>CAVXHJ010000031.1:0-18467 GCA_963761435.1 uncultured Alphaproteobacteria bacterium | reverse complement strand
CAGGAAGGCGGACGGTCGCAAGGCTTTTCGCGCTTGCCTGCGTCGATGCGCTGGGCCTTCGTGGATGGCCGGGACAAGCCCGGCCATGACGCCTTGATGGCGCCGTCCGCCACCTCCGCCATGCTCCCGATTCCTTCCCCACAACAGCCAACGCGATAAGAGCGAAATTATTCTTTGCGAAAATCAGAAGTCTGTGCTACCTTTGCCGAGTGGCCGAAGAGCGCCGGGCCAGGGCTTGCTGGCGTTCAAGGCGGAGGAGGCGTTTTTTGCCCGGAGTCGCTGCAAGCCATTGAAAAGGCTCAATTCGCGGAAGGGTTTTGCTTTGATACCTTTCCGCGTTCCTTTGCCGGGCTTCCGGCTTTCTTTGCTGGGCTTCCCGCTTTCTTTGCTCGGCTTCCGCCGGGCTTGGCCGGATCTCGACTGACCCCGCCTCGCGGGCCCGGGCTCACGCCCGGGGCTGAGCCGCCCCATCGGGGATGCGCCTGGCGCGGCCCATGCGCATGGGCCGCGACGCGAGCCTCATGACGCCCGCAAGCGCTCGCGCCAGGGCGCGGCTCCCGCCGCGCAGACCCGCTCGACCGTTCCGGCGAGCGCGCGGAACTCGACGGGCTTGATCAGGAAGGCGTCGAAGCCCGCCGCCACGGAGGAGCGCCGGCTTTCGTCCAGGACGTTGGCGGTGAGCGCGACGATCGGCGTCGGCGACCAGCCGCAGGACGCCTCGAGCCGCCGCAGCTGGCGCGTCGCCTCGTAGCCGTCGAGCCCCGGCATCTTGAGGTCCATCAGGATGACGTCGAAGGGACGCGACGCAAGCGGTCCCATGGGCGAAGCGAGGCGCACCGCCTCCTCGCCGTCCACCGCGCGAGCGACCTCGAAGCCAAGGCGGCGCAGCGCCTTTTGGGTGATGAGGGCGTTGATGTCGTTATCCTCGGCGACGAGCGCGCGGCGGGCCGGCGGCGAGCCCGGGGTCAGGCGAGAGGGCGCCGTCGCGGCCGGCGGCGGGCTCCACGCCGCGCGCTCGAACAGCGATCGCGCCCGGACCGGCTTGACCAGCCAGCCGTCGAAGCCCTTGAGCGCCGTCTGCCCGAAGGCGCGCCTTTCATAGGGCGAGAACAGAACCAGACTGCGCCGGACCCCGGCCGCGCGCGCCGCCTGGGCGAGAAGATTGGTCGCCTCGGGTCCAAGCGCGCAATCGACGATGACGAGGTCGAGCTCAGGCGCGCCGCTCAGCGCCGCGAGCCCGGAGGCGAGGCCGTCGGCGTATGCGACGCTGACGCCGGCTTCCTTGAGCCGCGCTCCGATCGCGGGCGCCTCGAACGGCGAATGGGCGACGATGAGGGCGCGCTTCCCCCCGAGGCTCTCGGACTTCGCCTCCGCCGCGCCGACCGGCTCAAGCGCGGCGCATTCGGGCAGGCCGATTGCGAAGGCGAAGATCGACCCTCCGCCCGGATTGTCGGCCAGCGTCACTTCCCCGCCCATCCGCCGGACGAGCTCGCGCGAGATGGTCAGCCCGAGCCCTGCGCCCTCGAACCGGCGGGCGTGGGAGCCGTCGCCCTGCTCGAAACTGTCGAAGATCGCGCGCCTGCGTTCGGCCGGAACCCCGGGTCCGGTGTCGATGACCGAGAACCGCGCCCCGCCTCCTTCATCCCGGTCGACCCCGACGCAGACGCCGCCCTGATCGGTGAATTTGACCGCATTGCCGGCCAGATTGGTGAGAACCTGGCGCAGGCGCTGGCCGTCGCCGCGCACGAAACGGGGCGCGCCGGCGCTGAAGGAGGCGGCGATCTCGATGCCTTTGCTCTGGGCGCGGGGCGCGAGCAGTTCGACCACGCTCTCGGTGAGCTTCCTGAGGTCGACCGTCTCGACCACGAGATCGAAATGTCCGGCCTCGATCTTCGAAAGATCGAGGATTTCGTCGATCAGCGCGATCAGCGCCCCGCCCGAGCTCCGGATCGCCTCGACGTAGCTCGCATTCTCGGGATCGAGCGCGGCCTCGCGCAAGAGGTCGGCCATGCCGAGGATGCCGCTGATCGGGGTGCGGATCTCGTGACTCATCGTCGCCAGAAAACGCGACTTGGCCTCGCTCGCGGCCTCGGCCCGGTCGCGCCCGGCGGCGGCTTCCTTCAGCCGCCATAGCTCGTCGCGCAGGCCTTCGTTCTCGGCCGCGACGCGCGCCGCGCGCCCTTCCGTCTCTTGCCTCGCCCTGACCACGGCGGCCGCGAGCGCAAGCGCAAGCGCGACGACGCCCCCGGCCTGAAGGCTCAGCGCGTGAACGGCGAAGTCCGCCAAACCGGCGCCCAAATCCATGACAGATCCCGCTTAGCCCGGCCCCAGCCCTGGCCGGCTCTCGGGCCCATGGTTTCAGGCGGCGGTTGAGAATTGCTTGCGCGATTGGGACGAATTGTCTCGGATCGTGCGGATTTTGGGTGAATTGCCCGCGTCCGCGCAGACTGAAGCAGGCTACGCGGCGGCGGCGGCGCGGTCGGGCGCGCCGCGATAGGAGAGCGCTTCGGCGAGATGGGCCCGGCGGGTCGGGCCGCCGCCATCGAGGTCGGCGAGGGTGCGGGCGAGTTTCAGCACCCGGTGATAACCGCGCGCGGAGAGGCGCAGCCGCTCGGCGGCGTCGCGCATGAGCGCCAGCCCCGGCGCGTCCGCGTCCGCGATCTCCTCGACGATGCTGGCCGGAGCGCGGGCGTTGCAGACAACGCCCTCGAGTTCGAGTTCGGCGTAGCGGGCGAGCTGGATCTTGCGGGCCGCGCCGACGCGGGCGGCGACCTCGGCCGAACCCTCCCGCGCGGGCGGAACTCATGAGATCGGCGGCGGAAACCGAGGGCACATCGACGACGAGATCGAAGCGATCGAGGAGCGGTCCGGAAAGGCGGCCGAGATACTGGGCGACGCAGCGCTCGTTGGGCGCGCGCTTGCAGGCATAACCCGGCTCGTTGGCCGAGCCGCAGCGGCACGGGTTCATCGCCGCGATCAGCTGAAACCGCGCCGGATAGACGACCCGATGGTTCGCGCGGGCGATCGCGACTTCACCGGTCTCGATCGGCTGGCGCAGGCTGTCCAGCGCCTGGGGCTGGAACTCCGGCAATTCGTCGAGAAACAGGACCCCGTTATGGGCGAGCGAAATCTCGCCGGGCCTGGCGTGCGCGCCGCCCCCGACCAACGCCGGCATCGAGGCGGAATGATGGGGGCTTCGGAACGGACGCCGGTCTGTCAGCGCGCCGCCGGCGAGGATGCCGGCGACCGAATGGATCATCGACACTTCGAGCAATTCGCGCGGCGTGAGCGGGGGCAGGATCGAGGGCAACCGCTGGGCGAGCATCGATTTCCCCGCGCCGGGCGCGCCGCTCATCAAAAGGTTATGGCCGCCGGCCGCCGCCACTTCGAGCGCGCGCTTGGCGCTCTCCTGGCCCTTGATGTCGCGCAGGTCCGGCTGCGGCCCGGCCGACGACCGCAAGGCTGGCTCGGGGCGAGACAAAACCTGCGAGCCCTTGAAGTGGTTGGCGAGCTGGATCAGCGAGCGCGGCGCGAGAATCTCGAGGTCGGCCGACGCCCACGCCGCTTCGGGACCGCAGGGCGCGGGGCAAATAAGCCCCTTGCCGGCGGCGTTGGCGGCGATCGCCGCCGGCAGGACGCCGGCGACGGCGCTGATCGTCCCATCGAGCGCGAGCTCCCCGATCACCGCGAAACCCTCGAGCGCGTCGGCCGGGATGGCGCCGATCGCCGCCATGACCGCGAGCGCGATCGGAAGGTCGTAGTGGCTGCCCTCCTTCGGCATGTCGGCGGGCGCGAGGTTGACGGTGATGCGTTTGGCGGGAAGGGCAAGCCCGGAGGCGACCAGGGCCGAACGCACGCGCTCGCGCGATTCGGCTACCGCCTTGTCGCCGAGGCCGACGATGGTGAAAGCGACCACGCCGCCGGCGATATGGACCTGAACGTCGACAGGCCGGGCCTCGACGCCCTCGAAGGCCACCGTCGATACGCGCGACACCATGTCCTGCCCCCAGCCCCGGGCCCGCCCGCGAGAACATTTGCAGAACATCGGCCCGAGCGCAAGGAGAATTTCAAACGCCGGGAGGGCGCTTGAACGCTTTGTTGATGGACAAGCGGGCGGGCCTCTAGGTCGATGAGGAAAACCCGACGCCGATCACCCTTCCGTCCGCGTCCGTGATCAGAGTTCCCTTGGATTGGTCCAGGATGACCAGCGCGTTCCCAAAGGGATCGCGGACGCGCGCGCACCGCCCAATCGTCAGGTCGAAAGGCGGCTCGATCCCCTCGCCCCCCGCCCTCACGAAGGCTGCGAAAGCCTCATCGACGTCCTTGACGAGAATGTCCGTCTCCGGTCCAACCCACAGATGAACGACCAGCTCCGCATCCGTCTCCGGAAGCTTGAACCCGACCGCGTCGCTTGTCCGCCACAGCAGCTCATGGCCGAGCTTGTCCCGGTAGAACGCGATCGCCGCCTCAAGGTCGTCGACCCGAAGCAAATGACAATCGATCTTCAGAAAAAGAGGCAAGCTCCTGTCCATGCGCCAAGCCATTGATTCCGTAAACCGGCTATTCTTGACCGCCGCACCGCCGCTTGCGTCGGCGGGAAACCCGATACCCGGCCCCGGTTAGCGCTTCGCCGCCGCCAAAACCGGCCCGCCGCCAGCGCCCTGCACGATCGCCGCCTCGGCAAGGCCCGCCTCGGCGCCGCCAGGCGTGGGGAATGTCATCGCTTCGCCCCGCCAATGGCCGAGGAGAACCATTTCGCGAACCACGTCCTTGTAGGCTAACGTATGGCCGGCGTTCTCGCCGCGCGGGATCGCGACCTCGACCGTGCGCGGGATAAAGCGCGCGAGCCAGACGTCCGCCCCGCCCGAAGGCGCGGCCCCTGCCCCGACCGTGACCGCGGTACCGGAAAAGCCGACGCTGGGACCACCCATGCCGCGATCGCCGCGGCTCATCAATCCCTGAATCGCGCCCGGCTCCAGGCCATCACCCTCGGTCCGGCCGTTGACCACGACCTGGGGCGTATAGACGCCGTCGCGACCCATGGCGCGGGCATAAGCATACTGGCGCGCCGTCCAGGCCGGCTTTGAGAAGGTGTCCTTCCACCCCAATCGATCCCAGTAGTCGACGGCGAAAGAGAGCGCGAGCACGTCCGGCCGATCGCTGACCGCGGATACATTGGCGGCCGCTGGAGGACACGACGAGCACCCCTGGCTCTGGAACAATTCGACGACCGTCGGATGGGCTGCGTCCGCCGCGCGCGCTGGCCGCGAAGGCAAGGCAAGCATTGACAGCGCCGCGACGCAAACTCCCATTGTAAACCAGCGAGCCATCGGCATCCTCCTCGCAAAGCCAGGCGCTCGCGCCGCGCCGCTCGAGAGGCATTCGCCGTCCTGGCGGGATTTGTTACCCGCCCGGGCGTTTGTGCGGGCATGGCGGCCGCCGCTCGCGCGAGCTAAGGGGAGCGGATGGCCCGAACCGATTTTCGCACTCCCCGCCTCTATGTCGAGGCCCCGCTTGCCGAGAGGGCCGAGGTCAAGCTCGACCCTCAGCAGACGAACTATCTCCTCAATGTGCTCAGGCTCGTCGCGGGCGCGCCCGTCCTCGTGTTCAATGGCCGCGACGGTGAATTCATGAGCGCGATCGCCCCCGTTTCGCGCAAGAGCGCCTCGCTGGTCGTCGGCCGACAAACCCGGCCGCAGGAAGCGCCGCCGGACGTCGATTATCTGTTCGCGCCGCTCAAGCACGCCCGGCTCGACTATATGGCGCAGAAGGCGGTCGAAATGGGCGCGCGACGGCTGATGCCGGTCAACACCCGCCGCACTCAGGCCGCGCGCGTCAACACCGAGCGTCTGCGGGCAAACGCGATCGAGGCCTGCGAGCAATGCGGCGTGATATGGGCGCCGGAGGTCACGACGCCCGAGACGCTCTGCGAAGCGCTCCGACGCTGGCCGCCCGAGCGGCTTCTTGTGTTCTGCGATGAAGAGGCGGACCAGGCGAACCCGCTCGACTCGCTCGGCGCGGTCAGCGCGGAGAACGGCGTCGGTTTGTTGGTCGGCCCGGAGGGCGGCTTCGACGACGACGAGCGCGCCGCGATCCTCGAAACGCCGCGGGTCCTGCGTCTGAGCCTCGGGCCTCGGATCCTGCGCGCTGATACGGCGGCGGTCGTCGCTCTGGCGCTCATCCAGGCCACGCTCGGCGATTGGCCGAAGTGGCGCCGAAGCGACAGGGCCTGACTTTCGGTCCTTGGCGGAGGCGCCGGCCATTTTGCCGCCACGATCACGCTTCATTCCCGCCAGCGATGACTCATCCTCGGCTCGGCAGGCGGCGCGGCGTCAGAGGGGCCTTGAGCCTTGCCTGCGCGTCTTTGCTTGCATTATTGCTCTGCGAACCGCTGGGGCTGGCGAGGGCTGGCGAGTTCGATCGCTCGACGCTTCCCACAGCCGCCGCGGACCCCGGGCATTGCGATGCCGGCGGCCAACGATCTGTAGGCGTCCTCAAAAACTCCCGCAATTGCAGGCGCATCAGCGGTTATATCGCGGCAGGCGCGCAGTTCGGGTCCGGTGGCGAGATCGGCGGCCGCGAGTCCCCCTTCGGCAAGTTTGATGCGCCGGAATTCGTCGGCGCCGTAAGGGCCGCGGGCGCCGCGCTCATTGCCGTGCCGGCGGGTCTCGACCGCATTTTTCTCCCCCCGAGCGCCGCAGACGAAGCCCGCTGAAGCGCTCGGCGTGCAGGCGGCGCTTCGGGCCAGCGCGGCGGTCGCATGAGGGTCAATATGCAGGTCCCCGCAGGGCGCTCCGGCCCGGCGCCTGCCGCTAAAACGCCGCCTCGTCGAATGCGGATTCCACTGACCGGTTCCATGGCCCTTCATAGCGCTCGATCCAATGCCGCGCCGGCTCACGGCCACTTTGTGCGATCGCTTCTAGCGGACGGAGCCAGATCGTCTCGTCTTCGTCTTTGGCGTTGAGCCTAGCGCGCCGCTTGAGCCCGGCCCGAGAGACGGCGAGCATGTCGAGCGCGACCGAGCGCAGATCGCGGCCACCGACCTCAGCAGCGAGTCCGAGCACGGGCGCGTCGTCGCGCAGCTTCTGCCGGTCCTCGGCGCTCCAGCCCGCAATCAAAGCCGCAGCCGAGTGCAGCGCCTCCTTATCGTAGTAGAGACCCGCCATCAGCGCCGCCAGCGCGACGATCCGATCGGGCGGGCCGACGTCGGCGCCGCGCATTTCGAGATAACGTTTGAGCCGCACCTCCGGGAAGATCGTCGACAGATGGTTCGCCCAATCGGCGATCGTGGCGTGTTCGCCCGGCGCCTGTTTGAGCCGGCCCGCGAGCAGGTCGCGAAAGCTCGCTCCAGAGACGTCCTGATAGGTTCCGCCGCGCTTGAGGAAATAAAGCGGCACGTCGAGCGCGTAATCGACGTAACGCTCAAAACCCATGCCGGGCTCGAACACGAAGGGCAGAGTGCCGGTGCGGTCGGGGTCGGTATGGCGCCAGATCTCCGAGCGCGCCGAAAGGAGCCCGTTGAGCTTGCCGTCGGTGAACGGCGAATTGGCAAAAAGGGCGGTGATCGCGGGCTGCAGCGCGAGGCCAACACGCATCTTGGCGACCATGTCCAACTCGCTGGCGAAATCGAGATTGGTCTGGACGGTCGCGGTGCGAAACATCATGTCGAGGCCGCGGGCGCCGACTTTGGGCATGTACCGGGCCATGATCTCGTAGCGGTGCTTGGGCATGACCGGCGTCTCGGCGCGCGACCATTTCGGGCTCATGCCGAGCGTGAGAAAGCCGATTCCCAGCGGATCGGCGACGGCGCGGGCGACGGCAAGATGCCGATCGAGCTCATCGGCAGTCGCGTGCGCGTCGTCGAGCGGAGCGCCGGAGAGTTCGAATTGCCCGCCGGGCTCGAGCGAGATGGCGCCGCCGCCGTCGGCGTCATAGAGGCCGATGAGATTGCCGCCATCTTCGATCCGATCCCAACCGAGCCTGTGGCCCATGCCCTCGAGGAGCGCGCGGATCCCCCGCTCGCCGCCGTAGGGGACGGGTGAACGATCGGCCCGATAGAATGGTATCTTTTCATGCTCCGTGCCGACCCGCCACGGGCCCGCCGGTTTGCATCCGGACTCGAGCCAGGCGACCAGCGCATCGCGCGACTCGACAACTTCACTATCGACGACATCGCGAGCCATTCAGGCGCTTCACCCCGCGGCCGGCGAGCCGGCGAACCGGCTAGATAGTGGCGCCGTCGCGACAATGCAACGAAGGGCGCCGCAGCAATTCAGCGCGAGGCCGAACCGGTCGCCAAGGTTGGCGACCGCCGCCCCACCCCGCGCGCCATGCACGACGGCGCTCGGCGTCATGGCGGCGTTGCCTTTCGTCCGTCAATTGCACCCGCAAGCTGCGGACCCGCGCGATCGCCGTCAATCGCCTTCGCCAGCCGCCACGTGGCCGCATAGGCCGTCGCAACCGCAACGAGGCCGAACACGGCGCAGCCAAGCGCGAAGCCGATCAGGCCGCCCTGCACGCCGCCATAACGCGCGCCGATGGTCACGAACGGAATTGTCCCGAGCGTCGCCCGCGCCCAGTTGAAGGCCATCGTCAGCACCGGAAAGCCGAGGTTGTTGAATGCGGTGTTGGCGACGAACAGGCAGGCCAGGAAAAGCCATGCCGAGACCCCATAGCGACAATAGAAGGCGACGTATTGCGCGCTGTCGCCTTTGGCATCGAAGGCATCGATGAGCGCTGGGGCGAACAGCGCGAGCGCGGCCCAGGCAAGAAGCACGTAGCCGATCGAGAGGATGAAGGAATCGGTCAGCGCCCGCTGCACCCTCCCCATCAGTTTCGCGCCGTAATTTTGGCCGATGATCGGACCGATCGACCCGGTGAGGGCGAAGATAACCCCAAAGGCGACCGGCGTAACGCGGTCGATGATCGCGGAGGCCGCGATCGCCGCCTCGCCGAAATCGGAGAAAACTCGGAGCGTATAGGCGGAGCTGACCGGCGCCGCCATGTTGGCCATGATCGCCGGGAAGCCGATGGCCATGATCGGCCCGAAGTCGCCACGCGCGGCGTTGAACTTTGGCTTTGCGACGAGATCATGCACGCCGACCGCGCCGCGCCAACCAACGCCGAACAGGACGAGGCGCGCGAGAACGGTCGCCCAGGCCGCCCCATAGACCCCGAGACCGAAACCAAAAATGAGCAGCGGATCGAGAAACGCGACGGCTATGCCGGCCGACAGCGTCACATACATCGCGCGGCGGGCGTCGCCGACGGCGCGCAAAATGCCGGAGAACGCCATCCCGACAGCGAGCGGCACGTTCGCTGGAATGCTGATGGCGATGAACTTCGAGGCGACCACCGCCGATTCCCCCTGGGCGTGCAGAATTGTGGTCAGCGCCCAGTCGCGAAAGACGAACATCGTCGCCGCCATTGCGGCGGAGAACAGCGCCGTGATGCATAGCACTGACGCTGCGAGCCGGCGAGCCCGCGGCCGGTCGCCGGCGCCGAGCGCGCGGGAAACCACGGCCGAGGCGGCGATCGTGAGCCCGATGTTGATCGACATCGCGAAGAAGGTCGTCAGGCCGACATAACCGACTGCAGCCTTGAACGCCTGATCGCCGAGCTTCGACACCCAGAACAACGACAGGAGATCGACAACGAACACCGCCATCAAGCCGATCGCCCCGGTCGCGGTCATGACCGCGACATGCCGCATCAACGACCCGTGCGTGAACACGGGCCGCTTATCGCGAGCGGCTTCAGCGGCGTTCAAGGAGGCCTGTCCTAAATGGGAAGGGACAGCGGTCTTATAGGTTCGAGGGCGTTGAGGCCAGGGCGCCGCGCAACCAGCCGACGCTTTCTGCTGCGTGAGGCTCAAATCCCCAGCGCGACGAGGAGCGGCCAGACGGTGAGGTAGATGAGGATCAGCGAGCCGATAGTCCAAAGAGTCGCGCGCATGTCGTGGGTCTGCGCGGTGAAATAGGCGGCGAAGTGCAAGAGCCTCGACACGACGTAGCCGTAGAGCAGGAGCCGTGCTGCGATCAGCGACGGCTCGGTCAGGATATAGAGAAAGCCCGCGACGAGGAAGAACGGGACGTTCTCGAGGTCATTGAGCTGGATCCGGCGAACGCGGTCTACGGCCTCGTTGCGATCGAGCTGTTTCGGGTCGGGGCTGGGATTGAGCGGCGTCTTTCGTAAATCCTCCGGCGACCGGTATCCGCCGTTTACCTCCATCATCCGGACGACCGTGAGCCAGGACATCGCCACAACTTTCAGAATCATCAGCGTCGCCGCGATGGCATAGGTCGCGAATAGCGGATTTTGCAGGCTGATCTTGTCCATGGCGCCGGTGTCTAGTTCACAAGCTATGAGTCGGCAACGCCTGCCATGAGCAAGACCCGCCTGACCCATCATTTCGTTTGACCGTTGACCGGCGCCGGCCCTATCAGACCGCGACTGAACCGTCGCCATCCGGCGGCTAGGGAGGGATAGGCCCATGCGCATTGGTCAGTTTGCGATCGCCGCCACGCTTTCGATCTTCGCTCTCGTGTCCAGCGGACCGGGCGCGCTGGCCCAGCAGGCCGAGGCGATGAAATACTGCAAGCCCGATGTCGCGCGTCTTTGCCCGGGCGTGCAGATGGGCGGCGGACGCATCATCGGCTGTCTGAAAGAACACAAGATGGAAGTCAGCGTCGGCTGCGCGAAGGCGCTCCAGGCGATGAAAGGCAAGATGGGCCAAATGGGCCAGTGACCGCCTGTCTTAACGACTGAGGGGATCGACGGCGGCGCAGCCGCTGGCGGAGCGCGCCATCGACCGCCTCCGGTTCAAGAAAACCTTTCCCCGACCATCTCCTCGCTCTTCACCCACAGCGCCTCGGCGCGATCGGGATCGAGAGCGTAGGGCTTGACCCCACCCCGCTTGGCCGGGTCGGGCTCGACACGCGCCACGTGGCAATCCTCGCAATATCGGCCGCCGACCTCGTCGGTTTTGGCGACGGCAGCCGCCCACACAGTCGTCGCCGCGCCCTGCGGGATCGATTTGAAGGCGAAGTCCGGCTCGCCTGCCGCGCGGTTGGCTGCGTTGATCCGTTCGATCAATGCCTGCGCCGCCTCGTGAGTGAGGTGGCGCGAAAGCTCGGTCTGGATCCCGCCGGGATGGACCGCCGTCGCGGACAAGCCGTCCGCCTTATGACGGCGATCGAACTCGAACGCGAACAGGACGTTCGCGGTTTTCGACCGGCCATAGGCGACCCAAGGGTCGTACGGCGTGCGCTCAAAGTTCGGGTCGTCGAGATCGACATCGGAATACCGATGCCCGGCGGAGGACAGATTGACGAGCCGCGATCCCGGCTTCATCAGCGAAGCGATCCGATTGACCAGCACGAAATGGCCGAGGTGATTGGTCCCGAACTGGGTCTCGAACCCGTCCGCGGTCTTGCCAAACGGACAGGCCATGACGCCCGCGTTGGCGATGACGAGATCGAACCGCCCGCCGTCAGCGACGAGCGCGTCGGCGCAAGCGCGCACGCTGGCGAGCGAGCCCAGATTGAGCTCGACGAGCTTGAGCCCGCCGCCGTTTCCGGCGCCGGCGCGAACTTGCGCGGTAGCGGCCTTGGCTTTCGCGAGATCGCGCGCGGCGCCGACAACCTCCGCGCCGTGCGCGGCAAGCGCCCGGGCCGTCTCCACCCCGAGGCCAGCCGACACGCCCGTCACCAAGACACGCTTGCCGGCAAGGCTCACGCCCTCGAGCACTTCGTCAGTGGTGGACGTCGCGCCGAAACCTTTGGACGCCGTGGTTGCTGCAGTCATCGCCATATTGGGCTCCTCGATGATGAAAAACTCGGGCGCTCGCGCGTCGCCAGCGCCATTGCCAGGACCCCGCCAAGCGCCTAACGGAGGTTGTCTCCGGTTTATATACGGAGGCATCCTCCGTTTCGCAAGAGGATGAAGCCATGGCCGTGGCGTCGAGAGGGCGGGGCAGACGCCCCGAGGCGAAACAGGCGACGCGCGGCCACAAGCCGCGCGCCGACGCGCTGCGCAATCGCGACCGGCTGCTCGAGGCGGCGAAGGCGTCATTCGCCGAGACGGGAGCGGGGGTCAGTCTGGACGAGATCGCCCGCCGGGCCGGCGTCGGAATCGGCACTCTCTACCGCCACTTTCCGACCCGCGACGCAATCGTCGAAGCGGTCTATCGCCGCGAGGTCGAGCAACTGGCGGACGCGGCGGATCGCCTCACCGGATCATTGCCGCCGAGCGAGGCGCTGCATGCGTGGATGCGGCTGTTCGTCGACTATATCACGACAAAAAGGGTCATCGCGCCGGCCCTGAAGGCGATGGTCGACGGCGCGCCGGAGCTCTACGCGGCTTCGGGAGCGCGGATCACCGAGGCTATGGGGCGCATGGTCGAGCGGGCCAGAGCGGCTGGCGAAATTCGCGCTGACGCCGATCCTGCCGACCTCCTGCGCGCCCTTGCCGCGTTCACCCATTTCAACGCCGGCGCCGACTGGGAGGCCAGCGCCCGACGCCTGATCGATATCATGATGGACGGACTTAGAGCTCGGCGACCGCATTGATGAATTCGGTGTCCCCGTGGAGTGTTCGCTGCTCATCCCGCGGGAGGGGTCGCATCGAGCGCTTGACTCGCCGCCAGTACCCTCGCAAACACGCAAGCGCCTCGGGTCCTGGAGTCCCGTGCAATGAGCGCCACCCCGACCAAGCCTTCTCTTCGCGTGGTCCTCTGCGCGCCGCGCGGGTTCTGCGCCGGAGTGGTGCGGGCAATCGATGTCGTCGAGCGGGCGCTTGAGATTTACGGCGCCCCAGTCTACGTGCGCCACGAGATTGTGCACAACAAATACGTAGTCGACGCGCTCAGGGCCAAGGGCGCAGTCTTCATCGCGGAACTTAACGAGGCGCCTCCTGGCGCACACCCGGTCGTCTTCTCCGCCCATGGCGTCGCCAGGACGGTGTTGGAGGAGGCGAGTACGCGCAAGCTCTTCGTCATCGACGCGACATGTCCGCTGGTGACCAAGGTTCATCGCGAAGCCCTCGCCCATTTCAAGCACGGCCTGCACGTCATTCTCATCGGTCATGCGGGGCATCCGGAGGTGATCGGCACGATCGGGCAATTGCCGCCTGGCGCGATCACGCTATTGAGCACGATCGAAGAAGTCGAAGCGATCTCGCCGGGCAGCGGCGACTTGGCTTACGTGACCCAGACCACGCTCTCTGTCGACGACACGCGCGACATCATTGCCGCGCTCGAGCGCCGTTTTCCCTCGATCCACGCTCCGCCGGTCGAGGACATCTGCTATGCCACCACCAACCGTCAGGAGGCGGTGAAGGCGGCCGCGCGCAGCGTGGAGGCGGTGATCGTCGTAGGCGCCAAGAATTCCTCCAATTCGCAGCGCCTGCGCGAGGTTGCCGAGCGCGAGGGCTGCATCGCCCAGCTCGTCGCCGACGCGCGCGCGATCGACTGGCAGGCGCTCGCCGGCCGCCGTTCGGTCGCGGTCACGGCGGGCGCGTCCGCTCCCGAGACGCTGGTCGAACGTATCGTCGAGGCGCTCGGCGAGCGCTACGCGATCACGATCGAGACGCTGACGACAGCGAATGAATCCGTGGTCTTTCCGCTGCCGCGTGCGTTGCGCGAAGCTGTATGACTCCGGAAGCTCGCGCGAAGTGCTTATGGTGGCCCGCGTGGTCGAGACGCCGACGGCGGCGAAGCGAATCTCGCGTTCTCGCCGCGGCGGGGTTTGGGCGAAGCGGCCCGCCCCAAAAGACGGCACTTGCACGACGTTCCGATCTCTGATGATGATGTTGCACGCGGGTGGGGGTCAGTGGATCCGGACGGGCGGAAAACGCAAATCTTTGTCTCTGGGCGGAAGGCTGCGCTGCGAGCATGAATTTGGCTGGTTTGACCGGGGCGTCGAGCCCCGACGGCGTGAGCGTGACCAATGGGCGCTCGACCGTGCGTCCGCGCCTGGCGCTCGACAAGCCGATCCGGCTGATTAGAGCCCGATGAAGCGACGCCTGGTTATCGCCGCGGTTGTCGCCGCGGCGCTGGTCGCAGCGGCGGGCGTTGCCTATCGCTATCCGGTGCGGGTCGCCCTGCTTATTGCAAATGCGCGCAATGCTCTTCGTTCGTGGTCGGCGCCGCCGGGGACAACGACCACTGAGCTCAACCCAGCTTATAAGGGGGCCGCGGCCGCGCCGTCCTCGCCTCCCACGCCGGCGGCAAACCCTGCCGACGAGGAGTGGGCGAGCTATAACCGGACCCTCACCTCCGAGCGCTTCGCGCCGGTGGCGGAAATCAATACCGGCAATGTCGGCAAGCTGAAAGTGCTGTGCACCTACGACACCAAGCAATACACGGGCTTCGAGTTCGGGCCTGATCATGGTCGAGGGTGCGCTGATCGGCACGACCAATTCCGACATTTTCTCGCTCGACCCCGCGACCTGCGCGGAGAATTGGCGCACCCGTGAGGAGGCCGCCGTTTCCCTCCTGTCGCCCATGCGAGGGGCGGCCTACCTGGACGGTAGGCTGTTTCGCGGCTCTCAGGACGGGCGGGTGCTAGCCTACGACTTCAAGACCGGCAAGCGCATCTGGCAGACGACGGTTGGCGACATGAAAAGCGGCAGGTCCGTCGCGGCCTCGCCGATCGCCTGGGACGAACTCGTCTTCATCGGCAACTCAAGCGGCGACGCCAAAGGCGGAAAAGGGCACATGTTTGCGCTCGACGCCAAGACCGGCAAGATCGTCTGGGAATTCTTCCTTGTGCCGAAAACCGAGGGCGATCAGGTCCTCGGGCCGCTGGGCGCTTCGCCGCTCGATACGTCGACCTGGAACAATGCGCCGGGAATCCCGATCAGCGGCGGCGGCAGCTGGTCATCCTCTACGCTCGACCCAGTCACCGGCGAATTATACGTGCCGGTCGGCAATCCCTCACCGGCCTATGCGATCGGCGTGCGCGAGGGCGGCAATCTCTATACTGGCTCGATCGTCGTGCTCGACGCCAAGACTGGGGCCTATAAGCGCCATTTCAAGCTCGTGCCCAGAGACTGGCACGATTGGGACGTCGTCAGCGCGCCGAGTGTGATCCGGACGGGGGGCGGCAAAAAGATGCTCGCTGCGACGCCCAAGGACGGATACCTCTACGGCATCGATCTTGACTCCAACGCCGTCATCTATCGCGTGCCCGTGACCAAAATCGAGAATGTCGACGCGCCGTTTTCGGTCGACGCCGAAGTGCGCTTTTGCCCTGGCGCGAACGGCGGTTCGGAGTGGAACGGGCCGGCCTTCGATCCGCAGACCAACCTTGTCCTCGTCGGCGCGATCGAGTGGTGTACGCGTGTGAAAATGCAGACCGAGCAGCAACTCCGGGACGTGCCTACTGGCGGCTATTGGATGGGGATGGCGACGAGCAATCCGTTTCAGATCCTGGGTATACAGGATGACGGACGAGGATCGTGGGCCGGCTGGGTCTACGCCGTCGACGCCGACTCCGGCGTCTGGAAGTGGAGGCTCAAGTCCAACTATCCGATTCTCGGCGCCATGACGCCGACGGCCGGAGGCCTCGCGTTTTTCGGCGACGTCGGCGGCAATTTCTACGCTCTCGACGCCGCGACCGGCGAGAAGCTGTGGGGCCAGAAGATCGGCGGCGCGTTGGGCGGCGGCGTCATCGCCTATAAGGTCGGAGGTCGAGAAAAAATCGCCGTGACGACCGGCTTTACCAACCCCGCCTGGCCAACCGAGGTCGCGACCGGCAAGGTAGTGGTTCTCGGCCTCGAGGGCGCGCCCGCGACCCCGTGATGGGTCGCGTCCGGGGTGACGCGTCGCGCCATTCGGTCGCGGTCGAGATGCTGACAACAGCGAGCGAATCGTGGTCTTTCCGCTGTCGCGGGTGCTGCGCGAAGCGGCCCGCCCCAAAAGACCGCACTTGCACGACGTTCCGATCTCTGATGATGATGTTGCACGCGGGTGGGGGGTCAGTGGATCCGGACGGGCGGAAAACGCAAATCTTTGTCTCTGAGCGGAAGGCTGCGCTACGACAATGAATTTGGCCGGTTTGAGCGGGGCGCCAGGTCCCCTTGAGAGCGCGCGCCGCCGATACGCCGGCGATCGCCTATCCACAACTGACGCCTCTCCGACCCGATCCGGCGGCTGACTAGCGTCAGATGAAGACACGCCTGCTTATCGCCGCGCTCGTCGCCGCGGCGCTGGTTGCGGCGACGGGGGGCGTCCTCTATCGGGCCTATCCCGTGCAGGTGTCGATATTTGTAGCCACGGTCCACAACTTGCTTCGTTCCTGGTCGGCGCCGAAGGGAACGACGACGACGGAGTTGAACCCGGCCTATAAAGGCGCCGCGACGCCGCGCTCGCCCTCGACGAAGGCGACCGGCGCCGACGGGGACTGGCCAAGCTACAATCGGACGCTCACCTCCGAGCGCTTCGTTCCGCTGGCCGAAATTAATCGAGACACCGTCGGCAAGCTCAAGGTGTTATGCACCTATGACACCAAACAGTACTCGAGCTTCAGAGTCCGGCCTGATCAAGGTCAACGGCGCGCTGATCGGAACCACGATTTCTGACATTTTCTCCATCGACCCCGCGACTTGCGCCGAGAATTGGCGCACGCACGAAGAAGGTCCGCCCGCCTTCCTGTCAGCGATGCGAGGGGCGGCCTATTTCGACGGCATGTGTTTGGGCTCTCAGGATGGGCGGGTGCTGGCCTATGACTTCAAGACCGGCAAGCGCATCTGGCAGACGACCATCGCCGACGTGACGCGGGGCGAATTCGTCCCGGCCTCGCCGATCGCCTGGAACGGCCTCGTCTTCATCGCCAACGCCGGCGGCGACGCCAAGGGCGCAAAAGGGCACATGTATGCGCTTGACGCCAAGACTGGCGCGATCATCTGGCAGTTCTTCCTCGTGCCCAAGATCGAGGGCGATCAGATCCGAGGTCCGCAAGGCGCTTCGCCGCTCGACACGTCGACTTGGAACAACGCGCCGGGATTCCGATCAGCGGCGGCGGCAGCTGGTCGTCCTATACGCTCATCGGAGACGGGCGAATTGTTTGTGCCGGTCGGCAATCCTGGGCCGGCCTACGCGAGCGGCGTGCGCGAGGGCGAGAATTCTTTCACCGGCTCGATTGTCGCGCTGACGCTATGACCGGGGCCTACAAGCGTCATTTCAAACTCGTGCACAGGGACTGGCACGATTGGGACGTCGCGAGCACGCCGAGCCTTTTCGAGACCGCGGGCGGCAAAAAGCTGCTGGTGTTGACGCCCAAAGATGGGCATCTCTATGGCATCGATCTTGCCGACAACAAAATCGTCTTTCGCGTGCCGGTGACCAAAATCGAGAATGTCGACGCGCCATTCTCGCCCAACACTGAAGTGCGATTTTGCCCGGCGCAACCGGCGGAGCGGAGTGGAGCGGGCCGGCCTACGATCCGCAGACCAACCTCATCCTCGCGGGCCAGACCGAGTGGTGCACGACCGTGAAACTGCAGACGGAGCAGCAGCTTCGAGATGTGCATACCGGCGGCGTGTGGTTTGGGATGGCGACGAGAAACCCATTCCAGATCTTGGGCAGGGGACGATGGAACAAGTTCGTGGGCCGGCTGGGTCTACGCTGTCGACGCCGATTCCGGCGACTGGAAGTGGAGGCTCAAGTCCAATTACCCGATCGTCGGCGACCGTGACCCCGACCGCTGGAGGCCTGGCGTTTTTCGGCGACGTCGGAGGCAATTTCTATGCGCTCGACGCCGCGACCGGTGAAAAGCTGTGGGGCCAGAAGATCGGCGGCGCAATCGGCGGCGGCGTCATCGCCTATGAGGCCGGCGGTCGGGAAAAAATCGCCGTGACGACAGGCCTTACCGGCGTCTCCTGGCCAACCGAACATGTGACCGGCCAGATTGTCGTGCTCGGGATCGACGGCGCGCCCGCGACCCCGTGAGCGGCGCGGACAGGCTAGACAGGGTGCGACTTGTCGGAGCCGGGTCCGTTATTGCTTCCTCTGGGTGGAGCGAGCCGTCATTCGCTAGCGTGAGCCGAAGCGATCCATGAGAGCGTCGGGCCTTTGCGTTCCCCTGGATTGCCTCGTCGCCATAGCCCGCCGAAGACGGGCGTGCTTCCGAACGCCCTATGGCCCGTCGAGGACGGGCGTTCTTCCGAACGCCCTATGGCCCGTCGAAGACGGGCGTTCTTCCGAACGCGCTCACGCTCCTCGCAAGCCCGGGGGAAGCCCGGCAAAGACTCCGGGAAGCCCAGCAAAGGAAACCGGAAGCGGGGCAAAGGAATCCGGAAAGGTATCAAAGGAAAACCCTTCCGCGAATTGGGCCTTTTCAAAGGGTTACGACGATCCGGGGTAAAAACCCGCTTTCTCCCGGCGCCGCTCCTCGAGGCGGCGCGTTCGGCGACAGGAGCACTCTATCCGTTGTTTCTGATAATCGCAAGAGAAAGTCGCGCTCTTA
>CAVXHJ010000030.1:0-5345 GCA_963761435.1 uncultured Alphaproteobacteria bacterium | reverse complement strand
CGTTCAAACCCCTGAAAAAAACGCTTCCCTACCCAAGCTCGAAGCTCGTCACTCCGAAGCAGCGATCGAGCCGGATCTCGGGACTGCCCTGTCCTATACATGCGCGCGGTCTCGAATTCCTGGGCGTAGATGATCCGAAAGCGCCTGGCGAGCGCGAGGGCGGCCGGATTGGCTTCCGGCGTATCGAGAAACACGGGAGCTCCGGGCGCGCGGGCGAGGAGGCCGGCAGAATACGCTCTGCCGCCTCCCGGTTGTCGGCGAACAGCGGGCCGATCTTGAATCCTTCGCGGCACGCGCGGAGGACGCCGTAATTCTTCAACGCGTCCCCGTCCATCGCGCCGAGGGCGAAGGCTTGCGGCTGCCCGATCCATGAGGCGAGAAACGCACGGCGCGGAGCCGGAAAAGCGGTCCCGTCATAGCGCACAATCTCCTCGATCGGGACCGTGGCGAGGTCAGTTACACCCGGCGGCGCGCCCCCGCCGCCTTTGCCGCGCTGCCGAATGTTGCGGAACGCGAGCTTAAAAACCGACTGGCGGTAGTTGTCCTCCTGCGCGGCAACGCCGTCGAGACCCACGACCCGGTCGCCGAGATGGTCCAACGCCGCCCGCCAGAGCTCAAGCCCGAAGCCGCGCCCACGGTGCTCAGCCTTGACAATATAGAGGCCCAGAAACCCGAAGGCGGGCCCATAGCGAACCGCCGACACCGAGCCGACCGGGCGCCCGTCGAACTCGCCGAGAAGGAATCCGTCAGGATCGGCGGCGTAGAATGAGCGCGCGTCATCATGGCCCGGGTTCCAGCCTTCCGCCGCCGCCCAATCGAGCGCAAGCGCAAGATCGGCTTCGCTCATCCGGCGAATGGCGAGAGCCGCGTCACCTCGGGCTCGCATCAAGCCAGGCTCGCCGCCGCGACTTCGCCGTCGGTGACATAGTGGTTGACCCGGCCGAGCTTCAGGCGTTCGCCGGCGTGATAGGAGGCCGCGCCGGCGATCGCGCCCACTCGCCCGAGCTCGCTCACGATCAGGTCGCGTTCGGCGTTGGTGTCGGCTGCGGTCTTGTGCGTCACCTTGAAGGTGAAGCGGGTGAAGGACATGCCGGTGTCCTTGGTCGCCGCGCCGACCCAGAGCGCCTTCTCCTCGTCCGCGGGGCGATCGGTGTTGAGCCAGAACTCGGCCGTGCCGAGGGTCTCCTCCGTCTGCGCGAGGCTCAGCGACCAGAAGCGGACGTGATGGCGCTTGCGCGGGCTTCCGTTGATCGCCTTCTGGAAGCCGACGTCTGACCGCGCCCGAACAGATAGAGGGTCGAGAACGGCGCGGCCGGATAGGGCCGGTTGAGCACGAAGGCGACGACCATCCGCCACGAGCTTCCCAGGTTGAGCGGATCGGCCTCGGTCCAGCCCGCGGCGACGAACGCGGCGCGCAGCTTGGGGAGTTCGCCGATGATGACGAGGTTGACCGGGTCGCCCGGCAGCCCGTCGCCGGTCAAGGTGAAGCTCGGCACCCGCTTGCGCTGCAGGATCTTGACGCTCATCCGCACGATCCGTGGCAGGATCACATAGGCGGCGAGCATGTAGGCGACCCAGAGCGACAGAATTGTCGGCAGCCTGCGGTCGGTGATCCGGAACACGAACACGATCAGCCAGACCGCGACAATTCCGAGCCCCAGCACGGCCAGGCGTTCAAGGAAGCGCTTCAGAATCCCCAAATTCTCCGCCCCTCCGGCGCTGTTCGATTCGCGCGATTGGCTAAAGTCTGCCCCTTGCGGAGCGTCCGGACAAGCGCGCGTTGTTCGAGTTCGTCAAGCCGATCGTTTGCCCCTCGAGGACACGCGGTGCGCCAGGACGGCGAGGAAAGCCGCGCGCCCAGGGATTGGGGCGCCTTTGGCGATTGTCGGCATCGCGCGCTATCCTCGCCCATTGTCCCCCGGGGCCGGAACGCTGTCCCGAGCGACCGAGGGCCGGAAGTGTTCTGAGAGGAGAACGGATCGGGATGGCGATATTCAACCCCGTCAAGTAGAATATCGCCAAAGAAAATCGGTTCGGATTCCCGACCGCTGGATTGGTTTTTGGCGTCCCGCCGGCGGTTTGGTTTCCGGTCCTAGAGCAATTTGCGTTCGAAAAATAAACTCCCTGTTCCTAGGCATAAATCTCCCTGTTATGGCGCATAAATCCCCCTGTTCCCGCAAAAATGATCCCTGATCGGAATCCTCTGTAAGTGTTTCACGTGAAACACTTTTCTGTCGATCAGCGTCGGCTGTGCGCGCGGTCGGCGACTGCGTCCACAACGGCCGATTCCACGGAATTGCAATCTGCTCTAGCGCGACAAGTCGTCGGCGAGACGCTCGAGGAAATCGAGGCAGGCCGCGAGCTGCGCCTCGTCCACGAACTCGTCGGGCTTGTGCGCCTGGTCGATCGAACCCGGCCCGCACACGATCGTCGGCAGGCCGGCCGCCTGGAAATGCCCGGCTTCGGTGGCGAACGAGACCGCGATCGTCTGGTTCGAGCGGGTGAGCCTCAGCGCGAGCCGCTCGGCCGCCGAGCCCGGCGCGGCCGCGAGCGGCGGCACGTCGACCTCCATCGTGGTGGCGATCGCCGGGCCTGATACGAAGCGGGTCAGGCGCGGCGTCGCGACCGCGTCGACAAACGCCTGCACCTTGGCCATCGCCGAGGCGCTCGACACTCCGGGGAGGCCGCGAAATTCCCACTCGAACACGCATTCCCGCGCCAGGATGTTGCGGGCCGTCCCGCCCCGGATCATGCCCACGTGAAGCGTTGAATAGGGCGGCGTGAAGCGGGAGTTGAGCGGGCCTTCCTCATAGGCGCGCGCCAGGGCGCCGATCTCGCTCACGATGTCCGCCGCGACCGCAACCGCGTTGGCGCCGAGCGCCGGCAGGGCCGAATGGGCTTCGCGCCCGGTGACCAGCGTCCGGAAGGTCGCGACGCTCTTGTGGGCGTCGGCCACCGCCATCATCGTCGGCTCGCCGACGATGACCGCAGCCGGAAGCGGCTCATCCTTGCCGAACCAGCCGATGACGTCGCGGGACCCCAGGCACGTCGTCTCCTCGTCGTAGCTCAGCACGATGTGAACCGGCCGCTTCAGGCCGGCGTCCCTGAACGCTGGGGACCATCGCCAGGACGCAGGCGGCGAAGCCCTTCATGTCGCAGGCGCCGCGGCCATAAAGCCGGCCGTCGGCCTCGCGCAGTGCGAACGGCGGGCTCGACCACGGCTGGCCGTCCACCGGGACAACGTCGGTATGGCCTGAGAGCACGACGCCGCCGTCGGCCCGGGGGCCGATGGTGGCCAGGATCGCCGCTTTGTCGCCAGCCGCGTTCGGCGCGCAACGCGCCTCGAGCCCGAGCGAGCGCAAATATTCCTCGACGAAGTCGACGACCGGCAGATTGGAGGCGTCGCTGACGCTGTCGATGGCGATGAGCCGCTTGAGCAGCGCCTTGGCCTCGGCGAGACGGCCCGCCCCGGTCATCCGGACGCCCGCGACAGAGCGCCGCGCCCCGGGGTGAGGGAAACAGTGGACGGCGCGACGGGCGTCGCTAGAATGCCGGTTTCATGTACGAGGCCGTCACGCATCGGGTCAAAGTCACCGTCGAGCCCACGTTCGATCCGGAGCGCTCCGACCCGGACCAGCCGCGCTATTTCTGGCGCTATTCTATCGAAATCGCCAATCTCGGCGACAAGCCTGTGACGCTCATGGAGCGCCACTGGCGGATCACCGACGCCGACGGCCGGCAGCAGGAGGTGCGCGGACCGGGCGTCGTCGGCGAGCAGCCGACGATCGAGCCGGGCAAGTCGTTCCGCTACGCCTCCGGCTGCCCGCTGGCCACCCCGAGCGGCATGATGGTCGGCGAGTATTTGATGGTCGACCCGGAAGGACGGAGCTTCAAGGTTTCCATCCCCGCCTTCTCGCTCGATTCGCCCGACGGCAAACGGATCCTCAACTAACTTGATGGGGAGCGTGGTCGTCGAAAAAACTGAATCGGGATCGCTGAGTCTCGATCAATGGGGTGCGAAGGGAATAAGGCCGGTCAGCGCGCCCACCATATAGTTGAAGGCATGCACCACAGGATTGGGATTGGATTGCTTGGCCGGCGCCGGTTGCTGTGACGGGGCCGCCTGCGCCTCGGCCGGGGATTGCGTGGCGTTGAGCGTCTTTGCTCCCTTCTCGGGGTTCACGGGCGCCCCAAGCCGAAGTGGTTCGCTCGCCGTCTCCGTGGGAGCCCAGTGGCCGGTGGCGTCAGCCTTGGCGACCACGACGTGGGCGGCGGATTTACTTGAAAGCTTGGTGGGCAATTCGAGTTTTGGCGTCGACCGCTCCGCAACCCCGGCCGCCTCGATCGCGGCCTTCGGCGCGGGCCTGACGGGTGGCAACGGCGCATCGCTTGCATGCGCCGCCACGCCTGAGTTCGTGGCGGAGGGGGTTGGCGCCGCGATCTGCGTCTGGTCGGGCGAAAGCGGAACCGTGGGCACGGGCACGGGCTTGGAATCAAGAGATTGCGACGCCGTAGGCGGAGAGGCGGCGATCGGCGCCGCTGCGGTCGGCGTGTTGACCGACTCCGCGAGTGGCTTTTCCAGCGGACGCATCGGCCGTCGGTTGCGCCGCGGCGGTTGCTATCGGCCCCAGGTCCGCCGACGGCGGCGGATTATTGAGCGAGACGCCAGCGTTCAGATCGATTGGCCGCTCTTCGGGACTGACAACCGCCGGCTGCGTAATGTCTTTCAGCGGGGTCACCCCGGCGTCGCTCGAAGTCGCGACGGTCAAATTGCTTCGCGGCTGCACTGTGGCCGGGGCCTGCGCTGTGGCGATGAAGGGGGGCGCCTTTGGCAGTCCGGGCTCGACTCGTTTGAACCAAAAGATCGAACCAATCACTGCCGCGCAGGCAAGGACGAGCGCCGAAACCTTGAATGTCCAGGCCCCGGAACGTTGTCCCGTCGCCAAATCGATTCCGTTCGGATCGTTCGAATATGATTTGGCGGCTTCGAGGCGGCTCGACGTCGACGGGCCGCGTCTCACTCGGCTTGCTCGGCGGCGCGTCGACTGACGGGCGCGGCGACGTCATTTCGAGCGGTTGCATCGGCTCCGCATCCGTCCGCTCGGGCTCCGACACGGTTTCGACAGGCGGCGCCGAACGCTTCGGCGCGAGCCCCGAAGATTCGACGAGGCGCACCAATTCAGCCAGCATTTCTTCAGCGTTTGCTTGTTGGGGGCCGGGGGCGCGCGACGGGCGCCCCATCCCATCAAGATTGCTTTCTGCCACTGGCATCCTCGAAACGCTTTTTGAACGTGGATCGCGTTCGGGCTCGCCTCATGCGCGCCGTAGTAGGCGAAACCAAGGCC
>CAVXHJ010000029.1:0-116059 GCA_963761435.1 uncultured Alphaproteobacteria bacterium | reverse complement strand
GGTGGGGGAGGTAGGACTCGAACCTACGAAGGCTTAGCCAGCGGATTTACAGTCCGCCCCCTTTGCCGCTCGGGACACTCCCCCGCGTCCGCAGGATTGAAGCCTTGAGGACGAAAACGCCCCGGGCAGGCCGAGGCGGGTTCATGGGCAGGCTTATGTTGCCTCAGGGAGCGGGCTGTCAACTGGAAAGATGCCCTTGATCCGCCATGCTGCTGTTCGGATTGTGCCAAACAGCCTGATCATGCGGGGCGACGCTTCCGTCGCCGCACACCGAAACGACGCGAAGGAGCCCCCACTCGCCTTCCCGCGAAAGCCATTCCGCTCTAACGATTGACGACGCAACACGAGCATTCAGCCGATGACCCGCAACCGCAACCGCCGCGTGAACCCGCCTTCGAGCGGCGGGCGCAAACGCTCGCCCCCTGCCGGCGCCCCCCCGAGGCGTCAAAGCGCGGAGCCGGCGCTCGCCCGTGCGCCGCGCCCCGATCGCCTGGACGACGATCGGCGAGAGACGAAGGTATCGCGGATCTATGGCTTCCACAGCGTCGCGGCCGCGCTCAGGGCCGAGCGCCGCGAGCTGATCCGCCTCTACGCCACGCCGGCGGCGGCGGAACGGCTCAGCGCCGACATCGCCGCGCGCGGGGTTGAGACCCGGATCATGAGCTCCGAGGAAATCTCCGCCCGCGCGCCGCGCGAGGCGGTTCATCAGGGGCTGCTGCTCGAGGCGCGTCCGCTCGCGCCGATCGATGTCGACGAGCTGCCGGCCGACGGTCTCGTCGTCGTCCTCGACCAGATTACCGATCCGCACAATGTCGGCGCGATCCTGCGCACCGCAGCAGCCTTCGCAGTCGACGCGCTCGTCACCACCGAGCGCCATTCGCCGGAATTCGCGGGGACGCTCGCGAAATCCGCTTCTGGCGGGCTCGAGCACGTGCCGATCTGCAACGTTACCAATCTTGCTCGCGCGCTGGCTGAGTTGGGGGACATGGGCTACTGGCGGATCGGGCTCGATTCAGAGGCGCCCGACCTCATTGGCGGTGAAACCCTCACGCGCCCGCTGGCGCTGATTTTTGGCGCGGAAGGCAAGGGCCTGAGGCGTCTCACGCGCGAGCGGTGCGATCGTCTCGCCCGCCTCGATCTCCCCGGGCCGATCAAGAGCCTCAACGTCTCGAATGCCTGCGCCATCACGCTCGCGGTCGTACGTGAGCGATTGCGCGACGAAGCCTGACGCGGCTGCGCCTATTGCATGGGCGGCACGACCTTGGCGTAACTCAAGTCGTAGGTCTTGTTGAGCAGCGGGTCGAGCTTGGTGCCTTCTGAGGCGTCGTAGATCCGCGGCCGGCCGGACGCTGTCTGCGGCGGCTGCGCCGGGGCTGGCGTCGCGGTCGTCGAGGCGTCGGTGGCGACGCTCGTCGAGGCCAAAGGCGCCGTTCCATACTTGGCCTCGCGCGCTCTCTCATCCGCGAGCATGGCGGCCGGGACGGGAGCAGTGCCTATCGGCCCGGTCCCCGCGCCCGCCGAATCTGTCTCTGCGAAAGCCAGCCCTTCCGCCGGCGCGTCGTTGACCCCGGCGACGACCGCGCCCAGTTCTTCAATTGACTTGACGGCGGAAGCCGCGATCGACGCTAGCGCCGCGTCCTTCGCCTTCCGGTCGGCGCCGATTTTGCTGAGACGGGCGAGAATCGCGGACGGCGCCGATTGTCCTGGCGCCGGCGCGGCGAGCGCGCCGAACTGCGACGGATCGAGGGGATCGATCGAACCGCGGATCGCCGGCTGCGGCGTCACATCCGGCGCGAGCTTGTCTTTGACGTCCTTCTCGATCTGTCGCCAATGGGCGACGTTCTTCTGATGCTGATCGAATGTTTCGGCGAACACATGCCCGCCGGTTCCGTCCGCGACGAAGTAGAGGTCCTTGCTGCGCGAGGGGTTGGCGACCGCCTCGAGGGCCGCCTTGCCGGGGTTGCAGATCGGTCCGGGAGGCAGGCCGTCGATGATGTAGGTGTTATAGGGCGTCGACTGAGCGAGGTCCGCTCTGGTGATGCTGCGGCCGAGGGTGCCTTTGCCCAGGGCGAGGCCATAGACGATCGTCGGGTCAGAACTCGAGCCGCATGCGCTTTTCCAGGCGGTTGACGAACACCCCGGCGACGTGCGGCCGCTCGTCGGGCTTGCCCGTCTCCTTTTCAACGATCGAGGCGAGAGTGACCATTTCACCCGGAGACTTGATTGGCAGATCCGGCGCACGTCCCTTCCAGACATCTTCGATCGCCTTCGTCTGCATCTTCGCCATTCGAGCCAGGATGGACAGCCGCGTGTCGCCGCGCTCGAAATAATAAGTGTCGGGCATCAGCGAGCCTTCGCGCGGAGACTCCTTGATGTCGCCGATCAGAACCGTGTCGTCGCGCAGCCGCTGGACGATCTGATCACTGGTCAGGCCCTCGGGGATGGTGAGCTTGTATCGGACCACGCGATGGGCGACGAGCTCACTCTCGATGTCGTTCATGCTCATGCCGGCCTTGAACGCGTATTCGCCACGCTTCAAGGCGCCGCGATTGCCGTCGAGCAGGGTCAGAATGTTGAACCACATCGCGCTGTCGACGACTCCTGCCCGCTCGAGTTGATCGGCGATGCTGCCGCCGTCATCCTCGCGCACGATCATGACGACCTTGTCGGCGGCGAGCGGCCCGGGGCTGCGGGATTCCTTCAACAGCCAGGCGAGCGCTCCGACCGTCGCCAGCGCGCCGAGGAGTACGAAAGTGAGCAGCCCGCTGACGCTGGAGAGACCTATTCGCCGCGGCTTGCGCGGCGGGTTCGGTGGGGTTGGGCCGGCGGAAACAGGCTTGCTGACGCGGCCGAACAGGCTTACCCGCGGCCGGGGGGCCTCGCCGTCGCCGGGATCGAGTTCTCCGCTCATGTCGCCTGCCGTTTGCGCACTTTCGCCGTCGACCTTCCCACGCTCACCCGGCGCGGGGCTGGACCCCCCCGCGCGCGGCACAAGTCTACCCGACGGGCCAATGTGGGGAAACAACGAATCGCGGATGGAGCTGCAGTCAGTGCAGCGCGCGGAAAACGAGCGACGCGTTGGTGCCGCCGAACCCGAATGAGTTGGACAGGGCCGCCTGTATCGGACGCTTGCGGGCAAAATGCGGCGCAAGGTCGATCGCCGTCTCGACGGCCGGGTTGTCGAGATTGAGCGTCGGGGGCGCGACCTGGTCGCGGATGGCCAGAATGGAGAAGATCGCCTCGACCGCTCCCGCCGCGCCGAGGAGGTGGCCGATCGAGGACTTGGTGGAGGACATTGTCGTTTTAGCCGCCGAGTTGCCGAGCAGGCGCTCGACCGCCCGCAATTCGATTTCATCGCCGACGGGAGTCGATGTGCCGTGCGCGTTGACATAGTCGATCTCCGAAGCGGAGATCGCCGCGCGCTTCAGCGCCGCGCTCATGGCCCGATAAGCGCCATCGCCGTCGGGGGCGGGCGCAGTGACATGAAAGGCGTCGCCCGAAAGGCCGTAGCCGATCAATTCGGCGTAGATGACGGCGCCGCGGGCCTTGGCGTGCTCGAGCTCCTCCAGCACGACGCATCCGGCTCCATCGCCCATGACGAAACCATCGCGATCACGGTCGTAGGGACGCGAGGCCTGCTTCGGCCGGTCGTTGAAGCCCGTCGACAGCGCGCGGCAGGCGCAGAAGCCAGCCAGCGAAAGCCGGTTGACCGCCGATTCGGCGCCGCCGGCAATCATCACGTTGGCGTCGCCGAGAGCGATCAGGCGGCCCGCGTCACCGATCGCATGGGCGCCGGTCGAGCAGGCGGTGACGACCGCGTGGTTGGGGCCTTTTAGATTGTGAGCGATCGAAACCTGGCCGCTGACCAGATTAATTAGCCGGCCCGGAATGAAGAACGGCGAGATGCGGCGAGGCCCTTTCTCATGCAAGGTGACGGAAGCGTCGTAGATGCCTCCGAGTCCGCCAATTCCCGAGCCGATCAACACCCCGGTTTCGATCTCTTCCTCATAGGTCTTGGGACCCCAATTGGCGTCGCGCAGCGCCTGCGTTGCGGCGCTCATGCCGTAGACGATGAAGTCGTCGACGCGACGCTGCTCCTTGGGCTCCATCCAGTCATCGGGGTTGAAGGCGTCGGGCGCTGTTCCGCGCGGCACTTGCGCGGCGATCTGGCAGGGCAGGTCCGAGACATCGAAGTTCTCGACCCTGGCGGCGCCCGACTCGCTGGCCAAAAGGCGACGCCACGTCGCTTCGACCCCGCAAGCCATCGGAGTGACCATGCCGAGACCTGTGACGACGACCCGCCTCATTCGCTCCATGTCCATTCCTTGATGGTATCCATTCTCTAACGCTTCTCGGCCCCCGTCGAACTCCCGCCTTCGCCCGGGGCCTGCGCCCCAATACAAGAAGGGCCGGTGCGGACGCCGGCCCTTGCATTAAAGGCAAATACGGCTTGAGGAAAGGCGGCCGACGATCGGAGTCGCTCGGCCCGCCGTTACTTCTTGGTCGACGCCTTCTCGAGATATTTGACGGCGTCGCCGACAGTGACGATCGTTTCGGCTTGGTCGTCGGGAATTTCGACCCCAAACTCCTCTTCGAAAGCCATCACCAGTTCAACGGTGTCGAGCGAGTCGGCGCCGAGATCGTCGATGAAATTGGCGTTGTCGACGACTTTGTCGGCCTCTACGCCAAGGTGCTCGACAACGATCTTCTTCACCCGCTCTGCGACATCGTTCATGTCATCTTTTCCCTTATGCGTCGGGCCTTGCCGCCCGACTTCCTGATCAAGTCCCCGATCGACCCCGTCGAGGGAAGCCGCAATCTGGCCGTTTGCTCCAATTCGAGGTGGTAAGAGTTTCGTTCGGGTTTCGCGACGCCGACGCTTGGATAGTGCGCCCCCTCCCGCGCCACGACGAAGGGCGTCGATAGCATATCTTTCCCGTCAACGCGAGAGGGTGGGAGGCCCGTCGCGGCGCGGTCCTTCGATTGGCTCAAGGCAATCAAATCATTGCCATTCCGCCGTTCACGTGCAGCGTCTGCCCGGTCACGTAGCCCGCTTCGGAACTCGCCAAATACACGGCGGCGGCGCCGATATCCTCGCCCGAGCCCAACCGTCGCATGGGGACGGAGGCCAGAATGGCGTCGCGTTGCTTTTCGTCGAGCGCCTCGGTCATCGGGCTCGTGATGAAACCCGGGGCTATGCAATTCACAGTGATGCCCCGCGTCGCGACCTCGGCGGCGAGCGACTTCGACAAGCCGATCATGCCCGCCTTGGCGGCGGCGTAATTGGCTTGGCCGGCGTTGCCGGAGACCCCGACAACGGAAGTGATATTGACGATTCGCCCGTGGCGGCGCCGCATCATGCCTTTCAACGCAGCGCGCGACAGGCGGAAGGCCGCCGTCAGGTTGATGGCGAGGACCGACTCCCAGTCGGCGTCCTTCATGCGCACAAGCAGATTGTCGCGCGTCATGCCGGCGTTATTGACAAGAATGTCGAGCGATCCGAGCGCAGCCTCGACGACTGGAACAAGCCCGTCGGCCGCGGCGGCGTCAGTGAGGTCGCACGGCGTCGGATGCACGCGGTCTTTGAGTTCGGCGGCCAGCGCCTCCAGCGCCTCGCGCCGCGTCCCGGAAAGAGCGACCGTCGCTCCCTGGGCATGGAGCGCCCGCGCGATTGCGCCGCCAAGTCCGCCTGACGCGCCGGTGACGAGCGCGGTCCTACCGGTCAAATCGAACAACAGCGCCGTCCTTCTCGCCAATCCTGTCAGGGCTTCGCCCACGCGCTGAAGGCGGCGACGTCGGCTGGCGCGCCGATGCTGATCGTCGTCGCGCCCTCCGCGATCCGCTTGATGAGGCCAGTCAGAACTTTCCCCGCGCCAAGTTCGATGAACCGGGTGACGCCCTGCGCGCTCATATAGGCCACGCTTTCGCGCCAGCGCACGGTTCCGGTCACCTGAGCGACCAGGCCCGATCGGATGGCTTCCGGGTCGGCGACCGCCGCGGCTTCGACGTTGGCGACGAGAGGCGGCTTCGGCGGGCGAATTTTCACGCTTTTCAGCGCTGTCTGCATCGCCAGCGCGGCCGGCTGCATCAACGCCGAGTGAAAAGGCGCGGACACCGGCAGAAGCAGCGCGCGCTTGGCGCCGGCAAGTTTGGCGAGCTCCATCGCGCGCTCGACCGCGGCCGTCGTGCCGGAGATGACCACTTGTCCGGCGCCGTTGTCGTTGGCCGCCTGGCAGATCGCGCCAGTGAGATAGAGGTTGCTTGCCGCCTCGGTGGCGATCTTCACGACCTGCCCGAACTCGAGGCCGAGGATGGCCGCCATCGCCCCTTCGCCGACCGGGACCGCCTTCTGCATCGCTTCGCCGCGCCGTCGCAGCAGGACCGCGGTATCCTCGAGCGTCAGCGACCCTGCGGCGCAAAGAGCCGAATACTCGCCGAGCGAATGCCCGGCGACGTAAGCGGCCTGCTTTGCGACCTTAAAGCCCGTTTCGTTCTCCAGCACCCGTAGCGCCGCGATGCTCGCGGCCATCAGAGCCGGTTGGGCGTTGGCGGTCAGGGTGAGTTCGGCCTCCGGGCCCTCGAACATCAGTTGGGATAGCTTCTGCGACAGGGCGGCGTCGACTTGGTCGAACACTTTGCGCGCGACGGGAAACTCGTCCGCCAGCCCCTTCCCCATGCCAACAGCTTGGGACCCCTGGCCCGGAAACACCAACGCCGTCTTCATGACCGGCTTCTCCGCCTGAACGCGAAAAGGGCGACCCATTGCTTACGCCCAGGCGCAGCGGCGCTGCACAGACACGGCCCGGGCCGGACTGTCAAGCGCCTGATTTGTTGGGGTGGGCGGAGATCAGTTGACGCCGCCGCCGAAACCATACCGGAAAGGGTCGGCCGGGTTTTCTAGAAGCGTGGTCTCAGCGCAGACGTAGGCCCGCCCGCGGATTCGCGGCAAAACGCCGCCGTTCGGACCAGGTTCGAAGCTCGCGCGAAAGCGGCTGCCGATAATGCTTTCCTGAATCCAAACCTCGCCGGGGCGCAATTTCCCGTCCGCCCGGAGGCAGGCGAGCTTGGCGCTGGTGCCTGTTCCGCAGGGCGATCGGTCGTAGGCCCCGCCGGGGCAGAGGACGAAATTGCGGCTGTTCGCGTCGCTCGATTGCGCGGGGCCGAAGATCTCGACGTGGTCGATCGACGCGCCGTTCTTGCCGGTAACGCCTTGGGCGGCGAGCGCGTCGCGGATGGCGGCAGCGGCCAGCGTCAATCGGCCAATGTTCGCCGGGTTAAGATGGCAGGGCGAATTCGAAGTGAGAAAGAACCAGTTGCCGCCCCAGGCGACGTCTCCGCGCACGGTTCCAAGACCGGCGACCTCGACTTCCACCGCCTCGGCGAGCCGATAGCTCTCGACATTCTCGACCGTCGCCGTGTTTTCGTCGGCAAGCTCGACGCCAACAATCCCAACAGGGGTTTCGAATCGATGACGGCCCGGCTTGAGCCGGCCCATATGCGCCAGCGTCACCGCGAGGCCTATCGTCCCATGCCCGCACATGCCGAGGTAGCCGGCATTGTCGAAGTAGATCACCCCGGCGGCGCATGTCGGGTCGTGAGGTTCGCAGATGAGCGCGCCCACCATCGCCTCGTGGCCGTGGGGCTCGGTCACCGCGAAGCGACGGAAATGGTCGAATTTACGAGCGAAGCGCTCGCGCCTTTCGGCCATCGGCCCATCGCCGAGCGGCGGCCCGCCATCGACGATCACCCGGGTCGGCTCGCCCTCGGTATGCGAATCGATGACCCGCATCGCGCTTAGCCCTTTGCTCCGGGCCATGACGCATACCAGGAGCGGAAGGTCTTGAACCGGCGCGCGGCCAAACTCTCCTGGGACGGGCTCAATGCATCGAACGCATTGAGCTGCAAGGCATATTCCTCATGACCCTGAAGCGTCATCAGCCGCTTGAAATAGAGCACGAGGTCGACGCCCTCGTCGAACACGGAGAGCGGCTTGAGCGCGTCCTCGAGCTCGAGCGCGAGGCGCCGCGCCTCGGGATCTCCCTTCGCTGCGCGCTGGCAAAGCTCGACCAGGCGCAGCACCTCGCGCGGCAGCACGTTGCCGATGCCGGTGATCACGCCCGAGGCGCCGCAATTGACGATGCCATGGAACACCTGGGTATCGACGCCGACCATCAGCGCAACGCCGGGCTCCCGGCCGGCGATGTGCTCGGCGGCGTAGCTCAGCGATTCCGCGCCGCCGAACTCCTTGAAACCGACCAGGTGGGGGTGTTCCCGGCGCAGGTCGAAGAACAGCTCCGCCCGGGTCTGGAAACCATAATAGGGGCTGTTGTAGATGACCGAAGGCAGGTCGACCGCCGCCTCGAGCACGCTGGCGAAATGGCTGCGCTGGGCCGCCGCCGACGATCCGCGGGAGAGGACGCGCGGGATGATCATCAGCCCGCGTGCGCCCTTTGTCTTGGCGTGACGGGCGAGCGCCGCGGCCTGCGCGGTGTTCTGGGCTCCGGTGCCGACGATGACCGGCACGCCGGCGGCCGCCAGACGCTCGACGCCCTCCATCCGCTGCTCCAGAGTCAGGAGCGGCCAGTCGCCCATCGATCCGCAATAGACGACCCCGGACATCCCCGCGTCGACCAACTGGCGGCCGGTGCGCGCGAGGGCGTCAAAATCCGGGCGCCGGTTGGCGTCGCAGGGCGTCATGAGGGCCGGAACGGTTCCGGAAAAAACTTGCGAGGACATGCTGGCGCTTCCTAGAGTTGGGTCGTCACGTCCGGCACATTCGCATGGGTTCACCCTCAGTTCTTGATGAAAAGACGGGCCGCCGCTTGAAAATGCGCAAAACCGCGCCGGCCGCCGCGCCGGGCGACTCCGCGGCGGCGTTTGCCGCCGAGCTTGGACGCCCGTTCACCGCAATCGAGCTTTTCGATCACGTCCCCGACATTGTCTTCTTCATCAAGGATCGCGAGGCCCGCTACGTGGCGGTCAACCGGACGCTCGCGGATCGCTGCAACAATGGCGACAAGCGGGCGCTCATCGGCCGCAAGGCGAGCGAGGTCTTCGCAGCCCCGCTTGGCGAGCGCTTCGAGGTTCAGGATCTCAGGGTTATCGCCCAAGGCCTATCGATCCGCGGCCGGATGGAGCTCCACCTTTATCCGGGCGGCCGCGAGGGCTGGTGCCTGACCTGGAAAGAGCCGCTCATCGACGCCGACGGCGTCGTTCGGGGCCTCGCCGGGATTTCGCGCGACGCGCCGGCGCTCGCGCGTCCAGGACTGGCGCCGGTCGCGCTGTCGGCCGCGCTCTCCTACGTCGACGACCATCTCGACCAGCCGCTGCGCATCCCCGATCTCGCGGCGCGCGCCGGCCTCTCCCCGTTCCAGTTCGACCAGAGAATCCGGGCTCTGTTTGGCCTCTCCGCCGGCCAATATTTGTCCCGCCTGCGGATCGACAGGGCCTGCGACCGGCTCCGGCGCGCCGACGCCCCCTTGAGCGAATTGGCGCTGGAATGCGGCTACGCCGATCAGGCGGCGTTCACCCGGCAGTTCCGCAAATCGGTCGGCCTGACGCCGGGCGCCTATCGGCTGGCGACCGCGCGCGGGCGCAGGATGGCGCCGCCATAAGGGCGGCGGCGCGCCTTGAAGGCCAGCCGTCCCAACGAAATCAAAACCGGCGCAAAGGATATCCAAGCCGGCCGCAAGGAAAACCAAACCGCGCGCAAGGAAATCAAAGCCGGAGACAAGGAAATCAAAATAAGAAATTATTATTTTTCAATGGTTTATGCCGTTTCTGGCCGAATGTTCGCGCCTCGTCGCCAGCGCGTCGCGAAACGCCGGTTCGATCCGGCGTCCTCGAAGAAGCATAGCGTGGGATTCTGATTTTCGCAAGGAAATGTCGCGGGCTCCGGTTCAGGCGGCGCGCGATCCGTTCGGCAAGGCTTATGCGCCCATTAACCCGGCCGGCGTTAGCTCGGACGGCTCACCAAGTCTGAGAGACCGCAAGGACATGGCATCCTCACTCGGCCGGGCCGCGTCGGCGCTCAGCGACGGGGCCTGGCTCGACGCCGAACGCGCGCAGGCCTATACGCGCATCCTGCTCGCGATGACCCTTATCGGCGCCGCCGGCTGGGTTGCGCTGAGCTCGGGCGGCCTCGACCGCGAAGGCAAGCCGATCGGGACCGACTTTGTCGGCTTCTACGCGGCTTCGCGCCTGGCGCTCGACGGGCGCCCCGAGCTTGTCTACGACGTCGGCGCGCATTGGGCGGCTCAGAAGGCGCTGTTCGGCTCGAAACTCGGCTATACCGCCTTCTTCTATCCGCCGACCGCGCTCCTGATCTCGCTGCCGCTGGCGCTTGCGCCCTATTTCTGGTCGCTCGCGGCGTGGCTCATGGCGACCGGCTACGCCTTCTATCGCGTCCTGCGGCTCTATCTGCCCTCGCTCGAGCCGATGGCGTTCCTCGCCTTTCCGGCGGTGTTCGTGAACGCCGCCCACGGACAGAACGGTTTCTTGAGCGCCGCGCTGATCGGCGGCGGTCTATTGGCGATGAACCGGCGGCCGGCGCTCGCTGGCGTTCTCTTCGGCGCGATGGCGTTCAAGCCGCATCTGGCTCTGGTCATCCCGTTCGCGCTTATCTTCGCCGGTCGCTGGACGACGCTGATCGTCGCCGCGGCGACCGCGGCGGCGTTCTCGGCGGCTTCCCTCGCGGCGTTCGGCGAACAGGCCTGGGCTGGCTTCTTCGCCGGCGCCCCGCTCGCCCGGGCGGCGCTGGAACACAATCTTGTCGGCGACGAGAAAATGCAGAGCGTGTTCGCCGCGGTCCGGCTGCTGCACGGCCCGCTTGCTCTCGCCTGGGGAGCGCAGATCTTGACGGCGCTCTGCGCCGTCTGCGCCCTTTGGCGGCTCGAACGGCGCGCCTTTCGGACCAAGGCGGAGGGTCCTGCGATCGTCTGCGCCGGCCTGCTCGCGAGCCCGTTTGTTCTCGACTACGATCTGACGCTCATCGCCATCCCGCTCGTCTGGCTTCTCGGCGAGGGTCGCCGCACGGGCTTCCTGCCGTTTGAGAAGATGCTCATGGCGCTGGCGTTCGCGCTGCCGCTCGTCTCGCGCGCCACGGCCGGCGCGCTCGGCCTGCCGCTCGCGCCATTGGCCATCGCCGCCGTCCTCGCGTTGATCATGCGTCGCGCGCTGATCGCTCCCGCCGGCGGCGCGGAGCGCGCGGGGCCCGAAACAAACATGGAGACGCATCTCTCTCTGGCGCGCGAATGGTGATAGGGGCATGCTGCGGGCATGTTGCGATTCGCCAGCCTGGGCGGTCGCCCGAGAGGGAAAAGATGGCGGCGGCGCCGGGAAAATCCTGCGGGGCCTGCACGATGTGCTGTTCCGCGCTGGAGATCGCGCATTTCAACAAGCCGGCCGGTCCGCTATGCGCCAATTGCCGCGCCGGCGGCGGCTGCGCAATTTACGCCGAGCGCCCTGCAGTCTGCCGCGACTTCGAGTGCGAATGGCTGACCCGCCGCGATCTGCCGCGGCAGTTGCGTCCGGACCTCGTCGGCACGATCCTGATGGAGGACGCGGATAGCGACGAATATCGGGCCGTCTGCGCGCCCGAGAGGCCGATGGCCTGGCGTCATCCGCGCGTTTTCGCCCATCTGGTCAGTCTCGCAAAATCCGGTCGGATCGTCGTCGCCAAGGCGGGGATGACGTCCTGGCGGATTTTCGGCTCGGGCGAGTGGGGGCCGACGGTCTGACTGGCCGCCCCAAAATTAGCCAGATTGCCCATTGAGCAGGCGCCACGGGGGGCGTGCCGCGTTCCTGACCTTTCGCGAGGCGCCCGTAGCGCGCCCTGCGATCGGATGCTATTGAGCCCCGCTGGCGCCGGTCCGGCCGCCGCCGACGATTGGGGGCAAAACGCTCGGCGGCGCGGCGCGGGGGATGAGGAGTTTCGCCGAAATGAAGAAGATCGAGGCGATCATCAAGCCGTTCAAGCTCGACGAAGTGAAGGAGGCCCTGCAGGAAGCGGGAATCCAAGGCATAACCGTCCTCGAGGCGAAGGGCTTCGGCCGCCAGAAGGGACACACCGAGCTTTACCGGGGGGCTGAGTATGTCGTCGACTTTCTCCCCAAGGTGAAAATCGAGGTCGTGGTCTCGGATGAAAATCTCGCCCAGGCGATCGAGGCGATCCGGGCCGCGGCCCAGACCGGCCGCATCGGCGATGGCAAGATATTTGTATCGCAGATCGACGAGGCCATCCGGATCCGCACCGGCGAAACCGGCGCGGACGCGGTCTAGCGCCATTTCGGGGGCTCAATCAGAGGGCGGCCCGCCGCTCCCCGCGGCGGGCGGGAACAATCGAACCTTAATTTTGAGGAAAGGCGAACCATGAAGACCGCCAAGGATGTCCTGAAGGCGATCAAGGACAATGACGTCAAATATGTCGATCTGCGCTTTACCGATCCGCGCGGCAAATGGCAGCACGTGACCTTCGACGTGGGGCTGATCGACGAGGACGCCTTTGCCGAAGGGTTGATGTTCGACGGCTCGTCGATCGCCGGCTGGCGGGCGATCAACGAATCCGACATGACCCTGATGCCCGACCCGACCTCGGCGTGCATGGATCCGTTCTTCGCCGCTTCGACCATGGTCATCAACTGCGACATCCTCGATCCGGCGAGCGGCCAGCCGTACAACCGCGACCCGCGCGGCATCGCCAAGAAGGCCGAGGCTTATCTCAAGTCGACCGGGATCGGCGACACCGCGTTTTTCGGCCCCGAGGCCGAGTTCTTCGTCTTCGACGACGTCCGGTTCAGCGCCGAACCTTACAACACCGGGTTCCAGATCGACTCGATCGAACTGCCGATCAACGCCGACACGGCCTATGAGGGCGGCAATCTCGGCCATCGCGTGCGCACGAAGGCCGGCTATTTCCCGGTCCCGCCGCAGGATTCAGCCCAGGACATGCGCGGCGAGATGCTGGCGGCGATGGCGCAGATGGGCGCGGCGGTCGAGAAGCATCACCACGAAGTTGCGTCGGCGCAGCACGAGCTCGGCCTCAAGTTCGGACCGCTCGTAACCATGGCCGACCACATGCAGGTCTATAAATATTGCATCCACATGGTCGCGCAGAGCTACGGCAAGACGGCGACCTTCATGCCGAAGCCCGTCTATGGCGACAACGGCTCGGGCATGCACGTCCATCAGTCGATCTGGAAGGGCGGCAAGCCGGTCATGGCCGGGAACAAATACGCCGACCTCAGCCAGGAATGCCTCTACTATATCGGCGGCATCATCAAGCACGCCAAGGCGCTCAACGGCTTCACCAATCCCACGACCAACAGCTATAAGCGCCTGGTGCCGGGCTTCGAGGCTCCGGTTCTGCTCGCCTACTCGGCGCGCAACCGCTCGGCCTCCTGCCGTATCCCGTGGACCTCGAATCCCAAGGCGAAGCGGGTCGAAGTTCGCTTCCCCGACCCGGGAGCCAATCCCTATCTCGCCTTCTCGGCGATGCTGATGGCCGGGCTCGACGGAATCACCAACAAGATCGATCCGGGCCCGGCGATGGACAAGGATCTCTACGACCTGCCGCCGAAGGAATTGAAGAAGATCCCGACCGTATGCGGCAGTCTGCGCGAGGCGCTCACGAGCCTCGACAAGGATCGCACGTTCCTCAAGGCCGGGGACGTGTTCAACGACGATTTCATCGACAGCTATATCGAGCTCAAGATGGCCGACGTCCATCGCTTCGAAATGGCGCCGCACCCGGTCGAGTTCGAGATGTACTATTCCTACTGACGTCCTCTGCGTCAGCCGAAATGGCGAAGGGCGGCCGGGCGGGCCGCCCTTTTTCTTTGCCGGACCGCCCTCGCCGCAGCGGCTCGCCACGATTGACGTCTTTCGTCGGAAGCGGAGGCCTTGCCCGCAGCCGATGAATGCGGCGTGATTGCTTCGCCGCTTCGCCGACCGCTAAGGAAGGATGGAGATGGTCGAGCCTCCTCACCCTGCGGACACGACGTTTCAGCGCCTGCTGAACCGCGAGATTCTCGTGAGCGAGCGGCGGCGTATGCTTATTTTGGCCGCCCTGCAGGCTTTCATCCTCGTCCTGATCCTTTGCGCGGTGACCCTTGCGCCCGGATTCTTCAGATCGATCTATCACGATCGAACCCCCGCGCGCGCGGCGTTCGCGACGTTCTCGGTCTTTGTCGCCTACGAACTGTTCGCGGCCGGCGTAGTCACGATCTTCCTTCGTCGCGGTCGGAATTTTCCGGTCTTGGGGCGCTATGTGAACGCGTTCGTCGAGACAAGTTTCCCAACGGTGGTGGTCTATCTCCTTGCCGGATATCTCTCCCCTCCCATCGTTTTTGGAGCGTGGCCCGCGCTGCTCTATTTCCTCTTCATCATTCTCTCGACTCTGCGGCTCAGCTTTGCGCTCTCGGCATTCACCGGGGCGGTGGCGGCGGTCGAGCTTTTCGCCCTCGCTTCGATTATCTTGCATCTTGGTTGGCGAACCGAAGACCTAAACTTCAGCATCGGCTACCATCTGACCCGCAGCGCCGTCCTTCTCGCCGCCGGCCTGCTCGCCGGCTATGTCGGGGCGACCATCAAGAGCCATTTCCGGCGGGCGCTCGCCGCCGCTTCGGCCCGCGACGAAGTGACCAATCTCTTCGGCCAGCACGTCTCGCCGCGGGTGGTCGAGCGGCTCATCGCGATGGGCGCGGCCGAGCTTAGCGAGATGAGGCGGGTGTGCGTGATGTTCGTCGACATTCGCAGTTTCACGGCGGCCGCGCGCACGCGCACGCCGGCGGAGGTCGTCGCCCGTCTCGACGACGTGTTCGAGATTCTGGTCGACGTCGTCGATCGGCACAACGGCATCGTGAACAAGTTTTTGGGCGATGGCCTGCTCGCCCTTTTCGGCGCGCCGCTCGACGATCCGCTTGAGGCGGCGAACGCCGTCGAGGCGGCGCGCGAGATGCTGAGCGCCGTCGACGCCCGCAACGCCGGCAATCCCTGGCCGATCCGCCTCGGCATCGGCATCCACATCGGTCAAGCGGTAGCGGGGACCGTGGGCTCGTCGCGGCGCAAGGAATATACGGTCATCGGCGACACGGTGAACCTCGCCTCGCGCCTTGAAAGCCTCAACAAGGAGGTGGGTTCGCAACTCATCGTCTCCGAAACCGTGCGTGAGGCGGCGGGAGGCGCTGTCGGCGAGGCTGTTTCCCTGGGAGCCCTCCCCGTGCGCGGCTACGAAGAGCCGATCACGGTCTGGCGCCTCGCTTAGTTGAGAACGCGCTTCCCGTCGGGCGAATCGAGCGAGAAGGCGGGGATGGAGACTTTGAAGCTCCGACCGTCCGGGTCGACCATCATGTATTCGCCAACCATCAGGCCGCTCGTCGTTGTCAGCGGGCACCCCGACGTGTAGCGGAACGACTTTCCTGGCTCGATCGTCGGTTGCTCGCCGACGACGCCGGGCCCGCGCACTTCCTGTTGCCGGCCCACGGCGTCGGTGATCCGCCAGTGGCGCTCGATCAGCGTCACAGGCTTGTCGCCGAGATTGGCGATTTCGATAGAATAGCGCCAGAAATAGCGCGGCTCATCCGGATCGGAGCGCTCCGGATCGAAGACCGGCTCGACGGTGACTTTGACCCGATGCGTGATCGCCTCGTACATGAAGCGGACATTCTAGCGGCGCCCGTCGCGCCGTCCACTGTTTCCGTCGCGCGCGGGCGCGGCGCGCGCTCCGGGGAGGGCCGATGACGGGCGAGGGCCGTCTCGCCGAGGCCAAGGCGCTGCTCGGGCGGCTGATCGCGATCGAGAGCGTCAGCGACTCCTCGAACCTCGCGATCGTCGATTTTGTCGAGGGCTACTTACGCTCGCTTGGGCTTTCCTTCCGCCGAGCCCCAAATGCGGCCGGCGACAAGGCCGCGATCCTGGCCACGATCGGGCCCCGGGTCGATGGCGGCGTCGTGCTCTCGGGCCACACCGATGTCGTCCCCGTGGAGGGGCAGCCGTGGTCGAGCCCTCCGTTCGCGTTGCGCGAGGCGGCCGGGCGGCTCTTCGGCCGCGGCGCCTGCGACATGAAGGGCTTCGACGCGTGCATCCTGGCGATGGCTCCGGCGTTCAGGGACGCGGGCCTCAAACGACCGGTCCATATCGTGCTGAGCTACGACGAGGAGACCACCTGCCTCGGCTCGCGCGACATCATCGCTCGCTTCGGCAAGGACGAGCCTCATCCGGCCGCGGTCATCGTGGGCGAGCCGACCATGATGGCGGTCGCGAACGCGCACAAGAGCATCGCAACCTTCGTGACGAGGGTCACGGGACATGAAGCCCATTCGGCGTTGCCGGAGCTCGGCGCCAATGCGGTCGCCATCGGGGCCGATATCGTGAGCGAGATCGGGCGCCTTGCGCGCGCCTACGAGGAAGGCCCGCTCGATCCGCGCTTCACGCCGCCCTATTCGACGCTCCACGTAGGCATGATCCGGGGCGGAACGGCGCGCAACATCCTGGCGCGCGAATGCGTGTTCCATTGGGAGTTTCGCGGCCTGCCGGGGGTTGCGACCGCTTCGGCGATGGCGAAAGTGCAGGCGTTTGTCGACGAAGTGGCGGCGCCGCGGCTGACCCGCTTCATATCCGGCCCGGCGATCGCGACCACGATGGAAGTCGACGTGCCGCCGCTCGCCGCCGCGCCCGGCTCGGCCGCCGAGCAGCTCGCGTTGAGGCTCGGCCGGTCGAACCAGACGATCGCGGTCTCCTTCGCGACCGAGGCTGGGCATTTCCAGGCCGCGGGCCTGCCGACCATCGTCTGCGGGCCAGGCTCGATCGACCAGGCGCACAAGCCGGATGAATTCGTCGACGAGGCGCAGCTTCAGGCCTGCCTCGACTTCCTCGGGCGCCTCGCCGAGGACCTGTCGCGTTAGCGCATGGCGCGCTGACGTGGAATCCGTCGTCCCGAGCGATGCGAGACGATCGAGAGACGAAGGTCGGCGCCGAACGGATTCCGTCGCCGCCCGGGGGAAACACGGCGCGCGGTCCTGATTAGCGCAAAATCGCTGTCAAACTTTCTCTTTCCCGCCCAATCGGGGAGCGATCGGCCGTGAAAGGCTGCAAGACGATCTTGATGAAGTCGCGTAAACGTGCGCTTGTCCGGGCGCGCGGCAAAGCGCAGAGTTCAAGCAATCGCGCGAATCGGCGGCGGAGGGGCGGAGAATTTGGGCATTCTGAAGCGCTTCTTTGAGAGGCTGGCCGTTCTGGGGCTCGGGATCGTCGCGGTCTGGCTGATCGTGTCCGTGTTCCGCATCACCGACGGCAGGCTGCCCACGATTCTATCGCTCTGGGTCGCCTATATGCTCGCGGCCTATTTGATCCTGCCGCGAATCGTGCGGATGGGCGTCAAGATTCTGCAGCGCAAGAGCGTGCCGAGCTTCACCCTGACCGGCGACGGCCTGCCGGGAGACCCGGTCAACCTCGTGCTCATCGGCGAACTCGACAAGGTGCGGGCTGCGTTCATCGCCGCGGGGTGGACGGAGGCCGACCCGCTCGGGCTCAAGAGCTCGTGGCGGATGATCGTCGCCTTCGTGCTTAATCGGCCATATCCGGCGGCGCCGTTCTCGACCCTCTTCCTGTTCGGGCGCGGTCAGGACGTCGGCTTCCAGAAGCCGATCAACGACAGCCCGCGCAAGCGCCATCACGTCCGCTTCTGGTCATTGAGCCTCGAACAGACCGAGGAGACCCTGGGCACCGCCGAGTTCTGGCTGAACACCGACCGTCCCGCCGACGAAGAAGCGGCCCTATGGGTCGGCGCGGCGACCAAGGACACGGGCATGTCCTTCACCCGCTTCACCTTCAAGGTGACGCACAAGACCGATTCCGACACCAACGCCGAGCGCGACCTGATCGTGAGCGAGCTCAAGCGGGTCGGCGCGCTCGCCAGCGTCGCATCCTACCAGGCCGGCCAGAGGCTCGCGGCCGGACGCGTCAACCACTATGTCACCGACGGCGAAGTCGCAGCGGCGAGCCTCGCCTGAGGCTTGGGACGCGAAGCCCCATGCGCGACAAAGGTCTCGTTGTCCGCAGAATGACCGAAGCCGATCTTGCGCTCGCGCTCCAATGGCGCCGGTCAGACCCAAGCCCGGAGGAAGCCCAGCAAAGAATCCGGGAAGCCCAGCAAAGGAAACCGGAAGCGGGGCAAAGGAATCCGGAAAGGTATCAAAGGAAAACCCTTCCGCGAATTGGGCCTTTTCAATGGGTTACGACGATCCGGCGCAAAAACCAGCTTATCCCCGCTTCTCCCGGCGCCGCTCCTCGAGGCGGCTCGTTCGGCGACAGGACCACTCTATCCGTGGTTTCTGATAATCGCAAGAAAAAGTCGGCGCGCTCGCCGGCGGCTTGACCGACCGCGCCCTTTGAGCCCGGGCCATGACGCGCGAGCGCCTGGACGCGAGCGACGAAGCCGCGGAGTGAGTTTCAGATCTGTCCCCAGCCCCTTTTCGAACGGAAGAGGGGCTGGGGCGAGGGTTATTTCCCGAGGGCCTTGTCGGTAATGACGGTGGTATAGGCGCCGGTCGGCTCCTTGGAGATGACGGGGTCCGAGCCGCCCGTCAAAAGCGTCTTCACCGTGCGCTGGTAGTCGGCCGGGTCGAGGCGGCCGTCCGAGCCGGTCGTCAGCTTGTTGATCTCGCCCAGCATCTGGGTCTGGTGATGTTCGGTCTGGGCGCCGCTCGTGTCGTTGTCGAGCACGATCTTGACCGCTTCCTCGGGATGCGCGCGCGCATAGGCCCAGCCCTCCATCGACGCCTTGACGAAACGGGCCATCTTGTCGACGAAAGCGGGGTCTTTGAGCTTGTCCTCCATCACGTAGAGGCCGTCCTCGAGCGTCGCGACGCCCTGATCCTCGTATTTGAACACGACAAGCTGCTCGGGCTTGTAGCCGGCGTCGATGACCTGCCAATATTCGTTATAGGTCATGGTCGAGATGCAGTCGGCCTGCTTCTGCAGCAGCGGATCGACGTTGAAGCCCTGCTTCACGACCTTGACGCCGGCCGGGGACCCATCAGTCGGGAACTTGAGCTTCCCCATCCAGTTCAGGAACGGATATTCGTTGCCGTAGAACCAGACGCCAAGCGTGCGGCCCTTGAGGTCCTCCGGCGTCTTGATGCCGGTGTCGGCGCGGCAGGTCAGCTCAAGACCGGAATGCTTGAACGGTTGCGCGATGTTGACCATCGGCGCGCCCTTCTCGCGCGCCGCGAGAGCCGCCGGCAGCCAGTCGACGACGACGTCCGCGCCGCCGCCCGCGAGCACCTGTTCGGGGGCGATGTCCGGGCCGCCCGGCTTGATCGTCACGTCGAGCCCTGCGTCCTTGTAGAAGCCCTTGTCCTTGGCGACGTAATAGCCGGCGAACTGGGCCTGGGTGACCCATTTCAGTTGCAGGGTGACCTTGTCGGCCGCCTGCGCGGTCGTGACGGCGGCTGCCGCGGCGACGCCCGCCAATGCGAATAGGATCGGTTTCATCTTCTCTCCCTCCGGTTGAACCACATTTCCCTGTCGACGCGAGTATGACAGCAGCGCGGCAATAAGCTCAAGCCTCCTTGGCGCGATAGGAGGCGTGCCAGAACGTCACCCGGCGCTCGACGCCGGCGACGAGCGCATAGAACATGGAACCGGTGATGGCGGCGACCACGATCGTCGCCCACACCATATCGATCTGAAGCCGGCCGACCTCGGTCGAAATGCGGAACCCCATGCCGACGATCGGCGTGCCGAAGAACTCGGCGACGATCGCGCCGATCATCGCCAGCGTCGTATTGATCTTGAGCGCGTTGAAGATGAACGGCATGGCGACCGGGAGACGCAGCGCGAGCAGGGTCTGCCAATAGTCGGCGCCGTAGGTCTTCATGAGATCCCGCTCCATCGCGCCGGCGCTCGCGAGCCCGGCGATCGTGTTCACCAGCATCGGGAAGAAGGTCATCACGACCACCACCGCCGCCTTCGATTGCCAGTCGAAGCCGAACCACATCACCATGATCGGGGCGATGCCGACGATCGGCAGCGCCGAAACCAGGTTGCCGATCGGCATGAGGCCGCGTTGCAGGAATTGCGAGCGGTCGATCAGGATCGCAACGATGAGTTCCGCGAGCGATCCGATCGCGTAGCCGGCGAGCACGCCCTGAATTGTCTGCCGGAAATCGGCGGCGAGAGTCGGGACGGACGTTGCGAGCCTGAGCGCGATCGCCGAGGGGGGCGGCAGGATGATCGCCGGCACGTGGAGGAGCCTGACGCCCGCCTCCCAGATCGCCAGCACCGCAAAGCCGAAAGCGAGCGGAGGCAAAAGATCGACGAGGCGGCGGGACGTCATGACGTGAACGCCATTCGACGCTCGGCGATGCGCCCGGCGACGCCGATCGCCCCGACAAGCGCCGCCGACAGCGCCGCCGCCGCGAACAGCGCCGCCCAGATCTGCACCGTCTGTCCATAATACGAGCCGGCGAGCAGCCGCGCGCCAAGGCCCCCGTCCTCGCTCTTGGTCACTTCAGCCACGACCGCGCCGACGAGCGCGGCGGCGGCGCCGATCTTCATGCTGGCGAAGAAGAACGGCGTCGATGCCGGCGCCCTGAGCTTGATGAAGGTTTGCGTATTCGTGGCCGAATAGGTTCGCATGAGGTCGAGCTGCAGCGGATCGGGCGAACGGAAGCCCTTGACCATGCCGACCGTCACCGGAAAGAACGAGAGATAGGCCGCGATCGCCGCCTTCGGCGCGATGCCGGTGATGTCGAACTGGTTCAGGATGACGACGATCATCGGCGCGAGCGCGATGATCGGGACGGTCTGCGAGGCCACGATCCACGGCATCATCGACCGGTCGAGCCAGCGCAGCGAGACGATGAGGACGGCGAGGCCGATGCCGAGCGCCGAGCCGATGGCGAAGCCGATCAGGGTTTCTTCAAGCGTGATGAGCCCATGGTAGACGAGGCTGCGCTTCGAGGTCGGCGCAGTGTCGAAGACGAGCTTGTAGAACTCGGACGCCACCTGGTGGGGCGCCGGCAGCTTCGGCCGCTCCATGTTGAGCGACGCGCCGACAAGCTCCTGCGCCGAATAGTCCGTGCGGCCGGCGTTGGCGAACTGGTCGCGCTGCAAGGACGCGTTCATGAGCGCCGCGGCGAGATACCAGACCGCGATCAGCGCGAGCACGACGGTCGCGATGGGGAGCGCGGACTTCATCTCACTCTCGCCGGACTCGGGCGTTTTCCTTCCCCAGCTCCGCTGGGGAAGGTGGCGCGAAGCGACGGATGGGGTGTGGCCCGCGGCTCGAAGCTCAGCCCAGTCATACGACTGTCATCCCGCGCCTTCAGACCCTGATTTTCCCGTTTGGCGTTGCCTGCAGCGTCTTGCGCTCATCTCCCGCATCGCCGCCCGGATGCGCTCGATGACGAGCGGAAGGCCGCCGATGATGAGTTCGTCGGAAAAGCGAAGAACGCGAAATCCCGCCCGTCGAAACCATTCGTCCCTTTCCGCGTCCTTGATCTTCGCTTCCTCCGTCTCGTGGGTGCGGCCGTCCGCTTCGACGACGATCTTGCGCGCAAGGCAAACGAAATCCGCAAAATAGGGCCCAATCGGCGTTTGCCTGCGAAAGCCATGCCCGTCGACCCGATGATTGCGCAAAGCGCGCCAAAGCATCGTTTCCGCTCTCGTCATGTTTCGACGCTGCGCCCGCGCGAACTTCCGTGAGGATTGGCGAAAACGGGGCGGCTCGTCCATCTCCTCTCCCAGCCGCAAGCGCGACGCCTCGCGTTGCAAGACCGGCGGCGCCAACCTCCTGCCGGCGGAATGCTGCTTTCCACACCCCATCCGGCGCTGCGCGCCACCTTCCCCAGCGAAGCCGGGGAAGGGAGATCGGCGCCGGTTTAGCCGTCATAGGAATGTCCCTCGCGCAGGCCGTGCCTGACGCGGTTGGCGACGCCCAGGAATTCGGGCGTCTCGCGGATGTCGAGCGCCCGGTCGCGGGGAAAGTCGCAGGCGATGACATCGATGATCCGCCCCGGGCGGGGGGACATGACGACGATGTGGGTCGACAGGAACACCGCCTCCGGAATCGAATGGGTGACGAACATGACCGTTTTCCCGGTGACGTCCCACAGGCGCAGGAGCTGCTGGTTCAGCATGTCGCGCACGATCTCGTCGAGCGCGCCGAATGGCTCGTCCATGAGCAGGAGATCGGGGTCGAACGAGAGCGCCCGCGCAATCGACGCGCGCTGCTGCATGCCGCCGGACAATTGCCAGGGATATTTGGCGCCAAAGCCGGATAGGTTGACGAGCTCAAGTCCTTTCGCGACCCTCGCCTCGCGCTCGGCCTTCGGGAAGCCCATGACCTCGAGCGGCAGCGCGATGTTGCCGGCGACGCTGCGCCACGGATAGAGCGCCGGGGCCTGGAACACGTAGCCATAGGCGCGCCTCGCGCGCGCTTCGCTCGGGCTCATCCCGTTGACGCGGATCGAGCCGCTGGTCGGAATCTCGAGATCGGCGACGGCGCGCAGGAGCGTCGTCTTGCCGCAGCCCGACGGCCCGATGAAGGAGACGAACTTGCCGCGCGCGATCCTGAGGCTGACGTCGCTCAAGGCCTCGACCGGGCCATCGGCGGTATCGAAGCGCAGCGAAACGCCGCTGATCTCGATTGCGGTTTCCGCGGCCGGCGCCTTAGCCCCGTCGTCCGGTTCGAGTTTGGCGGCCGCCGCTACGTCCATCGCCGGTCCGTTCCCTCAGCGCGCAACGGCCGCCACCGCGGTGAACTCCTTATAGCGCTTGAGCGCGCGCGCGTCCGGGGCGAACGGCTGGCGCTTGATGAACCGGCCGCGCCCGAGCTCGGCCTGCACGACGCCGTCGCGATAGACGACTTCGCCGCGCGATAGCGTGTAGCGCGGCAGCCCGGTCACTTTCGTGCCTTCGAACACGTTGTAGTCGATGACCGAAACCTGGGTTCGGGCCGAGATGGTCTTGTTGGCCTTGGGGTCCCAGACGGTGATGTCGGCGTCGGCCCCGGGCAGGATCGCCCCTTTGCGCGGATAGAGATTGAGGATGCGGGCGATGTTGGTCGAAGTCACGGCGACGAACTCGTTCATGGTCAGCCGTCCGGTCTCGACGCCGTAGGTCCACAAGACCGGCATGCGGTCCTCGAGTCCGCCGGTGCCGTTGGGGATCTTGGTGAAGTCGCCGAGGCCCAGCTCCTTCTGCTTGGTCGTGAAGGCGCAATGGTCGGTCGCCACCACCTGGAGCGAGCCGGCGCGCAGGCCGTTCCAGAGATCGTCCTGATGGACCTTGTCGCGGAACGGCGGCGACATCACTCGCCGCGCCGCGTGCTTCCAGTCCTTGTTGTAATATTCGCTTTCGTCGAGCACCAGATGCTGAATGAGCGGTTCGCCATAGACCCGCTTGCCCAGCGCCCGCGCCCGCCGGATCGCCTCGTGCGCCTGGATGCAGGAGGTGTGGACGACATAGAGCGGCACGCCAGCCTGATCGGCGAGCATGATCGCGCGATTGGCCGCTTCGCCCTCGACGTCGGGCGGACGCGAGAGCGCATGGCCTTCCGGACCGGTGACGCCCTTGGCGAGGTAGTGCTTCTGGAGGGCGGCGACCACCTCGCCGTTCTCGGCGTGGACGAGCGGCATCGCGCCGAGTTCCGCGCAGCGCGAAAACGAGGCGAACATCTCCTCGTCATTGACCATCAGCGCGCCCTTGTAGGCCATGAAATGCTTGAACGTCGTCACTCCCGCCGCGACCACCTTGGCCATGTCGCGGCTGACCGAATCGTCCCAGTAGGTGATGCACATATGGTAGGAATAGTCGGCGACCGCGTCCTTGGCGCGCTTGTCCCAGTCGGCGAACGCCTCCATCAGCGGCTGGTTGCGGTTCGGGATGCAGAAATCGACCACCATCGTGCTGCCGCCGCTGAGCGCGGCCTTGGTGCCGCTCTCGTAATTGTCGGCGGAATTGGCGCCCATGAAGGGCATGTCGAGATGGGTGTGCGGGTCGATGCCGCCCGGAAAGATGAAGCAGCCCTTGGCGTCGAGCGTGCTGTCGCCCTTGAGGCTCTCGCCGATCGCCTTGATGGTCTCGCCCTCGACCAGCACGTCGGCCTTGTAGGTGCGGTCCGCGGCGACGATCGTTCCACCTTCGATGACGAGCGACATTTTTCAGTTCTCCTGAACCCGATTATTCCCGCTGCCGCACGGCGCCAGATTACCACGCCTTTGGGCGGCAACGTCATCGCGAGGAGCGATGGGGCGTCGAAAGACGCCCGTCCTTCGACGGGCGTTGGCGACCCGGCGATCAAGGGGGGCCGGCTCCTTACGTTCCCCTGGATTGCTTCGCTCGCGCTCGCAATGACGGCCGCGCGAGCGCGCACGCTCTAAGCCACGATTTCCGCCTTTTCCAGGACCGCGTGCATCAGCACGTTGGCCCCCGCCGTCGACCACTCCTGCTTGATGTCCTCGCTTTCGTTGTGGCTGACGCCGTCGACGCAGGGCGTGAACACCATCGACGAAGGCGCGACGCGCGCCATGTAGCAGGCGTCGTGGCCGGCGCCTGAGACGATGTCGCGATGCGAATAGCCGAAGCGCTGAGCGGCGCGCCTGACCGCGTCGACGCAACCTTCATCGAAGGCGACGGGCTCATAATAGAAGACCTGCTTCATGTCATAGGTCAGGCCGATCTTTTTCGTGACCGCCTCGACGCCTTCCTTGAGCGCCGCGTCCATCGCGGTCAGCGTCGGATTGTCGGGGTGCCGGAACTCGCAGGTCATGAACACTTCGCCGGGGATGACGTTGCGCGAGTTCGGGTAGGGGTTCAGCATGCCGACCGTGGAGACGGCGAGCGGCGCCTTCGAAAGGCCGATCGCGTTGACGAGCTCCACGATCCGCGCCGCGCCGAGGAGCGCGTCCTTGCGGCGCGGCATCGGCGTCGAGCCGGCGTGGCTCTCGAAACCGGTGAGGCGAATTTCGTACCAGCGCTGACCCTGGCCGTGGGTGACGACGCCGACGTCGATCGCTTCGTCCTCGAGGATCGGGCCCTGCTCGATGTGCAATTCGAAATACGCGTGCACCGGACGGTTGCCGACCGGCTCGCGGCCCATGAAGCCGATCCGCTTCAGTTCGTCGCCGAGCGTCTTGCCGTCGGCGTCCACGCGCGAATAGGCGAATTCCTTGGTGAAGACGCCCGCGAAGACGCCCGACGACACCATGGCGGGGGCGTAGCGCGAGCCTTCCTCGTTGGTCCAGTTGACGACCTCGATCGGATGTCTGGTCTTGATCTTGAGGTCGTTCATCGAGCGCACGATCTCGAGCGCGCCAAGAACGCCGAGCACGCCGTCGAATTTGCCGCCGGTCGGCTGGGTGTCGAGGTGGCTGCCGACGAATACGGGCGGCAGCGACGGGTCGGCCCCCTCGCGTTTCGCGAACATGTTGCCCATTTCGTCGACCTTGACCGTGCAACCGGCGGCTTCGCACCACTTGCGGAACAGTTCGCGGCTCTGCTTGTCGAGATCGGTCAGCGTCAGGCGCTTGCATCCGCCCTTCGGCGTCGCGCCGATCTTCGCCATCTCCATCAGGGAGTCCCACAGCCGCGCCCCGTCGATGCGCACATTCGACAAGTCAGCCATCAGGCATAGCTCCACCACACATTTATGGACGCTATTATAGGTTTGACCAAATGGTCAAATGGCGTAACTTTGCGCTGAAAGCGCCCATCAATTCGGCGCCGCCGCCCATCGTTTCAAGGCGAAAACACCACATTGGGGGGAAGCCGATGGCGCGGCGCAGGCCAAGACCGACGATCCGCGAGGAGAACGAGCGCGCCCTGCTCGAAGCGGCCGAATGGATCTTTGCCGAGCAGGGATTCGCCGGCGCCACGACCGCGGCGATCGCGCGGCGCGCCGGCGTGCCGAAGGCCAACCTGCACTATTATTTCCCGACCAAGGAGGGACTCTACCGCTCCGTGATCGAGCGGGTGCTGACCGCCTGGCTAGCCGCCGCCTCGTCCTTCGACGCGAGCGACGACCCGAAGGTTGCGCTCCCGGCCTATATCGGCGCCAAAATGGATCTTGCGCGCGAGATGCCGCTTGCGACGCGCATCTGGTCGGCGGAGATCATGCGCGGCGCGCCGATGATCCAGGATTTCCTCGATACGACGCTGACCGAATGGGTTGTATCGCGCGAACGCGTGGTCCGCCGGTGGATCGCCGCCGGCAAGCTCAAGCCGATCGAGCCAAGGTTCCTCTTCTACATGATCTGGGCGACGACCCAGCAATACGCCAACGCCACGCATGAAATCGCGACCTTGAACGGCGGGAATCCGCTCGACGACAGGGCGTTCGAGCGCGCGAAAACGGAGACGATCGAGATCATCCTGCGCGGGGTTGCGGCCGCTTAGGGCGCCGACGCTCCGTCATCGTTCGATCGAAGGCGCCGCGTGGCCGCGCCGCGGCAGGCCCTCGGAGCAAAAATCCGTTTCATGTGTGGCGCGCCAGAACGATCGCGGTCCAGGCTCGGGCACGGGGCGCGGCGCGTGACGGCCGCAGATGCCCGCGCGCTCCCACCAGGCCATCGGCATATCGCGGCGGTTGACGGGATGGAGCCCGCCCTCGGGCCGGCGCCAGTAGACGCACTCGGCGCAGTGCGAGCCGATCGAGATTGCCTCGGCGGCGACTCCTTCGCCACACCATTGCCACCTGTGGGTTTGCGGCCAATGGGTGGGTTCGTCGGGGTGGGTCGAAGTCTCCGGCGCATGACGGGCGCACAAGCCCTCGTGCTCCCTGAGCTTGCGCCAGAAAGCGCATGTCTCGCAATTGGCCGGCCTGACCGGATGGTCGCTCATCGTCCCCTCCTTGTTTTGCTAGCCCGGCAGGCTCACTCCGCCAGATATGGCGCGAAGCCGGGCTTCGCGCGCGGTTCGGGTGGGGCCGACCAGCCGCCGCCAAGCGCCAGCATCAGGCCGATATCAGCGGTCAACTGTCGGGTGTGCAGCGCAATCGCCAGGCGCTCCGCGTCCAGCGCGGCGCTTTGGGCCGTCACCACGTCGAGATACGAGGACGCGCCGTCGCGGTACAGGGTCAAGGACAGGTCGGCCGCCTTGCGCGCCGCCACCGCCGCCGTGGTCGTCTGATTGTATTCCTCCGCGAGCCATCGCAAGGACGACAGCTCGTCCTGGACTTCCTTGAGGGCGCGCAAAACCGTGGCCCGATAGTTCTCCGCCGCCTGGGTGAACTGAGCCTTGGCAATGTCGAGTTCCGCCTGACGCAGTCCGGCGTCGAACAGCGGAAAATCGATCGCTGGCCCAATGCTCCCCAGCAGGTTGACCCCGCTCAGCAGGCGGAAGCTGGTGTCCTGCGTCCCGCCGAGCCCGAGCAAGGTGACCTTGGGGAAGAAATTCGCGCGCGAGGCGCCGATCACTTCACTGGCCGCGGCGGTGAGCCGTTCGCTCTCAGCGACGTCCGGGCGGCGGCGCAGGACGTCGGCGGGCACCGCGCCCGGCCGGCTTGGCAACGGAAGCCGGGTCTTGAACGAGGCGACCGAAAACGAGGCGGCTGCTTTGCCGACCAACGCGGCGATCGAATTTTCCAGGGTCGCCCGATTGAGGGCCAAGTCGGAGGCTTGCGCCTCGGCCGAGCTCAACTGGGTCTGCGCCCGATCGACATCGACCGGCGAGGCGATATTCGCATCGAGCCGCTCCTGGGTCAGCTTCAAGGCCGAACGATAGATCGTGATGGTATCGGAAAAGAGCCTAATCTCGTCGTCCAGACCACGCAGATTCACGTAGTCGCGCGCAAGTTCGGCGTGCAGTTCGAGCCTTGCATCGGCGAGCGCGTCAGCGCTCGCTTCCGCGGTCGCATTTGCCGCCTTGACGAGATCGCGCACCCGTCCCCAGATGTCGATCTCATAAGCCACTTGCGCGCCAAGGGCGTTGTCTCCGTAGTAAGTCGGCTGATTTGCGGAGCGAAGCGGCCGGTTGGCGGACTGCTTGTTGGCCAGAAAGTGGGGGACCCCGTCGATCTGCGGATAGGCGTTGCTCAGCGCGGCGTTGGCGCGCGCGACGGCCTCGTCATTGGCAGCGACCGCGGCGGCGAGATCCGGATTGGCGGCGTCGACCTGCGCCTGGAGATCGTCGAGCGTTCGGTCGCTGAAGCTTAGCCACCACATCCCGTTGACGGGAAGGGTCCCGCCGCGCGCGGTCTCGTCCTTGAATTTCGACGGCACGGCTACCGAGGGTGGAGTGTAGCGTGGCGCAAAATCACAACCGCCGAGCGCAAACACGATCGGCGCCGCGAGCCACGGCCGCCACTTCATTCTCCGTGTTCCCGCCTTGTTTGCGCGATCTCCTCGGCGCTCTTCGGGGGGTCTTTCGGCCCCTCCGCCCCCTGTTGCGCGGACGGCCCTTTCGTCTTCTCCCCAGCCGCTTCCATGACCCGGACCTCCTCGCCGTCGCCGATCGAATCGGGCGGATTGGCGACGATGCGCTCGTCCTGGCTGACGCCGCCCGAGACTTCCACCGCCGTTCCAAGGTCACGCACGATACGCACGTCTTTCAGAGTGATGCGATTGTCAGGCCCAACCGTCGCGACTCGCGGCTCAGTGTCGCGATAGAGCATTGCGCTGGCCGGAATGGTGAAAATGTTGGGGTCAGGCGGAATCCGGAAATGGACGCGCGTGAACGCGCCCGGATGGAGCAACCCATCCTTGTTGTCGGCGAGGAGCTCGACCAGCAGCGTGCGCGATTTTGTATCGATCGCGTGCGAGGTCGTGGCGATTGTCGCGTCGAACTGACGATCGGGATACTCGGGCACTTCGAGCGTCGCCTTCATCCCGTCTTTTAGCTCGGCCGCGTAGGTTTCCGGCACTGGGACGTAAATTCGCATCTGGTGAATGTCGGCGACCGTGAACAAGGCCGGCGTGTCGACGCCGTCCGCCCTGACCAGCGATCCGACGTCGACGTTGCGGGCGGTGACGACGCCGTCGAACGGCGCCACGATGTTGGCGAACGCCTTCTGCGCCTTCAGCCGGTCGACGTTCGACAGCGCCGCGTCGACCTGGGCGGCTTGTGCACGCTGGTCGCTGTCCTTTTCGTCTGCGGCCTGTTGAGACACAGCGGCTGACGCGCGCAACGAATCCCATCGCGCCGCCGTGACCTTCGCCAGGGCGAGATTGGCCTTGGCCTTCGCGACCTCGCTCTGCGCGACCGCTATGCTTTGGTCGAGCTCGGGGGTGTCAACGACCGCGAGGATGTCGCCCTGCTTGACCTGAGCCCCTATGTCCTTGCGCCACTCGCTCACGTAGCCTTTGACCTGCCCATGAATGGAGGCGCTGTAGAAGGCGTCGACATTGCCGGGCAGCACGAGCTCACGCGTTTCGCCGCCCCGTTTCGGCGAAATCACCGCCACCGGCGGGATGGCCTGTTCCAGCGTCCAGGTCTTTAGCTTTTCGTCATCGTGCCGACGCCCGGATATTCCAGAATAGGCGACCGCGATCGCCGCCACCGCCAGGAGCAGGATCGCGCGTCCGGTCTTGACGGGCCGGCGTTCTTCCGGATTGGGCTTGTGCGGATCGGGGTGAGCCGCGGGGGACAGCGCGTGGCCTGCGCCGCCCTCGGTTTGCGCCTCGGGCGCGGGCGCGTCGGCCTGTTCCTGGCTCATATGGGCGTGGCCTCGGCGGGAAAGTTAGGCGCGGGCTCGCTCGCGCGGCTCGGCTTGCGTTCATGAACAAGCCGGAAGACCGCCGGAACGAACAGGAGCGTCGCGACGGTGGCGAAGACGAGGCCGCCGATCACCGCGCGTCCGAGGGGAGCGTTCAGTTCGGCGCTGAGCGCCATCGGCCCCATGCCGATGATCATCGCGAGAGCCGTCATGAGCACGGGGCGGAAGCGGGTGAAACCGGCGTCGATCGCGGCCGTCGCCGCGTCGGCGCCTTCCGCCAGCCGCTCGCGTGCGAAGCTCACGACGAGAATGCTGTTGGCTGTGGCGACGCCCATGCACATGATCGCGCCCGTCAGCGCCGGGACGGACAGGGTCGTGCGGCTGATGAACAACATCCATACGATGCCGGCGAGCGCGGTCGGCAATGCGGTGATGATCACAAAAGGATCAAGCCATGACTGGAAGTTGACGACGATCAATAGGTAAATGAGGACGACGGCGAGCGCAATCCCGACGAAAAGCTGGCCGAAAGCGTAGGTCATCGTCTGAACCTGCCCCCGCACCACGACCGTGGATCCTCGAGGCGCCTCTTTGGCGGTCTCATCCAGGATGTTCTGAATATCCGCGGCGACGGCGCCGAGGTCTCGGTCATTGTTGGTCGCAAAAATGTCTATAACAGGTTGAACGGCGTAATGCGACACGACGGCGTCGCTGACGTTGCGTTTGATGTCGGCGACCCCCCCGAGAATCTGCTTGTCCGATCCTTGGGAAGCGGGAATGTTCTCCAGATTCGACAGGGATCGCACCCAATATTGCGGCGTCTGGGCGACGATCGGGTATGAAACTCCGTTCTTGGGATTGAGCCAGAAGGTCGGGGCGGTCTGGATGCTGCCCGCCAAGGTGTCCTGGAGGTTCTGGGCGACGTCACGCTCGCTGACGCCGACGAGCTGGGCACGGGTGCGATCCACGTCGACGTCGAAGGTCGGTGCGTTGAAAGCCTGCTGGATGCGGGCGTCGGCGACGCCGGGAATCCGCGCGATCCTCTCGAGGAGCTTGTCCGCGTAGGCACGGTTTTCCTGAATCTTTGAGCCGATGATCTGCACGTCGATCGGCGCGGGCAGGCCGAAGTTGAGAATCTGGGTCACGATGTCGGCGGGCAGGAAGGCGAAGGAGGTGCCCGGAAACTGGCCCGGCAGCTGTTCGCGCATCGCCTTCACGTAAGCTGGCGCTTCGGCCTCGCGGCCGTCGTGGAGCGTGATCAAAATATCCGCGTCCGACGCGCCGATCGATCCGGTGTTGGAGTAGGCCATGTTGATGCCGCTGATCGACAGGCCGATATTGTCGACGATCGAGCGCAGCGACTCCGGGGGGATGATCGCGCGGATCGCGGCTTCGATCCTGTCGACCTCGACCCCAGTTTCCTCGATCCGCATTCCGGTCGGGGCCCGCACGTGCAGGGCGATCTGCGTGCTTTCGACCGGGGGGAAGAAGTTGCGGCCAAGGTAAGGCACAAGCGCGAACGAGGAGAGAGACGCGGCCAGGAAGCCGGCGATGAACACGAACCGTCCAGACAGAGCGGTGATGAGCAGGCGCCGATAGAAGGCCCTGACGGCCTCGAAGCGCCGTTCGAATCCGCGCTGGAAAAGGGCGAGCGGATTGCGGGTCGGGGCCAAGGGCGCGCCGTGGCCGTGCGTCGCCTGGTGGGCGAGCAGGTAGCGCGCCATCGTGTTGACCAGGGTGCGCGAGAGCACATAGGAGCCGATGAGAGCGAACACCACCGCTTTGGCCATCGGGCGAAACAGGTAGCCGGCGACCCCGCCGAGAGTGAACATCGGCACGAAAACGATGCAGATGCACAGGAGCGAGACGGTCGCGGGAATGACGATCTGCCGCGCGCCGTCCATGATGGCCGTCTCGATGTCCTTGCCCTGCTCGAGATGGTAGTTGATGTTCTCGATCGTCACCGTCGCGTCGTCGACGAGAATGCCAACCGCGAGCGCAAGCCCGCCGAGGGTCATCACGTTGATGGTTTCGCCGGTCGCGGCAAGGAGCGCGACCGAGGTTAGAATTGCCAGCGGAATCGAGACCATGATGATGACGGTCGAACGCCAGCTGCCGAGAAAGATAAGGATCATCAGCCCGGTCAGCGCCGCGGCCACCACGCCCTCGAAGATGACCGACGACACCGCGGCGGTGACAAATTTCGACTGGTCGCCGACCGCCTCCAGGTGAAGGCTTTGCGGCAGGGTCTCGCGCAGTTTCGGCAACAGCGCCTTGACCCCGGCGATGACGTCGAGGGTCGAAGCGGAGCCGGTCTTGAGAATGGTCATCAGGACGGCGTTCGAACCGTTGACCCGCACCATGTTGATCTGCGGCGGGCTGCCCTCGTGGACGTAGGCGACGTCATGAATGTAGACCGGTACGCCATCGACGGAGCGAATGGGCAAATCGTTCAATTCAGCGATCCGGCTCGGAGCGTCGTTGAGCGCGACGACATATTCGAACTGGCCGACTTTCTGGGTTCCCACCGGCGTGATGACGTTCTGCCGCGCAATCGCATCGACCACATCCTGCGACGACAGCCCGTAGGCCTGCAACTTGTCCTGGTTGAGGTCGACCTGGACCTGCAGCACCTTGCCGCCGTAGGGCGAGGGAACCGCGGCTCCGGCGACTGTCGCGAGCTGCGGGCGGATGAAATTCTGTCCGGCGTCGAATATTTCCGCTTGCGACAGGGTGTCGCTGGACAACGCCAGCTGGAGGATCGGCACGCTCGAAGCGCTGAAGCTCAGGACGTAAGGCGGGGTGATGCCGGGGGGCAGCAGTTTGAGCACGGTCTGCGACGCCGCGGTGATCTGCGCCAGCGCCGAGTTGATGTTGACGTTGGGCTGGAAGAACACCTTGACCACGCCATAGCCCGCCAGCGACTGGGACTCGATGTGCTCGATGTCGTTGACCTGCGCGCTGAGCGTGCGCTCGTAGTAGTAGATCACGCGCCCCGACATGTCGTCCGGCGGCAGGCCGTTGTAGGTCCAAACGACGGCGACGACCGGAATGCCGATGTTCGGGAAGATGTCGGTCGGCGTCTTGATAGCGGCAGTCACGCCGAAGATGACGATCAGCATCGCCATGACGACGAACGTGTAGGGCCTGTTGAGGGCGATGCGAACGACGGCGAGCATTGGTCACTTCTGATGGCGCGGAGAGCTTGTCAAGGCACACGACACCCCCGCGGCAAACGTCGTCCGCCGCGCCAGCGTCGAGCGTCTAGTACCCGTCGCGCATTCTACATAACATTAAATTATATTTGTTCGTGAGCCAGGGCGACATCCCGGGACAGGGGCGCACGCGGTCGGGATTTGAGCCGGATGGCGCGCCTCCGCCGCCAAGGGGGCTTGTCAGACTGGTTCTGGTTCCCGCGCGGCAGACGCCGGGGCTGCTGATCGCAATTCGAAGCGCGCGCCGGGGTTGTTGTCTTCGACCGTCAGCTTGAGGCCGTGCAGATTGGCGATCGACTCGGCGATGCTGAGACCGAGCCCGTGTCCAGGCGACTTCGCGCTGGCTTCGCCGCGATAGAACCGGTCGAATATTCTCTCACGCTCCTGCAGCGGGACGCCCGGGCCGGTGTCGCTCACCCGGAGGACCGGGCGGCCGTCAACCACTCGGGCCTCGATGCGCACCGCCCCGCCCGGAGGCGTGAACTTGATCGCGTTGTCGACGAGGTTCGAGACGGCCTCGCGCATGAGATCCTGGTCGCCCCGAACCGGGACGGGCGCCACGACGTCGACGACCATCGTCACGCCCTTCGATTCTGCGAGCGGCTCATAGAAATCGAACACCTGCGCGCAAACCGCGCCGAGATCGAACTCCTTGAACTGGGTCTCCCGCGCGCCATGCTCCACCGCCGAGATCCGCAGGATTGCCGAGATCGTCATGGACACTTTCTCGATTTGCGCGAGAGCCGCCTCCGTGGCCTCCCGCAATTGCTCAACGCCGCTCCCGTTGTTGAGGGCGCGTTCGATCTTGGCGCGGGCGACGGCAAGGGGCGTGCGCAAATCGTGGGCGATGTTGTCGCCCGCGCTCTTGAGCTGCTCGACCAGGCGCGCGATTTCGTCCAGCATCAGATTGACCGCGCGCGCCACTTTGTCGATGTCGCGGTCCTCATTGGTGACCGGCAAACGCGAATCGAGCTCGCCATTCATGATCCTGACGATGGCGTCGTGAATCGCGTTCGTAACGTTGCGATGCGCTGCGGGCAAAAATCGCGCCGATTGCGAGGATCATCAGAATTGTCGGCAGGAGCGCGATCGCCAGCGCGCGCAACAGCGTTCCCTGCAGGCTATAGGTCTCCAACAAGCTCCGCCCGAGCAAAAGCACGCCGCCGTTCGAAAGCCTGCGTGCGACGAAGATGGCCGGCTCGCGGACGCCGCTCGCATCCGGCAGGAGCACTTCCTGCACCACATGGGCGCGGCCATCGACCGGAATTGCGGGCATGCCCGGCACGTCGCCGAACAGGAGGGCGCCATTCGAATCGAACAGCGCGACGAAATCCAGCCGTCGGATGTCCCGCGTCAGGCGCAATTGCAACGCGCGGCGCAGCTCGGCCTCGCTATCGCCCTCGCTTTTCGCTGCTTCGTCCACGAGGATGGCGCCCGCGCGCTGAAAATCCGAGGTGTAGACCTGCCAATAAATGAAAGCGAAAGCCGCCGTCGTGGCCAAGGTGATCGCCAGAGCGAACGCAAGCGCGAGACGAAAAGCCCGCGAGTTGAAGACTTCAAGTATCCGCATTCAGTTTGAAACCGACGGAGCGGATACTGACGATGAAGCGCCGGACGCCCGTGGGATCGAGCTTGCGGCGCAGGTTGCCGATCTGGACGTCGACGACGTTGGTTTGCGCCATGAATTTGAAATTCCACACATCCTCGAGCAGCATCGCCCGGGTCACAATTTGGTCCGGGCGGCGCATGAAATATTCCAGGAGAGCGAATTCCCGCGGCAGCAGATCGACCAGCTTGCCGTCGCACCGCACGGCGCGGTCGACGAGATCCATTTCCACCGCCCCGACTTGCAGTCGTGTCTGCCGCGTGTCGCCGCCCCGCCGCAGGAGCGCTTCGACCCGCGCGGTCAGTTCGCGGATGTCGAAGGGCTTGACCAGGTAGTCGTCGCCGCCGGCCTTCAATCCATTGATGCGCTCGTCGACCGACGACAACGCGCTGATCACGAGCGCCGGCGTGGCGTTGCCGTCGGCGCGCAGCGCTTCAATGATCGAAAGCCCATCCTCGCCATGCAGCATCCGGTCGATGACCAGCACTGCGGCGCCCGAGCGCGCCTCCCGCAACCCATCGTCGACTGTCTCGGCGAGGTGCACCGTGTAGCCGCTCGCTTGCAGTTCGAGGCGAATCTCCTCGGCGAGCTCGCGCTCGTCTTCCACCACCAGGATCAAAGAGCCCGGATGGGCGTCCGTCCATCGACCGCTCGGCCTCGACCCAACCTCAAATGACGATATGCTCATCGCTTTTTTTCCATGCGCCATAGCCCCGTCGCGTTTTTCTCTACGCACCAAGATTGGCGCCATGATGGTCAGTCCGGGAGCGCGGGTCCGATCCCGACACGCTTCGACGAAATCGGAGCGTAGCGTGCAACTAAAGGTTTTCGCGCGACCGTTCTCAACTAAAAGATTTTTTCGCCGCGGCAGCCGCTTTGTCGCCAAACTGTAACATGACCGGGATACTCGATAGTCATCGGCCATGTTCTGCGGGGGGCGTTAAGACGCATCCCGACGCTTTGCTTGTTACCAGAAAGTATTGGCAGCTATGTTTTGCCTATAGATCAGGCGCCTGGTGGGATTGCTGTGATTTAATTACAACAGATCGAAAAAAGTCAAAAGCAAGGTGAATTTATAGTTTGTCTGTGACATGGCGCGCCGCTAGCCTCACCTTGGCCAATTCAAAGCGGGTTGGACCGAACCGGGTCTGGAAGTCGGGGATACGCCAAGAATACCACGCTGGGGGCGGAAGTTCAGCTTCGTTCCGCAGCACGACGATCGCGCCAAAAGCAGGGCGCCAACGCTCCACCGCGCCCGCAGGGAAGCGGCGGCCGCGCATAGTCTCGGGGATGGAAGTTGATCAGTGCGGGGCGGGTTGCGGTCCCGCCACGGATGGGATGGGGTTCAGATGAAGAAGCTTGGGATAGCTCTGGCGATGACAATCGCCGCCGCCGGCGCGGCTCACGGCGCCGATCTGCCGACCAAGAAGGAGGCCGCGCCGCCTCTGCCGCCGAACTGCTTCTCGAGCATTTGGGCGTTCATGGATTCGACCGCCGCCGATTGCCCACTGAGCTACGGCCCCATCACATTCTATGCGACTCTCGACCTCGGGCTCCAATACGAGTCCAACGGCGCGGCCTGGAGCCCGACGCAACCCAACGGTACGGCGAGTTTTATCAACAAGCAGGCCTACGGATCCAAGTGGCTGTGGTCGCCGAACAACCTCAGCCAGTCGGTCGTTGGCCTCAAGCTGAGCCAGCCGGTCGCCTATGGATGGTCGGTCGTCGGCACGGTGGAAACCGGATTTCAGCCCCTCTCCTGGAATTTGGCCAACGGCGCACGCTCCCAGGCCCAGAACAACGGCAAAGCGCAGCTCTTCCAGGGCTTCAACGCGGATTCGGGCCGCGACGGACAATGGGATAATTCGCAGGGCTTCATCGGGATCAGCAACAAGACCTATGGCACGCTGGTCGGTGGCCGCGTCAATACGCTGGGGCTGGACGGCCTCGTCGCCTACGATGTGATGAGCAGCGCCTATGCCTTCTCGCCGTTCGGCTTTTCCGGCTCATACGCCGGCTTCGGCGACACCGAGCTCACGCGCTCCAATACTGCAATCAAATATAACTGGAACTCCACGAATTCTCGTGAGCTGGATGAATTTCCACGTCGCGGGCCTCGCGCAGATCGGCAGCTACAACCAGGGCAACGCTTCGACCGAGATGTGGCAGGGCCAAATCGGCGCAGACTTCCCCCATCTCTTTGCCGGCAATGCTTTTGCCGGCACCCTCTCGGCTGACTTCATTGGCGGCTATGCCCAGAACGCGGTGAACCTCAGCAACTTCACCGGCACCTGCGCCGTCCTCAAGTCCGGCCCGTTCAAGGGCCAGACCGGCTGCACGGACGGCGTCCCGAAGTTTTACGATGGGGGCGACCTGAAGGCGACGCTATCCAACAATGTCGGCACTTTCCTGCTCGGCAAGTACAAGTTTGACCAATTCCCGCTAACGATCTCCGGCGGTTGGGAGCGCATCAAGCAGTCTGACCCCAGCAGCCGCTTCCCGAATGGGTTCGAGTTCGATCGCTGGCTATAGCGTGCCCGGAACCATCACCGGAAACAAACTGTTTCCGACGACATGGATCAGCTACACCACTTACGCCGACAACAGGATCGCCAACGTCTTCTTCATTGGCGCCAAATATGCGGTCACCCCCCAGATCGACGTCGCCGCCGCCTATTATTATCTCGAGCAGAACAACTTTAATTCCTCCACCACGCCTTGCGCTTACGCTAACTCCACCATCTTCCAACCCAATGGAAATCCTCTCGTCGTTTCCCGGGTCAACAACAGCGCCTGCGCCGGCTCGCAAGACGCCATCTCCTTCCTGGTCGACTATCGGCCAGTCAAGCGCCTCGATCTCTATGCCGGCGTGATGATTTCGAACGTCTATGGCGGTCTTGCCAACAGCTTCGCCGTCACCCAGGAAATCGCCCCGACTGCCGGCCTGCGCGTCAAGTTCTGATCCACGACAGAGAAGCGGCGAGCCCGGCTTGCGCCCTCTCGTCGCTTTCCAATGGCCTGTCCCTTCGCGGCTTCCGATGGAGGTCCATGCAACTTCTGTCGATAGCGAATTAAGTTGTCCGGTCTTGGTGGCGGCGCGTCCACCGCCGGAACGTCCGCTCGCTGACCCCCAAAAGCTCCGCCGCCTCTTCCTGGTTCAGTTCCGCCGATTCCCAGCGGTTCAGAGTGTTCAAAAACACCGCCATGCGCACCCCCTGAAGGGCTTCCGTCCGGCGCATCCCAACCCCTCCAAAAAGGGCCGGACTACCGGACAGATCGTGCGCTACCTAAACCGGACATATCGTGTGCTACCGACACCCTCACCGTTACCGACCGCATCTGCATGCATCGAAAACGCATCAACGTCTCAACCGTCCTCGCCCGCCAAAGGCTCGGAACCAAGGAAGTCGACGAAGGCATTTGGATCCTCAGCTTCATGAGCTACGATCTCGGCTTCATCGATCTGGAGCAGAAAACCTTCCAACCCCTCGACAACCCGTTCGGCCCAAGGCTGTCACCCATGTCTTAGGTACAGACTGTCACCCATCTGTCCGGGCCGGACAAATGGCGTCGATGGTGCCGGTTGAGGGACTTCGAACCCCCGACCCACGGTTTACAAAACCGAAACTGACGAATTGCGGAAACTGGCAGATTCCTCTGGAGTTCCCCTGTGTTTTCCGGCGTTTCCGGGCTACTGAAATCAGCGCGAATCGCGCGATAGACGCGCCTGACGCGGGCACAGCGGGCACAAAAGAGGGCACACGCGCCAAGCCTCTAGGAGCCTTGCTGGCGCGGATGGCGAGCGGCCGGGATCATTCCCTTCGCCGATCGAGCAAGGCCAGCGCGTGGCCTCGCCTGCGAGCCTCGAAAACGAAATCGCCCGCCTCGGCGAACCGGAGCGGGCGCAGTCGTGCCAGTCCAGTATCAGGCGGCGGCGATCTTCACGCTGCCGTCAGCGCAAATATAGACGCCCGGCCCCCGGCCTAACGCCTTCTCGATCGCTTCGAGCACGTCATCGAAGGCGCTCATTGCGGCGGCGAAACCATCGTCCGGTGTCGGCTCGGCGTCGGGGTCTATCGCATCTAGGCGGGCGGCGGCGCCGAGTAGTTGAGTGGCGAGGTTCGTGAGCATCATTGGGGGACTCCTTGGTTGAGGTCGCCACGAGGAGCGCGCCGAGCGTCAAATAGTTACACTTGCGATTTGGCTTGCAAGGAAACGCAAGCGACTTGCGGCATAGCCCGTTGAAATGTTTGAGCGCGCCGCCGATTTCGCGCAAGTGACTCGCGGCAATTGCTTGCGCCCTTTGGTGGCGACCGCGTCCAGGCCATAGCCAGCGGCTCCCCCAACCGGCGAATTGACTTAACCCCTGATTTGGCCGAGAGTGCGGCGGCGTCGGCCCGAAATCCTGAATTATTTTTTGGGGGACAAAAATGACGGGAATTAAGACCAATCGCATAACCCTTGTGCGCCGCCGCGGTGTTTTTGCTCGCCAATGCGGGCGAGGCGCGGGCGGACTACGTTACCAATGCCGTCTCCCTGTCCAGCTGGGCGCTCAGTTCCGAGAGCGGTGGTTTAGGCGGCGGCGCAGTCTTTCTAAATTCTTTGGGCGGCAACCCATTTAGCAATGGTCCTTGGACTGATTTGTCCTCATTCAGCGACTACATGGTCTATAGTGCGAACCTTGGCGCAGCCGGTAGCTTCTCGAACACAGCAGACAACGGCGTTATCGGTTCGTTCGGCGAGCCGGAAACAACGAGCTACGGTGAGTGGTTCGTCGCCCCGGACAATGCGACCTTGAGCGAGTTTGACTTCGTCATCCAAAACACGTTGCCAGGGACGAACGCTACATTTGTTCTTGCAACGTGGGACCCGATTGGCGACGTACCGGTTACATTGCTGCACGAACAAGCGTCTTTTGTGAGTAACGTCGGCGGTTTCGACGCGAACGTCAACACGCTTCCAAATATCAGTCTAGTCGCGGGACAGGACTATGTCGCCTTCCTGACCGTTTCCTCCGCTCTACCGGCGCCGGTTCCCGAGCCCTCCACCTGGGCGATGATGCTGCTCGGCTTCGCGGGGCTTGGATACGTCGGTTATCGGAAATCGCGCAAGCCCCGGTCGATCGCGGTCTGACCCGTCACTACATCGAAGATCGGATGGGCCACCGCGAGGCGGCCTTTCTGTTTCAGGTCCGAGCAACGAGCGCCGTTTGGCGCTCAATCGTGCGCCTTGATTGGCCCTTCGATAATCTCGGGTTTCTGAGTGAGAAGTTTAGATAGATGCTCTCGTACGTAGTCCGCAGCTAGATGCACCGACTTATCAGCGCCAGCTTTGTCATTAAAGACCCCGAGGGACGCGCCCTCGCCCTTCCCAGTGTCAAGCCAATAGTAGCGCACGAAGCCCTTCGCCTTCTTGATGATTGGCACGAAGTCCAAGCGTACCCGGCGGTCAGATCTCCGCACTGTCCTTTGGATTAAACTGGTAGTGACGAATGACTGCGAACATGAGGCGTCTCCATAGCTTTCGCGGTCCCGTCATCTGCCGAAAAGACGGCGATCCTATGGAACCACAACCCGAAGGTGAGCGTCGCGACGGATACGATCGTACGCTTCGAGGGCGGAGCGCCGTTGAAACCCCGCACGGTCGACGCCATCAAGGCCGCGCTGGAATCCGCTGGCGTCGAGTTCCTGCCCGATGCTGGAGTCAAGCTGGCGAGGCGATGATCGCGATCTCGATCACAGCGGAAGCCTATTGGGCCATTCGGGCCACGCTGCCAGCCTCGGAGCTCGTCGCCGGCCCGGCCGGACGGTCGGGGCAATGTCCGAATCTGGCTCTATCGAAAGCTTCGTCGACCGGCTGGCGAGGATGCGCGGCCTCTACCAGCCGCGGCGCTTCTGCCGTGACCGGCAAAATGAAAACGCCCGCCGCGGCGAACCGAAGCGGGCGACACGACAAGTCGCTAGTCGACCTTGGCGAGTAATTTTTCCATTTCGGCAGCCGTGAAGCCGCGCAGGGTCTCGCTGCGAACATTGCCAAGTTCATCCGCGCTCAAGATGAAGGCCGAAGCCGTTTCGTCGTCGGGGGCCTCGACAATCGTTACAATGTCGTGCGCGCCTTGGGTCCAGATGATCTCCTTGACGGTCGCGCGGTGCTTCTTGGCTCGTTTCCTGTATGCCTCCGACCGTTTGACCGTGTCCTTGACGTGGTGAATCCCTCTCTCGGTGAACCGGAGAAGCGTGACGTAGACCGGCATGGCGTTTTCCTTCCCGCTGGCGCCTCTTCTTGAGGACCTGCCATACTAACACGACGCCAACCTGCTACGTATCGTCCGCAGTCGCAGCACAATGCACGGCTCGGCGCAAAATCGCCCGCGCTCTATTCAGCCCGCGGCGCTTCGTTTCCGATGATCGACGATGGTATGCGGCGCTTGACGATCGGCGGGCGCGTATCAGGCGAGGGCGAGCATGTCCCGCATGACGCTGGCCGCAAGCGCTCTGTCGCTGTCCGTCATTTCCTCGACAAACCGAGCCGTGATCGGCGTATCGCGGGCTAGGGCGTACAGCTTGATTTGCGCGCCGGTCGGCGATGGCGTCCGAAGGGCGGCCATCGCGGCCGTCAGTGCCTCGACTGTCGTCATTCGATCCGCCGCCGAAATCGTATCGGGCGATGGCGGCTTCGCGCTGCGCGGCGAGTCCTTCAAGCAATGCTTCGGCGTTCATATCGTCCTCCATTCTACGCCAGAACGATACGACATCGCCGCGCGACGATCAAGACTTTTCTCGTGATTTATCAAATAGTTACGCTTGCACTGCGCTTGCGGGAAAATGCAAGCGGATAGTGCGGCGTAGACCGTTGAATTGTTTAGAGTGCGCCGCCGATTTCGCAAGTGACTTGCAAGCGCGCTTGCATCAGCTTGCAAACGAAAACCGCACGCGGCGAGCCGCTGGGTCTGGTGTACACTCGCTCAGGACTCTGAACCGACGATGGCCGTACAATGATGGCCGTACAATGCAGAGCGGCGCGGGCGATGCTCGAATGGGGCGTGCGAGACTTGGCGCGCATGTCGCAGGTCGGCGAGGACGCCGTGACGAGATTCGAGGCCGGCGAGGTAATGAAGCCGCGAACCGTTCAGGCGATGCGCTCGGCGCTGGAAGAAGCGGGCGTGATCTTTGTCGAGAGCGGTGACGGGGTGGGTGTGAGGCTCAAACGGCCGCTGGACTAGCACGCTGGATCGCAGAATCACTCAGGAACAGCGCGGCGATTGGCCAGTTTAGAGTCATGGTCGCGATCACAATTACCGCCGAGGCCCACGAGGCTATCAAGGCGTCGCTGTTACCCCGGATAGATGACGCGCCGGCGCCGGGTGGCGACGGCCTCATTCGCATCTGGCTCGATCGCAAGTTCGTCGATCGACTTCGGTCAGATGCGCGAGCCGGGCGAGAGCTACAGCGACGTGATCCTGCGAGCTGGCGAGAGTGTGAGTTGGTCTCTAACTCAACTTATTTGTGGAGGCGCTTGGAACGACTATCGAGCCGATGACGGTACGCGCAACGAAGCTCGCTTTGTCAGAATTTGACAAAAGATCAATTCGCGCCGCCGTTATGAATTCGTGGTTAATTCCGCACCGCACCGCGATCTTTATTAGTGCGATTTGGGCGTTCCTAGGGTCCGGACTCATAACCAGTAGCTGACGGTTGCGGCGATGCAGACTGCGGCGAGGAAATTGGCGGCGTTTCGGTCATAGCGCGTGGCTACTCGCCTGAAGTCTTTCAAGCGGCAGAACATGCGCTCGATGGCGTTGCGCGCTCGATAGAGGAACGGCGAGAAGCAATTCTTCCACTTGCGATTGGCTTTGGGCGGAATGTTGGGGATCGCGCCGCGCCCCTCGACTTGCCTGCGGATTGCGTTCGAGTCGTAACCCTTGTCCGCGTGCAGGATTTGGCAAGGCGGGAGCCGCGCCAAAAGTTCCGCGCCCGCACGGCAATCGGCGACTTGGCCGCCTGTGAGTGTGAACGAGAGCGGACGGCATTGTGCGTCCGTCAACGCATGGATTTTGGTCGTCCGTCCCCCGCGCGAGCGACCGATCGCCTGGTTTTTCTCCCCCTTTTCCGCCCGAAGCCGAGCGATGGGCCTTCACGGCGGAGCTGTCGATCAAGACTTGCTCGGGCGGCCCTCCGGCCTGCGCAAGCGCGTGGAACAAGTCGACCCAGACGCCTCTTGCCGCCCAGCGGACATAGCGGTTGTAGAGGGTTTTCCTCGGCCCGTATTCTGGTGGAGCGTCGATCCAGCGACCGCCGGACCTCAACACATTGATGATCCCGCTGATCACCCGACGATCGTCCACCCGCGCCTTGCCTCGCGTGTCCGTCGGCAAATGCGGCTCGATCTTCGAAAACTGATCGTCCGTCAGCCAGAAATGGTCCCGATTCATCAGCGCTTCCTTTCGGAAGCCGTGAATCACAAGCCGGACATCATGCCAACCACTTTATGGGTCCGGACCCTAATTCATCTCATTAGTGGAATTGCCGGGGGGCTGTCTCCGCTATAGCCACCCGTCAGCGCCGCAGCTCGATGGATCGAGCGCTTCGGTTTCGATGTATTCTCGTGCTTCGCACCACGACCATACAGCCGGAGAGGCTGCGGGTTCAACTCCCGTCGGCGCGATCATTCCCTCTTACCCGGCTGAAAGGGGTCCGCGCCAAGGGATGGACGCTCCAACAAGGTTTAGCTCTGTTTCTTGCCATTCTTGCTATGGCCGTAAGTCTTTTCTTTGGATTTGCGCCGTACGGATCGGCGCGACATGCCTCGCCGTGCAAGACATGTCGGCTTATGTGTGAGCGGTGTTTTCGGGATTGCGGCGTTCGCATTCTTTTTTCTCGCCCCCGGCGTCGAGTATCCAGACATAACGCTGCGCTTCGTCGGGCCGAAAGAGTTAGACATTCAAATCCAGAATTCTGTCTAACGTCGTTGCAGAAAACGTAAATTGGGCTTTAGCCGTTTGGGATGTTGACAATCCAAATAGCCACAATCCATTGCCAATTCCGGCCGCTGCACTAGATTTTCTCGCGCCCAAAGGCTCAACCCTACCCATCGCACTATTTTCGCGCCCGCAAATAGTTCCGCTGGTTAAGGCCGGAGACTTAATCTTTGGAAGCGCCTATGTAAACTGCTCGCATTGCTTAAGAGGTAGAACGTTTTGGGTTTATATCAAGCTTGGGTCTGAAGGGTGGTATTCTGAAGTAAAGTCAATGACCAAGGGTGGTTTCGTATTTATCTCGCCCACCCCATATCTCGCGCAGTCCGTGCAGGAGATCATCAAAACAATACCTGAACAAAATAGAATACAAATTCGAGATATCGAACGCAGCGTCTGTTAAACTAGGAATCCGCGCGCGAGCGCCGCGCCCGACGGCTGGCGGTTTCTTCATAACGACGATATCCCGATCGCTCTAGGTGCTCGACGAGTTGCTTGGCGACAATCTCCGACATTATTTCGTCGGCGTCGTGGACCGGCTAAAAATTGTAGGCGTCGGGAGGCATGTGGTTCGCGCCGCCGTCAACGCCGGCCGACGAGCCGGGAAGGCGGAGGGCCGACCTCGACCATCCTCTCGATTTGCGAGGCGATTAGTTCGTTGTCAACGAAGACATCGACCTTGACGTTCGGGACGTGGGGCGATCGGCGCGGCCTGCGCACCGCCGCCGAACGCTTTGCCGTGGATCGCGTTGTCGAATTTTTGGATCGCGTTCCATATCGCGGCGCCCGCCGCCTCGTTGAAATGCGCAACGGGATTGTCGGCGATCTGCGCCGCTGTCGGAATTTGGGCGGCGAGATTCGTCAAGCCGTGAACCGCGTTGGTTATCAGTTGCAATCCCAGGATCGCGGCCGGGATGTTCGCGGCGCCCACGATCTGAGCAAAGCCAACGATCGCCGAGCCAAGGTTGCCTACGTTGGCGCCGAAGTCTTTGTCGATCATGCCCTGATAGGCGCCGGACGGGTCGACTTCATTTTTGATCGCAACGTCGCGTTGGCGTTGGGCTTCGTTCGCGAGGAACATGAGCGCGAGCCGCTGTCCGGTTTGCTGCCCAAACATTTTTGACGACTCTTGAATTCAGGTCCGCGGTCGACATGCCGGAGCCGAACTTTGCCTCGATCGCTGGCGCAATGGTGTTGACAAACCATCCCGCGATGTCGCCCGATTTGATTTGATCCACGCCTTTGATGTCGACTCCCGGATTCATCGTGATTCCGGTGCCGCCAGCCTTCCGCCACCCGCCTTCGGGCAGAAGGCCAAGGTCGGTCAATTCCTGCGCGGTCTGGACTGTCATCTTGTCGCCGAGGAACTGACGGCCGGTTGCGGACAAGGCTGTGCCGGTGCGCGGTCCGCCCATGTCGATCAGCGACGTAATGACTTCGTCGAACAGCTTGCCCGGCTCGCTGAGTCGCCCCATTCCGCCGGCCTGTTTCGCGAGGCCAAAGAGCGCTTGGGCGTCAATGAAGCCGCCGCCTGCGATGATGGTTTTCAACGCTTCGTCGGTAGCCCGCTGCATCCGCGCCGGATCGAGTTGATGGGTGACAGGATCGATTCCGCCGCCAAGGTTTTCGAGCGCCTTGGCCAGAATGGGCATGGTTTCGTCGGCCTTCTTTTTGCCGCCGCTCAGTTCCTCAAGCGCCTTTGAGACACGCATCATGGGGCCGTACAGCGCCTCCGCGTCCGCGAGCGTTGGCGTGACTGACACAAGCTCGCGGATGCCTTTCAGGTTCTCCGAGGGCGTGGTTCCGATGACGCCAGCCGTTGAGTCGGTCGAGTACCGCAATGCCGCGGCGACGGCGCCGTCAATGTCGGACTGCGAGCCGCGACTGCCGAGCTTGTCGGAGAGCAACTTTTTCTGCGTCTCAAGATCGCCACCGGCTTGGAAAATGTCTTTGACGCCGACTGCGGCCGCGGCTGCGGCGATCCAGCCCCAGAAGCCATCGCCGCCGCTCGCGGTAATGTGCGACCCGCCGGGCAGAGAAGCGCCTGGGCCTCGAACGTGGAACATGCCGCCGCGACCGCGGCCGCCGCCAGCTGCGCCGAGCACGACGCTCGATCCGCCGACAGCTTTCGCCTCCGCGCTGATGCCCTTCATCGCGTCGGCGACGCGGGCCATGCTCACAGCGGCTTTGTCGGCAGAGGCGTCGATTTTTATGAAGGCCGCCGCAGTCTCATCGCCGACCGTCGCCGCAGCTTGCGCGATCTTCGTCATCTGCGACTCCAACGCCGTCATTCCGCCCGGCGAGGTCGACAGCGACCGCATAGATGTTTGGACTTTTTCTATCGAAACCTGAAGCGCATAAAATTCGTCCATCAATCTCTTGAGCGTCGCGCTTGCGCGATTCTCTATGGCGAATACGGCGCCCACTTCGCCAGCGAGGACAGTCATTGCGTAATTCCAATCATTTTTGAGATGCTTTCAATTTCATCGGTTGGCGACTTGCCGCCACTGCATCGCCTCGAAATCAAATTCGCCTCCCTGACTCTCGCCGATGGCGACGGTCCACGCCAGAATTTCACTTTCTGACATGGACTCGACTTCGGCGAGGGTTAGGCCGTTGCGAACCAAATGGGCGATTTGTCGCAGTGGCGTGCGCGTCAGAAACCCTTGGCTTCGGCGGCCACTTCGTCTTGGTCAATGGAAACGGCGATGAGCGCTCGCACGGCAGCCTCTAAACCCGTCTCATCAAGTCGGCCTATCAGCGCGTCCAGTTGCAGCGATGTCGACGGAAATGGGACTGGCGCGCCGTCGAGTTCCGTCACGGCGGCGGCGGTCGCGGCATATGTCTGAAGGATTTTGTTCTCGCTATCGGTTGCGCCGAGAGCGCGGAACAATCTGACGCGATCGAGTGCGGACAATTTGCGAACCTTGATAGCGCGCCCGCGGGAGTCCACGGCGGTCGCAGTTCTTTCATCGTGAACTTGTACCTTGCTGAAGCGGGACGCGGGCGCCGTGGCGGCGGCGGGCGGCGCTTCGTCGACGAGAGTCGGCGCCGGGCCGGCGTTAACGTTGGACAACGTAACCATCAGTTATTTCCTTTGACAGCGGCGGCGGCAATCGCGGCCTTCGGAGTGAACGGGGTGAAGTTTCGCGCCAGCCTGTGCATGGGGCCGAGGATTGCGACGCGAACGGCAGGCGACGGGCCGAGGATCGCGGCAACGAGTGCGGGCGGCGCGTTGGGATTCAGAATCATTTCTTGCCTTTTGGTTGTTGGTGGCGAGGCGGCCTGGTTCGACCATAAGTCGCCATGAATTTTTCAAGGTCGCTTCTAACGATCATGCGTCCATATCCGGGGACGATTGGAAACTGCACGTAGTGGTAACCAATGGCGCGTCGAAGATCGCGTTCGGAGATTTTGAAGTGTCGTCTCGCTTCCATTTCAGTCAGGAAAGCGGCCGGCGGTTCGCCGTTACTCATTGTGATCTTTCGGTTTTGAAAATGCTTGAGGTGGCCGCCCGCGCTCGAATGGTCAGAAAACAAGCGCGGGCGGGGTCGATCAGGACGGAGAACCTTTCGATGGCGTCGGCGCTGATCGACAATGGCAGGCAGCCGGCAGGCCCAAGGACAAACCCGCCGGCGCCATCACGCCGCATCGAAGGATGAGACGGCGGAGTTGTCAAACAGCGTGCTGGTGCGCGCCGGGCGGCGGCGACAACGTTCACCGCCTCGGCTTTGTCAAGCGTATGCACGTCGCCGGCCGAGTCAACGAACCGCGCGTAGCCAATGCCGTGATGGCGCGTCCAGTCGCTCAGCTCTAGCAGTCGAAGCCGGCTCTCAAGGTCAGAGACATCTACCATCACTGTCTCCGACATGAGGCCAACGAATAGTTGGGCGGTGCGGGCGGGAACGGCGGCCGGCTCGGGCGCGACTACGAGGCCGGCTAGGAGGCCCTGAGTGACTGCCGACTCTGGGATTTTGAAGGCGCCGTCGTCGTGCGGCTCGAAGCGTTGGCCCGCAAAACTTGCTTCCGTGACGTTTGATCCAATCATTCGGATCAGCTTCTCAGTTGTCATTTCGAGTATGCTTTCGTTCTTTCGGCGGCGCGAATTGCGACCGCGATTTTCTGGGTTTGGCTTTGGTTGCGATCACACGGCGGGCGAGGCAAGTGGCCTCCGCCTCGATTGCCTTCTCATCATTGGCTTCGATCGCCGAGATCAATGATTTGAAATCAGTCTTCGGAACGGAGGCGGTCACCTGACGACTTCCCAAGCTCGTGTCTTCGCGTCATCGTTGCGCTGTTTTTCGAGCTTCGTGATCCGAGCGGCGATTTCTGCGAGAACACCGTCGAGCGCCTCAACGGCGGAGGCCAGCTTGCTGATGTTTCCAGTCGTAAGCGCCGCGCCGATGCCGAGCGATTTGATATACTCCGGCGTGGCGCGGGCGTCGGCGTGACCGAATTTGTATTCGTCGACCATCATGCGGCCTCCAACATGGCTGCTGGATCGACTCGGAGTTCTGCGACCAAGACGTTCCATGCGGTGCGGCTCGCGGTGGCCGAGGCTATGTCTGGCCGAGGCTCAAAAACTGCGCCCATCGAGGTCGCAACGCGGCCGAGCGTCGCCGTCGCCGCCAACATGGCAGGCGAGCTTGGACTTAGCGAGGTCGAGAGGGTCCGAACGGTGTCGACGCCCTGCACGACGCGCTCTTGCAGTTGTGCAAGTAGGCGGGCGGCTTCGACCGCCTGCTCAATGAGCGGCGCTGAGGCTTCTTCGATGACTTCCGCGACTGCCACGCTGATTGCGGCCTCAATCGACGGAACGCTATTGGCGATCGAGACGTAGCGGGCTTCGAGAGACGCCTTTGCCTGCGCCGCAGCGGCGGCCGAAGCTCGGGCGGAGTTGAGAGCTTTAGTCGCTGCGGTGAACTCGGGTTCATCAACGGCGGGCGGGGAAGAGCCATCCCCGGCGTCTGCCCAAGTCAACATTCGTTCAGCGTTCGCGGCTTGCATTCGCGCCAGTACGCTTTCGGCGGGTTCGACCGCTGCAACCTCGCATTCGAGTTTCGCAATCGCGGCGGTGAGGGCGGCGAGCTTGGAGTCAGCGTCGGCGCGCGCGGCGATGGCTTCCTTGAGCCGCAGGCGAATTCGGCGAGAGGGGTGCATTTGGTTGAAATTTTGGCATTGTGATTCTTTTAGTCCTCTGGATTGCCGCATTGGGGCGACGTTCAGCGCCACAGCGGCGCGGAATTGCAGTGGCGAAATTGGCGCTCGATGTCCGATCGCAGCGCCTTGGATCGTGGTTTGAGAATTGAGAAGATCGAGACGGGCAGGAAGGTGGCGCAAGCGCCGGTGACGAGCAAAAGATCGTGGTCGTCCGCGCCATTTGAGCGCAGCGATTCGGCGGCCTCGCGAATTGGCCGAGCCGAATCAGTGACGATGGGCGAGCCGTTGTAGTCGACGGAGTATTCGCCCTCGCGGTCTGCGGCGCGGATTGTGATCGTGTGTTTCAAAGTTGATCCTTGCAAAGAGTGAGAGAGGCGCTGACCAGCGGGCCGAAAAAACGGGCGCGGGGACGAGGGATCGAAGGGCCGTTCGGCCAAGGTTCAAACAAGTCGACGTAGCGTGCTCGCGAACGGCGGCTTCTATGGCTACGGCTACCGCCCATATGCTTTTACGGCGGCTTCTACGGGGCCGGGCCGAGATTGCTCCGCCTCCAAAATTTACGGAGAAACGGTCGACCTTTTAGTTGAAAAATTTGGAGGGGAGGCGGCGGGGCGGTCGAGGCGCGGCCGACTTAATTCTGCGGCGCAGTACGCTCGCGGCTCGCGCCGGCTCATAGCGGGCTCGCTGACGGCCCTAGCCTCGATCGGCTGCGATGCTAGCGCCGTGCTCAGACTTGCCAGCGTGCGGCTTGCGCTGTGAACGTGCGAGCCGTGCCAGCGTGTCCAATAGGGCAGGATTAACGAACACTGTCCGAGCAAGCCTCGAAACAGCGTCCAATAGGGCCGAAACAGGCTTTTGTACACTATGCTGGGTCAAGCCTAGACCCTAGTGGACATGGGCGAGCTTGCCTCAATGGTCTGGCGCCCTAGCGCGGGGCGATCGGCAGGGTGGGGAAGCCGATTGCTTGCCTCGCTTCGTTACCTTGGCGATCGTGGCGCGGGAGCAACCGAACGCGGCCTGAATTTTGGAATACGACGAACCGGCCTTCAACATGCCGGCGATTGCATCGTTGCGGGCTGTGTCTTCGGCCCGACCTTGGTACTTGTCGAGGAATTTGGCGATGGCAATCCCGTCGCGCTGTAAGGCTCTGGCGCTCGGATCGAACCGGCGATCATGCACCGCGCCGTGACAGGCGAGGCATAGAAAGACGGTCGGCAGAAAGTCGCCGTCGCACGCTCGCGGGACTAGATGGTGTTGGTGAACTTCGCCAACGGAGCCGCAAGCGGCACAATGGTCGGGATTGAAGGCCATTCGTGAAATTCTCCCATAAGCCATGCTTCTGGCGCCGGTGTAGTTTGGTGTACTCCCGAGGAGACTAGGCGAAAGTGGTTCAATAAATCCCGCTTGACAACTCAAAACAGAACTGATATAAGGAAACCACTCAAAGCGAACCGAAGGGTTTCCGACATGCATGCCAGAGCTTATCTCCGCGCCACCACCGTCGAACAGGACGCGAGCCGCGCCCGCGAGCAAATCGAAGCCTTCGCCGCCGAGCGCGGCCTGCCGATCGTGGGAATCTTCGTCGAGAATGAGTCCGGCGCGAAGCTTGCGCGGCCGGAGCTATTCCGGCTCCTCGCCGACTCGCAGGCCGGGCGACGTGCTCCTGATCGAGCAAGTCGACCGCCTCTCGCGCCTGACCGACTGCCGACTGGCGGAAGCTCCGCGCCGAACTGGACGCAAGCAGGTCCGCAGTCGTCGCGCTCGACCTGCCGACAAGCTGGCAACTTGCGGCGCCGGCCGATGAGTTCACCGGCCGCATGTTCGCGCGCCATCAATGCGATGCTGCTCGACATGCTCGCCGCCGTCGCGCGCAAAGACTATGAGGATCGGCGCCGACGGCAGGCGCAAGGGATCGCCAAGGCGAAGCCCGAAGGCGCTTATCGCGGGCGGCCGCGAGGATACCGACCGCAACGCTGGCATCGCCGGGATGCTGCGCGCCGGCTGTCATGGTCCGCCATCCAAGCCGCGACCGGATGCAGGCGGGCCACGATTGCCAAGGTCGCCAAGCGCGCCGCCTAGTGAGCTATGTCGCTCACTTGATCGCCGGGCGCCGGCGCTCGATCTCGGCGTCGGCCTCGGCGCCGTCGCCAGTCTTGCTTGATCGACCTTCGCGAGTGCGCGCCGCGCCGCCATCAACCGGCGCTGATAAGCGTTGTAGCTCTCGCGTGTCGACCGAATGGACGTGGCGGCCGGGCGTCTAACATTTTCGATCCTGTTAGACGGGGCGTTAGACGCAGCGGCCTTGACCGGCTCGAGCGCGATCGTCTCGATGCGGATCACTGGCTCGACCTCTCGCGCTGGCAATGCCCGGACGCGGTGACGGGCGATGACGCCGATCGGCTTCGCAACATCGGCGTAAAACGCTTCCGGCTGGATTTCCGAGGGAAAGCCGGGCGGGTTATCACGACGACCTGATCCTCGGCATATAGGCCATAGCGAACGTCGGCTTGCCGGCCGTTGTCGCGCAGAATCACGTAGGTCCGGGGAGCGTCAGGATCGCGCTCGATCTCATCCTGCTCGGGATCGTCCAGAACAAGCGTCCGCGCGGCGGTGACTTGGACCAAGTTCAGGCGATTTATCGCCGACGACGGCGGCTAGGACGTTGAGCGCCTTTGCTCGGCGGCGCTTGGAAACGCGGTGCTTAGGCTGTGCTCACATGATGTATTCCTTTTTTCGTATATGATGCTCTGCCGAGCGGATGACTTGTCTCTCTAGCCTCGCCCTCGCGCGCGAAGTCGAGTGTTTGTGCGGCCTTCAGTGAATTGGGTCCGCGGGGGATCGTCTGCGGGGCGGCCCGGTCGGCGCTCATGCCGATCTTGTCGGCCTCTCGGCTTCGCCTCGGACCTGTTTATCGAGCAAGCAGAGGCGACGCAGATGGCTCAGGAGGCAGGAGTTGCACTTCAGAGCGGGGATGCGTAGCGGGCGGGTCGGACGCCTGTCTGCGCCTCTCGGTGAGAAGCTCGGCAGGGCATATTGTCCCTTCGCGCCAATCGAGGGGATGAGTGCGGGGCGCCGCAAAGACAAAATAATCGGCTCTCTCCCGCGCAGCATCTGGAAAGGGCGGGCCAGCCGGTGCGAATGGCGCCGGCTAAAAGAGCAATGACGGATGACGCTTGGTGACGCTTTCTTCCTCTATTTTCACGCTAGGGGAAAACTAGAAGTGAATATAGGCATAGACCCGTCACTATGTGTCATGTGTCATTGGCGACTTTGAGCCGCAGTACCGAGAAAATATCGCGCGTCCGACTCCCCTCTTGAGATCGTAGTGTCGCTTCTTGAGCTTCGCCGCGAAGCCTTTGGCGCTGCCGGGATCGTCACCGTTGCTCTTGGCGAACGCTTCCCAAAGACTCCCGCAGTTTGCCGCCAGCCTCGCGAAGCGCTGGCCCGCTCTCGCAGCACTCATTGAGCCAGTTGCCGAATGTGTCCTGCCCGGCGAGATAATCGTCAGTCGCGAGCCGAACTGACTTCGGCATGATCAAGCCCTTCGCTCTGCCAGTCGAGGGCGCCGTTTATCATCCAGCGGAGAATCCCCGGAGCCTCGGATCGCAACTTGTCCTCAAGCAACGGATCGACGTTCGCCGGCTTGTGCTTGAACTCGATCACGCGGAATTCGCGCCGGATGGCCGCGTTGACCGTGCGAAGCTCCGGTTCGTGATTCCCGATAACCAACAGCTTAAATGTCGGATTGAAGTTGAACGGGTTGCCGTGCATCTCATTGCGCCGGAAGCCGCTCGCCGCCTGTGAGCTTCTTTAGGCGAGCCTCAGCCCAACCCTTACCTTCCTCGGTCTCGGTCGCGAAGGCGAGCCGTGAGCCCTTCAGCGTCGCGATCTCACAGTCGTGGCGCGCGTTCTTCGTGGCGGTCAGGGTCTCCATTCCGCATGTGACGGCGTAGTCTTTCAGGATGGCGCTGATAATGTTGATGAACACGCTCTTGCCATTGCCGCCGTCGCCATGAACGAAGGCCAGCGCGTGCTCGCGAATAGAGCCGGTCAGGCTGTAGCCGCAGAACTGTTTCAGGAACCTGATAAGTTCGGCGTCGCCGCACGTCGCTTCGTCAAGGAAGCTATGCCAGCGCGGACAGTCCTCGGTCCTCGCCGTCGCCACAGTAGAGTTGTCTTGCTGATCATATCGGCAGAGTTTGACGGCGCGAAGGATTCCTGATTTCAGGTTGACTGTCCCGTCAGGCGTTCCGAGCTTGAAATGATCCGTGTCCCATTTGCTCTCGTCAGCCGCAAGGGCGCGATCTTTCGTCGCTGCTCTTTCGACCCGCTCGGAGAATGAGACGCGGCCCATTGCGTCTTTTGCCTTGCCGTTAGCGTGGCCCGACAAGCTGCGGACGAATTGTTGCGCCAGCGCCGGAACGCTTGCGTCTGTGTCTGGTTTCCAATGTGAGCCGGTCCAGTAGAACCATGACTTGCGCGTAGTGATCGAAACGGATTTGCCCAGCGTAAGCTTTCGCGAATGCGACGGCGGCTTCATCTTCGGTCACGCTCTCGCGATAGCGCGCGGCCGGTTCCAGTTGATAGGTTTCTGCGGCCGGCGCTACGAACGCGACGGAGGGTAGAACTTCATTCAGCATAAGATCTCACTCGTTGACTTATTCGTGCTAAAACCTCACCTGCTCAACGAGGAAAGGCGACGGGCCGCACCACATGAGCGACATGCGGCGATAGGTGATCGGATGGGATCAGGCCGCAAGAGCGGCTTCGACGATAGGAGTTGACTAAAACAGCTTGCGAAGACTTGCATTCGTCCGCAAGCGCAATCGCGGTCGCTTGGCTTCAGACGCGAACGAAACTGCGGCCGGTGGCTCATCGGGCCAGCGCTTCAATGGCCTCGCGGCGGAAACGAACCGCCTTCGCCGAGCCGGCGAGCTTGACGGTTTGGAGCCGGCCGGCTTGTCGCAATCTGTCGACGTGGCGCTCAGTGCATCTTAGATATTCGGACGCCTCACGCTTGGTGAAGTAGGGTGACTGATTTATAACGGCCTCCTTTCGGGAAAGGTCGGGGTTGATCGAGATTGATCGGGAAGCAAAAGAAGCGGCGCCCATGAAGGCGCGCTCGGCTCTGGATAGGAAATGGAAGCGGCCTACGCGGCTTTGCGGAGAGGCTTATCGAAGCGGCCGGGATTGAGCGCTTGCGAGCATGAGCGACGGAGCCGTTCAGCACGCCATTATCGGCCTTGCCATGCCTTCATGGTGCCGTGGCCCGCAGCCTTCCCCTTCAGCCAAGCGACGAACGTCTTGCGCACGGCCTCCAACTCGTCGCCGAGGTACGAAAGCCATTCGAGAGCGGAGTCCATGAAGTCGCGTTCACAGCGCAAGAGCGGCGCACGCGAGGCGTCGCGTTCCACGGTCGCGAGCATAAAAAAACCGGCCTTAAAGCCGGTGAACGACCGTGATAATTGGGCGCACGTCCCCCATCACAGAACTTCATAATAACGCTTTTTCGAGCGCAAATGCAAGACAAATCGTGAACACGGGCGCATTTGTAATGTTTAAGCCAAGGCTTCATATTGTAGCTATTACCTTGATACAAAGGGCTAATTTCCTGTTTGATCGCCTTATAAACGAAGTGTCTCAGCGTTCGTCCGCCTTCCCCACTTTCCGCAGCGATCGGCGCATTCGGTCCCTAACGATGGGGCCGGAGGTTGACGGCGGCGTCGGCCTTTCGGCGATCGAGCGGTCGTTGATCGCCCGCAGCACGTCGCCGTGCTGCTTCCCGAACGTCGCCGCCACGTCGCAGCGATCGGCTATCGAGCTAGGCGAGTTTCGCCCGGTCTGCTTCCTCGGGCGTCAGGAAGCTCAGATAGACCCTTTGCGTCAATTCGACGCTGGTATGCCCAAGGTGCTGCGAGACGCGGTAGATGCCTGTCCCTGACCGAAGCATCTTCGACGGCGGCGAGATGCCGCAAATCGTGATAGCGAAATCGTCGGAACTCAGTCTTGCGCCGAGCCTGTGCGAGATCGCGGCGGAAGTCCCACGCGGCGTTCGTCAACGGCTTTCCGTCGCGAGCGCAGAAGATATGAGCGCCGTGGCGCGCCAATCGCTTGATATGAGTTAGCGCGGCAGGCGACAGCGATATGGTTCTTCGCTTCGATCCCTTCCCGACGATCTCCAATGTCGCCGCCGCCTCGTTGAAGGCCGGCCATTTGACGGCGACAAGCTCGCCCTGCCGAGCGCCGGTCAATCGAGCCGCGACGACGAAAGCGGCGAACTCGGGCGACGCGGCGGTGCAAACTGCCTCAATGGCGTCGTCGGTCGGCAGGGCGATCGGCGCGTGTCTTTCCTGCAAGAGCCGGGCATGGTCCAGCGCCGGATTGCCTTCCCGCTGCCCGAGGGTCTGCGCACAGCGCAGCACGGACGATATAGCCGTCAGGTCTCGCTTGCATGTGGCGGGCGTGGCCCCGGCCTTTCTACGCGCCTGCACGAGGCTCGCGATGACCTTCGCGTCAATCTTGTCGACGCTCAACGCTTCAAGATAAGGCGTCACCTGAGCAACGCTGACCGCATAGCGCTTCAACGTCGAGTCCGACACTTGCCCCTTGATGTGCTCGATCCACTCCGGACGACCGCCGCCCGCCATTCGACCCTTGCCTTGCCGCGCCAAGCTTCGCCCTCGATCTCTTTCAGCCTCTTGTCGCGGAACCGGCGAGCTTCGCGAACGTCCGACGTGTGGAGCGATTCGCGGCAGTCGTGCCCGGCGACCTTCGAGCGCAACCACCAGACCTCGCCGCGCAAATACATGTTTTTCTCGGGCATATCGTCCTCCTCTTTTTCGCTTAAAAAATATCACCGTCAGGGGTACAATATGCGACACAACGGTGTCAAAGCGGCGGGTACATTGTGAGTTAAGTAATTTATTTTGTTGGTGCCGGTTGAGGGACTCGAACCCCCGACCCACGGTTTACAAAACCGTTGCTCTACCAGCTGAGCTAAACCGGCGGCGCGTTTCGTCAGTGCGCTAGCAGCGAGGGAGCGTTGGCGCAAGAGCGCTTCAGGCGGGCCCCGCGGCGATCGTCGGCGGCCATGGGCCAGGGACCGGCAGGGCCTCGCCTGAGCCGGGCCAAGGGGGCATGGTGATCGCGACGAAGGAGAGCGGGGCGCCGGCCTCGGCGCGGAACTGAAACGCCGTTCCGAGTGGGATGGTCAGGGACACGCCGGGGCTCAAAGCCTCGATCCGTTCAAGGTCGTCCTGGCGGCGCCAAATGCTGCCCCGCCCGCTCACAATGAACCAGATTTCCTCGACGGTTCGATGGGTCACCGGATGCGAGACGGCTCCCGCGGGCAATTCGAAATGCGCCATGCTTCCGCCCTCGAGACTCAGCAGCAGGCGCACTGCCGTTCCGTCCGGCGCCGTCGCGTCCGGCGCGAGGCCCAGGGCCTTGGTCTCGAAGGGTTTGGCTATTGCCGGCATCGATCGCGCCTCATGCGGTCACCGCGGCCTGAGCTGCGTTGTCTTGGCGCGCCGATCGGCGGCCTGCTAAGAGGAGACATGACGAGCCCAATGCTAACCCCGGATGAGGCGCTTGACGAGTTTCGCGCCGCGGGAGCGTTGCTAACCGGGCATTTCATCCTCTCGTCCGGGCTGCACTCGCCGGTGTTCCTGCAGAAGATGTTCGTCTTCCAGGATCCGGCCCGCACCGAACGTCTTTGCCGCGCGCTCGCCGCGAAGGCGCGCGAGACGTTCGGACCAATCGACATTGTTGCGTCGCCCGCGCTCGGGGGCATTGTTCCGGGCTACGAGACGGCGCGCTGGCTCGGCGCGAAGGCGATCTTCGTCGAGCGCGAGAACGGAGTCTTCAAGCTGCGTCGCGGGTTCTCGATTGCGCCGGGCGCGCGCGTGCTGATGGTCGAGGACATCATCACCACCGGCCTCTCTTCGCGCGAGGCGCTGAAGGCGCTGGCCGAGCATCCGGGGACTATCGTCGGCGCCGCCTGCCTCATCGATCGGTCCGGGGGCAAGGCGGATCTCGGCGTGCGGCGCGTCGCGCTCGCGACGCTTGACATTCCGGCTTATTCGCCCGACGCGCTGCCGCCAGAGCTTGCGGCGCTCCCGCCAGTCAAGCCGGGGAGCCGCGCGACCGCCAGCGCGGCATGATCGCAAGCCAAGTTCCCAACCAGAAGGGGAGCAGTCCCATGACAACGTTGCGGCTCGGCGTCAACGTGGACCACGTCGCGACCGTGCGCAACGCCCGCGGCGGCGCCCTTCCCGATCCCGTGCGCGCGGCGCTGCTTGCGATCGAAGCCGGCGCCGACGGAATCACCGCGCATCTGCGCGAGGATCGCCGGCACATTCACGACGACGACATGCGGCGTCTCAAGGCTTCAATCGAGAAGCCGCTCAATTTCGAGATGGCGGCGACCGAGGCCATGCTCGACATCGCGCTCAGCGTTCGTCCGCATGCCTGCTGCATCGTTCCTGAAAAGCGGACCGAGCGCACGACCGAGGGGGGCCTCGACGTGGTTGGCGGGTTTAAGACGTTGAGGCCGTACGTCGCCGAGCTGGCGCGCGCGGGAATCCGGGTCTCGATGTTTATCGAACCGTCGTTCGAGGCGCTCAAGGCCAGCGCCGAACTTGGAAGTCCGGTGGTCGAGTTGCACACCGGTGCGTGGTGCGACGCGCGGGCGCGCAGCGACGCGGCCAAGGTTGACTACGAATTCGGGCGCCTCAGGATCGCCGCCGCCGAGGCTGCGGCGCTTGGGCTCGAATGTCACGCCGGCCACGGCCTCGACTACGAGACAGCGCGCCTTATTGCCGCGCTGCCGCAGATCGTCGAACTCAACATCGGCCATTTTCTCGTTGGCGAAGCGATCTTCGTCGGGCTCGCCGAAACCGTGAAGGCGATGCGCTTGGCGATGGCCGAGGGGCGGGCGTCGGCGGAGCGGCGGCGGTGATCATCGGGATCGGCAGCGACCTCTGCGACATCGAGCGCGTCGAGAGAACGCTTGAGCGCTTCGGCGAGCGCTTCATTGACCGTTGCTTCACCGAGATCGAGCAGCGCCGCTCGGAGCGGCGGGCCGGACGGGGCGCCTCGTACGCCAAGCGGTTCGCCGCCAAGGAGGCCTGCGCCAAGGCGCTGGGCACCGGCCTGAGACGCGGCGTGTTCTGGCGCGACATGGGCGTGGTCAACCTTCCCTCCGGGCAGCCGACCATGCGGCTGACCGGCGGCGCGGCCGAGCGGCTGAAAGCGATCCTGCCGGGGGGAACCGAGCCGGTCATCCATCTCACCATCACCGACGAGAAGGGCTTCGCGCAGGCGTTCGTGGTCATCGAGGCCCGCCCCTCGCAGGAGTCCGGACGGAGCAGGTAGGGCCGGCGCCGGGCTTTTGGACCCCGCATTATCCGGTCCGCCCCTGGGTGTGCGGTTTTGCGCGCGACACAATCCAATCAGGGGTTCAGGCGCCTTTTTCTGTGCGGCGATTTAAGCTTTGGCGCTCCGCCGCCCGCGGCGCGCCTCTGAAGCCGTGTCGACAGCGGGGTCGGTGAAGAACCGACGCGCGTATTGGGCGTCCTCTTGCTGATATTCTCGGCTTAGCGGCGAATTGACAGATAATCGACCCCCGAGCCGATCGATTGGCAGTCGTATAAGATCTAAATTATAATTTATAAAACTCATAATATAAAACTATATTTAGTGTATTGTAGTATATTTGTTACGCCAACTGCGGATGACGACTAAAGTAATATTTATAAATGACGATTTATCAAATATAGAATGCCATGCAATTGTGTCGCATTTGCAACATGTCATGAATAATGGCGCTGAGTTGGCGATTTATTGCCAAATCTTGGTTGAGTGCAGGGACAATAAGCGTAGTGTCGACTGCGCGAGGGGGCGATTCCCGATCGCGGCCGGGTTCGACGACTTGCTGGGGCAACGCGCCGACGTCCGGACGAATTGGCAGTCAGGCGGCAGGCGACCCGACGCCGATAATGTTGAACAGGAGGTCACATATGACGCTCATTAAGAGCATTCTCATGGGGTCGGCGGCGGGCATCGTCGCTGTCGCCAGCGCGCAGGCGGCCGATCTTCCGACGAAGAAGGCGGCGCCGGTCGAATACGTCAAAGTTTGTAACGTCGGCGGCATCACCGGCTGGACCCTGCCGGGATCAGACACCTGCGTGAAGTTCTCAGGTTACATCACCGCGCAGTTCGAAGGCGGCAACCTCAGCACCCAGTACAACTACGGGTCGATTGGAGACGCGGCTGCGGCGGCCTCGAATTCCTGCCTGCGTTCCGCAGAATGCCTGCCGTGGCTGCCGCTTCTGGCGGGCATTTGCTGGCTGCTCGACTTCTGCACCAACGTACCCAGCGGGTCCTCCTTGCAGGCCAGCGCCGCTCAAAACAACACGACCTTCAACCGCAATGAGACCGGCTGGACGACCCGCGCCAATTTCGGGTTCGACATCGCCTCGAACACCGCCTACGGCCCCCTGATCGGCCATTTCGATATCAATGCTGAAGCGGGCAACGGGTTCGACAACGTCAACGCCATCTACCTCAACACCGGCTTCCTGACCTGGGCGGGCCTCACGGCCGGTAAGGCGCAGTCGTTCTATCTCGTTCACCGGCGGCGGCGACAACTGGGCGAACTTCGCCTCACCCGACCGGAAGGGCTACAACCAGCCTACCCTCCTCGCCTATACCGCATCCTTTGGCGGCGGCTTCACCGCGACGGTCTCGGCGGAGAGTCCGGGCCAGGTGAACGCGTTTGGCGCCTCGGGCAACAACGGCACCGATTTTGGCGCGCCGAATTTCGCCAACATCGGCGGCTTAAGCCCGTCGCTCATCACCTTCGGCGGGCAGAAGTGGCCGGACGTCGTCGGCGCGTTGCATGTCAAGCAGGGCTGGGGCGAGGCGCAGGTCTCCGGCGTGATCCACAACGTCAACGTCTACGACACCGCATACAACGCCGCTCCATATAACCTTCTCAGCGGGTCTGCGGGCTGCGGCGTCAGCGGCGGTGTGGCCTGCAACGCTCAGGAAAACCAGATCGGCTGGGGCATCGACGCGGGCGTGAAGATCAACCTGCCGTCATTCGGCGCCGGCGACGACTTCCTGATCACCGGCGCTTACACCCAGAGCGCGGTCTGGTACTCCGGTCTCCCCGACATGATGTGGGGCGAGAACGGCCAGGTCAACGGCAACGGCCAGCCGATGTTCATGCAGGACGCCTTTTTCAACCCCGTAACCAACTCGTGGTCGAAGCCGACCGCGTGGTCGGTCTCGGCCCTGATCGAGCACCACTTCACGCCGCAATTCTATCTCGATCTCGAAGCGTCGGTCGGCCAGCTGAAGTGGAGCAATCAGGGCGGCGGCTGCTCCATCTACGGCCTCGGCTGCGGCCTGGCGCAGTTCGCGCAAGGCCCGTTGTCGCCGACGGCAACGACCTGGCTGGTCGGCGCGGACCTCGGCTGGAACCCGGTCAACAATCTGAACTTCGACCTCGAGCTGATGTACCAGAGCACGAACCAGGCGACGCCGAGCGGCTTCCTGGGGACCGTCTACAACCAGGGCCAATCGAACGAATTCTTCGTTCCTGGCGACTGGCACGGCGTCAGCGACGGCTTCGCCGGCAGGCTTCCGCATCACCCGTTACTTCTGATCGCCTGCCGAACAGTTGACCTCCATGGACCCCGGAGCGAAAGCTCCGGGGCTTTTTGTTTGCGGCAGGGATTCACTGTCCGCCGTGAGGTTCGGTCGCCCGGCGCGCGGCCTCGCCGGCGCCGTAGAGAATGGCCGATGGCCGCTCCCAGGAGCGCCCGAGCGGGGCTTCGCGAGCATCGCGATCGGCGCCGCCCAGAAGCCGGAATAAAGCCAGAGTAAAGAGGCGCCGAGTAAAGAGGCGCCGACCGTAGCGGAACCGCGGCGCCTCCCGCAGCGCGACGTTCAACCTCAATGCACCCGCGGGCCGCGGGCGAGAAGCCGCGGCGATCGACGTCCTGCCGACGCTTCCCGATCCCCCGGGCTCCCGCGAAGCCGCCCACGAGGCTGTCATCGGACGGTCACCTCGCCTCGGGAGGCGAGCGGCATGGACCGGCCGCCGGATCTCGTTTTCGGCTTTGAGGGGCGGCGGGCTTCGAATCAGGCCGAATCAGGCTCTCCTCCCCTCTCGGAAACCAGCAACCGAAGCCTCGACTGGCTCGGCCCTTGACCATTCGAGCCTGCGGGTCGGGCTGGCGGGACAGGGCCAAGGGGGCCGGTCAGCGGACCCGGCGCTGGGTCAAATTTGGAAGCTAACCAACTGAGCTATCACCATTAATCGGATTGCGGCGGACCTGCGGCGAAATCGAGTGGCAATTATGCAACATCGTCGAGGAAACGGCCTCTGAACCCGGATTTATGAAGAAAAGTTATTGTGTCGAAATTTAGAGAAGCTATGGTGTGGGAGGTGAGCGGGAAATTCCCGGTCGCGGACGATCGCGGGCATTTGCAGGGGCAAAGCGCGACGATCGAAAGGTCAAACGGGAAGAGGGGGCTGATCGCTTTCGATCGATGTCCGTCCGGGAGCGGACCGCGGAAGTCGAAGGCGAGAAGAAAACCAACGCCCACCACGTCTAACTGGAGGTCACATATGACGCTCATAAAGAGCCTACTGCTCGGTTCGGCGGCCGGCATCGTCGCTGTCGCCAGCGCGCAAGCGGCCGATCTTCCGACCAAGAAGGCGGCGCCGGTCGAATACGTCAAGGTCTGCAACGTCGGCGGCATCACCGGCTGGACCCTGCCCGGATCAGACACCTGCGTGAAGTTCTCAGGCTACATCACCGCGCAGTTCGAAGGCGGCAACCTCAGCACCCAGTACAACTTCGGCTCGATCGGGCTGCGAGCACGCGGCCGGTGTGCGGCGGCGGGATCGCCTTGACGACCGCCACGAGCCCTTCCACCGGCATACCGTGTTTGGCGTCCGTGAGCGGTCGTCGCCGCATTCCCGTTCAGCGACCCGCAGGTCAGCCAGCGCGTGCTCCTTCAGGCCAGCGGCGCGCAGGCGAACACGACGTTCTATCGCACTCAGGTCGGCTGGACGACCCGCGCCAACTTCGGGTTCGACATCGCCTCGAACACCGCCTACGGGCCCCTGATCGGCCATTTCGACCTCAACTCTGAAGCGGGCAACGGGTTCGACAACATCAACACCACCTACCTCAACACCGGGTACCTGACCTGGGCGGGCATCACCGCCGGTAAGGCGCAGTCGTTCTATTCGTTCACCGGCGGCGGCGACAACTGGGCGAACTTCGCCTCACCTGACCAGAAGGGCTTCAACGAGCCTGACCTGTTGGCCTATACCGCGTCGTTCGGCGGCGGCTTCACCGCGACGATCGCGGCGCAGAGCCAGGGCCAGGAGGGCCAGAACGGCGGCTCCGGCGGCGGCACCGACATGACCGAGGGCAGCTCCACTACGGCGGCCAGAAGTGGCCCGACATCGTCGGCGCCTTGCACGTCAAGCAGGGCTGGGGCGAGGCCCAGGTCTCCGGCGTGATCCATAACGTCAACTGGTCGACAGCGCCTACAGCCGCCCCATATAACCTAGTCGATGGGTCATGCGGTCTTGCTGGCCTCAGCACAGTGCTGCACTATGCAACGCTGAACACCAGCAGATCGGTTGGGGCGTTGACGCTGGCGTGAAGATCAACCTGCCGTCGTTCGGCGCGGGCGATGACGCCCTCATCACCGGCTCCTACACCCAAAGCGCGGTCTGGTACTCCGGTCTCCCCGACATGATGTGGGGCGAGAACGGCCAGGTGAACGGCAACGGCCAGTCGATGTATATGTCGGACGCCTATTTCAACCCCTTCACCAACTCGTGGTCGAAGCCGACCGCATGGTCGGTCTCGGCCCTGATCGAGCATCACTTCACGCCGCAGTTCTATCTCGACCTCGAAGGGTCGGTCGGCCAGTTGAAGTGGAGCAATCAGGGCGGCGGCTGCGGCCTCTTCGCAGTCGGATGCGCCGTCGCCTCGGGCGTCACCGGCGCGCTCTCGCCGACCGCGACGACTTGGCTGGTCGGCGCCGACCTCGGCTGGAACCCGGTCAACAACCTGAACTTCGACCTCGAGCTCATGTATCAGAGCACGAACCAGGCAACGCCGAAGTGGCTTCCTCGGAACCGTGTACAACACGGGCGGGGCCGGCGGCGCGATCTTCGTGCCGGGCGACTGGCATGGCGTCAGCGATGGTTTCGCCGGCCGGCTTCCGCATCACCCGTTACTTCTGATCGCTTTCAGATCAGTTGACCTCCATGAACCCCGGAGCGAAAGCTCCGGGGTTTTTTTTGGCCGGTCGCCGGCGCGGCGAAGGGTACTGCGCTCGCCGTCTTTGCGGGCCGCCGCGCGACCCGATCCGCCTGAACTTTAACCCTTGCGTGTGCGCCCCTGGCGGCCGATGATCGGCTCGGCCCGCGTTGATGCGCGAGGGCGGGAGCCGGACCGGCGTGAGCCGGCGCCGACGTTCCACCCTGCTTCTCACGCCGATCCGTCCTGGTTGAACCGCATGAGCGCCCGCCACGACGAATTCGGCGGCGCGGCGCGGATAGGGTCGGCTGTACGCGATGATGCGGCAATACGAGTTGGTGGACCGGGTCCGCCGCTACAACCCTCACACCAACGAGGATCTCCTGAATCGCGCCTATGTGTTCGCGATGAAGGCGCACGGGAGCCAGAAGCGGGCCTCGGGCGATCCTTATTTCTCGCACCCGCTCGAAGTCGCGGCCATCCTGACCGAGTTCAAGGTCGACGATGCGACCATTGTCGCGGCGATGCTGCACGACACGATCGAAGACACGACGGTTACGCGCGAGGACGTCGACAACGCGTTCAGCGAGGAAATCGGCGGGCTGGTCGACGGCCTGACCAAGCTTGGCAAGCTCGATTTCGTCACCCGGCACGCCCAGCAGGCCGAGAATTTCCGCAAGCTCCTGCTCGCCATCGCCGACGACGCCCGGGTGCTGCTGGTCAAGCTCGCCGACCGCCTGCACAACATGCGCACTCTCCATTTCATGCCGGAGGCCAAGCGCGCGCGAATCGCCGAGGACACCCTCGACATCTATGCCCCGCTTGCCGGGCGCATGGGCATGCAGAGCATGCGAAACGAACTCGAGGACCTCGCCTTTCGCGCGCTGATGCCGGACGCCTACGAGCTCATCGTGTCGCGCCTCGAGGGCATGAAGGCGAAGAACGGTGAGATCATCGCCCGCATCGCGGCGGAACTCACCGACCAGTTCGCGCGCCGTGGCATCAAGGTCGAGGTCAAGGGCCGCCAGAAGCAGCCCTATTCGATCTGGCGAAAGATGGAGCGACACTCGATCGCTTTCGAGCAGCTGTCCGACATTTACGGCTTTCGCATTCTCGTCGACACGGTCGCCGATTGCTACGCCGCGGTCGGCGTCGCCCACACGACGTGGCCCAGCGTGCCGGGCCGGTTCAAGGACTATATCTCGACCCCGAAGCAGAACGATTATCGCTCGATCCACACCACCGTCATCGGGCCGGGCAGCCAGCGGGTCGAACTCCAGATCCGCACCCACGAGATGCACGAGGTGGCGGAATACGGCATCGCTGCGCACGCCATATACAAGGACGCCGTTACGGCCGATGCGCCGGCGGTGAGCGAAAGCCGGGCCTACCGGGGCTTGCGGCAGACGATCGAGGCGCTGGCGAGCGACGATTCGGAAAAGTTCCTCGAGCATACCAAGCTCGAGCTGTTTCACGACCAGGTCTTCTGCTTCACGCCCAAGGGGCGGCTCATCGCGCTGCCGCGGGGCGCGACCGCGATCGATTTCGCTTACGCGGTTCATACCGACGTCGGCAATTCGGCGGTCGGGGCGAAGATCAACGGCCGCATCGCGCCGCTGATCTCGGAATTGCATAACGGCGACGAAGTCCTGATCTCGCGCGCCGAGGGCGGTTCGCCACCGGCGGCCTGGGACGGCGTCGTTGTGACGGGAAGGGCCCGCGCCGCCATCCGCCGCGCGACGCGGGAGGCGGCGAAGGCCCAGTTTGGCGGTCTCGGGCGGCAGATCATCGAGCGTGCGTTCGACCGTGCGGGCAAGAAATTCGCGGAAGCGAAACTCAAGGCGGCGCTGCCGCGGCTGGCGCGGACCTCGATCGACGACGTCTTCATTGGCGTCGGGCGCGGCGAGATTTTTTCAACCGACGTGGTCCGCGCGGTGTTCCCGAACTTCAAGGACGAGCGCAAGGCGGGCCCCGGCGTCCCTTTGAACGAGAGCGGCTGGTTCGGCTTGCCGAAGGCGGCCGACCTCGTCTTCCGCGTGCCGGGCGAGTCCGACGCGGCGGACGCGCTTCCGGTGCGCGGCATCGATCTCGAAACGCCGGTCAGATTCGCGCCGAAGGGCGGAGCGGTGCCGGGCGAGCGCATCGTCGGCATCCGCGCGCCCGAGGGCATCGTGATCTATCCAATCCATTCGCCGGCCCTCGTCGACTACAACGACCGGCCAGAACTGTGGCTCGACGTGCGCTGGGACCTCGAGGACGCGCCGACCGCGCTCTATTCAACCCAGATCGTGGTCACGCTCCTGAACGAGCCCGGCGCGCTCGGCCTGATCGCGACGACGATTGGAGAATACGGCGCCAACATCGACGCCATTTCGTCGTCGGCGAGCGGGGCCGACTTCCGGCGGTTCGTCATCGACCTGCAGGTGCGCGATATCCAGCATCTCAATGCCGTCCTGTCGCAGCTGCGCGGCAAGAGCGTGGTCCACAAGGTCGAGCGGGTGAGCGAATAGGAGCTGATGCCGCTTTATTTCGCCTACGGCGCCAATATCAGCGCCAGCGCCATGGCCAGCCGCTGCCCGCGATCAAGGCCGCTTGGGCTGGCGCGGCTCGAGCGTCATCGGCTCGCCGTCATGCGCGAGGGCTGGCTGACCGCCGTTCGCGATCCCTCCTCCGCGGTGCACGGGGTGCTTTGGAACCTGGCCCTGTCCGACGTCGCAGCGCTCGACCGCTACGAGGGCACGGCCCAGGGCCTTTATGTCAAACTGACGCAGCCTGTCGTCGCCGGGCGCGGCCCGAGGCGGGCGATCGTCTATTGCGGCGCCAACGCCGGGCCGGGAGCGGCGCGGCCCGATTACATGGCCGACGTTCTCGCCGCGGCGCGCTCCTGGCCGCTGCCGCCCGAGGCGATCGAGGCGCTGGAGGCGGTGGCGAAGCGCTAGGCCAAGACGCGTTCGGATGGGAATTGCGCGGGGCTCGGAAGCGAAGCGTGGAGTGTCAATTTCTGGCGCCGTGCGGGCGATTCCAATGGCTTAGGCGCCAAAATCTGTCCATTGCGACAATGTCCTCCACTCGACGCCGAAACTCCGCCGCAAGCGACCAATGAGAAGCGCAAGCGGCGCCGCGAAGTTCTGTAAAACAGTAATACGTTGCGGCCGGCTTGGCAAGAAATTGTCGATTTTCTTAAACCCGGCGCTCCAACGCTCGCTTCCCGCCACCCGGTCCGAAAAGTCAGGCATTGCGTTTAGTCCAGGGGATTGACTGAACAGTCGCCGTAACGCGAGATCCTCATCGCGGCGCGGTCATGGCCGCTGCCAGCGGAGGCGGTCGAGGCGCTGGAGAAGACAGGCGGACAATAGGCGACGGGCGGCCGGCGGGGCTTTCGGACCCCTTGGGTCGAAAACCCAGGCGCCTTTACGGTGGGGATCGCTCGGGGCGCTCCAGTCGTCCAAGAATTGCGCGGACCTCCTCACTTTCCCTCGGCTCCCCAACAGCAATCCCGATCAAGCGGGTGGCGATTGTGTTTGGTACGGAGTTCGCATGCTTCGCTGGGAGCCGATATGGAAAGCGTTCGAAAAGCGCTGTGGTTTATTGAGGGCCGGTTCGGAGGCGAGGTGTCGCTCGACGAATTGTCTCAGTCCGCTGGAATATCCCGCTACCACTTCGCCCACGTATTCGCGGCGGCGACCGGCCAGTCCGCCATGCGGTACATGCGCGGCCGGCGATTGAGCGAGGCGGCGCGCGTGCTTGCGAGCGGTGGCGCTGACATCCTGACCGTCGCTCTGGATTTCGGCTATGGCTCCCACGAGGCTTTCACCCGAGCGTTTCGCGACCAATTCGGCGCCACCCCCGAATTGGTTCGCGCGCAACGCCATCTCGATAACGTCAATCTCGTGGAGGCAATGAAAATGGATGACGGTCTGATCACGACTCTGGCCCCGCCGCGCATCGAGCAACGCGGGTTGCTGCTGATCGCAGGCCTCGGCGGAAAGTATTCCTCTGACACCCACCAAAACATTCCGGCTTTATGGCAACGCTTGCAGCCCCATCTCGGCCATGTCCCTGGGCAAGTTTTTCCAGGAGGCGGCGGCAAGGGGGGACGGACGTTTGGCGTCTCCTACAACATCGACGATGACTGTAACTTCGACTATCTCGCCGGCGTAGAGGTGTCCGGATTCTCCGGCCTCCCGGCTGAATTTGCGCGATTGCGCATTCCGCCCCAGCGGTACGCCGTATTTACGCACCGCGAACACGTTTCGACCATGCATGACGTCGTCACGACGATCTGGACAAAATGGCTTCCCGAGTTGGGCTACGAAGCTGTCGATGCGCCTAACTTCGAATATTACGGCGAGGAATTCGACGGGCGAACCGGCCTGGGCGGCTACCAAATTTGGATACCGATCAAGACATGACTCTCCCATAAGCTGGCGAGCCTGCCCGCCAGCTTATGGCCTACCCGCGCTTACCGGCTCGCGGCTTCCGCGGGTTCGGTCCCCGTCGCGCCCCCCAGGCTCAGCCAGACGTTCGGATCGTCCTGGGCCTGGCGTTTGTAGAACTGATAGCCGGTAGCGCTCCACGGGCGGACCTGGTCCGACAGGTTGTCGAGCACGAAGTCGCCGCGGTCGGTCTTGACGGTGAGGACCGCATGGCCTTCGCCGTTGAGGTCGCGGACGATGGTCATCAGCAGCGCCTGGCGCGGAAAGCCACGCTCGATCAATAGTTTGCGCTTGAACAGGGCGTAGATCTTGCAGTCACCCTTGCCGTCGACCGGATAGTCCCAATGGTCGAGCGTGGTTCCCCAATGATCGAGGTTGCTGATCGGTTCGATCGCGCTGTTGGCCTCCTCATTGATGTCGTTGAGGGCCTTCCAGCTCTGCCGGGTCAGGCGCACGTCCATCGGCTTGAGCTTGCCGAGGTTGCACTCTTCGTTGTGCCGATTGCAGAAATCGACCCAGCCGTAGGGAATTGAGGATTCGCCGCCGACCGGCGTCCGAGTGGCCCGGGGAAGGCCCTGCTCGGACGCTTCTCCGAACGTGTTCCAGGCGAGCCCGAAGATCGCCGCCGCAATCATGAAGCCAAGGAGCCGAGAGCGCATGGTTTGTCCGCCAATCTCAATGGGGACACTATCGCCGCAGCGACTTGGCGGCCGCGAAAGAAATTCGGTCGAATTTTATCCATTCGCCCGCGCTCGGCGCGCGAAATTCGTTAACGTTGACCGTCGGTTTCGTCTCGTGGCCGAGCAGGCCCGGAAGCGTCAACGGGGGATACGGCCAGGGGAGGGCCTCATCGCCGAGGACCTGCCCGAGGCGCTGCCCGGGGTGCTCCGGGCGCTGGCGTAGGCCAAGCCTCACGGAAGCCGGGCAAAGCCCGGAGGAAGCCGAGCCAAGCCCGGCGGAAACACCGCAAAGCCCGGCGGAAAGGAATTCAAAGCTTTTCCTTTCCGCGAATCCAACCCTTTCAAACGGTTATGGCGATCTCCAGCCAAATTCACGTTTGCCGGCGCGCCGCCCCAATATCATGCACGCCTCCGGTGCGTGAAAACTATCGATCGCCCGTCCGCCATCCGCATATCCGGCCCAATCTCTCCACGAGAGGACCATAGCACAGCCTTCTGCTTTTCGGAAGACAATGTCCGGCTCTTATGGCGTTATGTGTTGGTCGACCGGTTTGCTGTTCGTTCGTCGAACCCTTGCCGTCATGGCCGGGCTTGTCCCGGCCATCCACGCCGGGCCGCCGCAAGAACGAGTCCCGCCTCGGCGCGACCGGCAGGAAGGCGGACGGTCGCAAGGCTTTTCGCGCTTGCCTGCGTCGATGCGCTGGGCCTTCGTGGATGGCCGGGACAAGCCCGGCCATGACGCCTTGATGGCGCCGTCCGCCACCTCCGCCATGCTCCCGATTCCTTCCCCACAACAGCCAACGCGATAAGAGCGCAATGTCCGGCGCCGTCATCGCGAGCGTGAGCCGAAGCGATCCAGTCCTTCCGCCGCCGCCCCAATTCCTGGATCGCCACGCTTCGCTCGCGATGACGCGGTTGGTCACTTTTAAGCGCGCATCATGCTCCAGGTCCCCGGTCCCGCTCAAAACGAGATACCCGCCTTTCCGCTATTTCGCTTGTTCCGCCACGAGGTTCGCATAGTGGTCCGGCACGTACATCTCGTGGGGGACCGGGTTGCGGTGGTACTCGGGGTTGTGAACGCGCTTGGGCAGGACCGGCTTCACGTACCGCACTTCCTCGTAGGGGATGCGGGTCAGGAGATGGGCGATGCAGTTGAGGCGGGCGCGTTTCTTGTCGACCGCCTCGACCACCCACCACGGCGCCTCGGGGATATGGGTGCGTTCGAGCATCGTCTCCTTGGCCTTGGTGTAGAGCTCCCAACGGCGGCGCGACTCGAGGTCCATGGGCGACAGCTTCCACTGCTTGAGTGGATCGTTGATGCGCATGAGGAAGCGCAGATGCTGCTCGTCGTCGGTGATCGAGAACCAGTATTTGACCAGCACGATGCCCGAGCGCACCAGCAGGCGCTCGAACTCCGGAACCGACTGGAAGAAGTCCTCGTATTGCTCGTCGGTGCAGAAGCCCATCACCCGTTCGACGCCGGCGCGGTTGTACCAGCTGCGGTCGAACAGCACGATCTCGCCGCCGGCCGGAAGATGCGGGACATAGCGCTGGAAGTACCACTGGGTGCTCTCGCGCTCGGTCGGCGCAGGCAGCGCCACGGCGCGGCAGACGCGCGGGTTGAGCCGCTGGGTGACCCGCTTGATCGCCCCGCCCTTGCCGGCCGAGTCCCGGCCCTCGAACAGGACGACCAGTTTCAGCTTCTTGGCGACCACCCAGTCCTGAAGCTTGATGAGTTCGCGCTGCAGGCGCAGGAGCTCGTTGAAATAAACCTGCCGCGGCAGGGTGTCGTGCATCGGAAGATGCTCGGATTCGGCCATTAGCTCCGCGAGGTCGCTGTCCTCGAGCTCGAGCTCGATGTCCTCGTCAAGATTGTCCTGGATCTCGGCGTTGACGCGCTTCTGGAACGTGCTGACGGGACTGGCCTTTTCCGCACTCATTGAGGTTGCTTCCCCTGGTTGGCGCCCCGCCGCGGCGAGCCGGCGGCTCGGGGGAAATGTTCAACGACGCATGCGACAGTTTTGCGACGGGCTTCGACGCTGGCGCCACGCAGCGTCTAACGGGAACGGCCGAAATTGTCTTCGGCGATCTTCAGATCGTCGTCACGCTCGCAACAAGAACGATCAGCGCTTGACAGCGTCCGTCGTCAGCGTCCCTCTCGCGGTGTGACGCGCAAGAAAGCGGTTTCGCGTGGAAGGGGGAGCGCATTGCCGGGCGAACCACCCATGAGCCCCGAAAGTCCCGCCGCTTCGCAAGAGGCGGTCTTCCGCTTTCTTGCCGATCCCCGGACGCACGGGCTGAGCGAGCCAGTCCGGCGCATCGATACGGCGGGCGCCGTCGTGTTCCTGGCCGGTCCCGACGTCTACAAGGTGAAGCGGGCGGTCGTGTTCCCGTTCATGGATCTGTCGACGCTGGAGAAGCGCCGCCGGGCTTGCGAGGCCGAGATCGCGGTCAATCGCGCTTCGGCGCCGGGCGTCTACCTGGCGGCGCTGCCGATCGCGCGATCCGGGGAGACGCTCGCGATCGGCGGCAGAGGAGAAGCCGTCGAATGGGTCACCCATATGCGGCGCTTCGACGAGAATGCGACGCTCGACCGGGTCGCGGCGCGAAGCGGCGTGACCGACGACATGATCGACAAGCTCGCGATCGCGATCCGCCGCTCCCACGCCCGCGCGCCGCTCAGCGATGCGAGGCGCTCAGTCGACGCGCTCGAGACCTATATCGAGCAGAACGGCGCCTTCTTCGCCGAGCGGCCGGACCTTTTCGACGCCGCGACCGCCCGGAAGCTCACGGTCGATGCGCGGCTGGCGTTGGCGATCGTGCGGCCGGTCCTGCTCAAGCGCGGCGAGGCCGGATTCGCCCGCCGCTGTCACGGCGATCTGCATCTGCGCAACATCGTCCTCATCGACGGGGAGCCGACGCTGTTCGACGCGGTCGAATTCTCGGATGCGATCGCCAGCGGAGACGTCCTCTACGACCTCGCCTTCCTGCTGATGGATCTCGAGGAGCGCGGCCTGCGCGCCTCGGCCAACCGGCTTTTCAACCGCTACCTCGCGCGCGAGCCGCCGGAGGCGTTGAACGGCCTCGCCGCGCTGCCGCTGTTCCTGAGCCTGCGGGCGGCGATCCGGGCCAAGGTCGAAGCGGCCGGGGCCGAGCGGCTCGTGGGCGAAAAGCGCAACGAGGCGCGGGCGCTCTCCAGGCGCTATTTCGATCGGGCGGTCGAATTTCTTCGCTACGCTCCGCCGCGGCTGGTCGCGGTCGGCGGGCTGTCGGGCGCCGGAAAAAGCGCGCTCGCCGGCGCGCTCGCTCCGCGGCTCGGCCGGGCGCCTGGCGCGCTTTGGCTGCGCAGCGACGTCGAGCGCAAGGCGATGTTCGCAGTCGAGGAGACCGAGCGCCTGCAAGCCTCGGCCTACACGCCCGAGATTACCGCCGGCGTCTATCGGCGGCTCATCGACAAGGCGCGGGTCGCGCTGCGGGCCGGGCAGGCGGTGGCGCTCGACGCGACCTTCGCGGCGGCAGAAGAACGCGCCGTCGCGGCCGGCGCGGCGGCGGAGGTCGGCGTCGCCTTTGCCGGCCTTTTTCTCGACGCCCCTCTCGCGACGCGGCTCGAGCGCGTCGCCTCCCGGCGCGCCGACGCCTCGGACGCCGACGCCGAAGTCGCCCGCCGGCAAACGGCGGAGCCGCTCGCCGAGCGGGGGTGGGCGGCGCTGGACGCGCTCCGGAACTCTTGGCCGAAACGACGAAGTCTCGCGCTCGCCCGGCTCGCGAATGCCTGATGACGGCGCGGCGATAGCCCTTGATCGCCGGCTGGGATCGCAATCATGAAATGTTCATGTCGGGTTCACTGGAATGGCGGCATGAGAAGCGATGAGCTCGGCCCGTGGTCGGGCTGGGAGGGAGCCGGCGAAATGGCCGGGGCGCCCGATAGGAGGGATTAGCGATGATCAAGACGTCATTCCGGATTGCGCTTTCGGCGCTTTGCTTCGCCGGCGCCGTGGGTCTGGCCTCGATTAGCGTGGCGCAGCAAACCCCAAGTATCATGAAACAGTGCGGCGACGATTGGAAAGCCGCCAAGGCCAACGGCTCCACCAACGGCATGACGTGGCAGGAATTCCTGAAGCAGTGCCGCACCCAGAAGGAAAGCTCGGCTGCTCCCGCCGCCGCGCCCGCCGCTGCTCCGGCTCCGGCGCCCGCGCCCGTGCAGACCTACCAGCCGAAGCCCGTCCCGGCGCAAACGGCGGCTCGCGCGACCGGCGCCGGCCAGTTCACCACCGCGGCGGAAGCGCAAGGGCGCTGCCCGTCGGACAAAGTGGTCTGGGTCAACACCAAGTCCCACGTCTATCACTACGCGGGCACACGCAGTTACGGCACGACCAAGCAGGGCGCCTATATGTGCGAAGCCGACGCCAACGCCGCGGGCGACCGAGCCACCAGGAGCCGAATCGGTCAGCCGAAACAGCAGCCGTAGACAGGCCAGGTTCCCCAGCGACGTCCCACCCCGCGCCCCTGACAGCACATTCGCGACGCGATCCCATCACTTCCGCAGCAGGGCGTCCTTCAGGACGCCCTGGCGCATCGCGTAGAGCGCAGGAATCGACCGCCGACGGTATGTGCCCCCGCCCCAGTCGGCCGGACGGCCGCCTCCGGTAAAGACTTGCGATCAAAGCAAGTTTGCCGCACAATCGATTCGCGTCTTTCGAAACGTCGATGACGACGACGAATGTGCGACTGGGTTGGGGAGCCTCGCATGAGGGCGAGTAAGCCTGTTTTGGCGCAACTTGGTCTTGTTTATTCCCACAAGACCGCTTCTGTTAATATTCGAATGCTAAGCCGTGTCGCGCAGGCTCGTTCAGGTCTGGCGTGTTTCGCGGGCATGGATGGATGACCGACGCTCGCTGGCGACGGCGCCTTGTCGCGACGACGGCGATCACGCTTCTGGCGGTCGCCGCTGCGCCCGGCGCTCGCGCGGCTGGCTGCATGTTCGTCGCGGGGCAGTATGTATTCGCCCCCGCCGGGGTCGCTTGCTCAGGCGCCGACGCCGCTTCCGGCGCCTATAACCCGCCGCTGAGCGTTCCGCCCGTCCCGACTTCAAACAATGCCGGTCTCATGGCCGTGGACGGCGGCTCTATCGTCGACAGCAGCTCCGTCACCGTCAATGCCAACGCGGCGACTGGCAGTTATGCGGTCTGGAGCGAGGGAGTCTCTTCCCCCCAACATACACCCCGTCGAATATCACCTTTTCCTTCCCAGTCCAGATCACGACCTCGGGGGGCGGCGCCTTCGGGCTCTACGCCAGTGACGGCGGGGCGATTTCGGCGGACGATGGAGCAAGCATTACGACGTCCGGCGCAATGTCGAAGGCGGTCTATGCGTCCGGCGCGGGCGCCGGCCCGGGCGACACGAGCACGGCGTCGACGATCAGCATCACCGACCCTTCGATCAACGTCAAAGGCACATCTTCAAACGGCGTTCAGGCGGACAACGGCGGCGTGGTGACGTTGACCAACGGTTCGGTCACGCTTCAGGCGACCGACCTCAACGCCCAGGGCGCCCTGTACGCAACCGGCGCCGGCTCGATGATTTCGGCCTCGGGGACCGTGATCGAGACCGACGGAGATGACTCTCCCGGGGCGCAGAGCACGAACGGCGCGAGCATCGCCCTCACCGGCGGCAGCGTGCTGACCAAAGGCGCAGGCTCGCCGGGCCTGGCCGCGTTTTGGACTACGGGCCCGGCCACGTCGATTTCGGCGACGGGGACGACGATCACGACCGAGGGCGACGCCAGCGCCATCAACCAATCCGCGGCGCTTGTGGTCGGCGGCGCGCAAGCGACCGGAACGCTGACCAACGACACCCTCAAGACGGAGGGCGAAGGAAGCGACGGGGTCCTGGCGCAGGCCAAAGGCAATGTCACGCTCACCGGCGCCAACGGGATTACCACCCTTGGCGATAACTCGATCGGACTCCAGGCCATCGGGGGCGCCGTAATCGGCGCCACCGGACTGACCACGATCTCGACAGGTTCGACCACCGGTTCGACCGGACTTGACGCCTATGGCGTCAACGCCGACGGCTCGGGCTCGCAGGTCAATCTCGCCGCAACGACGATCACGACAACCGGCCAGGGCGCGATCGGACTCTATGCGAGCGACATCAAGGCGTCAGGCTCCGGCGGCGCGATCACGGTCTCGGGAGCGCTCGATGTGAACACTGCAGGCGCCTCCGCCCATGGCGCCTGGGCGCAGAGCGCCGGCTCAACAATCTCGCTCAACGGCGGCACGACTGGGTCGCCGAACACGATTGCCACCGTGGGCGACAACGCGATCGGACTTTACGCCGCGAGCGGGGGCGTCATCAACGTCAACGGTGTAACCACGATCTCGACTGGGATGGTCTCGGAATCGGGAACGACCGGGGCCAACGCGTATGGCGCTCAGTCCGACGGCGTCGGTTCGCAAGTAAACCTCAATGGCGCGACGACGATCACGACGCTGGGGACGAGCGCACATGGGCTCTACGCCACAAACGGCGGAGCAATCGGGGCAACCACGGACACGCCGCCGCCAGTTAAGGTGACCACGAACGGAGATGGCGCCATCGGGGTTTACGCCTCGGGCTTGGATTCTGAGACGAGCACGCCCTCAACGATCACGATCGGCGGCGTCGCTACGATCACAACGAACGGTGGCGCCGCCACGATCGACATTGACGATACGACTGTGACGGTGCCTGCTGCGGGCGTTCTGGCGGATGGCGGCGGGCAGGTGACGTTGAGCGGCGGCGGCACGGTGACGACGAACGGCGCCGAAGCGCCCGGAGTGGTCGCGAGCGGTGTGGGCTCCACCGTCAACGTGAGCGGAACGAACCTCCTTTCCGTAAAAACGACGACCGACGGCTCGATCGGACTTTACGCCCTTGAGGGCGGCGTCATTAACGCGACCGGGCCGGTCTCGGTCTCGACCGGTTCGACCACGGGCTCGACCGGCGCCAACGCCTATGGCGTCAACGCCGACGGCTCGGGCTCGCAAGTCAATCTTGCCGCGGCGACAATCAACACAACCGGCGCGTCGGCGGTTGGTCTCTACGCCAGCGACCTCACCGCGACAGGGGCGGGCGGCAAAATCACGGTCTCGGGCGCGCTCAACGTCACGACCGGGACAGTCACGGGCGCGCTCCCGGGAGCCTATGGCGCATGGGCGCAAAGCGCGGGCTCCACGATCGCTCTCAATGGCGCAAGCGCGTTCACCATCAACGGCGTCGCCTTCGGGCTGTTCGCCAGCGGCGGCGGCGCCATCACCACCCAAACCGGCAGCACGCTCGGCGTCACAATCAATGGCGGAGCGGGCGCGGGCGGGATCGAAGCAACCGGCGCGGGAAGCACGGTGTCGCTATCAGGCGCGACGACCATCGGCCTCAACGGCGCTTCAAACACCGGCCTGTTCGCGACGACGGGCGGCGCGATCTCGACTGGAGCTCCCACGTCCATCACCGTATCCGGCGCTACTTCCACCGGCGTGCAAGCCACCGCCGGTACGGTGACCGCCACCGGGACGCTCAATGTGACGACGTCGCAGGCGTCTTCAGTGGCCTTCGCGCTCAGCGGCGCTGCGCCCTCGATCGTCGCCTCCGGTGGAGGAACCGTGTCCGCCGCGGGCGCCGCGATCAACATCACCAGCGCCACGAACGCAACTGCGACCTTCGACAATTTCAGCATCACGAGCGCGTCGGGCGACCTGATCCATGTCGATCCATCGACGGGGACCATCAACTTCAACAGCACGACTGCGACCGCCAACGGCGGCAATCTCCTCAACGTCACCGCCGGCAGCGACATTACGTTCAACGCCAACGCGTCCACGCTGACCGGCGCCATCCAGACGGATACGGCTACGGCGTCGAGAGCCAACGTTTCTCTTACGAACGGCTCCAGCTGGACAATGACCGGCTCTTCGACGATGACCAGCCTCACGCTGACCAACAGCTCTGTGACTTTCTCGCCGTCCGGCGGGTTCAAGACTTTGACTGTCGGTTCGCTGACTGCCGGAACAGGCGCCAATATCACGCTGAACACGCAATTGGCGGGTGCTCAGAACACCGACCAGATCGTCATCAATGGCGGCGCCACGAGCGGCACGACTTCGCTGACGATCAAGAATGCGAGCGCGGGCAACGCCGGTGCGGCGACGGCAGGCTCCGGCATTCCGGTGGTGGTGGTGACCAACGGGGGGACGACAACGACGACTGCTTTCAAACTCGCCAGCCCGGTCACCGCGGGAGGTTTCCAATATACGCTCGCGGAGAATCCCAGCAACGACGACTGGTATCTGACGGGGAGCCCGGTTCCGACCCCAGAAAACGCGATTACCGCCGCCAGTATCCAAAATTCCGTTAACAGCCTCGCCCAGGCGCAATTCAATCAGATGGTCACCACCCGGCTGCTCGGTTCGCTGCTGCTTGGGGCCAACGAGCAGATCAACGGCTGCGATTGCGGCGGGGGCTTCGCGGGGGTCGGCTCGTTTTCCCTCGGGTCGCACGGGCGGTGGGCGCTCAGCGATAGCCTGACCCTGCTCGCTGGCATGTCCTGGGACAGCTTCTATCAGGATGGGGTCAATGTCTCAGCCTCGCCAATCGTCGCGGCCGCGCTTCGCTACGATCCGGCGAACTGGGGCCCGAGCCGTCCGTTTGTCGAATTCGGCGCTTCCCTTGCGCCCTACATGCCGGCGACCTACACCCGCTATTACAATAATGGGTTCATCCCGGCGCAGGGCGTTGGGTCGGCGATCGACCGAGGGCTTGCGGTTTACGGACGCCTAGGCTGGGTGGACCGGATCACGCCGACGGACGAAGCCGGAGTGTACGGCGATCTGGTCCGCGGCTGGCAAGAGCAGGGCGGCTACACAGAGGTCTCGACCGGGGTCAACCCATTCCCCCTCAGCATCAGCAATGGCATTGACCGGGAGGACGTCGTGCGGCTCGGCGCGACATACACCCATCTCTTCTTCGGCAACCTCGAGGCGAACGTCAACGGCGCCGTTGCGCATGGCTTCGACAGCACGTTCGGCTCGCAAGTCTCCGTCCTCAATTTTGGCTCGATCGCCCCGTTTCCGATCCTCAGCTCCACTTGGGCCGAGTTCGGCGGTCGGCTCGGCTATCGCTTCTCGCGCAGTGTCGTGGTCGACGCGTTCGCGCTCGGCACCCTTGGCGGCGAAGTCGGCAGAACGCTCCACGTCGGCCTCGGCGCGCGCTACGCGTTCTGACCCCCCTATTTTTCGTCGAGGGCGATCAGCGGCCTCCAATCCGGATCTTGGGCGCTTTCGGCCAATTGGCCGAAGCGGCGCAGGTTATACGAGTAAAGGCCGCGTACGGCGGTCGGCGCGCGCGTCGCAGCTTCTTTCGCCATCGAGACCGCGGCGACGAAGTCCCGGTTCCGGTAGGCGGAGAGCATCTCCGAGTGCAGGCGGAGCAGGGCGGCGAATTCGTCGCTCGTCGCCAGCTCGGCGTCTCCGGCAAGGGCATAGAGGCCGACCGGACGGGTCTTGTTCTTGAGCAGGACCGAATCAATTTCGAGCCAGGCGAAATCCGGGGCTTCGGCGCGGGTCGTTTCGCTGCCGATGACGTCGACTTCAAAAATCTTGCAGGCGCCTTCGAGCCGGGACGCCACGTTGACCTCGTCGCCGATCGCCGAATAGTCGAACCGGCGCAGAGACCCCAGATTGCCGACGCAGCACTCGCCCGTATTGAGGCCGATGCCAATGCGCACCGGCTTGAACGAACGTCCGGCAGCCTCGGCGCGTTCGCGCCAGCCTTCGTTCAACGCAACCAGCGTCCGTCGCATCGCCAGCGCCGATTCGACCGCATGCGTTGCATGATCTGGGTCGTCGAGCGGCGCGTTCCAAAACGCAACGATCGCGTCGCCCATATATTTGTCGACGGTGCCCGTCTGATCGAGGATCGTGTCGGTCATCGGCGTCAGATACTCGTTGAGGAAACGGGTCAGTTCCGAGGCGTTGAACCCTTCAGAGATGGTCGTGAACGACCGAATATCGCAGAACAGCAACGTCAGCTGCCGCTGCAAGCCGCCGAGCTCGAGGGCTCCCGGCATTTCCGCAAGCCGCGCCACAACCGCGGGGGAAACGAAGCGCCCAAAGGCCGCCCGAATCTCGCGCTCCTGATGGCGCTTCACGGCGTAGAGCGTCGAAACCCCGGTAAAATAGACCAAAGCGGCGGAAAACGCGGGATAGGTCGGCTCGAGGAGCACTCCGCCGCGGGAGAAAGCGAACCAGCTCACAGCGACAATCGCGCCAATCACGGCTGCGAAAACGAGCGCCGCGAACTGGGGCGCGAGCGCCCAGGTCGTCGCTACGAGAGCAGCGCAGATCACGGCCGTCGCCATCCACTCCGCGGCCGGGCCCCAATCGGGGCGCCTCAGCGTCTCGCCGCTCAGGATCTGCTCGACGATCTGCGCATGGGCTTCGACGCCCGGCATAACGGGCGATAAAGGGGTGGCGACGATGTCGGTGAGCGTCGCCGCGCTGGCGCCCACGAACACGATCGTTCCCTTGAGGTCGCTGAGGTCGGCGTCCGGAGCGAGAACCTTCCATGCCGGGATCGAACGCCGCGGATCGGGACGGGCGAAATAGACCCGGATCTCTCCGGACGGGTCGGTGTCGATCGTCAGGTTGCCGTTGCGTACCTGCAGCACGCCGTAGACTTCCCCAAACGCGGTTTCCCCGCTGGCGTTCGAGGACTTCACGATGTAGGTCGAGGCGCCCTGCGCAATCCGCAGCGCCTCCATCGCGAGGCTCGGATGCAAGGACCCGTCGACGTTGAGGATGAGCGGCACCCGCCGCACCACCCGGTCGGAATCCGGGCGCCAGTTGAGAAAGCCGACACCGGCGGCGTGTTGCGCCAGCTGAGACAGGGGCGCTAAAGCCCCGGGCGAAGGGGTCAGGAAGTGGGTCGCGTCGTCGCCGGCGGTGACGAAACCCGCCTTGGCGGAGCCGGCCCCGCTGGGCGCATCCGAGACGAAGCTGCCGAGGACGACGGGCGCGCCCTCTATCGCATGCGCGAACGCGTCGTCCGGCGTCTTTCCAGCCGTCGCGGCGTCGTCGGCGCGGTCTTTCTCCGAGAACAGGAAATCGAAGGCGATCGCCGCAACCCCGGCGTCTTTGAGCTTGTCCACCAGCACTGCGATTTTCTCGCGCGGCCACGGCCATTGACCGAGTTGCTTGAGCGATTCCTCGTCGACCACGACGATGCGCACCGGCTGGTCGGACGTGGAGGGGCGCGGCTTCCAGCGCTGGTATTGATCGAAAACCAGGTCTTGCAGCACGGCGCGCGTCGGCGCGCCAACGATGCCGGCGAGCAGCGCGAGCGCGCAAGCGGTGGTGGTCGTCAGCGCATAAAGCCTGGCCTCGTTCGCCTTCCGCATGCCGTCCTTACCGTTTCCCGCGACATCAGAAAGGAAGAATCGCCAGTCTTGTCAAGCCGATGAGGTCCCGCGACGACCCTTCGACGCTAGCTCGACCGGAACCATTTCGCCGAGCAATGCGTCGATTGTTCGTCGGAGAGTTGTTTTGCCGCGGGCTTCGATCCCACGGCCGACGTGTTCAATGGGCCGCGTGGGCCGTGAAGGGGCGGAAGTCGAGGTCGTAGCCAAAATAGCGCGGACCGACCAGCTCCAGTCCCTTTGCCGTGCGCCACTGGTCGGAGCAGGGAAAGGCGAGCGCCGCGACCCGGATACCGTATCGCATCGCGTCCGCGGTAACTGGCGTTCCGGTCTCGGTTTCGAGGAGCGTAATCATGTCGGGGGTGGTCACGATCGTCTGCCCGTCGCGCTCAGCAATCAGGAATTCATTCTGGAATGCGAGGCGCAGTTTATGGCCGCGATGCTCGTCGAGCCCCTCGATGTCGGCCTCGCCGCGGGCGAAGCCGCCGACCGTCCGGCGAAGCACATCCCTCACTCGTCCGTTGAAGATGATCTCCGCGCCGAGCGCGGCGCGGATCGCCTCGACCGGATCGTCGTGGCGGGCGCGGGCCTCGCGCAGCTTCCGGCCCAAGTCCGCGCATAGGCTGAGCGTTCCGCGCACTATAGCCTTCCTGGCGACCGCGCCGGTCATCGGATAGAACGCGAGCAGCGCCGAACCGCCCATATCGACGGTTGCCGACCTGGCCAGGCGCTCCGTCCAGCGATTGCTGATCGTCTCCAGAACGACAGAATTGCCCTTGTCGTCCCCGAGCACCATCGGCGTCGCGGACACCCCATGCATGCCGAAGGTGGTCATCTGCAGTTCGGGAAACGCGCGGCCCATTCCGTCGCCGTCGATGAGCGGCAGACCGGTCGCCGCCGCGGCCACAAACGGCGTGGTTGAATTGATGCCGCCCGCCTCGCCGCACAAGAGGCCGTCCACTTTGCGGCCCATGAATTTCTCGAGCTTGCGAAGAGCGATGACGATCTCCTCGCCCTGCGGCAGCTTCTCCGTCATCACGGTCGGCGCGCCCATCATGCAGACCGGCGCGATCAGAGCGTCCTCGGCGAATCCGTCGACGTCGACGAGCCGCACCCTGCCGTGACGGCGGATCGCCTCCTGCGCCATCAGCTTGCCGATGTAGGGATCGCCGCCGCCGCCGGTCCCGAGAATTGCGCCGCCGGTCGCGATGTCGTCGAGATCGGCGACGTCGATCATGCGAATGAGCTGCAAGTCAGGCATGGCGCGCGCCTCTCCGGTTTGGCAGAATCGAAGATTGCAGCGGAACGAATTCGATATCGGGATAGCCGAATGCCTTGGGGCCGACCACTTTCAAGGCCTCCGGCGTCTTCATGAGGTCGTGCGCCGGCATGCCGATGACCGCGAGCTGCTGGCCGTAGCGGAGGATTTCGGTGGTGATCGGCTCGCCGGTTTCGAGATGAAGATTCATGATAAGGTCAGGAACGACGGCCTTCGGCGCGCCGTCGACGAACAGCACGAGGTTCTCGTTCTGGATCGCGATCCGCGCCTCGGACCCTGCGTGGTCGCCAACGCCGGTCAGCCGCGCCTCGCCCATCGCGAATCCGCCGCGCAGTTCGCGCCGCACGTCGGCGACCTTGCCAGTGAAGAACAGCGTCGCGCCGATTTTCTCGAGAATCCGCTCGACCACGTTCTGCCGCTTGGCGCGCGCCTCCAGGATCGTTCGCCCGACCTCCAGCGCCTGCGTCAGCGTTCCGGGCACGGCTACCTTCTTGACGTAGGAGCCGAGCATCGGTGTCGTCGCGAACCCCGCGCTCGCGCCCATGTCAACGGCGACATGACGGGCGAAGCGTTCGAGCCAGTACATGTCGATAACCGTCTTGAAGATGACGACGTTGCCCTTGTCGTCAGCGATCGCGCCGGGCGACGGGTCTTGCCCGTAGATGAAGAAGGTCGACATCTGGATTTCGGGAAAGGCGCGCCCCATGCCGTCGCCGTCGAGAACAGGCAGGCCGGCGTAAGCGGCGGTGAGAATCGGCTCGATCGAGTTCGACCCGCCGATCTCGGCCGAAATCAGCGCCGCGACGCGCACGCCCGCCGCTTCTTCGACGCCGCGCAGCGCGCGCAGGCACTCCTGGCCCTGCTTGATCTTCTCGACGCTGACGACCGGCGCGCCGATCCCTCCGACCGAGCCCACGTAATCGTCGTCGCCAATCGCCTCGACCGGTAGGACCTCGGCGTTCGCCCCCTGGCGCAAGAGTTCGCGCAAGCGCAACATGCCGACGTGCGGATTGCCGCCGCCCCCGGTCCCAAGCAGCGCCGCGCCGAGCGACAGCGGAAGCAAATCGGCCTCGCCAAGCCAGTAGCCCCTAGCGGACATGCAAGTCTCCGACAACCTTGACATGCACGCGCGTCGCATTGCCGGGGAGATAGGCGAGGGGCACATCCTCGACTTCGACCACCTCGATCGAGTTAGCCCGTGCGCCCGATGCGACCGCTATGGCGCGCGCCTTTTCCTCGGCGTCATGGATCGCGTCCGCACGGCTCATGGCGGCGAGGGAGTAGACGCGATCGATCTCGCCCGAGACTTGGGCGATCGCCGCGCCGACCGCGTTGGCGACCGCGAAATGATGTGGTTTGACCACCTCGAGTCCGCCAATCTTGTCCTTGACGAGAATTGAACCGCCGCCCACGACGATCACTGGCAGCGGCTCGGGCGAAAGCCGGGAGCGCTCGACGGCCGTTTCCAGCATGTCGGCGATTTTCGTTTCCGTCCGTGCGATGACCCCGGCGTCGAGATTGGCGACCTTCTTGTGGTCGCCAAGGAACGCGCGGCCAGCGGCGACGATGACGTCGGTGGCGGTCAGCGTCGAGCCGCCGAACACGAGCGCTTCGCTGATCAGTTTGTAGCCGACCGAGGTCGGACCGACCTTCACTCCGCCCGGCCCGTCGACGACCAGCGAGCCGCCGCCGAGGCCGAAGGAGAAGACGTCGGGCATGCGGAAATTGGTGCGCACGCCGCCGACCTCGACCGCGACGGTCGCCGGGCGCGGAAAGCCTTTGTGCAGCGCGCCGACGTCGGAGGTTGTGCCGCCGATATCGACCACGATCGCCTCGGCGACCCCAGAGAGGAAGGCCGCGCCGCGAATTGAATTTGTCGGCCCGCTGGCGAAAGTGAGCACGGGAAACCGCTCGGCGTAAGCGGCGTCCATCAGCGTGCCGTCGTTCTGGGTCAGATAAAACCGCGCCCTCACGCCGCACGCGTCGAGGGCGGCGCGGAACGCATCGACGACGAGCTTGGCGAGGTCGCGCAGGCAGGCGTTCATGATCGCGGCGTTCTCGCGTTCAAGCAAGCCGATGCGGCCGATGTCGCTCGAGAGCGTGACATGCACGCCGGGCAGCGCCCGAGCCAGGATCTCGCCGGCCCTGACCTCGCACTCCGTGTTGACCGGACTGAACACCGAGGCGATCGCGATCGAACGGATTGCCTTGGCGCGGATATCGGCGGCGATGCCGAGAAGCTCGGCTTCATCAAGCGGAGAAATCTCGCGGCCGTCGAATTCGTGGCCGCCATGAGCGAGATAGGCGTGGCCGCCGATCGCCCGTCTCAGATCGTCGGGCCAATCCACCATCGGCGGCAGAGAGGCTGTCGCGGGCAACCCGAGGCGCACCGCCGCGGTCGGCGCGAGATCGCGCCGCTGCACGACCGCGTTGGTGAAATGGGTCGTGCCGATCATGACAACGTCGATTGCATCCGGCTTCATTCCCGACGCGGCGAGCACGGACTTGAGCGCGGCGACAACGCCCGACATCACGTCCGGCGTCGTCGCAGCCTTGACGCCGGCGAGAACCTTCGCCCCGTCCATGACGACCGCGTCGGTATTGGTCCCGCCGACATCGACGCCGATTCGGATCATCCTGCCGTCCCCTGCTTCGCTGTTCGCCAATCCGCCCTTGCCCGCCCGGAAGCGTCCCGCGTCAAGAGATGACACCGGGCGAAATGCTGCGCGTCAAGCCAGACGACATCCGGGAGTTGCGTCTCGCACGGGGCGAACGCATGCGGACATCGGGTGTGGAACGCGCAGCCGGCAGGCTGGTTCGCGGGGCTCGGAATCTCGCCCTCGACCACGGGCTCGTCGGGTTTCAGCGCCGCTTCTTCGTCGGATACGACGGGAACGGCCGCGATCAGGGACCTCGTGTAGGGGTGGGCGGGCGCATCGAACAGGTCTCGCACCGGTCCGACCTCGACGAGACGGCCGAGATAAAGGATGCCAGCCCTCGTGACGAAATTGCGCATCAGGCTGAGGTCATGGGAGATGAAGAGGTAGGCGAGACCGAGCGAATGGCCGAGATGGCTGAGGAGATCGATGATCTTGGCCTGAACCGAGACGTCGAGCGCCGACGTCGGCTCGTCGAGCACGATCAGCTTCGGCTCGGCCGCGATGGCGCGGGCGATGGCCGCGCGCTGCTTCTGGCCACCCGACAGTTCGTGCGGATAGCGGGTGGCGAAGTCTGCGGGCAACTGCACCATGTCCAGGAGGCGCGGAAGGCGTTGACCGATTTCGGCCCGGCTCAATCCGCGCGCCGCCAAAGGCACGGCTATCGATTGACCGATCGAGCGGCGCGGGTTGAGCGACGAGCCGGGGTTCTGAAACACCATCTGCACGGCTTGGTTGCGGCCGGGGATATTCTTTTGCCCGGCGATCCCGCGCCCTTCAAACAGAATGGCGCCTTCGCTCGGCGCGGCGAGGCCGAGGATCATCCGCGCGATCGTCGACTTGCCGGAGCCGCTTTCGCCAGCGAGTCCGAACGCCTCGCCTCTGGCCAGCGTGAAGCTGACTTCGCTCACCGCCTTCACCTCGCCCTGGACCCTGCCGAACAGGCCGCCGCGCAACGGAAACGCCTTCGAGAGGCCGACGACTTCGAGCAGCGCGCCGCTCACGCCGCTTCCCCGAGGCGCCAGCACGCGGCGTAGTGATCGGCGCTCACGCTCCGGTCCTCGGGTGGGCTGCTGCAAGCGCCGATCGCCAGCGGACAGCGTGGCTCGAAGCGGCAGCCAGGGGGCGGGGCGGCATAGTCGGGCAAGGAGCCCTCGATGCCGCGGAGAGCGGCGTTGCCCGAGAGCCTGAGGAACGCAGTCTATCAGCGCACGGGTATAAGGATGGCGAGGCCGGGCGAAGATTTCCGTCGTGGGGCCGTGCTCGACCACCGAGCCCGCATACATCACATAGACGGTGTCGGCGGCCTCGCGCACGACGCCGAGGTTGTGGGTTATCATCAATAGCGCCAGGCCGCGGTCATCGACGAGATCGCGCAAGAGCTTGAGGATCTGCGCCTGCGTCGTGACGTCGAGCGCTGTGCCCGGCTCGTCGGCAATGAGTAGGCGCGGCTCCGAGAGCAGCGCCATTGCAATCAGCACGCGTTGGCGCATGCCGCCCGACAGCATGAAAGGATAGGAGCGGGCGATCCGCTCGGGATCAGGCATGCGCACTTGCCCGAGGACTTCGTATACGCGCGCCAGGCGCTCTCGCCGGTTTCGGGCGCGGCCGAGGCGCCGGTCGGCGTATTTGAGGATCGTGCCCATCTGGTCGCCGATGGTGAAGACCGGGTTCAGCGAGGTCATCGGGTCCTGGAACACCATCGACATCGCTGTGCCGCGTAGAGCCTCGCGCTCGCGCGGCGACATGCGCAGAAGATCGCGTCCATCAAAGAGGATCGCGCCCGAGGCGATCCGGGCGGGAGGCGTTGCGAGAATCCCCATGATCGTCCGCATCGTCACGCTCTTGCCGCAGCCGGACTCGCCCACCAGCGCCACATGACGATGCGCGGGAACGTCGAGGGAAACGTCGCGCAGCACCTGCGAGCGGCGACCGTAGGACGAGAACTCCACGCTGAGCGAGCGGACCGAGAGCAGCGGGTCGGCCGTCATCGGACGCTCTCGACGTCATAAAGGTCGCGCAGGCCGTCGCCGAGCAGATTGAAGCCAAGCGCAACGAACAGGATCGCAGCGCCGGGCAGAAGCGACTCCCACCATCGGTCGGGCAGGAAATCGGCTCCGCTCGCGACCATCGTGCCGAGATCCGGCGTCGGCGGTTGCACCCCGAGCCCGAGATAGGACAAAGCCGCGCCGATCAGGATGACGAAGCCGAAATCGAGCGAGGTTTTGACCAATATCGCCGAGGCGCAATTGGGCAGGAGTTCGCGGAAGAGGATGTGAAACCGGCTCGCGCCCAGCGTCTGCGCGGCCTCGACAAATTCCTGCTGGCGCAGCGTGCGAGTGATCGAGAAAATGAGGCGGGTGTGCCAGGTCCACCAGAGCGCTGCGATCGCCAGCATCGCGTGGACCAGATTCGGCGTCAGCACCGCCGTGACCGCGAGCGCCATCACAAGTGGAGGGATAGCGAGCGCAATATCGGTCAGACGCATGATGACGATCTCGGCCCAGCCGCCGAAATAGCCGGCGATGAGCCCGAGCGTTGCGCCGAGCGGCACGGCGATGCCGAGCACGACCGTCGCCAGAAGGAGCGATACGCGGTAGCCGAACAGCACACGCGTGAAGATATCGCGCCCCACATTGTCGGTGCCGAACCAGTATTGGGCGGATGGCGGCAGGTGACGAGCGCGAAAATTGACCATCGCCCCGACATGATCGGGATAGGGCGCAATCCAAGGAGCAAACACCGCCGCGGCGATGACGACAATAACGATCGCCGAGCCGATCACCGCCGTGGGGTTGCGGCTGAAGCGATGCCAATTCTGGTAGGCGATGGTGATCTGGCGCGCTTCCTGTGCCGCCGCGGCGCTCATGCTCGCTCCCCCCGGATGCGCACTCTGGGATCGACGAAGCCGACCAGAACATCGATCGCGAGATTGGCGGCGACGAAAAACAGCCCCGAGATCATCACCACGCCCATGACCGCGTTGAGGTCTTTTTGCAGGATGCTGCGCACGCCATAGCTTGCCATGCCCGGCCAGGCGAAAACGAGCTCGACGACAAAGGCGTTGCCAAGCAAGGAGGCAAATTCGAGGCCAAGAATCGTCAGCGGCGGCACGAAAGCAGGCCGCAGCATATATTTGAACACCCGTACCCGGTCAGGAATGCCGAAGGCGCGGCCAGCTTCGATATAGTCCTGCTTGGCGACGTCGATCATCGACGAACGGGTGATACGCGCGATTTGGCCAACCGTGGCGGCGCAAAGCGCGAGGCTCGGCAGAAGGAGGTGCTTGAGGGCGTCGACAAAGCCGGCGAAATTGCCGGTAACCAAGGTGTCGATTGTAAACAATCCGGTAATCGCGGGCGGGATCGGCGCGTCGGGCGAAAGCCGTCCGGTCGTCGGCAAGACATGAAACACGTAGCCGGCGAACACCTGGAGAAGCAGGGCGAGAAGGAAGCTCGGCGTCACCGCGCCGAAGATCGCGACAAGCCGTACGAGATTGTCGATCCATCCATCTTTGTTCGCGGCCGCGACCACGCCGAGGGGAACGCCGACCAGAAACGCGATCGCGATTGTCGCGAGCACGAGTTCGAACGTCGCCGCGAAGGTTTCAGCGATGTCGTCATCGACGGGACGCTTGGTGAGAAAAGAGAGCCCGAGGTCGCCTCGCGAGAGCCCGGCGACAAAGTGCCGGTACTGCTCGAGCAGCGGCTTGTCGAGACCCATCTTCGCCTTGAGATCGTCGACCTGTTCCTGGCTCGCGCGCGGACCCATCGCCATACGCGCGGGGTCGCCGGGCATCACCCGCGCGATCACGAAGATCACGATCGAGAGCCCGAACAGAACGAGCAGCGACCAGAAGACTCGCCTGATCAGAAAGAACAGGAACTCCAACCGAAATTCTCTTTTCCAGTCCTCGGCGTCGAGCTGTCGCCGCGCGGAGGATGCCGCCTCGCCGGCCGCCCGCCTCGGTCAATCAGTTGCAGGTCCATTTGTATTTGTGGAACGCATAGTCGAAGGACTGCATCGGAACCGGAACGTAGCCGTCCAGACACTTGTCCATTGCGTGGCGCACGACTTGCGTTTCGAGGAACGCGTCGACCTGGTCGTCGATCAGTTTCTTTTGCAGATCCTTATAGATCTGCGCCTGAGCGGCGAGATCGCCAGTGGCGCGCGCGGCGTCGATCATTTTGTCGACCTCAGGGTTTTGCACCCATTCCATCGACGCCCAGGTTCCCGCCGACTTCGAGTCGTATTGCGTGTAGAACATCGAGTCAGGGGAAGGATAGGTCGGACCAAAGAAGACCTCGGTCACGTTGGGCGTCGTCTGCACCTTCGAGGCGATCTCGGTGACCCTGTTCCAGGGCTCGCCCGAGAGCGTCACCTTGAAGCCGATCTGCTGCAGATTGGACTGCATGAGCAGAGCGATCTCTTCCTCGAACTTGGCCGACGAGACATAGGTCAGGCTCAAGGGAATGTCGGTCTTGCCCGCGTAGCCGCTCTTCGCGATTTCGGCCTTGGCGGCTTCGAGGTCGAATTTCGGCTGCGGGCTGTCGAGATGGGCGTCGGCGAAGGTCTTTGGCAACGGGCCGCTTAAGTCGCCGCCAGGCACAATCGTGCTCTTAATCGTGTCGTAGTCAGTCGCAAGCGCGATCGCCCTGCGAATATGGACATCGTCAGTGGGCGCCGCTTTGGTGTTGAGTTTGAGATAAAACGCGACCGACGTCTCGCCCTTTACGATCTTGAAGCGCGGCATCTTGGCCAGCGCGTCATAGGTGTCGGGGGACTGATACTGGCTCGACATTGTCAGTTCGCCCGAGGCGGCCATGGATCGCACGGTCGCTTCATCATTGGTGATGACGAAGCGCACCTCGTCGATCGGCCCCTCGCCCCAGCCTCGATAATAGTTCGGATCGCGTTCAATCGTCATTCCCGTGCCGCGGTCCCAGCTCTTCAGCGTGTAGGGTCCGGCGCTCGCAACATGGGTGGCGAGATATGTCTGCCCGTCGTCCGCACCGGCGTTCGCCTTGACGACTTTGGAATTGAGGATGCGGATCGCCGGCACAGTGGCGAGAAACGGCGAGAACGTCTTCGAGAGGTTGAACTTGACCGTCTTGGGGTCGATTGCTTCGACGCTCCCCGGCTTCAAGACGCCTGCAAACAGATTGGCCGGGCCCTGATTGATCTTCAAAAGCCGCTCGACGGAATAGACGACGTCTTCGGCCTCGACCGGGGAGCCGTCCTGAAATTTGGCGTCCGGCCGAATGTGGAACGTTACGCTCGTCGCGTCGGGGGAAACCTCCCACTTTTCCGCGAGCTCCGGCGCCAGCGCGCCGTTCGGATCGACATTCGCGAGGCCGTCGTAGAGGTTCGCCGACGCCATGTAGTCGGTGTAATCGGAAATCTTGGCCGGGTCGATCGTCCCGAATATCTGGACCGTGTTGACCGTCGCGGTATGCGTGGCGGCGATGGCGGGCGAAAAGGCAAGCGCGCTAAGGCCAACGCCCCAAGATAAAGTCGATCGCATCGGACACCCTCTGAATGATCGGGTAGATCGCGGCATCGCCCAGTCCTCGCGCGAGGAATCCTCGCGGGCCGGTCCTATCCGCGCGGCCGGTCGGGCTGGATTTAGTCGATCATGTAATCGGGGGTTGTGCAAGCGAGCGCGCGTCTCCCCGCGCGCCGCGACAGACCGGGCCCATTTCGCCCGGAGAGAGCCGCCGAAGAAAGCGATCGACGCCGAAGTCAAACGCGATCCGGTTGGCCTCGTGTCCGGTTTCGATGCCATAGCTGCGCAGGTAGAGGTAGAGGGTTCCGCCCTTGGTGTCGACCGGCCGTGCGTGCCGGACAGGGACCGCGCCAATCACACCGAGGCTTTCCGGGCCGAAAGCGGCGCGGACCACCGGCCCCAGCAAGAGGTCGCCTCCCCAGCCGCTCGCAGACTCGGCGAAAACCCAGGCGACGGCCTCGAGCGCCCGGCGCGTCATCAACGGCGCCATGATCTCGATCGACGACACCCTCATGATCCCGCCGCCCGCGCCCGGCTGCCTGAGAAACGGCCAAGCCGTTTGCGAATCCGCTGTGAGCGACGGTCCGGCGAGATCAAGTTTCTCCCTCTCGGCCACGTCGAAGAGAAGATCGATCTGCGCCGCGGTGATTTCGATGTCGTCGTCGAGAAACAGGACCCGGTCATATGTCAGCAAGAGGTCGGGACGAAGCTCGAGCAGCCGGCGGATTGCGGTGTTCTTGCAGCCGCGCTGATAGACGACCGTTTCAGCCTGCGGATTGGGAGGAGATTGGTCGTAATAGTTCAAGAGGACGTCGTAGGCGCGCGGCTCGGACAGCAAAGCGGGATCCAGCCGCTTGCCGGACTGGATGTAGACAAGCCGGCGCCTCCCGGTCGGTTTTAACTCGCGTTCGATCCGCAGCTGCCCCGCAGCGAAAAAACGGTCTTGCCGCTCCCTCAATTGCCGCCGGTTGAGCGGGGCGCCATATCGGCGTCCCGCGGCAGGGGCTCGAACACGCGAAAGGCCGCCTCTTCGAGCGAGCGTCCCTTGCCGCGAATGACATCGCGGAGGAACTCAACGTCGATATCCGGCCGCGGACGCTTTCCCATCGACATTCCGCGCTCGAGAAAGTGCAAGAATGGGTGCGGATGACTGCGGCTCCAATCCGGGTTCTGCGACATGTACCAGGCGTGGTCGAATTCGGCCGAAGGCGGCGGCGCATTCTCGTCGGGTCGGGCGAGATAGGCGGCGAGCAAGCCACGACTTGCGGCGCCGGCGCTGCTCGCGCGCTCGCGGAAATAATGTGGGTCGAAGAAGCCATTTGGGCGATAGCCGAGCCCCTCGCCGATCAGCGCGTAATGCGCGGGAGCGAACGGCGCCGCATGTTCGCTCAACAGACGCCGGCGCGCGTAATGACGCGCCCAGAACACTCGCCGGCTCGCCTCCGGCAGCCCGATCTGAAGATCCATGTCACGCCTATAGTTACCGCCAACCGGGCGAGCAACCCACGGCGCAAGCTCATAAGCTCACAGGCGGATCGAACGTTGGCCCGAAGATCTTCTCGAACGACGCGCGCAACGCGATGTCCGTCCGCGCCATCGTCGCCGGGCGGCCGAGGTCAATGAGGCTGGTGACGCCATAGTGAGCCTCCCGGATCCCGCATGGCGCGATGCCAGAAAAATGCGAGAGATCAGGATCAACGTTCAGCGCCGCGCCGTGAAAGGTCGCCCAGCGGCGCACGCGCACGCCGATTGCTGCGATCTTGTCTTCGGCCATTTCGCCGCTGGGCGACCGCCGCTTGTCGGGGCGCGCCACCCACACCCCGAACTCGGTCCTCGCGCGTCTCGCCGGCGACCTCAAACGCCGTGAGCAACTCGATCAGCCAGCGCTCAAGCGCTGCGACATAAGCTCGCACATCTCGGCGACGGCGGTTGAGGTCGAGCATGACGTAGGCGACCCGCTGCCCTGGCCCGTGATAGGTGAACTGGCCGCCGCGGCCGACACGATGAACCGGAAAGCGCGCGTCAATGAGGTCACTTTCCTTGGCGCTCGTGCCGGCCGTGTAGAGCGCGGGATGCTCGACAAGCCAAACCCGCTCGGGCGCAGCTCCGTGCGCGATCGCGTCCGCTCGCGCCTCCATTTCGGTGAGAGCATCGACGTATGGGGTCAGCCCCGGCGAGACGAGCCATTCGACTGGCGGCGCGCTATCGGGCGCAAACACGGGGGCGCGCAGCGCAAGGCGCGAATTGGACACGCCGCCTTGTATCAGATGGCGCGAGTGGACGCGAGACTTGCGCCCGCTGGCGCGAGAAGCCGCCGACGAATGCGCACAACTCGTTGCGTGCATTAGGTTTTTTGGTTGACGACGCTGATTCGTGCTTGACGGATCCTTAACGCCAGCGTTCCCTCGTGAAGCCGCCTTGAGGTGACGCGCCCGCTTGCTCCAACGAAAGATGCGCGCCCGCGAGGAGGTGCATGTTGCGTTGGGGGACAGTTTCTTGACCCGCGCCGGCCCGCAGTCGTGGCGTTCGTGGGTCGCCGCAGCAGCGCTTGCGGCGGTCGTCGCGCCAGGCGCCGCGTTCGGCGGCGCTTGGACGTTGCCGCAAGGAAGCGGCCAATTGATCGAGACGCTTTACGGCTGGACGGGCTTTGGCCCGCCTTGGGGGGGCAATCCCCCGGTCAACCAAGGCCGCTTCGACGCGCAGACTTACCTCCAATACGGGCTCACGGATTCACTCACAATATTTGGCCAGACCGCGTTCGAGCATTACGCGCTCGGGGCGCCAACGCCGGACACTTATAACGGCCTCGACTATTCCGATGTGGGCTTGAGGGCGAAACTCTGGTCGACCGGCGAATGGGTGTTCTCGGGCGAAGCGACGGCATTCATCCCCGGCGCCCATGACGCGAGCGCGCCAGCCCAGGAGGGCAACACCGGATGGGCGGGCGAAGCGCGGGTGAACGCAGGGACCAACTTCAAGGTTGGCGCAACGCCCGGTTTCGTCGATGCCGAAGTCGCCTACCGCCTGCGCACCGCCGGCCCGCCTGACGAGTGGCACGGGGACCTAACCGTAGGGTTCAAGTTCACGCCAAAACTGATGCTGATGCTGCAAGACTTCACGACGATCTCTTCACCGTCGACCAACCCCACCTTCGTGGCTTGGCGACAGTCGGTGGTCGAGGCCAGCCTCGTCTACGCGCTCGACGACAAATGGTCGGTGCAGCTTGGCCTGTTCTCGACAGTATGGACGGTCAAGACCAACACGCAGAAGGGCGCCGTGCTCGCGGTATGGCGGAATTTTTGACGGGGCCGTCCATCGCTCACGCGCTCTTCTCATAGAGCTCGCGCCCGATCAGCATGCGGCGGATTTCGCTTGTGCCAGCGCCGATCTCGTAAAGCTTGGCGTCGCGCAGGAGGCGCCCGAGCGGATAGTCGTTGGTATAGCCGTTGCCGCCCAGAATCTGGATCGCGTCGAGGGCGACTTGGGTCGCGCGCTCGGCGGCGTAGAGGATCGCGCCCGCCGCGTCCTCGCGCGTGGTCTGGCCACGGTCGCAGGCCTTGGCGACCGCATAGACGTAGGCCTTCGCCGCGTTCATCGTCACGTACATGTCGGCGAGCTTGCCCTGGACCAATTGGAAAGTCCCGATCGGCTGGCCGAACTGCTTGCGCTCGTGGACATAGGGCAGCACAACGTCGAGCGCCGCCTGCATGAGGCCAAGCGGCCCGGCCGACAGCACCACGCGCTCGTAGTCGAGGCCGCTCATCAGCACGTTGACGCCTTTGCCGACCCCGCCCAGCACGTTTCCCTCCGGGACTTCACAGTCGGCGAACACCAATTCGGAAGTGTCGGAGCCGCGCATGCCGAGCTTGTCGAGCTTCGCGCCTTGCGAGAAGCCCTTCATGCCGCGCTCGACAATGAAGGCGGTGATGCCGCGCGCGCCCGCGGCCGGGTCGGTCTTGGCGTAGACGACGAGGGTCTCGGCCACCGGACCGTTGGTGATCCACATCTTCGCGCCATTGATGACGTAGCGGTCTCCCCGCTTCTCGGCCCGCGTCGTCATTGACACGACGTCCGAGCCGGCGTTCGGCTCCGACATCGCGAGCGCGCCGACATGCTCGCCCGAAATGAGCTTCGGCAGGTAGCGCGCTTTCTGGCGCTCGTCGCCGTTGCGGACGATCTGATTGATGCAGAGATTCGAATGGGCTCCATAGGAGAGCCCGACCGCGCCGCTCGCGCGCGACACCTCTTCCATCGCCACGCAGTGCTCGAGGTAGCCGAGCGCGAGCCCGCCATATTCCTCGGGCGCGGTGATTCCGTGCAGACCGAGCGCCCCCAACTTCGGCCAAAGGTCACGCGGGAAGAGATTGTCGCGGTCGATCGCGGCGGCGCGCGGGGCGATCTCCTTCTCGGCAAAATTTCGGGCGCTGTCGCGGATCATCGCGGCGCTTTCGCCAAGGTCGAAGTCGAACGGGCGGGGCGCGTTGGGGATCATGGCCATGGCGGGCCTCTTGAGGGCGGGCTTGCCCGACCTTGGCGGCAATCGGCGGCGCTTGGCAAGGCGGCGGCGAGGGAGCCGAACCACGTTCTGGGATGGGATGTGCGCTTTTGTGTTCGCGCAAGCCCTATCAGGCAGTTAGGCGCCTTTTTCTGTAACCGGCGCTGGGCGGTCCAACATCCGGCTCTGACGGGCGGGCGACCTTGGCGGTCGCCCGCCCGACCCGAGTTGAAGACGCGCCCTACTGGCAGGCGTCCCAGAAGCCCTGGCGGTAGCTCGGATCGGTGTAGTACCAGCACAAGCCCGGCGCGGGCGGCTGGCCGGCGTAGGCGATCGCCGCGCCCGTGGCGAGGACGCCGATCGCCGCACCGGCGGCGATCGCGCCTCCGGTCGGCCACCAGTACCCGCCCGGCCGCGCCCAGCCGCCGTAGCCGCGATAAACTCCGCCGTGATACCCATAAGCGCCGCCGCGATAGACCCCGCCGCGATAGACGCCGCCGCCGCCGTAGCCGGGGTGGCCGGCCCAGGTTCCGCCCCGATGGTAGACCCCGCCGCGGGGGCCGACGGCAGTGGCTCCCCGGTGGACGACGACGGCGCTGGCGGGCTGCGCGCAAATGCCGAACAGCGCTATCCCCACGCAAGCGCTCTTAGCCAAACTCGACCGAACCATGATTTTCCTCCTGCTCGCCCGCACTTAAACCCAAGTCGCCAACGGCGGCTTATGGCACAAAACCCGCTTCAAGGCGAAAGCGATAAGTTGTGATTGTTAATATGGCTTTTCCACGCCCCGGTTGCTTGCGCCGGCGATCGATTCGGAAGGCCCCGCTTAGAACGTGAAGGCGTACATCTTCCCGGTCGTCGTGACGAAAAGTCTGCCGTCTGCGGCGATGAGCGTCTGAAACTTGACCGTTCCAAGCATGCGATCCGGCGGCGACGCGATCAGTTCGCCGGTGTCGCCCCTGAAAGCGTAGAGCCGGTTGTCGCCGTAGGCGCCAAGCGCGAACAGAATTGGGTCTGACCGGCCGTCGGTGGTCGTGACGATCGGCGAACCGTGGATGCTTGGGACGGAGCCGCACCAGGCTGTGTCGATCACCGGCGTGGGGGCGGCGCGGATTCTGAGGACGACGAGATCTCTGGTCGGCTTGTCCGGCGGGCAATTCGCGCCGGTGTCCTGCAGCGCGACGAAAACATCTTCGCCGGCGCTCCAAACCGCTGGCGACGCTATGGTTCGCAACGCGCTCACATGGGCGCTTGCGAGCTGGCCCCCGATACCGCCGAGGTTGTCGCGGTCGATGAGGTATGCGTCGCCATTCTTCCCGATGGCCAGGAGCAGCTTCCGGACTCCCTTGGCGCCAGGGACGTCGAGCGGAATCGCCGCCGTGCCGCCGAGGTCAAGATCGTGGTCGTCAAGGGCCTTCCAGTCCGATGGGGCGAAATAGTCGCGCTGCGCGACCGGGCGAGCGAGGTCTGCACCGAAGCGCAGGACCGCTTCGCCGTCGCCCCATTCCTTGGCGAAAATGGTATTTCCGGTCGTAACGAACAGCGACTTGCCGTCGCTGGTGACGCCGCCCTGCCCCCAGACGCCGCCGCCTCGTCCGCGGGTCGCGAAGCTCACGACCTTGCCCGGCTCGGCAGTGGAAAATCCGACGACGTACCCGTGATAGACGCCGCAATCGCCGGCGAGGCCGCCAAAGGCGACGAAGACCCTGCCGCCGAGCTCGGCGAGTGCGCCACGCTCGTATTGCAGCGAGGGATCGAAGTTTCCGCCCAGCGCTCTCGCCACGTCGACCGGCCAGCCAGGCTCGATCGATCCGTCGGCAAGCGAAATCGCATAGACTTCGTGCCGCGGCCCGGCGCCGCGCATGACCGCCGCGTCGAGATAGAGAGTCGCGCGCGCCTTATCGATGACCGGGGTGCCGGTCACGCCGAGCGGCCAGATATCGCCACAGCGGAGAGTTTCGCGCGGGATCGGCGCGCCGAGCGCGCGCATCCAGATTTGCGCGCCGGTCTTTTCGTCGAGGGCGTAGACTTCGTTTTCCTCGGTCGCCACGATCAGCACGCCAGCGCCCGTGGCTGGATCACGCCACAGTAGCGGCTGCGCATAGACCTCGCCGCGATAGACCCCGTGGAACGAGGGGTCGAGCCGCAAACCCCGCGCGCGCTCATAGGTGAGGCCGGGCATGACATACATGCCGGAGCGATCGGGCGCATTGTGATAGGTGAGGATCAGGGATTCGGCCGCGGCCGGAATGGAAGCGGCCAGCACGACGGCGAGCGCGCCAGCAAGCACTACGATGCGCATGGTGACCTTTTGAGCGGCGCTGTATGCGCCGCTCAGGCATTATCCGCGCCGCGCCAGGAAGGGCAAGCGACCTTCAGCGCGGACTTCAGCGACCGGCGACGGGCAAGCGTTCGAGATCGGCGATCAAACTGGGTCCTGTCGGCTCCCATTTGAGTTTCTTCCGCGTCTCAGCGCTCGATGCGGGCATGTCGCGCGCCGCGAGATGCGCGAGCCAGCCGAAATAGGCCGGCGCCTCGTCCGGCCCGATGGATTTGACCGGGAGCGACAGTCGCTGGCCGATCGCCGCGGCAATGTCGCGCGCGGCGACGCCCTCCTCGGCGACCGCATTATAGACCGCGCCCGGCTCCGCCTTTTCGACCGCGAGCCGGTAAAGGCGGGCGACGTCGCTGACATGAGCGGCGGGCCAACGATTTCGCCCCTCTCCGACATAGGCGAACACGCCCTTCTGCCGGGCGATCATGATCCACGGGCTGATCAGGCCCTGCCGCTCGGGGTCATGAACCTGGGGCAAGCGCATCACGGACACGTTGACCCCGCCCGCTGCGGCGGCGTCGGCGGCCGCCTCCTCCGAAGCCGCGCGGGGAAAGTCGCTTGAGGTCACCCTCGGCGCATCTTCTCTCGCGAGCTCGCCGGGCGGGACTTTGGCGATTGCGGTCCCCGAAGTCACTATGAGCGGCCGGCCGGAGCCGGCGAGGACAGAGCCGAGTGTGCTGATCACGCGCCGGTCGGTCTCGCAATTCGCCGCGAACTGCGAGAAGTCGTGGTTGAAGGCAAGATGGACGACGGCGTCGGAACGCGCGGCGCCGTCCTTGAGGCTGTCCGGATCGTCGATCGACCCGCGATAGACTTCGGCGCCGGCGGCGGCGAGCGCCGGCGCCTTCTCATCCGATCGGGAGACGCCGATGACCTTATGGCCGGCTCCGATCAATTCCTTGACCAGGGCCGAGCCGATGAATCCGGTCGCGCCGGTGACAAATACGCGCATGATCAGTCCTCCAGTGTTTTACGAAACTATGCCCGAACTCGCTTCTCCGATGGGCCGCGCCGGGGCTCGCAGGGAGGACGATCCGAAATAATGGGCTTCCATGTCGGCGAGCAGCCCGGCCTGCTCGGGCAGCCAGCCGAGCGTATTCCGCGTCCATTCGCTGGATGCCGGATTGTCGAACCCGACGAATGGAGCGATCACGCCAAAATGCCTGGCGGCTTTTGCCGCCGTGACGCCGACAGCGGGGATCTTGAGCCTGGCGGCGATCAGCGACGCGATCTCGCGGAAGGGAACGCCGGCTTCGTCGACGCCGTGGAACTTCGCCCCGGCTTCGCCGTTTTCGAGGGCAAGGCGAAAGAGCCTTGCCGCGTCGGACACATGCACGGCGGGCCATCGATTGGCGCCGTCGCCAATATAAGGGGAAACACCCTTCTTGCGCGCGAGGGCGATGATGCGGGCGACGAAGCCATGTTCGCCGGCGCCGTGGACGGTCGGGGCAAGCCGCACGATCGTCGAGCGAACCCCTCGCCCAACGAAGTCGAGCGCCGCCGCCTCGGAGAACGACCGGTTGGGACCCGTGGGCATGTGATTGTCGCGCTCGTCCGAGACCCTGCCCTGCGGCAGGGCAAGAACCCCCGAGGCGACGACCAGCGGGCGTGCGGAGCCTTCGAGACCCGCGCCCAAGGCGCCGATTGCCCCCGTTTCCGTTTGCTGGAGGATCCGGAGGAAGCTTGCGACCACGCCGCCATTCAGCGCCCCGGCGAACAGTCGGACGCGTGTCGACACACTCATGTTGGACAGCCCGTGGATGAAGGCGGTGTGGATCACCCCGTCCGACTCCGCGGCGGCCTCGCGCAGGAGATCATGCTCGCCAAGCCTGCCGACGCGCGCCTTTGCGCCCAACGCCTCCAGCTTTCGCGCTCCCTGAGACGTCGTCGTCAAACCCACGACCTCATGTCCCGATGACAAAAGGTCCTTGACGACGGCGGAGCCGACCCAGCCGGTCGCGCCGGTGACGAATACGCGCATAACGAAGTCTCCATTTGCTTGGAGACAAACTTGGGCTTCCGTGCTATTGTAGTAAAGTAGTGATCTTATCATATTAAGACGGCTAACAGGATGAGCGAATCGCTTACCGACGAGAACCGGCTCGGCGGCTACCTGAAGGACCGCCGCACGAAGCTCGATCCAGCCTCCTTCGGCTTGCCGGCGGAGCGCCGCCGCACCCCCGGCCTGCGCCGCGAGGAAGTGGCCCAGCGCGCCAACATCAGTCCGACCTGGTACACATGGCTCGAGCAGGGGCGCGGCGGCGCGCCCTCGGCCGACGTGCTCGACCGGATCTCGCGCGCGCTCATGCTGACGGATGTCGAGCGCGAACACCTGTTCCTGGTCGGCCTCGGCCGGCCTCCCGAGGTCCGCTACCGGGCGGGGGGAAGCGTCACGCCGCGCCTGCAACGCGTTCTCGACGCGCTGGACCCCAGCCCCGCCGTGGTCAGGACGGCGATATGGGACGTCGTCGCCTGGAACCGCGCGGCGACCGTGGTCTTCGGAGACTATGGATCGGCGCCGCCGGAGCAGCGCAACATCCTGCGCTACGTCTTCCTCGACCCGCGCGCCCGGGCCGCGCAATATGACTGGGAGAGCGTGGCGCGGTTCGTGCTCGGCGCGTTCCGGGCGGACGCGGTCCGCGCCGGCGCCGCGGCCGAGGTCGAGCCTCTCGTCGATGAACTCCGCCGCCTCAGTCCGGAGTTCAGCGCGATGTGGCGAGACAACGATGTTAGCGGCCACCACGGCGAGGCCGTCAAACACATCAAGCACCCGACGCTCGGCCCGCTCGCCATCGAATATTCGGCCTTCGCGGTCGATGGCCGAACCGACCTCACCATGGTCGTCTACAATCCCGCAACGCCCGACGACGCCGAACGGATCAAGTCGCTGCTGGCCTGACGGGCCTGAAACGGCCGTGTTCCGCCGTCACAGCACGGTCGCATCGGCCGGGAATGGTTCGTCCCGGGCGACGCCGCAAACCGCGCCCGGCCGGGCGCGGTTGACCCGACTTTCCTTGCCGCATACGGTCCGCGCCCAACGCTAGGGAGGAATCACATGGAACGACGCACGTTTCTGACCGGCGCCGGCGTGGCTGCTCTCCTGCCGGTCGCGGCAGGCGCCGCCGCCAAGGACCAAAGCGTCGGGGATGGCGGAACCGCCGCCCGTCTGGCGCCCGACCTCTCGGCCGCGCTCCAGAGATTTCGCGCCACCATTCCGAGCCATTTCGACCGCGACTACGTCAACAATGCCGTCGTCCCGTTTTTCCTCGGCAGCATCTTTGCTGGCGAGCGTCCGATCCTGCCGATGATCGACCTGCCGCTCACCAAGCAGGACGCGATCCCCTGGGACTTCTGGGGCATGCTCTACGAAGACTGGAAGCCGACCCCGTCGGACGGCGTGACCGTTTTCCTCGAGGGGCTCGAGAACCGCGGCGACAACAATCTGCGCAAGCGCATCTATTTCGCCGGCGTCACGCCCGACCTCTACGTTCCGAAATATCAGGCCAAGGTCGTCGACTTCTTCGACAAGCTTCTCGATCCGAAGTTCGCCGACAAGCCGTTCATGCGCCACTACCTCGACTATTACTGGGACATCTACTGGGATCTGCATCTGGGCGTGAAGGGCGACAAGGTGCCGCCTCAGGTCCGCACGATCGGCGAGGCCTTCAACACGGTGCTCGCCTACCGCAACCCGCTCAACGAGATCGTCTACGAAAACTACATGACGGTGAGGGCGCTGCGGCCGTTCCTGACGAAATGGATCGACGAACGGCTCGACGACATCGCGAATGGGCGGACCGCCGACGCCGACAAGACCATCGCCTATTATTGGCTCAAGAACGCGGGCGACGGGAAGTATTTCGCCAAGAAGGACGTCGTCTTCGAATGCTTCCACAATTTCGTGGCCTTCAGCCAATGGGGCAATTCCATTTTCGGCGTCATGAATCGCCTGAATGAAAATGGCGGCGACGCGACGGTGCGGGCGGCGTTCCAAAAGACGATGAGCGGAAGCTTCGACAACGCCAACGGGGCGCCCTATACGCCGCTCGAGCTTCTGGTGATGGAGCTCTTCCGCACCATCTCGCCGAACGGCGGCAGCATTTCCGCCATCACCGACACCCGGGCGTCGTCGTTCTACGGCGGCTCGCCCTTCGCGCAGTTCGGCGTGCCCTACGAGCGGCATTCCTACATGAACACGCCGCACACCGAGACGAGCTTCGACCCGCGCTTGTGGAAAGAGCCTGAGCGCTTCGAGCCGGAGCGCTATCTGAGCGTCCCGACCAGCGCCGAGGTCGATGAGGCGAAATGCAGGCAGATCGGGCTGCCGCGCTGCCCGTTCGACATTACCACGCTTCCGGTCGCCGACGGGCGCAAGGTGGGCGTCACCAACAGCGGCTTCGGCACCGTGTTCGCGGTCGAGGACGGCAAGCCCGCGCCGCTTTGTGACTATGCCGGATTCGCCCCGTTCGGCTTCGGCTATCGTCGCTGCCCGGGCGAGCAGCTGACGATCGACGTGTTCGCGGATTTCCTGCGCAAGGTGTGGCGCGACAAGATCGTCTTCCACAATCTCAATCTGCCGAGACCCGGAAGGGTTCCGGTCGGGCCGGGCGCGGTGATCGACGACGACATCGGGTTCTCGCGGCAGGGCTGAGCGTGGGCGAAGGCGGGCGCCGGATCAACCGCGCTGGATTTCTGGCGCCCTTGATTGGGCTCGCGGGATCGCTGGCGCTTTTGAGCGAAGCTCGCGCCGGCTCGGCGCGCGACTATCTGAACGCGCCGGTCGACTCATGGCTCGCGGTCTATAACGCCGGCTATACGAGCGCGGTCACGCCCGAGGATGGCGACGACCTCGTGCCGGGCGTCCGCTCGAACGTGTTCGCCCAGTCGCTCGTCCTGACGAGGATCATGGACTATTGGGGCCGCACCGGCGGCTTATCGATCGTGCTGCCCTATGCGTTCATCGACACCAGCGCCGGCCCATTCCGCGCCAGCACGAACGGCGTTTCCGATGTCGGCTTCCTCTGGCAGATGAACATTTTCGGCGGGCCGGCGCTGAGGCGGGAGGAATTCCGATCCTTCGTTCCGCAGACTTTTTCCAGTTTCCATTTGCTCGTGACGACGCCGATTGGAACCTATCAGCCAAGCTCGCCGATCAACCCGAGCGCGAACCGCTGGATGGTCTCTCCGACCGTAAATTTCAGCTACACGCCCGATCAAGGGTGGAGTTGGGTCGAGACTTATGTCTCGGGACGATTTTTCACCGACAACAACAATTATCTCGTCGGCGGCGCGCAGACATTGACGCAAAAGCCCCTTCTGCGGCTCGAAGAGCATGTCAGCCGCAACCTGACCGACGCTTTGTGGCTCTCGGCGGACGCCTTCTATAACCTCGGCGGGGAGACGAGCGTCGACGGGTTCGGCCAGGACAACATGGCGAACACGCTGAGAATCGGCGCCGGCTTGGGTCTGCGCCTGTGGCGCGGCGCCGACCTTGGCCTCAACTACGAGCGGGTGGTCGCCAAGCCCGCCGGAGAACCCGACTCGCAGACCATGCGCTTCACCTTAAGGCAACTATGGTGAAGGCGCGCCGGCGCCGTGCTCCTCAGGGGCACTGGTCCCAGAAACCCTGCTGGCGGCCGGGATCGGTGTAGTACCAGCACAGACCCGACTGCGGCGGCGCGCCGGCCCACGAGGCCGCAGCCGCCGCGCTGACAAAGCCGATCGCGGCTCCGGCGGCGATGGCGCCGCCTGCCGGCCAACGATACCAGCCCGGGCGACCGGCCCACCCGCCGCCGCGATAGCCATAGCCGCCGCGATATCCGTACCTGCCGTTGACGTGGACGTTCCGATTCACGTTCCGGTTGACGTTACGATTCACGTTCCGGTTCACGTTGTGATTGAAGTTGCGGTTCACGTTGTGGTTGAAATTGTGACCGCCGCCCCTGTGCATGCCGCCGCCCCCGCGGTGCATGCCGCCCCCGCCGTGATGGCCGCCTCCGCCGCCGTGGCGATGACCGCCGCCGCCCCGGACCTGGGTCAAAATATCGTCGTTCATGTGGGCGGCCGGGCTCGGCCCGGCGAAAATCTCGATCGCTTCAGCCTGCGGCGCTCCGAAGGCGCACAGCGTTGCGATGACGACCGCGTGCTTGATGAGACCTAACCCCTTCATGGTCTTTCCTTCCCAATTGCGGCATTCTGAGCGCGGCCGCCTTCATCCCGATCCGCGGCCCGCTTTTGACCCGCGATGCTAGTCGCTTTCGCCCGACGGCGCGAGTCCGGGGCTGAATGTCGGGCGTGGCGCGGAGAAACGTGATCCATCCGCGGGCGCCCCGCGTAACGGACATCGGCGCGCCCGCGTAGTGGACGTGAGGCAGGCCAGTTCGGGAGCAAAGAATGTGGAGCAGGAGATCATTTCTGGCGCTTGTCGGCGCGGCCCCAGCAGCGTTCGCCGTTCCGGCGCGGGCCTTTGAGTTCCAGCCCTACAACCCCGCCGCCGTTGAGAAGGCGATCGCATCCGGCAAGCCGGTCATCGTCCATGTCCGCGCGTGGTGGTGCCTGCAATGCCACGCGCAAGCGAACATCCTCGACAGCCTGAAGAGCGACCCGACCTATGACGGCGCGAGCTTCTTTCTCGTCGATTACGACAAGCAAAAGGACGTCGTGGCGAAACTCGGCTGCCCGCGCGCCACCCTCATCGCCTATAAGGGCGGCAAGGAAGTCGCGCGCATGTCCTGGGAGACCTCGCGCGAATCGGTGCTCGGCGTCCTCAAGGCGGCAATGTGAATCTGTTCCTGACCCTCTCGCTCGCGCTTGCGGCCGGGGTGCTGACGGTCTTGAGCCCGTGCGTGCTGCCGCTCGCGCCGATCGTGGTGGCGAGCGCGCGCGCTCGCGACCCACGTGGACCGATCGCGCTAGCCCTCGGCCTGGCGGCGACGTTCGGCGTCGTTGGCGGGGTTCTCGCCTCGTTTGGCGTCGCGTTCGGCGACTCGGACCTCGCGCGAGCGGCTTCCGCCGCAATCATGATCGTGATTGGCGCGGCGCTCATGGTCCCGGCGATCGGCGAGGCCATCGAGCGCCGGCTCGGTTTTGTCGCCCGCGCGAGCGACGTCATGAACGAGCGACTGCCGAACGCCGGACTCGCGGGGCAGGCGGCGGCCGGGGCGGTTCTCGCCTTCGCCTGGGCGCCTTGCGCCGGCCCCGTTCTGGGCGCAGCGCTATTGCTGGCGGCCAAAGGCGGCTCGCTTGCGGCTGCGATGGCGACCATGACGGCTTACGCGCTCGGGGTCGCGAGCGCGCTCCTGGCGATCGGTTATGCGCTCGGACGCGTTGCATCGAGGATGCGGATCGCCTGGGCCGGGGCCGCGGGCAGGCTTGCGCTCGGCGCGGCGTTCCTGGCGATCGGCGTCGCGGTCCTGACTGGCGTCGATCATCACATTGAAGCGGCTCTCGTCGCCGCGATGCCCGATTGGCTGACCGCCTTCGCGACCTCGCTCTGACCGCGCGGCGGGGACGCGTCCGTTCGCTTCATCCTCCGTTGCGGGCGCGCCGGGCGCCGAGCTTCATCACCAGATTGTCGCCGACGCCGGGCCGGCTGAACGGGCAGACCGCGAGGCAGATGGCGCAGCTCATCGCCTCGTTGAAATAGGGCAGGCATTTGTCGAAGTCGACGTACCAGCGCCGCTCCCCGCGCACCAACGTCTTCTCGGGCAGAATCGCCGCCGGCGGGCAGGCGTCGGAGCAGACGCGGCAATGGAGACAGAAGTCGTCGGCGCCGAACGTCTGGCGCGCGTCGGCGATCAGGGGCGCGTCGGTGAGCACGCAGGCCAGGCGGAAATTCGAGCCGAACTTGCGATGGATCATCGACCCGTGCTTGCCGAGCTCGCCGAGCCCCGCCTCGATCGCCGGCGGGATCAGCACGAACGAGCCTGCCATCGGCCCGCCGTAAGGGAAGGCGTCGTAGCCTTGCCCGCGCAGCCAATTCGCAAGCCGCTTCGCGGCGCGGATTCCGTGTCCGTACTGGCGCGTGATCTCGACCAGCGCGCGCATCGATGGCGCCTGGCTCATCGCCTCGTAGTCCTGCTCGACCGCGATCACGATCATCCACGGATAGTTCGGCGGATCATCGCCTTCGAATACATAGTCGGCGCGCATCGGGGTGACGCCGACGTCGTCGGCGCCGCAGTCCGCCGCCGCGCGCTTCACCGCCTGGGTCAGCGCTTCGGCGGCGAGGTCCGCTCGCTCCGGGGCGATGGGCGCGAGCGGCTCGTCGATCGCCTGCTGCCGTTCCCGCCTCGCCTCGGCAAGCGTCGCATCGTCGCCGGTGCGCTGATAGAACCAGCGCTGGAGCGGCCCGTGCGGGATCGTGTCGGGCGGGCGCCAGTAGACCGGCGAGGGACGGCGCGGCGCGACTTCGCCGACGCCATTGATCGCGTTGCCCGAAACGGCGGGCCAATGTCCCATCTGGTCGGGACTTGGCTTCCAGACAGGCGTACGCCGACTCATGCTGTCTCCATAGACCGGCCGGACCGGTTCGCCGCCGTAGGGCGCTTGGGCTATTGGAGCTAGCGTCATTCGGCCCGCGCCCGTCAAGCCGGGTCACGAGGTCATGTCCATGCTCGAGCGTTTTTCTTCCCGTGGCGTCGACATCGCGTTCATCGACGTTCAGCCTCAGGGCCGCGACCTCGGCGAGCCGATCCTCCTGATCCACGGCTTTGCTTCGAACCATCGCATCAACTGGATCAATCCACGCTGGGTCGAGACCCTGACCAAGGCGGGGCGGCGGGTGGTCGCCTTCGATAATCGCGGCCACGGGGCGAGCGAGAAGCTTTATTCGCCGTCGGAGTATCACAGCGAGCTTATGGCGGGAGACGCCGCCAATCTCCTTGCCTTCCTCGAGATCGAGCGCGCCGACGTCATGGGCTATTCGATGGGCGCGCGCATTGCGAGCTTTCTTGCGCTTTCGAAGCCGGATCTCGTGCGCTCGCTGATCCTGGGGGGCCTCGGCGATCGGCTGGTGCATGGCGCGGGCCTGCCGGAGGGCGTCGCGGAAGCGATGGAGGCGCCCTCGCTCGAAAGTCTCTCCGACCCGACGCAGCGGATGTTCCGCGCCTTCGCCGACCAGACGAAGAGCGATCGCGCCGCGCTCGCCGCCTGCATCCGGGGCTCGCGCCAGAGCCTGACGCCGGCCGAGGCCGGTCGGATCACGCAGCCGACGCTGATTGCGGTTGGAACGCGCGACGCTGTGGCCGGCGACCCGCACGCGCTCGCCGCTCTGCTGCCGCGCGGAACCGCGTTCGACATCCCCGGGCGCGACCACAATCTCGCGGTCGGCGACAAGGCGTACAAGGCGGCGGCGCTCGATTTTCTCGCAAGCCGGCCATGAGCGGCGGCCGGAAGGGTCCGGCAAACTAGCCCTGCTGCCGCGAAAGCAAACAAAAGCCGATGAAAACGAAAATGCTTTCATTTGTTTTCATTTGCTTTTCGGAATCAGGACTTTTCAAAGGGTTGCAGGCGATTCAAATGTTTTTTCTCCGCCCGACCTCGGTTCTCATGATGCATCCTCGTCTCCTCCCGCTCGTCTCCTCCCGTCGGCCGTGATCCGATCCGTTCTCCCATCGGACGCAGGATAGCCGGTGTTTCTGATTTTGACAATAAAATACACGTTTGCCTGATTTTCAGACGCCCTTCGGCTCTCATAGCGATAGCTGTTGCGCCCGGGGATTTGCCGTCCGTCATAGACGCCCCCGGGACTGTGATCCGGGTGACCGTCCATCCCGCGAACAGCGCCTTGTCCGAGCAGTCTCTCCGACAGGACGAAGGAGTGAGTGATCTCAGCTCCGTTCGCATCGGCGCTTGGATCGAGTTCGAACGAAACCCTCCGCGGGCACGCGCGATCTACTAAAGTCCTAATAACAAAGCAGGTGACAAGCCTCATGGAAACGTCAAGACTGCGATCGACGGCCGGCCTTGACCGGCGGAACGGGAGCGGAGGGTCCATGGGGCTGGCCGAGGCGAAAGCCGGGCGTCCGGACGTCGCGGATTCGCCTGCTTCGGCCCTGCTCGCCGTTGACGGGGTGACGATCCGGTTCGGGGGCGTGACCGCGCTCCAGGACGTTTCGTTCAATGTGGCTCGCGGCGCCATCTGCGGCCTGATCGGGCCGAATGGCGCGGGCAAAACGACGCTCTTCAACTGCATCTCGCGCCTTTACGATCCCTCCGCCGGTTCGATCGTTTTCGACGGCCGCCCGGTTGCCAGCCTCGCCCGGCACCAGCTGGCTTCGCTCGGCATTGCGCGGACCTTTCAGAACGTCGCGCTGTTCTCGACCATGACCGTGCGCGAAAACGTCTGCGTCGGCGCGCACGCGCTCGCGAGCGGCGGATTCCTCGTCAATGCGCTCTCGACGGCGCTGGCGAGACGCGAAGAAAATGAGATCGCCGCGCGCGCGGACGCGCTTATCGAGGAGTTCGGCCTGAAAGGGGTCGCGGACCGGCCGGCGGGCGCGCTTCCGTTTGGCGTTCGCAAGCGGGTGGAGCTCGCCCGCGCGCTCGCCAAGGGCCCCAAGCTTTTGCTCCTGGACGAACCGGCCGGCGGCCTCAACCACTCGGAGGTCGACGGGCTGGCCGACGAGATCCGCGCCATCCGCGACCGGCGCGGCGTCGCGGTGCTGCTGGTCGAGCATCACATGAACCTGGTCATGCGGGTCAGCGATCAGGTCGTCGCGCTCGACTTCGGCCGGGTCATCGCCAACGGACGGCCCGACGAAGTGCGGGCCAACCGTGAGGTCGTGCGCGCCTATCTCGGGAGCGCGAGTTGAGCGCGCCGATCCTCGAGGCCAAAGGCCTTGAAGCCTGGTACGGCCCGGCGCGGGCGCTGCACGGCGTTGATTTCGAGGTCGACGACGGCGGCGCCACCGCCATACTTGGCGCCAACGGCGCCGGCAAGACGACGATCCTGCGGGCGCTTAGCGGCCTCATCCGCCGCACCGGAGACATCCGCTTCCTCGGCCGCCCGATCGGCGCCCTGGCGACTGAGGACATCGCCCGTCTCGGAATCGCCCATGTGCCCGATGGACGCGGCACTTTCATCGATCTCACGGTCGAGGAAAACCTGCGCCTCGGCGCCTATGCGCGTAGCGACCGCCAAGGCGTTCGCAAGGATTTCGACCGCGTATTCAGCTTCTTTCCCCGCCTCGCGGAGCGGCGCCGCCAGCAGGCGGGAACGCTCAGCGGCGGCGAGCAGCAGATGCTGGCGATCGCGCGGGCCCTCCTGATGCGCCCCCGCCTCCTGATGCTGGATGAGCCGTCATTCGGCCTCGCGCCGCTGGTCGTGGCGGAAATATTTCGCGTCCTCGGCGAAATCAATCGCAATGAGGGGGTAAGTCTCCTGATCGTCGAACAGAATGCTTCGCTGGCGCTCGATCTCGCCGACCGGGCGGTGCTGATCGAGACCGGTCGGGTCGCGCTCAGCGGCCCCTCGCAGACGATCCGCGCCGACGATGCGGTCCGGCGCGCCTATCTCGGCTATTAGGAGAATGATGCGTTCCCATAGAGTCGTCATCGCGAGGAGCGAAGCGACGCGGCGATCCAGGGCCGTCGCTCCCGCCCTTCATCTCTGGATCGCTTCGCGTGCGCTCGCGATGACGTCGGGGGTTCGAGCAACTTGCGTAATTCCCTTGCGGAAGGAGCGCTGAAAAGCGTGGGCGAGTTCCTTCACCAGCTGGCTTCCGGAGTGGCGCTGGGCGGCGTCTACGCAATCATGGCGCTCGCTTTGGTGATGATCTATCAGGCGACGCAACTGATTAATTTCGCCCAGGGCGAAATGGCGATGTTCTCGACCTATTTCGCCTGGAAGCTGATGGATTCGGGTCGCTCCTACTGGTTCGCTTTTTTCGCGACCGTCGTCGCCTCGTTCATCGGCGGGGTCGTGATCGAGCGGCTGATCGTCAGGCCATTCGCCAATGCGCCGGTGCTCGCTTCCGTGATCGTGTTCATCGGCCTGAGCCTCATCTTCAACTCGCTCGCCGGATGGCTCTACGGCTATTCGGTGACCTCGTTCGATACGCCGTTCACGGGGCGCCCGTGGTTCGGGGCGGGCTACATGTCGGCGCATGAATCGGGCGCCGTTCTGGTCACCCTGTGCGTGCTGGCGCTGGTCTATGCGTTTTTCCGTTTCACGCCGCTCGGTCTTGCGATGCGGGCGGCGGCGCAGAATCCGGTGTCGAGCCGTCTCGTCGGCATCCGGGTCGGGTGGATGCTGGCGATCGGCTGGGGACTGGCGGCGGCGATCGGGTCGATCGCCGGCATGATGGCGGCGCCGATCGTCTACCTCGATCCCAACATGATGGGCGGCGTCCTGCTCTACGCCTTCGCCGGCGCGGTCTTGGGCGGCATCGACAACCCATTCGGAGCGGCCGTCGGCGGTTTTGCGGTCGGCGTGCTCGGCAATCTCATCGGCGCCTATGTCGTCGGCGACGAGGTCAAGCTTTCGGTGGCGCTGGCGATCATCATCGCCGTTCTCGTCTGGCGGCCGTACGGAATGTTCGGTCGCCGCCTCGTGGCGAGGGTGTGACCGATGGTGGAAAGCGACGGCGCGCTGTGGCGCCTCTTCACCCTCGCGGTCGGGCTCATCGCTCTCGCCTTTCCGTTCTTCGCCTCGGGCTACCACATCTATCAGGGCTCGCAGGTGCTCATTCTCGCCGTCGCGCTGCTCGGCCTCAATCTCTTGACCGGGTTCAACGGCCAGATCTCGCTCGGCCACGGCGCTTTTTTCGCGATCGGCGGCTATGGCGCGGCGATCCTGATCGCGAAGTTCGGCTTGCCGTTTTGGGCGGCTATCCCGCTGGCGAGCGTGGTGTGCTTCGTCGCTGGCTTTCTGTTCGGCTTTCCGGCGCTCCGGTTCGGCGGCCTCTATCTCGCGCTCGCCACTTTCGCGCTTGCCGTCGCAACGCCCCAGATCCTCAGCTATACCGGCTTCGACGCCTTCACCGGCGGCTCGCAAGGGATTTCGCTCCCGAAACCGCTCGCGCCGCTGGGGCTCAGGCTCAATCCCGACCAATGGCTCTATCTCGTCTGCCTCGCCTGCGCCGCCGCGCTCTACTGGGCGGCCCGGAACCTCGCGCGGGGGCGGATCGGACGGGCCCTGATCGCCATCCGCGACCAGCCGATCGCGGCCGAAACGATGGGCGTCAACGCGGCGCTTTATAAGACGACGTGCTTTGGCGTCAGCGCGCTCTATGCCGGCGTCGCCGGGGGCCTGAGCGCGATCGCCGTCGGTTTTGTTTCGCCAGAGAGCTTCGGGCTTCCGCTTTCGCTCGCCTTCCTGGTCGGGATTGTGGTCGGCGGCCTCGCTTCGCTCGAAGGGGTTTTGTTCGGCGCCTTGTTCATCGAATTCGTGCCCAATATCGCCGACCAGCTTACGGTGAGTTTCGGCGAGAGCGCCAAGGCGCTGCCGGGCGCGATTTACGGCGCGCTGCTCATTCTGGTAATGGCCGCAATGCCGACGGGAGTAGCTGGAGCGCTGCGAATCGCGGCGAAAGCAATCCTGCGCGGGCTCGCTCCGCCGCGAAAAGTCCAGTTTGAGAACGACGGCGGCGCGAACGCCGCCGCGAAATATGAAGGAAAGGGAGAAGCGCCATGATCACACGACGTACGTTCCTGCAATCGAGCGCCGCCGCGGCGCTGGCCGCGAGCGCGGGTTCAGCCCGCGCCGAGAACGCGCCCGGCGTCACCGATTCCGAGATCAAGATCGGCAACACCATGCCCTACAGCGGCCCGGCCTCGGCCTACGGCGTGATCGGGCGCACGGAAAGCGCCTACTTCAAGATGATCAACGAGCAGGGCGGCGTGAACGGACGCAAGATCAACTACATCAGTCTTGACGACGCCTACAGCCCGCCGAAGACCGTCGAGCAGGTGCGCCGCCTGGTCGAGGACGAGAAAGTCGCCTTCTGCTTCCAGACGCTCGGCACCGCGCCCAATCTCGCCATCCGCCAGTACCTCAATGACAACAAGGTGCCGCAGCTCTTCGTCTCGACCGGCGCGAGCGTCTTCTCCGATCCAGAGCACTTCCCCTGGACGATGGGATACAACCCCAACTATCAGACGGAAGCGCACATCTACGCCAAGGACATCCTCAAGACGAAGCCCGACGGGAAGATCGCTCTGCTCTACCAGAACGACGGGTTCGGCAAGGACTACCTCAAGGGGCTCCAGGACGTGCTCGGCGCGGACCACGCCGGCATGCTTGTGAAGACGGCGTCCTACGAGACCTCCGAGCCCACAGTCAACTCGCAGATCGTGACCCTGCAGGGTTCCGGGGCGGATATCCTCGTCATCGGCGCGACGCCCAAATTCGCCGCCCAGGCGATCCGCAAATCCTTCGATCTCGGCTGGAACGCGACCCGCTATCTCAGCAACGTCTCGCCCTCGATCGCAACCGTGCTCAAGCCCGCCGGGCTCGACAAGTCGAAAGGGCTCATCACCAGCGGATATGTCAAGGACCCAACCGACCAAACGCTCAAGGACGATCCCGGCATCAAGGAGTGGAAGGCGTTCTGCGACAAATATATGAGCGACAAGGAGTTCATCGATGTCAACGCGACCTACGCCTTCGGCGCCGCGCAGGTCATGATTCACGTGCTCACGCAGTGCGGGGCCGACCTTTCGCGCGAAAACATCATGAAGCAGGCCGCCAGCATCAAGGACTTCGCAGTGCCGGTCCTCCTGAACGGCATGACGATCAACACCTCGCCGACCAACTTCAGCCCGATCCGTCAGATGCAGCTCGCCCGTTTCGACGGCGAAAGCTGGCGTCCGTTCGGCGAACTGATCATAGGCTGATCGGCTCGGGGCCGCGCGTTAAGCCGCGCGCGGCCCTTTCGACGAACCTCGCGTCGCGAGCGTGTCCCGCTGCTGCTATACTGACGCCGTAGTCCAGCGACCGCGGCCAAAAACGAAAGGGAGGAAAGACCATGTTCACGCGACGTTCGTTCCTGCAATCGAGCGCCGCCGCGGCGGCGTTCGCCGCCAGCGCCGGTTCGGCCCGCGCCGACAATGCCCCCGGCGTCACCGATACGGAAATCAAGATCGGGCAGACGATGCCCTATAGCGGACCAGCCTCCGCCTACGGGGTCATCGGCAAGGCGAGCATGGCCTATTTCAAGATGATCAACGAGAGGGGCGGCGTGAACGGCCGGACGATCAATCTGGTCAGCCTCGATGACGCATACAGCCCGCCGAAGACCGTCGAGCAGGTGCGCCGCCTCGTCGAAGACGAGAAAGTCGCTTTCCTCTTCAACACGCTCGGCACCGCGCCGAACTTGGCGATCCGGCAATATCTCAACGACAACAAGGTACCGCAGTTGTTCGTCGCAACCGGCGCCTCCACGTTCAGCGACCCCAAGCATTTCCCCTGGACCATGGGCTGGCAGCCCAACTATCAAACCGAGGCGAGAATCTTCGGCCAGACGATCTTGAAAACGAAGCCCGACGCGAAGATCGGGGTGCTCTATCAGAACGACGGATTCGGCAAGGACTATCTGATCGGGCTGAAAGACGGCCTCGGCCCGGACCATGCCGGAATGGTGATCAAGGAAGCCTCGTACGAGACGTCCGAGCCGACCGTCGATTCCCAGGTCGTCACGCTGCAAGGCTCCGGCGCCGACGTCTTCCTCATCGCCGCGACGCCGAAATTCGCGGCGCAGGCGATTCGCAAGTCTTCCGATCTCGGATGGAACGCGGTCCGCTACATGACTGACGTCTCCCAGTCGATCGCGAGCGTCATGAAACCGGCAGGCCTCGACAAGTCGAAGGGCGTGATCACCGCCGTGTATGGCAAGGACTCAACCGACGCGCGCTGGAAGGACGACCCCGGGTACAAGCAATTCGCCGCCTTCATCGAAAAATACATGACGCCCAACGACCTCGCCGACTCCAATGCGGTCTACGGATTTGGAACGGCGGCGACGATGGTCCAGGTGCTCAAGCAATGCGGCAATGACCTGTCCCGAGAGAATGTGATGAAGGAGGCGGCGAACCTCAAGGATTTGGAATTGCCGATGCTGCTGCCGGGCATGCACATCAACACGTCGCCCGACAATTTCAGCCCCATCCGTCAGATGAAGCTTGCCTCATTCAACGGCGAGAGCTGGGAGCAGTTCGGAGAGCTGCTGATGGGCTGATCGAATCGAAGCCGCGCGCGTTCGCTTCGCGCGCGGCCTTCAGGCCCGCGCTCACGCCCATGCCTTGAGCGAGGCGAAGCGAGCGAACTTCTTGGTCCGGTGGCGGTCCATCCGGGCGAGCACGTTGCGGAGGAATGCGACGCCCTCGGCGAGATAGGGGCCCTTGTTGAGCATCACGCATTCGGCGCCCTGCGCCATCGCCGCGTCGGTCATTTCGGCGCGGCTAGCGACGCCGTCGCGCACATAATTGTCGAGGACCTGAGTCGCCCACACCACCGGGGTGTGAGCCGCCTCGCACAGCCACAGGATTTCCTCCTGCATTTCGGTGAGCCTTGCGAAGCCGAGTTCGACCGCGAGGTCGCCGCGGGCGATCATCACCGCGGTCGGATTGTGCGCCGCCGCCTGCAGGATAAGCGCCGGCAGATTGCGCACCGCGAGCGGCGTTTCGATCTTCAATACGAGCCCGTGCGGCTCGCGCTTGGGCGCGCGCGCCACGAGATGATCCTGGAGAAGCTCGATGTCGTCGACCCGCTGCACGAAGGAATAGCCGATGAGGTCGGCATGCTCGGCGATGAAGTCGAGGTCGCGGAAGTCCTTGGAGGTCAGCGGCGGCAGATCGAGTTCGGTCGAGGGAAAATTGACGCCCTTGCCAGGCTTCAGCCGAACCCCCTTCTCGCGCGCGGCGTAAACCTCGATCTCCGCCCGGCCCGCGGCCTTGGCGACAACTCTCGCCGCCGCCTTGCCGTCGTCGATGAATACCTCCGAACCGACCGCGAGCTGGTCGACCAGCTCGGGAAAGTTGAGCGAGAAGACGATCGGCTCCTTCGTCTTTTCGCGCAGCTCGTCGACCAGAACGACCCGGTCGCCGCGCGAGAGGCGCGTTTTCGGCGGCGCCTTCACCTTGAGGATGCGGCACTTCGGGCCGGCGATGTCCATCATCACCCGGCACGGACGCTCGAGCCGCGCCGCGGCCTCGCGCACGTTTTCGATCATTTGCCCCCAGATTTCGGCGTCATCGTGGGCGCAGTTGATGCGCGCGCAGTCCATCCCGGCGGCGACCAGATTGTCGATGAGCTCGGGTTCTGTCGCCGCCTCCAGCGGCAGGGTCGCGATCACCCGGGCGGACGGGCCGCCTCTCTGCCGCCTGCCGAACAGCCGGTTCGTTTCGGCCTCCAGCTCCGCCGCGCCCGCCGCCGGAGACGTGGGATAGGCGGCGCCCGGCTCGCCGCTCAGCCGCTTGAGCGTGGCGATGAGCGTATCGAGAGCGAGCATGACCTGGCCTTCGCTGCGGCCGAGGGAAGACAGGCCCCGCGCCGCCAGCCGATACTGGAGATCGGTGAGGTCGTGCGCGCGCAGCGCGACGTAATGGGAAAGATTGAGCGTTCGGGCGGAAGTCTGGTCGGCGCCTGCGCCCCACGAGCTTCTGAATTCAGCGCTCTGCCGCTCGACGTTCTCGCGCAGCGCTTTGACGTCGGCGAGAAGGCCGCGCAGGTCTTCCAGGTCGCTTCCGGTTTTTCCAGCCATGGGCGCCGCTTCGCATGAGCGAATCCTCGACGGGCGTCACCATCCCCCGCCGGACCGGTCTTTGGCGCGCCAATGTGACGCCTGCGCGACAGTTCCGCCTCAACAGCGTTGTCAACTATCGGACGCCGATATTGCGTGCCGTCGGGGCGTCGGTAGAAGGGAGCCCAGACGCAATGGCGCACCGCGCAAAGGGAAGATCATGACAATTCAGTTTCACGGCCGGGTCGCCATCGTCACCGGCGCGGGCTCGGGGCTCGGCCGCGCCCACGCGCTGGGCCTTGCGGCGCGCGGCGCGAAGGTTGTCGTCAACGACCTTGGAAGAAACGGCGCGCCGTCCGAGAACTCGCTCAGGGTCGTGGACGAGATCCGCCGGGCGGGCGGGCTCGCCATCGCTGATCCTGGCGACGTCGCCGACCTCGAGCAGGCGACGGCGCTTGCCGAGCGCGCGGAGAAGGAGTGGGGCCGCGTCGACATCCTCGTCAACAATGCCGGCGTCTTGCGCGACAAGACCTTCGCCAAGATGGAAATGGCGGATTTCGAGTTCGTCGTTCGCGTTCATCTCATCGGCTCGGCCAATTGCACGAAGGCCGTCTGGGCCGGGATGCGCGAGCGCAACTATGGCCGCATCGCGCTGACCTCGTCGGCCTCGGGCATCTATGGCAATTTCGGTCAGGCCAACTATGGCGCGGCGAAAGCGGCGATGATCGGGCTCATGAATGTGCTGAGCCTCGAGGGAGCCAAGAACGACATTCGCGTCAATGTTCTGGCGCCAACCGCGCGCACCGGCATGACGGAAGGGCTCCTGCCGCCGTCGGCGGCCGAGCTGCTTGGACCGGAGACCGTGACGCCGGGGCTGCTCTATCTGGTCAGCGAAGAGGCGCCATCGCGCGTCATTCTGGGCGCGGGCGCGGGAGCCTTCGCGGTCACGCACATCATGGAGACGACGGGCGTCTATCTCGACGAGAGCGAGCGGACGCCCGAGACGATCGCCGCGCGCTTCGCAGAAATTTCCAACCCGAGCACGGCCGAGCCGCTCAAGGACGCATTCGCGCAGACGATGAAGTTCGTCGCCGCGGCGGCGAAGGCCAAGGGGCTCACGGTGAGCTGATGGCCGAGGAATAGGGAATAAGGTCGCCGCTGAAACCATTTCAGTCCGCCGCGCGTATAAAGAGATCGGAAAAGATCAAACGCGAGACTCACCCATGCGCGTGGTGATGAGAACGATAGAGGCCCTCGCGCTGGCCGTGGCGATGTCGGTTGGGGCCGCGTCGGCGGAGGAATCAACCGCCGCCCGGTCGCGGGCGATCATCGAGCAGCAATTCGACGCCTTCACCCGGGATGATGCGGAAGGGGCTTACGCGCTCGCCGACCCGACGATCAAGGAGATGTTCGGCGACGCCAACCACTTCCTGGCGATGGTTCGCGACCGCTATGCGCCGGTCTATAGGCACCGCAGCGTCGAGTTCGGCGACTTTGCCGAACTCGGCGACGAGGCGAGCCTTACGGCGACTCTGGTCGACAATGACAATGTCGTATGGACTGCGCTCTACAGCCTGAAACGGGAGGCGAATGGCGCGTGGCTCATTTCCGGCTGCGTCCTCGCGAAGGCGGCGGGGAGTGCGATCTGATCCGGCTGCCCGCTCGCCCGTGGAAGGGGCGAACGCAAGTTCGTGCTGCTAGTGGATCAAATCTAACGCTTCGGACCCCGGACGCGAAAGTCGCCAAAGGGCGGGAGCGGACCTGAGTAACGAAATTTGCAGAGACGGGCCGTTTGGATAGTTTCCCGTTTCCGCGTCGCGCCGGAGATTAGAGATGCCACCCCAGCGTATCGTCGTTGTCGGCTGCTCCGGCAGCGGGAAATCGACGCTGGCGCGAAAGCTAGGACAGCGGCTCGCACTGCCGGTCGTGCACCTAGACGTGCTGCACTATTTACCGGGATGGACGAGGGCGAGCCTCGCCGATTTCCGCGACCGTGTGACTAGGGCGCATCAAGGCGAAGCGTGGATCAGCGAAGGCAATTTTGCGTCGTGGACTTTTGATATTCGGCTACCGCGGGCCGAAACTTTAATTGCACTGGACCGACCCCGCTGGCTGTGCCTTTGGCGGGTCTTCCGACGCGTCGCGATGGAGCGAGACAATAGAGCCGATTTGCCTGATGGCTGTGCTGAGCAAATCGATCATGACTTGCTGGACTACATCTGGAATTTCAGAAAAGTCGGAGGACCCGAAATCGAGGCGGCGCGGCTTGAGCACGGCCCTTCAGTTCCGGTGCTCCGCCTAGTCGCAATCGCGACGTCTCCGCGTTTCTGGCATCGCTGCAGTTCCCGACGGCATAAGCCAGCACAGCAAGAATCCACGTCCGGGTAGAAACGGGCAAATCTGCAATGGGTCGATAGGGGCGTCGCGGCGACGTCGGCGGGTACCAAGCGTTTGGTTTGAACCACTAGGCCTTCGCTGCCGCCTCCTTCTTCTTCCGCTTCGCCAGCGTCCGCAGGCGCAGGGCGTTGAGCTTGATGAAGCCGGCGGCGTCCTGGTGGTCGTAGGCGACGGCCCCCTCCTCGAAGGTCACGAGGTCCTGGTCATAGAGCGAATGCGGGCTGTCGCGGCCAATCACG
>CAVXHJ010000028.1:0-156190 GCA_963761435.1 uncultured Alphaproteobacteria bacterium | reverse complement strand
CCAAGTCTGGGCCGGCCACTACGAGGCTGCCAATCCTTACGATCCCATCAGCTACGCGCAGAACAACACCGGTCGCGGCGGCGGTCGCTAGGAGGTGGTCGCGCGACAAGGGCCGTCGGATTGGCCTGCTGCAGACCGGGCTGACGCGCGGCCGCGCCGCGCCCTTGGCAGGGCTCGCGGCTCGGAAAACGAAGCTCCGCAGGAGATCCGCGAGAGCGGGAATCCGGCTGGTCGATCAAAGAATGGATAGAGAAAATGATGAGATCCAGTCTCGCCGCCGCTGTGTTCATCGTCGCGGGAACCGCGTTTTGCGGCGCGGCCTTGGCCCAAACCGCGCTGGCGACTGGCGCGGGACAGAGCGCGACCCATCGCCTTTTCCGCCCGTCAACAGCGCGCCCAAGCCACCGATCGCCGGATTTTCATCGCCGGGCGCACGGAACCGTAACCCACGGAACGCCGATCCACCGCACGATGGCAGGCCCCCGGGTGTGACGGGCCCAACGCGCAGCGGCCCGGTCTTTATTGGGGGATTAGTAAAGTGTCACCGCAATCCGCCGCAATGTCACCGCAATCCGCAATCCCCACCGCAATCCCGCAATCCCCAAAGAACTCGCGAGTGCAATCCGCTCCCAGGCTCACGGCGTCAGTTCGAACCGCGCGGTGACCGTGACCGAGAGCCTGTTGCGTCCTGGCTCGATAGGGGTCGTGGCCCGAGCGCCCTGGGCGTAGGCGCGTGAGAAGGCGATGGGTTGGGCGCCGCCGGCCTCTTCGGTGAGGACCATCAGCCGCCCGATCTTCGCGCCTCCGGCGGCGGCGTAGATCTCGGCCTTTCGCCTCGCGTCGGCGACGGCGAGGGGGCGGGCCTTGTCGAGGAGCGCGCTTGGATCGTTTTCGCCAAAGCTGACGCCCTCGATCGAATTCGCCCCGGCTGCCGTCGCCTTGTCGAGCAGCTCGCCGAGGCGGGGGATGTCGCGCACAATGACCGTCACGCTGTTGCTCACGCTATAGCCGGTGATCATCGGGGGCGCTCCCGGGTCGGCCGCCGACGGCTGAGAAAACACCGGCGAAATGGCGATCCCGGACGTCTGGATGTCGGCCGGCGCGACGCCCTCGGACTTGACGAGCGTGACGAGAGCGCCGGCGGATTTGGCGTTCGCGGCCAGCGCTTCGCTTGCGTCACGGCCAGCGGTCGTGACCCCAAGCGTGGCGCGCGCGAAGTCAGGCGGGGCGTCGATGCTGCCTTCGCCGGTGACTTCGACCCAGCGGTCGTTGTTGATATCGATCAAACGGGTCTCCACCGCGTAGCGCGGGCGAGAATACGGCCAGCGCCGGCAGAAGCGCGATAAAGGACAAATAAGCCGCATATCAGCCCTCCAGCCCGCGCCCTTATGTCTCTTTCGGCGGGGTCGAGCGATAGCGGAAGTCGCAATGGCTCGCGCCGCCCATGATCGTCTGCGTCCGGGTCAGTTTGATGCGCGGATCGTAGCCTTCGCAGAAGGCGCCGTCGCGGTTGCAACTGAGGATGTCGCCGATCTTGCCGAGGCCCATCGCCCGATAGGTCTCGGCGTAGCGGCAACGCGTGACATTGAAGTCGAACACCCCCGGCCTGTCGTCGAGGACCTCGATCTCCAGCGCATTATCTTTCGTCCATAAATGCTGGATAGACTTGAAGCTTTCGAGGTCCGCGCTCCCCGGAGCGCGCGACGCCATCTCGGCCCCGCCTTCGATCGCCGCGCGGCGAATGGCGCGGCTGAGGATGTCGCGCGCTTTCTCCTCGCCGACCGCCTCGCGCATTTCCTCGTAGATCGGAGCGATGATCGCCGCTTCGATCCTGCGTCGAGCGAGAATGCCGAGTTCGCCGTCCTTGCGCTCTTCCATGCGCCGAAAGCCTGCGCCGGCCGCGGGGCGAGTGTCAAATTCCGCCTCTGACCAATATCGACTTGACAGCCGCCTCGGGCAACGCGGATTCTGGCTTAAGCTTCACGCGTCACTTGCCGGCACAAGGAGGAGATTGGCCCATGCCGATCGCTCGGATGGATCATTTCACCATTCTCACCACCAACGCCAAGGAAACCGTTGCTTTCTATCACGATATCCTTGGCTTCACGCCCGGGCCGCGGCCGGCGTTCTCGTTCCCCGGCGCATGGCTCTACAACGATGGCAAGGCCGTGCTGCATGTCGTTGAAAAGTCGACCATTCCGGAAGGCGGCGGCGTGCTCGACCATATCGCCTTCTTCGGTACCGACGCGCAAGGCTATCTCGCCAAGCTGAAGGCGCGCGGGATCAAGCACAACCTCGTCCGGCTGCCCCAAGCCGGCCATGCCGCGGGGGTGTGGCAGTTGTTCTTCTTCGATCCGAGCGGCGCCAGGGTCGAGATCGACTTTGCGGCGAGCGAGACCGTCGAAGGGCAGGGCTGAGGCGATTTGCGTCTTGCCGCGGGGCGCTTGCAGCGCTTGCCATTGAACCCGCGCTGCCGCTAAGACCCGCGGGCCGAAAGCGGGACATTTCTTTGCGCAACAACGCTATCGTTCAGGTCGGGCAGGGGCCGCTTGCGGCGCGCTTCGGGCCGAAACTGCCGTTGGCGCTGATCGCCGGGCCCTGCCAGCTCGAAAGCCGCGCCCACGCGCTCGAGATGGCCGCGGCCTTGAAGGAAATCGCCGGGCGGCGCGCGGTCGGGCTCGTGTTCAAATCGTCCTTCGACAAGGCCAATCGCACCTCGGGATCGGCCAGGCGCGGGGTCGGACTGAAGGCGGCGCTGCCGATCTTCGCCGAAATCCGCGACACGCTCGGGCTTCCCGTCATCACCGACGTGCACGAGAGCGGCCAATGCGCGCCGGTGGCGGAAGCCGTCGATGCGCTGCAAATTCCAGCTTTCCTCTGCCGCCAGACCGATCTTTTGGTCGCGGCGGCGGTGACGGGCAAGCCGGTCAACGTCAAGAAGGGCCAGTTTCTCGCCCCCTGGGACATGAAGAACGTGGTCGCCAAGCTCGAGGGGGCGGGGGCGGCCGACGTCCTGGTGACCGAGCGGGGCGCGAGTTTCGGCTATAACGCGCTCGTCTCCGACATGCGGGCGCTGCCGATCCTGGCGCGCGAGACCGGCGCGCCGGTGATTTTCGACGCCACCCATTCGGTCCAGCAGCCGGGCGGGCAGGGGAACGCCTCGGGCGGAGAGCGCGAGTTCGTCGCGGTGCTGGCGCGGGCGGCGGTCGCGGTCGGCGTCGCCGGCGTCTTCATCGAGACCCATCAGGATCCCGACCGCGCGCCTTCCGACGGCCCCAATATGGTTCCATTGAGGGACTTCGAGGCGCTCATCGCCGAATTGCAGGATTTCGACCGGCTCGCCAAGCGCTGAGTTCCGACCGTGTGAGGCGGCCTGTCACATGATCTTCGCGTCGGCGGGATATCCGGAACGACCGGCCGCGAAGACGAGTCCAATGGACAAATATCTCTTCAGCTACGCAACCGAGAGCGATCCCCCGATCAAGCGCGGGCTGATCCGGCTGGTCGAAAAAGCCACCGGCCAGCCGAAGCTCAAGCGGATGTATATGCATAACCAGCGCTTTCCGCGCTCGGGCGAGACCTTCTGGCAGGCCGCGGTGCGGTCGCTCGAGCTTGACGTCTGCTACGACGCCGACGCGCTCGCTGCGATTCCGGGGACCGGCCCGGTGGTGTTCGTCGCCAACCACCCCTATGGCGTCCTCGACGGCATCGTGATGGCGTGGCTCGTGAGCAAGGTGAGACAGGATTTCGTCGTCCTCACCCATGTCGTGCTGACGCGCGCGCCGGAGGCTGCCCGGTTCATCCTGCCGGTCGATTTTTCCGGCGCCGAGGAAGCGGAGCGCATGAACCTCGCCTCGCGCGCCGCGGCCCGCGCCCAGCTCGAGCGCGGCGGCGCGGTCGTGGTGTTCCCCGCCGGGGCGATTTCGACCGCGCCCGACAAGCTCGGGCTCAAGCCGGCGGTCGACGGGCGCTGGCAGCCGTTCGTGTCGCAGCTCATCCAGCGCTCGGAGGCGGCGGTCGTTCCGATCTGGTTTGGCGGCCAGAACAGCCGTCTCTTCCAGATCGCGAGCCACGTCAGCCTGACTTTGCGCCTGTCGCTGATCTTCCACGAAGTGAAGACGCGCATCGGGACCAGCCTTCCGGTGGTGATCGGCGCGCCGGTTCCCTTCTCCTCGATTTCCGCGATCCGCAACCGGCAGGCTCTCGCCGACGACCTGAGGGCTCGGGTCTACGCCTTGGCGAGATTCGCTCCGGCGCTCGACATGACGCGCCGCCCGGCGCGCAGGGTCTTGCCGCCCCGGCCCAGCGCGTCTCGGGCCGCGTAGTCGGGACAGCGCCCCTGTCGCGGGGCTGGCTGTGAGCGACTCAGCCGCGCCCGCGATAGGGCGCGACGCCCTGGTCGGGAAGCCAGACGCCCTTGGGCAGCCGGCCGGTTTGCCAGAACACGTCGATCGGCATGCCGCCGCGCGGGAACCAGTAGCCGCCGATCCGGAGCCAGCGCGGCTTGATGACGCTGACCAGATCCTTGCCGACGCGCACGGTGCAATCCTCATGGAAGGCGCCGTGATTGCGGAAGCTCCAGAGATAGAGCTTGAGCGACTTCGATTCGATGAGCCATGCGTCTGGCGCATAGTCGATGACGAGATGGGCGAAGTCGGGCTGCCCCGTCACCGGGCAGATCGAGGTGAACTCGGGGGCGGTGAAGCGGGCGATATAGTCGGTGTCGGCCTGGGGATTGGGCGCTCTGTCGAGCGTCTTGACGTCGGGCGCCGCAGGAATCTGCGACGGGCGTCCGAGATGGGCGAAGGCGCGCTGGGGTTTTCTGCTCATGGGCCCCGTTTAGACCCAAAGGCGCCGCCGCGGCGAGCCTATTTGTACTGCCCGTTCAGGTTCCCGCCGCTGAATTGCGACGAGATGTAGCCGCTGAGCCGCACGCAGACGCCGTTCGCCGCCAGGACGCCCGGATTGCCGGCGACATCGCAAGTCTTGGCCGGCTCGGCCTTGGTCGGTTTCTTGTTCTGGGCGGGCAGTTCGGCCGCCTGCCCGGCGGCTGCGGCCAGGAGGGCGGCTGCGAGGGCGCAAGCCAAGCGTCGTCCGACAATCATGAGCTTCGTCCTGACGCGCGCGCCGCGCGAAGGCGCCGGGCCAAATCCTGAACCGCAAAGAGGCGCATAGACGCCATATTGGGCGGCTATGGGGCGGCCGGCAAGCGACTTTGACGCCCGCTTGCGACTCAGTGAGCAATTCGCGAAGGAATAGGCCCAAGGCGGGGAGCGGGGAGCGCGCAAGGCATGGAGATGACTTCCCCTTTCGCGCAATCGCTTGCGCGCCGCCCCGCCGCCCCGATTTCGATCGCGGCGGCCGGCGTCGCGCTGCTCGCGGTCGGATTTTACGCGGCGGTCTGGGTCCGCCAGCCGCTTGTCGCCGCTCTAGCCGGCGCCGCTGGGCTCGCCCTCCTGCGCTGGGCGAGGGCCGAGCGCCCGTATTCCGCCGCGCTGATCGCGATTGACGCAGCGGCGTTCGCGATCTTCGCCTTCCAGCGCAACGATTCGCTCGGATTCTGGCTGTTGCCGGGACCCTGGGCTGACGTATGGCGGTTCAACGCGGCCGGCGCGACGATTGCGCTCATCGTCTATTCCGGCGGTTCGATCATGGCCGCCATCGCCGGCTATCGCGGATTGCGGCTCATCGAAGCCATAGGCCTGATTGCGGTTCCCTTCCTGTTCAATCTGCTTCTGACGGTCGGCGCCGATTGGCACATGGCCGAGCTTGGCGCGATCGTCACCGCGCACGCGAACCTTCCGTTTCCGGCCCAGGTCGCGATCGGGCGCGCGCTTGTCCTGTGGTTCATCGGCGAGGCGATGGTGACGCTGCTCAGCCTGGTCAGCGTCAACCAGTTCCCGCGCTCGGCGCGGACCCACGGGCTTTTTGCCCTGAGCGGATCCGTCGCCGCCCTGACCCCCCTCATCGCCAATGCGGCGCAGATGGCGGCTCAGCCGTTCCTGGCGATTTTTTTCTCGAGCCTCTGCGCCGCGCTCGCGCAGGCGGGCCTATGGGCGATCGTCTACCTCCTGACCGGCATTGCGCTCGATTGGCTCGGCGGGCGCCCGCCGCGCTTCGAGGCGGCCTGGGAGCATTGGCGCACCGGCTTCGTCAAGGGCGCGATCTACGGCGCGCTGTTCATGGCCTTCATCCTCGTCGCGGCCCTCGTGTTGCGCGCCCCCGGCGCGGCGACGATCCTCGACCGCGCCGCGCTCCTGATCGGCCCGGTCGGCGGGGCGCTCGCCTTTCCGTTGGCGAAGACGATCATGGGCAGCGCCGACGGCACGCCGCCGTTCTTCGGCCGGCTGAGAGCCGCCTACCGCAATCCGCGCGGACCCGCGCGGGGAATCGTCGCCGGTCTCGGCCTGGCGCTCGCCTACGACGCGGGCCTGGCCGCTTACGACGGCGCGACTCGCTTTCTCGCAATGGCGGCGGTCGGCGCTCTCTGCTACGGCGGCGTCGATCTCGCTTTCGACGCCTTTAGCGTCTCGAGGGGCGAACGGAAGAAGCTGCAGAGCTGGCGGCTCTACGCGCTGGGCCTCCTCCTTGGCGGCCTCGTCGCCGGCGCGCTCGGGTGGTATTTCGACGCCGCCCAGCTTCAGGTGGTGATCGCCAAGTTCTGGGCCTACGCCGACGTCAACTACCGCCTCGACGGGCGCCGGCTCGGCGACTTCACGACCTATCCGATCTTCAACAAATACGGGATGATCAACCTCGGCGAGGTCGCGGGCGGGGTCAGGCTGTTCTGGGCGGAATTGGTGGCCGGCGTCATCAACTGGTCGCTCGCCGCCCCGCTCTTCTCCATCAATTACGTGCTGCTCGACGCGGCTCTGCAAAGAAGCTTGAGGCCGATCAAGACGCTGGTGAGCCCAAGCGGGGTCGAGGGCCTGGTCGAGCAGGGCGTGCGGGTGTTGCGCTGGGGGCTGTGGATGGCGCCGATCATCAACTCGTTCCTGCGCCAGTCCCCGGACCCGACCTGGTACAACCAGGACGGCGCGATCCGGTCCGGCGTGGCCATCGCGACCGACGCGAGCCGGAGCCCCGCCGCCTTCCGCCAGTTCAGTCTCACCCTCTTTCTCGGCCTGCTCGCCTATGACTGGCTTCGCATCCTCATCTGGTTCGACCATATGGGGCTTAGGGTCGCGACCCTCGTCAACCTGTCGTTTCTCGGCGGCGACCGCGCCGACGAGGCGGCGGCGCGGTTCGTCGGCCACAACGGACGCACCCGCGCCATTCCCGACGGCATCCGCCGTTTCGGCACCTGGGCGCCGCTGCTCATCCCGTTCTACATCCCGCGCGGGGCGGAATGGGACAAGGCCTGGACGGGGGCCGAGACGCTGTCGCATGGCGGCGCCCCGATGCCGGATGCGGTCAGGACGCTCGGCTTCGCCTATGGCGCGGCGATCGCCGCCATGGCCGCGGCGGGCGTCGCGGCGGTGGTGAAGGAGCGGGCCAAAACGGGACCCGCGGCCCCGTGGCTCAAGGGCGCGCCGCTTGAACTCGCGCGGCGCCCCGACCGCTTCGTCTTCAACAACGGCGCGGTCGGCGTCGAGATCCAGCGCGACGGACGCGGCGCGGCCTTTGTCATGGGCGCCGAACGCGGCGGCGGATCGATCGATCTCTTTCGCCGCCCGCTCGATCCGTTGCAGGCGCGCGGCCATTTCTTCTATCTGAGCGAGGACGGCGAGCCGCCGTGGTCGATCGGCTTCGAGCCGGCGCGGCGCGCGGGCGACTACCGCATCGAGGAGCCGGGCTTCAATCGCCTCGCGATCGTCCATGCGCTGAACGGCGTCGAGGCGCGGATGGAGGTCGCGCCCGATTCCGAAGGCGCGGTCATCGGCTGGCGCGTCCGGCTCGTGAACCGGTCCGACCGGACGAGACAGCTCCGCCTGACGAGCTTCTGTGAGGTCGCAGGCGCCGAGCCCGGGGCTTACGCGAAAGATCTCGATTTCGCGGGCATGCATGTCGAGACCATGTTCGTGCGCCCGCTCAACGCCATTCTGGCCCGCAACCGGCTCCTGCGGTCGGCGCGCGCCGACCGCGGCGAAACCTCGTTCTTCGCCGTCAAGCCGGGGTCGGGGACCGCGCTCCTGGGCTACGAAGATTTGCGCATCCGCTTCATTGGCGAAGGCTCGCTCCTCAAGCCAACCGGCTGCGAGCCGTGGCGCTGGCGCAAGCTCGACGACGAAGGCAAGGTCTGGACCTTCGATCCGGCCGCGAGCTTCACGCTTGGAGCGACGCTCGCCGCCGGCGCCGTGGCGGAGGCGGAGTTCATCGTCGGCCGCTCCGACAACGCGGTCTGGGCGAGCGAACTGATCGCGCGGCGCCTCGGCTTGGCCCCGCTGCCCGAGCCGGAGTTGCGAACGCGCCTTTACGAAACGCGCGCTGTCGAGCCGTCTCCGGCCTTGCACTCACGCTGGCCGTTCGCGTTCTCGGCCGACGGCAAGCGTCTCAGCCTCACCCACCGAACGCCGCGTCCCTGGGCGCATGTGATGGCGAACGAGCTCGGCATGGCGACGATGGTCTCCAACGACGGCGAGATTTTCTCCGCCTTCGGCAATGCCCGTCAGAACGGGCTCTCCGCCTTCCGTTTTGACAGCGTCACCGTCGTGCAGCCGGGGCAGATCGTCTACTTGCACGACCTCGACACGGGCGAGACCGGCGCGGTCGGCTTCGCGCCGTTTCAGCGCGAGGACGGGATCCACGAGGCGACATACGAGCCGGGCGTCGCGACGTTCGCCGCCGCGCGCGGCGATCTGACCATGGACTACGCCGTCTTTGTGCCGCCGGACTATCCCGGCGACATGCGCCTCTTGACCTTGCGCAATCGCGGCGCGACTCCGAAGCGCCTTCGTGTTGCGCCTTTCTTCGATCTCGCCCTCGAGGACAGCCCGAATGCGAGCGTCGACAGGATCCGTGACGAGACCGTCGGCTCGACGCTCCTGTTCCAGAATCCCAACAACGATTTCGAGCGCGGCTTCGCCTTCGCCGCGACGACCTTGCTCGGGCCGGCGACCGAGACCATCCGCGCCCGGTTCTTCGGCGGCCCGGGGCGCAACATCCTGTCGCCGGCGATGGTCGAGACCGGCGCCAGCGACGGTTCCGTCCCCGACGACGGACGGCGGGTCGCCGCCTTCTGCGGCGAGCTCACGCTGCCGCCTGGCGGCGAAGTCAAGATCGCCATCGGCTTCGGCCAGGCGCCGAGCCGGGAGGACGCGCTCGCCGCCGCCGCGCGCGTCGGCGTCGCCGAGGCCGAAAGCGCGCTTGCGGCGACCCGCGCCTCGTGGGCCGAGCGCCTCGGCCGGGTCGAGGTGCGAACCAACCGGCCGGACTTCGACCGGCTGGTCAACACCTGGCTGCCCTACCAGCTCTACGCGTCGCGGCTCTTCGGCCGCCTGGGCCCGAACCAGCTCGGCGGCGCGACCGGCTATCGCGACCAGCTGCAGGACGTGCTGCCGCTTGCCCTCATCGAGCCCAGATTGACCCGGGCGCAGATCGTGCTGCACGCAAGCCAGCAGTTTCGCGAGGGCGACGTTCTCAAGTGGTGGCATCGCGCGCCCGGCGGCGGGACGGGTCTCGGCCAGCGGACCAAAGCCAGCGACCCGCACCTCTGGCTGCCCTACGTTCTCGCCCGCTACGTGCGTCAAACCGGCGATCGGACCGTGCTCGACGAGACGACGCCGTTCCTTGAAGGCGAAGCGGTTCCGGCGCACGAGGACACCTGGATCGTCGTGCCGCGCGCCTCGCGCGAGACCGCGACCGTGTACGAGCATGCGCGCCTTGCGATCGGCCTCACCCTCGATCATCTCGGCGCGAACGGCCTGCCGCTCCTGCGCGCCGGCGACTGGAACGACGGCATCGATGCGCTCGGCCGCAAGGAGATCGGGACCAGCGTCTGGATGGGCTTCTTCCTCTTCAACGTGCTCGACGGATTTATTCCGCTCGCGCGCCTGAAAGGGGACGAGACATTCGCCGCCCGCTGCGAGGCGGCGCTCGCCGGGCAGCGAAAGGCGCTCGACGCCGGCTGGCGCGGCGACCATTACCTGCTCGACTTCGCCGACGACGGACGCGAGGTCGACGTGCGCAACGCCATGACGACCGGCTGGGCCGCCTATTCCGGCGCTTGCGACGAGTTGCGCGCGCTCGCCGCGATCGAGGGCGGCCTCAAGGGGATCGAGCGGCCGAACCGGGTGCTGCTGCTCGACACCCCGTTCTACGAGCATTCGCAGCCCTATCCGGGCCGGATCGCCGACTATCCGCCCGGCGTGCGTGAGAACGGCGCCCAATATAGCCACGGCGCGACCTGGATCGTCGACGGTTTCATGCGCCTCGCCCTCGCCGCCCGCGCCAGGGGGGACGGCGAAGCGGCCGCTCGCCTCGGCGCCCGCGCCTTCGAGATATTCGAAAAAATCTCGCCGATGAAGAAAACCGATCCTGAGAGCCTCGCCGTTTACGGCCTTATTCCAATCCAGCAGCCGGCAGACATCTACGAAGGCTGGGGCCACGGCGGGCGAGGGGGCTGGTCCTGGTATACCGGGTCGGCCGCGCGGATGCTGTCGGCGGCCTATGCGCTCCTCGGCATCGAGCAGGAGAGCGGCCGGATCAGCGTGGGCGCCGGCCTGTTCGAGGCGAAGGGGGAACTCATGGTTCAGTCGCTGCGTATCGGCGATGTGGTTTGGGGCCGCGACGAGCGTCAGATTAGGCTTCGACCGGCGCGCCTCAGGCGGCACGGCCGAAATCGAGCCTTTTGCCCGTCTCTTCGCCGCGGCCGGTCCGAAACTTCGGCCGCTGCGTTGCGGCAAGGCCCCGTTTCTGGCAAGAGGCGCCCAGAAACGAGCCGCGGGAGACCACCCGCGGCCCACCAACGGGGCTTTGCACCATGCTTTTGGGCTTGATTATCGTCTGTGGACTCCTCTCGATCGTCTACGGCGTCACCACGGTCATGAGCCTCATGTCGGCGGACGCCGGCTCCCAGCGGATGCAAGAGATTTCCGGGGCGGTGCGCGAGGGGGCGCAGGCCTATCTCAGGCGCCAATATACGACCATCGCCGGCGTTGGAATCGTCGTCTTCATCGGGCTCGGGCTTCTGTTGTCGTGGACGGTGGCGATCGGGTTCGCGATCGGCGCAATCCTCTCGGGCGCGGCCGGCTTCATCGGCATGAACGTCTCGGTGCGCGCCAACGTGCGCACCGCGCAGGCTGCGACCAAATCGCTCGCCGGCGGCCTCGACATCGCTTTCCGCTCGGGCGCAGTGACCGGCCTTCTGGTGGCGGGTCTCGCGCTTCTGGGCGTCGCCGGCTATTTCGGCATCCTCACCGGCCCTCTCGGCCATGCGCCCTCGGATCGAACCACGATCGACGCCCTGGTCGCGCTCGGCTTCGGCGCCTCGCTCATCTCGATCTTCGCCCGACTCGGGGGCGGCATCTTCACCAAGGGCGCCGACGTCGGCGCCGATCTCGTCGGCAAGGTCGAAGCCGGCATTCCGGAGGATGACCCGCGCAACCCGGCGACCATCGCCGACAACGTCGGCGACAACGTCGGCGATTGCGCCGGCATGGCCGCAGACCTGTTCGAAACCTACGCGGTGACGGTGGTCGCGACGATGGTGCTGGCCTCGATCTTCTTCGAGGGAACGCCGGCGCTCGTCCCGTCCATGATGTATCCGCTGGCGATCTGCGCCGCCTGCATCGTGACCTCGATCATCGGCACGTATTTCGTGAGGCTCGGCGCCAACAATTCGATCATGGGCGCGCTCTACAAGGGCCTCATCGTCACCGGCGTCCTGTCGATTCTGGGCCTCGCCATCGCCACGACCTACGTCGTCGGCTGGGGCGAGATCGGGACGGTCGCCGACAAGTCGGTCACTGGCGCGAACCTGTTCATATGCGGCCTCGTGGGCCTCGCCGTGACCGGCCTCATCGTCGTCATCACCGAATATTACACCGGCACGGGAAAACGCCCGGTCGTGTCGATCGCCCAGGCGTCCGTCACTGGCCACGGCACCAACGTGATCCAGGGGCTCGCGGTGTCCCTCGAATCGACCGCGCTGCCGGCGCTCGTGATCGTCGCCGGCATCATCTCGACCTTCCAGCTCGCCGGCCTCTATGGCACCGCGATCGCGGTCACGACCATGCTTGGCCTCGCCGGCATGATCGTCGCGCTCGACGCCTTCGGACCGGTGACCGACAACGCCGGCGGCATCGCCGAGATGGCGGGGCTGCCCAAGGAAGTGCGCCAGTCGACCGACGCGCTCGATGCGGTCGGCAACACCACCAAGGCGATCACCAAGGGCTACGCGATTGGCTCGGCGGGCTTGGGCGCGCTGGTGCTGTTCGCCGCCTACACCAACGACATCCGGCACTTCAAGGAAATCGGCGCGCCTTATTTCCAGGACGTCGGAACGCTCGATTTCAGTCTTTCCAGCCCCTATGTGGTCGCCGGCCTGATCTTCGGCGGCCTCATCCCCTATCTCTTCGCCGGCATCGCGATGACCGCGGTCGGCCGCGCGGCCGGATCGGTGGTGCTCGAGGTGCGCCGCCAGTTCAAGGAGATGCCCGGCATCATGAACGGCACGCAGCGCCCCGACTACGGCCGCGCCGTGGACCTCCTGACCAAAGCCGCGATCCGCGAGATGATCGTGCCCTCGCTGCTTCCGGTGCTGGCGCCGTTCGTCGTCTATTTCGGCGCGCTGTGGATCTCGGGTTCGAAGGCCTCGGCCTTCGCCGCGCTCGGCGCTTCGCTGCTCGGCGTCATCGTCAACGGCCTCTTCGTCGCCATTTCCATGACCTCGGGCGGCGGCGCGTGGGACAACGCCAAGAAGAGCTTCGAGGACGGCTTCATCGACAAAGACGGGGTCAAATGGGTGAAGGGCTCGGAGGCGCACAAGGCCGCCGTCACCGGCGACACCGTCGGCGACCCCTACAAGGACACCGCCGGTCCCGCGGTCAACCCAGCGATCAAGATCACCAACATCGTCGCCCTCCTGCTGCTCGCGATCCTGGCGCGGTGAGAGGTTGATTTCTAGCCGGCGGCGATCCTAGTCTAGGCTAAAAAATGAGCCAGCAATCCGACTGTGCCCCGACCCCTGAAAACTTCCGAGAGATCACCTGGGAAATCGGGGAGTTTGAATTGCAGAAGTCGGTCATGGCTGTAGAGACGTTCGACGCCCTGCGGGACGGCCAAACAAACGTCCGCGGGATCCGCGCCAAGATCTGTCAGAAGCGCAAGCTGAAGTTTAACCCATCAACAGGCAAGTGGACCGATAACCCAAGCGACAGGTTCGTCAATGAACATGCCTGGGTCCTGTCGATGATGAACCGAGCGGGTATGATCGAAAAGGTCGATCAACGTACACATCAAACCGCCCTTTTGCTTGGCGCGGACGCAAAGCTATCGGAACTCGTTGACTTCTTTCGGAGCAATGAACCGTTTGAGTGGAAGCCCGGGCCCTACAAAAAGGCTCCAGAATGGTGACGAGCGACGCGCATCGCCAAGGATTGTTTCAGCGCGTTTCTGAACTCAAGACACCACGCGCAGCGACCGCACGCGCGAGAAATCGCGGTCGTGGGTGACGAGCGCCGCGGCGTTGATCGCGAGAGCGCTTGCCGCCTGAACCGCGTCGGCCAGTTTTAGCCGCAGTGACGCCCGAAGCCTCGCGGCGCTCTCGGCGATGCCGACGTCGAGTGCGACCGTCCTCCAGGATTCGAAAACGGCGTGATAGCGTTGCGCGAGGGCGTCATCGCCCGCGCTGAGCGGACCCGTCAACACCTCGGCGATCGTGATCGTCGTGACGGCGAAGCGCAAACGGCCGGCGGCATGGGCATCAAAAAGCGGTCCGAATCGCGAAGCGAGCTTTGGATGATCCTCGAGCACGTAAATGATTGGCGCTGAATCAATGAGGAGCAGCGCTCCTTCGGTCAGATCGCCGAACGCTAGGGGCTCCATTCGTCGCGCAGTTTGCGAATTGTTCGGGCGCTATTCCTGCCCCATAGTCCGCGGCCGGACCCAGCCAGGGGCTGCAGCGGCTTCTGCGGAACCGCCGCGAGATAGTCGTTGATCGGCACGAGCGCCGCGACGGGGCGGCCACGCTTCGTAATGACGGTGGACTGGCCGCGCTCCGCCGCTTCAAGCAAATGGGGAAGCTGATTGCGCGCTTCCTCCGCGCCCTTTCGGATCATGACGGCAGACCGTACAGCACTGTACGGTTCCCTGTCAAAGAGATTCGGTCGTTTCAGCTTGCGCTTGAGGACTTGGCGTTGCTGCCGAGCGCCGCCCGGCCTCAGCTGAACCTGAACAGGCCGCCCATCATGTTCTTCAGGAAGTCGGGCTCCTGGCCGCCGGTCGGGGTGGTGCGGCTCACGAAGTCGAACACCTTGCCGTCCTGCATGCCGTAATTGGCGATCCGGTCGACCTTGCCGTCCTTCGTGAAATAGACCGCCAGCACACGCTGGTCGGCCATCTGGACCGGCATGAACTGAAGCGTGTGCTTCATTTTCTGGCCGATGTAGTACCAGGCGTCGCCGCCGACGGTCGAGGTCGTCGAGGGGGTGCCGAGCAGGGCGAGGGCTTCGGGCTTGGTGGTCGCGCCGACCTTGACCTGCGACAGCGTGTCTTCGTCGACCTGATAGCCGCGATCGAAATCGCCGTCATAGCCGAGGCAGCCGCTGAGCGTGAGCGCGGCGCAAACGGCCAATCCGAGCATTGCACAACGATAGACGTTGGGCGGCATTTGCATTCAGCCTCTCTTTTCGACCAGCCTTTCGGCTTGCCAGACCGGGCTCGGATGCCTAACTCATGGCGCCTTGCCAAAGCAAGCCGCCAGCGTGAAACCCTGAGCTTGGCGCCCGCCCGAAGGGATAGGCATGATCTTCGCCCGGTGGCGCGCGCGGCGCGCCAGCAGAGCTGTCATCGAGCAGATTCTTGGCGAGATCGTGGCCGCCGCCCGCCGCCCTGAACTCTACGAAACGCTTCACGCGCCCGACCGGATGGATGGCCGATTCGAGCTTCTGACGCTGCACGCGGGACTGGTCCTGCGCCGGCTCGCGGCGCTGGGCGGCGTCGCGGACGCGATGGCGCAGGAGCTTGTCAACAGCGTCTTCCTCCATTTCGACGACACGCTGCGCGAGATGGGGCACTCGGATATCGCCGTGTCGAAGCGCCTGAAGGCGATGGGCGCGGCGTTCTACGGCCGCAACGCCGCTTACGCCGCCGCCCTCGATGAAGGCTCGGCCGCGGGTCTCGCGGCGGCGCTGGCGCGAAACGTCTATGGCGCAGCGGGCGCCGAGGCCGCGCCTGGCGCAGGCGGGCTTGCCCTCCATGTCGCCTCGCTTGACGCCGCGCTCGCGGCGATTCCATTTGAAACGTTCGCGACCGGCCGATTCCGTTTCCCGGCGGGCTCGATCACGGGTGGAGGCAGCCATGACTGAGGCCGGGCCATTGAGCCGCCTGGTGCGGATCGACGCTCTTCCGCGCGACGGGCAAACACTGACCATCGAGGCGAGCCCCGCCGAGAGGAAGGCGCTCGCCTCGCTCTACAAACTTCCAGCTATCGCAGCCCTGACGGCGACGCTGCGCGTCGAGCCCGCAGGACGCGGGGGCGCGCGCGTCACCGGCGCGGTCCACGGCGAGCTCACCCAGATCTGCGTGCTATCGCTCGAGCCGTTCCCCGCGACCGTCGATGAGGCCGTCGACGTGCGGTTCGCGCCTGAGGCGGAGGACGATTCGGGCCGCCGCGCGGGGGGTGAAACGCTCACCGTTTCGCTGGCCGACGGGGACGACGCCGATCCGGTCATCGACGGCAGGATCGACCTCGGTGCGCTCGCGGCGGAATTCTTCGCCCTCGGACTCGACCCCTATCCGCGGAAGCCTGGAGTGGAGTTCGTCGCGCCGGCCGAACAGGCGCCTCCCGATTCGCCGTTCGCGCCCCTGGCGGCGAGGCCGGTGAAGCGGTAGCGGGGCAAGGTCAGAACCGTAGCGCTTGCTGTCAGCCGCCGACCTGCGCGATCACGCTCGTCTTTCCGCCCCGCACGCCCACAATCTGCATCGGGATGTGGGGATGATTGTGGTCGTCCATCGCATAGGTTCCGCCGAGCAGGGACGGCATCGTCGTGGATTTGAGCGCGCGCTGAATATCCTCGGGCTTGTCCGAATTCGCACGACGGATTGCGTCGAGGACGAGATTGGCCGCTTCGTAGGCGAAGAATGAGCGCTGGGTCGGCGTGATCCCATATTTCGCGCGGTAGGCCTGAATGAAGTCCTGCACAGCCGGGCGTTTCGATCAAGGGGTTGAAGACCGTGATGCTCGCGGCGTCGTCCAGGCCGCCGGAACTGAGAAATTGCGGAGACACCGCGGCGGCGGCGGCGAGAAAATCGATGCGGCCGGTGACGGGGACGTTCCAGCCCGACTGCTCATAGGCGCGAAAGAAGGGCGCGGTCGAAGCGCTCAGCAATGTCACGATCCGGTCGGGGCCAAGAGCCTTGAACTGCCCGAGCAATGGAGCAAGGTCCTTCGTGTCCTTGGCGATCGTCTCATTGGTGAGAACCTTGATGTCCGCTCCGGTTGCGGCCTTCTCCATGCTTTCCGCGTTTACGCGGTTGAACGGGTTGTCATCGCTGACGATCGCGACGCTGTGGACGCCCTGCTTCTTGAGCCAGCCCATGAGGGCGACGGCGATGTCGCGGTCGGACGGGATCGTCTTGAAGGCGTAGTCATTGCCGCCGACTCCGGAAGCGTCGACGAAGTCCTGGCCTGCGGAAATGTCGATGACGAGAGGCACTTTCGCCTCTGCGACGATCGGCATGATCGCATGGGTGACCGGGGTCGCGAGCGCGCCAATGAGTACGGGGACATGCTGTTCTTCGATCAGTCTTTTCGTGGCGGCGATTCCCGTTGCGGGATCCGCGGCGTTGTCGCCGTAAAAGGCCTCGACCGGCCTCCCCAGAACCCCGCCGGCCTCATTGGCGCGCTCAAGCGCGAGCTCGACGCCATATTGCTCGCTTTGCCCGCGGTCGGCGTATTGTCCGCTGAGGATCGTGGTGACGCCTATGCGAACCGGCTCGGCTGCCGAGACGGGACTGAACGCGAGGAGACAACCGGTCAGCAAGACCATTCTGGACGCCATCGAGTCTTCCTCGCGGATGTGCGCCGGAAGCGAACCGCCGGCCTGACCGGCGTAAGCTGTCCCATTCCGTTTCGGAAGACAATCGACGCCCGCGGCTGTAACGCGATCGTGACGGCGTCTATTGTGCAGGCTCCGCGTCGCGCGTCCTCAAAGCTCGCTCGTAGAGCGCGAGCACAGGCGCCGGCAGGCCGAAATCGGACGCCGCAGCGCGGGCGCGAGGCGACATCTTGCGTTGCGTCTTGACGAGGATGTCGAGCACTTTCGCTTCCGGGTGTTTGCCCGCGAAGCTCGCGGCGTAATGGCGGAGGAACACGAGGCAGGCGACGTCTTCGAGCGTCTGCGCCTCGGCGTCGGCGCGCAACCGCTCCTTGCGCACGAGGGCGCCGGCGCGGTCGATCGCGGCGTCGTCATAGCGGCAGCCGCCCATGATCTCGGCCACCCGCTCGGCGTGGCGCCGCTTGGCCGCGTTGCGCCAGGCGAGATAGCCCGCCCGGCCGTCGGGATAGTCGCGGCGGGGCGTGAGCCAGCGCTCGACATGCTGTCCGCGCACCGCGATCTGCAAGGCTTCGGAAGCGCCGGGCGCGAAGGCTGAGAGCGCCTCGCTCATCCGCCGCCCGTAGACGAGCTCGGCCGGCTCGCCGGCGTCCCGAGTCGGGTCGCGCGCGTTCGCCGCGTCTATGGCGCTGAGCGCGCATTGCAGTCGATCGGACATGGGGAAAACGGCCGTCGCGTCGCGATCTCGCTTCGTCGCACGCGCACGGGTCGAGGAAAAGCCCAATCCTGCGGCCGATCGCGGTTTTGGCGCGAAGGCGCGGGCGCGCGGCCGATTTCGCCGCTCGCGGCTCCGCTCAGGGGCGCGCTCCGGGCGTTGCCTTGCGCGGCGAAGGCGCTATTGTCGCGGCCCACGCCGGGCGCGGCCCGAGCAACGCGCTTGGGGGGCGGTCGGACCAAGGAATGGCGAGCGACATTCGCATAGCGTTGGACGCGATGGGCGGCGATCACGGGCCGGCGATCGTCGTTCCCGCCGCTGCGGTCGCGCTCGAGCGACGGCCGGACCTCCAGTTTCTCTTTTACGGCGAGGAAAGGGCGATCGGGCCGATTCTCGCGCGTCATGCGAAACTCAAGGCAAAATCGCGCGTTTTTCATACCGATGTCGCGGTCAAGATGAGCGACAGGCCGAGCCAGGCTTTGCGCACCGGGCGGCGCGTGTCGTCGATGTGGCAGACGATCGAAGCGGTGAAGTCGGGCGCGGCCGATTGTGCGGTCTCCGCCGGCAACACCGGCGCACTGATGGCGATGGCCAAGTTCTGCCTGCACACGATGGCGCCGATCGAACGGCCGGCGATCGCCGCGATCTGGCCGACCTTGCGCGGCGAATCGATCGTGCTCGACGTCGGCGCGACCATCGGCGCCGACGCGCAGCATCTCGTCGATCTCGCGGTGATGGGAGCGGCGATGGCGCGGATCGTGTTCGGCATCGACAGTCCGACTGTCGGCCTGCTCAACGTCGGCGTCGAGGAGATCAAGGGCCTCGAGCAGGTGAAGACGGCGGGCCGCGTGCTGCGCGAGGCCAATCTGCCCAATATGCGCTATCACGGGTTCGTCGAAGGCGATGACCTCGGCAAAGGCGCCGTCGACGTTTTCGTGACCGAAGGCTTCACCGGCAATATCGCCCTCAAGACCGCCGAGGGCACCGCGCGGCAGCTCAGCCAATACATCCGCGACGCCATGAGTTACAGTCTCATGTCGCGAATCGGGTTCCTGTTCGCGCGCAAAGGGCTGACCGCTCTGCGCGCCAAGATGGGGCCGCGAGCCAGCGGCGGCGTGTTCCTGGGGCTTGACGGCGTCGTCATCAAGGCCCATGGCGGCGCGGACGCCGAAAGCTACGCTGGCGCGGTGGAATTGGGTTACGACATGGTGCGTCAGGAATTGCTCGGCAAGATTCGTGAAATGATCGCTCAAGCCAAAGGCTTCCGCCCTTCGCCCGCGCGTTTAGGCGCCGCCCGGCCCTGACACTGGAACCCGCCCCGCTCATGAACCTTGCATCCCCGCCGCCTCAAGACCGCCGTTCGGGGCATCCCGGTCCGGATCTCTCGCACGTCGTCGCTCCGGCCTCGGTCCGTTCATGCGTGCGCGGCGTGGGCAGCGCGCTGCCGGCGCGCGTCGTGCCGAACGCCGAACTCGCGGAGAAGGTCGACACGTCGGACGAGTGGATCGTGCAGCGCACGGGGATCCGCCAGCGCTATGTCGCCGGGGCCGGCGAAACCACTTCCACGCTCGCGGCCGCCGCCGCGAGGGCGGCGCTCAGCAACGGCGGCCTCGAGGCCGCAGACATCGATCTCATCATCGTCGCGACCTCGACCCCGGACTTGACCTTTCCCGCCGTCGCGACCCAGGTCCAGGCCGAGCTCGGCATCGTCGAGGGCGCGGCATTCGACCTGCAGGCGGTCTGCACCGGCTTCGTCTACGCCTTCGCCACGGCCGACAAGTTTTTGCGCTCGGGCTCGCACAAGCGGGCGCTGGTGATCGGCGCCGAGACCTTCTCGCGCATCCTCGACTGGAGCGACCGCACGACCTGCGTCCTGTTCGGCGATGGGGCGGGGGCGATCGTGCTCGAAGCGCGCGCGAGCGACGGCCGCCTCGCTTCGCCGGGGATCATCGCCTCGCGCCTGCGCTCCGACGGCCGGCACCGCTCGAAGCTCTACGTCGACGGCGGCCCTTCGAGCACCCAGACGGTCGGGCACTTGCGCATGGAAGGCAAAGAGGTGTTCCGACACGCCGTAGGCATGGTGACGGACGTGATCCAGGGCTGCTTCGCCGAGGCGGAGGTGACGGCGGACGAGATCGACTGGTTCGTGCCGCATCAGGCGAACCGCCGGATCATCGACGCAACCGCCGACAAGCTGGGTATCGCGCGCGACAAGGTGATTGTCACGGTCGACCGGCACGGCAACACCTCGGCCGCCTCGATCCCGCTCGCGCTCGACGTCGGGGTGAGCGATGGCCGCATCAAGCCTGGCGATCTGGTGATGATCGAAGCAATGGGCGGCGGCTTCACCTGGGGCGCGGCGCTGATCCGCTGGTGAGGCCGGTCGCCTTCGCAACGCGCTGATCGGATGGGCTCACGGGCAGGAGGCGGTCGGTTCAGATGAGCGCGAGCCTAGAGCGGCGCGCCCTCAAATCACTTGGGAGCCGAGGCTCTTGTCATTCCCGCGAAAGCGGGAATCGAGCGTCTCGTCAAGGCCCGGAGTTTGAATGCCCGCATTCGCGAGCATGGCGCGAACCTAGTCGAATGCGAAGATGCGCTTCCAGTCGTTCTTCATGCTGACGACGATCCAGCCGTCCTTGGTCGCCTCGTCGTAAAGTTCCGGCGGGAAGCGGCCGATTTTTGTATCGGGCAAACCCTGCGCGGGACCATAGGCGTATTCGCGCGCGCCGTCGTCGTGCAGGACGAGCATCGCGAGCCGCGCGCCCTGGCCGGCCTTCGCATATTCGAGCATCTGCCGGTCGCCGGTCGAATTGCCGAAAGCGAGATAGGGCCGGCGGCCGATCATCAGATGAATGCCTTCGGGCTTGCCGGCGTTGTCGTCGTTGAGGAGAAGCTTGGGCTCGCGGATGAGGACGGGCTTGCCGTCCGCGCCGCGGTCAAAGCCGAGCCCGAACATGGTTCCGACCACCTGCTCGGGCGGAATCCCGTAGACCGGCTCCGCGTAGGCGCGGACGAAATCCTGTCCGCCGCCGGTGACGATGTAGGTTCGGTAGCCGTTGGCGCGCAGATATTTAAGCAGCTCGATCTGCGGCTGATAGACGAGGTCGGTGAACGGCCGCTTCCAGCGCGGATCGCGCGCGACCTTGATCCAGGCCGCGACCTGATCGCGGTACGTGTCCACGTCCATGCCCGTCAGGGTCGCGCCGATGACGGAGAGAAGCTGCTCTTCCGAGAGACGCGCGATCGCCGCGCGATCACCCGCAAGAATGACCTTGAAAGCCTCCTCCTTGGCGAGCTCTGGCCTCTCTTTCACGACCTGCGGCACGCGGCTGAAGGCGAAGACGATCTGGGTATAGATCGGGTGCTCGACCCAGAGGGTGCCGTCCTGATCGAAGGTCGCGATGCGGTCCACGGGCGCGACGAACTCGGGACTTGCGGCGTTGGTCGTCGTGTGGACGAACTTGAGGATCGCCTGCTTGGCGGGTCCCTCGCTCCAGGAGGGCAGGGGATCGTCGTCCGCTGCCGACGCGCCCTTCGCCAGCGCGAGCGAGGCCGCGCTGAGAAGGAGGGCGGAGAAGCGCCGACGATGAATCTCCATGATCCGGTTCTCCGAGCCTCGGCGGCTACTCGGCGATTTTGAGGAGCTGCTTGCCCTCGTTGCGACCGTCGAACAGGCGCCTGAGCGCCGCCGGCGCGTTCTCGAGGCCGTGCTGCACGTCAACCCGGTTCTTGAGCTTGCCCTCCTTCAACCAACCGGCGAGCGCGCTGACGGCCTCGGCCGCGCGGGGCATATAGTCGAACACGAGAAAGCCCTCCATCCGCCCGCGCATGGTGATCATGTTGAGGTAGTTTTTCGGTCCAGGCGGCGGCTCGGCGGCGCTATAGTTCGCGATCCCGCCGCAGAGCACGATCCGTCCGCGCATCGCCAGGCGCGCGAGCGCCGCGTCCAGAATGTCGCCGCCGACGTTGTCGAAAAAAATATCGATGCCCTTTGGGCAAAGATCCCTCAGCCGCGCATTCACTTTTTCCGATTTGTAGTCGATTGCGCCGTCGAAGCCGAGCTCGTCGGTCAGCCAGCGGCATTTCTCCGCCCCGCCCGCAATGCCGATCGCGCGGCAACCCTTGATCTTCGCGATCTGGCCGACGACCGACCCGGTGGCCCCCGCGGCGCCGGAAACGACGACGGTTTCCCCTGCAACCGGACGGCCCACGTCGAGAAGGCCGAAGTAGGCGGTGATGCCGGTCATGCCGAGCGCGCTCATCGCCAATTCCAGCGGCGTCCCGGGCGGCAATCTGGTCAATTGGCCCTTCGGGTTCATCGCCACATAGTCTTGCCAGCCGACAAGGCCGAAGACGATGTCGCCGACCTTGAAGTCAGGGTGGTTCGACGCTTCGATCCTGCCAGCCCCGCCCGAGCGGACCACCTCGCCAATTCTGACTGCCGGCAGATAAGTGTCCCTGGCGATCCAGCCTCGCTGCGTCGGGTCGCAGGACAGCATCAGCGTGCGCACGAGCACCTCGCCCTCGCCGGGCGAGGGCGCGTCGGTCTCGACAAACGTGAAGTCGCTGTCCTTGATCGCTCCTTCAGGACGCTTGGCGAGCAGCCACTGGCGGTTTTTCATCTCGGTCATCCCGGCTGGATTTGACCGCCTCTCATAGCATGGCGGCGTTCATCCGCGCGGAGCGTTCTAGCCCTTTTTCGCGTCGAGGAATGCGCCGGTGCGATAGAGGAGGCCGGCGGCGCCGGCGCCGATCAGGGGCGCGACGATGAACAGCCACAGCTGCCCGACCGCGCCGGGGTTCGAGCCGATCCCGACCAGCGCCGGGCCGATCGAGCGGGCCGGATTGACCGAGGTGCCGGTGATGTTGATGCCGACCAGGTGGATCGCGACCAGCGTCAGCCCGATCGCCAGGCCGGCGAAGCCGGTCGGCGCGAACGGGTGGGTGACGCCGAGAATGCAGACCAGGAACAGGAACGTCGCCACAACTTCGAACACGAAGGCCGAGACGACATTGTATTCGCCGTTATAGCCCGCGCCCCAGCCGTTCTGGCCGAGCGAGCCGGTCCACCCCTGCGCCTTGCCGGAGAGGATCAGATAGAGCACGACCGCGGCGACGATCGCGCCCAGGATCTGGGCGATCCAGTAGCTGACCATCTCGGCCACGCTCATCCGGCCCGCGACATAGACGCCGAAGCTCACCGCCGGATTGACATGGCAGCCGGAGATCGGCCCGATGCCATAGGCCATCGCGACGATGGCGAAGCCGAACGCGCTCGAAATCCCCAAAAGATCGACCGCCGTCGGCCCCGACCCCATGCCCCCGATCACCGCCGCCCCGCAACCGAAAAACACCAGCGCGAAAGTGCCGACAAACTCGGCGATCTGCTTGTTCATTGCCCCACTCTCCCTGTTGATTTTCCCGCCCCGTTGGCGGCCTTCACCGTTCGTCTCGCGCGCTCGGCGTCGAGGTTTCGCATTGCCCGGGCCCCCGCTCCATTTTGGCGGCGACGGTTGTCCAAAATTCGAAGCGCTTGCGCGACCGCGCCTGCCGGGCCTTCCGGCGTTCGAGCAACGCAAGCCTAAGCGCCTCGGCCGGGCCGTGCCGATTGCTCAGCAGTTCGATCGCCCCGCACACACTGGCGCGCGACGAAACGCAACGATAGTCAGACACCGCTCATCCCCGTGGCGCCGTTCATGGCCGGCTCGGCGGCCTCCGAGCCGGACGTTTCGCGATCCGCGCCGGTCGCGAAACGTCCCGAAGCCAAAAGCTTCAGTTGCTGCTTTGCTGGGCGTTCAAAAGCTTGTCGAGCGCGTCGCCGACCGAGAAGCTGCCGGGCTTCTGGCGCGGCGGGAAGTCCTTGAACGTCTGCAGTTCACGCGCCACGATCGCCTGCGCCGGCGCCATCACGAACATGCGCTCGACGTACCACTTCTCGTATTCGCCGGATTCGAGCATGGCTTTCTCGAATGGATCGGTGCGCAGATTGACGAGAAGGGGCGCCCTCAGCGGAACAAGCGGCTCCTGCCAGACGCGCAAGCCCTCATGCTGCTGCTCGAGGAAGACAACCTTCCATTGATCGTAGCGCAGCCCGGCGAGGTCGCCGTCGTCGGTCCAGTAGAAGAACTCCTTGCGCTTGGTCGGTCCGCCGGCGAGGAGATCGTGCTGGTCGTAACCATCGAGATGGACCTTGAAGGTCTTGCCCGCCGCATCGTAGCCGGCGAGGAGCTTCTGTACGACATCTGGCTCGCCTGCCGCCGTCGTCAGGGTGGGAACCCAATCCTCCGAGGAGAAGATGCCGTTGATCTCGGTGTGCGGCTTGGTCACGCCGGGCCAGCGCACCATCGCGGGCACGCGATAGCCGCCTTCCCAGTTCGAGTTCTTCTCGCTGCGGAACGGCGTCGTGCCGCCATCGGGCCACGAGAACGCCTCGGCGCCGTTGTCGGTGGTGTAGATCACGATGGTGTTGTCGGCGATGCCGAGATCGTCGAGCTTCTTCAGAAGCTGGCCGACCATCCCGTCGTGCTCGACCATGCCGTCAGGATAGGTCCCGAGGCCGGTCACGCCCTGCGACTCCGGCTTCAGATGGGTGAAGATGTGCATCCGGGTCGAATTGAACCAGACGAAGAACGGCTTCTTGTCCTTGTTGGCGCGGTCAATGAAGTCGAGCGAGGCGTCGAGGAACTCCCCGTCCACGGTCTCCATGCGCTTCTTGGTGATCGGGCCGGTGTCCTCGCACTTCTGCTTGCCCCACGGTCCGAAGCGCGGGTCGTCGCCGGGGGTCTCGTTCGCGGTCGCCACGCATTTGAGCACGCCGCGCGGGCCGAAATTCTTGGCGAAGTTCGGATACTCCGACGCCTTCGGATAGTCCGGGTTCTCGGGCTCTTCCTCGGCGTTGAGGTGATAGAGGTTGCCGAAGAACTCGTCGAAGCCGTGTACGGTCGGCAGGAATTCGTTGCGGTCGCCGAGGTGGTTCTTGCCGAACTGGCCGGTCACGTAGCCCTCGGGCTTGAGCAATTCGGCGAGCGTCGGATCCTTGTCCGACAGCCCCTCTTTCGCCGACGGCAGGCCCACCTTCAGCAGGCCGGTGCGGATCGGGCTTTGGCCGGTGATAAAAGCGGCGCGGCCGGCGGTGCAGGATTGCTGGGCGTAATAGTCGGTGAAGATCGCGCCTTCATTGGCGATCCGGTCGATGTTCGGCGTGCGATAGCCCATCATGCCGCGGTTGTAGGCGCTGATGTTCCAATAGCCGATGTCATCCCCCATGATGACGAGGATATTCGGCTTCTGAGCCTCCGCTTGCGCGGCGCCCGCTGCGCCTACCAGCGCCAATGTCGCCAGCGCCGAGACCGCGACGCAATTCCGCAATTTGAAGGCCATTCTTTGCTCCCTGCCCAAACCGGATGTGGTCGATCGTCAACATTCGGCCGGTGGCAGCTATATGAAACAAAATGCGCTGTCCAATACCATTTGTGATATTAGACAATAGCCGTTCATTATCGCACTCTGGCTTTCCATTGACAAAAGTTCACTCCCTTCGTCAGATCGAGATCGTTAAAGCCTTGGCGAAGCACCATCATTTCGGGGTTGCCGCAAAGGCGCTCGGCGTATCGCAGCCGGCGCTGACGCGAAGCCTCAAGCAGCTCGAGGCCGAACTCGGCGTTTCGTTGTTCGATCGGCAGGGAGTGACGCCGACCGAGTTCGGCGAGATGGTGTTGCGGTACGGCGAGCGGGCCGCAACGGAACTGCGTGAGCTCATGCGCGAGATCACGCTCGCCAAAGGGCTCGACATCGGCGAACTGCGCCTTGGCGTGGGCCCCTATCCTGCTGACATTTCGGCCGAGCGCGCAGTCGGGGCGCTGTCCGAACGCCATCCAAATCTTGTGATCGAGCTTCGGATCTCCAACTACGCCCGCGTCCATGCCGAGGTAATCGACGGATCAGTCGATCTCGGGCTGGCTGATGTTCGGGAGGTTGAGACCGACTCCAACCTCGACGTGCTGCCGGTCAGGGCCTCCCCGCTCTCCTTTTTTTGCGCCGCCGGACATCCGCTGGCCGGCAGGGCGTCGCTCAGGATTGAAGATCTGATCGAGTTCCCTTGGGTCGGGCCCAGCCTCTCGGCGAACATGCGCAAGGCGCTTCCGTTCGCGGACAAGCCCTTCGGCGTCTTCGATGAAATCCAGGACCGCTTCCACCCCCGCATCCTCGTCGAGACATTCCCCACGGCGAAGCGCATCGTGCTTGCGGGAAAGGGGATCGGCGCGGCCATTCCCCGCCAGATCGAGCACGAACTCAAAGACGGGTCATGCGTGACGCTTGCCGTCGAGGCGCCGTGGCTGCGGCTCCACTATGGCTTCATCTCCAGACGCGGCCGGTCGGTCTCGCCCGCCGCGAAGGCGTTCATGGCGATCGTCCGGGGGATCGAGAAGGAAATCGCCGCGTGAGCGCGACGGTCTCGCTTGAATTTACGCAACGGGTCGGGTAGGCCGCAAGCGGCATAGGGGAACGGGGCAATAAAGATGAGCATTCTTCTTATCTGCGTACTTATTTTCGTATTGTTCATGGTCGCCGCTTATGCCGGTCTCGCGCTTCAGACGCGGCTTACGCAGGAACACAAGTCAGGCGAGACGAAAGGCGTCGTCGGCCAAGTCTCGGGGCTGGTCAGTCTTCTGCTGGCGCTTGTGCTCGGGACGCTCATCGGCGTCAGCTGGGGCTATTTTTCAGCTCAGAGAACCAACCTCGAGAACTTCTCCGCCCAGATCCTGAGGCTCGATCAGGCGCTGGCGCAATATGGCCCCGAGACGAAGCCGTTGCGCGACAAGCTCAAGGAGGGAATCCAGAAGGGCTATGACACGTTCTGGGGAGACGGAAACGTCGATCCGAGCTTGTTGACGGTGGCCGGGCCGCTCGCCAACGCTCAGGGCATTTCCGACTTTCTCGCGACGCTCAAACCTGCGACGGACGCGCAGAAAGCGGCCCTCGCCACCGCGCAGCAATATTCCAGCATGGTCGAGCAGTCGCGATTGCTGATGTCGCTTCAGGTGGCGAGTGGGCCAGTGTCGTGGGTTCTTATTGCGATCCTGGTCTTTTGGACCGCGGCGCTCTTTTTCGGCATCGGTCTCTACGCCGAGTCGAACGCTCTGGTCGTCGCGGCCCTTACATTCGGAGCCCTGTCGATCGCGTTTGCGATCCTCCTCATCCTCGAGCTCGGCATGCCGTATACGGGCCTGTTCCGGGTTTCACCCGCCGCGCTCGAGCAGACGATCGAGTATATCGACAAATAGCCGCGCCCATGATCGCGCTCATCCGCGTGGCGGCTGGGCGACGCATGTATGCACCTGGGTCGTCACCGCGTCGATCCGTTCGACGAGGGCTCTGATTGTTTCAGTGAGCTCGGTGTTTTGCTTGAGCAAGATTTCCACGCGCTCGGTGAGCGTCGTGTTCTGCTGCATCATCTCGATCAGCATCGCGGACTGCTCGCGCATTTGCGCCTGTCGCGTTTCGCTGATCTGGTGAAGCTCCTCGCGATGCTGCGCGTCGGCGATGCTCATGGCCTTGTCGCGGTCGGACTGACGGGTCTGGGCGAGAAGAATCAACGGCGCCGCGTAGGCCGCCTGGGTCGAGAAGGCGAGATTGAGCAGAATGAACGGATAGATGTCGAACTGCGTCCACCCGACGGCGTTGACCAGGATCCAGATCGCCACAATGACCGTCTGCGCGATGAGAAACCTTGGCGTGCCGAAGAAGCGGGCGAAATCCTCCGCCTTCTTGCCGAACCAATCGTTTCCGAAGGCCGAACTCGAGGCCGGTATGCGGCAGGTGGAATCTTCGCGCCCGCGCCGGATCGACCAATTCTTGCCCCGTGCTCATCAGCGCCTCCCTGGCGATTCAAGCCGCAGTCTACTCGTCCGCGTCCGATTCGCGACCACCCCTGCCGTCGACGCCCGGGAACCTCGCCTTGCGGAGGGGCGGATGAACCGCTAAGGTCGGCTCATTCCACTGAATCGCAACATGATAAATTGTGAATAGCAAAAACACTTAGTAACTAATGCGCGGCTGCCCTCGTTCGTCTGAGGGCGAGGGCTTCGAACGCTGGCCGCGCGCGCCAACACGAGGGAAGAAATCATGTCTCACAAAGTCGAAACGCTCGTGCTGCACGCGGGTTGGCGCGCCGATCCAGCGACTGGCGCCGTCGCGGTGCCGATCTATCAGACCACGTCCTACCAGTTCCAAAGCGCCGAGCACGCCGCCAATCTGTTTGCGCTCAAGGAGCTTGGCAACATCTACACCCGCATCATGAACCCGACGACCGACGTCCTCGAGAAGCGCATCGCCGCGCTCGAAGGCGGCGTCGCGGCTTTGGCGCTCGCGAGCGGGCAGGCGGCCTCGGCCTTTGCGCTGCAGAACCTCGCCAGGGCCGGCGACAACGTCGTCTCCTCGACCGACCTCTACGGCGGAACCTGGAACCTGTTCGCCAACACCTTCAAGGACCAGGGGATCGAGGTGCGCTTCGTCGACCCGGTCGACCCGGAGAATTTCCGCAAGGCCACCGACGCGCGCACCCGCGCCTATTACGCAGAAACGTTGCCCAACCCGAAGCTGATCGCCTTCCCGATCGCGGAAGTGGCGGCGATCGGCCGCCCGCTCGGCATCCCCCTCGTCATGGACAACACCGCCGCGCCGATCCTGACCAGGCCCTTCGATCACGGCGCCGCGGTCATCGTCTATTCGTCGACCAAATATCTCGGCGGCCACGGCAACTCGATCGGCGGACTTATTGTCGACGGCGGCAATTTCCCCTGGGAGGAGCACAAGGAGCGCCAGCCGGCGCTCAACACGCCCGACCCCAGCTATCACGGCGCGGTATGGAGCGAGGCGGTCAAGCCGCTCGGTCCGATCGCCTACATCATCAAGGCGCGCGTCACGCTGTTGCGCGACCTCGGATCTTGCATGTCCCCGTTCAACGCCTTCCTTACCCTGCAAGGCGTCGAGACGGTGGCGCTGCGGATGGAGCGCCACTGCGCCAATACGTCAGCCGTCGCCGCCTGGCTCGCCAAGCGGCCCGAGGTGACCCGGGTCATCCATCCCTCGCATCAGAAAGGCGAGGCCAAGCGGCGGGCCGAGAAATACCTGCATGGCGGGCTGGGCGGCCTGGTCGGTTTCGAGATCAAGGGCGGAAAGGACGCGGGGCGGAAGTTCATCGACGCCTTGAAGCTCCTCTACCACGTCGCCAACATCGGCGATGCGCGCTCGCTCGCCATTCACCCGGCGACCACCACCCACTCGCAGCTTACGCCCGAAGAACAGCTCGCGACCGGCGTGACCGACAACTACGTTCGCCTCTCGATCGGCATCGAGCACATCGACGACATCCTCGCCGACCTCGATCAGGCGCTGAAGGCGGCGGCGTAAGCGCTGGACGCGCGGGCCGGGTCGATCCGGTCCGCGCCCTCCCGGACATCACGACCTCGCCGCGCGCTCGCCCGGACCGTCGAAGCCGTATTTCACGAAATCCTCGAAGGTTCGAGGCTGCACAGTGTCGGCGAAGAGGGCGAGAACGTCGGAGACCTTGCCGGCGAATGTTTTCATGTTGTCGTAGCGTATTTGCGCCTCCTGGCCCGCATCCTCCCAACCGACGTCATCGATTTTTTGCCTCAGGAGCTCGCGCTCGCGCTTCCAATATTTCGCATATTCGAGCCATTCGTCAGGCCGGCCGATCTTCGCGCCGTCAATCGTGATGAAGCGGACACGGCGGAGGAATTCGGATCTGTTCTGCCTGGCGTTCCGCCACATCTCGAACAGCTCCATCATGCAGTAGGGCGATTTGAGATATTTGTCGCTGAGGAAAATGAATACGCGGTCGCCCGTGCCGATCTGTCTCATGAAATCGGAAATGAGGTCGCCGTGGCCGAGCGACGTCTTGTCGCGGATGACCTCGACGCCACGCTTCCTCGCCTCGTCACAGAGACGATCGACATCCCTGTCGCGGTCCGGATCGGAGAGATCCGCCCACGCGTAGGAGACATAGTAGCGCGCTTGGGGGGAAGCTTCTTTGCTCTCCACGCGATGGGGGCGAGTGGGTTCCGGCGCAGGGGGCGGAACAGTCCTATCGGCGAGAGCATCGAACAGCATTTCGACGAATTTGCCCAGCGCGCCGTCGTGGATCCTGTCGGTCGGAATCCGTTGGTCGAAGCGGGCGAGGACTTGTTCCGGATTTCGTTCCGCGGCGGGAACGGACGATTCGAGAACCTTGGGCGCCCAGACGAATTGGCGAAACGGACGCCCGGCGCGATCCTCTGTCTCCTCGGCTCTTTCGCGCGCCGTGGCGAGTTGCAGCTTCACGATTTGATCGAGCCCCTCCGGCGCAAAGCCGGGCATCTGGCCGACGAGATGGATGGACGCTTCGGCCTTGGCGAGCGCGTCGCCGACAAAGGCGAGCGCGGTCGTGTCGCCGGGAACGTCGGCTGCCACCCTGGGAACGACGCCGAAGCCCTTCCCCTGAAGCTCGTTGGCAACCCGGTCGTAGGCCGCCTTCATGTCAGAGGCCGGTTTGGCGAGATAGACGATCCGGCCATTCGGCGCGACGATCGGCTCGTGTGCGGGCGACGCGCTTCCGGACGCGAACTCTTCGGCTATGCGGTCGCTGCGCTTCAATAGAATTCGGGCGAGTTGGTCGCGCACGTCGTAGTATCGGTCGTTTACGATTTTGCCACGATTGAAGAACGAGGTGACGGCGTCCGGGTCGGTCGTATCGTCGCGCCCGTAGAAAAGGAAGCCCACCTGATTTTGCAACTCCGCCGGCAGCGTCAATCTGTCGACATAGCCTTTGCCGACGACGATCACGCGCTCGGCCACGTTGGAGACGCCCGCCTTCTTGCGGAAGGAGATGAACGCCTCAAGTTCGCGGCGACAGTAAGGGCGCTCCATCCAGTTTCTCGACATGACGACGAGCATGAGGTCGGCTTTTCTCAGGCCATCGTTGGCCACGTCGAACTGATCGCCCGAATTGGCGCGCAGCACGTCCCGCCAGATCCTTGTTTGTCTTGCTCCGAGATCGCGGAGCTTGAGCTCGAGCATCCGATGAAGAGAGGTGACGAATCCGCGCTCGTCATCCGACGCGGAAGTCGGCGCGTCGTCGTCATGGGCGTAAGAGAGATAGATCCAGACGTCGTTGTCCGTCACGACGGCAATTCCTCACCCGCTCGGACATCCATGCTATCAGCGCCTGCTGCCGACGCGCAAACAACGGGCCTTATCGGCAATCGCGTCTGCGCCTGCCTGAGATGGGGGCGGACCATTGACCGCGCCGCCGTAAATCCTGCTTGATCGCTTCTGCGGTCGGGCTAGCGTGTCGGCGCCGCGGCCAGTCGGTTGCGGCAGGGACGGAGGAACGCCTCAGCGCCTGAAGAGCAGGCGTCGCCCCTGAGGCTTCGCCCCGGGGGGCAAGCGATGATCGAGCAGGCATGGGATGAATATCGCGGCTGGGCCAGACGGAAGGCTGGCCGAGCTCAGTGGGGCGCCGGCGCGGCGTCGGCCGCCACCTGCGCTTCGACCGAGGCTTTCTCGGCCGCCTCGGCCTTGTCGCGCCAGGATGTCTCCTCGGGATTTTTCACGTAGTTGAGGACCGCCGCCTTCATCGCCGCACGATAGGCGGCCTGCGCGTCAGGCCAGTCTTTCTTGGCGTCGAACGCGCGGGCGAAACTCATCAGGACGTCATATTGCTGGGCCGCAAGGTCTGCGGCCTTCGGGTCGTCGATCAGCCGGCTCCAGGTGCGCGTCGCCGCCCGATAGGCGTCGATTTGCGCGACGCCGGTGGAGTGGTCGCCGAACAGTTTTGCCGCCTCGGCGAATTCTTTCTGCGCTTTTTCCGGCCCCAGTCCACGGTAGGCAAGCGTCCGTTTGGCATCGTAGAGTTTCTGATAATAGACGAGCGCGTCTTCAGGGCGGCCCAGCTGCTCGAGGATTTCGGCGACAAACAAATAGTTTGGCGTGAGATAATCCAGCCACTGAATGTTGCCCGGCTCCGCCTTGGCGAGCTCCTCGTCGAGGGCGACGCCCTGTTGAAACTTTGACAGCGCGAGGTCGGGGTTGCCCAGCCCCCGCTCGAGCATGCCCCAGTGCGTATAAGTCGCGGCAAGATTTGATTTCAGCGTGATGTCGAGCGTCTTTGGCGAGGCGAGCGCCTCCTGCGCGTTGCGGGCGATAAGAGCCTCTTGAACGTCCGACGCCTGACGATAGAAGCCCCTCGCCTCATCGGCCGTGCCCCCTGTTTTTTCAGTGCGCAACAGCTCGGCGATCCGGTAGAACGCCTTTCCTTGGTCCCGCAAAAGAGTGAAGCTCTGCGGATGTTTGGCAAGCGCGGCCTCACAAGTCGCAAGACCAGATTGATATTCTTTTCGAGCCTCCGAATATTGCTTTAAGTCGTCGTCCTTGTAGATGTCGCCAATCTTCATATGCGCGTCGATGACGTCGTCGTCGGCCGCGTCCTCGCCGCTCAAGGAAACGATCCTCTGGGCGATGCCGACAGCCGCATTGTATTCCTTGAGCGCGTCTTGCTTGTGCGCCTTCCCCAGAGCGGAGAGCGCGTTGCCGGCGCGGATGGATGCGTCAAACAAAGCCTGCAGCGGCTCTCGCTCATTCGGCTCCGATTGGGTGAGGGACTGCGCGACGTCTTTCGCCTTGCGCGCCAGAGCCAGGGACGCTTCGTCCCTGTCCATGGTGGCCTGAAGGTCGGCCTCGACATTGAGCGCTTCCGCCCAGAGGAGATCGGCCGCCGAGGTCTTGCTCGCTGCGCGCGTATTGTCCAGGAATTCCCCCGATATGGCGGCGAGGCCTTCGGCGCCGGCGAGATCGAGGCTCTTGTCGTTATAGGCGTCGAGGACATTCTCAAGCAGCGTCTTTGCCGAATTCATCGCGCTCTTGTCGATTTCTTCCTGCCGCGACCGCGCCTGTTCGATCTCTCTCTGCTGCGCTCTTTCGTGCGCCAGCCACATTCCGCCGGCCGCGGCGAGAACGACGGCGACGCCAAGCAACACGGCCAGTCGTCGATTGCGCCTCGATCGTCTCTTGGCTTCGATCGAGTCGTCGATCCGCTTCTCGACCAGCTCAAATTCGCCGCCATAGCGATCCGCCCATGCCGCGGTCCGCGGCAAGCTCCGCCACCACGCCTTGATGCGCTCAGGATCGTCCAGGGTCGCGCGTTCGAGGCCGTCTTGGACCGCCGACAGAAGTGTATGATAGCGCTGGCCGTCGATCTGCTCCTCGGCGAGCCACCCCGGCGGCGGCCGACCGGTTTTCGGGTCGACTGAATCGGTCCTGCCTGCGATCCTCTTCCATCGGCGAAGCAGCGCCTCATGACCGATGTCGACCCGGTCGTCCGCGGCGAGCGTCGGGGTGGCCGAGAGAGAAGGCAAGAGGAACGAGCAGTTCGGAGCGCGGAAGCGGTCGAGCGCCTCGCGCAAGTCGGATTCGCCGACCCCGGTTTCGGCCAGCAGCTTGTCGAACGGAACCGCGCGCCGAATGGCCCTGCCTTCCCGGTCGACTTCCGATAGCGCCCGGAAAGCCTGTTCGACCGCAAGCTCCTTTCCGGCGCATTCGGCGAGAATCTCGTCAGCGTGGCGCGACAGCGCTTCCCCCATGCGCCCGATGTCGTCATAGGTCTGCCGCGTGAGACGGCGCGCGCCTTCCGCGGCGGTCTCTGCGCCCGCCCGGTCCCACAGCCGCATCAGGCAATGCTGAAGCACCGGGAGCTGATCGAGCTCGTCGCCGCAATCGTTGAGCAGCCGCTCGACCAATTCCGGCTCGATCGTCCCGCCCGCCTTTTCGATCGGTTTGCGGATCGCTTCCTCGAGTTGGCCGCGGGTCAGACCCGGGACGAGATACTGCGTCGCGCTCACCGCCTCGGGCAGGCCATGAAAATTGGCGCAATCGCCAATGAAGTCCGAGCGCATGGTGATGAGCACGCGCACGTTCTCGATGCGGCGGCGGTCCGCGTCGAGAAGGATCTGCACGAACTGGGTTGCTTCGTCCCGCCGCCGGGCTTCCTCGACGCCGCTTCGGCGGTAGCCGAGGCCCGCGAGGCCGAAGCGGAACAATTCCTCGAACTGATCGACAACGAGAAGAAGCGACCGTCCGTCAAGGCCGCCCGCTTCCGCGAGCGCGCTCTCGAAGCTGAAGCTCGACTGGCGCAGCGTCCACTCGATGCGGTCGCGCCGTCGCGCCGACTCGTCAGTGCTGTCTTTCGCCGGCAGCCTGGACAGCGCGCCCGCGAGTCGCCGGATCGGCGCGCCGCCGGGCCGCATGTCGAGAAAGGCCCATCGCGGCCCGCCCGAGTCCGCGGTCTCGTCGGCGAGCAGAGCCTGAAGGCCCGCAAGCACGAGCGACGACTTGCCGCTGCCCGAACCGCCGATCACCGCGATGAAGCGGCCGCTCTCCACGAGCCGGTAGAGCGCAAAGGCCTGACGCTCGCGGCCGAAGAAGAAGCCCCGGTCGGCGAAGCCGAAAGGGCGCAGCCCGGGAAACGGGCGTTTGCTGGAAAGCGTGCCGTCATCCGGCGGAGGCGGCGAAGCGGCCGCAGCGCCCGACGCGGGGGTCGTTTCGCTGGGCGCGGCGTCGCGGGGCGCGGCGCTGGCTTCGAGCGGGCTCATGGGTTGGCGCTTGGCGCCGAAGTCAGGTCCGCTAGCAACTGCACCGTTGGCGGACCTTTCTCGACAAGGTCGATCACGGTGTCGAACTCGCCGTCCTGGAAGATGAGCGAGAGGGTGCTTTTCTTTTTATGCGACGCGGGCGGCGGCCCCGCGATGAGGCCGCGAAAAGCGAACTGCCCCTTGCGGCCGAGCGCCTGCCAGTCGGATAGCCTGTCGGCCTCCGACCGCACCCAAACCTCTGAGGCGTTGCCCCAGCAGAGCGTCACCGCGTCGCATTTGGCGAGCATGTCGCTGTTGTAGCGGCGCGATTCGGAATCGGAATCAGCCACTGGGATGCGCGGTTTCACCGAGCTTTCGCGCAGAGCCTGTGCGATTGCGCCCGCGAAATCCTCATCCGCTGCATGATAGGAAAGGTAGAGATCGAGCTTGTTGCCGGCCGCCGCTGTCGCCCGCGGCCTCGGCGCGGTCTCGGTCAGATACTGGCACAGATACTCGACGAACTTGCTGAGGATGTCGCCGTCGATCTTGTCCGTCGCAATCTGCTCATCGAAGCGCTGCAGCGCGGTCAGCGGATCGCGCTCGACCGCCGGACCAGCGAGAGCCGTCCCGCCTTCGTCGAGAATTTTCGGCGCCCAGACGATGCGGCGATTGACCTTCTGACCCGGCGGACCTTCCGTCTGCGCGGCCTTGGCGCGAGCTTGCGCAAGCTGCAGCTTCACGATGTTGTCGAGCCCCTCGGGCGCGAATCCTCCGCTGTCGCCGACGAGATGAACGAAAATCTCGGCGCTCGCCAGGGCGTCGGCAACGAAGGCGCTCGCGCTGCTGTCGCTCGGCATGTCCGCGGAGGGATCAGGCGCTACGGTGAAGCCCTTGCCCTGAAGCTCGGTGACGAGGCGGACATAGGCCGCCTTCATGTCGCTCGCCGGCTTCGCGAGAAAAACGGTGCGGCCATTCGGCGCGACGATCGGCTTGGTCTGCTGCGTCGCATCCGGCCCCGGCGCGCCGCTGAGGATCTGCGACACGCGCTGCTGCAACCCGCCCGCGAGATCGTCGAGCTCGGTGTAGAACCGATTGCTGCACTTGCCGCGATTGAAAAAGGGCGTGACGGCGCTGACGTCGTTCTGGTCATCGCGCGAGTAGAAGAGATATCCTTCCTGCCCCTGCAATTCCGGCGGGCGGGCGCTGCGATCGACATAACCCTTGCCGACGACGAGCATTCGCGCGAGGGGGTTGGCGACGCCGGCGGCCCTTCGCAAGCGGAGGAAAGTCTCGAACTCATCGCGGCAATAGGGGCGCTGCATCCAGTTCGGCGACATGACGACGACGAGAAGTTCTGCTCGCTTGAGCCCCTCGTCGATGATGTCGGCGAACTGATCGCCCTGGCTGATGCGGCGCCGGTCGCGCCATACATTCGCCTGCCCCGCGCCAAGGTCGCGCAGCTTCAGGCGCAACTGCTGATCGAGGAAGCTGACGAAACCGAGTTCATCCGGATCCGGCGACAGGATCAGGTCGTCATCGTGAGCATAGGACATGAAGATGACGATGTCCTCGCTCATCGAGGCCGTCCCTTGTCCCTGAAAAGGCCGCGCTTTCCAGTGCTCATTCGCCGACTAAATCCCCGGCTCTGTCCCCGGTCAAGATCAATGGCCAATCTTAGGCAGGGGTAGGCGCCCCAGCCAAGACGGAAATTCTACGCATTGAGGCGAAAAGCACGTATTCGCGCGACGCGCTGTGACATTGATCACACGGCATGTCCGCGGGGACCTTGGATTACCGGGGATGGCGCGGTTTTCCGCGTCCCTATCCTCGCTCGCGCATCAACCTCGACTTGTCGCGGCTCCAGTCGCGCGCCTTCTCGGTATCGCGCTTGTCGTGCAGCTTCTTGCCCCGTCCGAGGGCGATGGCGATCTTGGCCCGGCCCTTGGCGTTGAAGTAGATCCTGAGCGGCACGATCGTCATGCCTTCGCGCTCGACGCCTTTGGCGAGCTTGGCGATCTCCTTGGCGTGCAGCAGCAGTTTGCGCGGGCGCTTCGGCTCGTGGTTGAAGCGGTTGGCCTGAAGGTATTCGGGAATGTTGGCGTTGTAGAGCATCACCTCGCCGTTGCGGTCGACGCCGGCGTAGCTCTCCGCCACCGTCGCCTTGCCATTGCGCAGCGACTTGACCTCCGGACCGGTCAGCATCAACCCGGCTTCGAAAGTCTCGCCGATCTCATAGTCGTAGCGGGCGCGGCGGTTGTCCGCGACCACCTTGAAGTTCGGTTTTTCCTTCTCGGCCGCCACGGACCCCGCTCCTTCAGGCGTTCAGCAGGCCCGCGTGCACCATGGCGCGCCGGATCAGGGCCTCGGTCTCGGCGCCGACCGGGACCAGCGGCAACCGCGTCTCCGGGCGCGCCCGTCCGAGGAGGCTCAGCGCGTATTTCGCCCCATTGACCCCGGGCTCGGCGAAGATCGCGGCGTGAAGGGGCGTGAGGCGGTCCTGGATCTTCAACGCATGGCCCCAGTCGCCCTTGAGCGTCGCCTCCATCAATTCCGCGCAAGGGACGGGCGCGATATTCGCGGTCACCGATATACAGCCGTGTCCGCCCGCGGCCATCGCCGCCAGCGCGGTCATGTCTTCGCCAGAAAGCTGGATAAACTGCGGCCCGATCGCGTGCCGCTGGCGCGACACGCGCCCCACGTCGCCAGTCGCGTCCTTGACGCCGACTATGTTGGCGAGCTCGCTGAGCCGCTTCATCGTGTCGACCGACATGTCGACCACGCTTCGCGGAGGAATGTTGTAGATGATGATCGGAATTCCGATGGCGTCGTTGACGGCCTTGAAGTGCTGATAAAGGCCCTCCTGAGTCGGCTTGTTGTAGTACGGCGTGACGACGAGAACCGCGTCGGCCCCGCTTTGCTCGGCGTGGCGGGCAAGCTCGATCGCCTCGGCGGTGTTGTTGGAGCCGGCGCCCGCGATTACCGGGACCCGGCCGCGCGCCTCGTCGATGCAGATGTCGATGGCCTGGCGGTGCTCTTCATGGCTGAGGGTCGGGCTCTCGCCGGTCGTTCCAACCGGCACCAGCCCATGCGAGCCGGAGTTGATTTGCCAGTCGATCAACGCGCGGTAGACGGGCTCATCGATTTTGCCGTCCTTGAACGGGGTGACCAGGGCCGGCATCGATCCGTGAAACTTCGCCCGCTTTTCCATCATCAGCGTCCAGTTTGTCCCACACCCAGTCGATTCATGTCCCTGGCCAGCTTGCGGACACATAGCCCCGGCGCGCTTCTGGCGAAAGGGGCAGGGCGCGGAAGGCCGGAGTTTAAGTCTTGGTCAGCAATATTAGCCCATCCTCGGCTCAGAGGACTGGGCCCATGACCATTCTCCGTCCGCTTCTCGCCGTTTGTGGCGCTGCTTGCTTGATTGCATTCACTCCTGAGGGGCGGGAGCCCCCCGCCAAGTTCGCGGCGATCGACGAAAGCGCTGTCGGCTCCTCCGGCGTACGCGTCGACGCGCCGCCCGCGCTCGCGACCGGCGCCGGTCAAGAGGCGCAAACGGCGCTCGCCGCCATCCGTGCGTCGCTCGAGGCCGCCGCGGGCGACGCGAACCCAGCCGCCCAGCTCGGCGACGCTGAAGCTCCAAGCCCGGCGCCGCAGTCGCCGGGCCCGGGCTTGCCTCCCCCGATCCGCGAGGAGCCCGCCGCGGTCCCCGCGCCGCCGCATGCGTCCGCCCGGCCCGAGACGGATGAATTCGCCTATGCCGATCTCCCAGGCCCGGGGCCCGCGGATGGCGCCCTCTCGGCGATCGCGCCGCCTGCGCCCATGGCCCCGGCGCCCCCGGCGCCAGCGGCGGCCCCCACGCCGGACCAGGCCTTGCCGCCGCCGCCTCCTCCCAGCTCTCAGGCGGCGATCCTCTACAATAAGGGGGACGCAGCGGGTCTGGCGGCCCTCGCCGCCGCAGCCAGCGATCCAGCCGAGCGAATTGCGCTCGAATGGGCGTCGCTGCGCGTCGATGCGCGCGCCTCTTTCGCCTCGCTCGGGGCCTTCCTTGCGGCCCACCCAACGTGGCCGAGCCGTGGCTGGATCCGCGACCGGCAGGAAGCCGAACTCGCCGCCCATTCCGAAGCGCCGGCCAAGGTGGACGAATTCTTCGCCGGCGGCGCCCCGCAATCGGTCGCGGGAAAGATCGCCGCGGCGCGTGCGGCCAAAGCGATGGGGCGCGACGCGGAGGCGGCGCAAATCATCCGCGCCTTGTGGCGCGACGGCAGTTTCGACGGCCTGACCGAGGCCGTCATCTTGCGCGATTTCGGCGCCTCGATAGCCAAGGACGACCACAAATATCGCGCCGATCGGCTGGTTTACGCCGGCTACCCCGGCGCCGCCATGCATGAGGCGGCGCTCGCCGACCCCGATGTTCTGGCGCTCGTGGCGGCCCGCATCGAGTTCGGCCCGCGCTCCGACGAGCGTCGCGCTCTTGAAGGCGACGCCTCAGGCGCTCCGCAACGATCCTGGCCTGTTGTTCTCCAGGATCCAATACGCCCGCCGGACGGGGCGGGTCTACGAAGCGGCGGTGCTATTGAGCCTCGCGCCGCGCGACCGCGCCGCTCTCGTCAGTCCCGACCACTGGTGGAGCGAGCGCAAGATGGTCGCCCAGGCGCTTCTCGATCTCGACGAGCCGCGCCTGGCTTTCGAAGTCTGCGACGAGACCGCGCGGCCCGAGACGTCCGAAGCCCAGGTCGACGCCGCCTTCCACGCCGGCTGGATCGCCCTGCGCTTCCTCAACGACGCGCCATTGGCCGCCGGACGCTTCGCGTTGGCCGCCGAGGCGGCGGAGAATCCTCTGTCCGTCGCCCGCGCGGCCTATTGGCAGGGCCGGGCGGCGGAGGCGATGGGCGACGCTGCAGCCGCCAAGGGATTCTACGAGCGCGCCGCTAGCCTGCCGATCGCGTTCTACGGCCAGCTCGCCGCCAAGCGCCTTGGCCAGACCAGTCTCGCGCTGCGCGCGCCGAAGGCCGCGGCGGAGGGCGATCGGCGCGACGAGGCGGTCGGGGCGGCCGCGTCGCTCTATGCCGACGGGCTCGACGACCTCGCGGCCTCGCTCGCCTTCGACGCCGCCCGGCGATGGGACGACGAGTCGCAGATCGCCGCGATGGCGGAGGTCGTGAAGCGTTTCGACGATGCGGGTACGCAAGTCCAATTCGGCAAATTCGCCCTCATGCGCGGCTACCCGTTCGATGCGATGGCGTTCCCGGCTGCGGGCATGCCGGCCTTCGTGCCGCTTGCCCATTCCGCGGACCTTCCCACCGTCTATGCGGTGGCGCGGCAGGAAAGCGAGTTCATCTGGCATTCGTCATCATGGGCGGGCGCGAAGGGCCTGATGCAAATGCTGCCCTCGACCGCCGCATCCACGGCGCGGCGCGCCGGCGTCGAGTTCGACTACGCCCGCCTCATCGTCGATCCCGCCTTCAACACCAGGCTCGGCGCGTCGCTGCTCGGCCAGCTGATCGAGGACGAAGGCGGCTCGCGCGAACTGGCTTTCGCCGCCTATAACGCGGGTCCCGGCCGGGTCGCGCAATGGATCGCCGCGCATGGCGACCCGCGCGGAAGCGCCGATCTCGTCGACTGGATCGAGCGGATCCCGTTCGACGAAACGCGCGACTATGTGCAGCGGGTCAGCGAGAACCTCGGCGTCTATCGCCAGCGCTTCGCCGACGAGCGCCCGGCGCCGCCGCCAGTATCGGCGCGGCTCGCGCGCGAGTAGGGGCCGAGGAGGCGGTCCGGCCAGGCCGCCGCCGTCCTTCGCCGCTATTCTTTCAGCAACGCCTCGACAGTCGCGACGAGGCGCGGCACGTCGACGTCATAGGCGAACTCCGAATCCTGGTCGTGCCTCGGATCCTTCAGGAGAACTTCCTCCGACTGGTGCTGGAACAGCACCACGTGGTTGAACTGGTTCATCGCCCCGAAATGTGAGGACCAAGGGTCGAACTGGCCCTCGGCGATGATTTCCACCACCTTGGTTCCGGGCTTCGAAAAAATCGCGTTGACGAGGCCGGAACCGAATTCGGCGACGATGAATTCGGCGTTCGCGAACAGCATCGCCTGCTCGTCGAACGGCAGCTTTTCCGGCTGAATTGCGGTAAAACCGAGCGGCTCGAGCGCCTCGATCACCGCCTTCCTGTTCCTTATGTTGCGACTGTCGCGGATGCCGCGGCAAACGAGCAGCCGGCGCGGTCGCTCGGCTCGCGGGGCATGTTTCTCGATATTGGCGAGAATGGAGGAAAAGACCTCCTTGGTCTGAGGGTGCGCGTTGATCGAAGCCACGCCGCAGTGCCGGTTGCTGGCGATTGCATGTTCGAGAAACACGGGCCGTGGTTTGATTTCCCGGATCAGCCCCGCAGGGATGTCGAGCCGCGCGACGAGCCCGCGCTGCCACGGCCTCAGCGTCCAGGTCAGCATGGGCAAGCGGAGCGTGGCGCCGAGGTGAATCAGCGGAACGACGTCGAGCAGGTAATGCCCATAGTTCGGCTGATCGGAGCCGGCGAGCAGGAGATATTCGCCGGTGATCCTTGGAATGCGCGCCAGGCGCTCCGGATATAGCCGGTGCTCTTTCGTCCCGTCGGGGAGGGGCACGTCCACGACCGCCTTGACCCTCGCGAGGAAGCCGTCGCGAAAGCGCCCAAGGAACGAATGGCGCCAGATTTGGCCCTGCTGCGAAACGAGCAGGCCGAAATAGGGAAACCAGTACTGGTCGGTCAGGTGCTCGAGCGTCATCGACGGCGCCTGGACGGGATGGTCGACGTAGTGGACCCGCTCCTCCTTGGTCGAATTCACGCTGAGCGGATGCAGTCTGGTGCGGTATTCGCGAGGCGCGACGACTTCGCATTGCGTGAGCGGCGGAGGGAAGCGCCCCTGAAAGGGAACGACCGGCAATTGGGTGGTCGTATCGACCGATACGGGAACCCCGCCGCTCGACCCGGCGACCGCCCGACGCATCGAGCGGCGCGCGTTCCGCCACGGCGTTCTCACGGCCTTGCGCCAGAACGTGTGCAAGCGTTCGCTCAGCATGAGCCGGGTGGAGCGTTCGATGCTGTCGGGGGTCGCAGCGTTTTGCCGCCCCGCAAGCGAGGGCGGCGGCATCTTGATCGTCATTGCATCTCGTTCGAGAGACGGCCGAGAACCCTTACAGGTCGCGCGGCGAGTCGCCGATAGTGATGGACGGCGCCCGCGTCCGCTCCTGAGCGTCGCGGGGCCCGAACCTGCGGGCTTCTATGCCCGATCGGGCGGCGACCGACAAGTTCAAGCTTCGAGCGGGCGCCGAGGGCGACTGTCCACCGCGCAGACGAGGCGTGCGGGTGACACCCGGCGCCGCGCGGGATAAGGCGGCGCTACAGGGGCGCGAACTGATTCGCGGGCCCCGCTGTATGTGCTCTCAGCCATGGCCTTCCGCTTCGTCCATACGGCCGACGTCCACCTCGATTCGCCGCTTGCGACGCTGGCGTTGCGCGACCCGAAACTTGCCGAATTGATTGGGGGAGCGACGCGGAAGGCGTTCGTCGCCATCATCGATCTCTGCCTTTCGGAACAGGTTGACGCACTTATCATCGCCGGCGATCTCTACGACGGCGAGCAAACGTCGATGAAGACCGCGCGTTTCCTCGCCGACCAGCTCAGGCGGCTCGATCAGGCGGGAATCGCAACATTCGTCATTCGCGGCAATCACGACGCCGAGTCCCGCATCACGAAAGAGCTGACCCTGCCCGAGTCGGTCAAGGTTTTCACCGGCCGGGCGGAAGCGGCGCCGCTCAGCCGCGGCGCGCTCGAGGTCATGGTGCATGGCGTGAGCTTCGCCAACAAGCACGCCCCCGAAAGCCTGCTGCCGAAGTTTCGCCCGCCCACGCCAGGGAGCGTCAATATCGGCATCCTGCATACAAGCCTTGGAGGCTCGCCGGCGCACGACCGATACGCGCCCTGCGCGCCAGCCGAGCTGCATGGGGCCGACTTCGACTATTGGGCGCTTGGCCACATTCATCAACGCGCGGTCGATGTCGGCCGGGCGACGATCGTCATGCCCGGAAATCCCCAGGGACGCGACATCAACGAGGCGGGGCCGAAGTCGGCGACGTTGGTGACGATCGGCGACGACCGGAAGATCAGAAGTCGAAGAACGGTTGACGAGCGTCGCCGAGTTTCAACGCGTCGCCGTCGACCTTGCCGCGGTCGAGGACTGGCGGGAGGCGCTCGACCGGATCGAGCGGAGGCTCGGCGTCGCGCGTTCCGCCGCGCCGAGCGAGCATCTGGTCGCGCGCCTCACGCTCGCGGGTCCGACGCCGCTCGCCTGGCGGCTGCGGGCTGACGCTGACCTCCTTGCGGAAGAGTGCCGGGCGCTCGGCGCGGCGCTCGGCAAGACCTGGGTTGACAAGATCGAACTCGATTGCGTCGCGCCGCGAGCGAATGAGAGCACGCCGTCGAGCGATCCGGTCGCCGAGCTTCGCGCGCTGATGGAGACCGAGGTCGCGCAGTCGAAGGCTTTCCAGGATTCGCTTCGCGAGATCGCGGAGGAGTTGAACCGCAACCTGCCGCAAGGCTCCCGCGAGGGCCTGCTTGGCGACGACCCCGCGGAATTCGCCAAGATTCTCCGCCGCGTCGCGCGCGAGGGGGCGGAGGATGTTCTCGCTCACCTGCGCGCCGTCGACAAAGACCTGGCCGCGTGAGGATCGAGCGCCTCGACCTCACCCGTTACGGGAAGTTCAGCGACTATAGGCTCGACTTCGGCGCGGCTCCGCCCGGCGGCTCGGACTTCCACGTCGTCTACGGCCTCAACGAAACCGGCAAGTCCACGGCCGCGGCGGCCATCCTCGATCTCCTGTTCGGCATCGATAAGCAGTCGGCCTATGGCGCGGGGAAAGGGCGCGCCAGCGCGCCGAATTGGCACGCCTACGCCACGATGAAGATCGGCGCGCGGCTCGAGCTCGGGGGGCGGGCCTACGAAGTCGCACGCCTCAAGCGCGACAGGAACAGCCTTGTCGATGAGCGCGATCGGCCGGTCGACGAAAGCCTCTTGAGAGCCGAGCTCGGCGGCGTCGATCGCGACGCCTTCCATCTGATGTTTTCGCTCGACGACGAGAGCCTGGAGAAGGGCGGCGAGGCGATCCTGGCGAGCCACGGCGATCTCGGGGAGTTGCTGTTCTCGGCCAGCGCGGGGGTCGCCGAAATCAGCGGCCGGCTCGACCTCCTGCGCAGGAAGGCGGACGAATTTTACCGCCCGCGCGCATCGTCCACCGAGCTCGCGCGACTGAAACATGCGCTCGACGAACTGAAGGAAAAGCGGGAGCGCGCCGACACATTGGCTTCCGCCTACGCCGAGCTGATCCGCCAGCGCGACGAAGCAAGGCGGCGCTATGAGGCGGCGGCCAAGGCCCTCGGCGAGCGGCGGACGCGGGAGGACGAGATCCAGCGCCTGCTCGGCGCCTTGCCTCATCTCGCGGTCCTGCGCGACGCCGAGACCCGGTTCGCGCCGCTCGAAGCTCTGCCGGCGCCGCCCGACGGATGGCGCGCCGAGGTTGCGAGGCTTGAGACCGAGGCGCTCAAGCTCTCCGCGCGAAAGGAGATCGCCGAGAATGCGACCAAGGCGGCGCGCGACGACCTCGAGCGCACCGAGGTGGACGAAGCCGCGCTTGAGGCCGCCGATCGCGTCGAACGATGGCGGGAGCTGCGAAGCCGCTACGACAGCGCCGCGGACATTCCCGTCCGGCAGGGCGAACTCTCGGCGAGGCGCGGCGCGCTCGCCGACATCCTCCGCCGTCTGGGACGTGAGGGCGAGGCGGATCCGCGGACGCTGCCGCTTCCCGCGCCCGTTGTGGGCGCGCTTGAAGATCTGATCGCCGCCCGCTCGGGCGTGCTCTCAAAGCTCGAGGCGGCGGACGAAGCGGCCAAGGCCGCGCGAGACGCGCACGCTGAGGCGATGGCGGAGTTGCCGCGCCCCTTCGATGAGCGGCGCACCGCGGCGTTGGCGCCGCTCAAGGCGCGGCTCATGGAGGCGCGCCGCGATGATTCCGTCATGCGGCTCGGCGCGGCTCGCGGCGAGATCGCCAAGTTCAAGCGCGAGCTCGAACAGGCGTGCGCTGCGCTCGCGCCCTGGCGGGGGGAGGCTCAGGCGCTCGCGGGCGTCACCGTGGCGGGCGAAGCGGAAACGGCGGACTCGCGCCGCCGCATGTCGCAAGCAAAGGCGGTTCGACAGCAGAGTTTCGACCTCCTGATCGCCAAGACCGGCGAGGTCGAGCGGCTCAAAGCCGAGGCCGCCGCCGCGCGCGCCCCCGATCTGCTCGGCGACGAGGCGGCGGCAGAGATCCGCTCCCGCCGCGAGGCGGCATGGTCCGCGCATCGCGCGACCCTCGATCGGGACAGCGCCGACGTGTTCGAGGCGGCGATGCGGCGCGACGACGCTGCTGGCGCGGCAAGGCTGGTCGGCGCGCGCGAGCTTGCCGCATTGCGCGAGCGAGCGATCAAGATCGCGGGCGTCGAGGCTGAGCGCGCACGCGCGGCGGCGGACCTTGAAGCGGCCGAGAAGGCGATCGGCGCGCTCGATCGCGAAATTGCGGCGATCTCGCCCGTGCCCCCGCCGCCGGGACGCGACCCTCTCGCCTTTATCGACGCCTGGCGGATCAAGCGCGACGAGGCGCTGGCGCTCGCCGAGGCGTTGCGCCGGTCGGACGACGCCGCGCGGAGAGCCGAGGACGACGGCGCGCTCGCTCGCGGACGCTTGACCGCCGCGCTCACGGCTGCCGGTGTCGCGCATGACGGGAGCGACGCCCTCGAGGGGCTCATCGAGGCGGCCGAAGCGGCGCTTGGCGACGAGACGAAGCTCGCCGCCTTGCGCCAGAAGGCGGAAGAGCGTCGCGCGGAGGCCGCTCGCGCCGAAGCCAGGCGCCGGACCGCGCAGGAGGCCGACGCGAACTGGCGTAGCGCCTGGCGGGAGGCTTGCGCCGGAACATGGCTCAGCGAGGCTGAAGGGGAGCCCGCGCTTGGCGCGGTCAAGCGCTCGCTGAAGGCGCTCGACGAACTCGGCGCGACGCTGAAGGAATGCTTCGACCTGGAAGACCGCATCGCCAAGATGGAGCGCGACAAGCGCGTGTTCGCCGGCGAGGTCGCTGTGGTGGCCGCGATGCTCGATCTGGGAGATTCGCCCGACGAGGCCGGGCGGCGCGCTGACCGGGTCGAGGAATGCGTGGCTCGGGCGCGCGAAAACGCGCGCCGGCGCGCCGAGAAGGCGGCGGCCCTCGACCGCGCGCGCACGGAGCTTGCGGCGATCGTCGATGCGCTCGAGGTGAATGCGCGAGAGGCCTCGGCGATGTGCCGATTCTTCGCCGTCGAATCGTTGGCCGAGGTCGCGGGCAAGCTCGAGGACTGCCGGCGCCGCGATGAGCTGCGGGCGGAAATCGTTCGTGCGCGAGCCGCCGTCATCAGCGGCAATGTCGCCGGCTCGCTCGAGGCCGCGCGCGCGCTGCTCGAGAGCGCCGAGGCGGCGGCGCTGACGGCCGAGCTTGCCGCGCTGAAGATCCGAGCGCCACATGACGAGCAGGCGTTCGGCGACGCCCTCAGCCTCCTTCGCGAGGCGGATGCGCGGCTCGAGGCGGTCGGCGGCGACGACGCGGTCGCGCGGCTCGAGGAAAAGCGGCGCACCATTCTCGAGGAGGTCAAGGACGGCGCTCGGCGCTATCTGACGTTGCGCGCGGGCGTCGCCGCGGCGGACGAGGCGCTCAGGCTCTATCGGGACCGGCATCGCGGCGCGATGATGGAGCGCGCGTCAAAGGCGTTCCGTCTCATCAGCCGCGGCGCGTATCGCGCGCTGACGACCACGCCCAAGGGACAATCCGAGACCCTGATCGCGCTTGGCGCGGACGGCGGCTCGAAAGAGGCCGAGCAATTGTCGAAAGGGGCGCGGTTCCAGCTCTATCTCGCGCTGCGCGTCGCCGGCTATCACGAACTCGCCAAGACCCGCCCGCCCGCGCCCTTCATCGCCGACGACATCATGGAGACCTTCGACCATTTCCGCGCCGAGGAGGCGCTGCGCCTGTTCGCGGAGATGGGGCGCGTCGGCCAGGTCATCTACTTCACCCACCACCAGCACCTGGCCGAGATCGCCAAGGCCGTGTGCCCGGAGGCGCGGGTGCATGAGCTCGCGGCATAGCCCTCATCCGGCGGATGCGTGTTCCCTCTCCCGTTCACGGGAGAGGGTCAGGGTGAGGGAGGCGCCGCGCCTCAGCTCTGCACGCCCTGGACGTACCAGTCCATCACCAGAAGGTCCTTGTCGTCCATCTTCTGGCCCTTCGTGACACGCTCCTTGCCGCTCTGATCCGAGATCGGGCCGGTGAAGATCTCGTAGGTTCCGGCTTTGGTTCCGGCGATGATCTTGTCAGCGGCGGCGCGCACGTTGTCCGGCACCGCGTTGCTGTAGGGCGCCATGCCCAGGAGGCCCTCCTTCATTCCCCACCAGACGTCGTCCGATTTCCACGAGCCGTCGAGCACCGCCTTGGCGCGCTCGATATAGTAGGGGCCCCAGAGGTCCAGGCTCGCCGTCAAATGCGCCTTGGGCGCGAACCGCGACATGTCGGCGCCGTAGCCAAACCCATAGATCTTGCGCTTCTCGCAGACCTGGAGCACCGCCGGACTATCGACGTGCTGGGCGATGACGTCGCAACCGAGATTCGCTAGCGTCTCCGCAGCGGCCGCCTCTTTCGCGGGATCGAACCAGGTGTCGATCATCACGAGCTTGGTGGTGATCTTCGGATTTATAGCCTGAGCCGCCAGAGTGAAGGCGTTCACGCCCATGACGACTTCCGGGATCTTGAACGAGCCGACGAAGCCGATCGTCCCGGTCTTCGACATCATGCCGGCGATCGTGCCGGTAACCGCTCGCCCCTGGTAGAAGCGCGAGTTGTAGGTGCCGACATTGTCGGCGCGCTTGTAGCCGGTGCAATGCTCCCATTTGACGTCCGGGAACTGCTTGGCCGCCTCGATCGTCTGGTCCATGTAGCCGTAGGAGGTGGTGAAGATGAGCTTGTTGCCCTGCTGGGCGAGATCCTTCATCACCGGGACCGCGCTCGCGTCCTCCTTGACGTTTTCGACATAGCTGGTGACGACCTGACCTTTGAGGGCGGCGTCCAGCGCCTTGCGGCCCTGTTCGTGCGACCATGTCCAGCCGTAGTCGCCGATCGCGCCAAGGTAGACGAAGCCGACCTTGAGCGGCTCGGCGGCGAAGGCGCTGCGGCCAAGCGCGGGCAGCGTCAACCCCGCCGCGGCGGCGGTCTTCATGAGGTTGCGTCGGGTAATCGTGGTCATTTTTTTCTCCCTTGTTGAATTTCGTCCGCACTTCAAGTGTTGGGCAGGAATGGCCGGCCGAGGCAGGCCGGCGCCTCCGTTCCGGCGACGTCGCGCGCCGACATGACGGCAAGCGCAAGGACGGCGGCGATGTAAGGCATCGCGGCCCAGAATTGCGACGGCAGGAACGAGAAGCCTGAAGCCTTGGCGTAAAGCTCGAGCGTCATCAGGACACCGAAAAAGTAAGCCCCCGCCAGCAGGCGCCCGGCGCGCCAGCCGGAGAAGACGACCAGCGCGAGCGCGATCCAGCCGCGTCCCGCCGTCATTTGCTCGGCCCACATCGGCGTGATCACCATCGAGAAATAGGCGCCGCCGATTCCGGCCAGCGCGCCGCCGAAGGCGATCGCCGCATAGCGGATCGCGATCACCGGATAGCCGATCGAATGAGCGGAAAGGTCGTTTTCGCCGACCGCGCGCAAGATCAGCCCCGCGCGGGTGCGGTTCAGGAACCAGCCGACGGCGAAGATCATGACGAGGGCGAAATAGACGAGCGGGCTATGGCCGAACACGACCCGCCCGATCGGATCGCCGGCGAGCCAATCCGGGAAGACAGAGTCGAATGACGGCACGATCATGCCGACATAGCTCGCGCCGATGAGCGACGAGAGGCCGATGCCGAAAATCGCGAGCGCAAGTCCGGTCGCCACCTGATTGGAGCCAAGCGTCAGCACCAGAACGGCGAACAGCATCGACGAGGCCGCGCCCGCGAGCGCGGCGCAGAGCACGCCGAACCAGGGCGCGAGCGCCCCCAGACTATCGCCGTAGCTGAGAGTGACGGCGAAGCCGGTCACGGCGCCGATCAACATCATGCCTTCGATGCCGAGATTGAGCACGCCGCTCTTTTCGACCACGAGCTCGCCGGTTGCGGCGAGCAGGATCGGGGTCGTCACGCCGACCACGGTGATGAGTGCGTCGATGATGAAGGTGAGCATCTCAGGCCACCGCCTCGGCTGGAGCCGCGCGGGGCGCTTCACGAATGACGCGCAGGCGGTATCGGACCAGGATGTCGCTGGCGAGAATGAAGAACAGCATCGTCGCCTGGAAGATGCCGGCGGTCGCGTTGGGCACGTGCACCACCGTCTGCGCGACCTGCCCGCCGACATAGGTGACGGCGAGGATCAGCCCGGCGAGAAAGACGCCGATCGGGTTCAAGCGGCCGAGGAACGAGACGATGATCGCGGTAAAACCGTAGCCGGAGGGAAAGCCCAGGTTGATTTGTCCGAGCTGACTCGAGGCCTCCAGAATTCCGGCGAGCCCGGCCATGCCGCCGCTGATCAGGAGCGTCGACCAGACCGTGCGGGAGGCGTCGAAGCCGCCATAGCGCGCCGCGCTCGGCGCCGCGCCGACCGTGCGCACGGAAAAGCCGTATACCGAGCGCGTCGTGAGCAGCCAGAAGACGAGCGTCAGCAGGATGGCCACGACGAAGCCCGGCGGGATGACGGTGCCCGGAATGACGTGCGGCAGTAGCTGCTGCGGGGTGAATGGCGCCGTCTGCGGAAAGTTGTGGCCGTTCGGGTCCTTCCATGGGCCGGAGACCAGGTAGTTGAGAACCTGCAGCGCGACATAGACCAGCATCAGCGTCGAGAGCACCTCGGAGACCCGGTAGCGCGTCCTCAAGAACGCCGGGATCGCGGCCCACGCCATGCCGCCCAGAATCCCCGCCACGATCATGAGCGGAATGATCCAGAAGCCCTGCGCGTCACCCACGGCGAAAGCGACGCCGGCGCCTGCGATCGCGCCGAGGATGTACTGTCCCTCGGCGCCGATGTTCCAGATCTTGGCCTGGTTGCCGAGCGTGAGGCCAAGCGCAATGATGATGAGCGGCGCAGCCTTGGTCAGGACGTCGACCCATTTGTAGGGAGCGACGATCGGCGTGATGAAGGTCTCGTAGATCGCATGCGGCCCGTCGAAGCCGATCAGCTCGAAGATGATCGCGCCGAGAGCCATTGTCAGCAGCACGGAGGCGACCGGCGTCGCGACCTGCATGAACCGGCTCGGCGTCAGGCGCTTCTCAAGCCGGATGCGCATGCAGGGCCTCCGTCATTTCGACGGTCGCCGTCGGGTCGCCGTGCACGCCGCCCATGAGGAGGCCGATCTCCTCGATCGACACTTCGCCGACCTTCATCGGCGGCGACAGGCGGCCGAGATTGATGACCGCGATGGTGTCGCAAAGGGCGAGCAGTTCGTCGAGGTCCTGCGAGATGACCATGACCGCCGACCCGCGCGCGGCGAGATCGACGATCGCCTGATGGATCGCAGCCGCAGCGCCCGCGTCGACGCCCCAGGTCGGCTGGCAGACGACGAGCGCCTCCGGCTTCTGGAGGATCTCGCGCCCCATGATGAATTTCTGCAAATTCCCGCCTGAGAGCGAGCCGGCGAGCGCGCCGGGGCCGGTCGCCTTCACGGTATAGGCGCCGATCACTTCGGCGGCGTAATTCGTCGCCTTGGCCGGGTCGATGAGGCCGAAGCGCACCATTGCCATGCGGTCGCGGCCGGTCAGCGAGCCGTTGTCGGTGAGCGAGAACTCGCCGACCGCCGCGTGGCCGTTGCGCTCCTCCGGCACCGCGCATAAGCCCAGGCCGCGCCGCTCGGTGACGCCGAGCCGGCCGACCTCCCGACCCGCGAGCGTGATCGCCTCCGGCCTTGCGGCGAGCGTCTCGCCGCTTACCGCGCTCAGGAGCTCGTTCTGCCCGTTGCCGGCGACGCCGGCGACGCCGAAGATCTCGCCCGCCCTGACTTCGAGCGCGACATCCTGCAAGGCGACGCCGAATTCGCTAGGCTTCGGCAGGCTCAGGCCCCGCGTGGTCAGTTTCGGTTGGCCGTAACCGCGCCTGGCCGGCTTGGCGATTTCCTTCAGGTTCGCGCCGATCATCATCTCGGCCATCGAGCGCGAGGTTTCGCGCTTCGGGTCGCAGTGGGCGACGACCTTGCCGCCGCGCAGAATGGTCGCGGTGTCGCAGAGCGCGACGATCTCGTGCAGCTTGTGCGAGATGTAGAGGATCGAGCAGCCGCTCGTGGCGAGCTTCCGCAGCGTCTCGAACAATTGCTCGACCTCCTGCGGCGTCAGCACCGAGGTCGGCTCGTCCATGATCAGGAGCCGAGGATTCAGCAAAAGCGCGCGCACGATCTCGATCCGCTGCCGCTCGCCCACGCTGAGCGTCGAGACGATCCGGCGGGGATCGAGCTTGAGCTGGTAGGCCTCCAGCACCCGGTTGAACTCCACGAGAAGCTCGCGCGACGAGAGGCGCGAATCGAGGCCAAGCGCGATGTTCTCCAATACGGTCATCGCCTCGAACAGCGAGAAATGCTGGAACACCATGCCGATGCCGAGCCGGCGCGCGGCGCGCGGATTGGAGATGCGGACGGCCGAGCCGTCGAAGATGATCTCACCCTCGTCGGGCGCGAGGATGCCGTAGATCATCTTGACCAGGGTCGATTTTCCGGCGCCGTTCTCGCCCAGAAGCGCGTGGATCTCGCCTGGCTTGACGCTGAGGTTGACGTTGTCGTTGGCCCGCACGCCGGGAAAGGACTTGCTGACGCCGATGAGCCTGAGCCGCAGGGGCGCTTCGCCATTCACCTCGCCATACCCTCGCTCCCTCTCGCCTTTCGGCCGGCGTCATCGCCGGTAGGCGCCACGCAAGAATCGCGCCGCCAGATGGCCCGCTGGTCGCTCCTTGCAGAGCGCGTGACCTCCTTTCGAGGGAGATGGCGGCGCCTCTTTTTCGACCGTAACGACCCGGCGGGCCGTGTCAAATGAAGGATGCGCAATGCGGGGGACAACCCGCGCGGCGCCGGTCACTCGGGCAAGGCGAGGAGGCGCGCGCCTCTGGAGAGGTCTCGGCAAGACGCCATCCGCACGGAGTGCTAGTGGACGAGGCCCCATCACCGGAGCTTTGCCATGACCGCCGCGTCCGTTCGCCCCCATGACGAGACGCTCTTGCGCGCGGCCTTCGATGTCGCGCGCCGTTCGCGCGACGCAGGCGACCATCCGTTCGGCTCCGTGCTCGCCGACGGCGACGGCAAGCCCCTGATGGAGCAGGGCAACGGCTTCACGAGCGAGGGCGGCGACCGCACCGCCCACGCCGAGCGGCTGCTCGCCTCGCGCGCGGCGCGAGCTTACGACCTTCCGTTCCTCGCCCGCTGCACGCTCTACACTTCGGCCGAGCCCTGCGCGATGTGCGCTGGCGCGATCTACTGGGCCGGCATCGGCCGGGTCGTCTATGGGCAGACCGAGAAGGCGCTCAAGGCTCAGACCGGCGCGCACGAGGAAAACCCGACCCTCGACCTCCCCTGCGACATCGTCTTCGCCGCCGGGCAGCGACCGACCGAAGTCGTTGGGCCGTTGCTCGAGGACGAGGCCGCGCAATTGCAGGCGGGTTTTTGGAAGGCGCGAGGGTAGGGCGCGCCATGAGCGAGGCCTACGCCTGGAAGATCAGCAAAATATACGCCCCAAACAGCAGCAGGTGGACGACGCCCTGCAGCATGTTGGTCCGGCCGCTCATGAAGGTGATCATGCTGAGCGCGAGCGTGAGGATGAGGAGAACAAAGTCGGTGTGCTCCACGCCGAGCACGGTCGGGCGCTCGATCAGGTGGTTGATGACGAGCACCGAGGGGATCGTGAGCCCGATCGTCGCCAGCACGGAGCCGAGGAAGATATTGACCGCGCGCTGCATCTGATTGTCGAGCGCCGCCTTGACCGCGCCGATCGACTCCGGCGCCGCGACCAGGAGCGCGATGAAGATGCCGCCGAGCGGCGCCGGCGCCTGCAGGGTCTCGAGCAGGTAGTCGATCGGCGGCCCGAATTGCTCGACGAGATAGACGACGGCCGCCATATAGGCCGCCAGCATCACGATCGAGAACCAGACAGGCGCGTCGTCCCCGTGCGCTTCATGAGCCGCGTGGCCGGAGTCCTCGAAATAGCCGTGATAGCGCCCGGTCTGCAGAACGAGAAAGATGAGGTAAAGGGCGAGCGACACGATCACCAGCACCACCTGCTGCGGGACCGAATAGAATGGGCCGGGGATCGTCTGGGTATAGTCCGGCATGATGAGCGCGAAGGTCGCGAGAGGCAGGAGGACGCCGAGGTAGGCGTTGGCGCCCTGCAGATTGAACGTCTGCTCGCGATGCTTGAAGCTGCCGATCAGGAGCGTCACCCCGACCATGCCGTTCATGATGATCATGATGACGGCGAGCAGCGTGTCGCGCATCAGCGTCGGATTGGGGCCGCCATGCCGCACGACGGCGGAGATCGCGACCACCTCGATCGAGGTGATGGTGAGCGTGAGCAGCAGCGTTCCGTAGGGTTCGCCGAGACGCCTCGCAAGGTTTTCCGCGTGGCGGACGACGCGGAGGGACGACCAGAGCGCGACGACGAAGAGCCAGAGAAGGATCGCCGTCAGGATCAGCGGGTCGTTGAGCCCCGAGAAGAGCCGGTCCTCGAACAGAGCGAAGGCGGCCACGGACGCCGCGCTGACGAGGAAGAACCATTCCGCGCGCGCGAGCGAGGCGAAGCCGCGCGGCGCCGGCTTACCCGAAAGGGATGCAAGCAGGTCGTTCGACGTCACGCGGGTTTCGCGCTCCGGGAGAATGAGGACCGAACCTACCGCCTATGGACGGGCGCGCCAACCGGCGGTCAGCGAGCGAAGAGAAGGAAGCCCGTTGTGTCGCCCACGACGGTAATGTGCCCTTTGCAAGGCGCAGCGTCTTCCAGATGGACGACGTCGCCGGGATGGAGCTGCCTCGACTCGCCATCCGTCGTCGTGATCGAGAATACGCCCTCGACCACGGTCAGCAGCTGAACCGCCGGAGTGGGATGGTAGAGATGATTCACCAGGTCGGCGGCGCCCCAGTGCGCCTCGAACCCAGCGAGGAACACGTTTGCCGCTGGCTGATTGCCGCCAATGTAGATCGGCGCTGCAGGAGGGGCGAAGTCTTGCTGGGTGAGGTCTGCCGTCAACTCTGCGAAATGGCTCTCCTGGTCAGGCGTGCAATACAACCGGGCATAAGCGAAGCGAGACGGGCTCAGTTGCGAACCCGTCGTTTTGCCAAGGTCCTCTGCTGACGCGCTTGAACTCAAAGCGCCGATGCCGAGAGCGGCGACCGCCGACGTTATCGCGGGCGCGAGAAGTTTCCCTTTCATGGTCTTTCCCTCCGACAAGACAGCGTCGCCAATGTTCTATTACGAGCAGGAGCGCAAGTGTCGCAGGCGGCCGAACTGCAGGCGGACTTCTGGAGGGCGCACGGGTAGAGGTTCGCGGCGAGCGCTTTCAGCCGCAGCGTTTCGCTGTCATGCCGCCCATCGCCGGCATCCGGCATGCCTTCCCGGTCGCAAGCGCAGTCGCCAGTCGGGATAGGGTCAGACCCGCGCCGCGCGCCGCAGGTCGCCGCGCGTCAGCGTCCTTTCTCCAGTTCGCGCCGAATCTCGTCGTCCGAAATCGGCTTGTGGAGGAAGGTCCGCCAATAGTTCACCCCGAGCCCGGCGCCCCAGCCGAGCATCGGCCAGATCGGCCAGAAATATTTGCGCGAGGTTATCGCCCAGACGACGATGAGCAGGAGGTTGACGGTGGCATAGACCGCCGCGTGGATCCGGAAGCCGCGCTTCGCCTCGATGCGCTCGATCGCAGCCTCATGATCGGCTGGCAGCGCCGGCCGCGGCGCGGGCGTCGGCGCGGGCCCGACGAGCGGCTGCCCTCCGACTTCGAGCGAATAGACGCGGATCGGCTCGGCGATGTTCTTCAACTGGGTTGCGCCGAGGTCGGTGACCTTGAGATCGAGCCTTCCCTTCACCTGCCGGTAGGCGTCTTCCGAGAGACAGATCGCGCCTGGCTTGGCGACGCCCTCGAGCCGCGCGGCGATGTTGACCCCGTCGCCCATCAAATCGCCGTCGCTCTCCTCGACGACGTCGCCCAGGTGAACGCCGATGCGGCATTCGATGCGCCGATCCGGCGGCACCCCGGCGTTGCGCTCGATGAGGCCGGTCTGCACCTCGATTGCGCAACGCACGGCGTCGACCACGCTGCGGAACTCGACGATCGAGCCGTCGCCGGTGGTCTTGACGATTCTGCCGCGATGGGCGGCGATCGTCGGGTCGATGAGATCGCCGCGCAGCGCTCTCACGCGCGCCAGCGTGCGCTCCTCGTCAGCGCCGGTGAGGCGGCTGAAGCCGACAATATCCGTGACCAGGATCGCCGCGAGCTTTCGGCTCTCGCTCATTTGCGCCGCCTCCACCCGAGGGACATTACCACGCTCGCGCGGGTTTGGCGTCGGGGAGCCGCGCGCGCGTCCGTCCAGAGGGACGGCGCGGGGGCATGGCCGGCAAGTTCGCCTACGGCGACAATCCCGCTTTTGCGGGAATGACAGGCGGTTGAAGCCGGCTCTAACCGAACGCGCGGCGCTCCAAGTGTTGCTTATTACCCCTCATCGAGCGCCTCGGCCGCCACCGCGAGGCGCCGGGCGGCTTCGGGGTCGAGGCGCTCGGCGAGTTCGCGATGCGCGCGGCGCCAGTCGGCGAGGCTCGCTTCGAGGGCAAGCGCGCCCTTTTCGGTCAGCCACACCGCCCGGCGGCGCCCGTCCTTGTCGCCGGCGGCGACCTCGATCAGGCCTGAAGTTTCGAGCACCTGCAGGTTGCGCGACAGCGTCGACTGGTCGAGCCCGGTGCGCTGGGCGAGGGCCCCCAGCGTATCGTCATGCGCGGACGCGATCTGGGCCATGAGCCCGAACTGGGCGAGGCTCAGGTCCGAGCCCTGCATCCGCCGGTTGAGGAAGCTGGTGATCCGGCGGGCGGCGAGCCGGGCGTTCCATCCGGCGCAAGCCTCGACCGCCGCCCGGGCGTCGGCGGTGAGGCTCTTGGGCGAGCGTTGCGTCGGCTTCGGCATCGATGTATGCATATGCATTATTTGTATCTGCATGCATAGGAGAAAAGCGATGCTGACGACCGCGCCGCGGGTTTACGACGTCGCCGATCCAGCCGAGGCGAGGCTGATGTCGGGCCGCGCGTTCCTCGAGGCGATCATCGACGGCCGGCTGCCCGCGCCGCCGATCGCGAAGACGCTCTCGTTCCTGCTCGCCGAGGTCGGGGAGGGCTTCGCTGTGTTCGAGGGCGACCCGGGGCAGCATCTTTTGAATCCGCTGGGGTCGTCCACGGCGGCTGGGCCCTGACCCTCATCGACAGCGCCACCGGCTGCGCTTGCCAGACGGTTCTGCCTGCCGGGGTCAGCTACACCACGATCGAAACCAAGGTGAATTTCTCCCGCCCGATCACCCCGGAGACGGGCCGGGTGCGCGCCGAAGGCCGGGTGCTCGGGCGGGGCCGCCGCATCGTCTCGTGCGAGGCGCGGATCGTCGACGCCGCGGGTCGCCTGCTGGCGCATGGGACGTCGACGCTCATGGTCCTGCCGGGGCCCGACGCTCCGGCCAAAGCTTCATAAAGAGGGCCGGCGGCGATCTGGGTGGTCAAGATCTGACGCATGGTTCCCACATCGACGGACCGGAGTCGACGTGAAGCGGACATTGCGGATCGAGGCCGTTGGGAGACGTCGCCGGGGGAGGTCGCTGTTCGTAATTGCCGATCGTGAGGGATGATGATCTAATAAAGCGCTTTTGATTTCAGCGCGAAATCAACATAACGGACGTCATTTGATTGGGCGACTGTCACCTCCTCCAGAGGAATATCCATCATGGCAACGCCGAACAAAGATAAACCCGCCCCATCGGGCAGCGAGAAACCCCCGCCAAAGGCGAAGGACCCCAAAGAGAAGCCCGCGCCAAAGGCCAAGGACCCCAAAGAGGAGCCCGCGCCAAAGGCGAAGGACCCCAAAGAGGAGCCCCCGCCAAAGGCCAAGGACCCCAAAGAGAAGCCCGCGCCAAAGGCGAAGGACCCCAAAGAGAGCGCCGCGCCAGAGCCGGACGACCCCAAAGAGCCCGTGGAGCCGGACGACCCCAAAGAGCCCGTGGAGCCGGACGACCCCAAAGAGGAGCCCGCGCCAGCGGCGGAGGTTTTGCTCGATAAAAAGCGTTACGCGCCGAAGCTCAAACCGGTGGAATTCCCCGCGTTCGAGCCGGCTAAGAACCATACCAAAATACTCGAGGGCCGCGCCGCCGGGAACGCGTCGAAACACCGCGACATGCTGCACGAGATGAGCCAAGGCGACGAAATACGGCTTCTGGCGGGCAACAACATCCACCTCAGCACCCAGACCAACCCGGACAACAGACACCTGGGAGAGATGGCGGCCTTCGTGGTGGGAAAGGACCTGAAGCCAGCCCCGTATCGCGCCGTGCGCTTCAGCGAGGTCGAGTTGCTCGTCCCGGACGAGAATCGCGTCGACAATGACAGCTATTCGTACAAGGAGTTTGAATCCAACCTCCAACGACAGAGCGCCGGGTCGGGCAGCCTCGAAGTTGGCATCCCGGGGCTCTTCAAGGTCGGCGCGTCATACAGCGATACCGCCGCGACTGCGACGTACAGCCGGAACGTCAAGATCCACCTGCAGGCAAGCCAATTGATCCCAAAAGCGAAAGTCGTCTTGAACGAGGATGATATTTCGCTCGACCCCAGATTTGTCGGAAAGGTAAAAGCCGCTTGCGAGGCAGCTAAGCCGACCGACAAGTTGCTGGCGCTGCTGAGGGACTGGGGCCATTTCGTTCCCCTCACCATGATGCTGGGCGGGCGCATGACCTTGCATACGGAAACAGAACTCAACGACAAATCGAAATTCGACATGACAAAGAGGGTGTTCAAGGTTGCCGCGAATGCCAAATTCTCGGTCGAGGGCGTGCCCGTCGAGACCGACGGAGGGGGTGCGGCCGTAACCGGGACGAAGGAAACCTCGAGCCTCAGAGAACAGTTCAAGAACCTGCTGGTTGAGGTAAAAGGCGGCGATGAGAATCTCGTCTCGTCCAAGGCGGGTGAGGGTCAAAAATGGATGGCCACCCTCGGCCGTTTCCGCGAGTGGCGAATTGTCGGCTTCTATGACGGTTCTCTAGTGCCGATCATAGATTTCCTGCCACCCGAGTTGAAAAAGAAGTGCGTGTTTCTTCTTGAGGACTATTTTCTGAGCCAGCTCGGCTACGTGAAAAGCGGCTTCCTTGGCAAGAATCACGATGCTGAATTTGCGATGCCTCAATTCCACAAGCGCGAAAGAATAATTGAAATCAGGCTCAACCACGGAAAGAACTTGGATGGGCTCGAGGTGCGTTTCGAGTACCCGGGCGCCGGCGAGAAACGGCTATTCCACCCATTCCCGGGTCCCGAAACACCCAAAACTCTGCGCGGCGTGTGGAGCAGCCGCTGGGGCAACAGGATTGGCTACTGGAAGGGGGAGCACACTGAGGAAATCATATTCGCGGAAGACGAGGAGCTTACCGCCATCGAGGCTGGCATTGATGCGAAGGGCGAAATGAGGCGGGTCGCGTTCGTGACCAACCGGCAGAGATATCCGTCTACCGATTTCTATCCGAATAGCAATTACGCGGGGAGTCCCAAGACAGATAGGGTCGAAAGGATAGAAGCGCCGCGGGTGAGAAGCTTGTTCGGGACCTACGGTTATTACATCAACAGCCTCGGGCTCAGCCATCTCGGGCTCGCCGACAGCGCCAAGTCACGCGAATACTTACTGGCGATGGAGCCGAATCTGTTTCCAACGGGGAAGTACTATTACATCTACAACCCGGATGATGGTCCCCGATAACGGCGTCCAACTTTTTGGACGCCGATTCCCTGCCTAGACTGCGCAAAGCAGCGGTTCGGTTCCCTCCGCCCTGCCTGCCGGCCGGTAGCGCTCGCGATAGAGCCGCTCCACCTCCTCGGCCCGGTCAACCGGGACCCGCCTGCCCGACGCCTTGCCGAGCCTGCGGTCCAATAGCCCGGCCTCGCCCTCCTCCTCGTAGCGCCGCGTCCGGCGCCGGAACGTCCGTTCGCTCACCCCCAAAAGCTCCGCCGCCTCTTCCTGGTTCAGTTCCGCCGATTCCCAGCGGTTCAGAGTGTTCAAAAACACCGCCATGCGCACCCCCTGAAGGGCTTCCGTCCGGCGCATCCCAACCCCTCCAAAAAGGGCCGGACTACCGGACAGATCGTGCGCTACCTAAACCGGACATATCGTCTGCTACCGACAATAGCTCGCGCCGATCGCGGCGGCCCTGAACACAGGGTTCTTCAACGAAATCGACGTGAAGCGGACATTGCGGATTGCGCTGTGAATGTCGCAATTGGGCGGAGAGAGCGCCTACAGGTGTCCTCTCGGGAAGGACCGCGTCGAGGCGGCCTTCGCCCGAATCGCGATCCCTCACTCCTCCGGCATTCCGGCTTTGCGCAGACCGTCCATACGTCCGCTCGGTCATCTCGACGCGGGGTGGATCCCAGCCCTGGGCTCGACCAGTACGCCTTCCATGCCGCGATTGTCTTGAGCGGCCCGCTGGAGGGCAGCGCGAGGTAGCGCTGCAGCGCCTCGCGCGCTTCCGCCTCATGACCGGCCAAGGCGAGCGCCGCCACGAGGAACATATGCGAAAACTGGTTGTAGTTCGGTTTGATCGTGATCGCCTTGCGAGCCAGGTCAATCGCCTGGTCATAATTGCTTCAGCCCGAAATTGGCCTACGCCTTGGCGCCATACCAATAGGCGAACGCCCGATCGTGCGGGACTCCCCACAATCGCTTGTCGAAATACTCAATGCTTTTGTCGAATTCGCCCGAGGCATTGGTGGAGTCCATGCCCACGCTGGCGGCGGCGTCCTCGTTGGACGGGTTCGAGGGCGAGCGCGCGCTCGTGTTCCGCGACGGCTTCCTGGTTGCGTGCCTGGAGCCTGAAGGATGCCAGCCCTTCACGGCGTGTGGGCCAAATCCACATCTGGGTCGAGGGCGAGCGCCTTTGACTCCAATTCATCGGCCCGTTCGAGGTCGCCTTTACGGTCGACTGGAAGCGCCAACCGCCGCCGGTATGTAGAACTTGACCCCCAATGCCTGCAAGGCGCGCACATTGTTGGGATCGATGGCGAGCGCCTGTTCGCAGAGCGCGTATGCCGCATCCGCCTCCTTGCCGATCCCTCCGGCCTTCTACGCTGCCCGCATTACATTGGAGAGCCAAGTCCTCGGCGTCGCGATTGGCCGCAGGCGTCCGCTTGACGCGCGCGCCCTCGGCCTGGATGAGTTCGAAGTTCGATTGCGTTCGCCAGATGTGTGACGATCGCGTCCTGCGTCTGCAACAGATCGGCGCGGGGTGTGTCGAATTGCTCGGCCCAGAGGTGAGCGCCGCTGCCGGCGTCGATGAGCTGGGCGTTGACCCTCATCCGATTGCCGCTCTGCTGCACCGAGCCTTCGAGAACGTAGCGCACGCCGAGATCCTTGCCGATCGCCTTGGCGTCGACTCGGCTTGCCCTTGAAGGTCATGGCCGTGTTGCGCGCGATGACGAAGCTGTCGCGGATGCGCGCGAGAGCCGTGGTCAATTCGTCGGTCAGGGCGTCGACGAGGTAGTCCTGCCCCGGATCGCCCGAGAGATTGGCGAACGGCAGCACGACGATGGAAAGCCGCGCCGCCTCGGCGGGCGCCTTCGTGGCGATGCTTGCGGGCCGGTTCGCATTGAGGAGCCACCACGCGCCGCCAGCGACCACGATGAGCAGCGCCGCGAGCAGGGCGGCGAGCGGCGCGAGCCCGAAACGCCTCTTCTGCGGCGGGGGCGCGGCGAGCGTCACGGGTTCCGCCGGTTTCACCGGCTTCGCCTGCGCAGGGACGCCGACTTGTAGTGAATAGGCTCGGATCGGCCGTTCGATATTCTTGAGTTGGGTCGGCCCGAGATCGGTGACCGCCATATCGAGCCTTCCGCTCACCTGCCGATAGGCGTCCTCGGAAAGGCAGATAGCGCCGGGCGCGGCGATGCCCTCCAACCTTGCGGCGATGTTTACGCCATCGCCCATCAGGTCGCCGTCGCTTTCTTCGACCACGTCGCCCAAATGAATGCCGATGCGGAACGCAATCCGGCGATCCTCCGGTACGCCGGAGTTGCGCTCGATCATCGCGTTCTGCACCTCGATTGCGCAACGAACGGCGTCGACCACGCTGCGGAACTCGATGATCGAGCCGTCGCCGGTGCGCTTGACGATCCGCCCGTGGTGGACCGCGATGGTAGGATCGATCAGATCGCTGCGCAGCGCCCTCAGGCGCGCGAGAATCCGATCCTCGTCGGCTCCTGCAAGCCTGGAATAGCCGACGATGTCGGACACAAAGATCGCGGCTAGTTTGCGTGCCTCGCTCATCGCGCCCCTCTTGGGGTAGCCACATTAGCCCAAATGCCAGCCCCAGTCTGCTCATGCGCGCATTCCTTCCGTACCGGGCGCTGAACGGGAAGGGCAGAAAGGGTCGATTTTGCCCATTCGCCACGCCGTCCGGTGATGGCCGCTTCTTGCGCACTCCCGCCATTCAAGCGGGTATCAAGCGTTTGATTTTGACACCAGGCCGTCAGTTTTTCTCTCGCAATTTAGCGACAATTCCTTGCGGAAAATCCGAAGCCGTGGCACGATGCTGCGGGAGATTGTCGAAACCCCGTCCTCGTTCCTCCCCCGCAAGGGGGAGGAGCCCGTCGGCGCGGTCCTTGAAAGGCGCATGGCTGGAGCGGGGCGGGAATTTCCGGCCAAGTCAGCCGTAACCTGTTGAAATGACTTATTTCGCGGAAGAGAAATCCTTTGATCTCCTTCCGGCTTCCTTTGCTCCGCTTCCGGCGGGCTTTGCCCGGCTTCCCGGAAGTTTGGGTCGGCTTCCCGGCAATTTTGCCGGGCGTATAATTGCAAATCTAGCCTGTTCTTCCTGGTCAGAGCTTGATGGCGCCGAGCCGGGCGGCCTGGGCCACCGCTTCCGCCCGCCCCTGCGCGTCGAGCTTGTCGAGCAGGGAGGCGATGTGGAATTTGACCGTGTGGACCGAGATCGCGAGCCGGCGGGCGATGACCTTGTTGGACGCTCCCTCGGCGATGAGCCCCAGCACGTCGAGCTCGCGCGGGCTCAAGCCGGCGCCGGCGCCGGGAGGCGGATCGCCGGGGACGACGAGGGCCGCATCGGCGGGCTCGCCAGGCGCGGCGAGCCTCAGGCCCGGCGCGCCGGCCAGCAGCGCCGCCAGGCGGTCGGCCAACCGAGGGTCGCCGACCTCGATCGCGATGACCACGACCGGCCGCTCGCCGGTCATTGGCTCTCCGGGCGCTCGCCGATCGTAAGCGTCGCCTCGGCCGGCGCGCCCGCGCGGCGCAGCGCGAGCCTCACGGTGGTCCCGACGCTGTCGGGTCCGAGCCCGCGCGCGAGGTGATGGACGCCGCGGATCGGCTCGCCGTTCCACGCGACGATGATGTCGCCCTGCCGCACGTCCGCCGCCGCTCCCGGCCCCTTGGCGTCGACGCTCACCGCCATCGCCCCGATTCCGTCGCCCTCGAGCCTGACCGGCTGGAGCCCGAGGCCGAGATATCCGCGCGCGATCCTGCCCTTCGCCGCCAGGAGCTCCGCGACGCGGTCGACCGTCGAGAGAGGAATGACGAGCGTGCGCCGCCGCGGCCCGAAGACGGCCATCCCGAAGGCGTGGCCCTCGGCGTCGAGCGCGAGCCCGCCTTCGCTCGAACGCGCAAGCGCCGCGTCGAGTTCGATGCGCGCGTCGATGACGCCGCCGCGCAGGCTGCGCCATTGCGGGCCCACGAACGACACGACGCCGAGCGCCGCGCTCGGCGCGCCCTCGCGCGCTCCGGCGACGACCGCGAGCGCCCCAGCCGCCGGCGCTTCGGCGGCCGCCGGGGCTTTCGGCAGATCGGTCCGCGCGACGCGCAGGAGGGCGACGTCGCTTGACGGATCGCGGCCGGCGATCGCGGCCTGGCTCGAGGTCCCGTCATGGGCGAGGATCGAAACCTCGCCGTCGTCGGGAAGCGCGTTCTCGGCCGCCACGATAAACCCCGGGCGCCAGGAAAAGCCGGTCGATCGCGCCCGCTCGGATTGGACGGACACGAGGCTCGGGGCCGCGGCCCGGACGAGACCGGCGAGCGCCGACGAAAAGGCGCGCAACGGGGAGGGGGAATTGTCTGACATGGGTGGGCTCCTTCGCGGGCTAACATGTCGCTCATTGCGGCCATTGCCTACCTCGCCAGATGGCCAGGCCCTCCTCGGGTTTGTGCGCGCGCCCTTCGGCGCTTTGCACTTGGCGCCGCGGCGCCTATATCAGCGGCCGCATGAAAAAGGCCGGAGGTCCCGTTTGATTCGCCTGGCGTTTGCTCTTGTTTTCGCGCTCCTCGGCGCTTCCGCCTTCGCGGAGACGGTTCAGCGGGCCGCGCCGCAAAGCCCGGCGCAGGTGAAGCTCTCGTTCGCTCCGGTGGTGAAGAAGGTCGCCCCGGCGGTCGTGAACGTCTACGCGTCCCGCGTCGAGACGATGCCGCGCAATCCGCTGTTCGACGATCCGATATTCCGCCGCTTCTTCGGCGGCGAGGGAAGCGACAATCAACGGGTGCAGAAGGCGCTCGGCTCCGGCGTCATCGTCGACCGCTCGGGCCTCGTGGTCACCAACTATCACGTGATCGAGGGCATGACCGAGGTGAAGGTTGCGCTTCCCGACAAGCGCGAGCTCGAGGCGAAAATCGTGCTGCGCGATCCGCGCATGGATCTGGCGGTGCTGCGGCTCGCGGGCGACGAGAATTTCCCGGTGCTCGAACTCGGCGATTCGGACGGGCTCGAGGTCGGCGACTTCGTCATCGCCATCGGCGACCCGTTCGGAGTCGGCCAGACCGTCACTCAAGGCATCGTTTCGGCGCTCGCGCGCACGCAGGTCGGGATCAGCGACTTCGGCTTCTTCATTCAGACCGACGCCGCCATCAATCCCGGCAATTCGGGCGGGGCGCTGGTCGATCTCGACGGGAAGCTCGTGGGCATCAATTCAGCGATCTATTCGCGCTCGGGCGGGAGCATGGGAATCGGCTTCGCCATTCCCGTCAACATGGTCAAGAGCGTCATCGTCGCGGCGCGCGAGGGCGGCGCGACCGTCAGGCGGCCGTGGCTCGGCGCGACGCTGCAGAGCCTGACCAAGGATCTCGCCGAGAATTTCGGGGTCGATCGCCCGACGGGCGCGTTGGTGGCGACCGTCGCGAGCGAGGGTCCGGCGCTCGAGGCGGGTCTCAAGAGGGGCGACGTCATCACCGCGGTCGACGGGCAAAACGTCGATGACGCCGAGGGCGTCGGCTTCCGGCTCGCGGCCAAGCCTCTCGGCGGGGCCGCGACGCTCACGGTGTTGCGCGGGGGGCGAACGCTGAGCCTGCCGGTCAAGCTTGCGGCCGCGCCGGAAGTCCCCGCGCGCGACGCCCTCACCATCCACAGCCGCTCGCCTTTCCAGGGGGCGGAGGTGATGAACATGTCGCCCGCGGTCGCCGAGGAGTTGTCGCTCGACGGCGCGCCAGACGGGGTCGTCGTCGCTTCGGTCGGCGACGGTTCGACCGCCGCTGACGTGGGCGTGCAGAAGGGCGACATCGTGGTCGCGGTCAACGGCCAGAAGATCGCGAACACCCGCGACCTCGAGAAGGCCTGCGCGGAACGGGCCCGGCTCTGGGACCTGACCATCAAGCGCGGCGCGCAGACCATCCGCACCCAGCTTGGGGGGTGAGATGGTCAGAGAGGCCGCCGGGCCAGCGGCTGCGGCCCTTTCAAGCGATTATCCGACGCGGACGGTCCTTCCGCGCGTTGTCCTGTAGCCGCCATAGGCGAGACCGGCGAAGCCAATCAGCATCATCGCCCAGGTCGACAGCTCCGGGACGGCCGTCGAGAAGCGGGTGACGATCGCCTCGCCATCTGCAAACCCGCCATTTTGCGAACTCGCGCGACTGGCGAGCCCGCTCGCGCCATTCTCGTCAAAATAGATGAGATCGCCGGTGTCGCCGTAGTCTATGCCGATATCGAGCAGGAGATTGCCCTTCGACGGATCATAAGTGAAAGGCGTTGTGAGGACGAACCTCAGCACACCGCCGCTGAGTGTCGGAACATCGCCCAGGTAGACGGTCGTATTGTCGGGACCAAGGTTGTTGCTCAGGTCCGTCGAATCGAGTCCGCCAACCGCCGCCTGCGTCGTCGACAGCGAGATAAGATAGGACCCGGCCTGTGCATCCGTGCCGCCGCCCGTGTGATCGACAGTATTGAAGAACTCCAGGTCAGTGATCGTGATCGGTCCGGAAAAATTGGTCGAACTATAGACCTGCTGGTAGTCGATACTGATATCGTCAAAAAAATTGCATCCGAACGGAATGCAGTTCCCGCCGGAAGCTGGCGGATTTCCGACTGTGACGTCAGCTTGCGCCAAGTTGGGCGCGGCGAGCCAAGCGCCAAACATTGCCGCGAGCGCCGCCCGCGCGATTGCCTTCCAGATCATCTCTGTTTCCCCCGATCTGGGCGCCACGTCCTTCGACATGAAGCCGCCTGCTCTCCATAACATAACGTCAAGCAAGCTGAAACTGGCGTTCTTGAAACTTTGGCTGGCGCGCCGCAGCGGCGCTTCAAAAAAAATGGCAGGGCGCTGTGGGAAGCGTCCTGCCGATATGCGCGAGGGGTGGGAGGAGCCGCTCGCGCTGCGCCGTTCGGCGGGCTTGTGTCGGCCCGCCTGAAACCTAAGCCGCCTTCCGCGCGGGTTGCCGGACCTTGCCGCGCGCCAGGCGCCGCTTGAGCGACTGCCAGAGGGCGCGCATCTCCTCAGCCGCCGCGCCGTACGGGTTGAGTTCGGTCACTCCCCAGCCGTGGCGCGCGGATTCCTGATAGTCGACACGGGTCAGGATCAAGGGCGAAATCAGCCCTCCCATTTCCTCGAGCGTCTCGACGCCGTCCTGGACCCGCGCGGTCTGCTGCGCCGGCGGGCACTGATTGAGGAGGAACACAAAGTCGCCGCCGATCTCCTTCAGCGCCGCGCGCGTTCGGGCGCTGGCCCACAGGTCGAACATGCTCGGACGGGACGGAATGATATTGAGGTCGGCGACTTGCATCGCGGCTGATGACGCCGCGCCTTCCGCGCCTGGAGTGTCGAGGATCGCGAGGGTGAAGCCCCTTCGCTCCAGCGAGGCGAGGAGAGAGGGCAGGCGCGCCGCTCCCGAGGCGATGACCTCGATGTCCCCGGTTCCGCGGGTCTTGGCCCAGTTCGCCAGCGAGCCTTGCGGATCCATGTCGACGACGCAGACCTTCTCCTTCATTTCATGCGCCGCCACTGCGAGCGAAGACGCAATCGTGCTTTTTCCCGAGCCGCCTTTTTGAGTGACAAACGCAATAGTCCGCATGATTTCCGCCCAGCCTCTCGCGTAACGCCCCTGTTTCGGATCGCGACCAGGGGCAGGATTAATGAATGTTCACGAGTTGAGCCGAAATTGGTTAACAGAGGGTTTCGGAGTCGACCGCATTTAGCGTCTTGTAATAATTTGCCGCAAATGGTTCTCAGGTCGCGCGAATTTGCCGAGGACAACTGACGCAACGGAACCGGTCGAGCGCCATTCTCGCCGCTCGGGGGCGGTCAAATCTTAACGACTGCGCGAGCGGTCAGGCGTCGTCGAGCGGGACGACGCCCTTGATCGCGCCATTGGCCGAAAGGGTGATTTTCTCGATCCGCATTTCGGCGTTCTTGAGCAGTTCGTCGCAGCGCTGCTTCAGCGCTTCGCCGCGCTCATAGAGCTTGATCAATTCGTCGAGCGCCACCGCGCCCTTTTCGAGCTGATCGACGATCGCCTCGAGCTCAGCCAGCGCCGCTTCGAAAGGCATGTCGGCGATATCGGGCCTGGCGTCGGTCACGTCGGCTCCTCTCGATCTCGGCTCTGGCGCGCCGCCGCCGAAGATCCGACTCCTGTCAAGCGGCAAGGCTTCATTCGGGCAAGGCCGAAATCAGGTACAGGGTCTGCAGCGTGTCGCTCGGTTGCAGCTGGCCTCCGAAACTATGTGCGAAGATGGAGCGGATTTCGCCGGAACGGTAGATCCGGCTCAGCGCGCGATCGACCGCAAGGCGGAAGTCGTCGTCGCCGCGCGCCAGCGCAAGGGCGTAGGGCTCGAGCGAGAAATAATTGTTCGCAAGGCGCAGCTTGCCTGGCGCGCTGCTCTTCGAGGCGAGATAGGCCAGGATGGCCCGATCCGCGAAATAAGCGACGATCGTTCCCTGATCGAGCATCGCGAGCCCTTCCTCGTGAAGTCTTGGCGGGGACGACTTCGGCCTCGATTTTGGCGCTGGCGAGGGTGTCGCGCAAACTCTGCTCGGTCGTCGTGCCGGCGAGCACCCCGATCTTTTTCCCCGAAAGGGCGCCGAAGTCGCTCGGCCCTTCGCCGCTCACGAGGAGGCTCGCTCCGTCGACAAATGTGGGAATCGAGAAGTCGACCTGCTCTCGGCGCGACAAGGTGGCCGAGGTCGGTTCGCACAGGAGGTCCGCCTTCCCGGATTGGATCGCATCGAAGCGCGTGGCGGCGGTGACGAGGACATAATCCACCTTGAGATCGCCGAGGTTGAGCTCGGTCGCCAGATTCTTGACCACCGAACGGCAAAGGTCGATCACGAAGCCCGCGGGTACGCCGGTGGCGTCGGTGAACGAAAACGGCGGCGCGTCGTCGCGGTAGGCGATCCGGATCGTCTTGTCCTGCTTGAGCTTATCCAGGGTTCCTGCGGCGGCCGATCCAAAGCCGCATGCTGCGGCAGCCGCCGCGATCAAAATCGCCCGTAAGCATCGATTGATCGAAGCCATGCGTTTCCCCTTCTCGCAATCCACGCCCAACTCGCCCGCACAGTGATCGAGGGCGCCGCCGGAAGGCAGCACGGCCGTCATTACCAGACGCGGGCGGTTGAGCCAAAGCCCCCGGCCGGAATTCGACCTGCGCCGGGCGCCGCGCCGCCCGGCCTCGAAAAGTGTCCTGGCGGCGGATTTCCTGCGATAAGGGTCCCGAAGTCGCGTCAGAAGGCTTTCGGAGGCCATCCATGCTCGTCGGCGTTCCCAAAGAGATCAAGGACAACGAGTTCCGCGTCGGCATGACCCCGGCCGCGGCGGCCGAGCTCGTCCATCACGGACATGAGGTCATTGTCGAGACCGAGGCGGGCCTCGGTTCCGGCTCTTCCGACGAGGAATATGTCCGCGCCGGGGCCAAGATCGCCAAGACCGCTCCCGACATCTTCGCCCGCGCCGAGATGATCGTGAAGGTCAAGGAGCCGCTTGCCGAAGAGCGCAAGCGGCTGCGGCGCGGTCAGATCCTGTTCACCTACCTTCATCTCGCGCCCGACCTCGAACAAACTCGCGACCTCATGGCTTCGAGGGCCACCTGCATCGCCTACGAAACAGTCACCGATCGCCACGGCGGTCTGCCGCTGCTGACACCGATGTCGGAAGTCGCCGGTCGCCTCGCGCCGCAGGTCGGCGCGCATTCCCTGGAGAAGGCGCAGGGCGGGCGAGGGGTGCTGCTCGGCGGGGTGCCCGGCGTGGCGGCGGCCAACGTGCTTGTCCTGGGCGGCGGCGTCTCGGGAACCCATGCCGCGACGATCGCGGTCGGCATGGGCGCATCCGTCACCGTGGTCGACCGGTCGCACGAGGCGTTGCGGCGGCTTTCGGCCGAGTTCGGCTCGGCGCTGCGCACTGTCTATTCGACCCGCGCCTCGATTGCTGATCTCGTGAGGAGCGCCGACCTCGTGATCGGCGCGGTGCTTCTGCCCGGCGCCGCCGCGCCCAAGCTCATCACCAGGGCGATGCTCAAGACGATGCGCCCGGGCGCGGTCATCGTCGACATCGCGATCGACCAGGGCGGCTGTTGCGAGACCTCGAAGCCGACGACGCACTCACACCCGACCTATGTGGTCGAAGGCATCGTGCACTACTGCGTCGCCAACATGCCGGGCGCCGTGGCCCGCACCTCGACCTTCGCCCTCAACCACGCCACCCTGCCGTTCGCGCTGGCGCTGGCCGACAAGGGATGGCGCGAGGCGCTGAAAGAGGACCCGCATCTGCGCGCGGGCCTCAACGTGCACGACGGCAAGGTGACTTGCGAGCCGGTCGCGGCGGCGCACGGGCTGCCTTACACGCCCCCGGAGAGCGTGCTCGGGTAGAGCGAGACGGCGCCGTCGTCCCGCCGCGCTGCAAGCGGCGCTCGGCTGTCGGCGCCCCGACAGGCTTGCATCCGCCCAAAGGGGCGCCGTCAGTAAAGCAGATGCGCTCGCATCGCGTTTTGTCATGTACGCCACGTTGCGAGTGTGTATAGTTCCCGAGACATTTCAAGTCGGACGGAAGGGCGGAGCGCATGTTCAGGGGCGGCCGGATAAATCATTTTGCAATTATCGGGCTCTCGCTGTTTCTGAGCGCCGGAGTGGCGTCGACCTGCCGCGCCGGAGACGATTCTGCGCCGGCCGCTGACGCTCCCAAGGCCGCCGCAAAGGAAGCCGAGCCGGTCACGACGAAGGACCCGCAGATCGCCGTCGACGATCTCGAACTTCTGCTCGAGCCGATGACCGCGGACGAGATCGCGACCGAGGCGAAGGGCTGGTTTGCGCTGGTGCAGGCCAAGGAGCGCGAAATCTCCGTCGCCGAACTGGACGTGCGGCGAAAGAATTGCGAAATCGCGCAATTGGAGAAGCAGAAGACCGCCGCCGCCGATCTGGCCAAGGCCACCGAAGAGGTAAAGGCCGCCGCGACCGATAAGGACAAGCAGGCGGCTGCCCAGCATCTCGCGGAAGCGCAGAAAAATCTCGCCACTACGGTCGAGACCGCCAAGAAGGAGACGGTCAAGGAGGAGAAAAAGGCCGAGGCCACCACGACCGCGATGGCCAAGCAGGCGGATGCGTCGCCCCCGCCCCCTGCCGCCACGGACGCCGGAACGGCTGCCGGCGCGAAGGTCGTGCCGGGGGCGGACGACAAGACTGTGCTGCAAAAGGCGGCCGAGACGGCAGCGAAGAAGTCCGAGGCCACAGGCGACACCGCGAAGGTCGAGAAAGTCGTGGCGGCGAGCGAGAAGGAAGCTGCCGCCACGGAGCAAATCAAGTCGCTGGCCGATTTCGGCTCCGACGGCTGCTGGCCCGGCAGGAGCGGCGCCCGCGGCGGTCGGCGACACGTCGAAGAAGGCGGAAAAAATAGCTGAAAAGGCCGACGAAGCTTCGGCCGCCAAGGCCGACGTCAAGGTCCAGCTCGTCGACTACAGCACCCAATTGATGAGCGAGCGCACCGCGCTCGTCGATCGCCTCAAAGTCGTCCTGGACAAATGGGAGGCCAAGGGCGGCGACCCGAAGGCCTATCGGCTTTACATCGCCTCGATCGGCGGCATCAAGATCGACGTCTCGGATCGCGCCGCGACCATGGCGAGGATCTCCGCCTGGCTCACCGCCGACGAGGGCGGGCTCCGCTTGGCGCGCGATCTCGCGACGTTCTTCGGTTACATCATCGGCTCTGTGATCGTCGCCTGGATCGTTCGGATGATCCTGCGCCGGGTGATGAGCGCTTCGCGCGTGACCTCGCACCTGCTGCACGACTTCATCATCTCCAGTTCCGGGCGCATCATCGTCCTGATCGGCGTCCTGCTCGGGTTGTCGGCGCTCGAGGTGAATCTCGCGCCTTTGCTGGCTGTCATCGGCGCCGCGGGCTTCGTCGTCGCCTTTGCGCTGCAAGGCACGCTCAGCAATTTCGCGAGCGGCCTCCTCATCATGGTCAACAAGCCGTTCGACGTCGGCGATGAGGTCGAAGTCGGCGGCGGCATCAAAGGCAGGGTCACCCGCGTAAGCATCTTCAGCACTTACATCGAGACCGACGATGGGTTCATGAAGATCGTGCCCAACGACAACATCTGGAAGAGCGTCATCGTCAATCAGACGACCGGCGTGGTGAAGGCCCCTCCGGCAGCCGAGGCAAAGCCTGCCGACGCGAAGCCCGCCGCTGGATGACGCAAAAAGGGAGAGGACGGCGACCCCTCGGCCTCCTGGCCGCGGATTTGGGCCAAGATTCGCCTGCCCTTGACCTCTAGCCGCAAAAATCGCGCCTCGACCGCCTCTTGCCGTCGCCCGACAGGTCGAGCGCGGGCATGCCGGCGACCGTGCTCGAACCACGGGTGGGCTCTCATGCTTCGTTTCCTCGCGGGAGTCGTCGGCGCCCTTTCTGTTGTCGCGCCGGCATGGCGACCGAGCCCGAGTTTGTCGCCACCGACGTCAGGGGCGGCGTCATTCCGCATTCAGGCCATTGGATAATGGAGGAAAACCCGGCCGCGACGACGAGGATGATCGTCGAATTTCTTGTGAAATAGCGCTAGTCTGGCGAATTGCTTCTCCGAGCAACGAGGAGCCACGATTTCCCGAGGGGAGGGCGTTCGATGTCTGAAGCCACCGATTCCGCGGTCGAGGCCAAGGAAAAGAGCCAGGCGGTTGCTCTCCTGATCGCAATCCTCGCCTTATTGCTGGCTTTGGCCGAGGCAGGGGCGAAAAACGCCCAGCACCTGTCAACGGAGAAGAATATCGAGTTCCTCCGACCTGTTCAATTTCTACCAGGCCAAGAGAATTCGCTCGACCGTGGTCGAGACGGCGGCTGCGATGCTCGAAGCGCAAAAGACCGCCGTCAGCGATCCCAATGCGCAAGCCGCGTTCGAAAAGCAGATTGGTGATTTCAAGGCGACTGTCGCCCGATACGAGAAGGACCCCAAATCCCCCGAAGACAGCATGGACGCAATTCAGGACCGGGCCAAGGAGGCGTCCGAAAGCCGGGAATTGGCCAATCGCAAGCTCGGACACTATGAGCTCGGGAGCGGGCTGACGCAGATCGCGATTGTTCTCGCCTCGGCCGCGATCATCACCGGAATGACCGCGTTGGTGTGGTTCAGCATCGGATTGGGCGTGATCGGCGCCGCGCTGATCGGCTTCGGGTTTTTCGCCCCGATGGTGTTGACGTTCATCGGCTAGGCCCGCCCCGGAGGGCAAGCATCGTCAGGGCAGCGAATGCACGATGACGGGGCCGGCGGTCGCAGTCGCGGGGCTCGCGACCAGCGGGCCGAGATTGTCCTCGATCCAGGCGAGCGCCAGCCGGTTTGATTCCTGCGCCTCGGCGACGGTGTTGAAGACGCTGATCGCTGTCACCGTATCGTCGGGGGCGTAGATCACGTAATAGCCCATGAAGCCCGAAACGCCGCTGATGATCGAGATCGCGTCCTTGATCTTCTGAGCGAGCGCGTCGGCTGAGCCCGGCTTGGCCTTGAACTGGCGAATTGCGGCGTACATGCCATCCTCCCTTTGGGCGAGCGATTTCGGATCAATTCAGGGCATCTTAGAGCGCATCGCGACCCGACGGAATCGGCGCGCTGACGGGGTCGCTGACGGCATCACCGCAAAGCCGCGCACGAAGGCCTCCGCAGCTCGTTTAGGGCCCTAACCGCGGCGGCGCTCAAGCGTTCGACGTGAGCGCCCCCGGCAAAGCTGCACGGAGCCTCGACGGGGCGGCGGGCGCAAGCTTCTTCACCGCGCTCGAAGCCGCCACGACCCCGCGATTGACGAACGCCTCGTGGTTACGCTCGATCTCGTCGAGGTCGTAGAGATAATTGACCATGATTCCGTAGGACTCGGCGAGCCCCTTGGGCGACAGGTCCCCTTGCCAATCGATGCGTTCGAGCGAAGCGCCGTTGCCGAGATGGAAGCGGGCGACCGGGTCGAGGACCCGACCGTCGGGACGGCGGGCCTTGAGGAAATAATGCGCCGCAAGCGGCTCGAGCGCAGAGCGCAGCCGAGGCGCGACGCCGGGCGCGGTCGCCCAGTTCTCCTCCAGCGCCAGTGGAAGCGCGGCGTTCTTCAAAGGCGCGATCGCGGGATCGTCCGTCGCCTCGAGCCAGGCCCGAAATCCCGGGGCCGGCGAGAGGGTGATGAAGGTCTCGATCAGCGGCAGTTCGCGGCGGATCTCCTCGACCACCTGCTTGATGAGGAAATTGCCGAAATTGACCCCGGCGAGGCCCTGCTGGCAATTGGAGATCGAATAGAACGTCGCCACGCGCGCCTTGCCCGGCGAAACCTGCGCTCGCTTTTCCGCGAGGAGCGGCGCAATCGCGCCCGGGGCGGCGAGGGTCAGCGCGACTTCGACGAAGATGAGCGGCTCGTCGACCAGCCTAGGGTGGAAGAACGCATAGCATCGCCGGTCGGCCGGATCGATGCGCCGCCTGAGCTCGTCCCAGTCGCCGATCTCGTGCACCGCCTCATAGCGGATGATTTTCTCGAGCAAAGCCGCCGGCGAGGACCAGTCGATGCGGCGCAACACCAGAAAGCCGCGATTGAACCATGAACCGAACAGATGCAGAAAATCGCGATCGACGATGGCGAGCGACGGGTTCTGGTTGATCAGCGCCAACAGGTCGGCGCGCATTTCGACCAGCGCGGCGGTGCCGCCGGGGGCGCGATTGAGCCGCCGGAACAGGTCATGACGACGTGGCTCGGAGGCGTAGTGGATTTCGCTCGCCGCGGCCTCGTCAGCATCGGCGCCGAAATTGGCGATCGCGCTCATGACCCGGTCGCGATCGGGCCCGAACTCGTCTGCGAGCGCGCGAAAGAACGCCGCATGGTCGGAGGGATCGAGGGCGCGATAGCGGCGCAGGATTTCGGCCGCGAGCGCGACCCCCGACGCCTCTCCGCGTCCGGCGACCAGCGCCCGGCAGCTCTCGATCAGCGATTCGGCCCGGTTTTCCGCATCCTTCGGCCAAGGCTTGATCTTGAGCACCGAACGGCCGCGATCTGCGATCGAGGTCAGGAGGTCGTAAAAAAAGGCGTTGGACATGATTTCCGCGGGCCTGGGGAGCGCCTCAAGGTCGGACGAGAACCGATTGTCATGCCGGCGCGGAAGGGAATCAAGCCCGCGCGGTCCTCAAAACGGCAGAGGCGCTATCCATTCGGTCCAAAGGTCGCGCAGGCGCATCGTCCAGGCGAGATAACCGCCAAGGCCGATGAGGAGCAGGAACGTGATCGACCCCAGCAACATCAGGAACAAGCTTAGCCAATCGCCGAGCCGCTGGGCGAACCCGCGTTTGGGCGCAATCCAGTCGTCCGCGGCCGTCCCGATCGCGGCCTCCATTGGCTGACTCGACGGGCGCGCCGGCGCGCCAGCGATCGGCCACGCCCGCGGTCCTTTGGCCTCCGCCTCGGACGCCTTGAGGTGAACGGGCAGCGTTTTGTCGTCGACCGGTGAGGCTGCGCCGTCGCGCCAGTCCCCGGCCAGCGCACGCTCACGCTCGATGAGACGGCGGGCGACATAATTGGCGACGGCGGCGGCGATGGCGTCAACCGACTGGGTTTCCGCGATAAGCAGGCGGCCATGGCGTGTATCCTGATGGAAGCGATAGGTCCGCCGGTCGTGCGCCATGTCCACGAATGCGATCATGTCGACGAACAGGCGCGGATGATCGCCCGGCGCGAGCGCCAAATCGAACAGATCGACGTCTGGCGGCGCCTGTTCGACCACCGGCTTCAACGCGCTCTCGAGCAGCGCCAAACGGCCCATTTCAATTTCGCGCAAATCCGCAATCGCCTCGCCGCGTTCGGCGTTTTCGACCCGCGCCTGTCGGATCGCGGCTGCGAGGTCCGGCTGGACAACCGAATCGGTCTCAGGCTTGTCGTTCATCGCCGTGGATAGAGTCCGCATTTTCGCCCGCAAGGGTAGCGCGAATCCACCCTTACGCAAACCATTCGAGAACCGGAGCTATTTCGCGCGTCGCCGCCGCCAATGCGCCTCCATTGATCCTTCTCGGGGAATGCCGATAAAACGCGTTTCCGGCCGATCGCGGCCCCCTGCGGTGAAAGAGCAAAAAGCGATGAGGGCCTCTGATCTCCTGGATTTCTCTCCCGAGGTCGCCGAGGCGCTGTCGGCCAAGAGACCGGTCGTCGCGCTCGAATCGACGATCATCACCCACGGCATGCCCTTTCCCCGCAACGTCGAGACGGCGCGCTCGGTCGAGGAGGCGGTGCGCGAGATGGGGGCCGTTCCTGCGACGATCGCGGTCATCGACGGGCGCTTCCGTGTCGGCCTGAGCGGGCAGGAGATCGAGCGGCTCGGCGAGCTCACCGGGGGCGTGGTCAAAGCCTCGCGGCGCGATCTGGCGCTGGTTGCGGCCCGTCATGGCTCAGCCGGCACGACGGTTGCGGCGACGATGTTCATCGCCTCGCTCGCCGGCGTGGAAGTCTTCGCCACCGGCGGCATCGGCGGCGTCCATCGCGGAGCCGAAGAGACCTTCGACGTTTCCGCCGATCTCATCGAGCTCGCTCGCACCCGCGTCGCCGTGGTTTGCGCCGGCGCGAAGTCGATCCTCGACGTCGGGAAGACGCTCGAATTCCTCGAGACGCAGGGGGTCGCGATCGTCGGTTACCGCACCGATGTGTTCCCGGCCTTCTACGCCCGCTCGTCGGGCTTCAGGCTCGAGCATCGCTGCGACGGCCTGCATGATCTCGCGCGCATGATCCGGCTCCAGCGCGACATCGGCCCGGGCGGCCTCCTGATCGCGAACCCCATCCCCGAGGATCACGCGCTTGAAGAAGCGGCGATCGAGGAGCGCATCGCGGAAGCGGTGACGGAGGCTAAGGCGCAAGGCGTGGGCAAGAAGGAGGCGACGCCGTTCCTGCTCAAGCGCGTTTTCGAGCTGACCGAGGGCAGGAGCCTTGAGGCCAATATCGCGCTGATCAGGAACAACGCCATGCTCGCCGCGCAGGCGGCGGCGGAATTGGCGAAGCTCTAAACTCGACAGCGGCGCGCTGGCGGCGCTTTGGTCGCAATCCGATGGCGGCGCTTTGGACCTCTTAGGATTGCCCGCCTGATCCTGCGCGCCGCCGCCGGGAGCAAGTGAACCTCGCGGGCGTCGGGGGGCCGTGTCATGAAACGGTGCTTGCACGCGCTCATGTTTGCGGTTTCCATCTTGTTGGCGTCGGAGGCGCTTGGCCCATGCAGAAAGAAGAAGGGATCGTCAAAATTCCTACCCATCACTCCGTAAGCGAGACGGTCGAAAGGCTCAAGGCTGTCCTGCAATCGAACGGAGTGACGCTGTTCGCGCTGGTCGACCACAGCGGCGAAGCGGAGAAGGCGGGGCTGAAAATGCCCCCGACCAAGCTCCTGATCTTCGGCAATCCGAAGGGCGGCACGCCGCTGATGCTGGCTTCCCCCAGCGCCGCCATCGACCTTCCGCTGAAGATTCTGGTCGCGGAGGACGCGCAGGGAAGGGTGTGGATCTCCTACAACAGCGCCGAATACCTGAAGGAGCGGCACGGCTTGCCTGAGAATCTGCTGCCGAATATCGCAGTTGTGCCGGCGCTCGCCGCCGCCGCCCGGGAGTAGCGGGGCCGGTCCCAACGGCCTCCTGTCACTGAGCTGGGGCGCCCTTGTGATCCGAATCGGAAGGCTTGTCGCTCTCCGGGAAGCGAAAGCCATTGTCTCTGAAGGCCAAACCGGTGCTGTTGAGTCTCGGGACGCCGCTGTGGCAGAAGTTGCAGCTCCGCCCGGTCTGCCGGGCAAAGTTAGGGGTGGCGTCCGCTCTTGGCGCACGCGCCATCAAAGCCAGGGCGAACGGCGCCACGAATAAAGCGCATACGACTGCAACGGATTGTGGCCTGCGAAAATCATGATTGCCGGTGCGATGCGCGAGCACGATTCTCCTCCCAGGGGCGACGCCAGTTTATCTAACATCGGCCGCAGCATCACGTGCAACGCAGTGGCGCCTTTATCCAGATTGCGACCTTGAGCATCGCGTCAACCGGCGTCGCGCCCGCTCCCCGCGTCCTGGTCATCGGCGACGTGATGACCGACGTCATCGTGCGTCCCGAGGGACCGCTGGCGAAGGGATCGGACCGGCGGGCCAGGATCGCGTTCAGGCCCGGCGGGTCGGCGGCCAATCAGGCGGCGTGGCTCGCCTCGTTCGGCGCGCCGGTCGACTTCGTCGCTCGCATCGGCGCCGCCGACCTTGAGAGCGAGACGGCGCGGCTCGCGGCGATCGGGGTCACGCCCCATCTCGTCGGCGACGCCGAGCTTGAGACCGGACGGCTCATCGCGCTCATCGACCGAGACGGCGAACGCAGCTTTCTCACCGACCGTGGCGCGAATGAAGCGCTCGAATCCGGCGACATTCCCAATGCGCTGATCGCGGCCGCGGCGGTCATTCATCTCTCCGGCTATTCGTTTTTCGCTTCCCGCCCGCGCGCGGCGGTTCTCGAGGTCATGCGGCGGGCAGGGGACAGATCCGTCAGCGTCGATCCGGCGTCGGCGGAATTCCTGCGCGAAGCCGGGGCGGAGAGTTTTCTCAAGTGGACTCGCGGCGCTTCGATCCTGTTCCCGAACGCCGAGGAAGCCGCGATCCTCGCCGGCTCCGACGACCCCGAGACGCAATGCGCGCGGCTCGCGGCGCACTATCCGCTCGTGGTCGTCAAGCGCGGCGCGGCCGGATGCGAGGCGGCGGCGGGCGCGAAGCGCTGGCGGGTCGCGGCGCCGAATGTCGAGGCGATCGACAGCACCGGCGCGGGCGACGCTTTCGTCGCCGCTTTCCTTAGCCAGCGCCTGTCGGGCGCGGACATTCAGCATGCGCTCGAGCGCGCAGCGGCAGCCGGGGCGAAGGCCACGACGCGGGTCGGCGGCCGGCCGGAGACGACGCCGACGGCGATCGGGATCGTGCGCCTCTAGGACTAAAGTTGGTTTTACCTTATCGTTACGCGAGCCTCGTGACTTGGGCTGCCGGGCCGACGCGATTCCCAAGATTAAAAGTCCAGGCCCTGGCGACCGTCTGCGAGCGCTCGAATGGGGGGACTGATGACCAGATTGATTCCGCATCGCTTTGTCCGCGGTCTGCTGATGAGCGCGGCTCTGCCGCTTGGCCTGATGAGCGTGGCGCCAATCGCCGCGTACGCGGAAGTTCTGGTCGTTCCTGCGGTTCCAGGCTCGCTGGACGGCGGCAATGGCGGGGTCGGGCCGCCGCCTGATGCCGACGGGCTGCCCGGCGACCCCGGACTGCCCGCAAATGCGGACGCGGGCTTCACCGTCCCCAATACCGACGCGCTGAATAGCGCAACCGCGACCGGCGGCGCCGGCGGCGACGGAGGCGACACCGGCCCACCCAACTTCAGCGGCAATGGAGGCAACGGCGGGGCCGGCGGCGCGGCGAATGCGTTCGCAGGCGCGACCGGCGCCAACGCCTTCGAAGCCAGCGCCCTCGCTCAAGGCGGCCGCGCCGGCAACGGCGGCATCGGCGCCGACCTCGGCAATGGCGGCAAGGGCGGCGACGCCCAGGCGAAAACCACTCTATCGACCTTGGGCTCGAACAACGGCAACGCATCAACAACCGCTACCGGCGGCGGCGGCGGAAGCGGGTTCACCGGCGACGGAGGCGACGGCGGAGCGGCGACCGTGTCCGCGACGGCCACGTCCCAAAAAGGCTCGGTGTTTTCTGTCGCGGTTGGAACCGGCGGCTTCGGCGGCGGCGGCGACTTCGCCGGCGCCGGCGGCAGCGCGAACGTTCAGAACAAGGTCACCACGGATTCAGGCGGCCAGATTTCGCAGGCTCTCGCGACGGGCGGCGATGGCGGCCAAGGAGAGGGGCAAGGCGGCGACGGCGGCGGCGCGACCGCGAACCTCACGGCGCAATCCTCGACCGGTGTTGTTGCGGCGGTAGCCGGGGCCACCGGAGGCGCCGGCGGCGACACCGCCCAGGTGCAGGATAGCGCGCTCGGCGGCGGCGCAGGCGGCATCGGGTTCGCGAGCGCGATGGCCAGTTCGACAACCGGCGCGGTCACGGTGAACGTCACCGGCTCGGGCGGCCGCGGCGGGTCCACCGCCGGGACAAACAGCGATACGGCCGGCGATGGCGGCGCCGGGACAGCGAAAGCGCAGGGCTCGACAACGACCGGCGCGCTCAACGTGGGCGCGACCGCGATTGGCGGAGCGGGTGGAGACGCTAACACTGGCGGCCAGGATCACCCCGGTGCTGGAGGGGCCGCGGGGGCCACGGCGACCGGCTCTGCTTCCGGCGCGGGGCCAGTGACTGTCTCCGCATTCGCAACCGGAGGCGCCGGCGGATCGGGCTCCCTCGATCCCACTATGCAAAGCGCCGGCGGGATGGGCGGCGCTGCAACCGCCACCGCAACTGGATCGTCCGCCGGGCAAGTCTTCTCGAGCGCGACAGCCACCGGCGGCGCCGGAGGCGGCGGCGCGGAGCCCGGCACCAGCGGCGCCGAAGCCGATGCGAGCAGCTCCGCGACCTCGACCGGCGGAGCCCCGGTCAGCGCAACGTCCACCGCGACCGGAGGAAGCGGAGGCGCGACGGACCTCGGCCCGGGACCAAACGGGCAGGCCAGCGCCGACAGCAAGAGCCAGAATAGCGGCGGAACCGTCCAGTCGTCGGCTCACTCGCCCGGCGGGGGGCCGGCAAGCGCGATGTCGGTCGCCGCGATCGAGCAGAGCGCCCCGCCCCCGATCGCGATCTCGCCCGGCGAGTCCAGCTCCATCGCGATCCTGACGTCGAGCGGCGGCGTCGGCGAGATGTCCGTGGGCTACGGCGGAGAAGGCGAAACGCTCGTCTATGAAACGACGGCGGAGTTCGATTTCACCACCACCCAGCCCGATCCTCTCTACCTGACGCTGGTGAACTTTGACGCGACCGGAGAAGGCTTTGACAGTCTCGAGCTGATCGTCTCGGACAACACGGACGCCAACGCGCCTCCGTTGGACATGACGTTCACTTCGCTGCGCAGCGCTGAAAGGTATTTCCTCGACAACAAAATCGATCTTGGCTTTGGCGCCGCCGGCCCGCAGATCGTGGATATCTCGCTGCTTCTCACGGCGAGCAATCCCGAAGACGGCTTCGGCTTCAGCTATACCGTGACCGTTCCCGAAGCTCCGACCTGGGCGATGATGCTGGCAGGCTTCGCGGGACTTGGACTCGCGGCCGGTGTCCGGAGACGGCGAGCGGCGCGGATCGCGTAGCCGTTAGTGCGGCCGTCAGGGGCAGGTCGGGGCGCGAACGTTCACGCGCGCCGATAGGTATGATCGCTTCTATTGATAGACTTGCGGCGCTCGCCGCCTATACCTATCTTTGCCGCCAGCACGGTCTCCGATCCAAGATTTTGCTGAAACTCGTCAGTCTCGACTGTGGCGGGCGGCAGTATTTCGGGGGCCAAATCGTTTTCTGTTCGATCAGGAGGGCTCATGTCCATTCGTCCCGTCAAGCGCGTCAGCCAGTCCGTCCCGACCATGGAGGGGGCAGGCGTCAGGCTGCGCCGCGCCTTCGGCTTCGGCGACACCTCCGATTTCGATCCGTTCCTGATGATGGACGATTTCCGCGGCGACCGGCCCGAGGACTATCTCGCCGGCTTCCCGTGGCATCCCCATCGCGGCATCGAGACCATCACCTACGTTCTTGCCGGCAGCGTCGATCACGGCGACAGCCTCGGCAACCGGGGAACGCTCGGCGCCGGCGACGTGCAGTGGATGACCGCCGGCAGCGGCATCCTGCATCAGGAGATGCCGGCCGGCGACTTCAAGGGCCGGATGCACGGCTTCCAGCTATGGGCGAACCTGCCCGCAAATCTCAAGATGACGCGGCCGCGCTATCAGGACGTTCCCGCGAACGCGATCCCCGAGGTGATCGACGACGATGGCACGAAGGTTCGAGTCATCTGCGGCGACTTCTGGGGCAAGGCAGGCCCGGTCGACGGCGTCGCTGCCGAGCCGCGCTATCTCGACGTGACCGTGCCCGCCGGCAAGAAGAAGCGCCTCAAGGTTGAGGATTTCCGCCAGGCGTTCGCTTACATATTCGAGGGTTCGGGTGATTTCGCCTACGCTTCGGCGCCTTTCGGGGCGCTGCGCGAGGCTCAGATCGACGGCGAGGAAGTGCTGGTGCGCGATAAGGTAGGCAACCGTTCGCTGGTCGTGTTCGGCGCCGGCGACGAGATCAGCGTCCAGGCGGGCGAGGAGGGCGTGCGCTTCCTTCTGGTTTCCGGCCGGCCGCTGCGCGAGCCGGTCGCCTGGCACGGGCCGATCGTGATGAACACCCAGGCTGAGATCCGCCAGGCGCTGAGCGACCTGCGCGACGGCTCGTTCATCAAGAGCTAGTCTTTAGACGAGAACCGGCCGAGCCGCTGATCCCGGCGGCTCGGCCGAAAGGCCTCGGTCGATCCGCCTCAAGGCCGATACGCCCCGGACGGAACGCGAACCGCGATTTCCGCGTTTCGCTTGGGGGGCGTAACTGTGCCCGGCGGAGCCGAGCAGGGATGACCAACTCAACGATCGCGACCCAATGCTGCATCGCCGGCGGCGGCCCCGCCGGGATGATGCTTGGGTTCTTGCTGGCGCGCGCCGGCGTTCATGTCGTGGTGCTTGAGAAGCACGCTGACTTCTTCCGCGATTTCCGCGGCGACACGGTCCATCCGTCGACGCTCGAGCTGATGCATGAGCTTGGCCTCCTCGACGAATTCTTGAAACTGCCGCATCAACAGATCGAAACGCTGTCCGGCCAGGTCGGCGCCGAACACCTTCAGATGGTCGATTTCCGCCACCTGCCGACGCACTGCAAATTCATCGCGCTGATGCCGCAATGGGACTTCCTCAATTTCCTGGCCGAGCACGGCAAGCGCTACGAGACATTTGACCTGCGCATGCAGGCCGAGGCGAGAGGCCTGATCGAGGAAAACGGGCGCATTGTCGGCGTGATCGCCGATACGCCGGACGGAACGCTTACGGTCCGCGCTGATCTTGTGGTTGGTTGCGACGGGCGTCACTCCACCGTGCGCGAAAAGGCGGGATTCAAGAGCGACGACTACGGGGCGCCGATGGACGTGCTCTGGTTCCGCTTGTCGCGCAAGGACAGCGACAAGGCGGATGTCTTCGGACATATCGAAGCCGGCAAGCTGATGGTGATGTTCGATCGCGGCGATTACTGGCAATGCGCCTATGTCATTCCAAAGGGCGGGATTGAGCGCGTCAAGTCCGAGGGTCTCGAAGCGTTCCGCTCGCGGGTCGTCGAGATGTCGCCGTTCCTCTCCGACCGGGTCGCGGAATTGAAAAGCTGGGACGACGTCAAGCTGCTCAGCGTCACCGTCGATCGGCTGCGAAAATGGTGGCGCCCCGGACTCATTTGCATTGGCGATGCGGCGCACGCGATGTCGCCGATCGGCGGCGTTGGAATCAACATGGCGGTGCAGGACGCCGTCGCCGCGGCAAATCGGCTCGCAGGACGGTTTCGAGCCGGTGGGGTGACGGACGAGGATCTTCGGGCCATCGAAGAGCGACGCACCCTGCCGATGCGGTTCACTCAGTGGCTGCAGCTCACGATACAGCGAAGGATCATCAGCCGCGTTCTGGCAAGCCAGGACCGGCCGAAGCCGCCGGCGTTCTTCAAGCTCTTTAACATCTTTCCGCCCTTGCGACGCATTCCGGCCCAGTTGATCGGCATCGGCATTCGCCCCGAGCACGTCCAGACCCCGATAGCGGCGCCAGACTGAAGCCGACGCCGCCGCCTTCTGTCAGCGCCCAAGCGCCTCGGCGTAGACGCTGAGCGTGTCGTGCGTCATGCGCTCCATCGAGTAGGCCTCGATGATCTTTGCCCGCGACCGGCGCCGGACCCCCTCGCGCGCGGAAGCGCCGAGCCCAAGCGCGAGTTCGATCGCCTCGGCAAGCGCCGGGGCGTCGCTTGGCTGAGCGAGCCATCCGGTGCGCGCGTCGGCGTCATGGTGCGGCGGCGCAGCGATAATCTCGCGCGCCGGTCCGACGTCGGAGATGATGGTGAGCGCCCCCATCGCCGCAGCCTCGATCGACGTGCGCGTCACGCCGTCAGCGTCCGCGGCGGGAAAAACGACGGCGGCCGCAGCGATGAACGCCGCCGGCGGATCGGACGCAGCGCCGACGCGCACCAGCATGGATCGGACGCCGCGCCTCATGGCGAGCGCGTCGATCTCGCGAGCGAAGGCCGGCTTTGCTGCGTCGCCAGCCAGGACGAATCGGACATCGTCGAGACCGCGACTCTTGATCAGCGCCGCCGCTTCGATGAGCGTCGCCTGACCGCGGCTGGGGGCGAGCCGCGCCGGCGTCAACACCACCCGCTCATGCGCCGCCACGCCCCAAGCTTGACGAACGTCGGCAACCCGGCTTCCGCTTACCCGTTCGGGCTGAAGCTTGGCCAGGTCCAAGCCCGGGCGGACGACCTTGAGGCGCAAGCGCGCGGCCGGAAAGAGGTCCGCCGCACGCGCGGCGGCGAATTCCGACCCGGCGATGACGAGATCGCCCTCTGCGACGGCGGTTTCGAAACTCGTGCGCGGCGGCGACCGCCCCCCATCGCCGGGGAGCGAAGTGACCAGCGGCCGCTTGGCCCTGCGACAAGCCTTGACCGCAACCCAGGCCGCCCACCGCGAGCGCGCGTGGACGAGGTCGACCCGCTCCGAAGCGATGATGCGCTGGAGTTGGCGCATATTGAGGGTCATGGCGAGCGGGTTCTTGGTCGCGGCGGGAAAGTGGACGAAGAGACCGCCGATCGCCTGCAGTTCGCCTGCGAGCTCGCCCGAGTTCGTCGCGACCAGCGCCCGCGCGCCAGCCTCCGCCAGCGCCGCTGTGACTGCGAGTGTCGCCCGTTCGTCGCCGCCAGCATCGACGGGAGGCACGATCTGGAGAATCGTCCGCCCCGCGAGCGGCGCATTGGCTCCGCGGCCGAACGGAGCGAGAGCGTCGACGCTCATAGGCCGCCACGCCTTGCAGAGAGCCGGCGGTTGACTCGCAGCGCCTGCTCGGCCAAGCCCGCCTCGCCGCGGCTGAAGCTCAGGGCGCGGTCCGCGGGTCGCATCATCGTCAACGAGCTCAATGTGTCGGACGGACAGCCGCAGGTCTTCATCGTGGGAGAATCCCCAAATCAACGGGGTATCGCCTTTCGCCGCCGCGCGCCAGTGCGGACCGGCGGCCCAGGCCTCGTTTGGCTGAGCGGCTACCGCTCCGACATGGATTCGACCAAGGCGACCGCCCTTGACGCCGAGGCGCGAGCGGCGCGGTCTCGCGCTCCTGCGATTCGACTATTCCGGCCATGGCCGATCCGAGGGGAGGCTCGAGGACGGAACGGTCTCGCGCTGGCTCGAGGAGGTTCTTGCGCTGGTGCGGAGCGAGACCGAGGGGCCGCAGATCATCGTCGGGTCGTCGATGGGCGGCTATCTTGCGCTCCTCGCCGCCCGCGCGCTCAACGAGGCGGGCGAAGCGGAGCGGATCAAGGGCTTGATTCTCATTGCGCCTGCGGTCGACTTCACCGAAGCGCTGATCTGGGCCAAGGCGCCGGATGAAGCGCGGCGCGCGATCATGAAGGAAGGCGTGTGGCGCCGGCCGTCAGCCTATTCGAGCGAGCCGGATTGCTTCACTCGCGCGCTCATCGAGGACGGGCGCAAGCATCTTCTGCTCGGAGGCATGATCCCCACTCGCGCGCCGACCGTCGTGCTGCAGGGCATGCAGGACCCGGACGTGCCTTACCTCCACGCGCTCGCGCTGATGCAGCGGCTCGTCGATCCGGCGACGCTGACGCTAATCAACGACGGCGACCATCGGCTGTCACGCCCTCAGGACTTGCAGCTCCTGTTCGACGCGCTTGGAAGGATTGTCTGAGGGCCGAGAACGCAGCAACCCGTTCAATTCGATTTCACTTCCCCTTCCGGCAGCCCGGCCTTACGCAGGCCCTCGACGATGCCCTGATTCTCGCGCGCAAATGTCGGATTGTCCGACCATTTGATGTTCGCCCAATCCTGCACTGTGAATCCGGGCCTTGACTTGAGGAGCCCGGCGAGAGCGGCCCTGGCTTCGGCGTCACGCCCGGACCAACCGTATGCGGCGGCGAGATCGACGTAGGACGCCCACCACGAAGAGTTCGTCGCAATAGAGTTCGTGCACGATTCGATCGCCTGGTCCCATTGCGCCAGATGCGCGTGCGCATGGCAAAGGTAATAGTCCCACTCGTAACGAAACGGATCGCGCGGGCTAAGGCGCAATGCCATTTCGATCTCCTGAAACGCTTCGGTGGAGCGTCCGACAAAGATTTCATAGAATCCGGCTTGAGCGTGCGCTTCCGGGAGGTTGCGATTGTCGGCGATCGCCGCGTTCGCTTCAGCGATCGCCGCGCCAAACTGCGCCTTTCCAAAATAGACTTGACTCTTCACAACATGGGCCATCGCGTTGTCAGGCTCGTCGGATAAGACCCGCGAGACGAGACTGTCGGCGCGTTCGACCTTGTCCGCGCGATCGGCCCCGGGATAGTCGTTCGCCCTCAGGATCAGCGCGCGCGCTAAACCGAGAAGCGCCTGCGGAAACTGCGGGTCGATGACCAGCGCCTTCTCGAAATACCCTCGGGCCTCAGTCAGGTTGATCGAGGTGGCGTGCTGATTCATGACGGCCCATCCGCGCATGGTGAGGTCGAGAGCATTCGGATCGAAGGCGCGGTCGCGCGTCGCGCGCAGGCTCTCTGCCCGGACAAGCTCGACGTCGAGCGAACGCGCGAGCCGCGCGACGAAGTCCACCTGCAACTCGCCGAGACGGCTGCGCTGGCCGTCGAACCGATCGGCCCAAACGTGAGCGCCACTCTCGGTTGAAATGAGCTGCGCATTGACGGTAATCGTGTCGCCGACAGGGCGTACGCTTCCTTCTAAGGCATAGCGGACTGCAAGCTCGCGCCCGATCTGCTTCACGTCGACTGACTTGCCCTTGTAGGTGAAAGCGGTGTTGCGGGCGATGACGAAACTGTCGGGCAGATGCGACAGGTCGGTAGTGAGATCGTCGGTGATGGCGTCGGCGAAAAATTCCTGCTCGGGATCGCCGCTGAGATTCTCGAACGGAAGCACGACGATCGACAGGGGCGGCGCGAGCGCCAGCTTGTCGGCTGCCGCGGTGAGCACCGGCGTCTGCGGCGCCGACGCCCGCCAGCTGAGCAGGTACCAGCCGCTTGTGGCAACAAGGATAAGAAGGGCCGCTATCCCAGCGGCGAGCGGGGTCAATCCCCAGCGCCGTTTTGGAGCCACCGGCTCCGCCAGATCAGCAGGCGACGCTCGCGCCGCCGGCTTCACCTCCGCGAGCGCGCCGACCTCTAGCGAATAGAGGCGCATTGGCTCGGCAATGTTCTTTAACGCAGTCGCGCCGAGATCGCTTACTTTCAAATCGAGTCGCGACTTGACCTGCCGGTAGGCGTCCTCCGACAGACAGATCGCGCCGGGCTTGGCGACACCCTCAAGCCGCGAAGCGATGTTGACCCCTTCGCCCATCAGGTCGCCGTCGCTCTCCTCGACCACGTCGCCCAAATGAATGCCGATTTGGAAAACGATCCGGCGCTCCTCCGGCACGCCAGCGTTGCGCTCGACCATCGCGTTCTGCACTTCAATGGCGCAGCGCACGGCGTCGACCACGCTGCGGAACTCGACGATGCTGCCATCGCCGGTGCGCTTGACGACTCTGCCATGGTGCACGGCGATAGTCGGGTCGATCAGATCGCTGCGCAAAGCGCGCAACCGCGCGAGGATGCGATCTTCGTCGGCACCCGCAAGCCGGCTGTAGCCGACTACATCAGAAGCCAGAATTGCCGCAAGTTTACGGGTCTCAGTCACGGAGCCCCTCTTTCGACATTCAGCTTAGCACAATAACCAGCCCTGAGGCGTGCGACCTCGAGATGGCGCCACACGGCTCAGCGCTGATCGCGGACCAGCCAGGATTTGGCGGCAGCCGTGAGAGACCCGCTACGTGATAGCGGGTTCTACTCCCAGGTCGCGCCGAAACGGTGCAGGTCGGCGCCACGGACCTTGAGCCAGACTTCGGCGCGATCGGTCCCGGGATGTAGACGGCGCGTGAGCTTCCAGAAAAGCGGGGAGTGATTCATGTGCACGATATGCGCGACCTCGTGTGCGGCGAGATAGTCGAGCACGAATGGCGGCGCGAGAATCAGGCGCCAGGAAAAATTGAGACCCCCGGTCGACGAGCATGAGCCCCACCGGCTGACCGTATCGCGCAGCACGATCCGCCGCGGCTTCACCCCAAGTTGCTTTGAGTGACGCGCCACGGCGGCCTCGAGATCCTTGCGCGCTTCGCGCTTGAGGAAGTCGGTAACGCGGCGCGCCACGTGCGGCCGCTCGCCCGAAACGCAGATGAGCGGCCCGCGCTCGCTCGCCTCGAGCCAGACCACGCCGCGCTCGCCGGGCCGATGGACTATGCGATGATCGACGCCGCGCAACGGGGTCAGCGCACGCGGCGCGAAAGCGACCGGTTCGGGAAGACGCGCGAGCCGCGTCCCAATCCACGCGGCATGGCGTTCGGCGAACTCGCGCGCCGCCTTGAGCGAAGAGCGGGTCGGCATCGTCAACAATGCATCGCGCGTCGCTGTTCGAACCCGCAGCGTAAAGCGCCGCGACGTAGCGATGCGCTTCAGCGCGACACGATAAATCTCGCCGTCGTGGGCGATGTCGATATGCGCCGCCTGCTCCGGCGTCGACTGGCGTTGGAAAAGACGCAGCATCCCGCCAAATCCCGAGGACCAAGGTCTGGAAACGCGCGCCGGCAACCCCGCGCAGCCGGCAAGCCCCTTTCACAGCAGCGAATCCTAGTCCAGGCCCGCCCCGAGTTCGCCAGCGATTTTCGCAGCCAAATGCGCGGTTCAACCCAATCGCATGGTTAAGGCCGGGGCCGGCTTCAGGGGGAGGGGAAGGCCGGCGGCGATGAGCAAAGCCGCGTCGCAGGCCGCAGCGACTTCCCGATTGGCCCGCCCCTGCCAGTCGCGAAACTCGCGGCCGAGCCTGTGCTCCGGCACGATCCCCATCCCAACTTCGTTTGAAACCAGGATCGCAGGCCCCGCGAGCGCGCCGATCGCCTCCGCCAACCGGGCGAGGGCCAGGCCCGGCTCGCGGCCGGCGAGCATCAGGTTTGTGAGCCAAAGGGTCAGGCAGTCGACGACCACGACGCGACCGGGACGCGCTTCGGCCCGAAGCGCCTCGGCGACCTCGAGGGGCTCTTCCAGCGTCAGCCAGCCGTGGCCCCGATCGGCCCGGTGGCGGGCGATGCGCTCAGCCATTTCGTCATCCTGGGGTTGCGCCGTCGCCAGATAGAGCCGGTGGGGTCCATAGGACTCAGCAAGCCTCTGCGCGTAGGCGCTTTTTCCCGACCGGGCGCCGCCAAGCACAAGCAGGCTGCGGACGCGGGTGTGGTCTTCTTCCATTTCTATCCTGCGAATCCCATCGGCTGCATGCCCGGATCGCAAATGAGGAAGCGCTCATTCGGCATCCACCAGACCTCGTCGGGATGGAATTGATCGATCGCCCGCCAATCGAAGCCGCATTTGCGATGCTGCAGCCATATCACCCGGCCGGCGCGCTGCATGAGGATTTGCGCAAAATAGTCCTGGGTAAAGGAATCGCCGAACAGCATGATGGTCGGGCCCGGCTTCCCGATGGCCTCGACATAGTCGCCGACGGGATCCTCCGTCAGCAATTCTGTCTTCGCCGATGGCAGGATCAAGTCCTCGACCGTCTCCGTCGCGCCGTCTTCGCCCAGCATCCTTGCCAGGTCTCCGCCATCCCGCGGCTCGGGCGGGCCAAGCGCGGACCCGGGGTCGACGCGCCAGTCCGGCCTGCGGTCCGCCTCAGCGATGGCGTTGAAAGCCGCCAGCGCGCCGCGCGCGGTCCAATGCGAATCGTGCATGTAGAAAACGGGCCCTTCTGACCGCGCAGCTTTGAGCGGCGGCCGCAGGTCGACTGCGCGGACGCCGTGCGCCGCGAGTTCTTCGATCAGCAGATCGTATTCCGTTCGCCGCCCACGGTTTTGCGCCCAACTGGGGAGATCGTCCGCATAGATCGTCCCCGCGTTCGGCGGCACTGCGACGAGAAAACGGACGCCGCGAGCCGCGAGCGCGGTGTTCATGCGCGCGATAAGGGCGACCGTGTCGGAGACGCGATGGTCGCGCAGGATCAGCCCTGAGCTTTGTTGCACCGCTTCCTGGCCAAGATAGAAGAGCCGCCCATCGCGGCCGACCAGAACCGTATCGTTGCCCATGCCGAGGAGCGGCTTGGTCAGATCCTTGTGCGCGCGGATCAAGACCTGGCGCAAGCCGAAGTGGTCGCCGAGGAAGGCGTCGATGCGGCCCGGCAGCGCGAGCCACTCCTGACGATCCGAGGGGATTGTCGGCGCGGGCGCGAGGTAGCGCCCCTCCTTGAGGATCGCCGCCGGCGGGTCCGGCCTCACCAGCCCCAACAGCAACGGGGTCGCCAGAAGCAGGAAAGCAAGAACCGCGAAAAAGCGGCGATAGCTTCTCAGCATCCCGGATTCGCGGTCTGAGGAGAAACGGACTGAGAAGCTCTCGAGACTGCCCGATCGGCGCGATGAAGACGTCACGGGGCGGCTTCTAGCCGGTGCGGGGGCGGCGCGAAAGCGCCGAACTTGAAACACCGCGTCCTTTGAGCCCGGCCCCGCCGCTTGACGGGAGTGTGACCACCGTCACTGCTCGCTTTGCTCCGTCGCCGGTAGTGGCTTGCGCGAACTATGGAGCGGCGGAAGGATATTTGCGGCGGCGATCCTTTCGGATGAGACCGGCGCGAGAGCTTGAGGGAGACGGACGCATGAAAGCTCACATCGTCGGCGGCGGAATTGGCGGACTCGCTGCGGCGGCACTGCTCATCCGCAATGCCGGCGCGCTCGGCGAGGACATTACCGTCTATGAGGCGGACGCCGAGTTGGGCGGCGGGTACTTTCTCCAGGGAAGTCCACAGAGCGGCTACAACTTGCCCGGCTCCGTCTTCGACAAGGAGTTCCGCTGCGCTTTCGACCTGCTCTCGACGATTCCGAGCGCAACCGATCCCAAGATTTCGGTCAGGGATCAATTCTTTCAGTTCAATGACCAACACCCTTACAACGACAAGGCCCATATCATCGATCGGGAAGGCCATGTCGTGCAAGGACCCCATTTCGGTCTGAGCCTGCGCGATGGTCTCGATCTCGCGCGGGTCTCGCTCACGCCGGAATCGGCGCTGGACGGTCGGCGCATCGAGGAATTTTTTGCGCCTGATTTCTTTTCGACCGAATTCTGGCTGCTCTGGTCGACGATCATGGGGTCGCTGCCCCGGCACAGCGCGATCGAGTTCCGGCGCTACATGAACCGGTTCATCTACCTGTTCCCGCACCTTTCGACGATGACCGGCGTCATGCGCACGCCGTTCAATCAGAACGAGGCGTTCATCAAGCCGCTGGTCGCGTGGCTCAAACCGCGCGGCGTCAACTTCGTGACCGGCGCTTTCGTCAAGGACATCGCCTTCGCGCCGTTGCCTGGCCGCATCACCGTCAATCGGCTTGACTACGAGCGCGGGGGCGCGACGACCTCCGTGGCCGTAGCGGCGGACGATATCGTGCTCGTGACCACAGGCTCGCAGGCCGCCGACATTTCCGCCGGATCGATGAATGAAGCGCCGAAGCCGAAGGACACCGGACGGTCGTGGGCTCTGTGGCGACGCCTCGCGCAAGGGCGCACCGATTTCGGCAATCCGGATGCATTCTTCGGCGCGCCGCGCATCGCCGACTCGCGCTGGGTGACCCTCACCGTCACCACGACGGGCGCGGAATTCATCGACCAGATGAAGGCGCTGACCGGCAGCGAGTCCGGAATCGGCGGGCTGCTCACGCTCAAGGATTCGTCGTGGGTTCTTTCGCTCTCGGTCTTCCACCAGCCGGAAATCCTCGATCAGCCGGCCGGAACTTTCGTCTGGTGGGGCTACGGGCTCTATCCCGAACGCGAAGGCGACTATGTGAAGAAGCGCATGGATCAGTGCACTGGCGCCGAGATCCTTGAGGAAACGCTCAGGCACCTCAAGTTCGACGATTTCGACACGATCATGAAGTCGTCGATCTGCATTCCGTGCAACATGCCCTACGTCAACAACATCTGGCTGCCGCGCCGCCGCGGCGACCGCCCGCCGCCGGTTCCGGAGGGGGCGACCAATCTCGGATTGATCGGCCAGTATGTCGAGATCGAGCAGGACATCGCGTTCACCATGGAATATTCCGCCCGCACCGCATGGGAGGCGATCCGCCAACTTCTCAAGCGCGGCCCGCCTCCTCCTCCCGTCTATCAGGGCCAGTTCGATCCGAAGGGGCTGCTCGCGGCCCTGACGGTGTTAATAGGACAGGGGTCGTAGCGGGCCGCCGCATGGCCGGCGCGCTTTCCGCCTACGCGATCGCGGCGCTCACTGGCGCCCCCATTCGACCTTCAGCGCCTCGAGCCCATGAAAATGGAACGCGTCGCGGTAGCGCGGCGGCTCGACGAGGCTGAGGCCGGGCAGGCGGGCGAACAGAATCGGCAGCGCGGCGCCGAGCTCGAGCCGCGCCAGCGGCGCGCCGACGCAGAAATGAATCCCGGCGCCGAAACTCACATGCGGATTTGGCGTCCTGCGGCTGTCGAAGGCGTCGGGATGGGAAAACCGTTCGGGATCGCGGTTGGCGGCGCCGAGCAGAAGGCCGATCTTCTCGCCCTTCCGCAGGCCGACGCCGGCGACTTCCACCTCTTCCAGCGCGTATCGCGTGAAGAGGTGCAGCGGCGGGTCGAGCCGCAGCAGCTCTTCGACCGTGGCGGCGGTCGCGTTCTCGTCCGCGAATGCGAGCTTCGGGTCGACGCCCCGTTCGAGCAGCGTCTTCGCCCCGTTGCCGATCGCCTGCACCGTCGCCTCGTGGCCAGCGTTCAGGAGCAGGATGACGGTCGCGATGAGTTCGTCCTCGCTGAGTCGTCCGCCGTCGCTTTCGGCGATCAGGAGCTGACTTATGAGATCGTCGCCAGGGTCGCCGCGCCGGGCGCGAGCGAAGCCGCGCACGAAGAGGGCGAATTCGCGCGCCGCCTCGGCCGCGCGCTCCTCGACCGCGCGATCGACGCCGAACTGGTACATGGCGACCATCCGATGCGACCAGTCGACGAGCTTGGGCCCCATGTCGCGCGGAACCCCAAGCAGGTCGGCGATCACGGCGACCGGAATGGGCTCGGCGAACTCGTCGATCAGATCGGCCGCGCCGCGATGCGCGAAAGAGTTCGATCCGCTCATCCGCCAGCGCCTTGATCTGCGGCCCGAGCTTCTCGATCCGGCGCGAGACGAAGGCGCGGTTGACGAGGTTGCGCAGGCGAGTGTGCTCGGGCGGCTCGAGTTCGAGGATCGAATGGCGCTCGAGCTTATCGAACGGCTCAAGATGCGGCTTCGGCTCGGGCCAGCCCAGTTCCGCCCGGCTCATCAGATGCGTTATCTGCCGCCCGAACCGGCGGTCGCGCAACAGCGCCGAAACCTCGGCGTGGCGGGCGAAGCACCAGAAGCCGTAGTCCTCCCAGAAGAATACGGGCGAGGCTTCGTGGATCGCAGCGTAGGCCCGATAGGGATCGCTGAAGAAATCGGGGTCGCGCGGATCCAGGCGCACGCGGCGCCGAGCGGCGTCAATAGACGGAGACATGGCCGTCCTTAGCCCAGCGGATAGCCGGCCTCAACGACATAGGGTCCGCCGCCCGTCCCGTCGCGGGCCGAATAGAGCACGAAGCGCTCGGCAGTGAACGGGTCCGCGCAAAGCGCGCCATGGGCGGCGAGATACTCGGCGACGGCCCCCTGGGTGACGCCGCGCAGACGCGCCAGCGTCACGTGCGGGGTATATTTGCGGGTCTCCGGCTCGACGCCGATGCGCCGCAGGCGCCGCTCCTGCTCGGCCTGCAGGTCGAGAAGCGCCGGGTCCGCCTTGACCTTGGCGACGATCGCGCGCGGCTTGTCGCCGCCGAACCAGCTCAGGCCCTCGAAACTGACGAGAGCCTTCGGCCGCTGAATGTCGCCGAGCGTCTCGGCGATGTCGCGCGCGGCGCGCCCGTCCACGTCGCCGATGAAGCGCAGCGTGATGTGATAATCCGCCGGCTCGAGCCATCGCGCGCCAATGACGCCGCCGCGCATGAGCGTCATCTGCTTCATGACCCGCTCCGGCAATTCGAGCGCGGTGAAGAAGCGAGGCATTCCTCCTACCCGCGCTCCTTCGAGATGAACTGGCGGAAGCGCTCCGAGGCCGCCCCGGAAAAAAGCTCCTGCGGCGGCCCCTCGGCCTCGACCTGCCCCTGGTGGAGGAACATGACCCGCGTCGAGACGTCGCGCGCGAACGCCATCTCGTGGGTGACGACGAGCATCGTACGCCCCTCCTCGGCGAGCGCGCGCATCACCCGGAGCACTTCGCCGACCAGCTCGGGATCGAGCGCGGAGGTCGGCTCGTCGAACAGCATCACTTTGGGCCGCATGGCGAGCGCCCGCGCGATCGCGGCGCGCTGCTGCTGCCCGCCCGAGAGATGCGCGGGATAATAGTCCGCGCGTTCCGACATGCCGACCTTGGCGAGGAGCGCCCTCGCCTCTTCCACGCATTCGGCGCGCGGGCGCTTTTGCACATGCACCGGCGCCTCGATCAGGTTTTCGAGCACGGTCAGATGCGACCAAAGATTGAAGCTCTGGAACACCATGCCAAGCTCGGAACGAATGCGGTCGACCTGCCTGCGGTCGGCGGGTTCCGCCCGGCCGTCGCGGCGGCGGCGCATCCTGATCGTTTCCCCCGCGACCGTCACGACGCCCGAGTCCGGCGTCTCCAGGAGATTGATGCAACGCAGGAAGGTGCTCTTGCCGGAGCCCGACGAGCCGAGGATCGAGATGACGTCGCCATCGTTGGCGGCAAGGGAAATCCCCCGCAGGACTTCGAGCTGGCCAAAGCTCTTGTGCATTTTCTCGACGATGAGGGCGGGCTTCTCGGCGGACATTGCTGGACCCTCACACCGGCCTGGGCCGCAAATGCGGCGTGAGCCGCCGCTCGAGTGCAAGGAAGCCGGCGCCGATCGCATAGTTGACGACGAAATAGATTACGCCGGCGAGGATGAGCGGCAGATAGGTGACGAGCGTGTCGTTGCGGATTTTAAGCGCGACGCTCATCACGTCCCACAAGGTCACCAGCGAAACGAGCGCTGTCGCCTTCACCATCGAGATCATTTCAGTTGAATAGGGCGGGAGCGCGTGCCTCATCGCGATCGGAAAAATGATCCGCCGGAAGATGAGCAGGCCCGACATGCCCGAGGCGCGAGCCGCCTCCACCTGTCCGGGCGGCACGGCGAGCAGCGCGCCGCGGAAGATCTCGGCCTGATAGGCCGCCGTACAAAGCGCAAGCGACAGCACCGCGCAATTGAACGCGTCGCGCAGAATTGGCCAGGCGAAACTCGCGCGCACCGCGGGCAGCGACGCGAGGCCATAGTAGACGATGAAGAGCTGGATCAGGAGCGGCGTGCCGCGAAAGACGAGGACATAAGCCCGCGCGAAAAGCTCGAACAGCTTGACCCCGCTCACCCGCAGCCACGTCACGCCCGCGGCGATCAGCGCGCCGAGCACGACTGAGAGAAACCAGACGGTCAGCGTCAGCGGCAGCGCGGCGAGGAGGCGGACGAAGGTGCGCGAGATGAAATCGAAGTCCATCGCGTTCAGGCCGCCGCACGCCGCATGCCGCGAGTCGCCCGCGTTTCCGCGATGTCGAACACTCGCGTCGTCACCACCGTCATCGCGAGATAGAGCACAGCGCCGCCGAGATAGAAGGCGAACGGCCGGTGGGTCGAGCCCGCGCCGACCTGGCTCACCCTCATGAGCTCGGTGAGGCCGGTGACCGAAATGAGCGAGGAATCCTTGAGCGCGACCTGCCAGAGATTGCCAAGCCCCGGCAGGGCGAAGCGCAAGACCTGCGGAACGATGATGCGCCGCGCCATCAAGGTCCGGTTCATGCCGACGCTGACCGCGGCCTCGAGCTCGCCCCTGGCGATGGCGAGAAAGGCGGCGCGGAACACCTCGGCCTGATAGGCGCCCGAGATGACCCCGACGGCGAGCGCGCCCGCGCCGAAGGCGGGCACGCCGACGAAGCCCTCATGGCCGAAAAAGAGCGCGGTCTCGGTGAGCAGCGTGGACGTGCCGAAATAGACAAAATAGACGATGAGCAGTTCCGGCAGGCCGCGAAACAGCGCGGCATAGGCTTCTCCGGCCGCGCCCGCGAGCCGCCTTCCCGAAAGCCGCGCCCAGGCGACGAGCCCGCCAATCGCCGCGCCGATCACGAGCCCACAGGCGGACACCAGCAGCGTCATCGCCGCGCCCTCGATGAGCGCAAGCCCCCAGCCGCCCTTGCCGAAGCCGAAGATCGCCAGATCGCCCATGCGTCGAGCCCCCGAGGTCGGGCGCCGGCCGAAGATTCAGCCGGCGCGCGCCTCCCACTCCCAGCGGCCCGGTAGAGGGCGGCGGCTGGAAGCGGGACGCAAGAAGCTTACCGGGGCGTCAGGTCCGCCTTGAACCACTGCTCCGAGAGCTTCTTCACCGTCCCATCGGCGACCGCCGCCGCAAGCGCCTGATTGAATTTCGCCGTGAGGTCCGCATCGTTCTTGCGGATGCCCATGGCTTCGCCGACCCCGAACACGCCGCCGATGAATTCCGGTCCGACAACAGCGAGCGCCGCGCCATCGGGCTTCGAAGCGGTCGCCACGTTGGTCGGAAGATCTTCGAGAACCGCGTCGAGGCGGCCGGATTTGAGATCCTGATCACGGTCGTCGGGAGTCTTATACTCCTTGATGTCGGCGATGTCCTTGAGATGCTGGCCCGCGAAATTGGCGTGGGTCGTCGAGACCTGCACGCCGAGCGTCTTGCCCTTGAGCGCCGCCTGCACGGACTTGATCGCGGCGTCGCCGGCTGCGGCTTCCTTGTCGAGATTGATCAACGTTCCCGCGCCTGTCGCCTTGGCCAGCGGGCTGTCCTTGGGCGCGAGGAACGAGCCGGGCGAAGCCGCATAGGGCCTGGTGAAGTCGATCTCCTTCTGGCGCTCATCGGTGATGGCCATCCCGTCCATGATGACGTCGAACTTGCCCGCCTTGAGGCCGGGGATCATGCCATCCCAGTCCTGGGCGATGATGGTGCACTGAAGGCCCGCGCGCTTGCAGAGGTCCATAGCCAGGTCAGGCTCGAAACCGACGATCTTGCCGCTCGAGTCGGTGAGGTTCCAGGGGTCGTAGGCCCCCTCCATGCCGATGACGACCGTCTTCCAGTCCTTGGCAAGCGCACCCTGGGCAAGCGCAAGGCTCGCTGCCAGCGCCCCACCGAGCCCGAGCGCCTTCACGAATTTCGATGCCATCAGCCCTCTCCCATGTTTCGCGCCTTAGGACCTTGCAAGGCCTTCAGCGGCGAGTCCCTCGCAATTCATACATCCCATGCAGCGAAAGGGAAGCGGAGCCAAACGCTCAAAATCAAGGCGGTTCGACGATTTTGGGCGTCACGACGGCGCGCGGATCCCTCACGGCGGCGCGCTGGGACATCCATCCGCGACCAAAACAGGTTCGCCCCTGTCGAGGGCGCGAGAAAGAAGAGCGGTTGCGGCGCAGAGGAGCGCGAGGGCGCTCCCGATCCACGGCAACACCCGATATCCGAAGCCAAGCGCGAGGGCGGCGGCGCCGAGCGTCGGCCCGAGCGCATTGCCGACGTTGAAGGCTGACTGGTTCAGCGTCGAGGCAAGGTTCGGTCCGTCGATCGCCTTTCTCACGACCCGCGTCTGCAATGGGACGCATGGCGCCAGGAACAGAAAGCCCCAGAGGATCATGGCGGCGCCCATGAGCGCGACGCTTCCGACAACCGCCATCAAGATGAGATAGAAGACAGCATAGGCAAGCGAGAGCGCTGCAACCGACTCCAAAGGTTTCCAGTCGCCGAGCCGGCCGCCTATCACCATGCCCGCCGCGCCCCCTACGCCGAACAACAACAGCATAAGGGGAAGCGCGCCAACCGAGATCCTCGTGTCTTCCAAGAGGAGCGGCGCGACATAGGTGAAAACGGCGAAGGTCGAAGCGCAGACGAGAAGGCTCATAGCCATGGCCAACAGCACCTGCGGGCGTCGCAGGGCGACGATTTCCGCTCTGAACCTCGACGCCTCCCTGCGCGAAGACGGGGGCATCCAGAGCTGAAGAGCCGCCCCGGCGGCCACGCCAACGACCGCGAGCATCCAGAACGCGGCGCGCCAACCAAACGCGTGGCCGATCGCGGTCGTGCTTGGCACGCCGACGAGGCTCGCAGCGGAGAAGCCCAGCCAGACGAGTGACACGGCGCGCGAACTGCGCTCAGGCGGAACACTCTCCGCCGCCACGATCGCCGCGATCCCGAGGAACGAGGCGTGCGAAATCGCGGCGAGCACCCTCGCCCCCATCAGCCAACCATAATCCGGCGCGAGCGCAGCAAGAGCATGACCCACGACGAAGATCGCGCAGAGCTGCAGAAGCGTCCGCTTGCGCGGCTGCGACGAGGTGAGCGCTACGATGACAGGTCCGCCGATGGCCACGCCAACCGCGTAGCCGCTAACGAGCAGACCCGTCTGCGAGATGCTGACGTCGAGACTGGCGGCGATGTCCGGGAGCAAGCCGACGACCGCAAACTCGGTCGTGCCGATGGCGAACGTCGCAAGGAAGAGCGCGAACAGCAAAGGCGACATGACCGGCTCCGTCGACGGAGTTCAACCGTGGCCCTCGGCCTCACAATGGAGGCGAGATGCTGTCGCCCGCACGACAGGCGGGCGCGCGTGTTAAGGCCGAGCCTCGATCACCATGTTGAACGGCGTCTCCGCCGCACGGCGGACCTCGCGGAATCCGCCCCCCTTGATGACCTCGGTGAGCCTCTTCTGCCCGGCCTGCGCGCCGAGGGCCGCGCCCACTTCCTGAGACAGCGACACCGGAATGCACGCCATCGCCGACAAGGCGTAAGCGATCCGGCCGACGGGGGTCAGATTGTCTTCCGTCGCATCGCCCGCGAGCGGCTCCATGAGCATCCAGACGCCATCCGGCTTTAAGGACTGACGGACATGGGTCGCGGCGCCGACGGGATCGCCGAGGTCGTGCAGCACGTCGAAGAAGGTCACCAGATCGAGGTCCCGGGCGGGGAAATTCTTCGCGGTCGCGACTTCGAAGCGAACATTGTCGAGCCCCTCCCTCAGGCGCGCTTCGTCTCTCGCGTGGTCGACGGAGGGTTCGTGAAAGTCATATCCCACGAAGGTCGACTTCGGGAACGCCTTCGCCATGATCATGGTCGAGTGACCCGTGCCGCAGCCGACATCAGCAACTGCGGCGCCGGCCTCGAGCTTGGCGTTCACGCCATCGAGCGCCGGCAGCCACCTCTGCACAATGTTCGCGATGTACCGGGGCCGCAGCATGGCGCCGACCGCGCAGAACAGGCAGCCCGCGTGCTCGCCCCATTCGATGCCGCCGCCGGACAGGAACGCCTGCTCGACCTTCGGCTGCGTGGGATAGATTGCGCAGACGGCTTCGATCGTGCCGCCGATGTAGACGTAACTGTCCTCCCTGGCGAAGGCCATCGCCTGCTCGGGCGGAAGCTCGAAAGTCTTCCCGGACGGCTCATACGTCAGGTAACCGGAGGCCGCATTTTGCGCGAGCCATTCGCGCGCGTAGCGTTCCGAAATCCCGGCTTTTTCGGCGAGCGCCGCGCTTGTGACCGGCCCCGCGCCGTCCATTGCCTTGTAGAGGCCGAGCCGTATGCCGGTTCTCACCAGCGGCACGCTGACCGCGGCGCCGATATCGCCGACCATCTTCATCATGAACTGTTTGAGTTTGTCTGGATCGGCCATGGCGATCTCCCCTCGTCATCCTCCACGCTTCGCTCCAGCGAAGGCGGCCGGCAATGGCCGGCTATATGGATGACGAGCGCCGCCGCGCCGGCTGGCGTTACCCGAAGTCTGGTCTTCTTTACGCCGCCGCTTTGATCGACGCCCCGATCTTGTCCATGATTTCGCCGATCTGATCTTCGCTCACGATGAGCGGCGGAGTGAGTTCGATCGTGTCCCCGGACGGGCGCAGCATGATCCCCGCCTCGAAGAACGAGTGGTCGAGCGCGCGGTAGCCGCGCAGGCCCGGGCTGCCGGGGATCGGCGCAAGGTCGATCGCGCCCGTTAAGCCCACGCAGCGGATGTCGACCACGTTCGGCAGACCCTTCAGGCTCATGATCGCGTCAGCCCACTTCGGCTCGAGCGCTTTCGAGCGCTCGAACAGGCGCTCGTCGCGATAGAGGTCGATCGTCGCCAGGGCCGCGGCGCAGGCGAGCGGATGGCCGGAATAGGTGTAGCCGTGGAAGAGCTCGATTGCGTGCTCGGGCCCCTGCATGAAAGCGTCGTAGACGTGTTTGCGCGCGACCACCCCGCCCATCGGCACCGTGCCCGACGTCACGCCCTTGGCGAAGGTGATCATGTCGGGCTGGACGCCGTAGCGCTCGGCGGCGAACGGGGCGCCGAGGCGGCCGAAGCCGGTGATGACCTCGTCGAAGATGAGCAGAATGCCGTATTTGTCGCAGATCTCCCGCAGGCGCTTCAAATAGCCTTTGGGCGCGGGCAGGACCCCGGTCGAGCCCGCCATCGGCTCGACGATCACGGCGGCGATGGTAGAGGCGTCGTGCAGGGCGACGATGCTCTCGAGCGCGTCGGCGAGATGGCCGCCCCACTCCGGCTCGCCCTTGGTGAACGCCTGATGCTCCCGGTTGTAGGTCGCCGGCAGATGGTCGACGCCCGCGAGCAGCGAGCCGAAGAACTTTCGGTTGTTGACCATGCCGCCGACCGAGATGCCGCCAAAGCCGACGCCGTGATAGCCGCGCTCGCGGCCGATGAGGCGCTGGCGCGACCCGTGACCGCGAACGTTGTGGTAGGCGAGCGCGATCTTGAGCGCCGTATCGACCGCTTCCGACCCCGAATTGCAATAGAACACATGATCGAGGTCGCCCGGGGCGAGCTCGGCGATGCGGGAAGCAAGTTGAAAGGCCAACGGATGGGCGAACTGGAAGGTCGGCGTGAAGTCGAGCTCGGCCGCCTGGCGCTGGATGGCGGCTACGATCGGGGCGCGGTTGTGTCCTGCGTTGCAACACCACAAGCCTGCGGTGGCGTCGAGGATCGCCCGCCCCTCGGGGGTAAAATAGTGCATGTCCTTCGAGCGCGAGATGAGCCGCGGCTTCTTCTTGAACGCGCGATTGGGCGTGAAGGGCAGCCAGAACGCGGCGAGATCGTTGGGGACGTCCGCCGCGCGCGGCGTGGCGGCGGGTTTGGCGGCGGTGACGGCAGTCATTTGGCGGACTCTCCTTGGGAGGATTTGGTTGGCGGGGACGATGGCAGCGGCGCTCCTGTTTGTCCAGTTGCCGACTGCCCTAGGAACGTCCAAGCTGCGCGCCTCGGCCGGCCGGCCGTGGCCGCGAGCTCATAAGGGAGTTTGCTATGCCACTCGAATCGTCCCCCGAGTCTCAACCCGACATCACCGCCGCCGACGCCTATCTGCGCGGCGCCGCGCTCACGCCCGCAGATGCTCTGAGCCTGGTCGAGCGGCTGAAGAAGAAAGACAAATTTGGCTTGGCCAGGCGCGTTCTGGCGAGGGCGCGGAAAGCTGGAGGCTTTGACGCTTCCCTCGGCCGCAAGTTGGCTCAGGAACACGCGCTCTGCACCTATAAGGACCCCGACCGACCTGTCCTGAAGGCGCTCGACGAGGGGCTCGACATTCTTCGCGGCTCTTTCGATCTCGAAACAACCGAGGACCAGGAAACGCTTGGTCTTGCGGGCGCAATCTACAAGCGACGCTGGCAAGCCACCGGTCAAAAGGATGAATTGGAGCGTTCGTATCGCTACTACCGCCGCGGCTACGATCTGGGGCCGAAAAAGGACTTCGGCTATACCGCGGCAAACGCGGCGTTTGTGCTCGATCAGCTGGCCGATATCGAGCGGGCGGATGGCGCGAGGGGCGTCATCGATCGTCAGGCGGAGGCGAAAGCGATCCGCCAGGCATTCGTCGATGTTATGCCGGAGATCGAGAAGGACGCGCCAGAAATCACAAGCAAGTGGTGGTACGCCGTGACCGTCGCGGAAGCGTTTTTCGGGCTCGGACGCTATGAGGACTCCAAATCATGGCTCACAAAAGCGAAAGATCTCAGGGGAACTCCGGACTGGGAGTCCCGCAGCACGGCATTCCAACTCGCCTCCCTCTATCAACTCCAGCATCCGGGCACGATTTCGCCAGACGATCCGAAAGCCAACGAAGCAAACAAGGTTCTCGACGCCTTCCTCGGCTCGACGGCGGCACGCGAGAGCGCGTTCATCGGCAAAGTTGGCCTCGCCCTGTCCGGCGGCGGCTTTCGAGCCTCGCTTTTCCATATCGGGGTACTGGCGAAACTGGCGGAGCTCGACATTCTTCGGCGGGTTGAAGTGCTCTCATGCGTCTCGGGCGGATCAATCGTCGGCGCGCACTATTATCTTCAGCTTCGCGAGAAAATGGAGACCGTCGACCTTGAAGATAAGAAGTTAAGCCGGGACGAGTTGCGCGGCATCTACATCGAGATCGTTGAGCGCCTCGCGACGGACTTTCTCGCCGGGGTGCAAACCAACATCAGGATGCGCGTCTTCGCCAATCCGATTCGCCTGTTCCGCTCGGTTTGGGACAAAGCCTATTCGCGCACGATCCGGCTCGGCGAATTGTTCGAAAGCCAGCTCTTCGCCAGGATCTGGGATCGCGAACTCGAGCCGGCCAAAGCCCGAGGGTCCGCTTCTCCTCAAGAATTTGAAAATATCTCCGATGGGGCCAACGGGTCCGGACACAAAGTTCGACCCGAAAGTAGAAAACTGGCGGCGCAACGCCAAAGCGCCGATCCTGATCCTGAACGCCACCACCCTCAACACCGGACACGCCTGGCAGTATACCGCGAGCTTCATGGGCGAATCGCCCTGGTCGATCGATCCCAATATCGACGGCACGAGTAGGCTGCGTCGCTTCTATCACAATCAAGCCCCGCCGGCCTATCAATCCATGCCTTTGAGCAAGGCGGTCGTGGCTTCGGCTTGCGTGCCGGGCCTCTTTGAGCCTTTGCGCCTCGATCGTCTCTATGCGCTCGAGGAAAAGGGAAAAGATGCGGAAGCTCTCACTTTGCGCCAGGTCGACGGCGGCGTCCATGACAACCAGGGCGTCGGGAGTCTCCTCGAGCAAGGCAGCACCGTCCTTCTGGTGAGCGACGCCTCCGGACAGACGGGTCTTGCGCCCGACCCCGGCGGAGGCGCTTTCGCGCCGCTCTTGCGCAGCAATTCGGTCCTGATGGAGCGGGTGCGGCAGGAGCAATACGCCCGGCTCGATGCAATGGAGAAGGGCGGCCTCCTGAAGGGGCTGATGTTTCTCCATCTCAAGCGCGACCTCGACGTCACGCCCATCGACTGGAAGGGTTGCGAGGAGCCTCCCGAGGAAGCCAGTCAGCAAGCGGACGCGTTGACCGAATACGGCGTGCGCAAGAAGATTCAGACGCTGCTCGCCGGCATTCGAACCGACCTCGACAGCTTTTCGGATGTCGAAGCGTTCGCGCTGATGACGAGCGGCTATCGCATGGCGGCGACCTATCTGCCGCAGGTGGAAGTCTTGCCGAAGCGCCCGAGTCCTCCGGTCGATTGGCGCTTCCTAGCGATCGACAAGGTGATCTCGGACACGCGGATAGAGGATCCCCGATACAAACGAGTCGTCAAGCTGCTCGGAAGCGGCGGCAGCCGCATGTTCCGTATCTGGCAGCAGTCGCGCGCCCTGCTGCTCGCGACGTCGCTTCTTTGTGTCGCAGCAATCTTGCTCATCGGCGCCTTGCTTATCGGCGAGAACGTGTTGTCGCACGGATTCGAGGTGACTGGCTGGTGGGTCCTGTTCGCGCTTCTCGCAGCGATCGCCATGGTCGTTCCAGCCATTCGCGAGCATGTCGGCCGAATCTCGATCGGATTTCTTGGCTTCGTTCTCTGGGTCCCTGCATGGCTGGGCCTCCTCGTCGATCGGTGGTTCCTGAAACTCGGGCGCGTCGACGCCGATCCGCCGAAGTCGTCCTAGGGCCGCGCCTCAGCTGCGCCGCCAGAGCGCCAAGAGCAGCGCCAACGCAAGGATCGCCGCCACGCCCTGCCAGAACCGCACCGGCGCGCGTTCGAGCAATGTCTGCGGGCGACGCGCGGGCGCCGGCGCGCCGGCTGGCCCGGCTTCCATCTCGGCCGCAAATTCCGTTGCGTCGCGAAGCCGCTGCGCAGGATCGGCGGCGATCGCGCGCTCCAAAAGCGCGCCCAGCCAGGCGGGCAGGTCTGGACGTAGAGCTGTCAGGCCCTTCGCCCGCTCGCGCCGGGGCGGGCTTACCGCATCAGCATTGCCGTAAGGGAATTCGCCAGTGAGCGCGCGGAATAGCGTTACCCCCAGCGCGTAGATGTCAGTCGCTTCGTTCCCGGGTTCGCCCTTGAACATTTCCGGCGCCATATAGGCGGGCGTGCCCGGAATGTCATCGGGCGGGAAATCCTCCCAGCCGGGGACCCGCACGACGCCAAGGTCAACGAGCTTAAGGGCGCCTCGCGCCTCAAGAATGACATTGTCCGGCTTGAGGTCGCGATGGATGACGCCGGCGCGGTGCAGGGCGGCGACGCCTCGGGCGAGTCCGATTCCGATACCGCGGCCCTCTTCCAGCCCGATGGCGGGACGCCGCGTGAGCCGAGTCTCGAGGAGCTCACCCTCGTAGAGCGGCATTACGACATAAAGGCAGCTCTGCCGCCCCGGCGGCTGCTCGAGGATCTGGGTCACCCACGGGGAATGCACATGGGCGCCGACCCACGCTTCGCGCGCGAAAGCCGCGTGATAGGTCGCGACAGCGGCGACCTGGGGCTTCGGGAATTTGACGACGACCTCGCCGCCCTCGACTTCGTCCTGCGCGGCGAAGATGCGGCTGTAGCGCCCGTCCGAGATGAGCGCCCTCAGGGCAAAGCCGTCGATGGTTTCGCCGACTGCGGGCGTTTGAATGACAGGCAGCTGCATGATCGCGCCCCCGACATCGGCTGAGGCGGCCGTCGGCAGCGCGACCACGTCGAGGACGAGAGCGGTGCAATTGTCGCCGCTTCCCGAGTCCAGCGCGGCCGCGACGAGCGCGCGAGCGGTATCGTCGGGGGCGGAGCGCTCGCGCAAAGCCTCGGCGATGCGCTCGTCGGTCAGGGCTCCGTAGACGCCGTCGCTGCACAAGAGGAATCGGTCATGCAGCGCGACCGGCTGCGACGCATAGTCGAGGCGCGCCTCAGCCTCGGCGCCAAGCGCGCGAGTGAGCACGCCCGACCGGCCGGGGCCGCGGTCCCTCACGTGATCCTGGGTGAGACATATCAAGCGGTCGCGCCTCAGCCGATAGGCGCGCGTATCGCCGATGTGCAGAAGATGGGCGACGCGGCCGCGCAGTACGAGCGCGGTGAAGGTGCACGCCATCCCCTCCAGTTTCGGATCCTGGCGGCCGAGCGCGTTGATCCAGGCATTGAGCGCGCTCACCACCCTGGCCCCGGCGCGGCGGACCTCCATCGTTTCCGGCAAGTCCCAGAAACCGTCGAGAAAGCCGCGCACCGCGAGCTCGGCGGCGACGCGGCCCCCCTTCGCGCCGCCGACGCCGTCGGCGATCGCCGCCACCACCTCGCGGCGCGGCTCGGGCAGCTCCGCGCCTATGACCGCGGCGGCGAAATCCTCGTTCTCCTTGCGCGGCCCACGGTCGGAAAAGAATCCGACGCTCGCCCGCACTCCGCCGTCAACCTCCGGCATTCGTGTTTTTCTCCGCTACGACCTCGTGGGCTGCACGGATTCGCGACGGCGCCGCCTCCTTCGTGTTCGGTCTTCAATCTGGGAGGCGGCACTGATCGTAAAGAAAGTTCCCGCCGGTCGACGATGCCAGAACCACGGTCAGTTTGCCCGACTTGCGGTCGAGCGTGTAGCGCCACCCATCCTTGGCGTCGCGCCACCAGATTTCGGCTTCGCCGATACTGGCCGGATTGGAGTCGACGGTCTTGAGATCATAGTCGATCGCAATCTGCCAGGTCGCCCCGCTGAACGGATTTGTGCAGGTGACCGAGATCCCCGCCGCTTCGGCGCCGCCGCTCATGGCGGGGACCCCTGCCGCCGCCGCGACAATGGCCGCCGCCCTGACGCAGAACGAAGAAGTTTGTTCTCGCATTGCTATCCGCGATTTGCTTCTGACCGCCTGCAAGCAAGACGCGGGTAGGGCCCCAGCGCAACGAGAAAAAGTTCGTCAAAAGGGCGAATTTCTCTTTTGTTTGACTATTTATTACTCATCAGTGCATCTAAAATGAGCAAATAAGCCTAAATAACAGACAGCCGTGTAAAGGAAAGTCTAAACCAAAAAAGGCCGGATTATGGCACGGTTTTTGCTCACATTTTTACTGGCGTTTGAGGGGGACGCCAACATCGACCAGAAGAGGGGAATCACCCATGGCCCTCGTAGCGTCACCACAATGGCTCGACACCGGAGACAACGCCTGGCAGCTCGCGGCGGCAACATTTGTCGGCCTGCAAAGCATTCCCGGCCTCACGGTTCTCTACGGCGGCATCGTCAAGAAGAAATGGGCGATCAACTCCGCCTTCATGTCGATCTACGCCTTCGCCTCGGTCCTCGTCGTCTGGGTCCTGTTCGACTATAATCTGGCGTTCGGGCCGCAGTGGTTCCCGTTCTGGGGCACCCCAAGTCCGGCCACATCCGCCCTCTTCACCACCGGGCAAGCGACTATTCCCGCGGCTGCGGGCGGCATGCCGGCGCTCGGCTTTCCGATGGCGACGCTCATCTTCTTCCAGTTCGTGTTCGCCGCCATCACCGTCATCATCCTTGCCGGCTCGGTGCTGGGGCGGATGAACTTCACCGCGTGGATGATCTTCTGCCCGGTGTGGATGACGCTGGTCTATACCGTCGGCGCGTTCAGCATCTGGGGCGGCGGCTGGCTCGCCGGCCTCGGCGTCGCCGACTTTTCCGGCGGCTATGTCATCCATCTCGCCGCTGGAACCTCGGGCTTTGTCGCCGCCTGGCTGGTAGGCCCAAGGCTTCAGGCCGATCGCGACCACTTTCCCCCGAACTCCTTGCTGATCACGCTGGTCGGCGCCGGCATCCTCTGGCTCGGCTGGAACGGCTTCAACGGCGGCGACCCCTATTTCGCCAACGCCGATGCCGGCGCGGCGGTGCTCAACACGAACACCGCGACCGCGGTCGCGCTCCTCGTATGGACGCTGATGGACAAGATGGCCTACGGCAAGCCGTCGGTCCTCGGCGCCGTCAACGGCATGATCGCCGGCCTCGTGGCGATCACGCCGGCCGCCGGCTATGTCGACGGCTGGGGCGCGATCATCATCGGCATCGTCGCCGGCATCATTCCGTGGATGAGCATGAACTGGCTGCAAAAGTCGAGGTTCATGATGCAGGTTGACGATACGCTCAGCGTCTTCTCGACCCACGGTGTCGCCGCCATCTGCGGCGGCCTGCTCACCGGCCTCCTCGCCAATCCCGCGATGCTGCAATATATCGGCACCGACAAGGAAGCGCCGGGCGTCAACGTGACCGGTCTTTTCTACGGCAACGCGTACCAGTTCGTGCTGCAGATTTACGGCGCGCTGTTCATCATCATCTTCAACGCGATCGCGACCTACATCATCCTGAAAGTGATCTCGTTCATCGTGCCGCTGCGCATGGATGACGCGAGCCTGAAAGTCGGCGACGACGCCGTCCACGGCGAAACCGCCTACGCCATCGGCGCCGAAGGGGAGTAGCGCTTGCCGTTTCTCCCTCTCTCCCCATCGGGAGAGGGGTCCGGGTGAGGGGACTCACCCGGCGCGGCGCCAGCGCGGCTTTGAGGCGCCGTGTCGGCCATTGGGAGCAGATGTCACCGATTGCCGGGCTTCCTCCTGCCCCAAAGCGGGACGCCCCGCCCCTCACCCTCGGTAACCTGGCCGCAACCTTAAGGAGCGATAACCGGAACGATTCGCATTGCGCCGGTCGCTTTAACCTTGCGCGATGCATGCGGGACACTCTTTTGCGTGGGGCGCCTGTCGCGTATGGGTCGATCGCGTACGGCTTGGGCTCTTTCGGTCGCGCTTCCCTGGTGCATCGGCCTCTTCGTCCTCGTGTCGATCACCGCTGAAGCCGAGCAGGAGCCGCTCGCGGGCGCCAGCATCTTTGCTCCCACGCGCATGATCGAGGCCGAAGGCCGGCTTGATCGGGCGCTTCAGGCCGCCGGGCCGCTCCGCGCCGTCAGCGAGGACGGCGAACCGCTGCCGATCATCCAGGCCCGCTTGACTTCTCGGCGACCCGGACGGTCTCGCTGCCGCGTCCGACGAGGCCGATCCGAACGAGGCGCTGAAGAGCTCGCCGCCGCCGTTCCCCGAGGTCGAGCGCGCCGCCAAGAGCAATCCGTTCATCGGCTGGCGGCCGGGCTTCGCCGCGAGGCGTATGAACGGCGCGCTTGCGAGCGCGGGGTCCGACGACCCGCGCGACGCCGAATTCGGCCCCGGCCGCGCCATGAGCCCCGAGCGGCTGGACGATGACGGCTCGCCGCGGGGGCCAAGGCCCGGTCTCGCCTTCGACGACGGCGCGACGCCCGGCCTGCCGCTCGAGTTTGCCCTCAATTCGTCGTCGCCGACCTCGAGCGACGGCGTGGTGGTCGTCGTCGAGATCGATCCCGCCCAGCTGTCGACGGTCCCGCAATTGTCGGCTGAGGGCGGCAAGCCGAATTACGCGGCGCTTATCGACCCCAAGGACAGCGCCCGCCAGATGCGCTGCCTTGCGGAAGCGATCTATTTCGAATCGCGCAGCGAGCCTGAGGAGGGCCAGGCGGCGGTGGCGCAGGTGGTCCTGAACCGGGTCAGGAGCGGCATCTATCCGACCACGGTCTGCGGCGTCGTCTATCAGGACCGCAACCGGCCGTTCGCCTGCCAGTTCACCTTCGCCTGCGAGGGCAAGTCGCTTCGCGTCGAGGAGCCGGGTCCGTGGGCGGTCGCGACACGGATCGCAGGAGAGGTGGTGAGCGGCGCGAACTACAACCCCAAGGTCGCCGACGCGGTCAATTACCACGCCAATTATGTTGCGCCGTTCTGGGTCGGCTACTTGCGCAAGGTCGATCGCATCGGCGCCCACATCTTCTACGCGATGCGCGACGGCGTGAACTGGGCGCCCGGCGCCCTCAACGGCAATGGCGACCGGCCGCCGGCCGCCAATTGAGCTCCGGCGCCGCAGCGCCACGCTGAGACCAGCGACAGCAGAGCCTCAGGCCTCGACCGGGATTCTCATGCCCGCAGGCGGTTCAGCGCTTGAGGGGCGCGCCGCTCAGGAAGACGGACGGGGCCTTTGTCGTTGCGTCATCAGATGGACCAGACGCACGCGCGACTCGAAGGCGCCCATCATGCGCGTCGCGGCCTCGTTGAACATGCCGTTGGCCACATGATCGAGGAGGTGGCTCTTGAACTGAAAGTCGACAACGAGGTCCACCCGTGTCTTCTCGCCAGCGGGAGTGAAGGTCCAGGTGTTCGTCAGATGCTCCAGCGGCCCTCCCTCGATAGCGCGCACCAGCACTTGCTTCGGTCGATCCAGCGTGACCTCGCTTGTAAAGCTTTCCTTGAAAGGCCCGAACCCGATCTCGAGTTCGGCGACGATTTCCCTCGGACCGCTGCGGAGGATACGCGCGCCGCTGCACCAGGGCACGAATGCGGGATATTCCTTCACATCCGCCACGACGGAGAAAAGCTGGTCGGCTGAATAGGCAAGCGTCTTTTGCTCCTCGTGGCGCGGCATGTCCTGCTTCCCCTTGTTCCCGTCTTCAGCATGGCGCGCAGCCGGGGACCGAGATGGGCGCTGTTGCCCGGAACAACGCGCTCATGCTTCACCCGCCTGCGCGGCGACCTCACCCGCGCGTTCTCACCTTGAGAAGCGCGGCGCAAGAGCGCAAGCCCCATCGTCCGATCGTCGCCTTGACGGGCAAAGCCGAAGGGCGTTCGTGATCAGGTTCGCGCGGGCGCTCAATCTACGATGGCGCGGGCCTCGACGACCAGGAACGGGAGCGGCAGGATGGGCGAGAATGAGATTCGCGAGGGGCTCAATCGTCACTGGGCCGCCTCGGACGCAAATGACTTCGATGTCGAGCACGAGATCTATCGGGAGGACGCCGTGCTCGAGTACCCGCAATCGGGCGAGCGCATCCGGGGCCGGCGGAACATCGAGGCTTCTCGAGTTCGCGCAGCCGAATGCGAAGCGCTTCACCGTGCGCCGCATCGTCGGCGCGGGCGACCTCTGGGTGACGGAATTCATCCTCGCCTATGACGGCCGGCCGTCCTATTCGGTGAGCGTCATGGAGTTCGTTGATGGCAAGGTTGCCCGCGAGACCCAATATTTTGGCGACCCGTTCGAGCCCGGGCCCTCGCGCGCGCATCTCGTCGAGCGAATGGAATGAAACGGGCGCGAAGGCGGCGCGCCCTCGTGTGCTCAGCCGGAACGACCTGCCTGTCGACACCGTAGGGCTCGCTCGTTTTCTCGTCGGCAAGGTGCTCGTGCGGAGACTGGCCGAAGGTTTGGCGGGCGGGCGCATCGTCGAAACCGAGGCCTATATCATCGGCGATCCTGCCGGCCACGCCTATCGCGGCATGACCCCGCGCAATCGCGCGCTGTTCCTCGAACGCGGGCGCGCCTATGTCTATCTCGCCTATGGAATATCATTCATGCTCAACGTCTCGAGCGAGGCGCCGGGCGTCGGCGCGGGCGTCTTGATCAGGGCGATCGAGCCGACGATCGGCGTCGCGATCATGGAGCGAAACCGCGGCGTCAAGCAGGCGCGCGACTTGGCGCGGGGTCCGGGGCGGCTGTGCGAAGCCCTGGAGATTGATCGCCGGCTGGACGGGATCGATCTCTGTCAGGCCGGCCCGCTGTGGCTGGGGTCTGACGGTCACGCGCCCGACGAAATCGGAGACAGCGTACGGATCGGAATCACCCGCGCGCCCGACAGTCGGTTGCGGTTTTATGTTCGGGGCAATCGGTTCGTCAGCGGCCCGCAAGCGCTCAACAAATGAGAAATATCAGCATGACGGCCCCCGATACGCTTCGCTATACGAGGATTCCTCTCAACAATGGGTCCGGCGCCATCCCGGCCGTCGGGTTTGGCACGCTGATCCCTGATCCTGTCGCGACCAGACAGGCGACCCAGACTGCCCTGGAGGCGGGATTCCGCCATTTCGATTGTGCGGAACGCTACCGCAATGAAGCAGCGATTGGCGATGCGATGCAGGCGGTGTTCAGGGCGGGCGCCGTTCGCCGCGAGGACGTCTTCGTCACCACGAAGCTCTGGAACACCAACCATCGTCCCGAGCGGGTGAAACCCGCCTTTGACGCCAGCCGCCGGCGACTGCAAATCGACACGGTCGATTGCTACATCATCCATACTCCATTCGCTTTTCAACCAGGCGACGAGCAGGACCCGAGGGACGAGCACGGTCAGGTCATCTACGATTCCGAAGTGACGCTGGTCGACACCTGGCGGGCGCTCGAGCGCCTCGTGGACGAGGGCAAATGCAAGTCGATCGGCCTATCGGACGTGAATCTGGAGAAGCTCAAAGAAATCGTCGCGGCGGCGCGGATCAAGCCCGCGGTAGTGCAAGTCGAATCCCATCCGTATCTCCCTGAATGGGAGCTTTTGGACTTCTGCCGGGCGCACGGGATTGTCCTTCTCGCGTTCGCAGCCCTTGGGCACAGCATGGATCCGAAACTGCTGGAGGACCCGGTCATCACCGCGATCGCCCGGCGCGTCGGCAAAACTCCGGCTCAGGTGGCGCTCGCCTGGGCCGTGCAACGCGGCACGGCCTTCCTGACCACCTCGACCAAGCCTCATAATATCCAGCAGAACTTCGACATTTCGACCCTGCCCGAGGACGCCATGCGCGAGATTCGGGATGGGATAACGACCAACGTCCGGTTCAACACCGTGGTCGGGACCGGCGTGCCGGGCTTCATTCCCCGGGGCGGGTGAATCGCCTGACGCCCGCCGGTTGACTTACATCAGGCAGAGGGATGCCGCCTCCGGCGTTGCGTCATCAGATCGACCGGATGCGCGCGCGATTCGAAGGCGCCCGTCATGCGTGTCGACGCCTCGTGGAACAGAGAGCGTCGACCTAAAAGGTCTTCATATATTCGATGATCGCCCAGCGCTCTTCGTCGGAGAGGGTGACGCCGAACTCGTGGCCTCCATTGCCGTTGCCGTTTGCGTTCGCAGGATCGGCCACGAATTCGCCCGTCTTGAATGGAGAATCGTCGACGGCGTAGCCGACGTTCCTCGGATCGAAGACGCGGCTGCCGACCTTGAAGGTCGATTTGCGGTCCTTGGCGGGCTTCATCAGTTCCCAGAGATTCGGCGCCGAGCCGTTGTGAAGATAGGGCGCGACCGCCCAGACGCCATTCAAGACGCGCGAACTCGTAAGCAGCCCCCTCCGCGACTGGCGGCGGACTGAACATGCCGCTTAACCTTGCGTCGATGAACGCCTTGAGCTCAACCAATGCGTCAAGCTTGGCCTGCGTGAACAGCCTCGGATCGAGCAGCGTATCGAGATTCTCGCCGGGGAAATGCTCGGCGAGGTCCTTCCGGAGGGCGCGAAAGACGCCGCTCTGTGCGAGCTTCGTCGGCGACGGGATCGGGGGAAAGAACGCTTCGCCGAGCAGGGTTCCGACGACCGCGGTGGCGAGAAGATCGCCGGCCTTGGCCGGATCGCCGATCCGGGCGCCGATCGCGGGCGGCGGCATCAGGGCGCCCAACAGCAGGCCGGGCTGAGCCGTGCGCTGCGAATTCATGAGCATCTTCGGGTCCGTGCCAACCGCGAGGATGGGGGTGCGCCAAAGGCCCGGCAGGTCGAGCGAGGGCTGCACGGCGTGGCAGCCGCCGCAATTGGCGTCGAACAGGGGTTTGCCTTTTGCGGCCAGCTGTTCGTCAAGCCCGAATATCTCGCGCGGCCATGGCGGCGGACGCAGTACGGCTATCTTTTCCTCCAGCGTCTGCAGTCCTGCAAAGTCGATGGAATTATTCTTGAAATCGATGAGCGCAGGAACTCAGCGGCGTCTGCGGCAGAATGCGATGAGGGGCGAAATCGGCGAAGACTCCGAGGACCTCGCCGGTATTGCGTCCGAGCGCCTGGATGTAGAGTCCGTTGTGAACGCCGCCATTCCACTGGGTGCGATCCTGCCGCGAGGCGTTCCACAGAAATGGATAGCGGACGGGCGCGTCGGCGACCTTGTAATTGTCTCGAATTCCAAGATCGCGCGCAGCGATGCGGTTGAAGATCATCCCGAAGGCGTCCAGCCGGCCGGGTCCCCATGGGCTCGCGGCGGGCAGACTTATGTCCATGAACTCGCCGAATTGCGCCACCCACTTGCCAAACCCGTCCTTGACTTGCGCCGCCTTCGCCGCGGTGTAGCCAGGGCCGAGAACCGCCTTGGCGAACGCGTCGAACCGAGCGGGCTCGCTCAGGGTCGCGCGCGAGGCGGCAAGAAGATCGGTGAGAAATTGTTGAGCGTCTGTTTTCGCGGGCGCGCCGTCGATGCGCACCGCATGGACGACGCCGTTTTGCGCGTATTCGAGCTGCCCCGTGTGGCACGCGGCGCAGGTCAGTCCGAGCTCACCCGATGCGACCGGGCCGTCAATGACGAAGCCGACCGGCAGGCCTTCCGGGTTCGCCGGAGACACGTCATGGGCGAGATAGCCGTAGCGCTGCAACTTGTCAGCGGCGAAGGGCTCATCGACGTCGGTGCGCCTGAGCGCCTTGAACCAGGCATAGGGGATCAAATGCGAGCCCTGACTGGTCGTATAGAAGGTTTCGCGATCCGCGGCCGACCATCCCTGCGCGGCGTAGGTCAGAGTGGCCAGCGCATCGGTTTGTTGCGCCTGCGCCTCGAGGGTCCCCAACGCCCAAATCAATCCAAGCGCCAGCGCGATGCGCCGCATAATTGTCTTTCCGCCCATGTCTCGCCCCTTTTGTTGGCGGCTAATTTGGACCTGCTCAAAAAATGTTTGAATTCGTGCCGCGATAGGTCGTCAGTCTGGCTTCGGCACGCGGAAAACCGGATGGTGGCGCCGGACCATCCGAATGTAAATCGACGCATGCCGGTGCGAAACTCAGCAGCTGCGTTCTCTCGCCCCGCCATCGCAGGCGATAACGCCTCCCGCAACGGGGTCGACGGCCGCGGCAGAAGATAACATCGATGCGAGCGGCGCTCGGAATCGACCGCCGGGGCGGCAGACCGGCATTCGGATGCGCGCCGCTTTTGCGAACGACGTCGGTCTCCTATGGTCGCGGGCGAAACGAAGACAGAACCCATGCCGAAGCTTTTCTCCTACGGGACCCTGCAGCAGGAGGATGTTCAGCTCGCGACCTTCGGCCGCCGTCTCGCGGGCGTCGCCGACGCCCTTGTCGGCTACCGGCAGTCGCTGGTCGCCATCGACGATCCCGAAGTCGTGCGAACGAGCGGCAAAACGCATCATCCGATCGTCGCCTTCACGGGCCAAAGCCAGGATCGCGTGCCGGGCGCGGTGTTCGAGATATCGGACGCCGAACTCGCGCAGGCGGACCAATACGAGGTCGAAGCCTATGTTCGGGTGCGGGCGCCGCTCGCCTCCGGCCTTGAAGCGTGGGTTTACGTCGACGCGCGCGCCCAATCCGGGTGACCGCCCCGGCGAGTCGTGGGGCCGCGCAATTCTTTTGCGAAAATCAGAATCCGTGCTATACCTGCGCCTATCGCCGGACCGGGTTCAAAGACCTCCGAACGAGCCCGAAGAAGTGAGCCAAATCGAGGAGAAATGCCTTGCGTAACCTGCCGTAATAGGTTGAAAAATAAGGAACATCTCGGAGAGGAGCCAAGCGATTGAAATTTTGATTTCCTTGTGTCTGGCTTTGATTCTCTTGTGTCTGGTTTTGATTTCCTTGCGCGCGGCTTTGATTCCCTTGTGCCTGGCTTTGGTTTCCTTGCGCCGGGCTCGGATTTCGCGGGGCTAAACCCTCAACGCCTCCCGTTCGCCGATGGTCGCGCTTTCGAGCGCGAGCCCGCGGGCCCGGGCGCTGACCCGCCAGCGCTCTCCGTCGCGCTCGAGCCTGACCAGATGATAGGCGGCCCGATAGCGCGGGTCGCGGGCGGCGGCGGCGGCGGAGGGCGCGCCCAGCACCGGGACCGCTCCCCCGACCGTCCGTGCAGCGCGCGACGGGAGCGAGCGTACGGCCTGCTGATGGGTATGGCCATGCAGGATCGCCTCCGCGCCCCGGTCGCGCACGATCCGCCCGAACTGCGCTGCGTCCGAAAGGCCGCGCAGCGGGGGCGTGACCCCGGCGATCGGGGGGTGATGGATGAGCACGACCCGGGCGAGGCCCTTGGCCCCGGTTTCGGAGAGCAATTCGGCGAACGCCTCGAGCTGCCTCTTGCCCAGCCTGCCGGTGGCCATCAGCGGGCCGGTCGGGACGGCCGAAGTCAGGCCGATGATCGCGATCTCCCGCCGAACCCGAAGATAAGGGTAGGTCGCCGCGCCGCGCGGCTGGTCGCCCGTCGTCCAGGGCGTAAACGTCGCCTCGAGCAGCGGCATGACCGCGCGCAGGTAGGCGTCGTGATTGCCGGCGACGAAGCTGACGTCGGCCGGCTCGCCAAGCGTCTTCATCCACAAAGCCGCCCGATGGAACTCGGCCGGCATGCCGATATTGATCAGATCTCCCGTGACGGCGATGTGGTCAGGGCGCTGGGCGCGCAAATCCGCGACCAGGCGCGCGAGCATGCCCATGTCGTTGAGCCGTTCGCGTCCCCGCTTCCAGTTGATGAACCCCATCACCCGCTTGAGCCGCAGATCGGCGATGCCAGGCATGGGCGCGGGGCTTAGGTGAGGGTCGGTGATGTGCGCGATCGTAAAGCTCATGTCCCGGGCGCCCCCATCCGGCGACCGCAGCGAGACATGAGACCTCGAGCCGCCATTGACCGGGCGGGAATAAGATTGCTTGAACAGAAACACAACCCCGGGGCGGGCCCCGGGCCGGAGCAACCGAAACATGGCCGCGCCAATTCGCGAAAAGCTGAAGCTGCGCCTGCTCCACTGGAGCTTTCTCCTGACGAGGCCCGCCACGCTCGGCGTCAGGGGAATCGTGACCGACGCGGACGAGCGAGTCCTGCTGGTGAGGCACGGCTATGTCTCCGGCTGGCATTTCCCCGGCGGGGGCGTCGAGACCGGGGAGACATGCGCCGAGGCGCTGGAGCGCGAGCTCAAGGAGGAGGCGATGGTCGAGATCGAGGGGCTCCCGCGCCTGCACGGGGTGTTCCTCAACACCCAATCGTCGCGGCGCGACCACGTCGTCGTCTACCTCATCCGGGCGTTCCGGCTCCTCGGCGAACGCGCGCCCGACTGGGAGATCGAGGAAGCGGGCTTCTTCCCTCGCTCGGCGCTGCCAAAGGGGACGACCGCAGGCACCCGGGCGCGGCTCGCCGAGATCTTCGATTCGGCCCCCCTGTCCGGCCGCTGGTGAAGGGCTCGTCGGCGCCGGAGCGCTGGCCCGGCCGCGGCGATTGGACGCGATGGTCTTGATTCTCAGCCACAATCCAGGAGGCGAGGATATCCCGTTAACGGGTCGGTAAGCGTGCGGGCGCTTAAATCGGCGGCGTGGACTTTTGGCGCCCGCGCGGGTAGAGTTGCGGTCGAATTCGGGGAGATCGATGAATTCCAACATTCGGCGCGGGGCCGCCGCTGGTCTGACTGTTGCAGCGTGCGCCTTGATCGCCGGCTGCGACAATTCCTACCTCGATCAGAGCTCCGGACGGTCCCAGCAGCCGATTTCCAGCGCCACCCTGACCGAGATGTCCAACCTCGACATGGCGCCCTCCTCGCCTACGCTTATCCGCACCTACAAGAAGGAAGCCGAACTCGAGATCTGGAAGGCGAAATCGAACGGCGAATATGCGCTGCTCAAGACCTATCCGATGTGCCGCTGGTCAGGGCAGCTCGGCCCCAAGAAGCGGGAAGGCGACATGCAGGTGCCGGAGGGCTTCTACACGATCGCGCCTGGGCAGATGAACCCAAACTCGCACTATTATTTGTCGTTCAACGTGGGCTACCCCAACGCTTACGATCGCGCCTACGGCCGTTCCGGCGGGAACGTCATGGTGCACGGCGTTTGCTCGTCGGCAGGCTGTTTTTCGATGACCGATGAGCAGGTTGCGGACATTTATGCGATCGCCCGCGAATCGTTCGCCGGCGGTCAGCGCGAGATCCAGCTGCAGTCCTATCCGTTCCACATGACGGCGGAGAACCTGGCCAAGTTCCGGCTCGACCCGAATATCGCCTTCTGGAAAGACCTCAAGAACGGCTCGGACCATTTCGAGGTCACCAAGGCCGAACCGACAGTGACAGTCTGCGGCAAGCGCTATGTGTTCGACGCGACCGCGACCGGAGAGGTCTCGGCGACCGAGGCGTGCCCCGCGCTCAAGCGCGACGAATCGACCGAGGCTCTCGTCGCGGAGAAGGCGGAAAAGGACGACGCGAAGGTCGCGGAGCTGGTCGCGTCAGGCGTCAAACCCATTCGCCTTGTTTACGCTGACGGCGGTCAGAATCCGGCTTTCGTTGGCTACAAGGACGAGAGCGACCCGGACGCCCTCGCCACGGGACCGCAGGAGATCGTCCTCGAGGATTCCAGGGCCGCCCGCGCCGCCGTCAAAACTGCCGCGGCAGACGTCGCGAAGCGCAGCGCCGCGAGCGCCGCGCCGGCGCCGGTCGAAGCCTCGGCGGCTCAGCCAGGCCTGCCGGCGGCGCCGGTCGCGCCGACGGTCGAGCTCGCCGCTGCCCCGAGCGCCGCGTCAGGCGGAGTTCTCGGGGGGCTGAGCGGGGGTGCGCAGAACGTCAAGAAATGGCTGCATCTTGGCGGCCAAGACCCAGCGCCGCCGGTCGGGGCCGGCGCGTCAGATCAGGCGGCGGCCTCCGGCGGTCCCGAGCCGCCGCGGCGCGACGGAACTGCGCCCCAAGGCGAGAAGCCGGAGCGTCTGGCGTCGCTGCATGCGCCCCCGACGCCGCCCACGAGGCCGAATCCCCCCCAAACGGCGCACGACGAAACTGCAGCGCCCCCGGTCGCGCCGTCGGCGCAATAGCGTTGCGTCATCGCTCGCGACCCGCGCTCCGAATCATCTTTATCCGCCCCGATAGTCGAGACATGAGGCGGGCCAGCTCCTCTTCGTCCCCGAGCGCACGCGTCGGCACGACGATCGGGGTTCCGTCGCGCAGCCATACGTAGATAAGGCCGCCGGCGTCTTCGACCTCTTCACAGTCGGCGAAACCGAGTTGCTGCGTCGGCCCGTCGACTTGAAGCGACAGAGACTCGTTCTCGAACGTCACGGTCAGCGCCCCTCCCGACTGAAGCCGCGTGATCCGAGCGCGGCCCTCCTGGCGCGCGCGGCGGATGCGCCAATGGTTCGCCAGGCGTTGGATCATGAAGGCCGCCGCGGCGAGGATGAGCGTCGCCTCGCCCGCGCGGCGACTGACGAGACCGGTCAGCGCCAGCACCGATGCGAAAACTATGGTCAGCGCGAAAACAGTGAGCGGCGCCAGGTGGCGGACGAGCAAGCCGCCTTTAAGAGCCAAACGCAGCCCGGCGCGAGCTGCGGCGGCTTCGGCTTCGGCGGGCGCGAGCGTGAACGCGTAGGGCCCGAATGATTCAGGGCCGAAGTCCGACGTCACGGCTCGCCCGGGGTCTTGGCGACCAGCGCGAGCGCGTGCAGACCGTCGGCGAATTCCGCCTTCAGGAGGTCGTAAACCAAGCGATGCCTGTCGACGCGGCTGCGACGCTCAAAGCGCGTCGAGACAATCCTCACCCGGTAATGCGTCTGCCCACCCTCGCGCGCTCCCGCGTGTCCCGCATGAAGCTCGGACTCGTCGTCGACGTCGAGCGCAATCGGGTCGAGCGCCTCCGTCAAACGTGCAATAATTCTCTGCTGCATCGCCAAAATAGGCACTCCCGTTAAGCCGTTTGCGACCCTAAATATCTTGCTGAACCGAACTGGCTAAGATGTCGGGCCCTTTCGGCCCCAACGGGCGGCTTTGCCGGCGCACTGGTTTAAGACTTGCCCGACAGCGCCGGCGGTCATAAAGATCATGGCATGGATTTGAACTCTCGTCTGTTCGATAGCATCAGGGTGAAACGGGTCGAACGCGCGCCGGAAAAGGCGCCGAGGACGCCGTGCTCTTTCCCCGGTTGCGCCGCGGAGGGCGTATTCCGCGCGCCCAAGGGCCGCGAGCGGGAAGGCGAATACTTCAGTTTCTGCCGCGATCATGTGCGGGAATATAATGCTTCGTACGATTACTTCCGCGGCATGGACGACGCATCGATGGCTAAATTTCGCCAAGCCGACGCGATCGGCCACCGGCCGACATGGAAGCTCGGCGCCCGGGCCGCCGCTGGCCATCCCGTGGACGAATCCGTTTTTGCCGAGGCCCGGGCGGCGCGGCGGCGCGGGGCGCGCGGCAAACCGCCGCAGCACGAGGCGCCCCCACGATACAACGCCCTCGCGATCAAGGCGTTGCTAACCCTTGAACTCAACGGCGACGCGACGCAGGCGAAAATCAAGACGCGGTACAAGGACCTGGTCAAGCGCCATCATCCGGACGCCAACGGCGGCGATCGTTCGTCGGAAGACAAATTGCGCGAAATCATCCAGGCTTACAATTATCTGCGCGCCAACAAGCTTGTTTGAGCGCGGCTCCCGGCGCGAAAAATAGCCGCCGGTCGCGGTAAGGCGTCGCAGCCTCGGCCAACGATCCGATGGCGGCGCGAGGATGCTCAAGGGATGGCGGCGCTGAGCGCTGCCCGGAGGTGGCGGGCCGGCTTTTGCGCGCGCCTGGAATTCGAGTAAGAGGATGACGCTCTTTTCCACGCGTGGGAGAGCGCGGAGGACCAATGAATTCGATACAAAACCTGGTAGAATCTGAACCTGCCCCCGGTCTGCCTGATACGCGCGTGTCGGTGCGCAGGGTGTTCGGCATCGATTCCGACATGGAGGCGCCGGCTTATTCGCGGGCCGAAGAGCACGTCCCTGACCTCGATCCCGACTATTTGTTCGACCGCGACACGACGCTCGCGATCCTCGCTGGCTTCGCCTACAACCGGCGCGTGATGATCACGGGCTATCACGGCACCGGCAAATCGACCCACATCGAGCAAACCGCCGCGCGCCTCAACTGGCCCTGCGTGCGCATCAATCTCGACAGCCACGTCTCGCGCATAGATCTGGTTGGCAAGGATGCGATCGTCCTCAAGGACGGCAAGCAGGTGACCGAGTTTCGGGATGGCATGCTGCCGTGGGCGATCCAGAACAACGTCGCCCTGTGCTTCGACGAATATGACGCCGGCCGTCCGGACGTGATGTTCGTCATCCAGCGTGTGCTCGAGGTGTCGGGCCGCCTCACTCTGCTTGATCAGCGTCGCGTCATCCGTCCCCATCCCGGCTTCCGCCTGTTCGCCACGGCAAACACCGTCGGTCTGGGGGATACGTCGGGCCTCTATCACGGCACGCAGCAGATCAATCAGGGCCAGATGGACCGCTGGTCGATCGTCGCCACGCTCAACTATCTGCCGCATGACAAGGAGGTTGATATCGTGCTCGCCAAGTCGCCCGCGCACCGGGCGCGCAAGGAAGGACGCGATATCGTCAACAAGATGGTGCGGGTCGCCGATCTTACTCGCAACGCCTTCGTCAACGGCGATCTGTCGACAGTGATGAGTTCCCGCACCGTGATCACCTGGGCGGAGAATGCCGAAATCTTCAAGGATGTCGGTTTCGCGTTCCGCCTGACGTTTCTCAACAAATGCGACGAGCTCGAGCGGACCTTGGTCGCCGAGTTCTACCAGCGCTGCTTCGGGCAGGAGCTGCCGGAGAGCGCTCTGAACGTCGCGCTGAGCTGAGGCATGCGGCCGATCAGGCTCCTGGCTATCTCCGGGAGCCTGCGTCGCGCTTCTACCAATACGGCGGCGCTGGAGGCGCTGGCGCGGCTCGCGCCCGAGGGCGTCGAGGTGCTTGTCTACCGCGACCTCGCTTTGCTGCCGCCGTTCAATCCGGATCAAGACATTGAAGACCGGCCGAAGCCCGAACCGGTCGCGACGCTGCGCGCGCTCGTCGAGGCGGGCGACGCCATCATCATCGCGGCGCCGGAATACGCGCATGGCGTGCCGGGCGCACTGAAGAACGCGCTCGATTGGCTGGTGGCGAGTGAGACCTTCGCCGGCAAGCCCACCGTGCTCATCAACACCTCGCCCCGCGCCTTTCACGCCCAGGCGTCGTTACGTGAGATTCTGTCGACGATGGCCGCGCGCCTGATGCCGGAAGCCTTCGCGGCGATCTGGCTCACGGGAAAGGTAGTGACGGCGGAGGACATCCTCGGCGACCCTGTTTGCGCGCGACGACTTACCGAATCGCTTGACATGCTTCTCGCCGTGACCAGAGCCGGCTAGGGAAGTCAGGACATTCACCGCAATCGGAGGCGGACCATGGGCGCATTGGATGAAAAGGTCGCGATCGTCACCGGCGGCACGAGCGGCATCGGCGAAGCGATCGCCAAAGTCTTCGTCACTGAAGGCGCTAAGGTCGTGATCGTCGGACGCCGAGAAGCGGAAGGTCGTGCGCTCGCGAAACAAAACGGCATTCGTTTCGTCCGTGCGGACGTAGCGAACGAGACGGATGTCAAGATGATGGTCGACAAGACCATCGAATGGTTCGGCCGCCTCGATTGTCTCGTCAACAACGCCGGAATTCCTTCGCCGATGATCAGCATCACCGAAACCGACGTCGCGACCGTCGACCAGGTCCTAGCGGTCAACGTACGCGGAGTGATACTGGGCCTGAAACACGCCGCGCGCGTCATGCTGCCTAGAGGTGTCGGCAGCATCATCAATATCGGCAGCGTGGCGGGACATCGGGGCGGCCTTTCCGCGCATGTCTATACAGCCGCGAAAGGGGCGGTGAGCGCATTGACCCGCTCCGCCGCCGCCGAGCTCGGCGAGAAGGGAATCCGTGTCAACTGCATTTCGCCGGGCGCGATCGTCACCGGCATCTTCGGCAAGAACGCGGGTGTCGAGGGCGCAAAAGCGGACAAGGTCGCCGGCGTCGTCAAAGAAGTGTTCAAGACCATTCAACCGATCCCGCGCGCCGGCCTTCCGGAGGATATCGCCCAAGCGGCGGTGTTTCTGGCCAGCGACGCCTCCGGATTCATCAATGGCCAGGACATCGTCATTGACGGCGGGCAGACCGCGGTCACCAGAGGATGGTCGTTTACGGTGGCGGGACGGGCCGAGATGTCGAAGCGCATCCGCGAGGCGGCCGCGGCGCTCTAGGCTCGCCAAAAGCCCGGGCGCGGGGGTTGTGTCGGCCGCCGGCTTGCGCCCGCCCGTCGCTTCCGCCAAATGAGCCGCATGGCCCAGGATCTCATCCTCATCGTCGATTTCGGCTCGCAGGTCACTCAACTGATCGCGCGGCGAGTCCGCGAGGCCGGGGTCTATTGCGAGATCCATCCGTTTTCGAAAGCGGGCGAGGCGTTCGCGCGGCTGAAGCCGAAGGCGGTGATCCTGTCCGGCGGGCCGGCGTCGGTTCCGGAGCCGGGCAGTCCCCGCGCGCCGATGGAGATCTTCAAGAGCGGGGTTCCGATCCTCGCCATCTGTTATGGCCAGCAGACCTTAAGCGAGCAGCTCGGCGGCAAGGTCGAGAGCGGCCACGCGGCGGAATTCGGCCGGGCCGAGGTCGAAATCCTCGCTCCCTCCGCCTTGTTCGAAGGCGTCTGGGACAAGGGCGAACGCTATCCGGTCTGGATGAGCCACGGCGACCGGGTAACCCGTCTGCCCGAGGGTTTCCGCGTCTATGCGGTGTCCGAGAACGCGCCTTATGCCGTCGCGGCGGACGAGAAGCGCCGCTACTACACGACGATGTTCCATCCCGAGGTGGCCCACACCCCCGACGGCGCGAAACTCATCGCCAATTTCCTCTTCAGGATCGCCGGCCTCAAGGGCGACTGGACGATGGCGAGGTTCCGCGAAGAGGAGATCGCCCGCATCCGCGCGCAGGTCGGCAGGTCGCGGGTGATCTGCGGCTTGTCGGGCGGCGTCGACTCGGCGGTCGCGGCGGTGCTGATTCACGAGGCGATCGGCGACCAGCTCGTCTGCGTATTTGTCGACCACGGGCTTCTGCGGCAGGGCGAAGCGGATGAAGTGGTCAACCTGTTCCGCGGCCATTTCAACATCCCGCTCGTTCATGTCGACGCATCGGATACGTTCATCCAGGCGCTATCGGGCGTCGAGGACCCGGAGGCCAAGCGCAAGACGATCGGGAAATTGTTCATCGACACGTTCGATGCGGAGGCGCGCCGCATCGCGAGCGACGGCAAGGGGCCGGTCGAGTTTCTGGCGCAGGGAACGCTCTATCCCGACGTGATCGAGAGCGTGTCGTTTTCCGGCGGTCCGTCGGTGACCATCAAGAGTCACCACAATGTCGGCGGTCTACCCGAACGCATGCGCATGAAGCTGGTCGAGCCTTTGCGCGAATTGTTCAAGGACGAGGTGCGCGCTCTTGGCCGCGAGCTTGGGCTGCCGGAGGCGTTTGTCGGCCGCCATCCCTTTCCGGGGCCAGGTCTCGCCGTCCGCTGTCCGGGCGCCGTCACCCGCGAGAAGCTCGACATCCTGCGCAAGGCCGACGCCATCTTTCTCGACGAGATCCGCAAGGCCGGGCTCTACGACAAGATCTGGCAGGCGTTCGCGGTGCTGTTGCCCGTCCGCACGGTCGGCGTGATGGGCGACGGGCGCACCTACGACAGCGTGGCGGCGCTTCGCGCCGTGACCTCGGTCGACGGCATGACGGCCGACTTCTACCCGTTCGACATGGCTTTTCTCGGCCGCGCCGCGACCCGCATCATCAACGAGGTCAAGGGCGTCAACCGCGTCGTCTACGACGTGACCTCGAAGCCGCCGGGGACGATCGAGTGGGAATGATTTAGGGCCATCCGGGGCTATCCCATAAAGCCGTCGGGGACCCTCTCTTTTCGGCTGGATTGCCGGATGAATGGATGGCGCGAGACCGTCACGTTCGGCAGATACGGCCCGGCCAGGCTGTCGCTCGCGACGGCGCGCCAGCCTGATTGGGAATCAGGCAGAAGTCGCTCAAGCGATGGGCTGAACCGCTCCACCGGGTTAATTCAACAGCGGGCCCCATGACGGATCGCTGGCGTAGCTCGGCGTCGGCACGAGGAACTCGGCGTGGCCGAAAATATCGGTCATGTAGATCTTGGGGCCGCCCGAGCCGCCCGAGTCGCGGAAGAACATCACATAGAGGCCGTTTGGCGCGAAGGTTGGCCCTTCGTTGTGGAAGCCCTCGACCAGGATTTGCTCGCCCGAGCCGTCGGGCTTCATCACGCCGATGCCGAAGGAGCCGCCTTTGATGCGGGTGAAGGCGATGAGGTCGCCGCGCGGCGACCAGACGGGCGTCGAATAATGGCCCTCGCCGAAGGAGATGCGCTTCGCCGGGCCGCCGTTCGCGCTCATGATGTAGATCTGCTGCGATCCGCCGCGGTCGCTTTCAAACGCGATCTGCGAGCCGTCCGGCGAATAGGTCGGCGAGGTGTCGATCGCTGAATCCTCGGTAAGGCGGGTGGTGGCGCGCGTGCTCAGATCCATGGTGTAGAGGTTGGTGCTCGCGCCGTCCGAGAGCGACATTGCGATCTGCTGCCCGTCCGGAGAAAACCGCGGCGCGAACGTCATGCCGGGAAAATTGCCGACCGATTCGCGCTGCCCGGTTTCGAGATTGAGCAGCGTCACCTTGGGGTCGCCGGCGCCGAACGACATGTAGGCGACCTGCTGGGCGGACGGCGAGAAGCGCGGAGTGACGACGAGCTCTTCGCCGCTGCCGAGCGTCTTCACGTTGGCGCCGTCCATGTCCATGATCGCGAGGCGCTTGCGCCGCTTCTCTTTCGGCCCGGTCTCGTCGACGAAGACGACGCGGGAATCGAAAAAACCCTTCTCGCCGGTCACCCGGGTGAACACCGCGTCGGCGATCATATGGGCGACCCGGCGCGCGTTCGCCGCGTCGGTGGTGTATTGCTGGCCGGCGATCTGCTCGCCGCTCGCCACGTCCCACAGCCGGAATTGCGCGGTGACGCGCCCCGCGTCCTGATGCAACACCCGTCCGGTCAGCACGAACTGCGCGTCGGCGGTCTTCCAGGCGTCCATGCTGGGGGCGGCGTCCGGATTGGCGATCTTCTCGGGAAAGTTGGCCGGATTAAGCGGCAGAAGGAAGATCGACCGGGCGAAATCGGCTGCGATGACGCCGCTGATCTTGTTGTTTGCCTCTTCGTCCGCGAATGGCGTGACCGCGATCGTCACCGGTTTGAAGTTCGCGCCCGCGTGGACATAGATGTCCCCTTCGGCGTGGGCCGGCGCGCGGGCGAGAGCGAGGAGGCCGAGCGCGAAGCCCGCGAGCGCGGAGCGGCGGGAAATGAAACGAACGGCGTTCATCGGGGGATCTCGGGGGGACAACAATGACATTCGCCGCTCGGCGTCATCGGGCGGCGACCTGCGGATTGAAGTGGATAGTTTTGGTTTTCCATTGCTCATAAAAAGGCCGATATAGGGCCGGCACCGGAATCGGGTTGCAAGTCTGCACCGCGGCCATCACGCTCTTGGCCTGCGGCTTGAGAGCCGGGTCTGACGGCGGGTTGACGAGCTTTGCCGCGGCGGCGAGCGAGCCGTCCGGGTTGAAAGCCAGCCGCACATGCGCGACGTAAGGATCGGCGCCGGCGGGCTGCGGCGCCGGCTTCCAGCATCCAAGATAGGTCTTGATGAGCCAGGCCTCGAAAGCGGCTTCCTGCGCCGGCGACATGCGCGCGGGCGCTTCGATTGCGGCGGGCGGAGCAGGCGCGAGAGCCGCCACCGCCGCGCCGGGCGCGGGCGGCTCTCGCGCCTCGTTGGATGCATTCTCCGGCCGGGGCGCGTCGGATGGCCTGAGGCGCTCGTAGCCGTAAGCCCCCGCCACGGCTGCGGCGAGCAAGAGTCCTGTGAGGGGCCTGGAAAAAATCAGCATGGGCGGGGGGTCTCGTGTTTGGTTCGCGTGGCGGCGTCGGGCTCAGGGCGAATCGGGAGCGTGGCGGTCATCCCTGGGTCTCCCGCGGGTCGAAATGGATGGTTTCGACCTTCCATTGCTCGAAATAGGGCATGTATTCCGCCGGGACCTTCAGAGGGTCGCACTTCCGGACCGCGCGCATGGCGCTCTCCGCGTGCGCGCGCCAGGCTCGGTCCGCTGGCGGATTGAGCAGGACCGGGCGCCCCGAAAGGGAGCCGTCAGCATTGAAGACCACCTTGATCTGCGCGACATAGGTGTCGCCCTCCGGGGTCGTTGGCGGCGGCGTCCAGCAATTGAGGTAGCTTTCCGTCAGCCACGCATCGAGCGCCGAGGCCATCGACATCGACATATGCGGCGCGTCGTGATGCGGCAGCCCTTGCGGGGTCGCGCTGGCGGTCTGGGTCGAGGGGACCGCTGACGAAGGCGGCTTGCTCTGCCCGATGAGCTTGGCGATCGTGTTCGGGTCGAAATTGTGCGCCGGCTTCGGTTTCTCCGGCGCGGGCTCCTTTGTCCGATCGGGCGGACTGTCGATCGTCTTCGGCCGCACGGGCGGCTGAACCGGCGCCTCCTGGAGAGCGGCCTTCGGCGGGGCTGGCGGCTCGGGCCTTTGAGGCGGCTCCGGCTCGGGCGACGGCGTCGCCTCCGCCTTGGGAGGGGGCGGCGGCGCGGGCTGCGGCGGGGTTTCCGCTTTGGGCGGCGAAGGCGCGGGCTGGGGCGGAGGCGAGGGTTGGGGCGGCGGCGGCGGCTCCACGGACGCGCGCAAGTCCGCGGGCGGTTCGGGCGGCGACGGCGGGGGCTGCGGCGAGGGCTTGGCGTCCTTCTCGCCGTTGGCGATCTGATTGAGTTCGCTCAACGATACCGTTTCGATTGGAATCGATTCCGGAGTGTCCGCGAATCTCGGGGCCCTGGCGAAGCCGAGCAGGAGCAGCGCCAGCAGCGCGCCGTGCAATGCTGCCGAGCTCGCGAAACCCCAATATGACCGCCGCTCCTCCAACGCCGCTCCGGGCTATTGTTTCGGCTCGGTGACGAGGGCCACCTTCTTGTAGCCGGCGGTCGTGACCGCCGCCATGATCTCGGCCACGCGTCCGTAAGGCACCGCTTTCGAGGCGCGAAGGTAGATGCGTTGATCGACGTCGCTCTGCGACGCGGCTTGGAGCTTGGCGACGAGATCGGCGTCGGCGATCGGCTCATCCATGACGAAGAGCTGACCCTGCTCGTTGAGCGAGACGGCGATCGGCTTGCGCTCGACGTTGAGCGCCGTCGCGCTCGCCCGCGGCAGGTCGACCGTGACCCCGGTCGTCAGGAGGGGCGCGGCGACCATGAAGATGATGAGCAGCACCAGCATGACGTCGATGAACGGCGTCATGTTGATGTCCGCCATCGCGCCGTAGCGCGGCACGCCGCGCCGCCCCCGGCCGCTCTTGCGTCCGCTCAGGACAGGAGTGATGGCCATCGCGTCGCTCCCCCCTTCAGGAGACTTTCTCGACCGACAGATGATGATCGATCTGCCGGGAGAGGATCGAGGAGAATTCGTCGGCGAAGCTTTCGAGCCTCGCCTGCGCCTTGGCGACGTCGCCCTGGAGCTTGTTGTAGGCGATGAGCGCGGGGATGGCGGCGAAGAGGCCGATCGCCGTCGCCAGCAGCGCTTCCGCGATGCCGGGCGCGACGACGGCGAGCGAAGTGTTCTTCGACGCCGCGATCGACTGGAACGAGTTCATGATCCCGAACACCGTGCCGAAGAGGCCGACGAACGGTCCGGCCGAGGCGACCGTCGCGAGGACAAGCAGATTCGATTCGAGCCGCTCGACTTCGCGGGCGATCGAGACGTCGAGCACCTTGTCGATGCGGGCGTGCAGTCCGCGGAACGAGCCGGCCGCCTGCTGGAACGAGCGCTTCCACTCCCGCATCGCCGAGACGAACAGCGCGGCCGCGCCGCTGTTGTTGGGCTGAGCCGAGAGCGAGGTGTAGAGCTCCTCGAGCGATTGGCCGGACCAGAAGATCTGCTCGAAGTTCTCCATCTCCTTTTTGAATTTACGAAACAGGCGAGTCTTGTCGAAAATGATCGTCCAGCACCACAGCGAAGCAAGGAGCAGGCCCAGCATCACCGCCTTGACGACGATATGAGCCGACCAGAACATCTCGAAGATGCTGGTCTCCGGAGTTGCGGCCGCTGCGGCTACGTCGGCAGGATTCATCGGCGGGGGCAACCTTTTATTGGGCGGGCGGGCACAGATCACAGGCGGCGTGATGGGATCGGGGCGGGGTCTGCGCCGCAAATCGGCCGAAACTTGGGCTTTTGCCGGACGCGGGAGGCGCCCGCTTTCTCGCTGCGGATTAAGGCTCTGATAGGGTTAAAGGCAAGTTACTTTAGGAAAAGCCCGCGCCCCGTCCCCAGCGCGGCCCCGCCCGCGGGATCGCCCTTCCAGGCGCGCCCTCGGCGCTCCTTGAGGCAAGAGGCGCGTCCTCACGGCCGCTCAGCCTCACCTCATCCCGAGGAGCGCTGCGTCTTGCCGACGCGCTCGCCGACTCCCTACCCAAACCCCGCCGCCGCCTTTATCGTGATTCCGGCCGGCGCGACCCTGATCGCCCGGAGGAGGCGGGTTGATGGGGGCTCTGGAGACCTTCGGCTGGGAATGGGGCTCGGCGCTCATCCGCTGGCTTCACGTGACCGCGGCGATCGCGTGGATCGGCGGATCGTTCTTTTTCATGCATCTCGACGCATCCTTGCGCAAACAGGCCAAGGACGATCCGGCGCTGGCCGGAACCTCATGGCAGGTTCACGGCGGCGGCTTCTATGAGATGCGGAAATACCTGCTCGCGCCGGCCTCGCTGCCCGAGCATCTCATCTGGCACAAGTGGCAGTCCTATTGGACCTGGATGAGCGGCTTCGTGCTGCTCTGCTGGGTCTATTACGGCCAGTCGCAGCTTTTTCTGATCGATCCGGCGGTCATGGCGCTCGAGCCCTGGCAGGCGGCGGCGATCGGGATCGTGGCGCTCGCGCTCGGCTGGATCGTCTACGACCTCCTGTGCCGTTCGCCGCTTGCGAACAATGAGCCGCTGCTCGCGGTCGTCGGCTTCGGCTATGTGGTGGCGACGAGCTGGGTCTTCACCCTCTTCTTTTCCGGCCGCGGCGCGCTCATCCACACCGGCGCGCTGATGGCCACGATCATGACCGCCAATGTGTTCTTCATCATCATGCCGAACCAGCGCAAGAGCGTCGCCGCGCTGGTCGCCGGGCAGAAGCCTGATCCGGCTTGGGGCAAGACCTCAAAGATCCGCTCGACCCACAACAACTACATCACGCTCCCGGTGCTGTTCCTGATGCTGTCGAACCACTATCCGTCGACCTACGCCAATCCGCGGGTGATTCCGGCGATCGTCACCTTCATCATCGTCGCTGGCGCAATGGTTCGCTATTTCTACAACGTCTGGCATCTCGACCATGACCGCGCGCCGTGGTGGGCGTGGGCGGTTGCCGCGGCAGCCGTCCTCTGCGCCTTCGGCTTCGCCGCGACCGCTTCACCCGGCATGCGTTCGCTCATGGGGCTCGCGGACCTTGCGAGCCCCGCCGCCAGCTCGGCCGAGCCGCAGGCGCCGCAGGAGGTGGTCGACATCGTGCAGACCCGCTGCATGATGTGCCACGCGGCTCAGCCGATGGACTGGATCGGCGAGGCGCCGAAAGGCGTGCTCCTCGATACGCCCGAGCATATCGCGCGCTTCGCCGCGGCGATCAGACAGCAGGCGGTCCTGACCCACGCCATGCCGCCCAACAACTTCAGCCAGATGACGGATGACGAGCGCAAGACGCTGGCGCGCTGGCTCGGCGTCGAGACGGCGCAGAACTGATGGACGCAAAAATATTGGACGCCGATCTCGCCGCCGGCCGGCGGCTGATGGCGAGGCTTGACGCATTCGCCGCCTTCTCCGATGAGCCCCGCCGCCTGACGCGGCTCTTCCTCTCGGAGGCCCATCGACGCGCGGCGCTCGTTTTCGTCCGTTGGTGCGGCGAGGCCGGGCTCGAGGCGCGGATCGACGCCGCCGGCAATGTCGTCGCCCGCTACGAGGGCAAGCGCGCGGGCGCGCCAGCGCTGATGCTGGGCTCGCATATCGACACCGTGCGCGACGCCGGGCGCTACGATGGAAACTATGGCGCATTGGCTGCGCTGGCCGTGGTCGAGGCCTTGGCCGGGCGCGGCGAGCGTCTCGATCATGCGATCGAGATCGTCGCTTTCGGCGACGAGGAGGGCGTTCGCTTCCGCACCACGCTCACCGGCTCGCGCGCGCTCGCGGGGACCTATCCCGAGGACGCGCTCGACCAGAGGGACTCGGCCGGCGTTTCGATGCGCGAGGCGCTCAAAGCCTTCGGCGGCGATCCGGAGCAGGCCGGGTCGATCCGGCGCAGCGGCGTCGCCGCGTTCGTCGAGGCCCATATCGAGCAGGGGCCGATCCTCGAAGCCGAGGGCCTGCCGCTCGGGATCGTGACCGCGATCAACGGCGCGTCGCGGCTCGAAGTCGGGGTCGACGGCGTCGCCGGGCACGCCGGCGCGACCCCGATGGCCTTGCGCCGCGACGCGCTCACCGCCGCCGCCGAGATGGCGCTCGCGATCGAGGCGCGGGCGCGGAGCGAGGCCGATCTTGTCGCGACCGTCGGCCGCTTCGACGTCTGGCCCGACGCGACCAACGTCATTCCCGGCCATGTCCAGTTTTCGATCGACATTCGCGCGCCTCACGACGCGCGCAGGGCTCAGGCTGTCGTCGACCTCGAGGCGCGCATCGGCGCGATCGCGGCTCAGCGCGGCGTCAGCGCAACCTTCGCCAGGCCGCACGACGCCAACGCCTTCGCCTGCGACCCCGCAATCATCGCCGGATTGGAAAAGGCGGTCGTGGCGGTAGGCGCTCGCCCGCGGCTTCTGCCCTCGGGCGCCGGCCACGACGCGATGGCGATCGGCAAGCTCTGTCCCGCGGGCATGCTGTTCGTTCGCTGCAAAGGCGGGATCAGCCACAATCCGCTCGAATCGATCACGCTCGAGGACTGCGCGCTCGGCCTTGCGGCGCTGACCCGGTTCGCGCGGGACTTTCGCGCCGCCTGAAATTCCGCCGAACCGCGACAATTCCTGTGCCTTGCGCCGCCAACCGCGCCAGCGCGTCGCCGGAGTAACGCCAATGTATAATGGGTAATAATACCAATGTACAATGCGAGCCCAGGAGCCCACTATAAGCGAATATATATATCAACGACGCCAACTATTGGGCGTGAACAAATTGTAAATCGTGAATTGTTGAGGAAGCGGGCCCCGTGTTCTTCAAAGATCGTACCAAATCCAATCTCCTGTTAGCGGCGCTGGCGGCGTCCGCCGCGATGGCGATTGGAAGCGCGGGCGCGCACGACATGGGCTGCGACGGGAACCCCGTGCCGGAAGCGATCAAGTCTGACTGCTGCGGCGCGGCGGAAGAGCATAAACTGGCCCCCGAGCAGATCAGCCGGGGGCCGAACAATGAATATATCGTGAGCTTCGAGGGCTATAGGTTCGTGATCCCGCCGGGCAAGGCGCAACCCAGCAGGGACACCTGCAGTCATATCTTCTTCCCGAACATGTGGGTGATGACCGATAGCGGCGATCAGGCGCGCGATCCGAAAACTCCGGAGATTCGCTGCTTCCTCACGCCGCTCGACTTCTAGTCACGCCGGCGGGCTTGTCCCGCCATATGCGAGACGCGAGGCTTCGCCTCGCCCTTCAGGATGAGGTCGGTGTTTCCGTCAGCAATCCTGGCAGCTGGCTGTTTCGTCTGCGCCACGAGGCCCGCGTCCTCCCCGGCCCCAAATTCTGCGGCTCTTCTCAAGGGCGAGGCCGGCGAAACCGAGCGCCAGCAACGCCCATGAGGAAAGTTCTGGCGCTGGCGCGCCGTTCGAGCCTTGGGAGATGGTGATTTGTGCGTTGCCGTCTGAGGCGAAGTATTGGCCGAAAGTCTGAAAAATACCCTTCAGGCCGAAGGCCGCGTCGAAACAATTCTCGGCGCTCTCGCAGGTCGGGTTAATAAGCACAATATCAGATGGGCCAAAGTATACGTCATCGATATTCGCGGAATGGCTGGCAAGGACGCTGTCAGGCAGGCTTCCGCCCTCGAAAAACGAGGGAGAATTAAAAGAGAAATTTCCTTCATCGCTAGTGAAAACGTAGCTGACGTCTGCTGCCGCGGGGACTGCGGCAAGGAGGCTGGCCCACAGAACGCCTGCACAAAGGGCGATGAGATCGAGACGTCGCTTCCCGGGCATCGGCTTCTTCCAAGTTATGCGCGGCGGCAGGGCGCAAGGATGGCTCCGTCTCGGCCGCTGTTTCGCGACGACCCTACACCGGGAGGCGGACAGCGAAACAGGCCTCCTCGCCGGCGGAATGGAAAATTGGACATCTCGCTTTACAGAATTTCAGAATCATGGTAGTCTTCGCTTCAGATTAATGGAATTCACGAGAGCCTTCATGACCGACTCCCCGCCCTCCGCCGAAATTCGCCAGACCGCGCGCGCCAAGCGCCTGGAGAGCCAGATGAGGCGAAGAGAGTGGCGCCAAGCGTGTTTCGAGCTCATCAGCGCCGGCCATTCCTATGCCGAGGTCGCGAAAGCGCTCCTGGTGAGCGAGCGGACCGTCAGGCGCGACGTCGCCCGCGTCATCGACGAGCGCCGCCTCGATGCGCCGGAACGCTACATCCACATGCAGGTCGATCGGTTGACGCGAGCGATGCGCGCGGCCGACAGCCGCGTCGAGCGCGGCGACATGAAGGCGGTTCAGCCGCTCATCAAGCTCATCGGCGCGCTCGACCGCTATCACGGCCTCGACGCACGCTATCGCCGTGAGCCGCCGCTTGCGGCTTTGCCCGCCGCCCCGGCGCCGCTCGCGCTCGCCGCGCCCTCGGAAAATCTTTTGAAACTGTCAGAATCGAACACGCAAGCCCTTGAGAAGGTTTGATCCCGGCCAAAAGCGAACACGGGCCACGGCGCTCGGCTCGCACCCAGCGGGGTGACAACAATCCTCCCGGACGCTACGAACAGGCCGCTGTTCGGGAGGAGCCATATGAGCAAGTCATTCTTCGGCGACATCAAGCCGGTGAAATACGAGGGGCCGAAGAGCGACAACCCCTACGCATTCCGCCACTACGATCCCAAGCGCGTGGTGATGGGCAAGACGATGGCCGAGCAGCTCCGCCCCGCGGTCTGCTACTGGCACAATTTCGCGTGGCTCGGCACCGACATGTTCGGCGCGCCGACCTTCGAGCGCCCTTGGGACGGCGAGACGATGAAGGGCGCGCGCGCCAAGGCGGACGCGGCGTTCGAGATGTTCTCGACCCTCGGCTTTCCGTTCTTCGCCTTCCATGATCGCGACGTCGTCCCGGAGGGCGCGAATCTGGCCGAGTTCGGCAAGAACCTCGCCGAGATGACCGATATTTTCGCCAAGAAAATGGAGGCCACCGGGGTCAAGCTCCTCTGGGGCACCGCCAATCTCTTCAGCCATCCCCGCTACATGTCGGGCGCGGCGACCAATCCCGATCCCGACGTCTTCGCCTATGCCGCCGCGCAGGTGAAGAACGTCCTCGACGCCACCCACAAGCTCGGCGGCGCCAACTACGTGCTGTGGGGCGGCCGGGAGGGCTACGAGACGCTGCTCAACACCGACTTGCGCCGCGAGCTGGAGCAGCTTGGGCGCTTCCTGTCGATGGTCGTCGACTACAAGCACAAGATCGGCTTCAAGGGCGTGATCCTTGTCGAGCCGAAGCCGCAGGAGCCGACCAAGCATCAATACGACTTCGACGTCGCGACCGTGTTCGGCTTCCTGCAGCGCTTCGGTCTTGAGCGGGAAGTCAAGGTCAATATCGAGGTCGGCCACGCGGTCCTCGCCCACCATTCCTTCGAGCATGAGGTTGCGCTCGCCGCTTCGCTCGGCCTGCTCGGTTCGGTCGACGCCAACCGCAACGACTATCAGTCCGGGTGGGACACCGACCAGTTCCCGAACAACGCGGCCGAGCTCGTTCCGGCGCTCTATTTCATCCTCAAGCAGGGCGGGATCGCGCCGGGCGGCTTCAACTTCGACTCGAAGGTGCGCCGCCAGTCGATCGATCCGGGCGATCTCCTGCTCGGGCATATCGGCGGCATCGACGTCTGCGCGGCGGCGCTCCTCGCGGCCGAGCGTCTCATCGAAGACGGCAAGTTCGACGCCCTGCGCGCCGAGCGCTACGCCGGATGGGACAAGAAAGAGGCGCAGGCGATGCTGAAGAAGGGCGCGACGCTCGAATCAATCGCCGCCCGGGTCGCCAAGGAGAAAATCGAGCCCAAGCCGAAGTCGGGCCAGCAGGAGCTCTACGAGAACGTTGTCAACCGCTATCTCTGAGGTCAAAACCAGAGCTTGGCCTCGCGGCGCATGAACTCTGTTGGCGGTTTGGATCGGTTCTGGACCGTCCGATCGCCAGGTAGTATGTCGGATGCACACGGGGCGGGGCCGAGCGGGTCGGCGCCGATCGCGCGTTAGAACAGTGGGCGCCATGGGCAAGCGGACGTTCAGGGTCATCCTCATCAAGCCGTCGCACTATGACGACGACGGCTACGTGATCCAATGGTGGCTCTCCACCATCCCTTCGAACAGCCTCGCCAGCGTCTACGGACTTCTGGCCGCTTGCGCCGAGGAGAAAGCGCTCGGCGCCGACACGGACATCGAGCTCGAGGCCTACGACGAGTGCAACAAGATCATCGACGTCAAGGCGATGGCGAAGCGGATCAAGGCCGACGGCGGCGGATTTGTCGGGCTGGTCGGGGTCCAGTCGAACCAGTTTCCGCGCGCGCTCGATCTTGCGCGCGCCTTCCGCAAGCTGGATGTGCCGGTGGTGATCGGTGGCTTCCATGTCTCCGGCTGCATATCGATGCTGCCCGAGCTGCCGGCGGACCTCAAAGAAGCGCAGGCGCTCGGCGTCACCCTGTTCGCGGGCGAGGGCGAAGAGCGAATGGCCGACCTGATCCGCGACATCGCTGCCGGCCAGGCGAAGCCCGTCTACAACTACCTGCATGACATGCCGAGCATGGAGGCCGCGGCGATCCCCGTGCTGCCGAAGAAAGTGATCGGGCGGATCGTCGGCCATCACGCCTGTTTCGACGCCGGCCGCGGCTGTCCGTTCCAGTGCAGCTTCTGCACCATCATCAACGTCCAGGGCCGCAAATCGCGCTACCGCACCGCCGACGACGTCGAGGCGATCGTGCGCGCCAATTACGCTCAGGGCATCAACCACTATTTCGTCACCGACGACAATTTCGCCCGCAACCGCAACTGGGAGGCGATCCTCGACCGGCTGATCGATCTCCGGACGAACAAGGGCATCCCGATCAAGCTGATCCTTCAGGTCGACACGCTCTGCCACAAGATTCCGGGCTTCATCGAGAAGGCGGCGCGAGCGGGCTGCAACCAGGTGTTCATCGGGCTTGAGAGCATCAATCCGCAGTCGCTCCAGGGCGCGAAGAAGCGGCAGAACAAGATCTGGGAATACCGGGTCATGCTGCAGGCCTGGCGCAAGAACAAGGTGATGACATGGGCGGGCTTCATCATCGGTTTCCCGACCGACACGCCCGAATCGGTCATGCGCGACATCGACATCATCAAGAAGGAGCTGCCGCTCGACATCCTCGAATTCTTTTGCCTGACCCCGCTTCCCGGCTCCGAGGACCACAAAGTCCTTTACCTCAAAGGGGTGCCGATGGACCCGGACATGAACAAATACGACGTCGAGCATGTCTGCACGAGCCATCCTCTGATGTCGAACGAGGCGTGGAACAAGACCTACCGCGACGCCTGGAAGCGCTACTACACCGACGAGCATGTCGAGACGGTGCTCAGGCGCGCCGCCGTCACGGGCTTGAGAATGAACAAGATCGCCGACGTGATGACGGCTTTTTCCTCCGCCGCGCGGATCGAGGGCGTCCATCCGCTGCAGTGCGGTATCGTCCGCCGCAAGATCAGGACGAGCCGCCGGCATGGAATGCCGATCGTCAATCCGCTGATCTTCTATCCAGTGCGCGCGGTTGAATTCGTCTCCGTGGTTGCGCAATGGCTGACAGTCGGGTGGCGCTATCACAGCATCAAGAAGCGCGTCCTCGCCGACCCGGCGAACAAGGCCTATGTCGACGACGCGACGCGGCCTGTCGTCATCGAGGACATGGAGAACGACGAGCTTGTCGCCGCATTTGCCGACAAGATCCCGGACACCTATGGCGCGCCAAAGAGGCACGCCGTCGCCGCCTCCTGAGCGGGGCTGAACGCGCGATTCCCGCGTCTGCCGAGCTATCGCCACCCGCGTTCCCGCAAGCAACAGGCTAAGGCGTTGCCTCAAGATTGCGGCCCTCGATTCACCTGATCTTCGTCTCTTGGCGGGATGCTTCGAGGCCCGCCGTCGCAACAGCGCGGCGCCGGTCGGAGGCGAAATGTTCGGGCGGGTGATATTTGCGGCGACGGTGGGCGCTGGAGCGGCGCTGCTCGGCTCGTTGTCGCTGCTGGACCGGCTGCCGGACCCGGCGCCCGCCTCCGCCGCGCATGCGCCCTCCGCGCTCGCCGCTGACGCGCCGCCCATGAGGCCGCTCGAACGCCAATCCTCCGGCTATCGCGAGGCGCTGCTTCAGGCCGACGGGCGCGGCCAGTATGCGGCCGACGCGCTCGTCAACGGGCTCACTGTGCGGATGCTGGTCGATACCGGAGCGAGCGACGTCGTCGTCTCCGCTTCGACCGCGGCCCGGCTCGGCCTTGCGCCGTCGCGAGGGCCCACGCGGGTGATCCAGACCGCCAACGGCAGATCGTCGGCTTCGCCGGCTCTTCTCGGCAACGTGAGCTTCGGCGGCCTCTACATGAACGATGTCGAGGCGCTGATCCTGGCGCCGGGGGCGGGAGAGGTGAATCTGCTCGGCGCGAGCTTTCTCAAGCGGCTCGTCAGCGTCGAACAGCGTGACGGGATTCTGATCCTCCGCCAGTAGCGGCGGACGCCGCGCCTCAGGAGACGCGTACGAGCCGCGTCAGCTCGAAGGGGATGTCGTACCCGTCCCAGATGAAGTCGAAGTCGAGCGCTGTCCCGATCGGCGCCCAGCGCGATACGCCGGGCCCGGTTCGGGAGGCCGCGACGGCTTCGATCTCGCCGCGCTCCCAGCCGAAATAGGTGATCGTCTGGTCGCTCTCGCCAATGAAGCTCGCGACTTCGGCGAGCGAACGGACAAACACGACGGTGAGGAACCCCCCGCCGACCCGCGTATCCTGCCGCACCGGCGCGCTCGCCGTGATGCTGGTCAGCTGCGTGTCTCGCCAATGGACCGACGAGGCGCGCCCGTTCGCGGCGGCGTAAAACGCGGCCGTCATCTTGCCGATCGCGTGTCCGACCCGGCCCGCGGGATCGTCCATCGTCCACTCGATCGCGGAAGCGTCGAGGAGGCGGCGGACCGCCGTCGAATGCAGGGCAGCCTCGCCGACGACGTAGAGCACGTGCGGGGACGAGCATGCCATCTGATCGAAGACGAAAATGTCGTTGTGCAGCTTCCGGGCGAGCCCCTTGAGGGCGGCCTCGTCTAGCTTCTCGATGGCCTCGCCGCTCACCGTGGAGAAAGAAAACCGGTCGCCGAACCAGATCGACTTTCCGCCGTTGCGCAAGGGCAGGGGCGCGAACAGGGCGACCTTGGCGTCGCCGCCCCAGACGACGCGCGCATCGCTGAGCGCGGAGATTTTCGACCCCAGATCGCCCTGCGACGGATAGTGAACGAACAATTGGCCGCCGTCGCCCGAGGCTTGTAGGCGTTCGAGAAAGAGGTCGACGATCGCCCTCATCCGCGCGCTGGTCTCATTCGGGAGCCGCACGATATTCGCGTTTCCGGCCAGGTAGGAGAGCACCCAGGAGTAGAGAAAGACGGTCTCGACGTTCTGCGGCGGCAGATGGAAGACAAGGCCGCGCGGCCGGGCCAATGTGTTTTGGGGCACGCGGGCGGCGAAGCCCACGGCGAGCTTCATGAGCGCAGCGCGGCGCGTCCAGAAGGCGAAATGCGCGGCGGGGCCAGAAGCGGCCGACCGTCGCGGGCCGAGAAGGGTCTCGGCGACGCCCGCGATCAAATCGAGGCGCTCGGAGGCGAACGGCGCCGCAAGGCGCTGCCGGGCCTCGCCGAGTCTCGTCAGCAGCGCGTCGTCGTCGACGGCGGCTTCGCGCCCGCCCGCGCCATGAGCGACAATTTCGGTCAGCATTGGTCCTGTCTCGGCCCCATCACGCCGCGATCACGTCGCTGCAGCCCCTCAGTTCGGTCTTCGGGGCGCGTCCCGATACGCGAATGGCTTTGCCGAGGCGACCGCCGTTCCCGGCGTCGATGGTCGCAACGACGCCCAAATCCTCGGTCAGCACACTGTGCCCGGGATAGGATCTCGGCAATAGCGACACGACCTGAATGACACCCTCCTCTCCAATCCCGGCCGGCTCCCAGGAGTGCGGACGTCTCACGATCACATCGGTAAAATTCGGCGGATAGAGCAACCCGTCGGGCCCCTCGATGAAAACGGAGCCGATCTGCTCGACGAAACCATAGAAGTTGAAGATGTTTTGCAGACCGAATCGCCGTTTCAGCGCGGCCCGGAAGTCGGGGTTCGAGACCTTCTGGGCCTCAAGCTTCTTCCATCCGCCGGAGTGAATGAGGGTCGCGTTGGAAAGATCGAGCTCGCCGTCGGCAAAGGTCCGATAAAGCTTATCCCAAATGAGAAACGTAAACCCGAAAATGAGAAATGGCTCTCTGGCGTGGGTCCGGACGAAGGTTTCGACGGCGTCCTTGTCGATCTCCAGTCGCGCATCGAGAGCGAAGGTCGTCTTCGCGCCGAACTTCATCATTCCCAAGACGCCCCCGCCCCGGGCGGTGAGGTCCGTCGGTTTGATCACGTCCCTGGTGTCGATCGCCAGGAACGGCAGCCGCCGAGTTCCGAGAATGGGACGAAAGGAAGCGACGAGCGCCTCCGACTGGCGCCGCGCTGTCTCATTATCGATGACGATCAGACTCGTCCGCTGACCCGTTGTGCCGCTCGAGCGCATGACGAACGAAGGGGTCGCAGTGCTCTTCAATTCCATTTCCTTGAACAGGCTGACCGGCAGATAGGGAACCTCGGAGATGTCGTCATAAGTCCTGGGCCCACCCCATGCAGCATCAAGAATCCGCGCGTATTCCGGGCTTTGCGCGTAATGATAGCGCGTGAGTTCGTTCAGTCCCTCGAGCAGGAAAGCCTCCTTCTCGCGCTGGCGCAGCGAATAGGGCGGCTGGTTGAGGAGACGCTCAAACACGCAATGAGTTCCTTCAGTTGTGCGTAGTTGACCTTGCCGCTCGCGCCGCGAGGGATCTGGGCGGTCTTCAACAGGGAAAAGCTTGACGGCGGGACCTTATAGCTGGCCGCCAACTCTCTGAGCCGGGTCTTCAGCGCGGTTTCCGACTCCTGCTCATGAACCACGGCGATCTTCTCCCCAAGGTCAAGGCACGCGACGGAGCAGACGGCGAAGAGCTCCTGTTCGATCTCGTCCAGGCCGAGCCGGTATCCCGCGATCTTGGCGAAACGCTTGGTGCGGCCGGCCAAGTAGAGAAAGCCCTCCGCGTCCAGCCGCCCGAGGTCGCCCGTTTCGAGGCGTCCCCTGAACTCGTCGCCCTTGCCGAGATCCGACCTGGACATGGCGTAGCCCAACATCACATTAGGACCTTCGTACACCACCGTCCCGATGCTCTCCGCCGCGAGCGGCGCGCCCTCATCGTTGACGATCGACAAGCGGCCGCGAGGAAGCGCCACGCCGACCGACCCGGTCTTTCGAGCAAAATCGCGATGCTGCAGGGTTGTCATGCGCGGCGACGCCTCCGTCTGTCCGTACATGACGAAGAACTTGCCATCGCGCTGGGTCGCCCAGTCGTGGATCTTCACCTGGATGCGGGAATCGAGGGCCCCGCCGGCTTGGGTGAACACCTTGACCGAATCCGGGAGGAGGCTCGCGCCCAGGCGCGCGAGCGCGGCATAGTGAAATGGGACGCCCGGGAAATGCGATCCGCCTACGCTGCCGATTTTCGACCAGAAGCTCGGCGAGGTGATCGAATCGTTCACGAGGTAGAGTCGGCCCCCAGCCGCGAGATGCGACGTCACGACTGAGAGCCCGTAAGAATAGTGAAGCGGCAGATGGGCGATTCCGGTGCTGTGCTCGTCGATCGCCAGCGCTTCGGCGATTTGGCTGGCGTTGGCGACGATCGCGCCCTGCGACAGCCGCACATATTTCTGACTGCCGGTCGTCCCCGAGGTCGAAAGAAGGAGTTGCAACGCGGGATTGATGTCAACGGGCCGCGATGCAGGAACTCCCGCCAACCACTCGACGGTGCCCGCCGGCGAAGCATATGAGCGTCGGTCGGCCGCGGCGCTCGCCAGCTCGCGCAGCCTCCCGGCGATGTCCTGAGTTGATAGGACGAGCTCCGGCTGATACGCTTCGAGCAGATCGCGGAACTTGTCTTCTGCAACCGAGGGATCAATGAGCGCGACCGCGTGGCCCGCCGCAGCCGCGGCGAGCAGACCGAGCACGGTCTCGCAAGTGTTGCCGCAGAAGAGGAAAACGAGCTGTTTTCCGTCGGAGGCTATGTTTTCAGCGAGGGCGAGGCTGGCGGTGCGTACCTCTCCGCGCGTCAACCAGATTTCCCGGCGATCGTCGCGAACCGCCGGCGCCGCCTCAAGTGATGGAATTAGCGGCAGAAGTCCGCCGCAGGAATTGTCCAGATCGCGCATCGAATATTGCTGCATCGCAAGTCCGTTCCGCGGACGGTGAAAGGGAAGGCGAGGCCGGTCAGATGACGAGGCCGCCGTCAACCCCTATGACTTGCCCGGTCACGTAGGACGAAAGGTCGGAAGCGAGAAACAGGATCACGTTGGCGATATCCTGCGGAGCGCCGACCCGACCCATCGCGATGTGCGATTCCAGGTTTCTGCGCTTATCCTCGGGGATGGATTTGGTCATCGAAGTCTCGATCAGGCCGGGCGCTACGGCGTTGACGCGAATGTTCATCGGCGCGAGCTCCTTGGCGGCGGAAAAAGTCGCTCCAATGACGGCGGATTTCGTCGCCGAATAGACGGTCTGGCCGCTGTTTCCCCTTCGTCCGACGATCGACGATACATTGATGATCGATCCGCTCTTGCGCCGCGCCATGATGCGCGCCGCCAGCTGCGTGATCTTGATCAGCCCGATGACGTTCACGGAGAAGAGCTCGTCGATCTCCGCATCTGAGATCATGCCGATCAGCTTGTCGCGAAGGATGCCGGCGTTGTTGACCAGAATATCGAGGCGCTTGTGCCGCGACATTGCGCTCTGAGCGAGCGCTGTGGCGGTGGAGCTGTCCGCCACCGACCCGTAGACCGCCGTTACACGGTCTGGGTAGGCGGACTCCAACTCGGCAAAACTGGCCGACGCCTCGTTCGAAGCGCGTGCGTTCAGCACCACACTGCACCCGGCCTTGAGCAGGCCTTCCGCGGCGGCCCGGCCAATGCCGCGCGACGCGCCTGTCACGACCGCTACTCGGCCGCTCAAATCGATGGTGGTCATTGGATCCGCGCGCGAGTCAAATCGGGCCGCCGGTCTGCTTCACGAGGCTGCTTTTTCGTCGGGCGTGGACGAAGCAGCGCCGAAGTCGGGCCGGACCATCCGATTGATGATTCCCCATCGCCCGGTTTGGATGCCCTTCTCCATGATGCGCGCCGGATTGCCGGAGACGAGACAATTCGATGGCACGTCCTTCATGACCACGCTCGCCACCGCGACCACGCAATTGTCGCCCACCCGGACTCCCGGCATGATGATGCTGTGCGCGCCGATCTGGCATTCCTTTCCGATCCAAGTGTCCATGTGCAGCCGACGCGGGTAGTCGTGGGTGAGGACGCAGGCGCCGAAGTTTATCGCTGTGCTTTCGCCGATATGAACGCCGGACGGATAGCTCTTGTCCAATTTTGCCGAAAAAGAGATGCGGCAGTCCGGTCCAATATCCATTCCCCATAGCTTATTGAAATAAAGACGGCGCAGTTCCGTGAACAATGGCCGGAGTTCGCGCCGCACAACCGCCAGGACGCCAGTCGTGCGCAGGTCGGATAAGAACATTGTCGAACTCCGTCACTCGTTGCGCGCCGAGACGCTGGTAGGCTTCCTTGGGCCGCTCCGTTTGACGAATCACTCCTGAAAAAGCTCACGTTCTGTGTATGCGGGAGCCCGTAACTCATTCTAAGCGAAATGTATACAAAAGGGCCCAAATCGCCCTTCCTCAACTCGAACCAATCGGTCCATACTGCGGCGGGCGCGCCGTTGCCGCAAGAACTAGCGCATACGCTAGTGGCATGAATTTCTTATGGCAAGTCTCAATCGCCCGCGTTCATTGGCGACCACGACGAACGCGCTTAGCCAAAAGGACGGTGTCGGCCTACATTTGGCTGGCCTTGGCGCGCCACTGGTTCTCGGCTTTAATCGCTTCGTTGAATCAGGGAGCACGCCCATGAAGACCCGCGCCGCCATCGCCGTCGCCGCAGGAAAGCCGCTCGAAGTCGCCGAGGTCGATCTCGAAGGCCCGCGTGAAGGCGAGGTTCTGGTCGAGGTCAAGGCGACCGGCATTTGCCACACCGACGATTTCACCCTGTCCGGCGCGGACCCGGAAGGTTTGTTTCCGGCGATTCTCGGCCACGAGGGCGCGGGCGTCGTCGTCGAAGTCGGCGCCGGGGTGAAGAGCGTCCGCAAGGGCGACCACGTCATCCCGCTCTACACCCCCGAATGCCGCCAGTGCCCATCATGCCTGTCGCGCAAGACCAACCTTTGCACGGCAATTCGCGCCACACAGGGGCAGGGCGCTGATGCCCGATGGGACCTCGCGCTTCTCGCGCGGCAAGGACAAGATCTTCCATTACATGGGCTGCTCGACGTTTGCGAACTTCACGGTGCTGCCGGAGATCGCGGTGGCGAAGGTGAATTCCGACGCGCCGTTCGACAAGATTTGCTACATCGGGTGCGGCGTAACCACCGGGGTCGGCGCCGTGCTCAACACCGCCAAGGTCGAGGCCGGCGCGACAGCGGTCGTCTTCGGGCTCGGCGGGATCGGCCTCAATGTCATCCAGGGCTTGCGGCTGGCCGGCGCCGACATGATCATCGGCGTCGACACCAACGACCGCAAGAAGGCGTGGGGCGAGCGTTTCGGGATGACGCATTTCGTCAACCCGGCCGAGGTCGGCAAGGACCTCGTCCCCCATCTCGTCAACATGACGAAGCGCGGCGCCGACCAGATCGGAGGCGCCGACTATACCTTCGACTGTACCGGCAACGTCACGGTCATGCGCCAGGCGCTCGAATGCAGCCACCGCGGCTGGGGACAGTCGATCATCATCGGGGTCGCCGGCGCGGGACAGGAAATCGCAACCAGGCCGTTCCAGTTGGTGACAGGGCGCGTGTGGAAAGGGACGGCGTTCGGCGGCGCGCGCGGGCGCACCGATGTGCCCAAGATCGTCGACTGGTACATGGCGGGCAAGATTCAGATCGACCCGCTCATCACCAGCCGATTGAAGCTCGAGGACATCAACAAGGGGTTCGAGATGATGCACAAGGGCGAAGGAATTCGCAGCGTGGTCATGTATTAAAGTGAGGAAGGGCTTACTAAGCCGGCGGAAAGGAATCCAAATTTTCGGAAGGGAATCAAAACAAAAGCGGAAAGGAATCAAAATCAGGCGGAAGGGAATCCAAACCCCTCAATCAAGACTTTTCAAAGGTTTACGCCTGGAATCTCCTGAGCGGAGGGGCCCAAACGATGCTCCGAGGCCATTAAACAATTCTTCGAGGTTAAACCTGTCTGCTGCGCCGGCGCCTCCCCGCTCGCCGGTTCCGATTTCGAGATCACGGACATTAGCACAGGATTCTGATTATCACAAGCAGGCGCCGAGATTTCTCTTTCTCGGTCGAGCCCCAAGCCCGACGCGTCGGAAGCCTCTGCGTCGGAGGCGTCACCGCCTGAGGGGCGTCACGCTCGGCAAACGCCGGCCGGTCGCGACCCATTGCGCGTAGGTTTCGAACGGCAGTCCAAGCATGTCGTAGGAAACACGCATGTAGCCATCCGCGTCATGGGTCACGGCCTCCGGCATCACGGCTTCGACCTCCTGCGCAATCACTCCGACATAGGCCGTGTGGCCGCCGTTGTACACGAAGCGATAATAGCCGAGACCGTCGTCGAGCCGCCCGAGCAGAGCGAGATCGTGCTTGAGCCTGAGGTCGGAACGCCGCCGGCCGCCGCCTCCGCCACGATGGCCGCCGCCGCCGCGATGCCCGCCGCCGTGGAAGCCGCCGGGTCGAGCGCCCCCACCGCCGAACCCGCCGCCCGGCCGCCCGCCGCCCCCGAAGCCCGGGCCGCCGCCGCCGAAGCCGCCGCCCGGCCGAGCCCCGCCCGGGAACCCGCCATGCCCGCCGCCCGGGCGATGGCCGCCGCCCGGGAAGCCGCCGGGCCGCCCGCCGCCCGGGTGTCCACCGGGGCGATGGGCGCCGCCGGGGCGTCCGCCACCCGGACGATTGCCTTGACCGGGGCGATTGCCGTGGCCCGGACGATTGCCTGCTCCGGGGCCACCGGGACGATTAGGGCCTCCCGCGCCGGGTCGATTGCCCGTTCCCGGACCGCCGGGACGGTTGCCTGCGCCCGGACCCCCCGGACGATTGCCGGGACCTCCGGGCCCTCCCGGACGATTACCGGGGCCGCCGGGCCCGCCCGGACGGTTTCCGGGGCCTCCCGGACCGCCCGGACCTCCAGGGCGGCCGGGCCCTCCGGGACCGCCAGGACGCCCGGGGCCGCCCGGACGGCCACCCGGCCGATTGCCGATCCCCGGCTTGCTGCCTTGCCCCGGGCGATAGTTGCCGTTCGGGCGCCAGTTGCCGCCGCCAACGTTGACGTTGTTGCCGACGTTGACGTTGCCGGTATTGATCGCCCCCCCGCGCCAGCCCGGATAGCCGCCGTACGCGCCGCCCCAGCCCGGGTAGAACGCTCCGCTTCCCCAGTTCCACCAGGCGCCAGTGGCCAGCGCGCCGAGCGCGATGCCCGCGCCCCAGGTCAAGAGCGGCCCGGCGACCGGGTATCCGCCCCACACCGCGCTAGGGTCATAGGTCGGGACATACAACATCGTCGGATCGGTCGGCTCGATCGCGATGTAGTTCCCTCCGCCCTGGGGAGCGACCACGCCGCCACCGCCCCCGCCCTGAGGCGCTGCTCCGCCGCTTGGAGGGGGCCCTGAACCCACGCGCTTCACGGTTTGCTGGGCGTTCGACTTGAGCGCGCCCGATTTTTCAGCCTCTGCGCGCAATTGCTGGATCGTGGCTGCGACGTCCTGCGGCTGATTCACGATCGCGTCGCCGAGGTCGGTGGTCCGATTGAGATCCTGGCTCATCCTGCGAATGACATCGGGGAACCGCGCCAACGCCTTGACTGCGGGGTCCCACTTCTGATTGTCGATCCCGGAAAAATCATTGGCGGCCACAAGATTCGGATTCTTGTCGAGCCAGCGTTGCGCCTGGACGATTTCGAGCGGATAGGCGGCCGCGGGCAGCATTTGCGCCAAAAGAGCGTCAGGATAGAGCGCGATCGGCGCGAGCAGCTTTCGCAATTCGTCTTGCGAGAAGCGGTCGGCCTCGGGCGCTGGCTGCTCGGCCTGCGGCGCGGGCGCGGCCGGCGCCTCAGCAGCGGCGGGCGGCGGCGCGGGCGTGGCCGGCGCCTCGGTGGCGGCGGCCGGCGGCGTCGGGGATTGCGGAGCCGCAGGCGTCGGGGATGGCGGAGCGTCTGTCGCGGCTGGCGGGGTCGCGGGCGGCGCGCCTCCTGCGTCCTGCGCTTCTGCGAGGTCAGGGCCGATCACGAGCGCCGCGGCGAAAGCGACCGCGAGAAAGCCCTGTGTCCGTCGCAGACGACGGTTCATCGCCAGCAGCATGGTTTCCTCCCGGCGCCCCTCGGCAAGGCGACATCACGCTTACGTGAACCGATACTGCCACTATCCGATCGGGAGCGAAAGTCCATTGGCTTCAAGCCCTGCGGCGCTGGGCGGCCGACCCATCGCCTTGCCTCCGCGAGGCATCGTCTCTAAGGGTGAGCCTCCGTTCGCCAGCCATGCTCGAGGCGCGCGTGTTCCCCAAACCGTCGCCGCTACTTTCGCCCAACACCTACGCCTATGAATCGCGGCCGATGGTCAAGCCGACCGGGTTTCGCGAATATGACGCCCGCTGGATCTTCGAGAAGGAGATCAACCTGATGGGCGCGCAGGCGCTGGGGCTCGGCCTCGCGCGCTTGCTCGCCGAGCTCGGGGTGAAGCGCGAGATCGTCGTCGGCCATGACTTCCGCAGCTATTCGGCCTCGATCAAGCTCGCGCTGACCGCGGGGCTGATGGCCGGCGGGGCGCGAGTGCGCGACATCGGCCTCGCGATCACGCCGATGGCCTATTTCGCCCAGTTCGCGCTCGATGCGCCGGCTGTTGCGATGGTGACCGCGTCCCACAACGACAACGGCTGGACGGGCGTCAAGATGGGCGCGGCGAGGCCAGTGACGTTCGGGCCGGAGGAGATGGGGCGGCTGCGCGACATCGTCATCGCCGGCGACAGCCCGTATGAGGCCGGCGGCGGCTACGAATTCGTGGGCGATTTTCCCGCCCGCTACCTCGCCGACCTGACCCATCGCCCGAAGTTGAGCCGAAGCCTCAAGGTTGTCGCCGCCTGCGGCAACGGCACGGCCGGCGCCTTCGCGCCAAAACTCCTCGGCGCGCTCGGCGTCGAAGTCGTTCCGCTCGACTGCGATCTCGACTTCACCTTCCCCCGTTACAATCCGAATCCCGAAGACATGCGGATGCTGCACGCGATGGCGGAGGCAGTGACGCAGACGGGCGCCGACCTCGCGCTCGGCTTCGACGGCGACGGCGACCGCTGCGGCGTCGTCGACAACGAGGGCCATGAGATCTTCGCCGACAAGATCGGCGTCATGCTGGCGCGCGACCTCTCGCGCGAGCGGAAGGGCGCGACATTCGTCGTCGACGTCAAGTCGACCGGGCTGTTCGCGACCGATCCGGTTCTCGCCGCCCAAAGCGTCAAGGTCGACTTCTGGAAGACCGGTCATTCGCACATCAAGCGGCGCGTGCGCGATCTCGACGCGCTCGCCGGGTTCGAGAAGTCGGGCCATTTCTTCTTCAACCCGCCGGTGGGGCGAGGCTATGACGATGGCTTCGTGACCGCGATCGCCATCCTCGACATGCTGGACCGGAACCCGCAAAAGTCGATGGCCGATCTTTATCGCGACCTGCCGAAGACATGGGGCTCGCCGACGATGTCGCCGCATTGCGCCGACGAGGTCAAATATGCGGTCGCGGATCGCGTCGTCGAGCGGCTCAGGGCGATGCAGGCGCGGGGCGAGCCTCTGGCCGGCCAGCCAATAAGCGACCTCGTCACCGTCAACGGCGCGAGGGTCACTGTCGGGGACGGCACGTGGGGGCTGGTGCGCGCCTCGTCCAACAAGCCGGAGCTTGTGGTGGTGGTCGAGAGCCCGGTCTCGGAGGCGCGGATGCGCGCGATGTTCGAGGCGGTCGACGGCGTGTTGCGCGAGAACCCGGAAGTCGGCGCCTACAACCAGACGATCTGATGTGCGACGAACCGAAGCTTCCGGACGTTCTCGCGCCCGGCCTGAGGATCGTCTTCTGCAGCGCCGCGGCCGGAACCGTGTCGCCCTCGCCGGCGGCGGGCTGGAACTGGGAGAAACACAAGCACTGGCGGCGCATGCTCGCCGACGCGGCGAACGACTAGAGATCGCCTCTCCAGGCGGCGTCAGGACGTCGCAGGCGCCGGCATCGGGGATTCCTGCCGGGGCGCCGCGACGAGGTGGGGGAAGAATTCCTCCAGCCGCGCCTGCGCATGAGCCTCGAGAGTCGCCGCCCCCTGCGTTTGAGCGACGAGGATCGCTTCGCGCAGCTCGCGCTCTACCGCCGCCCGATCGGGCGCCGGCGTCTTCGCCATGATTTCGGCCCGGAGCCGGTGAAGCCGCGCGAGGTCGATCCTGTCATCGACCTCGACAGCGTGGCTGATCGCCATATCGATCGTGGTCAGCGCCTGGTCCAGCCGCCCGCAATCGGCGTAACAAACGGCAAGCCAGGCGATGCGCTGACCGGTGTAGCAGCGGCAGCCGATCGCCGCCCATTTCGCCAGGGAGGGTTCGAGGATAGCAATCGCCTCGTCGGTCCGTCCGAGCCCGGCAAAAGCGATCCCGACTTCAATGGTGGCGCTGAGATGCCAGAGCCCGAAGCCATGGGTCTGGGCCAGGCCGATCGCCTCCTCGCCCTCCCGGTGAGCGTCCTGGTGGTTGCCGATCATGTTCGAATGCGACGCGGCAAAAGTCAGCGCATAGGCGAGATCGTAAGGGCGGCCAAGCTTGCGCGCGAGATCGAGCGAGCGTCGGTAGGCCGCCGATGCGGCTTCGGTATCGCTCATGAGCTCGAGCACGTTGGCGAACACGCACAATGCGGACATCCGCGGATCCTGCTCGTGCGGCACGAGCTCGATTCGGCCCTCGTTCTCGTCGTAAAGCTGAACGCAGCGCTCGAGGTGGAAGCGCGACTTCGCCAATTGTCCCCGGCCGCCATAGACATAGCCCAATTGGTGGTGGGCCTCGATCAGGAAAGGCACATGCCCGGTCTCCTCGCCGATCGCCAGGCACCGGATTCCGAGCTCCTCCGCGGTCACAAGGTCGTTGCGCACGATCGAAAACACCGACAAGCCGCGCAGGACAGGAAACAGCGCCGAGACGTTGCCAAGCAGATCGCAAATCTCGCGGGCGCGCGTCAGCACGCCCAATATCTCCGGGTCGCTGTATCCGCGCGACGAGGCGAGACTGATCGCGAGATGCACGAGCAGCGGCAGCTCGGCCTGCGCGCGCCCAAGCCCTTGGGTTTGCCGCCCAATGATCTCGAGAGCCGCGCGGTATCGGGCGGCCGCGTCGCTGTGGGCCGCCCGCGACGCGGCGAGCTGCCCCGCCTTCTCCCAATAGGGAGCCGCCTCGATCTCGTTCTTGCCGCGCGAAAGATGGTAGGCGACCATTTCCGGCTCAGCCTTGGCTTGATCGGGAAACCGGGCAAGCAGCGTCTCCCCGATCCGGCTGTGAAGCGCCTGGCGATCGGCGCGCAGCATCGAGTCGTAGGCCGCGTCGCGAATCAGCACGTGGCGGAAGAGGTAGGAGCTGTTCGGCGGAACGCCCGACTGAGTGAGCAAGCCTGCTCGCGTCAAACGGCGCAAGTCCGCCCGCAACTCGGACTCAGGCTTGGCCGCGACGGCGCTCATAAGGTCGTATTCGAAGCGCCGTCCGATGACAGCGCCGATGTTGGCCGTCTGTCGCGCCGCGCCGAGGCGGTCGAGCCGCGCAACCAGAGAATCATGCAGGGACAGCGGGATCATCGTCTCGCCGTTCGCCTTTCGGTCGGACGCATCGCCCCCGCCGGACTGCAGCGATTCCACGACGTTGCGGGTCAGCTCGAGAACGAAGAGCGGAATGCCGTCCGAGCGCTCCAGGATCTGCCCCATGAGGCTGGCCGGAAGCGCGCTTCCCGCTGCTTCCTTGCACAGGACTTCGGAACTATCGGGATCGAGCCGGCCGAGCGAGACGGTGGAGACATGGGGGAGCTCGGTCCACCGCGGCTTGAACTCGGGCCGCGCGGTCACGATGACGAGGTCGCGGAGCGTATCGCAAGACGCGACGGTAAGTTCGAGCAGCTCGAGCGAGGTCGCATCGATCCAATGGGCGTCCTCGACGATCATCAAGATCGGACCCGCGTCATTGAGCTTGCGGAACTGCTCGATCAGCGCCTCCAAGGTCACCTGCTTGCGCTTCTCGGGCGTCATCACGTCGAGCGGCGAGGGCTGGCCCAGCGGAATGGACAGGAGGGCGGCCAGAGCGCCCAGCGTGGTCTCATCCCTGCTTCCGGACTCGCCGACCAGCCGGCGCAGCTTGGCGATCCGCGCAGCGGGGGGATCGTTTCGGTCGATGGAAGCCGCTCTCTGCAAATGATCGATGACCGGATGAAATGCGCTTTCCACGTGTTGCGGCGAGCAGAACCAGCGAACTCGCACGTGCCGGTCGGCGCCGATATGCTCCTCGAGCGTCTCCGTCAGGCGCGACTTGCCCATCCCGGCCTCGCCGATCAGATGGACCACCTGACCTTTTCCGCCCCGCGCCTTCGTCCAGCGCTCGACAAGCTTGTCGAGCTCGCGCTTGCGTCCAACGAAGGTGAGCGGCTCACCCTGCAGGCGGGCGCGATAGCGGCTCTCCTCAGCATTGGGCTGTCCGACCTCCCAGATCTGGACAGGCTCCCCGAAGCCCTTGAGGGCGACCGGGCCGAGATCACGGTAAGTGAAGGCGCCGCGCGTCACGTGTCGCGTCGCGTCGGCGATGACGACCGTCCCGGGGCGCGCCACGGATTGGAGCCGAGCGGCAAGGTTCGGCATCTTGCCGACGATCTGCGACCTTCGCTTGTTCGCCAGGCTGACGCGGTCGCTGACCACGACCAGACCCGTCGCAATCCCGACCCTCGCCTGCAGAGGCGCCTCCCGCGACACATCGATGCGGCGGATCGCCTCGATGATCGCGAGCCCGGCTGTCACGGCGTTGGCCGCGTCATCCTCGTTGGCGCGCGGATAGCCGAAATAGGCCAGGACGCCATCGCCCATGAAGCTTTCGAGGTATCCGCCATGTTCGGCGACGATTTCATCGCAAAGCTTGTGATAGGCGTCGACGATCCTCATCACCTCTTCGGCGTCGAGGTTCAGCGACAGGCCGACCGAGTCGACCAAGTCGGAGAACAGGCCGGTCATTGGCCGGCGCTCCGGCCCGCGGGCCTCCGAGTTCACCCTTGGGTTGCGCGGCGCCCGCTTTTGGAGCGCGGCGCCGCAGGTCGCGCATGCTTTCTCGCCCGGCCCGTAATGGCGACTGCATTTCGCGCAGTACATTAGTCTTTTCCAATCGCCCCGCAGATTTGCGCAATCATTAGTCGTAAATCGAATTCATGCAAGTCGGAGCCTATTGCGCTAACCGTCAGAACAGTCCTGTTTTTGTCGATGTCTAGAGACAGGATTTGCTGTCACGTACTGGAAGAATTGGTCCACGGGCGACTTGGGCGTCGCGACTTCCTCTACGACGCTTTGCCGGGGAAAGCCGCGGAGGCGGCGCCCATGAAGCGAAGGGAGGATGAGCGATCTTGCCTTCCACTTGGCGTCGACCGTCTAGGAAATGGCTGCCGCCTCGAGCCTGGCGCTGAGCCGCAGCGCGTCGGTGATGACAATGGCGCCCCGGCGGCGTTCGATCAGTCCCTCGCGCTCCATCGCGTTGATCTCGCGCGACACGGTTTCCCGCCGCGTGTTGATCCGCGACGCGAGTTCGGACTGATTCGGGGGCGCAAGGATGATCGCGCGCTTCGGATCCTCGCGATCGGGGCGCGCGAGGCGTAAAAGCTCGGCGTGGACGCGGCTCCGAACGTCAAGCGCGCCAAGTTCGCCGACCCTGCGCGTCATCGCGCGATTGCGCGCAACGAGCGCCGCGACGACCGCCTCGCCGAGGGGGCGGTGCGTGAACATCGTCTCAACGAAGACCGCGCGCGGCATTTTGGCCACGACCGAGTCATTGACCGCAAAGACGCTCAGCGAGCGGGTGCCGCCGTCGAGCGCGGCCAGTTCGCCAAAGAATGCGCCTGCTTCCATATCGCTGAATATGAGATCCTGCCGCACTCCGTGGAGCACGGCTCTCAACCGGCCGCTCATGACGAAATAGACGTCGTGGTCGTTGGCCGTCTGACCCAACACCCAGGCGCCCGCCACCGTCCTTAGCCAAGTGCAATGGCGGTCGAGAACCCGGCAGGATTCAGGATCGAGCGTCTTGAAGCATGGGTGGGCAGAAAGCGTGTTCGTTACCATCATCGCTCGCCGATGATTATTCGAGACGGTGGCCGAGCTTCGCCCCGGCGTCAAGCGCCTTTGAGGCGGCCCAACTGAGACAGCACTGACATAATTGGGGAGGCGAGTCCGCCGGTCCGCGGAGCTTTGCGGCGCCCCGGGGCGCCGTCCAGCGGGGGCGCTCGGGGTGTGACGCCGGTCACAGCGGCGGCCCGAACTCCAGAGTATATGTTCCGCAGGGCCCTCACGGTTTCGGTTTGAAATTGCAATTCCGCGTCGCTGCGCCCCGGGGCAGGGCGGCAAACGCGGACCCCCTGCGCCGATCTCCCACCGCGCGGGGCGTAGAGCGCGGCGCCTGCGATTTCCGCACGCTGGGCGCCGCGCTCGCAAACTTCACGCGGCGACTACTGGACACGGAACTCCATGTGCACGCGTCCGTGGACGCGCTGGGCGCGCGGCCAATTGCGGAACGCCGCGCCCGGGGCGCGGGAGCCGCCATTGGCCTGATCCCGTCCGGCCTGTTCCGGTCGGGTGTCGCCGGAATGCTTCCCGAGGTCGCCCGCCTTCGGCCCGCGCCGGGCAAGACAGGCGTTATAGGCCATCGGCTCCTGGTACCGCGCGCAGGAAGGGTCGTCTTCCGCCAGGGCGAGGCCGGGCGGCGCCAGAACGGAGAGGCAAAGAGCAAGAGCCGCCAGGCGCATGACCACGGGTTCAGCTTCGCAGCGTTGCGCCCGTCCTCCTGGACACCTCGGCCACGATTTTGGACATCGCAGCGTCAATTTCGGCGTCGGTCAGGGTCCGTTCGCGGGGTTGCAGTATGACCTGGATGGCGATGGATTTGGAGCCCTCCGGCAGACCTTCCCCCTGGTAAATGTCGAAGACGCCGACCTTTGCGATGAGCGACCGCTCCGCGCTCTCCGCCGCCTTGACTATGTCGCCGGCAAGCATGCCCGCATCGACCACGAAAGCGAGATCCCGCTCGACCGGCATGAAATCCGAGCGGTCGAGTTTCGGCTTGCCCTTGGCAGGCCTGGCCTTGGGCGCGGGAACGGCGTCGAGAATAATCTCGAAGGCGACGATCGGGCCCTCGGCGTCGAGCGCCTCCAGAGCGCTCGGGTGCAACTGTCCGAACCAGCCAGTGATGGTCTTCGGCCCGAATTGCAGCGTCGCCGAACGGCCAGGGTGCAGAAAGGCCGGACCGCCGGGAACGACCTGGACCGCGTTGAGGCTCACGCCGAAGGCAGAGAGAAGGGCCATCGCATCGCGCTTGGCGTCGAAGGCGTCCACCAGGCCGCCGCCGCTCCAATGCCGGCCTTCCCCGTCAGCCTTGGCCCTGCCGCGCCGCACGGCGGCGGCCGCGATCCGTTGATCGTTTTCCCCGGACCCGAGAAAAATCTGCCCGACTTCGAACAGCGCGACGTCGCTCAAGGCCCGGCGCGCGTTGCGCTCGGCGGCGGCGACAAGGCCGGGGATGAGGCTCGGGCGCATGTCGGAAAGGTCGGCGGCTATCGGATTGGCGAGCGCGAGCGTCGCTGAGCCGCCGCCGAACAGTTCCGCCGCCCGTTTGGAGACAAACGACCACGTCACCGCCTCGCGCAGCGAAAGCGCGGCCAGCGTGCGCCTGGCGAGCCGGCTCCGCTTCTGCATCAGCGTCAGCACCGGCTTCGCCACGCCGTCGTCGAGCCGGGGAAGGGGGGCTGCCGGCGCGCGGTCGACGCCGGCGATGCGCAGGATCTGCTCGACGACGTCGGCCTTCACCTGGACGTCGGGGCGCCAGGAAGGGACCACGACCGTTCCGTCGACGACCCCGAAGCCCAGCCGGGACAGGATCGCCTCGCCCTCCTGGCGCGGGATGTCGACGCCAAGCAGCCGTTTCACTTCCCCATAGGGGAAGGAAATCATGCGCCGCGGCGCTACGGGATCGCCTGCGACAACAATGCGCGAAGGCTCGCCGCCGCAGATTTCAAGAACGAACTCGGTCGCGAGATCGCATCCGGGCACGCAGAATTCGGGATCGACGCCGCGCTCGAAGCGGTAGCGCGCGTCGGTCGTGATCCCGAGCTTGCGGCCGGTCTGCGCAATATTTGTCGGGTCCCACAGTGCGCTCTCGATGAGAACGTCGCGCGTCGTCGCGTCGCAGCCGGAATGCTCGCCGCCCATGATTCCGGCGATCGATTCGACTCCGTTCGCGTCGGCGATGACGACCATGCTCTCATCGAGAGCGTACGACTTGCCATCGAGCGCGAGCACGGTCTCGCCCGCGCGGGCGCGCCGGACCGTAAGATCGCCGGCGACCTTGGCGAAGTCGAAAACGTGCAGCGGCCGGCCGCGGTCGAAGGTGATGTAGTTGGTGATGTCGACAAGGGCGCTGATCGGCCGGAGGCCAATCGCTCGCAGCCGCTTCTGCATCCATTCGGGCGAAGGGCCGTTGGTCACGCCGCGGACGAGACGCAACGCGAAGGCCGGGCAGAGGCGCTTATCGGCTGGGGCGAAGTCGAGCTCGACGCGGGTCGGGCAGTCGAACGCCCCCGCGACGGGTTTGGGCGCGGGCGTCTTCAGCGTCCCAAGTCCAGCCGCCGCGAGATCGCGAGCTATGCCGGCGACGCCGGTTGCGTCAGGGCGGTTGGGCGTCACCGCCACGTCGATCACCGGATCGTCCAACCCGGCGAAGCGCGCGTAGGCGACGCCGACCGGCGCGTCGTCGGGAAGCTCGATGATCCCGTCGTGATCGTCGCTGAGCTCGAGCTCCGCAGCCGAGCACAGCATGCCGTTCGACTCGACGCCGCGGATGACGCCCTTGGCGAGGGTGATCTTCTTGCCTGGAATATACGTGCCGACCGGAGAGAAGACGCCCTTCATGCCGGTGCGCGCGTTCGGCGCGCCGCAAACGACCTGCACCGGGCCGTGGCCCGCGTCGAGGATGCAGATCTTGAGCCGGTCGGCGTTGGGATGGGGCTTCGCCTCGATGACGGAAGCGACCACGAAGCCGTCGTATTTGCGGCTCGGGTCGTCGATGCTCTCCACTTCGAGACCGACGCGGGTCAGCGTGTCGACGATTTCGGCAAGCGAAGCCGAAGTGTCGAGGTGGTCTTTCAGCCAGGAGAGGGTGAATTTCATTATTCACTCGCCTCGGTGCGTCCCGGCTGTGGCTCTCGCTTCATCTGAAATCATAGGTCCGCCGGAGAATGTCGAAGAGTTCTTTCGCCGCCTCTCGACCCAGTTGGATGGTCTGGCTCTGCTTGCCTGGATTGACCCTGTCTGCTGATCCATTGGTATCGATTTGCACCACGGGGCGGCCGTCAGTGAGGTCAAAGACTTTGACCATGGCGACAACCTGCGATGGTTGGAGTTTTCCCCTTCCGTCTCGCGTCTCGAAATTCTTGATCCAGGCCATCTTCCAAAGCCCTATTCGGCGTTCACCCGCTCAATCCCCCGGCAAGCGTCGGGATGTCGAGCGGCTTGAAGCCATAGTGGTTGATCCAGCGCAGGTCGGCGTCGAAGAAGTCGCGCAAGTCGGGCAGGCCGTATTTCAGCATGGCCACCCGGTCGATCCCCATGCCCCAGGCGAATCCCTGATAGGCCTCGGGGTCGATGCCGCAATTCGAAAGCACGTTGGGATGGACCATGCCGCAGCCGAGGACTTCGAGCCAATCGTCGCCCTCGCCGAAGCGGATCTCCCCGCCCGAACGGCGGCACTGGATGTCGACCTCGAGCGAGGGCGAGGTGAAGGGGAAGAAGCTGGGGCGGAAGCGCATCCCGATGCGGGGCGCCTCGAAGAACGCCTTGCAGAATTCCTCCAGGACCCATTTCAGGTTCGCGAGCGTCGCGCCCTCGTCGACCACCAGCCCCTCGACCTGGTGGAACATCGGCGTATGCGTCTGGTCGGCGTCGCGCCGATAGGTGCGGCCCGGGCAGATGATGCGGATCGGCGGCTTCTGCTTGAGCATCGTGCGGACCTGCACCGGGCTCGTATGGGTGCGCAGGAGCTTTCGCTCACCCTGCGCGTCGGGAGCGAGAAAGAACGTGTCGTGCATCTCGCGGGCGGGGTGGCCGGGCGGGAAGTTGAGCTTGGTGAAATTATAGTCGTCGCTCTCGATGTCCGGCCCTTCGGCGACCGAAAACCCCATATCCGCGAAAATGGCGACGATCTCGTCCATGACCTGGCTGATCGGATGGATGCGTCCAGTCTCCACGCCCGGCAAGCGGACGGGCAGCGTCACATCGACCGCCTCCCGCTCGAGCTGCGCCGTAAGCGCCGCGCTCTTCAGGACCGCGCGCCGAGCCGCGAGCGCCTGCGTGACCTCATCCTTGAGCGCGTTGATCGCGGCGCCACGCGTCTTGCGCTCGTCGGGGTCGAGCTTTCCGAGCGTGGCGAGAAGGGCCGAAATCGCCCCCTTCTTGCCGAAGGCGGCGATGCGCACGGCTTCGAGCTCGGGCTCGGTGGTCGCCCCGTCGATAGCCCTGGCGGTCTCGGCCAGGATCGTCTCGAGATCGTTCATGCGGATCGCCTCGCACCAGGTTGCCGCCCCTTCTCGCCTTGCAGGAGAAGGTGTCATGCGAAGCATGACGGATGAGGGGTCGTTCGAACAGTGTGTTCGGTCTGCGACGAGACTCACCTAAGCCAACGCCTCGGGGCTGCGCCGCCCCTCATCCGGCGCTGCGCGCCGGCTTCTCCCGCAAGGGGAGAAGGGTTCTGTCGAGCGCCTTATGCCGCCTTGGGCAGCGAGCCTTTCGCCTGCTCGACGATTGCGGCAAACGCTGCAGGCTCCGAGATCGCGAGGTCGGACAGCACCTTGCGATCGACCTCGATCCCCGCAGCGGCGAGGCCGGAGATAAACCGGCTATACGTCAGCCCATGCTCGCGCGCCGCCGCGTTGATGCGCTGAATCCACAGCGCGCGGAACTCGCGCTTGCGGTTCTTGCGGTCGCGATAGGCGTATTGCATCGACTTGTCGACCGCGGCCTTCGCGGCGCGGATCGTGTTCTTCCGGCGGCCGAAGAAGCCCTTGGCGGCCTTCAGGACCTTCTTGTGCTTGGCGTGGGACGTTACGCCCCTCTTGACGCGAGACATTGTTCAATTCTCCGGGAAAAGGGTTCAGCCGTTCGGCAGAAAGAATTTCTTGACCTTCTCGCCGTCGGTCTTGAACAGAACCGACGTGCCGCGCAGATCGCGGATCTGCTTTGGCGTGCGCTTGATCATGCCGTGCTGCTTGCCGCGCTGGGCGTAGACGACCTTGCCGGTCCCGGTGAGCTTGAAGCGCTTTTTGGCGCCCGATTTGGTCTTCAACTTGGGCATTTGGCTCTCCTCAAGGCTTGACGCCCTTTTGAATTTACCGAGGCCATAGGCCCCGTTCGCGCGAGCGAAAAAACCGCCACGGCAGCCCTAACGAGCCGGGCGGTTCTCAAGGAGGCGGCTCTTACGCGAAAGAGGGGGCATATGCAAGAGCAG
>CAVXHJ010000027.1:0-24038 GCA_963761435.1 uncultured Alphaproteobacteria bacterium | reverse complement strand
GTCGTCGCCTGGCCGGCGGCCTGCCCGACCGCGCCCCTGGAGCCCCCGGCCATGACGCGGAGAGCACTTGCATCTGGGTCGAACCACGAGCGTCATTCGCGAGCGTGAGCAACTTGCTTTAGAAGATCGGACGGAGGCTAGGCCGCTCCCGCGACCGCCTCGCAGACGTCGCTGACCAAGGTGTCGACCAGCGCCCGGTCATCCGCTTCGCCCATGACCCGGATGACCGGCTCGGTGCCGGAAGGGCGGATCACGAGCCGGCCGCGATCGCCGAGCCGGGCCGTCGCATCCGCGATCGCCTTCGCCACGGCTGGATTCTCAAGCGGCTTGCCGCCGTTGAAACGGACGTTGCGCAGGACTTGCGGCACCGGCTCGAACCGCCGGCAGACTTCGCTCACCGGCTTGCCGAGCTTGTGCACCACCGCGAGCACCTGCAGCGCCGCCACCAGGCCGTCGCCGGTCGTCGCATAGTCGGACAGGATGATGTGGCCCGACTGCTCGCCGCCGACGTTGAAGCCCTTCTCGCGCATCCGCTCGATGACATAGCGGTCGCCGACCGCGGTGCGCTCGAGCGAAAGCCCGAGGCTCGCGAGATGCCGTTCGAGGCCGAGGTTCGACATGACGGTCGCGACAATGCCCGGCTTGGCGAGACGGCCCTCGTCGCGCCAGCTCTCGGCGACGACGGCCATTACCTGGTCCCCGTCGATCAGGTGGCCCTTCTCGTCGACGATGATCATCCGGTCGGCGTCGCCGTCGAGGGCGATGCCGACGTCGGCCCGCATCTCCCGCACCTTGCGCGCCAAGGCCTCGGGCGCGGTCGATCCGACCTCGAAATTGATGTTGAGCCCGTTCGGGTCGACGCCGATTTTGATGACCTCGGCGCCGAGCTCCCAGAGGGCCTCGGGGGCGACCTTATAAGCCGCGCCGTTGGCGCAGTCGACGACGATCCGCATGCCCTCGAGCGAGACTTCGCGGGAAAGCGTCCGCTTGGCGTATTCGATGTAGCGGGCCTGGACGTCGTCGATGCGCTTGGCGCGGCCGAGGTCCGGCGAGCGGGCGAGCATCGGCGCGACGTCGCCGTCCATCAGGGCCTCGATCCGCGCCTCGACCTCGTCGGAGAGCTTGTAGCCGTCGGGGCCGAACAGCTTGATCCCGTTGTCCTCGTAGGGGTTGTGCGAGGCGGAGATCATCACCCCGAGATCGCAGCGCATCGAGCGGGTGAGCATCGCCACCGCGGGCGTCGGGACCGGTCCCAGCAGCAGCACGTCGACGCCGACCGACGTGAAGCCGGCGACCAGCGCGTATTCGATCATGTAGCTCGAGAGCCGGGTGTCCTTGCCGATGACGACACGGTGGCGATGTTCGCCGCGGCGAAAAGCGACGCCCGCGGCCTGGCCGACCTTCAACGCCACGTCCGCCGTAATCTTGCTGTTGGCCCGGCCCCGGATGCCGTCAGTGCCGAAATATTTGCGTGCCATGCGTGTAGATTCCCCGCCGCGGAAACAACTCAAGCCCAAGGCGGTCAACGTCATACCGCAGAATAGGCGAGGAAAGTTTCACAATTCGTTTCCAGACGTTAACGGTCCCTGTCCGCCAATGGACGGTCCGCGTCTTTCCGACGGCGATTCAGCCGAACCGGACCCAGCATTGCGGGGCGGCCCCGACCCAGCGTCGCCATCCTCGCCGCGCGTCAGAGCGTGACGTCGAGGCCGAACTCCCGCTTGATCCGGGCGACAAATTCCTCGTCGCTCTGCGCGGCCTCGACAATGACCTGTTCGTCGGTTTTGTTCGCCCGACCCTTCATGATCGCGTCGGCGCCGGGCCCGGCCGGGTAGCGAAGCTGCCAACTGTCGCCGTCGACGATGTCCCGGATCAGATCGCCGATAACGGAAGGTGAAGCCCGTTTGGCGAGCCACGCGCCGAGCAAGGCGCGGAGCCGCTTGACATGCGGATAGGCGCTGCCCGACGAGACGGGCGCGGCCTTTTTAAAGATCTGCGTCGCGATGACGCCTGGCTCCACGATCACCACGCGAACATTGAATGCGCGCATTTCCTGGGCGAGACATTCGCTGAGCGCCTCGAAAGCCCATTTCGATGCGGCGTAGGGGCCATGCGCGGGCAAGGCGACCCGGCCGGCAATCGAAGTGACGTTGACGATGGCGCCCTTGCGGCGCTCCCGCATGCTCGGAATCACGGCCTTGATGCAGCGAAGACCGCCGAAGAAATTGGTCTCCATCACCTGACGAAATGTCTCAAGCGAGGCTTCCTCCACCACGCCGCCGCCGGGGATGCCCGCGTTGTTGACGAGAACGTCGATCGGCCCAAACTGCCCGACGACCCTGGCGAAGGCCTCGCGAACCGAAGCGTCGTCATTGACCTCGAGCGCGGCCAGATGAATTGGAAGCCCTTCTTCCTCGGCTATTCGGCGGATTTCCGCGCCGCCATCGAGATTTCGCATGGTCGCGGCGACCGTATGTCCGGCGCGCGCGAGGGCGACGGCCGTCGCCAGCCCGATGCCGCTGCTCGTTCCGGTGACCAATGCAACGGCCATGTCGCGCCTCCCGCTCGCTCGCCCGGCATCCGCCCTATTGCTGTCGGTTGGTCCACCCTGCGAGCGGATGGCGCTCTTGGCAAGCTCGAACCGTCGCCCTTTCGCCAGTCATGACGCCGGGGCCGAGCGCGTCCTCGGGTTCCTGCAAAGCGGGCAAACCCGCAATGACGGAGAACGGCGGTTGCGCTAAAGTGCCCAGGCCGCCGAGAGAACCCGCGCGCAAGGAGGACGCCGCCCCATGATCCGAACGGTCGCCACCAAGCCATTCCCCGACCAGCGGCCGGGGACGTCGGGATTGCGCAAGAAGGTTCCGGTATTTCAGGGGCCGGGCTATCTCGAGAACTTCATCCAGTCGATTTTCGATTCGCTCGAGGGCTTTCAAGGCAAGACGCTGGTCCTCGGCGGCGACGGCCGCTTCTACAACCGCGAGGCGATCCAGATCGTCGTCAAGATCGCCGCCGCCAATGGCTTTGGCCGCATCGTCGTCGGCAAGGGCGGGATTCTCTCCACCCCGGCCGTCTCGGCGCTGATCCGCGGGATCCACGCTTACGGCGGCATCATCCTCTCGGCGAGCCACAATCCCGGCGGACCGCAGGGGGATTTCGGCGTCAAATATAACATCGGCGCGGGCGGCCCCGCCCCCGAGAACGTCACCGAGGCGATCTTCGCCAAGAGCAAGACGATCTCCGCCTACAAGATCTCCGACGCGCCGGACATCGACATCGACCGCCTGGGCACGGTCAAGGTCGAGGGCATGGAGATCGAGGTCGTCGACCCGGTGACGCAATATCTCGCGCTCATGAAGACGCTGTTCGACTTCGACGCGATCCGGGCGCTGTTCGCCTCCGGCTTCAGGATGCGCTTCGACGCTTTGCACGCCGTCACCGGCCCCTACGCCCATGCGATCTTCGAGGGCGACCTCAAATCGGGCGCCGGCACGGTCGTCAACGGCACGCCCTTGCCCGATTTCGGCGGCCATCACCCCGACCCCAATCCGACCTACGCCAAGGACCTCTACGATTTCATGATGGCGCCGACCGCCCCGGATTTCGGCGGCGCGTCCGACGGCGACGGCGACCGCAACATGATCCTGGGCAAAGGCGTCTATGTCACGCCGTCCGATTCGCTCGCCATCCTCGCCGCCAACGCGACGCTCGCGCCCGGCTATTCCAAGGGCCTCGCCGGGGTCGCGCGCTCGATGCCGACCAGCGCGGCCAGCGACCGGGTCGCCGCCAAGATCGGCATCAAGTCGTATGAGACGCCGACGGGGTGGAAGTTCTTCGGCAACCTGCTCGACGCCGGCCTTGCGACTTTGTGCGGCGAGGAAAGCTTCGGCACCGGGTCGAACCACATCCGCGAGAAGGACGGCGTGTGGGCGGTGCTGTTCTGGCTCAACATCCTCGCTCAGCGCCGCATCTCGGTCAAAGACCTCGTCAACGAGCACTGGCGCGCCTACGGGCGCAACTACTACACCCGCCACGACTACGAGGAGATCGACCTCAAGGCTGCGAACGCGCTCATGGACGCGCTGCGCGCGGCGGCCAAGACCTTGCCGGGCAAGAGCTTCGGGGCGCTGAAAGTCGAGGCGGCGGACGATTTCGCCTACCACGACCCCGTCGACCATTCCGAAGCCGACCATCAGGGCGTGAGAATCATGTTCGAAGGCGGCGCGCGCATCGTCTATCGCCTGAGCGGCACTGGTACGGTGGGGGCGACGCTGCGTGTCTATGTCGAGCACTACGAGCCGCCGTCGGGCAGGCTCGATCAGGACACGCAGGCGGCGCTCGCGGAGCTCATCGCCCTGTCGCGAAGCCTGGGCGAGATCGAGAAGCGCACGGGGCGCAAGGCGCCGACGGTGGTGACGTGAGACGAAACTGTCGGCCCTTACTTCTTCAGCGCCGCGAGGACCTTGACCGACGCGCGGCCGTTCACCTCGAGCCCGTTCTTCTGCTGGAAATCGGCGATCGCCGCTCGGCTCTTGGTCCCGATGTCGCCGTCCGGCGGGCCGCCCACGTCGTAGCCGCGTTGCGCAAGCAGCGCCTGCACCTGCTTGCGACCCTCGAGCGGGAGCAGCGGATCGTCGGTCGGCCAGGATGTGACGATGCCGGAACCGCCGGCGAGCTTGTCGGCGAGCACGCAGGCGGCGAGCGTGTAGGCTTCCGAGGGGTTGTAGGAATAGACGACGTCGAAATTGCGCGTCACCAGAAACGCCGGGCCGTCCCGCCCGGCCGGCTGAAGCAGCCCGGCGTCGCCTCCCGCCGAGCGGGCGCCCGTCGACGCGAGTCACGCCCTTCGCGGACCAGAACGACATCGACTGCTTCGCCTTGCGGCCCGACGGGCCGGAATAGCCCGGCGGCGCCTTGACTTCGAAGCCCCACGGCAGCCCGGAACGCCAGCCCGACTTGCGGAGGTAATTGGCGGTCGAAGCCAGCGCGTCGGGCGCCGAATCGACGATGTCGCGGCGCCCGTCGCCCTGAAAATCGACAGCGAGCCTAAGGAAGGTCGAGGGCATGAACTGGGTCTGCCCGAACGCGCCCGCCCACGATCCATTGAGCTTCTCGGCCGGAACGTCGCCGCGATCGATGATCTTCAACGTCGCCATCAATTCGGAGCGGAAATAATTCGCCCGTTCGCCGAAGCAGGCGAGCGTCGTGAGCGACTGCACCAGCGGCCGCTGGCCCATGTTCTGGCCGTACTTCGATTCGACGCCCCAAATCGCGGCCAGCATGTACCGGCTCACGCCATAAGTTTCCTCGGCGCGGGCGAGCGCATGGGCTTCCCGCGCCATCGCCGCCTTGCCCTCGGCGACGCGATCGTCCTCGACCAGGCCGTCGACATAATCCCAGACCGGCGTCTTGAACTCCGGCTGGCTCTTCTGGAAATCGAGCACCTTCATGTCCGGCTCAAGGCCGTTGAAGACGGCGTCGGCGGTCTTGGCGGAAATCCCCGCGCGCGCGGCGTCCGCCCGCAAGCCGGAGACGCATTCCGCGAAGTCCGCTCGCGCGGGGGCCGACGCGACGAAGGCGGCTGAAGCGGCAAGAAGGCACGAAAGGACGAGGCGTTTCATGCTCTGATCATCCGCGATTTGTGTTTCGCCCTCGATACGGCTCTCGCCGTCCGACCGCAAGGTTTGACGCCCGCGGCGGGTTGACAGGGACGCTCCTGCATCGAATATGGCGGCCAATCACCAGTTTCTCCGCATGATCATGGACAAAATCCGGCGCCGAACCGTGGCGCTTTTCACGCTCGGCGCCGCGCTGCTTGCGGCTCAGGCCGCGCGCGCCGACTTGCGCATGTGCAACAACACCAACAACCGTGTCAGCGTCGCGCTCGCTTATACCGAGGGCCAGGGCTGGGTCAGCGAAGGCTGGTGGAACCTCAAGTCGCTCGATTGCGTGACGCTGCTGCGCGGGGCGCTGGCGGCTCAATATTACTACCTCTACGCGATGGACGAGCGGGGCGGCGAATGGAAGGGCAAGGCCTTCATGTGCACGTCGGATCGCGAGTTCAAGATTTCAGGGCCGTCAGGATTGCTTCGTCCGCGGCTACGACCGAACCGGCTTCTTCGAGGTCGACACCGGCAAGGACACGAAGAGCTGGACCGTGCAGCTGACCGACCAGGCGAACCCCTAGAAGTCGAAGCCGCACGGACTCGTTCAGCCGAGGATTCTCGTCCGACTGTCCGCCTCGCGTCGTTCGCCGCCTTCCGGTCGCCCTGGCCGGCGCTCGCGAACCGCTCCCCACGTCGATGACCAGCGCGGTCCGTCGCGCACCTATGACTTGCTTCCTCAGCCCGGCCATGCTCATGGAACGGCGGAGAGCCAAAGCGCCGCAAATCCGTCGGGAGGAACGCCATTGCAGGCCCGTCGCCGTCGCCGCGTCAAGATCATCGCCACCCTCGGCCCCGCCTCGAACGATCGCGAGACCATCGCCGCGCTTTTCGCCGCCGGCGCCGACGTCTTCCGCATCAACATGAGCCACGCCTCGCACGACGGCATGCGCGAGCGGGTGGCGACGATCCGCTCGCTCGAGGAAGAGGTGAACCGCCCGATCGGCATTCTCGTCGACCTGCAAGGCCCGAAGCTCAGGCTTGGCGCCTTCGCCGGCGGCCGCGCCGAGCTGCGCAAGGGCGACCATTTCGTCCTCGACGGCGATCCGACCCTCGGAGGGCCGTCGCGCGTCTATCTGCCGCATCCCGAAATCCTGAGCTCGCTCGCGCCCGGTCACAGGATTCTGATCGACGACGGCAAGGTGCTGCTCAAGGTCGTCGACGCCATGCCGGGCCGCGCCTCGACTGTGGTCGAAGTCGCGGGGCGGGTCTCGGACAAGAAGGGCGTGAGCCTGCCCGACACGACGATCCCGACCTCCGCCATGACCGAGAAAGATCGCGCCGATCTCGCCGCGGCGCTCGAGGAGAACATCGACTGGATCGCGCTCTCGTTCGTGCAGCGCCCGGAGGACATCGTCGAGGTCAAGGCGATCGCCAGGGGCCGGGCGCTGGTGATGGCCAAGATCGAGAAGCCGCAAGCCGTCCAGCGGATCGACGAGATCATGGCGGTCGCCGACGCCGTGATGGTGGCGCGCGGAGACCTCGGGGTCGAGATGCCGCTCGAGCGGGTGCCCGGCATCCAGAAGACCCTGACCCGGCTCGCGCGGCGCGCCGGCAAGCCGGTGGTGGTGGCGACGCAGATGCTGGAATCGATGATCACCGCGCCGGTTCCGACCCGCGCCGAAGTGTCGGATGTCGCGACCGCGGTGTTCGAGGGCGCGGATGCGGTGATGCTCTCGGCCGAGAGCGCGTCGGGCCAATATCCGCGCGAGGCGGTCGCCACCATGAACCGGATCGCGGAAGCAGTGGAATCGGAGGGGATCTATCCCTCGATCATCGAGGCGCAGCGCGCCGCGCCGGAAGCGACCGGGGCCGACGCGATCGCCGAAGCGACCCGCGACGTCGCCGAAACCCTCGATCTGCGGGTCATCTGCGCCTGGACCAGCTCCGGCTCGACCGGGCTTCGCATCGCCCGCCAGCGGCCGCGCTCGGCGATTCTGGCGCTGACCCCGATCGAGGCGGTGGCGCGGCGCCTGTCGGTCGTCTGGGGCCTGCATCCGGTCGTCACCGACGATGCGCGCGACGAGCGCGACATGGCCGAGCGCGCCTGCCGCCACGCCTATATCGAGGGCTTCGCCGGCGAGGGCGAGCGCATCATCGTCGTCGCCGGGGTGCCGTTCGGGACCCCGGGCGCGACCAACAACCTCAGGATCGCGACCGTCGGGGCGTGAGGCGAGCCGCGGGGCTCAGGGCCGCGCGCGCCGCCTACCAGTGCCCCGCGATGCCGAACAGCCAGTGGGTCCGCCCGTCCGGGCCGACGACGGGCCGGATCGCCGGCCCGACCTGCCCCTGATCGCCAAAAGAGCCATAGAGGAACGGGGCGTAGTACCCCCCAAGATCCCAATATCCGTGCTCGAGCCCGCGATTCCAGTCGTACTGCCCCTTGCCCACGACATATCCGTGCGAGTCGATGTGGACGTTGCACGGGTTGGTCTTGCCGTCGATGTCGATCTCGATGTGCAGCCGAGGCCCGGTTCCGATTTCCCGGTAGCCGACGCCGTTGGTCACTCCGGAGGAGATTCGTCCTTCGACCGTGTCCTTCGTGTCCTCATTGAGCTGGGACTTCCCCTTCAGCAATTCCTGAAGCTTCACCGCCTGCGCGCAGTCGAAGTCGAAGCCGTACGGGCGCGGCTTCGAATATACGCGCGTTATATTGATGCCGAAGCCCTCCAGGAAGATGCCGATTTTGGACAATTCTCGCTTGACCACGAGCACCTCGTGCTGGTGGTCAAGTGGATTGTCGGTGACGGAATTCGGGGGGCTTCCCATGTTTCGCTCCTCCGGCGCCGGACCCGCGCGGCCTTGGACCTCATCATATCACCGGAAGCGGTCTCGGTCTGCGAGCCAGGTCACACGCTGCAACGGAGCTGAGGCTGCGCCCAAATCGGCCCCTTTTGAGGGCGCCGCCAGGCGGCCGGCGAAGGATGCGGGAACCTCGCCTCGATGAGGGCGCCTATCGTGTCGCCGCGCCGTCCCTGAACCAGACGCCCGACCAGATCGCGATCCCCACGATTGCGCCATAGGCGGCAAGCGCCAGTCCGAGCATGGCGAACACCAGGGTCACCGACCCGGTCGCTTTCAGCGCGAGCCAGCCGCCGCCGACAGCGATGATAAGCCGCACGAATCCGCCAAGGAGCGGCCAGAGGAGCTTCCCCGCGCCTTGCGAAGCGAAATAGAGGGCGAGCCCCAGGCCGAAGAACCCATACATCGGTCCAACGAAGCGCAGATAGTCGGCGCCCGTCGCCACCATCGTCGGATCGTCGCCGAACAGGTTGAGCCAGGCGGAGGGCCAGATCGCCGCCGCAAGCCCGATCGCCTCGGTCGCGGCGAAGGCGAGCGCGCCCCCGATCATGGCGATCCGCAGCGCGCGCCGGTTCTGCCCCGCGCCGATGTTTGCGCCGACCATGGCGACCAGCGGCGCGCCGACGCCGAACACCAGGGGAATGAGCAGATATTCGAGCCGCGAGCCGGTCCCGTAGCCGGCGACCGCCTGCGGGCCTGCCGCCGCGCCGACGAGGCCGGTGGTCAGCGCGACGGTCAAGGTCGTCTGCAGGGTGGAGAGCGAGCCGGCCGCGCCGACGCGCAGGATGTCGGCGAAGAAAGCGGGCCGCAGGCGGTCGAGGCGCAGGCGCACGATCGAATTGCCGCTCAGAACGTACCAGGCCAGGATCGCCGCCATCAGCGCGGTCGTCGCCACGACCGCGACCCCGCCGCCGGCGATGCCGAGCGCCGGGATCGGGCCGAAACCGAAAATGAACAACGGCGACAGCGGAATGAGAGCCGTGACGCCTGCACAGACGACCATCGACGGAAACAGCATGTTGCCGGTCCCGCGCACCACGCTGGCGAGTCCGTTCATCAGCCACACCAGGATGTTGCCGGCAAAGACGACGTTCGAATATTGCATCGCCGCCTCGAGCGAAGCGCCGCGGCCGCCCATGGCGGCGTAAAGCTCGCGCCCGAAGGCGAGGAACAGGGCCGAGGTCGCGAGCCCGAGCGCGAGGTTGATGATGAGCGCATGGGCGACGAGCGCGTCGGCGTCCGACCGCCGGCCGGCGCCGAGCGCGCGAGCCACGGCCGACGATATGCCGCCGCCGACCGCGCCCGCCGACAGCATCGCCATCATCATGTAGCCGGGGAAGACGAGCGCCATTCCGGTCAGCGCGTCGGTTCCCAGATGCGAGACCCACCAGGTCTCGATCAGGCCGGTCGACGCCTGCGCCAGCATCACCAGGACGTTCGGCCAGGCGAGCTTGATGAGCGTCGGCGTGATCGGGGCGGTCAGCAGCATCAGCGTCCGCGCGTTCATCGGTCCCGCCGCCGGCGCGGGGGTCGCGGCGCCGAGGCGAGCGACACTCATGACTTGCGCGTTCATCGCTCGGCCTCCATCGGGGACATCGGTTCAGGCGCGCATCTTGGCCAGCCGCGCGGCCCGCGCGGCCATTCGGGCCTTGCTTGCCTCGCTCGCCGCCGGCCCGGCCGCCAGTTCGAACTCGGGAGAGATGAGCGGCCGGCCGCTCAGGCGATCGACCAGCACCGGGTCGGCCGGCGCGCCGGAGACAGAATCGACGAGCGATACGCTCTCCCCTTCGGGGGCGAAATGGCGGTTGCCGAAAGCCAGGAGCGCGATCAGGACGGGGCGGAAATCCCGCCCGCGCTCAGTGAGCACGTATTCGTGCCGGGGCGGATGCTCGCTATAGCGGCGCCGCTCCATCATTCCGGCCTCGACAAGCGCATTGAGCCGCCGCGTCAGCATGTTGGGGGCGATCTTGAGGCTCTTCTGGAATTCCTCGAACCGGGTCATGCCGCCAAGCGCGTCGCGCAGAACGAGCATGCTCCACCATTCCCCGACCCGGTCGAGGCTGCGGGCGATCGGGCAGTCCATCGTGGTGAAGCGGGTCCGCTGCATGGCGAGCGTATAGCCGAGTCACTTTCATTATGCAAGTGACATTGTCATAACCGCGAAGGCGGGTATCCAGCCATAAGCGGGGCCGCGAACGGCGCTCGCTTCGGCCTCCGGCGTCCGGTATGATCGGGCAGGAGCGAGGGAGCGTCGAAGCGATGGCGAACGCCAGAGGTGAAGTGATCGAGAGCCCGACCCAGGACATGCCCTTCAAGGCGGTCATTTCCGCCGGGGGGAAGGTGGTCCAGGAGCGTTTTTTCGCCTCCCGCCACGCGGCGGAGTTGTTCCTCGTCGCGACGCTGGCCGAACTGAGCAACACCGACAGCGTGGGCGAGCGCCCGGCGACCGGGAGCGCGACCGGCGAGGTCGTCGAAACTCCCACCCAGGACATGCCGTTCAAGGCTGTCATCTCGACCGAAGGGCAGATTATCCAGGAACGGTTTTTCGCCACTCGTCCAGAAGCCGAGGCCTATGTTGTCGATACCCTTGGGGAATTGGCCAAATCCGGCCCCGCCAGCGGTCGCCTCGGATAAGGCCCCGGACAGGATTCGGCCACATGGCGGACCGCGCGTCTCCCTCAGTGCTGATCGTTGGCAGCGGCCCCGCCGGCCTCTTCGCGGCCTGCGAACTCATGCGCCATGGCGTCAAGCCGCGCATCGTCGAGCAGAGGCTCGCGCCCCATCACGAGACCCGCGGGACCGCGCTCCAGCCGGCGGTGCTCGAGATTCTCGACCGCGCCAGTCTGGTGGAGCCGTTCCTGGCCGCCGGCGTCCATATCAAGCATGCCCAGCTTATGGGCCCAGGCATGCAGCAGATCGCCGCCTCCGACTTTGGCGGCGTCGGCTGCCGCTATGAGTTTCAGTGCAGTCAGCCGCAATGGCGCACGGAGCAGATTCTGCGCGATCACCTGGCCGGTCGCGGAGTCAAGGTGGAATACGGGTCCGAAGTCGTCGCCATCGACGCGGACACCCGGACTCTGCGAGTGACGCTCAAGGCGAACGACCGGACGGAGGTGGTTGAGCCGCAATATCTGCTCGGCGCCGGGGGCGCGCATGACGTCACCCGCCATTCCATGAACGAGCATCTCGTCGGCGAGACCTATGGCGGGCGATATGTGGTCGCCGACGTCAAGATTGGCCTTAGCATTCCGCCCGAAACCGTCCGCGTCGTTGTCGGCGCCGCCGGCTTCGTCCTGTTCGCGCCGCTGCCGGACGATCGCTGGCTTCTTTTCGTCAGCCGCGACCCGGACGACGCGCGCGACGATCCGCCGAGCGTCGTCGAGCTTGGCGCGAGGGTCAACGCGCTGGTCGGCGCCGACGCGGGCCTCGGCGATTTGCGCTGGGTCTCCTACTTCAAGATGCACCGGCGCGTGGCCGAGACCTTGGCCGATGGCCGCCGCTTCCTGCTCGGCGACTCGGGCCATATGTCGAGCCCTCTCGGCGGAGAGGGAATCAATGCGGCTTTCATGGATGCGGCCGACATCGCGTGGAAACTCGCTCTCGTCGCGCGCGGCGCGGCCAAGCCTTCGCTGCTCGCGAGCTACGCGATCGAGCGGGGCCTCGCGGACCGCCACGCGCTCGACGTGTCGAACGACATGCATACCCATGTCGCGGGCCTCGTCGCGAAATGCGTCAAGGGCGGCGCGCCGAAGCTGGACCCTGCGACGGCCGATCAGATCGCACAGGCCACCCGCAGACGGACGATGCTCGACGTCTCCTACGCCGGAAGCCCGCTTGTCGGCCTGGCCGGCGACGGCCCCTGGGTCAAGCCCGCGCCAGGCGAACGCTTCCCCGGCAACCTGAGGCTAAGCGGCGAGAGCCACCATCTCATCATGTTCGGGCGCCCGCCGGGGCTGGAGCGGATGCACGCGCGCTGGGGCGGCCTCGTCAATATTGTGGACGGATCGGATCACGGATTCGACGCCAAAGAGGCCGGCGCGCCCGGCGGCGGCGCCGTTCTCGTGCGGCCGGACGGCTTTATCGGCTTCCGCGCCGCCCCCGCCGACGCAACGACGATGGCCGCGCTCGACGCCCATCTCGCGAGCTATCTCATTCCCGCGGGTGCATGAAGACGCGCGTCCGCCTCGCGCTCGCCGCGGTCTTCTTCGTCGCCCGCGCGGCGCTGGCGCTCGAGCGGCCCCAGCCGCCGCAGGTCGAGTTCGGCGATCTCTACGCCGACGTCGAGCTTCAGCGCATCTTTCCCGACAGCAAGGAATTCGCCGACGCCACGGCGAAATCGCCGCCCGACGAGATCCTTGCGCTCTACCGCGCCGAGAGGCCGGCGACGCCGCAAGCGCTCGAGCGCTTCGTCGCCGCGCATTTCGCGCTGCCAGCCGGGCCCGCGGCGTCAGTCGTCGCCTCCGAGCCCAAGCCGATCCGTCAGCACATCGGCGAGCTCTGGCCAATCCTGACCCGCGATACGCCGTCGGCGCCGCCCTATTCGTCGCTCTTGCCGCTGCCGCGTCCCTATGTCGTTCCGGGCGGGCGGTTCCGCGAGCTTTATTACTGGGATTCGTATTTCACCATGCTCGGCCTCGCCGAGAGCGGCCGGTCGGACCTGCTCGAGGACATGGTGGGGAATTTCGCCTTTCTCATCGACGCCTATGGTCACATCCCCAACGGAACCCGCTCCTACTACCTCTCCCGTTCCCAGCCGCCGTTCTTCTTCGCCATGGTCGCGCTTCTCGCTCCCGGCGACCCAGCGGCGGCCTACGCCCGCTTTCTGCCGCAGCTGAAGAGCGAATACGCGTTCTGGATGGAGGGCGCGGAGGACTTGGCGGCGGGCGCGGCGCATCGCCGCGTGGTCAGGCTCGACGACGGCTCGATCCTCAACCGCTACTTTGACGACAGCGACGCGCCGCGCGACGAATCCTACGCCGAGGACGTCGCCCTCGCGCGTTCGACTCCCCGCCCGCCGCAAACGACCTGGCGCGATATTCGCGCCGCCGCCGAGAGCGGCTGGGACTTCAGCTCGCGCTGGTTCGCCGACGGGCGGACGCTCGGCACGATCGACACGACCGAGATCGTCCCGGTGGACCTGAACGCGCTCATGTTCGGCCTCGAGAAGGCGATCCGCGCCGGCTGCGAGCGCTCGGGCGACCGCGACTGCGCCGCCGATTTCGCCCTCCGCGCCGAGGCCCGCCTCGCCGCGCTCGATCGCACGCTCTGGGACCCGTCGCGCGGAGTCTATCTCGACTATCGCTGGACGGCGAAGGCCCGCATCGGCCGCGTCAGCGCCGCGACGCTTTATCCGCTGTTCACGCGCGCCGCGAGCGAGGAGCAGGCGGCGTCGGTCGCCGCGGCGGCCGAGCGCGACCTGCTCGCGCCCGGCGGGATCGTCGCGACGCCGGTCGACACCGGGCAGCAATGGGATGCGCCGAACGGCTGGGCGCCGCTTGCAATGGATCGCGGTCGAGGGGCTCCGGGCCTATGGCCGCGACCGGCTCGCCGAGGCGATCGCCTGCCGCTTCATGCTGAATGTCGAGCGCGTCTATCGCGAAACCGGCAAGCTCGTCGAAAAATACGACGTGGTCGCAAGCGACAGGCCCGGCGGGGGCGGCGAATATCCGACCCAGGACGGCTTCGGCTGGACGAACGGCGTGATGCTGAAGCTGATGGCGCTCTATCCCGCCGACGCCGATCTCCCGAGCCTCGACCGCTGCCCGGCGCCGGGCGGCTGAATGTCGGGCGTCTGCCCCCACCACCGTCCTTCGGACGGTCCCCTCCCCCGCGCTGAAGCGCAGGGGAGGATGGCGCCTATCCTCCCACGCGAAGCGGGGGAGGGGGACCACGCGAAGCGTGGTGGAGGGGGCGGTGGGCGACGGGCGCCCGCCCTTGCGGCCGTGTCGCCGGCGCCCTAGGCATGCGCCGGCAATCGAACGGGGGAGCGCGCGATGAGCGAAGGCGTCATGAAGAAGGTCAGGCTCGGCCGCAGCGACCTCATGGTCACGCCCCTCGGCTTCGGAACCTCGGGGCTGGGCGACATGCCCGACACCTACGGCTACGGCGTCGATGCGGAGCGGGCCAAGGCGACGGTGCTGGCGATCTTCGGCGGCCCGGCCAATCTCATCGACACGGCGCGGCTCTATGGCATGGGCCGGAGCGAGGAGCGGATCGGCGCCGTCATCCGAGAGCGCGGCGGCCTGCCGCCGGGCTTCGTTCTTTCGACCAAGCTCGACCGCGATCTCAAGGACAATCGCTTCGACGCCGCGCAGGCGCGCCGCTCGTTCGAGCAGAGCCTCAAAGCGCTCGGGCTCGAGCGCGTCGACCTCCTGCATCTGCATGATCCCGAGCACGCCCGCTCGTTCAAGGAGGCGACCGCGCGCGACGGCGCGCTTGGCGAGCTTTTCCGCATCAAGGAAGAGGGGCTCACGAAGGCGGTCGGCCTCGCCGCCGGGACCGTGGCCCAGATGATGCCGCTCCTTGCCGACTGGGACTTCGACGCCCTCATCACCCACAACCGCTTCACCCTCGCCAACCGCAACGCCGACGCGATGCTCAATCTCGCGCGCTCGCGAGACATCGCCGTCCTCAACGCCGCGCCTTACGCGAGCGGCGTCCTCGCCAAGGGGTCGAGCGAATACCCGCGCTATGTTTATCAGGAGGCGTCCGACGCCGCGCTCGAGCCGATCCGCCGGATCGAGGCGATCTGCGCGCGACACGGCGTTCCGCCCGGCGCGGCGGCGCTCCAGTTCTCGATCCGCGATCCGCGCGTTGCGTCGACCATCTGCGGCGTGACCCGGCCCGAGCGCGTCCAGCAGACGCTCGACTGGGCGAACTTCCCGATTCCCGAGGCCGCGTGGAAAGAGCTGATGGCGCTGCCTTACGCGAGCGACGATCCCGAGGCGACCCGCGACTATAAGCCGGGGTAGCCCCTTTCCCGTTCAGGAGAGGCATGGAATTGTCTTTGCGAGGAGCGCAGCGACGAAGCAATCCAGAGATCGCCGGGAAGAGCGGCGGGGGCTCTGGATCGCCACGGCGCCGTCGACACGAATAAGGTTCTAAGGATCGGGCATGCTCGAAACCACCATTGCCGGCAGCCTGCCGAAGCCCTCGTGGCTCGCTGAATCTGAAAAGCTCTGGCCCGCCTGGAGGCTCGAAGGCTAAGCGCTCGCGGCGGGCAAGATCGACGCGACGATCCTCGCAGTGAAGAAACAGGAGGACGCGGGAATCGACATCGTGAGCGACGGCGAGCAGGCGCGCATCCATTTCGTCCACGGCTTTCTCGCCAATCTCGACGGCATCGATTTTGCCCGCCGGCAGACGATCGGCATCCGCGCCGACCGCTACAAGGCCGAGGTCCCGACGGTGACCGGCCCCATCCGCCGCAAGGGTTCCGTCCATCGCGCCGAGGCGACCGCGGCTCGCGCCCACACCCGGCGCAAGCTCAAGTTCACCCTTCCCGGTCCGATGACCATCGTCGACACCATCGCCGACGAACACTATCGCGACCGGCCGACGCTCGCGCACGCCTTCGCAGCGGCGCTGAACGAGGAGGCGCGCGAGCTCGCCGCGCTCGGCGTCGACGTCATCCAGTTCGACGAGCCCGCCTTCAACGTCTACATGCGTGACGTTCAGGACTGGGGGGTCGCCGCGCTCGAGCGCGCCGCGCAGGGGCTTGCGTGCGCGACCGCCGTCCACATCTGCTACGGCTATGGCATCAAGGCCAATACCGACTGGAAGGCGACGCTCGGCGAGCGCTGGCGCCAATATGAGGAGACCTTTCCGGCGCTGGCGAAGAGCCGGATCGGCCAGGTCTCGCTCGAATGCCGCAATTCGCACGTTCCGATCGAGCTGATCGGGCTGCTCAAGGGCAAGGACGTGCTCGTCGGCTGCATCGACGTCGCCTCGAACGTGGTCGAGACGCCGGACGAGGTGGCCGCGACCATCCGCGCCGCGCTCCCGTATGTGCCCGCCGAGCGGCTCTTCCCATGCACCAATTGCGGCATGGCGCCGATGGCGGCGGAGATCGCCTACGCCAAACTTGACGCGCTAGCCGCAGGAGCGGAGCTGGCGCGGAAGGCGCTGTGAGGCGAGGATCGTCCGATGAGAAACGGCGCGACGGACGCTTCGACGACAAGCCGGTTGAGGCTTGCCCCCAACGCCACTGGGAATCCGGTGAAAACGATCCGGAAGGCGGATCGTTACGACAAACGCTCAGGCCGCCCGGTTTTACGAGAAGGCGGGGTTTACGGCGTACGGCTTGGAGCGCCGGGCTCTGAAAATCGATGGCGCGTATTACGACGAACTCCTGATGAGCGTCCTGTTGCGGCAATCGGGTTAGTCCCAGCCGCGCGCGAATACGGCCCGCGCTCGTCTTTTGGGCTTGCGGCGCCGGCCCGGTTACCCTATATGGCGCTCAACGACATCTCATAGCTCTTCGCAAGGAGAGACAAGTTGAGAGTGGGCCCCCGGCCGGGACCCGCTCTTTTTTATTGCCACAAGGTCGTATGATCGAAGCATCGCTTCCAATTGCCGCTGAACCCGTCGAGGGCCTCGACGAGGCGCGCCTGATCGGAGATTCGGGTCCAGGCGAACGCGTCGGCCGTATCGCGGCTCCAGTCCTGAGGGACCTCGGCTACCGGCTGGTCCGGGTCAAGATTTCGTCGGGCGCGAGCCCAACGATTCAAATCATGGCGGAGCGCCCGGACGGGACGATGGCGATCGAGGATTGCGAAAGCGTCAGTGTCGCGCTGTCGCCCGTCTTCGATGTCGAGGAGCCGATGGCTCAGGCCTATCGGCTGGAGATTTCCTCACCCGGCATCGATCGCCCGCTCGTGCGCGAGTTGGATTTCAAGCGCGCTGTCGGCCACGAGGCGCGCGTCGAGATGGCGGTCCCTGTCAATGGGCGCAAGCGCTTTCGCGGGGTTCTCGCGGCCGTCGGTTCTGGACCCGGAGGCTCTTCGGTTCGGATGACGATCGTCGCCGACGACGGAAGCGAGAGCGAAGCCGAGCTGACGATCCGCGAGATGGCGGAGGCGCGGCTCATCTTGACCGACGATCTGATACGCGCCGCCTTACGGCGCGAAAAGGCGGCGCTCAAGGACGCGAAGCGAGGACATGAGCGCAAGCCGGGGAACGGCCGGCAGACCGATCCACGCGCCGAGCGGAAGCCAAACAAATCCAAAGCCGCGGCCCGCGGCGCGGCGTCAAAGCCGCACGGGCCTGATGAAGGAGACAATCATGGCCGTTAGCGCCAATCGACTTGAACTGTTGCAGATCGTCGACGCGGTCGCGCGAGAGAAATCGATCGATCGCGCGATCGTTCTGGCGTCGATGGAGGACGCGATGCAGAAGGCCGCGCGCTCGCGCTACGGCCAGGAGACCGAAGTGCGCGCGGAGATCAACCCGAAAACCGGCGAGATCCGGTTTTCCCGGCTTCTGCTGGTTGTCGACGAGGTCGAGAACGAAGCGACGCAGATGACGCTCACCGAGGCGCAGAAGAAGAATCCCTCGGCTCAGATCGGCGACTGGATCGCCGAATCGCTGCCGCCGTTCGACTACGGACGCATTCCCGCTCAGGCCTCCAAGCAGGTGCTGGTGCAAAAGATCCGCGAGGCGGAGCGCGACAAGCAATACGATGTCTACAAGGACCGCATCGGCGACATCATCAACGGCCAGGTGAAGCGGGTCGAGTACGGAAACGTCGTGGTCGATCTCGGCGGCGCCGGCGCGGGCGAGGCGGTCGTGCGCCGCGACGAGATGATCCCCCGCGAGATGTTCCGGCCGGGCGATCGCATCCGCGCCTACGTCTACGACGTCCGGCGCGAGGCCCGCGGCCCGCAGATCTTCCTTTCCCGGACCCATCCGCAATTCACCTCCAAGCTGTTCGCTCAGGAGGTGCCGGAAATCTACGACGGAATTGTCGAAGTAAAGTCGGTCGCTCGCGATCCGGGCTCGCGCGCCAAGATCGCGGTTGTGTCGAACGATTCCTCGATCGACCCGGTGGGGGCCTGCGTGGGCATGCGCGGCTCGCGCGTGCAGGCGGTCGTCAATGAATTGCAGGGCGAGAAGATCGACATCATTCCGTGGTCGCCGGACGCCGCCACCTTCATCGTCAACGCGCTCCAGCCGGCCGAGGTCATGAAGGTCGTGCTGGACGAGGATTTCGACGCGCATCGAGGTCGTCGTTCCCGACGACCAGCTTTCGCTGGCGATCGGCCGGCGCGGGCAGAATGTGCGCCTTGCCTCGCAGCTCACCGGCTGGGACATCGACATTCTGACCGAGGCTGAGGAATCCGAGCGCCGGCAGAAGGAATTCGCCGAGCGCACGCAGACCTTCATGGAAGCGCTCGACGTCGACGAGACCGTCGCCCAGCTCCTGGCCTCGGAAGGCTTCCGCACGGTCGAGGAGATCGCCTATGTCGAACCGCGCGAGCTTGGGCTGATCGAAGGGTTCGACGCCGACACGGCGGCTGAAATCCAATCCCGCGCGCAGGGACATCTTGCCCGGATCGAAGCCGAATTCGACGACCAGCGCAAAGCGCTGGGGGTGTCGGACGAACTCAAGCAGATCGCTGGTCTGACCACGCCAATGCTGGTCAAGCTCGGTGAGAACGGCGTCAAGACGCTCGAGGATCTCGCCGATTGCGCGAGCGACGACCTTGTCGGCTGGACGGAACGGGGCGAGAGCGGCGAGACGGCGAAACCCGGCTTTCTCACCGGCTTCGACGTCTCGCGGGCGCAGGCCGACGCCATGATCCTGGACGCGCGCGTGCGCGCGGGCTGGATCGAGGCGCCCGCGCCTGAGGAGAGCGCCCCAGCGGAGGAAGGCGAAGGCGCTTAGCGCCGCGTAGGATTGGTCGATTGCGGAAAAGGAGCGTCAGCGACGAGGTCGGGTCGGAGCGGACCTGCATTGTAACGGGGACCAAGGACGCCCCCGAGGCGATGCTGCGCTTCGTCCTGAGCCCCGACGGGTCGGTGGCGCCGGATATTCGTCGTCGGCTGCCAGGCCGCGGGGTGTGGACGCGACTGAACTTCGAGACGGTGAGCCGGGCGGCCTTAAGACAGTCGTTCTCGCGCGCCTTCCGAGCCAAGGCGGAGGCGCCCATTTCGCTCGCCGAAACGGTCGACGCGCTCCTCGAGAGCGACGCGCTTCAGTCGCTGTCGATGGCGAACAAAGCCGGCCTTGTCGTCGCCGGCGCGTTCAAGGTCGACGCGGCGATCGAATTGGGTGGCGTCTTGGCTGTGATTCAGGCGAGCGACGGGGCTCCCGACGGAGCGGCCAAGCGAGCCCGGGTCCTGAACGCGAAACTCGGTCCGGAGGCCGAGGCGGTCGCGCGCGTCGATTTGTTCACGTCGCGGCAATTGGATTTGGCATTGGGGAGGGCAAATGTGATACATGCTGCGCTCAAACAAGGCGCAGCGGGTTCGGCCTTTCTCGCAAGGGCGGATCGCTTGCGCCGCTATCGCGCAAGCGAGGCGGACCCGACAACCAGGACAGAGCGCGGCGGCGCGCCGGCCGATGACGCCGGGACGCTTGGCGGACCCATAAAATTGGCTGAGAAGCCAAGCGGTTAGGAATAGGGATGAGTGAGACGAACAATACGGACAAGTCCATAGGCGCCGCGCCGCCGAAGGCGACGTTGCATCTGAAGCGTCCGGTCGAGCAGGGGACGGTGCGGCAGAGCTTTTCGCACGGACGCAGCAAGGCGGTCGTGGTCGAGAAAGTGAAGCGCCGGATTTTGACCCCGGGCGAGGCCCCGCCCGTCAGCGCCCCGCCCCGACCGGCGCCGGCCGCGCCGCCGGCGGCGGCTTCGACCCTGGTTTCCGGCGCGGCGAGGCCCGCCCCGGTCGCGCCCCTCAAGCCGGCGGCTCCGCCGCCGCCCAAAACCGGGGTTGTCCTCCCCACCCTGACGGCCGAGCAGCGCGAAGCGCGCAGCCGGGCGCTGATCGACGCCCGCGCGCAGGAGGAGGAGGATCGGCGCCGTCAGGGCGCGGAAGCCGAGGCGCGGCGAGGACGCGAGGCGCGCGACCGCCTCGAACGCGAGGCTGCCGAGGCGCGAAAGCGCGACGAGGAGCTTCGCCGCGCGCAGGAGGCCAATTTCAAGCGCCAGTCGGAAGACGAGGCGCGAAGACGCTTGTCAGGCGGCGAGCCGGCGCCGTCCCCGTCGATCCCGCGCGCCGCCCCGACCGCGCCCGGCGTCGGGCTGCCGGGAGCGCTCGCGCGCCCCGCTGGCGAAGAAGAAGAGGCCCGGCGCGTCGCCAGGCGTCCCTCGCTCGTGCTGCCCGCGCAGAAGGTCCTCGTCCCGACTCCTCGGCCGCCGCGCGGCGGCGAGCAGCGCAACCGTGGCCGGCTGACGGTCACGAGCGCAACGTCGGGCGAGGAGGAACGCACCCGTTCGGTCGCCGCCTTCCGTCGGCGCACGCAGCGGCTGAAGGGCCACGGCGCGCAGGATCAGAAGGAGAAAATCGCCCGCGAGATCGTCCTGCCCGAGGCGATCACGATCCAGGAACTTGCGAACCGGATGTCCGAGCGCGCGGTCGACGTGATCAAGCTATTGATGCGCCAGGGCCGCATGGTGACGCTGACAGACGTCCTCGACGCCGACACCGCGCAGCTGATCGCCGAGGAACTGGGGCATTCGGTCAAACGCGTCGCCGAATCCGATGTCGAGGAGGGTCTCTTTGACCGCCCCGACCAGGAAGGCGCGTCCGTTCCGCGCCCGCCCATCGTCACCATCATGGGCCACGTCGACCACGGCAAGACGTCGCTGCTCGATGCGATCCGCCACGCCAATGTGGTCGCGGGTGAAGCCGGCGGCATCACTCAGCATATCGGCGCCTATCAGGTCGTCGCGCCCGGCGGCGAGACGATTACGTTCATCGATACGCCGGGCCACGCGGCCTTCACCGCCATGCGCGCGCGCGGCGCGAAAGTCACCGACATCGTCGTCCTGGTCGTCGCGGCCGACGACGGCGTCATGCCGCAGACGATCGAGGCGATTCGCCACGCCAAGGCGGCCAAGGCCCCGATCATTGTCGCCATCAACAAGATCGACAAGCCCGAAGCCAATTCGCAGCGGGTGATGCAGGAGCTTCTGCAACACGACGTTCAGGTCGAGGCGTTTGGCGGCGACACGCTCGCGGTCGAGGTCTCGGCGACCAAGAACATCAACCTCGACAAGCTGCTCGAGGCGATCGCGCTGCAGGCCGAGCTGCTCGACCTCGTCGCCGACCCGGACCGCGGCGCCGAAGGCACGGTCATCGAGGCGAGGCTCGACCGCGGGCGCGGGCCGGTGGCGACGGTGCTCGTGCAACGGGGCGCGCTCAGGGTCGGCGCGCTGGTCGTCGCAGGCTCGCACTGGGGCCGGGTCAGAGCGCTGCTCGACGACAAGGGCGAGACCGTCGAGGCGGCTGGCCCCTCGACGCCGGTCGAAGTGCTCGGATTCTCCGGCGCCCCGGACGCGGGCGACCGCGTCGCCGTGGTCGAGTCCGAAGCGCGCGCGCGGGAGATCACGGAATATCGCGAGCGTCAGAGGCGAGAGAAGCAGGCGGCGCGCGGACCGGCGCTACGGACCTCGCTCTCCGACATGATGAGCAACCTGAAGGCGGCCGGGCACAAGGAAATGCCGATTGTCCTCAAGGGCGACGTCCAGGGGTCGGTCGAGGCGATCACGGCCGCGGTCGAGAAGCTTGGCAACGACGAGGTCGTGGCGCGGGTCATCCATGGCGGCGCCGGCGGCATAACCGAATCCGACGTGACTTTGGCCGCGGCCTCGAAGGCGGTCATCCTTGGCTTCAACGTTCGCGCGAATAAGGAGGCGCGGGACCTCGCCGAGCAGGACGGCGTCGAAATCCGCTACTACAACATCATCTACAATTTGGTCGACGACGTGAAGGCGGCCCTCTCGGGGATGCTTGCGCCGACCTTGCGCGAGACGATGCTGGGCAACGCGCAGATTCTCGAATTGTTCAACATCTCCAAGGTCGGGACCGTCGCGGGCTGCCGGGTGATCGACGGCGTCGTGCAGCGCGGCGCGCATGTGCGCCTGATCCGCGACAGCGTCGTCGTGCATGAGGGCAGGCTTTCGACGCTCAAGCGCTTCAAGGACGAAGTCGCCCAGGTGCAGGCCGGGCAGGAGTGCGGCATGGCGTTCGAGAACTATCAGGACATGCGGGTCGGCGACGTCATCGAATGCTATAACGTCGAGGAGATCCGCCGCACGCTGTGACTTATCGCGGACGGAACGAAATCATGCGAACTCATCTCACCCGGGCCGCCGAAGGTTTCGACCGCCGCTCCTTCGCGGCGACCGAAATTCTGCGCATGCGGGACACCGGCATTGACGACGCCCGCCGGGTGACCTTTGTCCATCAGGGGCCGCAAGGCGAGCGCTGGCGCTCGGTCGCCGAGCGCGGGCCGGACGAAGCGCTGATCATCGCCGCCTTGCCGGATTTCTCGGTGCGGCTCGCGACGATCTAGACGCCCCGTTCGTTCCGCGATCCGGCTGACGAAGAGTCGGACGCGCCGCGCGCAAGGTCAACCAATGCCCCGCTTTTCGTCCAAACTCCACACCCCGAGTCACCGGGTGGAACGCATCGGCGAACTGATCCGCCACGCGGTCGCCGAGATTTTCGCCCGCGGCGAACTGCGCGACGACGCGCTCGACCGCCGTCCGGTAACGATACCGCTTGTGCGCATGTCGCCGGATCTCAAGCTGGCGACGATCCTGGTGATGCCGCTCGGCGGCGCGGGCTTGGGAGACGGTCGAGGCGCTCGACCGCCACAAGAAGGAGCTGCGCGCTCTCGTCGCGCGCCGCGTCAATCTGAAGTTCGCGCCGGAACTCCGCTTCGCCCTGGATACGAGCTTCGATGCGCAGGCGCGCATGGACGCGCTCCTCAGGTCCCCGGAGGTGGCGCGAGATCTCGAGGGTCGCGGCGACGAGGACGAGGCATGATCGACCGCAACGCTCTCGAGGGCGGACTTTCCAACCCCGAGCCGCACGAAGGCCGGCGCGGCCAGCCTCGTCAGAAGCGCTCTTCCCGGGTCGAGATCGACGGCTGGATCAACCTCGACAAGCCGACAGGCGTGTCGTCCACCCAGGCGGTTGGGCGGCTCAAGTTCCTTTTCAACGCCAAGAAGGCGGGCCACGCCGGCACGCTCGACCCGCTCGCCTCGGGCGTGCTGCCGGTTGCGTTCGGCGAAGCGACGAAGACCGTGCCGATCGTTCAGGACGGCGCCAAGGCTTACCGCTTCCGCGTCCGCTGGGGCGAGGAAAGCGCGACCGACGACGCCGAGGGCGAGATCGTCGCGCGTTCCGACCGGCGCCCTTCCCCGGCCGAGATCGAGGCCTTGCTGCCCCGCTTCGTCGGCGACATTCTGCAGACGCCGCCGACCTTTTCCGCCATTCGCATCGACGGCGCGCGCGCCTACGACCTGGCGCGCGAAGGCGAGACCTTCGAGATTCGAACCGCGCACGATCCAGGTCTACCGGCTCGACCTGATTTCGGCCGAGCGCGACACGGCGGTGCTT
>CAVXHJ010000026.1:0-214406 GCA_963761435.1 uncultured Alphaproteobacteria bacterium | reverse complement strand
ATCGCCCGCTCCGCTTCGGCGATGGTCTCCGGGCGCCCGACGTGCAGCCAAAGGCCGTCGAGGCGGACGCCGAAAAGCCTGCCCCTGGCCGCCGCGGCGTGAAAGAACGGCGCGAGGCGAAAGACCTCGGCCCTCTCCTTCGCGAACAGCTCAGGCTTGACGATCCCGAGGCCGGTATAGACGAAGGGCGCGACATGGCGCGGCTCGCGCGGCTCGAGGCGTCCGTCGTGGGCCATGGTGAAATCGCCCGGCCAGTCGACGCCGACCGCGCCCGCGCTCGCCGCGACCAGGAGCAGGACGTCCATCGCCTCGGCATCGAACGCCCGCGCGAGGCGGGCGATATTCGACCGCGGCCCCTCGATCCAGAACGCGTCGGTGTTGCAGACGAGGAACGGATCCGCGCCGATCATCGGCAAGGCGCGTTTGATCCCGCCGCCCTGATCGAGAAGTCTCGTCCGCTCGTCGGAGATGAGGATCTTTGGCGGCGCCCGGCGCTTCGCCAGATGGGCCTCGATCTGATCGGCGAGCCAATGCACGTTGACGATCGCCCGCTCGACGCCGTTCTCCGCCAGGCGGTCGAGGCAGTGGTCGATGAGCGCCCGGCCGCCGACCTCGACGAGCGGCTTCGGCAGCGTGTCGGTGATCGGCCGCATCCGCTTGCCCAGCCCGGCGGCGAACACCATGGCCGTCCTGGGAACCGGCGGGCTCATCGGCGGGTCCTTTGGCGAAATGGCTTCAAGGATCGGGCTGGGCGGCGGGCGGCGGGCCCAGCGCGCGGGGCAGGTGGTTCTGATACCAGAGCCCGAGCGGCCGAAGCAACGGATGGGCGAGGTTGCGCGCGAGGTAGCGCTCGATCCGCGGCAGGTGGCGCAGGTATTCGGGCTTGCCGTCCCGCTTGTCGAGACGGGCGAAGATGCCGAGGATCTTGGTCGCCCGCTGCGCGCCCATCGCCGCATAGGCCGCCGCGAAGCTTTGAGCGTCGAACGCGGCGTCGGCGCCCGACCTCGAGCGGATGTAGAGCGCGGCGAGGCGCATTTCGAGATCCTCGGAGACGTCGACGCGCGCGTCCTGCAGGAGCGAAGCGACATCGTAGGCGGGGGGTCCGAGCACCGCGTCCTGAAAATCGATGAGCCCGATCCTTTTCAGCCGCTCCCGCTCGGCCAGCCAGTGCAGGTTGGGGGAGTGAAAGTCGCGCAAGGTCCATGTCGCCGGCTGGGCGAGAATGGGGCCGAGGAGCTCGCGCCAGATCGCCAGGAACTGCATGCGGGCGCCGGTGGCCGGCGTGACCCGCGCAACCGCCGGCGCGTACCAGTCGAGCACGAGCTCGACCTCGACCAGCATGGCTTCGATGTCGTAGACCGGGAGGGTGTAGGATTCCTCGCCGACCGGCAGGCTTTGGGGCAATTCGCGCCCGTGGAGATCGGCCAGAAGCGCGATCGCCTCCGCGTAGCGCGCATTGTCGGGAACGCCGCCTTCGGCGACGGTCGCCGAGCCGAAGTCCTCAAGCAGCGCGAGCCCGTCCTCGATGCTGAAGGCGATGAGCTCGGGCGTCGAATAGCCAAGGCCGCGCAAGCCCTCCGCCATGGCGACGAAAGCGCGGATGTCGGGCGAGAGCTTGGCGATCGCCGCATAGGGCTTGCCGTAGCGCAGGATCGGCCCGTCGCGCCGGGGCGGGGATATCATGAGGATCGCCGTCGCGCCGGTGAACCGCGTCAGCCGCTCATAGGCGCGAATGGACGCGTCGCCCTGCAGGAACTCGCGCCTCGCCCCGCTCCAGCCCGCGCGCTTGAGCAGCCTCGCGACGCCCAGCGCCAGCGAGAGGCGCCGGCCGACCCCGCCTATTCCGCGCAGGATGAGCAGGCGATAGTCCGGACCCTTGCCCGGATCGAACCGGATCTCGACTTCGAGCCGGTCCGGCGGCAGCGCTTCGGCGACCCGCTCCGGCCACTCGACGACGGCGATCGCGTCGGCGACGGCTTCCTCCCAACCGAGATTCTCGAGTTCGCGCGGGCCGCGCAGGCGGTAGAAATCGGCGTGCACGACCGGCCCGCGCGGCGCGTCATAGACCTGCATGAGGGTGAAGGTCGGGCTCGGCGCCTCGAGATCGCGCACGCCGGTCAGCGCCCGGATCAGGCCGCGGGCGAAAGTCGTCTTGCCGGCGCCGAGATCTCCGGTCAGGCCGACGAAATCGCCGGGTTCGAGCCAGGCCGCCTGGGTCGCCGCGATCTCGAGCGTCGCCGCCTCATCGGGCGCCTCGAGGCTCCAAACCCCGCCCCCGCCGATTTCCTCAACGCGAAGCTTCATGCCCTTCTACTGCGCCGATTGCGGCTCGGAAGCCATCGCCGCCTGCGGGCTCGCCGACGGGGCCGCCGCGTCTACCGGAAAAATGCAGGTGACCGTCGTGCCCTCCCTCGGCGCGGTGTCGATCAGCACACGACCCTGATGCAATTCGACCAGCGATCTCACGATGGAGAGACCGAGGCCGGGGCCGCGATGGCGCGAGCCGTTGGGAAAAGTCTCGAACCGGTCGAACACGCGATCGATCATCTCCGGGGAGATGCCGCGTCCGCGATCGCTGACCTTGAACACGATCTCCGGGCCGCGCCGCATCGCCGCGAGGGTGACGGTCTGTCCCGCCTCCGAATAGTTGATGGCGTTGGACAGAAGATTGAACAGGACCTGGCGCACGCGCCGGGCGTCCGCGCGCAGCGAGCCCACGCCGTCGGTCATGACGATGCGCAATTCGATCGCCGCCTCGCTCAGCCGATCCTGAACGCCCGAGGCCGCCGCCTTCATCGCCTCGGCGACATCGACGTCGTCGAGCCTGAGCTCGAGCGCGCCGGCGTCGATCGAGGCCAGATCGAGGATATCGTCGATGATGGCGAGGAGCGCGTGCGACGAATCGGTGATGAACCCGGCATATTCGAGCTGCTTGGGATTGAGCGGGCCGACGCCGCCTCCCGCCAGAAGCTGGGTGAAGCCGATGATGTTGGTGAGCGGCGTGCGCAGCTCGTAGGAGACGTGGTTGACAAAATCGTTGCGCAGCTTCTCGGCGGCGATCAGCGCCTGGTTGCGCTCGGTGAGGGCGCGCTCGACATTGGCGCCCGCCGTCACGTCGAGCGAGGTCATCAGCGTCGCCCCGTCGGGGAGCGGCAGGGCGGCGCAATCGAGAATCAGCCCATCGGCGCGCTCGATCCGCGCCGTCCGGGTTTCGCGATGGTCGGGGAGATCGACGATGATCGCCCTCAGTTCGTCGAACAGCTCCGGCTCGCGGCACAAAGTCTTGCAGGCGCGCGCGATCTCGTCGATGTGCGGGCGGGCGCGCAAAAGGACCGGGTCGATTCGCCAGAGCTCGGCGAAGGCCGGATTGAACAGCTTCATGCGCCCGTCGGCGCCGAACGCCGCGACGCCCTCCTTGAGCGCGTCGAGCGTCTCGCCCTGGACGTGGGTGAGCGAATTGACCTGGGAGGCGAGCGCGTAGCTCTGGGTCGCGTCGTCATAGAGATAGGTGACGCCGCCTTTCGGATTGGGGCTGGTGACGACCCGCAGCGCCCGGCCGTCGGGCAGATGCCAGACGGTTTCGCTCGGCTCGATCGCGCGGTAGGCGGCGAGCTGCTGGGTCTTCCAGGCGCGGAAATCGGCCTGTTCCGGGAGCTGCCGCTCGGCGCGCAGCCGGTCGAGGATTTCCCCGTCGCTCGGCCCCTGATCGAGGAACGCCGGCTCGAGCGACCAGATTTGCTGGTAGGCGGCGTTGTAAAAGGTGAGCCGCTTCGCCTTGTCGAAGATCGCAACCGCCGTCGACAGCCGATCGATCATCCTCGAATAGTCGTCCTCGTTGCGCTCCATCTCGGCCCGGAGCGCGGCGATCTCGGAGATGTCCCGGGCGACGCCCGCTGAGCCGACCGCCGTGCGCGCTTCGACGGCCTCGAAGGTCCGGCGCCCGCCGCCGACGACGGCCGACGCCCGGCGGCTCCAGGCGCCAGTCTCCCTGACCGCGGCGGCCGCCTCGCGGCGCAGCGCGGGATCGAACAATTCGCCGCCCTTGTCGATCGCCGCCTGGTCGTCGGGCGCATCGACGGCGCGGGCGTAGGGAATGTTGCACCAGACGATCCGGCCCGCCGCGTCGCGCGTCCACGCCGGCATGTCGGCGGCTTCGAGCGCCCGGCGGAGGCCGTCGAGGGCGCCTTCGGATCGCGCGAACTGGTCGCGCAGCTCGACGAGCTGGAGCCGCTCGCCCGAGACGTCGCGGATGCGCATGACGGCGCTTCCCGACACCGGGCGCCCATCGAGTTCGAGATGGCGCCCGCGCAGGCTGACCGCGGCGGCGGCGAAGGCTTCGCCGCGAGTGAGGAGCCGCGTGGTCGCCTCTTCGATCTTGACCGCGTCGGCGGGCTCGAGCCACGAGCCGAAACCGAGCACGCGCGAAGGCAGCGGCGAATCGGCGACAAGGGCGAAATCGCCCTCGATGGTCGGCTCCGCGTCGGGACGGTCCCAGGAGATCAGGATCTGCGACTCGCTGCGCAGCATCAACACCGTGCGGTCGAGTTTGGCGTTGGCGCGCTGAAGTTCGGTCTCGAGCTCGCCGACGCGGCGCGTCCAGATCCTGCGCCCGATCAGATGGAGAACGGCGGTGATGGTCGCGAGCAGCATCAAGGTCAGAATCGCGAGGCCAGCGACATTGGCCTGCACCGACGCCATGTCGAACGCGAGCCGCGCCGGCGTCTCGGCCGGCGGCGAGAGGTCCTGCGCGCAGGCCCCCGCCCCCGCAAGCAGGCAGAGCCCCAGGCCCCCGGCGGCCCTGCCGGCGCGGGCGGGACAACCAAACCTTCGCGTCCGCCCGCCGATTCCGGGGCGCCCCGCCCCGCTGAACCCCCGCAACGAATCGCCTCCTCGAGAGCCCGGCGGCCGTCTCACGCCGGCCGGGTCGTCCGCCGATTCGTCTCCCTCCGCCAGGAAGGTCCGAATCAGCTCTCCCTTGGTTTACGAAAAGTTTGCCGTAAAGTCGTTAACCGGCAGCGCGACGAGCGTGCAGAATCGCGCCCGGCGAGGACGCTATGGCTCGTGGTCCAAAGGCTCTCCGAGCGCAAGATATGCCGATTTGCCGCCCGTCGCCGCCGCCGCGGGTTGGCGAGAAGAAATAATATTCGCGCCCGCGGCGCCCGCTCGGGCTATCGCACGAGGCCGAGGATGTCCTTGATCGCATCCATGTTCGGCCGCGCGATGGCCCGCGCCTTTTCCGCCCCCTCGGCGAGAACGGAGTCGGTGAAGGCGGGATCGTTCGCCAGGCGCAGCATCTCGGCGCGAATGGGCGCGAGCTTCTCGATCGCGAGGTCGGCGAGCGCGGTCTTGAACGCCGAGAACTGGGCGCCGCCGAAGCGCTTGAGCGCGTCCTCCTTCGTCTCGTCGCTCAGGGCGGCGAAGATGCCGATGAGATTATCGGCCTCGGGACGCTGCCTGAGGCCCTCGACCTCGCTCGGCAGCGGCTCGGGGTCGGTCTTGGCCCGGCGGATCTTCTGGGCGATCGCGTCGGCGTCGTCGGTGAGCGCGATATAGGCGTTCTCGGAAGTATCCGACTTCGACATTTTCTTCGAGCCGTCGCGCAGGCTCATGACCCGGGTGGCCGGCCCCTGGATCAGGGGTTCGGGCAATGGAAAATAGGCGTCGCCGTGGCCATGGGCGGCGATCGAGGCGCCAAAGTCGTTGTTGAACTTCTGCGCGATGTCGCGGGCGAGCTCGAGATGCTGCTTCTGGTCGTCGCCGACCGGAACGTGGGTCGCGCGATAGACGAGAATGTCGGCGGCCATCAGCACCGGATAGTTGTAAAGCCCGACCGAGGCGGCCTCGCGATCCTTGCCCGCCTTCTCCTTGAACTGGGTCATGCGGTTCAGCCAGCCGAGCCGGGCGACGCAGTCGAACACCCAGGCGAGCTCCGCATGCTCGGCGACGCGGCTCTGGTTGAAGACGATATTCGCCTTCGGATCGATGCCGCAGGCGAGAAAGGCCGCGGTCACCTCGCGGGTCGTGCGCTTAAGCTGCGCCGGCTCGTGGGGCATCGTCATCGCGTGGAGGTCGACGACGCAATAGATGCACGGGTGCGTCTTCTGCATCTCGACGAAGCGCTTGATCGCGCCGAGGTAGTTGCCGAGGTGGAGGTTGCCGGTCGGCTGGACGCCTGAGAACACGCGTTCGGGAAACTTCGCCATTGTCGTCCGATTTCAAGCCTGGATTGGCCGGGCGGGCCTTATCGCAACGCCGCCGCGGGCGCGCAAGGGGAGCGCCGCGCCCCTCCTCCCCCGAGAATGGGGGAGGGGGACCACGCGAAGCGTGGTGGAGGGGGCAAGCGCATCGATGATCTTGAGGCGCCTCCCCTACGGACCTCAGGAGCGAGAGGCGTCCTCGCCCACGGCAAGATCGACCATGATCTCGCCCGCCAGCTGCTCGAGCGCCTTGCGCAAGTCGTCGAGGTCAAGGCCCTCGGGGACGCTCAAGCGCGCGTGAGCGCGAAACATCTCGGCGCCGGTGAACGGCTCGCCCTCGAGGCCGCTTGCGAATTCCTCGATATTGACGCCGAGGCGGGTGAGCGCCTGCGTCACGTCGCGCACGATGCCTGCCCGCTCGGCGGCCGAGGATGTCGAGCCTGACGATCCGCGCCGGTCTTTCGGCCTCCGCCGCCGCGCCGCGCTCGATCGGAGACGCGCAGGCCCGAAGGCGCGAGCTTCGCCAGCGCGGATTCGAGCGGGATGAGGTTTTCGTCCGGAACGCGGACCAGCACCACGCCGGCGAACTTGCCCGGCAAGCCGCACCGAACGGCTCTCGAGCCAGGTTCCGCCATGGGCCGCGACCGCGTCGGAGATCGCATTGACAAGGCCGGGACGGTCGTCGCCGACGAAGGAGAGAACGAGCGGCGTTGTCATGGTCGACCTCCTGACGGCGCGACAGTCATACAAGCATGGGAGCGGTATCGGGGAAAGCGATCGGAGACGACCTCCGCGCGCTTGCGCCGGTGGCCGCTCGAAGACGGCGCGATGGACTGCTGCAATGCGCAAATTGCGGCCATTCCCGGGCGTGGTCCAACGGGTCATCAAAGCGACCCAAGCCCGCCCTTCGAGTATTGGCTCGCGGCCTCCATCGGCTCGATGGCTCCTCAACATATAACCAGCGCTCTAACGGGTTTTTGTGCTATGCCGCATGACGTCCGGAGGGTGCGCCATGAGCGAGACCCGGAAAATTGCGGCGATCCTGGTTGCCGATGTCGTCGGCTACAGCCGGCTCGCGGGAGCGGACGAAGATCGAACCTTGTCGCGGCTGCGCGGGTTGCGCAGCGATCTGATCGATCCCGCGATCGCCGCGCATCATGGGCGCATCGTCAAGCGCACCGGCGACGGCAGCCTCATCGAGTTCCGCAGCGTCGTCGACGCGGTGCGCTGCGCGGTCGAAATTCAGCAAGGCCTGATCGAGCGCAACGCCGGCATTGCCGCCCGACCGCCGCATCGAATTTCGCGTCGGCATTCATCTCGGCGACGTCGTCGAGGAGAGCGACGGCGATCTGATGGGCGACGGCGTCAATATCGCCGCCCGCCTCGAAGGCATTCGCCACGCCGGGCGCGATCTGCCTGTCGGAGGACGCCTATCGCCAGGTCAAGGGGCGGCTCGATCTCGCGGTCGCCGACCTCGGCCCGACCCAACTCAAGAACATCGCCGAGCCGATCCGGGTCTATTCGCTGAAGTTGGCGGCCCGCCCAGGCGAAACCCGCGACCGGCCCCAGCCGCCGAGAAAAACTCCTGCCCCGCCGCGCCTCTCCATTGTCGTCCTGCCTTTCAACAACCTTCTCCAGCGATTCCGAGACCAGGACTATTTCGCCGACGGCGTCACCGAGAATCTGACCACCGACCTATCGCGCATCCGCAACAGTTTCGTGATTGCGCGCAACACCGCCTTCACCTTCAAGGGCAAGGCCGTCGACGCCAAGCAGATCGCCAAGGAGCTCGGGGTGCGCTACGTGCTCGAAGGCTCGGTTCAGCGCGATCGAACCGTGTGCGCGTCAACGCGCAGCTCATCGACGGCGAAACCGGCGCGCATCTCTGGGCCGACCGATTTCAGGAAGACGTCGCTGACCTCTTCAAGCTGCAAGATGACGTGGTGGCGCGATTGGCCAACGCTCTAAGCCATGAACTCGTCAGGGCGGAAGCGGAAGCCGCGACCCGCTCGAAAAACCCCGATTCCATCGACCTCGTCATGCGCGGTCGCGGGGCGATCCTCCACTGGGCGCAACAGCCGCCGACGAAGGACGACATCGTCGCGGTGCGAGCCTTGTTCGAGCGAGCGCTCGAGATCGACCCGAACGATGCCGATGCATTGGCCGGCTCGGCGAACACCTATGTTATTGAATACGCCCATGGATGGACCGATCCCGAAACCGACTACGACGCAAAAATACTCGGTCAGACCGACCGATCGATCGCGCTCGCGCGTGACAACGCTTGGCCATACAGCCTGAAAAGCCTGTATTTGCACATTTCGCTTCGTCCCTCCGACGCCTTGCGCGTCGCCAACGCCGGGATCGCCCTCAATTCAAACTACGCATTTCTGTTTGCCTGGCGCGCGTCAGCCGAAAACTATCTGGGCCAGTTCGAGCAGGCGAAATCGGATGTTCAGCAAGCCATGCGCCTGAGTCCGCGCGACCCGTGGATAGGCAATTGGCACAATTTAATGGCGGACGCTGAACTCGGCCTCGGCCATTTCGACGCCGCAATCGAGGGAGCCAACAAGGCGATCGACGCCGGCTTTCGCATTTGGTTTTCTTACTTGAATCTCGCCGCCGCCCATGCGCTGAAAGGCAATATGGATCGCGCGAAGGCTGCCCTCGCCGAGGCTCGCCGCCTCAATCCCAACCTAAGCATCAAATGGTTGACCGCGCGGAAGCCCATTCTGCAGCCCGCCTTCGATGCTCTGCGCAAAGCCGGGCTGCCAGAAGAGAGACCGTATCGACGAATCTCGCGTTGCAGCTCAGGAAAACTTGTAAAGTAACTGGGGAGGAAAGCCATGGTTTCTCGTCGCTTGTTCCTGCAATCGTCGGCGGCCGCCGCCGTCGCAGCGGCTTCCAGGGTTCGCGCCGCCTGGGCCGCTAACGCGCCCGGCGTCACGGATGCCGAGATCAAGATCGGCCAGACCTTTCCCTACAGCGGACCCGCTTCGGGCTACGTCGCGATCGCCAGAGCCGAGGCCGCGTATTTCAAGATGATCAACGAGAAGGGCGGGGTCAACGGCCGCAAGCTCAACCTCATCAGCCTCGATGACGGCTACAGCGCGCCCAAGACCGTCGAGCAGACTAGGAGGCTCATAGAACAAGAGCACGTCGCGTTCATCTTTCAAACCTTCGGCGGCTTCACCAATTTGGCGATCCGGCCTTATCTCAACGAGAACAAAGTGCCGCAGCTGTTTGGCGCCGCCGGCGCCGACCAGCTCGACGATCCCGCAGCATTTTCCCTGGACGGTCGGCTTCAACCCCGCCACCGGCACCGAGGGGCGCATCTACGCCAAGCACATCCTCGCGACGAAGCCCGATGCGAAGATCGGCGTCCTCTACCAGAACGATCAATTGGGCAAGACCTTCCTCGCGGGCGTACGCGCCGCGCTTGGCAACGAGCATGCCGGAATGCTCGTCAAGGAAGTTTCTTACGAGGTCGCGGAGCCCACGGTCGATTCGCAGGTTGTCACGCTGCAGGGCGCCGGGGTCGATGCGCTCATTCTCGCGGCAACCAATAAGGCCGCCGCCCAGGCGATCCGTAAAATCTATGACATCGACTGGACGCCGGAACGCTATCTGTTTTTCGGCGCGGCATCGATCGCCGGAACGCTGACGCCTGCGGGTCTTGAGAAGTCGAAGGGACTGATCACCGCCGGATATCTCAAGGACCCGACTGTACCAACCTGGCAGGATGATCCAGGCTTCAAGGAATGGACGGCTTTCGCGACGAAATACATGAGCCCGACGGACGTTCGCGAGGGGCTGGCGGTCTACGGGTACACGACCGCCGCAACGATGGTTCACGTTCTCGAGCAATGCGGCGGCGATCTGTCGCGGGAGAACATTCTGCGCCAGGCGCTCGCCATCAAGGATCTCGAGCTGCCGATGCTGCTGCCGGGGATCAAGATCAACACTTCGCCCGATAATTATTTCCTGATCCGCCAGATGCAGCTCGCCCGGTTCAACGGCGAAATGTGGGAGCCCTTTGGCGAGCTGATCAGCGGCTGAGCCGGCGAAAATTTGCGCATCAGAAAACTGGAAGGCGAACCTGGTGGGCATCCCTTTCATCGGTGACTTGTTGGTCGGTGATCTGTCTGATGCAAAGTGGCATGCGCGCCAATGCCGGATGGCCGCTTAACGTCGAAACCGGTCAAACTGACTGGGTTTTGACTCTAGAGGCATACGAGCCTGTGGCTTCGGGCTGACCACGACCCTCGCCGCGCGCCTCACAAAATGAACCGGCTCAGGTCCGCGTTGCCCGCGAGGTCGCCGACGTGGCGCTCCACGAACTCGGCGTCGATGCGGATGACCTCGCCGTTCCGGTCGGCGGCGGTGAAGCTCACGTCGTCCAATACCCGCTCCATCACCGTCTGCAGGCGGCGCGCGCCGATGTTCTCGACCGAGCCGTTGACCTTGGCGGCGATGCGCGCGATCGCCGCCACCGCGTCGTCGGTGAATTCGAGATTGACGCCTTCGGTCTGCATCAGGGCGACATATTGCTTGATGAGGCTCGCCTCGGTGTCGGTGAGGATGCGCTTGAAGTCGTCCTCGGTCAGCGAATTGAGCTCGACGCGGATCGGCAGGCGGCCCTGCAGCTCGGGCAGAAGGTCGGAAGGCCGGGCGATGTGAAAGGCGCCGGAGGCCACGAACAGAATATGATCCGTCTTGACCGTCCCGTGCTTGGTGGCGACGGTCGTGCCCTCGATCAACGGCAGGAGATCGCGCTGGACGCCCTCGCGCGAGACGTCGGCGCCGCCGCGTCCCTCGCGGGCGCAGATCTTGTCGATTTCGTCGAGGAAGACGATGCCGTTGCTCTCGACCTCGGCCAGCGCGTCGCGCACGATCGCGTCCTGATCGAGGAGCTTGTCCGCTTCGGCCGCGATGAGCGGCTCTCGCGCTTCGGCCACCGTCATGCGCTTGGCCTTGGTGCGATTCCCCTTGCCGAAGATGTCGGCGAGGTTGATCGCGCCGATCGAGGCGCCGGGCATGTTGGGCAATTCGAACATCGGCGTTCCCGAACCGCTCTGCGGCAATTCGACCTCGATCTCCTTGTCGTCGAGCTCGCCCGCGTGCAGCTTGCGCCGAAAGGCCTCCCGGGTGGCTGACGAGGAGGTCGGGCCGACCAGCGCGTCGAGCACCCGTTCTTCCGCCGCCAGCTCCGCCTTGGCCTCGATGTCCTTGCGCTTGCGGCTTTTCACCAGCCCGATCGCGACCTCGATGAGATCGCGCACGATCTGCTCGACGTCGCGCCCGACATAGCCGACCTCGGTGAATTTCGTCGCCTCGACCTTGAGGAACGGCGCCCCGGCCAACTTGGCGAGACGGCGCGCGATCTCGGTCTTGCCGCAGCCGGTCGGGCCGATCATCAGGATGTTCTTCGGCATCACCTCCTCGCGCATCGGCGAGACGAGGCGCAGGCGCCGCCAGCGGTTGCGCAGCGCGATGGCGACGGCGCGCTTGGCCTCCGCCTGACCGACGATATAGCGGTCGAGTTCGGAGACGATTTCACGGGGTGAGAGATCCGACATGCGGTCAGAGGCTTTCGAGGATCAGATTGACGTTGGTGTAGACGCAGATGTCGGCGGCAATGCGCATCGAGCGCCGGACGATCTCTTCGGCTTCGAGTTCAATCGGCATCAGCGCGCGCGCGGCGGCGAGCGCGTAGTTTCCCCCCGAGCCGATCGCCATCGCCGAGCCGTGCTCGTCCGCCTCCGGCTCCAGCACGTCGCCCGAACCCGACAGCGTGAAGCCCGAGCTCCTGTCGGCGACGATCAGCATCGCCTCGAGCCGCCTCAGATAGCGGTCGGTGCGCCAGTCCTTGGCCAGTTCGACGCAGGCGCGAGCGAGCTGGCCGGGATACTGGTCGAGCTTGGCCTCGAGCCGCTCGAACAGCGTGAAGGCGTCGGCGGTCGCGCCGGCGAAGCCCGCGATCACATCGCCCTTGCCGAGACGACGAACCTTGCGGGCGTTGGATTTGACGACCGTCTGGCCCATGCTGACCTGGCCGTCGCCGCCGATGACGACCTTGCCGCCCTTGCGCACCATCAGGATGGTCGTCGCGTGCCATCCGGGCGAGCGGGCGTCGGTCTCGTGTCTCATCGGCGCTCAATCCTCCACCGCCCGGCAAGCGCCGCATGTATGGCCGTGCGCGGCGAGGCGCAAGGGTGAAGGCCGCGTCGCCCGGCGGCGGAGCGCGGCGATCGGCCGCGAAATATCAGCTCAGAGCGTCGACCCAGATCGGGTTCGACCAGGCCCGCCGCGGCCCGTCACTGACAACGATGCGGAACCATTTGACGGGCGGAGGGTCGCGCCAGGCCCATTTCTTGGTTTCATCGAACGCGATCGTCGCGCCGGTGAGGCCGCGCCCGACGCGGCTCACCGCCGCCGAAGCGCCGGTGACGAGGGCGATGACATTCGCCGGCGAGCACGCGACCCGCACTTCCCCGCTCGTGATCTCGATGCTTTCGATGCGCGGACCCTGGCTCGAATAGAACGCGCCGGCCTTGAGAGCCGCGAGCAGCGCCTCGGGGTCGAGCGATTCCGATTTCACCATGACAAAGCCGCCGAAGGCGTCGAGGTCGCCATAGTGGAAATGCGCGTCGTCGCTGGCGAGGGCCGTCAGCCGCCGGCCCTCGTTGCATAGCTGGTCGAGCATGTGGAAACCATCGCCGCGGTCGGTCAGCATCGCGCAGGTGTGGTTGTAGACCTCGACCGCATGCGCGGCGGCGAGCGAGCGCCCGTCCTCGATGGTGAGTTGCGACCACGAGGGATGAGCCATCGCGATGAACGCGCCCGCCTCCCTCGCCCGCGCCGCCAGCATGGGCCCGGTCTCGTCCGGCTTCGCCTGGGGGAAATCGAGCGGCAGTCCGGCCGCGACAATGTGCCAGTATTCGCCCGCCGAGGTCGCCAGGGCGTGAAGCTCGGCGCCGATCAGGGTGGTGAAATCATGTGCGCGCAACTGGCGGGTATCGGCGACCGGCCAATCGAATCGGCCGAGGAAATGATCGGAAAGCTGCAGGAAGTCGTAGCCCGCCCGTTTATAGGCCCCGACCACGTCCTCCGGCTTCAGGGCGCCGTCGGAGAGGGTCGAATGGCTGTGGAGATTGCCGCGCCAGAAGCGCCCCGGGGCCGAGAAGGGGGAAATGCGCATGGGGGATCAGGGTGTCGCCTCGGCGCGGGCGGGTCAAGTAAAACGCACTTAACCTATTTGGGGGATTAACACATTCGCGCCTTCGAATATTCATCGAGGCTGGACCGGCCGGATTTCGCTCCGGTTCTCGAAACGCCGCGCGCGGCGGTCTATAAGAGTGCGGGAGCCGCGGCGCTGAGGCGGACCCAATGACCTCGGAGAGACGAGATGCCGCTTAACCCGTTTTCCCGCCCCGGCGCGGATCCGGACACGGTCGATTTCGATGAGTTCGAGGAGGCCGTCGGCGCCGGCGCCTGGACGGTGGTCGACGTGCGCGAGCCGCACGAATTCGCCGTCGGCCATATTCCCGACGCGCTCAACCTGCCGCTCTCCAGCTTCGATCCGGAGGAATTGCCGGCAGGCAAGCCGGTTGTCCTGATCTGCCAGGCCGGCGCGCGGTCGAAGAACGCCCTGAACCGGGCGCGGGCGATCGGCCGCGAGGACGTGCGCCACTACGCCGGGGGCATGAACGGCTGGCGCTCGTTCGGCGGACCCGTGACCCTTTGAGGCGCGCGAGTCAGAATTTCCGCGGCTCGCCCGCGACATAGGTCTGCCGCACGGCGCGGTCGTCGCCCATCATCATCAGCGCGAAGAGCTCGACATCGAGGTCGTCCCCCGCCGTCTCCAGCCGGTGCGCGAGCGCGGGCGTCGCGCGCGGATCGAGCGCGACAAGATCGGCCTCCTTGCCCGGCTCGATCGAGCCGATCCGGTCGTCGAGGCTGAGCGCCCGGGCGTTGCCGAGGGTCATCCGGTAGAAAGCGTGAATCGCCGGCCAGGACTGCCGGTTGAGCTGGAGGACCTTGTAGCCCTCCGCCGCCGTGTGCAGCATCGAATAGCTGGTCCCCCCGCCGACGTCGGTCGCAAGCGCGATCCTGACGCCCGCCGCCGCGAGCCGCGCCTCGTCGAAGAGCCCCGAGCCGAGGAAGAGATTCGACGTCGGACAGAACGCGGCGATCGACCGGCTGGCGGCGAGCTCGGCGACCTCGCTGTCGAGCAGGTGGATGCAATGGCCGAACACCGAACGGGGTCCGGTCAGGCCGGCGCGCGCATAGACGTCGATATAGCTCGAGGCCTGCGGATAGAGCTCGGCGACGCGCGCGATCTCGGCCTTGTTCTCGTCGGCGTGGGTCTGGACATGGCAATCGGGATATTCGCGCGCGAGCGCGCCCGCGGCCTTGAGCTGGGCCTCGGTCGACGTCACCGCGAAGCGGGGGGTGATCGCGTAGCCGAGCCGGCCGCGACCCCGCCAGCGCTCGATCAGCGCCTTGCTCTCATCGTAGCCGCGCTCGGCGGTGTCCATGAGCGCCTCCGGCGCGTCGCGGTCCATCATCACCTTGCCGGCGATCATGCGCGCCCCGCACGCTTCCGCCGCGGCGAAGAACGCGTCGACCGATTCCGGATGAACGGTGCAATAGACCATCGCGGTCGTCGTGCCGGAGCGGAACAATTCGTCGAGAAAGAACCGTGCGACCCGCGCGCAATGGACGGGATCGGCGAATTTCTGCTCCTCGACGAAAGTGTAGTTGTGCAGCCAGTCGAGAAGCTGCGCGCCGTAGGAGCCGATCACCTGGGTCTGCGAATAATGGATATGGGCGTCGATGAAGCCGGGCATGACGAGGCAGCCGGAATGATCGTCGATGAGCGCGCCCTTCGGCGCACGAGAGAGAATGTCCCTGGCCGGGCCCACCGCCTCGATCCGCCCGCCGGCGACGAGAACGGCGCCGTCCTCGATGAGCGAATGGGCGGACGCTCCGGCCGCCGCGGGATCGTCGTTGAACGACAGGATGCGGCCGCGAATGACGCGCGCGTTCGCGCTCATGCCAGGATGTCCTTGAGCCTGAGCGCGGCGATCCGGTCGATCTCGGCGAGCGCGGTCTTCGTCTCGGCGCCGGCCTCGTTGGCGAGGCGGCGCTCGAACGCGGCGAGAATGTCGGCCTTGCTCTTGCCCTTGACCGCCATGATGAAGGGAAAGCCGAAGCGGGCCCGGTAGGCGTCATTGAGGGCGGCGAACTGACGCAATTCCTCCGGCGTGAGCCGGTCGAGGCCGGCGCCCGCCTGTTCGCCCGCGGACTCGGTGGTGAGCGTGCCGGCCAGCGCCAGCCTGCCGGCCAGATCCGGATGGGCCTTGATCAGCGCCTGCTTTTCGTCCGCCGTCGCCCTCGCCGCGGCGGCGGCGAGCGCCTTCGCCAATCCCTCGGCCGTATCGGCCCCGCTGGTCAGGCCGTTGTCGAAGGCCTTGGCCGCGATCCCGGGCGAATGCTCGTAAACCCCGCCGAACCGCTCGACGAACAGGGTGCGGGTGAGGCGCGAGGGCTTCCAGCCGCCCGGCGGCGGATGTTTCCTGATCCAGTGACGGGCGATGTCGAGCCGGGTCGGAACCCAGACCCGATCGTGGCCCCTGACATAGTCGATGAACCTTGCGAGCGAGGCGGCGCGTCCCGGGCGGCCGACGAGGCGGCAATGCAGGCCGATCGACAGCATTTTCGGCGCGACATCGCCTTCGGCGTAGAGCGTGTCGAAGGAATCTTTCAGGTAGGCGTAGAACTGGTCGCCGGTATTGAAGCCCTGCGGGGTCGCGAAGCGCATATCGTTGGAATCGAGCGTGTAGGGCGTCATGAGCTGCGGCCCGCGCGGCCCGTCGAGCCAGTAGGGCAGATCGTCCGCATAGGTGTCGGCGCAATAGACGAAATCCGCCCTCCTCCATCCCGAGCCTGATGGTGTTGACCGAGCTGCGGCCCTGGTAGAAGCCGAGCGGACGGGCGCCGGCGACCTCGGCATGAATGCGCACCGCCTCGGCGATGTGGCGGGCCTCGACCTCGGGCGGGATGTCGCGATAGTCGATCCACTTGAGCCCGTGGGTGGCGATCTCCCACCCCGCCTCGTTCATGGCCGCGACCGCCTCCGGGTTGCGCGCCATGGCGGTTGCGACCGCGTAGACCGTGACGGGAGCCGAGCGTTCCGTGAACAGGCGGTGCAGCCGCCAGAAGCCGGCCCGCGAGCCGTATTCGTAGATCGACTCCATGTTCATGTGACGCATGCCCGGCCAGGGCGCGGCGCCGACGATCTCGGACAAGAACGCTTCCGACGCGGCGTCGCCATGCAGGATGTTGTTCTCGCCGCCCTCCTCGTAATTGATGACGAACTGGACGGCGAGGCGCGCATTGTTCGGCCAGTCCGCGAACGGGGGGGTGCGCCCGTAGCCGATCATGTCGCGTGGATAGATTTCGCCGTCCGTCATCCTGTCTGGCGCTCCCCTTGGCCGCGATCAGTCCGACGCTACGACAGGACCGGCGTTTGCTCCAGCCTCGAAAGAGGATCGCGGTCACGCCGCGACAACGTCGAAACCTTCCTTCCGCGCAGCGTCGGCGAGGCGCTCGTCGAGTGTGACGACCGTGAGCGACGAAGGACGGCGTTCGGCGGCAAGGAAGGCCGCCGCGAGCTGCAGGGCGTCGGCCACCCGCAGCGGATGAACGCGAAGAAACCTGAGCGCGTTCTCGCGGACGGTCTCGCTGGGCTCGATCTCGTGCCAACCCTCGGCGAGCTGTTTAAGCCGATCGAAGGCAAGCGTGGCGCTTTTCACGTCCAGCAACGCGCCGCGCTCGAGCCGGGCCAGGGCCGAAGCGCACTCGACTCGCGATCCCCACCACGCCAGCATGTCGGAATCTCCCCTCGCGAGCGCTTGCAGGGATGGCGTCGTGTCCTCGACCACCAGCAGAGGCACGATCGCCGAGGCGTCCCAGAATTTCACCGTCCGTCCCGGCGCTCATTGATGAGCAATTCCACCGCCGACCCCTTGGCGCGCGGCGGAGACGTGCTGAAAAGAGCGGCGCGCGGCCTGGTCCGGCGTGGCCGCAACACGCCATCTCGAATGAGCCGCGCCAAGCGTCCGCCTTGACCGCCTTCCTCGTCGCCCGTGACCGGTTCCAGACGAGCGACCGGACGGCCTCGATCGACAATCAAAACCGGCTCTCCGCCCTTGAGTCCGTCGATCAGCGAACTCAAGCCGTTCTTCGTTTGGGTAATGCTGGCTCTTTTCATATGGCTTAAATAGCTCTGACAATCACGCCAATCAAGCCTATGGCGGCGCTCAAGCCTCCAGGCATTGGAATCGACATCAAACGATGCTATCTTCCGCGCCGAAGATGGAGGCTTGACCATGCGCACAACGCTCGCGCTCGATGACGAGCTTGTCGCCAAAGCCCAAGCCTTCACGGGCTTGAAGGAGAAATCGAGCCTCGTCCGCGAGGCGCTCAAGGCGCTTATCGAGCGCGAAAGCGCCCGGCGTCTCGCTCGTCTCGGCGGCAGCGAACCCGAAATCGATTCCCCGCCGAGGCGGCGGCCGACGGGCGCGTGATACTCGTCGACACCTCAGTCTGGATCGATCATCTTCGCGCCGACGACGTCCTCTTGGCGAGGCTGCTCGATTCCCGGCGCGTACTGACCCATCCTTTTGTCATTGGCGAACTCGCCCTGGGCCAGATGCGCCAGCGGGAGGTCATTCTCACGGCGCTGTCGAATTTGCCGCGCGCCGAATTGGCGACCGACGCCGAGGTCATGGGCTTCATCAGTCGCCAGGCGCTGTTCGGGCGCGGCGTCGGCTACGTCGACGTCTGCCTGCTGGTTTCCGTGCGACTGACCGCCGGGGCGGCGCTATGGACCAGGGATGCGAGGCTTCGTCTTGTCGCCGAGGAGCTGAGCCTTGCGATGACGCCGGGTCGCTTCTGACGGCTTCCGCCGCAGCCCCGTCGCTCCCATCAAAAGTCACGCGCAACCGGCAAAGTGCTATGGATGGCCGAGGCGTCGTTTCCGGCGTCCCGAGGGGCTCATGACCGATATTTCGCTGCGCTTCGAGCCGCCCTTCGCCCGCATCGTTCTCGACCGCCCGGACCGCCGCAACGCGATCACCCGCGCGATGTGGCTTGCGCTGCCGGCGATCTCGGCGGCGATCGAGGCGCGCGAGGACGTGCTGGTCGCGCTTGTCCAGGGCGAGGGCGCGCATTTCAGCGCCGGCGCCGACATTTCCGAATTCGACACGGTTTACCGCGACGCCGCCGCGACGCGCGATTACGGCGATGCCATCCAGAACGGCCTGAGGGCGCTCGCGGATCTCGATCGTCCGACGATCGCCGTCATTCGCGGGGTTGCGGTCGGGGGCGGCCTTGGCCTCGCGCTCGCCTGCGATCTGAGGTTCTGCGCCGCCGACGCGCATCTTGCGATCACCCCCGCCAGGCTCGGACTCATCTATGGCCATGCCGAGACGCGCAGGCTCGTCGAGCTGGTCGGCCCGTCGCGGGCCAAGGATCTCCTGTTCACCGGGCGGCGGATCGAGCCCGAGGAGGCGCTGGCGATCGGGCTCATCGACCGGAGGATCGAGACCGCGCTCGAGGAAACGGCGCTCGGCTATGCGCGCGGCCTCGCCGAGCTCAGCCAGGCCTCGATCCGGGGCGCGAAGCGCGCCGTCGATGCGGTCGCCGCCGGCATGAGCCAGGAGACGCCGGCCTATCGCGCGTTGACGGAGGCGGCGGCGCTGGGACAGGATTTCGCCGAAGGGCGGGCGGCCTTCGCCGCCAGGCGGGCGGCGAGATTCGCCTTCCGCGGGCCGACCGCGCCTCTGGCTCCAGGCTAACGTCGGTCTTCCGGCATGTCGCCCCTCGTCCTGGCCGTTCTCGCGCTGGTGGGATTCGCCTCCGGCTTCGTCGACGCGATCGCCGGGGGCGGCGGCCTCCTGACCCTGCCTGCGCTGGCGCTCGCCGGCCTCGATCCCGTCGCGGCGGTCGCGACCAACAAGCTCGCGGGCACGTTCGGCACCGCCTCCGCGACGCTCGCCTTCGCCCGGGCCGGCAAGGTCAAGCCGAACATGGCCCCGGCGGCGGTTGCGGCCTGCCTCGGCGCGATCCTCGGCGCTCTCGCGCTGCCTTTCGCCCCGCGCGCGATGTTGAGCGGCGCCCTCCCCTTCGTCCTTGTCGCGGTCGCGCTCTATTTCGCCTTCGCGCCCAGTCTCGGCGAGGGTCAGCGCCGGGAGCGGCTCTCGCCGGCTCTCTACGCTTCGACCCTCGCGCCGGCGATCGGCTTCTATGACGGCGTCTTCGGGCCCGGCGCCGGCTCCTTCTATATGATCGCGCTTGTGGTCCTGGTCGGCTTCGGGATCATCCCGGCGATGGCCGGCGCGCGCTCCAGCAATTTCGGCAGCAACTTCGGCGCGCTCGTCGTCTATGCCTTGTCCGGCCATATCGTCGTCGCCGCTGGCCTCGCGATGGGCGCCGGCGCCTTTCTCGGCGCGCGGCTCGGCGCGCGCACGGCGCTCAGGGCCGGCGCGTGGCTCGTGCGCCTCCTCATCGTCGTCGTCAGTTGCGCGATGGCGGCAAAGCTCATGACCGCGCCCGGCGGCATATTGGCGTTCGTCTGGAAATAGGGCGCGTCTCGCGCTCCCCGGGAAATGACCGCCATTGGCGTTTGCCGGCCGGTTGACGCCTTCGCCGGGAAGCGCCTATAAGCGCCGCTCCGAAAGGCTGGGCTCGACACCCGGCCTGTTTTGATTTTGAGCCCAACCCCACCTCGAGGGAACCCGAAGTTCATGGCCAATACGAAGTCGGCCGCAAAAGCGGCCCGCCAGACGATCCGCCGCACCGCCGTCAACAAGTCGCGCCGCAGCGAGATGCGCACGTTTGTCCGCAAGGTCGAGGAGGCGATCGCCTCCAAGGACGCCAAGACCGCCGCGGAGGCGTTGAGCGAAGCCGAACCCCGCCTCGCCCGCGCGGCGCAAAAAGGGATCGTCCACAAGAACGCGGCCTCGCGAAAAATCTCGCGCCTGACCAAGCGGGTCAAGGCGCTCGCCGGCTGATCGCCTGGGCTTGCGGGCCAAGCCTTCGCTCGGCCCCGCTCCCGCGATGACCGACCTCCCTCCCGACCGGCTCAGCGTCGACCCGGCAAGCCCGTTCTATGACGATGCGGCTCTGGCGCGGGGCGTCGGCGTGCGCTTCAGAGGCGTCGAGCGGCGCGATGTCGAGGAATATAGCGTGAGCGAGGGATGGATCCGGGCCGCCGCCGGCAAGGCGCTCGACCGCCGGGGCCAGCCGCTGGTCATCAAGATGACCGGAACGGTCGAGCCCTATTTTCTCGCCGAGGCCAAGCCTGCTGCTGACGGAAACTGACAGTCGAAACGCATAGGAACGGACCCGGGTCAAACCAGGGAGCCTTTCCATGAAAGTCGGTTTCATCATCGTCTATGTCGAGAATGTCGCTGCGAGCGAGGCGTTCTACGCTTCGATCCTCGGGAGTCCGGCGGTCGAATTCCTCCCCCACCTTCGCCATGCTGCCGGCCGCCCCCGGCCTGATGCTCGGCCTTTGGCGCCGCGACGGGGTCAAGCCGGACGCGACGCCGGGGGGCGGAGGCGAGATCGCTTTTCCTGTGGATAACGATGCGGCGGTCGACGCAGCCCACGCCGAGTGGCGGGCGAAGGGCGTCAAAATCGCCCTTCCGCCGACGAAACTCGATTTCGGCTACAGCTTCGTCGCCCTCGATCCCGACGGGCAGCGGCTCAGGGTCTTTGCGCCGGCGCCGGGCTGACGGGGATAACGGTGACACTTTACTCAATCCCTTAATCGCCCGACCGTCGCCGCCGTCTCCGACCTCGCGGTGATCCAGCGCCGCGAGCACAAGGCGAAAGGCGAGCGATTGGGGGCTGGGTAAAGTGTCACCATAACTCGCCAGGGGCTCGTCGGAAAATCAGGCGATCAAACATTATCTTGCCAAAACCAGAAAACTGGCCAATACTGGCTCCAACGAGGGAAGCGGGATCGCGCCCGTGGCGGAACGGGCGCGGCGACGATCAGGCCAGGAGAAAAAAAGTGGCTCTTATGGCGTTATCTGTTGGTCGACCGGTTTGCTGTTCGTTCGTCGAACCCTTGCCGTCATGGCCGGGCTTGTCCCGGCCATCCACGCCGGGCCGCCGCAGAACAAGTCCCGCCTCGCCGCGACCGGCAGGAAGGCGGACGGTCGCAAGGCTTTTCGCGCTTGCCTGCGTCGATGCGCTGGGCCTTCGTGGATGGCCGGGACAAGCCCGGCCATGACGCCTTGATGGCGCCGTCCGCCACCTCCGCCATGCTCCCAATTCCTTCCCCACAACAGCCAACGCGATAAGAGCGAAAAAAGTTGTTTGAATCGCTCGCAACGCTTTGAAAAGTCTCGATCCCGAAAAGCAAAAGAAAGCAAAAGAAAGCGTTTTCGTTTTCATGGGCTTTCGCTTGTTTTCATCGGCTTTCGCCTGTTTTCGCGAATTTTGCGGACGGCCGCGTGCCCGGATTTGGGAGCCGCGGACCGCCGGCCCGACCCGGCAATGAGCCGCTCGCGGTCAGAGCCCTTCGAACAGCGCCGTCGACAGATAGCGCTCGGCGAACGAGGGGATGATGATCACGATCGACTTGCCGGCGTTTTCCGGGCGCCGCCCGACGTCGATCGCCGCGGCAACCGCGGCGCCGGACGAAATGCCGACCGGAATGCCCTCGATCCGCGCCACCAGGCGGGCGGTGTCGAAGGCGGTCTGGTTGCCGACGGCGACGATCTCGTCGATCACGGCGCGATCCAGGATCGCCGGAATGAAGCCGGCGCCGATGCCCTGGATCTTGTGCGGCCCGGGCGCGCCGCCGGCGAGGACGGGCAAGTCTTCCGGCTCGACCGCAACCATGCGGACGCTCGGCTTGCGCGCTTTCAAAACCTCGCCGACGCCGGTGATCGTCCCGCCGGTGCCGACGCCGGAGACGACGATATCCACTTCGCCGCGCGTGTCGTTCCAGATTTCCTCCGCCGTGGTGCGGCGATGGATCTCCGGATTGGCGGGATTCTCGAATTGCTGCGGCATGACCGCGCCGGGGGTGGCATTGATGATTTCGTTCGCCTTGGCGATCGCGCCCTTCATGCCTTGCGCGGCGGGCGTGAGCACCAGTTCCGCCCCGAGCAGGGCCAGCATCTTCCGCCGCTCGATCGACATCGACTCGGGCATCACCAGGATGAGCCGGTAGCCGCGCGCCGCCGCCACGAAAGCAAGCGCGATGCCGGTGTTGCCGGAGGTCGGCTCGACCAGAATCCCCCGGCCGGGCGAAATCTTGCCTTGCGCCTCGAGGGCGTCGATCATCGCCACGCCGATGCGGTCCTTGACGCTCGAGACCGGATTGAAGAACTCGAGCTTGGCCAGAAGATGGGCGACGACGCCCTTCTCCTTGGCGATGCGATTCATGCTGACGAGAGGCGTATCGCCGATGGTGTCGGTGATCGATGCAAAGATCCTCCCGCGGCCGGGCATTCGCCGCGCAGCGCCTGCATCTGTCATTTGACCGCTACTCCAAAATGTTGGCCGGGCGCGCGCCACTGGGCGCGGCCCGACGCTAACATTTCATGCGGAACAAGACTATAGTACGCCGCGAATACCCCGATCAGATCGCAAAATCGCCGGCGGCCTTCTCGTCGTCGAGCACATGGGCTTTCTCGGCCGTCTCGCACATGTGCTCGATGGTGATGGCGTCGAGGTTGCCGAGAAAGGTTTCGCCCGCCTTGCGCACGGCCGGGTCGATCACCCGCTCGAGCAGCACTGAGTTTGCGCCGAGATCGTCGGGATCGGCGGTGCTCAGCGACATCGCGGTGCGTACGATCTCGCCGACCGTGATGCGCCGGCGCTCGCGCGCCAGCTCATAGCCGCCCCGCGGCCCGCGCACGCCCTTGAGGATCTTGGCGTGGACCAGCCCCTGGAGCAACGTCTCCAGGTGGCGTGGGGGCAGCTTGTGTCGGGCGGCCAGAGCCTTGGCCGCAACCGGGGCCGACCGCGAGTGCAACGCGACATCGACCACGGCGGCAACGGCGAGAACGCTTCGACGCGATAATAGGTTCATGTCATTCCTCCTACGATGAGCGCCCGGTGGAACCGAATCCATTTGAGCCACGGACGCTCGAAGTGAGCCGCTCGCTCGCAATCAGAGCGACGCGTTCCACAGAACAAACGACGAGTTGCGCAATGCGCGCACCCCGCCGAACGGCAAAGGGCTTGGTTCCAAAATTGATCAGGATGACCCCAATCTCGCCGCGATAGTCAGCGTCGATAGTCCCCGGACTGTTAAGGACCGTCACCCCGTCGGTTAGAGCCAACCCTGAACGGGGCCGGATCTGCGCTTCAAATCCCTTCGGCAACTCGATCGCCAACCCAGTCGCGATCAAGCCGCGCGCCCCAGCGGCCAACACTACGCCTTCGCCGGCTGGCACGGCCGCCAGGAGATCCATCCCCGACGCATCTTCACTCCCATACGCCGGCAATTGCAACCCCTCGGCATGCGGGAGTCGCCTGTAAACAATCGTAATCATTGGCGTCTCGCCAACTCGAGCGCGAGGCGCCGAACGATGCCGTCGGCGACCTCGGACTTCGTCATCGGCGGCCAGGATTCGCTCCCGCGAGCGTCGATGACTTCGACCTGGTTGGTCGCGCCGCCGAATGTCGAAGTGCCCTCCGCGACACTATTGGCGATGATGAGATCGCAGCCCTTGCGTCGTAACTTTGCCTGCGCATTGGCCGTAACGTTTTCGGTTTCGGCGGCGAAGCCGATGACAACCGCCGGGCGCATCGCTTTTTTCTTGGAAACTTCGGCAAGTATATCGGGGTTCTCGACCAGGCGGAGGGTCGGAGACTCGCTCGCGCCCTTTTTGATCTTGTGGCTGGCGACGCTCTCGGTTCGCCAGTCGGCGACGGCGGCCGCGGCGATGAATGCGTCGGCCGGCAGCGCCGCCTCGACCGCCTTCTGCATTTCGCGCGCCGAACCGACGTGAACGACCTCCGCCCCGGCGGGATCGGACAGGCCGACCGGCCCTGTGATCAGCGTCACCCTTGCGCCGGCGCCAATGGCTGATTGCGCAATTGCATGCCCCTGCCGCCCGGAAGAGCGATTTCCAATGAACCGGACGGGGTCGATAGGTTCATAGGTCGGGCCAGAAGTGACGATGACGTGCCGGCCGTGGAGCGAACCCGAATCACCCGGCGCCGATTCGTGCGGGCCGGCCGGGGCCGTTTCCACCGCCAGCGCCTGTTCGATCGCCTCGACGATCTCCGGCGGTTCGGCCATGCGGCCCGGGCCGAATTCGCCACAGGCCATCGACCCGGACTCAGGGCCAACGAACAGAACGCCGTCGTCCTTCAGCTGGTCGAGATTGCGGCGGGTGGCCGGGTGCAGCCACATTCGGACATTCATCGCCGGGGCGGCCAGGACCCGCTTGTCGGTCGCGAGCAGGAGGGTGGTCGCCAGATCGTCGGCGAGACCGGCGGCCATCCGGGCGAGGATATTCGCGCTCGCCGGGGCGACAACGACGAGGTCGGCGGCCCGGGAAAGTTCGATATGGCCGATCGTGGCCTCGTCGGTCAGACTGAAGAGGTCGTCGCGGACCGCCTGGCCGCTGAGCGTCGCGGCTGAAAGGGGGGAGACGAATTGCCGCGCCGCCGCCGTCATGACCACGGTGACGGCCGCGCCGCGGTCCTTCAGCCGCCGAATCACCTCCAGCGTCTTGTAGGCCGCAATACCCCCACTAATGATCAGGAGAATGCGCGCGCGCGACAGCGGAATGGCGGTCATCGGCGGGCCTGGCCTCAGGGCAATCTGTACCGGCGGGTCTTTTCCCGCGACACGTGGGAGACTTTTGCGGCTATGCGCGAAACGTCCATAGGCGTTTGGGTCCGCTTCTCCCCGCCGGCGGGCGGGCGAGTCAGTGGCGGGTCTAGCGCCACCAACGATAGCAGAGGATTGCCACGATCGTTATCGAAAATGCAATTACCACAATTGTGGTGTTGGCGATGCGCGACTGCCGCGCCTCGCTGTGGAGATGTTCGCCCGATCCCGCCTCCGCCGAAGCGTCGAGGAAGGCGGCGAGATTTTCGAGGCGCCGCGGAGCGTCGGCAATAAAGCCCGCAAGCGACGACAGCCCGCGCGTGACGTCCTCGAGACGGCCGACGGGCCCAAGGTTGTCGGCGATCCACGCGCTCACAACCGGCTCGGCGGTCGACCACATGTTGAGCTGAGGATCGAGCTTTCGCGCCACCCCTTCCACCACGACCATCGTCTTCTGCAACATGACCAGCTCGACCCTGGTCTTCATTTCGAACAGCGCCGTAATCTCGAACAGGAGCGTCAGGAGCTTCGCCATCGAGATCTCGTCGGCGGTGCGGGAGTGGATCGGTTCGCCGATCGCGCGGATCGCCTGGGCGAAATCCTCGACCCGGTAGGTATGGGGCACGTAGCCCGCCTCGAAATGGACCTCCGCCACACGCAGGTAATCCCGGCGGATGAAGCCGTAGAGGATTTCCGCCAGGAACCGGCGCTCCTTGCGCCCCAGGCGGCCCATGATGCCGAAGTCGACGGCGACGATGCGGCCTTTATCGTCAACGAAGAAATTGCCCTGATGCATGTCGGCGTGAAAGAAGCCGTCGCGGAGCGCGGTGCGCAGGAAAGTCTGAATGAGGATGCGCGCGAGCGCGGGAAGGTGGAATCCGAGCTGGGTCAGCCGCTCCCTGTCGGCCAACGGAACCCCGTCGATCCATTCCATCGTCATCACTTCGCGCGTGGTGCGGCCCCAGTCGACCGCGGGCGCGCGGATGTCTGGATCATCCTTGGAGTTTTCGACGAATTCCGACGCCCCCGCCGCTTCGAGCCGAAAATCCATCTCCATCCGCACCGAGCGGGCGAGCGTCTCGACGACCTGGGTCGGGCGCAGGCGGCGGAAATCCGACGCCAGCCTCTCCGCGAGCCGCGCGGCGAAGAACATGTCGGCGAGATCGCGCGCGAATCGCCGTTCCGTGCCGGCGCGCAGCACTTTCACCGCGACCGGCCGCACGCCTTCGTCGGTCTTCACTTCGGCCCTATGAACCTGGGCGATCGAAGCCGCCGCGACGGGCTCGCCGAAGCTTTCGAACTGCGATTCGATCTTCGTCCCGAACGAGGCCTCGATGATCGCGATTGCGGCCTCGCGGCTCATCGGCTCAACACGGTCCTGCAGCCGTTCGAGCTCCAGAGCGACCTTGGCGCCCACGATGTCCGGGCGCGTCGAGAGGAATTGTCCGAGCTTGACGTAGGACGGCCCCAATCGATCGATGGCCCGGGAGAGGCCCGCGAGTTCGTCGCCGTCGCGTTTCGCGATCAGGTTGGCGAACGCGAGGGGCAGCCTCGCGACGGGCGGCAGGGTCGTCGGGTCGAGGCCGACAAACGCTCCTTCGCGAGCGAACACCAAAGCCGCGCGCGTCAGCCTTAATATGTGGCCAAGCGACGACAGGATGGACATGAACTAGAGCTTCCAGCCGGAGTGGATCGCGACAATCCCCCCGCTCAGCCGCGTGAACTCGACCCGCGCGAAACCGGCGTCCCGGATCATCTCGGCGAAAGCGTCGGCGGACGGAAACTTGCGTATCGATTCGACCAGATAGCGGTAGGGGCCGCCGTCGCCGGTCACGACCTTGCCCAACGCCGGGATGGCGGCGAAGGAATAGGCGTCGTAGATGCGCTCGACCAGCGGCAGATCGACGCGGGAGAATTCGAGGCACAGGAAACGCCCGCCGCGCTTGAGCACCCGGAAAGCTTCGCTGAGCGCGGCTTCGATTCGCGGCACGTTGCGGATGCCGAACGCGATCGTATAGGCGTCGAAGCGCGAATCGGCCAAAGGCAGCGCTTCCGCGTTGCCCGCCACGAATCTGAGCCGGCCGGGCAGCGATCGCTTGGCTGCGCGCTCTTCCGCCACCCGCAGCATGTCGCCGTTGACATCGACAAGAGTGACCGTCGTCAGCGGACTGCCCGCTTCCGCCACCCGCAGCGCGACGTCGCCCGTGCCGCCGGCAACATCGACATGCGCAAACGGCCGTCTCGGCGATGGGCGGACCTTGGCGACGAGGATGTCCTTCCACACGCGGTGCAGCCCGAACGACATGAGATCGTTCATCACGTCATAGCGGCCTGCGACCTTGTGGAACACGTCGTCCACCAGGCCCTGTTTCTCGTCCAGAGGAACGGTTCGTCGGCCGAAGTGCGTGTCATCGCGCGCGGCGGGCATTCGCGGCTCTCCTTGGGGCGGCCCGAACCTTAGCGCGCCGGATGGATGGCGTACACCAAGCCGGTCAGTCCATCCGCACGGGGACGCCCGCTTCCGCCATGCGGGCCTTCGCCTGCCGGATGGTGAATTCGCCGAAATGGAAGATCGACGCCGCGAGCACGGCGCTGGCGCGGCCTATCCGTACGCCATCGACGAGATCATCGAGATTGCCCACGCCGCCCGAGGCGATGACCGGAATGGCGACCGCGTCGGCGACCGCGCGGGTCAGCTCGAGGTCGAAGCCCTTTTTCGATCCGTCTCGATCCATCGAGGTCAAGAGGATCTCGCCCGCGCCAAGGGCGGCGACCTCGCGCGCATAGGCGATCGCCTCGATGCCCGTCGGGCGCCTTCCGCCATGGGTGAAGATTTCCCAGCGCGGCGGCGCGTCCGGGGCGGACACGCGTTTGGCGTCGATCGCGACCACGACGCACTGGGCGCCGAATTTCTCCGCCGCCTGGCGGACGATCTCGCGGTCGGCGACCGCCGCCGAATTGATCGAGGCCTTGTCCGCGCCGGCAAGTAGCAGATTGCGGATGTCGTCGGTCGTACGGATCCCGCCGCCGACGGTGAGCGGCATGAAGCAGACCTCGGCCGTGCGCCTGACCACATCGAGCAGGATGCCGCGATCCTCATGGCTCGCTGTGATGTCGAGGAAGCATAGCTCGTCCGCGCCCGCCTTGTCGTAGGCGATCGCGCTCTCGACCGGATCGCCCGCGTCGCGCAGATTGACGAAATTGACGCCTTTGACGACCCGGCCGTCCTTGACGTCGAGACAGGGGATGACGCGGGCCTTGAGGGTCATTGCGCCCGCCCCGCCGGCCTTTTCGCCGCCCCGCCGGCGCGCTTCGGCCCGAGCAGCGCCAGCGCCGCGCGCGGATCGAGCCGGCCGTCATAAAGGGCGCGGCCGACGATCGCGCCGGCGAGGCGGGCGCAATCGGGTTCGGCGAGCCTTCGCACGTCCTCGATCGAGGCAAGGCCGCCCGAGGCGATGACCGGAATGTCCAGCGCCTCGGCGAGCGCGATCGTGCTTTCGACGTTGAGCCCGGCGAGCGCGCCGTCGCGGGCGATGTCGGTGTAGATGATCGCGGCGACGCCGGCGTCCTGAAACCGGCGCGCAAGGTCGAGCGCGGAAATGTCCGCGGTCTTCGCCCAGCCCTCGATCGCGACTATGCCCTCGCGGGCGTCAATGCCGACGGCGATCCGGCCGGGATAGAGCCGCGCCGCTTCGCGCACGAAATCGGGATCGCGCACCGCCGCCGTTCCGATGATGACCCGCGTCACCCCGGCCTCGAGCCACCCCCGCACAGTCTTCATGTCGCGAATGCCGCCGCCGAGCTGAAGCTTGATGTCGACACCGGCGAGGATCCCTTGGACGGCCTCGGCGTTGACCGGCTTGCCGGCGAAAGCCCCGTCGAGATCGACGACATGGAGATACGCGAATCCCTGCGCCGCGAAGGTCCGCGCCTGCGCGGCGGGGTCGGCGTTGAAGACGGTCGCGCGCGCCATGTCGCCGTGAACGAGGCGCACGCACTCGCCGTTCTTGAGATCGATGGCCGGAAACAGGATCACGGCCGCCACCTGAGAAAATTGGCGATGAGCTTAAGGCCGAGCGTCTGGCTCTTCTCGGGGTGAAACTGGGCCCCGGCGATGTTGTCGCGGGCGACGATCGCGGTCACCCGGCCGCCATAGTCGGCGATCGCCACCACGTCGCCTCCGTCGTCGGGGTAGAGTTGAAAGGAATGGACGAAATAGGCGTGCAATCCGTCCGGGCCGGTCCGGACGCCATCCAGAAGCGGATGGTCGCGCTGAACGTCGAGGGTGTTCCACCCCATGTGCGGAATCTTCAGGTCCGGATCGCGCGGCTTGATCGCCGCGACGTCGCCGCCAATCCAGTTCAAGCCGGCAACGACCTCGTGCTCGAGGCCGCGCGTTGCAAGCAATTGCGCGCCGACGCAAATCCCGAGGAACGGGCGCCCACGCTTCAGCGCCGCCTCCTCCATCGCCTCGACCATGCCGGAGACGCGGTCGAGTCCGCGCCGGCAGTCGGCGAAGGCGCCGACCCCCGGCAGAACGACGCGGTCCGCGGCGAGCACATCCTCGGGACGCGCCGTGACCTTGATCTCATCGCCCGCGCCGGATTCGCGCGCGGCGCGCTCGAACGCCTTCCGCGCCGAGTGGAGGTTGCCCGAGCCGTAATCGATGATCGCGACGCTCATCTGATGGCCCAGCGCTAAAGCGCGCCCTTGGTCGACGGCACGCGCTCGGCCTGGCGCGCGTCGATCGCAATCGCGCCGCGAAGCGCCCTGGCCACGGCCTTGAAGCAGGATTCGGCGATGTGATGGCTGTTCGCGCCGTAGAGGGTCTCGATGTGCAGCGTGAGCCCCGCATTGCCGGCGAAGGCCTGAAAGAACTCGCGCACGAGTTCGGTGTCGAAGGCGCCGATCCGCTCGGTCGGGAATTCCGTCCTGAAGACCAGGAACGGCCGGCCCGACACGTCGAGCGCAACCCGCGTCAGGGTCTCGTCCATCGGGAGCAGGCAGTCGGCGTAGCGGGTCAGGCCGCGCTTGTCGCCGAGCGCCTTGGCCAGCGCCTGGCCCAAGGCTATGCCGACATCCTCGACCGTGTGGTGATCGTCGATATGGCGATCGCCCTCGGCCCGGATCCTGATGTCGATAAGGGAATGACGCGCCAATTGATCGAGCATATGATCGAAGAAGCCGACGCCCGTCGCGACGTCGGCAAGGCCCGACCCGTCAAGGTCGAGGCCGACCTCGATGCTCGTTTCCTTGGTCTTGCGGGTGACTGCGCCCTTGCGCATGGGATTTTGTGGCCCTGAGCTCGCTTTGCGCCGGGGTGATAGCAAGCTCCGCGCCGCTTGGCCACCGAAAGAGCGCCCGCGCGCGCGGTCCGCGGCGCCGCAGGGGGTTCGCCGCGAGGTTGAATTCGACTAGAAGGGCCGCAAATTCCCGGACGCGCGACCAAGCGATCCGGCCGGCGTCAGGCAATGGAGACAGTATGAAACCGATGAAATTTGGGATCGGCCAAGGCGTCAAGCGGGTCGAGGATGTTCGCCTGGTCGGCGGCCGGGGGAACTACGCCTCCGACGCGGTCGAGACCGCCGCGCTGAGGGCGGTCTTTCTGCGCAGCCCCCACGGGCACGCGAAATTCCGCATCGAGGATATCGAAGCCGCGCGCGCCGCGCCGGGGGTGCAGGCCGTCTATCTCGCCAGCGATTTCGCCGATCTCGGCCCCATGCCCTGCCTTGCCCCGGTTCCCAACTCCGACAAGTCGAAAACGCCGCTCAAGCCCTACCCGGTGATGTCGGCCGACGAGGTCCATCATGTCGGCGACATCCTCGCGATGGTGGTCGCCGAGACCACTCTTGCGGCGCGGGACGCCGCCGAACTCATCGGCGTCGCCTGGGAGGAGCTTCCCGCCGCGGTCGGCATGGAAGAGGCCGTGCGGGCGGGAGCGCCGCTCGTCTTCTCCGGTGCGCCGAACAATGTCGCCTACGACAACCACATCGGCGACAGGCCGAAAACGGACGCCGCATTCGAACGGGCGGCGCATCGGGTTCGGCTCAGGATCGTCAACCCGCGGGTGGTCGCCAATTTCATGGAGCCGCGCTCGGCGGTCGGCGAACGCGACGCGGCGACCGGCCGGCTGACGCTCAACCTCGGCAGCCAGGGGGTCCACGTTCAGCAAAAAGTGATCGCCGAGGAAATATTGAAAATTCCGCCGGCGAACCTTCGCGTCGTCACCCAGGACGTCGGCGGCGGCTTCGGCACCAAGCAGATGGTCTATCGCGAATATCCGCTCGTTCTGGAGGCGGCGAGAAAGCTCGGGCGCTCGGTCGGCTGGATGGGCGACCGCAACGAGCATTTCGTCGCCGATTCGCAAGGCCGCGACAATGTGACCCTGGCCGAAATGGCGCTCGACGCCGACGGCCGGTTCCTCGCCCTGCGCCTGGACATCCTGGGCAACCTCGGGGCCTATCCGTCGATGTTCGGGCCGTACATCCCCTGGCTCGGCGCCACGATGGCGACGGGGCCTTACGACATCGGCGAGCTCTACGCGCGCGTGCGAGGCGTCTACACCCACACAACTCCGGTCGACGCCTACCGCGGGGCCGGCCGGCCGGAGGCGGCCTATCTGCTCGAGCGTCTGGTCGACGCCTGCGCGCGGAAGCTCGGCGCGCCGCCCGAGGAGCTGCGGGCGCGCAATTTCATCAAGCCCGCGCAAATGCCCTACCGCACGCATACGGATCGGAGCTACGACGTCGGCGATTTCGAGGGCGCCATGCGCGCGTGTCTCGAGAAGGCCGACCGCGCTGGATTCCCGCGGCGCGAGGAGGAATCGCGCGGGCGCGGCAAGATCCGCGGCTTCGGCATGTCAAGCTATATCGAATGCACGGCCTGGGACGACCCCGAGCAGGGCTCCGTGACGCTGGAGAAGAACGGCGACTTCACCGTGCTCATCGGCACGCAATCCAATGGCCAGGGCCACGAGACCGCCTATGCGCAGGTCGTGTCGCAATATCTCGACGTGCCGCTCGAGAGGATCAAGGTCGTCCAGGGCGACACGGATCGGGTCGCGACCGGATTTGGCACCGGCGCTTCAAGGTCGATCCCGGTCGGCGCGGTGATGGTGACCCGCGCCTCGCAGACGCTGGTCACGATGCTCAAGGAGCTCGCGGCCGACAAGCTCGAGGCGGCGCTCGCGGATCTTGAGATCGCTGACGGCGCGGTCCGGATCGCCGGAACGGATCGGATGATTTCCTACGCCGAGATCGCCGCGCTGCGCACGGCGGGGGAGATCAAGTTGACGGCGACCGAGTCGTTTGCGCCGCCGAACGCGACCTATCCCAACGGCACGCACGCCTGCGAGGTCGAGATCGATCCGGAAACCGGCGAAACGGCGATCGTCCGCTATTCGGTGGTCGACGACTTCGGCTTCACCCTGAACCCCCTCCTCCTCGCCGGCCAGGTCCACGGCGGCATCGCTCAGGGAGCAGGCCAGGCGCTGATGGAGCAGGCCGTTTTCGATGATCACGGGCAGCTTTTGACCGCGAGCTTCATGGACTATTCCATGCCCCGCGCCGACAATCTGCCGGCGTTCGACTTCGAGACGCGCAACATCCCCTCGACCACCAACCCGATGGGCCTCAAGGGCGCCGGCGAAGCCGGATCGATCGGCTCGACGCCGGCGGTCATGAACGCGATCGCGGACGCTCTCTGGCGGACTTATCGGATCGAGCACATCGACATGCCCGCGACCGCGTTCGCGGTTCACAGCGCGATCAAAAGCGCGCACGCCAAGCGCTAAAGCATGTTGCGTTCGGGGACACCCATCTTTTCGGTGGGCGGTTCGCCACTGCGCGGCGCAAGGGCCTGGCAAGCGAGGCGGCCCATTCAGAGGCCGGCCTCGCTGAAGACCTCGCGCGCGACGCGAAAACTGTCCAGCGCCGCCGGCATGCCGCAATAGACGGCCACCTGAAGGAACGCCTCCTGGATCTCGCTCTTCGTCAGGCCGTTGTTGAGCGCGCCTCGGATGTGCAGCTTCAGTTCGTGCGGCCGATTGAGGGCGGCGAGCATGCCGAGGTTGAGCAGGCTGCGAGCGCGCCGGTCGAGCCCCGGCCAATTCCATATCTCGTCCCAGCACCATTCGGTCGTCAGTTGCTGCAGCGGCCAGGTGAAATCGTCGGCCTGCGCGACCGACGCATTGACATAATCGGCGCCGAGCACCTCGGCGCGCGTGCGCAGGCCGCGTTCGAACTTCTCGGACCGTATCCTTTTCTCGCTCATGTCAGCCTCCCTTGTCGGATCGCGCCAGGCTCGGCCCGACGCTGTCCCCGGGTTTGAATTCGACGGGGACCTTAAGCTGCATCGGACGCTTCGCGCGCTGCGTGAGCGCGACGTCGCCGGCCGTTCGCCGTTCGGCGGCGCGGGCGAGCTCGAGGATCACCGCTTCGCCCAGACTGTCGCCGATCCCGGCCCAATCGGTCTCATAGCTGGTCAGCGCCGGAATGAGCGATTGAACCCGCGCCTCGGGCAGGATCCCGATGATCGAAAGATCGCGGCCGGGAAGCATCCCGGCTTCACCGAGGCGGCGGTAGAGCGCCACAGCATGCATCGCATCGGAGATCAGGACCGCGGTCGGCCTGGGATCGGCATTGAGGAGCGCCTCCGCCGCGGCGAGACCGCCCCGCTCGCCCGCGGGCCGGCGCAAGAGCCAAGCTTCGTCGGCGCGAAGCCCCCGCCCCCGCATCGCCCCTCGGTAGCTTCGCTCGATCAGGTCGACGTAGTTGGGTTTGAGATCTGGGAGCGCGAGCGCGATCCGGCGATGGCCAAGCCGCGCGAGATGGTCAACCGCGCCTTCGACCGCGGCCTCAAAATCGGGATCGATCCACGCATGCCGGACCTGCGACCGGGTGCGCCCGAAGGCGACGAACGCCTTGTCAAGCTTCGTGAGATAGTCGACCCGGGGATCGCGTCCGAGCGTGTCGGAGATAATCAACGCATCGACCAGGCCTCGCTCGGTCGCCCGGCGCAGCGCGTCGAGCCGGTCGTCGCCGCCATCCTCGAGAAAGATCGCCAGATCGAGGCCTTCACGCGAGAGCCGACGCCTCAGGCCGGCGAGGACGTGGAGGAAGACCATGTTGATCAGTGGACCGCCGGCGCCGCCGGGGATAATGACGCCGATGAGATCGGTCTGGCCGCGCCGGAGGCTGCGGCCGGATTGATTGGGCGAATAGCCGAGCTTGGCCGCCGCGTCGCGGACGCGCTGGCGTGTGAGCGGATTGACGTCGGCGCGATCGTTCAGCGCCCGCGACACGGTGCCGATCGAGATTTCGAGGTGGCGGGCGAGCTCGCGAATTCCGACCAATGCGGTGCACCATCCTCATGGATGAGGGAACGGCGGCAAACGGACCCCACGCTCTCGCCGGGAAATCTGCGGCGCTCGGCCGCGCTTGACAAGGCGGCGCCTCGAAGCTAGCGTCGTAAACGTTTACGGTCAATCCGCGGCCGAAGCGCGGCGCCGTTGAGAGGGACGTCGATGGAGCTCAAGGCCGCCCTCGTTGGCTGCGGCGCAATGAGTTCGAGCCTGGCTCCAGGCGGCGGCGAAAATCCCCGATTTGCGCATTGTCGGCCTCGCGGATCTCGATTCCGCGCGCGCCGAGGGCCGAGCGCGGGAATTCGGCTTGAAGGACGCGGTCATCGCCCGCGATGCGGATCGCCTGATCGAGCAGTGCAAGCCCGATCTCCTGTTCGACGTCGTCGTGCCCTCGGCGCGCCATGGAGTCGTCTCCGCCGGGCTCGCGGCCGGGTCCCACGTGCTGAGCGAAAAGCCGATGGCCGAGTCCCTCGACGACGCCCGCGATCTGGTCGCGAGAGCGAAAAAAGCGGGACGGATCCACGCCGTGGTGCAGAACCGCCGCTACGTCGCGGGCGTCCGGCGCATCGCGCGGGCGCTGAAGGCGGGCGCGATCGGCGAGCTTGCCAGCGTTCACGCCGATTTCTTCCTCGCCCCGCATTTCGGCGGCTTTCGCGAGGAGATGGACCATGTCCTGCTTCTCGACATGGCGATCCACACCTTCGACGCGTTTCGCTGCATGACGGGCCTTGCGGCCTCGGGCGTCACTTGCCGCGAATGGAACCCGCCCAACTCGTGGTACCGGCAGGGATCGTCAGCCGCGGCGATCTTCGAACTCGAGACCGGCGCGATCTTCGCCTATCGCGGCAGCTGGTGCGCAACGGGGCTGCCGACCTCGTGGGAGTCCGCCTGGAGGTTCGTCGGCGCGAAGGGTTCGCTCGTCTGGGACGGCGCCGATTCGATCCGCATCGAAGCGCTCGCTCCCGGCGACCGCAACGGCCTGTTCGATCCCGTCGCGCCGGTCGAACCGCCGCCGCTCGCTCCGGATGATCGCATCGACGGGCATTTCGGCGTGCTGAGCGACTTCGTGGCCGCGGTCCGCGCCGGCTCGGAGCCAGAGACGGCGAGCCGTGACAACATCCGCTCGCTGGCCATGGTCTTCGGGGCGATCGAGAGCGCTGAGGCTGGCCGCCGCGTCAGCATCGTCGTGTGAGCACGATGAGAGGGACGGATGAACGAAGGTCTCATCGAGCGCTACGAGCGCGACGGATATGTGGCGATGGAAAACCTCGTCAGCCGCTCGGAAGTGACGGAGCTGCGCGAAGAGGCCGAGAAGCTTTGCCTCGAAAAGGGCGCCGCGCTCGCCCGCGATGCACGCCCGGCGTCGAGCGACCCGCTCGCGGCCTATCTGGCGATTCACTTCCCTCACAAGCTGTCGAACCGGTTTCGCCAAACGCTCGCGCACCCGCCCATCGTCGAGGCGCTGACGTCTCTGATCGGCCCCAACGTCAAATGCATGCAGTCGATGTTGTTCATCAAGCATGCGGGCAAGCCGGGGCAGGCCTGGCACCAGGACGAGGATTTCATCCCGACCCGCGACCGCTCCCTGACCGCGGCCTGGATCGCTCTCGACGACGCGACGATCGACAACGGCTGCCTGTGGGCGATCCCCGGCTCCCATCGTCCGGGCGTGCTCTGGCCGCTGCGCCGGCATGCCAATTCCGAGTACGATTCGATTCCGGAATCCTACGATTTTCCCTACGCGGAGAGCGATGCGCGGCCGATCGAAGTCGCGACGGGATCGGTGGTTTTCTTCAACGGTTACCTGCTGCACAAATCGCTCAAGAACCGACGCCGGAACGGCTTCCGGCGCGCGCTCGTCAACCACTACATGAGCGCGGAATCGTTGCTTCCGTGGTGGCGCCCCGGCGGGCGTCATCCGCCGACGCAGGATTTGCGGGACGTCGTCCTCGTGGCGGGCGCCGACCCCTACGCGGCGAAGGGCTACGAGGACGTGAACCAGCCTTACATCCGCTCCGAAGCATCGGGCTGACCTCGGCCTTTCGGCCCAAGATTCGCAAATCGACTTTGACGGGATACGCATGAAAGAGCTCCTCGACATCCGAATCGGCACCATGGTGCGCGCCGGGGCGCCAGACCCCGCCGCCGTGGTTCGCGCGCTCGTCAAGCTCGGCTTTGAAAGTATCGAGCCGTTCTTCTGGCAGACCATGAACAAGGACCTGCCGAAGCTCGCGAGCGATCTCCGCGAGGCGATCGGCAACGCCGACGTCGTCATCGACACGCTCGGCATGTTCGGCAATCCGCTCGAGGACGACGAACTCGACCGGCAGACGCTCGAGGGATGGAAGGCGCTCATAGACAATGCGCACCTCTTCGGGGCGCGCACCATCGCCGGGTTCACCGGACGGGCGCGGGGCAAGCCGATCGAGGCCAGCCTGCCGAAGTTCAAGGCGGTCTGGAGCGAACTGGCGGAGCGGGCGACCCGCAAAGGGGTGCGCCTCGCGTTCGAGAATTGCGCCATGGACGGCAACTGGGCGACCGGCGACTGGAACATCGCCCACAACCCTGACGCCTGGGAGCTGATGTTCGACGCCGTCCCGAGCGACGCGCTCGGGCTCGAATGGGAGCCCTGCCATCAGCTCGTCTATCTGATCGACCCCATTCCGCAGATCCGCAAATGGGCGCCGAAGTTCTTCCATGTTCACGGCAAGGACGCGACCGTGCGCTGGGACGTCGTGCGCGAGCACGGCGTCTTCGGCAAGCATCCGTTCGTCCAGATGCGCACGCCCGGATTCGGCGACACCGATTGGACGCGCGTGATCAGCGAGCTTAGGCTTGCCGGCTATTCGGGAACCATCGACATCGAGGGCTGGCACGACCCGGTCTATCGCGACAATCTGGAAATGACCGGCCAGGTGCGCGCGCTCCATTATCTCAAGCAATGTCGCGGAGGGGAGAGCGCAATCGCCAATCCGGCTTGAGGCCGGTAGACTGTCTTCACCCGCCCTCCGGCAAGTCCGGACGGCGCGCCGAAGACGCAAAGCGAGAAACAAACAGGGAGGAGTGAAATGAAACGGTGCTTGATTTCGGGCTGGCGCGGATCGACCGCGCTGGTTCTGGCGTGTGGGACCCTTCTTGGCGCGGCGAGCGCGGCCAACGCGGCTGACGCCTCGGCGCTGCGGGACAAGTGGTGCAGCAAGGTGCACCTGCGCTTCTTCGTCGGCGGCGCCGAGGGCGACGCCTTCGGCACCATCGTCTACAACGGCGCTCGGCAGGCGGCGAACGACACCGGCGCGCAGGTCGATTACGTCTTCTCGGGCTGGGCCAACGAAAAGATGACCCAGCAATTGCGCGAGGCGGTGGCGGCGCATCCCGACGGCATCGCCATGATGGGCCATCCGGGCGAGGCCGCTATCCTGCCGCTGGCTGAGCAGGCCGCCAAGGCCGGCATCAAGATGATGTACCAGAACGTGCCGGTGCCGGCGGCGGTCGACAAGGTCGGCGGCGGCTATGTCGGCGCGCAGCTCGCGCCGCAGGGCCATGCGCTGGGCGTCGAAATGCTTCGCCGGTCTGGCCTCAAGCCGGGAGACGTGGCGATTGTGATTCTCGCGTCCAACGACGAACTCCGCAACGTGCGCGAAGAAAGCACCGCCAAGGCGCTCGAGGAAGGCGGGGTCAAAGTCGTCCGCCTGGCGAGCCAGCCGGAATGGGCGGCCGATCCGAACCTCGCCATTCCGGTGGTTACCGCCGCCTTTCAGGCCAATCCAACGGCCAAGGCGATCGTCTATCCCGGCGGCCAGCAGCTCGGCAACGCGGCGACCTACATGAAGGCCGCCGGCAAGAAGCCCGGCGAGGTCTTCAACGTCGGCTTCGACACGAGCCCGCAGATCGTCGAGGGTTTCAAGAGCGGCTGGGTGCAACTGACCTCCGACCAGCAACCGTTCCAGCAGGGCTACCTTCCGATTCTGAACCTCTGCGAGCAGATCGTGTACGGCCTCGCCCCGATCAACGTCGACACCGGCGCGGGCTTCGTGACCCCCGAGAACTACAAGGCGGTCGCCGACCTCGCCACCCAGGGTCTGCGGTGACTCCATGAAAGAGTCGGCGCGCTCGACCGCGGCGCGCCGGCCCCTCACATTCGGAGAGGCGGCGATGGGCGAGCGGCTGATCGAACTGAAGAACATCGCCAAGACCTACGGACGCGTGTTCGCGGTCGGGGGCGTGAACTTTCACGTCGATCGCGGCGAGGTGGTGGGTCTGCTCGGCGACAATGGCGCTGGAAAATCGACGCTGATCAAGATGCTGGCCGGCGCGATCCAGCCGACCAGCGGGGAGATTCTGGTCCGCGGCAAGCCCGAACCGCATTGGAACGCCGCGCGCTCGCGCGACGCCGGCATCGAGACCGTGTTTCAGGACCGGGCGCTCTGCGTCCAGCAGACCATCGCGCGCAACATCTTCCTCGGGCGCGAGTCCGCCAATTGGCTCGGCTTTCTCAATGGCCGCCGTGAACGCGCCGAGGCCGACCGGCTGATGCGCGACATCGGCTTCACCTCGAAAGTGTTCTCGCCCAATTCGATCGTCGGCCAGCTCTCGGGCGGCGAGCGGCAGGGCGTGGCGCTCGCGCGCGCGATCTACAACAAGGCCGACCTCATCGTGATGGACGAGCCGACGACCGCGCTGTCGCTGACCGAGACCGAGAAGGTGTTCCGGTTTGTACGCACGGTTCGCGCCGGCGGACGGTCGGTGCTGTTCATCGGCCACAACATCCACCACGTGTTCGACATCGCGGAGCGGTTCGTGGTGATGGACCGCGGCACGGTGGCGCTGCAAGCGACCAAGGAGGAAGTGGGCTCGGCGGAGCGCCTGATCGCCTACATGGAGCGGCTCGCGCATCCGCAGGGGATCGAGATTCCCGCTTCCCCCGGCCATCGCCCCGAGATGGCCTCATGAGCGCCTCGCTCGAACCGGTCGAGGCGCGCGCGAGGCCGGTCGAGCGGCCGCCTGAAAGCGCGCTCAGGCGCTTCATCGACCAAAATCGCGCCGCGCTCGGCACGCTCGCGGTCTTCGTCGTCATGATCGCGATCTTCATGGCCGCGAGCCCGATCGTGTTCCTGCACTGGCCGATCTATGATTCGGTTCTCGTAACCCTGCCGGTCGCGCTCTGCCTCGTGGCGCCGCTCGTGTTCGTGGTCACGGTTGGCGAGATCGACCTCTCGTTTCCGGCGACGATGGGGTTCTCAGCCTGGATGTTCGCGCTCGTCGTGCATGCTGGCCTGAGCCCGTTCCTCGGCATTGTCGCGGCGCTGGCGACGGGAATGGCGCTCGGCGCATGCGTCGGCGCGCTGGTCGTGACCGCGGGCCTCTCCTCGCTCATCGCCACGCTCGGCATGAATTTCATGCTGCGCGGGTTCATCATGATCGCGACCCAGGGAAAATCGATCGCGCTCCTCGAACTGCAGGAACTCGACGGCGGCCACGCTCTTCTCAAGCGAGGTCTACGGCGTCCCGGTGCAGATCTTCTGGGCGCTCGCCTTCGTCGTATTCGCCTGGCTGCTGTTCAACCATCATACGTTCGGGGCGCGCGTATGCGCGGTCGGCGACAATCCTGACAGCGCCGGCCAGATGGGCGTCAACGTCGCACGCGTGCGCATCCTGACCTTCGTTTTCGTCGGTCTCGGCGCCGCGCTTGCCGGCGTGTTCTCGACCATGGTCAATTTCACCTGGTGGCCGACGACCGGCGACGGCTACCTGCTTCCTGCGATCGCCTCGGTGTTCGTCGGCGGGACGCCGACCTGGGGAGGCGTCGGCACCATCGCTGGCGGTGCGATCGGGGCCTTGATCGTGTCCTTCATCCAGAGCGGCATCGTCGCGGCAGGCTTGAGCGGCTTCTATGTCCAGTTCTTCAACGGCCTCATCATCGTTCTCTCGCTGCTCGGCCACCGTTGGAACCAGAAGCGCTACCGGTAGCCCAACCGCATCCTTCTTCGCTGGGCGGCGATGCAATGATCGGCGATTTCGCCGACAAGCGTCGGCAATAGCGGCGTCGGCAGGTCGTGGCCCCAGCCGGGGATGATCCTGAGCCGCGCGCCGTCAATGTTGGCGGCGGTGTCGCAGCCGGCCGCGACGCGAATGAGGGGATCGTCCGCCCCATGCATGACCAGCGTCGGGGCGCGGATGCGCCGGAGCGCCCGGACACGGCTCTGCGCCGCCTGGACTGCGATGAGATGCCGCGCCCAGCCGTCCGGATGAGGGCGCCGGCGGAGCGCGCGCTCGACCTTGGCGCGAAGCTCGGCGTCGCTCGTCGGATATCCGGGGCTGCCGATCAGCCGCAGGAACGCGATGGTCTCCGCAATCCCGCGTTCGGAATTGCGGCGCGCGCGCCGTCGAAGCAGGCCCCGCAACACGCGCGGGCTCGGTCCTGGCAATGTGGGCTTGCCGCTCGTCGACATGAGCGAAACCAGGCTCTTGACCCGTTCCGGATAGTCGGCGGCGACGATCTGAGCGATCATGCCTCCCATCGACGCGCCGACGATATGCGCTTGATCGATGTCGAGCGCATCCATGAGTCCGATCGCATCGCGCGCCATGTCGTTGAGGCCATAGCGCGGCCGCACCGGCAGCCGAAGTGTGGCGCCGGCCAGCATCGCGGTCGCCTTAAGCGGCCCGAGCGCCGGCATTTTCGTCGACAGCCCCGTGTCGCGATTGTCGAAGCGAATGACGCGAAAGCCCCGGTTCGCCAACCCCTGGCAGAATTCGTCCGGCCAAGCGGTCAGCTGCATGCCGAGCCCCATGATCAGCACCATCGGCGAACCGTTGCGGGGCCCGATCGCTTCATATTCAATGTCGATGGCGTTGGCTCGAACAACTGTCACTTGGCTTCATCGCTCCTGGCGCTGGTGGGATTCCGTCGCCCTTCTTTAGCCGCCGGCGGCCGAAGATGACAATCACATTACACTTGTTCAAACGCTCGCCGCCGATTCAAAGAGGAGCCGAATGAGGGCCGCCCAACGCAAAATCGCCAAGATCGCCATCATCGGCGATCGATTCATGACGCCGTCGACCTTCGAGTCGGCGATCCGCGCCCGCTGCGACGGGCTCGTCGATATCGCGACCATGCAACTGCCCTGGCCCGATGAGCCGATGCGGCACGGCTACGTCGAGCCGGGGATGGACGGCCTCAAGGAATATCAGGGCGACGCCGAGGCGATCGTCGCCTTCGTCGGCGAAGCCGAGGTCGCGATCACCCAACTCGCTCCCTTTTCGGCCTCGATGCTCGAGCGCATGCCGGCGCTCAGGCTGATTGCGGTTGCGCGCGGCGGTCCGGTCAACATCGATCTTGCCGCGGCGCGCGAACGCGGCGTCCTCATCGTCAACGCGCCGGGGCGCAACGCATCGGCGGTGGCCGAGTTCGCCATCGGCGCAATCATCGCCGAGACGCGACTGATGACGCGCGGACATGACGCGCTGCGCCGCGACGAATGGCGCGGCGACCTCTACCGGGCGGACCTCGTTGGCCGCGAGCTGTCGCAAATGACGGTCGGCGTGATCGGCTACGGCCATATCGGAACCAAGGTCGTCCGTCTCCTCAAGGCGTTCGGCGGGCGCATTCTGGTCGCCGACCCTTATGTCGAACTCTCGCCGGAGGACGCGCGCGACGGCGTGGTCCAGACGACGCTCCCGGCGCTGCTCGGCGAAAGCGACGTCGTGACCCTGCACGCGCGGGTGACCGCCGAGACGATGGGCTTCATCGGCCGGGCAGAATTCGCCGCGATGCGCGAGGGGTCGGTGTTCATCAATACGGCGCGCGGTCCCATGGTCGACTATGAGGCGCTGACGGAGGCGCTGAAATCGGGCCATTTGCGCGGCGCGATGCTGGAGACTTTCGCCATCGAGCCTGCCCCAAAAGGGCTCGAACTCCTGAGGCTCCCCAATGTGACGCTGACCCCGCATATCGCCGGGGCCTCGCTCAAGACGATCGAACGGGCCGCGGAGGCCGCCGCCGAGGAAGTTCGCCGCTATCTTTCGGGCGAGGCGCCGCTCAATCCCTGCGGGTGAGGCGTGGGGAGGACCGCGCGCAACGGTCAGGATTCGGCATTGCGAGCGATAGAGCGTCGAAAGACGCCCGTCCTTCCGGGCGGGCTATGGCGACGCAATCCAGAGATTGAATGACGCCCTACGGCCTCTGGATTGCTTCGTCGCTGACGCTCCTCGCGAATGACGTCGCCAGCGTGACAAGACCGCGAGCGCCAGCTATGTCCGCTCGCCTCGCCGCCTTGTGGAGCTCTCGCAGATGAAATCGCGTTGGTCGGATTCGGAGTTTCGGTCCGTCGTCGACAGCTATGTCAGATCCGGCCTCAACCCCGATCTGGCGACCCGTGTCTATACGACCCGCCTCCTTGGCGGCGATCCGCAACTGGTTTTGCATGGCGGCGGCAACACCTCGGTCAAGACCGTCGTTACGGACGCGGACGGCGGCGAGGTCGAGGTTCTTTGCGTCAAGGGCAGCGGCTGGGACATGGGCTCGATCGAGCCGGCGGGCCTGCCGGCGGTGCGGTTGAAGGAACTCGCCGCGCTCGCCCGCTTCGACACGCTGTCGGACGTCGAGATGGTGCGGCAGCAACGCCGGCTCTTGATGGATCCGGCGGCGCCCAACCCATCGGTCGAAGCGATCCTGCATGCGCTGATTTCGGCGCGCCACGTCGATCACACCCATGCCAACGCCATCGTCGCGCTGACCAACCAGCCGGACGGTGAGGCGCTGGTCGCCGAGGTCTTCCCCGACAGTGTCGTCGTTCCCTATGTGATGCCCGGCTTCGACCTGGCCAAGGCTTGCGCCAAGGCGCTCGCCGCTTCGCCGGGCAAAAGCAGCATGATCCTGATGCAGCATGGGATCTTCACCTGGTCAGACGACCCGCGCGCGAGCTACGAGGCGATGATCGATCTCGTCGATCGCGCCGAGCGCCGGCTGGCCAAGGGGAAGCCGCGCCCGTTTGCGCTCGCGCCCCAGCCCAAGAGCCTCGCCACGCCCGCCGAGATCATGCCGATCCTGCGCGGCCGCCTCGCCCAGCCGACGGCGGTCGAAGGCCGCCCGAAGCGGATGATTCTGGCCTTCCGCACCAGTCCCGCGATCCTCGACTTCTGCAACGCCAAGAACGCCGCCGAACTCGCCGCGAGCGGCAATGCGACGCCGGACCATGTGCTGCATATCAAGCGCAAGGGCCTCGCCCTGCCCGCGCCCGAGGCCGGCAAGCTCGACGCTTTCGCCGCCAGGCTCGACGCCGCGCTCGCCGACTATATCGCCGACTACCGGGACTATTTCGAACGCAACAACGCTCGCGTCGGCGGCGACCGGATCATGCTCGATCCGCTGCCGAGGGTTTTCTATGTCGCCGGCCTCGGCATCTTCGGCGCCGGCGGCTCGGCCAAGGCGGCGAAGATCTCCGCCGACATCGCCGAGGCGACCGTCGAGGTGAAGACCAAAGCCGAAGGCGTGCATGGCTGGGTTCCGCTGCCGGAAGCGGAGATGTTCGACGTTGAATATTGGTCGCTGGAACAGGCGAAACTGGCCGGTCAGGTGGAGAAGCCGCTCTCCCGGCAGATCGCTATTGTGACCGGCGGCGCGAGCGGTCTTGGCCTCGCGGTCGCCAAGGCGCTGCGCGACGAAGGGGCGGAAGTCGCCATCCTCGATATCGCCGCCGACGCAACCGCCAAGGCGGCGAAGTCGATCGGCGCGCTCGGCCTCGGCTGCGACGTCACCGACGGGTCCGCGGTCGATCGGGCGGTGGCGGACGTGGTCAAAGCCTTCGGCGGCGTCGATGTCCTCATCTCCAACGCCGGCGCGGCGATTCAGGGCTCGCTGGTGACGGTCTCCGACGAGGCGTTCGAGAAGGCGTTCGCGGTCAATTTCTGGGGCCATCATTACGTGGCGCGGGCCGCGGTCCGGGTGATGGAGGCGCAAAAGACCGGCGGAGCGCTGGTGTTCAACGTCTCCAAACAGGCGGTCAATCCAGGGCCGGATTTCGGAGCCTACGGCACGTCGAAGGCGGCGCTGATGGCGCTGATGCGGCAATATGCGGTCGAGCACGGCGCGTCCGGGATCACCTCGAACGCCGTCAACGCCGACCGCATCCGCACCGGGCTGATGACCGACGAGATGGTGGCGGAGCGCAGCAAGGCGCGCGGCCTGACCCAGGACGCCTATATGCGCGGCAACCTCCTGAAGCGCGAGGTGCTGGCGAGCGACGTGGCCGCCGCATTCGTCCATCTGGTCAAGGCGCGGGCGAGCACCGGAGCGGTCGTCACCGTCGACGGCGGCAATGTCGCCGCCATGCTCAGGTGAGGTGAAGGCCGCTCGCGTTCAACATCTCGCGATCGACGCCAGACGTCTTGCGCGGAACTGGGGCGCTGCTACACTCTCGTCCATCTGGCGGGCCAGACGGAGGACATCATGCGCTCCACACTCGTTAAACTTGCGTTGGGTTGCGGATTGGCGGCGGCGTTCGCGACCCCGACGATGGCGTGCGACTTCTACAAGCAGACGGTGAAGACCGATCAGACTGTAGCCCAGTCGCAGCAGGCGCCCGATCCGAGCCGGGCCTCGACAATGGACACGCCGCAGACGGCGGAATCCCAACCAACGCCGAACGCCGGCTCGAACTGAAAAGGCGTCATTGCGAGCGCAGCGAAGCAATCCAGGGGAACGTAGAACGCCCAAATGACCACTGGATCGCCACGTCGCTTCGCTCCTCGCGATGACGGTTCCGTAATTAAAGGCAGCGTGCTCTAAAGCGCCGCCACGCGCCTGAAATCCGCCGGCCGCTTCTCGAGAAACGCGCGGACGCCTTCGACATATTCGTCCCTCGTCCCGGCCTCGCGCTGCAGGTCGCGCTCGAGGTCGAGCTGGCCGTCGAGGCTCGCGCCCGACGAGGCGGCGAGCGCGCGCTTGATGAGGCCGAGCGTGTGCGTCGGGCCGGCCGCGAGCCGCTCGGCGATCGTGCGCGCTTCCCCCATCAGGTCCTGATCGTCGACGGCCCGGTAGATCATCCCCCAGGCCGCTGCTTCCTCCGCGCCGATCGGGTCGGCGAGCATCATCAGCGCGCGGGCGCGCGCGTCGCCGACGAGGCGCGGCAGGTGAAAAGTGCCGCCCGCGTCGGGAATGAGGCCGATCCGCGCGAACGCCTGCAGGAACTGAGCCGACTTGGCCGCGAGCACGATGTCGCAGGCAAGCGCGAGATTGGCCCCGGCCCCCGCCGCCGGACCGTTGACCGCGCAGACGACCGGCTTGGGAAGACTGCGAATCGCGCGGATGAGCGGATTGAGTTCTTTTCGAGCGATTCGCCAAGGTCCGGTCGGGCGTCGGCGGGGCTGAACGCGCGGTTGGAGAGATCGGCTCCGGCGCAGAAGCCTCTACCCGCGCCGGTGACGAGCACCGCGCGACAGTCGGCCTCGGCCGCGCGTCCGAACCCCGCCAAGAGCGCCTCGATAAGGGCGACATTGAGCGCGTTCAGCCGCTCTGGCCGGTTCAAGGTCAGCGTCAGCACGCCGGCCTCGATTGTGTCCAGAACCGCCGGCTGAGACGAAACGTCGGGGCTTGCGGTCATGGGCGTTCTCCCTTGAATTCGTCTGTCGCCGTCATGGCGCGCGCGGGTCTATACTAGACGCGGGTGAACGGAGGCGACAATGGCGGAATGGGACCTCGGGCCGAACCGGCGGGCGGCGCAGCCGTGACCGCCGAAGCCTTCATCTGCGACTATGTCCGCACCCCGATCGGCCGCTACGGCGGCGCACTCGCGCCCGTGCGCGCGGACGATCTGGCGGCTTGGCCGATCCGCGAGCTCGTGCGCCGTCATCCGGACCTCAAGGACAAGGTCGACGAGGTCTTTTTCGGCTGCGCAAACCAGGCCGGAGAGGACAACCGCAATATCGCTCGCATGGCGCTCCTGCTCGCGGGCCTGCCGGATTCGATTCCCGGCGCGACCGTCAACCGCCTGTGCGCGTCGGGCATGGACGCGGTCGCGGCGGCGGCGCGGGCGATCAAGGCCGGCGAGATCGGGCTTGCGGTCGCCGGCGGCGCCGAATCGATGACCCGCGCGCCATTCGTGATGGGCAAGGCGGGAACCGCGTTCCAGCGTTCGGCGGAGGTGTTCGACACAACCCTCGGCTGGCGGTTCGTCAATCCAAACATGAAAAAGCTTTATGGCGTCGACTCGATGGCGGAGACGGCCGAGAACGTCGCCCAGGATTACCAGGTATCGCGCGCCGACCAGGACGCGTTCGCGCTGCGCTCGCAAAAGCGCGCCGCCGCGGCCCAGGCGAAGGGCGCGTTCGACCACGAGATCGTCGCCGTCGAGATCAAGGACCGCAAGGGGAGCGTGACCCGCGCCGACAAGGACGAGCACCCCCGCGCCGATACGACGCTCGAGGCCCTGGCCAGGCTCGCCGGCATCGTGCGCCCGGACGGCAGCGTTACCGCAGGCAATTCCTCCGGCGTCAATGACGGCGCGGCGGCCCTGGTGGTCGCCTCGGGCGAAGCAGCAGCCGCGCATGGCCTCACCCCCATCGCCCGCATCCTCGGCTTCGCTTCCGCCGGCGTCGCGCCCCGGGTGATGGGCGTCGGGCCGATCCCCGCGGTCACGAAGCTCTGCGAGCGGCTGAACCTCGCCCCGGCGGACTTCGACGTGGTCGAGCTCAACGAGGCGTTCGCCGCGCAGGCGCTCGCGTGCCTCCGCGGCCTCGGCCTCAAGGACGATTCGGAGCATGTGAATCCCAATGGCGGCGCGATCGCGCTCGGCCACCCGCTCGGCATGTCGGGGGCCCGCATCGCCGGCGCCGCCGCGCTCGAGCTCAAGCGGCGCGGCGGCCGCTACGGCCTCGCCACGATGTGCGTCGGCGTCGGCCAGGGCGCGGCGCTGGCGATCGAACGGGTCTGACGGCCCGCTTTTCCGGCCCGGACTGGCGATTTGGCCGAGCCGAGCCGATATAGGCGGCAGGAGGGCTGAACGGCTCGCATGACGAGCCGGAGCAAAGGGAGATGACGTCGATGGCCGCGCCAAATCACGCCGCGCTGCGCAAGGTCACGCTGAACGCCGCGCGTTCGAAAGAATTCCCCGAAGGCTCGATCCGGCACGGCTATGATTTCATCGCCCCCTTGCGCGAGGACGGGCGCATCGACCTCGAAGCCTGGAAGCAGCACCGCGGCGAATGTTTCGCCCACCGTTTCTGGGGCGATGAGCCGTCCATGCGCGGCCTCCTCGTGCGCCACGCCGGCGGCCTCGGCGGCTCGACCTGGTCCTTCGAATGGAAGGGGGAAAGCAAGGATGAACAGGAGGAGGAGGGCTTCCGCTTCGGCGACCACGCCTTCCAGGTCGGCGAATACGTGTCGGTGCGCGAGGAGGACGGCGGGCTCCTGACCTTTCGCGTGGTCGGCGTCGGCAAGCCCTGACCGGGCGCCGCCGAGGCGCTTCCCGCGCTATCCGACTTCGCGCAGAAAGGCGATGAGAGCGGCGTTGACCTCGCTTGCCCGCTCCTGCTGCGTCCAGTGCCCGCAGCCCGCCAGCATGATCGTCTTTGTGAGATTGGGAACGAACAGCTTGAGATTGGCGATGAGCTGATCCACGCGCGGGAATCTGACGACGAGATCGCGGTCGCCCGCGATGTAAAGCGACGGGACCGTGACCTTGGCGCCGGCGAAGGGCGCGAGAAGCTCCCAGTTGCGGTCGATGTTGCGATACCAGTTGAGCCCGCCGCGAAAGCCGGTGCGGGCGAACTCGGCCGCATAGAAGTCGACGTCCTCGTCGGTCGCCCAAGGGGGCATCGCCGGCGGGTCGATCATGCGCGCGAGCGAGCCCCCGTTTCTCGGAACCATGCCTGGCGGAGCGGCGCTGAACATATTGTCGGATCCGGCCGGGGCGTCGCCTGAGCCCGAATAGAGAAACCGCCGCATCGTGTCGCGCGGATCGCGCTCGAACTCCATCTCCGCGACGCCCGGCGTCTGGAAGTAGAGCTGATAGAAGAGCGACGATTCGTTCTGCGGCATCGCGCTCGTCGGCCGGGTGGAGCCGCGCGGAACGAACGGCACGCTCAACCCCGCCACGGCGCGAAAGCGGTCCGGCCGCAGGAGCGCGCAATGCCACGCGACCGGCGCGCCCCAGTCGTGGCCGACGACAACCGCCTTCGGCGCGCCGAGGGCGTCGAGCACGCCGACCATGTCGCCGACCAGATGGAAGAGCGTGTATTTGTCGATCTCATGGGGCTGGCTGGTCTTGCCGTAGCCGCGCATGTCGGGCGCGACGGCGCGATAGCCAGCGTCGGCAAGCGCCTTCAACTGATGGCGCCACGAACGCCAGGACTCCGGAAAGCCGTGGCAGAGGACCACGACAGGCCCCGTCCCGGCCTCCGCCAGATGGATTGAGATCCCGTTCGCCTCAACCATGCGGTGCGTGATGTCGGCCACAACCTGTCTCCCGCCGATTGACGTCGCCTGCGATAGTCAATCGCGACTCGAAGGCGTAAGGCAAGCTCATCCCTCTTTCCTCGAGGGCGACCGGATGGGGCGAGCGGGAAATCGAGAGGGGCGGATGGTGGGTCCGATCGCAAAACAGGCCGTCGTCATCGGAGCGGGCATCGGCGGCCTCGCCGCAGCCAAGGCGGTCGCGCCGTTCTTCGAAGGGGTGGTCGTTCTCGATCGCGATTCGCTGCCGGACGGCCCGGAATCGCGCGCCGGGACGCCGCAGGATCGCCATACCCACGTCCTTCTCGCCGGAGGGAGCGCCGCGCTTTCTCGCCTCTTTCCCGGGGTCGAGCGGGAGCTTGTCGATGAGGGCGCGATCAAGGCGCGGCTCTACCGCGACCTCTATGTCGAGTTTCCGGGACACGATCCGCTGCCGCGACGCGACGTCGGCGTCGACATGTTCTGCCAATCCCGCCCGCTCATCGAATATTTGTGCCGCCGCTCGCTGCTGCGCGAGCCCAATGTCGAAGTCGTCTCGCGCGCCCGCGTGACCGGCATCGAGCCGTCCGCCGATCTCGGCGCCGCAGCCGGCGTGCGCTGCGAGGACGAGAAAGGCTCGCGCACGCTTCCCGCCGACCTCGTCATCGACGCCTCGGGCCGCGGCGCGCCCACGCTCGCCTTTCTCGAAGCCGCCGGCCGCCCGAACCCGCCCGAGAGCGAGATCGGCATCGACATGGCCTATGCGACCGCAATCTTCGAGCCGCCGCGCGACCGGCCGGACTGGTCGCTCCTCACCCACATTCCCGCCCGCCCAAAATTTCGCCGAAGCGGCGCCCTGATCCCGATCGAGGGCGGGCGCTGGATCGTTTCGCTCGGTGGCGTTCATGGAGACAATCCGCCGAATGATCTCGAAGGCTACCTCGCCTTCGCCGCGACGTTCCGAACGCCCAAGTTCCACGATGCGATCCGCAGCGCCAGGCTTCTCGGCGAGATCACCCGCTTCAACCTGCCCCGCAGCGTGCGCCGCCATTTCGAACAGGTCGAGCGCTTCCCCCGCGGGCTCATCCCGATCGGAGATTCGATCTGCCGCTTCAATCCCGTCTATGGACAGGGGATGACCGTTGCGGCGCAGGAAGCGATCGCGCTCGCAAGGCTCCTCGAGGCGCGCCGCGCGAGCGCGGATCCGCTCAGCGGTCTCGCCTCTGAATTCTTCGCCGAGGCGAGCGCGACGGTCGACACGCCCTGGGCGGTTGCGCTCGGGGACTTCGCCTACCCGGAGACTTCGCGGCGAACGGCCGCCCGACTTCGAGCGGACCCAGCTCTACCAGGATGGCCTCGTCCGCCTTGTGGTCGAGGACCCGGAGGTCCAGAAGCTGAGCTCCGAGGTCAATCATCTCCTCAAGCCGCGCAACGCGTTGCGCGAGCCCGCGCTCGCCCAGCGGGTGACGGCCCTCCTTAAGGCGGGCTGAAGCGCTCTGGCCATCGAGGCGCTCCTGACTTAGATTCGCGCGCGTAAAGGAAGATAGACGCTTAGTGACCCAACTTTCCGTCCGCAAACGCCAAGGCCGGCTCTCAAGTGACGCGGTCGCTGCGCTCAATTCCGATCTCGCCGCCCGTTTCGGCAATCGTTTCACCGCATCCGAGGCCATTCGCAAGTCGCACGGGCACACCCTGACCTGGCTCGCGAACGAGCCGCCCGACGCGGTCGTGTTCGCCGAATCGAGGGACGACGTGATCGACCTCGTCAAGCTCTGCGCCAAGCACGACGCGCCGGTCATCCCGTTCGGGATCGGCTCGTCGCTCGAGGGTCACGTCAACGCGCCGCATGGCGGCGTCTCGCTCGACTGCTCGCGCATGAACAATGTGACCGCCGTCGACGCCGACGATCTCGACTGCGTCGTCGAGCCTGGCGTCACCAGGAAGCAGCTCAACGAGCACCTGCGCGACAGCGGCCTCTTCTTCCCCATCGATCCTGGCGCCGACGCCTCGATCGGCGGCATGGCCGCGACCCGCGCTTCTGGCACCAACGCTGTGCGCTACGGCACGATGAAGGACGTCGTGCTGTCGCTCGGCGTGGTCGTCGCCGACGGATCGTTCCTGCGCACCGGGACGCGGGCGAAAAAGTCCTCTGCCGGCTACGACCTCACCCACCTCTTCATCGGCTCGGAAGGCACGCTCGGAATCATCGTCGAGATCGCGCTGAGGCTCTCGGGCATCCCCGAGGCGATCGCGGCCGGCACATGCTCTTTCCCCGACGTCCGCGCGGCCTGCGAGACGACGATCGAGACCATCCAGTCGGGCCTGCCGATCGCCCGCGTCGAGCTTGTCGATGCGCTTTCGGTGCGCGCCTTCAACACCTACTCCAAGCTCGCGTTGCCCGAAAAGCCGATGCTCATGGTCGAGTTCCACGGCACCGAGGCGAGCGTCGCCGAACAGGCGAGCCGTTTCGGCGAAATCGCCGCCGGTCACGGCGCGGGCCCCTTCGCCACCGCGACAAGGCCCGAGGAGCGCAGCCGCCTCTGGCAGGCGCGCCACGACACCTACTGGGCGCAAATGACGCTCAGGCCGGGCGCGCGGCCGTTCGCCACCGACGCCTGCGTGCCGATCTCCCGTCTCGCCGATTGCGTGGACGAGACGCTCGCGGATATCGCGGGCAGCGGCCTCGTCGCGCCGATTGTCGGCCATGTCGGCGACGGCAATTTCCACGTGAGTCCGCTCATCGACATGGGCAACCCGGCAGAGATCGACGCGGCGGAAGGCTTCACCGCCCGCCTCGCCCATCGCGCCATCGCCATGGGCGGCACCTGCACCGGCGAGCACGGCGTCGGCCAGAAGAAACGCGCCTACATGGAAGAGGAGCACGGCGCGGTTGCGCTTGACCTCATGCGCCGCGTCAAGGCGTCGTTCGACCCCATGAACCTGTTCAATCCCGGCAAGGTTTTCTACGCCTGACTTCTGACGCGTCTCGAAGCGAGGCTCGGCCAGGACGTTGATGAGGAGGCGGATGGTGAAGTGCGCTGTTCTGGGGTGGGGATCGCTCGTATGGGATCCCCGGGAACTGAAAACCGCCGCACCGTTTGCGCCCGACGGCCCGCTGCTTCCGATCGAGTTCTGCCGCATTTCGGCCGACGGACGGCTGACGCTGGTGATCGACGAGAGCTTCGGCGACGTCTGCAAGACCTATTCTGCGCCGAGCGCTTTCGACAATCTCGACGCAGCGATCGAGAATCTTCGTCAGCGCGAAGGAATGTCAAACGCGCGGCAGGTCGGCTTTGTCGAATTTGGTTCCGGCAAGCAAAGCGCCGTCGCGTTGGAGCGTCATCCGCAAGTTGTCGCGACGATCGCCGCCTGGGCTGAGTCTGCGGGCTACGACGCCGCGATCTGGACTGCGCTCGCGAGCAATTTCGATGAGCCCGGCAAGGGCGGCGAGCCGTTCTCGGTCACTGCGGCGATCCGCTATCTCGAGACGCTCAAGACCGGCGACGCCACCGCGTTCGCGCGCGCTCTCGAGTATATCCGTAACGCCCCGCCCGAAGTCGAGACGCCGGTGCGCGAGAAAGTCGCCAAGCTCTGGCCGGCGTAGCGCCCGCCCACGCGCGGGCCCCCAAGCCAGCATGGCCCGGGGCGCGGCCGCGCCGTCATCGCCCGGATCCGCCGCCGGGGATCGGCGGCGGATCTCTGGGGCCGGCTCGGCCGTCGCTTTTGCGACGATCTCAGGCTCGGCCCGGACGCGTCACTTGGCGTGCGCCATGGCCACGGGCGCCGGCGCACCGGCCGAGGCGATGGCCTGCTTCAGCTTCATTCCGTCTGGCGTTCCCCAGCCGGAAACCGCGTCGTAGCCCTTCTGCGCCATATATCCCCCAGCCTTGGCGGTCTTGTTGCCGCCGGACACGACGTCGGTGCAGGCCGAGGCCCCCATCGGACGGCCGCCCGCGGCGGCCTGGTAGAGCATCGGCGTCAGGTATCCGACCCTTGCGCCCGCGCCGAGCTGGCCATTGATGAGCGCGATCATCGCCGCGACCAGCGGCGAAGCAGCGCTCGTCCCGCCGTTGGGCTGCGGTTGCCCATCGACGCAAAGCAGGTAGGGAGAGGCGGTCCAGTCGGCGTTGGCGGCGAGGTCCGGAATGCAGCGGCCGACGATCGCGCCCGGATTGACCGACGCAATCGAGATTCCCTGCTGCCAGGCCGGCCTCGGGAAGACGGTGCTCGTCCCGCCGCCCGTGCTGCCGCTGTTGGGGTTGTTGTCCTCTCTGACCCCGTCGCCCTCGAACCAGACGATGTCCGGCAGCGGAGCGGTCTTCTTCGGGATGGTCGTCCCGCCGACCGCCAGCACGTAGGGGCTGGAGGAAGGGAAGTCGACATGCGCGTGGCCGTCCTGGTCGGCGTCGCTTGACCCGTCGTCGCCGGCGGCGACGCAGACTGTCACCCCCGCCATTGCGGCGTCCTTCAAGGTCTCGTTGATTTCGTTCATCGCCTGCTCGGTCCAGATGCCGATGTCCTCCGGATTGCCCCAGCTGACCGAGATCACCGAAGGTTTGTTCTTCGCGTCATGAACCGCGGCGTCCAGGGCCTTGATCCAGCCCTTTTCGCCCCAATGGGCGAAGTAGACTGCGATGGTCGATTTGGGGCAAAGCCCGGCGACCACCTCGACGTCGAGCATGACCTCGCCTTCCATTTCATCATGGGCGCTGGTCGAAATCCCGTCGACGCTGATCGGCACGACCGTCGGCTGGGAGACGCCCGCGAGGCTGCAGAACTGCTTCAGGTCGGCGGGAAAGTAGCCGCCGCCGAATTCGAGCAGGCCGATCGTCTGACCGGAGCCGTCGCCGGGCGGGAAGTTGTAACGCTTGCCGAGCGTTTGCGGCAGATACCACGAACTCGGCACTGACGATTGAGCCTTCGCCATCGCGTGGTGGTCAGCATAGCGGCGGCGCCGGCGCGCGACCCGCCGGTCATCGAGGCCGAAGACTCCGGTTACGATCCCCTTGAGCGTCGCGGGAACGTAAACGTCGCCGACCCGCCCGCGGTAGCCCGCCTTCGGCTGACCCGGCTGCTCGTAGTCGAACAGCTTGACCTGGAAGGCGTTCTCCATCTCGGCGACGGTGCCGGAAAGCTCGACGCTGCGGTTGACGGCGTCAGTTGAAGTCACCTGCAGCCCCAGTTTCTGGAACGTGTCGGCGACCTTCTTGAGATCGTCTTCGCTCGCCCCGAAATTGGAAGCGACCGCGTCCCGGGTCATCGCGCTCTTCGGCCGGTGATCGAGAGCGCCGAGTTCCTTCTTCCGGCGCACTTTCACCAAAACGTCGATGACCGCGTGCTGGTTGGCCGGCCCGAGCGCCTTGGCGCCAGGCATCACGACTCGGCGGCTGCCAGTCACAACTTCGCTTTTGCTGTTGATCATTTGATGGCTCCCCAACTCTTGCGTTGGCTTGAGGGTAATCCGACCCGTTGCGATCCGAGCGCTTTCAAATTCAGTCAAAAAATTGCACGGACCGAGGGCCTTTGGCGGCAACAATGCGTGACGTCCAAAACAGTCGTTTCCGGTTTTCCGGGAGGCGACGACCGGGTTTTTGCACGGCGAGCGGCCGGTCGCTGTGACGGTCGTCACAGTTCCGTCATCGAATCGGCGCCGGAAAGCTTCGCTGCGCGTCGGCCCGAGATTTGAAGCTATCGCAATAACTTCGCCGGAATCTTGGCGTACGCTGCGCGTGTCGCTCGGGAGAAGGCGACATGCTGAAGATCACGACGATCACCGGCCAGCCATGGCTTCCGCCGGAATGGCGCAGGGTGGAGATTCTCGCTCGAATCCGGCCGCTCCGCGTGACGGAGATCGAGCAGGACGAGGATGAGCCCCGCAAGGCGATGTTGCATTGGCGAGACCCAGTGAGGCGGCTCAGGCTGCTGCGTCGAAGCCATACGCTGGTCGACGACAATCCGGCCTCCGGCTGAAGGCCCGAGGCTGACAGTCTTTGCGAAAATCGGCTTGCCGGCCGGTCGCGCCGTTGCGTGGCCGCGGCAAACATCGGACACTGCGCTCCTGGAGAAGAGCCTCGTGTCGGATTCCGCTCCGATTTTCGACCTCGTGATCGCCGGCGCGGGCGCGTCCGGCCTAGCGCTCGCGGCTGCGGTCAGGGAGGCGATGGGGAGCGGCGTCTCGATCGCTCTCGTCGATCCCGCGCCCCCGCCGGGCGCGAACGCGCCGCAGCTGCGCACCGTCGCGATCGCTGACGGCCCGCGCCGACTTCTCGAGCGCATCGACGCCTGGGCGGCGATCGGGCCGAAGGCGCAAGCGATCCTCTCCATGGCGATCATGGACGGGGAAGTGCGTGACGCCTTGCGCCCCACCCATCTGAATTTCGAAGCAAGGAAGGGCGAGCCGCTCGCCCACATGGCCTTCAATAGCCACGTCGTCGGCGCGCTCGCGGCGCTCTGCGGCAGACTTGGCGTTCAGCGGTTCACGGCCTCGGTCGCGCGTTGGTCGGCGGGCAAGCGCGTCGCGGCGATCGGCCTCTCCGACGGCGGGTCGTTGCGGGCGCGCCTCGCTGTCGCCGCTGACGGCGCGCGCTCGAAGCTCGCCGCCCTCGCCGGCGTCCCGGCGATCGGCTGGGACTATGACCAGACCGGCATTGTCGCCACCGTCGCGCACGAGCGCGATCACATGGGCCGCGCCGAGCAGCATTTTCTGCCGTCCGGCCCGTTCGCCATCCTGCCGCTTCCCGGCCGCCAGTCGAGCATCGTCTGGAACGAGCGCCGCGCCGATGCGCGCGCGCTCCTCGGGCTCGATCGCGAGGAGCTCACGCGCGAGCTCGAATATCGCTTCACGCCGAAGCTCGGCGAAATCAGCCTCGCCTCGCCCGCAGAGGCCTTTCCGTTCCGCTTCCAGGTGGCGCGGCGCTTCGTCGCCGACAGGCTCGCCCTCATCGGGGATGCCGCGCATGTCGTCCATCCTGTCGCCGGGCAGGGCTTGAACCTGGGCCTGCGCGACGTGGCGGCGCTCGCCGAGACGATCGTCGGCGAGATGCGGCTCGGCCTCGATCCGGGCGCGCCTCAGCCGCTCGCGGCCTACGAGCGCTGGCGGCGGTTCGACGTCGCCGCCAGCGGCCTCGGCCTCGATGCGCTCAATCGCCTGTTCTCCAACGACTTCGCGGCTCTGCGCTTCCTGCGCGATCTCGGGCTTCGCGTCGTCGATCGCGCCCCGGCGGTGAAAGACATGCTGATCGCCGAGGCCGGCGGGGCGGGAAGCGGCGCGCCGAAGCTCTTGCGGGGTCTCGCGCTGTGAGCGAGCCGCGATCCTTCAGCGCGCGCACCCTCGCGGCGCAGGCGATGGGGCGGATCGACGAGCAGACCCGCGCCATCGTGCCGCCGGTCCATCTCGCGACCACGTTCGAGCGCGACTCCGACAATCTCTATCGCAGCGGCAATATCTACGGACGGCCTGACAACGAGACGGTGCGTGAGGCCGAAGCGGTGATCGGGGCGCTCGAGGGCGCGGCGGCGACGATCGTCCTGGGCTCGGGCATGTCGGCGGCGATCGCGCTCATCCTCAGTCTCGGGCCGGGCGCCCATGTGGCGGCGTCGGCCGAGATGTACTGGGCTCTGCGCGCCTGGCTTGCCGACGAGGCGCCGGCGTTCGGAATCGGCGTCGATTTCGTCGACGCCACGGATCTGTCCGCGCTGGCGCGGGCGGTGAAGCCCGGGGCGACAAGGCTCGTCTGGCTCGAGACGCCGAGCAACCCGATGTGGAGCGTCGCCGACATCGCCGGCGCCGCGCGCATCGCTCATGCGGCGGGCGCATTGCTCGCGGTCGACTTCGACCTGCGCGACGCCGATCCTCACCCGGCCGATCGCGCTCGGCGCCGATGTCGTGATGCATTCGGCGACAAAATATCTCAACGGCCATTCCGACGTCATCGCCGGGGCGCTCTCTTTCGCCAGCGACGACGCGCTCTGCGCCCGGGCGCGAACGATCCGCCATAAGCATGGGATGATCCTGCACCCGTTCGAGGCGTTCCTCTTGATCAGGGGCCTGAGAACCCTCGATTTGCGCGTGCGCGCCGCGTCCGGCAATGCGCTCGAGCTCGCCAATCGCCTCTCCAATCATGCAGCGGTTTCCGCCGTGCTTTATCCGGGCCTGCCCCATCATCCCGGCCACGATCTCGCGCGCCGGCAGATGAATGGCGGCTTTGGCGGCATGCTGTCGATCCGGGTCCGCGGGGGCGGCGAGGCTGCGATCGCGGCCGCCGCCCGGGTCGGCTTGTGGAAACGCGCGACGTCGCTGGGCGGAGTTGAATCGCTTATCGAGCATCGCGCCTCGATCGAGGGCCCAGGCTCGCCGTGCCCCCCGGACCTGTTGCGACTCTCGGCAGGCGTCGAGGACGTCGAGGATCTCTGGCGCGATATTGATCAAGCGCTGAGCGGATAGTTCCCGGCCGGGTGGGCGAGCCGGCTCGCCCGTGTCATAAAATCGTCGAAGACAACGGCTCCCGCACCGGCCGCTCCCGAATGGATTTTTGAAATGCGTCAGCTCCGGAACATGCTCGCCGCGCTGGTCATGGGAGCCTCCGCGCCCGTCGCGATGCTCGCGACGCCGACGCTCGCCCAGACGTGCGATTGCTCCGCAGCCGGCGGATACGTCATTCAGGCCGACGAGCCGCCCCCGCCGTTGCCCGACTACGATCAGCCGCCCCTGCCCGCTCCCGGCTATTATTGGACGCCCGGCTACTGGGCCTGGAATAATTACGACTATTACTGGGTGCCCGGCGTCTGGGTCGAACCGCCCGAGCCGGGATTGCTGTGGACGCCCGGATACTGGGCCTTTGTCGGCGGCGTCTACGCTTTCAGGCCGGGTTATTGGGGTCCCCATGTCGGATTCTACGGCGGCGTCAACTATGGCTTTGGCTACAACGGGGCCGGCTACGCCGGCGGCCGGTGGGACAACGGCCGCTTCTTTTACAACAGCACGGTGAATAATCTGGGCGCGGCCCGCGTCGCCAGCGTCTATGCTCAGACGGTCGCCCGGAACGAAACCATCAATCGCGCAAGCTTCAACGGCGGACCGGGCGGCATTGCCGCGAAGCCGACCAGCGAGGAGCTGCTCGCGGAGAACGAGCCGCGCGTCCGTCCGTCGCGGCTGCAGGTCGATCAGGCTCGCGCCGCCAGCATGAGAGGCGGGCAGTTTGTCTCCACGAATCAGGGCAAGCCGCCGATCGCCGCGACGCCGCGCTCCGGCGAATTCGAGGGGAGGGGCGCTGTGCCGGCTAGGGCGGCCGGCAAGGCCGCCGAGGCGCCGCCGCCCCCCGGAGCGAACCCCGAAACGGAGAAGAAGGAGAAGCCGCCCGCGGTCGAGAAACTCATGAAGCCGGAAGGGGCGCCCAACGCGCCCAAAGTCGGAGAGAAACCGCCGGCCGTCGAGAAGCTCATCAAGCCCGACGCGGCGCCGAATACGCCAAAGATCGAGGAGCGACGGCCGGCTTTCGATAAGTCCGTCCGGCCGGGACCGACGAACGGCGCGCCGAATATCCAGCAGCGTACCCCTGGGTTCGACAGACCGATCCAGCCGGGACAGCCGAATGCGCCCGCCTTCCAGCAGCGGCCGCCCGAAGTCGAAAGGTCGATGCCGCCGGGCCCATCCAATGGAGCGCCGAGGTTCGACAGGCCGCCCGGCGCCCAGCCGAGACCTCAGCAGCAGCCGGAGCGCAGGCCGGAGGCAAGAGAATGCGGACGGCCCGGACTGCCGCCCTGCCCCAGGTGAGCGTGGCGAGGAGGGCTCACCCTCCTTCCGAACCGCGCGATTTCAGCCCGACCGCGAATCCAGTTAAACCGGCCCCAATGTACCGCAACATCTTCCTGGTCGGCGGCTGGACGATCGCCTCCCGGCTGACGGGCTTCCTGCGCGACATCGCAATCGCCGCGCTCATGGGCGGGGGCGCGCTCAACGACGCCTATGTGGCGGCGATCAAGCTTCCCAACCAGTTCCGCCAGATCTTCGGCGAGGGCTCGTTCAACGCCGCCTACCTGCCGACCTATACCCGCGTTCTGGAAGCGTCCGGCCCCGAGGAAGCGGCCCGATTCGCGGGTCAGGTGTTCACGCTCCTGATCATCTCGCAGATCGTCCTGCTCGGCGTCGTCTACCTCGACATGCCGCTGCTCGTGCGGCTGACTTCGCCGGGCTTTGTCAGCCAGCCCGACAAGTTCGCCCAAGCGGTGGCGATGTCGCGCATCATGTTTCCCTATATCGCCTTCATTGCGATCTTCGCGCTGCATCAGGGGACGCTCAACGCCAACAACGCCTGGGGAGCCCCGGCCGCAGCGCCAGCGGCGGCCAATGTGTGCATGATCGCGTTTCTCGCCTTCGCGGCTTTTTTTCCAAAGCTTTCGCCCGGAGTTGCGAGCATGGCGAGCTGGGGATTTCTCGCCTCTGGCGCGACCCAGCTCGCGATCGCGATGGCCGCGGCGCGGCGGCGCGGGCTTCTCGAGCGATTGACCTGGCCGCGCTGGACCCCGGACGTCCGGCGGTTCTTCTGGATGCTCGGGCCGGCCATCGGCATTTCGGCGAGCTACCAGATCGGGGCCCTCGCCGACCAGATCGTCGGCTCGCTGCTGCCGACCGGGGGCTTGTCCGCAATCAGCTACGCCGACCGGCTTTATCAATTGCCCGGCGGCGTCATCGTCATCGCCACGGGCTCGGTGCTCTTGAGGGAAATGTCCTCTCTCGTCGCCCTTGGCGACGAGCGGGCGGCGCTTGCCGCCCAGAACCGCGCCGCCTCGCTGACGCTCGCGCTCGGCGCTCCGTTCGTGGTCGCATTTCTTCTCATACCCGACCTCATCATCGCGGTCGCCTTCGAGCATGGCGCGTTCAAGGCGAACGCGACCCAGCAGGCGGCGGGCGTGCTCGCCGCCTATGCGGTCGGCATGCCGGCGCTGCTGGTCGACCGGATCACAAGCGCGAGCTTCCTGTCGCGCGGCGACACCGCCACGCCGATGAAGGTCACGCTCATCGGCGTTGCGGTCAATGTGGCGCTCAAGATCGCGCTCTTTCGCCCGCTCGGGGCGCCGGGTCTCGCGCTCGCGACCGCCGCCGGCCTCTGGATCAAGGTCGCCGGAGTTTTCGCCCTTGCCCATCGGCGCGGCTGGACCGCGCCCGACGCGCGCCTGCTCGCGACTTTCGCCGCCACGCTTTTTGCGTCCGGAGCGCTGGCGCTGACGCTGACGCTGGCGGACGGCCCGCTCGTTCAGCTCGTAGAGCATCTTCCGCGCTTTGCCCGCGAAGCGAGGCTGCTGACGCTGACCGTCATCGGGGCCGCTGTCTACTTCGCCTCGCTGGGCGCCGGGCTTTGGCTCACCCGAGCCTTGCCGGTGGCGCTCGTGAAGCGGGCGCTCGTGGCGGTTCGGCTCACACGGTGAATCTTGGCGGCGCCGGCGCATCGCAGCGACCATTCGGCGCTGAGGCTCGCCGGACGAAAGGCGCTCGATCGCGCTTGACGCGCTGGCCGGCTCGCTTTCCTGTGCGCCCATGGGAGGAATTCGGATGAACGCTCAAGCCCGCGACCTTGCGGTGGAGTTCGCCTACCGCTTCGGCGCCGTGCCGACGGTCAGCCGCGCGCCCGGCCGCGTGAACCTCATCGGCGAGCACACCGACTACAACGACGGCTTCGTCATGCCGGCGGCGCTGGAATTCGCGACTTTGACCGCGGCGGCGGCGCGCCCCGACCGGCGCCTCAGGGTCTATTCCATGATCATGGACGAGACGCGCGAGTTCGACCTCGATGCTCCGCCCGAGGCCAAGAGCGGCGACTGGTCCGACTATATTCTCGGCGTCGCGCTCATGCTGGAGAAGAGCGGACGGCGCCTGGCCGGCGCCGATCTCATCGTCTGGACCGACGTTCCGATCGGAGCCGGCCTGAGCTCCTCGGCCGCGCTCGAGGTCTCGTGCGCCCATGCGCTCATCACCGCGGGCGGCCTGCCGTTCGAGCCGATCGAAATCGCCAAGGTCTGCCAGCGCGCCGAGAACGACTTCGTCGGCATGCGTTGCGGGGTGATGGATCAATATATCTCGTGCCGCGGCGTCGCCGGCAATGCGCTCCTGATCGACTGCCGCAGCCTCGCTGCGCGCAACGTCGCCATCGCGCCGAACTTGAGGATTCTCGTCGCCAACAGCGCGGTCCGCCATCAGCATGCGGGCGGGGAGTATAACGCGCGCCGCGAAGCCTGCGAGGAAGGGGTGAGGCTGCTCAGCCGCGTGCTCGGGCCGATCAAGGCGCTGCGCGACGTGACCCCCGATGAGCTCGAGGCCGGCCGCTCGAAGCTGCCCGATCTCATCTACCGGCGATGCCGCCACATCGTCACCGAGAACGCCCGCGTGCTCGAGGCGGAGCGGGCGCTGAAAGCCGGCGACTTCGTCGCCTGCGGCCGGGCGATGAACGCGTCCCATGTCTCGATGCGCGACGACTTCGAGATCACCTGCCCCGAGATCGATACGCTGGTCGGTCTCGCCCAGACCGTCGAGGGCGTCTACGGCTCGCGCATGACCGGCGGCGGTTTCGGCGGCTGCACGGTGAGCCTGGTCGATGCCTCCGCGGTTGAGCGCACGTCGCGGATCATGATCGACGGCTACCGGATCGCGACGGGCCTCGAGGCGGAGATCTTCGCCTGCGCGCCTTCGGACGGCGCTCGCCTGATCCCGGTTTGAGGAGCCTCATCGTGGCGAGCCCGAGCCCGCTTCGCAACACCTCCCACCGCCGCCTCAATCCGCTGACCGGGGATTGGGTGCTGGTCTCGCCTCACCGCACCCAGCGCCCGTGGCAGGGCCGCAGCGAGCCGAAAGCCGCGCCCGCCGCGCTTGCGCATGATCCGGACTGCTATCTCTGCCCCGGCAACTTGCGCGCCAACGGCGCCCGGAATCCGGCTTACCCCCACACTTTCGTGTTCGACAACGATTTTGCGGCGCTGCAGGCCGACGCGCCGACCACGAGCGAAATCGATGGACTGCTTGTCGCCGAGGGCGAAACCGGGGTCTGCCGCGTGCTGTGCTTCTCGCCCCGTCACGATCTCACGCTGTCTGGAATGACGGTGGAAGATATCGAGCGGGTCGTCGACGTGTGGGTCGAGGAGACAATCGCCATCGGCGGCCTGCCCAACGTCGCTTCAGTGCAGATCTTCGAGAACAGGGGCGAGATGATGGGCGCCTCGAACCCCCATCCGCATGGCCAGATCTGGGCTTCCCGGCGCCTGCCGAACGAGCTCGAGAAGGAGACCCGTCGCCAGGGCGACTATCTCGTGACGCATGGCCGCGCGCTGCTCGTCGACTATCTCCAGCGCGAGCTTGAGCTCGGCGAGCGCATCGTCTTCGTGAACGACGATTTTTGCGTTCTCGTGCCGTTCTGGGCGATCTGGCCGTTCGAGACCATGATCCTGCCGCGACGGCGGATCGGCGGCTTCGACGAACTCAAGGCAGGCGAGAAGACCTCGCTCGCCGAGGCGCTGTCCCAACTGACCAGGCGTTACGACCGGCTCTTCGACACGCCGTTCCCCTATTCGATGGGCTTCCACCAGAAGCCGACCGACGGGGCGCTGCACGCGGAATGGCAGATGCATGCCCATTTCTACCCGCCGCTTTTGCGCTCGGCGACGATCCGGAAATTCATGGTCGGCTTCGAGATGCTCGGCTCCCCCCAGCGCGACCTCACTCCCGAGGCGGCGGCGGAGCGGCTGAGGGAGGCGGGGGGATAAGTCCGTCTCCCTCGGATCAGAAAAGGCCGAGATGGTGCTGGCGCATATATTGCGCTCCCGCCCTGGCCCTCTGCTTGCTCTCGTTCTCCATGTGCCCGACGTGATGCCGGTACGAGTCCGACCGCTTCGGGATGTAGTCGTTCTTGTAGGTTGCGGCTGCAGCGGGGGGAATTGCGGCGACGAGCGACAGGGTCAGCGCTGTCATCAAGCCGATTGAGAAGATGGCATTGGGCATATCGACGTCTCCATGACAATCGGGCGTCGACGTTCGCGTCGCCCGCCGTGGGGTCACGCCTTCAATGATTTGGTGAACCGAATTGTTCCGGTCGTTTGGCGTCGAGCAACGGCTTCATTCGTCGCCGCAGAACAGCTTCTCGATTTCCTCCTGGTCCATCGTGTCGAAATCATCAGGCACGGTGAATTCGCCCCCTGATCTTCGCCGCTCGTAATCGACGAACGTGAAATCCGCTTCGTCCTTCGGTCCTCGCTCGCCCTTCTCGCGCGAGACCTCCCGCCACTCGCCGGGGTCGATCGGCGGGAAGCGCGCGTCGCCCTTTGCGTCGAGCGCGACTTCGGTGATGAGCAACCGCTCGGCGCGACCGATCGTCTGGGCGTAGATCTCGCCGCCGCCGGCGATCATGATCTCGTCTGCCCCCATCGCGCGGGCGCGCTCGGCCGCGAGTGTGAGCGCGGCCTGAAGATCATGGGCGACAAATACGCCGGGTGCGGCGAAGTCCGGGTCGCGGGTCGCGACGATCGTCTCGCGCCCGGGCAGCGCACGGCCGATCGTGAGATAGGTCTTGCGGCCCATGACCATGGGCTTGCCCCAGGTCAGCGCCCTGTACCGCTTCATGTCGCTCGAAAGCCGCCATGGGAGGCCGTTTGCGCCGATGACGCCGTTGCGCGCGACCGCCGCGATCAGAACGAGCGGCGCATGCGTCACACCGCGACCTTGGCCTTGATCGCCGGCCACGGGTCGTAGCCCTCGAAGGCGATCGCATCCGCGTTGAGGTCGAAGATCGAGCCGACATCGCCGAGCCTGAGCCGCGGCAGGGGTTTTGGCTCGCGGGCGAGCTGCTCTCGCGCCTGCTCTTCGTGATTGCGATAGAGGTGAACGTCGCCGAAACTATGCACGAATTCGCCGGCCTCGAGCCCGCATTCGCGCGCGATCAGATGGGTGAGCAGCGCGTAGCTCGCGATGTTGAACGGCACGCCGAGAAAAATGTCGGCCGATCGCTGATAAAGCTGGCACGAGAGCTTGCCGCAGCTGACGTAGAACTGGAACAGGCAGTGGCAGGGCGCGAGCTTCATCCGCTCGATTTCCGCGACGTTCCAGGCCGAGACGATGAGGCGGCGCGAGTCGGGATTGCGGCGGATCTCGTTAATCACCCAGGCGATCTGGTCGATCGTGCGCCCGTCCGGCCCTTCCCAGGCCCGCCACTGCTTGCCGTAGACCGGGCCGAGGTCGCCCAACTCGTCCGCCCACTCGTCCCAGATGGAAACGCCATGCGCCTTGAGATAGGCGATATTGGTCTCGCCGCGCAGAAACCAGACGAGTTCGCGCACGATCGACTTGAGGTGCAGCCGCTTGGTCGTGACGAGCGGAAACCCTTTGGCGAGGTCGAACCTGAGCTGCCGCCCGAACAGCGAGCGCACGCCGGTCCCGGTGCGGTCCGCCTTGAGCGCGCCATCGTCGAGCGCCTCGCGCATCAAATCGAGATAGGCGCGCATGCCTGCGGTCCTCGTGGCCTAGCGGACCGAAATCCTTATCCGATTCGCCGCTCCCGGCACAGCGCCCGGGGGAGCGCGCCGCGTTGCGCGCCTCAGTGCAGGCTCACCGTCTCGAGCTCGTGCTCCCAGGCGTTGGCGATCGCCGCGTCCTTCGAATCGGTCAGCATGATCGGCGAGCCGTCGGCGCCAAGCAGCGCGAACAGCGTGAGCCCGGGCTTGAGCGACGGGGCCTGGGGGAAAAGGCGCGCGACGTCTTCGGAATTGATGGTCTTCACATAAGCGAGAGCGCCGTCGCCAAGATGGGCGAATTCCTGCGCCGTCAGGTCCGGAGTCCCGGCCGTCGTCTTGCCGCTGTCGCTTCTCATCGCTCTTACTCCTCATCCGACGGCCAACTCGACCCGCCGCCTGGCGACGCATCCTTCAATCACGCGCCGTTATTCGTATCTTTCGCACCACCCGCTCGGGCTGCGGCCGAACGAGATCGATCGACAACAGCCCCTGCGCCAGATCGGCGGTCAGCACTTGCATGCCGTCCGCGAGGAGGAAACTGCGCTGGAACTGCCTGGCGGCGATGCCGCGATGCAAATATTCCCGCGCCTTGTCCTCTTGCTGCCGGCCACGGATCGCGAGCTGGTTCTCCTCGACCGTGACCTCGATCTGGTCGGGCGAGAAGCCCGCCACGGCAAGCGTAATGCGCAATCGCTCCGGCTCGCCGCCCTCGGCGGCGATTCGCTCGATATTGTAAGGCGGATAGCCATCCGCCCCGGCCTTCGAAACCTTGTCGAGCGCCCGCTCGAGGTCGTCGAAGCCGAGCAGCAACGGAGAGGTCAGCGCCGTCACACGCACCATGTTCGAAGCCCCCTTTCAGGCGCTTCCCGGAGTCTTAAGGCCTTCATCGAGAAGCGCCCGGTCCGGTTTTGCCGTCAACCCCGCCCGGATCGGGCGAAACCCTTTCCGGTCAAGGGTGATATGGGGCCGAGGATCGAACGTTCAAGGCGCCGGCCAGGCCAGCCAAAGGACATCGGCTGGCGATGTTTCTCAAACAATTCTCTTAAAATGCTGCGCTTTAATTCTGAACCAATCGTTTATGCTCATGCGCCGGGACCGGACGCTCAGTTTGAAATTGAGGCGGCGCCCAATTGATCGCAGAGGTTTTCGATATGCCCGCTCCCGTGACCGCCTTACGCATTCTTGTGAATGATTCCGGAGCGAGCTGCTTCGAAACAGTTGAAATCGCCCGCCAGCTCAGGGATTTCGCGCCTCCCGCCGCCCCGCTCTGGTCCTCTGACATTGCCCCCGCCACGGGTTACACCGTCGTGCGGCTGCCCGTTGGCTGGAACGGGAAGAAACATCCGACGCCCAGGCGATCCGTCCTGTTTGGACTGCAGGGCAGGATAAGGGTCACGGCGGACATTGGAGAGCCGCGGATCATTGCGGCCGGGGACGTTCTCCAGTTGGAGGATACAACCGGCGCCGGCCACTTCACCGAGGTCATTTCGGAAGCGCCTTTCGAGGCGGTGATCGTTGAGCTGCCGGAAATTTCAAACTGAAACGAGACGAGGGCGACGAGTCCTTGACCAAGAGCAAGCGGGCGTTCGGCCGTCTCGGGACCAAGCGGCAATGCTTGGCCTGCGGGGCCAGATACTACGATCTCAACCGTAAGCCGCCGGTCTGCTCGCGGTGCGGCGCGAGCCCCAAGCCGAAGCTCGCAGGCGAAGAGGCGGGAGGGCGGGCGCCGGACCAAGAAAAGGCGGCGGACGCGCAAAGATCGCCCACGCCCGCCGTCCCCCAATCGCGGCCCATCGGGCGCGAATGGTCGCGCGAGCAGGCCGACGCGATCGACAAGGTCGGGCGCTGGCTCAAGCAAGGCGAACCGCAGGTGTTCCGGCTCTTCGGCTACGCCGGGGTCGGCAAGACGACGCTCGCGCGCCACATCGCTGAGGGGGCGCGGGGCGACACGGCCTTCGCCGCCTTCACCGGCAAGGCGGCGCTGGTGATGCGCGCCAAGGGCTGCACGGGCGCGACCACCATTCACGCGCTCATCTACCGGGCGAGCGAGGGCGCGGAAGGCGCGCCGACCTTCACCCTCAACGCCGACGGGCCGGCTTCCCGCGCCGGGCTCATCGTGATCGACGAATGTTCGATGGTCGACGCCGAGCTCGCGCGCGACCTTCTCTCGTTCGGCAAGCCGATTCTGGTGCTGGGCGACCCGTTCCAATTGCCGCCGGTCAAGGGCGGGGGCTATTTCACCGACGGCGCGCCGGACGTGATGCTGACCCAGATCCATCGCCAGGCGCATGACAATCCGATCATCCGCCTGTCCGAGGTCGTGCGCTCGGGCGGCGAGCTCGAAAAGGGCGTCTACGGCGAGACGCGGGTCATTGGACGCGCCGCCGTCGACGCGGCCGAGGTGCTCGGCGCCGACCAGGTGCTGGTCGGCGTAAACCGGACCCGGCGCGCCTATAACCAGCGGATGCGGGACCTCAACGGCTTCAAGGAGCCGCTGCCGGTCGCTGGCGACCGCCTCGTCTGCCTGCGCAACGACCGCGCGAAAGGCCTTATCAACGGCGGCTTGTGGCGGGTCGAGGCCCTCGGCGGAGTGAAGAAGGATTTCGTCAAAATGACCCTGCGCTCGGAGGACGAGGGCGCCCGCTCGGCCGTCAAGGTCTCAGTCCTGAAGGCCTTCTTCGAAGGAACCGAGGGCGACCTCGCCTTTGCGCTACGGCGCGAATCGGACGAGTTCGACTACGGCTATGCGCTGACCGTCCATAAGGCCCAGGGGTCGCAATGGGACAACGTGATGCTGTTCGACGAGAGCTTCGCCTTCCGCGAGCATCGGGCGCGCTGGCTCTATACGGGCCTCACTCGGGCGGCGCGGAAACTGACCGTGGTGCGGTGAAGGCGGGCCCGTAAACCCTGCCGCCGGAAGCGCGGTCGAACTCGCGGCGGGGTTTGCGGTTAGGATTGCCGTTGCGGCGCCGGAGACATTCCCATGCGTATCTCCCTCTCGACGGGGGCGGGCGCTGCGTGCGCCGTGCTCGCGCTCGTTCTTTCCCTCAGCGCCGAGGCCGCTTTCGCTCACGGCTCCGCATCCTTCGGGGCGCCCGCCATGCGCGCAGGGGGCGTTCATGGCCATGCGTCCGGGCCGGGCTGGCGCAATAACAGCCGTTCATCCTGGGCGTGGCGGGGCCAGAATCACTTTCGCTGGGGCCGGAACGGCAGGTTCGGAAACCAGTTCGGGCTCCTTGGCGGCTACTGGCCCTATGGCTTCAGCGACTCAGGAGATGGCGCCGGCGGCGGTGGAGCGCTGGTGGTGATCGGCGCGCCGGTGCTGAACGTCGATCCAGCCGCGGCGAGCGCGAGCCTCGGCGGCCCGGAGGGCGGGTGTGTGATCCACAAGCTCCTCTACGACCGGACGGGAAAATACGTCGGCGAGCGTCAGACGCCGGAGTGTTGAGGCGGTTGCCGACGTAGCTCGCCGAGGGGCGGGCGTCCAAACGAACGGCCCACGGACGGCGTCGGCCGCCGAAGGCGGATCGGCGTCAATGCGCTTCGCTCATTTCCGGCGATGGCCCGCCGGCGCCGACCGGACCGCGCTCTTCGCCGGGTCCGGCGAAATTGAGAGGCCGGACGCCCTCGTCGCAAATGAGGAAGCGCTCGGTCGGAATCCACCAGACCTCGTCCGGCCGAAACTTCTCGACCCAGCTCCAGTCGAAGCCGCATTCGCGATGATTGAGCCAGACGGCGCGCCCGACATGCTGGGCGAGCATCGGCGGAAAATAGGAGGCGGTGAAGGAATCGCCGATCACCATGATCGTCGGACCGGGCCGGCCGGTCGAGAGAACCCAATCGGGCATAGGCCCCGGCGAAAGGTCCTGGCTCTTTCCTCCCGAAGGCAGCGCGAGTTCCTGCACGGTCTCGCTCACCTCGTCCTCGACCCCGATGATCCGCGCGACGTCGCCGCCCTTGCGCTCGGCTGGCGGCCCGATCGACGAAGCGGGATCGAGCCGCCAGTCCGGATGGCCGTCCGCCTCGGCGATGGCGTTGAACGCGAGCACCGCCGAACGCGCGGTCCAATGGGTGTCGTGCATGAGATAGGCCTCCCCGTCCGCGCGGGCCTTCTCCATGACCGGCCTCAGGTCGACCGTCTTGATCCCGCGCGCCGCAAGATCGGCGAGAAAGACGTCGTACTCGGTTTTCCTCATCCCCTTCTGCGCCCAGAGGGGAAGATCATCCTGGTAGATGGTCGAGGAGTTCGGCGCCACGGCCACCACCAGGTTTGCGCCGCGCCGGGCGAGCGCGCCCCGCATCTCGGCCAGCATGTCGGCCGCATCGGCCACCTTCTGGTCGCGCAGGACGAGGCCAGCGCTCTGTCGCACCATGTTCCGGCCAAGGTAGAACATCCGGCCGTCGCGGCCGATGAGCGCCGATTCATTGCCGTAGACCACGGGATGGGAGAGGTCGCGTTGGGTGTGAATCATCGTCTGCCGCAGGCCGAAATGATCCTTGAGATAGGCGTCGGCCGCGCCCGGAAACGCCACGAGCGCGTCCCAGCTCAGGGGCGCCCGCGGGGCTGACGCCAGCATGCGCCCTTCCTTGAGGATGAGCTCCGGCCTGTCCGGCCTCACGAGTCCGACGACGAGCGGCGTCGCCAGCAGAGCGAAAGCCAGAATGGCGAAATATCGGCGATAGCGCGCGAGCATTCGAGCTCAGAACCGGAAGTACAGAAACGGGCTATAGGCGCCGGCGGCGACGGTGATCATCGAAAAGATCAGGAGAGCGAACGTGACAGTCACGTCGGCCGAGGCGCGCAAGACGAGTGGCGCAGGCAATCTGGGCAGCCATCTCGGGACCACGGCCAGAATGCATCCGATGACGAGCGTCACAATCGCCCGCTCGCTCAGCGCGTCGTGCATGTCAAAGCTGAGCTCTGCCAAGCCGTGCCGGCCGAAGAGGCTCGCGTAATAGCCGGCCGCATCGGAAAGATTGGCGGCGCGAAACAGGACCCAGCCGCCCATGACCGCGAGCAGCGCATAGGCCCAGCGCGCCGGCGTCGCCAGCCGGGCGAGAACCGATTGCAGCCCCAGGCGCTCGATCACCAGAAAGGTCCCGTGCCACGCGCCCCACAGGACGAACGTCCAGTTCGCGCCGTGCCATAAGCCGCAGAGCAGGAACACCATCACCAGATTGCGATAGGTCTGCGCGTTCGAGCCGCGATTGCCGCCGAGCGGGATATAGAGGTAGTCGCGCAGCCAGGATGAGAGCGAGATGTGCCAGCGGCGCCAGAACTCGGTGATCGAGAGCGAGGCATAGGGCATGCGGAAATTGCGCGGAAAAGTGAAGCCGAGCACGACGCCCAATCCGATCGCCATGTTCGAATAGCCGGCGAAGTCGAAATAGATCTGCACCGTATAGGAAATGAGCCCGATCCACGCCTCGACCAACGAGCGATGGTGGGCCTGGTCGAACGCGACCTGGACCAGCGGCGCGACGACATCGGCGACCAGGACCTTCTGGGCCAGACCGACGATGAATATGCGGGCTCCGACAGAGGCGCGGCCGAGCGTGAACCTGCGGGCGTCCAACTGGCGGGCGACGGTCTTGTAGCGAACGATCGGCCCGGCGACCAGTTGCGGAAAGAGCGAGATATAGAGCGCGACGTCGATCGGATCGCGGTTCGCCCTGAATCGCCGCCGGTAGATGTCGATGATGTATGAGAGGCAATGGAAGGTGAAGAACGAGATGCCAAGCGGAAGGGCGATGTTGGTCTTCGTGAGCGCCATTCCGAACGGCGCCAGCAGCGACGCAACGTTCCCGGTGAGGAAATTCGCGTATTTGAAGATCGCGAGGACGAGGAGATTTCCCGCGACCGCGACGGCGAGCGCGGTCCGGCGCGCCGCGCCGTCCCGGTCGTCGATGATCCGCGCGGCGAAGAAGTTGAAGACGATCGAGAACAGCAGGACGAGGATGAAGCGCGGTTCTCCCCAGGCGTAGAAAACAAGGGAGAACAAGAGCGTGACGACATTTTTGCCCTTTGTCGTCGGGGTGATGAAATACGCGGCCAGGAAGATAGGCAGGAAGTAGAACAGGAACGTTATCGAGGAAAAGACCATAATCGAAACGCTTCCGCCCAGCTTCCTGACAGTCGAGACTGCGCCTGGCGAGGACGCCATACTGGCTTGCCCGTTCGGGTCAATCCGTCATTCGTCCTCGCCGAAGCGGTCGGAGACAAGCGCAGCGAGCGCCTCCAGCGCCTCACGCGCCTGAACTCCCGAGGCGGACACCGTGATCGTTGAGCCAGGGCCCGCGCCGAGCGTCAATATGCCCATGATCGAATCGCCCCCGACCGTCTCGCCGCAGCGCGTGACCTTGACGTCCGCGTCAAACCGGTCGACGCACTGCACAAACTTGGCCGTGGCGCGCGCGTGCAGCCCCTTTCGGTTGACAATGAGCAACTCGCGCGACAAGGCGCCGTCGATTTCAGGCGGCGGCGGGCATTCGTCTTCGGAGCCGGCCTGGGTCATTTCCCGGCCAGCACCTTGCTGGCGATGGTGATGTACTTGCGGCCCGCGTCGCGCGCCTCCACGACCGCGTGGTCGAGATCCGCGCTCTCCCGCATCGTGGCGAGCTTGATCAACATCGGCAGGTTGACGCCGCAGATGACCTCGACGCGACCTCCGTCCATCACGGAAATCGCGAGATTCGAGGGAGTGCCGCCGAACATGTCGGTCAGGATGACAACCCCGCCGCCATCCTGAACGCGCGCCGCCGCGCTGAGGATGTCCGAGCGCCGCTGCTCCATGTCGTCCTCGGGACCGATCGTGATCGTCTCAAGCTGAGACTGCGGCCCGACGACATGCTCTAACGCTGCCCGAAAACCAGTCGCGAGCTGGCCGTGGGTCACGAGGACCATTCCGATCATCAATTATCCATCACTCGATCGGCTCACGCTTCCGGCGCCATCAAGCCGGCGGTGAAATCTCAGGGCGGTCATTTTTGTGCACTGCGGCGCAATGTTCAAGCGAAAAGCGTGTTCGCCCCGGTTCTCCGCCGCCAGGACAGCCAATCGCTCTTCGACCGCCAGCGCCTGATCGCAAGAGTTCAGGCCAGAATCAAGCGCCAGGCGCGGCAACCTGACCCCGCCGATGGTTATTCCGTCGCAATCGTCGGGCATTCTGGGCCATTGACGTCCGCGCCCGCTAAGTTCGACCGCCAGCCGCAGGATCGCCGCCGGCTCGTGCTGGGCGGCGAACAAGCCCGCAGTCCGACGTTCGACGATCCCCGCCATATTGGCGGCTCCGGAGGCGACGATTCGGCCCTCGGCCTCGCGGACATGAACGCGGTCGTCGCCGATCAGCGCTCCGAAGGCGCCGGCTAAACTCGCGCGCGCGATGAGCGCGAGCGCAAGCGTGCTCTTGCCCGAACCCGAAGGTCCGAGGATCAATACGCCGCACTCACCATGGATTACCGCCGTCGCGTGCAGGCTGGTCCCTCTCGCCGCCGCGCCGTCGGTCATGCCCCGAAAGCCGGCAGTTCAACGACAAAGCGCGCGCCCGCGCCGTGGCGGGTCGGCTCGTCCGGATTGTCGTCCTCGATCGCCGCGGGGGGGCGCCCGAAGGTCGCGCGGGGCGGTTGCACGCCCAAATCCGCCCGCCATGCGCCTCGACGATCTGGCGGGAAATCGACAGCCCGAGGCCAGAGTTCTGACCGAAGCCCTGGCTCGGGCGATCGGTATAAAATCGCTCGAAAATGCGCTCAAGCGCATGCGGCGGGATCCCGGCGCCGTCATCATCGACGGTAATGACGACGCGGTCGCCCGACGCCGCCCCCTCGGGTTCGGCTCGAACGAGAGAGCGTTCAAGCGCGATGCGCACGACGCCGCCCGGTTCGGAGAACGAGCACGCGTTGTCAATCAGATTGGTCACGACTTGCGCGAGGCGAGAATCATGCCCGAACACGAAATAGTCGGCGCTGGCGTTCTTTCCCCGCCTAACGGGGATGGACAGTTCGACCCGCGCGCCATTGCTTCGCGGCGAATCCTGAGCCATCGACACAACCGCGCGTAGAAGGGCGGCGACATCGACAGGGCCCGCCTCGCCCCGAGCGAGTTCCGCGTCAAGGCGGGAGGCGTCGGAGATGTCGCTGATCAATCTGTCCAGCCGCCGTACGTCGTGTTGCATGACGGCGATGAGGCGGTCGCGCGAGTGACCGGCGTTTACCCTAGGCAGCGTCTCGAGCGCGCTGCGCAGCGACGTCAGCGGATTCTTGAGTTCATGCGCGACGTCGGCGGCGAAGCTCTCGATCGCGTCCAGGCGACTGTAGAGCGCCTGCGTCATGTCACGCAGGGCGCGGGACAAATGCCCGATCTCGTCCGAGCGGGCGGTGAAATCTGGAATCTGCTGTCGCGACCGGATGCCCCGCCTCACGCGTTCAGCAGCGTCGGCGAGCCGACGGACAGGTTCGGCGATCGTGTTGGCCAGCGAAAGCGAAAGGACCAGCATCACGACGGCAAGGACCAGGAAGAAGCGCAGCTGAGCCAGGCGCGCCGAGGTGATCACGCGGTCGATGTCGCCGCCCTGGGTCGAAAGTTGAAGCGCCCCGCGGGTCGCCATCATGCGCTGGATCGGCACGCCCACGGAAACGATCGTCTCGCCTTCGTCGTTGACGCGCACTAGAGATTGCGTCTTGCCCTGCAGCGCCCCCGCGACTTCCGACATCGTCTTGCCATTGGTCGCCCACGGGTCGTCGCTCCGCGGCGCGGCCGACGTCAGGAAAAAACCGCGCAGACGGGCGACGATCCGGTCGAAGAAACCGCGCCGCCGCTCCGAGACGTCTGGCAAATTCGAGCGGACCACGCCGCCGCGGGCCGAAAACGACCCGGAGTCAAGCAGAAGCCGGCCGTCGCTGTCGTAAATGCGGGCGCGCGTATGAGTCGGCGTGACGAGCCGATGCAGGAAGGGCCCGACAAGCGCCGGGTTGATCGAGAACTGGATCGCATCCTCGTCGCTTTGCGACGGCGCGACGCTTTCGCCCGGCGCCAATTGCAACAGTTTGTCGGGATCGATGGTGATCGAATCGGTGTCTCCGGTCGCCGAGGCCGAGACCGCCGCGGCGATGATGTCGGCCTGGATCGTGAGACTTCTGAATGCGCGCCTCGATCAGGTCGGCGCGAAACTGATCGACCAGCAGGAAGCCGACGACCAGCACCACGAGGCCGCCGAGATTCAGAACAACGATGCGGCGGGTGAGCGACGACGAGAACCGCGCGGTCAGGAATCGCCAGGCGATGCGCGCGCGCAATCGCAACCTTCGATGGCTTCCGCGCGCCGGCGCGGCGGCAAGGCGACGATCGAGCTGCGTTTCGGCGCTCATGTCCGCGGCCGAGCCGCCTACCCTTCCTTAAATCGGTATCCTACGCCGTAGAGCGTCTCGATCATTTCGAATTCCGGCTCGACCACTTTGAACTTCTTGCGCAGCCGCTTGATGTGGCTGTCGATCGTGCGGTCGTCGACGTACACCTGATCATCGTATGCCGCGTCCATCAAGGCGTTCCGGCTCTTGACCACGCCGGGTCTCGTCGCCAGCGCCTGGAGGATCAGGAACTCGGTGACCGTCAAGGTCACAGCCGTATTGTCCCAGGTGCAGGTATGGCGTTCCGGGTCCATTTTCAGGCGGCCGCGTTCGAGAATTTTGGCCTCGGTCTCCTTCTGCGTCGCCGCGTCCTTGGGGTTGGAGCGCCGGAGGATCGCCTTTACCCGTTCGACCAGCAGGCGCTGAGAAAAGGGTTTGCGAATGAAATCGTCGGCGCCCATCTTGAGGCCAAACAACTCGTCGATTTCCTCGTCCTTCGATGTGAGGAAAATGACCGGCAGATCGGACTTCTGCCTCAGACGGCGCAGGAGCTCCATCCCGTCCATGCGCGGCATCTTGATGTCGAAAATCGCGAGATCGGGCGGATTGGCTTTCAGGCCCTCGAGCGCGCTTGCGCCGTCGGTATAGGTCTGAACCCGGTATCCCTCCGCCTCGAGCGACAAGGAGACGGAGGTCAGTATGTTGCGGTCGTCGTCGACCAACGCGATTGTGGGCATGAAGCTCCCGCTTTGATGTGATCCCGTCGCCGCTTGGGCCGGGCGGCTTGAAGAAAAAACCATTGATCGCCTGAATGTGTTCCAACGAGGGCGACCTGTCGGCCGGCCCGCCCCGAGATGGGGCGTCCGCGCGAATTGCGCAAGCTTACCATGAAGTTGGACGGATAGGCCAGCGAGTTGAGCACGCGGCGCTCGCCGCCGGAGGGCGCGCTTGACCCGCTTGGCGCTCAAGGCTTCTTCTCGTCGCGCTCCGCCCGAACCTTCAAGGACGCCATGGCGAACGCCCCCGCCGATCCGCATGAGGCCCTTATCGCCGCCGTCGCTGACGCCAAGCGCCTGATGCGGCTTGCCCGCAGCGGCGCGTTGGCGACGCTTGAGGCCGAGGGCAGCGGCCTGCTCACCACGCTGGTCGGCGTCGCCAGCGATTTCGACGGCGCGCCGCTGTTTCTAATGTCGACGCTCTCGCGCCACACCAGGAACCTCGCCCGCGACCCGCGCGCTTCGCTGCTCCTGACCGTGCGCCATGACCGCGGCGACCCGCTCAACCAGCCGCGGGTGACCCTTGGAGGGCAGGTCGAACTTAGTCAGACTGGGCGTGCTAAGTCGCGGTATTTGCAACGCAATCGGAAGGCTGGACTCTACGCGGGTTTTGCCGACTTCGGGATGTTCCGGCTCCGGATCGAGAATGTGCATTTCAACGGCGGCTTCGGGCGCGCCGCCGCGCTTACGCCCGCCGACGTTCTCGCCTCGCGCGCGGGCGAAGCGGCGCTGGCCGAGGCCGAGGAGCGGCTCCTCGCGGAGGTCAACGCGCTCGGCGAGGCTGCGGTCGCCCGGCTCGCCGGCCTCAGCGGCTCCTCCCGGGGTCGAGGCGCCCGGGGCTGGCGCGCGATCGGCCTCGACGGCGAGGGCCTCGACCTCGCCGCCGGCGGCCGCGTCGCCCGCGTCCAGTTCCACGTCCCCGCCGATGACCCGGCGAGCTGGCGGGCGCGGCTCCAGGAATCGCTTTCGGCCTGAAGAGACGCTCCTGCTTGAGCTGTGCATTTTTGAAGGCGCCCTCCCCTTTTCAGAGGGTTAGCTCCTTTTTCTGCAACGCCGCGCAGTTATCCACATTGTTATATATCTGAGCATGGAGCGGGGTATGGACCTTGAGTCGCCGGATTGGTTTCGGCCGCCGCGACAATCGGCTTCGGACGCGCTATTCGTTCGCCACACCGGCATGAAATGAGGGAGACCGCCTTGAAGGCAGTGGGCAGAGGCGCGCTCGGCGTCGCGGCGGCAATCATGCTTGTCGCGGGCGGCGCTGAGGCGCGCATCAACGGAATCGAGATCGTCGCGAGCGAGCCGGCGTTTGGCGGCGCGGCTTTCGGCGACGTCGGCGCTTACGTCCATCTCGTTGGCCGGGTCCACGGCGAGCTTGACCCGGCCGATCCCGCCAATTCGATCATCCAGGACATCGCCCTCGCGCCGCGCAACGCGCGCGGCATGGTCGAATATTCGACCAATATCGAGCTCCTGAAGCCCGCCGACCTTGCACGCAGCAACCGCGTGCTCCTGTTCGAGGTCAACAACCGCGGCAACAAGCTCGCGCTCGGCAATTTCAACGAGGGCGTCGCCGGAACGCTCGCAGACCGGAACGGCCTCACGTCGCCGGGCGATGGCTGGCTGATGCGCTCAAGGCTACACGCATGGTGTGGTCCGGTTGGGAAATGGACGTCAACGACGGCATGAACCGGATCGGCATGCCGCCCGTTGTCGCCCGCAACCACGACGGCTCGCCGATCACCGGCCTCGTGCGCTCGGAAATCATCACGCCTGTCCGGACGACGAGCCTTCCGATCAGCTTGAGCCAACAGATCCAGAACTATCCGATCGGCAGCTACGATTCCTATCCGACCGCGAGCCTGGACAACCGGACCGCTTTCGCCGACGGCGTCCTTCCAAGCCTCACCGTGCGCGCCCGCGAGCAGGACCCGCGCGTGGCGATCGCCAACAGCGAATGGAGCTTCGGCGTCTGCGAAGCCGGCAAGCCGCCGGCGCCGGACGAAAAGCATGTCTGCTATCCGGCCGGCTTCGAGCCGGGCCGCCTCTACGAGTTGATCTATCGCGCCAGGGATCCGACGGTCGGCGGCCTTGGCTTCGCGGCGTTGCGCGATCTCGGCGCCTTCCTGCGCAATTCCCCGCAAGACGATGCGGGCGCGCCGAACCCGGTCTATCGCCGCGACAATGCCGCGATCGTCGAGGGCACGTCGCAGAGCGGGCGGATGATCCGGAGTTTCCTTGCGCTCGGCTTCAATGCCGACGAGAGCGGCGCGCGGGTGTTCGACGGCGCCTACCCGCATATCGGCGGGGGCCTGATGCCGCTCAATGTCCGCTTCGGGCAGCCGGTGCGGGCGTGGGGCGAGCAGACCGACCATCTCTATCCGGCCTATGATTTTCCCTTCTCTTACGCACGCCAAAGCGATCCCTTGACCGGCCGCACCCAAGGCCTGCTCGACCGGTGTTCGGCGACGGACACCTGCCCGCGCATCTTCCATGTCGCAACCGCGCTCGAAATGTGGGAGGGCCGGCAGTCGCTCGGACTGACCGACCCGCTCGGCCAACGAGACGCCGACGATCCGCCGAACGTGCGCACCTTCATCATGGCGAGCACCCAGCACGGCGCGGCCTCCCTGCCGTTGCCGACGCACGCGCCGTTCGGCAATTGCCAGCAGCAGCCCAACCCCGACCCGCAACTCTGGACCATGCGGGCGCTGCTGACCGCGCTGACCGCCTGGGTTCGCGACGGCGTGGCCCCGCCGGAAAGCGCCAAGCCGCGCATCGCCGACGGAACGCTGGTCCCGGCCGATCAGGTGCGGTTCCCGGAAATTCCGGCCAATGCCTACGGCGGCGTCGAGCGGCCGGCGGTGTCGCCGCTTGCGCCTCTTCGATCCGCTGCATGTGCTCGATTTCGGGCCGCTCTACCGCGCCGGCGATTCGAGCGGGGTCCTGTTGGGCGAGCCGCCGCTGGTTCGATCCGCAAGCTACGGCGTGCTCGAGCCGCAGGTCGATGCCGACGGCAACGACCTCGGAGGCGTCCGCTCGGTGTTCGCGCAGGTTCCGATCGGGACCTATACGGGCTGGAATCTCGGCCGCAAGGATCGCTTCGAAGGCGGCCTGTGCAATCTGCAAGGGAGCTTCATTCCGTTCGCCGCGACCCGCGCCGAGCGCCTCGCCGCCGGCGACCCGCGGCCGTCGATGGAGGAGCGCTATCCGTCGAGGGAGGTCTATGTCGCGGCGTTCAGGAAGGCCGCCGACGATCTGGTCGCGCAGCGCTATCTGCTGCCGGAGGACGCGAAGCTGCTGGTTGGGCGCGCCGAGAGCGATGGCGTCAGAACGGGGCCGTGAGCAGGGCGTCTCCTCGGGGAAAAGCCCGGCGGCTCAGCGTGTTTGCGCTGCTCCTTGCCGCACGGTTCTCATGAATTGCAGGGCTGACAATTAATTCCGCGACCGCGCCCTAGCCACGCCGTCGATCCGGTCGATGACGCTCCAATGGCGCCGGTCAGACCCAAGCCCGGAGGAAGCCCAGCAAAGACTCCGGGAAGCCCAGCAAAGGAAACCGGAAGCGGGGCAAAGGAATCCGGAAAGGTATCAAAGGAAAACCCTTCCGCGAATTGGGCCTTTTCAATGGGTTACGACGATCCGGGGCAAAAACCCGCTTCTCCCCGCTTCTCCCGGCGCCGCTCCTCGAGGCGGCGCGTTCGGCGACAGGACCACTCTATCCGTGGTTTCTGATAATCGCAAGAAAAAGTCGCGCTCTTATCGCGTTGGCTGTTGTGGGGAAGGAATCGGGAGCATGGCGGAGGTGGCGGACGGCGCCATCAAGGCGTCATGGCCGGGCTTGTCCCGGCCATCCACGAAGGCCCAGCGCATCTACGCAGGCAAGCGCGAAAAGCCTTGCGACCGTCCGCCTTCCTGCCGGTCGCGCCGAGGCGGGACTCGTTCTTGCGGCGGCCCGGCGTGGATGGCCGGGACAAGCCCGGCCATGACGGCAAGGGTTCGACGAACGAACAGCAAACCGGTCGACCAACAGATAACGCCATAAGAGCCAAAACAGTGGTTGGGCTTTGGCGAAATGGGGCGGCGGGGACGAGGGGAAAGAAAGGATTTTTTTCGGTCGGAACCATTTGAAAAGCCTCGATTCCGAAAAGCAAAAAACAGCGGTTTCATTTTCGTGGGCTTTCGGCCATTTTCGCCAATTTTCAACCGGGCCGAGCGTCCTCGTCCATGCATTTTTCACCCGACCCGGCCGGCCCGGAATGCTTCGACCGTCCGCATGACGCCGCGCAGCTCCGCCAGGCCCTTGAGGCGGCCGATGAACGAATAGCCGGGGTTGACGCGCTTTCTTCCGTCGTCGCCGATGAGATGGCCGTGGTCGGGCCGCATCGGGATCTCGGCGTCGGCGCGGCCTTGCGCGCGGCGCCGGTCCTCCTCCGCCATCAGCGCCGCGACGAGGCGGACCATGTCGGTTTCGCCGGCGAGGTGGTCGGCCTCGTGGAATGAGCCGTCCGCCTCGCGCCTGACGTTGCGCAGGTGGGCGAAATGGACGCGGGGGCCGAACTCGCCCGCCATGGCGACGAGATCGTTCCCTGGGTTCGAGCCGAACGAGCCGGCGCACAGCGTGATCCCGCAGGCCGGGGAGGGCACGGCGGCGAAAAGCTTGCGCACGTCCTCGGCGGTCGACATGACCCGCGGCAGGCCGAAGATCGGGAAGGCCGGATCGTCGGGATGGATGGCGAGGCGCGCGCCCTCTTCCTCGGCGACGGCCGCGATCTCGCGCACGAACGCGAAGAGGTTTGCGCGCAGGTCCTCGACGCCCACATCCTCATATTGCGCGAGCGCGCGCCTGAAGCTCGCCCGTCATAGGTGAACTCGCGCGCCGGCAGCCAGTCGATCAGCGTCCGCTCGAGCCGGTCGATGTCGTCCGGCGTCATCCCCTCGAAGCGCGCTCGCGCCGCGGCGACCCGCTCGGGCGCATAGTCCGCTTCGGCGCCGTCGCGCTCGAGGACGAAGAGGTCGTAAGCCGCGCAGTCGACGGCGTCGAACCTGAGCGCCGTCCCGCCATGGGCGAGCGGCCAATTGAGGTCGGTCCGCGTCCAGTCGGTGATGGCCATGAAGTTGTAGCAGAAGGTCTTGACGCCCGCGCGCGCGGCGTTGCGGATCGACTGCTTGTGGTTGTCGATCTTCTCGCGGAAGCCGGCGCTCCGCGTCTTGATCTCCTCGCTTACGCTGATGCTCTCGACCACGGACCAGACGAGCCCTGCGGCTTCGATCTGAGCCCGGCGCTTCGCGACCTCGTCTGCGCTCCAGGCCTCGCCCCGGTTTCGATGATGAAGCGCGGTGACGATTCCGGCCGCCCCGGCCTGACGCACGTTTTCGAGGCTGACCGGGTCATCCGGTCCGAACCAGCGCCACGTCTCAAGCATGCCGAGCCTCTCCCTTCCGGCGCTGTCGTCAGATCTTTCGCCCCATGGCGAGGAATTTCTCCGCGCGCGTGTTGCGCAATTCGTCCGGGCTCAGGTTGTGGAGGGACTTGAGAGCGTCGCTGATCGCCCGGCCGGTCGCGGCGACCGCCGCCGCCGGGTCGCGATGGGCGCCGCCCAGCGGTTCGGGAATAATCCCGTCGACGATCCCGAACTTGATCAGGTCCTGGGCGGTGATCTTCATGCTGGTCGCCGCATCCTGGGCGCGCGAGGAATCGCGCCAGAGGATCGACGCCGAGGCTTCGGGTGAGGCGACTGTGTAGATCGCGTGCTCCAGCATGAGCACGGTGTTGCAGACGGCGATCGCGAGCGCGCCTCCCGAGCCGCCTTCGCCGATGATGACCGCGACATTGGGGGCGCGGAGCGCGAGACAGGCGTCGGTCGAGCGGGCGATGGCCTCGGCCTGGCCGCGCTCCTCGGCCTCGACGCCGGGGAAGGCGCCGGCGGTGTCGACGAGCGAGATCACCGGCAGGCCGAACCGGTCGGCGAGCTCCATGAGCCGCGCCGCCTTGCGGTAGCCCTCGGGCCGCGCCATGCCGAAATTGTGGCGCACGCGGCTCGCCGTGTCGTCGCCCTTCTCCTGGCCGAGGACGCAGACCGAAGCGCCCTCGAACCTCCCGAGCCCGCCGACGATCGCCTCGTCCTCGCCGAAATAGCGGTCGCCGGCGAGAGGCGTGAATTCGGTTATGAGGCCCTTGACGTAGTCGCCAAAGCGCGGGCGGCCCTGGACGCGCGCGACCTGCGTCTTCTGCCAGGGCGTCAAACCGGCGTAGAGGTCCGCCAGCGCCTTGTCTGCGCGGGCCTCGAGCTTGGCGATTTCCTCTGCGAGAGCCGGCGAGTCGCCCTTTTCCGCGACCGCGCGCAGTTCGTCAAGGCGGGCGTCGATGTCGGCGACCGCCGTTTCGAAGCTGAGATAGGTGCGCATTCCATCCTTGCGGCCAACCGCCCCGGCGCGCGGCGGCGGCCGGAAACTGGCGGCGCGGGCAAGCGAAGTCAAGGGAAGCGCCGCGTCTTGCGCAGAAGCGCGCGATGCGGCAAAAGAAGCGGACTTTAGGAGTGTAGCTCAATTGGTAGAGCACCGGTCTCCAAAACCGGGGGTTGGGGGTTCGAGTCCCTCCTCTCCTGCCATCGCCGGACGAGAGGTTCTCGAGGCGATCGAGCGGGCGTAGTTCAATGGTAGAACGGAAGCTTCCCAAGCTTCATACGAGGGTTCGATTCCCTTCGCCCGCTCCAGCCTTCAGCCTATCCGGCGCGGGGAATCGCGCCTCAGCGAATTCGCAGCCGCCCGCGCCATCCGGCGGATGAAATCGGCGGCCGCGTCCGGCGCGGTTATCGGCAGCATGTGACCGCCCTCGATCAGCTCGAGCTCGAGACCGGGGATTTGCTCCTTCGTCGCCTCCCCGTGCAGGCGGTAGTCCAGAAGATTGTCGCCCTTGCCGAACAGGATTCCGGCCGGAATTGCCAGCATTGGATAGCGCCGAATCATTGCGTCAAAACCGTCGTTGACGGCTTCGAGGTCGCTTGACGTCGCGTAGAAGCTCGCCGGCCTCAAGCCCAGCGCCCCACCGCCTCGGGTGATGAAATCCGGGGGCGCCTTCTCTGGCGCGAACACTTCTTTGAGCACCTGGTCGGCGCCTCTCATCCCCAGCGGCGTGGCCAGCGTCCAGGCGACAATCCATCGCAGGAGCGGCGACCTGATGTCGAGGCCGCGGAATGGGGCGGGCGGCTTTTCGACGACCTGGGTGACCGGCGCGATCAGGGCGAGCCCGCTTGCGCATTCAGGATGATCGAGACCGATTGCGAGCGCAATCGCGCCGCCGAGCGAATGCCCGACGACGAGCGGCCGGTCGAGCTTCAGCGCCGCGATTACCTTGGCGAGGATGTCGCCTTGAGCGGCAAGGCCAGGGTCGGCTCTGGCCGCGCGCGTCGAGTAGCCCGATCCCGGCCGGTCGACCGCGATCACCCGGAATTCGGGCGAAAGGCGCGCGACGAGCGCGTAGGTGAAGTTCCGCAATTGGCCGCCAAGGCCGTGGATGAGGAAGAGTGGCGGACCAGCGCCTTCGTCGACATAGTGGATGCGCTCGCCGTCGAGGTCGAGGAACCGTCCTAGCGGCGGAACTGTCGCTTCGACCTTGCGGCCGGTATAGGCGGCGTAGCCCGCCAGTCCGCCAACGACAATCGCAAGCAGGAGAAGGATGAGCGCGAGCGCGGTCATGTCACGCCGCGCGGGTTTTTTGGTCCAGCCGCTTGAGCTCGAGCGCGCCATCATCGATCGCGCCGAAGCGCAGGGCCATGACGTCGAGGGCGTAGTTCTGGTTCATCCGCCAGGGCTTCCTCATCCCCTGCTTCGGCAGCAGGTCCTTCGCCCTCTGGATGTAGCCGGAGGTAAGGGGCAGCGTCGGCTCCTCCGCTATCGCCGCGTCGCCCCGGCGGGGCGTGCAGATCGCGTAGCCGCGACGATCCATATGGCCGAGGAGCCGGCAGACATAGTCGGCGATCAGATCGGATTTGAGGGTCCAGGAGGCGTTCGTATAGCCGAAAACCGACGCCAGATTCGGGACGTCGCTGAGCATGACGCTCTTGTAGATCGTGGTCTTCCCCGCTTCGACCGGCTTGCCGTCGACCGTGACCTCGATCCCGCCCATCAGCCGCAGCTTGAGCCCTGTCGCGGTGACGATGATGTCGGCTTCGATTTCCTCGCCCGAAGTCAGACGCAGGCCGGTTTCCGTGAAGGTTTCGATCTCGCCGGTGACGACCGACGCCTTGCCCGCGCGCAGCGCGGTGAACAGATCGCCGTCAGGGACGAGGCACAGGCGCTGGTCCCATGGCTCGTAGCGAGGGTTGAAGTGCTTGGCGGCGTCGATTCCCGGTCCAACCGCCTCCTGCGCGAGCTTCAGGATTCCCGCCCGCACCGCCGCCGGTTTGCGCCGCGACAGGCGGAAGAGATAGAGCTGCAAGGCGATGTTGTTCCAGCGCACGATGGCGTGGGTGAGCCGCGCCGGAAGCCATCGCCCGAGGCGTTTGGCCATCGCCTCCTCGGACGGGCGGGCGACGACATAGGTCGGCGACCGCTGCAGCATGACGACATGCGTCGCCGTCTCCGCCATCGCTGGAACGAGCGTCACCGCGGTCGCTCCGCTGCCGATCACGACGACCCGCTTGCCGGCGTAGCGCAAATCCTCCGGCCATTTCTGCGGATGAACGATGGGGCCGGCGAATCGCTCCATCCCCGGCCAGCCGGGCATATAGCCTTCGGCGTATTCGTAGTAACCCGCGCACAGAACAAGAAAGTTGCACGACAACCGCAGCGTCTCCCCACCCCTACCCCTCACGTCCAGCGTCCAGCGCGCGTCCTCCGATCGCCATGACGCTCCGACGACCTGGCAACCGAAGCGGATCCTGCGATCGACGCCGTATTCCTGCGCGGTCTCGGCGAGATAGCGCAGGATCGACGGGCCATCCGCGATCGCCCGCGAGTCGTCCCACGGGCGAAAGGCGTAGCCGAATGTCGACATGTCGGAATCCGAGCGGACGCCCGGATAGCGGAACAGGTCCCAGGTGCCCCCGATCGAGTCCCGCGCTTCGAGGATGGCGAAACTGGTCTTTGGCCGCTTGCGAACGAGATGGCAGGCTGCCCCGATCCCCGAGAGCCCCGCGCCGACGATGAGCACGTCGAAATCGGCGCCGGCGGCTCCCGCTTTCGCTGGAGCGCCGCGTGCGCGCGTGGCCGAGGAGGCTTCGTTCATCGATCCAGTCCGCCTGCCTTCCCCTCCAGCGACGACTTTAGAGCCTCCGGCTCACCGTGGGCAACGCGGCAGATCTGTTGGGGCCGCGGGCAGAACCCACGCCCGCGGGGGCTATTCTCGCGCCATTGACGGTGCGGCGGGCCCGCTGCGCTCAAGCCGTCTTGGCCGGGTTGGGATTGCGCCAAGGCCCATCAGTCCCGATGAGCGCATCGGCCGCGGCAGGGCCCCAGGTTCCGGGCGCATATTCGAGGGCTGGCGGCGGATTCGTAAGGATCGGCTGGACGATCCTCCATTGCGCGTCGATCGCGTCTTCGCGACCGAACAATTCGTCGTTGCCGCGCATCGCGTCGCCGAGCAGTCGCTGGTAGGGCGGAATCAGGGAACCAGCCCGCTCCGACAGGGTGAGTTCGACACTGTCGCCGGTCATGCCTTCCCCGGGGTGTTTCACCCGCAAGCCAATGGCCACTCCGACGTCCGGGCTTATCCGCAGGCGCATGTAGCTGGGCGGGGCGCCCTCCTCGTCGCCGAACGTCGCTCGCGGCGGCGGCTTGTATTCGACCGTGACCTCGGCAGCTGTCAGAGGCAGGCATTTGCCGGCGCGGATGTAGATCGGGACGCCCGCCCAGCGCCAGGAGTTGACCATTAGTTTCACCGCGACATAGGTCTCGACCGTCGAGTCCGGCTTTACGCCTTTGACCTGACGATAGCCGCGGTACTGGCCCCGAACGATGCTCGCCGCGTCCAGGGGTTTGACGGCCTTGAGGAGCGCAGCTTTCTGGTCCCGCATCGATTCATGATCCTCGCCGGTCGGCGGGTCCATCATCACGTTCGCAAGCACCTGAAGCATGTGGTTCTGCACCACGTCGCGGAGCGCCCCGGTCGCGTCGTAGAAGCTGCCGCGGTCGTCAACGCCAAAGGCTTCCGACATGGTGATCTGGATGCTGCGCACATAATTGCGATTCCACAGCGACTCGAATGGCGCGTTCGCGAACCGCGTATAGACGATGCTCTGAACCGGCTCCTTGCCGAGATAATGGTCGATCCGGAAGATCGCCTCCTCTGGAAAATGCTGGTGCAAAGTCCGATTGAGCGCCTGCGCCGATTGTCGATCGTGGCCGAACGGTTTCTCGATGACCAGGCGCGCGTCGACGTTGAGGCCGCTTGCGGCGAGCGCGTCGACAACGACACCGAACAGGCTCGGGGGAATCGCGAGATAGTGGAGCGGCCGCTTCGCGGGGCCGAGCGCCTGCTTGAGGGCGGCGAATGTCCCGGGATCCCCGTAGTCACCGTCGACATAACGCAGGAGGCCGAGAAGACGCGCCAGTTTGGCGGGGTCAGCGCCACCATGGCTCTCGATGCTCGCCTTGGCGCGCGCCTTTAAGTCATCGACCTTCCAGCCGCTCTTGGCGACGCCGACGATCGGGACATTGCACCCCTCCTCACAGACCAGGCCGAGCAGGGCCGGAAAGATCTGTTTATAGGCAAGATCGCCAGAAGCGCCAAAGAACACCAGGGCGTCGGATGGGGCAGCGGCTTCCATCTCGGTTCCTCTCACCTTGAATCGGGAAGTTCAACCAAGGCTGCGCCACGAAATGCGCGAGCCTGGCAAGTCCCTCCATGGAAGAGAAGCCGGGATTCTCGCCGGGCGTCAAGGCTGGCAGTTCCAGCGCCCCGATCCACCCCGTTCCGCGATGCTTGAAATTAGATGCTATATCATTTAATGGCGCTTCATGAATTCGATCTCACTCCCAAGCGGAGCGCGGAGCCGGGTCCGTAGCCGTTTCGGAGCGCAAATCGCCCAGGCCGCGCGGCTTTGGCGTCGGGCCGTCGATCAGCGCATGCGCCCGTTCGGATTGACGGAGGCGACCTGGCTGCCGCTCCTTCATCTCGCCCGCGCGCCCACGGCGATGCGGCAAAAGGAACTCGCCGCCTCGCTATCGCTCGACAGTTCGTCAGTCGTTCGCCTGCTCGACGCTTTGCAGGCTGCAGGCCTCATCGAACGGCGAGAGGACGATAGAGACCGTCGGGCGAAGGCGATCATTCTGACGCCGCTGGGTCGCGCCACGGTGGAGAAGGTCGAGTGGGTCGCGCGGCAGGTGCGCGGCGAGGCCATCGCGGGGCTTTCCGACGAGGAACTCGCGACCGCCTCAGATGTCCTCGACCGTGTCTGCGCGACGCTTGCGCCGATGACCGACGAGCCTTCGTCGTGAACCGCCACCTGACCGAACGTTCAGCCCAGGGCGAGATTGAGGGACCGCGTCGTCATGTCCCGCTCTGGATGCTCGCTCTGTTCACTTTGAGCGGCACGCTGGGCATGCATATCTTCGTGCCCGCGCTTCCAAGCGCCGCGGCCGATCTGCGCTCGAGCCCGGCCGCGCTTCAACTGACGATCAGCGTCTATATCGCCGGCCTTGCCGTCGGGCAGCTGGTGTATGGCCCGGTTTCTGACCGTTTTGGCCGCCGGCCGACGCTGATCGGCGGCCTCGTCCTGTTCACGATCTCAGGGCTTGCGGCGTTCCTCGCCCAGGGGGTCGATGCGCTGATCGTCTCACGCCTGTTTCAGGCGCTCGGCGGCTGCGCCGGCCTCATCCTTGCGCGGGCGATCGTGCGCGACACCGCCGCTTCGCACGAGGCGACGCAGCGGCTGGCGTTGATGAATCTCATGGCGACCGCAGGTCCGGGCGTCGCCCCCTTGGTTGGCGGCGCACTTGCGGGTCTATTCGGCTGGCGCTCGATATTTGTCGCGCTCTGCATCCTCGGCGCTGTGAATGCGCTTTGTGCGTGGCGGCTTCTGCCCGAGACCGGCAGGCGTGTTAGCGTCAGCAGCGCGGCCCTCGCCCGCAACGCCCGCCAGCTCCTCACTTCGCCCGCTTTCCTCGGCTACGCGATCGGCGGCGGCTGCGCGACCACCTCGCTCTACGCGTTCATCGCCTGCGCGCCGTTCATCATCGTCGACCAATTGCACCGGCCGGAGGGCGAGATCGGGCTCTATCTGGCGCTCCTTGTTTCAGGCATCTGGCTCGGCAGCATGTTGACGAGCCGGTTCGTCAACCGATTTGCGCTGAAGACGTTCCTTGTCAGCGCCAACGCGGTGAGCGTCGTGGCCGCCCTTGGATTTCTCCTGGCCGTCCTATCGGGGCATTTGACTATATTGCTCATGGTCGGGCTGATGCTGCTTTACAATGTCGGCGTCGGCTGTGCGGGACCTGCCGCTCTCGTTCAGGCGATGAGCGTCAATCGGCACGTCCTTGGGTCCGCCTCCGGTCTTTACGGTTTCACGCAAATGGCGGTAGGGGCGGCGCTGACCGCGTTCGCCGGCCTTGGCCGCGACCCGGCGCTATCGGCCGGGGTCGTGCTGGTGTTGGCGGGAATCGTCGCCCAGGCCTCGTTCTGGATCGCCATTCGCCATGAGTTCGGGCGCGCCGCCGGCGGAATAGCGAAGGGCGCTCATGCGTCCCCATCCGCGGCGTCTTGCGGCGCCGCGTGACAATCCCGTAGTTCTCTCGCGACCAAGACCCGAATCTTTGACGCGACGAGGACAGGGAGCGGCGATGACCGACTTCGGGGCCTATCAGAACGAGATTTACCTTGCCGGTCTCAGCGGCCGCCTGCCGCGCTTCCCGATGCGCTTCGACGTGCTCGAGGCCAAGGCGCATGCGGCGATGCCGGAGAGCCTCGTGTCCTACGTGGCCGGCGGCTGCGGCGATGAGCGCACGCAAGAAGCCAATGTCGCAGCGTTCGACAAATGGGGCCTCGCGCCAAGGATGTTCGTTGGCGCCAAGCGGCGCGACATGTCGATCGATCTTTTTGGCCTCAAGTTGCCGTCGCCTTTGTTCATGAGCCCGATCGGGGTGATCGGACTTTGCGCTCAAGACGGCCACGGCGATCTCGCGACCGCGCGCGCCGCCGCGTTGACTGGCGTGCCGATGGTGGCTTCGACCCTCTCGGTCGATCCACTCGAGGCGGTCGCCGCGGAGTTCAAGGCCACCCCCGGCTTCTTCCAACTCTACACCCCGACCGATCGCGAGCTGGCCGCAAGCCTCGTCAAGCGGGCCGAAGAGGCCGGCTTCAAAGCGATCGTCGTCACCCTCGACACCTGGATAACCGGCTGGCGGCCACGCGATCTCGCGACCGCTAACTTCCCGCAGCTGCGCGGCCTTTGTCTTGCCAATTATTTTTCCGACCCACGCTTCGCCAAATTGCTCGGGGGCCCGCCCGAGCGCGACCTGCGCGCGGCGGTGATGACGTGGGCCTCGATCTTCGGCAATCCGCTAACCTGGGACGACTTGCCGTGGCTGCGCTCGCTGACCACGCTGCCCCTCATCATGAAGGGCGTCTGCCACCCCGACGACGCGCGGCGGGCCATCGATGGAGGCGTCGACGGAATCTACTGCTCCAATCATGGCGGCCGTCAGGCGAACGGCGGCATCCCGGCCCTCGACATGCTGCCGGCGGTGGTGAAGGCGGCTGGGAAGGCCCCGGTTCTATTCGATTCAGGAATCCGCACCGGAACTCATGTCGTCAAGGCGCTGGCGATGGGCGCCGCGGCCGTCGGAATCGGCCGCCCCTATGCCTATGGGCTTGCGTTGGGCGGAACCGACGGCGTCGTCCATGTGCTGCGTTCGCTATTGGCCGAAGCCGATCTCCTGATGGCGGTCGACGGCTATCCAACTCGCGCCGACCTCACGCCCGAGGCGTTACAGAGAGTGGACTCGTGACGCCACGGCGATTGGCGCCCGCCAAGCCTGAGTAACGGCGTCCCCGCTACGACACGGCCGGAACTGGACCGGGAGCCGTGCGCGCGGACAGCCGATCGCCTATTTCAGCGCTTGAGCGGGAATAACGCCGGTCGCGAAGGCGACCGCAGCGGCGTGGGTCAGATTCATGCAATGCAATTTGTGGCGGGCCCCATCCAAATGCGTCTTCACGCTGCCAAACGCCAAACCCAGGATGTCCGAGATCTCCTGATAGGTTTTTCCGCGCGCGGCCCAAACCAAACACTGTTCCTCCCGCGTCGACAATTGAACAGGAGTAGATTGCAATTTGAAATTGATGTTCGCGGCGGAATCAATGAGAACTGAGATGAGCTGAAGGCCTTTCATATTCTGGAGCTTATACGATTCCCAGTCCTCCTTTGAGAGGTCGCTGGTAAAGGAAACGAGCGCGAAGACGCCGCGCCGATTCCTGAGGGGAATAGAAAGGCCGTTGCGTCCCACGCTATGATTCAAGGCGTCGGCGAAAAAGCCTTTTGTCGCCGGGTCGTCGAGGGGCAAGTTTGCCCAGTCGAATGGGCTGGCGGCTTTTCGGCCATACGATATGACTGGGTCGTTGGTGATATATTTCTTCACGAAGTATCGGTGCTGCCATAATCTTGGATAGGTGACGACCGCAACCAGAAGGCAAATATCGGCACTCTTGTCAGGCGACAGGCGTAAATATGCGATATGAGAAAGGTCAAGTTCGTAAGCAATTGCTCTCAGCGTTTCGGCGAGATCCTGGTCGAAGTTGCCGAGTATCGTGTCCGTGAGCCTCGACGCGGCTGAGTCGAACCTCGCGCTTCGGCTTGTCGTGATGCTAGGGGCGGACATCGAAGATTCCCAGCATCACTTCATCTCGCGCATGCGCCACCATATAACCAGCTTCAGGATCTATTCTGCCAGAAACCTGAGTACAGAGTTCAAGCAGTTCGACGCATATCGAGTACAACCTGCGCGCCTCGCAGGCTGAAAGGCTTAATTCTCCGACGTGCGATTTTGATTCTTCGGGCTTCGGGTCGCGATTTTTCACTTTCTTGGCCAATCGGCCCTCCCTTACTTGATTCCCTGCGCGAAAGGCAGTGTGATGACTTAGGGGAAGAATGACAATCAACAGACTTGTAGACAACAAAACGTGAACGAAGCGCCGCGTAGCTCTTGGCCCGGGCCTTGGCTATGCGAACGCCAGCTCTTTAGCGCCAGGGGCAAAGACCGAGTCCTCGATGCAGAGCGCGGCCCGAAACGCTCTCAGCGGACCTTCGCCGGTGTCGAAAAGACCCGCGTAGCTCATGGCGTCGCCTACACGCTGCGGCGTGCCGATGATCTGGGGATTGCAGCCTGCGGCTCTAAGCACCCGGTAGATCCTGGCGTCGAATACTGAGACGATTTGTGTGAGGCCGGCTGCGACCGCGACTTCGCCGATCCCCAAGATGAGCTCGCTTAGAACATAATTCACGCCGCTCTTGTTTCGATCTGGCTGGCCTGGCGCGGTATTGGCGCAGATTCGAGAACTTTCCCATATCGTGGCGCTCTCGACGTAGTCTCCATCAAGCAATTGCGGAAAAACATCGCGCAACATGTTTGGACCCATGGTCGGCAGTAGTCTCAAAGAGCCCCAGTATTCTTCAGTATTTGGATCGATAGATACGAGATACAGGGGATTTGCGTCGTCGAATCTATCTCGCTCGTACCCATCTTTCACCACGACCTCCCAGCCGAGCCGATCCGAAAACGTTTGTGCTCTGTTGCGGAACATCGCCTCGATTTCCTTTGGGAAGAATGAGGCGTACGAACCCTCGATCAGCTTCAGCATCGCGAACTTGCTCCTTTCCACATCCCAGCATTATGAAAGCGAGACGCTTCCGTTTGAGAGACGCTAAAAACGGAAGGATCCGCACCAGCGCCACTGTTCTATGTTCTTGTTTTGTTCATGGTGTGAAAAAGAGAAACTCGAGTCAACAGTCAGATGCCCGGGCTTATGAGTTTTCGTAAGGAATGGTTAACCAGGAAAATAGAATGCCGCCGTCCACGGTCGGCAGTGACGCCTGTTACCAGGCCCGCCGACGCAGTGGCGGCGATCCCCGCTCTCCCTGCTCGATCGTGGCCGGCTTGGCGCGGAGACCGACGAGGTGGCAGATGGCGAACACCAAGTCGGCGCGGTTCATGGTGTAGAAGTGCAATTCCTCGATCCCGTGATCGATGAGGTCGATCACCTGCTCGGCGCAGACCGCCGCGGCGACCAAGCGGCGAGTAGCGGCGTCATCATCAAGGCCCTCGAACCGGTCCGCGAGCCATTGTGGGACGCTCGCGCCGGTGCGGCGCGCGAAATTGGCCGTTTGCTTGAAATTCTGCACCGGAAATATGCCCGGCACGATCGGAACGTCGATCCCCGCCGCAGCGGCGACATCGAGAAAACGGAAATAAACAGAATTATCGAAGAAGAACTGAGTTATCGCCCGCGTCGCGCCGGCGTCTACCTTCTGCTTGAGGATCTCGATGTCATGCAGGAGGTTCGGGCTCTGGGGGTGCTGCTCGGGATAGGTCCCGACCGAGACTTCGAAATCGCCGATCCGCCGGGCGTCGGAGACGAGATCCGCAGTCGAGTGATACCCGTTGGGTGCAGTTTCGTAAGGAGCGTCAAAACCGGTCGGCGGGTCGCCGCGTAGCGCCACGATGTGGCGGACGCCGGCGCCATGATAGGCGCGCAGCGTCGCCCGAATCTCGTCCTTCGAGGCGCCGACGCAGGTTAGATGGGCTGCGGGCCTCATCGAGGTCTCGCGCACGATACGCTCGACCAGCGCATGAGTACGCTCGCGAGTCGACCCGCCGGCGCCGTAAGTGACCGAGACGAAGGCAGGATTCGAGCGGCTCGAGCCGCGTCGCCGCCTCCCACAGGCTCGCCTCCATCTCCGCGCTTTTGGGCGGAAAGAACTCGAACGAGACCTGAACCTGCGCGCCGGCGCGGCTTAGCGGGACCGGTTTGGCGGCCATTAGGCGAACTCCACGTCGCTCTTTGGGAACGAATCGGAAATGACGCGCGGATCCTCGGCGATCCATAAGGCCACTGTAAGCTTGCTCGCTTCGCCCCTGGCTGGCGGAACGCGCTCAAGGCAAACGTTGACGAGGCCCGCTTGGGCTAGATAGCCCTCGATCTCTTGGGCGCCGAAGCCGAGCCGTCGGTGGGCGAACTCGTCGCGCAGGAATTCCTGGTCGTGCGCGTCGAAATCGACGAGCGCGAGCCGCCCACCTGGGCTAAGCACCCGCGCCGCCTCGCTTAGCGCCCGTGCCGGGTCGTCGAGGAAATGGAGCACCTGGTGGATCACGACTAGGTCGTACGCATCGCGCTCGACAGGTGGGGCGTAGATATCGCCCTGGCGCAGCGAGACGTGACGAAGGCCCGCCTCATCGATGCGGCTGCGGGCGAGCGCCAGCATCGCCGCGCTCTGGTCGACGCCGACGGCGCGCGCCGCGCGGGGGGCGAGAATCTCGAGCATGCGCCCGGTGCCGGTCCCGAGATCGAGGAGATTGCGGTAGGGCTTGTCGCCAATCATTGAGACCAGCGCCGCCTCCACCCGCTCTTCCGGCGCGTGCAGGGCTCGGATCTGATCCCAGTTCGCGGCGCGCTCGGCGAAATAGGCCGCCGCCTGCCGGCGGCGGGTCTCTCGCGCGACTTCGAGCCGGGCGCGGTCGGCGCTGATCGTTGGGTCGGCGGGATCGAGACGGCGAAGGCAATCGCGCGCGAGGGCCCCGCCGGGTTCAGCGAGGCGGAAGAAGGCCCAGGCTCCCTCGCGCTGCCGAGTGGCCAGACCCGCCTCTACCAAGAGCTTCAAGTGACGCGACACCCGCGGTTGCGACTGGCCGAGGATCGCAACGAGCTCGCTAACTGCGAGTTCAGCCGCCTCAAGCAGGCAGAGAATCCGCAGCCTAGTCTCCTCGCCGGCCGCCTCGAGGCCGGCGAGCAGCGCCGGAAAGGCGAGCGCTTCATGGCTTCGGTCGTTAGACATAAAGATATGTTTATGTCTCTTTCAGGCTCCACGCAAGGGGAATCAGCAGAGCAGCTTTCGTCGTCGCCGTGAAAGTTATGTCTGCGCGGTGTCCTAGCGACGCAGAATTGGCTCGGCGGGACGAGAGCGATGCAGATGCGCTTGGCTATTCCAGGGACAAGTAGGACGTCAGCGCTTCTCCTGGCAGCCGGGTCAGTGTCGAGAGATCGCCTTCAGGCGTCGGGCCACTTGCCTTGAAATTTCGGCCATCGCTCTTATAACCTGCGCCTGCGCGAGATGAACCGTGGCTGAATGCGGGAATACTTGAATTGGTACGAACTACGACCCTGGTTTGCAGCTGGACGTTCGCATTCGTCGCCATCTCCGCTTGCCAGACCCTAGGGCAGACCTCTCCGCCCGCCGCGGCCTTGACCGGCGAGGCGAAACCTTCCTCGGAGCCGCTCGGCGCCTCTGAACGGGACCCAGCCGAGCGATCCGCGAGGTCGATCGAATGCTCGCAAAAGGCCGACAAGCAGGGGCTGCGAGGCAAATCGCGCAGACATTTCATGCACGAGTGCAGGAGCGGAGGCGTATGAGCGCCGCCGCCCCCGATGCGGCCGTCGTTGTCTGACGTGGGACGCAATGAGCGGATCGAGACGTTCCTCACGCCGCGGGACTGGCTGCGCTATGCGGTCGGGCGGTTCCTGTCAGCCGGTCTCGCGTTCGGCCATGGCGCAACGACGGCGCTCGATGAGGCCGCATTTCTCATCCTCGAGGGCCTTGGGCTGCCCATCGACACGCTCGATCCCTTTCTCGACGCGAGGCTCCTGCGACACGAACGAGCGAGACTCTGCGATCTCATCGAAGCGCGGGCGACGACCCGCAAGCCGGCCGCCTATCTCTTGAACCGCGCCTACATCAAGGGCGTGCCGTTTTACGTCGACGAGCGCGTCATTGTCCCGCGCAGCCTGGTGGGTGAGCTTTTGATGAGCGCGTTCGCCGAGGACAACGCACTGACCGGAGACCCGGGGCTCGTTTCGACAGTGCTCGATCTCTGCACGGGCGGCGGCTCGCTTGCGGTTCTCGCCGCGCGGGTGTTCCCCAACGCCCGGATCGAGGCGGTCGATTGTTCGGCGGGAGCCCTCGACGTTGCTAAGCGCAATCTCGAAGAGCACGGGCTCTCCGAGCGCGTTGCGCTGAGGGAGGGCGACCTGTTTGGCGCCGTTAACGACGCGCGATACGACCTGATCCTTGCCAATCCACCCTATGTCGACGCCGCGACGATGGCTGAATTTCCGCCCGAATATGCAGCAGAGCCGCGAATCGCCCACTATGGGGGAGCCGACGGTCTCGATATCGTGCGGCGGATATTGGCGGAGGGCCCAGCGCATTTGGCGGCAGGCGGGACGCTAATCTGTGAGATTGGGGGCGGGCGGGCGCTTCTGGAACGCGATTTTCCGCATCTTTCGTTTGTCTGGCTCGACACCGAGGAGACAACAGGCGAAGTGTTCCTCCTTCGTCAGAGCGATTTCGGCTCCCGGAAACCCCGACCAAAACGCAAGGAAATGTCGCGATCGCCCAGAGCCCCGTAGCCAACACGGACTCGAAGCGGTCGGGGACGGCGCCGCTCCTACTCGGCCGCTTCGCGCATCGCTGCCCGCATGACAGCGCGCAGATCGTCGATTGGGGTCAGGCGGCCGGCCCGCTCGATATGCCAGAAACTCCAGCCATTGCATGCGGGCAAACCCTGCGCCAGGGCGCCGATCTTGTGGATCGAGCCGACGGCGGGACCTAAGGCGAGAGCCCCGTCAGCCCGGACCACTGCGCTGCAGCGACGTCCGACGTCGAACAGCTGTTCCCCCGGACGCGCGAGCCCCGCCTCAACGACGGCCGCGAAGGCGACTCTCGGCTCGCTACGGCGAGTCGGCGCGGTTGCGACCGCTTCCTCGGCCAACGGCTCGATAGCGTCGATCCGCCGGCGCGCCATCGCAGCGTAAGCGGGGTCCCGCTCGATGCCGATGAACGAGCGGCGGAGCCGTCGGGCGGCGACCCCCGTGGTTCCCGAGCCGAAAAACGGATCGAGCACCAGGCCGCCAGCGTGAGAGGCGGCGAGGATGAGGCGCATCAGCAGCGCTTCCGGCTTTTGCGTGGGATGGGCCTTGCGCCCCTTTTCGTCCTTCAGCCGCTCGGCGCCGGAGCATATCGGCAGGAACCAGTCGGAACGGACCTGGCAGTCTTCGTTGCCAGCTTTGAGGGCCTCATAGTTGAAGGTATAGGCCTTGGCGTCGGCGCTTCGAGCGGCCCAGATCATCGTCTCATGAGCGTTGGTGAAGCGTCGGCCGCGAAAGTTCGGCATCGGATTGGCTTTGCGCCAGACGATGTCGTTGAGGATCCAGAAGCCGAGATCCTGGAGAATGGCGCCGACCCTGAAGATATTGTGGTAGGAGCCGATGACGACGATGGTGGCCGAGGGCTTCATCACCCGCCGGACGGCGCCGAGCCAGCCGCGAGTGAACGCGTCATATTCGGCGTAATCGGCGAACTTGTCCCACGCGTCGTCGACAGCGTCGACAAGGCTCTGGTCAGGGCGCGAGAGAGCGCCTTCGAGCTGCAGGTTATAGGGTGGATCGGCGAAGACGAAATCGACAGAGGCCTCCGGGAGCCGCATCATCTCGGCCACGCAGTCGCCGATAAGGATCGAATCGCGCTGCGGCGCGCGTCCGTCTTCGGGCGCTCGAGGATTTGCGGCCGGGCGTTTCGCCTCGCCGCCGCCAGTACGCGAAACCTGAAACTGGGCGGGGAGGCGAAACGCTCCGGCGCGCGCGTTACGCATGAACACAAACCACTCGACGCTGACGCCACCTCGTTCGAGCCGGCGCGTCGTTTATGCTCGATTTTAAGTAAAGGTCCGGTTATGCGGGCGCCCATGCCGCTGTGTCGTTTTCGTACGGCCAAAGTCATTTTAAAGGATATCTAAACTCAACCTTTTCTAAACCTTTGTCAGTCGCCGGTCGGTCCTCGCCCCGTCCGATCGGCACGAGACCGGATCATGGAAGCCGCCGCCGACCCATTCCTCGAACGCCTTACCGCCGTCCTCGCCGCCGTAGCCGGAGTGGTCGCAGTCGCGCTCGGCGGCTCGCGGGCGACCGGCGCCGCACAGGTCCTGTTCGCCCTCAACCGGCGCTATCAACGAGAAGGGCGCGCTCGCCGCAGCCGCAAGGCTCCCGCTCACTGTCGCCGATTTGAGCGCGCGCGCAAGGACAGTGTGGGAGGCGATCGGCCGCCAAGCCTTCGACGCTTCACTCGCGGAGCTTGCGTCGATCGAGCGCGAACTCGCTCTGACTGAAGCCGCCCGGTTGACTCGAGCGCGCCCAAATGCGCTGCAGGCGGAATTCGTATATCAGACATTCTATGACCGTCGGCGCGATTCGCATTCTCGGCGTCGATCCCGGCTTGCGCACGACCGGATGGGGCGTGATCGAGGTCGCCGGGTCGCGGCTCAGCTTCCTCGGCTGCGGCACGATCGAGACTGACGCAGCGGCCTCGCTCGCCGGACGGCTGGCGGCGATCCATCGCTCGCTTGTAGGCCTCGTCGAGCGCGAGGGGCCGGACGAGGCGGCGATCGAGGAGACGTTCGTCAATCGCGATCCGCAATCGGCGCTGAAGCTCGGGCAGGCGCGCGGAGTTGCGCTTGCTTCATTGGCTCTGACTGGGCTGCCGGTGGCGGAATACGCGGCCAACCTCATCAAGAAAACCGTGGTAGGGGTTGGACACGCGGAAAAGCGACAGGTCGCGATGATGGTCAGGATGCTCCTGCCCGCCTCGACCGCGTCGACGCCGGACGCGGCCGACGCGCTCGCGGTCGCCATCTGCCACGCCCAGCATCGGGCGGCGCGTGCGCGAGGCGCGGCATGATCGGCAAGCTTAAGGGCGTCGTCGACAGCGTCGACGAAGAGGCGCTGATCCTCGACGTCAACGGCGTCGGCTATCTCGTTTCCGCTTCCGCCCGGACTCTGCGGGCGCTGCCAGCGGCCGGAGAGGCGGCGGAGCTCCTCATCGAGACCCACGTGCGCGAAGACGCGATCAGGCTTTACGGCTTCCTCACCGCGACCGAGCGCGAGTGGTTTCGCCTGCTGCAAGGCGTGCAGGGGGTCGGAGCGAAGGTGGCGCTCGGCATTCTCGGCGCCCTCCCGGCGGAAACGCTGAGCGGCGCGATAGCCCGACAGGACAAGGCGACGATGGCCCGCGCCCCGGGGGTCGGCCCGAAGCTCGCCGCCCGCCTGGTGCTCGAATTGAAGGACAAGGCGCCGGCGTTCGGCGCGGCCGATTTCGCCGGAGCGGAGGGGTCCCTCGAGCGCACGCCGAAACTCACCAGGGCCGCGGAGGACGCGATCCTTGCCCTGGTCGGCCTCGGCTATGGGCACCCCCAAGTCGCCGCGGCGATCGCCAAGATCTCGACCCTGATTGGGCAGGACGCGCAGTCCGCAGCGCTGGTTCGCGCCGGTTTGAAAGAACTGGCCCAGTGACCCGAGATTCCCGAAGAAGAGCCGATCGATGATTGAGCCCGCGCGACCCTTCTTTATCCCGATGATCGGGATCGTCGCTGTGTTTGCGGTGCTCGGCCCGGCGATCGGCGGGGCGATGTTCATTCCTCTATCCGTGGTCTTCAAGCCGACGATCACCCCCGACACTATCGCACTTCTGGTCGTGATCGCCGCGTTGTTTGGCCATGCCATCGGGTTGATCGCCGCCTATGTCGTGGGGATCGGCCCGGCCGCGGCGACCGGTTTTGTCTACGCGCTTTGGGACGCTGCCGCGCCTGCGCGGTGGCCGCGCGCGCTCGTCGCCGCCCTGATTGGCGGCCTGATCGCTTACGGCATGGCCTCGCGCCTTGCGCCCCTAGGCGCCTCAGTCGAGACAACTGCCGACACAGCCTCCCCTGACTGGATCGGAGTGACGCTGGGCCACGCCTTCGTCGCTTGCGGGGCGATTGCGGGCTTCGCGTGCGCCCTCGCCGCGAATCTCCTTGGCCTGACCATGCAGCCAGAATTCGCGCGCACGGAGGCCGATGGTCCCCCGGCTGGGGGAGCCTGAAGTGGTCGACGCCTCACGGCGCCTGGTCTCGGCCGATAAGCGCGCCGAGGACGAGCCGGCGATCCGCCCGCAGTTCCTGGCTGACTTTGCTGGCCAGGACGCGGCGCGCAAAAATCTCGGCGTTTTCATCCAATCCGCCAGATCGCGAGGGGATGCGCTCGACCACGTGCTGTTCGTTGGTCCGCCGGGCCTCGGCAAGACAACGCTTGCTCAGATCGTGGCGCGCGAACTCGGGGTCAACTTCCGCTCGACTTCAGGGCCAGTGATCGCCAAGGCTGGGGATCTGGCGGCGCAACTCACCAATCTCGAGCCGCGCGACGTCTTGTTCATCGACGAGATTCACCGCCTTAATCCGGCGGTCGAAGAGATCCTTTATCCCGCGATGGAGGATTTCCAGCTCGACCTCATCATCGGCGCGGGGCCGGCGGCGCGCTCGGTCAAGATCGATCTCGCCCCATTTACGCTCATTGGCGCGACGACCCGCGCCGGGCTCATCACCAACCCGTTGCGCGACCGGTTCGGTATTCCGATCCGTCTAAACTTCTATACGACCGAGGAGCTTCAGGACATCGCCGCCCGCGGCGCCAGGGCGATCGGCCTCGCTCTCGCCGACGATGGCGCGAACGAAATCGCCAGGCGCTCGCGCGGGACGCCGCGGATCGCGGGGCGGCTCCTCAGGCGGGTGCGCGATTTCGCTGTCGTCGAGGGGGCGGTGAGCGTCACCCGCGCGCTCGCCGACCGCGCGCTCAAGCTGCTCGAAGTCGACGCGATCGGCCTCGACCAGATGGATCGGCGCTATCTTGACGCGATCGCGGTCAAATTCAATGGGGGTCCGGTCGGGGTTGAAACCATCGCCGCGGCGCTCTCCGAGCCCCGCGACGCTATCGAGGACATCATCGAGCCCTACCTCATCCAGCTCGGCTTCGTGCAGCGCACGCCGCGCGGACGATTGTTGACGTCGCACGCGTTCCGGCACCTCGGTCTTGCCGAGCCTCGGCGCGAGGGAGCGCAGCCGACCCTCTTCGAGGAGGAGGACTAGGCGGCGGCATGAAGGCGCGCGCTTCACACGTCACCGGCTTTCTCGAGGCTCTCGCTTCCGAGCAAGGCGCGAGCTTGAACACCATCGATGCCTATCGGCGCGATCTCGCGGATTACGAAGCTTATCTTCTGGCCAAGGGCACAGACGCACTGAAGGCGGACGCGTCCAACGTGCGCGGATTCCTCGTTGCTCGCGGCGCGCGGAAACTCAGCGCCGCATCGCTCGCGCGCCGGCTGTCGGCGATCCGTCAGTTTCATAAGTTTCTTTACGCCGAAGGATGGCGCCGCGACGACCCGACGCCGACGATCGAGGGCCCGCGCCGGTCACGTCCGCTACCCAAGCTACTCAGCATGGCCGAGGTCGAGCGCCTGATCGTGACCGCGCGGGAGGGGCTCGACCTCGCCGAGCGGCCGTTGCGCGAACGGCTCGAGGCGGCGCGGATCGCCTGCCTCATCGAGCTCATCTATGCCTCGGGCCTGCGAGTGTCGGAAGCGCTGAGCCTCAAGAAGGCGGCGGCGACGGCCAAGTCGCCGCTCATCGCGGTCGCCGGCAAGGGCGACAAGGAGCGCCTCGCGCCGCTCTCCGGCCCCGCCCGCGCGGCAATGACCGTCTTTCGCGCCCTTCTCGATCAAGCTGCCCCTGGGGCGGCGGCGGGTCCGTGGCTCTTTCCCGCCGCGAGCGCGAGCGGCCACATGACCCGGCAGGCGTTCGCGCGCGATCTCAAGCGCGTCGCCGCCGCCGCGGGAATCGAGCCCCAGCGCGTGAGCCCGCACGTGTTGCGGCACGCCTTCGCCAGCCATCTCTTGCAGAATGGGGCCGACCTGCGCGTCGTCCAGGATCTGCTCGGCCACGCCGACATTTCGACCACCCAGATCTATACCCATGTGCTCGACGAACGGGCGAAGGCGATGGTGCGCGACCTCCATCCTATGAACGACGGGGACGAGGTTGGATGACCGCGCCGGCGGGACCTTGCCGCCGGACGACAGCGGGCGACGACCATTGCGCTGACAACGAAAAAGAGCTTCGATGGCGCAAAGCTCGTGGTCGCGAGCCAATCGCTCAGGAGGCATGCCCATGAAAGCGCTCACCTTTGCCGGAGTCGCTCTGGCCGCGTTATTAGCAGGCGCGGGCGTCGCATCGGCAAAGACCCTGGTCTATTGCTCGGAAGGCAGCCCGGAGAATTTCACCCCGGCGATCAACACCACCGGCACCAGTTTCGACGCCGCCCGCCCGGTCTATAATCGCCTGACCGAATTCAAGCGCGGCACCACCGACGTCGTTCCGGGCCTTGCTGAGAGCTGGGACGTCGCCGACGGCGGCAAGACGATCACCTTCCATCTGCGCAAGGGCGTGAAATTCCATTCGTTGAAGGACTTCAAGCCGACGCGCGACTTCAACGCCGACGACGTCCTGTTCTCGATCAACCGGCAGTGGAAGCCCGACAACCCCTATTTCAAGGTCTCCGGCGGCAAATATGACTATTTCGACGACATGGATATGCCGAAGCTGCTCGATTCGGTCGAGAAAAAGGACGACTACACCGTCGTCATGAAGCTGAAGACGCCGAACGTCGCCATCCTCGCCAATCTGGCGATGGACTTCATGGCGATTGGCTCGGCCGAGTACGCCGAATACCTGCTGAAGAAGGGAACACCGGAGCAATTCGACCAGGCGCCGGTCGGCACGGGCCCATTCTCCTTCGTCGCCTATCAGAAAGATTCCGTCATCCGCTACAAGGCGAACAAGGACTATTACGGCGAGAAGGCGCTGGTCGACGACCTCGTCTTCGCCATCACTCCCGACGCGACCGCGCGCTACGCCAAGTTGAAGGCGGGCGAATGCCACATCAACGCCTATCCAAGGCCGGCCGACCTCGAAGAGATGGAGAAGGATCCTTCGCTCAAGGTGATCAACATGCCGGGTCTGAACGTCGCGTACTGGGCCTTCAACGCGACAAAGCCGCCGTTCGACAAGAAGGAGGTTCGTCAGGCCCTGTCGATGGCGATCGACCGCGACGCGATCATCAAGGACGTCTATATCGGCGCGGGGGCGAAGGCGACGACGCTTATCCCTCCCACGATGTGGTCCTTCAACGACAAGATTCCGGACGTGCCTTACGACCCGGAGAAAGCCAAGGCGATGCTGGCCGCCGCCGGCGTCGCCACACCGCTCGACATCGATCTCTGGTACCAGCCGGTGCAGCGCCCCTACAATCCCAACGGCAAGCGCATCGGCGAAATGATGCAGGCGGACCTCGCCAAGATTGGCGTCAACGCCAAGCTCGTCACCTATGAGTGGGGCGAATACCGCAAGCGTCTGTCGAACGGCGAACCCATGACGGCGCAATACGGGTGGACCGGCGATAATGGCGATCCCGACAACTTCTTCTTCCTCCGAAGCTGTCCCGAGGGAAAGCCCGCGGCGAACAATGCCGCCAAGTGGTGTAACGCGGAGTTTGATGATCTCCTCGTAAAGGCGCGTTTGATCTCGGACCAATCCGAGCGGGCGAAACTCTATTCACGGATGCAGGAGATCCAGCACGCCGAAGCGCCCGAACTTCTCCTCGCTCATTCCATCGTGTTCGAAGCAATGCGCTCGAACGTTATCGGCTACAAACAGAGCCCCCTCGGCACACACGCATTCGAAGGGGTTGACCTGCAGTGAGGCCGCTCCGGGTTCCGTCCGTTGAAGGGCGGCGCCCGTCGTTTTTGGATCGGCCATGCTCGCCTATGTCCTTCGCCGCATTGCGCTGACCATCCCGACCTTTCTGGCGTTGATGTTCCTGACTTTCGTCGCCATCCGCCTCGTGCCGGGCGACCCGGTTGAGGTCAGGGTGGGCGAGCACGGCATGTCGCCGGAGAGGCTGGCGTTCTTCCGCCATGAACTCGGCCTCGACCAGCCGGTGTGGAAACAGTTCGTCGACTACGTCTGGCGCCTCGCGCACGGCGATTTCGGCGTGTCGCTGTCGTCGCAGCAAAAGGTTCTCACCGAGTTCCTCACTCTGTTCCCAGCGACGCTTGAACTCTCGCTCTTCGCCATGCTGTTCGCGATCGGCGTCGGCGTGCCCGCGGGCGCGTTCGCAGCGGTAAAGCGCGGAGGGATTTACGACCAAGCGCTGATGACGATCTCGCTGTTCGGCTATTCGATGCCAATCTTCTGGTGGGGCCTGCTGCTCATCATGTTCGTATCCGTGAGACTTGGCCTGCTGCCGGTCTCCGGCCGCATCGACCTCATCAACTATTCGTTCGATCAGCCGACCGGATTCATGACCATCGATGCGCTGATGTCCGATCAGCAGGGGGCGTTCCTCGACGCGCTGCGCCATCTCGTCCTGCCGGCGATCGTGCTCGGCACCGTGCCGCTCGCCGTCATCGCCCGCATGACCCGCTCCTCGATGCTCGAGGTCTTGAACGAGGATTATGTGCGCACCGCTCGCGCCAAAGGGCTTGCGCCCCGCCGGGTCATCGGGGTGCATGCCTTGCGCAACGCGCTGTTGCCAGTGGTGACGGTGATCGGCCTCTCGATTTCTGGCCTGATGGCGGGGGCGGTGCTTACGGAGACTATCTTCTCCTGGCCGGGCGTCGGCCATTGGCTCATCGATTCGATCGGAAGGCGCGATTATCCGGCGTTGCAGGGCGGGGTCATGCTGATCTCGGCGGTTGTCATCGGCGTGAACCTCACGGTCGATCTCATCTACGGGGTCATCGATCCGAGGATCCGGCATGGCCGCTGACGCCGTGACGCTCGAGCCCCCGATTGGCGAGGAGGTGACGGCCGTCCTCGCGCAGCCCTCGCCGCTGGCGTCCTTCTGGGCCTCTTTCCGTGAGAACAGAGGCGCCGTTCTTGGCCTCGCCGTGTTCGGCGTCATCGTCCTTCTGGCCCTGGCGGCGAACGTCATCGCCCCCTATTCGCCGATAGAACAATTCCGCGACGCCGTGCGGGCTCCGCCGCTGTGGGAGACGGGCGGCTCCTGGCGTTTTGTCCTCGGAACCGACGGCGACGGTCATGACATGCTGTCGCGCCTCATCTTCGGCGCGCGGGTGTCCCTGTTCATCGGCATTTCGGTGATGTGCGTTTCGTTTGTCGTCGGCGTCACGCTGGGGCTTGCAGCGGCGATGGCGGGCCCGTTCGCCGACGTCGCGATTTCGCGGCTGATGGACTTGATCATGGCGGTGCCGAGCCTGGTCCTCGCCATTCTGATTGTTGCGGTTTTGGGGCCCAGCCTGGCCAACACGATCATCGCGGTGACGATCGTGTATCTTCCCGGCTACGTGCGCCTGACGCGCGCCTCCGCTCTTGGCGAGCTCAACAAGGACTATGTGACCGCGGCGCGCGTCGCCGGCGTCGGACCGCTGAGACTTGCCTGGTCCACGGTGTTGCCCAATTGCCTCGCCCCGCTCATCGTGACCGCGGCGCTCGGCGTCTCGAGCGCAATTCTCGAGGCGGCGGGACTGGGTTTCCTTGGCCTCGGCGCCCAGCCGCCGACCCCGGAATGGGGCACGATGCTGGCCGATTCGCGCGAATTCATCCGCTCCGATCCCTGGATCGTTACTCTGCCTGGCCTGGCCATTCTCATCACCGTTCTTGCGATCAACCTGACCGGCGATGGCCTGCGCGACGCGCTCGATCCCAAGATGCGCACGGGGGTGATGGAATTAACGGGGGTTCGGGTGTTATATGGGTCAATTGAGTTTAAATATGCGGAGCCCTTCGCCAAAGAACTGGCAGAGGATCCGGCATTTCGGTCTTGGGTACTGCGGCGCACGAAGTTCGCTGATTTTGCCGAGGGATCGCGCCTTCTAAGCGATGAAATGCGGACGCGACGAAGCCGAAGGTCCGCGAACTGGTGGCGATCCCACTACAGCGAGAAGTGCCGCTGCAAGGGCTGCAGCGGACAAGAAACGGACATGCTCGCGATCTTTGAGGCTGCGGACGGGATGCGCTTTGCTATCCATTTCGAGGTCAAGCAGCCGAAAGACAAGTTTCCTGAGGACAAGGATCAGGCTACGAACTATGCGATCAGGGCGAACTGCTGGGTGAAAACACCCCCAAAGGCAGTTCTGCCGCACGCGGACGCTACAACTGTCCTGCTTTGTAGCGCTCAGAAACTCGAAGAATATGCACCCCATCCTTCGAAGTTTGGGAGGGTGATCACATTTGAGGAAATCGCCCGCGCGTTCCCAAAGGCAACCCTCTTCTCGATGCCTAAGGCGCCGAACTAAGTCACTATCAAGCAATGCCCCTCCTCGAAATCCGCAACCTCAGCGTCTCCTTTCGCCACACGCCATGGGCCGTTCACGGCGGTCGATGGGTTCGATCTTACGCTCGAGCGGAACGAAGTGCTGGCGATCGTCGGCGAATCCGGCTCTGGCAAGTCGGTGGCGATGCTGGCGGCGATGGGGCTCCTTCCTCCGGCCGCTATTGTCGTCGCGGACCGCTTGGCCTTCGCCGGCGCCGATCTCCTGTCGATGAGCGCCGCCGAACGGCGTCGCATCGCCGGTAAGGACATGGCGATGATTTTCCAGGAGCCAATGTCGTCGCTCAATCCCTGCTTCACGGTTGGCTTTCAGATCGGTGAAACGTTGAAGGCGCACCTTGGCCTGAATCGCGCTGAGCGTGGCAAGCGGATCGTCGAGCTTTTGGCCGAAGTCGGCATTCCCGATCCGCAACGCCGCACCAGCGCCTTTCCCCACCAGCTTTCCGGCGGCATGAGCCAGCGGGTGATGATCGCGATGGCGCTCGCATGCCGGCCCAAGGTCCTGATCGCCGACGAGCCGACGACCGCGCTCGACGTAACCATCCAGGCGCAAATTCTCGACCTTCTGATGAGGCTGCGCCGCGACAACGGCATGGGGCTCGTGCTCATAACGCACGACATGGGGGTCGTGGCGGAAACTGCCGATCGGGTCGTCGTCCAATACGCTGGCCAGCAGATGGAGACGAACGGGACGTGCGACCTGTTCGCTGATCCGCACCATCCGTATACCGCCGCGCTGCTGGCGGCGTTGCCCGAAAGGGCGACCGAGCGGCGCCTCCCGGCGATTCCTGGCGTCGTGCCTGGGCAGTTCGATCGGCCGCGGGGGTGCTCGTTCGCGCCGCGCTGCGCCTTTGTCTTCGACGCCTGTCGTCGTACCGCGCCGCAGCCAGCCGAGGCCGTCCTCGGCCGCGCCCGGTGCCTGACGCCCCTCGTCTCGGGGCGGCCAAGGGCGTTCGCGCAGCGCGGGGCCGTCTCGTGACCGTCATTCTCGAGGCCAGGGGCCTCGCCCGCGACTATGCCGTCTCGCGCGGCGTGTTCCGCTCGCAGGCGACAATCAATGCTCTGTCGGGCGTGTCGTTCTCGCTCGAGGCCGGCCGCACTCTGGCGGTTGTGGGCGAATCGGGGTCCGGCAAATCGACGCTCGCGCGGCTCTTGACCCTGATCGAAAACCCGTCCGCCGGCGCTCTTCTGATCGACGGCGAAGACGTTGCGCAATCGAGCCCGGCGACGCTCAAGCGCCTGCGGCGCGAAATCCAGATCGTGTTTCAAAATCCGTATGGTTCGCTCAATCCCCGCCAGACCATCGGCAAGGCCCTCGAGGAGCCGCTGCTCGTCAACACCCGCTTCACGGCCGCCGAACGCAAGGCCGAGGCGCTGACGATCATGGGCAAGGTGGGCTTAAGGCCGGAATATTATCATCGCTATCCGCACATGTTTTCCGGCGGCCAGCGCCAGCGCATCGCGATAGCCCGCGCACTCATGCTCAAGCCGAAGATCCTGGTGCTCGATGAGCCAGTGTCAGCGCTTGATGTTTCGATTCGCGCCCAGGCGCTCAATCTGCTGGCGAGCCTGCAGCAGGAATTCGCGCTCGCTTACGTCTTCGTCTCGCACGATCTCTCGGTCGTGCGCCACATCGCCGACGAGGTCATGGTGATCTACCTCGGCCATGCGGTCGAGCTCGGCGCGCGCGATGCGATTTTCAAGACCCCGCTTCATCCCTATACCCGGGCGCTATTATCGGCGACGCCGGTTGCTGATCCGACCGCCAAGCGCGAGCGCATCCTGCTCCCTGGCGAGCCGCCGTCTCCGTTCGCCCCGCCGCCGGGATGCCCGTTCAATCCGCGCTGCGCGCTCGCCTTCGACCGCTGCCGGTCCGAGAGGCCGCCTCTCGAGCGCAAACAAGGGCGGAACGTCGCATGCTGGGCGGTAGGGCCATGAGCGCGGAAACCTACGACTTCATCGTCGTCGGCGCCGGTTCGGCCGGCTGCGTTTTGGCCAATCGGCTAAGCCGCGACTCGCGTCACCGCGTGCTCGTGGTTGAGGCCGGCGGGAGCGACAGCTGGATCTGGTTCCATATTCCGGTCGGCTACCTCTACGCGATCGGCAATCCCCGCGCCGACTGGATGTTCAAGACCGCACCGGAGCCGGGGCTCGGCGGGCGCTCCATCGCCTATCCGCGCGGCCGGGTCGTGGGCGGCTCGTCGGCGATCAATGCGATGATCTACATGCGCGGGCAGGCTGCCGACTACGACGGATGGCGCCAGCTCGGGCTTGCAGGCTGGGGATGGGAGGATGTGCTGCCCTTTTTCATCCGCCACGAGGATCACCACGGCGGAGCGAGCGCGCTGCACGGGACTGGAGGCGAATGGCGGGTCGAACGCCCGCGGATCTCATGGCCGATTCTCGACGCGGTCCGCGACGCTGGAGTTGAAATTGGGATTCCCAAGGTTGACGACTTCAATCGCGGCGACAACGAAGGCTCGTCCTATTTCGAGGTCAACCAGCGCAGGGGAAGGCGCTGGAGCGCGGCGACAGGCTTTCTCAAGCCAATCCTCAAGCGCCCAAACCTGCGCCTGGCGACGGGCGCGCACGTCGAGCGGATCCTTTTCGAAGGACGTCGCGCCATAGGCCTGCAATATAGCCAGGAGGGCCGGAGCCACGAGGCGCGGGCGGGCGGCGAGGTGATTCTGGCCGCCGGCGCGATCGGTTCACCGCAGCTCCTCGAGCTTTCCGGCGTCGGCAACCCGGAGGCGCTGAGAGCGATCGGCGCGCCAGTCGTCCACAGTCTGCCGGGGGTCGGCGAAAACCTGCAGGACCATCTTCAGTTGAGGACGATCTTCGCCGTCGAAGGCGCGCGCACGTTGAATGTCGATACGCAGTCGCGATTCAAGCGGGCCATGATGGGGCTCGATTATGCGCTGCGCCGACGTGGGCCGATGACGATGGCGCCCTCGCAGCTCGGACTTTTCACGAGGTCGTCGCCCAATTACGCCACCGCCAATATCGAATTCCATATCCAGCCGCTGTCGCTCGACCGGTTCGGCGATCCCCTGCATCCCTATCCGGCGATAACGATCAGCGTCTGCAATCTGCGGCCGGAGAGCCGCGGCTCGACCCATGCCGCCAACGGCGATCCGCACGCGCCGCCCAAGATCCAGCCCAACTATCTGTCGACCCTGGCCGATCGCCGGGTCGCCGTGGATTCGATCCGCCTTGCGCGCCGCCTCGCCGCAGCGCGGGCGCTCGCGCACTATGCGCCGAGGGAGCTCAAACCCGGCGCACAGCTCGAGAGCGACGAAGAGCTGGCGCGGGCGGCGAGCGAAGTCGGCACGACGATTTTCCACCCGGTCGGAACCGCGAAGATGGGATCTGCGCAGGATCCGACGGCGGTGGTCGACGAGCGTCTCAGGGTTTTCGGGCTTGGGAGCCTGCGCGTCGCCGACGCTTCCGTCATGCCGCGCATCACCTCGGGAAACACCGGTTCGCCGACCATGATGATCGCCGAGAAGGCGGCGGAAATGATCCTCGCGGACGCCAGGGCCGCCCGATGAGACCGGATTTGCAGGGCCTGCCGGTCGACCGGCGCCAATCGGAGACAGCGCTCATGATCGCCCGAGGCGTGCGCCGGCTGCTCCGGGCGCGCGGCTTCTCGAGCGTCACAGAGCTGCCGCTGACGGACGGACGCCGCGCCGACATCGCCGCGGTCAATGCCGACGGCGAGGTGCTCATTGTCGAGGTCAAGTCCTCGCCGGCGGACTACCGCGCCGATCGCAAGTGGCGTGACTATGCCGCTTGCTGTGACCGGCTCTATTTCGCCATTTCGGAGCACACGCCAGCGGAGCTGATGCCGCTCGAGGCGGGCCTCATCGTCGCCGATCCGTACGGGGCCGAAATCGTGCGCGAGGCCGAGCTCAAGCGCATGGCTTCGGCCAGCCGCCGGGCTCTCCTGCTGCGCTTCGCCCAGGCTGCCGCCGACCGCCTGCACCGTCTGGCCGATCCCGCCGGTTCGGGAATAACAGAACTCTAGAGGGTTCCGCTGTCTATTGGCGCAGGGCTGACGTTCCGCTCGCGGCGCGGCCAGGCATTTTCCAAGCCCGCGGAAGGAAAATTCAAAATCAGCGGAAAGGAATCAAAGAAGCCGGAAGGAAATCAAAGGAATTTTCTTCCCCGCTGGATGAGACTTTTCAATGGCTTAAGCGCGGAATCCAAGAAGAGGCCATCTGCGCGCCCCTCGCTGGGAATTAGACGATTTACCAGCGTTAATTGCTTCGCCGGGATGCCAGTTCTGGATCCGACGACAGCTGGCACGATAGCACGGTCTTCTGATTATCGCAAAGGTTTGTCGCGTTTCGATCTCGGCTGCTTGCCAAGACGAAGAAACAGCGACGCAAAGAAAAAGGCCGCCTCGCGGCGGCCTCTTTTAGCTCTTGGAGCACCCGGGATCAAATGGCGCTGACGGCCATATTATCCTTGCCCTTGCCGCGGAACGCCGCATAGCCCAGACCGACGAATCCGAGCAGCAGCATCGCCCAGGTCGACGGCTCAGGAACGCCCGATGTCGTCACGGTCCCGCCGACGCCGAGCGCCCTATGGGCCATACCCGTGATGATCACCGTATAGTCGCCAGGCCCCAGCGTGTCTGTGAAGCTCGCAGTATAAGCCGAGGGCGCAAAGGTGAGCGGAGCGCTGTCAATCTCCACCCCGCCCAGCCACAACTCCAGCTCACCTGGAGTGTATGCGGTGGATGTACGTGTTGAGATGGTGGCCGAAAGGGCGGTTATCGCGCTCATCGTGAGCGTGAACGTCGCCTCGACATCGACTGTGCCCGCCGTAACGTTTTCGTTGTATGAACCGGCAGCATCCGGATCGAGATTTCCCAGAGGAGTGACCGCGAAGGCCGAACTCGAAAGAAGCGAAGCCCCGAGCGCGACCGCCGCTCCGGTCGCAAGAATCCTGGTTGCAAATCTGCTCATGGAACACCCCCAGCCGTTAAGCCGCACAACTTGTTCCTACGGTAAACTTACGGGGATGTCAATTGGCGTTCACTTTTCCGTGAGCGTCGCCAATGGGCAAGGGAAGCGCCGGCTAACGGGCAAGGAATTACTCGTGTTAACAATGGATTATAGGGCGTATCGCCTATAAGGCCTCAATTCCCGTAACGCTATCGGCGAAGCGACGGGAAAAAAAATTTTATGCAATGCGATAATTTAGTGCGGCGCGAGAATGACGCGCAGCCTCACCGGTTCAGCCTGCCGCGGGCCAACCAGAGGGACAATGAAAAAAAGGGACAATGAAAAAAGGCCGCCCAAGGGCGGCCTTTAAACCGTGCAGTCGCTCTTAGCGGTCAGATCGCCAGTGCCTGCGCTGGACCCTTGCGGCGGAACGCCGCGTAGCCGAGCCCAGCAAACCCAAGCAACATCATGGCCCAAGTCGACGGCTCAGGAACGCTTGATGTCGTCACGGTCCCACCGACGCCGAGAGCCCTATTGGCCGTGCCCGTGATGATCACCGTATAGTCGCCAGGCCCCAGCGTGTCTGTGAAGCTCGCGGTATAAGCCGAGGGCGCAAACTTGAGCGGAGCGCTGTCAATCTCCACCCCGCCTAGCCACAACTCCAGGTCACCTGGAGTGTATGCGGCGGATGAACGTGTTGAGATGGTGGCCGAAAGGGCGGTTATCGCGCTCATCGTGAGCGTGAACGTGGCCTCGACATCGATTACGCCCGTCGTAACGTTTTCACTGAATGAACCGGCAGCATCCGGATCGAGATCTCCCAAAGCCGTGACCGCGAAAGCCGAACTCGAAAGAAGCGTCACGCCGAGCGCTACCGCTCCGCCCGCCAAGGTCCTGGTTACAAATTTGCTCATTGAATCCCCCTAAAGTTCCCACACGGTCCCTAGCTCTTACGGTGGGTCACAATCAGAAGTCAATCCCCCCACCTCGTTTCATCCTCCTGAACGGACTGGATAATTGAGCGGCGGCGCACCGGCTTGGTGGGTCAAAAATGATCCCTTCTGGCAAAGGGTTATGCGGAATTTGTGCGGCTCAGTCCGCATCTGTTTAACGCTAATGGATCGGGGTTAAGTGAATTTTTTTTCGTGCAACGCGGGAAATATCTTGTGCAGTGCACGGAGAACGGGAAGCCGCCGGTCAGTGCGACATCAGCACCGGCAGGGATTGCTGGCGCATGAGATCGAGGCTCACGCCGCCGAACAATCCCTCGTAAAGCCTGGAATGACCGAAGGCGCCGGCAACGATGAGATCGGCGTCCTGGGTGTCGAGGCTCGCGAACAGGGCCTCGACCGCGGTCAAGTCTCCGGTATTGGTCCAGTCCGAGATATGCTCGGTCTTGACGCCGTGAATCGCGAGATGATCGGCCAGCATCTCGGCGGACTTGCGCAGGCCGCTCGGCCGTGACGAGAACGCGAACAGGGTGACCTTTTTCGCCCTTTCGAGCAGCGGCATCGCGTCGTGGACCGCGCGCAAAGCCTCTCGGCTGCCGTTCCAGGCGATGACGATGTTTTCCCCGATCGGGCCGGGCGTCCAGCCGGGCGGCAGGATCAGCATCGGCGCGCCGGATTCGAGCAGCGCCCGGTCGAGCACGCCGGGGCGAATGGCGTCATGAGCCAGGCTTTCGGGGCCAGGCGCGATCATCAGGTCGACGCAATGGCTCAGCGCCTCTCCTTCCTCAGGCTTTTCCGCGGGCGCGAAGACGGCGGAGATCCCTGCGTCCTTTGTCGCATCGGCGAACATCCGGCGGGTTGCCGATCCGGGATCGATGCCTTCGGCGCTGGCTGGCCGGCTGATGTCGACCGCGATTAGCCGCGCGCCATGGCTTTTGGCCAGACGAGCGGCGAAGCGCGCCCTCTCTACCGCCTCGGCCGTGGAATCGAGAAAGACGAGGATATCCTTGTAGGCCATGTTCGTCCTCCCTCCCGGTCGCCGCCGTCTCTCGGCGCAACGCGGCTTAGACCGCCTTGGGCAGCGCGAGCCGCCCTTTCAATCTATCACGCCGCGCCTCCGTGTCGACGACCGGATTTGAACTTCCCGGTCGCGTTTCATGGTGATTTTTCAAAGCGCGGGATATAGGTGGGGCCGCAGGACAGAGAGGCTCCCGTGGAATGAGCGCAACCGGCGCCGCGGCAAGAACGACGGGAGAGGTCCGCCGCAACGACCCTTGCCCCTGTGGCAGCGGCCGAAAATACAAGCATTGCTGCCAGGCCAAGGACCCGCGCGCGGAAATGTCCGCCGGGGCGACCCAGGGCGCTCCTTCCGTTTCGAGGAATAAGCTGCGGGCGCTGATGCTCGCAGCCAAGACGCACTACGACGCCCAAAGGTGGGCCGACGCGATTCCGCTCTTCCGCGAAATCGTGCGGTTCGATCCGAAGAACGCCGCTGCGCACCACAATCTCGGCCTTGCATGTCATGCCAGCGGCCGGACGGCTGAGGCGGTCGCCAGTCTGAAGCGGGCGGTGGAGCTGCAGCCGAGCCTGGAGAGCGCGCTCACCCATCTTGCCGCTGCCCTTCTCCATCAGGCGCGTGTGCCCGAAGCCTTGGTCGTCTTTCGCAAGTTGAGCCGAAGGGTCCAAAACCCGGTGGCGCGCCGGCTCTACGCGGCACAGGTGTTGGAGATGGAGGGCAGGCCGGACGAGGCGGAGAAAGAACTTCGCCGTCTGATCGCACTGGCGCCCCAATCAGCCCAGGCGCGGGATCTCCTGGGCGGGCTGTTGTCGTTCCGCGGGATGTTTGAAGAGGCCGTTGAGCACTTGACTCTGGCAAGCGAGGGGTTCCCGCCAGCCTTCAAGAAGCTAAGCCTTGTCAAGCGTTTCACGGAGACCGATCGGCCGCTGGTGGATCGCATGCGTCGCTTCGCCGAGCGGCCGGACCTTGATGTGTTGACACGCATGACCGTTCAGTTCGGCCTGGGCAAAGCCTTCGACGATCTGGGCGACTACGAGGAGGCGATGCGGCAATACGAGGCGGCGAACAGGCTCAGGGGGATGTCGGAGCGTCTGGATCGCGCGGCGCTGGTCGCCAAGCGCGACCGCATCATTGCCGATTACACAGCCGAGGCGCTTGTGGGCGCGGAGCGATTGCTCGCGAGGCCGGCGCGTCCTGGAGACGACTTGCCGGTGTTTATTGTCGGCATGCCCCGGTCCGGCACGACGCTGGTCGAGCAGATCTTGTCCTCGCATCCCGCGGTCGCCGCTGGCGGCGAGCTGCCTTTCTGGGCGCAGTGGGAACATGAACTGAACGCCTCCGCGATCGGCTCTCCCGATGCGGCCAAACTGTCCCGGGTCGCCGAGGACTATTGCGCCGAGCTCCGTCGCATCGGCCCGAAGGCCCTCAGGGTTACCGACAAGCGGCCGAGCAATTTCGAGGCGATCGGTCCCATCCGGCTCGCCCTCCCGGATGCGCGCATCATTCATTGCCGCCGGAACCCGATCGACACCTGCCTGTCGATCTTCTTCGCCCACTTCTCGGGAAGCCACAAATATGCCTGGGACCGCGGTGATCTGGCGTTCTTCTACCATGAGTACGAGCGGCTGATGGAGCACTGGCGGCGCGTGCTGCCAGCGGATCGATTCACCGAGGTTCAATACGAGACCCTGGTCGCCGACCGCGAGTCGGAGACCCGGCGGCTCGTCGCCTTCTGCGGACTGGACTGGGACGAGGCGTGCCTCGCGCCTGAGCGCAACCGCAGGGAGGTGAAGACCGAGAGCCTGTGGCAAGCCCGCCAGCCGGTCTACACGACGTCGGTGGAGCGCTGGCGGCGCTACGAGCCGTGGCTGGGCGAACTCAGGACGCTGTTGCCGGCGGCGGAAGCCCGGGTCCCGTGAGGCGCGGTTGACCTTCGCCGCCTCCGCTGAGCGCCGAGCAGCCCAGACGATCAATTGTCGAGGAAGCTCCTGAGCTTCCGGCTCCGGCTCGGATGCTTGAGCTTGCGCAAGGCCTTGGCTTCGATCTGGCGGATGCGCTCGCGCGTGACCGAGAACTGCTGGCCGACCTCTTCGAGCGTGTGGTCGGTGTTCATGCCGATGCCGAAGCGCATCCTGAGCACCCGCTCCTCGCGCGGGGTGAGCGAGGCCAGCACCCGGGTCGTTGTCTCGCGCAGGTTCGACTGGATCGCCGCGTCGATCGGCAGAATCGCGTTCTTGTCCTCGATGAAGTCGCCGAGGTGGCTGTCCTCCTCGTCGCCGATCGGGGTCTCGAGGCTGATCGGCTCCTTGGCGATCTTCAAGACCTTGCGCACCTTCTCGAGCGGCATGGCGAGCTTTTCGGAGAGCTCCTCGGGGGTCGGCTCGCGGCCGATCTCATGCAGCATCTGGCGCGAGGTGCGCACGATCTTGTTGATCGTCTCGATCATATGGACGGGAATGCGGATGGTTCTTGCCTGATCGGCGATCGAGCGCGTGATCGCCTGCCTGATCCACCAGGTCGCGTAGGTCGAGAACTTGTAGCCGCGGCGGTATTCGAACTTGTCGACCGCCTTCATCAGGCCAATGTTGCCTTCCTGGATCAGGTCGAGGAACTGAAGGCCTCGGTTGGTGTATTTCTTGGCGATCGAGATCACGAGGCGCAGGTTGGCCTCGACCATTTCCTTCTTCGCCTGCCGCGCCTCCCGCTCGCCCTTCTGCACCATCTGGACGAGCCGGCGGAACTCCTGGATCTCAAGTCCGGTCTCGGTCGCCAGCGACTGGATTTCGGCCCTGATCTCCTTGATTGGGTTCTTGTCGGCGGCGATGAAGTCCTTCCAGCCGCGCGTCGTGAGCTTCGAGACGCGGAGCAGCCATTTCGGGTCGAGCTCCGAATTCTGGTAGTTCTTGATAAAGTCTTCACGCCCGACGCGATGAGCCTCGGCCATCCGCATGAGGCGGATGTCGAGCCCGATGAGGCGTTTGTTGATGTCGTAGAGCTGCTCGACCAGGGCGTCGATGCGGTTCTGGTTCAGCGACAGCGATTTGACGTCGCCGACGATGTCCTTCTTCAGCGCCTTGTACTTCCGCTCCTGGGCCGGCGAGAGCGATTCGCTCCTGAGCTTGTTCTCGACGTTCTGATCCTGCAGGCGGCGCAGCTTCTTGTAGGCGTCGGCGACGCGGTCGAACGTCTCGAGCACGCGCGGCTTGAGGTCCGCCTCCATCGCCGACAGCGAGACCGAATTCTCGAGATCGTCCTCGTCGTCGAAGTTTTCAGATGACGGCAGCTGATCGCCCTCGAATCCGTCCGGCGGGGCCTGCGGCGCCGTCGCCGGCGCCATGCGGTCGCGGGCAGGATTGGGCGGGGGCGGCGCGCCCGGAGCGGAATAGTCGGTCTTTGGCGCCTTCTTGCCGTCGGGGCCGGCGTAGGTGGCCTCAAGATCGATGATGTCGCGCAGCAGGATTTTGCCGTCGTTGAGCTCGTCGCGCCAGATGATGATCGCCTGGAAGGTAAGCGGGCTTTCGCACAGACCGGCGATCATCGCCTCGCGGCCAGCCTCGATCCGCTTGGCGATGGCGATTTCACCCTCGCGCGACAGCAGCTCGACCGAGCCCATCTCGCGCAGATACATGCGCACCGGGTCGTCGGTGCGCTCGGCGGGCTCGGAACTGCGCGTTGCAACCGCGGTCGTCCGCGCCGCCTCGACGATTTCGCCGCCTTCGGGCTCTTCCTCGTCGGCGGTCTCGGGGTTTTCCTTGTCCGCCTCTTCCGCGTCCTCGCTTTCGACGACATTGATGCCCATCTCGCTGAGCATCGCGTTCATGTCCTCGATCTGATCGGATGAAATCTCTTCCGACGGAAGGACCGCGTTCAATTCTTCCTGCGTCACCCAGCCGCGCTTCTTGGCGATCTTGAGCATCCGCTTGACGGCGGCGTCGCTGAGATCGAGCAGCGGGCTGTCGGGGGTCTCGACGACCGCAGCTTCGCCCTCGCTCTTCGCCTCATCTTTCTTTGCCATCGCGGCGTCTCCGTCATCCCGCGGCCAACGGCGCCGGGCGTCCAGTATCGTCCTTCGACCGCCTCGCAAGGACGGTCACACAAAGATTGCTCAGGCCGAACTTAAGGCCGCCCTGCCGCCAAGCCCCCAGGGAAATTCCCTCGCCCCAATCTCTTCCCAGCGCCGTCGGCCATTTCTCGTGCGGCCATTCAAATCAGATCGCGGACGAAGAGCGCCCAGATTGATCGCCAAAACCGTCGATCGCCGCTTCGGCATCCGCAAGGTCCGCCAAATTCGCTTTGATATCAAGCAGTCGGGCAAGATTCAGCTCGTTGGGCTCCGCCGCAAGCGACCGCTCGGCAAGCTTCAAATCCCTATGTAACGCGCCTGCCCGCCGATGCAAGGCCAAGCTTTGCCGGAGCACCAGATCGGCGTCGGCGGTAGCAGCTTCCGGCCGCATGCACCACCAATTCGGCATCCTGGCGGCCAGCGCGACGATCCGCTCGCATTCCGCGCTACGTCCGTCGCCGTTCAGCCAGCCTGCGAGTGCGTCGGACGAATGCAGGGCCTCCGCCGGAGCGGCGAGCAGCGCATCGCGGAACGCGCCGAGGCCGGCGCCGGCGAATTCGGTCGCGGCCAGCTCCTCGCAATGGCGCTCCAGTAATGAGGGATGGCCAAGCATGATCGCCAGGATCATGATTTCGCGCGCGGGAGAGCGGCCTTTGCGGGAAAGCCTGCTCTGGGGAGCCAGGGGCGCCTCAGCGAGGCCGAGGCGCGGGCCGTATGGAGGGAAAGGCCCGCCGCGCCGCGCGCCGAAGGCTCGCCTTCGCGTCCCACCGTCTCGGCCCAAGTCTTGGCGCTCGCCGCCGAAGAACGCCGCGAGGCGACGTCTCACGTCCGCCTGGTAGTGACGGCGCAAAGGCTCGTCGGCGATCTTCCCCACCGCTTCGCCAAGGCGCCGCTCGAGCGCCGCGCGCTGTTCGGGGGTGTCGAAGTTTTCGCCGTCAGTTTCGCGAATGAACAGCATGTCGGCGAACGGCAGCGCGCTTTTGAGCCGCTCGGCCATCGCAGTCGGTCCGCTGAGGCGGATGAGATCGTCCGGATCCTGACCCTCGGGCAGTAAGACAAAGCGCAGGCTCTTTCCGGCGTTGAGCAGCGGCAGGGCCGTCTCGATCGCGCGGAAGGCCGCTTTTCGTCCGGCGGCGTCGCCGTCGAAGCACAGGATCGGCTCGCCCGCCATCGCCCATAAAAGGGCGCACTGATCGGCGGTGAGCGCTGTTCCGAGGGGCGCGACGACGTTGGGGAACCCGGCTTCGCTGACCGCGATCGCGTCGATATAGCCTTCCACGACAATGATCGCGCCGCCGTCGTGTGCGGCTTTGCGGGCGCGATGATGATTGAACAGCAGCGTCCCTTTGTGGAAAAGCGAAGTCTCCGGCGAGTTGAGATATTTCGCCTTGGCTCCCGGCTCCATCGCCCGGCCGCCGAAGGCGATGACGCGGCCCGCTCGGTCATGGATCGGAAACATCACCCGGTCGCGGAACCGGTCGTAGGGCACGGCGATGTCGTCCCCGTGGATCAGCAGGCCCGACTCGATCATTTGCTCGACGCCGACGCCCTTGGCCGCGAGCGCATCGCGCAGATGAAAGCGCTCAGGCGACGCAAACCCAAGCGAAAAGCGTTGCTGGACCGCGGAGCCGAGTCCACGGTCCGAGAGGTAGCCGCGCGCCTTGGCGCCGATCGGCTGTTGCAGGTTGGATTCAAAGAGCCGCGCCGCCATCGCCAGGACTTCGAGAAGGCTCGCCCGCTTCTTCTCGTCGGCGGCCTCGGCGTCGCTCCGGCGCGGCATGGGCAGGCCGGCTTGCCCCGCGAGCCGCTCGACCGCCTCGGGGAAGCTCAGCCCTTCGGCCTCCATGAGGAAATTGAAAATGTTGCCGTGCTTGCCAGACGAGAAGTCGTGGAAGAACCGTTTCTGGTCGTTGACGAAGAAGGACGGCGTCTTCTCGGCGCTGAACGGCGACAGGCCGCGCCACTCGCGCCCAGCTTTCCGCAATTTGACCCGCGCGCCGATCACTTCCGAGGCTGGGAGCCGGGCCATGATCTCGTCGAGAAATTCGGGCGGGAACCTCATGGGCAGCCAGATTGGCCTTGGGCCAGGCTTTGGCAAGCGGTCGCGCTCGTTGTCCCCGGATTTCGCTGATCCCGATTTCCCGGGAACAAGGATCGTCTTTTCAGGGGGCGGCGCCGACCATCAGGTAGCCCCCGCCCCCGCCGCGCCAGATGACCTCGTAGCGGCTGTCGTTCAGGACGCGGCGGCCGATCTCGGCGATGTCGATGTTCCGATGGCGCTCGACGAGGCCGGCGAAGTCGTCGCCCATGCTCATGAGCCTGGAAGCGATCCAGCGGTCAAGCGCTGGGAAGCCCAGCCGATGGCCGAAGTCGAGAAAGTCAGGCATCTCATCGGCGACGACCACAGCGGCGCCGGGCTTTGCAACCCGGACCATCTCGCGAAGCGCCGCCTCGGGGTCGTTGAAATGGTTGAATCCGCCATTGCTCAGGACGGCGTCGAACTCCCGGTCACGAAAGGGCATGTCCTCAGCTTCGCCCAAGACGAGGCGGAGATTGCGGCCGGAGTTCCGGCGCTGGCAGGCGGCGAGCTGGGTCGTGGAGATGTCGATGCCGACGATCGACCAGTCGTCGGGGAACCAGCTCGTATAGACGCCATCGCCTATGGCGACGTCGAGTAGGCGGAGGCCTGGAGACTTCGGCAGGCATCGCAGGACCACATCGCGCGCCCGCTTCTCGCCGCCATTAAAGATCCAGAATAGACGCTCCCAGTAACGGACCTTCGGCCAGAGCGCGCCGTTGTAAAATTCGGCCGCGATCTTGTTGTCGTCGGTCGGGGCGGCGCGGACTATGAGCACGCCGTCGCGAATGGGTAGGCTCGCGCCGCACGCTTCGGCGTCGCAGTCGAAGCCGGCGTCCGTCCGGCGCAGGGCGCCGTGGCAGTCGGGACAGCGGAGCGGTCCGGGGTCGGACGTCCAGCCACTCGACGGTTCGCGAGCGATCGTCGCCATCGCCTGATTTCCCACCTCGCGATGCGTCAGGCTTCCGTGTCGATTTTGTTCGTTCATACGTCCAGATTCGCTACGCTCAGCGCATTGTCCTGGATGAACTCGCGCCTCGGTTCGACGATGTCGCCCATCAGCTTGACGAAGATGTCGTCGGCCTCGTCGACTTCCCGGATCTTCACTTGCAGAAGGGTGCGGGCGTCACGGTCGAGCGTGGTCTCCCAGAGCTGATCCTTGTTCATTTCTCCGAGCCCCTTGTAGCGCTGGAAGGTCACGCCCTTGCGGCCAGCGGCGTTGACCGCTTCCAAAAGCTCCGAGGGACCGGAAACGGTCGCCGTCTCTCCGCGTCGCGCAAAAGTCGCCGGTTCGGCGAAAGCGTCGCTTAGCGGCCGCGCGTGCTCGTCCAGGCGGCGCGCGTCGGCTGAGGCGAGCAGGCCCGCGTCGAGCGCCGCCGCCTGCCGCACGCCGCGCACCTCGCGCGTCAGAACATAACCGTTGGCCTCGAGGCGAGCGCTCCAGCCGCGCTCCGTCTCCTCGGCGATCGCGTTCATGCGCTCGGCGAGCCGCCGCGCGCGCGGTTCGCCCTCCGGGTCGTCGAGTCCGCCCAAGGGCCTCAGCGCGCCGGCGAGGGCGGCCTGTTCTACCAAAGCGCGGTCATAGCGGGAATGCAGGCCGTCGAGTTGGCGCCGCAGAGCGCGCGCCTCTTCGACCAGGGCCCTCAAGTCGGCGCCGGCCAGCACTTCGCCGCGGGAGAGCGTGAGCGTCGCCCCGTCGAGCCCCGCCTCGACGAGATAGTCCTCGAGCGCCCGCTCGTCCTTGAGATAGAGCTCCGATTGTCCGCGCTTGACCTTGAACAGCGGCGGTTGCGCGATGAAAAGATGTCCCGCCTCGATGATCTGGCGCATCTGGCGGAAGAAGAAGGTGAGAAGCAGCGTGCGGATATGCGAGCCGTCGACATCCGCATCGGTCATGATGATGATCTTGTGATAGCGCAGTTTCTCGAGGTTGAAGTCGTCGCGCCCGATGCCGGCGCCGAGCGCGGTGATGAGCGTGCCGATCTGCTCGCTGCCGAGCATCTTGTCGAAGCGCGCACGCTCGACGTTGAGGATCTTGCCGCGCAGCGGCAGCACGGCCTGGAACTCGCGATTGCGGCCCTGCTTGGCGGTGCCGCCAGCCGAATCGCCTTCGACGATGAAAATCTCGGACTTGGCCGGATCGCGCTCCTGGCAGTCGGCGAGCTTGCCGGGCAGGCTTGCAATGTCGAGCGCTCCCTTGCGGCGGGTGAGCTCGCGCGCCTTCCGCGCCGCCTCGCGCGCCTGCGCGGCCTCCACCACCTTGCTCACGATCACCCGCGCCTCTTGCGGATGCTCCTCGAACCATTGCGACATGAGGTCGTTGACCAGGCCCTCAACCACCGGCCGGACCTCGGAGGACACCAGCTTGTCCTTGGTCTGCGACGAGAATTTCGGATCGGGGCACTTGATGCTGAGCACGCAGGTCAGGCCCTCGCGGGTGTCGTCGCCGGAAAGGTCGACTCTTCTCCTTCTTGAGCAGCCCGGAGCTTTCGGCGTAACCGACGACCTGGCGGGTGAGCGCGCTGCGCAAGCCAATCAGATGGGTGCCGCCGTCGCGCTGGGGGATGTTGTTGGTGAACGGCAGCACATTCTCGTGGTAGCTGTCGTTCCACCACAGCGCGACCTCGACCCCTATGCCATCGCGCTCGCCCCTGATGAGAATTGGGCTGCCGATCAGCGCGGTTTTGGCGCGGTCGAGGTAGCGCACAAACGCTTCGAGACCGCCTTCATAATGAAGGTCCTCGCGCTTGGGCTCGGCGTGACGCAAATCGGTCAGCACGATATGCACGCCCGAGTTGAGGAAGGCGAGTTCGCGCAGGCGATGCTCGATTGTCGCATAGTCGAACTCGACCATGGTGAACGTCTCGGGCGAGGGGGTGAAGGTGACTTCAGTCCCGCGCCTCGGCCGGCCGTCGACCAATGGCGCGGGCCCCACCACCTTGAGCGGCTCGACCGTGTCGCCGTGGGCGAAGCGGACGATATACTCGAAGCCGTCGCGCCAGACGCGCAACACAAGCGTCGTCGACAAGGCGTTCACGACCGAGACGCCGACGCCGTGCAGCCCGCCCGACACTTTGTAGGAGTTTTGATCGAATTTCCCGCCGGCGTGCAACTGAGTCATGATGACCTCAGCCGCCGAAACGCCCTCTTCCTCGTGGATTCCGGTCGGGACGCCGCGGCCGTCGTCGGTGACTGTGACCGAGCCATCGGCGTTGAGGGTGACGGTGACGAGCTTCGCATGGCCGGCCAGCGCCTCGTCGATGGCGTTGTCGACCACCTCGTAGATCATGTGGTGCAGACCCGAGCCGTCGTCGGTGTCGCCGATATACATGCCGGGCCGCTTGCGCACGGCGTCCAGCCCGCGCAGCACCTTGATCGAATCCGCGCCGTAGCTTTCGCTGGCGGCCTCGGCCTCCTCAGCCAGGTCCTTACCTTCCTCTTGCAAAATCAACGCCTTTACGTGATTGGGCCTAAGCGGCGCTCAAGCCCGATTCGCACCTCGGCGACATTAGCCTGTCAGGCGCGCTGATGCACGCTCCAGCCGCTTCGGCTCCGCATCCCGGGCGTTCGCCGCCGTGCCCGCGGCCGAACGTCCACGGTTCACATCATATGGGTGCTGAATTCGGGTATTTTCCAGTGCGGGCGGCGACCTTCACGCCCGTTCGGACCGCGCCGCGGCGAGCTCGGCCTGCGCCGCCGAGCGCATCAGCGCATGGTCGCTGGCGATGGTGCATAGCCGATAACCGAGGGCGAGCATGGCGCGTGCGTCAACGCCGTCGAAGCAGAACATCGCGGCGTATTTTCCGTGCGCCGCAGCGCGCTCGGCGATGCGCCGCGCCTCCGCCATGAGCGCAGGGGCGCGCGGTTCCACTCTTTGCCCCTGGCTCATGGCGATCGAAAGATCGGACGGGCCGACGTAGACGCCGTCGAGGCCCTCCACCGCAAGAATATCGTCGAGCGCGTCAAGCGCGGCGCGGGTCTCGATCATCGCGATCGCCTGAGTCATCGCATTCGCCGCATTGAGATAAGTGGTCGCGTCGAGGCCGCTCAGCGGCAGCGCCATTCGCGGTCCCCAGGAGCGTTGCCCCAGCGGCGGAAATTTAGTGAACTCGACGAAGCGCCGCGCGTCGTCGCCGCTGTTGATCATCGGCGCCAGGATGCCGCTGGCCCCGGCGTCAAGGAGCTGGCTCGCGAGGGCAAAACCGCCAACCGGAACTCGTACTATGCTCGGCTTGCCGGCGAGGGTGACGCTCAGGATCGAACGCATCGCGCCGGCGAAGTCGATCGCTCCGTGTTGCATGTCAAGCGCCACCGCGTCGAAGGCCTCGCGCGCCAGCCATTCGGCGACGGCCGGCTCGCCCACGGTGACCCAGGCGCACAGCGCATCTCCGCCTGCCGCCAGCTTGGCGGCGAGCTTTTCCAACACAGACTGAGTCATGTCCTCTCCTTCGGGCGACCAAGGCGTCGCGCCGGAGCCCGTTTACCGCGCGTTTACCCCAATGTCTTCGGCTCGCGTTCTCCTGCTTCATTACGCCGAGTTAATTTGCATTTCATCTTGCAAGCGAGCAGCGTCGCGGGGTCGAATCAGGGCAGGGCAATTGTCATGAAACGCACAGTCCTCGGGGTAGCGGCCGCGCTCGCGGTTTCCGGTTCCGCCCTCGCTCTGACGGCGGCGGCCGAGGGCGATCAGCAGCCCTCGCACGCCGAGCGCATGCAGCACTGGGCGGCTGATCGTGAAACGATGCTCGACGCCAAGCTTGCGGGCATGAAGGCCGGTCTGGAGCTGACCCCCGACCAGGAAAAACTGTGGAGCCCGTTTGAATCCGCGGTCAAAGACGCCGCGAAGTCGCGCATGGACGCGATGCAGGAGATGATGCGGACGCGCGAGCAGGGCGAGCGGATGTCGCCGGTCGACCGGCTCGAGGCGATGGCCGAGCATCTTTCAAAGGGCGCCGCCGACGTCAAGAACATCGCCGACGCGGCGAAGCCCCTTTACGCCAGCCTCAACGATTCTCAGAAGCACAAGTTTGGCATGCTTGGACGCATGCTGATGCCGGAGCGAGCGCGGTTCGTCATGGACATGATGCACCGTCACATGGACGAGCGCGACGGCAACGGCGCCGAGTAGTCCCGGGGCGCGCGTTATCAGCCTCGGTGAAGCGAAGACGCGGCCGATCCCCCCTCGGCCGCGTCTTCCATTTTCAGCGGGCGCCGCAATAGGCGCAGAGTCGCGCCCTGGGCGATGAGCGCGGCGGCCGTCGCCAGCGCAAAGGCCGCTGGAAGCGAGGCGCGCGGCAGCGCCGCGCCGGCGATGACAAAGAAAACGGCGAAGGCGTAAAGCGCGCTCGCCATTCCGCGCAGCACGGCGACCCCCGCCTCCGGCCCCTGGCTCAAGTGGGCAAAAACGGCGATCGAAGCGGCGATGATCGGGAACGAGGCCGCGACGCCGCTCGCGCCCGGCCCCAGCGTCGCAGCCGCGGACGTCAGTCCGACGACCAGCGCCGTCGTCACCGCCATGCGCAACGGCAGGTCCCACCAGGCGACGAGGTTGGCGGAGATGGCCAACTGCCGGTGCGGCAGCAGCCAGAGCACAAACGTTAGCGCGGAGGTTGCGGCCGCAAATAACAGCACCCTCGGCAGGTCCGCCGCGACCAGGAGGATCGCCGAGGCCGCGTAGGCAAGCGTCCCGACGGCGAGGGCGGCCGTCACGCCCCGTCGCGCAAGCGCCGCATAGCCGATACAGAAGGCCGCTTGCGACACGACGCCGGCTATCGATCCGCCGGCCGCCTGGGCCGCAAACGACGGGCCTTGCTCGATAGCCAGGAACACAGACACCGGGGCCGAGGTCAGGGGCAGGCCGACCAGCCAGCCGGCGACCGCATCGCCCCAACGCCGGGCGGCGACCGAGGCGAGGAGCACCACCAGCGGGGTGAGGATGAGCTTGATCGCCAGCAGGGACATGGGCTTAAGCCCTTTGCATGTTTGCACCGGGCGAGAAAGGGCCGAACCCACCTGGGCGGCCGAACCCGCTCCGCTGAACCAGCTTTTTTCAAGATCGGCGGACCGCAATTCGACATGGCGCCCACGAGCCGCCGAGCCTTGCGCGGCCGGCGGCCGGGGCGCAAAATCGTCCACATCGGCAAGGGGGAAGCTTGAACGCCAACGTCATCATCTCCTGCGCCGTGACCGGAGCCGGAGACACGGTCGGCAAGCATCCGGCGATCCCGGTCACGCCGCGCCAGATCGCGGATTCGGCGCTCGAAGCGCACGCGGCTGGCGCAGCGATCGTACATCTGCATGTGCGCGACCCGCGGACCGGGAAGGCGGCGCGCGATCCTGCTCTCTACCGCGAGACGGTCGACCTGATCCGCGCTTCGGACGCCGATGTCGTCATTAATCTCACTGCCGGTATGGGCGGCGATTTTTTCTTCGATCCCGCCCATCCGGCCTCGGGCGGGCCGGGCACCGACATGGCGGGCGCCAGCGAGCGTGTCGCCCATGTCGAGGAGCTCCGGCCCGAGATCTGCACCCTCGACTGCGGCTCGCTCAACTTTGGCAATGGGGCGTTTCTCGCCACTGCGGATTTATTGCGCGAGATGGCGCGGCGCATCCAGGCCGCGGGGGTCAAGCCGGAAATCGAATGCTTCGAGCTTGGCCATGTCTGGCTCGCCAAGCAGCTCATCGCCGAGAGCCTGATCGATCCGCCGCCGCTCTTCCAGCTCTGCCTCGGCATTCCCTGGGGCGCCGAAGCGACGACCGAATCGATGCTGGCGATGCGCGCTCATCTCCCCGAGGGCGCCAACTGGGCCGGCTTCGCCATAGGCCGGATGCAGATGCCGTTTGTCGCCCAGGCCGTCCTGCTCGGCGGCCATGTGCGCGTTGGGCTTGAGGACAATATCTGGCTCGACCGCGGGGTGCCGGCGAGCAACGGCGCGCTGGTCAAGCGCGCGCGTGAGATCGTCGAGCGCATGGGCGCATCTGTCGCGACAGCCGCCGAGGCGCGCGCCAGGCTCGGTCTAAAGAAACAGAAATAGCGGATGCGCGCCGAGACGTCGTGTGATCGTCCGGGATTCCAGGAGCGGCCGACCTTGACGAACGCGATATGACCGCCTCGCAGGCTCGGCTGGCGTCAGAGCGCAGCTTTCTCATTGGCGCGCTCTATGTGCTGGCGGCAGGGCTTTCGTGGAGCTTCACCGGGATTTTCCTGCGACTGGCCCCGCATCTTGATTCCTGGCAGTTCCTGGTCTGGCGCAACTTTGGCATCGCATGCGCCTTTGGCATTATCTTGCGGGCCCGAGGCGCCGGGCCGCTCCTGGCGCGCTTCATCGCAATGGGACGGGTCGGCGTGGTCGTTGCGCTGGCGCTATGCCTGTCTTCGATCTCATTCATCATCGCCATGAAGACCACCACCGTCGCAAACGCGCTGTTTCTGTCTTCTTGCGCGCCGCTGCTGGCGGCCCTCCTTGGCTACGTCTTTCTGGGCGAGCGGCTGAGCCTGCGACAGGGCGCGTCGGTCGCGCTCGGCCTCGCTGGCCTCGTCGTCATCGTCGGCGGGGCGCTCGAAGCCGGCAATCTCGCCGGCAACATCAGCGCCGTCCTCACGGCGGTTGGATTCGCCGCGGCGAGCGTCGCCATGCGATACGGACCGCCGCGTGACTATTCGCCAGCGATATTCGCCTACGGACTGATTGCTTGCGCCTTGTCGGCGGCTGTCTGTATCGCCACCGGCGTGACATTGCTCCCGTCGCCAGTTGAGGTCTTGGCGGCGTTCGGGGCGGGCTTTTTGGTGATGGGACTGGGATTCACGTTGTTCCTGCGCGGCGCGCCGCATGTCCCGGCGGCGGGGCAGACCGTGCTTGCGCAAACGGAGACGATCTTCGGGCCAATATGGGTGTGGCTGGCCTTTGGCGAAACGCCCGCCATGGCGACGCTGTTCGGCGGCGTTATCATTCTCGGAGCGGTCATTTCGATGGCTGCCGCCGGGGCCAGCCCGCCGATGCCTCCGGCTACGACATGAACGGCGTCGAACGCAGCGAGGCAGGCCATGCATTCACAAATTGAACGGGTCGCCGTTGTGGGCGCCGGCGTTATCGGATCCGGGTGGGCCGCCCGGTTCCTGGGCGCGGGCCTCGACGTCGCCGCCTGGGACCCATCCGCTGAGGCCCGGAGCAAATCATTCGCGGCGATCGATACAGCTTGGCCAGCGATGGTCCGCCGGGGGATTGCGCCGAGCGCGAGGCCCTCGCGGCTGACTTTTCACGACGAGCTTGAGGATTGCATCGCCAACGCTGATTTCATTCAGGAGAACGCGCCCGAGCGCGAGGCGCTGAAGCAGGACCTGCTCGCGCGCATCGACGCCGCCAATCCTGGCGCGATCATCGCCTCGTCGACATCCGGGCTGCTGCCTTCCCTGCTGGCGGCGAAGATGGCGCGGCCGGAGCGGATGCTGGTCGGGCATCCGTTCAATCCGGTCTATTTGCTGCCGCTCGTGGAGCTGGTGGGCGGCGAGAGAACCTCCCCTGGAACGGTCGAAAGCGCCGCGGGGTTTTACCGCTCGCTCGGCATGCGGCCGCTCACAGTGCGCAAGGAGATCGTCGGCTTCATCGCTGACCGGCTGATGGAGGCGCTGTGGCGCGAGGCTCTGTGGCTCGTCAACGACGACGTCGCCACCACCGAGGAGGTCGACGCCGCGGTCGTCTACGGCTGCGGACTGCGCTGGTCGCTGATGGGCACCTTCCTGACCTTCCATCTGGCGGGAGGCGAGGGCGGCATGCGCCACATGCTGCACCAGTTCGGCCCGGCGCTGAAACTGCCGTGGACGAAGCTCGTCGCGCCGGAATTGACCGACGAACTGATCGACAAGGTCGCCGGACGGCTGCGCAGAACAGGCCGCCGGCCGGTCGATTCGCGAACTCGAGGCGCGGCGCGATGATTTCCTTGTCGAACTCCTCGCTCTGGTGCAGAAATACTGGCCCGAGGCGGAAGGCCGTCCGGGCCAGCTTTAAGCCCTATGTCGGGGGAACGCCGTGCGTCATGGCTCCGCGCTTCCAGTGCTCGAAGCGACCGTGGTCAGCGAATGGGTCGACTATAACGGCCACATGAACGATGCGGCCTATGCGGTTGTGTTCAGCCGCTCGATCGACGCTCTCATGGACCGCGTCGGTCTCGACGCCGCGGCGCGCAGGCGCAGCGGCCAGTCGCTGTTCACGCTGCAAATGATGCTGCACTATTTCAAGGAAGCGAAAGAGGGCGACGCCCTCGCCGTCACCTGCCACCTGCTCGAGCACGACGACAAGCGGATGCGGGTCTGGCTCGATATGACTGCGCCCGGCGGCGAGCGGCTCGCCGCCTCGGAGCAGCTTCTAATCTCGGTTGCGCTGGCTGAAGGGGGCACCCGCGCCGCTCCATGGGCCAACGAGACCAAGGCCGCGCTCGACGCGCTCGCCAAGGCCCAGAGCGGCCTGCCGCATCCGCCCGCCGCGGGAGCGGGCGTCGCGCTGAAGCGGAGGGGCTAATTCCGGCTCGCGCTACAGACCCGATCGCCGATTGTCAGTCGCGATCCGCAACCGGGCCCCACCTGAAACCACCGGATCCGCATTGCGGCCCCCGGATCAAGTCTTGGGGGAAGCAATCCAGGAGACGTCCGACGCCCTATGTTCTTTGGATCGCCACGCCCCCCGGGCCAAGACCCGGGGCTCCTCGAGATGACGATTCCACGAAAACGCAACTCGCCCCAAGATCGAATCAGAAGAAGGGAAAAGGGCTCTTCCCGTGCTCGCGCAGCCATTCCGAGCCGGCGGCGGCTTGGTACTGGGCCTGATTGTCGTGATTCCAGGCGCGTTGTTTATTGGTGAGCGATATGGTCGGGACCACCGGCCCCCAGCCGACGCTGCCGTAAGACGACGACGTGCCCTGTTGAGCTTGCGCCGCGGCCGGGAGGAGGCCAAGGGCGGCGCTGACGCCAATCAACGCAATGGCTTTAAACATCGAATTTTCCAAGTTCGTATCCTTTCGAGGCGTCGCGACCGGCCGCCAGACGCGCATAAAATCAAAAACACCCCGCGACCGCCGGGTATTCGATAGGTTAACGGGCGACATTCGGAAAAGTTTCAGCGTAACGTCGATTTCGGGCGTCGCTCACCGCGGCTCTAGCGCGAAATAGGCCCCGCTCCGTCAAAAGAACGGAAACGGACTCTTCCCGTGTTGGCGAAGCCATTCGGCTCCGGCTTGAGCCTGATACTTGGACTGGTTGGCGTGATTCCACGACCGGTCGAAGGGCGTCAGCTCCTGGGTGGGGATATGGGGCCCCCACCCGACGCTGCCGTAAGACGACGACGTGCCTTGCTGGGCGAGAGCCGCAGCCGGCGCGAGCGCGAGAGCGGCGCCTACGGCGATCGATGCGATTGTCTTGCGCATGGCGGTGATCCTCTTGAACAGTTCGTTACCGAACCCTTGTCCATCACATAAGGAACGCCAGGGCCTGGACAATAGCTTGATCGGCGCAGCAGCCCTGACTTTTTGGTGAAGGAGCCGGGCCTCGAGGCCCGTTCACCGTCGCAACATTCCGGACAGGTCGAAACCGTGCTATTGCGCCGCAATATAAGTCTCGGCGCAACCGGAGCGGCAAATGGCAACCGATATCGTCAGGGTCGGGCGGGCGCTCCTTTCCGTTTCCGACAAGACGGGTCTCGTCGATATGGGGCGCGCGCTCTCAGAGCGCGGCGTCGAGCTGATTTCGACCGGCGGCACTGCGGCGGCGCTGAGCGGCGCCGGCCTCCCGGTCGTCGACGTGGCGCAAATGACCGGTTTCCCGGAGATGATGGACGGGCGGATCAAGACGCTGCATCCGCGAGTGCACGGTGGGCTACTCGCAATTCGCTCCGAGCCCGCCCATCAAGCGGCGATGATCGCTAACGACATTGCGCCAATCGACCTCCTGGTCGTCAATCTTTATCCGTTCGAGGCGACCTTGACGGGAAGCGCTTCGTTCGAAGAAAGGATCGAAAATATCGACATCGGCGGCCCGGCGATGATCCGCGCCGCCGCCAAGAACCACGACGATGTGATCGTGATCGTTGACGTCGACGACTATCCGGCGCTGATCGACGAATTGCGGCTGAACGCCGGGGCGACCACCCTCGCCTTCCGCCGCAGGATGGCGCAGAAGGCCTACGCCCGCACCGCCGTCTATGACGCGGCGATTTCCAACTGGCTGGCGCGAGAAGTTCACGAGCCCGCGCCGAAATGGCGGGCCCTCGGTGGCGTCTTGCATCCGAGTTTTGGCGCCCTGCGCTACGGCGAGAATCCGCATCAGGGCGCGGCATTGTACCTGACCGCCGAAACTCGCCCGGGCGTCGCAAACGCGCGCCAGGTCCAGGGCAAGGAGATGTCCTTCAACAACATCAACGACACCGATGCGGCTTACGAGCTCGCGGCCGAATTCGACCCGGAAGAAAGCGCCGCAGTGGCGATCATCAAGCACGCCAACCCGTGCGGCGTCGGTCTCGGCGCGACGCTGCTCGAGGCTTACGAGAAAGCGCTGGCCTGTGATCCGGTGTCGGCGTTTGGGGGGGTGATCGCCCTCAATCGGCGGCTCGATGCCGCGAGCGCGCGCAAGATCGTCGAGATGTTCACCGAAGTCATCATCGCGCCTGAGGCGGACGACGAAGCGTTGGCGATCGTGGCGGCGAAAAAAAATCTTCGGCTCTTGATCGCCGGCGCGCTGCCTATCCCTGATGAGCCGACCTTGGCGGTGCGATCGGTCGCCGGCGGCCTCTTGGTTCAGGGCCGCGACAACGGCGCGGTCGAAGACAGGGCGCTCAAGGTCGTGACCAAGCGCGCGCCGAGCTCAAGCGAGATGGCCGACCTCAGGTTCGCGTGGCGGGTCGCCAAGCATGTGAAGTCAAACGCCATCGTGTACGCCAGGGATGGAGCGACGGTGGGCATCGGCGCAGGGCAGATGTCGCGGGTCGATTCGGCGCGCCTCGCCGCGCGCAAGGCCGAGGAGGCGGCGGCGATCGCGGGCTGGCCCGCGCCGCGCACCCGCGGTTCGGTCGTCGCCTCCGACGCCTTTTTTCCGTTCGCCGACGGCCTCCTTGCGACGGTCGAGGCCGGCGCGACCGCGGTCATCCAGCCCGGCGGATCGGTGCGCGACGCGGAAGTCATCGCCGCCGCCGACGAAGCGGGGGCCGCGATGGTGTTCACGGGCATGCGGCATTTCAGACATTGAGCAGCCGACGCGGCGCCGCGCCCTCAGTCCGTTCGGCGAGGCGATGCGAAAGACTTCACTGGTCGGGCGAGACGATGACCGAAATCCGGTCGCCCTCGACGCCGCTGAACTGCACCGCTAGCGCCCCGGGCGGCAGGTCAAATTTCACGCTCTTGCGCGCGCCCTCGCAACCCGTGGCGCCGGTGAACGCTTTCGGGTGAAGGTAATCTTCGCCGTCAAGCACGTCGATCCAGCCCGGCGCGGAGATCGTAATCCTGTAGACGCCCGGCTTCGGCGGCGCGGCGAGAATGAAATGGCCGGCGAAGGCCTTCGACGATTTTGGCGCCCGCTCGGGGGCCTTCGGCAAGCCGGCGCTGGCGAGCGGCTGCAGTTCGAGCGTCGTCGCAAGGTTCATCGCGATCGCTCCGCCGTTGGCCAATGTGGGCTTGTCGGCGCGGACGAGCGCTGCGCGCTCAGCGTCAAGCGGCCATCGAAACCCGCCGCAACCGGACCCTTCCTGCGCTTGAGCCGAACCGGGCCCCGCGGCCAAGGCGCCGGCGAGAAGCCCGACCGCAGCCAGACATCGCCCGAAGGTCATTGCGAGGTTACGGTTGGCGGGGGATCGGGGCTTCGCAGCGCGTCGGGGTTCGCGCCGTGCAAAAGTTCGACGGCTGCCTCGAGCTGGGTGTCCTTGTCGCGATCCGGCGGCACATAGGCGTCGGAGCCCTTCTCCTCTTCCCCGACGTTCTTGAGATGACCAAACAGCGAGGCTTCTCCCATGCTGGACACTTTGCCCTTCAGGTCATCCGGAATGTTTTCGAGCACCTTGATGTCGGGATCGATCCCTTTGGCCTGAATAGAGGTGCCAGACGGCGTGTAGTACCGGGCAGTGGTCAGCTTGAGCGCGCCATTTTCGCCGAGCGGCAGGATGGTCTGAACCGAGCCTTTGCCAAACGAGCGGGTGCCTATCAGGGTCGCCCGCTTGAGATCCTGCAACGCGCCCGAGACGATCTCCGACGCCGAGGCCGACCCGCCGTTGATCAGCACGACCAGCGGTTTGTCCTGCGCCAGATTGACGCCAGGGCGGGCGCCGTAGCGTTGGCCCTGGTCGGGGGTGCGGCCGCGGGTCGAAACGATGTCTCCGCTGTCGACGAAAGCGTTGGTGATCTCGACCGCCTGATTGAGCAGTCCGCCGGGGTTGTTGCGCAGGTCGAGGATGTATCCCTTCAGCTTCGCCTGCCCAGGGTCGGTCCGGAAATGGTCGAAGGCCTTGCGCACCCCGTCGTAGGCCTCCTGATTGAACTGGGTGATGCGGATATAGCCGATGTCGCCGCCCTCGAGATGCGAGCGCACTGACTGAACGTGGATGATCTCACGGACAATCGTGAACTCCTTCACGTCCCTGTTCGTTCCGCGCTCGACCGTCAGCCTCACGCTTGATTTGGCGGGTCCGCGCATCTTGTCGACCGCCTCCTTGAGCGACAAGCCTTTGACGGCCATGTCGTCGATGCGGGTGACAAGATCGCCCGACATCATTCCGGCGCGCGCAGCGGGCGTATCGTCGATCGGGCTCACGACCTTGACGAGGCCGCCCTCCATCATCACTTCGAGTCCGAGACCGCCGAATTCCTCGCCTTTCATGCTGCTCTGAAAGTCCTGTAGCGCCTTCGGGTCAAAGTAATTTGAGTGCGGGTCGAGCGACGCCAGCATGCCGTCGATCGCCGACTTGATCAATTTTTCGTCATCAGGCTTCTCGACATAATTGTCGCGAACCTTGTTGAAGACCTCGGTGAAGACCGCGACCTTCTCGTTGGCGCCGGTCCCCGCGGCGCGCAGCGCGTCGCGCGAGGCGCAGACGAGAACGACGCCGGCCACGACTCCATACGCAAGGTAGGAGAGTCCTTTCCTCATCGAACGACGCTCGGCTCCGTTTCCTGGACTGTGCATCAGTTCGGCTTGGCGCCGGTCTGGCCCGGGTCGGACGGCGTCACAACCGCCGCTGGCGCGGCCGATGCGTCAGTCTTCGCCGGGGCGGCATCGGCCTTCACCGCCGGTTCCGGATGCTTCACGCCGTGCAGAAGGTCGATAGCCGCGACCAGCTGCTTGTCGTTCTTTTCGTCCGGCGGGACATAAGCCTGCGACCCCGACGTGTCCTCGTCGCCGTTGGCGAGATGGCCCTTGAGCGTGGCCTCGCCCTTCATATCGTCCTTGCCTTTTAGATCGTCTGGCACGTCCTCGAGCACCTTGATATCGGGCTCGATGCCCTTGGCCTGGATCGATCGGCCCGACGGCGTGTAATAACGGGCCGTCGTCAGACGCAGCGCCCCGTCCTGGCCCAGCGGCATGATCGTCTGCACGGAGCCCTTGCCGAACGACCGAGTGCCGATGAGGGTTGCGCGCTTGTGATCCTGCAAAGCGCCGGAAACGATCTCCGACGCCGAGGCCGAGCCGCCATTGATGAGGACCACCAGCGGTTTGCCTCCCGACAAGTCGCCGCCAGGCTTGGCGTCGAAACGCTGCGTCTCGTCGGCCGAGCGCCCACGGGTCGAGACGATCTCGCCATGGTCGACGAACGAATTGACGACGTCGATCGACTGGTCGAGCAATCCGCCCGGATTGTTGCGCAGATCCAGGATGTAACCCTTGAATTTGTCGGCCGGAATGTCAGCGTGCAATTTGTCCATCGCCGCCTTCAGGCCTTCGGCGGTCTGCTCGGTGAACTGAGTGATGCGGATGTAACCGATATCCCCGTCCTCGACATGCGAGCGCACCGACTGGACGTGGATGAGATCGCGGACAATGGTGAAGTCTTTGACCTCCTTTTTGGGCCCGCGGACAATCTTCAGCTTCACCGGGGAGTTGATCGAGCCGCGCATCTTGTCGACAGCCTGATCGAGGGTCAGCCCTTGCGTCGATTCGTCGTCGATGGCGGTGATGATATCGCCGGACATGACGCCCGCCTTGGCGGCCGGCGTGTCGTCGATCGGCGTCACCACTTTCACCAGGCCGTCTTCCTGGGTCACCTCGATGCCCAAGCCGCCGAACTCGCCTTTCGTCTGCACCTGCATGTCTCGGAACGCCTTGGCGTCCATGTAACTCGAATGCGGGTCCAGTGCGGCAAGCATGCCGTTGATCGCGGCATCGATAAGCTTGAACTCGTCAGGCTTCTCAACATAGTCGTTGCGGACTTTGTCGAACACGTCGCCGAACAGGTTGAGTTGCCGGTAGGTGTCGGCTGCCGCCGCATAGGCGGCCGGGCTGACGAAAAGCAGCGCTTGCGGCGCCGTGGCGGCCGCCGCTGCACCCAAAACCACGCCAAGTCCCAAATAACCAGCTTTACGAATCATCCGCGCGCCTTCTCGATGTCTGCCTTCGCCCACCACGGCCCCGGATCGATCGCCGTTCCGTCCTTACGCAACTCGATATAGAGCACCGGGCGCGCCGCGCCAACCGCAGCCGCGGCCGCCATGCGGACGGAGCCGTCGCCCATGACGCCGATCGGTTCTCCCGCTAGGACGAACTCGCCGGACTCAACATTGATTCGATCCATGCCGGCGAGCAGCACATAATATCCTCCGCCGGCGTCGATGATCAAGAGTTCCCCGTAGGTCCGGTAGGGCCCGGCAAAAAGGACTGCGCCGTCGGCCGGCGCGGACACGGTGGCGGCTGCGGGAGTCGCGAGGTAGACCCCGTGTTCGGTACCGCCCAGGCCGTCCGGCGAGCCGAAAGTTCTCAAGATCGCGCCTGCGGCAGGCAACGGCACGGCTCCCTTGGCGTCGCCGAAAGCGGTCTGGGGCTTGATGCGCGCCGGATCTGTCCCGTGGGCGGCCTGCGCTCGCGCCTCGATTTCGGCCGCCGCCGCGGCGTCGCTCGTGTGCGCGGCCGCCGCCGCAACCCTCCGGGAGGCGTTTTCCGCGTCGAGCCGGGCGATGAGATCCTTGAGCGAGGTCGCCTGCCTGGCGAGGTCCGTCGCCCGCTGCCGCTGCGAGCCGAGCGCGTCCTGGGCCGAGGCGAGCGACTTTTGACGCGCATCGATGAGCGCCGCAAGGCGCATTTTATCGAGCGCGAGCTCGGCGCCCTTCTGCATCAGTTCGTTGCGCTCCCGCGCAATCGAATCTCGGGTCTTGGCGAGCGAGTCGATCTCCTGGCCGACAGCGTCGGTCTCCGACTTCAGTTCCGGTATCACGGCGCCCATGACCGTCGCCGCGCGCACCGCTTCCGACATGTCGTTGGGCTTGACGAGGATGGCGGGGGGAGGATTGCTCCCCATGCGCTGGAGGGCCGCGAGCACGTCTGCGATCACCGCTCGCCGGCGCTCCAGGGAACGGGAGAGCTCGTCGGCCGAGGCGTTAAGACTCGCCAATTTGTCGCCCGCGGCGGCGGCGCCACGCTCGGCGTCCTGGACCTTCGTCGTGGTTTCGATCAGAGCGGCCGACAGCCGCGCCCGATCGGCGCGAAACGAGTCGATTTCCGCCTCGATCGCCCGGCGCTGCTCCTCCGACGCGCGAAGCGTATCTTCGACCCCGCGCAGCTCGGTCTCCTTGTTCGCGCGCTCTTGATCCGCCGGAGGCGGGCTCGGCGGGGCGGAATTGGGGGTCGTCGCCCACGCCGCGCCGAACCAGGCGACGAGGGCCGCGCTTGCTGCTGTTCGCTTGAGGGGCCCAAAGTGGTCCGGCATGAGGGCAACGATCACGAAATCTAGCCAATATCGCGGCGCTCATCCGCGATGATAGGGGTGTCCGGCGAGAATTGTCATCGCGCGGTAAAGCTGTTCGCCGGCCATGACCCGGACGAACTGGTGGGGCCAGGTCATCGCGCCGAAACTCAGGATTCGATGGGCGGCCGCGCTAAGCGCAGGGTCGAGTCCGTCCGGCCCGCCGATCGCGACCACATAGGCCGGCCACGCCGCGTCTCGCGCCCGTCCAATATCGGCGGCCCATTCCGCGCTTGTCGTCGAGGATCCCCGCTCGTCGAGCAAGACCAGCGCTCCGCCCTTCGGCGCCGTGGCCAGAATAGCGGCGCCTTCCTCGGCCCGCCGATCTTCCGGCCGCCGCGCCCGCGATTCGCCAATCTCGCGCAAATCGACGCCGGCAAGGCCTGCACTGCGCGCGCCAACCGTCAACCGCTTGAAATAACGATCGAACAGCAAACGCTCCGGCCCCGCCTTAAGTTTGCCGACGCAAACCAGCGCGAGGCGCATCGGTCAACTCTTGGCCGTTTCCCCGGGCCGGTCCGCGCTCCACATCTTCTCAAGGTTATAAAACCGGCGGACATCGGGTCGGAAGATGTGGACGATTGCGTTCTGAGCGTCGAGCAGCACCCAGTCACAAAGCGGCATTCCCTCAACTTTCGGGGACGGAAAACCGGCGTCGCGACAGGCCTTGACCACCCGGTTTGCGATCGCGCCAACATGAACGCTCGACCGGCCGGAAGCGATGATCATCCGGTCGGCGAGCGTCGTACGGCCGAAAAGATCAATCGAGACGATGTCTTCGGCTTTAGCGTCCTCAAGTCCTTCAACAATGATCCGCGACAAGCTGTCGGCCGTCGGCGCCTGGCCGGAACTGGCCGAGCCGCGGGCGATGGGCGCCGCAGCAGGGAGAGGCGTAAGTGTCAGTGTCGCGTTCCTCTTGGGGCGGACCGATTCTCGCTCCGCAAAGGAGAAACATGCGACTTCGGTTTCGTCTTTTCAAGCTCGGGGTGCGACGGAGCGCTCAGATCGTCAGAACCACCTTGCCGACGTGGTCGGCGCTCTCGATCCGCTGATGCGCCATTGACGCTTCCGTAAGCGCGAATACCGAGTCGATGACCGGCCTGCAGCGGCCAGCCTCGAGAAGCGGCCACACCTTGGCGTGCAGGGCCTCGGCGATGACCGCCTTCTCCGCTGGCGAGCGCGGACGCAAGGTCGAGCCGGTATGGATGAGACGTTTCACCATGAGCGGCCTCAGATCAACTGTCGTTTTTTGACCCTTGAGGAAGGCGATCTGCACGATGCGCCCATCGAGCGCCGCCGCCGCATAGTTCCGCTCGACATAGTCGCCGCCAACCATATCGAGAATGACATCGGCCCCCCGGCCCTCTGTCGCCCGGAGAGTCAAGGCGACGAAGTCGTCCTTGCGATAATTGACGCCGAGATCGGCGCCGAGCCGCTCGCATTGCGCCGCCTTCTCGTCCGATCCGGCGGTCGCGACGACCCGGGCGCCGAACGCCTTGGCGAGCGTGATCGCGGTCGTGCCGATGCCGGAGGTTCCGCCATGGACGAGCAGGGTTTCGCCGGCCTTCAGCGCTCCGCGGGAAAAGACATTCGTCCAGACGGTGAAATAGGTCTCGGGAATCGCCGCCGCCTCGATTGCGCTGAGGCCCGCGGGAATCGGCAGGGCGTTGGTTTCGTGCGCGACGCAGTAGTCGGCGTAGCCGCCGCCGGGAACGAGCGCGGTCACGCGCGCGCCCAGGCGGTGAATTCCGGCGTTCGGCCCGAGCGCCACGACTTCGCCGGCGATTTCGAGGCCCAGCACATCGGTCACGCCGGGCGGCGGCGGATAATTTCCCTGGCGTTGGTGGACGTCGGGTCGATTGACGCCCGCGGCTTCGACCCGAACGAGAATCTCGCGCGTCGCCGGGACCGGGCGCGGACGCATCTCGATTTGCAGCACCTCCGGACCGCCCGGCCGGACCGCAACCACGGCGCGCATTCTTTCGCTTCCCCCGGCCATATGCTCCTCACTGCATCGCCCACCGGCCCCCTGCCGGCGACATGTCATGCGCTTCATCGATCGCCAATCGCGACGGCCGTCACCCCATCCTCTGGCGGAGCGGCTCGGAACGCCGGCAAGGCCTCGGCCCGGGCGGAGAACGTCGCGAGTTTGATATAGCGGCTCGTATCGACCGGGTCAGCCACAATGGTTTCCGTAAAGCCGAAGGCGCAGGCGGCCGATATGTCGGCGAGGCCCAGTTCGCCGTTGATCCAACCGGCCTTCGGCAATTCGGCGTCGAGCGCGCTCAATCCCCCGGTCAACTGGCCCATGACTCTCTCGACCCACGGCGCATGCTGTTTTTCGGGCGGGCGCAACATCCGCTCGTAGTGGCGCTGCACTGCTTTTTCCATCACCGTGAGGGCAAGGCCGGTCGCGCGCGGCGCGCGCAGTCGCGCAGGCGCGTCTAATGGGGTGAGCGCTGCTATCCGCGGATCGAGGCCCGCGAGGTAATCGAGAATGACGCTGGAGTCCATCAGCGCCGTTCCATCGTCGGCGACGAGCGTTGGCGCTTTCAGAAGCGGGTTCAGCGTTGAGAATTGATCGATATGCCGGAAAAGCGAGATTGGCCGGTGCGTGAACGGAATTCTCGCAATGATAAGCGCAATGGCAACGCGGCGCACATAAGGGGAATTGAGCATACCGATCAATTGCATGGGATCCTCCTCGGCGCGCTGGGAAACGCGCCGAGGAGGGAGAGCCGCCGGGGCGAGCCCAACTTGCGCTCGCTGGGCATGCGCGCTAACTAGCCTCCCCGCCCGTCCCACTGCAACGCGGGCGTCAAAAGCGAGCAAAACAACGTTTTGACGACATTGGCCGCCGCGTTTCCTCGCCTCGGCTACCGTGGCGACCGTGCGGCGTTCGGCTCCGACCTTGGAGTCGAGCCGCCGATTCGATTGGGCGACGACCGGCTGGACCGCAACGAGCGGCGCAGCGCGTCGCTCCGATGGCTCGCGGGCGCGTCGTTGGCGGGCCTATGCGGCGTGACTCTGATCGGCGCGGCCCTTTATCTCGATCTCGACAGTCAGTACGACTTCGCCGAAGCGCCAGAATTCGCGGCGCCGGCGCGCCCTGCGGACGGACAGGAAGAGGGCGTCAATCCCGGCAAGGGCGATCGGCTGCTGAGACCCGTCGACATCGTCTCCGACAAACAGACGTTCAAGGTTCCGACCAGCATAAAAATAGGAGACAAGGAAGTGGTGAAGGCGCGCCCCTTCACCCGCCTCCAAACCACCCTGACGCTGACCCCGACCGGTTTCGCCGACGCCGTGCCGGCCTTCAATCCCCTGAAACTCATGAACGGGGGAGCCGACATCGCCGATGCCCCGCCTGATCCGGGCCCGGTGCAGGACGACGCGGAAGTCACGTTTCGCATTGAAGATCTCACACCCGCCGACATGGAACAAACAAAGGGCGAACTATCGCCGGCGGAGGCGGAGGCGCAGGTCGTGGAGACGCTGAGGGCGCCCGCCGACGCCCAAAGGGCGCCTGCTCAATCGCTGCCGCCGCAGATGCTTCTAATGCGAACGAGCCGGGCCGGCGGCGAAGCGCTGCGCGCGCTCTCTGCCTACGCGACCGTGGGCAATGTCGCCCCGAGCACGCCCTTCGCCTCGATCGAAGTGCGCATGATTCCCGAAAACGTGACCAACGCGGTGAAGTCCAATCCGGACGATGGCTCGCCGAGCGAGAAACTCGTCCAAATGCGCCACGGCGAGACCTTCGAGGACGTCCTCAAGGCCAATGGCGCAAGCCCGGAGGCCGTCGCCGCCATCCTGACGGCGTTCGGGGTAAAGCGCGGGGAATCGCCGGTCGGCGAGGGGCAGAAGATCATTCTCCGGCCGGAGGAGACGGCCGTTCGGGGCGAAAAGCCGAGAATAGCCCGGATCTCGGTATATGCTGACGACCAGCTCAAGGCGACGGTCGCCATCACGGACAGCGGCGCTTACGCGCCTGTCGTGCGGCGCGCGGCCGAGGGGCCAAGAAAGCCGATGGCCGTGGATGAGGACGCGGGCGGCGGAATGAGCCTTTACCAGAGCCTCTACGAGACCACGCTCAAGCAGGGCGTGCCGCGGCCGATCATCGACATCCTGGCGAGGGTTTTCGCCAATGACGTGGATTTCCAGCGCTCGACCGCGGCGGGCGATTCAATCGAGGCGTTTTATTCCGATCCCGACGACGTCAATCCGCGGCCCGAGCTTTTATGCGCCTCGATGACCGTCCGCGACCAGACGTTCAAGTTCTACCGGTTCCAGACGCCCGACGACAATATGGTCGACTTCTACGACGAGAACGGCCGGTCGATGCGCAAATTCCTGGTGCGCAAACCCATCGCCGACGGCGAAATGACGTCGCCGTTCGGCATGCGCTATCATCCCATTCTGCATTATGCGCGCATGCACACCGGCGTCGATTGGGCGGGGCCGATCGGAACCCCGATTTTCGCCGCCGGCAACGGCGTCATCATCAAGGCGGGTTGGGATTCCGGCTATGGGCGGCGGGTCGAAATCCAGCACGCCAACGGCTACGTGACCACCTATAACCATATGTCCGGCTTCGGACGCGGCGTCGTCGAGGGCGTGCGCGTCGTCCAGGGCCAGACCATCGGCTACCTCGGCGAGACAGGATTGGCGACCGGTCCGCACCTGCACTACGAGGTGATCATCAACGGCAACTTCGTCGACCCGATGGCGATCAAGCTCGCCCGAACGCGCGAATTCGACGGCAAGATGCTCGCCGCGTTCAAGCGCGAACGCGACCGGATCGACCAGCTCATGGCCCAGTCGCCCTCCGCCGCGGCGATGGCGGAGAAACCCGCCTCGGCGCCCGCCGCTACCGCCGAGCTTCAGCTGAACTCGATCGCGAGCCCGCCGCCCGCGCCTGCGCCAAACCCCAGCGCCGCACGGACTTCGCCCGGGCTGAAGCCTGTTCCGCGCAGCGCGGCAAGCGACGCTGACTGACGGCTTTTCGACAGTTTCGCTCCGCGCTCGTCGAGAACGAGCCGGTGGTGCCGGTAGCGGGGCGCTGGGAGCCCAAGCAAGGCCTGCAGCAGCCGGTGGACCGAGGTTGCGGCGAGGAGATCGCGCCCGCGCACGACGTCGGTCACGCCTTGCAGCCCATCGTCGACGACCACCGCGAGATGGTAGCTCGCCGCCAGATCGCGGCCGCTGAGGACGACGTCGCCCCAGTCCGCCGGCGCAGCGGCGCGCTCGACTGGAACCGCGCCTTCGCCGTATTCGCCCCAGGAAAGATGCGCCGGGGCGGCCTCGAGGGCGCGCCTCATGTTGAGGCGAAAGGCGGCTTTGTCGCCGCGCGCGAGGCGGGCCTGCGCGTCGGCCGCCGGGCGGTCACGGCAGGCTCCAGGATAGAGCGGCGCGCCGTCCGGGTCGCGCCGACCGTCTGAGACGAGCGCAACTTCGGATCGGCTGCAAAAGCAGGGGTAGACGAGACCCTGCCGGTCGAGGCGGGCCAGCGCAGACGCGTAGTCGTCGCCATGCTCGCTCTGGCGGCGCGAAGGCGCAGGAAAGCGAAGGCCGAGCCACGCGAGGTCGTCGAGGATGGCGGTCTCGAACCGCGGCTTGCAACGGGAGCGGTCCAAGTCTTCAATGCGCAGAATCACGCGCCCGTCCGTTTCGGCCGCCAGGCGCTCGTTCATGAGCGCCGAATAGGCGTGACCAAGATGGAGCGCCCCGTTGGGCGAAGGCGCAAAGCGCAGCACGGGCGCGGTCGCGGGGATCTCATTGGCCATGGCGGCAAAGCGCATGCATAAGCCGGCGGCTGGCGCAACCCGGCGCCGGCGCCGGGCGGCGGCAAGAGCCTATCATCCGGCGCCCGCGATCGCCGATGAGGCGGCTTTGCTGGAAGCCGCCGAGCGCCTGCGGGTCAAAGACCCGGAACTGGTCGACCGTCTGATCGCAACCGGCGGGAGGCCGCCGCTTCGCCGTCGGGAGGCGGGGTTTCCCGGCCTTGCGGCGATCATCGTCTCCCAACAGGTGTCGGTCGCCAGCGCCACCGCCATTTTCGGCCGGTTGCAGGCGCGTGTCGTTCCGCTCGAGGCGGCGCAGATCGTCAGCGCGACCGAGGACGACTTGCGCGCCTGCGGATTGTCGAACGCCAAAATCCGGGCGCTGCGCGCGCTCGCAGAGGCGGTCATCGATGGCGGCCTGGATCTCGCCGGCCTCGCAAAACTTGACGCGGGGGACGCGCACAAGGCGCTGGTCGCGGTCAAGGGCGTCGGCTCGTGGACCGCGGACGTTTTCCTCCTTTTCTGCCTTGGCCATCCCGACGCGTTTCCGGCCGGAGATCTCGCTCTTCAGGAAGCCGCCAAGCTCGCCTTGAACCTCAAGCGCCGGCCCGACGCGGCAAGGCTCGAGCGGATCGCCGAGCGTTGGCGGCCGCTGCGAGGCGTCGCGGCGCGCATGCTCTGGGCCTATTACCGGGGCGTCAAGGCGCGCTCGGGGATGGCCCTTGCCGATGGTTCGCGTTAAGGCAAAGCCTCGATCATCCCCGGAGCCGATGTCTGATGAGCGCCGCCCTGGACGGACCCCGTATCCCGGCGGCTGGAGGCCGAACGAGCCAGCTCGTGGTGTTTCTTCATGGCTATGGGGCCGACGGCAAGGATCTGATCGACCTCGGGCGCCAATGGCGCGTGCTGATGCCCGAGGCGGCGTTCGTCTCGCCCAACGCGCCCGAGCGCTCAGCGGCCTCGCCTATGGGCCGGCAATGGTTCGCGCTCTCCAATCGTTCGCCCGACGACGAGGCCGGCGCCGACGAACGCTGGAACGGCGCGGTCAAGGCGCGCGGCGCGATCGACGGCTTTCTCGACGCCGAGCTTGAGCGGCTTGGCCTCGACGAATCGCGCCTGGCTCTGGTCGGCTTCAGCCAGGGGGCGATGATGGCCCTGCACGTCGGCCTCAGGCGCTCCCGCGCGCCCGCCGCGATCCTCGGATATTCCGGCCTCCTCATCGGGCCGGAGCGGCTCGGCGAGGCGACGGCGCGCGACTCTCGCGGCCTGCCCCCGCCGATCCTGCTCGCGCACGGCGAGCAGGATCCGATGATCCCGTTCGAGGCGATGTTCATGGCGGCGGAGGCGCTGGCCGCCGCTTCGATCCCGACCCAATGGCATCTGTCCATCGGGATCGGCCACGGCATCGACGCCGGCGGCCTGCGCCACGGCGGCCTGTTTCTGGCGAAGGCGTTCTCCGGCCGGACGCGCTGAATGGTTCGCCGCAGTGGGGCAGCCACCGGAGAAGCGCAGCCGGGGAGGGATGTCCGTTTTTCCGCCTCAAGCGGCCTTTTCAAGGGCTTGGGGCGGTTTTTTCACAACCGGCTTCCGTCGTAAACCCACGCCTTCCCACCTTGATCCTTCCTGCTTGCAGTGTGACGGCCGTCACAGCACTCGGCGCGCTACGGCGTTAACTTTGCGTTAACAGTTCGGAAGGAATTGGGTCATGAGAATCGTGATTGCCGTCGCCTGCCTCCTGCCCTTTGCTCTCGCCGCGGAAGCGGGCATCAACAGACATTCGCCCGACGCCGCGGTGAACGCGGCCTACGTCGCCGATGAACCCGCCATCCACGGCCGGGGCGCGGGCGTCATGGGCGACAACACGTTGCGGGCGCGGTACTTCTCCCACTCGCTCCTGCGGTCGATCGCGGCCAACGAAATCATCGCCGATCAGCGCAACACGGCCCCGGCGGTTGTCGGCGATCCGTTCAGCGACGAGGCGCCCCATATGGTGGCGCTGCGCGTCGCCCCCGTTTCGGAAAGCCACGACACCGCGAAGGTTTTGGCTGAATTCGCCCGCGGCGACGGCGCCCGCGAGCGTCTGACCTACGCCATGGTTTACGAGCGCGGCGAGTGGCGCATCGACGACATTACTTACGCCATGCTCGACGGTGAAAGCCATACTTTGCGCGGCGAACTCGCCGCGAATTGAGACGGTCTCCTGCGGCCAGCCGCAAAACTCACGCGAGAGGAGCTGCAAATCAAGGATGCGTCATAAGGCGACGACGGTTTCGTTCCAGGAACGAAACCGCGGGCGCACCGCCCCCGCGGCGGCCCTTTTCGGGTCGTCCTTGATTTGCACCTCCTCTCGCGCCTTTTTCTCGAAAAAGGCCGACACGGCGCCAGAGTGGCGGAAACCTCGAGATTGCCGGCCGCCGGTGAACCCTCCGCCATCGGCCTGGAACGAGCCGACCGAACCGGTCCTTCACATCAAAGTGATCATGCGTCTGGCCCTTCCAGCGGGCGTTTCGCGCGCATATGCTCGATCTTGGGGGCGAAGGAGGCTTGGATGCGCGCTTTGCGGATCGGCCTGGCGCTCGCTGTCACCACGGTGGTCGGGCTTGCGGCGCCCCAGGCGCGCCCGGCCTTGGCCGCTGGGGCCCCGGTCGCGGTCGACGCGGCGATCGTGCTGGCGGCCGACGTCTCCCGCAGCATCGACGACGAAGAATTCGCGCTGCAGCGGCGCGGCTACGCCGACGCTATTCAGAGCCAGCAGCTCATCGACGCGATCTCCACAGGACCGCACGGCGCGATTGCGCTCGCCTATGTCGAATGGGCCGGCGACGGCGAGGACAAAGTCGTTGTCGACTGGGCGGTGATCCGGAACGCCGCTGACGCGCAGGCCTTCGCCGCCGTGCTGATCAGGGCGCCGAGGTCCTACCTCGGCAGGACCGCCATCGGAACGGCGATCGATTTCTCCTTCGCGATGTTCGCCGAGAGCGCATTTTCGACCGACCGCCGGGTTATCGACGTTTCGGGCGACGGCACCAGCAACCAGGGGCGCATCGTGGTCGAGGCCCGCGACGCCGCCGTCGGCGCGGGCGCGGTGATCAACGGGCTTGCCATCTTCAACAAGAAGGCGGCGGCGATGGGCGGCTATCTGGCGCTGCACACCAACCCGCCGGGCGGCATCGCCCAATATTACCGCGACAACGTGATCGGCGGCTCAGGCGCGTTCGTGGTGCCGATCGACGACTTCAAGACCTTTGGCGAAGCGATGATGCGCAAGCTCGTCAACGAGATCGCCGACGCGCGCTCCCCCGATCGATGAGCGCGGTCGGCGCTCACTGCAGGCGCGGGCGCTTCATGAAGCTCGAGCGATCGGCCGATCGGATGCGCAAGCCGATCGTGCGCCCGTCCCGCACGATCTCGATGGGGATCTCGACCCCTGCCGGGCCGCGACTCCAGACCTTGTGGTAGAAATCGCCGAGGCCATCGATCTTCGACCCGCCGACGGCGGCGAGAACATCGCCGCGGCGGATTCCCGCCCCAGCGGCGGGCCCATTTTCGGCGACGGTGGCGACGATGATCTCGTCGTCATTCTCAGCCGAGAAAATGCCGAGCCAGGGGCGAGCCGGCTTGTTCACCCGGCCATAGGTCAAAAGATCGTCCAGGATGGGCGGCAGAAGGTCGATCGGCACGATCATGTTGATGTCGCGCGGACCAGTGCGGGCGCTCAACTGCTCGACATGGAGCGAGCCGATTCCGATCAGCTTGCCGTCCCGATCGATCGCGCCCGCGCCACCCCAGAACGGATGAGCGGGGGAGGTGAATATCGCCTCATCGAGAAAATATTCCCAATAGCCGGCGAACTCCTGTTTGCCGACGACCATGGCGCGAACGGGCTTCGTGCCCGCGCCGGCCGCGACCGTCACCGAATCGCCGAGCGCCGTCTTTTTCGAGAGCCCGAGCTCGAGCGCCGGACAACCGAGCGGGCCCAGCGCCTGGACGAGGCCGAAGCCGGTCTCGCCGTCGACGGCGAGAGCATGACCGGGGGTGACGCGGCCTTCCGCGTCGGCGAGCCAGACGCTCTCCGCCTCCATGATCAGATAGCCGATCGTGAGCACGAGACCGCTCTCGCGGATGACGACGCCGCTCCCCGACCGCTGCTCGCCCAGGGTCTGGGCGGTGAAAGCATCCTCCGGAATCGTCGATTGCACGGTGACGATGGACTTGAGCGCGCGGTCCAGGTTCGCGCCAGCCTCGCCACGCGGCAGGGCGGCGTGCGGTTCGCCGCGTCGCGGCTTCTCGGTCATCGGCCCTATCCTCTCGGCTCAAAAGGCGCGGTTCAAGATGTTACTTCGCCGGTCACCCAGCCGCAAATCCGCGAGCGTGGGCTACAGCGATTCGAGAGGCCACAGAATGTTCGAACGGACGCCCGTCTTGCGACAGGCCAAACCCTGCGATCTCTGGATTGCTTCGTCGCTCCGCTCTCGCAAGGACGAGGCCGGCGCGATCGGCTTCAATCTACCGAGCAATTGTGGCGGGTCAATGCGCGCGATAGCGCCGCGGGGTTCGCTCGCCCTTAGCGCCGGGCCGGCCCGTGGCTGCGCTCCTCGAGCACGGACATCAGATATTGCCCATAGGCGCTCTTGCCGAAGCGGGCGATGATCCGCTTGAACTGGGCGAAATCGATGAGGCCAAGGTCGAGCGCGATCTCTTCGGGGCAGCTGATCTTCGCACCCTGCCGCTGTTCGATGGTCCTGACGAAGCTCGCTGCGTCGAGAAGCGAGTCCGGCGTTCCGGTGTCGAGCCAGGCGAAGCCGCGTCCCATGCGCTCGACGCTAAGCGCGCCGGCCTCGAGATAGATGCGGTTGACGTCGGTGATCTCGTACTCGCCCCGCGCCGAAGGCTTAAGCGCCTTGGCGATCTCGACCACCCTCGAATCGTAGAAGTAGAGGCCGGTCACCGCCCAGTGCGACTTGGGGGCGGCGGGCTTCTCCTCGATCGAGAGCGCGCGGAAGGCCGAATCGAACTCGACCACGCCATAGCGTTCCGGATCGGGCACATGATAGGCGAACACCGTTGCGCCGCGTTCGCGCGCCGCCGCACGCCTGAGCTGCTCGCTCAAGCCCGCGCCGTAGAAGATGTTGTCGCCGAGCACCAGCATCGCCGGACCGCCGGCGATGAACTCTTCGCCGATGACGAACGCCTGCGCGAGTCCGTTCGGCTCGGGCTGCGGGGCGTATTCGATCCTGATGCCCCATTCCGAGCCGTCGCCGAGGAGGCGACGGAACATCGGCAGGTCATGCGGCGTCGAGATGATGAGCACGTCGCGGATGCCCGCCAGCATGACGACCGACAGCGGATAGTAGATCATCGGCTTGTCGTAGACGGGGACGAGCTGCTTTGAGACCGCAAGCGTGATCGGATGGAGCCGCGTCCCCGCCCCGCCGGCCAGAATGATGCCTTTCATCGCCGAATCCGTTCCGGATCGCGCTGTTGACGTGGGTCGACGAAACCCGTCATCGCGAGGAGCGAAGCGACGCGGCGATCCAGGCGGCGAAGGGAGGCGGCGGTTGCTCTGGATCGCCGCGTTGCCCTACGGGCTCCTCGCGATGACGGCGTCGCTCTGTAAAGATATGTCATGCTCGACGCCTACGTCCCGGCCTCGGCGATCACGCCGAGGCGCTCGCCGGCGTAGACCTTGTCGCGCAGCGGGCGCCACCACCATTCATTGTCGAGGTACCAGCGCACCGTCTTTTCGATCCCGGTGTCGAACGTCTCGAGCGCGCGCCAGCCAAGCTCGCGCTCGAGCTTGGTCGCGTCGATGGCGTAGCGCCGGTCGTGACCGGGCCGGTCGGCGACGAAGGCGATGAGGGATTCGTGCGAGCCCGCCGTCGGGCGCAGGCGATCGAGGATCGCGCAGATGCGGATGATGACGTCTATGTTGCGGCGCTCGTTGCGCCCGCCGACGTTGTATTTCTCGCCGATCCGGCCGCGGGCGACAATCATATCGAGAGCCCGCGCGTGGTCCTCGACATAGAGCCAGTCGCGCACATTCGCGCCCGCGCCATAGACCGGGAGCGCCTTGCCGTGGATGGCGTTGAGGATGATCAGCGGAATGAGCTTCTCGGGGAAGTGATAGGGGCCGTAGTTGTTCGAGCAATTGGAAATAAGCGCCGGGAAGCCGTAGGTGCGCGCCCAGGCCGAGACGAGATGGTCGGCGGCGGCCTTCGACGCCGAATAGGGCGAACTCGGATCGTAGGCTGTCTCCTCCACGAACGCGCCGTCGTCGCCGAGCGAGCCGTACACTTCGTCGGTCGAGACATGCAGGAAACGGAAGCCGTCCCGCCGAGGCTCAGGCAACCCGCGCCAATAGGCCCGCGCCGCCTCGAGGAGCGAGAAGGTGCCGACGATATTGGTCTGGATGAAAGCGTCGCTGCCCGTGATCGAGCGGTCGACATGGCTTTCCGCGGCCAGGTGAATCACGTGGTCGGGAGCGAAGGTTTCGAACGCCTCGGCCACCGCGCGGCGGTCGCAAATGTCGATCTTGGCGAAGCGATAGTTGGGGGCGTTGTCGATCGAAGCCAGGGATTGCAGGTTTCCGGCGTAGGTCAGCGCGTCGATGTTGAGCACCGAGGCGCCCTCTCCGACCAGGCGCCGGCACAATGCGGAGCCGATGAACCCCGCGCCTCCGGTCACAAGCACTCTGCGCTGCATGAAAACCCCTGAAGTAACTCTCAAGCCGTCCTGTCGGACCCAAGGATGAGGCCGGCGGATGAGCCGGTTCCGACACCTGACCTTGCTCGTTACTCCCTGAATAAATCCTTGAACTTCAATTGTCCGCGGGGCGTCGGCTCGCCCCAGCGATCATGCCAGAAGACGGGCGCAGACGGTTGCGACCGACGGGCGCCAGGCCGGCAGCCTGAAGCCGTATACGCGACCCAGCTTTTCGTTGTCGAGGCGGGAATTGGCCGGCCGCCGCGCGGGCGTCGGGTAGTCGGCTGTCGCAATCCGCTTGACCCGGGTCAGGCGCCGCCCGCGCGCCTCGGCCTCGTGGAAGACAGCTTCGGCGAAATCCGCCCAGGTCGCTTCGCCCGATCCGGTCATGTGAAAAACGCCGCGAAAGCTCGGACCGGAATCGTCCTTGACCCTGGCTGCAATTGCGATCAGCGCGTCGGCGATGTCGAGCGCCGAGGTCGGGTTGCCGCGCTGGTCGGCGACCACGCCCGACCTCGTCGCGCGTCTCGTTCAGCCTCAGCATGGTGCGGACGAAATTCGCCCCGAACGGGCTATAGACCCACGCGGTCCGCAGAATGACGCTGTTCTCGCACGCCGCCGCGACCGCCTTTTCGCCGGCGAGCTTGGAGCGGCCGTAAGACCCGGTCGGGCCGGTCGGATCGTCCTCGCGGTAGGGCCGGTCGAGCCGGCCGTCGAAGACATAGTCGGTCGAGAGGTGGAGCAGGGGAACGCCGAGCCGGTCGGCGGCCTCGGCGACATGGCCAGCCCCCTCGCCGTTGACGCGAAGGGCAAGCGTCTCCTCCGCCTCCGCCCTGTCCACCGCAGTATAGGCGGCGGCGTTGACGATCACGTCCGGGCGCGCCGCTTCGAGCCCGGCGATGACCGCGGCACGGTCGGCAAGGTCGAACGCCGGGCGGCCGAGCGCGACCACTTCGAGCTCCGGCCCCGCACGCTCCAAAAGCGAGGTCGCGACCTGGCCCTTGGATCCGGTGACCGCGATCCTCATTCGAACAGGTCCGGCGCGTCCTTGAGCCGCGGCCATTTGCGGTCCTTGTCCGACAGGATCGGCCCGCCGGCCGGCGACGGCCAGGCGATGCCGAGGCCCGGATCGTCCCAGGCGATTCCGCGGTCATGCGCGGCGGAATATGGCGCGGTCGTCTTGTAGAGGACCTCGACGTCGGGCTCGAGAGTGATGAAGGCGTGGGCGAATCCGATGGGGACCAGGAGCTGGCGCCAGTTCTCGGCCGTGAGCCCGACCGCGACATGTTTGCCGAAGGTCGGCGACGAGCGGCGAATGTCGACGGCGACGTCGAGGATCGAGCCTCGCGCGCAGCGCACGAGCTTGTCCTGAGCGAACGGCGGCGTCTGGAAATGCAAGCCCCGCAAAACGCCTTTCGCCGCGGAATAGGAATGATTGTCCTGAACGAACGTCAAGGGAAGGCCCGCCTTCTCCCAGTCGGAGCGGCTGTAGACTTCCGAAAAAAAACCGCGCGCGTCGCCGTGCTTTTTTGGCGTCACGATCTTGACCGCCGGAATGGCCGTCTCTTCCACCTGCATCTTGGGACCCCGTCCGCCCGGTTCGGGCGGCCCTTTCCTTGCCAGAAGCCGGCGCTCGCGGCCACCCTCGAATCGCAGGTTGGGATTAGAGTCAAAGTCCATCGACGGCTGCAACGTCGAGCGCTCTTCGGCGATTCGCCGGTTCGACGCGCGCGCCAATGGCGAGAATGCGCAAATACCGGCCATTCCGCAGGGCATGCCGGCGCTCCACAGTCTCTGCAATGACCGATAAACATCGACTCCGGCCGTGCGGTGAGCGCACTGCTCTTGGGGTTTTCTTGGGGTTTCGCGCGCTACTGAAAAGCTTTCGCGAAATGTTCGGAAGTAGAGATCCAGCCGAAGCACATTTCGATCACCAAGATCGACGCTTCGTGATTGCTCCGGACCTCATCCTTACCAATGGGCTCACTCGAACAATCCGTCAGCAGCACGCAATGATAGTCCCTGAAGTAAGCGTCGCGAACGGTCGACTCGACGCAGACACTCGTCGTGCATCCAGTGACGATGATGTGTTTGACGCCCGCCGTCTTGAGAATCGCATCCAACTTGGTTTGATAGAATCCGCTGAATCGATTTTTGTATATGACGACGTCCGTAGCCTCTGGTTTCAGATCATCGACGATATCCGTACCCCAGGTGTCACGGATCAGAATCCGCGAGGCTTGGCCGCTGGGATTCTTGATCATCTGCCCGACACCGAGCACCGCCAGATGCCGAACCCGGTTCGGCGAGTCGGGAGCGCCCATATCCGACAAGTCGGGGAGGTAGGCCATCTTGAGGTAGATTACCTTGATGCCTGCGCGGCGAGCGGTTGCGAGAGTTCTCGCGGTTGGATCAATCACCTTTTGAATGCCGGAAATATCGAGTCCCGCCTGGTCGAACATTCCGCCCTTGGAGCCGAAGTCGTTTTGCATATCCACGACAATGACTGCGGTCCTTTCTGGATCGATTGAAATTGGGGAGGGCCTTGCGTTCAACATGATTTCTGTCAACTTACGTTTCCCCTTATGGCCTTACACCAGTCGACAGCATCATAGCTTGAATTGCTCCCAGACATAGAGCTGCATCGCACTCTAGTTTCTCACCTGTGCGGACCTTGTGGTTGGCTAGACGACCGCGGATGTCGCTCCAAGGGATGGAGGGCGGACGGCAGGAGCACGCAAATAGCGGTCATTGGTCGACGGCCTCGCGGACGGCGACGGCTCCGAACGCCGTCAGTGGGTAAGCCTGAGCGCGGCGACGTTCTCGGGCGTCAGGCGCGAGCCGGCGCCGAAGCGCGCTGTCACGAAGTTGGCGACTGCGGCGATCTCCGCGTCGGAATAGGCATCGCCGAAAGACGGCATCGCCATCCCGGCTTCGCCGGGCTTCCGGCCTCCGCCGAACAGGATGATTTGCGCGACATTGACGCCGGACGGATCGTTGACCGAGCGACTCCCCGCGATTGTCGCGAGGCCGGAGATCGGGCTTTCCCCTTTCCATCCGTGACAGCTCGCGCAGGCCTCAGCGTAAATCTGTTCGCCGAGCCGGTTATCCTCGTGACCCGACACGTTCGCCACAATGGCGCTCGGCGGCCGAGGCGCCGGCAGGTCCGGACTGGCGATCGGCGGCACGGTGCGCAGATAGGCGACCATGGCGGCGATGTCTTCGCTGGTCAGATGAACGAGACTGAGATCGACCGCCTCGCCCATCGGCCCCGCGGCCGTTCCGCTTCCTTCGGCATGTCCTGTCGCGAGATAGTGCGCGAGCTCTGCGTCGGTCCAGTCGCCCACCCCGCTCGTGGGATCGCTCGTGATGTTGTAGGCCCGCCAGCCGCCCGTGACCGCGCCGGCGAATTTGCGGCGCTCGTCGAGCGCCTGGAAGAGACTTCGCGGCGTGTGGCATTCGCCGCAATGGGCGAGAGCCTCGACGAGATAGGCGCCACGGTTCCATTCGGCGCTCCGGTCGGCGTGCGGCTCGAACCGCCGGTCAGCGTTGAAGAGCAGCGCCCATATCGCCATCGACCAGCGCTGGTCGAAGGGAAAGACGAAGGTGTTGGGAATGGCGGGCGCGTGGATCGGCTCGAGGCTGAACAGATAAGCCTTGATGGCGAGCGCGTCGGCGTCGGTCAGGTACGTGTAGCTCGCGAAAGGCATCGCCGGGTAGAGGGGCGCGCCGTCGCGCCGCACGCCGCGACGCACGGCCGCGAGAAAATCCGCGTCGGTGTACTGGCCGACGCCGGTCTCTTTGTCGGGCGTGATGTTGGTGGAGTAGATCGCGCCGAAGGGCAGGACGAAGCTCCGTCCGCCGGCGAAAGGCTGCCCGCCGATCGCGGTGTGGCAGGCCTCGCAATCGGCGGCGCGGATGAGATAACGGCCCCGGTCGATGAGGCTCGCGTCCTTGAGGCTTGCCGGCACGCCGGTGGGATCGGCTGCCTTATAGTCGGCGAGCGCGACCCGGTCGCGCCCCGCGAAGTCGGTGGGCCCGGGGCCAAACACTGTCCAGGCGACAAATCCGAGGACCGCGACGGCCACGAGCGCCGCCGCCGCGAGCAGGATGCGCCAGAGCCTTCTCACGCCGCTTTCCTCAACGCGAGCAGCCTTCGGTCGACCGGCAGGCTGCGGAGCCGGACTCCGGTCGCGGCGAAGAGCGCGTTGACCAGCGCCGGCGCGGCGATCGAAGTCCCCGGCTCGCCTATGCCGCCCGGCCCCTCGCCGTTCCGAATGAGATGAACCTCGATGGCCGGCGCCTCATTGATGCGCATCATTCGATAATTGTTGAAGTTGCTCTGTTGCACCCGTCCTTTGGCGAGAGTGATCTCATTGTAGAGCGCAGCGGTGAGGCCGAAGATGAGGCCGCCCTGGATCTGCGCCTCGACGCTGTCAGGATTGACGACCGTTCCGCAATCGACCGCAGCCGTCACGCGGCGGATCGCGATCTCGCCATTGGCGTCGACCTCCGCCTCGAGGACCGCCGCGACATACGAGCCGAACACGCTTTGGCAAGCGACCCCGCGTCCAACCCGCGCGGGAAGCGCGCCGCCCCACCCGGCCTTCTCGGCGGCGAGATCGAGGCAGGCGAGAAGCCGCGGCTCCTTCGCCAGATGCGCGCGGCGGAAGGCGACCCCATCCTGCCCCGCGGCGTGCGCGAGCTCGTCAGCGAAGCTCTCGACGACAAAGATATTATGTCCCGGGCCGACGCTCCGCCAGAAGCAGGTCGCCACCCCAGGCGGTTCGGCGCGAACATATTCGACATGAATGTTCGGCGCGTCGTAGGGAACGTCGATCGCGCCGTCGACCGCATCGATGTCGACGCCGTCCTTGTAGGCCGGCGGCAGCCAGCGCGCCATGACGGAGGAACCGGCGATTCTATGGCTCCAGGCCGTGATCCTGCCGTTGGCGAGGCTTGCGGCGAAGCGATCGAAATATAATGGCCGGTAGAGGGCCTGCTGGATGTCCTCCTCACGCGTCCAGATGACTTTGACGGGCCCGTCGACCTTCTGCGCGATGCGCACGGCCTTGGCGACGTAGTCGACCTCGAGGCGCCGGCCGAAGCCGCCGCCGAGCAGATGATTGTGGACGATGACCTTCTCGAGCGGAAGGCCCGTCACCTGCGCGGCGATCGCTTGCGTGCGCGCAAGGACCTGATTGCCGACCCAGATTTCGCAGCCGTCAGGCTGCACATGCACCGTGCAGTTCATTGGCTCCATCGGCGCGTGGGCGAGAAACGGAACGTGATAAGTCGCCTCGACTTTCGTTCCCTCGCCCAAGCCCTTGGCGATGTCGCCGGTCGATTTCGCGACCGCGCCCGCTTTCTCGCTCGCCGCGACGAGGCCATCCAGAACGTCGGCGGTCGAGATCGTGGCGTTCGGCCCTTCGTCCCAGGTGACGTCGAGCGCTGCGAGGCCCTGCTTGGCGGCCCACATATGATCGCCGACGACCGCGACGAGATCGTCGAGAACGACGACCTGCCGCACTCCTGGCACATTGTGAGCGGGCGAGTCATTGACGTGGGCGACCTTGCCGCCGAAGACCGGACAGCTCGCAAGCGTGGCGATCTTCACGCCCGGCGGCCTCGCGTCGATGCCGTAGACGGCCTTGCCATTCACCTTGTCGGGCGTGTCGAGGCGCTTGAGCGACTTGCCGATGAGCTTGAAGTTCGCCGGCGACTTGAGCGGAGGATCTTGCGGCGGGGTCAGTCCGGCGGCGGCCTGCGTGAGTTCGCCATAAGCCGCCTTCTGCGCGCTCGCATCGTGAATGACCTCGCCGTTCTCCGTCCGGCACGAGGCCGGATCGACCCTCCACTTCGCCGCCGCGGCCTCGATCAGCATCGCGCGTGCGGCCGCGCCGGCTACTCGCATCGGCTTCCAGAACGCGCGCACGGAGGTCGAGCCGCCGGTCGCCTGGAAACCCAGAAGCGGATTGGCGTAGAGCTTGTCATCGGGCGGCGCAGCGACGACCGTCACGCTCTCGAATGGCGCGTCGAGCTCCTCGGCAAGGATCATGGAGAGAGACGTGTAGACCCCCTGCCCCATCTCCACCTGCGGGATCGTGAAGGTGACCTTGCTGTCTGGGTCAATGCGAATGAAGGCGTTGGCCGCGAAATCCGCGTTCGGCTCATCCGCGAGAGCTGGCGCGAGCCGCGGAATGGAGACGCCAAGCATGAGGCCGCCGCCGGCTGGCGACCGTCGCCTTCAGCATTGCGCGGCGAGTGAATGCGCCAGTGGGAACGAGGATCGGGTCATTGGCGAGCCTCCTCAGGCCGAATGCGCGGCTTCTTTGATCGCGGCGCGGATGCGCACATAGGTGCCGCAGCGGCATATGTTTCCCGCCATCGCCGCGTCGATGTCGGCGTCGTTCGGATCGGGTGTCTTCGCGATGAGCGCGGCGGCGGACATGATCTGCCCGGACTGGCAGTAGCCGCATTGCACCACTTCGAGACCTAGCCAGGCCTTCTGGATCTTGCGTCCCTCTTCGGTTGCGCCAACGCCCTCGATGGTCGTCACCTTGCGGTCGCCGATTGCGCCCACCGGCAGCATGCAGGAACGCACCGGCTCGCCGTCGATGTGCACCGTGCACGCGCCGCATTGCGCGATCCCGCAGCCGAATTTGGTCCCGGTGAGGCCGATCACATCGCGCAAGGTCCAGAGCAGCGGCGTGTCGGGCGCGACGTCGACCGTTTCGCGCTGTCCGTTGACCTCTATGGTTATGGACATGCTTGTTCTCCGAACGGGATTAAGCCTCATCCGAGCCACGCTCGGCTCGCCGCAGCGTCAACCTATTGCGATAATTCAGCGGTTCGCCCGAAGTGATCGCGAGGTCGTGATGATGTTCCCGCAGGATACGCCCTCTCGCTACGCAATGTCGAGAATTCGCCGGAGGCGTCTGCGAAATTGCGGTGCGGTCACGAATTGTTGAAGAAGCCGTCCCGCATTCCCGCGCGCGGCTTTGATTGTGTTGCGCTGGGCCGGAGGCAGCCGCTCAGAGCCGGGCGCGCGCGAGCTTCTGGAATGCGCGGGCGCGATGCGAAAGCGCGAGCGAGCCGTCGGCCGGAATCCCATGCTTCTCCTCGGAACTCATCTCCCCGAAGGTGCGGTCATGGCCGTCGGGAAGGAAGACCGGATCGTAGCCGAACCCGGCCGTCCCGCGCGGCGGGAAAACGAGGGCGCCATTAACCCGCCCTTCGAAAGTCTCGAGCGCGCCCTGCGGCCAGGCGAGGGCGAGAACGCTGACGAAGGAAGCCCGCCACGGCGGCGGCGCGGCGAGCGCCCTGAGCTCCCACTCGACGCGAGCCATGGCGGGGCCAAAATCCTTGCTGTCCCCCGCCCAGCGCGCCGAATAGATTCCCGGCGCGCCGCCGAGCGCCTCGACGCAAAGCCCTGAATCGTCTGCCAGCGCCACAATCCCCGAAGCGCGCGCGGCGGCCTCGGCCTTCAGCACGGCGTTGTCGCGGAAGGTCAATCCGGTCTCCTCGGGCTCCTCGAGATTGAGCTCCGCGGCGCTGAGCGCCTCGACGCCATGGGGCGTCATGAGCTCGCGGATCTCCATGAGCTTGCCCGGATTGTGGGTCGCGACGATGAGACGGCCGGACAGCCGCGCGCGCTTCTTTGCGCTCGAGGCTTCGCCGCTCATTGGACGACGATCTTGTAGCGTTGCCCGGGAACGGGCGCGGCGCCTCGGTCGAGGCCGTTGAGAATCACGAACTGGTCGACCGACCGCGGCAGGAAGGCCATTCGGGCGGCGAGCGATTCGGCGGTGTCGCCGCTCGCCGCCTCGACGATCTTGATCCTCTGCGGCGCGGCGAGAGCCGAGTCCTCAGCGTTGATGAGATGGAACGAGTTCGAGCGAGGTCATGAACCGCGAATTGACCGTTGGCGAAAGCGAATGGGCGGCGAAAATCAGGCGGTAGAGGCGGCCGTTCAGGCGAATGGCTCCAAGGCGGAAACTCCACTGCTGGCCCTGGGCGACCGCCGTCGCTGCTTCGAGGCCGGCGATCCGCTTGGGTTCGATCGCTGTCGTCTGGACGCCCTCGATCCAGCCCGAACCGATCGCGCTCGCGACGGGAGTGGATTCCGCGATGGCGACGCTGTCGAGGCGCAGGGCCTCGCCGCCAGTTTGGCCAACGCCGATCAGCGCCACCGACTGGTTGTCGAGCGTGAAGCCGTCCGGCGCGCTGAAGGCGAAACCGAGTTTCGGGTGAATGAACGCGTTGTCGCGCACGACGCCCTGCGAGGGGTCGTCGCCGAAGGCGACGCCTTCGATGGCGGCGAGATAGGCGTTGCGCCCGGTTTCGCCGGTCCCCGGCGGCCCGAACTGCCGCGCTTCCTCGGTCGCCTGGGCGATACGCTCGGGCGTGGACGGGTGCGTCGCCATCATGTCGGGGCGGTCGGCGGACCCGGCGCCGGAAACCGAAGCGCGAAGCGCGCTCCATTCGCCAAGCGCGGTGAGGAATCGGGCCGCGGCGTAGGGGTCGTATCCCGCCCTGGCGATGGTCCTGATGCCGATCTGATCGGCCTCGAATTCCTGCTGGCGGGAGAAGCTCGCGATCGCCAGCTTCGAGCGCGCCTCGGCCTCGTCCTGCGCCTGGCGCTGGGCAAGCAATTGCGCGTTCACCTTGGTGAACAACGCCGTTGTCTTCTCGAACTCCGCCCGCTGGGCGGCGTGGCGGGCGGTCACGTGGCCGATCTCATGGGCCATGACGGCGGCGATTTCGGAGGTGTCGTCGGCGAGGGCGAGAAGGCCGCGGGTGACGAAAATATCGCCGGAGGGCAGCGCGAAGGCGTTGACGATCGGTGAGTTGAGAATCGTCACCCGGTAGGGCTGCCCTACGGGGTCCGAGGCTGGAGCGAGCTTGACCAGGACCCCGTTGAGATAGGCCTCGGCCGCCGGATCGGCATAGACCCCGCCGAACGCGTCGATCAGACGCTTGCGCTCCGGGCTGACCAGCGCGCCGCCGACGGCGTGCGGAGCGGCGGCCGGGGCGACGCTCGCTGGTGACGGCGGCGGATCGATCGTCGCGCACGCCGCCAGGCTGAAAGCGAACGCGGCGGCGAGCGCCGCGAGCGCGCGCCGCCCGCGCCGGGGCGCGGCGGTCCGTCCCAGACTATCCGGTGGGCCGCTCATGCCTAGTGTCCCGCTTCTCCTGACGCGTCGGCGCGATGGGCAATCTCGATCATCGCCGGTTCGTCCACCTCGATTCTTGGGCCAAACCGGTCGTCCAGCGCGCCGCGCGCCCGGATCGTCTGTCCAACCAGCGCGCCGACCGGTCGCCCTTCTCGCGCCAAGGTCAACTCCAGTTTGCGCGCCATCACGATCGTCGGACCGTCATGGGGAACAAGCTCAAGATAGAGGCGAGAGCGGGTAAAGCCAACCCTGCGCACGATTCCCTCGATGAGAACGAACCTGCCGTTACGGCGGCGCAACCCCCCCGAATCGGACGACTGGATCACAGCGAACTCGGGATCGCGCCATATCCCCAAGGCCGCGCGACGTGCGCCGTCCTCGATCACGAGCCGTTCGGCGGCGCAGCCGCGCGTCTCGAACTCCGGGCGCACGCGGGCGTAGCCCTCCGCCAGCAGCGCCGCCGCGGTCGAACCGGCCAGTCCAACGGTCGAATTGGGGAGGCTGAGGTCAGCGACCGTTCTCCCCCAGCGGTCGGGCGCTCCGGCTAGGACGACGAGGTCCGCGTCCCGGCCGAGAAGGCGCCGGTTCAGGAAATCTCGTGCGGCTTCAGCGGCTTCGGGCGCTCCGCGGTCGGGATTGGGCGGATCCAGGCCCGCGAGCCTCACCGTCCTGCCGTCGCTGAGCGCAATATCGAGGCGTTGATCAACGCCGACCGTTTGAACCCGCCCGCCCGGGCGCCCGCATGCCGCAAAGCCTGGATCGGCGACAGCCACGACTATGAGCGTCGCGAGAGCGAGACGGAGCGACGCCGCGCTCGAGGGCGGGACCGGCCCAAGGCGGCGGTGCGCGGGGCGGAAAATCATGCTAAGGGCCTTGCCGCGCGGCGCGCGGCCTTGTCCAGAGTGTTTGGCGGCGGCGTCAATCAAGAGTCCCGGTAGCTCAGCTGGATAGAGCACAGGTTTCCTAAACCTGGGGCCAGAGGTTCAAGTCCTCTCCGGGACGCCAACAAAATCAACGAGTTACGCCATAGCTGACTTCGGGGCCTAGGCATCTAGCTGCCAAATAGCAACCAACGGGCCTATTCCTCTAGCCCGTCGCGTTTGAATTGCCGTCGCGTTGACCCTCCCCTACCCCGGCCGGGGGCAAAAAACGCCTTCGCGCGCTCGCCAACAGGGACGGGGAGCAAAAATTATAAATTTTCAATGGAGGTGACCGCGCCTCCCTTGACCTGCACTTCACCCAACCTCCCCGACTGCGCGCATCGCCGTCGATGGACCCGCTCCGATCAAAGCGCGAAGCGGGGTAACTGTCCAGTAACGCAACGTGGGCCGTAGCGGTTAACGCCGCTTGCGGCGCCAAGAGCAATCGGGTTCTATTGGAAACATGCCGGACTTTGTCGATGAGGACCATTGCGTAGTTTGCTCGCGGATGTGGCGCAGCGAGAGGGAGGCTTTCCGCGCTTGCCTGGACAAATTGCCCTTAAACGACGAACCGATTTGCGACGCCTGCTTGGTGGCCTTTTGGCGGAACCTCGGCCTTCCCGTTAGCGACGACATTAAGGCAAGGCACTAAGCTGCTTACGGCGGGAAAAGCATGCGTCAGGCCTAGCAACCAATTAGCAACCACATCAGCACAAATCCCTGGCGGCATCCGGCGTTTCATGTCGGCTAACGACCATTGATTTCATTGCGCTTTTCGTAATCGTGGCGGGCGGACTCATCTGCGCGGCTTCGTCGACGCCTAAAATTTCGCCCGAAAGCTCAAGACCCTCAAAGGCTTCGCCTCCTTCAAGTTCGTCTGCAAGCGATGGACAGTCGAGCCTCAAGGATTCAGACTGAATCCGCTCCAGCAGATGCCGGGACTAAACATCGAGATCAGGCGGCCGGAGCGTTGGGGATCAGGCGGCCAGTCCGTTTTCAAGAATTAGAATTCCGCGCCATATTTTTTCCGATGCGCCGGATTGAACCGCGCCCGGCGAGACGGCCTCGCGGCGCGCATGGAGAGAATGGAGAATCCTGCCCATTCGAGCATGATCCGTTGAAATCCCAGAATTCACGGAAGAAAACCAAATTTGGTCTTCCTCGCGGCGGGTTTGGTTTTGGTTGTTTCCCCCGTACGATAGATCAGCATGGTCCCGCGGCGGCCTGGGCGAGAGCGCCCTCTTCCGGCGCTGCCAAGGGATCGGCAGCTCTATTACGCATTATTGTTGACATTTAGACGAAAATGAAACACTTTCCGTTGGGAAACGATGGTAGGGGCCAATCATCTCGATCTTCAGGTTTTAAGAAATAGCGAGCGCCGATAGAGGACGGCGAGCCTGCTTAGGGTTGGTTGTTTTTGGGGGGGTGATACTTGTCAATCCACGAGCCAATCTCGTCCCATCGCGACTTGAAGCCCGGCTCCGAACGGGCCTTTGGCATCGTGTTCGGAGTGGTGTTTTCGCTGATCGGCTTGGCGCCCACGGTGATGCACCGGGCTGGGCCGCGCTGGTGGGCGCTGGCGATCGCGGTCGTTTTTCTCGCGCTCGCCTTCCTTGCTCCCGCAATATTGCGCCCGGTCAACAAGGCTTGGTTCAGACTCGGGCTGTTGCTCAATCAAGTGGTCAGTCCAGTTGTCATGGGCGTGCTGTACGTGATCGCGTTTGTGCCGATGGGGCTCTTCTTGCGCGCCACCGGCAGGGACCTGTTGCGACTGAAGTGCGATTCCGCCGCGGAGAGCTATTGGATCAAGCGCGACCCGCCGGGACCTGCGCTGGGATCGATGCACAGGCAGTTCTAGGACGCTCAAGGGAGATTCGCCATCTCGTCATCGAACAGCGGGAATTTCCGAGCGTCCGCAAGAAACTCTAGTTGGCGCTGATTTTAACTATGATGCTTACTTTCGGAGGATTGATTGTCTTGTCCAGGGCTTACGCAGTGGGACCCTTTACATGGACACTCTTCTGAAGTGGGGAGAGGGTAATGAATATCCTCGGTATTTCCGGATTCCATCACGATAGCACTGCGGTTCTGATCCGCGACGGCGAGATCGTCGCGGCGGCGCAGGAGGAACGCTTCTCCCGCAGGTCGCGCGACGACAATTTCCCGGTGAACGCCATCCAATACTGCCTCGAAGCGGCGCGAATCAAAGGATCGGATGTCGACCGCGTTGCTTTCAACGACAAGCCGTTCCTGAAATTCGAGCGCCTGTTGGAGACCTACATCGCCTTCGCGCCGCGCGGATTCAACTCATTCCGCAAGGGGATGCCGATCTGGATCCCCGAGAAGCTGTTCCAGAAGGACATGGTGAAGAAGAACCTCGCCGACTTTGATCCGGCGCTCGCCGAGGCCTCCAAGCTCCTGTTCGCGGAGCACCATTTCAGCCTCGCCGCCTCGGCTTTCTACCCATCGCCGTTCGACGAGGCGGTCGTGCTCACCGTCGACGGCGCTGGCGAATGGGCGACCACGACGGCCGCCGTCGGGCGCGACAATACGCTTGCGATCTTCAAGGAGATCCACTTTCCCCATTCGTTGGGCTCTCTCTATTCGGCTTTCACCGAATACGTCGGCTTCAAGATCAACTCCGGCGAATCGAGGCTCATGGGTCTCGCTCCGTACGGCGAGCCCAAATACGTCACCGCCATCCTCGACAATCTGATCGACGTGAAGGCGGACGGTTCGTTTCGCCTCCATATGGACTATTTCGATTACTGCACCGGTCTCAAGACCACGAACGCGCGCTTTGACGCGCTGTTCGGCGCGCCGGCGCGCCGGCCCGACGAGCGGCTTGAGCAGCGGCACATGGACCTCGCGGCGTCTATCCAGGCGGTCACGGATGAGGTCATGCTGCGCCTTACCCGTTCGCTTGCGGCCGAAACCCGCTGCAAGAACCTTTGCCTTGCCGGCGGCCTCGCCCTCAACTGTATCGCCAACGGCAAGATCTTGCGCGACGCTAAGTTCGCAAACGTCTGGATTCAGCCGGCGGCTGGGGACGTCGGCGGGGCGCTTGGCGCGGCCTTGGCCGCATGGAGCCAGGAGGCGGGCCGGCCGCGACGCGCCACCAACGCCGGCGACGGCATGCGCGGCGCCTATCTCGGCCCGAGCTTCTCGAAGACCGACATTGAACGCCGCCTTGCCGCGGTGGGAGCCAAGTATCGTGCGCTCAAGGAAGGCGAAGCCATCGAGGCCGCCGCCCGCGCCCTGGCGGACGGCAAGGTAGTCGGCTGGTTCCAGGGCCGCATGGAGTTTGGGCCGCAGACGCTCGGCGCGCGCTCGATCCTCGGCGATCCGCGCTCGCAGGCGATGCACAAAATCGGCGCGCGCTTCGGGCCGTTCGCGTTCTCCGTGCTGCGGGAGGACTTGGCCGGCTGGTTCGATCTTGATTGCGACAGTCCCTACGGACTGCTCGCCGCGCCAGCCAAGGAGCCTCGCCGGCGGACAATAACACCGAAACTGGGGTTGTTCGAGATCCCGGAAGTCCCGCACGTCGATGCTGCGGCGCAGATCCAAACCGTGCATTCCGAGACCAACCCGCGCTACCATGCCCTGATTTCCCGTTTCAAAGCCCTGACCGGCTGCCCGGTGGTGGTCAACGCTGGCTTCAGCGTTCGCGGCGAACCGATTGTATGCACGCCGGAAGACGCCTTCCGGTGCTTCATGGGCGCCGAGATCGAGATGCTGGTGATTGGCGACGCCGTGCTGGACAAAGCCGAGCAAAGCCTCGAACTTTCAGGGCGAAAGCAATCCGTGAGCATGAGAGCGGCGGTCGGCTCCGTTGTCGATGAGGACGTAACGGCGGCGGCGATCGACTCGCTTGTCGGTGACGACATCTGGGCGTGGCTGAAAACCTTCGTGACCGTCAACAATGCGTTTTACAATGGCAAGTTTCCGCCGTGTCCTTTCGCGCGCGCCGCCATGCTCGCCGGGCGGGTGGACGTGAAGGTTTATCAAAAGGGCGAAGTCCGAGCGTTCATCCGTGAAAAGTCGATCGAGCTGCGCGACACGCCAACGCTTTCGACGCGGGTGATGGCGTTTCCGCCGAGGGTTCAATTTCAGTGGGGCATCAGCGATTACGTCGACACGCTCAATGCGGAGCTCATTCCCGACAATGTGTTTCTCAATCCCGGCGTTACGAAAACGATGAAAAGCCGTTACCCCGATTCGTCCGACAACTCTCCCTACTTCATCGTCGTGGCGAACCGCCTGGACGCCGTCTTGTCCGGCTCCGAGGCGCTTCTCCGAACGGATTACTACAAGGATTGGCCACGCGAACAATACGAGGTGGTCGTTAAGCGGCGCGAGCGCCTGGCGAAACGATTTGGCGCGAAAGCGGATCATCAATGACCCAGCCGTTTGAGGTCATCGGGAGAATTCGGTCCATTCGCAGAGGAACCCGCGCTATGACGCCTCACCGACTGCCCGGTGGTGGTCAACATCAGTTTCAGCGCTCGCGGCGAACCGATTGCCGGCGCGCCGGACGACGCCTTCCACTTTCATAGCGCCGGGATCGAAACGCTGGTGAGCGGCCAGCCAGTGCTGGACGAGGTCGGGCAAAATCCAAATCTCAAGCTTGATTCCAAAAACGCTTTGAACTCTATTGAACGTGCGGCCGCCGAGTTCTATGGACCCGCATGATGGTTCGGAAGCGACTATGAGACAACATCTCCGCGCCATAAGCATCAACGCGATCATAACAATCGTCCTATTCTTTGCTATCGATTTCGTTATCAGTCATACAAGCCTAAAATATCGATTATTGCCAGATGTGTTTGAGATTTACGACAAACAGTTGAATCACGCTTTTGCTCCCAACATCTCGCACGCGCAGGCTGTTTGGGGACCCAGCCGTTACTACATCTACACGAACTCGCTCGGTTTGCGGGACGCCACAGCGCGACAGGTAGAGCCGATCTCCAAAAAGCCCCATAGAGTAGTCTTTGTTGGGGATTCAGGCACCGAGGGGCTAGGACGCCCCTGGGAAGAAAGTTATGTCGGCCTTTTTGCGGCAGCCTACCCAAACGTCGATGTGCTCAATGCCGGCGTCAGGTCCTATTCCCCGAGTATCTATCTACGACAGATCCAACGTCTACTTAACGAGGGAATCCGATTCGATCATGTCATTATCTACGTTGACATCTCCGATATTCAGGACGAAGCCGCCGCCTACGTTACCGATAGCGCCGGCAATGTCGTCCATAACAAAGCTGTTCCCGATTTTGGCGCGCATGTTGGCGACCCGGATATCAAGACGATAGTCTATCCGGACCAGGAACCGCTCCTAATGCAAATATTCCACACCAATTTTTTGGTCTCCAGAAACATAATTAACAAATTCTATACACTATACGCAATGATAGTTCGACACGGACGAGGCACGTTCTCAGATATGTCGAGACAGCTCAAGCTTGTCCGCAGCAGCTGGACAATTTATGGAGACCTTCCAATCGGATATGGAGAAATGGGCGTCAGCGGCGGGGTCAGGAAGGCGATGGACAACATGACCGCGCTCGCCGAACTGCTGCGAGAGCAAAACATTAAATTCTCGGTCGCAGTCGCTCCTTGGCCGGATCAGACGATATATGACAGTCCTGTAAGTGTTGGCATGACAATCTGGCGGGATTGGTGTCTGTCACAGGGATGTACATTGTTCATAGATCATTTCCAGGATTTTTATGCCGGCGACCACGGAGCCGCGAAAAACCAAGAATTTCTCAACAAATATTTTACTCCTGGAGATACCCATTTCAATGCATATGGAAATACCATCATTGCGACCCGGCTCATTAACGCTTTTCGTGATGAGTTGAAGTGAACACCATCGGGGAAATGGACCGTTCGCCAGGCTTGTCCAAATCATCGACGCTGTCCGGCGCACGGTCAGGCGTCCCCGCGATCGCTCGACAGCGAGCATGTGGCCCCGGTCAAGTCGGCCAAGGCCGCCGAGCGATTGATGAAGCCTTTGTTGGCGCCCGTCTCAGCTGGCCGCCGCCTCGAGCAAATCGAGCCCGACCCTGACCGAGGCGAGGCGCACGGCCTCGCGGCCGATGTCGCCGAACCGCTCTTTCCTCGCGAGAGTGGGCGCGCCGCGCCGGGCGCAGGCGAAATGGACGAGGCCGACCGGCTTCGCCGCAGTCCCGCCGTCCGGCCCGGCGACCCCGGTGACGCTGACCGCGACATCGGCGCGGGAGCGCGCCAGGGCGCCTTCCGCCATCGCCCGCGCCGTCTCTTCGCTGACCGCGCCATGTCGCTTGAGCGTTGCGGCCGGAACGCCGAGAAGCTCCTCCTTGGCCGCGTTGGAATAGACGACGAAGCCGCGCTCGACCACGTTCGACGAGCCGGGAATCTCGGTGAGCAACCCGGCGATGAGCCCGCCGGTGCACGATTCCGCCGTCGCGACCATCAAGCCTGCGCCGCGATAGCGAATGATGAGCGCGGCGGCGCGGACGAGGATGTCGGGGGGGAACATGGGGATCGTCATTGGCAGGTAGCCGGCGCCGTCGAAAGTGCGACGCTCTCCCGCGACGAGTTTGACGAGGGCCTCACGGACAAGAGGGTCGTCAATGTTGATGAAGGCGCGTTGAAAGCGCAGCCCAACCTCGACCATGACCTCTTGGCCGCCTGTTCGTTCGAAGGGGGCCGCCTCGGGCAACTCTTCCCGCACTGGGCCCGCTGACACGCGCTCCTCGGCCCTTAAGGCGCCGCGAGGGTCATCGAACCGATTGATCTTGCTCGCCATGTTGTTAGCCGGAGTTGTCCATTAGACCAAACACCGCAGTCGATCATTTATTCGTCCGCAGTCGATCATTTGTTCGGCGGTCTCTTGGCTCCAACTTTTCTCTGGCCGGGCGAACGCAGCTGATCGTCTCGGACGCTGGAAATTCGCGACCCTCTCGGCCAGCGGGATGCTATGCTTCCGGATTCGATGACAAAGCCAACAGAAACCAGACACTCTGCGATCGAGAGCGCTCTTGCTGAACTGCGCGTCGGGAGGTTCGAAGCGGCAGAGGTTCTCTGCAATCGGATCCTGGGTTCGGCTCCGCATGACCCGGCGGCGCATCAACTCGCCGCGACGATCGCGCTCCGGCGCGGGCGGATTGGCGATGCTATGCGCTCGGCGAACTCGAGCCTGACCCTGCGCCCCGATCATGCGCCGACGTTGATCGTTGCGGCGCGTGCGGCGCGTGCGGCGGGAGAGGTCGCGCAGGCGAGAATATTGTTGGAGCGCGCCGGCCGCCTGGCCCCCGATCGGCCAGAGCCTGCCTTCCTGGCTTGTGTGACGCTCATCGAGTTCGGGCGATGCGAAAGCGTCATCGGTCTTTGATGACCTGTTGCTCCGTTTTCCGAGCTTTGTCGACGGCTGGCGCGAGCTTGGGAATGCTCTCCGCAAGGCTGGCCAACCCGAAGCGGCGGCTCTCGCCTTCGCGCGCGCGGCCGAATCTTCCGCGATTCCATCGGATCACGCGCGATTGGGCGCGGCTCTACAAGCGATCGGCCGTCCGGGGGAGGCGATCGTCAGCTTTCGACGGGCAGTCGAGGCGGCCCCCGATCTCGTCGAAGCGAGAGTGGCGCTTGGATCGTGCCTGCGACAGACGGGTGAACTGAAATTGGCGCGCGTCGAGCTTGAGCGAGCGGTGAGTTTAAAGCCTGGCGATGGCCGCGCCTGGTTCGCGCTCGGACTGGTCTGCGAAGACCTGCGCGACACGCCGGGCGCGATCATGGCCTATCGGCGGAGCGTCGAGGCGCAGGCGGACGTTCCTGAAGCTCACGTCAACCTTGGACTCAATCTGCAGAATACCGGCGATCTCGACGCCGCCATGGATTCCTATCGAAACGCGATACGGCTTCAACCCAATGCGTTCGGCCGCATCGCCCAGGCGCTGACGTCCGCCAAGAAAGGTCGGCTGTGGTTGAACCTAGCTCGACTGCGACGGTCGCTTGAAGCCTGATCGCTCGCGTCGCACGCGAAATCGCCGGCGATAGGCGCCGGGATGCGAGAGCAGCATTGTCGCGGTCGACTCGTAGCGCTTGGCTTCTTCCGTCGAGAAAGGCTGGAATTGAAGCTCGAGCGACTCGCGCACGATCGGGAAGCACTGCGCGATCGGGGTGCCGCGAGGCAGGACGCCTTCGAAATTCGCATCCGTCCAGACCGCCGGGAATAATATGCCGACATCGGTGAAGCGGTCGCAATCCACGACCCCGGTCAACAAGCGGAACGGCAGATCCCCTCGATTGACGGGATGAGTGGCAAACAACGAATGGCCTGGCTCAAGCTCGATCGTCCAGAAGCTATTGAACTTCACGATCGCAACGTGGGGATCATAAAAAGGCGTTCCGGCGACTTGAGCGGGAACATGAAAGCTGACCGGAGAGCGCGGATGGGCTTCGACGGTCAGCGCGGGATGATCCCAATCCCAGGACAGTACGCCGTCGCGCACCGTCACGTCGCAGGGCAGCGGAATGATGAAGCCATGCGACATCGCGTCGACGAAGGGCGGGCATTGCTTGACCGTTCGCACCTCCTGCCCATGCAGGTCAGAAAAGGCGGTCCGCGGCATCGCGCGCAGCCAATCCGGCAGCGCCGCGCGCGCCGCGACGGGGCGCATCAACTCACCCTCGATCGCGGGATCGCAGCGGAACACGATCCGCATGATTCTAGACCTCCGGCCGCAATACCGTGCGGGCGACGGCGTCGCGCCAGCCGCGATAGCGCGACTCGCGTTCGCTCGCCGCCATCGACGACTTGAAGCTGGCCTGCCGCCGCCAGGCGAGTGAAAACTGCTCGGGATCGGGGTAGAGGCCCGCTCGCCAGCCGGCCAGATAGCCCGCGCCAAGCGCGGTGGTCTCGAAGATCTCCGGGCGGTCGACCTGCGCGTTCAGTATGTCGGCGAGGAATTGCATCGTCCAGTCGCTGGCGCTCATGCCGCCGTCGATCCGCATGACGGACGCGAGTTCGCCGTCCCACAGGCCCTTAGAATCGGCGCGCATCGCGTCGATGAGGTCACGGGTCTGATAGCCGACGCTCTCGAGCGCCGCGCGCACGATCTCCTTGCGGGTCGCGCCGCGCGTCAGCCCGAAAACCGCGGCGCGGGCCTCGCTGTCCCAATGGGGCGCGCCGAGACCGGTGAACGCCGGCACCAGATAGACCTGCTGCTGGGGGTCGGCGCTTGCCGCCAATTCGCCCGCTTCCGCGGCGCTCGTGAGAATGCCGAGACCGTCGCGCAGCCACTGCACGGTCGCGCCCGCCGAGAAGATCGAGCCTTCGAGCGCGAACGTGCGCTTGCCGCCGAACTGGTAGGCGATGGTCGTCAGCAACTTGTGCGTGGACTTGACAGCCTTCGCGCCGGTGTTGGCGAGGACGAAGCACCCGGTCCCGTAGGTCGATTTCACCATCCCGGGGCGAAAGCACGCCTGGCCGATCAGCGCCGCCTGTTGATCTCCGGCGATGCCGCGGATGGGGAGCGAAGCGCCTAGATACTCGGCCGCCGTGTCGCCGAATTCGGCGGCGCAATCGCGGACCTCGGGCAGCATCGACCTCGGAACTCGGAAAAGATCGAGCAGGTCGTCGTCCCACGCACCCGAGTGTATGTTGAACAGGAGCGTCCTTGACGCGTTGGTGGCGTCGGTGACATGAACCTTGCCGTTGGTCAGACGCCAGACCAGAAAGCTGTCGACGGTGCCGAACGCTAGGTCTCCCCGTTCCGCTTCGGCGCGAGCGCCAGGAACATTGTCGAGGATCCAGGCGATCTTCGTCGCCGAGAAATAGGGATCCAGCAGCAGGCCGGCGCGCGTGGACACGAGAGTCTCGCCTCCCCGATCCTTGAGTTCAGCGCAAAGCGGCGCGGTGCGGCGATCCTGCCAGACGATCGCGTTGTGGATTGGACGCCCCGTGGTTCGGCTCCAAACCAGCGTCGTTTCGCGCTGGTTTGTTATCCCGAGCCCGGCGAGCGCGCTGGGCTCGACGCCCGCCCTCGAGAGCGCCTGCCGCGCTGTCGAGAGCGTGGTTCGCCAGAGCGATTCCGGGTCATGCTCGACCCAGCCCGGCTGAGGAAAGATCTGGGGGAATTCCTCCTGCGCGAGGGCGACCAGCGCGGCGTCGGGCCCAAAGACGATCGAACGCGTTGAGGTCGTGCCCTGGTCGACGACGAGAACATGCCCGTTCATGGGTCGCAAATCCTGCTTGGATACGAAAGGGTCGGGCTTGCGCCCGACCCCGCTTGCGATCCGAATTGTCAGCTCTTCTTTTTGGGAGGTTGAGCCGTCTGCGTCCAGGTCTTTAGCAGCTCGTCATAGTCGACGGTTTCACCCGGCGGCTTTTCGTTGGCGAGCTTGCGCTGGGGCGCCAGATTGCCGTCCTTCTCAGCTTTGGCGTACCAATATTCCGGATCTCTTTCCTCGTTCATTTTTGGCCCGAGCGCCCCCTGGGCGCCAGACTTCTCGAGACGCGCCATGATCGCGTCCTGGTCGCGCGCCAGGCCGTCCATGGCCTGCTGCGGGGTCGCTTCGCCGGAGATCGCCTTGGAGACGTTCTGCCACCAGACCTGCGCCAGCTTGCCGTATTCGGGCACATTGACGCCCGTCGGCGTCCACAGCTTGCGCGCCGGGCTGCGGTAGAACTCGACCAGGCCGCCCGCCTTGGGCGCGATCGCCGTCATCGCATCGCTCCAAATGTCGCTGTCACGGATCAGGTGCAGCGAAGTCACCGACTTTTTCAGCGTGACGGTCTTCGACACGCAGAACTGGGCGTAGAGCCAGCCGCCCTTGATATGGTCCAACGGCGCGTATTTCAGCATCGTCCAGCAACCGACGTCCTGGTAGCCGAGCTTCATGCCCTCCTTCCAGTAGGCGCCGTGCGGGCTGGGCGCCATGCGCCATTTTGGCGTGCCGTCGGCGTTCATGACCGGAAGACCGGGTTCCGACAGCGCGTGAGTGAACGCGCTGTACCAGAAGATCTGCTGGGCGATGTGGCCTTGTCCCGGCACTGCGCCGGCTTCAAGGAAGTCCATGCCTGCGGCTTCCGGCGGGGCATATTTCTTCAGCCACTCGACGAATTTTGTCGTCGCATAGACCGCCGCCGGACCGTTGGCGTCGCCGCCCCGGCTGATTGAGGAGCCGACGGGGATGCCGTTCTCCGCGCGGATGCCCCATTCGTCCACTGGCTTGCCGTTGGGCAGGCCCCGATCGCCGTTGCCAGCCATCGAAAGCCAAGCGTCGGTGAAGCGCCAACCCAGCGATGGGTCCTTTTTGCCGTAGTCCATATGACCGTAGACTTTCTGGCCGTCGATTTCTTTCACGGTGTTGGTGAAAAAATCGGCGATATCTTCATAGGCCGACCAGTTGACGGGCACGCCGAGATCGTAACCAAACTTGGCCTTGAACGCCGCTTTGAGCTCCGGCTTCTTGAACCAGTCGTACCGGAACCAATAGAGGTTGGCGAACTGCTGATCGGGCAATTGATAAAGCTTCCCATCAGTGAATGTCGCGAAGGACAGACCGATGAAATCCTGGAGGTCGAGGCCCGGATTGGTGACATCCTTGCCGTCGTTGGCCATGAAATCGGTAAGCGATCCGCCCACGATGTCGTTGTAGCGGGGATGCGTGCCGATGAAGTCGGAGTCGTTCATCCAGAAGTCGTAAATCGGCTTGCCGGACTGGATTTCGACTTCGATCTTATCGACAAGCTTCCCTTCGTCGAGCAACTCGTGGCTGACCTGAATGCCGGTGATGTCGGCGAAGGCCTTCGTGAGGACCTTCGATTCGTAATCATGGATGCTCAGGATTTCCGAAACAGTGCTGAGCTTCATGCCTTTGAACGGAGTGGACGCCTTGATGAACCACTCCATCTCGGCCATCTGCTCGTCTTTGCTCAGCGTCGATGGCTGAAACTCGCTGTCGATCCATTTTTTTGCTGCATCGACCTGCTGGGCATAGCTGGGCGTGGAGGAGATGATCGCTGCTCCACCCACAGTCGCCGCACTGGCGGCTACCGCCGCGGCTCCCTTCAAAACGTCACGACGTTTCACGTCCATTTTATCCTCCCTTAGAAGCCCGTTGCGCACCATGCGCAGCGGGCGCGATACGGCTATGCGAATCGGAACATTGCGATGCCGTAAACCACTGACGCGGCGAGCGGGTACCAGAGGGCGCCCCCGCCGAGCCGCAACCAGAAGACGAAAATGAATGCCGATCCGATCAGGGTGACGAAAAACCGATCGCCTCGCGTGGTCGGAAAGCGGAGGATGCCGATCCGCGGCGACTCCGGCCGATAAATTGCCAGCAGGGTGAGGATGATCAGCGCCAGCGCCACCAGGCAGAAGAACAAGGCTGTCTGCCATGTCCAGGCCATCCAGGCGAGCATCGCGGCCGCTCCTCTAGACTCGGCCAAGGGCGAAGCCCCTGGCGATGTGATTGCGCACGAACCAGATCACCACAGCGCCGGGAATCATGGTCAGAACGCCAGCGGCGGAGAGTAGCGACCAATCCATTCCCGAAACCGAGTAGGCGCGGGTCATCACCGCCGCGAACGGCAGTGCGTTAGCCGATGTCAAAGTGGTCGCGAGCAATTCCTCGATCCAGGAGAACATGAAGCAGAAGAACGCGGTGACGCCGATGCCATTGGCGATCAAGGGGAGAAAAATGCGAACGAAGAATCGTGGGAATGAGTAACCGTCAATCGCCGCGGTTTCGTCGATCTCGCGTGGAACGCCGCCGATGAACCCTTCGAGAATCCACACCGCCAACGGGACGTTGAATAGGCAGTGGGCAAGCGCTACGGCCCAGACCGTGTCGAACAGACCGATCGCGTAATAGAGCTGGAAGAACGGCATCGCGAATACCGCCGCCGGCGCCATCAGATTGGTCAGCAGCCAGAAGAATAAGTGCTTGTCGCCGACAAAAGCATAGCGATTGAACGCATAAGCGGCTGGCAAGGCGACGGTCACCGAAATGATGGTGTTGATCGCGACGTAGGTAAGCGAAACGCCGAAGGCGTGGACCCAGCTCGGATCATGAAAAATGGCGATGTATTTCTCGAGCGTCGGCTGATGCGGCCACAGCTCCAGCCCCGACATGATGTCGGAATTGGTCCGCAAGCTCATGTTGACGAGCCAATAGATCGGCAGCATCAGCAACGCGAGATAAACGAATAGGATGAACTTTGGGACGAGACCCTGGCGCATCAGGCGTCCCTTCTTCGTTCAATCTGGGTCATGATGGTGTAGAAGACCCAACACACGGTCAGGGTGATCAAATAATACACGAGCGACATTGCCGCAGCATTGCCGAGGTCGACCTGCCCGAGAGCAATCTTGACCAAATCGATTGACAGGAAAGTCGTCGCGCTGCCCGGACCACCGCCGGTTACAACGACGGGTTCAGTATAGATCATGAAGGTTTGCATGAAGCGCAGCAACACCGCGATGACGAGAACCTTTTGCAATTTGGGCAATTCAATATTGAAGAAGATCGCCCAGCGACTGGCGCCGTCGATCCTGGCCGCCTGATAGAAGGCGTCGGGAATCGCTCGCAAGCCCGCGTAGCTCAGGAGAATGACGAGGGGCGTCCAATGCCAGACGTCAATGACGACGATCGTGGCCCACGCTGAAATTGCATCCTGCGTAACGTTGTAGTGCAGGCCGAGCCCGGTAAGCGCGGCGCCGAAAAGCCCGATGTCCTGGCGCGTGAATATCTGCCAGATGGTTCCGACCACATTGAACGGAATCAGCAGAGGCAGCGCCATAACCACCAATGCAATTCCGATCGCCCAGCCCTTGCGCGGCAAACATAATGCCATCGCGATGCCGAGCGGCACTTCGATCGCCAGACAGGTGAACGAGAAGGCCAGAGTGCGAAACAGCGCGTCACTGAATCGAGCGCCGATCTCGGTGCTCGGGTTCAGAAGATCTCGGAACCAAGCATCGCCATTCCAGAAGAAATTATTTGCCCCCATCGTGTCTTGAATCGAATAATTCACGACCGTCATCGCCGGAATGATCGACGAAAACAGCACGAAGCCGAGAACGGGTAGGACGAAGAACCACGCACGATTGTTGATCGGCTTGCTTGTCACGCCGCGACTCCCGGTACGCGAATATCGTCGACATAGACGTGCGTATGCGCGGGGTCGAAAACGACCCGCGCTCGATCTCCGATGGAGGAGATCTCGGGCGGCACTGTGGCGACAATCTGCTGATCGCCGAGACTGACGTAGGCCAACCGCTTGCGGCCGAGATCAGCGACGCGACGCACCTGCACGGGCAAGCCGCCCGAGCTCGACAACGCGGTGTAGTCGGGTCGAACGCCGACTTGAATTCGTCCGCCTTTCGGCAGATCTCGGTAAGCCCCCCCCAATTGCAGCTCTGCGCCGTCGACGAGAGCGCGCGAGCCCGAAACCTGGGCCGTCATGAGGTTCATGCCCGGCGAACCGATGAAGTAGCCTACGAAGGTGTGCTCGGGTCGTTCAAAGAGATCCGCGGGCGTGCCGATTTGCACGGCCTTGCCTTCATTCATGACCACGACCTTGTCGGCGAAGGTCAGCGCCTCGATCTGATCGTGCGTGACGTAGATCATCAATAGGTCGAGCGCGCGATGCACGGCCTTCAGTTTTGATCGAAGCTCCCACTTCAGCGCCGGGTCGATCACCGTCAGCGGTTCATCGAACAGGACTGCCGACACATCCGAGCGAACCAGGCCGCGGCCCAACGAGATTTTCTGCTTGGCGTCGGCGGTCAGCCCGCGGGCGCGCCTGTTCAGGACGCCGGTCAGGTCGAGCATCGCCGCGATTTCCGTGACCCGCCGTTCGATCGCGGCTCTGGGAAGCCTTCTGTTCTTTAATGGGAAGGCCAGATTTTCGGCGACAGTCATCGTGTCGTAGATGACGGGAAACTGGAACACCTGCGCGATGTTCCTTTCCTTCGTCGGCAGATGGGTGACGTCGATATCGTCAAACAGCAGGCGCCCTTCCGATGGAATGACAAGCCCGGAAATGATGTTGAGCAAGGTCGTTTTGCCACAACCCGAGGGCCCCAGCAGAGCGTAGGCCATGCCCTGCTCCCAGACATAGTGAAGAGGCTTGAGCGCGTAGTCCTGCACGGTCGCATGATTGCTCCCGTACACGTGGGCGATGCCGTCGAGTGTGATCCGAGCCATCCTGTCGCCTCTCAAGCCGTTTTCGCGATGAACGGCGTGGCCGCCAATTTGCCATGGATATCGAAGACAAAGGCCCGGTTCGCGTCCACACGCGCTTCGACATGGGCGCCCGGCTGCCAGTCGTGTACGCCAGCCACAAGGCAAACCCATACGTCGAGGCCGATATCGACATGGACGAAGCTCTCCGACCCGCTGATCTCGGTGACCTTGACCTGTCCAGGAAAATTGAAGCCCGGCGTCTGTCCATCGCCGACGGCTACGGCGTCGGCGCGAAACCCAAGCCGGTACACGCCATCCGGCAATCTCGAGAGCGCGCCGACGACGGGCAGATTGCGTCCGCTTTCCAAAGCGACAAGCGGGCCGCGCTTCTCGATGACCAGCTCATTCAGCGGCGGGTCGGAAAAGACCCGCGCAGCGTCGATGTTTTCAGGTCTTCGATAAAGCCGCGCTGTCGGCCCGACTTGCGACACCCGACCTTCATGGAGGGCGACCGTCACGCCGCCGAGCAACAGCGCTTCGGTCGGCTCTGTCGTCGCATACACGAGTATTGCGCCGGTTTGCGCAAAAATGCGCGGCAATTCCTCACGCAATTCCTCGCGCAGTTTGTAATCGAGATTGGCCAGGGGCTCGTCGAGCAGGACCAGTTCCGCGCGCTTCACCAGCGCCCGCGCGATCGCGGTGCGTTGCTGCTGACCGCCCGACAGTTGCGCCGGCAAGCGCGACAAAAGATTGTCCAGCCGCAGCAAACGTGCGGCTTCATTCACGCGTGCGTCGATCTCCGCCCGGCTGACGCCGGCGACCCGAAGCGGAGACGCGATGTTCTCATAGACCGACAGCGAGGGATAATTGACGAATTGCTGGTAGACCATCGAAACGGAACGGCGACGCACTGGAACGTCCGTGACGTCCACGCCGTTGGAAATCAGCCGGCCCGTCGTTGGTCGATCCAACCCGGCCATGATTCGCATGAGAGTGGTTTTCCCCGACAATGTCTGACCCAACAGAACATTCATCGAGCCCTGGTCGAGCGTCAGTGAAACGTCATCGATGACGATTTCCTCTCCGACCGAAAGCGAAATTTTTTCAAGAACGAACGTCACTCCACGCTTGCCCCTCTTCGATCGGCCGTCTGTGGCGCAGCTTGCAAGGTTCGGAGATAGGTATCCAGGTCCCTGATCTCAGTCTCCGACATTCTCAAGCCCAACTTCGTGCGCCGCCAAACGACATCAGCGGCGGTCATCGCCCATTCGTTTTTGGCAAGATAGAAGACCTCGGCTTCGGTCAGCCCGGCGCCGAAAGTCCTTCCGAGATCCGATTGTGTTTTCGCCTCCCCTATCACCGTTTCCGCGCGAGTGCCGTAGGCGCGGACGAGACGGTGAACCGTGTCCCGCGAGAGAAAAGGATTTCGCGCGGCAACGTCGCCCACCAGCGTCTCGAAGCCCTCGGTCGAAAAATCGCCTCCGGGCAAGGGGGCCTGAGCGGTCCATCCCGAAGGCCTCCGCGCGGGCGGCAGGTAGCGCGACAAGATCGCCAGGGCTGCCTCCGCCAGCCGTCTGTAGGTGGTTATCTTGCCGCCGAAGATACTGAGAAGCGCCGGCGACTCCCCGGATGAGTCGAGTTTGAGTACGTAGTCGCGGGTTGCTTCCTGCGCCTCGGTGGCGCCGTCGTCATAGAGAGGACGGACGCCGGAATAGGACCACAATACCTGGTCCGCGCTGACCGGCTTGCGGAAGTAGCTGCTTGCGGCGTCGCAGAGATACTCGACTTCCTCCGGCGACGCCTGCACCGAGTCGAGGTCGCCGGTGTAGTCGAGGTCGGTCGTGCCGATCAGGGTGTAGTCACGTTCGAACGGCATGACGAAAAACACCCGCCGATCCTTGTTTTGCAGGATGTAGCAGCGATCGTGCTGAAACAGGCGACCCACCACCACGTGACTGCCCTTGACCAGCCTGACGGCGGCGGGGGCGGGGGCCTGCAGCGCTGACTGCAAGACTTCGCTGACCCAAGGCCCGGCCGCGTTGACCAGCGTGCGGGCTCGAATCTTGCTGAGTTGCCCGCTGCGTTCGTCCCGCACAGTCAAGGTCCACAGGCCGCCGTCGCGCGCTCCGCGTATGCAACGCGTGCGGGGCGCGATGACGGCCCCTTTGTCGGCCGCGTCCCGCGCATTCAGAACCACGAGCCGCGCGTCTTCGGCCCAGCAGTCCGAATACTCGAACCCGAGCCTGTATTGCGGCTTGAGCGGTTCGCCCGCCGGATCGTGGGCCAATCGCAGCGTTCGGGTTGGCGGCAGCAGGCGACGCCCTCCGAGATGGTCGTAAAGAAAAAGACCGACACGAAGCAGCCAGGCGGGTCTGAGATCGGTGTGGTGGGGAAGCACGAAGCGAAGGGGCCACACGATATGGGGCGCGATTCGCCATAGAACTTCGCGCTCTACGAGCGCTTCACGAACCAAACGAAACTTGAAATGCTCTAGGTAGCGCAGACCGCCGTGAATCAATTTGCTCGACGAACTCGATGTCGAGGAGGCGAGATCGTCTTTTTCGCAAAGATAGACTGACCAGCCCCGTCCCGCGGCGTCTCTGGCAATTCCGCAGCCGTTGATGCCGCCGCCGACTATGGCGATATCGAACGCCGCCCCAGGGATCGCCGAGGATTCCACACGCCCTCCCCAAACCGAAGCGCGCGACGGCGTCCCCATCTCTTCGAAAAGCGCGCTTTTTGGTCACGCGCATGCTATTACGAACACATCGAACATGGCAAGCGAAAAAACGAACCGCCAAACGAAGATTTTGCCGCCACAGTCTAAGTGTCATCCCCGTCCGGTTCGACCGGGCCGCCGACTTCAATGACCTTCACCTCGCATCTCTCGCAAAGGGCAACGATCGCCGGCGAAGGGAGGCGGTCGGTGACGAAGACATCGATTTCCGAAAGATGCGCGATCCGGACTGGCGCGGATCGCGAAAACTTGCTGCTGTCGGACACCAGAACGATTTTGCGAGCGTGCTCGACGATGGCGCGCGATATTTCCACCTCACGGATGTCGAAATCGAGCAGGGTCCCGGTTTGATCGATCGCTGACGTGCCAATCACCGCGAAATCGACGCGAAACTGTTCAATCTGCTCGACCGTGACCGCCCCGACGATGCCGCCGTCGCTATGGCGCATAGTGCCCCCGGTGAGAAAGATCTCGATCGCCCTGTTCCGGTAGAGTTCGCTCGCCACGTGCAGGTTGTTGGTGATGACCAACAGGCCGGAATGTCTCGAAAGCGCTTTTGCGACCTCTTCCGTTGTCGTGCCGATATTGATGAACAGGGATGAATTGTCCGGGATCAGCTGCGCCGCCGCCTCGCCAATCAATTGCTTTTGGTCGTGGGCGACGAGTTGCCGCGCCTCGTAGGCGAGGTTCTCGACCCCCGACGCAACGATCGCGCCGCCATGAACGCGAACCACCTGTCCCGCTTCGCTGAGCTCGTTGAGGTCGCGTCTTATGGTTTGCAGGGCGACGCTGAAATGAGCGGCGAGATCCTCGACTGCGACCCGCCCCGATTGGCGCAGGAGGGTGACGATCTGGGATTGCCTCTTGGTTGCTCGCGACGTCGGAGCTGACATGGGGCGGATCCTCGCGTGGCTTCAAACGCTGAGATTGAACGCGATGGAGATGCGCAGACCGTTACCCCGGTAGGGACGGACTTGATGAAAGAGCCATGAGGGAAACAGGAACAGGAGGCCCGGTCGTGGCCTGATGGTCTCCGCGGCGCCGACCGACTGGCCGTCTTCTCCCATGAATTTCAAACTCGGCGCGTACATCGCGGGTGCGGGGCCGCGGGGATCGAGCATTTCGAACTCTCCGCCCAGACTATGATCCGTTGCGCAGCCGCCGTCCGCGACATAGTAGGTCCCGGACCAGAACGCGCCGGGATGATAATGACAAATGTTCCCATCGCCCGGCCCATTGACGTTCGCCCACGCCATGACGCTCCATTTGGGGTGGACCGGCTTGCCGTTTCGATCGGCGGTCAGGCGGTTGGCCATCTCTTTGGCCAGATCGAGAATGAAGGCGACGTGAGAACCGCCCCAGATGGCGATATCGCGGTCCGAGTGCCAGCCTCCAGCATTGGAAGCCTGGACCGAAGGGGTCATCTCACGCTTCTTGAGGATGACGGCGCTCAGCTCCGCATTGCGCTCCTCGCCGCCAGGAACCTCCAGAGCCGCGACCGGCGTCGCGAACAATCCTCGGACGGCGATGTTCATCCGGGTGCTCATTGCATATCTCCGACGGCGTTGATCGTTCGCGCGAGCCCTGATCGGCGCGAACCGTGGACAACAGCATAGGCGCGGCCGCATGTATATGGCATGCCGGAGCTGTATGAGCGGCGAGCGAGGCCCGTTGCGCCCGGACGAACAGCGTGTCCTGCCGCTTGGCGTTAACCGCCTCGTCAAAAGAGCACAGTCGGAACTCGACGGCTGAGGATTGCGTTGGAGAACGAGAGCAACTTGCACCGGCTTGGAATCGTTGCGGGGAGCGTCAGCGACCAAGCAATCCAGGGGAACGCAAGGCCCCGACGTTCCTTGGATTGCTTCGGCTCACGCTCGCAATGCCGAGTCTCGTTCCACCCAAACGCAGCGCCGGTTTAGTCCAACAGTTGGAAAATGCGATTGTTCCTGAGGTCGACAATGACGCGATGGCCGTTGACCGTCACGGCGCCGTAGCCCGGCCGATCGGGGATTGGAGCCGGAGTGACGTCAGCGGGCAGCGTCTGACCTTGGACGGGATCTCCGCCGGGCACTATGACGCGGGGCGGGGCGCCGACCGCTCCATTGCCCGGCGCCGAGAGGGCGGACGATTTGGAACGCGGCGGGCCGAGCGCCGAGGACCCCGGGGGAGCATAGACGCCCTTGAGGGGTTCAGGCTGGTTCTGGGCGTGGCCCAACGCTCCCAACTGGAGGAACACGGCGGCCGAGAGGATAAAAACGCGCATGATCGCCTCCAGTGCGCGGACCCGCCAATTGAACGCCCGAAAGCTCCCGCCTTGGAGTCGGAAGGAAGGACTTCGGCGCTCGTCTTTAGCAAGCCGATGCGATCGACGCCAGGAGCGGTCTGGGAATCGGGTCATAGATGGGCGAGCCAGACGTCGAGCACGGCGCAGCGCCGCTCCTCCACGACCGCCCGCAGACCCTCGGCGACGCCGGCCTCGACGTCTTCCGGGCGCTTGATCACCCGGGCGAATGCGCCGCCCGCCGCGGCGGCGATGCCGGAATAGTCCGGCGGCGGATCGAAGCTCAGGTCCAGATCCTCGGCGCGGCTGGCGAAGCCATCCGGATGAACGGCGAGGGCGGAGAATTTGGGCGCCTTCCACCCGCGATTGTTGAAGATGATCTGCAGGAACGGCGTCTGGTAGCGGCGCGCCATCCAGTGGACCGTCGACGGCTGCGAGAACATGTAGCAGCCGTCGCCGGTCATGGCGACGATGGTCTTGTCGGGAGCGGCGAGTTTCATCCCGATCGCCGCCCCGCCGCCCCAGCCGAGCGAGCCGCCCCCGCTCGCGAACATCGTGCCAGGCTTTTCGCGCGCCATGTGATCGCAGATCACGTGATAGTTGGTGATGCCTTCGTTGACCACGATCGCGTCGGAGCCGACCTGACGGCGAACGCAGGCGGTCAAATATTCCGGCGTAACGACCTCTTCGCTCGGCGTCTCGAGACGAACAAGCCCGGCGGCCCGTTCGCGATGCCTCGCCGCGTAATGTTCACGGCGGCGCGAGACGGCTCGTTCATCGACCGCGGCGCGATCGAGATGGGCGTTCAACTGGGCGAGCGCGGTCGCCGCGTCGGCGCGATAACAGCGCCGCGCCTTGATGTACCAGAGCGGAATCGATTGCTTCAGCGGATCGACATCGATGATCGCGATCTCGGCCTTGTCGTTCGGCTTGCTCACCGTTGGAATCCACGGGACGTCGCTGTCAACGACGAGAACGAAATCGGCTTCCGCCAGCGCCGGGTTCTGGAACGGATGGTTCCAGTGATTGCCTTGATATAGCGGGTCGTTATGCGGATAGTTGACCGCGCTCGGCACAGATTCCAGCACGCCCACGCCGAGCCGGCCGCAGAGGCGGACGAGCTCGGTCGCCGCGACGGCGTTGCGCCCGAGATACGAGGTGACGATGAGCGGCCTCGCCGCTCTTTGCATGGCGTCCGCCAGTCCAGCGACGGCGGCTTCGGCGAGCGGCGCCGGCGCGATCGGAGGCCATTCGGCGGCGTCTGCCGTGACGCGCTCGCTCTCCTCCTCCATCACTTCGCGGGCGCCGACGAGATAGACCGGCCCCTTCGGGTCGCTGTGGGCGAATTGCAGCGAACGATGCACGATCGGCTTCACGTTACGCGCGGTGCGAAACTCATTGTCGTACTTCACATACTGGCGGACGATCCCGCGCTGATCGTGGACGTCCTGAATCCATTGGATGAATTCGTTGCGGCTGCCCTTCGCTTCGCCTGCTTGCGTGAATGGCGAGAGCCCGGCGAACACGAACACCGGCACGCGCGCCCTGGCGGCGTTGTGGACCGCGCCGCCGAGCGACTGCGTGCCGCAGTCGACGTGAACCACGACCGCCTGGGCGCGGCCGGTGAGCTGCGCGAAGCCGTGCGCGCAGCTCATCGCGACGAACTCATTTGGACAGGTCACCACGGCGGGAATCGGGCGCTTGAGCGCGCGCGCCTCGGCGATCGCCTCGATCAGCGCGGGATGATCGCTGCCGAAATTGGCGAAAATATACGAGACGCCCGCCTCCTGCAGCGCCTCCAGCATCGCCGTGCTGGCCGTGTACATCCGATCTCCTCCCGATCTTGCGCGGCGAGCGTTCAGCGTCCCGGGTTCTGGCTTTTGAACCTTCGCGCGAGCTGTTCGGCGCCGTTCGCCAATAGTCCGATGTCCGAGCCCACCGCGGCGAAGAGGCAGCCAAGCTCGATATAGCGCTGCGCGAGCTCAGGATCGCCGGTCAGAATTCCGGGCGCGCCGCCGGCGTTCTTGATCCGCCCGATTGCTTCGTCGATCGTCTTGACGACCTCGGGATGATTGGGCTGGCCGAGATAGCCGAGCGAGGCGGAAAGGTCTCCCGGGCCAATGAATATGCCGTCGACGCCCTCGACGCGGCCAATGTGTTCGAGGTTGTCGAGCCCCCGCTTCGTCTCGACCTGGAGGAGCAGGCAAATCTGGTCGTTCGCAGCGGCATGGTAGCCCTTGATCCGGCCATAGCGCGAGGCGCGCGCTTGCGCGGCGAAGCCGCGAAAACCGTCCGGCGGGTAGCGGACCGACATGACAGCCCGCTGCGCCTCCTCTTCGGTTTCAACGTAAGGGATGAGCAGCGACTGCGCGCCGATGTCGAGCAGCCGCTTGATGATGACAGGGTCGTTCCAGGCGGGGCGGACCACGGCATGCGCCGTCCCGCCGCTCATCGCCTGAAGCTCCGCGAGCACCATCGGAACTTCGTTCGGGGCGTGCTCGGTGTCGATGAGAATCCAGTCGAACCCCGAAATCGGCGAGGATTTCGACCACCAGATGGCTCGAGAGGCTGTGCCAGAAGCCGATCTGCAACCGCCCGGACTTGAGCGCCTGCTTGAAGGGGTTGAGAACGGGGTCCATTGCGCGTGCGTCCAAGGGTCCAGAATCAGTTGTCATCGGATGTCATCGACGGCGCGCCGCCGCTGCGCTTTGCATGGTCGCCTTCTCGCCCTAGTGGATTTCGGGGTCGGGCGTGGACGCGCCGCGCTCGAGAAAGTCGAAGTCGCAGCCTTCGTTCGCCTGGCTGACATGCTCCGAGAACAGCCGGCCATAGCCCCGCTCATAGCGGGGCGGAGGCTTTCGCCAGGCGGCGCGGCGCCGCGCCATCTCCTCGTCGCTCACGTTCAGCGAGAGGCGGCGGGCGGGAATGTCGAGCTCGATCACGTCGCCGTCGCGCACCAGGGCGAGCGGTCCGCCGACAAACGATTCCGGGGCGACATGCAGGACACAGGCGCCGTAGCTCGTGCCGCTCATCCGCGCGTCCGAAACCCGCACCATGTCGCGCACGCCCTTGGCCAGGAGCTTCTTCGGGATCGGCAGCTGGCCCCATTCGGGCATGCCCGGCGCTCCCACCGGCCCGGCGCTTTTCAGCACCAGGACCGAGTTCTCGTCGACATCGAGATTGGGATCGTCGATGCGGGCCGCCATGTCGTTGTAATCGTCGAACGCCACCGCCTTGCCGGCATGCCGGTGCAGGCGCGTTTCGGCGGCGGGCGGCTTGATAATCGCGCCGTCCGGCGCGAGGTTGCCGCGCAGAATTGCGAGGCTGTCGGACGCGACCAGCGGATTGTTGAGCGGCCGAATGACGTCTTCATTGAAAATTCGCGCCTGCTCGACGTTTTCTCCGATCGCCGCGCCGTTCACGGTGCGCGCGCCGACCCTGAGCCTGCCGCCAACAGCCAATTGCTTGAGCACCGCCGGCAGGCCGCCGGCATAGAAGAAATCCTCCATCAGGTAGGCTCCCGACGGTCGAATGTTCGCCAGCAGCGGCGTTTCCCGCGCCACCTGGTCGAATGTGTCGAGATCGAGCTCAAGCCCGGCCCGGCGCGCGAGGGCGATCAGATGCACGACGGCGTTGGTCGAGCCGCCGATCGCAAGCACCGCGGCGACGGCGTTGCGGATCGAATCGCTGCTGATGACGTCGGACGGCTTGAGATCGTCCCAGACCATATCGACGGCGCGCTTGCCGGTCATGACCGCCATCACCGCATGCCGCGAATCGACGGCGGGGATCGAGGCGGCGCCCGGCAGCGTCATGCCCAGCGCCTCAGCGGCGCTCGTCATGGTCGAGGCGGTGCCCATCGTCATGCAATGGCCGGGCGAGCGGGCGATGCTCTGCTCGATCTCCTCCCAGTCCGTTTGCGTGATGGCGCCGGCGCGCAATTCCGCCCAGTATTTCCATACGTCGCTCCCTGAGCCCAGAGCCTCGCCTCGCCAGTTCCCGCGCAGCATCGGGCCGCCGGGCATGAAGATAGCCGGCAGGTTCATCGAGATCGCGCCCATCAGGAGCGCCGGCGTCGTCTTGTCGCACCCGCCCATCAACACCGCGCCGTCGGCCGGGTAGGAGCGCAGCGCCTCCTCGGTCTCCATCGCCAGGAAGTTGCGGTACATCATGGTCGTCGGCTTCTGGAACGGTTCGGAGAGCGTCATCGCCGGCAGCTCGACGGGGAAGCCTCCCGCCTCCCATACGCCGCGCTTCACTTCCTCGACCCGCTGCCTGAAATGAGAGTGGCAGGGATTGATGTCGCTCCAAGTGTTCAGGATCGCGATCACCGGTTTCCCCGCATAGTCGGAGCGTTGATAGCCCATCCCCGCGGTCCGCGAGCGATGGGTGAACGCGCGCAGATCGTTGACGCCGTACCAGCGATGACTGCGGAGATCTTCGGGCCGCTTGCGCGCCATCGTCGATTGTCCTTTCCGTGAGGGGTCGGGGTTCATTCTACATCAGGCTGGGCAGGGTGAGCGCGATCGGCGGAAACGCGATCAGGATGACGAGCCTGATTATGTCGGTCAGGATGAACGGCACGACGCCCTTGAAGATCGTGGCGAAGCTGATGTCCTTGACCGCGGTCTTGATGACAAAGACGTTCATGCCGACCGGCGGATGGATGAGCCCAAGTTCGACGGTCATGACGATGATGATCCCGAACCAGATCGGGTCGAAGCCCAGCGCCGTCACCACCGGAAAGACGATCGGCACGGTGAGGATGATCATCGCCATCGCGTCCATCAGGCAGCCCAGAGCGAGATACATCAGCATGATCAGCGCCAGCACCCCGTAGCGGCCGACCCCGAGGCCGGTGAGAAATTCGGTCACTCTTTGCGGCGTCTGAGTGACGGTCAGGAAATAGCCGAACAGGAGCGCGCCGATAAGAACGGTGAACACCGCCGCGGCGGTGCGGGTGGCCTGGAGCAGCGCCGCACGCACGCCGGCGGCGTCGAGCCGGCCGCGGGCGACAGAGATCAGAAACGCGCCGCAGGCGCCGACGCCCCCCGCCTCTGTCGGCGTGAACAGGCCGCCATAAAGCCCGCCGATCACGAACACGAACAGCGCGAGCGCCGCCCACACGTCGCGCAGCGACTTGAGCCTCTCGCTCCATTCGCTGGGCGGCCCCGCCGGGAGAAAGCCCGGCCGCGCGAGTCCGATGGCGGCGATGGTCAGCATGTACATCGAGACGGCGAGCACGCCGGGCAGGATCCCGGCGATGAACAGTTTGCCAATGTCCTGTTGGGTGATCAGGCCATAGACGGCAAGCACCGTCGAGGGAGGAAAGATGGCCCCGAGCGTACCGCCGGCCGCGATCACCCCGGCGGCGAAAGACTGTGGATAGGCGTACCGCCGCATCTCCGGATAGGCGACGGTGGCGAAGGTCGCCGCGGTCGCGACCGACGATCCGCTGATCGCGGCGAAGCCGGCGCAGGCGGCGATGGTGGCGAGGCCGAGGCCGCCCCGCCAATGGCCGACAAAGCTGTTGGCCGCCCGGAACAATTCGCGGCTCATCCCGGAAGCGGAAACAAAGGCCCCCATCAGGAGAAACATCGGGATGACGCCGAACGTGTAGTCGGTGACGGTGCGCATCGAGGTCTGGCCGACCATCTTCAATGCCGGCCCGACGCCGACGATGGCGCCGTAGCCGGTCACGCCGACGAGACCCATCGCCATCCCGACCGGCACCCGCAGCAAGATCAGCCCGAACAGAGCGACAAAGCCGATGACGGCCGCCGCATCGGAGCTCATTGCCCGCGCCTCATTCGAGCGCCTTGGCGATCGGGTCCGGGGCGAGCTTCTCGGGGTGGAAAATGAGCCGGTAGGTGCGCACCGCGATCAGGATGACGGCGGAGACGTCGCCCGCCCAGGCGACGGCGAAGAACGGCCAGGTCGGCAGGTGAAGATCATAGGTCAACACATGGTCGGCGCGGGTGGTGCGCACCTTGTCGAACAGCATCGCGGTCTGAACGGCGACCACGAACAAGAGCACCAGCGTGGCGAAGACGTCGATAGCGCGTTTCCCGCGCGGAGAAGCCGCGGCCCAGACGAGGTCGACGGTGATGTGGCCGCCGCGATAGCTGGTCGCCGCGATGCCCCAGAAGATGAGAATGCCGAGCAAGAGCCGGCCGAAGTCATACGAATTGGGGATCGACGCGCTGAAGAGATAGCGAAGCAGGACGGAGACGAAAATGTCGACGGCGACAATGCCGATAAAGGCCGCGGCGGCGAGCTCGATGCCGTCGATGAAGCGGTCCATGAGATTGACTTTGATCCGCCCGCCTCGCGGCTCGGCGAAGGTCATGGACCGGCGCCGTATTTCGCGATCGCCGCGTTGAGTTCGGCGAGCGCCGCGTCCGGATCGGCGCCGGCCTGCTTGACCGCCGCCGCCCAGCTCGCCCTGAGCGGCTCGACCGTGGCCTGCCATGCCTGCATCTGTTCAGGGGTCAGCTTGTAGACCTCGTGGTGGGCGGTATCCGCCCGCATCTTGTCGCGTCCGGCTGATTCGAAGTCGCCCCAGGGACCGGCGATCTTCACCGCCCAGTCGGTCGAGCAATGATCGTCCATGACCTTCTTCTGGGCCGGGCTCATGGAGTTGTATTTGTCCTTGTTCATCGAGAAGGTGAACACTGTCGTGTAGAGCGGCTCGTCGATGTGGTACTTGACGACCTTGTCGATGCCAAAGAGATAAAGCGAACCCCACGGGAATGTGATCGCGTCGGCGACGCCGCGCTCGAGCACCTCGCGCGCCTCCGGGGCCGAGGCTTGAACATTCGTGCCGCCAAGCGTCTTCACGAGCTCAGCGATCGTGCTCTGCGCCGGGCGCACCTTCACCCCCTTGAGGTCCTCCGGCATGACGATCTTCTTGCGGGCGTGCAGAGCGCCGGGATCGTGAATGAAGGCGAAGCAGAAATGAGTGTCCTTCATCTCCGTCGGCGCGTATTTGCGATACCAGGAGTTGAGCGCCGCCGTGCCCTTGCGGGCGTCGCCGAACGTGAACGGCATCTGGCCGATGGCGATGATCGGGAAGCGGCCCGGCTGATAGCCCGGGTTGACGTAGGTGATGTCGGCGATGTCGTCGCGCGCCATGTCGTAATGATCGAACGCCTTGCCGAGCTGCTCGGAGGGAAAGACGGTGATCTTGATCGTGCCGTTGGACGCCTTCGCGATGTCGTCCGCCCACGCCTTGGCGGCTCCCGTCAGCGGATGGGCGGGCGGGACCCAAAGCGACAGCCTGAGATCGACTTCCTTGTCCTCAGCGAAAGCAGGGCCGGCGGCGCCTCCCGCCAGACCAAGGAGAGCCAGCGCAGCGCATAGGCGCCAAGCCGCCGCGAGGCGCCATCGGAAAGCGGGCAGTCTCGTCATATCTCCTCCCGGCGCCTCAGCCATTCGTATGGTTGTCTGACCATTTCGCAGGCGTCGGCGCCGATCGTCAAGCGCGCATTCGGAGGAAGCGGCGACGTCTGTAGCGCCGTGTCGGGGACCCGGCCGGGCCCGGTCGGCGAGCGCGCCCTACCGGCCTTTAGACCTTTCTGTTTTTCGCGTCCCAATTGCGCTCAAGATTGGCGATAAGGGCCGGGCTGAAGTGACAATAGGCCTGCTCGCGCGCGTAGACTGCGGCATAACGGCGAAAGAGATCGAGCGGTTCCTGGCCGACTCTGAAGGCGCGGCGGTTGCCGACAGCGCTGACGGCGCCCGCGCTCGTGAGCCCCGCGGCGACGCGGTCGACGGCGGCGTCCATCTCGGCGGCGGGCGCGATCTCATCGCAGATCAGACGCCCTTCCGGGCTGTCGCAGTCCAGCCTGCGCTCATAGAGGATGGCTTGGCGCGCAATGCGATCGCCGACAAACCGCGGCATGCGCAAATTCGCGAAGCCCGGGATAATTCCTTCCTTGCGGGCCGGCAAGGTGAGAAAGGCGTCGGACGCGGCAAGGACATAGTCCATGCACAAGAGCGCCTGGCAATGGCCGCCGATGGCGAACGCGTCGACAGCGGCGATCCACAGCTTTTCAATCCCGCGACCGTTCACGTCGTCCGGTATGCTGTTCGGATCGGCGACGCCGCGCAAAAGCTTGTGCACATAGCCGAGGTCGCGGATCAGGAACCAGAGAAAGGGAATTTTGCCGAGGTAGAGGTGGGTGAGGTTGATCCCGGCGCCAAAAATGCGTTTGCCGCGATATTTCTCGTTCTCGACCGCAACGCCGCGCATGACCGCGATCTCGGTTGTTCGATCGACGATCGCGACATCAACCGCAAGCTCCGTCTGCGACAGGGTCGTGTCGTCCTCGGCGTTGAGGAAGCGCGGATTGATCATGTCGAGCTGGACAGCCTTGCCTCGCCTGCTCAGACGGGCGGCGCCGAGATCGAGCGAGCCGCGCGAGGCGAATTCGGCGGCAAGAGCGGCGCTTTCCGGCCGCGGCAGCAGCATCGCGTGACAAAGATGACCGCCGAGATCCGGGCGTGACAGGACGTGGGCGAGAAAAATGCCCTGGTCGATTTCGACGCCATCTTTGTCGCCCTGCCGATGAGCGGCTTCGGCGTCGACCTCCTCTCTGGTGGGGACCAGTCCAGGAACAAGCTTCGCCGCGGCATAGGCAAGGTCGTCGAGGCGGCGGAAGATCGAGCGCTTTTCCGTCAGGATTCCATAGACGTGATCGACGTGCGCGGCGAGAAAGGCTTCGCGCGAGGCGCGGGCGACGGAGAGGAGCGCCTCCACTGCGGCCTGCTCGGCCTCATTGCGCGCGGGCTTTCGCGGCAGAGTCCGGAGGAGCGCCGACGCTTGGCCCCAGAACGAGGCAAACCTCGGGACGTCGGACTCATAGGGACCCGTCCCGGCCGGGAAGGCGCGCGACCATTCGGCCACCGCCTGCTCAGGCAGGCCGGCCGCGCGCATGAGCATTGAAGCGGACGCCGTCGCGGATGTCATGCTTTCGGCCTTTTGTCGACGACTTGTTTCGCCTTGCCTGGCGAGCGTTCAATCCGCCCCGGCGACAAGACGCTCACCTTCGCGTTGACGCCGATGCGCTCCTTGATTTCATGCGCGAGTTCGCGGGCGCTGCGCCCTCGCAGCTCGTCCGATTCGGCCGATGGTCTCGCTTCGACCTGGACCTCCAGTTCGTCAAGCCGGCCTTCTCGAGTCAGAACGAGCTGGTAGTGCCCGGAAAACGTCGGAACCCGAAGCAAAAGTTCTTCGATCTGGCTTGGAAACACATTGACGCCGCGCACGATCATCATGTCGTCCGACCGGCCTGACACTTTTTCCATCCGCCGCATCGAGCGCGCCGTGCCCGGGAGCAATCGGGTGAGGTCCCCGGTGCGGTAGCGGACGACAGGCATTGCCTCCTTGGTCAGCGAGGTGAGGACGAGTTCACCGCGCTCGCCATCCGGCAGCGGCGCCCCGGTCCGCGGATCGACGATCTCGGGATAGAAGTGATCTTCCCAGATATGGAGGCCGTCCTTGGTCTCGACGCACTCGCCGGCGACGCCGGGGCCGATGACCTCGGAGAGGCCGTAGCTGTCCAGCGCGTCGATCCCGAAGGCGTCTTCGAGTTCGTCGCGCATCGCATTGGTCCATGGCTCCGCGCCGAAGGAGCCGAGCTTCAGCGACGAACGACGCGGGTCGAGCCCCTGCGCGCGGAACTCGTCGACCAGACACAGGGCATAGGACGGCGTGGCGAACAGGACCTCAGGCGCGAAATCGTTGATCAGCTGGACTTGGCGTTCGGTCATGCCGCCGGAGATGGGCACGAGCGTGCAGCCCAGCCGCTGAGCGCCGTAGTGGTAGCCAAGACCGCCGGTGAAAAGACCATAGCCGTAGGCGTTGTGAGCCATCATCCCCTTGCGCCCGCCGGCGGCGCGAATGGTCCGCGCGACGACCTCGCTCCATGTGTCGAGGTCGTTCGCCGTATAGCCGACCACCGTGGGCTTGCCGGTCGTGCCGGACGAAGCATGTACACGAGCGAGCTGAGTTCGCGGCACGGCCAGGAGGCCGAACGGGTAATTGGCTCGCATGTCCGCCTTGGCGGTGAAGGGAAAGAGGGCGAGATCCGCAAGGGTTCGAAAATCATCCGGATGAACGCCATGAGCTTCGAACTTGGTCCGGATCGCCGGGACGTTGTCGTAGGTGCGACGCAGCGTGGCAGCCATCCTGTGCGTCTGGAGCGCTGTGATCTCGTCGCGGGACGCTGTCTCGATCGGATCGAGCAGGTTCTTGTCCGGCGCCGGGCCGAGCTTCATGAGGGCGCCCCGAGGTCTCCGGCGGCGCGAGGCTCTGTCGATCCGGGCATGTGTCCTCCCTGGCGCGTGGACCGCATCGGACGATTTTTGGTTATCTCGCAAGCGGGGCGCCCGATCGTCAAGCGCGCGTCGCCTTCGTCGCGCCGGGCGGCAAAGGCCCTAGTGGCCAAGAAAATTCAGAAGCGTGTCGTTGAAGCGTTGCGTCGCTTCGAGATGTCCCAAATGGCCGACGCCTTCGAACACCACAACCCTGGCGTTGGACATGCGCGCGGCGAGCGATTCCGCCAGCGCGGCGTTCTGGCCCATCTTGCTGCGCAGCTCAGGCGGGGCGAATGGGCGCCCCGGCGCGTTGTGGTCGTTCGCCCCCATGATGAACAGCGTCGGCCGGTCGATGAGCGGAATCTCGTGCGCGACGGGCTGGGCGTAGATCATCTGGTATGACGCCACGAACGATTTCAGCCAGCGCGGATATTCGCCGCTCTCTTTGATCTCCTCGCGCAACTGGACGAACGGCTCGATCGCGCTCGACGGCAGGCTCAGCGCGTAATTGGTCATCAGTTGCTTGCGATAGCCGTCCGCAGTCAGTTCGCGTTCGCGCCTGGCAAGCTCATCATCCGTCACGGGCGGCGCATAAAAGCGATAGTCCTCGAGGCCGATCGGCGAATAGAGGATGAGATGGTCGATACGCGGGCCATAGGCCCGGGCGAGGCGGACCGCCAGCATGCCGCCCATCGAATGTCCCACGAGGTCGAACCGATCGACATGAAGACTGTCGAGCAGGGCGATCGTGGCGCGGGCCATGGCGTCGAAACTATAGGCGAAGCCGGGCTTCGATGACTTTCCGAAGCCGATTTGATCCGGAGCCACGACCCGGTAGCCGGACGCGGCCAGCGCCTTGATGGTCGGCTCCCAATAGCTTGAGGGAAAATTTCGTCCATGAAGCAGCACGACAGTCCGCCCAGTCGCCGCACCCGTGGGCGCTACATCCATGTAAGCGAGGCGCAAATCCTCGCCTTCGATGGTGAGCGGCAGGAAATTGACCGGATACGGATACGGGAATCCCTCGAGCGCTACGCCCATCGCCTCGCCGGGCGACGCCGGCGACGCGGAAGCGACCGACCATAGCGCCGCGGCGACCGCGAAATAACAGGCAAAAGCGCGGCGAAGCGTCATCGGCGATCGTCCTTCAACGACGGGAGGATGAACGATATCGCGCTTAAGCTATGCACGGCGACCGCATGGAGCAAATTCCTCCCTGGTTGAAACGGGATGAGCGGCGCGCCGTTCCTCTGGGCCCGCTGGTCAAGCCCGCCAAACGCCGCTACGGTTGCGGCGACGGAGGAACGTCCGATGAAACGATTTGCATTCGCCGCGGCCGCCGCGCTCGCGTTCGTTTGGCAGCCGGCCCGGGCTGATGAGGCCGCCGCGAACTTCACGAAGCTGTTCAGCGATGTCTGCATGGCGAAGTTCGGCCATCTCACGACGGTCTGGGATTGGGCGGATGAACAGAACCTGCTGCCGATCACCAACCCTCAGGCGCTCGCGGTGTTCGCGGGCAGGCCGAACCGGGACGGCAAGATGATCTCATTCGCCGGCGGCGGGGTGCCGGGTTCCGGCAAGGCTTGGGCGGTGCCGGATCCCGCGGGACGGTTCGTGCTGGCGACGCGGCTCGATCCGGAATCCTGCGTGGTCTGGGCGCAGAAGGCCGATCCCGGCGCGGTCGACGCGGCTTATGCAAAGATGCTGGAGCAGGCGGTCGCGCCCGGCGTCGAAGTGAAGCTCGCCGATGACAGGACCGTCGACATTCCAGACGGCGCCGTGCACATTCGCGTCTACCGCGTGTGGTCGGGATCGCCGCTCAACAGCTATGCGCTCGCGGTGGCGACGGTCAACCGGCCGGGCGGCCCGTTCCAGGCGATGCTGGAGACGCAGCGGCTTGTCGAACCCGACGACGTGATCAATCCGATGGTGCCGCTGGAGCCGCCGGGCTAGGGCCGCGCTTCTTTTTTTGCGCTGAGGGCCGATATCGGGTTGTCAGACAAGTGGTGCCGGCGTAACGTCGGGGGGATCCGCTACGGTCCCGTCACTTCTTGCCCGAGCGCAGGGATGAAGCAGGGCGCAGCGGTGACGCGTTCAGTTTGGCGACAAAAACGAACGTCAGAGGAGGAAAATATGCGACTTGGAAGGCTTAGTTTATTGCTGCGCCCGATGGTGGGCGCCGCGTGCGTGACGGGGATCGCACTCTGGGGAATCGCGTCAACCGGCGCGGCGCGCGCCGCCGACGAACCACCCCTGATCAAGTACAACGGCAACAGCCGCGACTACTGGGAGCACCCGCCGGCAGACTGGTTCATGGGCGATGAGACGGCCCAGCAGCACGGCACGCATCCCTATCCGGGCCAGCCGCTGCCGACGCCCCATGACGAGCTGGTCGCGCTCGTCAAGGACAACATCAAGCTCATGCCTGGCTTCCATATCGAAGTCCTCGCCGATCAGCTCGACTGCGCTCGCCAGATGGCGTTCGGCGCCGACAACACGCTCTATGTCGGCTGCTGGACCGACCACGTGTTCGCGCTGAAGAAGGAAGGCGACAAATGGGTGTCGAAGGTCATCATCAAGGGGTTGCGGCAACCGACCGGCATCGGCGTCTATAACGGCAACCTCTATGTTACCGACATCGACAAGATCTATCGTTACAAGGATATCGCCAACAATCAGGACAACCCGAAGGGTGAGGTCGTCTACAGCGACTTCCCGCCGTACACCTCGCACGGCTGGAAATATATGGTCGCGGATACGCAGTCGCCGGGCTGGTTCTACATTCCCGTCGGACCGCCCTGCAACGTCTGCATGATCCCGTCGGGCACGGCCCAGTATCGCCACATCAACCCTGACGAGGGTCTGTCGGAAGTGGCCGCGCTCGGCCAGCGCAACAGCGTCGGCGGCGACGTCGATCCGCGCTCCGGCCAGCTCTGGTTCTCCGAGAATGCGCGCGACTGGATGGGCGACAACATCCCGTCCGACAAGCTGAACCACTTGGTCAAATATGGTACACACTTCGGCTATCCGTATTGCCACCAGGGTGACATTCCGGACCCGAAATTCGCCATGGGCCACAAGTGCGACGAGTTCACCCCGCCGGCGTTGAACGTCGGGCCGCACCTGGCGCCGCTCGGGATGAAGTTCTACACCGGGAACAACTTCCCGGCTGAGTTCAAGAACAACATCTTCCTCGCTGAGCACGGCGGCTGGAACCAGTTCATGCACACCGGCGCCCGGATCGTGCGCATCCAGACCGACCCGGACGGCAAGAACATCTCGCAGGAGCCGTTCGCCTGGGGTTGGATCAAGGACAACAAGTACTGGGGCCGCCCGGGCGATGTGGCGATCAACCCGATGGATGGCTCGCTCCTGGTCTCGGACGATCAGGCCGGCGCGATCTATCGGATCTGGTACGACGGCAAGTAACTGGCGCGACGGCGGATAATCCGCCCGCCGGAACAATCCTCGCCCTGGCGGCTTGAAGCGCCAGGGCGAGGCGCTTTCCCCCCGATGTGTATGAGAACCGCACGACGATGCGAATCCCAGCCTGGATCATCGTGGCGTTCAGCCTGACTGTTCCTGCCGCCACGATGGCGGCGGAGGGCAATCCAGCCGCCGGCAAGGCCCGGGCGGAGGCGGCAGGGTGTTTCGCGTGCCATGGCGTCGATGGGGTCGCGACCGCGGACGCGCTCGCGGCCGACAAGGATGTCCCAAACCTGGCCGGGCAGCCAGACCTCTATCTGCAGTTCCAGCTCGTGTTCTACCGAAAAGGCGTGCGCAAGAACGAGATCATGAACGCAATGGCGGAGCAGCTCAGCGACGACGACTTGCGCAACGTGTCGGCGTATTTCGCCTCGCTGCCGGCGCCCAATGCGCCGTCGCCGCCCGACAACGCGCCCAGGGACACCGACCTTGGCGGCAAGGTGGCCCAGTCGATCCACTGCACGAACTGCCACGGCGACCATTTCGAGGGAGTGGACAACATCGCCCGGCTCGCGGGTCAGCGGGAAGACTACGTTTACGAGGCCCTGCGCGACTTCAAATCGGGCGCTCGAACCTCGACTGGCGCGGCGGGCATGGCGGAAGTGGTTTACCCGCTCGGCGACCTGGAGATGGAAGCGCTGGCCCATTACGTCTCCCGTCTGCACTGACGCGCCGATGCGGCCGGGACCGCCCCCGGCCAGAGGGAACTCGCCGCGGCCGACATAGACGGGCCGGATGGAGGATTCCGCGATCATAAGAACGCCCAGATCAACCAGGTCGCCCGACGGGCCAGAGCGGGAAAGCGGCGGCGCGGCGCGCGCCATCACCCGTCGAGGTCTGATCGAAGTCGGCGCGGGCGCGGCGGCCGCACTCGCATCCCGCCAGGCGCTCGGGCAGGAAGGCGGCAACCTGCCGCCCGCTGTTCCGGAATGGCAGCTTGCGCCCGGAGCGGAGGTCATGAGTCCGCCCTATGGGCGCCCCTCACGTTTCGAAGCCAGCGTCGTGCGCCGTTATCGACATGGCTTGCCAGAGCCGCCGACCCGGCTGTCGTCGTTCAGCCTCACGCCGCTTCAGGATCTTTCGGGGATCATCACCCCAAACGGCCTTCACTACGAGCGCCACCATTCGGGGACGCCGACAATCGATCCGCTCGAGCATCGGCTGATCGTTCACGGCATGGTGGAGAAGCCCCTGATCTTCACCATGGAGGAGGTGCAGCGATTTCCATCGGTGTCGCGGGTCTGCTTTCTCGAATGCTCCGGCAATACCCAGAACTGGGGGACGCCGAAACCGGAGCTGACGGTCCAGGACACCCACGGGCTGCTCAGTTGCTGCGAGTGGACCGGGGTTCCGCTCGCCGCCGTCCTCGCGGAAGCAGGCGTGAAGCCGGAAGCGAAATGGATGCTGGCCGAGGGGGCCGACGCGGCAGCGATGACGCGCAGCATCCCGATCGAAAAGGCGCTCGATGACGCCCTTCTCGCCTACGCCCAGAACGGCGAGCGGCTGCGACCCGAGCAGGGCTATCCGTTGCGCCTGCTGCTCCCGGGCTACGAGGGCAACGCCAACGTGAAGTGGCTCAGGCGGCTCAAGCTCGGGGCTGAGCCGTTCCAAACACGCGAGGAAACCTCGAAGTACACCATGCTCATGCCCGACGGAAAAGCGCAGCAGTTCAATTTCGTCATGCTGGCAAAATCGGTCATTACCTTTCCATCCGGCGGACAGCGGCTCGGGCCGCCGGGATTTTATGAAGTCTCGGGCCTCGCGTGGTCAGGTCTCGGCAAAGTCGCGCGCGTCGAGGTGTCAACTGACGGCGGCGCGTCCTGGCGCGACGCGGCGCTGCAGGAACCGGTCATGTCGAAGTGCCTGACCCGCTTCCGCTCGCCCTGGCGTTGGGACGGCGGCCCGGCGACGCTGGCGAGCCGGGTCACCGACGAGACAGGCTATGTTCAGCCAAGCCGCGAGGCTTTGCTCAAAGAGCGCGATGTCCGATCCTACTATCATTACAACGCGATTCAGAATTGGAGCGTGGCGGCGGGAGGCGCGGTGACCAATGCCGGATAGAATCGCGCGCTGCCTGGCGCTCGCGATTGCGGCGATCTCGGCTGGTCGCCGCCGCCCGCGCGGGCGAGCCTTACGGCATCGGTCGGGCCGCGACGCCGCAGGAGGTCGCGGGCTGGGACATCGACGTTTCGCCGAGCGGCGCCGGACTGCCGCCCGGGCGCGGCGATGCGAGGCAGGGCGAGGCGATCTTCGCCGAGAAATGCGCCAGTTGTCACGGCGCCCATGGCGAGGGCAAGCCGATGGACCGGCTGGTCGGGGGCGTCGGCGCGCTTCGCGACAAGAAGCCGGAGAAAACTGTCGGCAGCTACTGGCCCTACGCGACGACGCTGTTCGACTATGTTCGCCGAGCCATGCCTTTGAACGCGCCGCAGTCGCTCACCCCCGACGAAGTCTATGCGGTTTCGGCCTATGTGCTGTTCCTCAACGGGATCGTGCCGCAGGACACGACGCTCGACGCGAGCAAACTGGCCAAGATCGAGATGCCGAACCGCAACGGTTTCGTCAGCGCAAATCCGCCGTTGGGCGCCGGCCCTAAACCTTGACCGCCTGGGAGACCGCCATGATCGTCGATCTGCGGACCTACACGATGGTTCCCGGGCGCCTCGGCGCGTGGCTCAAACTCTATGAAGCCGAGGGCATGCCGATCCATGTCCGGCATCTGGGCCAGCCGATCGGCGTCTTCACCACCGATGTCGGGACGGTCAACCAGGTCGTGTTCTTTTGGGGCTTCGAGAGTCAGGCGGACCGCGAGCGGCGGCGCGACGCGCTTGAAGCCGATCCCGACTGGGTTTCCTACCGCAAGAAAAGCGCCGACGCAGGCAACGTCCAGCATCAGGAGTGCAAGATCATCAAGTCGACCGGGTTCTCGCCGATGTGACGTGGCGACGCATGCTCATCCCTTGCGCGCCTGATCGACGATATCGCGGAACTTCTTGACGTTGTCCGCTCCGGCATAGTCGGCTATCCGCTGATAGGCAGGCTCCATGAGCGCGCGGAATGGGGCGAGGTCCGGCTGGGTGGTCAGCAGGCCGGCGGCCTCGAGTTTGGCGATCTGATCGGCCTCGCCGTCGGCCATCAGCTTGCGCATGAGGTCGCCGGCGGTCGTGCTCTCCTCGCGGAAGATCGTCTGCTGTTCGGGCGTCAGCTTCGACCACGTGTTCACGCCGATGGTATGAATCATGTTGTTGTAGATGTGCTTGGTGATTGCGAGATGCTTCTGCACCTCGTAGAATTTGTTGTAGTAGATGACGGCGATCGGATTTTCCTCCCCGTCCACGACCTTCTGCGCCAGCGCCAGATAGAGCTCGGGGAACGCGATCGCCTGGACGACCGCGCCGAGAGCCTCCATGGAAGCCTGGATCTGCAATTCAGGCGGCGTGCGAAGTTTCAGGCCCTTGATGTCCCCGGGCGCATTGATTGGCCGCACGCTGTTGGTGACGTTGCGAAATCCATAGTCCCAGTTGCGCAACAAGACGAAGCCCTGCTTTTCCGCGAGCGGCGCGAGCCAATCCATCGCCGGCCCGTCGAGGACGCGGAACACCAGCGCCCGGCTGTCGAAGATGAAGGGCAGCATCACAGCGCCGAAGGCCTTGTCGTATTTGTCGAGCTGCCCCTGCGTCGGCAAGCCCATGTCGATGGTCCCGAGCTTGATTTGCTGGGCCTGCTCCGGCGGCCCGCCGAGCTGATTGTTCGGAAAGATCATCACGCGGATCGCGCCGTGGGTGCGCTCGGCGACCCCGCGCGCGAACTGCATGGCGGCGATATTGGCTGGATGATCCTCCTGGGCGAAATGTGCGAAACGAAGCGTCAGAGGCGCCGCTCCGCGCGCGACATAAGGCGCGGCTAGCGACGCGGCGGCGGCGCCGGCGGCGGTTCCGATGAGCTCTCTTCGGTTCAATGCGTCCTCCCTCGCTGACCTTTCTTTCCGATACGCCGCCCGCGAGCGGCTTAGCCGTGAAATCCGAAATGGTCCGGCAACGCGAGCGTAAGCCAAGGCACGAAGGCGACGATCAGCAAGCCGGCCAGCACCACGGCGAGATACGGCAGCATGGCCCACGAAGCGGATTCGACGTCGCATCGCATGACAGCGCAGCAGACATAAAAGCCCACTCCCGCGAGCGGCATGAAGCCGCCGACGCCCATGGCGATGATCAGGACAATGGCGAAGTGGAGGCCGCTGAAGCCGAGCTTGACGGCGATCGGCAGCAGCAGCGGGGCAAGCACATTGAGGGACGGCAGGCCTTCGAGCAGGACGCCGACGAAGATCAGGAGGGCGATCGAACTGATCATGAAGAGCGTCGCATCGGCGTGGCCGTGAGCGAGGAGATCCACCAGACGCTGGGGCAGGTAGGCGATCGTCAGCACCCACGAAAAGGCCGAAGCGGCGGTGAAGATGAACAAGAGCACCCCGGTCAGCGCCGCCGTGCTCTCGACCGCGCGCAGGAAGCTGGCGACGGTCATCTCGCGGTAGACAAACATCGCCAGGACGACGCCATAGACGACGGCGAGCGCAGCGATCTCCGTCGGCGTGGCGAGCCCGAAGAGAATCCCGGCGAGCAACATCCCGGGCATCAGCAGAGGCAGAATCGCATGGAGTCCGGCTCGCGCGACCGCGGCAATCGGGGCGCGGGGAGCGGACGGCGCGCCGGCGCGGCGCGCGCGGATCGCGATCAGCGCCATCAGACAAAGCGCGATCACCGCGGCAGGCATGATCCCGCCGATGAACATGCCAGCCACCGATACATTGGTGATCGAACCGACGATCAGCATGGCGATGCTCGGCGGCACCGTCTCGCCCATGATCGCCGAGACCGCGAGCACCGCCGCCCCCTCCGGGGCGCCGTGACGCGCGGCGATTTCGTCGCGCATGGTCGTGCCGACGGCGGCCACGTCGGCGGGCTTCGAGCCGGAAAGGCCGGAGATCACATACATGCTGACCACGGCGACCTGCAGCAGGCCGCCGCGCAAATGGCCGACGAGCGCGTGGACGAAACGGATCAGCCGCACGCTGATGCCGCCGCGCTCCATGATGAGCCCGGCGAGGATGAAGAAGGGAATGGCGAGAAGAATGTAGTTTCCAGCGCCGGCGACCATGGTTTGCGGCAGGACGAGCAGCGGCGCCGCGCCGCTCGTCCAGAGGTAGGACGCCGCGGCCAGCAGCAGGACGAAGCCGACCGGCACGCCGGCGAATATCGCGACGAAAAACAGAACAAGCGCGGCGATGATCGAGGAATCGTCGCCAAGAGCCGGCATCCAGAATCCCGACGTCGTCGTCGCCAGCGCGATCGCCGCAACGAAAAGCGCGGCGACGACGAGCGCGCTCGCACCGTGCTCCCGCCAGGCGCGCGCGGCGGCAAAGAGCGCCATCAGGGCCATGCCCAGGGGAAGCGGCAGAGCGATCAGCGCGGCGGGCGCCTGCAGGATCGGGGTGCGCTCCGCCCAGCTGGCGGCGATGAAATCGATCGAGGCGACCCCGATCGCCGCGCTGACGAAGAAGACGATGATGTCCGCAAGCGCGAGGCAAGCCTGCTCGGCGCGTTTCGGGACGAGGTTGAGGATCAAGCGAACCTGCGCATGATCGCCTCGCCGGTAGGCGACGGCGCCGCCGATGAAAGCGAGAATCGACAGCACCAGCCGGGCGACTTCGTCCGACCACAGAAATGACTGGCGGAAGAACACGCGCGCTATGACATTGGCCAGCACGAGAAGGAGCTCGCCGAGCAGCGCGCCGACGATGATCGTCTGGGCCAGGCGGTCGAGCGCCCGCAGTGCAAGCGGCTCCCGCGCGACGCGCTCGTCCGCGGCTTCGTTGCTTGTCATCGTCCTCGGCAGCGCGTAGTCGCCGCTCGCCGGCATGACCCTACCGCGCCATCATGTTGGGCGCGTGACCGGGGTCTGGTTCAGCAGCGGCGCTCCTCGGTCTCCGCATGGTTTTCCTCCCCGTTGGATCTCTTTCTCCGAGGCCGTGTTCTTCGGCCGCGGACCGGCAGTTCGCGCTGATGGGCGTCGTCGACAAAATAGTCGAGATTGAGACGGTGAATCCTGGGAATGTCGGCCAGAAGCCCGTCGAGATGAATGCCCATCGCCCCGGCGGCGCGCGCGCCGTCGCCCGATTCGATCGCCGCCGCAATGGCGGCGTGCTCGCGGATCGCGCGCGCCATTCGGCCCTCTTGCGGCAACGTCAATCGCCGATAGCGATCGACATGAACTTTGACTTGTTCGACGAGCCTCCAAATACCGCGATAACCCGCGGCGTCGGCGATGGCGCCGTGGAAAGCCTCGTCCGCCTGATGGAATGCGTTGCGGTCGCCAGCTCTGCTGGCTTCGCGCTGGCGCTCCAATTGCGCGAACAGGGTGATGATCTCACTCCGCTGGGCGCGCTCGGCGGCGAGCCGCGCGGCAGTCTCTTCGAGCGCCTTGCGAATGACGATCGTCTCGGGAAGCGCGTCGAGCGGGATGCGGGCGGCGAACGTGCCCGACTGCGGAAATATCTCGACCAGTCCTTCGTCGGCGAGTTTGCGCACGGCTTCACGCACTGGCGTGCGGCTGAAGCCGTAGGATTTCGCCAGCTGCGCCTCTGAGATCGGTTCGCCAGGCAGCCGTTCGAGAGAGACGAGTTCGGCGCGCAGGTCAGCGTAGATCCTGGCCGCGATCCCACGGACGCGGACGCCGCCGGCCCACGGCTTGCGGATCGAAGGCGCTTGCGTCGAGTTCTGGAGTCGTCAGTGGACTTGCCTTCGTCGGGTCGCGGCCATTCCAACGCCGCTCAAACTAATATATTAGTATTACGCGTCAAGCGATAGTTCGGCGGCGCGGAATCCGGCGCGCGAAAAATGCGCGTTCTGGCGGGTGCGCACGCCGCGATGGCAGGAATGGCGAAATGACCGACTATCGTCGTCTGTTTGATTTGACCGGCAAATTCGCGGTGGTGCTTGGCGCAGCCTCCGGGATCGGCAGGTCCTCCGCCGAGGCCTTGGCCGAACTGGGCGCAAGCGTCGTTTGCGCCGATCGCGACGGCGCCGGGGCCGAAGCCACGGCGGCGGGCATACGCAAGCGGGGCGGCGCCGCCGAGGCGACCGTCGCCGACGCCGCCAGTATGGCGGCGGTCAACGGCCTGGCCGAATTGGTCAGGGCCAGGAGCCCGCGCGTCGACATCGCCGTCACCACGCCGGGATTGAACATCCGAAAGACGATTCTCGACTACACCGAGGAGGACCTCGATCGTGTCGTGACCCTCAACCTCAAGGGGACCGTCTATTTCTTCCAGGCGTTCGGGCGCCTCATGATCGAGCAGGGCGGGGGAAGCATCATCGCTTGTTCTTCCGTCCGTGCGGTCACGATCGAGCCGGGTCTTGCGGTCTACGGCAGCACCAAGGCCGCCATCGGCCTCCTCGTCAAAGGATTTGCCTCGGAGGTCGGCCGCTTCGGCGTCCGCGTCAATGCGATCGCCCCGAGCATCGCCGAGACGGCGCTGACCGAACCGTTCAAGCAGCGCCCCGACATCCACGAACTCTACGCGGCGCACACCGTGTTCAATCGCTGGAGCAACGCCGACGAAGTGGCGTGCGCGGTGGCGTTCCTGGCCTCCGATGCGGCGAGCTACGTGAGCGGCAGCACGCTATTCGTCGATGGCGGGTGGACGGCGATCGACGGGCCCCCCACGGGCCTGACGCAGCTGACGCGATGACCCCGGAAACTCGCCCCGCGCTCGCTACTCGCTCTCCGCCAGGCGCGCGGCTTCGGCGCGACGCGTGGTTCGAGCGCTTATCTCATGGTACCGGCTCAGCGAGTTGGAGAGGTGCCGTCGAGCGGCCTTGCGGGCGGCGGCGACGTTCGCGCTGCGAATCGCTTCGTAGATCGCGACATGCTCGGTTTGAATCCGGCGCAAATATCGCAAGCGCTCTGGATCGCTGCCGCTTGCGACATTGAGGATCTGGCGGGGAATGATGAAATTTCCCAGGAACTCGAGAAATTGCGGAAAGTAGCGATTATGAACGCTGCGAAAGATCGCCAGATGAAACTGGAAGTCGGCGTCGATCGCGTTGCCGCCAGTCTCGATTTCGGTCTCGATCGATCGCAGGGCGGCTTCGATCTGGGCGAGGTCCTGGTTTGTCCGGCGCTCGGCGGCGAGCCCGGAGGCCTCGATCTCCAGGCCCATGCGCAACTCGAGGATCTGTAGCACGTCCTTGGCGGATTTCACCCCGTCGGGATCGATGCGGAATGGCCGGCGCTGCACGTCCGCCGGCACGAAAGCGCCGAGACCCTGGCGAGTCATCACCAGTCCGTCGGCTCGGAGCGCCGCCACGGCCTCGCGCACCACCGTGCGACTGACGCCGGTGGCCAGCGACAGCTCCTGCTCGGTTGGCAGACGGGCCCCCGGCTGCAGGCGGCCGCTGAGAATCTCAGCGGCGAGACGCTGAGTCAGCTCCTGGGTCCGATTGAGCGACGGCCCAAGCGCCAGCGAAATTGTTTTGGCCTTCTTCACCGGGCTCGCCAATCAATTCCTCACCTGACGATTATTACACGGTCCGCGCGCGCTACAACACGAAAACGCCGGCCGCCGGGTCGCTCCAGCAGCCCGGTCTGTCCGAATGCCTGCCCGATCGACCTTCGGCGGAGGCCGAGTCCATCGGGGACAAGCGCGAATTTGACATACCAGATATAAGGTCATCATACGAATCCCCTTGTCGCTGGACCGCTTCAGATATATGGTTCGGCTTCGACGGTCTTTGGACCGCCGAGAGCAACTCGGACGAGGGAGAAAAATATGTCCTGGACGACACCCACCGTTGTGGAAGTGTGCATTGGCATGGAAGTCACCAGCTACGTTTCCGCTGAAATCTGAACGGTTCGGCGTTCCTTGGCCGCCGGCGCGTTTGGAGCGTGGGCGGCCCCCCTCGGGGCGCGAGTACGGGCGCCCACAAAGACCTCAATGTGACCTGGCCTCGGCGCCCGCTCGCTTCGAGCGGCCTTGCCCGGCTGGCTTCACGCAAACGTGTCGGCGGCGGCGTTTAATGCGCTAGCGCGCCGTCGAGCGGCCATCGAGGATGCGCATGGCGATCCGTTCGTCGCCCGCGCGTATTGCCCGTTTTTCGTGGTTGAGACCGGTCAGCGCCGGATCGAAGCGACACGCGGCGTCTGTCAGCGGGCCGCTGAGTATCGTGGATTCAAGAGCTCGCTTCATGGCGTTTTCCACTGAGCGTTTGAAATCGGCTGTCGGGTCGGGATTGTTGTCCTTTCCGGTCACGCATTTCGCCGATGATGGCGCGTTTGCGCCCGGTCCGTATCGCGAACACATCGACTATCTTGTCGATCATCGTCCCGCAGCCTTGTTCGCCGCCGGTGGAACCGGAGAGTTCTTTTCGCTGCAGCTCGACGAGTACGAGAGGGTTGTCGCGGCTGCGGTCAATTCCGTCCGGGGCAGGCTGCCGGTCATCGCGGGCGTCGGCTATGGCGCGGCGCTTGCGATCGAATTCGCCAAGCGGGCGGAGAAGGCGGGCGCCGATGGGATTTTGCTGCTCCCGCACTATCTGATCCAGGCCGAACAGGAAGGGCTTTACCGCCACGTTGTCGCGATCTGCCGTGCGGTTGGAATCGGCGCCATCGTCTACCACCGCGACAATAGCCTCTTCGAACTCGACACCGTGCGAAGGTTGGCCGACGCATGTCCGAACCTGATCGGATTCAAGGACGGCCACGGCAATGTTGAGCAGCTGGCCTGTCTCTGCGCGGCCCTCGGCGACCGGTTCGTGTATGTCGGCGGGATGCCGACAGCGGAGGTTTTCGCCGCCGCCAATCATGCGATCGGCGTCTCGACCTATTCCTCGGCGATTTTCAACTTCGCGCCCGAATACGCCCAGCAATTCTTCGCCGCCATCCGTTCGGGCGACCGCGCCTTCACCAGCGAAGCGATGAGGAGCTTTTTCATCCCCTATCTGGCGCTTCGGAACCAGCGGCGCGGTTATGCGGTCAGCATCATCAAGGCGGCGCTCCGCCTCGCTGGCCGGCCTGCGGGCCCGGTTCGCGCGCCTCTACTGGATCTCGCCGCGGATCAGGAAGCGGCGCTGGCCCGGCTCGTGGCTCGCGTCGCCGGCGATTCCACGCGCCCTGCGAGGCCGGCAATTCCCGCCGACGCCGAACAGGCGAGGGATTTGTCGACGTGAACAGTTTGGAATTTTCAGTTCGACGGCCTCGCCAGCGGGAGAGATGGAGGGGCGCCTTGGCGCAGCGTTTCAAACGAGTGTAATGTTTGCGCAAAGTCAGCGCCGCCCGCGGCCTGAGCAAGGGAGGAAAAAGTGGTCGACGTCTCGAGACGACAGGTCCTGCAATCGGGCGCAGCGACGAGTTTGCTGCTCCTGCCCGGCGGTGTCGCGCGCGCCGCGCCAACCTGGAATGGTCCCGCGCCGGAGCCGGGGGCCTCTATCCGGGTCTTGCGCTGGAAGCAGTTCATCCAGGCCGAGTTCGACAGTTTCGTCGCGAACACCAAGAAATTCTCCGAGCAGACCGGCGTCAAGGTGCGAGTCGACGCGGAAAGCTGGGACGACATCCGCCCGAAATCGGCGGTCGCCGCCAATGTCGGGGCCGGGCCGGACATCATCTTTGGCACGCTCGACGATCCGTTCAAGTTCCGCGAGAAGCTCCTCGACTTGACCGACCTCGCCGAGTATCTCGGCGACAAATACGGCGGCTGGTATCCGGTCGCGCGCAAATACGGGACCCACGACAAGCGCTGGATCGCGCTGCCGCACGGCGCGACGGGCGGCTGCATGAACTACCGCATCAGCGCGATGCGCGCCGCCGGCTTCGACGAATTTCCCAAGGACACCGCCGGCTATCTCAAGCTCTGCCAGGGCCTCAAGAAGGCGGGCAAGCCTCCGGGATTTGCGCTCGGCCACGCGACCGGCGACGCCAACGGCTGGTGCCAATGGTGTCTTTGGGCTTTCGGCGGCAAGACCGTCGACGACAACAACAACGTCGTCATCGACTCGCCCGAAACAGTCGCCGCGCTGGAATACGCCAAGCAGCTTTACGCGACCTACATCGACGGCGTGCTGTCATGGCTCGACCCGAGCAACAACAAGGCGTTCCTCGCGGATCAGATCAGCCTGACCCTCAACGGCATATCGATTTACACGGTCGCGAAAAACTCGCCCGATCCGGCGCTCCAGGCGATCGCCGTCGACATGGACCACGCCAACATGCCGATCGGCCCGATCGGGCGGCCGACCGAGCAGCAAAACATCCTCAACACCTACGCCTATACCTACACCAAATATCCCAACGCGGTGCGCGAATATCTGCGCTTCATGTGGGAGAAGCCGCAGGTCGACTATTGGGAGACGCAGTCGAACGGCTATATCGCGCCGCCCCTGCCGGCCTGGAACGACAATCCGGTCTGGACCGCCGATCCGAAGGTGACGCCGTTCCGCGACGTCCTCAAATACGCGCTCGACGACGGCTATTCGGGCGCGCTCGGCGCCGCTTCGGCGGCGACCATGGGCGATTTCGTCGTCGTCGACATGTTCGCCGAGGCGTGCACCGGAAACAAGTCGCCGAAGGACGCCGCGCACGACGCGGCCGATCGGGTCAAACGCTACTACAGCGCCTAGGGCGTTGGGCGCTCGCGATCTTCCGGGCGGACCGGAATGAACGGGCCGGGCGCCGGCCTCGGCGAAGCGTCGGGCAAGAGACGGGAGGCGGCGGTTCGCGCAAATTCCTTCTCCCTTGACGACGCCGCGGGAGGCGCGTGATGGCGGCGAACGCGCCCGCCTATCGCACCGCGCGGCCGGTCCCGGCTCGTCGCCAGCTCCTCTTCCGCCTCCTCGACGACCGCAATTTTCTCGGCGTCGCGCTGATGGCGCCGGCGGCCTGCTTCCTGCTCGTCTTCCTGGCCTATCCGCTTGGGCTGGGTTTCTGGCTCGGCATGACCGACGCTTCGATCGGTAAGCCGGGGCGCTTCATCGGCTTCGCCAACTTCGTTTCCCTCGCCCACGACAGCGTCTTCTGGCTCTCGGTGTTCAACACGTTGTTGTACACAGTCGTCGCCAGCGCGCTGAAGTTTGCGCTCGGGCTCTATCTGGCGCTGCTGCTCAATCGCCGCTTGCCGCTGAAGTCGCTCATTCGCGCGGTCGTGCTCCTGCCCTTCGTCACCCCGACCGTGCTTTCGGCGATCGCGTTCTGGTGGCTCTACGATCCGCAGTTCTCGATCATCTCCTGGTCGCTGATCAAGCTTGGTCTCATCAGCCACTACATCGATTTTCTCGGCAGCCCGTGGAACGCCCGCTGGTCGGTGATCGCGGCCAATGTCTGGCGCGGGATCCCCTTCGTGGCGATTACGCTGCTCGCCGGCCTGCAGACGATCTCGCCCTCGCTCTATGAGGCGGCGACCCTCGACGGCGCGGGCGCGTGGCAGCGCTTCCGGTTCGTCACTCTGCCGATGCTGTCGCCGATCATCGCCGTCGTCATGACCTTCTCCGTGCTTCTCACCTTCACCGACTTCCAGCTGATCTATGCGATCACTCGCGGGGGGCCGATCAACGCCACGCAATTGATGGCGACGCTGTCTTACGAGCGGGCGATCACCGGAGGCCGGCTCGGCGAGGGCGCGGCGATCTCCAACGCGATGGTGCCCTTCCTGCTCGGAGCCATCCTGTTCAGCTATTTCGGCTTGCAGCGGCGACGCTGGCAGCAAGGCTCGAGGGACTGACGATGGCTCGTATGAGCGGCGCGCCCGAAGGCATGGACTATCTCGAGACGCTGCCGCGGCGGCTGGTGACGCTCTATCTTCCGCTCGGCGTCTTCCTGTTCGTCCTCCTGTTCCCTTTCTACTGGATGACGACGACGACGCTGAAGCCGGATGACGAGCTTTACGACTACGCCCGCTTCAATCCGTTCTGGGTCCACAGCCCGACGCTCGCGCATATCGAGAAGCTGTTCTTCGAGACGAGCTACCCGAGCTGGCTCATCAACACGATGATCATCGCCTTCGCTTCGACGGCGATTTCGCTCGTTTGCAGCGTCTGCGCGGCTTATGCGATCGAACGCCTGCGCTTCAGAGGCGCGCGCTATGTCGGGCTCGCCATCTTTCTCGCCTATCTCGTGCCCCCGAGCATCCTGTTCATCCCGCTCGCCGCGATCATCTTCAAACTCGGCCTGTTCGACAGCGACTGGGCGCTGATCCTCACCTATCCGACCTTCCTCGTGCCGTTCTGCACCTGGCTGCTCATGGGCTATTTCCGCACCATCCCCTATGAGCTCGAGGAATGCGCGCTGATCGATGGCGCGACGCGGCTGCAGATCCTGTGGAAGATCACCCTGCCGCTGGCGATTCCGGGACTGATCTCGGCCGGCATTTTCGCTTTCACTTTATCGTGGAACGAGTTCATCTACGCGCTGACCTTCATCTCGTCGTCGGAAAACAAGACCGTCCCGGTCGGCGCGATCACCGAACTGGTCGAGGGCGACGTCTATCACTGGGGCTCGCTGATGGCGGCGGCGCTGTTCGGCTCGCTGCCGGTGGTGATCATGTATTCGTTCTTCGTCGAGTACTACGTTTCGAGCCTGACCGGCGCGGTGAAGGAATAACCGGCCGGTCGGTTTCCAGGCCCGATCCGAATTTGGCAAAACCGGGCAAAATCCAGCGAAGCCGGGACAAGGATGAGCCGAGTTTTTTGCTTGGATCTACCTGGGGTGATTATCCCGTACTTGACCGGCAAAGGGCGTTGCCCACATCCCACTTCCGTTAGCAGCCGGAATCAGATAGTTACCCGACTCGCAACGGAAATTGCCACACCTTGAACGTCTACGCGGCCTGAAAGCGGCGGGCCGCGCGAGGCGTCTTCGAGGCGGTCGGGACTCTCCCGATCTTGGCAATCAGGGAGGCAGAAATGCTTTCTTGCCCCTTGCACAAACCGGTCGCCGTACGCCAATACGTACGTTGCCGGAAAGGACAGTGGCAGCTTATTGCTGCTCACTGCCGTCGTTGGCCCAAGCGGTGACTTGGGTGCGTTTGCGTGCTGTGACTGAGGGGGCCCTTCGGGGCCCCTCTTTTTGGTTATCCCCATGATCCTTTGACGAATCATGTCACCTGGTTCATGTAGCGTCGTTCCTCGACGGCAGCGATTCACGCCTTGCAAGTGTCTTCGCTGGCCATCTTCCCGGCCGTGGAACTGGCAACTCCCTTACGGAGCCAAACTCAGCCGCGCCGTCGGCGGCTATTTCGCCTTACCTCCCGAATCGCCGGTATCTTCACCGGTCAATAGGTAGACCGATAACGCCCTACGCGTAGCGATTCAAGCTAGCTTGATGCCATACGAGAATATTTTTCTACCCGTCATTGCCCTATCGACATTAGAAATCCGTGTTATTGATCGGCCCCTAACGGCACTCGAATTATCGGGCATCTAGGGATGCATTTGTCATCGCGGAAGTGAGCCATATCAGCCTGTTACGTGGACCTCCTGGCCGGTTTTTTCCTTCCCCGCACCCGGGCTTTGAGCCCTGCCCGTCATGGCCGGGCTTGTCCCGGCCATCCATGCGCGAGTCCCGATGGACCGGCGAGCAACAATTTTGGCTCTTATGGCGTTATGTGTTGGTCGACCGGTTTGCTGTTCGTTCGTCGAACCCTTGCCGTCATGGCCGGGCTTGTCCCGGCCATCCACGCCGGGCCGCCGCAAGAACGAGTCCCGCCTCGGCGCGACCGGCAGGAAGGCGGACGGTCGCAAGGCTTTTCGCGCTTGCCTGCGTAGATGCGCTGGGCCTTCGGGATGGCCGGGACAAGCCCGGCCATGACGCCTTGATGGCGCCGTCCGCCACCTCCGCCATGCTCCCAATTCCTTCCCCACAACAGCCAACGCGATAAGAGCGGGATTTGTGGCTCTTATAGCGTTATCTGTTGATTGGTTTACGGTGGCTCGGATCGAGGGAGCGATTCGATGAAGGCTGAGGATTTTGCGGCTTGGCTATCGGCGATTTCGGGGATGAGCGAGGGGCAGCGCCGGGAGGCGATGGCGGCGCTTGAGAAGGCGAGCGTGGTTGGCGGCGCGCCGGGAGCGTCTGCGAAGAAGGGCGGCAAGCGCAGCCGCCAGGAGGACGCGCTGGGAAGGACCGGCGTCGAGCGCGTCGCGGCTCAGGGCTGTCCCCATTGCGCGGGCCGCGAGGTCGTCGGCTGGGGCCGCTCGGATGGGCTTTTGCGGTTTCGCTGCAAAGCTTGCGGGCGCACCTTCAATGCGCTGACCAAGACGCCGATGGCGCATCTGCGCAAGAAGGAAAAATGGCTTGAGCACGCGCGCGCGATGATCGAGGGCAAAAGCCTGGCGAAGACCGCGGCGCTGTGCGGCGTCCATCCGACGACGGCCTTCCGCTGGCGGCATCGGTTTCTGCGCGCCCCTGCAAGCGACAAGCCCCGAGGCTTAAGAGGGATCGTCGAAGCGGACGAAACCTTCATCCTCGAAATCCTTCAAGGGGCGCTGGTCCGACCTGCCGAGAAAGGCGCGAAAGCGCGGCGGAACGGCCAGGCATCCGGGCCTTTATCAGGACAACATTCCCATCCTTGTCGCGCGCGACCGGAACGGCGCCACCTTCGATGCAATCCTGCCTCAGGTCGACGGCGCTTCGGTAAGCCTCGCCCTGGCGGGAATTGTCACGCCGGGCAATCATCTCATCGGCGATGGCGGCAAGGCGATCGCCACTTTCGCCCGCAGAGCCGGGATTCCCTTCCACGCCGTGCCGGCGCCGGGAAAGCCGACACCCGCGGCGCCTCATCTGCACATCAACAACGTCAACGCCTACCACAGCCGTCTCAAGCAATGGCTCAACCGCTTCAACGGCGTCGCCACCAAGAACCTGCCCAATTATCTCGGTTGGCGCCGCGCTCTCGAAGCCTGGGGCGACAAACTCGAACCGCCAAGCTGGATCAAAGGCGCTATCGGAGACGGACCTTACCAACAGATAACGCTATAAGAGCCGCAATTTTATTGCAGATAATCGGAATTTGTGGTATCGGTTCTTCGTTTATTCGAAATATCGACCTCTCAGTGGAATCGCCGTCGCGAGGACCTCGGGCCTTGGCCCGGGGGACGTGGCGATCCAGGGAAACGCAGGGCGTCCGGCGTTCTCATGGATTGCTTCCCCCCGACTTATCCGGGGGTCGCGATGACGAGTCTGGTTCTGGTTCGGGATTGAAGGCGGGGGGCGGCGAAGCGGGGCGCGCGAAGGAGTTTTTGGCCTCAGATCGCCGTAACCCATTGAAAAGGCCAAATTCGCGGAAGGGTTTTCCTTTGATACCTTTCCGCATTCCTTTGCTGGGCTTCCGCCTTCCTTTGCCGGGCTTCCGGCGGGCTTTGCCGGGCTTCCGGCGGGCTTGGCCCAGCCGCCCGCTCCCGCTCGCGGCCCACGCCCGCCGCGTGACGTGAGGCGCGAAGCGAGCGCGAGCGCGTAAAACGCCGCCTTCCCCGCACAGGCGATCCTCGTTTCCAACCTTTTCTTGGTCCCCATATTACCCTACAACTTCCCAGACCCGCGATCCGGCAATCGCAGGCGGGGCGAGCCGCCGGGCCGGTTGGCGCTGGCGCTGATCCTGCTCCCGGCGCCCGCGCTGGCGGATGAGCCGGCGCCCGCAGACCAGAAGTTGATCTTGCATCCGGAGCGTCAATGAGGAGGATCCTGGACCGCCTCTCACGTGAATCGGGTCGCTCCGAATTGCTTCGTCGCCTTGCTCCTCGCAAAGACCGCCTGACCCCTCTTCGCGTGTCCGCGAACCGGCGCCAGCGTCGCGTCGTGCGGGCATGGTGACGCGCGCTGCTTTCCCGTCCCGCGACGCGCTGACGATCGGCTTCGCGCATGTCGCCTATCGTGCGGCCGAGGAATTCGCGGCGCGGCGGACGGGCGTCGCGCATTTTGAGGCGCCGACGCGCGAAGAGCTGGAGAGGCGGGCGCCCGAGGCTGACGTGCTGGTCGTTTCGGGGCTGTGGCGGAATGCGCTGCTTGAGAGCGCCCCGAAACTGCGGTTCGTGCAATCGTTCAGCGCCGGCGCGGATCAATACGACAAGGCGCTGTTCGCCAGGCGCGGCGTCCGGCTGGCCACCGCCCAGGGCGCCAACGAGCGCGCGGTGGCGGAACACGCGATCGCGCTCATTCTGGCGCTCACCCGGCAGCTTCATCTGGCGCGCGACAACCAGCGGGAGCGGCGTTGGCGCGGGATGATCGGCGACCGCGCGCTTCGCGAGCAGGAGCTCGGCGGCAAGACCCTGGTCGTCGTCGGCCTCGGCCGCATCGGGACGCGTCTGGCCACGCTCGCGCGCGCCTTCGGCATGCGGGTGATCGGCGTGCGCCGAACGGCAAGGCCGGCGCCTGACGCCGCCGATGAGGTGGTTGGCCAGACGGACCTCGCGCGGGCGCTGGCCGAGGCTGACGTGGTTGCCTTGACCTGCCCGCTGACATCGGAGACCGAGGGTCTCATCGACGCCTCGGCGCTGGCGGCGATGAAGCGGGGGGCGCTCCTCGTCAATGTCGCGCGGGGAAGGGTGGTCGACGAGGCGGCGCTTCTCGCGGCGCTGGCCGACGGACGTGTCGGCGCCGCGGCGCTCGACTGCTTCCACGAGGAGCCGTTGCCGGGCGAATCCCGCTTCTGGACGGCTCCGAACGTGCTGATCACGCCGCATGCGGCAGGCGAAACCAGGGCCTACGAGACGAATGTCGTCGACATTCTCATCGAGAATATCGAGCGCCTCCTGCGTGGCGAGACCGCATTGCGAAACCAGGTCGTGTGAATTTCGGCTCTCTTTCGACCGCCGAATGTCCAGCAAAGTCGAAAAGGCCCGCCTCAACTCTTCAATGCAACAGGAATGGATATGGCCTCGGTAGAAGTCTCCAACGTGCGCAAGAGCTTCGGCAGTTTCGAGGTGATTCACGGCGTCTCGATCCGGGTCGAGGACGGCGAATTCGTCATCCTCGTTGGGCCGTCGGGATGCGGCAAGTCCACGCTCTTGCGCATGGTCGCCGGCCTCGAGTTCGATCACCAGCGGCGAACTCCGCATCGACGGGCGGGTCGTCAACAACGTGCCGCCAAAAGAGCGCGACATCGCCATGGTGTTCCAGAACTATGCGCTGTACCCGCAAATGACCGTGGCGAAAAACATGAGCTTCTCGCTCGAGCTCGCGAAGCGGCCGAAGGACGAGATCGCGGATAAGGTGAACAAGGCGGCCGACATCTTGGGCTTGAGGCCGCTGCTCGAGCGCTACCCGCGCCAATTGTCGGGCGGTCAGCGGCAGCGAGTGGCGATGGGCAGGGCGATTGTGCGCGATCCCGCGGTGTTCCTGTTCGACGAGCCGCTGTCGAATCTCGACGCCAAGCTCAGGGTGCAAATGCGGGCTGAAATCAAGGCGCTTCAGCAACGGCTCGGGTCGACGACCATCTATGTCACCCACGACCAGATCGAGGCGATGACGATGGCCGACAAGATCGTCGTCCTGCACGACGGCGCAGTGGAGCAGATCGGCGCCCCGCTCGACCTCTACGATTCGCCAGCCAATCTGTTCGTGGCCGGATTTATCGGCTCCCCGGCGATGAACTTGATCAAGGGTCGGCTCGAAGGCGGCGAGCGCCCGGCGCTGGCGACCGCGTCAGGGCTCAAGATTCCTCTCGTAGCCGCTCCAAGAGCGCCCATCGGTTCCGAAATCATCATGGGCGTCCGGCCGGAACATGTGGGGCTTGGAGGATCGCTCGCGATCCCGGCAGAGATCATGGTCGTCGAGCCGACCGGGTACGAAACGCAAGTGCTGGTAAGGCTCGCCGGACAGGAGATCGTGTGCATATTTCGCGACCGGTTGAAAGGCCGCCCAGGGGACGGCGTCTCGCTGACGCTCGAGGGCCCGTTGCATTTCTTCGACGCTAAAACCGGTCAGGCCATCGCCGTCGCCTGACCGGCGATGGGTCGCGGAGGCCGATCCGCGCCAACCTTGCGGGTTGTCTGATAACCGGATTATTGTCGTCGGGTGCGACGGACCGACGACAGCGAGAGCGCCGCGGGGAGGGTTACGTCATGAAGAGCCACCGCATGGACCGGCGATCCTTGCTCATGGGGCTGGCGCTCGCGCCGGCCGCCGCGCGCGCCGCCACCGCCGCGCCGATGACGTTGCGCCTGTCGTCCTCTCTGCCGAACAATCCGCAGTTCGCCAACGGGCGGGTTTACTACGACAATCTCGTCAAGCGGCTGGCGGCGCATGGGATTGCCGACCGCATCGAGGTGCAATTCTTCCCCGACAATCAGCTCGGCCAGGAAATCGACGTCGTCAACTCGGTAAGTCTCGGCGTCATCGACCTCATGGTCACCGGCACCTCGATCTGGGCGAATGTCGTGCCGCTGATCGGGCTTCTTGACCTCGGCTATCTGTTCGAGAGCTTCCCGCAGCAAACCAAGGCGCTCGACGCCGGCGCCGCCAAGCCGCTGGAAGCGGCGCTGAAAGCCGGGGCCAATGTCGACATCATCGGCTGGGCCTATAATTTCGGCTCGCGAAGCGTGCTGTGCAAGTCGCCCGTCAACGCGCCCGCCGACCTCGCCGGCAAGCGGATCCGGACCTTGCCCAACAAGATCATCACCCAATGTTTGCGACTGATGGGCGCGGCTGCGACGCCGTTGGCGTTCGGCGAAATATATACGGCTCTTCAGGCTGGCGTCCTGGACGGATTGGAGCATGACCCGCCCACCATTGTCGCCAGCAAATTCTACGAAACCGCGAAATTCTATTCGCTGACCCAGCACAATTTCTCGGCGCTCGGGGTGTTCTGCAGCGGGCTCACGCTCGGGCGGATGGAGGCGCCGCTGCGCGACCAGTTCCTGACCGCGGCGGCAGAAGCGGCGGCCGACACCAGAACGCGCGGGCTCGAGGCGGAAAAGGAGGCGCTGGATTCGCTGAGACAGAAGGGGGTCGAAATCATCGCCTGCGATCGCGAGCCGTTCCGCAAGCTGGTGGCGCCGCAGACCGACGAATTCATTAAAGCGCATCCCGAAGCGAAACCGATTGTCGATATCGTGCGCAACGCGAAGGCATGACCGGGTGACGGCGCGCCGTCTATCTGATTTGACGATTGCCGTCGGACTGCGGCCGGAGGTCGGACAGTCGGCCCATAGGTTGCAGCGCGTGACGTCGTCTGCAGGCCAGGCGAGCGCATTTCCACTTCATCTGCGTCGCGCGGCTCGCCGCGGGCTCGCCGTACTGCTCACTTTCGTCGATGCGGTCGCCGCGCTCATGCTGGCGGCCGGCCTGATCGTGGTCTTGCTGTCCGTCTTCTATCGCTACGTGCTCGTCGCTCCGATTGAGTGGGCCGACGACGTGGCGCGCGGGCTCATGGTGGCGCTGAGTTTCTTCGGCGCGGCGGGCGCGTTGGCCCGCGAAGAGAATGCGGGCGTCGCATTCTTTGTCCAAAGACTGCGGCCGTTGGCCCGCCGGCGGGTCGACGCCGTTGCGGCGCTAGTGGTGCTCGTGACCGCCGGGTCGATCGCCTGGAACGCGATTGCGCTCGGTCGCTTCACCACCGGGCAGACCACTGGATCGGCCTCCCGCTGGACCTGACCTTCTATCCGATGGGGGCGGGCGCACTGTGCATGACCATCTTCGCGCTCGCGCGATTTTGCCGACAACGACGATCTGATCTCGCGTTCGCCCTCGTTTTTCTGTTGGCGCTGGCCGGCGTGGCCTATGGGTGGCGCTTCATTGGGACGGGCGCCGCGCGATCCGCCCTGCCGATGCTCGTTGGCTTCCTCGGTTGCCTGGTCGGCGGTGTGCCGATCGGCTTTGCGCTGGCGTTCACTGCACTCATCTACATCTGGACCGACGGCGCGCTGCCCGGCCTCATCTTCGCCCAGCAGATGGCGCGCGGGATCGACAACTTTGTGTTGCTCGCGATTCCGTTCTTCATTCTCGTCGGCTACCTGATGGAGGCGAACGGCATGTCCGTTCGGCTGATCGCGCTGCTGGAACGTCTCGTCGGACGGGTTCGCGGCGGTCTCAACGTCGTGATGGTGCTGTCGATGGTGATTTTCTCGGGCATTTCCGGCTCGAAGATGGCCGATGTCGCGGCGGTGGGGTCGGTGCTGATTCCCGCGGCTCGACGATCGAGGCAAAACCCTGGCGGCGCGGTCGCCTTGCTGGCGGCTTCCGCGGTTATGGCCGAGACCATTCCGCCCTGCATCAATCTGATTATCCTGGGCTTCGTCGCCAACCTCTCAATCGGCGGGCTTTTCATGGCGGGACTCTTGCCCGCAGGCCTGATGGCGCTCGCGTTGATCGGCGCCGTCATTCTGCTTGGCGGCGACGCGCGGCTAAGGCAGGAAGCACCGCTGTCGGCCGCGCCCCTTGCCCAGCTTTGGCGCGGCGCGTTCGTTACGCTCGGGCTTGTCGTCATCATTTTTGCCGGGTTCAGGTTCGGGATCGCGACCGCAACCGAAATTTCGGCTTTCGCCGCGCTCTACGCGCTGGTGGTCGGCGGCGCGGCGTTCCGCGAGCTTAAACCGCGCGCGGCGGCGCGCAGTTTCGTCAATGCCGCCACGCGGTCGGGGCTCGTACTGTTCATCGTCGCGGCGGCGCAGTCGCTTGCCTTCGTGCTGACGCTCCAGCAGTTCCCCCATGCCCTGGCGCAGGCGATGATTGCGCTATCGCAGAGCGCCGGCTCCTGGCTGTTCCTCCTGCTCTCGATCCTCATCCTCGTCGTCATGGGTTCGATTCTGGAGGGCGCGGCTGCGCTGATCATCTTTGCTCCGCTACTGATCCCGGTGGCGGGCCAGATCGGCATTGACCCGCTGCATTTCGGAGTGGTGCTGGTGATCGCGATGGGAATCGGGCTCTTCGCCCCGCCGCTGGGCCTTGGGCTTTATGGCGCGTGCCTCATCGGCGGCGTGCCAATCGAATCGACGGTTAGGCCGATGTTGGGCTATCTCGGCTTGCTGTTCCTGTGTCTCCTGGTCATTGCCTTCTTTCCGGGACTGACGCTTTGGCTGCCGCACCTCGCCGGCTATCAGTAGACGCCCGGAGCTAGCCGGCCTCGCATCGCTCCGAGGCGCGCGGCTTGACCGCATGGCGTCTCAGGATAAGGTTGCTTTCGGGAGAAACGTCGACGGCGGCTGGGAACTCGGCGCGCGACCGAGCGCCAGAAGGTTTTCCCTCTTCTTTCCAATTGAGACTTTCGCCTCATGCCGCACCTGTTTAGCAAACTTCGCATGCGCGACGTCGACTTCGCCAACCGCATCGGTGTTTCGCCGATGTGCCAATATTCCTCAGTTGACGGCTACGCCAACGACTGGCACTTGGCGCATCTTGGCGCGCGCGCAGCCGGTGGGGCGGAGCTCGTGTTCACGGAGGCGGCTGCGGTCACTCCGGAGGGCCGGATTTCACCGCAAGACCTCGGGGCCTGGAGCGAAAAGCATTTCGAGCCGCTCGAGCGCATCGCCCGCTTTGTCGACGGTCAGGGCGCGCGCCCCGGCATTCAGCTCGCGCACGCCGGCCGAAAGGCGAGCACCTATCGGCCAGGGGTGGGTAGCGGCGCCGTTCCGGAAGAGTTAGGCGGCTGGCGCCCGGTCGCGCCGAGCGCCATCGCGTTCAGCGACAGCTTCCCGATGCCGGCAGAAATGACTGTCGGCCAAATTCACGCCGTGCATCGCGGTTTTGCGCTCGCGGCGGAGCGAGCGTTCGCCGCGGGCTTCCGGGCCATCGAGCTTCACGGCGCGCACGGCTATTTGATTTACGAGTTTCTGTCGCCATTAAGCAATCGCCGCGTCGACGCCTATGGCGGCTCGTTCGAAATCGCACGCAATTCATTCGCGAATGCGTCGCGGCGGTGCGCCGCGCCCTGCCGGAGCGCTGCCCGCTCTTTGTCCAATCTCCGCGACCGACTGGGTAGAAGGCGGATGGGACATCGACCAGTCGGTCGAGCTCGCCCGCCTGTTGCTCGATCTCGGCGTTGACGTGATCGATTGCTCATCAGGCGGCAATGTCGAGAAGGCCGATATCCCGATTGGAGCTGGTTATCAGACGCCGTTCGCCGAACGGATTTCGACGGGAGGCGAATATCGCCACCGCAGCGGTTGGCATGATCACCGAGCCGGCCCAAGCTGACCAGATCATCCGCAACGACCAAGCTGATATCGTGCTGCTTGCCCGGCAGATGTTGCGCGACCCCTATTGGCCGCTGCATGCGGCGCGGGAACTCGGGCAGGTCGCGTCGTGGCCGAGGCAATATCTGCGCGCTGCTCCGAGCGGGACTCCCGAACGGGCGACCGCGCCCGCGCCCGGCGATCGCGTCACCTAGACTAGTGAAGGACGCTTCAGGACAGAAGCGCGGCCTAGCCTTGTGTTTTAACCCAGCTCCAAAATCGCCCATTCACCATCCTCTCTAGCTTCGACCTCAAAACGCGGATGCGACTTGGCGGAACGGGCCTAATCGCGATAGGTTGATGCCGCGGCCCATTCCGGGGCTCGGAATGATGGGGATCACAATGCGCCATTCACTCGTTCCCTTGCTGTCGGCGGCGGCGATCGCCTTTGGATTCGCCTTCGCCGGTTCAACCGCGGCGAAGGCCGAAAGCGTGATGGCCGAGTGCGCGAGCCAATGGAAGCAGGCCCAAGCGGCCGGAACGACCGCCGGCGAAACCTGGCCGCAGTTTCTGTCGCAATGCCGCACGCGCGCGAGCGCCGCACCCGCGCTGTCATCGGCGACTTTCGCGCCCGCGCCCGCCTCCTGCCCCGGCGCCCGCGGGCCAGTAGTCAGGGTCCCTCTTCCCATGGTGGCAGCCGCCGGCTCCGGCCTCCGCGCCGGCGCCCAACTATGGGTCGCCACGGCGACTCGGGCGGGCGAATACACGACGGAGTTGCAGGCGCGCGGCCGCTGCCCATCGGACACGGTTGTGTGGGTCAATACTCCATCGCGCGTTTACCACTACGCGGGGACCCACTACTACGGGCA
>CAVXHJ010000025.1:0-168790 GCA_963761435.1 uncultured Alphaproteobacteria bacterium | reverse complement strand
CGATTGGAACGCCGAGCTTGGATAGAGCCGTCGCTCGCAGCGCTTCGGTGATCGGATAAAACCCGCTCTTCACCGTTTCTGTCTGCCCATCCCGCGACACGATGTATTTGGCGAATTCCAATATCGCTGGATCGAGAGGCTTAGCGGGCGCTTTGTTGAGGTAAAGGTTCAGATAGCGCGCGAGTGGATATTTCCCCGAGTAGGTGGAAGCCGGCGAGGTATCGTAGCACTTTTCGCCAGCGGCCACGGCGAGAGGCACAGTTCGCACTCCTTCTGTGAGGTACCCGATCCCGGAATAACCTATCGCGTATTTGTTGTTGGCGACCATCTTGACGACCTCGGCGGACCCCGGCTCCTCTTTCAATTCGTCCCTGAATTCGTGGCTCAGAACGGCGTGCACAAAGGTGTCGCGTGTGCCGGAGGCAGAATTCCGGCCGAAGAGGGCGATCGGCGCAGCGGCCCAATCACCGCTCAATCCGGCATCTCCCCAGGTTTTTATGTTCGTGCCGCCAGGATGCAGATACGCTTTTGAAAAAATGTCGTCCAACTGTCTTAATGTCAGGCACTCGATCGGATTGTCCTTGCTGACATAAACTGCGAGCGCATCGACTGCGACCGGAAACGAGGTCGGATGATAGCCGTATTTTTTCTCGAACGGCTCATACTCTTCGCTTCGCATTGGACGCGACATCGGCGCGAGCTGGGCCGCCCCATCGAGAAGCGCGGGGGGTGCTGTCGATGACCCCTTGCTTTCAACTTCGATCTTTACATTCGGGTTCAACTTGGCGAATTCATCGGCCCAGCTTCGCATCAAATCACCCAGTGTGTCGGATCCAATCGATTTGATCTGGGCGCTGCCAACCGGGACGGGCTTGTAAGCAGGAAGCTGCGGGTCGAGATCGACCGCCTGCGCGCGAGTCACCAGCGCTGCCGCGCCAATCAACATGGACGTCGCAAAGCTCAATATTCTCATTGGTTATCCTCCCTTAGATTCAGTTGATGATTGCTCTCCCCAAGGGCCGTCGCCGATGCCAGTAAGGCAGGACTCGAGCCGGGTGAGTTCCCACGTGCGCCGAGGAGCTGAGACAGTTGTGCGCACCATGCCTGGGCCGCCATCTGCACGGGGTCCCAGGGGCTGCTGAACGGCGGAGTGTAGCTAAGATCGAGATCGTTGAGATATTCGACGCTCGCCTCTTGGAAGAGGGCTGTCGCGACAATATCGATGCGCTTGGATATCTCGGCCCTTCGGTTCCCTAAGATTTGGCCGCCCAGCAACCGTCCAGTTCGCCGATCGCCTGTCAGGTGAATGCGGAGCGGCACCGCACCGGGGTAATAGGCCTTATGGTCGTTGACCTCCGAACCCACGGTCACCGGATCGAAGCTTGCAGTGCGCGCGTCTCGTTCGTTGAGGCCGGTACGCGCGATCGCCAGGTCGAACACCTTTAGGCTTTGTGTTCCGAGGGCACCCGCGAACCTTCGATCGCCGCCGACCGCATTCTCGCCCGCGACCCGGCCCTGTTTGTGCGCGATCGTTCCCAAGGAGATGTAGGTCGGCGCATCGAGCAGACGATGGTAAGTCTCGACGCAATCGCCCGCAGCAAAAACATCCGCCAAGTTCGTGCGCATCTGTCTCGTGACGACGATTGCGCCGCCAGCGCCCAGCTTCACTCCGGCGTGTCCGGCGAGTTCGCTGTCGGGGCGGGCGCCGACCGCAAGAAGTACGAGATCCGCTTCGTGCCTGGCCCCGGCGGAGTTCACAGTTGACAACCGTGACGGGCGTTCAGTTGCAGTTTGGTTTATCTCCGCCGCACTGACGCCGGTCAGAACGCGAACCCCATGGCGTTGCAACTCCTCTTGGACCAAGCGGCCGAGCGCCGGGTCGACTGTCGGCAGCACCGTGTCCCCTCTGCAAAGAAGCGTAACTTCGAGACCGCGCTGGGTCAGAGCATCGGCCATCTCAAGCCCGATGTAGCCCGCACCGACGATGACCGCCGATCGGGGATTTCGTTCGGTCAAGTATCGATGGACCGCGAAACTGTCATCCATCGTATGCAGCAGAAACACGCCCTCGAGTTTGCTTCCGGGAAGATCGGGCCTCACCGGCTTGGCGCCGGTCGCGATGACCAAGCAGTCATAGCGCATCGTGAACTTTGTTCCGGCGTGCGCAATCGAGAGGGCTTTGTCGGAGGCGTCGATCCGCTGAACCAAATGTCGTCGCAGAATGTTTAGGCCCGGGAATTCGGTGCGGTGAGCGAGAGCGCGCCAGTCGGGTGTTTCGCCACTGAGAAAATAAGGCAGGCCGCAAATGCTGAAGTTGGGGTAGTCGTCTGCAACAAGCACGGTGATTTCGGCGCCGGGCTCCAATTCCTGGGCGCGGAGCGCGGCGCTTATTCCGGCGTCGCTGCCGCCAATGATGAGGAGATGCACGTTTAGCTCCTTTGGTTGGCAAACGACCTCGCTCGGGCAGAAATGGTGCGGACAGGGCTTCGGCTTTACGCCCTCAAATGCACTGACTTTGGTATGAACCCCCCACCTGGGTAAGAATGCCCGCCGGATCGGCTCGCCAGAGCACACGCACGATCTTCGTGCACATCAGCCCGCTCTGAGCGAAGAAGCTCTCGTTAGGATTGTCGCGACGCCGCCAATCAGGGGAAAAGCCTTCATTTATGAGGAAATCGACTAGCTTGTCTTCGCTCGACCCGATCACAAAACGCTCGCGAATACGGCCATCGAATTCCCGGCCAAACTCGGATTCATCGCCCGGCAGGGTCGCAACAATCGCTGGAAGCGGGTGGAAACTAGAGAACCTGCCGGCGGCAAAAGAGATAGTCGCCAGGAAGAGCGCTGATGCCGACCAAATCGCCCAGCGCATCAGGTCCGCTCCACCGCCGTCAGATGTTTGGGAACAATCGACGGGGCAAAAAACCAGCTCATGACGCCGAGCCCCGCCAACGCGCCAATGAGCTGCGCGACGATGAACATCGGAACGTCGGTCGGCGCGATTCCAGAAAAGCTGTTTGTCAACGCGCGGGCGATCGTGACGGCCGGGTTGGCGAAGGACGTCGACGCCGTGAACCAGTATGCGGCTGTTATGTAGAGGCCCACCGCAACCGGAATCGCCTCGCTCTTGAAACGCGACACGGCGAGAATGGTGACGATCAATCCGAAGGTGGCGACAAACTCCGCGAACCATTGCGCCGGGCCGGTGCGCGCCTTCACAGCAAGCTCGAGCAACGGCAGCTCGAACATCCCGTGCGCCACGAGAGTTCCGATGCAGCCGCCCACGATCTGCGCGGAGCCATAGGGGAAGAATTCCCGCCACGGATGGTCTCTGCGCAGGCTCATCACGAGAGACACGGCCGGATTGAAATGCGCGCCCGAGATGGGCCCGAGGGCGAGGATCAGCACCACCAGGATCGCGCCGGTCGGCAGGGTGTTCCCAAGCAAGGCAAGCGCAACGTTGCCGCCCGCGAGCCGCTCGCCCATGATCCCGGAGCCGACGACTGTGGTCACGAGAAGCCCCGTTCCGAGGCACTCGGCCGCCAAGCGTTTGGCCAGAGGAAATGTCACGCGCTCGCCACGCGCCGCCCAGCGCCATCGATCACCCGTTCGCCATCTTCCTTGATGAATTCCCCGCGTTGCGGGGGCAGCAAATCGAGGACCCTTTCGGAAGGGCGACACAGGTGCACGCCTTTCGGCGTGACGACGAGCGGCCGGTTCATGAGGATCGGGTGCGCGCCGATCGCGTCCAGCAGCGCATCGTCAGAGAGCGACGGATCGCCGAGGCCGAGTTCGTGATAGGGCGCGCCTTTTTCGCGCAAGATCTGGCGCACAGTCAGGCCGGCGCGATCCAGCAATTGCGTCAGGAGTAGCCGCGTCGGCGGGCATTTCAGATATTCGATGATGTGCGGTTCGACCCCGGAATTGCGGATCATCGCGAGCACGTTGCGCGACGTCTCGCAGCCCGGATTGTGATAGATGATCACGTCCATCACGCAACCTCAGGCCGCGGCTTCGTCGCGCCGTCGAGGGCGCCGATCTCGCGCAGCTTCGCGTTCAACGACAGCTTGTCGAGGCTCTTGAGGGGCAGGCTGGCGAAAATGGTGATCCGATTCCTCAGATACCGCGCCGCCAATACGAAAGCGGCCTCTTTCTGAATATCGGTTCCGTCGACAGCGGCGGGGTCTTCAATGCCCCAGTGCGCCGTCATCGGCTGTCCCGGCCATACCGGGCACGTTTCAGCGGCCGCCGTGTCGCAGACCGTGAAGACGAAATCCATGATCGGAGCGCCGGACGCCGCAAACTCGTCCCAGCTTTTCGATCGCAAGCCCTCGGTCGGGTATTCGAGGCTCGCAAGGACCTTCAGAGCGAACGGATTGACGGCCCCCTTGGGATGGCTTCCCGCGGAGTAGGCGCGGAAGCGCCCCCGTGCTTCCTTCCGCAGGATGCTTTCGGCGAGGATCGAGCGCGCGCTGTTGCCGGTGCACAGGAACAAGACATTGAAGATTTGTTCAGCCATGAGCACCCTCCTTAGGCGGGCAGCAAGGGGCTAGGTCGGCGATAAGCGGCGCACACAAGTCGGGGCGTCCGCCACAGCAGTCCTTCAGCAGAAACACCATCACCTCACGGAACCCATCGAGCTTGGCGCGATAGATGATCGATCTGCTTCGCCGTTCGCCGACAATCAATTTCGCGCGAGCGAGAATGGCGAGATGGGCAGACATGGTATTCTGGGGGACCTCAACTAAGCGCGCCAACTCGCCAGCCGGAATGCCCCCGGGCTCGCGAGCAATAAGCAGCCTAAAGGTCTGCAGCCTAGTCGATTGAGCAAGCGCCGCCAGAGCGGCCATCACCTCTGTATCATCCATATATCCAGACTACCAGATGTGCGGATGGTTGCAAGGCGGCGCTGTGCCCGGCTTGAGGGCTCTTGGATTCGGAAATCTCCGACCACGCAAGATACGGTCGACGCGAAGCAGGGTTTTGGCGGCACCGTCACATCAAGCAAAAGGACGCCTCTCCAGCCGCTAGCTGGAAGGCCAATATCTCCACGAGATCGCCCGAGCGAGCCTTGGCATTTCGTGGCAATACCGTTCGCAACGGCTGCGCCCTCTTAGCCGAGGCGGGCGACGTCGTCAGCGATGCGGTCGGCGCGCTTGCGGGGGAACGCATAGTTTCGGCAGGACGATCCCGGATCGATTCGCGCTCTGTTCTTCTTAGCGGACGTCAAGTGCCTCTGCTAATCCTTGGTCCGCTTCCTTCCGCACCAATCGGCGAACAAGCACATGATCGCTTCCGTTCTAAGGCAAAGGCGCTACTGAACTTTCCGAGCTTCCCCCTTCAACGACCGCCGCGTCGCTTCGGCTCGCCAATCACGCCGACAAGCTTGGCGCGCGCCTGCTTAAATTCCTCGATTTCGTCTGCAATCGCCTGCCGTCTGCTCTTGGACCTGGATCTGTTGAGGTCGTCGGTGAGTTCCTCGATCACCCGATCGCCTTGCTCCAGTAGACCGACTAGGCGATCCCATTCGACCTTCTCTTCTTTCGTCGCTGGCCCGCAGATCTTTGCTCGCCCCGTGCTCATATCGATGATGACGTCGTCCGGGTGAGGAAGCGGCTCTGGCCCCGAGATTCCGAGGCGTGCCCGGCGATCCAGCTCTCGATCCCATTGGATTTTATATTCGAGTGCGGTGTCGAGCCATTTGTCGGCGAGCGCCTTGTTGGCGCGTTCTGTTTGAGAAAGCAGAGCGGCGAATAGTTGCTGGGATCGAAGCTGGCCGCGGGCTGCGTTGACCGCAAGCGCGCGCACAACCGCCTTGGCCATCGGAATCGTGACCTGCCGCCTTCCCTCACCGACCTTTATAGTACGATAGGCCTCTTCGAGGACAATGGCCTTGAGCCGCTCTTCGTTGAGTGCAGGAACCTTATTGCTGGCTCCCTTTGGGCGGCCCCTTGGGTTGCCTGACCGGCCGGGCTTGAACTGAGTGCCCGCCGGTGGTTTGCGGTAACCAATTTCATAGATTGGCTGTTCCGGATTGGGCGGCGGCTTCAGGCGGAATTGGCGGTCGTTTGCCATCGGCCTGTCATCCTTCTGCAGAACGCAGCCGGCCGCGCGGGGAAGGCCGGGCAGAGCCCCTCGCTTGGGCCGTTTGAGGCCCACGCGGCCCAGTCCCGCGCCGGCCTGGCGTGGCCTCCGGCGCCTGTAAAAATTCGTCTGGATCGGCGCTTCGGCAATCTCCCGACCGGTCTCCGTCCTCACGGTCTATCGCGCGCGCGGCCCAACCACAGGCGACGCGTTCGGCGTCGTCCTTGGCGAACGCCTCCCAGCGCCGAAGGATGCGGTCGCAATAGATGGGATCAAGCTCGCACATCCGCCCGCGGCGGCCGGTCTTGTGAGCGGCGATCAAGCGTCGAGCCGGAACCGCCGAAAAGATCGAGCACGATCGCCGCCGCGCCGCGACACGTCCTTGATCGCGTCGGCGATCATCGCCACCGGCTTGACCGTCGGATGCAGCGCAAGCTCGTCCAGGCGGCCGGCCTTGAAAGTGTTGACGCCCCGATACTCCCAGACGTTGGTTCGATAGCGCCCGTGCTGACCAAGCTCGAAGCTGTTGATGTGCGGAGCCGAGCCGTTCTTGAACGCGAAGATCAGCTCGTGACGCGAGCGATAGAAGGCCCCCATGCCGCCATTGTCCTTGGCCCAGACGATCAGGTTCTTCAGCTCGGCAAAGTTCGCCTCGCCCGCCGCCAGCATCTCGCCCATATGCCGCCAGTCCATGCAGACGAAATGGATCGAGCCGTCGAGGCTGAAGCGCGACGAGATTGGCGAAGGCCGAGCTGACAGGAATGCCGTGAACTCGGCCTGCGTCATTTCGCCCGACGCCATAGCGAATTCGCGATGACGGATCTTGCCGAGTCCGCTGACGTTGCCCTCGATCGCGACATTGTAGGGCGGGTCGGTGAAGACCATCTCGGCCTTTTCGCCGTCCATGAGAGCGGCGACCATCCCGCGAGTCCAGCGCGTCGCCGCAGATCAGCCGATGCGGCCCGAGCCGCCAGATATCGCCCTGCCGGCAACGGCGAGGGACGCACTCCGGATCGGGGAGCCGATCGTCGGCCGGATCGCCCGCCTCCTCCGGCGCAAGCCCTTCGATCAGTCCGATCGATCTCGGCGATCGAGAACCCGGTGACGCCGACGTCGAAATCGATGTCCGCCTCCATCAGCTCCTTGAGCTCAAGGGCCAGAAGCTCTTCGTCCCAGCCGGCGTTGAGGGCGAGCTTGTTGTCGGCCAGCACATAGGCCCGCTTTTCCGCTGCTGACATGTGGTCGATCCGAAGGCAGGGCACGGTCGTCCATGCCGAGCTCGCGCGCGGCCTCGACGCGGCCGTGTCCGGCGAGGATCCGGCTGTCGCCGTCGATCAACACCGGATTGGTGAAGCCGAAGCGGCGGATGCTTTCGGCGATCTGTCGGATCTGCTTTCGCGAATGGATACGCGCGTTGCGCGGCCAAGGCCGCAATCGATCAGTGGGCAAGGTTTCAAGGGCGCGGATGGGCATGGGCTGGCGGACTCCGAATTTGGAGGAAGTGAACGTTTCCGTAAGACCACAAAAACGCGCTTGCCGTCAACCCAGACCGTATAGTATCGTCAGACCTACCGAACGACCCTCCTGAGGTCCGAAAACCATATGAGCCTCGGCTTCCGTCTCACTCACCTTCGCCTCGCCAAGGGCCAGTCGCTCCAGGAGGTCGCCGACGCGGTCGGCGTCTCGAAGGCGCATATTTGGGAGCTCGAGAAGGGGCGGGCAGACAACCCCTCGATGGCGCTAGTCAGCAGGCTCGCCGATCATTTCGGGGTGTCGCTGGCGGCGATGGTCGGCGAGGATCCGCTGGCCGAAGACGCCGGCAAGATTGGACGGATGTTTCGACAGGCCGGCGACCTCAATCCAGATGATCTCGCACTTCTCGACGACATGATGCGAACGATGCTCAAGCGTCGCAAGAAGAGCGACTTGAGCGGCAGTTGAGCGTCGCCCTCAACCTGGACCGCATGACGATCGAGGAGGCGGGGCCCAATCCGGAACGCCTCGCCGCGGCGATCCATTCCCAGTTGCGGCATAAGGCCGGCCCAGTCCCGGTCTACGACATCGCCGAGGCCCTCGACATCGTTGAGATACGGGAAGAGCCGCTCAAGGGGCTTGAGGGGGCTATTGTGACGACGCCGGATCGGAACGTCGGTTCGATCGTCATCAACGGCCGCTCCAATCCGTCGAGGCGGCGATTCACCCTCGCCCATGAGCTTGGCCATTTTCTCAATCCCTGGCATCGGCCGCATGATCCCTCGCACGGCTTTGCCTGCTCAAGAACAGATCTGGGAATGGGATGGCGGCCGCCAGCCTCTGCCGAAGTTGCTGCGCGCGACCCAAGAGATTGAGGCGAACCGGTTTGCGATCGAGCTCCTCGCGCCGCCCAAGCTCGTCAGGCCCTTTCTCTTTGGCGTCCCCGACCTCGCCAAGGTCCTGGCCCTGTCGGATACACTCGGCGTCAGCCGTGAAGCGGGCGCGCGTCGTTACGTCCAACTCCATAAGCAGCCGGCTGCCCTCGTTTTCAGCCTCGACGGCGCCGTGCGTTACGTCGATCGCGGTCCCGAGTTTCCATTCGTGTCGTGTTATACCGGCCAGCGTCTTGCCGATCTCGCCTCGCCCATCGACGACTTCGGACTCTCCGCCCACCTCGAGGCCGACACACGGGAGTGGCTCTCTCGGCCTGGCAATCGACCTCTCGTCATGCAGACCCTAAGCCAACAGAACGGCTATGCGCTCACCTTGCTTGCTTTCGACAGCGATGGGGCTGACAGCGAGGACGAGGAATGAGCAATAGCGAGCGCCGCCCGCGAGAGCTCGTCGTCATCGCGAGCCGTCGAGCTGCCTGCGTCGCCCTGCGATCCAGCTTCAGCGGCTAAATCCCTGCGGAGCTGCCGCCGATCCCTGTTCCCGCAGATTTTATTCCCTGTTCGACAGATCTAAATTCCCTGTTCGCGAGCACAGGGAATTTCATCGGCAAGCCATTGATTTGACGCCGAAAAATCCCGAGTGATTCCGATCACTCGACGAGCGTTTTCGAGGAAAATTCCCTGTATTTTCCCTGCTAGCAAGGGAATTCGACCGCCGGAGACCCGTTTGCCAGGACTGCGTCCCCCACCATCCCTGATAGCCCGCTGACGCCGCAGCGCGCCCGAAGAAGGTTCGGACGCGTTCGCCGGTCCCATCGGTCGGACACAGCCAAGGCTCAAACGTTCTCGGCCTGTATGGCCCGGATCACGGCGTCGGTCACTTGCCGGGTGTTGGCGGTTCCGCCGAGATCGGGCGTGTGCAGGCCGCGATCGGCGGTGACACGCTCGATCGCCTTCATCAGGCGACGGGCGGAGGGTTTCTCGCCGAGATGCTCCAGCATCATCGACGCCGACCAGAACGTGCCGACCGGGTTGGCGACGCCCTTGCCCATGATGTCGAAAGCCGAGCCGTGGATCGGCTCGAACATCGAGGGGAACTTCCGCTCAGGATTGATGTTGGCCGTCGGCGCAATCCCGAGCGATCCGGCGAGCGCCGCCGCGAGATCGGAAAGAATGTCGGCGTGCAGGTTCGTCGCGACGATCGTATCGAGCGTTTGCGGCTTCAGCGTCATGCGCATCGTCATCGCGTCGACCAGCATCTTGTCCCAGGTCACATGAGCGAACTCCTTCGCCACTTCGGCGGCGATCTCATCCCACATCACCATGGCGTGGCGCTGCGCGTTCGACTTGGTGACAACGGTCAGCAACTTTCGCGGGCGACTCTCGGCCAACTTGAACGCGAAGCGCATGATCCGGGTAACCCCGGCGCGAGTAGCGATCGAAACGTCAGTCGCGACCTCTTCGGGGAGCCCCTGATGCACGCGGCCCCCGACACCGGAATATTCGCCCTCGGAGTTTTCGCGGACGATCACCCAGTCGAGCTCCGGACCGGACACCTGACGCAAGGGCGAGGTGATCCCGGGAAGGATGCGCGTCGGCCGAACGTTGGCGTACTGGTCGAAGGGCTGGCAGATGGCGAGACGCAGGCCCCAGAGCGTGATGTGGTCAGGAATGTCGGGATGGCCGGCGGAACCGAACAGGATCGCGTCGTGATGGCGGATCTGCTCGCGGCCGTCCTCGGGCATCATGCGCCCGTGCTTTTTGTAATATTCGCCGCCCCACGGGAAATGATCGAATTGTAGGGCGAAGGTCCCTTCGCGCCCGGCCAGCGCCTTCAGAACCTCAACTCCCGCTTCGACGACTTCCGTTCCAATGCCGTCGCCGGGAATGACCGCGATTGCATAGGTCTTCCTGGCGGGGGACTGCTGGCCTCCCCCAAGAGCCCGACCCCGCGCGGCGCTCATCGTTCGATCTCGGCGATCCAGACCTGCATCGAGCCGGGGTCGCGGTTGGCCCAAAGATGATAGGGGAGGGCGACAAGCGTTGCGTCCTCGACCGCAGGCGCCTCGGTCGAATAGAGCGCGCCCGCCTCCTTCCCGGCAACGAGCCGTTTCGCATTCGCCTGAAGCGTCATGACGCCCTCGAACAAATCGTTTCGCCATCCAGCGTCGAGCGCGCTCGAGCGCGGCAACGCTAGCGCGTGGACCGCTCCGCCGGGATTGTCGGCCTCCTCGACGCAATAGATCAACGGACCTCGTCTGAGTGCGGCGCGACCGACATCCATGCGCACGTTCGGATGGGCGTAAAGGCGCTCGGCCGGCATGGCGAGATCGAGCGTCACGGCGTCGCCGTTGCGCCAGAGTCTGCGGATGGCCGCGTAGCCTTTCGTAGGCGCGAGCTCCATCGGCTCGCCGTTGACCGCTACGATCGCGCTCTTCGCCCAGCCAGGAATGCGCAATTTCAGATCGAAAGTCACTGGCGCTTCGGGATCGATGTTGATCCGGACTTCTCCCGACCAAGGGTAGGCGCTCGCCTCGCTAATCGCGACTTTCACTCCTGCCAGTGTAACGGTCGTTTCGAAACCGCCATAGAGGTGGAAGGCGACGCCGTCTTCGCTCACCGAGAGCGCGTAGCCGGCGACCGACGCAACCAGGCGTGACACGTTCATCGTGCAGCATGGGCAGAGGTGCCATGCCCAGCGCCGGTGCTGGCCCCGGCTCTCGAGTGGATTGGCGTAGAAATAATGCGTCCCCTCGCGCCCCAGCCCGGTCAGAGCGCCGTTGAAAAGCGCAAGTTCCATCACGTCGGCGTAGCGGCCGTCGAGATCGAGATGCAGCATGCGCTGGGCCCAGAAAACGAGCGCAACCGAGGCGCAGGTCTCGGCATAGGCGGTCTCGTTCGGCAGATCATAGGGCTCGGTAAAGCCCTCATTCGCTTTTTCCGGCCCGATACCAGCGGTTACATACAGCTGCGCGGTGGTGACGTCGCGCCACAGCGCCTCACAGGCGCCTTTCAGGCTCTTGTCGCCAAGTTCGAGCGCAAGGTCGGCCATCCCCGAGGCCATATACATGGCGCGTACCGCGTGGCCGACTACCCTGGTCTGCTCCCGGACGGGAATATGCGACTGGTTGTATTCGTAAGTTCCGGCCCAGTAGCTCGCCGGATCCTCGCCGCGCGCCAGCGCCTCCTCGGTGAAATAATGCGGCTTATGCCCCCGCTCGTCGATGAAATAGGCGGCGAGATCGAGGCGCCTGCGGTCGCCGGTGAGACGATAGAGCTTGACCAGCGCGAGCTCGATCTCCTGATGTCCCGGATAGCCGCGCTTCTGTCCTGGACCGCGGCCGAAGACCGTCGCGATATGATCGACGTAGCGCTCCATGACGTCGAGCATCTTTTGCCGCCCGGTGGCGCGAAAGTAGGCGATCGCACCCTCGAGCAGATGGCCGGCGTTGTAGAGCTCGTGGTTGTCGCGCAGGTTGGTCCAGCGATTCTCGGGCTCGCGGCCATTATACCAGCAGTTGAGATAGCCGTCCGGCGATTGGGCGCGCGCCAGATCATCGACGATGGCGTCGATTTTTGCCTCAACGTCCGCATCGCGCCGATGAGCGAGCGCGTAGCTCGCCGCCTCGATCCACTTGCCGACATCGGAGTCCCAGAAGACCTGCATGGTGAAGTTGTGGCCGTTGCGCGGGATTCTGAGCGGGGGCGGCGGCTGCGGCAGCTTAAGCAATTCAAGGATGCCAGCCTCGGCAAGCTTGGCGTGCTGACTCGGGATTGTTCGCGTCAGCACCGTCTCAAGGCGCTCGCGCCAAAAAGGGCTGGTCAGCGACACCTCCGCGAATGGTACAGGCGCGTAGCCGCGACGGGTCATGCGTTCAATTCTCCCATGAAGCTGCGGCTCGCACGCGAGCCGCAAGAGTCTCTCACCACCAGCGAACAGGGCAGCCGCCGCACTCCGGCGACGGCCCGGCCCGACATCATCTCGAGCAAGCATTCGCCCGCCGCCCGGCCGAGCGCGTCAAGGTTCATGTCGACGCTGGTCAAGGGTGGCCGCGCGCCCTTGGCCATGACCTCCCAATTGTCGAAGCCGACTACCGAAACGTCGCCGGGCGTCGAGCGTCCCAGGTCGCGCAGCCCTTCGATCGCGCCGCGCGCGATCTGATCGTTGCCGCAAAAGAGCGCGTCGGGCGCAGCGCCGCGTCGCGCGTAGAGACGCTGCACCGCCTCGCGGCCCCAAGCCTCCGACCATTCGCCCGTCAGACACGCTTGGGTCCGAGCGCCGAATCCGGCCTCGGCGAGCGCGGCGCGGTACCCTTTCTCGCGTAGGCGGACGGCCTCGAACCGCTCCGGACCGGTGATATGGGCAATGCGTTTGCGGCCGAGTCCGGCGAGATGGCTGACGGCGAGCCTTGCGCCGCCCTCGTCGTCTGGCAGCAGGCACAAGGCGTCCGGATTCTCGATCTGCGAGTAGACGTAGACGACCGGCAATCCGCGCGCCACCGGCTCGATCGGCTCGCGCTTGTCGGCGCGTCGCGCAGTAACGACCAGGCCGTCGACCCGCTTGTTGAGCAATTGCTCGATGTGCCGGCGCTCGCGCAACGGATCGTCGGTGGCGTTGCACATGAAGACCGCGATGCCATGATCGAACAGGCGTCGCTCTAGCGCCGCGACAATCGGAAAGGCGAAGCGGCCGAAACTGTCGTTCGAGAGGATGCCGACCGTCATCGAGCGCGCCCGGTGCAGGCTCTGCGCCAGATCGTTCGGCCGATAGTCGATTTCCTGCGCGATCCTCAGCACCCTGGCGCGGGTTTCGGCGCTGAGGCGCCCACTGGAGTTGAGCGCCTTGGACGCAGTGCCGATCGAGACGCCGGCGAGCCGGGCGACATCGCGGATGGTGAGCGCAGGACGCGCAGGACGCTCGTCGCCGCGCCGCATCGCGTCACCAGCGGAGTCGCTCATTTGACCGCGCCCGATAGCAGACCGGAAACGTAATAGCGCTGCAACGCGAGGTAGACGGCGAGGCAGGGAATAATCGAAATGACGACGCTCGCCTGCAGGGCGCCCCAATCGACCGCGCCGTGATTGCCGATCCGCACGCTGACCAGAAGGATCGGCACGGTGAACGAAGTCTCCCTGTTCATGAAGATCAACGCGGCGAGAAATTCGTTCCATGAATTGATGAACGCGAACAGCGCCACGGTCACGATCGCAGGCACGGCCAGCGGCAGAAAGACGCGGGTGAAGCGCTTCCATGCCGAGCAGCCGTCGACCATCGCCGCCTCCTCGATCTCGCGCGGTATCGCCTCGAAGCTGTTGCGCATGAGGAAGATCGAGAAGGGCAGCTGCAGGATCGTATGCACGATCGCCAGGCCGAGATGGCTATTGACGAGCCCAACTCTCGCAAAGTCGAGATAGAGCGGCGTCAGCAGCGCCTGATAGGGAATCATGATCGGCGCGAGCAGGCCGAGAAACGCGACCTCCTTGCCACGCATCGCAAACCGCGCGAGGCCGTAGCCGGCTGGCGCCGCGAGCGCAATGCATGCCGCGATCGTCATAAGCGCCACGAGGACGGAATTGCCGAGATATGTCGCAAGCCCCGCCTGGAAGCTGACGACCTTGGCGTAGTTTTCAAAGCTCAGCGCCTGCGGCAGATAGTGGGGCGGCGCCGCCGAAGCGTCGGCCGCGGTCTTGATCGAGGCGAGGAACGAGAGCGCCATTGGCGCGGCCATGATCGCGATCACCACGACGCAGGCCGCCGCGCCGAGATAGACGCGCGGCGCCGCTCCCCCGCCGCGCGGCGTGGAAATCACACGCTCGGCTCCATCCGTCATTGCGGCCGCGGTCATGTCTCGGCGCTCCGCGCGGTGAGCGCGATCTGCATGGTCGAGAAGAACAGGATGATGAGAGTGAGAACAATCGACAGTGCGGCGCCGTAGCCGAGTTTGAACGAAATGAATGAGTTCTGATAGATCCAATAAACGGCCGTGAACGTCTGGCCTCGTGGTCCGCCGGACGTCATGATGTAGAACTGGTCGAAAGCCAGCATCGAGCCGATCGCGCTGACAAGCGTCGTGAGTAGCAGCACCCGGCGGGTCAGCGGCAGGATGATGAGACGAACACGGCTCCAGTAGTTCGCCCCGTCCATCAGCGCAGCCTCGAGGATGTCGGGATTGATCGACTGGATTCCAGCCGCGAACAGCACCATGCCGAACCCGACGACCTTCCAGGTGATCGAGATCACGACCGCCCAGAAGGCGAGATTGGCGGTGGCGAACCAGACGATCGGCTCGCTGATGACGTGCAGGTCGACAAGGAGCTTGTTGAGGAGCCCGACCTGTTCGTCGAGAAGCCAGAACCACAGAAGGCTCGAGCTCGAGAGGCCGATGACCACAGGAAGGAAGACCATGGTCCGGGTCAGCCGCTTGAGCGGCGTGTTCTCGACCGTAAGCAGCGCAAGCGCAAATCCCAAGATCATCAGGATCGGCGTTAGGACGATGGTGTATTTGGCCGTGAATTCGAGCGCCCGCCAGAAGCTCGAATCGTTCCAAATCCGCCAGTAGTTGAAGAAGCCGATGAATTTGCCGCCGCCGAGCAGCGACCGGTCGGTCAGCGACACGGCGACGAGCTGGCCGAGGGGGATGAAAACGAAGACGCCGACGAACAACAGGGCTGGCGCCATGAAGAGCCAGCCCGGCCATTGCGGAAGGGTTCGCGTCCGCCGCATCGAGGGGAACGGCGCTATTGACCGGCGATCTCCTTCATCTTGTCGCGCCCCTCCTTGATCGCCCCGTCGACGTCGCCGTCAAAGATTGCGCGCTGGAGCATGTTGATCCACGGGCTCGAGTCCGAGTTCACCATGTCGGCGAAATGATAGACCCAAGGGACGTAGCCGACGCCAAGCGCCTTGGCGGTCACGACGACGCGCGGATCTGCGGCGAAATATTTGTTGTCGGCGAGCGCCGGCCGCGACGGCAGAATGTTGTTCTTGGCGAGGCCTTCGAGCTGCGCTTCGTCGGTCAGCTCCCAAGCGATGAACTGCTTGGCGAGGGCCTCGTGCTTCGAGCCCTTCGGGATGGCGACAACGTCGCCGCCGACAAACGAGGAGACCTGCCCTGGCTTGACGCCTGGCAGGAAGGTCACGCCGAAATTGAGGTTCGGCACTTCTTTCTTGAGGTCCGAAAGAAGGAAGCCTCCGGTGCCCTGAATGCCGATTTTGCCCGTCTTGAACTCGGCGGTGAAGTTCGCGCCATTGTCCGTCTGCGCGCTCTTCGGCACGAGGCCCTCACTCCACATTTCCTTGAACGTTTCGAGTACGTCCTTGACGCCCTCGCCGGTAAGGGCGTCGTCTTTTCCATTGGCGGGCAGCATTTTTGAACCTGCGGCCACCATCATCGGCGAGGTGGTGAAAATGTTGCAGCCCGGGCAGGCGCCCGAGAAATAGAAGCCGTAGGTGTCGGCCCCCAGCGCATGAATCTTCTTCGCGTCGTCATGGATCTCGCCGATCGTCTGCGGCGGCTTGTCCGGATCGAGCCCCGCCTTCTTGAAGAGGTCCTTGTTCCAGACCAGGATCGATACGTCCGGCGTGAAGCCCGCGCCGTAGAGCTTGCCCTCATAGGTCGCGATGTCCTTGTAGGCTTGGGCGACCGAGGCGTAGTTCGGATTGCCCTTGAGGTCGGCGGTGAGGTCGACAAGGAAGCCGGCCTTCATGAAATCGGGCATGTAGATAAGATCGAACGACACGAGGTCGGGCACGTCGCCGGCCTGGACGCCGGTCGCGAGCTTGGTGACCATCTGGTTGTCGGGGATGGTGGTGAGCTCGATTTTGTCGGGGTGGGTCGAGTTCCAGAGATCGACCATGTGGGTTGCGGCGTTGACGCCGCTGGCGCGAACCCACATTGTCATGGTCTCGGCGCAGGCCGCGGTAGCGAAGGCTGACGAGGCGATCAGCGTGGCGGCGAGCGCGCCGCAAGTCCTCGGCATAGTCATGAACTCCTCCCGGAAAAGATGACGAACGCGTTGTTATCATTGAAAAAGCTCGTTCCGACCGTTCAGGTGAGAAAAGCTTTTCCCAATCCTTGTACTTCGGTGAAAGCCGTGCGGCAAGCCTGTTCGCCGCAAAACGCGAAATGGCGGCGCGCTCCTCGCCGGCGCAGCTTGTCTAGCTCTCCGCCAGCGCCTTCAGGAGGTGCGGCGCGAGCGGGTTCTGGCCTGACTTGGCCGATGTCATCTCGAAGGTCGAGACGGTGAGCCAGCCCTTGCCGAGAAAGCTCCGCTTCGATAACGCCGCGGCGTGGTGCAGCCAGCCCACGGCGACGCCGGCGTCAACGAGACCGCCGAAGGCGGTCGAGGGAAAGCCGGTCAGGACGTGATTGGGGAGAAGGCCAGCCCAATGCTCATCAAGCATGGGACCGCCCGGCAGGCCCGACCAAGGTCCATCTGTGCGCCGCCAGGCGAATGCGCCCATCCACTGGCCGTCCCACGGCGTTCCCGCGCGCTCCCTCAAAAGCATGGAGGGAAAGTTGTGCCGGTCGTTGAGGGGAAGCTTCCGCTCCGGATCAGTGAGCGCGTCGGCGGAGTTGGCGATCAGCAGCGCCTTTCGGCCGGCGATCAGCGCTTCGCGAACCGAAGTCGTAAGCCGCGTCGCGAGCACGACGTCGGCGTCCTCGGAGGTCGCGGCGCGATTCGGCCAGCCGATCGCGGCGAGCGCGCTCGAGGCCGCCCCATCCATCGGAAAGAGCGACGGCGCGGCGCCGAGCGGCGGGACGATGCAGACTTCAAGCGCGTTGCGCGAGAGGACGCGCCCCTTGCCGTCCCGCGCCTCAAGCTCGAGCGGAACGATTGCGATCGCGTCGGCCGCCGGGGCGGTCAGTGTGAACGTGGTCGGATCCGATCCGAGCGCGGCGTCGCCCTTCTCGTCCGCGAAGCGCCAGACGAGCCGCGCACCCTCCGGCGCCGCGGCTGCGCCCGCGAGACGCACCGAAACCTCGAAGCGCTCGCCCGCGCGAACGGCCGTGCGATGTGTCCGCGCGATGATGAGCCACGGCCGTTGCAGCTCGGCCAGACGTTCGGCGAACGCGCGCGGGTGGTTCTGAACGTCCATGAGCCCGTTCAATTCCCACTGCGTGTCGTTGAGTTCGGTGATGACGTAGCCGGAAATTGGCCGCTCCCAGCGCAGCGTCTCGATCTGCTGCTTGAGGGCGCGGTACTGAAGCTCCTGCGCCGCGCCGACGAAGCCGTCGAGATCGCCGAACACTGGCTCGAGCTGGGCGTCGCGAAAGCGCGTCTCGACCCCGTGCGGATAGGCTGAGCCGAGGTTCCAGTCGTGCCCGCTTTCGAACCACCATGGCTCGCCGCCGTCTTTCTCCAGAATTTGGCTCGGATGGGGCAGCCCCCAAACGCCGAACTCCGAACAGATTAGCGGCTCGTCGCCGCGGCGCTCAGCGTCGCCATGCGGCGAGAAGGTCCAGGCCGCGCGCCCAGCGAAGGCGCGCGTCGTGCTCGCGAACGCCTCATTCTGATGGGGGAAGCCGTTATACCAGTGAAAATCTTCGATCTCGGTCTTGAGGTGGTAGTTGCGCGGGAAGCAGGGGGAATTGTCGACGAGCAGGCTCTCGGGGACCAGCGCCTTCATAGCGTCGAACGTCTCAATCAGCCACCGCCGATCGCCCGGATTGTCGTCGAGATCGATTCCCCAACCTTCGTTGAAGAGCGTCCAGATGCAGATGGAGGGATGATGGCCGTGGGTCCCGACCGACGTTCGAAACACCCGCCTCAGCGTTTCGCGCGTCGTTGGCGCAAGGAACTGCATATAGGGCATGTCGAGCCAGACAATAAGTCCGAGCCGGTCGGCGAGATCGAAATAGAGCCGGTCCGGAATCTTGACGTGGCAGCGTAGGGTGTTGAGACCCATCGCCTTGGCGTTGGCGAAACGCTCCTCGAGAAACTCAGCGCTGGGCGCGCGGCACTCCTCCTCGGGATGCCAGTCCTGATCCAGGGCGCCGAACATCGTGAAGGGCTCGCCATTCAGGAGGAGGCCACCGTCCTTGGCCTCGAATCGGCGGAACCCCACAACTCTCTCGATCGCATCGACGGTCTCGTCGCCGACGATGAGTTCGACGACGAGATCGTAAAGATTCGGCGCTTCCGGCGACCATGGCTTAGCCTCCGGAGCGGCGAGCGCCGCGTCGAATCGATTCGACCGGAAATGATAGATCAGGCGCGCGACCCGTTCGCCGCCGCGCGACAAGGTCGCCTGGAGAGTCGTCCCGGCTGCGGCGCGCGATATTTCGCCGGTGATCGAGACGACGCCCGTTTTGAGGTCGAACGAGTTTCGGACAAAGACCTCGCCGAAGTGAATTGGGGCCCGCGCTTCGAGCCGCGCCGGCTTCCAGATCCCGCCCTGCACCCCATACCAGTCCTGCTTGGCGGCGAGCGACTGGCTGAAGCGCCCGCCATTGCGATCATCGGGGACCCGCGCGTCAACGCCGAGCACGAACGAAGTCTTGCCATCGAGCGCGGCGGTGAGATCGACCTCGATCGGGGTCCAGCCATCGCCATGAGCCGCGACCGCGACCTCGTCGACGAGGATCACCAATTCGTGGAAGACGCCCTCCATCACCAGAACGATGCGCTTTCCCGCCCAGGCCGTCGGGACTTGAACGCCGCGGCGGTATCGTCCTGTGCCTTGCGCGCCGCGCAGCGCCGGAAATTGGGACTGCCAAATTCCTGGCGAGTGGATTGTATGCCCGTCGCCGCCAAGCCGCGCCGTCGGACCTTCGAATTCGAAGTCCCAGAGGCCGTCAAGCGTCAATCTCGCTCGGCGGCCCGCGGCGTCAGCATGCATGAGAGGCTCCGGTTTGGGCGGCCGGGCGCTCCCTAGCCGGCCGACACGGATTATCCAAATATCGGAAAAGCTGATACGAACGCCGAAACGCTGGGCAGGGCGGAGAATGTCGCGCAATTTCCTGGTGATCGACCCTGCGGAGCGGCCGGACGTGCTTCGAGGACTGGCTTCGCCTGCGCGGGCGCGAATCTTGCGGCTGCTGCATCGGCGCCCGGGCGTCAATGTCAACGAGATCGCGGACGCGCTCAACCTCCCTCAATCGACCGTCTCGTCCAATCTCCAAATTCTCGCCGGCGCCGGCCTCATTCGAACGGAGACGCAGAAGGGGCGGAAAGGCAACCAGAAGCTCTGCTTCTCTACCTTCGACGAGGTCTTGGTGATGTTCCGCGACGACTTGAGCGGCGTCAACGCCAACGCCATCGAGGTCGCGATGCCGATCGGGCTCTATACGAGCTGCGAAGTGAGCGCTCCCTGCGGCCTGTGCTCGCCGCAGGGAATCATCGGGCTCCTCGATGTGCCGGGGACGTTCCTCGATCCCGACCGGATGAATGCAGGGCTCATGTGGTTCACCCGCGGCTTCGTCGAATATCAGTTTCCCAACAATGCCCGGCTGGTCGGCAGGGCGGTCACCGCGCTCGAATTCTCGCTCGAGCTTTCGTCCGAAGTGCCCGGAACCGCGTCCGACTGGCCATCCGACATCACCGTCGCCGTCAACGGCCGCGAGCTCGGCGTCTGGACCAGCCCCGGCGATTTCGGCGATCAGCGCGGGCGCTATACGCCCGACTGGTGGAAGCTCAAGGGCAGCCAATACGGCATGCTGAAGAGCTGGCGGGTCACGCCCGATGGCGCGTTCGTCGACGGTGTCAAAATCTCGTCGCTGACGCCCAAGGACCTCGACATATCCGCCCATCATTCGATTCGGCTCCGGATCGAGGTCAAGCCGGACGCGCGCCATCCCGGCGGGGTCAACATCTTCGGCCGCGGGTTCGGCAACTACGATCAGGACATCGTGCTCAGACTCATGACCGAGACCTGAACGATCCAAGGACGCTGTCGTTATCGCGCGGATCAGAGCGTCGCTCCGGTCGCGCCGAACAGATGCGCCTGGCTCTGGTTGAGGCGAAGGCCCACGCTCTGACCTGATTTCGCATCCAGGTTGCCCTCACCCTGGACAATCAGTTGCCCCGCTGGCGTATCGACGTAGAGGATGGTCGAATTGCCGAGATGCTCGATGATCGCGATCGCGCCGACCAAGGCTGCGTCCTGATCCTTGGGATCGACCAGGTTCAGATGCTCCGGCCTTACGCCGAGTTCAGCCGAGATCGCGTCCCCGCTCGACTTTATGCCGATATCAGCCGGCCGGCCGCCGGGGAGGATCACGCGCGCCGTGCGGCCGTTCGTCGCGGCGATATCGACGGCGAAGAAATTCATGGCTGGCGAACCGATGAACGCGGCGACGAACTTGTTCGCCGGCGTGTTGTAAAGCTCGAGCGGCGAGCCGACCTGCGAGATGGTTCCCCTGTCGAGAACGACGATCCTATCGGCGAGTGTCATCGCTTCCGTCTGGTCGTGCGTGACATAGATCATCGTCGTGCCAAGATCGGCGTGGAGCTTGGCCAGCTCGAGGCGCATCTGCACCCTGAGCTTGGCGTCGAGATTGGACAGCGGCTCGTCGAACAGGAAGACCTCGGGTTTGCGCACGAGCGCCCGGCCGATCGCGACCCGCTGGCGCTGGCCGCCGGAAAGCTCGGCCGGCCGGCGATCGAGGTAAGGACTCGAGCTGCAGGATGCGGGCGACTTCGAGCGCGCGCTCGTTTTGAACTTTTCTCGGCTGGCCGGCCACGGAGAGCGAGAAGGCGATGTTCTGTCTGACCGTCATGTGCGGATAGAGCGCGTAGGACTGGAACACCATGGCGATGCGCCGCTGGGCCGGGGGAACGTCGGTTACGTCGAGATTGTCGATGAAGCATTGCCCGCCGGTGATCGGCTCAAGGCCGGCGATCATCCTGAGCAGCGTCGACTTGCCGCAGCCCGACGGGCCGAGCAACGCGGTGAACGAGCCCTTGTCGACTGTCAGGCTCAGGTCGCTGATTGCGGTGACCGAGCCATAGCGCTTGGTCACCCGCCTGAGCTCGACATGCGGCGCGGCGGCGCTCCCGTTTCTTGCCCCCTCGGCGCTCACCCCTTGATCCCCGCCGACAGCATGATCGCCTGTGTCACCCGCCGCTGGAAGATTAGATAGATGACGGCGACCGGCATCGCGGCGAGCATCGCGACAGCGAGGTCGCGTCCGTAGGAGACGCCGAAGGCGTCATGCACCTGCGTTATGCCGACGGTGATGTTCATCTTGTCCTCGGAGCTCACGGCGAGGAACGGCCACAGAAACTGGTTCCAGGCGCCGATGAAGGTGATGATCGCGAGCGCGGTGGTGACGCCCCAGTTCATCGGCAGGTAGATGCGGAAAAAGATCTGGAGCTCGCTCGCGCCGTCGATCGCGGCCGCCTCGCGGAAATCCTTCGGCACCGAATCAAAGAACTGCTTGTAGATGATGATCGTGACCGGCGCGATCAGCTGCGGTCCCACGACGCCCGCCAGCGTGTTGATGAGGCCGAGCTGGCTCACGACGATGAAATGGGTGACGATCAGCCCTGTAATGGGCACCATGAAACTAGCGAGGATCATCCACCAGAAGAGCCGCCGGCCCGGGAAGTTGAGCTGGGAGATCGCGTAGCCGGCGCCCGCCGCCATTATCACCACGAGCACCGTGACCGCCGCCGAAGTGATTAGCGAATTGACGTACCAGAACCCGATCTTCGTCTGCAGCAGGACGTGGACGTAATTCTCCAGGGTAAAGTGCTCCGGCCACAACTGCACCCCGGGCCGCACGATCTCGTACTCGTGCTTGAAAGTCGTAATCAGCCCCCAATAGAGCGGGAACGCCCATATGACTGCGCCGACCAGGGTCGCCAAGGTGATGACGAGCCCGACTGCGTCGAGCTGTTTCATCCGCGCGAGCCGACGCGCGGTTGGCGGCGAAAGGAGATCGACGGTCTCCACGGAAGCGCTCATCTCTGCCCTCGCGCTCGCAGCAGCTGAAACTGCAGCACCGAAAGGACCGCGATCACCACGAAAAGCACCACCGCGGCGGCGGCGCCAAGGCCGCCCCGGTTCAGCTGGAAGGCTTCTCTGAAGACATAGTAGACCAAGACCATATTGGCGTCGGGCCTGGAGGAGAGCAGATAGACTTGATCGAAGATCTTGAGCTGCAGGATGAACTGGATGGTAAAAACGAGCACTGTGATGGGCCAGATGAGGGGCCAGGTGATGCGCCGGAACTGGTCCCAGCGGTCGGCGCCGTCGAGTTCGGCTGCCTCATAGATTTCAGTCGAAATGTTCCTGAGGCCCGCCACGAACAGGAGCAGGCTGAACCCCAAACACCACCAGACGGTGATGGAGGCGACCGCCGGCATGAACAGCGGAACCGTCCGAAACACCGAGATACGCTGCCCGTCGTTCAAAGGCGCAATAAGGTACTGCGCCACGCCGAAGTCCTTGTCGAACATCCAGCCCCATAACCGGATTACGACCGAGACCGGCAGGATGTAAGGCAGAAAAAACGCCGCCAGGACGAGGCTCTGGAGCCAGCCCTTGAGGCGGGTTACGCCGAGGGCGATGAGGAGCGCGAGCAGGGTCCCGGTCGGCACGGACAGCACCACGAAGTAGATCGTGTTCCAGACCGCCGTCGAAAACAGCCGGTCGGAAGCGAGTCGGAAATAATTGTCGAGCCCCACCCACTTGCCCGGCCCGATCAGCGGCGCGTTGGTGAAGCTGAGCTCGACCATCTTGATGGTCGGATAGACGAAGAATATCGCGTAGAAGACGACGAACGGCGCCATCAGAACGGCGGCCGTCAGAGAATCGCTGCGCGAGCTTTTGATCATCGCGGCGGGAAGCCTCGAACTCCGCGACCCGCTCCGGCCGGGCGCCAAGCCCGGCCGGAGCGAGCCGCAGAACGGATCACGGAATCATTTGGCCAGCGCTTGCAGGTCGTCGCGGATCTTCTTTGCGGCGTCGGCCGGCGTGATTTCGCCGTTCAGAGCAGGGATCATATAATTGCCCGCGGCGTCATAGACCGGCGAAGCAACGCCAGCATAAATTGAGACCGGATCGAAGACCGCGGTCTTGGCAAGGGAGGCGTAGTCGGAGTTCGGCTTCAGCGCCTTGAATTCCGCGCTATCCTGCACTGGCAGGTACGCTGGGACGTGCCCGCCGCCCGCCCATTCGAGCGAATGCTGATTGAACCAGTGGATGGTGTCGAGCACGAGCTTGCGCTTCTCGGGGCTGAGCGGGTTGCCCTTGCGGTCCGGGATCGCGAAGGAGTGCGAGTCCGCCCAAGTCGCCGGCTGGGAGTAGAGGACTGGAATCTGGATCGCGCCCCAGTCGAACAGCTGCCCCTTCTTGGCGAGGTCCACCATGGTCGGGACCTCCCAGACGCCGTTGATGTGCATCGCTGCTTTGCCTGAGGTGAAGAGGGCGATCGAAGCGGGATATTCGGTGTTCGTCGGCGCCCACTTGTTCTTCGTCCAGCTCTGCATCTCGGCGAGCGCGGTCTCGGCCTTTGCGAGGTTGTCGCCGTCAAGGAACTTGCCGTCCTTCAGGAACTCTCCGCCCTGCTGGTTAAGCAGGGTGTAGAAAATGCGCCAGCCCGAGCCCCCGTCGTTCGGCACCGAAAGGCCGGTTACGCCGTTGCCCGTCAGTTTGGCGAGCGCGGCGTTGAAATTGTTGACCCCGTCGAGGCCCTTCGGCTTGCCGTCGTCGCCGAGCAGGCCTGCCTTCTTGAGCATGTCTTTGTTGTAATAGAGAATGATCGAATGGATATCGAGCGGTACTGCATATTGCTTGCCGTCCGGACCTTGGGCCGCCTTCCAGTTGGCGGGGCTGAAGTCGCTCGCCTTTATGCCCGCTGCGGCGAGTTCGTCGGGCTTGAGTTCGCTCAGCACGCCCTCCGAGACGCCGAGCGGCATGCGCGATTCATGATAGGTCATGATATCGGGGCCCTGCCCAGTCGCCGCGGCCGTCTGCACCTTGGTGTAGAACGGAATGCCCCACTCCGAGGTCGTCGCGTCGATCTTGACCTTGCCGGCATGCTCCTTGTTGAATTCGTCCAGCATCGATTTCATGCGGACGCCGTCGCCGCCGCTCAGGAAGTCCCACCAGACGATGGTTTCCTCGGCTCGCGCCGCGCCGACCGCCAGCGCCGCGGTGGCCAGGGTCGCGTACAAGACTTTGCGGATCATCTCGACTTCCTCCCAAAATTGACCTGGCGGCTTCCCACAAGTTCAAGGCGCGCGGTTCCATAGATTGCGCCTTCGGAAAGCCTTGACCAAGGATGGTAGCGAGGAAAACGCGAGGCGCCAAGCGCTTTCAATCGGCGAATTTGATACTGAACTGTGACGAGGCCGCTCGCGCCGGAGCCGCGAAGGATCGTCCGACCCGCCGATCTTCCAGTATTTCCGTGGCAAAAGAACGCCTCGCACCGCTTGGAGCCACCGCTTGACGCGCCGCGCCGAAGCGGGTCCTATATATCGGACTTCTTGATATTAAGTGGAGGGAACATGCGCGCGTCGGTCACCGCCAATCGAGACTATGGAATCGCGAAAATCGACGACCGGCTTTACGGCGCGTTTCTCGAGCACCTGGGGCGGGCGATCTATACCGGCATCTACGAGCCCGATCACAAAAGCGCCGACACCAACGGCATGCGGAAGGACGTCATCGATCTGGTTCGGGAACTGAAGGTTCCGATCGTGCGCTATCCCGGCGGCAATTTCGTTTCGGCCTATAATTGGGAGGACGGGGTCGGTCCGCGCAAGGATCGGCCGACGCGCCTTGACCTCGCCTGGCATACATCCGAGTCCAACGCGGTCGGCGTGCACGAGTTCGCCAAGTGGTGCGAAGCCTCCGATACGGAGATGATGCTCGCGATCAATCTCGGCTCGCGCGGCCTCGATCAGGCGCGCAATTTCGTCGAATATGTCAACGGCCCGACCGGCAGCGCCTGGGGCGACCTGCGCAAGAAGCACGGCCGCGCCGAGCCGTTCGCGGTCAAGCACTGGTGTCTCGGCAACGAGATGGACGGGCCGTGGCAGGTCGGCCACAAGACCGCCGACGAATATGGCCGCCTCGCCAACGAGGTGGCGAAGACGCTCCGCGCCTTCGACAAGTCGCTCGAGCTCATCGTCTGCGGCTCGTCGAATTCCGACATGAAGACCTATCCCGAGTGGGAGCGGATCGTCCTCGAGCATACCTACGATGCGGTCGACCACATTTCGCTGCACATGTATTTCGCCAATCGCGCCAAAAACACCGCCGAGTACCTCGCCCTCAACGCCAAGCTCGACGCCTATATCAACGCCATCGCCTCGACGATCGAATTCGTCCGCGCGCAAAAACGCAGCCACAAGCGGGTGACGATCTCATTCGACGAATGGAACGTCTGGTATCATTCCAACGTGCAAGATCGTGAGATCCTCGGCGGCGCCAAAGGCTGGCCGCATGCGCCCCGCCTGCTCGAGGACATCTATAATTTCGAGGACGCGCTCCAGGTCGGCTTGATCCTCAACACCTTCATTCGTCGCTCCGACGTGGTGAAGATAGCCTGCATCGCGCAACTGGTGAACGTCATCGCGCCGATCATGACCGAGCCCGGCGGCGCGGCGTGGCGGCAGACCATCTTCTATCCCTATTTCTTCGCCTCCGTTTACGGACGCGGCGAAGCCCTTCAGCTCAGCGTCAGGTCGCCCGGCTATGATTCCGAGGTCGCCGACAACGTGCCCTATCTCGACATCTCCGGCGTCCACGACGAGGCGGGCAAGACACTGACCTTCTTCGCCGTCAACCGGCACGGCGCCGAAACGCTCGACCTCGACGTCGACCTGCAGGGATTCGGCGCCGCGAGGATTATCGACCATCAGGTGATGACCAACGCCAACCTCGAAGCGGTGAACACGCTCAAGAAGCCAATGAACGTCGCGCCCAAAGCGGGATCGGACGCGAAGGTCAAGGACGGGCGCCTGACCGCGAAGCTCCCGCGCCATTCCTACCAGATGATCCGCCTCGCCCTCGCGTAGAGCGGCTCCGCGCTCGAACGAAACAACGCCGTCAATTGCGAGCGTGAGCCGACGCAATCCAGAGAACGTCGGGGCGTTGCGTTCCCCTGGATTGCTTCGTCGCCATAGCCCGTCGAAGACGGGCGTTCTTCCGAACGCCCCATAGCCCGTCGAAGACGGGCGTTCTTCCGAACGCCCTCGAACGCTCGCGCCTCGCAAGCCCGGAGGAAGCCCAGCAAAGACTCCGGGAAGCCCAGCAAAGGAAACCGGAAGCGGGGCAAAGGAAACCGGAAAGGTATCAAAGGAAAACCCTTCCGCGAATTGGGCCTTTTCAATGGGTTACGACGATCCGGGGCAAAAACCCGCTTTCTCCGGCGCCGCTTCCCGAGGCGGCGCGTTCGGCGACAGGACCACTCTATCCGTGGTTTCTGATAATCGCAAGAAAAAGTCGCGCTCTTATCGCGTTGGCTGTTGTGGGGAAGGAATCGGGAGCATGGCGGAGGTGGCGGACGGCGCCATCAAGGCGTCATGGCCGGGCTTGTCCCGGCCATCCACGAAGGCCCAGCGCATCTACGCAGGCAAGCGCGAAAAGCCTTGCGACCGTCCGCCTTCCTGCCGGTCGCGCCGAGGCGGGACTCGTTCTTGCGGCGGCCCGGCGTGGATGGCCGGGACAAGCCCGGCCATGACGGCAAGGGTTCGACGAACGAACAGCAAACCGGTCGACCAACAGATAACGCCATAAGAGCCAAAATTCGCGCTCTTATCGCGTTGGCTGTTGTGGGGAAGGAATCGGGAGCATGGCGGAGGTGGCGGACGGCGCCATCAAGGCGTCATGGCCGGGCTTGTCCCGGCCATCCACGAAGGCCCAGCGCATCGACGCAGGCAAGCGCGAAAAGCCTTGCGACCGTCCGCCTTCCTGCCGGTCGCGCCGAGGCGGGACTCGTTCTTGCGGCGGCCCGGCGTGGATGGCCGGGACAAGCCCGGCCATGACGGCAAGGGTTCGACGAACGAACAGCAAACCGGTCGACCAACAGATAACGCCATAAGAGCCAAAATTCGCGCTCTTATCGCGTTGGCTGTTGTGGGGAAGGAATCGGGAGCATGGCGGAGGTGGCGGACGGCGCCATCAAGGCGTCATGGCCGGGCTTGTCCCGGCCATCCCCGAAGGCCCAGCGCATCGACGCAGGCAAGCGCGAAAAGCCTTGCGACCGTCCGCCTTCCTGCCGGTCGCGCCGAGGCGGGACTCGTTCTTGCGGCGGCCCGGCGTGGATGGCCGGGACAAGCCCGGCCATGACGGCAAGGGTTCGACGAACGAACAGCAAACCGGTCGACCAACACATAACGCCATAAGAGCCAAAAGCCGGCGCGCTCGCCGGCGGCTTGACCGGCCGCGCCCGTGGAGTCCCCGGCCATGACGCGCGAGAGAAAATTGCAACTTGCCTTAGCGCGCGGGCGATCTCAAAGCCCCAACTCGGTCAGCCCAGAATGGTCATCGGGACGCCTGCCAAGGGGCCAGAAATACTTCCGGTCTGTTTCGGCGATCGGCAGGTCGTTGATGCTGGCGATACGCCGGCGCATGAGGCCGTGCTCGTCGAATTCCCAGAGCTCGTTGCCATAAGAGCGGAACCAGTGACCGCTGTCGTCATGCCATTCGTAGGCAAACCGCACCGCCATGCGATTCTCGCGAAACCCCCACAGCTCCTTGATGAGCCGATAGTCGAGCTCTTTGCTCCATTTGCGCGTCAGGAACGCGCGGATGGCCTCCCGGCCGTCGATGAACTCGACGCGATTGCGCCATTTGCTGTCGACCGTATAGGCCAACGACACCCGCGCCGGATCGCGGCTGTTCCAGGCGTCCTCTGCGAGACGGACCTTTTGCCTCGCCGTTTCCGGCGTGAAGGGCGGCAGCGGCGGACGATCGGTCGTATCCATGGTCAACTTGAAATCCCCATCGTCGCCGACGGCTGGCGTCGACGCCGGACTCCGCCGAACATACGCCGGCGCGGGCGCCCCGACCGCCAGAAACGCGGAGAGGCCAGTCTACCGGACTGCGGCCGTACATTCGACGGGATAAAAGGACGCCGCCCGCAACGGCGGACGGCGCCCATCGACGGCGCGAGGGAGGAAGCGCGCCGCCACAGGGTAAAATCCCGATCAGACAGCGATCTTAAAGGATTTCGCCACCTGTTCCTTGATTGGCCCGACGGCGTCGGTCATCGCCTTCTGCGTCAGGGCGCCGATGTCCTTGGTCTGGCTGGTCATGGTTTCGACCTGCTTGCGCGCGAACTCGCCCTGGAGCGTGATGACGTCCGACAGCGACTTGGCCGCGAACACCGATTTCAAGAAATCGAAATTCGCATCGGCGTTGGCGCGCAGCGCTTCGAGCGCCCTGGCGTTAATGGCGAGCGCGCCGTCCTTGGCGGCGGCGAAACTGATCTCGAACGCGCTTGTCGCCTCTTCGGCATGGGTCTTCGCCTTGGCGAAAGCGGCGCGCGATTCGACAACGCTCTTTTCGAGCGCGCTGCGGAAGCTTTTTTGAATCGCCTCGACGGGCGCGCCGACTTCGGGCGCTGACGGCAGGACGGCGTTGATCGCCGCGGCGGCGGTCTCGACGGGAGCGGCGGCTGAAACCTTCGGCGCGGCGGCGCTCCTCTTGGGCGCAGCGGCGGCGCTTTTCTTCTTCGCAATTCGCATTACAAAACCTCGACGTTCACGTTGGTGGTTGACTGGGTTGACGATGGTCGACTTCTCACGAAACGGCCCGATCAGTTCGATCCGGGCGTTACGCTCTTCTGGATGAGGGTGGCCAGCTCCTTCGCCTGGTTCTGCAGCACGGCGAGCTGTGCTTTCATGTATTCGCTCTGCAAGGCCAGAGCCTCCTGGGGATCCTTCGCTTTGACCAGCTTGTGAGCCAAATCAAAGGCGGCGTTCACATTCTGCTCGGTATAGGCCAGCACGTGCGAGCTGACCGATTTCGCCCCGCTCTGCGACGTGTTGGTCGCATCGCCCGCGACGCCCGACGCGCGTTGGGCGACGGTGAGGAAGCCCTCGAACGCCTTCCGCGCCTGCTCGACGCTGCGCTCGGCGAAGTCACGCAGTTCATTTGGAATCTCAAACGGCGAATTGGACATTTTCTTCCCTTTCGGCTCCGGGTACGAATTGGCGCCCGGTCTTTGAGCATCCCTATAGCGACCTTTTTGCTGCAGTGCAACATATTTTGCGCCGCACCCAAAAATTTTAACCTTGGCCTTAATCAGCCGCGATGGCGCCGTGGTGAAACCCCGACAACCGCGTTAAGCTTTCGCTAACGCTAAAGCCCGAGTTGTCGGCCTCATCAGCCGCCGCCGGCGCTGATCCATCGCGAGCGCCGACCTTGACCCATTCGCCATCGTCATCGTCCACCGCCGAACCTGCGATCCGGTCGCATGGGGATGCCGCGGCCTTCGATCCCCTGCTGGCCCCCCCGGACTGGCTCGGCGACAACGCGCGACTGGCGATCGCCTTCCCGCCCGCGCGGATTGTCGAAGCGAGCCCGGCGATGCTTGCCTTGTTCGGGGTCGAGGACGTCGAGGCGCTCGAAGCCCGGCTTGTGCGCGGCGAGGGGCCGAGCGCGCGGCGCCTCCGCCATCTGGCCGCAACCCTGCCTGTCGGCGGGCCGGCGCGCCTCGAAGGCATGCGTTTCGTCGTCGACCGGCGGCCGATGAGCGTGAATTTCTGCTGCTCCCGCATCGCCGCCCCGGATGGCGCGACTTGGCTATTGGTCTCGGTTCCGGCCTTGGGCGCGGCTGACGCCGAGCCGCCCCGGCCCGCCGAGGAAAGCCCTGCTCCCGCGCCGGAGGACCCGCCGGCGCCGAATTTGGGCGGCCCGCCGCCGCCGAATTCGCGCTTTCTGTGGACGCTCGACGAGGCCGGCCAGTTTGGCCCGGCGGATTCCTTGCTTGCCGCCGCCGTCGGGGCCAACGCGCCGCGCCGCGGCGAGAGCGTCGAATCCCTGATCCGCCGGGCTGGGGTCGAAGGCGGCGACGAACTCGTCCGCGCTGTTGGGGCGCGGCAAACGTTTTCTGGCGTCGTCCTCGGCTGGCCGGTTTCAGGATTGGATCGCCGGCGGCTGGTCACTCTTTCGGCCGCGCCGCTATCCGGCCGCCAGCGCGAATTCTTGGGCTATCGCGGCTTTGGCTTGCTCGGCGACGAGATCGACGCCGCGCCGTCGAACCAGGAAGCGGTCACGCCTCAGGAAGACGATCGACCTGCGGAAGCGCCGCTCGAAACCGGCGGTCCGTCCGCCGAAGAGCCTCAAGCCGAGGTCCAGGCGCCCGGCAGCTCCGATGAACTGCCGGAAACGGATTTCGCGCCCTCTCCCATGGACGCTCCCGAAGCCGCCCCGCCCGATTCTTCACTCGAGGCCGAGGCGAACGCGACGGACGCGCCGCCGGCGGACCTTTCTCAGCCGGCGCTCGGCAAGGGCGCCTCGGAGAGCGAGGCTGGAGCGGCGCCGGCCGAGCGTTCCGCCGAGGTTTACGTCTTCCGCCACCCGCCCCCTCCCCCGGCGTCGAACATCGTTCCGATCCGCCCCGGCGCGCTCGACGCGATCGGCCTCCGCGAGCCGGCGCACGGGTCGCCCTCCGAGAGCGTCGAACTCAGCCGGAGCGAGCGTGACGCCTTTCGCGAGATTGCGCGGGCGCTGGTGGGGCGGACGCCGGCGTCACGCGACGAGGGCTCGGGCGAAGCAGCGGAGCGGGGGATGGATTCGCCTGCCGGATCGGCGGCGCCATCGGCGCCAGGCGTCCCCGGCGGCGCCGACGATGAGGAGGTTCGGCGCAACGCCGTGGCCGTTCTCGACCGCCTTCCGATCGGAGTCCTCATCGCCCGCGACGCGCGCGCGCTCTATGTCAATCGCACGCTTCTCGATCTCGTCGGCTATCGCGATTTCGCGGAATTCGAGGCGGCGAACGGCCTCTCGGCGATGTTCCGCGATCACGATCCGCAACGGATGGCGGACGAGGATGCGGGCTCGGTCGGAATCGTCCGGGCCGACGGGAAAATTCTGGCCGTCGACGGCCGAGCCCAGGCGATCGGGTGGGACGGCGCCCCGGCGACGCTGATCGCGCTGCGCCGCTCGCCCGAAGCGCAATTGCACGCCAGATTGCGCGCGGCCGAGCGCGAAACGCCGACGCGCGACGGCAAGGCGAGCGATCTCCAGGCGATGCTCGACCGAGCGGTCGACGGCGCGGTCACGCTCGACACCGCCGGGCGCATCCTTTCCCTCAATGAGCCGGCCGAGCGGCTGTTCGGCTACAGGCAGAACGAGATCGCCGGCGAGAGCGTCCTCATGCTGCTCGCGCCGCAAAGCCATCCCGACACGACCGCAAGGCTCGAAGATCTAAGCCGCGCCGGCGAGGCTGAGGCGGGCCTTCGTCCGCTGCAGGTGATCGGGCGCGATCGCGCCGGCGGATCGATTCCCCTGACGCTTACGCTGGCGCGGATCGGCTCCAGCGAGGCGCCGCACTTCTGCGCGCTCGTTCGCGATATGAGCCGCGAGCGCGAGGCCGAGCGGCGCCTGATCGCCGCGCGCGACGCCGCGGAGGCCGCGAGCGCGGCCAAGACCGACTTTCTCGCCCAGGTCAGCCACGAAATCCGCACGCCCCTGCACGCCATTCTCGGCTTTGCCGAAGTGATGATGGAGGAGCGATTCGGGCCGGTCGGCAACGAGCGCTACAAGGACTACCTGAAGGACATCCACGCCTCCGGGAGCCATGTGACGAGTTTGGCCGACGACCTGCTCGATTTGAGCAAGATCGAGGCGGGCAAGCTCGAGCTCGCGTTCGCCGCCGTCGACGCGAACAGCGTCATTCGCGAATGCGTATCGCTGATGCAGCCTCAGGCCGCGCGCGAGCGGGTCATCATGCGCGTCTCACTCCACGACCGCCTGCCCCGCGTGATGGTCGACGAACGCTCGCTCAAGCAGATCATGCTGAACCTGATGTCGAACGCGGTGAAGTTCAACGAGCCGGGCGGGCAGGTGATCGTCTCGACGGCCATCGACGCCGCCGGACAGGCGGTGATCCGGGTGCGCGACACCGGCGTCGGCATGAGCGAGAACGAAGTCGGCCTCGCGCTCGCGCCGTTCGGCCGGGTCGGCAGGGCTGAGGCCAAGGGCGGGGCCGGGCTTGGCCTCCCGCTGACCAAGGCGCTGGCGGAGGCGAACAGGGCGGAATTCTCGATCAAGAGCCGCCGCGAGCAGGGCACCCTGATCGAGATCGCCTTCCCCAACGTTCATGCGGCGCAATAGGGATCGAAACGGGACGCCGCCGGGTTCGAAACCGCGCGAACGGGCCGCGCCTTGCACGCTTTCCGCTTTGACACTATTTTCTCGGCCCGCGTCGGGCCGCCATAGCTCAGTTGGTTAGAGCGCTAGATTGTGGATCTAGAGGTCCCCTGTTCAAGCCAGGGTGGCGGTACCATCCAATGATGACCTGGGCAGGTCTCGCGAAGCGAACGAAAGGCGCGCCGTCGCGAGTGTGTGCGACATCCGGCCCGCTCGCGCCCTCAGGACGACGCGGCGGCCTCGTCCGAGCGGTTCATCGACGACCGTGACGCGGCGATCTTATGGATGACGAGCCGGATGTCGCGGTTGTCCTGCATGAACCGGTCGAAGTCGACCTTCCGCAGCACCAGGAGCCGGCAGTAGGTCATGGCGACGACGTCGGCTTGCCGCGTCATGCCGGTGAGGAGCGCCATCTCGCCGAACAGGTCGCCGGTGCCAAGCGGGATGCGGCGGCCGGGAAAGACGACCTCGGCCGCGCCGGAAGCGATGAAATAGCAGGCGTCGCCGCGATCACCCTCGTGCACGATCAGCTCGCGCGGCACGGCGAAACGGGGCCTGAGCAGCTTCTGAACCCGCTCGAGCTGCTGGTCGCTGAGATCGGCGAACAGGTCCAGCTTTCCGATCAGCTCGCGGGTATCGAGGCCGAGATCGAAGCGGGGCCGGGTCTCCCGCGCCTGCATGTCCTCGACGCTGCCCTTGAGATCTTCATACACCTCGGCCGCGATCAGGCCTTCCTTGAACAGGGCGTCGTAGCGCCCCATCTCGCGCCGCAGCGCTGATTGGCGCAGGAACCGGGCTTCGAGCGCCGCGGCGTAGTGGGGATATTGGCGCCTCAGCGCGTCGAGCGCGGCCGTCGTCTGTCTGAGGCGCTCGCTGAGGATGGCGTCGATGAGCTCGACGACCCGCTCGCCGAAGATCGAGCGGGATCGCGCCGCGTGAGCCCCGGCAAGCTCCTGGATCAAAAGCCGGGTGAGGAGCAGCATCTCGAATTGGTCGCCGAGCCGATCGGCGAGGAAGCGCACGACGCCCGCCCGGCGATAGAGGAAATACGCGGCCTTGAAAGCGAGCGGGAAAGCGAGCGACGACTCAACGGCGCGCTTATAGCCGAGACGCCCGCTGCTCCTCGCGCCCTCGCCCAGAGCTTCGGCGTTTCTGAGCAGCGCTTGCACGGTGACGGGCGAAGCGGCGCGCTCGGCCATGATTTCGAGCGCCAGCATGCGTTCCTGGTTGCCGAGCGCCACGAGCGCGATGGCGAGGCGCTCATGATCGGTCAGGGCGGCCTCTTCATCGCTGCGCGACTTTGCCGCCGCGATCCCCTGCTCGTAAGGCGCGAGCGCGCTCGCGAGGGCCGAAGGCGCGATTTCGTGCTCGCGTCCGGCAACGCGAATGGCCTCCGTGATCTCCGCGTAGGAGAGCGCCAGCACCCGGTCGCGCAAGGCTTGGTCGATCGGAGACAGTCGATCGAGACCGAGAAGGTGAATGACCGATCTCAGCGTCGTGCCGTTGACCAGGAGCGTGAACAGGACCATGCCCGTCGCGAGCACCGCGACGAACCGCTGCACTTCGGGGTTCAGCGTCGAATTCTCGGTCACCGCGAGCGCCAGCACGAGGGTCAGCGCGCCCCTCAGCCCGCCCCAGGCGATGGCGATCTTGTAGGCGGTGCTGATCGGCTGAGTGAGTTTGGCGAGGCTCAGCAGCGGAAGCAGCAGGAACAGCACCAGGAGACGCCCGCCGAACGCCGCCGCGATCATCACCGCGATCAGGACGAGATCGTGGAAATGCACGTCGAGCAGCAGCTTGGGCACCAGAATCGAAGCGAGCACGAAGACCAGCGAGTGGGCCCAGAAGGCGATCTGCGCCCAGAGATCCGTGATGAACGACCAGTTGTAAGGCGTGATGCGGGACCGTCCGGAGGTGCTGACGGTCAACCCGGATGTGAGCACGGCGACCACGCCCGAGACATGGAAGAGGTGCTCGGCGCCGATGAAAACCAGATAGGGCAGCGCGACGGTCAGCGTGGCTTCGGCAAGCCGATCGTCGCGGGTCCAGGGAATGAGCTGCAGCAGAAGCCGGCCCGACACCACGCCGAGGACCGCTCCGCCGATGAAAGCGACGACGAATTGCACCGCGCCGCTGGCGATATCGGGCTGGCGCCCGGATACGATCACGCCGAGCAGCACCACGAACATCACGATCGCGGCGGCGTCGTTCAATAGGGACTCGCCCTCGACGAGACGGGTCAGGCGCGCGGGCGCCCCGACATCGCGAAAGACCGCGATCACGGCGGCCGGATCGGTGGTCGCGACGACCGAGCCGAGCAGAAGGCAGACCACCAGCGGCAGGCCCGAGACCGGCCATAGCGCGACGCCGACGACGGCCGTGGCGACGACGGTCGCGACCACGGCGAGCATGAGGATCGGAGCTGAGTCCTCGAGCATCCGGCGGACGTCGGCCGTGATGGCGCCCTCGAAGACGAGCAGCGGCAGGAAGACATAGACAAAGGTTTCCGAGCTCACCGGCAGGTTGACGAACGACCCGGCGATGCCGTCGAAGCGGTCGGAGAACGACGAGCGCAGGAGAAAAGTCGAGAGAGCGCCGATCGCCGCCCCGATGACGGCGAGCAGCACGACCGGAGCAAGGTGGAGTCGGACGGCGACGGGTTGAGAAACGGCCACCACCACCAGCAAAGCGGCAAGGACAGCCAGAACCACGACAATATCGAGCATAGGGCAAAAGATCCTGTGCGGCGTGGGCGCCCGAGGCAAACCACCGGACTATGCCCGGCATTCGGGCCCAACGCGAGCCCGCCGCGCCGCCGTCCCCAGCCTCAAGCTGAAATGGTCTTGGGAAAGTTCTTCGGCTCGAACGGACAGAGATCGACCAGAACGCAGACGCCGCAGAGCGGCTGGCGGGCCTTGCAGACATATCGCCCGTGCAGGATCAGCCAGTGATGCGCGTGGGGGAGAAAGCGCTTCGGGACGACGCGCATCAGTTCGTCCTCGACCTCGCGCGGCGTTTTGCCGGGCGCGATCTGAAGCCGGTTGGCGAGGCGAAAGACATGAGTGTCGACCGCGATCGTCGGCTCGCCGAAAGCGGTGTTGAGCACAACATTCGCGGTCTTGCGCCCGACGCCGGGCAGCGCCTCGAGCGCCTCGCGATCGTGTGGCGTCTGACCGCCGTGCTCCGCGATGAGCGCCCGCGAGAGGGCGATGACGTTCTTGGCCTTGGCTCGATAAAGTCCGATCGTCTTGATTTGCTCGGTGAGCCGCTCGACGCCAAGCGCGACCATCTTTGCTGGCGTATCGGCGATCGCGAACAGCGCCGGCGTGACCTTGTTGACGCCCGCGTCGGTCGTTTGCGCCGAGAGCACCACCGCCACCAGGAGCGTAAACGGATTGACGTATTTAAGCTCGCCCCTCGGCTCCGGATTGGCGGCGGCCAACCGTTCGAACATCGCCTCGGCCCTCGCCGCCCTTGCCTGCCGGGATTCTCGTCGCGCCATGAACAATCTATAGGCAGGCGCTTCGGCCGCGCCAAGCGCGGGTGCGACTAAAGCGGAGGTTGCCATGCGTCGCCACGGCAAGCATTATGCCCGCATGGGCTCCGGCTTCGGCGGCGCGCCGCCCGGCGAACCTTGAAATCGGGAGGAACAGAAATGAAATCGCTCAGATGGAGTTTGATGCTGGCGGGCGCGCTTTGCGCGTCGCTTGCCGCCGGCGTGGCCTGGGCCGCAGACAACAAGGTCGTCATCGGCGACATCGACGACATGTCAGGCCCCTATGCCGACGTGATCGGCGCCGGCGGCGTCGAGGCGCTGAAGATGGCGATCGCCGATTTCGGCGGATCGGTGCTCGGGCAACCGATCGAGGTCCTGACCTTCGACCATCAAAACAAGCCGGACATCGCCGGGCAGAAACTGCGCGAATGGGCCGACACCAGCGGGCTGACGATGCAGCTCGGCGGCTCCAACACCGGGGTCAGCCTCGCCATGGCCGCCGCGTCCAAGGAGAAGAAGATCCCGTTCATCGCCATCGGCGCGGCGGGCGCGTCGCTGACCGGCAAGGATTGCACGCCCTACATGATTCATTACGGCTACGACACGACCGCGCTCGCCAACGGAACCGCCAAGACCATTGTCGAGGGGGGCGGTAAGAGCTGGTTCTTCCTCACCGCGGACTACGCCTTCGGGACGCAGCTCGAAAATGCGGCGGCCGCGGTCGTCAAAGCGAACGGCGGAACCGTGGTCGGCGATGTGCGGGTGCCGCTGGGCACATCGGACTTTGCATCCTACCTGCTTCAGGCGCAGGGCTCTGGCGCGCAGGTGCTTGCGCTCGCCAACGCCGGCGCCGATACGTCCAACTCGCTCAAGGCGGCAGCCGAATTCGGCCTAACCAAGACGATGAGACCAGCGGCGCTGCTCGTGTTCCTCACCGACGTTCACGCCGTCGGCCTCGACATCGCGCAAGGGCTGGTGCTGACGACCGCCTGGTACTGGAACATGAACGACGAGACGCGGGCGTTCGCCAATCGCTTCTTCGAAAAGACGAAGAAGATGCCGACCTTCTCCCAGGCGGCCTATTATTCGGCCACCATGACCTATCTCAACGCCGTCAAGGCGGTCGGCACGACCGATTCCGGCAAGGTCATGGAGCAGCTCCACAAGACCAAGGTCAACGACATGTTCGTCAAGGACGCCCCCATCCGCGCCGACGGCCTGCTCGAGCACGACATGTACATCGTTCAGGTCAAGACGCCCGCGGAGTCGAAAGGCGATTGGGACTATTACAAGATCCTCAAGACGATGAAAGGCGAAGAAGCCTTCGGCAAGCTCGCCGACTCGGCCTGTCCTCTGCTCAAGAACTGAGTTCCGCAGACGACCCCCGCGCGGCGCCTCGGCCAAGGAGACCTCGCGCGGGCCAGCGGCCTTGACTTCACAAGGCCGCGATTTGAGCCCAGAAATCGCCAAATCACCACGTTCGGGCCACATTCCGCTCGGCCTTGCATGTTCCGATCGCGCTAGCGAGGGGCGCTTTGTCGCCCGGCGAGTGGGCGATGACGATCGGCCCCGATCTTCCTGAGGCGGTGACAGCCTTCAAACGTTTCGGCTTCGGCGCGCGTCCGGGGGACCTGAACGCGGCCGCCGCTGATCCACGCGGGTTTCTGCTCGATGAATTGCGGAGCGCCGGCGTCGCGTTGATCGGCGATCCCGCGCCCCCGTCCGGGCCCGCGGCGTTGCGGGCCTATTACCTCGCGCTGCAGCAAAGGCGGATGGAGCGTATGAACGCGGCGCCGAGGCCGGCGCCGCTGCCGCCAGCCGTCCAGCCCAGGCCGCCGCTCATCCCCTTGTCCATGGCCCCGGTGAGGCCTGAGCCGGCGGGCGGCCCGTCGATGGAGGCTATGAGAGCCGCCGCTATCCCGATTGCGCCTCCCGCGAGCACCCCGCGGATGGCGGAGCCCGCCGCCCCGTCGATGGCCGTCGAACCCGCCGAGCCGCAGGCGCACAAGCCCGTGTTTGACCAGTTCCGCGTGGAGGCCATGACGCGCCTTCAGAAGCAATTGCAGGCGCGCGCGGGTTTTGTCGAGCGGCTCGTCGTCTTCTGGTCGAATCATTTCGCAGTCTCGGCCGCCAAGGGCGGGGAACTGCGCGTCGCCGTGGGGCCGTTCGAGCGCGAAGCGATCCGCCCGAACGCGCTGGGCAAGTTCTCCGCGCTCCTTTACGCAGCGGAGACCCATCCGGCCATGATCCTCTACCTCGACAACCAGAATTCGATCGGCCCGGACGCCCCGAAGCCTAAGTTCGCCGGCCGCAACCGGGGCTTCAACGAGAACCTCGCGCGCGAAATTCTGGAGCTTCATACGCTCGGCGTCGGCTCCGGCTATACGCAAGCCGATGTCACCGAGCTTGCGCGAATATTGACCGGTTGGAGCGTCGCAGGGCTGGAAAGCGAAGGGAGCGAAACCGGCGCATTCCTTTTCAAACCCGATTGGCATGAGCCGGGCCAGCGGACACTCCTTGGCAAGATCCACGGGGAAGCCGGCGTCGAGCAGGGGCGCGCGGCGCTCGACGACCTCGCGCGCCATCCCGCGACGGCGCGGCATATCGCGACAAAGCTCGTGCGCCATTTCGTCGCCGACGAGCCGCCCCAGGATCTCGTCGACGCGCTGGCGCTCAGATTCCGCGAGAGCGACGGCGACCTTGCCGTGGTCGCTTCCGCTCTCGTCACCGACGATCGCGCTTGGCGCGCGAAACCGGTCAAGATGCAAACCCCCCTCGAATTCATTATTGGCGCGGCCCGCGCCACTGGATTTACGCCTTCCGATCCGTCGCTCTACCTCCTGGCGCTTAGCCTCCTCGGCATGCCGCTATGGCAACCCTCGGGGCCCAACGGCTTTTCCGATCTGAGCGACGCCTGGTCGTCGCCGGAGGGCATGAAGGTTCGGCTCGACCTTGCCTGGTACATGGCTCAGCGCATGCGCGCGACCTGCGATCCCCTCGCCGCCCTGAACACAGCCTTTGGCGAGACGGAGTCGCGTGAGACGACCCAAGCGATCGCGCGGGCCGAATCGCGCGAACAAGCGCTGGCGCTCTTGTTCATGTCGCCGGAATTCCAACGGAGATGATCATGGTCCGCGACCGACCAGAGTTCGCCGTCTCCCGCCGCGCCTTTGTCCACGCCGCGGGCGCATTCAGCGCGAGCGTCATGTGCGGCGCCGGCTTCCTTCGCGCACCGGCAAGCGCGGCTGGCGCGCGCGACCCGCGTCTGGTCGTCGTGATTCTGCGCGGCGGCGTCGACGGCCTCGCGGCCATCCCGCCTCTCGGCGATCCGGACTACGCCCGGCTGCATGGCGATCTTGCCTTTAGGGCTTCCGGCGAGCGCGCCGCGCTTCCGCTCGACGGATTCTTCGCCGCGCATCCTTCGCTTTCCGCATTCAAGCGCATGTACGACGAGAGACACGCGGCGGTCGTCCATGCGGTCGCGACCGGCTACCGCGACCGTTCGCATTTCGACGGCCAGGACGTGCTGGAAAGCGGCAATCCGAAGCCGGGCCGCGCCGAGAGCGGCTGGCTCAATCGGACCTTGGGCGCATTGCCTGCGTCGGCCGGGAGCCGCCGGCTCGGGCTCGGGGTCGGCGCGTCCGCGCCGCTCGTCATTCGCGGTCCGGCCCCCGCGCTCGGCTGGGCGCCCTTCGGCGGCATGACGCCGGCGAACGAGGATCTGACCCAGCGCGTGCTCGATCTCTACGCCCATCGCGACCCCCAGCTCGGCGAGCAGCTCAGCGCCGCGCTCGCGGCGGAGAAAGTCGCGTCGGAAAGCTCGGCGCCCGATGGCGCGGCAAAGCCGCGCACCGGCGGCGTCGTCGCACAGATGCGGATCGCAGCCGAGGGCGCCGCGCGCCTGCTCGCCGCGCCCGATGGACCGCGGATCGCGGCGCTCGCGTTCGACGGTTTCGACACCCATCAGAACGAAGGGGCGGCGCACGGGTGGCTTTCCGAGCGCTTTCAGGGGCTCGACGCGGCTTTCGAAGCCTTCGAAGCCGACCTCGGCGACGCCTGGAGGGACACGGTCGTCGTCGCAATCACCGAATTCGGCCGCACCGTTCAGGTCAACGGCACGCAGGGCACCGACCACGGCACGGCGACGGTCGCGCTCATGGCCGGCGGCGCGCTCGCGGGCGGGCGGGTCATCGCCGACTGGCCCAGCCTGAGGCCTGAGCGCCTCTACGAGCGCCGCGACCTCTATCCGACCGTCGATCTTCGCGGCGTATTGAAGGGCGTGTTGCTCGACCAGTTCGGGCTCTCGCCGAAAACGCTCGCCGAGGCCGTTTTCCCCGACAGCGCCGGCGTGGCGCCGATGAGGGCGCTTATCGCCTGACGGGCGGCGCGAGCGGGCGGCGGCGGATCATTGGAGCGCCACCCGGTAGGCCGCCTCGGTCTTCGCGGCGATTTCCTCCTGCGTCACGCCGGGCGCAAGCTCGATCAGCGCCATGCCGCGAAGCCCATGCTTATCGATCGTGAAGACGCCGAGGTCGGTGATCACGAGGTCGACGACCCTGGCGCCGGTCAGCGGCAGGTTGCAGTGATGCAGGAGCTTCGGGCCGTCCTTGGCGGAATGCTCCATCACCACGACGATCTTCTTGACCCCGGCGACGAGGTCCATCGCCCCCCCCATGCCCTTCACCATCTTGCCGGGAATCATCCAGTTGGCGAGATCGCCGTTCTCGGCGACCTGCATCGCGCCCAGGATCGCAAGGTCGATGTGGCCGCCGCGGATCATCGCGAATGAATCGGCGCTCGAGAAGAAGCTCGTCGTCGGCAATTGCGTGACGGTCTGTTTTCCCGCGTTGATGAGGTCCGGATCCTCATCGCCCTCGAACGGGAACGGCCCCATGCCAAGCATGCCGTTTTCGCTCTGGAGCTGCACGCTCATTCCCTGGGGGATGTAGTTCGACACCAGCGTCGGGATGCCGATGCCCAGATTGACGTAGAAGCCGTCCTTGAGCTCCTTGGCGGCGCGCGCCGCCATCTGGTCCCGAGTCCAAGCCATGGGAATGTCTCCAATCGTTTCAGGCCGCGTCGCGCTTGCGGGTCGTGCGGCTTTCGATCCGCTTGAGCGCGTTCGGCACGTGAACGATGCGCTGAACGTAGACGCCCGGGGTAATGATATGGTCCGGTTCGAGTTCCCCTGGCTGCACCAGATGCTCGACCTCGGCGACCGTAAGCCTCGCCGCCGTCGCCATCATCGGATTGAAGTTGCGCGCCGTCTTCCGGTAGACGAGGTTCCCCTCCGTGTCGCCCTTCCAGGCATGGACGAGGGAGATGTCGGCGACGAGCCCGGTCTCCATCACACAGGCCTCGCCGTTGAAGTCGCGGATCTCCTTGCCCTCAGCGACGATCGTGCCGACGCCGGTCTTGGTGAAGAAGGCGGGAATGCCGGCGCCCCCGGCGCGGATGCGTTCGGCCATCGTGCCTTGCGGGTTGAATTCGAGCTCAAGCTTGCCCGCGAGATAGAGGCTGGCGAAGATCTTGTTCTCGCCGACGTAGCTCGAGATCATCTTCCTGATCTGGCCGGTCTCAAGCAGGACGCCGAGGCCGATCCCGTCGACGCCGGCGTTGTTGGAAACGAAGGTCAGGTCCTTCGCCCCCGACTTGCGCACCGCATCGATCAACACCTCGGGGACGCCGCAGAGGCCGAAGCCGCCGGCCATCAACATCATTCCGTCCTTGATTTGGCCAGCGAGGGCCTCGTCGGCGGTGGCGTAGACTTTTTTCATCGTGTTCCGGACTTCGTTTTAGGGAGCCGCGACTCCCTAACCGTCTCGCGGGCCTGCCGCAAGGCGACTGTCGGATTGCGCCAGCTCAAGCGTCGCATCGCGCGCAAGCCGAGGGCAGTCACGGCCCAGGCTGCGCCGTCGGATCGCGCCAAGAGCACGAGGCTGACGCTGTCCTCGCGGGACCTGGAGCAACTGGCGCCGGCCTGGAATTGTCATTCGCGAGGAGCGATAGGGCGTTCGGAAGAACGCCCGTCTTCGACGGGCTGTGGCGACGAAGCAATCCAGGGGAACGCAAGGCCCCGACGCTCTCATGGATTGCTTCGGCTCCCGCTCGCGAATGACGAGTCTGGTTCCACCCAAATGCAACATGCTTTAGGATGATCGAACCGTTCTCAGTTGGTCGAGGGGGATAGGCGCATGATCAATCAATCCTCGGCGGTTCGTCGCCGCGGCGGCTGCGCTGATGACGGCGTTGCTTCTCTCCGCCGGCGGCCGGGCGACAGCCGACGAGGCGACCACCCCGCCGGAAATGGCGTCAGGCAGGGCCGCGGGCTATCTGGCCAAGCCCTTGGACAGCGCCGCGCTCCTGCCGCGCCCGCCGGCCGACGGATCGGCGATGCAGGCGCTCGATATGCAGATCGCCTTCGCTGATCTTGACCTGCAGGGGACCGACCGCTGGAAACTGGCCGGCAGCGACGCCGACCTTTCCTTCCCTCACGCCGCGAGCGCCTTCTCCTGCGCGCTCAACGCCCCAGTCACGCCTTCGGACACGCCGCGCCTCTACAAGTTGCTGCAACGGGTGGCGACCGATGCGGGCGCTTCGACCCGAACGGCCAAGGACCGATACCGGCGCCCGCGGCCGTTCATGGTCAATCATGCGCCGACCTGCTTCCCCGCGGCCGACGATGCGCTGAGGTCGAGCGGCTCCTATCCTTCCGGCCACACGGCGATCGGATGGGCGTGGGCGCTTGTGCTGAGCGAAGCCTCTCCCGACCAGAGCCAAGCGATCCTCGCGCGGGGGCGGGCGTTTGGCGACAGCCGGCTGATTTGCAACGTTCACTGGGACAGCGACGTGATCGAAGGACTCTTCATGGGAGCTGCGACTGTCGCCAGGCTGCACGCCGAGCCGGAGTTTCTCGCCGATCTCGAGGCCGCCAAGGCGGAACTCGCGGCGGCGCGCGCCAAGAACCTGCCGCCGCAGGGCGACTGCAAACTCGAGGCGGCGGCGCTGGCCGAGACGCCGCCCCAGGGACCCTGAGCCCGCCGCATTCTGACGGCGGCCGGGCGCGGCTCTCATGAGCCCGTTCCGCCGCTCCCGCCGCGACGCAAGCCGCCGCTCTCGCTCACCCACGCCAGGGTCACCATGCCCAAGAGCAGCGCGAGGCCGAAGAAGCCCGAAGCGAGCGAGGTCGAGCGCGCGCCGATCAGTTCGCTCGACCCGGTCCGCTTGATCCCGATGTAGTCGCCGCCGCCATAGCTTGGCGACGGGTTCAAGCCAACGACCCGGGGCATGACGATCGCGTCGCCTGCCCCCGCGGAGACGCGGCGGACCGAGCCGCCGGTCGCCTCGGCGAGCGGCTTGAGCTTTTCGGTCGTCGAAACGACGTCCTGCATCTCGAGCGGGTTCTCCTGTCCGACGTTGACGAGGGCGACATGCTCGCCGTCCTCGGCGCGATAGAGGCCGAAGCGGCCGACCGTCACATGGGCGCGACTGAGGCCAGGCGCATAAGGGGTCAGGTCGAGCTTGGTCTTCTTGCCGTCCGGCGCGACGAGAAAGGTGTCCCGCGCCACGCCGCTCACGCTCTGGCGCTCGACGGTGACCTCGCGTCCCTTGGAGCTGGCGCGCAGCGCCTCCTCCTCCAGGTCGGGCTCCTTCATCAGCCAATGCGCGAGACGGCGCAGGAGGTCGAGGTACGGTCCGCCGCCGTCGTAGCCGCGCGCCCAAAGCCACATCTGATCGCTCAGAAGCAGCGCCACGCGCCCCTTGTCGACCCGCGACAGCACGAGCAGCGGTTTGTCGTCGGCGCCGCTCATCACCGTATCCCCGCTCGTTGGTCTCGCGCCGACGATACGGAACCATCGGCCCCAACTCGGGTCGCCGTTGTTGGCGTCGAGGCCGCTCAGACCCCGAGTCACCGGATGGCGCAGCCCGTCTTCGGACACTCTGGCGCGATAGGCGCCCTCGACGTCCTCGCCGCTCGGCTCGGCGGGCGAGATCGCGCCGAGCGGCGAGTAATAGAGGCCGTCGGGGGTGGAGAATTCCGGTCCCTCGGCCATCAGCAGCGCGCCGCCGTCACGCACGTAATTGGCGATATTCTCCAGATAGACGTAGGGCAGGATCGACTGCTGCGCGTAGCGGTCGAAGATGATGAGGTCGAAGTCCTTGATCCGGCGCCCGAACAAATCCGCGACCGGAAAGGCGATCAGCGACAATTCGTTGATCGGCGTGCCGTCGGAGCCTTTCTCCGGCGGACGCAGAATGGTGAAGTGCACGAGATCCACATTGGCGTCGGACTTCAAGAGGTTGCGCCACATGCGCTCGCCCGGATGCGGCTTGCCGGAGACCAGCAGCACTCTCAGCTTGTCGCGCACGCCCTCGATATTGACGACGGCGCGATTGCTGTCGGCGGCGAGCTCCCCCTCGACCGGGGCGATCTCGAGTTCGATCACGTTCGGTCCAGGATGTTCGATCGGCGCTTTGACATCGAGCCGCTCCCCGACCTTGGCGTCGATCGTCGCGATCGTCTCGCCGTCGCGCCGCACCGTGAGCTTGACCGGCTCGCCGTGGTCGGCGCTATCGAGAACCCGGGCGACGATCACCTGATCCTTGCCGACAATGCCGTATCGCGGCGCCTCGACCAGTTCGATGCGGCGCTGCCGCTCGCCATCGTGCCCGGTGATCAGCACGTGCAGCGGGGCGTTGAAGCCAAGCGCCGCCGCGGATTGGGGAATATCGTGCACGTCGCCATCGGTGATCATGATAGCGCCGCCGACCCGCTCGGGCGGCGCGTCAGCAAGCGCGCCGCGCAGCGCTGCGAACAGTTTGGTCCCCTCGGTGTCGGATTCCTCGCGCGACGTTTCGACGACTCGCAAGTCGACCTCTCCAACCGCTTTGAGCCTCGCCTCGATCTCGTCGCGCGCCCTGTCGGTCTGCCCCGGCCGCTCGCCGATGTCCTGGCTGCCGGAACGGTCGACGACGACCGCGACAACGTCCTTGAGCGGGCGCCGGTTCTCCTGAACGAGATTGGGATCGCACAGGCCAAGCAACAGCAGCGCCATGCTGAGCACGCGCAGCCACGCGCCGCGAACCCCGCGCCAGACGAGCCCGACCGAAACGGCGAGCGCCGCCGCGGCGAGCGCGTAGAGGGCAGGCCAGGGAAGAAATGGGGAAAACGCGATCGACCAGGCGCTCAACGGGTGAGCCTTTCGAGAATGTCCTTGGCGTGCACCTGATCGGCTTTGTAATTGCCGGTGAGCGTATACATGACCAGATTGACGCCGCTGCGCAGCGCGAGCTCACGTTGCCGCGTCCCGCCGGGAATCAATGGGTAAAGCGGCCGTTGGTCGGCGTCCTCGGCCCATGCCGCCGCAAGATCGTCGGAGGCGATGATAATCGGCGAAACGCTGTCGCCCGCGCGCGCCGGACGCTGGACGCGGTCGTTCGGATCGGGCGGCGGGAGCGCCTCGATCCAGGTTTGTCCGATCGCGGTGCGGCCGACGATCCGATCGAGCAGATAGAACGTCTTGGTCAGCACGTGGTCGTGCGGGACCGGTTCGAGCTCCGGCACGTCGACCCCTTCGAGAAGCGTGCGCAGCCAGAGGGACTCGGACGTCGGCGCCCCGCCCGGGTGCGCCGTCAGCGCGTCGCGGGTGTCGAAGACCAGCGTGCCGCCGTTTTTCATGAACGCCGCGATGCGCGTTCGCGCCTCAGGCTTGGGCTGCGGCAGACCCGCGACGATCGGCCAATAGACAAGCGGATAGAACGCGAGTTCGTCGCGCGCCGGATCGAGCGCGACCGGCTCGGCCAGTTCTGCAGAGGTGCGCGAAGCGAGCGCGCGCGTCAGCGCCGTCAATCCGAGCTTGGAGGTCTCATCGACCGTCGCGTCGCCGGTCACCACATAAGCGAGACGGGTCGACAGCGCCGCATCCATATCCCGGTCGGAGACCGGCGCGGCTTCGGCGGCGCGGGGCTCATGGGGGAAGGACGCCAGGCCGAGCGCGGCGGCGAGGGCGAGAGCGGCGAGGGCCTTCGATCTGCGCAGCGGCGCGCCGCCCATGAGCCAGATCGAAACCAGCGCGTCGATCATCAGGCCGACCAACGCGGCCGGCAGGAGCCAGCGGCGAAGATCCACGGGCGGCGAAATCGCGAGCGCGCCCTCATGCACGGTGAGGGGTCCGTAATCGGCGCGCGCCAATGTTTGTCCCTGCGCCAGCGCATTGACGGCGCGCGAGGAATCCTTCGATCCGTAGAATCCCGGCGGGTGGAGCGGCTCGCCTACGCCGGAAAAATCATCGCCGATCGGCTCGGCCTGCGCCGGCGGCGGACCGAGGACGCCAAATCCGTTCAACGTACGCAAGGGCGGCCGGACTGTCCCATGCTCGCCGACCTTCGCCTTTGCAGCGCCCTGACCCGGCGCATCGGCTTCGGCGACGATTCGGCGCAGCATGTCGACAAAGAGGCCAGACAACGGCAGATTCGACCAGGTCGTGTCGGCAGTCACGTGGAACAGCACGATCAGGCCTTTGCCGCGCCGCTCAGCGGTGACGAGCGGCGTGCCGTCGGCCAGACGCGCCCAGGTCTTCTCGGCCAGTCCGGTCTCGGGCTCCGCGAGCACTTGGCGCGAAACGGTCACTTCATCAGGCGCGGCGAGACCGAAGAAAGGGCTACCCGCCTCAAACGGCGCGATATGCTTCGGCTTTTCCCATGACAAAGCGCCGCCGAGGAGGCGCCCGCCACGGCGGAGCGCCGTCGGGGTCAAAGTGTCGTCGCCGGCGGCGAGCCTTGTGCCGGCGAAGCGCAGGAGCACCCCACCATTATCGACAAATTGCGTGATCGCGTCGAGCTCAGGCCCCGGCGCCACGCTCATGTCCGCCAGGACCAGCACAGAAGGCTTTTCGTCGAGCAAGGACACAATCGGATCGCTCGAGCTGTCGCGCCACTCGCTGACATCGGCGAACGGCTGCAATGCGCGCTTGAGGTAATAACTTGGCGCGAGGAGCGGTTGGGCGACATCAGCGCTCGCGCCCGAGGCGATGGCCACCCGCCGCCGGCGCGAGCGTTCGTCGATGAGCCAGATTGCGCCCGCGGAGCGCTCGCCATCGATGACGACTTGGGTGACGTCGTTGCGCAATTCCACGGGCAGCTCGAAATGGGCGTCGACCGTCGAATTGGCGCCGAAGTCGAAGCCCGCACGGCCGACTTCCCGACCCTGGACATCAATCGCCTTCACCACTCCGCTCGCCGGGACGCGCGGATCCGAGCGGGTGATCCGAGCGGTCAGCGAACCTGCTTCATTGTCGACGCCGGCCAGCGCGAGCGCGCGCCGGCTATCGGTTACGACCTCGACCGAGCGGGCGATGGACCCGAGCCTCGCGGAAAACGCCCCGGCTCCGCCGAGTTCGACCCCATCCGCGATCCACAAGATTTCCGTCTTCGGATCGCGCGCGAGAAAGCCCTCGATCGCCGGCAATGCCGCCGCGCGATCGGGGGCGTAGGGAACCGGCGAGAGCGAGCGCAGCCGGCCCTCGACGCCGGACCGGTCCAGCGGGGCGATGTCCTGCCCTCCCTGCGACACGGGGACGACCGCCACGATTCGCCCTGCCCGAATCGCGGCCGCTGCTCTTTCGCGGGCGAAGTCGATTCGCTTGTCCCATGTCGGCGCTGCCGGAAATCCATCGTCGATCAGAACCAGGAGCGGCCCCGACCCAGAGAGGGCGGAGAGGCTGTTCCACAGCGGCTCGGCCATGGCGAGGATGATGAGGGCCCCGATCAGAAGACGCAGCGCCAGGATTGGCCACGGCGTGCGCGCCGGCGTTGTCTCGTTCGGATCAAGCCCGAGAAGCAGCCGCAGCGGCGGGAACACCGCGCGACGGGGACTGGGCGGCGTGACGCGCAACAGGAAATAGAGGCCGACGAGACCGACAAGCGCCACCAGGACGGCGGGGGCGGCGAAGGCGAGCGGCAGGCCGAACATCGTTCAGGCGCTCCTCAGTCCGGCCCCGGATTCGGGCGCGGAAAGGCGAATGCGCAGCGCAAGCAGGATCTCTGCCGGCGAAGCATCGGTACGGTGAATACTCATACCCCAGCCCGAGCGGGCGCAGATGCCGCGGATTGCCTCGCGATGGGCGGCGAGGCGCGCGAGATAGGCGTCGCGCAAATTCTGCGCCCGCGGCGTGAGCAGGGTCACCGAACCCGCGGGATCAAGAAACTCGGTGTTGCCGGAAAATGGGTATGTCTCCTCGATCGGATCGGCAATCATCACGAGTTCGCCGATCGCGCCCTCAGAGCTTACCGCCCGGATCGCGCGCGCGACATCTTCGGGCTCGGAAAGAAAGTCGCCGAGCATGAGGACCATGGAACGCGACGCAGCAGGAAGCGACGGCGGCAACGCGGCTCGCGAGGCGCCGCGGAGTCTCTCGTCCGTCGCGATCGCTTCGGCGAATCGATCGACGACGCCTGGTGTCGCCAGCGGCCGGGTGAGGCCGAGCAGTCCCGCGCGCTCTCCGCCGCGCACGCAGAGATCGGCGAAAGCCAGCGCTATCAAGGCGGCGCGGTCGATCTTCGACACCGGCGCCAGAACTCGAGCCGAACTGCATCGAGGGCGAGCGGTCAAACCAGATCCATACGGTATGCGCCGCTTCCCATTCCCGCTCGCGGACGAAAGCGCGCTCTTCTCGCGCCGAGCGGCGCCAATCGAACTCGCGACGACGGTTCCCCGGAAAGGAAAGGCCGGAACTGCCAAAAGGTCTCCCCCGAGCCGGCCCGGCGCCGGCCGTGAACGCCATGCCGCACTGTCTGGGCCACGCGGCGCGCCGCGATGATGAGGCTCGGCAGACGCGCCGAGAGACTTGCCGCGTCGCGACGGATGGAGACGGGGAGCGTCATCGCGCGGAACGCAGTCGCATCACTGGATCGTCTTGGCGACGAGCCGTGCAATCACGGCCGAAACAGTCTCGCCTTCCGCGCGAGCGGCGAAGCTCAGCGCCATGCGATGCTTGAGCGCCGGGTCAGCCAATGTCGCGACGTCGTCGAGCGATGGCGAGAGCCGCCCATCGACCAGCGCGCGCGCCCGAGCCGCGAGCATCAGCGCTTGCGCCGCGCGCGGACCGGGGCCCCAACCGATCCCCGCGGTCAATTCCGGCGGGCCCTCGCCTGGGCGCCCCGCGCGAACCAGGTCAAGGATCGCCTCCACCACGCGATCGCCGATAGGCGCGCGACGCACCACCCGCTGCGCCGCCATCAGGTCCTCCGCCGTCATGACGGGTTTCGGTCGCGCCTCGCGCTCGCCCGTCGTCTCGATCAAGATCCGGCGTTCGGCCGCCCGATCGGGATAACCGACGTCGATCTGCAGCAGGAAGCGATCGAGTTGCGCTTCCGGCAGCGGGTAAGCGCCTTCCTGCTCGAGCGGGTTCTGGGTCGCCAGCACGTGGAAGGGTCGCGGCAGATCGTGCCGCGCCCCGGCGACGGTGACATGATGTTCCTGCATCGCCTGCAGAAGCGCCGACTGGGTGCGTGGACTGGCGCGGTTGATCTCGTCGGCCATCAGCAATTGGGCGAAAATCGGCCCTTTGATGAAGCGGAAGCCGCGCTTGCCGTCCGGCCCCTCCTCCATCACCTCGGAGCCGAGAATGTCGGTCGGCATCAGATCGGGTGTAAACTGCACCCGCAGCGCCTCGAGGCCAACGACGATTCCGAGGGTCTCGACCAGTTTCGTCTTGGCCAGTCCCGGCACGCCTATCAACAATCCGTGTCCGCCTGCGAGCAGCGTCGTAAGCGCGAGATCGACGACGCGCTCCTGACCGAATATGACGCCGCCGATCTCCGCTCGCACGGCGGAGATGCGCTCCAGCGCCGCGTCGGCGTCACGGGTCAACTGACCGGGGTCGGCGATATTCGTGACGTTCATCGGCTCATCCTTTGCCCCGCGCGATTGGCTTACGGTTTCGTTTTGTCGTCAGACGCACTAGATTGAACGCGCGCCGGAGCGGCGCAAGCCCTAAGCACGCAGATGTCAGATTCGCCCACAAACAAGCGCGAGAGTTACACAGAGCCGGCGCGCGTCCCGGAAGGGGCCCTGCGAGGACTCGGCGAGGCGGCTACGGGGCGGCTGCGCGGCCTCGGGCCGTCGCCTTCTTGGAATCCGCCCGACTGCGGCGATATCGACATGCGCATCGCTGCCGATGGAACGTGGTTTTATTGTGGCTCGCCGATTGGCCGCGCGCCGCTGGTGCAGCTGTTCGCCTCGATCATGCGCAAGGAGGGCGACCGCCACGTGCTGGTGACGCCGGTCGAAAAGGTCGGCGTCAAAGTCGACGACGCGCCGTTTCTGGCGGTCGAGATGGGCGTTGCCGAAGAGGCCGACGAACCACAACTGACGTTTCGCACCAATGTGGAAGACATAGTGACCGTCGACGGCGAGCACCCGCTTCGATTCGAGCGCGGCGCCTCGGAGGGGCTCAAACCCTATGTGAGAGTGCGGGGCGACCTCTGGGCGCTGGTCAAGCGGGCGCTGTTCTACGACCTCGTAGCCCTCGGCCAAACGGAGCGGGTCGAAAACGAGGACTGGTTCGGCGTGCGCTCGCGTGGACTGTTCTTCCCCATGTGCCGCGCGAGCGAAATCGAGGGGCTTTGAGCGCCGATCCCGTATTCGATCCGAGCCCCGCGGCGCTGCGCGGGCTGGCGCGAGAGAGGCTGCGGGCCTCGCTCAGCATAGCGGACTTGGAACGGGCGACGGCGACGCGCGTAAGCGACGATGCGCCCGGCGCGCAGCGGCTCGAGCCGGAAGCGCTCGCCCGGGCTCGCTCCGCCGCCGTTCTTTTGCCGATCGTCAACCGGGGGCAACGCCTGTCCGTTCTCCTTACGTTACGGGCGTCGGATCTGCGCGCTCATTCGGGCCAAGTCGCCTTTCCCGGCGGCAAGATCGATCCTGGCGAGGCGCCGCGAGACGCCGCGCTGCGCGAGGCGAATGAAGAAATCGGGCTCGAGGAGCGGTTCGTCGAACCCCTCGGCTGGCTCGACCCCCTTTTCACCGGCACTGGATTTCGGATCGCCCCGCTCGTCGCGCTCATCGACCCGACATTCGCGGTCAAAATCAACACAAGCGAGGTCGATGAGGTTTTCGAGACGCCCTTCGCCTTCCTGATGAACCCGGCCAATCATCGTCTCGAGGAGCGCGAGTGGCAGGGGCGCCGTCGGAGATTCTACGCCATGCCGCACGAGGGACGCTATATTTGGGGCGCAACCGCCGGCATCCTGCGTAACCTCTACGAGAAGCTGTTCACCTGATGGGAAGGACCGTTTTCGAGCCGCTGGCGCTGTTCCTGAGCCCGTTCGCGATCTATGCGCTCTACCTTGCCGTGCGCGCCCGCTATCCGCTCGAAGTCGAGCATTGGACGCGCGGTCGCGTGTCGATCTTGACCCTCCTCGGTCTTGCGGCCGCCGTTCTGGGGCTCGTCGCCGTCAACGTCATCGCGCCTCGAGGCCGCGGCGTTTACGTTCCAGCGCATATCGAAAACGGAATCCTCGTTCCGGGTCGGATCGAATGACGGTCCTTCGGGGCTTGGCTGGCGGAAGGCTAAAGGATCTGACGTCGCTGAGACACGGCCCACTGTCGCGCGCGCTCGAGGTCCTGAACGACGGGGGCGAGGAGACCCGCCTCGCCGGCGGAGCGGTGCGCGACCTTGCGCTCGGCGAGCCGGCGTTCGATTTCGACCTCGCGACGACGGCAACGACCGATGAGGTGATCCGCCGCGCGCAGGCGGCCGGATTCAAGGTCGCGCTCACTGGCCTCGCGCACGGCACAGTGACGATCGTCGTCGAGGGGCGCCCACTCGAGACGACCACGTTGCGCCAGGACGTCGAGACCGACGGGAGGTGGGCCAAGGTGGTGTTCGGACGCGACTTCGCCGCCGACGCGCGGCGGCGCGACTTCACCATCAACGCGCTTTCGCTCGACCTCGAGGGAACGGTCCACGATTATGTCGGCGGACTGGACGACCTCGCCGCCGGTCGCGTGCGGTTTATTGGCGACGCCAATCAGCGCATCCGCGAGGACTATCTGCGCATCCTTCGCTTCTTCCGCTTCTCCGCCCGGTTCGCCGCAGGCGAACTCGACCCCGAGGGGCTTTCCGCCGCGATTGGCGAGCGCGAAGGCCTCGCGCGCCTTTCGCGGGAGCGGGTGCGCGCCGAACTCATGAAACTGCTCGTGGCGCCACGCCCAAGCGATGTTGTCCAGACGATGGGCGACTGCGGCTTTCTCGAGCGGATCCTCGGCGGCCTCGCCTACCCGGGACGCCTGAGCCGCCTGATCGCCATCGATGCCGATCGCGGTCGTGGGCCCGACGCCGTCCTGCGGCTCGCTGCGCTGGGCGTAGCGATCCCGGAAGACGCGGACAGGCTTCGCGATCGTCTGCGGCTCGCCAACGCCGAATACGAGCGGATCAAGTCCGCCGCGACGGCGCTTGCCGGCCTGCACGGGCTCTCGGCGCCGCCATCGCCCGGCGGCTTGCGCGAGCTGCTGTTCAGGGCTGGTCGCGAGGCGGCGCGCGACGCGCTGGCGTTGGCCGAGGCCGAGTCAGGGGCGTCGCCCTCGGACGCGGCTTTCGCTTCGGCCGATCGGTTCCTCGCTGAAGCGCCCGAACCGAAGCTGCCGTTCAGCGGCGCGGATCTGATCGCCCGCGGGGTGGCGGCGGGGCCGCGGGTCGGCCGGACATTGCGCGCTTTCGAGGCGCTATGGATCCGCGCTGGCTTTCCCGAGGAGCGGGAGACCCTCGAACGCCTGCTCAAGGCGGCGGTCGCGGAACTGGCCTCGGCCCGGCGCCCAAGCTAATCCAAGCCAGCCGCAAGGAAATCAAAGCCGCCCGCAAGGAAATCAAAGCCCGGCACAAGGAATTCCAAGCCGGACACAAGGGATTCCAAATTTCCAATCGCTTGCTTTCGTTCCTCAGAGGCAAGATTTTTCAATGGGTTACGGTGGACTCCAAAGTATGCATCCTCCACATCTCGCCCCTCGCCGTCGCCCGCCCGCCATAGTCAGGTTCGATCCGGCCCGCGTGGGAAGAGGTATAGCACGGGCTTCGACTTTTACAAAGAAATTACACGCATTTCTGATTAAGCGCAGCGGCCGTCGCCCAAAGGCGGTCACGCGGCGCCGGCCGCCGAATTTCGCTCTGGCACGCTGACGGCTTTGCCACATAAGGTCGTCGCGTTGGGGGCGGACGGCGGACCAATGAGCTTTCTGGATCAACTGGCGTTTGGACCCGGCCGCGATCGAAAAGCGTGGGCGAGGATTCTGTTGATGGGGATCGCCGCTTTGGCGGTCGCGGCGGCGATCCTCTACTTCACCGTCTCCGGCGATTACGCGTTCCTGAAGGCGTCCATCTATACCGGCGGAGCGACCGGACAGTACCACGCGACCGGAGAGCGGCTTGCGGCGCGCGCCCGGAAGAGAAGCGGCCGGCTGAGCGTCGTCGCAACCGACGGGTCGGTCGACAATATTGCTCGCCTCGCCGGCGAAAGCGGGCGCTGCATCCCCGGCTTCGCCTTCGTGCAGGACGGCGTGCCGGTTCCTGCCGACGCCGGTTTGCAGTCCTTGGGCAGGCTGCCGCAGCCGGAGTCGCTCCTCTTGTTCGCGCGGCGCGGGCGGGCGATCGATACGTTCAACGACCTCAAGGGCGCGTCGGTCGGCATTGGCCCGGACGGCTCCGGCACAGCCGACCTGATGCGACAATTGATGGAGAATCCCGATCTCAGGGGGCTCGATCTGAAGCCGTCCAACCACGACCTCGAAGCCCAGGCGGCAATGGTTCGCGACGGTGAGCTCGATCTCGCAGCATTCGTCATGTCGGCCAGCGCAGAGTTGATCCGCAGGCTTGCCAACACCTACGACCTCGAGATCGTCGCTCCCGCCGACCTCGAGGGCCTGGTCGCGCGAGACAAATGGCTGCGCCTCGGCAGAATCCCCGCCGGATTTTACGACATCGCGAAACCGACTCCGGCGACCGACAAGCTCGTCGCCCAGGTCGACACGCTCATCCTGACGAACGCCTGCACCCACCGCGCCGAGCGGGAGGCTTTCCTGATGCTGCTCAGGGAGGAGTTCCCGACTTTCGTTCGCGAGAACCCGCCGCCCGCCGCCAAGTCCCAGGATCAGGCGCCGCTGGCCGACGAGGCGCGCGAGTTCTTCACCAACGGCGAGCCCGGATTCGCGGATCGATATTTCCCCCGGCTCGTGAACCTGATGTCGCCAGCCTATTGGATCTATCTGGCGATGGCCCTGACCGTCGTCTTCAACGCCCTGAACGGGTATAGCCGATTCAGGCTTTGGCGAATCGACGCCAGCCGGGAACTCCTGGAGTCACGGCTCAAGGCGCTGAGCGGTCTCGGCTCCACGCCGGAGCATGTGAAAACGCTCCCCCCGGACGCGGCCGTCAAGACGCCCGAGGATCGAAAGGCCGCGGAGGACCTGGCCCGGGAGCTCGCGGCGCTTCACCTTCGCTGCGAGGAACAGATGAGCTCGCTCGTCACGCCCATGGGCCGCGAGATGTACTATCGCTATCAGGAGTCGCTGATCGAGGACGCCCAGGCGATGCTCGCGGAGCTGCTCCGGCGGCCGGGCGGCGGCAAGGCGGTTTGAAGCGACGCCGAATCGGCCTCGATGGTCTTCGCCGAGGCATTTTCGCTTTTGAAAAATGCGCCCACGCGCGGGCTCTCTGGAAATTTGGCGCTCCGTAGCCATATGGCGGGCACGTTTGGCGCGGCCGAGCCGGCTCGCCTTCCACAAATTCAGAGAGACCGATTGACGATGCCCAGAATAGATGCTGCCCCAAAAATTATCGCTTCCGCCGCAACGGACGAGAGCGGCAGGATGGCGTTCACCACCTATTTTGCCGACCAGGAGCCGATCGACGGAAGCCTCACTGTCGTCGACCTGACGCCAAGCTCGTGCCGCTGGCCGACGGGCAATCCGAGAGATCTCGGGGCGTTCCGCTATTGCGGCGAGGCGGCGGCGGGCGGCCCCTACTGCGCGCGTCATGCGCGCCTTGCTTACCTGCCAAGAGCCGCCTGACCGGTCCGCCGCCCCGCGGGCCGGACTGTGCTATGTCTGGCGACCCCGGCAAAAACAGCGGATTCAATGACCGAGACGCACGACGCCCATTTGGCCGGCTTGAAGCTGCAGATCGAGGGCCTCGTACCGGCGGATAAAATGTTCCACCGTCGAGTGCTGTTCGATGGGCTCTACGCCTCGTTGCCGAAAGACCCCGAAGCAAAGGTGCAGATCTACACCGCGGAGATAGAGCCCAAGGGCTGGACCAACTTCCATTGTCACAATGGCGCGACGTTCTTCATCGCGCTGCAGGGCATCTTCGAGGCCCATTTCGAGGAAGGCGTCCTCATTCGCGCCAAGGCCGGCGACGTTTATTCGGAACCGATCGGCAAGATGCATCGCGGCCACAACCCGCATGACACAATCCCCTATCTGTGCGTGGCGTTTTGCGTCACCGCGCCGGACCGCGACCACGTAACCAACGTCGTTCAGGCTTTTTGAGGCCACGAGCCGCTTCAGCTTCGCTCGTCCCCGACGAAGACCAGCATCATGAGAACCGCGGCTGGCGCGAATCCGGCGTGGCCGATGAACAGGCCGAACAACGCGATCAGCCTAGCTTGCCGGAGACCTCAGCAGCGCTTCGCAGGCCGCCTCGAGCTGGTCGAAATGCGAGATCACCCGGTCCGGCTTAAGCTCGGCGACCGGGACGTCGCTATAGCCGAAGTCGACCGCGATGACCGGCAGGCCGGCCGCGCGGGCGGTCTTGATGTCGGTGATCGAATCCCCGACCATGATCGCGCGATCGCTCGCGCCGCCCGAAGCGGCGATCGTCTTGAGCAGCGGCGCGGCGTCCGGCTTGCCAACCCCGAATGTGTCCTGGCCGCAGACGAAAGCGAAACGCTCGGCGACGCCGAGCTTGGCGATCAGGAGCTTGGCCGAGACTTCGATCTTGTTGGTGCAGATCGCCTGGCGCCAGCCCAAGTCCGCCAGCGCCGAAAGCGCTTGTCTGACGCCGGGATAAAGCCGGGTGCGATCGGCGATGTGGGCGTTGTAATAGACGAGATAATCCGCGAACAGCCGCTCGAGCGCTTGCGGGTCGAGGTTTTTCCCCGAGGCGGCGAAGCCGCGCGCGATCAGCGGCCGGGCCCCGGCCCCAACCAGCGAACCGGCGCTTTCGACCTTGAGCGGCTTGAGGCCTTCCCTGCCCAAGAGCCAATTGAGGGTGGCCACCAGATCACCGGCCGTGTCGGCGAGCGTGCCGTCGAGATCGTAGACAATGGTCGGCGCGACCATGGCGATCAGGCCCAGAAATCGGGCGCGGCGGGGCTGAGCAGGCCGCCGATCCTGACCGGCGCGATGGCTTTGGCCCGGCCGTCGGGGCCGATCTCGGCCGCGACCGCGCACAAAGTCGCAGGCCCCAGCGCCGGCTCGAACCGGCCGGAAGGGACGCGGGTGGTGAAGCGGCGCAGCGGCTCGTCCTTTTCCATCCCGATCACCGAATCATAGTCGCCGGTCATGCCGACATCGGTGACGAAGCCCGTGCCTCCAGCGAGGATTCGATGATCGGCGCTGGGCACATGGGTATGGGTGCCCACGACCAGACTTGCCTTGCCGTCGGCAAAATGCGCGGCCGCCCATTTCTCGCTCGTCGCCTCGGCGTGGAAGTCGACGATCGAAGCGTCGCACCCCTGCCCTAGCGGGCAAAGGCCGAGCTCGCGCTTTAAGGTGGCGAAAGGATCGTCGAGAGCGTCCATGAAAATGCGGCCCATGACATTGACGACAAGGAGCCGCGCGCCCTTCGCGTTCTCGATGAGGGCCGCGCCCCGTCCGGGCGTGCCCGGCGGGAAATTGGCCGGCCGGATCAGGCGCGGCTGGCGATCGATGAACCCCAGCGCCTCGCGCTGATCGAAGGCGTGATTGCCGAGCGTCACCGCATCGACTCCGGCGGCGAGGAATTCTTCCAGAATGGGTTCAGTGATCCCGAAGCCGCCGGCGGCGTTCTCGCCGTTGACGACGACGAAATCGAGCGCCCAGCGATCGCGTAGCGCGGCAACCTGCTCGAGCAAGACAGCGCGCCCGGATCGCCCGACGATGTCGCCAATGAAGACGAGACGCATCATCGCTCGGTGAGGAGAAGGGTTTCCTGATCGGTCACGATGGCGTCCAGGCTCTCATCATGCGCCTCATACGGCACGGCGGCGACTTCGCATACCCCATAGGCGACGCCAACCGCGTGAACGGGCTTCGTCGCGCGAAGGCGGGCGAGGGTGCGGTCATAAAAGCCGGCGCCATAGCCGATGCGGTGGCCGCGCCGGTCGAAGCAGGCGAGCGGCACGAACAGGAGATCCGGATCGACCGCGGGCGCCGTCTCAAGCGGCTCGGCGATCGACATCGCGCCTGACCGGGTCGGGTCGCCCGGCCGCCAGAGACGAAAGGCAAGGGGCGAACCGCGGCCGACGACCACAGGAAGGGCGGTCGCGAACCCGTCCGCCGCGAGCGCGCTCAAAAGTTCAAGCGTATCCGGCTCGTCGCGAAAGGCATGAAAGGCGGAGGCGGTTTCGGCGCGCCAGAGCCGCGCGAGCCGCAGCCCCTCCTCGGCGAGGCGGCGGCTGAAAGCCTGGCGGGCGGCCGCCGCGACGCTCGCCCGCCTGGCAAGCGCGGCGCGGCGAAGGGCCGTTTTGGGATTGACGACAGTCGAGGTCAAACGGTGGGCCGCCAATCCGAAAGCGGTAAAAATAAAGCGCGGAGCCGAGACGGCCGTTGGACGGTGATCCCGGGCGCCTACGTAAGTAGGTGGGAGCCATATGCCGAAGCCCACGGGCCTCGACAGGGACAGCCCCCATAGGGATCGTACGGCCCCGAGGAATATTGTCCTGACGCGCCACCCAGCTCCGCAGCCTTTCATGTAGGCGCTCTGGCGGCAAATTTCCAGCGGGGCGGGTCGCGGGGCCTGGGCTGGCTGGAAAGGCCTATGGCCCGGGCGTCGCCAGCCCCTATTATCCGGCGATGACTGAGCTTGCCCGACCTGCGGCCGCCGAGCCCGCGCCGCTCGGCTATTCTGACGCCCTTAAGACCGAGGCGGAGCGCCGGGCGGAACTGCGCCGCATGCGCACGATCGCAACGATGCTGCTCGTGCTCATGTCGGCGATTTTTCTCATCATGCGACGCGCGCCGCCGGGCTGGGTCTGGGCGCCCTATCTCGGCGCGTTCGCGGAAGCCGGCATGGTCGGCGCCTGCGCCGACTGGTTCGCGGTCGTGGCGCTTTTTCGCCGTCCCCTCGGCCTGCCGATTCCCCATACCGCCGTCGTGCCGGAAAACAAGCGGCGCATCGGGCCGGCGCTCGGGCGGTTCATCACCAACAACTTCCTCTCCCCACGCGTCGCGGTCGCGCGCCTCTCGTCGGTCGACGCGGTCGGGCTTGCGGCGCGATGGCTCGAGGACGAGCGCAACGCGCGGGCGGTCGCGGCCGGCGCCGGACGCGTCCTTCCGTACGCGCTCGACCTCGTGCCGAAAGCGGCAATCGACGAATGGGTCGCTCAGGCGGCGCGGCGCGGGATCGAGGCGGTCCCCGCGGCGCCGCTCGCCTCGCGGGTGTTGTCGATACTCTGGGCGCAGGGGGCGGGCCAGACGCTGCTCGACCAGGGCCTCGATCTCGCGGAAGGCGCGCTCGCGCGCAACAAGGCGACGATCGTCAGGCACGTGTCGCAAAAATCCTCGCGCTTCATTCCCAAATGGGTCGACGACATGATCGCCGCCAAGGTGATCAACGGGCTGTCGACGACCCTGAACGAGATGCGCGACCCCGACCATCCGTGGCGCGACGAGGCCAATGCGCTGATCGAAGAATGGATCGACGCCCTCGCGCACGATCCCGCGATGCGGGCGAAAGGGGAGGCGCTGAAGCAGGACATTCTCGCCAATCCGGTGTTCGCCGAGCAGGCGAGGGGCTTGTGGGAGGAAATCGAGGCGGGCTTGCGAGACGGGCTGCCCCGCCATGCCGAAGCGATCGTCGGCTGGCTGGCGAGTTCGGCCGGCGCGCTTGGCCGCTGGCTCGAAGAGGATTCCGGGCGCCGGGCGACGATCAACCGGCGGCTCAGGCTCTTGGCGCTGCGGGCCATCCTGCCCCGGCGGGCCGAGATCGGCGCCTATATCGCCGCAGTGGTCGATAACTGGGACGCCGCCACGCTCGTCAACCGCCTCGAACTCCAGGTCGGCAAGGACCTGCAATATATCCGCATCAACGGCACGCTGGTCGGCGGACTGGTCGGGCTCGTTATCTTCACGCTCTCGCGGGCGTTCGGCGGGTGAACCGCGCGCCCGTCCTTGGCCAGCAGGGTCCCCCACCACCGTCCTTCGGACGGTCCCCCTCCCCCATTTCATGGGGGAGGAAGAGGCCTACCGCCGCTTTCTCCTCCCACGCGAAGCGGGGGAGGGGGACCGCGCGTCACCGCGGTGGAGGGGGCGCGTGTTGACCCAAAAGCGATTGGCTTTAACGCGCCGGCGCGGCGCGGCGCGCCACCGCGAGGACCGCGTAGCCGCGAAACCGGCTCTCGATCTCGCACCTCATGCCGCGCTTGGCGGTGAGACGCCTGAAGCGCGGCGCCGAGATCGTCGCGCGGGGTCACGTCGAAGGCGGCGAGCCAGCGCCGCAATCCGGTCCTGAACGGGCCGGGCAAGCCGGCGCAATCGCCGAAATCGACGAGATGCAGCGAGCCGCCGGGCGCGACAACGTCGAGCGCGCGCTCAAGCGCGTCGCGCCAGGGCGGGATCATCGAGAGCGCGTAGGAGATCATGACGCGCTCGAACGCGGCGCAGCCGAACAAAGCCTCGGGATCGAACGCTGTCGCGTCCCCCTGCCCGAGGGCGACGCGGGCGGCGAGCCCGGCGCGAGCCGACGCCGTCGATGCGCTCGCCAGCATTTCCCGCGACACGTCGATGCCATAGAGCCGCGCCTCGGGATAGGCCCGCGCCAGCTTGACCAGATTGCGCCCGGTGCCGCAGCCGATTTCGAGCACTTTGTCGCCAGGCGCGGCGCGCAGCTTGGCGATCGCCTCGTCGCGTCCGAGGAGATAGAACTTGCGGGAGAGGTCATAGATGTGGCGCTGACGGCGATACATCCGGTCCATGAGCGCGGCGGCGTCGCTCATGCTCTGGGGCGCGCCTTTCAGCGTGTAGAGATGGAAGGCGCCGTAGATCGACGAGCGGTCGCGCCGGCCGAACTCGCGGCTCTGCTCGTCATGGTAGGTCCAGGCGGCCATGACGCGATCGGGCGCCCGGCCCGGCAGCAGCCGCTCGTCGGCGGCGGTGCGGAAGATCACCCGCGCGCCAGGCCGCGCGGTGCGGGTGATCTCGGTCCACAAGGCGGCGAGTTCGGCGTCGTTCATCCAGTCCTGGGCGTCGAGCAGGACGAAGCGATCGAAGCTCGCCGGCGGCCGAATCGCGCAATATGTCGGTGAACGACCGCTGGACGTAGCGCACGCGGCTCGCGCGCTCACGGACAGCGTCGAAGTTCTCGCGCTGCAGATAGGGCGGGAGCGCCGGGTTGGGCCCCGGCGCGTAGCGGCGTCCGAACGCCTGCCAGGCGAAATAATTGTCGGCGATGTCGAAATCGCAGGCGAGCCGCTCGAGCCGCTCGCTCAGCACGGCGGCGACGCCCGAGGGCGAATCCGCGGCCAGCGCCTTGTACTGCGCCGGCGGGATGCCAAGGCCATAGAGGGACGCGGGCTGCTTCAGGATCCAGCGGACGAGCGGCTTTTCAAAGATCGGCGCGAGGCGCTTCTCGTAGAGCGCGCGCTGCTCGTCGAGCGTCCTGCGCTTTCAGCACGATCGACGGATCGAGGCCATGCAGGCGCGCGAGCGTGTGACCGGCGCCGAGGATGTGGCCGAGCAGGCCGTGATGGTAGAAATTATGGGCGAAGACGCCGATGCGGCGGCGGCCGAACGCCGTCCGCTTGTCCCAATAGGCGCGGGTCGCGGGGTCGAGTTTTGGCCGCAGCCGCCGGTCGTAGGCGGCGACATTGGCGCGCGCGTCGGCGCGGCCGAAGAAGCGGAAGAAGGTCTCGTAGTCGGGCAGGTTCTGAGCCGCGCAGATCTTGAGCCGCCCGAGCGCGATATGGGCGCCGTTGAGGTCGACCGCGGTGACGCCGGCCGGATCGGCCAGGAGATAGGAGAGGACGTTGCAGCCGCCCGAGGCGATGGCGATCACCTGATGCCCCGGCCCGATGTCGAGCGCGGCCATGTCGACCACCGGGTCCTCCCAGATCTGGGGATAGACGAGGCGCTCGAAGGCCAGCGTGAACAGGCGCTCGAGGACGCCGGCGCGCGACAGCGGCTTCGAGCGATGGACCGCAGCTTTGAGCCCCGCGCTGGTTAAGCGACGCATCGCGTTGGTGGCTTGCCGCAAGGTGATCTCCGACCCGCCGATGTGGCCGAATCGCGGTAGATGAGTTGGATGACGGCGCCATGACGAGCGGCGGCCCGCGCCGCGCCGTCAGCCGACGGCGCCCGGAGGTGCGGATCTCGGCCCATCGAGTCGCGACAGGAACATTTTCAGGATCGGCGAGGCGTTGGCCCTGTGATAGCCGACCATCAGATCGACGGTCGGCTGCTTGCCCTTCAAGCGGCGGCTCACGATGGACGGAGGCAGGTAGTCCTCGATCGAGATCGGCAACAGAGCGACCCCGCGCTCCGACGTCACCAGCGACATCGCCATGGCGAAATTGTCGATCGCGAACCGCGGCGCGACCTCGACTCCGGATCGTTTGAGGTAGCCGTTGACCGCTCCGCGCAGGACTGCGCGGGATCTCGGAGATGCCGATGAAGGTCTCGCCCTCAAGATCGCGCGGGTCCAGGGTTTTCCGCGCCGCGAGCCGATGGTCATGCGGCAGGATGGCCACGAGCGGCTCCTTCAGAACCAGTTTGTATTCGAGGTCCGGCCCGGGCTCGTGGCGCAGAAAGGCGACGTCGATCCTTCTGTGCACAAGGTCGTCGGCAAGCGTCACGGAAAATCCGCTCGACACCCTGATCTCGATGCTGGGGAGTTCGCTGCTCAGGATGCGGGTCGCGGGCGCGAGCCACGCGGCTTCCTGTCCTGTCAGGAATCCGACGGCGAAAATCGTCCTGGCCGGTCGCGCCGCGCGGCGCGCCGCCTGGATGGCCGCTTCGGCCTCGTCCAACGAGCGTCGGGCATGGTCGAGAAAGGCGCGGCCGGCTTCGGTCAGCTCGACGCCTCGGACGCTGCGGACGAAAAGTCCAACGCCGACTTCCTGCTCGAGGTCGCGGATTTGGCGGCTGAGTGAGGGTTGAGCCGTGTGAAGCCGCGTCTCCGCGGCGAGCTTCATGCTCTTCGCCTCGGCGACCGCGACGAAATAGCGAAGATGCCGAAGCTCCATCAGCCTCTATCTCTCCCAAGCATAGCCATGAACATACAAAGTCTTTTTCACCGGCGCCAGGTCGCGCTAGATTTTGCGGGGGTGATCGTATCCGGTCGCGGGCCCAATCCAAGCCGATCTCTGAAGGATGCGGGGGCTCATAACCGGAATTGGACCGCACGCCTGAACGCGAGCGGTCGCCACGCCAAGACGCCGCGGTCAAGCGTGATCTCCTGAGCATAGCTGCGCTCCGATGGGGGCGCCGGCTTGACGTATAATCTGGAACGGAAATCGCAAATGTCGAAGACGCTTGAAGGCAAAGTTGCGCTCGTGACCGGGGGGTCGCGCGGAATTGGGGCGGCGATCGCCAAACGGCTGGCCTCCGAGGGCGCCGCAGTCGCCATCACCTACACGAAAGGAGCGGACGGCGCGGCGTTGGTCGTCGAGGCGATCAAGCGCGCCGGCGGCAAGGCGATCGCGTTGCAGGCGGACGCAACTGCCGCCGATCGGGTCGCCGCGGCGGTCGAAAAGACGGTCGCGACGCTCGGCAAGCTCGACATGTTCGTGAACAACGCCGGCACGGCGATCCCGAAGAAATTCGAAGAGGCGACGCTCGAGGAGCTCGACCTCGTGATTGATCTCAACCTGCGCGGGGCTTTCATTGCCACCCAGGCGGCGCTCAAGCGCATGAACGATGGCGGCCGCATCATCCTGATCGGCTCGTGCGTTGGCGAGCGCATGATGACGCCGGGCCTCGTGGCCTATGCCGCCACCAAGGGCGCGATCAAAATGTTCGCGCAAGGGCTAGCCCGCGAAGTGGGCGACCGCGGCATCACGGTCAACAACATTCAGCCGGGACCAATCGATACGGAACTCAATCCCGCTTCCGGCGATTGGGCCGTCCCGCAAAAGGCGAACACGGCGCTCAATCGCTACGGCAGCGTGGACGACGTCGCGGCGCTGGTGGCGTTCGTCGCCGGCCCGGAGGCCGCTTACATCACCGGCGCGAGCCTGACGGTGGACGGAGGCACGAACGCGTGAGCCCGACGGCGGCTCTATGGCCCAAACAGCCGTCGATCGAGAGCGACGGGCGTCTCCGGGCCGACCGAGATTCGCGCGGCGTCGGGGTGATCGGGATTGACGACGACGTTCGTGTCGCGCCCGGCGGTGACGATCGAGGGAACGATCAGCAAGCGGACCTTCGGCTTTGGATCCAATTGCGGCCGAAAGCCTGGGCGACCGACAAATCGTGCAGATTGTCCCAACCGGGATGGGCGGCGGGAACGAACGCCTCGCGAGAAACGTCGCCGGGCGCGGCGGCCTCGACAAATCGCGCGGCGCTCGGGGGCGACTTGCGATTGGCATGCACCAGAATCTCGACCAGGCAGACGGCGAAGCTGGTTCCGGAATAGATCGCATTCAGTCCCGGCGGATTCCATCGCTGGCCGAACAGGCGAGCGCCCTCCGCCGACCAGACCGGGTGGGAGCCGGTGACGATTCGCCACAGCTTGAGGGGCGCAGCGCTCAGACAGCCAACCCGTATTCGAGCGCGTTGAGAATCTGCTCGGCGCGGCGGGTCGCCGAGATCGGTTTTCGCGGCTTCGATCGGGCTGCGGCGCTCAAGCTCGGGATGCGGAGCCGTCATGAACTCTCGCGCTTCGGCCTCCGTGCCGAGGGCGCGGCGCGCGTGGACAAAAAGTCGGGCAATGCGCTCCGTGCGCTCGCTCTCCTGAGGCGAGAGCTTGTTCTCGCGACGCTCGAGGGTCGTCTTGGGCACGATGGTCCGCTCCAACGCCGAGGCCTTCGCCTTGTCGCCCCCGGCGATCAATTCCGCGACGTGCCGGAGAGCGTTGCGGGGAAGGCCCCCTTCGACCGCCTTCTCGATCAAGACGTAGGAAACCGAGGACGGCCTGGACGCCCGCAAAAGGACGAGGCCCAAGACCTCGGCCACCGCCTTGGCGTCGTAGTTCGATAGCATGGCGTCCTCCTGGACCGATTGGGCCAACATAATACCCCAAATGGGCGAAATCAAGCGCGCCCCAAAGACGGGGCGGCCGAGAGGCCGGCGTCCCGCGTCCGCAAATCGGTTGCCGTTGGGCGCTCGCCTCACTATGTTGCGCCGCCCAAATCCCCCGCATCGGAAAGGCTCTCCGTTCCCATGGCATTCCTCGCCGACGTCCTCTCTCGCGTGAAGCCCTCCGCCACCATGACGGTGACGCAGAAGGCGCGCGACCTCAAAGCCAAGGGGCGCGACGTCATTTCGCTGTCGGTCGGCGAGCCGGACTTCGACACGCCCGACAACATCAAGCAGGCGGCGATCGAGGCGATCAGGCGCGGCGAGACCAAGTATCCCCCCGTGCTCGGCATCCCGCCCTTGCGCGAGGCGATCGCGGCCAAGTTCGCCCGCGAGAACGGGCTCGACTACAAGGCGTCCGACACCATCGTGGCGACGGGGGGCAAGCAGATCCTCTACAACGCCTTCCTGGTGACGATGAACAAGGGCGACGAGGTCATCATCCCCGCGCCGTTCTGGGTGAGCTATCCCGAGATGGTGGCGATCAACTGGGGCGACCCGGTCATCGTGCCGACCACGATCGAGAACGGCTTCAAGCTCCAGCCCGAGGACCTCGAGCGCGCGATCACGCCGCGCACCAAGTGGGTGATCCTCAACTCGCCGTCGAACCCGACCGGCGCGGCCTATACGCGCGACGAACTCAAGGCGCTCACCGAAGTGCTTGATGCGTCACCCGCACGTGTGGGTGCTGACCGACGACATGTACGAGCATCTGACTTATGGCGACTTCGTGTTCACGACGCCGGTGCAGGTCGAGCCGGCGTTGAAGCCGCGCACGCTGACCATGAACGGCGTCTCGAAGGCCTATGCGATGACCGGCTGGCGGATCGGCTACGCCGCCGGGCCGCCCGAGCTCATCAAGGCGATGGACATGGTGCAGGGCCAGCAGACCTCGGGCGCCTGCACGGTCGCGCAATGGGCGTCGGTCGAGGCGCTCAACGGGCCGCAGGACTTCATTCCCGTGCGTCGCAAGGCGTTCGAGGAACGGCGCGACCTCGTCGTCTCGATGCTCGAGCCAGGCGAAATACCTGCAATGCCCGAAGCCGGAGGGCGCGTTCTACGTCTATCCGTCCTGCGCCGGCGCGATCGGCAAAAAGGCGCCGTCGGGCAAGGTGATCGAGAGCGACGTCGATTTCGTCACCGAGCTTCTGGAAGAGGAAGGCGATCGCCGCCGTCCAGGGCAGCGCCTTCGGCCAGGGGCCGAACTTCCGCGTCTCCTACGCGACCTCGCTCGACAAGCTCGAGACGGCTTGCGCGAAGATCCAGAAGTTCACCGCCGAATTGAGGTGACGGCGGGGAGCGCGGGCCCCTTCCAAGGCACCGGTCCATATCGAGACTGGCGTGTTGCGACGCGCTAAGATCAGGCGCCGGAATTGATCAGGCGCCCAATGGGCGAAGCCAGGAGGACCCCGTGGATTACGTTCGAATTGGGGAACCGGTCCAGCCGGATGGCTCCAGCCAATTGACCGACGCCGTCCGCGACTTCGACATCCGCGCCCCCGGGGGCGCCGGTGGCTGATGTGCGTGAAGCTGGCAAAGTCGCTGTCGTAACTGGCGGCTTGGGCGGCATAGGTGGAGGGATTGTCGTCTCTCTCACCCAGCGCGGCTTCGACGTCGTTGTCTGCGACCGAGCCGAAGATAGAGGCGTCGCCGAGAATTTAGCGGCCCGTGCGGCCTCGGGCGCGCGTTTGGCTTTCGTGACCGGAGATATCGCGGACCTCGACGATCACCCACGCTTCGTCGCCTCGATCTTTGACGCCTTCGGCCGCGTCGATTGCCTCGTCAACAACGCGGGCGTTTCGGTGAAGTCGCGTGGCGATCTTTTGGATATTTCTGTCGAGAGCTTCGACCTCAACTTCGACGTGAACACGCGCGGAACGTTTTTCCTTACCCAAGCCGTTTGCCGGAGAATGTTGGCGGCTGCAGGAGACTTCCCCGAAAGCTCGCGAAGCGTGATCTTCTCATCTCCTCGTCAAACGCCGCAATCGCCGCTCCGGAACGCGGCGAATATGCGATGTCGAAGGCGGCCATTGCGATGATGGCGAAGCTTTACGCGGTGCGTCTCGCGCCGCACGGCATTGCCGTCTACGAAGTCCGCCCCGGCCTGATCCGCACACCCATGACCGGCGCGGCGCAAGCGCGATTCGACAAACTGTTGGAGGAAGGGTTCACGCCGATCAACCGGTGGGGAACGCCGGAGGATGTGGGGAGGGCCGTCGCGACGATGGCGGCGGGCGACTTGCCGTTCACGACCGGCGCTGCAATCCAGGTCGATGGCGGCATGCACATCCACTACTACTAGCGACTTCTAAAACGGGCGACGCCAGCCCCCAAGGCGACAGATTTACGTTCACCCCATCCGCTTCTCGAGCCCGCCAGCACGCGGTAGCACGGCAGCACCTGCGCGACGCTGGCGTTGGGCTCGCGGCCCTCGCGGATGGCGGCGAAGAACTCGCGGTCCTGCAGCTCGATGCCGTTCATCGACACCGCGACTTTGCTCACGTCGATCTTCTCGTCCTTGCCGGTGAAGAGATCGTCGTAGCGGGCGATATAGGTCGCGGTGTCGCCGATGTAGCGGAAGAAGGTGCCGAGCGGCCCCTCGTTGTTGAACGACAGCGACAGCGTGCAGATCGCGCCATTCTCCGCCTTGAGCTGGATGCTCATGTCCATGGCGATGCCGAGCGTCGGGTGGATCGGCCCTTGCAGCGCGTTAGCCTTCACGATCGGCGAGCGCGCCTGATAGGCGAAGAGGTCGACGGTGTGGGCGGCGTGATGCCAGAGCAGGTGGTCGGTCCAGCTCCGCGCCTGACCGAGCGCGTTCATGTTGGTGCGGCGGAAAAAATAAGTCTGCACGTCCATCTGCTGGATATGGAACTCGTTCTTGAGGATGCGCTGGCGCACGAACTGATGGCTCGGATTGAAGCGCCGGGTGTGGCCGACCATGGCGACGAGCCCGGTTTTCTTCTGCTCGGCGTCGACGGCCTCGGCGCCTTTCAGGCTATCGGCGAGCGGAATCTCGACCTGCACATGCTTTCCGGCCTTGAGGCACGCGAGCGCCTGCTCGGCGTGCATTTGCGTCGGGGTGGCGAGAATGACGGCGTCAAGTCCCGGCACTTTGAGGCTCTCGGCGAGGTCGGTCGTGACATGACCGACGCCGTATTTCGCCGCCGCCTCCTTGGTCTTGTCGAGTTCGCGCCCGACGAGCGAGACCGCCTCGACCCCGTCGATCTCCTTGATCGCGTCGAGGTGCTTGAGGCCAAAGGCGCCGGCGCCGGCCAGCGCGACTTTGATGGTCTTGGTCATTACCGATCTCCGAAGGCTTGAGGCCGGCCCGGCCCGTCATTGCGAGCGGAGCGAAGCAATCCAGGGGTGGCAGGGCGCCCTGTGCACTTCTGGATTGCTTCGTCGCTACGCTCCTCGCAATGACGGAGCAGACGTATCAAGCGGCGTTCTCCAAAATCAGATGCCCGACCGCGGTGTTCGATGCGGGCACGTGATAGAAGCGGTGCGCGACCTTCGGCTTTGGGCCGCCTGAGACGACATCCGCCATCGCGCCGCGGGCGATCAGCCACATCACCAGCTCGATGCCCTCGCTGCCCGCCTCGCGGACGTAATCGATGTTCGGCATCTTCGCGAGGCCCTTGGGGTCGTCGATCAGCCGGTCGAGGAAGTCGTTATCCCACTTCTTGTTGATGAGGCCGGCGCGCGGCCCCTGAAGCTGGTGGCTCATGCCGCCGGTGCCCCAGATATGGACGTTGATGTCCTCGGGGTAGCTCGCGATCGCCTTGCCGATCGCCTGCCCAGCGCAAAGCAGCGCGCCCCGGAGGGCACCGGATGCTGCACGACGTTGACGGCGAAGGGAATGATCTTCGCCGGCCATTGCTTGACCTCGCCGAAGACGCAGGAGAGCGGCACGGTGAGGCCGTGGTCGACGTCGATCTCGTTGACCATGGTGAGGTCGAAATCCTGCTGGATCACCTCGGAGGCGATATGCGAGGCAAGCTCCGGATCGCCGATGACTTTCGGCACCGGACGGGCGCCGTAGCCTTCGTCGGCGGGAGAAAATTCCGGCCCGGTCATGATGGCGAAAGTGGGGATCATCTGCAGGCTGAAGGCGGTGGCGTGATCGTTATAGACAAGGAAGATCACGTCGGGCTTGTGCGTCTTCATCCACTCTTTGTCGAAGTCGTAGCCGGCGAAGACCGGCTTCCAATAATCTTCCCTGGTCTTGCCGAGATCGAAGGCGGCGCCGACGGCGGGGATGTGCGAGGTGTAGAGGGAGGCTGTGATACGGGCCATGTTCAGACGTCCTTTGCCGGCGGGGTCAGAAGAGCGTCACTTCTTCTCGGGACGCTGGGCGTCGCCGCCCTCGCCGATCTTGCGGTTTCCCTCGATCTTCCGGCCGCCCTTGATCATCATGTCGCGGTATTCCTGCTCGGTCATGCCGGTCATCGAGCCCGCCATCTGCTGAAAGCTCTTGCCGTCGGTCGCGCCGATCTTCGACAGGAAATAGATGTTGCCGCCGAGCGCCATCATGCGGTTGAGATCGCGGGCGAGGACCGCCTGCTTCTGCTCCTCGGACATTTTCCACTCGTCGAGATAGGCGCGCTCGTTGGCCTTGAAACGGGCGCGGTTGTCGGCCTTCATCAACGACATGCAGAACTGGTTGAGCCAGTAGCCCTTGCGCGATTGATCGGCGTCGAAGACGATCGTGCCGGGGATTTCCTTGAACTCCTTGTCGAGCGCCATGGGCGTCAGCCTTTCGTTTCATCGGGCCAGTAGAGCCGCATCGGATTGTCGACCAGGAGGCTCTCCTGCAGGTCGGGCGCGGTCGCGATCTCCGGGAATGAAATCGACGAGGAGCCCGTCGTCGGGCATGTGGCCCTTGAGGTTGGGATGCGGCCAGTCGGTGCCCCAGAGCACCCGGTCCGGAAATTCCTCGACCACCTTGCGCGCGAACGGAACCACGTCGCGATAGGCGTGTCGCTCGCCATTCAGCGCGGGCGGACCGGAAACCGACAGGCGCTCGGGGCAGGTCGCCTTGCACCAGACGTTCTCGTAGTCGTCCATGAACTTGAGGAAGCGCGAGAACTCGGGTCCGTCGACCGGCTTCGTCACGTCCGGGCGGCCCATGTGGTCGACGACGACGGTCGTCGGCAGCGCGGTGAAGAAGTCGATCAGTTCCGGCAGGTCGGCCGCCTCGAAATAGACCACGACATGCCAGTCGCGCTCGACGATGCGGCCGGCGATCTCGATCAGTTCGTCCTTCGGCGTGAAATCGACGAGCCGCTTGACGAAATTGAACCTGACGCCGCGCACGCCGGCCTCATGAAGCCGCTTGAGTTCGCCGTCGGTGATGCTGCGTCTGACGGTCGCGACGCCGCGCGCCCTGCCCCCGCTCGCGCGCAAGGCGTCGACCATGGCGCTGTTGTCGGCGCCGTGGCAGGTCGCCTGGACGACGACGTTGCGCGAGAAACCGAGATGATCGCGTAAGCCGAACAATTGCGCCTTGCTGGCGTCGCAGGGCGTATATTTGCGCTCGGGCGCGTAAGGGAACTCAGCGCCCGGGCCGAACACATGGCAATGGGCGTCGACGCTGCCCGCGGGAAGCGAAAAGCGCGGCTTGCTCGGGCGATCGAACCAGTCGAGCCAGCCCTGCGTCTTCTCGAACGGCCCGCTGACGGGCTTCACTGCAGCGTTCACTTTCGGGGCGCTCTTTCAGTCGATGTATTTGAGGCCGGCTTTGGCGAGCGGCTCGCGCATGTTGTACATGTCGAGTCCCAGCACGCCGGCGGCGAGCTTGGCTCGTTTGTCGCCCTCGTTGGCTTCGCGGGCCGCCGCGGCGTCAGCGGTCTTCTCCGCCCAGGCGGCCGGCACGACAACGACCCCGTCGTCGTCAGCGACGATCGCATCGCCCGGATTCACCAGCGCGCCCGCGCAGACGACCGGAATGTTGACCGAGCCGAGCGTCGACTTGACCGTCCCCTTGGCGCTCACGCATTTGCTCCAGACCGGAAAGCCCATCTCGGTCAGCGTCTTCACGTCGCGCACGCCGGCGTCGATGATGAGGCCCCTGGCGCCGCGCGCCATGAAGCTGGTCGCGAGGAGATCGCCGAAGTAGCCGTCGGTGCAGTCGGCCGTGATCGCCGCGACGACGATGTCGCCCGGTTCGATCTGTTCGCCGACGACATGCATCATCCAATTGTCGCCGGGATGAAGCAGAACCGTCACCGCTGTTCCGGAGATCAGGGCGCCCGGGTAGATCGGCCGCATGTAGGGCTTCATCAGCCCGACGCGCCCCATCGCCTCGTGCACGGTCGCGACCCCGCATCGCCCGAGCGCTTCGACGGCGGCGCGTTCGGCGCGCTTGACCTTGCGTCTGACGACGCCGAGTTCAGTCATCGCTTCCTCCTTCCGGCCCTCCGCCCGCGGCGCCTTGTCGCGCCGCGGAAAATCGTCGTGCGCATCGACTTCATAGACCCGGTCACGCCGCGGAGGCAATGCTCTGCTGGCGCAGGCGATCGTACTCGACTTTGTCGACCGACGGCGCGCCGGGTTCGCCGAGATCGTTGAGATGGACGCGGTAGGTCTCCCGCGCGCTCCAGCAGGCGATCGAAGCAATGATGGTGACGCCGAAGGCCAACGCGCCGACGGTCAGGGGCACGTTTGCGGAGCCGGGAGGCGCGACGCTCGCGAACAGCGCGGGCAGGAGCGCGGTCAGCATCGTGCCGACGTTCTGCGCGATCGCCATGCCGGAAACGCGGGCGCGGGTCGGGAACAGCTCGGGATAGAAGCTCGGAAAGACCGCGTTATACCCCTGATAGACGACGCCCCACATCAGGATCGAGATCACGAACGCCAGCGGCACATTCTTGACGCTGATGGCGTAGAGATAGGCGAAGGTCAGCAGGCCGGCGACGAGCGATCCAACGATGATCGGCGTTCGCCGCCCGATCCGGTCGGACAGGTTGCCGACGAAGGGGATCACAACGATGGCGACGATGTTGCCGATCACCGGGATCCAGAGATAGACGGTCTTGTCCATGCCGACGCCGTAGGCGGGCTGCACGGCGTAGGCGGCGCCGAAAATCGTCGCCACCACCGGAATGACGTTCATCAGCGCCATGCAGATGACCCGCAGCATGTCCGGTCCATGGTTGGTGATCGCGTCGATCACCGGGGCCTTGGGCACATCGCCGTGCCCCCGCTCTTCGGTGAACGCCGGCGTCTCGTCGACCTCGCGCCGGATGATATAGCCGGCGATCAGCACGACAACGCTGAGCAGGAACGGAATACGCCAGCCCCAGGCGGCGAAGGCCTCGTTGGAAAGGCCGTAGCTCAGCGGCAGAAACACCGCCGCCGCCAGGATCTGTCCCGCCTGCACGCCCTGCAGGGTGAAGCTGGCGAAGTAGCCGCGCCGGCCGAACGGCGAATGTTCGAGGATCATCGAGCTCGCGCCCGAGATCTCGCCCGCGACCGCAAATCCCTGGATCAGCCGCAAGACCACGAGCAGGACCGGCGCCCACACGCCGACCTGCGAATAGGTTGGAAGCAGCCCGACCGCCATCGTCGAGAGGCCCATGAGGACGAGGCAGATCAGGAGCACATTCTTGCGCCCGTGAGTGTCGCCCAGATGGCCGAGCACGAAGGCGCCGATCGGCCTCGCGACATAGCCGACCCCATAGGTCGCCAGCGACGCGACGATGGCGACGGTCGGGTTGGTCGACGGGAAGAAGATTTGCGGAAAGACGAGCGAGGCGGCGGTCGCATAGATGAAGAAGTCATAATATTCGAGCGCCGAGCCGATCCAGCCGCTGGCGGCCGCGATCCTGGTCTGACGCCGGCCCTGCGGCTCGTGCATGGTTGCTGTGGTCATTGCTGCGTTCCTCCCTCTGATGGCCCTTGCGGGCTCTAGTAATCGACCTTGGCGACCGCTCTCAGCTCCGCCGGAGTGGTTGACGGAAAGCCGAAGAATTCGAGATAGGCGGGAATCTGCTCGAACAGCATGTCGATCCCGACCTGGGTTTCGCATCCGCGCGCCCGCGCCGCTGCGAGAAAGGCGGTCGTCTCCTGCTTCATCACCACTTCGCCGACATAGGTCGAAGGCTTAAGCCGCGAGACGTCGATCGGCATCGGATCGCCGGCCTTCATGCCCAAAGGCGTCGCATTGACAACGACGTCGAACCCGGCCGGGTCGTTCGTTCCGGTCACGACCTTGAGCTGCGGATAGTTCTGCCGGAGCCGGCCCGCGAGCGCCTCCATCGCCGCCTGGCTCACGTCATAAAGCCCGATCTCGGCCGCGCCCGCAGCGGCGGCCGAGGCGGCGATCGCCGAGCCCACGCCGCCCGACCCGACGACGAGAACCTTCCCGCCTTTCAGCGAGCGGCCATGGCGCGCCACTCCGCGCACGAACCCTTCGCCGTCGAACATGTCGCCGACCAGCCGGCCCGCGCCGTCGCGGCGGACGGCGTTGCACGACCCCGCGACTTTCACCGCGGTCGACACCTCGTCGATGAGGCCGATCACGGCGATCTTGTGCGGCATGGTGATCAACGCGCCGTGGAAATTGGTGAAGCGGCAAATCTCCGGGAAGGCGCGGGCGAAATCTTCGCTCTTGACGCCGAGCGGCACGACGGCGGCGTTGACGCCCCGCTTCTCGAACCACGGATTGTAGATCATCGGCGATTTGAACGTCGTCGTCGGATAGCCGACATGCGCGATGATTCTGGTGTCGCCGTTCATTCGAACTCCATCTCCGCGCGCTGTTCGGCGTCGGTGAGGCTCGCCTGGGCGGCAAGCCGGACGGGGGTGTTGGCGGCGCCGAACAGGTCGTAGTTGCGGCGCTCGACGATCTCGAAGAAAAAGCGGTCCTGGAAGGCGCGGGTGTAGATGTGAAAAAACTCCCCGTCCTTCACCCGGTCGTAGAGCATGCCGAGCCCGCGCATACGCGCGAGCACATCAGGCGCAATGTCGAAGCGGGACGCAAGATCGTCGTAGTAATTGTCCGGAATGGGCAGGAATGCGACGCCTTTCGCCTTTGCCGCTTCGACCACGGCAAAAATATCGTCGCTCAGCAGTGCGATCTGCTGGAAGCCCGCGCCGCCGAAGGCGTCAAGAAAGCGTGAGACGCCGGTCGCGCCGCCCTCGCCGACGTTGAGCGCGACCTTGAGTTCGCCGCTCGGGCTGCGCAGCAAGCGGCTGAAGAACGCCCCGTGCGGATCGGCGATCTCGACCTGCGGCTGCGGCTTCAATCCGAGGACTGCGCCATAGAACAGCGACCAGGTCAGGAATTCGACGCGGCGCACGACGTTGGAGAGATGGTCGACCTTGCGAAGAGCGCCCTCGGCGGCGAGCGGCTCAGCCGGGGCGAAGTCCTCGCGCCACGCGGGGTCGCCCGAGCCGATGAAATAGATGAGGCTGCCCTCGACCCCGGCGACCGCAGGCACGGTCGCTTCGCCCGGTCCGATCTTGCCGGCGTAACTCTGGCATTCGAGCGCGCCCGCCCGCTCGAGCGCCTTGTCGACCGAGTTCGACGCCGAGCGCAATCGCGCACACCGAAGGCCCATGCAGCAGCGAAAACGAGTGGGCGAATCCCTCGCGCTCGCGGTTGACGACAAGGTTGATCTCGCCCTGCGAGTAGAGATCGACGTCCTTCGAACGGTGCCGGCCGGCGCAGCGGAAGCCGAGCCCCTCGATCAGCGCGGTCAAATCGCTCGCCGTCGCGTCATTGACCGCGAACTCGATGAATTCGGCGCGCTCGACCACCGGCGCCGGCGGAAGCGGCGGCAGGTCGGCGAGCGGCGGGTCGCCCCGCCCGGCGCGTTTTCCCGCCAGCCCTTCGCCGGCGGCGCGCAGCGAGCGCATGCCGTCGACCGCGATCGCCGCGGCCGAGGCGCCGCGAAACTGGTCGTTGAAGATCTCGAGCGACAGCGGGCCGCGATAGCCGGCGCGGGTCACGGCGTCGAGATAGTCGACGATCGGATAATCGCCCTGGCCGGGATAGCAGCGATAGTGCCGGCTCAGCGACAGCGGGTCCATGATGAGCGCCGGCGCGTCGGCCACCTGCACGAGGGCGATCTTGTCCGCCGGCAGAGCGGCGATCGGCTCGATCGGATTGCCGCGGACGCAGATATGAAAGCTGTCGAGCACAATCCCGAGATTGTCCCGGTCGGCGGCGCGGACGATGTCCCAGGCGGCGGTCCAGTCCTTCACCCACCGCCCCCAGGCGAGCGCCTCGTAGCCGATCCGCATGCCCTGCTGGCGGGCGAGATCGGCGAGTTCAGCGAGGTCGCTGGCGGCGCGCTTGGGATCGTCGATCGCATCGGGCGAAACGTTGGAGCACAGGCACAAGCAGGCGCGCGCCGAGCTCATGCATGAGATCGAGCTTCCTCGCCGCGCGATCGAAATTCTTCGCCCGCAGGGGATCGGGCATCGCCTCGAAGTCGCGCAGGGGCTGAAGGGCCACGATCTCAAGCCCGAGATCGGCGGCCATCAGCCGCGCGTCGCGCGCCTTGCCGCGGAAGAAGGTCAGATCGTTCTCGAAGATCTCGACGGCGCGAAAGCCCGCCTTGGCGGCGGCGGCGAATTTCTCCTCCAGCGCGCCGCCCATGCAGACAGAGGCGATCGACCATCTGAGCACTCAAACGCCTCCCGTTTCCTCGGCGGTCAGAGACCCATTCGCAGTTTTTTAATTCTGGCCCTGACCGGCCGGACCGTCAAATACCAATATTGGCCCCTGGCGTAACATCATGTTAGGGCTCCTTGCGAGCGCCGGCGGCCGGTCGAACCGCCTTGGGCGCTTCCTTCGAGCCAATCGGGTACGCCCATGCTTACCCTGCGCCAGATCGAAGTCATCCGCGCGGTCATGCTGACCGGGACGATCGCCGGAGCGGCGCGGTTGCTCAACGTCGCCGCGCCCGGGCTCAGCCGTCTCATGAAGCACACCGAGGACTCGCTTGGCGCGAAGCTCTTCTCGCGGCGCGGCGGGCGTTTCGTTCCGGCGCCCGAGGCGACGTCGATCTTCGCCCAGATCAACGAGCTTCACCGCAACCTCGAAAACCTCCAGTTCGCGATCGGGGCGCTCGATCGCGGCGTGGGCGCGGAATTCAGGTTCGGGGCGACGCCGAGCATCGGCCACGCCATGGCGCCGCTGGCGGTTGCCGACCTGCGCCGGCGCTACCCCGATCTTCTGATCGATCTCGACATCCTCAAGCTCGAGGAGGCGATCGACTTTCTTTTGCTTGGGCGCGGCGAAGCAGCGGCAGTAAGCTCGCGTCTCGAGCATCCCGCGATCACCTTCGAGCCGCTGGCGCAGGGACAACTCTATTGCGTCGTGGCGGAAGACCATCCGCTGGCGTCGCGGACCGGGATCGCCGCTGCGGAGATTGCGGCCCATCCCCTGATCGGCATCGAGCCGCGCGATCCGTACGGGCGCATAATAACCAACATATTCGCGCGCGCCGGGCTTGAATATCAGGCGCCGATCAAGGCGCGCTTCGGGGTCACGGTCTGCGCCCTCGCGCGGCAGAATCTCGGCATCGGGGTGATCGACGAATTCACCCTCGCCGAACAGAACAGCTTCGGTCTCAAAGTCATACCGATCGAAGAGGACACGACGTTCCAGACTTATGTCGCGTTCCGCAACGACGCGACTTTGTCGAGCGTCGCCGAGTTCTTCATTGCCGCTCTCCGCGTCCGAATGAAAAGGGCTCATGAGGCGAGCGAGGGGCGCCGCTTGCGCGCGGCCGGGCGCGCGGCCCCGCGCGGGGCGCGATCTGACGCGAACGGCGCAACCTTTTGCAAGACTTTCGCCCCTCGCTAGCGCCCCTTCGCCTTCAGCGCCTTGTCGAGGCGCGGATAGACGCGGCGCGCGTTGCCCTCGTAGACCTTGTGGCGATCCGCGGGGCTGAGATTGGCCGTCGCCTCGACGTAGCGCTTGGTGTCGTCATAGTAATGGCCGGTTTCCGGGTCGATCCCCCTGACCGCGCCGATCATTTCGCTGGCGAACAGGATGTTGTCGACCGGGATCACCTTGGTCAGGAGATCGACGCCCGGCTGGTGATAGACGCAGGTGTCGAAGAAGACGTTCTTCAGGAGCTGCTCGGTGAGCAGCGGCTTCTTCAGTTCCTGCGCCAGGCCGCGATAGCGGCCCCAGTGATAGGGCGCGGCCCCGCCGCCATGCGGGACGACGAACCTGAGCGTCGGGAAATCCTTGAACAGGTCGCCCTGGATGAACTGCATCACCGCGGTCGTGTCGGCATTGATGTAATGGGCGCCGGTGGTGTGGAAGCAGGGGTTGCAGCTGGTCGAGACGTGGACCATCGCCGGGATGTCCCACTCGACCATCTTCTCATAGATCGGATACCACCAGCGGTCGGTCAGCGGCGGGCTGGTCCACATGCCCCCGGACGGATCGGGATTGAGGTTGATGCCGACGAAGCCGTAGTCGCGCATGCATTTGTCGAGTTCGGGAATGCAGGTCTTCGGCTCGACCCCCGGGCTCTGCGGCAGCATCGCCGCGCCGATGAAATTGTCGGGGAAGAGCTGCGAGACCCGGAAGCACAGTTCGTTGCAGATCGCAGCCCAGGTCGAACTCACGGCGAAGTCGCCGATGTGATGGGCCATGAAGCTGGCGCGCGGACTGAAGACCGTCAGATCGCAGCCGCGCTCCTTCATCAGCTTGAGCTGGTTCGATTCGATCAACTCGCGAAGCTCGTCGTCGCTGATCTTGAGCTCGGCGACCTTGGGCGCCTGGGCTGGATCCTTGATGCCGGCGATCTGCCGGTTGCGCCACGCCTCGAGCGCCTTGGGCGCGGTGGTGTAGTGGCCGTGGCAGTCGATGATCATGGTTGCGTCTCCTGTCGGGCGAACTCAAACGAAGGGCGAAGGCAGGCTCAGCGGCTCCGGACCGAAGGGGATTGCGTCAGGCGCTTTACGACCAAAGCGAGCGGCACGGCATAGAAGAGATGCGACATGAAGCCGCCAATGACGACGTTCGGATCGAGGTAGTTCGGATGGTCCGACGAGACGAGCGCGATCGCGCCGTGCATCACGATCCATAGAATCACCGCGAAGAAGAAAGCCACGAGAGTCGCCTCATAGCCGCGCCGGCGAAAAAATGGCCAGATGAAAGCGAAGAGAACGCCCCACACGAAGCAGAAGAAGAAGTGAATTCCGGTCCCGAGGAGGTAGGCCAAGGGGCCGAGCGACTCTTGAACCGCCCTGCCGAAGACCAGACCCGTCGCATTGCGGGGAATGCCAGCGAGCGGCATCAGACGCTGGACGCCTACCCAGACAATCGCCTCGTAGATCCAGATGCTGACGCCGCCAACCAAGCCGCCGATCAGCCCGGCGCGGACGGTGTTCACCACGTCCGGCCTTGCGGTCATAGGGGCGTCGTTCACCGAGCTTCTGGTCGTGACGGCCATGGCGCGCTCTCCTTTTCAAGTCCCCGCCATCGCGCCTGCGAGGCGCGACAGACCTCGCGCCGCGCTGCGCGTTCAAGCCGGCTCCATGCCATGGCGGCGTATCGCGGCGTGGGTTTCGGCCGAAGCCAGATACGACACGAGCGCGTGTGCAGCCTCGCGCTCGGCCGAGGTCATCGATACGCCGGCCGAGAATATTGTTACCGCCTGAATTTCGGGCGGCAGCGGGCCGACGACTTCGATTCCGGGCTGGCCGATCAGTTCGCTCAACTGCTGGATGCCGAGATCCGCGTCGCCCTGCGCGACCAGCGTCGCCACCGGGACGCCCGGCGGGGCCTTGAGCGCGCGCGCCAGGACAGAATCGGCCAGGCCCCATTTGTCGCACAAAGCCTTGAGGTGGTCGCCGCTCGGACCGGTCGAGTAGCAGAGTTGTCGCGCCTCGATCATCGCCTGCCTGACGGCTTGTTCGGTTTCGATGCTCGGCCGCGGCGCGCCGGCTGGGATTGCGATCGCGATCTCCGATCGGGCGAAATCTCGTATGCTGCCTTTGACGATGAAGCCTTCGGCCTCCAGGCTCTCCATGACCTTCGAGGCCAGGATCACAATGTCCGTGGGCTCGCCGGCCCGCGCCAATTTGGCCGCTTCGACGCCGCCCATGGGTCGAATATCGATGCTTATTCCATTGCGCTGCTCATAGTCCCGAGCGAGATCCGAAAGGATATGCCGGGTCGCCATCGACGAGAGGCCCATGACCCGGCGAATCATGCCTGTCTCCAAGAAGCTCGGGTCCGGTCGATGGGCCGGCTGAAAAACAGGCAGGAGATAGGCGCCTTGAATGTGTTCTTCATCGAACGCGGTTTCCTCCCAAAATGAAACTAACCAATAAGCCCCCGATTTGTCATCATCGCGGGGGCGGCTGGGCAAATGGCGGAAAGAGGTCGATATGACAGAGGCGGCGATCGGCTCGGGCTCCATCGCATTTCTTGGATTCGGCGAGGCGGCGCGCGCGTTCCTCGATGGCTGGCGGAGCGACACGAGCTTCAAGGCGCGCGTTTGCGTTTACGACATCAAGACCGATTCGCCCGATCCCTCGGTCCGGGCGGCGAAGCGGGCCGACTATGTGGCGGCGAATATCATCGGCGCTTCGACCGCGCCGGAGGCGCTGACCGGGGCCGAGGCGGTGTTCTCGGTCGTCACCGCCGATCAGGCGCATGAGGCGGCGCTGGCGGCCCTGCCCGGCCTCGCGAAAGGCGCGCTCTTTTTCGATTGCGATTCGTGCGCGCCGCAGACCAAGACCCGCACCGCCGCCGAGGTCGACGCGGCGGGCGGGCGCTATGTCGACGTCGCGGTGATGGCGCCGGTCCACCCGCGCCTCCATCGCACCCCGCTGCTGATCAGCGGCCCCCACGCGGAAGCCGCGGCCGCGGCGCTCGCGGCGCTCGGCATGTCGGCCAAAATTCACCCGGGTCCGGTCGGCGCCGCTTCGGCGGTGAAGATGATCCGCTCGATCATGATGAAGGGGCTCGAGGCGCTGGTCTGCGAATGCGTGCTGGCGGGGCGGAAGGCGGGGGTGATCGAGACCGTGCTCGATTCGCTCGACGACACCTACCCTGGCTTCGACTGGAAGAAACGCTCGGCCTATATGCTGGAGCGGGTGATGACCCACGGCGTCCGGCGTGCGGCGGAAATGCGCGAGGTCGCGCTGACCGTCGATCTCATCGGCCTCAGGGGCGAGATGTCGCGCGCTTCGGTGCACTGGGAGCAAACGATCGGCGAACTTGGCTTGCGCTCGACCGAAGCGGAGGCGGCCGACTACCGGATCCTGGCCGACCGGATTCTCGCCGCGCTCGGTCCTGCCGCCCGCGGCTGAGGGCGACCAAGGTCGAACTTTCGCTTCGGCGCTGGAGAGGCTAACGTCGCCGCAATTTCAGGTACAACGGCTGCAGATCGGCCAATATGAGCGCCGAACGGGAGGATTCCTCGATGATATCCAGACATTCGATGTTGCGCGCCGCGCTGGGCGCCGCGCTGCTCGCGGCAAGCCCCGCTCTCGCCGACGACAATACCGTGACCGTCGGCATGATCCTGCCGATGACCGGCCAGCAGGCCTCGACCGGCAAACAGGAGCAGGCCGGCGCTCAGCTTTATATCCAGCAGCACGGCGATACCGTCGCCGGCAAGAAAATCGTGCTGAGCGTCAAGGACGACACCGGCGCCGCCGACGTCACCAAGCGCCTGGCGGAAGAACTGATCGGCAACGACCACGCCAAGGTGCTGATGGGCTTCGGCCTGACGCCGCTCGCGCTGGCGACGGCGCCGGTGGCGACCGAGGCCAAGGTTCCCGAGATCGTCTCCGCCGCGGCGACCGCGATGATCACCGAGAAGTCGCCCTATATCGTCCGCACCTCGTTCACGCTTCCGCAGGCCTCGGCGCCGATGGCGGAGTGGGCGCTCAAGAACGGGATCAAGAAGGTCGTCACCATCGTCGCCGACTACGGCCCCGGCGTCGACGCCGAGAAATGGTTCGGCGAAACCTTCGAGAAGGGCGGCGGAACGGTGGCGGAAAAGATCCGGGTGCCGCTGAAGAACCCGGACTTCGCGCCGTTCCTGCAGCGGGTCAAGGACGACGCCCCTGACGCCGTGTTCGTGTTCGTGCCCTCGGGTCAGGGCGCGGTCTTCATGAAGGAGTTTGTCGAGCGCGGCCTCGACAAGTCGGGGATCAAGCTGATCGGCACCGGCGACGTGACCGACGACGACCTTCTTGCCGACATCGGCGACTCGGCGCTCGGCGCCGTGACCACGCATCACTATTCCGCCGACCATGATTCGCCCGAGAACAAGGCCTTCGTCGCCGCGTTCGAGAAGGCCAACAACGGCCTGCGGCCGAATTTCATGGCGGTCGGCGCCTATGACGGCATGGCGCTCGTCTATCAGGCGCTGGAAAAGACCAAGGGCGACGCGAGCGGCGATGCGCTGCTTGCCGCGATGAAGGGCATGAGCTGGATGAGCCCGCGCGGGCCGGTCTCGATCGATCCGGAAACGCGCGACATCGTGCAGAACATCTATGTCCGCAAGGTCGAGAAGAAGGATGGCGCGCTCTACAACGTCGAGTTCGCGACCATTCCGGATGTGAAGGACCCCTACAAAGCCGCGAAGCATTGATGGGGCAGAATTCGCGGCGGGCGTCCTTATCCTCCCCCGCGACGCGGGGGAGGGGGACCGGCCGGAGGCCGGTGGAGGGGGCCCGCCGCGCTGCGGCTGATCCGAGGCCGCAGTCTTACCCCTTCCACCATGCCAAAGCCCGTCGCGAGACGGGCGTCCTTTCGGACGCCCTATGGCATGGTCCCCCTCCCCCGCTTCGCAGGGGAGGAAAGGCGTGCTGACCATCCTGCTCGACGGCGTGGCGTACGGCATGCTCTTGTTCGTGCTGGCGAGCGGACTGTCGGTGACGCTGGGCTTGATGAACTTCATCAACCTCGCCCACGGCGCCTTCGCCATGGTCGGCGGCTATGTGACCGCGCTCATGATGAACCGCGCCGGCGCGCCGTTCCTTCTGACGCTCCCGGCGGCGTTCCTTATCCCGGCAATCCTCGGCGTCGCGCTCGAGCGCACGCTCTATCGGCGCCTTTATGGCGCAAGTCCGCTCGACCAGGTGCTGTTCACCATCGGCCTCGTCCTGATGGCGATGCCGATCGCCGCTTACCTCATCGGCGACGAGCCGCAGCAGGTCCATCTGCCCGCCTGGCTCAGCGGGCGCATCGAGGTCCACGGCGTCGGCATCGGCGTCTACCGGCTGTTCATCATCCTCGTCTGCGGGATCATCGCCGCCGCCCTGCAGACATTTCTCGTCAGGACCCGGTTCGGCGCGCAATTGAGGGCGGCGGTCGACGACGCGCGCGTCGCGCAGGGGCTTGGCGTCAATGTCGACCGCATCTTCGCCATCGCGTTCGCCGTCGGCAGCGGGCTCGCGGGCCTGGGCGGAGCGCTGGCCGCCGATGTGGTCGGGGGCATCGATCCTTCATTTCCGGTGAAGTTCCTGGTGACTTTCCTCATCGTCGTCACCGTCGGCGGCTCGAACGGGATCATTGGCGCCCTGTTCGGCTCGCTCCTGCTCGGCGTGCTCGATGTCGCGGGCAAATATTATGTCCCCTCGATCGGCGCTTTCATCATCTACGCCGTGATGGTGGTGACGCTGATCGTGCGGCCGCAGGGGCTGTTCGCGCGCGGGGACGGACGATGAGCGCTATGCAGCCGTCCGCGACGGCGCAACGCCTCGCCGCCCATCTCAATCGCCGCGCGCGCTGGCGCTGGCCCGAGATCGCCTTCTGGCTGGCGATCCTGATCCTGATCTTCGCTGCGCCGTCGCGAGCGGCGATCATCAACGAAATCCTGATCGCCGGCCTGTTCGCCTTGTCCCTCGATCTCATTCTCGGACTGACCGGAATTGTCTCGCTCGGGCATGCGGCGTTTTTCGGCCTCGGCGCCTATGGGGCGGCGATCCTGGCCAGCAAGGGCTTCGCCGATCCGACGCTTGGCCTCGTCCTCGGCGCCGCGGTCGCCGCGGTCATCGGCCTTGTGACCGCGCCGCTCCTCTTGCGCGGGGCCGACCTCACGCGGCTCATGGTGACGCTCGGCGTCTCGCTGATGCTCGGAGAGCTCGCCAACCGCAACGGCTGGCTCACCGGCGGCGCGGACGGCCTCAACTTCTCGATCGCGCCCGTGCTCGGCCTGTTTCCGATCGGCTTCACCGGGCAGCGCAACGCGGCGCTCTACAGCCTCGCGGTCCTCTTCATCCTGTTTGCGATCGCGCGACGCCTTGCGCAGTCGCCCTTCGGGCTGGCGCTCGCCGCGATCCGGGAGAACCGCCTGCGCGCCGGCGCGCTCGGCATCGACACCCACCGGCGCATCATTGCGGTCTATACGATTTCGGCGGCCTACGCGGGTGTGGCGGGCGCGCTATTGGCGCAAACGACCCAGATCGTCTCGCTCGACCTCTTCGACTTCCACCGCTCGGCCGACGTCATGCTGATGCTCATCATCGGCGGCGCGGGATATCTCTATGGCGGCATCATCGGCGCGGCGGCGTTCATCGTGCTGAGGGACGTGATTTCCGCGGCGACGCCCGAATATTGGGAGTTCTGGATCGGCCTCGCGCTGGTCATTCTGGTGCTCGCCGGCCGCGAGCGGATCGCCGAAGCGCCCCGGCGCCTGATCGCCCTCGTCGCGCCCCGCGCCGCGCGCCGGGGCGTCGCGTGACCGCTCCAGCGCTCGAGGCGCGGGGACTGAAGCGCAATTTCGGCGCGCTGATCGCCACCGACGACGTTTCGTTCGCGATTGCGCCGGGCGCACGGCAGGCGCTGATCGGCCCGAACGGCGCGGGCAAGACGACCCTCATCAATCTGCTTACAGGGGTCATCAAGCCGACTGCAGGCCAAGTGTTGCTTGAGGGCCGCGACGTCACGAGCCTCGCGTCCAGCGCGCGGGTCAGGATGGGCCTGTCGCGCACGTTCCAGATCAATCAGCTTTTTCCCGATCTGACGCCTGCCGAGTCGCTCGGCCTCGCGATCTCGGAGCGTAACGGCTCAGGCGCCGATTTCTGGCGCGTCGCCGGCGGCCAGCCTGCGATCATCGCCGAAATCGAAGACCTGCTCACCCGGTTCGGCCTCGAGGCGGACCTCGACCAGCCGACGCGCAAGCTGCCCTACGGCAAGCAGCGGCTGCTCGAGATCGCGCTCGCGCTGGCCACCCGCCCGCGCGTGCTGCTGCTCGACGAGCCCGCCGCGGGCGTGCCCGAGGAGGAGCGGCAGGACATCCTCGCCGCCCTCGCCGCATTGCCGCCGGACGTCGCCATCCTCCTGATCGAGCACGACATGGACCTCGTGTTCAATTTCGCGAGCCGGATTTCGGTTCTGGTCGCCGGAAGGCTTTTGACCGAGGGCGCGCCCGAGGCGATCGCGGCCGACGAACGTGTGCGCGCCGTCTATCTCGGCGAGGACGCGCATGGCTGAGCTCCTGCGGGTCGAGAACCTCAGCGCCGGTTACGGCGAGGCGCGGGTCATCCAGAACTTGAGTTTCGCCGTTCAGGACGGCCAGTCGCTGGCGCTGCTCGGACGCAACGGCGTGGGCAAGACGACGCTTATCGATTCACTGATTGGCGTCACGACCCGATTCGGCGGCGCGATCACGCTCGCCGGCGAGGACATCACGGCGCTGCCGCCGCATTTGAGGGCGCGGCGGGGCGTCGGCTGGACGCCGCAGGAGCGCAACATCTTCCGCTCGCTCACCGTCGAAGAGAACCTGACCGCCGTCGAACTGCCTGGGCCCTGGACGACGGAGCGCGTCTACCGGCTTTTCCCCAGGCTCAAGGAGCGGCGCGGCAACATGGGACGGCAATTGTCCGGCGGGGAGCAGCAGATGCTGGCGATTGGGCGCGCGCTGATGCTCAATCCGCGCCTCCTGCTGCTCGACGAGCCGACCGAAGGCCTCGCCCCGATCATCGTCGATGAATTGCTTAGCGCGCTGCGCGAACTCGCCCGCGCGGGCTTGTCGATGATCATCGTCGAACAGAAGCCGAAGAAGATCCTGCCTTTTACCGACGAGGCCATCGTGCTCGACCGCGGCGCGATCGCTCACGCCGCGCCGAGCGCCGAACTTCTCGCCGATCCGACAGCGCTCGACGCCCATCTGACCGCGACGAAGAAAGCGGGGCGGTAGAGAGAAATGACTTCTATTTTTATTCACACCCGTCATTGCGAGCGGAGCTTCGTCGCCATAGCCCGTCGATAGGCGGGCGCTCTTCAGAACGCCCTACGGCTCCTCGCAATGACGGCGCTCGACGTTACTTCCCCGCCCCCTCCCACGGCGAGGGCACGCCGACGCGGATGGCCTGCGAGAAGTCCGGCGACCCGTCGGCGGCCTTCGCCTTCTCGCTGATCCGCGCGCGCTCCATCAGTTCCGCGAGCGGCATCGTCGTGACCACCACACGCTGGTCGTAGAGATAGCCAGGCAGGAAGCCGTTGACGACGAGCCGCCAGTCGAGCGGGAACGCCCCGCCCGCCGCGCGCACGATCTTGAACACGACCGTCGCGCAGTTGGCGGTGATCGAGTTGTACCACTTGGGCCGCGCGGCCAGCTCGGTCGATTGCGTCGCATATTCGAGCAGCAGGAGCTTCGCCTGCTCGGGCGGCGTGTTGAGCCGATAGAGGCGCACGTCCTCGCCGCGCACATTCGAGCGCAGGCGCACGGAGTCGCGCTCAGTTGTGGCGAGATAGATCAGCGTGTGGGATTTGAACGCGTCGGCGACCGGCGAGAACTCGCTGGTCTTCTCCCGCCTCACCTCGACCGACCAGGCGATGTGGTCGCCGTCCTCGAAGCCGAAGCTCATGATGACATGGGCCATCTCCGGCCCGGCCCAATAGGCGAGAAAGAGATCGAGCGTCTTGAGTTTAGAGAGGTCGTAGGAGCGCTTGGACCAGCGTTCGGTGAAATCCTCGTCGGTGCGCCAGTCGAAGTCGCGCACGTCGGAGAGCGTCAGCATGTCGCCGTCGATCGTTCCGGTCGTCTGTCGCGCAACGTCCGGAGCCCAGTCGCCGCCGGCCGGGGGCCGGATCGTGCTCCACCAAATGAGAAGCGCGGCGAAAGCGACGGCGAAGACCGCGAGCGCCTTCCATCGCCGCGGCCGGAACAGCGAAGCGATGGTCCCGAGACCGATGAGCAGGAACAGGCTCGCGGCGATCGCCCGCCCCCATTCCGGCGCCGGAAAGCGAAACCAGAGCGCCGCCGCTCCCCACGCCGCGAGCGGCAGGACGACCAACAGCGAAACGACAATCGAGAAAACCGCCGAAGCGTAACGCGCCATGTCCCCGCCCGCGAACTGCCAGCGCGCCGCTATAGCCGTTTCTCATTCTCGGCGTAATGCGCCCTCGGTTAAGCGGACCGAAGATCAGTCGGCCGCGGTCGCGACCGCCGAGGCTTCCGTGACTGGGCCGACCGTCGCGGCGAAGGTTAGCGTGACGCGCTCGCCCGGCTTCATGTTCTTGATCCTGACGCCGCGGGCGATCCTGTAGGTCGAGCCGTCCTCGAAGGTGACGCTGTGCCGCATCAGGTCGACCGACTTTACTTTTCCGGTCGCGGTCACGACCGGACCGGCGGCGACGGCCAAACCAGCCGCGCCGAGGAATCCTAAGGCCGCGAAGGCACGGAGGGTCTTGCGCATCGATGTCTCCTCAAATTCCAATTCTTCGGTGGCGGCGATGTTCAAGCCGCCGCCGCGTCACGGCCCGCATGAACAAGTCTAGAGACGACGCTCGCGGCGAACTTGTGGCGCGCGATCAGCCTTCGCTCTGGTGGCCGCCGCTGAGCGGCACGAACGGAATGACCTTGCCGCCGAAAATGTCCGAGCGCGAGACGCTCGTTTCGCCGCCGTCATTGGTCTTCTTGACCACCTTGAGAATATGCTGCGCGCCGGGCGGACCGACGGGAATGACCATGATGCCGCCGGGGCGCAACTGCTGCAGGAGCGGCGGCGGGATGTGGTCGATGCCGCAGGTGACGATGATCTTGTCGAACGGCGCCGCATCCTCCCAGCCATAATAGCCGTCGGCGCTCTTCGTCGTGATGTTCCCGTACTCCTGGTAGCCGGCGGCGATGAGACGGTCGTAGACGCCGCGGGTGCGCGCCGCGAGCTCGGGAATGATCTCGATCGTGTGGATGCGGCTCGTGAGATAGGTGAGCAGCGCCGACTGGAAGCCGGATCCGGTGCCGATTTCGAGCACCTTGTCGCCATGGACCTGGATCGCGCTGGTCATCCGGCCCATGGTCCCGGGCGGGGTGATGGTGACCCCGAAACCGATGTCGAGATAGTGCCCGACATAGGCATCCTCGCGATTTTCGGGCAGGCAGAACTCCTGGCGCGGGGTCAAGAGGAAGGCGCGCTTGTCGGCGGGCGTCCAGAGATCGTTGAACTGCAGCAGCACCTGATAGCGGTCCCAGCGCCGCTCGAGGTATTTGGGGTCTTCGGCGGTGCGATTGGCCGTCATCCAGGCGACGAACTCGGCCTTGCCAGTGAGCGGCGGCCCTTCGGCGGCGAGCGCGGCGAGCGGCGAGGAAGCGGCGAGGCCCGCCGCCGCCCCGATGAGAAATTCGCGTCTGCGCATCCGAGACTCCCGATTCGCGCGAAAAACGTCGCGCTTTGGGCGCGTCTCTAAAGCAAGCCACGCCGGAAGTGAATCCTATCGCGCCGCCGCCCGTTCGCGGATCGCGGCGAATTGGTGGCGATAGTCAGACTTCAACGAAAAAGGCCGCCCTGCGGCGGCCTCCATCGAGTGCATTCCGCCCGGTTTTACGCCGCCATCGAACGACGCGCGCGGGTCGCGCGGTAGCTGGCGAAGCCCAAGCCAGCAAAGCCGAGCATCATCATCGCCCAGGTGGACGGCTCGGGGAGCGGCGTTGGACTGAGGTATAACACAATGGTCTCCGTTCGGACGGCGGGGCTCGCCAAACTGAATTCGAACCCTAGTTGAGTTGAGAATCCATTGGGAAGTCCAGGGCCGCCGGGAAGCGAAGCCACACCCGGGAAAACCAGCATAGTTTGGCCGGCAAGAAAGGTCGGGGTCCCGAATGCGTCTGATGCGCCTGCGGCGTTGAAAATTGTGCCCTTCGGGGCTGATACCAGATCAACGTAAAAGTTCGAGAAAACAACCCCCGAGTTGTTGGTGAGAAGGTTGTCGTTAGGAATCTGCGAGACGAAAAACGTTGCGTTGCTGTCGTCTGCGCTGAGGGTAAGAGTGAGGTAGATTGGAGCGGCGGCGGTGTAGTCCGCGCCGAACAGCACGGCGTCGTCGGTGTTGAGGACGGTTCCGATTACGAGGGAGTTCACCGTCCCGCCCGGTCCCGTGGCGGTGACATTCGTGATTTCCGCCGTCGCAGGAAAGGCGAACGCAAGGGCATACGCAGCCGCGAGCGCCGCGGCCGTCAAAATCTTGTTCATTGGATTCCCCCAAAGTCACCTTTACGTCATCACGCTATTGCTGACTCGCTTCTGCTGTCAATCGGCGCCTCGTCCGTGGCAGGCCCCTCGGTTCAACTTATCGAGAGGACTGCGCCAGGGTCATTCTCTCGCCGCTCGACCGCTCATCGCCCAAGCCGCGCCTGGAGAAAATTGCGCAACTCCGCCCAGGCGCGCTCCGCCGCGCCGCGGTCGTAGGCGAGCGTCATTCCCATGACCTGCCGCCCGGCGCCGAACTCCGGCAGGTCGAAGGCGTGGGCCGCCCCGGGATAGACGACGAGCTTCGCCTCCCCGGGCGCCTGCCGCTTCGCCAGCTCCGCGCAATCGGCGGCAGGCGTCACCTCGTCCTTGGCGCCGACGAGGATCAGGGTCGGGATGCCGAGCGTCGCCTCCGCTTCATTGGCGCATGGGGGATAGAAGGCCGCCGCCGCCTTGAACCCGCCCGCCCCGCCCGAAGCGGCGATCTTGAGCGCAGTATCGCCCCCTTGCGAAAAGCCGGCCGCGGCGATCCTCGCTCGATCGACGAACGGAGAGCCCGGCGAGATAGGCGAGGGCGCCCTCAGCGTCGGCCGCCGCCTCGTTGAAATCGACAGCGCACGTCTCCTTCAGGCCACGGGCGCCGAAGTCGTCGACGAACAAGGCGACATAGCCCCAGCTCGCGATCCGCGCGCCGATCTCGGCCCGGCCCGCCGGCAGGCCGAGGCAGGTGTGCAGGAGCACGACCGCCGGAAACGGCCCAGCGCCTTTCGGCCGGGTGAGATAGCCCTGGACCGGTTCGCCGCGGCCCGCGCTCGTGAACTTCACCAGCGCGTCGGCCGAGGCCGGCCCGCCGGCGGCATGGACGCCGAGCGTCGCCGCCGCAAACCATGCAAGGGCAAGACCGCGCAAGAGGCTCTTCTCAATTTCGGGTTCGTGAGGAGGGGCGCAGATATCTCGATCGAGCGGCCCCTCGTCAAGCTGCGCGCTTCAGCGGTCGAAGAGGTCGGGCGCTTCGGAAGGATAGGCCAGGGTTCCGTCCGCCTGAACCCTGGCTCCTTCCGTCATGCGCGCCGGCTCGACGTGGCCGGGGCCAAGAATATGAAACACCTCCTCGCCGGCGGCGAGGAGGTAGTCGGCGATGATCCGGCGGTGGCATCGCCACCACACCGCCTCGGCGCACATCACTGCCAGGCGGGCGCCCCTGCCCAGTTCGCGCAAATGTCGAAGGCCCGCATCGAAGTCCTCGCTCGTGGCGTAGTCGGCGTAGTTGTGGAAGCTCGCGTTCTCCCAGAAGGCGTTGACGGCGGGCGAAACGCCGCGCTGCGTCCCGCGCAAGCCGCCGAGCGCGCCAAGATGCTCGTAGGCGATCCCGTGGGCCTCAAGCGAAGCGGGGAGGACGTCGCGGTTGAATTGCGGGTTGGCGCGCGAGCGCGGAACGGTCCTCACGTCGGCGACGAGCGTGACCTGCGACGCCGTCAGGAGACCCGCGAAGTCGTCGACCGGACGAGTCGAATGGCCGATGGTGAAGAACGGATTGGCCATGCCGCCGCGCAACTCCACTGCTTTCTCACCCCTCGATGCGCGATTTCGCGCTGAGGTCGCCGGCGCGCCAGACATAAGCCGCGAGCAGAGGCTCGGCCGCGGTGCGCATGGCGTGGACCGTCCAGGAGGGATGATGGATCCATGTCCCCGGCTCGCGCAGCCGCCAGCCGGACTGGTCCAATCGCCAGAAGGCGCGGCCGGCCAGCGGGAGATAAAGCTCCTCCGCCTCGTGGGAATGGGCGGGATATTCGGTCTCCGGGCCGAGGAGGAGGACGCCACACGCGACGGCGCCGCTCACGAAAGCGCCGCGCTCGCCGATCCATTCGCTCCAGCCGTAATTGTCGAGGAAGCGCTGGCCGAAATCGGCGGCGGTATAGGTCTGCCGCCAGTCGAGTTCGCCAGCGAGCGCCGCGATGGCGTCGACCATTGCGCGGGTCTGCGGCGCGGCGAAGCGCGAGAGACCTTGCAAAGAAGCAACGACGGGAAGCGGGCGCGCGACGACCGGCCGGGCGGTCAATTCCCGCGGCCAGTCGAGCAGGAATGCCTCAGCCTCCGGCCCCGCGTTCTCGAGGAGCGCGCGGAGAGCGGCCACGATGGGGCGCAGCGGCTCCGAACGCGAGTCGGAGGGCGGACTGGGATTGGGGCCGAGCGACGACCTTGGCGTCGGCCAGCGAGCGCCGCTCACGGCTTCAGGTGCTCGATCTCGATGAAGGCGAAGTCGAACGGATTGGCGTTGACCACATTGTGCTCGACGCCCTTGAGCCGCGCATAAGGAACGTGCCGCTTGAGCGTCGCGGTGCGCGTGGCTCCGCCCGGCTCCTCGAGCAGAAGGTCGCCGTCGGCGAGCGGCACGACGACATAATCGGCCTCATGGACGTGCCACCCCGTCTCCGCGCCGGGCGCAAACCGCCACTCGGTGACCCGCACATGCGGCTCGGAGATATGGACGTGGGGCGTGGCTTTGGGACGTGGGGGCATGGGGCTAGGCTGTACCGCATTGGATGAAAATCGGGCTAAGTGTCATCCCGCGCAAGCGGGGATCCTGGGCGACGGAGCGCGGCGATGCAAGCCAGCGGACCCTACCCGGTCACTATCATGGCAAGCCGCCGGGAGGGGAGAAACGTGGAATTTGGAGCGGCCTCGAAGGACGCTCCAGTTGGGGCGAACGGGGCCGACCGAACGACGATTGAACGCTTCGCGCGCTCGCCGTAAGACGTCGAGACCTGTTTGGCTGGCGAAGCGCGGCCCTCATTGTCGCTGAATTCGACCGAGCCCGTGCTCGGGCAGATCACGCGGCAGCGCGACCGAGCTTAGGCTCATACGCCTGTCATCCGTTTCTGTCGTCGCTCGGATCCCGGCAAGACCCAAGGGGCTACCCGTCCGCCGTCATGGCCGTGCCTGTCACGGCCATCCACGACTTGGCGTCACGCATCAAGAGTTCAATTCGTCGTACAAGTCGCGCCATTCGGGATTATCGGCGTGTATAAGGCGCACTTTCCATGCGCGCGGCCAATGCTTCATGTTGCGCTCGCGTTGGATGGCGGTGCGGATGTCCTCGTGGAATTCCATCATGACCAGCCTCTTCAACCCGTAGCGTTGAGTGAATCCGTCGACCAGACCTTGGCGATGCTCGTAAGCGCGGCGCGCGATGTTGTTCGTGACCCCGGTGTAGAGCGTCCCGTTAGGGCGATTTGTCATTATGTAAACCCAGCCGCCGCGCATGGACCAAGAGGATATGGGTGGGTCGGACTGTTGCAAAGTCGTGGATGGCCGCGACAAGCGCGGCCATGACGCAGGGTGCGCGTGCTCGGTCGTCGCAGTCTCAAAACAAAAGACCCGACACCTCGGTGAATCCGTCGACCCCGGCAAATCGTGGCAAATACGGTGGAATACGGTGACACATGCATATTTATATTAATTGCTCTCGCGACCGCACCAGCGCAACCGCAAGGCGCGGCTCGTCTTGTCGAGCCCCAGGCTGATACTGCAAGACCCGACACCTCGGTGAACCCGATCCCCGCAAATTGGCAATTATGCATGTGTCACCGTAATCCGTAATCCCCGTAATCCCCGTAATCCCGAGATGAAGGGGAGTGGACAGCTTTTGGCGTCGGCAGCCCGGGGCCGAACGGGAGTGCGGCGTGTCGAGCAAAGGCCGCGCAATGTCTTGACAAAATCAGAAATGCACGATACCGTGTTTCCCAATACCCGCATCAAACCCGCCGCTCTTATCGCGTTGGCTGTTGTGGGGAAGGAATTGGGAGCATGGCGGAGGTGGCGGACGGCGCCATCAAGGCGTCATGGCCGGGCTTGTCCCGGCCATCCACGAAGGCCCAGCGCATCTACGCAGGCAAGCGCGAAAAGCCTTGCGACCGTCCGCCTTTCCTGCCCGTCGCGCCGAGGCGGGACTCGTTCTTGCGGCGGCCCGGCGTGGATGGCCGGGACAAGCCCGGCCATGACGGCAAGGGTTCGACGAACGAACAGTAAACCGGTCGACCAACACATAACGCCATAAGAGCCAAACCCACGCCCAAGGCGAGCGGCCGGCGGAGAAAACGAGGGGAGGAAAAAAACCATTTGAATTGGACCTAACCCGTTGAAAAGGCCCGATTCCAAAAAGCAAAAGAAAGCAAAAGAAAGCGATTTCGTTTTCGCAGGCTTTCGCCGAGCGTCGCCTCGCGCATGGTAATTTTCGGCTGGGGGCGGGTTCGTCGCGCGCGAGCGAACCGGCGCCAGGGTCCTCGCAGTCAGGAAGGAGGTTGGGTCAAAACAAAAAGTACCTCTGCGCCATCGGCAGCTTGTCGGCCGGCTCGCAGACGAGAAGCTCGCCGTCCGCCCGGACGTCGTAGGTCTCGGGGTCGATCTCGATCTTCGGCGTCGCGCTGTTGTGGATCATGCTCTTCTTGCCGATCTTGCCGCGCGTGTTCTCGACCGCGACCAGGCGCCGTTGCATTTTCAGCTTGCGCTCAAGCCCGCCCTTAAGCGCCGCGTCGGAGACGAAGGTGTAGGACGAGCCGTGCAGCGCCCGGCCGTGCGAGCGGAACATCGGCCGGTAGTGGACGGGCTGGGGCGTCGGGATCGAGGCGTTGGGGTCGCCCATCAGCGCGGCGGCGATCGCGCCGCCCTTGATGATGCAATCGGGCTTCACGCCGAAGAAGGCGGGCGTCCACAGCACAAGGTCGGCGAGCTTGCCCTTCTCGACCGAGCCGACGTGCTTCGAGACCCCGTGTGCGATCGCGGGGTTGATGGTGTATTTGGCGATGTAGCGCTTGGCGCGCGCATTGTCGTTGCGGGCCGTATCGCCTGCGAGCGCGCCGCGCTGGCGCTTCATCTTGTCCGCCGTCTGCCAGGTGCGGATGATGACCTCGCCGACCCGCCCCATCGCCTGGCTGTCGCTCGACATCATCGAGAGCGCGCCGAGATCGTGGAGAATGTCCTCGGCGGCGATCGTTTCCTTGCGGATGCGGCTTTCGGCGAAGGCGAGATCCTCGGGAATGCTCCCGTCGAGGTGATGGCAGACCATGAGCATGTCGAGATGCTCGTCGAGCGTGTTCTTGGTGTAGGGCCGCGTCGGGTTGGTGGACGAGGGCAGCACGTTGGAGAGGCCCGCGACCTTCATGATGTCGGGCGCGTGGCCGCCGCCCGCGCCCTCGGTGTGGAAGGCGTGGATGGTGCGGCCCTTGAAGGCCTTGATCGTGTCCTCGACGAAGCCCGATTCGTTGAGCGTATCGGTGTGGATCATGACCTGCACGTCGTAGTCGTCGGCGACCGAAAGGCAGCAGTCGATCGCCGCGGGCGTCGTGCCCCAGTCCTCGTGCAGCTTGAGCGCGCAGGCGCCGGCCTTGACCTGCTCGACGAGCGCCGCGGGCTTGGACGCATTGCCCTTGCCGGCGAAGCCGAGGTTCATCGGATAGGCGTCGGCCGCCTCGATCATGCGCTGGATGTGCCAGGGACCGGGCGTGCAGGTGGTGGCGAAGGTGCCGGTCGCGGGGCCGGTGCCGCCGCCCAGCATCGAGGTGACGCCGGACATGAGCGCCTCCTCGATCTGCTGCGGGCAGATGAAATGGATGTGCGAGTCGAACCCGCCGGCGGTGAGGATCTTGCCTTCGCCCGCGATCACTTCGGTGCCGGGACCGACGATGATGGTGACGCCCGGCTGGATGTCGGGATTGCCGGCCTTGCCGATGGCGGCGATGAGGCCGTCCTTGAGGCCGACGTCGGCCTTCACGATTCCCCAGTGGTCGAGGATGACGGCGTTGGTGATCACGGTGTCGACCGCGCCGCGAGCCCGCGTGGTCTGAGCCTGTCCCATGCCGTCGCGGATCACCTTGCCGCCGCCGAACTTCACCTCCTCGCCGTAGGTGGTGAAATCCTTCTCGACCTCGATGATGAGCTCCGTATCGGCGAGGCGGATCCGGTCGCCGGTCGTGGGGCCGAACATTTCCGCGTAATGCGCGCGGGGGAGGGAGGTCGGGGGGAGCGAGTTACGGGGCATGGAAGGCTCACGGCACGGGAGGAAAGGCGAGACAGTCGAGGGCGCACGAATCGGCAGGGCGTGGAGCTAGCTTTGCGGGCAACGGAACCGGTCGGCTCGCCTTCATGGGTCAACCATTCCGAAGGCTCGGCGCCGCGCGGCGCCTTTGTCAAAGGTGAGCGTGTATTCGAGACCTTGTTCGAGGTTCGAGATGCCGATGAGCCAGTCGGCAAAATCTGATTTCTGCGATCCGTATGCCTCTACGGCGCGCTCAAACACTTCCGGGCGAGCGACAACGAATTCGGTCGACTGGGCGATGGCCTGGAGGCGCTGATGAATTGCCTGGCGCGATTGTTTGAACGCGGCGCTGCACGTCCAGACGAACTCGGCGAGCACGACGTCGTGCAGATAGACCGGCGCATTATCTTCGATCGCTTTGCGCGCGCGCAACGATTGTGCGGGATCATCTTCCGTCTCGAAGATCCTAAGAAGGATGTTGGTGTCGATCCCGATCACCTTTCCCTCTTGCGCCCCGGCACGCCATATTTCTCGATCATGGCGGCAGCGATTGAATTGTCGATATCCTTCTGCGTGAGCGGCCTGCCAAGCGAGGGGAGTTTTAGCTCGTCGAGCCGCTCAAAAATACTCCGCTTCCGCCGCGGCTCGATGCGAACCGATTTCCCCCCCGGCGGATCGAAGGCGATCTGGTCGCCCGGCTTCAAGCCCCACGCCTTGCGATGTTGCACCGGCAATGTGATCTGCCCCTTGCTGGTCAGTGTCGCGAGAATCTTGTCGGCCATCGGCTTTCCTTACAAAGGTCCGCTCCTTACCTTAGCGGTCGGTAAGGCGACGCGCAACTCACACCTTGCCCATCACCTCCTGGCGGAAACCGTAGACTTCGCGCTTTCCCGCAATGGCGACCAGGCGCACGGATGCGGCTCTGGCCGGGCTCGAAGCGCACGGCGGTTCCGGCCGGCAATGTCGAGGCGGTAGCCCTTCGTCTTCTTCGCGCTCGAACTTGAGCGCCGGATTGGTCTCGAAGAAATGATAGTGCGAGCCGACCTGGATCGGCCGGTCGCCGGTGTTGGACACCTCCAGCGTCACGGTTTCGCGCCCGACGTTCATCGCGATCTCGCCAGGCTCGGCCAACACTTCGCCGGGTATCTGCTTGTCGTCCGCGCCGCGGATCGGACGATGGACGGTGACGAGCTTCGTGCCGTCGGGAAATGTCGCCTCGACCTGGATGTCGTGGATCATGGAGGCGATCCCGTCCATCACCTGATCGGCGGAGACGACATGCGCTCCAGCCTCCATGAGCTCGGCGACCGAGCGCCCGTCGCGCGCGCCCTCGACGACGAAATCGGTGATCAGCGCAACCGCCTCCGGATGGTTGAGCTTGACGCCGCGCTCGAGCCGGCGGCGCGCCACCATCGCCGCCATCGCGATCAAGAGCTTGTCTTTTTCCCGCGGCGTCAAATTCATGGGGCCTCGTCCCTCCTCGCTTCGATCATCGGTCCAGCAAAATCCGCGCCTTCGCTCATGCCCAGAGCCGAGGCTTTCGGCCGCCGAGCGCGACAATGGCTGCGATGAGCGTTTCGCGCAATCGGGAAGGCGAAGCCGAGACAAGGCGCGCGACGACGAGGCCGTCGAAGCCGCTCGCGCCGGCTTCCACGTCGCTGCCTCCGCTCTCCAGCGCCGCACGCAAATCGGGCAGGCGCGCCTCGATATTGGGCGCCGCGGCGACGACCGTCGACAGCGCGCGGCCGCCCCCCGCCGCCGCGTTGCGCTCAAGCGTCGCGCCAGCATGGGTGAGCCGCGTCTCGTCGGCGAACACCAGCCGGCCCTCGCGCCGCACGCGCCAAGAATCCCTCAGGCTCGCGTCGATTTGGCTTTCGCCCATGGCCAGCCGGCCGAAGACCAGGGTTTCCGCAATGACGACGGCGGCCGCGGCCGACATCTCAACATCGAGCCTGCGCTCGAGGCGCGCGCCTTCGAACATCAGCGTCTCCTGAGGCAGCCAGAAGAGCCGCGCGCCCGACGCGAGCGAGAGGCGGGTCGCGACCACGGCCGCCGGACCGGCGCTGCGATAGATCCTTTCCGCCGACGGCGTCGTCGCCTCGACCTCGGCGCGCTTCGCTAAGCATCAAGCGCGATGCGATACGAATCGCCGCCCGCGACCCCGCCGCCGGTATTGACGATCGCCGCTTCGCAGGGGTTCAACGAGCGAGGAAAGCGCCAGCGCAAGCCCCCGGTCTCGAACAGACGCTCGAACCTCGGTGCGCTCGCCGACCCGGGTGAAGGCGCCGCGCGCTTCGGCCTGAGCCCGTTGCCGGCGTGCCGGGTCGGCGCGCGGCTCGACGGCGGCGAACGAATCCATCACAGCTCTTTCATGACCAATTCCGCCCACCTCAGTTCCGGCGTCCTGGCCGCCGTACTCGGCGCGGCGGCCCTTCATGCTTTGTGGAACTCGCTCGTCAAGAGCGCGAGCGACAAGTTCCTTTCATCCGCAATCGTCGCGCTGTGGTGCGGCGTGGCCGCGGTCCTGGCCGCTCTCGTCCTGCCCCGTCCGGCGGAGGCGGCCTTTCCGTTCATCATAGCCTCGGCGCTCATCCATATCGTCTATTTTATCCTGGTCGGACAGCTCTATCGCAGCGCCGACCTGTCCGTCGCTTATCCGATCATGCGCGGGCTTGCGCCGCTGATCGCCGCAATCATCGCCCTTGTGACGTTGGGCGAAATGCCGGCCCCGGTCGCCAGCCTCGGCGTTCTGGCGCTGGTCACAGGCGTTCTCGCGATGGGCGCGAGCGGCCTCGCGCATGGACGAATCGACCGGCCGACCGTCATTGTCGCGCTGGCCAATTCGGCCGTCATCGCGATCTATTCGGTGATCGACGGAGAAGGCGCGAGGATCTCGGGCGTCGGCGCCTCGTTCGCCTTCGCCTACAATTCATGGGCCGACGCGCTCACCGCGCTCGCCTATCTCCCGATCATCCTTTTTCTTCGCGGGCGCGGCGTGGTCGCCGCCTTTGCGGGCGACTGGTGGCGCGGCCTCGTCGGCGGCCTCGCCGCCTTTTTCGGTTACGCGATCGTCATCTGGGCGATGACGCGCGCCCCGATCGCCGCCGTCGCCGCCCTTCGCGAGACTTCGGTCGTGTTCGCCGCGATCATCGGGGTCGTCGCGCTCGGCGAGCCGTTCCACAGACAACGCGCAATCGCCGTACTCGTCATTCTGGTGGGGATCATCCTTCTACGCTTCGGCTGATCGAAGCTCCGCCGAGTCGGATCGGCCCGGCGGCCTCGATCATGACGGGCACCGCCTTTGAAGATCGACCTCGCCGCGCGGACAGACGGGATCGAGCACCGGCGCATAGGGCTCGGCGACCCGGTAGAGCTCGTAACTTTCAACTGCTCCCCCGCCGCCGCGGCGCTCGAGAAGGCCGGCCGGCTCGACTTTGCGGAAACGCATGCCCAGGATGAGGTCGAAACGGCGGCCGGGCTCGCCTAACGCGACGCCCGGCGCGGCGAAGAGCGTTTCTGGCGGTTCCGGCTCGAATATCCAGCGCGCGCGCTGCTCGGGCTGCACCACCGCGAGCGCCGGATCGCCGTAAAAGGTCATGAGCGAAGTCAGCGCGTAGCCCTGCGTCAGGACATAGGCCGCGTTGTCGGCGCGCGCCTTGGCTTCGAGATCGCGTGCGAGTTCGCGGAACCCCTCGAGCCGCGCCAGCGGATCGAAGCGTCCAAGCGGGATGGCGCCTGTCAAGGTCTCACTGAAGGCAAGCGCGGCAAAGACAAGGCCGGCCGGCGCGGCCCATCGCGCGGCGCCGGCGATGAGCAGGGAGAGCCCCGCGGCGCCGGCGCGGCGGGCCTCGGCGACCCAGTCGGCGGCGAGAATCGCCGCGGCCGGGTAAAGCGGCGCAAGCCAGTTGCCCTGCACCCGGTCGTGAAGCGAATGGACGAGAAAATACATCGCCGCGGGCGCAATCGTGCAGGCGAGGATGCGGCGGGCCTCGTCGCGCGAGCGGGGGGGAACGGCGTTCCGCCAGGGGATGGTCGCCACCGCCGGGACCAAGGCGGCGAAGACCAGCGGGTTGACGAGCCCGGCCTGCGAAACAAGGAACTCGGCGATATAGACGGGCGCAAATCCGTGCGGCGGCGCACGACCGAGCTGCTTGGCGAAGGTCGCCCAGCCATGCGCGGCGTTCCAGACGACGAAGGGGGCGAAAATCGCCAGCGCGATCGCAAGGCCGGCGTAGAGCGCAGGCGAAACGAGCCAGCGCCGCAGCGACGGCGCGGCGACAATGGCCAGTCCGACGCCCATGGCGAAAAACGCGGCGGTGAACTTCGATTGCAACGCCAGACCGAGGGCCGCGCCGAGCGCGATCAGCCAACGCGCCTCGCCAGTGCGCCAGAGCTCGACAAGGGCGGCAAGACCGAGGGTCCAGAAAAGGACCAGCGGCGCGTCGGGGGTCACGAAAACCGCGCCAATCACGACGAGCGGCATCGCGATCCACATGAGAGCCGCGAGCGCGGCCTTTTCGGCCGAATCGAAGAGGCGCCAGGCGATCAGGGCGATGAGGGCCGGCATTGCGCCGACGGCAAGAAGCGACAGCGCCCGCACGCCGAATTCCGAGTCGCCGAACAGGGCGGTCGACGCGCGGATGAGGAGGGCGACCATCGGCGGATGGTCGAGATATCCGAAAGAAAGCGAGCGCGACCAGAGCCTGTAATAGGCTTCGTCGAATGTAAGCTCGAGGCGGCTCGCAACGACCGCCTGCACGGCCAGGAGCGCAATCGCCGCAGCACAGGCAAAAAACGCGAGCCAACCGGCGGGGCGCGGCTTTGCTTCAGTCCGCGCGGCGGCGACGACCGTGGAATTGCCGCTCACCTCGTCGCCTTCGCCCTTCCGCCGCCCCAGCCGTTCCGGGGAGTGGGTCGCATGCGAGCGCGCTTCCCGTCAATCTTCGCCCGCCGGAGCCAAGGCGCTATGGCCAATCGGGAAAATGGCGCCCGAGTGTTGCCGCGCGCACACAGGCGCCTCGCCGCCGGCGTCGTATAAGTCCTCGACGGCGGCGCGGAAGCGGCGCGGAACCGGGCTTGGGAGTCATGGCGATCGCGGCGGACAGGAAAGGTTTGAGAGATACGAACCGGGACGACGCCGCCGACGCCTCGCGTTTTTTCTCGCGCATCGGCTATCTCGTGCTCGCCGTTGGGACGCCGGTCGGAGTGGTTCTGCACCCGCTCGGCCTCTACGTGATGTTCTCGATCGGAATCGGCTTGATTCTCATCGCCGCGGCGCTCGACGCGGAGCCCGGGTTCTTCAATCGCTTCATGCGGCCTTTTCTCATTCCGGCCTTTCTCGCGTTGCTGGCGGGACTCGCCTGGGCGGCGCTGTCGATTCTGTGGACGCCCTATCCGGTCGCGGCGGCGCAGCTCTTGCTGAAAATGAGCGTGCTGCTGGCGGCGACCCTCCTCGCCGTCGCGGCGCCGCGCGAGAACGCCAGCGCGACCGACCTTTACCTCTTCCCGATCGGCGTGGTCGCCGGCATGGCGACTATCGCCGCGCGCGCGCTTGCCGAGATTCTGATCGGCGCGCCGGACGATGGGCGGCTCGCGGCGGGCGCGGTCGCAATCGCGGTGCTGCTCTTTCCCGCGATCGGCGGACTCGCGGCGCGCGGACGCAACGGTCTGGCGCGCCTCCTCCTGATCGTCGCCCTCTGCTTCGCCTATATCGACAGCTACGCGCCGCTGACCGTGGCCGTCTTTGCCGGCTATCTGGCCCTGTCGTTCGCGATCTCCGACCTGCGACGCACGGCCCGCGAACTGGCCTGGGGCGCCGCCGCGCTTGTCCTGTTGTCGCCTCTCATCCCGGCGCTCGCGCCGACCGTCTCGGCGTGGATCTTCCACGCCCGGCTGGCGTCCCTGCCGGCTCCCTACCCATCGCTCTCCGTAGCGGCGGACGTTTTCACGCACGACAAGCTCAGGCTGATCACCGGCCGCGGATTCGCCACCGTGAGCCGCGGCGTCCACGACGGAATCCTGCCGGCGCAGACCCCGCGCGTCCTCGCCTTCACGGTCTGGTATGAGCTGGGCGTGATCGGCGCAATGCTGGCGGCGGCCGGAGCATGGCTCGCCTTCCGCCACCTGACGCGGGCCCCGCCGCGGCTTGCACCCTATATGGCCGCCGCCTTCTCGGCGATCGTCGCGCTCGCCTTCCTCAATGTCGACTTCGTCGAAATGACAACGCTGACCCTGATCGCCGTCGCCATCCTATCGACAGACGTCGCGGCGCGCAGCCAGTACCGCACCACCCGACCCTCGGCGGCGCGGCTGGCCAATTTGTGAAGCAGAGAGCGGGGCCCGCGCCTCAGCGCTTGCCGGCGAACGAGATCGGTCCGCGCCCCATTCGCGGGCGCTTGTATTCGACCACGACCGCGCGGGTGCGGCCCGTTACGAGGCTCGCCCGGCCGCGCGTTTTCGCCGCCTGCTTGGCGGCGAGGACTTTGACCTCATCGACGGGCAAGCCCATGAGGGAAGCGGCGATTTCCGCCCGCTGGCCGGGATCGTTGGCCAAACTTTCCGCAGCAATCAAAGCTTCCTCGATCGTCGGGGTGTCGCGACGAACACGGCGAACGCCCCATTTGGTCTTCCAGGTGGTGGCTGCCATTGCGCCCCTCCGAACGAACATTTGAGTGCGCATGCTAGCAGAATTGTTGCAGCGCAGCAAACTGATTCGAGCCCTCAATCTTATATTATGCACAACGATCCCGCGGCCAACTTGCGTCAAGACGGTCCGTCTGCGGTCAATTTCACCAGCCGCCGTCGCGCGAGCGCCGGCGTTGCGGCCGGGCTTGACAGACGCATTGCACGGCGCGAACGATTGACCAAACGGTCAAGAACGAATTTGATCCGTCTCTCCGAAGGCTCGGGCTCATACCCATGACGATCGCCGCCAATCCGCCGGGCGCTTCCGACATCCGTTCCGGCCGTCTGGATGGCGCGATGCTCGAGGCCAATTTCGCCGACCTGCATCCGGTGCTCACGTTCCACGAGGCGAAAGTGGAAGCCGAGCGCTGCTATTTCTGTTTTGACGCTCCCTGCCAGCAGGCCTGCCCGACCGCGATCGACATTCCCCTGTTCATCCGCCAGATCGCCGCGGGAAATCGCGCCGGAGCGGCGATGACGATCCTCGACGCCAACATCATGGGCGGGACCTGCTCGCGCGTATGTCCGACCGAGACATTGTGCGAGGAGGCGTGCGTACGCGAGGCCGCCGAGATGAAGCCGGTGACGATCGGCCAATTGCAGCGCTTCGCGGTCGATCCGGTAATCACCGGCGGCAAGTCGCCCTATGCGCGCGGCGCGCCGACCGGCAAGCGGGTTGCGATCGTCGGCGCCGGGCCGGCGGGCCTGGCCTGCGCGCACGGGCTCGCGACAGCCGGCATCGAGACGACGATCTACGACCCGCGTGAAAAAGCCGGCGGCCTCAACGAATATGGGATCGCCGCCTACAAGATGGTCGACGACTTCGCCGCCAGGGAGGCCGCCTTCATCCTGTCGATCGGCGGCATAGCGGTGAAGTCGGGCCAGGCGCTGGGACGCGACGTCAGGCTCGAAGACTTAAGACGCGATTACGACGCGGTGTTCATAGGGACGGGCCTTGGCTCGACCAACAAATTGGGATTGCCGCGAGAGACCGAGCTCGAAAACGTCATCGACGCAGTCGACTATATCGCTAGCCTGCGGCAGGCCAAGGACTTGTCGGCCCTGCCGGTCGGCCGCCGGGTCGTGGTGATCGGCGGCGGCATGACGGCGATCGACATCGCGGTTCAATCGAAAAAGCTCGGCGCCGAGACCGTGACCATGGTCTACCGGCGAGGGCCGGAGCAAATGAAGGCGAGCGCCTATGAGCGCGAACTCGCGCAGACCAACGGAGTCGTGATCCGCTACTGGGCGAAGCCCGTCTCGCTCGAGGGCCACGCGGGGGCGCTGAGCGGCGTCGTGTTCGAGAATACACTCGAGCGCGGCCATGCGCTCGCCTCGCCCGGCTCGGTGTTCCGCATCGACGCGGATGTGCTGTTCACCGCGATCGGCCAGCGCGGCAAGCCCGAGGCGCTTGGCGAGGCCGGTATCGAGGTCAAGGACGGCCGAATCGTCGTCGACGCCGAGCGCCGGACGAGCGTAAAAGGCGTCTGGGCCGGGGGCGACTGCGTGTTCGGCGGCCAGGACCTGACGGTCAGCGCCGTCGAGGACGGCAAGCAGGCGGCGCGCTCGATCGCGGCCGCGCTCAGCGCATCGCGCGCCTGAAAGCGAGGATCCCCATGGCCGATCTGCGCACCGAATTTTCTTGGCGTCAAATCTCCCAATCCGTTCTGGCTCGCCTCCGCCCCGCCAACCGACCGCAAGGTCAATGTCGAGCGCGCCTTCCGCGCCGGCTGGGGCGGCGTGGTGTGGAAGACGCTGGGCGAAGCGGGGCCGCCGGTCGTCAACGTGTCGGGGGCGCGCTACGGCGCGATCCATGGACCCGACCGGCGCCTCATCGCGATGAACAACATCGAGCTCATCACCGACCGCGATCTTGAGATCAACTTGCGGGAAATCAAGGAGGTCAAGCGCGCCTGGCCGGATCGCGCGCTCATCGTGTCGCTGATGGTTCCCTGCGACGAGAAATCGTGGGAGGACATTCTCGCGCGCGTCGAGGAGACCGAATGCGACGGCGTCGAGCTCAATTTCGGCTGCCCGCATGGCATGTCGGAGCGCGGCATGGGCTCGGCCGTCGGCCAGGTGCCCGAATATGTCGAGATGGTCGCGCGCTGGTGCAAGGCGCACACGCGCATGCCGGTCATCGTCAAGCTGACGCCCAACATCACCGACATTCGCCAGCCGGCTCGCGCGGCGAAAAACGGCGGCGCCGATTCGGTGTCGCTCATCAACACGATCAACTCGATCATGAACATCGATCTCGACCGTATGACGCCGGACGTCGTCATCGATGGCAAGGGCACGCACGGGGGCATGTGCGGCCCCGCGGTCAAGCCGATCGCGCTGTCGATGGTGTCGGAAATCGCTCGAGATCCGGCCTGCGCCGGCATTCCGATCTCGGCCATCGGCGGCATCACCACCTGGCGCGACGCGGCTGAGTTCATCGCGCTCGGCGCGGGAACCGTGCAGGTCTGCACCGCCGCGATGACATACGGCTTCAAGGTCGTCCAGGAGATGACGACCGGCCTCGCCGACTACATGGACGCCAAGGGCTACGCGACGATCGAGGACTTTCGCGGCCACGCCGTTCCCTCAATGACCGACTGGCAATATCTCAATCTCAACTATGTGGCCAAGGCCGAGATCAATCAGAGCCTGTGCATTCAATGCGGCCGCTGCCACATCGTTTGCGAGGACACCTCCCACCAGGCGATCTTCGCCCGCATCAACGGCAAGCGTCAGTTCGTCGTCAACGAGGCCGAATGCGTGGGCTGCAATCTGTGCGCGCTGGTCTGCCCGGTCGAGGACTGCATCACCCTCGTGCATAAGACGTCGGGGATCGATCCGCGGACCGGGCTCGACTACGCCCGCCCGCCCGCGAACTGGACGACACATCCGAACAACCCGGCCGTCCACGCCAAGGCGGCGGAATAGATTCGACCCAGCCTGAATGCGTCGACGCCAGGTTCGCGACGTTTCGAGCGTTCGGACTCAGCTAGTCGTAAGCCTGCTCCGGGAGAATGCGCCCCGGTGCGGGCGTCCGCACGCCGGACCGCGGATGAGACATGATCCGGAATCGCACAATTCTGAGCGAACAGCAGAAAGGCGAGGGCCTCACGACAGGGTTCGACTATCTGCGCCTGGGCCTCTCCGTCGCCGTGCTGGTCTGGCACAGCATCCTTCTCACGGCGGGACCGGCGGCGTATTCAGGCCTCTGGAGCGGGCCCTTTCGCTGTATCCCGGCCGCTATCCTGCCCATGTTCTTCGCGTTGTCGGGATTTCTGGTGACGGGAAGCCTCATGCGAACGAGCATCCCTCACTTTTTGGCGCTTCGGGCGCTTCGCCTGGTTCCCGCGCTCGCCGTCGAAGTGACCCTCTCCGCGCTGATTCTCGGCGTCGCCTTCACCACGATGCCGCTGCGGGAGTATTTCACCGAGTCCGGAATTCTTTCGATATTTCGGGAATATCCTAGGCCTTGTGCATTTTACTCTGCCCGGCGTGTTCGCCCAAAACACCGTGCCGCGTGTCATCAACTCGCAGCTCTGGACCATTCCATTCGAGCTCGAATGCTACGCCGCGATCGTGTTTGTCTCGCTGGCGCTCGGATGGGGCCGAAGACGGTTATTTGTGATGCTGCTCGTTCTGTTTTCAGCCGCCGTGTCCGCCGGAGCGCTTTTCGCCCATTCCGTCGAGCCGGCCGGGCCTCCGCAAGGGCGCGCCCTCGTTACTGCGTTTCTGGCCGGAGTGGGCGTCTACCTATATCGCCGCGAGATCCCCTACTCGCACGCGCTTGGCGCTGCCGCCATGCTGATTTCGTTCATCTTCCTGGAACTTCCCGGCGGGCTATACATCGCGGCGTTTCCCATCGCGTATCAAACCGTCTGGCTCGGCCTCATGCGCCCGCCAAGGGTTCCTTTCGGCGATTGGTCATACGGGGTGTACCTTTTTCATTTCCCGATCGAGCAGACGATCGCGCATATATTTCCTGGTCTCGGACACTGGTGGGCGATGGCTCTGGCCGCCTCGGTCCCGACCGCGGCGTGCGCCGGACTGTCCTGGACTCTCATCGAGCGCCCCATCCTGAGACGCAAGGCGCAGATTTTGGCGGTGGCGGATCGCGCCTGCGAGGTCGCGCGGGACTGGATACGCGCAGGACGTCGCCGAGCCCATCCGGCGATCGCTGCGGCGCGGGCCGCCACGCATCGCGGTTGAGGGAGAACGCCAGCGCCTATTCGCGGGGCTCCTTCAGCTTCCCGAACACCGAATTGACGTCGACGCGCTCTTCGGTCGGCTTGGGCTTGGGTGAAGGGACGCCGAATACTTCGAGCTGGCTCGCAGGCGCCGCGGTGGGCCGCGCGGTAGTGATTTCCGCGGAAACGAGTGTCTGGCTGCGATCGTCCTCGACCTTGGGCCGCTCCTTGGCGGCGCGATTGACCTCGAAGTCGAGATCGATCTGCGAGCACAAGCCCAGCGTCACCGGGTCCATCGGCTGAAGATTCGCCGAGTTCCAGTGAGTGCGCTCGCGAATGGCGGAAAGCGTGTGCTTCGTCGTTCCGACCAGACGCATGATCTGCGCGTCCTTGAGTTCGGGATGGTTGCGCAACAGCCACAGGACCGCGTTTGGGCGGTCGTGCCGGCGCGACAAGGGCGTATAGCGCGCGCCGCGCGGCTTCTTGAACTCTGGCGTGCGCAGCTTCGAGGTCGAAAGATGCAGGCGACGTTCGGGATCCTGCTCCGCGGCGGCGATCTCCTCGCGCGTGAGCTGGCCCGTCGAGATCGGATCGTAACCCTTGATCCCGGTCGCGACCTCGCCGTCGGCGATTCCCTTGACCTCGAGGGGGTGCAGTTTGCAGAACTCGGCGATCTGGTCGAAGGTCAGCGAGGTGTTCTCGACCAGCCAGACAGCGGTCGCCTTTGGCATCAACGGCGCGTCGCTCATGAGCGAAAAACTCCTTGATGATCGGATCGGAGCGCGCGCTCGCGGGTTTCGCAGCGCGGCCTCAACGGATCAAACTTGAGGGGAAAAGCGTTCTATAGGCGTGGGCAGGTCAGATTGCAATGTTTTAGGGCAGGGCTGGCGCGCAAAAATGCGAAATGCGCCGCCGACCACCTTGCCGGCGGACAAGGCGAGCCCCAGATGCGCGCCTGACTCAGCGCGCGGCGCACGCCTCGCCTGCAAACAACAAGGGAACTTCACCATGAAGCACGCCACGATCGGTCTCGCCGCGCTCGCGTTGACGCTAGGACCTCTCGTCTCTCCCGCGCCCGCCCTGGCGAAGGGATGCCTCAAGGGAGCGGTCGTCGGGGGCGTCGCGGGCCATTACGCCGGCCATCACGGGGTCATGGGCGCGATCGGGGGCTGCATCGTCGGCCATCATCTCGCCAATGAAAAAGACAAGCAAAATGCGGCCGCAGCCGGTCAGACCGAGCCAGCGCCCGCGCCGAAGGGCGATTGACCTCCGGAAGTCGCCAGCTCAGGCCTTGTTGTTGAGCGCGCGGTCGGATTTCGGGTCGAGCGGCCAGCGCGGCCGGCCCGGAGCGTCGAGCCCGTCGATCATCCCAAGCCGCAGCCGCTCGACGCCCGCCCAGGCGATCATCGCGCCATTGTCGGTGCACAGCTTCTGCGGGGGAGCGATGAACGGCAGTCCGGCTTCGGCGCAGAAGCGGGTGAGCGCCTCGCGGAGCGCCGCGTTCGCCGCCACGCCGCCGGCGACCACCACCGCACGAGGCGCGGCGCCGATCCGCCGACGAAACAGCTTCAGGCCTGTGCGAATGCGGTCCTCGACCACATCGACGATCGCCGCCTGAAACGAGGCGCAGAGATCGGCGACGTCGCGGGGGCGCAGCGGCGCGATCGACTCCGCCGCGAGCCGCACAGCCGTCTTGAGCCCCGAAAGCGAAAAATCCGCGTTCGGCCGCCCGATCAGCGGCCTCGGCAGCGCGAATCGGGTGGGATCGCCGTCCGCCGCCGCCGCTTCGACCGCCGGACCGCCCGGAAACGGCAGTCCCAAGAGTTTGGCCGTCTTGTCGAACGCTTCGCCGATCGCGTCGTCCAGGGTCGCGCCGAGCCGGTCGTAGTCTCCCACCCCCTTGACCGCCAAGATTTGCGTATGCCCGCCCGAGGCGAGGAGGGTCAGATAGGGGAAGGCGACATTGGCTGTCAGGCGGGCAGTCAGCGCATGCGCCTCCAGATGGTTGACCGCGACGAAAGGCTTGCCGCAAGCGAGCGCCACGCCTTTGCCCGCCATCAGCCCGACAAGCACGCCGCCGATCAGGCCAGGCCCGGCCGCCGCCGCTACGCCGTCCAGCTCTCGGGCCGTGACGGCGGCCCGGCCAAGGGCGCGCGTGATCAATAAGTCGAGGATCTCGACATGGGCGCGCGCCGCAATCTCGGGCACGACGCCGCCGAAAGGCGCATGCGCGGCGATCTGGCTCATGACTTCGTCGGCGAGAATTTCGCCCGCGCCGTCTGGCCTCAGCCGTACGACGGCCGCCGCGGTCTCGTCGCAGGTCGTCTCAATCCCCAGAACCCGCATGCCCCGACTCAATCCGCCGCCCGGCCGGCCCGGGACGCGACGAAAGCCCATAGCCCGAAGGAGGGCCTGAGAAAACCCGCCCCGCGGCGTCGTCGACCGCGAGGCTCCCGCTTTCGATCACGTTGGCGCCGCTTTTGAAGGCATGATAAGCAGCCTCGAAAGGAGCAGGCGATGGGCAGCCCAATCGGGCCAAATGAGATTCGCGTCGTGATTCGGCCGGTCGAGGCCCGCGACTACGACCTTGGACCCATCCCGGCCGAATTGTTCAAGAAGACTTTCGACGCCTTCCTCACGGCGCTGCAAGTTACCGACCGCGAGCTGCAGCCCAAAGCAAGATCGAGCGAGTTCTTCATCTCGCAACTTGCGCTCAATCCTTACGAGTTCGGCGTTTTGGAGAAGCGAAGATCGTTTGGCCAAACCAGTCCTTCGGCGGTCGAGTTCTTCCGGCGGTGCGCCGAGGGAATCTACCGCAGCGACTACCAGACTGTTGTTCGCCATCCCCGGCTGACCAGGGCCTTCATTCGAATCGTCAAAGCGCTCAACCCCAGTTTTCACGTCCTGGCCCAATTCAACGATACAGAATTGCCGGTCGACGAATTCTTCGGCCGTCAAGTCGATCGGGTCGGGGCCAAAGACGACCCCGGATCGCGAGCGGATAATTGGTTTCTGGGAAGCGCGATGATGTCATTCGAGGGTCGCCTCGATGAAATCGACTATCGCGGCGCAGTATGGACGGGCGACCTCATGCTCCCGGCTGGAACAACTCACATCGAATGCGTTTTCGACAAGTCACAAGGAGAGGATGCTTTGAATCCTTTTGGCAATAAAAACGTTTGCATCACAGGGAGGGCAATATACACTGGGGACAGTCAACTTCCCGAGCGAATAGAAGTCATCAGCATTGAGGAAAGAGCTCATGTGAGCGGGGCGATCGACATCCGAGGCTCGTTGTCTCTGGCGGGCTTCTCAGAAGGGGACGACGGTCTTGATCACGTCGAGTAGCGACAAACATTTCCTCCACACAAGTGTTGTGCTTCGCCACGCCAACGGCGACTCGGGCGAAGCGGAGCAGCACATCGAGACGATTCTGACCGAGGCAGCGGTGGCGAAACGTCGCGTATGGGTCAGCAGCATCTTGTTCGCGGAGCTCAGGCCGTCGACCTTCGTCCCCGGACGATTCGCCACTTTATTCGATTTGACCCGCTATGTCCGGGCGCTGGCGACCCTCGTGACGCCCGATCCGAACACCATGATGCGCGTGGCGCGGCTGCGCGACGCGAAATGGCAGAGACCGGCGGACGCCCATCAGCCGGGGGGAAAGCCGCGAACCATGTCGCTCGGCGACGCAATGCAGGTCGCGTCCGCTTTGTGGGTGAAGGAGGCGATCGGCGTGCCCGATCTCGAGTTCCTCACCTTCGACAACTGGTGCTCCGACGACGGCCAGGGCGACCATCTTTGCCTCCTGCATCTCCAGGATTATGCGGTCGAGGCGAGGCCGAGCGAGGATGTCAAGGCGGCCGTACGCACGACGCGGCTCGACCCGATCGTCCACATGCAGTCGCGCACCCATTCGGTGGCGGCGGGATGAGCGCCCCTGCCCGCCGTCGCGGCGGGAACAGGGCGGCGACTCTTTGGAGATAGGCGCGACCCCCACGTGTCCGCGAGGTCGGCAGCGCGGCGAATGCGGACGAAGATTGCGTCATGTCCGCTAGGGTCGCGCTGTTTCGCGCCCGCGCCGACGCGATGGGGAGCGCGGCGCGGCTGCGTCGGCTGGGCCTTTCCGTCGCCTGCCTGCCGGCGATCGAGATCCAGGCTTACGCCGTCCGGCCGAAGCAATCGCGCTATGACGCCGTCGTCGCGACGAGCGACAAGGCGTTCCTGGGCGACGGGCTCGACGCTGCGTCGTCGCCGCTCTACGTGGTCGGCGCCCGCACCGGGCGCGCGGCGGAGGCGCGGGGTTGGCGTCTGGCGTCGCCGGCGGCGGCGGACGCCGCCAGGCTGATGGAGACGCTGAATGGCGCGCTCAAGCGCGGGGCGAGCGTCCTCTACCTTGCCGGGCGCGACCGCAAGGCGGTCGTCGAGGCGGCGCTGGGGCGCGGGTTTGGGCTCGAGGTCGTCGAAGCCTATGCGGCCGAAGCGCGGGCGGCCTGGCGTCCGGCTGAGGCGCGCGCGCTTAAGTCGTGCGTGGCGGCGCTGCACTATTCGCGTCGCTCCGCCGGGCTCGCGGCGGCGCTGGCAAAAGGCGCAGGCGTCGAAGCGCCTTTTCTTGCGCTTGAGCATGTCTGTCTGTCCCACGACGTCGCTGAACCGCTTGAAGCCATTGGAGCGGCCCGCGTCACGGTCGCCGAAACGCCTGACGAGGCTGCGCTTTTTCGCGCCGTATGCGCCACCCTCGGCGGGTTCCCTTCGTTTGGGGCGTCGCCTATATAGAGGCGCGAGAGAGCGAAGGCGCGAGTTGATGGTCGACGAGGAAACCCAGAATGTTTCGGTCGGACCGGCAGGCGCCCCGGTCAATCGTGACGCGCGGCCCGATCCCGGGCTTATCGAGGGGGAAATTGCGGCGCGCAAGACGGACGAAAAAGATCCCCCGCGAGCCGCGCGGGCGGAAGCAAGCGGCGCCCGCGCTCGACCGCAGCAGGCATCCGCGCACTCCCGCGCTCGCGGCGTCCTCGCGGGCGCGGTCGCCGGGCTCGCCGTCTCGGCGCTGGCGATCGGGGCCTTCTACACTCTCCTCGCGCCGAACGCCGACGTCGATGAGAACGCAAACCGGCTCGGCCAAATCGAAACGCAGGCTCAGCGCGGGAAGGCGGCGCTGGACGCGGAAGCCGCGCGCGAGAGCGCGGCCGTAGCCGCCCTCGACAAGCGGGTTTCGGCGCTCGAGAGCGCAAGCGCTGCGAGCGCACCCAATGTCGCCGCCGCCTCTCAGGCTGCACAGCATTTGGGGCACGACGTCCAGGCCTTGCGAGCCGACATAGACGCCGCGCGCGCAGAGATTCCGGGGCTTGCAGGGCGGGTCGCGAAGCTCGAGAGCGGGCCGCCGACGGCGAACGGCCCCGAGGTTTCCGCCCTTGCCGCCCGCATCGACAAGATCGAGGCGGCGCTCGCCTCGCTGAAGAGCGAAACGCGCGTCGCCGCCGAGAAGTCGCCGCAGGCCGACAATTCCGCCGCGGTCGCGATCATCGCCGGAGCGATGGCGGACCGGCTCGCCTCGGGCGCCCCGTTCGGGCCCGAGGTGGCGGAGCTCGAGCGCCTCGGCGTGGATCCGACTGGGCTCGCGGCCCTGCGTGCGGCAGAGGACGGCGCTCTGACCGGGAGCGCGCTCGCCGCGTCGTTCGAAGCGATTGCGCCGCGAGTGCTCGCGGCCGCGCCACAGCGCGAGGAAGGGGGGATCGTCGATCGCCTTCTCGCCCACATGCGCTCGCTTGTCCGAGTGCACGATCTCGGCGGCGCGGCGGGCGACGATCCTGAAGCGACAGTCGAGCGCATCGAGGCCCTGAGCCGCCGCGGCGACATTGCCGGCGCGTTGGCCGCTTTCGACCGGCTGCCCGAAGCCGCGCGTCAGGCGGCGGGCGACTGGCCGGTCAAGGCGCGCGCGCGGCAGGCCGCGGACGCCGCCCTGCAATCGATCCGCGAGGCGGCGATCGGTCGGCTTGCCGGCGGCGCGAGCCCATGACATCCCAGCGGCCGGCGGGTTGAGGGCGACTTCCGGCGCAGGCCAGGGCGTTGAAGCGGAGACGAGATGGTTCGCCTGTTGATTTTCCTGGCTGCCTTGGCGCTCGCCGCTTGGGGACTGAGCTGGCTCGCCGACAATCCTGGCGACATTACGCTGACCTGGCGGGGCACGGAATATGAAGCCTCGCTAATGCTGGGGCTCGGCTTCGTCCTCGCGCTCGCAGTCGTGCTCTCGATCATCTGGGCCGTGCTCAGGTTCATCTTTCGCATTCCCTCCCTGGTCTCGCTGGCCTCGCGCGCGCGCAGGCGGGAGAAGGGCTACCTGGCCCTGTCGCGGGGCATGATCGCGGTCGGCCACGGCGACGCCCGCGCCGCCGCCAAGCACGCCTCCGAGGCGAGCCGGCACATCGCACACGAGCCGATGACCAAGCTCCTGCAGGCCCAGGCGGCGCAGCTCGGCGGCGACACGCGGAGCGCCGTCTCGGCCTATAATGCGATGCTGGACCATCATGAGACCCACGGACTCGGCCTCCGCGGCCTGCATCTCGAAGCGCGGCGTGAGGGAGATCACGAGGCGGCGCTCCAGTATGCCATGCGCGCCAACGCCCGCGCGCCGGCCGCCTGGGCGGGCCAAGCGGTGCTCGACGACCGCACGCGGCGCTCCGATTGGACCGGCGCGCTCGCAACAGTCGATTCGAACGCCGCCGCCCGGCTCATCGACAAGCCGACCGCGAACCGCTGGCGGGCGGTTATCAAGACGGCGATGGCCGAAGCAGCGATGGAGCGCGATCCAAAGGGGGCGCTGGCGCTCGCCCAGGAGGCTTGCCGGCTTGCGCCGACTCTCACGCCAGCGGCGGCGATCTGCGGCCGGCTGACAGCGCAAGCGGGCGACTTCCGCCGCGCCAGCCGTATCCTTGAGGCCGCTTACGCCCAGACGCCCCACCCGGACCTTGCCGCCGCATATATCCGCGTCCGTCACGGCGATTCGACCGAGGATAGGCTGGCTCGCGCCCGCACCCTCGCCCGCAGCGCGCCCAGCGACCCCAAGTCTCTCCTGACCGTGGGCCGCGCCGCGCTCGAAGCGCATGACCGTAAGGCCGCGCGCGCGGCGATCGCTTCGCTCCTCGCCTCGGATTCGCCGCACGGGCGTCCGACCCGGCGGGTCTGTCTGCTCATGGCCGACATCGAGGAGGCGGAGGGGCATCAGGGCGCCCTACGCGAGTGGCTCGGCCGCGCGGCGCGCGCCCCGCGGGACAAGGCCTGGGTCGCCGACGGGGTGATCAGCGACCGCTGGGCGCCCGTCTCGCCGTCGGGCGCGCTCGACGCCTTCGTCTGGCGGACGCCCGACGAACGCTTCGCGCTTCCAGCCGAGCCGACGGTGGAAGAGCCGGCGGCTGCGCCCGTTGTCGAAACGATCGCGCCTCCACCTCCGGCTGCAACGCCGGTGTTCGCGCCGGCGCCGGCGGCCATCGAGCCTGAGCGAAGCGTCGCAGCGTCTCAAGGTCCGGCCGCGGCTCCGGTCGTGCGGACCGGCGTCATCATCGATCCGGCCTCGATGGCCCCCGACGACCCCGGCCCGGAAGAGCCGGAAGCGAAACGGCGTGGTTTCCGGCTTTACGCCAATGAATGACTTAGGCCCTGTGCGACCCAATGAGCGCCGGATGGAGTCCATCAACCGGAAGGCGTGTCGCATGAGCGGGCTCGAACGCGCTAGACGCGCGCTGGCGCGGAATCGCAGCAATGTCATCTGACGCGGTCGTCATCGTCGGCGCCGGCCATGCGGGAGTTCAGGCGGCGGTGAGCCTGCGCGAGGAGGGGTACGCCGGCGACGTCGTGCTTCTCTCCGCCGAAAAGGATCTGCCCTATCAGCGCCCGCCCCTGTCGAAGGCGTTTCTCAAGGGCGAGATGGACATCCACGGCCTGCCGCTCAGGGCCGAAGCCCATTTTCGCGAGCAGCGCATCGATCTCAAACTCGGGGTCGGCGCAACAAGGATCGATCGCGCGGCGCGACGGGTGGAATTGAGCGACAGCGGTACGGTTGCGTACGAGCATCTCATTCTCGCCACCGGCGCAAGGCAACGCCGGCTCGACGTCCCCGGCGTCGACTTGCCCGGCGTGTTCACCCTTCGCGACATCGCCGACGCGACGGCGATCCGCGAGCGCCTCGGCGCGGAGCGCAAGGTGGTCGTCATCGGGGCCGGGTTCATCGGCCTCGAAATCGCAGCGACCGCCGCCAGTCTCGGGGCCGAGACGACAATCGTCGAGATCGCCCGTCCGATGGGGCGCGCCGTCTCGCCGATCGTGTCGGATTTCTACCTCAAGGCGCACAGAGCCTTCGGCGCCAGGTTCCGGCTCGGGGTCGGCGTGACCGCGATCAGGGGCAAGGAGCGCGCGGAAACAGTCGTCCTCACGGATGCCGAAGCGTTGAGCGCCGACATGGTGGTCGTCGGAATTGGGGTGGTCGCCGAGGACGCGCTGGCGCGGGCGTGCGGCCTCGACTGCGCCAACGGAATCGTTGTCGACGAATACCTTACAACCTCCGATCCGGCGATTTCGGCGATCGGCGACTGCGCCGATTTCCCCAATGCGGCGCTTGGATTCCGCACCCGGCTCGAATCGGTCCAGAACGCGGTCGACCAGGGGCGCTCGGTCGCAGCGCGCCTCGCTGGAAAGCCTGAGCCTTACGACGCGCTCGCCTGGTTCTGGAGCGACCAGCAGGACTTGAAGCTGATGATCGCCGGCCTGTCGCATGGCGTCGACCGATGGGTCGTGCGCGGCGATCCGGCGACGCGGGCGTTCTCGACCTTCGGCTTCCGCAAGGGCAAGCTCGCGGTCGTCGAGTCCGTGAATCGGGCAGGCGACCACGCCGCCGCGAAGCGCATCATCGGCACGATGAAGACGCTGACGCCCGAAGAAGCTGCCGACCCGGCGTTCGACCTGCGCGGGCTGGCGAAGCGATAGGCGATCCGGCCGGCGCGCTGTCCACGACGCCGCCGATCGATAGTATGGGCGGCCTCGAATTGCGTTCTATTGCACGACCTTCGCCTCGGGGAATTTCCACTTCCCATCCAGGACTTCAGCTCGGGGGCGATAAAGGCGGATGGTATAGCTCCAGCCCGGCGTGATTGGCAGGCAGTTGGCGATTTTCCCGTCGCATCCCCCGAACTGAATGGCGACCGCGCCATCCGGCTCCCTCTTGGCGGTGATGCTGTTCAGCGAATAGGCGTCGTACTCGTTCTTCTGATAATACCCATCGCGATTGTAAACGCTGATCGACCAGAACCCGTCGACCGGCACGTCTGCGACGTCGAGCCGGTATGAGGTTTGGCCGTCATTCTTTGCCGGGCTGAAGTTGAGATTGATGGCGTCCTTTCGAGGATTGCCGCCCCAAGTCATCGCCGCTGAAATAAGACGTTCGATCGGGTCGACTTCGCCTTTTTCGCCGAATGCATGGCTGGTGTCGGTCAGGGTCGTTCCTAGCACGATCAGCGCGTCGCGCACCTTCTTCTGGCTCGCCGGGTCCCACTTGCGGACTTCGAATGCGCCAGGGCTTTTTTGCTCAACCTTGATGGCGTCCTGGAGCGCATGCGCCTTGTCCATATCCGCGGGGTCGAAAGGATCGACCAGGATCCGCACGCCGACCAAGACGTAGCGCGTGCCGATCGCCTGCCTCGTCAGGATGTGCTTGCCTGCGGTGTAGATCGCTGGCGGCGAATATTCGTCCTCGTTGATCGTCTGCATCGACATGAAGCGCTTGCCTGTGTCGGGAAGCGTGATCGTCACGGGCCCGGCGTCGAGGTCGAACACCGCGGCCGAGTAGAGCGTGTCGCGGTTTTGTCGAACAACGGTCTGGAAAGCGACAGGCGTCAGGTCCCGATGATGCGCGAACTTGCCAAACCCGCCTTCCTTGACAGCGACCGCGCCAAAATTGAGATCGGATTCCGCCCGGACGAAGGTGTTGACCGTGACCGGGACCGCCCCATTGGCGTCGGACGACTGGGCGTCGCCGCCCGTGATCCCGATTAGCGCGGCGGCCGATGCGCAGATCGCCGTCAGAAGCGCGGGCCCGCCCAAAAGGCCGCGCTTTTCCGCCTTCATAGCCTTACGCCCTCAGCCGAATCGAACCGAGGTTGCGCCCCGATTTGGTTTCAATCAACCGATATTTGAACTGGCAACCACAGGTTTTGTTGGGCGCCTGCCCGGGCCCGGGTCACAGCGAGATCTTCGCCCGCGCCGCCAGTTCGCCGACGATGCCGCGGCGGAACGCGAGCACGCAGGCGACGAACACGACGCCCTGGATCACCGTCACCCACTCGCCGAACTGGGCGAGATAGTTCTGCATCGCGACGACGATCAGCGCCCCGACCACCGGGCCGTAGAAGGTGCCCATGCCGCCGACCAGCGTCATCAGCACGACCTCGCCCGAGGTCGAGAACGAGACGTCGGTCAGGGACGCGTTCTGGGAGACGATCGCCTTCATCGCGCCGGCGAGGCCGGCGATCGCCGCCGAGAGGACGAAGGCCGCGAGCTTGTACTGGAGCGTGCGGTAGCCGAGCGAGACGGCGCGCGGCTCGTTCTCGCGGATCGCCTTCAGGATTTCGCCGAACGGCGAATTGACGGTGCGCTGCACGGCGAGAAAGCCGAACAGGAAGACCGCGGCGACGAAGACGTAGAGGATCCATGGATTGGAGAGGTCGACGAGCCCAAGCGCCTTTCCCTGCGGCACCGCCTGGATTCCGTCCTCGCCGTGGGTGAACGGCGCCTCGACGCAGAAGAAGAACACCATCTGGGAAAAGGCGACGGTGATCATCGCGAAATAAATGCCGACGCTGCGGATGGCGAGCGCCCCGGTGACGAAGCCGAGCACGGCGGACGCGCCAACTCCGAGCGCAATCGCCGACACCGGCTCCAGTCCCCACACCTTGGCCGCATGGGCGCAGACATAAGCGGCGAGGCCGAGGAACATCGCGTGCCCGAGCGAAAGCAGGTTGGCGTAGCCGAGCAGAAGATTGAACGCGCAAGCGAACAGCGCGAAGCATAACGCCTGCATGATGAAGAACGGATAGGCGACGAAGGGGGCGATCGCGATCAGCGCGACCATGACCGCGAAGGCGATCGAGTTGGCGCGCCGATCCCGGCTCCTCGTATCCGCCGCGCCGACGGAGGCTTCGAGGCTCATGTCAGGCCGCCCTTCCGAAGAGGCCGGTCGGCCGGATCAAAAGCACGATCGCCATGATCACGAACACCACCGTGTTCGACGCCTCCGGGTAGAACACCTTGGTCAGCCCCTCGACGACCCCGAGCACGAAACCGGTCACGATCGAGCCCAGGATCGAACCCATGCCGCCGATCACCACCACCGCGAAGACGACCGCGATGATGTCGGCGCCCATGCCCGGGCGGACCTGGGTGATCGGCGCGGCGAGCACGCCGGCGAACGCGGCCAGCGCCACGCCGAAGCCATAAGTGAGCGTGACCATGCGCGGCACATTGATGCCGAAGGCGCGCACCATGGTCGGGTTTTCCGTGCCCGCGCGCAAATAGGCGCCGAGCTTGGTCTTCTCGATGATCAGCCAGGTCGCCAGGCATACGACCGCCGAGGCGAGGATCACCCAGCCGCGATAGACGGGCAGGAACATGAAGCCGAGATTGTAGGCGCCGCTGAGCTGCTTGGGCATCGCGTAGGGCAGGCCGGAGGCGCCGAAATAATTCTGGAACAGCCCCTGGATGATGAGCGCGAGACCGAAGGTCAGCAGCAGGCCGTACAGCGGGTCGAAGCCGGCGAGGCGTTTGAGCAACAGCCGCTCGGCGAGCGCGCCGAGCGCGCCGATCGCGAGCGGCGAGAGGATCAGCGCCCACCAATAATTGAAGCCCGCATATTGAAGCAGAAAATAGGCGGCGAAAGCCCCCATCATGTAGAACGCGCCGTGGGCGAAGTTGACGATGGTCAGCATGCCGAAAATGACGGCGAGGCCCAAGCTCAGGAGCGCATAGAAGGAGCCGTTGATGAGGCCGATCAGGAGCTGGCCGTAGAGCTGCGGCAGGCTGATGGCGTGGCCGAATATGTTCACGGCCAGACCTCGAGCCGTCGGAGAAGGGGGTGCGGCGCGCAACCAAAGCGGCGGTTCAGGGCAACTATCATCATACCCCCAGGGCCTCGTGCAGTCTGTCCATCCGCCCGGCGAGCTCCGAATTGGCGAACGCGTCGATGATCCGGCCGTGCTCCATGACAAAGAACCGGTCGGCCAAAGTCGAGGCGAAACGGAAATTCTGCTCGACGAGCAGGATCGTGAAACCCTCCCGCTTGAGCTCGGCGACGGTGCGGCCGATTTGCTGAATGATGACCGGGGCAAGACCCTCCGTCGGTTCGTCGAGCATCAAAAATCGCGAGCCGGTGCGCAGGATTCGCGCGATCGCGAGCATCTGCTGCTCGCCTCCCGACAACTTGCCGCCGCCGCTGGCGAGACGCTCGCGCAGGTTGGGAAAGAGCGAGAAGATCCGCTCGACGCCCATCGCGCCGGACTTGTCGATCTGCGGCGGGAGGAAAAGATTCTCCTTGACCGTGAGACTGGCAAAGATCGCGCGTTCCTCCGGACAGAACGCGACGCCGAGCCGGGCGATGCGGTCGATCGAGAGGCCGATGAGCTCCCTGCCGCCGAATGTGACCGATCCGGTGCGCTTGCCGACGATCCCCATGATCGCTTTCAGGGTCGTCGTCTTTCCCGCTCCGTTCCGCCCGAGGAGGGTCACGACCTCGCCCTCCCGCACATCGAGATCGACCCCATGAAGAATGTGCGATTCGTTGTACCAGGCCTGCAGGCCCTTGACGCTGAGCACAGTCTGCCCGCCCGCCGCCGCGGTCGGAGCGCGGGCCGCCTCAGCCATGCCCCACTCCGAGATAGGCCTGTTTCACCTCCTCGTTCTCCGACACCTCGCGATAGTCGCCCTCCGCCAGCACGCGCCCACGGGTCAGTACAGTGATGCGATCCGAGAGGTGAGCCACGACCTTGAGATTGTGCTCGACCATCAGGATGGTGCGGTTCTTGGCCACGCGGCGGATGAGATCGGCGGTGCGATCGATGTCCTCGTGGCCCATGCCCGCCATCGGCTCGTCAAGCAGCAGCATCTCCGGCTCGACGGCCAGCGTCGTCGCGAGCTCGAGCGCCCGCTTGCGGCCGTAGGAAATCTCGCCCGCCTTCGCATTGGCGAAGGGCGTCAGGCCGACGTCGTTAAGCAGCCCGCGCGCCCGCTCGTTGAGCGGTTCGAGCGCCGCCTTGGAGCGCCAGAAGTCGAAGGAATCGCCACGTTTTCGCTGCAGCGCGATGCGGATGTTCTCGAACGCGGTGAGATGGGGGAACACCGCCGAGATTTGAAAGGAGCGGACGAGGCCGAGCCTCGCGACGTCGGCTGGCTTCAAGTTTGTGATGTCGCGGCCGTTGAACCTGATCCGCCCGCCGGTCGGCGCGACGAATTTCGTCAGCATGTTGAAGCAGGTTGTCTTTCCAGCGCCGTTCGGGCCAATCAGGGCGTGAATCGTCCCGCGCTTGACCCGCAGCGAAACGTCGCTCACCGCACGAAAGTCGCCGAAGCTCTTGCTAAGGCCCTCAGTGACGAGAATATCGTCCATGCTCATTCTCGCCGGTCGGCCGAGCGCATCCGCTTCCCCCCAATGAAGGTGAAACGCCAATCAAGCCGCTGGCGCAGCGGTTGTAAAGCCAAAAACGCAATCTCGCGCCGTCGATTCGGCCTCTTGAACTACGTGTCCAGGCGGCGATTGTGCAGCCGCCGCTCCCAGTCGAGCGCCTGGCGCACGATCTCGTCAAGATTGTCGCGTGCCGGTCTCCAGCCCAGCACGCTCTTCACACGGTCGGCCCTGGCGACGATGGCAGCGGGGTCGCCTGCGCGCCGGGCGGATACCACGACCGGAAAATCGACGCCCGACACCCGTTTGACGACAGCGATGACCTCGTTGACCGTCTCCCCGTGTCCGTAGCCGCAATTGCAGACGAGGCTCGCGCCGCCCGCCCGCAAATAGGTGAGCGCGCTCATATGCGCGTCGATGAGGTCGCTGACCTGAATGTAGTCGCGCACGCACGTCCCGTCGCGGGTCGGATAGTCTTGGCCGAAGACCTCTATCTTCTGATGCAGCCCGAGCGCGGTCTGGACGGCGCGCTTGATGAGGTGGGTGGCGTTCGGCGTCGACTGACCGAGGCGCCCTTTGGGATCGGCGCCGGCGACATTGAAATACCGCAGCGCCACATACCGGAAATCGTAAGCGCGCGATGCGTCCTCGAGCATCCATTCGACCATCAGCTTGGACCGGCCGTAGGGAGAGATCGGCGCGAGAGCGGCTTCCTCCGACACCGGCTCGGCGCCGGTCTCGCCGTAAACCGCGGCGGTCGAGGAAAAGATGAACGTCTTGACGGCGCCCTTGATCGCCGTCTCAATCAGGGTGCGCGCGTTCGAGACGTTGTTGAGATAGTAGCCAAGCGGGTCTTGCACCGATTCGGGGACCACGATCTTGGCGGCGAAATGCGCAATCGCGTCGATCGCGTGCTCCTTGATCAACGAAGCCACCAGGCCGGCGTCGCCGCTGTCGCCTACGACGAGCTTCGCGCCTTCGGGCACGGCCCATGCGAAGCCCGTCGACAGATTGTCGAGCACGACGACTGTCTCGCCAGCGTCCAGGAGCCCGAGCGCCATGTGGCCGCCGATATAGCCGGCGCCGCCGGTCACCAGTACGCTCATGCCCTGCCCCTCTTGATCTGTCCAGACGCGGCTCCTGCGGGAAAAGCCGCATGGAACGGCCGGGCCGGATCATGATAGTCGGATAACAGAATTTCGCCGCGCTCGTCTCCGTTCAATCTCCACTCAATAGGGACCGAACATTCATGGACAAACCCGTTCGCAAAGCCGTGCTGCCCGTCGCCGGTCTCGGCACCCGTTTCCTGCCGGCGACCAAAGCGATCCCGAAGGAGATGCTGACCGTCGTCGACCGGCCTATCCTCCAGTACGTGGTCGATGAGGCGCGCGAGGCGGGAATCGAGCACTTCATCTTCGTGACCGGCCGCAACAAGGGCGTCATCGAGGACCATTTCGACACCAACTACGAGCTCGAAGACGCCCTCAAGCGGCGCGGGAAACAGGCCGAATACGCAGCCCTGATGGCCGACCTTCCGGCCGCCGGCGCGACCAGCTTCACCCGCCAGCAGGCGCCGCTCGGCCTCGGCCACGCGGTCTGGTGCGCGCGCGAACTGGTAGGCGACGAGCCGTTCGCGGTGCTGCTGCCCGACATGGTCACCAAGGGCGGCCAACGCGGCGGGCGGTGCCTCGCCCAGTGTGTCGCGGCCTACGAGCGCCACGGAGGCAATGTCATCGCGGTCGAAGAGGTTCCGCCCACCGAGACGCATCAGTACGGGATCGTCGGCGTCGGCGCGGATCATGGCGCGACCTTCGAAATCACCCGCATGATCGAAAAGCCGAAGCCCGGGACGGCGCCGTCCAATTTTATCATTTCGGGGCGCTACATCCTCCAGCCGGAGATCTTCCAGATCCTGGAGCTGATCGAGAAGGGCGCGGGGGGCGAAATTCAACTCACCGACGGGATGATCCAGCTCTCCCGCACCCAGTCATTTCACGGCGTCCGCTTTGACGGACGAACCTATGATTGCGGGTCCAGGCTCGGATTCCTGACCGCCAACCTCGCTTTCGCGCTCGATCGCGGCGACCTTGCTCCGGGCCTCAAGGAGGAATTGCGCAAGCTGGGTTTTTCCGGCGGAGGCGTTTGACCGCGCCGATCGGGGCGTATTTCGCGGGCCCCTGTCCAGAGGCCGGTTTTCCAAGAACGCCGCCCAATGATAAACAGCGGGCCATGATTCAGGAACCGACGAGCTCCGTCCTCTCCGCCATCCGCACCGTCGCCAACGAGCGGCAGGGCCTCCAGGCGCTTGAGGAAGCGATCCGCAACACCGCAGAGGGGGCGCTTGGAGCGGCGTTCTCGGAAGCGGTCAAGACCATCGCGGCGGCGACCGGCAGGGTCATCCTGACCGGCATGGGCAAGCCCGGGCACATCGCGCGCAAGATCGCGGCAACGCTTGCCTCGACTGGCCAGCCGGCATCGTTCGTTCATCCGGCGGAGGCGAGCCATGGCGACCTCGGCATGGTGCAAAATGGCGACGTGGTGCTCGCCATATCCTGGTCGGGCGAGACGGCCGAACTCGCGGCGGTCATCACCTTCGCCAAGCGCTACGCCATTCCGCTCATCGCGATGACCGCGAACGCCAACAGCGCGCTCGGCCGCCAGGCCGACGTGTGCCTGACCCTGCCGACCGCACCTGAGGCCTGCCCCAACGGCCTTGCTCCGACGACCTCGACGACCATGCAGCTCGTGCTCGGCGATGCGCTGGCGATCGCGCTGCTCGAGGGCCGCGGCTTCACCGCGCTCGATTTCCGCGCTCTTCATCCGGGCGGCAAACTCGGCGCCAAGCTCGCCCACGTGCGCGAAGTCATGCATACCGGCGAGCGGGTGCCCCGCATCGACGCCTCAGCCCGGATGGCCGAGGCGATCGTCGAGATGACCTCGAAGGGCTTCGGCTGCGTCGCGGTGTTCGAGGACGGAGGCCGGCTCGCCGGCATCCTAACCGACGGCGACCTGCGCCGGTATCTGAAGCCGGATTTCTCCCTCGACACGCCGGTCGGCGCCGTCATGACCCGGCGCCCGCGCACCATCGCGCCCGACGCGCTGGTGGCCGAAGCCCTCGAGTTGATCAGCCACAAGATCCAGGCGCTGCTGGTCGTGGAGCGCGGACAGGTGGTCGGGATCGTGAATTTCCACGATCTCATGCGCATCGGCGCTTTCTGACGGGTGAGCGGAGCCGCCGCCGACCGGCCCCGCCTGGAGGGCGCGCCGACCGTTTCCTGACCGCGGCGTGAGGAGGTTGGCTATGGACGACAAGACCGGCCGGATCGGCGAGATCGTCGGGATCATGCGAGACACGTGGGACTTGCCCGCAGATTGCAACGAAGGCGAACTTTTCGCCTATGCGGAGACGCTCTACGACCGGATCGCAAACGGCGAGAGCCGAGAGGCCCTTTGCGCCTATCTGGCCGTCGTTCAGGTCGAGAATCTCGAGATGCCGCCGTCCGACGCCTCCAAGGCGATCGTCGACCGGTCGCTCGCGCTCGCCGAGCGTCGGCGCTGATTGCGCTCCGCCTTGCCATGCGCTCCCGCCTATGGCAGGAACCGCGACGCTCGGCCGCGCCGTTCGCGTGGGCTCAGACGCTGCAGTAGCTCAGTGGTAGAGCACTCCCTTGGTAAGGGAGAGGTCGAGAGTTCAATCCTCTCTTGCAGCACCATTCGAATGCCTGCGGGCCGAAGTCTCAGCCGCCATCTAGCAGCTCTTTCCATTCGATCGGAACAATCTGGCGCTGGCCAGGTTCGATTTGGTGCTTGACCGGGTTCGATTCTGTGGTCCGCTCAATTCTTGACCCGCAAGCGCGAGCGGCCAATCCGCTCCGCGTTTGAGCTCGACCTCCCTGCTCGCGCGGGGCGTTTTCTGGGGGGCCGCCGGGTCGCCCCGACGGCTTTCTGGTCATCAGCCGTACGGGCTGGCGGGTCGGCGCGCGGGGCGGTCCATACGCGCCGCTCGCGTCAGAAATTGCCGAGACCTCGCCAGGCTCTTACGGCAATCTCCCGCAGCATGCCGTCGCGGAGGACCGTAGAATTGCGGTCGCCGCGGCGCGCTTCGGCGATGATGCGCTTGGCGAGAAATTCTCTTTCTTTTTTCGCATCATTGGTCAGATTCAGTTTGATGCAGACTTGATCGAGGGCGACCAACATGGCTTTGATATCGTTCGGTCCGAAGGCCCCGTCTTCCGAATACGGCGCGATGTTCATTGTCTTCTCTCTCGGCGCGAGCGTTGGCAATAAGTCCTTTGCCGCCAACCCCCCAGCGGAGCGCTTGCGCTTGGGGCCCATGTTCCTGCCGCCTACCGCGGCTGTCGAGCCTGAAGTCGGTCCGGATCCGTACGAACGAGGATTTTTGACGCTCTCAGCCTCACGGCCGCAGCCTCTCGCCGAAGCCTCCACGTGAAGCGGCGCGGCGCTGGCTGCTGCTGGCGGCAGTTGCCTCGCGAAGTTTGGATTAGAAAGAAGCCGCCTGCGTCAGAAGCCTGCGGCAGGTGGCGGTTAGCTCTGAAACGGGCACGGGCTTGGTGAGAAAGACACTTCCCGCGACCTGGCGACGATTGTTGGCGGGATTTCCGGACGCATAGATCACCGGCACCTTCGGGTGCGAGGTTCGGAACGCCTCCGCGACATCCCAGCCTGTTAGCGCGTCGGCCAGTCGGATGTCGGTAATCAGAAGATCGACCTTCTCAGCTTCATGAAGCGCTCTCAGCGCGCCCGCGCCTGTGGCCGCCTCCAACACCGCCCATCCTTCCTGCCGGAGGTCGGTCACGATGTTTTCGCGGATCAGCCAATCATCCTCGACCACCAGAACGGTGACGACTCCACCGGAAGCTTGCAAGGCACGCGCTCCACCTTACGCAGGGGTCGCCTAAAGCATCGAAACGCGAGAGGAGCGCGAGCGTTCCCGACTAGCGTACGAAATCGTACAGTGGCAGATCTTGGGGAATTTCGCCAGCAGGGTTTTCAGGATCAATAGCCGGATCGGCCGGGCCGGTAAGACAGCACGACCGACATTCCTGCCCTTGCAGCGACTAGCCGGCGTGTCGTCCGTCCGAATCGATAGAAACTCGCTCATGGCAATCGCGCTTCCAAAGGCTTATGAACCGGTTATCACCGACTGAGGCCCTACGCCGCAGGCGTCGGTGGCTGAGAGTCCGGTGCTCCCGCCTGAGATGCGAGGAGCGCCCGATGCCCGGCAGCAACAACAAATTGCTATCTTCCCTTTCAACGAGCGACTTCGATCTGCTCGCGCCGCACCTCGAATCTGTGACCCTCGGGTTGCGGAAGATGCTCGAAAGGCCCAACAAAAGGATCGAAGCGGTCTATTTTCCCGAGTCGGGCTTCGCATCCGTCGTCGCGATTCAACGGAGCGGCAAGCAAGTCGAGGTCGGCTTGATTGGCTGCGAAGGCATGACCGGATTGCCCATCGTGCTCGGCAACCATCGTTCGCCCCACGCCACCTACATCCAGGCGGCCGGAATGGGTCACTGCCTTCCGGCCAAGGACCTGCGCCAGGCGATACAGGCGAGCCTGTCCCTCCGCGACTGCCTGTTGAAGTTCGTTCAGGCGTTCGGCGTGCAAACAACCCACACCGCAGTCTGCAACGCGCAATCCAAAATTGACGTGCGACTCGCCCGCTGGCTCCTCATGGCGCAGGACCGAATCCAGGATGACATTCTGCCGCTAACGCACGAATTTGTGTCGCTCATGCTTGGCGTGCGCCGCCCGGGAGTTACGGAGGCGTTGAAGGCGCTGCGGCAGCGAGGACTGATTTCGTACCGGCGGGGGGAAATCACAATTAACGACCGCAAGGGAGTGGAGCGCGTCGCGGGCGAAGCCTACGGCACTCCCGAGTCCGAGTATCGGCGACTGATCGGCTGAACGCGCGTGACCTGCGGCGCCGCGGCGCAACCCTCGCTAAGAACGTCGCGCGGCGCGCGTCCCCGGCCGCGTCTCGCCAAGAACCATCCACACTGGGGCATGGTCGCTTGCCCCCTCCCGTCCCCGCGCCACGCGGTCCACGCCCGCCTCTTTCAGCTTCGGCGCCAGCGACGGACTCAACAGAAGGTGGTCAAGTCGAAGGCCCGCGTCGCGCTCCCAGCGGTGACGCATGTAGTGCCAAAACGTGTAGATCCGATCGTTCGGATGTTTGTTGCGGATGGCGTCGGTCCATCCTTGCCCGATCAGCCGCGCGAAGGCCGCACGGCTTTTCGGATGAATCAGCGCATCATTGTCCCAGGACGTGGTCGGGTATATGTCGAGCGGCGTCGGCGCGACGTTGAAATCTCCGCATAGCGCCGCCGGGACGCCCGCCTCCAGCAACTGTCGCGCGTGTTTTTCGAGGCGCTGAAACCAGGCAAGCTTGTAGTCGAACTTCGGGCCCGGCTGAGGATTGCCGTTCGGAAGATAGAGGCAGCAAACGAGAATCCCGTCGACCGCCGCTTCGATGTAGCGGGCCTCCTCGTCCCCCGGATCGCCCGGGAGCATGGCGTTGGTCTCTACGGGCGCCCCGCGCCGCGACAGGATCGCGACGCCGTTCCATGTCTTCTGTCCGCGCCACACCGCGGCATAGCCCGCGGCCATGATCGCGTCGGCCGGAAAGTCACGATCCGCGCATTTGAGTTCCTGCAGACATGCGACATCAGGCCTCGCCGCCTTGAGCCAATCCAAGAGATTGGGCAGGCGGCGGTTCACATTGTTGATGTTGAACGTCGCGATCTTCATGAGCCTTTAGAACGCCTCGACGGGGCGGCCGGCGAGAGCAAGGACGAAATTCGACGGCCGGGCGTCGGGGCGAGACTATTGGCTGCCGCGCCGCGGCACAAAGCCGACCTGACCGAGCGGATACGCTCGGGGCGTGCTATACGAGGTTTCCGGTCCGCGTTGAGTAGGAGTTTCCTCATGGCCCCGCCGCGCCCCTATTGGAAGGGTTATCTCAAGCTTTCGCTGGTGTCGTGCCCGATTGCGCTCTACACCGCGACATCGTCAGGCGAGCGCGTCGCCTTCCGGCAGATCAACAAGAAGACTGGCAACCGCCTCCGTCAGCAATTGATCGACGAAGACACTGGCGAACCGATCGATCCGGAGGACAAGGGCCGAGGCTACGAGGTCGACAAGGGCGTTTATCTTCGAATCGAAGACGAAGAGCTGGAATCGATCGCGGTTGAAAGCTCTCACACCATCGACATTGACTGCTTCGTCCCCAAATCCGAGATCGACGAGCGTTACGTCGACAGCCCCTATTATCTGGTGCCCGAGAGCAAAGTCGGCCTGGAGGCGTTCTCCGTCATCCGCGACGCCATGCGCGGCAAGGGCGTGGTCGGCCTTGGCCGCGTGGTTCTATCGAAGCGCGAACGCGTGGTCATGCTCCAGCCGCGAGGCAATGGACTGCTCGGCACGACGCTCCGATACCCCTACGAGGTCCGAGACGAGCAAATCTATTTCGGCGACATCGCCGAGGTTAAGATCCCCAAGGACATGCTCACCCTCGCCGAACATATCCTCGAGACCAAGGCCGCCACATTCGACGCCTCCAAATTCCACGACCGCTATGAAGAGGCGGTCGTCGCCATGATCAACGAGAAGAAGGCCGGACTGCCTGTCCCGAAGCAGCGCGAGCTGCCGCGCATCGTGGCGGGGACCGATCTCATGGCCGCGCTTCGTCAGAGCATCGAGAAGGCCAAAGAGGCGGCGCCGAGACCGGCGGCTGCGCTCAAACCTGCGCCGGCGGCAAAGCCAGTTGAACCGGCCACGGCCGCGGCGGCCGGGCCAAAAGGCAAGAAGGCGGTCAAACGCAATCCTGACCAACGCGAGATGCTGTTGCCGATCGCCGGGGGCGGACCTGGGAAGGAGGCGGCCGAGAAACAGGCGCCGAAGTCGGGCGCGCGAAAGAAGGCGGGATAGCGGGCGGCCGGACGCGCCAAAGCAGACATCAGCGAGGAGCGCCATAGGGAAGGGAACGGCCAAAGGTGACCAAGCCGAAACTCGAATGGGCCGAGAAGGGGGAAGCTGAGGACTATGGCGCCGCGGTAAAGTACCTTTCGCTTCTTTGCTCGGACACGAAAGCCAAAGCGCTCGTCAGGAACCTTCGCAACGCCAAGCTCATCGAACATGCCGCGAAAGATTTGTTGCGCGCCGCCGACCTCCCGCTTCTGCCGAGCGACGAGTTGCATGTGAGCGACGACCTGAAGCGCATTCAGAAAGGCAAGGCGCTCGCGCCTGTCCTCCTCGTTCGCGGCGACCTTGCGAAGGGACTTCCGCTTATTGTCGCCGACGGCTATCACCGGATTTGCGCTGTCTGCTATTTCGATGAGAGCGCGCCGATTCCCTGCCGAATCGCCGACATCGCCGATAGAGGGGCCTGACGGCGGGACCCCTATTTGCAGAGAGCCGTGTCGCCATCGAGAAAGCGCTTTCCGATCGCGATTTCAATGCAGCCGGCCAGGGTCATGTTTGACGACTGGGATATGGCGAGCATCTTGCGGCAACGATCCCGGTCGGCTTCAGGAATCTTTGCCCAAACCCGGGCTAATTTGAACGCATAGTCCTCTTCGTTGCTGATACATCTGTCACGCGCCGCGTCCTGCACCGCCTTGTTGGAATCGTTCAAAGCCGATAGAGCGTCGCAATATTTCTCGCTGTCGATCTTGGGCGGGTCCTCCTCAGCGCAAACGCCGTGCGGGACGAGCATGAGAGGCCAAATCACAAGGGCTCTCGCGGCGACCAAAGCGATCCGAAGCATGGTCATAGCGCCTCCTTCTCGCCATGGCTGCGAGCTCTTCACAACCACGTCGCGGCATTTAGCCTGACGCCGTGACAGTCGTCGAGGGCCGCAAGCGCGGTCGCGTGCGTTCGACTTGCCGCGAGGTTGAAGGAATTCCAGTCGCCGGAGGCGCGAGAGCATGCCATGAAGGCGGGGGAATACGAGCGGGAGTGAGCCCAACGAAGAGGGCGGCCCGAACGCCGCCCTCAAGGGGGGTCGGAAGTTCTGAGGGAGGCTACTCGTGAGAATGCTCGTCCCGGGGGCACAGTCGTCGCTTTATGTGACACCATAGCGGCGGCGCCGAGAGGGCGCCCGAGGGGCGAGAGGGGGAAGCGGACATGCCGGCTGGAACCGATTTTGTATTGTCCGCTCTGCTGCGCGAGGGCGTCGATCATTTGTTCATGGTGCCGGGCGGGCTGGTCGATCCATTTCTGCCGGCGCTCGCCCGTTTTCCAAAGCTCACGCCGATCGTCGCCGCGCATGAGGGCGGGGCCGCCTACATGGCCGACGGCTACGCCCGCGCCAGCGGCCGCTTCGGCGCAGCGCTTGGCATCGGCGGGCCGGGCCTCGGCAACATGACGACCGCGGTGGCGGCGGCCAGGACCGACTCGTCGCCGGTCCTGGTGCTGAGCGGCGAAGTGCCTATCGCCATGGAAGGGCTCGGCGAATTCCAGGACGCAAGCCAGGCCTCCCTCGACGACACGTCGATCATGCGGCCGGTGACGCGCCTGTCCATGACCCTCGCGAGCCCCCAGAACCTCAGCCACATGTTCCGCCACGGCCTGACCTCGATGCTGTCGCAGCCGAGCGGGCCGGTGCATTTCTCGCTGACCCACGACGTCATGATGGCGGACTGCAAGGCGGACTACAGCCCCGTCGTCGACTTCTTTCGCGGCGTAAGGCCGCTCAGCCTGCCGGACGCCGAGCGGGCGATTGCGCTCCTCGGCAAAGGCGCGCGCCTCGCCATCCTCGCCGGCGCCGGCATCGAGCACGACGACGCGGCGGCGGCGCTCAAGGCGGTCGCCGAGCGCTGGTCGCTCCCGGTCGCAACCACCTTGCGCGCCAAGGGCGTCCTGGCGGAAGATCACGAGCTTTCGCTCGGCGTGTTCGGCTATGCCGGCACGCGGCACGCAACCGCGGCGATCCTCGATCCCAAGCTCGACGTGCTCCTGATCCTGGGCTCCGGCCTCAACGAACGCGACACCATGCACTGGACCCTGCAGCAGAAGTCCAAGGCGCTGATGATCCATGTCAACACCGACATGCATGAGATCACGGCAGGCGGCGTCGCGGGCCACACGGTTCCCGGCAGCTGCCACGCCTTCCTCGATCTCTTGGCCGCCAATGACGGCGCTCCGGCGGCGGCTCTCGCCGGTGGCCAGGCGGCGCGGCGGGCCTGGGTCGCCGAGGTCAAGGCCGGTCCGCGCCTCTACGACACCGAGAATATCCATCGCTCGGCGCGACCGATCCATCCCGCCGCCGCGGTGACCGCGCTGCGCGCGGCGTTTCCGCGCGACGGGATTGTGCTGGTCGATTCCGGGGCGCACCGCGCCTTCGCGGGCCATTATTGGAGCGCCTACGCGCCGCGCGCCTATATCTCGGCCACCAACCTCGGGCCCATGGGCTGGGCGATCCCTGCTGCGGTCGGCGTGCAATGCGCGAGGCCGGGACAGCGCGTGGCCGTAATCACCGGCGACGGCTGCATGCAGATGCACGGCATGGAGGTGCAGACGGCGGCGCGCTACCGGCTTCCGATCATCTACGTGGTCATGAACAACGGCGCGCTCGGCAACGTCTGGCTCCGCGCGCATGGGCTCGGGGCGCTGCCTTCGGAGCTGACGACGGTTCCCGATCACGACTGGGCGGGCTTTGCCCGTTCGCTCGGCGCTCAAGGCATGACCGTGAACGATCCGGCGGCGCTGGGCGAGACGATGCAGAAGGCGGTCGCCGCCGACGCCACGGTCGTCATCGACGTCAAAGCGGACAAGGACTGCCCTACGCCGGTCTACGACTTCAGCGCCGGCGCGCGGGCGTGGTCCTATCACGAATAGGTCCTCGACCATGGCGAGTTTGCCCGATCCGACCGCGACGCTGACCGGCGAAGGCCGCGCGATCTACGAGGACATCCTGACGCGACGCCGGGCCAAGGGGGTCGACCATCTCGGACCTTATGTTCCGCTGCTCAACCATCCTCAGCTCGCCAGGCTGATCGAGCAGCTCGGCTGGTATTACAAATATGAATCGACGCTTCCGCGCGATATCTACCAGTTCGTCGTGCTCGTTCTCGCCAAGCGCTCGGGCGTCGCCTTCGTATGGGCCGATCACGTCGCTGCAGCCCGCGCCGCAGGGCTGCCCGAGGCGCTCATCAGCGCCATCGAGGTCGGCGCCAAGTCCTTTGCCGCGCCGTTCGACCTCGTGAGCGAACTCACCGATTGCGCCCTTGCCTATCGCTCGATCCCCAAGGCTTTGAGCGATAGCGCGGTCGCGCGCTTCGGTCTGCAAGGGCTGATCGAGGTCATCACCCTTTGCGGTTTCTATTCAATGATCGCGATGGTCAATGGCTGCTTCGACGTGCCGTTGCCGGAACACTCGTCGCGGCACGGGTGACAAGCGGATCGAAGCATAAAGGGGTTTTGGCGCTCTTCAATCGCTGTCGCGCTGAGCCGGCTGCCTCCACGATTTCAGCGAGAAGAGCAGCAGCGCAGCGCCGATCACGAGCGAGCCGAAAAAGAACGTCGGGTTGATGGCGAAATGCTCATCGGCGATCCACAGCGACAGGATGAGCGACACGACCGCGGTCAGCGCCGGGACCAGATTCCAGAACATCGTGACGAAGCCGTTGTCCCCGCCAGTGACGGTGAGCGAGACCTGATAGAAAACGCGCCCGACGGACGAGGCGAGGATGGTGCCGACGATCATCAGAATGATCGCTTGAAGCTGGTCGAAATTGAGCTCGCTCCGCAGATAGAGGATGACGAGGCAGGACGGAATCAGGATGACGTTGGCGAAGAGGAAATTCGCGGCGATCGCGGCTGATTCATTGAATCTCCCGAACCATCTGCCGACCAGCGTCCCGCCCAGCGCCGAACAGAGCGGGACGGGAATGGCGTAAACCCAGCTGCCGTGGACGAAATTGTCAGCCAACTGGTCGAACGTCGGTTTGTCGGCGTCGCCGAGCTGACTCCAGGCGACCGCCATCGCGCCAATGAACGCGCCGGCGAAGCAGCCGAAGAAGGTCGCAGGCGAAATCGGGATCGGCACCCGCGAGATCACGAGCGCGACCAGCGCGGCCCAGAACGGCGAGAGATTGAGGATCGCCGAGACGATAATCGGATGGGCATGGCTGAGACCGAGGTTGTAGAGCAACAGCCCGGTCATCCCGATGCCGAAGATAACCGCCAGATAGCCGTAATTGGCGGGTTTTTTTAACAGGGCGACAAGATCGCGGCGACTCGCCTGGCGGGCCATCAACAACGGAAACGATATGAGCAGCGCGATCTGGGTCAGGCAGACGAACTGCATGGTGTTCAGATGCCGGGCGGCCGGAAAGGAAAATGGCTCCTGGGTCGCGTAGAGGCAGGCGGTCATCACCGCATAGAGGCTTCCGAGCTGGTAGTTGATCGGTGAGCCGGAGGACCGCATGGGCCGGACGCCTTTCGCTTACGAAGAGCGAGACTTGGTCGGCCACGAAGCCCCCGACCTCGCCATCGTCCCTCGAGACGCCCATATCACACCGATGGGCCTCAGAACGATTGGGGAAATCACCGTGGCTCCCGGCCGAGGTCGCCCGACAGGACCTCCGCCGCTGACAATGCGGTCGTGACCGAGCCCATGGCGTCCTTGAGGACCGTCCCGCTCTGGCTTGCGCCGTTCGCCATTCTTATATTCGGCGGCGCCATGGACATCGGAGACCGGAACCAGGGAGCGCTCTGCGGCGGGCGCCCATACGCGAGGGTCGATATCCCGAACGGCTCCTCTCCCTATGTCGAACTTACCGCCGACGGCAAGACCGGCGCATTCCTGCTCGACTACGGCGCGACGCAGAGCTCATTGTCAGCCGACGCTTTCGGCGGCTCGGAAGGAGCGGCGCGTACGGCGGCGATTTCGCTGCCGGGCATCGAGCGAGGCGATTTTCATCTGGCGCGCTATCGGTTGCTGCGGCAGCCGGAAAATGGCCAGCTCGGCGTCATCGGCGCCAACCTCCTGTCCGGGCTGACTGTCCAATTGACGGCGAACGCGGCCTATCTGGGGACCCAGCCATGCCGCGGAGAGACGCTGATCGCGCGCGGCCTCGTTCCGATCGCCCAGAACGGCTTCTTTTCATCCGGCCACTCGACGAGCGGCACGCGGCGTCCCAATGTTCCGGTCGTTTTCGTGCGTCTCGGGGATATCCGCGCCTTTGCGCAAATCGACACCGGCTACGAGGACGCTGTCTACTCCCACTCGGTCGACATTAATCAGGCGCTGTTCGAGCGCCTCGTCGCGAGCGGGATCAAGCTCGACCACGCCGGCGACACCGACGTCTGGACATGCGACGGGCGCGAGCGCCGGCCTCGTTATGTGGTCAGGGATCTCGCGCTTGGAATTGAAGACGAGCAGGGTAGGCCGGTCGGGCGAACCGACGATTTCCATCTTATCCTGAAGCCGCCGGACACATGTGGAGGGATCGCGGAAATGGCCGAGCCCGCGGCGCAGCTGGGCGCCTCGTTTCTGCGCCTCTTCGGCACAGTTGTGTTCGATCCGAAAAACGCGACCCTGTGGCTGGGGGACGGCGGCGGAAGCCCCTGAGGCAATTACGCAGTCGAGCCGGTCAGCCGGCCGATTGCGCGGCGAGCGTCGCCAACCGGGTCCCGATCGCCTCAAGAAGAAGCTCGTGCGCTTTCGCGGCGATGTCCTCCATTGAGGGCGAGTTCGCGAGCAGCAAGCGGGCGCGGCCCACTATCTCCGTCTTGCTGGGAATGTGCGGCAGGCTCAATTCGTTGAAGACTTCCGTGGGAGCAAACGGCTGCACCTGGGAGAGCCGTGAGCGGACATCGGCGAGACCGCTCTTTCCCAGCGCGGCCGCGACTGCAGCAGCGATACGCTCGGCGTTGAAGCTTTCGGCGACCTGCGAGGCGGCGCGACGTATGACCCGAGTTCCCAGCCGATGCTGGTTTTGTACGACCTCAAGGGTCGGGTGTTTCAAATTCCACACCACGCCGAGCCGCTCGAGCAACCTCAGGAGATAGAAGGTCGGATCATATTCCCACCAGCGAAATCCCTGGCGAGCGCTGCTCTGGAAGGCGTGATGATTGTTGTGCCAGCCCTCGCCCATGGTGAAAATCGCGAGAAGCCAGTTGTTTCGGGAGTCGTCGCCGGTGACATAGCGGCGGCGTCCGACGACATGCGCGAGCGAGTTGATCGAGAAGGTCGCGTGATAGACCGCGACGGTGCTCCAGAAGAAGCCGACGATAAACCCCGGCCACCCCGCCAAGGCGAAACAGGCGATGGCGAGCACGGTGGCGGGCGCCAATTCGTGGCGATGGAGCCACATCAGCTCGGGATATTGGGCGAAATCCGCCACTCTGGTGAAATTTGTCGTCTCGTGGCGACGAGCGAAGATCCAGCCGAGGTGACTGTAGACAAATCCGAAATGGCGAGGCGAATGGACGTCGAGTTCGGTGTCGGAATGGAGGTGATGATCGCGGTGGTTGGCCGCCCACCACAACACGCTCTTCTGCGCCGTCGTCTGCGCCATCGCCGCGAGAATGAACTGAAAGACGCGGCTGGTTTCATAGGCGCGATGGGAAAAGTAGCGGTGATAGCCGGCCCCGATGGCGAAGATCCGCAGCCAGTAAAGACCGACGCCGATCGCGACCGCCTCGACGGTGACGCCGGTCCAGATCGCCGCGAAGCACGCCAAATGGACGATCACGAAGGGTACGGCGGACGGATAGACGATATCCGACGTCGCGAGATCGTCCGCCGGCTGTTCCGAATTTGAGAGTTGGTCCTGGCTCATGGGGAGCAATTTATCAGATGGTCCGCGAACGATCGATGACTATGGTTCGGCGATGGTATCACAGCTGCGACCCGAGACCCACCCCGATCCCGGTCGCTGAAGGGGAAAGAGCTCGGCCCGCATGGTCTCGGCCGCGAGCCAAAGCGCGCCCGCAGGCGCTCACACCCTCCAGCGCAGCGCGGAAACGAGCGCGAACAGGCGCCGGGCCGTGCCCTGGTCGATGTCGATCTTGCCGGCAAGGCGCTGGGCCATGAGCTCCGCGCCTTCGTTGTGGAGCGTCGTACGCTCGCGGTCGATCGATTCGATCTGTCGGGGGCTCGCGGTGCGGATGGCGGAATAATAGGTCTCGCAGACGAGGAAATAGTCCTTGAGCAGCGGACGGAACGGGGTCATCGACACGACGATCGAGGCCGCATTCTCGCCGTTCGCGGCCCTGACGTCGAAGGTCAGCTTCGACTCCTCCTGTGAGATCATGAGTTTATAGGGCCCATCGTCGCGCCCCGGGACGGCGAAAGCATTCTCTTCGATGAGGTCGAAGATCGCCACCGCCCGCTCGTGATCGACATCGGCCGCGCCGCGCGGGATCGTCTTTTCGTCGAGGACGACCTCGGCGAGGCGATTACGGCTCCTGGCCGGTTTGCGGCTCATGGGAGATTCGCGTGAAGCCTGAGCGCGACCGAACGCGCGTGCGCCTCGAGCCCCTCCGCCTTGCCCAGCGTCATTGCCGCGGCCCCGAGAGCCTTAAGCGAGTAGGCGTCGCATTTGAGCAGCGACGTGCGCTTCATGAAGTCGAGAACGCCCAGGCCCGACGAGAAGCGCGCCGAGCGGGCGGTCGGGAGGACATGGTTCGAGCCGCCGACATAATCGCCGATCGCCTCGGGCGTATGGGACCCAAGGAAGATCGCGCCGGCGTTGGCGATCTTGCCAGCGAGCGCATCGGGATCGTCGGTCATGATCTCGAGATGCTCGGGCGCGAGGCGGTCGACGAGAGGCAGCGCGGACTCAAGCGTCGGGCAGAGGATGATCGCGCCATTGTCGCGCCAGCTCGCGCCGGCGATTTCGGCCCGCGGCAGGTCGGCGAGCTGGCGGTTGACTTCCTCTTCCACCACCCGCGCGAGGCTCGCGTCATCGGTGATGAGGATCGACTGCGCCGCCTCGTCATGTTCGGCCTGCGCCAGGAGATCGGCGGCGACGAAACGGGGATCGGCGCCCCGATCGGCGAGAATGACGACTTCGGACGGCCCGGCGATCATGTCGATGCCGACGACGCCGAACACCCGCCGCTTGGCCGCCGCGACATAGGCGTTGCCGGGGCCGACGATCTTGTCGACCGCCGCGATCGTTTGCGTGCCATAGGCGAGGGCGGCGATCGCCTGGGCGCCGCCGACGCGATAGATCTCGTCGACGCCGGCTATGCGCGCCGCGGCGAGGACCAGAGGATTGATGCGGCCGTCCGGCGTCGGCACAACCATGGCCAGCCGGCGACAGCCCGCGACCTTCGCCGGAACGGCGTTCATGACCACCGAGGACGGATAGCTCGCCGCTCCGCCGGGAACATAGAGCCCAACCGCATCGATCGGCCGCCAGCGCCAGCCAAGCTCGACCCCGAGCGCGTCGGTGAAGCGGAGGTCGGCCGGCTTCTGGCGGCGGTGAAAATCGGCGATCCGATCATGCGCGAGCCTCAGCGCCTCGAGCGCGGTCTCGTCGCAAGCGGCGGTCGCGGCTTCGACTTCCGCAGAGCCGATCCTTAGCCCGAGCCGGGCGAGGTCGAGCCGGTCGAAGCGCAGCGAATAGTCGGCGAGCGCCTCGTCGCCGCGCCCGCGCACGTCGGCGATGATCGCGGCGACCGCTGCGTCGACCTCGGCCGACGATTCGCGCTTGGCTGCGATGAGCGTGGCGAAGCGCCGCTCAAAGTCCGCCGCCAGCATATCGAGCGCCATGGCCATGGCTAACAGGAACTCTCCAACGCGGGCTTTGGTCGCGGCGCTTCATCTCATCCGGCGAGCTTCGCTCGCCGGCTTCTCCCAGAAGGGAGACGGCCGGGGTGAGGGCCCCTCATACGCGAACTCGCCCGACGGCGCCACGCGCTAAACAGCCGACGTATCAGTCAGGGCGTGGCCGGCGCACGCCTCGGCGGGGTGGCGGGGGCCCATGTCGCGGAGTTCGACCTCCACGCATTCGACCTCGAGGCGCACCAGGGCGCCGTCGGCGAAGGCAAGGATGACTATGCCCGCCGGCGGATCGGTCTTCTCGAACGTGACCGCCAGCAGATTGAGGGTCGCGTCCGGCTCCATATGCTTGAGTCCCAGATGCGAAACCTTCAACACCCGGTCGAACCGGAGGACGCTCGCGACGCGTTCCGCCGGCCCGCTCTTCGCCCCCACCCAGTCATAGCGCATCCCCGCAACGACGAACCGGCGCTGTTGCGGGAGCCAGGCCATGTCGGTTCGCTTGACGCAGGTGTTCTGCACGTGAGCGGAAATGACCCCAAGGCCTTCCCGGTCGAGCGCGACCAATTTGAGCGCCTCGCCCGCAGCCGCCATCGCCCTAGCCCGCGACACGCGAAATCTGGGCGCCGCAGGCGCCCAGCTTCTCTTCCAGCCGCTCGAAGCCGCGGTCGAGATGGTAGACTCGGTTGACGATCGTCTCTCCCTCCGCCGCGAGGCCCGCGATGACCAGCGAGACGGATGCGCGCAGATCGGTCGCCATGACTGGCGCGCCCCGCAGCCGCTTGACCCCGCTGACAATGGCGGTGTCGCCTTCGAGCTTGATGCTCGCGCCGAGGCGCGCAAGCTCCTGCACGTGCATGAAACGGTTCTCGAAGATGGTCTCCTTGATGCGCGAAACGCCGCGGGCGCGGGTCATCAGCGCCATGAACTGCGCTTGCAGATCGGTCGGGAAGCCGGGAAAGGGCGCCGTGGCGATGTCGACCGCCTTGAGGCCCGCGCCGTTGCGCCTGACACGCACGCCTCGATTGTCGCTTGCGACCGTCGCGCCCGCCGCCGTCAATGCGTCGAGCGCCTCCTCCAAGAGGTCCTCGCTGACGCCCTCGAGCGTCACGTCGCCTCCGGTCATTGCGACCGCCGTCGCGTAAGTTCCAGCTTCAATGCGGTCGGGCAGAACGCGATGATGGGCGCCGTTGAGGCGGGGGACGCCGTCGATTTCGATGGTCGGAGATCCGGCGCCCCGAATGCGGGCTCCCATTTTGTTCAGGCACGCGGCGAGATCCACCACTTCCGGCTCGCGCGCGGCGTTGCCGATCACCGTCGCCCCATGCGCCAGGGACGCCGCCATCATCGCCACATGCGTTCCCCCGACCGTCACTTTGGGAAACGCAATCTCGGCTCCGGTCAGGCCCTTTGGGGCCTTGACCACGGCATAGCCGGCGTCGATCTCGATCTGGGCGCCGAGCTTCTCGAGCGCCATCAGCAACAAGTCGACCGGCCGGGTGCCGATCGCGCAGCCCCCGGGCAACGACACGCGCGCCGCGCCCATCCGCGCGATGAGCGGCGCAATCACCCAGAAGCTCGCGCGCATCTTCGAAACCAGTTCGTAGGGCGCCGTCGTGTCCACGATCGTACGGGCGCGCAAGTGCGCGGTCTGGCCGGAGCCTGCGTCCTCGCCGACCCGCTTGCCGTCGATCGAATAATCGACGCCATGATTGCCGAGGATATGCGCCAATTGGGCGACATCGGCGAGACGAGGCAGGTTTTCCAGAGTGAGCTGCTGATCGGTCAGAAGCGAGGCGATCATCAGGGGCAGCGCGGCGTTCTTGGCCCCCGAAATCGGGATGACGCCGTTCAGCGCCGCGCCGCCGCGAATTTGTATGCGATCCATCCCCTTGTCCCTCTAGCCCAAATCCAGTCCGGGCCGTCGCCCGGGAGTTCCCGCCCTCACTTGCGCGGATGGCCCGGCGACGGCGCCGCTGGCGCGTCGCCCGGCGGCGACGCGAGCGCGCGCGCGCGACTTTGCGCCTTGCGGCGCTTGAGGTTCTCCCTGAGGGACGCGGCGAGGCGGTCCCGCCGGCGATCCTCGGTCGTTGCTCGCGGCTCATCCGGGGTCATGCGGCTCCCTGCCGCGAAAACCCGCGTAACGCGCGGCAAGCGGCTTGATAGGGCCAAGGAGGGCGGCCAGGCAAGCCAATTCCGGCGGCGCGAAAGTCCCTTCCCGTCCTCATTCGGCCTTTTCGATCAGAACTCTCGGCCGCGGCCCTCGCTTCACGAGTGATCTGGGCCCCGGCGAGCATGCGGGCGATTTCCTCCCGCCGGTCGATCGCGCCGAGGCGCGAAACGCGGGTCGCGACTCGTTCGCCGGCGCCGACGACGTTTTTGACGATTCGATAGTGGTTTTGAGCCCTTGCGGCCACTTGCGGCGCGTGGGTCACCGCCAGAACCTGCGCCCGCGCCGAAAGCCGGGCCAGACGCTGGCCCATCGCGTCGGCGACCGCGCCGCCGACGCCGGTGTCGATTTCGTCAAAGACCAGGGTCGGCGCGGTGCCGCGCTCGGCGAGACGCACCTTGATAGCGAGCAGGAACCGCGCGAGCTCGCCCCCCGACGCCACCTTCATCAGCGGGCCGGGGCGCGACCCCGGATTGGTGCGGACGAAGAACTCGGCGCGGTCATACCCGCTCGCCGAAACCATCGCCTCGTCGCGCTTGAAGTCGACGGTGAACTCCGCCCGCTCGAGCTTGAGGGGCGCGAGTTCCTCGCCAACCGCGGATTCAAGCTCGCGCGCGCTTCGCTCACGGGCGGCGCTGAGCGCGCCCGCGGCCGCGCGATAAGCCTCGGCGGCCTTTTTCACTTCGCCCTCGAGGCGGCTGACCTCATTCCGGCCGGCGGCGAGAGCGGCAAGCTCGTCGGCGAATTTTTGCGCCAGCGCGGGCAGGCTTTCGATCGGGGCGTTGTGCTTGCGGCCCATCGCCCTCAACGCAAACAGCCGCTCCTCGCATCGTTCGAGTTCGTTGGGATCGAAGCCGCTCGCTTCGATCGCGTCCTCGACCGCGCGATTGGCGCGCTCCAGGGCTTCGATCGCTTCGTCGAGAGCCTTCACGCTGGGCTCGATCAGCCCAGGCGCCTGGGGCAATCGGCGCTCGAGCCGGCGCGAGACGGAATGCAACAGCGGCAGGATCGCAGCTTCGCCGGTCAGGTGATCGCGCGCGTCCCGGATATCGGCGGCGACCTTCTCGCCCTGCATCATCGCCTGCCGGCGCGCGGCCAACGTCTCTTCTTCATTCGGCTGAACAGCGAGGCGGGTGAGCTCCTCGTGGGCATGTGCGGCGAAGTCCGCCTCCGCTTCCGCCGCCGCCACCCTCGCGCGCTCGGCCTCGAGCGCGCGCTCGTCCTCGCGCAAAGCCGCGTAGGCCTCGCCGGTCGCCGCAACCAGCGGCTCGTGGCCGCCGTAGGCGTCGACCAGGGCGCGATGGATGGACGGATCGGTGAGCGCCCGCTCGTCGTGCTGACCGTGGATCTCGACCAGCGACGAGGCCAGCGTGCGCAACGCCTGGGCGCTGACGCTCTGGTCATTGACATAGGCGCGCGTGCGTCCGTCGGCGAATTGGACGCGCCGCAAGATCAGTTCGTCGCCTAGCGCGATGTCCTGCTCTTCGAGCAACACATGCGCCGCGTGACCGCGCGGCAATTCAAACACCGCCGTCACCTGGCCCTGCGCCTGGCCGTGTCGAACAAGCCCGCCGTCGCCGCGCGCGCCGAGCGCCAGCGCCAGCGCATCGAGGAGAATGGATTTTCCTGCACCCGTCTCGCCGGTGAGAATCGTGAGCCCGGGCGAGAACTCGAGGTCCAACTGGTCGATCAGCACCACGTCGCGAATGGAGAGGCGCGAAAGCATGGACGAAGCCCGATCAGGACGGAACGACCGTGTGCCAGATTTTCGAGATCCATGATTCGCCGTACTCATGCGGCGAGAGCCCCTTGCCCTTCAACAGATTATAAGCATCCTGGTACCATTGGCTGTCGGGGAAATTGTGTCCGAGAACCGCGGCGGCGGTTTGCGCTTCGTCCGTAATACCCAAGCCGAGATAGGCCTCGACGAGGCGATAGAGCGCCTCTTCAGCATGCCGGGTCGTTTGGTAGTACTGGAGCACGTTGCGAAAGCGGTTGATGGCCGCAGTGTAGTTGCGCCGATTGAGATAGAACCGGCCGATCGACATTTCCTTGCCGGCGAGCTGGTCCTCGGCGACGTTGATCTTGAACTTGGCGTCCTCGACATATTCCGAGTTCGGATATTTATCCACCAGCGCCTTGAACGCTGTGAGCGCCTTCCCCGCATTATCCTGGTCGCGAGAGATGTCAGGAATCTGCATATAATAGGCATTCGCCTGCAGGTAGAGGACGTATGGGGCGTCGGGCGAGTTGGGATAGTCCTTGAGGTATCGCTCGGCCGAGGTGACGGCGCTCGTATAGTCGCCGGCCTGATAATCCGCGTAGGTGGTCATCAGGAGGCCTTTGCGCGCCCAATCGGAGCTTGGGTACTGCTTGCCGAGATCGGTGAATTTCTTCGCCGCGTCCCCCGGCGCGCCATTGGCCAGTTTCTGGAGGCCCTGGTCGTAGGTCTTGCTTGCCGGGGTGTCCGGCGTGATCTCCATCTTGTACTTTTCGCCTCCGAACGGGTTGAACTGGTCGATCATTGAGCAGGACGACGCGGCGAACGCGAAGGCGATGAGCACGGCGCCAGCCGACGATCGGCGCGCCAACCGTCTTGCGGCGGCGGACAGGGTGAGGCCAAATTCGACGTCAGCCATGCTTTGAAGACTCGATCGGTTGAAGGAGGCGGAGCGGCGCCGCGCGGCGAAGCGGCTCATTTACCGCACTCACGGCGCGCACGCCACCCATTCCACAATCGCGCGGATGGCGGCCATTGGCGCAGCGAGCTTGAAAGCGAGGCGAAAGTCGTCCTCAGGCGAGCCGCTCGGAGGGGTCAGTCTGGGGCGGCGAAGGCCGCAGCCGCCGCAGGCATGTGGGCGCCGGCCCCATGCGCCATGACCGGGGCGCGATGGGTGGGAGCTTCGAGGATCTCATAGGACGAGCGGCGTTCGAACATCGCCTCGAGCGCGAGCGCGTTGAGCTTGTGGCCCGGGCGATAGGTCCGGTAGAGGCCGATGATCGGCGCGCCGGCGAGCGAAAGATCGCCGACAGCGTCGAGCGCCTTGTGGCGAACGAATTCGTCGGCGAAGCGCAACCCCTCAGGATTGAGAACGGTGTCGTTGTCAATGGCGATGGAATTCTCGAGCGAGGAACCGAGCGCGTAACCCGCCTGCCAGAGTTTCTGCACGTCGCGGACGAAGCCAAAGGTGCGGGCGCGGGCGATCTCTCGGCGGAACGTCGACGGATCAAGGTCGAACACCCGCCGCTGGCGTCCGATCGCGGGCGATTCGAAATCGATCTCGACGTCGAGGCGAAAACCGCGTTCGGCCGGCAGGAACTCGGCGAAGCCGCCGTCGTGATCGACCCTGACCGGCTTGACGATCTTGAGGTGGCGGCGCGTGCGGCCCTGTTGGACGAGGCCCACCGAATCGATCGCGCTGACGAAATCGGCGGCGGAGCCGTCCATGATCGGCGTCTCGGGGCCGTCGATCTCGATCAGGACGTTGTCGACCCTCAGACCCGAGAGGGCGGCCAGAAGATGTTCGACGGTGCAGACGCTCGCGCCGGAGGCGTCGCCGAGCATGGTGCAGAGGGCGGTGTGCGCCAGATTGACCCGCCTCGCCTCGAGTAGACGCTCGCGGCCGTCAGGCAACCCGGTGCGGAGGAAAACGACGCCGGTATCGACGTCGGCAGGATGAAGGATGACTTGAGCCGGCGCCGCAGAATGTACGCCGACGCCGTTGATCGCTACCCGGTTGCGCAGCGTCGTCTGAAACCCAAACCGCATCTCTACCCGTTCCCGGACTTGCGCCCGGCCCCGAATTCGCGGCATCGGCGGCGACAAGGAGCGCCAAGCTCCGCCTCAATCGCCGATCGCCGTCCGCCCCGCCGCCGCCAAAAAGTCCGGCGACAGCTCCTAAACCGCCACACTAAGGGGCGCCGACCCGACGGACCAAATCACCTTTGGTGAACAAAAATTACAATGCCCAAGCCAATATTTAGCCGATATATTTCAATCATTTAAAAGATTTACGCTCTATTAACCGTGCGCACGAGGCCGAATCCCGGCCGGTTCGGCCGCGAGCCGATGGCTTCGCGGCCGGCCGAATCACTTTTGCTGCCGGCGCAGGAACGCCGGAATGTCGAGGTGATCGTCCTCGGAAACCGGAGCACGCTGGACAGGACGGCTGTAGGAATCGCCGGCTGTCTGGCGCGGCGGCGCCTGACGGGGTTGCATGCGGCCGAGGTCGCCGTGGCCTTGCGCCGCCACATGGGGCCGGTGAAGCGGCGTCACCGGCGCCGGGGCTGGCGCCGGCGGAGCAGGCTCGTCCTCGTGGCGGGTGATCCCGAACGCCGCCAATTTCTCCAACAGCGACCGGCGCCGCGTTTCCGGAACGGGAACGGCGCTCGGGGCCTCTCGCATCGCGCGCAGCTCCTTCTGCGCTATCTGCGGCAGGTCCTCGATCTGCGGCATGCGGGAGGCGCGAGCCGCGGGCTGCTCCGGGGCGGGCGGAATGAACTCGTCCGACTCCAAATCTTCCTCCTCCATCTCGCGCCGGGGCTCGATCGGCTCCGGAAAGGCGCCCGTCGGCGCCGCTTCCGGCTGGTAGGCGCCGTCGTAGGCGCCGGGCGCCGAAGCAACGTCCGGTTCGGCCTGGACAGGCGTCAGGCGCACCGAGCTCAGCGGCGCGAAGACGCGCGGGCGCGCCATCGGGTCGACCCGGGGCTGGAAGTTGACCGGCTCGATCTGGGCGATCGCCGCCTGATCGATGCCCGTAGCCACAACCGAGACGCGCACGACGCCGTCGAGCGCGGAGTTGAAGGTCGCGCCGAGGATGATGTTGGCCTCCTCGTCGACCTCCTGGCGAATGCGGCTCGCCGCCTCGTCCACCTCATAGAGCGTCAGATCGTTGCCGCCGGTGATCGAGATCAGGAGGCCGCGCGCCCCGCGCATCGAGGTTTCGTCGAGCAGCGGGTTGGCGATCGCCGCTTCGGCGGCTTGCACCGCGCGCTTGTCGCCCGCCGCCTCGCCTGTGCCCATCATCGCCTTGCCCATTTCGCTCATGATCGAGCGCACGTCGGCGAAGTCGAGGTTGATGAGCCCCTCCTTGACCATGAGGTCGGTGATGCAGGCGACGCCGGAGTAGAGAACCTGGTCGGCCATCGAGAACGCGTCGGCGAAGGTGGTCTTTTCGTTGGCGACGCGGAACAGGTTCTGATTGGGAATGATGATGAGCGTGTCCACCGCTTTCTGGAGGTCGGCGATGCCGTTCTCCGCCACCCGCATCCGCCGCCCGCCCTCGAAATGGAACGGCTTGGTGACGACGCCTACGGTGAGAATGCCGAGTTCGCGCGCCGCCCGGGCGATGACCGGCGCGGCGCCCGTGCCCGTTCCCCCGCCCATGCCGGCGGTGACGAACACCATATGGGCCCCCGCGAGGTGATCGCGGATCTCTTCGAGCGCCTCCTCGGCGGCGGCCTTGCCGACTTCAGGCTTGGAGCCCGCGCCCAGCCCTTCCGTCACCTGGAGGCCCATCTGGATGATCCGTTCGGCGCGCGAGGAGGTCAGCGCTTGCGCGTCGGTGTTGGCGACGATGAAATCGACCCCGGAGAGGCCGGACACGATCATGTTGTTGACCGCGTTGCCGCCGGCGCCGCCGACCCCGCACACCATGATTCGCGGCTTCAATTCCCTGAGTTCGGGCGCTTTCAGATTGATCGACATGCTTGCCTCATCGCGTTGGACGCCCGCCGGCGCCGATTTGACTGCGTGATTCGCTTTCACCCACGCCCTCGCCTCCGGCGAGCGCCTCTAACGCCCTTAAAAACTCTCCCTGAGCCAACGTGTGACCCGCGCCGCGTAGCCGCCTCCGGCCTGATGGTGTCGCGATGACTGCCGCGTGACTTCGTGAAATTCGAGGCCCGCCACCTGCGGATAGACCATCAAGCCGACCGCGGCGGCGAAGGCGGGACTCTTGCCCGATTCGGGCAGCCCCTCGACGCCGAGCGGCCGCCCGATTCGCGCCTGGTTGGAGATGGTCGCGCGCGCAAGCTCGGCCATCCCGGTCAGCTGGCACGCCCCCCCGGTCATCACCAGCCTGCGGCCGGCCTGGGCGGCGTATCCCGAAGCGCGGAGCCGGTCGCGCACGAGCTCGAGGATCTCCTCGACGCGCGGGCGGATGATTCGCGTGAGCTCGGACTTCGGCAGGTGGCTCGGACGCTCCATGTCGTCGCCGAGCCGGTGCACGGCGATGGATTCGCGGTCGTCGGACGATGAGGCGACGCAGGCGCCGTAGAGCGTCTTCAGGCGTTCGGCGTCGTTTACCGAGACATTCAGCCCGCGGGCGATGTCCCTGGTGATGTGGACGCCGCCGAGGGCCACTGCGTCGACGTGGATGAGCCGCCTCCCGGAGAAGACGCCGACCGTGGTCGAGCCGCCGCCAAAATCGACCACCGCGGCGCCGAGATCCGCCTCGTCGTCAACCAGCGTCGACAGGCCGGCGGCGTAAGGCGTGGCCACCATCGCCTCGACCCGCAGATGGCAACGCTCGATGACCAGCATCAGGTTGCGCGCCGCCGCCGAATCGCAGGTGGCGAAATGAAGATCGACGCCGAGTTCGCTCCCGACCATCCCCTTGGGATCGTGGACGTCCCTGGTGGCGTCGACCCTGAAGGCGGTCGGAAGCGCATGCAGGATCTTCCGCGCGGGCTCGGCGCTCGCCAGCGCCGCGGCCTCGAGCACATGTTGGATGTCATGGTCGGCGACGGTCTTGCCGCGCAGCGCCGTATCGGCGCCGAGCCGGCGCGAGGCCAGGCGTCCGCCGGACATGTTGACGATGACGCCGCCGATTTCGACGCCCGCCATGCGCTCCGCCGCGTCAATGGCCAGGCGCGCGGCGTGCTCGGCCGACTGCAGGTCGACCACCGCGCCAGCCTTGACGCCGTTCGAGCGCTGATGGCCGACGCCCAGGACCTTGCATCGGTGAGTGCGCCCGCGCAGCGCCTCCGACGGCTCCATCGGGGTCAGCCGGGCGATCAGGCACACGATCTTTGAAGCGCCAATGTCGAGCACCGCCAGGAGGGCGCTCTTTCGCGGCGGGATCTGGCGCATTCGCGCAGCGTGCGGCTTCGCGCTCATGGCTCAGCCGCCTTCTTTGTCGCGTGGTTGTCCGCCCAGGCGGCCGCCGCATCCTCGGACAGACGCACGAACACACGCCCCGGGACACGCAAATCGATGGCGAGCGCATCGCGCTCCAGGATGCGGGATTGGCGTTCAAGGCGCACGAGACTGGCGACGGCGGCTTCCGGATCGGCTTCCGGCAGCTTGACGTCGATGCCGGACTTCAAGTGCAGGTTCCACCGCCGCTGCCCGACGAGCACGCCCGCTTCGACGCGCGGCTTCAATTCGTCCATCGCATCGAGCAGGGCGGCGAATTCGCGGACCTGCCCGTTCGCGCCTTCGCCGACGACGAAGGGAAGGGAGGCGTAACGGTCGTCGTTGACCTCGTCGATCGGCGCGCCGTCGGCCGCGATCGCCCGCACGTCGCCATCCTGTTGCCAGACCGCGTAGGGCGTGCGCTCGACGATGTCGATGACGACGCGGTTCGGGTAGAGCTTGCGGACGCTCGCCTGTTTCACCAGCGGATCGGCCTCGAGCCGCGCCCGCGCCTCGGCGACGTCGAAGAACGGCAGCGATTTCCGCGAGTCGATGCCAGCGATGGTCAGGATTCTGGGCTCGCTCAGGTGGGTCGCGCCGGAAACCGTGACCACTTCGACCCCGAGGCCGAGGGTGCGCGCGAACCAATCGCCAACGCCGCCGTATTGCGCGACGAACGCATCGAGCTGCCCGCCGCGCTCGGCGCCCAAAAGAGCCGCGGCGGCGAGAACGACGACGGTCAGCGCGATCTCGAACTTGCGCGGAGCGGGACGGTCCAGCCCGAAGCGCCAGCGCGGCGACGCCTTCGCCGACCGCTCGCCGCGGAGCAGCACCTTATGGGGGCGCGCTTCAACGGCGACGCCGGCAAGCGCGGGCCGCCCCGCCTGTCCCCATCCGAGCCTTCCGCTCAACAATCGCACGCCGCGTCCTCCACCATCCAGGCAACGGGCTCATCGAACGAAGAGCCTGCGTGGACGGTCCTGTCCGGCGCGGGCGACGTTTCCGTCGCGCCAGGCCGGTCGCCAACTCCAAGATTGACGGGTTCGCCTTCTTCGCCCGCCTTCCCGCCCAGATCGCGGTCGGCGCGGCGGAGGCCGCGACAACCCGGAAGCCGATGGGCTCCGAGGTTTAAGTCTTGGGCCTTATAGTAAATATTCGGTTTAAGATTTGCCCGCGTGGTAAGATGCGTGTCGCCTTTGCCGTCTTTTGCGTCATAATCGTCGAACGCTTGGGAAGCGGGAACGCATTCGATCTCGCCGCTCAGCATGGCGCGCGCATCGGCGGAGCCGCCGCAGAGCGGGCCGCCGGCCTGCCGATCCATGCTGCGGACCGCGAGGGACTTCATCGCCAGCCAATTCCCTAACATTGCGCGAAGACGCAGAGTTAAGACACGATTAAGTCCAACGGCTTAACGATACGTTAACCCCCCGGGCCGGCGTGCGGAAAAGCTCGGGCGTGAAAGGCTTCGATCGTCTCCAAGCCTTAAGCTTTCCCCGCTAGCCTCGACCGATCGCCAATCGCGTGGAGCCCCGATGAGCGAACCCGTCGACTTCGCGCTCAAACCCGGCGCTCAAAAGGGCGACAGCGCTTTTCTCCTCAATCGGGGGCGCGACCGCCTCGCCTTCGATTCGTTTCCGGGCCGCGCCGTCGCGCTCGCTTTTGTCGGCTCCGCCACCGGTCCCGACATGGACGCCGCGCTGCGGACATTGGCGGCGAACCGGCGCCTGGTCGACGACGGCAGGGCCGCCTTCTTCGTTGTCGTCTCCGAATTCGGGCTCAATCGCGCGGAGCGAGCTCGAGGCGCGGTTCCCGCTGAATTCGCTTTCTGTGGGACGGCGAGAGCCTGGCTCGCGCCTTTGGCGTCGCGCGGGCCTGGGTCGTCCTCGATCCGATGCTGCGCGTGAGCGATGTCGCGCCGCTCGACGACGGCGCCCGGGTCATGGCGCGTCTCGTCGAGGCGCCGCCATCGGGCGAGGCCCCCGGCGCCTGCCGGCCCGCGCCGATTCTCATCCTCGCCAATGTTTTCGAGCCCGAGCTTTGCCGCCATCTCGTCGCGTGCTTCGAACGCGGGGAGGCAAGGGAAAGCGGCTTCATGCAGGATAGGGGAGGCCGCTCGGTCGAGAACTTCGACGACGGCTGGAAGCGCCGGCGCGATTTCACGCTGACCGACCCGAGCCTGATCGCCAATGTCCGGACCCGCATCGGCCGGCGGATCGCTCCGGAGATCAGGAAGGCGTTCCAGATGGCCGTCACCCGGATCGAGCGCGACCTCGTCGCGCGCTACGACGCCGAAACCGGCGGGCATTTCGGCCCCCATCGCGACGACACCGGGATATCGGTGGCGCATCGCCGGTTCGCGGTCTCGATCAATCTCAACGCCGACTTCGACGGCGGGGAGATCTCGTTTCCCGAGTATAGCCCGCGGACCTTCAAGGCCGACCCCGGAGCGGCGGTCGTGTTCTCCGCCTCGATCCTGCATCAGGTGTCGCAGGTCAGGCGCGGCCGGCGCTACGTGTTCCTGACGTTCCTGTTCGACGAGGACGGCGAGCGGCTGAGGCAGGCGAATCTGAAGGCCGCCGAGGAGGCGCGCCGCCATGCCCATCCCGCGCCGAGCGCCTCCGCGATGGCGGCTCTGCCCCGGGCGTGAGCCCGGGCCCGGGAGGCGGGGTCAGTCGAGATCCGGCCAAGCCCGGAGGAAGCCGAGCAAAGAAAGCGGGAAGCCCGGCAAAGAAAGCCGGAAGCCCAGCAAAGGAACGCGGAAAGGTATCAAAGCAAAACCCTTCCGCGAATTGAGCCTTTTCAATGGCTTGCAGCGACTCCGGGCAAAAACCGCTCTTTTCTCCACGGCTGGCGCCGCGCAAGGCCGCCTGAGCCACCGACCGCGCCAAGGTAGCATGATTTCTGATTTTCGCAAAGACAAATCCGGCTCTTATCGCGTTGGCTGTTGTGGGGAAGGAATCGGAGCTGGCGGAGGTGGCGGACGGCGCCATCAAGGCGTCATGGCCGGGCTTGTCCCGGCCATCCACGAAGGCCCAGCGCATCGACGCAGGCAAGCGCGAAAAGCCTTGCGACCGTCCGCCTTCCTGCCGGTCGCGCCGAGGCGGGACTCGTTCTTGCGGCGGCCCGGCGTGGATGGCCGGGACAAGCCCGGCCATGACGGCAAGGGTTCGACGAACGAACAGCAAACCGGTCCACCAACACATAACGCCATAAGAGCCAAAATTCGCGCTCTTATCGCGTTGGCTGTTGTGGGGAAGGAATTGGGAGCATGGCGGAGGTCGCGGACGGCGCCATCAAGGCGTCATGGCCGGGCTTGTCCCGGCCATCCACGAAGGCCCAGCGCATCGACGCAGGCAAGCGCGAAAAGCCTTGCGACCGTCCGCCTTCCTGCCGGTCGCGCCGAGGCGGGACTCGTTCTTGCGGCGGCCCGGCGTGGATGGCCGGGACAAGCCCGGCCATGACGGCAAGGGTTCGACGAACGACGACCGTCCGCCTTCCTGCCGGTCGCGGCGAGGCGGGACTTGTTCTTGCGGCGGCCCGGCGTGGATGGCCGGGACAAGCCCGGCCATGACGCCTTGATGGCGCCGTCCGCCACCTCCGCCATGCTCCCGATTCCTTCCCCACAACAGCCAACGCGATAAGAGCGACAAATCCAGCGGCGATCCGCACGAGGCGCTGTTTCGCCGTCAAGCGGTCAATTGCCGATCGCTTGAAACCGGCTCAGAAATAAACTCTCGAAGGCCCGCCGCATCGGTCAGCTCAATTGACCCGTAGCGGCGGCGAATATGGCCGCGCCCGAAGAAAAGCCTCCGCCTCGAATGATTTCCCTGCGAGGCAGGCGCTCGCGCCCCAGCTCTCTCTTTTTTGCACGAATTGTGCGCCGGAGGACAGTTGACGCCATTCACTTGCTTTGCGGCCGATGCGCTTGACGAGGGGAATGGGCGACGGGTGAGGCCGCGCATTTTGAGGGGGCCGGCGGCGTCGCGGGGGAGCGTCACATGATCTTAAAGCCTGTTGCGTTTGGGTGGAGCCAGACTCGTCATTCGCGAGCGTGAAGACGGGCGTTCTTCCGAACGCCCTCACGCTCCTCGCGAATGACGATTCCAAGTCGGCGCCAGTTGCCCTTAGGTCCCGAGAGCCCGGCCGATCCGCTTGATCTCCCATTCGAGCGCAACGCCGCTCGTCTCGAGAACCCGGCGCCTCACCTCCTCGCCGAGCGCTTCGAGATCGGCGGCCGTGGCCTCGCCGAGATTGATGAGAAAGTTGCAGTGCATGGTCGAGACTTCCGCGCCGCCGAGCCGCAAGCCCCGGCAGCCCGCCTTGTCGATCAGCTCCCAGGCCTTCATGTCCCGCGGATTCTTGAAGGTCGAACCGCCGGTCTTCTCGCGGATCGGCTGAGAGGCCTCGCGGGCGCGGGTGATGCGCTCCATCTCGGCTTCGATCGCCGCCGGATCGCCCGGGCGGCCCTGAAAGGAAGCGCCGGTGAACACGACATCCTCGGGCGACGCGCTGTGGCGATAGGAAAAGCCTAGTTCCGCGTTCGAGAAAACGCGCTTCCCCCCGCTCCGGTCGAATCCGCGGGCCTCGATCAGCGCGTCCTTGATCTCGCCGCCATGCGCGCCGGCGTTCATGACCAGCGCCCCGCCGATCGAGCCCGGGACCCCGCGCAGGAAGGCAAGCCCATCGACGCCCGCCTTCGCCGCGCGCCTCGCGACGAACTGGTCCGGCGCGGCGGCCCCGGCGGCGACCCGGCTTCCGTCCGAGATCTCGACCGCGCCGAAGGCCCTGCCCCCGAGCCGGATAACGACGCCCTCGACGCCGCCGTCGCGCACGATGAGATTCGAGCCAAGGCCGATCGTCGTCACCGGCGTCTCGCGCGGCAGGCTGGCCAGAAGACAGGCGAGATCGTCCTCGTCGGCCGGGGAGAACAGGACCTGGACTGGTCCCCCGACGCGAAACCAGGTGGTCTCGGCGATCGGCGCGTTGGCGATGAGGCGTCCGCGGAGCTTCGGCGCCCGCGACTTCACCTCCTCGACAAGGTCGGGGAAGCTCATGGGCGCTGCGTCGCCGGAGCCTTGTCGAGCGCCGCGAGTTCGCCCGGCAGCGCATAGGCCCATTGGGTGATCGAGCCGGCGCCGAGGCAAATCACGGTGTCGCCCGGCTGAGCCAGCGCATGCACGATGGGGGCGAGTTTCTCGACCGCCGGCAGCATCAGCGCGTGGCGATGGCCGTGGGCGGCGATCGCGGTCGCGAGCGCCTTCTTGTCGACGCCTTCGATCGGCGCTTCGCCTGCCGGGTAGACGTCGGCGACGATGACGCTGTCGGCGTCATTGAAGCAGGCGGCGAAAGCGTCGAACAGCGACGCAAGGCGGGTGAAGCGATGCGGCTGCACGACGGCGATCACCTTGCCCTCGGTCGCGGCCCGCGCGGCTTGCAAGACCGCGGCGATCTCGACGGGATGGTGGCCGTAGTCGTCGTAGATGGCGACGCCGTTCCATGTCCCGGTGCGGGTGAAGCGCCGCCTGACGCCGCCGAAACTCGCGATCGCCTTGCGGATGACGTCGACGGGCGCTCCGAGCTCGTGCGCAACCGCGATCGCCGCGGTCGCGTTGAGGGCGTTGTGGCGCCCTGGCATCGGCAGCGCGAGATCGTCGATGAAGGTCGCGCGCCCCGTCGCCCGCTCGCGGATCAGGACCGAGAACCGGGTGAGCCCGCCGGCGAGGTTGACGTCGAGAAGGCGCGCGTCGGCCTGCGGGTTCTCGCCATAGGTCAGAACGCGGCGGTCCTCGATCCGCCCGACCAGCTCCTGCACGGTCGGATGATCGAGGCACATGACGGCGAAGCCGTAAAACGGCAGGTTCCCGACCAGGGCGAGAAAGGCGTCCTTGATGGCCTCGAAGGTCTCGAAGTGGTCGAGGTGCTCGGGATCGATGTTGGTCACGACCGCGATGTCGGCGGGCAGCTTGAGGAAGGTGCCGTCGCTTTCGTCGGCCTCGACCACCATCCACTCGCCGGCCCCGAGCCGCGCGTTGGTCCCATAGGCGTTGATGATGCCGCCGTTGATGACGGTCGGATCGAGCCCGGCGGCTTCCAGTAGCGTCGCCACCAGCGACGTTGTCGTCGTCTTGCCATGCGTGCCGGCGACCGCCACGCATTGCTTGAGCCGCATGAGTTCCGCGAGCATTTCCGCCCGCCGCACGACGGGAATGCGCCGCGCGCGCGCCGCGACGACCTCCGGATTGTCGCGCCTGACGGCCGACGAGACGACGACCACCGCGGCTTGGCCGAGATTGGCCTTGTCGTGGCCGACATGAACCGTCGCGCCCTTCTCGCGCAGGCGCTTGACGCTGGCGTTTTCGGAGAGGTCCGAGCCCTGAACTTTATGGCCGAGGTTGATGAGGACTTCGGCGATGCCCGACATGCCGATGCCGCCGATGCCGACGAAGTGGATGGGGCCGATCTGGCTCGGCAGCTTCATGGCTCAGCCTTCTCCCGCTGGGCCGGGGAATTGGCCCGGGCGCATGAGGGGGAGGAAATAGGGCAGTTCGCACGGTTTTGGAAATCGGGCGGTGGGGGCGTGGCAATAATTCCATTTCTCACAGGCCGTTGTACGGCAAGCCACTCAGTGGGAAATTCCCTTGACAACTGGCATTGCTGAAAATAATATTAATTCCAGTAACGCAAGGATAATGGAACCATGCAGCTCCGACCAATCGAAGTTGATGTTGACGTGTATCGCTTTCTCGAAAGTCGCCGTACGTCGTTCGCGCAGACTCACAACGACATTCTACGGGACGTAGCGGGTTTGCCGGGTGTCGCCACGACGCAGTTCAACGGTGCGGGTAGCGCCGATCAGGGGGGCTGGTCATGGAAGGGGGTCATGCTGCCGAACGGAACCAAACTTCGGATGAGCTATAACGGCCAAACCCATGCGGGCGAAATCGCTCAGGGCGCATGGCATGTTGGCGGCGCTATCTACCGGACGCCCTCTGCAGCGGCGGGCGGCGTTGCGCGATCTAAGAGGGGCGCGCCCGTGTCACTAGACGGATGGGGCTACTGGGAGATCAAAAAGCCGGACAGTGATCGGTGGATCGCAATCGACAAGCTGCGAAAATGAGCGCGCAGGAATACAGGAATACAGGGAATACAGTGGGAATACAGTGAATACAGTGACACTTGCACATTTCCCCAATCTGCCGCCGCAAATCGCAAATATGCATGCGTCAACGGGACCGATGTCGTCATCGCGAGCGGAGCGTTGCGATCCAGGGCCGCCGCAGCCCAACGATCTCCTGGATCGCCGCGTCGCTTCGCTCCTCGCGATGACGGCTCCGCTTCGGCGATGGTCTCCGGGGTGGATTACGATTACGGGATTACGGGGATTACGGTGACACTTGCATATTTCCCAAATCTGCGACGCCGCAAAACATAAAATATGCATGTGTCACCGTATTCCGTATTTTCGGTATTCCCACCGTATTCCCGCATTCCCGGCCGGGAACATCGCCGGTGTTTTGCGCTGACCGCGACAAAAACCGCTGTTTTGCGTCCCTTCTGAGGCGGTAGGTAATTCCACCTAAAATGCACAGTAACGACTAAGTAATTCTTGCGCCTTCAGTCGAGGCAAATCCAGAAATTATCTTTGGATGAATTTCTGACTAGAACCGTAATTACTGATAAGCTTGACGATATAGTTGCAAAATTTCGTCAAATCTGGCATGAACATGACTGTGCGGGTTGGTCCTTGATGACGACTTTACGGAAAATGGTGGGCCAAACGAGGCGCCCCATGCCCATAGGACAACTCCTCAATGGGCCGGGATGATCGCGACAGAAACCTTGGGCGGACAAACACGTAGGTGTTCCGTTCCGGTTTGCTGTCGTCGTCCCGGCCCATGAGGAGTTGTCCGATGAGATTGCACGTTGTGTTTAATGAGCATGGCGAGATCTTGGCGGCAGCACAAATAAACTCTGATGAGAAGGTTCGCGCACGACCGATCGCCGACCCGCAGAAAGGCCATCGAGCCACCGATGTCTTTGTGCCCGCTGAGTATCACCACTACGACCTGGGCGTTATTTTGGGGAGGCTGAAGGTTGACGCCGGCGGCAAGTTTCCCGAGCTGCGGTCAAAGGAATGATCGCTCGCCAGGCGAATCTCTGTCCTGCTCCTGCTCCTGCTCCTCCTCCTCAGCCCCGCGCCACATGAATATCGTGGCTAGGGCGATTATTCGGCCCGGCGCGATCCCCTGATGGTTCTTCCTCCATTGTTGCGAGGCTGCGCACCGGGGGCGGGCGGGTTTGCCCCGGCCCCGCGCCCCGCGCTAAATCTCGCCCATGCCCGCTCCCGTCACGAACCGCCTGGTCATTGCGCTGGCGCAAATTCCCTCGATCGTCGGCGACATCGCGGGGAACCGCGACCGTTTGCGAAAAGCGCGCAAGGAGGCCGCGGGGTTCGGCGCCGACATCGTGATGGCGCCGGAGCTCTACCTCTCCGGCTATCCGCCCGAGGACCTGGTGCTGAAACCCGCGTTCCAGGAGGCCTGCCGCGCCGCATGCGACGAGATCGCGCGGGACACCGCCGACGGCGGGCCGGCTGTGCTGGTCGGCCTGCCGTGGGTCGAGGACGGCAAGCTTTACAACGCGACGGCGCTCCTCGCCGGCGGGCGGATCGAGGCGGTCAGGTTCAAGGTCGATCTGCCCAATTACGGCGTGTTTGATGAGAAGCGGGTGTTCGCGCCGGGCCCGTCGCCGGGGCCGATCGTGTTTCGCGGCGTGCGCGTCGGCGTGCCGATCTGCGAGGACATCTGGGGTCCCGATCCCGTCGAATGCATCCTCGAAACCGGCGGCGAAATCCTGCTCGTCCCCAACGCCTCGCCTTACGAGCGCGACAAGCTCGCCATTCGCCAGAATGTCGCGGCAGCGCGCGTCGTCGAGAGCGGCTTGCCGCTGATCTACCTCAATATGGTCGGCGGCCAGGACGAGCTCGTGTTCGACGGCGGCTCGTTCGCCCTCAACGCCGACCGCAGTCTCGGCGCCCAATTGCCCACGTTCCGGCCGATGGTGGCGAAAACGGTTTGGGAGCGCGGCGACAAGGGCTGGCGCTGTGTCGAGGGTCCGCGCGCGGTGGTCGAGGAGGGCGACGAAGCGGACTATGCGGCTTGCGTTCTGGGGTTGCGCGAATATGTCGACGACAACCGCTTTCCCGGGGTGGTTCTCGGCCTGTCCGGCGGCGTCGACTCGGCTTTGTGCGCCGCGATGGCGGTCGATGCGCTTGGGCCTGAGCGGGTGCACGCGGTGATGCTGCCTTATCGCTTCACTTCGAACGAGTCGCTCTCCGACGCCGCCGCCTGCGCGAAAGCGCTCGGAATCCGCTACGATATCGTTCCGATCGCCGAGCCGGTCGAGGGCGTCGAGCATGCGCTCGAGCGGATGTTCGCCGGCAGGAAGCGCGATATCACCGAAGAGAACATCCAGAGCCGGGCGCGCGGGCTCATCCTGATGGCGATCTCCAACAAGACCGGCGCCATGGTGGTCACGACCGGCAACAAGTCCGAGATGTCGGTCGGCTACGCGACGCTCTACGGCGACATGAACGGCGGCTTCAACCCGATCAAGGACCTCTACAAGATGGAGGTCTTCCGGCTGTCGGAGTTGCGCAACCGCTGGAAGCCCAAAGGCGCCCTCGGCCCCGACGGCGAGGTGATCCCGCATAACATCATCGTCAAGCCGCCGAGCGCGGAATTGCGCGAGAACCAGAAGGACGAGGACTCGCTGCCGCCCTATCCGGTGCTGGACGGCATTCTGCATCGCCTGGTGGAAAAGGAGATGCGGATCGCCGACATCGTCGCCGAGGGTTACGACCCGGAGACGGTGCAGCGGGTCGAGCGCCTGCTTTATCTCGCCGAATACAAGCGCCGCCAGTCGGCGCCCGGCGTGAAGGTGGGCCCGAAGAACTTCGGCCGCGACCGGCGCTATCCGATCGTCAACCGCTTCCGCGACCCGGGGCTGAAAGCCCAGAAGCCCGACCCGTCGATCGCCCCGCCGAAATCGATCGGGACAAGCGAGCGGTTCGAGGAGTAGCCCAAAGGCGCTCGAGCGGACTTGTCATCGGCGAGGAGCCCGAAGGGCGACGCGGCGATCCAGAGCCGCCGCCGCGGCCTTCGTCTCTGGATTGCCTCGCATTCGCTCGCGATGACGGGACCGGTTAAAACTCCACCTTGATCCCGATCCTGCCGCCGACGCTCCAGCTTGCGGCGCCGTCGATCGAACGATCGTAGAAGGCTGAGCCATAGAGGCTCAGAGAGCGCGTGAGGCGCGCGTTGGCGCCCAGCTCGATCTCGCCCCAGGTTCCTGCGAGTGTCCCGTTGAGCGTCGTCGGATCGAGGCCCGCGAGCGTTGCGAAGGTTGCGGAAGGCGGGCTTGCGACGAAGTCATGCCAGAGGTTGACGCGGCCCCAGAATGTCGCCGGGAGGCCCGTCCCATTCGCGCCGTCCGTGGCCACATAGGACGCCTTCGCGCCGATCCGCGCGCGGAAGTCGTTGGCGGCCGGGAAGCTCGTGAGGCCGTAAGCGTCGGCATTGGCGCCCAGGGCGACATATTGGTAGATCGCCTGCCCCTGCGGCTCGATCGTCCAGGATGGAGCGACAGGAATCGGATCGCCCGCCTCGACCGAAACCGTCAGCGCGGAGCCTGAAACATTCATGCCCGTAACGGTCGTGCCGCCGTGGGCCTGACCGAACCAGGCGCCCTGAAGCACGCTGTCGACGTACCAGCCCTGCGGGCCGAAATGGGTCCAGTAGGCGCCGCCCGAATAGGCGTTCATCGTCACCGTGCCGGCTCTCGCCGAGGAATAGACCTGATCGACGTCGGCGAAGGCCGTGAGATAGCCGATATAGACGCCGGCGTCGTCATGCGCACCGTCGCGGCTGGTTTGTCGCCAGAGGTCGACCCCTGCCTCGAAGCCGCCGTAGCTCGCGCTGTATTGCGGCCCTTTGCCGTTCAGGAAAGGCGTGGAAAATGAGAGGCTTGCAGCGGCGCCCGGCTGCTGCTCGCCGGTTGCGCCGAGGACCCGGCCCCACATGAGATTGTTCCGAATGGCCTGGTCCACGTCAGCGCGTTCCTGCGCATCGCGCGTGGCGCGCTCCGAGGGCGTCGCGCATACGCTCCCTGCCTCAATCGCCCGCTGGGCGTCGGCCAGCGAAAGCGACTCGCACGGGGCGGCCTCGGCCCGAAAGCCCGGCGCCGGCGGCGTGAAGTCTTGGCGTCCCCCGCCCATGCGCGCGTCGGCATTGCCGATCAGCGCGAAGCCGAGCTCATTCGCGAGCTCGGGCATGGCGAGATAGACCGGAACTTCGTCGCGATAGTTCGGCAGGCCCGCGCGCGACGGCTTCACAGCAGGCGTCGGCGCGGGCGTGGGCGTCGGCAGCGGATCAGGCGTCGGCGCGGGCTTGTGCCTCGGCGGATGGGTGGGCGTTGGCGTGGGTTTTGGGGTTGGGGTTGGGGTCGGGGTTGGGGTTGGCGTGGGCGTTGGGGTAGGCGTTGGCGTCGGCGTTGGCGTAGGGGTGGGGTTGGTGTGGTGTTGGCGTGGGCGTCGGGGTGGGTGTTGGTGTTGGTGTTGGCGTTGGCGTGGGAGTTGGTGTCGGAGTGGGCGTTGGCGTTGGCGTGGGGGTTGGCGTTGGCGTTGGCGTGGGGGTTGGCGTTGGGGTGGGCGTGGGCGTCAGGGTCGACGAGAGCGACCAGTTCTCGCTGCCGGCGCCGCCGCTGCCCTCGACCAGCGTATAGGCATAGGCGCCCGCCTCCACCGGCTGCGCCAAACTGAATGCGGTCGTCGTCGATGTGCCGCTGATCGCAACCACCTCAATGCCGTTGGTGGTCAGCGCGCCGAGGCCGCCGACATTGGTGACGAGGAGGCGCGTCGCGCCCGACGCGTTGCCGTTGATCACCAATTGGTCCGTCGGGGAAGCGTCCCCGCCAAGCTGCGTGTCGAGCGCGACCGTGCCGCCCTGGCCGACGAAATTGCCGTCGATGACGACCCGGTTGCCGAGCACGCCGTTGCCCATCGTGATCAGGCCGGCGTTGTTGAAAGTCGCGAGGCCGTTGAATGTCGTCGTCACCGGGGTTGTAGCCCCGATCGCGGCGGCGACAATCGTGCCGCTGGCGGCGTTCGTGAGCGTGTCCGCCCCACCGAAGGCGTTGGTTCCCCCCGCGGTGTTCCAGGTCCCGTTGTTGGTCATGGCGCTAACCGCGGGACCTGAGATATTGACGACGCCGGTGATCGTTCCGTTGTTGACGATCGTGGCCGCGCCGCCGCTGGTCGCGATAGCGACGTCGGTCGAGGCGCCCGAGAGATTCTGGATAACGCCATTGTTGGTGATGGCGATCGGCGCGCCATATTTCGAATAGGCGAGGACGCCCGCGATCTTGCCCTTGACAAGACCGGTCGAGGTCACGGTGATTGACGTCGTCGAGCCGGTCTGGCCGAAATTCAGCGCATAGATTCCCGCCCCGGTCGTTCCCGTCACCGTTCCAGCGGCGGTTATCGACAATGCGCCTGTCGGGGGCGTCACCACCCCGTAGGCGCCGAGCTTCGCGTAGACGCCATTCGATGAGCCGGTGACCGAACCGTAGGTTTTGACGGTCAGTCCGGTCCCATAGGCGCTATAGGCGAAAATGGCTGATCCGTTTGATCCGCTGACGGTCCCTGTGGTCGTGATCGACAACACGCCGCCGCCGTAGTCGACGCCGACGACGCCGTCCCGCCCGCCCGATACATTCTGCGCCTCAATGGTGATCCCCTGCCCGGACTGGTAGCCTTTGCCGAGCAATCCGTAGATCGCGCCCCCGCTTACCGTCCCCGTCGTCGTGATGGTGAGCGAGCCGCTTCCGTGGTTATAGCCGGCGACGCCAACGACTGCGCCGGCTGCGTCGACGGCATTGATCGAAAGCGAGGTCCCATAGTTCCGGGCGATGATGCCGCGTGCGCCGCCGAGGACCTGGCCGGTGGTGGTGATCGACAACGCGCCCGAGCCCTGGTTTACCGCATAGACGCCGATCGTTCCCCCAGAAACGGCGCCGGCGTTGATCGTCAGCGAAGCGCCATAGTTCCTCGCCTCGATGCCCTTGCCGGAGCCCGCGACCGGCCCGTTGGATGTGATCGAGAGCGCGCCGGCGCCCTGGTTAAGGGCGTAAATGCCGTCGGCGACAGAATCACTTCCACCAACGACCGCAGCCGTATTGATGGTAAGCGACGTACCGTAGTTCTTCGCCGCAATGCCCGCATTGTAATTGCCGTAGACCGGCCTCGTAGCCGTGATCGACAAGGCGCCGAGGCCTTTGTTCAGCGCGCTTATGCCGTAGTTCGCGCCGGCCACGCCCGCGGCGCTGATCGTCAGTCCGGCGCCATAGTTCTTCGCCTGAATGCCCGAGGCGGTCGTGCCCAGGAGAACGCCGCCGCTGACTTGTCCGGTGGTCGTGATCGTGAGATCGCCGGCGCCGAATTCGTCGCGTTGATCCCGTAGCCGTTGCCGGCGATCGACGAGATGTTGCTGTCGGCAAAGCTGAGGCCTGTTCCGGCGGCGGTGGTCGTGAGATCGAGAGCATCGCCCGTGGTCGTCGCGATGCTGAAGCCAGGACTGGTGGTGACGACCAGGGGCGCGGCAGCCGGATTGGGGCTCAGGCTTTGCGTCACACTCGTCGATCCCGAGCAGACGTAAGTCCCGGCCGGGCCGGAGGGGGCGCAGTCCGCATAGGCGCGTCGCCCATAGCCGAGGCATAGCGTCCCCAGCATTGCCGTGCTCAAGAGCAGCCGATGCCTCGGGCCGTGGGAAGGCGGCGCGCTGGTCATCAGTTTCGACACCGCGCTACCCTGAAATCGGGCGGATTTGGGCGGAAGCGTCAGATCGGGTGCGAATCGTCACAATCCCTGGCCGTGCGCATGACGAACGCAACCTGGTGGGGCAAGCTTGGGCGAGGCTGAATTTCGACCGGGAACGGCAAGCGCCGACGCGGGATTCTCGCTGGCCGCAAAGGGGAGCGATCGGAATCCTCGGCGGTCCTTGGCAGCGTTCAGACCTGATATAGACATAGGCTGTGAAGTCGAAGCGCCCTGGAGCCAAAGCATGCGGAACGTCTCGTTCAAGGCAGGAGATACGATCATCGCCGAAGGCGACGACGGCGATACCGCGTTCTTCATCGTCAGCGGGACGGTAGAGGTCATGATCGGCCGGGGCGCCAAGGCCAGGACCGTCGGCATGCTGCAGACCGGCGAAGTGTTCGGCGAAATGTGCCTGATCGAGCCTGGGCCGCGATCCGCCACAATCAGGGCGGCGAGCGACACGGAGTGCCTGGCCGCCTCTTACGAGGAGTTCGTCGCCGCGATCGAAGAGAATCCGGCGCGCGCGGTCGGCTTCATGAAGACGCTGGTCAGGCGGCTTCGCCTGATGAACGACTTGATCGAGAGCGCGAATCCGAAGCGGGGCGGGTTTCGCGGCCTCTTGCTCGACTGGCAGAAATCGGAGGGCGAAAACAAGCTCCCTCCTGAAGCAGCCGCCCTCTCCTGGACTATGCTGTGGTGAGGCGCCGGGGAAGAGTCAGGATCCCTGCCAGGGGCTGACGTAGCGGGGCGCCCCCGAAAAATGGAGCGGCGGCCGGGCGGCGAGCCGCATCAAAAGGAGAGCGGCGCATGGAGATCAAGCGAAGCGGGTCCGAGCCTTCCGGCAAGGGAGCGGCGGAATGGTTCACCGGCGCGGTCCGGATCGATCCGCTGATGAGTCCGCCCAGTCCGGCGCGCGTCGCCGGCGCCCTGGTGACCTTCGAGCCAGGCGCACGCACGGCGTGGCACACCCACCCGCTTGGCCAGACCCTGATCGTCATGACCGGCTGCGGCCGGGTCCAGCGCGAGGGCGGCCCGATCGAGGAGATCCGGCCGGGCGACGTCGTGTGGTTTCCGCCGGGGGAGAAGCATTGGCACGGGGCCTCGCCGACCACGGCCATGAGCCATATCGCCATCCAGGAAAAGCTCGACGGCAAGGCGGTCGACTGGATGGAGAAGGTCGACGACGAGCAATACCGGCTGTAATCGAGCCCGATTTCAAGGGCGAACCGGAATGGCCGAGTGGCTGAGCGGCGAACTGCGGATCGCCGACGCCAATGATCGGCGAAAGGCCAACGCCGCAAGGGCGGCCGGTCTTAGTGTCGTATATTGTTCATGACGCGGGGCTAATCCAGAATGGGCAGGGAGCGCTCATGACGGATATTTCAGCGGATCTTCAGCAGGAACTGGATCGATTGCAGGCAGACTACAAAGCTGCGGTCGACAAGTGGGTCAAGGCGATCCGCGAGGAAGAGGAGCTCGCGTCCGGCAACCACAACGTCGCCGAGCTCGACAACTGGGAGGCGGCGTATTTTCGCGCGGCCAAGCAGCAGCAGGAAGCCGCCTATAGAAAGCGCCTCTACGAGGACGCCCTGCGCCGCGAATTCTTCGGCTTTTGATTCTCTGACCTCGCGCGACGGCGGCTGCGGCGAGAGCCCCGCCGCTTTGCCAACCAAATCCCCTCGGCGCAAGTCGCGATTTAACCGATCTTGACAGGGCGTCAGAGTTCACGCCAATTCGGCGCTCCGGGTTGCGGGCGTGGCGCGGCCTTGGCGGGGGCGGATCATCCCCCGGTAGCCTTGTGGAGCGTCCGGCTGTCGGATGAATAAGAACGCTGGCGATCCCGCGCAAGCCTACCGGGGCCTGATCGCAGGTTACACCGACGCAATCCGAGCCAGCGATTTCAAGGCCAATATCGCGATCCTGTTCGTCGCCTTCATGATGGGTCCGGTGCTGGGGAACTACACCCACTTCCCCAAGTATCTGCCCATTCCTTTCGTGCTGCTGCCTTTCCTTGTCGTGTACCTGTGCCTGTTTGCGGTGCTCATCCCGCGTTACCCCAAGCGCGGCGCGAAGCATTTTGTGGTCTCGCGCACCGCGACGCCAGGCGATTTCGCGACTGTCGTCGAGCTCGACGATGAGCTTGAGCAGCTGAAGCTCCGGTGCTCGGTCCTCTCGGAACTGCTGTGGTGGAAGACCCTTTACATAAGAATCAGTTTCATTGTGTCGATGGTGAGCATTGTCGGCACGATATTCCTGCTCTTGTATGTGTGGTATGCCTGACCCGCGGCGCCAAGGAATGATCCGTTCGCTTGACGGGCGCGTCGTGTCGCCGAGGCCGGTTGGACGACGGAGAGCCCGGCCGCCGGCGTCGGGGGGCGGTTGATGCCCAAGGATCGCGACGCACAGCTGCGCAATCTGATCGCCGGTTACGGCGATTCCATTCGCCTCAGCGACATCAAGGCGAACATCGCCGTTCTCTTTGTCGCGATCATGATGGGCACGGTCCTGGGGTTTCGTGAGAACTACCCGTGGTATCTCGGCGTTCCGGTCCTGCTTGCGCCATTCATCGTGATTTTTTTCTGTCTGCTCGCGTCCGTCTATCCGCGGTTTCCACGCCAGGGGCGCGGGCGCTTCCCGATCCGGCGCCATTCAACGGCTGAGGATTTCGAGTTCATCGCCGATCCGGCGGCAGAGGCGGAAGACCTGCCCGGTCGATGCGCGCTCCTGTCCAGGCTGCTCTTCTGGAAGACCATCACGCTCCAGGCCGCCTACCTGATTTCAATGGCGACGATCGTTGCGGCGGGCGTGCTGATGTTCGTGACCTGGCGGCATTGACCTGATCTTCCGCCTCGTGCGGTCCGATCGCGCGGCGTCAGTCGGACCGACCGAGCCGCGTCCAATGCATGCTCTGACACATCATGCCGCCGAACACACAGCCTTCGGTTGTCATCTGTCGACCGGCAACATAGATCCGCATTGAATAATGGCGATTGCGCTGCGGATCGAAAGCCGTGCCCGTCCAATGCGCCGCCCCGGCCGGCTTGACCTTGGCGACAAGCCTATCGCCAACCTTTTCGCCGGAGTCGCCGCGCCTCACCCAGGTGTTGACCCCGCAAAAGGCCCCGCCGCAAGGTTCGACCCGAATATGGGTCTTGCCGTCGCCGCGGGCCCAATTGCCGAGAAACGTCTGGCTGGCGGCGAAGGCCGTGTCCGCCGAACCGAGCGCCGCCAGCGCCCCGACCAAAACCCCCGCCCTAGAGATCGCGTGCGCCGTTCGCCTGATCGCGCTTCGCGACTTTGACGTGGAGGGGGCTGTTTGCCCGCTCCACGCAATAAAGACCGACATCGGTGACCCCCTCCAGAAACCCAGCAGCGCAATAACTCAGATAGTAGTCCCACTGACGGCGAAAGCGATCGTCGAATTGCAGCGCCGCGATCTCCGGCCATCTGGTGTGGAAGCGCCTCCCCCACTCCGCGAGCGTGCGCGCGTAGGAGAGGCCGAATGCTTCGTGGCTCACCAGGCGCAGACCGGCCTGCTCGAACTGTTGTTTGAGAGCCGTCTTTGACGGCAGGCAGCCGCCCGGAAATACATACCGCTGAATGAAGTCAACGGACCGGCGGTAATGGTCGAAATGTTCTTCAGCGATGGTGATCACCTGAAGGACCGCCCGGCCGCCCGGCTCAAGGCAGCGCGCAATCTTGCCGAAGTAGGTTGGCCACCGGGCTTCGCCGACCGCCTCGGCCATTTCGATCGAGACAATGCGATCGAACCGGCCCTTGGTGTCCCGGTAGTCTTCCAGGCGAAAATCGATCCGCGACGCCAGGCCGCGAGTCTCGGCGAGGTCGCGGGCGAAACCGAGTTGCGCGGGCGAGAGCGTCAAGCCGGTGACGTGGGCTGCGCCGGCCTCGACGAGGCGGGCGGCCAAGGCGCCCCAGCCGCAGCCGATCTCCAGGATCCGCTCGCCGCCTTGGATCTCGAGCAGTTCGACAACGCGCTCGATTTTCCGCGACTGAGCGGCTTCGAGCGAGGGCGTCGAGCCGTCCCAGAGAGCGGACGAATAGATCATGGCCTCATCGAGCCAGACCCGGAAGAAGTCGTTGCCGAGATCATAGTGGGCGATGATGTTGCGGGCGCTTCCCCGCCTGGTGTTGGCGTTCGAGAGATGCCGAAGGCGCGCCGCAAACTGGGCAAGAAGCGATCCTTTGGTGGATTTGCCCAGCGCATGGAGGTTGCGCGCCGCAAGCCGGATGAGGGCGGTCAAGTCCAGGCTCGAGCAATCTCCATCGATCCACGCCTGCGCAAAGCCGATGTCGCCGCCAGTGACAAGGCGCCGCAGCGCCCGCCAGCGATGCATCACCACGCTCGCTTCGGGGCCGGGTTCGGCTCCGAAGCAAACGAACTTTTCCCCGGACGGAAGGATTACAGTCAGCGTGCCGTAGCGCAGCCCCTTAAGCAGACGCGCCAAAATGCGTACTCGCGGGTCCCAGCTCCCGTTTGACATCGAGGCAGTTTCACCGGCGCCGTCCAACCGCGGATTCTCGACTTCAGTCATAACCCCCAGACCTTATTTATTCGCGGCTCGGCAGCAAGAGATAAGCCTCGATTTCAGGTGGATTATACGACGGCGCGGCTGTTTTGGTTCGGTGTGGCCCCCCACGGGCTCCCGCGTCGGCTCTTTAGCGATCCGCGAGCCAGATTCAATCGTATGTCCCTCCCGGAGACGACAGGCATTCCGCCGCGGAGATCGGCCATGGGGTCGCCAAAAATTGCCGGCCTGGAAGGGGCGGCGAACGAATTGGCGCCGCGGTGACCAGAGGATTCAGACTGACGCCCGATCGGGAGCGCATCGACACGATCGCATCCGCCAATGCGGCTGTGGCTTGGCTGGTCGCGGCCAACAAGCCTTTCTACCCCGTCACCATCTGGTGGTTTGTCGGCGGCGGATTTGAGGCTTCATTGGCCACGCTCATCGCGGCCCCCCTCTACGCCGCCGTGCCTTTCCTCGCCCCGCGCGCGCCGCTGGCGGCGCGGGTGGCGACGCCGGTCATCGGGTTGGCGGACACGCTGCTCGCGACCAAGGTGTTCGGAACAGGTTCGGGAACCGAACTCTTCCTCTTTGCCTGCGGATTGCTCGCCGCACTCGCCTTCCGGCCAAATGAAGTTTGGTGGAGCCGGATTCTGATCGGATTGATATTCGTCGCCTTCCTCGTCTTTCGACTCATCGGCGGCGCCCCTCTTTATGCGTTGCCTGGCGATCAACTCGGACGGTTTCTCGAACTGAACATCCTGTCCGCCGCGTCGCTCTTCGCGTTCATCGGCCTGCGTTTCGCAGGTGTGAATCGAGAGTGACGGAACCAGCGTTCCGTCCGGCGGGGACCCGCTCCGCGGCAGGTTGAACGCTCGCCGAATGGCGTTCAATGGATTTCTGATCGCCGATTGGCGCCTTGATGGGCCGCGCGCCTTTGAGCCACAGCCGCAGCGCCTCCCAGTGGATCGCCGCTGTCACCTTAGCTGTTTCGAACGGGATGCGGACGAGAGCCGCCAAGAGCTCCCGGTCGGTCAGAGCGCGCCGCTCCGCGGTCATCGCCGCCGACATCAGGAGCCCGTCGCGGTCGTGATCCGTGATTCCAATATTGAGCCTGTCGCCGCGAAGGCTGACGCGGAATCGATATTCGACCTCCATGCCGATGAACGGCGAAACGTAAAGCTCTTTCGGGCAGCGCTGCCGATGCAGCATGGCGTCGGGATCATCGACGCCGATTACGTAGGAATGGCGCCCCCCGAATGTGTTCGACACTTCCCAGACGATCGCGGTCAGGGAATCGCGAATGTCGTGACAAAAGTAAATGCTGATCGGGTTGAACACGTAGCCGAGCACCCGCGGCATGGTCAGGAGCCGGATCGGTCCGTCGGCTGCAAAGCCGGCGGCTCTCACCAGTGAGGCGATCTTGTCGCGCAACGACCCGTCGCGGCCGTCCGCATGGTCGCGGGCCCGGAAACTCAGGAGGTTGAAACTTTCGATCGACATGAGCCTGAGCGCGCTCGCCGTCTCGGGAAGCCGATCGAGGTCGAGAACGAGCCAGAAGACGCGATATTCGAATCGATGGCGCTGCGGCCGCGCCCGCCGATGCATGACCGAGCCGACATAAAGTCCGGGCTCGATCACGGCGCGGCCGCCCAACGCTCGGCGGCGCGACGTGAGGAGCCGAACTGAAGACGGTCGTTTTCGCCTTCGACCGACCACGGCCGTCGTGCGCCGCCGATCTCCTCGGCGACCGCGAGGCCGGACTGAAGCCCATCCTCATGAAACCCGAAGCCGAAATAGGCGCCGCAAAACCAGATGTCGCCGACGCCCTGCAGCGACCACAGCCGCTTCTGCGCCGCGAGCGTCGCGTCGGTGAACATCGGATGTTCGAACCGCACCCGGCGGAGGATCTGCGATTCAGGAATCTCGAACAGCGGATTGAGCGACAGAAATGCAGGCGGGCGGCCGGGCAGGCTTTGCAAACTGTTCATCCAGTAGGTGACCGACAACGACCGTCCAAGCGCGTGTGACTGGGCCATGTAATTCCAGCTCGCCCAGGCCCCGCGCCGGCGGGGCATCGCCCGCCTATCGGTGTGAAGCCTCGCGTCGTTGCGGATATACAGGAACGCGCCCAAAAGGTCGCGCTCCTCGCCGGTCGGCCTCTCGATCAGCCGCAAGGCCTCGTCGGCATGGGTGGCGAGGACAAGCCGATCGTACCGCCGCGTCTCGCCGGCGATATCAGCGATCTCGACTCCCTCCTCCGTCCGCCGCACCCCAACGGCGGCCCGGCCGCACAGCGCGCGCCCCAAGCGCTGAGCGAGCGCGCGGACATAAACGCGGCTCCCCCCGACCACGGTTCGCCAGGCCGGACGGTCGGTGAGATCGAGCAGGCCGTGGTTAAGGTTGAAGCGAATGAACGCTTCCGCCGGATATTCGCCAACCTGCATTGCCGGAGTGGACCAGACCGCCGCCGCCATCGGATACAAATAGTCATCGCGAAAGGGCCGCCCGTAGCCGCGCCGATCGAGATAGGCGCCAAGCGAACCGAGATCCTCACGACCAACGTCCTTCCGCGCCTCACGAAAGAATCGCACGATATCGCTCAGCATCGACCAATAGCGCGGCCGCAACAGGTTGGCGCGCTGCGCGACGAGGCCGCGCAATCCGGCCCCGGAATATTCGATTCTCCCATCGTCTATCGAAACCGCGAACGACATGTCGCTTTCGCGCGTCTCGATGCCGATGTGAGCGAACAGGGCGGTGAGGTTCGGATAGGTGCGCTCATTGTAGACAATGAAGCCGCAATCGACTGGCGCGCCATCCCAGTCGAACGTGTCCGAATGGCCCCCGAGTTGCGGCTCAGCTTCGTAGAGGGTCACGTCGCACGTCTTGGCAAGGAGCCATGCGGCGCTGAGCCCGGAAATCCCGCCGCCGATAACGGCGACGCGAAGCGGGCCTGATCGATGGGAGCTCAAAATCGCGCCTCCGGTCTCAGTGCGATACGCCGCGCCGCGGCGTTCGGATCAGCTGTGATCCGTTTCGGGCTCTCGCACGTAGGATGCGGGTCGACCGAAGGATGTGTGCGTGACTTGCGCCCTTGCGCGCCCCGGACCTTTGCGGAATAGGTCGGACGCTATGGCTGCGCCCGCGCCCTCCGCCGACGACATGAAACGATGGCTGAAGGCCGTCGCCGAGCGGCAGGATCGCGGGGCCTTTGGCCGGCTGTTCCAATATTTTGCCCCACGTATCGCTTCCTTCATGGAAAGAGGCGGACTGAGCGCCGCGGAAGCCGAGGAGATCTCGCAGGAAACTATGGTCACCGTGTGGAGAAAGGCCGCCCTTTACGATCCGGCGCAGGCGGGCGTGAGCACCTGGGTGTTCACCATCGCCCGCAATCTGCGGGTCGATGTGGCGCGAAAAGCACTGCGCGCGAACGTGGGCGTCGCCGCGCTGAGGGAAATGCCGACGCGCGTTGAAGTTTCCGTCGAGGATACGGCTCTGGCCAACGAGCGGGACGCGCGGGTGCGCAGGGCAATGGCGACGCTTTCGCCAGAGCAGGCGACCGTGCTGAGGCTCTCTTTCTTCGCCGAGAAGCCGCATGCCGAAATCGCGAGGGAGCTCTCGCTTCCGCTCGGCACCGTCAAGTCGCGCACCCGTCTCGCCATGGCCAAGATCCGCGCCATCCTGGAGCGAGAGCTGTGACCACCCACCATCCTTCAGAAGTAAGTCTGGCGCGCCTGGCGGCCGGGACGCTTGCCGCGGGACCACGGCTTGTCGTCGCCACCCACCTTCACGGATGCGCGCAGTGCCGCGAGGGGCTTCGGTCATTCGAGGCGGTGGGCGGGGCAATGCTGGAGGAAGCGTCTCCGAGCCGGTTGAACCCGGACGCTTTTGCGCGCGCGCTGTCCCGGCTCGACACGGAGGATCCGCGTTCAGAAGCAACCCCGCGCGTGCTTCACCCGGATCTGCCGCCCCCTCTCAACGCCTATGACCTCGGCCCGTGGCGGTCGGTCCGTCGCGGGTTCCAGTGGCGGCGGCTCACTCTGCCGGAAGCGCCGGACGCCAATGTCATCATGCTGAAGGTCGCGGCCGGACAGCCCGTTCCCCATCATGGCCATTCCGGGACGGAATATACCCAGGTGCTCGAAGGCTCGTTCACCGACTTGCTGGGCCAGTACCGCGTCGGCGATTGCGTCGAGATGGACGAGGACGTCCGCCACCAGCCAATCGTCGATCAAGGCGGCGAATGCGTCTGCGTCGCCGCGGTCGAGGGGAAGCTGCGGCTTAGCGGCTGGATCGGCCGCCTGATTCAGGCGCTGATCGGCATATGATGGGCGAGCTTTGGCTTGCGATCATTGTCGCCCTGTTGCTTTCCGGGGCTATGGCGCTCGCGTGGCGCATCGGGCTGACGACCGGGCAATCCGGGCGCATCGACGGCATTTGGGCGTTTGCGACCGGGCTCGCCGGGGTCGTGGCGGCGTGGGTCTCCAATGGGGATCCCCTGCGACGCGCCCTGGTCTCGGCGATGCTCGCGTTTTGGTCGCTGCGTCTCGGCGTTTACCTTTGGCGGCGCGCGATCCGCGGCGGAGACGACCCGCGGTACGCCGCGTTGAAACAATCCTGGGGGGCCGCGGCCCCGCGGCGGCTGTTCCTGTTCCTGCAAGCGCAGGCGGCGGCGTCCTGGCCTTTGGCGCTGACGGCGCATTTCGCGGCCGGCGCGCCCCGGCCGCGGCTCGATTGGCGCGATGGGCTCGCGCTCGCCGTTTTCATCCTCGCCTTCGCGGGGGAGGCGATCGCCGACCAGCAGATGGCCAATTTCAAGAGCGCGCCCGGCAATCAAGGCCGAATTTGCGATTGGGGGCTGTGGGCGTGGTCGCGCCATCCGAACTACTTCTTCGAATGGCTGAGCTGGCTCACCTACCCGATCATGGCGATCGGATTCGGATATCCGGCGGGTTGGCTCACGCTCTCCGGACCGCTGGTCATGTACCTTGTGCTGGTTCATGGATCTGGCGTGCCGCCGCTCGAAGCGCATCTGAGCCGCTCGCGGCCGACGGAATTCGCCGCCTACGCCCGGAAAGTCAGCGTGTTTTGGCCCCGCCCGCCGAGGTCGTTCGCGAAGCCCTAGCGAAAGCGAGATAGCCGCAGGCCGCGGCTACAGCCGACAGCAGGGTTCCCCAGGCCATGTCGATGATGGAAAGCGTCACCGGCCAATGCCTCAAGGTCGCCTGGTTGGTGAGGTCGTAAGTGGCGTACGCGCAGAAGCCGTAGACCGCGCCGCGGCTGACCGCCTGGGTCAAGGCCGCCGCCGGACGGATCGAAAGAACAACAAGGCCTCCAACGTAAATGACATAGAACGCAACCGCGGCCGGCGCGTCGAATCCGCTGCGCATGAGTTCCCCGATCGCCGGGCGATAGATCGCTTCGCCCGCGTAACTCAGCCATACGAGGTCGAGACCGCAGAAGACAGCGAGAGCAGCCAAATAGGCGACAACAAGCGCTCGCAGACCGGCCTCCTCTCCTTGCGCGCAACCTACTACGAAGCGAACGCGAGCGGGGATCACACGAGGTCCGACCTTCGGCCGTAGCGTTTGAGCATGCTTCGCTTGCGGATGGGCAGATAGAGGCCGGACTTCGCCTT
>CAVXHJ010000024.1:0-276075 GCA_963761435.1 uncultured Alphaproteobacteria bacterium | reverse complement strand
TGGCCCATGCCCTCGAGGAGCGCGCGGATCCCCCGCTCGCCGCCGTAGGGGACGGGTGAACGATCGGCCCGAGAGACCGGTATTCTTTCAATGCTCCGTGCCGACCCGCCACGGGCCCGCCGGTTTGCATCCGGACTCGAGCCAGGCGACCAGCGCATCGCGCGACTCTCGACAACTTCACTATCGACGACATCGCGAGCCATTCAGGCGCTTCACCCCGCGGCCGGCGAGCCGGCGACCCGCGATACAGCGGCGCCGTCGCGACAATGCAACGAAGGGCGCCTGCAGCAATTCAGCGCGAGGCCGAACCGGTCGCCAAGGTTGGCGACCGCCGCCCCACCCCGCGCGCCATGCACGACGGCGCTCGGCGTCATGGCGGCGTTGCCTTTCGTCCGTCAATTGCACCCGCAAGCTGCGGACCCGCGCGATCGCCGTCAATCGCCTTCGCCAGCCGCCGCGTGGCCGCATAGGCGGTCGCAACCGCAACGAGGCCGAACACTGTCGCAGCCAAGCGCGAAGCCGATCAGGCCGCCCTGCACCGTCGCTATAACGCGCGCCGATGGTCACGAACGGAATTGTCCCGAGCGTCGCCCGCGCCCAGTTGAAGGCCATCGTCAGCACCGGAAAGCCGAGGTTGTTGAATGCGGTGTTGGCGACGAACAGGCAGGCCAGGAAAAGCCATGCCGAGACCCCATAGCGACAATAGAAGGCGACGTATTGCGCGCTGTCGCCTTTGGCATCGAAGGCATCGATGAGCGCTGGGGCGAACAGCGCGAGCGCGGCCCAGGCAAGAAGCACGTAGCCGATCGAGAGGATGAAGGAATTGGTCAGCGCCCGCTGCACCCTCCCCATCAGTTTCGCGCCGTAATTTTGGCCGATGATCGGACCGATTCTACCGGTGAGGGCGAAGATAACCCCAAAGGCGACCGGCGTAACGCTGGTCGATAATCGCGGAGGCCGCGATCGCCGCCTCGCCGAAATCGGAGAAAACTCGGAGCGTATAGGCGGAGCTGACCGTCAACGCCATGTTGGCCATGATCGCCGGGAAGCCGATGGCCATGATGGCCGAATCGCCACGCGCGGCGTTGAACTTTGGCTTTGCGACGAGATCATGCACGCCGACCGCGCCGCGCCAACCAACGCCGAACAGGACGAGGCGCGCGAGAACGGTCGCCCAGGCCGCCCCGTAGACCCCGAGACCGAAACCAAAATGAGCAGCGGATCGAGAAACGCGACGGCTATGCCGGCCGACAACGTCACATCATCGCGCGGCGGGCGTCGCCGACGGCGCGCAAAATGCCGGAGAACGCCATCCCGACAGCGAGCGGCACGTTCGCTGGAATGCTGATGGCGATGAACTTCGAGGCGACCACCGCCGATTCCCCCTGGGCGTGCAGAATTGTGGTCAGCGCCCAGTCGCGAAAGACGAACATCGTCGCCGCCATTGCGGCGGAGAACAGCGCCGTGATGCATAGCACTGACGCTGCGAGCCGGCGAGCCCGCGGCCGGTCGCCGGCGCCGAGCGCGCGGAAACCACGGCCGAGGCGGCGATCGTGAGCCCGATGTTGATCGACATCGCGAAGAAGGTCGTCAGGCCGACATAACCGACTGCAGCCTTGAACGCCTGATCGCCGAGCTTCGACACCCAGAACAACGACAGGAGATCGACAACGAACACCGCCATCAAGCCGATCGCCCCGGTCGCGGTCATGACCGCGACATGCCGCATCAACGACCCGTGCGTGAACACGGGCCGCTTATCGCGAGCGGCTTCAGCGGCGTTCAAGGAGGCCTGTCCTAAATGGGAAGGGACAGCGGTCTTATAGGTTCGAGGGCGTTGAGGCCAGGGCGCCGCGCAACCAGCCGACGCTTTCTGCTGCGTGAGGCTCAAATCCCCAGCGCGACGAGGAGCGGCCAGACGGTGAGGTAGATGAGGATCAGCGAGCCGATAGTCCAAAGAGTCGCGCGCATGTCGTGGGTCTGCGCGGTGAAATAGGCGGCGAAGTGCAAGAGCCTCGACACGACGTAGCCGTAGAGCAGGAGCCGTGCTGCGATCAGCGACGGCTCGGTCAGGATATAGAGAAAGCCCGCGACGAGGAAGAACGGGACGTTCTCGAGGTCATTGAGCTGGATCCGGCGAACGCGGTCTACGGCCTCGTTGCGATCGAGCTGTTTCGGGTCGGGGCTGGGATTGATCGGCGTCTTTCGTAAATCCTCCGGCGACCGGTATCCGCCGTTTACCTCCATCATCCGGACGACCGTGAGCCAGGACATCGCCACAACTTTCAGAATCATCAGCGTCGCCGCGATGGCATAGGTAGCGAATAGCGGATTTTGCAGGCTGATCTTGTCCATGGCGCCGGTGTCTAGTTCACAAGCTATGAGTCGGCAACGCCTGCCATGAGCAAGACCCGCCTGACCCATCATTTCGTTTGACCGTTGACCGGCGCCGGCCCTATCAGACCGCGACTGAACCGTCGCCATCCGGCGGCTAGGGAGGGATAGGCCCATGCGCATTGGTCAGTTTGCGATCGCCGCCACGCTTTCGATCTTCGCTCTCGTGTCCAGCGGACTGGGCGCGCTGGCCCAGCAGGCCGAGGCGATGAAATACTGCAAGCCCGATGTCGCGCGTCTTTGCCCGGGCGTGCAGATGGGCGGCGGACGCATCATCGGCTGTCTGAAAGAACACAAGATGGAAGTCAGCGTCGGCTGCGCGAAGGCGCTCCAGGCGATGAAAGGCAAGATGGGCCAAATGGGCCAGTGACCGCCTGTCTTAACGACTGAGAGGATCGACGGCGGCGCAGCCACTGGCGGAGCGCGCCATCGACCGCCTCCGGTTCAAGAAAACCTTTCCCCGACCATCTCCTCGCTCTTCACCCACAGCGCCTCGGCGCGATCGGGATCGAGAGCGTAGGGCTTGACCCCACCCCGCTTGGCCGGGTCGGGCTCGACACGCGCCACGTGGCAATCCTCGCAATATCGGCCGCCGACCTCGTCGGTTTTGGCGACGGCAGCCGCCCACACAGTCGTCGCCGCGCCCTGCGGGATCGATTTGAAGGCGAAGTCCGGCTCGCCTGCCGCGCGGTTGGCTGCGTTGATCCGTTCGATCAATGCCTGCGCCGCCTCGTGAGTGAGGTGGCGCGAAAGCTCGGTCTGGATCCCGCCGGGATGGACCGCCGTCGCGGACAAGCCGTCCGCCTTATGACGGCGATCGAACTCGAACCGCGAACAGGACGTTCGCGGTTTTCGACCGGCCATAGGCGACCCAAGGGTCGTACGGCGTGCGCTCAAAGTTCGGATCGTCGAGATCGACATCGGAATACCGATGCCCGGCGGAGGACAGATTGACGAGCCGCGATCCCGGCTTCATCAGCGAAGCGATCCGATTGACCAGCACGAAATGGCCGAGGTGATTGGTCCCGAACTGGGTCTCGAATCCGTCCGCGGTCTTGCCAAACGGACAGGCCATGACGCCCGCGTTGGCGATGACGAGATCGAACGGCCCGCCGTCAGCGACGAGCGCGTCGGCGCAAGCGCGCACGCTGGCGAGCGAGCCCAGATTGAGCTCGACGAGCTTGAGCCCGCCGCCGTTTCCGGCGCCGGCGCGAACTTGCGCGGTAGCGGCCTTGGCTTTCGCGAGATCGCGCGCGGCGCCGACAACCTCCGCGCCGTGCGCGGCAAGCGCCCGGGCCGTCTCCACCCCGAGGCCAGCCGACACGCCCGTCACCAAGACACGCTTGCCGGCGAGGCTCACGCCCTCGAGCACTTCGTCAGTGGTGGACGTCGCGCCGAAACCTTTGGACGCCGTGGTTGCTGCAGTCATCGCCATATTGGGCTCCTCGATGATGAAAAACTCGGGCGCTCGCGCGTCGCCAGCGCCATTGCCAGGACCCCGCCAAGCGCCTAACGGAGGTTGTCTCCGGTTTATATACGGAGGCATCCTCCGTTTCGCAAGAGGACGAAGCCATGGCCGTGGCGTCGAGAGGGCGGGGCAGACGCCCCGAGGCGAAACAGGCGACGCGCGGCCACAAGCCGCGCGCCGACGCGCTGCGCAATCGCGACCGGCTGCTCGAGGCGGCGAAGGCGTCATTCGCCGAGACGGGAGCGGGGGTCAGTCTGGACGAGATCGCCCGCCGGGCCGGCGTCGGAATCGGCACCCTCTACCGCCACTTTCCGACCCGCGACGCAATCGTCGAAGCGGTCTATCGCCGCGAGGTCGAGCAACTGGCGGACGCGGCGGATCGCCTCACCGGATCATTGCCGCCGAGCGAGGCGCTGCATGCGTGGATGCGGCTGTTCGTCGACTATATCACGACAAAAAGGGTCATCGCGCCGGCCCTGAAGGCGATGGTCGACGGCGCGCCGGAGCTCTACGCGGCTTCGGGAGCGCGGATCACCGAGGCTATGGGGCGCATGGTCGAGCGGGCCAGAGCGGCTGGCGAAATTCGCGCTGACGCCGATCCTGCCGACCTCCTGCGCGCCCTTGCCGCGTTCACCCATTTCAACGCAGGCGCCGACTGGGAGGCCAGCGCCCGACGCCTGATCGATATCATGATGGACGGACTTAGAGCTCGGCGACCGCATTGATGAATTCGGTGTCCCCGTGGAGTGTTCGCTGCTCATCACGCGGGAGGGGTCGCATCGAGCGCTTGACTCGCCGCCAGTACCCTCGCAAACACGCAAGCGCCTCGGGTCCTGGAGTCCCGTGCAATGAGCGCCACCCCGACCAAGCCTTCTCTTCGCGTGGTCCTCTGCGCGCCGCGCGGGTTCTGCGCCGGAGTGGTGCGGGCAATCGATGTCGTCGAGCGGGCGCTTGAGATTTACGGCGCCCCAGTCTACGTGCGCCACGAGATTGTGCACAACAAATACGTAGTCGACGCGCTCAGGGCCAAGGGCGCAGTCTTCATCGCGGAACTTAACGAGGCGCCTCCTGGCGCACACCCGGTCGTCTTCTCCGCCCATGGCGTCGCCAGGACGGTGTTGGAGGAGGCGAGTACGCGCAAGCTCTTCGTCATCGACGCGACATGTCCGCTGGTGACCAAGGTTCATCGCGAAGCCCTCGCCCATTTCAAGCACGGCCTGCACGTCATTCTCATCGGTCATGCGGGGCATCCGGAGGTGATCGGCACGATCGGGCAATTGCCGCCTGGCGCGATCACGCTATTGAGCACGATCGAAGAAGTCGAAGCGATCTCGCCGGGCAGCGGCGACTTGGCTTACGTGACCCAGACCACGCTCTCTGTCGACGACACGCGCGACATCATTGCCGCGCTCGAGCGCCGTTTTCCCTCGATCCACGCTCCGCCGGTCGAGGACATCTGCTATGCCACCACCAACCGTCAGGAGGCGGTGAAGGCGGCCGCGCGCAGCGTGGAGGCGGTGATCGTCGTAGGCGCCAAGAATTCCTCCAATTCGCAGCGCCTGCGCGAGGTTGCCGAGCGCGAGGGCTGCATCGCCCAGCTCGTCGCCGACGCGCGCGCGATCGACTGGCAGGCGCTCGCCGGCCGCCGTTCGGTCGCGGTCACGGCGGGCGCGTCCGCTCCCGAGACGCTGGTCGAACGTATCGTCGAGGCGCTCGGCGAGCGCTACGCGATCACGATCGAGACGCTGACGACAGCGAATGAATCCGTGGTCTTTCCGCTGCCGCGTGCGTTGCGCGAAGCTGTATGACTCCGGAAGCTCGCGCGAAGTGCTTATGGTGGCCCGCGTGGTCGAGACGCCGACGGCGGCGAAGCGAATCTCGCGTTCTCGCCGCGGCGGGGTTTGGGCGAAGCGGCCCGCCCCAAAAGACGGCACTTGCACGACGTTCCGATCTCTGATGATGATGTTGCACGCGGGTGGGGGTCAGTGGATCCGGACGGGCGGAAAACGCAAATCTTTGTCTCTGGGCGGAAGGCTGCGCTGCGAGCATGAATTTGGCTGGTTTGACCGGGGCGTCGAGCCCCGACGGCGTGAGCGTGACCAATGGGCGCTCGACCGTGCGTCCGCGCCTGGCGCTCGACAAGCCGATCCGGCTGATTAGAGCCCGATGAAGCGACGCCTGGTTATCGCCGCGGTTGTCGCCGCGGCGCTGGTCGCAGCGGCGGGCGTTGCCTATCGCTATCCGGTGCGGGTCGCCCTGCTTATTGCAAATGCGCGCAATGCTCTTCGTTCGTGGTCGGCGCCGCCGGGGACAACGACCACTGAGCTCAACCCAGCTTATAAGGGGGCCGCGGCCGCGCCGTCCTCGCCTCCCACGCCGGCGGCAAACCCTGCCGACGAGGAGTGGGCGAGCTATAACCGGACCCTCACCTCCGAGCGCTTCGCGCCGGTGGCGGAAATCAATACCGGAAATGTCGGCAAGCTGAAAGTGCTGTGCACCTACGACACCAAGCAATACACGGGCTTCGAGTCGGGCCTGATCATGGTCGAGGGTGCGCTGATCGGCACGACCAATTCCGACATTTTCTCGCTCGACCCCGCGACCTGCGCGGAGAATTGGCGCACCCGTGAGGAGGCCGCCGTTTCCCTCCTGTCGCCCATGCGAGGGGCGGCCTACCTGGACGGTATGCTGTTTCGCGGCTCTCAGGACGGGCGGGTGCTAGCCTACGACTTCAAGACCGGCAAGCGCATCTGGCAGACGACGGTTGGCGACATGAAAAGCGGCAGGTCCGTCGCGGCCTCGCCGATCGCCTGGGACGGACTCGTCTTCATCGGCAACTCAAGCGGCGACGCCAAAGGCGGAAAAGGGCACATGTTTGCGCTCGACGCCAAGACCGGCAAGATCGTCTGGGAATTCTTCCTTGTGCCAAAAACCGAGGGCGATCAGGTCCTCGGGCCGCTGGGCGCTTCGCCGCTCGATACGTCGACCTGGAACAATGCGCCGGGAATCCCGATCAGCGGCGGTGGCAGCTGGTCATCCTCTACGCTCGACCCAGTCACCGGCGAATTATACGTGCCGGTCGGCAATCCCTCACCGGCCTATGCGATCGGCGTGCGCGAGGGCGGCAATCTCTATACTGGCTCGATCGTCGTGCTCGACGCCAAGACTGGGGCCTATAAGCGCCATTTCAAGCTCGTGCCCAGAGACTGGCACGATTGGGACGTCGTCAGCGCGCCGAGTGTGATCCGGACGGGGGGCGGCAAAAAGATGCTCGCTGCGACGCCCAAGGACGGATACCTCTACGGCATCGATCTTGACTCCAACGCCGTCATCTATCGCGTGCCCGTGACCAAAATCGAGAATGTCGACGCGCCGTTTTCGGTCGACGCCGAAGTGCGCTTTTGCCCTGGCGCGAACGGCGGTTCGGAGTGGAACGGGCCGGCCTTCGATCCGCAGACCAACCTTGTCCTCGTCGGCGCGATCGAGTGGTGTACGCGTGTGAAAATGCAGACCGAGCAGCAACTCCGGGACGTGCCTACTGGCGGCTATTGGATGGGGATGGCGACGAGCAATCCGTTTCAGATCCTGGGTATACAGGATGACGGACGAGGATCGTGGGCCGGCTGGGTCTACGCCGTCGACGCCGACTCCGGCGTCTGGAAGTGGAGGCTCAAGTCCAACTATCCGATTCTCGGCGCCATGACGCCGACGGCCGGAGGCCTCGCGTTTTTCGGCGACGTCGGCGGCAATTTCTACGCTCTCGACGCCGCGACCGGCGAGAAGCTGTGGGGCCAGAAGATCGGCGGCGCGTTGGGCGGCGGCGTCATCGCCTATAAGGTCGGAGGTCGAGAAAAAATCGCCGTGACGACCGGCTTTACCAACCCCGCCTGGCCAACCGAGGTCGCGACCGGCAAGGTAGTGGTTCTCGGCCTCGAGGGCGCGCCCGCGACCCCGTGAGGGGTCGCGTCCGGGGGGTGACGCGTCGCGCCATGTGGTCGCGGTCGAGATGCTGACGACAGCGAGCGAATCCGTGGTCTTTCCGCTGTCGCGGGTGCTGCGCGAAGCGGCCCGCCCCAAAAGACCGCACTTGCACGACGTTCCGATCTCTGATGATGATGTTGCACGCGGGTGGGGGGTCAGTGGATCCGGACGGGCGGAAAACGCAAATCTTTGTCTCTGAGCGGAAGGCTGCGCTACGAGCATGAATTTGGCCGGTTTGAGCGGGGCGCCAGGTCCCCTTGAGAGCGCGCGCCGCCAATACGCCGGCGATCGCCTATCCACAACTGACGCCTCTCCGACCCGATCCGGCGGCTGACTAGCGTCAGATGAAGACACGCCTGCTTATCGCCGCGCTCGTCGCCGCGGCGCTGGTTGCGGCGACGGGGGGCGTCCTCTATCGGGCCTATCCCGTGCAGGTGTCGATATTTGTAGCCACGGTCCACAACTTGCTTCGTTCCTGGTCGGCGCCGAAGGGAACGACGACGACGGAGTTGAACCCGGCCTATAAAGGCGCCGCGACGCCGCGCTCGCCCTCGAGGAAGGCGACCGGCGCCGACGGGGACTGGCCAAGCTACAATCGGACGCTCACCTCCGAGCGCTTCGCTCCGCTGGCCGAAATTAATCGAGACACCGTCGGCAAGCTCAAGGTGTTATGCACCTATGACACCAAACAGTACTCGAGCTTCGAGTCCGGCCTGATCAAGGTCAACGGCGCGCTGATCGGAACCACGATTTCTGACATTTTCTCCATCGACCCCGCGACTTGCGCCGAGAATTGGCGCACGCACGAAGAAGGTCCGCCCGCCTTCCTGTCAGCGATGCGAGGGGCGGCCTATTTCGACGGCATGCTGTTTCGCGGCTCTCAGGATGGGCGGGTGCTGGCCTATGACTTCAAGACCGGCAAGCGCATCTGGCAGACGACCATCGCCGACGTGACGCGGGGCGAATTCGTCCCGGCCTCGCCGATCGCCTGGAACGGCCTCGTCTTCATCGCCAACGCCGGCGGCGACGCCAAGGGCGCAAAAGGGCACATGTATGCGCTTGACGCCAAGACTGGCGCGATCATCTGGCAGTTCTTCCTCGTGCCCAAGATCGAGGGCGATCAGATCCGAGGTCCGCAAGGCGCTTCGCCGCTCGACACGTCGACTTGGAACAACGCGCCGGGAATCCCGATCAGCGGCGGCGGCAGCTGGTCGTCCTATACGCTCGATCCGGAGACGGGCGAATTGTTTGTGCCGGTCGGCAATCCTGGGCCGGCCTACGCGAGCGGCGTGCGCGAGGGCGAGAATCTTTTCACCGGCTCGATTGTCGCGCTCGACGCTATGACCGGGGCCTACAAGCGTCATTTCAAACTCGTGCACAGGGACTGGCACGATTGGGACGTCGCGAGCACGCCGAGCCTTTTCGAGACCGCGGGCGGCAAAAAGCTGCTGGCGTCGACGCCCAAAGATGGGCATCTCTATGGCATCGATCTTGCCGACAACAAAATCGTCTTTCGCGTGCCGGTGACCAAAATCGAGAATGTCGACGCGCCATTCTCGCCCAACACTGAAGTGCGATTTTGCCCGGGCGCAACCGGCGGAGCGGAGTGGAGCGGGCCGGCCTACGATCCGCAGACCAACCTCATCCTCGCGGGCCAGACCGAGTGGTGCACGACCGTGAAACTGCAGACGGAGCAGCAGCTTCGAGATGTGCATACCGGCGGCGTGTGGTTTGGGATGGCGACGAGAAACCCATTCCAGATCTTGGGCAGGCAGGACGATGGAACAAGTTCGTGGGCCGGCTGGGTCTACGCTGTCGACGCCGATTCCGGCGACTGGAAGTGGAGGCTCAAGTCCAATTACCCGATCGTCGGCGCCGTGACCCCGACCGCTGGAGGCCTGGCGTTTTTCGGCGACGTCGGAGGCAATTTCTATGCGCTCGACGCCGCGACCGGTGAAAAGCTGTGGGGCCAGAAGATCGGCGGCGCAATCGGCGGCGGCGTCATCGCCTATGAGGCCGGCGGTCGGGAAAAAATCGCCGTGACGACAGGACTTACCGGCGTCTCCTGGCCAACCGAACATGTGACCGGCCAGATTGTCGTGCTCGGGATCGACGGCGCGCCCGCGACCCCGTGAGCGGCGCGGACAGGCTAGACAAGGATGCGACTTGTCGGAGCCGGGTCCGTCATTGCTTCCCCCGGGTGGAGCCAGACTTGTCATTCGCGAGCGTGAGCCGAAGCGATCCATGAGAGCGTCGGGCCTTTGCGTTCCCCTGGATTGCCTCGTCGCCATAGCCCGTCGAGGACGGGCGTTCTTCCGAACGCCCTATGGCCCGTCGAAGACGGGCGTTCTTCCGAACGCCCTATGGCCCGTCGAAGACGGGCGTTCTTCCGAACGCCCTATCGCTCCTCGCAAGCCCGGGGGAAGCCCAGCAAAGACTCCGGGAAGCCCAGCAAAGGAAACCGGAAGCGGGGCAAAGGAATCCGGAAAGGTATCAAAGGAAAACCCTTCCGCGAATTGGGCCTTTTCAATGGGTTACGACGATCCGGCGCAAAACCCGCTTCTCCCGCCTCTCCCGGCGCCGCTCCTCGAGGCGGCGCGTTCGGCGACAGGACCACTCTATCCGTGGTTTCTGATAATCGCAAGAAAAAGCCGCGCTCTTATCGCGTTGGCTGTTGTGGGGAAGGAATCGGGAGCATGGCGGAGGTGGCGGACGGCGCCATCAAGGCGTCATGGCCGGGCTTGTCCCGGCCATCCACGAAGGCCCAGCGCATCTACGCAGGCAAGCGCGAAAAGCCTTGCGACCGTCCGCCTTCCTGCCCGTCGCGCCGAGGCGGGACTCGTTCTTGCGGCGGCCCGGCGTGGATGGCCGGGACAAGCCCGGCCATGACGGCAAGGGTTCGACGAACGAACAGCAAACCGGTCGACCAACAGATAACGCCATAAGAGCCAAAAGTCGCGCTCTTATCGCGTTGGCTGTTGTGGGGAAGGAATCGGGAGCATGGCGGAGGTGGCGGACGGCGCCATCAAGGCGTCATGGCCGGGCTTGTCCCGGCCATCCACGAAGGCCCAGCGCATCGACGCAGGCAAGCGCGAAAAGCCTTGCGACCGTCCGCCTTCCTGCCGGTCGCGCCGAGGCGGGACTCGTTCTTGCGGCGGCCCGGCGTGGATGGCCGGGACAAGCCCGGCCATGACGGCAAGGGTTCGACGAACGAACAGCAAACCGGTCGACCAACACATAACGCCATAAGAGCCAAAAGCCGGCGCGCTCGCCGGCGGCTTGCCCGACCGCGCCCCTGGAGCCCCCGGCCATGACGCGCGAGAGCAAGTTGCATTTGGGTCGAACCACGAGCGTCATTCGCGAGCGTGAGCGACGCAACCCATCCTGCGCCGTTGGTTGGATGGCTTTGTCGCCATAGCCCGTCGAAGACGGGCGTTCTTCCGAACGCCCTATGGCCCGTCGAAGACGGGCGTTCTTCCGAACGCCCTCATCGCGAATGACAATTCCAAGCCGGCGCCAGTTGCTCTAACGCTCCTCGCAATCACAATTCCATCAAACTGGAACGCGTTCTACACGCCGTCTCTTCGCAGCCCGCGCGCGGCGGCGAGGTCGCCCGGGGTGTCGATGTCGACGATCACGCCGGCGTCGGGCGCTTCGACTTCGATCAGCTCGTCCGCGGCGAGCGAATCGATGAGCCGGCGCGCGCCCTCGTCGCCTTGCAAGCCCATCGCCGCCTCGAACAGGCTCCGGCCAAGAAGAACGGGATTGCCTCGCCGGCCCGCGCGTGTCGGCGCGGCCGCGAGCGCGGTCTCACTCGCGAGGAAAGCGTCGATCAGGGCGTCGATGAGTTGCGCCTCGATCCCCGGCATATCGCCGAGCACGATGAGGGCGCCCGCGGCGCTGGGCGGAATGGCGGAAAGGCCGATCTTCAGCGAGGACGCGAGGCCGGTTGAAAACTCCGGATTGAAGGCGGTGGCGACGCCAAGGCCCGAGAGCGCGGCCTCCACCGAGGCCCGATCGTGGCCGGTCACGACGACCACCGGGCGCGCGCTCGACGCGAGCGCCGCTTCCGCGGCAATCCGCACGATGGGTCTGCCGTTGAGTTTCGCGACCAGTTTCGTCGCTTCCGAGCCGCCAGCGGCGCGAAAGCGCGACGACCGGCCCGCGGCAAGGACGATTGCGCCGACCCTATTCATCCGGCGCGCGCGGCTGCGGGCGCGACCCGATCTCCATCAGGAGACCGCCGACCCCCATGGCGCGAATGTCCGCGTCACCAATCGCAACCCCCGCCAGCACCCGGAGCAGGACCCAATCAAAGCCATTCTCTTTCGGCGACCGCGCGCATCCCGGCGCGCCGATGATCGGGATCCCGTGGCGTTCCGCAAGCAGCAGGAGATTGCCGGGATCGACCGGCATGCCGAACCGTTCGATGCGCCCTCCGATCGCCTCGATGGCGACGGGAATGACATCGCGACGATCGGTGATGGCGGAGGCGCCGAACGCAATGAGCGCGTCGCAGCCGCCGACGAGCCGTCCAAGCGCCTTCGCCAGAGGCCCAACCTCGTGGGGCACGATCTCCTGCGCCACGATCCGGGCTCCGGTCGGCGCGAGGCGCGCTTCGAGCACGCGCAACGTTTTGGCGACGACGCTCGCCTTGAGGCCCGGCAGCGTCGTCGAGACCACCCCTATCCGCATCGGCCTGAACGGCTGGACTGCAATCGCGCCCGGCCGGCCCAACGCTGCGAGGGCAGCCTCGAGCGTCGCCTCCGGAGTTGCAAAGGGAATGATCTTGACGGTCGCGACCATGTCGCCGTCGGCGACGGGGCGACTTTGCGGCAGGGTTGCGACGGTGATCGCCTCGTCGACCGCATTGACCCGATCGATCGCCCCGGCCTCGATGACCGCCAGTCCGGCGGTCTCCGCGAACAGGTTGACGCGACCGGTGAACGGCGGCGAGCAACGCAGATTCGCGCCCGCGAGACGCTTCGCGAGCTTGAGCGCGGCCTCGTTCTCGCCGACGTCCGCAGGCTCGAGGCGCGCCGCGACGACGGTCGTCACGCCCGCCGCCGCCAGGGCCTCCCTCCGCTCGCGGGTGAGGATCTCGCCCTTCTTCAAGGCAGCGCCCTCGATCCGCACCCCGTGAGCGAGAATGGCGCCCTCGGCCTCCTCGATTGGGGTCGGACCGAACCTCATGCGGCCGCGCTCTCGGCCCGCAGCGGCTTCTTGCGCAGCGAAGCGACGATCTCGCCGATGATGGAGACCGCGATTTCAGCCGGGCTCACGGCGCCGATGTCGAGCCCGATCGGCGCATGGATCCGCGCCAGCGCCGCTTCATCGAAGCCCCGCGCGCGCATGCGCTCGATCCTTTTGCCGTGCGTCTTCCGCGAGCCGAGCGCGCCGATGTAGAAGCAGTCGGCATGAAGCGCGATTTCGAGGGCCGGGTCGTCGATCTTGGGGTCGTGGGTCAAAAGGCAGATCGCGGTATAGCGGTCGAGCGGCGCCTCGGCGAGCGCCTCGTCCGGCCATTTCGCGGCGACCGGCGTATCCGGAAAGCGGTCCGGCGTCGCGAAGGCGGTGCGCGGATCGATGATCGAGACGTCGAGGCCTGCGATGCGCCCGATCGGCGCCAGCGCCTGCGAGATGTGCACGGCGCCGATGAGCGTCAGCCGCGGCGCGGGCGCCTGCACGGTGAGAAAGTATTCCTCGCCGTCGACCGCGACCGCGGCGCTCTTTCCCATCCGCAGCGCCGCCTCCAACGGAGCAGCGAGGGGATCCGCATCGATCGATTCAGCGCGGACGAAACGCTGGTCGCCGTCGGCGAGGCGGGTGACCATCACGCCGGCGCGCCGCTGGCTTCGCGCCGAATTCATCGCCTTGAGGACGTCGAGACGCATCAGGCGAGCTTCTCGACGTAGACCTTGATCCTGCCCGCCGCAGGAGAGGCCGACGCGCCACGCCGTCTCGTCGGCGACGCCGAACTCGAGCATCCGGGCGCCGCCGTTGGCGATCACTTCCGCCGCCTCCTCGACGACCGCGCCCTCGACGCAGCCGCCGGAAACCGAGCCGAGGAAATTTCCCTCCCCGTCGATGACGAGATGCGAGCCGACCGGCCTTGGGGCCGAGCCCCAGGTCTCGACCACGGTCGCGATCGCCACGTCGCGCCCGGCCTCGCGCCACGATTCCGCGGCGGTGAGAACGTCTTCGTCTCGCGTGAGCATGGCTTCAGTCTCCTTCCGTCCCGGCGGCCGGGCGCGGCGAAGGCGAAAATGGCCCTCCCCGCGCCGCTCCGCAAGGCTCGGGGGCTCACTCGGCCGTGAGCAGCCGCTCTTTCCGGCCGTCGAATGAGCCTTCCGGCCGGGACAGGGCGCGGCAGAGCTCCGCCATGCTGGCCAGATTGTGGATCGGTCTGAACGAATCGACATGAGGAAGCATGGCGCGAATCCCTCCGGCTTTGGCGGCGAAGTCGGCGTACCGGAGCAGCGGGTTGATCCAGACGACGCGACGGCTCGATTTGGCGAGCCGCTCCATCTCGGCTGCGAGTTTGTCGGGGTTCTCCCGCTCGAGCCCGTCGGTGAACAGGAGCACGATCGCCCCCTGCCCGAGCACGCGCCGCGACCAGTCGCGGTTGAACCGCGCCAGCGCCTCGCCGATCCGGGTGCCGCCCGACCAGTCGAAGGCCATCGCCGAGCATCGAGCCAGCGCATCGTCGGGGTCGCGCGCCCGCATGGCTCTCGTCACGTTGGTGAGACGCGTGCCGAAGAGGAACGTCGAGACCCGCCGTGTTTCCCCCAAGGCATGCAGGAAATGCAGGACAAGGCGGGTGTATTCGTTCATCGACCCGGAAATGTCGCACAAAGCGACGACCGGAGGGGCGCGCTCGATCGGCGAGCGAAACTCGAGGTCGATCACGCCGCCGGGGTGCAACGAGCGGCGGAAGCTCCGGCGCGCGTCGATCCGAATACGCCGCCCTCCGGGGGCGAACCGGCGGGTTCGGCGCTTGTCTTCGGGCATCATGAGCCGCTTGATCGCCTTGCGGGCCTCGTCGATCTCGGCGGCGCTCATCTGGGCGAAATCCTTCGACCGCAGGATCTCGGCGTCCGACATCGTGAGCCTGGCGTCGAGTTCGATCGTGGGAACCGACTTGGCCGCGTCCTGCGCCGACTTGAACAGGGCGTCGGCGACGCGGCTCGCTCCAGCTTCCGCCGGCTTCGGATCGGGCCGGCTCGGCGCCCGCGGCGACAGCATGGCGATGAGCTTTTCGATCAGCCCTTTTCGCTTCCAGAAGATACGGAACGCCTGATCGAACAGCAGGCTCTCCTCATGCTTCTTGACGAAGACAGCATGGAGCGTCGTGTAGAAGTCCTCGCGATCGCCGATGCCCGCGGCCTCGACCGCGGCCAGCGCATCGAGCACCGCGCCGGGTCCGAGCGGCAGGCCGGCTTCACGCAGGGCGCGGGCGAAGTGGACGATGTTCTGCGCCAGGAGGCCGGCGCGTGCGGGCTCGGCTTCGGAGTCCAGGGTCGTCAAACCATCTCTTTCGCGCTTTCGTGCAGGCGCTAGCCGATCTCCATCCGGCGAAGTTCGGCGCGGGTCTCCTCGATCAACATCTGCGCCTTTGCGCCGTCGATCTTGGCGATGTCGTCCTGATACTTGAGCAACACGCCAAGCGTGTCGGAAACCTGGGCCGGATCGAGCGCGACCGCGTCGAGTTCGGCCAGCGCCGCCGCCCAGTCGAGGGTTTCGGCGACGCCCGGCGCCTTGAACAGATCCTGCTTGCGCAGGCGCTGAACGAAAGCGACAAGCTCTCCGGTCAGGCGCTGCGGCGCGCGCGGCGCCTTGGCGCGGACGATCGCCATCTCGCGCGTGAGGTCCGGATAGCCGAGCCAGTGGTAAAGGCAGCGGCGCTTGAGCGCATCGTGGATCTCGCGCGTGCGGTTGGACGTAACGACGACGATCGGCGGCGCAGGCGCTTTCATGACGCCGATCTCCGGGATCGTCACCTGAAAGTCGGACAGGATCTCGAGAAGATAAGCTTCGAAGGCTTCATCGGCGCGGTCGATCTCGTCGATCAGCAGCACCGGCGCCCCGCCGGCGCCGGGCTCCAGCGCCTGCAGCAGCGGCCGCTTGATCAAGTAGCGCTCCGAGAAAATGTCGTGCTCGATGCGATCCTTGTCATGCTCGCCGGCCGCCTCAGCCAGCCGGATCGCCATCATCTGAGCCGGATAGTTCCACTCGTAGACCGCGCTCGCGACGTCGAGGCCTTCGTAGCACTGGAGTCGGATCAATCTCCGGTCGAGCGTTTGAGCGAGAACCTTGGCGACTTCGGTCTTGCCGACGCCCGCCTCGCCCTCGAGAAAGAGCGGTCGCCCGAGCCTCAGGCTCAAGAAAATGACCGTCGCAAGCGCGCGGTCGCCGACATAAGAAGCCCTGCCGAGCAGGGCGAGCGTGTCGTCGATCGAGGCCGGAAGAGCGTGAGGCGAGGCGAGGTTTGCGCTATCCATTTGCGGCGAAGCCTATCACGGGCGGAGCAATACCAAAGAGCTGGCTGAGTCACTCATCGGGGCGGCAGGGCTTGCTTCGCCCTCAGGCTCGATCCGCGGCCTGGTCGGGGACTTTTTCCTCGCAAGTGTCTCTTGACTTGTCATTTCGGCAAAACCGTCATGGCCGGCCTTTGAGCCGGCCATCCACGGTGAGCCGTCGCCATCCGAAACAATAAACTCAATCTTCCCGGCTGAGCCCTATTCGGACGAACCTGTGTTCGCGTGGACGGCCGCGTCAAGCGCGGGCGTGACGTTGTCCGCCGCTGGGCTCTTCACCCCGCCGCCGCCACCGCCCGCTTCGCCATGACCCCGATGAGGTGGGCGCGATAGTCGGCGTCGGCGTGGAGGTCGGAATTGAGGCCGCTCGCGGGCGCCGAGACGCCGTCAAGCGCGGCCGGCGAGAAATTCGCGCCGAGCGCAGCTTCCAGCGCATTGGCGCGGAAGACGCCGTTCGCGCCCGCCCCGGTCACCGCGACTCGAACTCCGCTCGAGGTCTTGGCGACGAAAACGCCGACGAGCGCATAGCGCGAGGCCGGGTTGGCGAATTTCATGTAGGCCGCCTTCTGCGGGACCGGGAAGCTCACGCTCGTGATGAGCTCACCGGCCTCGAGCGCCGTCTCGAAGAGGCCGGTGAAGAAATCCTGCGCGGCGATACGGCGCTTGTTGGTGACGATCGTCGCGCCAAGCGCGAGCGCGGCCGCCGGGTAGTCGGCGGAGGGGTCGTTGTTGGCGAGCGAGCCGCCGATCGTGCCCATGTTGCGCACATGCGGATCGCCGATCCCCCCGGCGAGCTTGGCGAGCGCGGGGATCGCCGCCTGAACCACGTTCGAGCCCGCGACGTCGGCGTGGCGGCTCATCGCCCCGATGACGAGATTGTCGCCCTCCCGGGCGATCCCGGTTAGCTCGGGCACACTCTTGAGATCGATGAGCGCGGCAGGCGAAGCCAGGCGCTGCTTCATGGTCGGCAAAAGCGTCATGCCGCCGGCTAGCGCCTTGGCGTCCGGTTTCGCCAGATCGGCGACGGCGCCGGAGAGCGTCCGGGGGTGAAGATATTCAAAGGCGTACATGTCTCAATTCTCCCAACGAGATCGTGAGGCGAGGCGGCTCAGCGCCGCTTCCGGGCTCGGTTCATTCGGCGGCGCGTTTCGTGACAGCCTTCTGCGCCGCCCGCCAGACGGCCTGCGGCGTCGCCGGCATGGCGATATCTTCGTGGCCGAGCGCGTCGGTGATGGCGTTGATGACGGCAGGCGGAGAGGCGATGGCGCCGGCTTCCCCGCAGCCCTTGATCCCGAGCGGATTGGATGGGCAGGGCGTCTCGATCGTATCGATCTTGAACGACGGCAGATCGTCGGCGCGCGGCATGCAATAATCCATGTAGCTCGCCGTCAGGAGTTGCCCGTCGGCGTCGTGACGCGCGCCTTCCATCAGTGCTTGGCCGATCCCCTGCGCGACCCCGCCGTGGATTTGCCCCTCGACGATCATCGGGTTGATAAGCTTCCCGAAATCGTCGACCGCTGTCCACCTGTCGATCGTCACGACGCCGGTCTGCGGATCAATCTCGAGTTCGCAGATGTGCACGCCGGCCGGGAACGTGAAGTTCTTCGGATCCCAGAACGCTGTTTCCTTGAGGCCGGGTTCGAGTTCCTGGCCGTTGAACTTGTGTGCGGTATAGGCGTTCAACGCGACCGAAACCCAGTCGATCGTCTTGTCGGTGCCCTTGACGGTGAATTTTCCGTCTTTGAACTCGATGTCGCCTTCTGCGGCTTCGAGCAGGTGTCCCGCCACTTTCTTGGCCTTGACTTCGATCTTGTCGAGCGCCTTCGAAATCGCCGACATCCCGACCGCGCCCGAGCGTGAGCCATAGGTGCCCATGCCCATCTGCACCTTGTCGGTGTCGCCATGGACGATCGAGACATTCTCGATCGGAATGCCCAGACGTGAGCAAACAAGCTGTGCGAACGTCGTCTCGTGGCCTTGGCCGTGGCTGTGCGAACCCGTCAGAACCTCGACCGTCCCGACCATGTTAACGCGAACCTCGGCTGACTCCCACTGGCCGACGCCGGCGCCCATGAAGCCGGCCACTTGCGAAGGCGCGAGGCCACACGCTTCGATATAGGCGGAAATCCCCACGCCGCGTAGCTTGCCCTTGGCCGCCGAGGCCGCTTTCCGCGCGCCGACGCCCTTGTAGTCGGCGAGTTCGAGCGCCTTGTCGAGCGCTTTCGGGTAGTCGCCTGCGTCGTAGGCGAGAACCACGGGGGTTTGGTGCGGGAACGACGTTACAAAGTTCCTCCGTCGAAAATCGACCGAATCGCGCCCGGTCTCTCGAGCCGCCTTTTCGACGATGCGCTCGATCAGGAAGGTGGCCTCGGGCCGACCAGCGCCGCGAACGGCGTCGACCGGCGTTGAGTTGGTGTAGACGCCGTCGACCTCCACGTAAATCGCAGGAATATTGTACTGTCCGGACAGGAGCGGCGCATATAGCCACGTCGGCACCATCGACCAGAAAGTCGAAGGATAGGCCCCCAGGTTAGCAACTGTGTGCACGCGCAAGCCGAGCATTTTGCCGTTGGCGTCAAGCGCCAGTTCGGCATGCGTGACATGGTCCCGACCATGAGCGTCCGTCAGAAACGACTCGGTTCGTTCGGCCGTCCATTTCACCGGCCGATTGATCTTCTTCGCCGCCCAGGCGCAGACCGTCTCCTCGTTGTATATAAAGATTTTTGATCCGAACCCGCCGCCCACGTCGGGCGCGATGACGCGCAGTTTGTTCTCCGGCGCGACGCCCTGGAACGCGGACAGGACGACTCGCGCGAGATGGGGATTTCTGACTTGTCGTGTGGAGGGTTATGACGTCCGTGCCCTCGTCGTAGTCGCCCAGAGCCGCGCGCGGCTCCATCGCGTTCGGGATCGTTCGATTGTTGACGAGATCAAGCTTTGTAACGTGCTTCGCCGCGGTGAAAGCCGCGTCGGTAGGGGCCTTGTCGCCGAGGTGCCAGTTGAACACGGTGTTGCCCGGGGCGAATTCGTGCACTTGCGGTTGGCCCGGTTGGTTTGCGTGCGCTGTTTCGATCACTGCAGGCAACACGCCGTAGTCGACGACCACCTTCTCCGCGGCGTCCTTGGCTTGCGCCAGCGAGTTGGCGATTATGACGGCCACCGGGTCCCCGACATAGAGCGCCTTGCCATGAGCAAGGGCAGGAAACGAGCCGACTTTCATCGGCGAACCGTCCTTGGAGTGGACCGTGACGCCTCCGATATGGGCGCCGATTTTGTCAGCGGCCGCATCAGCGCCGGTGAGCACGGCGGCCACCCCGGGCGACTTCAGCGCCGCTGACGCGTCGATCTTGTCGATCGTCGCATGCGCATGGGGCGAACGAACGAAAAAGGCGTAAGCCTGGCCCGGACGGTTGATGTCGTCGACATAGCGGCCCTTGCCGGTGATGAAGCGGATGTCTTCCTTGCGTTTGACGGATGCGCCAATGCCGGTCGCGCTCATGATGTTTCTCTCCCTCGGAACGGCTTGAAGCGTCTTGACTACTCGGCGGCGACCGGCTTCGCGGCCGCGCTCATCTCTCGCGCGCCCTGGGCGACCGACTTGACGATGTTGTGATAGCCGGTGCAGCGGCAGATGTTGCCTTCGAGCCCGTGGCGGATCGCCGATTCATCGAGGTTCGACCCCTCGCGATTGACGAGGTCGACCGCGGCCATGATCATGCCCGGAGTGCAAAACCCGCATTGCAGCCCATGATTGTCCTGGAACGCCTGCTGCATCGGGTGCAGCGTGCCCCCAACCGCGAGGCCCTCGATCGTCGTCACGCGCGCGCCCTCGCAGCTCGCCGCCAGAATGGTGCAGGACTTGATGGCGCGGCCATCGACATGGACGACGCAGGCGCCGCATTGCGAGGTGTCGCAGCCGATGTGGGTGCCGGTCAGACGAAGGTTCTCGCGCAGGAACTGCACGAGCAGCGTTCGCGGATCGAGGTCGGCCGACGCGGGCCGGCCGTTTACCGCCATAGAGACATGAACCATTCCTGAATCCTCCTGAACCAAGACGTTTTTGTCGGCCCTGCTTGCGACGCAAGTTGCGCGGGCGCGGCGGGCGTTGGTCGTACGGGCGCCGCTGGCGGCGGTCGTGAGGGCTGCGCCGCGGGAGCGGCGGGCGATTCGACTGGCGGGGCGGCTGCAGCCGCGGATGAGCCTAGCTCGGCTCCGGCCGGCGCGGCGGCAGCGGCCGCGATGGCGGCGAAACTGGCGAAGAATTTGTCGGACATGTTCTTGGCGACGCCGTCGATGAGACGCGCGCCGAGCTGGGCGATCTTGCCGCCCACGTGAGCATCGACGTCATAGTGCAGCTGCGTGCCGCCCGGAGCGTCCGCGAGCGAGACTTTCGCCCCGCCCTTGGCGAAACCGGCGATGCCGCCCTCGCCCTCGCCCCTGATGGTGTAGCCCACGAGCGGCACGAGGTCGGAGAGTTCGACCTTGCCTCTGAAGGTGGCGGAGACCGGCCCGATCTTCGTCTTGACCACTGCGGCGAAGCCGTTGTCGCCGGTTCTCTCCAGCGACTCGCAGCCCGGGATGCAGCTCTTGAGCACTTCGGGGTCGTTGAGCAGCGCCCAGACCTTCGACCTGGCGGCGGGCAACGAGACATCGCCCGTCATCGTCATGGCCATGAACGCTTCCTTCCTCCGCGGACTCGTCCTCCGCTGCTATGCATTCGCCCTCGCGGCTCTCAATCCGCAAGCAATCCTCGTGACAGTTTTTCGCATCGCGCGGCAAAGATCAAGACGTTGGGGCTTTTTCGCGTGACGCTCGACAAATCTGCACTTGGATCCGGGTCGCGACTTCCACGCGGACCCTGACCGAATAGCCTCGCGCGCGAACCGAAGTATTTATCTGGATATTACGCATTCGAAATTACACTCGCAGGCTCGTGGCTCCGCCGCAAAGGCCGGCGGCGGATTATTGCGCCAAAGGTCGAGTTGCCGCGCGCGCGCCCGGCGGCTAGGCTGTGGAATAAAAGAGCGCGAGCGCGCCGCTGACCAAGACCAGCGGATCGACATCGGGTGAAGAACGGGGCGGCCGAACGTCAATGGCACGTTTCCTGCGAAGCGGAGAGAAACAAGAGGGCAGGTTGGCGCATGGATAATTTCCTCCAGCAGCTGATTAACGGGCTGACGCTCGGGTCGATCTACGGACTCATCGCCATCGGCTACACGATGGTTTTCGGCATCATCGGCATGGTCAATTTCGCCCATGGCGACGTGTTCATGCTGTCAGCCTTCATCGCGTTGATCATATTCATGATTTTGACCCAGATTCTCCACCTGGGCTCGCTGCCGCTCGTGTTTGTCGTGGTGATGGTCGCGGCCATGGCGCTAACCGGGCTGTGGAACTGGGCGATCGAACGACTCGCCTACCGGCCACTACGCGGATCGTTCCGGTTAGCGCCGCTGATTTCGGCGATCGGCATGTCGATCTTCCTGTCAAATTTCGTCCAGGTTGTTCAAGGGCCGCGCAACAAGCCTGCGCCTCAATTGCCCAATCACGTCTTCAATCTGACCGGAGTCGGGGGCGCATACCAGGTCACTCTATCCGTGCGCCAGATCCTGATCGTCGTGGTCACGGCCATTCTGCTCGCCGCCTTCTGGTACCTCGTTCAGCACACCTCGCTTGGGCGGGCGCAGCGCGCTTGCGAGCAGGATCGCAAGATGGCGGCGCTGCTCGGGATCGACGTCGATGCAACGATCTCGATCACCTTCGTGATCGGCGCCGCGCTCGCGGCGGTCGCCGGCGTCATGTTTGTCATCTACTACGGGGTGGTGAATTTCGCCGACGGCTTCGTGCCGGGAGTGAAGGCGTTCACCGCCGCCGTGCTGGGCGGAATCGGCTCCTTGCCCGGCGCTGTGCTCGGCGGCCTCCTGATCGGGCTCATCGAGGTGTTCTGGTCGTCTTATTTCACCACCGACTACAAGGACGTGGCGGCGTTCATGATACTCGCCATCACCTTGATCTTCATGCCTTCCGGCATTCTTGGGCGACCTGAAGTGGAGAAGGTTTGAACATGACCGCTCCCTCGCAAACGTCCGAACTTGCGGAACCCGTCGAAAGCGCGGGGCAGCTTGTTCCCGCGCTTCGCACCGCTGCAGCGGCGGCGCTCGTCGCCTTCGGCCTCTGCTTCCCGATCATCAGCTACCACGCCGAATTGAACATCGAGAACGAGCTTGTCCTGATTGGGCGCTGGCCGCTCTCGTGTGGAATTGCGGCAATCGTCTTCCTGTTCGTTTTCCTGCGCCAGATGGCGCGCGCCGATTGGCGGATCTGGTTCGACCGCGTCGGCTCGGTCGCCGCGGGCGGCATGGGCGGCGCGCTGGCGCAGGCGGCGCGTGAGGGCGAGGGCACGGCGCCGCCGTCGGCCGCCAGGGTGGCGTTCGGACGCTATTTCGGCCCGTTCGCGCTCGGTCTGGTCATCGTGTTCCCGCTCCTGGCCCTTGGCCTCCTCGGCCCCGGCGCCTCGCTGAAGTGGATCAACAACTACGGCGTCCAGATCCTGATCTACGTGATGCTGGGCTGGGGACTGAACATCGTGGTCGGCCTCGCCGGCCTGCTCGATCTCGGATATGTCGCTTTCTACGCGGTCGGCGCCTATTCCTACGCGCTGCTCTCGACCACCTTCGGTCTGTCGTTCTGGATCTGTCTGCCGCTGGCTGGAATCCTGGCCGCGATGTGGGGGGTCATTCTCGGCTTTCCCGTCCTCAGACTCAGAGGCGACTATCTGGCCATCGTGACGCTCGCGTTCGGCGAAATCATCCGCATGGTCCTCATAAACTGGGTCGATTTGACGAACGGCTACGCCGGCATCAGCGGCATTCCGCATGTCTCGTTCTTCGGCATTCCGTTCACCGATGACGACAACGGATTTGCGGCGATCTTCCATCTGCCCTTCACCCCGATCTACCGCACCATTTTTCTCTTCTATCTGATCCTCGCCCTTGCGCTCCTGACCAATTTCGTCACCGTGAGGCTCCGCCGGCTGCCGATCGGACGGGCCTGGGAAGCGTTGCGGGAGGACGAGATCGCCTGCCGGTCGCTCGGCATCAACACGACCAACACCAAATTGACCGCCTTCGCGCTGGGGGCGATGTTCGGCGGCTTTGCCGGTTCGTTCTTTTCCGTGCGCCAGGGGTTTGTCAGTCCCGAGAGCTTCACCTTCATCGAATTCGGCGACGATCCTCGCCATCGTCGTGCTCGGGGGCATGGGGTCTCAGCTCGGGGTCGCCATCGCCGCCGCGGTGATGATCGGCGTTCCCGAACTCATGCGCGAGCTCGACTGGATGAAGGCCATCTTCGGCGCGGACTTCGACCCGACCCAATATCGCATGCTGCTGTTCGGGGCGGCGATGGTCATCATGATGATCTGGAAACCGCGCGGCCTCGTGTCGACGCGCCTGCCATCGGTCTTTCTCAAGGAGCAAAAAGCCGTGTCTGGCAGCCTTGTCAAAGAGGGGCACGGCTGATGAACTGGGTGGACAGCACGCTGCTCGCGGTCGAGAACCTCACGATGCGGTTCGGCGGCCTTGTCGCGGTGAACGCCTTCAGCTTCTCGGTCGGGCGCGGCGACATCACCGCGCTCATTGGCCCGAACGGCGCGGGCAAGACGACGGTCTTCAACTGCGTCACCGGTTTCTACAAACCGACCGAAGGGCGACTCGCGCTTGCGCGCGACGGCATCGCCACGCCTGAGGACGTCGCGGCCGTCACGCGCACGAGCGGCCGCCACGCGACGACCGCCAACGGCGAACTCTTTCTGCTGGAGCGCATGCCCGACCACGAAATCGCCCGCAAGGCGCGGGTGGCGCGCACTTTCCAGAACATCCGGCTGTTCCAGGGCATGACGGCGCTCGAAAACCTGCTGGTCGCTCATCACAACGCGCTCATGTTCGCGAGCGGCTTCACCGTGCTCGGCCTTGTCGGGGCGCCGAGCTATCGCAGGAAGGAAGCCGAAGCGATCGAGCGGGCGAAGTACTGGCTGGACAAGATCGGACTCATGGACCGGGCCGACGATCCGGCGGGCGAATTGCCCTACGGCGCCCAGCGGCGGCTCGAGATCGCGCGGGCGATGTGCACCGATCCCGTGCTTCTCTGCCTCGACGAGCCGGCCGCCGGCCTCAACCCGCGCGAATCCGCCGACCTCAATGCGCTGCTGCGGTCGATCCGCGCCGAACACAACACGTCGGTGTTGTTGATCGAACACGACATGTCGGTGGTCATGCAAATCTCCGATCACGTGGTGGTGCTCGACTACGGGGTGAAGATCGCCGACGGCACGCCGGCGGAGGTGCGCGCCGACCCGAAGGTGATCGCCGCCTATCTCGGCGTCGCCGACGAGGACGAAGTCGAACAGATCGAGAAGGAATTGGAGCAATGAGCGTCGCGGCCACGGCCACGGCAGCGGCGCCGCTCCTGCAACTGCGCGGGATCGAGACTTTCTACGGCAAGATTCAGGCGCTGAGGGGTGTCGACATTGATGTCAACAAGGGCGAGATCGTCACCCTGATCGGGGCCAACGGCGCTGGCAAGTCGACGACGATGATGACGATTTTCGGCGCGCCGCGCGCGCGCCGCGGCCGGATCACTTTCGACGGGCACGACATCACCAACATGCCGACCCACATGATTGCGCGCCTGTCGATCGCCCAGTCGCCCGAAGGACGTCGCATCTTCCCGCGCATGACGGTGTTCGAGAACCTGCAGATGGGCGCCTCGATCAACGACTTCGCCCATTTCGACGAAGATCTTAAGCGCGTGTTCATGCTGTTCCCGCGCCTCAAGGAGCGCGCGCCGCAGCGCGGGGGAACGCTGTCGGGCGGCGAGCAGCAGATGCTGGCGATCGCGAGGGCGCTGATGAGCCGGCCGCGATTGCTGCTCCTCGACGAGCCTTCGCTTGGTCTTGCGCCCCTGGTCGTGAAGCAGATTTTCGAAGTTATCGCTGAACTGAACAAGAGCGAGGGCCTGACCGTATTCCTGGTCGAGCAGAACGCCTTTCACGCGCTGAAACTCGCCCATCGCGGCTACGTGATGGTCAATGGCGCGATCACGATGCAGGGCGGGGGCGCGGAGTTGCTGGCGCGCCCGGAAGTCCGCGCCGCCTATCTCGAGGGGGGCCATTGATGGCCGGCATCCTGTGGGCGGACACGCCTTACGGTCTCTTAACCTTCATCCTCCTGACGCTCGTGCTGGGGGGGCTGGGCGCCTGGGCGACCGGGCGGGCGATGGCCCAAACCTGGCGGCCGTTGGCGATGCTGGCGTTCTATATGGTCTTTCTCACCGCAGGCGTACGCTTCCTGCATTACGCGCTTTACGGCGAGCCGTTGCTGTCGCCAGTCTTCTTTATCATCGCCTATATTTGGACGATGGCGGTTGGCGTCCTCGGTTACCGGGCGATGCGGTCGAGGCAGATGGCGACGCAATATTCCTGGGCCTATGAACGCTCGGGACTGAATTGGCGGGCGAAGGGCCAAGGCTGAATGACTTGCCCTCGAACCGAATTCACCTGTGCGTTTTTTAAGGTGACTCTTGACCAAAAAAGAGAAAGTATCCGCGCCCAAGGTGGAATTGCGTTTCTGCCGACGGGCGCAGGGAGGGCCGGGCGCCCGCAACTCAAGGGAGTAACTGAATGACTAAACATTGGTTGTCCGGCGTCGCGCTTGTCGCGGCCCTGGCGTTTTCTGGCGCCGCCAGCGCTCAGATAAAGATGGGCGTCGCGGGTCCGATCACCGGTCCGAACGCGGCCTTTGGCGCTCAGCTCGTTCAAGGCACGCAGCAGGCGGTTGACGACATCAACAAGGCCGGCGGCATTCTCGGCCAGCAGATCACCCTCGAGCAGGGCGACGACGTCTCCGATCCGAAGCAGGGCGTGTCGGTCGCCAACAAGTTTGTCGGCGACGGGGTCAAATTTGTGGTTGGCCACTTCAATTCCGGCGTGACGATCCCCGCTTCCGACGTCTATTCCGAAAACGGCCTCCTGTTCATCACGCCTTCGGCCACCAACCCGAAGGTCACAGACCGCAATCTTTGGGACGCGTTCCGCACCTGCGGGCGCGACGACCAGCAGGGTTTGCTGTGGGCTGAATACGCGCGCGACCACCTTAAGGGCAAGAAGATCGCGGTCGTCCACGACAAGACCACCTACGGCAAGGGCCTCGCCGACGCCGCGCTTGAGGACATGCACAAGTTTGGCCTCAAGGAAGTCCTCTACGAAGGCGTCAACACCGGCGAAAAGGACTATTCGGCGATCGTCTCCAAGATCAAGGAATCCGGCGCGGACTATCTGATGTGGGGCGGCCTGCACACCGAAGGCGGTCTCATCATCCGCCAGATGCGCGACCAGGGCCTGAAGACCGTCATGATCTCCGGCGACGGCATCACCGACAACGAGTTCTCGCAAATCGGCGGCCCGGGCGTCGAGGGCACGCTGATGTCGTTCGGCCCCGATCCGCGCAACAATCCGGCGGCGAAGGACGTCGTAGCCGAGTTCAAGGCGAAGAATTTCGATCCGGAGGCCTATACGCTCTATTCCTACGCCGCCGTCCAGATCATGAAGCAAGCGGCCGAGAAGGCGAAGTCGCTCGATCCGAAGAAGGTCGCGGAAGCCATGCACTCCGGCATGACGTTCAACACCGTGATCGGCCCGATCGCCTATGACAAGAAGGGTGACCGCACGACCGTCGACTACGTCTGGTACACCTGGGAGAAAGGGCCCGACGGCAAGATTACCTACCAGCAGAACAAGTCCTGACACGCTTGGTTTGCGGGACGGATCGCGTCCCGCGGCCTTGCTTTCGCAATCAAGGAAGCCCGCCCGAGACGGCGGGCTTCTCATTTCACGGCGTCATCCGATCTGCCCGAACTGCGGGAAGGTCTCGATGAGCCAGATGGAGACGTTCTGGAAGCCGCCGGTCAGGAACGCGACGCCGGTTGCGACCAAAAGAACGCCGACCGCTTTCTCAATTCGTCCGAATTGCTTGCGCAGATGGCGTGTGGCGCGCATGAACGGACCCATGGCGGCGGCGGCTAGGATGAAGGGCACGCCGAGCCCGAGGCTGTAGACGGCGAGCAGCGCCGCGCCGCTGGCGACCGTCTCCCGACTGCCCGCAACCGCAAGAATGGCGGCCAGGATCGGGCCTATGCAGGGCGTCCAGCCGAGCGCAAAGGCGAAGCCCATCGGGTAGGCGCTCCAAAGGCCCGCAGGTTTTTCGATCTCAAGCCGCTTCTCGCGCAGCATCGCGCCGATTCTGAAGACGCCGAGAAAGTGCAGGCCCATCAGGACCACGCCAATTCCGGCGACGATCGACAGCGCATGGCTCCACTGCCTGAGCACCCCCCCCAGCGCCGACGCGGTAGCGCCGAGGCCGACGAACACGGTCGAGAATCCCGCCACGAACAGGAGCGCGGTGACCAGGATGTCACGCCTGGCCTTGGTCTCGCTCTCATCGGCCAGCGCTTCGACGCTCGCCCCCGCGAGATAGCAGAGATAGGGAGCCGCGAGCGGCAGCACGCAGGGCGAGACGAAGGAGAGCAGGCCCGCGCCGAACGCGGCCGGGAAGGAGACGTCAGCCATGAGGGCACAAATGGGCGCTCCGCGCCGACGCGTCAAATGCCACGAAGGAATTCCGAAAGGGAGCTTTTAACCGCTCGGGGCGAGAGCCCGGCGCCTGGCCGCCCGCCGGCGCGCCGCCAAGCCCAGTCCGGCGAAGCCAGCGAGCAACATGATCCAGGTTGAGGCTTCAGGGACGGGTTCGACTCCCCCGGTGACGCCGAACATCGCCTTGTTCGTGATCGCCGTGTTGATGTCGGCAACCGCGGCGCTATTGAGCGAGAGTATGATGGTCGACATCGTAGTGGAGGTGTTCGGGTTAAATGTCGCGGAGGCGTAGAGAGGGTTCGTGGCGGCCGTCAAGGCATTGTAAAGACTTGGGTTCGGGCTCAAGACTGGACTTGTCAGCTCAGAGATCGCGGCTCCCGCCGAATAAAGGCTATACTGGAGAGTCTTGTTGATCTTGCCGGAGAGAACGGTCAGTGTCGCGCCGGTGACCGTGGCGGTCAGCGACGGCGACGCGGGGCAATTCAACACACAGATCGCGTTTGCGAGATCGAAGTCGAAATAATTGACGTATATGGCCCCGCTGAGAAGCCCGACCGTGTAGCCCGTATTGGCGCCGGGGCCGGCGAAGCCGTTCCCCAAGGCGCTAACGGATCCCTGAAGGCCATCCGTGCTCACCTCGAATTCGGGCGCGGTGGCGCCGGTACCGAGTGTCAGAGTTAGAACCGCGTCCGGAGCGCTCGAGGTATTGCCGAAGGCATACGAGTCTGCACGCGCCGGGTTGCAAATCGCCGTTCCGCAAAGCGCGCTTATTCCAAATGCGACAGCAATAACGGCTAACCGCGGCCTAAAGGTCGCCATGAAAAAACCTAGGTTTTACAATCGGTCGTTGCCGCTGACGACCTTGGGGAAACACTATTAGACCCGGGGAGTTTGTCAAGTTTTTGTCGCCTCTGGACCCCTCCTGCGTCAGGAAAATGACGATTATCAATGAACGCTCAACCGCGCGAGGGTAGGGGCATAATTCACCTGGGCCGCCCGCATTTTGTCTGCGTCTTCCGGCCTTTACGATCGGGGTCGTTGGCTTCGCCCCGGTCTTTGGGCATGAAATTTACCTTCACGTCTCGATATTTTGTGTCAGCTAAATACCGCCTCGCCTCCAGCCGCAGCGGCGCCCCCTCGACTTGGTCGGGGCTTGGCCGCGGCCTCAGTCGCCGAGCGCGCTGTCCATCCAGGCAACGAGGTCGCGGGTAACCTCGTCGCGGTTGGTCTCGTTCAGGGTCTCGTGCCGCGCCTCCGGATAGATGCGCGTGGTGAGCCGGGTGAAGCCCGCCGCCTTCAGGTCCGCAATCAGCCCCTTAATGTTGCCGCCGACCGGATCGCGCTCGCCTGAGAAAACATAGATCGGCAGGTCCTTGCGGATACCCGCGAGGCGCGCGCGCGTAAGCAGTCCCGGCAGGGCGTCGAGCACGTCGATCGCGAGCTGAGTCGTGAACGGAAATCCGCAATAGGGATCGGCGACATAGGCGTCGACCTCCTTTTCGTCGCGCGAAAGCCAGTCGAAGGCGGTGCGCGGGGGTGAGAAGGGCTTGTTGTAGGCGCCGAACCACATCGAATCGATGAGCCGGCTCTTGCCCCGCTTGCCAAGCCTGAGCCGCTCCGCCCGCGCGACGATCCCCCCGACCGTGGCGATCGCCGGCGGCTTGCCGCTGGAGCCGGAAAGGACGGCGCCCGCCAGCGCGTCCGAATGGCGCGAGACGAAGTCCTGGCCGAGAAACGAGCCCAGCGAATGGCCGAGGAAGACGATCGGGACGCCAGGCAGCTCGGCGGCGATGAGGCGGTTCATGGCCCAGAGGTCGCCAACGACCTTGCCCCAACCGCCCTCGTCGGCAAAATGGCCACGGTCGGCCGGCGCAGCTTTCGGCCCATGGCCGCGATGGTCGTTGGCGTAGACCCCATAGCCGGCGGCGTTGAGCGCGGCGGCGAGGCGCCCGTAACGGGCGGAATGTTCGGCAAGCCCGTGGGCGATCTGGACCACCCCGCGCGGGCGTCCTTCGGGCAGCCAGCGGCGCGCGAGCAGGCTCTTCCCGTCCTCGGCACGAAGCGCGAACTCGCTCCCCGGCATTGCCTCTCCCTCATCACTGCGTTCGTCCCCGGCGCGGGAATACATTGAAATCTCGTTCCTATTCGCGTGCGGCGTCAAGCGGGCGGCTGATAGGGAGATTCTCCTCGCCGAATCATCCGCGATCCGTTAGGAGAGAAGCCCCATGGCGCGGTATCTCTTCATCACCGGCGGCGTGGTCTCCTCGCTTGGCAAGGGTCTGGCTTCGGCAGCCTTGGGCGCGCTTCTGCAGGCGCGCGGCTATACCGTCCGCCTGCGCAAGCTCGATCCCTATCTCAACGTCGATCCCGGCACGATGAGCCCGACCCAGCACGGCGAAGTGTTCGTCACCGACGACGGCGCCGAGACGGACCTCGATCTTGGCCATTACGAGCGTTTCACTGGCCGCAGCGCCAATCGGCAGGACAACATCACCACCGGGCGCATCTACCAGGAGATCATCGCCAAGGAGCGCCGCGGCGACTTCCTCGGCGCGACCGTGCAGGTGATTCCCCACGTCACCAATGCGATCAAGGACTTCATCCTCGAGGGCAACGAAGGCGTCGACTTCGTGCTGGTCGAGATCGGCGGCACCGTCGGCGACATCGAGGGCTTGCCGTTCTTCGAGGCGATCAGGCAGCTCGGCAACGACTTGCCGCGCGGGCACGTCGTGTTCATACACCTGACGCTTCTGCCCTATATCCCGACCGCCGGCGAGCTCAAGACCAAGCCTACGCAACACTCCGTCAAGGAGCTGCGCTCGATCGGCATCCAGCCTCACATCCTGCTCTGCCGCTGCGATCGCGAGATTCCACGCGACGAGCGGCGCAAACTGGCGCTTTTCTGCAACGTGCGCGAGAGCGCGGTGATCGAGGCGCGCGACGCGCGTTCGATCTATGACGTTCCGGCGCTCTACCACGCCGCCGGTCTCGACCGCGAAGTGCTGGCCGCCTTCGGCATCGAGCCCGCGCCCAAGCCCAATATGCGGCGCTGGGATAGAGTCTCCGACGCCTATCACAATCCTGAGGGCGAGGTGTCGATCGCTGTCGTCGGCAAGTACACGGGCCTCAAGGACGCCTATAAGTCGCTGATCGAGGCCCTGACCCATGGCGGCATGGCCAATCATGTGCGCGTCAAGCTGGACTGGATCGAAAGCGAGATTTTCGAGAGCGCCGATCCAGCGCCGCGGCTTGAGGGCGTTAACGGCATACTGGTGCCCGGCGGGTTCGGCGCGCGCGGCGCCGAGGGCAAAATCATGGCGGCGCGGTTCGCGCGCGAGCGGAAGGTGCCCTATTTCGGCATCTGCTTCGGCATGCAGATGGCGGTGATCGAGGCCACGCGTTCGCTCGCCGGACTGCCGGAGGCCAACTCGACCGAATTCGGACCGACGCCCGAGCCGGTGGTCGGCCTGATGACCGAATGGCTGCGCGGCAACGAGCTCGAACGACGCCAGGCGGCGGGCGATCTTGGCGGCACGATGCGGCTTGGCGCCTATCGCGCCGATCTCAAGCCTGGCTCGCGCATCGCCGGCATCTACGGCGAGACAGAAATCTCCGAGCGGCACCGCCACCGCTACGAAGTCAACACCGCCTATCGCGCACGCTTGGAGGCCAAGGGCCTCGTGTTCGCGGGCATGTCGCCCGACGGCCTCCTACCCGAAACGGTCGAGTTCGCTGATCATCCGTGGTTCATCGGCGTCCAGTTCCACCCCGAGCTCAAATCGAGGCCGTTCGAGCCCCACCCTCTGTTTGCGAGCTTCATCGCCGCGGCCAAGGCGCAAAGCCGGCTGGTGTAGGGGCGGCTTTGCCGGGCGGGCAGCGCGACCGCCGAAGCGACCAAGCCCAGTCGGCGCGGGAGCCGTGGGCGAAAACTGGCGAAAACAAAAGCGCACCGAATTGCTTTTTTCTGTTTTTTGGAATTGGGTCTTTTCAAAGGGTTGCAGCCGATTCAAATGCTTTTTTTTCGCCCGCGAATCCGTCCTCGCTGAAGCTCCTTCCGCGCGCCGTCCGATCGACTCGGCCGTGAGAGGAATATAATACGCCTTTCTGATTTTCGCAAGAAATTGATAGGCAGAAATTGATAGGCTCTTATGGCGTTATCTGTTGGTCGACCGGTTACTGTTCGTTCGTCGGACCCTTGCCGTCATGGCCGGGCTTGTCCCGGCCATCCACGCCGGGCCGCCGCAAGAACGAGTCCCGCCTCGGCGCGACCGGCAGGAAGGCGGACGGTCGCAAGGCTTTTCGCGCTTGCCTGCGTAGATGCGCTGGGCCTTCGGGGATGGCCGGGACAAGCCCGGCCATGACGCCTTGATGGCGCCGTCCGCCACCTCCGCCATGCTCCCGATTCCTTCCCCACAACAGCCAACGCGACAAGAGCGAAATTGATTCTGTTCTGCCGAACACAAGCTGTAGCCATCGGACGGCGACGCCAATGCCAGGGCCCCCGCGGCGCTGGACGAGGGCCGGGCAAAATGGCAAAGCATCGGCTGGAGCGTGCTGATGGAATCGCTGCGTCTCGAAGGACGTTCCAGGAGGCAGTGCTGCCGGCCCGAGTCCTGGACCGCCCTTCGACACGGCGGCTGGGCCGCCGGCTTGAGGCGCGAGGTCGAAGCGGGGCGAAGCGCGCTCACCCGGTTGCAGCACGCTTCAAAAGGAAGGATGGCCGAGTGGTTTAAGGCAGCGGTCTTGAAAACCGCCGTGGGCGCAAGTCCACCGTGAGTTCGAATCTCACTCCTTCCGCCAAATTACGCCATGGCCCGATATGCTATCGCTATTGCCGCGGCAGCCCTACGCCGCAGCGAGGGCCTTTCGCAAGCCTTCAGGGTCGGACTTGATCGCACGCAACAAGGTTCGCGCAGGCCCACTCGGCTTTTTCGCGCCGCGCTCCCATTCCTGCACGGTGCGGATGCTGAATTCGTAAGCAGTGGCGAACTCTGCCTGCGTCATGCCGGCGGCACGCCGAATCGCGCGCACGTCGATCTCTGGGGCCATGTCAGGCGCCGCGTCGGGATTGGAAGCAATCTGCCGCGCGACGTCTTCGTCGGTCATGGCGTCGATCTTGGCCCACTTCGTTGCCGCTAGCGCATCGCGCGCCATCTTACTCAAGGTCTTTGCCATAGCGCTTCACCTCTGGTTTCGTTGCCTTGCGAAGCGAGATCACGCGCCGCTCCTGGCCCCGGTCGGCATAAACACACGCGAAAAAGCGGTCGTTTATGAGTTCGAAAGCGACTTCGCGAACTTCGCCATACTCAAACCGATCGTCCGGCATCGATATGTGCGGCCCCGCGAACAGAACCTCGGCCAATGCCAAGGAAACGCCATGCTTTGCCCGGTTGATTTTGTCCTTCGCGGGATCGAACACGTATCTCACGGACCACAATGTACGTCTCTGGCGTACATCCCGCAAGCGCTTGGCAGACAGTCAGAGGCCTATGGCGTAGACATAGTCATCATCATCGCCGGTCGTGGCCCGCCAACGCTTGATGGCCCGGGGCAGGCGCACCTCAAGCTCGGCGCCTCCCCACGCGCCTCAGAAAGGCTCTGTCGTCGATGCCCCTCCCGCCATGACCGCGCCTGTCCTCTTCACGCTCGGCACGCGCGGTTCGGCCCTCGCGCTGGCGCAGGCCAACGAGGCCCGCCGCCGGCTCGCGGACGCGCAGGGCTGGGAGATCGAGCGGATCGCGCTTCAAGTCATCCGCACCAGCGGCGACGCGATCCAGGACCGGCCGCTCGCCGAGGCCGGCGGGAAGGGCCTGTTCACCAAGGAAATCGACGCCGCGCTCCTCGCCGGCGACGATCGACGCCGCGGTCCATTCGGCCAAGGACCTGCCCTCTCTCACGCCCGAGGGCGTGACGATCGCCGCCTTCCTGCCGCGCGAGGACGTGCGCGATGCGCTCATCTCGGCCTTCGCCGACACGATCGAGGGCCTGCCGCAAGGGGCGACGTTCGGCGCCGCTTCGCTCAGGCGCCAGGCTCAGGCGCTCAGGCTGAGGCGCGACCTCCAGCCGGAGCTCTTGCGCGGCAATGTCGAGACGAGGCTCCGCAAGGCCGAGGCTGGGGCGGTCGGCGCGACGCTGCTGGCGCTCGCCGGCCTGAAGCGGCTTGGCCTCAGCCATCGCGCCCGCGCCATACTCGACCTCGAGAAGTTCCTGCCCGCCCCCGGGCAGGGCGCGATCGCGATCACCGCGCGCTCCGCCGATGCGCGCGCGCTCGAGGCGCTCCAACCGGTCTCCGACCCCGAGACCGCCGCAGCCCTCGCGGCCGAGCGCGCCTTCCTTTCGGAGCTCGAGGGCTCGTGCCGCACCCCGATCGCCGGCCTCGCCCGCCTCGAGGCCGGCAGGCTCAGGCTGAGGGGCGAGGTGCTGCGCCCCGACGGCTCGGAGCGCTTCAATGTCGCGGCGGAAGGGCCGCCTGCCGACGCCGAGCGGCTCGGCCGGGAGGCCGGTCGCGATCTCAGGGCGCGCCTGCCGGACGGGGTGCTGGCGCGGGCCGGCTGAGCGCGACCGCAGGTCAGCGAAGGGTTCTTTGCCAAGCGCGTTCTCGCAACCCCGTGAAGAGCCGAGAACCGACGCCTATCCTCGGGCCTGCGGAACTTTGGCGCTGGTCACCGGTTGTGGTCTCTTGGTAGACACGCGGTCAGGCGCCGCAGAGCCGGAAATCAGAAACTGGCTGGAGAGTTCAAACCGGCGCCCGTCGCTCAAGGGGAGGGATCAAATGGCTGAATCGAAATCCACTGCTGGCGAGACCGAAATCTCGCGTGACCGCCTCGCCGAGCTCCTGAACGAAGACCTTGCTCGCGAGTACCAGGCGATCATCGCCTATGTGGTTTACTCCCAGGTGCTCACGGGCGCGCAATACATGGACATCGCCGCCCAGCTTGAAATCCATGCCAGGCAGGAACTCGATCACGCCCTGATCCTCTCGCGGCAGATCGACTATCTCGGCAAAATGCCCGTGGTCGTCCCGAAGCCGGTGCGCACCTCGAAAGACGCGAAAGAGATGCTCCGGTTCGACCTCGACAACGAGAACGAGACCATTCGCAACTATCGCGATCGGGTCCGCCAGTGCGAGGCGCTTGGCGAATACGCGCTGGCCGAACAGATCCGGCAGATCTTGACGCAGGAGCAGGATCATCAGATCGACCTGGCGACCGCGCTCGGCATAGACGTGCCGAACGTCAATAGCGGCCCGCAACGACGCAGCCTGCCCAAGCGTCGCTGAGGCGCGGGCGAGAACGGGCGTTATTCGGAACGCACCGTGGCGCCACCCTTTCCGGCGCAGCGGCGAGAGGGGATTTACCGTCGCGTGACGGTCTCCCGTTCGGTGATGGACCGCGGCATAGGCAACATCGGTCGAGGCGAAACGGACGCGAGCGCGTCACTTTGCGCTCTTGACGCCCGCGGCCCCGCGGCCCCATTGCATCCACCCGACGAAGCTCAAGCGCGGCGAACTCTCAGGCGAGGATGACGGCCATGGCCAACGACCAGATGATGGCGCAGATGTCGACGAAGCCCGGCTTCATCGCCGCGCTCGACCAAAGCGGCGGGTCGACCCCGGGGGCGTTGCGCCTCTACGGCATCCCGGACAGCGAATACAAAGGCGACGACGCCAAGATGTTCGAGCTCGTGCACGAGATGCGGGTGCGCATCATCAGTTCGCCCGCCTTCAAGGGCGACAAGGTCATCGCTGCGATCCTGTTCGAGCGCACCATGGAGAGCCAGGCGAAAGGGAAGCCGGTCCCGTCCTATTTGTGGGAGGACCGGGGCGTCGTCCCGATCATCAAGGTCGACAAGGGTCTGGAGGCTGAGAAGGACGGCGTCTGCCTCATGAAGCCGATGCCGGACCTCGACAAATTGCTCGCGCGTGCGGTCAAGCTGGGCATGTTCGGCACCAAGATGCGCTCGACCATCAGCCTGGCGTCCAAAACCGGCATCGCCGCGATCGCCAAGCAACAGTTCGAGTTCGGCGAACAGATCCTGAGCCATGGGCTCATCCCCATCCTCGAACCGGAAATCTCCATCAAGAGCCCCGACAAGGCCGGGGCGGAGCGAATCCTGCTCGACGAACTCACCAAGGGGCTCGACACCCTGCCAGCGGGGCGCAAGGTGATGTTCAAGGTGACGCTGCCGGAAGTTCCGGACTTCTACGCGCCGTTGGTCAAGGACAAGCGGGTGGTGCGCGTTGTCGCGCTATCCGGAGGCTATACGCGCACCGAAGCCTGCGAACGCCTCGCCAGGAACCACGGCATGATCGCGAGCTTCTCGCGCGCGCTCGCCGAGGGTCTCAAGCGTTCGATGTCCGACTCCGAATTCAACGAGGAGCTCGCCAGGGCCGTCGACGAGATCTATCGCGCTTCGACGGTCAAGGTCTGAGCGATGGCGGTCACATTCTATTACGCGTCGGGCTCACCCTTTGCGTGGCGGGTCTGGCTCGCCTTGGAGCGCAAGGGCGTTCCCTATCATCGCAAGACCGTGTCGTTCGACGCCGGCGACCTCAAGACGCCGGAATATGGCGCGCTCAACCCGCGGCGACGCGTTCCGGTCCTCATCGACGACGATTTCGCCCTCGCTGAATCCGGGGCGATCGTCGAATATATCGAGGACAGATGGCCGAACGGACCGGCGCTTTTCGCCCATGAACCGCGCAAGCGCGCGATCCAGCGGCGCATGATCCGGGAGGCCGACCACTATCTCGCAGACATCGGGACACGGTTCGCGACGGGGCCGGCCTCGGAGGAGACGGCGAACGCCCTCAAGCAGGAGCTTGCTCTATGGGAGGCCGCGGCGACAGGCGAATATCTCGCTGGCGATCTCTCCGCAGTCGACCTCGCCGTTTATCCGTTCATGGCGCTGTTCGCGCGGATCGCCGGCCGGCGGCCGGATTTCGTCAAGAGCGACTTCATCGGGCCGGGTCTATCGGCCTGGATGGATCGCATGCACGCGCTCCCGATCGTCCAGCACACCTGGCCGCCGCATTGGAAATGAGCCGCCCTGGCATGACCACGCGCGGCGCCCGCTCATGATCGCCGCTTGAGCCTGGCGGAAGGGACATCGCCATGAGCGCCGCGGCCGACACCGTCTTTCTGTTCGACGTCGACAACACGCTCCTCGACAACGACCGGATTTAAGATGACCTGCGGGAGGAGCTCACCCACGCTCACGGCGAACCCGCCTGCGAGCGTTATTGGGCGATCTTCGAGGCGTTGCGCTCGGAGCTCGGCTATGCCGACTACCTCGGCGCGCTCGAGCGCCTGAGGATCGAGCGCCTGCACGATCCGGCCATCTTGCCCACCGCCAACTGGCTGATCGACTATCCTTTCGCCGACCGTCTTTATCCGGGCGCGCTTGAGGTCGTGGAGCACGTGCGGCGATGGGGGCGCCCCGTCATTCTCTCCGACGGCGACGCCGTTTTTCAGCCGCGCAAAGTCGCGCGCGCGGGCCTTTGGGACGCCTTCGCGGGCAACGTGCTGATCTACGTGCACAAGGAGAACGAGCTCGCCGATGTCGAGCGCTGGCATCCCGCGCGCCATTACGTTCTGATCGACGACAAGGCGCGCATCCTGGCCGCGGTCAAGGCGATCTGGGGCGGTCGGGTCACGACCGTCTTTCCGAAGCAAGGTCATTACGCGCTTCAGGAGCCGCCGCGCGACGGCGCCTCCGTCGATCTCGCGATCGACAGGATCGGCGATTTGCTGGGCGATGATCTGTCGAAGCTGACATCGTGATTTGGAGCGCAGCGCTTGGTCCAGCCATCCGTCGCGGCATGCGGAGAACCAATTTCGGTATAATTGAGCCTTCCGCTTTCACCGTCGTATAATTTTCCTCGCCGTAGACTTCATCCGCCGCTCCGCGGAAGCATTCGCACAATTGGGAGCTGGTGTTCTCAGTCACAGCGTTGGCGGGAGACCGGAGCTACTGAGGGCGAAGGCCCCCGGACCGAGTTTGTGTCGAGCGCACATGCTGGGCGAGACAATCGGCGAGACTGGACAAGCCTCCGCTGTCCGGTTAGCGAAGATGAAGGCGGCGCCGGGTCAAGAGGACGCGGGGCCGAGAAGGACAGGCGATGGACTATAACCGGAGCTTCGAGGAGGCGACCGCGCGCCTCAAGGCGGAAGGGCGCTACCGCACCTTCGCCAACCTCGAGCGCGACGCGCTCCGGTTCCCGATGGCGCGGTGGCGCCCGCCGGGCGCGGAGAATATGCCGCGCGAAGTGACCGTCTGGTGCTCGAACGACTATCTCGGGATGGGCGGCCACCCCGACGTGATCGAGGCTTCGGTCAAGGCCGCGCGCGCCTATGGCGCAGGGGCCGGCGGAACCCGGAACATTTCCGGCACCCATAATCCCATCGTCGAGCTTGAGGCCGAGCTCGCCGACCTGCACGGCAAGGCGGCGGCGCTAGCATTCACTTCGGGCTGGATCTCCAATCTGGCGGCGATCTCGACCATCGCCGGCCTCCTGCCCGATTGCCTCATCCTCTCCGACGCGCTCAACCACAATTCGATGATCGAGGGCGTCAAGCGCTCGGCCTGCGAGAAGCGGGTCTGGCGGCACAATGACGTCGAACACCTCGAGGCGCTGCTCGCCGCCGAGCCGATCGACCGCGCCAAGCTGATCGTGTTCGAGAGCCTCTACTCGATGGACGGCGACGTCGCGCCGATCGCCGCGATCGTGGCGCTGGCCGAGAAATATAACGCCCTGACCTATATCGACGAAGTGCATGCGGTCGGCCTCTATGGGCCGCGCGGCGGGGGCTTGAGCGAGCGCGAAGGGCTCGCCGCCCGCATCGACGTCATTGAAGGCACGCTCGCCAAGGGCTTTGGCTCGCTCGGCGGCTATATCGCGGCGAGCGAGGCGATCGTTGACGCGGTGAGGAGCTTCGCTCCCTCATTCATCTTCACCTCGACCCTGCCGCCGAGCGTGGCCGCAAGCGCCGCCGCCGCCGTGCGGCATCTCAAGCGATCGTCCCTCGAGCGCGAGCGCCATCAGCAGATGGCGAAGCTCGTGAAACACGCGCTGCGCGCCGCCGGCCTGCCGGTAATGGATAATCCTACGCACATCGTTCCGGTGTTTGTCGGCGATGCGCACAAATGCCGCGCGGCCAGCGAAATGCTGCTCGAGCGGCACGCGATCTATATTCAGCCGATCAACTATCCGACCGTCGCCAAGGGGACCGAGCGGTTGCGCGTGACCCCCACCCCCGCCCATAGCGAAGCGCAAGTCGCGGGCCTGGTCGAGGCGCTGGTCGACGTCTGGCGGACGCTCGGCCTCGAATTCGAGGAATTGCGAGTGATCCCGCTCTTCCGCGCCGACGCGAGCGAAGACGCGCATTGCGTCTACCCGGAGATGAAGCGCGCGGCGGAATAGGGCAATCCAGACCGGGTGGCTGTCGCTCGACGCATCGCGGCGCCAGCAGATCCAAGGTCCGCGCTGACCGCAAACCTGAGCGGTTCGCCTACCCCGTGGGCATCTGCATCGGCGTCATGTTCTGGCCGAGGTTGCTCATGATCCAGAGCGACCCGACCATGATCAACATGACGATGAGGACGCCGAAGGCGAGCGCAAGCACGTTGTTGGCGTTGTCGGCCCCGGTAGTGATGTGGATGAAGAAGACGAGGTGCACCCCGATCTGGGCGATCGCCAGCACCACCAGCGCAAGCGGGATGCTGGGTCCCCAGACCAGGTTGGTGCCTGCGATGAAAAAGGCGACGGCGGTGATGAGAGCCGCGAGGAAGAGACCAACGGCGTAGCCAACAAGGCCGTTCACGACCTCGTGGCGGTCGGCCGGCTCATCGCCAGGCGCGGCATCGCCGTGACCGGGAATCGTCTCGACGTCCGATTGGCTCATCAGCCGACTCCCAGCAGATAGACCACAGTGAAGATCGCGACCCAAATGATGTCGAGCGTGTGCCAGAACAGGCCGAAGCACAGGACACGCCGGAGGATGTCGCGCCCGGTAGCCCTTGGCGAAGACCTGGGCGACCATGGTGAGGAGCCACAGGAGGCCAAGCGTGACGTGGACGCCGTGACAGCCGACAAGGGTGAAAAACGCCGAGAGAAAGGCGCTGCGGCTCGGCCCGGCGCCCTGGGCGATCATGCCGACGAACTCGTGGATCTCGATGAACAGGAAGCCGGCCCCGAACACGAACGTCAACGCCATGCCGCCGTAGTACATGAGCGCCTGGCGGGCCCTCGCCCCGATGGTGGCGATGCCGCAGGTGAAGCTCGAGAGCAAGAGGAAGGCGGTCTCGATCGCGACGTTGGTGAGGTTGAAGAGATCCTTCCCGCTCGGCCCGCCGGCCGTTTCTCCCGACAGCACCGCATAGGTGGCGAAGAACGCCGAGAACATGATGATGTCGCTGAGCAGGAAGATCCAAAAACCGTAACCCACGATTATGCGCCTTGAGGCCGGGCTGCCGTCGGCGTGAGAAACCAGCGGCTCCGATCCGCCGCCGAGGATCGCGGTGGGGCCGCCGCCACGGTTCTGTCCGCCATAGCCGGCGCCGGCTTCGAAGGCGGTCATTCCGCGGCCTGCAACGCTACCCGCGCCTGGTTGCGCGCGAGACGGTTGGCGCGATCGATGCGCGCAACCTCCTCGACCGGAATCTCGTACTCGGTCCGGTCACGCCAAGCGAAGACGACGAAGGTGGCGAAGGCGCCGATCATTGCGACAATGACCAGCCACCAGATCTGCCAGATCATGCCAAAGCCGCCGAAGGTGGCGAAGAACGCGCAGACGAAGCCGGTCGCGCTATTTCGGGGCATTTCGATCGCGGTGTAACGGGGTTCGGCCGCTGGCTCCGCCGGACGATCGGCAGCATGCTCTCTGCGCCAATAGTCATCCTTGCTCTCGACCTGGGGCAGGACGGCGAAGTTGAACGCCGGCGGCGGCGACGATGTCGACCATTCGAGCGTCCGGCCCATCCACGGGTCGCCGGTCAAGTCGCGCAATTCCTCGCGATGGCGGATGCTCACGACCAATTGGGTGATCTGACACGCGATGCCCGCGAGAACGACCGCGGCGCCCAGAGCCGCGACCAACATCCAGGGATGCCATTCGGGCACGTCGTAGTGCTGCATGCGCCGGGTCATGCCCATCAGGCCCGTGACATACAGCGGCATGAACGCGAGATAAAAGCCGATGAACCAGCACCAGAACGCGGCCTTACCCCAGCCCTCATGGAGCCGGAAACCGAACGCCTTGGGGAACCAGAAGGTGTATCCGGCGAACGCGCCGAACAGCACGCCGCCGATGATCACGTTATGAAAATGGGCGACCTGAAACAGGCTGTTGTGCAGCATGAAATCCGCCGGCACCACAGCGACCAGGACGCCGGTCAAGCCGCCAATGACGAAGGTCACCATGAAGCCGATCGACCACAGCATCGGCGTGGCGTAGTGGACCCTGCCGCCGTACATGGTGAACATCCAGTTGAATATTTTCACTCCCGTCGGCACCGCGATGATCATGGATGCGATGCCGAAAACCGCATTGACATTGGGGCCCGCGCCCATGGTGAAGAAGTGGTGCAGCCAGACCATGTACGCGATGACGCAAATCGCCATGGTCGCCATGACCATCGAGCGGTAGCCGAACAGCGTCTTGCGCGAGAACGCCGACACCACTTCGGAATATACTCCGAACGCGGGGAGGACGAGGATGTAAACCTCCGGATGGCCCCAGATCCAGATGAGGTTCATGAACATCATCACGTTGCCGCCGGCTTCGTTGGTGAAAAAATGGAAGCCGAGGTATCGGTCGAGCGTCAGCATCGCGAGCGTCGCGGTCAGGACGGGGAACGCGGCGACGATCAGCAAATTTGCGGCGAGCGCCGTCCACGTGAAGATCGGCATGCGCATATAGGTCATGCCGGGGGCGTGTATCTTGAGGATGGTGGTGACGAAATTGACGCCGGTCATCACCGTCCCGACGCCGGAGATCTGCACTCCCCACAAGTAGTAGTCGACGCCCACATCGGGCGAGTAGTTGAGTTCCGAGAGCGGCGGAAAAGGCAACCAGCCGGTGCGTGAGAAATTGCCCACGACCAGCGAAAGGTTGACCAGGAGCGCGCCGGTCGCGGTCAGCCAGAAGCTGACCGAATTAAGGGTGGGGAAGGCCACGTCGCGCACGCCGAGCTGCAGCGGCACGACGAGGTTCATAAGGCCGATCACGAACGGCATGGCGACGAAGAAGATCATGATCGTGCCATGGGCGGAGAAGATCTGGTTGTAATGCTCCGGCGGCAGGTACCCTTGGGACTGGAAGGCCAAAGCCTGCTGCGAGCGCATCATGATCGCGTCGGTGAAGCCGCGCAGCAACATCACCGACGCGAGCGTGACGTACATCACCCCGATCCGCTTGTGATCGACGCTGGTGATCCATTCGCGCCACAGATAGGGAACCCACCCCTTGAGGGTGATGAAGGCGACCCCGCCCACCAAGACCAGGACGACCAAGGCGCCCGCAGCCAAAGGAATCGGTTGGCCGAGAGGAATAGCGTCCCAATTCAGCCTGCCCAACATGCTAGTTCCGCCTCCCCACGCACAGCTGAGAAGTGGACGCCACCATCGGGCCGGAGTCGGTCTCAGCGACCGGGCCAGGTCCCGGCGGCAACGTCTGATCGAGAATTTTCTCGAACAGGCCGTCCGACACAGTTTGGAAAGTGAACGGCTCTGACACGACGCTCTGCTTGGAGAGCTCGATATAGCTCTCCGGTGTCAGCGCCTTGTCGCCGCCGCGCACCTGGCCGAGCCAGGCGTAGAAATCCTGCGGCGACTTCGCTTCGACCTCGAAATGCATGTCGGCGAATCCGTCGCCGGCTATCTGGGTCGCAAGGCCGCGAAAGACGCCCGGGTTGTCGGCGCTGAGGTAGAGCTGCGTCCTCATCCGGTTCATGGTGTAGATCATGCTGCCGAGCTGGGGGACGAAAAATGCGGTCATCACGCTGCCAGAGGTCAGCGAAAAACGGATCGGCGTCCCGGCCGGAATCACCACGCGATTGACGCTGGCGACGTGCTCGTCCGGGTAGATGAACAGCCATTTCCAATCGAGCGACACGACCTGAATGTTGAGCGGCTCTTCTTTCGATACGAGCGGCTTCGCCGGATCAAGGTCATGCGCGCCGATCCAGGTCACCCCGCCGAGCAGCATGATGGTGAGCAGCGGAATCGCCCAGACGATCAATTCCAGCTGGCCGGAATATTCCCAATCCGGCAGATAGAACGCCCTCTCGTTGGACGAACGGAACCACCAGGCGATGCCGAGGGTGGCGACGATGGTCGGGACCACGATGACGAGCATGATCGCGACCGAATCGACGAGGAGCGTCGCGTTGCCGTCGCCAACCGGGCCTTTCGGATTGAGCACGGCCCAGTCGCAGCCGCTGAGGAACATGGCCAAGGCGAATGGCGCCAGGCGCAACAACTGACGCCGAGAGGGAATTTTCGCCACCATCCCCGCCCCCACCCGCGCCGGTCGACCCAGGCGCATTTTCTTCACTCCAAGTTCACGCCGGATCGGTTCCACTGTCAATACTACGATCGCCGCAACAGGCGCATGACGCTATCCAAGGCGGGTTCGTCGATCACATTTGCGGCAATGGGCGACGCGCCGTCCGCGCTTCCGGGCGCTTGATTGGCTGGGGCCGCTTCGCTATCGGGGCGGCATGGGTGCAGTATGCTCTTCGCTCGATATGATCGCCGAAGAGGTTCGAGCTTGTCGGCTCTGTCGCGATGCGCCCCGATACGGCGCTCCCCTGCCCCATGAGCCGCGTCCCGTGTTCCAGATCTCCACGGGCGCGCGCCTTTGCATCGCCGGCCAGGCGCCTGGCGTCCGCGTTCACGCTTCCGGGCGCCCCTACACCGATCCCTCCGGCGTCCGGCTTCGCCATTGGCTCGGGATCGGCGAGGAGACCTTCTACGATCCCGCAAGGGTCGCCATCGTGTCGATGGGATTCTGTTTCCCGGGCCTCGACGCCAAAGGCGGCGACCTGCCGCCTCGCCGCGAGTGCGCGGAGAGTTGGCGCGAGCGTCTGTTTGCGTTCCTGCCCAATCTCGAGCTTATCCTGCTCGTCGGACAGTACGCGCAGAAGTGGCATCTCGACCGAACCGTCGTCGCGAGCGGACTGACCGGGACCGTCGGCAAGTGGCGCGATGTCTACCGCTCCCACGACCGCCTGCGGCTCATGCCCATGCCTCATCCCTCGTGGCGAAACAACGGTTGGCTCAAGCGCAATCCGTGGTTCGAACTCGAACTGCTGCCGGCGCTGCGGGCGGACGTAGCGCGCATCGTCGCGCCAACCTGACGCGGCAGAGCGTCGCGCGGATCCGCGCCGGTCAAAAAGAAGCGCGACGACCGGGACCTAGCCGTTGCACCGCCCCGTGACCGGCGTACCTTATCGGGCCAACGTGAAATGCTGCCGGGAGGAAACGAGATGAACGACAACATCGCCCGGCGCGCTTTGCTGAAAGCGATGGGAGCGACGGTCATGGCGGCTGGCGGATTCAGCGCTTCCGCCGGGCAGACCGGGCAGCCTGCGCCCTGGTCGTCAGGGACCGAACCGCCGCAACTGAACGCCCCGCCGGACGCCTGCGACTGTCACATGCACGTGTACGACAGCCGCTTTCCCGTCGCGCCAAACGCCAAGATCAAGCCGCCGGACGCGACCGCGGATGACTATCGCCTCTTGCAGAAGCGAATTGGCACGACGCGCAACGTCGTGGTCACGCCCTCGACTTATGGCACAGACAATTCCTGCACACTCGACGCGATCGCCAAGCTCGGGGCGGGCGCCCGCGGCGTCGCGGTAGTCGACACAAGCGTCTCCGACGCCGAATTGAAGCGACTGGACGGGCTCGGAATTCGCGGCATCCGCTTCAATCTTGTCATCACCGGCGCGACCACGATCGACATGATCGAACCCTTGGCAAAACGCATCAATGATCTCGGCTGGCATGCACAGATCCAGATGCTCGGCGACCAGATTGTCGACAACGTCGCCCTTCTGCAGCGACTGCCCTGCCCGAGCGTCTTCGACCATATGGCGCGCATCCCCGAGCCGGTGGGGGTCGATCATCCGGCATTCGGGCTGGTGCTGAAGCTCATCGATCGGGGGCGAACGTGGGTCAAGCTTTCGAGCGCCTATCAGGACTCGAAGAGCGGCCCGCCCGCGTACGGCGACGTCGCCAAGGTGGCGCGGGCTTACGTAGCGGCCGCGCCGGAGCGAATGGTTTGGGGCAGCGACTGGCCCCATCCAACCGAGAAAGCGGACGCCAAGCCCGACGATGCGATCCTCTTCGACCTTATGCTCGACTGGGCCCCACAGGAAACGATCCGCAACCGTATTCTGGTCGACAATCCGGCTGCGTTGTATCGATTCGGATAGGCTCGAGAGCCAACGCGGAGCCCTGCCCTGCGCAAGGCTCACGGACAGATGTATCTGCCGCCGTTCAGCGCCCGGAAGCAATCGATCAATTCCGGAGCCAGCATCTTTCGAGCGGAAGAAGGAGTGGATCGACCGCACGCTCAATTCCGGGCGCGAGGGTCGCCGGGGTCGGCCCAACGGCGATGACCGCCGCGCGCAACCGCCGCCATCGGGTCATTCGGCTCCTCATGTCCGCCGCGGCGCGATGGCGGGCGACAGGGCGCTTTTCTTGCACCGTATCCATCCACCCCAAGTCTCGCAAGACGAACGAAGATCGGTCGAATGCACCCATTAACCATACATAAGGGAAACGGCGACTAATTGGCAGGTTCAGCCAAGAACTCATTGACTTATGCTTGGTCGTGCATCAAGAGTTTAAACTACAGTCAAGGTGGGAAAAGGTGTGGCTATGATCAAGAACTGCCTGTCAGCTACGACTGCAGTGCTTTTGTTAGCGCTTTTGGATTCAACAACTCCGGCAACGGCGAATACTGTAATCGTCAAGAGTCTTGGCTCGATCCTTGAAAACAGCGTTTCCTTGCCGAGCACAAGTTTACCAGGAAGCGGCGGTACTTTTACCTACTATTATGAGTTCACCATCCCGAAGTCGGAATTTATTTCTGCGTCGATGTCGATCTCCGGGCCGGAGGCCAACCAGATTCCGATGAACGAGGGCTCCTTCGTTCTGGCGAACTGGACAAGCACTGGATCGTCGTCGCCCTTCATTCCGTCTGGGTCGACTGTTGAGTTTGAGACGATTTCCGCGCCTGCGCCGGGCGGCCAGGGCGCCTTCCTGGGACTACTGGGCTCCCTGGGCAACGGCGATCTCGAACCGGCGGGCAATTATTTCATCGAAATTGCCGGCACGAGCGCAGGGGGGAACTTTCAGCTTGCCGTAGACGGCAACGTGACCGCGACCGCCCCCGAACTCTCGACGTGGGCGATGCTGATTATCGGCTTCGCCGGACTCGGCCTTGCGGGTTACGACAAGCGTCGCAAGGGTCGTCTTTCGAGAGCGATTGCGTAAGGCGAGTTCGCCTGGTCTTGGGACCCTGGTGAGGGCGTCGGCGTTGCGGTAGCTTCGCCGCATGACCGAACGGGGCGCCCTTCAAGATTTCATCGACCGGCATTCTCGTCTTTTCATCCTGACCGGCGCGGGCTGCAGCACCGGCTCAGGCATCCCCGACTATCGCGACGCCGACGGCCAATGGAAGCGCGCGCAGCCGGTGACCTATCAGGCCTTCATGGGCGGGGAAGCGACGCGTCGCCGCTATTGGGCGCGTAGCCTCGTCGGATGGCGGCGCATTCGCCAAGCCCGCCCGAACAACGCGCATCGCGCTTTGGCCCGTCTCGAAGCCCTTGGGAAGTGCGAGATCCTCCTGACCCAGAACGTGGACCGGCTGCACCAGGCGGCCGGCAGCGCCAGGGTGATCGACTTGCACGGACGGATCGATCTTGTCCGCTGCATGGGTTGCGAACTGAGATCGCCGCGCGACGATGTGCAAGACGAACTGATCCGGCTGAACGCGGCTTGGCTCGATCTGGATGCAACGGAAGCGCCGGATGGCGACGCCGACCTTGAAGGCGCCGACTTTTCATCGTTCGTCCCGCCATCCTGCCCGCGTTGCCGAGGCATGCTGAAGCCCGACGTGGTGTTTTTCGGTGAGAACGTTCCCCGCGACAGGGTTGATGTGGCCGCGCGGCGCCTGGATGAAGCTGACGCCGTACTGATCGTCGGCTCCTCGCTCATGGTCTATTCGGGCTTCCGCTTCGTCGAGCGGGCGGCCAGCGCCGGGAAACCGATTGCCGCGGTAAATCTTGGTCGAACCCGCGCCGACGGGCTCCTCACGCTGAAGGCCGACCAGGCGTGCGAATCCGCACTCGCCTTCCTGTTGTGATCTACCCGGTCCTCTCGCGCCGTGCGACGCTGAAGAAGGTGGCGGCAACCATCGTGACTGCGCCGAGCACGATCAGATGGATCGCGGAATCCTGATTGATGAAGGACGACGCGCTCGACAGCGATTGCACAAGGGCCGCGCCCATCAAGACGGACAGGACCGAGCCGCGCCCGCCGGCAATTCTCGCGCCGCCGAGCACGACGGAGGTGATGCTCATCAGCGTGTAGTCAATTCCGGTGGCGGGCGAACCGATGCCGACCTGCCCGGCGAGAATGAGACCAGCGACGCCGCTCAGCAATCCGGACAGAATGAAAGCGAGCAGGATTTGCCGGTTGACCCGAATGCCGACCCGGGTCGCGCCGAGCGGATTGGATCCTACGGCGCGAAGCCGCCGCCCGAGCCCGGTGCGGAACAGGACATATTCAAACGCAGCCACGATGACCAGGACGGCGAGGAAGCAGGCGGGCATCCCGGCAACCGACCACTGCGTCACATCGGAGAGGTAGTCGGTGACGGCGCCAGCCGCCTCCGGCCTCAATTCGAGGGACAGCCCTTGCAGGCCGATGAAGGTGGCAAGCGTCACCACGATCGCGGGGATGTTGAGCCAGGTGACCAACCAGCCCTGGAACAGTCCGAAGGTGGCGGCGATTGCAAGGATCAGCGCCGAACCCCACAGAGCATTGGCGGCCGACCCGCCATCGGGTGTCAGGAACGATGCTAGCACGACGACGAATCCGGCCAGAGCGCCTACCGAGAGATCGATCCGGCCGACCAGGATCGTGCCCAATTGGCCGATCGAGATGAATGCCAGGATCGAAAGGAAGGTCAGCATGGTCTCGATATTGAAGGCCGAGAGGAAATACTCGCTGATCGAATTGGTGCCGAACAGGACGATGGCCGTCAGCACAGCCAGCACTGCCGCCGGGAACCGGTCAGCGGCCATGATACGGCGCCAGCCCTCGTCTTCCTTTCCCTTGCGGGTCGGGCCGCCTTCGCGCGCCACCCTGGCGGTCATGTTCGCTTCGGTGATCGCCGCGTCCGTAAGGGACTCGCCTTCAAGCTCTTTCACGATCTGGCCACGCGCGAACACGACAACCCGGTCGCACAGCCCCGCAAGCTCGATGTTGTCGGACGACGACACGACCATCGCGACACCGCTGACCGCCAGTTCCCGTAGGCGTTGGTAGATTTCGGTGCGCGCGCCGACATCGACGCCCTTGGTCGGCTCGTCGATGAGGATGACCTCGGGGTCTCCTGCGATTTCGCGTCCGATCAGCATCTTCTGCTGGTTGCCGCCAGACAGCTCCGCAGCCGTCGTGTCGTCGTGCTCCTTGATGCGATAGCCGGTGTAGATGCCGAGCCGTTCCATCACTTCCCTGGTCAAGGCGTAGTCGCGCTTCCGGTCGATCACGCCAGCGGTCGAAATCCGGTCGAGCGCGCCGATGCCGATGTTGTCGCGCAATCTCAAGGTCAGGAAGAGACCTTCTTCGTGACGGTCATCCGTGACAAAACCGATTCCAGCGCCGCGGGCTGCGGCGGCGGAGGCGCCCTCGACGAGCTTGCCCTTGATCCGCACCGATCCGCTCTTGCGCCGCTCGAGGCCCGCCACCGTACGCAGAAATTCGCGCTGACCCTCTCCTTCGACCCCGGTTACACCGACAATCTCGCCGGCGTAGGCGGAAAAATCGATCCTCGCGAAGCCGGCCGCCGAAAGATCCTTGACCTCAAGCTTGAGCTCGCCTCGGTTCTGCATCTTGCCGGGAAACACCTGGTCGAGGGGGCGGCCCGCGATCATGCTGATGATTTCGCCCGTCGTGATCCGCGCTGCCGGGCGGCTGTCGATGGACCGGCCATCGCGCAGCACGGTTACGTGGTCGGCAAGCTGTTCGATTTCGTGCAGCCGGTGCGAGACGTAGACGATCGCTACGTCTTCCTCACGCAGCTGCCTGATGAGCCCGAATAGTTTGTCGACATCGGCCTGCTGAAACGGCTCGGTCGGCTCGTCCAGAAAGAGAACCCTGGGCTTTGAAGCGATGGCGCCCGCGATCTCAATGACATGTTGCTGTGCGAGCGTCAGGTCGCGGACCCTCGCGTCCAATGACATGAAGTGCTGTTCGGATCCCACAGACGCCAGGAGCCGCTGCGCCTCTGCCCGGCTGCCGCGCCCGGTCAGTTGGGGCGCTGCGAGCTGGATGTTCTCCATGACCGTCATTTCTTCGGCCAACTCGGGGTGCTGAAAGGTGACGGCCACGCCGGCGCGATGCAGCTTCCTGGCGTTGGGGCGCTTGATCTCCTTGCCGCCAACACGAAGGACCGCGAAGTCGGGCCGCACGGCGCCGGCGGCGATGCCAATGAGTGTCGATTTTCCCGCGCCATTCTCGCCGACGACGGCGTGCACCTGGCCGCGCCGGATGGTGAGGTTGACGCCCTTGAGCGCCTGCACGGGGCCGTAATATTTGGTTGCCCCCACGATCCCCATGACCGGGGCGCCAAGTAGATTTCGTTTGGCGGCCTTCATTCTGTGATTTCGAGTCGCTTCTTCAGTCGGGCGTAGGCGGCGCCCCAACGCCATCTGACCTCCGGCGCGACGTTCAGCAGCCTGGAAAGTCCGAGGCGGGTCATCGTGCGGGTGAACGTCGTGCGGACGCGGAACTCGACGTCGGGCGAGGTTACCCAGAATTTAAAGCGGATCCATTCGAAGCGAAGGCGCCGGCCAGCTTCGACAATGCCGACACTGGCGATAATGATGATGGCCTGAACGATGTTCTGGGCCGACGTCGCGAAGCCAACGGCGAGCACGAGCTGGCCAAGATATGTGAGGAGCAGCGCTCCCACTATGGTCGCGGCAACGCTGCCGCGGAGGCCGCCGCCGATGGGATTGCCGCCCACCACGACCGCCGCAACCGTCGCCAGCAAATAGGGCATGCCGCTGAACACCGTCGGTGACAGCACATAGCCCGCCAGCAGTATTCCCGCTGCCGCATAGCAGAAGCCGGCAACCGCGTAGGTGGCCACGCGATACCAGTCGAGCCGGATGCCCACGGTAAGCGCTGCGTCCGGATTTACGCTGGTCGCAATGAACCGCCGCCCGACGGTCGTTTTCTCCAGGACAAAGATCGCGATCGCGGCGATGACGATCATCACGTAGAGCGTCAGCGGCACGCCGAGGAGTTTACCGACGCCGAACCTGTTGAGCGGCGGGGCGCCTGCTGCGAGAATCCCCTGGTGACATACATGGTGGTCCCCAGCATCAGCGAATTCATGCCGATGGTGGTGACCAGCGAGTTGACGCGCAGCAGCGCGACGAGGGCGCCATTGACAGCGCCGACGCCGAGCCCCATCGCGAGCGCGAGCACGACGAAGGCCAGGGTCTCGGGGACTCCGGCCTCTGAACTCGGCAGCGCCGAGACGATGACTGCCGCAAACGACATGATGCCGGCGACCGACAGGTCGAGTCCGCGCTGCTGGATCACGAGATGCTGGCCGATCGAGGCGACCGCAAGGATCGCGAAGAACGGCAGCATCGATTGCAGCGCGCTGACCGAGACGGTGCTGGGGGCGGCTATTCCGCCGCCCACCAGCAGCACAGCCGCGGCTATCGAGACGATCAGCAGCCGGTGGAGCGGCTTTTTTCGCCCCTTGTACTCACGCCTCGTCCAGGCTCGCTCCGGCCGCCGCCGCTCCGATTGCTGATCGGCCGCAACCGTACTTCTGGGTGGTATCATCGCGGCGCCTGCCGAAAGCGCAGATTACTTGGACAGGATCGCCTTCATCTGCGCACCGGAGACCATCGCCGAGGGAATTGCGGTCGGCGGCAGGCTTTTGTCGCACTTGACCGCGAGGGCCGGATCTGAGGACGTGCTGTCCTCGGAAAACGGCAAGTCGATCAGGCTGGGCTCGTCGTTGTCCACGCCGTTGACTGCGGCGAGGCCCTTGCGCAGCGCCAGGCGAACCAGCCAGGTGTGTGCGCTGGCAGTCGCCAGCTTGAAGGTCGGGTTGGCCGCGTGGTTGTCCTGCCACAGGCAGCTCAGCTCATTGAGGTCCTGCCCGGCCCACGCGGGGATCGGCCGGCCAGCCGCGAGGAATGCACGGATCGGCCCCGTGGTCTCAGCCATGATGCCATCGATCTGGTCGTATTTGGCAATCTCAGCCGCCGTCACCTTCTGGGCGAGCGCCGGATCCCAATTGGTGTCTATCGGGCCCTCAAGGACTTTGATCCCAGGGTTAGCGTCAAAGACTTTGCGCCAGCCGACGGCCTGCGAGTTGGTCATCGGATTGCCCGGCGTGCCGCCCTGCACGATGACGTTGCCCTTGCCGTCAAGGGTCTTGACCATCCATTGGGCAAGCATCTCGCCGAGGCCGATCTGGGTCTCGGTGACGCGTGTGAGATAGTCTTTGCCGATCTCGCCGAACGGCGCATCGCCGGTGGTGAACGGAACGACGGCGATGCCTGCATTCAGCGCCTCGCGCATGACCTTCAATTGCGCGACGCCAGTGTCGGCGAAAACCACGATGACATCGAAATGCTGGGCGATCAGGCCCTTGATGTCGGCGATCTGCTTCTCAGCCTTGAACTCGCCGTCGGTGTAGCGGACTTCCGTGATGTTGGGGCACTTGGCCGCCTCGTTCTCGAACTCCGCGCGGGTGATCTGCCGCCAGTAGTTGCCGCCCCAACCGTCTGAGTAGGCGACCTTGAGCGGCTTGGAGCCGCAATATTTCGAGATGTCCTGCATGTCCTGGATGCCGCCCTTTTTGTCCGGGGCGAGATCGACCTTCGAGAAACTGTTCTCGGCGCCCGCCGGGGCCGCCATTACCATTTGCGAGGCGAGCGCCACTGCGCTCGCGCAAAGGATGAGTTGCGTTCTTGAGGCCATTCGTCCCCTCCCTTGATGTCGTAAGGACCGTGCCGGATTTGCTGTTTTTTATCGGAGCCAAACATGGCTACAATAGCCCAGCACCATAGTCTAGGACCAATCGGTTTTCCACCGAGGATGGGCAGCGCAGGGGGGTTGGTATTCAAATGAAACTCAGCACGGACAGGATTCTCACCACCCACGCCGGAAGCATGCCGCGCGGGGAGCCCCTCGGGTCGATGCTGATCGACCAGGAGGAAGGCAAGAGAATTGATCGCCGGAAGATCGACGAGGTCGCCGCCGAGCGCGTCGCCCACATTGTAAGGAAAGAAGTCGAGGTTGGCATTGATATCGCCAACGACGGCGAGCAGGGACGGGTCGGATTCCAGACCTACGTGCCGCAACGCTGGAGCGGCTTTGGCGGCAAGTCGAGCCGTCCATACGGCAAGGAGTTCGCCGAGTTTCCCAAGTTCACCGAACGGATGATGCAGCGCATCCCGAAGACGGGCAGGGTGTTCGACGCGCCCGAGGCGATCGGCGAAGTTCACTACCGCGGCGAAGAGGAGCTGCAGAAAGAGATCGGCCGCCTCAAGCAACAAGCGGCGAAAGCCAACGCGAACGTCGCCGAGTGGTTCATGAACGCACCCTCGCCCGGCATCATCGCGTGTACGATGCTGAATGCCTATTACGACTCGGATGAAGCCTATCTCGCTGCGATCGCGCGCGAGATATCCAAGGAATACAAGGCCATCGTCGATGCCGGCTATGTACTGCAGGTCGACGGGCCCGATCTCGCCATGGAGCGGGTGCTGCTGTATCAGGATTTGACCGACGCCGAGTTCGCGGAACAGACGGAAAGACATGTCGAGGCGCTGAACCAGGCGCTTACGGGTATTCCACGCGACCGTGTCCGGCTCCATGTTTGCTGGGGCAATTGGGAAGGACCGCATAACCACGACGTGGCAATGGAGGTGGTGCTGCCGCCGATCTATCGGGCGAATGTCGGCGCCATCGGTCTGGAGTTCGCCAACCCGCGCCGCCAGCACGAGACCGCGGCGCTCAAGGCGAACAAGCCGCCCAAGGACATGGCGGTCATTCCCGGCGTGATCGATTCAAAGAGCAATTTCGTCGAGCACCCCGAAGTGGTCGCCCAGCGCATCGAGAGAGTGGTGGATGCGATTGGCGACAAGGAGCGTGTTATCGCAGGGGTCGACTGCGGCTTTGGCACCTTCACCGGCTGGGAATGGGTCGCCGAGGACGTGGCGTGGGCCAAGCTGAAGTCCCTTAGTGAAGGCGCCGCGATCGCGTCGAAGCGATTGTGGGGCTAGACCAGTTCCGCAAGCCTCGAGCGCGACGACGCACGGCGCAAGCCCGGACGGCGTTCTTCCGAACGCCCTCACGCTCCTCGCGAATGACGATTTCCAAGCCGGCGCCAGTTGCTCCAGGCCGTCGATCCGGTCGATGACGCTCCAATGGCGCCGGTCAGACCCAAGCCTGGAGGAAGCCCAGCAAAGACTTCGGGAAGCCCAGCAAAGGAAACCGGAAGCGGGGCAAAGGAATCCGGAAAGGTATCAAAGGAAAACCCTTCCGCGAATTGGGCCTTTTCAATGGGTTACGACGATCCGGCGCAAAAACCCGCTTTCTCCCGGCGCCGCTCCTCGAGGCGGCGCGTTCGGCGACAGGACCACTCTATCCGTGGTTTCTGATAATCGCAAGAAAAAGCCGCGCTCTTATCGCGTTGGCTGTTGTGGGGAAGGAATTGGGAGCATGGCGGAGGTGGCGGACGGCGCCATCAAGGCGTCATGGCCGGGCTTGTCCCGGCCATCCACGAAGGCCCAGCGCATCTACGCAGGCAAGCGCGAAAAGCCTTGCGACCGTCCGCCTTCCTGCCGGTCGCGCCGAGGCGGGACTTGTTCTTGCGGCGGCCCGGCGTGGATGGCCGGGACAAGCCCGGCCATGACGGCAAGGGTTCGACGAACGAACAGCAAACCGGTCGACCAACAGATAACGCCATAAGAGCCAAAATTCGCGCTCTTATCGCCTTGGCTGTTGTGGGGAAGGAATCGGGAGCATGGCGGAGGTGGCGGACGGCGCCATAGCATGGCCGGGCTTGTCCCGGCCATCCACGAAGGCCCAGCGCATCGACGCAGGCAAGCGCGAAAAGCCTTGCGACCGTCCGCCTTCCTGCCGGTCGCGCCGAGGCGGGACTGTCTTGCGGCGGCCCGGCGTGGATGGCCGGGACAAGCCCGGCCATGACGGCAAGGGTTCGACGAACGAACAGCAAACCGGTCGACCAACAGATAACGCCATAAGAGCCAAAAGCCGGCGCGCTCGCCGGCGGCCTGCCCGACCGCGCCCGTGGAGCCCGGGCCATGACGCGCGAGACCCCGGGCTTGACCTGGGGGTCCTCGCGAATGACGGCAAAGCGTCAAGCCAAGCCGGCCGGCGCCGGGCCGCCGCTTGCCCAGTCGAGCAGTTCGACAACATGCACGACCGGCGTCGCGGTCGCCGAACCGATCTGGGTCAGGCAGCCGATGTTGCCGGCGGCGATGACGTCGGGCCTGACGCGCGCGATGTTGGCGACCTTCCGGTCGCGCAAAGCGTTGGCGATCGCAGGCTGGAGAATGTTGTAGGTCCCGGCCGAGCCGCAGCAGAGATGCGCCTCGGGGATGGAGCGGACTTCGAAGCCGGCGCGCTTGAGCAACGCCTTCGGCTGATCGACGATCTTCTGCGCGTGCTGGAGAGAGCAGGCGGCGTGATAGGCGACGGCGAGGCGGCGAGGCGCCTTGAAGTCGAGGTCGAGCGCGCCCGCGACCTCCGAGATGTCTTTGGCAAGCGCAGCAACTCGGGCGGCCTTCTTCGCATAGGCGGGATCGTCACGCAGCATGTAGCCATAGTCCTTGATCGTCGCGCCGCAACCGGAAGCCGTGACGACGATCGCCTCGAGCCCCCCGCCGTCGATCTCGCGCGTCCAGGCGTCGATGTCGGCGCGCGCCTGCGCCAGCGCGCGCTGCTCCGCGCCCATGTGATGGGCGAGCGAGCCGCAGCAGCCTTCGCCGTTCGGAATGACCACGTCGATTCCGGCGCGGTTCAGGAGGCGGATGGTCGCCTCGTGAATGTGGGGCGCCAGAACCGCCTCGGCGCAGCCGCCGAGCAGCGCCATGCGCCGTCGCTTGCCCTCGACGCCGGCGGCCGGGTAGACGCCCGGCTTTTCGGCCGGCCCGGACGGGGGCAGCGACGTCGGGGCAAGCGCCAGCATCGCCCCGACTTTCGGCCCGATCCCCGGCAGAGCGCTGAGCGCGGGCTTGAATAGCCGTCCGAGCGCCGCGAGCTTGAGCGCCCCGCGGAAGGCCGCTCGCGAAGGGATGAGCCTGACAAGCATCGACCGCATGAGGCGGTCGACAAGCGGGCGGCGGTAGTTCTGCTCGATCCTGACCCGCGCGTCGTCGACGAGCCGGCGATAGTCGACGCCCGACGGACACGTGGTCACGCAGGAGAGGCAGGAGAGGCAATGGTCGATCGGCCAGACGTCCTCAGCCTCGATCTTGCGGCCGGTCTCGAGCAGGTCCTTGATGAGGTAGATGCGCCCGCGCGGACTGTCGCGCTCGTCGCCCTGCGTGACATAGGTCGGGCAGGTCGCGGTGCAGAAGCCGCAATGCACGCACGAGCGCAGGATGCCTTCGAGTTCGCGGATATGCGGATCGGCGAGCGCTTCAGGGGCGAACTGGGTCTGCAAGCGGAGCTCCGAACTGGCGGGTCAACGGTCTGGCGTCAGGCGCTCCACCCCTTCCACCAGCCTTCGGCTGGTCCCCCTCCCCCGCCCAGGCGGGGGAGGATTCGCCGGCGGCGCCGCCGGCATCCTCCCTTGCGCTCGAAGAGCGCCGGGGAGGGGGACCGCGCGTCAGCGCGGTGGAGGGGGGCGCGGCAGTCCTCAAATTCCTTCGTACATGCGGCCGAAATTCAAGACGCCGTCCGGATCGAAGCTCTCCTTGAGGCGGCGGCTGAGCGCAAGGCCCTGAATGGATGGCGGCTCGAACACTTCGACCGCGGCGCGGAGCGAATCCGGCGCCCGCATCAGCGTCGCGTGGCCCTTTGTCGGCGCGACCGCGCTGCGGACCGCCGCCGCCGCGGCTTCGCTCGGCCCGGTCGCAACCCAAACGAGGCCGCCGCCCCAGTCGAAGAAATGGGCGAGCGCCGTCTCGCCGAGACTGGCGACGAACGGCGCCGCCCGCGAGGGCGCGAGGCTCACCCGCCAGATGGCGCGATCGCTGGGTTCGGCGATGAATTCGGCGTCGCGAACCGAACGCCACAGCGCGGCTCGATTCTTCTCCCGTCAGCTTCTCGACGTGGCCGAAGGCGCCGATGAGCGAAGCCAGCGATCCGGCGCGGTAATCGACCGACTCCACAAAGCCTTCAAGGCGCAGCAAAGTGCGGGAAAAGTCGCGCCCCATGCCAGGGGCGAGCCATGCCGCGCCGCTGACGCCGAACGGCGAGCTTAAGCCGCGGGTCATGGCTTCGACGGCTTTCTGTTCGCCAAGCTCAGGCACGACGAGAGTCGCCTCGGCCTCGGGCCGGGGCGCGAGCTTGATTGTCGCCTCGGTCAGGACGCCGAGCGTGCCGTGGGCGCCGCAATTGAGCTTGGTGAGGTCGAGCCCGGTGACGTTCTTCATCACCCGCCCGCCGCACCGGATCGTCTGGCCGAGGCCGCTGACGAGCTTCAAGCCCAGGACGCCGTCGCGCACCGCGCCTGCGCTCGGCCGGCGCGGGCCGGCGAGGTTGGTCGCGACCACGCCGCCAAGCGTCGGATCGGCGCACGATCCCCAAAGGCCTTTCGGGCGCATCGGCTCGAACGGCAGAATCTGACTGTGCTCGGCGATGGCCGCCTCGATCTCGGCGATCGTCGTGCCGCCCCTGGCGCTGAGCGTCATTTCGGCCGGCGCATAGAAGATGATCCCCGACATCGCGGCGCTCGACAGCCGCCGCGCTCCCGTGCGCGGGCGTCCGAGGCCCGCCTTCGTGCCGGCGCCGTCGATGTCGAGCTTCGTCTTGTCGCGACGCGCAGCATGAACCGCCTCGACCACGTCGGCCTCGCGCTCGGGCCTGAGCGCCTCGATCATGCGGCCCGCTCGCCGAGCGGAAACACCTTGGCCGGGTTCAGCCGCCCATCGGGATCGAAGGCGGCGCGCACCCGCTTCTGCTGCGCGAGCTCGACCTCGCTGAACTGGCGCCCCATCAACTCGCGCTTTTCGATGCCGACGCCATGCTCGCCGGTCAGGCAGCCGCCGAGATCGACGCACATCTTGAGAATGGCCTCGCCCGCCTCCTCGGCTTTGCCCCGCTCCGCCTCGTCGTTGACGTTATAGAGGACCAGAGGATGCATGTTGCCGTCGCCGGCGTGAAAGACATTGGCGACCCGAAGCCCGAACGAGGCGCAGATCTCGCCGGTGCGCTTCAACGCCTCGGGCAGGCGGCTGGTCGGCACAGTCCCGTCCATGCAGATGTAATCGGCCACCCGCCCGGTCGCTCCGAACGCCGACTTGCGGCCCTTCCAGATCTGCGCGCTCTCCATCGCCGACATCGATTCGCGCACGGTGCGCACGTTATAGGCTTTCGCGATCGCGCCGATCCTGGCCGAGCATCGCGCCTTCATCTCCGCGTCAGAACCCTCGACCTCGATGATCAGCATCGCCTCGACATCGAGCGGATAACCGGCGTGGGCGAAGTTCTCGCAGATATGGATCGCCGGCTTGTCCATATATTCCATCGCCACCGGAACGATGCCGGCGCCGATGATCGCCGCGACGCACTGGCTGGCGTCCTCGACCGAATCGAAGCCGAACAGGACCGGCCGCGCTCCCTCGGGCAAGGGAATGAGGCGCACGGTCGCCTCGGTCACGATCCCGAGCTGGCCCTCGGAGCCGCAGACAAGGCCGAGGAGGTCGTAGCCGGGCGCGTCCATCGCCTCGCCGCCGAAATCGAGGATCTCGCCGTCCGGGGTGACCAGGCGGACGCCGAGGAGGTTGTTGGTGGTGACGCCGTATTTGAGGCAATGGGCGCCGCCCGAGTTCATCCCGATATTGCCGCCGATCGTGCAGGCGAGCTGGGAGGACGGATCGGGCGCATAGAAAAAGCCCTCCGGGGAGACCGCCTCCGAGATGGCGAGATTGGTCACGCCCGCTTCGACCCGCGCGTAGCGGTCGGCGAGGTTGATCTCGAGAATGCGGCTCATCTTGGTCAGCGCGATGACCACCGCGTCCTCCTGCGGGATCGCGCCGCCGGAGAGCGAGGTGCCGGCGCCGCGCGGCACGACATAGACCTTCTCGTCGCGGCAGAGTTTCAGGACCCGCGCGACCTCCTCGGTCGAACGCGGCAGGACGACCGCGAGCGGCATGCGGCGATAGGCGGTGAGCGCGTCGGTCTCGAAAGCGCGCCGCCCGGATTCGTCGGCGATGAGACATTCGGGCGGGAGGATCGCCGCCAGGCGTTCGACGATCTCGGCGCGGCGCGAAAGGATCGACTCGTCCAGGCGCGGAAAGGCGATGTGGGACATGGCGCGCTCAGTATAGGCCGGTTCTCGCCCTACACCACCACCGGCTCCGCATTCATGCCGGCCAAGCCCAAAGACGCGCCGGTAGCGCTCGACCTCGTCCGGCGGCCCCAGCACCTTGTTCGGGTTGTCGGAGAGTTTCACCGCCGGGCGCCCGTCCGCCTCCACCACCTTGCAGACGAGCGAGATCGCCTTGAGCTGGCCGTCGACGCCGGCCGGGGCGCAGCCGACAAAGTCGTTGGTCAGGTTGGTGCCCCAGCCGAACGACAGGTTGACCTGCCCGCGCAGCGCGCGCACCGACTCTTCGATCGAATCGACGTCCATCGCATCGGAGAGCACGATCAGCTTGTCCCGCGGATCGCGGCCCCGGCTCCTCCACCATGCGATGAGTTCTCGGGCGCCGGCGAGCGGGAGCTTCGAATCCGGCCGCGCGCCCTTCCAGTCCGCCACCCAGTCCGGCGCATGGTGAAGAAACTCGGTGGTGCCGAAGCAATCCGGCAGCACGACCAGGAGATTGCCGTCGTACATCTTCGCCCAGTCCTTCAGCACCTTGTAGGGCGCCTGCCGCAATTCCTCGTCGTCGTCAGCGAGCGCGGCATAGACCATCGGCAGCTCATGGGCGTTGGTGCCGATCGCCTCGAGGCCGGTGTCCATCGCGTGCTTGACGTTGGAGGTGCCGATGAAACTGTCGCCCAGCCCCTCCTGCATCGCCTCGACGCACCAGCGGTGCCAGAGAAAGCTGTGGCGCCGGCGGGTGCCGAAATCCGACACCCTGACCGGCCCTTCGCGCTCGAGAATGCGCAACCGCTCGACCTTCGACCAGAGCTTCGCCTTGGCGCGGGCGTAGAGCACGTCGAGATCGAACCGGCTCATGGAGCGCATCGCCGCGCGCGCCCTCAGCTCATTGATGATCGCAAGCGCCGGGATTTCCCACATCGTCGTCCCGGTCCACGGACCGGAGAAGCGCAATTCGTATTGCCCGTCGCGCCGGGTGAGTTCGTAGTCGGGAAGCTGGAACGTCGCGAGCCACTCGATGAAGCCAGGTTCAAAAATGTGCTGCGTGCCGTAGAAGGTGTTGCCCGCGAGCCAGATCAGCTCGTTCTTGGCCAGCCGCAGCGTGCGCGCGTGATCGAGCTGGTCGGTGAGCTGGCGCTCGTCGACGAAATCCGCGAGCCTCACTGACGTCGTCCGGTTGATCAGCTGGAAGGTCACCTGGCGCTTCGGATGCATCTTCCAGATCATCTGGAGCATCAGGAGCTTGTAGAAATCGGTGTCGAGCAGCGTCCGGATGGCCGGATCGATGTGAAACGTGTGGTCATAGACGCGGGTTGCGATATCCGTGGCCATTGTGCGACCTTAAGGAGGTGAAGGCTGAGCGACAAGAGCGGCGCCCCGACGGCCAAGGATGCAACAGGACATGACTGCGACCCCGGCCGGCGCCGGCCCCGCCCGGAACTCACAGCCTCGCGTCGGGCTCTTTGTCACCTGCCTCGTGGACATCATCCGGCCGAGCGTCGGGTTCGCGGCGGTGAAGCTGCTCGAAGACGCCGGCTGCAAGGTTATTGTTCCGAGTCAGACGTGCTGCGGCCAGCCCGCGTATAATTCTGGCGATCGCGCGACCGCCAAGACGCTGGCGCGGCAGGCGATCGAGGCCTTCGAGGACTGCGACTACGTCGTCGCGCCGAGCGGCTCGTGCGGGGGGATGCTGATCAAGCATTACCCCGACCTGTTCGCCGGCGAGCCCGAGCTCGCCCTGCGGGCCGAGCGGTTCGCCGAGAAGTCGCACGAACTGATCAGCTTTCTCGTCGACGTCATGGGCGTCAAGAAGGTCGCGGCGCGCTATGAGGGGACGGTCGCCTATCATGATTCCTGCGCGGGCTTGCGGGAGCTCGGCGTCAAAACGCAACCGCGGCGGCTTCTCGCCGGGGTTGAAGGCCTGACGCTGGTCGAACTTAGCGATGCGGAAGTTTGTTGCGGCTTTGGCGGACTGTTCGCGACCAAATACGGCGAACTATCCAACGCAATCGTCATGCGCAAGGCCGACGACATCCGAAACGCGAAGCCGGATACGGTGCTCGCGGGCGATCTGGGGTGCCTGATGAACATGGCGGGCAAGCTTCAGCGCGAGGGATCGCCGATCAAGGCGCGCCACGTGGCGGAAATCCTCGCCGGCATGGCCGACGGCCCGGCGATCGGCGAAGGCAAGCCGGAGGGCGCCCGATGACGGTCGTCCCCACCTCGGCGAGATTCAAGGACAACGCGCACGAAGCGCTGACCGACGCCCGCCTGCAGGGCGCAATGTCGTTTTCGCGAAATTTCGTCGGCCGCCGGGCCGCTGCGGCCGCCCGCCTCCCCGAATTCGAGGCGCTGCGCGACAGCGCCCGTGCGATCAAGGACCACACGCTCGCCCACCTCGACCTCTATCTCGAGGCCTACGAGCAAAAGGTCCGCGCGAGCGGCGGCCATGTCCACTACGCGCAGGACGCAGACGAAGCGCGCAAGATCATCATCGACCTCTGCAAGTCGATGGACGCGAGGAGCGTCACCAAGGGCAAGTCGATGATCGCCGAGGAGATCGGCCTCAATGACGCGCTCGAGGCGGCCGGAATCGAGCCGGTCGAAACCGACCTGGGCGAGTACATCATTCAATTGCGCCATGAAGCGCCCTCCCACATCATCGCGCCGGCGATCCATCTCACGGCGAAAGACGTCGAGAAGGAATTCCGCAAGGCCCATCGCGACCTGCCGCCCGACCGCAATCTCGCAGAGCCCGAGCAGCTGCTGGCGGAAGCGCGCCAGGTGTTGCGAGCAAAGTTTCTCGCCGCCGACGTCGGCATCACCGGGGCCAACTTCCTCATTGCCGAGACGGGAACGTCGATCATCGTCACCAACGAAGGCAATGGCGATCTCACGCAAATTCTGCCGAAAGCGCACATCGTGATCGCGTCGATCGAGAAAGTCGTCCCGACGCTCGAGGACGCCGCGCAGCTCCTGCGCGTTCTCGCGCGATCCGCGACCGGGCAGGACGCCTCGGTCTATACGACCCTCTCGACCGGGCCGCGCCGGCCGGGCGATCCCGACGGGCCAAGAGCCTATCATGTCGTCATCCTCGACAACGGCCGCTCGGCCATGCTCGGCGGCGAATTCGAGGACATGCTGCGCTGCATCCGCTGCGGCGCGTGCATGAATCATTGTCCGGTCTATCAGGCTGTGGGCGGTCACGCTTACGGCTGGGTCTATCCCGGACCAATGGGCGCGGTGCTCACGCCCTCGCTCATCGGCGTCGCCGAAGGCGGGCAATTGCCCAACGCCTCGACCTTCTGCGGCCGCTGCGAGGAGGTCTGCCCGGTTCGCATTCCGCTCCCCAACATGATGCGCCACTGGCGTGAGCGGGAATTCGAGCGCCGCCTGTCGCCAGCGCCGCTGCGGTATGGCCTCGGCTTCTGGGCGTTCTTCGCCAGGCAACCTGCGCTCTATCGCCTGGGCGCGGACATCGCCGCGCGCGCCATGCATCTCGCCGTCCCGCGGCAAGGGCCGCTTCTCCTGGCTGCCCTTCGCCGGCGGCTGGACGCGCTATCGCGACCTCGCGGCGCCGGAAGGGGCTACGTTCCAGAGCCAGTGGCGGAGCCGGAGCGGGGCGGTGCGATGAATTCCCGCGAGGCGATCTTCGCCAGCATTCGCCGTTCGCTCGCGGTCAGCGGCGACGAGGCGCCGCGGAGGTTTGAGGTCGAGACGCGCCTCAAGGAAGCGCCGCCCGGCGTCATCCCCAAGCGCGGACAGGGAGACGTCGCGGCGCGGCTCGCGACTTTCATGGCCGAGGCCGAGCGCGCGCAGGCAAGCGTCATCGAAGTCGCCGATTGGGCGGACGCGCCGGCTGAAATCGCCCGCTTCCTGCGTGACAACAATTGCCCAGCGACGCTGCGGATGGGCGCCGACCCGCGCCTCGCCGCGATGCCGTGGGACGCGACGGCGCTCGAAATCCTGCATGGGGCCTCAGACGGGCGCGACGTCAACGCGCTTTCAGCGGGCTTCGCCGGGATCGCGGAGACCGGCACGCTCGCGCTCGTCTCGGGCGGCGACAACCCGACGACCCTCAATTTCCTTTCCGACAACCACATCGTTGTGCTGGCGCGCGACGACATCCTCGCCGACTATGAGAGCGCGTTCGCGAAACTTCGCGGCGCCTATGGCAAGGGCGCCGCGCCGCGCACGCTCAATTTCATCACCGGCCCCTCGCGCTCCGCCGACATCGAGCAAACTCTCCTGCTCGGCGCCCACGGGCCCCGACGGCTGCATATCGTCATCGTCGGCGAATCCTGAGGCCCGCCGCAGCCCGAGCCGGCGCCTCTGCGAACGACAACTCGGCAGTTGTATTGCACCGCAAATTTTTTATTCGCGATTGCAGCAATTCGCCACAGTCTCGTCATGCTTCGCGGTTACCCAGATCGCACGGTGTTTGGACTTGGGGGTAACATGTCCATCAACTCTGCGAATCCGCGTCGCATTGCGATAGCGGCAGGTTACGGCGCGCTTGCGGTCGGGGTGCCCTACGGGGCTGTCGCTTACGGATCTTCTCCTGAAATGTCGGCTTGGGCGCTGATGGCGCTCTGCGTGTGCGGGGTGGGCTTCGCCGGCTACCGTCGTTCCCGCGGCAACAGGCTGTCACCCGGCATCGACTAGGGGCGAGACGCGCTTCCATCCGGTTGCGAGCGCGAGTTCGGCCTGTCTTTGCATTTTCGCGCCGGGCGCCGTATTTGGCGAAAAAGCGCCTGCTGGCGCCGCAAGAAAGCCGCGGCGTCAAATTAGTAGCCCTCGTAGAAGAGTTAGGCGACGCGCCGGGCGGGCGGCGCGCGCACATCTGCGGTCGGGTCTTATTCATGATGGTGCGAGCACTCGTCGCGGCGGCGCTGGTCGGGCTGCCTCTCCTGGTTTCCGGGTCGCTGGCTCAGACCCCGGCGATCCCGTCCGCCTCAACGCCCTCTTCCGCGCCCGCGGCCAATCCGGCGAGCGCGCCGCCCGCGCCTGACGCCCTTGTCAGCCCATTTCTGCCGATGCCGAACGTATCCGCGCCGCCGATGCTCGGGGCCGAATCAACGCCCGGCGCTTCCCCGCCCGCGGCGGCGCCGATTCCGGCCGAGACCCCCGTCGCGCCGAAGCCGAAAAAAGTCTCCCCGCCCCCGCCCCCACGTGAAACCGCGCTCAGCGACGACCCCCGGCCGACGCTCCAACCCGACACCTTCTTCGCCACCGCGAAAGCGTCCGAACGCTATTCGGCGATCGTCGACGCCGGCGGCTGGCCGACCGACATCGTCGCGATCGGGCCGGGAACAAAAGGCCCGGCGGTGGCGAAGCTGCGCAAGCGGCTCGCGATCGAGGGCGACCTCGACGCCGCGCAGGCCAACGGCCTCGCCTGGGACGCGGGACTCACCGCGGCGGTCAAACGCTTCCAGTCGCGGATGGGGCTTCGCCAGACCGGCGTCGTCTCCGGCGCGACGCTGAAGGCGATCAACGTTCCTGCGGCGGTGCGCTTCAACCAGATCGCCTCGAGCGCCAATCGTCTGGCCGGGCTCAACTTCTCGTTCGACACCCGCTACGTGGTGGTCAATCTGCCCTCGACCTCGGTCGAGGCGGTCGAGAACGGCCGCGTCGTTCACCGCTATGTCGCGATCGTCGGCGATCCCGAGCATCCCTCGCCCGAGATCTCGGCCCATATCCAGGTCATCAACCTCAATCCCACCTGGACGGTCCCGACCTCGATCATCAAGAAGGAAATCATCCCCCGGATGCAGCGCGACCCAGGATATCTGACGCGCGCCAAGATCCGGATTCTCGACGGCTCGGGCCAGGAGATCAATCCGAAATCCGTCAACTGGAGCACCGAGCGGGCGGCCAACTATACGCTCAGGCAGGATTCTGGCGCCGGCAATTCGCTGGGCTCCATCCGTGTCGGCATGCCCAACAAGCTCGCCGTCTACATGCACGATACGCCCTCCAAGGGCCTGTTCGGCGCCGACTACCGATTCTTGAGCCACGGCTGCGTCAGGGTGCAGGGCGTCTATGATTACGCCGCGTGGCTCCTCGAGGGCACGGGCGGCGGGCCATCGGGCGGCTGGGACAAGGCGGCGCTCGAGGCCAAGATCAAGGAGGGCGCGCCCTATGACATCAAGCTTGCGCAAGCCGTTCCGGTGATCTGGGTCTATCTCACCGGCTGGTCGAACGGCGAAGGGCCTGCAAATTTCCGCGACGACGTCTACGGGGTCGACACGGTGAGCCAGGCGCAGGCGAGCGTGCAGAGCGCGCCGGTGCGATGAGCGGCGGCGCCGTCATCGCGAGCGTAAGCGAAGCAATCCAGAGATCGAAGGGCGCTCTCTCGCCCCGCTTTTCTTAGAGGACTGGCGCCGCCGCAATCAAAGTCGTCGACTACCCGCGGCTTTGCGGCGAAACGGCGAAGGACCGGCGCATGATCGCTGACAACGAGAGCGAACCCGCTTCCATCCCCGCCGCGCGCGAGCCGCCGCCGCGGGCGCTGACCAGGCTGTCGCCGCTCGTGCGCCGCCTCGTCGCGCCGAACGCCTCGCCCTTCACCTTCAACGGCGCCTGCACTTATATCGTCGGCCGGGGCGCGGTTGCGGTCGTTGATCCGGGGCCGGACGACGAATCGCATCTCCAGGCGATTCTTGCCGCGGTCGAGGGCGAGAAGGTCGAGACGATCCTCATCACCCATACGCATCGCGACCACAGCCCCGGCTCCAAGCGGCTCCGCGCGGCGACCGGCGCTCGGATCGTCGGCGCCGCGCCGTTCATACCCAGCGGCGACGGGACAGCCGGCCTCGACTCGTCCCACGACCGTGACTATTCCCCCGACGCGGTTCTCGTCGACGGCGAACGGCTGCAAGGCTCAGCCTTTTCGATCGAGAGCCCTCGCCACGCCGGGCCATTGCGCCAATCATCTGTGCTTCGCGCTGCTTGAGGAAAACGCGCTCTTCTCCGGCGATCACGTGATGGCCTGGTCGACGTCGGTGGTCGCCCCGCCCGACGGCTCGATGCGCGCCTATATGGACTCGCTCGACAAACTACGCGGACGCAGCGAGACGATCTATTGGCCGGGCCATGGCGGCCCTGTCGTCGAGCCGCAACGGTACTTACGCGCGCTGATCCATCACCGGCGCCAGCGGGAAGCCTCGATCCTCACCGCGCTTCGGGACGGCGCGCAGACGGTCCCCGCGCTCGTCGCCAAGGTCTACGTGGGCATTGACCCGTCATTGACCCGCGCCGCGGGCTTGTCGACCCTCGCCCATCTCGAAGATCTTAAAGAGCGAGGGCTGGTCCTCGCCGAGGCCGTGGACGGCGAGACGCGCTACCGCCTCGCCTGAGACCGGGCCCGCTGCGGCGGCAAACGGCGCAACGGCGGAACGAGTAGCGGAAGCGCTATTTCGCAGTATTTGACATATTTGCCGAGACCGCCCCTTCGGCGAGCTGATTGCGCATGGTCACTTGTGTGCCCGTCTTGGCGAAGTGGTCGTTGTCGTCGCCGAGCTGGACTGTCGGCATGCAGGTCGGATTGCAGGAATAGGACACGCGCGAATCGCCGCTCTGGAGCACAAGCACCGAGTTGGTTGGAACGACGCGAATCTGCTTCTCGGTGAGAATCTCGCCCTCGCCGTTGATGGCGATGAGGTTGGTCTGGCCGAAGCCCTTGCCGGTAATGACCATCGAATTGTTGTTCTTGAGCATCGTGACGTCGGCGATCATCGGGTTGCCGATGACGAGGGTCGTCGCTCCGGCCGGAAGCTTGGCGATCTTGGCCTGGTCGAGAGTAACCGCGATCAGATCCGTTTCGGCGCGGGCCGGCGACGCGCCGAAGGCGATAACGAATGCGGCGGCAAGCCAGAGGCGCGACGACATCGGAACCCTCTTTCGTCCGAAGACCGGGGTTCATTTCGCTCCGCAATGATGAAGGAAATCTCAACAGCCGCGCGGGTTCCGCAGCGTCAAAGTGCGGGGAAAATCGCTGCGCCCTCGTCCGCCGAGCCAACCGCGCCGCGGAAGACGGAGAACAATTCCCGCCCGACCCCGACATGGGAGGCGGAAAGGTCGGCTTCGGCATGCGGCCTCCGCTCCCACACGTCGTCGGCGACCATGACCTCCAGCCGGCCTGCCGGCGCATCGAGGCGGATGACGTCGCCGTTCCGGATCTTGCCGATCGCCCCGCCCGCCGCCGCCTCCGGCGTCACGTGAAGCGCCGACGGCACCTTGCCCGAGGCGCCCGACAGGCGCCCGTCCGTGACCAGCGCAACCTTGTGGCCGCGATCCTGAAGCACGCCGAGCGGCGGCATCAGCTTGTGCAGCTCAGGCATGCCGATCGCCTTCGGTCCCTGAAAGCGCACGACGGCGACGAAGTCCCGATTGAGCTCGCCGGCGCGGAAGGCCGCGTGCAGTTCCTCCTGGCTGTGGAACACCCGCGCCGGGGCCTCGATCGTGTGCCGCTCGGGCGCGACCGCCGAGGTCTTGATGACCGCCCTGCCCAGCGGTCCCTCCAGCACTCGCAATCCGCCGGTCGGCTGGAAGGGGTCTTCCGCCCCGCGCAACACGCTGCGGTCGTCGGACTGAGCCAGCGCGGGCGTCCAGGCGATGGCGCCTTCGGCGTCGAGATGCGGCTCGACCGCGTAATCGCCGAGTTCGCCCCAGACGGTCTGCGCGTCGCCGTGCAGAAGGCCGGCCCCGAGAAGCTCGCGGATCAGCAGCCCCATGCCTCCCGCGGCATGAAAATGATTAACGTCAGCCTTCCCGTTCGGGTAAATCCGCGTCAGAAGCGGCGTCACCTCCGCGAGGTCGGCGAAGTCCTCCCACCTCAATGCGATGCCTGCCGCCGCGGCCATTGCGACGAGGTGGATGGTGAGATTGGTCGAGCCGCCGGTCGCGTGCAGCCCGACGACGCCGTTCACGATCGCGCGTTCATCGATGATCCGCCCGACTGGCGAGAACTGATTGCCGAGCGCGGTAATCTCAAGCGCGCGCTTGACGCCAAGCATGGTAAGGGCGTCGCGCAGCGGCGTGTTGGGGTTGATGAAGGACGCCCCGGGCAAATGCAGGCCCATGATCTCCATCAGCATCTGGTTTGTGTTGGCCGTGCCGTAGAAAGTGCAGGTGCCGGGCGCGTGATAGGCCTCCGCCTCCGCCTTGAGCAAATCGGCGCGGGTCGCTTTGCCTTCAGCGTAGAGCTGGCGGACTTTCGATTTCTCGTCGTTGGCAAGGCCCGAGGGCATGGGTCCCGCCGGCAGGAACACCGCGGGCAAATGGCCAAACGAGAGCGCGCCGATCAAAAGGCCAGGCACGATCTTGTCGCAGATGCCGAGATAGACCGCCGCATCAAACATGTCATGCGAAAGAGCGACCGCGGTCGAGAGCGCGATGACGTCGCGCGAGAAGAGCGAAAGCTCCATTCCCTTCTCGCCCTGGGTGACCCCATCGCACATCGCCGGAACGCCGCCTGCCACTTGCGCGGTGCCGCCTGCAGCGCGCGCCGCCTCCTTGATGAGATCAGGAAAGCGCGCATAGGGCTGATGGGCTGAAAGCATGTCGTTGTAGGCGGTGACGATCGCGAGATTTGGTCCCGTCCCCTCGCGCAGCGCCTCCTTGTCTCCCACTCCGCAGGCCGCGAAACCGTGGGCGAAATTGGCGCAGCCGAGGCGTTTGCGGGCCGGTTTGTTGGCGACGGCGGCGTCGATCCGCGCGAGATAGGCTTGCCGCGATGCGCGGCTGCGCTGGACGATCCGTTCGGTCGCCTCGCCGACGCGTGCGTTGAGTTGTGTGGTCATGCGCGTATGGCCTCCTCAATCGGCCCCCGTCGTCCGTCAATCCCCTTGTAACCCAAAGACGCGCAAGAAAAAGGGCGATGCGCGCCGACGGTCATAGACCCGGGCGAGGATGCGCCCGGCGTCAAAAACCTCCAAGCTCATGGACCATCTTGGTGAAGCGCCGGCGCTCGTCGATCGTCAGGTCCGCGGTGGCGACATCGAGACCCTGATCCTGAAGTCCCGCCGCTTTGGCGAAGCTGTTCCACGCCGCGGCCTTCGCCAGATCGCGAGGCAAACCCCGTCCGCTGACGTAAAGATGAGCTATGCGGTTCTGGGCGATAGGATTGCCCCGCGCGGCGGCGACAAGAAGGATCTTGGCGGCGACGGCTTCGTCTTTCGTTACGCCTTCCCCGTTGAACAGCATGATTGCGTATTCGACCTGACCGGCGATGATGCCGCCATCGGCCGCGCGCTTTAGCCAGTGCCCGGCCTCGACAATATCTGGCGGCACGCCTTTGCCCTCGCGCAGCATCACGCCGTAGGAATAGGCCGCGTTGTCGTCGCCGGCGTTCGCCGCGCGAAGAAAATACTGCGCCGCTTTCGCGTAGTCCGGCGTCTTTCCGTCCACGCCGTTGAGCTCCATGATCCCGAGGTTATAGAGCGCGCTGGGGTGATTCTTGGCCGCCGCGCGCTCGAACTGCGCCTTGGCCGCGGCCGGGTTCCTGTCCACGCCCTTCGCGCCCTGAAGCAGCAGCACCCCGAGTTCGTAGGCGGCTTGAGGATCGCCGAGATTGCTGGCGAGGCCATACCAGCGGGAAGCCTCCCGGTCGTCGCCCACGACCGCCGCCCCGTCGTGGTAGATTTCGCCGATCAGCGTCATAGCGGCGGCATCCTTCGAATTGGCGTCAAGTCGTCGCTCCGCCTCGAGCAGAGCGTAGAGGAAATTGCCGCGCTGATAGGCGCCAAAGGCGAGATCCGGCTGCACCCCGTCCGCCCGCGGCGGCAAGGCAGGCGGCAATGAGGGACGCGACTCAACGCCCGCGAGCGTCGCGAACGGCGATGCGACGCTGGGCTGCTCGGCGGAGGCGGCCGTCGCCGAGCCGAGAGCCAACGCGACGGCGAGCGCGAACCGCATCACGGGACCTTCGCGCCAACGCCCGCGATCGCGGCCTGCGCCTCCCGCGCGGCTTCGGCCGGCAGCGGACGTCGCCAGATCGCGTCTCCGAGCGCCACGAAGTCGGCGCCGGCGTCAGCCAGGGCGCCCGCGGCGGCGATGGTGTCGGCATAGGCGACACATGGCGTTTCGAAGATTTCCGCCCACCAGCCGACGCGTTCCGCCAATGAGTGTGGGCCGATCGTCGGCGCGCCGTCGCGAGGCTCCCCGAACATCACGTAATCCGCTCCCATCTCACCTGCGGCCATCGCCTCGTCTCGGGTGCGCAAGGAACCCGCGCCGACGATCCGTTCCGGTTTCAGGGCTTCGATCGCGGCGCCAAGATCAGCGCTCGCGCCCATGACATGCACCCCATCCGCGCCGAGTTCGGGCGGCGAGCCGGACGTCGTTCTCGATCACGAGAGCACAGTCGGCGGCCAAACCAGCGCGAAGCAAAGGCGCCAGGATGGCTTTCGCGTCGGCTTGCGGCACGGGCTCAAAACGGACCAGCGCGCAAGCTACAGGCGCAGCGTCAAGAACCTCGGCGAAAATCTTGGCGAAGGCTTGAGCGTCAGCCGCTGAGAGGCGTGGCGTGATGAGGTAGAGCGAGCAGACAGGGGAGTTCAAGACCATGTGGGGCAAATCGTGTGGGATGCCGGCATCTTCCCGAGCAATGCGGCCAAATTGGGGGTCAAGACAAGCCTGCAAATACCCCACCGGGGGTCGGTCGCCCTCTCAGTTCGAAAACGCAGCCCGAAGCCGCTCGACCTGACAGGCAACCTCCGATCGTATTTTCACCGGCCCCGGCGATTGCGCGACGACAAGGCTTTGATCGAGATGGATGACCCGTTCCTGAATGCGGAGCGACCGCCTGCTGAGACTGCGCAGGGTCGGCGGCAATTGTTCGAAAATCTCGGCAGCGCAGCCAAATTCCTGCCGGGAAAGTTTGACCCGGATCCGTTCCGCCTGGGCCTGGGTCGAGGTCAATTCGCCTTCGTTGACCGCGCGCTGAAGCAGGAGCCAAGACGCGACCTGCATGAGACGGGTGGTCAAGCGCATGCTTTCGGTCGAATAAGCCAGGCCCGCAGGTCGAGGAAGCGCGCGCGACTCTGCCCGGCCTGGACCGTCGAGATAGGAGGCAGCCTCTTCGACGAGCGCCATCCCCTCCCGAAACAGGTCCTTGAACGCGCCAGACAAGGCGAGGCGGTGAATAAAGGGAATCGCAGTCGCGGGCGGCGCGGCAGCGACGAAGCTGAGCTTCGACCCTTCGAACTGACGGCCCATACGCTCTTACTCCAATCTCACCGACCCGAGGCGGCGGCCGACGCCGACCTCGCGAAATCTGAGGGACGCAAGCGATAATAGCTCCCGCGCGGCCACTCCGCGCCTTTACTATTCAGCAAGGTTAACGTGGAAGCGAGGGCGCTGGCAATCGACAAGAACAAGCCAGGCGACATGGACTTCAAGACGTGCGCGAGCCAATCGCGCCGCAGGTGGACCGCTCAGATCTTGAACGCCGAGGCGGCCGCCGCGCGGGTCGCCTGACGCGCCTCTATCGCCCTCTCGAGCCGCTCAATCTCGGCGCGCATAAGCCCGATGCGCTCCTTGAGCTCGGGCGCCGACAGGTCGTCGAGGTTCTGCCCAATCTCGTGGGCGAGGATGGCCTTCGGTTTCTGACCGAATGGGGATTCGTCGTCGAGCGCAGCCATTCAGGTCTCCCGGCCTCAAGCGTCAAGCGGCGGCGATGAATCCGCCCCCGAGTACGCGCGCGTGGGGGTCGACGGAGTCGTAGAAGACGCAAGCCTGACCCGGCGACACGCCGCTTTCAGCTTGGACGAACTCAATCTCGCCCATGGGGCTGAGCAACGCAGGCGCGGGCGGACGCGTCGACCGCACCCGGGCCGCAATCGGCAGTCCTTCGGCGGGCAGGTCGGCGAACGCGCCCTCGCCAATCCAATTGATGTCGCGCAGCCTGAGCCGCGCAACGGCGAGCGAGGAACGCGGACCGACAACCACCCGGGCGTTGGCCGCATCCAGGGCGACCACGTAGAGCGCCTCGGCCGCTGCAACGCCGATCCCACGTCGCTGGCCAATCGTATAGTGAACCACGCCGCTATGCCGTCCGAGAACACGGCCGTCGACATGGACGATCTCGCCGGGAATGGAGGCGCCCGGCATCAGGCGCTCGATCATCTCCGTGTAATGTCCTGACGGCACGAAGCAAATGTCCTGGCTGTCAGCCTTGTCCGCGATCGCCAAGCCAAAATCCTGCGCCAACTCGCGGACCCGCGCCTTCGGCATTGTTCCCAATGGAAATCGCAGGCGCGCGAGCTGCGCGCGGGTGGTCGCGAACAGGAAATAGCTCTGGTCGCGATCCGGGTCGGCGCCCCGGTAAAGCGCTCGTCCTCCATGGTCGTCGCCGCGGCTGACCGCATAGTGGCCGGTCGCCAACAGATCGGCGCCGAGGTCATTCGCGGCGGCGAGAAGATCGGCAAATTTCATATGCTGATTGCAGGCGACACAGGGGACGGGGGTTTCGCCCGTGATATAGGCGCGCGCGAACGGCTCAATCACTTTCTCGCGAAAGCGCTCCTCGTAGTCGAGCACATAGTGGGGAATACCGAGGCGCGCCGCGACGTCCCGCGCGTCGTGGATATCCTGCCCCGCGCAACACGCGCCTTTGCGATGTGTGGCTTCGCCGTGGTCATAGAGCTGCATCGTCATTCCGACGACGTTGTAACCTTCAGCCGCGAGCATCGCCGCGGTGACCGACGAATCGACGCCGCCCGACATCGCCACGACGACACGGGTCTCGGCCGGCGTCTTGCGCAGGCCCAGGCTATTCAGCGACACGAGCGGGGGCGGCGCTAGGGATGGTGCAAGCATCACAATCTTGGCCGGGCGGGACGCCGGACTGCGGGTTATGTCGGGCGTTTCGCCCAACCGGCAAGCCCATAGCCCAATTCGGCCGCCCCCGCCATAGCGCCGCTCGAAGCGGAACCGTTAGGGCTGCGCCAGTTTATCGGCCAAGAGCGCAATCGTCTTGGCGTAGACCGGCGCCGAGTTCCATTCGAGCAGCACGGGGAAGTTCGGCTGGCCTTCATCCCAGCCGGCGCCCGGCTGCCAGCCGTGGCCGCGAAGGAAATTGGCGGTTGAGGCCAACGCGTCCGCGGGGCTCATCAGGTTGCCGCCGCCGCCGCCCTCGACGTTGACCGCGTATTTCAGATAGGCCGACGGCATGAATTGGGTCTGGCCGATCTCGCCGGCCCAGGCGCCGCGCATCTGTCCAGGCTGCAGCAATCCCCTTTGAACCATCATCAGAGCATCAACCAGCTCGGCGCGGTAGATTTGCGCCCGGCGGCAGTCGTAGGCAAGCGTCGCCAGGGCGCTGAACGTGGGGTAGGCGCCGAGGTCGCCGCCGTAGCCGGTTTCGAGCCCCCAAATCGCCGCCAGAACGGGTGCGGGGACGCCGTAACGCTGCTCGATCTTCTGAAATGGCTCGGCATAGGCAAGCATCATCGTCTTGCCCTTCTTGATCAGTGCGGGCGTGGCGTGCCGGGCGGAGAAAGTGGCGAAACTCTGCCCGAATCCCTGGCTGCGATCGTGGGCCGAGACCGCGGGTTGGTAGACGACCCCGTTCAGGGCGCTGTCGACGACCTGAGGCGAGACGCCGTCCCGAATCGCGACCTGCTTGAACGAGGCGAGCCATTCGTTGAACCCGTCCGCGCTGTCTCCGCAATCGGCGGCCCGCGCCGAGGCGACGCCGAACGCCGCTCCCGCCGCGACCGCCAGCAGCAACCTCACAAGACACCCTCGCATTTCGGCGCTCCAATTCATCGTCGTCGATTTGGGTTCCTGCTAGCGGCCAATCAGGGCCGAACCTTGGCCGCGCCGGTGCTCGACCTGTCCGCGACGCAGGCGCCCGGCGCCTACGCAAAACCCATCCCCGGTATCGGGCACTTTGCGCCTATGTCGCTTAGGTAAATCTTAAATCGGTTCGCCTATCGTCCCGGAAAATGTGACACGCGTCCGAGTGAGAGTGCAATGAGTGAAACGCTGCGGCCGAGAGTGAAATATGTCATCGGTCCCGACGGCAGTCCGCTAACGATCGCCGACCTGCCCCCGCCTTCAACCCGCCGCTGGGTCATTCGCCGCAAGGCCGAGGTGGTCGCCGCAGTGCGGGGCGGGTTGCTTTCGCTGGAAGAGGCGTGTTCGCGCTATACTCTGACGGTGGACGAGTTTTTGAGCTGGCAAGTCTCGATCGACCAGTTTGGCTTGGCAGGATTGCGAACGACGCGTATTCAGCAATATCGGCAATAGTCGCGGCCATCCGGGGTAGTCATGTAATCAGCGTATAGACTTGAATTGGATCGAACAATTCACTTATTAATTGACGGAAGGCGAACCTGGAACTTTGATTGGTCACGCCGGCGCGGGTGCGGGAGAGGGTGAAGCGCCTCACGGCATCAACTGGCCGCCGTTGACCTCGATGATCTGGCCGATGACGTAGCCGCTCAAGGCCTCGGAGGCGAGGAACAGATAAGCGCCGACGCAGTCCTCGGCCGTACCCAGCCGGGCGGCGGGAATTGTCTTGCGGATCGCCTCCAGTCCCTCGGGAGTCGAATAGCGTTCATGAAACGCCGTCGTGATGACGCCGGGAGCCACCGCATTGACGCGAATCTTCTTGCCGATCAGCTCCTTGGCGTGGCCACGGGTGATCGTGGAGACGAAACCCTTGGCCGCCGCATAAAGCATCGCCCCGCCGGCCCCGCCGTTTCGCGCTGCAATTGAAGTCGTGTTGATGATGAAGCCGCCCTGCCGCTCGAGCCACGGCGCAGCGGCGCGCGTCATCGAGATGACCGAGCGCGAATTGAGATTGATTACCGCCTGGACGTGTTCGTCGCTGGCCTCGACTGAGCTGACGCGCCCAAGCATCGTCCCGGCGTTGTTGATCAGGCCGTCGAGGCGGCCGAACCGGGCGGTTGCCTCGGCCACGACCCGATCGCAGGCCTTGGGGTCGGCGACGTCGCCTTTCACCGCGAGCGCTTCGCCGCCCGCGCCCTTGATCTCGCCCGCCAGCGTTTGGGCCGGTTTTTCGTTCTTGTGATAACCAATCACGACCGCAGCCCCCTGTTCGGCGAACGCGCGGGCGACGGCTGCGCCGATGCCGACCGAGCCGCCGGTGATGAGCACGGTTTTGCCGGCGAGATCGGGAATGACGAGGCGGGTGGCGGTCATGAGCGGGCCTTCTTGCTGGCTGAGGTTCGGCACAAAATGCGCGGGGGGACGCGGGCTGGTCAAATCAAGCCGAATTCGACGCTATGCGCGCGCGCCTTGCGGGGGCGACAAGCGCCGCCTCCTCCCACCCGGCGCCGCCCATCCTGTATAGACGCCGCTGGAGACCTATATAGGCCGTGGAATCGGCGGAGAGTCCAAACCCTATGACTGAGGCGCGCAAGCTCGCGGCAATTCTGGTCAACGACATCGTCGGGTTCTCACGGCTGGCGGGAGCCGATGAAGATCGGATCCTGGCGCGAATGCGAACGCTGAGGAGCGACCTCATCGATCCGACTATCTCCGTCAACCGCGGCCGGGTGGTCAAGCGCACCGGCGACGGGAGCATCGTCGAGTTCCGCAGCGTCGTTGACGCCGTGCGCTGCGCCATCGAGATGCAGCAGGGTCTCGTCGAGCGCAACGCGGGCCTGCCGCCCGAGCGGCGAATTGAGTTCAGGGTTGGCATTCATCTGGGCGACGTGGTCGAAGAGAGCGACGGCGATCTTATGGGCGACGGCGTCAATATCGCCGCCCGCCTCGAAGGTATCGCCAAGCCGGGCGCCATCTGCCTGTCCGAGGACGCTTACAGGCAGGTCAAGGGGCGGCTCGATCTCTCGGTAAGCGACCTTGGCCAGACCGAGCTCAAGAACATCACCGAACCGATCAGGGTCTATTCGCTCGAGGTCGGCGCGAGCCCGAGCCCTCGCGTCGACCCAGCGCCAAGCTCCGCAGCGGCCGAAAAGCCCGCGCCGCCGCGATTGTCGATCGTCGTCCTGCCGTTCGCGAGTCTGGGCGGCGACGCCGAGCACGAGCATTTTGTCGACGGCGTCACGGAGACCCTGACCACCGACCTCGCGCGAATCGCCAATTCGTTCATCGTCGCGCGAAACACCGCCTTCACGTACAAGGGCAAGTCCGTCGACGCCAAGCAGCTCGGCCGCGAATTGAACGTTCGCTATATCCTGGAAGGCACCATCCAGCGCGGCGGGAGCCGCATGCGGGTCAACGTGCAGCTCATCGACGCGACGACCGGCAACCATCTTTGGGCGGACCGGTTCGACAAGCCGATGGCTGATCTCTTCGACATGCAGGACGAAATCGTTTCTCAGCTTGCAAATCAAGTGCGCCCGGAACTCATCGCCGCTGAAGCGCGGCGCGCGGAACAGGAGGCCAATCCCGATTCCGTGGATCTTTATTTTCAAGGCGTGCAATGGTTCAACAAAGCCGGGGTCCAGAACATCGAGCGCGCCCGCGGTTATTTCGAGCGGGCGGTCGCGCTCGATCCGTCAAATATCGATGCTCTCGTGGGGGCGGCCCGATCCGACGTGCTGCTTGGCGGCGTCTACGCAAGCGACGACCGGGACGAACGCCTCGCCGCCGCTGAGGCGTTGCTGATCAAGGGAATTTCGATCGCGCCCCGCAACTACTGGGCCCATCTCTGGCTGGGCTTCGTCCAGATCATGACCAATCGCGCCGCGCGAGGTATCGGGGAGCTGGAGCGGGCGCTGACCCTCAATCGCAACCTCGGCGCCGCGCACGCATGGATCGGATTGGCGAAGATCGCCCTCGGCCGGCCAGAAGAGACCGAGTCGCACGTGAAGGAGGCTTTCCGGCTTTCGCCGTCCGACGCCGTCGCTTTCATCTGGGTCCATATTCAGGGGCTGGCGAAGCTTCATCTCGGCGCCGATGAGGAGGCGATCACGCTGTTCCGCCGCTCGGTCGACGCGAGCCGCAACTATCCGCTGAACCACTTCTACGGCGCGGCGGCGCTGGCGCATCTCAGCCGCCTCGAGGAGGCGCGGGCGGAGATGAAAGCTGGGCTCGCGCTCGCCCCGAAATTCACGCTCGCGCGGTTTCGCGACTCGGCCGAAAGCGACAACCCGACCTATCTCGCCGGCCGCAAGCGCATCGGGGACGGCATGCGCGAGGCTGGAGCGCCGGAAGACTGAGAGCGCACGCCGAACGAGGCTTATCCGGAAGAACTCGCGGGCGCGCTGGCTGAGATCTTTGCAGCGAGGCCAATTTCAACCTCCCTCGCCCGGTTCAGCCGACGCATCGTTTCCGCCAGTTGCGGCTCGATCTCGAGCCGCCGGGCATAGACAAGGGCGACCGCGGCGCTGAGCCGGCCGTCACGGCCGAGAAGGTCGTCTGCGAAGGCGATCATGCGGGAATTCGGCCAGGCCTGAGGACGGATTTCAAGCAGCCGCTCGATAATCGCGTCCTCCTTCTCGTGCGGGTTAGCCTGCGCCATGATCATCGTCATCGCCGCCGTCGAACGCGAGATTCCGGCGTGGCAATGAATCAAAAGGTGACGCACGTCGCCAGCATCGCGAGCGAACGCGAGGATCGCCTCGACGACCGCCTTCTGAGGCAAGACGACGCCCAGCTCCGGCTCAATGGCGTCGTGAAAGCGGAACGTGACCCGAGAGTGCGGATCGAAAACTTGGAACGCTTCCGGCTCCGGCCATTCGGGATCGAGAATTGATAGAACATGTGTGACGCCGCGGGTGGAATGACGATCAAGTTCGTCAAGGCCGCAAACGGTCAGTCTGGCGAAAAAGGGAGGCTTCATTCGGCTGGCCCTAACACAAAGGCGGATCCGAGGCGATCCGCCTTTGTGGCCGCCCTGGCGCTTGCCCGGCGCGCCGACTTCGGCCAAGGCTCAGGCCCGTGGTCCGGCGGCGCTTCTCATTCGCTATCCTGGCGCGCGTCGTCGGCTGGGCGGCGATTGCGCTGCTCGTTATCTTTGTGGGGCTTGTCGCCCTCTACGCCGTCGTCGACCCGGTCTCGACCCTGATGCTCGGGCGCATGATCGAGGGCAAGAGCTACCAACGCGAGATTGCGCGGCTCAGAAACGTATCGCCAGCAGCGCTCGCCGCGGTGATCGCGTCCGAAGACGCGAGCTTTTGCGACAATGATGGCGTCGACTGGGGCGCCCTGCGCAATGTTCTCGGCAAAGCCGGGCCGGGCGGCCCGAGCCGCGGCGCCTCGACAGTCACCATGCAGACGGCCAAGAATTTGTTTCTGTGGCCAGGCCGTTCGGTCGTGCGCAAGGGCCTCGAGATTGGCATGGCTCTTGTGCTCGGGAAGGCCTGGTCGAAGGCGCGAACGATGGAGACCTATCTCAACGTCGCCGAATGGGGCGACGGCCTGTTCGGGATCGAGGCTGCGGCGCATCGCTATTTTCACACCACCGCGAGCGCGCTCGATCCGCACGAGGCGGCGCTCCTGGCGGCGGCGCTGCCAAACCCAGCTCTGCGCAACCCTGCCCGTCCGACGGCGCTCCATCGGCGCCTCGCCGCCCGAATCGAAGCGAAGGCGCGCCTGAACTCCGATTTGCTCCATTGTTTGCCGCGGTAGGTCGCCCCGCGGCGGCCTGGCGTGGCTTCAACCTTTTGTCCGCCGCACAATTATGTCGGGCGCGCCAACGTGAGCGAGGTGTGTTATCCTCGCTCGAGGATGCTGCGGGGCCATCGGCAGTCGTTGTATCCGGAACGGAAGGTCGTCAGCGTGGGCGGTGGGGCAAAAGACTCCGCACAGACGGCGCCCCCTTCGGGCGAACGACGCCAGGTCACGGTGCTCTTCGCCGACATGGTCGGCTTTGTCGAGGCCTCCGAGCGAATCGGCGAGGATGCGACTTTCTCGCTGATCCGGCAGGTCTATGATTTGCTGACCGCGGCGATCAAGGATCAGGGCGGCTGGGCTAAGGATTTCACCGGCGACGGCGTCATGGCGCTCTTCGGCGCGTCCGAGGCTTTGGAGGACGCGCCGCTTCGGGCGTGCCGCGCCGCTCTCCTGATCCACCAGCGCCTTGCCGCCGCCGCGCCGACGCTTGAAGGCCAATACGGCATGCGGCCGCAAATGCGCATCGGCGTGAACTCCGGGCTTGCGGTCGTGGCGAGGATATTCAGCCAGGACGCAACAGTCACCGCGCTCGGAGACACGGTCAATCTGGCTTCGCGACTCCAGAAGCTAGCCCTGCCCGGAACCGTCTATCTGAGCGAATCGACGCTACATCTGATCGAAGGGCAGATCGAGACTGGGTTTGTCGGCGACTTCGACATCAAGGGCAAGACCGAACCGCAGAAGGTCTTCCGGCTGGACTCTATCCGCCCGGGGGCGTCACGGTTCGAGACCTCGATATTCCGAGGGCTCAGCGCCTTTCTTGGACGAGACCGCGAGTTGCAATTGCTCGACGGCGGTCTGGCGGACGCGCAACGGAAAGTCCGCATCATCGACGTATCGGCCGAGCCCGGCATTGGCAAGTCGCGGCTGCTTTATGAGTTTCGGCGCCGCCTGGGCGACGGACGGGCGTCCCTTCTTCAGGGAAGCTGCTCCCCAGATGGCAGGCAGACGCCATTCCGGACCTTCATCGAGGTGGTGCGCGATCTGTTTCAGGTCAGCGCCGTCGAGCCGGAAGCCGAGGTCCGGCGAAAGCTGGAAGAGGGACTCGCCAGTCTCGAGCTGAGCTCGCTCCAGAGCTATGGCCTGTTGCTCAACATGATCGGCCTCAAACTCCCGGACGGCGCGCTCGTCGGGATGGACGGCGCGCTCATCGCCCTGCGCACGCGAGAGATGCTCCATGGGCTCCTCGAGGCGCGCTCCCGCCGTTCGCTCGTCGCGCTCTTGATCGAGGACATCCACTGGATCGATCGTGCGTCCGAAGAGGTCTTGAGCGCGATTGCCGGCGACGATGCCCGGTTTGGGCTGCTGATCCTGCACACGCGCCGGCCGGAATACCGGCCTCCGTGGAGCGGCAGCCGCTGCGTCACGGCGTTGCGACTCGATCCTCTCCCGGCTGAGGACATTCAGCGCCTCGTGCAGACGAGGCTCGGGGTTAGCGCAATGCCGCCGCCCCTGGCTCGGCTCGTCACCGACAAAGCCGATGGCAACGCGCTGTTCGCCGAGGAGATCGCGAGTTTCCTCGTCGAACGGAACGTGCTCAGGGTCAGCGAAGGAGCGTTGGAGTTTGACCCCGGCAAAACCACGACGGTCTTGCCCGCGAGCATCCAATTGTTGCTGACCGCCCGTGTCGGCAGCCTCGCCGCCGAGGATCGCGAGGTCCTTCAGGTGGCGTCCGTGATCGGACGAAACTTCGATTACGAGCTTCTGGCGGCGGTCGTCGGGCCTTCGCGCGACCTCATGCCGCACCTTGCGGCCGCGGAGGCGGCGGATCTCTTGCGCTACGACAGCGCCGCACACGATTTTTCTTTCAAGCATGTGCTGCTTCGCGACGCGCTTTACGACAGTATGCTGGCGTCTAGGCGCGCCGAGCTGCACCGGCGGGTCGCACGCGAGCTCGAGCGCCGGCGCGCCAACCAGCTAATCGAGGTCGCCGAGATCCTGGCCCACCACTATTCTTTCACCGAAGAGGCCGGCAAGACGTTCAAGTACCGGTATCTTTCAGCAAGGAAATCCCTTGGGGTCTACCTGTTGGAAGAAGCAGAGAAACACTTTCGCGAGGCGCTGGCGGTCCTCGACCAGGCGCCCGGCTGTGTTGGCGACGAAGAGTTTGCGAATGCGGTCGCCGGCCTCCAGGAAGTCCTTAATCTCAAGGGGGAAGTGCGGGAGGAGAAGCTCGTCGCCGACCGCTATCTCCCAAGGCTCGAACAGGCGGGCGCGTCTCCGCAGCTGGTCTTCGCCCTCCATGCCCAGAGCATGATCCTCACGCACGGTTACGAGTTCGAGCGGGCGGAAGCGACCTCCAAGCGCGCGCTTGAGATCGCCCTGCAGATCGGTGACGCGAGAGCCGCGGCCTATGCTCGCCATGCGCTGATGCGCTGCTCGACGCTGCTGGGCCGCTGGCCCCTCGACGTGGCCGAGCGTTTTGGCGCCGAACTGATCGCGAACGCCGAACAGGTCGGCGACAACTACCTCCTCAATTGGGCCTACTGGTCTGTCGCCTGGGACTACCTCATTCGTGGTCTTATCGCCGAGGCCCGCGTATGGGCCCATAAGCTGATTGAGTCCGGGCGTCAGCGCCACGATCGGCGAACACTGGCGATGGCCTATTGGACGCTGGGGTGGATCGACCTCGCGGGCGAACGTTTCGACGACGCGATAAGGGAAGCCTCGGAGTGCATCACGACCGCGGTCACCCGGTCCGACGTCGTCACGGGCAACTACGTGAAGGTGACCGCGGAGCTCTTGAGCGGCCAGATCGAGAATGCGTTGACCCGGCTTCAGGAGCAAAGGGACTGGCTGGAGACAAACGGATGGATCTTCAGCGCCAACGGAGCCGATTGCTCAATCGGCACCGCGCTGGCTTTTGGCGGCCGGTTGAAGGAGGCGATCCGCCACCTGGACAAGGCGATCGTCGCCAGCGACCTGCACGGAGACGTGTACGCCGCCACTTGGAACCGGATCGCGCTGGCTGAGACCTACCTTGCGATTCTCTCCAACTCAGGCAAGCCGTCGTTTCGGCTCCTTACGAACAACCTCGGCGCGATCGTGACTGGCAAGCTCCGGGGCGCCGAGCGCGCGCTCGCCTTGCTCGAACAGGCCGGCAATAGCAAGCAGGTGCATGAGCGTGGCGTCCTGAGAGCGCGGATCGATTTCAACGTAGGTCTTTTGCTGGAGAGGAACCGGCGATTCGACGCCGCCCGGGAGCGCCTGCTCTCTGCGCGCGCTGCGGCGGAAGCCCAGAACGTCCCGCCGCTGGTCGCCCGCATCGACACGGCGCTTACGCGCTTAACCTCCGCGGCCGCGGCCGTCTGAGCCGAAGGAGACGGCGGTTGGTCAGAACCACCGCCACCACTCCCACCATGCGTGGTCGTTCTCGAATATGCGGATCGTCTCTCCGAAAAAGAAACTGCACTCGAGGTGATATTGCGACAGCGGGGTTAGCCACGTGCCGGGGGCAATCCCGAGGTTTTCGGCGAGCTTGAGGCTTGCGTAGTCGTTGATCATGATCCGCGCCGGAGGCAACGGCTCGAAGTCGCCGATCTCGTCGACAAATATCACCGATTGCAAGATCGCCTGGTAGGAGGCGTTGATCGGCAATACCGGATCCCGAAATTGTTTCATGGACACGGATTCGAAAAACAATGCGGTGGGATCGACTGATCTCGCCAAAGCGTGATGGTCGGGATGGATGTCGTTGAGGTCGATGTGTCCCCAAGGCCACTTTTTATCCTTGTCGGGGAGTCGGGCTGCTCTGGCGCGCTTGCCGGGAGCCTGCTTGATCGTGACCACGGGCATGGACTTCGCCTTGACGTCAAAATCAAAGGTGGTGAACACCTCAGTAGACACGGTGGCAAACGGGTCCGTCTTCGGGAATGGGTCAAAGACTCCAAACAGCTTCTGGAATCCAAGCACGTCCCGGCCAGAGAACGCCGACCATGCATTGTCGACAATGAGAAGGGGACAAAAGACCGCCACTTCTCCGTCCGGCATCAACAATCCGCCAACGTCTAAGTATTTCATCACAAACAGGCGCACATAACATTCGTTTTGAGAAACAAAGCATCCAGACGGAAAATACGCGTATTCCATTCTCGGATAACGCAGGATCTCAAGATCCACGAAGGGAAATATCGGCCGAAACTCGAAACCGCGCTGCTCAAGTTCGCCGACGTTGAGAACGCGATCGCAGAGATCTTGCAGGCTGTTCAAATCAGCCTTGAGGCGAAAACTATTGATTTGAACCCCTGGGAAAGAATAGGGAGGCGGATTTTGATTCTCGCCGATTTGATCGCGATAGAGCATGATTTTCCTCCATTGCTTATCGATCAATCACTTGAAGAATTATTCCGGACGTTTCCCTTTGGCAGCGCCTCTCTCGGTTTTCCGCGGCGTTTGTCAGGCGATTGATTGCGGCAAGCTCGCTTCACGCGCGGCCTCGGCGCCGGTTTGCTCGAGATCGGTCCGTTTCGCGCCTCCGATGCTCAAAACGAAATCCGCGCCGTAGAGCCTCCCCGGCGTCTGAAAGCCTGGCGCGAATTCGCCGCCAATAACCCGCTCAGCAATCGCGACCGCGGCGACCGCGGTAAAGTCATAACCGTCGGCGGTCGTAAGACGGGCGCGGACCACTCTCCTCCAGGCGTCCTCTACCTCCGCGACGATGACTGGCCGCGCAAGGTTTCTCGCCGCCTCGGCAGGGCCTTCCGGGAGGGCCCATGCGCTGAGCCGAAGGGCCGAGCGCAGGATCGGCAATTGGAACGCTTCGCCAATCCGCGCCGTCAGCGGGGCGAGGACCCTACCGGCGGCCCCGACCTCCATGTAGGCTTCAATGTTGGGAATGGCGGTCGTGTGGTAGGCGGACAAGGCGTCGGGCCAGCTCAGCGCCATGCTCGTTCGCTCGCCTTCGCCATAGTCGAAGGCGCGCTCCATTCGTCCGATAGGAACGCGCGTCAGCCTGCCGTTCCGGCGGATGACCACGTCCGATGACATGAGCCCGAACGCGCTGCGGGCGGTGCCGCGCGAATAGAGCCGTGACTGAGTCATGCCGAGCCGCAAGTACTTCGCCCCGGGCAGCAGCTCAGCGACATGGGCGGCGAGACAATCTGTCGCAACGACCGACCACGCGGCGCCCGGCATCAGCATCACGCCCGCCCGAGTTGCTTCAGAATCGCGCCCCAATGCCTCCTGGAAGACCGGAAGCTCGCCGGAAACGTCGAGATAATGCACGCGGGCCCGAAGGCACGCCTCCAGCATCGGCGGCGCCGTGGCGATGAAGGGACCCGCAGCGTGCACGACCACCTCGATATCCGACAGGGCCTCCGCCAACGCCTCGATCGAATTGAGACTGACGACGCGCCATGAGGCTCCGAGAAGCTCCGCCTGCGCTCGCACGCGCTCCTCATCCCTGCCGGCCAGCACTGGGGACAATCCGGTCTCGACCGCCCTTTGAGCAATCAAGCGGCCGGTAAAACCGCTTGATCCGTAGATCATCAAGCGGCGGCGCACGCTCCCTCGTGGGCGGCGTTTGTTCCCGCCCCTGCTCCGACTGCCGCGGCCGTTCCCATCCCTCGCCATGCCCCGATCCCTGCTCCCTCCATTCAGGTCCGTTCGAAGATCCAGGTGATGAGGCCGCGCAGAAATTCCTTGTCTCGCGACGCCGGCAGGCGGCCGAATATTCGAGCGAATTCATGCAGCGCAGCCCCAGCCAGCCCATAGCCGATCCTGCGCGCGTAGTTCAGCGAATTGTAGCGCTCCATCAGAGTTCTGATCCAGGCGACGTCATCCGCCTTGCGCTCGCTGCGGGGCGCTCCCATGACGGCCTTCAGCTTGGCGCGCTCCGCCTCGGTGCCTTGGCGGAACGCGTGGATCAGCATCAGCGTGCGCTTGCCCTCGAAGAGATCGCCGAACGCCTCCTTGCCGTACCGGTCGTCGGCGGCAAGATTGAGAAGATCATCCTGAATTTGGAAGGCGGCCCCGAGGAAAAAACCGAAACGAATGAACTGGTCGAGGTCCACGCGACCGTGCGTCCCGATCATCGCGCCCACGCGAGCGGGGTAGATGACCGCCAGCCACGACGTCTTCTTCAATACGAGGGAGAAATAGTCCTCGTCCTCAAGCCCCATCACGTTGTCGCGTCGCCAGCCGAGCTCCATCGCTTGCCCTTCGGCGGATTCCCGCGCCATCCGCTCGGTTTCGAGGAGAACGTCGAGCGCGAGCTGCGCGCCGAGATTCCGCCGGTTGTCCAACAGCGGACGCAGGCTCAAGAGCAGCATCGCATCGCCCGCGTTGAGAGCGAGCGGGACGCCATGGAGCGAGTGAAGCGCGGGCGCGCCTCGCCGCAACTCGCTCTCGTCCTCGATGTCGTCATGGATCAGGAAAGCGTTATGCAAAAGCTCGATCGCCACTGCCGAGCGCACGGCGTCCGACGACCGGGCGCCGAACGCGCGCGCGGTCGCGATGCAGATGCTTGGACGCATCATCTTCCCGCCGCGCCGAGGATAGTCGGCGGCGAGGTCGTAGAGGTACGGACTAGGCTCTCCCGCCGTCAAATACGGCTTCATGGCGGCCAGAACTTCCAGGCGGCACTCCTGGAGAAGTTCGGCGACGAGAGGCGGGGTCGTCTGGCCGCCTGGCGTCGCTCTTCGCGCGGCTCTAGGCGCTGTCGTCTTCAAGGACCCGGACACTGATGAAGCCTTTGGGCTCATGAGTCAGTTGGTCGACGATCGCTCCGCTGTAGACCCCGGGAGGGTGGCCGTCCGGGACGTTGACAACAAGCGTCGCACGGCCGTCCTTGACGACAAATTGGACGTCTTGGAGCGGTTCCTTGCCCCGGCCGGGGCCCCTGGCCGAGTGGAGCGGCGGCACCACCGGGCTAAAGCTGTCGGGGCTTGAGCGAAGGTCGTAGCTCACCTGCGCCTTCTTGCCCTTTGTCTCGACGCTGACGACTCCTCCGGGCGACCCCAAGCCCGAACGGGGTCCGGCCATGCGTCGGACGGCGTCGACCATGTCGACCCCCAAGACGGCGAACTCCTTCGAAAGTTTGAGCGCGCGGGTGAGGCACTCCTTGAGGTCATCATCGAAATTAGCGGCGGTGTAGTGCCCATCATGGACGCGCTGGGCGGCTCTCCGCCCCTGTTCGATATGATCATCGACCACTTTGTAGGCGAGCTCGACGGCCCGGCTTATGACTTTGCGGTGAGCAGCCGTCGCATTTCCGCTCGTCCCCCGATTTGGTCCAAAGCGCCCTGGCGGCGGACGTCTTGCCTGGATCTTAGGTGCTGCCATGTTGGCCTCTCCAATTGTCAGCGGGCTACCGCCGTTTCAGGGATGATCGAACCCAACGATTTCTTCCAGCGCCGGTGAACCTGACAAGGCGTGCGCCGCGAGCCGACCTGACATCACCGCGGCTTCGACGCAGCCCAGATTGAGACCGCAGTTGGTCCAGTCGCCGGCGACTGTCAAATTGTCATAAGTATTGTCGAGCGGAGATATGCGATGCTCGGCGCTTCCAGGCAGCGACTGTGTGTAGCGGTCTGTCGGGTTGACGTTCGCTACCCAGAACTGCGAATCAAAACGGGTCCTGTCTGGGGCCTGCGTCTTGCCCCGGCGACGTCGGGCGACCGGCTCTTCCTGGAATTTTTGATCGTCCGCGTCGACCAGCAGCTCCCAGCGAAATCCGCCCTCGGCGTCCGCCGCCTTGGGCCACAGATGGCGCACCTGCTGGTCGAGAAACGCCAGAGCGTTGGCGCGAACCTTCTCGCGGCTCGCTGAATAATAGTCGGCTCCCGCCGCCGTCGCGTCCCCGTCAGGCTCATGCAGGGCCCCGCAAAAGTATGCGATTGTGTGGGGAGGCACCCGCCAACTTTCCGAGGGCACGACCTGGCCCATGTCCGACCAGGTGTCGAACGGCTTCACGAATGCGGAGAGGGTCACCGGAGGCGGCTCCCACCCGAGTTGCTGCAGATCCTCGCTCAGCCAAAGCTGGAAGGCCTGGGTCGCGACTGTCTTGACGCTTGCCGCCATCTTACGCCATCGGCTGTCTCTGGCAATGAATTCCTCACAGACGTAGGGGATCGCGCCGAGGCCGACCCCAAGCAATACGAAGTCGAAATCCCGCGTCACCTTGAGCGTCCGGGTCGCAGCCCTCCTTCCGTCCCAATGCAATTCGAAATCGCGCCCCTCGGCTTCTAGCGCCGCGCCGTTTTCGAGTTGCCGGTAGTCGGGGTTCGACGGCCAACAGGACTGGCCGTTAACGTTCACCAGGGGTCGATAGTCCCGCTTTCCCCGCGTTTCCGCCTGAACGCTGAATTCGAGCGCCTCCACGTAAGGGCGCTCGCGCTCCGGGCCCGGCTTGGAGAGCCTGACGTTTTCGAGGCGGTGGAAGAACTTGAACTTCACGCCGCGCCGGCGGAGAACCTCGTAGAATGGCGCAAAGACGACATCGCCCATGCCTCGCCGCATCTTCCAGAAGAAGGCTCCCCGGTAGGTGAAGAACATCCGGAAGCCGCCCCGAAGCGCATCTCCCGCGGCCAGCCGCGGTCGGCTCGGATCACCGCCCTCGTAAGCGAAAACAAGGTCGTAAAGACCGCGCAGAAAGGCGGAGTCGAGCGCCTGTTCCGAAGCGCCGTTCATTCGGAGCCACTCCCGGCAATCGAAGTGGTTGATCGCATCGAGCCCGCGCGGGTCGGTAAGCAGGCCGAAACGCGTCACGCCGACCAGGACAGCCAGAACCAGGTCGACGATCTCCCACCGGCGACGAACTTCGTCGTCGGCCGCGACCCAATTTTGCATCCGACCCTTGACGTTGGCGGCGACGGCTTCGACCAGGCGCAGAACGACGCCCGCGGGAAGCCTCGAGACCATCTTCAACGCCGCCTCGACGACAGCGAGCGCCTCCACGGCCGCAGCCGCCGTCGTCAAGAAGCCATAGCGCAGCAGCGCCGCCGCCTTCTCAACGATCGCTTCGGGCGAGGCGAGCGCGTCGGAGCGGGTGACCGCGCCCTCGCTCCGCGCCGTCGGCCTTATCATTTCAACGCCGACCAAGAGCGTGCGCAGAAGAATCGCTGACCGGACGATATAGTTCCGCAAACTGAGCGTGTCGGTCGCCGGCGGGTCCCCGGGCTGACCATCCGCCGGGGGAAGATGGGCCGCCAGATGCGCCCATCCGTCGCCATTGGGGCGCTTCTCGCTGAGGGCGATGTACGGATCGGGAAAGAACGCGTCGCGCCAATTCTCATATTCGCGCCCGCCCGCTCCACTTCCAAGCTCGGCATAACATTCGCGCAGAAGCTTGAACGCGTTCTCGTAGTAACCGAGCCAGATGTGCAGTCCGTGTTCTTCTATCCGTCCCGCCGGGCCCCGGCCGGAGGCCCCCTTGCCGCCGAGCCGCCAGCCCATTTGGTAGATGGTAAGCCGATACCGGCCTTTGTGCTCCGGGCGAGTCAATTCAAACGCCGCAGCCATCGAGGCGCACCCCCCGCCGATGACCGCGACTTTGATCGGCCGCGTTTGCCCCATTACCACCCTCGTTTACGACCGCGACGCCAACGGGACTCGAGACTCGAAATCGCAATCAAACCCGCCTCGCGATGATCGAGAGATTAGAGCCAAGCCTTCCGTAATACTTCTTCACTTGGCAAGGAGTGAAAATATTGATCGATTGGTCTTCCGCGCGCCCAGACCCACTATAGAGGCCATGCTCGTTCGGTGGCAATCGTATTCGCAACCAATCTTCCGCCTTCGAAAGATACTCAGGCGAAGCAGGCGCGCCGGGTAAACACCCTCCCGGTTTAGGGCAGGGGGCCCGCGCAGGCCAGACCTCAGCGGCGCCCCTTGCTGGAAAGCTCAATGGTGCCCCTAGCCGGAATCGAACCAGCACTCCTTGCGGAATCCGATTTTGAGTCGGACGCGTCTACCAGTTCCGCCATAGGGGCCCGCGCCAACGCGGACGGGCGGATATAGAATGGGAGACGGCGGAGGGTCAATGCGGGGCGACTGTGCGCTTGCCCGGACCCCTGGCGAGAGGAATCGGGACAAACACATGGCATGGACGCGGCGATCCAGGTCGCTTATATGTTGCGCCGCACAACCTGGGCCCCGCAATGTTCAGTTCGCTCTACCCTCGACTTAAGGCGCTCGCCGAGGGTCCGCGCGCGGAAGCCGCCCTCGCCGCGGTCGCCTTTGCCGAGAGTTCGTTCTTTCCCATTCCGCCCGACGTGCTGCTCGCCCCGATGGCGCTCGCCAAGCCGGCGCGCGCCTGGCGCTACGCGCTCATCGCCACGGTCGCCTCGGTCATCGGCGGGATGCTCGGCTACGCCATCGGCGCCATGCTTTTCGACACGGTCGGCCAATGGCTCATCAACCTCTATGGCTACGGCGCGAAGATCGACGCGCTGAAGCAGACCTACGCCCAGTGGGGGTGGCTGGTGATCCTCGTCAAGGGCATGACGCCGATCCCCTACAAGCTGGTGACGATCGTCAGCGGCCTGCTCGGCTATAATTTTCCGCTGTTCGTCGCGTTGTCGATCGTGACGCGCGGGGCGCGGTTCTTCCTGGTCGCGGGCGCGCTCCACTGGTTCGGCGAACCGCTGCGCACGGCGATGGAGCGCAATTTCGCCGCGGTTCTCGGCGGATTCGCGGCTCTGATCGTCGCCGGCTTCGTGATCGCGATCAAGGTCTTGTAGATGACGCTGGCCGAGATCGTCCTGCCGCCCTCGCAAGCGGCGAGGGCGATCATGATTGCGGCTGCTTCGGTCGCCATCCTCGCTGTCGTCTGGATCTTCCAGGGGCTCGGCTATCAGCCCTGCGAGCTCTGCCTGACCCAGCGCTACGCCTTCTACGTCGCGGCGCCGCTCGCGCTCCTCACCGCGCTTGTCGCGAGCCGCTCGGCGCACGGGTTGGCGCGGGCCGGGTTCGCGTTGCTTGCGGCGGTGTTCGTCGTGAGCGCCGCGCTCGCCGCCTATCACGCGGGCGTCGAATACCATTGGTGGACGGGACCGACCGCCTGCACCGGGGGCCTGAACGGATCGCTCGACGCGAACGACCTCTTGAAGTCGCTCGATTCGGTCAAGGTCGTGCGTTGCGATGAAGTGCAGCTGCGCATCGCCGGGCTCTCCCTTGCAGGCTGGAACGTTCTGGCAAGCGCCGCGCTCGCCGTCTACGCAGCGATCGCCGCGAAGCTTTGAGGCCTTGAAGACCGGCCTCTAGGCGATTTTGCCCATTGCGGAGAACCTCGTTTCGAGGGCTTTAGCGCGGTCATGAAAGTCGGCGAGTGGCTCCGCAGTCTCGGCCTCGGCCAATACGAGGAAACGTTTCGGGACAGCAAGATTGACTTCGACGTGCTCGGCGATCTGACCGACGGCGACCTCGAGAAGCTCGGGGTCCCGCTCGGCGACCGCAGACGACTCCTGAAAGCGATACCGGACGGCCGGGGAAGCGAACTGCGTCGGGTTACTCCTCGACAGGCGCCGTCGCCTCTCGCCAACCCGCCCCAGGATTTGGGCGAACGGCGTCCCATAACCGTGATGTTCTGCGATCTTGTCGGCTCGACCGAACTTGCGGCGGCTCTCGACCCGGAGGACTGGCGCAACCTTGTCAATGCTTATCTCGACGAGGCTTCAAAGGCGGTCGTCAGCCTGGGCGGGCACGTCCTGAAAAGACTGGGCGACGGGTTGATGGCCCTCTTCGGCTATCCGCAGGCGCAAGAGAACGACGCCGAACGCGCCGTCCTGGCCGGGCTCCGCGTCCAGCGGGCGCTCGCCGAGCTAAACGCGCGAAACGCCACGACCGGCGCTCCCGAGCTTGGCGTTCGCATCGGCCTTGAAAGCGGCCCCGTCGTCACCGACGCCGCCGGCGAAGTCTTCGGCGAAACGCCCAACATCGCCGCGCGCGTTCAGGCTGCCGCGGAGTCCGGGACAGTGCTCGTCACGGCGACCGTCCAGCGTCAGGTCGCCGGGCTGTTCCTCGTTGAGGATAAGGGCCTGCATCGGCTGAAAGGCGTCCCGGCTCCGGTGGCGCTCTACCGCGTCGTGCGCGTGAGCGGGGGGCATCGCCGAAAAGGAGCCCGCGTTCTTACGCCTTTCATCGGACGTGAGGAGGATCTCGGCGCCCTCACTCGCGCCTGGGAGCGGACTCTTGCTGGAAATGGGCAGTTCGTTCTGATCGTTGGCGATCCTGGCATCGGCAAGTCTCGGCTCATCGAGGAATTCCGCGGACATTTTGGCGAGACGCCGCACTCGTGGATCGAATGGAGTTCTTCTCAACTGTTGCAGAACACGCCGCTCCATCCTGCGCTGGGGTGGGCGCGCGCAAGGTTTGGCGGTCCCGAGGTTGCGCCGGAGCGGCGGATGGCTGAACTCGAATCGGTTCTTGCCGACGCCAAGCTCGATGCAGCAAAGCATGCCGCGCTGCTGGCGCCGCTGATCGACGTTCCGATTCGGCTTGAGCGCCTGCCCAATCTTTCGACGGAAGAGATTCCCCGCAAACAGTTGGCGGCGATGGTCGAATGGGGGCTGGCCAGCGCTCGTGTCCAGCCGATCGTTCTTGTCCTCGAGGATTTGCACTGGTTCGATCCGACTTCGATCGCTCTCGTGCAGGCGTTGAGCGAGCGCGGCGCGCAGGCGGCCCTCCTCATTCTGGCGACGGCGCGGCCGGAGTTCCGACCGCCCTGGAGCTTACGGCCGCATCACAAGGTCATTTCGCTCGCGCCGCTCGACGAAACCCAGGTTCAGCGCATGATCGCCGAACTCATCTCGGAGCGGACGCTGTCAGCCGACGTGATCAAACGGATGAGCGAACGCGCAGGAGGCGTGCCCCTGTTCATCGAAGAGGTGACGCGGCTCATTCTCGAGCGCGGCGAGGTGGGAGGCGCGAAAGCGATTCCGCCGACCCTGCGGCAGTCGCTGGCGGCGCGCCTCGATCGGCTGGGATCGGCGCGCGAACTCGCGCAGATCGGAGCGGTCCTGGGGCGGAGCTTCTCGTATCGCCTTCTGCGCGACGTCGCGTTCCACCCCGATACCGGCGACCTCGGGCGCCTCGGCGGCGGCGCCTCGAGGGGGTATGATGAGGACTCGCTCAAAATCGCCTTGGCCTCTCTGGTCGACGCGGATCTTCTTTTCGCTGACGGCGCCCCGCCCGAAGCGAGCTACCGCTTCAAGCATGCGCTGATCAAGGACGCGGCCTACGACAGCCTCCTGAAGAGCCGCCGGCAGACGTTGCACAGACGCGCGGCCGCTGCGCTCATCGCGGCACAGTCGGAACCTGAAGCAATCGCCCATCATTTCACCGCGGCCGGCGCCGATGATTTGGCGATCGAATGGTGGGGCAACGCCGGCGACGAGGCTCTGCGTCGTTCGGCCTTCAAGGAGGCGATCGCCCACCTCGGTAAAGCTATCGCTATGGCGGACGAAGCAGAACGGCAATCGCCAGACCGTGAGGCGAAAGACCGAGTCCTTTCAGAGCGGCGGCTGAGACTGCATACCGACTATGGTCACGCGGCGATGTGGTCGAAAGGTTTTGCCGCCGACGAAATGAGCGCAGCCTACGCCCGCGCCAGCAAATTCGCCGGACCAGCGGAAGAAGCTGCTCCGCGCTTTGTCGCCTACTACGGCGAATGCCTGAGGAGCTTCATGCGCGGCGAACATCGCCAGGCGCGCGCGGAAGCCGAAGCCTTCGTCCGCGAAGCTGAGGCCGAACAGCGTCCGATGGAAGCGGGCGTCGCTCGACGGGTTCTCGGGTTTGTGTCGTTGCTGCTTGGCGACCTGCAGGAGGCGCGAAAGGCTCTCGATCGTGCTTTGGGCGAATATGTCCATGATCGAGACCGAGACGCGCTCTTCCGGTTCGGCAATGACACCCGGGTGAGCGCCTCAAACTTCCTGGCGCTAACGGAATGGCATTTGGGCGAGTTCGAGCGAGCGCGCCGGCTCATTGATGAGTCGGCCCGTTGCGCCAATGAGCTTGGTCATCCGGCATCGGTCGCGAGCGCGCTGTTTTTCAGAACCGTCATTGAGTCCCGCCGCGGCGATGCCCGCGCTGCCCAGGTCGCCGTGGAATCGCTGCGCGCATTGACGCATGAGCATAACCTAAAGACGTACGCCGACCTCGGCGAGGTCTACGCCAATTGGTCCCACGGCAAGGACAGCGATCCGGAGGCGGGCGCGATCGGGCTCAAACAGGCCTTGGAAACATATCTCGCGCAGGGCAACAGGAGCGGCGCGCCATCGTTTTACGGCCTGCTCGCCGAGCTTGAGGCGATGCGGCCCGATCTGGACAGCGCCCTGGCGGCGATCGACGCTGGATTTGCGATCGCGGAGGAGACTGGGGAGCATTACACCGACCCGCACCTCCATCGACTGCGCGGCGAAATACTGCTCATACGATCGCCCGGCCTCCCGTCCCCGGGAGAGGAAGCATTCCAAACCGCAATCGCTGTCGCGAGAGGACAGGGCGCGCGGGGCTATGCGCTCTTGGCCGCTCACTCGCTCGCAAAACTCTATCAATCATGCGGCCGCCCTCACGACGCCCAAGCAATCCTCGCGCCCGCGCTTGAAGGGTTTTCGCCGACGCGGGAAATGCCTGAGATCGCGGCTGCCGAGGCGCTGTTGCGGCGCTTGACGGAGCCCCCGGGGCGAGGTGAGAAGGCTCGCGCCAACGCGGGGGGCTGAGGCGACAAAAGAGAAGTGGCGAATAGTCAGTCCGGCGCCTTGCCGAACGGGATGCCATTGACCTTCATCGACCGGTCCGCGCCCAGTTCGACCAGCCAGCTGAGGCTGCCGTCGCTTTCGCTCTTGCCGAGCCCCTTAGCCAACGCGAGGGCCGGCATGGCCTTGGCCGCAACCTCGGGCCCGAGGGCCTTGACCGCCGCCATCGTCTTGTCGAAGCCGCGCATGTGGATCGTCATCGCTGCTGCGGGCTTGCCGTGATCGACATGGATGACGCCTGCAAAGTCGGCGTCGATCGCAGGCGCCACAACGTGCGACGGCGCGAATTCGATCTGGATCGGGCCGGCGCTCAACAGCGCCGCCTCGACCTTGTCGAGGTCCTGGTCCGAAATGACGGGTCCGTCGCCCTGGAGGCTGAGGTCGGCGATCCATTCGTTCGCCGCCGCGGCGATATCGAGGCCCTTGAGCGTCGCCGCCACGTCGATCTTCGACGGCGTGAGGTCGCCTGCGCCGGGCGGGACCAGCCCGACCGGAAGACTCAAGCCCTCCGCTGAAACGTCCAAGCTGATCGAACTCTGCGGTCCGGCGTTGGCCGCGCCAAGCTGATATTTGGCGCCGGCCAGCGCAATCGCGCCGAACGACGAGGTGACGAGCGCCTTCTGCACCTCGATCCCCTCAGCAACCTTCAGTCCGGGCCCGGCGAGCTCTTTCAGAAGGCCCTTCAACTCCGCCTCGTGCGCAGCCAGGTCGGCGCGCTCGGGGTAGGCAGCCAACAGGCCCCAGAGGTCGAACGCTTTCCGGCTCTTGAAGTTGTCGACGCCGAGATTGATGAGCGTCTTGTCCGCCCGAGCGTCGATATTGACTGGAGCGTCATTGGCGCCGATCCCAGTCGCCTTGAGAGCGATGTCGGAAATATCCTCCTTCACCAATGTCGAAACCGAGTTGTCGGAGCCGACGGTGGTCGCGATGTTCTCCTGCACGGCGGCGAAATCGAGCGACTCCTCGAGCTTCGGCGTCTGAATCCGGAGCGTCCCCTTGTCCATGCTGGCCGAGCCGCCCAGGATCCACGCAATGGCCGGGCTGATCATCGCAGACGAGCGGAAATTCGTGAGTTCAATGCTGCCGTTCGTCTCTCTGGAATGGAAAACGATGCGGGGAAGCGAATCCATCATCAGCCGCCAATTCCCGTCATCCTGTTCCACGGCTTTATAGATGAGGACCGCCGGCTCGTAGGAAGCGCCCGTGTCCTTGAGAAGGGCGTTGAGGGCGCTAAGGTCGGCGGAAATGAGATAGTTGGCTCCCTGCGCGGTCACCGTCACGAGCGGGGACGACCCCGCCTCGGCCGCCGGCAAAAATCTGGCGATTAAGGCCCTTAGCGCGTCAGCCCCCTCGTTCGTGGCCGGCTTGTCGGCGGCGAGGGCTGGAAAGGCGCAGAGCGCCGCCGCGGCCAGTGACGCAGCTGCAAGACGCCGTCGCAATCGGCGCCGCCAGAATCGATGGGGAGGCATGGGCGGCCTTTTCGGTTCAGCTAGATCTTCCGAGTTCGCCAGCCTATTTCAAATTCTGCGCCTCCGCGCGACAAATTCCGCCCGCAGGTTTCCTGAGGCTGGTCGCCGGCGCTGGACCTCAGCGAGCCGGCAGAGCAGCCGGCGAACTGCTCTTTGACGCCTGGAGCTTGGCGACGCCGGCTTTCACCGCCTCCTGCACCTTCTCAAACGCCCGCACTTCGATTTGGCGCACGCGCTCCCGCGACACTCCGAATTCGGCCGACAGCTCCTCGAGCGTGATCGGCTCGTCGGCAAGCCGGCGCGCCTCGAAAATGCGCCGCTCGCGCGGATTGAGCACGGAAAGGGCGCTGCGCAGCGCGCTGGCGCGGGTGTCCGATTCCTCGCGGTCGGCAAGCTGTGATTCCTGGTCAGGGCTGTCGTCCACGAGCCAGTCCTGCCACTCGCCCTCGCCGCCGTCGCGCAGCGGCGAATTGAGCGACGCGTCGCCTCCTAGGCGACGGTTCATGTCGATGACGTCCTGCTTGCCAACGCCGAGCCGCTTCGAAATCGATTCGACCTGATCTTCGCGCAGGTCGCCCTCGTCAAGCGCGGAAATCCGGCTCTTCGCCTTGCGCAGGTTGAAGAAGAGTTTCTTCTGACTCGCCGTGGTGCCCATTTTCACCAGCGACCATGACCGAAGGATATATTCCTGGATCGAGGCGCGGATCCACCACATCGCGTAGGTCGCGAGCTTGAAGCCCTTGTCCGGCTCGAAGCGCTTGACCGCCTGCATGAGACCGACGTTTCCCTCGGAAATCACCTCGCCGATCGGCAGGCCGTACCCGCGATAGCCCATGGCGATCTTGGCCACCAACCGCAAATGCGAGGTGACGAGCTTGTGCGCGGCTTCTCGATCGCCGTGCTCGCGCCAGCGCTTGGCGAGCATGTATTCCTCTTGCGGCTCCAGCATCGGGAACCGCTTGATCTCTTGCAGATAACGGGCAAGTCCCGATTCGCCCGCGATGATGGGAAGCGACGCGGCCATATTTTCCTCTGATTTCGGAGCCCGGCTTATGCCCATCTCTGTCGGGCGCCGTGGCCGGTTATGCACATTCTGGTCGAGCAAGCGTGGCCGAATAAGGGCCGCGCCCAATGAGCTATTCGCAGCCAGCATGAAATTGTTTCAGCGACGCCCTGGCCGAATATGGCCTCAAGCCGCTGGCTTAGCCCGTAAAGCGCTGAGCACGTTAGAGAAATCTGCGGGTGGCGCGCTCTCGAAACGGAGCGTCTCGCCGGTGGCCGGATGCTCGAAACCCAGGACCGAGGCGTGCAAAGCTTGGCGGCCGAGGCCCGCGAGCGCCGTCCTTGCAGCTTCGCTGAGACGGGCGGCTTTGGTCTTGAACCCCGCGCCATAAACCGAATCGCCCAGGAGGGGATGACCGATCGAGGCCATGTGGACGCGAATCTGATGGGTCCGCCCGGTCTCGAGCCGGCAGCGGATGAGGCTCGCAGGACCCAAAGCCTCCTCTAGCCGCCAAAGGGTGGCCGCATGGCGGCCGCGCTCCGCGGCCACGATCGCCATTCTTTGCCGATGACCCGGGGCGCGGCCGATCGGCGCCTCGACCTTGCCCGCTGTCGCAACGAACGGATCCCAGACAATTGCGAGATATTCGCGCTCGAGCGAGCCGGTTCGGCCGTGATCGGCGAAGAGCTCGGCCAGGCCCCGATGCGCCGAATCGGTCTTGGCGGCGACGAGAAGTCCTGAAGTGTCCTTGTCCAGCCGATGCACGATTCCCGGCCGCCTCACGCCCCCGACGCCCGATAGGCTCGGCCCGCAATGGCGGATCAGCGCATTGACGAGCGTGCCCGCAGCATGGCCCGGCGCGGGATGGACGACGAGCCCGGCGGGCTTGTCGATCACGATCAGATGCTCATCCTCGTAAACGACGGCGAGCGGCAGGTCCTCGCCGGCGAGCGGCGAATCTTCCGCGGGCGGCGCCTCGAACGCGATCAGCCCGCCTTCGACGAGCCGTGTCGCGGGATCGCGCGCCACGCTGCCGTTGACGCTCACTTCGCCTGCCTCGATCAGCGCCTTTAGCCTCGTGCGCGACAGCGCGATTCGGCGCGCAGCCGCCGCGCCGCCGAGAAAACGGTCGAGCCGCTGGCCCGCGCCCGTCGCATCGACGTCGAAGACCTGCCGCCCTGATGGGGCAGCCAAGGGGGCGCGCGGAGCGGCCTTGGGGCAGGGCTCGGTTCCGGCTCGCCTGCGCCGCTCCAGTCGCGGCTGTTTGGCCTTTGCGTTCATGCCTTCTCGCGCCGGCGCGTTCGCGCCGCGGCCTCCCCGGCGGGCGGCGCCACGAGCGCCCCGAGCGCCGCGACGATCGCCCCCAAGTCCGGGGGCGGGCCGGCTTGGTGGGCGTCGAGACCGCGCCGCATCGCCGCGACATGGGCCGGGCTGTTGCCGCAGCAACCGCCAACAATGCGCGCGCCGCAATCGACCGCCAGCCCCGCGTATTTCTCCATCAGTTCCGGCGTGCCCGAATAGTGGATCTCCGCCCCGCGCCACTGCGGCACGCCGGCGTTCGCCTTGGCGATCAGAGGAGCGCCCGACTTCATTCCGAGGATCGCGGCCAGGAGATCGGAGGCGCCGACCCCGCAATTCGCGCCATATGCGATGGGCGCCGGGTCGAAAGCCTCGACAACCTCGCTGAACGCGGAGGGCGCGACGCCCATCATGGTGCGCCCTGCCGTGTCGAAGCTTGCGGTCACCGCATACGGCATGCCGCACTTGCCGGCCGCGACCGCGGCCGCACGCATTTCCTCTGGCGCTGACATGGTCTCGATCCAGGCGACGTCGGCGCCGCCTTCGCGCAGGCCCTCGATCTGCTCGACAAAAACCTCGGTCGCTTCCTCTTCGCTCAATGGTCCAAGCGGAGCGAGAAGGTCGCCCGTGGGCCCGACCGACCCGGCGACGACCACGGGTCGCCCCGCGCTGTCGGCAACCTTGCGCGCGTTCTGGGCGGCGAGGCGGTTCAGTTCGCGGGCGCGGGTCTCGAGACCATGCAGCATCAGACGACGCCGATTGCCGCCAAAACTGTTGGTCAGAATGATGTCGGAGCCGGCGTCCACGAAGGCTTGATGCAAGCTCTGGATTCGGTCCGGATGCTCGGCGTTCCAGAGTTCAGGCGAGTCGCCCGAGGCCAAGCCCATGGCGAAAAGGTTAGTGCCGGTCGCGCCGTCGGCCAAAAGCGGACGGCCTTCACTTAGAAGGACTTGCAACATGTCGTGGTTCTTTCGGAATTTGCGCGGCGCAGTATCCGGCGTGAATTAAGCGCCTCGGCGCGGTAGCGCAAGCGGGGCCCGCGCCGGGAACCGTTGCGGCGCTTCGACGTTGGTTCCTTGGGCGAGAAAAAGGAGCAAACGCGATGCGGGTCTTGGTCGCAGGAGCAAGCGGGGCGGTCGGAAGCCGTCTAATCCCGATGCTTGTCGCCGCAGGCGAGAGCGTGATCTGGCTCATCCGCTCGCCGTCCAAAGCAGACGCGCTTCGACGCGCCGGCGCCATTCCGGCGGTCGCGGACGCTCTCGACGCCTCCGCCCTGCGCGAAACCGTCGTCAGCGCTCAGCCGGATATTGTCGTTCGTGAAATGACGGCGCTCGCCATGACGGAGTGCCGGGCCGGATCGAACGCGAAGGCGCGGCAGGAACTCGGATGGCGGCCCGCCCATAGCTCATGGAGGCAGGGTTTCGCCGAGGTTATGGCCGAGCAGGCCTAGGAGCCTGCGAATGTCTCACGCCGCAGCGCGGATCGCCTTGATGTTGCCCGCATAGGCCTTGGGATCACCCTCGAACACGGCCGATCCGGCCACAAACACATTCGCGCCCGCGCGCGCCAGAAGCGGCGCGGTCTCCGCAGCCACGCCGCCATCCACTTCGATGTGGATATTTCGCTCGCCGATCATCCGCTTCACCCGCGCGATCTTGTCCAGCATGGCAGGAATGAACGCCTGCCCGCCGAATCCCGGATTGACGGTCATGACGAGGATCGTGTCGAGCCGGTCGAGCACATATTCAATTGCGCTCTCGGGAGTGGCGGGATTGATCGCCACGCCGGCTTTCTTTCCGAGCCGGCGGATTTCCTGAAGCGAGCGGTCGAGATGCTCTGTCGCTTCCGCGTGGACGGTGATGTGATCGGCGCCGGCCTTGGCGAAGGCTTCGAGATAGGGATCGCAAGGCTCGATCATCAGGTGGCAGTCGAAGGGCTTGTTCGTATGCGGTCGCAACGCAGCGACGACCGGCGGACCGAAGGTGATGTTGGGCACGAAATGGCCGTCCATCACGTCGAGATGGATCCAGTCGGCGCCGGCGGCGGCGACAGCGCGCACTTCCTCGCCAAGCCTGGCGAAATCCGCCGACAGAATTGACGGCGCCATGATGACGGGATTGCCCACGCGCCGATCTCCCCTTGAATAACCTGCCGAACGCGGCGGTATCGATGGTCGCCGTGCCGATGAGAGTCAATGCGCGCTAACAACGTCATGATTACACAAATTGCATGTCTGATAAAAATAACAACTTGTCCGTATGGCTTAAATTGTTGCCTTAGCTCAGGAAGCCGCCTATGTAGCGCCCCTTCTCAAGGGAATCCCCGATGGCGAGCGCATTGCCGGCTCATCTCCGGCGGCTAGAGGCCGAGTCGATTCACATCATGCGGGAAGTCGTCGCAGAGATGCACAACCCTGTGATGCTCTACTCGATCGGCAAGGACTCGAGCGTCATGCTGCATGTGGCGCTGAAGGCGTTCCATCCCGGTAAGCCTCCATTCCCGCTACTGCACATCGATACGACCTGGAAGTTCCGCGAGATGATCGCCTTCCGCGACGAGACCGCCCGCCGGCTGGGTCTCGATCTGATCGTGCACATCAACGATGACGGGGTTAAGCGCGGCATATCGCCGATAGCCTCGGGCTCGCAGCTTCACACCCAGGTGATGAAGACCGAAGCGCTGCGGCAGGCGCTCGACCGCGGGCGCTTCGACGCCGCTTTCGGGGGGGCGCGGCGGGATGAGGAGAAGAGCCGCGCCAAAGAGCGCATATTTTCGCATCGCTCGGCCGCGCATGCGTGGGATCCCCGCAACCAGCGCCCGGAACTGTGGCGGCTCTTCAACACTCGGATCCGCGAGGGCGAGTCGATGCGCGTCTTCCCACTCTCCAACTGGACCGAGCTCGATGTCTGGGAATATGTGCTCGCCGAGGGGATCCCGGTCGTGCCGCTCTATTTCTCCAAGCTCCGGCCCGTCGTCGAGCGCTCGGGCGCCCTGATCATGGTTGACGACGACCGGCTGCCGCTCATGCCCGGCGAACAGCCTGAGATGCGGCGCGTGCGCTTCCGCACCCTCGGCTGCTATCCGCTGACGGGCGCGATTGAGTCCGAGGCCGACACCCTTCGCGACATCGTCGCTGAAATGCGCAAGAGCAGCACTTCCGAGCGTCAAGGCCGCCTGATCGATTCGGACGAAGCTTCGTCGATGGAAAAGAAAAAGCGCGAGGGTTATTTCTGATGCGGCTTGCCCCCTCCACCATGCCAAAGCCCGTCGCGAGACGGGCGTCCTTACGGACGCCCTATGGCACGGTTCCCCTCCCCCGCCGCTCCGCGGCATGGGAGGATGATGCGCCGCCGCCGACTGTTCTTCCCCAGCGAAGCGGGGGAGGGGGACCGCGCGCGAGCGCGGTGGAGAGGGCTCGCCGCCCATGAACGCCCCGCTTCACGCTTCGGCCCTCCCGACCCTGCGTCTGCTTACCTGCGGCTCGGTCGACGACGGCAAGTCGACGCTCATCGGGCGGTTGCTGTACGAAAAGAAGCTTATCTTCGACGATCAGCTCTCCGCCCTCGAACGCGATTCGAAGAAATTTGGCACGACTGGGAACGACGTGGACTACGCGCTCCTGGTCGATGGGCTTGAGGCCGAACGCGAGCAAGGCATCACCATCGACGTCGCCTACCGCTACTTCGCGACCGCGCAGCGCTCGTTCATCGTCGCCGATACGCCGGGCCACGAACAATACACCCGCAACATGGCGACCGGCGCGTCCAACGCCGACCTCGCGATCGTCCTGGTGGACGCGCGCAAGGGATTGCTCACCCAGACCCATCGCCATTCGATCATCGTCTCGCTCCTCGGCGTGCGTCACGTCGTGCTGGCTGTCAACAAGATCGACCTTGTGGACTACAGCGAGAGCGTGTTTCGCGATATTGTCATCGCCTATCGCAAGTTCGCCGAGCCGCTGGGCTTCCGCTCGCTGTTCGCGGTTCCGATCTCTGCCCGGTATGGCGACAATGTTTCCTCGGTCAGCGCGAAGACGCCGTGGCACCAGGGCGGGCACCTGCTGCAGAAGCTCGAAACCATAGAGGTGGAAGAGGACCGCCGCAGCGCGCCTTTCCGCCTGCCGGTCCAATGGATCAACCGGCCGCATCTCGATTTCCGCGGCTTCGCCGGCACGATTCCGAGCGGCCGCGTCGCGCGGGGCGAGTCGATCGTCATCGCCGGATCTGGGAAGCAGACGAGGGTGAAGTCCATCCTGGTCGCCGACCAGGAGAGGGAAAGCGCCGAAGCGGGCGACGCGGTGACGCTGACTCTCGAAGACGAGGTCGACATCGCCCGCGGCGACGTGCTCACGCACCCAACCAGCCGGACGGAGGTTGCCGACCAGTTCACCGCTCATCTGATCTGGATGAGCCCTGACGCCATGCTGCCCGGCCGCTCGTATCTGATGAAGATCGGCGCGCGCACCGTGCCGGCGCAGGTCACGGAGCTCAAGCATCGCCTCGACGTCAACAATTTTGACAAGCTGGCGGCGAAGCAGCTCGATCTCAACGAGCTCGGCTTCTGCAACGTCGCCACGACCATGCCGGTCGCCTTCGACGCCTATGGCGACAATCGCGACACCGGCGCCTTCATCCTCATCGACCGCGCGACCAACGAGACCGCGGCGGCGGGGATGATCGCCCATGGGCTCCGACGCGCGACCAATGTGCATCGGCACGGGCTCGCGGTCGGGCGCGAGGCGCACGCCGCGCTCAAGCATCAGAAGCCGGGAATACTCTGGTTTACCGGGCTTTCCGGCGCCGGGAAATCAACGATCGCGAATCTCGTCGAGGCCAAGCTTCACGCGCGCGGCGTGCACACGACCTTGCTCGACGGCGACAACGTCCGTCACGGCCTCAACAAGGATCTGGGCTTCACAGCCGCCGACCGGGTCGAGAACATCCGCCGCGTCGGCGAGGTGGCGAAGCTCATGACCGATGCCGGGCTCATCGTGCTCTGCTCATTCATTTCGCCGTTCCGGGCCGAACGAAGGCTCGTCCGCGACACCGCGGCGGCGGGCGAGTTCATCGAAGTCTTTGTCGATGCGCCGCTCGCAACCGCAATCGCCCGCGATCCCAAGGGCCTGTACAAGCGGGCTCTGGCCGGCGAGATCAAGAACTTCACCGGCGTTGATCAGGCCTATGAAGCGCCCGAGACGCCGGAGCTCGTTCTCAATTCCGCCGGGGAGATGGCGGAGGCGCTCGCCGACCGGGTCGTCGCCGAGCTTGAAAAACGCGGCTTAATCGCAAGACTGTGAGGGCGGGGCTTTCAAGACGTTCCGGCGGAAGTGTCGACAACGCGGCGACGCCGGAGCAACGCTCCAGAATCTAGAAAGAATTCTTGGCGGATTCGAGATACTTCATAACCAGAACCCGATTCTGATATACGTCGGGTCCTGGAGCGAGCGACACCTTGAACTTGGGTGTTTCGGCCATTCCCAGCCGATCGACATGCATCGCGACCAGAAACTCGCGCGGCCGGCTTTTCTTGATCCTCCATTGCAGCCCGCCGCCTCCCATCGGGTACTGTTTCGCCGGGGACATTGCGTCGTCGTGGCCCGTCTCGGGAAGAACCTTGGCGATGCGCTCGGGGCCGATGATCTTCACGGAGCGAAGCGCGGACAGTTGCAAGGCCTGGTAACCGGCTTGACCGCGCTCCGAGAGAATCTGATCGTGAACGCGGAAACGGGCGGCGTCTTCAGCGTTCGTTTCGCCGGGCAGCCCGACCTTTCCCCCGGACCGAAGCGTTGTGCCTTCAAACTCAAAATCCTCCGGCGTCAGCTGCTGAACGAGCAGGAGCACCCAATAGCCGGCGCTGAGGCGGCCGGGCCCATAGCCGACATTTTTTTCTATCTCAGCCGCCGGCCTCGGACCAATCCAATTGAGGGTGGTGACATTGCCGTAAAGGCTTGCCGTCACTCCGACCTTCAGCATGATTTGCCTCCCATCGCCCCGCGGCAGCCCGTACTTCTGCTGGCTCCCCAAACGCAATGCGCTGCGCCATTCTGGACAACGCTATCTCGTGACGCAGGGAGGTCAAGCCGACGCCGAAGGACCTTGAACAATGTGGACTCATCGTGGCGTTATAGGGCGGGACGCATGCCGCGCCCCATGCCTCTGGAGCGCCGATGCTCACGTTCTACTATGCCACCAACACCTGTGCGCTCGCCTCGCATATCGCGCTTGAAGAGGCCGGCGCGGACTACGAGACACGGTGGATCGACTTCGCCGCCGCCGAGCAGACCAGGCCCGATTATCTCAAGATCAATCCGAAGGGCCGCGTGCCGGCGCTCATGACCGGGCGCGGCGTGCTGACCGAGACGCCGGCCATTCTCGCCTTCATCGCCCAGTGCCATCCGGAGGCGGGGCTCGCGCCGGTCGACGATCCGTTCGCGTTCGCGGAAGTGCAAGCGTTCAACGCCTATCTCTGCGCGACGGTGCATGTCGCGCACGCTCACCGCGCGCGCGGCTATCGCTGGGCAGACGATCCAGCGGCGCACGAGGCGATGAAGAAGAAGGTTCCTGAAACCGTCGGCGCCTGTTTCGATTTGATCGAGCGAAAGATGTTTCGCGGGCCCTGGGCGATGGGCGAGGCCTATACGGTCGCCGACCCCTATCTCTTCACCATCGCCCGCTGGATGGAGGTCGACGGCGTCGACCCGCACGCCTTCCCCAGGGTGCTCGACCACCGCGACCGGATGGCCGAACGCCCCGCCGTCCAGAGGGCGCTGAAGAGCGAGGGGCTGGCGTAGCCGCGACCGCCCCCTCAGGCGATCTTCACATATTCGAAATCGCCCGGCTGACTGTTGACGCCGACGCGGGGCGGGGCGATCCAGCTCGCATATTTGCCCGGCTCGTGGCACGGCTTCATCAGCGAGACGATGAAGGCCATGTCGTCCTCGTTCGGCAGCCAGTCGCCGCTCTTCGCGCTCCACTGATCTTCGGAGAGGAGCTTCGCCGGCCGGGCTGATGCGCTTGCCCCCGAACTCGCCGATCCTGCGATTGAAGCCCTTGTGCGGCTGGACGAACTTGAAATCGATTCCGGCCTTTTCGACCGACTTGTTCCAGCGGTCGATCCCGCCCTGGCAATCGACGATGAAGTCGTCGAGGAGCCGGGCGTTGAGGGCGCGCAAAGCCGGCGCATCCTCTGCGACGAGCTTGCCGTCGACGACCCGCGTGACGGGATAGGTCGCGTCCTGCAGCACGTGATCGTCGCCCTTGAGGTTCGCTTCGTTGAAGCGGCCCTTGATGCCCGCGCCGAACACCTCGGCGGCGTTACTGGAGATTTCGGCTCCGAACAGGTCGCGCGTGACCGAAGCGTGGAAGTTCAACTTGCGTTGCAGGAGCGGCAGGTCGACCACGCCAAGCCTGCGCACCGCCTCGACCTCATTGGGATCCTTGATGCCGGCCTTGACCATCGCCGCGCAGGTCGCCTCGATCGTGCGCTGGACGCCCGTTTCGCCGACGAACATGTGGTGAGCCTCTTCGGTCAGCATGAAGCGGCAGGTGCGCGACAGGGGGTCGAAGCCGCTCTCGGCGAGCGCCGCGAGCTGCATCTTGCCGTCGCGGTCGGTGAAGAAGGTGAACATGAAGAACGACAGCCAGTCGGGCGTGCGTTCGTTGAACGCGCCGAGGATGCGCGGGTTGTCCATTTGACCGCTCTGGCGCTCGAGCAGCGCCTGCGCCTCCTCGCGGCCGTCCCTGCCGAAATATTTGACCAGGAGATAGACCATCGCCCACAGGTGGCGGCCCTCCTCGACATTGACCTGGAACAGGTTGCGCATGTCGTAGAGGCTGGGCGCCGTTGCGCCTAGAAATCGCTGTTGCTCGACCGAGGCGGGCTCCGTGTCGCCCTGCACCACGATCAGCCGGCGCAGAAGCGCCCGGTGCTCGCCCGGCACGTCCTGCCACGCGGGCTCGCCCTTGTGGCGGCCGAACGGAATCGTCCTGCCCTCGACCTTCGGCGCGAGCAGAATGCCCCAGCGGTAGGTCGGCATCTTCACATAGCCGAACTTGGCCCAGCCGGCGGGATCGACGCCAACGGCGGTGCGCAGATAGACCTCGGACTGCTGGAATCCAACCGGACCCATGCCGGTCCACCAGTCGAGATATTTCGGCCGCCAGCCCTCGAGCGCGCGCTGAAGCTGCTTGTCGGAGCCGAGCGCGACATTGTTGGGAATGACTTCGTCATAGCTGATTTCGACGAAACGGTCGGCGGAGATGGCGCCTGCGGCGTCGCTAACGGTGTCTTCAGCGCTCATCATGTTTCTCCGGTTCAGTAGGTTTCCAGATGCAGCCGTCCGTGGCGCTTGAGGGATGGCCCGATGGTGTCCCAATCGAGCCCCGCGTTGATCGCAATGTCGCGCAACGCGAGCACCACGCCTTCCTCCATCGCCTTGAGACCGCAGACATAGAAATAGGCGTGCGGATCCGCGATGAGCGGCGCAAGATCAGCCGCCCGCTCACGCATCACGTCCTGCACGTAACGCTTGGGCTGATTGGCCATGCGGCTGAAGGCGAAGTTGATGTCGATGAAGTCCTTGGGCAGATTGCCGAGCGGCCCGAAATACGGCAGTTCCTCTTTGGTGCGGGCGCCGAAGAACAGCATCAGCTTGCCGCCCTCGAATTTGCCCGACTTGCGCAAACGGCGCCGCCACTCGGTCATCGCCCGCATCGGCGCGCTTCCGGTGCCGGTGCAGATCATCACAATTGCGCTTTTGGGATGGTTGGGCATCAGGAAACTCATGCCGAACGGGCCGGTCACCTCGACTTTGTCGCCGACGCTGAGATCGCAAAGATAGTTGCTGACAATTCCGCGCATTGGGCGACCCTGAGGGTCCTCCAAGACGCGCTTCACGGTGAGCGAGACGTTGTTATAACCCGGCCGTTCGCCATTACGGGGACTGGCGACCGAATATTGTCGCGGGTGATGCGCCCGCCCGCTCGCATCCGCGCCGGGAGGCACGACGCCAATCGATTGCCCTTCCAGGACCGGGAACGGCACGGCGCCGAAATCGAGCACGATGTGATGGGTGTCGTAGTCCCTGCCCGCTTCCGTCACCCGCACATTGCCGACAACCGACGCGGTTACCGATCGCGCCGCTGCTTTGGGGCCATAGAGATTGGCGTAGGGGCTGGCGGCCGACCACGGTGGGATCACGGCTGCATAGGCGCCGACATCGAATCTCGCTTCCCCGCTCGATCCGCCAGGCGCGGCTTGCGGGGACGCCTCCGCACTCACAGCGCCCTCCTCGAGAAGGCCGGCGGCGCCAAGGTCTTCAGCGCTCAGTTCCGCCGGCAAAACGTCCCAGCCGAATTGCGCTTCCGTGCTGTAGGCTTGTGCGCGCGGCATCGCGCGCCAATTGTCGATGCTTCCGGTCGGGCACGGCGGCACGCAGGCCATGCAGAGATTGCAGATGTTCGCATCGACCACGTAGTTGCGCGCGTCGTGGGTGATCGCGCCGACCGGGCAGGTCGACTCGCAGGTGTTGCAACGGATGCAGATTTCGGGGTCGATCAGGTGCTGCCTGATCACCGCGGTTTCGGGCGCCGCCATCACACGTGCGTCCTTGTGGCGAACGTGAGGAACTGCCCCAGTCGGACGTCATTGCGAGCGTGAGCGAAGCAATCCAGGGGAACGTAGCGCGCGCGCTGGCCCCTGGATTGCTTCGTCGCTACGCTCCTCGCAATGACGGCCGGCGACATCGATCACACCCGGTTCCAGTCGAACGCGGCCTTTTCGCCCTTGCCGTAGACTTTCAGCGCGCCCTTGTCGCCGACCGCGTTCGGGCGCTGGAAGATCCAGTTCTGCCAGGCCGTGAGGCGGCCGAAGACGCGGGTGGCCAGCGTCTCGGGACCGTCGAAGCGCAGGTTCGCCTCCATCGCAGTCAGGGCGTCCGGGCTCATCGATGCGCGTTCCTCGACCGCGATGCGGATCTCGTCGGCCCAGTCGATGTCGTCGGGAATGCTGGTGGCGAGGCCAAGGGCGAACGCGGCTTCGGCGGCGAGCGGCTGGCCGATCCTGGCTTTGAGCGGCTCGAGCGCCGCCCTCTCGTCGTAGAAGCGCCGCCCGAGGCGGCTCTGTCCACTCGCCATCGGGTAGTCGCCGAAGTTGGCTGGGCTGAGCGCGATCCCGGGCGCATTGCCTTCGCCGCCGGGCAGCGCCAGATGGTAGATCCGGTCGCAGGCGAGAGCGACCTCGAGCAGCGAGCCGGCGAAGCAGGAGCCTTCGTCGACGAGCGCGAACAGGCTGCGTGAAGTGACGTCGAGCCGGCTGAATGTCCGGCGCAGATAGCCGACGATTTCGCGGACCAGCCAATGGTCCTTGAGCGCACGAAGCGTAGCGTCCATCGCCAGAACGGCGACAAGGTCACCCTCCGTCTTCATCAGCCAAACGCCGATGTCGGGCTCGTTGGTGCGCATCGACAGAATTGCGTCTTCGAGCTCGCGGGCGAGCGACAACGGATACCAGTTCGCGCCCTCCGCCTCGATCGCGCCGACATCCTGCGGCTGAACCCCGTTGGGTCCTTTGATCACGAAAGTCGCGGCGCGCGCGCCTCGATCGATCGTCACCTTGACGTGCGAATAGATGAGAGCGTCGGCTTCGATCGCTCGGTCGATCGGCGACAGCGCGACGCCCTTCGCTGAGGAAGGCCGGTCGCTGCTTGCGGCGAGCGCCTGCGCACGCTCCTGCACTTTGGCCTGAAACTGAGCCGGCTTGGCGATCGCGTCGACCAGACGCCAGGCGAGGGCCTTCTCGCCGCGCACGCCTTCGCTTGTGGTGCAGAAGACGTCCGCGAGATCGTGGCGGACGTGGCGCTTGTCGGTCAGCCGGGTGAGACCGCCGGTCCCGGGCAGGACGCCAAGCAACGGCACTTCGGGCAGGCTGACGGCGCTCGAGCGGTCGTCGATCAGGATGATCTCGTCGCACGCCAAGGCGAGCTCGTAGCCGCCGCCGGCGCACGAGCCGTTGACGGCGGCCAAGAACTTCAGCCCCTCATGTTTCGACGAATCTTCGAGACCGTTGCGCGTCTCGTTGGTGAATTTGCAGAAGTTGACCTTCCACGCATGGCTCGAGACGCCGAGCATGAAGATGTTGGCCCCGGAGCAGAACACCCGGTCGCGTGCGCTCATGATGACCACGGCGCGCACGTCCGGATGCTCGAAGCGGATGCGGTTGACGGCGTCGTTGAGCTCGATGTCGACGCCGAGATCGTAGCTGTTGAGCTTGAGCTTGTAGCCGGGCCTGAGCCCCGCGTCCTCGTCGAAATCCGCGAGCAGTGTTGCCACCGGCCCGTCGAATTTGAGCTTCCAGTGTCGGTAGCGGTTGGGCGCGGTCTGGTAGTCGACCGGCTGGCTCATCGATGGGCTCCCAAGGGAGAAAACGTTCTGTATAGGCAATTTATTGCCTAGGCCTCGATGCAGCATAGTGCCAAACCAAGCGACGCTCAAGCCGGCGCGCCGTCAGAAAGAGGCGTTCGGAGACCTGCTCCGTGCGGCATTAAGGTTCGGGCCCAAGCCAGTCGAGCCCGCGCCTCAGGAACGTCTGGCCGTCCGACTTCGCCCAGTCTCCATGCGCGATCGGCGCGGGCAGCCTTGCGGCGGAGAAACGAGCGCCGCCAGTCGCTCGGTATGCCGGGATGAGCGGCGGAGACGCCGCCAAGCTTCGCCAAAGGGCGCCTCCACCAGGACCAATGGCGTACGATCCGGGCAGCTCACGCCGCGAGCCCGAGCATCATTCTCACCGCGGCTCGCAAGACCTGCAACGTCTCGATGAGCGGCTGGGCGCTGGTGTCGACGTGCAAGTCCGCCTTCGAGTAGAAGGCCGCCCGGCTGGCGAGGATAGTCTTGAGATCCTCCATCGCCTCACGGCTTGCGGCCATTGGCCTGAGATCGCCTTGCGCGGCGACCCGGCTCATGTGGTCTTCAGGTTCGGCCTTGAGCCAGACCGTCGTGCAGCGGCGAAGCAGAAGGTTGAAACTGCTGAGATCGCTGACCAACCCGCCCGCAGTGGCGATGACCGCCTCGGGATGGGCGTCGATGGCTTCTTCGAGCGCGCGCCGCTCATAGCGGCGATAGGCGTTCTGACCGTAGAGGCCGAGAATCTCGCTGATGCTGCACCCGGCGAGCATCTCGATCTCCCGGCTGAGCTCGACGAAGGGAAAGTCGAGATCCTCCGCCAGCATGCGGCCGAGCGTCGATTTGCCGGCGCCGCGCAAGCCGATGAGCGCGATCCGCGACGAGCGGACGGGCGCTTCGGCCCCGCGTGGCGGCGCGCCGAGGAGTTCGGACGCCGCGAGGCGCACCCGGCGCAGCGTGGCCTCGTCCCGGTCCGCCAGCATCTCGCGCAGCATGAGCCATTCCAACGATTGTGTGGTGAAGTCGCCCACAAGCTCGGCAAGGGCGCATTGCAGCGCCTGGGCGACCTGCAACAGAATCAGGATCGAGGCGTTGCCGACGCCGTATTCGAGATTGGCGAGGTGCCGCTCGGACACTCCGGTCGCGCGCGCGAGCGCCTTGCGGGTGAGGCCGCGGCGGGCCCTGAGCGTCCTCACGCGCTCGCCGAGCGCAACGAGAAACGGCTCTCGCCGCCCCTCCGCGGTCTCGATCGCCGCCGACGCGGCCGCGTTCACGCCGTCGTTGGCCCCGGCGGGCGCGTTCGGAGCCTCGCCAACGGCGCGAGGTGGGGCGACTTCGGCTTCGGCCGGCGATCCCGCCAGATTGTTTGACAAGATTTCCACGCGCCCCTAAGAGGACATGAAGCACAATATTGCATCAATTCCAGGCAGGCAAGCCTTGGCGCGCCCCATGGGGCGGCCCACGAGGGGTTCAGGAGACGCCGATGAGCACGAGCGCCGTTGAGCCGCCGCCCGAGGCGTTCAACTTCGCGGCTCATCTCCTTGCCGCCAACGCCGGGAGGCCGGCCAAGGCGGCCTTCATCGATGACGGCGGCGCCGTCACCTACGGCGAGCTCGACGAGCGCGCCCGGCGGTTCGCCGCCGCGCTTCATGAGCGCGGCGTCAAGCGGGAGGAGCGTGCGCTCATCCTCATGCAGGACGGCGCCGACTGGCCGGTCGCCTTCCTGGGCGCGATGCTGGCGGGCGTCGTTCCGGTCGCGGTCAACACGCTCCTCACCGCCGACGACCTCGCCTATATGCTCGAGCACTCGCGCGCCCAGGCGGCCTTCGTCAGCGGCGCGGTCAAGCCGGCCTTGAAGGCCGCCATGTCGAAGTCGGACCACGAGGTCGCGACCGTCGTCGTATCGCGCCCGTCCCAGCCGCTCGACTTCGGCGAGTTCGCGTTCGAGGACTTCCTCGCCCTCGCCAAGCCGCTCCTGAAGCCCGCCCGCACCCACGCCGACGATCCCGCCTTCTGGCTCTATTCGTCGGGCTCGACCGGAAGGCCGAAGGGGACGGTGCATTCGCACGCGAACCCGTACTGGACGACCGAGCTTTACGGCAAGGCGATCCTCGGCCTGAACGAGAGCGACGTCTGCTTCTCGGCGGCCAAGCTCTTCTTCGCCTATGGGCTCGGCAACGCCTTGACCTTTCCCATGAGCGTCGGCGCGACGGCGCTGCTCATGGCCGAGCGGCCGACGCCGGAGGCGGTGTTCAAGCGCTGGCTCGGCGGCGTCGGCGGGGTGAAGCCGACCGTCTTCTATGGCGCGCCGACGGGCTTCGCCGGACTGCTGGCTTCGAACCTGCTGCCGAAGCCCGGGGAGGTGGGCTTAAGGCTCGTGTCGTCCGCCGGCGAAGCGCTGCCGGCCGAGATCGGCGAGCGCTTCAGGCGCCATTTCGGCGTCGACATCGTCGATGGCATCGGCTCGACGGAGATGCTGCACATCTTCATCTCGAACCGGCCGGACAAGGTGCGCTACGGCTCGACCGGCTGGCCGGTGCCGGGCTACGACATCGAACTCAGGAGCGAGGATGGCCGCGGGACCCCGGACGGCGAGCCGGGCGACCTCTACATCCACGGGCCGTCGGCGGCGCTGATGTACTGGGGCGCCCGCGCCAAGACGCGCGAGACCTTCGAGGGCCGCTGGACCAGGAGCGGCGACAAATACATCCGCAACGCCGACGGCTCGTTCACCTACGCCGGCCGCTCGGACGACATGCTGAAGGTCGGCGGGATCTGGGTGAGCCCGTTCGAGGTCGAGGCGACGCTGGTGCAGCACCCCTCGGTCCTCGAAGCCGCGGTGATCGGCGCGCCGGACGCCGACGGCCTCGTCAAGACCAAGGCCTTCGTCGTCTTGAAGCCGGGCGAGCGGGCGAGCGACGCCGACCTCAAGCACTTCGTCAAGGACAGGCTCGCACCGTACAAATACCCGCGCGCGATCGAGTTCCTCGCCGAACTGCCCAAGACCGCGACGGGGAAAATCCAGCGGTTCCGCCTGCGCGAGCGCGAGCGGGACGCCGGAGGCTGATCCAAGCCCGCCGGAAGCCCGGCAAAGGCCCGCGGAAGCCCGGCAAAGGAAGGCGGAAGCCCAGCAAAGGAATCCGGAAAGGTATCAAAGGAAAACCCTTCCGCGAATCCTGACTTTTCAATGGGTTCGACCGACCCGAGACCAAAAACTCCTTCGCCCGGCCCGCGTGGCCGGCCCGCCCGCCTTCAACCCGGTCCAAGGGCCGCCGGGCCCAGATGGCTTCGTCGCCAAAGCCCGTCGAAAGACGGGCGTCCTTCGATGCCCAATGGCGCCTTGCGATTTCCGATGGACAGAACCAAGCGATACCACAGATTCCGATTATCCGCAATCACAAAACATGCTCGCGGGTCAATCGGGTCTCGCGCGTGGATGGCCGGGACAAGCCCGGCCATGACGACCAAGGCTTCGGCGGCCATTGGTCGCGCTACCAACAACGAGCGACGGCCGGGGCCCTATTCCCGTCCCCGTCAGCCGGGCGAATCGAGCACGACGAAGCCGTCGCCTGACCTGGTCCTGGCGTCGGCCGGCTGGTCGGTCGTCACGACCGTCATGCCGAATTTCAGACGTTTGCGGATAGCCTCGCGCACCGCTGGATCGGCCTTGACCCGGCGCAGGGCCGCGCCATTGTCCTCGCCGGTCGCCTTCGCCCCGGCTCCCACCCCCGCCGCCTGCCACTCGAGGGCGCCGGCCTGATCGTCCGAGCCGGTCAGCGTGAACACCCGCTCGCCAAGCGGCTTTTCCGGGTCTTGAATCTCGACCTTGCCCGAGGCGGCGAGCGCGCCATTGTCGAACACTCTCGCCGACTTGTCGGCGCTGCTCACGACCACGCTTGGCGATTTCGCCGCCCACTCGTGCCCTTCCGAATATTCGGCGGTCTTGATCGCGGCGTCGACGGCGTTGAATTCGCGCGTGGCATATTCGCCGAGCACCATGCCCGGATGGGTCACTTCCTCCGGCTGCGACTTGTCGTCGGCGATGACCACGGTCATGCCGAGCTTGGTCACGCCGAACAGGTCCTCGGCGAACGCCTTCGGCAGGCGGACGCATCCATGCGACGCGGGGTAGCCGGGCAATTGCCCGGCGTGGAGCGCGATTCCCGACCAGGTGAGGCGGTTCATGTAGGGCATCGGCGCGTTGTTATAGGTCGAGGAATGGTGGTTCTTGTCCTTCTGCAGGATCTTGAACACGCCGGTCGGCGTGCGGTGGCCGAGCTTGCCGGTCGAGCAGGTCGAGGCGGCTATGCGCACCCCGTTGCGATAGACATAGACAAGCTGGTCGGGGATCGAGACGATGACCAGAACCGGGCCGTCCGGCGAACGCTCGGGGCGCCAGTTGAACTCGCCGTTCTGGAGCTGCTCGGCGTATTTGTCGACGAGTTGCGCGCGCGACGGCGTGAACCGCGACACGGCGGCTAGCGCGGCCACGCGAGCGAACTGACGGCGGTTCATCTGTTGTCGTCCCCAGCCCTGGCGCGCCTGTCTTCGCCGGCGAATAGGAGCCGGCGCCGCGGATTGTCAAGGACCCGCGGCCCCCCTTCCCCCCTCGCGGGGGAAGGTGGACGCGCGAAGCGCGGCCGGATGAGGGGATCGCGCGAAGCGCGATGGCGAACTGGCGCTGGCGCGGATACGACACGCCTTGGCGAGATGAGTGGAGGCCGGCGAAGCCGTCGCGCGGCGCGCGACACCCCTGTCGCGCGGCGCGCGCCCCCTCATCCGTCGTTGCTCCGCAACGACACCTTCCCCCGCGAGGGGGGAAGGGCCCGCGTCATTGACCCGGCCCCCGCGAGGGGGAAGGGCGCCCGCATTGACCGCGCTTCCGCGAGCATGCTCAATCGCCGCATGTCGCCCGCGCTCATCGCCATCGACTGGGGATCGTCGAGCTTTCGCGCCTATCTTCTGTCGCCGGACGGCGAGGTGATCGACGAGATCGCGTCGGGAGACGGGATCGCGAGCGTGGCGGCGGGGGCTTATCCCGCGACGCTCAAGCGTCTCGCCGGGGGCTGGCTCGACGCCAACCCCTCTCTGCCGATCATCGCATCGGGCATGGTCGGCAGCCGGCATGGCTGGCGCGAGGCGCCTTATGCGCGATTGCCCGCCGGCCCGCGCGACGTCGCGGAGCGGCTGACCGCGGTCGAGGCCGATGGGCGGCGCGTCGTCCTCGCGCCGGGCCTCTCCTTTTCCGGCGAGGCGGGCGCGGACGTGATGCGGGGGGAGGAGACGGAAATCTTCGGCGTCGCCGACTTGGCCGCTCCCCTGGGCGCCCGCCTCATCGTGCTGCCCGGATCGCATTCCAAATGGGCGCTGATCGAAGGCGAGCAGGTCGTCGCGTTCAAGACCTTCGTCACCGGCGAACTCTATGCGGCGCTGCGCGACCACACGGTCGCCGGCGCCTTCGCCAGGGCCGCGCCAGCGAAAGCGCCAGGACCCGCCTTCGCGCTCGGGGTCGAGCGCGGCGCGGCGGCGGCGGGCGGCAAGACGCAGTCCGGCGTGCTCGGCCTCCTGTTCGGCGCCCGCGCGCTCCCGCTCATGGGCCGGCTTGATCCCGACGATTCCGGCGAATATCTCTCCGGCCTCCTGATCGGGGCGGAGATCGGCGAGGCGCGGCGGCTCTATCCGGGCGAGAAGCCGCATGTCGCGGGAGCCGAGGCCTTGGTCAAGCGCTACCTCACGGCGTTCGAGACCCTGGGCGTCGGCGCCCATGCCGCGCCGCCGCGCGCCGCGGCGCGCGGGCTTTTTCGCATCGCGCGCGAGGGGGGAATCCTATGAATCTGTCGCTCGCTCCCACGCCGCTCGTCGCCATCCTTCGCGGCGTCACGCCGGACGAAGCGGACTCGATCGCCGCGGCGATCGTCGAAGCGGGGTTCGGCGCGATCGAAGTTCCGCTCAATTCGCCCGACCCCCTGGTCAGCATCGAGATCATCGCGCGCCTCTTCGGCGACAAGGTCCTGGTCGGCGCCGGCACGGTGCTCGAGCCGCGCGAGGTCGACGAAGTCGCGGAAGCGGGCGCGAGGCTCGTGGTCGCGCCCAACACCGACCCCGCGGTGATCGAGCGCGCGGCGAAGCTCGGGCTTCTCACCGCGCCGGGCGTCGCCACGATGACCGAGGCGTTCGAGGCGCTCAAGGCGGGCGCGTCGGCCTTGAAGCTCTTTCCGGCCGAAGCCATTCCGCCCGAGATCGTCCGGGCGTGGCGCTCGGTGCTGCCGAAGGCGGCGCCGCTCTATCCGGTCGGCGGGATCACGCCCGAGCGCATCGCTCCTTATCGGCGCGCCGGGGCCGACGGCTTCGGAATCGGCTCCGCGCTCTATAAGCCCGGCGCGAGCGCGGACGAGGTCGCGCGCGCGGCGCGGGCGTTCGTGAAGGCGTGGAGCGAGGCGACGTAGCGTCTCACTCGAGATTGGTGTGCCGCGCGCGCATCGTCTCCGAAGTCTCGCGGAAGCGGGGCCTGAGCTTGAGGATCGCGAGCTCGAAGGCGATCATCTGCGCGGTCTCGAACAGCGAGCCCATCGGCAGGACGGAGAGCTTGCCGCCCTGATCGTTGGCCATCGTCTGGGCGGGGATCACGGTGAGGACGTCGACATGGCTGGCGAGCCCGCCCGCCGGCTGGGCGGTGACGAGGGCCGTGCGCGCGCCCCCCTTGCGCGCGACCTCGACCAGCGTTTGCGCCGTCGGCAGGTCGCCCGGACCGGCGGAGGCGAAGAAGAGATCGCCCGGGCCGAGCGCCGGCGTGGTCATGTCGCCCCAGACCGCGACGTCGCGGCCCATGTGGAAGAGGCGCATGGCGAAGCCGCGCATCTGCAACCCCTCGCGCCCGAGCCCGAAGACGACGATGCGCTTCGCCGCGACGATGGCCTCGATCAGGCCGTCGAGCGCGTCCTCGGGCATGGCGGCGAAGACCCCCGCGAGGTCGTTCAGCGCGCCCTTCGACAATTGGGCCAGGCTTTCCGTCATCAATTTCCTCCTCCCGTCATAGAGGGTTTCCCCTGCCCTCACCCCTCACACCGACCCGCGCCTCACGATCGGGCACTCGACCTTGATCTGCCGCGGCCGGTTGGTCGAGCCGGAAGCGGCGTCGAGCAGGATTTCGGCGGCGATCAGCCCCATCTCGAAATGGGGCAAGAGCACCGTGGTCAGCGGCGGGTGCAGGTGCTGGGCGATCTCGCGATCGTCATAGCCCATGACCGCGACATCGTCCGGAATTTTGAGGCCAAGCTCATGCAGCGCATCGTAGCAGCCGACCGCCATCAGGTCATTGGCGCAGAAGATCGCGGTCGGCGGGCGCTTGAGCGCCATGAGCTCGCGCGCGGCCTCGTAGCCGGAGATCGGCTGCCAGTTGCCCTCGCGCGTAAGGTCCGGATCGAACGGCAGATCGGCGGTCGCCAGCGCCTGGCGATAGCCGCGCAGGCGATGGCGCGACGCCTCCATGCTCGCCTCGCCGTTGATGTAGCCGATGCGGCGGTGGCCGGCGCGAATGAGAACGTCGGTCGCCGCGTGCCCGCCCGCCACTTCGCCCGGGACGACGGAGGGCAGCGCGCCATTCGCGACGTGGCAGTTGAGGAGCACCGTCGGCGTCTTCGACAGCGCCGCCGGCGCCTCGATCAGCCGCGTGTTGATCGTCGCATAGACGAGGCCGACGAGCGGCTGCGCGGTCAATTGCGCGAGCGCCGCGCTTTCCATGTCCGCGTCGCCCCGCGTCGCCATCACCATGACGGTAAGTCCGCGCTCCCACGCTTTCTCGCGCACGCCGTCGAGACCGATGGCGGTCCACGGGTCGGTCGAGATCTCATCGCAGATGAAGCCGATCGCCGCCGCTGCGGAAGCGCCCGGCGCCAAGCCGCGCCGCACCTGCTGATAGCCGAGCTTCGCGGCCGCCTTCATCACCCGCGCGCGCGTCTCGGCCGAGAGGCGCGCCCCGTCGGCGTGGTTGAGAACCAGCGAGACCGTGGTCTGGGAGACGCGCGCCTCGTTGGCGACGTCGATCATCGTCGGGCGCCGCGCCGGAGCGGCGCGCCCCGCGCGCCTTCGCCGCGCGTCGCGCAAGCTCGCGCCGCCTTGCGCGCCGCCGTCCTCCCGCATCCTCGCCCTCGGTGCTCGCCTGCGAATATTATTATCTCAACCGGCCATTGATATTCAATGACAATTTTTGATGGGGCGGCCGAAACACAGCGCCCCATTGACATTCTTTAGCGCGTTATTATCATCACCTCAAGCCGGGGTCTCGGACCCGTGCGCGCCATAAAGGCGCCGCGAAGCGGTCCTCTCCCCGACACACAAACGGTCTGGAAGCCGTCGAGGCGCGCTCGCCAAGAGCGCGGTCTTCAAGAGGAGGAAACTCAAATGCTGATTGATCGCCGACATTTGCTGATCGGAACCGCCGGCGGCCTCGCCGGGCTCACCATCATTCCCGCCTTCGGCCAGGTGCCGCCGCTGAAGAAGAAGGACTCCTACAAGGTCGGCTTCGCCCAGACCGAGAGCAACAACCCCTGGCGCCTGGCGCAGACCGCCAGCATGAAGGATGAAGCCGCCAAGCGCGGCGCCCAGCTTGTCTATACCGACGCCGCCGGCTCGGCCGCCAAGCAGGTCGCCGACGTCAACAGCATGATCGCCCAGGGCGTCGACTTCATCTTCCTGCCGCCGCGCGAGGAAAAGCCGCTCATTCCCGCGGTGATGAACGCCAAGAAGGCCGGCATTCCGGTGCTGCTCGTCGACCGCAACGTCGATCCCTCGCTCGCCAAGCCCGGCGTCGACTTCCTCGCCTTCATCGGCTCGAACTTCGTTCAGGAAGGTCAGCGGGTCGCCGACTGGACGATCGAGAAGACGGGCGGCAAGGGCAAGATCATCGAGCTCGAGGGATCGGTCGGCGCTTCGCCCGCGAACGATCGCAAGAAAGGCTTCGACGACACGATCAAGGCCAAGGCGCCGGGCATGGTCATCCTCGCCAGCCAGTCGGGCGACTTCTCCCGCGACAAGGGCCGGCAGGTCGCCGAGACGCTCCTGCAGGCGCACCCCGACGCAACCATCGTCTACGCGCATAACGACGAGATGGCGCTCGGCGCGATCGCCGCGATCGAGGCGGCCGGCAAGGCCCCGGGCAAGGACATCCTCGTGGTGTCGATCGACGGCGAGAAGGACGGGGTGCAGGCGATCGTCGACGGCAAGCTCGGCTGCTCGTGCGAGTGCAACCCGCGCTTCGGGCCGGCGGCCTTCGACATCCTGATGAAATACGCCAACGGCGAAACGATTCCGCCGATGATCATCAACCCCGACCGCTTCTTTGACGCCAGCAACGCCAAGGAAGTGCTGCCGACCGCCTTCTGAGGCCGCGCGGGGATTTTCTTCCCGGCTCTTGTCGAAACCCCTCCCGCCTGCTTTGTTGCCGGCGGGAGGGCGCGTCTTGGGCTTGCGCCTGACAACGCGGAAAGCTCCAATGCCGCCGACCGAACCGCTCCTCGTCATGCGCGACGTCAGCAAGCGCTTCCAGGGCGTGCAGGCGCTCTCGGCCGCCTCGCTCGACGTCGAGGCGAGCGAGGTCATGGCGCTCATCGGACAGAACGGGGCGGGCAAGTCGACGCTGATCAAGGTCCTGACCGGCGCCTATCGGCGAGACTCGGGCTCGATCTCGTTCGCCGGCCACTCCGATCGATTTCGCTTCGCCGCAAGCGGCTCAGCAGGGCGGCGTCTCCACCATCTACCAGGAAATCAACCTCGTTCCGTTCCGCTCGGTGGCTGAGAACATCTTTCTCGGACGCGAGCCTCGCCGCTATGGCCTTCTCGACTGGGGGCGCATGAACGACGAGGCGACGGAGCTTCTGAGGCGCTTCGCGGTCGAGATCGACGTGCGCAGGCCGCTCATGGAATTCTCCACCGCGATCCAGCAGATGGTCGCCATCGCGCGGGCGGTTTCGTTCAAGGCGCAGCTCGTCATCATGGACGAGCCGACCTCATCGCTCGACGAACGCGAGGTCGCGGTCCTGTTCGACGTGATGCGCCGGCTTCGCGCCGAGGGCGTCGCGGTGATCTTCATCAGCCACCGGCTCGACGAGCTCTACCAGGTCTGCGACCGGGTCACGGTGATGCGCGACGGGCGCACGGTGTCGACGCACCGCATGGCGGACATGGACAAGCTCCATCTCATCTCCGCGATGCTGGGGCGCGACCTCGAGACGGTGCGCGCCCGTTCGACCGGATTCACCGCGCCGAAGTCGGCGCCGGGCAAGGTCGTGCTGTCCGCGGAAGGGCTTCGGATCGGGCGCAAGGTGCGCGACGCCCGGGTCGAGGTGCGCGAGCACCAGATCGTCGGCCTCGCCGGGCTGCTCGGGTCGGGCCGCACGGAGGTCGCCCGCGCGATCTTCGGCGCGGACCCGCCGGACGCCGGAACGATCGAGATCGGCGGCCGCGCCGTTTCGCCGCAGGAGCCGGCCGAGGCGATTGCGCTCGGGGTCGGCTATTGCAGCGAGGACCGCAAGGCGGATGGCATTGTTCCCGACATGTCGGTGCGCGAGAACATGACGCTTAGCGTCCTGCCGCGTCTGACCAACATGGGAATCGTCGACGAGACGCGCCAGCGCGAGATCGTCGACCGGTTCATGGAGCGCCTGGCGATCAAGGCGTCGAGCCCCGAGCAGAAGATTCGCGAGCTTTCCGGGGGCAATCAGCAGAAGGTGCTGCTCGCGCGATGGCTCTGCACCGATCCGAAGCTGCTGATCCTCGACGAGCCCACGCGCGGCATCGACGTCGGCGCCAAGGCCGAGATCCAGGCGCTGATCCGCGAGCTTGCCGACCAGGGCCTCGGGGTCTTGATGATCTCCTCCGAGCTCGAGGAAATCACCGAGGGCGCGGACCGCGTGTTCGTGCTGAGCGACGGGCGCACGGTCGCCGATCTGCCGCACGCCGAAGCAAACGCCAAGGCGATCATTTCGGCGATGGCGCACGAAGGCGCGGTGGTTGGCGGGGAAGCCGTCCATGGCTGACGCGCCGACGGTCTCGGGCAAGGGCGTCTCGCTCGACGTCGTCGTTTTTTTCCGGCGCTACGCCGCGATCATCGCGCTCATCGTGCTGCTGGCGTTCAATTTCGCGGTGACGCCGAATTTCGCCAGCTGGCAGACCCTCAATGTGAACCTGACGCAGGTGGCGACGATCGTCATCGTCTCGGTCGGCATGACGCTGGTGATCGCGACCGGCGGCATCGACCTTTCCGTCGGCTCGCTCATGGCGATTTCCGGCGCGCTCGCGCCGATGATCTTCTTGAGTTCGTTCGGGCTCTCCTATCCCGCGCTCGGCAATGCGCTCGCCTTTGTCGTTCCGGTCGCCGTCGCCGGCCTGTTCGGCTCGTTCAACGGCTGGTTCATCACCCGGTTCCGGGTGCAGCCGATCGTTGGCACGCTGGTCATGTTCATCGCCGGCCGCGGCATCGGCCAGGTGCTGACCAACGGCAACCTGCAGGCGTTCAAGAACCCGACGTTTCAGTTCATCGGTCTTGGCCGCGTGTTCGGCGTGCCCTGCCAGGTCATCATCATGCTGGCGCTCGTGGCCGCCGCCGCCTGGGCGCTGCGCTCGACCCTGTTCGGCCGCCAGATCCTGTCGGTCGGCGGCAACGAGCAGGCGGCGCGGCTCAGCGGCGTCCCGGTCGCCTCGGTCAAACGGTGGGTCTATGCGATCAGCGGCCTCTGCGCCGGCATCGCCGGCCTCGTCGTCGTGTCGATCAATTCCTCGAGCGACGCCAACCTTGTCGGCCTCGGCATGGAGCTCGACGCGATCGCGGCGGTCGCGGTCGGCGGCACGCCGTTCACCGGCGGACAGGCCACCGTGGTCGGCACGCTCATCGGCGCGCTCCTGATCCAGCTCGTGCGCTACACCCTGCTCGCCAACGGCGTGCCTGACGCCGCCGCGCTCGTGGTCAAGGGCGCGATCATCGCCGGGGCGGTGTGGTCGCAGCAGCAGGGCAAGTCCTCGTGAGCGCCGCAACGACAAGCGCCGCGCGCCCGAGCCGGCGGCTCAGCCTCGCGTGGGCCGCGCGGCAGCGGGTGGTGATGGCGCTCATCCTCCTCATCCTGTTCGGCGCGCTTCGCTACGATCATTTTCTCGGCGCCTACAATGTGCTGAGCGTTTTGCGCTACAATTCGATGTTCGCGCTGACCAGCCTCGGCATGTGCTTCGTCATCATGGGCGCGGGCATCGACCTCTCGGTCGGAACGACGGCGGCCTGCGCGAGCGTCGTCTCGGCGCTGCTCTCGCCCTACGGGCTCCTTCCCGGGCTCCTCGGCGGATTGGGCGCGGGGCTCGCGGTCGGCGTCGTCAACGGCTTCATGGTCACGCGGATGAACATCCAGCCGTTCATCGCGACCCTCTCGGGCATGCTCGCGGCGAGCGGGACCGGGCTTCTGCTCGCGCACAACCAGTCGGTCTCGGTCAGCTACGACACCGACTTCACCTGGCTCGGCCAGGGCGACTTTCTCGGCTTTCCGGTTCCCGCCTGGATCGCCGCGCTCGCTTACGTCTACGGCTCGATCCAGCTCAACTTCCTGAGCTTCGGCCGCTATGTGCTTTCGATCGGCGGCAACGAGGAGGCCGCGCGCCTGATGGGCCTGCCCGTCGACCGGGTGAAGTTCCTGACCTACGCCCAGTCGGGCGTGTTCGCGGGGCTCGCCGGCGTGATCCTGGCGGCGCAGTTCGGCGCGGGCCAGCCGGCCGAGGGCGTGGGCTGGGAATTGTTCTCGATCGCCGCCGTGGTCGTCGGCGGAACGCTGCTCACCGGCGGCGTCGGCTCGGTCGCGACGACGCTCGCCGGCGTGCTCCTGCTCGGCCTCATCTTCAACGTGCTCAATTTCGAGAACGGCCTCGGCTGGATCAGCCTCAGCGCCTATTGGCAGTCGGTGGTGCGCGGCGTCTTTCTGATGGTGGTGGTGATGGCGAGCTCCGGCGCGGCGAGGCGCGCGATCCGGGCGGCTTAGCGCGTCGCTGCTTCCGCCGACACCGGCCCTGGCACCGGCGCGGGCGAGCGCGTGGCGGATCAGGCGGTCGACCAGCTCGGAATAGCTCACCCCCATCGCCTCAAACAACTTCGGATACATGCTGATGTTGGTGAAGCCCGGCAGCGTGTTGACCTCGTTGACGACGAGCTTGCCGTCGTCGCGGAGGAAGAAGTCGACCCGCGCCAGGCCCTCGCAGCCGAGCGCGCGGAAGGCTTCGATCGAGAGCTTGCGCACCTTGTCGCTCACCTCGCGCGGAAGGTCGGCCGGGACTTTCACCGCCGCCCCCTCCTCGTCGAGGTATTTGGCCTCGTAAGTGTAAAAGCCGTGGCGGTTGCTCGGCACGATTTCGCCGGGCGGCGAGGCGATGAGCGACCCGTCCTCACCCTCGAGCACCCCGCATTCGATCTCGCGGCCGCGCACATATTCCTCGACCAGGATCTTGCGGTCGTGGCGGAACGCCTCGGCTACGGCTCTCGCGAACTCGTCCGCCGTTCCGGCCTTGCTGATGCCGACCGACGAGCCGAGCCGCGCGGGCTTGACGAACACCGGGCGGCCGAGCTCGGCGGCGACCCCCTCAAAGGCCGGCCGATCTCCGAAGGCGAAGCGGAGGGAGCGGGCGACCGGCAGGCCGGCGTCGCGCATGAGGCGCTTGGCGACGTCCTTGTCCATCGCCGCGGCCGAGCCGAGCACGCCCGAGCCGACATAAGGGACGCCGGCGATCTCGGCCAGGCCCTGGACCGTCCCATCCTCGCCGAAGGGCCCATGCAGGATCGGGAACATCACATCGACCGCACGGGTGAGGTCGGGCGGCGCGCCGTCGGTCTCGGACAGGATCGCGAGCCGCCCCGAGCCGCCGGGGATGAGAGCGACGCGGGGCCCGCTGTCAGGAACGGCGGCCGGGAACTTGCCGCCCTGGATGGAGCAGAGGAGCCAGGTCCCCGACCGGGTAATGCCGATCGGCACGGTTTCGTAGCGCGCCGGATCGAGCGCGCGGAACACATTGCCGGCTGACATGACGGACACGTCGTGCTCGGCCGAGCGGCCGCCGAACAGCAACGCGACCCGCAGTCTCCCGGCCATGGCGTGAACTCCCGAATCGGTCAGCTACCGAGGGACTTCGCCGAAAGCGGCCGGATTGGTCAACCGGCGCGGGCCAAGCGCGGAATGCGCGCCCGTCCCCGGATCCCGCCGTCGTTTGGCGGGGGGCGCCGGGCGCTTGCGTCTTTTCAGGGGAAGGCGCAACCGGAGGGGCGGGAGCCCCTCCGTCGCGGTCGGGAGACGACCTACTTACCGCCCCAGGCCTGCGGGTAGCCGGGGAGGTCCTTGCAGCCGCATAGAGCGTAGTGCAGCGGAGGCATTTTGTCATCGACATACTTGTCGAGGTCCGCTTGCATGATTACCGGCTGCGGCAGCTTCCAGTATGGTCCGATCACCGGCTCGCCCTTGAGGATCTCGACCGCCGCGATCACCGGCGAACGCCACTGGTAGGTCGGATAGGTCGGCGCCATCGCGGTCAGGCCCTTTTCCTTCCACTTCTTGAGGAAGTCTTCCTGATCCTCGCCGGTGATGATCGGATAGGGCTTGCCCGCATCCTCGAACGCCTCGAGCGCGGCGACCGCGGTCGCGCCCGCGTCCATCCACACCGCGTCGATGTTGCCGAAGCGGCTGATGTAGTCTTCGACGATGGCCTTGGTCTTGGCGTTGTCGCCGTTGGTGAACTCGGCGCCGACCACATTGACGCCGTTCTCCTTGAAGATGCGGTTTGCCGCCGACCATCGGGTCTCGAGGACGTCCACCCCCGGGAGAATGCGCAGCGCCAGGACCTTGCCGCCCTTCGGCAGCTTCGAGACGATGAAGTTCGCCGTCTGGATGCCCCAGCCATAGCCGCCGATCGGATTGACGAACGTCACCGGGCAGTCGGTCAGGACGCCGCGATCGAACACCACGACCGGCAGCTTCTTGCAGGCCGCCTCGATCGCGGGCGTCAGCGCCGCCGTGGTGTTGGGCGAGACGATGAGCGCGTCGCAATTGCCGCTCGAGACAAACGCGTTGATGTCGGAGATCTGCTTGTCGTCCTTGCCTTGCGCGTCGGCGGCGGTGAACGACTTGATGTCGTTCTTCAGCACTTCGACCTGGGCCTGCATCGTGGTCCAGCCGACCACGCGCCATGGATTGTCGACGCCGGCGTTGGAGAAGCAGATGCGATAGGGGCCGGGCTTCTTATACTTCGAGGTGTCGACTTCCTTGCCGCCGAGGTGCTGCTCCCACGGCTTGCCGGCAGGACCCTCGGGCGTCATCGCCAGAAGGTCCTTGGCGGCCTGGAACTCCTTCGGATCGTCGAAGTTCTGCGCCAGCGCGCCGCTGGCGAAGGCCGCCAGCGCGGCGCCCGCCGCCAATCCTGATATTGCCTTGGACATCTTCCTCTTCCCTTCCTTTTGCCGATGCTCGGCATTGCGCGGGGCGTTCGATCGCCCCGCTAGACCGCGCGCCGCCGGCGCCACGCGCCGATAGCGACCGCTGCGATGAGAATAAACCCTTGCGCCGTATCCTTCAGCGGCTGCGGCAAGCCGAGCAGCGTGAGCAGCGTGAACAGGGCGGTGAGGGTCAGCGCCCCGGCGACGGCGCCGACGACAGTCCCGCGCCCGCCCAGCAATTGCACGCCCCCGACCACGCAGGCCGCAATCGCCTGCAATTCGAGGCCGCGCCCGACGTCGACCGATACGCCCCCGAAGCCGCCCAGCATGATCCCCGCTGTCACCGCGGACAGCGCCGAAATGGCGAAGACGCCAAGGCGCACCCATTCGACCCGGACGCCGGCGAGCTCGGCCGCGCGCGGGTTGTCGCCGACCGCGAGCACGCGGCGGCCGAACACGGTTCCGTGCAGACCCCATTGCGCGAGCGCGCAAACCACGACGAGAACAGCGACAGCGAGCGGAAATATGCCGATCAGCGGCACGTCGTGGAACACGAACCGTCCAAAGGCGCGAAAATTGTCGGGCAGATAGCCGCGCGGCGAACCGCCCGACCACATCATCGCCGCGCCGTTGACCGACAGCAGCGTTCCGAGGGTGGCGATGATCGAGGGGGTCCTGAGGTAGGCGACGACCGCGCCGTTGACGAGCCCGACGAAGAGGCCGATTCCATAGAGGACGGCGATCGCCCACCAGGTCTTCGAGGGGTCGTTCGCGGTCAGCATCGATCCGCCGATCACGGTCAGCGTGACGAGCGAGCCGACCGACAGATCGAACCCGCCGCTGACGAGCACGAAGAGCTGCCCAGAGGCCAGAATGGCGAGGGGCGCGGCGCGGCGAAGGAAATTCATCGTCCCCGCCGGTTCGAGATAATTCGGCTGCAGCAGGCCGACCACGAGATAGAGCGCAAGAAAGACGACGACGGCCAAATTGACCCGCCGCGCCAGCGCGAACGCGCGCGCGCGCTCGCGGCCGCCGTGGATCGCGACCGTCATGCGACGTGCCCGCGGGTGCGAAAGGTGTAAATGGCGACGGCCAGAATGACGATCGCGCCGCGCAGCACGAGCTTCGGATAGGCCGATACGCCAAGCATGTTGAACGCGGCGTCCAAAGTCGCGAACAGGAGGACGCCGGCGAGCGTGCCCCAGACGCCGCCGCGTCCCCCGGCGAGCAGCGTGCCGCCGATCACCACGACCGCGATCGATTCGAGATCATAGACGCCGTCGCGCCCGACCCACGGCGCCCCGGAGCGCAGACGGCTGGCGAGATAGAGGCCGGTGAGGCCGGCCGAAACGCTGCAGACGACATGGGCCCCGACCGTGACAAGATCGGTTCTGATCCCCGCGAGCCGGGCCCCTTCCGCATTGCCGCCGACCGCGTAGAGGTGGGCTCCGAAGCGGGTGCCCCAGAGGACGAAAGAAGCGAGGGCGGCGAGCGCGAACAGGGCCGCCACCGAATAGGGCACGACGCCGAAGGCGCTATAGGCGACGAGCTGGAACTCGCGCGGCACGGAACCGGCGAAATCGGTGAAGCTCGCCGACAGCAGGCCCTGCAGGATGAGCCCGACGCCAAGCGTGGCGATGAACGGATTGACCTGAAGGCGCGAGATGATCGCCCCGTTCACCACGCCGACCAGCGCCGAGATCGCGAGCACGATGAGAACCGCGGCGAGCATCATGTCGGCCCGGCCCTGCATGATGAACGAGGCCAGGACCGCGGCGACGCTGATCATGTTGGCGACCGAAAGGTCGATCGACCCGGCGATGATCGCGAAGGTCTGCCCGAGCGCCACGATCCCGAGCCCGACCATGCGCTGAAGCAGGCCAATGACCCCGTCGGTTTCGAGCATCCTGGTCTGGCCGGTCCAAAGCGCGACCCCGGCATAGAGCAGGATCGAGCCGGCGAGAAGCAGCGGCGGCGCCGCGGAGCCCCGCCGCCAGACCGGCGCCTGGGCGACAGCCCGCTGGTCGCTCATGAGGCCATCGCTTGCGGTTCGCGGTCGTGCGCCACCGCCATCGCCATCACGTCTTCTTCCGACGCGCCGCCCGGCAGTTCGCCAGCAAGCGTTCCCTCGCGCATGACGAGAATCCGGTCGCTGACGCCGACGACCTCCGGCAGATCCGACGAGATCATCAGGATCGCGCGGCCGCGCCTGGCGAGGTCGCGCATGATCTTGTAGATCGCGGCCTTTGCGGCGACATCGACGCCGCGGGTCGGCTCGCAGAAGACGAGGACTTCAGGATCGCGCGCCAGCCAGCGCGCGACGATCACCTTCTGCTGATTGCCGCCCGAGAGAAACTGGATCTCCTGGTCGAAGCTCGCCGCCCTCACATCGAGCTGAACGAGCCGCTTGTCGGTCGACCGCGGCGACATCGGCTCGGCGGTCGGCGAGCCGACCGCAGGCGCGAACGCTCTCTCGATCAGCGTCGCGTTGTCGCGAACCGACTGCTGCATGAGCAGCCCCTCGCGCTTGCGGTCGTCCGACAGGCGCCCAAGGCCGGCTTGAATCGCGCCCCGCGGATGTCTCGGTTTCGCCACGCGGCCGGCGATCTCCATGACCCCGGCCTGGAACGGCTCGTCGCCGATGAGAGCGCGCGAGAGCGCGTCCTTGCCCGAGCCTTCGAGGCCTGCGACGCCGACGATTTCCCCTGCCCGGACCTCGAAGCTGACGTCGCGCAGGCGCCGGTTTGCTCCGCCGCGAACGGCGAGCGCCGGCGGACCGGAAGATTGCGGCGAACGCGGCGGATAGAAGTCGGCGAGATCGCGCCCGACCATCGCCCGGACGAGCCGGCTGGTCGGGGCTTCCGCGAGCGGGGCGGTCATGACCGTGCGCCCGTCCTTCAGCACGGTGACGCGGTCCGCGACCGCCTGGATCTCGGACATCCGGTGCGAGATATAGATAATCGTCACGCCCTCGGCGCTGAGCTTTCGCACAAGCTCGAGCAGCCGGTCCGCGTCGACCCGGTCGAGCGCGGCGGTCGGTTCGTCCATGACCAGGATGCGGGCGTCGATCGCCAGCGCCTTGGCGATTTCGACGATCTGCTGGTGGGCGATCGAGAGCTCGGCGGCGAGCAGATCGGGAGCGATGGACGAGCCGAGCCGCCGCAACAGGCTCACCGCCTCGTCACGCATGGTCCGCCGGTCGAGCAGGCCGAAACGGGTCGGCTCGACGCCAAGAAAGATGTTCTCCGCCACCGAGCGGTGCGGCAGCAGGCTCAGCTCCTGATGGATGATGCTGATCCCGGCGCGGCGCGCCGCGATCGGGTGCGAAAAAACGACCTCCCGCCCGTCGAGCCGGATGCTCCCGCCGTCCGGCTGGTAGGCGCCGCCGAGAATCTTGATCAGCGTCGATTTGCCCGCGCCATTCTCGCCGCAGAGCGCATGAACCTCGCCGCGCGCGCAGCCGAAAGAAACCGCGTCGAGCGCCTGCACGCCCGGAAACGTCTTGGTGATGTCGAGCATTTCGAGCGCGAGCGCCGCCTGCTCCAATAGTCTCCCTCCGCGCCGGACGGCCTCGAACTCGACCCTATTCCGCCGCGATGCGCTCGCGCGCCGGCCGCCGGGTTCGTGGATCGCGGTGCAGCTTCCCGTCCTTCATGATCATCGCCAGCCGGTCGGGTCCGACCAGCACCGACTGATCGACCAGCGGGTTGCCGTCGACCAGGAGAATGTCGGCGAGCGCGCCCGCCTTGATCACGCCCAGTTCGCCCTTGTGGCCCATCAATTCGCCGCCGATCGCGGTTGCGCAGCGGAGCGCCTCGGCCGGCGAATAGCCGAAGAACTTCACGAAGTGGCCGATGTCGCGGGCGTTCTGCCCCATTGGCGTGATCTTGAAGCCGTAGTCTCCGCCGATCACCACCTTGATGCCGCGCTTGCGCATCTGCTCGTAGGTGCGGCAGGTCGCCTCGAGCTTGCGCGGCAGGTGCATGCTCTCGACGACATCGCGCGTCATGCCGACGGCGTCCCCTTCGAAGACCGCGTTATGCACGAGGCCGAACGCGGGACCGACGATCACCCGGTCCTTCGCCGCCTCGAGCATGTCGAGCGCCTCCTCGTCGGCGAAATCGCAATGGTAGACGCAATCGACGCGGTTGCGCACCGCGCGCTTGACCGACGCGGCCGCGCGCGCGTGGCAGGCGACGCGCTTGTTCCACTCGTGGGCGACCTCGACCGCGGTCGCGACCTCGATCTCGCTCATCGAGGTGATCTCGGCGCGGGCGTTGGAGACGAATTCGTCGCCCGAGATGTTGATCTTGACGTTGTCGACGCCCTCCCGGCAGCAGAGGCGCACCGCGCGCCTCACCTCGTCCGGCCCGTCGGCGATCATGCCGAAGCTTTCGGCGTGCATGTGCTGCTTGCGCTCGTCGCCGAGGCCCCCGGTCACGGTGATCTCGGGCCCAGCGGCGCGATAGCGCGGCCCGGCGAGATGGCCGTCCTCGATTTCCTGACGCACGACAACGTCGAGCCTGAGCTTCGCGGACGCCGCCGAGTAGCATGACGTGAAGCCGTGATTGAGGATCAAGGTCGCGTTGCGGCAGGTCCTGAGCAGATGCTCCTCGGGCGGAATCTCGCCCAAGTCCTGATTGCGCGCCGGACCGACGAACGACAGATGGCAATGGCCCTCGACCAGGCCCGGCATCAGCGTCATGCCGCCGCCGTCGATGACCTCCGCGCCTTCGCGCCGGATCTGGCCCTTCCCCTTGGCGACCGCGCTGATTCGGTTGTTCTCGACCAGCACTTCGGCCGGGTAGCGCTCGTCGTTCTCGCCGTCCCAAACCTCGGCGTTCACAATCAGAAAAGCCATGGCGCGCGCGCCCTCCCTGAGGCCCGCGCTCGGATCGCTGCAGGCCGCTGACATTCTGCCGGAGATGATACGGGTTTCCCGGGCGCCAAGTCCAACCCTTTTCCCCAAAGCTCCAGGTCCTCCAAGGGAGCGCGGCGGCGCCGGAGAGGGCGGACGAAAGGGAACAATTCGCGTGCGGCGCGGTTTGGGGGGTCTGGCGCGCTTAATTCTTGACCCCCAAGCGCAGGCGCGCCAATCGCCCCGCGTTCCTGCCCAAGGGGGGCGCGGGGCTTTTGTCTGGGCGAATCGGCGCTCCGTTTTGCGCGCGCTGGCTGGCGCGTGGCGCGCCATCTCCGATCAACAAGGAACATGCCTTGGCGGCGTCGCGTTGATCGAGGCTCCGTCCGCTTTGCAGTGACCGGAACGGGGCCGGAGGCCGCCCGTCCAGAAATGCGGGCCTGGCTGGCCATGCTCATCGAATCGCCGCTCGTCGCCGAACCAAGTTCACAACGGAGGAACACACAATGACCGCCGTTAACGAAGCGACGAGCGCGCTAGAAGCCGCCACGCGCGACTTGCGCGATCTGGATAACGTCTTTCACTCCGCCCCCAGTGCGGCCTTCAAGAAGTCCGCCGTGCCAGCGATCCGGTCTTCGCCGCGATCGAGCGCTCCCGGGCTGCTTGGCTCGCCCTCGGCCTCGTACTCACTCAGGCCGATGATGAGGGGAGGGAACCCGACGAGGGCGAGCTGGCTGCTGCGCGCGCGGTCGATAGTCAGGCCCTCGATGACTTGCTTAAGGTCACACCGGAGACGCTGGCCGGGGCCCGCGCAGCCATCGCTTGGCTGGTGAAGATCGATTACGGCTCGGCGCCAGCGAGGAGCGGCAAGTACATGGAGACCTTGCTTCGCTCGCCAATCTTCACCGCTTGACCTCCCTCCGCTGCGGCTGCCGGTCTCCGCAGTGACGCCCTCGCCGGTCGGCGCCTTGGCTGGCGGGGGCGAGTTTTTGCCGCACATGCCTCAAAGGCCAGCACCATCGCTACTGATATTCGCCACAGGATGGGATGCAGCTGTCGTATGCCGATCTAGCGTGAGTTTTGCAGATAGCTTTTCGAGCGCTGTCCTGAATATTGTCGCAAGCGCCGCTAACCCGGTTAAAGTCAGTTATGCAGTCGTTGCGACACTGGCGGACGGTGTTGTTGTGAACCTGTTGGTCTGTCTCAGCGGCCGCTCTCCCCTCAAACTGAAGGGACAGAGCCGCCATTAGGGCGAGTGCTGCTATTTGGCGCATTGAATCCTCCCTTTCAGACGGTCGGGCCAGCCTAAGCCTGTAAGTCTGTGTACATCCCCCTGACGGCCCGTTCCAGCGCCTAATGCATTCACGGGCACCGCGCGCAATCGTTGTTTCTTTGTTCTCACAGCTCGGCTACGCTGGCCCCTGATGTCCGACGCGCCCGAACGCCTCACGCCCGCCACCGCCGATGATGTCGCCAACACCCTAGCCTTCGCCTTGCGCTTCCAGGGCCGCAAGCGAGTCCACAACGCCGACGAGCTAATGTCTGAGATCGTCGCCAAGCGCCTGGTCGAGCACCTAGAGCGATCAGGATTCGTCGTTATGAAGAAGCCGCCGCTCGGCGGTCACTCGCGCTTGGGCGTGGGTTTGAGCCGCGATCAGGCTAGCCGCGCGCTCCTCCGCCAATAGCCCGAAAAGCCGAGCCCCGCGAAGCCGAGCAGCATCATCGCCCATGTGGAGGGCTCAGGTACGGTCAGAACGGTTATCGGGCCTGCGGTTACGTTGATCGATTGCGCCTCCCAAAGGCCGCCTGAGCTGGTCGACTGAGCAAACAAATTTGCAGACGGGGAAGCGTCCGCTGCATCACCTATGAAAGTACAGTATGTATTCGCAGTAAGGTCGCATTCGTCCGGGTTGGCGTCTGTCGCAACTGTAAGGGTTCCGGCTCCGTCATAGGCGAAGGTCGAAGAATACGGAGGATTTGGAAGGGTAAACGAGTTGATCGTGAGACCGTTGGTCGTTTGATCGATCACAGCCGAAGTGTTGAAAACAACCGTGAAATTCAGCTCGACCGGGTCGACGGCAGGGGGCGTTGGATCGCCGGTAAGCAATGCGAAATCGGACGCCGTGATGTCGAAGGTGCGCTCGATGGTCTCGGCGTTGGCGCCGAAGCCGATAGCGGCAACCAGGACCGCGCAGCTTACGCCGACAACTCTAGCAAAGGCTTTCATGGCAAAGCCCCCTTTGCGGGTTAGGCAGCCAATATGGCGACCTTCGGGTAGTTTTCCCTACTTCGCCAGTAATGTAAATCTTGGAAATATGTGGAAGGCGGGCCGAGGCCGGGCACCGCCGGGGCGAGAGCTGCTGCGATGTGATCCTGAGGCTGGCGGAGAGCTAAGTGCTTACCGGGCGCTTACCGAGCCGATTCAGACCCGGGACGAATTCGGAGCCAAGTGTTGGTGCCGCAAGAGAGATTCGAACTCCCGACCCCATCATTACGAATGACGTGCTCTACCAGCTGAGCTATTGCGGCCCCGTCGAAGGAAACGCGCCGGCGGCGCTTTTCGAACGGCGCCGCTCAATAGGCCAGTTCTCCCCGTCTTGGCAATATCCATGCGCCGGCCGACGAGGGCGCCCGCTAGGAACGCGGCGCGATCTCGCCTAGAAGCTCCGCCGGCGGCATGGCAGCGCCGCGGGATCATGGATGGGAAGGAGCGCCGGGGATGGCGGGACGATTGGCGGGGAAGACGGCGTTGTTGACGGCGGCGGCGGTGGGGATCGGCCGTGCGACAGCCGAGGCGTTCGAGCGCGAGGGCGCCCGGGTCGTCGCGACCGACATCGACCTTAACGGCCTCGCCGGCCTCAAGGGTGAGACGCGCAAGCTCGACGTGCGCTCGACCGAGGCGGTCGAGGCGCTGGCGCGCGAGATCGGCCCCATCGACGTGCTCTTCAACTGCGCCGGCTTCGTCCATCACGGGACCGTCCTCGACACCTCGGAAGCGGATTGGGATTTCTCGTTCGACCTCAACGTCAAGTCGATGCACCGCTTAATCCGCGCCTTCCTGCCGGGCATGCTCACCAAGGGAAAAGGCTCGATCGTCAACATCGCCTCCGGCGCCTCCTCCGTGCGCGGCATCCCGAACCGCTACGTCTACGGCGCCTCGAAGGCGGCGGTGATCGGCCTCACCAAGGCGGTGGCGGCGGACTACATTCGCAAGGGGATACGCTGCAACGCCATCTGCCCAGGCACGATCGTGAGCCCGTCGCTCGACGGGCGGATCAAGGCGCTCAGCGCCTCGAGCGGCGAACCGGTCGAGAAGGTCCGCCAGGCGTTCATCGACCGCCAGCCGATGGGCCGGCTCGGCCAGCCCGAGGAAATCGCCGCGATCGCCGTCTACCTCGCCTCCGACGAGAGCGCCTTCGCCACCGGCCAGGCGTTCATCGTCGACGGCGGCTTTGCGATGTGAGGGCCGACCGCACCTCAACCCCTGAAGCCGGAGCGAATATGGAAGGCGCGCGCAGGCCGCGCCCTGCCTTCACGCCGTCGGCAGCCTGTAACTCTTGAATGTCTCGCGCAATTTCAGCTTGTTGATCTTGCCGGTCGCGGTATGGGGGATTTCCTTCACCACCTGCATGTCGTCGGGTATCCACCACTTCGCGACCCGGGGCTTCAGATATTCGAGGACCTCTTCCGTCTTGGGCGCGCACCCTTCCTTGGCCACGACCACGAGCAGCGGCCGCTCGTCCCATTTCGGGTGAGCGACCCCTATGACCGCAGCCTCGGCGACATCGGGGTGACCGACCGCCAGATTTTCGATGTCGATGGTCGAAATCCATTCGCCGCCCGACTTGATCACGTCCTTGGCGCGATCGGTGATCTGCATGAAGCCGTCAGGGTCGATGGTGGCGACGTCGCCGGTGTCGAAGAACCCATCCGCGTCGGTGATCTTGCCGCCCTCGTCGTTGAAATAGCTCTTGACGACGGCGAACCCTTTGACCTTGAGACTGCCGAAGCGCCTGCCGTCCCAGGCCAGTTCCTTGTTCTCGTCGTCGACGATCTTCATTTCGACGCCGAATGGCGCCCATCCCTGCTTGGACTGGATGGCGAGCCTCTGCTCGTGCGGAAGATTCAGCATGCCCGGCTTGACCGCGCCGCACGAGCCGACTGGGCTCATTTCAGTCATCCCCCAGGCGTGCCGCACGGTGACCCCGTAATCCTCCTCGAACGCCCGAATCATCTCGGGCGGGCAGGCCGAGCCGCCGATGCCGACGAATTTGAGCGTTGTGAGCCGCTTGTTCTCCTTGCGCAGGTAATGCAGAAGCCCGAGCCAGACCGTTGGAACGGCGGCGCGTCATCGTCACTTTCTCGCTCTCCAGGAGGTCGTAGACCGACGCTCCGTCGAGCCGCGGTCCCGGCATCACCATGCGCGATCCACGCATCGGACAGGACAGCGCAAGTCCCCATGAATTCGCGTGGAACATGGGAACGACCGGCAGCACCGTATCGTAAGCGGTCACCATCAGGCTTTCGAACGCGCTCGCCATCATCGAGTGCAGAACGTTCGAACGATGGGAATAAAGAACCCCTTTCGGATTGCCCGTCGTGCCGGAAGTGTAGCAGAGGCCGGCGGCGGTCCGTTCGTCGAACTCCTTCCAGGCGTAGTCGCTGTCGACCTCGCCGATCCAGTCCTCGTAGGCGACCGCGTTCTTGAGTTTGGTCGCCGGCATGTGAGCCGCGTCGGTGAAAACGACATAGCGCTCGACTGTCGGCAAGCGGTCGGCCATCGCCTCGAGCAGCGGCACGAAGGTGAGATCGGTCAAAACGATCCGGTCCTCGGCGTGATTGAGGATCCAGGCGATCTGTTCGGGGAAGAGGCGCGGATTTACGGTGTGATAGACGCCGCCCGCGCCGGTGATCCCGTACCAGCTCTCAAGATGCCGGTAACCGTTCCAGGCGAGCGTTGCGACACGGTCCCCGAGCTTGATCCCGTCGCGATGCAGCCGTTTGGCGACCTTGAGCGCCCGATGCCGGATATCGCGGTAGTTGGTGTAATGCATCGGCCCTTCGACCGTCCGCGAAGCAATTTGCTGTTCCGGAAACTGGACGGCGGCGAAGTCGATGATCTTGTGCATGAGCAGGGGCCAGTCCTGCATCCGTCCAAGCATGCTTTTCCTCCCGAAACTCCTATCGACGCTTGATCGCAGCGTCGGGATTGTTCATGGGGTATTACCTTGGCGCCGCATGCGCGGCTTTGCAATCGCCGGAAGTGGAACTTTCGATGTCCTCTGAAGGCCCTACGCCTTCAAACGCCTTCCGCGCGCCGTCGGACCGGCGGAACGCCGACCGCTCCGTGCGGGTCTGGTTCCGTCTGATCCGCCTCGAGGCGCGGATGCAGGCGGCGGTCGGCGAACGGCTGCGCGCCATTGGCGTCTCGATCCCGCAATGCGACGTCCTGACGACGCTGACCGAGCAGGAGGGCGTCAGTCAGCAGGAACTGGCCACGCGGCTTTACGTCACCAAGGGCAACATCTCCGGCCTGATCGACCGGCTGGCGGAGGCGCGCCTGGTCGAACGCCGCCCCGCCGCGGCCGACCGTCGCCAGCACGCGATCTACCTCACGGCGGCCGGCCGCCAGATGGCGGAAAAGGCGATCGTCGTCCAGCATCGCTGGATCGCCTCGACCCTCGGCCGCATGACGGACGCGGATCTCGAGGCGCTCGAAAGGCAGCTCGTCACGCTGCGCGACATCGTGCGCGAGCGGGAGGCGCCGACGCCGGCGAGGGCGGCGAAGAGCTGAGGGGCGGGAGAGCCGCTTGCGGCTTTGCGAGCCGCTCACGCGCGCAGCAGCCTCAAGGCCACGACGAATGAAAGAAAGCAAATAAGCCAAAGCGTGATCGGCCCGGAGGGGCCGCTGAATTCGAGTCCAAAGGCTTTGAAGGACAATGCCCCGTTCTCACCCGACGTCGGAGGAAAGGCGCGCAGCAGAATCGCCACGATCGCGAAAGCCGACAAGGCTGCGCAAGGAAGCCCAATGTTTTGAGCCGGAGCGGATTGAAACCAGGCCCGCAGCCTGCCCGCAAGGCTGTCTTGCGCCGCCTGGCCAAACGCCGCCAGCGCCATTGCGGCCGCGTAGCCCAAAAGGCCGAACCCGACCGCCGCAATGGCGAGCGCAGGCGCGTATTCAATCAATGCATTCATCGCCCTCTCCGTCGAATGACCCCTCGACGCTTCTACGCCGAATCACCGGTCAAGTCCGCTCATCGACGGGGGCTGACCTCCACGGGCGCCTCGCCTCCCTGCGCGAGACGGCGGGCTGCACGCCGGCGAGTTTCATGGAAGGCCACGCAAATGGCGCCGTCGCCGCTCGGCGGAAAATTCGACGATATATTGGCGTCGCGATGTCGAAATCTGGCTCCCCCGTTCGTCTCTGCTCTGCTGGCGCTTCACGGGTGAGATGCTTCCGCAGGTCGCGCGCGGCCTCACGGGGGCAATCCGGCGCCCGATCGAATTGGAGGGAAATAGACCGCCATGACGACAGACCTTTGGTACCTCGCCTTGACTGCGATCCTCACGGCGGCGCTGTGGATTCCATATATCGCCTGCCAGGTGATGACGAACGGACCCCTGTCGGGGGAAAACTACGTCAATCCCGCGCCTCGCCCAGTCCCGTTGTGGGGCCAGCGCGCCCACCGCGCCTACCTCAACGCCATCGAATGCTTCGCCCCCTTCGCCGCACTGGTGATTGTCGCTCAAGTCGCTGGAAAGGCGAACGGAATGACGGCCTTCTGGGCGATGAGCTACTTCTGGATCAGGCTGGCGCACGCGATCGTCTACTGGACGGCGATCCCATATCTGAGAACCGTGCTGTTCACTCTCGGCTTCGTTTGCGTCGTCGGGCTGTTTTGGCAGGTGATCAAGTAGCGACGGCAAGGAGGGCGCAGAGGCGCGCTCGTCACCGCTCCCGCATGGCCTTCGACGCGACTTCGACGAGCGGCGAGAACAGATATTCGAGCATGCGCCGCGCGCCGGTCTTGAGTTCGACCGTGGCCGCCATGCCGGAGGTCAGCGGCTGATCGACGCCGTCGACCGTGATCGTCGCCACGTCCGGCTTGAGCACAACCGGGAACACCAGGTTCTGGGTGCGCTCCACGCCGGCAAAGCCGGCCGCGGACGAGACGCGGGCGGGATCGCCCTCGATCCCCTCGGCGTCAGGCTCGGGGATCGCGTCCCTGGCGACACGAACGACGTGGGCGCGAATCGCGCCGTAGCGGGCATAGGGAAAGGACTCCACCTTGACGGCCGCCTCCTGGCCGACGCTGACGAAGCCGATGTCGCGGTTGCGCACGTAGGCTTCGATCTCGAGCCCCGAAATCCTCCGGCACGATGCGCATGATCTCCTGGCCGCTGGCGACGACCTGGCCGACGTTGGTGATGATCGACGACTGCACCCGCCCCGCGATCGGCGCTCTGAGAGTCATGCGATCGAGCTCAGCCTCGGCCTTGGCAAGGCGCTGCTCGACGTCCTCAACCCGCCGCTCGGCGTCGCCGAGCTTCTCGGCGTCGTCGGAAACGAAAGCCTGGACGGCTTTTTCGGCGTCGCTCGAGATGACCTCGAGCCCGGCGGAGAGCGAGGCCAGTTCTTCCTCCTGCTTCGCCTCCTGGGTGATCTGATATTGCAGCGTCTCGGTCGCATCGATGACCGCGGCCTTCGCGCCCGCTTTCTCTTCGACCAGCTTCGTGCGCATGTCGACCCGCTCTTGCAGGGTCGCGACGAGGTTCTTCTGGGTTGCGATGGTCTGTCTGAGCTTGTCCCGCTCGGCGGTCTTCTGCGTCCGCTCCGCGGCGAAAGAGGCCAAGGTCGCGTCCAGTTGCCCAAGATCGGCGGCGAGAACCCGGTCTTCGCGTTCGCGTAGCGGCCGCGCGACGTCGTCGGGCCAGCCGATCCTCGGCGGCGAAGCGAATTCATGCGACCGCGCAGCCTCGAGCGCGGCCTTGCGGCGCAGGATTTCAGCCTTTGCCGACGAAAGCTCGGCCCGCGCTCCCTTGACGTCGGCCTCGGCGGCCGAGCGGTCGAGTTCGACCAGTATGTCGCCGGCCTTGACCAGGCTGCTGTTCACGACCCGGATGGCCTCTACCCTGCCGGTCTCCAGCGGCTCGACGACTTTGACCCGGCCGGTTGGCTGGAACTTGCCCTGCGCGACGGCGACGATGTCGACGCGGCCGAAATAGGCCCAGGCAAGGGCCGCGACGGCCAGAGAGCAAATGATCCACAGGAACGCGATATGAACCGGCGAGGGCGGCGTCTCCAGAATCTCGAGCGCGGGCGCGAGGAATTCCCGGTCGCTGAGATTGGCCCCAGGGGTCTTGAACCAGGCCCGCGACGGCGCCGGCCTGGTTGCCGGGGGGGCCGCGTCGACGGCGCGAATCGCGGTCATGCGGCGGTCTCCACCGGCGGGGCCTGGAGGCCCCAGAGGTAGGCGTAGAGGCCGCCGGGACGGCGGATGAGTTCATCGTGCGTTCCAACCTCGACGATGCGGCCCTCGGCCATGCCGACGATGCGGTCGCAAGCCCGCACCGCCGCCAGACGGTGAGCAATGATGATGACGGTGCGGTCCTTGACGATCCGGCGCATGTTGCGCTGAACGATCCGTTCACTCTCATAGTCGAGCGACGACGTCGCTTCGTCCAGAATGAGGATGCGCGGATTGGTCGCCAGCGCCCGGGCGATCGCGATGCGCTGTCTTTGCCCTCCGGAGAGGTTGGCGCCGCGCTCTTCGATCATCGTGTCATAGCCCTCGGCGAGCTTGTCGATGAACTCGTCGGCGCCAGCGAGGCGGGCGATCTCGATCACCCGCGCCCGGGGCATGGCCGGATTGGCGAAGGCGATGTTCTCGTGAATTGTGCGGTTGAAGAGGATGTTCTCCTGCAGCACGACGCCGATGTGGCTGCGCAGCCACATCGGATCGACATGGGCGAGATCGGCGCCGTCGAGCAGCACCTGCCCCTCGCCCGGCAGGTAGAGGCGCTGGATCAGCTTGGCCAGGCTCGATTTGCCGGAGCCCGAGGGGCCGATGATTCCGATCGTCTCGCCCGCCCGGATGGCGAGCGAAACATCCTTCAGCGCTTCCCGCGCGCCCGGGCGGTAGCGAAAGCTGACATGGGCGAATTGGATCGCGCCGCGCGGGGTCGGCGGCAAGAGGCGCGTCGCGGGCGAGGATTCGGGGCTTGCGTTGAGGATATCGCCCAGGCGCTCGATCGAGATCTGCACCTGCTGAAAATCCTGCCAGATCTGAGAGAGGCGCAGGATCGGCTGGATCGCCTGTGAGGCGATCATGTTGAAGGCGACGAGCGCGCCAACGGTGAGCTCGCCATCGATGACCGCCTTGGCGCCGAACAGGAGCAGGGCCGCGGTGGTCAGCTTGCTGATGTATTGAATGGCGAGCTGCCCGCCCGAGCCAAGCATGGCGGCGGAGAAACTGGTCTTGACGTAAGCGGCGAGCTTCTCTTCCCACTGCGCGCGCATGATCGGCTCGACCGCCGCGCTCTTCACCGTGTTGACGCCGACGATCGTCTCGACCAGGAACTGCTGACTCGCGGCGCCGCGATTGAACTTCTCGCTGATGAGCTCGCGAAGAGGAGGCCTGACCGAAAAACCAATCAGGAGATAGAACGGGACGCCCGCCAGCACGATCAGGGTGAGGAACCAGGAATAGGCGAACATGACCGCGATGAACACAAACGCGAACACGAGGTCGATCGCCGAGAACAGGCCCTGCCCGGTGAGAAAGCTTCGGATCGTCTCAAGCTCCCGCACGCGCGCCACCGTCTGCCCGGTCGAACGGGTTTCGAAATAGGCGACGGGCAGGCGCAGGAGATGGGCGAACAGCCGCTGGCCGAGTTCGACGTCGATCCGGTTCGTGGTGTGCGAGAGCGCGTAGGTGCGCAAGTATTGGAGCGCCACGTCGAACAGGCCGACGATGACGAGCCCGCCAACGAGCACGAACAGGGTCTCGTAGCCGTGATGCGTCAATACCTTGTCGACCACCACCTGGAAGAACAGCGGCGTGGTGAGGGCGAAAATCTGCACGAACAGCGACGCCGCCAGCACATGGCCGAGCGGACGGCGATAGCGCCAGATCGTCGGCAGGAACCAGCGCATGCCGAACAGGCGCGGATCGGCGCCGGCGCCCCCGATCCGGCGGGCGATGAGCAGCGCCTGCCCGCCGATCTCGCGCGCGGCGTCCTCGAGCGTCGCCTCCCGGGCGGCGTGGCTGATCGGATCGACGAGCCGGCAGAGACCCGACGGATTGATTCCGCCAAAGACCATGAGCGCGCCGCCCGTCATCCGCACGATCGCCGGCGCGGGCAGCGTCTTCAGCCGTTCGGCGTTCACCTTGCCGACCAGCCGGGCCTTGAGCCCGACCATCCGGGCGGCGCGAATGAGGTCGGACTCGTCGGCCGCACGGTCGCCGAGCGCCAGCTCGCGGGCGAGTTGCACCGGGTCGGCGCCGATGCGGTAATAGGCCGCGATCCCGCACAAGGCGCGCAGGCCCCGGTCGAGCGGCGTCGCCTCGGCGTGCGGGAGGGCAGTCTCCAACATTGGCGGTCACGCCCTTCTCGCGCGCAGAACGCGGCCGGCTCGCGCAACCCCGTCATTGCGAGGAGCCATAGGGCGTCCGGAAGGACGCCCGTCTATCGACGGGCTATGGCGACGAAGCAAATCCATCCTGCAACGGTCGTGGGATGGATTGCTTCGCCATAGCCCGTCCGGAAGGACGGGCGTCTTTCGACGCCCTTCGCTCGCAATGACGGCGATCGAGCATTTCTCTTGCTACAGTCGTACCCAATGACGCTCGGTCAGGAGCAAGCCGGACCGCCGGACAGGCTTAGCAAAGGGTTTCCGAGGCCGGCCTAACCATAGGAGCGGCGCAAGGCGCCGCGTCTTAACGGATGCTTCCGCGCGCCCGGCCTGAGGTCATACCGGCCCCGCCGTGCGCGTCCGAAAGCCGGCATAGCCGAGCCCCGCAAATCCGAGCAACAGCATCACCCAGGTTGAAGGCTCCGGGACGGAGGGAGCCGTCAACCCGTCCGTCACGGGGTAATACAGCCCGGAGCCGGACACGACCTCGACGCTCGGCACGATATTGCCGAGGTCGTCCTCGACCGTGATGCCCGCGACCGTAACGGGATCGAAAAAGTCTATCTTTCCCACGGTGTCCCCGTCAGATCCCGCCGTTACATTTATGCTGAGAGTGAAGTCCGCCGGATCGGAAGGCGTTGGCGGACTGACGTAGTCGAAGGTGAAGTAAAAGTGTCCCGAGGTCCCGTCCGGAACGAGGATGTGCCCCAGAACGGGGGACCATTTGCCGTTAGAAAACGACGCGAAATCGGTGACGCCATCAAACGACAGATCCAGCGTCGCACCCGTCATTCCAACCGCGTAGCCGTCCACGTCGACGTCTACGGTGACGCTGTAGGTTCTCGTGGAGAGGAGGTTGGCCAAAGGCGTGATGGACCCGATCGGGGCGAAATCCAGCTGGATGCCGTCCTGTTTCTCCACCGCATCGCCGTAATCCTGCAGGGCGGCGGTTTGCCCGACATCGAGCGCAACCGTGTCGCTGAAATTGGCGCCAGCGGAGGCGCTCAGCGCGACGCCGCTCGAGAACGCATACGCCCCGAGCGAAAGGGAAATCCCGGGGTCTCCGGACGCCTGGGCTCTGCTCGTCGCGGATCCGCCGTTGTACGGATCGTCGACAAAGCTAATGTTGGGAATCGCGGAGAAGGTGCCGCAAGCGCTCTGAGTTTGAATCGTGCCGTCAAAATCGGTGCTGGTGCTGGCGGACGCCCCGATAGACGGGCAGTCGGCGTGAGCGAGTGAGACTGCGCTCAGTTCCGCAATCGTGGCTGCCGCGCAGAGGGTCAACGCCACGCGCCCAGCGCCTATGACCAGCCCTCGCCTGCGGCGGCGGCGAGAGGACGGAAGACCTGCGGGCTCGGCGCTTTTCACGGAACGCCTCTCCGGTACGAGGATTTTCGAGATCATCGTCTAGGCTCGCGCTCGGCGCTGCAGGGACGCCGATCTAACGGGAAATGTGCACCTTTTTACGATTTCGACAAGCTCATGGTTTTGCGCGCCGTCGCGCAAGGCCGCGGCGGCTCGCGCTAGGGGGCGAGGTCGAGATCGAATGCGTGCTTACTGGCCGGCCGCGCGCTGAGGGGGTCTCAGGCCCCGTGGGCGACGATCTTGACGTCGACGTTGCCGCGGGTCGCGTGGCTGTAGGGGCAGACCTTCTCGTGCGCCTCCTGGGCCAGTGATTGCAACTCCGCTGTGGGCAGGCTGGGGTCGCTGACGTCGAGCACGACCGCAAGGCCGAACCCGCCCTTCTCCCGCGGGCCGATGGTGACGGCAGCTTTGACAGTCGCTTTCGTAGCGTCCTTCTTGTGCTGCTTGGCGATGTAGTCGAGCGCGCCGCCGAAGCAGGCGGCGTAGCCGGCGCCGAAGAGATGCTCGGGCGTCGCCGTCCCCGGCTTGCCGGGACCGCCCATCTCCTTCGGCACCGAGAGATTGACGTCGACGAGACCGTCGTCGCTGCGGGTATGGCCGTTGCGGCCGCCGGTCGCGGTCGCATGAGCAGTGTAAAGCGGCTTGATGGCGTCAGTCATATCCATTTCCTTCTCAACAGGCGCCTCCGACTACGGGCGAAGGCGCAAATCAGATCACGGGGCTCAGTCGCGGCTCGTCTCGCGCACGATCTGCGCCATTGCGCGCGATTCCTCGCCGCCCAAAGCGTCAAGTCCGGCGACGACGCCGGCGCGGTCGGCGACCGTGCGGTTCTGGCTCGTCTTCCACTTCCCCCGAATGTCGACGATCTCGATCTCGATCCCGACGATCGCCCGGCGCTGCATGGCGATGAAGTCCGCCGGCGCGTCGCCGACCGCCCACGGGCGTTCACGGCGCTGCTCGAGCGTTTGCGTCAACTCCTCGATCTGCTGGGCGAGCCAGGCGTCGTCCATGATTTTCGCCCGCCCCTTCGCCTGGACCATGGTATAGTTCCAGGTGGGTACGACTTTGCCTGTCTCCCGCTTGGTCTCGTACCAGGACGGGGTGATGTAGTGGTCGTGGCCCTGGAATACGACAAGCGCGTCGGGCGAAGATTGAAGATCGCGCCACTGGCTGTTGGCGCGGGCGATATGGACCTTGAGGGTCCCGAGCCGGGAGGCGGTCGTGTCGAGAACGAACGGAACCGAATTGGCGACGAGACCCTCGGCGCCGTTGCTGATGAGGAAACCGAATACGCGGTCCTTGATCAGCGCATGCAGTTCCGGCAGATTCTCGTTTCGATGCAGGGGGGGTTCGTACAAGGCGGCCTCGTCAACCCTTCCATGTGGAGCATTTCTGCGCCAATGTGAAGGGTAAGATCGCCGTTGCGAACACATGTGGGGCTGAAGCTCCAGTCGGGTCACAGCGCGGCCAGGGGAAGATGATGCCGAGTCACATCGCGATACTCGTTCCCCTCATCCTGGGACTCGTCGCGACCGTCGCCACGATCGCGCTTCACGGCGTCGCCGTCCACGCCATCATCATGAGCTTGCGCCGCGATCTCAAGCGCGGCCTGGTTGGCGTGCGGACCTGGATGAACCTGACTTTCATCATGGTCGCGATCCTGCTCGCGCTTGGGGGCCATCTCGCGGAGATTGCGCTTTGGGCCTTCGTCCTCGATATGTCTGGCGCGGTCGCCGACATCGGCGCGGCCCTTTATTCATCCGCCGGCAGCTATACGACTTCGGGCTCCGACATCGTGTTGCCGCCGCAATGGAGGCTGCTCGCACCGTTTGAAGCGGTGGACGGAATGCTGATGTTCGGCGTCTCGACCGCGTTCATTTTCGCGGTCGTCAACCGCCTGATTCACGCGCGGTACGAGGACGCTGACACTGACACTTTCCTTCTTTGAAGACCTGCCTTCTTTGAAGACCTGCCTTCTTTGAAGACTTGCCGCCGCCGCCTTATTCGGCCGCCCGCCGGCCCGCCCCGTATCGTCTCACGATATAGTCATCGACCAGCGCCTTGAATTCCTCGGCGATCCGCGGCCCGCGCAGAGTGACGGTCTTGACGCCGTCGACGAAAACAGGCGCGGCCGGCGTTTCGCCTGTTCCAGGCAGCGAGATGCCGATGTCAGCGTGCTTGCTCTCGCCCGGCCCGTTGACGATGCAGCCCATCACGGCGACATTGAGCTTTTCGACGCCCGGATATTGCGCCCGCCACTCCGGCATCGACTGCGCGAGGTAGCTCTGGATATCGCGCGCCAGCTCCTGAAACACGGTCGAGGTGGTGCGCCCGCAACCGGGACAGGCGGCGACCTGGGGGGTGAAACTGCGGAACCCCATGGTCTGCAACAGCTCCTGCGCCACGCGGACCTCCTGCGTCCGATCGCCGCCCGGCTCGGGGGTGAGCGAGATGCGGACCGTGTCGCCAAGGCCCTCCTGCAGCAGGACGCCGAGGGCGGCGGCGGAGGCGACGATGCCCTTCGAGCCCATGCCGGCCTCGGTGAGGCCAAGATGGAGCGCGTAGTCGGAGCGCTCGCCGAGGATCCGGTAGACCGTGACGAGGTCCTGCACCGACGAAACCTTGGCCGAGAGGATGATGCGATCGCGAGGAAGCCCGATCTCCTCGGCGCGCGCGGCCGAAAGCAGCGCCGATCTCACCATCGCCTCGCGGGTGACTGCGCCCGCCTCGAGCGGCGCGGAGCTCGCCGCGTTCTCGTCCATGAGCGAGGTCAGGAGCTCCTGGTCGAGCGAGCCCCAGTTGGCGCCGATCCGCACCGGCTTCCCGTTGCGGATCGCGATTTCAATGATCCGCCCAAACTGCAGGTCGCGTTTGTTCTTGAAGCCGACATTGCCGGGATTGATGCGATATTTGTCCAGCGCCTCGGCGCATGCCGGATGATCGCTGAGCAGCTTATGGCCGATATAGTGGAAGTCGCCGATCAGCGGCACGCGCACGCCCCGTTTGACCAGCGCGTCGCGGATATGAGGCACGGCGGCGGCCGCCTCGTCGCGATCGACCGTGATCCGCACGAGTTCGGAGCCCGCGCGCCACAGCGCCGCGACCTGACGCGCCGTCGCCTCGACGTCGGCCGTGTCGGTGTTGGTCATCGACTGGACGACGATCGGCGCGCCGCCGCCCACAACGACCGCCGCGTCGCCATCGCCGACCCGGACGCCAACCGTAGAATGACGTGGCCTCGGCCCGCACGGGGCGTCAGAGATCGCAAGGTTCATCGCCGTCATCCCTTTCCCGCCTCTGGCCGATCGAGCTGACCCCGGCGGGTTCTAAGCGCTGACCGGGAATTTGTCATCCTGCCGCCCACCGGCGGCGCATCCGGGCGGGCGCCGCCGCAAAAGAGCCTCGAAAGCTTCGCCGCAATGCAATATAGAGCCTCATCGCGTTGCAATATGGCCCCCTACGCGGACCAGAACCGCCGGCCAAACCAGGAGACCGCCGATGTCGCTCGCCAAACGCCACGCCCTGGTGACCGGTTCGACCAGCGGCATCGGCCTCGCCATCGCCCGGGCGCTCGCCAGGGAAGGGGCGGACGTCGTCCTCAATGGGTTCGGCGACAAGGCGGCGATCGAGGCCGAGCGGGCCAGGATCGAGAAGGAGTTCGGCGTCAAGGCGTTCTACAACGGGGCGGACATGTCGAAGGGAGCGGAGATCGAGGCGATGATCGCCGACGCCCAGGCAAAAATGGGGTCGCTCGACATCCTCGTCAACAACGCAGGGATCCAGCATGTCGCGCCGATTGAGGAATTTCCGCCGGAGAAGTGGGACGCGATCATCGCCATCAACCTCACCGCCGCGTTCCACGCCATCCGCGCGGCCGTTCCGGGGATGAAGGCGCAGAAATGGGGCCGGATCATCAACACCGCCTCGGCCCACTCGCTCGTCGCCTCGCCGTTCAAGTCGGCCTATGTGTCGGCAAAGCACGGGCTGGCCGGGCTCACCAAGACGGTGGCGCTCGAGCTCGCCACATTCGGCGTCACCGCCAACTGCATTTCTCCCGGCTACGTCTGGACCCCGCTGGTCGAGCGCCAGGTTCCCGACACGATGAAGGCCCGCGGCATGACGCGCGAGCAGGTATTGAACGACGTGATCCTCGCCGCCCAGCCGACGAAGCAATTCGTCACCGTCGATCAGGTGGCGGCGCTCGCCGTCTATCTGTGCTCGGACGCGGCGGCGCCGATAACCGGCGCCAATCTGTCGATCGACGGCGGGTGGACAGCGGCATGAGCCGCGGCCCAAAACCGGCCGCGCCGAGGCCCGCGGCCAAACGGCAGGCGGCCAAGATCGTCAATCTGGCCCTGCAAGGCGGCGGCTCGCACGGCGCCTATACCTGGGGCGTGCTCGACGCGCTGGCGGAGGACACGCGCATCGAGATCTCGGCGATCAGCGGCGCGAGCGCTGGGACCATGAACGCCGTGGTGTTCGCCTCCGGGATGAGCGAGGGTGGACGGGACGGCGCTCGCGAGAAGCTCGAGATGTTCTGGCTCTCGGTTTCATCGGAAGGCTCGCTCGCGCCGTTCGAGCGCAGTTGGGTCGACAAGGCGCTTGCGGCGTGGGGCGGCTTCTGGCCCGGGGCCCGCTGGATCGACGCCTGGACCGAGGCGGTGTCGGGGATTCTAAGCCCGTACGAGTTCAATCCCTTCAACGTCAATCCCCTGCGGACCCATCTCGAGCAAGTCGTTGACTTCGACCGCCTCCGCGCGACCGACGGTCTTCAGCTCTTCGTCGCGGCGACGAACGTGTGGACCGGACGCGGCCATATCTTCCGCCGCGATATTCTCACCGCCGATCACGTGATGGCCTCGGCCTGCCTGCCCGATTTGTTTCAATCGGTGATCATCGACGGCGAGCCCTATTGGGACGGCGGATACGCCGGCAATCCGCCCCTTTATCCGCTGTTCTACGAGACCCAGTGCCGCGACGCCATCATCGTCCAGATCAATCCGATCGAACGCCACGAGACGCCCCGCCAGCCGGCGGAGATCAGGAACCGGATCGACGAGGTGACGTTCAATGCGAGCCTGCTCGCGGAGCTCAGGGCCGCGGACTTCGTCGCCCGCCTTATCCGCAGAGGCCTGCTCAAAAGCGACGAATATCGCGAGGAGCGGCTGCATCGCATCGGCGGCGCGGGCAGGCTCGAATCCTTCAGCGCGGCGACCAAGAGCGACGTCTCCTGGCCTTTCCTCAACCAATTGCGCGACCTCGGCCGCGCCGAGGCGAAAGAATGGCTTGAGGCGAATTTCGACAAGATCGGCGTTGAGGGCACGCTCGATATCGATCAGACGCTGAAGCGGGACCCGGCGAAGGCGCCAACTACGGGTGCGCCGGCGACGACGCGGTGACGGCGAGGCGTCCTCCGCCCGCGTGGCTCATTCGCGATCTGGCCAAACGGGTCGGCGGAGATGGGTCATTTGACAAGGATCCGGCGGCGGAAATCTCATAGCCCCCCGATGGCGGCGCTCGGGGCAAGAGGATACGAGAACTCGAGAAGCGCAGGTCAGATTTCAACAGAGCCCATGAGCAGTTCAGTGCGTGTCGTTCGGGTCTGGGACCTCCCCGTCCGCCTCTTCCACTGGCTGATCGTCGCGCTTGTCGCCGCCGCCTACGTGACCTGGCGGCTCAATTGGATGGTTTGGCATGGATGGATCGGCGATATCACGCTGGCCCTCCTGCTGTTTCGGCTGCTGTGGGGTTTCTTTGGCAGCGAGACGGCGCGATTCACCCAGTTTCTCGCCTCGCCGCGGATCGTCTTCGAGCATCTGAAATATGGGCTTCTGCGCGAGCCCGATCGGCAGGTCGGGCACAACCCGGCGGGCGGCTGGATGGTCCTGCTCCTGCTTGCGCTTCTTTTCGCCCAGACGCTGACCGGAATTTACGTCGCCAACGACATTGCCGACGTTGGACCGTTGACCGCGATCGTGCCCGCGACGGCCGCCGACGCGATCGACGCCTCTCACGCGATCCTATGGAAAGTGCTGCTGGCGGCGATCGCGGTTCATGTGGTGGCGATCGTCGGTTATGCCGTGGTCAAGGGACAAGACTTGGTGCGCCCCTTGATCACCGGTACGAAGATTCTGCCCGAACCCGTGGCTGCGCCGCGCATGGCGGGCGCGGCGGGCGCGCTCGTCCTTTTGGCCGCCAGCGCCGCGGCGGCGATCCTGATCGCCTGGTTCATGTAGCGTCCGTCAGCTCTTCGGCGGGACCACCTGGCCGCGAATCTCGCCGGCCGGATGGGATTGGCTGTGGACGTTGATATACCACTCCCCATCAGTAAACTGTTTCGCCTGCTCGGGAGTGAGGGTCGCGCTTCCCGTCATCGGGTTTGCGGGCGGGCTGCCCTGCTTGCTGAGCCAGATTACCGGCGGCGCGTTTTGGCCCGCTTTGGCCGGCCCGTGAAAATGCGCCATCGTCGCGGGGCTCGATAGTCCGCTATAGGCGATATTCCAGGTCACGGTCCGAGTCGCCGGGTCATATGTCACCTCAGCCGTTCCCGTGCCGCTCGTCTCTACCGGAGGCGCGCTTTGCGCTCCGGTCAGCTCAACCTTGAATGACGCCGGTTCCGCATGCGCTAAACCGGCGCCGGCAAGGCCGAGCACGACCGCGAAGGGAACGAGGGTTCGTTGAAGTGTTGTCGCGTACATTTTTCCTCCCCAAGGCCGCACGGCCCATGATGGCACGATTTGCCGTTCGATGGGCAACCTTTTGCCGCCCGGTCGAGTATGTGATGATAGCGCGGTTGGACAAGAAAATGAGCGAAATTCGACGCCGCTTGGCCCTGGGCCTGCTGGGACCTCCCGGTCGGGGGGGTTCGTCGGCCGGCCGGGCCGCGGCAAGGGGTCTGGCCACGAAGGCCAGGACGTGGGGGGACACAAGCTGATGCCCAGCGTGTCGATCAGGGCGCGGCTGATCTTCCTGTCGATTTTGCTCCTGGCGATCCTCGCTCTTTCCTCGGCCCTGCTGATCCGTGAGCTTGCTCGCGTGTCGCGGAGCCTTGCCGAGGAGGCGACGCTTGTCTCGGTGGTCAAAGAAGCCAATTCGGCCAGCAAGCACTTTGGCGATTTGAAGTATTGGGTCACGGACTCAGCGATCACCCAGCTCGCCGGCTCCCAGGAATTGGCGGAAGCCGCAAAAGCAGGCCTCGATTCCGATCTGACGTCGATTTCCACCGTCGATCCGGCGCTTGTCGCCGCGATCAGACGCGAAGTTGACGCGATGACCGATCTCGCGCGGCAGGCTGGCGTCGCCTATTCAAGCGACGACAGCGCCTCAGGCAACGCGCTGCTGGATCAGGCCAAGAGCCATGTTCTCACGATTGATGGCGAGATCGAGAGCGTCGTGGACCGCGTCGAGCAGCAGGCCGTGGCCAAGCGCGACGCGTCGATGCGCGGAGCGGAACTCGCGGTGAAGCTCGCGATCGTGGGCGGCGTCGGAGCTCTTCTGCTCGCACTGGGCTTCACAGCATTCACCGTGCGCTCGATCACCGTCCCGTTGAAACAACTCGAGCGGAGCATGGCTTCGATCACCCGGGGCGATCTCGATCCCCCGATGCCGCGTACGGGCGCCCATGAGATCGAGGCAATGGTCACCACGCTCGGAATGCTGCGCGACAGCCTGATCGAGCGAGACCGGCTCGAGCGCGAACGCGAACGAGCCCAAGCGGAGATCCGGGTCGCGCGCGACGCCGCCGAGGGGGCGCTGCATGAGCTAAAGGCGGCCCAGGCGAATCTCATCCAGGCCGAGAAAATGGCGTCGCTCGGCCAGTTGACCGCCGGAATCGCTCACGAGATCAAGAATCCGCTCAACTTCGTGAATAATTTTGCAGGCCTTTCGATCGGACTGCTTGATGAATTGAAGACGGTCGTCGCGTCTGCCTTCGCGTCGCTCAACCAACATGAACGCGGCCAGCTCGACGAGATATCCGAGTTGCTGACCGGCAATCTCGGGCGGATCGTCGAACACGGCAAGCGCGCTGACAATATTGTCAAGAGCATGCTGGCGCATTCGCGCGGGGGCGGCGGCGACCGGCAACAGGTCGATCTCAACGCGCTGGTGGAGGAATTGCTCAATCTCGCCTACCACGGCGCTCGCGCCCAGGATCATGACTTCGCCATCACTCTGGACCGGCAATACGCCACCGACATCCAACCGGTCGAACTTGTGCCGCAGGACGTCACGCGCGTGCTTCTGAATCTCTTCAGCAATGGATTTTACGCCGCCAGCGAACGCCAGCGGTCAACGAACGACGCGACATTCAGGCCCGTCCTTGCAGTAACCACGCGTGATCTCGGGAAGGCCGTCGAGGTGCGGGTGCGCGACAATGGCGTCGGCATTGCCGACTCCACCAAGGATAAGCTTTTTCAGCCGTTCTTCACAACGAAGCCGACGGGCGTGGGGACGGGGCTCGGGCTCTCGATCAGCTACGAGATCGTCACCAAGCAACACGGCGGGACCATCGAGGTCGCAAGCGAAGTTGGAAAATTCACCGAGTTCGTCGTAACCCTTCCGCACCGTTTTTCGGCCGGGAGGAGGGCTGGGACATCGATGGCGGGCGGGCAGTCATGACCGTGAGCATCTTGATTGTTGACGATGAACCCGACGTCGCCACCTTGTTTCGCCAGCAATTTCGACGCGAGGCGCGGGAGGGAGCCTATGTCCTGCATTTTGCGTTGTCAGCCGTTGAGGCGCTCGATCGCCTCGGCGGCGATATCGAGCCGCGATTGATCGTTATTCTCTCGGACATAAACATGCCGGGAATGGACGGGTTGTCGCTTCTGCGCGAGATCAAGAAACGCCGTCCCGACCTGCCGGTGATGATGCTGACAGCCTACGGCGACGAGGAACGGCGCCGTCGCGCATCCGAATATGGAGCGGCCGATTTTCTCACCAAGCCGATCGATTTCGCTTTCTTGAAGGAGCGGGTGCGGCAGTTCCACACGCCATTGACCTAAGGCTCGGGGCGCGAGAGCCCATTCGGCATGTCGCTATTCTCTCTTTTCATCCCCGCTTGCAAAAATTGATTCAGCGCCGCGCGCTCCCGACCTGGATGAGGAAGGGCGGCCGCAGCGATTTGGGCAGGGAGCCGATCCGCTTCAGCCGCTCGATATTGGGCTCGAGCGATCGGCCTATGTGAGCCTTGAGCGCCGCCATCGCCGCCTGCTTTTTGCGCGCCAGCAAGAGATCGTAAATCGCGAGATGCTCGGCAAGCATCATCTCGATCTCCTCATCCTCCTGGATCAGGGCGAAAGTCGAGTGGGTGGCGAATAGCGGCAGGGCATTTCGCCGGATGGCGTCGCGAAGCTGTTGATTCGCGCAGGAGAGCACCACCTGCCCGTGCAAGTCGATCTCGAGCCGCTCAAGCCGAGCGGGAGCGTTGTGATGGTGCTGCGCCTTCTCCACACGCGCGCGCTTCACACGAAGGTCGGCCGCGGACAGGCTCTCCATGGCTTGCCCCAGCGCGGCGGGCTCGAGCAGCCTGCGCATCTCGAAATGCTCCCGCAGCCGGTCGACGGTGAGCGGACCGGCGTACCAGCGTTGGTTCGTGTCCTTTTCGATCAGTCCGGTGCGCTCAAGTCGAGTAAGCACTTCATGAGCGACGGTTCTGCTGACGACGAAATGCTCGGCGAGCGCGCTCTCGTTGACAAGAAACCGACCATACGAAAGCAACTCTGCAACAGCATGCTCCACGAGGGGATAGATGAGCGCCTGGCGGTTCAGCGTCTTGAGGCTGCCCGACACCGTCGCAGGCAAGCGCAGCCCGGCGTCCACCAGCTCGCGGCGGACGATCGTTCCCGGGTCTGCGTTGGCCGCCAGATAGCCTCTCCCCTCAAGCTTTTTGATCAGCCCTTCGTCGCCCAGCCTCCGCAGCGCCGCGGCCGCCGGAATGCGGCTGGACTTGAAAGCGCGAGCGACTCCCGCCTCGCCCAGGACCAGCCCAGTCGGAAAGCTTCCGTCGAGCAGATGTTCGCGCAGTACGGCGTGGATGACCTCGTAGAGCGGCCGAGATTCGGTCCGTGGCGACTGAGAAGACATCACACGCCTGCAGCGGCGGGCTCGACCGCGTGGATGAAGTTCATGACCGCCGCGCTGGTCCCCTCGTAGCGATGATCATTTGGGACCTCGCCGACGATTTTGAAGCCGTGCAACACGAGAATCCGATCAGCCAGGGTCACCATCTCGGCCATGTCCGACGAGATCAGCAACACCGAGACGCCGTCGCGCGCGATGCCGGCGATCAGCTCGTGAATCTCGACCTTGGTCTTGACGTCAATGCCGACAGTGGGCTCATCGATGATGAGGATGTCGGTCTGCGCAGCGAGCCACTTCGCGATCGAAACCTTCTGCTGGTTTCCCCCCGAAAGCGTCGAAACCGGCGCATTGATCGTCGGCGTGCGGATCGCCAGGCGGCCAACGAACGGGCTCGCGGCTTTTGCCTCCACGCCCGGCGGCATGAGGCCCAGGACTTCGGCGATCCGGCGCCAGATGGTAATCGCGATATTGTCCTTGACCGGATAGGCGAGCAGCAAGCCCTCACCCTTGCGGTCTTCGCTCACATAGCCGATGCGATAGGTCTCGAGCGCCTCGTGCATCGAACGCATGTGCGCCCGCCGTCCATTGACTCGGATTTCTCCCGCGATGACGCTGCCGAAGCCAAGGATGCTGCGCGCGAGCTCGCTGCGGCCGGCTCCCACAAGGCCATAGAGACCAAGGATTTCACCCTTGCGAAGGCTCAGATTGATGTCGCGGTGCCCGAATGAGGTCGACACCCCTGCGAGCTCAAGGACGGTTTCGCTTGTGTCGGGTTTGCGGACCCCGATGTCGGCGACCCGCTCGTCGCGGCCGATCATCAACGACACCAGCCGACCCCGGCTGACGTTGGCTATCGGCTCGTCGGCGGCGGCGATCTTGCCGTCGCGCAACACCGTCACGCGGTCGCAGAGCGAGAGCACTTCCTCCAGCTTGTGGCTGACAAAGACGATGGCGACGCCCTGCGCCCTTAGCCGCCGCAGCACGTCGAAGAGCGCGGCGGCTTCATGGCCGCTGATCGAGGCGGTCGGCTCGTCCAGGAGCAGAAGCTTCGCCTTGAGCGAGAGCGCCTTGGCGATCTCGACGAGCTGCATCTGCGCGACCGAAAGCGTCGCCACCTCGGCTCGCGTATCGATGGCTCGGTCGAGCAGGTCAAGAAATCCACGGGCCTGCCGGTGCACTTCGCCATAGTCGACCATGCCCCTTCTGGTCGGTAAGTGCTCGAGCAGGATGTTCTCGCCCACTGAAAAGCGCGGGATGAGGTTGCGCTCCTGATGCACGGCGCCGATCGCGGCGGCAAGCGCGCCACGGGGGGAGGCGAACTCCACTGGCCGGTTGTCAAGCATCAGCCGCCCCGAATCCGGCTTGTAGACCCCAGTCACGACCTTGATGAGCGTCGACTTTCCAGCGCCGTTCTCACCCATGAGCGCGTGGATCTCCCCAGCCCTGACGCGGAATGTCACATCGTCGAGCGCCCGGACGCTCGGGAAGTCTTTGGTGACGCGGTCGACGGCGAGATCCATGTCGCCGCTAGCCCAATCGCATCGGGCGCGCGCGCCAGCGGCTGAGGGAGATCGTCGCGACGATCAGGGCGCCGAGCAGGAATTGCACCCAATAGGGGTCGACCTTGGCCAGCACCAACCCATTCTGGATGAGCGCGATGACGAGCACGGCGAGGATGGCTCCAATGATCGAGACATAGCCGCCGGCCAGCGCCGTGCCGCCGATGATCGGAGCCGCGAAGGAGAGCAGCAACCAGTCGCTGCCGATCAGCGGCTGCGCCGAGCCGAGCTGGGCGACGGCAAGAACCGCCCCGATCGCGGCGAGCAACCCGGAAAGGCAATGCGCGAGGACGATCGCATTGCCAGGCGAAATCCCCGAAAGCGCCGCCGCCTGGCTGTTGCCGCCGACAGCCAGAAGCCGCCGGCCGATCGGCAGGCGGAAGAGAAGCAGCGCCAGCAGCGGGGAAACGATGACCGGAGCGATGAGCAGAAAGGGAAGCGCCCCGATCCGGCCGTTGCCGAAGTCCTGCAGAGCGGTCGGCATTTTGTAGAACGGAACCGATTTGGTGAGGCCGAGTTTCACCCCGCTGAAGGCGGAGGCTGTCGCCAGCGTGACAATAAACCCGTTTATGCCAGTGCGGGCGGCGAGGAGACCGTTGACGAGTCCGCCCAGAACGCCGATCCCGATTGCGGCCGGGACGGCGAGCCACAGGGGCGCGCCAAAGACCTCGATCATGCCGCCGAAAAGGATGGCGGTCATTCCGCCGAGCGCGCCGACGGACAGGTTCATCTGCCCAACCGCGAGCGTCACCATCTGCGCGAAGGCGACAATGATGCTGACGCAGACGCTGCGCAGCAGCACGTAGAAATTGAATTCCGACAGGAAATTCGGCGAGACGGCGGTGAGGATGATCGCGCCGGCCACGATCGCCGCGAGCAGGCCAGCCCAGTCAGCATTGAGGACGCGGCGCAAAGCTCAGCCCCCTTGCATCCGGGATCGCGGCGCCAATACGCCGCGATAGCGCTGGAGCAACACTGCCGCCAGGAGGAACAGCCCGAGAAACAAGTCGAGCCAGAAATTGCCGATGCCCATCACCAGCAGGCCGCTGCGGATCGTCGTGACCAGAGCCGCTCCGAGCACCGTGCCGCCGACCGAAACGAAGCCGCCGGCCAGCGCGGCGCCGCCGAGCACCGGCCCGAGGAAGGACGGCAGCAGCCAGTCCTGGCCGCCGACCGCCGGCATCGCCGCGCCGACGCGCGCGACCGTCAGAAGGCCGGCGACCCCTGCGAGCACCCCCGAAAGCGCGTGCGCGGCGATGATCCGGCGTCCGACCGGCACGCCCGACATCTCGGCCGCGCGCTGATTGGCGCCAGTCGCAAGCGACTGCCGTCCTATCACCGAATAGCGGTAGAAGACGATCAGGGCGACGCCGATCGCAAGGGCGACAGCCAACATCGGCGACACCCAGCCGCCGCCGATCCGCATCTGGCCGAAGGCCCCCACCGATCGGGGCAGCCCATTGAGTGGAGTGGCCTTGGTCAGGATCAGCATGGCGCCGGAGAACAAGTTGGCGCTCGCCAGCGTGACAATGAAACTGTTGACGCCGCTCCTGGCAATCGTGAAGCCGTTGAGCCAGCCGAGCGCGCCGCCCAGAACCAGCGCCAGCGCGCAGGCTAACGGGACTGACAGGCCCACGACCTGCATCAGGCAGCCTCCCATCATGACGACACAGACGCCGATCGAACCGACGGACAGATTCATGCCGCCCGTCGCCAGCACCACCATTTGCGAGAAGCCGATCACGATATCGATGGCGAGCGAGCGGCCGAGTACGAACAGATTGAAGCTCGACAGGAACCCCGGGGACTTCGAGGTGAAGAAAGCGCCGAGAAGGACGAGGATGACAACCAAGCCGGCTTGTTGACCCAGCACAAAGGGTCGGCGGCGCGGCTGATCAAGGACCTGATCGGTCATGGCGGACGATGTTCCTCGAGGCCCCGGGGATATGAGGCTGCCTGAAAACTCTGAGACGTCTTTGATCATGCCCGAGTTTCGCGACTTCATATCGCGCCAAGCGGAAATTGCTGTGAAGATCCGCCTGGCGCGGCTGGCGCCCGGGCGCGCGATCAGAACTTGCCCGGCGCAGAGCGCGGACCCCGCCGCGCGCCGGCGCTGTCGAGCCTCCTGCTGAGGCGCCCGCGTCCCCCGAGGCGCGCCTACTTGCAGTCCATGTAGGTGGCCTTGAACTTGCTCTGGATGTCGGTCGTGAGCTTCTTGACGTCGTCCTTATACGTGGCGAGCTTGTCGGGCGTCACCTCGAGCACGCCGGAATCGATGAAGTGCGCGGTTTGGGGGGTCTTGATCCAGGGCGCATCGGCTTTCATCTTGCACGCGCCGCTCGCGATAAGGTCGAGCGCGAACGCGCCGATATAGGCCTGCCCATAGGGGTTCTGGACGAAGGTCGCCTGCGCGAACCCATCCTTGACCGCCGCCAGAACAGCCGGGCTGTCGTCGAATGCAATATACTTGATCCGCTTGTCCCCAATGGCGCGCAGCGCCTTGGCCGCGACCTCCGAGGTGATGTGCGCAGTTCCGATGATGCCGTCGATCTGGTCCTTCTGCGCCGCGAGAAGGGCGTTGATCTTCTGGTCTCCGACCTCCTCCTGATCGGTGTCGGCTACCGTCTGGAGCAGCTTCACGGCGCCGTTGGTCTCATCGACCGCCTTCTGCACCGCCTGCTCGCGCAGTGTGGTGTTGGTGTCTATCAATAGACCGGTCAGGTGCACGATGTTGCCCTTGCCGCCCATGGCCGCGATCAACGCCTTGGTCATCGTGTAGGTGGTTTTGTAGGGGTCGGTCGCAAAGCAGAACACCGCATCGGTTGGATCAACGGTGCAGCCGCCGAGCGCGGCGACCGGAATGCCCGCGCCCTTGAGCTCCGTGATCGTCGAGTTCACGCCTACCGGGTCGCCTGGGAAGATGCCGAAGCCCTTGAACCCCTGCGAGGCCAGGCTTTCCAGAAGCTCAGTCTGCAGTTCGAGCTTCCAGTCGGCCGGCACTTTGTATTCGACGTCGGCAATCCCGAAGTCCTTCTTTGCATCGGCCGCCGCCTGCTCCCAGGGAGCGAAATAGGGGTGCGGGCCGCCCGGCGCGACCGCAATCTTATTGTCCGACGCGAGCGCCGCCCCGGCCAAGAGCGACAGCGAGAAAGCGGCGAGCGCCGCGCTGCGGACGGCGTTGGAAAGCAAATGCATAAAAGTCCTCCCTTATACCCGTCGCCCGTTGCGCCCGCCGAGCGGGCTGGCGTATCGACCGCGATGATGTTACGCTGACCGCATATCGCATGCAATACCCATAATAGCGATTTCGGGACGCCCGATGAGAATCACTGACATTCGATGCTATGTGGTCGAGGGTGAGCACCCACCCGTGCCGTTCCATTGGCGCAAGGGTCTGCCGGGATCTGGAGACGGCACAGCTGCCGACCAGCGGCCGAAGCTGGCCATCCTTCGGGCGGATACCGACGAGGGGATCACTGGCGCGACCAAGATCGCGGACGGAGAGGCGGTTGCGAGTCTGACCCGGCGGCGGCTCAAAAGCTTTATCGGCGACGATGCGCTGCTGACCGAACGCCTCTGGACCAAAATGTGGGAGATCGACCGAATCGAGGAGACCAACATGGCGCATTTCGGCCTGATTGATCTTCTCGCCTGGGACATCAAATCAAAAATGGCAGGCTTGCCCGCCTACAAGCTCATGGGGGGAAATGATCCCAAAATCCCAGCTTACGCCTCGACCGTAACCTGGAACGACATGGGGGAATACGAGCGACACATCAAGGAGTGCGCCGACGAGGGTTTTGTCGCGTTCAAGCTCCACGCCTGGGGCGACTGGAAAGAGGACGCGCAACTCTGCCGAAATCTTCGCAAGTGGACGGGCGACCACGCGACCCTGATGTTCGACGGCTCGGCCGGCTGGGACCTGACCACCTCCCTCAAATTTGGCCGCGTGCTGGAGGAGTGTGGCTTCTATTGGTACGAGGAGCCGATGCGCGAATTCGACCTCACGTCGTACCGGAAGTTGGCCGACAGCCTGGATATTCCCGTCCTCGCTGCCGAAACCTCTGATGGCGCGCACTGGAACGCCGCCACCTGGATCGATATGGCGGCGCTCGACATGGTCCGCACCTCGAGCTTCTACAAAGGCGGCCTTACCGGCGCGCTGAAGATCGCGCACCTCGCCGAGGCGCACGGGATGAAGGCCGAGGTGCACGGCATGGGCGTCGCCAACGCGCATCTCGCGGCGGCGATTCCCAACAACGACTTCTACGAGCAGCTGGTGTATTCCACCGAGCACATCAAGGGGCTCAGAAAGCAGCGCGAACTGCCCATCATTGACGGCTTCATCACCGCGCCGGAGACGCCTGGGCTGGGCCTCGATGTCGATTGGGCCGCGCTCGAAAAAACGGCGCTTGCCATCGTCTGACACGACAGGCTCCCATCCGCGTTTCGGCGGCGCAAACTCTCTGCGGACCGCCGGGACTGGTCAGTCGTGGTGAAACACTTCCTCGGCCGCCGCCCACCATTCACCCGCCTTGCGGGTGGCGAGCGGCGCCTGCATCGGATCGGTGATCGTCCACCAGTCTCGCGTACGCGGATCGGCCGACATCCTGGCGGCGTCATGGGTCCAGTCGTCACCGTGATATTCCCAGTAGGCGAACAACAGGTTCTCAGGCTCGCGGAGGAAGATCGTGTAGTTTCGGATGTTGCAGTCGGAAATCTTGGCCAGGATCTCTGGCCAGACGGCAGCGTGCACGCGCTTGTATTCGGCGATCTGATCCGGCTTCACTCCAATCACCATGCCCATGCGCTTCATGCGCTTCCCCTATCGAAACGTGCGGGTGAACTCGGGGAGGCTCTTGGCGCTCACCAGATCCAGATCCCATTCGACGCCAATGCCCGACGTCATCGGCGCGACCGCCATTCCATTCTCGATCAGCAGCGAGGACGTCGTAAGTTCATCAAGCTGGGGAATATACTCGACATACCTTCCGTTCGGAGCGGCGCAGGCAAGACTGACGTGCAATTCCATCAAGAAGTGCGGACAGACTGGAACGTCGAAAGCCTCAGCGATATGCGCCACCTTGAGCCAGGGCGTTATCCCGCCAATGCGGGCGACATCGACCTGGATGATCGAACAGGCGCCTCTGGCCATGTATTCGCGAAAATGCCGGATCGAGTATATCAACTCGCCAACGGCGATCGGCGTCGTCGTCGCGCGCGAGAGCCGAACATGGCCGTCGAGGTCGTCGGCCGGCAGCGGCTCCTCGATCCAGGCGAGATCAAGCTCGGCGAGCCGGCCAGCGCGCCGAATCGCCTCATCGAGAGTGAACCCTTGGTTGGCGTCGGTCATGATCTCGTAGGATGGCCCGACCGCCGTGCGCACTGCGGCGAGCCGGCGATAGTCCTCCGAGACATGCGGGCGCCCAATCTTGATCTTGGAGCCCATGAATCCTCTCTCGCGAGCGGCGAGCGCATCCGCGATGAGAGCGCCCTCGTCGATATGAAGCCAGCCGCCTTCAGTCGTATAAAGCGGCCGGCGGTCGGCGGCGCCGCCGGCGACGATCCAAAGCGGCAGGCCGCGCCGCTTGCATCGAAGGTCCCAGAGCGCCGTGTCGATCGCGGCAAGCGCGAGCGACGAGATTGCGCCGATGGTGGTCGCATGAGTCGCAAACTCAAGCTCATGCCATATCGCTTCGATGCGCTCGGCGTCCTTGCCGATGAGCCTTGGCGCCAGATGATCCCCAACCAGGCGCATCACCGACGAGCCGCCGGTGCCGATTGTATAGCTATACCCGGTCCCGGCTGCGCCATCGCTGTCGGTGACTGTGACGATCGGCGTTTCCTGCGACACAAAACTCTAAATCGCATCCGTTCGTATGACTTTCGGCGGGATGTCGACCAATCGAATATCGACCCGCTCGATGCGCGCCATCTCAGCTGCTCCTCACTGCAATCGATCGGCCGCCTTTGGCGGCGAAGCGACGCGCCCGCCCAAAGCAGAACCCAACGCCGATCGCCTGACTCCGGCGGATCAGATCCAGCAAGCCGGCCATCCTCGTCTCGGGCGCGCCACGTCGCGCTCTCCCATCCGAGAGCGACTGCGCCTCGGTTCGACGCATCTGGACCAGCGGCCGCAAGACCAAATCAGCAATGGCGAAGCCCCCTCGCCCAGCCTATGAATCAGCCAAGCCGCCGCGCCGCAAGAACTTCAATCGGTGCTGAGCCCAGCGTGGTCTACTGCGGAGCTGAGTTCAAGTAGGTCAGCATGACGGATCCATCGACTCCCCACTACAAAGATCTTGGGCCGTTCAGCGACCTGGTGACCGCGGCAAAAGCGATTCGGCCGCTGTTTGGCGCCGCGCCTGGCTCCGGAGCCCACTCTCGGCGGAAAGCCAAGGAGCGTTTCGGCTTCACTGTCGCCGACGAGCAGCCTCGGGACATACGAAGCGGCCGCTCGTGGACGGCAAACGGAGTCCGCGGGGAAGAGATCTCGTGGTCGGTTGGGTTCGGCCCGAGGACCGAGGGATTTGTCCTCAGGCCCTCAGAAGGCGGAGGGCGACTGCCAGGCGTCGTCGCCCTGCACGATCATGGTCACTTCAAGTTCTTCGGCAAGGAGAAGATCGCAGACGGTCCCGATGGCTGCCCCGCCTCGCTCATGGGCTTCCGGCAAACCTACTACGGGGGTCGCGCCTATGCGAACGTTCTCGCCAGGTCGGGATTTGTCGTCCTCGTCCACGACGCATTTCTGTGGGGAAGCCGCAAATTCTCTCTGGAGATCATGCCGGATCGTGAACGGGCGCTCGCCGAAGCGGTTGGAGCCACCCTCGAGCAGGAATACGCCGGCCCCGAGATTACGCGGTACAATGGCGCCGCCTATCTGCATGAGCACTTGGTCTCCAAATACTGCACCGTGCTGGGAACCACTCTCACGGCGGTGATCGCCTACGAGGACCGAGTCGCCCTTAACATCCTGCGAGCGCGAGCGGACGTTGCTCCGACCCGAATTGGATGCGTCGGCCTCTCGGGCGGAGGTCTCCGAGCCGCCGTGTTGCGTGCGACGTCCGATGAGCTCGCAGCCTGCGTCATCGTCGGCATGATGAGCACCTATGAAGAGCTGCTCAGCAACTGTGTCGCGCCGCACACCTGGATGCTGTTTCCTGCTGGGTGGAGCGAGGCGGGCGACTGGCCCGACCTGGCCTCGAGCGCTGCGCCTTCGCCCCTGCTGGTTCAATTCGCCCTCGACGACGCCCTGTTCACTGTCGATGGAATGCGCAATGCACACTCGCGCATGGCCACGACCTACGCTCGTGCTGCACAACAAGAAGCCTATGCGGGCGAGTTCTATCCCGGACCGCACCGGTTCGACATTCCCATGCAGGAGGCGGCGTTCTCCTGGCTTCAGAGCCGCCTCTGAGTCCGTCGCGAGACGCCGCCTGGTTGTTGACGATCGGCCCGAAGCGGCTTTTCCTCTGAAAACCAACGTCCGCCTGCGCATAATCGGGCCCAGAGCATAATGTCCTACACGCCTGCGAAGGAACGAACGATCTACTTCATCGGCACGACGACCCGACAATCGTCGATCATGAAAGTCTTTCCGCGGTGGGCAAACGCGCTGAACCTAAACGCGGTGATCCGGGGCATCGATTTTGTTCCGAACGAAGACCCCGCGCGGTACCGCGAAGCCGTGGGTTTCATCAAGGGGGACCCGCTCTCGCTCGGCGCCCTCGTTACGACGCATAAGGTGAATCTCCTCAAAGCATCTCGCGATCTCTTCGATGAACTCGATCCCTACGCCACGACCCTTGGCGAAGTCAGCAGCATTTCAAATCGCCGTGGCCGGCTTTACGGTCACGCCAAGGATCCGATCACGGTGGGCAGGGCGTTGGAGGCGTTCGTCGAAGAGGGATATTGGCGCCGCACCGGCGGCGAGATCTTAATCCTCGGCGCCGGCGGCTCGTCGATGGCGCTGACGCTTTACCTGCACAACAGAGCCAGGGCGGCCCGCGACGTTCCCGCGCGGGTGATCGTGACATCGCTCGATGAGAATGGACTTGCCGAGATCCGCGAGGTCCACCGTCGCATCGCCTTCACACTTCCGATCGACTACGCGATTACGCCCGCGCCTTCGGCCGCCGATCGCCTTTTGACGACGCTGCCCCGGGGATCGATGGTCGTGAACGCAACCGGGCTTGGGAAGGACCGCCCCGGATCGCCCCTCACGGATGCCGCAATCTTCCCACGCGACGGCGTCGCATGGGAGTTCAACTATCGCGGAAACCTCGTATTCCTCGAGCAGGCGAAAGCGGCGGCGGCGCATTCGCCTTTGCGCGTCGCCGATGGTTGGACCTACTTCATCCACGGCTGGACATCTGTCATCGCAGAAGTGTTCGGCATCGAAATCCCGTCCTCGGGCCCGATGTTCGAGATGTTGAGTCGGATCGCCCTTGACCCAACCGAAGAGCGTTGACCCTAATTCGACTCGCCCGGTCGACTGGCTTCCACTGTCACTCGATCCGATTGCCGGAGACCTTGTCGAACAGGTGAACGGCGCCGGGCGCGAAATCGACGCCAACCGCTGAACCGTCTTGGCGACTGAATGATTTATCGGCCTTGACGGTCATCGTGCCGCCTTGGACCCTGCAGGTGACGAGACAATGGTCGCCCATAAGCTCGGTTGCGTAGACCTCACCGACAATCTTGCCGCTTACGGCCTCCGTCACCTTGCAGTCCTCGGGGCGCACGCCCGCGACGGCGGCGCTCCGCGAAGCCCGGCTCTCGGTGGCAAAGTTGCCGGCTGCGGAGGAGAATTGGCCGGCCGCGAGCTCGCCCTCGAGCAGGTTCATCGGCGGCGAGCCGATGAAGCCGGCGACGAAGAGGTTTGCCGGCCTATTGTAAATCTTGGCGGGCGTGTCCAGCTGCTGCAACACGCCTTTTTCAAGCAGCGCCACGCGATGCGCCAGCGTCATCGCCTCGATCTGATCGTGTGTCACGTAGATCGTGGTGATGCCGAGCTGGTGCTGCATGTGCTTGAGCTCGGCGCGCATATAGCCACGCAATTTGGCGTCGAGGTTGGAGAGCGGCTCGTCCATGAGAAAGGCCGCGGGGCGCCTGATCATGGCGCGAGCCAAGGCGACGCGCTGACGCTGGCCGCCCGAGAGCTGGCGGGGATAGCGATCGAGCAGCTCATCCAACTGAACCTGACGTGCGACGTCCGTGACGCTCTTTTCGATCTCCGCCTTTGGTTTTTTGCGCACGCTCAGCGGATAGGCGATGTTCGCGAATACCGTCATGTGCGGATAGAGCGCATAGGATTGGAAGACCATCGCTACATCACGGTATTTGGGCAATACGTTGGTGACGTCCCGGTCGCCAATGAGAACGCGACCGGAGGTGACCAATTCGAGGCCGGCAATCATCCGCAGCGCGGTCGTCTTCCCCGAACCCGAGGCGCCAAGCAAAACAAGGAACTCGCTGTCTTGGACCTCGAGTTCGAGCCCCTTGACCACCTCGACGGCCCCAAACGACTTGTGGATGTTCACTAACCTCACCCGCATCGTGCGGTCCTATCCCTTGACGGCGCCGACGAGGAGGCCGCGCGCGATATGTTTTTGCAGCAACGCGGCAATGATAATGACCGGCGCAATCATGACCACGATCAGCACCGACATGTACCACCACTGCGGCCCACGGGTCGTGTTCTGCGCCGCCACGAGCACCGGCATGGTCTGGGCGTTGGCGTTGGTCAGGAACAGGGCAAGCAGGAACTCGTTCCAGGCAAGGATGAGCACGAGCATGAACGTCGCCGCGAGGCCAGAGCGCACCAATGGCAACGCGATCGTAAAGAACACGCGGAATTTCGACGCGCCGTCGATCTCGGCGCTCTCTTCGAGATCGAGCGGGATTCCCGCGAAAAAGTCGCGCGTCAGCCAAACCACAATCGGAAGGTTCACCCCGGTATAGGTCGCGATCAGCGCGATCTGCGTGTCCAGAAGTCTGAGGTGCTGGAACATGACGTAGATCGGCAATACTGCGACTATTGGCGGCATGATCCGGTTGGAAATCATCCAGAATTCAATGTCGTTGTTGCCGAGGGCGGCGTTGAACCGCCGTACGAACGTGCCGAGCGCCAGGAGAAAGAGAGCGATCGCCACGGCGACGGCCGCTTGCCAGGGAACGCTCAGCGCCGCCACCGCGATGATAATGGCGACGAGCAACACGAGGAAGGTCAGGACGGCGGCGAGCTTGACCTGGAATCGAATGCGCACCAGCGCATAGGCGGCGAGCGAACCGATCAGCAGAGCAAGCAGAGTGCTCGAAAGAGCGACTACGATCGAATTGAGGTACGGACCGATCGTATTGTTCTTGAGCAGCATGAAGTTCCACGCTTCCAGGGTCGGCGTGAAATCGATGAACGGCAGAAAATAGGGTCCGCTGTCGACCTGAACTTCGACCTTGAACGAAGTGACCAACACCCAGTAGAGCGGGAACAGGACGACCAAAGTCCACAACCCGAGCAGGCCATAAACGGCCAGTCTCGGAACGATCGCGATCTCGTCCAGGCTCTTGGCCTCGAACAAGCGTCGCGCAAGACCCGGGCTCTCCGCGGCGCCGTTCATTGGTATCTCCGGGTCCAACGCACCACGTAGTTGAAGAACGAGACGCAGGTAACCGTCGACACGAACAGGAGCAGGTAGCCGATCGCCGCCGAGCCGCCGAGATCCTGCGTGCGCCAAGCGATGAAGGCGTGCAGCGTCATCGATTCCGTCGCGAAGTCCGGGCCCGCCGGCCGTCAGAACGTTCGGGATGTCGATGATCTTGAAGGCCTCAATGAGTCGGATCAGCACCACGGTCGCGGCGATCGGCGCGATCGACGGCCATGTGATGTCCCGAAACACCTGCAGACCGCTTGCACCATCGAGACGGGCCGCCTCCAGCTGGTCGCGCGGCTGATTTTCGATCGCGGCCAGGAGCACGATAAACATGAATGGCGTCCACTGCCAGGTATCGCCGATGAGGACCATGAGACGCGCCGACCAGGCTTGCGTCGCCCAGGACCATGCCGTGAGTCCGAACGCCGCGCTCACCGGGGCGAATGGACCTTTCTGCATGTCAGCCAGCATGCGAAACATGTACGCGACGCCGACTGGCGTCACCATCAGTGGAATGAAGAAAACGACCCGGAAGAAGTTGCGGCCCCGAATCGGCTGTGCGCACAGCAGCGCCAAGCCGAGACCAATCAGAAACTGCGCGCAGACGCCAACGAGCACGTAGAAAAGAGTGGTGATCAGAGTGCCTTGGTAGCCGCCGGCCGGGATTGTGGCGAGGGTCGCCAAGACAATGCCGGTGGCGAGGCTCGCTGAAATCAGCCGCCCTAAGAAGCCCAGAATGGAAAAGCTGGTCGCGACATAGCGGCCAAGCCAAAAGAGAATCAGCCCCGCAAAGGCCGCAAGCGCGATCCATTGCGGCGTCTCAAGCGGCTTCATTGTGCCGATGAGATGATATTGTTGCGCGCCGAACAGAAGCCGCCTGTAGTTGAACAACCCAATGAAAGTCAGCGTAAAGCTGCCCCCGGCCAGCGCGAAGCGGCACAGTGAGAGATAAATCGAGACGATTAGCGGAAAGATTGCGAACGCAAGAAGAATGACGACCGCGGGCAACACCATGATGCGCCCGGAATTGCGATCGAGCCACTCGTCGCGGGTCTCGCGCGAAGAGAGATCGGCGGTTCCGGCGGCGTCAGCTACGGCCATTCTCTCGACTGTCTTCAGGTTTGCGTCGCCGGGCGCGGACGCCGAATGACGAGAAGACAGGCCCCGGCGCGCGTCGCGCGCAGGGGCCCATCGCCATTGTGCGACTTACTTTTCGATGCCGAGAGTTGATTTATAGGCCTTCAACTGGTTCTCGACGCCGATTTGTTCGTTGAGATCGTTCCAGCCGCTGAGGACGGCCTTGATGGTCGCTTCCTTGTCGATCTCCCCGGCGAGGAAGCGCGCGACCGCCTCGTCGAGCACCACCTGCTGATACTTCTGGTTCTGCGGGATACGCAGATCGAGGATCATGTTAGGGCTGTCGAGGCTGTCCTTGATAGCGCCAAGGTAACTGTCGCCGGCCACCTTGCTCATACCCGCGTTTTTCCATGTGTCGTCGTAGACGAACTGCGAAGTGCGGTAGGGGTTGAATCCAGTCGCCCCGATCGTCACGTCGACATTCGACTGCGCCGGCTGGCCCACATAGGACAGGAACGCATAGGCGGCGTCCTTGACCTTGTCTTTCGCCTTGGCGTTGATTCCGCCGCTCCAGCCGCCAAAGGCCGCGTAGGGCGCATGGTTGACGCCGTCAATCGCGTAAGGGCAGGTGTCCTTGGTGCAGGCTTCGAGTTTCCCGGTCGCCCAGTTCAACACTTCTTTCGAACCGGGGGTGATGACCGAGCCGGTCTTGTCGATGACCTTCGACGCCTTCGGGTCGATCGCCAGCACGCCTACGTCGCCCCAATCGAGGTTGAGCGCGCATTTGCCCGAGACGAACAGCGGACGCGTGTCGCTGACATCCATGTTGAGTTCGTCCGGAGGCCCGTATTTGCCCAACTCTTTGAGGAAGTCGAGCGCTTTGCGGAACGCCTCGTTGTCGATCAGGGGCTTCATGTCTTTCGTGTCGAAGAATGTGCCCTGGCCCGTCCCTTTCGACTGAACCATCGAGCCGACGATGTCGGTGACGAACCAGTAGCTCTGCGCGTTGCGCTTCTTGGCGATGCAAGAGCCATAGCCCTTCGTGCCGTCGCCGTTGAAGTCCTTGCCGTTCAGCGCCTTGGCGACCTCGAGATATTCGTCCCATGTGCGCGGCGGCTTCAGACCCGCCTTGTCGAGCACGTCCATCCGGTAATAGAGCATATGAAAGTCGCCATCGAGCGGAATGAGATAGGTCTTCCCGCCGTAGGTGGCCGAGAAATTCCTGAAGAACGGCGCAATCTGATCCCACTCGAGAGCTTTATCCTTCGCGATACGCGGGGTGAGCTCCTCGAGATAGCCCGCGGCGGCGTAGTCGACCATCCACTGCGGCGCGAATACCGCGGCGTCCACCGAATTGGTGCCGCTCGCCCAGTCGGTCAGCACCTTCTGGTAGAGATCCGAGAAGGGCACGGCGATGATATTGATCTTCGCGCCGGTCATCTTCTCGAATTCGGGCGCGCGCCGCTGCAGCGGCTCCTGGATCGCGCCGGTCTGGGTCATCACATTGACGGTAACGCCGTCGAACTCGCCGGCTGAAACAGGCGCTGACGCGAGCGCAAACATCGCTCCCGCCACCGCGCTGGTCCAGCTTATGGTCTTCGCCATCATCACGTTCCTCCCATGGCCGCGGTAAAGGAGCGACCGATTTTTGTCGCGCGGCTTCAAAACGGCCGCCAGCGGACGCCGGATCGCGATAGGCGGTTCCGAGCGCTCGTCGTCAATCGCATGAACGATTGATCAAAAAGTTATAGCGAGAGGTTTCTCGTTGCGTCAACGCGTCGCGGACCGTTGGGCGCCAAGTTCCGCCGAGAGCGATGGCGCCGTTCCCTCCCGCATATTGGCCCGGGGCCGCCGAGATGGCAGAGTGCGGGGCGATCCCCTTGCCATCGAGGCGCTGCGCCCCATGTCTCAATCCCCCCGCTACGACGTCGTCGCGCTCGGGGAGCTGGTCATCGACCTTGTACCGGCGCGCGGCGCCGACGGAGGGACGTGCTTCGCCGCCAAGCCTGGCGGCGCGCCGGGCAATGTGGCGGTGGGGGTCGCCCGTCTCGGCGGCCGCGCGGCGATGCTGAGCAAGGTCGGCGACGAGACGTTCGGCCGGCTTCTGATCGCGACCCTTGCAGGCTACGGGGTGGCGACCGACGGCGTGGTGACGACGCGGGAAGGCCCCACCTCGCTCGCCATAGTCACGGTCGCGCCGGACGGGGAGCGCGACTTCACCCTCTATCGCAAGGGCTGCGCGGAATCGACCTACGCGCCGGCGGAGGTGGCGACACACATGATCCGCGCCTCGCGCATCCTGCATGTCGGCAGCCTGCTCCTGGGCGAGCCGGTTTGCGGCGCGGCGCAGCGTCATGCCGTGCGGACCGCGCGCGAGGCCGGCGTTCTTGTGTCCGTCGACGTCAATCTCCGCCCCTCGTTGTGGCCCGACCGAGAGGAGATGCGCGCCGTCGCGCTCGAAGCCGCCGAGGAAGCGGACATTCTCAAGGTCAGCGCCGACGAACTGGCGTTGATGTCGGGCACGGAGGACGTCGAAGAGGGTCTTCAACGCCTGTGGCGGCCGGGACGGCGCATCACCGCGGTGACCTTCGGCTCCAACGGCGCCCTGCTGGCGACGGCCCGCGCCAGAGGGCGCGCGCCGGGCTTTGCGGTCGACGTCGTCGATACGGTGGGCTGCGGCGACGCCTTCGCCGCGAGCCTGCTCGCCGACCTCGCCTCGTCGCAGGCCGAGTTCGAGTCCGCGAGCGGATTGGAACGGCTCGCGCGTCGCGCCTGCGCCGCAGGCGCGCTCGCCGCGACCGCCGCGGGCGCGATGGAAGGCCTGCCGACAGCGGCTAGACGTGACGCCTTTCTGGCCGCCTCGGATCGCGCGACAGGCTCTATCGCCCCCGGGCCAATTAAACCAAGTTAGACCAACCTAATCCAAGCCATCCCAAATTAAATCGCTCGATCGGCTCCTTTGGACTGCTTCCCCCGGACTTGATCCGGGGGTCGCTCGCAATGACGAAATCCGGCTCCAACAAATCGCGTCGCGCTCCAGCGTCCAATTGGTTCGCTTCCGCCGGCTGCCGCTTTCGCGCAAAGAGCGGTCATCCCCGAGGAAGCGCAGCAAAGAATGCGGGAAGCCCAGCAAAGGAAACCGGAAGCGGGGCAAAGGAATCCGGAAAGGTATCAAAGGAAAACCTTTCCGCGAATTGGGCCTTTTCAATGGGTTACGACGATCCGGCGCAAAAACCCGCTTCTCCCGGCGCCGCTCCTTTCAGGCTGCTCGTTTGGCGACGGGACCACTCTACCCATGATTTCTGATAATCGCAAGAAAAAGTCGCGCTCTTATCGCGTTGGCTGTTGTGGGGAAGGAATCGGGAGCATGGCGGAGGTGGCGGACGGCGCCATCAAGGCGTCATGGCCGGGCTTGTCCCGGCCATCCCCGAAGGCCCAGCGCATCTACGCAGGCAAGCGCGAAAAGCCTTGCGACCGTCCGCCTTCCTGCCGGTCGCGCCGAGGCGGGACTCGTTCTTGCGGCGGCCCGGCGTGGATGGCCGGGACAAGCCCGGCCATGACGGCAAGGGTTCGACGAACGAACAGCAAACCGGTCGACCAACAGATAACGCCATAAGAGCCAAAAGTCGGCTCTTGGGGACGCGGCGTTGGCACAAATCGGACCCTAAGCGGCCCGATCGATCTCGGCGCGACAGAGAATTTTTGCCCGACGGCGCAGGCGTTCCGGATCCTAGGCAGCGTCGATCAATCGTTTGATCGCGAACGCTCCACCGATCACTAAATCGCCGTCTTCCAGAATGGTCGTGACGCCGCCGAGCGCGTTCCATTTCCGGCTGTCGTCCGGAACAACCGGGTCTGCCTTGTGGCGCCCGTCAACCAGTCGAGGCCGGCACGGCGCTCGCCTGCAATCTAAGGAGTATTATCGGTCGCCAGGCGCTCTCTGACAATTCGGGCAAATCCGGAGGGGCGGCCGACGACAGCCGGTTTACGTCGAGACCCGTCAGGCTGATTGGGTTTTGATCCCAGAGGGTCGCAACGAACGGTAAGGCCGGGAACGGCGGCGTCTCGACGCGCTCGAGAGGGCTGTCGATCGTCAGAACGCCAAGATGACAACACTACCCGTCCGCGTCGAGCCCATCGAGGCGCTCCCACAGGGCGCGGTTCGATTCATAGCGCGCGTCGAAAAGCTCGGCGTAGCGCAGATAGCGGTCGCGCCACGCCGGATTGGGGCGAATTTCATCGGCGAAGGCGACGAAGCGCCTGCGCGCTTCCGCCCAATCGGCCGCCGCGCCGCCCGCGACCGCGGCGATCATCGCGCAGCCGGCGACGCCCGCCTCCGCCTCCGCCGGCACCAGGATTGGGCGGTCGTAGATGCTCGCCTTGATCTCGAGCCAGAGTGTGCGCGCGCCCCCCGCCGCCGCGACAATGCTTTCGATGCGGCCGCTCCTTCGCTCGAGAACGGCGAGATTGCGCCTGGCGGCGAAGGCGACCCCCTCCATGACCGCGCGGTGCATGCGCCCCGCGTCGTGGCTGCTGGTCAGGCCGAAGAACTCGCCGCGCGCGTTGGCCGCCCCGCCGAGCCGCTCGCCATTGAGATAGGGCAGGAACAACAGCCGGTCCGCGCCGGGCGGCGCGGCCGCCGCCATCTCCGCGATGGCCTCGTAAGTCGCTTCATTGCGATGCAGCGCGCGGCGCGCCCAGCGCATCGCGTCGCCGCCAGAGTCGAGGATGGTGAAGGCCGCCCAACCGCCGTCGGCGGCGCGCATGTTGGTGACGATCGGGTCTTTGAGGGGCTCGGGCGTATAGGCCGTGATCAGCGTCGAAGTGCCGGTGATGTCGGAGCCGCGATGTTCGCTCGAGACGCCGGATCCGAGCAGCGTCGCCGCGAAATCGCTCGCGCCCGCGGCGACCGGCGTCCCGGAGAGGAGCCCCGTTTCGGCGGCCGCTGCGGGCGTGACCGCGCCGACAAGCTCGGACGCCTGATGGACCGGGGGCAACAACTTCAATCCGACGCCAAGCTTCTCGGCGAGCAGCGGGCTCCAGGCGTTCGCCCTCGCGTCGAAGAGATAGGTGCAGGAGGCGTCGGATTCGTCCATGGCCCGCCGGCCGGTCAGCCGGAAATTGATGTAATCCTTCGGCATCAGCAGCGTCGCCGCGCGAGCGAGCGCCTCGGGCTGATGGCGGGCGATCCATTGCAGCTTGAAGCCGGGCCAGGCGACCGTGGGCGGATTGGCGGTGAGCGGCCAGAGGGCGTCGACGTCATTCGCCGCGGCGAAGGCGCCGACCTCTTCGGCCGCGCGCTTGTCGTTCCAGAGCTGAACGGAATCGAGCGTGAGGTCCCCCTCGGCGTCGATCAGCACCGTCCCGTGCATCTGGCCGCAGGCGGCGATCGCCAGCACGCGCCGCGCCCCGTCCTCCACCGCGCCCAAGACGGCGCGGATACTCGCGACCGCGCCATCCCACCAGTCAGCCGGACGCTGCTCGGCTCGGCCGAAGCCCGGAACGATCTGGTCGTGCTCGCGAGCCCGAAAAGCGACGGTTCGCCCGTTGAGGTCGAGGAGCGCGGCCCGCACGCTTCCCGTGCCCACATCGATGGCGAGAACCAGATCCCGCTGCCGCGAGGCCCTCACAGCCGCGCTCACTGCAAGTTGGTATGGCGGCCGAGCATGCGTTGATGCGCGTCGGGAATGCGTCCCGCAATCTCAAGGATGATGGCGTCGAAGAGAATGAGGCTGCCTTGCTCGAACAAGCTGCCCCCGAACTGTCGCGACTTCTCGACCGGCACGAGAAGCACCTCATCAGCAAGGGAGGCAAGCGTGCTCTTCGGCGCCCGGGTGAGCAGAATCACCTGCGCGCCCTCGTTCTTGGCGATCCTCGCGAAGCTGACGCTGACGGGCGTCTCTCCCGATCCGGAGACGATGACGAGCCCCTCGCCGCGCCGGATCGAGGGCGCTGTGACCTCGCCGACAAAATGCACCTGACGGCCAACGTGCATGAACCGCATCGCCGCCATTTGCGCGGCGAGCCCCGAACGTCCCTGACCGGAAAAGAACCAGCGGCGCGCCGCGTCGTCGAAGGCGTGGGCGATCCGGAAGAACGATTCGGCTTCTACTCGGCTGAGCACATCGGCTAGCTCTTTTCCCACGGCCAGCCATGGCCGGGATTGATCAGTTTGCTGCGCATCCACTTCGCCACCTCAAGGGGATTTTGAGACTCGGTAATGGCGCTGCCGACGATGACGATCTCCGGCTCGAATTCAAGCACCGAATCGATGCTGTCCGGCCCCAGGCCGCCGGCGAGCGCGACGCGAAATCCGCGCCGGTGCATCTCGGCGACGGCCTCGATATGCGCAGATGAACTGTCGCCAGCGGCGCGCGCGTCGGACGGCCGGTGAAGGCCGACATAGGCGAACCGGTCGGGAAAGACCGCGCCAGCCGGCAACAGGTCCTTCTGGCCTGCCTGGGTGATGGTGTCGACGACGACATGGGCGCCGAATTTGGCCGCGACGCGGCCAACCGCCTCGTGGGTCGCGCTCGATGTCGAGGAAAGCACCGTCATGAAGGCCGCGCCAGCGCCAAAGACCATCTCCGCTTCAAGCTGGCCGCCGTCGACGGTTTTGCTGTCGGCGAGCACCGGCGTGTCCGGGCACAGTTCCCGCGCGGTCGCAATGGTCCCGATGCCGAAGCGCTTGAGCAGCGGCGTGCCGATCTCGACAATATCGGCGACATGCTTGATGTGAGGAAGGAGGGCCAGATGTTCCGGTTTATCGAGAGCGATCTGCAGTAACATGCGGGCTCATCCTTCATGCGTAGCTGCGCCAAGGATGGAAAATCCCCGAGGCGTCGTCTCGCCGGGAAACGACTTCGGCGCGGAGGCTGATCTTGCTCCGCCCGCCATTCAGCTTGCTTCATACGCGAGACGCCGGTCTGCGTCGAATGTCTGCGCGAAACGGGGCGAGGCGTCCAGGTCGTGCGGAGGCTGACGCAACCCGTTGGCCGACGCCGGGAATTGCCTTGCGGCGATCCCAAAACGGCGAAATAATGAAGCTTCGGGCCGCATCGGTTGGAACGAGGACATGACGCTTCGACTATCGATCGAAAACGTGGATCGATTGCCCGACGGCGGACCGCTGCGAATTGAAGTGAAGGGCCGCGGCCTCGATCTCGGCCGTGACGCGCATCTCGACTGGACCCTGCCTGATCCGAGCCGGAGCATTTCGAGCAAGCACTGCGAAATTCGCTATCAGGACGGCGGATACTGGCTGCACGACATCTCGACCAACGGCACTTTCGTGAACGGCGCCCACTATCGCCTTGACGCTCCCTATCTCTTGCGCGACGGCGACCGCCTGAGCATTGGGCCTTACATGATCGCGGTGTCGGTCGAGGGCCAGCGGGCGCCGGGGCGGAGCGACGATCCCGGCCCGATCCAACAGGCGCCTCCACGCGGCGCGCCCGCCGACGTCTGGAGCCCGGTCGGGGATGCCGCCGCGCCTGAGGGCCGCGAAGCCTACCGGCCCAGGGCGCAGCAGGCCGCGCCGCCCGATTTTCTTGATTTCGCGGCCTATATCGAGCCCGCGAAGCCTTCGCCCCAGGTCGATGATTGGCTGGCGGCTGTTCCCGCGGCGCCTCGACAGTCCGCGGCCTTGGCGCCGGAAATGCCCGCGCCGCGAAGGCCCGCGCCCTTGCGAGCGGCGGATGACGAGGCTGCGCTCCGTCAGGCTCCGGTTTCGGCGCCGCCGCCGGTCCTGTCGGGAGCGGAAGGCAGCGAGCTCCTTCGCCGGATCGCCCGCTCGGCCGGAATTCCCGAGCGCGCCTGGGTCGGCCGAAATCCGGAAGCGCTCGCCGACGAGATCGGGGCGACGATTCGCCTGACCGCCGAGCACCTGGCGCAAATGCTGTCGTCGCGGGCCGAGTCAAAGACGCTCATGCGCTCCTCGAGCCGGACGATGATCCGCGCGCAGGAGAACAACCCGCTCAAGTTCAGCAGCTCCATGGACGAGGCTCTCGCCATCATGTTCGGGCCGCCAAGCCGCCAATATCTCGACGCGCCCACAACCGTCGAACGCAGCTTCGCGGACCTCAAGACTCATCAGATCCTCACTTTCGGCGCCATGCAGGCCGCGCTCGACGCTTTGTTCGAGGACTTCGCTCCGGACAGGATCGCCCGGTCGGTCGAGCAGGACCATGGGCTTGGCGCCATCGTCACGTCCCGCAAGGCGAGACTGTGGGATATTTACGTCGAGCGCTGGCGCGCCAAGACCAAGCGCGCCGACGGGCGCCTTTTGGATGCATTCATGGCGTTGTTCGTTGAGGCCTATGACCGGTTGGGAAACAGAGGCAAGTGAAGACAAAGTTTAGTTATTAGTCAAAGATAGTTGCGGATTCTGCGCCGAGGCTGACAGGCAAGCGATACGGACGGCCGGAGCGGAATTGGGGAAGGGCGCGCATGTCGTGGAACGCCAAGGTTCACTGGGCAGAGGGCCTGTTTTTGCGCCCGCATCATCTGCAGCAGGGCGACCGATATCTCGAAAACGCGATCGAGAGCCGGACGCGGCATGTGACGCCCTATCCGTGGGGGTTCGCCGAGCTCGAGATCGACCGTGACCTCGCGCAGCAAAGCAAGTTCGCGTTGCGCCGGGCCGCCGGCGTGATGCCGGACGGCGGGCTGTTCGATTTTCCGGGCGAATCCCCTCCCCCGGCGCCCATTGCGGCGCCGGAGACGGCCGCCGGACAGCTCGTCTGGCTCATCATGCCGGCGCGCGCCGATAACTCGCGCGAGGTCAGTCCGGATCAGACGGAAAACGCCGCCCGCTACGTGCTCGGCTCCGAAACCGTCATCGATTCGACCGCCAACCTTCGGGTCGAAGAGGAGATCGAGGTCGCCTATCCGCGCCTCGCCTATGAAATCCGCAAGACGGCGAAGCCCGGCTACGTCGGCCTCCCGATCGCCCGCATCGTCGAGGTGCATGACCGGACCCTGGTGTTCGACGAGAAATATGCGCCCCCGGTCCTCGTCTGCGCGGCCCACGCGACAGTCGAGGGCTGGCTCGACCGGGTCATTGGCTGGATCGGCAACCGGCTCGACGAGCTCGCGCGATACGCGAGCGATGCGACGGCGGGCGGGGGCATGCAAAGCGCCGACTACCTCATACTCCAGTGCCTCAATCGCGAGATTCCGGCGCTCAAGCATTTCCGCTCGTCGCGCTACGTTCACCCCGAGCGCCTGTACGAGCGGCTTTTGCGCATCGCGGGCGAACTTGCGACCTTCGCCACGAACGAGCGGCGCGCGCGCGAGTACCGCGCCTATAATCACGATGATCTCGAAAGCGTCTTTGAGCCGGTGCTGCACGACATCCAGGACTTCCTGAGCGCGAGACTCGACCGTCGCGCGATTCGCCTCGAGCTTATCGAAAGGGCGCCGAACGCGTTTGTCTCGACGATCAAGGACCGCAATCTGTTCAGGGACGCGACCTTCGTGCTCGAAGTCTCCGCGCGTCGCCCGCTAACCGAAATCCGAACGAATCTGCCGGCGTTCCTGAAAGTCGGGCCGAACACGAAGATGAACGAGATTGTCCACGCTCATTTGCCGGGCGTCCCGGTCGTTCATATGCCCACGCCTCCGCCCCAGATCCGGGCGATCACCGACCACGTCTATTTCTATCTGGACCGCGCTTCGCCCCTCTGGCCCGAGTTCAGCCAGGCGACCGCCATCGGCATGCATTTCGCCGGCGACTGGCCTGAACTGCAGATGGAGTTCTGGGCGGTGAGGGAAGGTCGGCGATGACGACCGAAGACGATCCGTTCGGCCGCAGCGACCGAACGATCATTCGCCCCAATCCGGGGGGCCGACGGCCGCCGCCAACTTCGGCGCCCTCATCCAGTCCGCCCGCTGGCGGCGGCGCGCCGCCGGTCTCGACGCCGTCGCCGCCGGTCGCCTACCCTGCGCCTCCGTCCCCTGCGCCTCCCTACTCGCCGTCGCCGCCGCGCCAGCCGACCCCGGCCGAGAGACCCGGCGATTGGGACACCTGGATGAACGCGCACGGGACGCACAGCCTCTATGTCGCCCCCGCGGCTCCTCAGCCAATGACGCCAGCGCCGCTGTCGCCGCACGTGTCAGTCGACGTGGTGACGGCGGCGGCGAGCCCGCTCATGCGCGCGGCCGCGTCGCTCCTGCTCCTCCTCGGTCGATTGCGGACGTCGCTCGCGCGCGCCGGCGCGAGCCAGCTCATGGACCAGGTCGCGCAGGCCATTCAGCAATTTGAGGTCGATGCGCGCGCCGGCGGCGCTCCGCCCGACCAGATTGAAACAGCGAAATACGCGCTCGCCGCCTGCGCCGACGACATTGTGCAAAACCTGCCGAGCGAGGACAGCCAAGTCTGGGCGCAATACAGCATGCTGGTCCGCTTCTTCAACGAGCGGATGGGAGGCGTGCGGTTTTTCGACGAGCTTGCCCGCGCAAAGCAAAACCCCGCGGTCAATCTCGGTCTGCTCCAGGTCATGCACGCCTGCCTCAGTCTCGGCTTCGAGGGCGTGTACCGCGCGGCGGGCGGACCGGGCGCGCTCCAGGGAATCCGCCGCGACCTCTATGAGACGATCCGCCGCGCCCAACCCAAGACGATCGAGGACCTTTCGCCGCACTGGCGCGGACAGGACATTCCGCTTGCCGGCAGCCGATTCCAGGTCCCGGTCTGGGCGGTCGCGGCGTTGGCGGGCGTGGTGCTGCTCGGCGCCTATCTCTACCTCCGCAACGCGCTCAGCGGGCAGGTCGAGGCGCTCGCGATCAGGATGGCCCAAATCCATCCGGACACCGAATTGACCCTTGCGCGTGAGAACATCGTCAAGCCGCCGCCCGATCCGAGGCCCGCGACGTCCACCCAGCTGCAGCGCATCCGAGCCCAGTTGGCCAAGGAGATTCTCGCCGGCAAGGTGGACGCGACTCAGTCGGCGACAACGATCTTCATCAGCATCGGCAACGTGGTGCTGTTTCCCTCGGGCGGCGCGAGGGTCGAGCGATTCCTTCGCTCCCATCGCGGCAAAAATCGCCTCCGCGCTCGATCGAGAGCCGGGCGCGATTCGCGTCGACGGCTATACGGATTCCGACCCGATCCGCACCGTTGCCTTTCCCTCGAACTTCGAGCTTTCGCAGGCGCGCGCCAAATCGGTTGCGGCCATGCTCAAGCCGGGCATCTCGCATCCCGATCGTCTGACCGTCTCCGGGAAAGGCGCGGATAACCCGGTCGCCCCAAACGACACCGAACAGAACAAATCGAAGAACCGTCGCGTGGAAGTGTCCATTCCGCGCGCCGACTGAGCCGGATTTGAGAGGGAGGTTTTGTTGTCGCGTAGGGATCGGCGTTTTCCATGACGATGATCGGCTGGCTCTGGATCGCTCTCAGCGTCCTTGGCGCGCTCGTCCTCGCGGCGGTCGTTTGGCTCGCGGGTCCACTCATCTCCATCGGCGATGCGCAGCCCTTCGACGGCGTCCTGACCCGGCTCTTCATCATCGCCCTGATCTTTCTGATCGTCGCCGGTTCGATCGCCTGGCGCGTCATCTCCCGTCGGCGCGCGGCCGCCAAGATCGCCCAGGCGATGACCGAGCCGGCGCCCGAAGAGAGCGATGCGCCGGTCCTGAAAGGAAAAATGGAGGATGCGCTCGCGACGCTCAGGCGCTCCGGCAAGTCGAGCGCCCGCGCCCTCTATGACCTCCCATGGTACCTCATCATCGGACCGCCGGGCGCCGGCAAGACGACGGCGCTCGTCAATTCCGGGCTCAAGTTTCCGCTCGCCGGCGACAATGCGGCCAAGGCGGTGCAGGGCGTCGGCGGAACCCGCTATTGCGACTGGTGGTTTACCGACGCTGCGGTGCTGATCGACACCGCCGGGCGCTACACGACCCAGGATTCGGACGCCAAGGTCGACCGCAAAAGCTGGCTCGCCTTCCTCGAGATGCTGAGCAAGAACCGCCCTCGCCAGCCGATCAACGGGGTCATCGTGGCGATCAGCATCGCCGATGTTCTCAACCTGCCGGCCGCGGAGGTGGCCGCGCATGCGGACGCGATCCGCAAGCGCCTCGACGAACTGCACGAGGAGCTCAAGGTCGATTTTCCCGTCTACGCGGTCTTCACGAAAATGGATCTCGTGGCCGGGTTCACCCAATATTTCGCCGAGCTCGACGAGGAGAAACGCAAGGTCGTCTGGGGGGCGACGTTCCAAACCTCCGACAAGAAGGCCAACAACGTCGGCAAGGTCCCGGAGGAAATGGATCTCCTCATTCAGCGCCTTTCGGAGCGGATGACGGAACGACTCCAGGAGGAGCCCGATCTGCGGTCGCGCGCGATCCTGTTCGGCTTTCCCGCCCAGCTCGGGGCGATCCGCAAGCCGATTGCCGAGTTCCTCAATCGAATCTTCGAACCCACGCGCTACCAAACGACAGCGACTCTGCGCGGCTTCTACTTCACCTCCGGCACGCAGGAAGGCACGCCCTTCGATGCGCTGATTGGCGCCCTGCAAAAGAGCTATGGCGTTGAAAGTCTGGGAGCCGCGGGCTTCTCTGGCGGCGGCAAGAGCTATTTTCTGCACGACCTGATGGCGAAGGTGATCTTCGCCGAGGCGGGATGGGTCTCCACCAACATCGCCGCCGTACGCCGCTCGTTCGCGTTGCGGACGGCCGCATCGGCGCTGATCGGACTGGTGACGCTCGGCATCCTCGGACTTTGGTGGATGAGTTACGCTCGCAATGAGGCGCTCGTCGCGGCGACAGCGCGGGGCGTCGATGACTACGCCGCCGCGGCCGGTCCGCTCATCAAGCAGAACTCGGTCACGGATCCGAGCCTGGTCCCGGTCTACGAGCTCATCGGAGCGTTGCCCGATCTGCCGGTCGGATACGCGAGGCGCGGCGAGGCCGTCCCGTTGAGCCAGACCTTCGGCCTCAGTCAGCACGCGCGGCTGGAGGACGCGTCAGACCAACTCTACCAACAGGCGCTCGAAAGACTGATGCGTCCGCGGCTGGTGCTCTCGCTCGAGCAACAAATCCAGAAAAACATCGACAATCCGACATTCGTCTACGAGGGGCTCAAGGTCTACCTGATGCTAGGCGGCAAGGCGCCGCATGTTGACAAGGACCTGATCGTATCCTGGTTCGCGCGCGATTGGGAGCAGCGGACGTTCGCTGGCGCGCCCAACGCCAAGGGACGCGCGCTCCTTCGCTCCCATCTCGAGGCGATGCTCGACATGGACGACGGGCAAGCCAAAAAGGTCTCGCTCAATGGGCCGCTGGTCGAACAGGCGCAGGCGACGCTCGCCCGCATGCGCGTGGCGGAGCGCGCTTATACGCTCTTGAAATCGGAGGCGCACAACGAGGCGATCGAAGACTGGGTCGCCCTGGATCGTGGCGGGCCGGACATGGCGCTGGTGTTCGAGGCCGCGAACGGCGCCGGTCTCGACACGATCCGCGTGCCGGGATTCTTCACCTATGAGGGGTTCTACGCCGCGCTTCTCGACCACATGCAGACGATCGCCGACCAACTGCAGAAGGAGAACTGGGTGCTCGGCCCCTCCGGCGACGAGAACGCGGTCAAGCAGCAATATGTCAGCCTTTATCCGGGCATCCTCGAACTTTACGGAAGAGACTTCATCGCCGCCTGGACGGCAGCGATCAACAATCTGCAATTGAAGCCGCTGCTCAATGACAAGCCGAAATACCTGAAGCTCAGCGCAGCTTCGGCGCTCACTTCGCCCATCCGGCTGATCTTCGAGTCCATTCGCGACGAAACCGCCCTCACGCGCGAACGTCCAAAGCCGCAGGCGCAAAACGACGCGGCCGGCCAGGCCAAACAGGCGGCCCTCGGCGAGGCGGCCAAGCGATTGGGCGCGACTGGGCGTGAAGCGATCGACCTGGCGATGAAGTCGCAACGCAAGGCTGGCGATCCGCCGCCGGAGGTCCCGGGGGCTGCGATAGAGGCCTATTTCAAGCCGTTCCAGATCATGGTCGACGGTCAGCCCGGCTCGCGGCCGATCGACGCGTTGCTCGAGAATCTGAGTGAGCTCGACCGCCAACTTGTCCTCGCGGCGGAAAATCCCGCTCAAGCCAAGCAGGCGCTCGAGCAGGTGGAGGTTCAGGTGGCGAGCCTCAGAGCCAACGTCTCACGCCTGCCCCAGCCGGTCGCCGGCATGATCGATCGGGTCGCCAAGGACGCGGCGGGCGACGCAAACGCGAGTTCGATTGCCCAAATCGCCGAAGCGATGGCTGAGAATGTCACCGGGCCCTGCCAGCAGATCGTCGCCAACCGCTATCCTTTCGTCAAAAGCGACCGCGACGTGCCCCTGGGCGATTTCGCCAAGCTGTTCGCGCCTGGCGGGGTCATCGATAAATTCTTCGCGGCCAATCTCGATCCGCTGGTTAGCCGCACCGGCAAGCCCTGGGTTTGGAAGGCAAATCCGAATCTGACGCGCAAGCTCTCGGAGACGACGCTGCGGCAATTCCAGCAGGCGGCCGACATCCGCGACGCGTTCTTTCCGACCGGAGGCGGCTCGCCGAACGTTACTTTCGAAGTGAAGCCGCTGACGCTGAGCAGCGACGCGCAGACGGCGACACTCTCGATCAATGGCGCGACGGTCGTCGCTCAACAAGGCGCGCCATTCGCCGCGGCCAATGTGGCGTGGCCGGGAGCCGGCGCAGGCGAATCGTCGATCGTGATGGCCCCGGACATGCCCGATCGCCAATCCAAATTGGAGCGGACCGGCGCCTGGGCGCTCTTTCGGCTTGTCGACGCTGGTTCATCAATTCAGAGCGGCAATGCGCTCAAGGTCAGTTTCGTCGTCTTCGGCCGCGAAGTCTCGTACCAGTTCACCTCCTCGTCCCTCACCAACCCCCTGAGCATGCCGTCGCTCCGGCAGTTCAGGTGTCCGAACGGATTGTGAGCGCTGATGTCGGCGGGGCTCTTCGGCAAGTTGCCGGCCAAGCGCGACTTCATCGGCGCCAACGCCTCCCGCCGCTTCCTCGACGTTTGGGAGCCGTGGCTTCAGGCCGGCGTCGCGACGTCGAAGCAGATGCTCGGGCCGGGATGGGCTGAGGCTTACAATCGCGCGCCGATCTGGCGCTTCTGGCTAGGGGCCGGTTTTTTCGGCGAGGCGACGCTCGGCGCGCTCATGCCCTCGGTCGACGGCGTGGGCCGATCCTTTCCGCTCGCGATATTTGTCGGCGAAGGCGAGGATTCGCTGGCGCCGCCGGAACTCGAGCCCAACGACGATTGGTGCGAGGGAGCGGAGGCCATCCTTCTCGGCGCGCTCGAGCCCGGCGCGGTGCTGGAGACAATCGCCGACCGGGTCGCAACGATGCCTCCGCCTGTCCTTGGGCCCCGATCGACGCCGGTCGCGGGACTGCGGCAACTGCCCGAGGGCGGCGTATTGGCGCGCAATGCCGACCGGCCGATTTCGCTGGCCTTTCTTGCCGCCCGGCGATTCGGCCATCGCCAGGCTTTCGCCTCCCAATCCTTCTGGTGGACGATCGGCGGCGAAGGTTTTCCGCCGCTCGCTCTGTCCGAGGTAGGACTTCCTCCCGCGACACGCTTCGCCGACCTGCTGACCGGCGCCTTCGTCGATGCGGAAGCAACGGCGTTGGGAGAAGCGTGATGAAGGGCGCGTTCGATTTTCGAATGGCTTGCGTCACGCACGTCGGACTGGTGCGAAAGATCAACGAGGACAGCGTACTCGCCAAGCCGGAGATCGGTCTCTGGGCAATCGCAGACGGGATGGGCGGCTATGGCGGCGGAGACGTCGCGAGTCGCTCCGTCATCGACGCGTTGGGGACGCTCGCGCCGAGCGCTTCGGCCGCGGATTTGCTCGGCGAATTCGAGCGCAAAATCATGCGTGTCAACGCTGAATTGCGCGCGCTTTCGCTGTCCCGCGACGCGGCCGTCATTGGCACGACGTTGATCGCGCTCATGGTCCACAGGAGCCACTTTGCTTGCGTCTGGTGCGGCGACAGCCGGGCCTACTTGCGCCGCGGCGACGAGCTTTCGCGGGTCTCGCGCGATCATTCCGAGGTCCAGGAGCTCATCGACCGCGGGCTGCTCGACGAAGAGGAGGCGAGGTCCTGGCCGCGCCGCAATGTGGTGACCCGGGCGCTTGGCGCGACGGATCAGGCCGAGCTCGATCTGGTCGACGGACCGATCTATGCCGGGGATCGGTTCCTGTTGTGCAGCGACGGATTGACCGGGCACGTCAGGGACGAGGAGATCGCGGCGCTCATCGTGGAAGGGGAGCCGCAGAAAGCCTGCGACGACCTGCTTGATTTGACGCTCGACCGCGGCGCGCACGACAATGTCTCGATCATTGTCGTCGACTGCGAGGAGGAGGCGACCGAGGACACGTAAGGCGCGATCGCGGAAACCCGGCGATCGGGAGCCGCGGCTTCACAAGTTCGGCAAGTGCGCCAGCGTGTCGTCGATATAGGCCTTTATCGCCGGAAAGGAGGCGATCTCCGCGGCGCTCGCGCCAGGAGAGGAGGCGAGGGCCGCGGCGGCCACGCCGCCAGCCGGACCCGCCAATGTCGCCGCGGCCGTCTGGATTTCGGCGCCGAGGTGCGGCAGGGGATCGACCGCATCGCCGTTGAGGTAGAATTCGAAATGCAGATGCGGCCCCGTCGACAAGCCGGTGTTGCCCGAAAGGGCGACGACATCGCCCTGTTTGACGACCGCGCCCGGCTTGATGGATTCGGGAATCTCGGAGAGATGCGAGTAGGACGTCTCGAAACCGGCATGTTTGATTTTGACGTGGTTGCCGAAGCCTTGGGCCGGACCGGCGAATTCGACAACTCCGTCGGCCGCGGCGCGGACTTCCGAGCCCACCGGGGCGCCGAAGTCGATGCCCGCATGCATGCGCAGAATATGCAGGATCGGATGGAACCGCATTCCGTAGAGCGATGTCACCGGCGCCCCCGGATCGGCGCGAGGACGCCGCCGACGCTGGTCGCGCCGCTATTGCCTAAACTCGCCGGCCTGCCTTTGGACTCTCCGCCCTTTGGATCGAAGCAGCGAAAGAATCCGTCGTTGCCCTCGAAGGAATAGCAATCGACCGCGGCGCCGCCGCCGCGCAGCCCGACATAGATGACTTTGCCGGTCGACTTGGCCTTGTCACGAAAATCGTGCTCGAACAGGATGCGCATGGACTGATCCGCCTGGAGCGGCGACCGCAGATCGACATAGCGACCGACAAGCTGAATGGCTTCGCGGATGATGGCGTCCGGCATTCCGTTGCGCAGACCCGCGCTGTAGACGCCGTCAGCAAGGGTGAAATGCGTCGCCGCGTCGACTGTGTTTCCTGAATCGTCGAGCCACCCTGGCGGTATGACCGGCTCGGCCGCTTCATCGTATTCGCCGTCGTCTTTCGCAGCGATCGTAACGACATATTCTCCGTTCTCGAAGATCGCCATTTGCTTCGCGCGATATTCGCCGGTCACGTCGAGGTCGCCGACCACGAGAGCCACGCTTTGCGACGGCAGCGTATCCATGCCATGCGACGATTGCTTGGCCGCGTTCTCGATCATCCGCGCGCTCTGCTCGCTGTAGCCGTTGGCGATGAGGAGATCGCTGATCTTTTCGGCCACCGGCGTCCGCAGAATCGTGTCTTTGATTTGCGGCCGGCCCTGCGGTCCGCCGGCGTCGATCTCAAGCTGGTTGCTGTTGGCGCTCGTCAAGGGTTCGCCTTGCGCGTAAACGGCGGGGTCCGCGCCTGCGGCATCGTCGTCCCAGCCTGCATCGATTTGGGCCTGGGTTTGCGCGCCCGCCCCCTGGTCGGAATTCACCTCGAGCTGGAGAGCGAGCGCGTCCGCGTCCTGACCGGTCTCCGGGAACTTCCCCATATATCCGCCATTCGTCGAAACGAGCGCGGAATCGACGAAGTAGGCTGCAACCTTCAGTTTCGGCGCATCCTGACTCACCTTTGCGGGGACGGCGATGAGCAGCTCCTTCGGGGCCGTGACCGCGCCCCGGCGCACGAGGACGGGTTCTCCGGGCGCATCGATGATGGGTGAGATTTTTGCGGCCGGCCGATTCGCCGCGACCTCGGCCGGTTTGGCCGGCTCAGCCGGCGGCGGCTGACTCGTCCGCGACCCGGCAAGGCGCCAAGCAATCAGGCCCGCACACAGGCATGCGACAAGAATTGACGCCGCAAGGACGACATAGCCGCCACGTCCGGTCACGTGGAAACCTTCGATGAAATCTGCCTATCCCAATACCGGCAAAACCGCCGTCCGGCCATTCCTGGCTCGAACGCAAGGCAAATTCTTTCACCGATGCGGCCAGGCCCCGAGAGCTCTCAGACCAAAGCCGGCCGGCTACTCTTGCAGATGAGTTTCCACCCGACGGTTTTCCGCACTATAGGGGTCGGCCACCCGAGGCTTCGACTTGCCAAATCCCTTGGGCAACAGCAGCGATGGATCGATGCCTTGCGCGGCCAGATAGGACACGACGGCGTTGGCGCGGCGCTCCGACAAATCCAGATTATATATTTCGGCGCCGACCGCATCGGTGTGGCCGTCGATCTCGAATTTCTCACCCTTGAGGCGCGGATCCTGCAGCGCCTTGGCGAACTGGACTAGATTTTCCTTCGCCGCTTGGGTCAGCTGGTCGGAATTGAATTCGAAATTCACCAGGAGATCGAAATGCTCCTGCGCCGGCGCTGGCGGTTCGGCCCGCTGATTCTTGCAATCCTCCGCCGTGCCAATGCAGACACTGCGAGATTTGCCCGCCTTGTACGCCTCAGCGTCAGCCTTCTCCTTGAGAAAAGCATTGACGACCCTATCCGGAGTGTAGGCGGGATCGGCATGAGCCGGGGCAAGAACGCCAGCCGTCCCTATCGCCAGACTGACAGCCGCGCCAAGAAGGAATGTCGATGACGCACGCATCAAAGTTCCCCACTTTCTGGGCCCGCGCATGCAGGCGCTCGCCAAAAACTACGGCAACGCTATGCCCGACGTCAAACGCCCGCTGTGATCGGCGTCACAGCGCCTAGAACTTTGTCCAGATAGGCAAATTGGGGTTCCCCCGGTCGTGTTTCGGCGCTACCTTTGACAGCCCAGATACGGACAGAGCAATCGATTCACTTCGGACATCATCTCTGGGGCGGGAGCGCTGTGGAGGAACGAACCGTATTTCAGCCATCGGCCTTCGGAAGCGTAAGGCCGGGGGTGCGCCTCAACGGCATTTACGAAATCGAGAGCCTCATCGCCCACGGAGGAATGGGCGAGGTCTATCGGGGATTCAACATCCAGACCCGGGACCCGGTGGCGATCAAGATGATCCGCCCCGAATTTTCAAATGATCCGGAGATATTCGAGCTCTTCAGACGAGAGGCGTCGATCCTTCACAGTCTGGCGCACGAAGCCATCGTCCGATACTTTGTATTTTCCATCGATCCGGAACTACGACGAGCGTATCTGGCGACGGAGTTTGTCGACGGCGAGTCGCTGACGAAGAGAATTTCCTCGGGTCCGCTGCCTCTGGCCGACGTCAGAACCCTGCAGAAGCGGGTCGGCTTGGCGCTCGACGCTGCGCACCGTTACGGAGTCGTCCACCGCGACATCTCGCCCGACAACATCATCCTGCCGGGTGACGACGTGCGGAATGCCAAGGTCATCGACTTTGGCATCGCGCGTTCCGTTAGGCGAACCGAGGTCTCGATCATCGGCGGCCGGTTCGCCGGCAAGTACAATTACGCCTCGCCCGAGCAATTCGGTTTGGCGGGCGGGGAAGTGACATTCAAGTCCGACATCTACAGCTTCGGCCTCGTGCTCGCGGCGGCGCTGCGCGGTCGCCCGATCGACATGAGCGGCTCCGAAGTCGAGGCGATCGCGAAGCGCCGCGTCGCGCCGGATCTTTCCAGCATCGATCCAACAATCCGCCCGCTTATTCAGCAAATGCTGAGGCCCTTGCCGGCCGACCGTCCCGAGAGCATGGCCGCGGTGGCGGCATGGGAGTCGCGCGAGGAAGTCCTGGCGGCGTCGCGGGCGCGAAGAGCGCAGGGCGCCGGCCCGTCTGGCAGCGGTCGGGCGGCGGCCCTGTTCGGAGCGGTGATCGCGCTCGGAAGCGTCGGCGGGACCGCCTATTTCCTTCGCGACGATCTCGCGCAATGGGGTCGATCCGTCGTCGCGCGGGCGCCGACGGGCGCCGGCAAACCTCCATCCGTATCCGAGACGCCCGTGAAGGCGCTGCCGCCGCTCAAGCAGCGAGAACCGACGCCAACCGCGCCGCCCCTGACGGAACAATCGACGAGCCCGGCACCGCCGCCCGCAGCCCCTGCCCCGCCGCCGGCAGAACAACCTCAGCCGGCGATCGTTGCATCCGCGCCGCCGCCGGCAACTCCGCCTTCCGCGCCGGTGGCGCACACTGAGACGCCGGTTGCCGCTCCCCCTGCGCCGTCTCCCGAGGCGAGCGCGTCCGCGACGAGGCCGGAGCCCGCTCCGCCTCCGGCGCCCAATGCGTCGGCGGAGCACGCTCCCGGCTCCGCCGAGATCGCCGATACTCTTGCCGCCGGCTTGGCGCCGCGGGCGCCGCAGGACATCAAGCTCCCGGCCGCAACGATGGGCGAACATTATCGCGCGGGCCTGCCGCCCTTCGAGGATCGCAGCGGCAAGGGGCTGCGGCTCACCGCGAACCGACTGCCCGAAGGCATGACCTTCAGCGATCTCGGCCAGGGGAAAGGCCAAATCGAAGGCGCTCCCACCCGCGCCGGCAGCGCTACAATGCAAATTGTCGCCACCGACAACCACAATGGCAAGACGGCGGAGATGTCGGCGACTATCGTCGTTGCGGAGCGCGCGAAGCCGAAGGCGACAGAAACGCCGATCGCGCCGATCGCTCCTCCCGTCCAACCCGCTCCGCATAAGCCGAATATTGAGTTCGCGCCTGCTGCTCAGGCTCTCTCCAGCGAGAACAGCCCAATCGCGCGGATCGAGCAGGCGCCGGCGCTGACTGCGCCCGTCGATGAGACCGCGCGGCGCGCTCCGGAACCGGACAAGGCGCCTGCTCCTCAGATTTCCGGGAGCGATAGTGGTCAGCCCGCTCGGATCGAGCCCCCGCCGGCGCCCGCCGACGAATCCGCCTCGCCTGCTCCAACAAGGCCGGACGCCGCGTCCAATCCTCAGCCCGATGCGGCCGATAACGGTCCAGTCGCTCGAATCGAGCCCTCGCCGGCGGCGGCGCCGATCAATAGCTCCGCGCCGAAGCCGGAAGCCGGCCCTGCTCTTCAGACCCCCGCTCAAACCCCTTCGTCCGATAGCGGTCCGATGGCTCAGCTCGCGCCGCATGCCGAAACCGCGCCTGCCGATTCTCAACCCCCCGCAGTCGACAGCGGTCCGGTTGCTCGGCTCGAGCCGCCGCCCGCGGCGCCGCTTTCGCCTGTCGAAAGAGGTCGCGCGTTCGCAGCGGCGTTTGACGGAGGCGATTGTTTCCTGGTCAAGCCGCGACCCGGAGCCGATCGACCTCACGCCTACGAAGTGGTCGGTCGTGAACTCGAGCCGTTCCTTCGTTTCGATGCGGCATACAAGAGTGAGGTTGGCGTCGAGGCGGACTTGAGGGGCGCCAGGATTACGGCCGACCAATGTCCCGCGCTCGATCTGATTCGCCTCGGCGCGGAAGGAGAGACCCCGCTCATCGAGCTCGACCAATACGACATCGGGCGCGGCAAGCCATTGGCGGGCACAATTTCCAACTTGAACGGGCGCCGCCTCTATCTCGTTCTGGTCGATAACGACGGCGTCGTTCATCGCCTCGACGCGAAGACACAGCAGGGCGGCGGCGCTGCGACGTTCAGCATCCGGGCCGCCCCCCGCGGCGACTCAATAGGCCCGATGCAGATGCTTCTCGCGATAGCGTCTGACAGCCCGATCTCGACATTGGAGACTTTGCGTCCGACGTCGCTGAAATCGATCGCTCCTCTCTTGGTGGATGAAGCACGCCGGTCCTCGGCCTCGGTCGAGGCCGACTACTTCAAATTCGTGAATTGAACCGCGTTTTGGCCGGGCCAGGGCCCACTTCTTGGAGGCATTTGCGCATATGGAGAGTTCGGCGGAGCGACCCTGTCCATCAGCTTTGGCGGGCGAAAATGCCGGCATTGCCAATTTACAGCGGCAGCTACATATTGATCGGGTTGGACGTCAAAATCGTTTGAAGCGCGAAGTCTGCGGGTCGGATATTTAAGAGCCTATGCACGCGCCATGGCCGTCAATCCTGAGAGGTCTGCTCGCTGCGACAGCTATGCTGGGCGGCTTGGGGGCAGCGCGCGCTGACACCGCGGAAACGAGAGTCGCCCTGGTCGTCGGCAACTCGAAATATGTTGCCGCAGAGGAGCTCTCAAACCCGGGAAACGACGCCGTCGCCGTGGCCGCAGCGTTAACCAAGATTGGGTTCAAAGTTACCCTTAAGACGGATGTTGGCGAGCAGGATTTCGAGGCGTCACTGAAAGAATTTGCCCGCGATGCGACGAAGTCCGATGTAGCGTTGTTTTATTTCGCCGGTCACGGCGTGCAATATGCCGACGAGAATTACTTCCTGCCGGTGGACACGAAGCTCGCCGACATCAACGATATCGAATTCGACACGGTGTCGATGGATCTCGTGGTGAAGGCAGCTGGCAAAGCGCGAAAGACCAAAATCATCATCCTCGACGCCTGCCGCGCAGACCCCACCCATCGCGGCCACGTTGCCTCGCGGTCTTTACCCGAACTCGGCGTAACCTCTGGGTTTGCGAGCCTCCACACGATCAGCAACGCCGACGGGTTGATCATCTTCTACTCCGCGGAAGCCGGGAAGGAGGCGCTCGACGGACAGGGAAGCCAAAACAGTCCGTTCGCCCAGTCGTTCGTCACGCATATCGTCGAACCCAACGCCAAGATTCGGGACGTGTTCGGGATCGTTCAGAATGAAGTCTATGCGAGCACCAAAAAAACCCAGCATCCGCAAATCGCGCTCGACGAATTGACGACCAACGTCATACTCAATCCAACCGAGACCGCCGAGGATGCATGGCTTCGCATCCATAAATCGAACAGCGCAAATAATCCCGTTACGCTTCGGCAATTCATCAAGGACTTTCCGGACACTCCCCAAGCCGACGACGCGCAGACGAGACTGGACTATCTCGAGTTGAAGCAGCGGGACGAAGAGCGCGACGCAGCCGAGAAAGCGAAAAAAGCAGAGGAGGAGAAAGCCAGGCAAAAGCAGGCCGAAGTCGAGGAGGAACAGCAAAAGAAACTCGCCGCCGAGCAGGATCGGTTGATCAAGGAGAGGGCCGAGAAAGAAGCCCGCGACAAGGCTGAGGCCGAGAAGCGGGCGCAAATCGAGGCTGATCGAAAGGCTGACGAGGAGAGGATCGCCGAGAATAAGCGCAGATGGGATGCGGCGGCGGCTGAGCACACTCGAGAGGCGATCGATAAGGCCGCGAAGGCGGAAGCCGAGGCGAAGCGACTGGCGGAAGAGGCGGCCGCGGCAAGGCAGAAACTCGCGGCTGAGGCGGATGCCGCCGCCAAAGCGGAAGAACAGCGAAAGGCGGACGAGGCCGCTCGTCAGGCGCGCGAAGCCGAAGAGGCGGCGAAGAAAGAGGACGAGAGGCAGAAGCAGCAGGCTGCGCTCGAAGAGCAGGAGCGCAAGAAGCAAGCCGCCGAGGACGCCGCGAGGGTGATCGCCGACGCCTGCGCGCGCGATCAGGCGCGCATCGCCGAACTGAAGGACGCCGGAGATACCGCCGCGATTCAGAAACTTGGCTCGCAGTCGATCTGCCCGGCGGCGCCGGCGGCGGCCAATCAGGCGATCAAGGATGTCGCCGCCAATCAGGCAAAGGTCTGCGTCGCCGATCAAAAGACCTTGTCCAGCATCGACCAGAAGAATGAGGATGCGCTCAAGAGCGCGCTCAACGGCCTGAAATGCGACGCGGTGCGCCAGACCGCGTCGCAGATGATCGCCAAACTCGACGGGGAGAGCTTGCGTTCGGCCCAGATCTGCGCCGACGAGCACGCCAAGTTTGCCGCGATCGACCTGTTTGTCCAAGACTCGCGGGCCAACCTGTCAGCGCTGAAAAAGAATTCCCGGTGCGGCTCTGTCGGCGCCGAACTTGATTGGGCGATCGCCGAGGTTGATGAGCGCGTCACAGCGGCGCAAAAGGAACTGCAGCGCGTAGGCTGCTATGTCCCGAAGGGGATCAGCGGCCGCTTCGACGACCCTACGGTCAAGGCCTTGACCGACTACCTCAAAGCGCGGCACGCGACCAATGTCGACGCGCCCAGGATCACGCCGGGATTCGTCGAGGAATTGACGAGTCAGGACTTTGTGGTCTGCTCCGCGCCTCCGGCTCCGAGCGTTCCGGCTGCGGCGACCGCGTCCGTTTCTCCTGCCGAATCGCCGCCGGCGCCCGTTCATCAGAGGGTGTGGGCGCGGCCTGAGCAGCCGCCGGCGCCAGCGCGAATCCCGCTGATCAAGCCAGCAACGCCAAGGCGAGTCGACGCCGACACCGGGCCGGCCAGAAAGTCAGCGGCCCCGGACGCGCGGGCGCAGAAACCGGTCGCGTCCAAGCCAGCCGCGCCCAATATTCCCTATATTCCGGCGTTTTGAACGCCTTTGACGAGGAAGTGAGCGTTTCCGGTAGGAACCTGTTGGGTCTCTCCGCGTTCCATCGTGGCGCATTGGACCTCAACCTGATACCTTGAGGTTCGGTAACAGAGAGGAACGTCACTCATGGCGACCATCCGATTCGAAGGGCTCTGCGCCTTGGCGGCGCTCGGGTTGGCTCTGAACAGCGGAATTGCTCGAGCTGACCCGCTCCAGATGACCGATCCGGAGATGACGGTCGTCAGTTCCGACGGCGGCGTTCCATGCGACGGCGGTACCGGGCTGTGTGGGATCCCAGCGCGTCCGCCGGCGCCTGCCATGCCGATTCGTCATCGCCATAGAAGCTTTGCGCATCACGCATCTAGGGCGCATTCGACCGCTACCGCTGGGACGGAAGCCCCAAATCCAATTCTTGTCGCCGTCAGCGCCGGGGCGGGCTCGCTCTTAAGAACGATCGAAGGCGGCGCGCCAAATTGCACTGGCTCCAACTCTTGGAGCCTGCTGTGCCCAGGCTCCCAGCTGATCGGCATCAGCTACTGAGGGATCGCGGCTTTCGCTAGAACTGATAGCGGAAGCCGCCCGTCAATGTGGCTCCGCTGATGTTGGCGCCTGTCCGGTAGTCCGCACGAACAAACGCGGTCCAGCGAGGGTCGTTGAGCGGCTGGGCCGCCAAACTCAGACCGAACTGACCGAAGGTGCCGATGCGCGTTTCGGAAATATTGTCGCTGAAGATGTTTTGACCCGGTGTGAAATTGGTGAACACCGAAGGAATGGCGCCGGCGAACTCGTGCCACACAGACACGTTCGCAGAAGGAATGACGACCCAGTCCGACGTCGCCATCCTGTAGCCGACTTGCAGTCCCAGACGGCCGAGGTCGGATTGCACCGCGCCGAGATAGAGCACATTCGCCGAGGTCGTGGTCGTTGGCAGCAGCGTCAGAGGCGAAAAGGTTGCTCTGGTATAGGCAAATCCGGCAGAAGGCGTCGCGAAAAACCCGTTGGGCAGGGACCATTGGTATCCGGTCTCGATCGTCGCCGCATTGCCATTGCCGGTCATCGGCGCGTTGGTGAGGCCGGCGTTAGGGCTGAGTATGCTCCCGTTCCAGAAGTCATGGCGAACGAGCGCGTTGGCGTAGAACCCATGGCCGGTCACCGCCCCGTACAGACCCAGGAACGGAACCGTGTAGGACGAATTGGATTGGCCGAAATTCGCTTCGCTTGCCGAGGCGACGTATTCGCCCGCGGTCACGCCCCCGTGCAAGTTCCAGCCGCTGTTCTGGATATTGAACATTCCGAGGTCCGATCCGACCTGGTACCCCGAGAAATGAAGGTCTGTCTTTAGATCCGTCGGATTCGAGAATACGTTCGTGGTCACCACGGATTTGTCGGTGTTCATGCCGGTAGCGCCGCGGGTCCACACCCCTCCGTCGACCTGGTTGGGCGCCGGGTTGGCTGGCGCGCCGATAAACGCCGTCGAGCCCTGGAAAAAGCTGGTCGAAGCCGCGCTCACCGCTGCGCCGATGCTGCCAGCGATCGGTCCGATGGCCTGCGTGTTCAGGCTGGTAAACAGGTAGTACGTATTGCCCTGTTGAGTGACGCCGTACGTCAACAGATTACCGAGGTTGAGGCTGTTGCTTTGAGCGACGAAGCTCGAAGGCGTCCCGCCGCCGCCGACGCTGATGATCGGAATGTTATTCGTAAACAGCGTCTGGGTGAGAGCGGTTACCGCAACCGTGGTGGAACCGCCGCTTGCGTTGCCGGTGATTTTCAAGAAATTCGCCTGTTGCCCGGTTGCGGCGCCGTTGACGCTGAGGTCAATCTGGGCTCCGTTCTGCGCCGAGTAATTTCCGCTGATCGTGGCCGTGGTCGCGACCGAGTTGCCGGCCCGGATGTCAAGGATGCCGCCGTTGACGAATGTTGTCACCGCGAGCGTTGAGGTCTGCGGGATCGCGACCCCGCCGCTTGTTGGTGAACGCGCCGTTCGAAGAGAGGTCGCCCGTGACCGTGAATCCGCCGGTCGTCAGCGCAGGAAACGCGCCGGGTACGAAATTGCTGAGGTTCTGAATGTCGCCGTTGATCGTGCCCTGAGCGAAAACTGTCCCGGTGCTTTCGTTCGTCAGGCCGCCACTCACCATGCCTGTCGTCGTGAAGGTCCCGTAGTTGATGACGCCGCCGTTGATCATCCCGGTCGTGGAGTTGGTCGCCGTGCCGCTGTTGGTCAGGCCGGCGGAAACGCTTCCCTCGTTCGTGAATGTGCCCGAATTGTTGGCGATCGCGCCTGTCCACGTCCCTTGGTTGTCGATCGTGCCGCCGTTGTTGGCGCCGGACCCGGTCCAGGTCCCTGCGTTGGTCACCGTCCCTGTATTGACCAGGCCAGCGGTAACGCTGCCGCTCGTCGAGACGGTCACGGCCCCGGCGTTCGTCACATTGCCGCTGGAGACAACGGAGCCGCTAACGCCTAGAGTCGCCCCCTGAGCGACGTTGACCTCGCTGGTCGGCCTCGTCGAGCCGATGCTGCCGGTGACCTCGAGATTCCCACCGTTGACATTCGTCGCGCCCGTATAGTTGTTGACGCCGGCAAGCGTTTCCGTGCCACCGGTCAGAGTGAGTCCGCCACCACCCACGTTGTTAATGCCGCCAATGTCGGAGATATTTCCTGAGAACGTCGTCGAGCCGTTCGTGATGGTCAGGGTTTGTGCCCCGAGGTAAACCAGTTCCGTAGCGACCGGACCCGCGGCTGTTGTCGGATAGTCGCCCAAGGTCTTGATCGACACCCCGGGGGGCGCCGTCAGGGTCGATTGGGAAATGTCGAACGTCCCACTCGGCGCAATGAACACGCCGGTCGAGTTCGGCAATCGACCCGGACCCCTTTAGCGCCAGCGCCGCCGAGGCCGCCGGAGCAGCCGGCGCAATCGTCGTCTGCCCGGTATAGGTGTTCACCCCCGCCAAGGTCTCCATGCCCCCGGCGATCGTCAGATTGCCGCCCGTCCCGCTGCCGATCCCGGGGTCCTGGATCGTCCCCGAAAAGGTCGTCGAGCCATTCGTTATGGTCAGTGTCTTGGATCCCAGGGCGACCAATTCCGTCGGGACCGCACCCGACGCGGTCGTTGGATAATCACCCAAAGTCACGATTGACGCGCCCATTGCCGTCGATGGCGTCAAGGGCGGGATCGGGGTCGTCGAAAGAGATGTCATCTGCGAAATGTCGAACGTCCCGCCGGCGGCGATGAAAACGCCGGTCGAGTCGGCGATCGAGCCCGACCCCTTCAGCGCCAGCACCGCCGCCGTCCCGGGAACGGCCGGCGCAATCGTCGTCTGCCCGGTATAGGTGTTCACCCCCGCCAAGGTTTCCGTGCCGCCAGCGATTGTCAGATTGCCACCCATCCCGCTGCCAATGCCGGGGTCCTGAATCGTCCCCGAGAAGGTCGTCGAGCCATTAGTGATCGTCAGGGTCTTGGATCCCAAGGCGACCAATTCCGTCGGGACCGCCCCCGAGGCGGTCGTTGGATAGTCGCCCAAAGTCACGATTGATGTGCCCAATGGCGTTCCGGGAAGGGGTGTCGTCGCCGCGGTCGTCACCTGCGAAATATCGAATGTCCCACCTGCCCCAATGAGCACTTGGCTTGAATCCGCGATAGAGCCCATACCCGAGAGGGCGAGCGTGCCGGCGACAACGTTTGTCCGGCCGGAATACGTGTCCGTGTTGGTCAACGTCAGCACGGACGTCGTGCTTGCGTCCTTGGTAAGCTGCCCGGTTCCAGAGATGACTCCGGAAAGCGTCTGGTTCGCGCTGCTCGAATATTCAAACGTCCCGTCGTTTACGATCTTGCCAGCGTAGTTATTTCCGGGGTTCTCCGTCCCTAAAGCGCCAGCGCCGCCGACTTGAAGTGTCCCGGCGTTGATTGTGGTGTCGCCGGTGTAGGTGTTCGCGCCAGTCAGCGTTTCTACCCCGGTCGCCGTCGAGCCCAGCGTCAGCCCGCCGCCTGTTCCACCGTGGATGCCGCCGTCCTCGATCACGCCGCCGAACGTCGTCAGCGCCCCGGTGAGGGTCAGGGTTTGTGCGCCGAGCGCGACCGTTCCGGTTTGGCCAGACGCGGTGTTGCCCAGGCTCATGATCGACGCGCCCCCGGCCGTCGTCACGCCAGAAATGTCGAACGTGCCGCCGGTCGCAAGAGACAGCCCGCTTGAGTCGGCGATGGTCCCGGACCCTGACAGAGCCAAGGCGCCCGCGAAAATCGTCGTCGAGCCCGAGTAGGTGTTGCCGGAATTCGTGAACTCGATGGTCCCCGTGCTCCCGGCTATGGCGTTGATGGTGACGGCCCCCGTCCCGGTGATAGCGCCGGACACGACCGATGTCGTCGCGGGCGCGGCGCTGAAATCCGGATCGCCATTCACGGTGATCGCATTGCTGATCCCGGCGCTATTCGTAAGACTGAGCGAGGATCCGTTATTGAGCGTGACGCCAGCGGTTCCGAACGCGCCGGTCGCGCCGACCACGACCGTGCTCGATGCGTCGACCGTCGTGCCGCCGGTGTAGGAGTTGGCGCCGTTCAAGGTGAGCGTGTTCGAGCCAGTCTTGATCTCCACCGACCCAGCCCCGGTGACTGGGCTCGAGCCGCCCAACGTTCCGCCGGCATTGCCCGTCTGGTCGATTGTGACGCTTCCGGCGGTGATGTTGATCGCGCCGCTGATGTTCGTTGAGGTTGACCCGACTGTCAGCGTGTTCGCGCCGCTGATGAGATTGATCGCGGCGGCCTGTCCCGCGCCTCCGTTCATTCCGCCGGCTATCTTTCCCGTCGGAGTCGAAATTGTGATGTTCGATCCCTGAATGCCGGCGCCGCCGGCGCCCGATGTTCCGCCGCCGGCGCCCCCGGTGATGGACTCTGAGTTCACAATCGTGACGTTGGAGCCCTGAATGCCGACGCCGCCGGCGCCGTCGGCGGCCCCCGATCCGCCGCCCGCGCCTCCAGCGCCTCCCAGCACGGAGCTGCCGTTTGTGACTGACAGAGTCATGCCCGTTCCGGCGAAGAGGATTCCGGCGCCGCCGGCGCCGCCAACTCCGCCTGTGACGCCGGTTCCTCCGGCGCCGCCCGCGCCCCCGTTTCCGGTTATCGGCCCGTTAGAAGGGTTAGTACTTCCGCTAAGCTCGAGGCCGGCGCCGCCCAAGCCGCCCACGCCGCCCGCCCCGCTCGCGCCCCCGGCGGCGCCAACACCGCCGGCGCCGCCGTTGAAGATCACAAAAGTCGGTGACCCTGGATTGGTGCCGACATTACCCGGAATGATGGCGCCAAGACCGCCGCCGCCGCCGCCGCCCCCATTGCCGGTGCCTGCGCCGGCGCCACCGGCGCCGCCTGCGCCGCCGTTAAGGGTGAACTCCCCCTGAAAAATTATACCGAAACCAACTGGCGCTTCGCCTGCTCCCCCGCCGCCCCCGCCGCCACCCCCGCCGTTGCCGTGGCCAGCCCCGCCCGCGCCGCCGCCGCCGCCGCCTGGCGCCAGCAAACTTCCGTCGCCGCCGCCGCCGCCGCCAGGACCGGAGTTGTCGTCGGTCGTGGCCGATGTTGCATTTCCGCCCGCGCCGCCAGGCGACGTACCGGCCGAACCGCCCGCGGCCCCCCCGGAGCCCGCGACGCCGGCCTGATTGGCGCCGCCGCCGGCGCCGCCGTCATTGACGCCCGTCCCGCCCGCGCCGCCCAAGGACTGCGCTTGCGCCATTCCCGCCATGGCCAGGGCGGCCGCGAAAACAAGCGAAGCCACCGAGGCCCCGCTGAGCAGCGAGCGGCGAACTTGCGATGGATCCGAAGCTGCCCCGCCCTGGATGTGGAGATTGCGACGCATAGTTGCTCGCCCCGCCCTAAATGGTTCGCCTCGCGGTCGCTTTGGCGCCCGCGCGAAGGCCGGCCCTCGGGCGCGGAGATGCTGCGCGACGCCTCAGTTCACGGAATCGTTACGGCGCGAAAAGCCGAAGCGCAACGGATTTGTGGCGAATTGCGGCGATGATTGGCCCGCTTGGCGCCATTGCGTCCGGACCTGTTGCCTGCGCGCCACACTCCTGGGCGCCGGTCGCAACTTTTGGTTGTCAAGGTTGCAGGAGGGCGGCGCACACGCCAGGACAAGTGGCTACCGCGATCGCGCCGCCGGCGATGACTCTCGTACAACTTCGGCTTTACTTGCCGAGGTCGGCGAGAGCTTGGGCGAAGCCTTTCATGTTGATGGTGAACTTCGCCGTCGCGCCGTTGACCAGGTAGATTGTTACGTCGGTGGTCGAGGCGGCGCTGAGACTCTTGATCATCACCTCGTCCAGCGGCAGTAACGATTCGCAATGATCCGGCTGGCACAGCGTATAGACGAGCTTCCGCGTCTCCTTGTCGCCGATCTTGACCTCAACGCCGGGCTGGATGAGCACGCCCGACGGCACAGAGAAGACGCTTGCGAGCTTGCCCTCCTGACGGCCGAGCACCCAGGAGAAGACGACGCGCTGCACCCCGTTCTTGTCGGTCTGAGCGATCCTCAGGACGGCCGAGCATTGCCGCTTTGCGCCGCTCTGGTCGGTCAATGCGCAAGTCACTGTCCAGTTGTCGTCGACGATGGTCTCGGCACGGCGGATCTTGGCGGGCTCGGCCGGCGGCGTCTTGTCGGCCGGTTGCGCGCTCTGGGCGAGCGACGACGCCGGCGCGAGGCTCACAACCGCCAAAGCGCACAGCGAGAGAAGACCCTTCAATAGAGCGCACTCCAGCGAATCCCGAGGATTGGCGCTCTGCTAGGCCGAACGGTCGTCAGCTGTCAATTCGCGGCGCCGCAGCGCCCAATCACCGCCGAACGACAACCAAAGCGCGTTCCCGATCAGAAGGGACCAAGGAATTGAAGTCGCGGCGGTTCGGGGCGGATATACGGGATCATGGAGTGATCGACGTGGTTCGCGCGGGTGTGATCCGCATCACTGACCGGGGTCCATTGTCAGCCTACTGTTTGTCTTGGAAGCTGCTTTTGGACTCGCCGCAGGGTTGGGTATTGCGCTTCACCGGCATTCACATATGCTGTGATTGTGGGAGTTAGAACCGAGGAGCGACGCCATGGCCTCGAACAGCAACTCTGGGCAAAAATTTATTTCGCGCAATCGCAAGCCGCGCGTGCATATCACCTACGAAGACCCGTACGACTCCGAGAAGCTGATCGAACTTCCGTTTGTGATGGGCGTCCTCGCCGATCTCTCCGGCAACGACTCGCAGGTCGCCAAACCGGAAATGAACGATCGGAAGTTCCTGGACATCGACATGGACAATTTCGACAAGCGCATGGCCGCGATCGAGCCTGCGCTGTCGATGAAAGTGCCCAACAGACTGGGCAGCGCCGAGGGCGGCGAGAAACTCTCGCTCAAACTGAAGTTCACCAAGATGGACGACTTTTCGCCCGCCGCCATCGCGCGTCAGGTGCCGGCGATGGCCAAGCTTCTTCAGGCGCGCGAACAGCTGTCTAATCTATTGAAGTACATGGACGGCAAGGTCGCGGCGGAAGACGGCCTGAAGAAACTGCTCGCTGATCCTGAATTGATGGCGGCCCTGAAGACGAAGCTCGAGCAGAAGCCGTCGAGCGGCAACTCGGCCCAAGAAGCGCATTGAGGAATCCCGTCATGGCCACGCAACAAGAGCAGCAGTCCGCGGCGGTCGCGCCGGCGCCAGTCGAAGCGGAAGAGTTCGCGCAGGTTTTGAAAGGAAATTTCAAGCCTCGCACCGAGCGGGCCGCGACCGAGGTGGAGAACGCAATCCAGACGCTCGTCACCCAGGCGCTCGCCGACTCGAGCCTCGTCAAGGGCGAAGTTCTCGACACGATCGAAGAGATGATCGCGCGTCTCGACGAGAAGCTTTCAGCGCAAATGAACGAAGTGCTGCATGCTCCCGAGTTCCAGCAACTCGAGAGCGCCTGGCGCGGGCTGAACTATCTCGTGTTCAATTCCGAAACCGACGCGACGCTCAAGATCCGCGTGCTCAACGTCGGAAAGCTCGAGCTTTATCGTAACCTCAAGAACAACTACCCGGGCGCGCGGTGGGACCAGAGCCCGCTCTTCAAATCTATCTACGAGAGCGAGTTCGGCACGCTCGGCGGAGAGCCCTATGGGGCGCTGGTCGCAGACTATGCCTTCAGCCATTCGCCGGTCGACGTGCAGTTGCTGCGCGATCTCTCAAAGATCGCCTCGGCCTCGCTCGCCCCGCTTGTGACCGGCGCCGATCCGAATCTCCTTGGCATGGATTCCTGGCGGGATCTGATGAATCCTCGGGATATCGGCAAGCTCATGGATACGCCCGACTATGCGGCGTGGAAGGGCTTGCGCGACCAGGTGGACAGCCGCTTTGTCGCGTTGTGCATGCCGAGGGTGCTCTCCCGCCTCCCCTACGGCTCGAAGACGGAGCCGGTCGAGGAATTCGCGTTCGAGGAGGACACCGACGGCTACAAGGGCGAAAAGTATGGCTGGATGAACGCGGCCTACGTGATGGCGACGAACATCAATCGCGCCTTCAAGGAATATGGCTGGACGGTGAGAATTCGCGGCGTCGAATTGGGCGGCGAGGTGTTGAATCTGCCCTTGCACACTTTCCCGACCGACGACGGCGGCGTCGACATGAAATGCCCGACCGAAATCTCGATCACCGACCGGCGCGAGGCCGAATTGTCGAAGGCCGGGCTCATATCGATCGTGCATCGGAAGAACACCGACAAGGCCGCCTTCATCGGCGCCCAATCGGTCTACAAGCCGAAGCTCATGGACAAAACTGAAGCGACGGCGTCAGAGAACATGTCGGCGCGCATTCCTTACATGTTCGCCGTGTCGCGCTTCGCGCACTATCTCAAGTGCATGGTTCGCGACAAGATCGGCTCGACGAAAGAGAAAGATCAACTCGAGCGCTGGCTCAATAACTGGATCGTCCGCTACGTGGACGCCGATCCGAAAAACTCGAGCGAAGAGGCCAAGGCGCGCAAGCCGCTCGCGGGGGCCAAGGTCACCGTCATCCCGAACGAAGAAAATCCGGGGTACTATTCCGCCAGCGTCTGGCTGCGACCGCATTTCCAGCTCGAAGGAATGGATATCGGCATGAGTTTGGTGGCGTCTCTGGCGGAGTCCAAGGGCTGACCCGCCGACTGTAACCGCGAAAGTTCCGGCGCCGCCCGCAAACCGGCGCTGGTCGGGGCCTGGTGCATTATTTGGAATTGGTTTTTTGTCGATAATCCGGAGGAGGACCCAATATGGCCGCTGATATGTTTCTCGTTCTCGAGGGCGTCGAGGGGGAGTTGAAAGACGAGACATACAAGAAAAAAATCGACATTTTTCACTGGAGCTGGGCAGCCTCGAATACGGGCGCGGGGCATTTCGGCGGCGGCTCGGGAGCCGGCAAGGGGCAAGTCGCCGATATCACCGTCTCCAAATTGATCGATAAATCGTCGCCTACGCTGCTTAAATTCTGCATGCAGGGAAAACACATATCCACCGGAAAGATCGTCAGTCGCAAGGCGGCGGGAGACAAGGCGCTCGAATATGTCGTGCTCGAGATGAACGAAGTCTTCATCACCAACATAGGGATCGGCGACTCCACCGGTGGAGGCAGTCCCAGTGAGACCGTGAATCTCAATTTTTCCAAGATAAAGATGACCTACACCCTGCAGGCGGACACCGGCGCAGACGAAGCGCATCCCGATGTGACCATCGACACGAAGTTGAATAAGACCGACTAGGATCTCGCAACCGCATTGCGGTTCGCTTTGTCGCCAGATTTTTGACGAACTCACCGGGGAGCTCCGCGCAGGCGGTGGCCTTCGACAGATCCCGAGGCGTCACAAAGGCGAAGGTTGACGGTGAGGGGACGTGGCGACGCCGGTTCAAAAAAAAGATCGTCTGACTCCGCCTTTGATGCACGCCTTCCGCGCCGCGCATCGCGACCGCGACGCGGCCGTTCCGATCGACATCCGCGAGCGGGGCGATCGCGTCATTTCGTCGAGGCGCGCGACGTCGCGAGCTCCAATATCGGAGAGCGAGCTGCGCAAGCTCGTCAATTCCGATCTCGTCGCCCTGTTCAATACAACCCACCTGAATTCGGCCGAGGATTTGTCTTCGGCCCCTGAAGTTCGCAAGTCCATACTTAACTTCGGATTTCCTGATCTCGTGCGGCGGTCGATCGACGAGAATGAAGTGAGCGGAATTGCGCGGGAGATCGAGACCACGCTGCGCGCCTTCGAGCCAAGGCTCGCGCCCAATTCGATAAGGGCGCGTCGCGACGAGACCGTCTCGGCCGACACTTTAACCGTGCGGTTTCTGGTCAGCGCAGAGCTTCGTGCTGAGCCGGTGAACATTCAGGCCGAATTCATCGCAGAGGTGGAAGTCGACTCGGGTAAGGTCAGAATTGATCGGCTGTAGGCGATGAATCGGGAATTCCTCAGGTTCTACAATCTAGAGCTCGCAATCCTTCGTGAACAGGCGGCTGAATTCGCGCAGGAATATCCTGGAGTGGCTGAGCGCCTCGGCGGATTGCTCGACGACAATCTCGATCCGATGATCGGCGGGCTGCTCGAAGGGGCCGCATTCCTGGCCGCCAGGGTGCAGCTCAAGATCAAGCACGAGTTTTCCGATTTCACCACAAACCTGATCGATCAGCTGGCGCCGCACTACTTGGCGCCGACGCCGACTTTCGTGCTCGTCCAAGCCAGTCCGAAACACGGCGATCCGGCGTTGCGCCAAGGACGGACGATTGCGCGCGGCTCCCATTTCGATGCGACTTATCGCGAAGCCCAGCGCAATGTCGCCTGCCGGTTTACGCTGACGGCTCCGATGAGTCTCTGGCCGTTCGATATCGTCAAGGCCGATTATTTGACCAGCACCGCCGCGGTCCAGGCCTTGGTTCCGGCCGCTGGAACGGATTGCGCAGCGTGCCTTCGGCTGCAACTCACCGTGAGGGCGGCGGCCACGCTGGAGGACGAGCCCGCGGACAAAGAGGCGCAGGCCAAGCCTGAATTGCGGTTCTCGTCATGCCGAGTCAAAACGCTGCGCTTTCACCTGCTCGGACAGGAAACCAACGCCGTCGCGCTCTACGAGCAGCTCTTCGCTCATTGCCGCGGCGTCTATTTTCGTGCGCTCGACGCGTTCGGCGATCCGGTCGTCGAGTCGGGGCGGGTGGACATGCTGCGGCAAATTGGGTTCGAGGAGAACGAAGCCCTCATCCCGAACGATAACCAGTTGTTTCGCGGCTTCGATTTTCTCCGCGACTATTTCGCCTTTCCCAGGCGCTTTCTCGGATTCGACCTGACCGGCCTCGATACGGTGGCGCCCCGCCTGAACGAGAAGACCAACGCGAAGACCGTCGACATCATCATCGCCTTCGACGAAGTGAGTTCCTCAACTTGCCGCGGCGGTGCGCAAGGAGTTTTTCGCGCTCTACGCAGCGCCCGGAGTGAACCTCTTCGAGAAGACGCTGGATCGAATTCCTGTTCGGTCGAATCAATACGAGTTCCCGGTCATCCCCGATCGCAGCCGCTTGCTCGATTTCGAGACCAACCGGGTCGTGAAAGTCTTCGCTCATATCCCCGGCGCGCCGCAGAAGGCGCCGGTCGAGCCCTTGTACTCGGCGACCGCCGCGCGGAGCGCCACGGGTCTGAGCTATACGATCCGACGCCTGCCCCGACGCCGCACGATCGAAGAAAAGAAATATGGGCCGGTTTCGGACTATGCCGGAACCGATGTCTTTCTCTCGCTCGGCGAGCGCTCGGATCCGGACGAGCTTCAGCGGGTGGCGGAAATCAGCGTCGAGGCGCTGTGCACCAACCGTCACCTCGCCGAACGTCTTCCCGTCGGCGAAAGCGGCGCGGATTTTCGGCTTCTCGACGACGTCGAATTGACCTTGCGCTGCATAGCGGGACCAACCCGCGCGCTCGAGCCTGCCCTGACCGCCTCAGTTGGAAAAGGACCGGACGCTTCGATCGGCGATGTGGCATGGCGCCTCGTGAGCATGTTGAGCCTCAATCACCTGGGCCTCGTCGAGCGCGCGGCGGGCGACGGGGCGAAGGCGCTGCGTGAAACGCTTGTCCTGTTCGCAGACCTCGCGGACAATGCGACGGAGCGCAAAATTCGCGGCATACGAAGCCTCGATGCGCGGCCGATCGTCAGGCGGCTGCGGCAGCCCCATGGAGCTGCGGCGGCGCGCGGCCTCGAGATCACGGTCGTCCTGGAGGAAAAAGCGTTTGAGGGTTCCGGGGCGTTCCTCCTCGGCGCGATCCTCGATCGCTTCTTCGCCGAATACGTGGCGATCAACCACTTCACCCAGACCGTGGTCAGAAGTCCCGAACGGGGCGAGATCATGCGCTGGCCGCCGCGCATCGGCCTTAGGGGCGTCCTATGACGCTTCGGAGCGAGCTTTCCGCCGAACCGTGGCGTTTCGATCTCTTCGCCGTTCTGCGGCGGCTCGAGCGGGAAAACCCCGGCAAGCCTCGCATCGGCGATGCCCGGAGCCTCGCGGACGAGTTCGTGACCATTTGTCAGGATCCCTACCTCGACTTTCCCGACTCAAACCTTGACGCAGCGGAGATCGGGCCCTCCGGCCGCTTTCGGCTCAAAGCCAAATTCCTGGGAATGTTTGGCCCGCAGGGCGCTCTGCCGCTCACGACCACGGAGGAGGCTTACGGCTGGCTCCGCGAGAGGGACGATGCCTTTCCGCGGTTCGTCGACGTCTTCCAGCGGCGTTTTCTGGCGTTGTTCTTTCGCGCCTGGGCGGACGCGCGACCGGTCGCCCAGAATGATCGGCCGGCGCAAGATCGATTTCGCGCTTTCATCGGCTCGATGATCGGTATCGGGACGCCCGCGCTGTGGGACGCGGACTCGATCTCGGATTTCGCCAAACTGCAATTTGCGGGGTTGCTCGCGCCCAAGGTCAAGAGCGCGTCGCGCCTGCGCACGTTTCTATCGAGCCTCCTTAAGACGCGCGTCGAAATCGATGAGTTTGTCGGCGCCTGGCTCGAATTGGATCCGAGCGAGCGCACGCGCATCGGGCGGGGAAACGCCCGCCTCGGCCAGGATTGCGTGGCCGGCGCCAGCATGTACAGCGTCAGCGACAAGTTCCGCCTCCGGGTGTACGTTCGCGACATCAAGCATTTCCGGCAGTTCTTGCCCGGCTCGCCGCTGGCGCTTGAGATCGCCGACGCTGTGTTCCTCTACGTCGGAGAGGAATACGATTGGGACATGGAGCTTGCCATCCCCGCGGGCGAGATCACCGCGGTTCGCCTCGGGCAGGACATTCAGCTCGGCTGGACGAGCTGGATGTCGCCGAATTGGTCGAAGACCGACGAAACAATCCGCACCGACGCACGATTCCACGTGGTCAGTCGACTCCGGCCTAAGCGCCAGGCGTCGCGCGCGAACTAGGACGGGGGAAACGATGGGCGCAGAAATCAGCGTCGAATTGGTTGCCGGCAAGCTGAATCGCGTCGGCTATGAGTCCTTCATCCAAGCCCTGCGGCAGGCGAAGACCTCCGGGAACCGCAACATCGAGCTCGCTCACTGGATTCTGCATCTCCTGCAGAAGGACCGAACCGACATCGCATTGACCGCGGACCACTATAAGCTGAACCGCGCCAAGCTTCTCGCCGACACGACCGTAGTGGTCAATGGGTTCCGCAAGAACGAGACGGAGATGCCGGGCATCTCGAACCAGGTCGCGGACGCTCTCGACCGCGGCTGGCACTACGCCACCCTGCTCTTCGGCGAAACTCAGATCCGCACCGGCCATCTCCTGGTGGCGGCCCTGAAATCGGTGGAGTTGAGGCGGGCGCTGACCGGCATCTCGCAGGAGTTTGCGAAAATCCCGGTCGACGAGGTCGCCGTCAGTCATCGCGCGATCTGGGCTCAATCCGACGAAGGCAACCTGCGCCCGATGGACGGCTCGGGCGTGGCGGCGGCGAGCGCGGAAGGTACGACCGCCGCGCCCGGCGCAAAGGGCACGACGGCGCTCGATCGATATACCCAGGACCTTACCGCGAAGGCGAAGGCAGGCGGCATGGACCCGATCCTCGGCCGCGAGGATGAAATCCGTCAAATCATCGACGTCCTGATGCGCCGCCGACAGAACAATCCGATCCTGACCGGCGAGGCGGGCGTCGGCAAGACGGCGGTCGTCGAAGGCTTCGCACAGCGCATCGCTTCCGGCGATGTCCCTCCCCCATTGCGCGGCGTCAAGCTATGCGTTCTCGATGTCGGCCTCATGCAGGCGGGCGCGTCGATGAAGGGCGAATTCGAGCAGCGCTTGCGTTCGGTCATCGACGAAGTGCAATCCTCGCCGACGCCGATCATTCTTTTCATTGACGAGGCGCATACCCTGATTGGCGCGGGCGGTGCGGCGGGGACCGGCGACGCCGCCAATCTCCTGAAGCCGGCCCTCGCCCGAGGCGCGCTGCGCACGATTGCAGCGACGACCTGGGCCGAATACCGCCAATATTTCGAGAAGGATCCGGCCCTGACCAGGCGCTTCCAGTCGATCTATGTCGGCGAGCCCGATGTCGCGACCGCGGCGGTGATGCTGCGCGGCCTCGTGGGTCCAATGGAGAAGCATCACGGGGTGCGCGTGACCGACGAGGCGATTGCGGCGGCGGTGAACCTGTCGAGTTCGATATATCCCCGCGCGGCAATTGCCTGACAAGGCAGTGAGCCTCTTGGACACGGCCTGCGCGCGCGTGGCGATCAGCCAAAACGCCAAGCCGTCCGCGGTCGAGGATGCCCAAGTCGCGATTGATGCTCTCGAGAGCGAGAAGCAGTCGCTCGCGCGCGAGCGCGATCTCGGCGCGGCCAACGAAACCCGCATCGCGGAGATCGAAAGCAAGATTCTCGAACGCCGCGAACGCCTGTCGGCCCTCGAAACGGACTGGAAGGGCGAGCGCGCGCTCGTCGAGGAAATCCTCGCGCTACGCCAGAAGATCGCGAAGGAAGCGGTTCAGCCTGCCGCATCGCCGGCGGCGGCGGATGTCTCTCCGCCGCCGGCCGGCGCCGAGGCGGCGAAGCCGGCTGCCGAGCTCGCGCCGGCGGATCGCGACGCGCTGCGTCTCAAGGTCGGCGAACTCGGCAGGATCGATCCTGAAAGACGCATGATCTACGCCCATGTCGACGAACAGGCGGTCGCCTCCGTCGTATCGGACTGGACCGGGATTCCAGTCGGCAAGATGGTCGCTGACGAAGTTGAGACAGTTCTCCATCTCGCCGACATCCTGAACCGGCGCATCGTCGGTCAGAGCCACGGCCTGAAGATGATCGCCAAGAGGATCGAGACCAACCGCGCGAAGCTCGACAATCCGATGAAGCCGATCGGCGTGTTCATGCTTTGCGGGCCTTCCGGGGTCGGCAAGACCGAAACGGCGCTCGCGCTCGCCGAAACGCTCTACGGCGGCGAGCAGAACATCATCACGATCAACATGTCGGAGTTCCAGGAGGCCCACACCGTCTCGACCCTGAAGGGCGCCCCGCCTGGCTATGTCGGTTACGGCGAAGGCGGGCGCCTGACCGAGGCGGTTCGCCGCCGCCCTTACAGCGTGGTGCTGCTCGATGAGATTGAGAAGGCCCATCCCGACGTGCACGAGATCTTTTTCCAGGTCTTCGACAAGGGCGTGATGGAGGATGGGAACGGCCGGCGCATCGACTTCAAGAACACGCTGATCCTCCTCACCACAAATGTCGGGACCGAGATCATCATGCGCGCGGCCGGGAGCGAAACCCCGCCCGACCCCGAGGCGCTCGCGGCCGCACTGCGGCCAGCCCTGCTCGAAGTTTTCCCGCCTGCCCTGCTCGGGCGCATCGTCACGATTCCCTACTATCCGCTTTCGCCGGAGATGCTCGGGGGCATCGTGCGCCTGCAGCTCGGGCGGATCGGCAAGCGGATCGAAGACAACCACCGCGCGAAGTTCATCGCCGACCAAAGCGCGGTCGACCACATCGTCTCGCTGTGTCACGATCCCGATTCCGGCGGGCGGGTGATCGACAACGTGATCACCAACACCATCCTCCCCGCGCTGTCGCGCGAGATCCTTCAACACTCGCTGGCGCGCGAGGAGATCCACGAAGCGAAAGTCTCGGCGCCGAATGGCGCGTTCGTCTACGAGGTCACCTGAAGGCGGGAAAGGCGATCCATGGCCAATCGGTTCGAACGGGTCGATGAAGTCGTCGGCGACGCGATCACCATCGTTCTGGCTCAGCGAGCGGACGGACAATGGGCCAAGGTCGTCTGCCCGAAGAGCGCCCATGAGTTCCTCACAGCCGACCGGGTGACCGAGGCGATCCCGGCGAAGGACGCGCTCTCCGGCGCGGTCAGGCTCGCCAACCAGCTGAAGCTTGCGATCGTCGTCCTCGACCCAGACGGCGTCTGGAAGACGGAATGGGGCGAACTCTACCGCGCGCAAGATGACGCCGAGGGAGCGTGAGCGCGAGCCGCGCAACGCGCCGCCAGGCTCGGCTTCTGTCCGCACGCCGATTCTGCGCGCTTCGCTCGCTCTCGTCCTGCTTGCGGCGGCGCAGGGATCGGCGCACGCGGATTTTCGCGTGTGCAACAGGACGCGGATACTCATCAACCTCGCGGTGGGAACCAATGCCGGCGACGATTTCTCGACCGAGGGCTGGTGGACGGTGACGCCTGGATCCTGCGCGACGCCCATCCACGGGACCTTGCGCAGCCGCTACCTCTATCTCTACGCGACCGGCATCGACGGCGTGGACGTGCTCAAAGGGACGGTTACGATGTGCATCGACCGTGGGAAGTTCAGGGTGTACGGGATCGAGAATTGTTGGCGGCGAGGCCTTCAGGCGGCGGCCTTCGCGGAGATCGACACCCTGGATTCGCCCGAATGGACAACCTTTCTCAACGACACGGGCAAGTGACTCACCTGCCCTTTTTCAGGTTGGCGAACGCCTCCTCCGACAACACGTCGCTCAAGAGGCTGACGAAGTCGCGTGACGCCAGGGTTTGCGCCCGTTCGAGGAGATAGGGAACAGGGCTCGACGGCTCGGCCCGCTTCATGTGGGCGGCGACCGCGTCGATGAGCGCAAGCGCCGCGGCGCGCGATGGCGCGGGTTCGGCCGGGGCGCTCACGACTTCTGCGCCCGGAGCATTCGAGAGGATCTTGACCGGCACAGTGAAAACGCCGTCCGGGCCGACGAAAACACGCGCGCCGTCGGCGTGCGGCGGCGCCAGCAGCTTCATCACCTCGTAGAGGTTCTTGCCCAGGGTTTCGCGCGCCTGACGGATAAGAAGCAGCGACGGGCTCGTCGGCTCGGACGCGGCGAAGTAGCCGAGGGCCGAGGCGAGCGCCGCATCGACCTCCGAGCGCGACGCGAAGGCCGTGGGCGGCGCGGCCGCGGACGCCCCGCCGGCGCCGTCTCCTGCCGCGTCCGGCGCCGCCGCGGGAGCGGGCGCGCGCGTGGGATCGCGAGCGACCAGCGCGCCACGCGCGAACTCGGTCATATCGCGAACAAGCTTTTCGAGCTTCGAGAAATCGACCGCCTTCTCAAAGCCGACGTGCTCGAGCGTGGACGCCTTGATCGACTGAAGCGCCGCCAAAAGGCCGTCCAGCGTCTCGAACAGTGCGGCCAGCTTATTGATTTCGACGTCGCGCAGCAGCCGGTCGATCGTCTTGGCGGGCATGAAGCTTTCTGGGACGCTGGTCTCCTTGTCGCCCTTCAAGCCGTAGGTCACGACCGACCGCGGCGTGGCCGCCCCCGTCGCCACCAATTGGGCGCGATAGGAGAATTCGCCCTCGCGCTGGGCGTCGAGGAGCGTTGCATATTGCAGCGGCAAGAGGACGGTCGTGTTCTCTTCGAGCGTCATCAACTGGGCGAGGCGGGCGGAATAATCGCCGCCCTCGGCGCGAGGATGCGCGCCGTCCCACCGCTCACGCAACGCCCAGGCGAGACTGCGGATCCAGCGGGCGAATCCGGGGAGGTCGCGGTTGAGGATCGCGAGCTTGGCGAGCAGCACGAGCACGCGTATGTCGAGCGAGCGGCTCAGCAGCCTCTCGCCGTCCCGGAATGAGCCGGGGAAGTCGATCGAATTGCGCTTGAACTCGTAAAAGAACTTTGCCTCCCTGCCAGGGAGGGCCCCCTCGATCGCAGCGAAGAATCTCAGGAAATCCGCATCGCCGGCAAGATCGAGATCCGGTCCGCACGGGTCGTCGACCGAGACCAGCGGAAGGGCGAAAGGATCAGGAGGAGGCGCCGGCGGGGCGGCGGGGCGTTCCGAATCATCGGCGCCAGAGGCAGCGACTTCGGCGGCGTCGTCGGTCATTGGGGCCTCGGAGTTCGCACATGCTCGAAACTTTGCAGCGCTTTCATCAGTCGTTCGGCTGTCCGAGCCGGGGTCAAGCGCCCAAAACTTCGAGCCCTTTCTTGAAATAGCGGAGGCGTTCAGCGAGACCGTTGCGGCCCCCGTTGACTTTAAGCGTGAGGCGAGTGTTGACCTGCGCGACGCTTTGCGGCTCGGCCGCGTCGACGCTTTCAGCGACGGGATTGAGAAGCTTCAGCCGCGCAAAAAAATATGCGGACGCCAGCATATTGGTGTTCGGATCGGCAGCGAGCGAATCCGGATGGGTTTCCAGCGGCTTTCCGGTTCCGGCCCCGATCGCGCGATAGTTCGCCCTGCCGGTAATCTGAATGGCGCCGCGCCCCCGATAGGTATATCCGTCCTCGGCGGTGATGTTTCCCAAGTCGGCGCGCTTTCCGTACCAATACTCGAAATAGTCCTTCTGCGAGGTCGCGGTGTGTTTCGCGCGACGGACGCCGGGGAGCTGGAAGTCTTTCCTTCGAGTCCACAGTTCATGCGTGTGGCGAAGCTCCTGGCTCTCGACGGCGAGCTGGGACAGAAATCCCGCCGCGCGCTTCGGCGTATTGATCTCGTATATCGACATCGCCTGGCTGAGAGGATTGAGATATTGCAACGGAGCATTCGGCATGATCGCATGCAGCGCCTGAATTGTCAGCGGCAGCACGGATAGTCCCGGCGTCGCGCCCCGCGTTGGCTCCACGAGCGACATCACGGACGTCCCCTCGTCAACACCCTGGCGCATCTGCGGCGCCCCGCTTCAAATTCTCGCTTGGCGCCCGGACGCCGCCGGGCGTCGCTTGACCAAGTTCCTTGCCGGTCCGCGCTCAAATCGGCCCGAGCCGTTCCCGCGGGCTACTTTGGAAAGAAAGCGTCCGGGATGTCAAACCCGTTTGCCGGATCAGCCTGCTTGAGCCCGAGCCTCTCGAAGAGTTCAGGTCCAATCTCGCTCTCCGGTTCGGTGCGGCAGGGGAAATTGGCGAATTCCTTGCCCTCTTTCTCGACGGCCACGCCGGAAACCGCCGCGGACGCGCCCGCCGCGCCCCATTTTCCGATCGCGGTGAAAATGGTGTAGGCGAACGGCCCTCTGTCGAATCTGAGCCACGCCCCGCCGCCCCCGGAAAACATCAGGGTCCCCGACGAGAACACATTCGCCGGCTTCGCGTCGGCGTCGGGATAGGCAAGCTCGATCGCGTCGCCTCGACCAAAGCGATATTGAAGATGGCCCTCGTTGCTCGAGAGCGCCTTCGAGCCGCAAAGCGAGGCGAAGCGGGCGCCGGTCGAACAGGAAAAGACCACGCGCTCGTCGGGCCTGCACAACGACGGCGCCGCAGCCAAAGAGCCCGACCAAATCGCCGGCGCCAATGCCGCAAACACGAAACGGATCCCAAGCGCGCGCATCGCAACCTTTCCCTCGGCGAGCCCTCGTACCACGCCAGGGGCGACAATGGGCGGCCCGACCTCCTTGCGGCGCGGTTGCCTCGCGCCCGGAGGAAGCTTAAGAAAATCGCTTCCGCGTCGGGCACGATAATGCATCGCGACGTCATCGACATCCGCAACGGGGCAGAGACGTTGACGCTCTCCCGCTTCGCGACGCTCGCCGGAAGCAGGCGTGGTCTCCGCGAGGACGTCGAACGCGCGCTGCGCGAGACGCGAGGCGACCCCGGCGCGATGACCGAGTTGAGGGAATATCTCGCGCTGCATGCGCTCCTGCCGGTCGGCTATGTCTTGACCGACGACGAGGTCCTGACGATCGCCGACGCGGCCATCGCCAGCGGCGCGCTCGCAGCGCGGGTCACGGTCGACGAAAAGCAATACCGGCCGACCGGGCCGCCGCAGCCGCTTCCGCGGCCGCGTCCGGCTCCGGCCCCCCCACCGGGTCCCCGACCGTCTCCTCCCCCGGCCCCTCCTGCCCCCCCTGCGACCCCGCTTACAAAATCAGTGCTGGACAGCATTGCCAAATGCCCGGCGATGAAGTCCGACCTGGAAAAGCTCCAAAAGGGTGGGTGGAGAGCGGTTTGGGGGCCTCGCGGTGGTGGATATTCCACCGATCGATCCGCCAACGTTACCACACTTGATCCTTCGATTGGCACCTCGGATGACCTAATCATCACAATGCTGAGCCACGAGATGGGCCACGCAAAGTATACCCCGCCCAGCCTTTCCCCCGCGGGGCTCACCAAAGCGGAATACATCAAGGCCAGGACCCAAAGTGAGCTCGAGGACGAAGGTGAGGCGACGCTTACACAGATTGGATACAAGGATTGTCTCAAGAAGGGCGGGGGTCCAAACGTTCAGCTCTGGTATGGTAAGAGCTCCGATTATGTAGCAATCGCCAAAAAGTACCCGGACGATAAGGACCGAGGGAAGGCGCGCACTGAGATAGCAAATCTTTACGGCGATGGTGAAAAGCCGAGCAATTGCCCTGCTCAGACCTATAGGCAATATTATGAAAACCCCTGTTGCGCACCCGCTTGCGGCACCGGAGCGAAAGGATATACCGATTTATTCACCGACGATCAGTGGAAGGCGATGGGGGGTAAGATATAACCTATGCCGCGTCACGGTCGGGGTCGGATTGATAGTCTACGGTTACTGCGATTCACAGACGCTTTGGGCTAATGGGGATATTGGGATGCCAGAGAAAGGCGACATTGTTGAACTTATTTCGCAAGTGATCGCCTTGCCGCGACTGGACCGGGCATCGATGGAGCAACTGTTTGGCGTTTCCCTGAATTGGGTTGCTGATCCTGGGAACCCCTACATTGAGATCTTCGAGGGATCGGGCGCTGCGTCGTCGCCTGTCGAAAAGCTTGAACTCCGCGTTCCCTCCCGAGGCGCGGCCGGCCAAGCGCTCTTGATTCTTACAATCCGCTCCAGCGATACCAGCCCTATCACCTTGCTAAGGGAGCGGTTCGGGCCGCCCGCTCGTGTTGAGTTGCCCCGCGCCGCCGCCCCCTTCGGCGCCCCTACCTATGAGATCCATGAGTTTCCCTGGGGCCGACTAACCTTCGGCTATGCTGCGGCTAAGGGAGATATTGTCAATAGGATCATTTTCGACAGAAGGTAGTCGTGGATGCAGGCCGGGACGCCAACTTCAGCGTAACATTTGCTGCCAAGAATTTCGAACAATTGCTTCAGAAAAATCGAAGGATGGGCTATCGTGCTCGCAGTCGCGGGAAACGGACCCGCGAATTGCGGGTCGGGTCGCGGCCAAGGAAGGGGGCGAGGCAATTTTTTGCCGATATTGGCGGTAACTCATTGAAAGGGCCGGATTCGCGGAAAGGTTTTCCTTTGATACCTTTCCGGCGGATTTTGTTCCGCTTCCCTTTTTCTTGGCTCGGCTTCCTCCAGGCTTTGTTCGGCTTCCCAGAAATTTGGCGTCGCTGATACAGACAATACAGGTGAGGTGTATATTATTCGGTCGCGCGGTTGGCGGTCGCCCTCAAGGTCGTTGGCGGAATGGATCAGCGGTTGGCGCCCAGCCCGAGGCTCGCGAGCCGCCCAAATTGGCTAGGCTCCTGCGTCAGCCTCGCCACCACCGCCAGGCGCTTGACCTGTCCATTCTGGAACGCGGCCAGGAAGGCGTCGTAGTTCTTGAATGACACGCAGCCGTTGGAATCACCGCTCGGCCCCAGCATGTAAGGGTGGGCGAGCAGTCCTACGCGGTCGAACACGAAGCCGCCGCCGACCGGGGTCAGGCGCAAAGCCTGGACCCCGTGAAAGAGCGACTCGCGCAGCGTGAGTTCGTAGAGATGGGGCGGCGTCGCGCCGTGATCGCGTTCGTTGACGTAACGCGGGTCGTCCAGCCTGTCGCCGAGGCCCGAATGGGCTTCAAGGCGGCTTCCGTCGGGCAAATATACGGTGTGCGCCGTGATGTCGTAGATCGCGGTCAGCCTGTCGTAACCGGTCGGGGGCTGCGCGAGCGGAGAGAGCGCGGGCGGACGCGGCGAAAGTTCAGAGGGGCGGGAAGAAAGCTCAGCCGGGCGATGCGGCGGCAGCGGCGTGAGAACATCCGGAGCGGCTACGCGGGGCGGCGGCGGCGAAAGACCATCCGCCGGTGCGGAAGGCGGCGCGGCGTCGAGGGTCGCCTGCTCCGGAACGCCGTATTGGATCGGCGGCGGCTGGGGAAACGAAAATCGTTCCGGCTCAATCGCCTCGGTCAAGGGATTCGAGGCGACCGCCACCAGGGGCGGGACCGCCGCGGCCAGCGCCGGCAATGGCCGCGCAACGGTTTTCGGGACGGGGTAGGGACGCAGCGCGACTATCCAGATGAACCCGGCCAAGACCACGGCCGCGACGCCAACGACGCCCATTAACAGGATCAAAGGCGCAAGAGACTCGACGGCTCGAGAGGAAGTCGCCGTCGCCTTCGCATCCGCGGGTTCGGGCCTCCGCGGAGCCGGAGCAGGCTCGACGCCGCGCGCCGCCGGAGCGGGTTCGTCCGGCGGCGGCAAAGCTTGCCGCCAACTCGGATCCGGCTGCTGCCCGGCGAACATGGCGTCGCCCCACCGCTCCCCTGCTGCGCCGGTAAAGCTTACGCCAACCGCAGCACGGTTCAACTACCTATTCTGAGCCCTTCGCTTCTGCTGTGACCCGGATCACAGCGCCGGCCGTCCCCGCCAAGTCATCAAGAGCGACGGCTGGCGAGGAGCGGCGAGCGCGCAGCTTGAGCCTTTGCCGTCGACGCGGACGAGAATTTCCCTATGATCTAGCGTTGCTCAAAATGTTTCCGCCTCGAGGACGCGATGGCCGATTCCCTCTCTCAGGACCAGCGACAGGGCAAGCTTACGACTGCGCTCGGACCGAACGCCTTGACGCTGGTGAAACTGAACGCGATCGAGGGCTTGAGCGAAGTTTTCGAATTCCGCATTGAAGCGGTGAGCACCGAGGCCCATCTCGACTTCGCCTCCTTGCTTGGGGTCGGCGCCACAATCGAGCTCAAGACGCAGGACGGCAAGTCGCGCCACTTCCACGGACTTATGACGGAAGCCCGCTGGGCAGGGACTTACATCGACCTCTATGTCTACCAGTTCGTCCTCAGGCCGTGGCTGTGGTTCCTGACGCGAACTTCCGACTGCCGGATCTTCGCCCAGATGTCGCCGATCGACATCATCAAGCAAGTATTCTCCGACCGCGGCTTCTCCGATTTCCGCGACGCGACGACCGGCTCGCCGCCGACCCTCGAATATTGCGTTCAATACCGTGAGACCGATTTCAACTTCGTCTGTCGGCTGATGGAGGAATACGGCGTCTACTATTTCTTTGAGCATTCCGACGGAAAGCACACCCTGGTGCTTGCTGACGCCAAGACGAGCCACCAGCCGGCCCCCGGCCTTTCGTCCGTGCCCTACAACCCCCTCGAGGAGTCCGGGCGGAGAGAAGAGCAATATCTCGAGTCATGGTCGCTCGGGCGTCGGGCGCAGACCGGCGTATTCGTACTCGAGGACTACGGCTACAAGAAACCGTCCGCCAATCTCCTCGCGCAGTCGCAGAAGCCCGGCGGCTACGCCCACGATTCCATGGAGATGTTCGACTATCCCTACAGCTACGTCGACACCGAGGGCAACGACCTCGTGGATCCCAGCGTCGGCGACAACTTCGCGAAATATCGGGTCGAGGCGGCTCAGTCGCTCGACCAGCGCCGCGCCTCGATGGGCGCCGCGGCGTCGCTGTTCGCAGGCGCGCTGGTGACGCTCGAACGCCATCCCGACGACGGCGAGAACAAGGAGTATCTCGTCACCCACTGTACGCACGCTTTTGAAGATCAGTCCTATCGATCGGGCGCCGGCGCAGGCGGACTGGGTTACGTGGGGCACTACGAAATGACGCCGAGCGACCGCCAGTTCCGCGCTCCGCTCGTCACGCGGAAGCCGGAAATCGCAGGCTTTCAATCTGCGCTCGTCGTAGGCAAATCGGGCGAAGAGATCGATGTCGACAAGCTCGGCCGGATCCTGGTTCAGTTCTACTGGGATAGGAAGAAGAAGCCGTCGCGCCGCGTCCGCGTGGCGCAGTTCTGGGCGGGCGGCAATCGGGGGGCGCTCTTCGTGCCCCGCCTCGGCGACGAGGTGATCGTGCAGTATGAGGAGGGAGACCCCGACCGGCCGATCGTCGTCGGCTCGGTCTACAACGGCACGAACACCGTACCCACGACCCTGCCCGACAAGAAGACCCATTCCGGAATTCTGACCAAATCGAGCAAAGACAGCTCCGGCTACCACATGCTGATGTTCGATGACACAGCCGGCCAGGAGCGGGTCAAGCTTCGCTCGCAGAAGGACCTCATGTTCAAGGCGCTCAACAACGAGCAGCGCGACATCGTCAACAGCCAGACCGAGAATGTCGGGCAGGACGAGACAATCAACGTCGGCTTTCCGGTTAGCCCCGGCGTTTCACCCGGCAGCGGCAATTTCACCCTCAACGCCTTGCAGACCATCACGCTCAATGTCGGCCCGCCTGGCATGCCGCTGACGCAAATCAAGATGGACCAGCAGAGCATCACGCTCAGCGTCGGTCCGGAGGGAATGTTTGCTCAGATCACCATGGACGCGACCGGCATTACGGAGACGGTGATGGGAGGAATTTCGTCGGTCAGCATCACCCCAGCGTCAGTCAGTACAATGTCGCCGACGATCAGCGAGACGGCGATGGCCACGATCGAAATGATGGCTCCGACGATCAACGAAGGCTTGGTGGTGAGCGTCGAGGGGGCGATGACCGTCGACGGACTTGCGCCGATGCTCTTGCCCGCATGACCGTCGGCAATCCGCTTCAGAGCACGCCATGACATCGCGAGTCCGTTTCGCCCTTGCGCGCGACGTGTTCGAGGCCTTTCCGCTGTTGAGCCGTTTTGTCCCGGCGCCGGCCGACGACGTCGAGCCGCTCGAATATGCGCGCCGCCTGCAGGCCGGCAAACAGCCGCTCCAGGCGGTCGCCCTCCTCGCCCACACCCTGCCGCGCCGCGAGGCAGTGTGGTGGGGTCGATGCTGCGTCACGGCGCTGACGGGCGCGGCTGGCGAGGACGATTGCGCGCGCGCCGCCGAGGCATGGGTGCGCGCGCCGGAGGAGCCGACCCGCCGGGCGGCGCTCGAGCTGGGGCTGGCAAGCAGCAACAAGCGGCCGACGACGTGGCTCGCGCTCGCGGCCGGCCGTTCGGGCGGCAGCCTGAGCGCGCCCGACAAGGAGCCGGTCGCCCCCGCGCCGGAGGCCTGTGCGCAGGCGGTGGGGGCTGCGGTCACCCTGGCGATCGTTGCGAAAGACCCGCGCGAGATACACGGCTGGATCGAAGCCTGCGTCGCCGGCGGCGTCGCCTTCGCCCAAGGCGGCGGCGCCGACGTGCGGGCGCCCGCCCCCGGGCGATCCCCGCGACCCCCGGCCGGGCGCTCCGTTCGGCGCTGAGGCGACGCTTCGCCCGAGGCTCTTCAAAGAAACGCCCAGCAGATTCCGGCGAGCGGCCCACGCGGCCTTGACTTGCCCGCCCGCTCTGGGCTTTCTGCCACTGAGCGCCGTTCTTTCCCATTTTTTCTCGGGGATTGAGCCCTTGACTTCCCTGCTCGCACGTCGATTCGTCTCCTTTATCGGCGCGGGCGAGAGCGGATGGACAGTTCTTCGATGAATTCCGGTGGGTGATCGGGAAGCGCCGCGAGCCGTTGGCGCCATGGAACGCGGTCCCGCGACGAAGGCGGACGACGTCGCTGCGAGCGGGAGCATGCTGGGCCGTTCGGCCCAGTCGCCCGTTCTTGTCACGGGCGCCAGCGGATTCCTCGGATCGGCGATCGCCATCGCTCTGCGCGCCCGTGGACACGAAGTCTGGACGCTGGTGCGTCCAACGAGCCCGCGGACAAATCTCGACCCCCGCGACACAGTGCGCATGGGGGATCTTCGCGATCGCGTCTCAGTGGCCGGGGCGCTCAAGGGCGTCCGATACCTCTTTCACGCGGCCGCCGACTATCGCCTCTGGGCGCAACAGCCGGAGGAGATCAGCCGCAACAACGTCGAGGGAACGCGGTTGATCATGGAGGAGGCGCTGCGCGCCGGCGTCGAGCGCATCGTCTACACCAGCAGCGTGGCGACCTTGAAGCTCGCCAGCGGGGCCGCCGCAACCGAGGACCATCCTCTCGCCGAAGCCGCCGCGATCGGCGCCTACAAGCGCAGCAAGGTCGCAGCCGAGCGTCTGGTCGAAGCGATGATCCGGCGGGACGGGCTGCCGGCGGTCATCGTCAACCCGTCGACGCCGATCGGCCCGCGCGACGTGCGGCCAACGCCGACCGGCCGCATCATCATCGAGGCCGCGTCGGGACGCATGCCGGCCTTCGTGGATACTGGGCTGAACCTCGTTCATGTCGATGACGTCGCTTCTGGTCACGTCGCCGCCCTCGACCGCGGCCGGATTGGCGAACGCTATATCCTCGGCGGCGAGAACGTCCTCCTAGCCGACATGCTCGCCGACATCGCACGCCTGGTCGGGCGGCGGCCTCCGACGCTCAAGATTCCGAGAGCCGTGGTCTACCCGATCGCCTATGGAGCGGAACTGGTCGCGAAGGTTCGCGGCGTCGAGCCGTTCGTGACGCTGGATGGCCTGCGCATGGCGCGCCATCACATGTTCTTCGACGATTCCAAGGCGCGACGCGAACTCGGCTATGCGTCGAGGCCCTACCGCGACGGCCTTTCGGATGCGATCGCCTGGTTCCGCTCCCACGGCGTTCTCAAATGATCACGGCCGCTCTTGCTCTCCTTTCCCTCGCGGTGTGGGCCTATCTTCTTTTTGGCAGGGGTTGGTTCTGGCTCTGCGGCGAGCGCGATGACCGAGGCGCGTCGGCAAGCGAGGCTCGGACCGGCGTCGCACCAGACTCCTGGCCCGGCGTCGTCGCGATCGTCCCGGCCCGCGACGAGGCCGACGTGATCGCCCGGAGCGTCGCCTCTCTTCTTCAGCAGGATTATCGCGGACCATTCTCCGTGGTGGTCGTCGACGACCAGAGCGCCGACGGCACCGCCGCGGCCGCATCCGCCGCGGCGACGGCGGCCGGCGCGGCTGAGCGGCTCCGCGTTGTCGCGGGAACTGGCGTTGCGCCCGGCTGGACGGGAAAACTATGGGCGATGCGCCAAGGCCTATCGGCGGTCGAAGCCGGCGCGGCGGCGCCTGAATTCGTCCTGTTCACCGACGCCGACATCGCCTACGCCCCGCATGTGCTGACCCGCCTCGTCACGATCGCCCGGGCGCGAAACAGCGGCCTCACCTCGCTGATGGTGAAGCTGCGCTGTGAAAGCGCCGCCGAGCGCTGGCTGGTCCCGGCGTTCGTGTTCTTCTTCCAGATGCTCTATCCCTTCCGCTGGGTTAACGATCCGCAGCGTCGGATCGCCGCGGCGGCCGGCGGCTGCATGCTGGCGCGGCGCGAACTCCTCGCCGCCGCCGGGGGTCTCGAGGCGGTGCGCGGCGCGCTCATCGACGATTGCGCGCTCGGCGCAAGCATGAAGCGAGAAGGGCCGATCTGGCTGGGCCTGACGGAAAGCGTCCATAGCCTGCGCGCCTATCCGGCCTTCGCCGATTTCGGGCGGATGGTGTCCCGCTCCGCGTTCGCGGAATTGCGCTATTCGCCGCTGCGTCTGGCTGGCGCGGTCGGCGGGATGGCCCTCGTCTATCTGGCGCCGCCCGCTTTCGCCATATTCTCGAGCGGCCTTACAGAAGCGGCCGGGGCGATCGCCTGGGCGACGATGGCGGTGACGTTCGCGCCGACCCTGCGACTCTATGGGCGGCCGCTGGCGGGCGGCCTCGCCCTGCCCGCCATCGCCGCCGCCTATGTCGCCTTCACGCTCGACTCGGCCATGCAATACTGGCGCGGACGCGGGGGCTACTGGAAAGGCCGGTTCCAGGCGCCGATCCGGGAAGCGGGGCGGGTATGACGACCGTAGCCGAAGCCCGTTCAGGCAAGACGCACGGGGACGAGAACTTCCCGGTCGCGTCGTGGCTGCTCAGCGATCGCAATCGCGCCCCCATCCTCGCCTTCTACCGGTTCGCGCGCGCCGCCGACGACGTCGCCGATCATCCCACGCTGCCGCGGGACCGGAAGCTCGCGCTGCTCGACCATCTCGACGCCGCGCTCCGCGGACGCGGACCGGCTGATCCTGAGGCCGAGCCGTTGCGCATCGCGCTCAGCGAGCGCGGCCTCGCTCCGCGGCACGCGCTCGAACTCCTCGACGCCTTTCGGCTCGACGTGCGCAAGAACCGCTACGCGGATTGGGCTGAGCTCATGGATTATTGCCGGCTCTCGGCGGCGCCGGTCGGCCGGTTCGTTCTCGACGTGCACGACGAGGACGAGGCGACCTGGCCGGCGTCGGACGCGCTATGCGCCGGGCTGCAGGTCAACAATCACCTGCAGGATTGCGCCCTCGACTACCGTCGCCTCGACCGCGTCTACCTGCCGCTCGATGTTCTTGCCAAGCATGGCGCGTCGGTCGAGATGCTCGACGCCCCGCGCGCGACCCCGGCTCTCCGCGCCGCGATTGCCGAGCTCGCCCGCCGCTCCGGGGATTTGGCGGCGCAGGGGGTGAGGCTGGTCCCCGAGATCAAGGACGTGCGCCTCGCGGCCGAGATCGCCGCCATCCAGGCGCTGGCTCGGCGCCTCGCGCGCGATCTCGAAAGCCGCGATCCGCTGAGCGAGCGGGTTCAGTTCGGCAAGGCGGGCTTTGCCTGGGTCGGCGGGCTGGGCGCGCTGCGCTACCTCGCCTCGGCGCTGGTCCGCACCGTCGGCGCGCGGCCGAAAGTCTCCGCATGAGCGAGCAGGCGGCGCCCGCGGCGCACAGTTCGTTCTACACGGCGATGCGAATCCTGCCCGCGCCTCAGCGCGAGGCGATGTACGCCCTCTACGGCTTCTGCCGCGCTGTCGACGATATCGCCGACGAGCGTGGGCCGGCGACCGCCTCGCAGCGCCTGGCGGAACTCGAGCGCTGGCGCGGCGACGTCGCAGCCATGTTCGCCGGACGCGCCCCTCCCCGTCTCGCCGCCCTCGCCCAAGCGACGCGGGACTTCGACCTCAAGCAAAAAGATTTCGACGCGGTGATCGACGGCATGGCGATGGACGCTGCCGAGGACATCCGCGCCCCCGACTGGGCGACGCTGGACCTCTATTGCGACCGGGTCGCGAGCGCGGTCGGCCGGCTCTCGGTGCGCATCTTCCGCCTCGCTGCGGAGCCCGGGGAGGCGCTGGCCCATCATCTCGGGCGGGCGCTCCAACTCACCAACATTCTGCGCGACATCGACGAGGACGCGGCCGCGGGCCGGCTTTACCTGCCCCGCGAGGCGCTCCTGGCCGCCGGGGTCACGATCAACGACCCGCTCGAGGCGGCGGCCGATCCGAAGGTCGCCAGCGCCTGCGTCGAAGTGGCGGCGCGGGCGCGCCCCCATTTTGACAGGTCGGAAGCGATCATGGAGGCGGCGCCGCGGGCGGCGGTCAAGGCGCCGCGACTGATGGCCGCCGCATATAGCTCGATTCTCGACCGGATGATCGCGGACGGATTCGCGCCGCCGCGGCGTCGCGCCAAAGCCAGCAGACGCAGGATTCTGGGCGCCTTTCTGCGTTACGGGGTCCTGTGAGCGGCCGGACCGTCCATGTCGTCGGCGCCGGTGTCGCGGGACTGAGCGCCGCGGTGCGCCTCGCCGAGGCCGGGGTCGAGGTGATCCTGCACGAGGCGGCGCAAGCCGCCGGCGGGCGCTGCCGTTCCTACGCCGACCGTACGCTCGGCCTCGTCATCGACAACGGCAACCATCTCCTGCTTTCCGGCAATCACGCGGCTCTCGACTATCTCGCGCGGATCGGCTCGCGCGGCAGCCTGAGCGGACCCGGCGCGGCAATCTTCGATTTTGCCGACCTCAAGACCGGCGAGCGCTGGCGGCTGCGGCCCAGCGAAGGCCGGGTCCCGTGGTGGCTGTTCGATCCAAAAAAGCGCGCGCCGGGGACGGCGCTGCGCGAATATCTCGCGCCGCTCGCCATGCTGCTTCACGCGCCGGCGGCGCGAACGGTCGGCCAGGCGATGAATTGCGCCGGTCCTCTCTACGAGCGCCTGTGGGGTCCGCTCCTGACGGCCGGGCTTAACACCGACCCGCCGGAAGGCTCGGCCGCGCTCGCTTCCGCGCTGTTGCGCGAGACGCTCGGATCAGGAGGGCGAGCGTGCCATCCGCTCATCGCCGGGCAGGGGCTCTCCCGGAGTTTCATCGACCCCGCGCTCGCCTTTCTCGCCGCGCGCGGCGCAACAATCCGCTTCGGCTCCCGCCTGCGTGAGATTCGCTTCGGCGGCGGGCGAGCCATCGCGCTCGATTTCGACGACGGACACGCGGCGCTCGACGGAGGCGCGGCGGCGATACTTGCTGTGCCGCCATGGACGGCTCAGGAGCTATTGCCGGGGCTCCAGGCGCCGGACGAATTCCGGGCCATCGTCAACGCGCATTTTCGTGCGCCCCCGCCGGCGGGTCAGCCGGCCATCCTCGGCGTCGTCAACGGACTGATCGAATGGTTGTTCGCCTTTCCGGAGCACCTGTCGGTGACGATCAGCAACGCCGACCGGCTCATCGATCGTCCGCGGGAGGAGCTTGCGGCCGACATCTGGCGCGAGGTTGCGGCCTTGACCGGCCTCGAGGCCGAACCGCCGCCCTGGCAGATCGTCAAGGAGAAGCGCGCGACCTTCGCCGCGACGCCGGCGCAGAACGCCAAGCGTCCCCCCTCCAAGACGCGGTGGGAGAATGTCGGGCTCGCCGGCGACTGGATTCAGACTGGCCTCCCAGCCACAATCGAAGGCGCGGCGCGTTCGGGCTATAAGGCGGCTTCGATCATTGTTGCAGCGGGCGCTCTTGCGCCTCGCGCCCTGAGTGCTTCGCCATGAATGTCGCCTTGGACCATTCCCACGATCAGCCGTCGCCCGAGGCGCTCGAGCGCCATATTTCCAGGGCCTCGACCGCGCTCCTCGCCCTTCAGCGCGAGGACGGCCACTGGTGTTTCGAGCTCGAGGCCGACGCAACGATCCCCGCCGAATATGTGCTCCTCAGGCACTTTCGCGGCGAGAAGCCGAGTCTCGAGCTCGAGCGCCTGATCGCTGTCTATCTCCGGCGAATCCAGGGCGCGCACGGTGGATGGCCGCTCGTCCACGACGGCGCGTTCGATGTCAGCGCGAGCGTCAAGGCTTATTTCGCCCTCAAGATGATCGGCGACGATCCTGAAGCGCCACACATGCGCCGCGCGCGCGAAGCGATCCTCGCGCATGGGGGCGCGGCAAAGAGCAATGTCTTCACCCGATTCCTGCTCGCGCTTTATGGCGCCATTCCGTGGACCGGCGTTCCGACCATGCCGGTCGAGATCCTGCTGCTGCCCCGCTGGTTTCCTTTCCACCTCGACAAGGTCTCCTATTGGGCGCGCACGGTCATGGTCCCGCTTCTCGTGCTGCAGGCCCTGAAGCCGCGCGCCGCGAATCCGCGGCGGATCGCGATCGCGGAACTGTTCACCGCGCCGCCCGAGACCGTGCGCAAGTGGCCGACGGGCGCGCATCAGGCATGGCTCGCGGTGAGGATCTTCGGCGCGATCGACTGGCTCCTGAAGCGCGTGGAGCCTCTCTTTCCAGCGCAGCTTCGCCGGCGCGCCATCGCCGCCGCCGAGGGCTTCGTCATCGAACGCCTGAACCGCGAGGACGGCCTCGGCGCCATCTATCCGGCGATGGCGAATGCGGTCTTGATGTTCGACGCGCTTGGCTACCCGCCCGACGATCCGCGCCTGGTCGCAGCCCGCAGCTCGATCGAGCGGCTGCTCGTCATCGGCAAGGACGAGGCCTATTGCCAGCCGTGCCTGTCGCCGGTCTGGGACACCGCCCTCGCCGCGCACGCGCTGCTCGAGACGGGGGGCGAGGCCGGCGCCGCGCCGGTTCGCGCCGCGCTCGACTGGCTCAAGCCGCGCCAGATCCTCGACGTCAAGGGCGATTGGGCCGCCCAGCGTCCGGACGTGCGGCCGGGCGGCTGGGCTTTCCAATACGCCAACCCGCACTATCCCGACACCGACGACACCGCCGTGGTGGCGATGGCGATGGATCGCGCGGACCGGGGCGGCGTCACCAGCGCTCCGGACGCACATGCCGGCGCCGTCGCCCGTGCCCGCGAATGGATCGAGGGATTGCAAAGTCGCGATGGCGCCTGGGCCGCTTTCGACGCCGACAACACCTATCACTATCTCAATCACATCCCGTTCGCCGATCACGGCGCGCTGCTTGATCCGCCGACGGCCGATGTCACCGCGCGTTGCGTATCCATGCTCGCCCAGCTCGGCGAGAACCGCCAGACCAGCACCGCGCTGGCGCGCGGAATCGACGCCCTCAAGGCCGATCAGGAAGAGGACGGAAGCTGGTTCGGCCGGTGGGGCATGAACTACATCTACGGAACATGGTCGGCGCTGTGCGCGTTGGCCGCGGCTGGCGAGGACGCCCAGTCGGAATCCGTCCGCCGGGCTGCCGCATGGCTCATCCGGATCCAGAATTCCGACGGCGGCTGGGGCGAGAGCAACAAGAGCTACCGGCTTGACTATAAAGGGTTCGAACCGTCGCAGAGCACCGCTTCACAAACCGCCTGGGCGCTCCTCGGGCTCATGGCGGCGGGGGAGACGGACCATCCGGCCGTCGCCCGCGGCGTCGCCTATCTCTCAGCGACTCAGGCCGACGACGGGTTCTGGAACGAACCGTTCCATACCGCGACCGGATTTCCCCGGGTATTCTACCTACGATATCACGGTTATTCGAAGTTTTTTCCGCTCTGGGCGCTCGCCCGCTACCGCAATCTCAAGCGGGGCAACAGCCGCGCCGCGGTCTTCGGGATGTAAAGGCCGAGGGTGGCTTACCGGCGGCCGCCCTGCAATATCCCAATTTCGGCGGTCGCCGTTTCCGTTCAAACAAGTTCGCCGTTTCGAATCCGTCAGCGGATGGGCGCGTCGAAGGCGTTCCAGTTGACGCTGTCCAGCTCCCTTCGCCGTGAGGCTCGATCCGCCGCGATGCGGGCGCTCGAATCCGGAGACAAGGACGATGGAGCGCGGACTGTCGGCGGGTCGAGCGCGTCGAATGGCTTCTCGTGATTCTTCGCCGCCATGCATAGACGCTCAAGGCCCGTCTGGATCTGTAGCGAGTAGTCGAGCCCGATAGCCTGCACGGGTGTGTTGTCGCCAAGGAAGTTCCCTCGATCCATCCACAGCCCATGGTACCAGTTGCGTTTGTTATTGTTCTGAACAACGAAGGCGTTTGAACTCCTAAATCCGCGCCGTCTTCGATGCCATCAAGCGCGTAGTCGAGAACGGCATTCATGTAACCGCGCCAATCAGTTCTAAAATCCTGGTTCGACAGGAAGTCTGGCGGCTGGTCGCTCGACGTCATTGGATAGTTGGATCGAGCAAGCATCTTTTCCCCCAATTGTGTTTTACAAAAAACCGGCGTGCTAAAAATTCGCGAAGATCTTGCTGCTTCTAGGAGCAAACCGCGTATCTGTGAAGTTCCAGTAGCACCCACGCAAACTCCCCGGGGTCCGCCCACAAGTAGCACGGGGCGTCGCCACTCAGAGCGTCACGCAGCGGCGTCCGGCTTTGTCATCGAAGCGTAATCCTATATGGTGGCTGCTTCGACCCGGCCGGAAATTCCGTCGTCCGGACGTAAATGACACATGCAGAGAGTTGTTTTTGCGGTCGAGTCCGAAGGTTCGATCAAACCTCTGCGTCTCAATGAGGAATTGTCCGCCGCATGCCAAAGAACATCAAGGTCGCCATCGCCGGGGTCGGCAATTGCGCCAGCGCGCTGGTGCAAGGCGTGGAGTATTATCGCAGCCGCCGGAATGCGGCGCTCGACGGCGTGATGCGCCAGACGATCGGCGGCTATAGGGCGAGCGATGTCGAGTTCGTCGCCGCTTTCGATGTCGACAAGCGCAAGGTCGGCCGGTCGCTCGAGGAGGCGATCTTCGCCAAGCCAAACAATACGCGCGTCTTCCAGAGCTCGCTTCCCGTGTCGAACGTCGTCGTCCAGATGGGTCCCCAGTTGGACGGGGTGGCGGCGCACATGGCCGACTACGACGACGACGTCGCCTTTCGTTCGGCCGATCTCGAGCCGACCGACATCGCCGACGCCTTGCGCAAGTCGGGCGCCGAAGTGCTGCTGTGCTACCTGCCGGTCGGCTCCGACAACGCCGTGAAGCATTACGCGCAAGCTTGCCTCGACGCGGGTGTGGCGATGGTCAATTGCGTGCCCGTGTTCCTGGCGTCGGACCCCGAATGGGCGCAGAAGTTCCGTGACGCCGGCTTGCCGATCGTCGGCGACGACGTCAAAAGCCAGGTTGGCGCGACCATCGTCCATCGTTCGCTGGCGCGGCTGTTCGCGGACCGCGGCGTGACCCTGGACCGGACCTACCAGCTCAACACCGCCGGCAACACCGACTTCCTCAACATGCTGGAGCGCAAGCGCCTCAAGTCGAAGAAGATCTCCAAGACGGAATCCGTCCAATCGCAGCTCGACGAGCGGCTCGACGACGCGGACATCCACATCGGGCCGTCCGACTACATTCCCTGGCAGCATGACAACAAGATCGCCTTCATCCGCCTCGAGGGGCGCGGTTTCGGCGACGCGCCTCTCGAAGTGGAGCTCAGGCTGTCGGTGCAGGATTCGTCGAACAGCGCTGGCGTCGTCATCGACGCGCTGCGCTGCGCGAAGCTCGGCTTGGAGCGCGGAGTCGGCGGCCCGCTCGAAGCGCCCTCGGCGTATTACATGAAGAGCCCGCCCCGTCAGTTCAGGGACAGCGTCGCGCGAGACGCCTGCAACGCCTTCATCGACGGCGAGCCTTTCAACCTTCCCGGGAAGGCGCCGAAGAGCGTGAAGATTGCGGGCCGCAGCCGCTCGTAGCGGGCTTTCCAAGGACGCCGGGCCGCGAATGGCGGCGGCGACCGAAACGTTGCTGTTCGACTTCGGCGGCACGCTCGACGCTGACGGGGTGGCGTGGAAGGACCGATTCTACGCCCTCTACCGGGAAGAAGGAATCGACATGACCGCCGAGGCGTTCGCCTCCGCTTTCTACGCCGCAGACGACCCGCTGGTTGGCCGCCTGCCGCCTGCCGCCGGACTGCCGGAGACGGTTCGCGCGCTGGGCGCGAATCTCGAACGCGAACTCGGACGCGCGGCGAACGACCGCGGCGAGCGCGTTGTCGCGCGCTTCCTCTCTGACATGTCGGCCATTTTCGCCCGCAATCGGCCGGTCCTCGAAGAATTGAGCGAACGCTACCGGCTGGGCGTGGTGTCGAACTTCTACGGTAACCTCGAAGCGGTTTGCGAAAGCGCGGGTCTCGCTCCCCTGTTCGGCGTCATGACGGATAGCTGCCGCGTCGGCGCCGAGAAGCCCGACCCGGCGATTTTCCGCGCCGCCCTTGGCGCGCTTAACTCCGCGCCGGACAAAACGATCTTCGTCGGCGATTCCTTGCGCCGCGACGGCGAGGGCGCTCGGCGCGCGGGCATGGGTTTCATTTGGATCGCGCCCGAAGACGTACAGGCCGAAGCCGCTCAGTCTGCCGCCGTCCGTCCTGTTCTCGCCGCGGTGACCGAACTGCCCGGTCTCCTGAACATCTTCAAATGACTGGCGCGTTCGCACATCCCGGGTTGCGCGGCGGCATCATCGCCGCTGGGCATGGGACCCGCCTGCGAGCGGATGGGTATCCTTTCAGCAAGCCGATGACGCCTGTCGGCGGACGGCCCCTCATCGAGCACACGCTCGACCGGTTTCGCGCCGTCGGCATCCGCCGCGTGACGGTCATCATCAACGAAGAGAGCGACGATTGCCGGCGATGGCTCGACGAGCACGGCGAGAATTTCGATCTCGACGTGATCGTGCGCACGACTCCCTCGTCATATGCGAGCTTCCGCCTGGTCGCCGACCGGCTGGCCCATTCGCCGGCGTTGATTACGACAGTCGACACGATCCTTCCGGTTCGCGACTTCCACCATTTCGTGCATGCGGCCGCCGGCTTTGCGAGCGACACGGTCGTGCTTGGCGTGACCAGCCATGTCGATGACGACAATCCCTTGTGGGCGACGCCGGACGTCCCCGATGGCCGTATCCGGCGGCTCGGCGGCGACAGCGGCAGCCATGTAACGGCCGGCCTCTACTGGCTTCCCGCGCGCAAGATCGAGCAGCCTGCGACCGGCTTCGAGAGGCTCCGCGACTATCTCAAATGGCTGGTCGACGGGCGCCAGCCGGTCTACGGCGTGGTTCTTCCTCTTGTCTTCGACATCGACCGGGCGCGCGACGTCGAGGCGGCCGAGTCGGCCGGATTTCCTCGACAGCCCGAGAGCGCGCTCGAATGAGCGCGGGCATCACCTGCTGGGGCGTCTACCGTGAGGCGGCGCATTCGCCCGGACGCATCGACGACGACGCCGCGATCCTGGAAAGCGTCGGCGCGTCCTTGACGGAGCGAGGTTTCGCCGTCGAATTGGTCGAGGCCGACGCCATGGACGAGGCGCCTTCAGCCAACGTGTTCATCATGTGCGAGCGCGGCCCAATCCTCGATCGCCTCGCCGCTATGGAGAAGACAGGCGCGATCGTGGTCAACTCTCCCGCGGCGATTCGCAACACCTACCGCCACCGGATGATCGAGCTCTTCGCGCGGCGCGACGTGTCTGCGCCCTCGAGCCAGATTGTCGCGACCGACGCGACGAAGCCGCGGCCTGCCAACTCCATGTGGGTCAAGCGCTACGACTTTCACGCGACGCAGACCGACGATGTGATGTATGTGGCCTCGGAGCAGGGATGGCGCGAGACCCTGCGCCGTTTCGCCGAGCGCGGCATTCCCTTTGTCGTGGCCCAGGAGCATGTGCCGGGCGATCTGGTCAAGTTCTACGGCGTCAGAAGCGGCGCTCTTGCTGCGGAGGCCAACTGGTTCCAGTGGTTCTATCACCGCGACAAAGGCATGCTGGGCCATTCGTTCGACACGATTCGCCTGCATCGGGCGGCGCTCGACGCGGCCGCCGCGCTCGGACTCGAGATATTCGGCGGCGACGCCATCATCCAGGCCAACGGCGAACCGATGATCATCGACCTCAACGCGTGGCCAAGCTATGCGCTCTACCGCGATCAAGCCGCGCAGGCGATCGCGGAGCACCTGAGCGAACGTTTCCGGCGCCGCCCGCGCATTGTCGCCTCAACGAGGAATTGACCCAGTGAACGACCTTTCATCGGCAAGAACGTCCCCCGCGCGCCCGCGCGATCTTCCGCGCCGCGCCGTGCCGGGTCCGAAGTCGAAAGCAATCTTCGACCGTGAGGCCAAGGCCATGGCGCCCGGACTGCAGTCGATCGCGCTCTATTCGCAAATTGTCGTCGACCGCGCCAAGGGTTGCACCATCACCGACGTCGACGGCAACGAGTATCTTGATTTCATCGCCGGCATCGCCGTTGGCAGTCTCGGCCATGGCCATCCGCACTACGTCAAGCGCCTCAAGGAGCAGCTCGACAAGGCCACCTTCGGCAGCTTCACGACCGAGGCGCGAGCGGAGTTTCTCAACCGCATCGCCGAGACGCTGCCCGAAGGGCTCACGCATCTCCAGCTTTTCTCAGGCGGCGCGGAGGCGGTCGAGGCAGCCTTCCGGCTCGCAAAGTCGGCGACGAAGAAGTTCGAGTTCATCGGGTTCTGGGGCGGCTTCCACGGCAAGTCGCAGGGCGTGATCGGGCTTCTCGGCGGCGCCTACCGCAACCATCAGGGGCCGTTCCCGCCGGGCATGCACCACAGCCCCTACGCCAATTGCTATCGCTGCCCGTTCAACTTGCAGCATCCGTCCTGCGGATTGGCCTGCGCGGAGCATCTGCGCAACGTCATCAAGAACGACACCCAGGGCGAGATCGCCGCGATCATCATCGAACCGATGCAGGGGACGGCGGGCAACGTCGTGCCGCCTGACGATTTCATTCATGCGGTGCGCGAGATCGCGACCGAGGTCGGCGCGCTCCTCATCGCCGACGAGATCCTCGTCGGTTTCGGCCGCACAGGCAAGATGTGGGCCTCGGAGCATTTCGGCCTCAAGCCCGACGTCATGACGGTCGGCAAGGGGATCGGCGGCGGCTTCCCGATGAGCGGGGTCGCCTCGTCGCTCGAAAACATGTCCGCGACCCCCTTCGGCGAGCCCAGTGGTTCGTCATCGAGCTATGGCGGAAATCCGCTCGCGGGCGCGGCGGGCCTCGCCGCGATCGAGGCGCTGGTAGAGGACAAGCTCGTCGAGAACTCCGCCCGGGTCGGGGCGAAAATGCTGGAAGCGCTCAAGCGCGTGCAGGAGAAATACCGCTTCATCGGCGACGTGCGCGGGCGGGGCCTGATGATCGGCGTCGACATGGTCGCCGATCGCAAGACGAAGGCGCCGCTCGACAAGACGATCACCCGCGCGCTCTTCCATGAGGCGCTGGAGCGCGGGCTCGTGACAATGTCCTATTCGAGCGTCATCCGCATCAACCCGCCCCTGGTGATCACGGAGGACGAGGCGCTGCAAGGCGTCGACATCCTCGACCAGTCCTTCGCCGCGATTGCACAAAGGTTCGGACTGGATTGACGGCGACGCGGACGCCTTTTGAAAGGGCCGGCGTCGCTCCCCTCATCCCTCGCCTCCGGCGACACCTTCGCCCAAAGAGAGAAGGGGCGCGATGCTGAAGGGCGCGTTCATCGGCTTCGGCAATGTCGCGGCCAACGGGCATACGCCCGGGTGGCGCGCGCGCGATGATGTTGAGATCGTCGCCGCGACCGACGCCGCCCCGTCGCGCCGGGAGGCGTTCCTCGCCGCCTGTCCTGAAGGCCGGTGGTTCGACACGGTCGACGACCTCCTGTTGCGCCAAGGGCTCGACTTCGTCGACATCTGCGCGCCGCCAGGCAGCCATGCGACGCTGATCGAACGCGCGCTGGATGCGGGACTGCATGTGCTCAGCGAGAAGCCGTTGGTCACACGGGTGGACGACGCGATTCGCCTCGAGTTCGGCCGCCGCGCGCGCCGGGTGCGTGCTCCACACCGTGCACAATTGGCTGAAAGCGCCCGTTTGCCAAAAGATTTCGGCGTTGATCGACGGGGGCGCGATCGGCAACGTCCGGTCGGTGCGCTGGCGGACGCTGCGGATGCAGCCGGCGGTCGCCGTCAGCACAGCCGGCGCCGCAAACTGGCGCGTCGATCCCAAGCTCGCGGGCGGCGGCGTTTTGTTCGATCACGGCTGGCACGCGCTCTACTGCGTCGCGCGTTGGGCGGGCGCGCCGCGAGCCGTCTCCGCGCGGCTCGAAACGCGCCGCTTCCACGACCAGCCGCTCGAGGACACGGCGAGTCTCGACCTGGACACAGCCGCGGGGGCGAGCCACATCTTTCTGACCTGGGCCGCCGACGAGCGTTCCAATACGATCGAGGTCGACGGCGACCAGGGTGAGATCCGCGCCCGGGGCGATACGATCCTCGTCAGGTCGAAGGCGCAGGAGCGCCGCTCAACCGCGCCATCGCTGTCCGAAGGGTCGCATCATCCTGACTGGTTCGGCGGCGTCGCCGCCGATTTCGTGGCCGCCGCGAAGGGCGCTGGCGAAAGCAATCTCAAGGAGGCGGTGATGTGCGCGCTGGCGATCGACGCCGCCCAACGATCAAGCGCCGCGGGTGGCGCCTGGCTGCGCTTTTGACCGCTCGCGCGCCGCAAGGAAGACGACGAGGCCAAAAAAGATCGGCGCGCCAATCCCCGCCAACAGCAGAAACCAGTTCGACTTGCCGAAGAACGCAAGGATGAGCACGAGATAGATGAAGTCGCGGCGCGACGCGGAATCGAGCACGCGCGCGAGCGGGCGATCGGGTTCGGCCGAGACCGAAGTGAACAGCGACCCGCCTTCATCCTTGACCCGCATCAGACGCCAATAGACGAACCCCGCCGATCCCAGCGTGCCGAGAACGGCCGCGGCGCCGAGCAGCAAGGGCCAACTCGCGCCGGCGAAAAAACTCCAGCCAATCGCCATGCATCCAAAAATGACGACGTGAACGACGTTGTCCCCCCAGAAATCAAGCACGCCGCCCCAGCGCGATTCGGCGAATTTGAGCCTCGCCAGCTCGCCGTCGCAGCCGTCGAGGATCGAGTGGGCGAGGAAAAGAAGCGCGCCGATTGTCTGAAGCGAAGAGCGCGGGGATAGGAAGAAAGGTCCGCCACAAATTCCGACAAGGATCGAGATCAAGCTCATCTGATTGGGCATTATCGTGGTCGGAGCCAGGAGGCGCGATATCCGCAGCGAGATCGGCCGCTCGACGTGGCGAGCCATGAACCCGTCGGTGTCCTTCACGAGCGCTTGCATAAGCCGCCGCTCGGCGACGGCGATGTCGGCATGCGTCTCCACGGTCATGGGATCGATCCCGCCCGAAATCGGCGCCGGCGGGCCGAAGCGGCGGGCGAGCCGGCGCTCGACCGTGCTCAGATCACGCGCCTCGCCGTCTTCGGCGAGCGCGGCGAGCGCGTCTTGGACCGACCCGGCGGGAATGAGGACGATCCGGCTCGCGACCGCCGCCCAGGCGGCCGGTTCGATCCGCGCCTCCGCCAGCCGCTGCAGCCAACCGGTCTCCGCGAGGATCGCAGCAGGGACAATGACAAGCGGCGCGCTCTCAGGGAACTTCGCGATTGCGGCCAAGCGATTCCAGTCGAGGAGGTCGGCGGCCCCAGTCGCTGCCTCGCCTTCCGCAGACAGAGCGAAGACCTGTCCGAAGCCGGCGCGTTTCGCGGCCAGCGCAGCCCGGCGAGCAAGGCTGAGCCCCAGCACCGCGCGCTCGCCATCCCGCGCCTCAGGGGCTCCGGCTACGTCGGGCAAGCCGGGCGGCGGCAGAAGAACAAGAATCGGCGCCGGGCGCATCAGGGTTCGGGCGTCCATTAACTGAACGAGACCGGATTATCAGCGACGCCGCGTTGGTCGTCTCCAACCGGAGGACGATTGCTGATAGACGATCCCGCGCCGCGATCGTCGCCCGTCGCAGCCTGCAGGGCGAATCGCGACCCGATCGGGAGCCATGTCATTCCAATATCGCTAATCATCGCTGCGTTCTGCGGTTTCCTGCTGGTCGTCCTTCTCATCATCCACAGCGGCGCTGCAGAGGTCGCTTCCGCGATGCTGGTCCTCGGCTGGTGGCTGGCGCCGATATCGCTCTATCATCTGGTCCCCCTGTCTCTCGACGCGCTGTCATGGCGTCAGCTTTTGCCCGCTTCGAGCCGTCCCGGATTCCTCGGCGCTGTGTGGATCCGTTGGATCCGCGAATCAATCAATTCGCTTTTGCCCGTCGCCGGGGTGGGCGGCGACGTCGCCGGCGCGCGGCTCGCCCATCAGCGGGGCGTTCCGGGGCCACAGGCGGCGGCGAGCATGGTCGCCGACATTACGATCGGCGCAGTGACCCAGCTTATCTTTGTCGTCGCCGGGGTCGCGCTGCTCGCCGCCCGATCGAATGACCAGGCAGCGGGCGTCGTCGCGCGGGCGCTCATGATCGGCGTCGCGGTGTTCGCGGCCGCGATTGCGGCGTTCGTGCTCATCCAGCACAACAGCATGTTCGGCCTTTTCGCCAAGCTGGCGCGCCGCATCGCGCCCGAGAAATGGTTGTCCGCATTCAGCGGACGCGCCCCTGAGATCGACGGCGCCGTGGTCGCCATCTATCGCCGCCGCCCTGTCATCCTGCGCGCCGGCTTGCTACGCCTCGCCGGGTGGGCCGCTGGCGCGGGCGAGATCTGGCTGGTGATGTATTTCCTCGGAAGACCTTTCAGCCCGACAGACGCATTCGTGCTGGAAAGTCTCGGTTCCGGAGTTCGCGCGGCCGCGTTCATAGTGCCCGGAGCGTTGGGCGTATTCGAGGGCGGCATTGTTGTGTTCGGCGCGCTCTTCGGGCTGCCCGCGGACATGGCTTTGGCGATTTCCTTGTCGAAACGGGTCCGCGAGCTGGCGCTCGGCCTGCCGGGCCTCGTGGCTTGGCAATGGGCGGAAGGCCGTCGTCTCTTCGGCCGGAGCGAGAATGAGGCGGGTCCTGCGCCCCCATGACCGGCGCCCTGTTTTACCGCGACGGTCCAGCGGTTGCTGGCGATTCGGCTTGGGGAGGCAGCCCCAGGGCCTCGCGCAACTGGGCCCGGCGGGTCTGATACCAGCTCGAGCGCAGGAAGCTGTAGAAGTCGATCGAGGAGTTCTCGGCCTCCTGCCATTGGGCCAGATGCGCTGTCGCCCCCAGAGCCCCCGAGCCGATGGACCACGGCCAGCCGATCAAGATCCCGCCCATTACCCAGCCGACCGGATCAAGCACGGTGTCCACCGCCCCGCCGACCGAATCGCGCTGCGTCGAGGGGCCATAGTAAGGCGTGTTCACAAAGGTGCCGGCCGGCACGCCGTAGACGAACATTGTCTGGCCGAAATCGCCGCTCTGCTGCGGCAGTCCCCCCGCCGTGGCGACGTCGAACAATCCGCCGAGGCCGAAAGTCGTGTTGAAGATGATGCGCCCAAGGGTGACGCCGGCGGCGTTGAAGCGGCCCTGAAGGATGTTGTTGGCGAGGACTCGCGGCTCCTTCAGATTCGCGTCCAGATCTTGCAGCCGGTCGCGAATTGGGCCGGGCACCTGCTTGACGACGTTGGAGGCAGGATCGAGCACCGCCTGGTTCAGGCGCAGGACGCCGCGGTTGAACTGTTCGTTCGGGTCGTCGATCGGCAGCGAGGCGTCGCGCGGAACGCCGGCGCAGGCGCCGACGAGCCCCGCCAGCGCCGCCGCTGCCACCAGTGCGGCCCAATTTCCGCAGCCCCGCATGCGTTGCTGATCCCCCTGGATGCCCGCGCGACCCGCAATCTCCGGCCCGTCCTAGAGCAAACTCGCGGCGAACGATCAGCTCCGAATCGCGATGAATCCGAAGCCTGCGTCAAACAACGTTAACAGACCGGCGCCGGGCCGACTATCACCCTTTTGCCACACTCTATTCATCTTTTTCGCCGGGGTCCGGCGGTCCATCCTCGGTCCAATGGGTCTTCCGCTGGGTCGCCAGGAGCGCGGGCTGGAACAAGACGGCGGCGGAGAGCGTCGTCACCAGCGAGAGCGCCATCAGCTTGCCCATGCTCGACGTGCCCGGATGGTGCGAAAACCATAGGCTGCCGAAGGCTGTGGCGGTCGCACAGGCGCTGAAGAAGACGGCTCGCGTCAGGCTCGATTGCAAGAAGTTCGTCTCGCCCGCCCGCCACGCCATGACGTAATAGATTTTGAACGCGACGCCGACTCCGAGCAGCAGCGGCAACGCGATGATGTTGGCGAAATTCAGCTGCAGCCCGATAGCGACGCAGATTTCAAGCGTCACGATTATGGCGACCATGAGCGGCGCCAGCGTCAGCGCCACATCGACCCAGCGACGCAGCGTCACAAAAAGGATGATTGCGATCGACGCCAGAGACCAGACCGCTGCCTGGAGAAAGGCCTTCACGATCGTCGCTGCGGCTTCGACGATGAAGACCGGAGTTCCCGCCGCGTCAGGCGCCACGGTGCGCACCGAGTTCAACGAAACGGTGCAGGACCGAGTTGTCGTTCGCGTCGCCCGTCGGCGCGACCTCGATCCTGACCTCGCCGTCGGCGGAGACCCAGGCGCTTTTGAGCGACGGCGGTAGCGTGTCGAGCGTTACATGCTCGGCGGTCAAGAGCGCCCTCACCTGGCGAAGCGTCGTCACGAGCGGCCTAACCAGCACCCGCTCCGCTTCGTCTCTTTCGGCCAACGGCTCTTTCGCCAAAGCGGTAAGCGCGCCCGCCAGCCGGCGCGTCTGGACGGCGGCCGGAGTGTCGAGGCCGCCGGCCGCCCCCGAAAGGTCGGCTGCCGTCTTGTTAATCGCCTCCAGGGTCTCGGCCGGGGTCGGCTTGGGGTCGACGAAGTCCGGATTGAGGGTGTTCTCAAAGAAGAAGCTCGCATCATCGATGAGGGCGAGCTTCTCGTCCTGGTCCTTCGGCACGAAGCTCTCGAGCGTCCGCACCTTGGCCACCTCCGGCACCCGCCGCAGCTTCTCGGCGAGCGCGGAGGCGCTGGCGAGATCGGGCTCGAGGATCTCAATGATGTTTGGGCTCGTGTCGGGATCGCGCAAGAGATCGAGCAGGGTCGAAACCGATTCAGCCTGCTTCGAGCGCAGGTTGAGCGGGTTGAAGTCGAAGCGCAGGCTCCCGAGGAGGGGCAATCCAAGAACAACCGCGGTCAAGGTCAAGCCGACAACCCAATTGCGCCGCCGATCGAGAAAATGGTCGAGCGGCGCGAGCGCAGCCCAGCCGACCGGCGCCGGCTCGCCGCCCGGCTTGAGCACCGAAAGCAGAGCTGGAAGCAGAGTTATGGTGGTCAGGAACGCGATGATCATGCCGGTGCCGGCAATCAGCCCAAGCTCCGAAAGGCCGACATAGGCGGTCGGCAAGAAAGAGTAGAAGGCGGCCGCGATCGATACGGCGGCGAGGAGGAGCGGCCCCGCGACTCCGCGCGCGGTAGCCCGGAGCGCCCCGCCGAGATCGCCGGTCGCGTGCCGTTCGGCGCGATAGCGAACGCTGAACTGGATGCCGAAATCGACGCCAAGCCCGACGAACAGGACCGCGAATGCGACCGAGATCAGGTTCAAGGCGCCAACCATCATCAAGCCGAGGGCCGCGGTGAAGGTGAGCCCTACGGCGAGGTTGATCAGAACGGCGAAGATGATGCGGGCCTGTTTGAGGGCGAGCCACAACAGGAGGAGCACCACCAGGATCGTCACCACGCCGTTCAGGGCTGCGCCATCGGCGACGGTGGCGAATTCCTCATCGGAAAGCGGGACCGATCCAGTGAGGCGCACCCGGACACCCTGGTCCGGGGTCAAACCCAGCTTGGCGATCGTGGCGCGGATAGCCGCTGTCGCCCTGCCCCCGGGCTGCAAATCGTCGTAGTTGAGGACCGGCTGAATGTTCACGAATCGCCGAAGCTCCGAGGCTTCCGGGGCGTGGCCGGTGATGAGTCGACGCCAGGAGAAGGCGGGATGCTTCTCCTTGGCGACCGAACTCCAGCGCGTCGGAGATTGCGGTCATCGCCGGGGTCATGGCTTCGAGGGTCGTTTTATTCAGATGCACGCCCTCGATCGATTGCGAAAGCGCGCCGAGGACGCCGCGCAGCGTCGGATCGGCGGCGAGCGTTCCGAGGAAGGGCTCTGCCTTGATGAGCTGAGCCATGTCGCTGCGGACCTCGTCGACGGTGCGGAAAAGGACGCCGTTCCGGGCGAAGAACTCCCCGCCGTCCGGCCGGGTCACGGTGCGGATCACTTCAGACTGGGGCGCGAGCGCATTCGTCAGCGCCTCGGCCGCCTCCTCCGCGGCCTCAGGCGTCGTCGCGTCGATAACCGCGATGATCCGGTCGGTGCGCTGGGGGAAGAGCGCATTGAGCCGGATCTCCTGCTGACGCCAGGGAAGCGAACTCGACAAGAGCTTGCTGCTGTCGGTGTCGATGGCGATATGACGCGAGAGGTAGCCGCCGGCGAGGACCGCCGCAACGAGAAAGCCGGGAATGACGAGCCACGCGTGACGGGTCGAAACCTGTACGGCGCGCGCCACCGCGGCGATGATCAAGACGCTGTAGGCCGTGTCCATGGGAACCGCGTGGAAGCCATGGTCGCGGCCTCTTGTCAATTGAGGCGTTGCGCGGCGGAGAAGCAATCTTGGGCGGATTGCAGCGTCTTGCCGCAACGAGACTCAGCGGCGTCACCGAATCATGGCGGGAGGCTCTCCGATTTTTCGATACATGTTCTTTCTGAGAATCACGCTCAGCGGCGCATAACCGCTGGCTCAGTCTCGACTCAATTGCCATATCCAAGCTAGAAGCGCGCGCTCGCCGTTGAGCCGGCGCGCCCATCATCGCGGCCGGCCAAGAGGCCATCCGTCCCAGCCAAGTGGAATATCGATAATGAAGGGTTTCAAGTTTCCCCTACCTCCGTTCATGTCCCTTGTTGCCGTCGTGATGGCGCTTCTGTTGGTGGCTCCGGCCGCATCGCTGGCGGAATCCTCCAGCCCGGCGGCCCGACGCATCGAAGCCTATTACCAACAGCTAATGCCAACCCTCCGGGCGGCCGGCTCCCTAACCGCACGCCAGCGCGACCAGCGGTTCGGGCCAGCCATCACGTCCGCTTTCGACATCGGGACCATGACGAGGCTGGCGGCGGGACCCGCCTGGAGCAGCTTCTCGGGCGCCCAGCAGGCCGCGGTGCGCGAGGCTTTCGCGCGTTTCCTCGTCGCCGACTACGCTCATCAGGTGACCGACTATTCCGGCGAGAGCTTCGTCGTCGACCCTCAGACGAGCCCCGAAGCGCGCGGCGGCGGCGAGATCGTCAAGACGAAGCTGCTCCAGCCTGGCGGCCGGACCATACAGATCAATTATCTCGTTCGCGGAGGCCGGGTAATTGACGTCTACCTCAACGGCACCGTGAGCGACCTTGCGACCCGGCGCGACGAGTTCGCTTCAATTCTTGCGGGCGGCGGCGGAGCCGACGCGCTCGTGAAGACGTTGCGCGAGCGAACCGAAACGTTGTTGGGGAGCTAGTCGTCTGGCGATGATTAGACGCCCGCGGCGCCAGCCGTGAGCGTCCTGATTGTCAGCGGCTTGAAGCGCGAGGCGGCGATCCTGGCCGGTCCAGGCCGCCTCGCCATTTGCGGCGACGCATCAACCCTGCGGGCGCGGCTTGCCGAACTCGCCGATACGCCGGTCGGCTTGGTTATCAGCTGGGGTCTTTGCGGCGGGCTCGATCCACGGCTTCGCCCCGGCGACCTCATTCTCGGCGCGGACCTCGTCTCGGCCGACGGGCGCATCAGCACCGACGAGGCCGTCACGTCATCTCTTGCGCAAGGCCTGATCGGCGCTGGAACGCACGTGGCGGTGGAGCGAGCGGCTGGGGCCGCCTCGCCGGTTCTGCGCGCGGAGGCAAAGGCGGAGCTGCGCCGTGAGACCGGAGCGGCTGTGGTCGACATGGAAAGCGTGACCGCGGGCCGCTTTGCCCTCGAACGACGAGCGCCCTTCGCAATCCTGCGCGCGGTCGCCGACCCGGCGGACCGCGATTTGCCGCCCCTCGTCTCGAGGGCCGTGGACCCTGACGGCCGAATCAGAACCTCGGCCGTCATCGGCGAGCTTGTTCGTTCTCCGCGTCAGCTTGCAGGGCTCGCCGCGGCTGCTCGCGACAGCCGGGCCGCATTCCGCGCGCTAGGCCGCTGTCGCGGCCTTCTTCCGGGCCTTTTCCTCGGCCTCGGCCTGGCGAATCTCTGAAAGCTTCTGAGTGACCGTGCTGTCGAAGACGTAGGTGGCCGGGCGCTGGCGATCGAGCGGGATCTCGGGCGCCATCGCTCCCTCAGTCCTGACCCCCCGCAGGGTGACGGCGAGCGCCTTCCACGGCTTCGTCACCGTATCGCGCACGGCGGTCGCCTCGAATCCGCTGTGGACCATGCAGTCGGCGCATTTCTCGTAGTTGCCGACCCCGTACGCGTCCCAATCCGTCTCCTCCATGAGCTCCTTGAAGGTCTTGGCGTAGCCCTCGCCGAGGAGATAGCAGGGGCGCTGCCAGCCGAACACCGTGCGGGTCGGGTTGCCCCACGGCGTGCAGTGATAGGTCTGATTCCCGGCCAGGAAGTCGAGGAACATGGTCGATTGGTTGAACGCCCATTTGCGCCCCCCGTCGCCGCGCCGGAATATCGCGCGGAAAAGCTCTTTGGTGGCGGAGCGGTTGAGAAAATGCTTCTGATCGGGAGCGCGCTCGTAGGCGTAGCCGGGCGACATGGTGATGCCGTCGACGCCGAGCTTGGTCACCGTATCGAAGAAGGCGGCGACGCGCCCCGGGTCCGCGTCGTTGAAGAACGTGCAGTTGATCGTGGCCCGGAAGCCCTTCGACTTGGCAAGTTTCAACGCAGAAACAGCGCGGTCGTAAACCCCCGGCTGGCACACCGACTTGTCGTGCATCTCCTGGTCGCCGTCGAGATGGATCGACCAGGTGAAATAGGGGCTCGGCTTGTACTGCTTGATCTTCTTTTCAAGCAGCAGCGCATTCGTGCACACGATCGCGAATTTCTTGCGAGCGATGATCCCCTCGACGATCTTGGGCAGCTCCTTGTGCAAGAGCGGCTCGCCGCCGGCCATGACGACGACCGGCGCCCCGCATTCGTCGACCGACGCCAAAGCGTCGGCGACCGAAATGCGCTTGTCGAGGATCGCGTCGGGATAGTCGATCTTGCCGCAGCCCGCGCAAGCGAGGTTGCACCGGAATAACGGCTCCAACATCAAAACCAGCGGGTAGCGCTTGCGCCCAACGAGATGCTGGCGGACGATATAGGCGCCGACTCTGGCGACTTGTCTTAGCGGTATGCTCACGCGGAAATCCTAACAGCTTGGGCGGCGGCAGTCATGCGCGCTCAATTGATGAGCTCAGCAGGAAGGCGGAAACTCACCGTCTCCGCCGGTCCCTCGAGCGTTGACACTTCCGACGGGGCGATCTGCATCAACGTCTGAATGACGTCCTCAACGACCACCTCGGGGGCGGACGCGCCTGCCGTGACGCCGACAACTCCCGCGTTACGAACCCATTCCGGGTCAATCTCGCTGCTGTCGGCGACAAGATAACTTGGAAGTCCGGCCTCAGCGCCGATTTCGCGCAGCCGGTTGGAGTTGGAGCTATTGCGGGCCCCCACGACGATAAGGACGTCAGCGATCCGCGACAATTCGCGCGCCGCGGTCTGCCGATTTTGCGTCGCGTAGCAAATGTCGCGAATCTCCGGGCCTGCCACATCGGTGAACCGTCGATGCAAAGCGGCGATAACGCCTCGGGTGTCATCGACGCTCAGCGTCGTCTGGGTGATATAGGCGATCGGCGTGTCGGCGGCGATGGGAAGCCTTTCCACGTCGTCCTCGTTCTCGACGAGGTGCAGTTCGCCGTCGATCTGGCCGAGAGTGCCCTCGACTTCAGGATGTCCGGCATGACCGATGAAGACCACAATTCGACCCTGAGTAACGTATCGTCGCCCTTGAATATGCACCTTGGTGACCAGCGGACAAGTCGCGTCGATGGTGGGAAGCGACCGCATATTCGCCTCGCTTTCGACTTTTCGCGACACCCCATGAGCGCTGAAAATCGTCACCGCCCCTTCCGGCACCTCGTCCAGGTCCTCGACGAAGCGTGCGCCTTTCGCCTTGAGCAATTCGACGACATGACGATTGTGTACGATCTCGTGGCGCACATAGACAGGCGCGCCATACTTGGCCAGCGCGCGCTCGACGATATCGATGGCGCGAACGACGCCAGCGCAAAACCCTCGTGGCTGGGCCAGAATAATCTTCATCAAGGTACTCTCTCGCCGGAGCAGCGACGGGTCCACGAAATCCGTCTCAAGCCGGTATTTCACTTGTGAGCCGCGACTAATTCCCAAGCAAATCTATATGCTTCGGTACATGCCCGGGCAAGAGACACGTTCGTATAGTTTCATTGTGTAATAAAAAACGGCGGAGATCCGGCTGAAAAGACCAAGATGCGGTCGGATCTCGCGGGCGGCCGCGGCGGCCAGCGCTGAATTAAGGATCTACGCTCCCGTCGACGGATAAGTTGAGGCGATTGCTGTGCTCGGGAACAAACTGCGGTCCTCCGTAGACAACCCGGCTGGTTCGGTGATCGCCGGTCAGTCTCGCTTCGAATGCGGATCTTGTCGCGATCTGATTAATTCGTGGGCGCCTATTTCGTAATCAAACGCATTGTCGGATCATGCCGCGCTCCTCCGGTGATCCGATCGGTCCTGAATAGCGGTTCGTTTTCAGATCGTTAGTGGGCGCCGCAGGCATGGCACGCGCCTTGTAAGGCGGCGCTCGGGGCGCGCATTCGCGTTCCGATTTCACTGCACGAGAGCGGTACGGTTCCGACACCGCCGCGGACCGTCACAATGGGGCGAGGCTTATGAAAATCGTAATGGCGATCATAAAGCCGTTCAAGCTGGAGGAGGTGCGCGATGCGCTCACCGCCATCGGAGTGCACGGTCTGACAGTTACAGAAGTCAAAGGCTACGGTCGACAGAAGGGGCACACCGAGATCTATCGCGGGGCGGAATACGCTGTGAGTTTCCTCCCCAAGCTGAAAATCGAGGTCGCGGTGAACGCGGACGTCGCCGACAAAGTGGTCGAAGCGATCGTCGCTGCGGCGCGCACCGGCCAGATCGGCGACGGCAAAATCTTCGTCTACAGCCTCGACTCGGCGGTTCGAATCCGCACGGGCGAGAAGGACAAGGACGCGTTGTGACCTGCGGCGCGCTGCTTCCCATTCGAGATCGGAGTCCTGAACAATGATACTGACACGCAAACTCTCTCGCCTCGCTTCGGCGATGGCGGCGGCCCTCTTCATAGGCCTGGCGCCGGCTGCGGTCGTCGCCCAGACCGCCGCTCCTGCGGCGACCGACGCTCCCGCCGCAGCGGCTCCCGCAGCTCCAGCTCCCGCCGCTGCAGCGACGAAGCCAGCCCCGCCCTCAACTCCGGCATGCGCGGCGGCCTCGGCGGCGATCCCTGAAACCGACAAGTTCGCCGCCGTCGCGGCGGTCCCGGCCGTGCTGACGAACTGCACCCCGAGCGGCGGCGACACGGCGTGGATGCTCACCTCCGTCGCCCTCGTGCTCATGATGACGATCCCGGGGCTCGGGCTCTTCTACGGCGGCATGGTGCGCAAGAAGAACGTCGGCGACACCGTCATGACGAGCTTCGCGATCACCGCTCTGGTGACAGTGGTCTATGCGATTGTCACCTATTCGCTTTCATTCACGGGAGGCACGCCGTTCATCGGCGGATTGAGCCGGGCTTTCCTCCAGGGAATCCTCAGCGACGTCAACAATGGCGGCATCGGCAATCCGAATCCGCTGGCGCCGACGATCCCCGAGACCGTCTACATGTGCTTCCAGATGACCTTCGCGATCATCACGCCTGCGCTCATCGCCGGGGCCTATGCGGAGCGCATGAAGTTCTCGGCTATGCTGTGGTTCATGGGCCTGTGGGCGATCTTCGTCTACGCGCCGGTTGCTCACTGGCTCTGGGGACCCGACGGCATCTTCAACTCCTCAAACCCCGACGCGTGGGTCAAGGTTCTCGACTTCGCCGGCGGCACGGTCGTGCACATCAACGCGGGCGTCGCGGGCCTCGTGGCCGCGATCATGGTGGGCAAGCGCCATGACACGGGCCCTGGCCACAACATGGTCCTGACCTTCATCGGCGCGGGGCTGCTCTGGGTCGGCTGGTTCGGCTTCAACGCCGGCTCCGCGGTCAGCGCGGGTGTGCAGGCCGGCATGGCGATGACGGTCACCCAGATCGCGACCGCGGTCGCGGCCCTGACCTGGATGTTCGTCGAATGGGCGCATCGCGGCAAGCCGACGGTGATCGGCATCTGCTCGGGCGCGGTCGCTGGCCTCGTCGCCATCACTCCGGCCTCCGGTTTCGTTGGTCCGGTGGGCGCGATGGCGATTGGCGTCGCCTGCGGCGTAGGCTGCTACTGGGGCGCGACCGGCCTCAAGCACATGTTCGGTTATGACGACGCGCTCGACTGCTTCGGCGTCCACGGTGTCGGCGGCATGATCGGCGCGTTCCTGACCGGCGTATTCGCCGTCCAGGAATACGGCGGCACCGCCGGCCTCCTCGAGGGCAACCCGGGCCAGGTCGTCAATCAGTGCATCGGCATCGCGACTGTCATCGTCTATGACGCGATCGTCACTGTCATCATCCTGGCCATCATCAAAGCGGTCATCGGCCTGCGCGTCTCGGACGAAGTCGAGCGCGACGGCCTCGACCTCGCCCTTCACGGCGAAGTCGTTCACTGAACTGCGGCGCCCGGCGGCCTTGGCCGCCGCCGGGCGAAGTTCCTCCCCGCGGACCTTGGACGCCCCTCGGGGCGTCCATTTTTCTTTCGCCGATGCGCCGGGCTGACGTCGCTTGGCGACGGCTACCTCACGTTAAGGTTAGGCCCGCATTAACTGGACGCGCTTAGGGTCAAGGGGACACGGCGCGGGGCCGCCCCGCGACGATCCGGCGGGTCAGCGATGCGTACAACGACATTCTCATTTATCGACCACATGCCAGCCCCGGTGCGGGACTTCCCGAAGCGGCGGGCGGCTGAGATCGCCGGCTTCAGCGCGATGGCGGGCGTCGCCTGCCTCGGCCTTGCGCTACTGACCTGGTCGGTCAGCGATCCGAGTCTCAATCACGCGACCAACGCACGCGTCCATAATCTCCTCGGCGCGCCGGGCGCGGTCGCCGCCGACCTGGTCATGCAATTCATCGGCCTTGCGTCGATGGCGTTGCTGACTGCCCCTGCCTTCTGGGGCTGGCGCCTCGTGACCGAGCGGCGGCTCGAGCGGCCGTGGTTGAAAGTCGTCCTCTATCTCGTCGGCGTGATCGCGGCGGCGGCGTTGGCTTCCCTGCTTCCGGCCCCCGGAAGCTGGCCGCTGCCCACCGGCCTCGGCGGCGTAGTCGGCGACGCGGTCCTTTCGATCCCGCGCCGCTTTCTTCCAAACACAGCCTGGCCGACAGTCGCGGTCGGCGCGGGTCTCGCCGTCCTCACCATCCTCGGGCTCGCGGCCGCGGCCGGCTTGGGCGGCCCGGCGCGCGCGCCTGGCGACGGGGCCGCCCAGAATCCCGCCAGCAAGGCCCGCGCCGAGGCGCTGGCGCGTTTCGACGACGAAGAGGACGACGACAAGCCGAGCCTGGGCATGGTGTCGATCGGCGCCGTCATTCACGCCCTGCTCGCCGCCAAGGGGGCGTTGCGCCGAATCGCGCGTCGTGGCGCGCGGACGGCGCGCAAGCCCTCGCCCATCCTGAGCCCCTCGCCCCCCACTGCGCCCGCCCCCTGGTCGGGCCTCAAGGACGTCGACGACGCCCTGACCGATCCGGCCGCCTATGCTCCCCGCCCGCAAGGTTCGCCGATAGTGGCGCCTCCTCCCGCCCCGCTCAAGAGCGCTCAGCCGCTCCCCGTTCGCGGCAAGGCCCGTCTCTTCGCCGAGGGGCGAGTGGACGATGCCCTCGATCACGATGCTGACCGAGCCGAAGAAGTCGACCGGGACCCGAGTTTCGCAGGACGCACTGGAGCAGAACGCGCGCCTGCTCGAGGGCGTCCTCGACGATTTCGGCGTCAAGGGCGAGATCGTCAACGTGCGCCCGGGCCCGGTCGTCGCTCTCTACGAACTCGAGCCGGCGCCCGGCATCAAGTCTTCGCGGGTCATCGGGCTCGCGGACGACATCGCCCGTTCGATGTCGGCCGTCTCGGCCCGCGTGGCGGTTGTTCAGGGCCGCAACGCCATCGGCATCGAATTGCCGAACCAGCGCCGCGACACCGTCTATCTGCGCGAGCTGCTCGCCAGCGAAGAGTTCGGCCAATCGAACCATCGCCTGTCGATCGCGCTCGGCAAGACGATCGGCGGCGAGCCGGTGATCGTCGACCTCGCCCGCATGCCTCACCTCCTGGTCGCCGGCACGACCGGCTCGGGCAAGTCGGTCGCGATCAACACCATGATTCTCTCGCTCGTCTACCGCATGACGCCCGAGCGGTGCCGGCTCATCATGGTCGACCCGAAGATGCTCGAGCTCTCGGCTTATGACGGCATCCCGCATCTGCTCACCCCCGTCGTCACCGACCCGAAGAAGGCGGTCGTCGCGCTGAAATGGGCGGTGAGGGAGATGGAGGACCGCTACAAGAAGATGTCGAAGGTCGGCGTTCGCAACATCGACGGCTTCAACGCCCGCGTCGCCGAGGCTGTCGCGAGGGGCGAGGCGCTGACCCGCACCGTCCAGACTGGCTTCGACCGCGAGACCGGCGAAGCGATCTACGAGTTGGAGGAGATCCCGCTCGACGAACTGCCCTATATCGTCGTCGTCGTCGATGAGATGGCCGACCTCATGATGGTCGCCGGCAAGGACATCGAGGGCGCGATCCAGCGCCTCGCCCAGATGGCGCGCGCCGCCGGCATCCATCTCATCATGGCGACCCAGCGCCCGTCGGTCGACGTCATCACCGGCACCATCAAGGCGAACTTTCCGACCCGGATCTCGTTCCAGGTGACGAGCAAGATCGACAGCCGCACGATCCTCGGCGAGCAGGGCGCCGAGCAGCTGCTTGGCCAGGGCGACATGCTCTACATGGCCGGCGGCGGCCGCATCTCGCGCGTCCACGGGCCGTTCGTCTCGGAGACCGAGGTCGAGAAGGTCGTCGCCCATCTCAAGAGGCAGGGCGCGCCGGAATACCTGCACGCCATCACCGAGGACAACGAGGCGGACGAAGACGACGACGAGGGCCCCCTGCCCTCCCCCGGCTCGATGGACGCCGAGGAATTGGCCGACTATTACGACCGCGCCGTCAACATCGTGCTCCGCGACCGGAAGGTGTCGACGAGCTATATCCAGCGCCGCCTGTCGGTCGGCTACAACAAGGCGGCGTCATTGGTCGAGCGGATGGAGAAGGAAGGCGTGGTCAGCGCCCCCAACCACTCGGGCAAGCGGGAGATCCTGATCGGCAATGGGGTCGACCGGGGCGCGTTCGAGGACCTCAACGAGGATTGAGATCCGCGGGCGGCGTTCGAAAATTGGCGCTCCGAGCCCCGTATCGCGCTGTCCATTTTTGGTCGCGGCCGTTTGTTTCCAACGACTTAACTGTCAGAAACTGTCACTTTCTCCATTTTTGACGCGACGCGGACCGCCGCCCGGCCCCTGAAGGGCGACTCAGACGGCCCGATGCATCGTCCACACGTCGCCGCGCATGTCGACGAGATGAAATCCGCGCCGCGCCAGTTCACTGATCGTGACGGCATCGCTTGCGCGCACCGTCGCCCAGGTGTTCGGCGGCGCGTCCTTGATTTGATGAAGGTTTCCGGAGTGGAAATGCAGCATCGATCTCTCCTAAGTCTTGCGCCCCCAGACGAGTCCTCCTTTGACCGGGGGCGGAGCTATAGCACAATATGCTGCGCTGCACAATCCTATGCTGCTATGCACAAGGCGCAGGCCTCGCATCCCGCGGAGAAGAGGTCCCCGCGAGCAAGGCCTCACGGATCGTCCGGGCTAAGGGTCGAACCCGCGCTGCGCGACCACCTCGGCCACCATTTCGCGCGCCCGCCGCGGGGTCAAACCCTCGCCAGCGGCGACCTCGGTCAAGGTCGAGCCGGCGACGAGCCTCTCCAGCATCTTGACCGCCCGCAGCGCCATGTCCTGCGGGTTCTCAGCTTCGCCGCCCGGCGCCCCGCTCTCAACCTCAGCCATCCCCGCCTCCGTTGCGTTCCGCGATTCGGAACAGATCATACGCCAGATTGTGATTCGCGGAAAGGAAATGTCGAAAAATCTTGTTGATGCGAGAGCCGGCGCGGCGATTGCTCAGGAAGGCGGGCGATTGGATAAAGAGCGGTGACGTTGCTGACCGCCGACCAAAGTGGGAGTTGAGCGCCGTCTCGACTTTCACATCACAAAAGCGTGAGGCGGTCCAATAGCCGAATAGAAGACGAGCCCCGGCTGTTCCCCACACAGGGGAACTCCACTGTTGTGCAACAAAAACCTCACTTATATGGGGGCTTGACGCCGGCGCAACCGCGTCTCACAATATTAATATTGTTGCTGTGAAGACCAGCAGCCTTGCTGGACGATAGCGGGGGTCGTTCCAGACATTCGTTCATCTGACGACCTCTCACGAAACCGGCGCAACCGCGCATCGGTCCTTTGGGTATGGGTCGTCCTGGACATGTAAAAATAGATTTGCGATCCACAGTTCATTATAATCCAGATCCAGAAATCTTGGGAGGAAGTCAGTGGCCCGTATCAAGGTGACGAATACTACGACGAGTAATACCGAGTCGAAGGACCTGGATGCCGACCAAGTGCTGAGCGAAATTCGCAAGCAACTTGGAGATTTTATGAAAGCGGGGGACGTCTTCATCGATGGCGGCGGCGACCCAGTCGAGGCTGACCTCGAAGAGAACATGCCGCTTAATGGTATTTTGACCGACGCCGCCTTCAAAATCGGAGAGAGCAAGGCGGCGACTGGCGGTTCTACTCCTACTCCTACCCCTACTCCCACTCCTACTCCAACCCCCACTTCCTCCACTCCTACTCCCACTCCTACTCCCACTCCCACTCCCACTCCAACTCCCACTCCTGGCGCCAGCTCAACGGATACTGCTGGCACAAAAGACCCTAGGAACAGCGCGACATTCAGCGGAGACACACTTCAGCCAATGTGGCTTCCAGAGGCTATTTGGGCGAAGGATCGTGAGGGACTGGAAACCGGCATTCTTGCGGGCGGCGAGCCGGTCGAAGGCGACAAGATTGGCCAGATGAAGGTTGGCCAGGTACGGGCGCTTCTGAAAAACATCGGTATCGACCTCAACAATACAATAGGCACGGCTCGCAGCTTGTCTTTCTCAAAAGATGGGAACCTGGAGCAGGCGCCCACCTTGGCTATGACATGCACGAAAGTTACGGTATACCCCGTTCAGGTCGATAATTACACAACATATAGTTATCAATATGACGAGGTCGTAGCGCGGCTTCAGTTGAGCGTCATGACGAGGGGGACGGCCGGTGTTGGCGTTCCCGCGATTTTCAGCGCGTCGACTTCACATATGATTCAGCACGCAACAAGGACAGACACTAGAGGAGTGCGTGAACACAAATCATATTCTGTCGTTCTTCCCAAAGGCGAAGTATCGTTCGGGCGCGAGGAAGTCTCACCTACCGCCGCTTTCGAAGCGGCCGTTACGGCCGCCCTAGCTGATCAAACCGAACCGGCGGTAAAATTACTGGACGTGTTTAGAAAATATGGCGAGTTCTTTGCGACAGATATGGTTATAGGCGGTCGAACTCAACTTCCGGCATGACACGTCAATAAATCAGTCTTACTCGGACCAGAGAAGTCGAGTTCTGTTTAGCATATCTGCCAAGGCCCTAGTTCCTTCGGAAGCGGGCGTGGTCGACCTGTCGGCAGAATCGGGGACAGGAGTTGAGAAGTTCACCAAGCAAGAACTCGACAGGCAGAAAGCCGAAATAGAATCTGTAATGGTTGGAGGGAACCCGGGGATAAGACAGCCGAGTGCGTGGATTCCGACGGTCGCTAAATACCGAAACTGGAAGATTATTGGTCACAAAGATTATTCCCTTGAGCCAACTTTCAACTATCTTACTGGGGCCTTGCGTGGTAGCTGCATCCGAGTTCTGAGACAATACTTTCGTCAGGAATTGGTTCTTACCGGCACGCCGCTCGTGGGAGCCCAGCACTCGACGGAATTTGGCACGGACGCCGAGGACGTCAAGCGTATCGTAAAGATCAAAGTCAATCACGGGAGAAATATCGACGGCTTAAAGGTGACCAGCGAGTTGAAGACCGGCGAGTTGAAAGAGAGTCCGCTAATCGGCTACGGACACGGTGAAAAAGACGACGTCGTCGGACCATTCGAGTCAAACGAAGAGATCTGCGCCATGGAGGGCGGTGTGGCGCCGGATGGGCTGCTGCGCCAGCTGTGCTTTTACACGACGCTCGGCCGGCGCTTCCCGATCGGAAAGAATACGTACTACGGGAAGACAGACGGTCAGGAAATGACGCCCTTCAGGCTCGAAGCTCCGCGCGTGCGCTCGATCACCGGCTATTCCGGGGGGATCGTCGATAGTGTTGGTTTTCGTTATCTTGACTTCAACTCCGAAACGGCATCGCCCGAGTTTCTGCGCGCTATCGCGCCTTATTTGTTTCCGAAGAATGTTCCTTCTGTCATGAAGATGACGATCGCGGGAATGCTGGTCGCGGGTAAGTGGCGTACGCAAGGCGCGCTGCGGATGGTGAATGAGGATGCTGCGCGCAACACCCTGATTACCGATCTCCACAACCACACCACGGACGGCAAGTATCTACAAGGGTTCAACGACGCGCGCTTGGTGGAGATCGCTGCGGTCATAGTGTTCTTGATGGCGGCGAAAATCCACGACCGCGCGTGGCTTCAGGCGCATTCCGTCAAGGAGCATCGAGATGAGCTCATAACGTTTGTTCATGGCTGGACGGATGAGCCGGAAAAGTCACTCCGATCGTTCAGCGACACGGAGCTGGTGAGTTGGGGATTTGGTATCGAGCCCGAAGCCGCGAATGCTCTGGGCCAGTGGCAACAGCCTAAACGATAGAGAATAGCCTTACAGCAAGCTGCAAACTACGACAAGACGGCGTGATGGGCGGCCGCTAACGGCTCTAGGAAGCAACAGGAGGTAAGTTCATGTCGACTGCCGAGATTGTCGATTATCAAATGGCGAAGAAACCAACATGGAACTCCGGGTGTCAGTCCTATTTACTGGCGCAAATCGCCAAGAAGCTTGATAAGGATAAAGTGAATGAGCACCCAGGGCGCGCCAGGTATAATTATAATCTGACGTATAAGGAAGTCCCATACCACGTTGATGTCGAGCTCAGCGGTTATGAGCCCCCGCGGAATGGAAAACCGGGCATATACAAGTTGGTTGTCTATGATGTGAGGTGATGACGGCGAATGGGCCAGGCCAGTGGGCGCGTCGTCGGGACACGCGCCCGCTGTTCGGCCGGTCAGGGGCCGCGGTTCAGTGAGAGGTCTCTTGCGAGCCAATACGTGAGCGCTTGCACGGCTTCCATCACCCGTCGGTGACTGGATTGCTCGAACGATGCCCTCGATCACGATGCTGACCGAGCCGAAGAAGTCGAGCGGAACCCGAGTTTCGCAGGACGCATTGGAGCAGAACGCAGCTTCGCCCCCGGCGCCTCGCTCTCAACCTCAGCCAAAGTGTCGAAAAATCGGCGGCGCCGCGCATTGGCGCGGGCGTCCAGACTGGCGTCGCCGCCCATGCTGATGTGCTAGAGGGAAGGCGGCGCCCTCATGTGTCCGGTATGACCGCGTTCACACCCGCTCGCGGCGGAGCAAGTCCCATGTCGCATGCGCATGATCATATGGACGGACATGACCATGGCGATCATGGGGGACACGGCCATGGCCACGCGCCGGTCGCCTTCGGCAAGGCTTTCGCGATCGGGATCGCCCTCAACGCCGGCTTCGTCGTTCTCGAGGTGGTCTACGGCCTTTTGAGCAATTCCGTCGCGCTGCTGGCCGACGCCGGCCACAACACGAGCGACGTCCTGGGCCTCGGCGTCGCGTGGGCGGCCGCCGTGCTCGCCAGGCGCGCGCCAACGCGACGCTTTACCTACGGTTTCGGCGGCACGTCGATCCTGGCCGCGCTTTTCAACGCCTCCTTCCTGATGGTGGTCATCGGCGGACTGAGCTGGGAAGCGATCGGGCGGTTCCGCGACCCGCAGCCGGTCGCCGGAAAGACGGTCATGATCGTGGCCGGATTGGGCATCCTGATCAACGGCCTCTGCGCATGGCTGTTTGCTTCCGGCCGCAAGGGCGATCTCAACATCCGCGGCGCATTCCTGCATATGGCCTCCGACGCGCTTGTCTCGGTCGGCGTGGTGCTGGCCGGTCTGGTGATCTTGCTTACCGGCTGGCTCTGGCTGGACCCCGCCGTGAGCCTGATCATCAACGCCATCATTATCGTCGGAACCTGGGGTCTCCTGCGCGACAGCGTCGCCATGTCGCTGAACGCGGTTCCAACGGGCCTCGAATCGGAGAAAGTCGGCGCGTTCCTGTCGGGGGCGCAAGGAGTGCAGGAGGTTCACGACCTGCACATCTGGTCGATGAGCACGACGGAAACGGCGCTCACCGCGCATCTGGTGATGCCGGAAGGCCATCCCGGCGATCTGTTCCTGGTCGGTCTTTGCCGATCGCTGAAAGACAAATTTGCGATCGGCCACGTGACGCTCCAGGTCGAGACCGATCCGCTGACCGCCTGCCCGCTTGAATCCGACCACGTGGTCTGACCTTGCGGGCGCGCTTCAGTCGGGGGGCGGAACGATGGGTTGCGGGCGGGCTTTAGTCGCCAGCGTCGCGCTGAAACCAGGCGATGGCGAAGAGGATGAGCGCGACAACCAGCGAGCCGAGCGCGTGGGTGACGTGAATATGGTCGGATCCGGCTTCGAAGCCTGGCAGGAAGCTCGGCAGGCCGCCCGCGGGCGTCAGGCAATAGACGGCGGCGAGCGCGAGAAACACGAGGCCGAGAATACCGGCGATCAACGGCGCGGGCTTTGTCATGCCGGCGGGTCTAGCGGAGCGTTAGCGCGGCGGCAAGAGGCGATCGATGCGCTTTCCCGGCGGCTCAACCAAATCCGACGCCCGCGGCGCCGGGCTGAAGCCGGATCAGCCGCGAATCCTCGACCGCCGCCTGCCGGTGCTTGACCGCCTCGCGGTAGAGGGGATCGCGGATCATGGCGACGAAGGCGGCGACGCTCGGATATTCGGCGATGAAACAGAGATGCCAGCGCTCGTCGGCCGGCCCGATCAGCATGAGCTCGAACCGGCCGCGCCAGACGACCCTTCCGCCAAGACGGGAAAAGACCGGCAGGCTCTCCCGCCCGTAAGCCGCATAGGCCTCGGCCCCGGTCGCCTCGCGCCCGTCCGGATAGGCCGCGCGGGCGCGCAACCGGACGAGGTTGAGCATGTGGATCGGCCCCGGCCGGTCGTCGGCGCGAAAGGCGGCGAACGTCTCTTTGGTCGGATCGATATGGCCGGTCACGCGGGCCTCCCTCATGAAGGCTTTCCGCCGGTTGGCCGGCGCGCTTCCCGGGGTATACCGGACTTGCCTTCCGCGCCAGACCGGCGCGTGACCCGCGGGGTTCAGGGCGTGGCCGTGGTTTGGGAATCGGCGAGAAGCGCGCGCGACGTCGCCGAGGCGCTGACACGGAATGCGCCGTAGCCCAGCACGGAGCCGAAGTTGCTTGGCGCGACCCCGTCATAGGCGACGGTCGCGATCCCCACCGCGGCGCGGCTCGTCGCCGCGACCGATGGCGTTCCGGCCGCCCCGCTTGGGGCCTTGCGAGCGAACACGGCCGCGGCGACCCGGGCGCTGTCGCCGGGATTGCGCGCGATCGCCCCAGCGGCGGCGAGCGAGGCGGCGTCCGCCGCGAGTTGCACCTGGACCCGGAAGCGCGAGACATGGGCGCGGTCGGCGGCGACCGCGAGAGCGAGCACGATGAGCGGGGCGGCCGAAGCGCATGCGACCGCCCCTCCGCCCTCGGCGTTGAGGCGGCAGAGCCAATGGCGGAGGCGGCCGGCTTCTGACGCAATTTCGGGTTTCATCGTCTCGTCTTCCAAATTGGCGCAAGTTCCGCGCGACGAGGCGAGTCCTACGCCGAACTTTTGACGACCGCGGTAAGGGATTCGATGAAAACCGCTCGACGCCGTTGAGCAAATCTAGACGATGATCCGCCGCCTTTGAAACGGCCCGCCGGGCGACGCGATCGGCTGCCTGCGCTACCGCGCCCGGCGAACGCGCCCCTCGGATGCTTGACTTGAATTAATTAAGTCTATAAATCTGGTATACGTCATGATACCCAATATATTCCTGGAGTTACGGCCATTTCCGACACGACCATCCCCGTCCAGGCGGCGGAGCCCGCAAGGCTTGGCGAAGACGCGCTGGCGGTTGTCATCGGCCTCGGCGTCTTCGCTCTTGCGCTCTTTTCGCTGTTCGGAGCCGATGCGCTCGGCTGGCTGGCGACCACGACGGTCTGGACCGATCCAGGCGCCGCGCTGACCACCGCGTCGAAAGCCTACTCGAGCCTTGGCGGGTTCTCGGCGCTCGTTCTCACCTATCTTGCGCTCCTCGCCGTTCTCTCCGCCGCCGCCTACGCCCTTGGCGACGACGTTGGCCAATTCGCGGTCCGGTTCACGGTCGCCTTTGCGATCGCCTATGGCGCATGGTTTCTCGGCTCGTGGGCCTATCTCGCCGCCGTCACTCCGGCCGAACAGGCCAAGTACGGCGTTTCGTGGTCGCTGAAACTGACCAACGAGGGCGGCTACATCGTCGCGCTCGTCGCCGGCCTCGTCATCGCCAATGGCTTCCCGGCTTTCGCCGAGTGGCTGAAGAGCGCGATCCGCCCGGAACTCTACATCAAGATCGCCATTGTCATCCTCGGCGCCTTCATCGCGGTCACGATGGCGGGCAAGCTCACGCTCGCTTCATCGCTCCTGCTGCGCGGACTCGCCGCGATCGTCGAGGCGTATCTCATCTATTGGCCGGTCGTGTACCTCATCGCTCGCAAGGGCTTCGGCTTCAGCCGCGAGTGGTCCGCCCCGCTCGCCTCGGGCGTTTCGATCTGCGGCGTCGCGGCGGCGATCGCGACCGGGGGCGCGATAAGGGCGCGGCCGCAGGTGCCGGTGCTGGTGTCGTCGCTGGTGGTGGTCTTCGCGGTGGTCGAAGTGCTCGTCCTGCCGATCATTGCGCAAACCTTCATGACGCACGAACCGCTGGTCGCGGCGGCATGGATGGGCCTTGCGGTCAAAACCGACGGCGCGGCGGTGGCGGCCGGCGGCATCACCCAGGCGCTCATCCAGGCGAAGGCCGCGACGGAGGGGATCAACTATCAGCCGGGCTGGATGCTCTCGGTGACGGCGACGATAAAAGTATTCATCGACGTTTTCATCGGCGTCTGGGCCTTCATCCTCGCCTACATCTGGACCAATCACGTCAATCCGCGCCCGGGCGCGCCGAAGGCCCAACTCGCGGAGATCTGGGAACGCTTCCCCAAGTTCATCCTCGGTTTTGTCGCAACCTTCCTGATCGCTCTGGCGCTTGCGCTCGGGACCGACGCGGGGACGTCAGGCAAGCTCGCCGCGGCGATCGGCGAAGCCAATGTCCTCAGGGTGATCTTCTTCGTGCTCACCTTTTTCTCAATCGGGGTATTGTCCGACTTCCGCCGGCTTTGGCAGGACGGGCTCGGCAAGCTGGCGGCGGTCTATGTCGTCTCGCTGTTCGGCTTCGTCGTCTGGGTCGGGTTCGTCATTTCCTGGCTGTTCTTCGCCGGGATCAAGCCGCCGCTCGCATCCTGAGGACCTCCCGATGGCGAAATCAGACCTGCGCGACGAGCTGAAAGCTCCGGTCGAACTGCTGTTGCCGATTGAGAAAAAGCTGATCGGCTGGAGCTTCGGGCTTGGCCTCGCATTGCTGGCCGTGCTTGTCTTGCTCAATCGGATCGTTCCGCTCGGCTAAGAACCGGCGACGCGGCGGCGCCCGCGGGCCGCCGCAGGAATTGCCCCATGACCATCGACTGGACCCATTTCACGCCCCTATCCGCGCTCGCGGGCGGCCTTCTCATTGGCCTTGCGGCCGCGTGGCTCATTCTTGCCGAGGGCCGCGTCCTCGGCGCCGCCGGCATCCTTGGCGGCCTTGCGCCGCCCAGCGCGGGCGACTGGGGCTGGCGGGTCGCGGTCATCGCGGGCCTCATCGCCGCGCCCCTGCTCGCGCGGCTCTTGCTCGGAACCGCGCCGCCTGTGATCGAAGCCGACGTGGCGACGCTGATCGCCGGCGGCCTCCTGGTCGGGTTTGGAACGCGCCTCGGCAATGGCTGCACCAGCGGTCACGGCGTCTGCGGCGTGGCTCGGCTGTCTCTCCGCTCGCTCTCGGCGACCGCGGCGTTCATGGCCGCTGGGTTCCTCACCGTCTTCGTCGTTCGCCATCTCATCGCATGAGGCCAGCTCGATGAACCGTGTTTCGCCGCTCCTGGCCGGGCTCCTGTTCGGGATCGGCCTTTGCCTCTCGGGCATGATCTATCCGGGCAAGGTGCTCGCCTTCCTCGATCTCGCCGGCGCCTGGGACCCATCGCTCGCCTTCGTCATGGGCGGCGCGGTCGCGGTCGCCTTCGTCGCGTTCCGCATCGCCGCCAGGCGCAGCGCGAGCCTATCGGGCGAACCCTTCCACCTGCCTGAAGCCAAGGCGATCGACGCGCGCCTGATTGGCGGTTCGGTCATATTCGGCGCCGGCTGGGGCCTCGTCGGCCTTTGCCCGGGGCCGGCGATCGCGAACGTCGGCTTTCTCGACTGGCGCGCGGCGCTGTTCGCCGGGTGTATGATCCTCGGCATGGGGCTCTACCGCGTTCTTGCGGCCGCGCCCGCGCCGGCGGCTTTGACCGAGGCCGCGCTCGACGGTTGATCCGCAAGCTTCCCTTTCCATATTGCGACGATGCGAGACCGGGCCCGGGCGACGGGCCATGGCGGAACCTGCCGATGAGCGACTGGAACCCGACCCTCTACACCAAGTTCGAGGCCGAGCGGATGCGCGCGGCGCGCGACCTTCTGGCGGAGGTTCCGCTCGCCACGGCCGATCTCGTCTACGATCTGGGCTGCGGCCCCGGCAACAGCGCGGAGCTTTTGCTGCGTCGCTTCCCGCGCGCGCGAACCATTGGCCTCGACACTTCCGACGCGATGCTGGCGCATGCGCGCGTCCGCGCGCCCAAGGCCGAATTCATCAAACAGGATATTGCCGATTGGGCGCCCGAGGACCGCCCTGAATTGATCTTCGCCAACGCGGCGCTGCAATTCCTGCCCGATCACGACCGGCTCTTTCCGCGCCTGATGTCCTATCTCAAGCCCGGCGGCGTGCTGGCGGCGCAGATGCCCAACACCGCCCGCGAAGCCTCGCATGCGCTGATGCGGATGGTCGCGGCCGAAGGGCCGTGGTCGACCCGCCTCGTCCCGATCGCCAAGACCCAGCCGCTGATCGCCGGCTACGAGGACTATTACGACTGGCTGCGCCCGCACGCCTCGCGGGTCGACGTATGGACGACGACCTATGTTCATCCGCTCGAGGGACCGCAGAGCATCGCTGACTGGTTTGCGGGCTCAACCCTGCAACCGTTCCTGGAGCGGCTCAGCGACGACGAACGCTGCGAGTTTCTCGGCCGCTACCGCAGCGGCCTCAAGGAGGCCTACCCCGTCCAGTCCGACGGCCGGACGCTGTTCGCGTATCCGCGCTTGTTCATCATCGCGGTCAAGGCGCCGGCTTGACGCCGTCTCGCGCGGTTCCCCATTTCGGCGATCAAACTTTATCCTTGCCGTAAAGGCATGCTTTACTACCGTTACGGAAGCCCCATCTTTCGAGCATCGGATTAACCCCTCGGACGGGCTTGCGGCGCTAGCTTTCCCCTGCGCCCGATTACGTTCCGTCAGGAGCGTCGTCGCCGGCGGCGGGGTAATGCGAATGGCTGATAGCGACGTCCTGCCTGGCGGTCTCGCCTCCTGCGGCGCAACGCCGTTTCTCGAAGCGTCGGAGGCCGAGTTCAAGTCGGCGCTGTTGCGGGAGCAATACCGCTCCCTGGCGAGGCTCGGCCCCTATGTCCATGGCGTGATCGTCCTGACGACGGTCGCCTTGTGCGGCGCGACCGCTCAAGCGTCGGCGCTCGGTGGGATCATCCTCCCGGCCGCGCTCCTGGCCGTTTCGACCTTTCGCCTCCTCTCCTGGCTCAAGGCGCGCGACGGGGTCGAGCGCGCGACGCTCGACTTCGTCAGGCGCGAGGTCATAGGCGCAAGCGTCCTCGGGCCGGCGCTGGCGTTCGCGCTCGCCATGATGGCGGCAGTCTCGACCGCCCAGAGCAGCGTGGTCGAATTCACATTGGCGCAAGTCGCGGTCTGGATCGCGGTCGCCGCCTGCGCGTTTTGTCTCAGCGCGCTCGGAAACGTCGCGGGCGTCGTCGTCGCCGCCGCGACCGCGCCGCTCATCGTCGCCTTCCTCACCCGGGGGGCCGACCTGACGATGTGGCTCGCGGCGCTCATGACTGTCGCCGCATGCTTCGTCGTCCGCATGCTCGGTGAGAACTTTCGCATGTTCGCGGAGATCGTCCGCTCGCGTTTCGCCATCGCCGAAAAGCAACGCGCAGCCGAAATCGCGAGGCAGGCGGCGATGGCCATCGCCCTGACCGATGATCTGACCGCTCTCCCCAACCGGCGCTGCTTTCAGGGCCTGCTCGCTGAACGGATCAGGACCGCCGCTCGGCCGGTCGCCTTGGGGCTCATCGACCTCGACGGCTTCAAGCCGATCAACGACATGCACGGGCATCCGGCCGGGGACGAAATCCTCAGGCAGGTCGCCGCCCGGCTCGCCCGGGCGATGGAGGGGCGCGGGTCGGCCGCCAGGATGGGCGGCGACGAATTCGCAATCCTCTGCGACGGGATCGGCGCGCGCGGCCAGGCGATAGCGCTCGGAGAGGAGATCCAGGCGATCTTCGCGACGCCGTTCGTGGTCGAGGGACTCGAGATTGCTCTGACCGGCGCCTGCGGCTTCGCGCTCTTTCCCCTTTCCGCCCCTGAACCGGACGCGCTCGTGCGCCTGGCCGACGCGGCGCTCTACCGCGCCAAGGCGATTGGGCGCGGCAGCGTCGCCGTCTCCGATGGAGCGGCGGAAAGCGGCACAGCGCGCCGTGACGACCCCAGGCGCGCCCTGCGCCGCGCAGTAGCCGAATCGAAAATCGGCATTGTCTTCCAGCCGATCGTCGCCTTGGCGACGGGCCGGATCAGCGGCTCCGAATCGCTTCCGCGCTGGAACCGCGCCGCGCTCGGGCAGATCGCGCCGGCGACATTCATTCCGGTCGCCGAGCCGATCGGCGCGAGAGGTCGTCGGCCGCACAATGGCTGGTCTTGTCAGGCGCGATTCCACCCAAGCGACTGGACGTCGGGGGATCGGCCCGCATAAACGGATATCGCCCAGCGCTCCGGAGCCGCGCGCCCAATTCTCCGCGCATGACCCTCCTTGCGGCGGCTGCGACCATGGAACGCCAAAACGGAGAGGCTCATGCCGAGCGGCATCCATCATGTGACCAGCATCGCGGGCTCGGCGCGCCGCAACCTCGATTTCTACACCGGGACGCTCGGCCTGCGCCTCATAAAGAAGACGGTCAATTTCGACGATCCCGGCTCCTATCATTTGTATTACGGCGATGCGGCCGGAAGCCCGGGCACGATCCTCACTTTTTTCCCCTGGGAGGGCGCGGCGCCCGGCCGGCTGGGAATTGGCGAGGCGCAGGAGACCGTCTTCAGCGTCCCGGAAGGTTCGATCGGCTACTGGACCCAGCGTCTCATCGAGAAGGGCGTCGAGCACGATCCGCCCCGCAAGCGGTTCGGCGAAACGACGCTCGCGTTCAAGGACCGCGACGGGACGCGGCTCGCGCTCGCGGGCGTCAGGGGCGTCGACGAAGGCGCGCCCGGATGGAGCGCGGCGGAAACGCCGCCGGAACACGCGATCCGCGGCTTCCACAGCGTCAGCCTCCTGCTCGCGGAAGCCGCGCCCACGGCCGCCATCCTGACCGACGTTTTCGGCTTCGTCGCCGATGGCCGGGAAGGCTCAACGCAGCGCTATCGCGCCCCCGGCGTCGAGGTCGGCGGCCTGATCGACCTGAGGACGGCGGGTGAATTCCTGATGGCGCGTCAGGGCGCAGGCTCGGTGCACCATGTCGCGTTCCGGGCGGCGGACGACGCGGCGCAAGCGGCGATGGTCGAGAAGCTTGTCCGAGATCATCATCTGCGCACGACCGAGCAGAAGGACCGCAACTATTTCCGCTCGGTCTATTTCCGCGAGCCGGGCCGGGTGCTGTTCGAAATCGCCACCGACCCGCCCGGCTTCGCGGTCGACGAGCCGATGGATTCGCTGGGCCAGGCGCTCAAATTGCCGCCCTTCCTCGAAGGGCGGCGCGCGCAAATCGAAGCCGCGCTGCCGAAGCTCGACTAGCGCCAACGCGGAGCCCGGCGATGACGCCTGCGCTTGCCTATGTTCACCGGTTCGAGCCAGGCGCCGATCCCGCGTCCCCGCCGCTTCTTCTTCTTCACGGAACCGGCGGCGACGAAACCGATATGTTGCCGCTCGGCCGCGAGATTGCGCCTCAATCAGCGCTGCTCTCGCCACGCGGAAATGTGCTCGAAGGCGACATGCCGCGCTTCTTCCGGCGCTTTCGCGAAGGGCTTTTCGACGAGGACGACGTTCGCCGCCGGGCGAAGGAGCTCGCCCATTTCATCGCCGAAGCGCGCCGCGCCTATGGCGTCGCCGAGCCCGTGGCGTTGGGCTATTCGAATGGCGCGAACATCGCCGCCGCCGTTCTGCTCCTGCATCCGAAGACCCTGGCGGGCGCGATCCTGCTCAGGGCCACGGCGCCATTGGCCGAGCCGCCGAAACCCGACCTCTCGGGGGTACCGGTCATGATCCTGTCGGGACGAGACGATCCGATCATTCCGCGCTCGGGCGCCGAGAAACTGGCGCTGGCGCTCGCGGCGGCCGGGGCGCGGGTCGAACGGGTCGAGCTGCCGGCCGGCCATGGCCTGACGCGAGGGGATGTCGAGCGCGCCAAGGCGTTCTTCGCCCGGGAACGGGCGCGCGCGTTTCTCCCGAAGGCTTGAGTTCCCGGGTCCTGCGGACGGTCGCGCGGCGTCAGAGCGATTTGTCGACGAATTTGACGATCTCGGTCATGACGGTCGAAGCCGCCTGATCCATCGCAGCGGCCACGTCCGCGGGACTGGTTGACGAGACCGGGGCGCGCAGGGTGAAGATTTCGTTCGCCCTGATCCGCCCGCCCCCGAGGGCGACGATCCATGCGGCGACGTCGACATGGACTTCCTTCGTTTGGGCGTCGAGTTCAAAGGCGCGGATGTCGAGATCGACCTCGTAATCCGCGTTCGCCGCCGGGCCGTCGATCCAGTGCGCGAGCCCCGCGTTCTGGAAACTCTGCGCCAGCCGGGTGCGGAAGAGCGCGGGCAGCGACTCCGACCAACGGGCGCCCTCGAGCGTGGCCAGCGTGCCCGAATCGCGCACGAGAATGTGATCGCTGTCGAGGTTGGCCGTGGCGGTGGGCTGGCCGACCCGGATTTGCGCCCTCAACCCGCGCGCAGGCGGCGGGGTCGCGGCCGCAAGATCGAACATGGTCGGCGGCGGTCCGCTCGAGCACGCCGCGAGCACGAGCACCGCCGCGGCCGCGGCGGTCAATTTCGATCGGCCCCTGAAATCAGCCCCCCAGCGCCCCATCATTGCCCGCCGCGATATTCAGGCAGCGACGGCTTCGACCCGAAGATGACCTGACTTGGATTTTGCCCTATCGAGCGCACCACCCGATCAATGTCGTCGATGGTCCGCCTCCCCTCGACTGCGAGCGCCTCATACTCGCGCAGGCCCGAATTGACGAACTTGCTGAGGCCGCCGCCGATGTCCTTCACTTTTGCGTCGGTGTCGTCAGCGAGCTTCTTGACCGAGAGCGCCGCCTCGCTGATGCGGTCGATCGCTCCCTTTGTGCTGGGCGAGCCCAGGAAGCTTTGGGCGCTCGTCAACACGCCGTCGACCTTGTCGGCGGAATTGTTGAGCTTGCCCGAGAGCTCGGCGAAGTTCTTGAGCGTAACGTCGACATTCGGCCGATTTTGACTGACCGTCGCCACGACGTCGTTGATCCGGTCAACAATGCTGGCGATCTTTTGCGAGTCGATCGCCTTCATGAGCTGGTCGACGTCGATCAGCGCCGTGTCGAGACGCTTGGCTGAATCGTTGAGGTGGTTGGCGAGCGCGGCCCCGTCGCGGACCAGACCCTTGAAATTGTCCGAGCTCTCGGCGAGCGACTGGCTGAATGTCTGCACATTGCCGACGACGTCGCGGACCTTGTCCGGATCGACCGCCGCGATGAGACGATTGGCGTTCTCGGACAGCGTCTGAATTTGCGCCACGACCGGCTGGACCGTCTTGCTGATCTCGGCAAGGTTCTTGAGCGTCGCATCGACGTTGGGGGCGTTGTCGGCGAGGGTCTTGGCGAACACGTCAGCGCTCTGGAGCGTCGAATGGATCGAATCGGCGTTGTCGGCAAGAAGCTTGTCGGCGCGATCGACGACCGAAACGCCCTTGGCGGAAAGATTCTGGACGTTATCCACAATTGAGCGGACCTCTGCGGGGTCGATCGCCTGGACCACCCGGTCGGCGTCGTCGGACAGGGTTTGGAGGCGCGCGGCGAGCGGCCCGATCTGCTTGCCGAGTTCGCCCACGCTCTTCAGCGCCGCATCGACTCCCTGCGAGTTGTCGGCCAGCGCCTTGGAGAACTGATTGACGTTCTCGATCGCCGAATGGATCGGCGCGGAATTGTCCGCGAGAATCTTTTGCGCATCGTCCAGAACAGAGGTGGCCCTGCTCGAAAGGGCCGCGACATTGTCGAGAATGTCCTGCAGCTGCACGGACTGTTCGGCGTAGATGACCGCCGGCTGGCCGTTCTGTCCGGTCAACGGCTGCCCGGCTTGCGAACTGCCGAGCAGCGCGACCGCGGCGGCCCCGGTGATTCCCGCCGTTTCGAGCCGCGCCTTGGTGTTCCGGTCGATCGGCGCGTCCGCGCTGACGTCGATGTCGGCCACGACCTGGTGGGGATCGCTCCGCGAAAACGTGAGATGCGTGACCTCGCCGATCTTGATGCCATTGAAGTTGACGTTGGCGCCATTCGAAAGTCCGGAGACCGAGCCGTTGAAAACGACCTGAAAACTCCGATGGCCGCCCGGCGTCGCGTAGCCTGCGATCCACATGACGAACAGAAAGGCGCCTACGACCGCCGCCAGGGTGAAGGCGCCGATCACGACATAATTGGCCCGCGTCTCCATGTCTCGTTAGCGCTCCGCCTTTTGCGACCGGTCGTCCCCGGCCGTCATGGCCGGCCGCTCCGCGGCCGCCGAGAGGCGGATCACACCCCTCTTACCGTGGAAATAGGACTTGAGCCAAGGGTCGTCGGAAAGCAGAAGCTCGCTGATCGGACCGACCGCGATCACCTTGCCATGGCCGAGCACGGCAACCCGGTCGCAGATTGCGAACAGGCTGTCGAGATCGTGGGTGACCATGAACACGGTGAGGCCCAGCGTCTTCTGCAGCGTGCCGATAAGATCGTCGAAATCGCCGGCCGAAATCGGATCGAGCCCGGAAGTGGGCTCGTCGAGGAACACGATCTCCGGATCGAGCGCGAGGGCCCTGGCGAGGGAGACGCGCTTGACCATGCCGCCGGAAAGCTCTGAGGGAAACTTGTCGGCCGCATCCGGGGGCAGGCCGACGAGCGCGAGCTTCTGCGCCGCCAGGCCATCGAGCGTTGACTGGGTGAGGCCGAGATGCTCCCGCATCGGCGCCTGGATGTTCTGACGCACCGTCAAGCTCGAGAACAGCGCGCCCTCCTGGAACAGCACGCCCCATCGCTCGCCGACGACGAGACGGTCGCGCGGCGTCAGCTTGTCGATATCGTAGCCGAACACCTCGATGGTCCCGGCCTGTTTGTGCAGGAGGCCGAGGATCGTCCGGGTCAGCACCGACTTGCCGGCGCCGGAAGCGCCGACAAAGCCAAGCACTTCGCCGCGATAGAGGTCGAGATCGAGCCCGTCCATCACCAGATGGTCGGCGAAGCCGACCTTGAGGCCGCGCACACGGATGATGACTTCGCGCTGGCCCGGGCTGGAGGGGGAGGCGGCAGCGTCGCTCAATAGGTCACCGCGGCGAAGAACATTGCGAATAGGCCGTCCATGACGATGACCATGAAGATCGACTTGACCACCGACGAGGTCACGCAGCGCCCGAGCGACTCGGCCGAACCGCGCACCTCCATGCCTTCGGTCGAAGCGATGAGGCCGATCACCACCGCCATGAACGGCGCCTTGATGAGACCGACAAGGAACGTATTGACGCCTATGGCGTTCTGGAACCGCAACAGAAAGCCTTGCGGCGTCATGCCGGCATAGAGCCAGCTGACGATCAGGCCGCCGCCGACCTGCGCGAGGTCGGCGAGGAAGGTCAAGACCGGCAGGGCGATCGTCAGCGCCACCAATCGCGGGATGATCAGCACTTCCAGCGGATCGAGCGCCATGACCTTGAGCGCGTCGATCTCCTCGCGCATTTTCATCGACCCGATCTCGGCGGTGATCGCCGACCCGGTGCGGCCCGCGATCATGATCGAGGTCATCAACACGCCGAGCTCGCGCAACCCCAGAACCCCTACCAGGTCGACGGCATAGGTCGAGGCGCCGAAACGGGCGAGCTGGAAAATGCCCTGCTGGGTGACGATCGCCCCGACCAGGAAGTTGATCAGCATGACGATCGGCACGCTGCGCAGACCGAACATCTCGAGGTGATACACCATCGAGGTCCAGCGCCACCGCCACGGCTGGGGCGCCAGGCGCAGCAACATGACGACGACTTCGCCGAGATAATCGACGATGTCCATGAAATCGACGCCCGACTCGGCGACCGTCTCGCCGACGGCGGAGAGCAACGCGATCCCGTGCGGGGGATGACGGCGCGAAGGCGCCTCGGGCGCGTGGTAGCCCGCCTCCTTGAGCAGGATAGCGTGCTCCGGCCGCGCGGCGCGATAGGAGACCGTCGCCCCGGCGGAGGCCAGCTCAACGCGGGCGCGATCGATGAACCACGCGCCCGCGGTGTCCATGCGCTGAAGCTGGGAGAGATCGAGGATCGCGCGCTTCGCGCCTTTGGCCAACGAAAGGAGCGAAGCCCCCGCCGTCTCGAGTTCGCGCCCCTCGGTTACGATCCATGTCCCGGCCAAGGCCAGAACGGCCGCATCCTGGCCGACTTGAGCAGTTACGGACGGGATCGTGGTCACCAAGCGCTCCGGCCAAGCACGAACGGCGCTCATATCGCGCAGCGCCCGGCCTGTCGAGCCGACACGAGCGCGCCTCCCGGGCGCGCCGCCCGGGCGCAGGATCAGGGCAAAAACAAATCGGGTACGAATCGGAGACCCGCCGCAGGGACTCAAATTCGCGAACAAAGCGAGTCGAATCTTTGCGCGAACAGGCGCAAGAGCCTTCAGAAATGCCGCTTCGTCGTGAGGCCGTTCCTTTCCCGCTCCGCCTGAAACGCCAGCCAGGATCGACGAAGCGCATAAAACGCCGGCGAATCAGGCGCTTGACGAATCGCCAACGGGTTCACAAGCTTTGCCGAGCGCGCTTGGCGGCGTCAAGCGTGGTTACGGAAACCTTGTTGCCCGTCGGGGCTCCCTGCCCCAATCCGGGACCATGGGGAAGGGACCGGGGACAAAGCGGGCCAGAATCAGCGACGCGCGATTCCGCTCGATTCGCCACGCGGAACGCAACCTGAAATCGGCAGTCCGCCCGGGGTCGATCCCATCATGGTGGCCAAAGCATTAACGCCGGGCCACGGCGCCGATCCGCGCCCGCCAGGAGCAGGCCGCGCCGGATCAATCCATCATCGCCGCCTTGAGGATGCAGACCATCGTCGCATGCGCCGGATTCGCGCCCAGGTTGCGGATGCGGTGAGGCATATCGCACCGGTAGCGCAGCGTCTCGCCGGCGGACACTTTCGCCACGGATCCGCCGACCTCGACCTCGAGCTCTCCGTTCAGTGCGGACAGGCACTCGACCGAGCCGCGCAGATGGGCGGTCGATTTCGAGCACCCCGCCGGGATCGGCCTGAAAATCATACCATTGCAGCCAGTCCACGGTCTTGAGCCAGCCGATCACCGCGAGACGGCACAGTCCGTCGTCGGAGACGAAGATCGGCGTTGTTCCGCGGCCCAAGTGTTCAATGAACGGCCCCTCTTCGGCGCCCCGCAGCATCGATTCAATCGACGCGTCGAGCGCATGCGCCAGCCGCCAGATCGTCGTCAGCGTCGGGTTGGTTTCGTTGCGCTCGATCTGCGAGATGATCGACTTGGCGACGCCGGACTGCTGCGACAGGTCGGCGAGCGACAACCCATAGCCCTTGCGCAGCCGCAGCACCGCCTGCCCAAGCTGATTCGACAGCGAGGCCGCCCCGCCTTCGAGAACTTTCGCCCTGTCCTTGCCTTCAACGCCCATGGCTCGCCTCGAAATTTGCAAGCATCATAGACGAGTCCGTCCGAAATATTGTACGGTTTTGTTCGTTTTCTCAGACTTCGATCTGAACCGAGACAATCGGACGCCTGGCGCCCCGGCGGAGCGAACGGGGGCCTTGGGGAGGGAAACGACGGAGCGGCGCGCCCTCAGCCTGCGCGCCGGGGAGGGGAGCCAAATGTTTCGCCAGCTGCTGACGCCCGTCGCCGACAACCTGTTGCTGTCATTCATCGTTGCGGCGCTTCCGGTTCTGACCGTTCTCGTGCTGCTCGGCGTCCTTCGGCGGCCCGCGTGGCAATCCTCTCTCGCGGGGCTCGTGGTCGGGCTCGTCATCGCGATGGCGGTCTGGGGTCTCCCAGCCTCCCTTGCCTTCAATTCCGTCGCCAATGGCGCCGTCTTTGCGCTTTGGCCGGTGATGTGGATCGTCGTCAACGCCTTGCTCCTCTACAACATAGCCGTCGAGTTCGAGACGGTTCGACGCCTTTCGGGCCTGGATCCTCAACCACCTGCCCAACGACAGGCGCGTCGTGCTTGTCGTGATCGGCTTCTGCTTCGGCGCGCTTCTGGAAGGCATCGCAGGCTTCGGCACGCCGGTCGCCATCACCTCGTCGCTTCTCATCCTCGTGGGCTTTCCTGCCCTCGAGGCGCTGGTGCTCGTCTTGATCTTCAATACGGCCCCGGTCGCCTTCGGCGCGCTCGGCGTGCCCGTGACCGTGCTCGGCGCGGTCACGGGATTGCCTTCGAACGTTCTGGGCTCAATGATCGGCCGTCAGCTGCCGTTCTTTGCGCTGCTGTTGCCCTTCTATGTGATGGCGCTTTATGGCGGCGCCCGCTCGTTGCGGGCGCTGTGGCCCGTATTGCTGGTCGCGGGCGGCTCCTTCGCCTTCTTCCAGTTCATCTCGTCGAACTTCATCAACTACGCGTTGACGGACGTTCTGGCTTCGCTTGGGTCCCTCATCGTGACGCTTGGGTTCCTGCAAGCCTGGAAACCCGCGCCAGACGCCGAATTCGCAGTGCGCGGCCAAGCCGATTTGGGTCACATCGCTTCAGACGTTGGACCGTGGCACGGCTGGCTTCCGTGGCTCATCGTGACGGTCGTCGTCATCCTCTGGACGACGTTCAACATTCCGGCGATCGGACAGCGGGCGATCCCCTGGCCGGGCCTCGACAAGGCGATCTCGATCACGCTGTACAACGACAAGCCCTACGCCGCGGTATGGGCGTTCCAGCCGCTCGCCACCGGCACCGCGATTCTTCTGTCCGCCATCATCACCGCCGCGGTCGTCGGAATCGGCGTTGCGGATTTCTTCCGTTGCGTGCGAACGACGATCGCCCAGGCCTGGCTCGCGGTTCTGACCGTGTGCCTCATCGTCGCGCTCGCCTATCTCATGAACTATTCAGGGATGGCGTACACGCTCGGTCTCGGCGCGTCCTCGGTCGGCCACGCGTTTGTTCTGGTGTCGCCCTTCCTCGGCTGGCTCGCGGTCTTCCTGTCCGGGAGCGACACCTCGGGCAACGCGCTGTTCGGCAACCTCCAGGTGGTCGCGGCGAAGCAGCTCAATCTCGACCCCGTCCTGTTCGCGGCGACCAATTCCTCCGGCGGCGTCATGGGCAAGATGATCTCGCCTCAGAATATCGCAACCGGCGTTTCGGTCACCGACCTGCGGGGACAGGAAGGGGTCGTGTTCGCGCGCACCTTCTGGCACAGCGTTATTCTCACGCTCGCGCTCGGCGTGCTGGTCGCAATCCAGCAGTTCGTCGTTCCGGGCATGATCCCGCATTGACAGTCGAAGGATCCCGTAACGATCGGGACACCCCGTCGCCTTCAATCGCCGACTAGCGTATTCAGAAGAGGAATTCGCGCTGCAACAGGTGGCGGCGCAATGGGCGCCAAGCGGCGCGCGCTCACCCGGATCGATTGACGCCGCCCGCTTTGAGGCGGGCGGCGTCCGATATCACATCTCCGCGGACAGGTAGCTCGTCACTTCCATGCCCACGCAGACCTCACGAACTTCAGGCGTGGTCCATGCCATGTCATCGTTCCTTCTTGGGTCGAGCGGGTCCCGTTCTGATCAGAACCCAGAGCCAAAGGCGAAGCTATCACGCCGCTGGAAGCACGGTCAAACGCCGACCGTGAGAGCCCCCGACCTCGATCGCCGGCGGAACGCTGCGTAGCCCAGTCCGCCGAAGCCAATGAGCAGCATCGCCCAGGTCGAAGGCTCAGGCACTCCAGTTGTGAACAAGACCTCCGTGCGCGAATCCCACCCAATCTCGCCCAGGCTCGGGCATTGGCCCTCCGGTCCGGTGCAGGGCGGGTCTGTGACCTCGTCCCGAGTGGAAAACACGAGCTCCTCGACGTAACTGTCGCCGGGGGCAAAGTCGCTCCCAGGCACGGAGAAAGACGTAGTCGTCAGGTCTTCGGTCGAGTTCGAATACACGACCGTGTTGGTGGTGAGGTTGGTGAGGGTGATGAAAATAATGCCGAGAGTTCCCTCGGGCGGCGAGAATGGGTCGAAGGAGAAAGTATAGCCCGCGCTTGGGTTGAATCCGGCAAGACCACTGTATGACGTCGGGGTCAAGGTTGGCGGCGGCGCATAATTGTCCGTCCCGTCGTAGGTGAGATCGACCGAAAACGTCGTGGAGGCGTTTGTCGCCTCAAGGGTGTAAGTCCCGGCGGGATAGTTGTCATTGAGCAGGGTCAAGCTGGCGAACTGCGGGCTCGAATAGCTGAAAGCGGGCTCGCTCGCGTTCGGACCTGACATCGGGAATTCAGTGGTCGGCGTCACCAGGCTCGCGCTGGTATAGTCGGAGGACGCGTCAGCAGTACTGGCGAAATAGTAGTAGAGACTGTCGACCGTCGTCGCCCCGATCTGTTCGTATTCGCCGCTGCGGAAGATTGTGAAATCGGTGACCTGCGCCATGGCCGGCGATGTGGTCGCCGCAGTTACAAACGCCGCCGCCAAAAATGCGGCCCATGCAAGAAGCCGCCGGTTCGTGAAAACCCCTTCTGCTCGAGCCATGGCGCGTATCCCTCTGCCGCGACCTCGCAACGAAAGCACAACGCCATGACGGGTTCAATACGCTACGTAAGCTGGCTCGTTGCCTCACGCTATTGTGAACCGGACTTCAGAACGCGCCCGGGAAGGCGCCGCCGTCGATGAGAATGTTCTGGCCGGTGATGAAGCCGGCCTGCGCGCCGGCAAGGAAGGCGCAGAGGGCGCCGAATTCCGCCGGGTCGCCGAATCGCCCCGCCGGGATTCTCGTCTTGGACTCGCTTCGAGCCACATCGACGCTCACCCCGCGCGTGGCCGCCGTGCGGGCGAGGCCCGACTTCTGCCGGTCGGTCTCGAACGATCCCGGCTGGATCGAATTGATCGTCACATTATTGCGCGCGTAAAGCCGCGCGGCCGAAGCGAGAAACGCGGTCAAGCCGGCGCGCGCGCCCGACGAGACGTCAAGGCCTGCGATCGGCGCCCTGACCGAGCCCGAGGTGATGTTGACGATGCGGCCGAACTTGCGTTCGGCCATGCCCGGCGCAAGCGCCTGCACGAGCGCGATCGGCGTCAACATGTTCGAACTCGACGCCCTTGAGGACATCCTCACGCGTGATCTCTGCAAAATTTTTATGGGGCGGCCCGCCGTTGTTGTTGACGAGAATGTCCGCGTCGGGGCAGGCGGCGATCAATTCCGCGCGCGTCGCCGGATCGTCGAGATCGCCGAGGACTTCACGGACCGATACGCCCGTAGCCGCGCGCAGCTCGCGCCCGGTCTGCGCCAGAACCTCAGCCTCGCGGCCGTTGAGGACAATGGCGCATCCGGCTTCGGCAAGCGCCCGCGCGCAGGCGCGGCCCAGGCCCTTGCTCGACGCGCAGACGATCGCTTTCCGGCCCGCGATGCCTAGGTCCATGCTTCATGCCCCACTCTCGACACTCCCAAGGCTGACAATTATAACCGCGTCGAGCGCGCCGCGTCATCGAAGCGACACGAGAATCTGTGCAGAGAGTTCTTGTTTGTTCGCCCCCTTGCGAGGAGGCCGCCCCTTGTCGAAGCCCCACGACACCCACCGTTACCGGACGCTTTTCCTGTCGGATTTGCACCTGGGAACGCGAGGCTGCCAAGCCCATCTTATCCTGGATATGCTGCGCCATGTCGAGGCTGACACGATCTACCTGGTAGGCGACATCATCGATGGCTGGCGCCTCCGCTCCGGCTGGTACTGGCCGCAAGCGCACAACGACGTCGTCCAGAAACTCTTGCGCAAGGTCCGGCGGGGCGCGCGGATGGTGTTCGTTCCCGGCAACCATGACGAATTCGCCCGCCAGTTCTTCGGCCTGACCTTCGGCGGCATCGAGATCAGGCGCCAGGCGATCCATGACGCGGCCGACGGCAAGCGCTACCTCGTCATCCACGGCGACGAATTCGACGTGGTCGTCCGCCACTCGAAGTGGCTCGCCTTCTTTGGCGACTGGGCCTACGATCTCGCGCTCTTGGTCAACACCCATTTCAACGCCGCGCGCCGGGCGCTCGGTCTGCCCTACTGGTCGTTTTCGGCCTGGGCGAAGCTCAAGGTCAAGAATGCGGTCAATTTCATCGGTTCTTTCGAGCAGGAACTCGCGGGAGAAGCCAGGAAGCGAGGCGTCGATGGGGTTGTCTGCGGCCATATCCATCACCCGGTCATCCGGGACATGGGGGGCGTGACCTATGTCAACACCGGCGACTTCGTCGAGTCGTGTTCGCTGGTCGTCGAGCACCATGACGGCCGGTTCGAGGTGCTGCGCTGGAAGACTCGTTTGCCGCTGGCCCCCCGGGTCGAGGACGCCGCTTCGTTCGAGGACCTGACGGCGGACGGCCGAGCCGAAGAGGCCCGAGCGGAAGCGGCCTGATGCGCATCCTGATCGCGACCGACGCCTGGCGGCCCCAAGTCAACGGCGTCGTGTCGACTCTCGAGCGAATGACTCAGGCGGCGAAGGAATTCGGCGCCGAGTTCGAATTCCTCACCCCCCAGGGCATGTGGACCGCGCCATTGCCCTCCTATCCCGAGATTCGCCTGGCGCTGCCGAACCTGTGGCGGATCGGCCGTCAAATCGAGGAGGCGGCGCCGGACCACATTCACATCGCCACCGAAGGTCCGATCGGCTGGCTGACCCGGCGCTACTGCCTGCGGCACAAACGCATCTTCACCACCAGCTATCACACCCGCTTTCCCGAATACGTGTCGGCGCGATTCGGCGTGCCGGAGCGGCTTACCTATGCGGGGTTGCGCTATTTTCACGCGCCCGCAGCGGCGGTGATGGCGCCGACGCCGACGATCGCCGCCGATCTGACCCGGCGCGGCTTCGCGCGGGTCCGACTTTGGACGCGCGGCGTCAACCACGCTCTCTATCGCCCGCGGGCGAAGCGCACGCTCGACCTGCCGCGGCCGATCTTCCTGTCCGTCGGACGGGTGGCGGTGGAAAAGAACCTTGAAGCGCTGCTCCGCCTGGACTTGCCGGGCTCGACCGTCATTGTCGGAGACGGACCATCGCGCCGGGGCCTCGAGCGCCGCTACCGGCACGCGCATTTTCTCGGGGCCAAGCACGGCGAGGCGCTAGCCGACATCTACGCGAGCGCCGACGTGTTTGTCTTCCCCTCGCGCACCGATACGTTCGGGATCGTGCTGATCGAGGCGCTGGCGAGCGGCCTGCCGGTCGCGGCCTTTCCCGTGCCCGGGCCGATCGACGTCGTCGCGCACGGAGCCGGCGTGCTCGACGAGGATTTGAGGGCGGCCTGCCTCAGGGCCCTCTCGATCCCGCGAGAACAGGCGCGCGAACATTCGCTCCGCTTCACCTGGAAGGAGAGCGCTCGACAATTCCTCGACAACATCGAGAGAGGCCGGGTGGGACCTCGGCAGCCGGCCGCGTCGCCGGAGCGGGTCGGCGCGGCCCGGATCGCCGGACGCGGATAGCCATATCCGTACGGGATCTGAGGAAAACGATCATCGGCGTGGCCCAAGATAGACGCCGAAACTCGGTTCGCGCCGGCGTTCGGCTCCGCGGCCTCTCTTCCATGCGCGCCCCGGAGGGCATATGTTCAAGGTCGGAGCGCTCGAATGGAATTCGCGGCCGACTCGATTGTGACACGCGCGACCCCCACAGTCCGCGCGGCGCCTGGCTCGTTCAGCGATGAACTCGCCGATAAGGGGTTTCTCGTCACCACGATTGACGACGTCATTCAGTGGGGTCGCACCGGATCGCTGATGTGGATGCAGTTCGGTCTCGCCTGCTGCGCAATCGAGATGATTCAGATGTCGATGCCGCGCTACGACATCGAGAGGTTCGGCGCCCCTCCCCGCGCGAGCCCGCGCCAGTCCGACGTGATGATCATCGCCGGGACGCTCACCAACAAGATGGCGCCGGCGCTGCGCAAGGTCTACGACCAGATGCCGGAACCGCGCTACGTCATCTCGATGGGCTCGTGCGCCAATGGCGGCGGCTATTATCACTATTCCTATTCCGTGGTGCGCGGCTGCGACCGCATCGTGCCGGTCGACGTCTACGTGCCCGGCTGCCCGCCGACCGCCGAGGCGCTGCTCTACGGCGTGCTGCTGCTGCAGAAGAAGATCCGTCGCACCGGGACAATCGAGCGCTGACGCCCCGGCCTATCCGGTGAGGCTCAACGCGGTCGCCGCGCCGGCGGTCGCGAGAACCACCAGAAGCGGGGGCGCCCGCCAGACGATCAGGGCGACGAAGCCTGCGGCGGCAATGGCGAAATCGGTCGCGCCTTTGATCGCGCTCGTCCACACCGGATCGTAGAACGCGGAGGCGAGCAGGCCGACCACGGCTGCATTGACGCCGGCCATCGCCGCCCGCGCGTTGGCGCGAGCGCGCAAGTCCGGCCAAAGGACCAAGGCCGCCATCACGAGCAGAAGGCCGGGCGCGAAGATCGCAACCAGCGCCAGCGCCGCGCCGGCGATCCCGCCCGGCCCAACGCCAGCAACCGCTCCGAGATAGGCAGCGAAGGCGAAGAGCGGGCCCGGCATAGCCTGGGCCGCGCCGTAGCCAGCCAGAAAGGCGTTGTCGGAGACCCATCCGGGATCCACCACCGCAGCGTGGAGCAGCGGCAGCACGACATGGCCGCCGCCGAACACCAGAGCGCCGGAGCGGTAGAAGGCGGCGGCGAGCGCCGCCCCGCCCAGTCGCGCGGGCGCAAACGAGAGCGCGAGCAGGGCCAAGAACAAGCCGGCGAAAATCACCCCCATCGGCCGCGATATCGGCGTCTCGGCCAACGCGGCGTCCGGCTCGCCGGTATTCCGGCAGACGACGAGCCCGGCGACAGCGCCAATGACGATGACGGCGATCTGGGCCCATGCCGCAGGCGCACAGGACAAGAGGATTAGCGAAAACGCTGCGATGGTCGCTCGCGGCCGGTCGGGCGCGAGGCTTCGGGCCATGCCCAAGAGCGCCAGGCCGACGACGGGGACCGCGACCAGCTTGAGGCCATGGACGAGCCCGTCGCCCGCCCGACCCCTGAGCGCGCCTTCGCCGTAGGCGAACAGCGTCATGGCGACCGCCGACGGCAGGGTGAACCCGGCCCAGGCGGCGAGCCCGCCAAGATAGCCGGCGCGCATGAGCCCGATCGCGAAGCCGGTCTGGCTGCTGGCGGGCCCGGGCAGGAACTGGCTGAGCGCGACGAGCTCGGCGTAGGCCCGCTCGTCAAGCCAGCCGCGACGGACGACGAACTCGCGCCGGAAATAGCCGAGATGCGCGACCGGCCCGCCGAAGCTGGTCAGGCCCAGCTTGAGAAAGACCCGCAGAACTTCGAGGGGCGAGCCGGCCTGGCCTGGTCGGAGTCCGGCGCTATCGACCGCCGCACTCATCGGCGAGGCCCGCCCGAACCACTGCTGCTCCCGCCGAAGTCCGCCGCTCAGGCCGCCTTCGCCAGCCGCTGCTGCACCATCGACCGCAGCTTCCCAAGGTCGTGGGCGAAGAGGCGGATGCCGTCCGAGAGCTTCTCGGTCGCCATCTGGTCTTCGTTCAGCATCCAGCGGAAGGTCTTCTCGTCCATCGCGATCTTGGCCGGGGCCGGGCCGGGATGGGCGGGGTCGAGATGCCGCGTGAGCTTGCCCTCGTCCTTCGAGAGCGCATCGAGCAGCTGGGGCGAGATCGTGAGCCGGTCACAGCCCGCCAGAGCCTCGATCTCGCCGGTGTTGCGGAACGACGCCCCCATGACGACCGTCTTGATCCCATAGGTCTTGTAGTAGGCGTAGATCGTGCGCACCGACTGGACCCCGGGATCAGTCTCGGGCGTATAGGGTCCGCCGCCCGCCTTCACATGCCAGTCAAAGATGCGTCCAACGAAGGGCGAGAGAAGGAAGGCCTTCGCATCGCCCGCCGCAATCGCCTGGGCGAGCGAGAAGGCGAGCGTCATGTTGCAATCGATGCCCTCGGCCTGCAGGCGCCGCGCCGCTTGCACCCCTTCCCAGGTCGAAGCGAGCTTGATCAGGATGTGCTCGTGGCCGACGCCACGTTCCTTGTAGGCCGCGATGAGCGATTTCGCCTTTGCGACCATGCCCTCGGTGTCGAAAGAAAGATCGGCGTCGACTTCGGTCGACACCCGGCCCGGCACGATCTTTGTCAGCTCCGAGCCGAAATTGATGGCGATGCGATCGGTGACTTCGCCGACCGGCGCCCCGCGCTTGCTGCCCCAGACGATCGCCTCGTCGACGAGCCGCGCATAGGCCGGCATCTCGGCGGCCTTCAGGATCAGCGAGGGATTCGTGGTGGCGTCGGTCGGCTTGAAGGCGCGGATCGATTCCATGTCGCCGGTGTCCGAGACAACGGTGGTCATGGCGCGCAACTGCTCGAGCTTACTGGTCATGGATGGGCCTCCTTCGGCACGTTCCCTGAAGCGATTGTCGCGCTCACGAGCGTCATAAGCAAGCGACGGTCGCCGGGCGCCCTTGGCGGGCGGTCGCAGCGGCTATCCTCGGCGACGTCAATATCCGCCGCGCTCCCGTTGTTCCGGGCTGAGGCGATGATCGCCCCGACTGGAACTTAATGGGCGCGAACCTGTTGTTGGACATCGTCACACGCAGGAGCCCCCATGCAAAACGGCAAGAACCTCAAGGAATTGTTCTCGGAGACCCTCAAGGACATCTACTTCGCTGAAAAGCAGATCTTGCGCGCCCTGCCCAAGATGGTACGCGAAGCTGCGTCCCCCGAGCTCAAGCAGGCTTTCGAGACCCATCGCGAGCAAACCGAAGGCCATGTCGAACGCCTCAATCAGGTGTTCGAGCTTATTGGTCGGCCGGCGCGCGGCAAGACCTGCGAGGCCATCCTCGGCATCATCGAGGAAGCCAAGGAGATCATGGAGGAGTTCAAGGGCGCCGAGGCGCTCGACGCCGGCCTCGCCTCATCCGCCCAGGCGGTCGAGCACTATGAGATCGCCCGCTACGGCACGCTCAAGACCTGGGCGCAGCAGCTCGGCCTCGGCGACGCCGCCAAGCTTCTCGACCAGACGTTGCAGGAAGAGATCAAGACGGACCAGCTTCTCAGCAAGCTCGCGACCTCGAGCATCAACAAGAAGGCGGCGTAAGCGCGTCGGGATCCGGGCGTTATCACATGATCCAGTGATAACCCCCATTCTCGAAGCACAGCGCGCGGCCTTGGGTCACCAACGCGTCGGCGGCCTTCGCCGGCGCAACGCGGCCGATCAGCGCCATCAAGGCCCGCGCCACGCCGCCATGGGAGACGACGAACGCGTCTCCGGAGAGGGCGCTGAGCCACGGACGCAGGCGCTGAGTGAGCATTGCGTAGCTTTCGCCGCCGGGCGGCGCGAAGTTCCACTTGTCTTTCCTGCGGGCCCGGACGCGCGTCCCGTCGCGGGCCTCGATTTCTGGCCAGGTCAACCCTTCCCAGGCGCCGAAGCTGATCTCCTTCAGGGCGGGATCGAGCCGGTAGCGGCCAGGCGCGAAGCCGATCGCGTCGCGGACGATCTCCATCGTCTCGCGCGCGCGGACGAGCGGCGAGGCGACGAATCCGCCGGCAGCCTCCAATTGCGCGAGTTCGCCCCCGATCCGGACGGCGAGCGTCTGCCCGATCGAACGGGCCTGTTCGCGCCCGCGCGGGTTAAGGGGAATGTCGAGTTGTCCCTGCAGCCGGTTCTCCGCATTGTAAGCTGTCTCGCCGTGGCGGATGAAAAGAATGCGATGCCGAAATTCCGGCGCGCCAAATTCCTCTCCCTCGATTGAGGCGGCTGCGCTTCCGCTCACGCGTCGAGCGCCAGCGGCCGGAATCCGCATTGCTTGGCGAGCGCCAGGCATTCGGCGACCGTCGCGACGCCCGCGGTCGTGGACACCGCGCGCATCGACGCGGCCGCGCAGGCATGGGCGAGCGCGAGGCATTCCTCGATCCGCCACTGCTCATGCAGCCCATAAAGCATGCCGGCGGCGAAGGCGTCCCCCGCGCCGTTCGCCCCGACGATGGCGTCCTGAGGCATTGCGAGCGAGCCGAGCGCCGCGCCCGAGCCGTCAGCTCCGCGGAAGAGCGCGCCTTCGGGAAAATGCGCCGCCGCCCCGCGCGTCACACCGAGCGCCAGCACGGCCTCGAGGGCGCGCGATACCTGGGCGGGGTCGGTCGAGCCGTCCGAGCGCCGGGTCTCGATGCCTGAAAGGGCGCCGATCTCGTAGTCATTGACGATGATCCAATCCAGATGAGGCAGGCACGGACGGCCAAGCTCGGCCAGACGATCCGCTCTGGTGGTCATCAATTCGAGATTGGCGGCGAGCCCCGACGCCCGCGCCTTTCGCAGCACCGCGACCCAGCCGTTGGCGTCGCCGCGCCACGGCCGGTCCATCGCCTTATGGGCGCCCGGCAATCCAAGATGGAGAATCCTCGCCCGCGTCTGCGAGAAATCGAAATGGTCGGGCGTCATCTCGGCGGCGACGCCCTGATGATAGAAATGAGTGCGCCGGCCGTTCGACGCGACATTGAAAGCATCGACGCTCATCGTCGCGCCGCCGGGCAGCGCCTGAAGCGCGGCGCGATCGACGCCATGGGCGTCGCATTGATGGAAAAGAAAGCGCCCGAGGTCGTCGTCGCCGACGACCCCCATCGCCTCCACCGGAAAGTCCGGATCAAGGCGCTTGAGGTCGAAGGCCATGTTGGAGCCTGATCCCCCATTCTGGCGATCGATCGCCAGCACCTCGTTTGACGTGTCTTCTTCCGGCCAGCGCGCGATCGACTTGTTGAAGTCGACGCAGAAAGTCCCCGCCGACAGCACGCCCCGCCGTTCGCTCATCGATCAGGCCGGCTTGAGCGCGGGTTCGGTGATCGCGCTGTCATCAGCGAGATCACGGACCGGCTTCAGGCCCTGCTTCTGAAGCGCCGCGTGGTAAGTCTTGACCGCCTCGAGCGGGGTCAAGGCTCCGTCGGCGACGGCGCGCATCAGGCGCACGACGTCAAGCGGGGATTCGGCCAGATTGATCTTGCGCCCGAAGAGGGCGACCCGCGCGCCGTATTTTTCCGCCTGATGGATGAGCTCGAAACAGTCGCGGGCGGTGCCCGCGCCGCCGCCGAGGACGCCGACCACCAGATCAGGGTCGAACGACGCCAGCTCTTCGAGCGCCCTCGGACCGTTATAGGCGATCTTGAGGAATTTCGGCCGTTCCGCTTCGGTAAGGCCGGCGAGGCAGCGAATGATCGCGTCGTTGACGAATTCTGGCATCGCCTCCGCGCTCAAGCCTCGATCGACGTTTGGATTGAACACCTCGAGGAAATAGGAGAAGCCGTTGGCGGCGGCGTCCGCGCGAAAGTCCCGGAACGCCTCGAGCGACGCATGGTCCGCGTCGATGTCGTTGGTGAAGGTGATCGAGTAAAGCCCGAGGTCGGTGAGCTTCCTCGCATGCGGCAGCGAGGCGCTACGAAAAGCCCGCGACGGCGCATGATGAAAAGTCCCGCCGCGATGGCGCCAGATGTCCGTGGTGTCATTGGCGCGGATCACGGGCTTCACGCCTGTGCCGGCGAAAGTCTGGCGCTCAACGAGCTTCTCCAGATTGGAGACCGAGGTCAGCATGATGTCGACGACATCCTGTTTCACGATCGCCGCGATCGAATCGAGAAATTCCGCCCGGGTGGCGAACCGCGCCGCCGCGCCGCCGGCGACCCGTGCCGGACCGACCGCATGCAGGCCCGGCCCCATGTCGGGATCCTTGGCGTCGGCGATGATGAAATCCGAGCGCCGGTAGCGGCCGCCGCGGATGCGCGCCAGTTTGTCGTCGAGCCGCACCATGAAAATGCCTCCGCGGGCCTGAAGAGCGAACGCGCCTTATAGCCCGCGTTGTCATTCCGGCGCCACCCGGCGCGGTCGTCTGGCGCGCCACCCCCCGATCCGATAGCCTGCTCGTCTCCGGCGACCGCCGTCGCCGGCTTCCTTCCCGAGATCGAGGTTGAGCCCCATGTCCGATCGTCTTCGCATTCTCCTCGTCGGCGCGAGCGGCATGCTTGGCAAAGCGGTCGCCGCCGAGCTTTCGCCCCGCCACGAGATCATCTCCGCCGGATCGAAGACGGGCGACATCCGCATCGACATCGCCGACCCCGCCAGCATCGAGGCCGGCTTCAAGGCCGCCGGGCCGCTCGACGCGGTCGCCTGCACCGCCGGGACCTTCAATTTCCTTCCGCTGTCGGAGTTCAAGCCTGCGCCGATCGCGCAATCGCAATATGGCCTTGGCCTCGCCAACAAGCTGATGGGCCAGGTCAATCTTGCGCTGTCGGCGCGCGATCATCTCAAGGACGGCGGCTCGATCACGCTGACTTCCGGCGTGCTCGGGGACGCGCCGATCGCGGCCGGGTCGTCGGGCAGCATGGTTGGCGGCGCGCTCGCGGGCTTCGTGATGGGCGCGGCGATCGAGATGCCGCGCGGCATCCGCATCAACCTTGTCAGCCCGAACGTCTTCGCGGAAGCGATGGACGCCTATGGTCCGTTTTTTCGCGGCTTCGATCCCGTACCGGTCGCCCGCGCGGCGCGCGGGTTCAGCCGCAGCATTGAGGGGCTCGAGACCGGCAAGACCTACCGCCTCTACTGACGCCGCGCATGAGAGCGCTCATCGCCTATGTGGCGCTGACCGTGCTGACGGCCGGCGTCTTCGCGATCTGGCCTGAGCTCGACCTGATCGTCGCGCATTATTTTTTCCATGCCGGGGAGTTCTTTGGCCAGGACAGCTTCGAGCGTTCCGCCCGCGACTTTTTCCGGGTGACGCCGTTCGTGGTGTTGGCGGCTTACGCCGCGCTATGGCTCGCCGAGCGTTCCGGCGCAAATCTCCGCTGGGCTCCGAGCGGCCGGGCGATGATCTTTCTCATCGCCACGATCGCGATCGGGCCCGGCCTCATCGTCAATCTCGGCCTCAAGGACCATTGGGGCCGGCCGCGTCCCTACCAGACGCAGGACTTCAACGGTCAGGACCCGTTCCGTCCCTGGTACAAGACCGACGGCGCCT
>CAVXHJ010000023.1:0-10486 GCA_963761435.1 uncultured Alphaproteobacteria bacterium | reverse complement strand
GACGTGCCGTCGATCGGGTCGACGACCCACGTCGCCCCTCCGCGCGCCGGCCGGCCGGCCGTCTCCTCGCCGATGAAACCGTCCTGCGGGAAGGCTTCATGCAGCCGGGAGGAAATCAGCTCCTCCGTCTCGCTGTCCACTTCCGTCAGATAATCCTGGGGGCCCTTGAAGCGGACGTTGAAGGAGACCTCGAGAAAGCGCCGGCGCGCTAACGCTCCCGCCTCCCGCGCGATGGCCTCTGCCGCGAGCTGGCGAATTTGCATAGGATCGGCCTCTTTCATCGGATTCGATCAGACCTTCAAAAGTGACTGTAGGAGCCCCGCGGAAACGTCAGCTGCCCGCCGTCGGGTCCGATGAAGCGCGGGGCGCCGTAACCTTCGACCGCCTCTCCGACGCAGGCGACCCGAACCCCAACCGCCGCCGCCTCCGCCTCGAAGGCAGGCGCGACATGGGGCGCGATCGCCGGGAGGAGCGATCGTCGTCGCCGCCGGTCGCGGCAACCGTGAACAGGTCGGGCCTGGCGGCGATGGCGGCGCGCGCGGACGGCGACAGCGGCAGCCGATAGATCGGCACGCGGGCGGTGACGCCCGAGACCGCGAGCATTTTAGTCAGATCGCCGACGAAGCCGTCCGAGACATCCATGCAGCCGTTGGCGCGCATCGCGATGACCTTGGCGAGCGCGACGCGCGGCTCCGGCAAGAGATATCGGCCGAGCAGAAACGCCTTGTCCGCGTTCGAGATTTCGGGACCGCGTCCGAGCCGGATGCCAAGGCCGATCGCCGCGTCGCCGATGGTGCCGGTGACGTAGAGCCGGTCGCCCGGCCTGACCCCTGAACGCCGCGCCATGCGGCCGGCCGGCACGGCGCCGAACGCCGTCACCGACAGAGTGAGCGGCCCGGGCGTCGCGACCGTGTCGCCTCCAGCGAGCGGACAATCGTAGGCGGCCGCGTCGGTTCCAAGGCCGGCGGCGAAGGCTTTCAGCCAATCCTCGCGCCATTCGGTGGGCAGCGCGAGTGCAAGGAGAAAGCCAAGTGGACGCGCGCCCTTGGCCGCCAGGTCGGAGAGATTCACGCGAAGCGCCTTGCGGGCGATCGCCTCGGGCGGATCTTCGGCGAAGAAATGGACGCCGGCGACGAGGGCGTCGGTGGTCAGCACGAGATCGTCGCCCGGCGGGGGCCTGAGAAGCGCGGCGTCGTCCCGAAGTCCAAGACCGGCGGGACCCGCGAGCGGGGCGAAGAAGCGCGCGATGAGTTCGTCTTCGCCGGGTCGGGAAGGCATGAAGCGGAACAGCCCCTGAGGTTCGGACCGAACGGCCCGCGGGGTCTGTTAGCCTATCCGGGTCAAGCTGTCGCCGCCGTCACGTGAAATTGGCGGTACGGCATCCCGGGCGGCGAATACGCGCGCCGTTAACCAAGAGGCGTCCTATTCTGGCGCCGACGTCAACGAATTCAATGGCTTGGGCGCCTTTTTCTGTCGCTCCAAAAGCCGCGGTTCGCCACTTTTAATTAATGTAATAGATCAGTATTCTATAATAAGTATTTGACTCTTGTGATCGTCTGCCCGCTTGCGCTGGTCGAGGTCTCGCCGCCAACAGGAGAGGCAGTCGACCGGACAAAGCGGTGCGGAAGCGGCAACGGCTTTGTTTGCTTCAATGTAAGAAGCGGCGTCTAATCAATGGGATTCAACGATAACATCTCCTGCGAGATGAAGATTTGAGCGCCAAGCGCGTGCATGCCTTGCCGCGTGACGACGGCGCGGGTCGACCGCATGTCGCGCCAGCGGCCGAGGGCCGCCGGCATCCGAAGGTCATGGCCGCCTGGGTCCGCCGCCCGGGGCTCCGCCGAAATGCGGTCCGCCGCCGGCGAAGTGCGGCGCGCCGCCGAAGTGCATGCCCCCGCCGGCGAAGTGCGGCCCGCCGCCGAAATGCGGGGCAGCGAAGTGCGGGGCGGCGGCGAAGTGCGGCGCGCCGCCGAAGTGCGCCGGCGCACGGGCGGCGAAGTTCGGGTGGAATGCCGGCCCGTGCATCGCTGGCCCGCGCGCCGCGAAGTTCGGGTGGAACGCCGGCCCGTGCATCGCCGGCCCACGCGCCGCGACGTGCGGGTGGAATGCCGGCCCGTGCATCGCCGGCCCCCGCGCCGCGACGTGCGGGTGGAACGCGGGCCCGTGCATCGCCGGCCCCCGCGCCGCGACGTGCGGGTGGACGGCCGGCGCCCGGGCTGCGACATGCTGAGGCGCGGCCGGGCGGTGGGTAGCCGCAGCATGGGCTGCGAGCGCAGCCCCCGCCGCCGCGCCGGCTCCGGCCGCCGCCGCGACATGGGCGCCATGGAATTGGTTCGCGCGCTCCGTGGCCGCGATTGGCGGCCGGCCGTGGTTCTGGTCGTATCTCAAGGACGCGATGCGGCTCGCCTCCGTCCGATGACGAATCTGCTCGGCGGTCGCGCCCATGTGACGCCCATGTGCTGCCGAAAGCTCGGCCGGGGTCGGCCCCACGGTCGTTCCGCCGTGGCCGCCGTGGTAGCTGACGCGCGTCGGCGCCACCGGGGCGGGAACCGGCGCATTGAAGACCGTGGCGATGTGCGCGTTCCCGAGATTATTGACCGCGCGGTTGTAGTAGAAGTCATGGTCGCGCCAATAGCCGCCATGATAGCCGACCCCCGTATAACCGAAGCCGTAGTCGATGCCGCCGTAATAGCCGACCGTCGGGGCCCAGTAGCCCGAATAGAAGGCGTAATTGTTGTTCGCGTCGTCCCAGCCCCAGTAGCCGGGCGTCCACAACAGGTCGACGGCCGGCGGCATCGCCCAGTACCCGGGCACCCAATAGTACCCCGTGCCGTCCCACGCCCAATAGCCGGGCATCCAGACGAATCCCGGGCCGGGAATTGGGGGCTGCGAATAGACCGGAATCGGCGGCGGAGCGATCGAAGCGGTGATCAGGACATCGGCCTGCGCGTGCGCCGGCGGGATGAAGGAGAAATTGACGCCGGGCGCCGCGCCGGCGATCAGCGCAGCGGCGGAGGCGCAGAGGAGAAGACGCATGGGGCGAAGCATGGAACTGGTCCCTGTTCGAGTGGGTGACTTTTATCCGCGTAAACAACGGCGCGGAGGACCAAGAGTTCCGATTTCTGCGCTTCGGCTCGCTGTTTCATGAACGACGGGCGACCGTTTTGCTACGGCGTCGTCCGAGGCGCAGGTTTGCGCCTCATGGTCGGCCCGCGGATGGTCACGGGATGCTGGGCGAAGTTCTGCACGGCGCTGGTCGCCGCGGTCGGCCCGTTCGGGACATGCTGAGCCTGGTGGCCGCGCTCCGCCAAGGGTCCTCCGACGAAGGGACCATTGGGAGGGGCGCCTGTCACGGTATGCATCAGCGGCAATGAGGTGTTGGCGCCGCGGAAGTCGTTCGCGCGCGTGACCGCGCCGATCGGCGGGGCCCCTTTGTTCTCGCTGTATCTCTGACTCGCGATGCGGCTCGCCGTCTGCTGATTCCGGATCTGCTCGGGCGTCGGGCCAATGTGACGCCCGCGCATCGCCGCGAGCTGGGCGGGCGTTGGCCGCGCGGACGTTCCGCCGGCCCCGCCATTGTAGCTTACGTGGTTCCTGGGCGCGAAGACCTGGTTGGCGTAGGTCGCGACGTGAATATTCCCGAGATCGTTGACGGCCCGGTTGTAGACGAACTGATTCTTGCGCCAGAAGCCGCCGTGGTAGCCTTGGCCGGTGTAGCCGAAGCCGTAGTCGACGCCGCCGTAGTAGCCGACCCTCGGAGCCCAGTATCCCGAGTGAAAGACGTAGTCGTGGTTGCTCGCGTTCCAGGCCCAGTACCCGGGCGTCCACAACAGATCGGCGGCAGGCGGGCGCGCCCAATAGCCGGGCGTCCAATAATACCCCGCTCTGCTCAGCGCCCAATAGCCCGGAATCCAGAGGAATCCCGGGCCGGGAAGCGTCGACTGGGAATAGGCCGGCAGCGGCGGCGGCGCGGCCGAATCGGTGAACGCGATCTCCGCCTGCGCCTGCGCCGGCGCGACGAACGCGAAGCGCCCGACAGGCGCCGCGGTCAGGATAAGCGTCGCGGCCGAGCCGCAGAGGAAAAGACGCATGGCGCGAAGCATGGCGGATAGCTCCTTGTCCGGGTCGTTCGACCTCGATGCGAGCGTACGACAACAACGGACGGGCGCGGCGGCGGGTTCCTTTGTTGCGCTTCGCCTCCCTCTTCCCTAAAGCACGGGGCCCAAGGTTCTCCCCGAGGACGTCAGGCGTGACCGACGCGTTCCAGCCCCGATCCGATTTCCTGCGCGTGATGCAGGAGCGCGGCTACGTCCATCAATGCTCCGACCTTCGTGGCCTGGACGACAAGGCGCAGTCGGGCTCGCTCGTCGGCTATATCGGCTTCGACGCCACCGCGCCGTCGCTCCACGTCGGCTCGCTGGTGCAGATCATGATGCTGCACTGGCTGCAGGAGACCGGCGGCAAGCCGGTCGCGCTGATGGGCGGCGGCACGACCATGGTCGGCGACCCCTCGGGCAAGGACGACGCCCGCAAGCTTCTGACCGTCGAGGCAATCGAGGCAAACAAGGCGGGCATCCGCAAGGCCTTCGCCCATTTCATCCACCTCGGCGAAGCCAGGACCGACGCGATCATGCCCGACAACGCCGACTGGCTCGCCGGGCTCAACTACATCGACTTCCTGCGCGAGGTCGGCCGGCACTTCTCGGTCAACCGCATGCTGGCGATGGATTTGGTCAGGCTCCGGCTCGACCGCGAGCACGAGCTCACCTTCCTCGAATTCAACTACATGTGTCTGCAGGCCTACGATTTCACCGAACTCTACAAGCGGCACGGCGTCACCCTGCAGATGGGCGGCTCGGACCAGTGGGGCAACATCGTGACCGGCATCGACCTCGGCCGAAGGATGGGGCTCGAGCAGTTCTACGCGCTGACCTCCCCGCTCATCACGACCGCCTCGGGGGCGAAGATGGGCAAGACCGCCGCCGGCGCCGTCTGGCTCGACGAGTCGATGCTCAGCCCCTACGACTACTGGCAGTTCTGGCGAAACACCGACGACTCCGACGTCGGAAGGTTCCTGAGGCTGTTCACCCTGCTGCCGATCGACGAAATCCGGCGCCTCGAAGCGCTTCAGGGGACCGAAATCAACGACGCGAAGAAAGCGCTCGCCAGCGAGACGACGGCGCTGCTGCACGGCTACAAGGCGGCGCAGTCCGCCGCCGAGACGGCGCGAAAAACCTTCGAGGAAGGCGCGCTCGCCGAGAGCCTGCCGACGGTGGAGGTCCCGGGCGTCGAGTTCGACGCGGGGCTGGGCGCGCTCAGCGCATTCGTGCGCGCGGAACTCGTCGCCTCGACCGGAGAGGCGCGCCGGCAGATCCGCGGCGGCGGCCTGCGAGTGAACGATTCCGCGCTGAGCGACGAGAAAGCGCTGATCACCCGCGATGCCCTGCAGGCGGGCGGCGTGGTGAAACTGTCGCTCGGGCGCAAGAGCACGTTCTGCTGAGGGCGGTGTAGTCGCTCGAATCGAACGATTGGCGCCTGACAGGCAGTATCGCAATTGGCAGTACCGACCCTACGGTCGCCGCCTATGGAACGTCGCAAATCGACGTAAAGCGGTCGTCGCGGATCGTGGCCGTGGTCGCAAGCCGCCGCTGCCTCTTTAAGGATTGGTAATGGATCGCCATCCCGGTACGGCAAACTCAGCCCCAAGCTTCGCCGCCACAGTCGCGATCGCCGCCATCGTCATCTGGAGACCTGATGGAGTCTGGACCCTAGCGGTTTGTCGGCTCGCTGAGAGCGTTCACCATCTGGTCGAGGTCGAGGTCGAAGCTCTTCTGACGCGGCGGGTAATCCTTGAGAGTCTGTAGGAAGGCGCTAACCTGCGCAGCGGCAGGGCCGAGGGTCCACGAGCGGTTCTCCTGCCACTCGTCGAAACCTCGGGCATTGTGGAAACGCTCGAACGGATCGAGTTTCAAGTTTGTGATCAGCGGGGTGAGCAAATTCTGCTGGATGCCATTGAACCACTTGTCCTGAGTTTTAAACAGAAACTTCCAATCGCCGTAACGGAGGCCATGCAGGGTGGTCTCGGTGAAATAGTAGAACTCCTTGCGCTTCGACTGTCCGAGGTTGGTCAAGAGATCGCTCTGGTCAACTCCATCGAGATGCACCTTATAGGACTTGCCGCCAATTTCGTGTCCCTTGATCAACTCCTCGCTCAGGTTAGGCTGACCAATTAGTGACATGATCGTCGGCAGCCAATCCTCCATCGCCATGAATTCGCCAGTAGCCTTCCCGGGCGGAAACTTCCCCGGCCATCGAACGACCATGGGCACACGAAAGCCGCCTTCGAATCCGCCAACCCCCTTCTCGGCGCGAAAGGGGTGATTGCCGCCGTCGGGCCAACTGTTGGACGCCGCCCCATTGTCCGTCGAGAACATAACGAGCGTATTGTCGTCGACGCCGAGTTCCTCAACCAGCGCGAGCAGCTCGCCGACATTGTCGTCCAACTCCTTCATGCCGTCCGCATAAAGGCCAAATCCGGTTACGCCATCGTATTTCTCTGAAAGGTTAGTTCGGTAGTGCATTCGAGTCGTATTGTGCCAAACAAAGAATGGCTTCCCGGCTTTGACCGCATCGGTGATGAAACGCTTCGACTCCACCATAAACTCAGCGTCAAGAGTGCGCTGGCGCTCTTGACCAAATGGACCTTTGTCTTCGATTTTCTGGGTTCCGTCAGCCTGAGCCCACGAATGGATAACCCCTCGCTGGGCGAACCTCTTCGCGACTTCTGGATTCTTGGGGAAATCATATTGCTCGACATACTCGCCCGCGTTGAGGTGGTAGAGAATGCCAAAGAACTCGTCGAAACCGTGCGCGGTCGGCAAATGCTCGTCCAGGTCGCCCAAATGGTTCTTTCCGAACTGGCCCGTCGCATAGCCGAGCGGCTTGAGACATTCGGCCAGGGTAGGGTCCTCCTTGCTGAGTCCGATGGATGACCCAGGCAGACCGACTGTGCTCAGACCTGTGCGGATCGGATATTGCCCGGTGATGAAAGCCGCCCGGCCCGCCGTGCAAGAGGCTTGGCCGTAGTGATCCATGAAAATCAGGCCCTGATTGGCGATCTCGTCTATGTTCGGTGTGGACCCGCCCATCATGCCACGATGATAGGCGCTAATGTTCCACATCCCTACGTCGTCGCCCCAAATGATGAGGATGTTGGGCTTGGCCGATTTCGCCATTTCGAATCCCTCCACCGTCATTCCCTCGCGCTACGGGCCTGCAGTGCCATAGCCGGCAAGCGGCGGCGCGACAAGCGCGAAACGCCGGAAAAGCCGCCTGATCGCGCCGATCACACCGGCGGGACTGCACACACCCATCCCGGCCGAATGCGACTTTTTCGGCGCTCGGAGGAACGACTGCTTTGTGCGCATTCCTGCCGTTCCTCGGTACGAAATTGAAGGGCAGCAATCGGCTGTCTGACGGCCGACGGGCGGGATTGCAAGCGTAAGATTGGCGCCACTCGGTGTAGGATGGCGCAGCGCGCCGGTCGGGCGGCCGCGCCGCTTGAGGCTACCCCGTCGACCCTCGACACGGCGAGGGGGCGAGTTATGCGGAACTCGTGGTGGCGGGAGCGGCGATTGCGGCGGCCCTTGCGCCTGTCTCCGCGCCGGCCGCAGACGACAAGGCGCAGAAGCCCAACATCACCATCATCTCCGACGACCAGGGCTGGAAGGACGTCGGCTATCACGGATCCGACATCAAGACCCCGAACATCGACGCGCTCGCGGCCGGCAGGGCGCGGCTTGAGCAGTTCTATGCTCAGCCGATATGCTCGCCGACCCGCGCCGCGCTGATGACCGGGCGCTATCCGTTTTTCGACTTCACCAGGTTATCGTAGCCGGCCGGTATGATGTTAATCGGCAGTTTGCCAATTTGAACACGCGCCCAGCGCCGCTGACCGGGCGGTCCATTTCCTTCCGGCCGTCTCCCGGTTGGCGGTGAGGATGGCCCTTCCGATTGAGCGGTGTCCGCCGGCGCGACCCAGCGCCTAAAATCCACGCGCCGGCCCAATTTGCGGCGCGCGCACCGGCTTCGCCATGCCGTAGAACACCACCACGCCCTGGCCGCCGCAGCGGGTCGAGAGCGCCTCGGGAGGGTTGGCGTAGCAGCTGTCGACGTTCTGCCAGTTGTTCATCGCCCAGACGTCGCCAGCCGGGTCGATGTCGATGTCCGTCTGCATCTGCAGGCCGCCGCCCACATAGCCGCCGGGCGGCGAAATCTGATCGCCGGTCTTCATGCCGGGCGGGCAGGTCTCCGTGTGGACGCCGCAAAGCTCCGCGATCTGGCCCGACGCTCCGGCGAAGTTGGAAATCCAGACGTAGTCGTTTCCGTCCACCGCCGCGGCCCAAGGCCCGGGGAGGCCGCTGCCGGTGAATGGCGAGCCCGGAAAGGGCGTCCCGTCAGGCTTCAGCAGGTTCACGCTGCCACCGAACCGGCCGCCCTTCTGCTCCGACATCGTCTTGGTCAAATAGTCGGACGCGGCCGCGACGCCTTCGAGCTTCAGCCGGACCCCCATGTCGACCAGATGCATCATGCCGAGCAGCCCGTTGCCGAACCGGTCGGTGATCCAGACGTCGCCCTCGCTGTCGATTGCGAGGCCGCTGCTGTTGTAGCCGACCTTGAAGTTCTCGACCTTGTCTGGATCGGACGCGGGGAACCGCGTCACGTGGTCGACGCCGCTGTTGCTGACCCAAATCCTGTCCTGCTGATCGATGCCCAGATGAAACGGCGCGCGGAACGACTTGCACGGCTCGGCGCTATCGCCCTCGCAGACGATCCGGCCCTTGGTCAGGTCGCCTTTGGGAAAGACGACCAGCTGGCTCTTCTCGACGCCGAGCACCCACACGTCGCCGCCCGGCGTGACGATGACCCCTTGCATCAGGCCGAGCCGGCCGCCGAAAGTGATGCCTTCAGGCGGCGTCAGGGGTTTGCCGCTCTTGTCGAAGACAGTGATGGACTTGCTGCCGTAGTTGGTGAGCCAGGCGTTGTCGTTGGCGTCGATGGCAAGGCCGAAAGTGCCGCCCTCCATGCCGCCGCCGGTGAACCCCGTGGTGATCGGCGAAAGGGCGCGGCCGTTCGGCGCGAATTTGGTGGCGTGACCCTGCCAGAGCGCGTCCGACGCCTGCCAGCCGACGGTGAAATTGTCGCCGACCCAGAGATTGCCCTCGCTGTCGAACCCGGCCTTGCCGCCCGCGCGATAGCCGCCGCCATCGAATTTGAGCGGCAGCGCCCAGGCGCTCGGCGCGGTGTTGAGATAGGGCATGAACGGAACCGGGCGCAGGCTCTTCCCCGCCGGGACCGGATAGATAAAGTCGAGCAGCGCAAAAATTCTCCCGGGCAGATGCCAGGGATGGCGCGCGATGGCCTCCGCCGCCGTCAGCGTGTCGGCCGGCGCGTCGCCCTTGGGCGGCTTGGCTGCCTGGAACAGCATATCGCACGCCAGGGGAGTGACCCGCGTCGCGCAGCCCGCGAGCGCGTCCGCGAGCGTGGCGAAATTTGCCATCGTCGGCGTCTGGCCGCCGTTGAGCGGGTCCTGGATGGGCCCGCCCCACCCGCCCGTTTGCAGATCGACGAAGTTCGGAACGTTGCCCGCGGCGATGCTGAGGCTGAGCGCCGGACCCTTGATCGCAGCCCCGTCGAGGAACTGCGCGTTGGTCCAGACCGATGCGACGGTCGTCATCTCGTTGATGGTGAGGTGCGCCGGGCGTATCCCGCCCAGCACCGCCAGAAACGCCAGCGCCGGATTGTCGCCCGCGCTCTTGTTGACGGAGGGCACGCCGCCTTTGGCGATCAGGTAAAGGCTCACGCCCGGTCCGGGCGTCTCACTGGCGCCGAGCGCAAAGCTCCCGTCATCCGAAGTTTTCGCTTGCGCCAGTTGTTTGGGCTCGCCGGCGCTCCCGGCCCATAACGTCACGGTCGAGCCCGCGACCGGGCCGCCACCGGCTTGAACCTGTCCGTCGATGCGAACGGCAGCGTCCGCCGCGCCGCTTGCCAAGCCCAGCAATCCAACGATCCCGAGCGCCAAGGCGCTCCGCGCCGGCCGCCTTTGCCTGTCAGCCTTCATGTCATTCCCTTGCCTCGCGCGACGCCTCGACGGCGACCCGGATCGTTTCGATCAGGCGGCACCCCGTAACACGCCTTCGGCGTTCGCGGCGCCCGAATTTGGGTAATTGCGCATCCGGTCTGGCAGGGCCGGCGACCCGTTCGCCACCTCGACGGAACTTCCGTTCGTGACGCAATTGCGCAGCGGGCCGGTCGGACGGCCGCGCCGCTTGAGGCTGCGCCGTCGACCAGATAAGCAGGCCCTCGGCTTACGGCGGGAGGGCGAATCATGCGGAACTTCTGGATGGCGGGAGCCGCGATTGCAGCCGCCCTTGCGCCTGTCTCCGCGCCGGCTGCGGACGACAAGGGGCAGAAGCCCAATATCGTC
>CAVXHJ010000022.1:0-11854 GCA_963761435.1 uncultured Alphaproteobacteria bacterium | reverse complement strand
ATTGCTCGCGCTTGATCGCCTGCTCGAGCACGTACATGAGATGCACCGGGTCGGCGGCGATCTCCTCGTTGTCAAAGTTGAAAGTCTCCGACAGCACCTTGAAGGCGAAGCGGGTGGAGACGCCGTTCATTCCTTCGGCGACGCCTGCGGCCTCACGGTATTCCTGCACCGACTTCGCCTTGGGGTCGGTGTCCTTCAGGCTCTCGCCGTTGTAGACCCGCAGCTTCGAGTAGAGCGGCGAATTCTGGTGCTCCTTGAGGCGGGTGAGGATGCAAAAACGCGCCAGGAACTCGAGCACTTCCGGCGCGCAACGCGCTTCGCACAGCTCGCTGGTCTCGAGGAGTTTCGCATAGATCATCGCCTCCTCGGTGACGCGGAGGCAATAGGGAACCTTAACCACGCAGATGCGGTCGAGGAACGCCTCGTTGTTTCTGTTGTTCTTGAACTGCTCCCACTCGGACTCGTTGGAATGGGCGAGCACGATGCCCTGGAACGGTAGGGCGCCCAGGTTCTCGGTGCCGGCGTAGTTGCCCTCCTGAGTCGCAGTCAAAAGCGGATGCAGCACTTTGATCGGCGCCTTGAACATCTCGACGAATTCAAGGAGCCCCTGGGTCGTGCGGTTGAGGCCGCCCGAGTAGCTGTAGGCGTCAGGATCATGCTGCGAGAAATGCTCGAGCTTGCGGATGTCGACCTTGCCGACCAGGGTCGAGATGTCCTGGTTGTTCTCGTCGCCGGGCTCGGTCTTGGCGACGCCGATCTGGCGCAGCTTGGACGGGTAGAGCTTGACGACGGAGAAACGCGAAAGGTCGCCGTCGAACGCGTCTAGGCGTTTGGCCGCCCACGGCGAGCAGATGCCGGTCAGGCGCCTGAGCGCGATGCCGTAGCGGCTCTCGAGCGCCGCGCCCATCGTTTCAGGCCGGAAGATACCGAGCGGCGATTCGAACACCGGGCTGATCTCGTCGCCGGCGGCGAGCACATAGATCGGCTGGGTCTCCATGAGCGCCTTGAGGCGCTCGGCGAGCGATGACTTGCCGCCGCCAACCGGCCCCAGGAGATAGAGAATCTGCTTGCGTTCCTCGAGACCTTGCGCGGCGTGCTGGAAGTAGCTGACCACGCGCTGGATCGTGTCCTCCATGCCGAAGAACCCGGCCATGGAGGGATAGACCTTGATGGTGCGGTTGAGGAAGATGCGGCCGAGGCGCGGATCTTTTGACGTGTCGACAATGACGGGGTCCCCGATCGCCGTGATCATTCGCTCCGCCGCTGTCGCGGTCATGCCGGGATTGTCGCGGCAGCCGTCGAGAAAGTCGGTCAGGCTCATCGGCTCGCGACGTTCACGCGCATAGGCCGACGAGAACAGATTGAAGATATCCAAATTTCCCGCCGCGCTACGCGGCCCTCCGATTGAACCCGTTTGCGCGAATGCATACGCAGCTTCGACGTTCATGTCGGATCTCCGGCGTGTCTGGTTTCTTCTTCCGGGCGAATCAACTGTGCAACCCAATGTTTAACAAAATCTGAGAATTGTTCCAGATTGAAACGACAGAAATCGCCTGCGCGCTCCCGCCGAATTTTCCGTAAATCGGCTAAAATCAATGCTTTACGCAAGTCAAAGAAAGTTGTGCACAGCATCAACTTCTCTACCCGGCCCTCGGTTGTTGACGCGGCGTCAACGAACTCCTCCGATAAAAGTTCCCTGATTGGAGATAATCGCGGGGCTGAGGCGGAACGCCAGGACACGAATAGCCGAGCGGCGCCAGTATAGGAATAGTTGTCACAGACGCGAAGACGGCAAACAGACCCCAAACGCTCAATTCAGCCTCATTCTCGTTTCGCGCAGCCTTCAGTTTGAACCGCGGGCTCCTTTGACGCAGCGCCCCGCCTCGCTTCGCCGAAGCGCAGCAAGAAGGGCGCCATGCATATGCAACGTCGGCGCCATTGACGACAATGACCACTCCGACAGACCGCAAGTCGGACAACGCCAGGCCGTCGCCATCGACCTCGCGGTCAACCTATCGTCTTTCGCATTTCAAACTCCTGTCCCCGAAACACGTTGATTTGTTGCACGATTTGACCCGACACGATGTGAGCAAGGTCACGCTCCTGTCACGGCAACTCGGAATTCGAGCGAACCGGTGACGTCGACGAAACCATGTGCCGATTTTTCGCCAGCGCCGGCGCTTCCGATGATCGCGCCGGAAACCGACATCAGGGCGCCGTCCTTTTCGTGCCTGCCAGCAATCGGGCCTCGTCCTTCAAGTCCGGTTTCACTCACTTCGATAGCCGGCCAAGCGCTGGGGAGGCCGCAGCCGGTCGGCACGCAGGGCGAGCCCGAAGTCCGCGGCGGCGACGCGGCTGGCGCGTTGGCGTTTGATCCTTTGACGGCCACATAGAATTTGATGTCGCCGCGCCCGCGCGTTGCCCGCTCTCGCGAAGCCATTCCTGTTCCCGGGGGACCTGCTCGCTTCATCGCATCCTTCAACAGCAGGTAATCAAATTCTTCGCGCCTTGCCTACAAAAAAAGCATTGCTTGGCAATGTGTCGTAGGTTGGGCGCGGTTGAGCGACGAGTTTGTAGGCGCCGTGCCTGGAAAGCGGGCGGCCCTTCGGCGACAGCGATCGCGATGGGGATTCGATTTCGTGGAGACTTCCGCAGCGTCGGGCGCGCTTCGCGACCTGCCGCAATAGCGGTCCGCTCTATCGCGCGGCCCTCTTCGCCGCCTCCAGCGTGTTGGCCATCAGCATGGCGATGGTCATCCTGCCCACACCGCCGGGCACCGGCGTGATCGCGCCGGCGACCTCGGCCGCCTCGGCATAGGCGACGTCGCCGACGAGGCGCGTCATCGGCTTGCCGGCGCGGCCGTGCCCCTGCCCGGCCATGCGATTGATGCCGACATCGATGACGATGGCCCCGGGCTTCACCCAGGAACCGCGCACCATTTCCGGCCGTCCCACCGCGGCGACGAGAATGTCGGCGCGGCGGGCGACGTCGGGCAGATCGGGGGTGCGGGAATGGGCGATGGTCACCGTGCAGTGACGGGAAAGCAGGAGCTGCGCCATCGGCTTGCCGACGATGTTGGAGCGGCCGACGACGACCGCCTCCTTGCCGGCGAGCGTCGTGCCGAGCGCATCGCAAGCCTTGTCGAGCATGATCATTGCGCCAGCCGGCGTGCACGGCACAAGCGCGCGGTCCATCTCGCCGATCGACAGGAGGCCGACGTTGATCGGGTGGAAGCCGTCGACGTCCTTCTTCGGGTCGATCGCTTCGAGCACCAGCGCCGAACGCACATGCCTGGGAAGCGGCAGCTGCACGAGGATGCCATGAATTGCGGGATCGCCGTTGAGCCTCTGCACGAGCGCAAGTAAGTCAGCCTCGCTCGTTCCGGCAGGCAGCGTGTGCTGGAGCGAGTGGAAGCCGCAGCTCTCCGCGGCCTTTCCCTTGCCGGCGACATAGGACTGGCTCGCAGGGTCCTGCCCAACCAGGACGACCGCAAGGCCGGGGATCAACCCGCGCTCCGCCAGCCCGCGCGTCTCCGCTGCAACTTTCCCAATCACATCGTGTGCGATCGCCTTGCCGTCGAGCACGAGCGCCTTGGTCATCGCATGGGTCCCTTGAAGTTGAGGGCTCAGCGCGGGCGATAGACGAAGCGCGCCTCATGCCGGGCGCGCTCGCCTGGCGGGAGCACCCGCATCGATGGCTTGTCGAACAACTCGCCCGCAAAGCCGTCCGGGTCGCTATAGCCGGTCCAAGCCTCGAGACAGATGAACGGAGCGCCGGGACGCGTCCATAGCGCGGCGTGCCGAAAGTCTGGAAACTCCATGGTGATCGAGGCGCCCGAGGCGTCGTGAAAGGCGAGCGTGTGACTCATGCAATCGAGGAAGCAAACCGCGTCGCCGTCGAAAAGGGCGTCGCTGAGCGGGAGGTCGCGGCCATCGAGCGGAACCGGCCTCGTCGCCTCGCTGACGAGGCCGCCGGGCGCGATGACCGGAATTTCGCTCCGCTCCGGCTTCTCGAACCGCACGAACGCGCCGTCGCGGCCCTTGTCCCCGAGCGGCCAGCGAAAGCCTGGGTGGAGCCCGCAGGCGTAAGGCGTGGGCTCGCCGCCCGGATTGACGATCTCGAGCGCCATGCCGAGCGCCCTTTCCGAAAGGCGGTATTCGACGGTAAGCGCGAAGGCGAAGGGATAGACGGCGCGCGTGCGCTCGTTGTCGCTGAGGACGAGGCGGACGAAATCGGTCCCGGCGGACTCGACCGCGAAGGCCTCGAACCGGGCGAAGCCGTGCAGGCCGAGCCCATAATGACGGCCGGCCACCCGCGCGCCGTCACGCGTCCAGCCGACCACCGGAAAGAGGATCGGGCTGACGTCGGCCCAGATCGCCGGGTCAGCCGGCCAAAGAAGGTCCCGCCCTCCGGCGCGCCAGCTTCGCGCCTCGGCGCCGGCGAGAGCGATCCTCGCGCTTGCGGGCCCCGAGGCGAGCTCAATCGCGTTCACAGGACAATTCCCTCGATCGCGGCGGCCGAAATCAGCGCATCCTTGACGCCAGGAGCGCAAGCGATCAGCGGATTGCCTTTCGTGAAGTCCTTCGCTGCTCAGAAAATCACTGACGTAGCCGCCCGCTTCATGAACGAGCAGGATTGCGGCGAGGCAATCCCAGGCGTTGATGTGATGTTCGACATAGCCGTCGCGGCGCCCGGCGGCGACATAGGCGATGCCGAGCGCGCCCGAGCCGCTGCGGAACGGCGCCGCGCCCCAAGCCGCGACGCGGCGCAGAAGATCGAGATATTTTTCCAAGCCGGCGCGCACGTTCCAGCCGATCTCGACCGTCGAGTTGGCGAGCGCGGTCGCCTCCGACGGCTTGATCGCGGCCCCATTGAGCCATGCGCCCCCGCCTCGCCGGGCCGAAAAGAGCTCGTCGCGCATCGGGTCGTAGATCACGCCGACTTCGATCTTGCCCCCCGCAAGGCAGGCGATCGAAACGCAGAAGTGCGAGACGCCGCGAGCAAAATTCGACGTGCCGTCGATCGGGTCGACGACCCACGTCGCCCCTCCGCGCGCCGGCCGGCCGGCCGTCTCCTCGCCGATGAAACCGTCCTGCGGGAAGGCTTCATGCAGCCGGGAGGAAATCAGCTCCTCCGTCTCGCTGTCCACTTCCGTCAGATAATCCTGGGGGCCCTTGAAGCGGACGTTGAAGGAGACCTCGAGAAAGCGCCGGCGCGCTAACGCTCCCGCCTCCCGCGCGATGGCCTCTGCCGCGAGCTGGCGAATTTGCATAGGATCGGCCTCTTTCATCGGATTCGATCAGACCTTCAAAAGTGACTGTAGGAGCCCCGCGGAAACGTCAGCTGCCCGCCGTCGGGTCCGATGAAGCGCGGGGCGCCGTAACCTTCGACCGCCTCTCCGACGCAGGCGACCCGAACCCCGACCGCCGCCGCCTCCGCCTCGAAGGCAGGCGCGACATGGGGCGCGATCGCCGCGAGGAGCTCATAGTCGTCGCCGCCGGTCGCGGCAACCGTGAACAGGTCGGGCCTGGCGGCGATGGCGGCGCGTGCGGACGGCGACAGCGGCAGCCGATAGATCGGCACGCGGGCGGTGACGCCCGAGACCGCGAGCATTTTGGTCAGATCGCCGACGAAGCCGTCCGAGACGTCCATGCAGCCGTTGGCGCGCATCGCGATGACCTTGGCGAGCGCGACGCGCGGCTCCGGCAAGAGATATCGGCCGAGCAGAAACGCCTTGTCCGCGTTCGAGATTTCGGGACCGCGTCCGAGCCGGATCCCGAGGCCGATCGCCGCGTCGCCGATGGTGCCGGTGACGTAGAGCCGGTCGCCCGGCCTGACCCCCGAACGCCGCGCCATGCGGCCGGCCGGCACGGCGCCGAACGCCGTCACCGACAGAGTGAGCGGCCCGGGCGTCGCGACCGTGTCGCCGCCAGCGAGCGGACAATCGTAGGCGGCCGCGTCGGTTCCAAGGCCGGCGGCGAAGGCTTTCAGCCAATCCTCGCGCCATTCGGTGGGCAGCGCGAGGGCAAGGAGAAAGCCAAGCGGACGCGCGCCCTTGGCCGCCAGGTCGGAGAGATTCACCCGAAGCGCCTTGCGGGCGATCGCCTCGGGCGGATCTTCGGCGAAGAAATGGACGCCGGCGACGAGGGCGTCGGTGGTGAGCACGAGATCGTCGCCCGGCGGGGGCCTGAGGAGCGCGGCGTCGTCCCGAAGTCCAAGACCGGCGGGACCCGCGAGCGGGGCGAAGAAGCGCGCGATGAGTTCGTCTTCGCCGGGTCGGGAAGGCATGAAGCGGAACAGCCCCTGAGGTTCGGACCGAACGGCCCGCGGGGTCTGTTAGCCTATCCGGGTCAAGCTGTCGCCGCCGTCACGTGAAATTGGCGGCGCGGCATCCCGGCTGGCGAATACGCGCGCCGTTAACCAAGAGGCGTCCTTTTTTGGCGCCAACTCAACGAATTCAATGGCTTGGGCGCCCTTTTCTGTCGCTCCAAAAGCCGCGGTTCGCCACTTTTAATTAATGTAATAGATCAGTATTCTATAATAAGCATTTGACTCTTGTGATCGTCTGCCCGCTTGCGCTGGTCGAGGTCTCGCCGCCAACAAGAGCAGGCGTCGATCGGACAAAGCGGTGGCGGAAGCGGCAACGGCTTTGTTTGCTTCAATGTAAGAAGCGGCGTCTAATCAACGGGATTCAACGATAACATATCCTGCGAGATGAAGATTTGGGCGCCAAGCGCGTGCATGCCTTGCTGCGTGACGTCGGCGCCGGTCGACCGCATGTCGCGCCAGCGGCCGAGGGCCGCCGGCATCCGAATGGTCATGGCCGCCTGGGTCCGCCGCCCGGGGCTCCGCCGACATGCGGTCCGCCGCCGGCGAAGTGCGGCGCGCCGCCGAAGTGCATGCCCCCGCCGGCGAAGTGCGGCCCGCCGCCGAAATGCGGGGCAGCGAAGTGCGGGGCGGCGGCGAAGTGCGGCGCACCGCCGAAGTGCGCCGGCGCACGGGCGGCGAAGTTCGGGTGGAATGCCGGCCCGTGCATTGCCGGCCCCCGCGCCGCAAAGTGCGGGTGGAATGCCGGCCCGTGCATTGCGGGCCCACGCGCCGCAAAGTTCGGGTGGAACGCCGGCCCGTGCATTGCCGGCCCACGCGCCGCGACATGCGGGTGGAACGCCGGCCCGTGCATTGCCGGCCCACGCGCCGCGACGTGCGGGTGGAACGCCGGCCCATGCATCGCCGGCCCACGCGCCGCGACGTGCGGCTGGACGGCCGGCGCCCGGCCCGCGACATGCTGAGGCGCGGGCGGACGGTGGGTAGCCGCAGCATGGGCTGCGAGCGCAGCTCCTGTCGCCGCGCCGGCGCCAGCCGCCGCCGCTGCGACATGGGCGCCGTGGAATTGGTTCGCGCGCTCCGTGGCCGCGATTGGCGGCCGGCCATGGTTCTGGTCGTATCTCAAGGACGCGATCCGGCTCGCCTCCGTCCGATGACGAACCTGCTCGGCGGTCGCGCCCATGTGACGCCCATGCGCTGCCGCAAGCTCGGCAGGGGTCGGCCCCACGGTCGTTCCGCCGTGGCCCCCGTGGTAACTGACGCGCGTCGGCGTCACCGGGGCGGGAACTGGCCCGTTGAAGACCGTGGCGATGTGCGCGTTCCCGAGATTGTTGACCGCGCGGTTATAGTAGAAGTCATGGTCGCGCCAATAGCCGCCGTGATAGCCGACGCCCGTATATCCGAAGCCGTAGTCGATGCCGCCGTAATAGCCGACCGTCGGGGCCCAGTAGCCCGAATAGAAGGCGTAATTGTTGTTCGCGTCGTCCCAGCCCCAGTAGCCGGGCGTCCACAACAGGTCGACGGCCGGCGGCATCGCCCAGTACCCGGGCACCCAATAGTACCCCGTGCCGTCCCACGCCCAATAACCGGGCATCCAGATGAATCCCGGGCCGGGAATTGGGGGCTGCGAATAGACCGGAATCGGCGGCGGAGCGATCGAGGCGGTGATCAGGACATCGGCCTGCGCGTGCGCCGGCGGGATGAAGGAGAAATTGACGCCGGGCGCCGCGCCGACGATCAGCGCAGCGGCGGAGGCGCAGAGGAGAAGACGCATGGGGCGAAGCATGGAACTGGTCCCTGTTCGGGTGGGTGACTTTTATCCGCGTAAACAACGGCGCGGAGGACCAAGAGTTCCGATTTCTGCGCTTCGACTCGCTGTTTCGTGAACAACGGGCGACCGTTTTGCTACGGCGTCGTCCGAGGCGCGGGTTTGCGCCTCATATTCGGCCCACGGATGGTGACGGCATGCTGGGCGAAGTTCTGCACGGCGCCGGTCGACGCGGTCGGCCCGTTCGGGACATGCTGAGCCTGGTGGCCGCGCTCTGCCGAGGGTCCTCCGACGAAGGGACCATTGGGAGGGGCGCCTGTCACGGTATGCATCAGCGGCAATGAGGTGCTGGCGCCGCGGAAGTCGTTCGCCCGCGTGACCGCGCCGATCGGCGGGGCCCCCTTGTTCTCGCTGTATCTCTGACTCGCGATACGGCTCGCCGTCTGCCGATTTCGGATCTGCTCGGGCGTCGGGCCGATGTGACGCCCGCGCATCGCCGCGAGCTGGGCGGGCGTTGGCCGCGCGGACGTTCCGCCGGCCCCGCCGTTGTAGCTTACGTGGTTCCTGGGCGCGAAGACCTGGTTGGCGAAGGTCGCGACGTGAACATTCCCGAGATCATTGACGGCTCGGTTGTAGACGAACTGATGCTTGCGCCAGAAGCCGCCGTGGTAGCCCTGGCCGGTATAGCCGAAGCCGTAGTCGACGCCGCCGTAATAGCCGACCCTCGGAGCCCAGTATCCCGAGTGAAAGACGTAGTCGTGGTTGCTCGCGTTCCAGGCCCAGTACCCGGGCGTCCACAAGAGGTCGGCGGCAGGCGGGCGCGCCCAATAGCCGGGCGTCCAATAATACCCCGCTCTGCTCAGCGCCCAATAGCCCGGTATCCAGAGGAATCCCGGGCCGGGAAGCGTCGACTGGGAATAGGCCGGCAGCGGCGGCGGCGCGGCCGAATCGGTGAACGCGATCTCCGCCTGCGCCTGCGCCGGCGCGACGAACGCGAAGCGCCCGACAGGCGCCGCGGTCAGGATAAGCGTCGCGGCCGAGCCGCAGAGGAAAAGACGCATGGCGCGAAGCATGGCGGATAGCTCCTTGTCCGGGTCGTTCGACCTCGATGCGAGCGTACGACAACAACGGACGGGCGCGGCGGCGGGTTCCTTTGTTGCGCTTCGCCTCCCTCTTCCCTAAAGCACGGGGCCCAAGGTTCTCCCCGAGGACGTCAGGCGTGACCGACGCGTTCCAGCCCCGATCCGATTTCCTGCGCGTGATGCAGGAGCGCGGCTACATCCATCAATGCTCCGACCTTCGTGGCCTGGACGACAAGGCGCAATCCGGCTCGCTCGTCGGCTATATCGGCTTCGACGCCACCGCGCCGTCGCTCCACGTCGGCTCGCTCGTGCAGATCATGATGCTGCACTGGCTTCAGGAGACCGGCGGCAAGCCGGTCGCGCTGATGGGCGGCGGCACGACCATGGTCGGCGACCCCTCGGGCAAGGACGACGCCCGCAAGCTTCTGACCGTCGAGGCAATCGAGGCAAACAAAGCTGGCATCCGCAAGGCCTTCGCCCATTTCATCCACTTCGGCGAAGCCAAGACCGACGCGATCATGCCCGACAACGCCGGCTGGCTCGCCGGGCTCAACTACATCGACTTCCTGCGCGAGGTCGGCCGGCACTTCTCGGTCAACCGCATGCTGGCGATGGATTCGGTCCGGCTCCGGCTCGACCGCGAGCACGAGCTCACCTTCCTCGAATTCAACTACATGTGTCTGCAGGCCTACGACTTCACCGAACTCTACAAGCGCTACGGCGTGACCCTGCAGATGGGCGGCTCGGACCAGTGGGGCAACATCGTGACCGGCATCGACCTCGGCCGAAGGATGGGGCTCGAGCAGTTCTACGCGCTGACCTCCCCGCTCATCACCACCGCCTCGGGGGCGAAGATGGGCAAGACCGCCGCCGGCGCGGTCTGGCTCGACGAGACGATGCTCAGCCCCTACGACTACTGGCAGTTCTGGCGGAACACCGACGACTCCGACGTCGGCCGGTTCCTGAGGCTGTTCACCCTGCTGCCGATCGACGAAATCCGGCGTCTCGAAGCGCTTCAGGGGACCGAAATCAACGACGCGAAGAAAGCGCTCGCCAGCGAGACGACGGCGCTGCTGCACGGCTACGAGGCGGCGCAGTCCGCCGCCGAGACAGCGCGAAAAACCTTCGAGGAAGGCGGGCTCGCCGAGAGCCTGCCGACCGTCGACGTGCCCGGCGACGAGTTCGACACGGGATTGGGGGCCCTCACCGCCTTCGTCAAGGCGGGTCTCGTCGCCTCGACCGGCGAAGCCCGCCGGCAGATCCGCGGCGGCGGGCTGCGGGTGAACGATTCCGCGCTGAGCGACGAGAAGGCGCTCATCACCCGCGACGCGTTGCAGGCGGGCGGCGTGGTGAAACTGTCGCTCGGGCGCAAGAAGCACGTTCTGCTGAGGGCGGTGTAAGAGGGGAGGCGCTAAGGCGCGCTAGACACGCACCCTGCGGAGGGGCGCGGCGTCTCGCCGCCCCGAAGGAGCGCGGGACGCGCGCCCTCCCAAGCGTCTTAAGGCGCGCGTCGCCATGCGCTGCCGAAGCGCCAATCGGCCGGCTGCGCCGCCAAACCCGCTTTGACGGGATTCTCCTCGATGTAGGCGACCGTCGCCCCGAAATGACGCTCGTCGCGAACGTATCGATCGAAATATTCGCTCTGCCAGATCTTGCCCCGCTCGCCGCGACGGCGATTGATCGCCTTGGCGGTCCAGGATTTCCAAGCGTGCACGATGTCCGCCAGCGGATTGCCGGCGGTCGGCGCGATAAGCGCATGAACGTGGTTCGGCATGATCACCCAGGCATGGAGCTCGTACTTGATCCCGGCGCCGTGGATCAGCGCGGCCTCCACAATCCCTGCAAGTGCAGGATCGCGCAGGAGGCATTCGCCATGACCGGCGTCGAGGGCGGCGGCGATCCGCAAACGATGCGCCGCATTCGTTTCCTCAGTGCGAGCCAAGCCGACCTCGCGCGGAAGCGCATCGGCGAGCCGAAAGGTGATCGCCTGGACAACCTCGGGCGAATCGAAATGCGGTAGCGCCCGCGGGACGTACCATCCCCTGTGGAGGGGCGGCGTCTCGCCGCCCTGCGCGGGATGGGCGCTCTTCTTGTCATCTGACATGGTGCTCGTCCTCGTCCTCAATGGGCGGCGAGACGCCGCCCCTCCGGGCGTGGGACGCGCGCCCTCCGACGACATTGCGAGCGGCTGCGATCTATGTTGCTCGAGTATCTGTGTACACCAGAGTGCGCGGCCCGGATTGCCGCTTCGTAGCCGCGACCAGCGAGGGCGCGCGCCTGCAGATCCGCGGCGGTGAACGACGTCGCGCTCAGCGACGAGAAGGCGCTCGTTACCCGTCGTCACTTGCAGACCGGCGGGGTGGTGACGCCGTCGCACGGGCGGAAGAAGCATGTGCTTCTGCGCGCGGTCTAAGAGGGGCGTCGTGTTGCCGCCTCAAGGTGCGCGGGACGCGCACCCTCCGGAGGGGCGGCGTCTCGCCGCCCTCGAGCCGCCCTCGGCGTTGTGCTGGCGCTTCCGACTCGGCTATGAGCAAACGACCGGCTCGACTTTCTTCCGGTCATCGGAGAAACGGATTTGATGCGCAGTTCATGGATGGCGGCGGTCGCGACGATCGCCGTCGCTGTTTCGCTCGGCTCGGGCGCGGGTTCCGCCGCCGTCGCGCAGAAGCCCAACATCATC
>CAVXHJ010000021.1:0-35428 GCA_963761435.1 uncultured Alphaproteobacteria bacterium | reverse complement strand
AGTGATATGCGAGGGCAATCCGGTCACTCCCGTGCTTGGGAAAAACGAGGAGCATGACGCCCGATGCTATGAGGCAATCTTCTCAAACCAATATCCTGATACGAAGTTTGTCTCGGGAGGCGGATCGAAAAGATGTGCTGGCTGACCGTCTTAAGTTCGCGAAGATCTTCCCGCACGTCGTGCCCGGGCTAAAAGTTGTTCGGCTCATCGATCGGGATGATCATGCAGTAGCTGACGTGGCCCAATTTCTCGTAGATGGCTTCGCACCTTCAGCGTCGTCATATCGAAGCCTATCTCTATGACGACGAGGTGCTAGCTGCGCTTTATGAGCGCGAAGGTCGGACAGCTGATTTTTGGGGCGATGCAACGGGCCAAGGCGGAAGCGCTGGCGGCTAGCGCCACGCGCTCCAACCCTTCCAATGACGTAAAATCAGCAGCCGGCGATATCTACGTATATGCGAAGCGACATTTGCAGCTCACCGGCTGCGGCAATGACCAGATGGCGTTTGCGCGAAACGTCCTCGCCCCCCTCATCAAACCAACAATGGCGGTCTACCGGGAGCTGAGAAAAGACATCTTCGGATGACCTCGTCGCATAGGCTTAGGATAGGGACTTCGGGATGGGGATTACCGATGGATTACGGATGTGGGGATTACGGGGATTACGGGGGGATTACGGTGACACTTTTGGACTGCACCCCACTGTTGAGACACGCCTAATTCGGTGACAGGGCTCCGTCCTTGATTGTTGGGTTGGGGTTGTCCCGGCGGAGTTTGGCTTCGAACTCGATCGGGGGCTTGTAGCTGAGCGCCGAGTGCAGGCGCTTGGCGTTGTAGACGTCCTCGATGAAGACGCCGATCTGGCGGCGGGCGTGTTCGAGGCCGAGGTAGGCGTTCGCGTAAACCTCCTCCTGTTTCAGCGTCTTCATGAAGCTCTCCGCCTTGGCGTTGTCGTAAGGATTGCCCGCCCGGCTCATGCTGAGGGCGACTTTGCGCTCGTTCAGACGCGCAAGATAGGCGATCGAAGCGTATTGGACGCCTCGGTCCGAATGGTGGATGAGGCTCAAGGGCGCAGGATCGCGGGCGGCGAGCGCCATGTCGAGCGCCTCGATCGCCAGGCTTGCTTCGAGATGATCGGCGAGCGCCCAACCGACCACCTTGCGCGAGAAGGCGTCGAGGACGACCGCCAGATAGACGAAGTCCTCGGCCAGACGCACGTAGGTGATGTCGGCGACCCAGATCTGGTCGAGGCCGGTGGGTTCGAGGCCGCGCGTCAGGTTCGGCGCGATCTCAAACCCATGCCGGCTCATCGTCGTCTGCGGGACGAACGGACGGCGCCTGAGAGCGAGCAGATTGTCCTCGCGCGTCAGGCGCAGCACCCGCTTCATGTTGACGAGAAGCCCCTGACGCTTGAGCTCATGGGCGATGCGGCGATAGCCGTAATGACGATTGTCGAGCGCGATGCGCTGGATGAGGTCGCGCAGGTTGGCGTCGTCGCGTTTCGAAGCCTTAGGCGCGAGATCGCGGTAGTAGCCGGCGCGCGATACGCCGCTCAACGCGCACAGATGCCGAATGTCGGCGTCCTTTTCGGAATAGCCTTGCGGCTCGACGACGGTCATCTCTTGGATGACCGCGTAGAGATGGGCGCGCCGTCGCTTCGGCTCGTCGCGTCCCAGAGCCGCAAGGCTTCGCGAAAAAAATGCAGATCCGCCTGTTGGCGGCCGATGATCCGCTCGAGCTCGGCGAGCCGCGCCTTGGCCTTTGCGAGTTCGTCCGCTGCGGGGAGCGCGGGAGGCGGCGGCCGCCACCCGACCTTGCGGCCGCGCTTGCGGTTGAGCCCGGCCGCCCCATGCGCCCGATAGGCCTTCAGCCAATCGTAAATGAGCTTGCGCGCAACCCCGCTCTCGCGCGCAACCCTCGCGACCGGCTCGCCCCGTTCAAGCCGCGCGACGAGATCGACCTTGAACGAAGTGGAAAAGACCCTTGGAGATGCTTCCGACATGCGTTCCCCTCGGAAGCCCTGTCACCCTTTTATCCGTGTCTCACTTTCGGGGTCCACTCCACTTACACATTTACCAAATTAGACGGGCTGACACTGACGTCTTTCGCTCCAATAGGCGTCGATCGGCGCTTCCACATTCCAGCTCCCAGAATGCCAAAGCCCGCGATCATCATCACCCAGGTGCTCGGCTCGGGAGCCGCCGCCGGAGTCACCGCAAAGGAGGTGATGGCGCCGGCCGTGGACAGCGTTCCGCTCAAGGCGCTCCCGCTGCTTATGTTGACGACGCTATAGATGCCGTCATCGATCGTGTTGACGGTGTCAAAGGTAAGAAAACCAAATCCTGAGCCGCTGACCGTCTCGCCGGAGGGTATCGTCACGTCGAGAAGCAAATTGCCGGCGGCGGGATCGTACAGGAACGGCTGCGAGAAACTGACGGTATAATCGAATGGCTGCGGGCCGATTCCGGTGGCTGCGGTCGTAAGAGTGAGCGCGCCCGAATAAACCGTGGTCGCGTCGCCGCCGAGATTGTCGGCGAAGGTGGCGCTCGGGAGCGAGCCGCTTTCATCGGCTCCCGCGCTCGTCGTCGATAACTGGATGACGACGTCGGAAATATTGACGGTGTTGCCGAAGAAAAAGCTCGGCGCGGCGCCCGGATAGGCCCTGAAGCTGAAGCCGCTGATGAGCTCCTCGCCGGGGAAGAGGCTGGACGCGTATATTTGCTGAACCTGCGATCCGGAGCTGCCGTAATAGTTGAAAGGCGTTGGCGCTTGCGCGTTTCCGGCGCCCGGCCCCGGAACGACAAGCGAACTCGCAATCGCCGGCCCGGCAAAAACGATCGAAGCCATCGTGATCAAGTGACTGTATTTCATCGCTTCGCTCTTTTCTCGGGATGCGTGAGAACGGCGGCATTTTCCGCCGCGGAGTGACGCCTCGGCCTGTCGTCTACGGACGAGACCCAAGAAGGTTTCGAATCCCGCGGGAGATTTTCCCGAGAGGCGGAGGCGGCGGGGGTGAACCCGTCTCCCAGTCCAATGGTCATGGCCGGGCTTGTCCCGGCCATCCACGCCGCGGCGTTCAACGGCGCGTTCGAGACGACGTGGCCAGCGAAGAGACCCCGTTTTGCTGAAGCATTCGGCCGCTTGGGCGTTACGTGGATGGCCGGGACAAGCCCGGCCATGACGCGCTCTCCCGGGCGCGGGGAGCGGCGGCCGCTCCGGGAGCTTGATCGAAGCGAACTTGATCTGTAACGCGGTCGTTCTTTGATCGTCAGATCCGGGTTTGCGCATGACGGCTGAGACCACGATCAAGGACCTTGCCGTAGCCGGCACGCCGCGCTTTGCGACGCTCACGGCCCATCGGCTATGGCTCCTCGACAACGCCCGCGCGCTGTTCGCGTTCTTCCAGCTTGCCGCCTTCAATCCCGCGGGCGGGTTCTTTTCGCTCGATCAGAGCGCGCGGCCTCTCCCGCCCAAGCCCGGACACAAAGGCGCGAACCGGCAGGTGCACGAGACGTCGCGGATGGTGCATGCCTTCGCCATCGCGCATCTCATGGGGCTTCCGGGCGCCGACCGCATTGTCGATCATGGGCTCGCGTTCCTGTGGGAGCGCATGCGGGACGCCAGGCACGGCGGCTATTTCTGGGGCGTGGACGACGACAAAGCCACCGACCCGACGAAGCAGGCTTACGGCCACGCCTTCGTCCTGCTCGCCGCCTCGTCCGCGCTATGCGTGGGCCATCCCGACGCGCCGCGCCTGCTTGCGGACGTGACGCAAGTGATCGAGGAAAGGTTCTGGGACAAGGCGGCCGGCGCAAGCACGGAGGAATACAATCCCGACTGGTCGCGAATCGGGACCTATCGCGGCCAGAACTCCAACATGCATCTCGCCGAGGCGCTGATGGCGGCTTTCGAGGCGACGGGCGAGCGCGCCTATCTCGACAAGGCGGAGAGCATCGCCTCATTGATCATCGACCGCCACGCCCGCGCCGAGGGTTGGCGCGTCGCCGAGCATTTCACCGAGGCCTGGGAGGTCGATCGCGCCTACAAGGGCGACCCGATGTTCCGCCCGAGCGGCACGACGCCGGGACACGCGCTCGAATGGAGCCGCCTGCTTGTCCAGCTCTGGGAGCTTGAGGGCCGCGGCAAAGGCTGGATGATCGAGGCGGCGAGAGGCCTCTTCCAAAAGACGGTGTCGATCGGCTGGGACCGGAAGCTTGGCGGCTTCTACTACACGCTCGACTGGAGCGACCGCCCGGACCAGACGGATCGCTTCTGGTGGCCTTGCGCCGAGGGCGTCGGCGCCGCCGCTGTGCTCGGCTCCGTCGATTCCGACCCTTCTTATGAAGAATGGTATCGCCGCATCTGGAGCTTCCTCGCTCGCCATGTGATCGACGGGACGCATGGCTGGCGCCCCGAGCTTGACGCCGCGCTCCGTCCTGTCTCGCGCGTCTTCGAGGGACGCCCCGACATCTATCACGCGGTCCAGGCCTGCCTCATCCCGCTCTTCCCCCCGGACGGCAGTCTCACGGCGCAGCTGAAACGCAACGGCCTCAAACTGGAGCGTTCATGAGCGCCCCCGCGCTCCCTCACCCACGCTCCCATGCCGGCTTCCCGGCGGATTTCATGACGCCTTGATGGGCCCGCTCACCTCCGCCATAAGAATTCTTGTTTCTAATTTACCGAATATGTGCTAGTGTCGCTTCGCGGTCGGGAAGGGCGGCAAGCTATGCGGACGAGGCGCGAAGCGGAGGCGTCGATTTGCTGGACGGCTCTCCGGACGGCGCTGACTCCTCCACGCCGGTCGGCGCGCGGCAGCGCAAACTCGGGCCAAGCCGCAGGGGCGAGGCTAAAAAACGACGGCGTCGCCCGTAAGTGATTGATAATCCCCAATTCGCGGAAGACTAAAGTTTTGATTCCTTTCCGTTTATTTTGATTCTCTTCCGCTGGCCTTTGATTATTCCTTCCAACTGTTTTGAAAATCCTTCCGTGTACGCTTGAGCGTGCAGCGTTTCACGTGAAACACCTATCCCATCCAGTCACCAAGCCGCGCCCCCCGCGCCGATGTGTCGCGAAAGCGCGCCCCGCGCGGCGCCTCGCGCTCACACGTGCGCCGTGTACGGGCCGAGCCCGCCGATCAGCCAAAGGATGAGCAGGACGACCACGATGACGCCCAGCACGCCGCCGAGCCCGGTGCCGCCGTAGGTCCGGTAGCCGTAATATCCGCCCCCGCCGCCAAAAAGGAGAATGAGGACGATGATCAGAAGAAGGAGGCCCATGCAAAACTCCCGCGCGATTTGATCGGAGGCCGGCCGCGCCGGTCTCCTGCATAGCCCACAACGCGCGAGCGAAACTTTGGTTGCAGGGCGGGCGTCTTTTGTCAGGCTTTCGGCGGCGTCGGCGATCCGCCGTCCGGGGCCCGCGCGGCCCGATCTCATCCTGGACATGCGCCCCGCCGATCCTCATAAGTTCCTCGACGCGGAGCGCAACGTTTTGAACAAGGCGAGACTGCCCGAGATCGGCTTCAACTCCTACGACAGTATGGAGGGCTTGATCGCGATCGATACGGGCGCGCCGCCGCAGGCGTTCGGCGCCTGGCCGCAGGCGAAGCTGATCCACGCCGTCTATCCGGGCGTGCTCGTCGCCGGGACCATCGCGCTCGCTTCGACTTGGCTCGGCCAGCACTATACCGCGCCGGTCATGCTGTTCGCGCTTCTCTTCGGCATGGCGTTCCACTTCCTCCACGAGGAGGGGCGATGCGTCGCCGGGATCGAATTCACCTCGCGCTCGGTGTTGCGCGTGGGGGTCGGGCTGCTTGGCGTGCGGATCACGACCGGCCAGATCGCCTCGCTCGGCGCCTGGCCGGTGGCGACGGTCATTGTTGGCGTCGCGACGACGATTCTGTTCGGATTTCTGCTGGCGCGCCGCCTCGGCCTGTCGCCGATGTTCGGCGTTCTCTCCGGCGGCGCGGTCGCGATCTGCGGCGCGTCGGCGGCGCTGGCGATCGCCTCCGTACTGCCGAAGAGCGAAACCCGGGAGCGGGATACGATCCTTACCGTGGTCAGCGTCACCGCTCTGTCGACGCTGGCGATGATACTCTATCCCGTATTCGCGACCTCGATCGGCCTCGACCACAGGCAGGCGGGCATATTCATCGGCGGCACGATCCATGACGTCGCGCAGGTCGTCGGCGCCGGCTATACGATCTCGAACGAGACCGGCGACATCGCGACCTATGTCAAGTTGTTGCGCGTGGCCATGCTGCTGCCGGCGGTGTTTGCGATCTCGTTTCTCATCGCGCGAAACGGCGGCCACGGCGAGGGCGCGCGGGCGAAGCTGCCCCTCTTTCTTGTCGGCTTCGCCGTCCTCGTCGTCGTGAACTCATTGGGTCTCTTGCCGCAGGGGGCAATTGATCTCGCCAACGACGCCTCGCGCTGGTGCCTGGTCGCGGCCATCGCGGCGCTCGGCATGAAAACCTCGTTCAAGGCCCTGTTCGCGGTCGGCTGGCGCCCCGTCGGGCTCATGGTCGCCGAAACGTTGTGGATCGCGGCCCTGGTGTTGTTTTCGGTGAAGATGATTATCTAGCGGACGGGCGGGCCGGTCGCGACCCGTCGCCTATCAACTGGAGGCTCAGGCCATGGCGGCTTCAACGACGGAACGGGCGGTTCTCGCCGGCGGATGTTTCTGGGGCATGCAGGACTTGACCCGCCGCCTCCCGGGCGTCATCTCCACCCGGGTCGGCTACACGGGCGGCGAGGTCCCCAACGCCACCTACCGCAACCACGGCGCCCACGCCGAGGCGATCGAGATCGTCTTCGATCCCTCGAAGACCAGCTACCGCAGGCTGCTCGAATTCTTCTTCCAGATTCACGATCCGACGACCCGAAACCGCCAGGGCAACGACGTTGGCGCGAGCTATCGGTCCGCGATCTTCTTCACCAATGACGAGCAGAAGCGCGTCGCGCTCGACACGATCGCCGATGTCGAGGCCTCGGGCCTATGGCCTGGCAAGGTCGTGACCGAAATCGCCCCCGCGGGTCCATTCTGGCAGGCGGAGCCCGAGCATCAGGACTACCTCGAGCGCTATCCGAACGGCTACACCTGCCACTTCCCGCGGCCCAATTGGGTGCTGCCAAAGCGCTCGGCCGCCGCCGCAGCGGAGTAGACGGGCGGCGCGTATCCCTCGCTAAGCAATCGGGCTCAGAGGAGTGATTCCGGTGAGCCCTTGCTCTTGCACCTGCCGCCACGAAGGCGTGCGCCGGCTATCGCCGGCGTAACGTCCCGATCAGTACGGATGATAGTAGTGCGGGTGATGGTAGTACGCGTAGGGGTGATGATAGTAGCGATGGTGATTGGTCATCGAATTTCCGATTGCCGCACCGCCCACGCCGCCAACGACCGCGCCGACTGGGCCGCCGACAAGAGCCCCCCCGACCGCGCCTGTAACGCCTCCGGTGACCGCTCCACTTTCGTCAGCGAACGCCGGAGAAGCAGCGCAAATCAGCGTTGCAGCCGCAGCGCCCAGTATCCATCGAGACATGAAACCCTCCATTTGACTCGGAGCTTGCCGACGCCTTGCCGGGCAATCCGCCGTCCTCCTCGATCCAACCATCTGGAGGCCAGAAGGTTCCCACACTGGAAAAGAAGGCGCCCTCGCCGCCTCAGTGCGCCTTGAGGATCTCCCCGCGCCGCTCCGGGCTGAAGCGGATGACGACGACGATCGCGACCGCAACCACGCCCGCCACCAGCGCCAGCGCAAACGCATAGTTGCCGCCGTTCGCCTCCGCGATCTGAGCCTGGAGCGGGCCGTTGTAGGAGGCGAGGAAATTGCCGGCCTGATAGACGAAGGCCGGGATCGTCGCCCGCGCCGCGCCCGGGGCGAGCTCGTTGAGATGAGCGGGGATCACGCCCCACGCGCCTTGCACGGCGACCTGCATGATGAAGGCGCCGATTGCGAGCAGGACGGGCGTCGAGCCGTACGCCCAGAGATACAGCGCCGGCAGCGCGATCAACGACGCCAAGGTGATCGCGTTCACCCGCCCTATATGCTCCGACACGTGGCCGAAGGTAAGGCCGCCGGCGATGGCGCCGAGATTGGCGACGATCACGATCCAGCTCACCGTCGCGGCGTCGAAATTGTGCTGCTTCTGCAGGAATGTCGGATAGAGGTCCTGCGTGCCGTGGCTGAACAGGTTGAAGCACATCATCAGCACGACCATGTAGATGACCAACCCCTTATGCTCGGAAACCGTCGCCCATAAGTGCGGTTTCTCGTGAACCTTTGACGCCTCGAACGCGGGCGATTCGGGCACCCCGCTGCGGATGAACAGGACGACAAAGGCGGGCAGGACGCTGAGCAGGAACATCGCCCGCCAGCCGATCGTATAGTCGCCGAACGTGCGGCCGAAGAGGAGGCCGTTGGCGACCGCGGCGAGCAGGAAGCCGGTCGGATAGCCGCATTGCAGAATCCCGGACACCATGCCCCGAGCCTGCGGCGGAATCGACTCCATCGCCAGCGAACTGCCAAGTCCCCATTCGCCGCCCATGGCGACGCCGAACAGCGCCCGCAAGATCAGGAACACGATGAGGTTCGGCGAGAAGGCGGCGAGCGCGCCAATTACGGAGTAGAGGAGGATGTCGAGCATGAGCGCCGGCTTGCGTCCCCACCGATCGCCGAGGCGCCCGAAGATGAATGCGCCGACGAACCGCATCGCGAGCGTGAGAAAGAGGGCGTAAGCGACCGCCGAAATCTCGACGCCGAAATCCTTGGCGATGTCCTTGAGCAAGAAGGTCAAGAGAAAGAAATCGAACGCGTCGAGCATCCAGCCGAGAAAGGCCGCGGCGATCGTCTTCTTCTGATCCCCGGTAAGGTTCATATTGTCCTCCCTTGGCTTTTGCGCTCGTTCGAAGTTGTCGCGTTTCTGTCGTTGCGTCGATTCGATGCATACGCGCGGCGCTACCTCGGCACAAGCCGAACCCCGGTTTCGGCTTAGCGGCGGCGGGCCTTCGGGCCCGGCTATTGTCCGCTGGCCGTGGCGTCTTTGGCCGAGAACGCGATCCGCCGCGGAGCGAGCGGCTGGATGAATTGACCGGCGAGGGTGTCGGGCATCGGCTCATCGATCCCGTAGCGTTCGGGCCATGCATTCGGGAGGTAATGGGTGCCGAAGACGCGATCGAGCCAGGGGAACATCGAGGCGTAGTTGCAGTCGCGCCGCCTGCCGCCATGGGAGTGGTGCCAGTGGTGGAAGCCCGGCGTCGTCAAAAGCCATTCGAACCGCCCGAGGCGCCATCGGACATTGGAATGGATGAAATACCCCCAAATTGACCCTGCGATCAGCACGGCGGCCGCCATCAGGCCGTCGCTGAACCGGACCGGATTTGCGAGCCCCAGAGCGAAGATCGGCGTCAGCATGATCATGCGCGACCACACCAGGTCGACCGGATGCATGCGGGCGTTCACGAGAAAATCCAGCTCCTCCGCGCTGTGATGCACCGCGTGGAATCGCCAGAGGAACGGAATCTCGTGGCTTAAGCGGTGCGCCCAGTAATAGGCGGTCTCGCCCACCACCATTGTTGCGCAGGCCCTTACCCATATCGGCCAGCCCGCGATCGCCGCCAGGGCGCCCCCCGGCGTCACATGGTGGATCGCGAGGACCGCGAGCGAGATCGGCGGCCCGAGCACGATGCCCGGCAAGAGTCCATTGAGAAAGTAATAGCCGAGGTCGACGGCGATCTCCTTGCGGAAGATCTTTTGGCGACGCAGCGCAAAGACCCGCTCGATCGGCACGAATACTGCGGCGAAGACCATAAGCCACAGGGCGAGTCGGCCCGCGGCGAACAGGAGGACGAAGAGGTCTCGAAGGGGCTCTGCGGCCATGGCGGCGTGCGTGGACCCGGCGCTCGGTCCATGCTCCTAATTTACGATCTGACGGCGAAGATAGTCGGGACGCGAAAAGCGGCCAAGCCGCTTGCGACGCAAGCAGCTTGGCTTTTTCATCGTCAGGGTTTACGCGGCCCTGTTCATACGATTGAAATTGCAGGGCGGCGCCGGTTGCGCAAACCTGCGTAGCTCAGACCGGCAAAGCCGACGAGCATCATCGCCCAGGTCGACGTCTCCGGCACGCCGGGCGTCAGCGACACGCTGTCGAGCAGCGAGAAGGGCGGGGCCCCGCTGGCGCCGGGATCGTTTATTGCGCAGTTCAGGAAGTCGGAGTCGCAACCCCCCATCCCGTTGTCGACAAGGGACAGAAGGTTTGGGTTCGGTCCGGCCCCCTCATAGGTGAAGGTCACCGATTCGGTCATCCAGCCGGAGAACCCGTTGCTCGGCAGATCGATCGTCGGCGTGGTTGCAATTGTCTGAGTTCCGAGGGTGACGACCCATTGGTCCGTGGTATTGCCGTTATAGAGATACTGTTGAGCGGCCGCGTATTCGAAGGTGAGGGTGTAGGTGGCGCCGATCGTGAGGCCGCTGATCTCCTGGGTGAGCGCGGATGGGTGGTAGGTCGAGTCGACGCCGTAGAAGTCGCTTCCCTCAGCGCTCCCGTCGGCCGAACTGCCCCAGAGGGGCAACGTGGCTGGGCTTCCGGGACCAGGGTTTCCATACTGAGACGCCGGTCCGACACTGGCGTCGGTGGTGGTGAAGCTGTCCGCGTTGCTGAAGAGGAACGCGTAGCCGTTTGGATAGCTGGAATCGGTCCCGATCACCGTCCAGTCGGTCGCGGTCGTGCCGGGCGCGCTTGCATCCTGGCCTCCGGCCGCGCCCGGAAGCGTCTGATTGAACTGACCCGCCCCGAAATTGTCCTCAAAGCTGCCGTTCGTGACAAGGTTGCCCGCCATCGCAGGCATGGAGACGACGGCGGCAAGGCTGGCCGCAGCCAACGCAAATCTCTGATTCACTGAAAGTCCCTCCTTTGGAAATGCGCCGAATTCGACGCATCGCGACGTGGCTAACCACCCGCATCCAAAGGCCAGTCACACAACTCGTAGGTTGTGGGCGCCTTAGCAAAACGTCAATCTTATTTTCACACTCGGACTATGATATTTTAACTTTTGGTTAACCGCCGGGAGAATATGTAGTTGTCGCATGCCGCGTACATGAACAGCGGTGCGGCAAGGGAGGTATCGCCAGGACGCGGGCTGGCGGGACACGCTCCGTTTGAGACGCAGGCGAGGAAAAGTCGTCGCGCCGGAGTTCGCGCGACGAGTCGTTCCCGCCCTTGCGGTCGGATTCTTCGTCACTCCCGACCGACCGGTTCCCGCCTCGACAGCCGCCTCGCAGCGCTCTAAGAGCGCCGGTTAGGACGGGGAGCCTGGGGAAGCGGGCCGCTGATGATCATCGCCATCGACGGCCCCGCGGCGTCGGGAAAGGGCACCATCGCGCGTCGGATCGCCGCGCATTACCGACTGCCACATCTCGACACCGGACTGCTGTACCGCGCGACCGCCGCCGCTTTGATCGCCGAGGATTTCAATCTCTATGACGAAGCCGCGGCTGTCGCCGCAGCGCGGGGACTCGGCCTCACTGATTTCGATGACGCGACCTTACGTACTCGCCAGATGGGCGAGGCGGCGTCCGTGGTCGCGGCCATGCCCAGCGTCCGCGCGGCGCTGATGGAGGCGCAGCGCGCATTCGCAGCGCGTCCGGGCGGCGCGGTGCTGGACGGGCGAGACATTGGCACCGTCATCTGCCCGGACGCTGACGTGAAGATTTTCGTCACCGCCAGCGCGGCCGCGAGAGCGCAGCGGCGCGCGCTCGAATTGATTAAGCGCGGCGAGAAGGCCGATTACGGGGCGATTCTGGCCGACATCGTCCGCCGCGACGCTCGCGATTCCGGCCGCGCCGCAGCGCCGTTGCGCCCTGCGGACGACGCAGTTCTGCTCGACACCACGCAACTCGGAATTGACGCCGCCGTCGCTGAAGCGCTGCGAATCGTCGAGGCCGCGCGGATTAAGGCGTAGCCTATCAAGCTGCCTTCGGTCGACGGCCGCCGGTCAGGCGGCCGCGCCCTGGGCGAGCCGGCTTTGGGTCGCGCGCAGCCGCTCTATGGCGCTGTCAATCTCGCCGCGCTGACGCTCCAAATGGCCGATCTGGGTAACGATCTGCTGGGCGTTCAGCTGATCCTCGAGATCCGGCGTTTCCGTGGCCCCCTTGCCGCCGATCAGGTCCTGGATCTCGGTCAGAGTAAAGCCAAGCTTCTTGCCCTTGAGAATCATCTCCATCCGTACGCGGTCGGGGCCACGATAAAACCGGGCATTGCCCTCGCGTCGTGGCTTGATCAGGCCGCGATCCTCATAGAATCGCAACGTGCGCAGGCTGACGCCGAATATTCGCGACATCTGGCTAATGGTCAGCTCCGAATGCGCCGAATCTGGTCCAGCGCGGCCCTCCTCTGCGAGCAATGCCACCGAACTTCCCGCATTTGGGTGATTTAACGACGATATCCGGCTCATAGCCTCTCCTTTCGTCGGCGCCGTTGCGTTCGCGCCTGATGATTCGCGCGCCCCTGCGCGAATCACACCATCTACCCCTGAGCAAACACCAATTGCAACCAAAAGTTGCATACACTCACAGGTACAACTTTACTGTCGGGCTTGGCCGCATCCGGCTCGAAGGTCCCCTTAACCGTTTCTTCACCACGACCGACGAAAACTTAGCGGCGCGCCGTCGCCCTCGAGCGTGCGACGATTTACGGCCGCCGGCGATGGTCGAGGACATGAACAAAGCGATGGCGTGGACAATCGCGGGCGTGGGACGGCGAACTCGGGACGCTGCCGAGGAAGCCGCTCGACGCGCCGGGATGCGCCTCGTCGATTGGCTTGACGAAGCCATCGCGGACCAGGCCGCCGGCGAACCGGGCGGGCAGCCCGAGGGCTACGAGGCGGAAGACGACCGGCTCGACGTGGCGGCGGGACGTCTCGAACGCATCGCGCGGCAAAACGCTCGAATCCGCGGACGGCGACCCTCAGAGTTTCCGGATTCTCTCGATTCGGCGATTGAGCGTTTCGAAACGAGACTGTCACGCGCTGAAGCTCGGGTTGCCCATGCCTTTGAGTCGGTCGCCCAAATTCTGGAGCGCTCGAATGCGGGCCGCGAAGGCGACCGGCGCGCAATGATCGAAACGGTGCGGCGACTGGAAGCGATCAGGGCTGGCTGGTTGAGCCCGGCCCACGAAGGCGAGGCGCTTGCCGATGGTCTGCCTCGCCGGGGCGATGGCCAACGCAACTTGGCCGAACGCAACGGCGAGCTCGCGCAGAATCCAGGCTCGCCGGATGCGATGACGCCGAACACGCCACTCGATCTCAAAGCCGTTGTCTCGCAGATCGCCATGCGCCGCCAGGAGCTCGACGCCCGGAGCGGACGCAACACGCCCGAGCTGATGGGGCTTGACCTGCAAACGGCCAAAGGAGGGGCAAACGCTCCCGCTAAGTTCGAACTCGGGCCCGCCCCCGCGCGGGGAGAGCCGGCCCTTGGCAGATAAGTCCGACGCGCCCAGCGCCGTCTCGGATTCCAGTCTCGATTCGCAACTGGCTAAGTTGCTGCGCGACGACATTCAAGCGCTCGCGCTCAAGCTCGACGACATGGGGCGCGAGCACACGGGTCCGCGTGGCTGTACCCTCGAAGTCGACGCCATGCGCGCCGAGATCGCCGCCATGAGCAGGAGCCTGGCGAATCTTGCGCCACGCAACGCTGTCGTCGCGCTCGAAGGGGCGATCCGCGATCTCGTGCGGCGCGTCGAGATGGCGCGTCAGGACGGTCACGGCGAATCTCTGCTCGCTCCGTTGGAAGGGATGGCGGCCGAACTGCGCGCGGCGCTCAAGAGCTATGATCCGCACGCGGCCGTCGCAGGGCTCGAGCGCGAGGTCCGAGCTATAGGCGACAAGGTCGACGGCCTGGCGGCGACGGCGATAAACCCGGAGACGTTCGAGCGCATTAGGCGGCAAACGGAGGAGGTGCGCGACCTCCTCGCCTCGGCCGCCTCGCGCGCCGCCCCCTTCGAGCGAATGGAATCGCAGATCGGCGAGCTCGCCGATCGCGTCGAACAGTTCGGCGCAAGCCCCGCTCCGCAATTCGAGTCCGCTGAGATGGTCGCTCTTCTGACCGAAGCGCGGCGGCAGATCGAACGCTCCACGCCGCCCGAGGCGCTCGTCCCGATCGAGCGGCGGCTGGAAGAGATCGCCGCTCGGCTTGATCAAGAAGTCGCCCGTCCCAGCGTTCCGGCGGCGATCGATCCGGACCAGTTCAACGATCTGACGCGTCGCATCGACGATATGCGCCTCAGCCTCGACGCACGCGCGCCGGCCGCGGTCGACACAGGCGCTATTGAAAAGCTTTTGCGCGATCTCGACGACCAACTCGGAGCCGCTGGCGGCGCCGAGTCTGAAGCGCGCCTCCTCCAATCAATGGCGACCGAGATCAGCGACAAGCTCGATCGTCTCGCCAACTCGGACGCTGGCGTGCGCTGGCTTGAGCCGGTTCTCAGCGAATTTGGCGGAAAGCTCGATCGCCTCGCCAACTCCGAAATTGGCGCGCGCTGGCTCGAGCCAGTGATCAGCGACCTTGGCGCGAGGCTCGATGCGGTCGCCTCATCAATCGATCTGCATCCGATCGAGACCCTGCTGCAAGCGCTCGAGGCCAAGCTCGAGGCGAGCAGCGCTCCTTCAATGGATCGGCAGATCGCCGAAAGCGTCGCCGACGAGGTCACTCGTCGTCTCCATGATCTCAACGCCCGCCAACTCGACGCAGAGCCGATTGCCGGCCAGATCGCCGCTATCTACGATCGCATCGATGCGTTGGCGGCGAAATCCATTCAAACCGACGATCCCGAGCCGGTCGCCCGGGAGCTGCTCAAGAGGTTGCGCGAGATTGACGCGGCTCCGAGCTCTCACGCGTCGGAGACGTTGGCTGCGTTCCATGCCGCGCTGGGCCCGCATCTGGCGGAGCTCCGGGCCGAGCAGGCGCGCGCCGACCGGCGCACCCAATCTCGTCTGGAGGAACTGCAGAGCGTCCTTGAAACCTTGGTTGCGCGCCTGGCGAGCATCGAGGGCGAACTTGCTGTCGACGTCGATGACGAGCTCAAGCCGCCCGCTAGACCCACCGGCTCGGAAGCGACCATCAGATCCGCGCTCCCGGGGGTCGAGGCGCTTGAGCCAGACCTCACGCCGCGACCCGGCGTCCAGGCCAGGGCGGGTGAAGACCTTTCGTCTCGGCCGGCGATCGGCGAGGACTTCCTGATCGAGCCAGGCGCCGGCGCGCCGCAACGCGCGCGGGAAGCGCGCGAGCTGGCGCAGATGATTGGACCCAAAACCAATCCTGCGGTCAGCGTCCATATCGCCGCCGCGCGCCGCGCCGCGCAGGCTGCGCTGGCCGAAAGCCCCGGGGCTGCGGCCGCCGATGCGCGCGGCAAGGTCTTTGCAGCTTCGGCGCCAGCGCCGCTGGCGCTGCGCGGCGTCCAGAGCGCCAGGGCGTTCTACGCCACCCATAAGCGCACAATGTTGCTCGGGGTCGCCCTCGCGCTCGTAGCCACGCTCGCCATGCGAGCGGTCGGCGTGCGCGCGCCTTTTCTGCAGCGGTCCGAATTGGACGGACAAGCGGTCAAGACCGCGAAGATGGACGCTTCGCCGCTCAAGCCGCCTGGTCGCGGGACCAAGCCGACAGTGTCCGCCATCGACCCGGCGCCAACCGCTTCGATTGGTCAACCGCTCGCTAAACCAGAAGCGCCGGAACTTCCCCTGGGTAGCGCTCCCTCGCCGGGCGAGCTTCTGGCTGTTGTCCCGCCTGGGATTTCTCCGGCCCTGCGCGAAGCGCTCGCCGCTGGCGCGCCGGCCGCGCAGTATGAACTCGCGCTGCGCCTGTTCGACGGCCGTGGGCTGCCCAAGGATCAATCGGCGGCAGCCCGCTGGTTTGAACAGGCCGCCTCGCTCGGCCTCGCCCCCGCCCAATATCGGCTGGCGTCGATGCTTGAGAAAGGCATTGGCGTCGCTCCTGATCGGGCGGCGGCCAAAAGCTGGTATCTCAAGGCGGCGGAGGCCGGCAATGCGCGGGCCGCCCATAATCTGGCCGTCATGGACGCCGAGCCCACCGGCGCCGAGCCGGACTACCCCGAAGCGGCCAAATGGTTCCGCAGGGCGGCCGAACTCGGGGTCCGGGACAGCCAGTACAACCTCGCGATCCTCTACGCCCGCGGACTGGGAGTCGAACTGGACCTGCGCCAGTCGTGGGTGTGGTTCTCGCTTGCCGCTGAGCAGGGCGACGCGGACGCCGCCAAGAAACGCGATGAGGTGGCTGCCAAGCTGGACCCCGCTTCTCTCGCCGAGGCGGCGGAAGTTCTGGCGAAATTCAAGCCCGCCAAGCCCGATCCGGCGGCAAACGAGGTCACGATCCCCCCTGGCGGCTGGGATGGCCAGTCGGAGGCGGCCCCCTTGAATCAATCCTCGCCCGCCGGCCCCCATCCCCAAGCCCCTCTTTGAGCGGAACGCCCCGGGGCGCGCCGCCCTATTCTCCGCCGTCCCCGACTTCCCGTCATGGCGCTTCAGCGTCCGCGCGGGCACGACATGGAGCCAAGCCCGCGGGCGCCAAAGCCCAACTTCGGCTGCGCCTGCTTGGCCTCACCGATCTCCACGCCAATCTCTATCCGTACGACTATTATCGGGATCGTCCCGATAATTCGGTCGGCCTCGCGCGTACGGCGTCTTTGATTGCTCAGGCGCGCAACGAATGTCTCAACTCGCTGTTGTTCGACAACGGCGACATTCTCCAGGGCACGCCGCTTGGCGACTGCGCCGCCGAGGCGATCATCCGAGACCCGAACGCGACCCATCCCGTGATCGCCGCGATGAACAGGCTCGACTACGCAGCCGCCACGCTCGGGAACCATGAGTTCAATTACGGCCTCGAGGCGCTCGAGCGCGCCTACGCGCAAGCGCGCTTTCCCGTCGTCTGCTGCAATGTCCTCAAATCCAACGGCTCGCCTTGGTTCCCGCTTTCGATCGTCATCGAGCGTGGGTTCTTCGACGATGGCGGAAAGATGCGCCGGATCAAATTGGGCGTGATCGGGGTTGCGCCGCCACAGATCGCACAATGGGATGAGGCCCATGTCCGTGGGCGGTTGACGACCGTCGACATGGTTGAAGCGGCGCGCGCCGAGGTTGGCAAACTCAGGGGCGACGTCGATCTCATCGTCGTGCTCAGCCACTCCGGAATTTCGCGTTTTGCTTGCGCATCCGGAGAGGAGAACGCGGGGCGGGACCTCGCCAGGCTGGACGGCGTCGACGCGCTTTTTCTCGGCCACCAGCATTTGCTGTTTCCGGGCGAGGACTTTGCCGGCGCCCCCGACACCGACGCTGAGCGCGGAACAATCCACGGGAAGCCGGCGGTCATGGCCGGGTTCTCGGGCAGCCATCTCGGCGTCATCGACCTTGAACTGGAGTCGGACGCCGGCCGATGGCAGGTTGCCCGAGCGCGCGTGGAGGCTCGGGCGATCGCGAAGCGCGACGCGAATGGCGTCCCGATCGCGGTCGTTGAGTCCGACGCCTCAGTGCTGGAAGCGGCCAAAGCCGCGCATGTCGCGACGCTTCAATATGTACGCACGCCAGTCGGCGCGCTCGCGAGGCCGCTCCACACCTATCTGGCTCTGATCGGAAATGATCCGACGGTTCAGCTTGTCAACGACGCCCAGCGCGCTTACGCCGCGCCGCTCGTCGCGTCGCGCGCCGACCTCGCCTCGCTGCCAATTCTTTCAGCCTCGGCGCCATTCAAATGCGGCGGACGCGGTGGGCCGGATTTCTACACTGACATCGCCGAGGGTCCGATCGCGATCAAGGACGTAGCCGACATCTACCCCTATCCGAACAGTGTGAGGGTGGTGAAGGTCGACGGCGCCACGCTCCGGGAATGGCTTGAGCGCTCGGCATCCATTTTTCGGCGCATCGATCCTCTTTCGAGAGACGAGCAGCCGCTGCTAGGCTCGGCCTTCGCCTCCTACAATTTCGACGTCATCGACGGCGTCGAATACGCCATCGACGTGACTGCGGCCGCCCGATACGACGAATCAGGCACGCTGGTGGCGCCGCAGGCGCGCCGTATCCGGGATCTTGCCTTCAACGGCGCGCCCGTCGATCCGGGACAGGCCTTTCTCGTCGTCACCAACAACTATCGCGCCAGCGGCGGCGGCTCCTTTCCTGGCTGTGACGGGTCAAGGGTGGCGATCGAAGCCCCCGACACCAACCGAGACGTCCTCCTCGAGTACGTTGAAAGCGCGACCGAAGTCGCGCCGCGGTCGGACGGGAACTGGCGACTTGCGCCGTGGCCGGGCGCGGTGGTCGCGACCTATCTGACCTCGCCAGCGGCGGCGGCGCTCTCGGCGCCGCCGGGCCTTAGGCTGACCTCCATGGGCGTCGCGCCCAGCGGATTTCTGAAATTGCGGGTCGAGATGGAATGAACGAGGCCTGCGGCCAGCCAACGCGCCCAATTGGAGACCGTCGACTTCAAACACTCGGGGCGCGTCGATAGAGGGTGGTCGCGCCGTCACTGGTTCAAAGACGCAGCTCCCGCCGCGGTATCGACCGACTTCTCTCGCTTCGTCGGGTCGAAGATTTCGGTCGGCGCGGCGACGGCGCCAGTGGCGACGCCGGCCGCCACGTTGATCGCGCCGCCCGTGAACGCGCCGAGCGATTCGACCAGGCCCGCCTTGGCGTCGGTAAGCGTCTGGCCCTCCGCCAGGCGTTCGCCAATCGCGCCAACGACTTCGCCGCTCGCGAACTTTCCGTGGTTGGTGAAATCGTTGGAGGCGACACTGGTCAGGTCGACGACTTTTACCCGCCCTTCTTCGAGGATCGAACGGTAGGGCTCCTTGTCGGGGTCGAGCGCGCCAAGGCGTGTCGAATCGCGCGCGAGAAAACTTGACAGACCAAGTGCGCGATCGTCCCGCGAGATGAACAAGGTGAACTGGGCCGGCCGCGGCCCAGCGTCGATTTCAGCGATCTGGCGGCGGAACACGTCAATATCAATGTCCGGCGAAGCCATCATCACGTCGCGGATTTTGGGCGATAGTCCGTGATCGCGGATCGACATCTGTCTCAACGCCTCGACGGCCAGATAATTGCCCATCGAGTGGGCGAGGATCGATATCGAGTCGACGGCCGGATCTTTGGCGAGCGCCTGCAGCACCGCCTCGAGCGCGTCGCGCGAATATACGGCGCTGTCGCGATCATAGACATAGTCGGTCACGTTGCCGCCGGAGGGCCAGGTGAACAGCACCGGGGCGACATCCACGCGGGCGTCGTGAACGATCTGCGCGAAGCGATAGACCGCCTCCTCGAAGCGGGTGTTGAAGCCGTGGACGAAGATCAGAACCCTGCGGCCCGGCGTCCGCCGGATACGCGCGTCGAAGTTCGCTTTCGCCTGAGCCAGGTCCATCCGGTCGGCGCGCAGGATGACGAAATCATGCTCGGGATTCCCGGGCGGCGAGGACGCGAGCTGGACGTCGCCCGGCTGGCGCGCGCCATCCGGCGGGATCGACACGACAATATCGGCAAAGTCGAGTCCGCGCCCCCGGGAGCCGCCGAACATCACCCCTGGAGGCTCGGGGACCGGCGCGCGCGTCGTCGCCACGAGAAGGTCGACTTGCCTGGCGTCGGGAGCGCCCGACCCAACGATGAGCGTGCCATAGGGCCGGCTCGAGCAGCCCGACGCGAGAGCCGCCACCGCCACAACGCAGAGCGCCGCGGCGCGGGTTCGGCGCGCCGTCACTCCTCGAACCGGCGCACGTAGCCAGAAGCCGCGCGCGCGCCCTGCGCCCCAGCCCCATCGCACGAGAGCTGTTGCGTCAGCCGTACGTCCGGCCAGACGGGGAGGGCGCTGCCCTCAACGCGTATTCAACTGGCGCCGGCGCATCGAACATGCCCGTTTTCGCCGGCTCCGCCTCGTGACTACGGGTCATGAACCAGTAGATCGCCACCAGCACGACGATGACGATGAGTATGATCGCCCACATCGGGAAGCCGCTTGAGCTCGATGCCGCTTGAGCGCTCCTGGCCGCGGAGCTTGCCGTCGAGCTCGCAGTGCTCGCAGCGCTCGAAACGGTCGACGTCGCCCTCTGCGCGGCGGCCGCGGCCGCGCCGCCGAGGCCAGCAAGCAGACCGGACCCGCTCAATGCAGTCGATACTTCCGGCGGCAGCGCTGCGGCGATCGCGCTCTTCTGGCTGTTGAACAGGGAAGCGATTGCTGACGGATCGGACCAGTTTGATGGGTCCTGCTGGCCCAAAGTGCCGATTGCCGCGTGCGTGACGGCGCCCAACAAAGGCTGGACCGCGCCCTGCGGAGCGCCCGCGTATTGGCTTAGCGCGCCGGCCAGGCTTGCGAGACCGCCGCCGCCGAGGAGGCCGCTCAAAAGATTGGCGCCATCGCCGAGGAGCTGCGTGTTCCCGCCGGTCATTGCGCCGCTGAGCTTGGTCAACAGGTCTGGGTCGGAGTTGGAGATCGCATCGGAAACCTTCTGCGCGCCTCCCGGCGCCGCAGCCGCCGTGCCGAGCGCGGCGAGGATTGCCGGAACCGCAGCGGCGACAACCTTCTGCGCCACCGCCTCGTTGACGCCGACCGCTCGCGCTAAGCTGCTCACCATCTGCGGCGTAAGAAACTGTTGCACAAGACTAACGAGATTGATTGCCATTGCAACTCCCCTCGATCCGTCAAGGAACGACCAGCGCGCCCTTCTATCAGACTTTCGCCCGCTTGGCTCGCCCCGCCGCATCCGAAAATTAGCTGCGGCGCCGGCAGTCTAGACGATTGCCGGGCAAAATCCTACCCATGTCCGCGGGGGATTTTACCCTTCGATCACCGACCGATAAGAGCGGCGCTGTAATGCAGCAAGAGCGGCTTCCCCACTTTGGCTGATGCGGCCGGGCGCGACCGCTCTGGTTCTCAATTGGCAAAGCGGAAATGCATGACGTCGCCGTCGGCGACCATGTAGTCCTTGCCTTCGAGCCGGAACTTGCCGGCTTCGCGCGCGCCCGCTTCGCCGCGGTTGCCGACATAGTCGTCATAGGCGATGGTCTCCGCGCGGATGAAGCCTTTTTCGAAATCGGTGTGGATGGCGCCCGCGGCTTGTGGCGCCTTGGCCCCCTTTTCGACGGTCCAGGCCCGCGCCTCCTTCGGCCCGGCGGTGAAGAAGGTGACGAGATGCAAAAGGTCGTAGCCCGCGCGGATGACGCGATCCAGCCCCGGCTCAGTCAGCCCGACAGCCTCCAGGTAAGCTTTCTGCTCGCCGCGAGGTAAAACCGCGATCTCGCTCTCGATTTTCGCCGAGACGACGACTGCCGCCGCGCCTTCCTTGGCTGCGTATTGCATGACTTGGCCGGAATAGGCGTTGCCCTTGTCGGCCGACGCTTCGTCGACGTTGCAGACATAAAGCACCGGCTTCGACGACAGGAGGCCGAGCGACTGGAAGAGCCGCCGCTCGTCGCGGCCGACGCCGGCGGCGCGCGCCGGACGGCCATCCCTGAGCTCGGCTAGACTCCGCTCGGTGAGCGCGAGCAGGTCCTTGGCCTCCTTGTCGCCGCCCTTGGCCCGCTTCTCGATTTGCGCGAGCCGCCGCTCGAGGCTTTCAAGATCGGCCAGCATCAGCTCCGTTTCGATGGTGGCGATGTCCGACAGGGGGTCGATCCGGCCTTCGACATGGGTCACGTCTCCGTCCTCGAAGCAGCGCACCACATGGGCGATCGCGTCGCACTCGCGGATATTCGCGAGAAACTGATTGCCGAGCCCTTCCCCTTTCGAGGCGCCGCGCACGAGACCCGCGATGTCGACGAAGGTCAGTCGGGTCGGGATGATCTCTTTCGATCCAGCGATGTCGGCCAAGATCGCCAGCCGCGGGTCCGGCACCGCCACGTCGCCGACATTGGGCTCGATGGTGCAGAATGGATAATTGGCTGCCTGCGCGGCCGCGGTCTGCGTCAGCGCATTGAAAAGCGTCGACTTGCCGACATTCGGCAGGCCGACGATGCCGCATTTGAAGCCCATGGCAGCCGTCGTCGATGAGGGAAGGGCCCCTCATGCGCGGGCGTGACGCAAAAGGCAAGGGGCCCGCAGGTCAACGTCAAACCTCAAATATACGGGGCCGTTCGTCATTGAATCCACATTGCTTTCTCAGGCACAATCGGTTTGGAGGCAGGATTGATGAAGGCGACTTTGGCCAACCCGGGGGCTGACAGCGGGCGAGACTCGGCTGCTCGCCTCGCCGCGTTGCGGGAGGCGATCACGCGGCGGGCGCGCGACTGCGGGCGAGCGCCGGAATCGGTCAAGCTCATCGCCGTGTCCAAGACCTTTTCCGCCGACGAGGTCTGGCCGACGATCGCGATTGCCGGCCAGACCCGCTTTGGCGAGAACCGGGTGCAGGAAGCGATTCCGAAGTGGCGGGACTTGCGCGCCCGCGCCGCCGCGCTCGGCAGGAGCATCGAACTTCACCTGATAGGGCCATTGCAAAGCAACAAGGCGCGCGAGGCGATCGAGACCTTCGACGTCATCGAAACCGTCGACCGCGAGAAAATCGCGGCTGCGCTGGCGCGAGAGATCGACCGCGCTGGCAAGCGTCCGCGATTGTTCGTCGAGGTCAACACTGGAGGCGAGCCCCAGAAAGCAGGCGTCCTTCCTGAGGAGGCCGACGCCTTCATTGCCCGGTGCCGGGAAACCTACGGATTGGCGATCGAGGGCTTGATGGCCATCCCCCCGGCGGCCGAACCGGCCTCGCCGCATTTTGCGCTTCTTGGCCTCATTGCGGAACGCAACGGGCTCAAGGAGCGTTCCATCGGCATGAGCGCCGACTGGCCGCTTGCGGTGCAACTCGGCGCGACGTATGTGCGCGTCGGCTCAGCGATCTTCGGGTCGCGCAGCTGATGCCGCTGTAATCGCGTTGTCAACATTTCTTGCTTTATCCCAACTCTACCCCAGACCTGCCGAGGTTTCGACAAAATGCCGGGATTGATGGCCTGATGGCGAACCTCATTTTCATCCTCAGCCTTGTTCTGCTCGCCGCCGGCGCAGCGGGCGCGTATCAGAGTCTCGACCTGCTGCCGGAGAGCCTCGGCGTTTTGTATGCGCTTGCGGGTGCGGTCGGGGTTGCGGCGGCGGTTGTGACGTTCGCAATCGGAGTGGCGATCCGCCGCGTCGATGCGCTGGCGAAGCTCGTGCAGCAATCAGCGGCGCTCGCGGCCTTGGACGCTGTGTCAGGGATTGAACCGCTGTCGGCGGCCCTTCACCCATCGCCCAAAGTCGAGCCGGCGCCAGCCGAGGCGACTGTCGTTTCGCCGGCCGGGGTGGAAGCGGAGGCGTCGGGAAGGCTCGACGACCTCCTCGAAATGGACGAGGAGAGCCCGATCAACGTCAATCGCGCCGGACATCTGCCGTCGCTGGATGCGATCGAGACGGTGCTCGAGACGCCTGAGGAGCCGCCGGGCATGATCGGAAGCTATTCCTCGGCCGGCGCCAATTACAAAATTTTTGCCGACGGCTCGATCGAGGCCGAAACAAGCGAAGGGACCTTCAAGTTCGCCTCGATGAGCGATTTCAAGCGCCACCTTGGCGAGGCCAAGGCGAGGACGGCGCCAGCGGCCGAATAGCGCTCGCCGCCTGCGAAAGACGCCGGAACCCTGCGTCAGACCGTAAGGCCGTGCTCGCGGGCTAGCTCGGCCAGTGACACATTAGGCCGCGCGCCGAGGTGCTGGATGATTTCTGCCGCCGCCAGCGCGCCGAGCCGTCCGCAAGTCACCATGTCGCGATCGCGCGCGAGCCCGGCGAGGAAGCCGGCGGCGAACATGTCGCCGGCGCCGGTGGTGTCGACGAGCTTGGCGATCGGGAAGGCGGGAACCTCCCAGGTCTGGTCGCCGCTGACGATCACGCAGCCCTTCTCCGACCGGGTCACGATTCCAAGCACGCCCTCGGCCCGCAGCTGGTCGAGCGCCTCGTCGAAATGCGGCGTTTCGTACAGCGACAGCATCTCGTCGGTGTTGGCGAAGATCGTGTCGACGGTCTTTGAGCGCATGAGATCGATGAATTCGCCGCGGAACCGGTCGACGCAGAATGAATCCGAGAGCGTGAGGGCGACGCGGCGCCCGGCGGCGCGGGCGATCTCGCCCGCCTTCTGGAACGCCGTCTTGGCCGCCGGCCGGTCCCACATATAGCCCTCGAGGTAGACGACCTTCGCCGCCTTGACCAGGGCCTCGTCAACGTCGGGCGGCGCGAGATAGGAGCTCGCGCCGAGATAGGTGTTCATCGTGCGCTCGCCGTCGGGCGTGACATAGATGAAGCAGCGTCCGGTCGAGGGCCCGTGCTCCGCGGGCGCGGTCGAGAACGTGACGCCGGTCGAGCGGATGTCGTCGGCGAAGGCCGCGCCGAGCGGATCGCGCTTGACCTTGCCGATATAGGCCGAGGGCACGCCGAGCGAGGCGACGCCGACGATCGTGTTGGCGGCCGACCCGCCCGAAATCACCCGCGGATCGACGCGGGCGGCGTAGAGCGCCTCGGCGCGATCCTCGTCGATGAGGTTCATCGCGCCCTTCAGCATCTCCTGGGCGCTGAGATAGTCGTCATCGGCGTATGCGAGAAGATCGACCAGTGAATTGCCCAGCCCCAGAACCTCAATCGTCGCGCTCATCGCCCCTCTCGGATTATTTCGCGGGTCCTCCTTGCATTGACGGCGCGCGCGGTCAATCGGGCGAAGTTCGAGATGTTCGGAAGGGGCTGCGGGAACTCATCCTGTGAGTCCCAGGCGCCGCGCGATGACTTGATCGATGAGGCGTTTCGGCAGAGTGAGCGCCAGCAGGTTCTGCAGCGGATTGGGGGTCACGGTGTAGCGGGTCTTCGGTCTCTTGACGGTCAGCGCGGTCTTCACCGTGTCGCCGATTTGCTCCGGCGGCAGGCCATCGTTGCCGTTGGAGATCATATACGCCTTGAGTCTTTGCGAGCGCGGGCGCATAAGGGGTGTCGGCGAACGGCGTGACGTCAACGGCGTCCGCCTTGTTCCAGATCGGCGTCGCGATCGTGCCCGGCGCGACGACGATCACGTCGACGCCGAAGATCATCAGCTCGCGACGCAGCGACTCCGACATCCCTTCGAGTTCGAATTTCGACGCGCAATAGGGGCCGAGGAACGGCATCGCGTTCTTCCCGCCAACCGAGGATATCATCACGATTCGGCCGGGCGCTCCTCGCACCGACCGATCGACGCCGAGGAGTCCCTTGAAGGCCTGGGTCACGATCAGAGGCCCGGTCAGGTTGACCGCGAGCTGATGTTCGAACTCTTCAATTCCGAGGCTCATGAGCGGACTCAAGACCGCGACGCCTGCGTTGTTGACCAGCCCCGCCAACGTCTCGCCGCCGAGCGCAGCCTCGACCTCCTTCGCCGCCTTGGCGACCGCCGCCTTGTCGGTCACGTCGAAGATCAGCGGCGTGAAGTTCGGGCCGAACTCGTTTGCGAGCCGCTCGGCGTCGGTTTGCTTGCGCACGCTGCCGAAGACGCGGAATCCGCTCCCGATCAGGACCTTGACGCATCCCCACCCGATTCCGGTGGACACGCCTGTAACGACGACCGATTTCATCGATAAGCCTCGCGGGGGACTTCTCGCTCAAATGATAGGCGGCGCATTGATGATAGACGACGCATTTGAAGCCGTCTTCGCGCGCCAAATCGAGGGGCCGGCGACAGCCGATCGCGGATCGTCGCTTGACTTTGGCCCTCTCACAGTCCACATGCACGCCAAGCCGCCTTGGCGCGGCCATTGGCGCGCCGGCCGCGTGAAGGGCTTTTCAGTCCACCTGCCGGGCGCTTCATAAATTCGCATAGACGCCCGGACACGCGGGGCGTTCCCTTTCTCTAAACCCCACGCCGCATGAACGCGCATTCCGCGCGGCCGCGGCATCTTGAAAGACTTCAAAATTGGATAATTTTCACGGGTTCGGCCTTGCCGCGCCCCTCAATGCCGCGCTGGCCAAGCTCGACTTCGCGCGACCGACCCCGATTCAGGCCCAGGCGATCCCGTCGTTGATGAAGGGCCGCGATCTCGTCGGCATCGCCCAGACCGGCACCGGCAAGACCGCCGCCTTCGCGCTGCCGATCCTGCACAAGCTCGCAACCGACCGGCGCCCGGCGCCGCGAGGCGGCGCGCGCGTGCTGATTCTGGCCCCGACGCGCGAGCTTGCGAGCCAGATCGCCCAGAGCTTCCGCGACCTCTCCGACGGGCTTTCGTTCAAGATCGCGGTCGTATTCGGCGGGGTGCCGCACGGCGCTCAGATTCGCGCGCTTCAGGGCGGCCTCGACGTGCTGGTGGCGACGCCCGGCCGCCTCCTCGATCACCTCGACGCGCGCGTCGCCAACTTAAGCGCGGTCGAATTCCTGGTGCTCGACGAGGTCGACCAGATGCTCGATCTCGGCTTCATCAAGCCGATCCGCCGCATCGTGCGCGAATTGCCGAAAAAGCGGCAGAACCTGTTCTTCTCGGCGACCATGCCAACTGACATTCGCGCGCTTGCGGGCGAGCTTTTGAACGATCCGGTCGAGGTCTCGGTGACGCCGGCCGCCAAGACCGCCGACCGCGTCGAGCACAGCGTGCTCTTCGTCGACACGGCGAAGAAACGCGATATGCTGGTTGAGCTGTTCGACGACGCGACGATGTCGCGCGTTCTCGTCTTCACCCGCACCAAGCGCGGCGCGGACCGCGTCGCCAGGGCGCTGGACGAGGCAGGCGTCGACGCCGCCGCCATTCACGGCAACAAGAGTCAGGGTCAGCGCGAGCGGGCGCTTGGCGCCTTCAAGGACGGCAAGACGCGCGTTCTGGTGGCGACCGACATCGCCGCGCGCGGCATCGACATCGACAGCGTGACTCATGTCGTCAATTTCGAACTGCCGGAGGTCGCCGAGGCCTATGTCCACCGCATCGGCCGCACCGCGCGCGCGGGCAATGGCGGCCGGGCGATCTCGTTCTGCGACCACGAAGAGCGCGACCTCCTGCGCGCCATCGAGCGGCTGACCCGCCTCACCCTGCCCAAGATTGACCGCCGCGGCGCCGCCGGCCCGAAACCTGCGCCGGTGCTTCGCCGGGCTCAGGTCGCCGCGGCGCCTGCTCCGGCGCCGAAGCGCCCGCATCATTCCCCTCATCGCGACAACCGGGGCGCGATCGCGTTCGCCGGCAAGCCGCGTCCGGTTGGCCGCCAGGGCGGCGGCTATCGCCCGGCGCGCCGCGCTCCGGGCGCCTGAGGTCGAAGCTCGGCGCTGATCGTCGCGCCGCCTGGGCCAGCTTCAAGTGTGAGGCTGGCCGAGGCTGCCAGCGCTTCCCAGTGTTGCCCGTCTGTGAGCGCGACGGGACACGCAAGTCCGTAAAGCTCGGCCGCGACCATCGCGCCCACGACGACGATCGCGTCGCGCTCGAGCATCAGGATGCCCGCCGGCCCTTTGCCGAGGCGAAGCGCCTCGGCGAGGATGGCGCTGCCTCCGCTCGAACCCCGCCCGGCCGGCATCATCAGCATGCGGTTCGCGACATTCGCGCCAAGCTGCGGGTGCCGGCGGTCGATGATGGTTCCCGAAGTCGGGTCGAGGCCGCCCCAGAAGCTCAAGGGCTCGTCGAGCATGAGCGGCGCGCCGGCGCCCGCGCCGGGAACGAGCGTCGCCGCGCCGAACGCGCGCGCGCTCACAGCCGCACCACCTTGCCGGCGCGCGCCGAGGCGACGCATTCGGCGAGCGATCCATAGGCGACCTCGACGCCGAGATTGGCCGGCGCGTAATAGGCGCACTTGCCGGAGTTGGTCATGACCGCTCCGGCGCTGATCCGCATCAGCGTCCCGATATACACGCACGTGTCGGCGACCAGTGTGACCCGCGCGGCGCGAAGCCGCTCTTCCCAGCCGCGCTCGCGGATTTCGCCCAGCGTCGCCCGGCTGCAGTTGATCCAGATCTCGGCGAGCGGGGCTGGCCCGTCGAGGAGCGGCATGAGGCGAGCGAATTCGGCGAGCGAGAAATGCGGCGTGCCGAGCGACACCGCGCCAAGCGGCGCGCCGTCCGCGACGGTCGACAGCGACCGCGCCGCCTCGCGCAAGTCGTCGGCGCTGAGCCGCAGATGCAGTTGCGGCGCAAGGCCGCCGCAGGCGCTCTCGAGATCGGGCGCTTCGGGGGTGACGCCGACGACATGAAAGAGGGCGACCGCGCCGGACGAGGCGGCGGCCGCGCCAAGCGCCTTCAAATCGTCCTCGCTCGTTTCCGGCGGCAGGCCGACAATCGCCGGGACGAGGCCGCCGCAGCGGCGCCCGACGATGTGGCCAACCGCGACCGCCGCCCTTTCCGAGTCCCAGCCGTCCGGGATCGAAACGACCTCGACCAGAGCGCGGGCGCGGCGGTTTTCGTCGAGATGCAGGCCGTAGGCGGGGGCGCGGCCAGTCATCGCGCAACAGAGGTCGATGAAATCGCCGTAACGGTTGGTGCGCGCCCCGATCACCGAATTGGCGAAGACGATCGCGTTCGAATTCGCCCCAGGCGATCTGGGCGCCGAAGCGCGGGCGATGGATGCTCTGATAGGGAGCGCAGGTGAAGGTCGGCGCGCAGCCGAGCTCGACATGCGCGGCCATGAGCTTCGCGCCGTTCTCGGCGTCCTCCCTTGGGCCGCGAAAGAGTTCTGGGTGGATCAAATCGATCGAGCCGACGTTAAGGGTCGTGGGCACGCGAACCTTGCCGCCGAGCTCGGTCAGCTTCAGCACGAAATCGAGGCTCGCGCGGCCGAGATAAAGGCAGCCGTCGACATGCGCCGCCTCGATATCGATGAAGCCGGGCGCGCCGACCGCCTCGGCGAAGCGCGCGATGAGCCGCATCGCGAACGCCGCTCCGCCGCCGTGGGCGCCGCTCATAAGTTCGCGATCTCGTGGGGAGAGGTCGGGTGACATCGGAGGCCACGCTATCGGGGCGCGGTCGGACTGGTCAATGTGTGCGAGCTTGATGTCCTGTGCTAGGCTCAACCCAGGCGGGGGACCGGAGCGTCGAATGCCGCTTCTCACCATCGGCGCGCGATTGCGCGCCATCTGCCTCGCGCTTCCCGAAGCCCATGAGGAAGCGATGCGCCGCGGACCGTCGTATCGCGTCGCCGACAAGATATTCGCTCTCGAGCGGCCGCGGGGCGAATGGCTCGCGCTCTGGTGCAAGGTCCCTGAAGGCGCGCGGGAGATCATCATCGACGCCGAGCCGGGGCGGTTTTTCATTCCCCCCTATTTCGGCGCTAAGGGCTGGATCGGCGTCGGCCTCGACGAAGCGGCCGACTGGCGGGAGGTCGAAGCTTTCGTCCGCCGCAGCTATCGCCTCACCGCCCCGAAACGTCTCGCGCAGCTCGTGGCCTGAACCGCCGGCGCGGCGCGGGGTTGTCCGTAGCGCCGCGCGGCCATAGTGTTTCTTGCAAGGGGATTCCACCGAGGAAACGCCGCCATGCTGCAGGATGTCGCCGCGAGCCGTCCGCCCCCCGGGATTCCAGCTTCGCCGATCGATCCGTTTTCGCTCGAGGTGTTGCGCGATCCTTTTCCCGCGCACGAGGCCCTGCGAGAGGCCGGGCCGGTCGTGTGGCTCGAAAAGTATGGCGCCTGCGCCGTGGCGCGGCATGCCGAGGTCAGGCAGATGCTCAATGATCCGGCGACCTTCTGTTCCGGCCGCGGCGTGGGTTTGAGCGATTTTCAGCGCGAGAAACCGTGGCGGCCGCCGAGCCTGGTGCTCGAGCGCGACCCCCCTGAGCACGATCGCGCCCGCGCCGTGCTCAATCGGGCGTTGTCGGCGACGGTGATGCGGTCTCTGCGGGCGCGCTTCGCCGAAGCCGCGGAAGAGCTCGCGCAGACGCTCGCGCGCAAGGGCCGCTTCGACGCGATCGCCGATTGCGCCGAAGTCTATCCGATGATGGTCATGCCCGACGCTGTCGGCCTCTCGAGAGAGGGCCGCGAGCACCTGCTGCCTTATGCGGCGACGGTGTTCAACATGTTCGGCCCCGACAACGAGCTGCGCCGGGCGGCGGTCGCGCAGATGGCGCCGCATGTCGAATGGATTTCGGCGCAATGCAAGCGCGCGGCGCTTGCCGACGGCGGCATCGGGGCGATGATCCACGCGGGCGCCGACTCGGGCGAAGTGACGCGGCAAGAGGCGGAACTCCTGGTGAGGTCGCTCCTCAGCGCCGGCTTCGATACGACCGTACATGGCATCGGCGCGGCGATGCGGGCTCTCGCCTACAATCCCGATCAATTCGCCGCCCTGCGCGCCGATCCTTCGAAAGCGCGCGCTGCGTTCGAAGAGGCGCTTCGGCTGGAGACGCCGGTGCAGACGTTCTTCCGAACCACGACACGTGACGCAGAGCTCGGGGGCGTGACGCTCCCTGAGGGCGAGAAGGTGCTGATGCTGCTCGGCGCCGCGAACCGCGATCCGCGCAAGTGGCTCAACCCCGATCGGTACGACATCGATCGGGCGACGTCCGGCCATGTCGCTTTCGGCGGCGGCGTGCATATGTGCGTCGGCCAGTTGCTGGCGAGGCTCGAAGGCGAAACGCTGCTCGCCGCGCTGGCGCGCGCGCTCGTGCACATCGAGCCTGACGGCGAGGCCACGCCGCTACTGAACAACACGCTGCGAGGCTGGGTGCGCTTGCCGGTGCGCGCGACGGCGGCGTGATTTTCTTGAGGCCAGGGGCGGGGCTCAGACGCCGTTCGGGTTTTGGCTCCCTTGGCCGATGCCTGCCGATCATGCGCTGGCGTTGATCCGGACTCGCAGTCGTGTCGTCTATAGTTGACAAACCGGCGACTGTCACTTATAAGTGACAAATGGCCGAGGTCCGGCAAACCGATTTGTTCAAAAAATGGTTTGCCGCGCTTCGCGACGTTAACGCCAAGCGACGCATCGCGCAGAGAATCGTTCGCCTGCAATCCGGATTGATGGGCGACGTGAAGCCCATTGGCGATGGCGTCAGCGAGCTGCGCGTCGACTATGGGCCGGGTTACAGGCTCTATTTTGTGACGCGGGGAGCCGAGGTCGTCATTTTGGTTTGTGGCGGCGACAAACACACTCAGGAACGCGACATCAGGCGCGCGAAACTTATGGCGGCGGAGCTTTAGGCGGCGCCTGCGGCCGTTAATCTCACCGAGGATGCGACGATGAATCTCAAGACAACGCCTTTCGATCCGGCCGATTTTCTCGACACGAAAGAAGCGCAGATCGAACTCCTCGCTGACGCCATCGAGACCGGAGATGGCAGATATATCGCCAACGCGCTAGGAACCATTGCGCGCGCGCGAGGGATGGCGAGGGTCGCGCAGGAGGCCGGGATAACGCGACAGGCGCTCTATCGTTCTTTGAGCCAGAAAGGCGATCCGCGCCTCACGACGCTTCTCCGAGTCGCCAAATCGCTGGGTCTAAAATTGTCGTTCGAGGCGGCGTAATCGTCCTTTGTCCATTGCGCCTCCCCTTCACGTCCCCCGCGGCTTCGCCCGCGCCGTCGGAGTAGAAGCGGCGGGATCCTCGGGCCAGAAGTGGCGGGGATAGCGGCCGCGGAGGTCGGCGCGGACACTCGTCCATGAGCCACGCCAGAAGCCCGGCAGGTCGCGGGTGATCTGGATCGGGCGATGGGCGGGCGAAAGCAACTCGAGCGTGAGCGGAACGCGCCCGTGGGCGAGCGACGGATGCTCCTTGAGGCCGAACAGCTCCTGCACGCGCAGCGCGATCGCCGGGCCGCCTTCGGCCTCGTAGTCGATCGGCGCTTGGGTCCCGGTCGGCGCGCGGAAATGGGTCGGCGCCTCGTCGTCGAGTCGGCGCTTGAGATCCCACGGAAGCGATGCGCCGAGCGCCTGGGCGAGGTCGTCGGCGCCGATCTCGTCGAGCCGGGTTTTGCCCGTGAGGAACGGCGCGAGCCAGCCGGGATCGGCGGCAAGCGCCTCGTCCGAGAGGTCCGGCCACGGCTCGCCTTCGGCCCGGCGCAGGAACATCACCCGGTCGCGCCACTGCTTGAGGGTTCCGGTCCATGGCAGGCGCGCGAGCCCAAGCGAAAGGACGCCGCGCGCCAGCGCCAGCGCCGCCGCCTCGTCTTGCGGAACCGCAAGCGTCTGCTCTGCGAGCACGAGCGCGCCGAGCCGGCGGCGGCGTCGCGCCCGCAAGGACGCGGAGGCGCGATCGAAAGCCAGCTCGTCCACAGTCTCGATCGAGGCGCCGGCGACGCTCTCGATCTCAGCCAGCGAAAGCGGCGCGGCGAGGAGGATGCGCGCCGAAGCCGCGCGGCCGGCGATTTCGCCGATGGCGAGGAACGGCTCCCGCCGCGAGCGCGTCATGCGCCTCGACCGCCGCCGCGCGCCCGTTGGCCATCAGGAATTCGCCCGTCCTGCCGCGGGCCATGGCGATTCGGTCGGGGTAGGCCGAGGCGAGCAGCGCGCCGACACCCTCATCCGACCGGCTTCGCCGGCCACCTTCTCCCGTGGGGAGAAGGGTGCGCTCCCCCCTCTCCCTCGGGGAGAGGGGTCGGGGGTGAGGGCCCTTGCCGCCAGCCGCCGCGCGAGCCGCCTCGCGTCGTCGGCTCGCGGCGAGCGGTCATGGGCGAAGGCGGCGAGCCTCGCGCCAAGATCGACCGAGTCGCCGCCGAGCCCGCGCTCGGTCAGCACGACCGCGATCTCGCTCGCGGTCCTCGCGTCGCCCGCCCGCGCGGCGTCGACGACCATCCGCGCCAGGCGCGGCGGGAGCGCGAGGCGGGAGATCGCGCGGCCCTCGTCGGTGATGCGGCCGTCGCCGTCGAGCGCGCCGATCGTCGTGAGCAGCGCGCGCGCCTCGGCGAGGGCGGCGCGCGGCGGCGGATCGAGGAAGCGAAGCGCCGCCGGATCGGCGACGCCCCAGAGCGCGCAGTCGAGCGCGAAGCCTGAGAGATCGGCGGAGAGGATCTCGGGCGCGGCGTAGGGCTGAAGCCCGCCGGTCGCCGCCTCCTCCCACAAGCGATAGCAGACGCCGGGCTCGACGCGCCCGGCGCGCCCGCGCCGCTGGTCGGCGTTGGCGCTGCTGACACGGACCGTCACGAGCCGGGTCAGCCCGACGTCCGGCTCGTAGACCGGAACCCGCATGAGCCCGCTGTCGATCACGACCCGCACGCCTTCGATGGTCAGCGAGGTCTCGGCGATCGAGGTCGCGAGCACGATCTTGCGCCGCCCCGGCTTCGGCGCGGCGATGGCGAGGTCTTGCGCGCGCGCGTCCAGCGCTCCGTAGAGCGGCGCGATGTCGACGTCTCGCCGCCCGACCCGCGCCGCGAGAATCTCGGCGACGCGCCGGATCTCGCCCATCCCCGGCAGGAAGACGAGAATCGAGCCGCTTTCGGAGGCGAGCGCTTGCAGCGTCACCCGCGCGACTTCGTCCTCGATGCGCGCGCCCGGGTTGCGGCCGGCGTAGCGCGTTTCGACCGGATAGGCGCGGCCTTGGGTCTCGATCGAGCGGCGCTTCGCCCAACAGCGAGCGCACCCGCGCGCCGTCGAGCGTCGCCGACATGACGAGAAGCCGCAGGTCCTCGCGCAGGCCCGCCTGCGCGTCGAGCGCCAGCGCCAGGCCGAGGTCGGCGTCGAGCGAGCGCTCGTGGAACTCGTCGAACAGAACCCCCGCGACGCCCTCGAGCGCGGGATCGTCGAGGATCTGCCGTGTGAACACGCCCTCGGTGACGACCTCGATGCGGGTGTGCTTGGAGACGAGGCTTTGCAGCCGGACCCGCAGGCCGATCGTCTCGCCGACCTTCTCGCCAAGCGTCGCCGCCATGCGCGCGGCGGCGGCGCGGGCGGCGAGGCGGCGCGGCTCGAGCAGGATGAGGCGCTTGCCCCTCGCCCAGGGCTCATCGAGCAGCGCGAGCGGCGCGCGCGTGGTCTTGCCCGCGCCGGGCGGCGCGACGAGCACGGCGCTTGAATGCTCGGCGAGCGCGGCGCGGAGCGCGCCAAGCGCGTCGTCGATCGGCAGAGGCGGGACACCGCACATTTGCAGCAGGCCCCCATCCGGCCTTCGGCCACCTTCTCCCCGTGGGAGAAGGGCGCGCGCCCCTCTCCCTTGGGGAGAGGGGTCGGGGGTGAGGGCCTTCGGGCTTACGCCCCCGTCTGGCCGGCCGTCTGGAGCGTCGCGAGGTCGAGCCTGACCCCGGGGCCCATGGTCGAGGAGACGGCGGCGCGCAGGAGGTAGTGGCCCTTGGCGCCGGCGGGCTTGGCCTTGTTCACCGCGTCGACGAAGGCCTTGATGTTCTCGGCGAGCTTCTCCTCGCCGAACGAGGCCTTGCCGACCGAGCCCTGGACGATGCCGGCCTTCTCGGCCCGGAACTCGACCGCGCCGCCTTTCGACGCCGCGACGGCGGCTTTCACGTCCATCGTCACCGTGCCGACCTTCGGGTTCGGCATCAGGCCGCGCGGTCCGAGGACCTTGCCGAGCCGCCCGACGAGCGGCATCATGTCGGGGGTCGCGATGCAGCGGTCGAAGTTGATCTCGCCGCCCTGAACCTGGGCGACGAGGTCTTCCGCCCCGACAATGTCGGCGCCCGCGGCGCGCGCTTCGTCAGCCTTGGGCCCCCGCGCGAACACCGCGACGCGCAATGTGCGCCCGGTGCCGTTCGGCAGGTTGACCACGCCGCGCACCATCTGGTCGGCGTGCTTCGGATCGACGCCGAGGTTGAGCGCGAGCTCGACCGTCTCGTCGAACTTGGCGGAGGCGTTGGTCTTGACCAGCTTCACTGCCTCCTCGAGCTTATAAAGCTTGGTCCGCTCGACGCCCTCGCGCGACTTCAGAACTCTCTTGCCGTGATGCGCCATGGCTCAGCCCTCCACCTGCAGGCCCATCGAACGGGCCGAGCCTTCGATCATCTTCATCGCCGCTTCGATCGTGTCGCAGTTGAGGTCGACGATCTTCTTCTCGGCGATCTCGCGCACCTGCTCCTTTGTAACCTTGCCGACAAAACCGCGGCCGGGCGTCTTGGCGCCGGAGGCCGGCTTCTTGCCGATCTTGAGGTTTGCCGCCTTCTTGAGGAAGAAGGTTACCGGCGGCTGGCGCATCTCGAAGGTGAACGAGCGGTCCTGATAGGCGGTGATGACGACCGGAATCGGCGCGCCCTTCTCCAGTTGCGCGGTGCGCGCGTTGAAGGCCTTGCAGAATTCCATGATGTTCAAGCCGCGCTGGCCGAGCGCGGGACCGATCGGCGGCGACGGATTGGCCGCCCCCGCCGGCACTTGCAATTTGATATAACCGACGATCTTCTTTGCCATGAACGCTGCTCCAAGCGAATGCGCGGCCCTCGGGGGTCGGCCCGGAAGGCTCGCGCCAGGTTGCAGTTTCGTGGTGCGAACGTGATCCCCGGCTGGCTGACCGGGCGTTCTCCCACGGATGCGAAGGCGCGGCTGGTATCAGGTTTGCCCAGCGCGCGCAACCGCCAAGGAGTTTCGTTCCTG
>CAVXHJ010000020.1:0-332841 GCA_963761435.1 uncultured Alphaproteobacteria bacterium | reverse complement strand
AGGCCCCCTGCGACGAGGGATTGACGCTCTGATTGGCGTTGCAGCCGGCGAGCGCGAGCGCCGCAAACGCCAGAATGATCGGGATTCGCATTCGCGTGCTCCAGTCGCGACGAGGCCGGCGCGTCACGAGCGCCCGGCGATCGGCTGCAAGAGTCCAGGACGGGGGGCGTCCGCGGGACACGCGCCATGGTCCTTTTACGAGTGAGCCGCTTCGTGGACCATGGCAGAAATCAGAAAATGTGACAATCGCTTTCATGAAATCGGAATCCGTGCTATACCTTGCCCAGTCGCCGGATCGAGCCAATGGAGCCGTCGTGCAGCAAGAAGCGCGTTCGACCTCTCACACATCGCCTGAGACGGAGGCCGGATTTATTCTTGCTTGAAATCGGCCCTAACCCACTGAAAAGCCCCGATTCCGAAAAACAAATGAAAGCAAAAGAAAGCCATTTCGTTTTCGTCTGCTTTCTTTGGCTTTGTTCCATTCGCGACGGGCTACGCGTCGAGGAGGGCGCATGATTGCCGTTCGGATGGCGCCTTTGCTCAGTGTGCCTCGGCCTCCTGCGCGCGGCCCATGTTGGGGAGGGCGATGGGATTGCAGTGACACCCTTATCAAATCCCATCCCGACAAAGCCACCCCTGGGTGGCGGCGCTGATCAAGCGTCGACCGCCGCTCGTGGCGGCTGATGACGAACCGGACGCGCCGCCGGGGAGAGGCAAAACCCGCAAAGCGGAGGCCGCGTCATAGCGCGTTTCGCTGATTGGGAGCCGATCCGCGGAATTCATCAGGGCCAGCGGCCTGAACAAAACGCCGCGCAAACAGGCCGAACACATGACTGCATGCGTCCCGCCGTCGGATCCACCCGAAAAATGTCCTTGCTTCCGAGGGGCCGTCCACACATCCCGCTCGCGAATGGCGAGTCTGGTTCCACCCAAACGCAACATGCTTTAATGGATGCGCCCGTTGCAAAACGCCCGCCAAAAAGGTGAGAATCCTGATTATTGAAAAATATCTTGTTTTGGGAATAAATTCAGACGTTTGTAGATTTTGATTTCCTTGTGTCCGGCTTTGATTTCCGGGCGCCTGGGCTAGGATTTCCTTGCGGCGGCTTGGATTTCCAGGGCTGCCGAGATGAACCCCTAAGGAGGCTCCCATGTGCCGCAACATCCGCCCGCTCTTCAACTTCGAGCCGCCCGCGACCGAAGCGGAGATCCGCGCGGCCGCCCTCCAGTTCGTGCGCAAGGTGAGCGGCTTCGCCAAGCCCTCGCAGGTCAACGCGGAGGCGTTCGAGCGCGCGATCGACGAGGTGGCCGATTCGGCTCGGAAGCTCGTCTCCTCCCTCCACAGCTCGACCCCGCCGCGCGACCGGGAAACCGAGGCGCAGAAGGCGCGCGAGCGATCGCGGCTGCGCTTCGGATAAGCCCTGCGAAGCGGCGGGTCACGCGCCGGAATAGGCGCTGACTTCGGGCGGCCGCCAGCCGCGAAGCGTTCCGTCGCGGGGGCGGAAAATCTCAACCTTGAGCGGATGGCAGCGCGCCGCGTCGCTCGAATGGGTCGCGCCACAGTCGCCGCCCGGACAGGCCGAGAGCGCGCCGATGAGATCGATCTCGGCGAAGAATTCGATGAAGTCCCCCGGACGCACCGGGCTCGCCTTCATGAAGTAGCGGTGGGACTGGCGCTCGAAGCCCGTGCACATGAACACATTCAGCACGTCGTGGACATGCTGCGCCGCCTCGCCAGACGTCAGGTTCATCCGGTCAGCGAGCGCCCGGGTCAGGTTCGAATGGCAGCAATGATGATAGTCGCCGCCGGTCAGGAGGCGGTTCGTATAGGGATCGCAGCGGGTGCCGATCACGTCGTGCACGCCGGCGCCGTCGGCGTCGAAGCCATACCAGTCAAGCGTGTCGTGGGTGACGGTCGCCATCGGCCGCAAATAAGGCAGCGCGCTCCAGAGCCGCGCGCCCGTGCTGACATGCGTCGCATTCAGCGCCCGTGTCTTGCCGCTGAAGAACCGCTCGGCGAGGTTTGTGGCGCTCCACAGGTTGAGGTCGCCGACCTGCGGACCCTCGATGCTGACGACGCGGAAAAAATGCCCGGCGGGAACCTCGAACGCGCGTCCCTCGCGCGGCGGCACGATCGTCTCGCCGATCCTGGTCATCCCGGCTCGCGCGCCGTCATAGAACGCAGCGTCGAAGTGCGGCAGCCTCTCGAGGGCGTAGACGACGACGGGCTTGGCGGCGCGGCGCTGATCGGCGTCCGGCGGAGGCTGGGTCTGAGGCGGATTCGGCATGGCGGAAGAGGCTAGTCGAACGCCAGGCGGCGGGCAAAGGGCGTCTGCTGCGCGAGCGCGTCTCGTCGGGCCCTGAGCGTTATGTTACCGTTGTGATCCAATCGGGCGGACGCCGCCGTATCCAAGCGAGAGGGCCTGGCTCATCTCGAAACTGGGGGACTTGTCATGCGGACATTCATGGTCGGCGCGACTTTGTTGGCCGCGGCGCATATGACGGCGATCATCGCGCCGAAAGCGGAAGTCATGCACTACAAGGCCACCCTTACCGGCGCGGCGGAGACGCCGCCGACCGACTCCAAGGGCGCGGGCGCGTTGACCGCGACCTTCGACACCGTTTCGAAGAAGCTCGAGTGGACCGTCGATTATTCCGGCCTCACCGGACCGGCGATCGCCGCCCATTTCCATGGGCCAGCCCCCGTCGGCAAGCCGGCGCCGGTCGAAGTCCCGCTCCAGCCCCCGCTCGACAGCCCAATGAAGGGCTCGGCGACCCTGACCGACGCGCAGGCCAAGGATCTGACGGACGGCATGCTGTATTTCAACATCCACACCGCCGCCAACAAGCCGGGCGAAATCCGCGGACAGATGGAAAAGGCGATGTGAGGCGCGCCGTGAAGTGAGGACATGCGATGCCAGCGACAATCGGTCCCGGCTCGACCGGGGACGACGTCAGGCGCCTGCAGCGCGCGCTTGCCCGGCGATTGCTGTGGAACCCGTTTGGGCCGATCACCGGCGTGTTCGACGCTGGCATCGAGACCAGCGTCAAGAGCTTTCAGGCGGCGAACGGCCTGACCGCTGACGGGCTCGTCGGACCCGCCACCTGGGCGAAGCTCCCCGCCTATTGCGAGGCCTCGCCGACGCTCGCGGCCGGACGGACCGGCCCCGCCGTCGCCTGGCTGCAGCAGGCGCTCTCCGGCAAAGAGGTCGCGGTCAGCTTCACCCCCTATCCCGGCGCGATCGACGGCCAGTTCGGCCCGCTGACCGAGGCGGCGGTGCGCGCCTTGCAGAGCTGGGCCGCCGCGCCCGTCACCGGCGTCGTCGACGACGCGACCTGGTTCGTGTGGATGACGCCAGGTTCCGCGCAGCAGCTCACGCTCGAGAACGCCTGCGGGCTTCTGAATAAGCTGTGACCGGAAGAAGTTCGTTCCTATCGCGAGGAGGGCTCATGATGTCGAAATGGATCAGGTGCACGCTGGAGGGCGGAAAGCCGATTCGGGTGAATATGACGCTTGCGGCGACTTTTGTGCCGCATGGCGGCGGCACCAGGATCTGGATTCCCGGCGATCAGATCGGCATCGACGTAAGGGAAATGCCTGAGGAGATCGAGGCGGCGATCGCCGATTCGCTCGAAGAGGCGCCGCAGAGCTGAGGGCGAGCGGCGCGCCGATCGCGCGCGGCTCTGCTGTTCTGAAGCATGTTGCGCTTGGGCGGGGCCGTCCACCTCATCATTGCGAGCGAAGCGGCGGACTGCGCAGAGGTCTCCTGCATGTCGAGCGGATGACCGCGCGACTGTTCCTTTCCGACAGATTGGAAAGCGCCGATGCGAATCCCGATCATCCTTGCGGTTGTGGCGCTCGCGCTCTCCGGCTGCAACGCCAATCAGAGCGTCAATCCCTCGTCGCAGCCGGCCTCGCAGGTCTTCGCCGGCCAATACGAGGACACCAATCCTTACGATCCGATCAGCTAATACCCGGGCGTCGCGCAAGACGCGGGCTCGTGATTGCGAGGATATAGCTCGGCCGGCTATTTCGAAGTTGGGTAAGCCGTCGCCGTAATCCCCGCACGCGCCTCGCGAAACGACAAGAGCCGCCGCTTTTCCTCCTCCCACAACGCGAGACGGACGCAAACGAGACTGCGCCACAGCGTGAGCCGGCCGACCTCGCCGAGCTCGGGATAGCTCCGCACGACCTCGGGAAGCCGATAGAAGGGGATGCCGCTCGACAAGTGGTGCACGTGATGCACGCCGATATTGGCGCTGAACCAGCGCAGTGCGGGCGGCAAGTCGTAATGCGAACTGCCGTGCAGCGCCGCTTCAGGCTGGCGCCAGTCCGTCGCGCCGTCCCAGGTTGTCGCCTCGAATTGATGCTGCACGTAGAACAGCCAGACACCCATCGTCGCGGCGAGCACGACAATCGGCAGATGGACGACGAGAAACGCTGTGGAGCCCGCGCTCAGGATCAAGGGAACCGCCAGCAGCACAATCCCGGCGTTGGTGGCCATCGTGCTGAGCCACGGCATCGCGCCCTTGCGCATGAAGCCGAAGGGCAAGCGATTCTCGAGCAGGAACAAATAGGCCGGGCCCAACCCGAACATCACCAGCGGGTGACGATAGAGCCGGTAGCGCAGCCGGTCACGCCAGTTGCGGGCGAAATATTCGCGCACCGTCAGCGTCTTGATGTCGCCGATGCCGCGCCGGTCGAGATTGCCAGATGTCGCATGATGGATCGCGTGGCTGCGCCGCCAGAGATCGTAGGGCGTCATCGTCAAGACGCCGAGCGCGCGGCCCACCCAATCGTTGGCGAACTTGCTTGGAAAGAACGAACCGTGCCCGCAATCGTGCTGGATCATGAACAGGCGAATGAGCAGCCCAGCGGCGAGCGGCGCCAGCGCGAAAGATAGCCAGAACTGGCCGTGACGCGAGGCAAGCAGCATCGCAGTCCAGAGCGCGGCGAACGGGGGGAAGGTGACCGTGAGCTCAAAGACGCCGCGCGCAACACTCGCCCGGCGGTAAGGGACGAGCGCCTGCACCCAGTCGCGCGCGGTCCACGTCGCGCTTTTTGCTTCCGTCGCCGACATCCTGCAACCTCCGCCCGGCATGCGCTTTTAAGGAAAGCGTCGTCGAGCGGGTGGTCGACTGCGCTGTGGGAAGGATTAAACGGGGATCCTTGCGGCGACGCGCTTTTAAGGCGCGAACGCCGGTCTCGAATGTCCCAGCCGAAGGCGTTGGACGACTCCGAGCGCGCCATCATAGACAGACGCCGGTGAAAAAGCGATGACGCTCTCGCCTCGGCCCGGAACCGCCGAGCGGGGGCGGCGTGCGGAATGGGATTTGATAAGGGTGTCACTGCAATCCCATCGCCCTCCCCAACATGGGCCGCGCGCAGGAGGCCGAGGCACACTGAAAAGGCGCCATCCGAACGGCAATCATGCGCCCTCCTCGACGCGAAGCCCGTCGCGAATGGAACAAAGCCAAAGAAAGCAGACGAAAACGAAATGGCTTTCTTTTGCTTTCATTTGTTTTTCGGAATCGGGGCTTTTCAGTGGGTTAGGGCCGATTCAAGCAAGAATAAATCCGGCCTCCGTCTCAGGCGATGTGTGAAAGGTCGAACGCGCCTCTTGCTGCACGACGGCTCCATTGGCTCGATCCGGCGACTGGGCAAGGTATAGCACGGATTCCGATTTCATGAAAGAGATTGTCACATTTTCTGATTTCTGCCATGGTCCACGAAGCGGCTCACTCGTAAAAGGACCATGGCGCGTGTCCCGCGGACGCCCCCCGTCCTGGACTCTTGCAGCCGATCGCCGGGCGCTCGTGACGCGCCGGCCTCGTCGCGACTGGAGCACGCGAATGCGAATCCCGATCATTCTGGCGGTTGCGGCGCTCGCGCTCGCCGGCTGCAACGCCAATCAGAGCGTCAATCCCTCGTCGCAGGGGGCCTCCCAGGTCTGGGCCGGCCGCTACGAGGCTGCCAACCCTTACGATCCGACCAGCTACGCGCAGAACCAAACCGGGCGCGGCGGCGGCGGCCACTAATTTTCCAGTCCCCGTATTCCCCAGCCGATTGGGTCTCAACTCCGGCGACTTCCTGCCGCTGACCGAATCGAGCAAGGAATTCCGAACGAGTTTGCCGCGGAACCACGTGGATGGCCGGGACAAGCCCGGCCATGACGGTTTTCGACCCGTAAGCTTACGCGGCTCGCTCGCCGACCTCGACGTACTCGGCCCGACTCGACGGCTTCGGGATCGGCAAGCCATCCTCGCGCATTCCTTCGAGATGAAATTCAATCGCCTCGCGGATTTCCGCCTTCACTTCGTTCCAGCGTATCGCCGACCGAGACGCAGCCGGGCAAATCCGGAACATAGGCCGAGTAATTCCGCTCGCCTTCTCGATCACGACAGCGTAACGCATGGGTCAGTCCTTAAGGCCAGCCGCTCGTCATGGCCGGGCTTGACCCGGCCATCCACGCGGTTGGTCCTTGGCTCATCCGTTGAGCGTTTCATAGAGATCATTCCAACCGGGATTGGCTTCAAGAATCAATCGCGCTTTCCAAGCGCGAGGCCAATGCTTGATGTTCAATTCGCGCTGAATGGCGTCGGCGATGCGCTCGTAACGCTCCATATAAACGAGGCGCTTGAGGCCGTAGCGCTTTGTGAAGCCGGGGACGAGGCTTTCGCGGTGTTCGTAGGCGCGGCGTGCGATATCGGAGGTCACGCCGGTGTAGAGAACGCCGTTCGGGCGATTGGTCATGATGTAGACCCAGCCGCCGGGCACATCGCGCCTCACCGCGTGGGTGGCCGGGTCACCCCCGGACTGAGATCCGGGGGCGGCCATGACGGCCTTCGATTCACGAACACCCCGTCGTGCCGCCGCAGGTGTCGCACTTGAGGCAGGTGCCGTTGCGGACCATGGTGAAGTTGCCGCACTCGGGGCAGGCTTCGCCGACATAGCCTTTCATCCGCGCTTCGGCGCGCTTCTCGGCGACGGACTCCTGAGGCTGCGGCGGCGCGCCGAAGGCGAGGGGGGCGGGTTCGGCGACCCCCGGGTCTAAGCCCGGGGGCTTGAGCGCGGTTGCGCCCTGCACGTAGCCTTGCGCGCCTTGGCCGCCAGCCGATGCGCCGCTCGCCTTCGGGCCCTGCCCTCCGGCGCCGATCGCGTCGCGCACCAGCATCAGCTTGTCGGCCTTCGAGCGCACGAGGCCGCGCGAGACGATCGACGACGTCGCGGGAACGCCCGCGGCCTGCTCGGGCGCCTTGTCCTGATCGACGCCGCCGCCGAGCACAGTGGCGCCGATCTCCTCGGGCGCGATATGGGCGAGGTCATTGCGGCCGAGGTAGGAGATCGCGAGCTCGCGGAAAATATAGTCGAGGATCGAGGTCGCGTTCTTGATCGCGTCGTTGCCCTGCACGAAGCCGGCCGGCTCGAAGCGGGTGAAGGTGAAGGCCTCGACATATTCCTCGAGCGGCACGCCATATTGAAGCCCGAGCGAGATCGCGATGGCGAAATTGTTCATCAAGCTCCGGAAGGCGGCGCCCTCCTTGTGCATGTCGATGAAGATCTCGCCGATACGCCCGTCCTGATATTCGCCGGTGCGAAGATAGACCTTATGCCCGCCGACGACGGCCTTCTGCGTATAGCCCTTGCGGCGGTCGGGCAGCTTCTCGCGCTCGCGCGTGCGCTCGACCCGCTCGACCACGCGTTCGACGATCCGCTCCGCGAGTGCGGCCGCTCGCTGGGGCGCGTTCAGCGCGACCAGCGTCTCGACCCCCGGGCTCAGACCCGGGGGCTCGTCGTCCTCTTCGTCGTTCTCGATCAGTTGCGCGCTCAACGGCTGCGACAGCTTCGAGCCGTCGCGATAGAGCGCGTTCGCCTTCAGGCCGAGGCGCCAGCTGAGCATGTACGCGTCCTTGCAGTCCTCGACCGTCGCGTCGTTGGGCATGTTGATGGTCTTGGAGATCGCGCCGGTGATGAACGGCTGCGCCGCCGCCATCATGCGGATGTGGCTCTCGACCGAGAGATAGCGCTTGCCAATGCGCCCGCACGGGTTTGCGCAGTCGAACACCGCAAGGTCCTCATGTCTGAGATAGGGCGCGCCCTCGAGCGTCATCGCGCCGCAGGCGAAGCTGTTCGCGGCCTCGATCTCGGCCTTCGAGAAGCCAAGCGCGGCGAGAAGATCGAAGCCCGGCGCGTCGTAGCGCTCGGGGAGAATCTTGAGCGCCTTCTCAAGCGTCTCGGCCCCAAGGGTCCACTTGTTGAAGACGAAGCGGATGTCGAACGCGCTCGCGAGCGCGGCCTCGACCTTGTCGATCGCCGCCTCGGGCAGGCCCTTGGCTTTGAGCGCCGCATGATTGACGCCCGGCGCATGGGCGAGCGTCGCCCGTCCCACAGCATAGGCGACGATGTCGGCGATCTGCTTCTCGTCGTAGCCGAGCGCGCGCAGGGCCTCGGGCACGGCGCGGTTGATGATCTTGAAATAGCCGCCGCCGGCGAGCTTCTTGAACTTGACCAGCGCGAAGTCGGGCTCGATGCCGGTCGTGTCGCAATCCATGACGAGGCCGATCGTGCCCGTCGGCGCGATGACCGAGACTTGCGCGTTGCGATACCCATGCTTTTCGCCGAGCGCGAGCGCATCGTCCCAGGCGGCGCGCGCGGCCTGGCTTAAGCTCGCCCAGTCCGGGCCGGCCTTGGCGAGCTCGCCGTGATCGAGCGGGGTCGGCGCGACGGAGAGCTTCTCGTAAGCCGCGGCCTCGCCGTCGGCGGCGCGCTTGTGATTGCGGATGACGCGAAGCATCGCTTCCGCATTGTTGCGATGGCCCGGGAAGGCGCCGCTCTTTGCCGCGATCTCGGCGGAAGTCGCATAGGCGCGGCCGGTGAGGATCGCGGTCAAGGCGGCGCAGATCGCGCGGCCGTGGTCGCTGTCGTAAGGAATGCCCGACGACATCAGGAGGCCGCCAATATTGGCGTAGCCGAGGCCAAGCGTGCGGTAGTCATACGACAGCCGCGCGATCTCCTTGGACGGGAACTGCGCCATCGCGACCGAGATCTCGAGCGTCAGCGTCCACAGGCGGATCGCGTGCTCGTAGCCCTTGACGTCGAACGCCTTGGTCGTGGTGTCGCGGAACTGCAAGAGGTTGAGCGAGGCGAGGTTGCAGGCCGTGTCGTCGAGGAACATGTACTCGGAGCACGGATTGGAGGCGCGAATCGGCCCGAACTCGGGGCAGGTGTGCCAGTCGTTGATGGTGGTGTGATACTGGATGCCCGGATCGGCCGAGGCCCAGGCGGCGTAGCCGATCCGCTCCCATAAGCTCCGGGCCTTCAGGGTCTTGGCGGCCTTGCCGTCGAGGCGCCGGGTGAGACTCCAGTCGCCGTCGCTCTCGACCGCGCGCAGGAACTCGTCGGTCACGCGCACCGAATTGTTGGAGTTCTGCCCCGACACGGTGAGATAGGCCTCCGACTCCCAATCGGTGTCGTAGGTGTCGAATTCGAGCTGGGCGTAGCCCTGGCGGGCGTATTGGATGACGCGCTTGATGATGCCGTCCGGCACTTCGTTCTTGCGCGCGGCCTTGACCTCGCGTTTCAAGGCCGGGTTCATGTCGACGTTGAAGCAGTCGTCGCCCGAGCCCTCGCAATTGACGCAGGCCCGGAAGATCGCCTTCAGGTGCCGCTTGACGACCTTTGAGCCGGCGGCGAGCGCCGCGACCTTCTGTTCCTCGTTGACCTTCCAGTCGATGAAGGCCTCGATGTCGGGGTGATCAACGTCAACGACAACCATCTTCGCCGCGCGGCGCGTCGTGCCGCCCGATTTGATCGCGCCAGCCGCGCGGTCGCCGATCTTCAAGAAGGACATGAGGCCCGACGAGCGCCCGCCGCCGGACAGTTTCTCGTTCTCGCCGCGCAGCGCGGAGAAATTCGTGCCGGTGCCAGAGCCGTACTTGAACAGCCGCGCCTCGCGCACCCATAGGTCCATGATCCCGCCCTCGTTGACGAGATCGTCGGCGACCGACTGGATGAAGCAGGCGTGCGGCTGGGGATGCTCGTAGGCCGACTTCGACTTGACGAGCTTGCCCGTCTCGAAGTCGACGTAATAGTGGCCCTGGCTCGGCCCATCGACGCCATAGGCCCAATGGAGGCCGGTGTTGAACCATTGCGGCGAATTGGGCGCGGCGACCTGACGGGCGAGCATGAGCCGCATCTCGTCGAAATAGGCGCGCGCGTCCTCTTCGCCGTCGAAATAGGCCGGCTTTCCAGCCCCAATAGGCCCAGGCGCCGGCGAGGCGGTCGAACACCTGCTTGGCGGAGGTCTCCGAGCCGAAGCGCTCGTTCTTCGGCAGCGCCCCGAGCGCGGTCTCGTCGGCGACCGAGCGCCACAGGAAGGACGGAACGCTCTCCTCTTCAACCCGCTTCAGACGCGCAGGAACGCCAGCTTTGCGAAAATATTTCTGCGCCAGCACGTCGGCCGCGACCTGGCTCCAGGCCGCCGGCGCCTCGATATCGTCGAGCGAGAAGACGATCGAGCCGTCCGGATTGCGGATTTCACTCCTGGTCGTCGCGAAGGCGACGAGCTCGTAAGGGCTGACGCCCGGCTTGGTGAAATACCTCTCGATCCGCATCGCTTTCGACCTCATCCTTGCGGCCAGGTGGCTCTTACGCCCCCGGCGCCGCGTTTGATCCCCAAAGTCGCGGCGCGGCGCCGTCACGCCCGCCGACCGCGCGCACGCCGCCGCCGGCTTGGTTCAAAGCCCGCCGCCCAAAACTTGTAATGTTCTCTAGACCCTGCCTCGCCCGATGCGCTTTTGCGCATCCCGACAGGCTTAAAATCCAACCGCCCCTTGACGCCGAAATCCACCTCGCGCGCCGGATTCCGCCAACCCCCACATATTACAGCTTCGTGACAGCGGCGTCAAGCCCTTGTATGGTCGGGGACCACCGGCACAACATATTGTGGACAACAATCTCTAACGCCCGGTTAACGCCAACACCAAGCCGACAGCATCCAACGAGTCGGGGGAGGCCTGCAAGCCTGTTTTGAGAGGCAAGGCCAAAAAGTTCGGCTTGCCTCGCCCGGCCCGCCTCGCCATAGTCCGCCCGCGCCAGTCGGCGCCTAGTCCGTCAACGCGCCAGTCGGCGTTTTGTCCCGAAAAACGAGTGGCCGCCGGCCGATGCAAGACCGAATCAAGGAAGCCCTGCTGCACTGGTTCACCTGGTGGAACGGCGCGAACTTCAACACGCGCTTCTACACCAAGCGGCACGGCGTGCTCGTCGGCCACGATGAGTTCGGCAACGCCTACTATCGGAAGCCAGGCATCGATCCAGCCCTCGGCTTCGAGCGACGCTGGGTCATTTACAACGGCGAGTCCGAAGCCTCGACGACCCCGCCGGGGTGGAACGGCTGGCTCCACCACACGGTCGATGTGGCGCCGCCCGAGGAGGATTATAAGCCCCACCCGTGGGAGAAGCGGCATATGCCGAATCCGACCGGCACGCCCGCGGCGATTCGGCCCGACGGCTCGACGCTGCGCCCTGGTCCCCGGCAGCCCACCGGCGGCGATTACGAGGCCTGGAGTCCCGGCCCCTGAGGCGCGCCGCCTTCATTCCGCCGCCGTTGCCCAGCAAAGCGCCAGCCATGAACCGCTTCGACTGGGCACATGCGATCGGCGCCCGCGCCTTGTCCGCCATCGCCGTGCGGAGGCGGGCGCTCGGCGGCGCAGCCCTGGCGGCCGCAGCCGCCTTCGTCGCGCCGGAGGCGGCGCGAGCCGACAAGATCAGCCACCCGATCGCCATTTTCGACGGCCTCGACAAGATCACCGGCCGGATCATTTCGTTCGAGGTCGCGATCAACGAGACGGTGCAATTCGGCGCGCTGCAGATTACGCCGCGCGTCTGCTACTCGCGCCCGCTGACGGAGGCGCCGCAGACTGACGCCTTCGCCCAGGTCGACGAGATCGACGAGCAGAAGCAGCTCAAGCGCATCTTTTCCGGCTGGATGTTCGCCGACAGCCCGGGCCTGCACGGCATCGAGCATCCGATTTTCGATATCTGGCTGACCGGCTGCAAAGGCGGCACGGTGGTCATTCACGACGCTCCGACGGCCGAGGCTTCGGCGCCGAACCCGGACGAAAGTCCGCCAACCGACGCCGAGGTCGATCCGAACGCTCAGGAACAGCCGCCTGCGCCCCCGCCGACGCCCAAGAAGCGTAAGCCGAAGCCGCAGCAGGCGGTCGTACCTCCGCCCGACGCGGTGACCGTCGCGCCGCTCGACCCGGGGCCGGTCCAACTGCCCGGCGCAGCACATTCGGGGCGGTGAGGCGACTGCGCTGGCGCTTCGGCCTGGCGCGCGCGGCCCCATGCTCGGTGTAGCCCGCGAAGCAATCCCGGGGTAACATCGCGCCCGGAGCCAGCCGCTGAGCCTGTCGAAGGTCGCGCCGGACGGGAGGGAAGCGCAATGACTGCGATTCGAGGAGCCATCAAGCCCACACGGCGCCCGGGCGAACTCGGCGTTCATTCGGTCGACCGGTTTCATTTCACCGTCCCCGACCTCGCGGTCGCGAAGAATTTCTATGGCGAGTTCGGGCTCGAGCTCGAGGAGGACGGCGGCCTCATCGCCATGAAGACGCGCGGCAACCCGCATGTTTGGGTTACGCTCGGCGAGGGTCCGCGCAAGAAGCTTGGACATCTCTCGTTCGGCGCCTTCGAGGACGATTTCGACCGCTTCGCCGAGCGGCTCCAGGCGATGGGCGTGAAACGGCTCGATCCGCCGCCGGGGGTGGCGACCAACGGCCTCTGGTTTCACGATCACGACGGCAACCTGGTCGAGATCAAGGTCGCGGCGAAATCGTCGCCGGATGAGAAGTCCGAGTTTTCGGAACTCGCTGTCGGGCCGGGCAAGCGCGGCGCGCCGTTCCGGCGCGACGTTGCGCGCGTGAACCCACGGCGTCTCGCGCATGTGCTCCTGTTCACCCGCGACGTCGAGAAGGCGGTTCAGTTCTACACCCGCACGCTAGGCCTGCGGCTCTCCGACCGATCCGGCAATGGCATCGCCTTTCTGCACGGCATTCACGGCAGCGATCATCATATGATCGCCTTCTTGGAATCGAGCGCGCCGGGGCTGCACCATCTGAGCTGGGACGTGGGCTCCATCGACGATATCGGCCGCGGCGCGTCGCATATGCTCGAGAAGGGTTTTGCGAAGGGATGGGGTCTCGGACGGCACGTCCTCGGCTCGAATTTTTTCCACTATGTCGGCGATCCCTGGGGAAGTTTCAGCGAATATTCGGCCGGCATCGACTATGTCCCGGCTGATCGCGACTGGGCGGGGGGCGACCACGACCCGGAGGATTCGTTCTACGTCTGGGGCCCGAACCCGCCAGACTATTTCACCCACAATGCCGAGGCGTGAGCGCCCCTCTCCCACCGCGAGAGGGTCGGGGTGACGGCTTGATGCAGGAAACCCTCATCCGGCGCTTCGCGCCGCCTTCTCCCGGAGGGAGAAGGGGTTCATCCCTTACCGCCACATCAGCCACCAGGTCCCCGCGGCGAGCGTGACGATCGTCAGCGGCGCCCCGGCCTTGAAATAAGCCCAGAAGCTGATCGGCGTCCCGTGCGCGCGGGCCTGTTCGGCGACGATGAGGTTCGCGACCGATCCGAGCAGGGTGAAATTGCCCGCGAGCGTCGAGCTCATGGCCACGACGAGCCAGGCGCGCTCGGGATCGCCGAAGGTCGGAACGAATGGCCTCAACGCCAGAACCGCCGGCACGTTGCTGACGACATTAGAGAGCGCGGCGGTGAACAGCGAGAGCCGCCAGACCGAATCGAGGCCGAGAGTCTTGGCCATCGCGATCCGGTCGGGCGTCAGCAGCGCCTTCTCGGCGCCGGCGACGACGACGAACATGCCGGCGAACAGGATGAGAAGCGGACCGTCGAGCTCGCTGTAGATGCGCGCGGGCTTGATCTGGCGGGTCAGAAGCAGGAATGCCCCGCCCAGAATCGCCGCCTTCGCCGGGGCGACGCCGGCGAAGAAGGCGACCGCGAGCCCAACGCAGGTCACGCTCGCCTTGAGGATCTGACCAGGATGTACGAGGCCACGGTCGAGATGCGGCGCGAGCGCGCTCTTGAAGGCAAACTCCCTGGCGTAGACGAGTCGCACGATGACGATGACTGCGATGAGGCCGAATGCGGCCACCGGGGCGAGCGCGGCGGTGAAGGCCGGGTAGGGAATTTTCGACAGGCCGCCGATCACCATGTTTTGCGGGTTTCCGGTGATCGTCGCGACGCTGCCGCAATTGGAGGCGGTCGCGACAGCGACCAGATAGGGCAGCGGATTGCGGTCGAGCGCGCGCACGACCTGCAGAACGATCGGCGCCATGACAAGGCAAATCGCGTCGTTGACCAGGAACGCGGAGAGGACGCCCGTGAGGACAGTGACGGTTGTGAGCAGCACGAACGGCGCGCGAGCGTGATCGATCGCAAAAGAGCCCAGCGCCCTGAACGCGCCGGAGACCTTGAGGTGCGCGACCACGATCATCATGCCGAGAAGGAGCGCGATGGTGTCGAAATCAATGGCGCTGAAGGCTTCCTCGAGGCTCAACGGGCCAAGCGCGATCATCGCCGCGCCGCCGAGGAACGCGATCCCCGCGCGATCGAGTCTCAGTCCGGGAATACGGCCCGCAGCGACCCCGACATAGGTGAGGACGAGAATGATGAGCGCCGCAAGGCTTTCGGTCGTCATTCGCCCGGGGCGCCTTCGAGCGTTACAGCCGCGCCGCCGGACTCCGGCGCATGGGCGTCGCGCGTCTCCGGCATGAACCCGAGGAAGACGAGGAACGCCACGGCCGCGGCGGCGCCGAGCGCAAGGAACGATACAGAATAGCCGAAATGATCGACCATCTCTCCGGCGAACAATGCGCTGAGCGAGGCGCCGATTCCCATCGTGGTCGCGACCGCGCCCTGGGCGAGGTTAAAGCGGCCGGTGCCGCGCATGATATCGGCGATGACCAGCGGCGTCAGCGCTCCGTAGATCCCCGCCCCTACCCCATCGAGCAGCTGGACACCGATGAGCCAGAACGAGTTGTCCGACAGCGTATAGAGCGCCGCGCGAATCGGAAGCACGGCGAAAGCGATAAGAAAAATCGGCCTGCGCCCCCAGGAGTCCGCATTGCGACCGACGAGGATCGCAATCGGCAGCATGACGCCCTGCGCGGCGACCATGCAGAACGCCATCATCGCCGTCGCCTCCTTGGGAAATTGGAGCGCGAGTTTCTGCCCAACGAGCGGCAGGAGCGGCGCGTTGGCGAAGTGGAACAGCATGGCGCAGAGCGCGAAAATCATGAGCGGCCGCGTCTGAAACAAAATCCGATATCCGGCCGCCGCGCCGTCAGCTTCGCCATCGGAAGTCAGATCCCTCGCCCGATCGTGGTTGATTGCGTCCCCCGGAATGGCGAGCGCGGCGGCCGAGGTCAAGACTGCAAAGACAGGAACCATGAGAAAGACGGCGCGCTGGGACAAGGCGTAACCGACCGCGCCGGCCAGAAGCGCAGTCGCGATATTGCCGCCATGATCGAACGCCGAATTGCGCCCAAGCCGCCGCGCGAGCGCCTCCCGCTTCACCAGGCCGAGGGTAAGCGCCGAGACCGCCGGAGCGAAGGCGTCGCCCGCGACCGCGAGGATGCTCAAGGCGACCGCCATCGGCCAGAAGGTCGGGGCGGCGAAAATGAGAACGCCTGCCACGGTCATGGCGGCCATTGTCAGAACGATGACCCCGCGCTTGGCGCGGGTCACGTCGATCGCGGCGCCTATCGGGGTTTGAAGCGCGATGCCGAGAAGGCCGCTCGCGGTCGTCACCAGCCCGACGTCGGTTTGGGTCCAGTGCTGGCTCGTGACCAGGAACACGTTGACGAACGGCCCGAACAGGTTACGCACGTCGGCGGCGAGGAAGTTGAGGGCGTCGAGCGCATAGGGGATCGGGATCATCGCGGCCAAGAAGCACGGAAACGCAAGGGCGCGACGGAACGCCGCTCGCCAAAACGCCTTCGAGCCGAATTTGTTCCTCAAGGCGCGATCCGATACCGTTCTGCCCATGACGGGGAAGCGCGCAGACATCCTTCTCGTCGAGCGCGGCTTCTTTCCGAGCCGCGCTCGGGCGCAGACGGCGATCGCCGCGGGCCTTGTCACCGTCGGCGGGGTCGCGCTGACGAAGGCGTCCGAGACCTTGGCCGACGATGCGGCGATCGAGGCCGAGGCGCCCCACCCCTGGGCCTCGCGCGGCGGGGTCAAGCTCGCCGCCGCTCTTGACGCCTTCGCGCTCGATCCCTCGGGCCTTGTCTGCCTTGATGTCGGGGCGTCGACCGGCGGCTTTACCGACGTCCTGCTTGCGCGCGGCGCGGCGAAGGTGGTCGCGGTCGACGTCGGCCGCGGCCAGCTCGATCCGCGCCTCGCCGCTGACCCGCGCGTGCGCTCGCTCGAGGGCGTCGATGCGCGCGCGCTTGGCTCCGAGCGTCTCGCCGAGCGGCCGGACGCAATCGTCATCGACGTGAGCTTCATCTCGCAGCGGCTCGTGCTGCCGCATGTGCTGAGGCTCGCCGCGGAGCCGGCGTGGCTCGTGAGCCTTGTCAAGCCGCAGTTCGAGGTTGGACGGGCGGACATCGTCAAGGGCCGCGTCAGAACCGAAGCAGCGCTCGAGCGCGCATGCGCCGCCGTCCGCGCGTGCGTCGAGGCAGAAGGCTGGGCGATTCTCGGCCTGATCCCATCGCCAATCCTCGGCGGCGGCGGAGCGCGGGAATTCCTGATCGCCGCGCGCCATGGCTGAGCCGGTCGAAGAGCTTTCGATCGTCGCGCTCGACGCGCATGGCGATGGCGTCGCGGCGAACGGCGTGGTCGTGCCCTATGCGCTGCCCGGCGAGCGGGCGCGGGTCAGACTGGCCGGCAAGCGCGCCGACCTGATCGAGACGCTGAGCGCCGCGCCCGACCGCGCCGAGCCGAGCTGCCGCTGGTACGGCCGCTGCGGCGGCTGCGCCGCGCAGCACATGTCGGACCGGCTCTATCGGCAATGGAAGCGCGGCCTCGTGGTCGAAGCGCTGAAGCGGGAGGGCGTCGAGGCCGAGGTCGGCGAGCTTGTCGACGCGCATGGGGCGGGCCGGCGCCGCGCAACGTTTCACGCCCGCTTTCCCCACGCCCAAGCCGACGAGGTCGGCTTCATGCGAGTTCGCTCGCACGACATTGTAAGTATCGACAAGTGTCCGCTGTTCAGCCGCGGCATGACGGGAGCCGTCGAGGCGGCCCGCGCGTTAAGCGCCGACTTGCGCGGATTGATGAAGCCGCTCGACATCGGCGTAACGGCGACCCTCGATGGTCTCGACGTCGACCTGCGCGGCTCGGGACCGCTCGAGCGCGCGGAGGCGCAGAAGCTTGCGCGGACGGCGGACGCGCTTGATCTTGCGCGCGTCTCAAATCACGGCGAGGTCGTCGTCGAGCGCCGCCCGCCGCACGTCGCCTTCGGCAAGGCGCTCGTCAGGTTGCCCGCCGGAAGCTTCCTGCAGGCGACCGAAGCGGGCGAAGCGCTGCTCGCGGATTTCGCCGAGCGGGCGCTCGCCGGCTCGAAGACGGTCGCGGACCTCTTCTGCGGCGCGGGAGCCTTTGCGCTGCGGCTCGCGGCCAAGCGCGAAGTCTTCGCCGCCGACGCGGACGCTGCGGCCGTCGCGGCGCTCGGGCGCGCCGCCGCGGCGACGGCGGGCCTGCGCAGGCTCGCCGCCGAGACGCGCGACCTTTTCCGCCGCCCGCTCAGAGCCGACGAGCTCGCCGCGTTTGAGGCGGCGCTCATCGATCCGCCGCGCGCGGGCGCGCTCGAGCAATCGCGCGCGCTCGCAGCCTCCGCGCTGCCGCTTGTCGTGTCGATCTCCTGCAACGCCACGACCTTCGCCCGCGACGCGCGCATTCTCGTTGAGGGCGGCTTCCGGATCGAAGCGGTGACGCCGCTTGACCAGTTCCGCTTTTCCCCCCATGTCGAAATCGCCGCCGTCTTTCGCCGGCAAGGACGAAAAGCGCGGGCGCGGAGGCTTCTCTAGGTGGACGCGATAACAAAGGACGCCGCCCTTGCTTCGCTGCGCGGGATCGTCGGGCCAAGCCACGTGCTGACCGATCCGGCGCTCATCGCGGGCGCGCTCGTCGAGCCGCGCGGCCTCTATCACGGCAAAGCGCTCGCGCTCGTGCGCCCGGGCGCGACCAAGGAGGTCGCAGCCGTGGCCGCCTTCTGCAACGAGGCGCGGATCGGCATCGTGCCGCAGGGCGGCAACACCGAACTCGTCGGCGGACAGACGCCCGACTTGAGCGGAGGGGAGATCATCCTCTCCACCCAGCGCCTGCGCGCGATCCGCGAGGTCGATCTCGACGGCGACGTGATGATCTGTGAGGCCGGCGTCACGCTCGCCGAGTCCCAAGCCGCCGCGCTCGCCGCCGACCGTCTCTTTCCGCTCTCGCTCGCATCCGAGGGCAGCTGCACCATCGGCGGCAATGTCTCGACCAACGCCGGCGGCGTGACCGTGATCGGCTATGGCAATACGCGCGATCTCGTGACGGGAGTCGAGGCCGTCCTTGCAGACGGAAGGATCGTCCATGCCTTGAGCAAGCTGCGCAAGGACAATACCGGCTACGACGTGAAAGGTCTGTTCGTTGGCGCGGAGGGCACGCTCGGCGTCGTCACCGCCGCTTCGCTGCGGCTCTTTCCCAATCCGCGCTCCCGGGCGACGGCCTTTGTCGGGCTCCAGAGCCCGGAGGATGCGCTGAAGCTTCTCAGGATAGCGCGCGAGCGGCTTGGCATGATCACGAGCTTCGAGCTGATCGGACGCAACGCCCTCGAGATCACGGTCAAGCATGGCCTGGCGCGCAAACCGCTCTCGGGCGACCACGCCTGGTATGTGCTGATGGAGGCGTCGTCGCAGACGCCGGGCGGATTGGACGACGCGCTTGCCGGCGCGCTCGAGGCGGCGCTCGAAGGCGGGACCATCGAGGACGCGTCGGTCGCCGCCTCGCTCGAGCATCGCGCCGAGTTCTGGCGCCTGCGGGAATCGATTCCCGAGGCTCAGGTCAAGGAGGGCGGCTCGATCAAGCACGACGTTTCGGTCGAGATTGGCCTCGTGCCGGCCATGATCCGGGAGGCGACGCCCGCCGTCGAGGCTTTCGCGCCCGGCGCCCGCGTCGTCGCCTTCGGCCATCTCGGCGACGGCAACATCCATTTCAACGTGTCGCAGCCGATCGGCGCCGACAAGCAGGCCTTTCTCGATCGATGGGATGCGATGAACGAGGTCGTGCACGGAATCGTCGCTCGCCTCGGTGGATCCTATTCAGCCGAGCATGGGATCGGCCAGCTCAAGCGCAACCTGCTTGCGCGCTGGAAGGATCCCGCTTCCCTCGCGGTGATGCGCGAGATCAAGGCGGCGCTCGATCCCAATGGGGTGATGAACCCCGGCAAGGTGCTCTGACGGTCCAAGCCCTCGAGCCGGGCGTGCGACGCGGCGACTGGCCGCGCCGCCTGCTCAATTTTGACGATTAAGTTTAAGTTAAATTTTCATTTGCAACTGTATAATGTATTATCCATACTCATCCTGCGGTAACAGCTCGCTTGAAATCGCGGCTGGATCATTGGAGTTCTCGTGAAAAAAGGATTGGGAAAGGCGGCTTTGGCGCTCGCAACGGCGTTCGTCGCGCTCGCTTCGCAGGCTCGCGCCGGAGTCGAATCTTGTGGGCAACGGCGACTTTTCGGAGGGCGACACAGGTTTTTCGAGCGCGTATTACGACGTGACCGGCGCCGGCCAGGCAAGCTCTCCGGGCGACGGGTCGGTCTCTACCCCCTACAACGCCTATAATGAGACAACCTACGCCGTGGGGGCGAATTCCGACCTCTATCATAACCTCTGGGCGAACGTGCCGGGGCCCGGGGGGTCCGGGAACTACCTGATCGTCAACGGCAACAGTCTGGACGGAAGTCCGGCTGTAACGGGATCCCTGCCCCTGACCGTCTGGGAAGAGACCGTGACGGTCACGCCCGATACTTTTTACAGTTTTTCCGCGCAGGCGGCGAACATCTACGGCGACAACCCCGCGACGCTCGACTTCGACGCGAATTCGGCGCTGCTCGGCCCTACTTTCACCGTGGGCGCAGCGGGTACAACCGGGGATTGGAACACTTTCAACGCGACGTGGTATTCGGGCTCCAGCACCAGCGTCGTGCTGACGATCGTTGACACGAACACCATCGCCTCGGGCAACGACTTCGGCGTCGACAACATCGCTCTCTCCGCGCCCGAGCCTTCCACCTGGGCAATGATGATCCTGGGATTCGCGGGGCTCGGCCTTGCGGGCGCCCGCCGCAAGACGCCCATCGCCGTCTTTGCCGACGCCTGAAAGACGTGAAAATCTGAAGGGCCGCCAGACGAACGGCGGCCCCTCCTCCCCCAACTCCAGCGACTGACGCTCGGCTCCAGCGGGCCCCCGCATGGCGGCCAGCCTGCCCGCGCTATAGGGTGACGACCCGCGGTCGCGCGCGGCTTGATTCGCATCGTTGAGACGCACCCTTATGTCGGGCCTCGGGAGATTTTGGACCGGACTTGCGGGCGTCGTGGCTATCCTGTCCGTCCTCGCCATGGCGCGTCCCGCCGAAGCCGCCTGCGCGCCCAAGAGCTTCGACGGCGCGAAGTTCACCGTCTGCGCCTTCGACCCGCGCCGTGACCAGATTCGCTTGTTCCTGGACGGCGTCGACGGCAAGCCCTACGGATCGCTGGCCGCGCTTGCAACGGTGATGAAGGCCAAAGGCCAGTCGCTCGTGTTCGCCATGAACGCGGGCATGTTCAAGGAAGATCTCTCGCCCGTCGGGCTCTACGTCGAGAACCGGCGCAAGCTGCACGAGGCCGATACGCGCGGCGGCGCAACCAATTTCCACATGAAGCCGAACGGCGTCTTCTGGGTCGGCGACGGCGCCGCCGGCGTCACCGAGACGAGCCGCTATCTCGCCAGTCCGCCGGGGGCGCGCTATGCGACGCAGTCCGGCCCCATGCTGGTCCTCGACGGTAAGATCCATCCGAAAATCAAGCCGAGCGGCGCATCGGAGAAGATCCGCAACGGCGTCGGCGCGTGCGATGGCGGCGCCGTCATATTCGCCATCGCCGAGGAGCCGGTGAACTTCGACATGTTCGCACGGCTATTCCGCGACGGCCTCAGCTGTCAGAACGCGCTCTTTCTCGACGGCTCGGTGTCCTCGCTCTACGCGCCCGAGCTCAATCGCGACGACGAACTTGGACCGATCGGGCCGATCGCCGGGGTCGTGCGGCCGGAGACCAACTGATTCCGAGGTCGATCATTTCCGGCGCTACGTCTGCTTCCGCCAGGCCTGCGCCTGGGCCTCCGCGTTGAACATGTCCGGCGTCCAGCTTTCTTTCAGAGCCTGCCGCATCAAATCCTGCTGGCTCTTCGGCGCCATGCCGCCTATCGGCGGGTCGCGGTCGAGGTTGGTCGGGAACGAATAGCCCTCCGCGCAGGCGGCGATGGCGTTGTCGCCCTCAGCCGCCGTGATCGCGCCCTCGCCCAGAAGGCCTTTGAGCGCCGGATAGAGCTCAAGGCTCATCTTGAGCCGATCGACGCTTTCCATCGCCCGGCCGAAGGCCGAGGACACCTGCAGGAGGTTGGCGATGCGGCGCACGTCCGTCGAGCGGTTCGTCCCGGCGGCATGGAAGAGCGCGGGATTGAAGAACACCGCGTCGCCCTTCGAGAGCGGCAGCTGGACGTGATGCTTGTCGAAATAGTCGCGAAACTCCGCATGGGACGTCGCCATGTAGCCGGGCAGATAGCTTTGCGAGAACGGCAGGTAGAGGGTCGGTCCGGTCTCGAGCGGCATGTCGCAATGAGCCACCGCGCCCTGGAGGGTAAGCACCGGCGAGAGGCGGTGCACATGGGCGGGAAAGCGCTCGATCGCCTGAGGCGATTGAAAGCCGAGATGGTAATCGCGGTGCGGAACCTGGGCCGCGCCGCCCGGATTGACGACGTTGAGCTGAGAGGTGATCTGATAGGACGGGCCGAGCCAGGCCTCGCTCACCAGCGCAATCACCGCGTTTCCGTAATAGGCGGCGAAGGCGGAGGGATCGCGCAGGCATAGCTTCTCGAGCGCGTTCCATATCCGATCGTTGGCCCCGGCCTTGGCGAAATGATCGCCGCCGCCGACATTGTTCGAGCGCTCTTGCTCGATGATCGCCCAAAAATGAGCGTTGGTCCGATCGATGGCTGACGGCTCGGCGAATGCGCCCCGAATGGCGATGATGCCGGGGCCGTCGGTCAGCGCCTCGACCCACTCCGCCATCAATTCCTTGCGCGACTCGGGCGAAGCCGCGGCGCTGCGCGCCTTCAGCCCATCATAGACGAGCACATTCGAGATGACCTCGCTGGCGAAAGGATAGTCGGCCGGGCTGACGGAACGCTCGACGATCCGCCTGAACGCGTCGAGATCGCAGGACCCCTCGCTCAGCCAAACGCGATTGGATCTCATCCGAACGGCGTTGTCGTCCTTCATGGGTTCCTCCTCAGTGCAACGATTGCTGAACCGTACTATAAGGGCCTGACCTCGCAGATGGATCGCTCCGATCCATCAAAAACCCATCAAACCGCATTCGGTGACACACCCGTTTCTCGTCAAGGAGATTGCGCTCCAGGCCGGCCTCAGCGAGGCGACGGTCGACCGCGTGCTCAACAGGCGCGGCGGCGTGCGGCGGCACACCGCCGAGCGCGTCAGGCAGGCGATTCGGGAGCTGAACGGCCAGCAGGAGCAGGCCGGATTGACCGGACGCAGGTTCGTCATCGACGTCGTCATGCAGGCGCCTGACCGCTTTTCCGAGGCCATCCGCGGCTCGCTCGAGGACGAGATGCCGGCGCTCAGGCCCGCGGTCTTTCGCGCCCGCTACCATTTCAATGAGGTGGCGCGAATCGCCGACCTCGCCGCGCTCATTGACCGAATCGGCGCGCGCGGAACGCACGGCCTTTTTCTCAAGGCGCCCGATGAACCGGACATCGCGGCCGCGGTCGATCGTTTCGTCGCCCGGGGAATCCCGGTCATCACACTCGTCACCGATGTCGCGAACTGCGGGCGCGCGGCCTATGTCGGCATGGACAATCGCGCGGCGGGCGAGACCGCGGCTTACCTCATTGGCGAATGGCTGGGCGGCGCGCGGGCGAAGATCCTCGCCAGCTTGAGCAGCAGCCGCTTTCGCGGCGAGGAGGAGCGCGAGATCGGATTCCGCCGTGCCCTCAGGGCGCGATACCCCAACCTCGGCATGGTGGAAGTGAGCGAAGGTCTCGGGATCGATCCGGCGACCGGCGCGCTCGTCCGCAAGGCGCTCGCCGCCAATCCCGAGATTGCCGGCGCCTATTCGATCGGCGGCGGCAATCGCGCGATTGTCGAGGCGTTCGAGGCGATGGGACGAAGCTGCCGGGCGTTCATCGGTCACGATCTTGACGCCGACAACCTCAGGCTCCTGCGGGAGGGGAGGATCTCGGCGGTGTTGCATCATGACCTGCGCGCCGACATGCGCTCGGCTTGTCGCTTCGTGATGCAGGCCCATCGCGTCCTGCCGCGCAGCGCGCCCCCGCCGCCATCGCAGGTTCAGATCATCACCCGCTTCAACCTGCCCGCCGGTTAGGAGCGCCGCCAGACGGTCATTTCGACGCCATGCGCCGGATCGAGGGGGATCGTTTTGATGAGGCCGAGGCCACGCTCCTCGAGCACGGTCGCGGCCGGGACGCCCGCGTCGCAGGCAGAAAAAACCGACCGTCCGCCCGGCAGTTTGACCCCGTGCGCGCGCGAGAGATGAAACCCGTCAAATCCAATCATGAGGAAGAGGTCGAACACCACCTGCCCGCCGCCCACGGCGACGCGGCCGCCATCGGGTAATATGCGAGCGGCGGCGTCTTCCCAACTGACCTGGCGCGGGTCCCACCACCAGCTGTCGGGGCGCTGCTCGAGCCCCGCCGCCTCACGCGACACCACGAGACGCAAGGTTCCGTGGATGTTCGGCTCGAGCTCGTGGCTGCGGCGCGCGAAGACGACGAGGTTCGCAAGCTCCTGCGCTCGCTGGTAGAGCTCCCAGTCTTTTTCGTTGCGCAGCGAAATCGGCGTCAGTCCGTCGGCGCCGGCGATCTTGTCGTCGTCCGACACGATGGCGTAACCGGTAATGTCCAGACTTCCAGACATGGACAATTGTCCTCTCGCCCGGCAACGATAGCGAAAGCTGGCCTCATCCGCCAGAGCATGCGCGATACTGGCCGTTCGGGCGGCGTTGTTGGTCGCCCGAGGCGCCTGAGCGGCGCCGTCAGGTTGCGAGCCTGTCCAGCGCCCGCTGCATCGCCGCCATCCCCGCCTCGATCGCTTGCGACATGTAGCCGCCGATGTCGTCGGGCAGGAAATCGGCTGTCCAGACGACCGACGTCCCGCCGTCGGCGAGTTCCGAAACCTGGAGAGCGCCGTTGTAGTGCCGGGCGCGGCCCCCCTCGTGGGTCCAGACCAGACGCCGCGCCGCATCGTCCAAGGCGACGATCGGCTCGCGCAGCGTCACGCCGTTGACGAAGGTCACGACGCGCGCGCCCGGCTCGAGCCTGGTGTCGACGACAAAGCCGGGGACGAGCCGCGTGTGCAGCGCGCCGATGTCGCGGATCGCCGACCAGACCTCGCTTGCGGCGCTCGCGTTGTGAGTTCCGAGCGGATCGTCGCCATCGCGCTATTTCCCCTCATGGTGGGCTTCGAGCCGATAGCCCTCGGGGTCGAAGACGAAAGCCGCGTAGTAATGCGGCCCGTAATCCTTGCGCGCGCCCGGCTTGCCGTTGTCCCGCCCGCCATGCTTCATCGCCGCCGCGTGGAACGCCTGGACGCTGTCCTGGCTCGGCGCGACGAAGCAGAAGTGCAGCCCTGACTTCGGATCTTCGGCGACCGGGCGCTCCGCCTTCAGGATCCAGAGACCGACGCCTTCCTGGCCATAGCCCAGCGACGTCTCGTCTGAGCTGAGGCATGTCAGCCCCAGCGGCTTCAGCGCCGCGTCGTAGAACGTCTTGGCCTTCGCAATGTCGCGAACGCCGATCGAAACATGATCGAACATGAGTGGCTTCTCCTGCGCGAGACGGCGACGGGCGCATGAACGTCCGCGACCTCGCAGGAGAGACCTTAGGCTCGCCCGGCGTTTCGCGGCTTGGGGAAAATTGCTATGCTTCGCGGCGATGCAATCCGAGGCGCAGGGCGCGGCCAAGCCGCCGGACGAGGGACTTGCCAAGCGAACGCTCGCGGCCGGAGACGGCTGGAGCGTGCACGAAGTCGTTTGCCGCGCCGGACCGCGCGACAGGCCCTTTGAAGAGCGGCACGACGGCTTCAGCATTTCGGCGGTTGTCGAAGGGAGTTTCACCTACCGCTCGGAGGCCGGGAGCGGCCTGCTCTATCCCGGCGCGTTGCTGCTGGGGAACGATGGTTGGTGCTTCGAATGCGGCCACACGCATGGGATCGGCGATCGCTGCGTTTCATTGAACGTTCGCGAAGACCTGTTCGGCGAGATTGCCGCGGCCGCGGCGTCGACGAGCCGTTACCGCTTCGCCGCGCCGAGCCTGCCGCCGTCACCGAAGGCGCTGCCCGTGGTCACGATCATGGAAGCGCTGTCCTTGAGCGGTTCTTCGCTTCGCCGCGATGAGCTGGCGTTAAGTCTCACCGAGCGGGTCATTGGCGCGATGGGCGGACAGCGCGGCTCGCAAACGGCGCCGACCGGGCGCGAGGCGCGCCGCGTCGTCGAAGCGATTCGGCTGGTCGAATCCGGGGCTGCGCAACCGGTTCAGCTAAAGCAGATGGCGGCGAGCGCGGGGATGAGCAAGTATCACTTCGTGCGCGTCTTCCGGCGGCTGACGGGCATGACGCCCTATCAGTATCTTTTGAGCGCAAGAATGCGCCGCGCGGCGCTCGCCCTTGCCTCGTCACGCCGGCCGGTGCTGGCCATCGCGCTCGACAGCGGCTTCGGCGACCTTTCCACCTTCAACCACCGCTTCCGGGCTGCCTTCGGCCTGACGCCGACGCAATATCGCGCATCGCGCTTGTAGGCGCGGTCGCCCATGCGCCCTTGACCCGAGCGGCGGCCAAGCCTGCGCCTCATCCTGAGGAGCGCCGCCGCCGCCTCGGCCCGCGCTGGCTCCGCCCTTCGAGGCGCCCGCTTCGCGGGCTCCGGACGAGGCGGCGGGACGCCCAATTCGCGGCAATGGGCGGCGGCTTCAGCGCTCTTTCCCCTAGGTCATCCCGGCGTTAATGTCGCGCCTCATGCCCCCTCCCGCACGCACTGGCGCTCTTGCCGCGGCCGCCGGGTTCGCCCGCGCCGCGGCGTGGGCGCCGGATTGGCGCGGAGCGTTCTCTCGCGCGCTGGCGCGCGAAGTCGAGGAGCGGCGCTTCTTCCTTTGGCTGCCCGTCGCGGCGATGGGCGGGGTCGCGCTCAATCTGGCCGCGGACCAGGAGCCAGTCCTGTGGCTCCCAGCGCTGCTCACCGCGCTGTTCTCAGCGCTCGCGTGGCTGTCGCGCGCGAGGCCGCTGGCGCTCGGCGTCTCGCTTGCTCTCGCCGCGCTGTTCGCCGGCTTCTTATCGATGTCGCTGCGCACGGCGCGGGTCGCCGCCCCGGTGCTCGATCGCATCCGGATCGTCACCTTGCAAGGCTACGTCGAAGAGGTGGACTTAAGAACCGTCGGCGCGCGGATGGTGATCGGCGTGGTCAGCGCCGACGGCATGCCGCGGGAGAAGGTTCCGCGCCGCGTCAGGGTGACGACGCGAAAGGCCCCGAACGTCGCCGCGGGCGACTATGTCGAGCTCCAGGCGCGCCTGCTCCCGCCCTCGCGCGCGGCGCTTCCGGGCGGATACGACTTCGCCCGCGACGCGTTTTTCGCCGGCGTCGGCGCGGTCGGCTCGACGCTCGGGCCGATCCGGTTTCTGCCGCCTCCGGGCGACGCGACCTTGCGACAGCGCTTCCATGCTGCGATCGACCAGGCGCGCAACCGCCTCGCGCTCAGGGTCAATGCGATCATCGGCGGCGACGAAGGCGCGATCGCGGCGGCGATGGTGACGGGCAAGCGCGACTTCCTCTCCACCGACGCCAAGGACCTTATCCGCGAGGCCGGCATCTTCCACATCATCACCATTTCCGGCGTGCAGATGACGCTGGTGGCGGGGATTTTCTTCGTTGTGACGCGCAGGCTGCTGGCGCTTTCGCCGACGCTTGCGCTTCGCTATCCGATCAAGAAATGGGCGGCTTTGGTCGCCATGGCCGGCTCGGTCTTCTACGATGTCGCGACCGGATCGCGCGTCGGCACCGAGCGGGCGCTCATCATGACGTTGATCGTGCTCGGCGCGGTGGTCATGGACCGCCGCGCGCTGACCATGCGCAATCTCGCTTTTGCGGTGCTTGCCGTCGTCGCGATCGAGCCCGAGGCGATTCTCGGCGTGAGCTTCCAGCTTTCGTTCGCCGCTGTCGCCGCGCTGGTCGCGGTAATGGAGGCGCGGCTCGCGGCCCATGACGTCGATCCCGATCCATTCGTGCCGAAGCGGGGCGAAGGCCCGAAGCGCGGGCGCTTCGTCACCCATCTCGTCGATCGGCCGCTCGCGCTCATCCTCGCCACCGCCTTCGCGACCTCGGCGACCGCCTCGTTCATGGCCTATCATTTCCACGACCTCAGCCCTTATGTGCTGATCGGCAATCCGCTGACGCTGACGGTCATCGAGTTTTTCGCCGTCCCCGGCGCGCTCCTCGGCGCGGCGCTTTATCCGCTCGGGCTCGACGCGCCGGTCTGGCTCTATGTGGGCATGGGGATCAAATTCATTCTGTGGGCGGCGCGATTCATCGCCGAGGCTCCCGGATCGACCCTGCATTTGCGCGCGTTCGCGCCCTACGCGCTGCCGTTCCTTGCGCTTGCGGTCATGAGCGCGGCCATCTGGCGGACATGGACGTTCAGGCTGAGCGCCATCCCGCTCGCGCTCATCGGGATCGTCGGCGCGACGCAGGGAGCCCGCTACGACGTGATCGTCGCGCCGTCCGGCGATCTGGCCGCGGTGCGCGACGCCGATGGCGCGCTCGAAATCGTCGGCAAGCGCTTCAATGCCTTTGCCGCCGAGCAATGGCTGACCGCCGACGGCGACGCGCGCGACCCGGCCGAGGCGCGCGCGGCCGACGCGCCTTGCGACCGCCTGGGCTGCGTCGCCGCCCTGCCGGAAGGCGAGTCGCTGTCGATCATCCTCAATCGCCTCGCGTTCGACGAAGATTGCGCACGGGCGGAGATCGTGGTCAGCGCGCTCACCGCGCCTGAGGACTGCAGGGCCAAATTCGTGCTCGACGAACAGGCGCTCGCACGCCTCGGCGCCATTGGCCTGACATGGAGCGACGACAAGGGCTTCGCGCTGACGAGCGACCGGAGCGAGTTCGAGAACCGTCCGTGGTCGCCGAGACCCGAACCTAAGCGCGACGATCGGGTGCTCCGCCCCGGCCATGGCGCCTCGCACCTCGCCGATCCCGCCGATCCGGCGGTCGAGCCGGAGGACGGACGATAGCGGAGCGATGGCGCGGCGCTCCCGCCCGTTTGACCCATCAACCTCCGAGAGCCGGCCAGGCGAACCCTTGGCCCCAAGGCGTCAAGCAAAGCCGCTTTCAATCGACGGAATTTGGCCTTAAGCTGACAGTCCTTTCGGAGTCCCCGCGCTTGACCTGGTCGGAGCATCCGAGATGAACGAGCCCCGGTCGAATCCCACCCAGCCCTATCGCGGCCTGATCGCCGGATATACCGAAGCGATCAGGGCGAGCGATTTCAAGGCGAACATCGCGTTCCTGTTCGTCGCGTTCATGATGGGTTCGGTTCTCTTTAACTACACGTCCCTTCCGAGCTACCTGTCGGTCCAGCTCGTGCTGCTGCCCTTCCTGGTCGTTTACTTGTTCTTGTTCATGGTGCTCATGCCGCGCTACCCGAAGCGCGGCGCCAAGGGCTTCCGGGTCGCCCGCAATCTGACGCCTGAGGATTTCGCCTACGTGGCCCAGACCGCAGACGACGTCGAAGAGTTGAAGCTGACTTGCGCGGTGCTGTCGGACATCCTTTGGTGGAAGACGCAGTGCATCCGCGTCAGCTTCCTGGTCGCGATCGTCTGCGTGCTCCTGACCATGGTTCTGCTTCTATTGCACCTCCCTCACATGCTGCTGAGCCGCGCGCCGCCGATGGGTTGGAGCGTCTGATGGCTAGGGACAAGGACGCACAACTGCGCAATCTCATCGCCGGCTATAGCGATTCGATGCGTCTCAGCGACATCAAGGCGCTCATCGCGGTGCTATTCGTGGCGATCATGATGCTGACGGTGGTTCAGTATCGCAGCCACTATCCGTCGTATCTGACCACGCCAGTGATCCTGACGCCCTTCATGATCATCTATGTTTGCCTGCTGGTCTCGGTTTATCCGCGATTTCCCCGCGCCGGGCGGAAGCGCTTCCCGATCCGGCGCAATGCGGATCCGAAGGATTTCGACTTCATCGGCGATACGGAGGCCGAGATCGCCGCGCTCCCTGGGCTTTGCGCGGGGTTCTCGCGCGCGCTCTGGTGGAAGAACATCACGCTGCTGACGGCCGATCTTCTCGCGATGGCGTGCCTCGCGGCGACCATCGTCCTGCTATTCGTCGCGTGGCGCTGAGCGCGCCACCGATACGCCCGAGGGTGGGTCGGCTTGCCGCCAACAGTCCTTACGCGTAAAACCCAGGGGCGCCCAGCGGCGCTCAAAGAGTGAGACGCTCTTCAAAGGCGAAACCGCCAAACAACCAACGTCTCGTCAGGGAGGGGATCACATGCGAATTCATCGCTTGGGCATGTTCGTCGCCGCGGCGCTCGTCAGCGCTTCCGCGGCTTTGGCCGACGAAGATCCGGTCGCCCGGGGCAAATATCTCGTCACGCTCGGCGGCTGCAGCGATTGCCACACACCCGGCTATTTTCTCGGCAAGCCCGACTTGTCGCGGATGTTGGGCGGTTCGGACGTCGGCTTCACGGTTCCAGGTCTGGGGGCCTTCGTCGGGCGCAACCTGACGCCGGATAAGGAAACCGGTCTCGGCAATTGGACCGACGACCAGATCATCTCGGCGATGACCGCGGGCGTCCGTCCCGATGGCCGCAGGCTCGCGCCAATCATGCCCTGGCAAGCGCTGTCTCATCTTCCGTCGGACGACGCCCATGCGATCGTCGCCTATCTGAGGAGCCTTCCGCCGGTAAAGAACGCCGTCCCTGGGCCGTTCGGGCCGAAAGAGACGCCGACGACGCTGGTGTTCGTTATCGTTCCGGGCGAAGTCTCCGCCAAGCTCCTGCCGCCGCGAACCCTGCGCGCGAAGCTTCGCGCAGCCGCGGGTGTAGATTTTCCCGGCGCATCGGCGCGAACCGCCCCAAAATCGCAGCGCCGCTGGTCTCGGTCATCATTCCGGGCGAGGCCTACGCCAGATGCAGACCGCCAAATAGCTCACCGGGCGGCCCCGAACAGCAAAAGGGCGCCGGCGCCCTTTTCACCAGCCTCGAAGATCCGACCTATTTGATCTTCGTTTCCTTGAACTCGACGTGCTTGCGCGCGACCGGGTCGTATTTCTTGAACGCGAGCTTTTCAGTCTTGGTGCGGGCGTTCTTCTTGGTGACGTAGAAATAGCCGGTGTCGGCGGTCGACAGAAGCTTGATCTTGAGCGAGGCGGCCTTGGCCATTGGGGAGCGTCCTTCAGCGAAGCGGCGCGCCGGACGCGCCAAAAAGGCCGCGAAAACCCGCGGACCCGGTGTTTGGCCGGCAAAATAGTGAGGCTCGGCGCGAAGTCAAGCGACGCCTGTGCTTGACCGCCGCGCGCAGGCAAGCCCGCCCGCCGGCGACCTTGCGCACTTTATGCTAGATTTCAATTCCGTCGGCGCTCGCGCCCGCTATCATCGGGCGGCCGGCGCCCATGGGCCGGCGGAGAAACGCGCGTGAAGAGCCTCTATTCCGGCCCGGTGTTCGACATGGCCCGCAATCAGCTTCAGGTCATCGCCGACCATTTGAGCATCCCCGAGGACGAGCGCGACTGGCTCCTTTACCCCAAGCGGGCGATCGTCGTCAGCCTGCCGGTCCGCATGGAGGACAGCCGGACCGAGCTCTTCACCGGCTACCGGGTCCAGCATCACCTGGCGCTCGGACCGGCCAAGGGCGGCACGCGCTTCGCGCCGAATGTCGACATCGGCGAAATCGCCGCGCTCGCGATCTGGATGAGCTGGAAATGCGCGCTTGCCGACCTTCCGTTCGGCGGCGGCAAGGGCGGCGTCGCGGTCGATCCGCGCTCGCTCAGGCCCAAGGAGCTCGAGAACCTCTCGCGCCGCTACATGCAGGAAATGATCCCCTTCGTCGGCCCGCGGGTGGACGTCATGGCGCCGGACATGGGCACCAACGAGCAGGTGATGGCCTGGTTCATGGACACCTATTCGATGTACCAGGGCGTCACCGTGCCCGAGATCGTCACCGGCAAGCCGGTCGGCAGCGGGGGCACCTTGGGCCGGCGCGAGGCGACCGGTCACGGCGTCGCCTTCCTCGCCTTTCGCGCGCTCGACGCCCTGAACATCGCCCCGGCCAGCGCGACCGCGATCGTCCAGGGCTTCGGCAATGTCGGCTCGCACGCGGCGATGGGGCTGGCGGCGCGGGGCGTCAAGCTGGTCGGCGTCAGCGACCATTCCGCCGCCTACTACGATCCCAGGGGTCTCGACGTTAAGGCGCTCGTCGCTCACGCCGGAACGAACCACGAGCTTGCCGGCTATTCGACCCAGGCGACGATCGATCCGCGCGCGCTGCTCGAGCAGCCCTGCGACGTGCTCGCGCCATGCGCGGTCGAGCGGGTGATCGACGCCGACCTCGCGCGGCGCCTGCGCTGCCGCATCATCGCCGAGGGCGCGAACGGCCCGACGACCCCGGAGGCCGACCGGGTGCTCGCCGAGCGCAACGACGGCGTTTTTGTCATCCCCGACATCCTCTGCAACGCCGGCGGCGTCATCGTCAGCTATTTCGAGTGGGTCCAGGACCTGCAGCAATATTTCTGGTCGCGCGACGAAGTGATGGACCGGCTCGAACGGGCGCTCGACCGTTCGTGGGGCATGGTCGTCGCGAGAGCCAGGCGCGACGGCGTCTCGAACCGGACGGCTGCGATGGCGATCGGGGTCGAGCGCGTGGTGAAGGCGAAGCAGATGCGGGGGCTGTTTCCCTAAAGCCTGTTGCGTTTGGGCGGAGCCACACGTCATTCGCGAGCGTGAGCCGTCGAAGACGGGCGTTCTTATGAACGCCCCATAGCCCGTCGAGGACGGGCGTTCTTCCGAACGCCCTCATCGCTCCTCGCAAGCCCGGAGGAAGCCCAGCAAAGACTCCGGGAAGCCCAGCAAAGGAAACCGGAAGCGGGGCAAAGGAATCCGGAAAGGTATCAAAGGAAAACCCTTCCGCGAATTGGGCCTTTTCAATGGGTTACGACGATCCGGCGCAAAAACCCGCTTCTCCCCGCTTCTCCCGGCGCCGCTCCTCGAGGCGGCGCGTTCGGCGACAGGACCACTCTATCCGTGGTTTCTGATAATCGCAAGAAAAAGTCGCGCTCTTATCGCGTTGGCTGTTGTGGGGAAGGAATCGGGAGCATGGCGGAGGTGGCGGACGGCGCCATCAAGGCGTCATGGCCGGGCTTGTCCCGGCCATCCACGAAGGCCCAGCGCATCTACGCAGGCAAGCGCGAAAAGCCTTGCGACCGTCCGCCTTCCTGCCGGTCGCGCCGAGGCGGGACTCGTTCTTGCGGCGGCCCGGCGTGGATGGCCGGGACAAGCCCGGCCATGACGGCAAGGGTTCGACGAACGAACAGCAAACCGGTCGACCAACAGATAACGCCATAAGAGCCAAAATTCGCGCTCTTATCGCGTTGGCTGTTGTGGGGAAGGAATTGGGAGCATGGCGGAGGTGGCGGACGGCGCCATCAAGGCGTCATGGCCGGGCTTGTCCCGGCCATCCACGAAGGCCCAGCGCATCGACGCAGGCAAGCGCGAAAAGCCTTGCGACCGTCCGCCTTCCTGCCGGTCGCGCCGAGGCGGGACTCGTTCTTGCGGCGGCCCGGCGTGGATGGCCGGGACAAGCCCGGCCATGACGGCAAGGGTTCGACGAACGAACAGCAAACCGGTCGACCAACAGATAACGCCATAAGAGCCAAAAGTCGCGCTCTTATCGCGTTGGCTGTTGTGGGCAAGGAATTGGGAGCATGGCGGAGGTGGCGGACGGCGCCATCAAGGCGTCATGGCCGGGCTTGTCCCGGCCATCCACGAAGGCCCAGCGCATCTACGCAGGCAAGCGCGAAAAGCCTTGCGACCGTCCGCCTTCCTGCCGGTCGCGCCGAGGCGGGACTCGTTCTTGCGGCGGCCCGGCGTGGATGGCCGGGACAAGCCCGGCCATGACGGCAAGGGTTCGACGAACGAACAGCAAACCGGTCGACCAACAGATAACGCCATAAGAGCCAAAATTCGCGCTCTTATCGCGTTGGCTGTTGTGGGGAAGGAATTGGGAGCATGGCGGAGGTGGCGGACGGCGCCATCAAGGCGTCATGGCCGGGCTTGTCCCGGCCATCCACGAAGGCCCAGCGCATCGACGCAGGCAAGCGCGAAAAGCCTTGCGACCGTCCGCCTTCCTGCCGGTCGCGCCGAGGCGGGACTCGTTCTTGCGGCGGCCCGGCGTGGATGGCCGGGACAAGCCCGGCCATGACGGCAAGGGTTCGACGAACGACGACCGTCCGCCTTCCTGCCGGTCGCGGCGAGGCGGGACTCGTTCTTGCGGCGGCCCGGCGTGGATGGCCGGGACAAGCCCGGCCATGACGGCAAGGGTTCGACGAACGACGACCGTCCGCCTTCCTGCCGGTCGCGGCGAGGCGGGACTCGTTCTTGCGGCGGCCCGGCGTGGATGGCCGGGACAAGCCCGGCCATGACGGCAAGGGTTCGACGAACGAACAGCAAACCGGTCGACCAACAGATAACGCCATAAGAGCCAAAAGCCGGCGCGCTCGCCGGCGGCTTGACCGGTCGGCTTCAAGTTCGGCCGGGCGAGCGATAGGCGCCTTCGCCGGCCTTATCGATGCGCCGCCGTCCGGCAGTCGTCGAGAACCGCCTTGAGCTGCGCCGCGAGCGGGCCGGCGCCGGGCGCGTAGGAAGCGTCGATGGCGGCCGTGCCGATCGTGAAGGCGTCCGCGCCGGCGGCGCGAACGGCGTTGACCCGCTCGGCGGAATTCACCGATCCGGCGACCACGACCGCGCCCGAACCGAGAAACCCCCTGCGGCAGGCCGCGATGAGATCGAGCGGCTCGGCTTCAGTCGCGCGATAGGCGAGAATATCGACGCCCGCGCATCCCATTGCCGCGAAGGCTTTGCATTGAGCCTCGACCTCCGGCGCCGAGCCGCCGAGCCGGGTCGGATGGCCGCTCGGCCTGCCGGCGAACGGCAGATAGCGCGTCGCCGAGCCGTCGAGGATGCGCAACGCCTCCTCGACATGCACCCCGCCCATGAGCAAGTCCACGCCGAGGTCGCGGCCGATGGCGACCGAGCGCAATTCGGCGTCGCGCGTCGTCGCCACGACTTCCATCCACGCGCTCGCCCCAGCGGCGCGAATGGCTGCGGTCAGGCGCGCGAGCATCGCCGCCTCGGCGCCGACGTCCTTGAAGCCGATATGGCGAACCCTAAGCCCGCGGGCGACCTCGACGAGGTCGAGCGCGTTCTCGACCGTCACGTCGTTGCGCGTCAACATGAAGACGAAGTCCATTCGGTCGAGCGCCGCCGCGTGGTTGCCGGCTGGAGCCTACCACCGCGGGCGAGACAAGACGAACGCGCATCCGGCGCCTGTCGGGCGCCGCCGCGCCTTGGTCATCAGGAGCGGCTCTCGGTCGGGAGCGGAAAGAAGAGCCCGCCGACCGCGAGAAGGAAGAGAATCGCCAGATAGACCAGGCATCCGGCCATCGCGATCCGGAAAAGAAAGATCTTCCAGTACAGGATCTTCGCCAGCGCGGCGCAACGGGTGCGGAAGAGAGCGAGGAGCTCCTTGTCGTCGTCGGGCGGGGTCACGAAGTCGTCCGGCTTGACCGACCGCTTGATGAAGAACGGGAAGCCCGGCGTCACCACGTAGCGCGGATAGATCGCCAGGACCAACAGAATGATCGAGAACAGCGGCAGCAGCAGCAAAAAGAACAAAGGCATATAGGTTGGAAGCTGCAAGCGGAAGGCGGCGACCGTCGGGATCGAAATCGCCAGAAAGAACAGAATGATATTCGACTTGATGTCGGAGATTCTGATGTTGTCGGTATAGGTCGTCAGCAATCCCTCAAAATATTTTACGGTGTCGGGAGACATGGCCTGTCATCCTTACGTCGTGTCGCAGCGCTCGGGTCCGATCTTGCCCAAATCAAAGCGCGTGCCGACTGTCAGGACCCTGAGCTCCGCGTCGGTTTAGCGCGCGCTTACCTAGCAATATTCCCGATATAAGATGTTTACCGGCCGAGCGCGAGCGGCGAATGATCCCGCGGAGCGCGGCGCATCGAGCCGCTTTTGGCGCGCCCAGCGCCTTGTGATAGAGCGGCGGCCCGGCCGGGAACCGAGCCCCTCCACGCCCATTCAAGAAGGCCCCTGCAACCCATGACGCAAGTCGTCACCCGTTTCGCGCCTTCGCCGACCGGCTTCCTGCACATCGGGGGCGCGCGCACGGCGCTGTTCAACTGGCTCTACGCCAAGCGGTTCGGCGGCAAGTTCCTGCTGCGCATCGAGGACACGGACCGCGAGCGTTCGACCGAGGCGGCGGTGGCCGCCATCATCGATGGCCTGAAATGGCTCGGGCTCGATTGGGACGGCGAGGCGATCAGCCAGTTCGCGCGCGCCGAGCGCCATCGCGAGGTCGCCCGCCAGCTCCTGGCTTCGGGCGGCGCCTACCGCTGCTACGCCAGCACCCAGGAACTTGAGGCGATGCGCGAGCAGGCCCGCCTCGAGGGCAAGCCGATGCGTTACGACGGCCGTTGGCGCGACCGCGACCCGGCGGAGGCGCCGCCGGGCGTCGCGCCCGTCATCCGGCTGCGCGCTCGGCAGGAGGGCGAAACGATTATCGACGACCTCGTCCAGGGCAAGGTTGTTTTCGCCAACAAGGACCTCGACGACCTCGTGCTCCTGCGTTCCGACGGCAATCCGACCTATATGCTCGCGGTCGTGGTCGACGATCACGACATGGGGGTGACCCATGTCATCCGCGGCGACGATCACCTGACCAACGCCGCGCGGCAGACCCAGATCTATCAGGCGCTCGGCTGGGACGTCCCGGCGTTGGCGCATATCCCGCTCATTCATGGGCCAGATGGCGCGAAGCTCTCCAAGCGCCACGGCGCGCTCGGCGTCGACGCCTATCGCGCCATGGGCTACCTGCCGGCGGCGCTGCGCAACTACCTGGCGCGGCTTGGCTGGAGTCACGGCGACAAGGAGTTTTTCAATACCGAGGAGCTCGTCGCCGCCTTCGATCTGACGGCCGTCGGCCGCTCCCCATCGCGTTTCGACTACGCCAAGCTCGAGAACGTCAACGGCCACTACATGCGCGCCTCGGGCGACGCCGAACTCTTCGACGCGCTCATCGGCGCCCTGCCCTATCTGCCCGGCGGCCCGGAGGTCGCAACGAGGCTCGACGACCGCAAGCGGGCCCAGTTACGCGCGGCGATTCCAGGCTTGAAGGAGCGCGCGAAAACGCTGGTCGAGCTTCTCGACGGGGCAGGCTTCCTGTTTGCCGCGCGCCCGCTCAAGATGGATGCGAAGGCCGACGAGATTCTCGCCCGCGCCGGGCGGATTCATCTCAGGAACCTGCTGCCGCTTCTCGCCGACGTCAAAGACTGGACGGCGGAGAGCGCCGAGCACGCCGTTCGCGCCTACGCCGAGGAGGCGGGCGCCAAGCTCGGGGTCGTCGCCCAGCCCTTGCGCGCGGCGCTGACGGGCCGCTCGACCTCGCCGGGAATCTTCGACGTGCTCATGGTGCTCGGGCGCGAGGAGAGCCTTGGGCGGATCGAGGATCAGGCTCGGCTCGAAACATGAGACAGGGGTCTACGCCAAGTTCATCGGGAAATCCGGCTCGCCGGCGCGGACCCGAGGAGGTCGTAATATGAGCCAAAGCAATCCCAGCCGGGAATTGGCTTTTCGCTGCGGAGGTATGTTTTCACCCCCGCGCGCCGTCCCATTTCCCCGTCCCGCTCGGCGCGGTCGCCGATCATCGCCGTCGCTTCGGGCCCGACCCCGGCGAGCGCCATGAGGCGCTGCAGGCCGCGGGGATGTGGTTTGAGCACGGCGACCTCTTCGTCTCTGGCGCTAACCACGAAATCCGCCTCGAACTCAAGCCGGGATAGCTTGTCTTGCGCTGGATAGTCGGAAAGCACGCCGATGGTCTTTCCGGCGGATCGAAGCAGCGCCAGCAGCTCCGCAACTCCGGGATACCTGCACTCTCTGAGAAGCGGGAGAGGTCTGGTCTCCATCCAGTCGCCGACGATCGCCTGGATGTCGGACGGAGACTTTCCATAGCGGGCGGCCAATCGCTGGATCAGGATCTCTTCGAAATTCTCTTCGCCTTGATCGGCCAGCTCTTCACGCCATTTGCGGTACGCGCCCAATATTCGTACCGTATTCGTATTGGCGGACTTGAGACAATGGAGAAGAAGTCTCCCCCCCATTCTCAGCCGCAACTTCCTCTGATCGTATAACGTCCCGTCTACGTCGAACACAACGAGATCGAATGAATTCCAGTCAATCAGCATCAAACTAGTTTAGCTTGATATATTGCTGCGCTGTCAAAGACTCCAGCATCGGAATATTCACAACTGAACAGACGGCAAAAATCAAAACGATCACGACAACGATCGTCATCAGACCGCCTTCACGAAATAGCCGCTCTGGCTTTTGCGCCGTGGACGCCGGCTGCATCGAGAGCGCCAGATACTTTCCGAATAAAATCGCAATTGCGGGCAGAACCAATATATACTCAATTCTGTATTTCACGAAGAATATGGCAAGCGCCATTGAGCTCAACAGCGCATAAACCAGACACGACGAGGTCAAATTCATCTCATCATAGCCGGCGAAGCTCGCGCGATAGCGCACCAGCAGGTCGCGTCCGTGAGAGGCGACGATTTCTCTGTATTCCGACAGGCGCTTCGCGCCCATCAGAAAGGCGCCGCCCAGCCAGTAGCCGATGAGTATGCTGGAGGGAGGCAAGGTCGACGGGTCGACCATCGCCCAGCCGATCATCAGCCTCAGAGGGTTGTTCACGGACTCGGTGAGCACGTCGACGTAGGGATAGTCCTTGGACCGCAACGGCTTGACATTGTAGATGATGCCCTGAGCGGCAAAGGCGATCGCGACATACAGCATTGTCGTGCTGGAGGAGGCCGCGATCGCAAGGCCAATGGCGACCAGCACCAACCATTGCGCCCAGACGACCGATCCCTCCAGGCGAATTTGCACGGCGGTCCGCGCCGACTTGGTCGGGTGCAGCGCGTCAAAATCCCGATCCAGCCATTCATTGATGACGTAGTTCGCCGAAGCGATCAAAACCGCGACCAAGGCCCCGGCCACGAAAGACCAGACATTAATATTGACCTGAGAACCCCGCAGCAGCAGCGCAAGAATAATTCCAGGCACAACAAACACGTGCTTGGTTGCGTGATCGAGCCGCATGATTGCAATATAGTCGATGAATTTCGCCGGGCGCGAAGTCGATCCCCCGACTGCTTCGTTCAAACTCATTTCAATCCCCACATCGATTTCATGGCGACGCAAAATATATCAAGCGGCTCGAAGAACGGCCCCCCATGGATATTTGCAAAGCGACTTGGAGGCGCTGCCAGCAGCCTCTGGGCGGCCGGTCATATGACACCGGCGCCAACTTCACGCATCCTACCATCCTTGCCAGGGTTCGCAACTTGGCTTCGTTTTCGAACCCGTGGTCGCGATGGGTGAGCCTGCCAGGGGCAAGACGTGTTTATCGGTCGCCGAGCGGTCCCGCCGTCCCACGCCCAGCGGCGACGACTACTCCTGCGGCAGCGCCATCGGCTGTGACGGAACAGCGGAGGCAAGCGGTCCCGGGCCCGCCCCGTCGCGCTGATAGACGTCAGGCCGGAACTGAACGATGCCGTCCGGAGTCGCCCAGGCGGTGATATAGATCCAGTAGACGTTGACGGGTTGCGTGAGCTTGACGTCGACGCGCTCTCCGGAGCGGATGACCGCGTCGATCTGGTCGCGGCCCCAACCGGGGTTGTCCTTCAACAGCCAGGCGACATAGTCGCGCACGTCCTGCACCCGAATGCAGCCCGAGGACACGAAGCGGAAGTCATCGCCAAAAATGCCCTTCGACGGCGTGTCATGCATGTAGACGCCGTAGGGGTTGGCGATGTTGATGCGCACGAAGCCGAGCGAATTGAGATCGGCGCCGGTGTCCTGGCGGTATTTAAAGTTGGTCGCCTCGTTGCTGTTCCAGTCGATCGACGAGGGAGAAACCTCCTGTCCGTCCTTGTTGAAGATTCGGATCTTCTCGTCCGTCAGATAATTCGGATCCGCCTTCATCTTCGGGATCAGATCCTTCTTGATCAGCGACGGCGGCACGGTCCAGAACGGATTGAAATTTATCTCGGTCGCCTTGGTCTGCATGATCGGCGACTGTCGGTCGATCTTGCCGACGCCAGCGGCGTGATGGGAGTAGACAACGCCGCCATCGACCGTCTCGACCGAGGCCGCGGGGATGTTCGCCACCACGAAGCGCGAGCCGAGGTCGCCGCTATAGGCCTTCAGCCGGACGATATTGGTCTGGAGTTGCTGCAGTCGCGCGGCGGCGGGCACGTTGAGTTCGGTGAAGGTCGCCTCATTGACTACGCCCGTCTGGCTCAGGCCGTGTCGGGCCTGGAAGCGCTTGACCGCCGCTTCGACAAACGAATCGAAGATCGGCCCCCCGCCCGCCACCGGATCGAGGTCCCCCGACACGACGAGCCGCTGGCGCAGGGCTTCAACGGCCTTCGATTTCGAGCCGACCTTGAGCTCGACGGCGGTCGGCACCGCACTCCAGCCGCCATTCGCAACGATCTCCTGATATTTTTGGATCGCCGCTTCCGTCGCATCGTTCGTCGCCGCCGACAGGATAGGAGTCGCCTCGCGCCCGACCGCCATATGCGGCGACAACTCATAGCTTTGCGGCCATTCCGCTTGACTGCTGTTTTGGTCCTCGGCCTTGGACGGGACGGTTCCGAGCGCGACGGCAAAAGCTACGCTTGCCGTCGCGGCAAAAAATGCGCGGCGTGAGAGCCGCGAGACGATCATGCCACGCATCAATTGCATAACTCCACGAAGGACGCCGCGCATCCCGCCCCGACCCGCCTCCACCCAACTCGCTCGAACGGGGTTGGGCCGTTCACTGGAGGCTCCGGCTGAGCCACGAACATATGGGTCAGTCGGGCCTTTTTATGGCTCGGGCGAGTCAAACACAAGACGGGCGCCCGCACCGCGGACGCCCGTATGACAGAAGCGTTCTTAGGTTAACGGAGAGTGTTCAGAGGCGATATTTGATCTGGTCGGTCCAGTAGCGCTCGAGGCGTAGCAGGGAAGCGTTCATGCGGGCGAAGTCGTCGCCGGGAATGCCGCCGATCTGCTCAATTGTGCGGGCGTGCTTCTCGTAGACGCTGGAGACGATGCGGTGCGCCTCCTTACCCCGATCGGTTAGGCTGATTCGAACCGATCGCCGGTCGATCCGCGAACGTGAATGGTGGAGGAAGCCCATCTCGACAAGTTTCTTGACGTTGTAGGAGACATTCGAGCCGAGGTAGTAGCCGCGGGTGCGCAATTCGCCCGCGGTTAGTTCCTTGTCGCCGATATTATACAACAGCAACGCCTGCACGGCATTGATGTCGGAGCGTCCACGACGGTCGAATTCATCCTTGATGACGTCAAGCAACCGGCGATGAAGCCGCTCGACCATTGTCAAGGTCTCAAGATACAAGCCGGACACGCGAAGTTCAGTTTCCGAGCGGACCGGAATATCCTGCGTTCTGACTGCGTTAATCATAGCACACCCCTCTGAATTTTCGTCCGTATTCGACGCTTCTTCGCTCCTCTTATGGGCTGAACTGTAACGTAAGCGCGTGAATACGGATTTAAGAGTCAAGATGAATCCAAGGTTTTCCTGCGCTGGTAAATTTCAATTGAATCAAAGGCTTTGTTTACGTTGACAGGACGCAAACTTCGGCGAGCGCGACGCTGTTCGGCCTATGCCGAACGCTTGGGAAGGCGCTCAGGCGCGTTCGCGTGCAGCGCGATAGCTCAGCAGGAAGTACCCCGCCACGAGGGCGACATTGACAACTGCGCCGCCAAAGCCGATCGCCGCTGCACGCGGACTGAGGATGGGCGACGCGGCCTCGACCACCGCGCACAAGAGCCAGATCGCGCCGCCCCAGGGCGCCGCCAGCCATAGACCGATAGCGGCCAGCAAATCGAGACATGCGAAAGCAACGATCGTCGCTTGAAGCGGCAGGGCCATCGTTGTGAACTGGCCGAGCGCCGGAAAAGCGCCAAGAATAATCGCCCAGTCGAAGAGGCCCTTGGCGACCCAGACCCAGGCGAGCGTGCGCATGTACCAGATAAGCGCCGTCCCCCAACCGAGCCGCGAAATGGCCGACGCGAAATCGCCGTCGTCGGTCGCCGCCGGCGAGCGATCGATCAGGTCGATCGCGCCATCGCGGCTCTGTCGCATGATGTATTTCATGCGCCGTGTGCCGGAAACGTCAGCTCGTCGCCGCCGAGCGGCGCGAAATAGGCATCGACGTCACCCGTCGACGGCGACGGGCTCCATTTCGGGCGATTGTCCTTGTCGACGATCACGGCGCGAACGCCCTCGTAAAAATCGCGCCCACGACAAATTCGCGAAACGATGCGATAGTCCATGGCCAGCGCCTGGTCAAAGTCGATTGCTGAGCCGAGCTTCATCTGCCTCAGCGCGATCGCCTGGCTCGTCGGTGACTTCTCCAGCATCGCAACCCGCGCCGGAGCCGCAAAGGCGCGGCCGCGCGTCTCCGCCTCGCGCACCGATTCAATGATCGCCGCACGATCGGGCCGGGAGAAACAGGCCTCGATGCCGTCGGCCTCGCCGATCAGCGCCGAGCGCGGCGGGGAAGCCGCGAAGCGGGAGAGCGTGGTCTCGACCGGCTCATCGTTTTCCAGCTCGCGCGCCAACGCCGGAAACGCAGCGCCGGAGACAAAGGTCTCAGCAAGGCCCAGCGCGAGCGCATCGCCGGCGTCGGCGCGCAAGCCGGTCAGCGCGAAATAGACCCCTGTGCGATGCTTCAGCCGCGGCAGGAACCAAGCCGCCCCAACGTCGGGGAAGAAGCCGATGCCGACCTCCGGCATGGCGAAGACGAAACGTTCGCCCGCGACCCGGTGCGACGCGGCCATCAAGAGCCCGACGCCGCCGCCCATCGTAATGCCGTCCGCCAAGACGACGATCGGTTTTGGATAGGTCTTGATCCGGTGGTCGAGCTGATATTCTTCGCGCCAGAACGTCAGTTGAGCGTTATGATCACCGGCGCGCCCGAGGTCGTAGAGGCGGCGGATATCCCCGCCAGCGCAAAACGCGCGGTCCCCCGCCGCACGGATGATGACCCGATCGACAGAATCGTCACGCTCCCATCTGTCGAGCGCGGCCGCAATCAAGCGCACCATGGTGAGAGTGAGCGCGTTCAGCGCCTTGGGACGGTTCAGCACGATGACGCCGGCGTGGCCGCCTCGCTCGGCGAGCGCCTCGGCTTCTGGCGGCGGCGCCGTCACGCGGCGGCGACCTCCGAAAGGACCGCATCAATCGCTCTGGCGACGCCCTCGACGGGGGCCATGCCGTCGACTTCGTGCAAAATTCCGCGTTCGGAGTAGAACGGCGTCACGGCGGCGGTGTCCCGTTCGTAAGCGGCGAGACGCGACTTGAACACCTCCGGATCGTCGTCCTTTCGCGCCGGCAGCCCTGCGGCCTTCGCTTCCTCGGCGCGCCTGACGATTCTCTGGACGAGTTTAGCCGCGTCGACCGTCAATTCGATTGCGGCGTCGAGCTTTAGCCCCTTGGCGGCCAGCATCGCCTCCAACGCCCGCGCCTGCGCCAGCGTGCGCGGAAATCCATCAAGGATGAAGCCCCGCCTGGCGTCGGATTCTTCGATGCGGTCATTGATAATGCCCACGACAATGTCGTCCGACACCAGCGCGCCCGACTCCATCACCGCTTTCGCCTTGCGCCCGATCGGCGTTCCCGCCGCGACCGCCGCGCGCAGCATGTCGCCAGTCGACAATTGGGGAATGTGCAGGGTCTTCACCAGCCTCTGCGCCTGCGTGCCCTTTCCCGCCCCGGGAGGCCCGAGCAGTATCAACCTCATCGTTTCCGCCCCTTCAACCTGGCCTTTCTGATCAGGCCTTCATATTGATGCGCCTGCAGATGGCCGTGAATCTGGGCCACCGTATCCATCGTCACGTTGACCACGATCAGGAGCGACGTCCCGCCAAAATAGAACGGCAGCGCCGCATAGGAAATGAGCCATTCCGGCAGGAGGCAGATCACCGCGAGATAGAGCGCGCCGAGCACCGTGATCCGAGTCAGAACGTAATCGATATATTGCGCCGTGCGCTCGCCCGGCCTGACGCCCGGAATAAAGCCGCCGTGCTTTTTCAAATTCTCGGCGGTGTCGGAGGGATTGAAGACGGTAGCGGTGTAGAAGAACGCGAAGAAGACGATCAACACCGCATAGAGAATGAGATAGAGAGCGCTGCCCCGGCCGAGGAGCGCCGAGATCGTCGAGAGCACGCCCGAGCCCGACGACCCTTGAGCGAAATTGGCGACTGTCGTCGGCAACAGAAGCAGCGAGGAGGCGAAGATCGGCGGAATGACGCCGGACGTATTGAGCTTCAGCGGCAGGAACGAGCTTTGCCCCTCATACATCTTGTTGCCGACCTGGCGCCGCGGATAGGTGATCGGCACCCGCCGCTGCGCCCGTTCCATGAACACGATGAAGGCGACGACGACGAACACCATGACGACGACCGCCAGCACCAGCCCGGTCGATATCGAGCCCTGCCGGCCGAGTTCGAACAGCTCCACCACCGCTTGCGGCAATCGCGCGACGATGCCGGCGAAAATGATGAGCGACGACCCGTTGCCGACCCCGCGTGACGTAATCTGTTCGCCGAGCCAGACCAGGAACATGGTGCCCCCGGTCAGCGTCACGATGGTGGAGATGCGAAACAGGAGTCCCGGATCGCTGACGATCCCAGCGCGTCCTTCGAGCCCGATCGAGATCCCGTAGGCCTGGAAGATCGCCAGCACGACCGTCAGATAACGCGTGTACTGATTGAGAATCTTGCGTCCCTGCTCGCCCTCTTTCTTGATCGCCTCGAGCGAGGGAACGACCGAGCTCAAGAGCTGGATGATGATCGAGGCCGAGATATACGGCATGATGTTGAGCGCAAACACCGCCATGCGCTGAACGGCGCCGCCCGAGAACATGTTGAACATGTCGAGGACGCCCTGCTTCTGCCCGAGGAACGAGGCCTCGAACGCCGCAGGGTCAATGCCGGGAAGGGGAATATAGGTCCCGAGCCGGAATATGACCAACGCGCCCAGAGTGAACCAGATGCGCTTCTTGAGCTCGTCGGCCTTGGCGAAGGCGGACCAGTTGATATTGGCTGCGAGTTGCTCGGCGGCCGACGCCATGGCGGATTCGCTCCGGACGGCGCCTCACGACTGGCGCCCTTTTTTACGACAGGTTGCTCCCGCCAGCCGAGGCAGGCGTTGGCGGAAACGCCCCTAGCATATGGTCGTCGCCCGCGCCAATGTCATCCCGGAGGCGACCGGCCGCTCAGGAGGCGGCGGAAGGAGCGGCGTCTTGCCGCAACATCTTGAGGCTGCCGCCGGCCTTCTCGATTGTCGCTGCGGCGCTTTTCGACGCTGCCTCGACTTCGAAGCTTGCCTTTGAGGTCAATTCGCCGACGCCAAGGATTTTGACGCCGTCGCGTCGCCGGTTGACGACCCCAGCTTTCATCAGGCTTTCGACCGTGACCAGCTCGGCCGGGTCGAGTTTCCCGGCGTCGATCGCACGCTGGATGCGCCCCAGGTTGACCTCGTTATAGATCAGTCGGGCGGGCGGGGTGAAGCCGCGCTTCGGCTGACGGCGATGCAGGGGCATCTGCCCGCCTTCGAAGCCCTTGATGCGGACGCCCGAGCGGGCGGTCTGGCCCTTGCCGCCCCGGCCGGCCTGCTTGCCCTTGCCTGATCCGATGCCGCGTCCGACGCGAATGCGTGGCTTCGACGATCCGGGATTGTCTCTCACTTCGTTGAGTTTCATGGATAGCGATCCTTACCGGCCGTGGACCACGCGCACGAGATGCGCGACCTTGGCGATCATGCCGCGATTGGCGGGCGTGTCGGCAACGCTCGAGCGCCGGCCGATCCTGTCGAGGCCGAGGCCCCTCAGCGTTGCGCGCTGCGAACCCGGACGCCCGATGGCGCTGCCGGTCTGCTCCAGCGTGATGGTCTTCTCGACGCTCATCCGTTCTCTTTCTCTCACGAATCGGCGGCGTCGGCCTCGACGCCCTGGCGGCGCGACTGCAGGGTCGACACCTTGAGATTGCGCCGCTGGGCGACTGAACGCGGACTGTCCTCGCGCGCCAGCGCGTCAAAGGTCGCGCGGACCATGTTGTAGGGGTTCGACGACCCCTGGCTCTTGGCGACGACATCGTGAACGCCAAGCGATTCAAATACGGCGCGCATCGGTCCGCCGGCGATAATGCCCGTACCGGCAGGCGCCGCCCGCAGCACGACCCGGCCCGCGCCATGCCGGCCGTTGACGTCGTGATGCAGCGTCCGCCCTTCGCGCAAGGGCACGCGCACGACGCCGCGCTTGGCGGCCTCGGTCGCCTTGCGGATCGCCTCAGGCACTTCGCGCGCCTTGCCGTGGCCGAAGCCGACACGCCCCTTCTGGTCGCCGACGACGACGAGCGCAGCGAAACCGAAACGCCGGCCCCCCTTCACCACCTTCGCCACGCGATTGATATGCACGAGACGATCGACGAATTCGCTGTCGCGGTCCTCGCGATTGCGATCACGGCCGCGGCCGCCTTCTCCTTCACGCGCCATTGGGTTCATCCATCAGTGAATAAAATGCGGCGCGCTCCGGGACGGCGCCGCTTCGCTTCCGTTTGCCGCCGCTAGAATTCCAACCCGCCCTCGCGGGCGCCTTCCGCCAGCGCCTTGACGCGCCCGTGATACATGTAGCTCCCGCGATCGAAGACCACTTTCCCGACCCCAGCCTTCTTCGCCCGTTCGGCAAGCTCCTTGCCGACGCGACGCGCAGCCTCGACGTTGGCGCCGGTCTTGAACAATTCGCGCATCGCCTTGTCGAGCGAGGAAGCGGCGGCGATGGTGCGGCCGTGTTCGTCGTCGATGACCTGGGCGTAAATCTGCTTCGAAGACCTGAACACGCTGAGCCGCGGACGGCCGCCCGAATGGGCGATGACCGCACGACGGACCCGCGCCTTGCGTCGGCCCTCGGACAAGTTCGACTTAACCATCGTCGCCTCTTACTTCTTCTTGCCTTCCTTGCGGAAAACGAATTCGCCGACATATTTCACGCCCTTGCCCTTATAGGGCTCGGGACCCCGGAACGCCCGGATTTCCGCGGCGATCTGGCCGACCTGGCGCTTGTCGATGCCGGCGACGGTGATTTCCGTCGGCTTTGACGTGGTGATCGTCACCCCGGCGGGAATCGGAAACATGATGTCGTGGCTATAGCCAAGCGAAAGCTGCAAGTTCTTGCCCGCAACCGCGGCCTTGTAGCCAACGCCGTTGATTTCGAGCTTCTTCTCGAACCCCTTGGTCACCCCGCCGATCAGGTTTTGCACCTGCGCGCGCGCGGTGCCCCACATGGCGCGAGCGCGCTTGTCTTCGCCGTGCGGCATGACATGGACGGCGCCGCCGTCGATGGAAATCGCGACCTCGGCGGGCGCGGTGAATTTCAATTCGCCCTTCGCGCCTTTGACGGCGATCGTCTGGCCATCCAGCTTCGCAGTTACGCCAGAAGGAATGACGACGGGCTTCTTGCCGATACGAGACATCACATGAATCCGTTTGCTCGAACTTCGCGCCCGTCTAGAAGACGGTGCACAGGACCTCGCCGCCGACGTTGTTCTCGCGAGCGGAATGGTCAGCCATCACGCCTTTCGGCGTTGACACGATCGACACGCCGAGCCCGTTTGCGACCCGAGGCATGGCGTCGACCGTCGCATAAACCCTGCGCCCCGGCTTGGACACGCGCTCAATCTTGCGGATGACCGGCTGGTCGTCGAAATATTTGAGCTCGATTTCGAACTCGGTGCGGCCGTTGGCGTAATCCGTGGTCGAATAGCCGCGGATATAGCCTTCCAACTCCAAGACGTCGAGAACCTTCTTGCGCAGGGACGAGCCGGGCGTCGAGACCTTGCCGCGTTTGCGCATCTGCGCATTGCGGATGCGTGTGAGCATATCGCCGAGGGGATCGTTCATCGCCATGATCCTTGCCTCCTCACCAGCTCGACTTGACGAGGCCCGGAATCAGGCCCTGGTTGCCGAGTTCCCGCAACGCGATGCGCGACATCTTCACCTTGCGATAATAGCCGCGCGGCCTGCCGGTCACCTGGCAGCGATTGCGCACGCGAACGATCGCGCCGTTGCGCGGCAACGCGGCAAGCCGGATGCGCGCTTCGAATCGCTCTTCCATCGGACGCGCCTGATCGTTGGCGACGTCGAGCAGACGCTTGCGACGAGCGGAGTATTTCTTGACCAACCGCTGCTTGCGCAGGTTATTCTCTATCGCACTCTTCTTTGCCATTCATCGGCTCCATTTTCCGCGTTTGAGCGCCGTGTTCGTGCTCACTGCCGGAAGGGGAAGTTAAATTCGCGCAGCAGGGCCTTGGCTTCCGCGTCGGTCCTTGCCGTCGTGCAGACGACGATGTCGAGCCCGAGCATGGCCTCGGCCTTGTCGTAGTCGATCTCGGGAAAAATGATATGCTCCTTGACGCCGAGCGCGTAGTTGCCGCGCCCGTCGAACGACTTCGGATCGAGGCCGCGGAAGTCGCGCACGCGCGGCAGCGCGACCGTAACCAGACGATCGAGGAACTCGTACATGCGGGTCTTGCGCAATGTGACCTTGGCGCCGATCGGCATGTTCTCGCGCACCTTGAAGGTCGAGATCGCTTTGCGGGCGCGCGTCACGACCGGCTTCTGACCGGCGATGAGGGACAGGTCGGCCGCGGCGGAGGTGACCTTCTTGGTGTCGTTGACCGCTTCGCCGACTCCCATGTTGAGGACGATCTTGTCGAGCCTCGGCACTTCGAGCGCATTCTTGTACCCGAACTCTTTGGTGAGTTTGGGCACGATTTCGTCCTGGTAGAGCTTCTTGAGACGCGCGACATAGTCCTTCGGCGGAGCCTTGACCGCGCCGGCGGCGGCGATCTCCGCGCCTGCATCCTTGCGCGCCTTGCTCTTGGCGCCCTTGGCGTCGGCGGCTGCTTCCGGCTTGCCAGCCTTGGCGGCGGGCGAGGACTTCTCGGCCTTGCCGGGCTTGGCGCCCTTATCAGCCTTATCGCCCTTCTCGTTCTTGTTCTCAGCCATCGATCAGGTCTCCGGAACGCCTGGCGACACGCACCTTGCGGCCGTCGTCGAGAGTCTTGAAGCCGACCCGCGTCGGCTTGCCGGTTTTGGGATCGGCTATCGCCAGATTCGAAAGATGGATCGTCGCTTCCTTGGTGATGATCCCGCCTTCCGTCTGCGCCGTCTGGCGCGTATGGCGACGCACGAGATTGACGCCGGCGACGATCGCACGGCTTTCGGTCGGCATCACCTCGCGAACTTCACCGCGCTTGCCCTTGTCGCGCCCGGCCAAGACGACGACCCTGTCGCCCTTCTTGATCTTCGCTGCCATCACAGCACCTCCGGCGCGAGCGAGATGATCTTCACGTGGTTCTTGGCGCGCAATTCGCGCGGCACCGGCCCGAAGATGCGGGTGCCAACAGGCTCGGACTGATTGTTGATGAGGACCGCGGCGTTGGAGTCGAACCGGATCACCGAACCGTCTGCGCGGCGGATGTCCTTGGCGGTGCGCACGACGACAGCCTTCATCACGTCGCCCTTCTTCACGCGGCCGCGCGGGATCGCCTCCTTGATCGAGACGACGATGACGTCGCCGATCGAGGCGTAGCGGCGCTTCGATCCGCCCAGCACCTTGATGCACATCACGCGCCGCGCGCCGGAATTGTCGGCGACGTCGAGATTGGTCTGCATCTGTATCATGGCCTAGTCGCCTCTCTCAGTCCTGTTCGCGGCTCACGCCTTCGGCGCCGTCTCGCCGACGACGATCCAGCGCTTGAGCTTCGAGATCGGTCGCGTCTCCTCGATCGAGACGGTATCGCCGACCTTCTGGGTCTTGTTTTCGACATGCGCATGGTAGTTCTTTGACCGGCGCACGGTCTTCTTGAGAAGCGGATGGGTGAAGCGGCGTTCGACCTTCACCACAAGCGTCTTCTCCTGCTTGTCGCTGACGACGACGCCCTGCAAGATTCTCTTCGGCATAATGTCGCTAGTCCTTGGTCTTGGTCTTGGCGGAGGTCCGTTTCCGAGCGGCGATGGTCATGACGCGAGCGATGTCGCGCCGCACGACGCGCACCCGCGCCGTGTCCTGCAATTGGCCGCTCGCCTTCTGGAATCGCAGATTGAACTGCTCCTTCTTGAGCTTGAGCGCCTCGTCGTTGAGCTGATCCTCGGTCATGACGCGAAGGTCGGAAAGTCGGCTGGAGGATTTCATGTGTCGCGCCCCTATTCCGCGATGCGCTGGACGAAGCGCGTCTTGATCGGCAGCTTCGCCGCGGCCAGCAGGAAGGCTTCCCGCGCAAGATTCTCCGGCACGCCGTCGACTTCGAACATGATGCGGCCAGGCGCGACGCGCACAACCCAAAATTCCGGGGCGCCCTTGCCCTTGCCCATCCGCACTTCGATCGGCTTCTTCGACACGGGCACGTCGGGAAACACCCGGATCCAGACCCGGCCGGCGCGCTTCATGTGCCGGGTCAGCGCCCGGCGGGCGGCCTCGATCTGGCGCGCGGTGACGCGCTCGGGCTCCATCGCCTTGAGCCCGAATTCGCCGAAATTGAGCGCGTATCCACCCTTCGCATTGCCGTGAATGCGGCCCTTGAAGGCTTTGCGGAACTTGGATCTCTTTGGCTGCATCATGATCGTAAACTTTCGCCAATGCGCTCGTCAGACCGCTTCGCGAGCGTGCTCGCGGTCGCGCTCGCGCGGCTCGCGGCGCGGACGGTGGGTCGAGGAATGGTCCGCTTCGGCCAGGCGCTTGTCCTGGGCCATCGGATCGTGCTCGAGGATCTCGCCCTTGAAGATCCATACCTTGATCCCGCAGGTGCCGTAGGCGGTATGCGCGGTGGCGACGCCGTAGTCGACGTCGGCGCGCAGGGTGTGCAGCGGCACACGGCCCTCGCGATACCATTCCTGTCGCGCGATTTCCGCCCCGCCCAGCCGGCCTGAGCAGTTGATCCGGATTCCCTCGGCGCCGAGTCGCATCGCCGACTGAACCGCGCGCTTCATGGCTCGCCGAAACGCCACGCGACGCTCGAGCTGCTGGGCGATCGATTCGGCGACCAGGGTGGCGTCGATCTCCGGCTTGCGAACTTCAACGATGTTGATCGCGACTTCCGAGCTTGTGAGCTTGGCCACCTGTTTCCGGAGCTTCTCGATATCGGCGCCTTTCTTGCCGATCACGACCCCGGGGCGGGCGGAATGAATGTTGATGCGCGCCTTCTTGTGCGGGCGCTCGATGACGATCTTCGAAATCGCCGCCTGTTTCAGGCTCTTGGCCAGCGAATCGCGGATCTTCATATCCTCGTGCAACAGCTTGCCGTATTCGCCCTTGCTCGAGTACCAGCGCGAATCCCAGGTGCGGTTGACGCCGAGGCGCAGCCCGATCGGATTGATCTTCTGTCCCATGCTGAAAAATCTCTCTTCCTAAGCGGCCTTGGCGTCCGCGGCGGCGACTTCCCGCACGACGATGGTGATGTTCGCAAACGGCTTCTCGATCCGCCCCGCCCGGCCGCGCGCGCGCGGACTGAAGCGCTTCAGCACCATGTCCTTGCCGACCCAGGCCTGGGCGACGACGAGATCGTCGACGTCGAGATCATGGTTGTTCTCGGCGTTGGCGATTGCCAATTCGAGCGTCTTCTTCACTTCGACCGAAATCCTCTTGTTGGAGAATTGGAGATCGGCGAGCGCGGTCGCGACTTTCTTGCCGCGGATGAGCTGGGCGAGAAGGTTGAGCTTCTGAGGGCTCACGCGCAGCATGCGCGTCGTCGCCTTGGCTTCGTTCTCCGCCTGACGGCGCGGATTGGATGGTTTGGACATCGGCGCTTAAGCCCTCTTGGCCTTCTTGTCGGCGGAATGGCCGTGAAAGGTGCGGGTCGGGGCGAATTCCCCAAACTTGTGGCCGATCATCTCCTCCGACACGAGCACCGGAATGTGCTTGTGGCCGTTGTAGACGCCGAACGTGAGACCGACGAACTGCGGCAGGATGGTCGAACGCCGGCTCCAGATCTTGATGATGTCGGAGCGGCCAGATCCACGTGCGGCGTCCGCTTTCCTTAGCAGATAGCCGTCCACGAAGGGACCCTTCCAGATCGAGCGCGTCATGGCTCAGCCTCTCTTCTTGCGTACATGCCGCGATGCGACAATGAATTTGTCGGTCGCCTTGTTCGAACGTGTCTTCTTGCCCTTGGTCGGCTTGCCCCATGGACTGACCGGATGCCGGCCGCCCGATGTGCGCCCTTCGCCGCCGCCGTGCGGATGGTCGACCGGGTTCATGGTGACCCCGCGGTTGTGCGGGCGATGTCCGAGCCAGCGGTTGCGGCCGGCCTTGCCCAGCGAGGCGTTCATATGGTCGGGATTGGAGACCGCGCCGATCGAGGCGAAACACTGACCATGAATGAGCCGCTGCTCGCCAGAACTGAGGCGCAGCGAAACATAGCCCTGGTCACGGCTGACGATCTGCGCGTAGGTTCCGGCGGAGCGCGCAATGGCGCCGCCCTTGCCGACCTTCATCTCGACGTTGTGGACGATCGTGCCGACAGGGATGCTGGCGAGCGGCATCGCGTTGCCGGGCTTCACGTCGACCTGAACGCCAGCGATCACCTCGTCCCCGACCGAAAGACGCTGGGGCGCGATAATGTAGGCTTGCTCGCCGTCGGCATATTTGATCAGCGCGATAAAGCTCGTGCGGTTGGGATCGTATTCCAGCCGCTCGACCTTGCCCGGGGCGTCAAGCTTGCGCCGCTTGAAATCGACGATGCGATAGGCCTGCTTGTGGCCACCGCCGCGGAAGCGGACGGTAACCCGCCCGGCATTGTTGCGCCCGCCCTTCTCGGACTTGCCGACGGTCAGCGCCTTGACCGGCTTGCCTTTGAAGAGGTCGCTGCGGTCGACGAGCGCGAGCTGGCGAAGACCCGGCGTGATCGGCTTGAATGTCTTGAGCGCCATGGTTCTCGTCCCTCAGAAGTCCGGTCGTCATGTCGATGCGGTAGCCGTCGGCAAGCGTGACGACCGCCTTCTTCATGTCCTGCTGACGCCCGCGCACGCCCCGGAACGCCTTGGTCTTGCCCTTGCGCAGAAGCGTGTTGACCGCCGTCACCTTGACGTCGAACAGCTGCTCGATCGCCGCCTTGATCTGCGGCTTGGTCGCGTTGCGTGCGACCTTGAACACAAATTGGTTGCTTTCAGAGGCGAGCGTGGCCTTTTCCGTGATCACGGGGGCGACGATCGCGTCGTAATGGCGCACGTCCTTGATCATTTGAACCGCGCCTCCAGCGCTTCAACCGCGGCCCTGGTCAACACCAGCTTCTCGCGCCGCATGATGTCGTAGACATTGACGCCCTGGACCGGCAGCACATCGATCTGCGGGAGGTTCCGGGCGGCGACGGCGAACTTCGTCTTTGGCTCGGCGCCGTCGATGATGAGCGCATTCTTGAGGGCCGCCTTTTCGAACGTTGCGCGCAAGGCCTTCGTCCTGGCCTCCGCAACGTCGGCGTTTTCCCAGATCACGAGCCCGCCAGCCCGCACTTTGGCCGAAAGCGCGTGCCGCAAGGCGAGCGCGCGCACCTTTTTCGGCAAGTCGTGGGCGTGGCTGCGCGTGACCGGACCCATGGCGCGCCCGCCGCCGCGGAACTGCGGGACCCGGGCCGAGCCGTGACGGGCGCCGCCAGTGCCCTTCTGCTTGTACATCTTCTTGCCGGTGCGATGGATGTCGGCGCGCCCCAGCGTCTGATGGGTGCCGGCCTGGCGCTTGGCGAGCTGCCAACGCACCATGCGCGCGATGAGATCGGCGCGCGGCTCGAGGCCGAACACGGCGTCGCTCAGTTCGAGCGAGCCGGCGGCCGAGCCGTCGATCGAGGTCATGTCGAATTTCATCGGCGTCACTCTCCCTGCGCGGCTTCGGCTGGCGGGGCCGCCGCCGCATCGGGGTGAACGCGGAACTTGCCGGGGACAGGCGCGTCCTTCGGCAACGGCTTCTTCACCGCGTCGCGCACCGCGATCCACCCGCCGGCGTGACCTGGCACCGCGCCCTCGACCAGAATTAGCCCGCGCTCGACATCGGTGCTCACGACGCGCAGATTCTGCGTCGTCACCTTGTCGACCCCCATGTGGCCGGCCATCTTCTTGTTCTTCCACGTCTTGCCGGGGTCCTGGCGGCCGCCGGTCGAGCCGATCGATCGATGTGAGATCGACACGCCGTGGGTCGCGCGCAGGCCGCCGAAATTCCAGCGCTTCATGCCGCCGGCGAAGCCTTTGCCGAGGGTGACGCCCGTGACGTCCACATATTGCCCGACGGTGAAGTGATCGGCGGTGATCTCCGCTCCGACCGGGATCATCTTGTCTTCGGCGACGCGGAACTCGGCGAGCCGCATCTTCGGCTCGACATGGGCGACGGCGAAACGGCCGCGCTCGGCCTTCGACACGTTCTTGACCTTGGCCTTGCCGACGCCGACCTGGAGCGCGGTATAGCCGTTCTTCTCCTGCGTGCGATGCGCGACCACCTGGCAGCCCTCGAGCTGCAGGACGGTGACCGGCACATGGTCGCCTGCGTCGGTGAAGACGCGGGACATGCCGAGCTTCTTTGCGATGATGCCTGAACGCATTGGCGTTTATCCTTCGAGAGCGCCTTTGAGGAGAACCCTTCGCCGACGCTCGTCAAATTCCTCTCAGAGCTTGATTTCGACGTCGACGCCGGCGGCCAGATCGAGCTTCATCAGCGCGTCGACCGTCTGCGGCGTCGGGTCAACGATGTCGAGCACCCGTTTGTGCGTGCGAATTTCGAACTGCTCGCGCGACTTCTTGTCGACATGGGGCGACCGGTTGACGGTGAATTTCTCGATCCGGGTCGGCAGGGGAATCGGTCCGCGAACCCTGGCCCCGGTCCGCTTGGCCGTGGACACGATTTCCTTCGTCGAAGCGTCGAGCACGCGGTGATCGAACGCCTTCAGACGGATGCGGATATTTTGCGTGTTCATGTGTCAAATCCCTGCCGGCCCGGGCGGGAAGCTGCGCCCCGCCCGATTTCGCTGGTCGCTACGCTCACTCGGTGATCGAAACCACGACGCCCGAGCCGACCGTGCGGCCGCCTTCGCGGATGGCGAAGCGCAACTTCTCCTCCATCGCGATCGGAACAATGAGCGAGACGTCAATCGTGACGTTGTCGCCCGGCATCACCATTTCCGTGCCCTGGGGCAATTGCACGATCCCGGTCACGTCGGTGGTGCGGAAGTAGAACTGCGGGCGGTAATTGGTGAAGAAGGGCGTGTGCCGGCCGCCCTCTTCCTTGGTGAGAATGTAGGCCTCGGCCTTGAACTTGGTGTGCGGCTTGACCGTGCCCGGCTTGCACAGCACCTGGCCGCGCTCGACTTCTTCACGCTTCGTGCCACGCAGGAGGCAGCCAACGTTGTCGCCGGCCTCGCCCTGATCGAGCAGCTTGCGGAACATTTCGACGCCGGTCACGGTCGTCTTGAGGGTGGGCTTGAGGCCGACGATCTCGACTTCCTCGCCGACCTTGATGATGCCGCGCTCGATACGGCCGGTGACGACGGTGCCGCGACCCGAGATCGAGAACACGTCTTCGACCGGCATGAGGAACGGCTGGTCTTTCGGACGCTCGGGCTGCGGGATATAGGCGTCGACCGCCTCCATGAGCTTCAGGATCGAGTCGTGGCCCATCTCGGGGGTCTTGTTCTCGAGCGCCATAAGCGCCGAGCCCTTGATGATCGGAATGTCGTCGCCGGGGAACTCGTATTTCGACAGAAGCTCGCGGACTTCGAGCTCGACCAGTTCGAGCAGCTCCGGATCGTCGACCATGTCGACCTTGTTCAAGTACACGACCAGCGCCGGAACGCCGACCTGGCGGGCGAGCAGAATGTGCTCGCGGGTCTGCGGCATCGGCCCGTCGGCGGCCGACACGACGAGGATCGCGCCGTCCATCTGCGCGGCGCCGGTGATCATGTTCTTCACGTAGTCGGCGTGGCCGGGGCAGTCGACATGGGCGTAATGGCGCTTCTTGGTCTCGTACTCGACATGCGCGGTCGAGATCGTGATGCCGCGAGCCTTCTCTTCCGGCGCCTTGTCGATCTGGTCGTAGGCGGTGTAGGTCGCGCCGCCCGTCTCGGCCAGAACCTTGGTGATCGCGGCCGTCAACGACGTCTTGCCATGGTCGACATGGCCGATCGTGCCAATGTTGCAATGGGGCTTGTTACGCGCAAACTTTTCCTTGGCCATGGCCGGACTCCTCTTCGTGGCCCTTCATTCGCGACGCGCTTTACGCACGCCTCACTTGAATTTCTCGATGATCTCGGTCGCGATGCTCCCCGGGACCTGTTCATAGTGGTCGAACTGCATGGTGAAGTTGGCGCGCCCCTGGGTGCCGGAGCGCAGCTGGTTGACGTAGCCGAACATGTTGGAGAGCGGCACCATCGCATTGATGACGACGGCGTTCGCACGCATGTCCTGACCCTGGACGTGCCCGCGCCGCGACAGGAGGTCGCCCATCACGTAGCCGGTGTGCTCTTCCGGGGTCACCACTTCCACCTTCATGATCGGCTCGAGCAGAACCGAGCCGCCCTTCTGCAGGCCTTCGCGGAAGGCGGCGCGGGCGGCGATCTCGAACGCCAGCGCCGATGAGTCGACGTCGTGGTAGGCGCCGTCGATCAGCGTCGCCTTGACGTCGACCACCGGAAAGCCCGCCAGCACTCCGGACGTCAGCACGCTGTTCACGCCCTTCTCGACGCCGGGAATATATTCCTTCGGCACCGCGCCCCCGACGACTTTCGATTCGAACGACGAGCCCGCGCCGGGCCCTGCGGGCTCGAAGGTCATGACCACGCGCGCGAACTGGCCCGAGCCGCCCGACTGCTTCTTGTGGGTGTAGTTGATCTCGCTCTTCTTGCTCAGCGTCTCGCGATAGGCGACCTGCGGCGCACCGATGTTGGCGTCGACTTTGTAGGTGCGTTTGAGGATGTCGACCTTGATGTCGAGATGCAGTTCGCCCATGCCCTTGAGGATGGTCTGACCCAACTCGGGGTCGGTCGAGACGCGGAACGAAGGGTCTTCAGCGGCAAGCTTCGACAGCGCGACCCCAAGCTTCTCCTGGTCGGCTTTCGACTTCGGCTCGATCGCGATCTCGATGACAGGATCCGGGAACTCCATCTTTTCCAGGATCACCGGCTTCTGCATGTCGCACAGCGTGTCGCCGGTGCGCGTATCCTTGAGGCCCGCAAGCGCGACAATGTCGCCGGCGAACGCTTCCTTGATGTCCTCGCGGTTGTTGGCGTGCATGAGCAGCATGCGCCCGACGCGCTCGCGCTTATCCTTGGTCGAGTTCAATACGGTCGAGCCGGATTCAATCTTGCCCGAATAGACGCGGCAGAAGGTGATGGTGCCGACGAACGGGTCGTCCATGATCTTGAAGCCGAGCATGGAGAACGGCTCGGAATCGCTGGGCATGCGAATGACTTCCTTGCCGGAATCCATATCGATGCCCTTGATGCCGCCGCGATCGACAGGCGAAGGCAGATAATCGACGACCGCGTCCAGAAGGGGCTGCACGCCCTTGTTCTTGAACGCCGAGCCACACAGCACCGGAACAAACGAAATCTGTTTGACCGCCTTGCGAACGAGGCGCTTCAACGTGTCGATATCCGGCTCCTGCCCGTCGAGGTAGGCAGTCATCACGTCGTCGTCGAGTTCGACGGCCGTCTCGATCAGCGTGTGGCGAAATTCCTCCGCCTTCGCCTTGAGATCGGCGGGAATATCCTCGTCGTGGTACTTCGCGCCAAGGCCCTCGTCCTCCCAGACGACCGCCTTCATGCGCAGGAGATCGATAACACCCTTGAAACTGGACTCGGAGCCGATCGGGAGTTGGAGGCAGACCGGACGGCCGCCGACCTTGGTCTTGATCTCTTCGACGCAGCGGGAGAAATCAGCCCCGATCTTGTCCATCTTGTTGACGAATACGATCCGCGGAACGCCGTATTTGTCGGCTTGGCGCCAGACCGTCTCCGTCTGCGGTTCGACCCCCTGGTTGCCGTCGAGCACGCACACCGCGCCGTCGAGCACACGCAAGCTGCGCTCGACTTCGATCGTGAAGTCGACGTGGCCGGGCGTGTCGATGATGTTGAGGCGCTTGTCCTGCCAGAAGGTGGTGGTCGCGGCGGACGTGATCGTGATGCCGCGCTCCTGCTCCTGCTCCATCCAGTCCATGGTCGCGGCGCCGTCGTGCACTTCGCCGATCTTATGCGACTTGCCGGAATAATAGAGGATGCGCTCGGTCGTCGTCGTCTTTCCGGCATCAATATGCGCCATGATGCCGAAGTTCCGATAGTCCTCGATAGCGTGGCTGCGCGCCATGATCTCTGATCCCGCCGATTACCAGCGGTAGTGGGCGAAGGCGCGGTTCGCTTCCGCCATGCGGTGCGTGTCTTCGCGCTTCTTGACCGCGGCGCCGCGGTTGTTCGAGGCGTCAAGCAGTTCGGCGGAGAGCCGGTCGACCATGGTCTTGTCGTTGCGGTCGCGGGCGGCCGTTATGATCCAGCGGATCGCGAGCGCCTGCCGGCGATCGGTGCGTACCTCAACCGGGACCTGATAGGTCGCGCCGCCGACCCGGCGCGAGCGCACCTCGACCGACGGGGCGACATTCTCGAGCGCCTGTTTGAAGACGGCGAGCGGGTCGCTCTTGGCCTTCGCCTCGACGCTGTCCAGCGCGCCGTAAACGATCAACTCAGCGACCGACTTCTTGCCCTCGTACATGATCGTGTTCATGAACTTCGCCACCACCACGTCGCCATATTTGGCGTCCGGGATGATCTCGCGTTTTTCGGCGGAATGCCGGCGGGACATGGCCTAACTCTCTCTTCGTCTTGGCCGACTTGTCTCGGCCGTGAATGAAAACTTTCTGCGAGATCCCCGGATCATCGCGTCGCTCGGTCCGGGCATCACCCTTCTCTTTCGCTCAGGGTCACTTCGGCCGCTTGGCGCCGTATTTCGACCGGCGCTGCTTGCGGTCCTTGACCCCTTGCGTGTCGAGCACGCCGCGCAGGATGTGGTAGCGGACGCCCGGCAGGTCCTTGACGCGGCCGCCGCGGATCATGACCACCGAATGCTCCTGAAGATTGTGGCCTTCGCCGGGAATGTATCCGATGACTTCAAACCCGTTGGTCAGCCGCACCTTGGCGACCTTGCGGAGCGCCGAATTCGGCTTCTTCGGCGTCGTCGTGTAGACGCGCGTGCATACGCCGCGCTTCTGCGGGCTCGCCTGAAGATGGCGGGCCTTCTCGCGGTAGGTCTTCGGTTGCCGCGGCTTGCGGATCAACTGGCTGATCGTCGGCATGTCGCCTCTAAACCTCAGTTCCCTCTGCGTCCGGTTTTCGAGCCGAACAAAAATCCAAACCCATCGTCGAACCTTCGCGCAAAGCCCTGAAGGCAACGCGCGAAACCAACAGCGCCCAGGAAACCCGCATGGGGCTTTGGGCGCCGCCGAGGCAGAGGATCACGCGGCGCGAAGCCGGCGATCATGCGAAACAGAACCGGCCCCGTAAGGGCCGGTATGGCTCGTCTTCGATAGGATCGTCAGCGTTTAGAGCCGTTGGGTATCGGACGCGTCGCCCGATACAGCGAAGCTCTACAGCCTGTCGAAAGCGCGCGGAACATATTCAAGCGGTCAGAGCGCGTCAACCCCTTTTTCCGCCAGTCGCCCCGAGGATGGACAATAATTAAGGCTCGCGGATCAATCCATCAGTTCGTTCGACCCGCCGCCTCAGCGCCTCTTCATACGGCGAATTGCCGCGCCGCAGTCACATGGGGGCCTCGATTCAAGCCTAACCAGCGGAAACGCTCGCCCTCAGCCGCCCGCTCCGGAATGGCCAAGGCGTCGCTCGGCGTCGTCTTGCAATCGGAAGCCCCCTGAACTCAATGAATGCGACGCGCAGGGATGTTCTGGCTCTCGCGGCGGGGGCGGCGGCCTTCGGCGCCTGGCCGGCGGCCGCTCAGACGGGGGACGCGCCCGGCGATCCGCGGCCGGCGCTGAATTCGGCCGACTTCGACCAGGTCTGGGACCTCGTCCGCGACCGCTTCTACGACCCAAGCCTGCATGGCCTCGACTGGCAGGCGGCGCGGACCCGCTATCGTCCGCAGGCGGTCTCCGCGCGCTCGAGGGAGGACGCAGCCGCCACGATCAACGCGATGCTGGCGGAGCTCGGCGCCTCCCACACCCATTACTACACGCCTGAAGATCCGGCTTATTATCAGCTCGCGGACATTTTTGTCGGCGCGCTCGAGCATCGCGGCCTTGAGCGGGTGTTCCCGAAGGGCGAGGTGGCCTATCCGGGGATCGGCGCATTCACCGAGCCCGACGGCGAAGGAAGCGCCTTCGTAACGGGGGTGATCGAGGGCGCGCCAGCGCATCAGGCCGGGGTTCTGGTCGGCGATGAAATCCTCTCGGCGGACGGCCGTCCGTTCCGCCCGGTCGAACTCCTTCCGCGGCAAGGTCGGGGCGCCAGTTTCGCTTCAAATCCGCCGTGCTTCCGGCGCGGCGCCGATTTCGATCAGCGTAACGCCGGCGGATCTTCGCCCCGGCGCGATGTTCCTGCACGGCCTCGAGGCGAGCGCCCGCGTCATCGTCGCCGGCAATGGGGCGCGCGTCGGCTATGTGCGCGTCTGGTCCTACGCCAATCGCAGGTATCAGTCCGCGCTCGAGGAGCTCATCGGCGAGGGGGCGCTGAAGGACGCCGACGCGCTGATCTGGGATCTGCGCGGCGGATGGGGCGGCGCGCAGCCGCAATATCTCGATCTCTTCAATCCGCGCGCGCCGACGATGCAGGTCAAGGACCGCAACGGCGAGACTGGCCTCGTCGACGTCAAATGGCGGAAGCCCGTGGCGATGCTGATCAATCAGGGCACCCGCAGCGGCAAGGAAGTGCTCGCCTACGGGTTCAAAGAGTATCGGCTCGGCGAACTCGTCGGCCAGCGCACCGAAGGCGCCGTGCTCGCCGCGACCGCCTTCCTGATCGGCGACGACGGGCTGCTCCTGCTCGCGGTCGAGGACGTGCTCGTGGACGGGAAGCGCCTCGAAGGCGTCGGCGTCGAGCCGACCATCGAGGTCAAGTTCGATTCGCGCTACGCCGCCGGCGGCGACCCGCAGCTCGACCGGGCGGTGCAGGTGCTGGCGGGCGCCTAGCGCCACGTTCGCGGCTGCAAATCCAGCCCCGGCCGCCGAAATCGAGCGGCGCCTACGAAAACCTACAAAAACCAAAAGCCTGTCATTTCCTTTCTTTTGTTTTTTGGAATCGGGGCTCTTCAAAGGGTTACGCGCGAAAAAAGGATTTTTCTCCCCTGCCCTGAGACTGGCGCACGGCCGAAGCTCTCCATCGCGAACCGCGCCAGACAACCCTCTTCGTCATCCAAACTTCCCCGGGCCGCCGCCGCCAATCCTTAAATGACCATAGGCAGGGATTCGGGAAATTGGCAAGGATTTGTTCCTCTTTTGTTCCCGACGCCTCGCAGTCACCCGATGGGATAGGGCCAACCGGCTTGTCACCTCCGCAGAGCAAGGAATGGTGGAGCATCAAAGGCTCTTCGAGGTCAGCCGTTGCGGGCTCTCGACCGGGTTTTCGTGAGCGCCCGGAAGCGCTCAGGCCGACCGAGCCTTCCGCCCGCGCCGATAGGCGCGATAGCGCCTTCGTCGCAAGCATATCGGCTTATTGAACGCGCCGCCCTCGCGGCCAACTCGTCAACGCCCGTGCGTCGGGCGCGTGGCGCACCTTTCTCGCGAGGCCATGAGCGCGGCCCTCACCCCTGCCCCTCTCCCGAGGGAGAGGGGTTCCGCCTCAGCCCGCTGAGGCGCGGGCCTTGCTGCGCGCAGCCGGCGCCGGCTCGAGCGCGGGCGCCGCGAGCGGCAGAGCGGGCGCCGCCGCGGCGGCCTCCGCCTTCTGCGCCAGGATCAAGGTGTCGCGCATCGCTGCGATCGAGCGCAGTTTCGCCACTGCCGCGCCGGTGCCGGCCGGGATCAGCCGGCCAACGATCACGTTCTCCTTGAGGCCTTCGAGCGTATCGACCTTGCCGTTGACCGCGGCTTCGGTCAGCACCCGCGTCGTCTCCTGGAACGACGCCGCCGAGATGAAGGAGCGCGTCTGCAGACTCGCCTTGGTGATGCCGAGCAGCACCGGCGTTCCGACCGCGGGCTTCTTGCCCTCGGAGGTGACCGCCTCGTTCGCCGCCTCGAGATCGGAAGCGTCGACCTGCTCGCCGAGCAGGAAGTCGGTGTCGCCGGCGTCGGTGATGTCGACCTTCTGCAGCATCTGGCGCACGATCACCTCGATGTGCTTGTCGTTGATGCTGACGCCCTGGAGGCGATAGACCTCCTGGATCTCGTTGACGAGATAGGCGGCCAGCTCCTCGACGCCCTTGATGGCGAGAATGTCGTGCGGAGCGGGATTGCCGTCGACGATATACTCGCCCTTCTCGATCACGTCGCCGTCCTGAAGGTGAATGTGCTTCGACTTCGGGATCAGGTACTCGACCGCCTCGACGCCCTCCTCGCTCGGCTCGATGCTCAGACGCTGCTTGTTCTTGAAGTCGCGTCCGAACCTCACCGTGCCCGAGATCTCGGCGATGATCGCGTGGTCCTTCGGCCTGCGCGCCTCGAACAGCTCCGCCACCCGCGGCAGACCGCCGGTGATGTCGCGGGTCTTGGCGCTGTTGATCGAGATGCGGGCGATGACGTCGCCCGCTTTCACCGTCGCGCCTGGCTCGAACGAAATGATCAATTCGACCGAGAGCGCATAGCGCGCGTCTCCGCCGCGCGGCAGCTTGGCGATCTTGCCGTCCTTGCCCTTGATCACCATCGCCGGCTTGAGACCCGCCGTGCGGGGCGTCGAGCGCCAGTCGGTGACGATGCGCTTGGCGATGCCGGTCGCTTCGTCGACCTGCTCGGACATTGACACGCCTTCGACCAGATCCTCGAACCCGATCACCCCGTCGACCTCGGTAAGAACAGGCCGGGTGAACGGATCCCATTCGGCGATCCTCTGCCCGCGCTTGATCTTGTCGCCCTCGTCGACCTTGAGGCGGGCGCCGTATTGCACCCGGTGCACCGCGCGCTCGGCCCCGCTGCGATCGGTGATGACGACCGCGACGTTGCGGGCCATCGCCATGAGGTCGCCGTTGGCGTTGCGCGCGAGGTTGCGGTTGCGGATCTTCACCTCGCCGTCGAAGTTCGATTCGATGAACGACTGGTCCGCGAGCTGGGCCGCGCCGCCGATGTGGAAGGTGCGCATCGTGAGCTGCGTGCCCGGTTCGCCGATCGACTGCGCGGCGATGACGCCGACCGCCTCGCCCATGTTGACCGGCGTGCCTCGCGCGAGGTCGCGGCCATAGCAGGCGCCGCAGACGCCGTTCTTCGCCTCGCAGGTGAGGACGGAGCGGATCTTCACCTCCTGGATGCCAGCGGTGTTGATCGCCGGCATGTCCTCTTCGACGATCATCCGCCCGGCCTCGACGATCACCTTGCCGTCGGCGTCGCGCAGCGCTTCCGCCGAGGTGCGGCCGAGGATGCGCGACCCAAGCGAGGCCACCACCGTGCCCGCGTCGACGATCGCGCGCATGCTGATGCCGCGCTTCGACCCGCAATCGGGCATGGTGATGATCGAATCCTGCGCCACGTCGACCAGCCGGCGAGTGAGATAACCCGAGTTCGCGGTCTTCAACGCGGTGTCCGCGAGGCCCTTGCGGGCGCCGTGGGTCGAGTTGAAGTACTCGAGAACCGAGAGGCCCTCCTTGAAGTTGGAGATGATCGGGCTCTCGATGATTTCGCCCGAGGGCTTGGCCATGAGCCCGCGCATCGCGGCGAGCTGGCGCATCTGCGTGGGCGAGCCGCGCGCGCCCGAATGCGACATCATGTAGATCGAGTTGATCGGCCGGTCGCGGCCGTGCTCGTCCTTGCGCACCGCCGAGATGCCGGCCATCATCTCCTCGGCGAGCTTGTCCGAACACTTCGCCCAGGCGTCGACGACCTTGTTGTATTTCTCGCCCTGGGTGATGAGGCCGTCGTTGTACTGCTGCTCGTATTCCTTCGCCAGGGCCGACGTTTCTGCGATGAACCTCTTCTTCGACTCCGGCACGACCATGTCGTCCTTGCCGAAGGAGATGCCGGCCTTGAACGCCTCGCGGAATCCGAGCGACATGATCCGGTCGCAGAAGATCACCGTCTCCTTCTGACCGCAGTTGCGGTAGACGATGTCGATCATGTTGGAGATTTCCTTCTTCGTCATCAGCTTGTTGACGACGTCGAATGGAATCTTCACGTTTTCGGGCAGGAGCTGGCCGAGGAACAGGCGCCCGGGCGTGGTGTCGAAGATCTTCACCACCCGCTCGCCCTTGTCGTTATAAGTCCAGGCGCGGCCCTTGATCCTGGTGTGGAGCGTGATCGTGCCTGCGGCGAGCGCGTGCTCGATCTCGCCGATGTCGCTGTAGAAGCCGCGCATCGGACGCTTGGTCTTCGGATCCTCCTCGTACTGGCCGGGATCCCCGTCGCGCATCAGCGACACATAGTAGAGGCCGAGCACGATATCCTGGCTCGGCACGATGATCGGCTGGCCGTTGGCGGGATGCAGGATGTTGTTGGTCGACATCATCAAGACCCGCGCCTCGAGCTGCGCCTCGAGCGACAGCGGCACGTGCACGGCCATCTGGTCGCCGTCGAAGTCGGCGTTGAAGGCCGAGCAGACGAGCGGATGCAGCTGGATCGCCTTGCCTTCGATCAACACCGGCTCGAACGCCTGAATCCCCAGGCGGTGCAGGGTCGGCGCGCGGTTCAGCATCACCGGATGCTCGCGGATCACCTCATCGAGAATGTCCCAAACCTCCGGCTTCTCTTTTTCGACCAGCTTCTTCGCCTGCTTGACGGTCGCAGACAGGCCCTTCGCATCGAGGCGCGAATAGATGAACGGCTTGAACAGTTCGAGCGCCATCTTCTTCGGCAACCCGCACTGATGCAGCTTGAGTTCGGGTCCGACGACGATGACCGAACGGCCGGAATAGTCGACACGCTTGCCGAGCAGGTTCTGGCGGAACCGCCCCTGCTTGCCCTTGAGCATGTCGGCGAGCGACTTCAGCGGCCGCTTGTTGGCGCCGGTGATGACGCGCCCGCGCCGCCCGTTGTCGAACAGCGCGTCGACCGACTCCTGCAGCATCCGCTTCTCGTTGCGGATGATGATGTCGGGCGCGCGCAATTCCATCAGCCGCTTCAAGCGATTGTTGCGGTTGATGACGCGGCGGTAGAGGTCGTTCAAGTCGGAGGTGGCGAAGCGCCCGCCGTCGAGCGGCACCAGCGGCCGCAGGTCCGGCGGAATGACCGGAACCTCGGTCAGGATCATCCACTCCGGTTTGTTGCCGGAATGCATGAAGGCTTCGATGATCTTCAGCCGCTTGGCGAGGCGCTTGGGCTTGAGCTCGCTCTTCGATTGCGCGATCTCGACCTTCAGGTCTTCGGCGATCTTCTGCAGGTTCATGCCCTTCAGAATCTCGCGGATCGCCTCCGCGCCGATCATCGCGGTGAAGCTGTCCTGGCCGTATTCGTCCATCGCGCGCAGATAGTCGTCCTCGCTGAGAAGCTGGCGATCCTTGAGCGGCGTCAAACCGGGATCGAGCACGATGTAGGATTCGAAATAGAGGATGCGCTCGAGGTCCTTGAGCGTCATGTCGAGCAGAAGCCCGATGCGCGAGGGCAGCGACTTCAGGAACCAGATGTGCGCGACTGGCGCCGCGAGCGAGATATGGCCCATGCGCTCGCGCCGGACGCGCGACAGCGTCACCTCGACGCCGCACTTCTCGCAGATGACGCCCTTGTACTTCATCCGCTTATACTTGCCGCACAGGCACTCGTAGTCCTTGATCGGCCCGAAGATGCGCGCGCAGAACAACCCGTCGCGCTCGGGCTTGAACGTGCGGTAGTTGATCGTCTCCGGCTTCTTGATCTCGCCGAACGACCACGACAGAATCTTTTCGGGGCTCGCAATTGCGATCTGGATCTGATCGAACGCCTGTGGAGCGGCGACGGGGGCGAAAGGATTGGTGATTTCCTGGTTCATTCTGGTCTCCCGCAAGTTCGGCGCTTGAGAGGCGCGGAACCCGCATTCATGGAAACAAAGGCGTAACGCCGCCCGCAACCGTCAAGCGGTCGAGGGCGGCGAAGAATTAGCGCGTTACTCGGCGGCCTCCGCAGGCGGCGGCAGCGGCAGTTCCTCCGGCGCGCGCTTGATCGACGCAAGCTCGACATTGAGTCCAAGCGACCGCATCTCCTTCACGAGCACGTTGAAGCTCTCCGGAATGCCCGACTCGAACGTGTCGTCGCCGCGCACGATCGCCTCGTACACCTTGGTGCGGCCGGCGACGTCGTCCGACTTGACCGTCAGCATTTCCTGCAGCGTGTAGGCCGCGCCGTAAGCTTCCAGCGCCCAGACCTCCATCTCGCCAAAACGCTGGCCGCCGAACTGCGCCTTGCCGCCCAGCGGCTGCTGGGTGACGAGGCTGTAGGGGCCGATCGAACGCGCATGGATCTTGTCGTCGACAAGATGGTGGAGCTTCAGCATGTAGATGTAGCCCACCGTCACCTTGCGGTCGAACGCGTCGCCGGTCCGCCCGTCGAAGAGCGTCACCTGACCCGAGGGATCGTAATTGGCGAGCTTGAGCATCTCGACGATGTCCTTCTCGCGCGCGCCGTCGAAGACCGGCGTCGCGATCGGCACCCCGCGGCGGAGGTTTTCGCCGAGTTCGGCGAGGCTCTTGTCGTCGAGCGCCTTGATCGTCTCGTCGTCGCCATAGACCTGCTTGAGCTTGCCGCGCAGGGGCTTGGCGTCGTTCGAGCGCAAATAAGCGTCGACCGCCTCGCCGACCTGCTTGCCGAGACCGGCGCAGGCCCAGCCAAGATGGGTCTCGAGAATCTGCCCGACGTTCATGCGGCTCGGCACGCCGAGCGGATTGAGCACGATGTCGACCGGCGTTCCATCCTCGAGGAACGGCATGTCCTCCTGCGGCACGATGCGCGACACGACGCCCTTGTTGCCGTGGCGCCCCGCCATCTTGTCGCCGGGCTGGATCTTGCGTTTCACCGCGATGAACACCTTGGCCATCTTCATGACGCCTGGCGGCAGTTCGTCGCCACGCTGGAGCTTCTCGACCTTGTCGAGGAAGCGGCTTTCCAGCGACTTCTTCGATTCGTCGTACTGCTTGCGCATCGCCTCGATCTCCGACATCGTCGTGTCGGACTCGAGCGCGAAGCTCCACCATTGCGACCTCGGCTGCTCTTCGAGCAGGGTCTTGGTCAGCACCTGATCCTTCTTGAAGCCCTTGGGCCCGGAAAGCGCCCGCTTGCCCTCGAGGGTTTCAGCCAGCCGCGCATAGACGTTGCGGTCGAGGATCGCCTGCTCGTCGTCGCGGTCCTTGGCGAGGCGCTCGATCTCCTCGCGCTCGATCGCCTGCGCGCGCTCGTCCTTGTCGACGCCGTGGCGATTGAAGACCCGGACCTCGACGATCGTGCCCTGCACGCCCGGCGGAACGCGCAACGACGTATCACGGACGTCCGAAGCCTTCTCGCCGAAGATGGCGCGCAGAAGCTTCTCTTCCGGCGTCATCGGGCTTTCGCCCTTGGGCGTGATCTTTCCGACCAGGATGTCGCCGGCTACGACCTCCGCGCCGATATAGACGATGCCCGCTTCGTCGAGGTTCTTCAGCGCCTCTTCCGAAACGTTCGGAATGTCGCGCGTGATCTCCTCAGGCCCGAGCTTGGTGTCGCGGGCCATCGCCTCGAATTCCTCGATATGGATCGAGGTGAAGACGTCGTCCTTGACGATGCGCTCGGAGAGCAGGATCGAATCCTCGAAGTTGTAGCCGTTCCACGGCATGAACGCGACGAGAACGTTCCGTCCGAGCGCGAGGTCGCCGAGATCGGTCGACGGCCCGTCGGCGATGATGTCGCCTTTCTCGACCCAGTCGCCCACCTTCACCAGCGGCTTCTGGTTGATGCAGGTCGACTGGTTCGAGCGCTGGAACTTCATGAGGCGATAGATGTCCACGCCGGGCTTGGCGGCGTCGGTCTCCTCCGTCGCACGCACGACGATGCGGGTGGCGTCGATCTGATCGACCACGCCCGCGCGGCGCGCCGCAATCGCCGCGCCCGAATCGCGCGCCACGATCGCTTCCATGCCGGTGCCGACGAGCGGCGCGTCCGAGCGCACCAGCGGAACCGCCTGACGCTGCATGTTCGAGCCCATGAGCGCCCGGTTGGCGTCGTCGTTCTCGAGGAACGGAATCAGCGCGGCCGCAACCGAGACGAGCTGCTTTGGCGACACGTCCATGTAGTCGACGCGATCGCCGGGCAGGAACACGACATCGCCAGCATGGCGGCAGACGATGAGGTCGCCCACCAGATGGCCGTTGGCGTCGATCGGGGTATCGGCCTGCGCAACCGAGTATTTCTGCTCCTCCATCGCTGAGAGGTAACTAACCTCCTCAGTCACCTTGCCTTCACGGATCTTGCGGTAGGGCGACTCGATGAAGCCGTATTTGTTGACGCGGGCGAAGGTCGCAAGCGAGTTGATGAGCCCGATGTTCGGGCCCTCCGGCGTCTCGATCGGGCAGATGCGGCCGTAATGCGTCGGATGCACGTCGCGCACCTCGAACCCGGCCCGCTCGCGGGTGAGACCGCCCGGACCCAACGCCGAGAGGCGGCGCTTGTGGGTGATCTCGGAGAGCGGGTTGGTCTGATCCATGAACTGCGAGAGCTGCGACGAGCCGAAGAACTCGCGCACCGCGGCGGCCGCGGGCTTCGCGTTGATCAGGTCCTGCGGCATGATGGTGTCGATCTCGACCGAGGACATGCGCTCCTTGATCGCCCGCTCCATCCGCAATAGCCCGATGCGATACTCGATTCTCCATCAATTCGCCGACCGAGCGCACCCGCCGGTTGCCGAGATGGTCGATGTCGTCGATGTCGCCGCGGCCGTCGCGCAGGTTCACCAGCGCCTTCACCACCGCGAGGATGTCATCCTTGCGCAGCGTGCGCTGGGTGTCGGGCGCGTCGAGGTCGAGGCGCATGTTCATCTTCACCCGGCCGACCGCCGAGAGGTCGTAGCGCTCGGAATCGAAGAACAGCGACTGGAACATCGCCTCGGCGCTCTCGATCGTCGGCGGCTCGCCCGGACGCATGACGCGATAGATGTCGAACAGGGCGTCCTCGCGCGAGGCGTTCTTGTCGACCTTGAGCGTGTTGCGGATATAGGCGCCAACGTTGACATGGTCGATGTCGAGCACCGGCAGCTCCTTGAAGCCGGACTCGAGCAATTGGGCGAGCGACTTCTCGGTGATCTCCTCGCCCGCCTCGGCGTAGATTTCGCCGGTCTCCGGGTTATAGAGGTCCTCGGCGATATACTGGCCGTAAAGGTCGGCGTCGGAGGCGCGCAGCGCCTTCAGCCCCTTCTCCGCGAGCTGGCGCGCCGCGCGCACGGTCAATTTCTTGCCGGCCTCGATCACCACGGCGCCGGTGTCGGCGTCGACGATATCGACGGACGCCTTGACCCCCCTCATCCGCTCGGCGTCGAAAGGCACGCGCCAGCCGCCGTCCTTGAGACGGGCGTAGACGATGTGGCGGTAGAAGGTCGACAGGATCTCCTCGCCGTCGAGGCCGAGCGCGTAGAGCAGCGAGGTCACCGGAATCTTCCGCCGCCGGTCGATGCGCGCGTAGACGATATCCTTCGCGTCGAACTCGATGTCGAGCCACGAACCGCGATAGGGAATGATGCGGGCGGCGAACAGAAGCTTGCCCGACGAATGGCTCTTGCCCTTGTCGTGATCGAAGAACACGCCCGGGCTGCGGTGCATCTGCGAGACGATGACCCGCTCGGTGCCGTTGACGATGAAGGTGCCGTTCGCGGTCATGAGCGGCATGTCGCCCATGTAGACGTCCTGCTCCTTGATGTCCTTGACCGACTTGGCCTGGGTCTCGGGATCGACGTCGAACACGATGAGGCGCAGCGTCACCTTGAGCGGCGCGGCGTAGGTCATGCCGCGCTGGCGGCACTCGTCGACGTCGTATTTCGGCGCTTCATATTCGTATTTGACGAATTCGAGATGGGCGGTGTCGGCGAAGTCCTTGATCGGGAACACCGACTTGAACACCGCCTGCAATCCCTCGGTCGGACGCCCGCCCTTCGGCGGGTCCATCAGCAGAAACTGATCATAGGAAACCTTCTGGACCTCGATCAGGTTCGGCATCTCGCCGACTTCCTTGACGTGCCCGAAAACCTTGCGAACGCGCTTGCGGCCAGTGAATGTCTGCGCCATGTCGATCCTCTAAAGCTCGCCTGCCCGCCGTTGTCGGTCCGTACGCGCGAGGACGCGCGACGGATCTTCGGAAGGTCTCTTCTCAGGGCGCGTCGCCGACGCCCTGCTCACTCAAACGCCCACTCAAGCGGCTACGAACGCTTTCTCAAGCGCCCTTGGCCGCCGGTTGACGACGTTCGCCCCGCAACCCTCCGGAAAAACGCCGGAACGGCCCCTGGCCGATGGCCGGGACCGTCCTTTCTTCATCAGCCGAGCCCCGAAGGGCAGGTCGACCATTACTTGAGCTCGACCTTCGCCCCCGCCTTTTCCAATGCGGCCTTGATCTTCTCGGCTTCTTCCTTGCTCACGCCTTCCTTGACCGGCTTCGGCGCGGCCTCGACCAGGTCCTTGGCTTCCTTCAGGCCGAGCGCGGTGATGGCGCGCACTTCCTTGATGACTTCGATCTTCTTTTCGCCGACCGCCGCGAGGACCACGGTGAACTCGGTCTGCTCCTCGACCGGAGCGGCGGCAGCTGCGCCGCCGGCAGGAGCAGCGGCGACCGCCACAGCGGCGGCGGCGGAGACGCCCCATTTGGATTCGAGCAGCTTGGCGAGCTCCGCGGCCTCAAGCACAGTGAGGCCCGAGAGTTCATCGACAATTTTTTCGAGATTGGCCATTGAAAGACTTCCTTTATGTAGTTCGAACCGAGGGTTTGTGAAGAGCCTGCCTCAGGCTGCGTCCTTGGCCGCGTAGGCCCCGACGACGCGCGCAAGCTTGCTGGCGGGCGCGGTGGTGAGCTGGGCGAGCTTGGTCGCCGGGGCCACGAGGAGTCCCAGCAGTTTGGCCCGCAGCTCGTCGAGGGACGGCAAGGTCGCGAGCGCCTTGACCCCATCGACGCTGAGCGCCGTCTTGCCCATGGCGCCGCCCAGGAGCACGAATTTCTCGTGGTCCTTGGCGAAAGCCACTGCGGCTTTTGCCGCCGCTACCGGATCGGTCGAATGAGCGATCAGGGTCGGGCCCTTGAGCAGGGGACCGATCGAGGCGACGTCCGTGCCTTTGAGAGCAATCTGCGCGAGGCTGTTCTTGGCCACTTTGACCTGGGCGCCCGCCTGCCGCATCTGCTTGCGCAGCCGCTGCATCTGGGCGACGGTCAGGCCGGAATAATGCGCCACGACGACCGCTGACGTTTTCGAAAAAACGTCGTGCAGGGCCGCGACCGCTTCCTTCTTTTCCGTTCTGTCCACGGTGCTCATCTCCGGTCGGCGGGCTTCAAACCTTGAAACACCCGCCTGTTGCACATGCCGTGGCGCGCGATTCGGGGGCCGAATCGAGCGCCGCGGCGACTTGCGCCTGTCCCCGGAGGCGGGCTTGCCACCCGGCGCCGGACAGAAGGTTCGAACCGCGTCGACCGCCCGGGCGCGCCGGACGGCTTTGAAAAACTCGGTCTTCCCCGTCTATGCCGGCTCCCGCGCCCATGTCGGGCGTTGGGAAATTAAGTGTTTCCCCCGAAGGGGTTACGCGCCGGCAGTCTCGGACAGGACATGGCCGGAATGGACGCAAAGGGAAACCCTTCCGTCCTCCGGCCTATCCGCCGCTCCCGCTTTGATCATCCGTCACCGGTTTGGTCTTTGCAGGGCGGTAGCCATGTTTGATCATTCGGGGTCGCATCGCGCCGTCAACCCCGACCGAGCCCCATAGCGGTTTCAGATCGGCCTGCCAAGGGGGTTATTGAAGTTTTTTGCGTCGCAATAGGCCCGTTCAACAGATTTTGAATATCGAGCTGTGGGGTGGTGGGGACCGTACCCGCCGCCCAAACCTGACCAAATCCTTCACCCTGAGACAAAGAAGCCGCCCGGACAGGCGGCTTCCCGTGTTCATTCGCGTCCGGGCAACGCCTCAGCCGGCGACCGCCGCTGCGCTTTTCTTTCGCGAGCCTCGATAGCCGGCATAGCCAAGCCCAAGAAACCCAACCAGCATCATCGCCCAGGTCGAAGGCTCAGGAACGGCGGTGCTGAACGAAACACTTGTGTGAGTGTCGTCAACTGGGTCGTCCCGAAGGCCGGCGAAGTCGTCTTCCCCGAAAACCTGCTCACTAAACAAGATGGTCCAACGCTGTACGACTGTCCAGCCGACAAGAATCCGCCGGGAACTGGTCAGGCTCGTGGCGTTGGAGAGCAGGAAGAGGCCCGTATGCACCGACGACGTTCGACGATTGACGATCGGAAAGCGTGAATGTCAGAAGGTTGGGGTCGCGGTCGTTATGAAACTGTTGAAGTCCAGGGCTAGCGGGTTGGCGGCGTTCATGCCCTGGAGAGCGTCATGCGTAGCGGCCAGGTCGAGTTCCGGCGGGTTTGCGGCATACGTGTCCCCGAATAATCGATTGCGAAGGAGGTCGGCCCCATGGTTGCCGCCGGTCAGATCGAACGTGTAGTCGCCGGTTGGATAAAGGCCTTGCAGGGTCGGGAAATCGCTGTTCGAGTCACTAAATTGCCCGACGCAACGTCGCCTGTATTATAGGACAGCGTCAGCCGGCGTACCCCGAGCCCCCGTAGGTCAGCGTGCCTCCCGCATAGTCGCCCGAAGTGGTGACAAACGCGCGGGCGGAAAAGAAGCCGCCTGTTGACGTTACGGTTGTCGGGCCGGTCTGCTGGTAGGTCGGATCGATGCCGACGCCGGCATTGACGAGTCTCGGCTTAGGCCACCCCCGCGGCCGCGACAAGGCCGGCCACGGCCACAACAATTGCGATTCATAAATCCCTCATGGCTGATTCGCATAGTTTTTCCCCCGTCATGCGACCACGGCTCACCGCCCTAGCACCCATTTTGCTCAGCGGCCGAAGAGAAAACAGCCTATTACCGCTAGGTTAATTCCGTCAAGAAAACCTGCGCCCTTCGCCAGAATTGCGCTTTGGCAAACGGATCGGCCCGCAATTTCGAGGAGCGGCGCGCGGCAAGAAACCCCGGCGCGGTGACCCGCAAAAATTGTCGCCTCCCGCCGCAAGACTGCGCTTGAAGTCTCCGCCGCCGTGCGGGATTGAACGGCCTCGTCCGAATCGCCCCTGCCACCGGAATCCCCATGAAAACGAAAGCCGCCGTCTGCCGCACGTTCGGCAAGCCGTTGACCGTCGAGACGATCGAGCTCGCCGAGCCGGGTCCGGGCGAGGTCCTCATCAAGACCGCGGCCTGCGCGATCTGCCACAGCGACATCTTTTATGTCGACGGCGCCTGGGGCGGCGACCTTCCCGCCGTCTACGGCCACGAGGCGGCAGGCGTGGTCGAGGCGGTCGGCGCAGGGCGTCACGCCGGCTCAAAGCCGGCGACCATGTGGTCGCGACGCTGATCCGCAATTGCGGCTTCTGCCCGGCCTGCGCCGAGGGCGCGCCGGTCTTCTGCGAGGAGGTGTTCCCGCTCGATCGCGCGACGCCCTTGCACGACGAGGACGGCAAGCCGCATCGTCCACGGCCTGCGCACGGGCGCCTTCGCCGAGCGGATGGTCGTCGACCAGTCCCAGGCGGTGGCGATCCCCAAGGACGTGCCGCTCGACAGCGCCTCGCTCATCGCCTGCGGGGTGCTCACGGGCATGGGCGCGGTCGTCAACACGGCGGGCGTCAAAGCCGGCTCGAGCGTCGTCGTGATCGGGTGCGGCGGCGTCGGTTTGAACTCGATCCAGGGCGCGCGCCTCGCCGGCGCGTCCCCGATCGTCGCCGTCGACATCGAGCCAGCCAAGCTCGCCGCCGCGCGCGAATTCGGCGCGACCGAGACGATCAACGCCAAGAGCGAAAACGTGGTCGAGCGGGTCAAGGCGCTGACCCATGGCCGCAAGGCGGACTGGGTCTTCGTCACTGTCGGCGTCAAGGGCGCCGCGGAACAGGGCGCCTCGCTGATGAAGCGCAACGGCGCGACCGTGCTGGTCGGCATGCCGCCCTCGGGCGTGCTTGCGACCATCGATCCCGGCTATATCGCCGCCGACGGGCAGAAGATCCTGGGCTCCAAGATGGGCTCGGCCCGCCCGATCATCGACGTGCCGATGATCGTCAAGCTCTACCGCGAGGGGCGTCTCAAGCTCGACCAGCTGATCAGCGGACGCTATCGGCTCGAGTCGATCAACGAGGCGATCGCCTCGTCGCGTTCGGGCGCGGCGCTGAGGAACGTCATCGTATTCTGATCTTTGGGCGGCCGAGGCCTCATGCCCCAAAAGAGCGCCAACAACCTCAAGAACCAGAAGGAAATCGGTTTAACGCGGCAATTGACGCGCCCGCGCCTCTCGTCCGGCTACGCCGCCTAAGCAGAGAGCCGCGAATCCCAAGATGAGCAGGGTCCACGACGGCATTTCGGGCACAGGACTAGCGGGGGCGATGTTAAAGACGCCTGCCGCCAAGACGATGCGGTAGTCCTGGGGATCGGGCACGGATGGATCGATGAAAAAATAAGGGTCGATGTAGGCTGAATTTAAACCGCCCGGAGGCGCATAAACCCTGGAACTCAAGGTTACAGTCAAAGGCTGACTGATCGAAGCCAAAACCGCGCCCGTGACTTTTCCGTTGTCCGCTGTTGGAAGCTGATAACAATCCGCCGCGAACAGCCCGGCGCACGTGTCGCCGAAATACAGATCGTCGCCGTTGGCGTCCACAATTTGGCCTATCGTCGTGGCGTAAGCGGCTCTGCCGGACACGTCCTTGACAGAGCCCGTCACACTGCTGCCTGTAGTTGAAACGAAATCCAGCAACACCGATTGCCCGGGACCGATGACCTCGACGGAATAGGTGAGAGTGGCGCCCACGAAAAGCTGATCGGAACTGCTTGAGGCCGTCGAGCTCGCGAATGGAGGGTCTGCACCCACCGTCGCGCTGCCACCGTCGTAGCTGTCCGAAACCAGCGCGTCGACGCACCCCGGATAGACGCTGCAACCAAAGTCGCCGATATCGTTGCCGATGTCATCTTCGACATCGACGTAATCGAATGTCGTCACCCCGGGAAGTCGTATGTTGGTTTCGCCAGCCTTGGACGACGGGACCAGGATGAGCCATATAGCAATCGACAGCAATAAGGCGAGGAGCGCCCCTCCCTTTATATTGCGCAAAATAATTCTGAATAAAATTGAACATGGGCCCATTGGACGACCCTCTAGGATATCAGGCGACTCCGCCATCTTGGAGCAAGAGACCAACGCCGGTAAAAAGCTGCGTTTACTCGCGATCCTCAATTTCACTTATCATAGGAGGTCCATCGCGCCCGTCAATTACCCATTTGTAATGAGAGAACCAAAAGTCCAGATCAACACCGCCCGTTTTCGGCCCGCAATTCTTTGCAGGGCGCAGTCTCCGGCCGGCTCGCCGCGGACCGGCAAAAGATCCTGGGCTCGAAGATGGGCTCGGCGCGGCCTATCGATCGACGTGCCGATGATCGTCAAGCTCTATCGCGAGGGGCGGCTCAAGCTCGACCAATTGATCAGCGGCCGCTATCGGCTGGAGGCCATCAACGAGGCCCTCGCCTCCTCGCGCTCCGGCGCAGCGGTGCGCAACGTCATCGTGTTCTGAGCGACGTAGGAAATCCGCGACGCGGCTTGCGAGCGCCGCGCGATCGTCAAAAGGCAGATCGCGAGCGCAGGAAAGACGATGTCGCCGAAAAAGGGAACGCCTGCATTGCCGGCGGCGAAATTGCCCGCGACGATCATCTGCTTCACATGGCCGACCGCGTCGCCGAGAAAGAAGATCGAGCTCACCATGACCGCCGCGGCCTTGAAATCGAGACTTCGCCAAAAGCTGAAGCAGGCCGTCGCGCCGATCGCGAGATCGGCCATGCCGACCTCGAACTGGAACGGGCTCACCTCCCAGCCGATGTCCGCCGCGGCGATGCCCGGAAAGAAAAGATGAAAGACCCCCGCCCAGAGGCCGGTGACGCCGATGGGCAAGAGCAGGATCCACGCCAGGTAGCGCTCGGCGGCGGGGGCGCCGTTTCTGAACGTCGCCGCCAGCGCAAGCGCCGCGACGAAGAGAAACACGGGCAGGTTCCGCAGCACGAAAGCGATCAATTCAGCCACGATGGACTCCTGACGCGCGTTGGTGGAGGGTTGTCGGGAGACGTCCGCGCTACGTAATGTCAGCGCGTTTTGATATATCAAGAAGGAATTCAGTGGCGTTCGCGACCCAATACGTCATGGCCGGGCTTGTCCCGGCCATCCACGCGGTTCAACCGCCCCATGCTTACGGCGTTTTCGCCCGGTCCGTCTCGGTTTCCGATTGCTGCGTGGACAAAGGCGTGGGTGGCCGGGACAAGCCCGGCCATGACGGCAGCATGCAGTCCCGGCCCACCAGCGCTTCCAAACGCGAATGAAAATCACCGAGCTCAAGACCTTCGTCGTCGGAAATCCGCCGCCCGCTTTCGGCGGCCGCTATTTCCTGTTCCTCAAGCTCAAGACCGACAACGGGATCGAGGGCGTGGGCGAGGTCTATGCGGCGAGCTTCGCGCCGAAGGCGATCGTCGCGATGATCGAGGACGTGTTCGAGCGCCATGTCGAGGGCGCCGACCCGTTTCGCATCGAGACGCTCTGGCGCAACGTCTATGGCCGCGGCTATTCGGGCCGGCCGGACATCTCGCTCATGGGCGTCATGTCCGGAATCGAGATGGCGCTCTGGGACATCGCCGGCAAGGCGGTCGGCAAGCCCGTTTATGCGCTGCTCGGGGGTAAGGTCCACGAGCGGCTGCGCAGCTACACGTATCTCTATCCGGACGAGCCCGGCTCGCACGCCTATTCCGACAGCCCCGTCTATTCCAACCCGCACGCCGCCGCCGAGCGCGCGCTCAAATATATGGCCCAGGGCTTCACCGCGGTGAAGTTCGATCCGGCCGGCCCCTACTCGACCTTCGATCCGCGCCAGCCGAGCCTCGAGCGGCTCGAGCTTTGCGAAGCCTTTTGCAAGACTTTGCGCGAGGCGGTCGGGACGAAATGCGATCTCCTGTTCGGGACGCACGGCCAGTTCACCGTGTCTGGCGCGCTCAGGATGGCGCGGCGGATCGAGCCCTACGAGCCGTTATGGTTCGAGGAGCCGACCCCGCCCGAGGCGCCGGAGGAAATGGCGAAGGTCGCCGCCCAGTGCCGGATGCCGATCGCGACCGGCGAGCGGCTGACGACCAAGTATGAATTCGCGCGCGTGCTCGAAACCGGCGCCGCCTCGATCCTGCAGATGAATCTGGGCCGGGTCGGCGGCATCCTGGAAGCCAAGAAGATCGCCGCGATGGCGGAAGCGCACTACGCCCAGATCGCGCCCCATCTCTATTGCGGGCCGGTCGTCGGCGCGGCCAACATTCAGCTCGCGGCTTGCAGCCCGAATTTCCTCATCCTCGAGAGCATCGAGCGCTTTGACGGCTTCCACGCCAAAATCCTGAAGAAGCCGATCCGCTGGGAGGACGGCTGGGTCATTCCGCCCGACGAGCCGGGCCTCGGCGTCGAGCTCAACGAGGAGGTCGCCCTCGCCCATCCTTATGAGGGCAAGGACCTGCATCTCGTGCCGCGTTTCGCGCCGGTGTGGCCGCCGGGGTGACAGATGGGCTCGCCGAGCGCGCCGCAACCACGGGTAGCTTCCTCTCGCCATCGACCTTGACAGCGTTGACTTCTAGACCATTGTCTTGGATGAACGGCCCGAGCCAGCTCTTGGTGCGCCGGACCGAAGCGCGTTGTCGCACATGGCAAAATTGAACGTTTTCCAGTGGCTGCGTTACGGCCCTTGGCTCGCCCAGGTCGTCGTGACGCGGCGGCGCGGCCTGAAATGCGGTTGCTGCACAGAGTACGACAGGACGTCCGATCCGCCGCCGTACGACGAACTCGCGTTACCTCTCGCCAAGCGCGCGGAGCTGCGTGCGTGGGCGGTCCGCTTGACGGGCGGCGAGCCCACGATGCCCCTCGACGCCCTCAATCGGACGGTTCGAGCTTGCCAGGAGCGCGATGCGGTTGCTGGCTGGACCTTAACCGGCAGCCATCAGGCGGAGGCCGGTTCAATCTCGTTGAGGAGTGGGACATGGTGACGCCACAGATGGTCCTGCGAGGAGCCATCGCCCGGGCGGGTGTCAGGCCCTTCCCCCTGTCCCTGACGTACGAAGTCACGTGGCTCTGCAATCTCTCCTGCGGATATTGCGACCGCCATACACCCATGCGCCATGAGTTGACGCAAGAGGAGATCTTTGGGGCGCTGGACGAGTTCCGCAAGCTTGGAATGCTCCACACCCACCTCGACGGCGGCGATCCCCTGACTCATCGGCACATCGATGAGATCGTCGACTGGCTCGCGCAACGAGGGGTCACCGTATCGCTGAACAGCAACGGTATCCTGGTACCAAAGAAACTTCACACGATTCGAAAATTATCTGTGCTGAAGATTAGCCTCGACGGCCCCCCTGACAGTCACGATGCCATGCGGGGAGCGGGGAGCTTTGAGAAAGCCCTCGCCGGCGCCACCGCTGCGCGAGATGCTGGTGTGAAGGTGGAGTTCACATGCACGGTGGGTCAGCATAATGCTCACACGATCGAGCCGCTGATCGACATCGCATCGTCCGTCAATATCCCGGTGGTCTTTCAACCAGCGCTGAACAGTTTATTTCTTGACGTCGATCGCGATGGATCGTCCTGGCAGCTGGATGTCGAGTCCATTCGCGCCGCGTTCGCTCGGATTGAGCGGATAAAACGGCGGAGCAACGTGGTCGGCAACGGCTGGTCCAGCCTCAGGCATTTCCGGCGCTTCCCGGAGGACACGCGACCCCCGTGTTCGGCCGGGTGGGTGCAGGCGACCATGGACCCCGAAGGCGTCCTCTTTTCCTGCCCCCAGCTCAATCGGAGCGACCGATCCAACAGCGTCACACGGCTCGGGGCGGCGACGGCATTCGCCAATCTGTCCCGAACGGGCTGCGGCCAATGCTGGTGCGCGCGCCTGGTCGAGGGAAATTATGCCTGGGGGATGCGCGTCGATCGCATGCTCCCGCCGTTCGAACGCTTGGCGAGTCAATCCAGGGGCGCTGCGTGAGCCCCGAAGGTCCGGATCTCGCAGCGCTCCAGTCGGCCAGCATCGCGCCCGGAACAAGCGCCCGACTTATTTCCTGGCTGGATTGGCTCCGCTATGGACCGTTCTTGGCGCAGATCATCGTCACCCGGCGATGCAATCTTACCTGCGGCTATTGCTCAGAATACGACAAAACTTCTGAACCCGTTCCCTTTGACGTCCTGCGGCAGCGGCTAGAAATGCTCCGCGACCTTCGCACCTGGGCCGTCTCGCTGATGGGTGGCGAGCCAACCCTTCATCCCGATCTCCTCAGAATCTTCTCCACCATGCGCGTCCTGGGGTTCCGTCGCCGCATGATGACGACCAATGGGCTCCTCCTCACCAAGGAGATTGTTGACGGACTCAACAACAGTGGCATGACCGATATGAGTTTGAGCATCGATGGGGTGAAACGGAACGCGACAACCCGCAAGGTCCTTAACGTGCTGAGACGGAAGCTCGACATACTGGCTGAACGTGCAAAATTCGACGTGGTCCTCAGCGCCGTCATCGGGACTGCGCCTCGCGAGGAAGTTCTGGAGGTCGTCGAATTTGCGAAGTCGCGCGGGTTCACACCCCGTCTTCTCGTCCTTCACAATGAAGACGGCCAGATGGGGTTGTCCTCCGAGGAGCTCGCCGTCTACGCGGAGGTCAAACACCTGTTTGGACGCCGAGTGACCGAGGAAGCGCACGGCTACCGTGAGCGCCTGATCCAGAATGGCGAAGCTCCATTCCGTTGTCGAGCGGGGGCGCGATACCTCTACATCGATGAGTTCGGAATGGTGCGGTGGTGCGCGCAGACCCGCATGGCGTTTGGAAAGAAGCTGTCCGCGTACGCCTTGGAGGATCTTCGGCAACATTTCTATTCGGAGAAAGCCTGCAGCGACAAGTGTTGCGTGGGTTGCGTCCGGACGGCGTCTGCGCTCGACCAGTGGCGCTCCCAACACTCATCCGAACGGGTCGGCGCTGTCTCCTAGAAGCTAAACGCCGGATTGACGACCGAGCGAAGGAGGCCATCGGGGCCGGGGGAAGATGATCGAGTCCGGCGAAGCCCTTCAAGCGCCGCTCAGGCTCCGCTATCTCCGCGTGGACGAGTTCGGGAGTATGCAGGCCGCGCCCCTTGCGGGGAGCGCTTCATAGGAGCCTCAAGAAAAAGCTCGACCATCTTCGGGCAAGGGGACGTCAGATGCGCCGGCCGCCGCTTTTCGAGGCCTCCGCTCCGCGGGAGTGGCTCACCCGAACCTGAACGCCGAGATCATCTTGCCGCCGATCTTGTCGTTGAAGTCGCGCTTGCCCTTGCTCTCGCCGGCGGCGCCGGCCACCACCATCAGCGGCAGGAGATGCTCCTCGCGCGGATGGCAGGCGCGCGCCGACGGCGCCTTGTCCCAATGCGCAAGCCGCTCGTCACGCTCCGCGGGCGGCGCCTTCGCCGTCTCGTCGAGCCAGGCGTCGAAGGCGGCAGACGCCGTCGTGTCGCCGTCGCGGAACGTGCGCAGGTCGTGGAAGCTCATGCCGCTGCCGACGATCGCCACCCCTTCGTCGCGCAAGGGCTCGAGCGCCTTGCCGAGCTTGATGTGGAACGCGGGATCGAGGTCCTTGCGCAGGGACAGCATCACCACCGGGATCTCGGCCTTCGGATCGACGATCAGGAACGGCACGAACACGCCATGGTCGAAGCCGCGGGCGCCGTCGGTCGCGATCGGCAGGCCCGCCTTCTCGATCAGCGCCTTGACCTTGGCGGCGACTTCCGGCGCGCCCGGCGCGGGATAGGAGAGCTTATAGGTATGCTCGGGGAAGCCGTAATAATCGTACAGCATCCCCGGCTTCGGGTTGACGCTGACCGTCGGCTGATCGGCCTCCCAATGGGCGGTGACGACCAGAAACGCCTTCGGCCGCTCGGGCAGCGACTTGACGAGGCCGGCGAGATAGTCGCGCAGGCTGTCCCACGCATGCGGCCCAAACGGCGGCGGAAACTCGATCCAGAAGCACGGTCCTCCGCCATGCGGCACGAAAATCGCGGGTTGGCGGTGAGCGGACATTTGGGCCTCGCGTCGTTGTCGGTCGCGGCCTAGTTAAGTCACGACCGGCGCGAGCGCAATGTTACCTCGCGTCGTGGAAGATCACGCCGAGGGTGAAACGCTCGCCGCTCTTGAGCCGGCTCACGCCGTGGCGCAGGTTGACGCGGTAGGCGCCGCGCGTCCCCTGCACGGGCCGTTCGCGCACCGCAAAGATGACGCCGTCGCCCTGGGTCAGGCTCACGACCTCGGCGCGCGACTGCATGCGCGGCCGCTGCTCGGTCAGCACGAACTCGCCGCCGGTGAAGTCGCCTCCGGGCTCGGAGAGCAGGATCGCGACCTGGAGCGGAAAGAGATGCTCGCCGTAGACGTCCTGGTGCAGGCAATTGTAGTCGCCGGGGCCATAGCGCAAAAGGAGCGGCGTCGGCCGCGTCTGTCCCGCCGCGTGGCAGCGCGCACGGAAGGCTTCGTGCTCGGCGGGGTAGCGGACGTCGATTCCCATCGCCGCGTTCCAGCGGTCGGCGACCGGCGCGAGGCGCCGGTAGAGGCCGCGACGCAGCGCCACGATCAAGTCCGGCAGCGGGTCGGCGAAATATTTGTACTCGCCCCTGCCAAAGCCATGGGCCGCCATCACGATGCGCGAGCGGAAGCGGGCGTCGTCGGTATAGAGCGCCGCGAGCGCGCGGCGCCCCTCGGGCGAAATGAGCTTCGGCGCGACGGCGCAGCCGTATGCGTCGAGCTCGCGCTCGATTCCCGGCCAGTCGAGGGCGTCGAGCGTGGCAAGACCCTCATTCGGCCGCCCCTCATCCGGCCCTTCGGGCCACCTTCTCCCCAAGGGAGAAGGGATTCGCGCCCCCTCTCCCTCGGGGAGAGGGGTAGGGGTGAGGGCCTTCATCACGCCGCCTCGCGGGCGATCAGCGCCCGCTTGCGCTCGACGCCCCACCGGTAGCCCGAAATGTCGCCGTCCGTCCTCACCACCCGATGGCAGGGGATCGCGACCGCCAGCGGATTGGCGGCGCAAGCCTGGGCGACGGCGCGCACGGCCTTCGGCCGGCCAACCGCCTGGGCGATCTCCCCGTAGGTCGCCGTCTTGCCCGCGGGGATGGCGCGAAGCGCCTGCCAGACGCGCTCCTGGAACGCGGTCCCGCGGATGTCGAGCGGCAGGTCCAGGCGCCCAGCCGGCGCCTCGACGAGGCCGACGACCGCAGCGACCATGCGCTCGAACTCAGAGTCGCCGCCGATAAGCTCTGCGCGCGGAAAACGATCCTGAAGCGTGCGCGCCAGGACGTCGGGATCGTCGCCGAGCATGATGGCGCAGACGCCCTTGTCGGTCGCGGCCACCAGCACGGCGCCAAGCGACGCCTGGCCGATCGCGAAGCGGATCGCCGCGCCCTTTCCGCCGCGCCGGACCGCGGTCGGCGTCATGCCGAGCCGAGCGGCAGCGTTCTCGTAGAAGCGGCTCGACGAGTTGAACCCCGCGCCGTAGATCGCCTCGGTGACCGTCCCCGCGGTGCGCAAGCCGTCGGCGGCGCGGCGCGCCTGCGTCTGCGCGGCATAGGCTTTCGGCGTCACGCCGGCGACTTTCTTGAACAGGCGGTGAAAATGGAAAGGGCTCATGCCCGCGCCCGCCGCGAGGTCGGCGAGTTTTGGCGCTTCCTCGGCCGCGGCGATCATTTCGCAGGCGCGCCTCACCGCCTCGACCTTTGGATCGGGCGCGCCAAGCTTGTCGGGACGGCAGCGCTTGCAGGCGCGATATCCGGCCCGCGCCGCCGCCTGCGCCGTGGCGTAGAACGACACGTTCTCGCGTTTGGCGGGCCGGGAGGCGCAGCTCGGCCGGCAATAGACGCCGGTCGTGCGGACGGCGAAGAAGAATTTCCCGTCGAAGGCCGGGTCGCGGCGCTTGACCGCCTGCCAGCGCTCCTCGTCGCGAGCGGGCGCCGGTGATGGGTCGGCCTGGCGCGCTTCGATCATGGACATAGACATAGGGATGGCTCCGGGGTTTGTCTTCGTCCCCGACTACCCCGATCCTTGGGCCGCCGAACTCCGGACCTTGCGGCCTAATTGCGAACCTTGTCGGCCGGGCCGATCCCAGATCCGGTCCCCCAGGGGCGATTCCCCGGAAATCGCGATCCGCCCGCTTGTCAGCCGGGTTCCTGGACGCGCCGGAGCGTTTAGTTTGAGATTGCCCGTCGGCTCTCAGGTGTCTCCGTGCGCCCGAGTTTCACGGCGGAGAAATTCGCCCACATCCAGGTCTTTACAATATCGTCGCGGTGATGCCCGCTTGCGCGGGCACGACAGGCGCCGGCGTCGGCCGGCGTCTGGTCGCTCAAAGAGATCCGAGTCTCAAAAGAAGTCGCCGCGCACGATCCAAAACGTCAGCGCTTGGGTGAGCTGCGACACGCGCTCGCGATTTGACCGCTCGATCATCGTCTGGTCGACCGGCGTCGAGTAGTAGCTGCTTGTGGCCCGTATCGGCAGCTCGCGCCCGCCGATCACCGCAACGCCCAGGATATTGTCCAGGGACGCGCCGGCGTGCAGCATCTCGCCGGTCTGCGGCCCGAGCGTCAGATACTCGATCCTGACAGTGAGCGGCGCGCCGTCGCGTGACATGCGCCCGGCCAGGGCCTGCCCCAGTTGGGCCTTGAGGTCCTGCTCGACCCATGTCGCGGTCGGATCGCCGGCGTTGGCGCGCAACGGCTGGACGTCGACGTGGACGTCGCGGAACATCAGCGCCGGGTCGGCCAGCGCGACCTGGCCCGAACCGGCGACAGAAAGCGCAACCGCGAGCGAAGCGAGGCAGCCCCAGGCAAAAATGCGGTGAGCGGACATGTCGAAACCTCCAGAGGAAGAGACAGCGTAGAATGACTATACGAAGCGGGCGCCGATTTGGTTTCGCGACTCCCCCTTTCTGAACACGTCCAACCCGCATTTTATTCGGGGAACGAAATCTCCCCGGACCTCCCGTCCCTTCGCCTCCGGCGCTAGGTTGGCCGCCGCATCGCGCCGCTGGCGGCGTCGGCGATCGAGCGGGCGCCGAACAGGATGAAGATGACCCCGACGAGGCGGGTGACGGCGACGCCGTGGGTGAGAAAGAACCGGCGCACCGCGGGCAATCCCGCGGCGAAGATGAGCGTCGCATCGGCGAGCAGGAAGCCGGCGAAGGCGGCGACGAACATCTGCGGCGCGTCGGCGGCGCGCAGCGCGCCGATATAGGGCGCGACGATCGCCGAGAACATCGCGAGCGCCACCGGATAGGACTTCGGGTTGGTGAGGCCGAAAGCCATGCCGGTCGCAAGCGGCCGGCTCGCGCCGATCGTGCGCGGGGCCGAGCCCTTCTTCGTCATCACCGCCCGCGCGCCGAGGTAGACGAGGTAGAGCCCGCAGACGAAGCCGAGCCCTTCGAACAGCGTGGGGCCGATCGTGTTGGCCCCGACAATGGCCGCGACCGCGAGCGCGCCCCAGACGACGTCGCCGACCAGATGCCCGCAGATGAACCAGGCGCCGGACGCGCGTCCGCGCGACGCGGCGAGGCTGAAGAGCGCGAGGAACGCGGGCCCCGGCGTCACGACGTAAAGATAGGCCGCGGCGAGCGAGGCGACGAGGATGCGGGGATCGGTCATTTGCCCTTGTCCTCGATAATGCGCTTCAGCGCGTAGACCGCCTCGAGCGCCTCGCGCGGGCTCATCGCGTCGGGCTCGAGCGCCGCCACCGCCGAGCGCAACCCCTCCGAGGCAGGCGCTTGGGGCAGCTCGCGCGGCTCATAGGAGAAGAGCGGCAGCGAGTCGAGCGCGCCGCCCGCGCGCGAGGCTTCGAGGGCAGCGAGCACCTGGCGCGCTCGCTTGACCACCGGCGCTGGAAGCCCCGCGAGCTTCGCGACCTGGATGCCGTAGGAGCGGTCGGCCGCGCCGGGAACCACCTCGTGGAGAAACGCCAGCGCTCCCTTGAACTCGCTGACCCGCATGGTGAGGTTCATGAGCCGCGGGAGCGTCCCGGCGAGCTGGGTCAATTCATGGAAGTGAGTGGCGAACAGCGCCCTCGAACGGTTGACCCCGCTCAGATGCTCGACGCAGGCGTGGGCGATCGAGAGGCCGTCGAATGTCGCCGTGCCGCGGCCGATCTCGTCCAGGATCACGAGCGAGCGCACGCTGGCGGAATTGAGGATCGCCGCCGTCTCGACCATCTCGACCATGAAGGTCGAGCGGCCGCGCGCGAGGTCGTCGGCCGCGCCGACGCGCGAGAACAGCCGGTCGACAATTCCGATGTGGGCGCGAGCAGCGGGAACATAAGATCCCATTTGCGCGATCAGCGCAATCAGCGCGTTCTGGCGCAGATATGTCGATTTGCCGGCCATGTTCGGGCCGGTCACGATGGCGATGCGCCCGCCCTCCGCCGCCTCGCCCGAGAGGTCGCAGTCATTGGCGACGAACGGCTCGCCCGCCGCTTTCAAAGCGGCCTCGACCACCGGATGACGGCCGCTCTCGATTCTGAACGCGAGCGAAGCGTCGATGAGCGGACGGGTCCAGTTGCGCTTCACCGCAAGTTCGGCGAGCGCGGCGGCGACGTCGATCTCGGCCAGCGCCGCGCCAAAGCCTCGCAGGCGGTCGCCCGCGGCGAGGCAGGCCCGGCGAAGGCGTTCGAACGCTTCGAGTTCGAGCGCGAGCGCGCGGTCGGCGGCGGAGGCGATGCGCGCCTCGAGGTCGACCAGCGCGTTGGTGGTGAAGCGCATCGCCCCGGCCATTGTCTGGCGATGGATGAAGGTCGAATTGAGCGGGGCCTTGAGAAGCGTTTCGCCCGCCGCCTGCGGGGTTTCGATGTAATAGCCGAGAAAATTGTTGTGCTTGATCTTGAGTTGCCTGGCTCCCGCCTGCGCGGCGTAAGTCGCCTGCAGCTCGGCGATGACGCGGCGGCTTTCGTCGCGCAGGCTCCGCGCCTCGTCGAGCGCGGCCGAGGCCCCGGGCCGCACGAACCCGCCCTCGCGCGCGAGAAGGGGCAATTCGTCGGCAAGCGTCGTCTCGAGCTCGCCCGCAAGCGCGCCGCAGTCGGCGCGGAGCCGCGCATATGCGGCGAGAAGCTCGGGAGGCAGATCGCCGGCGTGCTCCAGGATGCCGGCCAGAGTCGCGGCCGCCGCGAGGCCGTCCCGGATCGCCGCCAAGTCGCGCGGGCCGCCGCGCTCAAGGCTGAGGCGCGAAAGCGCCCTGAGAAAGTCGGGCGCATGCGCGAGCGCCCGGCGCAGGGCCTCGCGCAGCGGGGCGGCTTCGACCAGGAAATCGAGCGAATCGAGCCTGCGATTGATGGCCTCGGGGTCGGTCAGCGGGCTTGCGAGCCGTTCGGCGATAAGGCGCGCCCCCGCCGGGGTCACGGTGAAGTCGATCGTCGCCAAGAGCGAGCCCTCCCGCGCGCCGCTGAGAGTCCGGGTCAGCTCCAGATTGGCGCGGGTGGCGAGGTCGATTTCGAGGCTCGTCCCGCGCGCCCGTCGTGTCGGGGGCGAGAGCGCGGGGCGCGCCTCGAACTGGGTGCGCTTGACATAGGCCAGCGCCAGAGCCGCGGCGGCGACCTCGGCGCGGGTGAAAGCGCCGAAGCCGTCGAGGGTTTCGACGCCGTAGAACTCGCATATGCTGCGCTCGGCCGCCGGGCCGTCGCCAGCGGCGCGCGCGAGCGGCGTCGCGGTCAAACGCAGGGCGCCGACGATCTGCGAAAAAAGCCGCTCGTCATAGACCGCCTGAGAGGCGACGATCTCGCTCGGCTCGAGCCGCGCGATCTCCGCCGCGAGACCCGCCTCGTCGGCTTCCGACAGCGCGAATGCGCCGGTCGACAGATCGAGCGCGGCGAGGCCGTAGGCATGACCTCCGTCACTTGCACGAACCCTCTGCACCGCGAGGAGAATGCGCGCCCTGCCCGGCTCGAGCAGCCGCTCCTCGGTGATCGTCCCGGGCGTGACGAGCCGCACGACGTCGCGGCGGACGACCGATTTCGCTCCCCGCTTCTTCGCTTCCGCCGGATCTTCGAGCTGCTCGCAAACTGCGACGCGATGGCCGAGCGCGATCAGCCGGTTGAGATAATCGTCGGCGCGCTCGACCGGGACGCCGCACATCCGGATGTCCTCGCCATCATGCTTGCCGCGCTTGGTGAGCACGATGCCGAGCGCCCGGCTCGCGACCTCCGCGTCGTCGAAGAAAAGCTCGTAGAAGTCGCCCATCCGATAGAAGAGCAGGGAATCGGGATTGGCGGCCTTGATCTCGAAATATTGCGCCATCATCGGCGTGAGCCGCGCGCTCGCGCTCTCGGCATGGGGGCTTTCGCTGGCGGCGTCCATCGGTGAAGCCTAGCAAATCGGCGCGCCAGGCGCAGGGCGCGCTTCCGGCCTGTCCACCGTGGCCAGGGCGTCAGGCCGCCGTCGCCTTCGCCGTCCCGCCGAGCCGCGCCTTCATCGCCTTCGCCGCCATGGTGTAGCCTCCGCCGGCGCCGTCGACGAAATGGACGTGGCCGCGCTCGGTGATCGAGGGGACAAAGCAGGTGAGCTGCGCCGCCTCCTGCCGGAAGGCGCCCCAATTGGCGTAGTCCTCCGCGGCGGCGAGCCGCGCCTCGAGCGCATCGGCGAAGGCAGGCGAGCAGTCGAGGGTCATGCGCAGCCCGTCGTCGAATTTGCGAAAATCGGCGTTGGCGGCGACGTCGCTCGCGTAAAGGGCGGCGTCAAAGGCGCCGGCCTTGAGTTTGAACTTGTGGAACGTGACTCCGAGCAGGTAGCTCGCCGCCGCCGAGAGATGCGCCCGAGCCCGGGAGACGCCGGAGGCCGCGTTTACCGAGGCTTCGAGCGAAATCGCCTTCATCGGGTCGGCGACTCCGAGGCTTGCGAGCGTAATCGGCCGGCCGTCGAGCGGCGCTTCATGCGCCATCCGCACGACTTCGTCGATGAGGGCGCCGAAACGCGGGTCGTCGCCGCGAGGGGCGACGATCAGCGACAGGATGACGCCCTGTTTCGCCGGCGCGACGCCCCAGCGGCAGGAGAGACCGGAGAGATCGGGCTTCGCACCGGGCTCGGCGGGTGGGAGCGCATGGCGGCCGCGCTTGGCCTCCGTCTCGAACCACGAGAGCCCGCCGCCGGCGAACATGGCGTAAACGCATTGCGGCGTTGCGCCGTAACGAGCGACCCTCACATCCCGCCCAGCCGCTCGTATCTCCCTCACGGATATTGTCGCGACGCGCAAATCCAGTTGGAATTCGTCATGGGAGAAACCGGCCATCGCGGCAAGCGCGCCAGCTGCGGCCGGCGCATCGGACCCGGAGACCGCGAAGCTTGCCCCGTCGCCGCCAAACACAAACGGAAACGGCCGCCGCGCGAGCGCATTGGCCACCGCCGCGATCGCGCCGGCCCCCACCATGTTGACCGCCTTGTAGCGGCCTCGAGCCACCGCCTGAGTCGAGCCGACGACATCGGAGAAACCGACCACCCAGTCGTCCGGCAGCGGACGATAGTTCTCGGGCCTCACGGCCTCGGCGAACTCATCGAAAATCGGGGTCGATTCGTAGAAGTTGCTGATCATTGTGGCCCGCCTCTCCGCAGGACCGGCCCATCATAGCGCAAAGAGGGAAGCGCCGCCCGAAAATCAGCCGTTTTCAGCGCAGCTTCGCCTGGATCAGCGGGCCGTCTCCGGCGCCGAGCTTGAGCCGGCGGCCTCTCTTGATGGCTTCGCCGACGAACGCCTTGGCCGCCGCCACGGCCTCCGGCAGCGCCATCCCGAGCACGACATGGGCGGCGATGGCGCTCGACAGCGTGCAGCCGGTCCCGTGCAAATTGCGCGAGGCTATGCGCGGCGCGGCGTAGCGGCGAACGCCATCCGCCGTCACCAGGAGGTCGACCGCCTGGTCGCCATCGAGGTGGCCGCCCTTGATCAGCGCCGCCCGCGGTCCGAGCTTCAGCAACGCCGCGCCCTGGCGCGCCATGTCAGCTTCGTTTTCGACGACCCTTTCGCCAAGCAGCGCCGCGGCCTCCGCGAGGTTGGGGGTCAGGCAGTCGACGAGCGGCAGCAGGCTCGCCCGGACCGTCTCAACAAAGCTCGCCCCGCTCAGCGGATGGCCCGTCGAAGCGGTCATGACGGGATCGTAGAGGATGAAAGGGCGCGTCGCTGTGGAGCGAGCCGCTCTCCCTTCTCGCTCGGAAAGATAGGCGCGGAAAGCATCCGGTGAGTGCGAGTCGGAGCGGCGCGCCCGTCCATCGCGTGAGCCCTCATCCCCGCCGCTTTTCCCGGAGAAAGATGCGAGTCGCTCCGCCGCCACTTCGACAAACGCCGCCATGCCCAGCATGCCGATCTTGATTGCCGCGACGTTGAAGTCCTCAAGCACCAGGTCGATCTGGTCCGCAACCATCTCCGGCGACGGAAAATGGATTCTGCGCACGGTGAGCGTATTCTGGGCGGTCAACGCCGTGACGACGCTCGCGCCGTAGACGCCGAGCGCCGCGAAGGTCTTGATGTCCGCTTGAATCCCGGCGCCGCCGCCCGAATCCGAGCCGGCGATGGTCATGGCGATCGGCAGCCTGGGAGTCACGCCGGCCGCGTGGCCGCGATCCACTCGCGCGCACGCGCCTCCGGGTCGGTGTTGAGGGTGATGTCGGTGACGACGGAAACGATGTCCGCGCCCGAGGCGAGGCAGAGCCTCGCCCGCTCGACATTGAGCCCGCCGATCGCGACCAGCGGGATCGCGCCGACGCGGCGCTTCCATGTCCCTATCCGCTCCAGACCCTGCGGCGCGAAGGCCATGGCCTTGAGGATCGTCGGATAGATCGGCCCAAGCGCGACATAGTCCGGATCGAGGGCGAGCGCGCGGCGAAGTTCGGCGTCGTCGTGCGTGCTGACGCCGAGCCGCAAGCCAGCTTTGCGGATCGCGCCAAAGTCGGCCTGGTCCAGATCGCCCTGGCCGAGATGGACCCAAGGCGCGCCCTCGTCGATCGCGACGCGCCAGTAGTCGTTGACGACGAGAATGGCGCCGGCCTTCCCGCAAGTCTTGAGCGCTTCGCGTGTCTCGCGCGCGACCGAAGCCTCGTCCGTGTCCTTGATCCGCAATTGCACCAGCCGCGCCCCGGCCCCGACGAGCCGCGCGACCCAGGCCGCGCTATCGACGATCGGATAGAAGGGATCGAGGGTGTGGGGAACAGCGCTCACGTCAGCACGGCCCTGCCGACGACCGGCGTCGAGGGCGCGGCCATGTCGCGCGGATGCATGGGTCCGGCGAGGAAGGCGGCCCGGCCGGCTTCGACCGCCTGGCCGAAGGCGCGGGCCATCGCGACCGGATCGCCGGCCTTCGCGACCGCGGTGTTGAGCAGCACCCCGTCATAGCCGAGCTCCATTGCCGCCGCGGCGTGCGACGGCAGGCCGACGCCGGCGTCGACGATCAGCGGAACGTCGGGGAAATGGGCGCGCAGCGCCCTGAGGCCAAACACATTGTTGAGGCCCTTGCCTGAGCCGATCGGCGCGCCCCACGGCATGAGCACCCTGCACCCGGCCTCGAGAAGCCGCTCGGCGACCACGAGGTCCTCGGTCGTGTAGGGGAAGACCTCGAAGCCCTCGTCCGAGAGAATGCGCGCCGCCTCGACGAGGCCGAACACGTCGGGCTGGAGCGTGTCGGCTTCGCCGATCACTTCGAGCTTGATCCACGGCGTGCCGAACACTTCGCGCGCCATCTGAGCGGTCGTCACCGCCTCCTTGACGCTGTAGCAGCCGGCGGTGTTGGGCAGGACGCGTGCGCCGATCGAGCGGATGAGCCGCCAGAAATCCTGCCCCTCCTTGAGCCGCGCCGACTCCCTGCGCAGCGACACCGTGACGATGCCAGCCCCCGACGCGCGCGCCGCCTCGGCCAGGATCGCGGGCGAGGGATATTGCGACGTGCCGAGCAGGAGCCGCGAGGCGGGCGTCACGCCATAGAGGGCGAAGTTGCGGGAGGCGTTCGCAGACATCGGATTCAGTCCTCCCAAGGGTTGGTCACCGGGATACCCAAATCCTGGAAGTGCTTCACATTTCGCGTAACCAGGGTCCCGTTCTGGACGATCGCGGTCGCCGCGATGAACGAATCGAGGATCGGAAGGCTTCGCCCCCGCTTCGATTCTGCGCCGCGCAGGCGTCCGGCGACCTCGGCCACGCGCATATCGACCGCGACAATACGGCCATGGAACCGCTGCTTCATGCTTTCGATAAAACCCGTAAGGAGCTCGACGCGCGCCGTAGCCGCCAGCCGCGCGACGCCATAGGCGAGCTCATGGAAGACGACGGCGCTGACCCAGAGATCTGAGCGGGCGCGCAGGAACGCGGTCACGCGCGGCTCGGGTCGGGGACGCACGATTTCGGACACGACATTGCTGTCGACGACAAAGCCGCTCACATGCGCCTCTTCTTGGTCTTAGCCTCGCGGCTCTTTGCCGAAGGCGGGAAAGCGTCTGTCCCGACTTTGTCAATCCAGGCGAACGGGTCTGGCCGGTCATCCCCTCGCTGCGGCAGTTCGAGCTCGAAGCCGCGCGGCGCGTTTTCGACCAGCCACCGCCCGAGATGCGGCTCACCACTCTGGTCGCGCAGGCGCTGATATTCCGCCATCGAGATGACGATGCAGGGATCCTGCGCGCCGATGACCTGCGGCTCTCCCGCCTTGGCTCGCTTCAGCACTTCGGAAAGCTTGGCCTTCGCCTCCTGGACCGTCCACATCGCTCGCCCACCTGATCTAGTCTAGTCTAGGTCATATAGCGCAGCATCAAGCGTCTCGCTAGCCGCCTTGCCGGGGCGCGACGATCTCGATCTTGTCGCCGTCCTTGAGCGCGGTCGCGCCGCGCGCGCGCGCCGGAACAAACTCGCCGTTGAGCGCGGTCGCGACCTTGGCCTCGCCATAGTCGAGCGCCCGCAGGGCTTCAGCCAGCGTCCCAGCGGCGACCTCGCGCTTCTCGCCGTTGACGATCAGCGTCATGCAAACGCCCTCGCCCGCCCGAACGCCAGCGTCGCCGCGCGATCGGCGAAAGCCGGCGCGAGCAGGAATCCGTGGCGATAGAAGCCGTTGACGAAAATGCGCTCGTCCCGCTCCTCGATCCGCGGCTCGTTGTCGGGATAAGCGGGCCTGACATCGGCGCTCATCTCGAGGATCTCAGCCTCGCCGAACGCCGGGTGAAGCGCGTAGGCCGCGCTCAGAAGCTCGATCGCCGAGCGCACGCTGACCGCGCCCTTTTCCGCGCTCTCGATCATCGTCGCGCCGATCATGAACTCGCCGTCCGCCCTCGGCACGACATAGAGCGGGATCCGAGGATGCAGGAAGCGCACCGCGCGGGTCAGCGCCACCTCGCGAGTACGCACCCGGATCATCTCGCCGCGCACGCCGCGCAGGTCCGTGAGCGTCGGCCGCGCGGCGAAGCCGCGGCAGTCGACGACAAGGCCCGCGTCCCGTCCAAGCATCTCGCCGTCCTCGCCAAACCGCAGGTCCGCGCCATGGCGACGGAGCGCGTCGGCGAGCGCGGCCATTGCTTGGCGCGGGTCGAGGTGGCCCTCTTCGGCGAAGAAGAGACCTTTGAGGAAGCGCCCTGCGAGATCCGGCTCAAGCGCGGCGATCGTCGCCTCGTCCGCGCGCTGATGGCCGGACGTGCTCCGCGCGAAGCGGTCGATCTCGCCAGCGTCGCGCGGCGGGGCGACGACCAGGGCGCCTTCGCGAACGACGCCGGGAACCCGCGCGTCCCACCAGTCGATCGCGCTCCGGCCAAGCTCGACCACGCTTCTCGGCGCGCTTTCGCCCTCGCAGAACGGCGCGAGCATGCCGCCCGCGAGCCATGAGGCGTTGCCGCCGAGCTTCGCCGACCGCTCGATCAGCGCGACTTTCGCGCCCCGCTCGGCAAGCGTCAGCGCGGTCGTCAAGCCCACGACTCCCGCCCCTATGACGAAGATGTCGCTCATAAGTGCCGCGTCTCCTTGGGCGTCGAGCCCCAGGCGTTATTGAGGCCATCGCCGTAGCGGACGGGCGAGGCCATCAGATCGTCGACGTCGAGGTTGTCCAGGCAGGACACGCTCACGTTGACATAGGGACGCCCAAGCATGTTCGGCGTGTCGACCCGATCGTAGACATGAATCCCGCAGCGCGGGCAGAAGAAATGCCGCGCGACCGGATTGCGGCCGCGATACTCTGTCGCCTCGCCTGAAACGCGAAGGTCTCCCGGCTCGACGCGGGCGAGCCAGAATCGCGCCTTGGCGCAATAGCTGCAATTGCATTTGGCGGTGCCGGCGGAGAGGTCGAGTTCGACCTCGAACCGCAGCGCCCCGCAATGGCAGCCGCCTTGATGGACGCTTTTCACCGCGCGCCTCCAGCCGTGGTTGAAGAGCTATTCCGCCGCATCGACGTAGAGCGCTCCGCCCTTCTCCAGGAACTCGCGCGATTTCTCCGCCATGCCCGCCATCGCCTCGGCTTCCTTGCGAAGGTCCTGCGTGATCTGCATCGAGCAGAATTTCGGTCCGCACATCGAGCAGAAATGCGCGACCTTGTGGCTGTCCTTGGGAAGCGTCTCGTCGTGGAACTTTCGCGCGGTGTCGGGGTCGAGCGAGAGGTTGAACTGGTCCTCCCAGCGGAAGTCGAAGCGCGCCCGCGATACGGCGTCGTCGCGGATGCGCGCGGCCGGATGCCCCTTGGCGAGATCGGCCGCGTGAGCGGCGATGCGATAGGTGATGACGCCGGTCTTCACGTCCTCCCGGTCGGGCAGGCCGAGATGCTCCTTCGGCGTCACGTAGCAGAGCATGGCGGTGCCGAACCAGCCGATCATCGCCGCGCCAATCCCCGAGGTGATGTGATCGTAGCCCGGCGCGATGTCGGTGGTCAGCGGCCCGAGCGTATAGAAGGGCGCCTCGCCGCATTCCGCGAGCTGCTTTTCCATATTGACCTTGATCTTGTGCATCGGCACGTGGCCGGGGCCCTCGATCATCACCTGACAACCCTTGTCCCACGCAACTTTCGTGAGCTCGCCAAGCGTCTCAAGCTCGGCGAATTGGGCGGCGTCGTTGGCGTCGGCAATCGAGCCCGGACGGAGCCCGTCGCCGAGCGAGAACGACACGTCATACTTGCGCATGATGTCGCAGATTTCGTCGAAGCGCTCGTAGAGGAAGCTCTCGCGGTGGCCCGCGAGGCACCAGCGCGCCATGATCGAGCCGCCGCGCGAGACGATGCCGGTGACGCGCTTGGCGGTCAGCGGCACGTGGGCGAGGCGCACGCCGGCGTGGATGGTGAAATAATCGACCCCCTGCTCGGCCTGCTCGATCAGCGTGTCCTTGAACACCTCCCAGTCGAGCTTCAGCGGATCGCCGTCGACCTTCTCCAGCGCCTGATAGATCGGGACCGTGCCGATCGGAACCGGCGCGTTGCGCACGATCCAGGAGCGGATGTTGTGGATGTTGCGCCCGGTCGAAAGGTCCATCACCGTGTCGGCGCCCCAACGGATCGCCCACACCATCTTCTCGACTTCCTCGGCGACGCCGGAGCTCACCGCCGAATTGCCGATGTTGGCGTTGACCTTGACGAGGAAATTGCGGCCGATCGCCATCGGCTCGAGTTCGAGGTGATTGATGTTGGCGGGAATGATCGCCCGCCCTCGGGCGACCTCGCTGCGAACAAATTCGGGAGTGATGAATTCAGGAATATCGGCGCCGAAGCTCTCGCCGTCGGCGATGCGGTCCCTTGCGCTCTCGACCGCCGCTTGTCGCGCGAGATTCTCGCGATGGGCGACATAGATCATCTCTTCGGTGATGATCCCGGCGCGGGCGAATTCGAACTGGGTGACGAGTTGGCCGGGCTTGCCCGCGCGCAGCGTGCGCTTCGCCGGGCAGAGCGGCGCGAGATGGTCGGCCGACACATTGCCGTTGTCCTCGGGCCGGATCGCGCGCGGCTCAGCCGCCGTCAGGCCTCTCGCCTCGATCCAGGCCTCGCGCACGGGCGGAAGCCCGCGGGCGAGATCGATCGGCGACGAATCTTCCGTGTAGGGTCCCGACGGGTCGTAGACCCTGACCGGCGGCTCGCTCGGGTCGCTGAGCGCGATCTCGCGGAATGGAACGCGGACGCTCGGCCGGCCTTCGGGCGCCGCGTAGACTTTTCGCGAGCCGACGATCGGGCCGGTCGTGACGCTCTTCGGCGCGGCGAATTTGGGAATCTCGTTCATGGCCGTCTCCTCGCGCACGAGCCCATGACGGCGGGAACTGGCGGACCAAATGGAGAATCGCGGCCGCTACGTCCCTTCGCCGGCATGACCCGGATCAGGTTCAAAGGGTTCGGCGTCTCGCCGTCTCAGCCCCTTCAGGGACGCCCCTCGAGCAAAAAGAATCTGGTCCTTGCCGAGCGGTCTGTCAACTCCAATGAAAACAGGATACCGTCGTCGTTCAAACCTCTGCATTGAGGCCAGGCTGTGTGTGAGCCCCGGTGAGCCCTGAACTGGCAACCTATGTGTTCGGTAGCAGCGGGGCAGAGCAGCAGCGTCTCGTCGATCAGGCGACGGCCTTGGAACCGCAAGCCCGCTGGCTGCTGGATCATCTCGGGGTCGAAGCGGGTTGGCGCGTCGCCGACATCGGTTGTGGACCGATCGGGATACTGAAACTCCTGTCCGAAGGGGTCGGCCCGAACGGCGAGGTCGTCGGAATTGAGCCAGAACAACGCTTCGCAGACATGGCTCGGAGGGAAATCGAGAAGCGTCGCTTGAAAAACGTGAGCGTCCTCCAAGGCGACGCGCTGGGAGCGGCCGAGGGGAGCGAACCGTTCGATCTGGTCCACGAGCGGCTTGTCTTGTTGAATCTAGCGCCGCACGACCAACTGACGGTGGTCGAGCATATGGTCGGGCGACTGAAGCCCGGCGGGATAATTGCACTTCAGGAATACGACGCAGTCTCGCTGGTCTGCTACCCGGAGCATCCCTCGTGGAGGATCCTCTTGGATGCGTATGCGGAAGCATTTCGGTCCGCAGGCGGAAATCGCGCCACCGGCCGGATGCTGCATTCGCTCTTGCGATCCGCGGGCGTCCGCTCAATCGAAATGAAGGTCCACGCGAGGAACCTCAATTTGGGCGAGAGCCAGCGAACGGTTCTTCTGACATTGGTCGAGCTGATGCGCGAGAGGATCATGGCGCTGGGACGGTTTAGCGAGAGCGAGTTCGAGGAGCACCAGCGCAAGCTGCTCCAGCACCTCTCCGACCCCGACACGGTGCTTATCGATCGGCTCCTGGTCCAGGCTTGGGGTCGAAAACGCTTTTAAAGCTCGCCGCCCGATAGGACAGGACGAAGGCGTCGATTGCAAGGAGAGGAACAATGCGCAGACGCTTCCTTGTCGCGGCGATCGGGCTCCTTTGGTCAACGAGACCGCGCCATGCCGACGCCGCCAAAGTCGTCATTGGCGACCTCGACGATATGTCCGGCCCCTATGCCGACACCAACGGCCCCGGGGCGGTGGAAGCAATCAAGATGGCGATCGCGGACTTCGGCGGTTCGGTCCTCGGCCAGCCGATAGAACTGCTGACCGCCGATCATCAGAACAAACCCGATATCGGCGCACAAAAGTTTCGCGAATGGGCCGACCGCGAGGAGCTGACCATGGTGATGTTGGGCGCCAACACCGGCGTCAGCCTCGCGATGGCGTCGATCGCCAAGGAAAAGAAGATTCCGTTCTTCGCGATCGGCGCAACCGGCGCCTCGCTCACTGGCAAGGATTGCACCCCCTACACGGTTCACTACGTCCATGACACGACCGCGCTCGGCATCGGCACGGCGACGGCGATCCTCAACGAGGGTGGCAAGACCTGGTTCTTCCTCACCTCCGACTACGCATTCGGGACCCAGTTGCAGGACGCAGCCGCGCGCGTCGTCACCGCCAATGGAGGGAAGGTGTTGGGCGCGGTGCGCGTGCCGATCGCCGCATCGGACTTCGCATCCTATCTCTTGCAGGCGCAGAGTTCCGGCGCGCAGGTTCTCGCCCTCGCCAACGCCGGCAGCGATTTCACGAACTCGTTGAAGGCGGCTGACGAGTTCGGCCTCTTGAAGACGATGAGGCCGGCGGCTCTTCTGGCGTTCATCAGCGACATCCACGCCCTCGGTCTCGAAACCGCGCAGGGCCTTTATCTCACCGCCGCGTGGTACTGGGATCTCAACGACAAGAGCCGCGCTTTCGCCAAGCAATTCTTCGACAAGAACGGCGCCGAACCGACCATGACCCAGGCAGGTTACTATTCCGCGACCCTGACCTACCTCAATGCTGTCAAGGCTGTGGGCGCCACCGATCCCGACAGGGTGATGGATGAACTTCACAAGACCAAGATCGACGACATGTTCACCGACGACGGCGTCATCCGCGCCGACGGTCTGATGCAGCATGCCATGTATGTCATGCAGGTCAAGAAACCCTCGGAGTCCAAGTACCCTTGGGACTATTATCGGGTGGTGAAAAAGATTTCAGGCGAACAGGCTTTCGGCACGCTTACCGACTCAACGTGCCCGCTGGTCAAGAAGTGACGCCGAGAGCCCGCACGAACCTCCGGCCCGCATCTGGAACCGGCATGGATTCTGCCCGCGCGATCCCCGGCTACCCGCGCTCCGCCACCTGCGCGCGCCCGTTCGCGCGCTTTCGCGTGGCGATGCGCGCGGCGAGCACCGCAACCCCCGGCAACCGGCTCCCCGCCGCCGCCGCGCGGCTGCGCCACCGCTGCATCAGCGCGGCCGCGGCTTCCTTGTAGGGCGCGACGATGTGGTGGGCGTAGGCATGGAACGCCATCACCTTCTCGTAGGCCCGCGCAAACCAAGGCATGGTCATGAGCCGGTGCTGGGTCAGATCGAAAATCGCCGGAATGAGCCCGACCGCGAGAAGCTTGAGCACGATCCAGGCGATCGCTCCCGAGACGACGTAGCCCATGGCGACGGCGATCGTGGCCACGACCAGGAGCGGCTCGACGATCAGAAACGGGATCAGGAATATGAGGAGCACAAGCGGCGCGGGCAGCCGATCGATCAGCCTGGCGAACGCGCGTTTGAACCGCGTCCATGGTATGAAGCTCACCAGACGCCGCCAGGCGGCGACGAAGAGGTCCCAGACCCAGGCGAACCCGAGGAAGACCACGGCCAGCGCGAGCAGCGCGGTTCGCCTGACCTTGAAACGCTTCATCCAAGACGATCCACAATAAGCAGTGTTCACAGCCGCGTGACAATGGCGATCAAACCGGGCGAGCACAAGGCCTGTTGCGCCGCAATATGGCCATTAATCCGCTGTTAACGCTGTGGGCGGGTTGCGTGGCGTTCGTTATCACGCAGCAATGCGACGGTAAGCTTATCGGAACCTTGCGTTAACTCTTGGGGCGGCACGGTCATCGGCCAGCGAGCGGTCGTCAGGAGTGGCAGCTATGGATGCGAAATCGGCCCGGAGTTCGATCGCACTGGCGGCCGCGCTCGCGCTCGGCTTGGCCCTTGGCGCCTGCTCGCACAACAACACCGACAACAACTTCGCCGCCGGCTACGGCGCCGCGGGCCCGGGCAGTGTCCAGGAATTCAGTCAGACCGTCGGCGACCGCGTCTTTTTCGACACCGATCAGACCGACCTCTCCGCGACCGCCCAGGCGACGCTCGACAAGCAGGCCGCCTGGCTCAATCAGTACAATCGCTACAGCTTCACGATTGAGGGGCACGCGGACGAGCGCGGCACCCGCGAATATAATTTCGCCCTCGGCGCCCGGCGCGCGCAGTCGGTCCATGACTATCTCGCCGCCAAGGGCGTCGCCGCGTCGCGGATGAAGACGATCAGCTACGGCAAGGAGCGGCCGGTTGCGACCTGCGACGACATCTCCTGCTGGTCGCAGAACCGCCGCGCCGTCACTGTGCTCAATGGCGCGCCGGGCAGCAGCTGAGCGCGCTCGACAAGCAAGAGGCCAAGCTTGCGGCTTGACTTGAAATCGACAGAAGCGGGGCTTATGGCCCCGCGCAGCGAACTCCACCGGGATAGCTCTCCGTGACGTCATTGTTCCGCCCGCGCCTGATGGCGGCGTTCGTCGCCTGCCTTGCGCTCGCGGCGCCGGCTCAAGCCCAGTTCAATCCTTTCAACCGCCAGCCCGCGCCCCCCGCCGACGTTCCGGGCGGCGATTCCAATGAGGCCGCTGATCTCGTGTTGCGGGTCAACCGGCTCGAGGAGGAGCTTCGGCAAGCCAACGGCAGAATCGAGGAATTGGAGAACGCCGAGCACCGTCTCGAGTTCGCAGCTGCAGAAATTCCGCCAGGACGTCGAGTACCGCTTTGGCGACCGTTCCGAGGGCGCCCCCCCGGGGCCAGACGTCGCCGAGCAACCCGCAAGCCCGGGCGAGCCGGCGGCGCCGCTCAGGCCGAGAAGGTCGGACGCATTCGACCCCGGCGCCGATCCGAACGCGCCTGGCGCTCCGCGGCCGCTCGGGACCACGCAGCCGAGCGCGCCGCTCGTGCGCGAGACGCCGCCTTCCGCTCCCGCCGGTCAACCGCTCGAACTCGGCAAGGCGGCGGCGCCCGAGACGAGCAGGAGCGCGGCGCCCGCGACCGGGCCGACGATCGTCGGCTCCGGGGTCGCGATGCTCGATCAGCCGCGTGAGCAGTTCAACGCCGCGCTCCAGGCCCTTCAGGCCGGGCAATATCCGGAGGCGGAGGCCGGGTTCAAGGCGTTTCTTGCCGCCAATCCGTCACACCGGCTGACCCCCGACGCAATATTCTATGTCGGCGAGACCTATCTTCAGCGCTCGCGCCCGCGCGAAGCCGCCGAGCAATATCTCAAGGTCACCACCGACTATTCGAAGTCGTCGCGGGCGCCCGAGAGCATGGTCAGGCTCGGCCAGACGCTCGCCGCGCTCGGCAACGCCGAACAGGCCTGCGCGACCTTCACCGAATTCGGCAAGCGCTATCCCTCCGCGTCGGCCTCGGTGAAGAAGCTTGCCGAGCATGAGAGCGCCAAGGATCATTGTTGAGCGCGGGGCGCGCGAACGCTCTTTCGGCCGCCGCCGTCGACGCCCTGCTCGCGCCCTTCGGGCGGGCGGGAGCGCTGCTGATCGCCGTCTCGGGCGGCCCCGAATTCGACCGCGCTCGTGCTGATGGCGGCGGAATGGGCGAGGCGCCGCGGAAGAACCCGCATCGAGGCGGCGACCGTCGATCACGGGCTTCGGCCTGAAAGCGCGGAAGAGGCGAAGGCGGTCGCGGCGCTCTGCGCGCGCCTCGGGATCAACCATCGCACGCTTCACTGGAGGGGGGCGAAGCCCGCAACCCGCATCCAGGAGCGCGCGCGCGAAGCCCGCTACCGCCTGCTCATCGATCACGCGAAGGCCATCGGGGCCGAGGCGCTGCTCACCGCTCACCACGCCGACGATCAGGCCGAGACGGTGCTCTTCCGCCTCCTGCGCGGGTCCGGCGTCGCGGGGCTGCGCGGCATGGACAAGATGACGGCGCGGGACGGCGTCATGATCGCCCGCCCGCTCATCGGATTGAAGAAGCGTGATCTTGTCGCCTTCGCCCATGCGCGCGGCGCGCCGTTCGTCGACGACCCGTCGAACGCCGACCCTCGCTTTGCGCGGACCCGTTTGCGCGCGCTCCTCGCCCGTCTCGGCGAGGAGGGGCTCGACCCCGGGGCCCTCGATCGGCTTGCGCGCCGCGCGGGCGAAACCGAACGGGCGCTGGCGCATATGACGGCCGAAGTCGAGGCGAGGCTTGGCGCGGAAGCGGCCATCGACGCCCGCGCGCTCTATGCCGCTCCGATCGCCATCGTCCAGCGAATCCTCACCCGGCGGATCGCCGCGGCGGGGGGGCGCGAGGAGAGCCGGATTGGGCTCGAAAAGGTCGAGACGCTGGCGCTTGACCTTCGCGACGCTCTGCGCGAGCGGCGCGCCCATGCCGCCAATGTCGGCGCCGCCATCGTGCGGCTCTCCGTCAAGGGCCGCTTGAGTTTCGCGCCCGAGCCGCCGCGGAAGAGCGCCGGCCGGTAGAGACAGCCCATCACGCGACCCGCGTTCAACGCCGCGGCGCTCTTCCAAAAATTGCCGGAATGCTCAGGCAAGTTCAAACTGGCGACAACGCCTGTAAATTGTCCAATTTATGATGGAGGCGATGTTGATTAAGAACAATATTTTGAGACGGGCGGCGGCCCGTTCCCTCGTCTTTGCTTCGATCGCGATTGGTTTTGGGCTCGCCAACGCGCAGCAGTCTTTAGCCGGATGCGGCGGATATTGTGAGGCCCGCCAGGCGCTTGCGGTTTGCCATCGCGCCGTCGAGGATCAAAGCCTGAGAACGCGAGAGCGCGACGCTGAATTTGAAAAATGCAAGGGCGATCCGGCGCGCTACCTTGAACTTCAGGGGATGGCGGACGAGGCGGAACGGATCTTCGAATAACCTCCGGGGCCGGCCGAATCGTCACGCCGCAACGTCGGCGACCACGGTATCGAGCAGCGGAGCGCCCGTCGGGGTCACGCGAATGCGGCCGCGCTCGTCGCGTTCGAGAAAGCCGTCCTCGATCAGGCTCTCGACGCGGGCAGGATCGATGTCCCGGCCGGTCAGCCTCTCAAACGCACGGGGGTCGATCCCCTCCCTCAGCCTCAAGCCCATGAGCAGGAACTCGTCGCCCTGCTCCTCGCGGCTGAGCGCCACGCTTTCGACCAAGCCGTGGCCCTCGCTCTCGACCTGGGTCAGCCACATTTCCGGATGGCGCTCAGTCTCCTGCGCGAGCCGCCCTTTCGGCGTGACGAGCCGCCCGTGCGCGCCGGGGCCGACGCCGGCATATTCGCCGTAGCGCCAGTAGATGAGGTTGTGGCGGCTCTCGCCGCCCGGGCGGGCGTGGTTCGAGACCTCGTAGGCCGGCAGCCCGCGCGCTTCGGTCACTTCGCGCGTGGTCTCGAACAGGGCGAGGCTCAAGTCCTCGTCGGGCAGCTCGAGCTTGCCCGCCTCGCGCAGGCGCTCGAAGATCGTGTCGGGCTCGATGGTCAGCTGATAGAGCGAGACGTGGTCGCCGGCATGGTCGAGGGCTTTGGCGAGCTCGCAACGCCATTCAGCCGCGCTCTGCCCCGGCCGGCCGTAGATGAGGTCGAAGCTGAAGCGGGGAAAGAGCGCTTGGGCGAGCTCAACCGCAACCAGCGCCTCGGCGGCCGTGTGCTTGCGCCCGAGCGCCTTGAGATCGGGGTCGTTCAGCGCCTGGACGCCGATCGACAGGCGGTTGACGCCGGCTGAGCGATAGCCGCGAAACCGCGCGGCCTCGACGCTGGTCGGATTGGCCTCGAGGGTGATCTCGGCGTCCTTGTCGAGGCGCCAGGCGGACCCGATCGCGTCGATGACGCCCTGCACCGTCGCCGGCCGCATCAGGGATGGCGTGCCCCCGCCGAAGAACACCGACCTTACGGTCCGGCCCGGCGCGAGCGCCGCGCGATGGGCGATCTCGGCCCTGAAGGCGGCGAGGTAGCGCTCCTCGTCGATCGCCGCGCCGCGAACGTGGCTGTTGAAATCGCAATAGGGACATTTCGACAGGCAGAAGGGCCAATGGACATAGACCCCAAATCCGGGGTCTGCCGCTGGGCCCGCGTCGGTGCTCGCGGCGAGTAGCGCAGTCACGCTGCGAATCATCGCGCCCTTATGCCAGCGAAGGGGGTTTCGCGCCAGCGCGGGACCGGCCTCGCCTCAAGTCACAGCGCCTCGTCGCCGGTCTCGGCGGTGCGGACGCGCATCGCCCGCTCGATCGGGAGAACGAAAATCTTGCCGTCGCCGATCTGGCCGGTGCGCGCGGAAGCCCGGATCGCCTCGATCGTCGGCTCGACCTCATGGTCGCTGACCGCGATCTCGATCCGCACTTTCGGCATGAAGGCGACATTGTACTCCGAGCCGCGATAGATCTCGGTATGCCCCTTCTGCCGCCCGTAGCCGTTGGCCTCGCTCACCGTCATTCCCTTGACGCCGAGCCGGTCCAGCGCCGTCCGCACTTCGTCAAGCTTGAACGGCTTGATTACCGCCAGGATGAGTTTCATGTTCGCACGTCCCCGAGACGCAAAAGTGTTTGCTCTTCGCTATTCTGGCAAAGGCGCCCGCGCAAGCGCGCATTTGCCGGCTGGCCGAGGATTCGTGAGCCCGCTCGAGGCCGCCCCGGCGCCCCGCAAGGGACCCGGCAAGCCGAGGCGGCGCCCGGGGTCGCGGCGGCCGATCACTTTCACGCCATTCATCCGGCAAGTCGAAAGAGCCGTCTGGACCGCTGGCTTCGATTTTGCTTAGGTCAAGTCCGCTTTTGCCGCAGGCCCAGTCGAGAGGCCAGAACTCGCGGAGATAATTCATGAAATTGCGCAGCGCGAAATTCGCGTTTCTCGCCGCGGCCGCGCTCGCCGCCGTTCTCGCGCCGACCCTCGCTCCCTCGGCCGAGCCCAAAATCCTGCGCTTCGCGTTTCAGGGAGAGCTCAAATCGGTCGATCCCTACCAGATCAACGAGAGCTTCAGCCTGAGCGTGAATGGGGCGGTGTACGAAGGCCTGGTCCGGCGGGGGCGCGATATGAGGCTCGAGCCGTGCCTCGCCGAGAGCTGGGAAGTCCTCAATCCCCTGCAGTGGCGATTTCATCTGCGCAAGGGCGTCAAGTTTCACGACGGGCAGGATTTTACCGCTGACGACGTCATATTCTCGGCCCATCGCGTGCTCAGCGCAGGCTCCGATCTCAAAGGCCGCATTCCCGCCGACGCCGAGATTGTGAAGGTCGACGACTACACGGTCGACTTTCTGCTCAAGCGCCCGAATCCGCTTTTGATCAACGAGTGGGAGAGCTGGGGCATCTTCTCGAAGAGCTGGTCTGAGGCGCATGGCGCGACCGAGGCCACGGCGATGAACGCGACGACCCCGCCCTACGCCGGCCTGCACGCGAATGGAACCGGGCCGTTCATCCTCGTGAGCCACGAACCGGGCGTGAAGACGGTGTGGAAGCGAAACCCGAACTGGTGGGACAAGCCGAAGACCAATATCGACGAAGTGGTCTTCACGCCCATCCCCAACGCGGCGACGCGCGTCGCCGCGCTTCTCTCCGGCGAAATCGACTGGATGGACCCCGTTCCCCTGAACGATCAGGCCCGGGTCAACGCCAATCCGGGGACCCAGGTGCTGGCCGGACCCGAGATTCGCACCATTTTCCTCGGCATGGACCAAACGCGCGACGAGCTCGGCCATTCGAACGTCAAGGGCAAGAACCCATTCAAGGATGTTCGCGTCCGCAAGGCGTTCTATCAGGCGATCGACGAGGAGGCGATCAACAAGAAGGTCATGCGCGGACAGGCGACGCCGACGGCGCTGATGATCGCGCCTTCGCTTTTCTCGCTCTCGAAGGATTTCCACCGCTTCCCGTTCGATCCCGAAGCTTCGAAGAAGCTGCTCGCCGAAGCGGGCTATCCCGACGGTTTCGAGGTGCAGATGGATTGCCCGAACGATCGCTACGTCAACGACGAGCAGATCTGCCAGGCGGTCGTCGGCATGCTGGCGCGCATCGGGGTCAAGGTCGACCTGAACGCGGAGCCCAAGTCGAAATTCTTCGCCTCGATTTCGGCGGCGGGAGGCTACGACTCCTCCTTCTATCTCCTGGGCTGGACGCCGACGACGCTCGAGAGCTTCAACGTCTTCCAATACATCATGGGCTGCCGCGACCCGAAGACCAATTGGGGCGGCAACAACGTCGGCGGCTACTGCAATCCGAAAGTCGACGAACTCGCCCGCAAGGCGCTCGAGGAGCCGGATGAGGAGAAGCGCGACGAGATTTTCGCGGACGCCTGGCGAATGTCGCTCGTCGACGATGTCGCCTACGTTCCGCTCCATCAGCAGGCGTTGGCCTGGGGCGTATCCAAGACGACCCATGTCGTTCAGCGGCCGGACAACTACTATATCTTCGCGTGGGTGAATAAGGATTGAGCGGGAGCCGCCGCCGATGAAATCGCCGCCGTCACGGGATCGCGGCGCCGATCGGCGACATCGGCGATGATCGCCTTCGTCCTGCGCCGTCTCGCGGCGTCGATCGGCGTGCTGATCGCGGTCGGGCTCATCGCCTTTGCGATGTTCCGCTTTGTCGGCGATCCCGTGAACCAGATGGTGGGGGTCGAGACTTCGGTTCAGGAGCGCGCGCAGCTCACCCATCAGCTCGGCCTCGACCAACCGGTGATCGTGCAGGCGGCGCGCTTTCTCATCAACGCGGCGCGGCTCGACTTCGGCGTCAGCTACCAGTTCAAGCAGCCGGTCGCCGATCTGATCGGCGCGCGCATGCCGGCGACCCTCGAGCTCGCGCTCGTCGCCTCGATCCTGTCGCTCGCCGCTGGCGTCCCGATGGGCGTCTACACCGCGCTCCATCGCGACTCTGCGCTCTCGCGCCTCTTTCAGGCGCTGTCGCTCGTCGGCATATCGCTGCCGACGTTCCTGGTCGGCGTTCTGCTCATTTACCTGTTCGCGGTCGTCCTCGGGTGGCTGCCGTCGTTCGGCCGCGGCGACGTGGTGCGCGTCGGCTCATGGTGGACGACGGGCCTCCTCACCGCTTCCGGGCTGAAGTCGCTCATCATGCCCGCGACAACGCTCGCACTGTTCCAGATGACGCTGATCATGCGGCTTGTGCGCTCCGAGATGCTCGAGGTCATGCGCTCGGACTACATCAGGTTCGCTCGCGCGCGGGGACTTTCCGAGCACGCCATTCATTTCCACCATGCGCTCAGGAACACGCTCATTCCGGTCATGACCGTCGTCGGCCTGCAGCTCGGCTCGATCGTCGCCTTCTCCATCATCACCGAAACCGTGTTCGCCTGGCCCGGCATGGGCCAATTGTTCCTGCAATCGATCCAGAACGCCGACATTCCGGTCATGGCCGCTTATCTGCTGCTGATCGCGCTCCTGTTCGTCATCATCAATCTCGTTGTCGATCTGCTCTACGCGGTCGTGGACCCCCGGCTGCGCGTTCAGCTGCATCGCGGGCGGCCATCGACATGAACGAGATGGCGGCGCCGCACAAAGGGGCCGAGCCGGAGCGGACCTTCATCGCCCGCCTCAGGGACAGCGATCTTGTCGCGAGCTTCCTGTCGTCCAAGGTCACGGTCGCCGCCGGCGCCGTGACGATCGTTCTCTTCCTGGCCGCGCTGCTCGCGCCGTGGATTGCGCCGACCGACCCGTTCAATCCCGCGACGAACTATCTGTCGGACTCGCTCGATCCGCCGAGTTTCATTGCCGGCGGCGACCCGCGATTCCTCTTGGGAACCGACGACCAGGGGCGCGATCTCCTGTCGGCGATCCTCTATGGCCTGCGCGTCTCGCTTGCGATCGGCATTTGCAGCGTGGCGCTTGGCGCGGCGATCGGCGTCGGGCTCGGGCTGATCTCGGGATATTCGAGAGGCTGGCTGGATTCCGCGATCATGCGGATCGCCGACGTGCAGCTGACGTTCCCCGCGATTCTCATCGCCCTGCTGCTGGACGGCGTCGCCCACGCGGCGATGAAACCCTCGAGCCGCGACCAGTCCGCCTTCGCGGTGCTGGTCGTCTCGATCGGCCTGTCGTTCTGGGTGCAATACGCGCGCACGGTGCGCGCTTCGACGATGGTCGAGAAGAATCGCGACTACGTGCTGGCGGGGCGGCTGATCGGCCTCAGCCACGCGCGCATCCTCGTCTCGCATATCCTTCCCAACGTGATGGGCCCGGTGCTGGTCATCGCGACGATCAATCTGGCGCTCGCGATCATCACCGAGGCGACGCTTTCCTTTCTCGGCGTCGGCCTCCCGCCGACCCAGCCCTCGCTCGGGACCTTGATTCGCATCGGGCAGAACTTTCTGTTCTCCGGCGAATGGTGGATCGTGGCGTTTCCGAGCCTTACGCTCGCGGCGTTGGTGCTCGCGGTGAATTTGCTCGGCGACTGGTTGCGCGACGCGCTCAACCCCAGACTGAAATGACCACGCCCCTCCTTTCGGTTCGCGACTTGCGAGTCGAATTCGCGACCCGGAAGGGGCCGCTCACCGCGCTCGACGCCGTCTCGTTCGACATCGCGCCGGGCGAGGTTCTCGGCGTCGTCGGCGAATCGGGGGCCGGCAAATCGCTGACCGGGCTCGCCATCATCGGCCTTCTCGATCCGCCGGGGCGGATAGCCGGCGGCGAGATCCGGCTCGCGGGCGAGCGCATCGACAATTTGCCGCCGGACCGCATGCGCGGGATCCGGGGGCGGCGCATCGGCATCATTTTCCAGGACCCGATGACCAGCCTCAACCCCCTCCTGCGCATCGGCGATCAGCTCGCCGAGACGATCATGGCGCATAGGCCGCTTGGGCGGAGAGAGGCGAGGGAGCGGGCGATCGGATGGCTCGGCGAGGTCGGTCTTGCCTCGCCCGAGAAGCGCTTCGACGCCTATCCGCACGAGTTTTCCGGCGGCATGCGCCAGCGCGTGGTGATCGCGCTCGCGCTCTGCGCCGAACCTTCGCTCGTGATCGCCGACGAGCCGACGACCGCGCTCGACGTCTCGGTGCAGGCGCAGATCATAACGGTGCTGAAAAACCTGACCCGCAGGCACGGCGCCGCGGTGATGCTGATCACCCACGACATGGGCGTGATCGCCGAGACCGCGGATCGGGTCGCGGTCATGTATGCGGGCCGCATCGCCGAGATCGGCGAGGTGCGCGAAGTGGTGCGCGCGCCGCTGCATCCCTATACGCAGGGGCTGATGGCCGCGATCCCGACGCTTGAGGCCGGCGCGCGGCGCCTCGCGCAGATTCCGGGCGCCATGCCGCGGCTTTCGGCGATTCCGCGCGGCTGCGCCTTCGCGCCGCGCTGCCCGAGCGTTTTCGCCCGCTGCGAAGAACGTCCGCCGCTGATCGCGGCCGGCGATCGCGATGCGGCCTGCTGGCTCTACGACGAAGCGCCCGTCGCCCGGGACATGAGGAATTGAGCGGCGCCGATTCCATCGTTGAAGCGCGCGGCTTGAGCCGTGTCTTCGATGTCTCCGGTCCCTGGCTCTCGCGTCTGATCGATCGCGAGCCGCGCCGCGTGCTGACCGCGGTGGACGGCGTGGACTTCACGATTCTCCGGGGCGAGACGCTCGGCCTTGTGGGCGAGTCGGGGTCGGGGAAATCGACGCTGGCGCGCATGGTGGTCGGCCTCCTCGAGCCAAGCGCGGGACACGTGCTGATCGAGGGCGTCGATCTCGCTCAGACCCGCGACAAGGCCGCGCGGCGCGCGATCCAGCGGCGCATCCAGATGATCTTCCAGGACCCCTACGCTTCGCTCAATCCGCGCTGGCGGGTCGGCGACATCATCGCCGAGCCGATCCGGGCGTTCGGCGCTCGCGGCGCCGGAGCGGGCGTTGCGGGAAGGCGCGCGAGAACGGCTCGGGTCCGCGAACTGCTCGAGCTTGTCGGCCTGCACGGCGCCGACGCGCGGAAGTTTCCGCACGAGTTCTCCGGCGGCCAGCGCCAGCGCGTCGCGATCGCCCGCGCCATCGCCGTGAGCCCCGATTTCATCGTTTGCGACGAGCCGACCTCGGCGCTCGACGTGTCGATCCAGGCGCAGATTCTCAACCTGATGCGCGACCTTCAGGACCGGCTCGGCCTCACCTATCTCCTGATCACCCACAACCTGGCGGTGGTGCGCTTCATGGCGAGCCGCGTCGGGGTGATGTATCTCGGCCAGCTGGTCGAAATCGGCGCGACGGAGGCGCTGTTTCAGCGGCCTCGCCACCCCTATACCCGCATGCTGCTCGACGCCGTGCCCGACCTTTCGATGAGCGGGCGCCCGCGCAGCCCGATCGGCGGCGAGCCGCCGAACCCGATCGATCCGCCGCCGGGCTGTCCGTTCCATCCCCGCTGCCCGCATGCGATCGCGATTTGCAGAAGCGAGCGCCCCGCCTTCCGCGACAATGTCGCCTGCCATCTGGCGGGCGCGGAGGAGCCGGCGCCGGCGGAGCACGGGTAAGGCTTATTGGGAGGGGCGGCGAAGAGGAGGAAGTCGATGGGAATCGCATCCCCCGGCCGCGAACCGACTCTGCGCCATTTGAACGGCGGCGTTTCCCGATTCACTGGCCGCGCCGGTAAGTTTTCCTTGCAAACATCGCAATTATCGCCTAGGTAGTTTTGCCTAGACAATGAGGCGCGGCCCTACCCTGAAGGTGAGGGTCAATCGCTTTCGTCTTGTCCCGCGCCCAGACAACCAAACAACAGACGATACCGGACGAGCATATTGGCCGCGCAATCGGCAGCCTATTTGATGTGTATTGCCTCGATGATTCCAGCAACCAGACTGCGTGGTCAAGCCTCCAGTAAAATATGTGGAGTCAATTTCGGTGAACGTAGACCGATTACAAGGCAACAATTCCTTTATTAGTCATCGCATTGCGGCGCTAGATGGATTGCGGGCCATCGCTATACTGGCGGTCATATTGGCGCACGCGAATTTTTGGTTTGGCGGCGCGTTTGCGCGCGGCCCCATTGCAGGTCCTCTCGCCTCAATACTCGGTGTTGGGTGGATTGGAGTCGATTTATTTTTTGTGCTCTCGGGATTCCTCATTACAAGAATTCTTGAGAATTCAAAGAATAAGGCTTTTTATCTGCGCAATTTCTACGCTCGGCGGGCGCTGCGCATCATGCCATTGCTCTATGCCTATGTGATTGCGATTCTGGCGTTTTCCTGGCTCGGGTTGCGGCTTGTCTCCAATAGCGATGCAATCTCGGTGCTTGCCTATTATTACAACTTTCGGGTCGCCGAAACTGGATACCAAAGCTATTTTGTGCATCCTTTCTGGTCGCTTGCCGTCGAGGAGCATTTCTACTTGCTGTGGCCATTCGCCGTGCTCGCGCTCTCGCGCTCCAGTCTCATGCGCTTATGCCTTGTTGGCATGGCCTTCTGCTTCTTCTTGCGGGTGGGCGTCGTGATGAGCGGCGCATGGCTGCAAGTGGCGTATCTGATAACACCCTGCCGTTTGGATGGCCTGATGGGGGGCTCGTTCCTGGCGCTCGCCCTCGACGATCCGGCTTGGCGGGAGCGGCTTCGCCGCTATTGCGGACCTCTTGCCATCGGTTGCGCGGGCGTTCTTCTTGGCCTGCTGCTTGGCCAGCGGCATTTCCTCGATTTTGTTGACTTCCGCAAGATGCCGGACGCCGGTGTGGCGATGGATTCGTCAATGGTCGTCACCATCGGCATTTCAATCGCCGCGCTTCTCTTTGCCGCCGTTTTGGCCCTGGTCATGGTGAGAGGATCAGAGCCGAATGCCGCCGTGATCGGATGGCTCAAGCATCCGTGGCTAGTAGCGATCGGCAAATACAGCTACGGCATGTATGTGCTGCACACTCTTGTCATGGGCGCTATCGTCCACTCCGCCGCCCGATTTTTTCCGGCGGTCGCCCGCCTGCCCGACTACGTCGCCAAGCCTTGCCTCGGCCTGCTTGTCATTGCCCTTTCGTTCGTTGCGGCATATTTAAGCTATAATGTTTTTGAGAAGCGTTTCCTCTCCATGAAGAAGTATTTCGACAGCAATGGAGAAGCATCCTACGCTGCGAATAGGGCTATCGCTTGAGTTCCACTTGGCGGCGATAGGGAAACGCTTTCCTCGACCGGTCAAGGCGCGCTCCGCATGCGATCGATCCGCCGCCGGGCTGTCTGTTCCGCAACGTATGGGTAGTTCTACCTATTGCTGAGCAAGACTCTGGAATGAAAAGGTTCTCCGCGCTTCGTGACAGAGCCGCGAACGCGGGCTTCTCAGAAGCCGCCCGGATAGGCAGGAATGGGATTATTCGCCAGGCCGCTCTTGGTTCACTTCCACGTTTATAAGAACGCTGGGACCAGCGTCGACAAGAATTTATCTGATTCCTTCGGTGAAAACTGGCGGCCTCTCGAGTGTCTCCCCGAAAAATTCCGGTTCTCCAGCGAGGACATAGAAACGTTCGCCGCGGCGAACCCCGGCGTCCGCGCCATCTCGTCGCATAAGGCGCCGCCGTTCCCGCTCCCGCGAAGGTTCTTTCCAATTCTCTTCCTGCGTCACCCCATCGAAAGGGCGCGGTCGGTCTACCAGTTCGCGACGCGAGACCCGGCGCAATTCGATCACGAGTTTGCCCGCGAGGTCACTTTCAAGGAATACGTAAACTTCTGGCTCGATCGGCCGAGCAGTCAGATACGAAACTATCAGGTGATCCATCTCTCCCGGTCGCCGTCGTTCCACGTCTCCGAATTTCCCTCCGAGGCGGCCGGAAGCAAGGATCTCCGCGAGGCCCACGAATTCTTGCGCTCGCTCAGCTTTTTCGGCCTCGTCCGACGGTTCGAGGACTCGTGCCGAGGCTTCGAGGCCTGCTATGGGCCAATCTTTCCCGCCCTGAAGATGGGCGCGGTTCGCGAGAATTCGTTTTCCGACGGATCGCTGGACGAAGCGGCGGCGTTGAACGTCATTCGCGGCGAACTCGGCGAGGACGTCGTATGTCGAGGCTGGTTGAAGCCAACCGCTTCGACCTGGCGCTCTATGACACGGCGGTCGAGCTGTTCGATCGCAATCTCATGCGGGTTTCCAGGCGAAGCCTCCCGCGGGTGAGGCGCTGGTTGGCCTATTCCAAGGAGTTGGGGGCGGCCGCCAATTTGCGCGTCCGCGCGCGCTAGGGCCGAAGTCCGGCTTCCGGGGGCGCCGATCCGGCTTCAGTCACCAATCGTGGATGGTAGCGGGACCCAGACTTGAACTGGGGACCTACGGATTATGATTCCGCCGCTCTAACCAGCTGAGCTATCCCGCCGCTATCGGCCGCTGAAGGGCGCAAGGCCCGCGAGGCGAGCGAGCCCTATAGAGAGCAGCGGACGAGACTGTCAAGACGCGGCCCGCAACGCGATCTACGCGCCGTCCGGCGGCTCGGGGAAGATGCGGGTGACGTGGCCCATCTTGCGGTCGGGGCGGATCTCGAGCTTGCCATAGAGATGCAGGGCGAGATCGGGCTCTGCGAGGATGTCGCGCCAGTCCTCGGCGTCCTCGCCGATCAGATTGTGCATCTCGGCCCGCCCCCGCCGCTTCGCGGCGCCGAGCGGCCAGCCCGCGATGGCGCGAATGTGCTGCTCGAACTGCGAGGTCTCGGCGCCCTCGATCGTCCAGTGGCCGGAATTATGCACCCTCGGCGCGACCTCGTTGACAACCAGCGTCTCGCGGCCCGCGCGGTCGCGGACGACGAACATCTCGACCGCCAGCACGCCGACGTATTCGAGCGCTTCGAGCACGAGGCCGGCAATGCGCTTCGCCTCCGCCGCGGTCTCGGAGCTTACCCGCGCCGGCGCGCGGGTGCGGGCCAGGATGTGGCGCTCGTGCTCGTTTTCGCTGAGATCGAAGGCGACGATCTCGCCCTCGAGGCTGCGCGCGGCGACAACCGAAATCTCGCGCTCGAAGGCGACGAAACCCTCGAGAATCATCGGCGCCGGACCGAGCGTGCGGTGAACCGCGGCGACGTTGGAGCCTTCGCGAATCAGCGATTGGCCCTTGCCGTCGTAGCCGAATCGCCGGGTCTTGAGGATCGCCGGACGGCCGAGCTCGGCGACCGCGCGCACGAGCGCGCCGGCGTCCTCGACCCCGACAAAGGGCGCGACCTTGAGGCCGAGCCCGGTGAGGAACGTCTTCTCGGTCAGCCGGTCCTGCGTCAGCTTCAACGCTTTGACGCCCGGCCGGACCGGCAGGCGCCGGGCGAGCGACTCGACGGTCCCCGTCGGCACGTTCTCGAACTCGAAGGTGACGACGTCGACGGCTTCGGCGAAGCGCGCGAGCGCCGCCTCGTCGTCGAAGGCGGCGACGGTCCGCGCGGCCGCCGCGTCATAAGCCGGCGCCGCCGGCTCAGGAGCAAAAACATGCGTGCGCAGACCGAGCTTGAGCGCCGCCATGGCGAGCATCCGCCCGAGCTGGCCGGCGCCGAGAATGCCGATGGTCGCGCCGGGGCTCAGGATCATTGCTCAGCCGCTCTCGTTCGCCGGCCGCTCGGCGACCTCGGCTGTCCGCGCGGCCCGCCACGCCTCGAGGCGCGCCGCGAGCGGTTCGTCGGCAAGCGCCAGCACCGCCGAGGCGATGAGCGCGGCGTTGACCGCGCCCGCTTCGCCGATCGCCAGCGTGCCGACCGGAACGCCGGCCGGCATCTGGACGATCGAGAGCAGACTGTCCTGTCCCGAGAGCGCCTTCGAGGGGACGGGCACGCCAAACACCGGAAGCGTCGTGAACGCCGCCGTCATGCCGGGCAGATGCGCCGCCCCGCCGGCGCCGGCGATGATGACCTTGAAGCCCGCCGCTTTCGCTCCCTTGGCGAAGGCGGCCATGCGGTCGGGGGTCCGATGGGCGGAGACGATTTTCGCCTCATAGCCGACGCCGAGCGCTTCGAGCGTCTCTGCGGCCCGGCGCATCACCGCCCAGTCCGACTGGCTGCCCATGATGATGGCGACCGGCTTCGCCGCCCCGCTCATGAGGCCCCGCCGACGCCCGAATCGACGCGATTCATGGGGTTGCGATTAAACGAAGGGCGAAGGGGGCGCAAGGCGATCGCAGAATGGCCTTTGCGCCCCCGCCGCCCGGCGCGGTAGGCCTTTTCGGGAAGCGCGGCTTGCGAAGTCCGCGACCTCGTCCGGAGGCTTTGAATTGGAGTCAGGATCGAAGCCCCCCGCGAGAGACGCCGCCGCGTCCCCGCCGCCGGGCGCGAAAGTGCCGGCGACGCTGCGCGATCCCGGCGCGCTCCGCTTCTGGCTTGCGGTCGCGCTCACGGGACTATGCGCCGGACTCGGCGCGGCCCTGCTCACCCTCGTCTTCCAGGCCGTGCAGGCGCTCGCCTGGGGCGCGGCCGACCCGTCCGGCCTGCTTGAGGCGGCGCGGCAGGCGAGCCCCTGGCGCCACGTCGAATTGCTCCTCGCCGCCGGACTCCTCACCGGCGCCGGCCAATGGCTGCTCACCCGGCTCACCACCGGCAACGGCATCGAGATCACCGCGGCGATCTGGTTCACGGCCGGCCGTCTGCCGGCGCTGCGAACCCTCGGCAGCGCCGTGCTGTCGATCGTCATCGTCGGCATGGGCGCGCCCCTTGGCCGCGAGGGCGCGCCCAAGCAGTTCGGCGCCGTCTTCGGCAATCTCTTCTCCGACCTGCAACGGCTCTCGGACGAAGAGCGGCGCCTCATGGTCGCGATCGGCGCCGGGGCCGGCATGGCCGCCGTCTATAGCGTGCCGCTCGGGGGGGCCCTCTTTGCGCTCGAAGTGCTGCGTGGCGCGCTGGCGCTCAGGCTCGTCATGCCGGCGCTCGCAGCTTCCCTCATCGCGGTCAAGGCGGCGAGCTTCATCGTGCCCGATGCGCCGCTCTACGCGGTTCCCCTCTATCCCATTCCGCCCGATGTCTACCTCTGGGCGATCGTCGCCTCGCCGTTCATCGGCCTGTGGTCGGTGGCGTTCGTCCGGGCGATCGCCTGGGCCGATCGTGACCGCCCGTCCGGCTGGCGGCGTCTCATCGCGCCGCCCGCGGTGTTCGCCGTCGTCGGGGGCCTTTCGGTCGCGTTTCCCGAGCTCCTCGGCAACGGGCAGGATCTCGCCCAGGCGCTCTTCCTGCATCCGCTCGCGCCCTTCACGCTCTTCGCGCTTTTTCTCCTGCGGCCGCTCGCGACCGTCGCCTCCGCCGCCAGCGGCGCGCCCGGCGGCCTGTTCACGCCCTCGCTCGCGGCCGGCGCGCTGATCGGCTCCGCGTTGGGAGGGCTCTGGCTCTGGGTCCATCCGGGCGGGGAAATCGGGCTCTTCGCCCTCCTCGGCGCAGGCGCGATGCTCGCCGCGACGACGCAGGGGCCGATCTCGTCGCTGGTCTTGATGATGGAATTGACCGGCCAGGCGCGCGCCTTCGCGCTCCCGATGTTGACCGCGATCATCGTCGCGACCGCGACCTCGCGCCTGATCGAGCGGCGTTCGATCTACGAAGCGAGGCTCACCGACGAGCAGGTGGCCGCGCGCCTCAAGGCGCGCGAGCCGAGCGGGGCGTGACCGCCGCCTTCACCGCGCCGCCGCCGGCTCCCCGGCCGCGTCGCGCTGCTTCAGATATTCCCGGATGTCGTTCATCGAATCGCTGAGAAGCTCGGACATGCGGATCTTGGCGAGCTCCGGCGCGCCGTCGCGGATGGCCTCGAAGATCCCGCGGTGCTGATGCAGCCGGTCGTCCTGGATCCGCGAGGCGCCCTCCCAGCTCAGTTCGAACGTGCATTCGAGCGAGGTGCGGATGAGGCCGCCGAGCGCGGTGAGAAAGTGATTTCCGGTCGCCTCGAGGATCCCCATGTGGAACTCGAGGTCGGCTCCGATCAGGTCGCCGGCCCCCTCCTTGAACTGGTCCATGCGCCGATAGGCCTCGGCGATCTGGTCGATCGTCAGACGCGAGTGTTGCCTGGCCGCGAGCGCCGCGGCCTCCGGCTCCACCATCTGCCTCAGCACGAAGAGTTCCGCGACGAAGCTCTCCGTCGGCGTGGTCTGCAGGTGCCAGGAGAGCACCTCCGGATCGAGCATGTTCCAGTCGGCCTTGGGTCTCACGCGCGTGCCTATCTTCGGCCGTGCGACAATCATCGCCTTGGCGGCGAGCACGCTATAGGCTTCCCTCAGCGCGGTGCGGGAGACCGAAAAACGCGCGCACATGTCGGCGGCGTTTGGCAGGAGCGAACCCGCCGGATAGATCCCGCTCACGATCTCGCGCCCGAGCCGTCCCGCAAGCGACGTATGGATGTTGCGCTCGAACCTTTGGGCGGCGCGGTCGCGCCGGTCGGCGCGCTCGGCCGCTGCGGTCAAGTCTTTGGAAACCCGCGCCATGAACCTCCGCCAAATCTCAAGCGACGCGCCCCAGCCTGAACGATGAGAGCAGGGATCGCTGCATCACGATGAACAGGAAAAGGAGAACCCCGCCGCTGATCATGATCCAGGCTCCGTTCAGCGAACCGTTGAAATTGATCAGCGTCGCGATCAGCCCCAGGATCATGCCGCCGAACAGCGTCCCCGCGACCATGCCGACGCCCCCGGTCAATACTGTGCCGCCGAGCACCACCGAGGCAATGGCGGTGAGCTCGGCGCCGGTGCCCGCCAGCGGATAGCCGGACGACGTGTAGAGAGCGTAGATCACGCCCCCGAGCGCGCTGTAGAAGCCGCCAAGCGCGTAGATCGCGACTGGTCGTGCGCCGCATCGGCACGCCCATCAGAGCCGCGGAGACCCGATCGCCGCCGATCGCATAGATGTTGGCGCCGAACCGGGTGAAGTGGGCGATGACGATCGCAACCGCGAGCGCCAGCAGCATGACGATCGCCGAGCTCCTGAGCTCGCCGTCTCCCGGCAGCGGAATGCTCAGGCCCGCGAACCACGCGACGAAGGGATGCTGGATCGGCACGGAATCGAGGTTGATCATGAAGCAGGCGCCGCGCAGCAGGAACAGCCCGGCGAGCGTGACGATGAACGGCTGGATCTCGCAGAAGTCGATGATGAGCCCCTGAAGGGCGCCGAAGGCGAGGCCGAACGCGACCATCATCGTCGCCGACGCGAGCGGGTGCCAGCCGTGCGGATCGAGATTGGCCATCGCCACGCCGACGAAACCGATCATCGATCCGATCGAAAGGTCGATGCCGCCGCTCAGGATGACGAATGTCGCGCCGATCGCGGCGATGATGACGAAGGCGTTGTCGGCCAGGATGTCGCCGAGGACGAGCGTGGAGAGGAAGTTGTTGTAGAGCAGCCCCCCGGTGATGAACAGGGCGGAGAAGACGGCGATGGTCGCGAGCAGCGGAAGATACTTCTCGTTCATCGCTTCTTCCTCCCGCCAAGTCCCCTCGACAGAGCGGCGCGGAGGTTGTCCGACTGCAACAGGAGGACGATGATGACCACGAAGGCCTTGACCACGAGATTATACTCCGGCGGCAGGCCGCTCGTGAGGATCGAGGTGGTCAGCGTCTGAATGACCAAGGCGCCCAGAACCGTCATGCCGAGATAGATGCGCCCGCCCGCGAGCGACCCGCCGCCGATGACGACGGCGAGAATGGCGTCGAGCTCGATATAGAGGCCGATGCTGACCGGGTCCGAGGTATGGGTGTCGGCCGCCAGCACCACGCCCGCCCAGGCCGCGCATAATCCGCAGATGACATAGGCCGCGTACTTTATCAGGCGGGCGTTGATTCCGGCGAGATCCGCCGCGGCGGAATTGCCGCCGACCGATTCGAGAAACAGCCCGAGCGCGGTGCGGCGGATGAGGAGCCAGAGCGCGCCGAAGATCGCCGCCCCGAGGATGAGCCGGGTCGGGATCAGTCCGACATGTCCGACGCTCAGGCCCTGCAGGAGCGGGCTCGTGAAGCTCGGGTTGGTCCCGCCATAGAGCAGGTTGATCATGAGCCCGATGCCCCGCCCGCTCACCATCAGGATCAGGGTCGCGATGATCGGCTGGATGTCGAGAACGGCGACGAGGAACCCGTTCCACAAGCCGCACAGGATCCCCACCCCGAGCGCGAACAGGAGAACGACGAGATGCGGATCGCCGGCGTGTATCCGCCACGTGATCACGGCGCCGACGATGGCGATGACCGAGCCGACCGAGAGGTCGATGCCCTTGGTCCCGATCACCACCGCCATCCCGAGCGCGACGATTGCGGTCGGCGTCGCCCGATAGAGGATGTCGATGAGGTTGCCGAACAGGCGCCCCTCGACGATGCGGATATTGAAGAAGCCGGGCGAGATGATCCCGTCGACCGCGAGGATCAGGGCGAGCGCCAGAAGCGGCCAGACCGCGCGATGGCCGGCAAGCGCGCGCAAGCGGCCGGCCGGGCGCGGCCCGAGATTGAGGGCGGCCTCAGCATCGACATTCGCGCGCGGCGTCACGATCGCGCGCCCGCGATGGTGCGGATGACCGTCTCGCGGGTGATCTCGCCCGCGCCGATCTCGCCGATCATCCGCCGGTCGCGCAGGACCGCGATCCGGTCGGAGACCGCGACAAGCTCGTCAAGCTCTGACGAGGCCACCAGGAGCGCGAGACCCTCGGCGCAAAGCTTGCGGATCAGGGTCACGATCTCGGCATGGGCGCCGACGTCGATGCCGCGCGTCGGCTCGTCGAGAATGAGAATGCTCGGCCCCGACACCAGCGAGCGCGCCAGCACCACCTTCTGCTGGTTGCCGCCGGAAAGCTGGCCGACCGGCTTGTCCGCGTCGGGCGTCGCGATGCCGAGCGCGTCGATCATTTCCTTCGCCAGCCGCTCCTGCTCGCTGAAGGAAAGGCGGCTCAGCCAGCCGCGCTTGGTCTGGAGCCCAAGGATGATGTTCTCGCGCACCGTGAGCTCGGCGAATATGCCCTCGGCCTTGCGGTCTTCCGGGCAAAACGCCATCCCGTGACGGAGCGACTGCGCCGGCGAATGCGCGGTGATCGCCTCGCCGCCGACTTCCAGCCGCCCGGAATCGCGCCGGACCGCGCCGAAGATGAGCTTGGCGACTTCCGTTCGTCCCGATCCGAGGAGGCCCGCGAGCCCCACGACCTCGCCGGGCCTGAGGGTCAGGTCGAACGGCGCCATGACCCGGCGCCGTCCCAGTCCCTCGGCCACCAGGATCGGCTCGCCCGTCACGGCCTGATGGCTGGACTGGAGGCGCGCCTCGGTCTCCTCGAGCTCGCGTCCGAGCATCAGCGCGATCAGCTTGAGCCGTGGAAGCTCGGCGGTCATGCCTTCGCCGACCAGCCGGCCGTTGCGCAGCACCGATATGCGATCGGCGATCCTGTAGACCTGGTCGAGGAAGTGGGTGATGAAGACGATGGCGATGCCGCGGCTCTTCAGGTCGCGCAGAATCTGGAACAGGAGCTCGACCTCGTCGGCGTCGAGACTTCGCGGTCGGCTCGTCGAGCACCAGGACCCGCGTGTCGTCCTCGAGCGCGCGGGCGATGGCGACGAGCTGCTGCACAGCCAGCGAAAAGGAGCCGAGCGGCCGCTCGACGTCGATGTCGATCTTGAGCCGCTTGAGCCTCTCGCGGGCGAGGCTGCGCGCGCCGCGCCAGGAAATCAGCCCGAACCGGCGCGGCTGGCGGCCGAGCGTCAAATTCTTGCTCACCGACATGGTCGGGATCAGATTGACCTCTTGATAGACCGTGCCGACGCCCAAGGCGCGCGCTTCGCCGGGCGAGCCTATCGCGACCTTATGGCCGTCGATCAGGATCTCGCCCTCGTCGCAGCGAACGGCGCCCGTCATGATCTTGATGAGGGTGGACTTGCCGGCCCCGTTCTCGCCCATGAGCGCATGGACTTCGCCGGCCTGAAGGCGGAAATCGACGTGGTCGAGCGCCCGGACGCCCGGAAACGACTTCGATATGCCGAGCATTTCGATCCGCGCCGTCAAGGTCTCCGCCACACGCGCGCCGCCATATGAGAATGATGGGGAAATTGCCCCGAACGCCGCGTCCGCACAAGCGGCCCGCGCCCGACAATTCAAAGCGGCGTCCCGCATTTACGCGAGACGCCGCCCGTTGAAGTTCAGTCTTGGCGCCTGCGGCGTCAGCCGCCCGGCGTCGCCGCGGTATGCAGATCGGACGGGATCACGATCCACTTCGGCAGCTCTTTCTTGTCCTTCAAATAGTCGGTCACGACCGGATATATGTACTTGCCGATCGCCGAACGCAGCTCGACCGAGGCGTTCGCGTCGCCCGCCGCGAGCGCTTCCTTCTCCGCCGGCACATAGTCGACCGACACCATCAGGAAGTCCTTGCCGGGCTTGAGGCCTGCTTCCTTCATCGCCTGAATCGCGCCGAGCATCATGTTGTCGTTATGCGCGAACACGCCGCAGATGCCCTTGAGGTTGTCGGTCGCCTTGATGAAGGCCTCCATCACCTGCTTGCCGCCGTCGGTGGTGAAGTTGCCGCTCTGCGTCTTCACGATCTTCATGTTCGGGAAGTTGGAGATGACGGCCTCGAAGCCCTTCTTGCGCTCGATCGCCGGCGCGGCGCCGGTCGTGCCCTGAAGCTCGACGATGTTGCAGTTGCCCTTGCTCGCCTGCGCGAGCCACGCGCCGGCAAGCCTGCCCTCGAGATTGAAGTCCGCCGAAATGCGGGTGACGAAGAGGGACTTGTCCGCCGTGTCGACGTCGCGGTCGGCGAGGAAGACCGGAATGCCCGCCTTCTTCGCCTCGCCGAGCACCTGATCCCAACCGGTGACGACGACCGGCGCGATGATGATCGCGTCGACCTTTTGCGCGATGAACGAACGAACGGCCTTGAGCTGCTCTTCTTCCTTGCCCTGGGCGTCGGCGAATTTGAGGTCGATTCCTTCCTTCTTCGCCTCTTCCTGCATGTCCTTGGAGAAGGCCGGGCGCCAGTCGCCCTCGTCGCCGACCTGTGAAAAGCCGATCGTTATGGCGAAGGCCGACGATCCACTGACCATGAGGCCCAGGCCGACGGCGGCGCCGCCCAGCCATTTTGTTAAGCGCATGAAGTTCCTCCCTTTTGGCGTAAAAGCCTGCATCATCCGAACCGGCTGCGGGGATAAGAAGGCCTACCGGCCGATTTCCCAAGACCTGACGGACCGGGCATTAGTAATACAATTAGAATAGTCATACAATAAGAAAAAACTGGGCCGATGGATCGAACGGTCGAGTGACGGCGCGAGCGGGACGGGTTGTCCATCGGAATTCCGCGAGATCTGGCAGGCCAGGCGGGGCGTCGGCGACGGCGGCGGCGAGCGCGGCCGTTTGCTGGTTGACAAAACCTTAAGGCGGGTGTTGATTTACGTAGCGGCGTAAGAGTGGGTATCCCAGCGGTGGGCGGTGAACCGCGGTCGAGGGATCTTTCGTCGCTTTGGAGGGCTTGTGCATGAAAAATTGGACAGTGACTTGCGCGGCTCTCGCCGCTTCCGCCGTTGCGCTTCTTTCTGGCGCCGCCAGCGCGGCGACGATTGACTATATCTTCACTGGCGCCGCCAACTTTACCCTGAATGGGGTCGTCTTTAGCGACGCCCCGTTTACCTTGACGTACGTTGGGGATACCACGGGGGTCACCGGCGGTGGGGGTGAGGCTTTTAATTCGGGCGTAGGAACCTTCGTCTCCGGCGCGACCACGGTGACTTTGACGGGCGACGTCAATGAAGTGATCGTCAATCCGGGAGCGGGGTTGTTGGGATTTGGGCAAATCATAAGTAGCCCCTTCAGCGTCAACGTCGAGGCGATCAGCAACTCGGCGTTCGGAATTCACGGCCTAGGGTCGGCGTTTCCGCTGACGAGCGGCTCCCTGAAATCCGCCGACAGCGGCAACGTTCTCGACCGACGGAGGCGCTCTGGTTTTCGCCGACAACTCCTTCACAACGGTCAGTTTCCAGGCGACGGGGGGCGTTCCCGAACCGTCAACCTGGGCGATGTTGCTCGCGGGCTTCGCCGGCCTCGGCTTCATCGGCTATCGCCAGACCGTCAAGGCCCGCGTCGCGGCCTAAAGGCGCGAGCACGGAACCACGACAAAAGGCCGCCTTCGGGCGGCCTTTTTGTTTTGCAGGCTCGCGGCTCGCCGCGGCCTTGCGCCAGAAGATCCGTTCTTCGTCACCTTCCCGGTCGCCTCGTCTGGTAAAACTCAACCGGTTGCGGTTCACAATCAGACGGAGTCCCCATGGGCAAGGTGCGCGTCGCGGCTTTTGGAGTGTCCATCGACGGTTTCGGGGCCGGCCCGGATCAGAGCCTGGAGCATCCGCTCGGCAAACGGGGCGGGGAGTTGCACAATTGGTTCTACCCGACCCGGACCTTTCGAGCGATGATCGGGAAAGACGGCGGGACTGACGATCGCTTCGCCCGCGCCGCGGCGGAAGGCTTCGGCGCCTTCATCCTCGGCCGCAACATGTTCGGCCCGATCCGCGGCGCATGGCCGGACGACGCATGGAAGGGCTGGTGGGGCGACAATCCCCCGTATCACGCGCCGACCTTCATCCTCACCCACCACGCCCGGGCGCCAATCGTGATGGAGGGCGGGACGACCTTCCATTTTGTCACCGGCGGGATCGAGGCGGCGCTCGCTCAGGCCAAGGCCGCCGCGGGCGACCTGGACGTGAAGATCGGGGGCGGAGTTTCGACGGTCCGCCAGTACCTGCTCGCGGGAGCGATCGACGAGTTGCACCTGGCGCTGTCGCCCGTCGTTCTGGGCCGTGGCGAAGCGCTGTTCGCAGGCATCGACCTGCCAGGTCTTGGCTATCGGGTCACGGAGGCGGTCCCAACGGAGCTGGCGACCCACCTCACGCTGACGCGCTGACCCTCGGAAGCAGACCGTGAGCCTCGGCCATTTGATGACCGAGGCGAAGCCGTAACTCTTCGCACGGGCAAGCGATGGGATTGACGGCAACGAAGTTTTAATGGAGATTTACGTTGTGGAAGCGCACGTCGATGGCCTTTGGCGTTGCGGCTGTGAGCTTCAAAATAAAGCCAGGGGGAATATTTCATGACCAGCGGCTTGCGAGGATTATTGGTTGTGGCCGCCGTGGCGGTCATGGCGATGGCGACGCCGTCGAAGGCGGATGTCATTGTGGGTCTACCGCCGGATAGCGGATCGGGAAATTGTATCCCGTTCGGCTGCACCATCGCCTGGACTCCCGAGTATCAGCAGATCTACGCGGCCAGCCAATTTTCCGGTCCGATCACCATCACAAACCTCGAGTTCTTTGACACCCAGGTTCCAAATACCGGCGCATCACCGAACACAGGAACGTTCACGATTTCTTTGTCGACGACGTCGGCAGCAGTCAATGACCTCGATCCAACCCTCGCCAACAACATCGGGCAGGATAACACAGTCGTATTTGAGGGCTCGCTGCCCAGTCTGTCGGGGGGTGTGATGAGCTTGATTTTGTCCACGCCATTCACCTACGACCCGACGCAGGGCAACCTGCTGATGGACGTATTTTCGGCCGATGCGGCTCAGCCGATCGCCAATTTTTTCTTCGATACAAATAGCGATAGCAATGGTGTTTTTAGCCGCGCATGGCCGGGAACGGCGGACAGCTATAGTGGTTTAGTGACCGGTTTTTCGACGGGCGCCGTTCCGGAACCTTCGACCTGGGCGATGATGCTCGCGGGCTTCGCGGGCCTCGGCTTCCTCGGCTATCGCCGGACCGTCAAGGCTCGCCTCGCGGCGTAAAGGCGCGAGCACCGGACCACGATAAAGGCCGCCTCCGGGCGGCCTTTCCATTGGCGCCGGGGAATGGACGGTCCGCGCCTACCTCTTCCTCTCCCACGCGTCGCCGAGCTTCTCGTATTCGCGCTTCACCGCCGCCCAGGCGATGCGGAACGCGGCTTCCTCCTGGCGGGGATCATGCGCGTGAGCAGCGTGGGCATGGTTGAACGCCTCGCGGAAAATATCCTGCGCGTGCTCGGGGAGATGCGAGCGGACGGACGGCGGCAGGTCGGCGTTGACCGAATAGGGCATGGGCGGTCTCCTGTGGCGTTCAGCCAAAGCATGATGCGCTTAAAGGTGACCAACCGCGTCATCGCGAGCGAAGCGCGGCGATCCAGGGCCGCCGCCGCGGCCCTATGGGGCGGCCGGAACCGGATCCGCCGAATCCGAACAATCGGAAAAATGTTTCGGATTCACGGAACTCATGGTACAAGGACTCCATGACCCGGAATTCGAATGCCGCAACCATCCGGAGCGTTCCCCGCCTTCGCCCGCAAATGGGCGGACGCGGCCGCCCGGCGCTTCCAGGGGCGCAAACGCATTTTTCGCCGTCGGCCCCCGTAACCCGCTGAAAACTCTCGATTTGCGGAAGAGAAAGTCTTTGATACCTTTCCCTTTTTCTTTGCTGCGTTTCCCAGTTCCTTTGGCCCGCTTCCTCGGGCCTTTGCCGGGCTTCCGCCGGATTTGGCGGGCGCGGGCGTCAGGCGATGATGTCGGGCGTCACCTGGTCCTCGAGCATGGCGAGCTTGTCGCGCAGCAGGAGCTTGCGCTTCTTGAGCCGCTGCACTTGCAGCTGATCGGCCTGCCCCGCCCCGCGCAGCGCCTCGATCGCCGCGTCGAGATCGCGGTGCTCCACCCGCAGCCGCTCGATCTGCGCTACGAGGGCGGCGTGTTCCTCCGGCGTGAGCCCCTTCGCATCCATCGTCAGGCCGCTTCGCGCCCGGGCTTTCCCGACCCCGGCGCCTCGACTATGGCGGCGCGGCGCCGCCCGCGCAAGGCGCTCGCCCAAGCCTCTCGCAGAAGGACCGCGAACTTCCCCAAGGGATGGCCCGAACCGCCCAAAATTCCCCAGAAATGTGGGACGCGGGCGCAAGGATTTGAATGGCGCGGCGCCATTTTGGCGCTTGCGCGGTCCGTCAGTTATGTCACAATTTCGTCGCCCAAGACCATCAGGGAGTTGTCCCATGTCGATTGATTTCGCATCTCAGCGAGCTGGTGCGCCGTCACCAGGCCATTGAGGAAGCGATCCTAGCCGAAGCCAACCATCCGGCGTCAGACGACATCAAGGTCCACGAACTCAAGCGCAAGAAGCTTCAACTGAAAGACGAGATCGAGAGGCTCAAACACCAGGGCGAGACCGCGCCTTCTCACTGAGGCCCGGCGTCAACTTCCCGGCGGCGCGGCGAGAGCGTCCCTCCATTCCTCGATAACTCCCCCGTCGCGCTCCTTCTGCAGGCCCTCCGCCGCGAGGCGCGAGAATTGTTTGCGCGATACGAGGCGCGCGAGCGCCCAGACTGCCGCGCCGCGGACCAGCGGAGCCTCATCGCCGAGCCGTTCGGCCGCGGCGGCGGCGAGCGCGGGGTCGCTGGAGTTTCCGATCGCGATCATCACGTTGCGCAGGAAGCGCTCCCTGCCGGCGCGCTTGATCGGGCTGCCGGCGAACAGCGCCCTGAACGACCTGTCGTCGAGACGGGCAAGTCCGGCGAGCGGCGGCGCCTTGAGGTCCTCCCGCGCGGCGAGCTTCGCCTCCCGCCCGAGGCTCGCGAATTTGTTCCAGGGGCAGACAGCGAGACAGTCGTCGCAACCGTAGATGCGGTTGCCCAGCGCGGGCCGAAGCTCGCGCGGGATCGGACCTTTGTGCTCGATCGTGAGATAGGAGATGCAGCGCCGCGCGTCGAGCCGGTAGGGCGCGGGGAACGCGCCCGTCGGACAGGCGTCGAGGCAGGCGCGACATTGTCCGCAATGATCAGCCTCCGGCGGGTCGGGCGGGAGGTCGAGGTCAGTGAGGATCGCGCCCAGAAACAACCACGAGCCGAATTCGCGCGACACCAGATTGGTATGTTTGCCTTGCCAGCCAAGCCCGGCGCGCGCGGCCAGCGGCTTCTCGAGCAGCGGCGCCGTGTCGACGAAGACCTTGACGCTCGCCTGCCCCGGTCGCGCCGCCGCGACAAGAAACGCGGCGAGCTCCTTGAGCTTGCCCTTGAGAACGTCGTGATAGTCGCGATGGCGCGCGTAGACCGAGATCGCGCCGGCGGCGGGCCGCTCGAGCGCGGCGAGCGGATCGCCGTCCGGACCGTAGTTGAGGCCAAGCATGACGACGCTCTTCGCGTCCGCCATGAGCGCTCTCGGATCGGCGCGCCGCTCGAACGTATCGGCCATCCAGGTCATGTCGCCGTGCGCGCCCTCGGCGAGCCAGGCGCCAAGGCGCTCCCGGGAATTGGCCGGGGTCTCGGCCGCGGCCACGCGGCAGGCGTCGAAACCGAGGGCGCGGGCCTTCGCGCGCACGGCTCCTAGAAGTCGAGATCGGCGTAGGCCACGCTCGGCGTCATCCCCGGCAGCCGCTCGGCGAGGAGGGGGCGGAACGACGGACGAGACTTCATCCTCGCGTACCAGACCTTGGCGGTTTCGTTCTCGTCCCACTGCGTGTCGCCCAGGTAGTCGATGCACGATAGGTGCGCCGCCGCCGCGAGGTCGGCGTAAGTCAAGCGGTCGCCGGCCAGCCAGGTGCGGGCCGAAATGAGATGGCCGATGTAGCGCAGATGATAGCGCAGATTGGCGCGCGCGGCGCGCACCGCCTGCATGTCCGGAGCCCCGCCGCCCTGAGCCGAGCTCATGAAGCGCTTGGTGATCTTCTCCTGCACGAGCCACTGGCTCGCCTCGTTGAAGAACTTGACGTTGAACCAGTGCGTCAATCTGCGCGTCTCCGCCCGGGCAAGCGGATCTTCGGGCATGAGCCGGCGCTCGCCGAGCCCCGGGCCGCGAGTCTCATCGAGATATTCGGCGATCACCTCCGCGCCGGGCAGGCTCGGCGCCTGGTCCTCGATCATGACAGGCGTCGCGCCTTCGGGGGCGATCAGCAGGAACTCCCGGCGCCGGTCCCAGGACCGTTCCTCAACCAGCCTTGGCTCAATCCCCATTTCGCCGAGAACGAGGCGGACGAAACGCGAATGAGGGCAAAAGGGATGGTGATAGAGCGTGATCATGAGGACCTGGGCGAGAACAGGCGGCGCCGGGAGCGGGCGACGCCGCCGCTCGTCGGCGCCTTCAGATGCTTCCCGCCGGGTTAACTCACAGTTAACCGCCGCCCGCCTCAAACGCGGGCGGTTAACGGGCGCGTTTCCTCATCGAGACGAGGGGAGAATCTCAGCCGACTGAATGCGCGAGACTCCTGCGGCGTACATGCGAGACCACGCGTCGCGCAGCGAATTATTGGCGTCGATTGCGCGGCATGCGTCCTCGATGACGAATGTGGGAAAGCCCTCGCCCCGCGCGTCGAGCGCGGAATGAGCCACGCAAAAGTCGGTCGCGAGGCCGCAGGCGAAGACCCGCTTCACCCCGCGGGCATTGAGCAGCGCCGCAAGGCCGGTCGTCGTCTTGCCGTCCGCCTCGACGAAGGCGGAATAGGAGTCGATTCCTGGATGCATGCCTTTGCGCAGAATGAGGAACGCAAGATCGACCGCAAGGTCGGGATGCAGCGCCGCGCCCGGCGTTCCCTGCACGCAGTGGTCATGCCACAGGGTCTGATCGCCAAACTCGAGACGCCTTACCTCGAAAGGCTTGGCGCTTTCATGGCTCGAGGCGAAAGAGTGATGTCCGGGCGGATGCCAGTCCTGCGTCACGACCAGATGCTCGAACCGGCTCGCCAAGCGATTGACGAGCGGAACGATCTCGTCGCCCCCGTCGACCGCCAGCGCGCCGCCGGGCATGAAATCGGCCTGCAGATCGATGGCGAGAAGGACGTCCTGGCTATTGATCGATATCGGCGAGGCCACCAGCATTGACTCCTTCCGTCGCCGTGGATATGCGCCAACGGCTGCGCTCGTAGTTCAAGACGACGACCAACGCGAACATCAGCGGGAGGATCAGATAGAGAAGCCGAAACACCAGAAGCGCGGCGACGACGTTGGCCTGCGGCGCGTCCGGCATCGCCTCGACAAATGTGAGCTCGAGCACGCCGAGGCCCCCTGGAGCGTGGCTGACGAGCGCGATCGAAAATGACGCGACAAAGACGCCGAGCACGACGGGAAAGCCCGGGTTGACGGCCACCGGAAGCGCGAAATAGATGATGCCGGAAGCGCCGATGAGCTCGAGGGGACCGGCGAGCAATTGCCGCGCGGCGATCGGCGGGCGGGGGTAGACAAGCTCGTACGCGCCGACCTTGAGCGGGTGAAGACGCCGGAGCGCGCCGACAACATAGAGGCTCGGGGCCCCGATCAGCGCGACAGCGCCGGCTTGACCGAGCCACAACGGCGCGCCCCCGAAGCGCTCGATCAATTCGGGATGAAACAACAAAGAGAGGCCGGCAACGATGGTGGCGCCGAGCGCGAAGGTGAACGAGCAGAACGCCACCAGCACGCCAATCTCGCCGACGCTCAGTCCCTTCTCCGAATAGGCGCGATAGCGCACGACCGCGCCCGACAGCACCGAAGCGCCGATATTATGGGCGAGCGCGTAGGCCGTGAACGAAGCCACCGCGACGAATCGCCAACTTAGGCGTCGGCGCAAATGCATCAGCGCAATCTGGTCGTACCAGGCGAGCGCAGTGTAGGCGAGAGACGTCGAACCAATCGCCAGCAGCCACCGGACTGGCGAAATCGACGAGAGAGCGCTCTTTAGGCTGGCGAACGACAGCCCGCGCAGGTCCTTGAACAACAACCACGACGATACCGCAACGGCGCCGATGCCGATGATGGGCCATGCGACGTCATGAACGCGCTTCATGCCTTGTTCGCTCTCAACCGCTCACCATGCGCCCGCCTCGCCCTCCTGCCCGAGCAAGGCGGCGAACTCAAGGCTTGCGCTCCCTCGCGAACCGCCGGCTCCGCAGACCACGCGCGAGCTTTGCAGCAAGACCCGAATCATCCTGACTTGAATGGGGTTTAGCTTCGCTCCGCCACACGAGGACGTCAGCGATCCTCGCAACCCTTCCTTATGTCGGCATTGGAGCCGTTCACGGGGGGCCAGACGGCCGATCCCGCAGCGGTTCGTGCGGCGTAGGCGCACCGCTATGAATTGTCCGATTGCAGCCTGCGCGCGCATGACCCGGCGCACCGACTTGACGTGGTCCCGGCCTCAGCGCATCTGCATGCATCCGATGCCGACCCTTGTTCTGCCTTTTCCAGCGATCAATCCCGTTCTTGTGCAATGGGGCCCGCTGGCCATTCGCTGGTACGCTCTGGCGTATATCGCCGGCCTCGTCCTAGGTTGGCGTCTCATTCGCCATATCGTCTCCGATGAGCGCTACTGGAACGGGGTCAAGCGCCCGAGCGCCGAAAGCATCGACGACCTGCTCGTCTATTGCGCCTTCGGGGTGATCATTGGCGGCCGGCTCGGCAATGTGCTGCTCTACGATCCGCAGTATTACCTTTCCCATCCCATCGAGATTTTCAAGATCTGGGAAGGCGGCATGGCCTTTCATGGCGGGTTGATCGGCGCGTTGATCGGCGTCCTGATGTTTTCCCGCGTCCACGGCGCGCCGGCCTTGACCGTGCTCGACCTCTCCTCGCTGGTCGCCCCGCTCGGCATTTTCTTCGGCCGAATAGCCAACTTCATCCGCCCGGAGCTCTGGGGCCGCCGGACCGACGTCCCCTGGGCCGTCATCTTCCCAGGAACCGACGGACAGCCTCGCCATCCAAGCCAGATTTACGAAGCGCTGCTCGAAGGGCTGCTGGCCTTCGTGATCCTTTACGCGCTCGCGCAGATGGGCGCGCTCCGCCGGCCGGGCGTAATCACCGGGACTTTCGCTGTCGTTTACGGCGCGGCGCGCATTTTCAGCGAGTTCTTCCGCGAGCCCGATCCGCGGCTTGAGGATCTAGGGCGAGGGCTCACGATGGGCATGGTCCTTTCGCTCCCGTTGATCGTCGTTGGCCTCGGCGTGCTGGCGTGGAGCCTTGGGCGGCGGGGAATCTCAGCATGACCCAACTCCTCGATGAGATCAGGGCGTTGATCAAGGAGCGCGGCCCGATCACCGTCGAGCAGTATATGCAGCTGGCGCTCGCTCATCCGGATTTCGGCTACTACATGAATCGCGATCCATTCGGCGCGACCGGGGATTTCACCACCGCGCCGGAGATTTCGCAGATGTTCGGCGAGCTCGTCGGCCTTTGGGCCGCGGAAGTGTGGTCGAGCATGGGTTCGCCGGATCTGTTGCGCCTCGTGGAGCTCGGGCCGGGGCGGGGCACGTTGATGAGCGACGCGCTGCGCGCCGCCCGGATTGTGCCGGCTTTTCGCAATGCGCTTGACGTGCGGCTGATCGAGACGAGCCCGACGCTGGCGGGGATGCAGCACGAGTTGCTCGTCGACTGCGGTGTGGCGGTCTCGTGGGCGCAGAGCCTCAGGGAGATTCCGGACGGGCCAGCGATCGTGATCGGCAACGAATTTCTCGATGCTCTGCCCGTGCGCCAATTCGTCCGCGTGAACGGCCAGTGGCGTGAGCGAACGGTCCGCCTGAATAGCGACGGCGCCTTGGTTTTCGACGTCGCCGCCAAGGCCGAGCCTTACATCAGAGCTGCTGCGGCGAACGGCGAAGTGCTGGAGGTGAGCCCTTCCGGTCATCGATTGATGTTCGAACTCGGCGCCCGGCTCGCCAAACAGGGCGGAGCCGCGCTCCTTATCGACTACGGGCACGCCGTCACCCGATTCGCCGACACGCTGCAGGCGTTGCGCGCCCACCGCTATGTCGATCCACTCGGCGCGCCCGGCGATTGCGACCTTACCACCCACGTCGACTTCGCCGCCATGGCGCGCAGCGCCAGCGCCACGGGCGCCGCCGTCTATGGGCCGATCGATCAGGGGGATTTCCTGCGTGCGATCGGCATCGACTTGAGGACCAAGGCCCTCGCCGAGCGCGCGAGCCCCGACCGCGCCGAGGAATTCGAGCGGGCGCGGACGCGTCTGGTGGGCAAGGGTCAAGGCGAGATGGGCGCGCTGTTCAAAGCGCTAGCCATCGCCGACCGCAGGCTTCGCGCGCCTCCTGGGTTCCAGCCCGCAAACGGGAGGTCCGGGTGAACGTCCCACAGGCGTTGACGGCGGAGTTGCTTCGGCTTCCTGGGGTCGAGCACGGCTTCTTCACGCGCAAGGGCGGCGTGTCGCAAGGCGTCTATGCCTCGCTGAACGGGGGCGTCGGGTCGCAAGACGCGCCGGAAGCGGTGGCAGAGAATCGCTCCCGGGCGGCGGCCGCGCTCGGGACCGCCTCGGAGCGTCTCGCCGTGCCCTACCAGATCCATTCGCCCGACGCCGTCGTGATCTCTGAACCCTGGGCGCCCAACGGGCGGCCGCGCTGCGATGGGCTGGCGACTGCGACCCGAGGCCTCGCGCTCGGAGTGACCGGCGCCGACTGCGGCATGATCCTGTTTGTGGACCGGCGGGCGCAGGTGATCGGCGCGGCTCATGCGGGATGGAAGGGCGCCCTGTCAGGGGTGATCGAAGCGACCGTGGCGGCGATGGAGCGGCTTGGCGCCAGACGCGGCGACGTCGTCGCCGCGCTCGGGCCCTGCATTGGGCGAGCCTCTTATGAGGTAGGGCCGGAGTTCGTCGCCGCGTTCGCAGCCGCGGGCGAAGACACGGCGCGTTTCTTCTCCGCAAGCCGCAACGCGAGCCGCTCGATGTTCGATCTCAACGCCTATATCGCCGAGCGCGCGGCGCGCGCCGGCGTCGGCGTATTCGAGGACCTGGCGCTGGACACCTACGCCGACGAGCAGCAGTTCTTCAGCTACCGCCGCACAGCCCACCGCCAGGAGCCGGACTATGGTCGGCTGATTTCGGTCATCGTACTGAATTGAACGCGCTTGGACGCCAATTCCCGGTTTTCTTGACAGCCCGTGCGCGGATAGCCAATTAGGGCGTCAACCCGTCTTTTTGACGATTGGCGCCGGTCGGGCGGCGCCTCGAAGGGATCCCGCATGTTCGCTCAGGCCCTGGCGAGGCGGCTGTCGCGCGCCGGCGTCCACTATGGCTGGGCGATCGTCGCCGTCGTCTTTTGCCTCGCGCTGACCACCGCCGGCTGCATGGGCATTTCCGGCGCGCTCATCATTCCGCTGACCAAGGAATTCGGCTGGAGCACCGAGCAGATATCGGTCGCGCTGGCGCTCAGGATCGTCCTGTTCGGACTGATGGCGCCGTTCACGGCGGCGCTGATCGACAAATACGGCTTCAAGAGCGTGGTGCTGGTCGCCCTGGGGCTGATCGAGATCGGGCTCATCGGCGCCCTGGTGATGACGAAACTCTGGCACCTGGTGCTGTTCTGGGGCGTCATCGTCGGCCTCGGCACAGGCTTGACCGCGATGGTGCTGGGGGCGGTCGTGGCGACGCGATGGTTCACCGCTCGGCGCGGTCTCGCGGTCGGGATTCTGAGCGCCTCGAGCGCCTCCGGCCAGCTTCTGCTGCTGCCGCTGGCGGCGTGGCTCGCCGACCGCTACGGCTGGCGCGTCGCGCTGGCGCCGCCGATCGTCGCACTCGTTGTCGTCGCGATCCTCGTCGTCTTGTTTATGGTCGACAAGCCGGAGGACGTCGGCCTGAAGCCTTATGGCGACACGGGCGACACGCCCGCGCATGTCGCGCCACCGGCGGCTTTCGGCCGCGCGTTCGAGATCCTGTTCGAGTTCGACCCGCAGCGCGACCTTCTGGGTCTTGGCCGGTACGTTCTTCGTCTGCGGCCTCAGCACCAACGGCCTTATTCAGACCCATTTCATCGCCTTCTGCGGCGATTACGGCATGCCCGCGGTCGCGGCGGCCTCGACGCTGGCGATGATGGGCGTGTTCGATTTCATCGGCACCATTGGATCGGGTTGGCTCTCCGACCGGTTCGACAATCGCGGACTGCTCTCGATGTATTACGGCCTGCGCGGCCTGTCGCTCCTCTATTTGCCGAGCACGACGTTCACGGTCTACGGCCTCTCGCTGTTCGCGGCGTTCTACGGCCTCGACTGGATCGCGACGGTGCCGCCCACGGTCAAGCTCACGGCCGCGCATTTCGGCCGCGAGCGCGCCGGCGTCACTTACGGCTGGATATACGCCTCGCACATGATCGGCGCGGCGGTCGCGGCCTGGGGCGGCGGCTTCTTCCGTTCGACCTTCAACACCTACCTTCCGGCCTTCTATGTCGCGGGTTTTGCCTGCCTGATCGCCGCGGCCGCTGTCTGGCTCATTGGGCGGACCCAAAGCGCGCGAGAGCGGCTCGTCGAGGCCCGGGCGTGAGCGACCGGCGTCTGCGCCATGCCGACAGCGCCGCGTTTCGACATGCGATGCGAGCGTTCACCTCGGGGGTCGCGATCATCGCCTGCGGCGAGGGCGAAGCGCGCGTCGGCTGCACGATCACCTCGCTCGCTTCGCTCTCGCTCGCCCCACCGACGCTGTTCGTCTGCCTTGCCCGCTCATCGACGACGCTGGCCGGATTGCGCGAGGCGCGAGCCTTCTCGATCAGCCTGCTCGCCGCGCGTCATGAGGCGCTCGCGCATCGCTTCAGCGGCCACGGCGGCGCCCACGGGCGCGCGCCGCTTCGACGGCGCGGAATGGATCACGCTCTCGACCGGCGCCCCCGTTCTCGCCGACGCGCTCTCCGCCTTCGACTGCCTGGTCGAGGAAATCATCGAGCGACATTCGCATGCGATCATTCTTGGGGCGGTGGTGAGCCTGCGCGAGGGAGTCGAGGGGCCAGCGCTGGCGCATCGGCACGGAGCATACGCGCCGGTGGCTTAGATCGCAGCCGATCGCGTTCGCCGCCTCGTCTTGGCCGAAAATAGCCGCAAGCAAGCGCAAGCCCGCAAAAGCCCATGAAAATGAAATTGCTTGAATCTGCTTTCTTTTATTTTTCCGAATTCGGGACTTTTCAATTGGTTACGGCGGATTCAAGCAATTTTTTTCCCCTCCTCTCCTCTCCTCACCTCACCTCACCCCCTCTCCTCGCCGCCGGGAGGCCCGCCGCCTCGATCCGGCGACTGACCAAAGCTATAGCAGGCAATTCTGATTTACGCAAGCAAATCTCGCGTCTTTCTGATTCTCTCGGCCCCCACCCATGGCCTTGCCCTGCCCGTGACGCCCCCGTCGCGGACGAGCGCCTCCGGGTCGGGCTGCGACAGCCGGCGGATCCCCTAGCGGCGTCGGGGCTGTCGCAGCATTACTAGGCGGCTCTTGCCCGGCGATAACCGACAAAGCCCAGACCCGCGAAGCCAAGCAGCAGCATGGTCCAAGTGGAGGCTTCCGGCGCTGAGGCGATCGTGATCGTGAAAGCGCCAGAATTATCGGTGAAATCGCCGTCGCCGACCCCGAAGTGGAGGAAGCTGGGCGTAGCCAGTCCGGTGTTCAGCTCAAAATTGTAAGTGTGACTAGAATTGTAAGCGGGCAGAGCGCCAACAAGGAAATTTATCGCGTCCTGGGACGGGTCCAACGGGACCAGGGTCGTCGCGCCGAACGTCAGCTGAAAGTAGTTTGGCGTATGGTATGGCGGGCCGTTGTCGTAAATATAAAATGCGTCGTTAAAAAACGATAACTGCGATTGACCAACCCCCGATACGGTCACATCCACAATGCCGTCGTATTTATTCACCGTGACGCCGCCGTCCGGAGTTGTGAAAACTGCTGTCAGTGTTTCCGTCGCCGCAAAAGCTGGAGCTGATAAAAAGGCCGTCATTCCCGCCAGTAATACAACTTTTTTCATTTGTTTCTCTTTCCAATCACTTTGATCCGACATTCGCCAGATGACAGCCTTATCGCGGCTGAGCCTGCGCCCGTAGCAAGACTCTGACAACACTGAAATGTCGTTGGGACCACGCCGTGGCTTGTGGGTAGGCATTGCGGTGACAATTGCGGTGAAGACAATTGCGGTGACAGTGTACTCAATCCCCAATCCGGAATCCGCGCCCGCATTAAAGAGGGATTGAGTCAACTGTCACCGTATACCGTATACAAGGTCGCACGCCACGTTCTTCTGGATTGCTTCGCTTGGCTCGCAATGACGGCCGGGGCGCCGCCTCACGCCTCGGCGATCACATGGAAGAACGAGCCGGTGACGCGGCCTCTTCGCGAACCGGCGGGCGCTTCGGCTGAGCCATAGACGTCGCGAACATAGGCGAACGGGTCGTCGCTCCCGGCCGCGACGATGGTCGCATAGTGGAACTCGTGGCCGCGCAGGACCGCGCCCTCCGCCCCGAGCGCGCAGTGCGAGGCGAGGCGGGCCTCGCGATAGCCGAGGGTCATGCGGCGCTTGGCGAAGCTCGTCTTGACGCCAAGGAGGCCGGCCATCGGGTGAGCCAAGCCCGAGGCGTCGACGAGGCTCTCGCCGAGCGCCATATAGCCCCCGCACTCGCCATGCACCGGGCGGGTTTCAGCGAATTGGCGCAAGCCATCGCGAAAGCGCGAAGCGGTTGCGAGCCGACCGGCGTGCAGTTCCGGATAGCCGCCCGGCAGCCAGCAGACGTCGCAAGGCTCCGGCGGCGGCTCGTCGGCCAGCGGCGAGAACGGGACGATCTCCGCCCCCGCCGCCCGCCACCCCTGCACGAGATGGGGGTAGATGAACGAGAAGGCCGCGTCGCGGGCGAGCGCGATCCGCTGTCCGGGCGGGCGAAGGGCGGCGACCAAAGCGTGTTGCGTTTCGGTGGAAGACCCGTCATTGCGAGCGGAGCGAAGCAATCCGGAGAACATAGGGCTCGTCGCGTTCCCCTGGATTGCTTCGTCGCTTCGCTCCTCGCAATGACGATTCCACGACAACGAAGCTTGCTCCATTGGCGCGGGCGAAACAAGATCGAGCTCCCCGGCCAGCGCCAGGATACGGTCGCAATCGACGTGCGCCTCGACGAAGTCGGCGATCACCTCGAGCCGGGCTTCGAGCGCCTCCGTCTCGCTCGCCTGCACGAGGCCCAGATGGCGCTCGGGCAGCGCCACCTCGTCGTTTCTTGGCAGCGCGCCGATAACCGCAATCCCCATCGCCTCGATCGCCTCGACGACGAGACGGCGATGGCGCTCGCTGCCGACGCGATTGACGATGACGCCGGCGACGCTGAGCCGTCCGTCATAGGTCGCGCAGCCCTTGACGATGGCCGCCGCCGACTGCGCCTGTCCTGAGACATCGAGAACGAGCAGGACCGGCATGCCCAGCGCCGCCGCGACATCGGCCGAAGCGCCGCTGCGGCCAGTCTCGGCCGGAACGCCGTCGAACAGCCCCATCGAGGCTTCGCAGAGCGCGAGTTCGCTGTTCGCCGCCGCCTGCGCGGCGAGCGCGGCCAGAAGTTTTGGCGCCATAGCCCAGGAATCGAGATTGACCCCCTCGCGCCCCGACGCCGCGGCATGGAAGGCGGGATCGATGTAATCCGGGCCGGACTTGAGGCCGACGACATCGACGCCGCGGCGCCTGAACGCGCGCAAGAGGCCGAGCGTCACAGTCGTCTTGCCGCTGCCGGAGCGCGGCGCAGCGATCATGAGCCCGCGGGTCACGGCGCGGCCCGGGATTGGAATCGCGTCCGGACCGAGGTCGGCCCCACCTTCTGACCTCGTCCTTCCAGACGCCCGTTGCGCAGGCTCCTGAGGATGAGGTTGAGGTTCGTGTTCATTGCGACGCGCTCTAGGCAAGCCGCTCGGCGCGCGATAGGCCAGCGGCCATGTCCCAGGCTGAGAAAGCGCCGCTCAGGCGCGGGTGGACGACCGGCGCCTGCGCCAGCGGCGCGGCGCGGGCGGCCTTCGAAGCGCTTCTGACCGGCCGATTTCCGGACCCGGTTCCGGTCGCGCTGCCGAAGGGCCTCACGCCTGAATTCGCGCTCGCGACCCATGAGCTGCATGCCGGCTTCGCCCGCGCCGGAATCGTCAAGGACGCCGGGGACGATCCGGACGTCACTCACGGGGCGGTGATCGTCGCGACGGTGCGGCTCGCGGCCCTCGGCGCTGGCGTGAGCTTCAGGGCTGGCGAAGGCGTCGGCACGGTGACGCGGCCCGGCCTGCCGCTGCCGGTCGGCGAGCCCGCGATCAATCCTGCGCCCCGCGCGATGATCCGCGCCAACCTCGAAGAGGTTGCGGAGCGGCTCGGCGCCGGCGTCGACGCTGTGGTCGAAATCTCGATTCCCGGCGGCGAGAAAATCGCCGAACGCACCGCAAATGGGCGGCTCGGCATCGTCGGCGGACTGTCGATCCTGGGTACGACCGGCGTCGTTATCCCCTATTCGTGCTCGGCCTGGATCCACTCGATCCATCGCGGCGTCGATGTCGCCCGCGCGAGCGGCTGCGCCCATGTCGGCGCGGCGACGGGCGAAACGTCCGAAGCCGCCATCCGCGCGCGCTACGGCCTGCCCGATCATGCGCTCATCGACATGGGCGACTTCGTCGGCGGCACGCTGAAATATCTCCGCGCGCATGCCGTTCCGCGCGTGACCATCGCCGGCGGTCCGGCGAAGATGGCGAAGCTCGCTCAAGGGCGGCTCGACCTGCATTCGAAGCGCGGCGCGGTCGACCTTGCGGCGCTCGCTGAGCGGGTCTCGCAGGCTGGCGGCGCGCCGCCGCTCGCCGAGGCGATCGCCAACGCCAACAGCGGCCTGCATGCGCTCGAGCTCGCTCAAGCCGCGGGCTTCGACCTGCCGGCGCTCATTGCGGAAGGCGCATGGGCGACCGCGGCGCGCGTGCTGGCGGGCGCGCCGTCCGAGCTCGAGATCTTCGTCGTCGGGCCGCGACGGGCGGGTGCTCGCAAGCAGCGGATTCAGGGGAGTTTAGGGCTGGCCCTTCTCCCCTTGCGGGAGAAGGTGGCGCGATAGGGCGTCCGAAGGACGCCCGTCCTTCGGACGGGCTATGGCGCCGGATGAGGGGTCCGGTGTGTGCAAGCGCGCCTCGCGGCGCAAACCCCTCACCCCTGACCCCTCTCCCGCAAGGGGAGAGGGGAAGCGCGAGCCGCCGCGCGTTCATTTCCCCTCCCCTCGCGCGCCGGCGCGGAAGCGGCGCACGTAGTCGGCGTTGTAGAGTTCGCTGTCGCGAAAGTCCTCGGCGCCAAGCGCAGGGCCGACGAGAATGATCGCCGTGCGCTCGATCGGCGAGGCGCTCAGTGCGCCGGCAAGTTCGCCGAGCGTTGCGCGCATGATCCGCTCATCCGGCCACGAAGCCCGCTCGACCACTGCCGCCGGACAATCGGCGCCGTAGAACGGCGTGAGCTCGCCGACCACTCGCTCGATCGCGTGGATCGACAGGTGGATCGCAAGCGTCGCCCCAGTCGCGGCGAAATTGGCGAGGCTCTCGCCATCCGGCATCGGCGAAGCGCGGCCGGACGTGCGGGTCAGGACCAGCGATTGGGCGAGGCCAGGCAGCGTCAACTCGCGCCCGAGCGCCGCCGCGGCCGCGGCGAAGGCAGGCACGCCGGGGGTGATCGTATACGCCACCCCCGCCCGCTTCAGGCGCCGCAACTGCTCGCCCATGGCGCTATAGATCGAGAGATCGCCCGAATGGAGCCGGGCGACGTCCTCGCCCCTCGCCGTCGCTTCGACGCAGAGCGCAACGATCGCGTCGAGGTCGAGCGGGGCGGTGTCGACGATCCGCGCCCCGGGCGGGCAATGATCGAGAAGCGCGCGCGGGCACAAGCGAGCCGGCATACAGGCAGATGGGTGAGCGGGCGATGAGATCGCGCCCGCGCAGCGTGATCAGATCCGGCGCGCCGGGACCGGCGCCGATGAAATGCACCGTCATAGGCGTTCCGCCGAAAGAGCCACCGCGCAGGTCGCACCGTCGGCCTTGAGCCGCGGCCCCAAGAGCCGCCCGCCCGCGCCCGCGCCGGCGAGCGCCGCCGCCTCGGCGATATTGGGCGCGCCGAACCGGGCCTGCGCGGCCTTCGATGGCGTCGCGATCCGTTGCGCCTGAGCCTGCAAGGCCTCGAGCGGCAAGGGCGTCAGCTTCACGCCGAGAAGGCGCGCGGCCTCGATGAGGCCGGGTTCGTGCGCCTTCGCCTCGAGGGTGAACATGCCGACCTCGCCCTCAGGCGCGCCAGCCTCCGCGAGCGCCCGGCGCGCCAGCGCGGCGATCGCCTCGCCCTTGACGCCGGCGCGGCAGCCGACGCCGATCGCGATGAGCCCGCTCATGGCTTGACGAGCCGCCACTGCACGACCGGCATCGCCGCGCGCCAGCCAGAGAACCGCCCGACCGGCTCGGCATGCGCGACCGCGATTTGCGCGAGCTCTCCGCCGTGACGGTCGCGCCAGTCGACGCAGGCGGCCTGCGTCTCGAGCGTCACCGCATTGGCGACCAGCCGCCCGCCAGGCGCCAGCGCGGCGATGGCGCGCTCGATCATTTCCGGCGCGCTCGCGCCGCCGCCGATGAAGATCGCGTCCGGCGCCGGCAAGTCAGCGAGAACTTGCGGCGCCACGCCGGTCACGACCGAGAGCTGAGGAACGCCAAGGGCGAGCGCGTTGCGAGCGATGCGGGCCGCGCGGTCCTGGCGGGCCTCGATCGCGACCGCGCGGTTCATAGGGTCGGCGAGCATCCATTCGATCGCGACCGACCCCGATCCCGAGCCGACGTCCCACAGGAGTTCGCCGCGCCTCGGCGCGAGCGCAGAGAGGGTGATCGCGCGGATCTCGCGCTTGGTGATCTGTCCGTCATGCTCGAACCAGTCGTCAGGGAGCCCGGCCGCGCGCGGCAGAACGCGCGCGCCGCGGTCAACGACGACTTCGAGCGCTATCGTGTTCAACGCGGCCACGTTGTCGAGCGCGAAAGACCGCGCCTCGGCCGCACGGACCCGCTCCCGCTCGCCGCCCATCGCCTCGCAGATTGTGAGCTTCGATCGCCCCATGCCGCGCGCGGCGAGCAGCCTCGCGAGCTTCGCGGGAGTCGCGTCGTCCCAGGAGAGCGCAAGAATTCGCGCGCCAGGCGACAGATGCGGAACGATCGCCTCGAGCGGACGGCCGTGCAGCGTGAGCAGCGCGCAGTCCTGCTGGCTCCAGCCGAGCCTGCTCGCCGCGAGCGCGAAGGCGGAGGGCGTGGGGACGCAGATCATCTCTTCAGCCGTGAAGCGGCGCATCAGCATCGCTCCGACGCCGAAGAAGAACGGGTCGCCGCTCGCCAGCACGCAGACGGATCGGCCGCGATGGGCCTCGATCGCGTCGAGCGCGCTCTCCATTGGCGAGGGCCAAGCGAGCGTCTCGGCGCTGAGCGGCCCTGCCAGCGCGAGGTGGCGTTTGCCGCCGACGACGAAGGCCGCTTGCGCGACAAGCCGCCGCGCGGCAGGAGAAAGGCCGTCAATGCCGTCCTCGCCGATGCCGACAATGGCGAGCCACCGATCCCCACTCACGGAGCCGCCCCCTGAACCGCCTTCGCCTGCATCATTCTCGGCGGCACGTCGGAAGCGAGCGCGCTGGCGCGGCGGATCGCCGAGGAGCCTGAGGTTGACGCAATCCTCTCGCTCGCGGGCGCGACAGCCAATCCGGCGACGTCGCCGATCCCGTCGCGGACCGGGGGCTTCGGCGGCGCCGCTGGCCTCGCCGCCTTTCTTGCGGCCGAGCGCATTCAAGCCGTGATCGACGCGACTCATCCTTTCGCGTCCCGCATGTCGGCAAACGCCGCCACCGCTTGCCGCGCCGCCGGCGTGGCGCTTGTGGTCTTCACTCGCCCGCCGTGGACGCGCCAGCCGGGCGACCGGTGGGTCGAAGTCGCGACCATGGAGGACGCCGCCGAAGCGCTGGGCGCCGAGCCGCGAACGGCGTTCCTCACCCAGGGGCGGCTCAAGCTCGCCGCATTCGCGCGCGCGCCGCAGCATCGCTACATCGTGCGGGCGATCGACCGGCCGGCGGAGATCGACGCCTTTCCGAACTGCAAGCTGATCCTGGCGCGCGGTCCGTTCTCGTTCGAAGATGAGCTTGAGCTGATGAAACGGGAACGGGTCGAAGCGCTGGTGACCAAGAACAGCGGCGGGCGCGCGACCTACGCCAAAATCGAGGCGGCGCGGGCGCTTAAGATCGAGGTCGTCATTGTGCGCCGGCCGGCCGCGCCCCAAGCGCCGACCGTATTCTCGCTCGACGAGGCGATGGCCTGGATCCGCGCGCGGCGCTAGAGGCGCGCCGCGTTCGGCCCCCTCCACCATGCTTCGCATGGTCCCCCTCCCCCGCCGCTTCGCGGCATGGGAGGATTTCCAAGCGGCGCCGTCGCATATCCTCCCCTGCGAAGCGGGGGAGGGGGACCGGCCGAAGGCCGGTGGAGGGGGCGCACTCATCGCCGGCCTCCGTAGGAGCGCGGGGTCACCATCCAGGCCGGCGCGCCGTTACGGGCGATGAATCGCGTTTCGCTCGAGCCGATCATGACAAGCGTCGCCATATCGGCGAGCCTTGGGTCAGCTTCGCCGAGCGTCGTCAAGGTCAGCGACTCGTCGGCGCGTCCAACCGCGCGGGCGAAGGCGACCGGCGTCTCCTGCGCCTTCAGGCGCCGCAGGAGGTCGAACGCTTCGACGACGCCGGCCGGCCTCGCGCGCGACGCAGGGTTATAGAGCGCGATGACGAAATCGCCCTCGCACGCGGCGCGCAGCCGCCGCTCGATGATCGACCAGGGCTTCAGGTTGTCGGAGAGCGAGATGGCGCAGAAGTCGTGACCGAGCGGCGCTCCGAGCCGGGCCGCTGCGGCCTGCATCGCGGTGACGCCGGGCTCGATCGCAATGTCGAGCTTGAGCCATTGGGGATCCTCTTCGATCGCCTCGAACAAGGCCGCCGCCATGGCGAAGACGCCCGGATCGCCGCCGGAGACGACAGCGACCGCGCGGCCTTCCGCCGCAAGCTTCAACGCGAGACGAGCGCGGCTGAGCTCGACGCGATTGTCGCTCGCGTGGGGGCGCTGGTCGTCCCTCAGAGCCAGACGATCGAGATAGGGGCCATAGCCAACGACGTCGCTCGCCGCGGCGATCGCCGCGCCCGCCTCCATGGTCATCCATCCGGCGGGGCCGGGACCGAGCCCGACGACCATGACCCGCCCGGTCACGGACGGCGCCCCCGGCCGGGGGCCAGGATGAGCGAGAAATAGGGCGCAGCATCATCCCGCTTCTCGGCGAGAGGGGTCACAACTTCGCCGGCCATCGTCGCCCGTTCGACATAGATCGCCCGCTCCGCCATGCCTGATGCGGCGAGCGCCTCTCGCGCCCGCGCAAAATTTCGGCCGATCTTCATGATCACGGCGGCGTCCGCGAGCGCGAGACGCCGTTTGAGCTCTTCGAGCGGCAGCGTGGCCGGCAGCACCACGAGCGAATCGTCGCCCCAGGTCATCGGCGTTCCCGCCGCGCCCCAGGCGCCGCAGAGACTGGAGACGCCCGGGACGATGGTGACAGAGAAGCCCTCGCGCAAGCGAACGAAGAGATGCATGAACGAGCCGTAGAGCAACGGGTCGCCCTCGCTCAGGAGCGCAACGTCGCGCCCGGCCTCGAGATGGGCGGCGATTGCGATCGTGCATTCCTTGTAGAAACGCGCCAAAGCCTCCCGATAGGGCGGATCTCCGAAGTGCGATTCGTCGGTCATCGGATAGTAGAGCGGCAGCTCGACGTGGCTGGGCTTGAGCCAGCAGTCGACGATCGCGCGGGCGTTGCCGCGCCGTCCGGCCTTGGCGAAGAACGCCACCACCGGCGCCGCGGCGATCACCCGGGTCGCCTTGACGGTGAGCAGTTCGGGATCGCCGGGTCCGATCCCCACGCCGTAGAGACGTCCGTGCGTGGTCATTCGCCGTCGCTCGCGAGCGCGTTGACCGCAGCAGCCGCCATCGCGCTGCCGCCTTTTCTCCCTCGCACGACGATGGCCGGCAGGCCGCTTTCGATCAGCGCCTCTTTCAATTCCGCCGCGCCGACGAAGCCAACAGGCACGCCGATGATCACGGCGGGACGCCCGGCGCCTGCCGCGATCGCCTCGAGCAGGCGGAACAACGCGGTCGGCGCATTGCCGATGGCGACCACGGCTCCGCCAAGGCGGGGCAACCAAAGGTCGATCGCCGCCGCTGTGCGGGTCGTACCGAGCTTGGCGGCGAGTGCGGGCGTGGAAGGATCCGACAGCGTGCACACGACGTCATTGTTGGCCGGCAAGCGGGCCCGCGTGACGCCTTCGGCGACCATGCGCGCGTCACAGAAGATCGGCGCGCCCGCCCGCATCGCCTCGCGCCCCGCCTCTGCGGCGCCGGCTGAGAAAACGAGGTCGCCAGCCGCCTCGACCATGCCGCAGGCGTGAATGACCCGGACCGCGACCCGCTCCTCGATCGGCGAGAAGCGCTCAAGGTCCGCCTCGCCGCGGATGACGGCGAAGGATCGGCGATAGATCGCGGCGGCGTCCTTTTCGTATTCGTAACTCGGTTTCACGGCGACGCCCCTTCGCCTGCGAATATTGCCGGGCCCTCGTTCTCGAAGAGCTCATCGATGTCTGCATTCGACATGTCTCGCCGCGCCGGCAGGTCGCCCGCCCTGCCTGCGAGAATGAGATCATAACCGCTTCCGGTTGCGGTCAGAGTCGCCGCTGTCGCAGCCGGTCTTGCGCACCCCTTGGCGCAGCCGCTGACATGAAGAACAACCCCCTCTCCCTTCGGCACGAATCGTGCGAAGCGCATCGCATCGTCGCGCGCCGGCCGATGACCGTGCGCACAGGCCGGCGCGCCGGGGCAGGCGGCGATCCGCAGGCGCGGCTCCTCGGCGACGGCGATAAATCCGAGCCGGGCGACTGAACCGGCCATCGATCGCGCGCCCTCGGGATCGAGACCGGCGATCAGGAAGGCGCGCCACGGCGTGAGCCTCAACCCGCTCGCGCCGCACTGGCGCGCGCGCTCGATCAACGCCTTGAATCGCCCGGCCTCCATTTCGCCAAACGCCGCCGCCCCCCCGACGACCGACTTCGCGCCGAACTGGTGGATTCCAAGTATATCGCGTAACGAAGCGCGCCGCTGCGAACGCGCGTGGCGCCCCGTCTCCAACCCCGCCGCTGAGAACACCGCGCCAGCCCCCGTCTGCTCGACGAGCGAGCGCATCCGGCGCGGCGCGCCGGCGCCGGCAAGGGTCACGTAAGCCCCCCCAAGCCGCGCTGCGACTTCGCCCGTCTCGACGGGCGCGCATTCCGCGGCGAGCGCGTCTTCGCCGGCGAGAAAAACTGCAAGCCGATCCGCGCTCGTCGCCTCGAAGCGAATGTCCGCGTCGACGTCGGCGAGCGGCAGGCGCCCCTGCGCGTCGAGGACGAAACTGAACTTCGCGGGCAACCTGCGCAGATCCACATCCTCCGCGAGCCGCCTCTCCAGTGTGGCGACGCTCGGCCCAAGGTCGAGCAAAGCATCAGGATCGAGATCGTCGACCGGGCTTGCGACGATGTTGCGCAGACGCTCGATCTGCGGGTCCGCGTCGATGAGCCCAACATCGCGGAGGCGCGCATGCAGGTCTGACAAGGTCCCCTCGCTCACGCCACGCAGCTGGAGGTTGCCGCGAGCCGAGAGTCCGATCGCGCCATTGCCGCAGGCGAGAGCGCTCTCGGCCACAGCGGCAGCCTGATCGAGCGACAATCGCCCCCTCGGCGCCCGGACGCGGGCGAGCAATCCGTCGCCGGTCTCCATCGGCCGCAACGCTCCCGGACACCAGCCCTTCCGGCGGGGAGCCTCAGGGCGGCGCTCGCCGGAGCGCGGCGCGACACGGCTCATGCTGCCTCCAGCAGTACCGCCGCGAGAATGCGCGCGCTCGAATTGCGGCGTGACCGCCAGAAGCCGCGCCGCGCCGCCTCGCCGAAAACGCCCGCCATATGGCTTGCGGCCTGGCGATTGGCGCTGACTAGGAACGCGCGCACGGCCTCGTCGCCGAGCGTCGCGTCGAACAGGAGGTCGAACTGCCCGCTGCCGACCGCGTCGGTCAGCGCGGCGAAAGAGAAGAGGTTGTCGAGCGACTGGGCTATCTCCGCCGCGCCGCGATGGCCGTGACGCATCTGCCCGGCGAGCCAGCGTGGATTAGCGGCCCGGCCACGCAGCGCGCGCGCGATCTCCTGCGCGAGAGAGCGGACCTTCGGCGCGCCTGGCGCGGTCGTATCCAGGTGATAGAGCGCCGGATTTGCTCCCGTCGCCGACGCCGCGGCCGCGAAGCCGCCCGCGTGCTCGGCGATCGCATCCGCGTCGAGCGCGTCCTGACCGGGCAAGTCCTGCGCATGGACGAAGGCCTCGGCGCGAGCGACCCGGGCGCGGAACGCGGACGCTGCTTCACGCGCCTCGCCCAGGCCGTCGTAGGCGTGGCTGGTCGCGGCAAGATAAGTCTCCGCCAGCTCCGAGCGTTCGGTCCAGCCGCCTTCGGCGATGCGCCGCCCGAGCCCGACCCCATAGGCGCCCGGCGCCGCGCCGAACACCCGCGCCCGGTCTCCGCCTTCGAGTCCGACGAGCGGATTGTCGTTAGCGCTCTCTTCGAGCGCAGCGACGGCGCGAACGGCGGCGGCGAACAGCGTGATCTGGGTCGGAAAGACGTCGCGGAACAGGCCGGAAATGCGCAGGGTTACATCGACGCGCGGCCGGCCCAGCATAGCCAGCGGCAAGACCTCGAAGCCGCTTACCCGGGTCGACGCGACGTCCCAGGTCGGCCGGCAGCCGACGAGCGCGAAGGCCTGCGCGAGATCGTCGCCGCCGGTGCGCATGGTCGCCGAGCCCCAGAGGTCGATGACCATGCGCTTCGGCCAGTCGCCGTGGTCCTGCGCATAGCGCGCCAATACCTCGTCGGCCGCGCGCCGCCCAATCTCCCAGGCGTTGCGAGTGGGGGCCGAGCGCGGATCGATGGCGTAGAGGTTGCGTCCCGTCGGCAGCACGTCGAGACGGCCGCGCGCGGGAGCGCCGGCCGGTCCGGGGCCGACGAAGCGCCCGCCGAGGGCCCGCAGCAGCCCGAGCGATTCAGTAGCCCCGCAGGCGCCTACCCGTTCGCTCAGCGTCTCCTTCGCCGCCCCGTCAAGGTCCAGGCCGGCAGCAAAGCCGTCTGCGCTCTCGGGCGAACGGCCGAACACATGCAGGCCGTCGCCTATGCGCATGTCTTTGAGGTCGCAGAGCCAGGCGTCGAGTGCGACGAGCGCCTCCTCGGGCGGCTTGCCTTCGGCCGCGCATTCCTTCAGGAGACCGCTCTCGCTCCCCCGCTCGAGGATAAGGGCCGCAAGGGCCCGCGCGCGGCGCGGATCGAGGCCCTGCGCCTCGGCGAATTCGTCGAACAGTCCCTCGAGCTCGAACGCGGGTCCATGCGATCCCGCGGCGATCAGCGGCGGCGTCAGATGGCCAATCGTGACCGCGCCGATGCGGCGCTTGGCCTGCGCCGCTTCGCCGGGATTGTTGACGATGAAAGGATAGACGACCGGCGTCGGGCCAAGCAGGACCTCGGGCGCACAGGTTTCGCTGAGCGCGACCGCCTTGCCCGGCAGCCATTCCAGCGTGCCGTGCGCGCCAAGCTGAATGACCGCGTCGACCTTCTCCCTGCGCGTGAGCCAGAAATGGAACGCGACATAGCCGTGGCGCGGAGGCAGGTTGAGATTGTGATAATCGCCCTTGCGGGAAGAAAGGTCGCCGCGATCCGGCTGCGCCGCGACAATGAGCTTTCCAAGCCGCTGGAAGCGAAAGCGGAATGCGCCGCCAATCAGATCACGGTCTTCGGCCGGGTCGCCCCACGCGGCGAAGAGCGATTGCCTGAAGTCAGGCGGGGTCGAGGCAAGCTCGGCCTCGTATTCGGCCCGCGTCAGCGTCGGCTCGAGCGGGCCTTCGGCGAGGGCCGCGATCAGCGACGACGCATCGAGGCTCCTGACAACGTCGTATCCGGCGGCGGCGAGGATGTCGCAAATGGCGACCGTGCTTGCCGGCGTATCCAGTCCTACAGCATAGCCGGTTCGTCCCCCGCGCGATGGATAATCCGGGAGCACGCAGGCGAGGCGCTTGTCCGCCGGCGCTTTGCGCCCGAGGTTCGCCCAGCGGAGGGCGAGTTCGGCCACAAAGGCGACGCGGTCGGCAAGCGGCTGATGCTCGACGGCGCCGAATTCGGTCTGTGCATCGCGCCGACTCGCCGCCTTGAAAGAAATGGCGCGGGTAAGGATTCGCCCGTCGATCTCCGGCAGGGCGACATGCATCGCAAGGTCCGAAGGCCCGAAGCCGCGAAGGGAAGCGCGCCACGCGTCGAGACCGACGCCTGCCAGGGCCACTTGCAAGACTGGCGCGTCGAGGGCGTCGAGCGCCGTTCCCGCGTCCCCTTCGAGGCGAGCGGAGAAGGCGGTGGCGTTGAGCACGACGTCGAAGCTCAGCCCATCGAGAAAGGCGCGCAATCCTTCGAGCGCCGCTTCATCCTTGAGGCTGGTCACAAAGACGCTCGTGGTCGCGAAACTCCTGTCCCGCAGCGCCTGAGCCAGCGACTCGATCGGCGCGAGATCGTTCGCAAGATATATCGAGCGATAGAATACGATGAGCGCGCGCGGCGCGCCCGGCCCGGCATCGAAGCAGCCGTCTTCGAAGCGGCCGAAGACGGCGACCGGAGCCGGCGGCGGGGCGCCCGCGGCGGCGCCAATCTCGGCGGCGAAAGAGGCAAGGCACGCAGCCATATTCTGAGGACCGCCTTCGTCAAAATAGCGCCAGATCCGATGAACCGCATCGCTTGGGAGCGTCGAAGCCTCGTCGAGGCGTGGATCCCTGCGCCGATCTCCAGGCAGCAGCGCCAGCTTGATCTCGCTCCGCCGCCCGAGGGCGGCGAGTTCGTCGACGCCATAGCGCCAATAGTCCGCGCCGCCGAGCACGCGCGCGACCACGAGCTTCGCGCGCGCGCACACGCGCTCGAGATAGAGGTCGATCGAAAACGGGTGGCGCAGCGGCGCGAGCGAGGCGAGCCTCAGCTTCGGCTTCGGCTCAGGGATCGCCGCGTGGGCGCGCGCGAGCGCGTTGAGATCGCTGTCGGAGAACGAGAGAAACACCACATCCCCCGGCGTCTGGCCGAGATCGACCGCTTCGACCGTCTCGTCGAGCGACCGGACCTCGATGCGGGGGACGTGCATGTCGGCTCGACCTAGGCCAGGAGAATGCGCTTCGACGGCGCGACATCGCCGCCGTCATTGCGAGCGGAGCGAAGCAATCCAGAGACCATCGGTCTCCCCACGCTCTTCCGGGTCGCGGCGTCGCTGCGCTCCTCGCAATGACGTCTTGAACTGTACATCGCCTTCCTCACCCCCCGAGCGCCGCCGCAACGGCCGTCCGGTCGACGCCGCGCTGAGCGATCACCACGAGCCGGCTCTGGCGGGCTTCGTGCGCGCCCCACGGTCGCTCGAAGTCGCGGCGAAAACGCCCGCCAACGCCCTGCACCAGCATCCGCATCGGCTTGCCAGCAACCTCGACGAAGCCCTTGACTCGCAGGATATCATGGGCGCGCGTCGTTGCGATGAGACGCTCGACGAACGCGTCGGGATCCCGAACAGCAGGAATCGCAACGACGAATGTGTCGAAATCGTCATGATCGTGCTCGCCTTCAGCATCGTGATGCGAAGGACGTGCGCTGAGATCGTCTTCGGCCGCCGCGCGCATGCCAAGCAATACGTCGGCGCCGATCGCGCCCTCGCGCGCCGGCGCGATCTTCACCGCGCGCGGCAAGGTTGCCGCGATCTCCGCGCGAAGCGCGTCGAGGCGGCCGGCGCCGACGAGATCGGCCTTGTTCAGAACGACGAGGTCGGCGCTCAAGAGCTGATCCTCGTAGACCTCCTCGAGCGGATTGTCGTGATCGAGCGACGGATCGCTTCTCCGCTGCTCGGCGACGCGCGCCGGGTCGTCGGCGAAACGACCCTCGGCGACGGCCGCGGCGTCAACCACCGCGACAACCCCGTCGACCGTGAGCTTTGTGCGCAACTCTGGCCAGTCGAACGCCTTGATGAGCGGCTTCGGCAGCGCGAGCCCGGAGGTTTCGACGACGATGTGATCGGGTTTCGGTTCGCGGGCGATGAGCGCCGTCAGCGCCGGGACGAAATCGTCGGCTACCGTGCAGCAGATGCAGCCGTTGGCGAGTTCGATGATCGCGTCTTCCGGGCAAGAGGCGTCGGCGCACCCCCTGACAAGATCGCCGTCGACCCCGACGTCGCCGAATTCGTTGATGATGAGGGCGAGGCGCCGGCCGCCGGCGTTCGCCATCAAATGGCGGATCAGCGTCGTCTTGCCGGCGCCGAGAAAGCCGGTGACAATGGTGACGGGCGTCTTGGCGAGCATCCGGAATCCTTAAGCTTGTGCGAGCGCGAGCGGCGGCGTGCGCGAAACGACGCCCCTGCGGAACGAGAGCGGCCGCTCGCGCCAGGGAACGATTCCCGCGGGCGACGCGGCGTAGCGGCGCGCGGCGGCCACGATGTCTTCGAGATGCGCCTCGCGATTGAGATCGCCGACGACATAGGTCCACTTGGCCGGCGCGGCGAGGGCGATCGTGCACGGCCGTTTGCACACGGAGAAGCATTCGATTGGCCTGAGGGCTATTCCGGCTCCGCCGCGAGCCGTTCGCCGAGCGCGGCGAACAGTTCCGCGCCGAGCGATCGCAGTCATCCGATTTGCAGGTGACGCAAACGAAAAGCGTGGCGGCTGCGGACGTGCCGGTTTCGGCGCTCATATGAAATCAGTCTGGGCGGGCGTACGAGAGGCTCGGAGCCCAGTCGGAAAGTGTGTCGGCTGCTCATCGTCGCTCCTTGGCCGCCCCTCCGGCGGCGTCTCGGGATTCATCGGCGCACGGCAGGTCTCCTGGCTCGCGGCGTATCGCCGACGCCGCCTTCCCGGACCTGAGATCAAGTCCAGTGGCGCTGAAAAGCGTCGGCACGCCGCTCACAGTCGCGGGGGCGGCCACGGATCGGCGAAACGCCTACCGTGTTCCCTTTTCACCCTCGAGCAAGATCGAGGGACCGTGCGAGGGTTCATGTTCCAGCTTCGCGGGGACATGTCAAATGCGCCGCCGCTCGCGCATTGGCGGCGCGCCCGAAATCCTGCTAGCCCTCGGCCCTTCGCGAGGACGCAGATGACCAACGCCGCCGACCGGCACAAAGCGAAAATGGAAAAGCGCAAGACCGTGCAGGACGCGGAGGTCGCGGCCAAACCGATTCTCGAGAAGGGGCTCCTCATCGTCCACACCGGCCCCGGCAAGGGCAAGTCGACGGCGGCGTTCGGGCTCGCGTTACGGGCGCTCGGGCGGGGTTTCCGGGTTGGCGTCGTGCAGTTCATCAAGGGCGCCTGGTCGACCGGGGAGCGGGCGGGCGTCGAACGCTTCGGGGCCCAGGTCGAATGGCGGACGATGGGCGAGGGCTTCACCTGGGAGACCCAGGACCGCGCGCGCGACGTCGCGGCGGCTTCGGCCGCCTGGGGCGAGGCCACGCGGATGATGGCCGATCCCTCGATCCGCCTCCTCGTTCTCGATGAGCTCAGCATTGCGCTCCGCTACGACTATCTGCCGCTCGCCGAAGTCGTCGCGGCGCTTCGCGCCCGGCGCCCCGATCTGCACATCGTGGTCACCGGCCGCAACGCCAAGCCGGAGCTGATCGAAGCGGCCGACTGCGTCACCGAATTCGCCCTCGTCAAGCACCACTTCGCCGCCGGCGTGCGGGCGCAGGAGGGCGTCGAGTTTTGACTGCCCGGGCGCTGATGTTCCAGGGCGCAGGGTCGGACGTGGGCAAATCGCTGATCGTCGCCGGGCTTTGCCGCGCGTTCACGCGGCGCGGGCTTCGCGTCCGCCCGTTCAAGCCGCAGAACATGTCGAACAACGCCGCGGTTGCCGGAGACGGGGGCGAGATCGGCCGCGCTCAGGCGCTGCAAGCGCGCGCGTGCGGAGTCGCGCCAACCGCTGACATGAATCCGGTGCTGCTCAAGCCGCAGAGCGAGGTCGGCGCGCAAGTCGTCGTCCAGGGCCGGGTGATCGGCAATGCGCGCGCCCGCGAATATCAGGGCCTCAAGCCCAAACTTCTCCCGGCCGTGCTCGAGAGCTATGCGCGGATCAGGGCGGATGCGGACCTCGTGCTGGTCGAAGGCGCCGGCAGCGCGGCGGAGATCAATCTCCGCGAGGGCGACATCGCCAACATGGGATTTGCGCGCGCGGCGCAATGCCCGGTTGTGCTCGTTGGCGACATCGATCGCGGCGGAATTTTCGCCCAGATCCTCGGCGTCAAGGCGGCGCTCGCGCCCGACGACGCCGCCACGATCGCCGGCTTCATCGTCAACAAATTCCGTGGCGACGCGAGCCTTTTCGAAGGCGCCATGACGACGATCGCGGAGCGCACCGGCTGGTCCGCGCTCGGCCTCCTGCCGTTCTTCGCCGGCGCGGCGCGCCTGCCGGCGGAAGACGCGTTCAGCCTTGCCGGCGTCAAGACCCGGGCTGACGGCGCAGTCACAATCGCCGTGCCGGTGCTTGCGCGGATCGCCAATTTCGACGAGTTCGATCCGCTGCGGATCGAGCCCGACGTGCGGCTCGTCTTCGTGCGCGCCGGCGACCCGTTGCCGATCGCGGATCTCGTCATCCTGCCCGGCAGCAAAGCGACGATCGCGGATCTCGCCTTCTTCCGCGAGCAGGGCTGGCATATCGACCTTCTCGCCCACGCGCGGCGCGGCGGGCGCGTGCTCGGGGTGTGCGGCGGCTATCAGATGCTGGGCCGGCGCGTCGCGGACCCCCAAGGGATCGAGGGCCCTCCCGGAGCCATCGATGGCCTGGGCCTGCTCGATGTCGAAACCGTCCTCACCGGCGAAAAGACGCTCGGCGAAGTCGAGGGCGAGCGTCTCGCCGATTCTCAGCCGTTTCGCGGCTACGAAATGCATGTCGGGCAGACGACAGGGCCAGACTGCGCCCGGCCGCTTCTGCGCTTCGCCGACGGACGCCTCGACGGCGCGACCTCCGAGAACGGCCTCATCGCCGGCGCCTATGTGCATGGGCTGTTCGCCGACGACCGGCAGCGCGCGGCGTGGCTCAATTCGCTCGGCGCAGGGTCGGAGATCGCCTACGAGGCGACGCTCGAGCGCACGCTCGATGAACTCGCGGACCACTGCGCCGCCCATCTCGACCTCGACGCGATGCTTACGCTTGCGCGATGACCACCGCGCCGGCGAACGCCAGCGCCTGAATCACGCAGGAGGCGCGATAGAGCCTGAGCGCCCGCCGGATGTCTGCCGCGTCCGCCTCGCGCCTGCCCGCCCCCATGAAGGCGTCGTCGACCAGCGTATCGCCATAGACTCGCGGCCCAGCGAGTTTCAGCCCGAGCGCGCCGGCCATCGCGGCTTCCGGCCAGCCGGCGTTGGGCGAGCGGTGGAGCGAAGCGTCCCGCCACACGGCTCGCGCTGCGTCTCGCGCCGAGGCGCCCGGCGTCAGCGCGGCGGCGAGAATGAGCCAGAGCCCCGCAAGGCGCGATGCGGGCAGATTGACGAGATCGTCGAGCCGCGCCGCCGCCCAGCCGAAGGCGCCGTAACGGTCGTCCTGGTGGCCGATCATGCTGTCGGCGGTGTTGATCGCCTTGTAAAGCGCGCCGCCCACGAGCCCGCCGAGCGCGGTCCAGAGGATCGGCGCGACGACGCCGTCGGAGAAATTCTCCGCCAGGCTCTCGATCGCGGCGCGCGCGACGCCCCCCTCGTCGAGAACGGCGGGGTTGCGGCCGACGATCATCGCGACCGCCTTCCGTCCCTCGTCAAGGCTCGCGTCGAGAGCGTCGGCTACAGCCCTCACATGGGCGGCGAGGCTGCGCTGCGCCGGCAGAGTTGCGGCGAGCACGGCCAGCGCGGCGAAGCCGAGCGCTCCGTGAGAAAGAAGCACGTGGGTGGCCGCCAAGGCGATCAGCGCGACCGGCGCGAGGTAGAGGCAAAGCGCGACGACGCCCAGCGCCCGGCGCGCGGCGAAGCTCGCCTTTGGGCGATTGAGCCTTGCCTCCAGCCAGGCGAGCCAACGACCCATCCAAGTGACGGGATGGCCAATCGCGCGATAGAGAGGCGCCGGATAACCGATCAGCGCCTCGACGATAGAGGCGGCGAGCGCGAGCGGCAGCGACAGCGAGAGCGGCATGGCGGCGGGACGAGACTGGACATCGGTGAGTGGAGCGTTCACCTATCACGGCGGCGCGCTCGAAGTCGCCCGCCGGCTTGCGCCCCGCGCGCCGGAGCCCTGGATCGATCTCTCGACCGGAATCAACCCGCACCCCTATCCCCTGCCCGATCTCGCGCTCGAGGCCTGGTCGCGGCTGCCCGAGAGCGGAGCGCTGGCCAAACTCGAGGCCGCCGCCGCTGGACGCTATGGCGCCGCCGCAGCCGAAAATGTCGTCGCGGGCCCAGGCTCGCAGGCGCTCATCCAGGCGCTGGCGCGGATCATTCCGCGCGGCGCCGTTGGCGTGCTCGGGCCGACCTACGGCGGTCTTGCCGCGGCATTCGCCGCTGTGGGCGCGCAGGTCGGCCAAACGAAGCGGATCGAAGACATGGGCGCCTTCGACGTCGCCATCGTCGTCAATCCCAACAACCCGGACGGGCGGATCACCCCGCGCGCCGAACTCCTCGAACTTGAGGCGCGGCTCCGGCGGCGCGGCGGTCTCCTGATCGTCGACGAGGCTTTCGCCGATTTCGACGCCGCGAGCGAAAGCCTGGCGCCGGTGTTGCCCGCGGGCGCGGTCGTGCTGCGCTCGTTCGGCAAGGCCTTCGGCCTCGCCGGTCTGCGCCTAGGCTTCGCCATTGCCCCGCCCGACATCGCCCTCTCCCTCAGGGCGGCGCTGGGCGAATGGCCGGTCAGCGGCCCGGCGATCGCGATCGGAGCCAAGGCTCTCGCCGATCGCGCCTGGACGGACGCGATGGGCGATCGCCTCCGACGGGAGGCGGGGCGGCTCGATGCGCTGATCATGGGCTCGGGCTTTCGCGTTGTCGGCGGAACGCCTCTTTTCCGCCTCGCGGCGCGAGATAACGCGCGCGCAACCTTCGAGCGATTGCTGACCGCGGGAATCCTCACCCGGCCGTTCGCCGACGCTCCGCACCGGCTGCGGTTCGGGATTCCGGGCGATGAGGATGCGTGGCGGCGGCTCGCCGCGGCGCTTGGGGGGTGACCCTTCCTTCCCAGACGCAAGGCTGCAGTTGGTCTGTGGGTCGTTTGGGGGATCGGCGCGGCTTGCCTTCCCGCGCGCGCCGCATAAAAGGCCCGGATGCCCGTGCGCGCCCCCCGAGTCTTCACCATTCCCTCCGGAGCGCCATTCCTGCCGACCTTGAGCCGCGCGATCCTGGACGGGGTGCTGGTTGACGGCTTTCCGGGCGCGGGCGGACCGACGGCGCTGGCTGACGCGACGATCTACGTTCCGACGCAGCGCGCCGCCCAAGCTCTGGCGCGAGCGCTGCTTGCGGCGAGCGGCGAGCGGAGCCTGATCCTCCCGCGCATCGCCCCGCTTGGCGCCTTCGAGCCTGACGAGGCGGCGACGGCGTTCTCGGCCGAGGGCGAGGAGACGCCGCGCGCCACGCTGCCGGCCTCGGTCGGCGCTTTGACCCGCCGCCATACCCTCGCGATCATGACCCGCGCCTGGGCGCAGGCGCTTAACGGCGCCATCCGCGAGGTTGGCCCTGACGGGACGCTGATCGTCGATCCCAATGAGCCAGCGCTGGTGGCTGCGACGCCCGCCGCCGCCTATGCGCTCGCCGGCGATCTTGCGACGCTGATCGACGACATGATCATCGACGGCGTGCCCTGGGAGAAGATCAAGACCCTTGCGCCAGAGGTCTACGATCCCTACTGGGGCATCACTCTTGAGTTCCTCAAGATCGCCTTCGCGGGTTGGCCGCAATGGCTCGCCGAGCACAGGCTCGTCGACCGAGCGACGCGAATCGCGCTGCTGATCGACGACGAAATCAAGGCGCTCGCCGGCGGGGCGCGGCGCGGCCCGACCATCATCGCCGGTTCGACCGGCGCCAACCGCGCGACCGCCCGCCTCATCGCGGCGATCGCCCACGCCCCGCTGGGCGCGGTCGTGCTGCCCGACCTCGACCTCAATCTCGACGAAGACGCCTGGGCCCTGATCGGCGCAAGCGACGAAGCGTCTCCCGGCCTCGCGGGCCACCCTCAATCGCTCATGCGCCGGCTGATCGGCGCGATTGGCGTCAAGCGCGACGAAGTCACAAAACTCGGCGCGCTATCGCCGGCGCTAGAAGCCCGTTCGGCGTTCCTGACCGAAGCGCTCCGTCCGGCCGAGTCGACGGAGCGGTGGCGAGAGCGAGAGAATGCGCTGTCGCCCCCCGCCGTCGCGACCGCGCTTGCCGGCGTTTCGCTCGTCGTCGCCGACAACGAAAACGAAGAGGCGCTGGCGCTGGCGATTGCTATGCGCGAGACTCTCGAGACGACCGGCAGGACGGCGGCCCTCATCACGCCTGATCCGGCGATCGCCCGCCGCGTGTCGGCCGAGCTTCAGCGATGGGGCGTAGAGGTCGAGGATTCCGCCGGGCGGACGCTCGGGCAGACTCCGGCCGGCGCCTTCGCCCGCCTCATCCTTGACGCCGCGATCGCGTTCACGCCGAACTCGTTCCTTGCCCTCCTCGCCTGCCCCGCGGCGCGCTTCGGCCGCACCCGCGCCGACGTCGAAAGCGCGGCGCGCGCTTTGGAGCTCGCGATCTTTCGCGCTGTCCCACTGAAGTCTCTCGTCGATCTTGAAGGGACGTTCTCGACGGCGCGCGAGGCGGCGCGAGACATTCATTGCCATGCGGCGATCCGCCGCGTTGGCGAGGCCGAGCGGCGGGCGGCGGAAGCGCTGGCGCGTGATGTCGCGCGCGCCCTCGCGCCGTTGCGCGACCTTGGGGCCGCCCTTTCCCTGCGCGACTGCCTCGCCCTGCATCAGACGGCGATCTCCTCTGCGCTCGCCAGACCGAAGGAGGCGGCGCGCGGCGTCGTTGAAGACGCGGCCGGATTCGAGGCGTTGACCGACCTCATGGACGAATGGAGCGAGGCCGCGGCCGGGAACTTCCCGACCGCATTGGCTGAATACGCTGTTCTGTTCAACGACGCGGTGGCCGCGGTTCGCGCTCCGGCGGCGAAGGTCGGCCACCCGCGTCTGCAGATTCTGGGCCTGCTGGAAGCGCGCCTGCTCTCTTTCGACTGCGTGCTTCTGGCGGGCCTCGACGAAACGGTATGGCCGCCTGCGGTCGACACCGACGCCTTTCTCAACCGGCCGATGCGCGCTGCGCTCGGCTTGACGGCGCCGGAGCGGCGGATCGGCCAGACAGCGCACGATTTCGTCGCCGCGCTCGGGGCGCCCACGGCGATTGTGAGCCGGGCGAAGAAGCGCGATGGCGAGCCGACCGTCGCCTCGCGCTTTCTGCAGCGCCTCTCGGCCGCGGCCGGCGCAGGCTCGGTTGCGATGGCGGAAGCCGAGGCGCGCGGCAGGCGTTATCTCGCATTCGCGCGCGCGCTCGATCGGCCAGCCGAGTTCCGGCCTGGACAAAGACCCGCGCCACGCCCGCCGGTCGCGCGCCGCCCGCGCGCGCTGAGCGTCACCCGCATCGAGACCCTGCGGCGCGACCCCTATGCAATCTACGCTGAACACATTCTCGGTCTGAAAGCGCTCGAGGCGGTGGAACACGGCGTCGGGCCCCGCGAAACGGGTATGGCGTGGCACGCCACGCTGCAGGAGTTCGTCGAGGCCTGCCCGTCGGGCGCCCTGCCGCCTGAGGCGCGGGATCATCTTCTTTCGATTGCTCGGAGGCGTTTCGCGCCCCTTCGCGCGGATCCGGCGTTCGCGGCTCTGAACTGGCCCCGCATCGAGGCAGGGCTCGACTTCTTTCTCGCTTTCGAACGCAAATCGCGCTCCGGCATCGCAAAGGCCTGGGTCGAGCAGCAAGGCGCAATCTCCATTCCGCTGGCGAACGGAGGGTCGTTCAAGCTCAGCGCGCGGGCCGACCGAATCGACCTCCTGCGCTCGGGCGGCGCGAGGCTCATCGACTACAAGAGCGGAACGCCGCCGAGCCCCAAAGAAGTCAAAGTGGGATTTGCGCCGCAACTGACTTTGGAAACCGCGATGCTGCGGCGGGGCGGATTCCCCGGTCTGCCGGCGCTCGAAGTCGAGCAGGCGCTCTATCTCAAACTCGGCGGCGCCAAGGGCGGCGAGGAGAGGCCAACGGGCGGCAAGGAGAAGATCCTCGACCTCTCAGAGAAACACCTCGCTGAGCTCAAGACGTTGCTCGACCAGTTCGCCTGCGAGGAGACGCCCTATCCGTCGCGCCCGTTTCCCAAATTCGTCAACCGTTTCTCCGACTATGACCATCTCGCGCGGGTCAAGGAATGGCTGACGGCTGGCGGCGACGACGAAGCTGGGAGCGCGCCGTGAGCTGGGCTCTCACAATTCCTGAACCATTGCGGGAGCGGCAGGCCCGCGCCTCAAACCCGAAAACTTCCGCCTGGGTTTCGGCCAACGCCGGCAGCGGCAAAACTCACGTCCTGACGCAGCGGGTCTTGAGGCTCCTGCTCGATGGAACGCCGCCCGCGCGGATCCTATGCCTCGCTTACACCAAGGCCGCAGCCGCCAATATGGCGGAGCGCGTTTTTGGCGAACTCGCCAAGTGGACGAGCCTCGACGACGACGCCTTGGCTAAGGCGATCATCGACTGCGGCGAGTCCAAGCCGGAGCAGCACGGGCTGGCTTTCGCCCGGCAATTGTTCGCGCGCACGATCGAAACGCCGGGAGGGCTCAAGATTCAGACGCTGCACGCCTTCGCCGAGCGATTGCTGCGGCTCTTTCCGTTCGAGGCCAACGTCCCGGCGCATTTCAAGGTCATCGACGAACTTGAATCGAAGCTATTGCTTGTTGAGGCGCGCGATGCGGCCCTCGCGGCGCTGAGCGCCGCGCCTGAGAGCATGGCCGCGCTCGGCCTGGTGGGGCGCCAATCCGGCGCTCTCGCTTTTGACGAGCTTCTCATGGAGGCGATAGGCCGTCCGGAAGCCTTCAGCGCCCATCACGATTCGCCTAGCTACGCCGCCGCCCTCGTTGGTCCGCTGGGGATCGCCGCCGGCGCAACGGCGCCGAGCGTCGAAGCCGAGATTCTTGGTGGCGAAAACGAGCGCATGCGGCGCGAGATGTGGGCGCAGCGGCTCGACATGGGCGCGACCAACGATCGCGATTTCGCGACAAGCCTGAGGGCCGCAAACGAGGATCATGCCCGCGATGCTCGCGTGGATAGGCTCCTCGAGGCGTTTTTCACCAAGGGGGGCGAAGGGGAGCCGCGCGGCGAGAACGGCTCTCTGACGACCAAAGATCTGCGTCGAAACTACCCGGCGATCGAAACCGACCTGCGCCGCGAGCAGGATCGCCTGATCATCTTGCGCAAACGCTGGCGCGCCGCGCTCACGCTCGAGCGCAGCGAGGCGCTGTTCGTCGTCGCCAAGGCGATACTCTCGAACTTTGCGCGCGCGAAAGCGGCGCGCGGCGCGCTCGATTTCAACGACCAGATTGCGTGCGCGCTGGCGCTGGTGACCCGGTCGAGCGCCGCCTGGGTCCTGCATAAGCTCGACTACGGCCTCGATCACCTGCTCCTCGATGAGGCTCAGGACGCCTCTGCGTCGCAATGGGGCATACTCACCGCGCTGAGCGCCGAGTTCTTCGCCGGCGCGGGCGCGCGCAATGTGAATCGCACGGTATTTGCGGTCGGCGATGAGAAGCAATCGATCTTCGCCTTCCAGGGCGCAGCCCCGGAGAAGTTCGCGGAGATGAAGCGCGCCTTCGACAAGCGCCACCGCGACGCTGAACGGGCCTTCGCCGATGTCCCGCTGACCTTCTCGTTCCGGTCGTCGCAAACGATCCTCGACGCCGTCGACAAGACTTTTCGATCCGAGGCCGCCTGGCGCGGCGTCGCGGCCGCGGGGGAGCCGCCCCCCGGACATGAAGCGGTCCGCCGCGAGTTGAAAGGCGTGGTCGAGCTATGGCCGCCGATCGCGCCGCGACCCGCGCCCGAACCGCAGGACTGGCGGCTGCCGCTCGATCACGCCGCGCCGGACGACCCTCCGGTGGCGCTCGCTCGGCGCATCGCCCAGGTCATCAAGGGGTGGCGGTCGCCGGCTTCGCTCGAGCGGGTGGTCGACCCCAGGACAGGCGAGATCAGGCGCATTCGGGAAAGCGACGTGATGATCCTGGTCCGCACCCGCAACGCCTTCTTCGAGGCCATGGTGAGAGCGCTCAAGGCCGCGCAGCTTCAAGCCGCGGGCGCCGACCGCCTGAAGCTCAAGGACCATATCGCGGTGATGGATCTGATCGCCGCCGGCCGTGCGGCGCTGCTGCCGGATGACGATCTGACGCTGGCCTCGGTTCTCAAGTCGCCGTTGATCGGGCTCGATGACGATGCGCTCCTTGCGCTCGCCGCGGAACGGCGCGGCTCGCTGGCCGAGGCGCTGGCGGCCTCGGACGACCTCTTTGCCGCCGAAGCGGCGCGTCTGATCGGCGGGTGGCGAAAGCGGGCGCAGGCGCTTTCGCCATTCGGGTTCTATGCGCTTCTCTTGGGCCGGGACGGCGGCCGGAAGGGCGCTGATCGGCCGGCTCGGCCCCGAGGCCGCCGACCCTGTCGACGAATTCCTGAGCCTTGCCCTGGCGCACGAGCAGCGTGAAGCGCCTTCGCTGCACAATTTCCTCGCCGAGGTCGAATCCGCCGACGCTGAGATCAAGCGCGACATGGAGGGTGAGACAGAAGGCGTTCGCGTCTTGACCGTTCACGCCAGCAAGGGACTTGAGGCGCCGATCGTCTTCCTGCCCGACACGTGCCAAGGGCCGCACGCGCGGCACGACCCAAAACTGATGCAGCTTTCGCTGGCAACCCCAGACGAGCCGCCCCTCTACGTCTGGGCAAAGGCGCCGATCGGAGACGCGGATGCGGTTGCTGAGGCGCGATCGAAGGCGCGCGCCAGCGCGGCTGGCGAACATCGACGCCTGCTCTATGTCGCCATGACTCGCGCCGCTCAGCGCCTGATTGTCGCCGGTCATGAAACCTCGAAGCGCCGGCCGCCCGATTGCTGGTACGACCTTGTCCATGCGGGCCTCGCCGATTCGCTAGTCGCGGCGCCGGCGCCGTTCGGCGAGGGTGAGGCGATTTTCCGCTACGGCGACGGCCTGCGCGCCGATACTGACGCCGAAACGCCGCAAAATCGCCCGCCTAAGGCGCCGCCCGGTTGGCTCGCCGCGAAACCGCCGCCCGAGGCGGTTACTGCTCCCGTTAGTCCATCGCATGCCGGCGGCTTCCGCGAGAGCGACCGCCGGCGCGTCCAAGAGGGTCGCCTTGCCCACGCCCTGCTTGAGTTGCTGCCCGGCGTCGCGCCCGAGCGCCGCGCCGACTCTGCGGTCGCCTACCTCAGGACGCACGGCGGCGCGATCGCTGAACCGGCGCGGGACACGCTGGCCCAAAAGGTTCTGGCGACCATCGGACGGCCTGAACTCAGCCTCCTCTTTGGCCCCGATTCCCGAGGCGAGGTCCCGGTGATCGGGCTTCTGCGCCGGCCAGGGCGTCCGGACCTGCCTTATGCCGGCCGTCTCGACCGGCTGGTCGCGACGGGCGAGAGCGTATTGATCGCCGACTTCAAGCTCGGCGCGAAGCCCGATCGTCCGGCGGCTGCGCATGTCGCCCAGCTCGCGCTCTATCGCGCCGCCTTGCAGCCGCTGTACCTGGGGCTGCCGATCCGCGCCGGCCTCGTCTATCTCGACGGGCCGACGCTTGCGCCGATTGCCGAGGAGGAACTCGAGGCGGCGCTCGGCGCGCTCGCGGCGGCGCCCTGACGCGCCCGTCAAAACGGCGCAAGTCGCAGATTCAGCCCGGAAATCTGCGGTGGATTGACGGCTTGGCTGCCTTGATGAGGTCGCATTTGCTGGCCAAGGTCGCGGGTGATGCCGAGCGGAACGCGTCGGGGCGGGCGCCCAATATTTTTGTCTTCTGGTCTGGGGAAGCTTGGGCGGGGGCCGCGAGGCGGGGCCGTCTGCTCTGCGGCTTTGCTCGCCTTTGCGATGCTGCTCGCGGAAGAAAGCCATGCTTCCCAGGCCTTGAAGGCGCCGCCGGGCATGGTGGCCTACTCGCAGCCGGTCTACCGTAACGGCAAGCGGATTCTGTGGCATGGCGCCTGGCGCGGCAGCCAGGGGGCGTCCGCCCGACGCTACGCGCGACCCGAGTCCCCGGTGCGTGTCGCCGCCGCGCCAACTCCCGCCCCGCAAACGACCGCCTCGATCCCGCAAGCGCCTGCGACGAAAGAGTTTTCCATTCTCGCCGACCCGGGCGACGCCCGCGCGAGCCGCATGGCGAGAGACTTTGCGACGGCAATGAGCGGCGCCGGCTCCCCAGGGCGCGTGATTGTCGGCCCCACTTCGCCAAACGGTCTCGGCAAGGTCGTCAAGACCGACATGGCCGACTTCGCCATCGTGTCGCTCGATAGCCTCGTCGCGACCGCCAAGGGCGACTCGGAATGGATGAAGCGCGCTCCTTTCGTCGCCCGTCTCGCGCCCGAGACCCTGGAAGTGATCGCGCCGCGCGAGATCAAGTCGATCAATGACTTACAAGGAAAGACGGTAAGTTTCGGCGACGTCGACAGCGCGACGTCGACCAGCGGCCGAATGTTGTTCGCGCGCCTCGGCGTAACGCCGAACCAGACCAACGGACCGCTGCAGGAAGCGCTTGAGGCGCTTGCGGCGGGCAAGGTCGACGCCGTCGTCGCTCTCGGCGCCGAGGGATCGGACGCGCTGACCGATTTTGGCGGCGACGGACGCTTTCACGTGGTCGCCATTCCCTGGTCCGCAACGCTGGAGCCGGTATACGCCCCGGCTCATGTCACGGCCGCCGAGCGGCCAAATCTTGTCGGCGCGAGCACGCCGGTCGAGACGGTCGGCGAGCCGATGGCGCTCGTCGCCCTCGACGCGCCCCCGGGATCGCCGCGTGCGGAAACGCTAGGCCGCGTCGCGCGCACCTTCTTCGACAATTACGACGCGCTTCTGAGCGATGATCGCGACGCCAATTGGCGCGAGGTCAATCTCGCGGTCGAGGCGTCATGGCCGGGCGAGCCGTGGCCCCGGCTGCCGGCGGCGCAAAGTTGGCTCGATGCGAAGAAAGCCTCGGCCGACGCGTCGCTTGACGCCTTCCGCGCCTCGGCCAAGTCCGCCTCCGATTCGCCCACCTGGCCGAGTGCAGCCGATTCGGACCGTCTCTATGATGGGCTGACCCGCTGGCGCGGGCTGATGCAGTAGGGAGTAGGTACGCTGGCCATTTCATGGAAGGCGCTCGCTAGCGTCCTCGCCGCGGCTTTCGCCGGCATTCTTGTGCTGGCCTGCTGGCCGCGCCTCGAGCCGTCGGCAATGAATGTCAAGGCCGCGGTCGAGCAGCCCGTGTTCGTCAAACCGGCCGTCGCAGTGTCCGCGCTGAAGGCCCCCGCGACAACGGCTCAGCCGTTCGCCAAGGATGCGATTGGCAAGCTCGCGAGCGCATTGCGCTATCAGCCGCCGGCGACGCGGGATAAGGAAGCCGCCGGCGCGACGCTTGCGATTCCGATCGACGACGGCCGCCGCTTGTGCGCCGAAGGCCTCGTCGCCTTTGCCAAGGGCGACATCGCGACCGCCCGCGCGTTCTTCATCAGCGCCGCCGAAGCCGGCGACGCGCGTGCGCTGGTTGCGCTTGGCGACACGTTCGATCCGGCGACCCTGGCGCGGCTTGGCGTCGTCGGGCTCAGGGGCGACGGAGCCAAAGCGCGAGACTTCTATGCGCGCGCGCTCGCCGCCGGCGCATCCGGAGCGCGGGAGCGGATCGCGGCGCTGGCTGCGAAGTAACGCGGAAGCCCGGGCATCCTCGGCTAACGAAGCCTTCGCGCGGCGGCGCCACGAAGCTCGTCGACCAGCCGAAGCTCCCGGCCCCGAAGGCAAGATCGCGTCTCCGGATTCGTGCATATCGCGGATAACCCGCGGCGAGAAGCCCAGCAAAGACTCCGGGAAGCCCAGCAAAGGAAACCGGAAGCGGGGCAAAGGAATCCGGAAAGGTATCAAAGGAAAACCCTTCCGCGAATTGGGCCTTTTCAATGGGTTACGACGATCCGGGGCAAAAACCCGCTTCTCCCCGCTTCTCCCGGCGCCGCTCCTCGAGGCGGCGCGTTCGGCGACAGGACCACTCTATCCGTGGTTTCTGATAATCGCAAGAAAAAGCCGGGCTCTTATGGCGTTATCTGTTGGTCGACCGGTTTGCTGTTCGTTCGTCGAACCCTTGCCGTCATGGCCGGGCTTGTCCCGGCCATCCACGCCGGGCCGCCGCAAGAACGAGTCCCGCCTCGGCGCGACCGGCAGGAAGGCGGACGGTCGCAAGGCTTTTCGCGCTTGCCTGCGTAGATGCGCTGGGCCTTCGTGGATGGCCGGGACAAGCCCGGCCATGACGCCTTGATGGCGCCGTCCGCCACCTCCGCCATGCTCCCAATTCCTTCCCCACAACAGCCAACGCGATAAGAGCGAAAAGCCGGCGCGCTCGCCGCCGGCTTGACCGACCGCGCCCTTTTGAGCCCGGGCCATGAGGCGCGAGAGCATGTTGCATTTGGGTCAACCAACGGCGCAGGATGGATTGCTTCGCTCCCCCTCGCAATGACGCTCGTGGTTCGTGGATTGCTTCGTCGCCATAGCCCGTCGAAGACGGGCGTTCTTCCGAACGCCCTCACGCTCCTCGCGAATGACGATTCCGCTGAATTGCAACTTGCTTTAACGCGCGGCCTCGCTCACGCCTCGGGAAAGTCCTCGATCCTGAACTCCCCTTCCGCCCGCTCGCTCCGCTCGGCGAGGGCGCGCTCGCGCATGCGCAGTTCAACCCGGCGGATCTTGCCTGATATGGTTTTCGGCAGCTCGAAGAACTCGATCCGACGCACCCGCTTGTAGGGCGACAGGCTTCCGCGAAGATGCGCGAAGATCGAAGCCGCCGTCGCGCGATTGGGCGTGTGTCCCGCCGCGAGCGCGACATAGGCTTTCGCAACCGTATGGCGGACGGGATCGGGCGCGGGTACGACGGCGGCTTCAGCGACCGCCGCATGCTCGATGAGCGCGCTCTCCAGCTCAAACGGGCTCAGGCGATAATCGCTCGATTTGAAAACATCGTCGGCGCGTCCGATGAACGCGACATGGCCTTCCGCATCGCGGGAGGCGACGTCGCCGGTGCGGTAATAATCGCCCTCGATCGGAATGAGCTCGCCGCGCTCATTCTGATAGCCGTGCATGAGGCCGACCGGCCGCGGACGCAGGGGAATCGCGATTTCGCCACTGTCGCTCTCGAGCCCGTCGGCGTCGATGAGGGCGATCCGATAGCCAGGCAGCGGCCGCCCCATTGATCCGGGGACGACCCGTTGTCCGGGCGAGTTGCCGATCATCATCGTGGTCTCGGTTTGGCCGTAGGAATCGCGCAAGGTGAGGCCCCAGGCGCGCCTTACCTGATCGATGATCTCCGGGTTGACCGGCTCGCCCGCCGAATTGACCTCGCGCAGAGCGACTTTCCATTGTCTCAGGTCGTGCTGGATCAGCATCCGCCAGACGGTCGGGGGGGCGCAAAACGTCGTCACATGATGCTCGATCAGCGCGTCGAGCGCGGCGACCGGCTCGAAACGCCCCGCGAGCGCAATGATTGACGCGCCGGCGTTCCAGGGGGCAAACACGCTCGACCAGGCATGCTTTGCCCAGCCCGGCGAGGAAATGTTGAGGTGCGCGTCGCCCGGCATAAGACCGAGCCCGTACATCGTCGACAAATGTCCGATCGGATAGCTCGCGTGCGTGTGGACGACGAGCTTCGAGCGCGCCGTGGTGCCGGAGGTGAAATAAAGCAGCATCGGCTCGTCGGCCCTCGTCGGACCGTCAGGCTCGAAACGCTCCGCGCCGAGGAGCGATTCATAGGATCGCCAGCCATGCGGCGCCTGGTCGACCGCGATCCGCTCGACGCTCTCGGCGAGGCCGGCGAATTTCTCCGCTTCGGCGCCATGGGTGACGAGATATTTCGCCTTGCCGCGGTCGAGGCGGTCAGCGACGTCGGTTGTCCCGAGGGCCGGCATCGCCGGGATCAGCACCAACCCGAGTTTCATCGCGGCCAGCATCGTCGCCCATAGTTCGGGGCCGACGCCCAGCATCATCAGCAGCCGGTCGCCGCGCTTCGCGCCGAGGGCCCGCAAGCCGTTGGCGAGCCGCGACGACTCTCGGGCAAGCTCGGCGAAGCTTCTGGTCTCGGCGCGATCGCCTATGACCTTCAGGGCGGTGTTCGCGCCGTGTTCGCCGGCCGCGAGTTCGGCGTCGAACCAGTCGAGCGCCCAGTTGAACCTCTCAGGCTTGGGCCAGACGAATGCGGCCCGGGCGCCATGATAGTCGTCATGAAAACCGAGCAGCAGATCGCGCGCCTCGCGGAAGGTGGGTGAAGCGCTGGAGCTTGCCGGCGATGAGAATGAGACTTGAGGCATAGGCGGATTGTGACTCCGCTCGAGGGATCCGGCAACGTCGCAAGAGCCCCGCCCGCGCCTCAAAAACGCGCAAGCTCCATCGTGGCGGGCAATTCCGGGGACTCGGCGCTCTCCTGCGGCGCAACGGCGACGTCAGTCGTAGGCTTTCGCGGCCTCCTCGGCCTTCCGCCCACGCGCTCGCGCCTTGAAGGTTCGTGCGCTGACGCGGTCGAGCAGCTCGATGATGTCCTTCAGGCTGTCTCTGGGGATGCCCTGAGTGATGAAGACGATTCGCGTCCTGTGGTCGTTGTCAGGCCAATTGTCGAGCCAGGTCATCGTGTGCAGGAGGTGTTGGGCGCCCTGAATCACCGCTGGCCGGCCAGGTTCCTCGGCGATGTTCACAAGGCCTTTGACACGCAACAGCCCTGCGCCAAGGTTCTGCCCAATTCCATCCAGCAAGAACTGGACTTCCTCACGTATGAGCGGGCTTTCGCGCGTCAGCACGAAGGTTTCTATTCCCCTGCCCTCGAGATGGTGACTATGCCCATGGCGCGCGTGATCATGGTCGCCATGGCCATCGTCCGCGCCGGGAGCGTCATCGTCATCGACGGGCTTCTGATAGGCTTGGACATTGAGCCACGGACGGGGATCGGCATGCAGGTCGGCCGCGTCGAAGCCGGAGGACGTCACAAGCTCCGCGACCGCCGACGGCGACCAATCGACCTCGGCGATTTCGGCGGATGGATTGAGCCGCCGGAGGTCGAGGCGGATCCGAGACAGGGCGTTCTGCCTGTCGCCGGCCACAAGATCGAGTTTGGTAATCCGGATCTGGTCGGCGAGGGCGACCTGCCGAACCGCCTCCTCGTGCGCTTCTGACGTTCCCGGCCAGTTGACCGCATCGACCAGCGTCAACACGCTCGCGAACTCGATAGAGCCCATCCAAAGTCGGCTCCGAAAGGAACGCCTGAAGCACCGCGCCGGGCTCGGCGAGGCCCGACGTCTCGATCACGACATTGTCGAAGTCAGGAATCTCGCGCGCCTGCCGGTTGTGGTAGAGCGAATTGAGAGTGCCGATGAGGTCGCTTCGAACAGTGCAGCAAAGGCAGCCATTCTCGAGCACGACCACCGAGTCGGAGCTGCTTGCGAAAAGTTGCTGATCGAGACCCACCTCGCCGAACTCGTTGACCACGATCGCCGTCTTTGCAAGTTTCGGCGAGCGCAGCGCGGCGTTGATCAGAGTTGTCTTGCCGCTCCCGAGAAACCCGGTGACGAGCGTCACAGGTATCCGACTTTGAACAGCCATCGTGGTCCCTGGTCAGAATACTTCGCAACCCGGAAGGCCACAGGAGATCAGGCGGTCTGACGGGAAGTTGGTGATAATCTCGCACCCGTCCTTGGTGACGACAACCTCTTCCTCGATACGGGCCGCGCCGGAGCCGTCGTCCGCGCCTTTCCATGTCTCGAGCGCGAACACCATGCCCTCGACCAGCGGCCGGTTCTGGCCGCGGAAACGCTTGGAGAAGATCGGGCGCTCCCAAAGCGACAGTCCGACGCCATGGCCGTATTGCAACAGGAAAGCCTCCGCCTCGTCCCGGTACCCGAACTCCTGAGCGTCCGGCCAGACGGACGCAACCTCGTCGGGCGTTATGCCTGGCCGGATCATGTCGATCGAGGCGCTGATCCATTTCGACGCGGTTTCATAGGCGTCGATCTGATGCTTGTTCGGCTCGCCGCAAATGAAGGTGCGGTAGTAGCAGGTGCGATAGCCGTTGAACGAATGCATGATGTCAAGAAAGATCATGTCGCCCGGCTGGAGCATGCGATCGGAAAATGTATGCGAATGCGGCCGGCCGCGGCGGCCCGACACGGAATTCACGCATTCGACGCGCTCGGCGCCCATGCGGAACAACCTGTCATTGGCTATGGCGACAAGTTCGTTCTCCTTGGTTCCGGGCCGAATCGCGCGGACGATGTCGACATAGGTCGCATCGACCATGGACGCGGCGACCTTCAGCAATTCTATTTCGTCGTCGGTCTTGATCTCGCGTGCGTCGAGCAGGGCCTGCTGGCCATCGACGACTTCGATACCCTCGGCCTCGAGCGCGCGGAGCATGCCGATCTCCATCATGTCGATGCCGAGCGGCTCCTTGTCGATCCCGTAATGCACGAGCGTCTTTTTGATCTGCTTGGCGAAGTCGTGCTGCACGTTCATCGACGGTGGAATCGCGCCCTGCATCGTCGTGATGGGCGCAGCGACGTTGTCGGAGATCCAGGGCGAAGAGATGCGCTTGGCGGGCGGCGCCGGATCCCACAGGAATGGCTTGCCTTCGGCAGGGCAGAGCGCATAGCGGAAGAATTTGTCCCGCGCCCATTCGCCAATGTGGGTCGACGTGACATAGCGAATATTGTCGAAATTGAAACAGAGCGCGGCGCCGAGGCCCGCATGGCGGATCGCGGCTTGCGCGCGTTTCAGCCGCTCCACCGAGAGGCGGTGATAGTCGACCCCCTGTTCCCAGTCTTTGGCCGCCATACCCCATGCGGCGGTCGAATGCGCGCGGTTGTATTTCATCCCCTCGAACTCCGACTTCGACGGCGCCTTAACCGTCATTGTTCCGGTGGAAATTCTTCGTCCCAGTTTGGGGTTTCGACCATCTGCTTGGGCCACGAGAGGAATGCAGCCGAACGCCCGCCGTCGAAGCCTCGGCGGCCGCCGGCCATGGCGACGTCCACCTCGAGGAAAACGACGCGCCTGTCACGCGCGATTTCCAGCGCCCGCCGCGCGCGGGGATGTCGCGAAGGGTCAATTCCGCCACGCCCAACCCCCGTCCGCGTACACGTCTCTGGTCAGCAGTTCGACCGGCGCCGGAGGCGACGCCTTGCACGCATCGGTCGCGGCTTCGACTTTCCGCTTGCTCTCGGCCTGGATCGTGTCGATCGTTTCCTGCTTGACGCCGAATTCGGTCAGGCGCTCACGGTAGATGACGATTGGATCGCGCTTCAGCCATTCGTCGAGCTCGCCCGGCGGCCGATATTTGGCGGGATCGGCGCGCGAATGGCCGGAATGGCGATAGGTGAGACATTCGACCAGCGAGGGCCCATCCCCTTCACGCGCCTTGCTCAGAGCGGCAAGGGCTGTCCGATAAACGACATCCGCGTCGTTGCCGTCAACCACGATGCGATCGAGGCCATAGGCCGACGCGCGATCGGCGGCCGGTTGTTTGACCGCCGTGACCTCGCCGATCGGCGTATATTCCATATAGAGGTTGTTCTCACAGACGAAAACGACCGGCAGCTTCCACACCGCCGCCAGATTGAGCGCCTCGTGGAACGCCCCGATATTGGTCGTTCCGTCGCCGAAGAAGCAGACCGCGACGTCTTTCTCACCGAGATATTGCGCGCGCCACGCTGACCCGCACGCGATTGGCAGATGAGCGCCGACGATCGCATAGGATCCGTACACGCCGTGCTCTACGGAGGTCAGGTGCATCGATCCGCCCTTGCCGCGCATGAGGCCGATGTCGCGCAGCATCAACTCGCCGAGCATCCCCTCCATCGACGCGCCGCGGGCGAGCGTGTGCGCGTGGCCGCGATAGGTGCAGAACGACTTGTCATCCTTGCGCATGGCGACGCCGAACCCCGCCGCGACCGCCTCCTGACCGATCGACAAATGGCTCGTGCCCTTGATCAGGTTCTGGAGAAAGAGATCAAAAGCCCGCTTCTCGCAGTCGCGAATCTCCACTTGCAGGCGGAAGAGCTCGAGACGCTTGTCGAGACCTATGTCGTCGTTCTTTGGCCGGTCGCCCGGCGCGGCCTCAGCCTGTACGTAGGCCATTTCGGTCGTTTCCCGCCCTACATCGTTGCCGGAGCAGGTTGCCAGAGAACGACGACGCGCCGGCCAGAAAAATCCTCAAAATGGGATTTTCGCTGCTTCGCCGCCGGGTCGCCCGCCGCCCGCAAGGAGGCGTCGCCGGAAAATCTTCATTTTGGATAAATCCGGCCGGCGGGCCCTGAGCGACGGTGCTAGAGAGGGCGCCTGTGGGGAAGCGTCGGCCGCTGAAGATTCCTCGCCAAATCCGACGTGTCACAGGGAGCTGCGCTTGAAGGACCTGGGTCGGGTTCATTGGTTCCGCGACGGCCAAAACGGACCCGTCGCCGCGTATGCGGGAATGGCGACCGCCCGGACCGCCGAGCACAATGCATCCCTCCATCAGTTTGCGGGCCGAGGCGTGCGCCCGTTCCCGAGCATCAATTGCCTTCGAGCCGTCCCGATGGACTTTCCCGAATTCGCATCTGACGAGGAGCCGCGGCCTTGGCGCTCTTCGCCCTTACGCCGTCACGCAAAGGCGTATCGCGGCATGAGCCCGAGCGCTCTGCGCCTGACGGAGAATTGAGAGGGAACAAGCATGAAAGCGGTCAGGTTTTACGCCAAGGAGGACGTGCGCGTCGAAGACGTTCCTGCGCCGAATGCATTTGGCGACTCGCAAGTGCTCATCAAGCCTCTCACCTGCGGCATCTGCGGCACCGACCTGCATGAATTTGCCGGCGGCCCGATCGTCACGCCGGCGACGCGGCATAAGTTCACCGGCGCGGTGCTGCCGCAGATTCTCGGCCACGAGTTCTCCGCTGAGGTCGTCGACGTCGGCCGCAATGTGACGCGGGTGCGCAAAGGCGACCGGATCTCCATCCAGCCCCTCGTGATGCCGCTTGACGACTATTACAGCCGTCGCGGCCTCAATCATCTGAGCCCGAGCATGGGCTGCATCGGCCTGAGCTGGGCCTGGGGCGGCATGAGCGAGCTCGCAGTCATCAACGATTACAACGCCAATCTGATCCCCGACAGCGTCACCGACGAGCAAGGCGCGCTCGTCGAGCCCGCCGCGGTGGCGCTCTACGGCGTCGATCGCTCCAAAGTGACCGGGGGCAGCACCGTGCTGATCACTGGCGCTGGACCGATCGGCGCGCTCGTGACGCTGATCTGCAGCGCCGTCGGCGCCTCGAAGATCTTCGTCAGCGAGCCCAACGCCAATCGCCGCAAGCATATCGAGTCGCTTGGCGTCGGGAGCATCGCGCTCGATCCGAAATCGGTCAATGTCGTCGAGCATATCCGCGCCAACACTGAGGAGGGCGTCGGCGTCGATGCCGCGATCGAATGTTCCGGCATGGAAGCCGCGCTCAACACCTGCATCGAGGCGGTGCGCAATCATGGCACCGTGGTGCAGACCGGCTTGCACGTGAAGAAGGCGCTCGTCGACCCTGCGCTGTGGGCGTTGAAGGACATCACCATCGAAGCGACCTGGTGCTACGAGATTACGATGTGGCCGCGGGTCATCCGCATGATCTCGAGCGGCAAGCTGCCGGTCGAAAAGATCGTCACCGGACGGATCGCGCCCGAGGCGATCGTCGAAAAGGGATTCCGCTCGCTGCTCAATCCAAGCGGCCAGGAAACGAAGGTGATGGTCAATATGACCTGAGTCCGGCCCGGGCTTTCGCGCCGCGCCTTTTCTTCGATCGATTCGGGAGACGACAATGGAAATCTCAGCGCTGGTTGTCGGCGCGACCGGCATTGCGGGACGCGGGGTGTCGCAGGAGCTGCTCCACGCCCAGGCGCGCGTTCACGGCATATCGCGTCATCGGGAAGGGATCGTTCCGGGAGTCGAGCACGTAACCGCCAATCTGTTCGATCCCGCGAGCGTGGCCAAGGCGGTGAGCCGGCTCAAGCCGACCCACGTCTATCTGACCGTTTGGTCCCGCCAGCCGACTGAAGAGGAAAACATCAGGGTCAACGCCGGGATCGTTCGCACGATGCTCGACGCGCTCGCGCCGGCGCATAGCGTCAAGCACGTCGCGCTCGTCACCGGTCTGAAGCATTATCTCGGGCCGTTCGAGGCCTATGCGCGCAGCGGGTCGCTCCCGCCGACTCCGGTGCGCGAGGAGCAGCCGCGACTTGATGTCCGGAACTTCTACTACGACCAGGAAGACGAGGTTTATTCAGCGGCCAAGCGCGACGGATTCACCTGGAGCGTGCATCGCCCGCATACGATCATCGGCAAGGCGATCGGCAACGCGATGAACATGGGCTCGACCCTCGCCGCCTATGCAGCGATCTGCAAGGAGCTCGGCCGCCCCTTCAAATTCCCCGGCAGCGCCGCGCAATGGAACGGCCTTTCGGACATGACCGACGCGCGCGTGCTCGGCAAGCAGCTCGTCTGGGCGAGCACGACCGATGTCGCAAAGAACGAGGCCTACAATATCGTCAACGGCGACATCTTTCGATGGAGCTGGCTATGGCCGCGCCTCGCCAAGTGGTTCGGAGTGGCCTCGGAAGGCTTCGAGGGCGCTCCGGTTCCGCTGGAGAGCCAGATGGCGAAGGACGCGGAAGTCTGGAAGGCCATGGCGGCGAAACATGGTCTGGTTGAACCCGATCTTTGGCGCGTCGCCTCGCCCTGGCACACGGACCTCGACATGGGCAGGCCGCTCGAAGTGATGACGGATATGGCGCGAAGCCGGAAGCTCGGCTTCCTCGTCTACCAGAGCACCGAAGAGGCCTTCTACGACCTGTTCGCCACTTTGCGGGCCGAGAAAATCATCCCCTGAACATTGTCGACGCCAACGGGCCGAGGGCGCGAAGGCGACATCCGCGCCACGACGGACGCGAGACGGACCGCGACGGGTAGCGCCGGCATAGGCTCGGGCTGGACAAGCGAGGCCTCGACGCCTAACCGCATGCGAAGGTCGGAAGGATCGGGAGGATCCGCGGCGAGCCGGCCGGACGGCGTTGCCATGACCGAAAACGAACTCCTCCGGATCATCGCGTTTCTCGAACGGGTCCGTCAGCCGTTCCAGGAGCTGATTCCGATCGCCGAGGAGGACGCGGCCTGGAACCTGCTGCTGTTCCTCATCAAGAACCACCTGACGGGAACGCCGGTCGCGATCTCCACCCTCGCCTCGGTCGCGAGGGCGCCGCATGCGACGGCGATGCGGCGCATCCACGCCCTGATCGAGCGCGGGGACATCCTCCAGGAACCCCTGGGCGAGGGCAGCAAGCGGTTCAAGCTTCGGCCAAGCGAGGCGTTGCTCGAAAGCTTCATCCAGTATGCGCGCAAGATCAAGTTTCTGCTCGCCGAGACCTTCGGCTTGCGCTCGAAAGTCGACAGCGACGAAGATTTCTATTTCGGGGGCTCCTATTTCGCGGCGCAGATCATTCCGCCGCCGCGACTGATCGAGAGCCTGTTTCGCGGCAAGCAGGAGATCCAGTTCCTGCTCAACGACGACAATTATTTCCTGTCGATGCGCAACATGTGGGCCGACTTTCGCAACAATATGGCCTCGCGCAAGAACTTTGATCTGCGCAAACTGCCGCAGCTGCACGAGCGGCTGGTCGAGAACGCCGCGATGCCGGTCTCGGAATATGATATCGTCGCAATCAATGCGCCCTGGCTCGGCGAAGCGGTCAAGAAGAAGCTCGTCATCCCGCTCGACGGGCATATAAAGTCCGCCGGCCTCTCCTCGCTCGACTTCCACCCTTCCGTTTGGTCGATGGGGTCGTGGCGCGGCCAGCAGTTCGGCGTCCCGATCTATTGCACCATAGAGCTGCTCGCCGCGCGCTCGGACCTGTTCGAAAAGGACAAGATCGAATATCCGACCACCTTCGAGAAGACCGTCGCCGCCGCCAAACATTTCCATGCGCCCGCCAAGGGCCAATACGGCATCGCGTGGAATGGCGCGCGAGGGATGCCGATCGCCTCGACCTTCATGTTTCTGATGGGCTGCTGCGGCGAGTTGATTCTGCGCATCCCGAAGGCCAGCCTGGGAATTGGCGTCGACGACGCGCGGGGCGAACAACTGCGGCCGCAGATCGACTCGGAAGCGGGCCTGCGCGTGCTCGATTATTTGCGCAAGCTCAAGGAGTTTTCGCCGCCCGACATTCTCGAGATGGACTGGGACCGGCGCACAACCTCCTTCCTTTCCGGCCAAACGGCGCTGGCCTATTGCTGGACGGTCCGCGCGGCGCGATTTGAGAACGACGTGAGTTCGGCGGTGAAGCGCAAGGTGCGCTATCTGCCCCAGCCGCGCGGGCCAGGGGGCGCCTCCAACAATCCGATCGGCGGTTTTCTGCTGTGCATCCCGGCCAACCTGCCGCCCGAGCGCGTGGAGCTTGCGTTCGAGGCCATCGCATGGATGACCTCGCCGGAGGCGATGAAGGCAAACGTGCAAAACGGCTTCCCCGTCGCGCCGCGCTTCAGCGTGGCCGCCGACCCGGAAGCCGCCGCAACCTCCCCGATCGTCAGCGTCGTCGACAAGCTCGCGAAGCGAAACCTGCTCAAGGGCTGGCCTCGCCCGCCGGTGCCTGAATACTTGTCGCTCGAAGCCATTCTCGGCGAGGAGATACACAAGGCCTTGCGCAGGGAGACGACCGACAAGGAAGCGCTCGCGAACGCCCAGAGCCAGGCCGACCGCGTCATGCGCGAGGCCGGCTACTACTAGGGTCCAAAGCCGCGCAATTCGTGAAATTTTTTGGCGCCGGCCCGCCTGGGCTTTCCGCTTTGATCGCGCGGCCTGTCGAACCGAATTTGTCCGTTTTGGACAAATCAGTGCGATGCCGCGTGATTTAGTTTGTTAGCCTCGCTCCATCGGTCGAACCTGCGCTGAAGCGGCAGTTTCGAGGATCGACGCAGCGGCGATGCTGCCAGGGAGGAGCATCGACAGAATGCACGTCAATCTCTTCCTTGGTCCCGTAGCGTCGCTGAGCCGCGCCGAGGTCGAGACGCTGGCCAGGCCGGCGCTTCGCCGGCGCCCGTCGACCCCTCCCCTCATCAAGCGTGACGATCGACGGAAATGAGCAGGCCGGTCGGAATGGCCCTCGTCGGCATGGGCTGGTGGGGCAAGAAGATGCTCAACGTGCTCGGCGCGGCGCCTTCGGACATCCGCGTCGTGCGGGCGGTCGAGCCGAACATCGAGACGGCGCGCGCCGAATGCGCCAAGAAGGGCGTCGCGCTAACAGCCGACTACGAGGATGCGCTCGCTGATCCCGACGTGGAAGCCGTCGTGCTGGTCACGCCGCACGCGCTGCATGGCGCGCAGATAGAGGCTGCCGTCGCGGCGGGTAAGCATGTCTTTTGCGAGAAGCCGCTAGCCTTGGATAAGGCCGGCGCCGAGAAAGCCGTCCGCCTCTGTCGGGACGCGGGCCTGGTTCTCGGGATGGGCCACGAGCGGCGATGGGAGCCCGCCGTCGCCGAACTTCTGACCAAGGCGGACGCGGGGGAACTCGGACGCATCCACCAGGTCGAAGCCAACTTCAGCCACGACAGGTTCCTGGCGCTGGACCGGGACAACTGGCGCCTGAAGGCCGATCACGCCCCGGCCGGCGGCATGACCGCGACGGGCATCCATTTGCTCGATCTGTCGGTGCGCCTGCTCGGCCCTGCCGAAAGCGTCTGGTGCGTCTGCGAGCAGCTCTCATCCGATCTGCCCCAAGGCGACACCGTCAGCGCCTATGTCAAGTTTCGGGGCGGCGGCACGTCCTATGTTTCAGCCTCGCTCGCCAACCCCTTCATGTCGCGTTTCACGGTCTATGGCTCCAAGGGATGGGTCGACATTCGCGACAAGGCGCATCTCGAGGCGCCGGACGGTTGGATCGTCACGTCCGCAAAAGCCGGCGGCCCTGTCACGAGCGCGGAGGTCCCCGTCGCCGAGCCGGTCAAGGACAATCTCGTGTCGTTTGCCCGCGCTGTCCGCGGAACCGAGACTTATCCCATCACCGGGGCGCAGCTCATCGACAATATTGCTTTGCTTGAGGCTGTCTTCGCATCCGCCCGGAGCGGCAAGATCGAAGCGGTGGCCTGATCAGCGGCAAGGAAAAGGGAGCAAGCGATGAAAGCTCTGTTCTTCGACAAGCCCGACAAGCCGGTCGTGTCGCAGGTCCAGTCGCCTTCGATCACCGCAAATGAGGTGATGATCCGGTCGCGGCGGGTCGGGATCTGCCATTCGGACTACGAGCTTCTGGCCGGCCACTACATCATACCCATCTCCTATCCGGTCATCCCTGGCCATGAGTGGGTCGGCGAAGTCGTGGAGGTCGGCAAGAACGTCACCGGCCTCAAACCGGGCGACCGCGTGGTGGGCGAATGCGTGATCAAGACGCCGGAACGCATCCACCACTTCGGCTTCTCCATGGACGGCGCCAACCGGGAATATTTCCCCGCCCGACCCGAATGGCTCCACAAACTGCCGGACGCCGTCGATGACGCGAAAGGCGCGATGATCGAGCCGTTCACCTGCGGTTTCTATGCGGTCCTGCGCAATGGCGCGCCCAACGCCTCCGAGACGGTCGTGATCTCTGGCGGAGGACCAATCGGCCTCGTTGCGGCTGCGGCGGCCATCGGCATGGGCGCGCGCGTGATTGTCGTCGACCCGGTGCCGCTGCGCCGGGACATCGCCAAACGCCTGGGCGCCGATGCGACGGTTGACCCGTCGACCGGCGATCCGAGCACGGCGGTGCAGGAATTGACCCACGGTGGAGCCGACCTCGTCGTCGAGGCCTCGGGCCATTCCGCCTCGCTTGCGGCCGTCTTCGACTATGCGCGCCCGGAGGGCCGCATTTCGATGGTCGGAATCAACATCGGTCACAAGATCCCGACCGAGCTCGGCAAGATCCAGATGAAAAATCTCACCGTTCGGGGTTGCATCGGGTCGCCGGGCGTCTGGCCCGCGGCGATCCGGTTTCTCGAACGGACCGGACTTCGATCTCACGCCGATCCAGACCCACAGCTTCCGGCTCGACGATGCGTTGAGAGCGTTTGAGCAAGGCAGGAAACCGGCGGAGGCCGTCAAAGTGACGCTGGAGATCGCGTGACTGTCTCAACGCCAGCCCCGGTTTGGGGGATCACGGCCCGCTCGCGCGCGGCGTCGCGCTGCTCGTGAGAAACTGCCGGGCGCGAGAATGGTCGGATGAAAGCGTCTAGCGATCACATGAGCACTGGACCGCTGGCGGGACAGAGTTTCCATCTCCCGTTGTCGAGGGAGTTTGCGACGGTCGTAATTTCGACGATCGCGCTGATCGTCGTCTGTCTCCTTTTTGCCCCGTCCAGCCTGTCGCATGGGGCCCTGGAGGGAAGCCTGCCGTTTGCGGCCATCATTGCAATTGTCGGCCTGGGACAGTTGCTGGTCGTTCAACAGGGAGGCTTTGACCTTTCGCTGGCGGGAGGCGTCTCGCTCGCCGTCGTCATATCGACGCACTATCCGCAAGGAAATGACGCTCTGCTCCTCCCGGCCGTGTTGATCGCGATTGCTTGCGCGATCGCGGCCGGCCTGGCGAACGGGATTCTGGTCAGCCTCTTCGGGCTGAACGCCATTGTCGCGACTATCGGCGTGAACGCGCTCCTTTACGGAGGCGTCTTCGCTGTTTCCGGCGGCGTGCCCAAAACAACCACCAACCTGTTGGCCGCGATCGCTGGCGGCCGCGCGTTCGGCCTTCCGAATTCGCTCTATTTCGCGTTCGCCGCGCTGCTGGTGGTTTCATTCATCTTGAAAAAGTCTGCGGCCGGAAGGCGTTTCGAAGCGATCGGCGCAAACCCGCTGGCTGCCCAGGCCGCGGGACTTCGGGTGAAGCTCTATCAGCTTCTGGCCTATGTCTATGCCCAACTCCTCTATTGCGTCGCTGGCCTGCTCGTGGCCGGCATCACTCGCGAACCCACAGCGTTCCAAGGCGATTCCCTGCTTTTGCCTTCGGTTGCTGTCGTTGTTCTCGGCGGAACGTCGCTGCTTGGCGGTCGTGGTTTTCCGATCTCGACCGTCATTGCTTCGTTCTTCCTGAACCAGTTGAGCCAATTCGCACTCGCAGTTGGTGTGCCGTATTCGGCTCAAACCATCATCCAGGCTCTAGCCCTGGGTTTTGGTATCGGCGTCTACTCTATCCGGTGGACGGCAAACATGAACAGGCGAGCTAAACCTGTGTAAGTGGAGGAAAAAATGAAATTCTCGAACCGGCAGAAACTGGCGCTCACCGCGGCGGCCGCGGCCATCGCCCTTGGGTGCTCCAATCTGGCTCAGGCCGAAACTCCGTCTTGGTGCGGCCCGAAGAAAGCGACAATTGCTTTGCTCGACGGCTATGGCGGCAACAGCTGGCGCCAGGTGACGACCGCTTCCGGCAAGGAGGAAGCCCTCAAGTGCCCGAGCATCACGAAATATGAATATGCCGACGGCCAGGGCGACACTCAAAAGTCGATTTCCGACATCAAGGCGATGGCCGCCAAAGGCATAGACGCGCTGGTTGTCTTCCCTGACGCCGGACAGGCGATGCTGCCGGCGATAACCAGCGTCTACAAGTCGGGCAAAGTCATTGTGCCCTACCGCGTCGAAGCTGGGGGTCAGGCCGGCGTGAACTACACCAAGTTCATCGGCACCGATTTCGTGAATGACGGCCAGAACTGGGGCAACTGGATCAAGAGCGTGCTGCCTCAAGGCGGCAACCTTCTGTTCCTGAGCGGCCCCGCGGGCAACAGCCAGGGGCTCGACGAGCTTAAGGGGCTCAAGTCTGTGCTTGGACCCGAATACAAGTTCATCAACCCCGAGCCTTTCGATGTGACGAACTGGGATCCCGCGTTGACGCAGAAAGTTCTGACGGCCGAAATCGCCAAGAACAACAAGATCGACGTCATCGTTTCTGATTTCGGGCCATCGCTGGTCGGCGCGCTTCCGCTGTTCAAGCAGTCCGGTCGGTCGATCCCGGCGCTCGCCACATCTGACGGCAATTCACTGGGCTGCTTGTGGGCCGACGTCCATCAGGACAACCCGGACTTCAAGCTCTTCACCGTCTCAACCGAAAACGATAACGTTCGCCTGGCGGTGCAATGGGCGGTCGCAGCGGTGACTGGCGGCACGCCGCCTACAGCGGAAACGTTCAAGGGCCCTGTCTTTGAAAATTCCGTGACTGGCGCGCCTCATGCGGTCCAGTGCCGCAAGGATCTCCCGGGTCAAATCTATCTGTCGGCCGAGCTGTCTCCCGAAGAACAGACCAAGGCGGTCAGCACCAAGTAGCATCGCACGCTCCCCGGCGGCAAAATTGCCTCTGGGGAGCGACCTTTTTTGGCAAATGCCGGATCTGGGTGTCTTCAGCGGAATACGCACCGTGAATGTTCGTAGTGACGAATCTCGTCCAGGCGGCGCGCCGACGCATGGTGACACGACGATCCGGTTGTCCAATATTTCCAAATTCTATTCAGGCGTTCCCGCGCTGCTCGATGTAAACGCTGAGTTCTACGAGGGCGAGGTTCACGCGATCCTTGGCGAGAACGGGGCCGGCAAGTCAACCCTCATCAATATCATTTCCGGCGCGCTGCAGCCGGAACTGGGCGTGATCGAATTCGAGGGGAGTTGGGTTTCCTCGATGTCGCCGGAAACCGCCGCGTCGTTGGGCATATCGATTTCCTTTCAGCACCCGGCCGTGCTCGACGATCTCTCGGTGTTGGAGAATTTCCAGGTCGCGCTTCCTCCGTCGTTGTTTGTCGGAAAGTCCTCACAGACCGTTGCGCGAAATGCGCTCGACGCAGTCGGCCTGCGCCTCCCGTTGCGAACACGCGCCAATGCGCTGACGGTCGCCCAAAAGCATTTGCTCGAAATCGCAAAGGCTTTGGCGATCAAACCGAAGGTGCTGATCCTCGACGAGCCGACGGCTTCCCTCGATCAAGCGGCGACCGATATGCTTTTTGATCGCATAAGGGAGGTTGTAAGGACGGGAACGTCGGTGATCTACATCACCCATCGGCTCGCGGAATTGCGTCAAATCGCCCAACGGGTCACGGTTCTTCGCGACGGTCGGGTTCAAGGCGTGCGGCTCGTCAACGAGGTAAGCGACGCCGACCTTCTAAGCATGATCGTCGGGCGAACGCTGGGGTCGACATTCCCGCAGAAGTCTCAAAATGTCTCGAAGGACATCATCTTTGCGGTTGAGTCGTTCAGCGGCAAGAGTTTTACGGATGTGAGCTTTGAAGTGTCGCGGGCCCAAATCGTGGGCGTCGCGGGTGTGGCGGGCAACGGCCAATCCGAGTTAATGCGCGCGCTGGCGGGCCTCCAGCAATCCAAAGGCGCGATTCAACTCAAAGGCCGCGCCCTCGATCACAGCGACCTTTTGCGCGAAGCGGCATTCATGCCTTCGGATCGGCATAGCGAAGGTTTGGCCGCAAGTCTGACGGTGCGCGAGAACGCGACATTCGCCGCTCTGGAAAGGTTCGCCAAGTTCGGACTGCTCAGCCGAAAGAGAGAAGTTCAACAGGTCGCGGCGACGTTCAAGTCGCTGGCTGTCAAGACGGCGAGCCTGGAAGCTCCGATCCTGTCGCTTTCCGGCGGCAATCAACAAAAAGTCGTGATGGCCCGCGCCTTGCTGTCGGAACCCAAAATTATCGTCGCCGACGAACCGACCCAGGGAGTCGATGTTGGCGCGCGCGCTGAGATCTATCGTATTTTGCGCGAAGTATCGAGTTCGGGCACGCCAGTCATCGTCAATTCTTCGGACGCGGCGGAGCTCGAAGGGTTGTGCGACCAAGTCATTGTCATGTCGCGGGGGCGCGTCGTGGCGAGGCTGAGCGGCGACGAAGTTTTGGAGGCCAGGATCGTCGCCGCCGCTGTCAAAGCCGACACCCACGTCGGCAACTCCGGCTTGCAGGACCGCGTCGCTTCGAGGAGCAGCGGGTGGCGGCACTTTCTGCAATCGGACAACGCGCCAGCCGTTCCGCTGGCTCTCGTCACCAGTCTGCTCGGGCTCTACGTTTTCAGCCAAAACCCCAACTTCCTGTCGGCGTTCAACATCTCCAACATCCTCCTGTTGGCGACGGCGCTGGGCTTCATCGCGCTCGGGCAAACCGTCGCGCTGCTGATGGGTGGAATTGACCTGTCGGTTGGTCCGCTCGCCGGTTTTCTGGTCGTTGTCGCTTCCTTCTTCGTGAACGACGGCAAGTCTCCATCGGTGATCGCGGCGGGCTTCCTCCTGATGTTCGGCGGCGCGTTCATTGTCGGCGCGATCAACGGACTTCTCATAAGATTTGCGAATTTCACCGCAATCGCGGCGACGCTGGCGATGTATATCGGCCTTCAGGGGATGAGCTTCCTGCTGCGTGATGGCCCGGGCGGATACATCAACGCCACGGTCGCTGACGTCATCAACAGGCTGTATGGGCCGATACCCCTGGCGTTTCTGGTCTTGATCGCCTTCGCCGTCGCGGGCGAATACGCGCTCCGGAGCTCGCGGCTCGGCTGGCAGCTTCGGGCGATAGGCTCCGATGAGGAATCGGCGCGGCGGATCGGCGTTCGGATCGATCGCACGTTCGTCGGCGGCTATATCGCCTCGTCGCTGTTGACGGCGTTTGGCGCCGTCATGCTGTTCGGCCAGATCGGGGTCGGCGATCCCCGGCAAGGCGCGAACTATACGCTGTCGAGCATCACCGCGGTCGTGCTTGGCGGAACGAGCCTGCGCGGCGGACGTGGAACGTTCATCGGCACAGTGCTCGGCGCGCTCCTGCTGACGGAAGTTCTCAACGCCGCCACCTTTCTTGGTCTGTCCGAAACCTATCAATACGTGTTTCAAGGCATTCTCGTCCTGATCGCCGCCCTGATTTATTCGACGGTGCGACGGCGAGGCGAGGCTAGAATGATGTGACGTGGATCGGCGGAGCGTTTTGCAGCAGTCAACTTCGCAGGGCAATGAAATGGCAGAACGAATATACGGGACGCATCATATCGGGATTACGGTGCCGAACCTCGAAGAGGGTATTGCTTTCTTCGAGGCCGTCTTCGGAGCCGTGACGGTCTTCCGGACCGGCCCTTTCAATGTCGATGAGGCCTTCATGACGTGCAAGCTCGGCGCCGCGCCGGGCACGCGGATTCGCGATGTCGCCTTCCTGCGTTGCGGCGATGGCCCAAGCGTCGAACTCTTCGAATATAGCGGCGAAGACAGCACTGCGCGTCCCAAACGCGTTTCCGAAGTCGGCGGCATGCATCTTTGCTTCGAGGTCGACGACGTTTTTGCCTCCGCCAAGCGGCTCAGGGCCATGGGCATTGAACTTCTCGAAGGTCCCAACACTGTCGAAGACGGGCCCCTCGCCGGCTTCAGTTGGATCTATTTCAATACCCCCTGGGGCCAGACGTTGGAAGTCGCGAGCTTTTCCGCGTTGGGCTACGAAAAGGACACGCCAAAACGGTTGTGGCGGGCAAAGTCGTAGGCGGGCCGAGGCGTCGCTCCGCCCTCGCCTGCTCGACGCCCCGCCCCGACGACTAGACGAGCACCATGCCCCCGTCCGCCATGATGACCTGTCCTGTTATGTAGTCGGAGTCTGCGGAGGCGAGAAAAGCCGCCATCCCGGCCAGATCCGCAGGCTTCGAGGGAAAGCCCAAGAGGATGCTGGATGAGAACGAACTCGATGAATTCACCCTTCTTCTTGATGACGCCCTTGTCGAGCATGTCCTGCTCGAGGCCGTCCCAAAGCGGCGTGATCACCACACCCGGCGCAAACGCGTTGACGGTGATGCGGTGTTTGGCGAATTCACGCGCGCCGGCCTGGGTGAGCGAGATCACCGACGCCTTGCTCGCGCAATAGGGAGCAAATTCTGCATAGCCCTGCCGCCCTGCGATCGAGGCGGTGTTGATGATCTTGCCGCCGCCGCCCTGAGCGATCATCTGCCGGGCGGCTTCTTGCGTCCCGACCAGGACGCCAAACGCGTTCACGCGCATGATGCTGTTGAAGTTGTCTTCGTCGACCTCCATGAAAGGAAGCGGCCGGTTGAAGCCGGCATTGTTGAACATGACGTCGAGCCGGCCGAAACGCTCGACTGTCTTCTGAACCGCGGCTCGCATTTGCTTGCGCTCGGCGACATCGAGCGTCGACGGCTATTGCGGGCCGGCCTTCCTTGGTCAGACTGTCGGCGACGGATTGCGCTTTCGCGCCATTGATGTCCGCGATCACGAGGGAGGCGCCCTCCTCGGACAGGCGCCGGGCGATCCCTTCGCCGAGCCCCTGAGCTCCGCCCGTGACAATCACGACTTTATCCTGAAGCCTAGCCATGGCGTTTCCTCTCTTGCGTCAATGCGGCCTGTCGGCGCCTGTCGCGCGTCACGTCTCGAGCAGCGACAGCAGGAGAGGAGCGTTCGACGGATCGGCCTTTAGCGCGCCGCTTTCGATCCTCCCGGCAATCTCGATCAGTTTCTCATTGACTGGCGCATGACCGCCAAGCCGGCGCTGTTCCCGCGCGACGACGCCGTTGATGTCGTCAACCTCTCCGCGACGGCCCTTCATCCAGTCCTGCAGCACCGCCACTCGCGTATCGGGCAGCGTCCAATGCGAGAGGACCGCGTCCATAAGGGACTTCGCATAGGCCTCCGGATCGTTCACTTCGACACGGGCCTTGCCGAAGATCGGAACGAGGCGATGTCCCAAAGCGAGAGCCGTGCGTACGGCCTCGGCGCCGGACGCCGACATGACCTCGCGTATCCCCGGTATCGCCACCGCGTCGGCCATGGGAAGTCCCAAAATCGCGGTGGGCAGAAATTCCGCCGCGTTCACGACCAGTTTCATCCATTTCGCGGACCGAATGTCGTCCACGACCTCCACCGTCCCGGCATGGCGAAGACACTGCGCCACCTCGTTTTCGCGCCCCCGTGTCGTGGCGTCGAAAGCGCCGAGCCCGAACCATGACCCTGACGCCGGGGTCTGCCTCACGACGATCCCTGGCTCGAACATGTTCGACGTCACTTCGATCACCGCGCCCAGGGTGCGCTCGGGCCCGACGATCGAGGCGACATCGTCCATCGTCATGCCGTTTTGAACGCCAACGACGAGGCCGTCAGGCTTGACAAGAGGTCTGATCAGTTCGCAGGCCCAGCGCGTGTCATAGGCCTTGACCACGATGAGGGCGACATCGAAGGGCTCGCGCAACGTCGCCACTTCGCAGACATGGAACGCGAGAACGGGCGTGACCTGCGTTTCGCCGGGCATCTCGATTCGAATGCCGCTTTTTCGCATCGCCTCCACATGCGCCGGCCATTGCTCGATGAAAGTGACGTCGAGCCCCGCGCGTGTCAGATCCGCGCCGATAGAGGCTCCGTTCGCCCCCGTGCCTACAACTGCGATCCTCGGGCTTCCCATATGCGCGATCCCTCCTTGCTTTTGCCGACCAAACCGGATGAAGACCTGGCGGCCCCACGTCTTTCATCAAACCCTGGCGTCTCTGAGCTTGCGACCAGCGCGGCCTTCCGGGGGAGGACGCCGAAGTCAAGATCTCCGCATCGTCCCACGCCGGCGAGGCTCGCCAGACTTTGAGAGAGCTTGGCACATCGCGCCTTCGAAACGAGCATGAAGATTCTCATTTTGAGAGGCTTTCCGGGGCCGCGAGCCTTGGCCTCCCAGCCCGGCGGCAGCCTGTGCAAAGCCCTCGGGTCCCGGCCGGGTTCACCTATTTTGCGATTTGCCGCAGTTTCACCGCCCGCGGGTGATGCGCCGCTGAAGCGCTTCGAGCAGGACCGCGCCGAGGATGATCGCGCCGGTCGCGAAGCCCTGCCAGAATATCTCGATGCGGGCGAGATTCAGGAAGTTGCGGGTGAGCGCGATGATAATGACGCCGATGATCGTGCGCAGCACCCTCCCCTGGCCGCCGTAGAGACCGGTGCCGCCGATCACGACGGCTGCGATGACCTCAAATTCCAGACCCTCGCCCGTATTGGGCGACACGGCGCCGAGGCGCGAGAGGCTGACGAGACCCGCGAGCGACGCGGTGAAGCCGACGATCATCAGGCACTGGATCTTGACCCAGTCGGTGCGGATTCCGGACAGCATCGCAACCGTCTGGTTCGCGCCGACCGCATAGACTCGCTTGCCGAAGGTCGTGCGCTCGAGCACGAACCAGCTGACCGCGTAAACGACCGCCGCGACCCAGACGATGTTCTGGATCGGAAACCAGGAGACGAGCGGCTCGCCCGCCTTCAGCCAGCCGGTGAAATTCACCGGCAGCGGAATTTGAACCCAGCGCCCCTGCCCGAACCACGTCACCGGCTGCGGCATCTCGGGAATGGGTTGCCCTCGCGTGACGACGAGGGTGAGGCTGCGCGCCATCATCAGCGTGCCGAGGGTGACGATGAAGGATGGAATCTTCGCCTTGGTGACGATGGCTCCAACGAGGAGACCAAGCAACGGCCCGACGAAAAGGGGAACGATCAGGCCGAGCGCCGTCACCCACCAGCTGTGGTCGGCGGAGCTCGGCGCCGGGATCCAGCGGACCATGATCCAGCCGCCGACCGCCGCCGACAGGCCGACCACGGAGCCCACCGACACGTCGAACTCGCCCGAGATCATCACGACCGTCATGCCCGCGGCGACGATCAGCATGACCGTCATCTGGCCGAGCAGGTTGGAGACGTTGGCTGGCGACAGAAACCGGTCGTTTACGATCTGCATGATCACGACCAGGATCAGCAGGACGCCGAGCGCCTGGATGAGGCTGTAGGACCGTTTGAGCCGCGCGCCGAGCCGGCCCTCGCCCGCGTCCGCGCGGGCCCCGGAAGTGGAAAGGGTGGTCATGCCGCCGCCTGAATCTGACCCGTCGTCGAAGCCTGCAGGATCGCGCGGCGTTCGATCGCCGCGCCGGAAAGTTCGCCGACGATCGCCCCGCGGAACATGATGAGCACGCGGTCACAGAGGGAGACGAGCTCGTCGAGTTCAGTGGTGACAAGCAGCACGCCGACGCCGGCCGCCGCAACTTCGTCGATGATCTTGCGGATTTCCTCCTTGGCGCCGACGTCGACGCCGATCGTCGGCTCGTCCATGACGAAGACCTTCGGCGCCGTCTCCAGCCACTTCGCGAACAGGACCTTTTGCTGGTTGCCGCCGGAAAGCTGCCGCGCGAGGGCAAGAGGGCCCGACGCGCGGATGCGCAGACGCTCGATGTTGCGGGCCGTCGTCCGCTCCATCCCGGCCCGGTCAAGGAAGCCGAGCGCGCCGCCGAATCGCGACAGGACCGGCAGGCAGATATTCTCGGTCAGCGGAAAGTCGAGCAGAACGCCCTCGCGCAAGCGGTCGTTGGTGATGAGCGCGATTCCCGCGCGCAACGACGCGGACGGGCTCGAGGGCGCGACCGGAACGGCGTCGACCGCGACGCGGCCCGTCGCCGGGCGGACGGACGCGCCAAAAATCGCCCGCGAAAGCTCGTTGAGGCCGGAACCCGCGAGGCCCGTGACGCCCACGACCTCGCCCGCGCGCACGACAAAATTCGCATTTTCGAGCGCCCCCCGGACCGAGAGGTTCTGGACGGAAAGACGGGCGGCGGCGCCTTCCGCGGGCTGACGGCCGCGCGAGGCGCGGGAGCCCGCCTTGACCTCGCGCCCGACCATGGCGGCCACGACCTGAGGCAGGGTCATGTCGCTGACCAGCCGGTCCGCCACGACATCGCCGTCGCGCATGATGGTGAGATCGTCACAGACCTCGAAGATTTCGCTGAGATAGTGCGAGATGAGCACCAGACCGACGCCTTGCGAGGCCAACTGCCGGATGAGGCGCAGGACGACGCTGACCTGCGCGCTGGTCAGCGACGAGGTCGGCTCGTCGAGGATCAGCACCTTCGGGTCGCGATGGACCGCCTTGACGATCTGAATCATCTTGCGCTGATCGTTCGAGAGGTCCTCGACCGGCGCCTCCGGGCTGGCGGCGATCTCGTAACGCTCGAGGAGCGCCCGCGTCGTCTCTCGCGCCTCGCGCCTGCGAATGATTCCGAGCCTGGAGGCAGGCTCATTGTTGAGGAGCAGGTTCTCGATCACCGTCATCGACGGGATCAGGTTGATGTCCTGGTGAACGGTGACGATGCGCTGTTCGAGCGCTTCGTCGGCGCTCGCGGCGCGGATCGGCCGCCCCTCAAACTCCAGCGTTCCGGAATCCGGAGCGTTCACGCCGGCGATGATCTTGGCGAGGGTCGACTTGCCGGCGCCGTTCTCGCCGACGAGGCCGCGCACGCGGCCGGCGGCGATGGAAAAGTCGACGCCGCGCAAGGCCTGCACCGCGCCGAAACGTTTGGCGATGCCCGAGCAGCGCAGAAGAACGCCAGCGCCCGCGATGGGCGCTGGCTGATCCTTTTGCGGTTCGGCCGGCGGCTCCCCGCCTTCGGCCGACGTCACTTGCCGGTCACCTGCGGATCGTTGGCGAACTCGGCGGCGTTGTCCTTGGTCAAGAGCTTCGTGCCGAGGCCGACGAAGGGCTCGACCTTGCCGCCTTCGAGATAGGTGATGACCGTATTGAGCCCGTCATAGCCCATCTTGAATGGGTCCTGCACGACGAGCGCGTCGATCTTGCCGTCCTTGACCATCTGATAGGACACGGGATCGAGGTCGAAGCCGACGAGCTTGACCTGGCCCGCCTTGCCGGCCGCCTGCAGCGCCTGATAGGCGCCCTGCAGGACGAGCTGGTTGAACGCGAAGGCGCCCTTCACGTCGGGCTGGGCGACGATCAGGTCCTCCATCGCCTGACGGCTCGAATCGAGCGTCAGAAACTGCACCGGCTGCTCCTTGAGAACGTCGAGGCCGAGCTCGGCCGACTTGGTCTCGAAGCCCTTGCGGCGCGTCTGGCCATTGTCGTTGGTCGGCGCGTGATCGAGCGTGATCACCTCGCTGCCCTTGGGAAGAAGCTTGGCCATGTATTCGCCCGCCGACTCGCCGCCCTTCTTGTTGTCGGTGATGATCAGGCTGATGTAGTCGCCCGAGCGAACGCCGATGTCGGTGATGACGACGGGAATCTTGTTGGCGTTGAAGACGTTCTTGATCGGCTCCGTGACCATGACGCTGTCGCCGGGGAAGATCAGGACGCCATTGACCTTCTGCGCGAAGAGGTCTTCCAGGTCGGCGACCTGCTTGGCCTTGTCGTTGTCGCCGCCATTGGTGACGACGAGGTCGACGTTGACCCCCTTCGCCTTCCACTCGTCGGCGGCCTTCTTGGCGCCGTTGACCATCGTGACGAGGAACGGATTCGTTCCCCAGAAGACCGAATAGCCTATCTTGTAGTCCTTCGCCGATGCTGGGGCGGCGACCACTGCAGCCGCGAAGGCGGCCCCCCAAAGCAGTTTCACGAAGCGCATGACATCTCCTCCCATTTTACGCCAGCCGGATTTCCCCCGGACGGCGTATCAAAACGCGGTTCTTTTCCGTGATCGTGACTTTTCGTCTCAGCGAGAACAGGGGGACTCGGCTGCCGTGTCAACCTATTTTTGCGATTCACTCGCCGGCTGCGGCCCCCGCACGAATGCAAAATGCGGCGAAGCGGCTTACCCTTCTTGAATGCTTATCGAACCATTTTTTTCAAAGCGCAGGAACCCTGCGAATTTCGCGGCGCACACGATCTGCTCGACAAGCGAACCTGTGATAGCGGTTCCCCTCCTGCCCGCTTGCGCAGGACGCCAGTCGGGCGGAATGTGGGTCGCGGCTGTTCCAAGGCCTATGCGATCGCGACTGACTCGCGACTGACGAGTTTGTCAGGGAGGGCGGCGATGCTCAAAACAAATTCCCTTCAACGATTCCTCGGATCATTGTCTGTTCTCTGTTTCTCCGCGGGGGTCCCAAGCGCGTGCTTTGCAGACGACACGATGTTGTGCCAGCTTCGGGGCGGCAATCAATGGGCCGTAACTGGCGCCATCGTTGCGAAAATGACTTGCGTCGTCACCTGCAGTTTTAGCAAACTGGACGGCGCCAAGACTCGGCAACATGTACTTTTACGGCAATTCCGGGCGCCGCCTCTCCATTTTGCAATGGCCAAGTTTCCGGTTCGGGCGTGACCGCCGTCGCAACCGCTTATACATGCTCATTGGCGCAATGAATTTGCTCGCGGGCCTGTCACGTTTGCATGGGCTTCCATTGGCTCCAAAGAGCGCCCAAATCATTGGTTTTTCTGGATATTAACAGGAGCTGGCTGGGGGACCTGGATTCGAACCAAGATTGACGGAGTCAGAGTCCGCTGTTCTACCGTTGAACTATCCCCCAACGGGCGCTTCAGTCGCGCGGGTCGTCGCCTGCGGGCGACGCCGGCGTCAATAGCGAAGCGGACGCGCCGGCGCAAGCGCCTGGCCTCCGGCCATCTCGATCAATGGGATCGCCGCGCCGGAGCCTGCCACCTGGACAATGTCGCCGCAGGGCTTCGCTCTCGGTTACGGCGCATGCCGGCGCGCGGGCTCAAAGCCAATCGAGCGGCGTGAGGCCGGCCGGCGCAATCCGCGCCTCAGACCTGCTCCACCGCCACGACTCCGGGCGCAGCCTTCAGCGCGCCGGCGACCGCGGCGTTGACGGCGTAGCGGCCGGGCAGTCGGATTTCGACCTCGCCGTCCTTCGGCCCCAGGATCACCACCAGCGACACCTCGCCCTCGCCGCGCGCGCTCAAGCGCCGTTCGATCGAATCGAGCGGCGTCTCGTCGCGCACGAACACTCTCAGGCCCTTCTGCACCTTGGCGGCCGCGTCGGTCAGCCGCTCGACATTGACGATGCGCGCGCGCACGTCTTCGCCCTCGACGGCCGCCTGGAGCGTCACCAGCACGTCAGAGCCTTTCTCCAGAAGGTCGCGGAACTGGTTCAGGCCTTCCTGAAACAGGACCGCCTCATAAGTCCCGGAGGGATCGGAGAGCTGGACGACGCCGATCTTGCCGCCGTTCTTCGTCCGCCTTTCATAGCGGTCGAGCACGCTCGCCCCGAGGCGCGCGGATGACGCGCCGTTGCGCACCGCTCGCGCGAACTCCGCCCAGCGCGTGGCCCTGAGCCGCTTGAGAGCCTGGTCGTAGGCTTCGAGCGGATGGCCGGAAAGGAAGAAGCCGACCGCATCGAACTCGCGCCTCAGCCGCTCGGAATCCGGCCAGGGCGCCGCCCGCACCCTGATCGGCGCCGCCTCCGCCGCCCCGAACAGCGCGTTCTGCCCTGCGGCCTTCTCCGTCGCCCCGCGGCTCGCGATCGCCAGCATCGGTTCGATGGCCGCGAAGGCGGTCGCGCGGTCGGCTTCGAGGCAATCGAACGCCCCTGCGGCAGCCAGGCTCTCGAGCGCCTTCTTGTTGACCAGGCGGGGATCGAGCCGCCCAGCCATCTCGCTCAGCGAACGAAAGGCGCGCCCGCCGCGCGCGGCGACCAGCGCCTCGGCCTGCGCTTCGCCCACGCCCTTGATCGCGCTCAAGGCGTAGTGGATCGCAGGCGAGCCGTCGCTCTGCGCGCGGACGTCGAAATCGACCAGGGAGTCATTGACTGACGGGGCCACGACCCTGATCCCCATGCGCTCGGCCTCGGCCCGGAACTCGGCCAGCTTGTCGGTGTTCGACTTGTCGAGGGTCATCGAGGCGGCGAGGAATTCCGCCGGATGGTTGGCCTTGAACCATGCGGTCTGGTAGGTGATGAAGGCGTAAGGCGCGGAATGCGACTTGTTGAAGCCGTATTCGGCGAATTTGGCGCAGGCGTCGAAAATGGCGTCGGCCGTCGCCTTGGCGATGCCGCGCTCGACCGCGCCGCCGACGAAACGCTCGCGCTGGGCGTCCATCTCCTTCTTGATCTTCTTGCCCATCGCGCGGCGCAGGATGTCGGCCTGCGCGAGCGAGTAGCCGGCGAGGTCCTTGGCGATCTGCTGCACCTGCTCCTGATAGGTGATGACGCCGAACGTCTCCTTGAGGATGGGTTCGAGGAGCGGGTGCGCGTATTCGACCTTTTCCTCGCCGAGCTTGCGGGCGCAATAGGCGGGAATGTTGGCCATCGGCCCGGGGCGGTAGAGCGCGACAAGCGCGATCAGGTCCTCGAACTGGTCGGCGCGCATGTCGACCAGCGCCCGGCGCATGCCGCCGCTTTCCACCTGGAACACGCCGACCACCTCGCCGCGGCCGAGCATCTTGTAGGTTTTCTCGTCGTCCAGCGGGATCTTGCCGAGATCGATCGTAATCCCGCGCCGCGCCACGATATCGACCGCGCGCTTGAGCACCGTCAGGGTCTTCAGGCCGAGGAAGTCGAACTTCACCAGCCCCGCCTGCTCGACCCATTTCATGTTGAACTGGGTCGCCGGGATCGCCGACTTCGGGTCGCGATAGAGGGGCGCGAGCTCGATCAGCGGCCGGTCGGCGATGACGACGCCCGCGGCATGGGTCGAGGCGTTGGAGTAGAGCCCCTCGAGCCGCTCGGCGATCGCCAGCATCCTCGCGACCTTCTCGTCGGCCTTGGCCGCTTCCTGCAGCCGCGCTTCGTCCGCGACCGCCTGTTTCAGCGTCACCGGCTTCGCCGGGTTCTGCGGCACGAGCTTGGCGAGCTTGTCGACCTGTCCGAGCGGCATTTCGAGCACCCGCCCGACGTTGCGCAGGACGCCGCGGGCGAGGAACGAGCCGAAGGTGATGATCTGCGCCACCCGGTCCGCCCCGTAGCGGTCGCGCACGTAGGCGATCACCTCGTCGCGCCGCTCCTGGCAGAAGTCGATGTCGAAATCCGGCATCGAGACCCGCTCGGGATTGAGGAACCGCTCGAACAGGAGGCCGAAGCGCAGCGGATCGAGATCGGTGATGGTGAGCGCCCAGGCGACCACCGAGCCCGCGCCCGAGCCGCGCCCCGGCCCGACCGGAATGCCCTGCGCCTTGGCCCATTGGATGAAGTCGGCGACAATGAGGAAATAGCCGGCGAAGGCCATGTTGACGATGACGTCGAGCTCGAAGGCGAGGCGCTTCTCGTAGTCTTCCCGCGTGCGTCCGGGCGCGAGGCCATGCGCAGCGAGCCTGGCGCTCAAGCCCTCGCCCGCTTCGCGCCTGAGCTCGTGGGCCTCGTCGACCGGGGCGCCGCTGGCGACGGAGAAGCGCGGCAGGATGGGCTTGCGCGTCAGGGGCCGGTAGGCGCAGCGCATGGCGATCTCGACGCTCGCCTCCGTCGCCTCCGGCAGGTCGGCGAACAGCTCCGTCATCTCCGCCCGGGTCTTGAACCGATGCTCGGGCGAGAGGCGCCGGCGCTCCGAGGTCGAGACCAGCGCCCCCTCGGCGACGCAGAGCAGCGCGTCATGCGCCTCGTAGTCCGAGGGGTGAGCGAAATAAGGCTCGTTGGTCGCGACCAGAGGCGCGCCCAGGCGATCGGCGAGAGCGATCAGCGCGGGCTCGATCGCCTGCTCGCCCTCGAGCCCGTGGCGCTGGATCTCGACATAGAGCCGCGACCCGAACGCCTCCTTGAGGCGGGCGAGCCGGCTCTCGGCGAGGTCGCCAAATCCCGCCCGGAGGGACCGGTCGATCGGCCCGGACGGGCCGCCGGTCAGCGCGATGAGTCCGGCGCTCTCCTTGAGCGCGGCGAAAGGGATATGCGGCTCGTCGCCGTCGGTCGGATCAAGCCACAGCGAAGAGGCGAGCCGCATCAGGTTGCGATAGCCGGTCTCGCTCTGCGCGAGCAGCACGATCGGCGCGCGCGCGTTGTCCCGCTCGACGACGCGAAGGAGGGCCGGAGGCGCGTCGGCGAAATCGACCGTCGTCTGCGCGCCGATGATCGGCTGCACCCCCGCCTTGGCGAGCTTCTCGGAGAACTCGAGCGCGCCGAACAGGTTGTTGGTGTCGGTGATCGCGATCGCCGGCATGGCGTCGGCCTTGGCGAGCTTGGCCAGGGTCTCGATCGAAAGCGCGCCCTCGCGCAGCGAATAGGCGCTGTGCACGTGCAGATGCACGAAGCCGACGGCTTTCAGGATCGACGAATCCATGCGCTCCGAATCCATGGCCCCATTGTCGCAAGCGGACGCCCGCGCGTCGAGCGCGAAGGGCGGGGCTGTGGACAGCTCCCCCTCCCCGCTTGCGGGAGGAGGGCTGGGGGATGACGGGACGCCGGGCTCTTGCGCCGCGAAACCCCCGCGACGATGATGCGCCAACTCCGACCTGCGGAGGCGGCGCGTGGCGGATATTTTCGTCAGCTATACGAGCAACGACCGGGACTGGGCGTTCTGGATCGGCCAGGAACTCGCGAGACTCGAGCATCAGCCGCGCATTCACGAATGGGAGATACAGGCCGGCGGCGATATTCCGGCTTGGATGGAGGAGCGCCTTCAGAAAGCCGACCGGCGTTCTCTGCGTCATCAGCGCCGACTACCTCACGAAGGACTATTCCGGTTGGGAGCGCCGATCGGCGCAATGGGCCGCCGCGAGCAAGCGGCCGAACTTCATGCTGCCGGTGTTCGTCGAGGATTGTGAGGCTCCCGTGGCGATGGGGCACCTCAAGCGGTGCAATCTTTTCGGGTTGGAGGAGGTGAAAGCGCGCGCGAGCCTCGAAGCGTATTTGACCGAAGCCAAGCCGCCGCAAACACAAGTGCGATTCCCCGGAGGGCCGAGCGCGCCGCCCGCGTCCGCGGCGATGACTCAATTTCCGGGCCGAAAGCTCGCCCTCTCCAACATCCCGATCACCGTTCCGCGCCACTTCCTCGGCCGCGACGACGCGTTTCAGGCGATGGACGCCGCCCTGAGGGGCGGCGAAGGGCGCGTTGCGATCGCCGCGCTGCATGGCCTGCGCGGCGTCGGCAAGACGACGCTCGCCGCGGCCTACGCCGAGCGCCATCGTGGCGATTACCGGGCCACGTGGTGGATCAGGGCGCAGACGGAATCGACCATGCGCGCCGACCTCGTTTCGCTCGGCGTGCGCCTGGGTTGGGTCGCCGCCGATGAAAAGGAGGAGCCGGCGCTCGCGGCGGTTCGCGAAGGTCTGCGCGACGAGGGCGATGGACTGCTGCTCATCTTCGACAACGCGATCGGCGCGGCGAGTCTCAAGCCGTATCTGCCTCCGGGCGGAGCCGCGCGCGTGCTCGTCACGTCGAACGCGCACGCATGGCGGGGAGCGGCCACCCCGGTCGAAATCCACGTCTGGCCCAGGCGGACCGGCGCGGATTACCTCATCGCGCGCACTGGCCGTGACAGCGAGGGCGCGGAGGCGGAAGCGCTGTCTGACGCGCTCGGCGGCCTGCCCCTCGCCCATGAACAGGCGGCGGCCTATTGCGAACGCCTCACGGTTTCGCTCGCCGACTATCACCGGCGGTTCGAGGCCGCGCCCGTGCGCCTCCTCAATTCGCCCGACGACGCGCCGGCCGAATTTCACGAGCGCTTGACGGTCGCGCGCGCGTTCGCGCTCGCCATCGACCAGGCCGCCAAGCTCCATCCCGCCGCCGAGCCGCTCATTGTCCACGCCGCGCTGCTCGCGCCCGAGCCGATACCGCTCGTTCTGTTCTCGGAGGGACGGAGCAAGTTCGGCGAGCCGATGGCGTCGCAACTCGCCGTGGACGGACTCGACGAGGCCGTCGCTGCGTTGCGCTCTTTTGCGCTTGTCGATCGCGAGACGATCCACGACGAGCGCAACCCGGCGATCGCGACCGAGACGATCCGGCTGCATCTTCTCGTGCGGGCGGTGGCGGGGGACCGATGCGGGGTTGAAGCGCGCAGCGCGGCGCGGCGGGTTCTCATCGAGGCGATGGCGAAGGTCTATCCGGCCACAGTCTTCACCGACCAAAGCGTCTGGCCGCGCGCACGGCGGCTCGATGCTCTCGCGATCGAGCTTATCGGCGGTTCGGCGGCCCTGCCGACTGGCGCCGAGTTGCCCGCCGCAGTCCTCATGGACTCTCTCGGGCGATACCGGCAGGGAGCGCTTGCGGCCTATGCCGAAGCGCAGCCGCTTTTCGAGCGCGCGCTCGCGATCCGCGAGAAGAAACTTGGTCCCGAGCATACCCGAACCGCCTCAAGCCTCAACAACCTGGCCCTGCTCCTTTGGAACCGAGGTGACCTCGCGCGCGCTCGGCCATTGTTCGAGCGCGCGTTGGCGCTTGGAGAAAAGTCGCTGGGATCGGAGCACCGCGACGTAGCGACTCGACTTAACAACCTCGCTCTCGTTCTTAGAGCGCAGGGCGACCTCGTCGGCGCGCGGCCGCTTTACGAGCGCGCGCTCGCGATCCGCGAGAAGGCGCTCGGCCCAGAGCATTCCGACACCGCGCAGAGCCTCAACAACCTCGCGATCGTGCTGAGCGACCAACGCGACCTTGTTGGCGCGCGGCCGCTCTACGAGCGCGCGCTCGCGATCCGGGAGAAGACGCTCGGCCCCGAGAATCATGAGACAGCGCAGAGCCTCAACAACCTCGCGGTCCTACTCAAGGACCAGGGCGACCTCGTCCGCGCACGGCTGCTCAACGAGCGCGCGCTCACGATCCGCGAGAAGGCGCTCAGCCCCGACCATCCCGATATCGCGTGGAGCCTCAACAACCTCGCAGTCCTGCTCAAGGACGAGGGCGACCTCGTCGGCGCACGCGGGCTCCACGAGCGCGCGCTCGCGATCCGTGAGAAGGCGCTCGGCCCCGAGCATCATGAGACGGCGCAGAGCCTCAACAATCTCGCGGTCCTGCTGAAGGACCAGGGCGAGCTCGCGGCCGCGCGGCCGCTCCATGAACGCGCTCTGGCGATTCGCGAGAAGGCGCTCGGTCCTGAGCATTCCCTCACCGCGCAGAGCCTCAACAACCTCGCGGTCTTGCTTAAGGACCAGGGCGACCTTGCGGCTGCGCGGCCGCTCTACGAACGCGCGCTGGCGATCCGCGAGAAGGCGCTCGGTCCTGAGCATGCCCTCACTGCGCAGAGCCTCAACAACCTCGCGATCCTGCTCAAGGATCAGGGCGACCTCGCGGCTGCGCGGCCGCTCTACGAACGCGCGCTGGCGATTCGCGAGAAGGCTCTCGGCCCCGAGCATTTCGACACGGCGCAGAGCCTCTACAACCTGGCGATCCTGCTCAGGGACCAGGGCGACCGCGCGGGCGCAGCGCCGCTGTTTGAGCGGGCGCTGCCGATCCTGGAGAAGGCGCTCGGCTCCAACCACGCCCGGACGAAGGCCACGGCCCGCGCTGAGCGCGGAGGTCCTCGCCGCCCTCGGCCGTTCCGACGATGCCGCGGCTTTGCGCGCGAGATATGGCCTCGCCGGCGGTCAAAACCCGTGAGATCAGGCGCCCAGCGCGCGGGCGGCGAGAGCGATCATGATGAGAAAGGCTCCGAGCGCGGCGAGCTCGGCGATGTCGCGCAGGGCGTGTGCGGCGGGTTGCATTTGGGCCTCCTCGATCATGAGGGGTTCATTATATGTTCTTGTTGTGTTCCCGTCAACGCCGATGGATTCAATCTCCTTGCCGAATGGTTAATGCGGGCGGGAAATCCGCGCCGCAACGATGGGGTGCGGCGCATCAGACAGAGGACAAGCGGACGCCCGCCGGTCGCGGGCTGCAATCCGCTAGCTAGGCGTCGGCGCTCGCCGCAAAGCCCGGAACGCGCGGGCGTGAGGCGCGGTATCCAAAGAAGCCCAGTCCGGCAAACCCGATCAGCATCATCGCCCACGTAGAAGGCTCGGGGACCACCGGAGTCGCCAGGAAACCATTGACGTTGTCGGCATAGAATCCAACCAGCTGACCTTTGTCGTTGATCCCGTTCACGGTTGTTCCCTCGACGTTGAACGACGTATTCCCGTTGACATTCGGGTCGTTGACGGTCTCCCAGGTGTTTGTAACCCAGTTGTAGACAAACCCCTCGGTGTTGCCTTGGGCGTTGACGTAGCTTCCGACAACCTGATCTTCATTATTGAGACCGAACGCCATCGTATTGTCGACCGCGTTTGGATCGCTGAGGGAAATAAACGTGTCTCCCATTTCGAGGAACCCATCGATGGAGTTGGTCACGTTATTGGTGTAGAATCCGGATATTACATTCGAGTTATTGACGCCGGTAGCGGTCGTCGAGACCGAGTTGAAATTTGTGGGAAGCGTCACCGGAATGAAAGTGGGAGTTGGGGGTGCTGAGGTTGACCAGAAACGCCTCTGTCACGCCGGTTGAGCCGTTAACGTAAAAGCCGGCGGCCAGATTGTTGTCATTCACCCCGAGCACTTGAGTGAACGAAGTTCCCGCTGGCGACACCGGCGCAGCGTTTGGGTCGGTCAAAGAGGTAAAAGTGCCGCCAACATCCGAGAACCCGATGTTGTTACCATTGGCGTCGACGTAAAATCCAACGTGTGTGCCTGTATTGTTGATGCCGACGACCTGTGTCTGGGCCGCGCCCGGGAAGTTCTCCGCAGTAAAATTGCTGGAGCCATACGGAGGCGCGACAGTGAAGCCGTTGTTGGGAACAACCGACCCATCGCCGAAATAGCCTGCGATCGTCCCGGCGTTGTTGATGCCGAGGAGCTGCGTGAAGTTGCCATCGCCACCAGTGCTGTTGATGGTCACGAACGCGTAGTATGTGGGCGTTGCGACGCTTGCCGCCATGGCCGTCGAAAAGCTGAGCGCCGCGACGCTGGCCGCACAAAAAGCGATAAAATGAAAATGAGTGCGCATGGGTGTGTTCCCCCTTCAGAGCACGACTGAGTTGACGGAACGTCGATCGCAGGGCGCGCAATGAAAAAGCCAGCGCGCAGACAAGTCATGGAGATTTCAGCAATATCGCCTTCACATTTCCGTCACGTCATAAGCAATTTGAGAGGCGACGCGACAGACGCATTCCCGCATGAAGAGCGCGGATACTGAAATTCTCAGCAATGTAGGTACTTTTGCCTATCCCCACCGCTAGCATCGAATCCGCCGGAAGGCAAGGGATTTGCAAACGTCCGATAACTTCGGGCGGCGCCAGAAGTTTACACGGTAACCTTTGTATTTTAGCTTCGGCGGATTGTCGCAATCTCTGAAATTACGATTCGCTTCCCGTGATTACTTTGCGAGGTACGGGTCGATCACGTCGCGGAGATCTGAACCTTTCGGACAGCGCCGAAGATTTTGCGCGACATTCTCTTCCTGATTCTCAGAATATGGGTTATTCTCTGCTCTTGAACGGGTGAGGCAGCGGAATGCTGCGTCAGGCCGTGCATTCGGGCGAAGCGAGCATGATCTACAGAATTTGCTTGGGCCTTGTGGGTCGGAATGGAGCGGAAGAGCCCATCGCAAGGAAGGTCGGTGGCGATAAAGAAAAAGCGCCCGGGGGGTCGGCGCAACCCATTGAAAAGGCTCGATCCCGAGAAGGAAATCCAAGCGAATCCAAGGGTTTGTCTTTGAAAAATTTGGCGCGGGCTTGGCTGGATTTTGCTGGATTTGGCTAGATTTGGCTCCGGCTTGGCCGCCGTGACTTCGCCGGCGCCTCGTCGAGCGCGGGATATTGCCGGAAAATCCCCGATTCATTGAAGGGAATTCGGCGCCCGGAGGCGAGGTAGGCGGCGACGTTCGGATGCGCCTCGACCGACGCAGCCAGCGCGGCCACGGCGGGATAGAGCGTCTCCGCCCCGGCAAAGGCGCGCGGAAAGGCGTAGGCGAGGCCCGCCCAGACCTGGAACAGCGACAGGTCGACAGTGGTGAGGCGGTCGCCGACGGCGTGCCCCGATCCGGCCGGATTGGTCGCGAGGACGCGTTCGAAATAGCCGAGGTATTTCGGCGCCCGCGCGCGCAGGAACGCGGCGGCGCGGGCCTTCGCCTCGGCCTTCTGGTCCTCGTAATAGAGGTCGGTCGAGATCGGGTGATGGGTGTCGTGAACCTCGGCGACGAGATCGGTGATGGTGAGCTGCAGCCCATGGGCGAAGACGCGGGACGCCTCGTCGCCCGGCGCGAGCTTCAGCTTCGGGCCGAGGTAGTCGAGGATGCCGGCGACATGCGAGACGACGATATCGCCGTCGCGCAGGAAAGGCGGCGCGAACGGCGGACGCGGCGAGGCTTTGTCCTCGAGCATCGCCATCAGCGCTTTCACGCCGCGCCCGGCCCCGCGCTCGCGGGCGACGTCGACGTAAGGCGCGCCGGCCGCCTCGAGCGCGAGGCGCACGAACTCGCCGCGCCCCTGGATGCTCGGCCAATAGAAAAGCTCATACGCCATCGCCCGTCTCCCCTCGTCTCCCGCGCATCATTTCTGCGGCCGCAAGCGGTCGGCGGCTTTGACGAACCGGCGCGCGTAGTCGAGCAACTCGCCGTCGGTCGGGTGGTCCGCCTTCTCGACGCCCTCGACATGGGCCTTGATCGCCGGATGCTTCTCGGCGAGGAACTTGGCGAAAAGGTCCTTCTCGTCCGCCGGGCCGACGATCAGGATCGCGCCGGCGTCGGCGATGGCCCGGGCGACGTCCTCGAAGAACGGCTTGTTCTCTTCGGTTCTATGCCCCGTGCGCTTCTGCCGCGAGTGAAGGTCGCGCACGACATGATCCCGGACCACGGTCCTGTCGGCCTCCTCGACGTTGAAGTGGAAGATGCGCGCTTGCTTGTGGTCGATCCAGACGACCGCGTGAAAGTGGTGGACCATCCGCGACCTCTCTTGTCAGCGCCGAACAAACCTTGGCGTCCTTGAGCCTATCGCGCCCGCCTGAGCTGCGCTATGACCCGGTTCATGCGGAAAGATGGCGATGGCCTCGTCGCCGTCGCGGCGGCCGAGCCCGAAAAGGTGGCCGTCTACGAGATCGGCGACGACGAATTGGGCATGCGGCTCGACCGCTGGCTCCGCCGCCGGTTTCCTGATCTGCCCCAGTCGCACCTGATGAAGATCGTGCGCAAAGGCGCGGTGCGGATTTCCGGCCGGCGCGCGGACATTTCGACCCGGCTTGCGGCGGGGGAAAGCGTGCGCGTGCCCCCGCTCCGGCAGTCGGCGGCGCAGGCGCAGGCAGTCCGGCCCGCCAGTCCCGGCGACCGCGAGGCGATCCGCGCGATGACGCTCTACGAGGATCGCGACGTGATCGTGCTGAACAAGCCCTACGGCCTCGCCGTCCAGGGCGGATCGGGGACCAAGCGCCACGTCGACGGGATGCTGGAGGCGCTCGCCGACAAGGACGGCCAGCGCCCGGTCCTGGTCCATCGACTGGATCGCGACACTTCGGGCGTGCTCTTGATCGCCAAGTCGCGGAAAATCGCCGCCGAGCTCGGCGAGATCTTCCGCTCGCGCCGGGCGAAGAAGATCTACTGGGCGCTGGTCGAGGGTGTGCCGAAGCCGGCGCAGGGGCGCGTCTCGTTGTTTCTCGCCAAGGGCGAGGCCATGGGCGAGGCGCGCGGCGGCGGGCCGGGCAGGGCGGATCTCGAACGGATGCGGGTCGCCAGCCACGGCGACAAGGATGCGCAGCATTCCTTGACCCTCTATGCGGTCGTCGACAGGGTCGTCCCGCGGCTCGCGTGGCTATCCATGCGTCCGGTCACCGGCCGGACTCATCAGCTGCGCGCCCATTGCGAGGCGATCGGCCATCCGATCATCGGCGACCCGAAATACAACCGACGGCCCTTGAACGATCCGGCGCGCAATGATCCGTTGCGCGCCGTTCCGCCCGGGCTCGAACCGAAATTGCATCTCCTTGCCCGCCGCCTGATCCTGCCCCATCCGCGCGGCGGAATCATCGACGCGACTGCGCCGCTGCCGGAGCACATGAAGACAAGCTTCGCCATGTTCGGCTTCGACGTAAGCGAGCGCGATCCGATCGAGGACGCGCCCGATGAGTGAGACGCCCCGCGACCCGATGCGCGCCGCCCAAGCGAACATGCGCCCGCCGGCGATCCGGCGATTTTACAAAGCGGTCGAAGTTCGCGAGGCCGAGGGTGGCGGCTTTGCATTGCGGCTCGACGGACGTGCCGCCCGGACGCCCGGACGCAACACTCTTGCAGCGAAGAGCCCCGCGCTCATGCACCGCGTCGCCCAGGAATGGAAGCGGCAGCGGGAAACTCTCGACCCCGCGGACATGCCGCTGACCCGGCTCCTCAACTCGGCGATCGACGGCGTCGCGCGCACGATGGCGGAGACGCGGGCCGACATACTGCGCTACGCCGGCGCCGACCTCCTATGCTACCGGGCGGAGGAGCCAGCCGCCCTGGCCGAACGCCAAGCCGAGGCGTTCGATCCGGTGCTGCGCTGGGCGGCGGAGGCGCTCGGCGCGCGCTTTCGCCTTGGCGCCGGAATCGTGCATGTCGAGCAGCCGGTGGAGACGATCGAGGCGATCCGCTCGGCGCTCGAGGATTTCGACGATCCGATTGCGCTTGCCGCACTCAGCGCCATGACGACGCTCTCCGGCTCGGCGCTGCTCGCTCTTGCAGTGGCGCGCGGGCGCGTCGCGCCCGAGGAGGCATGGCGAGCCGCGCATGTCGACGAGGACTTCCAGGCCGAGCGCTGGGGCGCGGACGCGGAGGCGACGGCCCGCCGCTTGGCGCGCCGGAGGGAGTTCGAAGCCGCAGCGCTCGCGGCGGCGCTCCGGGCTGAAATGTCCTTCAGGGCGGTCGGGACCGTCGCCCGGACGTCGTGTCCCCCTCCGGTTCCGAACCCGCCCGCTCCGTGATATGCGAGGCTTGATCGCGTTCGCGCAACGAACCCGGAAGACTCATGAAGGACATCCTCGCCCGGCTCGACGCCCGCCGCGAGCGCGCCAGACTAGGCGGCGGCCAGCAGCGCATCTCGGCCCAGCACGCCAAGGGCAAGCTCACCGCGCGCGAGCGCATCGAGCTTCTGCTCGATCACGACTCCTTCGAAGAGTTCGACATGTTCGTCCAGCATCGCTGCGACGATTTCGGCATGGAGAAGACCAAGATTCCGGGCGACGGCGTGGTCACGGGCTGGGGCACGGTCAACGGCCGGACAGTTTACGTGTTCGCCAAGGATTTCACCGTATTTGGCGGCTCGCTCAGCGAAACCCACGCGCAGAAGATAACCAAGATCCAGGACATGGCGGTCAAGAACCGGGCGCCTATCGTCGGCCTCTTCGACGCCGGCGGCGCCCGCATCCAGGAGGGCGTCGCGGCGCTCGGCGGCTATGGCGAAGTCTTCCAGCGCAACGTGCTCGCCTCCGGCCTGATCCCGCAGATTTCGGTGATCATGGGTCCCTGCGCCGGCGGCGACGTCTATTCGCCTGCGATGACCGATTTCATCTTCATGGTGCGCGACACAAGCTACATGTTCGTGACCGGTCCGGACGTGGTGAAGACGGTCACCAACGAGAGCGTGACCGCCGAGGAACTGGGCGGCGCGCTGGTGCACACGACGCGCTCCTCGATCGCCGACCGGGCTTATGACAACGACGTCGAAGCGCTCCTGCAGATGCGGCGGCTCATCGACTTCCTGCCGGCCTCCAATCTCGAACGGCCGCCCAAGCTGCCGAGCTTCGACGATCCCGACCGGATCGACATGTCGCTCGACACGCTCATCCCCGAGAATCCGAACAAGCCCTACGACATCAAGGAATTGATCCTCAAGGTCGCCGACGAGGGCGATTTCTTCGAGATCCAGGAGGCGCACGCCAAGAACATCGTCACCGGCTTCGCCCGGATCGAAGGATCGACGGTCGGCGTGGTCGCCAATCAGCCGCTTGCGCTCGCCGGCGTTCTCGATAGCGACGCGTCGCGCAAGGGGGCGCGGTTCGTGCGCTTTTGCGATTGCTTCAACATTCCAATCGTCACCTTCGTCGACGTGCCAGGCTTCCTGCCGGGGACTGCGCAGGAATATGGCGGCCTCATCAAGCATGGCGCGAAGCTCCTGTTCGCCTATGCCGAGGCGACCGTGCCCAAAGTCACCGTCATCACGCGAAAGGCCTTCGGCGGCGCCTACGACGTCATGGCGTCAAAGCATCTGCGCGGCGACATCAATCTCGCCTGGCCGACGGCGCAGATTGCGGTCATGGGCGCGAAAGGGGCGGTCGAGATCATTTTCCGCGCCGACATCAACAATCCGGCCAAGATCGCGGAGCGCACCAAGGAATACGAGGACGCGTTCCTCTCGCCTTTCGTCGCCGCCGAGCGCGGCTATATCGACGAGGTCATCATGCCGCACGCGACCCGCAAGCGCCTGTCGCGGGTGCTCGCGATGCTGCGCAACAAGAAGCTCGAGAACCCGTGGAAGAAGCACGACAACATCCCGCTTTGACGGAAGGCGGCGCGGGCGCCGGAGGCGCGTCGCGCGGGGGACGCGTCCTTTCCCGCTGGGGGGTAAGCGGGTGGATTCGAGGAGTTCGTCTTTCCCACGCGACGCGCCAATTCCCGCCGCGCACGCATGCCGCGCCGCGCGGCGGGAACCGAGCACTTGTTTGACCCACCGGCCGCTCGGCTTCGGGGCCATCAAAGCGTAATTCAACCCAGCGGCGCGTCATCTACGCAGATGACGCGCTCCAGATTCTTTTCTCTGAGACTGGCGACCGTTGCGCGATCGCTTACAACTTACAATATTTCCGATTTCACTATTTATAGTTCACCAGATCCATTTTACATTTTCGATACTCGGCCTTCCAGTCGTCACCTTTTAACCCCTTGGCGCTTACACGGTCTCGGCAAATTTGGCTGGCTTGATGTCTGTATTGGGCGAACGACGTTTCCGCGCCAAAAAGAAAACCAATTCCAACCAGCAGAAGGGTTCCGAATTTCACTGCCGAGTGAATACGAGATTGTTCGCACATTGAATTTCCCTGTCTTTCAATCAATTGGGGACGCAATTCCGTCGAACGCGTCATCTGCGATCCGAGCACATCTGAAGGCTCTCGCGTGTCATCTGCACAGATGACATCAGCTTAAATCTTGCTGATCCGCAGCCACGTGGAGCCCCCTGCGGGTCAGATCGCCCGCCCCCGAGGCCCGATTTCTGTTGGGTTCAGAACCCGATCCGACTTCGCTAGACTGTCGCGGCGGCTCCAGTGATTGCGCCACGCCTATAGGCCATGAAGCCGAGGCCGGCGAAGCCGAGGAGCATCATCGCCCAGGTCGAGGGTTCGGGCGTGCCGAGCGCCAGGGTGAATACGTCGCCGTTTGCATCAACGAGATCGAGAACGACCTGGCTGCCCCGCGGCGCGTCGAAGAAGAAGTTCGAACTCGTGCCGCCGTCTGGGCCGATATAGTTGGCATAGTCAGACGAAACGGTGTCGGAATAGGTAAATGAGGGCGAGCCGAGGCAGTTCACGCAGACCCCTGAGGTCCAGTCGGCCTGAACTCGTTGACGGTAAATCGGGGTTCCCGGCCAAGGCATTGGTCACCTGGAATCCTTAAATCCACCAATTGGTCGAATTGTTTGTTATAGTATAGTAACCTGGCTGTCCGCCCTGCGGGGCAGTCTCTTCGAACCCAAACTCGCTGGAGGGTGGCCCGTTAGACGCCAAATTCGATACGGATAAACTCAACTGAGTAGGATCACCAGATACGTAGACGTTCGTTCCAGCATCCGAAAGTGAGAAATAATTAGCGTAATTATTTTGTTGAAGTTCAGTCGTTGAAAAAGGGATAGTAATTGAGAGCGGAAGCTGTGAATCAGAGTTAGAAGTCGCCGTCATCTCTGAATTTCCGCCCGATGTTTGCATCGCCTCAACCGTCCATTGATCGACATAGGCCTGGAGCTGTCCATTAAAGGTACTGGTCCCAAATGAAACGCTTTGATTTCCAACCGTCAGCGTGGTCACGACCAGCGGACTAGAAACCGGCGGATAGAACAGCGTACCACCGTACAAATTTGTGAGAGTTGGACCGGAATAAGTAGCTCCACGAGCCGTATCAAACGTGTACGAAACAGCGAACGGCTGCCCATCGTAAACGTCAGACCCAGTAGAGCCCAAGACCCCAGTAAGATCGTACGAATACCCTACGGTCCCCGAATATGTGACGTCGAGATAAGATCCCTGCGCGCCCAGGACGCTTGCAAAAAGAAACGCTGTGCCCAATAACGTTGCTTTCATTTGGCCCTCCCACAATTGGCTGAGCAAGATGCGTGAGCCGCTTTACCAAGACGCGGCTCCGGGCTCAGCGCTCAGCGCAAAACAGACGGTGCGCTCGACGCAAACGGGGAGATGAAAGCTTCGATAGTGTGGGCTGTCTGTCATCCGCGCAGATGACATTTTGATATTTTTTTATTCGCTTCGCCTCGTCTCGAACCCATGCCGGGCAAGGAGCGCGAGAAGCTCGGCGCGGCTGCGCAAATCTAGCCGGTCGTAGACGCGGCGGATGTGGGTGTGGAGGGTCGGCGGGGCGAGCTTGAGCTTTCCCGCCGCTTCGGCTTCCGTCCCCCCGGCCGCCAGTTCGGCGACGACCTGAGCCTGCCGAGGCGACAATCCCAGCCGGGCGGCGAGGCGCGCCGGTGTCGGGGGCTCGCGCTCCTCGGCGAGATCGACGACCCGGACGGTCATGCAACCTGTCCCCCCGAACCCGTCGGCGCTGGGGTGGATGTGCACGATCATTCCCGGCGAGCCGTTGGAAATGAGGCGAAGCTCGCCACCGCGCCCCCCGGCCGCCAACCGCCGGAGCCGCGCGTCGCCCATGGGGTCATCGAGGGTGAGGAGGCCCCGGTCGAGACGCAATCCCTTGCGCGCCTCCAGCAACATCCGGCCGGCAGCGCTAGCGTGGCGCACCCGCAAGTTTCGGTCGACCAGGAAAATGGCGCCCGCAACGTCGTCCAGCATCTGATTGGCCAGGAAAAGCTCTCTCGCCATGCGCTCAAGCTGCAATCGAACGCCAAGCGCGCGGCCGAAATGGCCGGCGAAGCGCCCGATCGTCGCGAGATCGGCTGGCTCAAACTCGCCCTGCGAGGCGCTGCGGAAGGCCACAAGAACAGAGGATACGGCGCCTTTGAACAGTGTTGGATGAGCCATGACAGCGCGAAAATCCTGCGGTTCGAACCAGTCGGCGAAAAGCTCGGTGCGGGTGAAGGCCTCTTTCGGCATCGCCATCCGGTCGGTCATCGGCTGACGCCGCCGCCCGATCTCCTGCCAGACGCGGTTTCCCGGCGCGAGGCGGCGATAGGTCTGGTGGAGGCCGGGGTCGATGCCATGCGCGCCGAGGTCGCGGAACTGATGGGTCCGCATGTCCTGCATGCCCAGCCCCACGCCGGCCGCGTCGGCGAAGCTCGCGATCTTCGCCAGGGCAAGGTTCCATTGCGCGTCGTCGGTGATGCCGTCGTAAATGAGGCCGATCAGACGATCGTCTTTGTCAATCATTTTGGAATCTCCGGTTCGCCGCACGGGGATTCTTGGTTCAAGAGGTCAAATACTAAGTGACCTGATCTACATTCCTACAGTTTTCTTGGTAAGATCTATTCCTAGTCCACGTAACTTGGCTCGCGCAAGCGGCGCCGCTGAGTCGCTAGACGCGACCGAACTATTCTGGCTGTCCTTCAGCAGGTTGCCGCACCGGCGGCGCTTCCTCGCCGCGAAACCATCTTGCGCTCATACAGCAGTGCGTTGCAGAAGTAAATAAGGTGCTAGAGAAAGGCGAGTATCTCCTTTACAGCTTTACTCGCCGGATTCGGATACAACTCGATGGATGTATTTCGCTGCGCGCCTCAGAGAAGTCATAAGACACAATTGCAACGGGACCTTAATACCCCGCGAGCTCTTCCAGAAAAGAGCAGCTTCGGGCTTGAAATGATTGAGATCGAGCCGAAAACGGCGCGCGTGCTCCATTTTCGGGATCGGGCGGCCCGCGCCGTGAAACAAGCGCTCCCGCGACCGCCCGTCGGCCCGCCCTGCCGGCTTTTCGGTTCAGGACTTCTTGCCTGGCGGATTCAGAGCCTGGCCCGTCGCCCCCTGCGACTTCTTATACTCAGACACCGAGCCCTTCGGTTTGTCTGACTTTGGCTTCTTGGCCTCCTTGTTGCTTCGCATCTGACCCTTCGCCATCAACTCCTCCTGTCGGCCCTCGCCGGAGGGCTAACCTCAAACTTTGTCATAATCCCGGACGCCCGGCCACAGGAACTGCGCTCGTGTTCACATGAAATGCGACGCCGACGCGGGGTCCGTCGCCACGGGACGGAGATGCCCTGCGGCAGGGATGTGGCGCGCAGCTCGCTTTTTCGCGGGGCGAGCGTGTTGGCGCGAGAGCGATCACGTGCCAGAAGGACGATTGGCGCTCGAATAGGTCTTGCGCGCAAAGCGTCGCGGAACGAAGACCTAATCATCAGTTAAGGCGCGTCCGTGGGGAAAGAATGCTCGATCGGTTGCATTCGCTATGGATCGGCGAACGGCTTGGCTATCTCGAACGCCTGACCATGGTCTCGGCACTGTCTGTCGGCCACCCCTTCACGCTTTATTCCTATGGGCCGGAAAAGCTCCACGGCGTTCCGGACGGAGTCGAACTGCGCGACGCCAAAGAGGTGCTTCCGTACGCGTCGCTGTCGAGATATTTCGACGGCGGTTGGGCCACGCTCGGCACGGATTTTTTTCGCTACGCCATGCAAGCGAAAGGGCTGGGTTATTGGGTGGATTTAGACCTCTATTTCATAAGGCCAATAGATTTCCATGATCAATATGTCTTCAGCTGGGAGCACGAAACGATGATAAACGGTTCGGTCCTGCGGCTCCCGCGGGATTCGGAGATGGTTCGCGAGCTCTGCAGCATATCTCATGTCAACTGGAGACCGCCGTTCTACGGGCCCAGAAAAACCGCCATCTTCTACTGGAGGCGGCTGACCGAGGGCGACATTCGTCCGGAAAATTACCGCTGGGGCACATTCGGGCCGATGATGCTGACGTATTTGGCGAAGAAGTATCGTGTCTCGAAACTAGCCAAGCACCGGTCCGTTTTTCACCCCATCAGGCATCGGGACGCCAAATTGCTGTTGGGTCCGCCAGAACCGGTGGAAAGCCAACTGACGAACGAAACAAGAGCGATCCACCTTTGGAATTCCGTCTTACGCCGGCTGGCCAAAGGTTCGCCGCCGCCTGGGTCGTACCTCGAGGCGGCCTGCCGTCGTCACGGGCTGGAACCCTGACCGCTCACGGGTCAGTTTGACGATGATGAAAGGGCGCGCGCTCAGGACCCCCGGCTGCGCGTAGTGTTTCGCCGCAGGATGACGTGCGCTTTGGTCCGCCTCACCCCTCGCGGCGAGAATGGCGCCACTGTCCGCGACCCATCGACCCACGGAAAAGTATGGCAAACCGGCGCTTCTGACTGTCGTCGAGACTGTCGTAAAGCGGCTTGGCGGCGGCGGCAAGTTTCTGCAGGTCGGCGGCGCGGGCGCTCAAGCGCTCCGACGCGAGCGATGCGCGCCTCGAGGAAAGCGGCGCGGTCCTCCGAGCTGAAGCGAGCGTGCTGCTGCTGCAAATCATCAGCGGCGGCGTAGGTCCCGGCGGCGAGCGGCGCAAGAGCGAGAACGGCCGCCACGGCGACGGCCGAAAGCGCGGTTTTCATCAACGAAGCTCATTATGCGTTCCCAAGCCGCGAAAAACCTAAGTCGCCTTCGGGGGTGGCGGTCCAATGACAAGAGCGTGAACCCGCGGTTGAGTGTTTACTCGTTCGTTAACGTCGCCTTCATCTTCGCGTTACCATGCCGCTTTGCTGAAGCTTAACTGTGCTGGCACGCTTTTCATTACGTTAGGGCCGGATTCACCTGCCGGAAAATATTCGAGCGCAGCTTCCAGCCGACGTCAGACCCGGGGGATCAGGCGTTGAGCAGGTGCGTATGATGGGTTTTGCAATCGACAGGAGCCGGACGATCATCAGCGCGATGATCCTCGGGCGCCGGGTCACCGCCCAGGATGTCGCGTGGCTGAGGCGAGAAGTGTTCGCCGGCGGCGAAGTGACCCGCGAAGCGGCAGACGAGCTTTTCACGGTCGCGCGGGCAGGTATGGACAACGCGCCGGAATGGAAAGAGTTCTTTGTTGAAATGATCGCGAGGCACGTCGTTCGGCAGGAGTTGTCGGCGGGCGAGGTCAACGAAGAGCGAGCCGCTTGGCTTTTGACCCGTGTCGACGAATGCAAGTCGGTCGAAGCGTTGGCCGCGCTGGTCAATGTGCTCGCGGAAGCCGACAGCGTGCCGAATTGGTTCCTCGCGGCCGTGAGGGCGCGCGCCTCGGGCAACCGGCCGAGCATTGGCGGGCCGATGCCGGCGGCGACCGGATAACTTTGCTGGCGAGTCCGGCCGCGATCGCGCGAACGCCTTGCAGGCTGCGGTCGGCCGCGTTATCGGATGGCAACGTGGCTCAATCGGCTGCTCCCGATCGAGGAGGGTCTCTGGATGACAAGAGCGGAACCAAGGCTCTTTGCCGCTGCTCTCGGGCTTGGCGTCCTCTTTGGCGGCCCGGTCGAGGCTCAACCCTTTGTTTACCCGCCCGAGCCCGTCGCCTGGCGGGTCGGGCCGGGCTACTTCGGCTTCAGCGGATATCCATGGCCTGGACCACCGTTCGCCTCGCCGGTCCTGGGGCCGACGGCTGGCTGCTACGACGCCCGCGCGCGTCTGAAGAACGCCTGGAGGCGGGTGGAAGTCTGCTATTGAAGGCGACCCTACAGCGGCGCCCTGGCTCGATGTGTACTCGTCCGCGACGCCCAACGGACGTTTACGCGCCCGCGCCCTTCCAATAAAACGCCCGATTGGAAGGCGCGCGCTTTCCGCCGAATGGGGCGCTGATGTTCAAGAAGATCCTCATCGCCAACCGTGGCGAGATCGCGTGCCGCATCATCAAGACGGCGCGCCGCATGGGCATCAAGACGGTCGCCGTCTATTCGGAAGCCGATAAGGACGCGCTCCATGTCGAAATGGCCGATGAGGCGGTCGCCATAGGCCCGCCCGCCGCTTCGTTATCCTACCTCGTCATCGACAAGATCGTTGACGCCTGCAAGGCGACCGGCGCCGAAGCGGTCCATCCAGGCTACGGCTTCCTCTCCGAGCGCGCCGCGTTCGCCCACGCTCTCGCCGCAGCGAAGATCGTTTTCATCGGGCCCAACCCGAAAGCCATCGAGGCTATGGGCGACAAGATCGAATTCGAAGAAATTCGCCAACGCCGCCAAGGTCTCGACCGTGCCGGGTTATCTCGGCGTCATCGAATCGCCGGAGCAAGCCGCTGCGATAGCCGACGAAATTGGTTATCCGGTCATGATCAAGGCTTCGGCCGGCGGCGGGGGCAAGGGCATGCGGATCGCCCATTCCCGCAAGGAGGTCGCGGAGGGCTTCGCGCGAGCGCGCTCGGAGGCGAAATCCTCCTTCGGCGACGACCGGGTTTTCGTCGAGAAATTCATCGTCAATCCGCGCCATGTTGAGATTCAGGTGCTGGGCGATAAGCACGGGAATGTCATTTATCTCGGCGAACGCGAATGTTCGATTCAACGTCGCAACCAGAAGGTGATCGAGGAGGCGCCCTCGCCGCTCCTCGACCAAGATACGCGCCAGCGAATGGGTGAGCAGGCGGTCGCGCTCGCCCGAGCGGTCGACTACGATTCGGCCGGCACCGTCGAGTTTGTCGCGGGCCAGGACCGGAGCTTTTATTTCCTCGAAATGAACACCCGTCTGCAAGTCGAGCACCCAGTGACCGAGCTCATCACCGGCGTCGATCTCGTCGAGGAGATGATCCGAAGCGCTGCGGGCGAGCCATTGCGCCTGAAGCAGGCCCACGTTCAGCTCAGAGGGTGGGCGGTTGAGAGCCGCGTCTACGCCGAGGACCCAACACGCGGTTTTCTGCCTTCGACCGGACGCCTGGTGAAATACCGGCCGCCGCCCGAAGGGACAAAACATGGCGTCACCGTTCGCAATGACACCGGCGTCTACGAGGGCGGGGAAATCTCGATCCACTACGATCCGATGATCGCCAAGCTCGTCACCCACGCGCCCGACCGGGCAGGCGCGATCGACGCCCAGGCGACTGCGCTCGACGCTTTCGTCATCGACGGCATCCGCCACAACATTCCATTTCTCTCGGCGCTGATGCAGCATCCTCGCTGGCGAGAAGGGCGGCTTTCGACCGGGTTCATCGCCGAAGAATTCCCGGACGGTTTCCATCCGCTTGTCGCCAAGGGCGAAACCGAGCTCATGCTTGCCTCGGTCGCCGCGCACGTCGACCACACGCTCAACGGTCGAAAGCGACTCATATCCGGGCAGTTGCGGGAGCCCGAGCAGATTCGCTTCGAACTGAAGCGGGTGGTGGCGATGGGCGCGAGCCGGATCGAGCTCGAGATCGACCCCAAGAAGGCCGGGGTCGAGATTGTGCTTGGCGACGGCCGTAGGGTTGAGGTTCATTCGGATTGGACGCCGGGCGATCCGCTGTGGCGTGGAACCGTCGACGGCGTGGAGATCGCGGTGCAGGCGCGCCCGATCCTCAACGGCTATGCGCTCTCCCATGCCGGAGTCGCGGTCGATGCGCGCGTCTTTACCCGCCGCGAGGCCGCTCTGGCGGCGCTGATGATTGAGCGCAGGGACATCGACGGCTCACGTTTCCTGCTGTGTCCGATGCCGGGTCTGGTCAAGGCGATCGCGGTCAAGGTCGGCCAGGAAGTGAAAGCCGGAGACCAGCTATGCATGGTGGAAGCGATGAAGATGGAGAATGTGATTAACGCTGAACGCGATGCGACGATCAAGGCGATACTGTGCAAGGAAGGCGATTCGCTGGCGGTCGACGCGGCGATCATGGAGTTCGCATGACCGACGAGGGATCCGATCGCCGCCTCGTTTCGTCGGGCTCGCCGTTCGAAAAGCTCTACGGCTATTCGCGCGCGCTCATTCGTGGCGACGAGGTCCTCATCGCCGGGACGACCGGATACGACTACACAAGGATGGCGATGCCCGATGACGTCGCCGAGCAGACACGCAACATCTACGCGACATTCACCAGAGTGATGACCGAGGCGGGCGGGGGACTCGGCGACGTTGTGCGACTGCGCACCTTCGTCACCGACGCCGCGGATTGCGAGCCAGTGCTGCGGGTGCAGGGCGAAGTCTTCGGCGCGATTCGCCCCGTGGCGACGATCGTCATCGTCTCGGCGCTGCTCCGGCCGGAAATGAAGGTCGAGATTGAGGCGGAGGGGCGGCTCACGCGCCCCGGTTGAGCGGCCTGCCGGGACCGGCGCGGACGCGGCCGAGCGCTATTGCTTCACGCCGGCTTCTTGACCCAAAGAGAGCACCAGCCGGTCGGGGCGATTTCGCCGTCGACCATCTTGCACGAATTGGGAGCGACGAAGAAATTGCAGCCGTCGCACTGCTTTCCGTCCTTTGGGTCCGGCTGATACTTAACCGCGGTCATCGCCAGTTTCGCCTGCGCTTCGCCGCCAGTCAGCGCGAGCAGAGGCGCGGCGCCAGCAGCGGCCAGAAGGATGGAACGGCGGCTGACACCGGAATTGTTGTTGCACGTCTGACCCATGAGCGTCTTCTCCGTCGGGACCAACTCGCGAGGCGCGCTCGCCGCACCAAGTGCGGGCCGCTCCACCATATTTAGAATGATTCTAAATTCGCCCGCCGTCAATCGCCGCAGGCCCTCGCTCAGAGGCGCATATCCGAGATTGGCGCTTGCAGGGCGACACCATCGACTTCACCCTCGACGGCGGCAATATCGTCATCCTAGACGCGAGGCTCGTCTCGCACGCACCCTGAACGCTGCGCCCGCTTCACCGAAAGGAGGCGAGGATCCCGACAAAGTCCCGCCCGAGCGCGTTGGAAACGCTCTGATGACAGGACATGCAGCTCGACGGCGGGTCTTGCAGATATGTCTCTATTGTCGTGTTGACCAGATTTTCCTTCGGCGGACCGTCGGCGTCGGAAGACTTGTAGTTCTCCCGCGCCGGGTCCGGCGGAAGCGTTGCTCCGGGAAAATAGCCGCCGTCGTTATGCGAATCGACAGGAGCGGTGACGGTCGGCCATTGGCTGGCGACCAGCATGTAATGCTCCCACACTGTTCCCTTAATTCCCGGCGCCGCCCAATAGGCTCGGTTCATCGCCATCGTCGATGGATGGACAGGATGACGGCGCACCACCTGCATCGGCTCAGGGTGAAGGCTAGGCGGATTTTCAAGACTGACCGGGAGCGTTCTGGGCGAGCCAAACGTCGGCCAGAGGCCGAGATCGGGTTTCGCCGGATCAAAAAAGGAATAGGGCGCGCCCGCGTCCTTGGCGTCGGGCCCGCGCGCCCCGCCTTCGCCGACCGGCGGCACGTTGTCGACGTGCTCAAAGCTGCTCCACAAGCCCTGTGGTCGATCCTTTGTCCGGATGACGAGGTGCAGACCGACCAGGGCGACGTCGCTCGTCGAGCAGACGGTGCGACCGGCGGCAAGCGACTTGGCGACGTCGACGACTTCGGTGTTCTCGACCACGTAATAGCGCGCCCTGATCGCCGGTGTGTCCGCCGGAGTCAGCAGGCGCCACGCGGCCTTGACGGCAATCGAACCGGCGGGAAGATGCGCGGGGTGAGCCGCGTCAGGCAAGTTCTCGGCCTGGCTCCAGCCGGTGAGCGAAAGCGCCGAATATTCTGGCTCGTTGATGCGCACTTCGTAGCGAACGTAGGTGCGGTTCTGCGCCACCAGCGGATTGGCCGCGACGCCGGGAAGAAACGCGGATTGATTGAAATCCAGGAACGGCTCGAACGATGCGAGCGTCTTGGATCGGCTGCCCGCATCAATCCCGCAGGGGTTACGCGCGCTGTAGGTCGCCCAGGGCCTTGGGGCTGTGGGGCGCCCGTCGGGCCCGACCTGAAACAGTTCATACCGGGATTTGAAGGTCTCCCAGACCCGTGGGCCGGGATCGCCGGGAGTCTTGCCCCGATCCGCGATTCCGCGATGTTCGGGATCGGCGAGGGAAGGCCAGTTGAGCGCGACGAATGCGCGCCAGGCAAAATTGTCCATCGCGGGAAACGGGTCCGGCCCGGTCGTGGGCAGATCCTCGATGCGGTCCGCCGACACAAGCGGCGCAGAATCCTCGGCCACGCCCCGACTGGTCGAGACAAGGGCGACCGAGGTCCCGAGAAGCGCGATCACGACGACGGGCCGAACGGCGCGCGCCAGAACCCGCAAGGCCAAAAGGCCAGCTCCGGGTCGGCGTTCGCTGGGCATTGGTTTCAAGTCCATGAACTCCGGCTAATATCGTCGCCTGTTTGCGCGGCGTCGAGCCTTGCGCGCTAAAACCTCGCCTCTGACTTTTTATTCACCTCCCCTAGCCGCGAGCGCGTCACCCTCGGGCGCTCAGGCTCGCTTTCGCGGTTCCGCTGTGATAGGGCGACCCGAGAATGAGTGACATCTTTCAGGAAGTTGACGAGGAAGTCCGGCGCGACAAGGCGGCGGAATTCTGGAAGAAATACCAAAACCTGATCCTGGCCGGCGCTGCGGTGATCGTGCTCGCTGCGGCTGGCTTTCGCTATTGGCAATATGAGGGCGAAAAGGCGCGGCAGGCGGCGGGCGACCAGTTCCAGCAGGCGCTGGCGGCGCTCGAGGCCGGCAAGCTCGACGAGGCAAAGGCGGGTTTTGACACGATCGCAGCCCAGGCCCCGAGCGGCTATCGCGCCCTGGCGCAAATGGCTGCCGCCGGCGCCAAAGCTCAGACCGATCCGCGGGGCGCTGCCGCCGCCTTTGACGCGGTTGCCGGCGACGCCGCAATCGACCCGCTGCTGCGCGACGGCGCCCGTCTTCGCGCGGCGCTGCTCCGGGTCGGCATTCCGGACGAGGAACAGAAAGGCGAGGCGGCGCTGACCTCTCTTTCAGCTGCGGATGGACCTTTTCGTCGCCTGGCTAGGCTCGATCTCGCCGCGCTGGCGCTCGCCCGCAACGATTATGACGACGCCGCCAAACAGCTCGATGGTGTGCTCGGCGATCCTCAAGTCTCACAGGACGAGCGGCAATTGGCGAGCCGTTGGCTTGGACTCGTGGCCGCGAACCGAACCGCTGCGAAGTAATTCCCGACGCCGGCGTCAACCGGCCGAAGCGGCTGAAGATACATGAGCGCCAAGGTCGCGATCATCGGCCGGCCGAACGTCGGCAAGTCGACGCTGTTCAATCGGCTGGTTGGCCGGAAGCTCGCGTTGGTCGACGACGAGCCGGGCGTCACCCGCGATCGGCGCGAGGGCGACGCGCGGCTCGCCGATCTCGCCTTCACCATTGTCGACACGGCTGGTCTCGAGGAGAGCGATCCTGAAACGCTCGCCGGGCGGATGCGGGCGCAGACGGAGGCCGCGCTGGAAGACTGCGATGTGATCCTGTTCGTCGTCGATGCGCGGGCCGGCCTCACAGGGGCCGACCGGCATTTCGCTCAAGCCGTGCGCCGCGCCGGCAAGCCGATCATCGTCATCGCCAACAAGGCCGAGGGAGGTTCCGGCCGCGACGGCGTCTATGACGCGTTCGGCCTCGGCCTTGGCGACCCGATCGCGCTCTCCGCCGAGCACGGCGAGGGCCTGGGCGACCTCTATGACGCACTCGTCGAAGTCCTGCCGAGCCTCGCGCGCTTGGATCCGCACGGAGAGGAAGCCGCCCCCCCGCTCGTCCTCGGCGACGAGGAGGATGGCAGCGAGCTCGACCTCGCCAAGCCGCTCCGAATAGCAGTGCTCGGACGGCCGAACGCCGGAAAATCGACGCTCGTCAATAACATCCTCGGTCAGGACCGTCTGCTGACCGGGCCCGAGCCCGGCATTACTCGAGACAGCATCGGGCTCGACGCCGAGTGGCGCGGGCGGAAGCTCAAGATCTTCGACACCGCAGGCCTGCGCCGGCGCTCACGGGTCGTCGGGAAGATCGAAAAGCTCGCCGTCGCGGATGCGCTGAGAGCCGTCCGGTTCGCAGAAATCGTAGTGCTGCTCCTCGACGCCACGGTCCCATTCGAACGGCAGGATCTCGCTCTCGCTGATCTGGTCGAGCAGGAAGGCAGGGCGCTCGTCATCGGCCTCAACAAATGGGATTTGATCGACAACAAAAGCGATAGGGCGCGCGAACTGCGCGCGGAGGCCGACCGCCTGCTGCCGCAGTTGCGTGGAACGCGCGTCGTTCCCGTTTCAGGCTTAACCGGCGCCCATCTCGACCGACTGATGGAGGCGATCATCGGCACGGACGCGATCTGGAACACCCGTATTTCGACCGGGCAACTCAACCGATGGCTTAAGCCGGTGATCGACACGACGCCGCCGCCCGCCGTCTCTGGGCGGAGGGTCAAGATCCGCTACATCACCCAGCCGAAGGCGCGCCCGCCGTTCTTCGTCCTGTTCGGGAGCGCCGTCGGAAGCATACCCGAGAGCTATAAGCGCTACCTTGTGAACGGCCTGCGTGAAACCTTCGGCCTCAGGGGCGTCCCCATCCGCCTGTCGATGCGCTCCGGTGGCGAGAACCCGTATGCGGGGAAGAACAGGTAGTGGTGAGAGAATTGTCGCCAAACAGAACTTGTCTGCGGCGGCCAGCCACCGACGCTGTCGTGCCGAACTTTCACGCTACTCGCTCGAGTTCGTCTGTGAAGAACGCCTTCGGACGCTGCTTTCCTGCAAACGCGATGACTTCCCGATGCTCTATCAGCTGAAAAATCAGGCGAGCCGGGATTCTTCACCGACGACTGCGTAGCGTGCTGCCGCGCAACCGCTAAGCGGCGTCACGCGGGTCAAGCGCGCCGTCCACTTGGCTCAACCGGTAAGCGCGTCGAGCCAGCGGGTTAGCGACTCGCCGGGCCGAGCCGGGACGGCGTATTCGGGCTTCGCAACGGTTTCCCGCGCGCGCTCGCGCGCCTCTCCCGGCGTCACGCCGTAAATCTCGTGAAACAGTCGGCTGAAAGCGCTCACATTCTTGAACCCGAGCTGATAGGCGATGTGTCCGATCCGTCGATTGGAGAATTCGGCCGCGGTGATCTCCTGATAGGCCCGGCTCAGCCGCATCTTGCGGATATATTTCGCGATGCCGCCAGCGGGTTCAAACAGGCGATAGAGCGAGGCGCGCGACAGGCCAAACTCGGCCGCGATCGTATCCGCGCCCAATTCCGGCGTCGCGAGCTTGCGGTCGATGTAGCGGCGTATGGTCACGAACGAAGCCAGCGGCGGCGTAACCGCGAGATCGCCGGCTCGCGCGACCACAGGGGCGATCGATTTGGTCGCAAGAGCGACCAGACCCTCGGCGACCGCGTCAAAATCGGCCAGCCGCATCTTCGGCGCAGACCCGGCGAAGGCCCGCATGGTCGCACCGACCACCGCTCCGGCGGGCGACTCGGCCTTGAGGACCAAACCGTGCAGCGCGTTTTCGTCGGAGACGAGCGGCAGAATTCGGTCGCGCGCCGTCCATAGCGTTACCCCGTCCACCAAGCCCTCCGGCGACGATTGCCGCATAGTCAACGCTTGGGACAGGTCGATAAACATGATGTCGCCGGGATCGGTCCGCATCGGACCGTCGCCTGCAAGCCCGACCGCCGAGCCATTGATCTGGAGCGAGATCGCAAACCTTTCCTGGCCGGCGGCAGGACAGCGGCGAACGAGCGAAAGCGGTGAGTGCCGACTCGCGCTCAGCACATGGCGCGCCGAGGCGTGGACATCGATCTCGCCCTGGAAAGTCGCGATCTCCGAGGGAGTCGCGCGAACTTCGAACACCTCGCCGAGCGCGCCGCGCCACTGGTGGAACAATTCCGCGGGAGCGCAATCTTCGGTCTTGAGGCGCAATCGACGCAGACAGGGCGACGAAGGACTCCCCATACGTTATCCTGCGATCTTTTCGCGAAGGCCGCAAGCCGCGGAGGCCCGATCGAATCGCGCCGCGACAGCCGAGCATTTCAGGCGCCGTTTGCGATCGATCGGGCTCAGGAATTGCCGTTTGGTCGAGTTGACGGCTGACCCTATTCGGGCTAGCTGGTTTGTTGCTTACCAAGCGGAAGCGGATTCAATACGCAAATGAGGAGGCTATCCGCAAGGACGACGAGCCGTGGCGCCTCGGGTCATAAAAGTTTCTCCTTTTTGTGCACGATATCTTTCGATCAAGCGCCGTAAGACAATATCAATGTCGAAACCGGGAGGTGTTGCCAAAGCTTCATGTTGTCGACGCTTACGTGCTTCTACTTCAATGTAGTGTTTTGAATATTCGAACAGAGCGCAATGTGGTGAGATCGGGCGGAGCGCGAGCCACCCGCCAGGCAGAACCGAGGATGGTATGGCCGCCGTTCTGATCGGAATCAAATTGGGTCTCGATGAAGCGCTCGGTCGTCTCCGGGCGGCTCTGCTTCGCTCGGTGCGGGGCATGGATATCGGCCCGGGATGTCGAATCTCCCCCAAGGCCCACCTCGACGAAGTCAACCTCCGCGGGGTCCATATCGGGGCTTACACTGATCTGTCGTCCGGCGCCGACATTCTGGCGCATGATTCCGCCCACCTTCAGCCTCTCGAAACAAGGATCGGCGAACGCTGCCAGATCGGCTGGGGCGCGGTCATCTTTCCGGGGGTCAGCATCGGAGACGGCTGCATCGTGGCCCCAGGCGCGGTCGTCACCCGCGACGTCGCGGCCGGTTGCGTCGTCGCCGGGAGTCCGGCGAGAGTGGTCGAGAAGGGCGTCAGGACCGGAAAATACGGCGTAAGGCTCGCTGACGCTGTCGCGGAGCGCGGCGATCGACCGCGAGCCGCGCCCGATGCTCGTGAAGAGGAAGCGCGCGGCAAGATCGACGCGGTTTCCTAGTAGGCGCCGAACTCGACGGCGCAATTATCGTCACGCGGGCATTGAGCCTCAGTCCTTCGCTGACGAAATCTCACCCGACCGTAGAATGCCTCGCCCAGCGCTGCCTCCACGTCGGCTGCGCTCGGGAAAGCGGCAGGGGCGTCGCCTCGTAGACCCCGCGGGCGACCGCGCGGGCGACGCATTCGGCGGCCCGCATTCCAATCTCGGTGAGGTCACGAATGTCAGGCGCGACGCTTGCCCGCGCCGTCGCGGCGGCGAAGACGACGTCGTTGTCCATCGGCGCATGAGCGGGATGAAGCGCAAGCGCATAGCCATCCTGAGCCATGATCGCGACCCGCTTGAGCTGGGTCGTCGTCAACGATGCGTCGGTGACGACAACCGCAAGATCGGTGCTCGACGGCGTATCAGACTTGAGGCGAAGCGTCAGAGCGTCGTCGACGTCGGCGGCCCCAAAGCCCAGCCCGCCGAATTCGGCCTCGCGCTCGTAGGGCGCGGCCCAAAAATGCGGGCTCTCGCCACGCGTCGCACGCCCGACCGAATTTACGACTACGAGCGCGCCGACGCGAAAGCCGCTCGACGTCACCGCGCTTGCTGAGCCGAGGCCGCCCTTGAGATCATAGGTTGTCGCGCCGAACCCCGCCCCGGAGGTCCCGAGCGCGAACTCGGTGGCGGCGATCGAGGCAGCCTTGAGGCCCATGTCCCAATAGGGCGGCTTGCGGCCCCAGTCCTTTTCGCCGCCATTGAGAAGATCAAACAGGCTCGCGCCCGGCACGATTGGCACCCGCGCCCCCCGGTGCTCGAAGCCGCGCCCGATCTCGACGAGATAGGTCATCGCCCCGCCTGCCGCATCAAGGCCGAAGGCCGACCCGCCTGAGAGAACGAAGCCGTCGACGCGCTCGATGGTCATTTCCGGTTCGAGCAGCGCAGTGTCGCGCAACGCCGGCGCGCCGCCATTGATCGCAATCGAGGCGATCGCCGGTTCGTCGAACAGAACGACGGTGACGCCAGAGGCGAGTCGCGGGTCGTCGACCGACCCGACCCGCACGCCCTCGACGTCCGTGATGAGGTTAGCCGCCATCAAATGTCCTTCATGAGCCTGATCGCGTCATAGATCGCGGCGTGAATGTTGCGGCTCGCTACCGCGTCCCCGATCCGGAACAGGCGATAGGCGCCGCCGGGATTGCTCCGCATGGTCTGGGGACGCCCAGTGATGAGCGCGTCGTAGTCGACCTCGCCGCGGTTGACGGAGTCCGCCTTGAGTTCAAAATAGAGGTCGTCGACGGGAACCGAACCATGCTCGACGACGATCATGTCCGCCGTCTTCTCGACCCGCCGCCGGCCATATTCGTCGTAGAAGACGCCGACGACGCGATTGCCCCGGCGGGCGATCAATTCGAGCCTCAGGTTAAGCGAAACCTTCGCGTCAGCGCGGCTGAAGGCGCGGAAATAGGGCGGATAAGACGTGCCGCCCACATCGGGCGCGAGCATCCGTTCGGGGCTGACGATCTCAAGCTTCGCTCCGGATTCGGCGACGAATTCGGCGGCGGTGAGACCCGGATGGGCCCCATTGTCGTCGTACACGATCACCTCGCCGCTCGGTCGGGCGGCGCCCGAGAGCAAGTCCCAACTGGTCACCGCGAGTTCGCCGCCGGAGTCGAGAAACTCGACATTGGGCGCGCCGCCGGTAGCGATGACGACGACGTCGGGGTTGAGCCTAAGCACGTCGTCCGCCCCGGCAAAGACGTTGAATCGAAAGGCGACGTCGAGGCGGTCGCATTCACGCATACGCCAGTCAACGACTCCAATGATCTCGCGCCGGCGCTTGAGCGCCGCGGCGAGCACGATCTGGCCGCCAGGCTTGGCCGCCGCCTCGAGAACGACGACGTCGTGCCCGCGTTCGCCGGCCACCCGCGCCGCTTCGAGACCGCCGGGGCCCGCGCCGACGACGACCACTTTGCGTTTCGGCCCTTGCGAACGCGGGACGACGTGGGGGATGGTCGCCTCACGGCCGGTCGCCGGGTTGTGGATGCATACGGCCTGACCCCCGTAGATCGAGTTCGATGCAATAGCCCATGCCGACGCAAGGGCGGATCTCGGCCTCGCGCCCCTCGGCGATTTTGAGCCCGATATGCGGATCAGCCATATGCGGGCGGGTCATGCCGACCATGTCGAGCTTGCCGCTCTCGATGGCGTGGCGCGCGGTCGCGACGTCCTGGATGCGGGCGGCGTGAAAGGTTGGCAGGCGCGTTTCGGCGCGGACTTCGCCGGCGAAGTCGAGATGCGGGGCCGAACGCTCGCCCATGCCGGGGATCACCCGGCTCAGCGCTTCGTCGCTATCGATGTGGCCGCGGATCACGTTGAGAAAGTCGATCAGCCCGGAGCTGGTCAGGCGGCGCGCGATCGTCAGGCCCTCGTCGCGGCTCAACCCGCGCTCCCAGTCCTCGTCGCAGACGAGCCGCGCGCCCATGAGGAAAGCTGGACCGACGCGCCGCCGCACCGCCTCGAACACCGCCATTCCAAAACGCAGGCGGTTGTCGATCGACCCGCCATATTCGTCGGCGCGCTTGTTGGTGGCCGGCGACCAGAACTGGTCGATGAGATGCCCGTAGCACTCGAATTCGATCCCATCGAGCCCACCGGCCTTCACCCGCTCGGCCGCGTCGGCGTAGGCTGAGATGACACGGGCGATGTCCCAATCCTCCATCGCTTTAGGGAATGCGCGATGTGCCGCCTCACGCACATTTGAAGGGGCGATGACCGGCAGCCAATCGTCCTTGCTCCAGCTGGTGCGGCGACCGAGATGGGTGATCTGAATCATCACCGCGGCGCCCTTTTCGTGTACGTCGTCGGCGAGCTCCTTGAGCCATGGCACACATTCGTCCTTGTAGAGCTGGATGTTGCCGAACGCCTGCGGACTGTCTGGGGCGACCACCGACGAGCCGCCGATCATGGTGAGCGCGATGCCGCCCTTGGCCTTTTCGGCGTGATAGAGCCGGTAGCGCCTCTTCGGCATGCCGTCTTCGGTGTAGGCCGGCTCGTGCGCCGTCGACATCAAGCGGTTACGCAGAGTCAGCCCGCGCAGCTGGAAAGGTTGCAAGAGCGGATCCATGGGCATGGGGCGGGCCTCGGGGTCAGCGGACTATCGGAAGCGCGAGGCGCGGGGTCAATCGCGGCGTAGCCCCTCGTTGGAGGTCGGGGCGCGGCCACGGCGCGCGCGACCGCGACGGAGTATAGTTCCGGACAAGGCTGATTCGGCAGGCTTCCGAACGGGTGAAGGAAGGACGTCGGCGGCGGTGCGAGACGAACTCAACGAGCCGCTAGGGCTTGCCGTTGTGGCGCCGCCGCACGCGGGTCGATGGCGCGCGGCCGGGAGCGCTTTTCTTTGCGCCATCGCCTTTGCGACGGCGGTCAGCCTGGTGACGCTGATGAAGCGCGACGCGCCGCTTGGCGGCGAGCCTTTCGCGGTGGCCAAGGTTGAAGTCACGCCGGCGCTGGCCGCGCCCCCAGCTCCCGACGCGACCGCAAGCCTCAAGGAGCCGACGCCGCCCGCCATCGCCTCGGCCGATCAGGTGGAGGCGGCAAGCGGGGTGAAGGTCACGCGCACTGGCGGCGGCGGGCCCCCCAATGCGCGCATTATTGACGTTGAGCGGTCGCTCGCCATCAGGCTCGACGCCGCGCCCGACTTGCGCCTCATCGAGACGTCGCGCTACGGGCCGTTGCCGCGTGTCGGCGCTGACGGCGCGCGGCCGTTCGAGGTCTACGCCAGGCCCGTGCTGCTCGACCCTAAACTGAAAGACGCAGCGCCGCGGATCGCCCTCCTGGTGGGTGGCCTTGGCCTCAACGCCGAGAGCACGGAAGCCGCCGTCGCCAAACTGCCGGGAGCGGTGACGCTCGGGTTTGCGCCCTATGGAGCGGCGATCGAGCAACGCGCCGCTGAAGCGAGAGAGGCAGGGCACGAGACGGTTCTCCAGGCGCCGATGGAGGATTTTTCGGATGGAGCCGGCGATGCGACGCCCCATCCTTTGAAGACGTCAGCCTCAAACGCCGAAAATCTCAACTCGCTGCGCTGGCTCATGAGCCGTTTCACCGGCTATGTTGCCGTGGTCAATCATCTTGGCGGCAAATTCACCGCCGATGCGAGGAGTATGTCGCCGGTTCTGACGGAAATTGCCGCGCGGGGCCTTGGCTATCTCGACGACGGCGCTTCCCCGCGGAGCGTCGCGCCCGAGGTCGCCCAGACATTGGCCATGCCGTCGGCGCGCGCCGACCTCATCGTCGACGCCAACCCAACGCCCGAGGGGGTCGAAGCGGCCCTGGCGCGGCTGCTCGACCGCGCCCGCGAACGCGGGTCTGCGATCGGCGTAGCCTCGGCTTCGCCGGCGAGCGTCGAGCGATTGGCCCGATGGGCGAACGGCCTCGAATCGAAGGGCGTCGCCCTGGTTCCGCTGTCCGCGTTGATGTCGGCTGGGCCAAGCCCATCCGCGCAAACCCAAACCTTCAGCCGATGAGCGCATGAGCAACGATCTCGCGTATCGGCCCTGTGTCGGCGTCGCGCTCGTCAATCGCGACGGCGACGCCTTGATCGGCCATCGCAAACGCAAGCGCGGCGCCGAGCTCTTGGACGCGCGGTCGTGGCAAATGCCCCAGGGGGGCATCGACAAGGGAGAAGAGCCGCTCGAAGCCGCCAAGCGCGAGCTGTGGGAGGAAACCAATGTGCGCTCGATCGAATTGATCGCCGAATTGCCGCGCTGGCTCAAGTATGATTTGCCGAACGGCGCGCGTGGACGCTGGAGCGGGCGCTATCGGGGGCAGACGCAAAAATGGTTCCTGTTCCGCTTCATCGGCCCGGACAAGGAGATCGATGTGCGCCGCCCGGCCGATGGCGCCCATGACGCCGAGTTCGACGACTGGCGCTGGGAGCGGTTCGAGCGGCTGCCGGAAATTGTCGTGCCGTTCAAGCGCGAGGTCTATGAGGAGGTCGCGGCGACATTCGCGCCGCTGGCGAAGCCAGGCCCGTAGCTCAAATCTCGAAGCATACGCACGCAAACCAGCGAAAATGGACAAAAACGAAAACGCTTTCTTTTGCTTTCTTTTGCTTTTTGGAATCGAGACTTTTCAAAGCCTTATGGCCGATTCAACTCATTTTCTTCCCTTGCTGTCCTTATGGCGTCGGTCTTGCCGCCGCCTTGCCCGGCCATGGCTCGATGCGTGTCTCCATTGGGCTCACAATACACGCGATTTCTGATTTTATCAAGCAAATGTCATGACGCCTGTTTTTCAGACATGGCGCCTACTTCCCCGCCTTGATCGACGCGACCGCCTCGGCCAGTTCCTCGTCCATCTTCTTGCGCAGGCGGTGGTCTGAGAGGTCGACGCTGGCGCCCGCGAGGGCGGCGTCGAGCGCGGCGGCGACGTCATCGTCGCTTTTGCCCACCTGGGCTGCGACGAACTCGTGCGCGTAGTTCTCCGCCTCCGCAGGCGAAAGCTTCTTCATTTCGGCGACCCAGAGCGCGAGCAGCTTGTTGCGCCGGGCGACGGCCTTGAAGCGCAGGTCCTCATCGTGAGCGAACTGCTTTTCGAACGTGTTCTCACGGTCCTGGAATGCGTCGGACACGACGGCCTCCGTCACTTGGCGAAGCGGGAGCTTATGGCGGTTTCCATCGGCCCGCGCAATGCGGCCCCTCCCCTAGCAAATTGCATTTGGGTCGACCATCCCGTCGTTGCGAGCGGAGCGAAGCAATCCAGGGATCGTAGAGCGCCCTTCGTTCTCTGGATCGCCTGCGCTCCTCGCAATGGACCCCAAACTCCTTTGCGCCGCCGCGATCAGCGCCCGAGCGTCGGCCTCAAGATAAGCCTCCGGAGCGCCGCGCCCCCAGACCGGGCTGGGCCAAGCGGGGTCGCCGGTCGTGCGCGCGACGACGTGCAGATGAAACTGGCGGACGACGTTGCCAAGCGCGCCGAGGTTGATCTTGTCCGCGCCGGCATGAGCCTTGAGAAAACCGGCCGCCGACGCCGCCTCTTCGATCAGTCGCGTCCGATCGGCGGGGTCGAGATCGACGAGCTCGACGGCGCCCTCGCGCCGCGGGACCAGAATGAGCCAGGGCCAGCGGGCGTCGTTCATCAGCAGCACGCGCGAGAGCGCCATGTCGCCGATGACGAACGTGTCGCGCGCCAGCCGCTCGTCCAGGACGAAGCTCATGCGGCCCAGGCTCGCCCATGCGGTCCGCTGCGGAAGGCCGAGCTTCGTCGCGATCGTCTCGGCGACGTCGGCGAGGCTCGTCCGCGCGCCGATCGGGCCCGCGCGGAGCGCCGGCGCCGAAAGCGAGAATCGGCACGTGCTCGCGGGTATGGTCGAACCCGCGGAAGGTCGGATCGTTGCCGTGGTCGGCGGTGATGACGCAAAAGTCTGAGGGCCGCAGCGCGGCTTCGATGTCGCCCAGGCGCTGTCGAAAGCCTCGAGGCACGCGGCATAGCCGGCGACGTCGCGACGGTGGCCCCATTCGGTGTCGAAATCGACCAGATTGACGAACATAAGGCCGCCGTCCGCGTTTGTCTTGAGAGCATCGATGAGGAGATCGACATTGCCGTCGTTGCTCTTGCCCTTGCGCTCGCTCCCGGTGTCGCGATGGGCAAAAATGTCGCCGATCTTGCCGATCGAGACGACCGCCCGGCCTCCGCGCGCCGCTCGCTGCAGCAGATTGCCGTCGGGCGGAGGAATCGCGAAATCCTTGCGATTGGCGGTGCGGACGAAATCTTTGGCGCCTGCGCCGACGAAAGGCCGGGCGATGACGCGGCCGATGTTGAGCGGGTCGCAGAGACGGCGCGCGATGCGGCAGAGATCGTAGAGCCGCTCAAGCCCGAAGGCCTCTTCATGCGCGGCGATCTGAAGAACCGAGTCGGCCGAAGTGTAGCAGATGGGCTTTAGCGTCCGCAGATGCTCCTCGCCGAAATCCTCGATCACCTTGGTCCCCGAGGCGTGGCGGTTGGCGATGATGCCCGCGAGCTTGCCTTCGGTGATCAGCGCCCGCATCAGCGTCTCGGGGAAGGCGGGGATGGTCTCGGGAAAATAGCCCCAGTCAAAATCAACCGGCGTTCCGGTCAGCTCCCAATGGCCGGAGGGCGTATCCTTGCCGCGAGAGGTCTCGACGCCAAAGCCCCACTGGCCGCGCGGTTCGGGGAGCGCAAAGCCCCGCGGCGCGCGGCCGGTCGAAGCCTGCATCGCGTGGCCAAGGCCGAGCGCCTCGAGGCGCGGCAGCCGCAAGGGGCCGCGGCGCAAGCCCTCGCGGTCGCCTTTGCCTGCCGCGCAGGCCTCGGCGATATGGCCGAGCGTATCCGCTCCCTCATCGCCGTAAGCCTTGGCGTCCTCCGCGCCGCCGCAGCCGGCGGAGTCGAGGACGATGAGGATCGCGCGGGTCACGGTCCCCTCCCCGCCCCCTCCACCGTCCTTCGGACGGTCCCCCTCCCCCGCCGCTGCGCGGCATGGGAGGATACGCACGGCGCCGTTGGCGAATCCTCCCCTGCGGAGCGGGGGAGGGGGACCATGCCATAGGGCGTCCGTAAGGACGCCCGTCTCACGACGGGCTTTGGCATGGTGGAGGGGGCGCTCGCCTCGGCAGGCGTCCTCACTGGCTCACCACAGCGTCGAGCGTCGCCTCGTTGGCGAAGGCCGCGGCGAACAGCGCGCGCGTATAGTCGTTCTGTGGCGCGCCGAACACTTCGCGCGCTTCCCCGCTTTCGACCACCTTGCCGCGCCGCATGACGATGATGTCGCTCGCCAGCGCCCGCACGACCCTGAGATCGTGCGAGATGAAGAGGTAAGCCAGGTTGCGGCGCCGCTGCAATTCGCGCAGGAGGTCCACGATCTGCGCCTGGATCGACATGTCCAAGGCCGACGTCGGCTCGTCCAGAACGACGAAGCGCGGATCGAGCGCCATCGCGCGAGCGATCGCGATGCGCTGGCGCTGGCCGCCGGAGAATTCATGCGGATACCGGTCGAGCGTCGACGGATCGAGGCCGGTGTCGGCGAGCGCGCGGGCTGCGACGCGGCGGCGCTCGGCGGCGCTCATCCTCACACCCTGCGCGATCAACCCCTCCTCGACGATCTCGACCACCGACATGCGCGGCGAGAGCGATCCATAGGGGTCCTGGAAGACGATCTGCATCTCGCGCCTGAGCGGCCGCATCGCCTTCGAATCCAGGCCGTCGATCGCCCGGCCGCAATAGACGATCGGCCCGTCGGAGCGGATGAGCCGGAGTATCGCGAGGCCGAGCGTGGTCTTGCCCGAACCGGATTCGCCGACGACGCCGACGGTCTGCCCCTCGCGCACAGTGAGCGAAACGCCATCGACCGCCTTCACATGGGCGACCGTGCGGCGCAGGAAGCCCTTCTTGATCGGAAACCAGACCTTGAGGTCCTCCGTGCTCGCCACAGTCGGCGCCGAACGGTCGGCGGCCGGCGGATCGCCCTTGGGCTCGGCGGCGAGAAGCGCCTGCGTATAAGGGTGGCGCGGATCGGCGAACACCCGCGCCGTCTCGCCGGCCTCGACGATTTTTCCTTGCTGCATCACCAGCACCTCGTCGGCGATCCTGCGCACGACGTTGAGATCATGGGTGATGAACAGCATCGCCATGCCGAGCTTCAACTGCAGGTCCTTGAGCAGCTTGAGGATCTGCGCCTGCACGGTGACGTCGAGCGCCGTCGTCGGCTCGTCGGCGATCAGGAGATCGGGACGATTGGCGAGCGCCATCGCGATCATCACCCGCTGTCGCTGCCCGCCGGAGAGCTGGTGGGGATAGGCGCCGAGCCTCTGGGCGGGATCGGCAATGCCGACCTCGGTCAGAAGCTCGACGATTTTCTGAGTTGTCGCGGCGGCGCGGCCGTGATGGAGAGCGATGATCTCGCCGATTTGCCGCTCGATCGTATGCAGCGGATTGAGCGAGGTCATCGGCTCCTGAAACACCATGGTCACGGCGGAGCCGCGCATGGCGCGCAATTCATCGTCGGACATTTTGAGGACGTCGCGGCCACGAAACAGGATCTCGCCGGTCGGATAGCTGGCGGCGGGCTGCGGCAGGAGGCGCACGATCGCCTGCGCGGTGACGGTCTTGCCCGAGCCGGATTCGCCGACCAGCGCCAGCGCGCGGCCCTTCTCGAGCTGGAACGAGACGCCGTCGACCACGGTCCGGCGCTCGCTCCCTTGCGCGAAGGCGATCGAGAGATCGCGCACATCGAGGAGCGGCTCGGCCTCGCTCACGAGAATGTCTTCCTGGGGTCGAAGGCGTCGCGCACAGCTTCGCCGATGAAGATGAGAAGCGACAGCATCAGCGCCGTCACGACGAAGGCGGAGAGTCCGATCCACGGCGCCGACAGGTTCGACTTGCCCTGAAGCAGAAGCTCTCCGAGCGAGGGCGAGCCGGGCGGCATGCCAAGGCCGAGGAAGTCGAGCGAGGTCAGAGTGCTGATCGAAGAATTGACGATGAACGGCAGGAAGGTCAGCGTCGCCACCATCGCGTTCGGCAAGACGTGCTTGACGATGATCTTGGCGTTGGAGAGGCCGAGCGCGCGCGCGGCGTTGACATATTCGAAGTTGCGCGCCCGGAGGAACTCGGCCCTGACCAGATGGACGAGGCTCACCCACGAGAACAGGAGGAGGATCGTCAGCAGGACGAAGAAGCTCGGCGCGAGGATCGCCGACAGGATGATGAGAATGTAGAGATGCGGCAGCGACGACCAGATTTCGATCACCCGCTGCATGGTGAGATCGAGCCAGCCGCCAAAGTAGCCCTGCACCGCGCCAGCGAAAACGCCGATGACCGACGAGACGCCCGCAAGCGTGAGACCGAACAGGATCGAGATGCGAAAGCCATAGATGAGGCGGGCGACGATGTCGTGCCCGTCCTGATCGGAGCCAAGCCACAACGGCTCAAGCTGGCCACAAGGGCGGGAAACCGTAGCCGCGTCCTTCGCCCCCTGCTTCTCCAGCGCCGCGCGGCACTGAGCCTCGCTCAGCATCCAGGTCGGCGGCGTCGGCAGTGGCGTCGGCGGATCAAGGATCGTGGTCGAGTTGGCGAACCGGATCGGCGGCCAGATCATCCAGCCGTGCGCCTTCACTTCGTCGGCGACGAACGAGCCGCGAAAATCCGCGCGCGCCTCGAACCCGCCGAATTTCTCCTCCGGATAGTCGAACAATACCGGAAACAGGATTTCTCCCTTGTAGGAGGCGATCAGCGGCCGGTCGTTGGCGATGAATTCGGCGAACAGCGAAGCGACGAACAGAACCAAGAATATGCGCAGCGACCAGGCGCCGCGCTTGTTGCGGCGGAAATTGTCGAGCCGCCGCTGGTTCATCGGCGAGAGCCATGGCCGCCGCTCGACCTCGGCGCGCGGTTGCCGCTCTCCCCTCTCCCCCTGCGGGAGAGGGGTCGGGAGTGAGGGGTCGAGGCGCAACGCGCCTTCGGCGCCACCCCTCATCCGGCCCTGCGGGCCACCTTCTCCCGCAAGGGGAGAAGGGAGATCGCCTCGATCGGGCTGCACCCCGTCCACCGTCACGCTCAAACCTCGCGGGTTTCGAAGTCGATGCGCGGATCGATCCAGGTATAGGTGAGGTCGGAAATGAGATTCACCACCAGCCCGATCAGGGCGAAGATATAGAGGTTGGCGAGCACCACCGGGTAATCGCGCTGAATGAGCGAATCGTAGGAGAGATAGCCCAGGCCGTCGAGCGAGAACACCTGCTCGATCAGGAGCGAGCCGGTGAAGAACGCGCCGATGAAGGCGCCGGGGAATCCGGCGATCACGATCAGCATGGCGTTGCGGAATACGTGGCCGTAAAGCACCCGCCGCTCGGTCAGGCCCTTCATGCGCGCAGTCTGCACGTAGGACTTCTTGATCTCGTCGAGAAAGGAATTCTTGGTCAGGAGAGTCGAGGTCGCGAAAGAGCCGAGCACCAATGACGTCACCGGCAGCGTGATGTGCCAAAGATAGTCGAGAATCTTCTGCGGCCAGGAGAGATCGGCGAAATTGTCGGAGGTGAGCCCGCGCAGCGGGAAGATCTGCCAGAACGATCCGCCGCAGAACAGCACCACCAGCAGGACGGCGAACAGGAAGCTCGGGATCGCATAGCCGAAGATGACCAGCGCCGAGGTCGCGGTGTCGAAGCGCGAGCCGTCCCTCACCGCCTTGCTGACGCCAAGCGGAATCGAGATCGCATAGGAGATGAACGTCATCCACAGGCCGAGCGAGATCGAGACCGGCAGCTTCTCCTTGATCAGCTGGAGGACCGGCACGTCGCGGTAGTAGCTCTTGCCGAAGTTGAAGGTCGAATAGTCGCGGACCAGAATCCAGAACCGCTCCAGCGCCGGCTTGTCGAAACCGTACTGCTTCTCCAGCTCCTTGATGAATTTCGGATCGAGGCCCTGCGAGCCGCGATAGCGCGAAGCGATGTCGCCGCCCGCCTGCGCCGCGCCGGCCCCGATCTGCCCGCCCCCGCCGCCGAACCCAGCCGTCGAGCTCTGGTCCGTGCCCTGCAGTTGCGCGATCGCACGCTCGACCGGCCCGCCGGGCACGAATTGCACGATCGCGAACGAGACCGCCATGATGCCGAGGATGGTCGGGATCATGAGCAGCAAGCGCCGCAGGATATAGGCGAGCATGCCTCGTCAGCCGGTCTCAGCCGGGGGGAGCGCCAAGCGCCTCTCAGAGTCCAATGGTCTTGGCCTTCGCTTCGTCCCACCACCAGGAGCCGGGCGCGCCGGTGCCGAGCCGGGGCTGGCGCTCGGGCCGGGAGAAGGCGTCCCAATGGGCGATCCAGGCGGTGTCGCGATACCAGTTCGGCACCCAATAGTGGCCGGCGCGCAAGGTCCGGTCGAGCGCTCGGGCGGCCGTGTTGAGTTCGTCGCGCGATTGCGCCGTCGCGATTTTCTCGATCAGCATGTCGACGACGGGATCGGCGACGCCGGCCAGATTGCGCGAACCGTTCTCGTGCCGCGGCGGCCGATGAGAAGACCACCCGCAAACTGACCCCCGGCGTCGTCGTTCCGGGCAGCGCCTCGGTGACGACGTCGAAATCGAACGCTTCCGTACGGCTCTTGAGCTGCGCCGCGTCGACGACGCGAAGATTGGCCTGAATGCCGAGCCGGCCGAGATTCTGCATGAACGGCGTCAGATGAGGCTGCATGAAGTTGGAGCTGTCGAGAAACTCGATGGTCAACGGTTTGCCGCTCGGCAGCATCAGCGTCTGGCCGGCGCGCTTGCACCCGGCGGAGAGCAGAAGGTCATAAGCCTGCTTGAGCAGCTTGCGGTCGCTGCCGGATCCGTCGCTGACCGGGGGCGTATAGGGATCGTCGAAGACGGACGGGTCGAGCTTGTCGCGGAACGGCTCGAGCAGCTTGAGCTCGTCGGGGCCCGGCTTGCCCTTCGCTTCCATGTCGGTGTTGGGAAAGTAGGAGATGATCCGCTTGTAGGACGAATACATCACGTTCTTGTTGGTCCATTCGAAATCGAAGGCGAGACCGATCGCTTCTCGCACTCGGGGATCTTTGAACTGCTCGCGGCGGGTGTTGAGATACCAGCCCTGGGTCGATGACGGCGCGCCGTTGTGGAGCTCCTCCTTCTTGACCCGGCCGTCGTTGGCGGCGGGAAAGTCGTAGGAAGTCGCCCAGAATCGCGAGGTGAACTCCTCGTGATAGTTGATCGCGCCGGCCTTGAACGCCTCAAACGCGACCTGCCGCTCGCGATAATATTCGAAGCGCAGGCGGTCGAAATTGTTCTGGCCAAGGTTGACCGGCAATTTCGCCCCCCAATAGTCGGGATCGCGCGCGTATTCGATGAACCGGCCCTGCTCGAACGTCTTGACCTTGTAGGCGCCGGAGCCAAGCGGCGGATCGAGCGTCGCGGCGGTGAAATCGCGCCCGTTCCACCACGCCGCCGAGAACACCGGCATGCCGACGACAATCAGGTGCGCGTCGCGCGAGCGCCCTTCGACAAAGCGCACATGGACGACGTCGTCGCCTTCCGGATTCGCCTGCTCGACCTCTTTGAGAAGCTGGGCATAGATCGGGTGGCCCTTCTCCTTGAGCACATTGAGCGAGAAGGCGACGTCGGCGGCCGTCACCTTCGATCCGTCGAAGAAGCGCGCCTCGGGCCTGAGGCGGAAACGATAGTCGAGCTTGTCAGCCGAGACCCTGACCGATTGCGCGAGCAGGCCGTAGACCGAATCCGGCTCGTCGCCGTTGGCTGTCATCAACGTGTCGAAGGTGGCCGACATGCCGGCCGCGCCGTTGCCCTTCCAGGTATAGATGTTGAGGGTGTCGAACGTGTCGAAGTTCTGGTTGCCGCTCGTGCCGGTGATCTGCAGCGAGAGCAGGCCGCCGGTCGGCGCCTCAGGGTTGACGTAGGCGAAATGCGGGAAGTCGGGCGGGAGCGCCAGATCGCCGAACGACGACAGGCCGTGGGTCTCGGTCGAATCGTCGGCGAGAGCGGCGAGCGGGCGGGGGGCAAGCGCCGCGAGCGTGGCGAGCGCGCCGGTTTTCAACGCCGCCCGGCGGGTCAGGGCTATGGTCATCGAATCGTCAACCTCGCGGCCTGACGCGATGTATCGCGCCTTACCGCACATTGCCAGCGACCGCGGCGAAAACGAGGCGCCTGGCGCCTCAGGGACGATGGAAGCGGGTTAAACTTCGTTCATCCGCCAATGGTCGAGCTGTCCAGGGCCTTGGCCGTGGCGCGGCGTTCAACGGGCGGCGCGCGCTTGCCTTCCGCCCCGGCGGCCGTCTTACATCGGGATATGGAGATTCGAGACGCCAGACCCGAACTCGCCCGCGACCGCGCCCCGGGGCGCCTCACGATCGACCTTGGCGCGCTCGCAGACAATTGGCGCGCGCTTGCGGCCCGCGCCGCGCCGGGACAGTGCGCAGCCGTCGTCAAGGCTGACGCCTATGGGATCGGCCTCGCCGAGGCCGCGCCGGCGCTGTGGGCGGCCGGGGCTCGGGTCTTTTTCGTGGCCCATTGGAGCGAGGGGGTCGCGGCGCGGCGGCTCTTGCCCGAGGCGCCGATCTACGTGCTCAATGGGCTCGAAAGCAGCGCGGACCCGGCGGAATATGCGCGCCATCGCGCTCGCGCCGGTCATCGGCGGCGAGGAGGAGCTCGCCCGCTGGTCCGCTCTCGCCGCGCGGCGCGGAAAGACCAGTCCTTGCGCGCTGCATCTCGACACCGGAATGAACCGGCTCGGCTTCGAGTTCGCTAGCGCGGCTGCGGGCGGCGATGGAGACCCATGGCGCCGCTAGCGGGGCCGATCTCCTGGTGAGCCATTTCGTCTCGTCCGAGTTCCCGGACGATTCCCTGAATCCGGCGCAAATCGAGCGCTTTGAAGCCGCCCGCGCCGCGTTTCCGAACCTGCCCGCTTCGCTCGCCAATTCCTCGGGAATGTTCCTGCCCTCGCGCCCGATCTATGACTTGGCCCGGCCGGGTTATGCGCTCTATGGCGGCAACCCGACCCCGGGCGATCGAAACCCGATGCGCCCAGTGGTTACGCTTTCGGTCACGATCCAGCAGACCCGCTGGATCGAGGCGGGGATGACCTGCGGCTACAACGCGCACTGGACGGCCAGACGCCGCACCCGGCTTGCGACCCTCCTCGCCGGCTACGCCGACGGGCTACAGCGCGGCGCAGGCGCGACGGATGCAAAGCCGGGCGCCGAGGTCGTGATCGCGGGGCGCCGCTGCCCGCTGGTCGGGCGGGTGTCGATGGATCTTTGCATCGCGGACGTAACGGATTTGCCTGAAAACGCCGCGCGACCGGGCGACCTGGCGGAGTTTTTCGGCTCCTCGGTCGACCTCGACGAATTCGCGGCCCGCAGCGGCACGATCGGCTACCACGTGCTGACCTCCATCGGGCCACGCTACCGGCGCGAATATTTACGCTAAAGCAAGTTGCAATTCAGCGGAATCGTCCCACCCAAATGCAACATGCTCTCGCGCGTCACGGCCGGGGGCTCCAGGGGCGCGGTCGGTCAAGCCGCCGGCGAGCGCGCCGGCTTTTGGCTCTTATGGCGTTATCTGTTGGTCGACCGGTTTGCTGTTCGTTCGTCGAACCCTTGCCGTCATGGCCGGGCTTGTCCCGGCCATCCACGCCGGGCCGCCGCAAGAACGAGTCCCGCCTCGGCGCGACCGGCAGGAAGGCGGACGGTCGCAAGGCTTTTCGCGCTTGCCTGCGTATGCGCGGCTTCGGATGGCCGGGACAAGCCCGGCCATGACGCCTTGATGGCGCCGTCCGCCACCTCCGCCATGCCCCGATTCCTTCCCCACAACAGCCAAGCGATAAGAGCGCGAATTTTGGCTCTTATGGCAGTTATTTGTCGACCGGTTACTGTCGTTCGTCGAACCCTTGCCGTCATGGCCGGGCTTGTCCCGGCCATCCACGCCGGGCCGCCGCAAGAACGAGTCCCGCCTCGGCGCGACCGGCAGGAAGGCGGACGGTGGGGGTCTGGCGGACAAGCCCGGCCATGACGCCTTGATGGCGCCGTCCGCCACCTCCGCCATGCTCCCGATTCCTTCCCCACAACAGCCAACGCGATAAGAGCGCGACTTTTTCTTGCGATTATCAGAAACCACGGATAGAGTGGTCCTGTCGCCGAACGAGCCGCCTCGAGGAGCGGCGCCGGGAGAAAGCGGGTTTTTGCGCCGGATCGTCGTAACCCATTGAAAAGGCCCAATTCGCGGAAGGGTTTTCCTTTGATACCTTTCCGGATTCCTTTGCCCCGCTTCCGGTTTCCTTTGCTGGGCTTCCCGGAGTTTTTGCTGGGCTTCCTCCAGGCTTGGGTCTGACCGGCGCCATTGGAGCGTCATCGACCGGATCGACGGCCTGGAGCAACTGGCGCCGCGCCCCTCAATGCGCCCGGCCGATGGCGAACTCGACCGCGTCGCGGAGCGCGTGCTTCCAGGGCGACGCGGCAAAGAGCTCGAGCGAGTCGAGAGCCATCGCGCCATAGTGGCGGGCGCGCTCGATCGTGTCTTCGAGCGCGCGATGCTTCTTCATCGTCGCCAGCGCGAGTTCGAGATCGCCGTCGGCGACCTCGCCCTTCTCCAGCGTGCGGCGCCAGAATTCGCGCTCGTGCGTCGCCCCGCGCCGGAACGACAGCACCACCGGGAGCGTGATCTTGCCCTCGCGAAAGTCGTCGCCGACATTCTTGCCGAGCTTCGCCGACGAGCCGCCGTAATCGAGCGCGTCGTCGATGAGCTGGAAGGCGATGCCGAGATTGGCGCCGTAGCCCCGGCAGGCGGCGATCTCGGCCTTTGCGCGGCCGGCGAGGGTGGGCCCGACCTCGCAGGCGGCGGCGAACAGCGCCGCGGTCTTGGCGCGGATGACCGCGAGATAGGCGTCCTCTGTCGTTTCAGTGTCCTTGGCGGCGGAGAGCTGCATCACCTCGCCCTCGGCGATCACCACCGCGGCGCCGGACAGGACGTCGAGGCAGGGGAGCGAGCCGACTTCGACCATCATCCTGAACGCCTGGCCCAGGAGGAAATCGCCGACCAGCACGCTCGCTTCATTGCCCCAGAGCACCCGCGCGGCTGCTCGTCCGCGCCGCAGGTCGCTCTCGTCAACGACGTCGTCATGAAGAAGCGTCGCGGTATGCATGAATTCGACGGCGGCGGCGAGCTTGATATGGCCCTCCCCGGAATAGCCGCAGAGACCGGCGGTCGCCAATGTCAGGATCGGCCGCAGCCGCTTGCCGCCGGAGGAAATGAGGTGGTTGGCGACTTCGGGGATCATCGTCACTTCGGATCCCGTGCGCGAAAGAATGGTCTGGTTGACCCTGGCCATATCGCCGGCGACGAGCGTCGTCAGCGGCTCGATCAGGCGATCGGCCGACTTTTCTTCGAGCGGAATGACGACTCCCACGAGGCGCTTCCCTTGCCAGACGACGCGCCTCGACCATAAAGACGGCGAAACGACGCGGCAAGTGAACCCATCGAGGTCCGTCCTGGTCGAAATCCTGCGCACCAACGATCTCGTTCTCATCAGCGTCATCGAATCGATCCTGACGGCGGAGCGGATCGCCTATTTCGTCGCCGATCAGAACATGGCCGCGGTCGAGGGGTCGCTCGGATTCTTGCCCAGACGGATTCTGGTCGATGCGCGCGAGGAGGAACGGGCGCGGCGGATCATCGCCGACGCCGGCCTCGCCGGGGAGTTACGCGATGCCTGAGCCCTTGCCTGGGCTCGATGGCCCGATCGCAGACGGGCTGACGATCGATCGGTGGCTCGGGGGCCGGCTCGCTCTCGTCCAGCCGAAAGGCGGCCATCGGGTCGGCACGGACGCCGCCCTGCTCGCCGCGGCGGCGGGAGCTCCGGACGGCCGGATCGCCGACGTCGGCGCCGGCGCCGGCGCAATCGGGCTGGCGCTGGCTCAGCGATCGCAGAGGGCGTCCGCCGATCTCATCGAGATCGATCCGGATCTGGCGCGGCTCGCCGGGATCAACGCCGCGCGCAACGGACTTGAGCTGCGCGCCCGTGTGCTCAGGCTCGACGTCCTCGAGCCGCGCGAGCGGCGCGAGGCTGGGCTCGTCGACGAATCAGCCGATTGGGTCGTCACCAACCCGCCGTTCTTCGAATCGGGAACGGTTCGCGTTTCCCCGAATGAAGGCCGGGCGCGGGCCCATGTCCTCGCGCCGGCGGGGGGCGGCGGGAGGCTCGAAGCCTGGATTCAGGCCTCACTCGCCCTGCTCAAGCCCGGCGGCCGGTTCCTGATGATCCACCGCCCGGACGCGCTCAGGGCGATACTCGCCGCCGCCGAGAACCGGCTCGGCGGGCTCGCGCTTTTGCCGGTCCATCCCTCGGAACGCGCCGACGCCCATCGCCTGCTGATGTCGGGCGTCAAGGGTTCGAAAGCGCCGCTGCGCATCGCGCCAGCCCTGATCCTGCATCAGGCGGACGGGCGCCTCACCGCCGAGGCCGACGCAATCCACCGTGGAGAGGCGCTGGTCGACTGGGGCGCCTCCGGGATGCGCAGCCGGTGACATCCAACGGCAAAACCCGCTAAGACCTCGAGCTCGGCGCCGTTTCGACGAGGGGCAAAATCATGCTGTCGGGCAGAAGCCTCATTCGCTCGAAAGCGTTCGCGGCGGCCGCTCTCTTCGGTCTTCTGCCGCTCGCCGGCTGCGAGACGCCGCCGTCCGGGGTCCCGACCGCGGCGGACATCCGCGGGATCAGGCCGTCGGGGACGGTGACGATGACGCAAGTCTTCGTGTCCGCAAGCGGGATCGGAAGCGGAACCCTGACCTTCAGGGGCAGGACTTATCCGTTCACGCTCATCGGCTCGCTCAACGGCGTCGGCGCCATTGCGACGACGCGGGCGTCGGGCGAGGTCTACAAGCTCACCGACGTCTCAGAGTTTCCGGGCGCCTGGATTCAGGGCAACGGCAATCTCGCGGTCTCGACCTTAGGGAGTGGCGAACTCTGGCTTCAGAACAACCACGGCGTCGTCATGCGCCTTTCCGCGCAGCAGGCCGGGATTACGCTCAGCAACGGGCGCTACGAGATTTTCATCCAGCTGGGCGGATAGGGACGGTCGCGGAGCTACGGGTCGTTTCCGAGCTGACCTTCCCCTCTCCGTCATGGCCGGCCTCGTGCCGGCCATCCACGAAGCTCCGCCACATTGCGGTATCAGTGAAAGCGTCAAAAAGGACTGAAGGCCCAAAATCAATCGCGCGGTGTTCGCGTGGATGGCCGGGTCAATCCCCGGATCAAGTCCGGGGACGGCCATGACGTCCGCGTCGCCGTTCGGTCAGGCGGCTGCGGCCCCTTGATTCCGCCAGTAGTTGTTGGCCGCGGCGATGGTGGCGAATTCGACCGCAATCACGTGGCCCGCCGCGATGAGGCCGTCCGCGTCACGCGCATAATGAGCGCGGCCTTCCTTCAACAATTCGAGTTCCTTCTGCATGGCGTGAATTGAGTGGCGGGCGAGCAATATCGCCAAGGCCCTGCCCGCCTCGGGACTCGCGGTGATGAGCGTGTTGCCTGGGACTAGCGGCTCCGCCGGAATTTGTGTCATGTCGCCCCTCCTGGGCGCTTGTTCGTAACCGCGCCGCCCGACCACCATACAGGAATGGCGACGGCGACCGCGAGAACCTTAAGGGGATTGTACCCGCCCGGCTCTTGACGACGCCGCGCAATCCGCCAGGCGTCATGTCCGATGCTTTTGCATCGGCCTCGCCGGCGCACGGCCCACGAATGCGGCGGAGGCGCGGATCGTCTACTCGTGTTGGGTGTGAAGGGGTCAAAAGCCCCGCTGCGCCTCGCGCCGGGGCTCATCCTGCATGGGGCCGACGGCCGACTGACGGCGGAGGCGGACGCCCTGCATCGCGGTGAGCGGCTGATCGAATGGGGCGCCTAGGCTCGGCGGGGGGCTGAAAATTATGCGGGCGGCCGCAGTGTACGGTTTTGCGCGCGACTCAGTCCTTTCAGTTGCTTAGCCTGTTTTTTCTGCAACTCGAAACGGCTGGAGCATTCACATATTTTATAGATACATATTTTATTTGTATTAACGATGATCAAGCAGATCCCGTCACCTTCAAGGCGTCGTCGAGATCAGCGACCGCTGACATCCCGCCGACAAATTCGTTAGACCGTTCAGAGGCGCAGGGCGGCGCCGGCTCGACAAAGGTGAAGGTCGTGCGGCTCGGCTTTAAACTCATTCCCTCACGCCCAACCGCGGCCATATTGGCCGTTCTGGCTCTTCTGCCGCTATCGCTCAGGAGGCGGCGACAATCCACGCCGTCCGTCGGGCGCGATACCCCACAAACCCAAGGCCGGCGAACCCGATCAGCATCATCGCCCAGGTCGATGGCTCGGGCACCGAAACGATGCTGACCACGAGTTGGGCGGCCTGAGCGTCGCCGAACAGCACCGTTTGATAGGTTCCCGGCGTCGAGAACGCGGTTGGATCGAAGTAGTAATAGAGATCAGTGACCGAGATCCCGAACAAGATCGTTTCATACGGTGTATTGTTGAGGAAGGTCTGGTCGCCGCAGGCGACGGGACCGCTCGAAGAAAAGGCGGCCGAGCAACTCGCCAGATCGGCGACCGGGACCGTGAAGTTCGGCACGACAAAATTCGGCGAGAAATAGGTGAAACTTCCCTCCGTCAGCGTCCCGTAGCCAAAGTCGAAGGCGCTATACGCAGTGAAGTCGTACCGGATCTCGGCGTTGGCCGAGCCTAGCGAGGACAGCATCGCGCCGCCGACCAGCGTAGCAAGGATGGCTGACTTTCGCGTCATCTCGGTCGCCTCAAATAGTGTTTGCAACAGAAACGCCGAAGGGGCGCGCACGAATCCGGGACCCCGCCCCGACCGATCAAAAAATGTACGAATAATAAACATGCACGCCCGAACTCTAAAGATTAGGAGGCGCACGCCAGACAGGTTTTGTCAATGGAATGCGCGGGCGGAGCGCGCCGACCAGAGCGAAGGCTCGCAGGCTGCGCAATTCCGCCGTCCGGAATCCCGACTGAAGCAAGCATCCGAGGGCTCAAGCCGTCGGGGACGGTGACGATGACGCAGGTCTTCGTCTCCGCCTCAGGCGTGGGCAGCGGCGTGCTGACCTTCAGGGGCAGGACCTATCCGTTCACGCTCGTCGGCTCGCTTCTACGCCTCGGCGCTATCTCGACCCATGCAAGCCTCCGGCGAGGTCTACACGCTCAAGGACATCTCACAGTTCTCGGGCCCCTGGATCCAGGGCACAGGCAGCCTCGCCGCCACCGCGAAGGCGAACGGCGAAATCTGGCTCGAGAACCGCAACGGAATCATCATGCGCTTGAATGCGGCGCAGGCAGGGCTCACGTTCAGCCAGGGCCGCTACGAGTTCACCATCCAGCTCACGCGATAGCGGCGCTCTCCCCGCGCTGCTAAGGTTGGCGCGTCTCAGCCATCGAAACGAGGCGCTATGACCGCAGCCTTTCTCAACCACGTGAGCGCGACCCTCAACCACATCGAGGCGGAGGGACTGTTCAAGCGCGAACGCCTGCTGACGGGACCGCAGGGTGGGCGGATCAGCGTCGCCGGCCCGAACGGCGAGCGCGAGGCCGTCAATCTCTGCGCCAACAATTACCTCGGCCTCGCCGACCACCCCGAGGTCATCGCGGCGGCGAAGAGCGCGATGGACGAATTCGGCTTCGGCATGGCCTCGGTGCGCTTCATCTGCGGCGCGCAGACGCTGCATCGCGAGCTCGAACAGGCGATCGCCAAGCACCTCGGCAAGGACGACGCGATCATCTTCGCGGCCTGTTTCGACGCCAATGGCGGGGTGTTCGAGCCGCTCACCGACGAAGCCGACGCGATCATCTCCGACAGCCTCAACCACGCCTCGATCATCGACGGCGTGCGGCTCTCCAAGGCCAAGCGCTACCGCTTCGCGAATTCGGACATGAACGAGCTCGAGGACCGGCTGAAGGAAGCCGACGCCGCCGGCGCGCGGTTCAAGCTCATCGCGTCCGACGGCGTGTTCTCGATGGACGGCACTGTCGCCAAGCTGAAGGAGATCTGCGGCCTCGCCGATCGTTATGACGCGATGGTGCTGGTCGACGACTGCCACGCGACCGGGCATCTCGGCGAAAAGGGGCGCGGCACGCCGGCGCTGACCGGCGCGGGCGACCGCATCGACATCGTCACCGGCACCTTCGGCAAGACGCTCGGCGGCGGCATGGGCGGCTTCGTCGCCGCGGCGCAGCCGATCGTCGATCTTTTGAGCCAGCGCGCGCGGCCCTATCTGTTCTCGAATTCGCTTAGCCCTCCGATCGCGGCCGGAGCGCTGAAAGCGCTCGAAATCGCCATCGCGGCGGACGATCGACGGGCGCTGCTGCAATCGCACGCGAAACGCTTCCGCGCCGGGGTCGAGAAGGCGGGCTTCAAGGTTCTGCCCGGCGAGACGCCGATCATTCCCGTGATGCTGGGCGAGGCGAAACTGGCGCAGGATCTTGCGAAAGCGCTCGACGAGCGCGGCGTGTTCGTTGCCGGGTTCTTCTTTCCCGTCGTGCCGAAGGGCCAGGCGCGCATCCGCACGCAAATGTCGGCGGCGCTGAACTCGCAGGACATCGACTTTGCCGTGAACGCCTTTGCGGAGGCGGGGAAGGAAGTGGGGGTGGTTTGAATGCGACACGCCATGGGAGCCAGGAGGCCGCCGCGCTTCCAAACCAAGGAAAAGAGGCGATGAAGATTGGCGTGATCGGCAGCGGAATGGTCGGCGGCAGCGCCGCTTTTGCCGCGGTCATGACAGGTGCGGCCAGCGAAATCGTCCTCGTCGACGTCAACGAGAAATTGGCGCAGGCGCAGTCGGAGGATATCCTGCACGCGGTCCCCTATGCGCATCCGGCGCGGGTGTCGGCCGGTGATTTTGGGGAGCTGGAAGGGGCGGGCGTCGTCCTGATCTGCTGTGGCGTCGCGCAACGACCGGGCGAAACCAGGCTGCAACTGCTCAAGCGGAACGCCGCCATTTTTGCCGATGCGATTCCAAAAGTGGTGTCGGCGGCCCCTGATGCGCTGCTGGTGGTGGCTTCCAACCCGGTGGACGTCATGACCGATCTCACGGCGAAAATCGCCGGTTTGCCCACCGGTCGCGTTCTCGGGTCCGGCACCATGCTCGACAGCGCCCGGTTGCGCGCGCTGGTCGGTGAGCATGTCGGAGTCGCGCCGAGCTCCGTGCACGCAAACGTCCTCGGGGAGCATGGCGACTCGGAGGTCCTGGTTTGGTCGAGTATCCAGGTCGGCGTCTTCCCCCTCGCCTCCTTCGCAGAACAGGTCGGGCGCCCGCTGACCGACCTTGTGAAGCAGCAGATCGACGAGAAGGTGCGGCGCGCGGCCGACCACATCATTGATGGCAAAGGTGCGACCTACTTTGGCGTTGCGGCGTCACTTGCGAGGATCATCCAGGCGATCCGGCACGACGAGAAAGCCGTCTTGACTTTAACGGCCCCAGGCAGCGCCAAGTGCATGACTGGCGACGTTTGCCTTTCCCTCCCCCGTATTCTCGGAGCGGGGGGCGTCGAAGCAACGCTTGAGCCGTCGCTCGCCCCCGACGAGACGGCGGCGCTGAAGCGGAGCGCGCAAATCCTGCGGGAAGCGACAGAGGCGGTTCGGCTGTAGCGCTGCGAGATAGGTTGTCGCGTGCTCGGGGCGCGGGTCGGTCCCGGCGCGAAGCCATGAGAGAAGGCGATGATCCCGCTGGTCATCGACCTGCTCGACCCGATGGACTGCGCCACGCTCCTGCCGAGAGCTCCTCGGTCATGCCGACCGCCCTAATCGCCGGCTGGCCGGCGGAGAAGCTCGAGGGAGGCGCGCGAGTTCGGGAAGCCTGCTCGAGCATCATTCGAGACGCGCCGCTCCTCAGGATAAGGGGGGAGCCGTGGGCGCCGATGAATTGGCTTTTGACCGCAATCCCTCCGCCCCCTACTCTCCGCATCATGCGCGCCCTCGTCAAGGAAAAGCCCGAACCCGGCCTCTGGCTGGCTGAGCAGCCGGTCCCCGAAATCGGGCCCGACGACGTGCTGGTGAAGGTGCACAAGACCGGCATCTGCGGCACCGACGTGCATATCTTCAACTGGGACGAGTGGGCGCGGAAGACGATCCCGACGCCGATGACGGTCGGGCACGAATATGCAGGCGTGATCGCCGAACTCGGCGCCAATGTCAGACGCCTCAAGGTCGGCCAGCGCGTATCGGGCGAAGGCCACGTGATCGGCATGAAGAGCCGGGCGTCGCGCGGCGGGCGCTATCATCTCGATCCCGAGACACGCAGGCATCGGCGTCAACATTCCCGGCGCCTTCGCCGAATATGTGCGGGTGCCGGCGTTCAACATCGTGCCGCTTCCCGACGACGTCGACGACGAGCTCGGCGCGATCCTCGACCCGCTCGGCAACGCCGTCCACACCGCGCTCGCTTTCGACCTTGTGGGCGAGGACGTGCTGATCACCGGCGCCGGGCCGATCGGCATCATGGCAGGCGCGGTCGCCCGCCACGTTGGCGCGCGGCATGTCGTCATCACCGACATCAACCCGCGCCGGCTAAAGCTCGCCGAGGAAGTCGCGGATGTCGTCGCGGTCGACGTGTCGAAGACCGACCTCAAGGACACGATGAGCCGGCTCAAGATGACCGAAGGCTTCGACGTCGCGCTCGAGATGAGCGGCGCGCCGGCGGCGTTCGATCAATTGTTCGACGCCATCCTCGTCGGGGGCCGCGTGGCGCTGCTCGGTCTGCCGGCGAAGCCGGCGCTGGTGGACTGGAACAAGGTCATCTTCAAGCAGCTCACCATCAAGGGCATCTATGGCCGTGAGATGTTCGAGACCTGGCACAAGATGATCGCCATGCTGGAAAGCGGCCTCGATGTCCGCAAGGTCATCACCCACCGCCTTCCGGCGAGCGAGTTTCTCAAGGGCTTCGACATCATGCGTCGCGGCGAGAGCGGCAAGATCGTGCTGGATTGGGGCGGCTGAAACACCCCTCGGGCGCCGACGCCGCTCGCCGGGTTCGCTTCAACCGGCTCAAGTTGCTTCCTGGGAGTCAAGGATCGCGACCGCCCGCGTCCAGCCGGCGGAGGCGCGCTCGATCTTCACCGGAAAACAGGCGACCATGAAGCCGGCCGGGGGAAGCGCCTCGAGGTTGTGCAGTTTCTCGATGTGGCAGTAGCCGACGTGGCGGCCGGCCTTGTGTCCCTCCCAGACGATCGACGCATCATGGGTCTCGGCGAAACGTCTGGCGGTATGGACGAAGGGCGCATCCCAGCTCCAGGCGTCGGTCCCAGTGACCCTCACGCCCTGCTTCAGAAGATGGAGCGTCGCCTCAGCGCCCACGCCGCAGCCCGAGGCGACATAGTCGGAGCGGCCGTATTTCGCCCCGGCGCTGGTGTTGACGAGCACGATGTCGAGGGGTTTCAGCGCATGGCCGATGCGCGCGAGCTCGGCGTCGACGTCGGCGGCGGTCGCGACATAGCCGTCGGAAAAATGACGGAAGTCGAGTTTCACCCCGCGTTGAAAGCACCACTCGAGGGGCACTTCGTCGATCGTCCAGGCGCGCTCGCCTTCGTTCATTGTCGGGTGATAGTGCCAGGGCGCATCGAGATGAGTGCCGTTGTGCGTTGAGAGTTGCACCCGCTCGACCGCCCAACCCTGCCCGTCCGGCAAATCCTCCTTCTTGAGCCCGGGAAAGAATGGGAGGATTTGCGGCAGGCTCTGCTGGTGGTCGATATACTCGATCTTGGGGCCGAGCCCGGGCGGGTCGGCCGGAACGTCGTTCTGCAGCGGCGCGGAAATGTCGATGAGGCGTCGAGCCATTCTTTTCCTCCTTGTCTTTTGCCGCCATGCGGGACATTCGCCGATCGGGCGTATCACGAACCTAGCGGGGCGCTTCCGCTCGCGCCTGGCGGCTAAGCCGCCCGCGCCTACAAGTCCGCGGACATCTTCGCTGGTGTCGCCCTACTTGGCGCGATCGGCTTTTGCGCCAACGCCGCGCTCTCCGCCGTCGAGCGGGGGATGCTCACGTGGCGTTTGGTAGCTAGGCCTGCCTGAACAGCAAGGCAAGACGTAAAACCGCCCGGACAGAACGCCTGTGTTGCGCGATCAACGGACCTCGACTGGAAACACTGGGAGCGTCTCGATGCGACGCGGCCGGAGCCGCGTCCAATCTGCGTCAACGAACGGGGTCAGTTCGTCGCGCCTCCGGGGTCGAGGAGTTCGAGGCCGTCGATCGCGGCGTTCCGCTCCGCTTCGACCCTCGTCAACGAACGCCTGAGTTCCTCGGTGCTCGCCCGACTGCTGCCCGCGAGGACCAGCCCGCCGATGGCGAGGGCGAGGGCCAAGATCATCCGCGCCGGGGTGAAGCCGACAAGCCCGAGCACGAAGCCGATGAGCAGCGCCGGCCCGGCGACCGCCGAGAGGCGCCCGGCGAGCGCCAGCCTGCGGCTGCGCTCGATCCTGTCGCGGAGGTCATCAATTTGCTGCTCGAGCCGCTCGATCTCGTCCATCAGCGCCAGTTGGTTTTGACAATCGGCCTGTCTCGCCTTTTGCGGCGCCCATCAGGATCGGATCTTCGGGAATCGCGACGCCGCGGGACTTTCCAGCCTCCACGAATTCTGTCGCCTCCGCCGCCCTATCCCGCGGCCCCTTTCTTCCTCTCGGGGTCGCCGAGAATCTCAAGCACCCGGTCGATCCCGGCGGGCGACAGGCGGATCAAGCCGGTATAGGGCGAGCTCAGTTCGAGAATAAGGAAGATTGCGGTCGCGATCGAGAGCGCGCCGGCCAGATGAGCCAGCACGCTCACCAGATTTGGCGCCGCCACCAGGCCGTTGCCGAGAAAGAGGGCCGTCGCCCAGCAAATTACGACCGTCAGGACATGGGGCGGAAACGGGCTGGCGAGCTGCCGGGCCATCAGCATCTGCGTGTCAGCCAGCTTCCTCACCTGATCTTTCGCCGTGGCGAGGAGGCCGCGCTGGGCGTCGGTCGCCGGCTTGAGGCGATCGAAAAAGCCGTTCTGGCTTGAGAATATCGCCCGCATCTCCTCGAAGGTGAAAGGCTGTGGGCCGCGCTTGGCGTCGCCGAAAAACCGGACGCGCGAACGCTGAAGCGCCGCCAGCAACCCCGCCCGGCCGCCTGCGGCCTCGGGCCCATAGAGTTCGAGGGCAAGATCGACCTCAGCCACCAGCGGGCCCAGCGAATAGGCTTCGTCGCGCTGCATGGTGAAAACCGAGAAGGAGGTGAAGACGAGGAGGCCGAGCACCAGCGCCAGAAGCAGGGTCACGAGCCCGACCATGGCGCCGACCGAACCTTTGGATGCGCCGAGCATATCCGCTGGCACGGCCCATTGCAGCGCCATGCCGAGGAGGCTCGCGCCGAAGGTCATCGCCGCAACAGCGGTCGATCGATACAACGCGCGCATCGGCCCCTCGTCGCCCTACCCAAGGCGTTTTCGGTCTCGCCCGCGATTAATGGATCATCGTCGGCTTGCCGCGCATAGTGCACAGGCGGCGCCGACCGGACAAGCGCCAAGCATTGCGGGGCGGCAATCGGCGGGAGCGGCCGTAATTCTTACTCCGCCGGCTCCGCGCTCACCGTCGCCGGCTCGGCGGCCGCCGTGTGGGCGTGTTTGCGCTCCTCGATATGTTTCGCCTTCGCGCCCGCCTGCCGCGTAGCCTCGGTGAGCTGGTACATCTCCTGGTGATCGTAGTCGTCGGTCGCCCTCAGCGCCTCGTCGGTGTAGTTCTTGGCGTTCGGGTCGCGCTCGAGCCTGCAAGTCCACAGGTAAATCTTGGCGAACATCGCCAGGATCCGGCCATAGGTGACGACCTGCCCGCCCCAGTTGCGGGCGTAGAACAGCAGCGGATTTTCGAGCGGCAGGCCCGGTCTGCGGTCGCGGCGATAGCGCCGGCGGATCATGCCCGTTTCCAAAGGATAGATGTTGTAGAAGTGGAAGCTCGCCCAGAACCAGGTGAGCAGATAGGCGACCGTGTCCGGGCGCGGGCCGCCGGCAACGGCGCGGCGGATCACCGTCTTGATGTGGTCTTCGGTATAATAGGTGCGCCACGCGAGCCGATACGCCTCCTGCCACTCCTCGCGCGACATCCGCGGATGGTCCGTGGTGACATGCTCGAGATCGAACTTGTTCAAGTCCGGGTCGATATCGACCCCCTTGGCCACCGCCTTGGCATGGTCCTCGCTGCCCGGGAGCGGCGTCAGGATCGAGAATTCGAGAATGTCGAGCGGCAACTCGCGTTGGATGATCTGAATGCGCTTGACCAGCGACTCCGGCGTGTCGTTCGGGAAACCGATGATATAGCCGCAATAGGTGATGACGCGGCGCTTGCGCCATTCGAGCAGGAGCTCGCGATAGTCCGAGATGTGGTTCTGCTTCTTCTTCGCGGCGCTGAGATTGTCGGGGTCGATATTTTCGAGCCCGATGAACACGCGCTTGACGCCGGCCGCCACCGCCTTCTCGATGAAGCGGGGAATCTTGTGGCACGCGGTGTCGACCTGGATGATGAAGCGCGAGTTGATGCCCTGCTGGCGCAACGCGATCAACCGGTCGAAGATCAACTCCCAGTTGCGGTTGCGCGCCAGATTGTCGTCGGTGATGAAGAAGTAGCGGACGCCGTTCGCCACATTGATTCGTACGAGCTGCTCGATGTCGTCGGCGGTCCGATAGCGCGATTTGCGACCCTGCACATTGATTATGGTGCAGAACGAGCAAAGGAACGGACAGCCGCGTCCGGCGTCGAAACTCGAGATCATGCCGAGCGTGCGTCCAACCCGCTCGGGCGGCATGTAAGGGCCCGTCGCGCCTTCAAGCCCGGGAAGATCCTGCAGATAGTTGTAGATCGGCTTGAGTTCTCCGGCCGCGGCGTCGCGCAGCACCTCGTCGAACCGCCCTTCAGCCTCGCCGGCAAAGAGCGAAATGCCAAGGTCGAGCGCGTCGTTCAGCGATTGAGGCCGCTCGGGGAGCATAGAGAGGCAGCCGGAGACGTGGAATCCGCCGATCACGACCGGCACCCCCGCCGCCCGCATCGGCCGGGCGCAGTCCAATACCCGCGGGTACTGATTCGACTGCACGCCGACGAAGCCGACCATGCCAAAGCCGCCATTGTCCTTGATCTGGCGGATGATGTGGTCGGGCCTGACGCGGGTGTTGGTCTCGTCGACGGGGAAGATCTCGATGTCGACGTCCTCGCCAAGGACTTGGTCTTCCATGCATTTCTGGGCGATGCCGAACAGGCAGGCGAGAGAATTCGACGGCAGCGCCGACTTCCACCACTGGATGACGTAGCCTTGATCGTCGTAGTGCGACGGCTTGACGAGGAAAAGCACAAATCGTCGGCGTTTGGCGATATCCGGCATTCTGGCTCCCTGCGAAATTCGATCCAGCCCGAATCGTGCCCCGCGGCCGCCGCTTTTGGCGACCCGGACCGTTAGCAGCCTTTAACCAAATGCACAATTGCAGCCAAGCCACACCCCGCGCCGGAATTAAGCCCCGAAATTGCCTGCTCAGGCGTCGATCCGCTTGATGAACCAGGTCAGGAGCCGCGTCCAAACCTCGTCCTTGCCGACCTGGTCCTCGACTCCATGTTCGAGGTTCGGGTTGTCATTGACCTCGATGACCACAATCGCGCCGTCGCTCTCCTTGATGTCGACGCCGTAGAGGCCGGGGCCGATCGCGCGCGCCGCCCTGAGCGCGGCGTCGATCACCGGCGGGGGAGCGTCGGCGATGGGAATCGTCCTCGATCCGCCCTCCCGCGCGCCGTTCGGCCCGTGCTTGATGATCTGCCAGTGGCCGCGCGCCATCTGGTACTGGCAGACGAAGAGCGGCTCGCCTTCGAGCACCCCGACCCGCCAGTCGAACCTGGTCGGCATGAACTTCTGAGCGAGCAGAAGATCGGTGTCCTCGAACAGCTCGTCGGACAATATCTTCAGCGCTTGAGCGTTCTCGACCTTGTGAACGCCGCGCGAGAACGAACCATCCGGGATTTTGACCACCATCGGCCAGCCGAGCAGCCGCTCGGCCTTGATGAGATCCTCGTCCTCGGCCAGCATTACCGTCGGCGGGGCAGGAACCCCGTGCGCCTCGAGAAGTTCGTGCAGATAGACCTTGTTGGTGCAGCGGATCATCGACTGCGGGTCGTCAATGACCGGCATGCCCTCGCTCTGCGCGCGCTGGGCGAAGCGATAGGTGAAGCTGTCGATCGAGGTCGTGGCGCGGATGAACAGGCCATCGAATTCGGCCAGTTCCGCGAGCTGTTTGCGGGTGATGAGCTCGACCTCCACCGACTGCTTTTCGGCGATTCGCTGGAAGTATTTGAGGGTGTCGACCGAGGACGGCGGCATCTCCTCCTGCGGATCGTGCAGGACGGCGAGCGAATAGCGGGCGATCGCCCGGCCGCGCGGATTGCGCCAATCGCGCTGGGTGTGGCGGTGTAGGCTCTTGCGGAAGAAATCCGCTTCCTCAGGTCCAAGCTTCGCGAGCGGCCGGGCGCGCAGCCGGTCGATCTTCCACCTCTTCCCCGCCGTGACGGTGACTTCGATCGCCGGGCAACGGTGCCAGTCGAAGAGGAGGCGGCCGAACGCCTCGAAACGGGGGTCCTGGACGAAGCCGAAGCAGAACAGGAGGTCGAAAGTGGTGTCCTCGGTCGCCTGCGCCTTGAGCGCCGCTGCGGCCAACGCCTCTTGCAGCTCCGGCAACGACTGCTCGTAGAGCTTGATCTCGCGCAGATCGAGCATCGTCTCGACGGTCGGGATAACACGGTGGCCGCGCGCTTCGGCGAGCAGGGACGCGTAGTAGCCCTTGGACTGGTAGTTATAGGAGCGGGAAAGATTGATGATCTTGGCCCGTCCGAGGCCCGCGAACAATTTCGGCCGCGCGAGATAGTCGCGCGTCGTGATGACCTTATGAGGCGTGTCGGCGTTGGGAAAGTCGCGCGCCTGATCGACGAGAATGACCCAGCCGGTCATGGCGCGCGCCGCTCCGGGCGTGCGGGTGGTCGCGACAGCGTCTGCATGATGACGGGCGGCGGGGTCCTGGCGTTAGGCGCGACGGGTTCGACGATGATGGGCGCGACTCACTTTCCGCGCTTTCACGCCTCCCCTAGCGCGGGCGCAATGCGCCGCGCAACGGTCGAACGCGCTCGGGCGGCGGATTGTTCCCGGTTTCCCGGTCGGGAGCGGGGATGAGGGACTTCTCGTAGCGCAGGGCGGCCGCCCCGTCGGCGTAGTAGTGGTTATGCTCGCCAAATTGACGAAAACCGCAGCCTTCATAGAGCGCGATCGCGGAAGCGTTGTCGTAGCGCACTTCGAGCGAAAGCGCGGTTCGGCGGTGACGGCGGGCGTAGGCCTCGCAGGCGACGAGAAGCGCCCGGCCGACGCCGCGGCGGGCGAATCGCCGGTCCACCGCAAGTGAATAAATGCGCAAGATGCGCGACGTCCGGCGCAGCGAGACCAGCGCGTAGCCCGCTAGCCCGCCGTCGATCTCCGCCGCGATCACCGGCCGGTGGGAGGCGCGCAGAAACTCCCGCAGCGACCGGCGCGAGACCCGGTCGGTTTCGAACGATTTGTTCTCGAGCCCCGCAATCGCCTCGAGATCGCGCGGACGCGCCTCGCGAACGACGATGCCCCCATGGCGCCAGCTGGTCATGCTCGAAACAACTGGCTCTTCCTCGCACCGCCCCGGCCAACTCGGCGCGCGCGTTTTCTCACGTCCGATGGCGACCCCCAAATCAGCCTTTCGCTCGGGTCCGCAGGTTGTCGACTACGCCGCGAGTGCGTGAACGGCGCTCTCAAAACGCTGCCACCGGCGCTCTGCGTCAGTGGTCTTGGCTTTCAGGGAAATTGGGGTGCTTTTGTAGACCCAAGTTCCGAAACCTTCCAGGTCGCCCGCTCGAAAGGATGCGATCCCGCGCGGCGTGACTTCACCGGCAATCGTGGCTCGGTCCAGAGAGCGCCCCTTGAGGTCAGCCATGTCGAACCTAGTGCCGATATGGGGTTGCGCCGCGCGATAGAGGGCGTGCTTTGGGCTGTGCAACCGGAGAATGAAGGGATCGACCTCCTTTGGCGTAGCGGCGGCGTTGTAAGCATCAAACAGAAGTCTCATCAAAGCGAGCGGCCCCGCAAAGTCAAAGAGCGAAGTGACAATGACGAGCACAAACTGCTCAAGCGTCCGATCGTAGGCCCAAAAGAGCGCCTCCGGCTCAAGCTTCAATCGGCGCAACGCGGCCAGATAGTCGGCGCCCGCATCGTAGCGCGCTATGCCAAGGTCTCTTTGATCCACGTCACAACTCCCTTCTTCCCGAAGGCGGCTTCGACCATCGACCGCGCCACCCTTCTCGGCATCGGGTTTGGATCGTAAGCTTGGTTTCGGTCCCAATCGAGCACCACCTTCCAGCTAGGCCCGATCGGGTCTGTTGTGTTCAGCTGAATTCCCGCAATTCCGACTAGCTTCCTCAGATCGTGGGTATAAAGCTCCGGCCGCGAGTCGCGGTCGGGCCAGCCGTTTAGCCGGCTCCTCCACATGATATAAGCCTTCAAGGCACATTCTACCGCAAATCCAGCATGGGAGTAAGCCTGTGCGGCGGCGACGCGGCTCTCCGCCAGCAGGCGCGCTGATGCTTCATGCTGCTTCGCAACGGCCAGCCATTCAAACGGAGACTGCGGATCCACTGCTCCTACGACCCCCGCCCGGAACGCCTGACCCACTCCTCCTCGTCGATAGTCTCTACCCCGAGCTCGCGCGCCCTGGCGAGTTTCGAGCCGGCGCCGGGACCGGCCACGACGAGGTCGGTCTTGGCCGAAATCGAGCCCGAGACTTTGGCCCCAAGCCGTTCGGCGATCGCCTTGGCTTCATCGCGCGTCATCCTCTCCAGCGAGCCGGTGAAAACGATCGTCTTGCCCGCGAGCGGGTGGCCCGCGGCGATCGCCTCCATCGGCTCAATCCTGACTTCCTTGACGAGCGCGTCGAGCGCCGCCTCGTTGCGCGGCTCGGCGAAGAAGTCGGCGATGGCCTCAGCGACCACCGGCCCAACGCCCTCAACCGCCGAGAGTTCCTCCGCCGCGTTCTCCGTCCGCGCCGCGGCGCGCAGCGTCTCCCAGTCGCCGAAATGACGCGCCAGGCGCCGCGCGTTGGTCTCGCCGACATGGCGGACGCCGAGCGCATAGAGGAAGCGGTTGAGCGGAATCGTCCGGCGCGCGTCGATGGCGTTGAACAGGTTGCGCGCCGAGGTCTCGCCGAAGCCCTCCCATTCGCGAAGCGGCGGACGGCCTTGGCCGTCGCGCACCCTCAGCGTGAAAATGTCCGCCGGCGTGCGGATAAGCCCTTCCGTGAAGAAAAGCTCGATCAGCTTTTCCCCCAAGCCCTCGATATCGAAGGCGTTGCGCGAGACGAAGTGCTTCAGGCCCTCGACCGCTTGCGCCGCGCAAACCAGCGTCCCCGTGCAGCGGCGCACGACATCCTTTTCGCCGGTCTTCTCGTCGATCTCGCGCAACGCCGCCGATCCGCAGACCGGGCAGGTCTCTGGAAAAACATAGGGCTCCGAATCCACCGGCCGCTTGTCGAGCACGACCTCGAGGATCTGCGGGATCACGTCGCCGGCGCGCTGCACCACGACCGTGTCGCCGACCCGCACGTCCTTGCGCGCGATCTCGTCCTCGTTGTGCAGGGTGGCGTTGGAGACGACGACCCCGCCGACCGTCACCGGCTTGAGTTTGGCGAGCGGCGTCAGCGCTCCCGTCCGGCCGACGTTGATGCCGATCGCCTCGACAATCGTCATCGCCTTCTCGGCCGGGAACTTGTGCGCGACCGCCCAGCGAGGCGAGCGCGAGATGAAGCCGAGCCGCTGCTGGAGGGCAAGATCGTTGACCTTGTACACGACGCCGTCGATGTCGTAGCCGAGCGTCGCGCGCTGAGCCTCGATCGTATGGTAGTGCGCGATCAGCTCGGCGGTCGAATGGCACAGTTTGGTCAGCGGATTGGTCGGCAGGCCGAAGCGGCGCATCGCCTCGATCGCGCCGAGCTGGGTCGAGGCGAAGGGCTCGCTGATTTCACCCCACGCATAGGCGAAGAAGGCCAAAGGCCGCTCCGCGGTGACGCGCGGATCAAGTTGGCGCAGCGAGCCGGCGGCGGCGTTGCGGGGATTGGCGAACACCAGCTTTCCCGCTTCCGCCTGGCGCGCGTTCATCGCGGCAAAATCGGCATGGCGCATATAGACTTCGCCGCGGGCCTCGAAGATCCTCGGCGCGCCCTTGAGCGTCTTCGGGATCGAGGCGACGGTTCGCACGTTGGCGGTCACGTCCTCGCCCTCGTAGCCGTCCCCGCGGGTCGCCGCCTGGACGAGCTCGCCGTTCTCATAGCGCAGGTTGCAGGAAAGCCCGTCGATCTTCGGCTCGGCGACGACGTCGAGGGCGGCGCCGTCGCCCATCCCCAGGAAACGCCTGACCCGGGCGGTGAACTCCTCGACCTCCTCGTCGTCGAAGATGTTGCCGAGCGACAGCATCGGCACGGCGTGGCGAACTTTGGCGAATTTCTCCGACGGCGCCGCGCCGACCTTCCGGTTCGCCGATTCCGCGCCGGCGAGCTCAGGGAACGCCGCTTCGAGCGCACTATAGCGCCGGCGCAGTTCGTCATATTCGGCGTCGGAGATCGTAGGCTGGTCCTCGCCGTGGTAGCGCCGGTCGTGCTCGGCGATCTCCGCGCCCAGGCGCGCATGCTCCGCCCGCGCCTTGGCGAGGCTGAGTTTCGGCGGGTCCTTTTCAGACGTGGTCATGGGGCAGATTTAGCCTAGCGGCGAAGCAGGAGGAAGGTGATTGCGGATGGGCGATCCGCCGCCTAATCTGCGCGCCGCGGCATTTTTCAGGACGGGGAGCGCCGGTGCGAAGGCGATTGCGTTGGACATTCGCGGCAGGCGCGATGGGAATGATTGCCTTCGCGCTGATCGGGCCCGCGGAGGCGAAGACCTGCTCGGAGCGGCTCAAGGTCTGCCAGAAGTTCTGCGTCAGAAGCGAGGGCGGCTCGCCCGCCTGCATGTCCGTATGCAGCGGGTACCTTCAGTCATGTCTCGTCAGCGGCTGCTGGGAGAGCAAGTATGTCGACAAGGCCTGCGGCTTCACCCGGCAATAGCCGCCCGCTCCTCCACCTCCATGACGAAGTCGCCGATATGCTTGAGGCAAACGGGCGCGGTCGACTCCGAGATGCCGTGGCCCATGCCGGGAACGACGATCAGTTCCGCGTCGGGGATGCTCTGAGCGGTGTCTTCCGCCGCCGCGACGGGAAAGACCGGGTCCGCCTCGCCATGAAGGACCAACGCGGGGCAGCGGACGTTCCTGAGAAGCTCATTGCGGGGAGCGGCGGCGACGACAGCCGACCACTGGCGCGCTACGCCCGCCGGATCGTAAGGCGCCCGGTCCACAACGCGCTCCACGAAGGCGCGAATTTCTGCTTCGCTCGCGGAGACGGCTAGCGCGCGCCGCACATTGACGCCGTTCTCGATCAAATCTTCGCGGCTCGAACTCGCCGGAGCCCTGGCGAGAACCGCGAGCGCGGCAGGATCGCCCGGGGGCAAGTCCCGTCTGCCGGTTGTCGACATGACCGAGGTCAGGCTTTTTGTCCTCTCGGGATGGTTGATCGCGACGAGCTGTCCGATCATGCCGCCCATGGACGCGCCGACGATATGGGCGCGATCGACATCGAGCGCGCTCATCAGGCCGACAGCGTCATTGGCCATGTCGGACAATGTGTAGGGAACCTGGGGGGTTCGGCCCGAAGCGACTTCCTGCATGAGTTCGCGAAAGTTCGGCGCCGGAAGCTGCGTGAGATGTGTCGACTTGCCAATGTCGCGGTTATCGAACCTGACGACGCGGAATCCCTTGGCCGCCAGCCCCTCGCACAAGGATTCCGGCCAGAAAATGAGTTGCGCGGCCAGACCCATGATCGTCAGAATCAGCGGGTCTCCATCGCGTCCGAAGCTCTCGTATTCGATGTTGATCCCGTTCGCTCGAACTTGCGGCATTCAGACCCCTAAGCAGGCATGGCCGCGCACCCTACCCGAGACGGCGGCGGCTTCAAACCCGATCCTGTGCGACGAGAGGCGATCGCCGATCGCGCCGGTTGGGAGGACGCCTATCGTCCCGCCGGCGTCTCCTCGTCGACGCCCACGGCGTAGCCGAGGCCGCGCGCGGTCTTGATGATGTCGACGCCGAGCTTTTTGCGCAACCGCCCGATGAACACCTCGACGGTGTTCGAGTCGCGGTCGAAGTCCTGTTCATAGAGATGCTCGACGATCTCGCTGCGCGAGATGATGCGCCCGGCGTGGTGCATGAGATAGGACAGGAGCCGGTATTCGTGGCTCGTGAGCTTGATCGGCTGGTCGTTGACCGTCACCCGCCCGGCGCGGGCGTCGAGCCTCACAGGACCGACGGTCAGATCGCTCGACGCACGGCCGGCGGCGCGGCGCAGCAGCGCGCGCAGGCGCGCCAGCACTTCCTCCATGTGGAAGGGCTTGGCGACGTAGTCGTCGGCGCCGGCGTCGATGCCCTGGACCTTGTCGCTCCACCGGTCGCGGGCGGTGAGGATCAAGACCGGCATCGTGCGTCCGGCCTTGCGCCAGGCCTCGAGAACAGCGACGCCGTCGCGCTTCGGCAGGCCGATGTCGAGCACGACCGCGTCGTAGGGCTCGGTGTCGCCGCGGAACCAGCCTTCCTCGCCGTCGAAAGCGCGGTCGACCGCATAGCCCGCCGCCTCGAGCGCGGCGGACACCTGGCGATTGAGATCCCGATCGTCCTCGACAACCAAAAGCCGCATGCGCTCGCTTATCTCCCTGGTGATCGTCCGAGCTTAGTTCTTGACCTGCGGTTCATGCGAATCGTGGGTCTCATGCGGCTCGTGCGACTCGCGCGCTGGCCGGACAGCCATCCTGCCCGTCGCGGCTCCCATCTCGACATGGGTGATGCGCCCGTCGCGATTGAGAAGGGTTATGTCATAGACGAATTCGTCTCCGGTATGACAGAGCCTCGCCGTCAGCGCTTCGGCCTTGCGTTGCGCAGCGGCGAATTTGAGCGCCGCGAACGGCTCGATCAGGCGGCGGGCCTTGACCTCCTCGCGCGTCTCGGCGGCGTTGAGGCAAATCAATTTCGCCGCCGCGACATGCGCAGGCTCCGCCTCGACGGCGTTGGCCGCGGCGCACCCCATTGCGGCGCACCAGACCGCTGCGCGGCAGACCATCGCGAGCGCGGCCATAAAGACAAAGCCTCTGTTGCGGAACGCCTCGGCCCCATGTTCGCAATGCCGGCTGAATGCAATGTGAATGGTCGGCGCACGGGCTTTGAACCCCCGATCGGGGCAGGCGGCAGGGAAACGGCGAAGATCGCCCCCGAAGTGATTGAAGCGCCGCGCGTTCTGGCGCATGAAGCCGCCCGATGACTTTGGCCGCGGCCCGCTCGATCCGATCGCTGGCGATTGTGGCTGCGCTCGCCGCGCCGCCCGCTCCCGCGCGCGCCCTGGTCGGGGCCGCGCCGGACGGCCGATTCGCCGACCGGGTGGCGATGGTCCTGATCCGCGGCGGCGACAGCGCCGGCTTCTGCTCGGCGCTGGTTCTGGGCCCGCGCGTTCTTCTCACCGCCGCCCATTGTCTCAGACCCTTACGGGACATGGCGGTCCACTACCGCGACGGCGCGGGCGCTGCGGTCATCATTCCGGTCGACGCGGCGATCCCCCATCCGCTCTACCGCGCCGACGCCATTCGGGCCCGCGTCGAATCGATCGATCTTGCGCTGATCAGGACGGCCCGGCCGCTCGACCCCCGCTTTGTCGCGGCGGCGATCGGCGACAGCGAGCCGCCCGCGATCGGCGCGCGAACGATCGTTTCGGGCTTTGGCGCGGCGCGCGAGGGCGACTGGTCGTCGGGCGGGACCTTGCGCAGCGTGACCCTCGCCGTCCGCGAGCCACGCTCCACCGTCCTCATTTGGGCGGCCGATCCGGACGGAAAGGAAGCCGGCGCCTGCAGCGGCGATTCCGGGGCTCCCGTCTGGTCGGCCGACGGGTCGACGGCGATCGCGATCGTCGCCTGGGCGCAGGCGCCCCATGGCAAGGGGTGCGGCGGCCTCACCCAGGGCCCCCTGCTTGCCCCGGTCAAGGACTGGATCGAGGCGACCGAGCGCAAATTGGCGTCCGCCCGCTAGGGAAATTTCGCGCGGGAGGGTCCGCGACGCAGGATCCGCCGTTCTGCGGCGCTTTCTCGACAATTTTTTTCTGATTCGCGGAATATCGGCTGCTCTTGCCGTTTCGTCGAAAGCAAGCCCCATGTCCGCGCCAGCGGCCATAAGAGCGCCGCCTGGCGAAAGGCTTTGTTTCGGGTGGGCGAAAGACGCCCTTCCCCTCACCCGCCGAGCAGGGCCTTGACGATCGCGCTCGCCTTGGCGAAATCCATCTGCCCGGGATGGGCGGCTTTGAGCGCGTTGACCACCTTGCCCATGTCTCTCACGCCCGCCGCGCCGGTCGAGGCGATCGCCGCCTTGGCGGCGGCGGTCACCGCCGGCTCATCCATCTGTTTCGGCAGAAATTCATTGATGACGGCGATCTCGGCGTTCTCCTGCTGGGCGAGCTCCGTTCGCCCCGCCTCGGCGTAGATCGTCGCGGATTCCTGTCGGGATTTCACCATCTTGGTCAGGATCGCGAGCTCATCGGCCCGGCTGACGATCTTGCCGGCGCCGCGCGCCTCGATCTCGCGCTCCTTCAGAGCCGCCATGATGAGGCGGAGCGCGCCGACGCGAACCTTGTCGCCTGCCTTCATCGCCTCTTTCATCCGTTCCGCCACGGCGTCGCGCAACGGCGCTGAATCCGGCATTTAAGTCCTCGATCGTTCGATTTAGGGGCGCGGCTTGACGCGCGGCGTGGGCGGCGCTTAAGCACAGCCGCATGTCAAGCGCAACACGCACCGCGGCTGCGGACCCGACGGGCGGCCAGCCGACTGGCTGGCGCCCGCGCGTCGCGACCGGCGTTATCGTGCTTGCCGACGGCTCAGTGATCGAGGGCTCCGGGGTCGGCGCGACCGGTTCGGCGGCCGGCGAAGTCTGCTTCAACACGGCGATGACCGGCTACGAGGAGATCCTGACCGACCCCTCCTACGCCGCCCAGATCGTCACCTTCACCTTCCCCCATATTGGAATTGTCGGCGTCAACGACGAGGACATCGAAGTCGTCAACGCCGCGGGCTCGGCGGCGATCGGCGCCATCATGCGCGCCGATGTCTCCGCGCCGTCGAATTTTCGCAGCCATTCCCGGCTCGACGACTGGCTCAAAGCGCGCGGGATCATCGGCGTGACCGGGATCGACACCCGCGCGCTGACCACGCTCATCCGCAAGCGCGGCATGCCGAACGCCGTCATCGCCCACGCGCCCGACGGCGCCTTCGACCTCGATGCGCTGCGCGCCCAGGCCGCGCGCTGGCCGGGCATCGACGGCATGGACCTCGTTCCGGCGGTCGGCTCGACCCAGCGCTACGACTGGGACGAGACCAGCTGGTCGTTGGAAGGGGGCTACGGCAAGCGGCAGGCTACGCGCTTCCACGTGGTCGCGATCGACTACGGGACCAAGCGCAACATCCTGAGGCTGCTCAACGATTGCGGCTGCGCCGTGACCGTGGTCCCGGCAACGGCCAGCGCCGAGGATATCCTGGCTCTCAAGCCGGACGGGGTGGTTTTGTCCAATGGGCCGGGCGACCCGGCGGCGACCGGCGAATACGCCGTGCCGACGATCAGGGCGCTGCTGGCGGCGCAAACACCCCTGTTCGGCATCTGTCTCGGCCATCAGCTGCTTGGGCTCGCTGTGGGAGGCCGCACCCTCAAGATGCCGCAGGGTCATCACGGCGCCAACCACCCGGTGAAGGATTTCACCACCGGCAAGGTCGAGATCGTGTCGATGAACCACGGCTTCGCCGTCGACCGCGAAAGTCTGCCTGCGAACGCCGAGGAGACCCACGTGTCGCTGTTCGACGGCTCGAATTGCGGCATTGCGCTCGCCGACCGTCCGGCCTTCTCCGTGCAATATCACCCGGAGGCGTCGCCCGGGCCGCGCGACAGCCACTATCTCTTCCACCGCTTCGTCGACCTGATCGCCGCCTCCAAGGCCGGCGGGGCGCCAAAGGCGGCCTAGGGTCCGGGACGTCCGCGCGTCTCGCTGATCGGAGCGTAGGTGAACTCCTGCACGCCGACGTCGACGACAACTTCGCCCTTCACCCGCGCATTGACAGCCCGCGCGAGCGCCTTGCTCATCCGCGCCAGATCGAACCGATCGAGGTGGTCGAAGTCGATCGTGTCGTCGTTGTAGACATAGCGGAACGCCTCGTCGACGAGGATCGAATCCGGCGCCATCGCCGCCGTCCTCAGCGCGTTCAAATCGACGGTGTAGCTGAGCAGCATGACGGCATAGCCCTTGATGACGCCGTCCTTGATGCGGGGGACGTTGATCTCGTGGGTCTTGCGCGCTTCCGTCGCCCTCGCGACCGACGCCGTGGAGCGCGCTTCGCGCATGTCGAGAACCTTGTCGGTCCCAACCTGGCTGGCGACTGCCGCGGCCGTCGCCGCCAGCCCGATGAGCACGGCCTTGATCATTCCCGTGACCGGCTCCAGGCGAGCGCGGTGTAGGTTCCGTCGGACTGTCCGTCCTGGATGGCGCGGGCGATGATCTCCGAAACCGCTGCGCAGGCCTTGAGCTGCACCGCAAGCGCCCGACGGTTGATTTCGAGCTTGCCGCGCAGGTCAGCCAGCGCCTCCCGCAATGGCCCGGAGACGGCGGCGCGATCGAGCGCCGGAAGAAGGCGGTTGAGCTCGAGCAGGCCTTGGTTCTTGCGCAGGCTATACGCCTCGTATTGGGCCGGGCGGCCCTGCGCGAGGTCCGTGTTTTCCGCTTCAATGGTCGCACTGAGGCGTTCGACGATCGGCAGCGCCGCCGCGGCCGCGGGGGATTGGGCTCGGCGCAGCGGTTGGCTCATGTCCGCTTCCGGCCGGCGAACAGGACGGCGCCGCCGTCAAACGCGGCGCCCTCGGGCGCAGATAGGATGTTGGCGCTCATTTGCGCCGCGTCGCTGGCGGCCTTGGCTGCTTCGCCAGGATGCGCCGACCGGTCGCGCGCCGCCAGTTCGTGCGTAGCGAACAGGCGCCTGGCGAGGCCAAGCTTGCCGGACTTGGCGATCTGGAGCGACACCTGCTCGGCGAGCATCGAGCGCCACATGTCGCCCGCGGTTCCCTGGCCGAAAACACTGCTCGCGTCCTTCGGCAACAATTCGCCAACGAACGTACCCAGCATCATCGCCTCGAATTGGGTCTTCGCCTTGCCGAGCTTGTCCGGCGCGCCTGGCATGTCGGCCAAGCGCGAGCGAGCGTCGGCCCCGTTCGCAACAGCCGCGGAGGCCGCGGTCGCCGCGTTCCCCACCCGGTCGAGGTCGGCGGAGAACTCGGCGGCCGGCGCGTCCGAGCCCGCAAGCGCGCTGAGCCGCTGGGCGGCGAGGCTGGCGCGGGAGGGATCGGCCGCGCTGAGAACCTCCATCACGACATCGGTGCGAGGATTGAAAGCCATGGTCGCCGTCATTGGTTGCGAGGGGTGCGAGAGCGTCGCGCGCAAGGCTTATGTCGAGCTTGCGTCTCGACGGGCGATCGCCCGCTCGATGAGCTCGGCCAGCTCCTTGCGCTCTTTGTGGCGCCGATAGCGCAGAGCCGCGGTATCGATCGCCTGCTCGGCAAGCTTTGCGCGCGTCCCATGCGCGAGGGCGGCGCGGCGCGCTGTTTCGTGGTCGCGCACGAGCTGATCGAGCTTGAGCTGCAACGCCCGGATGTGGCGCGCGGCCAGCCCGGCTTGGGCGCCATAGGCAAAGGCTTCCGACTCGAGCATCTGGAACACCGACTTCAGGTCGTCAGTCAATCCTGCCCGCTCGCGGTCGAGCGAATGAAGCCGCCAGCGGCCGAGGTCGTTCATCAACGCTTGAAATCGGCCGATGCGGGTCAGCGCGTCGAGGCGTCTCTTCATCGTCTATCCAGAAATTAGCCAGGCGCCGAAGCCGGTGACGAAAGCGTCGATCGCGGGCTTGATGGTGAAATAGAGCAGGATCAGGCCGCCCCCGACGACAAAGGGCATGGCGACGAAGAAAACCTGGACCTGAGGGGTCAGGCGATTGACCAGCGCCAGGGCCAAGTTGACCACGAGCGCGTAGATCACATAGGGCGAGGCGATCCTCAGCGAGAGGCGGAACGACTCGCCCAGCGCATCGGCGACTTGCCTCAGCGCCAGGCGCGCGTTGAAGTCCGCCCCGACCGGGATGACGTCGTAGGAAGCGACGAGCCCGCGCAAGAGCTGCCAATGAAGGTCGGCTGCAAACAGGAGCGCGATAGCGGCAAACGAAATCAGTGTCGCCAGAGGCGCCATCGGCTCGTCTCCCTCGACCTGAAACCCGAACGGATTGGAGAAGCCGAGCATCGTCGCCGCGGCGACGGCGAGCGCTTCGAGCGCCAGGTAGAAGACCCGGGCCAGGAATCCGATCGTGCCGCCGACCAGCGATTCGACGGCGATCACTTTGAGGGTGAGGATCGGATCGTCGCCAAAGACGGCTCTGGGCACGTTTTCGAGCAGCAGCGGCGTCAGCGTCAGCGTGACCGCGAGCGCCACGAACAAGCGGATCTGCGCCGGAATCTGGGCGTTCGAGAATCCAGGCGCCAACATGAGGCAGGCGCCGATGCGGCAGAACAGCACGAATGCGCCGATCGCGGCCTTCGGCGCCAGCGCCTCGTGGGGCGCTGCAAGGGCTTCCGCGACCAGTGTCGTCATGCGATCGCGCCGAGCGACTTGACCTCGAAGCCGCGGGCGATTTCGAGCTGCGACAGCACCGCCAGGGTTGGAAACATGCGCTCCACAATCATGCGGACGTAAGGGCGCGTCTCGGCCGCGGTGACGAGGGCGAAGAGGCGATGCTCGTCCATCCGCTTGCGGATCGCAGCCGAGGCTTCGGCGGCGAACTGCTCCATCAATCGTGGATCGATGTCGAATTCGATCACGTCGCCCTTGGCGTCGCGCTTGAGGCTCTGGTGGAACACGAGATCCCAGCGGTTTCCAAGCCTCAGAACCGCAAGCGCGCCGTTGTCGGCAAGGTCGCCGCAGATCTGCTGGGAGAGCCGGACGCGCACGTGCTCGGCGATTTGCTCGGGCCGCCGGGCGTGCGGCGCGATCTCGGCCACCGCTTCAAGGATCAGGTTGAGATTGCGGATCGACACGCGCTCCGCGAGCAGGAGCTTCAGCGTCGCCAGCAGCCCGGATTGCGAAATCTGCGACGGAGACATGTCGTCGAGCAATCGCTTGTATTCAGGCTCGATCCGGTCGAGGAGCGCGCGCATGTCCTTGAACGACAGGAGCTGCGCGAGATTGTTGTGGATGACCTCGCTCAAATGGGTGAGCAGCACGGAAACGGGATCGATCGGCTTGAATCCCTGACGCTTGGCGTCCTTGACGAACGCCTCGGGAATCGCGATCGCGCGCATGCCGAAGGCGGGCTCGCGCACTTCGTCGCCGGGAAGATTGGGGCGGGGCCCATCGCCGATGATGACCAGGCAATCCTTGACCCTGAGCTCCTGGGTCGCGATCGCGGCGCCGTGAATCTTGATCTGGTAGGTCTTCGGCGGCGCCTTGATGTCATCCGAGAGTCGGATCTCCGGCACGACGAAGCCATATTGGCGGGCGAACTTGCGTCGCATCTTGGCGATGCGGGAGGCGATCTCGTCTCGCGAGAGGAGAAGCGCTGCGTTGAGCTCCTTGCTCAGCACGAGTTCGATCTCGAACGACCTGAGGCTCTCCTTGATCGAGGCGCGCGCCTCGGCCTTCGCCCGCTCGTCCTTGGCCGCGGCCTTCGCCGCCTCGGCCGCGCGGTCCTTCTCGATGCGCCGCGGTATGGCCACCCCGACGAAGGCCATCAGCCCGCCGATGAGCGCGAATGGCAGGAACGGCAGGCCTGGCACGACGCCGAGCACCGCCATCGTCATGGCGGCGAGGAAGAGCGCGTTCGGATAACCGCTCAATTGGTCGATGACCGCCTTGTCGGCCGAGCCGCGCGTTCCGCCCTTGGCGACCAGAAGGCCGGCGGCGAGCGAAATGATGAGCGCCGGAATCTGCGTCACCAGGCCGTCGCCGACCGAGAGTTTGGTGAAGATATCGGCCGCGGCGGAAAGCGAGAGGGAGTGCCGGGTGACGCCGATCACGATCCCGCCGAAGATGTTGACGGCGAGAATGATGAGGCCGGCGATGGCGTCGCCGCGGACGAATTTCGAGGCGCCGTCCATGGAGCCGAAAAAGGCGCTTTCCTCCTCGAGCTCGCGCCGGCGCGCCTGCGCCACTTTCTCGTCGATGAGCCCGGCCGAGAGGTCGGCGTCGATCGCCATCTGCTTGCCGGGGATGGCGTCGAGGGTGAAGCGCGCGCCGACTTCGGCGATGCGGGTCGCGCCCTTGGTGATGACCAGGAAGTTGATGGTCACCAGGATGAGAAAGACGATGATGCCGATGACGAAATCGCCGCCCATCACCAGACGCGCGAAGCCTCCGATGATGTAGCCGGCCGACGTCGGCCCCTGCTCGCCGCGCGAGAGGATGAGCCGGGTGGTCGAAATATTGAGCGCGAGGCGCAGGATCGTCGCCACCAGGAGCACGGTTGGGAAGGCGGAGAACTCGAGCGGCTTATGGATCCATAGCGCCACCATCAGGATGAGCACGGAAAGGGCGATGGACAGCGCGAGACCGAAGTCGATCATCACCGCCGGGACGGGGAGGAAGAACAGGCAAAGAATGAGGACGATGCCGACGGCGAAGGCGATATCCTTGCCGCCGCGGCTCGCCGCGGGCGCGGTTGCCGCCGCCGTCAATGACATCGCCGCCCTCGCTCATGCGGCGCCGCCGGCTTGGCCCGCGCCTGTGGGCGGAGAGTGGGCGGCGAAGCTTGCGCGAGGATCGAAGGACGGAGATAAGAGCGCGACGCCACGGAGTCCCGCATGAGCTTTCCGGTCCTCGAGCATGTCGCCAAGAGCGCGCGGCATACGACCTTCTACCTTTCCTGCGGCGCTGCGGAGGCGACGCCGATCATCTTCCTGCACGGCTGGCCGGAGCTGTCGATCTCCTGGCGCGAGCAGCTTCCCGCGTTCGGCGTCCTCGGGTTTCGCGCGGTTGCCCCCGACATGCGCGGCTACGGGCGCTCGAGCGTCCATCCGCGCCACGACGACTATGCGCTGGAGGCGACCGTCGCCGACATGGTCGAGCTTCTTGGCGCGCTCGGGGCGAAAAAGGCGATCTGGGTCGGCCACGACTGGGGCGCGCCGGTCGTCTGGTCGATCGCCCAGGAGCATCCCGAGCTTTGCCACGGGGTTGCGTGCCTATGCGTTCCTTACCAGCCGGATGGGTTCGCGGTCGAAACCGTGCTTCCTCTCGCCGACCGAGCCGTCTATCCGCCCGACAAGTTTCCGGCGGCGCAATGGGACTATCAGCTGTTCTATCGCGAGAGTTTCGATGCGGCGGTCGCCGGTTTTGAACGCGACGTCGGCAGGACCGTCCGCGCGCTCTTCCGCGCGGGCGATCCGGCGGCCAGGGGCAAACCGGCGCGCACCTCTTTCATTCGCGCCAACGGCGGCTACTTTGGTCCCGGCGGCAGGCCCGCGCCCGATGCGCCGCGCGACCCGGCCATCCTGGACGAGGAGGAGGAGCGCGGCTACGTCTCGGCGCTCGAGCGCAACGGGTTCTTCGGCCCATGCAGCTGGTACATGAACTGGAAGGCCAATCTCGCCTATGCCGAGCGGGCGAAGGCCAATTGGCGGCTCGAGATGCCGGTCCTGTTTCTGCATGCCGAATACGACGTCATCTGCGAGACCATCGTCTCGCCCCTCGCCGAGCCGATGCGCGCCCACTGCCACAACCTGACTGAAACGAGGATCGCCTCCGGCCACTGGATGGCGCAGGAGAGGCCGGTCGAGGTCAATGCGGCGCTGGCGAAATGGCTCGGCGCCCAGTTTCCCTCCCTTTGGGCTGCCTGATCTGGATCGTCATGGGCAGAAGGGCGACGACGAAGCAATGACGGACCCAATTCCGACAAATCCCATCATGCTTCTTGCGCTCACTTGTACCCCTGCTCGATTCGCGCATAGACCGAACTCGGTGAAAATCGAGAACTTGGCGCCGACGAACGAGGCGGTCAGGCTCGCGGCGACGAAGACCGCGATCATCTTCGGCACGAAGGTCAGCGTCATCTCCTGAATCTGGGTCAAGGCCTGCAGGAGCGCGATGACCACGCCCACCGCCATCGCCGCGCCAACGCAAGGGCCGGCGCCGACCACGACCATCCAGATCGCCGACTGGACGAGATCGATCGCGTCGCCTTCGTTCATTGCACGGTCGCGCCATTGGCGAGCGACACCGTCCCGCCATTGGTGAGGTTGGCGACCGCGCCTGTCGTGGAGACGCTGACCGAGGAAACCTGGCCCGATGTCGTCCCGTCGGAAGAGGCGATCGTCTGGCCGATCAGCTGCTCGGCTTGCGAAAGCGAAGTCGCCGTCAGCAGCGAATTGAGCGTCGTATTGGTCTGCACCGCCTGTCCAACCTCGGAGACGGTCGCGAGTTGCGACACCATCTGCGACGGGTCCATCGGCTGAGTAGGGTCCTGGTTCTTCATCTCCGCCATCAGAAGGGTCAGAAAGTCGTTGTAGCCGAGGCCTTGCGTCGCGGCGGCCGCGGACGCGGATGAGGCGGACGAAGTCGACGAGGCGGGAACGGCAACGGGCGAAGCGGCGGTGACGGTCATGGCGTTCTCCTTTTTTTAGGCGGCGCTCGGGGTTTCGGCGGGCGGCTGAAGCTCCTTGTCTTCCAGTGGGAAGAGGCCGCGCAGGGCCTTCAGCGCCTCGAAATTGCGACTGCGGGCTAGAGACGCAGCGACGCCTTTGAGGCCTGCGGTCATTTCAGGCGCGCGATAGGTCTGAAGCGCCGATTCGACGAGCGAACGGGCCAGCGGCGCGGCGCCGGGGGCGGCCGTCGGGTCCATGAGCATGATCTGGACCGCGAAATAGATCTGCCGCACGAGGGTCGTCGCCTCGTCGGCCTGCATGACATGGTTTTCGAGAAGAAAGGTGACCTCGTTCAAAAGCTCGATCGACGCCTTTCGGTCGATGCGGATGACTGCGCCGTTGATGAAGAATCTTTCTCCGGCTCTGAGCGTGATGTTCATGGGCGCCCCTCACTTCAACCCGTCACGGATCAGCTGGTTGATTTCGATCATTGGCGTCAGGTCGTTGGTGAGGCCGCCTCGCACGCGATCGATCTCCTTGTTCATCCAGATGCCGATCGAGATGATCCCGGCCCTGAGCTGGTCCGGCAGCTCGTTGTTGGGGTCGTTGAGGTCACTGAGAAAGATCATCCAGAGGCTGCGCAGATAAAACAGCGCGTCCACGCGCTCACGGGACTGCGGGCCCTTCTCCTGCGCCGCGCGCAGCATCGCGATCACGCGATCCATCGCCTGGCGTTCGCGGGCGCGCATGGTCTGGCGCGAATCTTCGATCACTTCGTTATAAGCGAATTCGTACATCGCGACCCTTTGCGCGTCAGGGGACAGGCAGGTATTGCGCCAGATTGAGCTGCTGCAGGCGCGACGTGAGCTCGTAGGCCATCTGGATCTGATTGGTCAGGCTGCTGATCTGGGCCGCCGTCGTGTTGGCGTTGACGTCGTCAAGATTGTCGACCTGTTGTTCGAGGATCGTGAGCTGCGAGTTCATCGTATCGTTGGCGTCGCTGACCGCGCTCTGGGCCGAGCCGAGCCCGGCCTGAATATTGGTCATGGAGTTGATGCCCTGCGAGACGAGCGATGTCGCGGCCGTCGCGACAGCCTGTTGCGCGGCGCCGCTGAGCTGCGATCCGCCGAATTCGCTGAGCATCGCGTAAGCCTGGGCCAGCTCCTGAAAGCCGGCCTGATTGGCGTTGGTCGAGGTCGTGACGATCTGGCCGGGAGCGATCTCGGCGCTGGTGTTGGCGCTCGAGGCCGACGACCAGTCCGCGCTCCACGAGGTCCCCTGAAAAAGCGCGGCGAACGGGCCCGCAAGAAAACTCTGCAGCGCCGAAGCCGAGATGTTGGCGGCCGCCGGGTCGGTCGGCAGGACCCCGAACGCGGTCTGAAACGCCTGGTCGATCGCGGTCTTGGCGGCGGATGTAGGGGTCGAATAATAGTCGGCCATTGGCGCGACCGCGGAATTGATTCCGCCGAAGACATATTGATCGCCCGACGTCGTATTCGCCGAGGCGACAAGCGACTGCAGCGCCGACTGGCCCATATTCTGCAGCGAAGCCCCGGAATTGGCGCTTGGCGTCCACGTCGCCAGGTCGTTCAGGGTGGTCTGCGCGCTGGAGCTGATCGCGGAAAGGGCGCTTTGCGCGGTCGACAGGTTCGTCGACACGGCGCTGTTGCCGGCGGTGAGCGCCTGGAGCAGGCCGGCCTGCTCCTTGATCGAAAGCTCGTAGCCGGATTGTTCGCCGAGCTCCAGGCCGAGATTGGCGTACTGGCCGGTCGATTCCTCTGTCATCGCCGTGGTCAGCGACGACTGGGCCTGCATGACCGGCGCCACGAGGCTGTTGGCCAGGGTCTGGCTGGACACGAAGTTGGCGCTCATAGTCGTCATGCGGCGTCCAGAAGCGCGGAAAACATGCTGGTGACGGTGGTCAGGAGCTTCGCTGACGACGCGTATGAATTTTCGAGATTGAGCATGTTGGTCATCTCGGCGTCGAGATTGACGCCGGTCGCGTTCGACAGCGCCGAGGTCGCCTGGGAAACGAGCGCGCTCTGATACGAGGAGGAGTCGGCGGCCTGCTGGTTCGCCCCTTGCTAGCCAGCTCACCGAGGCGTTGGCGTAGTCGGCGAGGCTCGATGAGGAGCCGAGGCCGGCGGACGGATCGAAGCTCTGGGTCGCGCCGATCTCGCCGGCGAGTTGCTGGATGCGTCCGGTATAACTCGCCGAGCCGGTCGTGTTGTAGGTGTAGGCTGGGTTTCCGGGGTCGGAGACGCCGCCGTCGCGTAAGAGATTCGGGTTGCCGCCCTGCGATGGGTCGACATTCGGATTGACTTCGATCGCATCGGCGAGACCCGTCGTCGCCGACATCGCGGGCAGGCCGGTCGCTCCCGGGGTGGTGAACAGGCCCGGCAGGGATGGCAGCGTGGGGGTTGCCGACTGATCGCTTTCCGAGAATGCGTTGATGAGGCCGCCGGCGATCTGGTCGAGCTGGGCCTGATATTCAGGCGCGAGCGTATCCCTCAGGGCTGCGTAGCCGGCGAGCGCGCCTGATTGAATCGGCATCGGCGAATTGGCGCCTGTGATCGGCACGCCGTCGACGGTGACTGGCCCGCCGTTGGCGCCGTCGACCAGCGTCGGGGTCGGAGTGAAGGCGACGACGCGGGGCGTATTCTGAAACAGGGTGACGCCGCTGTCGGTGTAAATCGACTCTGAGCCATTCGCGGCGGTGACGGTCGAGACGCCGACCTGCTGCGAGAGCTGGGTCACGATCGAATTGCGCGTATCCTCGGCGCTGGCGACGTTGGCGCCGGTCTGAAGCCCAGTGACAACGGCGTTGTTGGCGGCGGTGAACTGGCTCAGCAATGAATTGATCGTGTCGACCGACGCCGCCATGTTCTGATCGGCCTGTTCGCGAACCTGCGCGACCGTCGCGCTCGCCTTGTTGAGCGAGGCGGCGAGATCGGAGGCGGCCGATACGGCGGCCTCGGCGGCTGAGGGCGAAGCCGGCGAGTCTTCGTAGGTGGTCAGCGCGCTTTGCAGATTGGCGAGCATGGCCGAGGGCGACGCGCCGTTCTGGCTCGCCCCCGATGTCGAAGAGGAAGATGAACTATCGTCAACGGTCGCGGCGAGCGTCGACAGCCCAGCGGAAATCGCCTGTTGCGTCGCCGCCTGGGCTGTGGAGCTCGAGACCTGATCCAGAAGCGCGACGTTGGCCTCGCGGGTGACAGAAGCGACATCCGCGCCGCCATAGGAATTCGTCACCACATTCGCGATCTCGCGCGAATAGCCGGGCGTGTTGGCGTTGGCGATGTTGTTCGAGACGACGGCGGTCTGCGCCGAGTTGGCGGCGAACGAAGAGCTGATGACGTTGAACGCGGCCGACAGGCTCATCGAGATTCCCAGGCTTAATCGGCCTTATGGCTTCAACCCATTCAGAACGTCGAGAATATCGGCGCCGGTCTGAAACACTTTGGAGTTGGCTTCGTAGGCGCTCTGCGCCTGGATCATCTCGGTCAGCTCCGTAGCCAGGTCGACAGTCGAGCTTTCGAGCGATGAGGATTTGATCGAGCCAAAGCCAGCCCCGCCGGGGGTTCCCAGATAGACGGGCCCGGAAGCGGAGGTCGGCAGGTAGGCCTGGCCGTTGACGGAGGCGAGATTGTCGGGGCTCACCACATTGGCGAGCGGAATGTCATAGGCCGAGTTCGACGTCCCGTTCGCATAGTTGAACGTCAAGGCGCCGTTGGCGCCGACGGTGACGCCGGTGATGCCGCTCGGGGCGTTCCCGTTCGCGGTCGCGGCGGTCACGTTGAAGCCCGTCGCGAGCTGCGTCGTGTCGCCCAGGTCAAGGGACATCGGCTGCCCGTTAGGAATCGCGATCGAGAGCGGCGATCCGGAGGACAGCGCCCCGGTCGTCGGATCGAAATTCAGGGTCTGGGTGGCGAGCGGACCGGAGGAATAGGGAAAGCCGCCGCTCGCGGAGGCGTCCGCCGCGTCGTATGCGTCGACCTCCCAGGTGTTCGGCCCGGTGTTGGTGAAGTAGAGATTGATCGTGTGCGCCCCGCCGAGATTGTCGTAGACCACGAGCGAGGTCGCCTCGGTGTAGGTCGAGGTCGCAGAATTGGCGGACGGCAGATTGGCGGCGGCGACCGGCGTGGCGGTCGAGGGCAAATTGGCGGTGAGCGAGGCGGCGGTCGTCGCCGTCGCGGTCTGCCCGGCATTGAGAACATTGACCTTCACAAGCCCGGTCAGCGAGTTCGCCGCCAGTGGCGAAGCGCCGTTCTGAACATCCTCGCCCATCAGATAATAGCCGGCGCTGTTGACGAGGTTGCCCGAGGCGTCGGGGGTGAAGGAGCCGTTGCGCGTGAGATAGAGCGCGCCGCTGGCGTCGGACACGACGAAGAAGCCCGAACCCTGGATGGCGAGGTCGGTCGGCGTCGAGGTGGAGACGACATTGCCCTGAAGCGAATTGAGCGACACCTGGCTCGTGGCGACGCCGCCGAAGTCGGGGTCGCCGCCGGCAATCTGGTCGACCAGGGACGAAAAGTCGGTCTCGACGTTCTTGTAGCCGGTCGTGTTGGAGTTGGCGACATTCTGGGAGATCGACGAGAGCCAGTTGGAATCGGCCATCATTCCGGAAACGCTGGTGTTCAGAATGCTCATGGGACCCCTCGGCGGACGCCCTCCATTTGATGCCAAAGGCCTTGCGCGAGGCTGGCGCCGGCGGCGTTGGCGGAAGGGACCGGCGCGCTATCCGCCGAGCGGCTCGCTCGGAAATCGCCGATCTTCTCGATTGCCGTCCCGCGCGGTCAGCTCGCTGAGCGGACGAGGCTCCCGATCAGCAGGTTCCAGCCGTCGATCAGCACGAAAAAGAGAATCTTAACCGGCAGCGAGATGACCGAAGGCGGAAGCATCATCATGCCCATCGACATCGTCAGCGTCGCGACGATCATGTCGATGACGAGAAACGGCAGCACGATCAGGAATCCGATCTCGAAGCCTCGGCGAAGCTCTGAAATCATGAACGCCGGTATGAGAAGCCTCAGGTCCGCCTTTGAACGGTCCGCGATATCGAAGCGCCCTTTCGACAGGCTCTCGAACAGCGCCATGTCCTTTTCACGGACCTGACCGAGCATGAACTCCCGAAACGGTTCGATCACCGCGGCGAGCGCGTCCTGCTGACTGATCTCATTGTCCATCATCGGCTTCAGCCCGTTTTGCCACGCGCGATCGAAGGTCGGCGCCATGACGAAGAAGGTCATGAACAGCGACAGACTGATCAGGACAAGATTGGCCGGCGCGCTCTGAAGGCCGAGGCCTGAACGCAAGAACGAGAGCGCGACGATGAAGCGCGTGAAGCTCGTGACCATGATGAGAAGGCCAGGCGCGACCGAGAGCACGGTCAGAATCGCCACCAGCTCGATGATGCGGCCGCTCGCCGTGGCGCCGCCGGCGGGAATGAGGGCGTTGAGATCGACCGTCTGCGCGGCCGCCGGTGTCTGCGTCATCAGGAGCGCGACGGCGGCGCGGAATGTTAGTCTCATTGCACCACCAACGTCCGGATCAAGAACGCCTGCACCTTGCCGTCGCTACGGATCCCCGCCCGTTCGCCGAGATCCTGACGGATGTTCTCGAGCCCGATCGGCCCCTCGAGCTGACGTAAGGAGACGGTGCGGAGGTAGGCGAGGATGTCGTCGCCGATCCGGGCCGCCATCGCCTCGGGATGCGGCAACTTCCTGGGGTCGAAAACGATCGAGCCTTCGAGCCGGACCCAGGTCTCTTGCGGCGCGCCGAGATTGGTCACGATCGGCGGCAGGTCGATGACGGTCGACGGCTCCGCCGAAGGCGCGCCGGCCGTCGATTGCGTGGACTTGTCCGCTTCCTGGCGCGAAGCCGCGCGCCACGCCTCGAAAGCCGCGCCGACGCAGGCCCCGAGAATGACGACGGTCGCCAATTCGATCCACGACGGCCTCAGCGAGCCCCTGGCGGCGGCGCCTTTCGGCAAGGCGGAAGTGGACATTGGCGCTCCGGCTAGAATGGCCTGACGGCGTCGTAAACTTGCTGTCCCCAGGGCGGCTGCTGAAAATCGTCCGAGCGTCCGCGCCCGCCGTAGGAGATTCGAGCCTCGGCGATCCGGTCGTAGGCGACGCTGTTGTTCAGCGAGATGTCGAGCGGGTTCACGATGCCCGCGACCGTCAGCTGGCGCAGCTCGTAGTTGACGCGCACCTCCTGAGACCCCGAGATGACGAGATTTCCATTGGGGAGGACGCGCGTCACGATCGCCGCCACCGACACCTGAATTTGCTCGGAACGGTCGATGTTGCCCTGGCCCTGGGTGGACGACTGCGTCGATAGGTCTCCGAGAGCCTTGGAGGGCTGGTTCGCCGAGGACGCCGCGGATCCGCTGTTATAGCCAAAGTCGATGACGACCCCGTCCTTGTTGGTCTGCGACCGGCCGGAGGCGTTGCCGAGCGTCGCCTTGTCGTTGATCGAAATATTCACCCGCACGATGTCGCCCACGTGGGCGATGCGCGGTTGGCTGTACAATGACGGCGGCGGTCCGTTCGAAGGCGGTTGCGGCGCGGGCAGATAGCATTGGCGTTCTGGATGCCGGCCGTCTCCTCTGGAGCAAGCCCGGCCCCGACCGGAGAGAAGAAGGGTTCGCGCATGAATTCGCTCGCGCTGTTCCAGCAGCCGGTCACCGACATTGCGAGTGCGAGCCAAATCGGCGGCAGCGTCAGCCGCATCAGGATTTTTTCTCTGCGCCGCTCACGCCCGAAAGGAAGGATGCAAGCTTGCTCGCCCGCTCCGCCTCCATCTCGTTGAGAATCGCCCCCGCCGCGCTGGGCTTGAGTTTGGCGAGGATGGCCGCCGCCATTTGATCGTCCATGGCGCTGAGCTGAATGGCGGCGTTCTCGGGCTGCATCTTGGTGTAGATGGCGACGAGGTCGTCGCTGGCCGTCTTGAGCAGGGCGTCGCGCTTGGCGACCCATTCTTGCAGGGACGCCTCAACTTTTTGGAGATCAGCGAGCCGCTGCTTGACCTCGGCGTCGAGTTCGCCCAGGCGCTTCGTCTGCCAGGCGATGCGCGCCTCCGCGATCGACGGCGCGACGTTGGCGCAGAAGCGGCTCGCGTCGGTTTCCGCCGCCTTGTCGGAGTTCGCCCTGACTTTTTGGCTATCCGGCGCCCGCCCGTCCTGGGCCTTCGCCGGGCACAGGACCAAAGCGGCCGCGACGAAGGCGCCGAGCCATATCGCCCCGCCTCGCGACGGACTTGTCGGGCCGTTTGAGAAATGGGAAGCTGGCATCTATCCGCCTCGGAAACGGCGGTCATCCTCGACCGCACGGCTTGCGCTGGGCTGACTTTTAGTCGAACCGGGGCGGCGAACGGGCGGCCTATTGGATGACCAGATCGGCCTGCAGCGCGCCCGCGGTTTTGATCGCCTGAAGAATCGCGATGATTCCCGGCGGCTTGACGCCAATCCGATTCAGGCCGCTGACCAGCGCTCTGAGACTTGAACCGCCGACGATGGCGATGGGTCCTCCCGCCTGCTCGGCGTCGATCCTGGTGTTCGGCGTGACGACCGTCCTCCCCTGAGAGAACGGAGCTGGTTGGGAGACGCGCGGCTGCTCGGCGACCCGGACGGTCAGCGTCCCGTAGGTGACCGCGACGGTCGAAATCTGCACGTCCTGACCGACGACGACCGTCCCGGTCCGCGCGTCGAGAACCACGCGCGCCGCCATATCCGGCTCGACCTGCAGTTCGCCGACCTCAGCCATGAAACGCGCGAACGAGACATTGCGCGGGCAGAACAATTCGACGGTCCGGCCGTCGACCTCGTAGGCCGCGTGGGCGCGAAATCGCCCGCGCGAATAGGCGTTGATCGCATCGACGATCCTGACCGCGGTCGCGTAGTCGGGATTCGTCAATTCGAGCATCGAGCGCATCTGCAAGGGGAACGAGGGAACCTCATGTTCGACGATCGCGCCGTTGGGAATGCGGCCGGCGGTCGGGACGCCCTGCGACAAAGTCTCGCCCTGCCCCGCAGTTTCGAACCCGGTCACGGAAACAGCGCCTTGCGCCGTCGCGTACACCACCCCGTCGGCGGACTGCAGCTGGGTCAGGAGCAGGGTTCCGCCCATGAGCGAGGGCGCGTCGCCGAGGGCGGAGACGGTAACGTCGAGCCGCGCGCCCGGCTCCGTTCCGGCGACCAGATCCGTCGTTACGACGACCGAGGCGACGTTACGGTTGCGCAGCGACGCGCCGTGCACGTCGAGGCCCAAGTGCTCGAGCATCGCCTGGATGGATTGTTCGGTGAAGGGCGCGTTGCGCAAGGTGTCGCCGGAGCCTTGAAGCCCGACCACGAGGCCATAGCCGACCAACTGGCTGTCGCGCGCGCCGCGCAGGACCGAGATATCCTTGATGCGAACCGCGGCGGCGGGCGCGGCGATGAGGCAAAGCATGAGCGCGAGAAACAGCCGACGCATCATCCCCCGCTCACCAGGACCGAGCCGTCCGGCTGGACGGCGCCGGATACGGTCACGCCGCTGTCACTGTTGCGGACCCTGACGATGTCCCCGATCGACCCGTCCTGAAGCGCAGCCCCGGTCGTCATGATGACGAGCCCGCCCTCGGAATAGGTGAGCTTGACCTCCGTCCCGTTGGCTACGACCTTCCGATTGGAAACGCCGGAAAAGGGGATTGCGTGACCGGGAAGCAGCGTCAGCCGGGCGACCTTGCCGACGATGAGGGAGCGCTGCTCGACGAACGGCCCCGATCCGTCTCGCGCGGCCTCGGGCGCGTCGGCGAGCATGTCGTCGCGAATGACGTCGCCCGGATAGATGACGGCTTTCGGGGTTGGGGCGGGAAACTCCTGCGCCCTCGCCGGGGCGGCGCAGGCGCCGGCGATTGCGGCGAACGCGGCGCTGAGGAGGGTTCGGGTTCGCGTCGAGCTCATTGCGTGCTTCTCCTGGCTTCAGCCTAGCTGCGCAGATTGGAGATCGTGCCGGACATCTGGTCGGCGGCCTGAATGACCTTGGAGTTCATCTCGTAGGCGCGCTGGGCCGAAATGAGGTTGGTGATCTCCGTGACCGGATCGACGTTGGACGCCTCGACATAACCCTGCTGGATGATTCCGAACGAGGTGTCGCCGGGGACGCCGACGGTCGGCTGGCCGGAGGCGGCGGTCTGTTGGAAGTAGTTCCCGCCGAGCGCTTCCAGTCCGGCTTCATTGACGAAGTTTGCGAGCGTCAGCTGCCCGAGTTGCTGCGGGGTCGTCTGGCCCGGAATGGTCGCTGAGACGAGGCCCGTTTGGCTGATGGTGACCGCAGTCGCCGTCGCGGGGACGAGAATCGGCGGCGTCACCGTATAACCGTCCATGGTGACGAGCTGGCCGTTGGCGTTGGTGTTGAACGCGCCGTCGCGGGTGTAAACGGTGTCGCCGTTCGGCGTCGTCACTTCGAACCAGCCGCGCCCATTGATCGCGAGATCGAGCGTGTTGCCGGTATTGGTCAGCGCGCCCTGGATGTTGACGCTGCGGATCGCCGCTGTGCGGACGCCAAGCCCGATCTGCGCGCCTTCGGGAATGGTCGCGTCGCGGCCACGGTTCGAGACGCCCATGAGACGCTCGGTCTGGTAGATGAGGTCGGTGAATTCCGCCCGCGAACGTTTGAAGCCGGTGGTGTTGATATTGGCGACATTATTCGCAATCACCTCCAGATTCTGCTCCTGGGCGCTCATGCCCGTCGCTGCGATCGCCAACGCTCTCATTTCAACGTCCTCCGCTTACACTTCGAATAAGCGGCGCCGAGCGCCGCTCAACATCCAGATTTCCCAATCAGATCGCCATGCGCGCGATCTCCTGATAGGCGGAGACCGCCTTGTCGCGGATCGCGAGAACGGTCTGGAGCGAACGCTGCGCGGCCATCACCGACTCGACGACCTTCATCGGCGCCGCCGCCCCTTCGATCCCCTGAATGGCGACGGCTTCGCCGGTTTGCAGGGTGTCGATCGCTGAACCGATCGCCTGCGTGAGCGCCTGATCGAAGCTCGGCCCCCCGGTCGCCGCGGCGGTCGATTGCGGGCTCCGAACGCTTGCGGCCGGGGCCGCTGAACCGATCCCGGAAATGCTTTCGATCATTGGCTTATCCTCGCGCCCCGGCGCTCGCCATTCAGGCGTCCTTCATGAGGCTCACGGCCGTGTTGAGCATGTCGGCGGACTGCTTGGCGACCTGAAGATTCGCCTCGTAGGTGCGGTTGGCCTCGCGCATGTCGGCCAGTTCCACCAGCACGTCGACGTTCGGCATCTTCACCATCCCGTCTTCGTTCGCAGCCGGGTTGCCGGGGTCGTGCTCGAACTTGAACGGCGTCGAATCGACGCCGATCGACTTGACCTGGACCACGTTGGCGCCAAGCGCCCGATCCATCTCGCTTTCGAACGAGACGGTCTGCCGGGCGTAAGGGTTCGCGCCGGGGGTCGAGCCTGTCGATTGGGCGTTGGCGATATTCTCGGATACGACCCGCAGCCGCGTCGATTGCGCCTGCAGTCCGGATGCAGCGATGTGGAGCGCAACCTGCAGCGGGTCCGGCATGGCTGCTCACTTCAGGGCGGAGAGAAGAAGCTGGTGAAAGGCGCGGCGAATATTGGCGCTCATCGTGTAGTCGCGATTGACGTCGCCGAGGGTGATCATCTGCTGCTCGAGGTTGACGGTGTTGCCGGACAGCGTCTGTTCCGACGGATCGGCCTCGATTTCCCGCAAGTCGCCCGCCTGCGACTGAGGCGCCGACAGATGAGCGGGGTTGGTCGTGGCCATCTCGATCGGCGAGGAGTTCGAGGACGGCTGAAAACGGCTGGATGTCGAGGGCGCGATAGCCGGGCGTGTTCGCGTTGGCGACGTTGCCGGCGAGCGCCGTCTGCCGCGCCGACAGCCATTGCGCCTTCTGTGACGCGACTTCAAAGAGGTAAATCGAGGACAATTGGACGCAATTCCCCAGCGAGGACTGGCTCGACCCTGCCCGATCCGCCTTGCATGGGGCTTGCCCCGCGACAGGACTAGCGGGAACGCAGCCGCGCGCTGTCGAGGGCGGCGGAGAGGCGTTCAGCCTTGACGCCTTCGTCCAGCCCCTGCTCGTCGAACAGAATGTCGGTGATTTCAACCCCTGCCCGGCGCTGGCCGATCTTCAGGCGGAAGAAGGCGCAGACGGCGGCGTGCCGGAATTCCATGTCGATCTCGACGATCGGCGTCGCGTCCCACGGCGCCCTGAAGCTCGCCGAGAGCGCGTAGCGCAGGGTTCCGCTCTTGAAGAAAAGCTCAGTCGATGAGTTCACGAGATCAGCGATATTGGCCGCATGGTCGTTCAGGATCATCGCCATCAGTTCCGAAGCGTCCGTCAGCCTGAGTTCGCTGGCGACATCCACGAGCGCGTCGGCGATGATCTGCTCACGCGCGAACGGGCGGCGCTGCCGAAGACCTCGACCGGCGGGATTTACTGCTTTCGCCGGGCCCATTGAGCCTTCCTCTGCTGAATCAGATGCACGATCTCGGCGACCGCTCGATAGAACTCGGCCGGAATCGGCCGGTCGACCTCGACGGCGGCGTAAAGCGAGCGCGCGAGCGGCTTGTCCTCGATGACCGGGACGCCGCAATCCTCGGCGATCGAGCGGATCTTGAGCGCGATGAAATCGGCGCCCTTGGCGACCACGGTCGGCGCGCCGCCCTCGGCCCGAACATATCTCATGGCGACCGCGTAGTGCGTCGGGTTGACCACGACCATGGTCGCGCGGGGCACCGCAGAGAGCATGCGCTTGCGAGAGCGGTCGAGACGCAGCGAGCGTAAGCGCGCCTTGATCATCCGGTCGCCCTCGGCCTGCCGAAGCTCCTCCTTGAGTTCCTGCCTGCTCATGCGGTGGTCGCGCCGCCAGAGAATCCGCGACCAGGCGAGATCGGCGGCGGCCACCGTCAGCGTCGCGGCGAGCACGGCGGCGATCGCCTTGACGCAGAGGTCGAGCACGCGCTGCGGCAGTACGCCCGGGTCGACCTCCATCGCCGAAAGCAGGACGGCCTTCTGGCCGATCAGCATCATCGCGGCGACTCCGATCACCGCCGCGAGCTTGATCAGGCTCTTCAGGAATTCGGTCCAGCCGCGGGCGCCCAAGAGCCGGCGAAGACCTTTGCGCGGCGAGATGCGGGAGAGGTCGGGCATGATTCGCTCGACCACGACACGGGGCGCGCTCTGAGCGACGGACGCCAGGACGCCCGCGGCGATCAGAAGGGTCACGGTCGGCAAAAGGAAGCGCGCGCTGGCGATGACGACAGGACCGGTGAGAGCAAGGATGTCCTCGCCACGTTCAATGCGCCAGCCGGCAGGGTCGTCGATGACGCCAACCAGCGCCGAGAGGAGAGTCGCGGCGCGCCCGGGAACGACGAAGATGAGGGCGACCAGAGTCGCGGACAGAGAGGCGAACAGCGGCGCCTCGCGGGAGAAAGCCACTTCGCCCCGCTCGGTCGCGTCGTGCAATCGCTTTTCGGTCGGCTCCTCGGTCTGATCCTCGGGATCGACGTCGCCGCTCATGGCTTATTCCGTCCCGGGCGACGGCGAGCGCGGGGCATGGCCTTCAGGCTCACGGGGACTTGGCGGGCGGAGCGCCGCCAAGCTCGATCTCATTTCGGCTCGCCATGCCAAGCACGATTTCGGCAATGGCCTTGCGGGCCTTGGCGACGTCCTGGGGCGGCGCGAAGGCGCCGGAGTTGAGTTCGCCTTCGACCAGACGGCGGCCGCGCGAAGGCATGGAGGAGAGAACCGTGTCGCGGAAATCCGCGTCCGTCCCGCGGAGCGCCATGACGACGATGTCGATCGAGGCTCGGTCGAACAGGAGCGCCCGCGCCCGTTCGGACAATTTCGGCAGATCGTTGAAGGAAAAGAGCATCGTCTTGACGATCGCCGCATCTTCCGGACGAACCTGTTCGAGCGCGCGCATGGCGTCCTCCGCCTCTTCCGGATCCAGGTTGTTGACGATGGCGGCGAGACGCGAGCGCCCCCGAGCGTCGGCGGCCGAGCTCGGCGCCTGTTTCAAAGCAGCTTCCACCGCCTCCTCGATCAGCCGCGCGGCGAGGGGCGGCAGGTCGAGCGGCGCGGCCAGTCCGCAGAGAGCGGCATTGCGCCGATCACGGGGCAGCGCGGCGACAAGCCTGGTGGCGACAGGGGGATCGAACTTGGAAAGGATGTAGGTCGCCGTCGCGGCGCGTTCGGCCATCAGCAGGGCGATGATCGCGCTTTCCGGCGCCTCCGCCACCATGCGCCACGGATCGCGCTTCTCGGTCTCCCCGGACCCAGCGCCGAGAATATCGGCGATCTGGTCCGGGGGAATGCTGTCTGCGAGCAGGTTCTTGGCCTGCCCTGGGTCGCCGAGCAGATCGGCGCCGGCCGAAAAGTCGGTCACGAATTCATCGACCAGCCGCTCCAGCGTGGTCGCCGGCACCGCGCCAAGCCCGGCCGCGGCGAGCGCGACCGCGCGCAGGTCGAGTTGATCGAACTGCTTGAGCAACCGCGCGGCAGGCGGCTTGCCCATCATAAGAAGCAGGGCCGCGGCCTTTTCCGGGCCGCTAAGCTCCCTTCCGCCGCTGATCGCCGCCTCGGACATGGCCTTCCCCGCGAATTGAATCTATGCCGGCCGGCCAAGGCCCGCGCCGGCGACCACTTCGAGCAGCGACACCCCGAAACGCTGACTCGCCTCGTCGACCACGACGATCTCGCCGCGCGCGATCACCATGCCGTTGACGATGACATCGACCGGATCGCCGACGCGCTGGTCAAGCGACACAATCGCGCCGCGCGCGAGCTTCATGAGGCCGGCGACAGGCAGCGAGGCCGAGCCAAGCACGACCTGCACGGTGACCGGGATCGAGAGGATCGCGCCGAGATTGTAGGGGCCCGCGGCCGGCTCCGGCTTCGGCTGGTCCACGGCGCCGGGCGGCTCTGGGGGAATGGCGGCTTCGTCCATGGGCTCGGTTCTTGCTGGTTGATGTGGAACGTCGTTCCCCGCGGCCGCGCGCGCTTCGGCCTACCGCTTGGCCGCTTCGGATCCCTGCGCGATGTCGCTCTCGATTTCCAAACGGTATCGCCCGTCCGCCTGCCCGAGTTTGCACGTGAACATTCCGCGCCCGGAACAGTCGAGGCGAATGGCGTTGAAGTCGTTGCATTGCAGCGACAGCAGGCCGCCGACCCGGAAATTGGCGATATCGCCGAGACTCATCGGAACCTCCTCCAGAATTGCGGTCACCGGCAGACGCGTCTGCTGGACGCCGAACTCCATCAGCCGGGACCATCGCCGGTCCGCGGCCGGCGTCTCGGCCTCCGGATCGTGTGCGAGTTCGTTGCGAAACGGCAGGAGCAACGCTTGCGGGAGCAGGACGAGGCACTCGCAGGCGCCGCCGCTCATGTTCAGGGAAAATCGCGCCGCCGCCGCCTCGCTGTCCCGCCGGCCGAGCGCGAAAGGGTCGGTGAGAGCCTGAAGCCGCTCGAAGCTCAAGGCGAGCGGGGCCAGCGGAGCGAAGGCCGCCGCAAGCGCCTCGCCGAGCGCGCGCGCGAACGCCTCGACGAGCGCCGCCTCGATCTTGGTGCGCGGATTGCGGACGTCGCTCCCTGGATTGTCGGAAACATCGACGGCTACGGCCTCGCCGAAAATCGAGCAGACGATCAGATGGTCGATGCGCTCGTCGAGCGCGATCAGGAGCCGCGCCTCCGGCTCCGCGCTCGCGTACACAGCCGCAGTCAAGCCCGAGCAGTCTCCGATCGCCTGAAACAGAGTCGTTGCGCGAACCTCCTCGATCGAGCCGGTCAAAGGGCGCGCGATGAGCGGCGACAGCCGCGCGGGCGCTTCAGCGATGAATTGGTTGAGGGCGTAGCCGAGCCCCGGCATTCGCTCGATCGCGAGGCTTGGATGTTCAAGCATCGCGCCTTGCAGCTTGCGCGCGCCATGGTCGGCCTCGTTGACGGCGCTCTCCATGTTCAGGCTGCCTCCTTGAGCGCGGCCTCGCCGCCCGTCGAGGTGGTCTCGTTCTCGACCACGTCGATCGTCGGCCGCTCCTTGGAGGGAATTGTCTTGCGGCCGAACTCGACGGCGACCTGGGGCATCGCCCCGTTCATGAAGGCGAGCAGGCTTTGCTTCACGAGCGTGAAGAGCCTCAACTGCTTTTGCCGGACCGCCCTGACTTTCTGGGCGATCGGCGTCACCACTGCATAGGACAGAAAGATGCCGGCGAAGGTGCCCACGAGCGCCGCGCCGATAAGCCCGCCCAGGATCTCGGGCGACTGGTCGAGCGCGCCCATGGCGTGGATGATGCCGAGAACCGCGGCCACGATGCCGAGCGCGGGCAGCCCGTCGGCGACCGCCTGGAACGCATGCACCGGCTTGTACCGGTCGTGCGCGAGCGTTTCGATTTCCTCATCCATCAAGGCCTCGATCTCGTGCGTCCGGGCGTTGCCGATGATGATGAGACGGCCGTAGTCGCAGATGAACGTGACCAGATCCTTGTCGGCGAGCAGCTTGGGAAAATTCTTGAAGATCTCGGATTCCTCCGGGTTGTCGAAATGGGCTTCGACTTCGCTGCGGGACTTGGCCCTGAGCTCCCTCATCAGGGCATGCAGCGCGGAGAGGACGTCGAGGAAGTCGCGCGGCTTGGGCGCCTTGTCGAGAACCGCCTCGAGGCAAGCCTTGCCGCAGTCCTTGATCGTCGACGTGGCGTTGGCGACGATGAATATGCCGAGCGACGATCCGGCGATGATCACGAATTCGTACGGCTGCACCAGCACATCGAGATGCCCGCCAAGCGCCGCGTAGCCGCCCAGGATGCATCCCACGGTGATGACGAGACCAATGGCGAAATTCAAGATTGGCTCCGGCTGCGAACGGCGGGACAAGATTTGCCGCTTCAGACTTACGCGAAGCTGTCAGCGGCGAGGTAAGCCCCGGACAAGCCGGCCGAACCATCGTTTGAGCGAAACGCCGATGCGAGGGCCTGGCGGGCAGCGTCATGCAGAATGGACTTTACGTCGCCGTCTCGGCTCAGGTGGCGCTGCAGCGACGGCTGGAAACGATCGCCGACAATGTCGCCAACATGAATACCGTGGGATACCGCGCAACCGGCGTCTCGTTCGAATCGGAAATGGCGAGGACCGGCGAGACGCGGCTCGACTATGTCTCGACCGGCTCGGACTATCTCTCCCGGCGCGCGGGGGGACTGGTGAAGACCGACAACTCGCTCGATTTCGCCGTGCAGGGCGACGGCTGGTTCGGGATCCAGACGCCGCGCGGACCCGCCTACACCCGTGATGGCCGCGCGCGAATCGATGAGTTCGGAACCCTTCGCACGCTGAACGGCGAAGCGATACTGGATGCGGGGGGCGCTCCCATCCTTGTCGACGGCGCAGGGGGATGTCCCGGGTCTTCCGGCATTGTGGGGGTGTCGCTGCGGGGGTCGGCGAACAAGTCGCTGCATTGGACAACGCCGCGGGTTGGGACGGGACGAGGCGACTCGATGGGTATCGTGCGTTCAGCCCCTGTGGTGGTCGCCGGCCATGAAAAGCTACCATAACAATTAAATAAATATATGACAATTCAAGTGTTTCCGATACCGAACTACACGGACACCAGGGTCGATCTGCTGTTGTGCGATCCGACCGACAACAAACCCGGCAGCCAAGGGATCGTCCACTACGCCTACACCGTCGGTGCCGACAAAGATGCCGTGACCCGCCGTTCGATGCCCTGGGTGCAAACTCAGGACTTCGCGGGGGCGTACCGGCGGGAGCACCCCGAAGTCATCGAGCGACTCAAGTCCGGCCGTGGGTATCTGCCGGGCGAGTGCGTCCTCGACCGACCCCAAGGTCCGACCGCCGAAGCCGAGCACGACGCGATCATCCGGCTCGGAGCCCTCGAACTGCTTGGGAACATCTCTTCGGGCCGCCTCGCCCCGACGGACAAGGACCCCTTCCCGCACCAACTCGCGCTGCAACAGCACGTCCGCGAGTTGACCGCGCGCGAGGGGAGACGCCGGATGCTCATCGCCGACGAGGTGGGGCTCGGCAAGACGATCGAGGTGGCGTTGATCCTGCGGGATATGCTCCTGGCCCGCGGACGCGTGGACGACTTCCGCTGCCTTTACCTGACGTTGGGAGGGCTCGTGGACGACGCCGTCGCCAAGCTGAAGGACGTGCTAAGAAGCCGTTTCAAAACCCAGGCCGGGTTCCTATAGCAGCTGTGAGTGTGCAGCTGTTCAAGGAGACCCGGCCATGGATACGCTTGTGAACGATCCGCTGTGGAATGCCGTCGCCCCGTGGTTGCCCGTGCATCCGCCTTCGCCCCAGGGCGGGCGACGCCGCGTCCCGGATCGCCTCTGCCTGAATGGCATCGTCTTTGTACTCCGCGAGGGCCTGCGTTGGCAGTCCCTGCCGATCGCGTTGGGCTGGGGCTCGGGCAGCACCTGCTGGCGACGCTTCGACGAGTGGACCGCCGCCGGCGTGTGGGAGGCGGCCCACGTGGCCTTGGTGACCGCGCTGGGGGAACAAGGCTTGCTCAACCTGGAGCGCGCCGTCATCGACAGCAGTTCGCAGCGGGCGGTGCGCGGCGGCGCCGACATGGGCCCCAACCCCACGGATCGGGCCAAAAAGGGCTGTAAACGGCATCTCATCACGGACGGCCAGGGGCTCCCTTTGGTGGCGCAGACGGGGCCGGCCAACCGACGGGATGAGCAGGCGTTGCCGGGCCTGTTGTGGTGGCTGTGGGCGGTCCTGAGCTACGGCTGGCGCTGCCGTCCCGCGGTGCTGCAGGGGGATCGGGGCTACGGCTTCCCCTGGTCGATCACGCTGGTCCTGGCCTGGGGCATCCGGTCGCTGCTGGCGGTGCGCGGCAGCCCGCATGGCAGCGGCCTGGGGCGGACACGCTATGTCGTGGAGCGGACGCATAGCTGGTTCAACCATTACCGGCGCCTGGTCTTGTGCTACGAGCAGCAGGGAGTCGCACTACCAGGGCTTCTACCAGTTGGCCGCCTGCCTCATCTGTGCCCATCGCCTGCGGGACGGACGGCAGGCCAGCGCGGATTGGCAACCGTTTGCCCAGGCCGCTTAGGTTTTGAAACGGCTTCTAAGCGGCAGCATCGACGACCGGAAGATCGTGGCGACCGTGTCCTCGTTCCGAAACTACGGGAAGGAGGACACCACCGGGGTACATGTCGCCAGCATGCACGCCGCGCGGCTCTACGTCGGCGAGGACCAGAAGAAGCGGCTGCAACCGGGCAACCGTCCCCAGGTCGTCATTATTGACGAGTGCCACCACGCCGCCAGCGAAGGCGAACTGGCGGGCACAGTGCTCAAGCGGTCGGACGCGACCCAAACGTACGTGGCCGTGAAGCAACTTCTCTCCGGTGAGTTTTGGCAGGATTCCGAACCGCCGGAATTCGCAATCCTGATGAGCGCGACGCCGTTCCGGTCGCGCACCCAGTTCGTCAACCTGCTGCGGCTGCTGACCGACGGGGCGCCGCGGCCGGACGGGTCACGCTTCAGGGCGTTCGACGCCGGCGTGCAGGCCGAGCAGCTCCGAAGCGTCCTCCAGGACGAGAATGCCGCTGCGACGGTGGCGTGGCGGCGGCAGTGTGACGTAGGCGTTCGCTCCTGGAGCGGGAAACGGATCTTCCCGAATCTCACCATCGTCCGGCCGCACCTGCCTTTGGATGGTGACCCGGCGCCGCCGCGGCTGCCGGCCCCAAGCCCCCAGTTCCTCGCCCTCCTGACGGAGGTGAAGAGTACCGTCGCGCGGATCGCAAACGCCCACGGGCAGAGCTTCGGGGGATTCGCAACCGCCCAGTTGGAAAAGAAGCTGACGAGCAGTTCGATCGCCGGTGCGTGCACCCTCTTCACCTGGGCGGTGCGGCACTGCGAGTGGGCCACCCAGGACGAGTACAAGAAGGACACTCGGCCCGGCACCGAGGGGCTGCGCCGGCTGCTCCGTCTCATTTCGCAGCGGATCGCGGAGGGCAACCCACAGACGAAGGCGGAACACGCCACCGTCCGCTTCGCCAGCGACGACTTCGCGTTCCAGGCCAAGGACATCGCCCAAAGGGGCCTTCTCACCGATATCCAGCGGTACTCTAAGCAGCTCCGGGACGACGACTCCGAGGACGGGCCGTGGGTCGCCGACGACTCCGAGGTCTGCGAGCTGGTCGGTCTGAGCGAGAAGCTGCTGGGGGTGGCCCCAGAAGGGGAAAAAGTGGAAGGGGCTCAGGACACCAAGCTGGCCTGGCTCCGCGAAATGCTGCTGCGATACCCGGACGGCCGCTTCATCTTGTTCACCGAGAGCCTGCAAACGTGCGAGACGCTCAAGAACGCGCTCGGCAGCGCGTGTCGCGGTTCTCGAAGGGAGCATGAGCAAGCCCAAGCGGCTCGACGCCGTCGAAGCACTGCGCGACCCCAAGGGCGCGGTCCGCGTCCTGGTGGCCACATCCGCGGCCGACGAGGGCATCGACCTTCAGGTGGCCAGCAAGGTGATCCACTGGGACCTTAGTTCGTCGCCAGCCACGCTGATGCAGCGGAACGGCCGGGCCGCCCGCCTCGGCCAGATCCAGGACGTCGTGGCGTACTACCTGATCCTCCGCGGGACCCACGAGGACAAGCGGGACAGCAGTTCTTCAGCGGAAGTTCGCCGAACTCGGGATCGACGACGAGGCGATGAAGAGCCGGATTCTCGGCTCGCTCAGTGAGGAAGAAGAGCAGCAACTCGACGAGGCTATCGAGGAGAACAACGACCACGTGGCCGGCGACATTCTGAAGAAGGCCGCCGAGGACAACGACGAGATGGACCACGAACTCGCCAAGATCCGGGCGAACCTCGAACCGGCCCAAGTGCTGAGCCGCGAGGATCTGGCAAGGCGGCTATCGAACTGGTCGAAGATCGGGCTACCCGAGTCCGAGGCTGGCTTCAAGTTCAAGTTCGACGAGGTTCACTGGAACCGCCCCGTCTTCGACACGGTCAGCCGGCTTGAGCCCGCGGTGGCGACCACCGCGCACGTGGAGTCCGAGGGGATCAAGCAGGTGCTGGTGTTCGACCCGGAGTTCCTGTTGTTCGGGCCGAAGCTCTCCGGGGTGAGGCCGCGACTGGCCGGGCTACCGCCCTGGATCAACAAACCAAACCGCCACGGCAAGCACGAGATCGTCCCGTCCCGCACGTCTGACCTGCTGGGGAAGCTGTTCCAGGGTATGGCTCGGCTCAAGTCGGCCGACTTCCTCTCGCTCCCGGCCGCAGTGATCGGGGACGACCTGTTGCCCGGCAGCGAACCTCGCTGGTTACTGTTCTGCACGCACCCGCTCCGGGAGGCCGAAAACGTGCTGACGCCGAAGGTCCGCCCGTACCTGACCTACTACGCGTTCGGGGAGTTGACCGATGGAACGGCTGCCGTGCCGATGAACCCTGAAGGCGCGAATGCGGACGACGTGCATACTTTCCTCGAACGCGCGGAGGCCCACGCACTCGCGGGCAACTGCGCAGGATTCTCAGGACATGTCGCGTACCCAAGCCGCCCAGCAAGCGGGGTTAATCCTTCACACGTGGGTCAGATCAGCGACTCAGTTTGGTGCAGCCTCATTCCTTGAAGAGCCGAAGTATTTTGTTCCCATCCCCGTGTGCTTGGTCAGCATCGTCTATTGAGGATTACCGGCGTTACATAAGCGCATGGCGACCTAGTCGAGTAAGGGAGTAATGCGGGGAAAATGGTGTCGATTCATCTTTTTAGTAAAAAAATGAATCGACACCATTTTCCTCGCATCGCCCTGGCCGACGAACGCAGGAAAAGGGGACATCGCGAATTGCGATTTTATACGATCCTCTAAATACCCTTTCCCTTCCTCGACGGGAACATGCCCCGATGGGAAGATATGCTCATGACGCCTCTCAGCCCCTACACTGACAAGTCTTCCGACCCCACGGCCCAGGCCGACGAAGAGGCGGTCATGCGGGCGTTCCTTGCCGGGACCCCCGTCGATCCCGAGGTCGCCCGTCGGGTTCAGGAGCGCGCAGCCGCCTGATCCGTGAAGAGGTCTTCCGGAAGCACGGGCTTGTGGACATCGCCGTCCCGGCCATCCGCGAGCTGCGCGGCCCGCTCCCATGAAGTACGTCGCGGATTCCTCGGTGATGGTCGAATGGGTTCTCGCCGAGCAAGATTCGGACAAGGCCCTGAGACTCCGCGACGACCTCCGCAAATCCGTCCACGAGCTGCTTTCGCCCGACATCTTCACGGTGGAAGCCTGCCACGCCCTGACGCGGGCAGAGAGGCAGCTTCGGATCGCCGTCGGGCAGGCCCGGACCCTGTTCCTCGATATCCTGACGACCCCGCCGCGCGTCTTCCCGTTCCAGCCCTTCCTTCTGCGAGCGCTTGCCATTTCCTCTACCATGCGCGTCGGCGTGTACGACTGCATCTATGTCGCCCTCGCGGAGCAGGAAAAGTGCGAGCTGGCGACGGCGGACGCGACCATGCTCCGCGCTCCTCAACCCACCTTTCCGTTCATCCGGGCGCTTTCCTCTTTCCCCTAACCCGGCGCCATTGCAATTTCACGGCCGGCGGGGCCGACGAATCGGGCTGTTGAACGTCGGCGCCCACCACTTTCTTCGGGCGAGACGCGGGTGTTTTCCGCAGCCGCTGATGGCGCCCATCGGCGCTCAATGACAGATATTTACCCTCCCTTTTTTCCTACCCAGACACCCCCTCCGCATGGTATACTCGGCGTCGCCCAGCGTCCCCGCAACGTCGAGGTGCGCCATGTTCAAGCGTTCGTCCGCCAAGGCCCGCCGCCGGCCGTCCGCCGCGAGCCGGCGCACACTCGGCCCGTCGTGCCGGACAGCGCCGGCGGGCGCCCGGGAGCGTAAGGCCGACAGACCCCCGTCGCGCGCCGTGTCGGTCTTACGGCCTTACCCCGATTGCGGCGACGGGCGCCCGGCGTTTCGCTCCTCGGCCGGGGGCGATTCCGGCGCCCGCCGCCCTTGGCGAGAGGCCTTGGCGGGCGACCGGGCCGAGTGCGGGCGCCTGCACGAAATCGGCGACCCGTCCCGACCCTAGAAGGATGCCGCGACCCATGAACGCCGACGACCGCGACCGGCTGCGACGCATCCTCGCCTCATTCGACGAGGCCGGCCTGGTTGCGCTGTCCAACAAGGGCCTCGTCCGCCGGGCGCAAAAGGACCTGGAAGCCGGCGACCTGGAGCATGAGGAGACGGACACGGCCGTCGTCGTCCGCGGCCCCGGCTGGGTCGTCACGATGCCGCCCGACGGCCCCGCCCACGCCGCCGACGACACGAAGGCCAGCGGCGTCACGCGCCGAATCCTCGCGGCGACGATCTATCTCCGCAATCACTGGGCCGCTGCTCCGGGCGCTGACTCGCCCGGTTCGCCTGACGCGGCCCGGCTCGCCGACGGCCTGCTCGGCCTGGAACTCGACCACCTGGAAAAATGGGCGGGCAAAACGCTCGTCCGGGAGGCGCTGGCCCTGGTCCGGGGCGGCATGGAAATCGAGGTCGAGGCTCATACCGTTTTGACGATCCGCCTTATCCGTCATGAGGTCGAGGCGCGGCTGCCGCCGGTCGTCGGCAAGAAATCGGCCCGCGCCCTGCTCGATGAGGTGCTGACCACGGCCCCGAAGTCATTGCACAAGCGCTGGGTCGTCGTCGCCGTCCTCGCCTTCCAGCAGAGTCGCGGCCGCGTTCTGGAACGTCCTGCCGACGCGGCGTCGCCGGAGGAGGCGGGCGCCCCACGCAGCCGGTCGCAGGTCGCCGCCGCGGCGCGGGAGCTGCTCGAAGGCATGACGGCCACGGGACTCGCCCATCCGTCGGAACGCATGGTGGAGCGGCTGTTCACGCTGTCGGTTTCGGCCATGGCCGTCCACCTGCCGCGGCTGAATCGGCTGCTGCGGACGATCGCCGACGAGGTGGACCGCGTCCTGAACCGCGACGCCGCCGCCGACACCGGCCGGCTGTTCGACCAGGCCTGCCGGACTTACGCCCTCGCCACGGCGCTGGCCGCGGCCGGTCCTCAGCCGCCCGTCACGCTGGCCGGCCGACATCGCACGCAGTACGACCCCGTCGGCGACCTGCGCCTGGCCGGCCTCGGCGCCCACCCGTGGCGCACCGCCTCCGGCTACGAAGGCTTGACCGTCCTTCTGTGGGACCGCGACGGCAAGCGATTTCTCACGTGGACGGCCAGCCGGCCGGTCGGCGGGCCGGATCGATTCAGCGCCGCCAAGGCGTACCGAGGCGAAGTCGCCGTGGGCCGGCGGCGGTGCGCCGGAACGGTTCAGCCGCTCGGCATTCACCCTGTGCCAGGCCCAAGTCAACCCGCTTGGACGCCTTTCCGGGTCGCAAAAGACTTCCGTGGCCGAGCTTGGCCCCGGTCGATCCGGCCGGCCTCGACTTCGCCGGCCGGGCCTTCGACGACTGGCGGCGCCCTCCACGCCTACGCCCTGACCCAGTACCCGATCGGCCTGACGGAGAAGGACCCGATCGATCGCATCGTCGTGCTGCGGCCGTCCCAGTGGGCGGATCGATTCTTCGACGAGATGCGGCAGCAGCTCTGCTGGCGGCTCCGCGACGCGGCGGGGAACGTGCTGACGCTGACGTTGCCGTGGGCCGGCGTCTACGAGGACGCCGTCGCGTTCCTCGAAGCGGTGAACCCGGCCCGCGACGAGCTGACCGGTGTGGTCGCTCGGCTGGGGTTCGGCGGTCGCGGCGTCCTCATCGAGCCGCTGTCGCTGCTGAGCCGGGGCGGGCCGCACGGCCAGCGCGTGCTGAACCCGGCCTTCGACCGCGGCCTCATCGCCTCGCGCCAGTCGGGCCTGCTGGAGCAGCTGCGACAGAAATACGGCCGCGACCGTATCGCGACCGTCCTGTCGGCCGACGATGAGGACGGCGACGAGGAGGCGGGCGGCCTGGAAGGGGCGCCGGCCGGAATCCAGGCGCGGCTGGCCGAGGCGGTGCGCGAGCTGCTGCGCGTCGCCGAGTCCGGGGTCGGGCGCATGGATGAATCGTTTCGGGAGCGGTTTCGTCGCCTTTCGGCCGAGTTGGAGCGGGCGGGACTGCAAGAGCTGGGGGCGGGGCTGACGGCGCTGGGGCGGGCGGAGGCGGCCGCCTCCGCGATCCTCTGGAACGGCTACCTCGGCCGTCTGCACCGGGAATCGGTGCGGCTGGCGCTGAGCGGCCTGTCCGGCGAAAGGATGAACGAGGAATGAGGAACGATGAATCAAGCCAATTTATCATCCATTATTCATCGTTAATCATTTATTTTTTTCCGGCCGCTCCGATCCGTCTGCGCCGGAATGGTGTTCTATACTTCTGAAGACATGTTCGCCTGAGCGGGCGAGCGCGGCCTTGGCGTTGGGAGCACCGGGGCTTATAATTTTAGGACGGCCGCGGGGCCTGTCCACGGTCCCCGGCTTTCCCACCCGCCGCGCGGGGTTTCGCCGTTTCCCGGCCCCCCGCGCCTCATCCCAGCTTCGGAGGCGTTCCATGCATTCCACCATCCGCGTTCGCTGCCCTGGTTGTGACGCGCGCATCAAGGCCCCGTTCGCAATGCTGGGCCAGACGCGCAGCTGCCCGCGCTGCCAGCGCCGCCTGGTCATCCAGACGAGGACCCCGGAGGACGCCGCGCCCGTGCTGTCGAACGACGAGTTGCCGACCGCGTCGCGGCTGATACGGGCGTCCTGAGTTTCCGTCTCGATTTTTCGTGAAGATTCGAACCGGGCCGGCCGTCCTTGAGGGGGCGACCGGCCCGATTTGCGTCTATCGATCCACCGCGCCCAACCAATCTTCCCTCCACACGGCCTTGACTTTCTACTACGATTCGTAGTACCTTATCCTCCACTACGCGGCGTAGTAGCCGCCCCGCGTCGGAGGAATTTCGTGGCCGAGCGTCCGTCCCTCGTCAGCGAAGCCGAACTGGAAGCCCTCAAGGTCCTCTGGGACCTTGGGCCGTCCACGGTTCGCGCCGTCCACGATGAGTTGCGTCGTCGTCGTCGGCCGTGGGCGTACACCACCGTACTGACGCTGCTGCAGCGGCTGGAGGCCAAGGGCCACGTCCGCGGCGATCGGGCGGCGCCGGCCAACGTCTACACGGCGGCGGCGTCGCGCCAGCAGCTGCTCGGCCGGCAGCTGCGCGAACTGGTCGATCGCTTCTGCGACGGCACGTTGTCGCCGATCGTGGCCGCGCTGGCGGAGGCGGGCCGGCTGACGGCCGAGGACGTGGAGGAGCTGCGCCGCCTCATCGACCGCATGAATCCGCCGCCCGGCCGGAAGCGGCCGCCGCCGGGCGGGAAATGAGCGTCGGCGCTGTTCACTCTGTCGAAGACCCCTTTTGTGCGAAGGCGCGTGCCATGCTCGAATGGCTGATCCATCATTCGGTCGAGTCGGCGGCGCTGGCCGCGGTGGTGTGGCTGTTGTGCCTATTCGTCCGGGGCCGGCCGGCGGTGCGCCATGCTCTCTGGCTGCTGGTGTTGGTCAAGCTCCTGACGCCGCCCTTGATCTGCTGGCCCTGGCCGCTGCCGGTCTGGCCGGCGCCCGAACCCGTCGTGGTCGCGCCGACCTCCCCGCCCGCGGAGAGCGATCCGCCCGTCGTTCCGGCGCCGGCCGACGACGCGCCGCTCGTCGAGGGGCCGGCCGTGCCGACGGCCGTCGTCACGGTCCCTCCGGCGCCGGCCGTGAAGGTTGTAACCCCGGCCGACGGATCGTGGCTACTCGACGCGGCCTGTTGGGCCTGGGCCGCGGGGGTGTGCGTCGTCGTCCTGGTGCAGATGACGCGCCTCGTCCGGCTGCGCCGCTTGCTGCGTCGAGGTCTGCCCGCGCCGGACTGGCTCCGGGAGTTGACCGCCGAGGCGGCCGCGGCGCTGAAGATGCGGCCGCCGCGCGTCCGCGTCCTGCCGGGCGCGACCTCGCCGATGGTCTGTGCCCTGGGCGCGCTGCGCCTGCTGTGGCCGGAGGGGCTGGAAGACCGCCTGCCGTCCCAGGGCCGGCGGGCCGTGGTGCTTCACGAGTTGGCGCACCTGCGGCGGCGCGACCACTGGGTCGGCTGGCTGTTGCTGGCGGCCGGCTGCGTATGGTGGCCGCATCCGCTGTTCTGGTGGGTGCGGCGCCGGCTGATGGTTGAGGCCGAGCTGGCGTGCGACGCCTGGGTGATGGAGGCGCTGCCCGAGGCGCGCAAGGCTTATGCCGAGGCGTTGCTGGAAGTGTCGAAACGGCCGTCCGCGGCGCCGGCCCCTGTGCTGGGGGCGTCGTCGGGGCGGCGAGACCTCGAAAGGAGACTGGTCATGGTCATGCGCGGAAAAGGGCCGGGCCGCCTGTCGTGGGGCGGCCTCATCGCCGTCGGCTTGTTGGGACTGCTGGCGCTGCCGGCGTGGTCGCTGGGTCAGGGCGGCGCGCCCAGGCCGCCGGAGCCGCCCAAGGGGCCGGCTTATTACGAGCCGGTGACGACGTATCGCCCGGTCACGTCGTACCAGGCGGTCACGACGTACCAACTGCGGAACGCCGACCCTGCCGCGGCGACCCCGCCGGCGCCGGCGGCCGATCCGCCCCGCGAACAGAAGCTGAAGGAACTGGAGGACAAAGTTCAGCAGCTGCTCAAGGAGATGCAAGACCTGCGCGGCCAGGCGCCGCCGCCCGCGCCGATCGCGGTCGATTCAGGCTTGCCGACGATCGTGGCCTCGCCGCCTCCGCCCACTCCGCCCGTTCCGACCGGGTTGGGCCAGCCGGGTTCGTCCGAAGTCGCCCTGTCGCGCGTCACCTACCAGCTGCCGGCCGGGCACGCCGAGGCGACCGCAGCCTTCCTGCGCGACCACGTCGGGGCGTCGGTGCTGGAAACCCAGGCGAACGGCGACAACCTGATCGTCACGACCACGCCGGAGACGCAGAAGGTCATTCGGATGCTGATCGCGCTGGTCCAGCAGTCCAAGCCCGCCGTGCCGGTGCCGACCTCCGGCCCGCACCCGTCTGTGCCGGCCTTGCCGCCGGCTGCTACGGACCCGCTGCCGTCCGAGACTCTGCCGGCTGTTCCCGCAACGCCGCCCCCTGCGGTCGATCCTGAGAAGCGGTAAGGGCGTCTCCTCACCAGCCCCGAGCGCGAGCGAGGGGATGCGCACCCCCTCGCTCGCGCTCGGGGCTGGTAGTAAAGGCGCTCACGCCTTCCGGAACCAACGTAGTGTCTCGGCCAACCCATCCTCGAAGGCCACGCGCGGCGCATAGCCGAGATCGCGCCGGGCGCGGGAGATGTCGGCGCGGGAGTGGCGCACGTCGCCGACGCGCGGCGGGCCGTGGCGCGGCGTGACGTTCGTGCCGAGCAGGCGGTTGAGGGCGGCGATCAGCTCCAGCAGCGTGACGCCGCGGCCCGTGCCGACGTTGTAGACGCGGCCGGAGACGTTCGGCGCCTCGGCGGCCCGCGTCAGGGCTTGCACTACGTCGGCGACGTAGGTGAAGTCGCGCGTCTGGAGGCCGTCGCCGAAGACCATCGGCGTGCGGCCCTCGCCGAGAGCGGCCGCGAACAGGGCGATCACGCCGGAATACGGGCTGTCGGCGCGTTGCCGTGGGCCGAAGATGTTGAAGAAGCGCAGGCGCACTGTTTCCAGACCGTAAGAGACGGCGAAGGCCTGGCAGTAGAGTTCGCCGGCCGCCTTGGCCGCGGCGTAGGGCGACAGCGGTTCGATGGGGTCGTCTTCGGTCTGCACGTCGCCGCGCGGCATTCCGTAGGCGCTGCTGCTGGCGGCATAGACGACGCGGCGGACGCCGTGCCGCCGGGCGGCGTCGAGGACGCGCATCGTGCCCGTGGCGCAGACGCGGTGCGTGTCGTCTGGCGCCTCGACGCTGCGCTGCACCGACGCGAGGGCGGCCAGGTGAAAGATCGCGTCCACGCCGGCCGCGGCGGCGTCAACGGCCTTCGCATCGGCCACGTCGGCGTCGAGGATTTCCGGGGCGGGACGGAGGTGAGCGAGGTTGTCGCGGAGACCGGTGCTGAAGTTGTCCAGTACGCGCACCCGGCCGCCGCCTGCCGTCAGCGCCTCGACGAGGTGAGAGCCGATGAAACCCGCGCCGCCGGTTACGAGATAGAGATGATCCATTCCATCGTCCCATTCGCCTTATCGATCCGCCACTTCCACCGGCACGACGCCGCCGCCCGGCAACTCTAGCACGATAAAGTGCTTTGGGTTCGCCCGGTGCAGCGCCCCCGGATTGACGACGCGCGTTGGCCCGGTGATATGCTCCTCCGGCTGGTGCGTGTGGCCGTAGAAGAGAAAATCGTAGGCGCCGCTGTGTTCCACGTCGCGCATCATCCGCTTGTCGTCGCCGTGCAGGAACGCGATCTTGCGGCCGGCTAACTCGACATGACCGAAGTTCTCGTGCAGCGTCGCGCCGGCGTCCGCTATCGCCGCCCGCAGCCCGTCCTTGTCCCAGTCGCAGTTGCCGAACACGAAATGGGTCGTGAAGCCGCGAAAGAGAAGGACCGTTTCCGTATCGTCAATGTCGCCGCAATGCAGAACGGTGGAGACGCCGCGGCCGCGCAGCTCGGCCAACGCCTGGCGGACGATGTCGTGACGGCCGTGGGTGTCGCTGAGGACGGCGATTTTCATGTTCCTTCCTCAATCGCGGAAGAGGAACGAGACGCCCAATCCCGTTCGTTGCGCGCGGCGCTCATTGCCGGGACGCCGTTATCTCTCCAAAAAAACCTTCGCCTACGGACGCCGTGTGGTTGGAATTCGTTTGGGCGAGAACGCCAACGACGTGCGCGGGCGGCTTGCCGAATCGGCGCTTGCAGTCGTCATAAATATTTATCTTATGCGCTCTCCATTGATTTACATAGGTCGCGCCCGAATCGACCACGTTCGTCTTGACCGTAGCCACGAGAGACGGCTCATCGACCTCCGTACCGACCGGCGCCGTCGTGTCCCAGACGTAGCTCAACACCGCGCCCCCCTCGAAGGCGACGAGAATCTGCAGCGCCTGATCGTTACGATTGGGACCGAACAGCAGACTGTTTTTGCGAACGTCGCCGTCGGTAGGGAGCACAAGCGCTTTCCACGACCAACTCAAATAGGGGTGTTCGGCCGGGTCAAACGGATGCGCGGCGTTGGCAAGGAAGTAGGACGCCCCTTGACTCCGGACCCACAGCACTTTCTGGTCCGGCTCCCCTTCGCGGCTTCGGACTTCGACCTGGAGTTGTCCGCCGCTCACCTTCGGCTGCCACGGCGCCGGAACTCCGTCGGCATTCGTCGAGCCGTCAAATCGGAAGTGAAGGACGTTGGCGCCCGCCGGGTCCGGTTCGGCGCCGCCGCCGGCGGACGCTGGTGGAGAGGGGATTTGCGGCAGCAGACGCGCCAACGCCCACAGGGACAGGGCCGCCGCTCCGACAGCGGCGCCGAGCATGAGGAGGCAAGTCCACCTGCGATTCATGGCATTTCGGCGCTCCCAACGCCAGCGACAGGCCGAGCGGTCGGCCGCGGTCACGCGCGGCCGCGCAGATAGTATTGCCGGAGGGTCTCGTGGCGGAACATGTAGCCGCCGGCCGACCGGCGAAGCAGCTTGTAGCGGACCATGTCGTCAAGAAACGCGATCGTGTGTCGCCAGGGCGGCCAGCAGATCCAGGACGGCAACTTGCCCTGAAGGTGAAGCACTTGGCCCAGGCAGGCGTGCCGGACCACGGGCAGGCCGCCGAATACGAGAAACACGAACGCCAAGGTGATGCGCCAGACAGCCGTTGACGACGCCCTCCAGCGAACCGTAAGTGGCGCCGTAGCTGACGCCGACGGAAACGACCCCCACAATGGTAAAGAGGCCGGCCATCAGCAGCGCGTTGTGCAGCGAGCGCACGATGCCCTGATTGGGGCCGAGCGAAACCCGCACGCCCGTACTGGAGAGGCCGCTGAACAGGGTGACGAACGTCGTCACGATCAGGCCGAAGCTCGCGCCGCGGGCCGCCCCGAAGTAGCTCCAAAAAAACGCCCCGATGACGGGCCCCACGACGAGGCCGATCCAACCCCCCCGCCAATAGGAAGCGCGATCAAACCAACGCCAGTCAAAGGTTTCGAGCGGCTGGATTTCAAATTGCTCAATTCCCGGCCGATCGCGATAGCGCCGCTTGTAGCCTTCGATCTTTCCCAGCATTTGACGGCCCATGAGCATGAAAACGATGGTCGCGCAAGGAATCGTCGCGGCCGCCGCCAGCAGGCCCTCTTGGGCGGTCCCGCCCAGGGCTTGCGGAGAACTCAGTGCGACGTTTACCCCTCGCAATAATCCGAAGGCAACGCCCAACAGCAGGGCGAACGCCCACCACCGTTTGGCCGCGAACGCCGCCAGTCCGAAGGCGAATGTGATCGCCGCGCATACGCCGGCCACCAACAGACCGTGGTAGACGCCCGCGCCCGGCGATTCGACCGCCCCCCATTCGACGCCAATGGCCAGCCCGGAAGGGACCGCCCCCGCCAGCGCGAGCAGCCCCGCCAGCATCCCCACGGAGAGACGCCGATAGGTTCGATACCATGTCCATTCGTCCTCTCGCCCCCCCACGCGCAGCAGCGACGGTTGCATGTCCTCGACGAGAAAGTCGTTTTCCGGCCGGCGAGCGATCCAACCCAGGCAGCGCGGGATCTGGTCCTTGGTGTAGGCCGACGAAGACAGCGGCGCGACCGCGATGCACTGGCGGACAAAATTGTCCAGGAGGTGCGCCTCCCACTCGGATTCCGGCTGGTCGGTCGCCGCGAGAATCGCTTGCTTGTCCATGTCCCGGTACGAAACCGCCATCATCCGCAGAAACAAGGGCGCGCTGGCTTTTTCCCGCACCAGCGCCGACTCCGCCATCGCGTCCCGCAGGCCGTCGAGGTTCGCCCATCCCGCCAGGTAGCGCGCGCCGTCCTCCGCGGTCAGCGGCTGCACTTGAAGGGGACAGCCGAGGCGCGGCTTGCGCGGCAACTCCCGAAACGTCTGATCGCGGCAACACAGGATCATCTGAACGGATCGATCGTCGAGGGTGTTGTTGATCGTGTCCATGCACTCGGCGCGCAGCTGAACGGCCTCTTCCTGCCGTGCTTCACGGGCGTCGGCGTCTCCCGGCTTCAGCTCGTCCAGCCCGTCGAAGCAGAAGATGATCCGACGGTCGTAGATCAGCTCGGTGCGCGGCCTTCCTCGGAATCGCGTAACGACGCACCAACTCGTCCACCAGCCACGGGTCGAGCGTGGGACTGACCTGTAAGGAATGAGGCTGCAGCAACCGCCGCCACCAAGTCCCCCAACCCTGCCCTCTGCCGGCGGCGGCGCGGGTCAAAACCCAAGAAGAGAGGTCGAAATAGACCGGAATCGGCCCCGACCCCGTCCGCCGCGCCCGGTCGATCAGTTCCTGCATGAGAATCAGCAAGGCGAACGTCTTCCCCGCCCCCGCCTGGCCCAGCAGCAGGGTTCGGCGCCCCCAGCGCTCGTACAGGTCCAGCAGCGAACTGTCGGACGCGGGGAGGACGCCGTCGGGCGCGGGACGATCCGATCGGGCGGGATCCGGCAAAGCGCGGAACCGTCACGGGGAACCGCGCTTCTCTCTCGCGCCCGTCGCCGAACAGGTCCTCGAAATTGGACAAGAAAGCCTGAACGCTCTGGACCAGGGCCGCGTGCCCCGGGATCCTCATGCCGGAGGACGCCGACCGCCGGCCCGCCGGCGCTTGCGGCTCACTGCCGGGCGCGGCGCTTGGCCCAATCTCTCCAGCACCAGCCGAAGGTCGCGCTCCAGGCGGCGCACGAATTCGTCCCCATCCACGAACTGCCCTGGAAGGCCCTCGAATTGCGGATGCTCGCCGCGGAAGCCGCGGAAGAATTCTTCGACCTTGGCAGGTTGTTGATCCGCCCGGTCGGGCGGGACCGGCCGGACGCACCGGTACAAAAGCATTTTCGGCCGACCCGTCCGCTTGAAGCTCGCATAGCCCTGCTGAAACTCGTAAAGCGTCCCCGATTCATGCCGTCGGTCCCCGATCACCGCCGGACTGCCGAGCTTCGTCCAGAAAATGCCGACGTAGACGTCCGTTTCGGCCGCGCGGCCCATGTAGTAATCCACGGCAAGCTGCGCCGGATCGCCCGCGATCGCCGGGACGTCGTCCTCCCACAGGAGCGGAACCAGCCGAACGCGACGGCCGCCGAACTCGCCGCCGCTGAGCCTTTCGATCAGCTCGCGGGCAAGGCGACGTTCCGCGGTCAAATCACTCGGCGAAGAGACGAAAACGGTAACGCGGGGCAGGTTGGTCGGATGGGCCATGTCAGCCCCTCATTTTTGAACGGCAAGAGGACGTGCGGGAGGAGCGCTTTTGCGACGCGCTCGCGTCCATTGTATCTACGCTTGCATTCGCGGCAACGAACAAGGACTGACGGACAAAACCCCCGTGGTGCAGGCGGCTCGCCTGCAACCAGAGCAGGCGAGCCGCCTGCACCACGAACTTTTGTCCGGTGGTCCTAAGGATTCGGTGGGGTGCGCCTCTGGAATTAGGCAGCGCGGGGAGCGGGCGGGGAAACCCCGCCCCTACCCTCCGGCGGCGTAGGGGCGGGGTTTCCCCGCCCGTCCCCAAGCGGCGCCTCAATCGGGAGGCGCACCCAAAAAGGCCGAAATCTCATCGGATTTTCATTGACACGCATGGAGAGGCGGGTATTCTAACCGATACGGGTCAGAATAGACAGGATCGACGCAATTGGGTAGTGGCCTAATCTGGCCATCGGTCGTGGTGCAGGCGGCTCGCCTGCGGGACAATTCAGGCAGGCGAGCCGCCTGCACCACGAGATTAGGCCACTACCCGCAATTGAGGAAGCCGATTCGCATCGGTTGCGTCCGGACCTGATTTCTGACCTGCATGTCGCGTTTTCCGAACGTCGTCATCTTTCAATCAGGGGAGGTACGTCGATGCCACAGTTCCGCCTCTTCAAACCGGGGCGAGCGTTCACGCTGATCGAGCTGCTGGTGGTGATCGCCATCATCGCCATCCTCATCGGCCTGTTGCTGCCCGCCGTCCAGAAGGTCCGCGAAGCCGCCGCACGCATCAGCAGCACCAACAACCTCAAGCAGATGGTGCTGGCGACCCACAACATGAACGACTCCAACGGCGTGCTGCCGGCGTCGGTCGGGAACTATCCCCACCAAGGCGCGGGAGCAGGCCCCCGGACCACCGCGATGCTGGGGACGGTCCAGTATTTCTTGCTGCCGTACATGGAGCAGGGCAACACCTTCAACCAGGTGGCCCAAAATAACGACGACTCCTGGTATTGCACCTACGGCATCAAGACCTACATCGGCCCGGCCGATCCGACGGAGCCTCCCAGTGGAGAACTCGACACCGGTTCCCCGCGTTTCGGCACCAGCTACTCCCCAAACGAATGGGTGTTTGACGAGTCAACGTATCCCTCGACCGGCAACCTGGCCAACCTCGCCAACCACACCCAACTCCCGGGGAACGGCAGCAGTCCCAACGGCCAAACCGCGCCGTTCGCCAGAATCCCGAGCAGCTTCCCCGACGGCCTGTTCTCAAACCATCCTCTTCGCCGAGAGATACGCGGTGTGCGGCAACTCCTCCACCAACGTCGCCACGTACTACTGGGGCGAAACGGGAGGCGCGTGCAATCGAACGGGCGGTCAGGGCGGCAACGGCTCCATCCCCGGCTTCTACACCATCACGCAGCCCCCGCAGCAACAGCCCAGCCCGTTCACCACTTGCAACCCCTGCCTGTTGCAGGCCCCCTATGCCGGCGGCATCCTGGTCGGCATGGGCGACGGATCGGTGCGCCTCGTCAGTACCGGCATCTCCGCCGCGACCTGGGCGAACGCCATCCAGCCCGCCGACGGGAACACGCTCGGCTCGGACTGGTGAGAGCAAGTCCCATGCGGAAGTCGGAATGCGGATTGCGGAATCGAGACAGCCGGCTCTGGATTCCGCATTCTGCGTTCTGAGAATCTGTTCCAGAAGGGCGGGGGAACCCCGCCCCTACAGCGGAATCCACTGTAGGGGCGGGGTTTCCCCGCCCTCCGCTACCCTTCAGGAACAGATTCTGACTTCCGCATTCTGCTTACTGGCGGCGTGCAACCCGAAGCCGACCGCGGCGGCCGCGGAAGGGCCAGCCGGCCCGCCGTTCTTCGAGGACATTACCGCCGCCTCGGGCATTTCCTTCACCTACCGCAACGGCGAGGAAACGGCCGATCACCTGTCGATCGTTGACGGAGCGGCGGCCCCTGGTTCTCGAATCGGAAAATGCTCTGTCGAAACCCTCGTTCCCAAGCTCGGCTTGGGAACGGGCGTCCGCGAAGCTCTGCTTCGCGTCTGGTTCCGGGACGGGACGCGAAGCAGAGCTTCGCCCCCGTGCGTTCCCAAGCCGAGCTTGGGAACGAGGGTTCCAGACGAGGGTTTCGGGGATTTCGACAGAGCAATCGGAAAACCGAAAAGGCCGATTCTCTCCAGATTATCATTGACACGAACGGAGGGTGGGCTATTCTAAACGATACGGGCCGGAATAGGCAGGATCGATGCAATTGAGGAAGTCGATTCGCATCGGTTGCGTCTGGACCTGATTTCTGAACTGCCTCTCGCGTTTTCCGAACGTCGTCATCTTTCAATCATGTGGAGGTACGTCGATGCCACAGTTCCGCCTCTTCAAACCGGGGCGAGCGTTCACGCTGATCGAGCTGCTGGTGGTGATCGCGATCATCGCTATCCTGATCGGCCTGTTGCTGCCCGCCGTCCAGAAGGTCCGCGAGGCGGCGGCTCGCATCAGCAGCACCAACAACCTCAAGCAGATGGTGCTGGCGACCCACAACATGAACGACTCCAACGGCGTGCTGCCCGCCATGGTCGGGAACTTCCCCACCCCAGGCGCGGGAGCAGGCCCCCGGGCCACCGGGATGAATGGGACGGTCGAGTATTTCTTGCTGCCGTACATGGAGCAGAGCAACGTCTTCAACCAGGTGGCAGCCAATAACAACGACTCCTGGTATTGCACCTACGGCATCAAGACCTACATCGGCCCGGCCGATCCGACGGAGCCTCCCAGTGGAGAACTCGACACCGGTTCCCCGCGTTTCGGCTCCAGCTACTCGCCAAACGAATGGGTGTTTGACGAGTCATCGTTCCCCTCGACCAACAACGTGGCCAACCTCGCCAACCACACCCAGCTCGGGGGAACCGCGCCGTTCGCCAGAATCCCGAGCACCATCCCGGACGGCCTGTCTCAAACCATCTTCTTCGCCGAGAGGTACGCGGTGTGCGGCAACTCCTCCACCAACGTCGCCACGTACTACTGGGGCGAAACGGGAGGCTCGTGCAATCGTACGGGCGGTCAGGGCGGCAACGGCTCCGTCCCCGGCTTCTACACCATCACGCAGCCCCCGCAGCAACAGCCCAGCCCGTTCACCACTTGCAACCCCTGCCTGTTGCAGGCCCCCTATGCCGGCGGCATCCTGGTCGGCTTAGGCGACGGATCGGTGCGCCTCGTCAGTACCGGCGTCTCCGCCGCGACCTGGGCGGACGCCATCCAGCCCGCCGACGGGCTGGTGCTCGGCTCGGACTGGTGAGCAAGTCCCATGGGGAAGTCAGAATGCAGAATGAAAGCCAGGTTGCCTTCATTCTGCATTCTGCATTCTGCATTCTGCATTCTGACTTCCGCATTCTGCATTCTGCCAGCGGCGTGCAATCCGAAGCCGTCCGCGCCGGTCCCCGCGGCGGCCGCGGAAGGGCCAGCTGGCCCGCCGTTCTTCGAGGACATTACCGCCGCCTCGGGCGTGTCCTTCACCTATCGCAACGGCGAGGAAACGGCCGATCACCTGTCGATCCTCGAGTCGCTCGGCGGCGGCGTGGCCCTGATCGACTACGACGGCGATGGTCTTCTCGACGTCTTCCTGACCGGGGGCGGCTTTTACTCGGGTCCGGATCACAAGGACATCGTCGGCCTGCCGTGCCGGCTCTACAAGAACCTGGGCGGCGGCAAGTTCAAAGACGTCACCGCCGAAGTCGGGCTGGACAAGCTGGCGGGCGGCAAGCCGTGGTTCTACAGTCACGGAGCGGCCGTGGCCGACTACGACCGGGACGGCTGGCCCGACCTGCTGGTGACCGGCTGGAGAGGCCTGGCCCTGTTCCATAACGTCCCCGTGGATCCGCATGACCCGTCGAAGGGTCGGCGCTTCGAGGACGTGACCGCGGCCGCCGGGCTGGGCGACGGGATTGCGTGGGCGACGAGCGCGGCCTTCGGCGACCTGGACGGCGACGGCTATCCCGACCTGTACGTCTGCCAGTACGTCAACTGGTCGTTCGCCAACAACCCGAGGTGCAACTACCACAGCAAGACCGACGACGTCTGCCCGCCCAAAGGCTTCGACGGCCTGCCGCACAAGGTGTATCGTAACACCGGCGCGGGGAAGTTCGTGGACGTCAGTGCGGAGGCGGGCCTGGTCCCCGCCGGCCCGGACTCCAGCAAGGGCCTGGGCGTGCTCCTGATCGATGTGAACGGCGACGGCAAGCCGGACGTCTACGTGGCCAACGACACGACGCCCAACTTCCTGTATCTCAACCGCTCGACGCCGGGCAAGATTCGCTTCCAGGAGGTCGGGGAGCGCAGCGGGGCGGCCCGCGACGGCCGCGGCAACGCCAACGGCAGCATGGGCCTGGATGCGGGCGACTACGACGGCAGCGGCCGGCCGGCGCTGTGGGTCACCAACTACGAGAACGAGCTGCCCGGCCTGTACCGCAACGAAACCCGGCCGGGGGCGCCGTTCTTCCACTACCAGACCGCGGAGGCCGGCCTCGCCGCCGGCAGCCAGAAGTACGTCGGCTGGGGCACGGCATTCCTCGACGTGGACCTGGACGGCTGGGAGGACCTGTTCTTCGTCAACGGCCACGTCGTTCGCTACCATTCGGAAACCGGCGCCGGCCGCAAGCAGCCGCCCGTGTTGTATCGCAACCTCGGCGGCACGTTCAAGGACGTCAGCCGGCGGATTGGGAGCTACCACGACACGGACCATCTGGCGCGCGGCGTGGGCTTCGGCGACCTGGACAACGACGGCCGCACGGACCTGGTCGTCAGCCACATCAACGAACCGGCGGCGGTCCTGCGCGGCATTGGCGGCCAGGACTGCCACTGGCTGGGCGTGCAGCTCGTCGGCAAAGATTTTGCCGATGTGGTAGGGGCCAAGGCGGAATTGCAGACCGGCGCGCGGACGTTGACGCGCTTCGCCAAGGGCGGCGGCTCCTATCTGTCGTCGGGCGATCGGCGGCTCCTCTTCGGCCTCGGCCGGGAGCCGTCTCCGGGCCGATTGACGATCGCATGGCCGAATGGGGCGAAGCAAACCTTTGACGGGCTGGCCGGCGATCGCTACTACCGCATCCGGCAGGGACAGGCGAAGGCCGAGCCTTGCCCCGCGAAGGAATGAGAAGCGTCCGCCCCTTCCGATACAAATCGGTAGTGGCCTAATTTGTGGTGCAAGCTGCCAGCTTGCACAGTGCAAGCTGGCAGCTTGCACCACAAATTAGGCCACTACCTACAAATCCGGCGTCTTGACAGGGGTTTACGACCCCTCTAGTTTAGGGAGGAAGGTTTGGCGCTCGGCTTCATCACAGAACTTCACCACGCGTTCCATCGAGTCCCTGCCTTGCCATCGTTGCGAGGCTGCTCTCCATCTTCGGGGTATTCCATGCGGCGAATCGTCTTTGTCTCGATCGGCCTTCTCCTGCTGACCGGCTGCGGCCCCGCGGGCCACGGCAAGGGCGTCGTGAAGGGAACGATCACCTACAAGGGCCAGCCGGTCAACGGCGCCACGCTCCAATTCTATCCGGCCTCCGGGGGGGACCTTTACTTGGCGACGGTCACCGCCGGACAAGACGGCGCCTTCAGGTCTTCCGACGTGCCGCCGGGCGACTACAAAATCGTCGTGCAAGGCGCCACGGGAACGAACGGCCTGCCCTCCTCCCCTCCGAAAGACCCGAAAATGCAGGCGCAATATGACAAAATGAAGGGGACGCCCACCATCCAGTTCCCGGACAAATACAAGGATCCGAAGACGACCGATTTGAAATGCACCATCAAGGCGGGCGACCAAACGCTCCCGCCTTTGCAGTTAAGCGACTGAATCCCTTCGTTTAGCCGCGACCCGAAGGGGAGCGCGGCGGACGACGCGCTCCCCTTCGGGTCGCGGCTAAACCAGGATCTGTCTTCCCTGACCCCTTGATTCCGACATGGCCTCGACCGACGTTTCACCTCCCGCCGTTCGCCGCCGCCCCGTCGTATGGGTCGGCGCCGATTCCGGCTGATCCTGATAGGCGGCGTGCTGCTTCTGCTGGCGGGCGGGTTTCTGGCCGTCGAGGGCTGGGCGTACTGGCAGGAGCGCTCGGCCCGCCAGGCGATGGCCGAGGAGCAACTCGACGAGGCCCAACGGCTGATCGACTCGGCCCTCCTGGTGCGCGACGGCTGGGCTTCGACCCACTTGCTGGCCGCCCGAATCGCCCGACTGCGGGGGGCGTATTCCGAGGCCGAACGGCATCTGAGCCGAGCCGGTCAACTCGACGGGATGAGCGAGCCGGTCCAGCTGGAATGGCTGCTGCTCCGCTGTCAGCAGGGCGACGTGGACGAACTTTCGCCCGGCTTGCTGGCCTCGGTGGACAACCGCCATCCCGAGTCGGCCGCTATTCTCGAAGCCTTGGCCTCCGTCTACATGCGGCAAACCCGCTATCCAGAGGCCCTGCACTGTCTGGATCGCTGGGTCGAACTGGCCCCCGATTCCGTGCGCACCTTCGACTGGCGAGGCTGGGTGGACAACCAGCTCGATAACCGCGTGCAAGCCGTGAGCGACTACGAGCGGGCCTTGGAGCTGCAGCCGGGTCTATCGGCGGTTCGACTCCGCCTGGCCCAGATCCTGATTGAGAACGCCCGGTACGGGGAGGCCGTGGTTCATCTGGATCGCCTGCGCGCGGAGCAGCCGACCAACCCGGAGGTGCTGACGGCCCTGGCGCGCTGCTGGATGGCTCAGTCCCGGACGGACGACGCCCGGAACTTGCTCGACTCGGTCCTGGCAAAACAGCCGGACGATTTCGACGCCCTGGTCCAGCGCGGCAAGTTGGAGATGGACGGCAGCCGTTTCGCCGAAGCCGAACACTGGCTCAAGAAGGCGCTGGAGCAGAGGCCCCACGACCCGGAAGCGCAGCTACTCGCTGTACCTGAGCCTCCAGGGGCAGGCGGATCGACAAAAGGAAGCCGAGGCGGAGCTGGCTCAGTGGCAGGAGGATCGTCGGACCCGGGATCGGCTGACGCGCCTGGTGCGTACCGAGCTGAACGCCAAGCCCAACGACGCGGACCTCGCGGAGGAAGCCGGGGAGCTGTTCCTGCAACTGGGAGAGGACCAGCGGGGCCTCTTCTGGCTGAACCGCGCCCTGTCAATCGACCCCCGCCACGCCGCCAGCCATCGGGCGCTCGTCGCGTATTACGAACGAACCAACAACGCGGCCAAGGCGGAGGAACATCGACGGCAGTTGGAAGGGAACGTCCCCGCGAGCCCGCAGCGCTAAGCAAGGGCGGGCGGACAACGAATGCTCGCCCTTGCTTAGCGCTGCGGGCTCGCGGGGACGTTCCCTTCCAACTGCCGCCGGAACCACTCTTCCCGTTTCGGGAGGTCCGGCGGCTGGAGGCGGCGGATGACCTCGAACTCGCGGCGCGCCTCGGCTTTCTTGCCCTGCTGAAGCAAGAATCCGACCTGCGCCTGCCGCCCCAACACGTTGAAGGGATCGACCTGCAAGAGTTTCGCGCAGTGCGATTCCGCCTCGTCCAGCCGGCCCGTGCGGATCAGCAGTTCCATAAGGCTGATCTGGTGCTCCGGCGCCAGCGGGTTGATCTCCACCGCCTGACGCCAATAGTCGATGGCCCGATCCGTTTGCCCTTCCGCCTCGGCCGCGCTGGCCGCGCAGGCGAGCAGCCGCCAGTCGCCCGGCCGTTTGGCCAGGGCCGTACGCGCTTCGGCCAGTGCTTCGGAATGCCGGCCCAGCTGCAGCAGGAGTTGGGCCTTGCTCGCGCGCACCTCGCCGTCCTGCGGATCGGAACCCAGCGCCGACTCCAGGGACGCCAGCGCTTGCGGGCCGTGCCGTTGCGGCGACAGCATTCCGGCGCTTAGCATCTTCGCCAGCCCCAGCCCAAGGCTGCGCTCGGCCTGCGGATCCCCTTCGGGAAAGCGATCCTGGTAGAAGTCCACCAAACGGGCGTCGTCGAGATCGGTCGTCCGGCCCGGCGGGCTGTCGGCCGGCCGGCGCAGGATGCGGTGGTCGGTCGCCGCCGCGTGAACCACGTCCGAATTGCCGTAGCGCGGCATGTGGCAGGCGATGCAGCTGTCGCGCGGGCTGGTCTGCTCGCGTCGTGCCATCGTCTCCGAACAGCCGCGCTGGCCCTTTGTCTCGTCGTGGCATTTCAGGCACGCGGAGCGATAATGCGCCTCGCGCTCCTCGGGTCCAACGCAGACGTGGGGGTCGTGGCAGGTGATGCAGCCCAGCTGCAATCCGCCGACCGGGCGCTGAAAGCACTTGCTCTGAACCATCTGCTCGACGTGGCTGACCGCCTTGGCGTCCTGGCCGCTCTGCCGCGCTCGGACCAGCACCGCCCAGAACTCGGACAAGGGCAAGCCGGGCCGATAATCGAACAGGCCCCGGCCCGCCCGAAGGACGCGCGCTTCGCCCTCCAGATGGCACTGTTCGCACACCGCGTCGCGCAGAACGGGGGGCAAACGGGCGGGGTTGACGATGGCGTTGTCCACGCCGCCCCGCACGTGCAGCTCGCCCGGCCCGTGGCAGCGCTCACAGCCGATCGCGCACCCCTCGAACACCGGCGGCTCGAATCGATCGGGGTGTTCGGGATCTTCGCGGACGCGGTTGGCGTGGCAGAACAGACAGGAGGCGGGAACCGCACGCCCCGCCAGGACCGACGGCCCGAACCCCGGCGACAGGTCCCAGCGCTGCTTCCGCGTGAACCAGCTGATCGGCGTTTGCAGCAGGTAGCCGTCTTGTTCCGTCAGATAGGAATAGCCCTTCGTGCCTGAGCCGATCACCCAGCGGACTTCCTGGGCCAGCTCGACGACGGGCTTGCCCGCATCGTCGAGTACGGCCTGCCGGTGCCATACCGCATTCCCTTGTCGGTCCACCTGAAAGCGTCGGCCCAGGGCGGTGAAAGGATTGCCGGCGTCCCCCGGCGTCGGGGCAGGGCAGGGTGAGGGTTGCCGATCGGCCGGGTCCGCGACCGGCGCCAGGGATCGTCCCATGGGATGGCGGGCATAGCTCCTGGCGATGTCTTCATGGCAGCCCACGCACGACGCATCGCCTGCATACTGAACATCGGGATCGATGTTCCGATAGGGGCCGGTGTAGGTCCGGCGCGGGTCGGACGGCGCCGCAGGCGCGGCCGGAACCGAGCCGCTCCGGTTCGGCGCACTTCGACTTGCCAGCCAGGCGCCCACGGCGCCCAGACCAATCAGCAGAACGAATCCCGCCGCCAGCACAAGAAGGCTCCGGGATGGGGGTTTAGCGGACATGAAAGTGGTCCATAGTCCTTCGCCTCTCGTTCCCAAGCTCTGCTTGGGAACGCGCGGGTGCGAAGCTCTGCTTCGCGTCTGGCCCCCGCGCGGGACGCGAAGCAGAGCTTCGCCGACCGGCGTTCCCAAGCAGAGCTTGGGAACGAGGAAGACGCCGCCGTCCCCAATGCGGAAAGCGGAAGGCGAAAGGCGGCATGAAAGACAATCGGCGTTTTTGATTCCGCCTCTCGCCTTCGGACTCCTGCATTATTGGCCCCCGGACGCTTCAAGCAGGCGAATCTCATGCTGGGCGATCGGCCGCGTGGGGAAGTCCAGCCCGGCGCCTGCGGCGGCCTGAATGTCGTCCCCCCACACGTCCAGGGCGGCGTGGAAGTGCGCCGCGGGCGGCGTCCACGGCGCCGGACTCCAGGGCCAGCAGCCCGCGCAGCACCTGGATGTCGGCCTCCTGACGCAGCAGATCGGCCGGGCCTCCGAGGGGCCGCAACGCATCGAACTGGCGGAAGGCGGCGACGGCCAGGCCCGCGGGACCGGCGGTGAAGCATGAGCGGGCCAAGACCGCTTCCCCGACGCGAAGCGCCATGGCCGAACGCACCGGCGCGAGCTGATCCGCCGAGACGCCCACCTGACGCACTTTTTCGCTCAGCGTGTTCAGTTCCGCGTCGGCGCCCTCATAGTCGCCGCAGGCCGCTGCCGCCTCGGCCCGCAGCGAATGATAGCGCGCGAAGCCGAGCGCGGCCTCTTGCTGCGGTTCCAGCCAAGAGCGGACCTCGAACGCCCGCCCGGCCCGCAACATCAGATCCAGTTCCAGCTCCGTGCCGGCCTCGCCGAAGATCGCGGGATGCGATTCCAGCAGCATCTCCAGCGCCTGGCGCGACAGGCCATGACGTTCCGCCAGGCTGGCGCGCTCGAAGACTTTCAAGGGATCGGTCTTGTCCGCCGTGTTGGCCTCGTAGAATCTTCTCGGCTTGCTGGACCAGCGATTGCATCGTATCCACGTCGGCGCAGCGCGACGCATCGGTCGGCGGCCGAGGCCGCTTCGGGGCCGTACGTCGCGGCCTCCTGTTCGGCGATCCGCAGCCGGGCGCGGAGATGGTCGAGCGCGCGATCGAGCTGATGGTCTTCATAGTAGAGCTGGGCCAGCAAGGCGTGCGCCCGGTCGAGGTCCGGCCGAAGGACGACCGCCTGTTCCAGGGCGGTAAGGGCCTGAGCGTGACGAGCGGCGGCAAGCTCGGGCAGGACGGTCTGCCAGCTTTGCTCGCGCGTCTGCCCGGCCAGGCGAACATAGGCTTCCCCCAGCAGGAGGAAGGCGCCGGCGTCGTCGGGATTGGCGCCCAACGCCCGGCGGGCGGCCCGCACGGCCAGCAGCAGCGCCTCGGGCGGGCCGCGATCGTGCGCCGCCACGAACCCGGCGAACGCCTCCGCCGCCGGTTGGCCGCCAACCCCTGCCCCCAGGCCGCCGAGGAGCAGCGGGGTCAGATGGAGGCGCACGGCGAGGGCGCCGGCGGTCCCCGCCGGTTCGCTTCCCAGACCCGATCCGACCAGACCCGTCGCCTGGGCCAGCAGCCATTGCGTCGCCAATTCCTGCTGCTGCTGTTCGGCCGCCAGGTCGAAGACCACCAGATAGAGGGCCGCCTCGCCTCGATCCGCGGAGTGCTCGTTGCGGGCGCGCCAGAAGGCGTCGAAAAGCCCCGGCGGCTGGGGCATGGGCGGGGCGGTCCGCGGCGCGATCCGATCCGCCTCGGGATGGTAGGCCTCCTGACGAAGATCGAGGGCTTTCCAGGGGAGCGGGGGACTTACGCCCCCTGACGACTCCGCGCCGGAACGCCGACCGAACAGCGCGGCGGCGCCCTCCACGTCGAGCAGCTCCCAATCCCGTCCGTCCCGCAGCAGGCAGCGAAAGGCCTGGAGCGTTCGTCCCGCGTCCGGATCGTACAGAAGGATCCGATCGATCCGGTGGGCGTCCAGCAAAGGCCCCAGTTCGCCGGCTGGCCCGGAGCCGTCGGGCTGGAGAAGGCAGCGCCGCATCTGCACGAAATCATCGGCCGTCCGGTCGAAGAGGGGCCAGCGGGAATCGAGGAAGCCCTTTTCGGAAGGACAGAACCAGGCCAGGTAGTGGGCGACCTCGGGGCTGAAGGTCAACGCCACGCGATCGGATCGAAACGCGCGTTGCGAATGCCACTGGCCGATGCGCCGGGCCAACCGGACCAGGGTTTCCTCCGGCTCGACCGTCCAGCCGCGCGGCTGGTAGGGCTTGGGTTGCAGCCGGCCGGGCCAGGCCGCGACCAGCAGGGCCAGCCCGGCCAGCGCCCCGCGCCTCGCAGGGCGACCGCCAGCCGGCGCCGGCGCTCCGTCGGGACGGCGGCGCGGGACCATTCCTGGAGGTTCAGCGCCAGGATCGGCCCGGCCGCCACGGCAAAGAAGGGAATGGCCCGCGCCTGGTAGACGCTCAGGGCGGCCAAGGCCAGCCAGACGAGCAACCGGCCGAGATGCAGGGCCTTGCCGCGCCGGACGAAGGAGGCCGCGCCGGCCGCCAGGAGCAGGCAGTAGGCCCAACCTCCAACACTGGCGAAAGCCGATGCGGCCGTCAAGCGTCCCACGAACGGGGAAACGACCAACCCCTGCCCGAGCGGATCGCGCATCCAGGCCTGTTCGGCGTGCGACAGGCCCAGCGGAATGGGCCAGGCCAACGTGTGGTAGTGGAAGGGCGTGAGGAAACAGGCCGCCAGGCCGATCAGCGTCAGCAGCGTCAGAGAGCGGAGTTCGCCGCGGTAGGCCGCTCGCTCCGCGAGCGGCCGGCGCACCACCTCGCCCAGCGCGTACAAGCCGACCAGGATAGGCCCGACGAGGAACCAGCCGTCGAGGTTGGCCCACAGGGCGAACAGCGGCACGAGCAGCCAGCGCAGCGAGCGCGCCCTCTCGACCCGCGAATCCTCGACCAGGGCCGGCCGTTCGAGCAGATAGAGGGTCAGCGCCGTTCCGAGCAGCGACGCCAGAACGGGCTGCAGCAGCAGCCAGGGGCCGAGCGCCAGGACCGCGGCGGCGGCGGCGAAGGCCGTCGTTCCCGCCCGCGTCCCCCGCCGCCGGAAGCAAAAGAACAACCCCGCCAGCACCGTCACGAGGACGGCCTTGGCGATCACCAAGGCTTTGCCGTCGCCGATCTCGTAAAGCGCATAAAGGATGGCGTCGCTCAGCCACGAGTGGTTGACCCAATAGACGCCCGCGGTGGTGGAAGCAAAGGGGTCCGTTCCGAGTGGGGCCTGTCCTTGGACCAGCGCCCGACCGGACGCCAGGTGCAACCACAGATCGCTATTGTGGGAGGGCGTGGAAGCCAGAAGGAAGGCCAGCGCGCAGACGATCCCAACGAGCAGCCTATCGAGCCACGCCGGTCCCGGAACGGGCAGTAAGGCGGAAGGCTCGGGCCGTGGATTTCGCTCAGGAGCGGCCGGCGGACGAAGGGGCGGCGCTGCCCCGCCCTGACCGGCCTCCGGTTCATCCCCAGCCCCGGGAGAGGCGGGAGGGGGGGAAGGAACGGATTCCAGGTTCATGGAGTCTACCTTGGGTCGTCGCGGCGAGGAGAACGGTGGGAACCCGATTCATCGTGTTCGGTCATTGTAGCCGCGCCCCGGTGTGGAACAAGTTCCCGTTCCGGGCGACCCGGAAGAGCGGAACGCCGCCCGGCGTTGACGGGGCAGCGGCCCCTGGTTCTCGAATTGGAAAACCGAAAAGGCCGGGAAGGCCCGGCCCGCCGTCAACGGCGGGCCTACAAGCCGAAGCCCGGTAAACCGGGCTGCCAGAGGTTTTTAGCCCGGTTTACCGGGCTTCGGCTTGTAGGCCCGTGCTTCAGCACGGGCCGGCTCGCTGACGCCGCCTCCAAAATCGAGAGGTGCACCCAATTTCGCCATTTCGCTTGACACTCCCTTCGGGAGATGGGACAACTATTCGCAGGAATGCTTGCATATGGTTTCAACCCTATCTAACCAGCCCCGAGCGCGAGCGAGGGGGCGGCGCCGAACCCCTCGCTGGCGCTCAGGGCTGGTCGGGAAACCGCTTCTTCGATGTGGTCACGGACATCCTGGCGTGAACCGGCCGTCCTTTTGAGGCGGCAGCGCTGTCATGAGCGAAGTCCAACAAGTTCGCCGGCCCCTCCGCCGCGGCCGGTTTTGGGTGGGGGTCGGTCTGCTCCTGTTCGCGGGGGCGGCCACGGCCGTCGCTGGCTGGTGGTTCCTGGGCCGCCCGCCGGCCCCGCCGACGCCCCCCGAGGCGAAAGGCGGCCAGCTCGACCCCGCCATCGCGGAGGCCGTGCGGGCGGCTCGGGAACGGGTCCTCAAGGAGCCGCGCTCCGCTCAGGCCTGGGGCGACCTCGGGGAAGTCTTCCTGGCCAACGAGCTGGAAGACGAGAGCCGGCCCTGTTTCGCCGAGGCGGAACGCCTGGACCCCCGCAACCCGCGCTGGCCGTACTTCCAGGCCGGGCCGCTGCTGAACCGTGGGGACCTGGAGTCCGCCCTGCCGCTCCTGCGAAGGGCCGCCGAGCTTTGCCCGGCCGACGACGACGACGCGGCGGCGGCGATTCGCCTCCGCCTGGCGGAGGCGCTGCTCGTCCTAGGCCGGCAGGACGAGGCCGAAACGCAGATCGAGTTCGCGCTGGGCCGGCAGCCGAACGACCCCCGCGCCCTCTTCGACAGGGCGCCTCCTCCGCGCGTCCCGCGAAAACTGGGAGGCGGCGCACGCCGACCTGCTCCGCTGCCTCGGCAGCCCGTTCACCCAGCAGAAAGCGCGCGTCCAGCTGGCGGCGATCTGCCAACGCCTGGGCGACGAGGTCCAGGCGGAAGCGTACCGCGCCCAGGCCGACCGCCTGCCGCCCGACGTCGAGCTGGCTCGACCCGTTCGTCGAGGAATACCTGCACTGGGCCGTGTTGAAGCGGCAGCGCTATCGGCTGGCGGACGAGCTGGAAGCGGCCGGGCGCTTCCGGCAGGCGGCCGCCGAAGTGTGGCCGCTGACCACCGAATACCCGGATGATTACCTGGCCCAGATGACGCTAGGCAAGCTGCTCGCACAAATGGGGGATTACGCGGAGGCCGAACCGGCGTTGCGCCGGGCGCTGCGTCTGGCGCCGGACATGGTGCAGACGCACTACTACCTCGCCTTGCTTGTGCTGAAGGAAGGCGAGGCGCGGCCGGCCGCGGCCGGCGCGGATCGCGGCGCCACCGACTGCGCTGTTTCGAGAGGCGGCGGACCAGGCGCGCCAGGCCCTCGCGATCAAGCCCGACTACGGCCAGGCGGCACATGGCGCTGGGGCTGGCCCTGAGACATCTCGGCCAGCGAGCGGAAGCCGAGGCCGCCCTTCGCCAGGCCGTGCGGTGCAACCCGGAATTCCCCGAACCCCACTTCCAACTCGGCAAAATGCTGACCGAGGACGGAGGCGGCCCCGAGGCCCGTTCCTGCCTGGAACAGGCCGTGCGACTGGCGCCTGCAGGCGTCCCTTGGTGGAAGGAGGCGCAGAACCTCCTGGCGCGATTGCCGCCAAATCCAGGGGCGGAAGGACCGCAGCCCCACCCCTGACGCGCGGTGGGAAACGGCGTCACTTCGTCAGCTTCAAGTCGTAGCGATCCGGTTCCGGGTTGTTGACCACCTCGAAATTCAACGGCGTCTTAGTAGGGTCTTTGTACTGTGCGCCCCACAGCGCCGTCGGCATCGTGGTCGCGCCCGGCGTCGGAACCATTGAGGGCGTCACCGTCACCTTGTACTTGCCCAGCGGTGCGCCCGCCGCGCCGGCCGTGTGGATCTCGTAGCTGCCGTCGGCGCCAATATTCCCGGAGGACAGCCCGGCGGTGTCCTTGCTGTCGGTGGGAATCAACGAGACCTGGCCCGCGGTGACCGGTTGGCCGTCCAGCGTGACCTTGCCCTTGACGGGCGCCATGGGAGGGGCCGAGTGCGGGTTGCAGCCAGCGCCAAGGGCGGCGGAAACGACCAATAGAAGGCAGCTTCGGGAGATTATCAACCGGCGGTTCATGGAAACTCCTGCGAGGGGAACCCCAGCACTTGGCGGGGAAAGGGAAGGCCGAACTGTTGGAGTCTTATCCCGAAGGGGGCGAGGAAACCTCGCCCCTACGGAAAAACCTGCGGTGGGGCGGGGTTTCCCCGCCCTTCAGGAACAGAGTCATTAGAGGGACGGAACGAGGGACGAAAGGGCGGCTCCCAGCCGGAATCGGCGGCCGGGAGTCGCTCGCCCAGGATGACGCTCCGGCACCGGCCGTTACCAGTCCGACCCCAGAGGATTGCCGTCGTTAGGCGTACAGGCGTTGGTCCAGGTGCCGACCGAAATGCCGTTGTTCACGGTTCGGACGCTCCCGTCGCCCAGTCCCGCCAACATGCAACCGGTGTGGCCGCCTTGCGTGACGTACCAGTTGCACTGGGCGGGCGACGGACCGCCCTGGAAACCGATGCCGCCGTAATCGTACTCGGCGCCCCCCCCATTCATCTGCCCAATGTTGTCTTGCTGGGCCCCGAAGGTCGGGCTGGCCCACTCGTCGCCGCCGTTGCGGATGGTGTTCCAGGCCCAGGCTGGCAGAGTGCATCCGCCGCTGGAGGGAGAGCAGTTCTTGAACCGCTCGGCGAACATGACCGTCTGGGACAGCCCGTCCGGCATCTGGTTCACGAGGCTGCCGGTCCCCCGCGGCTCAAACACCTTCACGTTGGCCGCGTAACTGCAAGAACCCATGTTATCGCGCTGCACGTTGAGGCCGTTCATTACGCCGCAACCGCCCGGCGGCGTGGTTTGCGAGGGGTCGCTGGGGCAGATGAAACCATTCACCACCGTCCGGCCGGCGTTCATCGAATCGCCGTTGCATTGGTTGTAGAGATTGCCCCCTTCCAGATACGGCAACAGGTAGAAGAAGGTCGTCCCGTAGGTGCCGGACGGGCTGACGTATCCGGCCGCATAGGGGTTGTCGTTGCCGTTTTGGCCGTACACGGTGCCCACCCCTTCGCAGGGCGGGATGACCATGTGGGAGCTTTCGAAGTCGTGGACCGCCAAGCTGAGCTGCTTGAGGTTGTTGGTGCAGCTGATGCGTGCGGCGGCCTCGCGCACCTTCTGCACGGCCGGCAGCAGCAGACCGATGAGGATGGCGATGATGGCGATCACCACCAAAAGCTCGATCAGCGTGAACCCTCGCTTCCGCAAGACACGGATGAACATTGGCATGAGAACACCTCCCTTGGAATGGGAACGCCCGGAACGTCCGGGACGGAGAATCCACAGTCCCTGTTTAGCCGCGACCCGAAGGGGAGCGCGTGCCCCCGCGCTCCCCTTCGGGTCGCGGCTAAACGAAGTTATTCATGGATGATTCCTTTGCCCCTTCGCAACCATCGCACCCGGTCGGCGGGGCCGCCGGGAAACGTCTCGGCCTCCCGCGAACCGTCCGGCCACAGGACCTCGATGGACTCCACCTGGTCGCACGCCCCCAGGCCGAAGTGCGCGCTCGGCTCGCTGCTGCACAGGTAGCTTTCGGCCGCGTGGATCCAGGCGACGCGCGTGACGCCGCCGGCCGTCACCCGGACCTCGGCGCCGAGAGCGTCGCGGGCGTTGCGGCCCGGAGCGGCCTCGACGGCCCGGACCTGCAGCCAGTGGCCGCGCTTGGGGGCGACGTTTCGCAAGAGCCGGGCCGGCCCCGCGATGGTGGTGACGAGAAGGTCCTGCGCACCGTCCCCGTCGAAGTCGCCCCGCGCCAGCCCGCGCGCCACATTGAGGCGCCCGCACAAGGCGGGGCTGTCCGGCGAGATGTCGCGGAACCGTCCCTGTCCGTCGCCGGCGAACAACTGGTTGCGGTCCCCGTATTTGCTCCAGAACGGCCCGAGCGAGCAGTCGTCCGGCGTGCGGGCCGACACGCGGCCGTTGGCGACGGCCAGGTCGAGGGCGCCGTCGTTGTCGAAATCCGTCAGCAGCGTCCCGAAGCCCGTCCCCCGCCAGCGGGGGGCCGCCAGCCTCGCGGCCGCGGTTTCGTCATGGAACAGGCCGCGAGGCCCCTGCCTCCAGAGCGTGTTCGTCTCCTCCGTCAGGTGGGTGACGTAAAGGTCGAACAGCCCATCGCCGTTCACGTCCCCCAGCGCGACGCCCATGCCCGCCTGGGCCGCGCCCATGCCGTTGAAGGCGACGCCGCGCCGCACCGCTTCCTCCTTGAACGTGCCGTTCTTTTGGTTGATCCAGAGCCGGTTGGCCGCCCCGTCGTCGGTGATGAAGACGTTGGGCCAGCCGTCCCCGTCGAAGTCCGCGCATACCACGCCCAGGCCGGGGCCGGGCAGCCGGCCCAAACCGGACGACTCGGTCACGTCCTCGAAACGCACGCGCGGCGCCGAAGAGCTGTTCCGGGCCGTCGGAGTGACGTTGTGGAAAAGGCGGCTGACGCGGCCGTGGAACGTCTTGGGGGCGCAGTAGTCTCGCACGCCGCCCGCCGCGGTGCAAGGCCACGTAGGATCGTAATCGACGTAATTGACGACGACAAGGTCGAGCCAGCCGTCGCGGTCGTAGTCGAAGAAGGAGGCGGAGGTCCCCCAGGCCGGGTTGCTCAAACCGGCCTCTTCGGTGACGTCGCTGAAGGTGCCGTCGCCGTTGTTCAGGAACAGTTTGACGCCGTTGTACTGGGTGACGAGCACGTCGGGCAGGCCGTCGTTGTTGACGTCGCCGATCGCCACGCCCATGTTGTAGCCGGCGATGTCCAGGCCGGAGCCGGCGCTGACGTCCTTGAAGTGGTGGTCGGGCGTTTGCTGGAAGAGGCGATTCTTCGCCCCGTTGGGGCCGCCGTTCTGGAGGAGGTAGATGTCGAGCAGGCCGTCGTTGTTGAAGTCGAACAGGGCCGCGCCGGAGCCGACCTGCTGGGGCATGAAATAGTCGCCAATGGGGCCGGCGTCGTGAACGAAGTCCAGGCCGACTTGCTTCGTGACGTCCTCGAACCAGGCGGGGCCGGCGGAGGCGTCCGGGACAGGCGCGGCGGGTCCGGGGCGCTGGCAAGCCAGTCCCGCGACGGTCCCTGCCAGGAGGGAGAGGAACAGAATCCCGACTACAAATCGTCTCATCTCGCTCGCGCCCTTGGAAGGCGAGGAGTAGAACTGAGCGCTGGGAAACATCCGCCCGCCCCGCCACACCGCTGCTCAGAGAATGACCTGCAATGAGGCGGCTGCCGTGTGGGACGCGTTGTCTTGAATGTCAACCGTTTGGCGACTTCTAGTGCTTGTAACCCCGCGAGGCTGAAAGCGTAGTGGTTCGCCGCACCCTATCCGATCTTTCTCAGAAGGTTCGCCTTCGGGGCGCGGCTGCGATGTCAGCAGCTGAAGTTAGCCACTCGAAGGGGCGATTGCAAGGATTTTCCCCAAAAAAACGCCGCCGCGGTCGTGTCGCCGGGTGTGCCTCTCGAATTAGGCGCCGTCCCCCGATCCGCCCCGCCGTGAACGGCTGTCTGTTACCAACATTGAAGCGGTTTAACGGATCGTGCTAGGGGGTGGAGTCGTGCAGCTGGAACCCCTGGACCATGTCCTGCAAGCGCTGGTAGCCACGCCACAAGGCGCGGATGCCTGGTTCTCCGTCGCACCGTCGCCCCAGGAAACCACCCAACTTCGCCACCCCCCGCACGAACGCGCGAACCGTGAAACGCCCCTTCGCTTGGTGGAGGAACCGGCGGATCACCTGGATCTCCGTGGCCGTCCCCGCCTGTTCGGCCGGCTCGTCCGGCTGGCACTCCAAGGCGCAACGCAGTTGATACACCCGCACCGCCACCACCGCCAGCACGGCCAAACAGGCCGCCATCCGCTCGGCCGTCTCGAAACGCCGGTCCTCTTCGCTGCAGCCGTTCTTCTCGATGTCGTGATAGACCTCCACCATCCAGCGACGGCAGTACCAGTCGCGCCGTTCCCGCAGGCGCTCCAGGGTGGACGCGGCCACCGAAGTGATGAGGATCCACTCCAACGGCTCGGCCACGCCCGGCGTCGGCGCCGGCTCCCAGATGCGGACCACCCAGGCGGCGATCACCGGCTGCTTACGGAGTTGTGGCGTGCCCTTGGGCGCCGGGATCCACACCGCCGCCCCGGCCAAACACACCGTCGCCGTGCGCGGCGGCCGGCCGCCGCGACCCGCGATCTCCACCACGTCGCCGCCCTGGCTCGGCAACGAGCGGGCGTAGTCCAGCAGGTACGCCTGGCGGTCCTGTTCCGGCGTGACGAAGGCCAGCCGATTCTGGTTGGCGCGGAACAGGAAGTCGTGGCCCACGTCCCGCGCCGCCCGCAGGGCCTCGTAGTCGTCGCCGCCCCGGTCGCACACGTCCACCCAGCAACAGCCCGCGGGCGGCCGCCCCGACGCACGGATGCCTTCCTGCCACAACTCCGACTCGCGCGGCCGCCGCTTGCGCTGGTAGGCGCTCTCCCCTTCCGGCGCGGGCTGTCGCACCTTCAACTGCTGATAGGCCAGGCCGAGCACCTGACGCGGCTGGGGCACGATGGCCAGGCTGTTGTGCTGCAAGAATCCCTTGCCGTTCTCATTGCCGATCTGGCCGACGCCAGCCAGATGCGGGTGGCTGGAGAAGTCCAGTTCGGTGGTGTCGTGCAGGATCAGCACCAGGGCCTGCCGGCCCATGACCTGACGGGTTTGCTCCCAGTGCGGCCGCAGGATCGCCTCCGCCGTGGCTTGGCGTTGGTCACACAAGCGGTAAAACCCTCGCAGGTCGTTCCAATCGAAGACCTGGGGGAACGACTTCTCCGGGTGAGCGGCGATTTGGGCCGCCGATTCCACCAGACGCCGCGTTCGCCGCCGGTCGCCCAATTCGGCGGCGGCGAAGTTCTGCTCGGCCCATATCCGTGCATCGGGGAGGACATCCATGACAACCTCGTGGTTCGTCCCTAAACGATTCCGTGTACGACGGTAACGTTGTCATAGCGACGAACGACGTTGTTGGTAACAGACAGCCGTGAACGGCGGGGCTACAGGCCAAAGCCCCGTGAACGGGGCTGGAGGCCTCGCAGCCCCGTTCACGGGGCTTCGGCCTGTAGGCCCGTGCTTCAGCACGGGCCGGCCTTCGAGGAGGACGCCTAATTCGAGAGGCACACCCCGTGTCGCCGTTCGTCCTTTGGGATCCATCGGACGAACGGCGACACGACCGCGGCCGGGGCGGACTTGCGGCCCCCGTCAAAACCCGACTACAATGCCAGGACGCGAGGATTGCGCCCTTCAGAGCCACCCCTAGCGCTCGGCCTCCCGCCGGGCGGGGAATGATGCCACTGTGTCCACCGCCGACCACTATTCTCCGGGCGCTGACGCGACCCGGCTTGCCCGCCGCCTGGTCGTGCTCGGCTCCACCGGCTCCATCGGGACCAACTGTCTCGACGTGGTCGAATGCCTGCCCGACCGCCTCCAGGTCATCGGCCTCAGCGCCCACTCCAACGTCGAAACGCTTCTCCGCCAGGCCGAGAAACATCGTCCCCGCTGGATCGCCGTCACCGACCCCGACGCCGCCCGCCGGCTTGAGGCGTCCCGCCTCCCGCCCGACTGTCGTTTGCTGTATGGTGAGGAAGGGGTCGCCCGGATGGCGTCCGACCCCGACGTGGACGTGGTGCTCAACGCCATCGTCGGCGCCGCCGGACTGGCGGGCGCCTGGGCAGCCCTCGAAGCCGGCAAGACCGTGGCCGTGGCCAACAAGGAAACGCTGGTCATGGCCGGCGCCCTGGTCACGAAGCTGGCGGCGGAGCGCGGCGGCCGGCTGCTGCCGGTGGACAGCGAACACAGCGCCATCTTCCAGGCCATGCAGGCCGGCCCGCCCGGCGCCGTCGAGCGCGTCGTCCTGACCGGCAGCGGCGGCCCCTTCCGCGGCAAGGGCCGAGCCGACCTGGCCGACGTGACCGTGGAGCAGGCGCTGCGTCATCCGACCTGGCGCATGGGACGGAAGATCAGCGTCGATTCGGCCACGCTGATGAACAAGGCGCTGGAGGTGATCGAGGCGCGCTGGCTGTTTGACCTGCCGCCGGAGCGCATCGAGGTCATTATCCATCCCGAATCGGTGATCCACTCGTTCGTCGAGTTCCGGGACGGCTCGGTGCTGGCCCAGCTGTCGCCGCCCGACATGCGGTTGCCGATCCAGTACGCCCTGCTCTACCCGGAGCGCGTGTCGGGGCCGGCCCGGCGACTCAACTGGCGCGAGCTGTCGGCGTGGCGCTTCGAGCAGCCCGACCATGAGACGTTCCCGGCCCTGCAGCTCGGCTACGAGACGGCCCGGCGCGGCGGCACCTGCGGGGCGGTGCTCAACGCGGCCAACGAGGCGGCGGTCGAGCGCTTCCTGGCCGGCGAGCTGGCGTTCCTCGACGTGCCGCGCGCCTGCCGTGCGGCCCTGGATCACCATCACTACAGCCCGGCGCCGACGCTGGCGGAACTCGCCGCCTGCGACCGCCGGGCGCGACAGGAGGTAGGCCGTTGGAACAGCAGTCTCCGACACCCCGGCGCCCGGACGACGTGACGCCGCCTGTCCCGCACGTCGAGATCGGACGCCGGCCGCCGCTCCGGGCGACGATCCGACCCGCCTCCGACCGACGGCGCGCCGGTCCGCCCGCGCCGCCGCTGACGCCGATGGGCTGGCTGCAGCAGAACAGCCCCTTCCTCGTCGCCTTCGTCGCCATCGTCGTCGCCCTCTACTACTACTGGGGCTTCGACGGCGTCGTCCGCGCCGGCCTCGTCGTCGTCGGCCTCGGCCTCGTCATCTTCATCCATGAACTCGGACATTTCCTCGCCGCCAAGTGGTGCAACGTCCACGTCCAGACGTTCAGCCTCGGCTTCGGCCCCGCCCTGCCCGGATGCAGCTTCAAGTGGGGCGAGACGACATACAAGGTCGGCATTCTCCCCCTCGGCGGCTACGTCCAGATGGTCGGAGAGGGGGCCGACGCCGACGAGGATGAGAACTACCCGCGCTCCTACAAGAACAAGACCGTCCTGCAGCGCATGCTCATCATCTCGGCCGGCGTCGTCATGAACGTGCTGCTCGGCTTCGTCTGCTTCGCGGTCGTCTACCAGTTCCACGGCGTCGAGATGCCGGTCGCCGCCGTCGGGGCGACCGAGGCCGGCTCGCCCGCCTGGCAGGCCGGCATCCCCAGCGGCGCCGTCTTCATCCGAATCGGATCGACCACCGACCCCAACTTCGAGGACCTGCACGCCAGCGTCGCCCTCACCTGGTGGGACACGCCGGTCGTCATCGAGTACAAGGTCCCGCCCGACGACCACGTCTACACCGTCTCGATCCTGCCGCGCCGCGGTCCCAACGACACCCAGCCGGTCATCGGCGTATCGCCGCCGTCGAAGCTCGTGCTGCCGTCCAAAAAGTACCTGGACGACTACGACCGACCGGCCCGCCGCGGTTCGCCGGCCGACGTGGCGCGCGCGATGGACCTCCGCCCCGGCGACGTGGTGACGGCGTCCTCCGACCCCGACCAGCCGCACGACGCGATCACGGACCTGACGCACGACGTGGAGAAAAAGGCCTTTGACGCGGCCGAGCTGTGCCGGCGCATGAGCCGCATGGGCGACCGCGAAATGGTGTTGAGAGTGCGGCGCGCCGCGACGCCCGAAGCGACGGTGGAGCTTCGCGTCCCGTTCAAGGGTTTTGAGCCGGACGACATTATTACGGGCACGACCGACCCCGACCACGCCGACGACCCCTTCAACGTCAAGACGCTGGAGCAGCAACCCGGCGGAGTCAAGGGTCGGGATTACGACTATTACGATTTCCAAAGAAGAATGAAGCTGCTGGCCGGCCGGCCCGCCGTGATACGGGTCCTGCGGGAATCGCACGAGGCCAACGAGGTGGTGACCTCCTTGATGGCCGACGTGCTTGTGCCGCCGGCGTTCCACCTCACGTTCGGCCTGAAGATGAAGATGGGCGACGCGGCGGCCGTCCGCCCCCCGGCGTCGGGCAAGGTCAAGGAGGGCGACCGGATCCTCTCCGCGAAGGTGATGCAGGACGACCGCCTTCTCGGCGAAATCGCCGAGGGCGCCCTCGACCCGGTTCGACTCCCCTTCGAGCTGGACAAGGCGGTGAACGCCGCTTCCGATCGGTCGAAGGTCCACGTCGATCTGACGGTCAACCGCTGGGGCGAACACAACGAACAGAAGCCCGTGACGCTGACGCTGAGCTGGGACGACCGCTGGCGCTTCGACCAGGAACTGCCGTTCAACCCGGCGTCGCCGATGGCGATCCCGGAGCTGGGGATCGCCTACCGCGTCGAGAGCACCATCGTCGAGGTGCGGCCGGAATCGCCCGCGGCCAAGGCCGGCCTCCAGCCCAACGACCGGATCGTGGAGATCTGTTACAAAGAGACCGAGAAGGGCGGCCCCGGCAAGTGGGGCTACTGGCACAAGATGGCGGCCAAGCGCGTCAAGGGCGGCGCCACCGAGGAGGTGTACGACGAGTGGGCGAACTTCTTCGCCGCCCTCCAGGCCAACGACACGCCGGACGTGAAGGTGAAAATTTCGCGCAACGGGACCGAGCTGCCCGACGAGATCCCGATGACGGCGGTGGAGGACCCGACCTGGCCGCTGGCCGAGCGCGGCCTCCTGCTGCTGCCCGAAACGAAGATCCAGAAGGCCAACGACGTTTTCCAGGCCGTCGGCATGGGCGTCGGCCGGACGTGGTCGTTCATCCGCACCATGTACGAGGGCCTGGTGAGCATGGCCACCGGGCGGATCGACGCGGCCAGCAACGTGCAAGGCCCGATCAACATCGCCAAGGAAACCTTCCAGGCCGCCCAGGACCCGTACATGCTGATCCTGTGGCTGGGCCTGATCAGCGTGAACCTGGCGGTGGTCAACTTCCTGCCGATCCCGATGCTGGACGGCGGGCACATGGTCTTTCTGATCTACGAGCTGGTGCGGCGCAAGCCGCCGTCCGACGCGGTGCGCGCCGTCGCCAGCTACATTGGCCTGGCGATGCTCGCCACGCTCATGTTAGTGGTCGTCTACCTGGACATCAGCCACTGGATCTGGGGCGGGGGCCACTGATTCGGCCGATGAAGCAGGTTCGTTGAGGAGGGAGATCGACCATGACGCGACCCGCCGCCCGCCAGTCGGCGAACATCCAGCAAGAAGCGCCGGCGCCGGCCGTCGTCGCGCCGGCGGACGCCGGCTCGGCCGAGGCGCCGAAGGCCGCGCGGCCGACCCTGCCCTGGCGCGTGGCCCTGTTCATCTGGACGACGGCCTTCATCTGCTTGCTGGCTTACGAACTGTTGACCGCGCTGGTGCGCTCGCTGTCCCTGCTGAAGTGATTCACCCCGTCCGCCGGCCGGCGAGCTGGGCCGTCTGCCACAGCGCCTGGGCAACGTCGTCCAGGCGGAACGGCTTCTCGAACAGCCGCACCGCGCCCAGCCGCAGCAGGCCCTCCGCGGTATGGCCGCCGGCGTGCCCCGTCATGAAGCAGCACGCCACCGCCGGGTTGAGGCGCTGCAGCGCCGCCAGCGTTTGCGGCCCGTCCATGCCGGGCATCCGCACGTCGAGCAGCACGACGGATATCGCGGATTGATTTTGCCGGTAAAGCTCAAGCGCGGATCGGCCGCCGTCGGCCGCCCAGACGGCGAAGCCGCTGCGGCGCAGGACGGCGTCGAGGAGGTTGCGGATCAGCGGCTCGTCATCGACGACGAGGACGCCGGGCGGAGGAAGCGTCGGGTCCGACATGAGGGCCTCCTTACCCAGGGTGCGTATCCTTGGTGAATGGATAGTTTTACCCGATTTTCCCCCTCGTTGTCAATGGGTGCGCCGTTTAGAAGCCGTTTCAAAACCCAGGCCGGGTTCCTATAGCAGCTGTGAGTGTGCAGCTGTTCAAGGAGACCCGGCCATGGATACGCTTGTGAACGATCCGCTGTGGAATGCCGTCGCCCCGTGGTTGCCCGTGCATCCGCCTTCGCCCCAGGGCGGGCGACGCCGCGTCCCGGATCGCCTCTGCCTGAATGGCATCGTCTTTGTACTCCGCGAGGGCCTGCGTTGGCAGTCCCTGCCGATCGCGTTGGGCTGGGGCTCGGGCAGCACCTGCTGGCGACGCTTCGACGAGTGGACCGCCGCCGGCGTGTGGGAGGCGGCCCACGTGGCCTTGGTGACCGCGCTGGGGGAACAAGGCTTGCTCAACCTGGAGCGCGCCGTCATCGACAGCAGTTCGCAGCGGGCGGTGCGCGGCGGCGCCCACACGGGCCCCAACCCCACGGATCGGGCCAAAAAGGGCTGTAAACGGCATCTCATCACGGACGGCCAGGGGCTCCCTTTGGTGGCGCAGACGGGGCCGGCCAACCGACGGGATGAGCAGGCGTTGCCGGGCCTGTTGTGGTGGCTGTGGGCGGTCCTGAGCTACGGCTGGCGCTGCCGTCCCGCGGTGCTGCAGGGGGATCGGGGCTACGGCTTCCCCTGGTCGATCACGCTGGTCCTGGCCTGGGGCATCCGGTCGCTGCTGGCGGTGCGCGGCAGCCCGCATGGCAGCGGCCTGGGGCGGACACGCTATGTCGTGGAGCGGACGCATAGCTGGTTCAACCATTACCGGCGCCTGGTCTTGTGCTACGAGCAGCAGGGAGCGCACTACCAGGGCTTCTACCAGTTGGCCGCCTGCCTCATCTGTGCCCATCGCCTGCGGGACGGACGGCAGGCCAGCGCGGATTGGCAACCGTTTGCCCAGGCCGCTTAGGTTTTGAAACGGCTTCTTAGCCGCGACCCGGAGGGGAGCGCTCCTCCCGCGCTCCCCTCCGGGTCGCGGCTAAACGACAACCGCCGTCAATGATGGTGCTCGTGCGGCCCGCCCTGGAAGAGCTTGTCGTGCTCGTCTCCGCCGGACGCCACGTAGGCCACCAGGTCCATGACCTCCTCCGCCGATAGCTTGTCCATCAGGTTCAACGGCATCAGCGACACCTTGGACGCCTGCTTCTCGTCCACGTCGGCCTTCTTGATGAACACCGGCTCGGCCTTGGCCAGCGGGTTCTCGATCACCTTGTAGGCGTCGCCCGTCTCCTCCAGGATCAGGCCCTTCATCTCCTTGCCGTTCTTGAGCGTGAAGATCCAGGTCTGGTACTTCTCGTTGATGCGGAACGACGGCTCGACGATGTCGTGCAGCACCTCGACGGGGTTCTTGCGCTTCGGCTCCAGCTTGGTCAGGTCGGGGCCGAACTCGTTGCCGACGCCGTTCATTTTGTGGCAGGAGACGCAGGCCGCCACCGTGAACAGGTGCTTGCCGTTGGCGTAAGACCGGCCCGATTCCAGCTGCGCCGCCAGCGGCTCCAGCTCCGCGAACTTCCACTCCTTGCGCGGGCCGGTGTACTTGAGCAGCTCATCCGCGATCTTCAAAGGATGCTTCGCCAGGTACGCCTCGGGGTCGGCCCGGTACTCGTCGAGGTCCTCGACGACGTACAGGGCGCCGTACATCCGCCGCCAGTGGCCGGGGAAGGTGCAGACGTAGGGGTAGACGCCCGGTTGGACCGGCGCCGTGAAGTCGATTCGCTCCACGTTGCGCGGCTGGAGCAGGTGACTGGCCGCCAGCACGTTCGGCGAGTTGGGAACGTAGCCGCGGGCGATCGTCGCCGGGTCGGTCGCCGCCGCCTCGTTGGCCGTGCCCACCTCCTCCAGCGTCCCCGGCTTCAGCACCACGAAATTGTGCGGCATGACATCGTCGTTCTCGAAGACCACCTCGACCGGCTTGCCGGCCTGCACGACCATGCGGTCCTTGTCGAAAAGCATCTGGTCGGTCAACGTGGACAGGCGGAGCACCCGCACGCCCAGGTCGCCCAGCTCCTTGCGCACCTGCTTCGCCTGGTCGGCCGGCAGGAACGTGGCCAGCGAGTCGGCTAGCTGGAGCGCGTCCAGCGCCGCCGGCGAGGTCCGATCGGACACCGGAATCTTGCGGATGTAAGCGAGATCGTCGGCGAGGACCGCCGGCGCCTGCTCCTTCGGCCAATACTGGATCGGGATTCTCTGCAACGTGCGGATCGCCGCGTCGCGGTCGGCCTCCTGCTTCAGGAACGGGGCGACGGCCGTGAACGTGTCGGTTTCCTTGCCGCGCACCGAGACGAGGGCGTTCATCGCCGCGTGACGGATCGCCGCGGCCGGCGACTCGGCGCCGACCTCCAGAGCGACCTTCTCGGCCGGGGCGGGGATGTCGTCCTTGCGGTACACGACGGTCTTGTGGTCGCCGGCCAGCACTTCCAGCGTGAAGCCGTCCAGGCGCTTGCCGAGGCCGTCGTCGGTGCGGTTGTAGACCACGATCGAGCCGATGGGGCGCTCGCCGCCGAGGTCCACTTCCCACCAGGGGTTGGCGACGTTCTCGCGCGTATGGGTCTCGCCGCCGTCGGCGAACTTGCCGCTGGTGTTGCCGTCAATGCCGCGGGAGGCGTCGCCGCCGTAGGCGGTGTTGATCTGCTTTGCCTTGCCCTGGCGCGCGATGTTCTTGCCCTCGCTATAAACCTCGACTTCCGCGAGCGTCAAAGTCCGCTCCTTGCCGGGCAGCATGATCTTCACGTAGCGGCCGCTCACCGCCTTGTCCTCAGCGCCCGGCGTTTGCAGCTCCTTGGGCAAGCCCTTGAGCAGTCCCGCCACTTTCGGATACAGCTCCGCCCGCTGGCCCGGATCGCGGATCAGCGGCATGGCGTCCACCAGGTCCTGAAGCGCCGACGTGGACTTTTGACCCAGCTTCCAGGCCTCGTCGGGGCTTCCGTCCGCGGCGACGAGGGCCGCGTAGCCAAGCTGGCGCGTCACCGACCGCTTGGCGCCGGCCGCCATCTTCTCCAGGTCGGGCCGCACGTCGGCCAGCTCCTTCGGGCCGCGGCTCGTCAGCAGCCGCATCAGGTCGAACAGGACGCTCTCGTCCGGCGTGCCCTGCACGTCCTCCTGGTCGCGGATCGCCTGGATCAGCACCTTGAGCTGGCTCTTTCCTTCCAGTTTCGCCAGGCCGTTCATCGCCTCGGTGCGGTTCTCGTCGCGCACGCCCTTGCGGAACAGCAGCTCCACGAATACGGCCTGGCTCCGCTTCATCTTGAGCAGGTCGTCCGTGCTGACGTTCTTGAGCAGGTAGCGGGCGCCGGCCGGGCTGGTGAAGTGGATGTCCTTGCCTTCGTGGATCGCCTTGACGACGTAAGGCTCCAGCGCCTTCATCGTCTCGCCGCGGACGTAATCGAGGTACTCGTCGGTCGGCTGGTCGGCGGAGATCAGGGCGACCTCGACCGCCTCGGGTTGGGTGAAGAAGCTGGCGGCGCGAACCGCCTCCAACCGCACGCGCGGCGCCGGATCGGCGGCCAGCTTGCGCAGCAGGTCGAGAGCGTCCGGCACGCGGTCGCGCCAGTAGCACAGCACGCGCGTGGCGGCGGCGCGGGCGTGGAAGTCCGGCGAGGCCAGCACCTGCTTGAGCAGCCCCTCATCGACGACGTTGTGGTACTGGTGGACCCACAGCGCCTCCATGCGATTATGCTCGTAATTGGGGTCCGTCTTGTCGAGATTGGCTTCCCACTTGTTGACGGCGGCGATCACCTCGTCGCTGTTGCGGGCGCCCAGCTCGATCTTGACGCGGGAGCGAACGCGGTCCTCCGGCTCCTTGAGCAGATCCAGGAGCTTGTCGATCGGCTCGCCGGCGATCTTGGCCGGCTTCAAGAGGTCGCGGCCCTCGTAGGTGACGCGGTAGATGCGGCCGTGCGTGCGGTCGCGGTTGGGGTCGCGGAGGTTGTGCTGCATGTGGCCGATGATCGGGTTCTGCCAGTCGAGGAAATAAATGGCGCCGTCCGGCCCCATCTTCACGTCCACTGGACGGAAATTCAGATCGGAAGAGTAGAGAATCGGCTCGACCTCCGTGGCGCCGAGGCTGGCGCCCTTCTCTTCCGGCTTGTACTGGAGGATGCCCTGGAAGCCGATGACGTTGGCGACCAGCAAGTTGCCCTGGTTCTCCGGCGGGAAGGCCCGGCTGGACAGGATCTCGACGCCGGGGCACGGCCGCGTCCGCTGCTGGTAGACCTGCGGCGGGTGCGGGTGCTTCTCGGGGAACGGCAGATGTCCGGAGAAGAGCGCTCCGTTATAAGGGTTGGCCCCGGTGCCGTCGTAGACGTAATCCTCGCCCCAGCGGTCCCAGACGTGGCCGTGCGGGTTGGCGAAGCCGTAGGTGACGTAGACCCCGAACTTCTGCGTGCGCGGCTCGTAGCGGTAGACGCCGGCGTTGGCGTTGCGCACCGGCGGCCCGTAGGGCGATTCGACTTGCGTATGGAGGAACGTGCCCTCCTGCCAGTAAACGGCCCCGCCCGGATCGATGGAGAAGCTGTTGGACATGTGGTGCGTGTCGGCCGAGTCCATGCCGTCCAGCACGCGCACCCGAATGTCGGCGTGATCGCCGCCGTCGCTGGCCTTCAGATACATGATGTCGGGGCACTGAGCGACGAGGACGCCGCCGTTGTAGAACTGGAAGCCGGTGGGGCAGTGCAGGTGGTCGGCGAAGACCGTGCATTTGTCGGCCACGCCGTCGCCGTCGGTGTCTTCGAGGATGAGGATCTTGTCGTTCTGCTCCTCCTTGGGCTTGAAATGGGGATAGCTCGGCCAGACGGCCACCCAGAGTCGGCCCTTGGTGTCCCAGGCCATCGCCACGGGCTTTTGCAGCTCCGGGAACATCTTCTCGTCGGCGAAGAGGTTGATCTTCATGTGCTTGCCGAGCGTCATGGTCTTAATTTCGTCCTCGCTGCTGAGGAAGATGTGCGTGCCGTTCGGCCCCTTGCCGGGGATGTTCGTCTTGACGGGGATGAACGGCGGCGTGTCGGAGTCGTCCACCGGCGAATCGCCGCCCTGGGCCACGCTCCAGACGTGCTTGTCGCGGTTGGCCGTCATCACGTCGAGGACTTCCATCTCGCGCTGGGCCACCTCCCGGTTGGTCTGCTGGTCCGGGGCGAACTTGAGGTCGGCCCGGCCGCCGTAGATCGAATAGCCGTCCACGGTGCGGTAGCGGTTGAACCAGGTGAAGTTTTTGCCGAGAACGGCCTGGCGGAGGCGTTCCAGCGCCTGTGGGTCGCGCTTCGGTTCCGGGTCGGCCGGGAACAGTTCCTTGTCAATGACCTGGGCGATCAGACGGTCGCCCTCCTCGGTCAGATGGATGCCGTTGATGGTGAGCGGCTTGGCGGCCTTGGCGTACAGGTCCTGCGACGGCTTGAAGAGGTCCACGAAGGGGACCTTGTTCGCCGCGGCGACCTCGGCCATCGCTTCGGTGTAGAGGGCCAGCCGCTTGTTGTTCTCGACGCCGTCGGGCAGATTGCGGTCGTGGAGGTTTTCGTGGGCGATGGGGGAGAAGAGGACGAAGCGCGGCGACGAATGGCCGTTGTACTTCTGCGCCAGCGTGTGCTTGATGCAGTCGTCCAGCTCCTTTTTGAAGTGATCGAGACCTTCCTTGCCGGCGAAGGACTCGTTGTAGCCGAAGAAGGCGAAGACCACGTCGGCCTTGGTGCGCGTCAGCCACTCGTCGGAGCTGCCGAACTCGGCGGAGCGGAGGCGCTGGTTGAATTCGGGATGGTCGGTGAAGCCGCCCACTTCGTCGGCGGAAAAGCCGAGATCGCGGATGACCAAACTCTGCTTGGGGAAGCGGCTCTGGAGCAGCGCCTCCAGCCAGCCGTCGTGCTGCATCCGATCGGGCAGCGTGTTGCCGATGTAGCAGATGTGATCGCCCGGATGGATTTCCAGCTCCGGGGCGGGCGCGGCCGCGGCGGCACGCAGGGGGACGGCGAGGGCGAGGGCCAGGACGGCGCAACCAACGGGGCGCGAGAGGACGGTGGTCATTGCGATCAACCTCGGTGCGGTTTCAACGGTCAACGCGGCGGGCGGGCGCTTCCATCGGAGCCGCGACCGTAAGGGAGCGGGGGTGCGGTTCCTGCACCGTCCACCGCTCCCTTACGGTCGCGGCTCCGATGTCTCTTCTGAGAGAAACGATCACTTGCTCAGCACGAGGCGCGTCTTCTCCGCCTCGATGCGCACGGCGGGATTGCGGCTGCCGGACGCCAGGGCGTCCACGGCCGGCTTCAGCGACGACAAATCCATCTTCTTCCGCAACCCGTGCAGCTCGGCGACGGCCTTCAGCGCGTCGTTCAGCGTCTGGCCGATCACCTCGTCGTTGGGCTTGTCCTCGGAGGCGTCCCCGTTCCGGTCCCGCTCGCGGGAGCGCAGGACGAGCTCCTTTTTCAGACGGTCCTCATCCAGCATGTCCTTGAGCATGTCGAGGCGCGCGTCCTTGCTGCCGAACCGGGCCAGCGCCACGGCGGCGTTGTACTGGATCTGAAGGCCCTTGGGGTTGGAAAGGGCGACGGTCGCGCTGTCGTCCTTCTGCTCCGTCAGCTCGGAGGAAGTCTCTTGGCCCTGGCCGTCGTCGTAGGTCAGATCGACGAGCCGCTTTTCCATGCGGTCGTCGGCGGCCTCGTCGCCGCGCCAGAAGTTCATGGCGAACGCGGACAGTTCCCGCAAATACGGATCGTCCGCGTCCTCGCTGCAAGCGATCAGCACGTCGCCGACGCCCATGTCGTCGGCGCGGCCCTTGGCGCGCTGGCGGAGCGCCGCCGCGGCGTCGCGCAGCCAGTCGGCGTGCTCCACCCCCGCGGACTCCGACGCTCGATCCAGCTTGTCCAGGACGGCGTCCTTGTCCTTGTCCGGCAGCGCGTCGAAGCGCTTGAGGTTTTCGCCGAGGTTGGCCAGCGCCAGACGGCCTGCCGCCGGCGCAGCACCAGGGCTTTGGGGTCGAGGCCGTCCTTGCCCGCGGCGATCTCCTTCAGGACGGGCGCCCCGACGGGGACCAGGAAGTCGCCGAGCGACGCGGTGAGGAAGGAGATGAAGGTGCGATCCGCTTCCACTTTCGTCCGCTCCGCGTCCACCTTCTCCTTGCGTTGCTGCTCGGTCAGCTCGCGCTGCTTATCGATGGACTTCTGGGAGTCGAGAAAGTCCTTTTCGGCCTCGCGCGACCGATCGCGCGTCTCGAGCAGCATCAGGCCGAGCTGGCGGGCAAAGTCGCCGTCGGAGGCCAGGGCGTCGTCGCGCTGCAGCACCTGGGCGAGCTGCTCGGCGGCGCGCCAGCGAACCTCGGCGTTGTCGTTGTGCAGCTTGTCGAGGAAGTCCGCCTTGGAGACGGGGCCGCCGAACAGCCAGCGCCATGCGAGAGCGATGGCCACGAGGACGACAACGATCAGTCCGGGCACGAGGAACAGCTGCAGCATCAGCTTGCCGGACGGCGGAGCGACGGGCGGCAGACCGGCGGGCGGCGGGACGGGGGTGACGGCAGGCGCCCCGCCCGGAGGCGCCGTTTTCGGGGGGCGGGGTGAAACTCGTATCCGACGACATTACGGAACCCTAATCGGGATGGCCGGCGACAGGGGCCGATCGGCCGCGAACGGGCAAGCGAGGACGGTCTTTGTTTTTTGTAGACGATTCCCCGCATCCGTCAAGGCCGATGGCGAGCGGGGTTGCGTAAAGCGCCCCGAGATGCGGTGCAGTCGCCGAAACGACGCGCCCTCGGGCGCTACGCAACCCCGCTCGCCGGGGCGCGACAGGTGCGCCTCAGCGCGGCCCCGCCGCGTCGTCGGCGCAGACCTCGATGCGGGCCAGGCCGGGCAGGTGGGAGATGGCCCGCGCGAACGCCATCACGTCTTCGGGGCGGCCCGCTCCATAGCGTAGCACCACGACATCGCCTTCCAGGCGGTAATCGACCGTCTGGAAGCGGGCTTCGGTCAGGCGCGCCCGCAGCAGGGCCGCGGCCAGATCCTCGGGCGGAGCGGCCGAAACCGTGCGGGCCGGCGCCTTGTTCACCACGGGCGTCGGCGCCCCGAGCAGCACCGTCGGCGCGGCGGCCGGCCGGGCGGTCAAGGCGCCGATCGTCCCGGTGACGGGGTCCGGCGAATCCGACTCGGTGCGCGTCGGTCCTTCCGTCGGCGGGGGAAGCGGCGGCGTGTGGACGACCGGCATGGGAACGACCGGCGGCGGAGGCACGGCCACGTACACCTCCGCGTCGCGCACGTCGAAGACGCCCTTGACCTTTTTCACGAGATCGACGGCGCGCCGGCGCACGTCCTCGCTCGGCACCGGACCCCACAGGACGGCCACGTTGTCCTGCACGCGGACGCCGAGATTGGCCGGACCCAGCACCGGGTCGTCGGCCAGCGCCGTCCGGGCGTGAACCGTCAACAGGATGTCCCGAAAGGTGAGTTTCTTCTGCGGCAGCGGCGGAGGCGTCGGCTCCGCCGCCCGAGGCGGGGAGGGCGAGGCGCCGAGCAGGACGGCGGCCAGCGCCGCCGCGATCCACGGGCCGCGCTGCGATTTCCCGATGACGTTCCCCATGGTGAATCGGTCCCTTTCCGCACGGCGGCGTCCGGCCGGGAGTGCTGAGAGAAGTCGGCGATGCCTTGCCGTCGAAGTCGTTTGCGGGACCTCCTATCAACCGTACCTGATCTATTGTGACCGCGGCGCCGGCTGAAAGAAACAGCGACTTGAGCCTTTTTGCCGCAACGCCGGTCGCGGCCGATAAGCTGATGCGCGAGTGCGGGCTGCGCATGGCGCGGGATGCGTGCGCGCATGGCGCGAGAAGAAAACCTTGTGTTTTCTCGCGCCACGCGCCACGCATCACGCGCCACGAATGAAACGAAGAGGCCCGCGGAACCAACTGGCGCCGCGGGCCTCGGGGTTGTTACGTCGCCGCGATCCCGGCTACTGGCCGCCGGGGATCGCGGAGCTGGACACCTGCGGCCGGGCGTCGCTCACGGTGTTGAACATCGGCGTCATCTCCACCCGCACGGAGCGGCGGTCGGCCGACAGCACCGTCTGGGTCGTCACGTCCAGGCTGTTCTTGATGAACGACGACAGCTTGCTCTCGTAGAGAACGTGGTCGCCGGCCGACGGAGGCGTCATCGGCGGCGCTTCCGGCGCCGTCTCCGTGCCGAGTCCGGTCGAGGAACCGCTGAAGCCCCGAGTGACGCCCTGCACGTCCGGCTCGGACAGCTTGCGCAGCTGGTTGAGCAAGGCGATCTTGCTGTTCGGAGACACCACGGTTTCATTGACCGGCCGTCGCGCCGCCGGCGGCGGGACGTAAGCCGTCTGCGTCCGCCGGCCGTCGGTCAGCTTCAGCTTGACCGGGGCGCCGGACTTCAGATCGATCGTCACCAGCTCCTGCGTCTCCTCGGGCGTGCCCTGGCGACGGGTGATCGTCGAGCTGAGCGCGGCCGGAAAGCGGTCGGCCCCAGACGCGGTCCACCGTCACCTCGTAATCGCCGTTGAAGGCCTCGGCCGCCTGGTACGTCTCGCTGTTCGGGTCGGACTGGGCGTCGCCCGTCAGCGTGCCGCCGCCGACCGTCTGCGGATTCAGCACCCAACAGACCGAGCCGGTCGGTTCCTTCACCTTCAGGTCGAGATCGGCCTCGCCCTGCCAGGTCAGCTTGATGACGAGATCGCGCTGCCGATGTCCGGTCACGCTGTCCATCAGCTTTTGACCGTCGCCCTTGCGGTTCTCGGATTCCAGCGTGTGGGCCAGGGTCTCCGCCTTCTGCATGGCGTCGCCCTGGAGCTGCTTGTTGCCAACCGGCCAGTCCTGGCTCAGCAGATGGCCGGCTGCCCATTCCATGTCAGGCACGTCCTGGGCCGACTCGGCGTAGAGCAGGGCTTCGTTGTAAGCGTAAGGCGTGTTCGGCTCCAGGGCCGCCGCCTGTTTGCAGAAGGCCAGGGCGCGGTCATAGCGCTTGTCGGCCGCCATGGCCCGCGAGGCGTCCAGGAAGCCCTGGGCGTCCATCGGCTCCAGCTCGGCCGACGACATCTCGGCCCGCTCGATCTCGTCGGCGCTGCCTTGGCTCTCGCGCAGGGCGATGGCCAGCGACTTGTAGACCCACGGGCGGACCACGATGCCCTGCCGCAGGTCGGCCTTGAGAAACTCGCTGACGTGGTCCCACTTGCCCTGGGAGGCCAGGAAATCGGCGCAGGCGATGATCAGGCCGGGGTCGTCCACCCCTTTGGACAGCGCGTCCTGCCAGACCTTCTTGGCTTCGAGGTCCTCCGCCTTGGGATCCTTGTTCCGCTCGCCGCCGGCGCCGGCCACGTTCACCCTGTGGTTCTTGTCGTCCAGCATCGTCGTCGCGGTGGCCGCGGCGAAGGAGAGCGGATCGCTGGCCCGCGAGTGGATGCGCGTCTGGGCCTTCACGACCAGGGCCTGGGCCGGGGCGTAATAGCCAATGGCGTTGTAGGTCGCCAGCGGATCTTGGTCGCCCTCCGCCATCGGGTCGAGCGGCTTGCCGGTCGTCGGGTCGATCGGCACCTGCCAATCCTTGTAGCTGCCGACCACCTGCTTGATGAGGCTGATCGAGCTGGTTGGCCTGCTGGATCTGCAACAGGCTGTTGTACTGGCCGGGGTTTTGTCCGATCTGGCCGCCCTGCTGGCCGAGCTGACCACCGAGCTGACCGCCGATCTGGCCGAGGCCGCCGAGTTGACCGAGGCCGCCGAGTTGACCGAGGCCGCCGAGCTGGAGGCCGCCGCCGAGAGCGCCAAGGCCGCCGAGAGCGCCAAGGCCGCCGCCGAGAGCGCCAAGGCCGCCGAGAGCGCCAAGGCCGCCGCCGAGAGCGCCAAGGCCGCCGCCGAGAGCGCCGACGCCGCCCAGCTGGAGCTGGCCGAGTTGATTCAGTCCGCCGAACGCGGAGCCGCCCAGCTGGTTGGGCTGACCGACGACGCCGAAGACGCCGCCAGTCGGGATCTGACCGCCGATCGGCGTCACCAGATCAGCCACCGGGTAAACGCCGCACCACCTTGTCCTTGACGGCCGCGTCGGTCGTCGTGATCTCGATCGAGTCGGGGCGGATGAGGTACGTCGGCGTGCCCTTGCCGCCGTCGCTGGGGATCTTGGCCAGCAGTCGTTTCAGGACCGTGGCCCGGGTCACGTCATTCATCTCGTCGATCTTGTCGATCTGGGTCTTCTGCACGACGTCCTTGTCCTGCTGGGCGGCGACGAAGGCGGCCTCATTGACCGTCCAGGGAATGCCCTGCCGCGTCAGCAGCTCGTTCAGCGCCTGATCCAGCGTCGTCTGCACAAGCAGCGAGTACTTGATCCGCGTGTTCAGTTTCGTTTGGTAGTCTAGCGCCCGTCCGATGTCCTCCGGCGACCGAACGTCGAGGTGGCGTACCGCTTCACATTGATGCGGTATTCCGAGAAGGACGCCCAGTTGTCGAACTGCGAGCCGGAGGCGCCGTCGCGCAGCTTGGTCACCATCTTGATGTACGCCGAATCGGGGAAGCGGATCGGCGGCTCGTCCGGGAACGGCACGGCCGACTCCTCGACCGACAGCAGCGTGGCCAACCGGCGCTCGGAGCGCAGGGTCTTCAGGCGCCGCAGCTCGCGGAGGTTGTAGCCGACCAGGCCGACCTTGTAGCCGGCCGTCACGGAGACGGGGATCGGCTGGCCCTGGGCGGTCAGGTCCTCCTCGATGGACTGGGCCTGGAGGTACGCGGACTCCTCGCGGGCCAGGTGCATCAGGTCGGCGAACTGGCGCATCCGCTCGCGGGTCTGCAAATGGACGAGCTGGTCGTGCGTCCGGCCGCCGCCTTGGCGGCGGCCTCCGCCGCGGCTTGCTGCGCCTGTTCCTGTTCCGCCTGGACGCGGCGGCCCGTCCGATCGATCGTCTGCGACTCGCGCTCCAGTCGGTCCACCAGATCGAACGCGGGTCCTCTCGGCCAGGTCCGGATTGTTGCGAACGTCGTCCAGGACCTGTTTGAGGTCCGCAATCGCCTCGGCGGGCCGGACCAGCACCCTGTTGTTGGCCCGGCGGATGGCCTCCTCGACCACCTGCGTGGCCTGCTGTCCGGCCACCGCGATGCGCCACCGCTCGTTGGCGAGGATGTCGGGAGGGGCGTCCACCTTTCGGGGAATATTCGGCGGCTCGGCCATGGCCACCAGCACGCCCCGGTCGGGGTGGTCCAGCCGGCCCTGGCGGACGGGACGGTCCTTGACACCGGCCTTTTTCTCATGCGCTCTGACCTGCTGGAACAGCTGCTCCTTGGTCAGCTTGCCGTCGCGGGATCTCGGCGACGATGTCGATGCCGGCCGCCGCCTCCACG
>CAVXHJ010000019.1:0-90837 GCA_963761435.1 uncultured Alphaproteobacteria bacterium | reverse complement strand
CGTGTGCTCCTTTTGGCGAAAATTGCTTTCCTGCTCATGCCATTGGCCGTCGCTCGACAGCGCAGGCGGAAAGAGCGCGATCGCCTTTTCGTTGTCCCACCGCACCAAGCCGATGATGTCCTCCTGGGCGCGGCGTTCGAGGTAGGCCCGCAAAGCCGGGTCGCGGTGCGCGTCGTGGTGTTTCGGGTCAACCCAAATCTGCACCACCTGGATGTGCTGCAATTCACCCGTCGCATTGTCGCGGAGCGTGACGAAATCCGGAACCGAATCTAAAACGTAATGGCTGCGGTCAGGCCTACTGAGATTGGCCGTGTCGTCGTTGACCAGCCAGCGGCAGCGCCAGAGTCGACACTCCGGCGACACTGACCCTAGCCTCGCATAGACCTTGCAGCAGTCGCCTTTGGAACTGAAACGCTGGTGCTTGCAACGTTGGCCGGCGAGCTTGTCAAGCGAGCGCACTGGCAACAATGAGCAGCACAGCGAACAGGAGCCGCATTGACGCGGCCCTTCCTGCATGTTGATGACGAACGTCATAGCCCGCGCTCCCTTCGCCTTCGCCCTTTACCGTGGAACGAAGTGCCGCATCGTTCGCAAACGACGCTGACGTGAGCGTTGGCGCTCATTCTGGCGTCTCCGCGATGACGCGCCGGACCGAGAACTCGACCAACCGCACCGGGCAACCGCTGGCGCGGGCGACGAACGCCGCGTGGCCGCGCAGGCTCTCGATGCGCGCCATGTCCGCGCCGATCAGCGGCATGTGCGTGTCCCCGAGCTTCACGGAGCAGACGCCCTCGCCGCCGTCAGCTTCAGTGGCGATCCAGGCGTAAAGACGCTCGATCTTCTGGCCGGTGTTGGCTTTCCAGGTCATGCGCGGGCCTGCAGCAAGTTGGCGACCCGCCCGGCCAGCGTATCCGCGCCGCCCATTCCCTTTTCCTTCACGAGGTTGGTCACTCGCCCGTTCGGCGCGCGCGCCATTCGCCAGCAGGCCGAGCGCGCCATTGCGCGGCCTTATCCTTCATTTTTTTGGCTTTGAGCCGCCCGCAGGCGCACCGCTTCGTCCCAGATCGCCCGCAAGTCGGCGCCGGTTAGTCCGGAGCGACGAGCCAATCTGCCGACTATCCAGACAACCGCCCGCCTTCTGGCAGGAGAGGGAAGCGCCATGATCACCCTCATAAAGGCGTCGCGCCACGGCCTGTTGCGGCTTTGCATCGCCCTGCGCCCGAACGCAATGATTTCATTCTGGGTCAGCTGCCGCCCGGTTCCAAGCGTTTTAGTCACCTCAAGCATTGCTTGGGTGTCGGCCTTTATCGCGCTCGTTTCCTTGCGCAGCGCCTCGAGGTCATCCTCACCCTCGTCTTTCATTGCGCGGCATCCGAGCGCTTTCGCTCGCCCGTCGCCGCCGCCAGGTCGGGGTGCATCAATTGCCAACGCGCGGGCAGAACAACGCCGTTATTGCAGACATCGCAACAATATCCCGTATTGACCGGAGCTGCGTTGTTGCCGTGTTCCAATGTCCAAGGATTAAAACAGATGTCCGAAGAGAACGGCTTCCCGCAGATTGAGCAATTCATCCGAGCACTCCAAGCTTGTCGGCCACGCGCAGGAGCAACCATAGGGAGGGCAGGCCGATAACGCCCAGCACGGCGTAAACTCCGCCAACCATCCAAGTGAGCAGGATCAAGCGCGTCTCAATGGCCGCGAGACGGTTGTCGTAACCCGCGAGTTCTTCTGCCGCTCGGTTCGCCTTCTCGGGCGACGTCCCACCTTCGATCAGCGCCTCCCGCAGCGCGCCTAATTGCAAGGCCATAGGCAACTTTCCTTTCGTGCAGCCAACCCGGTAGTTCATAGCCTATGAACTATCCCAAGGCAAAAGGCCTCATGCCGCGGCGGTCAGAAGCCTATAGCGCCATCTTCGTAGGATTCTTCATGCCGTGCCCAGGACGCCCCAGGCGCGGCCGTGGGCTGGGGTGGGCCCGGCCAGGCTTCAGATAGCGCAGGCGGAGCGTATTTGGCCGCCAGCGCCTCGCTGAGGGCCGGCGCAGGGCTATTGGCGAGCTCGGCGAGGCGGGCTTCGTGGTAGGCGACCGCTTGAGTTTCGAGCGCCGGCGAGGCGGCATAGCGGGCGTCCGGCGCCGGCATACGGCGCGGATTAGGCCCGACCATCGCCGCGTTCAGTTCCTTGAAGCTTTTGACCACGCTCTGGTGCTCAAGCGAACCCACCGGCGCCTTGCCCCTCTCTTTCACGCGCCGCCATGCGCCAGCATGCTCGGCGGCCATTCCGCTTTGAACCACCATCCCGTTCCCTCCTTATTGACCGGCGGTCCCTTGCCTTTCGCGTCGGCGTACCAATCCGTCCAAGCGCGCCATGCAGGCGAACCTATCTTCACGAAAACCCCTTGCAATTTCTCGATTTTAGACGCCGCCTCGGCATGGCCAACGAACCGGCGGTCATTGAGGTAGCCCTCGAGGTGCTTTGGCCGATATCCGGTCTTGCCGTGCTCAGCGCAGAAGGTCTGGTAGGGTCCGCATGAGCGCAACGCCAGTTCGCGGTCGTCCTGGGAAAGCGCCCGCCACCGGACATAAGCCTTGGCTTTCGACATGTTGGCGTCAGTTGGGTAAGCCTTCCACAGCGCCTCGAATGCCTCCGGGTAGGCGTCCCGCTTTCGGACCGCAGTTTTTGGCGATCCATCGTCTGTTCTCGGCAACGCCGAAACGGACACTCTCTCAGAATTATCAACAGTCAGTGGTAGCTCTTCCTTTCTTTCTGGTTCTGGTTCTGGTTCTGGTAAGCTACCGGTTTGCTTGCTGGGAATCGTAGCATTGCTAGGTGCGTGGTTGAGTATCCTCAATGCTTTAGCGCGCCCGCCAGCGCGCCCAGCCGATGCTCGTTTTTGAGATCGGCTGAATTCAATTTTGAACTCCAGCTTGAGCCTTTTTTGACTAATCGCCGCGCCGTCAATGGTCATGAAAGCGAGGATTGTGGGGGCGATTTTTCGCCACTTATCGAGGCTCAATTTCGCCGTCCTAGCGAGCATCTTTTCATCGTTCGGAAGTGAGCCGCCGGCGCGCCACATCGACATGAGGATGAGGAGATAGGCGCCGTGCTCAAGCGTGGTCAGGTGCATCGTGTCGCCGATGTAGGCGTCCGTCCATAACAGCATGGCCGGAGAGTCGGTCATGGCGCGAACTTCTCCGCTGTGGACGGATTGCCCTTCGCCCACGCTAGGGTGACCGCATGAGCGGCCCGCCAAGCGCATGATTGCGGGTCGCGCAGAATGTCGCGCCCGTCGAACCTGAACGACATCGAGAATCCGCTTATTGGCAAGAATAGCCACATCGCGGTTGACGTCGCGCTTCACGTTCTTGACGCCGTCGTGAAACTCTTTGCCGTCGCACTCGACAACGACGAACCGGATTGGTCCGCCGAGCGAGCCCGCGAGTGCAAAATCGACGCGATACCGACCAACCGGCAACTGCGGGATGATCGCCAGCGAACCAGGGACATATTGGTCCGTCTCGCCGGGCAAAAGAACGGATGGGTGGAAATCAAAATAAGCGTACTGCTGGCAAATCAGCCAAGGCAGCAACATCTTCTCGATTGGGCTGTCGCAGCATGGCCGACCGCGCTGGTAAGCTTCGAAGGCTTTCTCCTGTTGCCAGCGTCGCCGCTCTTCCCATCCCAGGCCGCCAGGCAGGCCCTTGATAGTTTCCGTGGCCTTTATGAACTGTTCGTCGGCCTCCTTGTCTCCGAGCAGGTTGAGTGCGCCGATGCTTCGGAATAATACAGTCGGAATAATCGCGCCCAGGTTAGCAAAATCACCCGTCGCAAATTCGGCTTCATAGAGCGGTGTCATCGCGCGATCTCCCTTCCGAAGTCGAAGGTCCGAAGCGTTTCCGCCGCGGCCTCAAGCCGACGGCGCGATTTCGTCGATTTCGCCGTTGCGCATCTTGGCGCGCTTGCCGGTTTCCCGGGCGTGAGCCTTCGCCCACTCGACCGCATCGGCTTGCTGGGTGATGGAGGGCGCATCGGTCATGCGACGCCAGCTTGCCCGAAGCTCAATTCGCGAAATTGGCGGCAAAGCCAATAAACCATCCCGCCGCGCGACATGGACGAGGATCGCGAAATCCGGCCCGCGCCGAGCTCGTCGAGCCTCGCGAAGAGCAGCCGGCGCGACCGCTCTTCGTAAATAAACAGCCAAACAGGATCGCCGCTTTCGCGCTGCACCGCCTGATAGTGCTCGAAGTGACGCAGCGGAATGCCGTGCTCGAGTTCACCGGAAATGCGGCCTAGGGACGGCGCGGCTTTCGTTTTGACTTCCGCCCATCTCCGATCGCCTTTGCGACATATATCGAGGTCCGGCAGGATGTATGCTGCGGCCTGGCCTTCCATGCGCGGGGGATGGTCGTCATCGCCGGAATAGTCGTAGCTTGGGATCACGCAGCCAGCCGCGCTCGCGCAGGCGATCGGCCACGAAGCGCTCGCCGTTGCGCCCGCGCTTGAAGAACTTGGTCTCGCGCAGCGGGACGGTTGTCATTGTTCATCGCCGCGACGCAGTTCCGCGACGAACCCAAAGGGGCTGAAAACAGTATTAAACGCCTCGACGTCAGGCCCGTAGTAGAAGAACACCTGCCCTTGCGTCGGCGCGCACGGCTCACCATCGGGATCCGTGAAGGCGATGCGCCCATGGGTGAAACACATCGCTTGCGTCAGCGGCGCGATCTTATGAAACCATTCGGTGTCAGTGTAAGAGTGGGTAAGAATGATCGCTGCGGTTGACGCGCGCAGCCTCGATTTCTGCGACCGTCTTGTTGATGAAGGGCTTGATCTTCTCACGCGAATAGGGCGGGTTCAGCCACACTCGGCCATGCCATTCTTTGGTAAGCCCATCGTCCTGTTCGGTGAAAAATTCCTTTGCTTGAATCCAATCCTGAGCGACCGCGTGCGTCGCTGGATCCAGATCGATCTCGCCGAGAACGAACCGCGCCGCCTCGATATAGTCTTGCGGCGTATACCACTCATTGACGCCGGTTCCCCCGGCGCGATGGTTAGCCTTGGCCTTCAGATCCGCGGCCAGCGTTGCGGCGTCGATAATGCGCTGGCGATATTCATCAATGCGCTCTGGGGCAGTCTGAATGCGCCAACGGGATGCCTGAACCTTATTGACGCCAGTTCGGCGCTCCATTTCTGATACTGGTAAAAGTTTCTCGGGCGGAAACTTTTGATTGCCCCGCGAACGAACTTGCTCATCCCAAACCGCCACGAATTCTTGCTGTTGGGCGATCTTGATGTCGACCGCACGCTCAAGTTCGTCCCAGCGGCCCAACTGAGCCGCCGCGGCGATCATCGTGTCGGCCGTGGCTTGCTCTTGTCGCATGCGTTCCGGATGCGCGCGGATGACCGCTCGCGCAGCATCTACTTCGGTAATCGGTCTCACTTCGTTCATGCGCTCGCCCTCATGTTATCGACCAGTTCCCGGATGGCTTCGACCTCGCGCGTCTTGATCCCGAGGCCGGCGAGCTCGCGGCGCGCGTCGTCGATCGACCGCACGACCGCCCATGAGTGGCCCAGCGCCTCAAGGCGATCGATGAATGCAAATTGAGCAGGCGATATCCGGCCGGGCGGGGTCTTACATTCCCAAAAAGCTACCCGGCCATCGGGCAGCACCAGCACCAGGTTGAGAACGCCGGCCAGCACGCCCGTCCATTTGAGTCGCGCCGCTTCAGCCTTTGCCCGCAGCCCACCATTCGGGACTGCGAAAATCACGACTTGCGGCGCGACCCAGCGGACATATTCGACGATCGCTGCTTGCCGCTTGGCCTCGGCATTGCGGTCGAGTTCCTGGCGGCGCAATGGACGCTGAAATAGATCACGCGCTGCCGCTGCCCGCGGCATTTCACGCCGCCTCAGGCGAGTGTCGGCTTTTGTTGGCGACGGGCCGCGGCTCCGGTTCTTGGCCCCACAGCCATGCCGGGGCGAATAGCCCCTTGGCGGCGAGCGCGGCGGTCATCGCGAGATAGGTATTGGGCGGAAATCGCTCAGTCTGACGCCAGTTGGATACTGCCGATTTCAGCCGGCCGGTCAGCCGTGCCGCCGCTTGGGTGCCGCCGAGGGCGTCGATGACGGCGCTGGTGGTGATTAGCGGCGGTTCAAGCATCATGGACTTAGCGTATTCAAGCACTGCAAAAAGTCAATGCCTGCATGAATTGACTTGCGCAGGTCGGATAAATATTTTACCGGGGTTCACGAATCATGAACTTGGGATAAAGATGCGGCATGATTGAACCCTCATCGAGCTCACCGCGCGGGCCTGGTTCAGGCACCGCTAAACGATTGCGCCGCCTTCGAATCCTGTATGGGCCGAGCCAAATTGAATTTTGCCGCCGCTACCATTTTTCAAAATCTCAATGGAGCAATTACGAAACCGGCTTTCCGCCGTCGCTCGCCGCCGCCAGGCAGCTCAAGGCGCAGATCCCTGGCCTGACGCTCGATTGGATCTATGACGGCGACACCGACGGTCTGACCGTCAGTATGGCGCGGGCGCTGACCTTAGAGCCTGACGAAAAAAACTAATCAGGCAAGTCCAATATTTTGAGCGCGAGCTCCAGAATCCTTACGGCGATGTCGCGCTTGTGGGGCAGCTGCGCGACGATCTCAGCGGCGACATGCCGCTCATAGAAGGGATCAATCTCCTCGAGCTCCGAACGGTCGCCTTCGTGCTCACGGCGATTGTCTTCATTGCCAGGCTCGGATTCCAGCATTAGCCTAACTCCTTGGCACATAATGTCTTTCATGGAACGCATGGCATCGATACGCCCTAAGGCCTTAGCGGCGGATGCGCGCCGGAGCCGTTGATATTCAGAGACGGCCTCGTCGCGCTCGGCGATGGGCCTGATCGCGCTCAGCGATAGCCTCGGCTACAGATCCATGGATTGGCTGTGACTGTCCCATAAGATGGCACCGCCTCCCTGGTTTTTCTATCCCCCTACCTCTTTTGGCCGGCGTTTCCCGTCCCTAAAGGATGACGGCTGTGTGACGAAAGAACGCGCCTTTTGAGCGATCGTCAATGCCAATCGGAGGAGGTCTCGCAACCGCACCCGAGTTGCAACAAACCGGGAAATCGGGGTCTGACCGACGAATTAGGGAGAACGCAAATGTCAATTCAACATATCTGTCGGGTCGAGAATCTTGTGGACAGTCTAGGTACTGCTGCCTAGGGGCAGCTGCCTAAGGTAAGGGAATGGGTAGTGATCGCAATTTCCTGAGCGCATTCTGACCTAAAGCACCATGCGCGCGCTGACTTTTGGTCCCAAAGCGATATGAATGTTGGCGCTCGCCCGTCATCTTTTTGCTACCCGCGCAAGTGTTTTCTGCAGAACCGTCGTCGTCCACATCTTTTGAACTTTCGCTTGACGAGTTCAAGTGGCGTAACCTAGCATCGCTTCTCGGTCGCCAGCGAGGCGTCGGAGGCATCATGCGAAATGCGAGCGAGCGAGCCGCGATTCGGCGCGAAATCATGCAGGGCGTCAATGACGCCGACACCACGGTCGTCGAAGCGATCCTCGAACTATGCCGCACCCTTGATGAACTGGGCCAGAACATGGCCGCCGCGCAGGCCGAGACGCGCCTGGCGATCGACCGCATGAGCCACGATGTCAGCAGAGTGAAGACGGCGGCCCTTTCACAATGACGAATCCAGCAATCACTGACGCGCCGGCCGGCGTCTCCCCTCGGCGCCGGTCACGCTAGCCCCGGAAGCCGCACACAGCCCCCCAGCCAAGGCTTCCGGGCGCCCGATCCGATTCTTGGCGATGATCGAGCGCGCCGCGCGCGACGTTTCCGTCGATATCGAAAAGTTCGAGCGCTTGATGGCGATGCGCGAGCGGGTTGAGGACCGCATCGCCAAGCAGGCCTTCGACAGCGCTATCGCCCTCGCTAAGGGCGAGCTCAGCCCGATCGTCAAGAACCGCGCCGTCGATTTCACCTCGCAGAAAGGGCGCACCAACTATCGTTATGAGGACTTTGCCGCGGTCGCGTCCGCCGTCGATCCGGCGCTAGCCCGTCATGGTCTCTCATACCGTTTCCGCTCTGAGCAGCAGGGCACCAAGCTCAAGGTCACCTGCCGAGTATCCCATCGCGATGGATATGCCGAAGAGACGACGCTTGAAGGCGTCAACGACACCTCAGGCAACAAGAACGATATGCAGGCGGTCGGATCGGCTGCGACCTACCTTCAACGCTACACGCTCAAGCTCGCGCTCGGATTGGCCGCTTCCAATGACGATGACGGGCGAAAGAAAGATGACGGCGACTCCAGCGCTGATCGACGCCAACCAGCTCGCCCTTGTCCAGCAGCTCTTGGAAGAGACACAGACCGACCTCAAGATGTTTTTTGACAAGTGCGGATGCACTGGCTTTTCGGACATGAGCGTAAAGCAGTGGAAATGGGGCGTATCGAGGCTCAAGGACAAGAAGCAGATCGCGGCGAAGAAGGCGGCGACGCCATGACTGACGCCGAGCTCATCCAACGCTCCGAAGCTTGGCTGCTCGCCCGGGCCGGCTCACTCGGCGCCGGAAAAGTCCGCGACGCCTTCTCCCGTCTCAAGAAGGGCGAACGCGCGAAGATCGCCGAGGATCTCATGTACGAGATCGCCGCGGAGCGGCTTACGCACGAGCCGGCGAAGCGGGTCAACGCGCTGTACTGGGGCGTTGAGCATGAGGCCGAGGCGCGCGCCACCTACGCGTTCCTAACCAATGAGCCTGTCGTCGAGGTTGGCCTCATCCGGCATCCGACGATACCAAATGCGCACGCATCCCCAGATGCGGTCGTTGGCGACGACGGCGGCCTCGAGGTGAAGTGTCCGACCAGCGCGACGCACTTGAAGACGCTTCTCGCCGACGCCGTGCCCGAGGACCACCTGCCGCAGATCCTTTGGAACTTGGCCTGTTCGGGCCGCAAGTGGTGGGACTTCGTTTCCTATGATCCGCGGTTCCCCGACGGCCTGCAGTTTTTCGTCAAGCGGGTCGAGCGCGACGAGGCGGCGATCGCGACCATGGAAGCCGAAGCGCGCGCCTTCCTGGCTGAGATTGAGGACAAGCTGAAGGCGCTCGAAAAGCGCTATCCGGTGGAGGCGGCGTGACGATTCTGGCAGGGCGCGGTCGGGCACGGCGTTGGCATGGCCAGGCATGGTCAGGCCGGACGTGGCTTGGTGAGGTGAGGCAGGGATATTTTGATCGATTTAGGCCCGGCATGGCCAGGTGGGGCGTGGCTGGGCGCGGCGAGGCAGGGAACCTTTCTAGACGGGGAGGCAGGTAGATGCGCACGCGAACGGAACGGCTCGAAGCCCGCGCCGACATCATGGAAGGCGCGAACGATCACGACGTCACCCTCTGCCAGGCGCTGATGGAGGTTTGCCGGACGATCGAGGAGGCCTCTGAGCGCATCGCCGCGGCGCACGACGAAACGCGCCTCGCGATCGATGGGCTCGCCGACCGGATCGCCAAACAGTTCAGCGGCGCGCTGTTGGCGAGGCTCGATCACTGATGACGGAGACCCGCTTGGCCTTTTTGCCCCCCAGCCAGGCCAGGCGGCTACTGACCGCCCGCGCGTGGATAATCGAAAACGCAAAAGGAGGAACCTAATGGCGACGAGAACCAAGACACCGACGGCCTACGAGACGCTCGAACGCGAAGTGCTGCATCCGTCTGGCGAGATGATCCCCTACGCCAACGAGGCGGCGATGCCGATGAGGCGCATTCGGGTCATCATCGACGGGCGGACGCCGCTCCTGACCCACAATCCCGAAGCGATGGGACAAGGCGCCAAGACAAAGCGCGGGACGCGGATCCCCGAACCCGCTGACGAAGCGGAAGCCGGTTGTTACCGGATGGAAAACGGCGCCTTGGCGATCAAGGGCGAAGCGCCGCGCGCCGCGATCCTGAACGCGGCCTCCGAATGGAAGATGAAGAAACAGGCCACGATGAAATCGCGGCTGTCGCACATTACCGTGCTCGAGGAATTGATCCCGCTATTGGATCACGCCGGCAATCCGCTGACGAGCTATGAGATCGACCGGCGGCGCGCGATCGTGGTGCGTCAAGGCATCATTCGCGCCCGGCCGAAATTCAACGAATGGTCGTGCACGTTCACGATCGAATATGACCCCGCGCTCGTCGCGGAGCCTAAGCTGGTCGTCGATATTTTGCAGGACGCCGGCGGCCGCGTCGGCATCGGCGATTACCGGCCAAAGTGCAACGGCTGGTTCGGTCGGTTCGGCGTCCGCAGCTACCAATTTTTGGATTGATTTTGGCCGGGCCTGGCGAGGCGTGGCGCGGCAGGGCCTGGCAAGGCGCGGCGCGGCCTGGCGCGGCGAGGCGAGGCAGGGCGCGGATAGTTGAATGAATTTGGGTTGTCTTGAGGCATGGCGCGGCGAGGCGCGGCGAGGCGAGGCGAGGCGAGGCGAGGATATTAGATGCGAGTTTCATTTATCGATTTGTGGCCTGGCGAGGCGAGGCTTGGCGTGGCGCGGCAAGGCTTGGCGTGGCGCGGCAAGGCGCGGCGAGGCAGGGATACTTTATCGATTTGGGGCGCGGCGTGGCCGGGCGTGGCGCGGCAGGGCTTGGCGAGGCAAGGCGCGGCGAGGCGCGGCGAGGCGAGGCGAGGATATTAGATGCGAGTTTCATTTATCGATTTGCGGCCTGGCGAGGCACGGCGAGGCGAGGCGCGGCGAGGTTCTGGCATGGCGCGGCCCGGCGAGGCAGGGCACGGCGAGGCGAGGATACTTTATCGATTTGCGGCGTGGCACGGCGCGGTTTGGCGCGGCAAGGCCAGGCATGGCGCGGCAGGGCTTGGCGAGGCTGGGTCCGGTTTGGCAAGGCGAGGCAGGGATACTTTATCGATTTGCGGCGCGGCAAGGCGCGGCGCGGCGAGGCGAGGCGCGGCGCGGCAAGGCGCGGCGCGGCGAGGCGCGGCGAGGCGAGGATAGTTCATCACTTTTGCAGCAAGCGCGAAGGCCAGAAGAGGAGCTGAAACATGGCGCAGACGATAGCGATCGGCAAAATCGTTCTTGATGACAGCATCTATCCGCGCAGCGGCGTTTCGGAGTTCAACGTCGGCCGGCTCGTCGCTGCGCTGAAGACCGGCGTCAAGCTGCCGCCGCTGATCGTCGAGGCGTCGACCATGCGGCTGGTCGACGGGCGACACCGCTATGAAGCCTATCAACGGCAGGAAGTCGAAAAGGTCAGCGTCGAGCAGAAGGTCTACTCGACGGAGGCCGACCTTTTCGCCGACGCCGTCCGCTGCAACATCGGCCACGGCGAGCCGCTCGATCAATACAGCGTGCGCGCGGCGATCGTGCGTCTGGAAAAATACGGATACAGCCGCGAGCGCATCAGCGACGTGGTCCGGTTGCCAGTCGATGCGCTTGAGAAGATCGAGCGCGGATTCGCGGCGAACGAAAGCGGCGAGCCGATCGCGCTCAAGGGCGGCCTCAGCCACCTGTCGGGGACCGTGCTAACCCCCGCGCAGCTCAACGTCAACCGCCGGTATAGCGGCGGCAAGGCGTCTTTTTACGCGACGCAGTTGGGCGATCTTATCGAGAATGAGATGTGGCCGCAGCAATCAAGGAGTTTCGCGGCCGCAATGGATCGGTTGGTCAAGCTTTGGCTGGCTGTCAGCAGAGCTTCGGAGGCGGCATGACCACCGCCGCCGGCGTCGACATCCAACACCTCGTCGCCAAGCTCGACGCAATCTCCAACGCGCTCGCGACCGTCGATGGCAATATGGAACACCTCGTCAAAGGCCTGGCCGAGATCGAGGAGATCGCCCGTCACTGCAAGCATGGTATGGAGCCCGCCGCTCTCCTCCTCATCGCCGACATTGCCAAGGGGCTGCTGCGATGACCACTGCCGACCTCAAGATGTTCTCCGTTTGCCAATTCTTCGTGGACGGCACCTGCGAATACGTACGCCGCGGCGTCGGCCCTGAAGAGGCGGTCAAGGCCGCGCGTCACTACACCGACAACGTCGCGACCAAACTCGGGGTTGTCGAGCGCGTCATCATCACCGATGGCGACGACTATTGCTGCTTCGAGTGGAAGCGCGGTCTTGGCATAACGTTTCCTCCTGAAGCGGCGGGTCGGCAATGACTGATGCCCCGCTCATTGCAGAATGGACCGGCGAGGCATTCGAACCTCTTCCCCGCTATCGGAAAACAGCCGACGCCCAGTTCATCATCGGCGAACGCTACATCGTGACCATAGAGCAGCCGCGCAACGTCGGTTTTGAGCGCGCCTATTTCGCCAGTCTGCGGGAGATCTGGAAGAGCCTGCCCGACGACCAGGCGCTGCGCTTCCCTAGCGTCGATCATATGCGGAAGTTCGCGCTGATCAAGGCTGGCTTTTGCGACAGCCGTACCCTCGTCTGCCGGAGCCGCGCTGAGGCGGACCGCATCGCAGCTTTCATCAGGCCGCATGACGGGTATGCGATCGTCAGCGTCGCCAGAACTGTCGTCACTGAGTGGACGGCGCACTCGCAATCGCGCCGCGCGATGGGCCATGACGAGTTTCGCCGCTCTGCCGACGCCGTGATGGACTTTTGCGCCGGCCTCGTCGGCGTCCAGCCGAAGGACGTTCCGGGTGAGGAGGCGGCATGACCTCCGGCCGAGCGATCCGACGCGAATTTTCAGTCGCTGATCAGGTGGCGATCGTCAGGCGCGCCACCGATAAGGCGGGACGGATCCGCTGCGAGAAATGCGGCGCTTGGTGCCAGAAGCGCAAGGACTATGAGATCGACCATATCGTCTCGGAAGGCATCCGGCCGCGCGTAGACAAGAAGCGCAAGCTCAAACTAGCCGACGGGCAGCTTCTATGCGCTGCCGTATGTCACAAGGAAAAGACGGCCCGCGACGTTGGCGACATTGGCCAAGCGAAGCGGCGCGAAGCTCGGGCGCTCGGCCTCGAGCGTCCCGGCAAGGTAGAGGTTGCGCGGCCGAAGAAGCCAGAGAAGAAGCCGCTCAGGGTTGCCGTAGGCATGCCTGCGTTGCTTCGCCGCGGTTTCGTGCCTGCAGGGAGCGGAACAAAGTAAAGCCGCCGGAGAGGAAAAGATGGCGAAAAAACCGAACGGAAGGGACAAATCGCATAAGCCGCTGTTTTCAGCGGAAGAAGATAAACTGCTGAAGTCATTCCTCACTCAAACGCTGCCGATCATCAATCTATCGGTCGCCTCACTCAATATCGACACGACCTACAATGAGCGGCCGCGTGACGGCATGATCATTCAGATTTACCTCCATTTCTCCATGGCGCTCCTCGGCGTTCTGCTGGTTGGGCTGCGTTCCGACGGCACCTACTGGGTTGTCGACGGGGCGACGCGCGTGATGGGCATCCTCCGCCGGGGCGAGAGTCAGCGGATCGTGCCCTGCCTAGTCTTTCAGAGCGAGGGGCAGAAACAAGAGTCGTTCCTGTTCTCGTGGTTCGCTGACAAGCGCTCCAAGACTCTCATCCCGCTGGGGAACAAGTTGCACGCTTTGGGCGTCGCCGGCGTCGATCGCGGATTCAAAAAGCTCATCGAGCAATGCGGCTTCACTATCCCCAAGCTGCAGGGCGTCGGCTATTATTTGAGAGCCTTTAATCTCGACGACGACGGCGCGGCGCTGCAAAAGGCGCTCTATTCGATCAGGGATGCTTGGAGGGACAGGTTTAGGATCCCCGGCTACATGGTGCTCGGCGTCGCGTTCGTCTATCACCGATATTCGCCCAAAGCCATGGACGAGCCGGTGCGGCGAATTCTGAAGCGCTACTCGCCGGACGACCTCTGGGATCTCGCCGTGCGGCGTCACGTCAGGGTCGGCGGCAAGGCCCCGCGCATCCACCCAGACGAACGGCCCGGTTATATCGCCCGGGTCATCGTCGAGGCCGTCAACAAAAATCCCGGCAAACTCGGTAAACTCGATCTCGCCAAATTGGACGACCAGCGGGGCGGAGCCTAGGCCATGCTGGACAACAATCGATCCCGACGCGGTCGCGATCGGCCTCCTCCACCAGAAGGCTCAAAGGTCGCGCGACGATCGGATCTTCTACCTAGTGGAAGTCGGCAATCGGCTGCTCAAGAAAAAGGAAGCGCTCGGCCACGGCGAATGGCTGGCGTGGTCCCAAGCCAACTCTGGTGTGCTCGGGTTCGGCGAGCGCGGCGCCCGCTCCCTGATTTCGGGCGCTGAATGGGTGGCTTCGCATTGGCGACTGGCCAATATGCTCGAGGACATCGCCACCGACCCGCACGCCTCGCCGGAAGACCTCGGCAGGGCCGCCGAGATCCGGCAGCTGATCAGCGGCCAATTCCATCGACCAACCCAATCGTCGCGCGGCACGCTAGGGCGTCGGCAAAATAATGAATGGTACACTCCGCGGGAATGGATCGATCGCGCGCGCGCCGTGCTCGGCGGTATCGACGTCGACCCGGCCTCGAGCGAACTCGCCCAAAAGACGGTGAACGCTCAGGAGTATTTCGACAAGGAGCGGAACGGACTGCGCCAGGTTTGGCGAGGCCGGGTCTGGTTGAATCCGCCGTACTCGCCACCGCTGATCAACAGGTTCATCAGGAAGCTTTTGCAGGAGTGGGATGAGCGGCGGATAAGCGCCTGCATCGCGCTCACCCACAACTACACCGACGCGGCCTGGTTTCACGACACCATGTGCGTCGCTGACAGCGTTTGTTTCACCCAAGGGCGGATTCGGTTCCGCGATCCCGGCGGCGCGCTAGCGAGCCCGACGCAGGGTCAGGCCTTTTTTTATTTCGGCGATGACACCGATGCGTTCAAGCGTGAATTCGGGCCTATCGGCTCGATCGTCAAGCCAGAGCCAGAACCGCTATTCGAGACAGAGGATGCGCAATGAAGCGGCCACGCTCGCAAACTGAGAGAAAGGTCGCCGTGGTGTGCGCGCGGTGCGGCTGGCGCGGCAAGCGGAGCGCAACCAGCGTATGGCCGGCGTGCCCGCAATGCGGCGCGCGCGCCGACCTCATCGTTCCGGTCGAGACCAAGGAGAAGCGAACGTGATCCAGCCCGATGAGCCCAAGCCCATTGAGTATGTTTCCGTCAAGAAGCTGCGTGAGGCCATCTGGGCATGGAAGTTCGCCCGCGAGTCCCACCTAGAGCGGGCCGAGAAATGCGAGGATGCAGACGACGACGTGGGGGCAAGGCGTCACCGCGAATGTGCCGAAGTCCTCGCAGGGTGCGCGTCGCAGGCCGCCAAACTCATCGTCCCGATCAAGAAGGAAGCACAAGGCGCATGAACGTCGCTGATCGGCGCGGCAGTCGTGCCGGCTAAGGACTAGGCCCAAGGCCTCAAAAGGCAGGGGAATTGGCCTGAAAAGGCAAGTAGCCTTAGTGGCTATTCCAATGGAGTTGGTAATAAAATGGCAGACGGACAGCCAACTAGCCCGATTCTTCTCACCACAAGGGAAGCGGCGGCGCGTTTGCGCGTCTCGCCAAAGACCTTGCTCAAGCATGTCGCTGTGGGCACCGTTCGATATGTATTGACTGGTCACGGAATGCGGCGTCCGCACAGGATGTTTACCCCAGACGATCTAGACGATTTCATCGCTGCACGAACACGAAAGAAGGTTGAATCATGGCAGTCTATCAAAGGCCGGGGTCGCCATTTTGGTGGTACAAGTTCCAAGTTCGAGGTTGTCGAATTCGCAAATCGACAGGGGAGACCACCAAGAAAGCCGCCGAAGCAATAGAGCGCGCTGAGCGCCAGCGGATTGAGGATCTCGCAGGCCAGGAGGAGGCAATTATGGGCTCACTCCGGTTCAGCGACATTGCCGCCCGCTACATGATGGAGGTTGGCCAGCATCATGTCGCTGCCGCCACTACGCAGACACAGCTTGATCGCCTCATCAAGTTCTTCGGCCGCGACATGCTGATCACTGAGATCGATGGAGACGCTGTCACCAAGCTAGTCGCTTGGCGACGAATCCAGCACGTCGCGCGCGGCGGCAAGAAGAATGCGCTACTGTCGCCATTCACGGTCAATGATACGACCGAACAGCTCAAAAAGCTGTTTACTCGCGCCAAGACATGGGGCGTGTCCTTCCCGCGCGAACCGCGTTGGAAGGACCATTGGCTACGCGAGCCGATTGAGCGCGTGCGCGAGCTCGTCGGCGACGAGGGTGAGCGCCTTGCGGCTGCAACCCGCGACGACTATGCGCCGTTCTTCGCCTTCGCCAAGGCGACCGGGCTTAGGCTCAACGAGTGCCTGCTCAAGTGGAGCGAGGTTGATTGGAATCTCCGGCAGATCGTCAAGATAGGGAAGGGGGGCAAGCGAGTAACGACGCCGATCACGCCCGCAGTGCGCGAAATCCTTTGGCCGTTGCGCGGCGACCACGCCGAATTCGCCTTCACCTATGTGGCCGCACGGGCCCGTTACGGTCGTATCGAGGGTGAGCGCTATCCAATCACTCGTGAAGGCGTAAAGACCGCCTGGCGGCGTCTGAGGGCTAGGGCAGGGGTGTCCGGCTTCCGGTTCCATGACTTCCGGCACAATTTCGGGACGAAGCTCCTACGCGAGACCGGCAATCTTAAACTCGTACAGCGCGCTCTCAACCACGCTGATCTGAAGACGACGTCGCGCTACGCGCATGTGCTCGATTCAGAGGTCGCTGAGGCGCTCGGACGCATACAAAGTGGGCACACTGAGTGGCACAGTTACGATCAGCAAAGGGATAACTAATTGACATGATAGCGCAAAACGTCCTTAGCGCGCTAATCTGGGGGACTAGGGGTCGTGGGTTCGAATCCCGCCACTCCGACCATCTTAACTCATTTGAAAATAAAGGAAATTTGGCGCTGCGGCGCGAACGGAAGCGTAACGCCAAATTAGAACAAAAGGGCAATAAAGCGCCCATAAAGGCCCGAAAATCCCCCCGAGTGGCCACACTGAGTGGGCACACTAGTCCTTCTCGTTCCTCCTACGTTCATTTTGGCGCGCTATGACCGTCGCCCTTCCTGAGCTCCCGCCCCGCATCGCCAGGCGACCGCCGCCGCGGGCGTGGACTGCCGAGGATCTCGAGGCGCTATGGCGCCCGCACCCAGCCTTCATCGGTCCGGTCGCCCCGCCAATGTGGCTGTGGGTCCGCGATCGTGAGAAGCTGGCGGCGATGCATTTACTAGCGGAGGCGAGGGAATGAAGCGGCAGATCGAGACGGCGCTGGCGCATCCGGCGTTCGATCCGGAACGGCAGATCGACGGGCGTTTTTTCTGGTGGGCGGAACGGGCGATCTCGGTCGGGCTAACCTGCAACATCGGACTTGAGTGAACCCGCTACAGCGGCGGGCGGCCCTTATGGCAGCTCTCGTTGAGCTGGCATGAACATGGGCGGCCCGTCCCGGTGCGCAGTTGGAGCCCAACGAAGTGGCGGAAAGCAGAGGCGATCCGAGACAAGGTAATGCGGGGCGCAGGGACTGACGAGCCTTGGTTTATGGATGATGCGCGCGAGGTCGCGGAGAGCCTGGGCATGCCCTCGGTTGCTGTTCATTGGCGCAAGCCGCTCAGCATCGACGAAGTGGCGCGGATGGCCCCGACGCCGGAAGTCAGAGCGCGGGAGGGAAGAGGATGAATGTTGAGCCGAAAGAAGGCTTCGATTGGGCCAAAGTCACCTGGGGCCGGCCGGACGCGCTGCGCTCGGTCCTATGCTCCTACTGCTCGGCTTCAATCGGCTGAGGATGACGTGCCGCTGATAATGTGGAGCAAGGCAGGCTATGCGGCGCAGTTCTGCGATGCTTGTCAGCGCCGATGGTTCGGCATGGAGTCGTTCGATGACCGCGATGAGGAGGAGAGCGACCCGTGACCGATGGAGCGATGAATTTACCTCGGTGGACAAGAGCCTGCCATCTCGGTCCCGCCACATTTGCCGCGCCTGGCCGCGCGTTCCTGATTTGGCCCCGCCATGAGCAAAAGGTCGACGCCATGATGATCTGGAACAAGCTCGATCCCGGCGTCGATCTTGGCTTCTTGCCCGAGCTCATCAGCGATCGGGACCCGCGCCCGGCCGCCAAGCAGCTCGACGAAACCTACGCCCATGGCGGCGGATGGGACCCTCTGCCCGGCTTCAAGCTCGGCCCGAACTACTCCCTTAAGTACCCTGGCGATCCGCCGCTGCGTCCGCTCGCGATGGCTAAGTTGCGCGACGAAAAATTGGTGTTTTACCACCACTCTTATCTTGCCGTGTTTCAGCCCGATGGCTCATTCGAGGTGTCCCGTGTCGACTGACGAACCCGATCAGGCCCAACAAGTCCTGATGTCCAACGCCGACGCCGCCAAGCGTGGCGCGCTCACCATCTGGACCGTCTACGATCGGCCGAAAGACCACCCCGATGGCTTCATCGCCCGGCGGTTCGAGATCGGCCGCGGCCAGACGATCGCGACCGACGATACGCTGGCCGGCAAGCTCGAGGACATCCGCCTGGCCTTCTGAGCGCGCGGCCTGATCAAGCTGTCGCGCCAGGACGGCGACGAACCGCAGATCATTGAGAGCTGGGTATGAACGACGCTGACGATTGGCGCGCAAAACGCGCCCGTTACGAGCGTTTCATAGCGACCGAGCTGGGACGGCTCTACCGCGCCTATGACCACGCGACGATCGAGTATTGGAAGAATGACGGCAATGACAGCATCTCCGACCGAAAGCTCGAGCAATTGGACAATGCCGTGCGCGAGGCCGCCGACGCCTTTGTCGCCAAGCTGATGGAGCTTGCAGGCACATGATCAATACTCTCGATGACACGAGCCGCCCTACCGCAGCGGGGACAGCGACAAAGTGACTCGCAGCCCGACTTGGCCACGCGCCGATGACGCCAAGAAGCGCATTGAGGTCATGATCGATGGTCGCGCGGCTGACAACGTCACCATTGACGTGGTCGATCTCATCGTCGTCATGCGCGAGATCGGGAGGCTGACGCCCGAGAACGCAAAGCTTGTGGCGGCGCTGAAAACTCTCCGCGTCCGTCTTGCCTCATTGCCGGATACTTGCGCCATCATAGACGCCGCCCTCGCCGCAGGGCATGGGAGCGGGAAATGACGTCCTTCGTCTGTCCCTATTGCGGTTTCAAAAGCTCCAACACCCACGACATCGTTTACCGCTATTGCGGGCGCTGCCACGTCTTCGTCGACGATCCCATTACGGTCCTGATGAAAGGCGCGGGGTTGACCTTCCCTGAGGCGGTCGACCGGCTCGCCTGCCTTGAGCGCGAAGAACGCGAGCGCGCGGCGGCCAGACGCGACCCGAGGCAAAGGAGTTTATTATGAGCAACCATACGCTCGGCGACGCGCCGATCGAGCCCGAATATCTGGTGTGGTCAAACGAACACGCTGGCTGGTGGAAGGCTGGCCGCTGGGGCTACGCCACCGGCCTTGAGGGAGCGGGCCGGTTCACCCGCGAGGAGGCATTGCGCATCTGTCGCAGCGCTTTGCCTACCGCCGCGCATATAGGTTGCATTGCCGAAATTCCAGTGCGGCTGGCTGATGTCAAGGAAACCATCGAAGGCCAGATGATCCCAGCTTGCGTACTACGGGGAGAACATGAATGAGCGAGCGACTCGGCGACGCGCCGATCGAGGACCAGTATCGCGAAAAGATGAATGCCGTCGCGCAACTCCTCGACGAGTTCTTCAACGGCGACGCCAAGGGAGCCGATCGCAACGCGGGCTTCGTGCTGCTCGTCTTTCCATTCGGCAGCCACAATGGGCGCTGCAATTTCATTTCCAACGGCGCGGATCGGAAGGACATCATCACGCTGTTTCGGGAAATGATCGCCCGGTTCGAGGGCCAGCCAGAGATCGAGGGACGCGCATGATGATGAAATGGCCGGTCGCCTACGTCCTTTCCGTCTTGGCGATCAACGTCGCCTTCGCCCGCTGGCCTGAGCTCAACTGGCTGTGGTCGATCGGCGTCGGCTCAATCTTCGTCACCCGAGACTTCTGCCAGCGCGCGATCGGCCATTGGGTGGTCGTTCCGATGGCGGTCGGCCTCGCGCTGTCCTATCTGCTGGCTTCCCCGTTCGTCGCCATGGCCAGCGCGGCTGCGTTCGCCGCATCTGAAAGCGTCGACTGGCTCGTATTCACGATCACCAGGCGCCCGTTGGCGGATCGGGTCTTGCTCAGCTGCGGCCTGAGCGCGCCGGTGGATAGCGTTATCTTCCTTTCGATCATCGGCGCCTTATCGCCCGCGGCGCTCGGCGCGCAGATCGCGAGCAAGCTTGTGGCGGCGCTCGTAGTTTGGGGCGGCCTCTCGGCGCGCCGGGTGGCCGCATGATCTATCTGAGCGGCCATGTCGGCGACATGCGGCACCCCCGGCTCGGGTTCATCATGACGTTTAGGCGAGGATTGAGACAGCGGATTCCGGACGATGCGGCATTCGCCGCCGACAATGGGTGCTTCACCGCTTCGAACAACTATTCCGACGACGGTTATCTGCGCTTCCTCGATCAGTTGCCGGTGGATCGGTGCCTGTTTGCGACCGCGCCCGACGTCGTTGGCGACCATGCCGCCACGGTCGAGCGGTCGCTCCCCATGCTGCGCCGCATCCGCGCCGCCGGCTTCCCGGTCGCGTTCATCGCGCAGGATGGCTGGTCGGAAGAGACGACGCCATGGGATGAATTCGATGCGCTGTTCGTCGGCGGAACGACCGAGTTCAAATTCAGGGGCGGTCGCCTTGCCGTTCACGCCGCCCGGCAACGCGGCAAGCGCACCCACATGGGCCGGGTCAATTCACTCGACCGCCTGGCGGCGGCTGCGGCGATCGGGTGCGACAGCGCGGACGGCACGTTTCTGCGGTTCGGACCTGACGTCAACACACCGAGACTATTCGCCTGGCTAGACCGGTTGACCCGTGAGCCGATGCTGATCGACGCGTTGAGAGTGCCGATAGCGGCGGCGTTACCCGTTGATGATTATGTCGATGAGATGGGTGAGCTTGCCATCCGTGCAGGCCGGATCGAAATGCTCGCATCCGCGCTGGTTCACCATGGCCTCCAAGGCCTTCAGCACTTCCTCAGCGTCCGGAACGCCCGAGCGTTCGATGTATTCAATCGCCGAAAGCAAGGCGGTTTCCGCGTCCATAGAGTTGAACTCCTTCATCCGCACCGCAGTGATTGGCGGGGCTTTCCGTATATACGTGCCTAGCTTCGCCATGTTTTGCCTTTCATTGCCACTTTGTTGCTTTTTGCGGCCTCTGAGAGAAAGGAGCTTCTCAATGAACGAATATCACCTAAGGCGCGCGATGGATGCCGACGAGCTGTTCAACGGCGAGGCGAAAGGCCCGGACCGCAAGGTCGGGTTCGTCCTCTTGGTCTTCCCGCTCGGGGACCATGAAGGGTGCTGCAATTACATCTCGAACGGCGATCAGAAGGACGTGGTGACCATGCTCAAGGAGCAGGTGGCGCGGTTCGAGGGCCAGCCGGAAGTTACGGGGCGCGCATGAAGATCAATCGCCCATTCCAGCAGGGCTTATGCCTCAATTGCGGCACGCCGCTGTCCGCGACGAGCGCCGCGCATGACCGTTCGCCCCGCAAGGGCTCGATCATGATCTGCCTCGAGTGTTCGCATGTCATGGAATGGGACGGCGCGCGGCTGATCGAGCTGAGCGACGAGGCGCTCAACGCGATTGCCGGCGCACCGGAGCTGGTCAAAACCGTCGAGACGACCGGCGCGTTTCGGCGCTGGCGCAAGGCGCGGGGCCTGTGATGGGCTTGCTTCGCTTCTGGCGCAGGTTGAGGGGACGGCCGCGGCCGCTCGAGCTGATCGCCATGCGGCTCGCCGATATGACGGTGGTGCATCCCGACCAGGACGAGAGCCGCAACTGCTCGAAGTGCGGCCGCCAGGTCGCAATCTATCCATCCGGGCAGGAGGTTCTGCGCCGCCATCCGGATACGGTCGTCATTTGCCAAGTGTGCGCAGGGCCGATCGATCCGTCGGCCAATCTCGCGCCTGGCGCGCTCGAAGAGCCCTTTCAGAGCAGAAGGAGGAACCCATGAACATACGCCACGCCATGGAAGCCGCCGACGCCGAGGAGCTTGACGCCGTCGCCCGGGAGATTGGCGCCGCGGCGGTGCATACCGCGCTGTCCGTCCAGAGCAATGCGGCGCAGGCCGAGATCGACGCGCGCCTCAAAGCGGAGGCGGAGGCGCAGAAGCAGCGCGATCTCGATTCGGCGCTGGCCGAGACGGTCGAGCTGGTCGCCCGCCATCGCGCGCGTCTCGGGCGCAAGACCTGTTCGGTTCACGACGGGGCGACCATCCGCAGGATCTACGATCTCCTGCGCAGCCTGTTCCCGGCGGGGCTAGAGGGAGCCGACGAATGAGCGCCGACGAGACCATGAGCCAAGCCGACGAGGTGATGGCGCTGGTCAAGCTCGCGCGGCCCCTGTTCGCCGGAAAGCGGCCGGAAGTCCAAGGCGCCGCGCTCGCCGACCTGGTGGCGATTTGGGTGGCCGGCCACATCGATCAACGAGGCGACGACGCCCTGACCAAGCGGGTGCGCGACAAGCTGCTGAAGATGCATATCGCGACGGTGCGCGAGCTCGTCCCGCTCAATACCGCCCTGATGGCGGCGCAAAAGCGCGTGGCGTGATGATGTTTCGCTCAGAACGCTGTCCCTGCGGGCTGCGGTGGGAACATTGCCCCCGCCGTAGTGAGCTCGAATTTGGCCCAATGCGGGCCGCCAGGCCAGGGCGCGGCTCGGCTGGGCGCTGTCTTAGCCTAAAGCGGCCGAGGCCTGCCCCAGGCCATCTATGGGCGATTGTAGCGGCGCTTGCCGCGACGCCGGCGCATGCCTATCATTGTGAGCCAGCCTTTATTTATCGCGTCCATCTCAATCAGTGCGTCAGCGTCCACTCGGCCCTCGCCCGGGCCTATGTTCAGCCGCTGCGCCGGAGAAATATCCTGGCCGCAAGAATCTCATTGATACGCCATGTGGCCGACGCTGATCCGCCGCCCGCGCCCCCTCCGCCCTCGCCGCCGCCCTCGCCCGACGCCCAGGCCGCGCTCGCCGCCCCGCTCCCCTTGCCAGACCTCGATGACGGCGCGCCGGCGATCTGGCGGCTCTGCCAAGCCAAGCCCGATATTTGCAGGGCTGAGGACAAGCGGCCCTAATGGCCTAAAAAAGCAACTGATTGGCCTGGAAAAGGAGGGTTACGGTACGATTGGCAGTTGACGGAGGTAGCCATTATGGCTATTGGGTACATGGGTCGCGGCGGCATAAGACTTTCTCACTCGGCCGCTCGCGGCCTAGCTGCTTCTGGAGGGAAGAACATGTTCATTATTGTTGCGATCGTCTTCGGCTGGGTGCTCGCAGGAGTCCTGATGACCCCCGACTCAGTCAAAGAGGCGCGTTACGCAGCCAAGCAGGCAACCAAGCAAAACACACTGCGCCGTCAACGCCCGTTGGGTTGGATTTTTTTCATTCTGTTCCTGCTGATTGTAGCCGCGTCATATCTTCACGCGGTTCATTGAAGGCCAAACTGTGTCTGCGATGTAGCCACAATGGCTACGGAGCGCGAGTCCATGTCCGTCGGCGACGGCGGACATGAACGGGCGCTTCCGCCCGAAACAAGGAAAGGAAAACGAAAATGCATAGTGTCAAGTTTGAACAACGGGACCCAGCCGCGTTGCTAGGGTTCCTCAAGCGGGTCTGCGAAAGCAAGATCAGCTATCCATCGGTGGGCGCTGCGCTACGCGCTCAATATGGTTTCGTGGCGAAGGCTAGGGCGTCTGCAGCCAAGCAAGTTGTCGGCTGCCGTCCCTATCGCTGCCAATTCTGTGGCGACTTCCACTTGGGGCACGACTCGCGCCGCATCGTGGAGGCCGCCCGATGAACGCCTTCACGTCAAACGCCGCTGGCGCAAAAAACCGCGTCGAGCAATTGGACGCCTACTTTCAGCGCGAACGTTATCCAGTGCGGCCATCTGGGCGCCTGCCGTCTCTCAGCCGAGCGCAAGGGGTATTGCTTCAATGCGGTGCAACTGCCGCATGTCGGCGCGCTCTACGACCTCAGCCACAATGGCCACCCATGGCGGATCGCCGTCTGCGGTCAGGAGGCTGGCCGCGCCAAAGGCGACGGCTCGATCGCCGGACGGGCGCCCCGCATGTCGCAATGGGGGCGCGATGTCTCATTCGCCGGCCGCAATCCTCACATGCAGGGAACGACCAGCGCCTTGCGGTTGCTGTTCGGCCAGCCGCTCAGCAGTGAGGCCAAAGACGACTTCATCATCATCGACGGCGAACGTCGGCACTTGTTCGACGCGTTCGCCCTCATCAACGCCTTGAGCTGCTCATCGACGAAGGCCGCCGCCGGCAAAAACGGCAAGCCGAGTCGCGAGATGAAGCGCAATTGCATTGAGCATCTGCGCGCGACCATCAAGATCCTGCGCCCGACCGTGCTGGTCGTTCAGGGCAATGTCGCGCAAAACATGTTGCGGGAGGCATTCCCTGACATGCGGCAGGCCGGGAACGCCGCCTGGATACCGAGCCTCGAGACGCTCGTGCCCATGCTGTCGCATCCATCGGCGCGCCCAGATCCGCGTCGCGGCGACAGAACGCGGTTGGATTGGGCGGACCTCGATAGCCCCTACTTGCATGAAGAGGTTGCGCCTCTCCTGACCGGCATCTCGCACCTGATGAGGAAGCCGGCATGAAAATGTTTCGCAACGCCACTCTCGCCGTTGCACTGGCGATCGCCGCCCCCGCCGCGGCGCAGACCCTCACCTGCAACCAATTCGGCGCCATGCAGACCTGCCGCGGGCCGAACGGCTATTCCTCGACGGGAAATCAGTTCGGCCCCGATCTCACTACCGGCCGGGACTCGCTCGGCAATACCTGGACGACAAATCGCTTCGGCGATTTCAGCACTACTACAGTCCAACCCGGCTTTCGCCAACGCGGCTGGTGACGCGGAACGCAAGCCCCACCCAACGCATGCCCTCAGTGTAGCCATTATGGCAGAAAGGAACGACAATGTTAGCCGATATTCCAGGAACGAGAGCCGAAGCCATTTTCGAAGTGGTGCGTGAGCTTTTGGAAATGAAAGTGCCCGAGGCTTTGATGAGAACGCTCTGCAGCGCCATCGAGAAGCTGACGGACGACGCCTACGCCGAAGGCCGTGAAGACGGATTGTTTGACAGCTAAAGCGAGACCGATGGGCCCGGCCGCATTGCGTCTGCGATGCGGCCATTATGGCTACCAAGAGGAACTGAAAACATGAACCCCCCAAACAATGTTCGTAGCGAACGCCTTTTGATGATCTTTTCGTGGGTCGCGCTCGTCGCCGTCATCGTCATTCTGCTCTGGGAGCGCGGCGGATGATGCGCCGCCCGATGCGGGTCGCCAGTTTGACCGACGAAGCCACAATGGCTATACTCAAATGACGATAAGAGATGAAGATCGTGAGCTAAGGATTGAACTTATGAGTGCACAAATCGAAGCGTTGCGGGCCGAACGGGCGAAGCACGAAATCGAAGCCGAACGCTTCCGCCAAGAGCTGCGTTGGGAGCCGTGGAAAGCCCTCGCCGCCTTCATCGCCGCAGTGGCGGCCTTTGGCGGGGCCGTTCTCGGCCTTGCGGCGTGGTTCAGCCAACACCCGCATATGTTCGGCGGCTGAGGATTGCACTCATGAGCACGTCCTATGATGCGGATCTATATGCCTGGACGAAAGAACAAGGGAACGCGCTTCGCCGGCGCGCCGCCAACGAGATTGATTGGGAAAATGTAGCTGAGGAAATCGAAAGCATGGGCCGGAGCGACAGGCGCGAGATTGAATCCCGGCTGGAGATCTTGCTGATCCATCTTCTGAAGTGGTTCTACCAGCCGGACCAGCAGCGCAAGAGCTGGACGGCGTCGATCGACGCGGCCCGCATCCGCATCGCGCGCATCGTGAGGGACAGTCCTTCGCTCAAAGCCTACCCCGGCGAAGCGTTGGCCGACGCTTACCGCTTCGCGCTTCTCGACCGGGACATCAACTATCTCGACAGCCGCGATGTGCCCAAGGTCTGCCCGTGGACCATCCAGCAAGTCCTCGATACGGATTTCCTGCCTTGACCCCCGAAGAAGTCAAGACCGCGCGCGAGCAGCTCGGTCTCACTCAGATCGAGTTCGCTGAATCATTAGGAGTGTCTTTGCGCGCCGTCTGTGGCTGGGAACAAGGCATGCGCAACGGCCGCAAAACAACGATCCCGGCTCCAATCGCGAAACTTGTCGAGATGGCGTTGCGGCACCCGAACGTTCGCCGCGAGCTTGGCATCCGATCATAAACCGGCTTGCGAAGATCGAGGGCCGATCTCGGCGTCCTCAAATGGATGGCGGCCTTCAACCTCGTCATCACCGTGGCGATCCTTTGGCGCGTGTTCGCGCATTAAAAAAGGCCGCTGGCGAACCAGCGGCCTTAGAGGGCGATCAGCGAAAGAACTTACGTTCCAGGCGGACGCGCCGGCGGCCTGCCGCCGATGCCACCGGCCGGCAGCTTGTCCTTCACGGCGTCGATCGCCTTCTTGACCTTGTTCTTCAGTTCCTCATGATCGATCACGATCCAGCGCAGATAGTTGACGTGGCGCGAGACATAGATGCGCGCCAGCGCCAGCGTCTTGCCCGAGAGGTTGGGCCATTCGTTGGCGACCGGCGGCCAGATCTCCGGCGGGTCAGTGACCTCAGGATCGACCGGGACCATCGGATGCTCGACCGACGGACGGACCGGCAATGGCAGCGGATTGCCGGGGTGCGGTTTGAACCAGGGCGGAAGTTCCGGCCATTCGTCCTCGGGCGGCAGTTGCGGCGGCAGACCATGACCTGGGCGACCGGGGTAAACTGGCAGTTGCCCTACGCTTCCGCCGCCAGCGCCTTCCTCGATGCCCCAATCTGGGTCAGTCGGGCGTCCCTCGCCAGGCAGGCCTTGGCCGGGGGAGCCAAATCCCCGCACTTGGATCGGCGAGTCAGAACTCACGATGTATTTAGGCATTAGCAGATCTCCTTTGCTGGGGGTTGAGGACGCGCAACCCCATACGCGATCTAGGCGACGAGTTAGTGAACTATTTTCGCCCGAGCCAGTAGGCGACGATCGCGCCGAAGCTGGCGACCAGGCCGCCAGCCGCCGCGCTGGTGATCTCGTCGTTGGGGATGGTGTAGAGCAAGCAATAAATCACCATGGCGATGAAGGCGAGCACGACCAGGAGCGAGATCGTCAGCCCGCCGCCGGATGGGTTGAAGTTCTTGGCGATGACCAGGAGGATGCCGGTGAACAAGACCGCGAAGGCGATCGTGAGCAGCACCGGATAGTCGAGCGACTTAAGGACCGGCGGCGGCGAAAACGGGACGTTCAAGGCTTGAAGCTTTCGCCGCCGGTTCTTGACGTCGCGATTGTCTTGCCGTTCGCGGTGGTCGTCGCGCCTTTCATCTTGCCGCTCGCGCCGCTCATCGCGCCGGGTGATCTCGCCCTCCACGACATCGCCTGGGTTCGGCATCGCAGGCGCGTCCGGAAGGCCGGGAAGCTCCTCCTCGACCTCAGCGGGGGTCTCCGCTTTCGGCACTTTTCGGAGACTTGCGAGGAATCGTTTGTGATGCTCGGCAATCTTCTGGGCTTGGTTTGTACCGTTGACGATGCGACGTGCGTTCACAGGATCGTTGGTCGTGCCGTTGAAGTAATCGCCCAATTTCTTTCCGGTGAACCAGCCCCAAATCATCCCGTCGTAGGACACCAGCGCCGACGTTTCGTGCTGCAACATCCGGTGCGGCTCAGGCCAAATCTTGCTATCGATGCCGTACCGGTTTTTGAGGAACTTCTCACCCTTCTGGTAATTTTCGGACCACGTCAATTGCACAAAACCGCGGCCATAATAGGCTTGATTATGGGGCGCAACTTTCTGGCCGTAGCTCTTGCCGGACCCCTTCCCATATTCCTCGATCGGCTCCATGCGCTCTGCAGTTTCGTGGAAGAAGGTTGCCAGCGCGTAAGCGAGCCAGTTCGTTCCGTCACGCGGATTAGGCTCCTCAAAGTGTCGCTCCCAAACGGCCAGCAGATAATTCATTCCGTCGACCTGGGCTTGCGTAAGCGAGCCGCGAAAGAGGTCCTTGCGCACCCCGTCAAAAAACGCTTTTCTGTCGTAAGGCATTGGCTATCCTTTCATGGCGAAGCCCAAAGATACCGACATCCCGATTGGATTTCTGCGCGAGTGCTTTGACCTCGACGTAGAGACCGGCGTGCTGACTTGGCGCGTGAGGCCGCGCGAGCATTTTTCGACGGCAAGCAGCTGGAAGATGCGGAACAAGCGTTTCGCCGGGAAACAGACGGGGGCTCCGCTGCAAAAAGGCTACCCGAGGCTCAATGTCTTTTTAGACGGCCGCCATCGGCTTCTCTTGCCGCACCGCATCATCTTCGCTCTTACGCATGAACGCTGGCCAGCCGAAGAATTGGATCACAGAAACGGCGTCCGGTTCTGATATGCGACCCGACAACCTTCGTGAGGCGACGAAGGCGCAAAACCAGCACAATCGAAAGATCAGCCGGAACAATACGAGCGGCTTTCATGGCGTCGATTGGCATAAGGCAACGGGTAAGTGGAGAGCGCGAATTTCGTCCGGTAATAAGTCAATCGCCCTCGGTCACTTCGATACGCCTGAGGCAGCATATGCCGCCTACCTCAAGGCCAAGGCTGAGTTTCACCCGTTCCAGCCTATCCCTCGTTGAAAGGCCCCGGCTGGCCGACAGGCGTGGGAGGGGGCCACAGCCGGCCAGCCGGGGAGAACGGCATGCGGAGCCGTTCATTCAGTAAAGTAGGATTGAGGGCGCCGCTTGTGGCGGCTTAAATTCGGCCCAGGAGCAGCAAGACGACGAGGATGATCAGGATAAGGCCAATGATCCCGACGCCGCCGTGCGAATAGCCATATCCATACTGCCACGGCGCGCCGAGATAAGGGCCGCCGATGCCGCCGAATAAGATTAGGACCAAGATGACGACAAGAACGACGCCTAGGATGCTCATTGGGTCAACCTCGCTTCCAGCGCCTCGACCTTGGCGCTCAACTCTTTGACGCTGTTCACCAGGGCATAGATGAGCTCGTCCGTGTTGAGCTGCCGGAGGTCGTTGACGGGCTGGCCATCAAGAAAGCCCTCGTGCTGGCTCACCATGTCGGGGAATACGGTCTCGACGTCCTGGGCGATCAGGCCGACGAACTGCTTCTGATCGAGCGCGATCTGGTAGTGCGTCGAGGCCCGGTAAGGCGCGGTCAGGGTGCGCGGTTGCGCCGGATCGTCAGGCCAGCCGTACAGTGCGCTTAGGCGATTATCTTGGGTATCATTGCCCTTGAAGACGTAGGTGACCGGCCGGAGCTTGAGCACCTCGTCGAGGCCGAGGTTGTATTCGCCGATGACCGTCTTGGCGCGGGCGTCGGACACGGTGGCCGTGAATGGGCCGCCGTTCGGCTTGTAGACGTCCGTGTACGTGAACTGAGCGCCTCCGGTCTCCCGCGCAATCTGGATCGGGAGATCAATGGGAGTAACATTGTTGTTGCCGTTGGCGTTAGTGCCGGCAAACCGTGCGATTTGGAATCCGGAACCGGCATTGTTGCCGATTTCGGCCGAGTTGGCGCCAACGACGAGCGACCAGCGGAGGTTGCCGTTGTTGGCGCCGATGAACTGGGCAACGCTCGACGCATTGGTCTTGTTGCAGGCGACATCGGCGGATGTTGGAATAGGGTCGACACCTGGGGCAATGTCCGCCGCCCCGTTGCCATTGATGTGAAGTTTGATTCCCGTGTTGCCGGACGCCGTGATCCGGAGGATGCCGGTCATGGTGTCGCCGGTCTTCAACACGAACTGGTTGAGCAGCGACCACGCGCCGATGATGCGGCCGTAGACGCCGGGTTGAGTGACGTCAGCGATACCGCCGCTGCCGCCGCCAGGCGGCCCGGTTGGCCCCTGCGGCCCTTGCGGTCCCGTCGCCCCGGTTGGCCCTTGCGGCCCCTGCGGTCCCTGCGGCCCGGTCGGACCCCCAGGCCCCGCCTGTCCCGAGACGCCCGACATCTGGAATACCGAGCCGTCGTAGACGAAGGTTGCGACCGCGCCGACCGTAAGCTCGCCAGCGCCGATCTCGGCCCCATTGACCATGCGGATAGGACGCGGGCCGGCGCCAGCGTCGAAGCGGCTGGCGGCAGTGTTGGTGTACCGGACCCGCACGCGTAGAGTCAGGCCATTGACGTAGGATGTTATCGGCGGATCGTAGGCGGCGACGAGGTCGTTGATCAGTCCCGTGTCTTCGGCAAAGTTGAGCGCCTGGGAGCGGACCGCCTGCGCCAATTGCGTCAGGTCCTCGTCGGCCGGGGTGATACCACTCTTGACGATGACGCCGATCAGCTCCCGCTGCGGGTTCTCAAACACCGCCGCCGGCGGGATTGACCCCTGCAGGCCGAGGTCCGGCCGCCCATTGATGTATGGCGCGTTTGGATCAGCGACGCCGTATGGCGGTACATAGCGCAATTGAGGTCTCCTACCGTCGCTTCTCAGGCTGGCCAGTTAATCGCGGCGCGGAATAAGGCGTCGGCGGTTCATACGCAGGCGCCGGGGCATTGGGGCCCGGACCCGGTTCATTGCCCTTGTCGAGCCAGCGTAGGTATTCCAGATAGTCGCCGTTGTCGGGGTCGGTCGGTATCCATGCGCCGTCATCGCGACGGATGACCTCCGGATTGCTAGTGAGCGTGTACTTCATGGCGTGTACGGCGGCTCCGCGCTAAGGGCGGCGTTGAAGGATGCAAGGGGCACGTTCGCCGCGGTGGCCGGCGTGGCGGTCATCAGTGCAAAGGGTGGTGAAGGACGCGGGGTTCAGGCCGTCGTTGGCGATCGAGTTGGCGTTGACATTGGTCGTATACGTCTGGCCGGAATAGAGGATCGTCGGGGTCGCGCGCAGCGGCGCAACCAGGCTGGTCGAGTTGCGGATATTGGCAAGAGAGGGTCCGGCCCCGGTGATCTTGAGGCCGGTCAGCGTTTGGTAGTAGCGCTGGCAATTCGCCAGATTGACGGACGGCGGCGATTGAATATACGGCGTCGCCTCGCCGCCCAGCTCCAGCTTGACGCCGGTAATGCTGAAATGCCGGTTATTCGTTGTGACCACAAAATCTGACCCAGCTACGCCGTAGATGGCGGCATTGGTCGTCAGCCATGTATTGGCGTTGCCCGCAGCAGTTAGCAAGCCGGCCCCCGCGCCCAGGCAAAACGCAACCTGCACCGCGCCAGCATTACCGCTCATGTTCCATGTTCCGGTCGTCATCGCCGGAATGTTGATGACGACCTTTTGCCAGGCGGAGTTGACCGGCATGGTAAAGGTGAAAGGGAATTGCCGTAAATTAACGTTCGGGGTTGCAAGATTATTTCTCACCACGCCGGTCATCTGGTAGAGGCTGCCGCCGCTGAGATTGCAATAAACCCAGAACGACAAGGTCGCCGGCCGGGCTTGCGGCGTGCCCCACATAAGCGCCGACGCCATGTCAGCCTCGATCATCTGATGAAGAATATAAAAATTAGCGGCGGCGATCGTGAGGGCTGAGGTTCTTAAGTACTTTAAGCAGTACCGAAATTCACCGTCGGGGAGCGGCGTCGCGTACAGCCCGTCATTGGTCAGGACGCGCTGAATGGTCCATCCCGTATAGGCGTTATTGGTATAATGAGCCCACATGTCGAGCGTATAGAAACTGGTAGCGGTGTTCGTCGTGGACGTCGCGCCGTTGTTGCGCTGGTCGACCGACATCGCCCCGTTGGTGATCATGTTGAGGTTGGCGCTTGGAAGCTCCGGGGCGGCGGCTGGAACGAAGATCCACTTCTGGCCGTCCCACTGCCAGATCATCGCGCCGACGGTGAACTGCTCGCCGACGACCGGCGTTGGTGGGAAGTTGATCGCCATCAGGCCCGTCCTGCTCTTAGCGCCACGACCTCGGCCCTCAGTGCCGCCACCTCGCGCCTAAGCTCGGCGAGGGGCTGACCGCCGCCGACCTCGTCCCACTGCGCCGGATCGAATGGACCCGGATCGACGTCGGCGTTGGCGACGTAGAGCGCTCCGTTGAGGGCGATGAAATCACCCGCCGCATAGGTTGCCGTCGACCGCCCAAAACCGGATGACGAGCAGGTCGTTCGCCGCCGCGTCGAACACGCCCAGTTGAAGATCGGCGCTGTTCCAGTAGATTTCGCCCGGCGCCCCGGTAACAGGGCGTTCCGTAGTCGCCGCGCCACGGCGAATCTGAATGATGTTGGAAGCTGAGGCGATTGCACCGCCGTCGATTATCTCGACCCAGCCGCCGTCCCTTCGGCAGTAGGATATCCCCCCGGTAGGAGCATCGGGTATCGTGCCCCCCGGCGGACCGGCCGGGCCAACGGGACCGCTCGGCCCCGGCGGACCATCAGCCCCCTGCGGGCCAGGCGGCCCTTGCATTCCGCCGCCGCCGCCACCGCCTCCGCCGCCGCCCTGGTTGATCGTTACAACCCACTGCGACGAGGTCACGTCCTGATAATAGATGTAGAGTTGCGCCTCGACAGAATTCCACCACAGGTTTCCGGGTAGCGGCGCTGCCGGGACGAAGTCGCTGATCGTAACGCCGGGGCCTTGCGGTCCGGTTGGCCCGGGAAGGCCATCAATTCCGTCGCGGCCGGGCGGACCTTGAGGTCCCTCCGGCCCGCCTGGCGTTCCGTCCTGGCCTGGCGGACCAGGCGGACCTTGAGGCCCCTCCGGCCCGCCTGGTTGGCCGTCTATGCCATCAGCGCCAGCCGGGCCTTGCGGACCGGGATCGCCTTGCGGCCCGATTGGCCCGAGCGGGCCTTCGGGGCCAGGCAACCCAGGCGGGCCTTGAGGTCCACCGGCGGGACCGGCGGGCCCAGCCGGTCCCTGCGGTCCCAACGGACCTTCCTGTCCCTGCTCGCCGGCAACGGTGATCGACCAGAAATCGTGCTCGGTATCGACGCCGGAACTCAGATCGACCTCGAAAAATAGTTCGTTGGCGACGATCGTATAATTTGTGACGACGCCTTCCATCCAAAACGCGGTCGGATCGAAGTCGAGCGCAGCTGCGCGCACCCTCATGCCGGCATGGAAACCGAGGTTGAACTGATCCATCGCCAGCACCATCGTGCCGCGCGAAATGATGGTCGCGACAGTCCGGCTCGGTGCCGGCAATGATCGGTCCGGGGGGCGCATAAGGCGCGGCGTATACAGTTCCACCCGGCGGGTTCAGTCCTCCAGGATTGACGGCCTTCACAACCACGCGGTTAGCTCCTGGTAATGCCGGCGATAACGGTTAGATCAACCGTTAAGATCGTGCGTGAGAGGCGCATGTCGCTGGCGACCACATCACCGACATACTGGCCAGGCCACAGACGGTCCGCATGACGTCCCTCGGGAAGTACCAGATCAGATGACCGTAGTTCGGCGCCGCGCCGACGGTAAGCTGGCCGCTCAGGCTTGAGCCGCCGAGGATGACCTCGTTGTCGGCCGGCCGGCGGCGCAGCTGGATTTCAAACTTGATGCCGCGCAGGTCCATCTGCGGATAAGGCGGCGGATCATCGGTGGCGACCACGTACACAAGCGAGTCGACCCAGTCTTCGTTGGTGTAAGCCTCGACATCACTACCGACGCGAGCGGGATCGCCAGCACGTTGGTTTGCACGTAATAGTCAAAGCGCGGGTCGGCCGGGAGTAGGGTCGGCGGGTTGCCCAGAGCCATCAAGGAGTCCCCGCCATAGGGTCGTCCTCGCCGATATCACGCATAGTTGAAAACGAGCCAGGTATGGGCGCCGGCTTCCAACGCAAAAGAAGGCATTCGATCCCGGCCGCGCCGCGAAACTCAAGATGGTAGTTGACGCCCGCCTGGCCGGACCCGCTGCGGAACCACACCAGACCTTTATTACCCGACCTGGACTGTCCAGACGAAACGCATTTCAGGCCGTCCGACATACCAGCGATACCATTCCTCGGGCGCAGGCCGCGTATCGCCGCACCGGCTGATGCCCGCCATGAACGGCGCCCATTCATGGATGACGATGCGGAAGCCGAGCCAGGCGAGGACGTCGATGTAATACTGCCTGCTTTGGCCGCCCTGCCACGTAATTTTTAGTAACGAGCATGCGCTGACGCTCGGCGATGGTCGTCGCGTCGGGAAAGCATTCGTCCGGCAGGCCCCACGCCCGCTCCCAATCCGGCAGCAGCTCAACCGTCGATGGCGGATAGGACTCGCGCGTCCAGAAGGTCATCGGCGCGGCCGTCGACGAAGCCCCAGAACGCCGCCAGCGCGTCGCATAGCCGCCGGATGACCGACGACAGCGAGCGCGGCCAGGCCGGACCGCGCGGCATAAGCGTCTGCCAGGCGGTCGGCATAATCCTCGGCTCTCGCGGCGAACGTGTCTGTCCCGGCGGCAGCGCGCGAAGATCGTCGAGGGCGCCTTTGAGCGTCATTGATAGATAACGTTGCCCAAAACCGGCATGTGCCCGTTCGACGGCATCCGGTCGTCATCAGCGTTCGCCAGCGTGAACGACTCTACGCCGGGAGCCGACATTATCGCGTAGTTTTTCCATGCGGCGTACATCGTCCCGCCAGGTTCGGCCCGGTCGAGGATCATCGCTTGCAGGCTGGCGTTGATCGCGGCGCGCACCGATAACGTATCGGGCATGAGGCCGTTGATCTCAACATGTATCGGCTGGCGGATCGGCGCGACCACAAACATGTCCTTTATCGCCACCGGCCGGACCTGATCGAGATAGGCCGCCACCGTATCGACGTCAGATCTGATGCGGAAAGCCCTCCTCGTCGGCGCGTAGACGTCCATCATGAAGCGGACCGTCACCGTGCCCATGCCCATTTCCAGCGCGTAGCACCACGCGCGGGTGACGCCGGGAACCGACAGCGCCCATGCTCGTAGTCAATCGCCGCGCCGCCCATCGGCGGTTCGCGGATACGCAGCAGAACGCGGGCGCGCAGCTGGTCATCGCTTTCCTCATCGACGCCGCCGTCCATGACGATCACGAAGCCTGCGCTGTCGACTCCCGAGATCGGTGACGCCAGGGTCATCGTCGATCGCCGGGGCTACGGTTGCCGGCTGACGCCGGGATCGAGCGCCCGCGCCGGGGCCGGGGTCGGCGCGTTGCCGGCCGCGATGAACACTTGTTCGGTCGTCTCGTATTCGTTTGTCTGCTGGCCGATGAGCCGCGTCCCGGCCGGAACAGGCGTCCAAGCTATACCGGTCAGCGCGACCTCGCCGGACGCGAGCGTGGCCAGCTTCCGGCCTGTGGTTCCGTCAACGTTCTTTAGCCAGAGGTTTCCATGGCGATCCAGCCACTCGGCCTCGGCGGTATCGGGCATGAGCTGCCGCGCCGCCCAATCGACGAATTGCAGGACGAGATGGCAGAGGCCGGCGGCGACGTCGGAGAGGACGCGCAGGATTGAATTCGGGATGTTGGCGTCGGCGCCCTCGAGGTTCGCGCGCACCTGGTCGCGGACGATCATCTCGCACTTGCCTCAGCGATGGCGTCGTCCACGGCAATTCAATCAGCTCCCGCGATTAGGCCCGCCCACAGCACTTGATAGCGAAGATCGACCGCCACTGTCGGCCCTCGGTAGAGCGTCACCTGCGCTTCGATACGATCAACGGCGGCCCGCGCGACGTTCACGTCCAGGCGTGACGCGATCCGGCGGTCGAGGAACGGCTGCAACGCTTCGCGGATATATCGATCGACCCGCGTCACCGTAGCGCCGCGTCGCATATCCTGGGTTGCGAATGGCGTCGCGACGGAGCAGCCAAAGGCGAGAGCCGATAGGCCAGGAATCCCAAATGTCCGGGTCGAGATCGCCCCACCAGCCAGCGCGATCGGTAGAGTCCGGGTCCGGCAGAACGTCGTCCCGATCCGCTAATCCATCGGTGCCTAGCGCGACGATGACGGCCGTCGCGAGCGCCTGGCGATCATCGAGGCTTCCGTCATCGAGGACGCGGGCGTCAACGGTGACTTCGTACTGCGGGAAGAACGTATTCTGGATGAGACGGACGTCGGTCACTATCCGACTTTCGCATAGACGATATTCGAAAACCCGCTCTCGGTGGCGACCCTGGCGAACGTGCCCGAGTCCGGCGTGCCGCCGAGATAGACGCGCCCCTCGGCGATATGGACGGCGGTGCCGTCCGGCAGCTTAATCGACTGCACCTTGTTTACGCTCGTCGTGCCCTCGTCGGTGACTTCCATGAACGCGGCGCTCTCGTTCTTGTAGACGGGCTTCTGGCCGAGCTCAGGCTTCGCGTCTCCGCCGCTTGCGCCATTACCGTCGGCAAAGGTCAAGGCGCCGCTCGCCGCCTGCTGGGCCTTCTGGACCAGCTGAAATCGCAGCTTCTTGCCAGCCCCGGCGAACGCGGACATGAACGTTCCAATGCCATTCATGTGGAGCTGCTGCCCGGTATCCTTGCCGCCGAACAATGCGACGTCGCCCGTCTCCAGGCCCTTGAGGCGGTGACGTCGGTCGTCGATCGGACCCATCGACGGGAACGAACGATTGCCTCCCATGAACTGCACGAAGGCCTCCGGCCCCGCGCCCGGCGTCCCATCTTTTCCTTCATCCGGATCGAAGGGGACCGAGGTTATCCCGTATTGCTGGGCATGCTCGATGCCCTTGCGCGCCTCCCCTTTGAAAAATGACGCCGCTACCTCTTGGACTTCCTTCAGGTCGTCGATCGGCAGGGCGTTCGCCGACCTTCTGCAAGAGCGCGCGAGCGCCGCCTGACGTGAATGCGCGGAAACTGCTGTTAGCGGGCGTAGCACGGTGCAAATCGGACCTCCTAGGCAGGCAGTTCAACTGGCGGAGGATCAGGGACGCTGGTCATCACCGCGGCCGGCGTCGCGTTCTCGTAAGTCGCCGGATCGGCTGGCGCGCCAGGCCGCCCGACGTTGAACTCGGATCGGCCGCGCAACAGCCACGGCGGAACGCATTCGAGTTGCGTCGTCGTGCCGCCCGCGCTGTCTTGCGAGAAGATCGCGCTCTGGATCGTCATCTGCTGATCGAGCGGGGCCATCGGCGAGCGGACGTGAACGTTCGAACCGGCGCGCCACAAGCCGCCGGTTGCGCGCTTCCAGCCTTGTACGGTGATAATCGCTTGCAGCTCGTCGCCCTCGTGCCAGACTGACTCGTTCCGCGCCCGGTCCTGGACCTCCGCCTGGGTCCATACCGGTTGCTCGGCTGTCGTAAGCAGGGGGCTATATCGCGGCGCAGTCCCTGGGACGCGCCCCTCCTGCTGGCTTGTCTGCGCTCCGGAGTGGCCATCGGTATTCTGGCTCTGCGCGCGCACGAGGTACTCGCTGTGGATGTTCTCGATCGACACGACGAACTTCATGCTTTTGATGTTGCGGCCTTCGACCAGGCTGTCATCGATCTCGGTTGCGTGGTCACCGATAAGCAGGACATTGCCAAGGTGATCGGACCCCATCACGATGCCTCTGGGCCGCGCCAGGCGCTCAAGGCAGTCCCACAATTTTTCACCGGGCTCGATTTGCAAGCGTTCGAACGGAGTCGCGTTGAGCGCGCCGACGGTACGCACGCCAATGCCGAACGGGGCGATGATCTTGCGCGCTACCTGCTCGAACGTCTGGCCATCGAAGTCGCCGGTGTCGTCGATGATCGAGGATCGCGAGGCGAAGAACGTAATGCCCTTTCCCATCAACTGGACGCCGTGATTGTTGGCGTCATAGGCGACCTGGCGGACGGTGATGACGCCAGTAATGGCGAGTTGCCCGCCGAGATAGATCGCGCATTCCTCGCGCGGCTTGAACTGGACCGCGACGGCCCGCTCGACGTTGGAGAACGTGAACAGATCAAAGGCTTCCGAGAAACGGTTCTCGACCTTGACCGAAGTCCAATCGTCCCACTTGCGCCCGCCCACGACGATGGTCGCGACCTCGTCGGGATTAGGAACTCGATCGATCACGACGAGAGCGCAACCCCGGTAGGCCGGGCGAAGGCCGGGTGTACGACGCCGTTGCTTTCCCTGATCTCGTCGGCGCGCGAGGCGTCGTCATAGAGGCGGTATGCGAACACCAGCGTCGGCCCTGGCGCGGCGAAGCGGAAGGCCAGCATTTCCGGCAACGGATATTGTGCGGTGATGAGATGCTCGGTGACCGCGCCGTGCAAGCCGATCAGCGCGGTATACGTATAAGCGTCCATGCTGTCGGCGGCGATCTCCTCCATCGCGTCGAACGCCTCGTTCATCAGCTCCTTCATTGACTGCGCCGCGTTGCGGCTCTTGAAGTCGGTGTCGGCGATGATGAGCGCCTCGGTCGTCAGCGATAAGTTGATGAGGCTATTCCGCATCAAGGTCCCGCCGTCCGTGATCGGCGTCTGACCCGAGGCGACGCCGCGGATGGAATCCATTTCCGGCAGCGAGACGCCGTTTTTGCGGGCAAGATCGAAGATGTTCGCCAGCGGCGGGCCTGCCTGATCGTACTGGATCAATTGGAGCGCGTTGGTTTCGAAGTCGCCGATCGCGGTGCGCAGGTCGGCGCCCGGCCGGCCCTTGGTCGGCGTGACGTCGAGGATCGCCTCGAGGACCAGGAGGGTGAGCGCCGCCGCCTCCTCAGCGTCAGTCTTGGTCATCGCCGAATTGCCAGGCTGGCGAGAACTTCGGCTTGTCGAATACTGGATTGCGACAAGTTCATGAGCACTTGCTCGCGCATGGCGTCGGCCCGCTCCATGAGCGTTTGGCGGCTCGAAGGCGGCGGTATCTCGATCGACCCCTGCTCGACGAACAGCATGTCGAAGGTTGCGTAGCCGCCGAGCCGTTGCTCCTCGCTCATGCGATAGCGATCACAGGCGACGATGGTCGACGCGATGCTCGGCAATTGCAGACGGCCAGGCCCACCCGCGTCGAGGACGTCGCGCAGCCGATCGCGGGCGATACGGTAGTCGAGCTGATAAAGGGGGTAATTGGTGTCGCGAACATAGGTTATGACGTAGCCGCGCACCGTGTAGCTGATCGTTCGTTTGCCCATATCTTCGGTATAAGGGCGTTCCTTCTTTGGAAACTCATGGACGACCAGGCGGCGGCCGCTGTCCTCGCTCATCGCCTCGACGTGAAACTCGGCGCCCTTGTATGAGGCGGGGAGCAGCGCGTCGCGCCACGGCGATCGTATGTCGCGGATGCTGCTCATTTTGGCTATGGCTGCCTGTTAAGAAACATGACAAGTATTCGCGGCGGGGAGCGGCAAGGCGTGGCGCGGCGCGGCGAGGCGGGTCAGGGCGGGGCCTGGTTTGGCAAGGCCGGCAAAGAGGGCGGGCTTCGGCTCGCCCTCAACCGTTCTTACACAGCGGTAGACGGCCCTTCCGCCGCAGGCATCATTTGCGTCTGGCGATTAGTTTCGACGGTCTTGAACAAGCCGGACCCTTCAGCCTTGACCCCGGTTCCGGCCGGTGCATTGACATCGACGGTGAGCTTGCCCGAGCCCTCGACCTTGTGAGTCATCGCCTTGTCCATGTCGCGGTCCAGCGAAGCCCGGTCGAGTCGAAGCGACCTCCTCGCGGCCAGGAACGCCTTTAAGCGCGCGAGTCAGCTCTCGCGTATATTTTGCGCCTGATGTACCGAAGGCGTCACGGCCCTCCTGTCCGGTGCGGAGCCACTTGGCGGCGCCGCCCGCGCCCTGATTGTGGGAGTAGCCGAGGATCGCCAGCTTGTCGGCGGGCGCGGCGTTGCGGTAGCGGGCGCTCGATTTCATCAACGACTCGTGGTGGCCTTCCATATACTTCGGCAGGTAACGTTCCTGCATCGCCGGGTCGGATTGGTACTGCTCGCGGCTGGGCGGCGTCTCACCGAGCCGCTGCGCCGTCTCGCGGATCTCGGCCTTGCCGAATTGATAGCGTCCGGTGTAGTGACCGCCGGCCCCGCCTCTAATGTTGTACTTGCCGCCGCTCTCGATGCCCGCCAGCGTCTCGCGATAGGTGTCATATTGCTGGGGCGAGATGCCAAGTTTCCGCTGAAGGTTTTCCGCCCCCGATCCGCCCGCGCCGGATGGCGTGGCGTAGCTTGCGACATCGCTCCCGCCCATCCCAGGCGGTGATCCGGGGCTAACCATGCCCCCGCCGGGCGCGCGACGGTAGACATATCGGTCCGCTCGATCGCGGCTCTCGCCGGTGACGCCACGGTTGCGCTCGGCTCTGGAGGCGCCCTGGTTGCCGCCGATGGTCGAGACGCGACCGGTTACGGGGTCATGGCCGGAGACGAAGGTGACGTGGCTTCCAGTTCGGCCGACATTGACGGCCCCGCCAGCGCCCTTCCGGATGGCGACGTCGCCAGGCTGCGGCGCGCCGGTGACCGCTTCACCCCAATTAGCCCAGTTCGACGCGATGCCTGGGTTTTGCGGCGGGGTGAGGCCTTGCGACTTGACCACCGATGCGGCGAACTGGCCGCACCACGCGCCGTTGCGCGGGTAGCCGTTGTCGCGCATGAACTTGTCAACACCGCCGGGGCCGCTTTGAAGCGCGACCTGGGTCGCGGTTTGGAGAAGCCCGGCGGGGATATTGGGATCGCCGGCCGGACCTGCGCCCGCGCTCGGAGAAGCGTCCGACGACATGCCGGTGTCGAGGCCGCCTGGCGATCCGCCTCCGCCGCCCGTCCAACCCGCGCTCGCCCCGCCGCCGCCAGACGAGCCGCCGCCCCCGGCGAAACCGCCTCCCCCGCCCCCACCGGAGCCCCCAGAACCGCCTCCGAAGCCAGGCAGGCCGCCTAGCCCGCCCATGCGAAACACCGCCGCCAGCGCCTCTCCCTGCGCCTCTACGGCCCCCGCTTCCACCACCCCCTCCGCCACCCGCCGCCCTCGAGGTTGCGGTTGAGCATCTGCAGCTCCTCGGTCAGCGACCGCATCTGCTGGTTCTGTTCCTCATTTGAGGCGTTCAATTCCTGCATCTGCCGATTTTGCTCGGTCAGAAGCCGCTTGCCCTCCGAGGATCCGCCGCTGGCCCTGGCCGCCGCCCATGAACAGTTCCGGGCCTGCTCGCCGACGACGCCCGTCGTGCCGGCCGTGACCGGTCCTCCGGTCGCGCGCCTTCCATTGCCCGCCCTCTTGCCAGGGAGCCGGCTCGTTCGGGTCCTCAAGGCCGAGGAGACCACGCAACTTGGTGCGTAACGGATGGCCTTCCTTGGAGTCCTTGACCGCCTTTTGCAGGACGCCCTTGAGGCCGAAGGTGCCGACATGTGCTCGACCATGAGCTTTGAGCACGCATGTTGGGAATGATGGTCCCCGATACGCCCGGCGCGAACAGTTCCGGCCCCGCCTCGCCAACCATCGCCAGTTCACCCGCGCCAAGCGGCCCGCCCTCCGCTTTGCCAGTGAGCTTTGCGCCAGCCAAGTTCCACCGGAAGCGCGCCGGCGTCTTCGCGCCGGCCTCGGCGACCGCCGCCGGCGCCGCCGCGACCGCTGCCCGCCGCGCCGACGACCGCGCCTCCGAGTTTCGACAGCCATTCGGGCGGTTGAAGCGCGGCAAGCATTTCGCGGAACTGCCGGCCAAGCTCCGCCACGCCTTCATGCATACGCCTGAACGTATCGTCGACGCCCGCGCCGATCGTCGTCAGCCATTCCGGCGGTTGTAGATTGCTCATCATCTCGCGAAACTGCTTACCCAGGTCTTCCGCGCCTTGTTTATGGCGTTGAGCGCGCCAGCGACCGCATCGCCAATCTCCTTGATGGTCGCGCCTATCGAGCGCAGCCAATCCGGCGGCGCGAAGTTGCGCATCGCCACCATCGCCGCTTCGATCTGTTCCGCCGATACCTTCAATGCCTCGGCGATCGGCTTGAGCGCCGCCGTCGCCGCCGGGGTCGCCAACGCCTTTACGGAGTCGCTGATCTTGGTCCAGCTTTGACTGATCTCGGTCGTGACCGTGTTATATGCCGTCGAATCGATAACGCGCTGGGCGGTCATCGCCTTCTGCGCGTCCGTAGCTTGCTTCAGTGTCTCCGTTATTTCGTCGATGTTCGGTACGCCGAGCCGGGCGAGGAAGTTCTGTTTCGCTTCCGCCGCCAGAGCCGGATTGTTGGTCTCCCTGAGATTGTTCTGGAAGACGTTTTCGGCCGCAACCTTGATCTTCTCGCCGAAGGCCGCAATGTCGCCAGGCGCTTTCCTGAGGTCGTCGATCAGCTCCTGCATGTAAGCCGCGATTTTGGCCCTGCAAGCCCTTCAATAAATCTTGCCGGAGCTGGCTGTTGGCCCGGCCAAGGTCAGCCATCGACGCGGCCATGCCGCGAATATTCTGCTCTGCTGTCCCCGCATCGACGCCAGCCCGGGCGAACGCCCCGGTCACGCTCTTGATGTCCGCCGCGTCGACGCCAATCTGCTTAGCCAGGCGGCCAAGCCCTTGCATCTTCTCGGTGTATTCGCCGAGGCTCCTCGCGCCCTGATACATGGCGAGGCTTGCAGCGCCGACGCCGGCGGTCATCAAGCCGAGGGACTTGGTCATGCCCAGCGCGGCCTCGCCGCTGCCTGAGAAGCCCTGTGCGAGTCCCTTGAATCGTTCGCCTAATGCAGTTGCGTACCGGTTCAACCGTTCCATGGAAGACGCAGCCTGGCCGCCGCCAAGGTTGCTCAAACCAGAGCGAATCTTGTCCAGTTGCGCGGTCACGTTATCAGTCAAACTAACCGATAATCTTAAGCTCTCATATTCGGTTGCCGTTGGAGTCGCTCCTTTATGGCACGACCGGGCCGACCTCGGTGGCGTCGGCGTCGACCGAGCCGCCAGCGTTGGTCCCGGTTGACGGTCGCGCCGATCATCTCGCCGACATAGGCGGCTTCTATCGTATAGGCGGGACCAGTCTCGCCTGCGATCGCCGTCCCGCCATGCGTCCAGACGCGGGTGTAGGTCGGAGCGCCGGTCCAGGTGCCGTTCGTGCAGATCAGCTGGTTGCCGACCGCAAAGGTCCCGTCAGTGATGTCGGTGATCGCCGGCGCCAGGGTATTGGCCGGCGGAAGCGGCACGATCGGCCCGACGCCGTTCGAGTTGGCGGACGCGCTGCCGCCGGCATTGGTCGCCGGTGACCGTGCAAGTAATCGTAGCGCCGACATCGGCGTCGGCGAGGACATAGCTGTTCGTCGTCTCGCCACCGACTAGCGTCCCGTCACGGTTCCAGGCGTAGGCAAACGTAAGGCCCGTTCCGGTCCACGTTCCGTTGTCGGTCGTGAGCGTGTCGCCGACCATGGTCGCGCCGGTGACGGCGGGCGGTGCGGTATTGGTCGGGGCCAGCAGGGACCACCGGGCCGAGCGTATTGCTGTTGGCCGAGACTGCGCCGCCCGCGTTCGTTGCCGTGACGACGCAGGCGATCGTCGCGCCTTCATCCTGGGCGGTCAGCGTCAAGGCTGTTGGCGGTGATGCCGCCGGGCCGGGTCGTTCCGTTGCGGAGCCAGCTATAGGTGAAGGTCGGCGAGCCGGTCCACGCCCCGTCGGTGCTCGTCAACACGTTGCCGGTCACGGGCGTGCCCGTTAGCGCCGGCGCGACAGCGTTGAACGGCGGCGCCGGATCGATCGGGCCGATGTCGTTGCTGTCCTCCGAGGCGATCCCCTGGGACTGTTGGTCGCCGTCACGGTGGCCGAAATCAGCGCCCCAACATCGGCGTACCACGAGGACGTAGCTGGCCGCAGCCGCGCCGGCGATCGGGACGCCGTCGCGGTTCCAGCGCATAGGCGAAAGTCGGCGTCGGATTGCCGGTCCATTCGCCGTTGGTGGTCGTGAGCGTGTCGCCGGGGACGGGCATTAGGCGATGGCCTCCAAAGGCAGCCGATTGGCGCAAACTAGCGCGCACCGGCCCACGAAAAGGCTTATAGTTTCAAGGTCAAAGTGGGCGGAAGTGAAGGCGCCGATCCAGCGGCGTCACCGGGGGAGACGGGCTCCCCCGGCTTTGAGCGTAAGCCTCGTTCGCTTTGAACGGAGGAATCACGATGGTCGTACCCATCATGATTGCCGTGACGATTACGAAAACGAAATCGGGCTGGAAGATCCGGTTTCGGGTGTCCTTCGTGATCTAAGCACGGCGGTGGGGGATGGCGAACCCGCTCTCCACCTACTCCGAATATATAACCAAAACCGAACGCCGGCAACAACAGCGTAGAACTAGTCATTATCTTCTTCGGCGCGACGGCGCTCGCGAGCCTGGACCTGGCGCAGGCGGATGGTGTTGGCGATGTGGTCGCGCAAGGCCGTAATCGGCATGGCGAGAAAGACGTCGGGGTTCTGACCGTAGAAGTGGGCTAGGCTATAGGCGTCGAAGATTGGGTCGTCGGCGTTGGCATCCACGTTGCCGCGTTCGGCAAAAAAAATCGCTGCATGAAGAACGAGCAGCTGATCCAGTCGCGCGCGTCGAGCATCTCGATCATCGGCGGAAAGACGTTCGCGAGGATGGCGAGCATCTGGGTCATCCGCTCGGCGTCAACGATCACGTCGCCCTTGCTGTCGATCCGGACAGGAGCGCCGCCGCACCGCATCAGGTCGCCGGCTGTCGGTGCGCGCAAGGTCAGCTCGTGGATGATCTTGTTATTCACGTCGCGGGTCGGCCGGTGCAGGAGCTTGAGAACGACCGGCCACGTTACTTCCGGCGCCGGCTCGTCAAGGTCGAGCGGAGGCGGCGCTTCCGCGGCGGCCGCCTTGGCCGGCGGCTCCGGTTCGGGCTCGGCCTTCGGCGGCGGCGTGTAAACAATCTTGGGCTTCGACAGCGCCGGCTTCTCGTGGTTTTCGGATTCGTCGGCGTGGACGAAGCCTTCGCGGAGCTTGTTCATTAGGTGGAAATCTCCTCACAAGTTGTCCCCTCCCAACGAATACGGACCTGGCCGTCACGCGCGTTCGGCTCCGAACCGGCTTTGCATACACCTTCCGTGAGGCTATAGATCAAGCCGTTCGCAAGAGATGCGACGACCGTCACGTTGACTTGCGCGTCGATATCCTCAATGAGCATGTCAGACATAGTGGAGAAGTCGCCTTCGATGTATGGTACACGCGGTAATTCTTGATATCCGTGCACACCATCTTGTCCTGCCAACATTGTACGCTCGACAGCGCTTGGACTGACGGTTAGATTACCTCTTAGGGCGAGCTGATTACCATCGACCGTGATGAAGGCAGTGCCAGCGATCCTCTGGGCCATAGTGATTTCTCCGTGCTAGCTATTGACAAGTGCGAACGCTTACGCTAACTACGCGTCACCGGGCGCCCCGCCGGAGATCAGGGGTTGGAGGTTTGAGCAATGAAGACCCGCCGCCTGCGGCGCTTTCCGTTTCGGATTCCCGCCGCCATCGCGAAGAACGAGGCCTTCCGTCAGGAGGCTCGCCGCATCTTCACCGAGCTTACCGCCGAGATCGTCGCCTCGCGTCCGAGGCGCAATCCGATCGCCAAGGATCTGCGGACCCCGCTCTTTCGGCCGCGCATCGAGCGCGACCGCAAGCGGGCGGCCAAGGCCGGTTATTGCAAGCACAAGGGCGGTCGCCTCTACGCCGCGTCATAAGAGGCCTGCAGGGGGACACACGCGCATCCCCGGTGAACCGTAGAAGTCGGTCGAAGATCAGGTGTCTCAGGCAATCAGCCTGACTGATGAGCCCCAGTTATGGGCGAAACACCGCGCGCCTCGGCGGTTTCTCGGGGGTTTGGAGCTAAGACCGTGATTATCAATCCCGCTGATCTGGCCTGCATGGACCGGAAGCAGATCGCCCATACCGGCGAGCTTTTCCTCGCCAACGTTATTGCTCAGGGCATGACCATCGAGGCCCTGCCGAACCTCGCCTTGCTGTTCCAGCATATCGCCGAGGTCGCGACGGAGATGTCCCCGGACGAGGAGCCTAAGCCGCGCATCCTCGAGCGCCAGGACAATGTCCTGACCGTCAATTTTCGGAGGGCGTGATGCGCTCGGACTGGTATCTTTACGTCAAGTTTCGCGAGACCTTTGAGCCCTTCTATGTCGGGATCGGTTCCACTCGCGACCGTTGGGTCGCGCATGAGGCCCAGGCGCGCGGCACGCGGAGGCTTGTCAATCCGCACAAGGTCGCGATCATCCGCAAGATGTGGGCGAACGGCTGGACCGATATTCCCACGGTCAAGATTGCTACCGGTCTCACCTATGCTCAGGCTTGCACCTACGAGATCGCGTGGATCGCGGCGGTTGGCCGAGCCGACCTTGGCAAGGGGCCGCTTACTAATAGGACCGATGGCGGTGACGCCAACCCGAATAGGGTCGTTTCTCCTGAGACGCGGGCCAAGCTCGCGGAGATCGGTCGCAGGCGGGTTTTTTCCGCCGAGATGCGCGCTAAGCTTTCGGAGTCGCACCGCAATCAGTCTCCCGAGACGCGCGCCAAGATCAGCAAGGCGAGTCGCAATCAGATCAGGTCTCCCGAGTGGTGCGCCAAGATCGCGGAGACCGCTCGCGGGCGGATCCATTCTCCTGAGACGCGGGCTAAGCTCGCAGAGGCTGCCCGCAAGCGGACTGTTTCTCCTGAGACGCGGGCCAAGATGGCGGAGGCTGGTCGCAATCAGATGAGATCTCTCGAGTATCGCGCTAAGATCAGCAAGGCCAATCGCGGGCTGGTTCGTTCTCCTGAGATGCGGGCTAGGAGCGCGGAGGCCGCTCGCAACCGTTGGGCCAAGCACCGCGCCGCGAAGGCTGCGGCGGCGGCCTAGACAATCGGCGCCCGCCGTCCGATTGCGCTTGCTAAAACTAAGCATCTGTCCTATATAAAGCTTGTTACCGGGCGCCTCGCCGGCTTTCAGGGGTTTGGAGAACACGGTGAACAAGATGACCCGCGCGATCTTTGCTGGCGTCGAGTCGCAGGGCTTGACGCAGGCGAAACTCATCAGCGGCAAGAACCACGACCAGTTGGAGGGAGTCCTCGACGGACGGCCGATCAAGGTGCTCGGCATTCCCAAGACGCCCGGTCGCCGGGACGATGACAAGCTCGTTTGGAAGAAAGGCAAGGATACCATGCGGTATCTGCGCCAGTCGGGTGAGTCGCTCACTTATTGGAACCGCTAGCAACTGCAACAGGCCGGAGCTTTAAGCTCCGGCCAAAACTTTGAAGGGAACCGACCTTGAAGCTGACCATTCGTTATTACCCGCCCACCGGTCTGGACCTTGCTGTCGGCCGTGGGAGCAGCATTGATCTCCTGACCAAGCTGGAGCTTCTTCCTTCGCGTTATCCGGCCCTGCCTTACCCGCATCTCATCCGCGTGCGCGGCCATGACCCTGAGGTCGGGCTGGTCGAGATCAGGGCCTCGATCGACTTTTACGGCGTCGCGCCTGCGGCCATCGATCCTTCGATTCCTTGCCGCGTGGACCTCGTGAGTGTCGATTGCGTCGACCGTCCCATTCCCATCGAGTCGATCCACGATATCGAGGCTTTCGTTCCTGCCTCGCATTTCGAGACGCTGGCTGTTTGGCAGCCCGCGGTTGCGCTCGGCGTTACCGAGGACGAGTGGCGCAAGATGCTCGCCGCGCCTGACGATCCGTGTCCCGCTGAGGGGACGGTCTTCGATTGGCAGCATGGCCACTTGGTGAGGAGCTAGCCTATGGGCCATGAGAACCGTAGCCGGCGGACCCGCGCCGATAACCCTTGGGCCAATCCGACTCCGGCCATGATCGTCGACGCTCGCGCCCAGCTTGGCCTGACCGAGGCCGAGGCGGCCGCCGCCGTCTATCGTCGCGCTCAGGCGTGGCGCGATTGGGAGGCGGGCGTCCGGCAGATGGGGCCGGGCGATTGGATGCTGTTCAAGGCTGCGCACCGGCCTCGCGCCCATGTCGTCGATCACGGAGGAAGACTGGCGTGGCGCGTCCTCAACGAACAGCTGACTTTGCCGGCCTCGGCAAGCGGCTGGCGGCCCTCCGCAATCAACATCATTTATCCCAAGCCAAGCTCGCCGCCATAGTGGGCCTCGCTCCGGCGTCAATCGCCCTCTATGAGCTTGACAGGAACCGCCCTGCCCTTGAGCAGCTCGTCAAGCTCGCAGAGTTCTTTGGCGTGACGACCGACGCCTTGCTTGGCCGAGCAGACCTCAAAACCGACGCCGGCAACGCAGCGGCGGCGATCTTCAGACGACTTCCGCCCCAAAAGCGGAAAGTCGCCTTATCGATGCTCCACGCACTGGAAGCTGGTTAAGCCGCGATCTGGACGTCGAGTCCGCGATCGTACTGAAGCCTGAATTGAGCCAAAACCGCAAAAATTCGAAGTTGATTGATAAGATCCGGCGGGTATAGCACAGACATTCGGTTAGGGTTATTCGGGTCGCGTTCGACGATCAGGTGGTTTTTGAAGTTGCGGATGTCCTCGACAAGCCCATTGAACATGTCGACGCGATAGTTGCTGACCAGCTCGGCCTTGATGATGCCCGGCGTGGCCACCCGCTGGCCGGGGCCGAACCTCGTCCCGTCGTTGGCGAGCTTGCACCGCGCATATTTGGTGGTGATGACCTGGCGCTGACCGCGCAGGAGCGCCGCCAAGGTCGAGAGCGTTGTCACCAGTTCGTAGGCGTCGTCCTCGAAGCCGTACAGATTCAACCGTAGACTGGTGGTTTCTCGCGATATCATCGGCTGGACGTTGTCGGCGCTCGCCATCTGCGTGGCGATCCCGTAGGCCGCCAGCAGATTGATCTCCGACATGATGAACCGATCGCTCGGCTGGGCGAGAAGGATGCCTTCGAGCGTCAAGGTCTGAAGCGGCCTCGCCGGATCGTTGATCAAGGCGCGCTGGGCTTTGGAGCAGTAGGCCGCCGCCCATTCGTAGCACGGCGAGGGCGATGCGGTTTCGAAGCCCATGACCGAAGTCTGAGCGCCGTTGCGCGTCGAGCCGAACGCGATGAGCGAGGCGTAGGTGCCGCGCTTGGCCGAGAAGATGTGCCCGTAGAGCTGGCGCATCCATCCCCAGCGGCCCGAGTCGCTGAAGCCGTATTCGAGCTTCCCAGGCATTGAGCGATGTGGCGTCGGTGTAGGGCATGGCGACGAACTCGTAGACCGACTCGCCGAGGCCAGCGATGGCGTCGGTGAAGTCGGGCACGCCGGTTCCGCCGGTCATCTGCGCGGTGACGGTGATATCGATGCCCGGCGGAAGGATTTCGCCGCCGACGTCGCCGTAGTAGTTGAGCGAGATGCGGATGTCGTTGCCGTTGACGCCGGCCCACTTGCAGGTCAGGCGCGATATCGGCCGGCGCCAGCGCGCGGGTGCGGCCGACTGCGGTTGGCTGCCACGGCCGACGGTAACGGACGCGGGCCGTCTCGGGTTACGACCGGCGGAGTGACGTTGAGCGGCGCGGCGAGCGCGGTAGGCGTGATCGGACCGATCGGGTTCGAGTCTTCCGACGCCGTTCCCTCGCTATTGGTCGCCGTGACCGTCGCCGAGATCGTCGCCCCGTCATCGGCGGCGACGAGCGTGTAGCTGTTGCGTCGTCTCGCCGGCGATCGCCGTCCCGTCGCTGTTCCAGGCATAGGTGTAAGGCCGGCGGCGGGTTGCCGTCCCAGACGCCGTTGGTCGACGCCGATGTTCGATCGCCGACCACGGTTCCGCCGGACATGGCCGGCGGCGGTGGTGTTGCTCGGCGCGAGCGGCACGCCGTGCCGGCGAAGGCCGTCACCGGAAGCCACTCGCTATCGTTGATCGCGTCGGCGATCGCGTTGGCGATCTCCTCCTCGGTGTCGGTTTCGGAGACGTTCACCGGGACATGGTCAGCGCCGATGTAGAGATGGAGCGTTCCCGAAGTCGGTCGGCGGCGCGGCGATCGTCATGGCTCCCGGTCGCCGGTTGCGCCGCAGGCGTGGGCCAGGACGCCCATGCCACGGACCTGGTTGGCGAAGCCGTTGGCGAAAAACGCCTTGAACATGCGGCTCACTTCCGAGCCGATGCCGAAGCGCGCGTCGGCCTGCGCCTGGGTGGCGATGGGGACCGGAACGCCGGGGGTGGCGTCGCCGGTCAGAAAGCATCGTGCCGGTCAGAAGGGCGGGCAGATTGGGTCGGCCGAGGCCAGCCATGCTGAATTGTCGAGCTCGACCCAATACAAAGGGACTTGCCAATTGGCCGGGATGTTGCTAGAAGGCGATAGGCATGGCTGAGAGTCCTCCTTGCGCTGCCGTTTGGTGGAGTGCCGTTGGATGGTCGCGGAATGCATTGCCGGGACAGGTCGCCGCCGGCTGTCGTCGCTGTATGATGTCGATCTGGAGGATTCCGCCGGGCGGGTTCATTCAGCCTGCGCGCCGGCGCCGATTCGAGCTTAAGTGCGCGCTTGCGTTGGTCGGAGGCCAGCCGGATGTCGCCGTCCTTGAGGCGTCTGCGTGGTAAACTGGTCGATCGGGCCATTCGGCCGAACCGCCGCCTTTGGGAAAGCGGGCGCGCGTTCGGATGCTTCAGGATCTCGCGCAATGCTGGCATCGCGCGGCTCGACCCGAACCGTTTTGTGATCGCCGTCGCCACGCGGATACGCTCCAAAGCTCGCTCGCTCTTCGATCTCGAACGACGGCGCGGGCGGCGGTGTCCGAGTGGCGTGCTCGTGGAGGACCGGTTGCATAGCGAAACTTCAACCATTGGGGCGGTCCTTTCTTGGAGCTGGCGGCTGGGTGACAAAGAGAAGCTGCTGTCGGATTTGCTGGATGCGCTCGCGCTCCTCCGGTGTCCGGTAGACGGGGAAAGACGTCGTGACATCGATTTCCTCCAGGTCATCGAACGGGCCGGGGCTGAACGTGCGCCGGTATTGGAGCGTCATTTCGTATTGCTTCTCGGCGACGGGGGTTTCGTTATCGAGAAGGAACGCGCCCCAGACCGTGCGCGCCGATTGGCGCTGCACGCCTTCGAAGCGCGCGTTGTAGACAGTGCTTGCGCCGGTCGCGTAGTCGGTCGTGTCGAGCATGCTGGTGAGACCCGGATTGCAGAAGACGCCGTAGATCAGGGCGACGTAAGCGCCCTCGAGTTGATGCTCTGCTTTTTCCTTGTCGCTTTCGGCGACCATGATCGACCAGCCGAGACGGACGGTCGTGATGAACTTGAGCGCGCCGGCGTTCAGGTCGCCGTCAGGGATCATCGTTTCCTCGCCGAGATAGCAGCCGAGGATTGGCAGGTCGGCGGGGACGATCGGCAACGCCCTGGTGACGCGAGGCATGAAGCTGAGCGAAGAACGGTAGGCTGATCGCTTCCGCCAGCATCCGGTTGCGGATGGCTTCGGAAAAACTGCCTCGCGCCGGATCTTCGTCTTCGGCGACAATCACAGGCGGCCACGTTGCCTTGGCGGCGACGGCGGCGACGGCCCGACTACGGTCGTGATGTACTCTTCGAGGACGAGATTGGTCATGCCGCCGCCGTCGCCATGAGCGCTTAAGACGGTGAAGGTCCCTTCCGCCGGTACGGTCCCGTCGGCAGGGATATCGATGATGTCGCCCTGGCGCGGCACGACCGCGAACTCGGAGTCGAGGACGTCGATCGACACCTTGTGGTCAGTGACGAGCGAGTTGTCCTCGGCGAGGAAATCATTGTTGTCGCGATGCCAGATGCCGCGGCTGGCATAAGTCGCCCCGCCAATCGGAGTGACATTGATTGGCCGCGCAAACATGTCGATCTGGGGCTGCTTGGTCAGGATCGAAAAGTCGAGGCCTATGGCCGCCTCCTGTCAGAAAGCGTTGTCGAGCAACGCGACGAAGCGCTCTTTGAATTGACGGATGAGATCGGCGCGGAGGATCGGCCGGTTGCTCTGGACAATGCGCTCGTGCTGGCCGGCCTTTTTGAGTCGGCGGATGATGCGGCGACGCTTCTTCACTCGGTAGCGCGACGTCGGCATGATGAAGGTCGAGGCGCGGGTGAAATTCGCTGTCGGCCGCTCTACGTCGATCGTCTTCGTTCGCGGCTTCTTGCGGCGCATGTCGTCGGACTGCCAATCGGCGAAGGCGACCGGAAGCTCGGCGCGAAGCTCCTCCATCTGGCGTTCGATCTTATCGAGGTGGCGCTCGATCGCGCCGGGGTCGAAGTCGGCTTTGATTTCCGTAGCTAAACCCAGTCGCGAATGTAGCGGCTCAATAGGTCATCGACGCCGAGTGGAAGTCCGCTTGCCGGGCCGCCTGCCGCCTTGGCCGTCGCCGCGTTAGGGTCGAAAAACATGACCCGGCTTTCCTTGTGCGCCAGCATTCTTATCCCTTCGACCGACTCGCGCGTCGCCTCGGTGCGCGATTGGCGCACCAGCAATAAGCATGCGTGTTTCAGATCGTCCGGCGCATCGTCCGGCAGTTCGTAACCGCCCGAATAGACGATGCTGATCGGGTCGGCCATGTGCTCGACCCGCAGCTTGCCGGAATAGTTTTCCAGTTCGAATATCATGGCCGGCGCGCCGTTGATCTCCTCGAGGTCGTCATCCGCGACCGGCCATTGGCGAAGATAGATTGTCGGATGCCTAAGGCCGCGCCAGGTTTCCTGGACCCTGGTTTTAGCAAACTGACGGTTGCAGAGACGCATGATAACGGCTGACGCTTGTGCGATCTGGAGTTCAAGCAGCGCATCGTCCGCCGGATTGCCGCCGGTCGCCGGCAATTTCAACATGACCTTGGCTTCCTCGAGCGACAAGAAACTCTTGTCGGTCGGCTCATCGAGCACCTTGACTGTAACGTCGGCCACTTAAAGGATCACCAAGTCGGGGTTAGCCAAGCCACGGCCGGCGCCCGAAGCGCCCATGACACCGGCAAGCGAAACTTGAGGCCAACGCTGTCGGTCTGCCACGACGAGCGGACCGGGACCGCCAGGACGCCAGCGTCGTCGACGATAGGCCGGACGAGCGTGGGATCGTCCTCCATGTGGAACACCGCCTGATTGCTAACCTCGATCGTCGGCGGGTCGATCGCGACTACCAGCGCGCTGGCGGCGACCGCGATTAGCTCGTTGGTGAGGTTGGAGGCGACGAAGACCGGATAGCCCTTCGCGCCAAGGTCGGTCTTCGACATCCGCACCCAATGCTTGGCCGAGGCGATGAAGGCGATGTTGCCGTTGCCGCCGTAAGGGGCGAGTGCGGTGACGAGCGCCTGCATGTCCTGGATCATGGCCTCCGAATTGGCCCCGGTCGCCGGCGGCGTTAGCGCCGGAATGCCGTTGAGGAGCCCCGGCGGGTTGAGGCCGGGAACGCCTGGCGCAGCCGAGAACAAGGCCAGGTCGAGCGCGGGGCCCATGTTGCTGAGGAGCATCGCCCGCATGGCCGCTTCCGCCGACGATGAATTCATCATTTCATTCGAAAGGGCGAGGATGGTCGCCATCTTGTACGGCACGAGCGAGACGGCGGACGAGAGGCCGATGGCGACCGGGATCGGCGCGCCTTCGCGCACCCACACGGCTTGCGGGGTGTCGGTTAGGGTCGGCAGCGCGATCGCGCCGGCCCGCCCGAAACTCAGATTGACCGCAAGGGCGAATAGCGAAGCGGCAGCGCTCTGGGGCTGAAGGCTGGTGAGAAACTCGGTCATCACCGTGACCAAGTCCGGCGCGTCGGCCATGCTGGTTGGCGATTGCGCCGCGCGCAGCACCATGTCGATGACGTGATCCTCGGCCCATGGGTGGGCCTGGCCACGCGCCCGCATGCCAACGGCGAGGCAAGCCCGATAGAGTGACCTCTCGCCGCCGGCCTTTCTGAATTGACCCTGGATCATCCTTCAGTCTCGCTCTGGAATTGTTCGAACAACGGCCTCAGTGGAAGTGGCGGCCCTAGGCTGCGGTCACTGAGGATAGGAGTCGCCGTGTAAGCGTCCCTGTCAACTTCCCAAGCAACCCACGCCACCGCCGGCTTGCCGTCGACGCCTGACGCTCCACGCTCGCCCCGCTCGCCCCGGTCGCCCTTCGCTCCCTTGGCGCCAGGCTGGCCTTGCTCGCCGCGCTTGCCGACCAATGCGAGGGCTTGCCAGCCGTCACCCGGGCAATCGCCGGGATCGTCGCGCTTGGCGATGAAGGACGAGCCATTCGACATGACGATGTTCAGCTCTCGATAATCGTTGATCTGCCGGTCGTAGGTGCCGCGCGAGACCGCGCTTCTTCCGTCGCGGCCGGGGGCAGCGAGGAGCTGCCAGGCGTCACCATCATGCGGCGGCTCGCCGGTATCCTTCCTGGCCTGGTAAAGCCCGCCCATGAAATAGACGCAGTCCGCCCGATAATAGACCTTCTTGGCCACGTAGTCCGTGGCGACGGGCATGAGGCCGGTCTGGCCCTCGGCGCCGGTCGCGCCCGTCTCGCCGGTCTCGCCCTTGTCTCCGCGGTCGCCCTTGTAGCCGCGCTCGCCGGGTTCGCCTCGCGCCCCTTGCGCGCCCTTCTCGCCCTGGACGCCCTGGGGGCCCCCAGGACCGACCTCGCCGGGCAGACCCGGCTAACCCTGCCTCCCCGCGCGCGCCCTGGACCCCACGCTCGCCCTGGACGCCTTGGGGGCCCATGGGGCCGATCTCGCCTGACTCGCCGTTGAGGCCGTTCATGCCCAGGATCGCCGCGCTCGCCCTGGATGCCGCGCTCGCCCTGGATGCCGGGCGGCCCCATCGGACCGATCTGCCCCGGCTCGCCGTTGAAACCGTTATGCCCAGGATCGCCGCGCTCGCCCTGGATGCCGCGCTCGCCCTGGATGCCGGGCGGCCCCATAGGACCGATCTGCCCCGGCTCGCCGTTGAAACCGTTATGCCCAGGATCGCCGCGCGTGCCCTGTAGGCCACGCTCGCCCTGGATGCCTTGCGGGCCGATCGGACCGATCTCGCCCGGTTCGCCATTCTGACCCGGCTCGCCCCGCGCGCCTTGCGGACCGCGTTCGCCCTGGACCCCTTGCGGGCCTATGCGGGCCCTCGGCGCCTGGACCGCGCCGGTCTGGCCTGGCTCGCCCTGGTCGCCCTTGAAACCGCGTTCGCCCTGCGGGCCGAGCCCCCCACGCTCGCCGGCCGCGGGCTGGATAAACATCCGGATGCGCTCGATCTCGCGGTCGACGGTGATGAGCCTCGGCTCAAGCTCAGTGTGCTTCACGCCCATGATGTAGGTCGAGAAGGTGGACTCCATGCGCGCCAGGACCGCGCTGGCCTCCAGCTTGACCTTCTCGACATTGGAGATAGCCAGAGCGAGCCTCTGCTCCATGTCGCGCAGCTGATCGCCGAGGACTCGGCCGATCGCCTCGCCCATCACGTCATCGTCGGGCGTTGTAGGTCCCGAGCCCGACGTAGATCCTGCTGATAGCTTGCCGGATGTCATGTTCGCGGTCCTTTACTGGTGCGGGGTTGCCTGGCGCAGGAGGCGCGCTGGGTGGACCTGGCGCTGGCCCGATCTTGCCAGCCGCCGATAATGGGACGACTTGCTGCTGAACGCGCGGCTCATCGCCGAACGGGACGCTATCCAAACTTTCCATGTTGCGGGCGTCGTTGGGTGAGTAGATGCCGCCCTGAACTCCCTTGACGAGGGCGTCGATGCGGTCCTTCTCGGCCGAGCGCAGAAGCGAATCGGTCGACAGCTCGACGTAATCGTAAGGCGGACCGCGAAGTCGAAAGAACTGCCCGTAGGCTTCCTCGATGTGGTTGAGCGCAAAGCCCAAGCCCGTCGCCACCCACATCCGCATCAAGACTTCGGTCGAGCCGGCCGGTGATCCGCCGCCGAGACCAAGGATCTGAAGCGGAATACGGAACGCCAGCGCGATATGCTCCTCCGAGAGCTTGAGGAACTCGGCCATTTGCGCGTCGCGCGACGAAACGTTCCATGGCATGACCTTGAGGCCGGAGGTCAGGATCGGCGTCTTGCCGGCGCTTAAGCCCCTGGATTGGTCTTCCCACCGCTGCCTGAGTTGCTCCACCTCTTCGCGCGAGAGGGTGAGGTCGGTGGAAAGCACGGCGCTCGGCCGCGCCTGGTTCTGGTAGAATGCGCCCTGGCTCTCCATGATCGCGCGCTGCGTCATGAGGTCGCCATAGACGGAGTCGAGCGGCGATTGCCCGATCAGCGGCCAGGGCGCGTCCGACCGCCTGGCGTTCAGCTTGACATGCAAGACGTCGCGGGCCGGAACGATCAACTCCTGCATCGCATCGCCGCCCAACTGGCGCGCGATCACCTCGTTGCCGGCCAGCCGGTAGAAAATATCACCGTCGACCGAAGCTTGAGGCCGCGAGAGCTTGGAGTTCATCAGATGGAACTCGTCGGCCTCGAAACGGTCGTTGCGCAGCGCCAGCGCGTAAGCGTTGCCTTCTGTGTACAGTTGGCGCGTCAGGTTGAGATGAAAGTCACTCGAGGTCTGGTAAGCGTTCGGATGGCGCAGGAGCCGTGACGCCGCGGAACTATCAACCCGCTCGCGCCCGCCCTTGCCCGTTTCTCGCCAATGGTCGCCCTGGCACATGGCGGATGTCTGCGCATAGGCCGAGACGCACGCTTCCACGATGGCCGACGTGCCGGTCCCTTCAAGGGCATAGCCCGACTGCCACCAATTCCACGGAGCGTCGGCCGCGAGCCAGCCGCCGGAAAGGGGAAGGTACAATGGTCCGGGCCGGACAGCCCCTTCCGCCGCCTTCGCAAGCCAGTTTCTTGCTCTGGTTAATAGGCCAACGCCGTCGACCACTCATGTACCTCGCGGCCCAAAGGTTATACGTTCGCCGCTATGCCAAAGGCCAAAGATACCGACATTCCGATCGCCTACCTTCGCGAGTGTTTCGACCTCTGGCCGTTGACCGGTGCGTTGACGCTGGCGCAAGAGGCCACGCGAGCATTTCGCCGCCGCGCGAGCTTGGCGACGATGGAACGTTATGTACGCCGGAAGTTCCGCCGGCCGCCCTCTCCACCACGGCCACGTTCTTGTGCGAGTGACGATCGCCGGCAGACGACGGAACTTCATGGCGCATCGCATTGTCTGGGCGCTGTCGACGGGAGCCTGGCCGGCGGACGAGATAGACCATCGGAACGGCACCACGAACGAGAACGTCATGGGCAACTTGCGCGAAGCTACGCGCAGCCAACAGAACCACAACCAGAAGCTTCGATGCGACAGCACGTCTGGCTTCACCGGAGTCATGTACGATCCACCGTCCCGCAAGTGGCGCGTTCGGATCACAGGGGCCGACAAAAGGCGAAGACATCTTGGCCGCTTCAACACTCCAGAAGCCGCTTACTCTGCTTACCTCGCCGCCAAGGCCGAACTTCATCCGTTTCAGCCCGTGCCACGCGATCATCTCGTTTTGTAATCGCCGCGCTGGTCGCGACCCGGCAGCATCTCGCGCTGTCGTTTCGCGGTTGCGTTCGACGTGCTTGTCCAGTCCGGCGCCGCTGGGCTCATGGCGGCGATCAGCATGAGGCACGCCGAGAGCCGCGAGGTCGGCCTCCTCCTGGGTCGGGGTTGGCTTTCCGCGCGGCTTGCGAAAGGCCTCGTCGCGCTCGGCGCGCCGCTCGTCCCGAGTCTTCATCATCGCTTTGACCTCTGCTGCGGTTCCGTGGGCTCGGGCGCGGGTCCATCGCCAGGCTCGTCCGCAAGGATAGTCGTGATCGGCCCGACTTCGTTGGAAACGATCGGCGTACTGCCGCCGGCGTTCACCGCCGTTGACGCGGCAGGAGATCAGCGTCCCGTTGTCGGCGCCGGAAAGGGTCCGCGTCGACGTGATCGCAGCGCCGATGTTCGTTCCGTTGCGGAGCCATTGATAGGTGTACGACGTCGGGGCGTTCGCCCAGTTTCCGTTCGTCGTCGTAAGCGTCTCGCCGACGACCGTATTTCCTGTGATATTGGGCACGATGATATTGGTCGGCGCGAGCGGCAGGACCGGACCGACCGCGTTGCTGGTGGCGTTGGTCGAACCTTCAGCGGTGGTCGCCGGTGATCCTGGCGATGATGATCGCGTTGAGGTCGGCGGCCACGCAATCGTAAGTCGGACCGTTGGCGCCGGGGATCGCCGTACCGTTGCGAAGCCACGCGCCGGTGTATTGAATTCCGACGCCGGTCCACTGGCCGACATCGACACTCAAGCCTGCCGCCGACCTGCGCCGTGCCGGTCACGACCGGCGGCGAGGTATTGATCGGTCCGGCCGGCCGGCCCGGCGGCTCGAACGGATCGAAGCTCGATTGGTCGATCGGCGCTAAGTCCCAAATCTTGATCATCGTGATTGCGCCAGGCGTCGCGCCGAGCAAGTCGTTCTCGGCTTGCTGCGGCGTCGGCCGGGTTGTCGGAAACTCGCCGACTTGCTGAGCCGGATATTCCCACTCGCCCGGTTGTATCTTGGATACGACGCGCGACTGATAGATTTCTTTAAGGGTCAGTTTCGTCATGATCGAAGCTCCGCTTTTAAGCGCCTTACGGCGCGCCGGCCGGAACGACCGGACCTACAGGCGCGCTATCGAACGAAGCCGAGCCTGTCGCGTTCGTCGCGGTGACGCGACAAGCGATTGTCGACGCGATCTCCGCATCGCTCAAATCGAACGAAGCCTCGTATTCGGAAACCAGAAGTCCGTTGCGCAGCCAAGCATACGCGAACGCGGTCGGGGCGCCGGTCCAAGTTCCGTCGGCGACGGTGAGCGTTTCGCCGGAGCGCGGATCGCCGGTGACGGTCGGCAATGTGGTCGCGTAAGGCACGCCGGCGGCGAGGACCGGACCGACCATCTGCGATTGCGCCGGTTGCGATAGGCCGTCCGCATTTCCGGCGACGACCTTGCAATAGATCGCCCAATTCTGGTCGAGCGGCGCCAGGGTGTACGTCTGCCCATTCGCGCCAGCGATAATGACAGCCCCTCGACGCCACTCGAATTCGAAGAATGTCGGACCGCCGGCCCAAGTTCCGTTGTCGACGGTGAGCGTCGCGCCGACCTGGTGCATCCCAGACAAGCTTGGCGACGTGACGTTGATCGGCGGCTGGCCTTGCACCGGAAGATCGTCAACCGGGCCGACTTCCGCGCTAGTCGCGTCGGCCGAACCGAGCGCGTTCGTCGCGGTGACGCGGACCGCGATCATGGCCCCGAGGTCGCCTGCAATTAGGGTGTAGCCGATGGCCGTCGCGCCGGCGATGTTCGCGCCGTCGCGCAGCCACTGGCGCGCGTAGGCCGATGGCGCATTGGCCCACGCGCCGACGCTCGATACGAGGTTCTGTCCGACCGTGGTGACGCCAGTGACGACCGGCAGCGCCAGGTTGACCGGCGGCGCGGTTGGCGCCGTCGCCCCGCCGACCGGCCCGACGGCGGTCGAATAGGTGACGGAACTAGCGCCGCCAATATTGACGCCGCGCACCCCGGCGCGAAGCGTAAAGCCTTCGTCGGCCGCCGTCGGCGTATAGGCGCGGCCGGTTTCGCCGGCGATGACGTCGAGATCGCGGACCCACGAAAAGACAAAGGCGGACGGCGTTCCGTACCAGGCGCCAAGGCTGGCGGTCAGCTGCTCGCCGATTTCAGGCTCGCCGGTAACGACCGGAATATGACCGCAGACCGGCGCGGCCGGCAGGACGGGCGCGGTCGGCAGGCTGAAGACGATCGCCGAGCCGATCGCGTTCGCCGCCGTGACGCGGACGCTGATCGGCCAGCGAAGGTCGACGACGGTCGGCACGTAGATCGCGGCGGTCGCGCCTTCGATATCGTAGGGGCCGCGCCGCCACTGATACGCGAAGGTCGTCGGCGTTGGCGTCCAAACGCCGGTCGAGGCGATTAGGGTGTCGCCGACTCGCGCGAGGCCGGTGACGACCGGCGGCGCGAGCGAGACAGGCCGACCATCGTCGGGACGACCGGGTGGTTCGAACGGATCAAAACTCAGCGGATCAATTTCGCTGAGGTCCCAAGCCTTGATGAGCGTCACCCCGCCGGCGTCACACTCCGCGCGCGTCGGCGTCGGTCGCCAGGTTACGAACTGCGCTTCGAGGCGGCTGCGGCGCGCGGCTTCGACGGCGCGGAGGCGGCGGGCTTCGGCGAGGTTCATGTCCGCGCCTCAAGCTGCGCCAGCCTGGCTTCGAGCGTTGCAATCCGCTGCTCGAGCCGCGTTACTTCGGCGCGCGGCGTATAGCGCGCGTCGCTATCGCTCTCGGCCAGGATCGGCACGCCGGCGACGGTCGGGCGGCGAGCAAAATCCGTCACCCCGGTCGCCCGGTGGATGTTGAGCACATCGAAAAAGACGCTAGCGTCAGTGCGGCAGCCGATATTCAGACGGTCATCGTTGGCGGTGCCGGTAGTGATCCAGAAGCTGTTCGCGGCATTGGCGCGGTTGAAGCGAATGGCTTTTAGCGCATTGTTGTTAATCGACAGATCGCCGCTGAGCACGCCGCCGATCTGACGCAGATAGCGGGCGTCGCCAGCGGTCGTATCGAGGAGCGGAGTGCCGTTGACGGTCGGCCCCACCAGGAAATTCAAAACCCGTGTCGTCCGATTGACGTCGAAGACGTGCCCGATCTCACCGCCGTTGTCGTTGTAGGAAATCAAACGAAACTCAGCCGCCGCGCCGTTGCCCTTGCCGATATGCCAGCGGGCGTTGGCGATCTCGCGAAACCAGACGCCGCAGAATTGGCCGGTAGCCGCGACGGTCCGCAAATCGACCACGGCGCTGTTTTTGCTCACCACAAGATCGGTCAGAATGTTCGCCGGACCTGTGCCGGCGCCGCTGGTGAACTCTAAATCGCCCCACGTCCGAATTGACCGGCCCGCAACGCCGGTCGCATCAGTCGCCTCCGTCCGACATCCGATGATGTTAAGCCCGCGCGCGAATATGCGCGCCCCGATGTCGCCGTCGTTAGCGTCGCCCGCGTTCGGGTGGTGGCAATGGAACCGGCCGCCCGCCTCGAAGACATCGAAGCGCGGCGCTTGCACCGAGCCGTTGCCGTAGGCCTCCATGAGCAAGTACTGCGTGCCGCCGAGGTTCGCGGCGCTGGCGATCAGTGGCTTGACCAGAGCGACCCTTTGCGCCGCTGGCCCCTGGTCGACTCGAAGTCCGCTGATAGCGATCTTGAAATTGGGCGCCGTGGCCGAGCCTAGCTGGCCCTCGAAGCGGACCAGGTTCGCCCCGCCGCCTTGAGCCGATAGACGGAACTGCCGCCACAGAGTGCCGGACGGGTTCTTCGCCTGGCTGACGATAGCGAAGGTGCCCGCGCCGAAAGTGGTGCCGATCTCGAACACGAAGCTGCAATCGATACTGGAGCCAAAACATTCCAACTGCAGGCGGAAGCTGCCGTAAGCCGGGATCGTGGCGATATGGACCCAGGCGTTGTTGAGCCACAGCGCGTTGGCGTTGTCGCGCGTGCCCGCCCAATAGTCGCTTTGCGAGCCCGCGAGCCACCTGATGGTGGTGAAGTCCGGGAGAGCCGGCGCTGACGGGATCGGCGTCACCACTTCGAACAGCAAATTGTCGTAGCGGACAAAATCGTTCGCCGCGTAGCTCGCGCCCGTCGCCCAGGTCTTGACCAGGTGACTGTCGACATAGGCGCGGGTGGTCGCATGGTTATCGGTGGTCGGCGGGCCGGCCAAGGTGAGGGGCCCGGTCATGACGTCGCCGGCCTTCGACACTCGGGCGTCAAGCCCGGCGTCGACGGCGCTGAATTCAGCCTCGACCGCCTCCATCGCGGCCTGCACGTTGGCCCCGAACACCGGCGGTATGAGCGCCACCTGGTCAGCGGTCGTGGCCACGCCAGGATTGCCGACCGCCAACTCGTGCCAGAAGACGCCGCCGTTGATCAGCCAATCGCCGACGTTCATCGCTATGCCCGCCGCCGGGCCGCTCGGTATCGTGCCGGCGATTTCGCAGATCAGATAGCTGCCGACAGGAACAGCGGTCGGATCGGGGACAGGGCCGGGGCCGGTGGTCAGCCGGCACTGGCCGGTCGAGGCGTCAATCGCCCCGATGATGGCGGGTACGGCGGTGACGAGCCGGTCGACGTAGACCTTGTTGACGAGATCCTCGTCGGCGACAGGGGCGATAGAGGTCCGTAAAGGCCCCTCCATCGTATCGCCGGACCTGAGGATGCGACCATCGAGATCGACCCGAACGTCGTCGGCGACCTCGTCGACATAGGCCTTGTTGACCATGTCCTCGTCAGCGACCGGATCGATGGCTGTGCGTAGCGGCCCCTCCATCGTATCGCCGGCCCTGAGCACACGGTCGTCGGCGACGCCGCCGATGCCCGCTATCGCCTGATCGACATAGACCTTGTTGGTCGCGTCGAGGGGATTGACCGGCTCCGCAACCAACTCGACACGCGGCAGATCGCCGACATTTTGCCGAGTGCGTAGCGCAGTCTGCCAGGTCTGCCCGTCGTAAACCTGAACAATGAAAGCGCCCAGGCTGTCGCTATTGGTTGCCCGACTGCCATAGATCCGCGCCAACTCGGGTACGGCGCCGTCGTCGACCCAAACGAGCGGCGGACCGCCGACGTTGGCCGAACCGTCGCGATGAAACGTCCCGCCGCGCGCGTCGACGATCTCCCATTGCTCGGAGCCATCGTTAGTCTCGATTACCGGCCGCTGGTTGCCGCTCGACTGACGCAAGGCGAGGCCGCGGCCAACATGCTTGATGAGGCCGCCCTCGTGCTCGCCGCTAATCGCGCGCTGAAAGAAATAACCGCTACCGTCTTGCCAGACGTCGAACAGGTTGGCGGCGATACGCCCGCCGTCAACCCGGATGTCGCCGGCATTTATCTCAACGTTGCCGCGCGTGATGCCGATCGCCACGCCCGCGCCCGGCGGGTCGGTCCAGCGTAACGTTCCTTCAACATCGTCGCCGGCCTTCAAGACATAGTCGCCGACGATGGCGTCGACATAGGCTTTATTAACCGCATCGAGATCTTGCTCAGGCGCCCCGACGATCTCCAGGCGGGCCGGGTCGCCAGGCCGGGTGCGGACGCAGGTCGCCTGGGCGAACCCTGGATTGCCTTTTCTGAGGACGAAGCTGCCCGCGCCATCCTGATAAATGGCGGCAAAGTTTTCAGCGCTGTCGTCGTCAGTAAAGTTCAGTGCTCTGTTCGCGCCTTGCCGGCGGATCGTCCCGCCGCGCGCGTCCATGACCTCCCACAAATTGGCGCCATCGCTGGACTCGACCTGAAGCCGATGGCCGTCGCGGTCTTCACGGATCACGACGCCCTCTTGCCGTTTCTTGTAGATGCCGCCGTTTTGCTCGGTAGGCGTGCCGAACGCGTAGCCAGCCGGATCGCCCTCGGCGACGAAGATCGGAGACAGAATTTCGCCAGGAGCCTCGACCCTGACGCCGCCGCCGTGAACTTGGATCGAACCTTGAGTGATGTCGATTGCGACGCCGCTCGGCGGCGGGTTATTCCACCTTAGCGCGCCAGTCAGCGCGTCGCCGGCCTTCAAGACAAAGAGGTCCGGGTCTAGGCGGATCGCCTTCCAGACCTGGCCGTCCCACACGTAGCGCAGGCCGTTGGTCGCATCGTGCACGTCGCCGATCTGCGGCCCCGGCGGGAAGAAGATCGGATCGTATTGGACCGGCGGCGGGTTCTGGTCGGTCATTCGGCGGCCTTTGGAAACCAATCGGGCGGACCGCCAGAGGCCTCGTAAGCCTTCGTCCAGCCCGTCTCGACGAGGCTCACCTCGCCCTGCGGCGTGCGGTGCGAATAGATGCAATAAGCCCAGCCCACGGGAGCGCCGCCGAGAAAGGTGAACTCGTGCCGTGCCTCGGCCTCGATGAGCAGATGAAATGGGCCCTCGCGCTCGAAGTCGTGTTCGAGATCGCCCTCGGGCGTCCACTTCCTCACGTGCCACTTGCCGCAGAAGAAGATGCTGGTGTGGTCGAAGGCATGGGTGTGCCCGCCAACGACGTCGCCTTTCTTCAGGCCCTCGCCGCCCTCGCCCATCACCCGGATCATGATGCTGCCTGAGACAAACTCAACCATCGAGCTTCGCCTCCAGCTCTTTCACCTTGGCCCAGAGGATAGCCACCATGGCCGTGAGGTCGTAGCTCGATTTCCCCTCGGCATTCTTCGACACCAGTTGCGGCGCGACCTTCTCGATATCGTTGGCGATAAAGCCAAGGTTGATGCTGGTTGGATCTTCATCGACGCCGGGCATCTCCCCGCCGAGCTTGGTCTTGATCTTCACCGGCTTCCAGTGGAACTGCATCGGTACGATGCCGTCGAACAGCCGCGCCGCAGCCGAGATATCGAGCGGCGCGATGTTGGTCTTCAGCGAAGCGTCGGAATTGTTGAAATAGCTTCTAGCGCTCAAGTCGCCTTCCACGCGCAGCCCTACCCAACCGCCGCCATACGCGACGCTCGTCCAGCAGGTCTGCTCGCCAAAACCGCCCAGACCGACGGAGCAACGCATTTGAGATGGCCAAGTGCCATAGTAGCCATTGCCCCCAAGCTGCATGCCGAAGATCCACCCCATCGCACGGCCATCGCTAGCCTCAAATTTCAGTCTGGGAGTGGTGGTGTTGGCGGTGGTGTTGTTCTTTCTTAGCCTTATCCCTTCGGTGTTGGGGGCCATGGTTGTCAGGAGCGCGCCGCTCAGGTTCAGGTAAGGCAACGCTTCGGTAATTTCCCAATTCCATCCGTTCTCGGCTTTCATGATCAGCGTGTTGCCGCCGCCCTTGTAGCCGGCATAGCCGCGTCGCGTGCCCTCTTGCGTAAAGTACTCAGTATAGCCGCACTGGCTGGCGCTGCCGTTGTGAAGGGAGATGCCGCCAACACCCGCCTGCTTAAGCTGAAAGCCGGTGCTGTTCATGGTGTAGGCAATATTTGCCCCCAGATAGAACCGGTAACCATTGTTCGCGGCGGCGTTGTTGAACCACATGTTGCTGGGTTCGACGCCGATGCCCATGCCCGGCGCGCCAGCGGCATCGTAAATACGCAATCGTTCGCCCGTGCTCGTTCCAGTGGCGTTAGGAGGATTGGATGCAACCGTGGTCGGCCAGCGCAGCGTTCCCGTCAGCGTGTCGCCGGTCTTCTCCACCTTGTTGGTGTTGAGAACCTGCATGCCCGCTTGGACGTTGTTCGTCCCGGCGACATTGGGCACCAGCGCGACCTGATCGGCGGTCGTCAGAACGCCGCCCATGCCTACCGCGATCAGCACCCACGTCGGCGTACCTCCCAGCATCGACGTCGATGATCTCGTCGCCGATGCGCATGACGATGCCAGCCGCCGGGCCGCCGGGGATCGTGCCAGGCGTAGTGCAGATGATGTAGTGCCGGCTCGCGCCAGGCGCGGGGACCGGCCCCACGGTGGCGTTGGCGAACTGGCAGTTGCCGGTGCCGGCGTTAATCACGCCGACCAGGATCGGCGCGGCGCTGAATAGCTGATCGACGTAGCCTTTGTTGGCGAGGTGAGCGTTCTGCGTCGGCGCGAGCGCGGCGGTGACGCGGCCGGCGAACGAGCCGGCGGTGGCGCTTAGATCGCCGGTGATCGTCGCGTCTCCGTTGATGATCGTTGTCCCGGTCCCGCCCGGACTGTTGAGCGAGACAAAGTTGCCCACCGCGTTGAAGATCAGCCAATCGACATAAGTCGGGACGCCGTTGCTGACGAAGGTCAGGCCGCCTTGATCGTTGCCCCGGTTGACGTAGCGGAAATTGCCGCCGGCGCCGGACGCCACCTCTAGTCTTGAGGTCTGGCCATTAAGTTGAAGCTGGCCACTGTCGGTAGTCTCAGCGCCTCCGGCCGTCGTGATCTGCAAGCGCCCGGTCATCGGCGCGCCATTAGCGGTGCCGGTCAGCGGTACGAATGCGCCATCGGTGTTGCTGATCGACTGCTGAACCCACGGCCCCCAGGTCGTATCCAGATTGCCGCCCGGTCGCACCCATATGGCGAGGATGGTTCCGGGGCCGGGGCTGGTGTTGGTCTGCTCAATGGCCTGCTGGAACTTGGTGGACCCGGCGCGATAAGTGTTGATCATCCAGAAGCCGGTAGTATTGCCGGGCGTCATCGGCGGACAGTTCGCCGGACCGGATTGCATCCAGATCGACTGCGAGCCAATCCCAAAGCCGCTCGGATCAACCGCGCCAGAGCCGCCCGGCGTGCGGTTCATGAATATGTTGGTGTAATTGACCGGGTCGGACGCGATCGGTCCACTCGGTGTCGTAGTCGGCCCCGACGCGCTTCGTCAGGATTTGGCCAACCGCCCCGCCTGGCGGCATGTCTTGCAGCGCCGCCTGCGTCAGGGCGTCTTGAACGTTAGCCGCGCCGAACACCGCCGGGATGGTCACGACCTGGCCGGCGGTGACCGTGCGCGCGAGGGATGTGGATCAAGATCCAAGTCGCGCCGTTCGACACCAGGACGTCGCCGACCTCGATCCGTATGTTCCACACTTCAAGCGGCAGGAGCGGATCAGGCGGGATGGTGCCGGCGACGACGCAAATCACGTCCGAGCCCGAGGGCACGGTCGAGGCGTCAACCAGCGGCGCGGGCGAAGGCAGGCCGCTCGCGCGCCGTATAGATGCAGCGCCCGTTCGTCCCGTCGATCGACGCCGATAATCATTCGCGCGCCGGTGGCGATGGTGTCGACGTAAACTTTGGTCGCCGCCTCCATCGGGCTGACCGGATTAGCGTCGAGGACGAGCGTGCCCTCCATCGTCCCGCCGGCCAGCGGCAGATAGACGCCTCTCCCCGATCCGATCAGGCATCCAAACATCGCCGTCCCAACGATAGGTCGCGCCGTTCGAGGCGGTGAACTCGTCGTCGATCGCCGGAGCGTTCGGGAAGTCGAGCGGGATGCGAGCAGAGTTTCATTCATCCCTTACGTCCTCGGAATTATCAAATCGATACTAGCAATGCGCGGCAGATGCTGTAGTGGTAAAAACTCGCGAAGCGTATACCCACCGATCTCCTGAGTTCCAATTAAAGCTCATGGCGGACCTAAGCGTTGTTTGTGCTTGCGCGTCATCGGTGGCGGGGCAAACTGCGCCGCCAATGCCGCCGGGAGTATGCGTAGCGGGTAATTGGAAGGCTTGAAAATTAGAGCCAGTAAATTGTAGATTGTTGAAACTCACTTTTCCGCGACATTGTATGTTCGCCCCACCATTGATCAGGCGACATTGCACGCTGGTGCCAGCCCATTGAGCGCCGTTTGTCACGCCGGTCCACGGGCCGACGCCGGCCTCGTTGAGAACGCGGCTATCCACATAGGCTTTCGTCGCGGCGTGCGCGTCGACGGTCGGCGGCCCCGCCAGCGATAACGGACCGGTCAAGGTCCCGCCCGCGAGCCTGAGATAACGCAGATCGGCGGTGTCGGTGGTGAGGCCGCCGCCGAGGTTGAACTGGATCAGTTGCCATAAGGCCGCCGGCTCGTCCCAGATGATGTACGCGCCGTTGTTGATCGGCCGCCCGGCGAGGCCTGGAATATTGCCCGGCGCGGTTTCCGGCACAGCCGGATTGGTGGTCAGGCAGAGATATCGATCGCCGTGTCGCGGGGCGGCGGGGAGCGGCGGAACGTTAGCCGCCACCTGCCAGCCGCCTTGATAGAGCGAACCGCTGGTGACCGTCTCGACCCAGTCGCGGGTGACGACGCTTTGCGGCGCGGTGGTCGGGCCGGTCACCAGAAGCTCGCCGGTCACAGTGCCGCCGGTCAGAGGCAAGAGATGGCTGTCATCGAATGGAGGAGGCGTTGCGCCGCCGCCGGGGCCGCCGAGGCCCGGCTTGGTCGTCGACACCCATTGGACCGACGAGCCGTCGTCATAAAGGATATAGAAATCGCCGTCCGGATCATCGCGCCACCACAGCGTGCCAGGAGTGGCGCCGGCTGGCGGCGTCGAGCCAATGTAGACCCGCCCCACCACGCTATCGACATAGCGCTTGGTCGCCGCATGACCATCGTCGATAGGATCGAGCGGGAGAACGACTTGATTGCCGAAAGTGGCGATCCCGGTCGCGCGCTCGATGGCGAGAGGAATGGAAAGCAGCGCTCCGATATCGCTGTAGGCGCCCAAGCGAAAATTAGAGCCCGAGGCGGCGCCGGCCTCAGGCGCGCCGTCGCCGAGATCGAGCACCCAGCGATTGATGTTGGCGATGGAACCAACCACGCCGTTGTTCGCCGGCGCCGCGGGACTATCGAGAGCAAGGACAGGAAGGTTGGCCCTGATGGTCAGCGAGCCGGTCATCACATCGCCGGCCTTGTCCACCTTGCCGGCGATATCTACGGTGTTCTGCGCGACCGCCGCCTCGGCGGCCTCCATGCCCTCTTGCACGTTGTCGGCGCCGAACACGCTCGGGATCAGCGAGACGTTGCGCGCCGTCGTGCTCGCCCCGCCGAACGGCAGATAGAGCCACTGAGCGCCGTCGCTGACCCACCAGTCGCCGACGTTCTGAATGATTTGCGTTTCGGGCGGCCCGATGGGCGGCTGGCCGGCGACGGCGACGATCACGTACCAATTCTCGTTCGTCGGCCCGGCGTCGGGCAGCGGCCCGTTGGGAACGCCCGATGCGGTCGAGAACGTCACCTGGCCGGTCGAAGCGTTGAAGACGCCGACCAGGGTCAGAAGGCCGGTGATCCGCCCATCGACGTATTCCTTGTTGGTCAAGTGTTCGGGGTTCGACGGGATAGTCGGGTTCGTGGCGTGACCGGTGACGAACAGATCATCGTCTATCGTCAGGCCGCCGGTCATGACGTCACCGGACTTGAGAACGTAATTCGCGGCTATCGCGTTGACGTCATCGAGGTTAAGCGTCGAGGAGTCATAGGCGGCGTAAGCTTGCGCGGCCTCGACCCACTCGACGATCCAGCCGTTCCAAATTGTCTGTCCGCCGATACCGGGGATTGTCGCATCGGCCGTCTCGGCGAACCGATGATCCGGCGTCTGGGCCAGCCAGGTCCAGCCATCCTCAGGCGTGATCGCAGTGAGGTCCGGGACGTTCGTAGCGACCTGCCATGGGCCCCGAAACCCGCTCGGAGAAGGCGCGCCGCCGCCGCCAGGCGACGCCTGCACCCAGGCTTCGGTCACGCCGTCATCGTAATAGATGAACAGATCGCCGTCAGGATCGTTGCGCCACCACAGCGTGCCGGGCACAGGGTTCGGCGGCGGCATAGGTCCGATAAAGATCGCGCCGCCGGTCACTGGTTGCCAAACGCCGGTCTGGCCATTGCGCCCGTAAACGCCGCCATCGCGCGGCGCCTCGGGGACAAACGCAACGTTGGCGTCGGCCGTCGTCGGCACCGGAACGAACCGACTATCGAAACCGCGCACACCAAAAACGCCGTCCTGGTCAGGGACCGGCTCAGCGTCGCGCGGCTGTATTTCACGCTTCATATGTGCTATCGTCCTTTTGCCCCGAGCCGTGAGGCGCTGGGTAAGGCAAGGCAGGCTAGGCAGGATAGGGCCAGGCTTGGCACGACCGGGTTAGGCAGGTCAGGGCATTGGTGAGGCCGGCCAGCGGCGGCGGTTCATTCACGTGAACCGCCGCCATTTTTCGTTTCGGGATTAGCCCTTAACGCGCGTACTCCTGCTGGGCCCCTGCTTCGTCGGCGGCGAGAGCGCCGGGCAAGGTGTCGTCGAGCCGGCCCCACGTGAAGCCGGACATGACGGCGACCATTGGACGGTATAACAACCAATTCACGCGATAGATCAAACGAAGCGCGTAGGAGTCCGTTTGCCACATGGAGCGAACCGGAACCGCCGGCGACGTCGTGTCGCCCGTGATCTGCATCGGGGTGGTGTCTTCCATATGTAAGACCGCCTGATCCGAGACCTCGAACGTCGGCGCGCCCTGGCCGGCGGTGATGAAGTCCGCCGCGTCCATGGCGATGATCGTATCAGGGTTGACCGTCGTGCTTTGATAGATCGGCCAGCCTTCCAAGTTGCCGCCGCGAACTTCCGCGTGGAACGGGAACAAGCCCGTGCCAGGCGCGGGGTTAAGCGCGATGGCGTCCGCCCTAATCGGGTTCATGATCCACACCGGCGCGCGAACGTTGTCGTTTGTCGGACCGATGAGCGCGGCCCTAAGACGACGGATGTCACGCACCATGCGATAAAACCCGCTCGTTTCCGACGCCTGAATAGACGGCGTCGTCGGCGTAATGCCGTTGAGGATACCCGGAGGCCGAACGTCGTCCGCCGCGTTTGTATCGAGGAGGACGTTGTCAATCGATTGCCCGGTGTCCTCCATGATCGCCCGACGCAAAAGGCCCTCGATCGCGGGGATCGAATGCTGTTCGATCTCGCGGGTCATGACGGTGATGACGCCGAGCTTCTTTGGCGTCACGGTTCTGAGCGCGAAACAGCGCCTGGCGGACCGGGATGGGCTGGCCTTCACCGACGAACGAGCCGGCGATGGTAGTGGTCCGGATCCGCGTCGGGATCTGGATGCGGCCGGCGCTGCCGAACTCAAGCGACATGCCCCGCGCCGAAAGGCGGGGGAAGATCGCATCCGGCATCAGGGGGAACATGAAGTCGCCCTGTAGCTGAGTGACGAGTTCCTCCGCCCAACCGGGTACGGTAGTCATCGCCGGCATCGTCGCCGCTTTTTGGACCATATCGAACACGACGCGCGTCGGCTCGTCGTTGCCATAGCAATGGATGCGCGCCTCGTCGGCAGTCTTCCTCATCCGGTGCGCGTGCAGCATGATGACCGCGTTGCGGATGATGTAGTCGAGCGGATCAAGCTCCTTCTTTTTCGGCGTCGCCCAGACCGGCACAAAGTGCTGCCTGACCGAACCGTTGGCCCGCTGGACTTTAGCGGCGGGAGCGAGCGTCTCAGCCCGGTTCCGGATCGGGACAAGCTCGCGGCCTGTCTCTCCGTCCGCTTCGGCGGCGGGAGACTGCGCCCGCTGCGCCGCTGTTAGCGCCGCGAGAGCGCGCTCATGGCGAGCGAGCCGCTCGGTGGCCTCGACGAGGCGTTCGGTTGTGCTGTCGTCGTTGGCGTCGTCCATCGCGCCCGTGATCTCCTCGATCTCGTCGCGCGTCTGGTTGATAAGAGTCTGTCTGGCTTCGATACGTTGGTCAAAAGTTGCGGGCATAGTCGTGCGCCTTGTGTTGAGACGTTGAGGGGAGGCGGACTCGCCTGTTAAGTCCCGACGCAAAGGCGTTTGGTTCTGATCGCCGGACTCGGCGAAAACCAGACGGATCGTTTCGGGGGAAATGTTTAGGCTCTTCGCGACCGCGAGAGCGTTCGGGTTGGCCGGGATCGAGACGAGTGAAGTTTCGAGAAGCTCCTGGCCGATGAATTTGACGCCGTAGGTTTCGCGGCCATCTGCGTCCTTGATCGGCTCGGGCGTCTTGGTCGGGCGGAAGCCGACTGAAACGGCGCGCAGGATGTCGGCGTCGATCAGGTTGCGAATTTCGTCGATCCGGGCCGACGTCCCTCGGGGCGCGAGCACGAGCTTGCCGCGGAGCGCCTTGCCCTTGACGTGGACGTCCTCCCACCGACCGATCGGGAAGTCGTGGTTATGCCCAAAAAGAGCGATCGGGTTGCGCTTAAACGACTCAAGCTCCCAACCACTGGCGCTAATTGTGTCGCCATACCTATCGCTCGTCTCATCGGACAAGATGAACTCGCCGTCGCGCACAGGCGCGGCGGTCGATTTGAAGACAATTTTTTCCATCGGAGAGACTCCGCGTTACGCTGGCTTCGCTCGACCTTTGGTCGAGTAGGCAAGGTGAGGCACGGCTTGGCGGGGCGTGGCCGGGCTTGGCGTGGCGAGGGGCGGCGGTTCCGTAATGAGCCGCCGCCTTTTTTATGCTGCCGGCCCCAAATCCATGACGACGATCTGCGATGAGAGCCCGCCACCGCCAAGAACCGTGAGAGCTTGCGGCGGGCCGCCGACGCCGACGCTGGACACTTCAATCGGAATATTGATCAAGGCCGGCCCGACGACGACAGCGGTCAGGTCGGTGGTGAATCCGCTGGTGGAGCCCGAGGCGCTGTAAAGCCACATCCGGCGCGCCGGCCCACCGGGAAGGCGGACGTCGATCATCGCGAGTTGGGTTCCGATGTCGGCGAAACTGCACGAGACACTGACCATGATGCGCCGTTGGCTAGAACCCGGCGGCGTAAACGGTATCGAGGCAAGCGGTACGAAGGCCCCGGTGGCCGGCACATTGACATTAGCGGGGAGGTCATAAGCCACCGCCGGCGCGCGCCGGTAGATCGCCTCGGCGTCGGTGGGTTGCAGGTAGCGAGCGTCGGCGGCGCCACGATTGAGCGCATGGTCGGCCGCCGTCGCATCGCCAAGGTTGCTGATGACGTTGCCCTGCATGATCAGCGGCCACTGCACTTGAATGGTGCGATTGGCGTTGAACAGCATATGCACGTCACCAAGCGCCGCGATGGCCAGGCTCGTGCCGGCGCGATAGAAACCGGTTGACGCATCACCGACGCCGAGGCCGACATCGGTCGAGGCGGTTCCGGGCGGCGCAATGATCGGCCCGCCGCCGCTGCGTAGATAGCGGGTGTCGCCTGACCGCCGGTTGAGCGCGTCGGTGTCGGCCGCCGCGTCGGCCAGGTCGCTGATCACGTTCACGCTCATGCTGAGCGGGCCGTTGATGGTGGCCGACCGCCCGTCGCCGGAAAAGATCGCGACCGAGAAGCCCTGCAACGAAACGATCATGTCGTTGCCGCTGCGCCAGAAGCCGGTCGTGACCTCGCCGAGGCCGAGGCCGACGTTGGAGTTCGTGCCATTCGGCCCGATGAGCGGCGCGCCTGTCCGAAGATAGCGCGTATCGCCGGTTCGCATGTTGAGCGCGTCGGTTGGGTTCACCGGATCGCCGAGGCCGGCGATCACGTTGCTGGTCATGTTGATCTGGGCGAAAAACGCCGCAATCGTTGGCAGAAATTGAGCCACCACCGTGCCGCCGACTGTGAACATCAACAACCCGGCGCTCGGGCGGGAGAGCCCTGTGTTCGGTTCACCTACCGCCACGCTAGGGGCGGTCTGAGAGCCTGGCGCTGCCTGGAACGTGCCGGTCGACTCCACCCGCCCGGTAAATATCGGGTTATCGAGCGGGGCAACGCGCAGGGTGACGAAGTCCATCCATGACACGCCGCCGGCTGCACGGACGCGGGCGAAGGCCCCGTTAGGCGCGGCCGGGACATCTTCGACGCCGCCGCCCTCGGTCGCGATCGTCGCCCGCGTCCAGGCCGTCGTGGGAATCTGATCCGTGTCGTCGAATGGCGGCGGGTGCGGCGTACGCGGCTGGCCGGTAAAGGTCGGCGAATTGAGGATGGCGAAGACGGCCTCAAGCTGCTGCCAGGCATTGTTGCGCCGGCCATAGGTCCAGCCATCGGCTGGTCCTTCCTCGACGGACGGCGGGATCGCAGCCCAGCTCGTCGCTTGCCGGCCATAGACAGCGCCGTCGATCGGCGCTTCCTCGGTCACGTTCGCCCAGCCGCCGTCGTGCCGACCGTAATGAGTGCCATCGGTCGGCGCGTCGGGAATGCCGGAACCGGCGCCACCGCCGAGGTCGGACGGCCAGATACAGGTGATCCAGTTCGCGCCGGCCGGATGGCGCAGGCCCCAGGACGCCGGCAACCGGACCTTGAGCCCGAAAGTGTCGCTTTGGAAGAGCGAGCGCACATTCCCGCCGGCCATCATGTCCGGCGAAGCCGGCGCGTCATCCATCACGAGCGCGCCGCTATCCACCAGCTCGACCTCGGGTAGGCCGATCGCGGAAGGCACGGCGCGCGGCACGACGCCGAGCAAGACGCTGTCCGGCAGGGCGATTGAGGCCGCGCTCGGCAGAAGAATGACGTTCGACGGCAGAACTTTATACATCTGCTTCATCGACATCATGCGCCTGGTCCGGCCGATCAGGTAAAAGCTCTCGCCGCCGGCGATCGACTCGGCCGCCCCAACGAGCGACGCCACGTCTTGCATCATCGCGGTATCGTTGGAGGTCGAGGTCGACTCCGTTAGTCGCGGATTGTAGGAACGCAAGCCCGCGGGCCTGGCCGCGCTCGCCGGCAAGGCGTCAAAGAGCGCCTTGTCCATATCGAAGGCGATCTTGGTCCGGAGCGCGTCGCCGATCAGCTTCTCGGCGTTGGAGCCGAGCAGCATCTCGCGGGTGACGGTGACGATGAACTCCAATTTGAACGGCGTTAATATCGTGGCCTGGCTTGTCAGCTCGCCGACCGGCGCCGGCTGGCCCTCGGCGACCCAGGCGGGCGGCCCTTCATCAAGGCCGACGAGATCAGGGATTGATATCGCCGCATAGGTATCGAACGAGAGCATTAGGCGCGAGGCGCGGAACAGCTGGGCCGCAGCCGAGATCGGTTGCAGGCTCTCAATGAAGTCGGTTCCCATGACCGCCAACGCCGGCGTGTTGGCGAGAGAGGTCGGCGGCTCCGCGGTGGCTCGGACGACGGTGCGGAGTCGTGCGTCGCCCGGAAACTTGGCGCAAGCGATGGTGTAGGCATCGCGCTTACGCTCGAGCTGCTCGATCGCCTTGGCAATGACAAAGCGGACAAAAGTCTCCGCTGACGCCGTCGCCTGAGCGGCGATCGGCGATTGCTTGCGCTTTTGGAACGCTTTGGGCGGACGGGGACGTTCATGGCTCTTTGAAGTTAGTTAGCGGCCTGATCGCTGTTCGGCCTTATGGCCGCTTGCAGCGCGGCGCCGAGGATCTGGCTGATCGGCTGCGGATCGACGAACGGGCGCATCGTGCCGTCCGCCGTCTTGACGAAGATGACGCCGTTGTTGAGGAGCGCGAACAGCTGTTCGAGGGCTTCGCCTGTAGATGGTGATGTCGGGGGCGCGTTGTTGGGTAGGCATAAACGGTGCGTTCATGGTTTCAGTGCCGCCTCTAGGGCCGTGACTTTCGCGGATAGTTCCTTGAGCGCGTTCACCAAGAGCGCGGTGATCTTGGGATAGGCTGATACCGAGCATCTCCTCGCCGGGAGCCGGTTGCGGCCACGGCGGGGCGTCGGGGTCCGGCTCGGGCAGCGGCGCCGGCGGGATGGTGTAGACGACCTCCGGCAGGACGGCCTGTAGGTCCTCGGCTGAGAGGCCGATCAGGCGTCTGCCGCTGTCATCGTTGTAGTAGAAGCCGTCGATCTGCTCGACGATGGCTAACGCATCGACAACGGAACGGACGTTTTTCATTCGCAGGGGATTGGACGGCGTAACGATATCTGCCGAGAAGGTGCAGACGCCGGTCGCGCGTTCGATCGAGAGCGGCGTGCCTAGGAGGACCGGCGATGCGCCAGTGCTGCTATCGTCATAACTATGAACGGTGAAATTAGCGCCTGCATTGGCGCCAGTCTCAGGCGTGATATCGCCTAAATTCAAGTCCCACCGCAGTGCGCCATTTACCGTTCCACGAATTTGCTTATTGAAACCAGAGAGCCCCTCTATTCGCATAACGCCGTTATTATTTGCCGTTATCGCTGGCGAAATAATAGTACTAGTGCCAGTTATAATTCGAGCAGTAATATCAAGTGGACTTGTGACGCCCCCAGCCGCAGTGATAAGGCCACTAAAACTCGCCAGTCCGGTCCCTCGATTGATTTGCAATGCCGTGTCTATGAACGTACCGGAATTGTCAAAGCGTTGAATGGTAAAGCTTGATCCTGCGGGCTCGGCGATATTATCGCCAAGCGACACCCGCCAGCGCATCACACTGCCGGTCTGGCCAACAATGCTGCGATAACTGCCCTCCGGCCCATCGATGACCAAGCCATCACCTTGCGTGACCGTCAGCCGCCCCGTCAGCGTCCCGCCGGTCAGGGGGAGGTAGCCGCTTAAATCACCTGGCCGTACGAGCGCCTCCCATTGCGCCGAATTGAATGCCCCGGGCGCAACAGCGCCGAGAGCCCGATAGAGGATGCCGCCCTGCACGACATGGTCGCCGAGCGCGTAAGCCGCCAAGACCGAAAAGTAACGGACCGCGATCAGGTCGCGCGCGACTGCCCCGTCGTGCACGCCAAGCTGCAAGTCGGCCCAATTCACCCAAGGCGCGCCCGCCGGCTGGACCGTCGGCCGGACGCCAGGGGTCGAGTTTCTCAGGATACGGATCGAGTTAGGCATCAGAAAACGCCGGCATCAATCGGCATGTTCTCGGCATATTGAAGGGTCATCGCCTCGAGCGGCGCCGCCGGGTCGGCGGCCAGTAGAAGCGGCCCGGTCAGCGTTCCGCCGGCCAGTTGCAGATAGCGCGCGTCAGCCGCCGCCAAGGTCAGCTGCGCGCTCGCCAGGCGGATATAGATGCCGGCTCCCGCCTCCCAGATCAATTGATCGCCGTTGCCGAGCATCGTACCGAGCGGCAGGCCCGGCAGGGCGATGATCGTCGCTTCGGGGACGGTCGGAACAGCAGTAACGGCGGTCCAGTAGTAGCCGGCCTGATTGCCGGCCGTGACCGTCAGGTTTGGGGTGTTGGTCGCGACCGTATAGGTGCCGCGGAAGCTGCTCATCGCAGCCACGACGCTGTCTACATACCCCTTATTGGCCGCGTCCCCGGCAACGACCGGGGTGAGCGTGATAATCTGGCCGGACATGGTCCCGCCGGTCAGCGCCAGGCGGGACGTATCGCTCGGGTGGACGTGGTCGGCGCGCGCCCAAGTCGTGCCGGTGCCGATCGCAACAACTCCCGACATGAGCGGGAACGTCGTCGCTGCGAGCGGCACCGAGGCGATGGTGATGTAGCCGGCCGGGTTTGACGCGTCGTATTTGGACGTATCAGTCGGATGGATGTGGTCGCCGCGCGAGAAGGTATTGAGCGTGCCGGGCGCCGCTACGCCGTTCATGAACGGCGGCACGGCCGAAGGCGGCAGGACCGCCGTAACGTCCGCCAGCGTCAGGACGACCGCGCCGGTGCGGGTGTTGAAGCTGGCGACGCCGCCGGCTAGCGCCCAGTTGACCGATGGCGGCGGCGAATTGGTGTGGGCGGCGATGCAGCGGTAGAGCTGGCCGCCGGAGACGACATGGTCGCCGATCAGGTAGCCCGCCAGCGAACTCCAGAACCGGACCGCGATCAGCGGGTGCGCGACCGTACCGTCGTGGACGCCGAGCTGCATGTCGGCCCAGTTCGTCCACGGCTCGCCGCTAGACCTCCCCGAAGGAACGACGCCAGGCGTGGCGGTGCGAAGGATACGAAGGATGTTAGGAATTAGTACCTCCTTCTAGGCATATCGACAAAGCCGCAATCAACGATACCATCCGGATCAATGGGGCCAGTGGGGCCTTGAGGCCCAGGCGGGCCGTCCGGACCTTCCGGTCCAGGCGGACCAACGTTCACCAAAAGGTCGACGCGGTGCTCGATGATATCGATTGCAACGATGTCTATCGGGTCAGCGGCGCGGGGGGTGCGGCCAACCATTAGGGCGCATCGGGCAGGATGGTGATGTCGAGGGTCGTGTTGACGGCGCCGTAAACGACCGTCAGGACGACGCCGGTGTCAAAGGTCAATTGAGTATCCCAGGCGGTCTTGCCCTTCGGCAAAATCTCGGCCTTGTCGGCGTCAAGAGTCATGTCGATGACATTTGGCAGCACTACCGTGTTGTCGAAAAAGACGATGATCGTTCCGTCCGGCCGGTTGCGGATCTGCGAATTCACCACGACTCCGGTCAAATCAACCGGAACGGTACGGCCCTCATCTGACCACAGCCGAAGCTGAAGCCGGACCGTATCACCACGATATAATTGTAAATCATATTTAGCCGGCAGCACGGCGATATGTCACTTTGACAAACTCGTTCATTGGCTAGAAGCTTGCTGTCGCGTGGCACGGCTTGGCCCGGCAAGGCATGTCATGGCGAGGTGTGGCACAGCGTGGCGAGGGGCGGCGGTCAGGGGTTACCAGCCTGGCCGCCGCCAAATCACTCGTATCGGCCGATCAGGTGAATGACGGGGAAGCCGAGTAAGAGCGCTACAATCATGTATAAAGCGACCAAGGCTACAATTCCGATGTAGAGCTTCTGCACGTTGGCCGGGACAGCGACGCTGAAGATCCAGGCGAGGAACCAGACGACGATCGCGCCGATCAGCATCAGGATCGCGACAACGATAGCAATGTTGATGAGGCCGAGAAGAATTGCAGCGAGGCTCATGGCTCTCCCTCTCTTGCGTCGCGGCGGGTTGCGGTTAAAATTCGGTGGCGCGGCGGAACAGCTCGGTCAGCTCGTCAGGCCTGCGCATCAGCCTATTAGGGCGAACACGTCGAAAACCGGCTGGACAGCGCGATCGCGCGCGCGGAGGCCGAGCGCCATCGCCATGGCGACCGTGCCGTCGACGCGGAACCGGGCTTTTTCCTTGTCGATCTTCCGGTTCTTGGTCGCATCGAAAGTTACGACCGCATTGGAGACATTCCACGTCAAAACCGGATTCGACGGTTGAATGAGCTTGCGCTCGAGGATCGCGCGTTCGAATGCGTCGACTGCCGGCGCCATCGATGCGTAACCCTGGCCCCAGGGCACCAGGCGCAGGCCTGAACCGCGCTTCTCGCCATCCTCACAGGTCTGAAAGCCGATGCGGTCGAAATCTTTGAACAGATATTTCATCGCCCAGCGATCGAAAGCCATGCCGAGGATGCGATAGCGCTGCCAAAGTGCGGCAATGTGAACGGCGACCTGTTCGTGGTCTATCGTCTTGCCAGGCGACAGGAAGAGAAACCCGTCGTCAGCCCATTCGAGGTAGCGATAGGACCCGGCGCCGAAGTCTCGTTTCGATTGCTCGACGATCGAATCGCGCGGCTTCCAGAAGAATGGTTGCACCCGGATCGGTTCTTTGACCGAGACCATGACGAGCGCAGTCAGGTCGTTGACGCTCGACAGGTCGAGGCCGAGATAGACTTCCTCACTATCCGCGATTTTGGCGTCGCCGGCGCAGGCAGTCCATTCGGCGCGCGAGATCAGCGGCGCGGTCAGCGCCACCCGCTGATTGAGGAACAGGTTGCGGACCTTGGGTTCCTCAGCCGGCAACCGCATCGCTTTGCGGATCGCGGTCGCCAAATCTTCCCGGTCGCGAAAATTGCCGAGCGCGGGGTTGGCCTTCTTCCACTGCCGCTCGTCCTGCAGGTCGCAACCATCGTCAGCGGCGTACAAGTGGCAAACGATCGTCGGATCGACGCCGCTCAGGCCGTCATCGATCAGCTTTGAGAAGATGTGCTCCGGATCATTCGACTGCGTGCTCATGGCGATAAAGAGCGGCTCTTCGCGCGCGCCGAATGAGGTATCGAGGACGTCGTAGAGCTCGCGGTTTTTCGCCTGCGCGAGCTCGTCATAGATGACTACCGAAGGCAGCAGGCCGTGCTTGGTTCCGGCCTCGGCCGAGATGGCGCGATAGATCGAGCCGGTTTGATGCGCGACCATCGTCTTGGTTGATGGCACGATCTCGATCGCCTCCCTCAGCTCCCAATCCGATTCGACGATCTGCCTTGCAAATTTGAAGACGATCGCCGCCTGGTCGCGATCGTTGGCGGCCGAGTAAATCTCGCCGTTCGAGATCGCCCGCGGTCCGACAAGATGGGCGAGCGCGATGGTCGCGATGAGCGCGGTCTTGCCGTTCTTTCTCCCCATCGAGAGGATCGCCCGGCGGACCGCGCGTTTATCGCCGGCGAGCCGGGGTTCATAGATGTCTCGTATGAAACGCTTCTGCCATGTATCGAGGACAAACCGCTCGCCCTGGCCGTAGCCGGACGGAACCTTGAGCTTCTCAATGAACTCGATGACTTCCGCCGCCTGGCGCTTGCCTTCGGTGGTCCGTTGAACTCTACTCATTGCGACGGTTCGCTCATTTCACCAAATGCGGCCCGGCGAGGAGGCCAGCAAACTTTCGCGGTTCCTGGTCGTTAACCCCGGCCTCGAGGCGCGAGCGCGCCGCTGGCGTGAATCCGAATTCGGCGGCGTAGCGGACCATCTCGGCTGCGGCCTTGCGAGCGATATAGACCAGCGGATTCTGCACGACCGCGCTCTCGCGCCTGACCAGAAGGCCGTGAAAGACGAGATCGTTGGCGGCAACCTTTTTCAGCGTCTCGGCTGCTGTCCGCCACTGCCCGTAGTTGTAGCAATAGGCGGCGAGCGAGGCTTTGTCGGCGACCCTGAGAAGCCCGAGATGGTAAAGCTCCGGGGCGACAATATTCCATTCCTCTATCGCGTAATCCTCGAGCCAGCCAGGCGCCGGCGGGCATTCCGCCGCCTTGGTCATCGGCGGGTCTCGTGGGATCGGCCGGCGGCCAGGATTGCCGCGCAATATGCGCAGATTGGTTGGTGTGGGCGGTGGTCCGGGCTTCATCGATCGTCCTTTGGTGTTTAGCTCAAATATTTTGTCGGAGAGCTTGTCTTCGGAGTGGACACTTTGCGCACCGCCCCATAACTCACCGGTTCAGAACGTGTGAACCGCTCACCGAGGACAGAGCAAGCAATGACCGCCAAAGCACAACGAGACCGGCTCGCGTTTGAGGCGGAAATTCGCGCGAATGCGGTCAGCTATCGCGTGCACCTTTTCCTCGGCCGCGGCCAATACGACCGCGCGGACGCAGCGACCTCAAATGAGGCGCTGGCGCTCGGGGCGGCGATGAAAGCCGCCCACCCGACCTGCCAAGCGCAGCCAATGTATTACGCCATCGAGCCCTCGGGCCACTCGATCCCCATCACCCCGGCCCAAATCCAACAGGAGAAAACCATGGAAACTGCCAGCATGACAGACACGAACGACATCGACGCCAAGCGGGCGAAGAAGGCCGAGGCGCAGCGAGCGAGCCGCGCCAAGCAGAAGGCCGCCAGCGACGCCTCCAAGGCCGAGGTGGCCAAGATCAAGGCCGAGCGCAAGGCCGCCAAGGCCAAAGCCAAGGCCCCCAAGGTCGCCGCCAAGCCGGCCAAGCCCGCCAAGAAGGCCGCCGGCCGCAAGGCCAAGCCCGAGGCGCGCGCCTCGGGCGGCAAGCGGGCGGCAATCCTCGCTGCGGCCGAGCGCGGTGTCCTTCCGGCCGCGCCCGATTTCTCGGCGCCGACCCACGCCCGCTTTCGCGACAAGCTCCACGAGGTGGTCGTGATGGCCATGGCGGGCAATCTCGCCGGCCTCAAGAAGTTCACGATCAACCCCGTCTCCTCGAGCCCGAAGGCGATCGACCGCTATCGCAACCTCGCGGTCATCGCCCTCAAGGCGCGCGCGGCGAATGGGGGAGTCCAAGCGGCCTAAGCCGGCCCGGTTACGTTCCAGAGCAGCACGCGGCCCGGCCCTCGCCGGGCCGTTGCCGTCTCCCAAGCCTTCGCATCGTAGTGCGGATCGCTGGGAAAGGGCGGCTTGATCCGCGCCGTCGCGCCGAATGGGCGCGGATAGACGTGGATAGCGGCCCCGGCGACCTCCGCGCCGGTCAACGTCCGGCCGACTTGGACCGCATGGCGGCGCGCTTTCGGCCAGGCGATCGCCAGCGCCCGAGCCAGCACGCCGGAGCCAGCGGCGCACCAGACCTCGTCCGGCCTTTCGTCAAGCGCCCTGGCGGCCGCAGCAATGGCTTCAATTGCCTCGGGATAGTCCATGCCGAACGCCAGCAGTTTCGCGCCCGTCGCCTTGCAATAGGCCGCCGCGCGCGCATGGACGACGCTCAGATAGCCTGGCGTGACCTGATAGACCTTGGCCCCGAGACGCTTGGCCAGAAGGGCGCGCGGATGGGGCTCGGCGCGCTTGGCTACGAATAGCGTCGCCTGCTTCCCGAGCAACCGTGCGACATGGGCCAAAGCCGTCTGCGCGCCGCCCTCGCATGGGCCTGGATAAACAATCTCGTCAGCGGCGGCGAATAGGATCGGCAGCGCCCTCGCCTTGGTCCCGCCGGGAAACAAATCATCGCGGACAACGCCGATCCCGTCATGCTCGCGAACGATCGGCGCGGTCAGAGCTGCTCCCCGAATTCATCGCCGGCCGCGGGGCCGGCCTCGTTCCCGGCCTCAAGGAGGGCGAACATCTCGTCGTCAATCTCCACCTTGCCGCACGCCTCAGTCGCCTTACGCGGATCGCCATTGCAGAAGACCAGCACGTTCTGATGGGTCTTGCCGAGCTTGCGGGTGGCGGCGAATTGCTTGCCGGCGCGGATTGGCAGCGACCCGGCGGCGGTAACTAGGATCGCCTCGTTGTAGAGCCGCGCGCCAGCGGCGGCGAAAGCGGCGATCGTCTCGCCGACGAAGCCGCAATAAAAGCCCGCCTTGTCGCGATAGTCGCCGACGACGAAGCAGGCGAAGCGGTCCGGCTTGAGCCGGGCGACCGCCGCGGCGATGATCTGGCGATAGGCGGCGAGGAATCCTGGTCGATCCATCGTCGAGAGGTCGAGCGGATCGTCGCTATAAACCTCGAGGTTGCCGTAGGGCGGACAGGAGAAGACGAAATCGGCAGCGAGGTCCAAGTGCGGCAGAATCGCCGCGGCGTCACCGACGATCCATTTCGGCGGCGGATCATCCTCGCCTGCGCAAATGCGCGCTGCCTGCGCCTCGTTCGCCGCGGCCTGCTCGGGTCGAAGATCGACGCCGACATAGGCGCGGCCGAGCTTGGCGGCGACGATGCCGCGGACAGACCCGCCGGCGAAGGGATCAAGGACCACGCCGTCGGGCGGCGAGAACCACCGATAGGCCAGCTCGCAAAGAACCGGGTCGAAGATCGACGTCCCGGTTTGGCCAGCTGTAGGCGTCGTGTCAGCGCTGGCGTCATAGGGGTGGTGCGTGGTCGTGCCAAACGTCACCCCGCCTTGAAGGCTGGCGGTCTGGCGTGCGGGGCCGGCCCAGGCGTCGCCGCCCTTGTAAGGCTCATGCCATTCGCGGCCGGCTTGGTTGCCGGCCCCGCCGGGACGACCGTGCGCTTTCGTCATCAGCCGCCCTCGCCGCGCATGAGGTCCTGGCCAAAGGTGCGCGCGAACGACTTAGCCATCAAGCGGCCGCCCCTTGCCGTCGCCGCGCTGGCGCTTGCTGTAGTCGGCCGCCGGCAACGGCGAGCCGCCCGGCGTGGCGTTGGCGCGCATAGGGGACTTCATACCAGCCAGAGCTCTTACCAAGGACTCCGGACTGCCACCCGTAGCACTTGTCTCGCCGCGGCCAAGCTCGCTCTGAATGCCGAGCGCCAGCCAGGCGCGCTTGCGGTCCTGCCACCAGCCCTCGCGAGCGTTGAGGACAGAAAACGGCGCGATCAGAAACCGATCGGCCAAATTGCCGACGCCGCCGGCCGCCCCATCCCCAAACAGGTTGCCGATCTCTTTCGCCGAGAAGCCGATCGCGTCCATATCGACGCCAAAAGACTGCAAATCGGCCAGCTCGAGCTTGAGCATGCCGTCGTCCCAATCACTGTTTAGCCCGAGCTTATTATCCGCAAGCCGATAGGCCTTTATCTGCGACTCGGTCCAGCCGATCGCCACCATCGTCGGGATGTCCTCAATCCCAAGCTGGCGCGCCGCGAGCACCCGGCCGTGCCCGGCGATCAGTGTCCCGACCTCATCAACCAGCGCCGGAACCGTCCAGCCATATTCCCTGATTGAAGCAGCAATTTGCGCCACCTGCGCGTCGCTGTGCATCCTGGCGTTTCTGGCATAGGGAAGCAGTTTCGCGATCGGCCAGCGCTCAACCTTATCAGCCGGCCATTGCCTCGTTTGCGCGGCGATCTCAACCATCCATCTCCACCCCCCGCGACCGCCGGCCGTCCCGCCGCCACCCGGCCGCAACCTGCGGCGACCCCAATTATTCTACCCAACAATTTCGCTAACTTGCGGCGTCTAACGCGAAAGAGGCCCGCGCCGGAACCTTTGGGGGACCTGTTTTTTCCTTTAGGCCCCCCCGGCCCCTTTCGCCGTACTGAGGCCAAGGGGCTATAACAGGAGGGTCTCGCGGCCTCGTATCCCCCTGGGCAACGCAATCAGAACAGTTTCCCTTGCATTGGTTCTGGTGGCCGATTTGGCTTAACCGGCGGCAGTATGGGCGGCCTGAGATCGCGATAATCCGCCTGAAACGCTTCGAACCTTATCCGGGACGTTATTTTGTACTCTGTCTCCCCATGCAGCCTTAAATGGCATTTCTTGCACACTGGCCAACCATCCTCCGACCCATTCAACTCACGGCCCTTGAAGTGGTCAAAGTTAAACATCCCAGGAATATATTGCCCATGCTGATCGACGATCCGCTCGCGCCGACAACACGGACATTCGCCGGAATAGCGCGTATGCAGAACATAGCGCCATTGATCTACGCTTGCTTTCGCAAATTCTCGCCGCGGTACAATGTCATCAACACGCCCTGCCAGAAACGTCACGTTGCCCTCAACCCTCGCGACGCTATCACGCAGATCGCCAATCTCGCGACGTACAGGCTGTATTTTGGCGTCAAACAGATCGCCGATAGCATCGAGGGTCGGCATCGCCCCGCCATAACTTCCGGTCCTCCGGATCTCAGGCAAAACTTCGTGCCGGACCCAGCGGTTAAACCGTTTCGCTTCAGGCTTGCGGCTCGTCGTCAGCAGCTTGTAGAGCCCGGGTTCAGAAACGATTAGCATCTCCTGATCACCGCCAAGGGTACCAATAATATTGGTACCCTTTTCGTCTTCATCGAGCCGAACAGCCGCCATGCTAGGATCGCTCAGTTCCAACACCGCGCAGACATCAGCCAGCACCCACCAAGGCTCGCCTGCCTTAAGGACAACCCGGATCGCATATCGTTCGAAAGTCAGCGCAAGGGCGGACATCGTTTTCTCTAGTTGTCGGTTTGTGCGGGCTTCAAGGAGGGCCGCTGAACGGCCTTTGGCGTGTTGCCGGTAGATTTTAGGCCACCGAGCCCCAAAAGCCGCCAGCGGCCATTTGTGGGCATCCTCGAAGGCCATCCGGTTACGGCCCGCTTAGTGTTGAACGGATGGCGCGGATCGATCGGGTAGCCGGGTCGCGGTGGTTTAGACGTGTCTCCAGATGCGTCTGGTGACGATAGCGCTGACAGTCCTACGCGCTACGCCGAACTGTTCACCGATCTCCCGATGGAGTTTCGACCCAGCTAAACTGCGGATCAAGCGCACCTCGTCTTCGCTCAGGATAGCTTGAACAACTGTTCCATGAACGTGCCTGTCGGCAGCGTTTTCCGATCTTGTTTTCCATCGTAGATGGCGGCCATTGATGCAGCCTAAGTGACCCTTGCCACAGATATGCGCCGCATCATGCTTTGAGGTTGGCGGCGGCCCATTGAAATGTTCACAAACGATGCGACACACATGCGTCGACCTTTTGTCTTTGATTCGGGCGTACCCACTTACACGGCAAAACGGCCAGATAAGACAGTCGTCTTGGGAGTAGGTAAGCGCCAATTCGAGGAAGCGCAGAGGCTCACCGGGCTGGGTTCTCATTGAGGTTTCGCCCAACAATCGAGGGGCTGGTCGGGATTGTCCTTCTTAATTTGAACACACACTTCCTGCGACGGCATTTTTATCGTTACCGCAGGAACCGGTTCGCATTTGCCGGGACAAGCTGTCCCGTGCAGCAGCACGATCAGAAACCAGGTCATCGACCGGCCCATTCCGTGTCGAGACGCCAAGCCTTGCCGTCTTCGTCATAGAGAACGGGCGGACGTGCGGTCCATCCATCTCCTCTGAGCGGCGGTTCGATCCGCTTGGCCTCCATATCGAGTTCGCGCGCTTTGACGCGCAGCGCATCTGCTTCGGCGCGCAATGCGGCTGCTTTCTTTTTGCCTTCCGAGTCACGATGCGCCTGTAAGAATTCGTCGACGGTTTTGGTCATCAGCCGTACTCATATCCACCAAAACAGCTTCCACGCGCCCCAGACCAGAAGGGCGATAATCGCCAAGATGAACAGGCTCGCGGTTACAAATTCGCGAACCGTCGGATTCGTGGCCGGCGGAAAGTCGTAGTCATCATCAGGTTCGGCCATGGTTGAACGGATGCCGAGGATCGGTCGGGAAACCATCGACGTCGACGTCTTTGCTGATACCTGAGAAGACGCCGGCGCGATTGTGTTTACGCTCATGGCACGCGACGCACAGCGACTGTAGCGGGCCGAGACGGAAGGCGTTCCAATCGGCTTCGTGGGGCGGATTGTGGTCGGCAACCGTAGCCGCAGTGACAAACCCGCTTTCAAGGCAGGCGGCGCATAGCGGATGTTCCCGAAGCTGATAACGTTGGCGCTTTTTCCAGGCAAGCAAGCCGTACCAGGAGCGCCATGGCAGCGATTGCGCGGGATTAGCGATGCGGGCTGGCATGAGTGAGAAAAACGCCCTGCGCATAAGGGAAGTCCAAACGCATTGGACTTTCCCCGTTAAATTAGGCGCTTACGGTGCGGGCTTGTTTAGCGCATGAGCTCGGCGAGTTCAAGCGTCTTGGAATTGACGACGACTTTTACCTGGCGGCCGAGGAGGGTGACGTAAGACCCACTCGCGCTGGCGCGCAGTCATTCCGATATAGATCGCATCCAGGCCGGCGATGCGGACCTTTGCCCCTATCGAGATCTTCCGGCGGATGGCGTCTGGTGGGCGGGCGGGTAAACGGATCAAGCCGTTCGAAGGATCGACTTGCGCCTGCAGCTTGGCGATTTCAGCGTCGGGACATCTTGCCGGACATTCGCCGAACTTGACGAGCTTGAGCACGCCGTGGGTGCGGTCGATCGCCTGCCATTGCTCGATGATGCGGACGAAGAGGTATCCAGGAAAAAGCGGCCCAGCCTTAGTCTTGGGCGCGAAAATCTCAAACCCTACGGCTGAAAGACGCCGCGCCGCGACGGGTTCGCGGTGGGGGATAGTACGGGCGACTGCCCAATAGGCCATGCGGGCAGCAAAACACTGCGAAACGCGCGCGCCGTCAATAGGGTTGCGGAAAATTATGGGGCAAAGTGAATCTCCATCTTGCCCAAGGCCGCGACCTTCTCCTCGGGATTGAAGCCAGAAACCGATCCGTCTGAGACTGCGGATCTCGGAGACGTGACAAAAGCGCGAGGATTTGCCGACTGGCGGCTCGGACCGGTCTCCAAGGCTTTTCGCGCCGCAGTGTCCGACGATTTCTCGAAGGCCAACGTCAATGACCACTGAGTTCATCGTCATGACAGCGTGCTCGCACAGCCACTCTGGGTCCGGGTACGCGGGCCGTTACGGCAAGGTCGCCGTTTGCGAGATTGAGGTTGGCGTTAAGCCCAAGATGATCAGCCTTCGCGCAAGGGGCATGGTTGATATCGTCTTTTTCCAGGATCATCTGTATAAAGGTGGGCCCAAGAGCGGCTATGAGCGCACCTTGGAGTACGCCAAGCGCAAGTGCGCCGAGTTTAACGCATGTCCACCCCCCGGCGTAGGTTCCTCAAAGGGATTGTCGCCCCGGTCGCTGCTCCCTATGAAAGGTCACAGACAAACCTGACTAGTGGACGACTAGATTTATGGGTCCGGCGTCTCGTCGGCACTCGCCAGGATTTGCTGTAAACTCCTCTGTAAGGCATTGCAATGGATTCTGGGTCCGGCGCCAACTAGTTAGTGTGTGTCGTGGAGTATAGAGGGAGGTTAGTGTGGTCCTCGTTCTCCGCTCCGTCCCATCCACTTGCAGAAGTTAGGGTCCAAATCAACTCTTTTGCAAAATACGCCCAATCATTCTCTTGGACCATGTACGCCGCTTCATTTTGGTCGGAGGCGTCGCGGACTTCGCTCAGGCTTACACCGTAACCGATAGTTTCAAAAAACTCGGACAGGTGAGCGTCGTTTGCAATCCAACGAGGAGCGATGGGTTTGCCTTCTTCCTCTACAGATCGTACTGCTTTCACCCATTCGAGCGTAATTTTCTCTAGCAAAGTGCCAATTTCTTTAATATCGTAAAGAGCTCCTCCATCCAACCCAATTCCAAACTCGCCCTCAGCAGGATCGACATCAAAGGACGCGACAATGCGGGCTTTGCCGCCACGCTTCTTAACCATAATAATTCTCCAATACTACAAGTCCCGCTGTTGCAACTCAGTTCCCTGCTTTGGCCAACCGCATGCGGATTTCAAAGATTGCGCCGTGGTTGATTGGATCGGGTCGGGCGCGTGAAGTAGGGAAGGATGTCCTGATCATTCGGCACGAGAGCAGTCTCCGAACAACGTTCTAGTCTATTGCCCTGCCTGCGCACTGGCATGGTTGTTCCCCGCGAACTGGCGCTAGTCGAATAACCTCGCTGATAGCGCTGCGACCATAGCTTGCGCCTTGGCGGCCGCCGCTTCTAGATTACGGGCGAAAGCCTCTATGTGGTGGACCCGCTCAGCGAAAGCCGTTTGAAGGTCGAGGGGCGGAGCGATCACGGGAAGCTTTCCAAGGCCCTCGGTGCTGAGGTTGTAGTTACCCGCCGTGGTCCTCCCTGCTCTGAGCATTGTCGGACGATAGTTCGGGTGCGTGAAGTGCTGACACATAAATGTTGGAGACATCGTCTCTGATAACCGCGCCCTGATTAGGTAGGAAGCATACGCGGCCGGGGGGCCTTCAATATATTCGGCGCATCTACCAATATAATCAGGGTTCCCGTTTGTTCGAACGAATAGGAGATCACCCGGCAACAGCTTCAGCTTATGCAGCTCGGCATCTGGGAGAATTGCGTATTTCAACTCATCCCAGTTGATATTTGCGCCAATGACGTTTGGAATTCTTAGGACTGCGATAGCCTCATCGGCCTTTTTCTCAGAACATTTCTGATTTGTTCCATACCGGAAGTTTGTGACGGCTTCGGAAAATCGAATATTTGGCCACCCCCTGGGGTTGGTTATAGGATCGCCGAACGTGTCTAGGAAGAGGGCAGGGATGACTGCTCGAGCTTTGGCGCGGGCGGCGTCGGCGCCGCGCTGGATTTCCACCGCCCGATCCAGCAGTCCCACAATCCGTTGCTGCTCGTCGACGGGCGGGAGGGGAAAAAGTAATCCCTCCAAGAACCCGCTGGATACGCTGTGAACAGTCGCTCCTTTTTTTACGCCAATCCTCAATATCTCAGCTTCCCGACCCTTAAGCACCCAAAACAGGTAGGCTGGGAGCAGACCGCCATTCTTCGGGGTGATGGCCTTGATGTCCTGATTGAACGAGACATCTCTCCCGATGGTCGCGACAGGGAGAGTGTGGACAAGTATCCCAGATCGAACGACGACAAGAACCGACTCTGGTCCCACGACCCTTGCGGCGCTTTCCTTTACTGCGTCGCTTGTGATCTTGTCCTCAGCATCATTGATTTGGTTCGATTTCATATCCTTGGGTGAGACCCAAGGGATGTCGCCCTTCCAGAACTCAGTTTTGGCTTTGCTTGGCGTTCCGCCGCTGGAGAAGCTCGCAACGTCGCCGAGCTTTGCGAGGGGCCACGAATTCACGCGGTGCCATCCTCAAGTTCCGCCGCCAACGTTTCGATATAGCCAAGGATTGTCGTCATATCCTCCTGTAACTCCTCCAGCAATTCGCGGGGGTTTCGGTGCTGCGCCGCTTCACGGCTTTCGGGCCGGTAACGCGAGGCGGAAAGATTGAAATCTTCGCCCTCGATAGCGCCCGCTTCCGCGAACCACCAATTCGCGGTCCAGAACTTTTCTTCGTCGCGAGCTTGCCATTCCTCCCACATCTCGGCGCGGCTATTAAAGGCCGCGATCAGGTTAGGCAGGTCGTCGGCCTCGATCGGCTGATCATGGTTCGCGTCGAGCTTGAAACCGTCATTGCTCGCGTGGAGGAACATCACGCGCTCTGTGCGCCCGCCCTTGGCGAAAACGAGCACCGATGTCTTCACGCCCGAATAGGGCTGAAACACGCCCCCAGGCAGCGACAGAACCGCCTCCACCCGGTTGTTCTGCACTAGCATTCGGCGAAGCTCCTTGTGTGCGCCGGTTGACCCGAACAGCACCCCCTCGGGCACAACGACGCCGCAACGTCCTTCACGCTTCAAGTTATCCATCATGTATCTAACGAACAGCAGTTCGGTCGCTGTGCTTGTGCCGACTTTCACGTCATCCACGATGCGGTCGCGATCGACGCGGCCGGAAAAGGGCGGATTGGCGAGGACCACGTCGTAACCGTCGAGCGGGAGTCCGCGCTCCGCTTTCGCCTGCCGATCGAAGCTGCTGGTGAGGACGTTGCGCTTGAGGATGCGAACGTCCGGCAGACCGCGCAGCGCCAGGTTCATCGAGGCTAGGCTGACCATCTTCGGATCGACATCGTTGCCATAGAAGGTCGCCGTTTGCAGCTGACGCCACTGAGCCTGATTGAGCTTGTCGCCGACGCCGCGCTCAAAGGTCTTGCCTTCGAACTGCACCGCCTCCCTGCCGTTCGCGGACGAATTTGCTAGACGAATGTGCTCATACGCCGCGACAAGGAACCCGGCCGTGCCTGCAGCGGGGTCGTACACTGTCTCGCCGATTTTCGGATCGACGAGGTCGACGATCGCGCGAATTATGTGGCGCGGCGTGCGGAACTGGCCAAGCTCGCCCGCCTGCTTGATTTGGCGCAGCACGTGCTCGAACAAATCGCCCTTGGAGTCAGGGTCTGCCTGCTCAAGGCGCAACTCGTTCACGAGCGTCACGACCTGGGTCAGAACAGTCGGCTCGTCGATCACCAGGCGGGCCTGCGTCATAAAGCTCATGCCGTACCGGTCGCCAATGCCAGCGAAGAACGGAAACACTTCGTCGCGGACCCAACGAACCAGCTGCTCGCCCGACATTGCCGCGCCCCAGGACGACCAACGCAGGCGGTCGCGCGGTACTGTCTCGACGCCTTTTGACGGCGCATTGAGTGGATTGCGCAAGGTCCAGACACCGGCGAACAGGGACGAGTAACTTTGACCCGTCGCCTTGGCTTGGCGCAAGTTCACCCCGTCGATGCCTTCGATCATGTAGAAGAAAAACAGGAAGCTCAACTGCTCGGCATTCGACAGCGGATCGGGATAGCCGCCGCCGTAGAGATAGTCGCGGATTTGATCCACCTTACGGCGCATCTCGGGTGTGAAGGGCATAGAGTGCCTCTAGTTCAGGGGTTGAGTTGCACGAGTGGATTCCTCGGCAGGCGGGCCGGATGAACCTACGCCGAATACGGCGGCGTTCATGTCGGCCAAGATGCGCTCAAGCCCCGCCTTCCCCCCGAACACCGCTCGGG
>CAVXHJ010000018.1:0-120494 GCA_963761435.1 uncultured Alphaproteobacteria bacterium | reverse complement strand
GCCGCTCACGGTCTCGGCCGACGGAATGATCACCCAGAGCGGACGGCAGGTCGGGGCGATCGGCCTCTTTGCCATTGATCCGAACGCGTCCCTGATCAGAGCCGAAAATTCGAGCGTCGTGCCTGACAAGGCGCCGACGCCGATCATCGAATTCACCCGCGACGAAGTCGTTCAGGGCGCGATTGAGAGCGCCAACGTCGACCCGGTCCGGGAGATGACGAGGCTCATCGATGTAACGCGCGCCTTCGACGGCGTGGCGGCCGAGACCTCGCAAACCGAGGCGTCGCTGCAAGAGGCGATCAAGACTCTGGGGTCCTCCGCTTGACCGACGCCCGCTCCGACGCCGCGCTGCCGCCGCTCGAGCGCCTCGAGCGGCGAGTCGCCTGGGGAGTGCGGAATCTCAAAGCGGCGCGCGCGAGCGGCGCCGTCGTCGAAGTCTCGACCTCCCACTATCGCGTCGCCGGCCTGTCGCGCTTTCTCAGGCTTGGCGAATGCGTCGCCGTCGACGTTGGCGATCGCGTTCAGATCGGCGAGGTCGTCAGGATCGACGACGCCCTGGCGACGCTCAAGCCGTTCGACTCGCGCAGCGACGCGACCATCGGCGCGCGCGCCTACCGCGCCGACGACCTGTCGCTGGCCCCGCATCTTTCCTGGAAGGGCCGCGTCGTCGATGCGCTCGGTCGCCCGATCGACGGCGCGGGCGAGCTCGCCTGCGGCGACAGATCCGTGCCGCTCGACGCGGCTCCGCCTCCTCCTCTCAAACGTGGGCGCGTTCACGCGCCTTTGCGCACTGGAGTGAGGGTCGTCGATCTCTTCACTCCGCTATGCCTTGGGCAGCGGGTGGGCGTGTTTGCCGGCTCAGGCGTCGGCAAATCGTCGCTTCTTGCGATGCTGGCCCGGGCGACGCCCATCGACACCGTGGTGATCGCGCTGGTCGGCGAGCGCGGCCGCGAAGTGCGCGAATTTCTCCAGGACACGCTGGGCGAGGACCGCGCGTCCGCGGTCGCGGTCGTTTCGACTGGCGACGAGAGCGCGATGATGCGCCGCCTCGCCCCGAAAACAGCGATGGCGATCGCGGAATACTTCCGCGATCAGGGCCACTCGGTGTTGCTGATCGTCAATTCGGTCACGCGTTTTGCTCACGCGGCGCGTGACGTGGCGCTGGCGGCCGGAGAGCCCGCCGTTGCCCGCGGCTATGCGCCAAGCGTCTTCAGCGACCTGCCCCGGCTCCTTGAGCGCGCCGGACCGGGGGTGGAGGGATCAGGCTCGATCACCGGGATTTTCTCCGTTCTGGTCGACGGCGACGATCACAACGATCCGGTCGCGGACGCGGTTCGCGGCGCCCTCGATGGACACATCGTGCTGGACCGCGCGATCGCCGACGACGGCCGCTATCCGGCCGTCAACGTTCTCTCTTCCATTTCGAGGATGGCGCATCCGGCGTGGCGGCCGGAGCAGCGCAAGGTGGTCGCGAATCTCCGGTCCCTGATTTCGCGCTTCGAGGAGACGCGCGAGCTGCGTCTCATGGGCGGCTACGCCGCCGGCGCCGACCCGACCCTCGACAAGGCGATCAAGTCGGTTCCCCGCATTTATGAGGCGATGAACCAAACGGTCGACGCGCCGCGATGCGAGGATCCGTTCATCGACCTTGCCGCTGCGCTGCGCAGCGATCCCAAGACTTCTCAAATCGTGAGGCCCGGCGATGGCGCCCAGTCACGAGATTGCGATACGCGCGGTGGGAACGGCTCTGGCCGGGATGTCATTCGCGTTCGCCGTCTACATGCTCGCCTATGGAGGGGGCAGGACCCGCATCAACGGCCTCGAGCATCTGGCGATCTTTGCCCAGCCGCGCGGAACCGCGGGCGCCGCGCCTCCGGCTGAAAGCTCCGCCCCGCCAGCGATGGGCGGCGCGGCTCTCGACATGGCGGCGACGGCGACGATCGCCGCTTCCGACCCCAAGCCAACGCAGGGCCCGCGCCCGGCGGAGATCGTCGCCGCCGAGGCCGGCCGCGTCTGGCTCAGGATCGACGGCGCGCTCCGTTCGGCGGTTCCCGGCGACAGCGTGCCGGGCGTCGGGCGCATCGCGGCGATCGTCCCGCGCGACGGCGGCTGGGCGCTGCTCGACGACAGGGGCGCGGTTCTCCTCGCCGTCACGAAGAGCGCGAACGGCGCAGCGCTCTTCTCCCGCAGGCGGATCTTCGAATGACCCGCCCGCTTCACCGTCGCCTCGCGAGTTCGCGCCGCGCGCGATCGTAAAGCGTGTTGGCGATTGCAACCCGGGCGTTGGCGCGCTCTCGCGCGTCGGGCGGCTGGCGGTCCGGGTGATTGCGCCACACAAAGTTGCGCCAGCGGAATGCAAGCTGATCGAGCGTCAGCGTCGCGGCGAGGCCAAGCTCCGCGGCGACTTCGGCCTGGATATCCGCGAGGCCAGGCTCCGTTTCGCCCTTCGAACCATGCGTCTGCGGCCGCGTCTGGTCCGCGGCCTCCTCGATCCAACCCAAAGCCAGGCCGAAACGCGCCTCTCCGCCCGAACCATCGGCTGGGCCAAATTCCAGATTTGCGCGCACGCGCGGTCTTGCGGCGGGCTCCGGCTCGTCATCGTTCGGCGCCCGATCCAGCCGCCGCGCTTCATCCAGGGCGCGCTGGAAGGCGCCATGGTCGGTCGAACGGCTCAACCCGCGGCGGCCTGTGGGCCGCGGGAGGGTCTCCGGGACGGCAAGGATCCGTCGCCTTCGCCGCCCGCGACGACACGGTTCCTTCCCTGGATCTTGGCCTCGTAGAGGAGCTCGTCGACGCGACGGAGGAGCTCGTTGGCCAACTCGCCGGCGTTGAGGCTCGCAATCCCGAACGACGCGGTCACCTTCCCCACCCGCTCGCCGCTCGGCTCGACGGTCCACTGCTTGGTTTCGAGAACTCCGCGAATCCGCTCCACAGCCTTGACCGCCTCGGCGAGGCGGGCGCCCGGGAACATCAGCGCGAACTCCTCGCCGCCAAATCGCGCCACCTTGTCCTGTCCGCGCACGTTCTGCACCAGAATATTGGCGAACAGGCGCAACAGGCGATCGCCAACCAGATGGCCGAAGCGGTCGTTGACATGCTTAAATCGGTCGATGTCGGCGAGGGCGAGGCAGAAGCTGTCGCCAACTCGTCGCGCCTTCTCCAGTTCCTCCTCGAAGCAGGCGTCGAAGAAGCGGCGGTTGCCGATCGCCGTCACCACGTCGCGCATTCCGGCTTCCTCGGCGCGCTCGAGATTCGTCTGCAGCTGCATGACCTGAAGCCGGGACTGTTCGAGCTGGTCTCTGACATTGGAGAGCTTGTCGCGCATGTCGCGATTGTCTTCGATGAGCGCCAGCACGATGTCCTTGACCGGACCGGCGCTTTGCTGCTGCGACAGCCGCTCGTTGGCGCCGTCGAGCCGGTCGGAAAAGCTCTCGCTATCGGTCAGGTGGGTCTGGAGCACCTTGCCGATTTGGCGCAGGAGCCGGTCGATCTTCTCGTCCTTGACCCCGGTCTCGCGGCGCGCCGCCTGCTGACCGCCAGTCCGAGGCTCGGCGCCAAGGGTAAAGCGGCCCAGCGCAACGCCGACCCAGCCGAACAGCAGGAGTTGAAGGATGGCGCCTTCGTGCGGGAGGAAGGACCCCAATGCGGCCAGGCTGTCACCGGTGACGAAGGACGGCGCAGAGGTCAGCGCGACAGCGCCCAGACAGATGGCGCCGAGAGCGCAGGCCGCACGGACGTGCGACCGGGAAAGGCCGAGAAGGGTCATCCCTGGGCCAATCTCGTCCGCGGGGTCGTGAGGGAGGCGGCCGCTGCGCGAGGCGCAAACGTTCGGTCGCTGACAGTCGGGACAATGTCGCGTTCAGCGCGCCGCATTCCGGCGGACCTCCGATCAGCGCGCGCTGGCGGCCATCATGGCGGCCGCCGGTCCGCGCTGCGGCCGGCAATGACGCGACGGATAAGTCCAAATCATTCGGACGTGGCCAATGTTTTAAAGCCTACGAGTTACTGTTGTGTAACCGCGCGCCGGCCAGCCAGCGATCAGCGCGCCTTTTGTTCAACCCCGCAGCCCGCCGCGAACGCGAGAGGTTGGCTTCGCGGCGAGCGCTTTACTCGCCGCCTTCCGCGATGCTAACTTTGCCGCGAACCTGCCAATTTCGGAAGCTCGCCGAACGGGGGAAAGGCTCCAGGTCGATCCCCGGTCGCGGGGGTGCGCGCTTCCGCACCCGCGCTGAGGGCCGAAGCCATCCGAAAGATCGAGATTTCAAGGATTCGCCGCTGGAAGCGGCGGCGCGTGGCGAACGGCTCGCGTTTGGCGCGCGAGCCGGGTTGAACGCAAGAGCGTATCGGAGGAGGTGACGAGCATGGCGGGCATGGTCAAGGGGCCGGCGATTTTCCTGGCGCAGTTCGCCGGCGACGCTGCGCCTTTCAACACCTTCCCTTCAATCTGCCAATGGGCGGCCTCGCTGGGATACAAGGGCGTCCAGATTCCGAGCTGGGACAACCGCCTGTTCGATCTCGCCAAGGCCGCCTCGTCGAAGGCCTATTGCGACGAAGTGAAAGGGGTCGCGTCGAGCCACGGCCTTACGATCACTGAGCTCTCGACACATCTGCAAGGCCAATTGGTCGCCGTCAATCCGGCCTATGACGAAGCGTTTGACGCCTTCGCGCCGAAGGAGGTCCACGGCAAGCCCGCCGAGCGCCAGAAATGGGCGGTCGATCAGATGATGAAAGGCGCCAAGGCGTCCCGCAACTTGGGGCTCACGGGCCATGTCACATTTTCCGGCGCGCTCGCCTGGCCTTATGTGTATCCGTGGCCCCAGCGCGCGCCGGGACTGATAGAGGCGGCGTTCGAGGAATTGGCCAAGCGCTGGAAGCCGATCCTCGACGCGTTCGACGAGGCCGGCGTCGACGTCGGCTACGAGCTGCATCCTGGCGAGGATATTTTCGACGGGACGACGTTCGAGCGCTTTCTCGACGCGCTGAAGGGCCACAGGCGCTGCGCGATCAACTACGATCCGTCGCACTTCGTGCTGCAGCAGCTCGACTATCTCGAGTTCATCGACATCTACCACGAACGCATCAAGGCGTTTCACGTGAAGGACGCCGAGTTCAACCCGACCGGCCGGCAGGGCGTCTACTCCGGCTATTCCGGATGGGTCGAGCGCGCGGGACGTTTCCGTTCGCTCGGCGACGGGCAGGTCGACTTCGGGGGCGTATTTTCCAGGATGGCGCAATATGGCTATTCGTCCTGGGCGGTGCTCGAATGGGAATGCGCGCTCAAGCACCCCGAGGACGGCGCGCGCGAGGGCTCGGAGTTCATCAAGCGTCACATCATCCGCGTGACCGAGAAGGCGTTCGACGACTTCGCCGGCGGCTCGGTGGACAAGAAGCAGATCAAGCGCGCGCTCGGACTGCGCTGAGGAGGAGACCGGAGGATGGCCATCGAGGGACGCGACGAGGCAAAGAAGGACGGCAGGATCAGGCTGGGGATGGTCGGGGGCGGCGAGGGCGCCTTCATCGGCGCCGTCCACCGCATCGCCTCCCGCATCGACGACCAGTACGAGCTCGTCGCCGGCGCGCTGTCGTCGACGCCCGAGAAGGCGCGCCGTTCGGGCGCGACGCTCGGCCTCGCCCCTGACCGCATCTACAGCGACTACGAGAGCATGGCGAAGGCCGAAGCCAAGCGGCCCGACCGGATCGAGGCGGTCTCGATCGTGACCCCGAACAACGTCCACGCGGGGCCGACCTACGCCTTCCTCAAGGCGGGCATCCATGTGATCTGCGACAAGCCGCTGACCGTCAGTCTGGCGGAAGCGAAGAAGATGCGCGCCGCGGTCGAGAAGTCGGGTCTCGTGTTCGCGCTCACCCACAATTACACCGGCTATCCGCTGGTGCGCCGGATGCGCGAGATGGTCCGCGCGGGCGAACTCGGCGAGATCCGCCTCGTTCATGCCGAATATCCGCAGGACTGGCTGACCGGGGCGACCGAAGCCACCGGCAACAAGCAGGCCGAGTGGCGGGTCGATCCGAAGCGCTCGGGCGCGGGCGGCTCGCTCGGCGACATCGGCACCCACGCCTATAATCTCGCCGACTATGTGACCGGGCTCGAACTCGCCGAGCTCGCCGCCGACCTCACCTCGTTCGGCGCCGGGCCGCAAGCTCGACGACAACGCCCAGATCATGTTGCGCTACGCCAACGGCGCGCGGGGCGCGATCTGGGCGAGCCAGGTCGCGCCGGGCAACGAGAACGGGCTCATGCTGCGCGTCTACGGAACCAAGGGCGGCTTCCACTGGCGGCAGGACAATCCGAACTATCTCTACTGGTCGCCGCTCGACAAATCGACCCGCATCGTCACCCGCGGCGGACCGGAGGCGGGCGAAGCGGCGGCGCGCGTGACCCGCATCCCGCCCGGACACCCGGAAGGTTATCTCGAGGGCTTCGGCAACATCTATTCGGAGGTCGCGCTCGCGATCCGGGCGGCGCGGGTGGGCAAGAAGCCGCCGAAGGCGGTGCATTTCCCCACCATCGACGATGGGGTCAAGGGTCTCGCCTTCGTCGAGGCGGCGGTCAAATCGTCGAAAGCCAATGGCAAGTGGGTGAAACCTTAGGGTCAAAAGCCAATCGCGCGCTCGCGGCAGCGACCGCTTTGGCATAGAAGCCACGCGAGGCGAAGCGGCGGACGACCGCAATGCGCAAATATCGGTCATTACTCGACCACGCGCCGAGCGCCGCCGTTACGCCTTGCCCTCCGACGCAGCCAAGCGGTATATAAATGTTGTCTACGACGTCGTTCGGAGGCTGCGGTGAACCGGTTTTTCCAGTTGTCGCGCTGCTTTGGGGCGTTATCTTTGGCGGCGGCGCCGGTAACTGCAGCTGCGTCGTCCTTTCATATCCTCGTGGCGCCAGGATGCGAAGCCGCTGAACAACTTAGCAGTGGGGGCTGGCAGATCAGGTCTACTAGAAGATTTGGGCGGGCTGGCGAAGTTGAAGCTGGCGTAACTGTATGGAAGGGGACAGTAATCAACGGTGTAGATTTGGGCGATTTTCTAGAGAAGAACTGTTTCCGCACATATAAAATTGAACCTGACTATGCTCCTTATACTTGGCCGCCCAATGGCTATCCAAGTTGGGTAACACGTATACAGTAAACTGGCTGTCCTTCTTCTCGTCCCTTCACGCAGCGACAGAGCGGAATCCCGCGCCGGGCTGCCCGAACCTGAGCGACGAACGACCGCCTTCCCCTAACAGAGACCCTGACCTATCTCCGATGACCGCTTGACGTTCGGTCAATTTGATTGGTTGACCTAGCACATGGAGCGTTTAGCTAAAGCGCCAACAATTGATGCCCTTCCGCCTGATTTGGTTTTCCTTGCGGCGGGTTTGGATTTCCTTGGCGTCCGGCCTTAAATCTCGACTTTCCGCCCTCGGGTCGTTCCTAGCGAGGTCCGCGCCTGCAAATTCCGCCGCCTCGCGGCCTTGACAAGGGTTGATTAGCCATCCATGTAACATCCATCCGACATCCATTTGGATGGTATACCTTCAGGACATCGTTTATTGGCGAAGCCGCCCGACAGCGAGAAGCTCACGATCAACCTTGGTTTCGTCGATCTTGGCTCGATCGACCTCCTGGTGCGCGACGGGTTCTATTCCAACCGCTCCGACTTCATCCGCACCGCGATCCGCAATCAGCTCGCGGGCCAGGCGGATATCGCGAGGAAGGCGGCCCAGCGGCTCACGCTTGAACTGGGCCTGCGGACTTTCGCCCGCCAGGACCTCGAGGCGGTTCGGGCGGCGGGCGAGCGGCTCAATATCCGCGTGCTGGGCCTGGCCGTCATCGCCGACGACGTCACGCCCGATCTCGCGAGAGCGACGATCGAATCGATCACCGTGCTCGGCGCCCTCCATGCTTCTGCGGAGGTGAAGGCCGCGCTTGCCGGCCGCCTGCGCTGACCCCCTCAAGGAACAAAACGATGAAATATCGCGTTCTCGACGTAATGAACGAGGCTTTGGGGCTGGTGAAGAAATCCGACCTTACGGCGGCGACGGCTCTCATTCGCAAAGCTCTGTCCGGCGACGCCGCGCCTGCGGATGAGCGCGAGGGGCTCGCGCGCCCGGACCGCCCATCCGCGAAGGTCATTCCGCTGCCGCCGCGCCGTCCGCTCGGCGAAACCTTGCGCGCGCTTCGCGTCCGGCCGTCCAGGCCGCCGGCCCCCGCTCCGGGCCTCGAGCCGGCGCCGGACCTCGGCGAACGATTTCTCAAGCGCACGTATCGCGGCCCGGCCGGCTCCCTCGACTACCGGCTCTATCTCCCGCCCGATCATGAGCGACGCAACCTGGCTTTGGTCCTCATGCTGCATGGCTGCACCCAGAATCCGGAAGATTTCGCGCTTGGAACGCGGATGAACGCGCTCGCGGACGAGTTCGGCCTCATCGTCGCCTATCCGCACCAGCCGCGCCGCGCCAATGCGAACGGCTGCTGGAACTGGTTCGACAAAAAGCATCAGAGCCGGGGGTCGGGCGAACCGGCCAAACTCGCTGGCCTCGCCGAGGCGCTGGCGAAGGAATTCGGCGTCGGGGCCAAGCGGATTTTCGCCGCGGGCCTGTCGGCCGGCGGCGCGATGGCCGAGGTGCTGTCGGCAACCTACCCCGACGTCTTCGCCGCCGTCGGCGTCCACTCCGGCCTGCCTTATCGGTCGGCGCACGACGTTCCCTCGGCTTTCGCGGCGATGAACGGAAACGGCGCCGTCGATTCGCCCGGGCGCGCCAACGATGGCCGCCGCCGCAAGATCGTCATTCACGGCGGCGCCGACCAGACGGTCCATCCGGACAACGGCGAACGAATCCTGGCCGAGGCCGAGCGCGGCTCACCCGGGCTCAAGAGGATCGATCGCGATTTCGAAGCCGGGGGCGGGCGAGCAAGGGTCACGGCGCTCAAGGACGAGGAGGGCCGGCCGGTCGTCGAGCGCTGGCTCGTCGAGGACGGCGGCCACGCATGGTTCGGCGGCGATTCGCGTGGCAGCTACACGCAAAGCGCCGGGCTGGACGCCTCCCGCGTCATGGTGCGCTTCTTCTTGAACCAATGACGCGGGATTGTTCGACTGGGCGCTGGCGACCCGACGCGCGAATTTGGAAGCTTGTGCGGGTCAGGTCATCGTGCTGAATTGGATAGTCAGCTCGCAGGCGATCGCGCCACACGGCGCGGCGAGCGGCTTTGTGCGACAAGAAAAAATCGCGCCAGAGTTGAGAAGAACTGGAGTGGATCATGGGACCCACGATCCCAGTCGTTCTGGGCGGCCCGACTTGGTCTTCCTGGAGCAAACTTCCGGGGCTGACGACGAATGTCGGCCTCGCCGCATTCTCGCTGAACGGGCAAGTTGGCCTTGCTCTTACGGGTTTGGACAAGGGCGTGTTTGTCAATTATTTCGACGTTGCAGCCGGGGTCTGGCTCGGTTGGACGGGGGTTCCCGGTATTGGCCCGGGGGCTAACATCCAGACCACGGTTGGGGTTTGTGCGACACAATCCCTGATTGACGGAAGCCTATACCTCTACGCGTCGGCGGAAGATGGGCAGGTTTATGTCAATTCAAGCCCCGACGGCCGCGCATGGAATCCTACGTGGAAGCCCGTGCACGGGGCGAAGACAAACTATCCGCTCTGCGTCGGAAACAGCGCTCTCTATCTGGTCGGTCTGTCCGGGCACATCTGGGTCAGCCCGAACCCGCCGGCTGGCGAGTGGACGCGGCTGAGGGTTACAGGTGGGACTTTTCCGGGAGACATTTTCAGGACGAACGCTGGTCTGTGCATGGTCGCATCCGAGGTCTTGGGCGGCTCGGACACCCTCTTCGCCAAGGGTCTGGACGATGACAAGATTTGGTACTGTGGCCTGCCGACCGACAGTCAGCCCCCGGAATCGCAAGGGTGGCAGGATTACGGCGGTTCGACTGACGTGGGGCTCGCCGGAAATTCCATCCCGGGCGCGACTTACGCGCTGTTCGCGACGGGTCGCAACAACGACATTTACTTCCAGGGTTACGAAACCAACCTCGCAGGCGGGAGCGTCGCACCGGGTTGGAACAAGGTTCCCGGATTTCGGACCAACGCCGCTTTGGCGGCGACGGGCGTCCTGATCAACGACCTCGCGGATGGGGCTGCGCTTTGGGACGTGTACCTGTTCGCCAAGGGCGTGGACGAAGGCGATGTGCAGTACATCATCGCGCAATGGGCGTTTGCGGAACAATAGCGGGCGCTGGCGCGCGCCGCCGGTCCGCGGAGCGCCGGGGATATCGGTGACACATGCATATTTGCTATAAAAGCTGCAATAAACCACGCCCTACCCGAGTGGACGGTGGGCGGCCGCCGACCGCGCCGGGAGACCAACGCCGAAAGGCGAGGGCCTGGATTATCGGATTTATCGGTTGATCCTCGTCGTTCAAGACAAGCCAACAGTGCGATCGCCGGTGGCGGCGCCCGCGAGATCCTCTATTCCATTTCAGACAAATATGCATGTGTCACCGATAAGAGCCGTCGAAGCGCGCAAGTCTATTCCGGCCAGGCGCGCATCGCGGCTGCGGCAGTCGCCGTCAGCTCGGCCCGGCTCGCGCCGTCGCGGAGCGGGATATCGGTGACACATGCATATTTGCCATAAAATCTGAAATAAACCACGCCCTACCCGAGTGGACGGTGGGCGGCCGCCGACCGCGCCGGGAGACCGAGGCCGAAACGCGAGGGCCTGGATTATCGGATTTATCGGTCGTTCAAGACAAGCCGACAGTGCGATCGCCGGTGGCGGCGCCCGCGAGATCCTCTATTCCATTTCAGACAAATATGCATGTGTCACCGATAAGAGCCGTCGGAGCGCGCAATTCTATTCCGGCCAGGCGCGCATCGCGGCTGCGGCGGTCGCCGTCAGCTTGGCGCGGCTCGCGCCGTCGCGGAGCGGGATATCGGTGACACATGCATATGACCCTACCCGAGTGGACGGTGGGCGGCGGCCGACCGCGCCGGGAGATCGACGCCGAAACGCGAGGCGATCGATTTCTCGACAAGCCAACGGTGGACGCGCGACCGCGAAACCCTCTATTCCATTTCAGATGATATGCATGTGTCACCGATAAGAGGCCAGGCGCGCATAGCGGCTGCGGACGGATATCGCAATATCGGTGACACATGCATATTTGCCATAAAGTCTGCAATAAACCACGCCCTACCGAGTGGACGGTGGGCGGCCGCCGACCGCGCCGAAACGCGAGGGCCTGGATTATCGGATTTATCGGTTGATCCTCGTCGTTCAAGACAAGCCAACAGTGGGATCGCTGCGGCGCCCGCGAGATCCTCTATTCCATTTCAGACAAATATGCATCTGTCACCGATAAGAGCCGTCGGAGCGCGCAATTCTATTCCGGCCAGGCGCGCATCGCGGCTACGGCAGTCGCCGTCAGCTCGGCCCGGCTCGCGCCGTCGCGGAGCGGGATATCGGTGGAGATATCGGTGACACATGCATATTTGCTATAAAAGCTGAAATAAACCACGCCCTACCCGAGTGGACGGTGGGCGGCCGCCGACCGCGCCGGGAGACCGACGCCGAAACGCGAGGCCTGGATCACTCGGATCGCTTCAAGACAAGCCGACAGTGCGATCGCCGGTGGCGGCCCGCGAGATCCTCTATTCCATTTCAGACAAATATGCATCTGTCACCGATAAGAGCCGTCGGAGCGCGCAAGTCTATTCCGGCCAGGCGCGCATCGCGGCTACGGCGGTCGCCGTCAGCTTGGCGCGACTCGCGCCGTCGCGGGCGAGCGACGACAGGCCCTGGATATCGGTGAGATATCGGTGACACATGCATATTTGCTATAAAATCTGCAATAAACCACGCCCTACGGAGTGGACGGTGTGCGGCCGCCGACCGCGCCGGGAGACCGAGGCCGAAACGCGAGGGCCTGGATTATCGGATTTATCGGTTGATCCTCGTCGTTCAAGACAAGCCAACAGTGCGATCGCTGGTGGCGGCGCCCGCGAGATCCTCTATTCCATTTCAGACAAATATGCATGTGTCACCGATAAGAGCCGCCGGAGCGCGCGCAATTCTATTCCGGCCAGGCGCGCATCGCGGCTGCGGCGGTCGCCGTCAGCTTGGCCCGGCTCGCGCCGTCGCGGGCGAGCGACGACAGGCCCTGGATCACCGCCATGATCAGGCCGGCAAGCGCCTCGGCGTCGGTTTCCGGCTTGAGCTCGCCGGTCGCGATCGCGTCCTCGATCTTGTCGCGCAGGCGCGCCTCGAGCGCGCGCCGGATCTCCATGAGGTCTCCCTGCACGTCGGCCGAGGCCGCCGAACAGCTTGCGGTCGCGGTCGCCACGAGACAGCCGGAAGGCCTGTCCTCTCCGGCGAAGGCCGCCGCGGCGGCGGCCAGGAGCCGCGAGGCCGCCTCCCGCGCCGTGGGCGCGTCGCGGACAATCTCGTCGCGCGGGACCGGACCCGAAAGATAGCGGTCGACCGCCTCGAGAAAGAGGTGCTTCTTGTCGCCGAAAGCGGCGTAGACGCTAGGCGGCGTCACGCCCATCGCCTCGGTGAGCTCGGCGAGCGAAGTCCCTTCATAGCCGTGGCGCCAGAACATGAGCATGGCCTTATCCAGGGCCGCCTCGCGGTCGAACGACAACGGGCGCCCCGATTTTCGGCGCCGGCCGGCCAGTAGTTTCATAGTGGTCACTATACCAGCGATCGCCTCCTATGCAACAGACCGGGCCGACCCTGATATCAGGTCTTGTTGATCCGCGGCCGCCAGACGTGGCGCCCGGCGTTCTTCATTATTTCGTATCAGTCGATACGAAATAATGCGACCTGCGCCAGCCACTCATTTTCGAGTCGAGGCGCGATGCGCAAACGCCAGTGTTTCAGCGCTTCTGCGGTCTGACGCTTTAGCGCGCGCTGCAATTGGGTGCGCGCGCTTCGCTGCTGGAATGTCCTTCGAGTTGCGGCTTCAGCGCTCCTCATGAACGAGGAAGCGGCGCGACTTCCGCGATTTGGGAAGCGGGCTCTACCCCGCGTTGTCACGGACAGCGTTCGACGGCTGATAGAAGGAATACGATGAATATGGAATATGGTGGGAATACGGTGGAATACGGTGACATTTGCATATATCCCGTTATCTTACTCACGTTTTATAGGGAAATATGAAAGTGTCACCGAATTACCACCGGACAGATCGTGCGCTACCTAAACCGGACATATCGTGTGCCAGCGACACCGAATTAACGATCTCGCTCTTATCGCGTTGACTGTTGTGGGGAAGGAATCGGGAGCATGGCGGAGGCGGCGGACGGCGCCATCAAGGCGTCATGGCCGGGCTTGTCCCGGCCATCCACGAAGGCCCAGCGCATCTACGCAGGCAAGCGCGAAAAGCCTTGCGACCGTCCGCCTTCCTGCCGGTCGCGCCGAGGCGGAACTCGTTCTTGCGGCGGCCCGGCGTGGATGGCCGGGACAAGCCCGGCCATGACGGCAAGGGTTCGACGAACGAACAGTAAACCGGTCGACCAACACATAACGCCATAAGAGCCAACGATCTCTTTACGAAAATCAGAATCCGTGGTAAATAATAGTCGATCGGCCCCTCCCCCATGGCCGGGCCGCGGCCAGAACAGAGGAGAGCGAAAATTCCGGGCAAGTCGACCCTAACGCCCTGAAAAGCCTCAATTCGCGGAAGACAAAAGCTTGGATAGCCTTCCGCCGTCCTTTGCTCCGCTTCCCGCGGACTTGGCCCGGCTTCCCGCGGACTTGGCCCGGCTTCCGCCGGGCTTGGGCGCGCGCTTTATCCGAGATGCTTGCGGAGAAACGCGAGCGTGCGGGTCCAGGCGAGATCGGCGCTCGGCTTGTCGTAGCTCTCGCGCTGGTCGCAGTTGAAGCCGTGATCGGCGTGGTAGATGTGGACCTCGACCTCCGGGTGGGCGGCCGCGACCTCCTTCACCCCGGAAATCGGGATGTGCTGGTCCTTGTCGCCGAAATGCAGGAGCGTGGGGACGCGCGGCTTCAGATCCTTGAGACCGATAATGCCCCCGCCGTAATAGCCGACGGCGGCGCTCAAGCCCGAGAGCCGGCCTGCCGCCCCCCAGGCGACCGTGCCGCCGAGGCAGAAGCCGACCACCGCGACCTTGCCGCCTTCCTTGGCGACCTCGACGGCGGCGGCGACGTCGCGCGGCATCTGCTCGCGGTCGACCTTGCCCATGATCGCCATGCCGCGCTCCCTCGATTGCGCGTCGTAGCCGACGTCGAAGCCCTTCTCGACGTGCTCGAAGATCGCCGGCGCGACGGCGAGGTAACCCTCCGCGGCGAACCGGTCGGTGACGGCGCGGATATGCGAATTGACGCCGAAAATCTCCTGCACGACGACCACCCCGCCGCGCGGGCGCCCGCTCGGATCGGCGCGCCAGGCCCGAATGGGCCCCGCGCCTTCCGGTTTCAGTTCAATCCAGGCCATGTCGATCTCCTCCTTTTCGAGTGCGTTTCAGTTCCGGGCCGCGCCCGCGCGCTGCTGCGCGATGGCGATCCCGCCGATGACCAGCATCAGCGCGACGACGTGGTAAGCCGCGAACGGCTCGCCCAGGATGAGAACCGCCATGATCGCGCCGAACGCCGGAACCAGATTGACGAACACGCCCGCCCGGCCCGGCCCGATCAGTTCGACCCCGCGCATGAACATGATCTGCGACACGAAGGCTGGCCCAAGCGCGACATAGACGAGAGTCGCATAGCCCGCGGCGGTCGGCCAGATGAAGCCGCCGGAAACGATCTCCCAGATCATCAGCGGCACGGAGGTGACAAAGGCGGCGAAGGCCATGCCGGCGAGCAGGCTCAGGCCGGACACGCGCGGGCGCTCGCGCAGCCCGATCGTATAGCCCGCGTAGAGAACCGCGGCGATGAACATCATCACGTCGCCGCCATTGAACTCCAGCGCTTCGAGCCGGTGGAGGTCGCCCTGAGCGGCGATCGCCGCGACGCCGGCCATCGTCGTCACCGCGCCGAGCGCCTGGAGCGCGGTGAACCGGGCGCCGAGGAAAAGCCGCGCGCCGATCAGCACCAGCGCCGGAATCGCGCCCTGGATGATCGAGAGATTGAGCGCGGTCGTCCGATGGGCGGCGACGTAGAAGAGAGCGTTGAACCCGGTGTAGCCGAGCGCGCCCATCGCCGCCATATAGCGCCAGTTTGCGCGCAAGATCGGCCAGTCGCGCCTGAGCGCCGGGCGCGCCGCCAAAAGGATCGGGATGAGCGCCAGGAACCAGCGCATGCAGGTCAGGGTCATCGGGCTGATCTGGCCGACCGCCAGCCGGCCGACGATCGAATGTCCGGCCCAGATCAGGGTCGTGAGGACCAGCAGCAGGATTGGGTTGGCCCAGGCCGATCGCATGAGCCCGGCCCTTGGCGCAGTCGCGTCGGTCATGACTTTCTTCGGCAGCCTCGGCGGATTCTGCGTTTCATCCGCGCGGACCGCGGAGCGCGAGCCTCGAAACGGGAGGCGCGGAGGAATAAGCCGACCCAGGGCCGAAGGCAATCCGCGCAGGGGCCCGCAAATCCGATGCGGGCTGCCTGGCTCTTCACTACTGTGTGACGACTGACGGCGGAGCGGCGCCGATCAAATAGATGAGACCCAGCCTGAAATCGTTGGAGGCCAGTCTGTTGCGCGACGAGATCGTGCTGGCGACGACGCCGCAACCGGAGAAGACCCCGCCGCTCCCGCCTGTGACGCAGTTCGATCCGCCGGCGCCGATCGCGCCATAGTTGAGGTAGCGGTAGCCGAACTCAAGCTTCAGGTTCGGGCTGACATCATAATCGACGCCGGCCATCAGCGCCCAGGCGAAGCTGGTCCTCGATCCGCTGGCGAAACGGCCGCCTGAGGAGTCGGCGAAGCCGGAAACCCTGTTGTCGGCCAAACCGACGCCAGCGCCGAGGAACGGGGCGAATCCATACCAGGTTCCGGGGGTCGCATAGCCGTTGACGAGGCCCACGAACGAGGCGACGTCGGCGCGATAGGACCCGCCGACTTGCGTCGGGCCGCCGAAATAAGGCGAAGCCGGATCGGTCAGCGCATACTGCGACTGGAGGCGCGCGCCGGCGCGATATTCGAGCGTCGCGTCGGCGCGGAGCCAGCCGTTGAACTGGTAGCCGGCGCCGAAATCGACCATGCCGAACGGCGACAGCGTCGTCTTGGCGAACCCTTGGCTCGCAGCGCTTGGGTGAAACCCATCCGCCAGAGCGGGGGCGATCGGGCCGGGAGCGATCCGCAGCTCCGGCCCCGTCGAATTGACCCCGACGCCCAAATCTCCGCGCAGGTACCAGCCGCTGAACTCCGCGGCCGCGGCCTCGGATGAAGGAAGGGACGGCGCCGGCGGCAGGTCGGCGGCGTCAGCCCATTCGCAGAAGGCGGCGAAGAACCAAGCGGCGGCGAGCGGCCTCAGCCTGGCCATGACCACGATCCCCTTGCTCGGCGCCGGGCGACCATGCCCGCGTCCTCCGAAACCCCGGGAAAACCTGTCATGCCCGTCTTAATGGCGTGTTAACCCTAACGCTGAGTTATGAGCAAAGTGAACGAGGGCGGACTTTCGGCGAAAAGGCCGCCCTCGCGGCTCAAGCGGCTTGCCGCGCCGGGGCGATCGTCCCGCGAATCGCGTCGGCGAGAGCCTTGGATTCTTCGCTCGGGCGTCCCGGCGCGTGGATGAGGCCCATGCGGTTCAGGGGCAGTTCCGGCAGCCCCTCGGCGCGCCCGAGGCGCTTGAGGCCGGGACCGACCAGCGACGCGGGCAGGATCGTCGCCGCCAGTCCCGAGCGCAAGAGCGTCCCGATCGCGCTGAAGTTCTTGGAGTAGAACCGCGTGCGGGTCACGCCGGGCGCCGACGCCAGCGCCGCCTCGGTCGCGCGCCGCCAGCAACAAGTCGGGCTGCCGAGCGCGAGCGGGATCGGCGCCCCCGCCTCCACGCGGAATCGCTCCGCCGCGACCCAGACGAGCGGCTCCTCGCGCAGGAGCTCAAGCCCCATAAGCCCCTCGTAATCAGTGATCAGCGCCAGATCGAGCGCGCCTGCGGCGACCTGGGGCGCAAGATCGGTCGACGCCTCGCAAACGACCGAGACCTCGACCAACGGATGGCGGCGATTGAAGCGGGCGAGAATCTCGGCCAGGAACGACTCGGCGTAGTCGTCCGGGATGCCGAGTCGGGCCGCCCCTCTCAGGCCCTTGCGCGAGAGCGCAGCCATCGCGCCCGCCTCGACCTGGACGATCCGGCGGGCAAATTCGATCAGCCGCTCGCCCTCTTCGGTCAGGCGCGCGCCGCGTCCGTGCTTGACGAACAGCGCGCAGCCCAATTGCTCTTCCAGCCGGCGGATGTGCATCGAGACCGCCGACTGGGTCTTGTGCACCCTCTCAGCCGCCTTGGTGAACGAGCCGGAGTCGACGATGGCGAGGAACGAACGGAGCTGGTCGGTGTCGAGCATGGCATTCATCCGAAACAAAGATCAATTACTCTACAAACATTCGTTGGACCGATCAATGGGGCGCACTATATATAAAAACATTCCGAGACCGGTTGGCCTCTCCCGGCGTCGCCTGGCGCCGAACGGACAGCCGTCGCCTCGGGCAGGAGGCGGGATATGGTTGCTTCATTCACTCTTTCAACATCGCACGCGGCTGAGGCTTTGTGGCGGATCCTTTCATGGCCGGCCCGGGTCGCCGCGGCGCGGCGCACGATGTCCGAGTTGGCGCGGATGTCCGAATACGAGCTTCGCGATATCGGCCTGACCCGGTCTGACGTCAACGACGCGACCGCGCTGCCCCTCGACGCCGACCCCTCAGGGTTGCTGGTCAGGCGGCGGTCGTGGCGCGAGCGGGTCGCGGCTACCCGGGCGAATCTGGCGGCTTGATCGGCGACGCGGGCGCGTCGACGGAATGCGGCGCCCGGCCCTCCCCAAAGGCGGCGAAAAGGTCTAGGAGGTTTCCCTCAAAGACCACGACCGCCTTTCCGGAGGACTTCATGACAGCGCGCTCGGCCGCAGCAGGCGTCGAGATCAACGCCAGGCCCGGCGGCAGGCAGGCCGAAATCCTCAGCGCCGAGGCGCTCGGGTTTCTGGCTGATCTCCACCGACGCTTCAATCGCCGTCGGCTTGAGCTGCTCACGCGGCGAATGGGCGCCAGGAAGATTTCGACGCCGGCAAGTTGCCGGACTTTCTTCCCGAGACGAAACTGGTCCGCGACGGCGACTGGAAGGTGGCGCCGATCCCGTCTGATCTTCTCGACCGCCGCGTCGAGATCACCGGCCCCGTCGATCGCAAGATGATCGTCAATGCGCTGAACTCGGGCGCCAAGGTCTTCATGGCCGATTTCGAGGACGCCACCTCGCCCATGTTCGCCAACATGGTCGAGGGCCAGGCCAATCTCAAAGACCGATGGGCCGGAAAGATCGACTTTGCCGATCCCGCGACCGGAAAAGCCTACGCCGTCAAGAGCAATCCCGCGGTGCTCATGGTGCGTCCGCGCGGCTGGCATTTGCCGGAGCGGCATGTCGCCGTCGATGGCGAGGAAATGTCCGGCTCGCTGTTCGACTTCGGCCTCTACGTCTTTCATTGCGCCAAGACGCAAATGGCCGCGGGCGCGACGCCCGCCTTTTACCTTCCAAAACTGGAAAGCCACCTCGAGGCGAGACTTTGGAACGAGGTCTTCTCGCATGCGGAGCGCGAGCTCGGCGCGCCAAGCGGATCATTCAAGGCGACGGTGCTGATCGAGACGCTGCCGGCGGCGTTCGAGATGGACGAGATTCTCTACGAGCTCCGCGATCATATCGTCGGCCTCAATTGTGGCCGCTGGGACTATATTTTTTCGTATATCAAGCGCCTGGGCAAGAACCCCGCCTTCCTGACCCCCGATCGTTCGGAAATGACCATGGGCAAGGCGTTCCTCAGCGCGTACTCGCTTCTCTTGATCAAGACCTGCCACCGTCGCGGCGCCTTCGCTATGGGCGGGATGGCGGCGCAGATTCCGGTCAAGGGTGACAAACAGGCGAACGAGGCCGCCTTCGCCAAGGTGCGGGCGGACAAGGAGCGCGAGGCGACGAACGGCCACGACGGAACCTGGGTCGCGCACCCTGATCTCGTGCCGATTGCAAAAGAAGTGTTCGACCGGATGATGCCCGGGCCGAACCAGCTTTCGGTCAAGCGCGACGACGTTCACGCGACCCAGGCCGAGCTCCTGGAGGTGCACAAGGGCAAGCGCACCGAGCAAGGCCTTGGCGAAAACATCCGCGTCGGCGTGCAATATATCGAGGCTTGGCTCCGGGGCCGCGGCGCCGTGCCGATCTACAACCTGATGGAGGACGCGGCGACGGCCGAGATCTCCCGCGCCCAGGTCTGGCAATGGCTGCATCTCAAGGCCAGGCTCGACGACGGCCGCGAGACCACGCCGGCGCTGTTCAGGGAGGCGCTCAAACGTGAGATGGAGCGGGTCAAAGGCGAGGTCGGCGCCAAGGCGTTCGAAGGCGGGCGGTTCAAGGACGCGATCCAGCTCTTCTCGGACATGTCCCTAGCGGACACGTTCGACGAGTTCCTGACGCTCCCGGCCTACAAGCTGATCGACTGAAGCAAGTTGCAATTCAGCGGAATCGTCATTCGCGAGGAGCGATAGGGCGTTCGGAAGAACGCCCGTCTTCGACGGGCTATGGGCGTTCGGAAGAACCCCGTCTTCGACGGGCTATGGGCGTTCGGAAGAACGCCCGTCTTCGACGGGCTATAGGGCGTTCGGAAGAACGCCCGTCTTCGACGGGCTATAGGGCGTTCGGAAGAACGCCCGTCTTCGACGGGCTATGGCGACGAAGCAATCCGAGGGAACGCAAGGCCCCGACGCTCTCATGGATTGCTTCGGCTCACGCTCGCGAATGACGCTCGTGGTTCGACCCAAATGCAAGTTGCTCTCACGCGTCATGGCCGGGGGCTCCAGGGGCGCGGTCGGGCAGGCCGCCGGCGAGCGCGACCGACTTTTTCTTGCGATTATCAGAAGGCACGGATAGAGTGGTCCTGTCGCCGAACGCGCCGCCTCGAGGAGCGGCGCCGGGAGAAAGCGGGGTTTTGCGCCGGACCGTCGTAATCCATTGAAAAGGCCCAATTCGCGGAAGGGTTTTCCTTTGATACCTTTCCGGATTCCTTTGCCCCGCTTCCGGTTTCCTTTGCTGGGCTTCCCGGAGTTTTTGCTGGGCTTCCCAAGGAAACGCAAGGCCCCGACGCTCTCATGGATTGCTTCGCTCACGCTCGCAACGACGAGTTTGGTTCCACCCGAACACAACATGCTTTAGGCAAGAATACCAGGGGAGAAAAGACGATGCCCAAAGCCTATTGGGTCGCCACATACCGATCGATCAGCAACCCGGACGCGCTGGCCGCCTACGCCAAGCTGGCCGGACCGGCGATTGCCGCTGCAGGCGGGCGCGCGCTTGCGCGGGGAATGCCGGCGCAAGTCTACGAGGCCGGCCTACAGCAGCGCACGGTGCTTATCGAATTTGACAGCGTGGAAGCGGCTCGCGCCGCGCACGACAGCCCCGCCTATCAGGAGGCGCTGGCCGCGCTCGCGGGCGGCGCGGATCGTGAGATTCGCATTGTGGAAGGGCTGTAAGAGGCGGAACAGTCACCCCTCCGGCACGCCTGCCATTCGCATCCCGTCGATAGCCCGCTCGCGCCAGGCGAGATAGTATGGGTCGTCGGTGATTTGCGCGGCGCGGAAGCTCGCGAGATCGAACGTCGGATCGAGGGCGAGTCCGCTCGCCGCGGCGGCGCGCGCCTCGTCCATTCGGCCAAGGTGGGCGAGGGCGGACCCGAGATGGAGGCCAGTAGTCAGGTCGTCTTCCGGTTCCACGAGCCGGTGCTTCGGGCCGAATGGAAATCGGCGGCCTGGGCCGAGGCGACCGGCCAGGAGGTCTTCACATCCCATAGCCGCGCGCCATTGCGGCGGCGCAGATGGGAATAAGGGCGAAGAGGCCCGCCTCGACATAGAGCGCCCGGCGCAACTGGGCGATCTCATCGGCCGGCGGGCGGAATGAAGCGTCGGCGCGAACGCGCCGGCGCCAGACGATGTACATATAGGTCGGCGCGACCGAGATGAGGGCGATCCCCGCGAACAGCGCCATCTTGGCCCAGAAGAAGATGTTCGCAACATAGTAGTCGACGCCCTTGGCGCCGAGGAACAGCCGCAGCAGGCCGGCGGCGAGCGCAATCGCCGCGGTGATGCCGAACCAGGCGTCGATGCGCGCCAGCCTCAGCGCCGTCCGATCGTCGATGACCCCGCCGGTCAGGAAGATCTCCGCCGAGAGGATCGCGGCAAGCGAGAAGACCGCGAGGTGATGGAAGCTTGCCAAAAGCCAGTCGACGAACATGAACCCCGCGCCTTACTCGAGCGATCCAACCAGCCCGCCGCGCGCCGCTCAGGCGCGGCTATACTCACCCTTGATCGCTTCGACAAAGGCGGCGATCGCGGCTGGCGACTTGAGGTGATGAACCCGCTTTGAAGCGGCGCCGTCAGCAACAAGCTGCCGGTAGCTCGGCGTCAGACCGCGATGGCACAGCCAGATCACCCGATAACTGTCCATCGTGCTGCTCCACATCGGGCTGCCCTCCGGCCAGCCCTCCGGGGTCACGAACAGACCTTTGATCAGGCGTTTCGTCACCCATAGATAGTGGGTGACGACAGGCAGGTCGACGTAGACCAGAGTGTCGGCTTGCGAGAACCGCTCCCAGGCCGAGGCGACACAGCCAAAGCCGTCAATGATCCACTGGTCCGTCCGCAGCAAGTCCGCATGCGCTCGCAGGTACTCTTCGTGCGGAACTGCGCCGCCGCCGGTCCTGTACTGGATCAGGTCGAGTGGGTAGAGCGGCAGCAGGGTCAGGTCCGCCAGACGTTTGGCAAGCGTCGATTTTCCACCTCCCGCGTTGCCGAATACCGCGACTTTCTTCATTTGCCGCGCCCTCGACACGACCGCTCCGCGGCGCCTTGCCTGTTTGGAGCCGCGTACCGTAAGCGATCTGGCGCAGGAGTTATCCGATCCGGTCGGGATTGAGTCAGCGACGCTCGAGCCGATGGCGGCCGACCGCGAACCCCGTTGACTTTCGCGGACACCGCTCTTATAGGCTGCGCTTCGCTCGAGCGCGGCCTAAAAGCCGCGCTTTTGGTTTTGAGGCGAGCCTCAATTCCGGGCGGCAAACCCGCGGTTCGCGAGAGCCGCGATTTCGGTCGTCAACTGCCAAAAAGCCGGCCCTGCGCGGACGCCTGCGTAAAGAGCCGGGTGGAACACGGGAAAAAACGATGTTCGCAGTCATCAAGACCGGCGGCAAGCAATATAAGGTCGCCGCCGACAACCAAATCACGGTCATGTCGCTGCCCGGCGAGGCGGGAGACAGGATCGTGTTCGACGAAGTCCTGGCCCTTTTCGACGGGGAGGCCAACCGCGTGGGCGCCCCGCGCGTCGCAGGCGCAAGCGTGGTCGGCGAGATCGTCGAGCAGACGCGCGGCGCGAAGGTCATCGCCTTCAAGAAGCGCCGGCGCAAGAATTCGAAGCGCAAGCGCGGTCACAGGCAGGATCTGACGATCGTCAAGGTGACGGAAATTCTGTCAGGCGACGCCCCGAAAGCCGCCGCCCGAGGCAAAGAGGCCAAAGAGGCGTAAGCGGACGATTCCTTCGTCCGCTGAAATGCGCTATAATTGTACCAGTCTCGCCGCCCGCCCCTGGCGCCGGCCAGCTAAAGTTTGGAGCAGGGTCCATGGCCCATAAGAAAGCAGGCGGTTCATCGCGCAATGGCCGCGATTTGGACGGCCGACGCCTGGGCGTGAAGAAGTTCGGCGGCGAACACGTCGTTGGCGGCATGATTCTTGTACGTCAGCGAGGAACCAAGTTTCACCCCGGGCGTAATGTCGGCATCGGGACGGACCATACGCTGTTCGCCACCTCCGCCGGTCAGGTCGCCTTCGAGTGTAAAGGCGACGGACGACAATACGTATCGGTACGCGCCCAAAGCGCGACGGAATAAAGCGGGGAGCAAGACGAGAGCCCCGCTTCGGCGACCAGCCCCGCGGACGTTCTCGAAAAGTAAAAAATTTTCGAGATGAAATTGAAGGCCAAGTGCCTCAACATTCGTCCGGTAAGCGAAGCTTACGAAGGGGATGCGGTCGCTGCATCCCCTTCGTCGTTTTCGGCCCCGCGTTCAGGGGCGCTGACCGGAGAGACCATGTTCCCCGATCTTGCCAGAGACGATGTGTTGCGCATCGAAACGCCGCGGCTGTGGCTGCGCTGGCCGAGAATTTGCGACGCTGCGGCGATCCACAAATTTTGCAGCCTTTGGGAAGTCGCCCGCTATACCGCCCGTATCCCCCACCCCTATCCCGAGGGATCGGCGGAGCGGTTCATTTACGCGTCGCGGGAAGCCAACGCCTCCGGACGCGACCTGACTCTGGTCATGACGCCGATCAAGGGCAAGCGGGACGCGGTCGGTTCGATCAGCCTCGAATTGCGCGGCAAGGACCGTCTCGTGCTCGGCTACGTGCTCGCGCCCGGGGCCTGGGGCAAGGGTCTGGCGACCGAGGCCGCCTTGGCGATGATCGACGCGGGCTTCGGTCTGACGCCCGCGGTCGAGATCTCGGCCAGCGTCAGGGTCGAGAACGCGCCCTCGCAAGCGGTGCTCGAAAAGTGCGGCTTTGTCCTTGTTGGCGCCGGTCAGCAAGGCGCGCCCGCGCGCGGCGGCATGGTCAAGTGCCATTCTTTCCGCGTAACTCGCGCGGATTGGGCCGGGGCCTCAGCCGAGCGGCGCAGAGCGACCGCAGCGCTGGCGCGCGCCTCTTGAGCGGCCGGCGGCGATGAAGTTTCTCGACCAGGCGCGCGTGTACATTCGCTCCGGCGACGGCGGGGCGGGTTCTGTCTCGTTCCGCCGCGAGAAATTCATCGAGTTCGGCGGCCCCGACGGCGGCGACGGCGGGCGGGGCGGCGACGTGGTGGTCGAATGCGCCGACGGTCTCAACACGCTTATCGACTTTCGCTACCAGCAGCATTTTAAGGCCAAGACCGGCATGCACGGGATGGGCCGCAATCGCGCCGGGGGGCGGGGCGCCGACGCGGTCCTGAAGGTCCCGGTCGGAACGCAGGTTATCGACGAGGAGAGCGGGGCGATGCTCGCCGACCTCACCCAAGTAGGCCAGCGCGTCGTCGCCGCCAAGGGCGGCAATGGCGGCTTCGGCAACGCCCATTTCACCACCTCGACCAACCGCGCCCCGCGCCGCGCCAATCCCGGCCAGAGCGGGATCGAACGCACGCTGGTCCTGCGGCTCAAGCTGATCGCCGACGCCGGCCTGATCGGTCTGCCGAACGCCGGCAAATCGACGTTTCTCGCAGCGGTTTCGGCGGCCAAGCCCAAGATCGCCGACTATCCCGTTCACGACGCTCCATCCCGGTCTCGGCGTGGTCAAGATCGACGGCCGCGACTTCGTGCTCGCCGACATTCCCGGCCTGATCGAAGGCGCGCACGAAGGCCATGGCCTCGGCGACCGGTTCCTCGGCCATGTCGAACGTTGCGGCGCACTCGTGCATCTCGTCGACGCGACGGGCGCCAACGCCGGCGCCGACTACCGAACGGTCCGCCGCGAGCTTGCCGCCTATGGCGCGGGGCTCGAGGACAAGGCCGAGATCGTCGCCCTGTCGAAGGTCGACGCGGTCGATGAGGCGATGCTGAAAAGGCAGATCGAACGGTTGCAGCGCGGGCTCCGAAGTTTCGGCCCGCCGCTCGCGCCTGGCGCCAAGCGCGCGAAACCGCTCATGCTCTCGACCGCGACCCGAACTGGCGTGACCGAGGTCCTACGCGCGACGATGGCGGCGATCGAGTTGCGGCGGGCGGGCGAGGCCGCGGCCGCCGCCAAGCCTGCGCAATGGGCGCCGTCGATTTGAAGAGGACGCAAACCGGGGCGGAACTTCACCGGCCTCCAAAGGCCCTCGAAGAGTCGCGTGGCGCGCCCGGAGAGGCTTGAACCCCCAACCCTCGGTTTCGAAGACCGATACTCTATCCAGTTGAGCTACGGGCGCTTGAGGCCCGCCCCTTAACATGAAGGGCAGGCCGCGTGGAAGCGCGCCGGCCTCACGGATGTCATCGGCCGGGCGCGCGGAAACTGATCTTTTTCTTGACCGCCTTGTCCACCTCTTCCGGCGTCAGGAGGACGACGGTCTTGGTCACGATTGCGCCGCTCTCGTTGACGGCGAACGAAAGCGCGGCGGCGCTCACATTGTCGGGAAGCTCGACGATCGAGTAACAATCAACGTCGCCGAACGCGAAATACATGGCTTCGAGCTTGCCGCCGATCTGTGCGAGATGCTTCAGGACAGCCTCGCGGCGGCTCGTGCCGCCTTCCTTCTCGATGCCTTTGTCACCTTCCGCGGTGTAGCGCGCTTCGAACAGGTATTTCGGCACGACGTCCTCCAGTTCCCTTGTTCCCGTTGTCGAGGCTACCTCTCGCGACAGGAGCGGGCAAATGGCTTGGCATCATCGCGTGGCGACAAAGAAGAGGCGCGGAAACGGCAAAAGCACGGTCCCGTCGGCCTCGGCCGGATAGGCCCTGGCGATCGCCGCTTCGTAGCGCGCGAGGTACGCCTCGCGCTCGCTCTCATCGAGCGGGTCGATGAACGGGCGAAGACCGGTTCCCTTTACCCATTCGACGATCGCATGGGCGCCGGCGAGCGGATGGTGGTAGGTCGTGCGCCAGACGTCGACATGCGACGCGTGCGCGCGGAGCAGGCGGAAATACCATTCGGCGCCGTGGCGCTCGGCGCGCGCCTTGGCGGCGTCCTTGAGCTTCCCCGCCCACGGACCCGCGCCTGCGATCTCGCGCATGAGGCGGTGCGACGGTTCGTCGAGATTGTCGGGAATCTGGACGGCGAGCGCGCCGCCGGGACCAAGCCTTGCGATCAGCGCCGGCATGAGAGTCTCGTGCTCTGGAATCCACTGCAGCACGGCGTTGGCGAGGATCACGTCGGGCGTGTCGTCCGGGCGCCATTGCCGAATATCGGCGACCTCGAAGGCAATGCCGGGCAGCCGCTTTCGCGCCGCGTCGATCATGTCGGACGAAGAGTCGACGCCGACGATGTCCGCATGCGGAAAGCGCTCGCGCAGCACCTCGGTCGAGTTGCCCGGACCGCAGCCAAGGTCAGCGGCGCTTGAAACATTCGCGAGCGGAATTCGCGCGACGAGGTCCCGAACCGGCCGGGTGCGCTCCTCCTCGAATTTGACGTATTGGGCGGCTGACCAGGACATCGCGAGGACCCCTGAAAGAGCGCGAGCCATCGTCCATGCGGCGCCTTCGGACAAGGCGCAAGAGCGGGCCGCGGTTGCCTTTGGCGCGGCTGGGCGCGTAGCTTTCGCACGCGGACGGTCGATTCCCGTTGTGAAGGCGGATTTCCGATGGCGATGCTCGTGCTCGGCCTCATCATCTTTCTCGGACTTCATTCGACCCGCATCCTCGCCGAGGGCGGCCGCGAGAAGGCGATCGCGCGGCTCGGCGAAGGCCCCTGGAAGGGGATCTATTCGCTCCTGTCGGTGATCGGCTTCGTGCTCATCGTCTGGGGATTCGCCGATGCGCGCTGGGCGGCGCCCGTGCTCTGGACGCCCCCGGCGGGAGCGCGTCACGCGACGATGCTGCTGATGCTCATCGCCATGGTGCTGCTCGGCGGTTACTTCTTCAAGCGAAGCCACATAGCGGTCGCCGTTCATCATCCGATGGTCTGGGCCATCGCCGCCTGGAGCGTCGGGCACCTTATCGCCAACGGCTCGGCGGCTGACGTCGTGCTGTTCGGCGCGTTCCTCCTCTGGGCTCTGGCGGACCTCGTGAGCGCATACGGCCGCGATCGCCGGAACGGCGTCGTCTATCCCCAGGCGAATCTCGGCGCGACGATCGGCGCGATTGCGGTCGGGCTCGCGCTTTGGGCGGTCTTCGTTTTCTGGCTGCACCTCTGGCTGTTCGGCGTTTCGCCGCTCGGCGTATAGGCGTGCGCGAATCGCCCTTTTTGCTCGATCGATTCTGGCGGCGCGCTGGCGAGGTTCTGCCCGCGAACCGGCAAAGCGTTGATTCGCATCCTCTCCCGCCTCATACTGGCGGTTCGTCGCGCGCAAGGCGCGCGTCAGGGAGGCAAGGACAGATGGCCGAGAAGTCCAAGAGCAAATCGAACGGCGACGCGAAGCGGTCCCTGCGATCCCGACTCTGGTTCGACAATCCCGACAATCCGGGGATGACGGCGCTTTATATCGAGCGCTACCTAAATTTCGGGCTGACCCCCGGCGAATTGCGTTCCGGCAAGCCGATCATCGGCATTGCGCAAACCGGCTCCGATCTTTCTCCCTGCAATCGCCACCATCTCGAACTCGCCAAGCGGGTGCGCGACGGGATCACCGCGGCCGGGGGCCTCGCGTTCGAATTTCCGGTTCACCCGATTCAAGAGACGGGAAAACGGCCGACCGCCGCGCTCGACCGCAATCTCGCCTATCTCGGCCTTGTCGAGATCCTGATGGGCTACTTCATTGACGGCGTCGTGCTCACGACCGGCTGCGACAAGACGACCCCTGCCTGCATCATGGCGGCGGCGACAGTGAATATTCCGGCGATCGTTCTCTCCGGCGGACCCATGCTTAACGGCTGGCACCACGGTCAGCGCAGCGGTTCTGGCACCGTCGTCTGGCAGGCGCGCGCCGATCTTGCCGAGGGCAAGATCGACTACGAGCAGTTCATGGAGATCGTCACTTCGTCCGCGCCCTCGGTCGGCCATTGCAACACGATGGGCACGGCCTCGACCATGAACTCGCTCGCCGAGGCCCTCGGCATGAGCCTGCCCGGCTGCGCGGCGATCCCCGCGCCCCACCGCGAGCGGGGCCAGATCGCCTATCGGACCGGCCAGCGAATCGTGGAGATGGTATGGGAGGATCTGAAGCCGTCGGACATCCTGACGCGCGAGGCGTTCGAGAACACGATCGTCGTCAACAGCGCCATTGGCGGCTCGACCAACGCGCCGATCCACATCAACGCAATCGCCCGCCACATCGGCGTGCCGCTCTCGATTGAGGATTGGGAGACGATCGGGCACAAGGTGCCGCTGCTCGTGAACATGCAGCCCGCCGGCAAATATCTCGGCGAGGAATATCACCGCGCCGGCGGCGTTCCGGCCGTCGTCAACGAACTCATGAAGCGCAAGCTCATCCACGAGAAGGCGCTGACCGTGAACGGCAAGACGATGGGAGAGAACTGCGCCAAGATCCATTCGGACGATCCGGACGTGATCTTCCCGATCGACAAGCCGTTGAGGGAGGACGCAGGATTCATCGTGCTTAGCGGCAATCTGTTCAACGACGCGATCATGAAGACGAGCGTCATCGACAAGGAATTCCGCGCCCGTTTCCTCTCGAACCCAAAAGATCCAGACGCGTTCGAGGGACGGGCGATCGTATTCGAGGGCCCCGAGGACTATCACCACCGCATCGACGATCCAAAGCTCAAGATCGACGAACACAGCATTCTGTTCATTCGCGGCACAGGGCCGATCGGCTATCCGGGCGGGGCGGAGGTGGTCAACATGCAGCCGCCGGCGGCGCTTCTCAAAAAAGGCGTGCACGCGCTCCCTTGCGTCGGCGACGGCCGGCAGTCCGGCACTTCCGGCTCGCCCTCGATCCTCAACGCTTCGCCTGAGGCGGCGGCGGGAGGGGGATTGGCGCTGATCAAGACCGGCGACCGGGTGCGCATCGATCTCAAGAAGGGGACCGCCAACATCCTGATCTCGGACGAGGAGCTGAATGAGCGCCGCGCTACGCTCGCCCAAAACGGCGGGTTCCCCTATCCCAAGAGCCAGACGCCCTGGCAGCAGATCCAGCGCGAGATGGTGGCGCAGTTCGACGAAGGCATGGTGCTCAAGCCTGCCGTCCAGTACCAGCGCCTGGCGCAGACGATGGGTGTGCCTCGCGACAACCATTGACGCAGCTGGCTGTCGTCTATACATTGATTATCAATTGTATAGACGAGGCCTGCCATGGGCATCAGCATTCGCGATCCGGAGGTTGGCGAACTCGCGCGCGAACTCGCCAACCTGCGGAAGACCAATATGACCGAGGCGATCGCTCATGCGCTGCGCAGCGAACTGAAGCGCGAGCGCGACAAACGGCCGCTGCGCGAGCGACTGGAGGAGCTCGCCCGCGAGACGAGGGCGATGGCCGGACCCAATCCGCGTGACGTGACAAAAGAAGAAATCGACGAGCTTTGGGGTCACTGATCTTCATCGACACCTCTGTCTTCGTGGCGATCCTCGCTTTAGAATCTGACCGGCGCGGCTTCGAGATCGAAATAGAGACTGCGGAGCGACGTGTGACGTCTAGCGTTGTTCGTCTGGAAACGGCGATGGTTTTGGCGTCGAGACTCGATATTTCGCCGGCCGCCGCTCAGGGGCAGTTCGACAAATTTCTGGGGAGCGCGAATGTGGAGGAGATCGCAATCGACGCAGGGATCGCGCGCGCGGCCGTCGAATGTTTCGAGAATTTTGGCCGGGGCCGACATCCTGCGCGATTGAATTTCGCCGATTGCCTTTCGTACGCTGGCGCACGGGCCCTGGGCGCGAAGCTCCTGTTCAAAGGAGATGACTTTGCAAAGTCTGACGCCAACAGTTGGATTTGACGGCAGCTTGCGCATTGGAGAGCCGAACAGAGACAAGACGTGACCACGCCTCCAACGACTCAGCCCATCGGTCCCCTCGTTGACTCGCATCCGGCCAAGCGGCCGGCGCGGGTCACGCTCGAAGGGCGGTGGATCACACTCGTCCCTCTCGATCCGCACGTGCACGCCCAGGCGCTCTATGAGGGTTCGAACGGCGATGCGGCGCGCAAGGCCGTATGGACCTACCTGTTCGACGGTCCCTACACGAGCCTTGACGAATTTCGCGCCAATCTCGAGGCCAAGGCCCGCTCGACTGATCCGCTGTTCTTCGCCGTGATCGACAACGCCTAGCGGGCAGGCGGTGGGCTATCAGACCTTCATGCGCGTCGATCCGCCCAATCGCGTGATCGAGGTCGGCAACATCCTCTATACCCCCGCGATGCAGCGGACGGCCGGCGCGACGGAGGCGCAATATCTGTTTGCGCGTTATGTTTTCGATGAGCTCGGCAATCGCCGCTACGAGTGGAAGTGCAACGCGCTCAACGCGCCGTCCCGTCGCGCCGCGGAACGCTTCGGCTTCACCTTCGAAGGGATTTTCCACCAGCACATGATCGTCAAGGGCCGCAATCGCGACACGGCGTGGTTCGCGATGCTCGACAGCGAGTGGCCGGCGCGCAAGGCCGCGTACGAGCGCTGGCTCGCGCCGGCCAATTTTGATGAGAAGGGCCGTCAGAAGCAGAAGCTCTCGGATCTCATGCCGAGACGCGAGAAGTGACCGAAGACCTATGGCCGCCCGCCGTCGTCCTCAAGGGTAAATCTGTCCGTCTCGAGCCACTGACGCAAGCCCATTGTGACGCTCTGATCGAAGCGGTGAAGGACGGCGAACTGTGGCGACTTTGGTACACATTCATTCCCTCGCCCGAGAATATGAGAGCGGAGATCGTCCGCCGCCTTGCGCTGCGCAAGGCGGGTTCGATGTTGCCGTTCGCCGTGATCAATATCCAAAATGGCGCCCCGGTCGGCATGACCACCTATTTGAACATCGATGCTCCGAACCGACGGCTGGAGATAGGCGGGACCTGGTACAGGCGCTCGGTCCAGCGCTCGGCGCTCAACACCGAGTGCAAGCTTTTGCTTTTGGGCCACGCGTTCGAGGAGCTCGACTGCATCGCAGTCGAATTCCGTACACATTTGTTGAATCAGGCGAGCCGACGGGCCATCGAACGGCTTGGAGCCAAGCTGGATGGAGTGCTGCGGAACCATATGCGAATGGCGGACGGAAGTTTGCGCGACACCTGCTCCTACTCGATCATCGCTGGCGAATGGCCTGCTGTACGCGCTAATCTGACCTGGCAATTGGAGAAGCCGCGCGAAGCGTGACGTCTAGTAAGCCCGCGCACCGCGAAGAGCGCGACGGAGGATGTGCCCCATGACATCGACGACAGCTCAGAAGCGCGCTCGTTTCGCCGAACTTCACGCTGCTCCGGGCTGTTTTGTGATCCCCAATCCGTTCGACGTCGGGTCGGCCAAATATCTTGCTTCGCTTGGGTTCAAGGCGTTAGCCAGCACCAGCGCCGGCATGGCGTTCGCGGCCGGCAAAGGCGATGGCGACGTCGACCGGGCCTTCGTGCTGCGTCATCTTCGCGAGCTCGCCGAAGCGACGGATCTACCGCTCAACGCCGATTTCGAGGCTGGCTTCGCCCGCGACGCGGAGGGCGTCCATGAAAGCGCGCGGCTCTGCATCGGCGCGGGCGTCTCCGGGTTCTCGATCGAGGACTACACCGGCGCCCCGCGCGCGCCCCTTTACAGTCTGGGCGAAGCCGTCGATCGATTACGCGCGGCGCGCGCCGCGATCAACGCAAGCGGCGAGAAAGTGCTGCTGACCGCGCGCAGCGAAGCGATCCTGCGGCAGGCTGGCGGCCTGCCCGAGGCTTTGCGCCGACTCGCCGCTTACGCTGAAGCGGGCGCGGACGTGCTTTACGCGCCGTTGGTCAAGACGCCGGCTGAGGTCTCGGAGGTCGTCCGCGTCGCGGGGAAACTGCCGGTCAACGTGCTCGCGGGCTGGCCGGGCTTCACCCGCCGTCAGCTCGAGGACCTCGGCGTCAAGCGGATCAGCGTCGGCGGCTCCCTCGCCCGCGCCGCGTGGGGCGGGTTCATGCGCGCGGCGAAGGACATCGCCGAGCACGGGCGGTTCGACGCTTTCGCCGATTTGCCGACGATGAGCGACATCACAAAGGCGTTCCCGAGCAAAGGCTAAACCCCCGCCGGCCTTCTCAAATCGAGCGTCAGCGGGAACTCAGAATGGGGCGTCTCCGGCGGGGGCTCGTAGGCCCCGGGAGTATGACCGCGAGCCTCGAAGCGGGCGAGGCGCCGCGCCTCGGCTTCGTTGCTGTTGACTGGGAATGTGTCGTAGCTGCGCCCGCCGGGATGGGCGACGTGATAGATGCAGCCGCCGAGCGCGCGACCGCTCCAGGCGTCGAAAATATCCAGAACCAGCGGCGCCTGGACCGGCACGGTCGGATGCATCGCCATCGCCGGCTTCCAGGCTTTGAAGCGCACCCCGCCGACTGCGACGCCCTTGGTCGCCGTCTCGCGCAACGGCACGCGGCGGCGGTTGCAGGCGACGGCATAGCGCTCCGGATCGGACGTGGAGAGCTTCACCTGCACCCGCTCGGTCGAGGAATTGGTATAGCGCGCGGTGCCGCCGATCGCGCCGGTCTCGCCCAGCACATGCCAGGGCTCGAGCGCCTGCCTGAGTTCGAGCTTGACCCCCTCATATTCGACCTCGCCGCAGAACGGAAAGCGGAACTCTGCCTGCGCCTCGTACCAGTCGGAGCGGAAGGCGTAGCCGTGCGCCTTGAGATCGGCGAGCACGTCGAGCAGGTCCTCCCAGACGAAATGCGGCAGCATGAACCGGTCGTGCAGCGACGATCCCCAGCGCGGCAATGGACCGTCGAGCGGATTGCGCCACAGCCGCGAGAGAATCGCGCGGATGAGCAATTGCTGGGCGAGGCTCATGCGCGGGTCCGGCGGCATCTCGAAGCCGCGAAACTCGACGAGGCCGAGCCGGCCGGTCGGGCCATCGGGCGAATAGAGCTTGTCGACGCAGATTTCCGCCCGGTGAGTGTTGCCGGTGACATCGGTGAGAAGGTTGCGCATCAGCCGGTCGAGCAGCCACGGCCGCGGCTCTTGGCCCTTGCCGGGCGCTGCGATTTGGGCGAGCGCGATCTCGAGCTCGTAGAGGCTGTCGTGGCGCGCTTCGTCGACGCGGGGCGCCTGGCTGGTCGGACCAATGAACAGGCCGGAGAAGAAGTAACTCAAGCTCGGATGCCTGAGCCAATGAATGACAAGGCTTTTCAAAAGGTCGGGACGCCTGAGGAACGGGCTGTCGAGCGGCGTCGCCCCGCCGACGACAACGTGATTGCCCCCGCCAGTCCCGGAATGCTTGCCGTCGATCATGAACTTGTCGGCGCCGAGGCGGGCGAGCCGCGCCTCCTCGTAGATCGTCTCGGTCGTCGCGACGCATTCGCGCCAGCTGGACGAGGGATGGATGTTGACTTCGATCACGCCGGGGTCGGGCGCGACGCGAATGACATTCATGCGCGAATCGGCCGGCGGCGGATAGCCCTCGATCTGCACCGGCAGCCCGACCTTCTCGGCCGCCGCCTCCGCCGCGGCGACCAATTCGAGATAGTCCTCGAGCCGCTCGACCGGCGGCAGGAAGACGCAGAGATGCCCGTCGCGCGCCTCGACCGTGACCGCAGTGCGGACGGCGCCGTCGATGTCGCCGAGCCGCTGTTCGACCCGCTCCTGCTGCCCCGCCTCCGCCGCGGCGAACGAGGCGACGCGCTGGGCGCGCTCGCGCGAGTCGTGAAAATCCGGCAGAGGCCCGCGCGGCTCGGTCGGGTCGGCTTCGACGACATAGGGATAGGACGCCGGGGGAACGTAGGGCAGCGCGCCGAGCGGCAGACGATAGCCGACCGGGCTGTCGCCGGGAACGAGATGCAGCGCGCCGCGGCGGGTCTTCCACTTCTCGCTGCGCCAGCGATGTCCGTCCGCCTTAGCCTGCCAGCGCTGGACCGGCAGCACGTATCCGGACGGCTCGGTCAGGCCGCGTGAGAAGACCCGGGCGATGCGGTGGCGCTCCTCCGGGTCCTTGAGCTTGGAGTTTTCCGGCGAGACGTTCGGCGGCAGATTCGGCCTCTTTCACGATCCACTCGGCCGGATCTTCGTAGGCTGGCGCGACATAGTCGGTGGCGACGCCAAGCTCGGAGGCGATCGCGTCGAGAAGCGCCCGCGCGCTCGCGCTGGTGGCCTCGCCGTCCATGCCCTCGACGGCGATGCGCTCAGGGTTCAGCCAGATCGGCTTCAAGTCGCGGCGCCAATAGAGCGAGAACGTCCAGCGTGGCAGGGACTCGCCGGGGTACCATTTGCCTTGTCCATAGTGAAGGAACCCGCCGGGCGCGAAGCGGTCACGCAGGCGCCGGACGAGCCGATCCGCGAGCTCGCGCTTGGTCGGGCCGACGGCGTCGGTGTTCCATTCTCCCGCTTCGAAATCGTCGATCGAGACGAAGGTCGGCTCGCCGCCCATGGTGAGGCGCACATCGTCGGCGACGAGCTTCCTGTCCACCTCCTCGCCGAGAGCGTCGAGCGCCTTCCAGGCTTCTTCCGAAAAGGGCTTGGTGATGCGCGGATGCTCGGCGACCCGCTCGACGCGCATGTCGAAGGCGAAATCGACATTGGCGAAACTCGCGAGACCTGAAATCGGCGCGGCGTTGCGATAGTGCGGCGTCGCGGCGAGCGGAATATGGCTTTCCCCGGTCAGGAGGCCCGACGTCGGGTCGAGTCCGATCCAGCCGGCGCCGGGTAGGTAGACCTCGGCCCAGGCGTGCAGGTCGGTGAAGTCGTGGTCGGTGCCGGGCGGCCCATCGAGGGCGACGAGATCGGGCTTGAGCTGGATGAGATAGCCGGACACGAACCGGGCGGCGAGGCCGAGGTTGCGCAGGATCTGGACGAGGAGCCAGCTCGAATCGCGGCACGAGCCCGAGCCGCGCTCCAGCGTCTCCTCGGGCGTCTGGACGCCAGGCTCCATCCGGATGAGATATTTGATCTCGCGCGAAAGGCCGCCGTTGAGAGCGACCATGAAATCGACGGTGCGTTTCGGCGACCGGTCGATCCGGTCCAAATATGCCTTGAGACGCGGCCCGACAGGCTCGGGCGTGCGGTAAATGATAAGGTCGGGCCTCAAGTCCTCGCCATATTCGAACGGCCAAATCTCCGCGCTCTCCTCGACGAAGAAATCGAACGGATTGTAGACCGTCATGTCGGCGACGACGTCGACTTCGATCCTGAGCTCCCTGACCATCTCGGGGAAGACGTAGCGGGCGAGCCAGTTCCCGTACGGGTCCTGCTGGTGGTTCACGAAATGGTCGGCGGGCGTCACTTTCAGCGAATGCGAGATGACCCGGGTGCGGCTGTGCGGCGCTGGCCTCAAGCGGATGATTTGCGGGCCGAGCGAAACGGGCCGGTCGTACGTGTAATGGGTAAGATGATGGATGGCGGCTCGGATCGACATGGGCTCGTGCTGATTGCTGATGGATCGAATGAGCCTTTCACAATCTGCTGCGCCGCACAATCGCTCAGCCTGGAGCCGCGCCCGACGGTCCGACGGGAGGCGGTGTCCTTCCGGCGCCCTACAATGCGGCGCCCGTCTCGCCGGACCGAATTTCGATCCGTGGCGGATCGCCCGCAAAGCCGCAGGCCGCGAGCGCCTCCTTCATGTGCGGCGGGGCGGGCGCCTCGACCTCGATCGGCGGCTTCGACTTCGACAAAGGCACGACAACCCTGCGCGCCAATAACTGCAACGGAAGCTCGGCGCGGGCGCCGTAAATCGCATCGCCCAGGATAGGCCAGCCCTCGGGACGCGCAATGGACGCGCAATTGATGCGTGCGTCCGGTCTTGCGGCTCAAGCTCGAGCCACGCGATCGGCCCGCCGCGCCATTGGCCGCGGCCCTTGACCCGCCATAGCGTCAGGGCCTTTTGCCCGTTCGGATCGACCTTCATCCACCAGCCGCGCGTATCGTCGAGCCGGCCAAGCGCCAAATCGATCGCGCCCTCGTCGTCTTTCGGCGCGCCGGCGACGACTGCCCAATAGGTCTTGGCGATCTTGCCCTGCTTGAACAGAAGTCCCAATGTCTCCAGCGCCTTGTGATGGCGGCCAAGAATGAGGCAGCCCGCGGTCTCGCGGTCGAGCCGATGGGCGAGGGCCGGTTTTCGCGGCAATCCGAACCTCAAAGCGTCGAAATCGTCCTCGAGACTTGAGCCGCCCTTCGGGCCGCGGTGGACGGGAACCCCCGCCGGCTTGTCCAGGATGAGCATCAGTCCATCGCGATAAAGCAGCCGCGCTCTTGTTTCTTCCGGCGTCATGGGTTGAGTGGTATGCCAACCGGGCCGGTCGCGCATAGGGGCGCCGTCACGAGGTTTCTTCAAGTTGGATGAAGACGAAGAGAAGAGGGTGAAGCCCGGCGTCGTGCGCCGCTGGTTCGGCGGAGCCGGCGTCGCGACCGCGCCGCTGGCCGAGGGGCGCGCGCCGACGCCAGCCGCCGCTCCCGCCGAACCGGGCGCCGCGGAACCGAAGCGGAGCTGGCTTCAGCGCCTGCGATCCGGCCTGTCGCGCTCGTCGACCAGCATCGGGCGTGGCGTCACCGAGATCTTCACCAAGCGCAAACTCGACGCGGGCTCCCTTGACGATCTCGAAGACGTTCTGATCCAAGCCGACCTCGGCCTTGGCGCGGCAAGCCGGATTCGCGAAGCGATCGGACGCGGACGCCACGACAGGGGCATCAGTCCCGAAGCGGTCAAATCTATCCTCGCCGCCGAGGTCGAGCGCACGCTGGCCCCCGTCGCACGTCCGCTGACGATCGAACCAAGCAAGCGGCCGTTCGTGATCCTGATCGTCGGCGTCAACGGCTCGGGCAAGACAACGACCATCGGAAAGCTCGCGGCCAAGTTCAGGGCCGAAGGGAAAACGGTGGTGCTCGCCGCGGGCGACACTTTCCGCGCCGCGGCGATCGAGCAATTGCGCATATGGGCGCGGCGCACGTTTTCCGCCCTCGTCGAGCGTGAGCAGGGCGCCGACGCGGCCGGCCTCGCTTTCGAGGCGCTGGTCCGCGCGCGCGAGCTTGACGCCGACGTGCTGCTGATGGACACGGCCGGGCGGCTGCAGAATCGGGCCGAGCTCATGGCCGAGCTCGAGAAGATCATCCGGGTGATGAGGAAGGTCGACGCTGAAGCTCCACACGCCGTGCTGCTGGTGCTCGACGCCACGGTGGGACAGAACGCGCTAAGTCAGGTCGAGATCTTCGGCCGGACGGCTGGCGTGACCGGCCTCGTGATGACCAAGCTCGACGGCACGGCGCGTGGGGGCATCCTGGTGGCGATCGCCGACAAATTCGCGCTGCCGGTGCATTTTATCGGCGTCGGCGAGGGCGTCGACGACCTCGAGCCCTTTGCCGCCCGCGACTTCGCCGAGGCGATCGCGGGGATCGAGAGAACGGACTCGCCGCAATGACGGAAACGAACGTGACCGAAGCCGCCCCGCCGCGGCGCAAGGCGCTCAATCCGATGCTCAAGTTCGCGCTCGAGCTCGGGCCGCTTGTCCTGTTCTTCGCCGTCTATTCCCGGCTTGGCATTTTCGCCGCGACGGGCATGCTGATGGCGTGCGTGTTTGTGACACTCGCCGTGTCCTATGCGATGCTGAAGCGCATTCCAATCATGCCGCTGGTGACAGCGGTCATCGTCCTCATCTTCGGCTCCCTCACCCTCATTTTCCATGATGAGACGCTGATCAAGATCAAGCCGACGGCGCTTTATCTCTTGTTCGGCTTGGCGCTGTTCGTCGGCCTTTGGCTCAAGCGGCCGCTGCTGAAGATCCTCTTCGATGGAGCTTTGCACGTGACCGAGGAGGGATGGCGGAAGCTCACCTGGCGCTGGGCGTTTTTCTTCCTTGCGCTCGCGGTCCTCAACGAGATCGTCTGGCGCACGCAGACGACGGACCTATGGGTCAAGTTCAAGACCTTCGGCTTCCTGCCGATCACCCTCCTGTTCGCGCTCGCGCAAGCGCCGCTCATCATGCGCTACGAGATGAAAGATGAGGAGGCGGGCGACGACTTCTGAGCCCGGTCGCCAGGAATTATTCTGAATTAACGAACCCCCTGAGCGCGCCGCGGCGAGCTATTGCACCCGCCTTGATTGCGGCGCGAAGGCGCTGAGACCGAGCCACTGTTGCATCGAACGCGCCAGAGACGGATCGCCATCGAGCTCCAAATCGCCGCTCTCCAACTCCTTCTTGATTGTCGTCAACCCCATCCAGATCGCCGTCATGGATCGGAGCGAGCTTCTGACGAGAAGGTCCAATTCGTGGCCGGGATCGAAATTGCAGACATCGACTGCGCCACCGTCAACCACCAGCCACCAGCTCTGCCGTGGCGGCTCCAGATCCCGGTACAGAAACTGTATCGTGCAGCGCCGGTTGGGCATGAGCTTCACGTCCAGGCAGCGGCGCACATCCCACATCAGCAGCGACGGATCGAGATTCTTCAGCGATAGCCGCAATTCCACCCAGCGATGAGCCCAATTGCCGAGCCCCATGATCAATGGCCGCAATTCTTCGCCGGACTCGGAGAGGCGATAATCGACCGAACCGTTCGGCTTGCGTAACGCCGTGACAATTCCAGCCCGCTGCAACTCCTTGAGCCGCTTCGACAGCAGCGCCGGCGACATTTTCGGTACGCCGCGCCGCAAGTCGTTGAAGCGCGTGCTGCCGCAGAGCAGCTCCCGTCACCGCCCGCAAGGTGTTCACCTCCGGCGCGGAGGCGGGCGGCGTCCTGATGACGGGCGCGGTTCACGAGGGTGAGGACGGCAGCCGGCTCGGTGATCCACTTTGGCGCGTCCATGAAGGCGCCGGAAGTGCGGATCGAGCCGACATGGCGCGTGCTCGGCATGCGCGGCAGCGGCTCCAACGACGTCGTGATCGAGAACCTCTTCGTCCCGGACGGCAGCGTCGCTTTCTCGCGAAAGGCGGGCGAGTGGCATCCGGTGTTCCAGATCATCGCCACGATTGCGTTTCCGCTCGTCTATGCCGTGTACCTCGGGGTGGCGGAAAGCGCCCGCGACATCGCAATCGATATCGCGAAGGGGAGGCCGCGGCCGGACGTGTCGCTTGCCGGCCGCATGGACACGGAGCTCCGCGCCGCGCAGCTCGCGCACCGCTGGATGCTCGACACGGTCGCTCGCAACGCCCCTTCCGCCGATACGGTCAACGAAGTGATGATCGGGCGAACGCTCGTTGGCCGTCATGCCATTGCCGCGGTTGAGCTCGCGATGGAGCTTGCCGGCGGCGCATCGTTCTACCGCGCGGCTGGTCTCGAACGCCGCTTCCGGGACATCCAGGGCGCTCGTTTCCACACACTCCGGTCAGGACCGCAGGCGCATTACGCTGGAGCGACCGCGCTCGGCCTGCCGACATCCAACGTGTTTTGACCTCCGGCCCCATCAGCGCGCGCAAATCTTGACCGCTCCGGGCGCGCCCCACATCGCGCAGGGCGAGAAGCTCAAGCGGTAGGTTCCGTTTGCGGGCGCGACAAACGTCAACAGGCCAGGGGCCTGCGCGTCTCCAAAGAAGAAGCCGCCTGGGCCCTCGACGTTGGGATCGCGCGGACGCGACACGATCGCGACGGTTCCGCTGCGCGGATCATAGTCGGACGCTTCCCCGATCATCTCAGCGGTGATCGTCTTGCCGACGTTGAACCTGCCGACAAAGGTCGTCGCGCCGCCGCGGTAGGTCCAGCAGGCCTGGCCCGAGGCCATTCGGATTTGCGCCACGACGTCCTTGCTGCAGGAACCGGCCAGCGCCGAAACCGGAATGGCGAGGCCGCAGCTCAATGCCGCGGCCAGCGCGGCGCATCGTGCTGCGCCCCGGCGCGGCGCCGATCCAGCCCGCAGGCGTCGGACGTCACCCACCGGCAGCGTCTCCGCCAGTCAGCGACGAGAGCCGCGCTTCTTCCTCGGCGCTGAGCGCCGGCGTCGACCGTGGCGCGCGTCGGCGGGCGAAGAGCGCGGCGCCGAGGCCGGCGCCGAGGACCAACGCCGGGCTCAGCCACAACAATAGCGTTTCTGGCTTGAACGGCGGCCTGAGGAGAATGAAATCGCCGTAGCGCGAAACGAGATAGGCGCGCACCGTCTCGTTGCTTTCGCCCTGCGCGATCCGCTGGCGGATCAGGATGCGGATGTCTCGCGCGAGCGGCGCGTCGGAATCGTCGATCGACTGGTTCTGGCAGACGAGACAGCGCAACTCCTCCGACAGTGAGCGGGCGCGCGCTTCGAGCGCGGGGTCCTTCATCACTTCGTCCGGCTGCACGGCCAGCACGGGCGCCGATACGAGCATGACGGCCGCCAGAATGGCGAAACGACCGAGGCGCATGATCATTGGGCCGGCTGGGCCAGCGAACCGCTGCCCGCTTTCGCCCGCGCGGCGGCGCCGAAGCGAAGTCGCCGATCGGCGAGCGACATCGCGCCCCCGAACGCCATCGCGGCGGCGCCAAGCCAGATCAGCGTGACCAGCGGCTTCCAGTAAAGGCGGGCGGGCACCTCGCCGTCGGGCGTCGGGTCGGCGATCGCGACATAGACCTGACCGAAGCGCAAAGTCGCGAGGCCCGCTTGCGTCGTCGTCATTTGCCGCGCGGCGAATTGCCGCCGCGCCGGCGCGATCTCGGCGACGATGGCGTCCCCGGAGCGCACGGTCATTGACGTCGCCGCCTCCTTATAATTCGGACCGACCCGCTCGCCGACCCAGTCGAGGGTGATCGAATAAGGCCCGACGCGTTCTGGAACGCCCTTGTGCAGGGTCGCGATCGTCTCGGCGCCGAAGCCGAGCCCTGACAGGCCGAGCAGCGTCACCCCAAGGCCGAGATGTGCGAGCGCCCCGCCGTAGAACGACAAGGGCAGTCCGAGAGCGCGCCTCAATGCAACGGCAGGCCCTAGACCCGGCCGCCGCGCGCGCATGACGACCTCGATCAGCGTACCGAAAATGACGAAGATCGCGAGGCCCGCGGCCAGGGGCGCGAAGACCGAGCCGCCGCTGAGCCATGCCGCGCCGAGGGCCGCGGTCACCGCGCCGGCGACGAGAGCGAGGGTCAGCCGCTCGGCGACCGCCAGGAGGTCGCCGCGCTTCCAGGCGAGCGAAAAGCCGAATGGCGCGACGAAAGCAGGCGGTCAGGAGCAGCGCGCCGCAGGTGAGATTGAAGAATGGCGCGCCGACAGTGATCTTCTCGCCGGTCAGTTGCTCGAGCGCGAGTGGGTAGAGGGTGCCGAACAGCACGGTCGCGCACGACGTCGTCAGGAGGAGATTGTTGACGATGAGCGCGCCCTCGCGCGAGATCGGCGCAAACAATCCACCTTGCTTGAGCATCGGAGCGCGCCAGGCGAAGAGAACCAACGATCCAAGAATGAACAGCGCCAGAATCGCCAGGATGAACACGCCGCGGCGCGGATCGCTGGCGAAGGCGTGGACCGAGGTGAGCACTCCCGAGCGCACGAGAAAGGTGCCGAGCAGCGAAAACGAGAAGGCGATGATGGCGAGGAAGATCGTCCAGACTTTGAGCGCGTCACGCTTTTCCATCACCGCGACGGAGTGCACGAAGGCCGTGCCCGCCAGCCACGGCATGAGGGACGCGTTCTCGACCGGATCCCAGAACCAGAAGCCGCCCCAGCCGAGCGTGTAATAGGCCCAGAACGATCCGGCGGCGATGCCGAGAGTGAGGAAGCTCCAGGCGACGAGGGTGAACGGCCGGACAAAGCGCGCCCAAGCTGCGTCGATCCGGCCTTCGATCAGCGCCGCCGCAGCGAAGGAATAGACGATCGAGAAGCCGACATAGCCGAGATAGAGCAGCGGCGGATGGATGGCGAGGCCCGGGTCCTGGAGGATGGGATTGAGGTCGCGCCCCTCGAACGGCGCGGGCGACAGGCGCTCGAATGGATTCGAGGTCAGGATGATGAAGGCGAGGAAAGCGACGCTGATTGCGCCCTGAACCGCGAGAGCGTCAGCGCGCAAGGCGCTCGGCAGCGCGCGGCCGAACAGCGCGACGATGCCGCCGAACACCGCCAGAATGAGGACCCAGAGAAGCATCGAGCCTTCGTGGTTCCCCCATACGCCGGAAATCTTGTAGATCGCAGGCACGGCGCTGTGCGAATTCTCGGCGACGTTGAGAACCGAGAAGTCCGAGGTCAGGTGCGCGTTGACCAGCGCCGCGAAGGCGATCGCGATCAGCGCAAATTGGGTCAGCGCGGCGCTGGGCCCGACCGCCATCAGGCCGCCGTCGCCGACCCGCGCGCCCCAGAAAGGGACAATGGTCTGCGCGAGGGCGGCGCAAAGCGCCAGCACGAGGGCGAAATGGCCAATCTCGACGATCATGGCTTGGCGACGTCCTCCCCTTCCCGCCAGCGCCCCTCTTTCTTCAGCGCGTCGACGACCTCGCGCGGCATATAGCGCTCGTCGTGCTTGGCGAGAATGGTCTCCGCGCGCATCTGACCGGACGGCTCCAGCACGCCCTCGGCTACAACCCCCTGACCCTCGCGGAACAGGTCCGGCAGGAGGCCCTGATAGGAAACCTTGAGATCGTTGGCGCCGTCGGTGACGACGAACGCGACCGTCTCGTCCGCGGATTTCACGACCGAGCCGGTCTTCACCAGGCCGCCGACGCGAAGCCGCGCGCCCGGCCTCGCCGCTTTCTGAACGACTTCGGACGGGCTGTAGAAGAACACGATGCTGTCGCTCAACGCATAGAGCGCAAGCCCCGCCGCCGCGCCAACGACGGCGAGCGCCGCGGCGATGAGGGCGATTCGGCGGCCGCGACGGGTCAATTGGCGTCTCCGAGGCCAAGGTCGTGCGCCAGCGCGTCGAGGCTCGCGACCGCGTTCGGATCGGGCGCGAGCGCCTTGCGGGCGTCGGCGAGCGCCGCCTTGGCCTTCTCCGCCTCATGCAGCACCGTATAGGCGCGAATAAGGCGCGACCATTCGTCGACGCTGCCGCCGTTGCTCGCGAGCCTAGTGGCGAGTTGGTTCACCATACCTTCAATCATCGGCCGCTGCGCTTCGGGAATGGAGGCGGCGGCGCCCGCCTCTGCCGCCGCCGGCGCCGCTTCGCCCCTGAGCGCGGCGAGACGCGCACTCACCACGCCTCGCCACGGGGCGTCGGGCGGCGAATTGGCGATAAGCTGCTCGTAGGCGCGGATCGCCTCGTCCTTCTTGCCGTCCTGCTCGGCGCCCAGCGCGAGATAGAAGCGCGCTTGCGGCTGGTCAGGCGCTTCCGCAAGCGCGCGATCAAACGCCTGGCGCGCGTCGTCGGTGACCACGCCGCCAGCCGCGGCGACAAGGGCCTCGCCGTAGCCGGCGCGGCGAAGCGGGTCCTCGCCGACAAGACGGAGCGCCTCGGCATAAGCGTGCGCGGCGTCGGCGTAACGCGCGAGGCGCATGTAGACGGGCGCGATCACCGCCCATCCCTTCCCGTCGTCGGGTTTGGCGATGAGCCGCGCCTCAACCGCGGCGACCGCGGCCTCGATCTCGCCATTCGTCCGGGGCGCGGTCTCGCGGCTCGCCAGCGGCTCGTCGGGCATCCGAGGCTGGCCGACCATTGCGTAAAGCGGAAAGGCGATCGCCGGCAGCGCAACGGCGATCAACGCAGCTGCCGCCAGCCGGTTGCGCGGAGCAGCCGTCGGCGGCGGCAAGGGGCCGGACGCCGCGGCGATGAGGCGGCGGGCGGTTTCGGCGCGGGCGCTCTCCGCTTCTCCTTGCGGCAGGAGTCCTCGCTCGACGTCGCGCCGGATTTCCTCGAGTTGCGCCTTGTAGAACGCCGCTTCGTTCGCGGCGGCGTCCGCTTTCGCGCTCGACGACGGGCGAAGCAGCGGCCAAAGCGCGGCGAGGACAGCGAAAGCAGCCATTCCCGCCAGGACGAACCACAACATCAACAAGCCTCGGGGCGGCCTTGGAGAAAGGCTCTCGGCAAAGTCTGCGCTCTGTTATCCCAAAGCAAAGTTGAGGTCTCGTCAAAAACCTCAGCTCGTCATTTTCCAGCTTCCATCGACCTGTTTGCAGCCGAGCCCATGCCCGCGATTCGGCCGGCCTGCGATATAGATGGTCTGGGAATAGGCGCGGCAGCCGTCGCCGGCAGCGGCGCCGGGCTCGACAAAACCGAATGCGCCGTGCGAGCCGCGCCAGGATCGCCGCTGGCCTGAATCGAGCGCCGCCACCTGCGCCTCCCACGCCGCTTCGCGGTCCGCGTCCGTCAGCCCCGCGCCGACGGGGCCGCCGAGAACGCCCCCGAGCGCCGCGCCGGTTGGAATCGCCGGGGCGGCCGGCTCCGGTGGGGCCGCGGCGACGGGCGGCGGCGCAGCGCCAGAGCCTACATTCGAACAGCCCGCAAGGCCGAGCACCCCAAGCGCAACGATCACAAGAAGCCTGCGCTGCATCGCTCCCTATTTCTCCCACAAGGTTGTTTGCGCTTCGCCGAGGAAAGGCCGCCCGCTCAGACGCATGGGAGCCTCAATATCGCCCGCAAGCCTCCGAGCGGGCTTTCGTCGAGTTCGAGCGAGCCACCGTAGATCGAGGCGAGATCGACGACGATGGAGAGGCCGAGCCCGGAGCCCGGCCGCGACTTGTCGAGCCGCTTGCCGCGCTCGACCGCGGCGGCGCGGGCGCTTTTGTCGAGGCCTGGGCCGTCGTCGTCGATTTGGGCGATGAGAAACGGCGCCGGGTCCGGTTCCCCGCCGGTCGCGCGCGCGGCGTGAATCGAAACCCGCTCGCGCGCCCACTTCCCCGCGTTGTCGAGCAGATTGCCGACGAGGTCCGTGAGATCCTGGGCTTCGCCGCGGAACTTGAGGCCCGGCTGCAGCTCGACGTCGAACATCAACGTCCGGTCATCGTGCAGCTTTTCATAGGTGCGAACGAGCCCTTCAACCACCGGCTTCACCTCCGTCGCCAGCCCGAATGTCCTCGCGCGGGCGGCGGCGCGGGCGCGGTCGAGATAGAAGGTCACCTGCCGGCGCATGATGTCGGCCTGCTCGCGGACCTTGTCCGGCAAAGTGGGGCTCACAGCGTCGGCCTCGTTCATCAGCACGCTGAGCGGCGTCTTGAGCGCATGGGCAAGGTTGCCAACCTGGGTCCGCGCGCGCTCGACGATCTCCCGGTTGGCGTCGATGAGCTGATTGACTTCGGTCGCGAGCGGCGCGACGTCCTGCGGAAATTCTCCGGCGATGCGTTCGGCCTCCCCTTGGCGAATGGCGGCCACCCCTTCCTGCAGGACCCGGAGCGGCCGCAGGCCGAAGCGGACCGCCAACGCCGTCGAGCCGATCAGCGCCAGCGCCAGCGTCAGAAACGTCGCCGCGAGCGCCCATTCGAAGCTGCGTTCCTGGCCCTGGATCGCGTCGGCGGGAGCGGCGACCTGCACCAGGAACCGCCCGTCGTCGCCGGCATCGATCTCGCGCTGGATCATCCTGACTTCGTGTCCGCCGGGTCCGACCGCATAGCCGCTCAAGATTGCGCCGGGATCGGCGCCGGCCGCGGCCAGTTGCGGCAGCTGGGTGGCGAACAGCGACTTCGAGGCCCGGATTTCCGGCGGGTTCACGTCCGTCCGGGTGATCTGCCAATACCAACCAGAAAACGCCAGCTCGAACTGCGGCGCGATGGCCGCCTGGCCGCCGGCCTTGGTCTCCTCGTTCGGAACCGCGACATTGGCGACCAGCGCCTTGAGGTACACGCCAAGCTGGTCGTCGAAATTGGCTTCCGTCCATTGCTTGTTGAGCGCGCTCAGGCCAAGACCGGCGAGAGCCAGGATCAGCGTGCTCCAGAACGCCGCCGAAAGAAACAGGCGCGAGGCGATCGACCGCGCGCTGAGCGCTTTGGCCATCAAAGCCGCTTCAGGGCACTTCCCGGACCGCCCCGCGCGCCGCGCTGGTCGCGAACGCAGCGTAGGCGCGAAGCGCTGTCGTCACTTGCCTCTTGCGCGTCTTGGCGGGCTTCCAGGCGGCGGCGCCCTTCGCCTCCATCGCCTTTCGACGCTTGCCCAGCATCTTCGCGTCGACGAGGAGCTCGATCTTTCGGGCGGATATGTCGATCGCGATCTCGTCGCCTTCCTCGATCAGCGCGATTGCGCCGCCTTCGGCCGCTTCCGGCGAGACATGGCCGATCGAGAGCCCCGAGGTGCCGCCGGAGAAGCGCCCATCGGTGACGAGGGCGCAAGCCTTGCCAAGGCCGCGCGACTTGAGATAGCTGGTCGGATAGAGCATCTCCTGCATGCCCGGGCCCCCGCGTGGCCCCTCGTAGCGAATCACGACGACGTCGCCCGCTGCCACCTTGCCGCCGAGAATGCCCTGCGCGGCGGCGTCCTGGCTCTCGAAGATGCGCGCCGGCCCCTTGAACTTGAGGTGGTCCGGATCGACTCCCGCCGTTTTCACGATCGAGCCTTCGAGCGCGATATTGCCATAAAGCACGGCGAGGCCGCCATCCTTGGAGAAAGCGTGTTCCGCGTCGCGGATCACCCCCTTCACCCGATCCTCGTCGAGCGAGGGATAGCGCGCCGACTGGCTGAACGCGACCTGCGTCGGCACGCCGCCGGGCGCGGCCATGAAGAACTCGCGCGTAGCATTGCCGCTCGCGCGCTTGACGTCGTTGCGCGACAGGGCATGCTCGAGCGACTCGGCGTGCACCATCCGAACGTCGCGATTCAACAGGCCGGCGCGGTCGAGCTCTCCCAGGATGCCCATCACTCCGCCGGCGCGATGGACGTCCTCGACATGCACGTCCGGGACGGATGGGGCGACCTTGCAGAGGCACGGCACCCGGCGCGAGAGCCGGTCGATGTCGGCCATGGTGAAGTCGATCTCGCCCTCGTGCGCCGCGGCGAGCAGATGGAGAACGGTGTTGGTCGAACCGCCCATGGCGATATCGAGCGACATCGCGTTCTCGAACGCCTCGAAGGTGGCGATGCCACGCGGCAGCGCGCCCTCGTCGCCCTCCTCGTACCAGCGCCGCGCAAGATCGACGACGAGGTGCCCGGCCTCGACGAACAGGCGCCGCCGGTCGGCGTGAGTCGCCACCACCGTGCCATTGCCGGGCAGGGAGAGGCCCAGCGCCTCGGTGAGACAATTCATCGAATTGGCGGTGAACATGCCGGAGCAGGAGCCGCAGGTCGGGCAGGCCGAACGCTCAAGCACCGCGACGTCGGCGTCGGAGACTTTGGAATCCGCCGCCGCGACCATCGCGTCGATAAGGTCGACGCTGCGCGTGCCGGTCGAGAGCTTGACCTTGCCTGCCTCCATCGGTCCGCCGGAGACGAACACCGCCGGGATGTTGAGGCGCATCGCCGCCATCAGCATGCCCGGCGTGATCTTGTCGCAGTTTGAGATGCACACCAGAGCGTCGGCGCAATGGGCGTTGGCCATATATTCCACGCTGTCGGCGATGATCTCGCGCGAGGGCAACGAATAGAGCATGCCGTCGTGGCCCATTGCGATCCCGTCGTCGACCGCGATGGTGTTGAACTCCTTCGCGACCCCGCCCGCCGCCTCGATCTCGCGCGCCACCAACTGGCCGAGATCCTTGAGATGCACGTGGCCGGGCACGAACTGGGTGAACGAATTGGCGACCGCGACGATCGGCTTGCCGAAATCGCCGTCTTTCATGCCGGTCGCGCGCCATAGGCCGCGCGCGCCCGCCATGTTGCGGCCGTGGGTCGTAGTTCGCGAGCGGTAGGTGGGCATTGTCAGGCCTGAGGTTCGAAGCGATCGTGGGACGTATGCGTGCGCGTCCGGCGGATTGAAGGCATATAGGCCGATTTTCCCAAGTCCGCCAGCGAGGCCGAGCACTCGACGCGCCGCCGAAGCGCATCCGGCGCATTGACTTTGCTGACCCGGATTGCGAAGAACGCGCCCGCCGCGCGCGGGTGTAGCTCAATGGTAGAGCAGCAGCCTTCCAAGCTGAATACGAGGGTTCGATTCCCTTCACCCGCTCCAAGTTTTCAATGATTTAGGGCCTTGGCTCGCGCCGAGGTTCGTCATTCATCATCTTCTTCCTTCGGAGCGTCGAAGCGCCCGTCCTTGGCCTTCTCTTCCCAGTCGGGATTGCCGAGATTCGAGTCGACGGGCATATCGAGCGCGCGCCTTTCGCGTTCGATCTTCTCCTTCAACTCCTCCGACTCCTTTTCCAGTTCCTTCAGCGATTTCTCGAATTCCTGGCCGGCGGGCTTGTCCGGGTCCTGTCCTGGCATGTGTCCACTCCTCTCGAACATGAGCGTCGGGAACGAAAATGCGCGGGCGCCGGAGCAGATTCCGGCTGCCCTATTGCAGCCTGTCCTTGATCTTGTCGATTCCCGCTCGCGCGCAGGCGTCGTCGAGCTTGGCGCCGGGAGCGCCCGCGGCGCCGACCGCGCCAATGGTCTCGTCGCCGAGCTTGATCGGCACGCCGCCGCCGAAGAACATCACATGCGGCAGCTTGGCGAGCGGCGTGATCGAATCCTCGCCCTTCTCGCGCTCGGCAAGCGCCAGCGTGTCGTTCTTGAACGAGGCGGCGGTATAAGCCTTGTCGAGAGCGCTATCGAGCGAGTGAGCGCCTGCACCGTCTCCCCGGACCGTGGCGATCACTACGCCGTCGGCGTCCACCACTTGCGCCGTCTCGCGATAGCCCTGCTTGGCGCAGGCGGCGACCGTCTCGCTCGCCGCCTCGGCCGCGAGCGCCGCCGGAATGCGATGGGTGGGAAGCGTCTGGGCAGCCGCCATCGAGCCCATCAGCGCAACGAACAACGTCGCCCCGATCCTGCAAGTGAAACCCATGGACGCGCCTCCCTTCAAGCAACGCTCTTGCGCGTCCCCGTGCTAAACAACCGCAACGAAGTTCGCAAATCGTGGCCGCTATCGCCGCTCGCGCCCGTCGCGCGGAGGCAGCCGCTTCGACTCCAAAGAGGACCATCATGAGCCCATCGACCGGCGAGGCGCCGCGCGCCATGGAACGCGCGCATTTGGCGAAGTTTTCCCTGCCTCTGCTCGCCGCTCTTGCGGCTGCGGCGCTGCTCGTATCGGCCACGCCGGCGCGCGCCCAGCCGGCGGACCCAGCCCTCAGAGCCGCCGTCGACGGCGCGTGGCGCGAGCCGGCGAACCGCGCCCGCGACGTCTGGCGGCATCCTGCGGAGTCGCTGAGCTTCTGGGGGCTGAAGCCGGGCATGACGGTCGTCGAGGTCGATCCGGGCGTACGGGGCTGGTGGACCGAGATCCTCGCCCCTTATGCACGCGCGACCGGTGGGACGTACATCGCCGCCCTGCCGGATCGCGCTCAAGCCGCCGGCGGCCCCGAAAGCCCCGAGGCGGCGCATGCGGCGTTCTGGAATGGCGTTTCGGACAAGGCCGTATTCGGCGAGGTCAAGGCTTACGACTTCGGTCCGCAGCATCCGGATTCGATTCCCGCCGGCTCGGCCGATCTCGTGCTCGTCGCGCGCGCCTTCCACAATTGGGCGCGACAGGGCGACGCGACTGAAGTCTATATGCGCGCGTTCTTCACCCTGCTGAAGCCAGGCGGAATTCTGGCGGTCGAACAGCATCGCGCGCCGGAGGGCGCCGATCCGCGCGCGGGGACCGGCTATGTCCCGAATCCTACGTGATCGACGCGGCCCGCAAGGCCGGCTTCACGCTCGAAGCGAAGTCGGAAATCAACGCCAATCCGCGCGACACGCGCGATTATCCGTTCGGCGTCTGGACCCTGCCGCCGACCCGCCGCAGCGCCCCGCAGGGCCAGCCCCCAAACCCGACCTTCGACCACGCCAAATATGACGCCATTGGCGAATCTGACCGTATGACGCTCAAATTCCGCAAGCCGGAGTGAGCGTGTGGTCTGCTTCTGGAATGAGACTTTATCGCGCGCCGAAATTGCCGGTTGTATCGATCGGCACGGCATTCGGATAAGGCGGCTCAGGCGTGGCGCAGCCGACGGTCGACAGGCCGAGCGCCAGCAGCGCCAAAGTTTTAAGGCATAAGGAAACGACCGCCGCCCGGCGCACTCCCGCGTCTGATTTTGATCTCACGGCGCGCCGCTGACTCAAGCGCCGCAGCGATTCCATCCGCGGCCTCGGTCTCCGAAGCCTTCGCAGCCGTTTTGGGTGACCGCGACGGTGTCCTCGAGTTTGATGAAGCCCCGGCGCGGATGGAGGATCGTCGTCTCGATCGAAAGCACCATTCCCTTTTGCAGCGGCAGATCGGAATCATAGGCCGAGTACGGCACCGGGCCAGAATCGGTGAGGCGGGGCGCCTCGTGGCTGATAAGGCCCATGCCGTGAGCGACGAATTCGAGCGAGTTGCCGTGGGGCGACGGGCGGGTCAGCCGCTCGGCGACGGCGTAAATGTCTCCGCCGCGCGCGCCATGCCGGATCGGTCGCCGCGCCGCCTGCTGGATCGCGTCGATCTCGGCCAGCAGGTCCTCCAGTTCAGAGTCGGGCTCGCCCAAAATCGCCATCCGGCAGAGGTCGCCGATATAGCCGTTATAGTTGCCGCCTGAATCAAGCGAGAGGATATCGCCCGCCAAAAGGATCTGGTCGGACGGCGCCCGGTTGTGACTCGTTCCCGCCGTGATCAGGCAATATTCGAAGGTGAGGCCGCGGTTGACTTCCTCGCGACGGAGCGTCTCGACCAGTTCGCGCTTCGTCATCCCCGGTCTGGCGCCGGCGATGACCGCAAGCATGGAATCGATCACGAGCTCGCTCGCCGTTCGCAGATCTTCCAGCTCCTGGGGCGTCTTGATCGCGCGCAAGCGCTCGAGCGGCAACTGCGCTTCCACCAATTCGATCTGAGGCAATGCGTTGCGCAGCGCGCTCTCCGCGTCGGCCGGCAAGAAAGCCCGTTCGACCCCGATCCTTTTCGCCTTCGGCGAGAGGCTCCGCAAGCTCTTCGATCGCGGCCTGCATACCGTCTGTGCCCGTGCGCGCGGAGCCCTTGAATTTCGGAACCCAGAATCGGTTCAACTCGCGCTCATATTGCTCCATCGGGTGTCCGAAATAGGCGGCGCGTTCCGGGTCGCCCTTCACATAGACGAGGACCGGCAGGTAGCGGCTGACGCCGATCGCATCGAAATGGTCGAAGAAGAAGAATCGATAGCCGCCGAGAAGATAGTGAATGTTGTGCTTGGAGGTGACGATGAGGGCGTCGATCCCCGCTTCGTCCATCAGCGCATCGAGCTGGGCGGCGTCGAAAGGAATGGGCGGCGGCGCGGCGGTCGCCCTCTTCGCTCCGCTCAAGGCGCTGGCAGGCGTGGCGATCGCTTCCATGGTCTTTTCCCCAATTCGTGGGCGCGGCGGTTTCATTGCGTTTGGACGACCGGCGATTTGAGCCATGCGAAAATCGTCGCTTCCGTCGCGTCGAACCCGGCCAAGCGAGAATCAAGCTTTGGACTTTTTGCGCCCTCGCGCAAGCGCCGGCCGCCGATCGTGATGAGGCGGGGGCGTGTCCCGGCGAAAAATACGAACGAAATTCCTTGCGGAAAATCAGAATTCAATGGTAGGTTGGTCAGATCATGGGGGCGATCGCGCTCAACCCGCGAGATGCGCGGCGACCAGGCGAAAGGAGAGGGAATTCTTGTTTTCCCTCGTAAGCGATTGAAAAGTCTCGATTCGAAAAAACAAAAGAAAGGAAAAGAAAGCAATCTCGTTTTCATTTATTTTCATCCAGCGCCGCCTCCCATCGCCGCCGATAGGCGTCGAGGCCCGGAATGGCCCAGGCGGGCGCAGGCTCGAGACGGGGCTGTTTGCGCTGCTCGCCCCAGTGAGCGAGCAGAGCCGCGCCGGCCGCGGCGCCGGCGCTCTTTGGGGCAACGGCGACCCGTCGGCCGGGCATCAGCCGAGCAAGCACTGCGGCGAAGGCGGGCGAGCGGGTGAAGCCGCCCTCGACGATCAGATCGCCGGGGGCATCGAGACGCCGAAGCATATGGGCCGTCATCAGCGCCGCGTATACAGTCGCGAGCGCCGCGCGCGCCTTGGGCGTCGCGGGCGCCTGGCCTTCGATCCGGCCGATACGCCCGGCAAACGGGCCGCCCTGGTCGGAGAAAGCCGGAAGTGCGAGCGCGCCCGAGGCGACCGCAGCGGCGATGTCGGCCTCGTCCGCATCCGCCGGCGTTTCGCCGGCGAGGACCGAGAATTCGCGCCCGCCCATGAAGCGCGCGGTCGGCACAGGTTCGCCGCGCACGTCGACATTGGCCAGCATATCGGCCTTCGGATCGAGCCGCCCCTTTCCCCCGACCGCCATGATGATGACCCAGGTCCCCGTCGAGATCACAGTGAACGGATCGCGCCGCGATACGAGATGGGGCACCAGCGAGGCGTTCGAATCGTGCGCGCCGCAGACGACTCGTACGCGAGCCGTGAGGCCCGTAGCCGCAACCAACTCAGGCTTGAGCGTCCCGAGCGTGTCCCACGCGTTGCGCATCGGCGGGAAAAGCCGCCGCCAGCCAAGCTTGTCGACCATGCTCGACAGTCGTCGTTCGGTCGGGCGCCACAAGTCCGTGTGCGAGCCAATGGAGGTAAACTCGGTCGCCGGAACGCCGCTGAGCCGCCACGACCAATATTGCGGATAGGCCAGAAAAGCGCGCGCCGCCGCGAACTCGGCCGGGAACCGCCGCTGAAGATAGTAAACCTGCCGGCCGAGATTGAGCCCGCGCGGCAGGTCAGGCGACTGCGTTTCCTCGAATGCAGGCCTAACCTCGCCATACTCGGCCGCGACGGGTCCGTCGATGTCGAACTCATAGTCCATAGCCGGCAAAGCGGCATCCTCGTCCCCGACCAAGACGCCCGCCGCGCCGTGGGCCGAGATTGAAATCGCTTCGATCGGGAATTTACCCCCGAGTTCCTTCAGCGCTCCGATCAGGAACGCCCAGGCGCCCTCGGTGTAAAGCCGCCGGTACGGCCAAAGCGCGTCTGGCGCGACCGACGCATTGGGCGACCCGCGCTCCGCCAAGACCTTACCCGCAGCGTCGAACACGACGACCTTCATGTTCGTCTTGCCGAGGTCGAAAACCGCTACGCAGTCATCCATGCGCGCGCCCTCCGAGTTCATTCCAGATGGAACATCTCGACCAGGGGCGTCGTCACCGGACTGCCGTCGGGATTGGCGGCCATGACGTCCTTCATATAGGCCCACCAGCGCCGCATCACGGGATGCTTCGCCACCTCGTCCATGCGGTAGTCATCGGTGGGCTCGAGATAGGCAAAGAGCGTGTTGGTGTCAGGATCGAGAAAGATCGAGTAGTTCCTGACCCCCGATTCGGCCAGGAGCGCCTGCAACTCCGGCCAGATCGCGTCGTGCCGCCGGCGGTATTCGTGCGCCTCGCCGGGGTTTAGGAACATTTTGAAGGCATAGCGCTGCATAGGGGCCCGACCTCGCGCTCCCTCATTGATGCGGCAGACGCCGCGGAGAAGGAAATCGCCTCTCCCCGCGCGCGTTGCGGAGAGAGGCGAGGGTGTCAGAAGTCGAACTTGCCGATATTGTCCTTGTCGAAGATGTATGGCGCGCCGAGCAGAATCTCGCTGCCATTGACGACGCTGAGCTTGCCGAGCTTGCCCGCATCGACCGAAGTCGCGCCGGGCTTCAATTTGCCGTCCGCGACCGCGCGGATAACAAAGGTCGCAGCGTAGCCGAGGTCGACCGGATTCCACAAAACCACCGACTTGACGCAGCCCGAATTGACATAGGGCTTCATTGCATTCGGCGTCGCGAGGCCGACAACGGCGATCTTGCCGCACTGACCGGCCTTGGTCACCGCCTCGGCGGAAGCCGGGGTCGCGACCGACGTCATGCCGAAGATGCCCTTCAGCTTGTCGCCGTGTTTGTTGATGAGCGTGGTCGCCTGGTTGAAGGAGAGATTGTTGTCCTCCTGCGCCTCGACCGTCTCGAGCCAGGTCATCTTGGGATGACACTTCGCGGCGTAGGCGCTCATCTCGTTGATCCAACGCGCCTGGTTCGGCGTGGTGAAGGTGGAGGTGACGATCGCGAAGCTCGCGTCCTCCCCGGCCTCCTTGGCCATCGAATCGATCATCGCCTTGGCGATGCCGTTGAACTCGGCCTGGTTGACGAACCATTCGCGCGCGTCCGGCGTCGAGTTGGCGTCATAACCGACGACGTGAATGCCCTTCGACAAGGCCTTCTTCAATACCGGCGCAATCGCGACCGGATCGTTGGCGGCGAACAGAATGCCATCGACGCCGCTGGTGATGTAATTGTCGATGAACTTGATCTGCTCGTCGATCTTGGCCTCGGTCGGGCCGTCCGTCTTGGCCTTGACGTTGCCGAGTTCCTTTGCCGCGTCCTGGATGCCTTTGGAGGTAGCGTTGAAATAACCGATGCCGATCAGTTTCGGCACGTCGACGATGGTGATCGCCTTGCCGGCCTGATCGGGCGGGTTCGTCGCCGCGCCGCCGTCATAGCGGTTTCGCCGCAACGGCGCCGGCGCCGCCGGCTTCGCAGGCGAGCGGATTGGTCGGCAGATCGTCGCCGCCGTCCCATTTGCCAGCGGCGCTAGCGCCGCTGGTCGCGAACCCGACGGCGATCATCGCCGCCGCTGTCGAAAGGAGATATCTCAGTTTCATCGTCGCTTCCTTCCCTGCTTCGCCGCCATATCGCGGCTAACCCTGTGTTTCTTCTCAGTCGCTGCGGCGTTGCAGCGAGCTGGCGATAAGCACCGAAAGAATGAGCGCGACGCCGATCACGACGATCGTCGCGTCGCCCTTCACGCCCGTCAGCGCCAAACCGTTCTTCAAGAGCTGGATCATCGCCAGCCCGATCGCCGTGCCCCAAATCGTGCCCGCCCCGCCGAAGATGCTTGTGCCGCCGAGGACGACCGCGGCAATCACATCGAGTTCGTATCCCATGCCCATGTCCATCCGCGTCGTCGTCACGCGGGAGACGAGCACGATGGCGGCGAGGCCCGAGGCCAGCCCGGATAGCGTGTAGACGATAAGCTTGACCCGATCGACGGGCAACGCGGAGAAGCGCGCAGCCGTCTCGTTGGCGCCGATCGCATAGAGCGTTCGGCCGAAGGTCGTCCGATCGAGCGCGACGCCCGCGACCACGATAAGGATTGCGAGAACGATGAGTTGCGTCGGCACGCCGAAGAGGTCGCCCTGGCCAAGGACATAGAACCATTCGGGATAGCCGCGCACCGAATGGGCCTGACTGATCCCTTCGGCGAGGCCGCGATAAAGCGCGAGCGTGGCGATCGTCATGATGAGCGGCGGCACCTTGACCCGGGTAATGACGAGGCCATTGACGAAGCCGGCGAGGCCGCCGACCGCGAGCGCGAAGACGATCGCGACCGGCAGGGGAAAGCCGAAATTCTTCCACGAATAGCCGAGCATGACCGCGCAGAGGCCCACCACCGCCCCAACTGAAAGATCAATTCCGCCGGTGATGATGATGAAAGTCATCGGCAGCGCGATCAGGCCGATCTCGGTCATCAGCCGGCCCTGATTGAGCAGGTTGTCGACAGTCAGAAACCGATCGTTGAGGGCTCCAAGGCCGATCAGTGCGATCACGAGGATGATCGCGAGCAGCGTCTCGTGGCGCCTGAGCCACCACGGAATCCCGCGGGCGGGCCCTTCAGCGGCGAGGGTCACTTCGACCATCCTCTGGCCGCCCGGCGCTGACGGCGCAAAATATCCGCAATGACAGTCGCGAGAATGAGGCCGCCGCGCAATGCGTCGGTCCAGTAGGGCGAGACATTGATGAAGACCAGCGCGCTGGTGATCTCCGCGATGAGAATCGCCGCCAGCGTCGATCCGACAACCGTCCCGACGCCGCCGAGGATGCTCACTCCGCCGACCACGGACGCCGTGATGACGGTCAATTCGAGCCCCGGCGGCGTGGTCGACTGGATCACGCGAAGCTGAGTCGCGTAGACGAGGGTCGCAACGCCGGCAAAAAATCCGTGGAGCGCGAACACCATGACGACAGTGCGCTGCGGATTGACGCCGCAGAGACGCGCCGCCTCGGCGTTGCCTCCAGTCGCGTAGATCGCCCGCCCGGTGGCGCTGTAACGCATCCATAGCGCGGCCAGCGCCGTCGCCAGAAACATGATGACGACCGGCATCGGAACATTGAAGACGGAAAGATCCGCGAGATGGAAGTTCTGCGGCAGATCGGTAATCCACTTTCCGCCGGTGACGCTGATGAGGCCACCCTTCAAGATCGAGAGCATGCCGAGCGTCACGACGATGGCGGGAATGCGCAAATAGGCAATGACGACGCCCTGCGCCGCCATGACCAGAACGCCAAGGACGAGGGGCGCGAGCCAAGTCACGAGGATTGGCGCGCCCGCCACGGCGAGCGAACCACTGATCGTCGCCAGCACGCCGATCAGCGCGCCAACCGAAATGTCGATGTTGCCGGAGATGATCACCATGGACATGCCGATGGCGGCGACGGCGATATAAGCGTTGCCCAGCAGAAGATCGGAGAGATTGCGTGTCGCGAGAAAGCGCGGGTTGATGAAGCCGACGACGAGGGCGAGGCCAATCACGGCAAGGGCGAGCAGGGCTTCCTGCGAAGCAAAGCGTCTCAGGCCGCCGCTCTGCGCGCGCGCCGCGCCGGCAATCGCCAGCGTGCTCATGCCGCCCTCTCCACGCTCGCCGTCTCTCCCATCATCGCCGCCCCGACTGTCTCGGATGTGGCGTGCGCGCGGTCGAACTCGGCGACAAGCCGCCCCTCGCGCATGACGAGCACCCGATCGCTCATGCCGAGCACTTCGGGCAATTCGCTCGAGATCATCAGGATGGCCACACCCGCGCCAGCGAGTTCGCTCATGAGGCGGTGGATTTCGGCTTTGGCGCCGACGTCGATGCCGCGCGTCGGCTCGTCGAGAATGAGCAGCTTCGGATTGTTTGCGAGCCACTTGCCGAGAACGATCTTCTGCTGGTTGCCGCCGGAAAGCCGCCCAGCGATCTCTTCGACCGAACTTGTCTTGACCCTGAAGCGGGCGACGCCCTCCTCCGCCATGCGACGCTCCGCACTGCGGTTGATGAAGCCGCCGCGGGACAGCGCGCCGAGCGCCGCCAGCGAAAAATTGTGTAGGACGCTCATTCGCCGCACAAGACCCTGGACCCCGCGGTCTTCCGGGACGTAGGCGATCCCTTTTGAGCGCGCGTTCTCTGCGGAGCGGATCGTAACGCCCTCTCCCATGAGCCGGATCTCTCCGGACTCTGCTGGCGTGATTCCAAAAAGGGTTTGGGCGAGTTCGCTGCGTCCTGAGCCCACGAGTCCGGCGAGCCCCACGATCTCGCCGGCGCGAACCGTGAGGCTCACGCTCTTGGTCATCGGATGACGTACGATATCGCGCGCCTCGAGCACCGGGGCGCCGATTGGGACGATGGTCTTCGGAAACAGGTTGTCGATCCGCCGTCCGACCATCATCTGTACGAGCTCAGAGGCGTTGGTGTCAGCAACGTTCCGCGCGCCAACGTAAGCGCCGTCACGCAGCACGGTGACACGGTCGGCTATGGCGAAAATCTCGTCGAGACGGTGACTGATGTACACGATCCCGACGCCACGGGCCTTCAGTCGGCGCACGACGTCAAAAAGCCGCGTGACATCGCTTTCCGTCAGCGCCGCTGTCGGCTCGTCCATGATGAGGATTCGCGCGTCGTGAGATAGCGCGCGCAGGATCTCGACTCTCTGCCGATTGCCAACCGAAAGCGCGCCGACAACCTGCCTCGCGGCCAGGTCATCGATTTCCAGCGAGGCGAGCAGCGCCTCGGCCCGGGCGCGCATGGCGCGCCAGTCGATGCGGCCCATGCCCGCGCGCGGCGCATGGCCAAGGAAAATGTTCTCGGCGACCGTCAGCTCGGGAAAGAGCAGCAGCTCCTGATAGATCGTCGCCACGCCCGCGCGCTTGGCGTCCTCGGGAGAGGCGAAGCGAGTTTGCCGGCCGCCAATCAAAATCGAGCCACTGTCTGGCTCGTAGACCCCGGAGATGATTTTGATCAGCGTCGATTTGCCGGCGCCGTTCTCTCCGAGGAGCGCATGAACCTCGCCAGCGCGAACTTCGAACGAAACGCCCGAAAGCGCCCGCACCCCGGGGAACGTCTTCTCGATATCGCGCACCTCGAGCAACGGAGCCGCCAGGCCGGGAGCCGCCTCAGTCCCCGGAGCCGCGCTCACGCGGCCTCCGTCGCGTGCGTCTCGGAATTGACGACGATCGTCTGCACGCCGGCGTCGCGCAACATGGTAAGCGCCTCCGGCGGCGCGTCCTGATCGGTTATGAGCGCATGAATACGCGCGAGAGGACAAACGACAAGGCTGCCCCGTTGGGCGAATTTCGAGGAGTCCGCCAGCACGACCAATTTATCCGCCCGCCTTAGAAGCTTCGTTTCCGCGCGCGCGATGAGCGGATCGCCCTCGATCACCCCGAGTGGGCCGATAGAGATTGCGCTCATGAACATGATGCGCGCCGAATAATGCTGAATTGCGTCATCGTCGAATGGCGCGACGATAAGCTTTTGCTCGCGATAGACCTCACCGCCCGGCAGAGCGACCCAGTTCTGGGTTTCGCGGATCAGAAACTCGGCGAGCGGGTAGGAGTTGGTCAAGATCTTCAGCCGCGTATCGCGCAAGAACTCGGCCATCTGAAAAGTGGTCGTGCCGCCATTGATGATGACGACGTCGCCGTCGACGCACATTTCGAGCGCCCTTCGGGCGATTGCGCGTTTGGCTTCGATGTTGATCGTGCGGCTGACGTCGAACGCCTGCGTCTCGAGCGACACCTGCGCCATCCGTCGGGAGAACGCGCCGCCCAGCGCCTGGATGCCGCCGTAGACCCGCTCGCCGTGGCCGGCCTCGGCCAAGCGTCCGGCGTCACGTCGCGCCGAGGCGGCGGAGACGCCGGTCGCAGCCATGAGATCTGCAATTGACAGGAAGCCTCGCGCGGCGAGGAGACTGCGGACGATCTCGACGCGCTGTCTCTCGCGCATGGCCCTCGTCGTTCCCCCAATGATCGGTTGTTGCCGCTTCAGTGCCATAGGCCCCAGACACTGTCAATCAACGTCGATCACATTCGCTCACCGCGGCGCACAATCGCGCAAAAACATTGACGCGCTTCGATCATTTGCATATTGATCGATGAAAATCGCGTGGCATTGAGAGGAGCGACCGATGAGCGGCGATCAAGTTCGTTTTGACGCTCCGCTGCCCGATCTCTGGGACGACGAGCACGCGGCCTCCCTCGACGATCCCGGTCTCCTGCTTTATCGATCCAATCTGCTTGGCAGCGACCTGCGCATCACCAATTTCGGCGGCGGCAATACTTCCGCCAAGCTTGCCGCCGCTGATCCCCTCACGGGCTCGCCGACCAAAGTACTGTGGGTCAAGGGTTCGGGCGGCGACATCGGCTCTATGAAACTCGGCGGTTTCGCGACGCTATATCTCGACAAGCTGCTCGGACTGCGCTCGGCCTATCGTGGCCTCGCGCACGAGGACGAGATGGTCGCGCTTTACGATCATTGCACATTCAACCTCAACCCGCGCGCGACTTCGATCGACACCCCCCTGCACGGGTTCGTTCCCCATCCCCATGTCGATCATGTCCACGCCGATGCAGTCATCGCAATCGCGGCGAGCGAGAACGCCGAAGCGCTGACGCGCGAGATCTATGGCGGAGAACTCGGCTTCCTGCCCTGGCAGCGCCCCGGGTTCGACCTGGGCCTGAAGCTCGGCGCGATGGCCGAGGCGAATCCGAAGATGAAAGGCGTGGTGCTTGGCGGCCACGGCCTGTTTACCTGGGGGCCGACCGCGAAGGAATGCTACCGGACCACGCTGGAGATGATCAACCGCGCCGCGCGATGGCTGAGCGCGAACGCGCGCGGAGAGTCGTTCGGGGGCCAGCACATCGAGGCCTTGCCGCGGGCCGAGCGGCGGGTCGTCGCCGCGCAGCTCCTTCCCGCGATTCGCAAGCGCATTTCGAGCGGCGAGCGCAAGATCGGCCATTTCAGCGATTCGGCGGCGGTGCTGGAATTCGTCAATTCGCGAGATCTCAGGGCGCTGGCGGCGCTCGGGACGTCCTGCCCCGATCATTTCCTGCGCACCAAGATCCGCCCCCTGGTCCTGCCTTTCGATCCGGCGGCGAACAACCTCGACGCCGTTCTCACCTCGCTCGACGCGGCGCTGGCCGGCTATCGCGCCGACTACGCGGCCTACTACGAGCGCTGCAAGCATCCGGATTCGCCGCCGATCCGTGACCCCAATCCGGTCATCTATCTCGTTCCGGGAGTTGGCATGTTGTCCTTCGCCAAGGACAAATCGACCGCCCGCATCGCCGGCGAGTTCTATGTCAATGCGATCAACGTGATGCGCGGCGCAACCGGCGTCAGCCGCTATGTCGGACTCAAGGAGCAGGAGGCGTTCAATATCGAGTATTGGCTCCTCGAGGAAGCCAAGCTCCAACGGATGCCGAAGCCGAAATCGCTCGCCGGGCGGGTCGCCCTGGTGACCGGGGGCGCGGGCGGCATCGGACAAGCGATTGCGGCGCGGCTGATGGGCGAGGGCGCCTGCGTCGTGCTCGCCGATATAGACGCGAAAAGCCTTGAGACGGCCGTCGCCGACTTCGGCAAGCGCTTCGGCAAGGACCTGGTCGCCGGCGTTCATGTCGATGTGACGAGCGAGCCTGCGGTCGAGGCGGCGTTCCGGGAGACGCTTCTCTCCTATGGCGGGATCGATATTGTCGTTGCCAATGCGGGTATCGCCTCCGCTGCGCCGTTCGAGGACACTTCGCTCGAGCTTTGGAACCGCAACTTTGCCATCCTGGCGACCGGATATTTTCTTTCCGCGCGTGCGGGCTACCGGATCATGAAGGATCAGGGCCTCGGCGGCGCAATTGTCTTCATCGCCTCGAAGAACGCGCTCGCGGCCTCCCCCGGGGCGTCCGCCTATTGCAGCGCCAAGGCGGCGGAGGTTCATCTTGCCCGCTGCCTCGCGCTCGAAGGCGCGCCCTATGGCATTCGCGCCAATACGGTCAATCCGGACGCGGTGCTGCGCGGCTCCAAGATCTGGCAGGGCGAATGGCGCGCGCAACGGGCTGCGTCGAACAGGGTCGGCGAGGATGAGCTCGAAGAGGTCTACCGCCAGCGCTCGCTCTTGAAGCTCTCCGTATACCCCGAGGACATCGCCGAGGCGGTCTATTATTTCGCCTCCGATCTTTCCGCCAAGAGCACCGGCAATATTCTCAACGTCGACGCGGGCAACGCGGTGAGCTTCACCCGTTGAGGATGAGACGCGAACGGAGCGCCCATGCCCTATCGCATTCCCGAGGCCCTGATTGGCGAGGAGAACGCCAGGCTCGCCCCCGCGCTGGCGGAGGACTATGGGGCGCTTGGCCGGCGCCTCGGACGCTCTGGCGTCGACATCGAGGCGATCACGGCCAAGGTCGCCACCTTCGCGGTCGCCGTGCCGACATGGGGCGTCGGCACCGGCGGCACGCGCTTCGCCCGTTTTCCTGGACCCGGCGAACCGCGCGGCATCTTTGACAAGCTCGAGGATTGCGCGGCCATCCATCACCTCACGCGCGCGACCCCGACCTGCTCGCCGCATTTTCCCTGGGACAAGGTTGACGACTATCGCGAGCTCGCTCAATTCGCGGCGGCTCTCGGCGTCGGTTTCGACGCGGTCAATTCCAACACCTTTCAGGACCAGCCCGGCCAGACGTTGTCCTATAAGTTCGGTTCGCTGAGCCACAGCCAAAAGGCGGTACGGGATCAGGCGGTCGCGCATAATGTCGAATGCATCGAAATCGGCGAGAAACTGGGGTCGAAAGCGCTGACCGTCTGGATCGCCGACGGCTCGAACTTTCCCGGCCAGTCGAACTTGAACCGCGTGCTCGACTGGTACCTCGAAGCGATGAGCGAGGTCTATGCGCGCCTGCCGCATGACTGGCGGGTGTTTGTGGAGCACAAGCTCTATGAGCCGGCGTTCTACTCGACGGTCATCTCCGACTGGGGAACGAGCCTCATGGCGGCGGAGGCGCTGGGGCCGAAGGCCTTTTGCCTCGTGGACCTCGGGCACCACGCGCCCAACGTCAACATCGAGCAGATCGTCTCGCGGCTCATTCGCGCCGGACGGCTGGCGGGCTTTCACTTCAACAATTCGAAGTACGGCGACGACGATCTCGACGCCGGCTCGATCGATCCGTTCCGCCTGTTCCGCGTGTTCAATGAGCTCGTCGAGGCGAGCGCGCGCGGCGCGGCCGGCTTCGATCCGGCCTACATGCTCGATCAGTCGCACAACGTCACCGATCCGATCGAGAGCCTGATGGTTTCGGCGATGGAGACGCAGCGCGCCTACGCCCAAGCGCTCGTCGTCGACCGCGAAGCGCTGGCCGCCGCGCAAGACGCGAACGACGTCATGCTGGCCCACCGCATTCTCAAGGAGGGCTTCGTCACCGACGTCTCGCCGATTCTGGCCGAAGCGCGATCGCGTAACGGCGGCGCGATCGACCCGATCCACGTCTATCGAGCGTCGAACTATCGCAAGGTCAAGACGAAGGAGCGGCCCCCGGTCGCCGGTTCGTCCTCGGGGATTGTCTGACGCGACGCCAGAGAGGGCCGTCAGGCGGCGCGGTTCGGGCTCCCAAATGAATCGGGAATTTAGCCAAATCCAGCAAAATCCAGCCAAGACGGGCCAAAGGAAATCCAAGGAATTGGCTTTGGTTTCCTTTGTTTTCCTTCTCCGAATCGAGCGTTTTCAACAGCTTGCGCCGACCCCCCAGGCGGTTTTTTCTTTTTGCCCCCCGCTGGAATGAAAGACCATGGCAGATGTGCGTAATGTCGTCCGGCCGGCGCCGGGCAGCATCCCGCTGGGGGCAATCGATTGGGGCGGTCATCCAAAATGCTTAGCACAGATTTGGATTTTTAGAAAGACAATGTTGGCTCTTATGGCGTTATGTGTTGGTCGACCGGTTTACTGTTCGTTCGTCGAACCCTTGCCGTCATGGCCGGGCTTGTCCCGGCCATCCACGCCGGGCCGCCGCAAGAACGAGTCCCGCCTCGGCGCGACCGGCAGGAAGGCGGACGGTCGCAAGGCTTTTCGCGCTTGCCTGCGTAGATGCGCTGGGCCTTCGTGGATGGCCGGGACAAGCCCGGCCATGACGCCTTGATGGCGCCGCCCGCCACCTCCGCCATGCTCCCGATTCCTTCCCCACAACAGCCAACGCGATAAGAGCGACAATGTTGTGAGAATGCGCAGCCTCCCAGCTGCGGCCTTGAACGATAGGACCGGAACCGCGCCGCAAAGGCGGCGGCCGCGGTTCCGTGAAGGCGGCGCGCCCGCTATTCGGCCGGCGTCGCCGATACCCCTTGGACCGGCACGGTCACGGGTTCGGCCTCGCGCCGGAACCGGCGCCAGGCCATGCGGATATCGCGGAACAGCCTGACCCAGGCATTCGGCGGGGCGAAGTGCGAGGCAAACTCCCGGTTCGTCTCCAACGGCTGCCAATAGGAGGAGCGCCAGGTCTTGAACATCGTATGGAGTTCGTCAGCCTGCTCGGGCCTGACCGATAACGCCGCGCAGCCGCAGAGCGCGTCGATCGTCACCCGCCCGCCACGCTCGAACTGGAAGCGGTGGCGGCTCGGAACGTGGTGCAGCCAGCCGTGCGAGAACTCGAAATCGGAAGGCTGAAACCGCAGCGCGCTGATCATCGGCGCGACGTCGAGATAGCGAGCCGAGTGCCCTGCTAGTCTATATTCAACGTTTGGCATCATAGTCTCCTGATTTAGGAGCCCCAACTCAGCCCTCAACGTTATGACGCATCGCCGTGTTCCGCGCGGTGCGCGGCCATGACGCTTTTTCTTGCGGGCGCGAAGCGCGATGCAAGATGCGCGAGCATTGCAACGACGCGCCGGTTTGCGCTGACGTCAAGTCTAACGCCGTTTCCCGCCTCGCCGCAATCAATTCTCTCGCCCGCGCTTCCAATTCTCTCGCCTGCGGTTCGCTGTCGCCGCAAGAGGCCAGTCCAGGGTTGAAATCGGGCCGATATCTGACTAAAGTCAGGCAATGGACCAGAGCCAGATTCTCCAGATTCGGCGCTTCAACCGCCTGGTCACGCAACGCGTGGGGGCGCTCGAAGTCGATTATCTGCGCCGGGGCCGGCCGCTGGCGGAGGCGCGGCTCATTTTCGACATCGGCGCCGACGGCGCCGACGTCCGCGCCTTGCGCCGGAAGCTCGGGCTCGATTCAGGTTATCTGAGCCGTCTCGTGCAATCGCTCAGGGCGCAGGGCCTGATCGCTGTCGCCAAGAGCAGCGCGGACGGCCGCCGGCGCCGGGTGAGCCTGACGCGCAAGGGCAACGCGGAGCGCGCGGCTTACGACCGGCTCTCGGACCGGCTCGCGGCGTCGATGCTTGCGCCTCTCGACGAAGCGGAGCGCGGGCGGCTCGTCGACGCGATGGAGGAGGTCGAGCGGATGATGCGGGCCGCCTCGGTCGAGGTCGCCGCGGAAGCGCCCGACAACGCCGACTCCCGGCGGTGTCTCAGCGCCTATTTCGGCGAACTCGCGGCGCGGTTCGACGGCGGCTTCGACGCCGCGAGCGACGATTCCGCCCGCGCCGACGATTTGACGCCGCCGACTGGCCTGTTCGTGGTCGCCCGGCTCGACGGGGAGGCCGTCGGGTGCGGCGGCCTCAAGCGCACGGATAGGCTCGTCGGAGAGATCAAGCGGGTGTGGACGGCGCCGTCCGCCCGCGGGATCGGCGTTGCGCGCCGAATGCTCCGACGGCTCGAAACGGCGGCGCGCGACATGGGCGTCAAGACGCTTCGTCTGGACACCAATCGCGCGCTGACCGAGGCCCATGCCCTCTATCGGAAGGAAGGCTTCCGCGAAATCGCGCGTTTCAACGACAACCCCTACGCGCACCATTGGTTCGAGAAGCGGCTATAAGCGCAGAAACGGATCGTGTCCTTCGGACCGTCAATTCGTGGGGGTCGTCGTCGTGTGCTCCGAGAAACACCCTGCGCATGCCGGCCTGAAGGCGTCGGTCAGGCTCGATCTCGAAAGAATTCGATCCGCCGTTTCCTCCATCGCGCCGATCTTTCGAAACACGCCTCAGTACGTTTGCCCAACCCTCGGCGAGGCGCTTGGCTGCGAAGTCGTTTTGAAGCTTGAAACCGCCAATCCAATACGCTGTTTCAAGGGTCGCGGGACGGAGACGGTCATGACGCGTCTGGCCAGTTCCGGCGCCAGGGCGGCGGTCTGCGCAAGCGCCGGCAATCTTGGACAGGCGTTAGCGTTTAGCGGACGAAGCCGAGGGATTGTGACGACCGTCGTCGCCGGCAGCAGCGCGAACCCATACAAGCTGGAAAGAATCCGCGCGCTCGATGCGACGGTGCGGATTGTCGATGGCGACATCGAAGAGGCTCGCCATAGGGCTCGGCAGATCGCGGACAGCGAAGGCGCATTTCTGGTTGAAGACAGCGAAAACATCGACACCTGCGAAGGAGCCGGCACCATCGCGCTCGAGCTCCTCGAGGGCGCCGGGCCTATCGACGCCGTGCTTGTCGCGCTCGGAGGCGGCGCAATGGCCACCGGCGTGGGGTACGTCTTCAAGCGTCTCGCTCCATGGGTCGAAATCGTGGGCGTGCAGCCCAAGGGAGCGCCGGCGATGGCGTTGTCATGGCGGAGAGGGTCCATCGTTGAGACAGGCCGCACGGATACGATCGCGGACGGGGTTGCCGGCCGCTTTCCAATTCCCGCTGTTCTCGAGGACCTGCTGGTCGTGGCCGATCACGTCGCGCTGGTTGAGGAAGACAACATCATTGCCGGAATGCGGATGCTTTATCGCCATGCGGGACTCATCGTGGAGCCCTCGGCCGCGTTGGGCGTCGCGGCGATCCTGGAAAACCCATCCCGCTACTGGGGTAAACGGGTCGCGACGATCATCTGCGGGGGCAACGTGATCCCGACCGACTTCGAACGATGGGTTATCGAGGGGCCTAACCCCGCCAGCACGGCTTGTTGATTTCCGTCCAGCGTTCGGCGGAGGTGACGCCAATGTCGTGCAGCTCGCCGTCCGACATCCGCGCGAGTTCGTCCCGTTCCCGCGCCCGCCGGCGCCATGAAAGCAATTCGCTTCGCCAGTGAAGAATTCGCGACGGAGCTTCGAACGCGATTTGCGACAATGCGATGCGCATGACGGCCTCCTGAGCCACCTTGCCAGGCGGCCGATCCCGGTCGGCTGACCTGCCCCGCGGAACGGCTTGCTCACACATTTGCTAGATCCTCCAGCCACCGCGCGTCAAACGACATCTCAGCATCAATGACATGCGGAAAGGGAATGCGAGTACACCCTCCCGTCCGCACCGACCTCTTGACAGGCGGCTGCTGGTCAAGAAAGGATGCGCGTGCTCGCATGAGGAAAGAACATGCGAAACTTTCCTGTTCGGCTGCCTTCGATCGACCTCGTTCGCGGCTTCGTCGCCGTCGGCCGACGCATGAGCATGACGCTCGCCGCCCAGGATCTGTTCGTCACTCAATCGGCCGTCAGTCGCCAGATCAGCGCGCTCGAAGCGGCGCTCGGCGTCAAGCTCCTCAACCGCGGCTATCGCGCGATCAGCTTCACCGCCGAGGGCGAACGTTTCTTTCGCATCGCCGACAGCGCCCTCCAGCAGCTTCAGGACGGCGTCGAGGCGCTCGCCGGAGGACGCGGCCGCGAGCCGGTGACGATTACCGCGACGATCGGCGTCACCGGCTTGTGGATCATGCCGCGTCTCGGCGGTTTCCAGCAGCGCCATCCGGACATCGACGTGCGGGTGGCGGCGAACAACAAAGTGGTCGATCTGAGGGCCGCAGGCGCCGACGTCGCCATTCGCTATTGCCCCGCCGCGGCCGCGCCGCCGGGCTCGCAACGCCTGTTTGGCGAAGCGGTCGCACCAGTCGCCCATCCCTCGCTCGGGGTCAGCCGCATCGACGCCGCATCGATCGCCGCGCATGTTCTCATCGAATATGAGGATTCGCACAGCCCCTGGCTGCGGTGGGCCGACCGGCTCCATTCGCTGGGCTTGAGCGCGGTCAAGCCAAAAGGCGTCCTTCGCTACAATCAATATGACCAGGCGATCCGGGCGGCGCTCGAGGGCCAGGGGATAGCGCTTGGCCGCATCGCCCTCATCGAGCCCCTGCTGGCTGAGGGAAGACTGCTTTTGATCGGCGGCGCGGGCGCGGATGGGGCGCATGGCTACGCCTATTGGCTCGTCCAGGCGGAAGCCCGGCCGCGCGACGATGTCCAGGTGGTGATCGACTGGATCAAGACGGAAGCAAAGAGCGTCGAATTGCGGCTTGGGGATGAGTTGAGCGCGCTTGCGGGCGTAGGCTCCGCGCGAACGGGTAAAACCTAGCTCTCTTCGCTCTTGGCCACGCGCTCGTAAGTGCGGGCGGCCGCGGTGACCGCGAGCGCGGAGGCGGCGAGCGCGCCGGCCGGCGCTTCGGCGTCGGACCGGCCGGCGAGGCGCGCGGCCAGCCACTCGCGGATCGCCGGGTCCGGCCAGGGCGCGCCGTTCTGGACCGCCAGACGCGCCGCCGAAAGCTGCGCGACGAGGCTGTAGGCCGCAATCAACAGATCCGCCATCTCGTCCAGGCCCCTGCGCGCCGCCATCGGCTCGCTGCTCATCCGACCGGCGGAATCCGAGAGCGCGGCGATGGCCTCGATCACGTTCTTGCGCGCGAGCCGGTAGTCGTGATCGCTGACTTCGGGCCCAAGCGCGGCGAGGGCGAAGGCGGCAAGCTGAGCCTGAAGGCGGCTCGCCAGCCGCGGCGCCTCCGACGATTCCCAGCGCGGCCAGAAATAGTTGAAAAGATGCGCGATCGCCGCGCCGATCAGCGTGTCGGCGAGGCGCACGAGGATCGGCGCGGGAAGCCCCGGCTGGACCAGATGCAGCGACACCAGCGCGGTCACCGAGGCGCCCGATGAGGAGAGGCGGTAGTTGAGACGCGCGAAGCTGTGGGTCAGGGCGACCGCGAGCCCCTGAACCGCGACCAGCGCGCCGGCGGGCAGGTAGGCGACCGAGCCCGCCGCGACGACGCAGCCGATCAGCGTGCCGATGACGCGATCGTCGCGCCGCTTCCGGGTGAGGCCGTAACCCGCCCGCATGACAACCGCGATGGTGAGCAGAACCCAGTTGCCATGCCGGTCGTCGCCGAGTGACTGGGCGATGAGCGCCCCGGCCATCATCGCCAACGCGAGGCGCACGGCGAATCTGAGCACCGGCGAATCGAGGCTCAAATGCGGGGCGAGCGCGGTCAGCGCGTAGCTTCGCCTGGGGATGAATGCGACGAGGTCGACGTCGCCGATCGCCGCGCGCGCCGTCTCGTCGCTCGACAAGGCCTGCTCCAGGCGCCGGATGTGGCTCAGCGCCAGAACGAGTCGCCAGGTCGCCACCTCCATCGCCACGCGCGCCTTCGGGTCGATCGTGTCGCGGGGTTCGACCAGGGCCGCTTCGCGCTTGAGCGCGTCGATGGCGAGCTCATGGTCGGGCGGCAGAATGGGGTGGCCGGTGGTCAGGAGCTCCAGGCTCAAATGCTCGAGATCGAGCGCGCCGATCCGCAAGGCGTCGCCGATCCGCGCCGTCAGGGCCGCCGCCGCGGGCGCCCCCGGACGAGCTCGACGTCGCACTGCGCCGCGACCAAGGCGTCGAGCGCGTCGAGCAGAATGCCGATCGAGGCCGCGAGCCGCAGGCGCTCTCCCCCTTCTCCCGGCCGTTCGAGCAAGAGCGCGCGCGCCGACTGCAACTGCTCCGAAAGCGCCGACTGCTGGCGGATCGCCGCGCCATAGGCCGCGGTCAGATCCTGTTTGGGATCAAAAACCCCCGCGACCGCGCGCATGTAGATCGAGAACTCGCGGATCGTCTCGCTCGCCACCATCCGGCGGGCGCTGGCGTCGGTAAAGATCGTCGCCGCGAGCGCAAAGGCGATATAGGCCAGGCCCCCGCAGGCGAGCAGGATCTCGATCCGCAGCGCGGCCTGAAAGGTCTCGCGGGGAAATCCCAGAATGAAAACCATCGGGATGACCGCCTGCATGCCGACCGCCACCGCCCATCGCCCGAGCCCGGTCACGACGCCGCCGACAAAACTGATGACGCCGATCATGAGGAGCGTGACGAACTGCCACGGCAGCGCGAGCTGGATCGCGATCGTCGACAGGAGCGCGAGCGCAAAGCCGAAACCCAGCGTCCGCGCCTTCTCGCGCCAGGGCGCCGGAAGATCGGAGATGCTGGCCGATATGGCGCCGAGCGTCGCCGGCTGGCCCGCGGCGAAGCCGAATATCGCCGAAGCGACGAGGGCGACCGCGATCACGCCGAGGCCGACGCTCAAGCCGTTGATGATGTGCTGGCCGACAAAGAGCCGCAGAAGATTTGGGGGGCGCGGCCAGCGAGGCATGGGGCCCGGAGGAGTTCCTAAGCGGCCGTCGCGCTCTGTTTCAACGATACGACCGCGCCGGCCGCGATCGGGTTGAGGCCGGAATGGCCTTGATCGGCGAAGGCGATGATCTCGCGAATCATCTTTGGCGTCCAGTAGAGGCGCAGGTGCGAGGCTGCGCCCTCGGTCGCTTCCCGCTCGGGCAGGGCGGCGTAGAAGTCGCCGATCTGGTTCGCCATGCGCACGAGTTTGTCGATCTTGCCGGTCGTCAAGCCGCCAATCCTCCCCCCGCCTCCGCGTTGTCCGGCTCGAAGGATAGCGCCTGATCGCCGCGCGCGACAGCGATCAGGCGAACGCCGAAACGCCGCGCCCGCTCGAGAGCAAGCGAGGTCGGGGCCGAGACCGACACCAGGGTCGCGGCGCCGAAGATCGCCGCCTTGGCGACCATTTCAAACGAACAGCGGCTGGTGATGAGAAAGAAACCGCCGTCCGGCGCGACGCCAGCGCGAGCGAGCGCTCCGATCGCCTTGTCGAGCGCGTTGTGCCGGCCGACGTCCTCCCGCGACAGAAGAATTCTTCCGTCCCGCCCGCACCATGCGGCGGCGTGGACCGCGCGCGTCCGGCGATTGAGCGGCTGCCGCGCGTCGAGTTCGCCCAGCGCAACGCCGATCGCGGCGGGCTCGATCGGAGGTTGGGGATGAAGCGGGGGCCCGGGCGAAGGCATCTGCGAAAAGTCCTCGATGCCGCAAAGACCGCAGCCCGTCCGCCCGCTCATCGCCCGGCCGCGCGCCAGATGCGCCTGCAAGCGCTCGCTCGTCAACGCGATCTTCGAGCTTGAAGCCGTCCTCGACGCCCTCGATCTCAATCCCCCGGATGTCTGCGACGCGCTCCGCGATCTGTTCGGTCAGGACAAAGCCATACGCAAAATCCTCGAGGTCCTGCGGCGTCGCCATCATGATGGCGAAAGGCGCGCCGCCGAGGACGATCTGGACCGGAGCTTCGACCGCGACGGCCCGCGTCAACTCCGGTCCGCTCGCGCCGGAATCGTAGGAAAAGACGCGAACCGGAACCTCGATCGAGCCCGGACCCTCATTCGGCCGCATCGGCCAACGCCTTCGCCATCCGGCGCAACGAGACGCCCTCTTCGCGATCGCGCACCTGCCAATCGGAGAAGTGATTGGTCCGCCGGACCTGCACGGCGGTCACCTTGTATTCCGGGCAATTGGTCGCCCAGTCGGAATTGTCGGTGGTCACGACATTGGCGCCGGTCACGGGGTGATGGAAAGTGGTGTAGACGACGCCCGGCTGCATCCGCTCGGTGATTTTGGCGTGCAGCGAAATCTCGCCGATGCGGCTCGCGAGCGCCACGAGATCGCCGTCGCGCACTCCGCGCTGCTCCGCGTCAAAGGGGTGAATCTCGAGTACGTCCTCCTCGTGCCACAGTTCGTTGCCGGTGCGCCGCGTCTGGGCGCCGACGTTGTACTGCGACAGGATCCGGCCGGTGGTCAAAAGCAGCGGGAAGCGCGGCCCGGCGCGCTCCTCGGTGGCGACGAATTCGGTCAGCATGAAGTGGCCCTTGCCGCGCACGAAATGGTCGACGTGCATGATCGGCGTGCCGGCCGGGGCGGCGTCGTTGCACGGCCACTGGATCGAGCCGAGCTCGTCCAGGCGGGCGTAGGACACGCCCTTGAAGGTTGGCGTAGTCTCGGCGATCTCGTCCATGATCTCGCTTGGGTGATCGTAATGCATGGGAACGCCGAGCGCGTTGGCGAGCGCCATCGTCGCCTCCCAGTCGGCCATGCCCGCAAGTGGGGGAATCGCCTTGCGCACCCGGCTGATGCGCCGCTCGGCGTTGGTGAACGTGCCGTCCTTCTCCAGGAACGATGCGCCGGGCAGGAACACGTGCGCGTAACGCGCCGTCTCGTTGAGGAAGAGGTCCTGCACGACGACGCATTCCATCGCCCGCAAGCCCGCGGTGATGTGGGTCGTGTCGGGGTCCGACTGGGCGATATCCTCGCCCTGGACGTAGAGCCACTTGAACGAGCCGTCGATCGCCTCGTCGATCATGTTGGGAATGCGCAAACCGGGTTCGTTGCTCAGCGGCACGCCCCACAGACGCTCGAACGTCTCGCGGGCGTCATTGTTCGACACATGGCGGTAGCCGGAGAACTCGTGCGGAAACGAGCCCATGTCGCATGAGCCCTGGACGTTGTTTTGGCCGCGCAACGGATTCACGCCGACCCCTTCGCGGCCGATGTTGCCAGTCGCCATGGCGAGATTGGCGATGGCCATCACTGTCGTCGAGCCCTGGCTGTGCTCGGTAACCCCAAGCCCATAGTAGATCGCGCCGTTGCCCCCAGTCGCATAGAGGCGGGCGGCCGCGCGAAGCTCCTGAGCGTCAACGCCGGTGGCGGCGGCCGTAGCCTCCGGGGAATGGCGAGGATCGGCGACGAACCGCGCCCATGACTTGAAATTGGCGAAATCGCAGCGATCGCGAACGAAAGCTTCGTCGACAAGGCCCTCCGTGACGACCACATGCGCCATCGCGTTGAGGACCGCGACGTTGGTCCCGGGCTTCAACGGCAGATGGTGGTCGGCCTCGACGTGAGCGCTCTTGACCAGATCGATGCGGCGCGGGTCAATGACGATGAGCCGGGCGCCGGCGCGCAGACGCCGCTTGAGGCGGGAGGCGAAAACCGGATGGGCGTCGGTCGGGTTGGCGCCGATCACGATCACGACGTCCGACTTGTCGACCGATTTGAAATCCTGCGTGCCGGCCGAGGTGCCGTATGTCTTCGAGAGGCCGAAGCCGGTCGGCGAATGGCAGACGCGGGCGCAGGTGTCGATATTGTTGTTGCCGAATCCGGCGCGCGCCATCTTCTGAACCAGGAACACTTCTTCGTTGGTGCAACGGGAAGAACTGATCGCGCCGACCGAATCGCGGCCATATTGGCCCTGGATGCGCTTGAACTCGCTCGCCGCATAGGCGATCGCCTCATCCCATGAGACCTCGCGCCACGGGTCCTCGATCCGTGAGCGGATCATCGGCTTCACGATGCGGTCCTTGTGGGTGGCGTAGCCGTAGGCGAAGCGACCCTTGACGCACGAGTGGCCGGCGTTGGCCTTGCCGGCCTTGTAGGGGACCATCCGCAGGACTTCGTCGCCCTTGAGCTCCGCCTTGAACGCGCAGCCGACGCCGCAATAGGCGCAGGTCGTCACCACCGTGCGCTCCGGCGTTCCTTTCTCGATCACCGGTTTTTCATTGAGGGTCGCGGTCGGGCAGGCCTGCACGCAGGCGCCGCAGGAGACGCATTCGGACGAGAGAAAATCGGCGCCGCCGGTCGCGACCTTGGAATTGAAGCCCCGGCCGAGGATGGTGAGCGCGAAAGTGCCCTGGACTTCCTCGCAGGCGCGCACGCAGCGCGAGCAGACGATGCATTTCGACGATTCAAAGCTGAAATAGGGATTGGAGGCGTCAATCGGCGCCTGGGCGTGCTTGGCGCCGTCGTAGCCATAGCGCACGTCGCGTAAGCCCACATTGCCGGCCTGGGTCTGCAACTCGCAGTCGCCGTTGGCGCTGCAGGTGAGGCAGTCGAGCGGATGGTCGGAGATATAGAGCTCCATGACCCCGCGCCGCAGCCGCTCGAGCCGAGCCGTCTTGGTGCGGACGATCATTCCGGCTTCGGCAGGGGTCGTGCACGAGGCCGGCGTACCCTTCCGGCCGTCGATCTCGACGAGGCAGAGCCGGCATGAGCCGAAGGCCTCGATATTGTCGGTCGCGCAGAGCTTCGGGATCGGGTTGTCGATCAGCGCCGCGGCGGCCATCACCGAGGTCCCCGGCGGCACGCTGACCTTGCGCCCGTCGATGGTCAGAGTGACCGTGGGTTCGCCAGCGCGGATCGGCGTTCCAGTGTCCAGTTCCTGCAACAGCGACATTGCGTCTATCTCCTATTCCGCCGCGGCGCGCGCCGGCGCCCTGGCGAAATCCTCGCTGAAATGATCGAGCGCGCTGAGGACGGGCAGCGGGGCGAGACCGCCGAGCGCGCAAAGCGAGCCGTCGGTCATGACCTCGCAAAGATCGCGCACAAGTTGGATGTTTTCTTGGCGGTCACGGCCGGCGATGATCTTGTCGATGGTCTCGACGCCACGGGTCGAACCGATCCGGCACGGCGTACACTTGCCGCAGCTCTCCTTGGCGCAGAATTCGAAGGCGAAGCGCGCCTGGCGCGCCATGTCGACGCTGTCATCGAACACGACGATCCCGCCATGGCCGAGCATCCCCTTGACCGCGGCCATCAACTCGTAGTCGAGCGGCGTATCGAGGAGCGAAGCGGGAAGATAGGAGCCGAGCGGCCCGCCGACCTGAACCGCGCGGATCGGCCGGCCGCTGCGCGTTCCTCCGCCGAAGCCCTCGATCAGATCGCGCAAGCTCACGCCGAACGCGAGCTCGACGAGCCCGCCACGGCGGATGTTGCCGGCGAGCTGGAACGGCTGTGACCCGAGCGACCGTCCAACGCCGTAGTCGGCATACGCCTTGGCCCCGTGCTCGAGGATCCATGGGCACGAGGCGAAGCTCAAGACATTGTTGACGACGGTCGGCTTGCCGAACAGACCCGCGATCGCCGGCAAGGGGGGTTTGACCCGAATCTGGCCCCGCCTCCCCTCGAGGCTTTCGAGGAGGGACGTTTCCTCGCCGCAGATATAGGCGCCGGCGCCGAGTCTCGCCTCGAGATCGAAGGCGCGGCCGGAGCCCAGCACGTTCGCGCCAAGGAATCCCGCCGCGCGCGCCTGCTCGATCGCGCGCGAAAAGACCGCGAACGCATGGGGATATTCCGAGCGGATGTAGACAAAGCCCTTCGTCGCGCCGACCGAGAGCGCCGCAATGGCCATGCCCTCGATCAGGAGGAACGGGTCGCCCTCCATCAGCATCCGGTCGGCGAAGGTCCCGCTGTCGCCTTCGTCGGCGTTACAGACCACGTATTTTTGATCGGCGTCGACCCCGGCCGTCGTTCGCCATTTGATCCCGGTCGGGAAGCCCGCGCCGCCGCGCCCGCGCAAGCCCGAGGCCAAAATCTCCTCGATCGTCGCCTTGGGCCCGAGGTTCAGCGAGCGCTCGAGGCCTCGAAGGCCGCCGTGGCTCCGGTAATCGTCGAGCGAAAGCGGATCGGTTATCCCGCAGCGGGCAAAAATAAGCCGCTGCTGGCGCGCGAGGTAGGGCGCGTCCTCGACTCGGCCGAGCGCCTTTGGATCAGCGCCGCCGCTCAAAAATCCGTTTTCGAAAAGTCGAGCGACCTCATTCGCCGCGACAGGGCCATAGCCGAGGCGGCCCATTTCCGTCTCGACCTCGATCAGCGGTTCGAGCCAAAAGAGGCCGCGCGACCCGGTGCGGACAATCGATATGTCGAGGGCGCGGCTGCGCGCCTCCTCGGCAATCGCGCGGGCGACGGCGTCGGCGCCGACCGAGAGAGCCGAAGAATCAGCAGGAACGAAAACCCGCGCGCTCATTGCGTCCTGCCTTCGGCGCCCGCGACAATCGCGTCGAGGCGATCGCGGTCGAGACGCCCGATCGGTTCGCCATCGAGCAGCCCAGCGGGGGAGAGCGCGCAATTGCCGAGGCAATAGACCGACTCGACGTGAATGCCCGCGGCCACCTCCGGCCCGTCAACCACCACGCCGTGAGAGACGCCGAGATGGGAAACAAGGTCTTCGCATCCCATGGCCTGACAGGATTCGGCGCGACACAGCTTCAAGACCCGGCCATCGACCGGCGCGCGGCGGAAATCATGGTAGAAGCTCACGATTCCGAGCGTCTCGGCTTTCGAGACGTTGAGCGCGTCGGCGAGCAAGGGGATGGCCTCGTCGTCGATATATCCGAATTGTTCCTGCAAATCGTGCAGGATCGGCAGCATCGCCCCCGGCGCCGATCGCTTGCGATCGATCAGGGTTCGCGCGAGCTCAAGATCGAAGGCCGTTCGGCCAGACACGACAATCCTCCCGGGTAAACGAAATCATGCGCCCGGGCAGGGGCGGGTTCAAATTGAACGTTTGGAAGGTACGATAGGAAAATTCTATCGACTCGCCTTTTCTTCATCCCTGCCCGGCCGGTTCGGCGGCTGGATGAGCGCCCCGATGTCGGCTGGCAATTTCATCGCGAACAGGTTGCGGGCGAGCGGCGAGGGAGGCTCGCGGTCGCTCATCACCAGGCCGATCGTGCGTCGAGCGACCGGCTCGATGAGATCGATCGCCCGCGTGCCCGGGGGCACGCCGAAAAACCGCAAAAGCTGAAGCGGGACGATCGCCGACCATTGACCGGCGCTCACGTGCGATACGAGATTGAAGATGGAGTTGGTCTCCACCGCCGCGACCGGCTTCACCCCGACCGAGCGGAACACGCCGTCAATGATGCGCCGGTTTTGCATGTCGGGCGTCAGCAGGCACAACGGGGTTTCGGACGCTTGCCGCCATGTGACTTGGCGCCGGTCGGCGAGCGGGCCGGTCGCGGGCGTCAGAAACGCGTATTCCTCGGTGCAGAGGGGTTTTGTCTTCAACCGGCCGAGCGGCTCGGCGTCCAGATAGGTGAGGCCGGCGTCGAGTTCAAAGTCTTCAATTCCCCGTTCGATCTCCTGGCTGGTCAGGGAAAGAACCGTCACCGTCACGCCGGGAAAGCGGCCAAAGAAAGGTCCGGTAAGGTGGGACACGAGCGGCAGCGCAGTTGGAATCGCCCCGATGCGCAGACGGCCGGTCAGGCCCTTGTCGATCTCCTCGAGCCCGTGACGCAGATTCTCGACCTCGGCGAGAATTCGATGGGCGTATTCCAGGGCGACCGTTCCCTGCGGGGTCAGACCCACGTATCGATGGCCGCGCTCGACGATCGGCGTCCCGAGATCGCCTTCGAGCATGCGGATGGCGGCCGACAGGGTCGGCTGCGACACGTGGCAAGCCTCCGCCGCGCGGCCAAAATGCTTTTCGCGCGCGAGCGCGGCGAGATATTCGAGTTGACGGAGGACCATGACGCCCTATCCAGCCCCTCCTCGTGGCGCCGCGAAGAGGCGAGGTCAATAGCGACCGCCTATCGGCTTCGCGCTCGCCCAGGTCTGTAGTTCGCCCAATTTGGCGATTATGTATTGGCCGACCGAGGCCGAGTGCAGTCCCTATGCCGCCAGCTCAACCCAAAAATGCGCCGCGATCCCGGGCGTTCGCGATCCGAGCGATCGCAACGGTGGCCGCGGCCGCGCTCCTCGGCCTGGCGGCGTTCGCGCTCACCAGTTCGGTGAACAGGCCGCGCGGCGCTTTGATCGGCGGGGCCTTCTCCCTGCAAGGGGGCGACGGCAAGACAGTCAGCGACCAGACGCTGCGGGGCCGGCCCTTCCTGGTCTATTTCGGATACACCCACTGCCCCGACGTCTGCCCGACCGAGCTTGCGCGTATCTCGGATGTTCTGAACCAGATGGGCGACAAGCCCATCCCAGCTTTGTTCATCACTGTCGATCCGGAGCGCGACACGCCGAAGATCATGCAGGACTATGTGAGCAGCTTCAATCCGGCCATCATCGGACTTTCTGGCGCCCCGCAGGCAGTCGAAGCGGCCGAGAAGACGTTCAGAGTGTTCGCTCGCAAAGGCGAGAAGCAGCCGGACGGCGACTATTCCATGGACCACAGTTCGATCGTCTATCTGATGGACAAGAACGGCGATTTCGTCGAAGCCTTCAACCTCGAACGCCCGCCGAAAGACGCGGCCAAGGACTTGGAGCGGTATCTGTAAAGACTTGGAACGGTAAGGACCGGGGCAGGCTCTCTGGCGCGAGCCGGTCCTTGCCCGTCACGGCGCGGCTTGCTAGATCGTAAGCGCCAAAGAGTGAAGAGCCTGTAACGCATGGAAAAATTTACGACATTGACCGGTGTCGCGGCGCCGCTGGCGATCGACAATATCGACACCGACATGATCATCCCGAAGCAATACCTCAAGACGATCAAGCGCACCGGGCTCGGCGCCGGCCTGTTCGCGGAGATGCGCTATCGCGAGGACGGCTCGGAGCACCCGGACTTCGTTCTCAACAAGCCGGCTTACCGCAAGGCGACGATCGTGGTCGCCGGCCACAACTTCGGCTGCGGCTCATCGCGCGAACATGCGCCCTGGGCGCTGCTGGATTTTGGCGTCCGTTGCGTGATCGCGACCGACTTCGCCGACATCTTCTACAACAATTGCTTCAAGAACGGCATCCTGCCGATCAAGGTCTCGCGCGAGGACCACGCCAAGCTCATGGACGACGCCGAGCGGGGCGCCAATGCGACCTTGACCATCGATTTGCCAGCGCAAGAAATCCGCGGCCCGGACGGCGGCGTGGTCAGGTTCGAGATCGACGCGTTCCGCAAGCAGTGCCTGATCGAAGGGCACGACCACATCGACCTCACTCTCATCGAAGCCGCGGCGATCGAGGCGCACGAAAAGAAGGCGGCTGCGGCCCACCCCTGGCGGTGACGGCTTGGAGCCGGGGGTATCGGGCGACGCTGGCGCTGCGGCCGCCCTCGAGCGCTTCTTCCGCGTGGCGAATTCGACCCGCGCCTAAAATTCTGGTGTCCCCGGGAAGGAAGCCAGGACGCCGGTCTTGCGACCGACGCGCCCACGGCGCGCCGCCGCGAGCCGGCCCGCGCCGAAACGCACCGACATGCCGCTGGTCTCAACGACATTTGAGTTGTCAAAGTCTTACTATTTGCGCAGTCTCAGTCGCGATAAGGCCGTCATCGGGCGAACGCCGACTGAATGTCGGCCCCCTTATGGCTACGGGATTATCGAGTGGGAGGCGGCAATGAGCCTTATTGATCAGGCCATGAAGGCAAATGAGCAATTTGCAAAAAAGTACGATCCGAAACTGGGCGGGCGCCCGCAGCCCAAGATCGCGGTCGTGACCTGCATGGACCCACGGCTCTCGGACCTGGAAGGGATCCTCGGGCTGGAGACAGCGGATATTGACGTCATCCGGACCGGCGGCCCGGCCGTCACCGATGACGTGCTCGGAGAACTGGTCGTTTCCACGCGGATCTTGGGGAGCAAGGAGATCATGCTCCTCAATCACACCGGCTGCGGGTTCACAACCTTCACCGACCAGGAGCTGAACGACAGGCTCGCCCGAGAAACGGGTGACGCCACGCCGGTCCCGATGCGCTTGTTTTCCTTCAAGGACCCTGAGGAGAACACTCGGGCGCAGATCGAGAAAGTCCGGTCGCATCCATGGATTGCCAAGGATATCCCGGTTCGGGGCTTCATCTTCGACGTGGACACAGGTCGGTTGCGGGAAGTCAAGCATGGATGACCCGGGTAACGTCGCCGCTTGAGATTTCACGGCCGCCCCGTACGGCGGTCCGCGATCACGCTCGGCTGCGGAGCGTCCGGCGGGACGTCAGAACGCTTCCAGCCGTCGACGCCGAAATGTCGAAATCCCGCTTCCAATGCCGCCTGCATCGCCTGTCTGGTGCGGGCCGCCTGAAAAGCAGCGAATTCCTCAGAGCCCCATCATCGACTAACATGCTCGTTTCCTGACCGAACGGCGGGCGCGCGCTTGGAATGAACGGCACGACGGTATTTCTGACCGCCATCGGCTATGTCTGCCTGCTGTTCCTCATCGCATGGTGGGGCGACCGCGGGGGGCAGCGTCTGTCCGGCGGCTCGCGAGCCGTCGTCTACGCGCTCAGTCTCGCCGTCTATTGCACGTCCTGGACCTATTACGGCTCGGTCGGCCTCGCCTCCGAGCACGGGCTGGATTTTCTGCCGATTTACATTGGCCCGATTCTGGTCATCGGCCTCGGCGCGCCTTTCGTCGCCCGTATCGCCAATCTCGCTCATACCCAGAACGTCACCACGGTCGCCGATTTCGTGTCGGCGCGATACGGAAAATCGCAAGCCGTCGCGGCGGTCGCCGCGCTGATCGCGCTCATCGGGTCCGCGCCCTATGTCGCGCTTCAGCTCAAGGCGGTGGCGCCGACCGTCTTGATGGTCGTCGATTCGTTCGAGCGCGCCCGGCTGACGCCGGACACGCCCTCGACCTCTTTCTATCTGGCGGTCTCCTTGCTGCTCGCCGCCTTCGCAATGGCGTTCGGCACCCGGCGCATCAATCCCAAGGAGCATCAGGACGGTCTCATTCTGGCCATTGCGGTCGAGTTGATCGTCAAGCTGGTTGCGTTTCTCGCGGTCGGCGCCTTCGTTGTCTGGAGGCTCAACGGCGGGATCGCCGCTCTGACCGAGATTGCCCAATCCAATCCCAGGATCGCCGCGGTCATCCAGAGCCCTCCCGATCCCGCGGTCTGGGTGGTGACCACGCTCCTCTCGGCTTTCGCCATCGTGCTGTTGCCGCGCCAATTCCATGTCGCGGTGGTCGAGAACCACGACCAGCGCGGCATCCGCACCGCGGCCTGGCTCTTTCCGGCCTATCTCGTGCTGATCAATCTGTTTGTCGCGCCGCTGGCGATAGCCGGGCTCAAGGTTTTCCCCGACGGGTCGATCAATCGCGACTTGACCGTTCTTGCGCTCCCGCTCAGCGCCGGCGCGCATGGGCTGGCGCTCCTGACGATGGTCGGCGGCCTTTCGGCGGCGACCGGAATGGTGGTGGTTGAAAGCGTCGCGCTCGCCATCACGATTTCAAACGACCTTGTGATGCCCCTCGTGCTCAGGCGCCGCGGCGCGCGGGCGGGCGCGTTCGAGGGCGACATCGGCGCGCTGGTCCTGTGGGTCCGCCGGGTCGCGATCCTAGGCGTTCTCGCGCTTGGCTTCGCCTACGAACGGATGGCCGGCGAAGCGGGCCTGGTGTCGATCGGCCTGCTCTCGTTTGCCGCGGTGGCGCAGATTGCGCCCGCCTTTCTCGGCGGCCTCTTCTGGCGCCGCGGGACGGCGCGGGGCGCGATCGCCGGCATGACCGTGGGAGCGCTCGCCTGGTTCTACCTTCTGTTGCTGCCCTCGATCCGGCCCGATACGGCGCTTGCGGGCTTTCTCGCGCACGGTCCGCTGGCGATCGCATGGCTGAGCCCGGCCTTGCTCGTCGCGTTCGCGCCCAACGCGCTGGTGGGCGGCGTGGTCCTGTCGCTCGCGGCGAACGTCGCCGCGTTTTTCGCCTTTTCGCTGACCCGCCAGCCGAGCGCGCTCGAACGTGCGCAAGCGAGCGCATTCGCCGGAGTGGGCGCCGGCGGCAAGCCCCAGGCGTTCCGTCTCTGGCGCTCGTCGACCACCGCGGGCGAGCTTGAGGCGGCGGTCGCCCGCTACCTCGGGGCGCTGCGCGCGCGCCGCGCCTTCTCAAGCTTCATGCGCGAGCGTGGTCTCGTTTACGACCCGGCGGTCGAGGCCAGCGCGCAATTGATTCGCCACGCCGAATTCCTGCTCTCGCCGGCGATCGGCGCCTCGACCTCGCGCCAGGTGCTGTCGCTGCTCTTGCGGCCCCGCACCGTATCCGGCGAATCGGCGCTCAAGCTCATCGACGAGGCTTCGGCGGCGATCCAGTCGAGCCGCGATCAATTGCAGCATGCGCTCGATCACGCGCGGCAGGGCGTCACCGTGTTTGACGCCAATCTCGCGCTCACCGCCTGGAACCGGGAATTCGCCGACCTGTTCGACCTGCCGCCCGGCATGCTGCGGCTTGGCGTGGGGCTGGACGAGATCGTGCGCTTCAACGCCGGGCGCGGCGCCTACGGGCCGGGCGATTCGGAAGACTTCGTGGCCGACCGGGTCGCGAGCCTGCTCTACGACGATCAGCCGAACCGGTTGCGCCTGCTCTCGACCCACCGCGTCATCGAGGTGCGCTCGGCGCGGCTGCCGGACGGGGGGATCGTGACCACCTATACCGACGTGACGCAGACCGTGCAGGTCGAGGAAGCGCTCGAGGCGGCCAACGAGATGCTCGAACGCCGCGTCGACGAGCGCACGGCGGAATTGCAGCGCCTCAACGCCGAACTCGAGCGGGCCAAGAACGAGGCGGACGCAGCCAACCTCTCCAAGACCCGATTCCTTGCTGCGGCGAGCCACGACATTCTGCAGCCGCTCAACGCCGCCCGCCTCTACGCGAGTTCGCTCTCCGAGGGCGGGAGCCGGATTGGCGTTGAGGAACGGGCGGATCTGGCGCGCAATGTCGATGTCTCGCTCGAGGCGGTCGAGGAGATCCTTGGCGCGCTCCTCGATATCTCGCGGCTTGACGCCGGCGCGACCCGACCGGAAATCTCCGACGTGCCGATCGCCGATCTCATGGGTATGCTGGAAATCGAGTTTGCCCCCCTTGCCAGGGCGAAGGGGCTCGACCTTGTCTTTGTTCGGACTGGCCTCGCCGTCCGCACCGATCGGCGTCTGATGCGGCGCCTGTTGCAGAACCTCATCTCGAACGCGCTCAAATATACATTGAGCGGCCGCGTGCTGGTCGGTTGCCGCCACGTTCCGGGCGCGGCCCGGATCGAGGTTTGGGACACCGGCCTCGGCATCCCGCCCGAGCATGCGCGCGCGGTCTTCGCCGAGTTCAAGCGGCTCGACCAGGGCGCGCGGGTCGCGCGCGGCCTCGGCCTGGGCCTATCGATCGTCGAGCGCCTGGGGCGGGTGCTGGAGCATCCGGTAGGCTTACGCTCTCGCCCCGGCAGAGGCTCCGTGTTCTCCGTGACCGCGCCGCTCGGACGCGCGGCGCCCAAGGCCCGCGCGAAGCCCGGCGCGCCCCAGCCGATCGCGGCGGGCGAACCGCTCGACGGGCTCAAGGTTCTCGCGATCGACAACGAGCCCAGGGTGCTCGAGGGCATGCGGGTTCTCCTCGAGCGCTGGGGCTGCCTGGTCGCCACCGCGCTCGGCCTCGCCGAAGCGGGCGCGGCGCTCGCCGAATTCGGCGACCCGGACGTCATCATCGCCGACTACCACCTCGATTCGGGCGACGGCGTCGCGGCGATCCGGGAGCTGCGCGAGCGCCTTGGCCGCAGGATTCCCGCCATCCTCGCCACCGCCGATCGGAGCGCCGAGGTCCGGGACGCGGCGGCGCGCGAGGACATCCCTGTCATGAACAAGCCGCTCAAGCCCGCGCCGCTCAGGGCGCAGCTCACCCGCTATAGCGCCATGCGCGAGGCGGCGGAGTAGCGAGGCAAGCCGCGACAAGATCCAAGTTGGCGCAACGGCGTGCTCCAGGGGCTCGCCGCCGACGGCCCCCGAACGCATTGAGCGGCAATGCCTATTTATAATTCGCCTGGTCGGTCATGCACTTGTTAAATTCGCTTTGGTACACGCCGCCTTTGACGCCTTTTTCCTTCACCAACTCGGCGCATCTCTTCATCACCTGACAATGGCCGCCGCAAGTGGCGAAGGAAGGAGTGGCGTCGACCGCAAGGAGTCCGAACCCGAACAGACCAATAATGCTGACATTGATCGCTTTGCGAATGACACGTTGCTGCACCATGTCCGATCCCTTTCCTTGAGCGGATAGACGCCCGCCCCGACGCGATCAGTTTCCCTTGGAATTGACAGTTCTGTCAAGGTTAAAGATCAGAGTTTGGCCGATACTAGCGACGTTGGCGGGCTTTTCCCCCGGCCCGTTTTTCGCCTATAGGGGCGGCGCGATCCTTCGCTCGAGACCTGTTTCATGCCCCCCGCGCCCCGCCCCTTCGACGACATCCGCGCCCTTCTCGGGAAAATGCCGAAAGCGGACGAGGCGGCGCGGGCGGCGGCGAGGGAACGCGACGCGCAACTGACGAAACCGCCAGGCTCGCTCGGGCGGCTCGAGGAGATCGCCGAATGGATGGCGGCCTGGCAGGGATCGGCGCGCCCGCATGTCGACAACCCGCTGGTCGCTGTCTTCGCCGGCAATCATGGCGTCGTCGCGCAAGGGGTGTCGGCGTTCCCGGCCTCGGTCACCGGGGCGATGGTGGCGAATTTCACCGCCGGCGGCGCCGCCATCAACCAGATCTGCAAGACCTTCGACATTTCGCTCAAGGTCTACGAACTCGCGCTCGAAAAACCGACTGGCGACATCACCCGGGAGCCGGCGCTCGACGAGAAGGCCTGTGCGGCGACAATGGCCTTCGGCATGGAGGCGCTCGCATCCGAACCGGACCTGCTCGTCCTCGGCGAGATGGGGATCGGCAATACGACGCCCGCGGCGGCGATCTATCACGCGCTCTTCGGCGGCGAGGCCGAGGAATGGGTCGGGCGCGGGACCGGCGTCGACGATCAGGGCCTGAGGCGCAAGGCCGACGCGGTGCGCGCCGCGGTTGCGCGCCACAAGCAGCATCTCGGCGATCCGCTGGAGATTCTGGCCCGCCTCGGCGGGCGCGAGACCGCCGCTATCGCGGGCGCGATTCTCGCCGCCCGCCTGCGCAAGACGCCGGTCGTGCTCGACGGCTTCGTGGTGTGCTCGGCCGCCGCGGTGCTGCTCGCGCTCGATGATTCCGCGCTCGACCATTGCCTCGCCGCTCATGTCTCGGCCGAGCGCGCGCACCGGCATGCGCTCAAGCTCCTCGGCAAGATCCCGCTGCTCGATCTCGGCATGCGGCTCGGCGAGGGCTCCGGCGCGGCGCTCGCGGTCGGAATCGTCAAGGCCGCGGTTAACTGCCACAACGGCATGGCGACGTTCGCGGAAGCTGGCGTCGCCGGCAAGGAAGAATGACGCCGCCGGGGATCAGGAGCCGATGGTCGTGAACCGGAACCTCTCGAACGCGGTCGATGACTATTTCACCAAGACGATCGTCGCCGCGGACCCAGCGCTCCAGGAAGCGCTCGCCGCAAACGCCGCGGCTGGCCTGCCGTCGATCGACGTTTCGGCGCCGCAGGGCAAGTTTATCCATCTCCTCGTGCGGATGACGGGCGCGAAGAAGGCGCTCGAGATCGGTACGCTCGGCGGCTATTCCACGATCTGGCTTGCGAGCGCGCTCCCCAATGACGGCCGGCTCGTCACCCTCGAATGGAACGCCAGGCACGCAGAGGTCGCGCGGCGGAACGTCGCCCGCGCCGGCTTGAGCGCAAAGGTCGAGGTCAGAACCGGCGCGGCGCTGGAGACGCTGCCCGGGATCGAGGCCGAGCGACTCGGGCCGTTCGACTTCGTCTTCATCGACGCCGACAAGGAGAACAACGCGGCCTATCTCGAATGGGCGCTCAGGCTTTCAAGGCCCGGGACCGCGATCGTGGTCGACAATGTGGTGCGCGACGGCGAGGTGGCCAACGCGCGCAGTGGAGATCCGGACGTGGTCGGGGTGCGCCGCATGTTCGACGTGATCGCGCGCGAGCCGCGCCTCAGCGCGACCGCGATCCAGACCGTCGGCGCCAAGGGGTGGGACGGCTTCGCGCTGGCCGTGGTGAAGTGAGGCGGATTCTGGTTGAACTCGCAGTTGCGGCGGCATGCTCCCTTCTCCCCTTGCGGGAGAAGGTGGCGCGAAGCGCCGGATGAGGGGTTCGGCGCCGTTACACGCCGTTGGACGAAGCGCGCACGGCGGCGCGACCCCTCACCCCAACCCCTCTCCCGCAAGGGGAGAGGGGGGTGACGGCGTCTACGAAGAAGCGATCAGCTTCGCCAACCGTCGCAGCGCGAACCCATAACCCTGCGTGCCGCAGCCGGCGATGACGCCGGCGGCGACGCCCGAGACATAGGAATGATGCCGGAAGGGCTCGCGCTTGTGGATGTTGGAGATGTGCACCTCGATGATCGGCCCGGTGAAGGTCTGGAGCGCGTCGAAGATGGCGACCGAGGTATGGGTGAAGGCGGCCGGGTTGATGACGATCCCGGCGGCGCGCTCGCGGGCGTCATGAATCCAGTCGATGATCTCGTATTCACGATTGCTCTGGCGGAACTCGATCTCAAGGCCGAGCTCCTTGCCGACGCGGCGGCAGTCCGCCTCGACGTCGGCGAGCGTCTCATGACCGTAAATCTCCGGCTCGCGCTTGCCGAGCAGGTTGAGATTGGGTCCGTTCAGGACAACGACGACCGGGCTCACCGCGCTTCCCCTGAATAAGCCGCCGTCATTGCGAGGAGCCATAGGGCGTCCGTAAGGACGCCCGTCTTTCGACGAGCTATGGCGACGAAGCAATCCAGCGGCCGAAGGGCACCCGACGTTCACCTGGATTGCTTCGCTTCGCTCGCAATGACGGCTGCGAGTTCGACTCGAAGTCATCCTCTCTAGCACGCGCACGCGCATGCCGCTCAATAATGGGCGATAACGACCATCCGCTTCGCCTGCAAGTCGGCGGAGGGATAGGTCTGGACGCCGTCGGGCCCGGCGCCGGGCCACTCGCCGACGCCTGCCGAAGATATTCCGTTGCGTTTGAGTTCCGTGCGCACGGTCTCGACGCGACGGTCGAGAATGCGCGCGCGCCGCTCGGCGTCGCCGGCGACCTCGGCGCGCGCGTTGACGTCGATGAGCGTCACCGTCTGCGGCGCCGCCCCGGCGGCGGCGTCGACGACCTGCTGGCGGCCATAGGTCGTGAGCGCGGAGCCGCGCCACGCGGCCGCTTCGAGATAGTCGCGCTTGACGACAGGCGGCGTGGCGCAGCCGGCCGCTGCGAGCGCGATCCCGCATACGAGCAGCGCGCCCCTCACCCGTGCCACGCGGCGACGGTTTTCAGCGCCGAAAAGCCGTAGAGCGCCTCGAATCCCTTCTCGCGCCCGTGGCCCGACTTGCCGACGCCGCCGAACGGCAGCTCGACCCCGCCGCCCGCGCCGTAATTGTTGATGAACACCTGCCCCGCCCGCAGAGCCTTCGCGAGCCGCATCTGCCGCCCCCCGTCGCTGGTCCATAGGCCCGCGACGAGGCCATACCCCGTGCCGTTGGCGATCTCGACCGCCTCGGCCTCGTCGTCGAAGGGAATGACGACCTGGACGGGGCCAAAGATTTCCTCCTGCGCAAGACGATGGCCGGGGGCGACAGCGGCGAACAGGGTTGGCGCAACATAGTGCCCGCCCTGCGGCGCGTCGGCGACGATCTCGCCGGTCGCCGCGGTCTTGAGGTCGGCGCCCTCGGCGATGAATCGACTCACGATCGATTTTTGCCGTCCGGAGATGAGCGGGCCGACGTCGAGGTCGGCGTCCGCCGGGCCGACCTTGAGGCTGCGATAGCGAACCGCCATCCGCTCGACGACCTCGTCGTAACGCCGGCGCTCGACGAGTATGCGCGAGGCGGCCGAGCAGGTCTGCCCCGCATTCTGGATCCCCGCGTTGACCAGAAACGGCAGCGCGCGCTCAAGATCGGCGTCGGCGAACACGAGCTGCGGCGACTTTCCGCCGAGCTCGAGCGTCACCGGCGCCACATGGCGCGCCGCCGCCGCCTGCACCAGCGCCCCGACCGCGACCGAGCCGGTGAAGGATAGATGCCTCACGCCGGGATGGGCGGCGAGCGTCGCGCCCGCCTCCTCGCCGAGACCCGGAACGACATTGAGCGCGCCGGCCGGAAAACCCGCTTCCCGCGCGAGGTCGGCGAGAGCGAGCGAGGTGAGGCAGGCTTCCTCCGCCGGCTTCAAGACGCAGGCGTTACCCATCGCCAGCGCCGCGCCGACGGTGCGCCCGGCGATCTGCATCGGATAGTTCCACGGGACGATATGTCCGGTCACGCCATGGGGCTCGCGCAGGGTGTAGACCGTGTAGCCGCCGAGGTAGGGTATGGTCTCACCCATCACCTTGTCGGCGGCGCCGGCGTAAAACTCCATGTAGCGGGCGAGCGCCAGCGCATCGGCGCGTCCCTGCTTCAGCGGCTTGCCGACGTCATGGGCCTCGATCAGCGCAAGCTCGTCGACCCGGGAGGCGACCAGCTCGGCGAGCTTTGCGAGCAGGCGTCCGCGTTCGGTCGCCGTGAGGCGTCCCCACTCGCCGGAAAGCGCGCGCTCGGCCGCCTCTACCGCTGCATCGATGTCAGCGGCCTGCCCGCGCGCGATCTCGCCGATCTCGACGCCACGCGACGGGTCTTCGATCGGCAGTCGTTTGCCGGATTGCGGCTCGACCCAGCGTCCATCGATGAAGCACTTGTCGGTTGAAAACCAAGCAAGGCGGGCGCTCATCTATCCTCCCCTGCGAAGCGGGGGAGGGGGACCGCCCGAAGGGCGGTGGTGGGGGCTGCGGCCGCGGCCATCTCGATCGCCATTCGCATCAGCGCATCCGCCGCGTCGTCGAAATTGCGCGCCAGATCGCTCGCGGGTATTCGCATAACCGTTACGCCTTGCGCCTCGAGCCACTCCGTTCGCCGCAGGTCGCGCTGTGGCCTATCACCCATGTCATGCGCGACTCCGTCAATCTCGACAGCGAGGCGCGCCTTCGCGCAATAGAAATCGAGCACATAGGGCCCCATCGGGTGCTGACGGCGAAAGGCGGGCAGGTCAGGGCTTCGCGCGCGCATCCGGCTCCAAAGGCGGGCTTCGGGCGGAGAAAGCCGGCGCCGCAGTTCGCGAGCTTGGGCGATGGTTCCTGAAGGCGCTCTCTTTGCCATATCTCTTCCGCGCGCGGCCCCCTCCACCGCGCTGCGCGCGGTCCCCCTCCCCCGCCAGCGGGGGAGGATAAGGCGCCTCACATCTTGCCCCACACCTCCTCGGCGATTTCGACCATGCGCGCAAGCTTGATCCATTGATCGGCCTCGGCGAGGTCGTTGCCGTGCGCGGTCGAGGAGAAGCCGCACTGGTGGGAGAGGGCGCATTGGCCGAGCGGCGCGTATTTCGTGGCTTCGCCGATGCGACGCTTGACCTCGTCTTTTGACTCGGCCGCGGCCTTCTTTGAGCTCATGAGTCCGAGCACGATGGTCGCGCTCTTCGGCGCGAAGCGCAGCGGCGCGAAGTCGCCGGAGCGTTCGTCGTCATATTCGAGGAAGAAACCGTCGATCTTCATCTCGTTGAGAAGGATCTCGGCGACCGGCTCGTAGCCGCCCTGCGCGACCCATGCGCTCTTGAAATTGCCGCGGCAGAGATGGACGCAGACGGTCATGTCCTTGGGCCGGTCGCGGATCGAATTGTTGATGAGCCGGCAATAGAGGCGCGCGAGGGCGTCCGGGTCGTCGCCGCGCGCCTTGGTGCGGGCGCGAATCTCGGGATCGCAGAGATAGGCGAGATTGGTGTCGTCGAATTGAAGGTAGCGCAGGCCGCGGGCGGCAAGATCGGCGATCTCGGCGCGATAGGCGGCGGTCAGGTCGGCGTAGAAATCATCGAGATCCGGATAGACCGCTTCGCTGATCGCCTCCCGCCCGCCCCGGAAATGCAGCATCGACGGCGCCGGGATGCAGACCTTCGGCGTGCGGGTCGTGATCGACTTCAGGAAATCGAAGTCTGGTCCCTGTATCGGGGAGACCCACTTCAGCTTGCTGTCGACATGCATGGTCGGCGGCGCGAAACCGACCTGCGTGCCGTCGCTTTTCTTGAAATGCGACGCGAACTCGCCGTAACGCACCTCGACCCCGTGCAGCCGCTCCAAAAAATCGACGTGAAAGAAGGTGCGGCGGAACTCGCCGTCGGTGATTCCGTTCAGGCCCACATGCTCCTGAGCGCGCACGACCTCGCGGATGCATTCGTCCTCGATCGCGTGCAGTTCCTGCGCCGGAAGATGGCCGGCGGCGAAGCGCTCGCGCGCCTCCCTGAGCCGCTCGGGGCGAAGAAAGCTGCCGACATGGTCGGCGCGAAACGGCGGACGGGACATGGTTCCTCCCCTAAGAAGGCGAAAAGATCAATCGAGGGCGATGCTCTCACGCAGCCCGAGGTCTTGGCAACCGCCCCTAACCCTTCTCCTTCCGGGAGAAGGTGGCCCGAAGGGCCGGATGAGGGCGGGCTGCCAGCCCTCACCCCAACCCTCTCCCAGAGAGAGGGACGCCCCTCAACGCCTCGCGGCGAAGAACGCCCGCAGCATCGCGGCGGCCTCGCTCTCGCGCAACCCGCCGTAGACCTCCGGCGCATGGTGGCAGGTCGGTGAGCGGAAGAAACGCGGGCCGTTGTCGACCGCGCCGCCCTTGGGGTCCGGCGCGGCGTAGTAGAGGCGGCGCAGGCGGGCGAAGGAAATCGCGCCAGCGCACATCGCGCATGGCTCGAGCGTGACGTAGAGGTCGCAGCCGGCGAGCCGTTCGGAGCCCAGTCTCGCCGCGGCCTCCCGGATGACGAGCATTTCGGCGTGCGCCGTCGGATCGGCGAGTTCGCGCGTGCGGTTTCCATCGCTCGCGATCACGGTTCCGTCACGAACCAGAGCGGCGCCGATCGGGGTCTCGCCGCGCTGCTCGGCCGACCGCGCTTCGGCGAAGGCGAGGCTCATCGGATCGCCGCCCTTCCGCTCATCGCTCGACATGATCGCTCCGCGCCGGCCTTGCACTTGAGGCGGTCCGAAGCGTTTTTCGGTTGGCGGCGCGGCGCGTTAGGGCTTAGGACAAGCCGCCGCTCATGGCAACGCGGGCGCGCGCGGACGGCGGAGCGAAACTGGCATGAGCGACGAAACGAAAGCCGAAGTCCGCGCGGGCCAACGCATCGCCAAGGTCATCGCGCGGGCGGGCTTCTGCTCCCGCCGCGACGCCGAGGCCTGGATCGCCGAGGGGCGGGTCAGCGTCAATGGCGAAGTGCTCTCAAGCCCCGCGTTCAATGTCAGCGAAGCCGACGACGTCCGCGTCGACGGCAAGCGGCTCGGCTTGGCCGAGCGCACCCGGCTCTTTCTGTTCCACAAGCCTCGCGGGGTCGTCACGACCGCGCGCGACCCGGAGGGGCGGCGGACAGTTTTCCATGCGCTTCCCCCCGGCCTGCCGCGCGTGGTCGCGGTCGGCCGGCTCGACATCAATACCGAAGGGCTCCTGCTCCTCACCAACGACGGCGGGTTGGCGCGCGTGCTGGAGCTGCCGTCGACCGGATGGCTGCGCCGCTATCGCGTGCGCGCGCATGGGGTCGTCGATCAGGCGGCGCTCGACGCTTTGAGCGGCGGAATCACCATCGACGGCGTCGACTATCTGGGCATGGAGGCGAAGCTTGACCGCGAACAGGGCTCGAACGTCTGGATCACCTTGGGCCTCAGGGAGGGGAAGAACCGCGAGATCAAGAAGGTGCTCGAGCACCTCGGGCTTGCGGTCAACCGGCTGATCCGCATCTCCTTCGGTCCCTTCGAGCTCGGCGATCTCGCCGAGGGCGAGGCGGCGGAAGTGCGCACCCGGGTGCTGCGCGACCAGCTGGGCGTGAAGCTCGCGAGGGAAGCTGGGGCCGATTTTGACGCGCCGCTGATCGTTCGCGAGGCGACGGCGCCCACGGAGCCGAGCGCGGAGGAGCGAAGCGCGCGGCGCGCGAGCGTTGGCCGCGAGCGTTCGGGGGGTCATAAGCCCGATCGGAACGGGCAGCGCGGGCGCGGCGAGGAACGGGAGCGACGATTCGGCCCTGACCGTCCGGCGCCGGCGCGATCGGCGCCCGAACCCCGGCGCAAGCATGTGTCGCGCCTGCGGGCCGAGATCGCCGCCGACGCGGCGGCGACGCGCAAACGGATCGAGCGCAGCGCCACCCACGACCGCAAAGGGCGGACAATCGCGGTCGAGCGCATTTCACCGACCCGCGAGGAGGCGCGCAGGCGCGCCGCCGCCGAAACGCGAACGCCGCGGTCATCGCGTCACAGCGCCGGCAAGCGCGGGGGGCGGGAGCGCGAGCGGCCGCCCCGCGCGGGCCATGCGGACGACGGCCCGCAACGAGAATTCAGGCCGCGCCCGGAGGGTGTGGAGAGACGCGAGGCCGGCCCGCGCGAGCGCGGCTTCGACCGGCCGCAAGGGCGGAAGCCGGAGCGCGGCGCCGAGAGCCGGGCGCCGCGCGCCGACGCCAGAGACCGCGGCGCGCGCCCGGAGTTCAAGCCGCGCGGCGAACGCGAGGCGAGGCGCGAAGGCGGCCCGCGCGAGCGCGCCCTCGACCGGCCGCAAGGCCGGAAGCCTGAACGCAGCGGCGAGAGCCGGCCGCCCCGCTCGGACGCCAGAGACCGCGGCGCGCGCCCGGAGTCCAAGTCGCGCGGGGAAAGCGCGGAGAGGCGCGAGGGCGGCCCGCGCGAGCGCGCCTTCGACCGGCCGCAAGGGCGGAAGCCTGAACGCAGCGGCGAGAGCCGCCCGCCGCGCGCCGACGCCAGGGACCGCGGACCGCGCTCCGAGTTCAAGCCCCGCGGAACGCGCGCTGAGGCGCGCGACAGCGCTCCTCCGGCCCGCCGCTTCGACCGGCCCCCGGATCGGCACAAAGGCGAGCGCGGGTCGGGCGGTCACGGCGGCGAACGGAGCGGCGGGAGCGGCGCGGCGGGGGCGCGCTCCGCGCCGGGAGGATTCAAGAGCCCGCGCGGCAAGGGACCGCCGAAAGGCCGAGGGGGCCCGCGCCGCCCGCCGCGAAAGCCGTGATCGATGCGGATCGTCGGCGGCCGGCTCAAGGGTCGCGTGCTCGCCGCGCCGTCCACGCGCGCGATCCGTCCGACTTCGGAACGGCTGCGCGAGTCGATCTTCGACATCCTTGAACACCGGTTTCCCGGCCATATCGAGGGCGCGCGGGTGGTCGACCTCTTTGCCGGATCGGGGGCGCTCGCGATCGAGGCCCTGTCCCGCGGGGCGGGGTTCGCGCTCTTCATCGACAACGGCGCCGAGGCGCGCGCCCTCATTCGCGCCAATGTCGAAGCGTTGGCGCTCGGCGGCGTGACGCGCGTTTGGCGCGCCGACGCGACGAGACTGGGCTCGGCGCCAGCAGGGGGCCCGTTCGCGCTCGCCTTTCTCGACCCACCTTATGGACAGGATCTGACCCGCCCGGCGCTCGCCTCGCTTGTCGACGGCGGCTGGCTCGAGCCGGACGCGCTCTGCGTCGTCGAGGAAGCGGCCAAGGCCGAACTCGCTGCGCCGGCCGGTCTCGCCGGCATCGAGGAGCGGACCTATGGCGATACGCGAATCGCGATCTTTCAGATGCGCGCGCGCTGACGGCCTCGTGACCCCGCCCATCATTGTCAAACGAACGCGATTGCGCGAACGTCGCCGACCGGTTCGCGGCGCGAGGTTTCGGGGGAACGAAGTGGGCAAGACCGTCGCGACCCTCGGCTTCTTCGCCGCGCTGCTGCTCAGCGGATGCCAGCCGCTCGAGGTCGACCAGGTCGCGCAGCAGTCGATGATCGGACTTGGGGCGCGCGACATCCGCGCCTGTCTCGGCCCCCCGACCCATCGCGCGCCGGCCGGCCAGGCGACCGAAATCTGGACCTACGCCGGCGGCCAGATGCGCGGCTATGGACCCCAATGGGCGATCCTGCTCAACACCAACCAGCCGCCTTTCGGGGGAAGCGGAGCCTGCGAGGTCAAACTGGTGATGACGAACGACAAGGTCACTCAGGTCGGCTATGCCGGCGCCGGCGGCGAGCCGCTGCCGCTCGGCCAGGAATGCCTGTTCTCGGTCGAACAATGCGTCAAGGCGCCGTGACCGGCCGATGTCCCGCGCCGAACGGCTGCTCGAACTGATGCAGAGCCTTCGCCTCCGCCGCCGCCCGGTCGCCGGCCAGGCGCTGGCGGAAGAGCTCGGGGTGTCGCTGCGCACGCTCTACCGCGACATCGAGGCGCTGAAGGCGCAAGGGCGCGCGGATCGAGGGCGAGGCGGGGTTCGGCTATGTCCTCAAGCCCGGCTTCACCCTGCCGCCCTTGATGTTCAGCCTCGAGGAGGTCGAGGCGCTCGCGCTCGGCGCTGGCTGGGTCGAGGGCCGCGCCGACGAAGGCCTCAAGAAGGCGGCGCGCGGGGCGCTGGCCAAGATCGCCGCCGTCCTGCCGCCCGAACGGGCGGAGGCGCTCGACTGGCCGACGATGCTCGCCAGCGCGAGCCGGGCGGGCGAAACCGAGACGGCGAACCTGCCTCTGATCCGCGAGGCGCTCGGCGCTGGGCGCAAGCTCAAGCTCGCCTATAGCGACAAAGCCGGCCGCTCGTCGACGCGGGTCGTCTGGCCGGTCGCGCTCGGCTTCTTCGACCACGCGCGGATGCTCGCCGCCTGGTGCGAGACGCGGGCGGCCTTCCGCCATTTCCGCCTCGACCGGATGGAAAAGGTCGCGGTGCTCGACGAGCGCCCGCCGAAGCCGCGCCGGACGTTGCTCCTCGACTGGCGCCGCGCGGAGGGGCTCGACGAGTGAGCCTCGCGCCATGGCGTTGACGGGGATGGCCGGGAATGATATACATAAGTCTAAGTATATCAATTGAGGATATCATGCACGTCGCGAAATGGGGAAACAGTCTCGCGGTGAGACTGCCAAAGGCTCTCGTGGACGAGCTTCATCTGGCGCCCGGCGACGAGCTTGAGGTCGTCTCGGCGAGCAAGAAGGAGATCGTGGTCGAGAAGCGCGACCGGCGCGCGGAGTTTCTGAAAGCAATGGAGCAATTCAACTGGCCCGCTCCGGAGGGCTACAAGTTCGATCGTGACGAAGCGAACGAGCGTTGAGCCCGTTCTTCGACACCAACGTTCTCGTCTACGCATTTCTGGACGTCGAGAAGCGCGGGCGCGCGCTCGAAACTCTCACGCAAGGGGGCGTCATCAGCGCCCAGGTGCTCAACGAGTTCACCCATGTCGCGCACAGGAAGCGCCGACGGGCGTGGCCGGAGATCGAGGCGGCCCTTGCCGTCATCCGCGATTGGTTCCGCGACATTAGCCCGATCACTTCCGCCACTCACGCCGCCGCGGTCGCGCTGGCCCGCGACCATTCGCTCGCCTTCTACGACGCGCTGATCCTCGCCGCGGCGATCGAGGCGGGCTGCGAGACGCTTTACAGCGAGGACTTCCAGCACGGCCGGCGCTTCGGCGACCTCATGGTCGTCAATCCGTTTCTTTGAGGGCGGCGGCGAGCAACCGCCGACTCGCAAGCCGCGCGGCGGCGCCTTATATGTCGCGGGATCGTCACGATCGGGCCGCATGGCGGCCCCATCGCGGGCGAGGGTCCCATTAACGAAAAACGGAACACGGATGACGTCTCATGTCCCCCCCGCAGCCGAGGTCGCGCATTTCACCCTCGCCAACGGCCTCGACGTCGTCGTCATTCCCGATCATCGCGCCCCCGTCGTCACGCACATGGTCTGGTACCGCAACGGCGCGGCCGACGATCCGCCGGGCAAGTCGGGCATCGCCCACTTTCTCGAGCACCTGATGTTCAAGGGCACCAAGCGCCATCCGAAGGGCGAGTTCTCGGAATTCGTCTCCGATGTCGGGGGCCAGGAGAACGCGTTCACCGGCAACGATTTCACCGCCTATTTCCAGCAGATCGCCAAGCAGCACCTCAAGGCCTGCATGGAGTTCGAGGCCGACCGGATGACGGGCTTGACGTTGACCGACGACATCGTCGCCCCCGAGCGCGACGTGGTGCTCGAGGAGCGGCGGATGCATTGCGACACCGACCCGGGCGCCCAGCTCGGCGAGGCGGTGCAGGCGGCGCTCTTCACTCACCACCCTTACGGCATTCCGGTCATCGGCTGGGGGCATGAAATCGAGGGGCTGAGGCGCGAGGACGCGCTCGCCTATTACAAGCGCTTCTACACTCCCGAGAACGCCATTCTGGTGGTCGCGGGCGACGTCGAGCCGGAGCAGGCCCGGGCCCTGGCCGAGGAGACTTACGGCAAGATCAAGCCGCGCGGGGCGAAGCCCGAGCGGGTGCGGCCGATGGAGCCGCCGACAATCGCGAGCCGGCTCGTGACGGTCGCCGACGACAAGGTCGAGCAGCCCGGCTGGCAGCGGCACTATCTCGCGCCGTCCGCCCGCACCGCCAAGCCCGGCGAAGCCGAAGCGCTCGAAGTGCTCGGCCATCTCCTCGGCGGCGGGCAGACGAGCGTCCTCTACCGCGCGCTCGTGATGGATGAGAAGGTCGCCGTCTCGGCCTGGGCCTATTACCACGGCACGGCGCTCGACCAGAGCCGGTTCATCGCCAATATGACGCCGGCGCCCGGGGTCACGCTCGAGACGCTCGACAAGGCCTTCGGCCGGGCGCTGGCCAAATTCCTGAACGAGGGCGTCGACGCGGGCGACCTCGAGCGCGCCAAGACGCGCCTCGTCGCCGACGCGACCTATGCCCGCGACAGCCAGTCGGACCTCGCGCGGTGGTACGGTTCGTCGCTGGCGATCGGACAGACGCTCCGCGACGTCGAGGAATGGCCGGCGCGGATCGAGGCGGTTACGCCGGAAGCGGTGGTCGAGGCGGCGCGGCGCTGGCTCGATCACAAGCCCGCGGTGACCGGTCATCTCCTGCCGCTCGAGAGCGAGGCGGCATAGGAGGCCACGGACGCCCATCGCCCCCCGCATGATTGCGGCGCCGGGCCAACGAAACGAAAACCTGGAAACGCCTATGCAAAAACATCTTGCTGTTTCACCCTCTCATTCGGCCGTCAACGTCGACGTCGTCACCACGCCGCGCGGCCTCAAGCTTTGGCTCGTCCGCTCATACGCGGTTCCGCTGATTTCGCTCGAGTTCGCCATGCGCGGCGGCGCGGCGCAGGACCCGGCCGACAAGGCGGGCCTTGGGTCGCTCATGTCGGCGCTCCTCGACGAGGGCGCGGGAGAATTCGACTCGCAGGCGTTCCACCGGGCGCTCGACGAGAAGGCGGTCGAGATGAGCTTTCATTGCGACCGGGACCATTGGAGCGGGCGCATGCGCACGCTCATCAAGAACGTCGATCGCGCCGCCGAGCTTCTCCGCCTCGCGGTCAACGCGCCGCGGTTCGACGAGGAGCCGTTCGAGCGCGTGCGGGAGCACATGAACGCGCGCCTGCGCCACGTCGCCAACGATCCGGGCACGCTCGCCAACCGCAACTGGAAGGCGAAAGCGTTCCCCGGCCACCCCTACGGACAGCCGGCCGACGGCTCACTCGAAACGCTGGCCCGGATCGAGCGGGCCGATCTCGTCGGGGCCGCCAAACACGGCGTCGCACGGGATCAACTGATGATCGCGGTGGTCGGCGCGATCGACGAGAAGGGCGCGGCGGCCCTGGTGGACAAGGCCTTCGCCGACCTGCCCGCCAAGGGCCGGCTCAAGCCCATCCCCGAGGCCACTTTCGCGGGCCTTGGCAAGATCGATCTCATCGACCTCGACGTGCCGCAATCGACCATCCGCTTCGGCCGGCCGGCGCTCCGGCGCGACGATCCCGATTATATTGCGAGCGTCGTCGCGGCCCATGTGCTCGGCGGCTCGGGCTCGATGACCTCGCGGCTTTTCCGCGAAGTGAGGGAGAAGCGCGGCCTCGCCTATACCGTGTTCGGCTCCTTCTACGCGCTCGAACATGGAACCTATTTCTACGGCGGCACGACGACCAAGAACGAGCGGGCGCGCGAATCCTTCGACGTCGCGTCGGCCGAAATCCGCGACGTGGCGCTGAACGGGCTCAATGAAGAGGAGCTCGAGAAGGGCAAGACCTATCTCATCGGCTCCTATCCGCTGCGCTTCGACACCTCGTCCAAGATCGCCTCCCAGCTCATCCACATCCAGCTCGAGCGCCGCGCGCCCGACTGGCTGGTCGAGCGCAACCGCGAGATCGCCGGGGTGACGATGAAGAGCGTGCGCCACGCCGCCAACCGGGCCTTCGGCGACGGCTCGCTGCACACGACGGTGGTGGGACGGCCGGAGGGGTTCTGAGCCCGTAGAGAGCCGCGCTCACCCGCTGACCGGCGGTCCGTTGTCCTCAAGACCGGGGAAATCCGGCCAGTTCATCGCCTTGGCCGCAACTCCGAAGATCGACGCAAAGACCTGTGGCTGCCAGCCATAGTTGGTGAACACCACGAGCCCCTGTCCGCCCCCGAGCCCAGGGTAGAAGGCGAGCCAGTTCGAGAAGCCGACATTGCCGCCGCTCTTCATGAAGATGAGGCTCGAGGGTTGGCCGATGTTTCGGATCGCCCCGCCAAGGCCGTATAGGCGATTGTCGACCGGGGACAGCATGGCGGCCGCGCTCTGCCTTGTCAGAACCGCCCCGCCGCCGCCGAGGGCGTTGCCCACTTCGACCAGAAGCTTGGCGATATCGGTCGGCGTCGTCCATAGACCCGCTGCGGCGAGCTGCGGATAAGCGTTCCATTGAGTTCGCGGGAGGCGGCGCCCCAGGCCGTACATAGGCGTAGGCCGCCCGGCTCTGGAAAGGCGGCGGCATCGGCACGCCCCACGTCGAGCTTGTCATGTTCAAGGGCGAGAGGACCTTCGCCTGCACGAAGTCGCCGTAAGGCGTTCCCATGAGATCGCCGATCAGCGACTCGGCGATCTCATAGCCGCCGCCGGAATAGAGCCAGCCCGCCCCCGGCGTCGCCTCGATCTTGACCGCCGCGCTGCCGGTGCAGCCGTTGAGGATGTCGAGAAGCGCCGGAACCTGGCAATTCGCCGCGCTGGTGCAGGCTTGCGCATAACCCTGATAGCCATGGATGTTGGCCCCGGCCGTCATGGCGAGAAGCCTTCGCAGCGTGACGCCGGTCGTGCCGCTCGGCAGTTTCCACGATGTTTGAAAAGCGGTGATGTCGGAATCGAGCGTGCAGCCCTTCGAATTGCTCTGCATCGCGCAGAGCCCGCCGACCGCCGCGAGCGTTTTTGAGATCGAGGCGGCCTGATAGAGCGTTGTGGAGGAGGCCTCCGCGTCCGGACTCGCCCTTCCATACGCATCGGCGGCGAAAATCTTGCCGCAGGAGATGAGCGCATAACTGATCGAGGGGATGACGCTTTGGGACATGGCGGCCTCGATCGCCGCTTCGACCGCGGATTGGCCGGCCGTCCCAGGGTCAGGCGGGCAGATGGCCGGCATGGCCGGCTTCGCGCAGAGCGCCGCGCCCGCGAGCCCGAGGCGCAGAGCGCGCCTGCGGGAAATTTTTCCTGCGAGAAAAGAGGCCGCCGGCAGGGTCATGGCGCTTCCCTCAGCATTTGACGCAAATGAGCATGTTTCGCGCGGCGGACACTGGCCCTTTTGTCAGCGCGGCGGGAGCCGCTCGAACGTCGGCAGGCCTTCGGGGATCACGTGGAAAGGCTGCTTGTCGAGCGTGTTGATCGCCATCTGGGGCGCGCCAAAGAGGCTCGGATCGTCGAGGGTGCCGACCTTCAGGATCACGAGCGGCACGCGGGGGCTGCGGGTCGTGAGATGGGCGCCGCAGTTCCCGCAGAATTCACGCGTCACCGGTTGCTCGAGATCGTCGCGGGTGAAGGTCTTCGGCGCCCCGCTGACATAAGCGAAGCCCTGGGGCGGCATCAGCATGAACATGTTGGGCGCGCCGCCGCTGATGTACTGGCATTCGCGGCAATGGCATTGCGCCTTGAGGACCGGGTCGCCCTCGGCGACGTAGCGAACCTTCCGGCAATAGCATCCGCCTTCGAGCCTCATGCTTGTCCTCCCGAACGCGCCATCGAAAGCGCCGCCTCACTCGCGGGAAGAGTAGCGCTTTCGCCTCTCGTTCGCCAATGCGATAGTGAGGGCGAGGTCCCGCCCCCATGCCAATTCGCCGTCTCGATCCGCTTGTCATCGACCGCATCGCCGCGGGCGAGGTGATCGAGCGGCCGGCGGCGGCGATCAAGGAACTCATCGAGAACGCGCTCGACGCCGGGGCGAAGACGATCGAAGTCGCGATCGAAGCCGGCGGGCGAAGGCTCATCCGCGTCGTCGACGACGGACGGGGCATGGACGAGGCCGATCTCGCGCTCTCCGTCGAGCGCCACGCGACGTCGAAAATTCCCGACGGCGACCTGACCGCGATCGCAACCTTCGGCTTCCGCGGCGAGGCGCTGCCCTCGATCGCCTCGGTGTCGCGGCTCGAAATCCGCACGCGCGCGCAGGGCGCGCCTACGGGTTTGAAGCTCGTGGTGGAGGACGGGATCAAGCACGCGATCGAACCCTGCGCCGCCCCGGTCGGCGCGCGGGTCGAAGCGCGCGACCTTTTCGCCGCCACCCCGGCGAGGCTCAAGTTCCTCAAATCCGACCGCTCGGAAGCGGCGGCCGCGGCCGATGTGGTGAGACGCCTCGCCATGGCCGCGCCGCACGTGCGCTTTTCATTCGCGACCGACATCGGCTCCTCCTTCGACTGGCCGGCTGCGGGCGAAGGGGAAGCGGGCTTCGCCGAGCGGCTGCGCCAGGCGCTCGGCGACGACTTCGCCCTGAATTCCGTCGCCCTCGATGCGCGCCGCGAGGCGCTAAGGCTCACCGGCCGCGTCGGGCTGCCCACCTTCAGCCGGCCGAACGCCTCGCAGCAGTTCCTCTTCGTCAACGGGCGGGCGGTGCGCGACAAGACGCTCGCCGGCGCGCTGCGCGGGGCCTATCTCGATTTCCTCCCCCCCGACCGGCATGCGGTCGCGGCGCTCTTCGTCGAATGCGCTTCCGCCGAGGTCGACGTCAACGTCCATCCCGCGAAAGCCGAAGTGCGTTTTCGCGACGCCCAAGCGATCCGCGCTCTCATCGTCGGCGCGATCAAGCAGCACTTGAACCAGGCTTTGCATCGCGGCTCGACCACCGGCGGGACGGCGACGATCCTCGCCATGCGTCCCCCGCAGCCCTACCGCGGCGCGTCCTATTCGCCCCGCTGGGACTGGCGCGCCTCGCCCGCGGCCCCGCGGCTCGCGGAGCCCGCCCAGGGGAGCTTCGCCGAATTTGCGCCCTCTGCGCCTGCGCCGGCGGCCGTCGCCAGCGAGCGCGACGTCGCAGCCCCGCTCGGCGCGGCGCGAGCGCAGTTGCATGAGAACTACATCATCGCGCAGACCGCAGACGGCGTCGTGATCGTCGACCAGCACGCGGCGCATGAGCGCATCGTCTACGAGAAGCTCAAGCGCGAGCGCGAGGGCGGCGCGATCGAGCGGCAGACTTTGCTCACGCCGCTCATCGTCGATCTCGACCACGACGCGGCGGCGCTGATCGACGCCCATGCGGAGGAGCTCGCTGGCCTTGGCCTCGTCGTTGAGGGCTTCGGCCCCGGCGCGGTGATGGTGCGGGAAGCGCCCGCCGCGATCGCCCAGGGCGACCTTGCCGGCCTCGTGCGCGACCTCGCCGCCGACCTCGCAGCGGAGGACGGCGTCCAGAGCCTCGCGCGGCGGCTCGACCGCTGGCTCGGAACTTTCGCCTGCCGCCATTCGGTGCGCTCGGGGCGCGCGCTCAAGCCCGAAGAGATGAACGCGCTCCTGCGCGAGATGGAGCAGACGCCCGGGGCCTCCACATGCAACCACGGCCGCCCGACCTATGTCGAGCTCAAGCTCGCCGACATCGAGCGGCTGTTCGGGCGAGGTGAGCGGGGCTTTGGCTTTGCTCCGGCCTTCGACCCTGTCTGGCGCGTCAAGGCGTCGCGTCAGATCCGTTCGCTCGCGCCCATTTCGACCCAATCGACAGTCTCTTCCGCAGCGATTTCCAACCGCTCGGTCAGCAGGTGGTTGCTCTGAAAGATCATCAGATTGTCGCAGTCCCAGCGGGCGGATGGGGCAATCAGGCCGTCGATGCCAAGGAATGCGAGCGCCGCACCGATGACTCTGCGTCCGGCCGTAGTCGCGTTCACCGTAGCGCCGCCATGTCGACACCCAACGCCTCGAGGCCAACGCGCGCAAGGCGCAGCGTTTTCGTCGTCGAGACGCCAAGCCGCGATACCTTGAGCGGTCGCGATGTCGGTAGCGGCGTCAGCAGCGTCATATAGGACACGATTTCGGCGAGTGCGCCGTCGCGCGCTTTGCTGGTGTAGAGAACGGGCACGTCGGCGCCATCCCGAGCCGCTGGCGCCCAGCGGCCACCGTTGACCGAGAAGGCCAAAGGATCGGCGCTGATGCCCGTCGCCCGAAAGACCTCACCCTTGAATGGCTCAACAGCGAGCGCGCTTAGCTGATCGACGAGGCTCTGATCGTGAATCTTGCGCCGTCCGCGACTTAGAGATGAACGGCTTCGCGCAGTTGGCCCACCAACCGCATACTTCATCAATCCGGCCGTTGCGGATCAGCTTGGCAGGCGATGCGCCCGCCAATAGCTTTTGCGGCGCGAAAATCCATTGCCGCGCTTCGTTCGGTTCGTAGAAATCCGCAAGCTGGTCGACGATGTATTCCAGCTCAAGCAGCGTCTTTTCCGTGGAGGCGTGCGGATATGCGCGACCCTGATTCCAGCGCGAGACGGTCTCCGGCCTCGATCCTAGGAGATTGGCGACTTCGATATTCTTCATTGCTCCCTTGCGCGGAGCGAATTCAGCCGTCTGGCGACTGCGTTGGTCATTGCCTTAGTCTCCCCCGCATATGATCGTTTTCCTTGCTCGCATAGCTACCCGCTCTTCGGCATTTGACGGCGCGGAGGGGCCATGGCCACAGAGGGAGACGCAATGCTCTCAAGGAGGTGCGCCATCATCGGCCGAAGCGGCTCATTTCGCGTTGCTTCTGCGAAGGACTCTCGCCAAGTCTGGGTCGTCAATCGGAATGGCCGCGACATGCGCAACATCGTCGGACGCGCGGCGCACATTTTGGTTCAGATACTGCCCGGCGCGCACAGTTTGCGGGACTGAGCTGAGGCGCTCGATTTCTCGTGCGCGCTGATAGATAGCGTGGCGAGCGGGATGATTCAGCATGTCGCCCGGGCCATGCGGGCAACAATGCGTGTCCCGGCAGCCGCACATCGCCTTGATTTTCGGCGAGGTCCCGAAAAGATTCTGCGCGGTATTCCGTCTAAGCAGAAGATCGAGTTGGGGAATGTAGATGCGCCAAGTCGGCCCGCCGCTTCCCTTGACATGCGGGCGACGCCAGCCGGACGCCTTGAAATTCTGCTGCATCGTGACGCCGTGTGCGATACCGCCTACCGCGCCGAAAGCTAATGCGCCAAGGCCGGGCAGGCCGCCTATATAGTCGCCGATGAGCGGCAGACCGCGTTCATGGAAATCCCGGCAGGCCTCGATGTACGCCGCCACTTTTTCCCCAGTCGCGTCGTCGCCGAAATTTTCCACTTTCAGCCAGATCGCCGCGCAAGGCGCATCGGCAAGCGCCGCGATTATGGCGCGACGCTCGACGGTATTCCGCATGAGGTCATCGGAACCGCGAGGGAATAGATCAGGTCCAATTCCGTGCCAGTTCGGGCAATCTGGTCGGCCGTCCAGTTCATCATGGCGATGTCGCGGCGGAGCCACGGATCATTCGGGCTGTTCAGAAGGTGCGTCGGACCGAGTATCTGTGTGAAGCCGCTCGTCGCGGCGGCTTCTACGATCTGCGCCGCGCGGCGTTGGCCCTTGTCGCCGTCAAAGTCGGTTACCTTGTGGTGTCGTTCCAGCCCCCAAGGCAATGCCGCCAGCCCTTCGGTGTGAGCGCCGGGGAAACTCATTTGCTGGGTTTTCGGGTCAAGGATCACGTCGAAGCCGTGCCGCCGGGCCTCTGTTATCAGGTCCTGGTGGCGCTTGATGTTATGGGCGTCAATCACGAAACCGAAAATGCCCGTCTTCGCCCGTTCGAAGCAAATGCAGCAATTCAACATGGTCGCTTCGGTCAACCCGCACGTAGAAGCCCAACCCTTGGATCGCGGGCCGCTGTGACTGGGGCCGCGGCAGTTGAACCACGTTGGACGACATCGATAGCTCCTTTCCAATCATGACATTATCACTGACTTTTTAGTTGCGCAAATTATTGATGATAAAATTGACATTCTTATTGGCGAGCCTACGATGGCCTTCCTTGGCGACACTTCGGCGCCTGGGCAGCCAACTCCAAAACTTGAGATAACCCGCGCGCGCGGCTATGGGGGCGCAACGAATATTTGATCGATCTGGCCTATAGAGCCGTTGAGCGCCGCGGAACCGAAAGTCGATGAAGCGCTCGCCGTCGCGCATGGCCTGAAGCCCGACGAATATGCGCGCCTCGTCAAGCTGATCGGCCGCACGCCGACCTTCACCGAGCTCGGCATCGTGTCGGCGATGTGGAACGAGCATTGCTCGTACAAGTCCTCGCGCCTCCACCTGCGCAAGCTGCCGACCACGGCGCCCTGGGTTGTCCACGGCCCGGGCGAGAACGCGGGCGTGATCGACATTGGCGATGGCGACGTCTGCGTGTTCAAGATGGAGTCGCACAACCATCCCTCGTTCATCGAGCCCTATCAGGGCGCGGCGACCGGGGTGGGCGGGATCCTGCGCGACGTCTTCACCATGGGCGCGAGACCCGTGGCCGCGCTCAACTTCCTCCGCTTCGGCGCCCCCGATCACCCCAAGACCCGCCGCTTGGTGGCGGGAGTTGTCGCTGGGATCGGCGGCTACGGCAATTCGTTCGGCGTGCCGACGGTCGGCGGGTCGACCGGCTTCCACCGGCGCTATGACGGCAACATCCTCGTCAACGCTTTTGCCGTCGGCGTCGCGAAGCGGGACGCGATCTTCACCTCGAAGGCGACCGGCGTCGGCAACCCGATCGTCTACCTGGGCTCGAAGACCGGCCGCGACGGCATCCATGGCGCAAGCATGGCCTCGGCCTCGTTCGCGGAGGACGCCGAGGAGCGGCGCCCGACCGTCCAGGTCGGCGATCCGTTCGCCGAGAAGCTCCTGCTCGAAGCCTGTCTCGAACTGATGGCGTCGGGCGCGGTGGTCGCCATCCAGGACATGGGCGCGGCGGGCCTCACCTCGTCGGCGGCCGAGATGGGCTCGAAGGGCGATCTCGGGGTCGAGCTCGACCTCGACCGCGTGCCGTGCCGCGAGGCGGAAATGACCGCCTACGAGATCATGCTCTCCGAAAGTCAGGAGCGCATGCTGATGGTGCTGAGGCCCGAGAAGGAAAAGGAGGCCGAGGCCATCTTCCGAAAATGGGGGCTCGATTTCGCCGTCATCGGCAGGACGACTGGCACGAGGCGGTTCATCGTCACGCGAGGCGGCGAAGCGAAGGCCGATCTCCCGATCAACGAGCTCGGCAGCGAAGCGCCGCTCTACGACCGCCCGTGGACGGAGACGCCGCGCTCGCCGGTCCTCGACGCCGGCTCCATCGAGGCCCCGATGCCGACCAGCGCCGCGCTCATCAAGCTCCTGGGCTCGCCCGATCTCGGCTCCAAACGCTGGATCACCGAGCAATATGATACGCTCATCCTCGGCAACACGATCCAGGGCCCCGGCGGGGACGCCGCTATTGTCAGGCTTGGCGACGGGCCGAAGGGCCTGGCGCTGACCACCGACTGTGCCGAGCGCTATTGCGCCGCCGATCCGCGCGAAGGCGGAAAACAGGCCGTCGCTGAGGCGTGGCGCAACCTGATCGCCGTCGGCGCCCGGCCGCTCGCGCTCACCGACAACCTCAATTTCGGCAATCCCGAGCGGCCAGAAACAATGGGCGAACTGGTGGGCTGCATCGAAGGCGTCGGCGAGGCCGCGCGGGCGCTCGATTTTCCGGTCGTTTCGGGCAACGTGTCGCTCTACAACGAGACGATGGGCGCAGGGATTCCGCCGACACCTGCGATCGGGGGCGTGGGCGTGGTCGACGACGTCGCGAGGTCGGCGACGCTCGCGTTCAAGGCGGCGGGAGACGATATTCTGCTGATCGGCGGGGCGCCCTCGTGGCTCGGCCGCTCGCAATGGCTGATGACCGTGGCGGGCCGCGAAGAGGGCGCCCCGCCGCCAGTCGACCTCGTCGCCGAGCGCCGCAACGGCGAGTTTGTCTCGTCGCTCATTCGGACGAATCGGGTCAGCGCCGTCCACGACCTCTCCGACGGCGGCCTCGCCGTCGCGCTGGCCGAAATGGCGATCGCCGGAGGGATCGGCGCGACCATCGCGGCCGAGGAACCCGAGCACGCCTTCTTGTTCGGCGAGGACCAGGGCCGCTACATTGTGACCGTCCCTCCGTCGGACGCGCCCGCCATCGCCGAGGATGCGAAGCAGCGCGCCGTGCCGCTGTTGCGCCTCGGCGTCACCGGCGGGCATATGCTGAGGCTCGGCTCGTCGATTGTCGCCGTCGAGGCGCTGAAGGAGGCCTATGAAAGTTGGCTTCCGCGCTTTATGGATCGCTGACAGGGGGCAAATGCATGGTGCCGTTCGTCGTCGTCAAGACCAAGTCGGGCTTCGCCTATATACGGCCTGACCACGTGGTCGCCATCAGCGCTTCAGATTCCGCCGACTGCGTGATCCTCATGACCGACGGCGTCACCATCGCCGCGACCGAGCCGGCCGAGGACGTCGTCGCCCGGCTCGAGGCCGAGGCCGAGGAAGAGGACCAGGCGGTCGAGGCAATCAAGGAGCGCAATCGCCATGGCAATGTCCCAAACCGAGATTGAGCGGATGATTCGCGAGGCGTTCCCGGACGCGCGGGTCGAGGTGAAGGACCTCGCCGGCGACGGGAACCACTATTCGGCCAACGTCGTCTCCGCGGCCTTCAAGGGCGTGAGCAAGGTGAAGCAGCACCAGATGGTCTACGAAGCGCTCAAAGGGAAGATGGGCGGCGAACTGCACGCGCTCGCGCTGACGACCGTCGGAGAGCTGAGGGCAGGCGCGCGCGGAATTTGGACTCCCGCAGTTTACTTTACGACATCCGACCGCCCATCGCCTCTGCTCTCGGCGTGACGCTTCTTCGACCGGATCGGAATCCGTTGCGCCGTTTCGCCGCCGTCGTTAGCCTGCGGAATCGACCAACGCAGTGTAGTTTGCCACGCCAAAGTAAAGAGAAGCCTCCACTCCTCCGCCTGCCCAAGGTATATCTACGAGGTAGACGTTCTTTTCTTCCGCCTCGGCCCCCAGCGACTCCTTGAATTGCATCATCGCCTTGACGAGGTCGCCGTACCGATCCGGGTCCGCCTTCAAGATATGCTTCAACGCCTTGGGCGTTTTTGCGCCAATCTTTGCAATTGCTTCGATCAGAGGCGCGAATTTCTTGGCGGCTCGGCTCGCCTTGGCGATCTTGTCCCAATTTTCGCCGAGGGCGAGGGTAAAGTCCCCGCCACCAGTCTGAAAGCCGTTGAGTTCCGAGGGATGAGTCACCCCGGTTACAACGATAAGGCAAACCCCGCCCGAGACGCCCCAGCCGATGCCTAGCCGGTTAATCGAGGCCTGCAGCGCCATCCACGGGTGCGGCTGGTCGATGCCGAACAGTGCTCCCTCCATCGTTTCGATACCCGCGACCGCGAACATGGTTCCCGCCTTGCCTCCCAAACCAACCCAAAGGTTCATACGAAGTCGGTCGGCTTTGGGGGTGACGGTAGGGATCGGGATCGACGGCCTGCTGAGTGGGAGATAAACGAGCCCTGGGGTTGCTGCGTGCGTGTTTAAGCGATCGACGTTTGAAAATGTGTAATTCTTCCCATCGCGGGTGGTGTGGCGGCAGCCCACTTTGTGATGCAAGTACCAATTGATTTCACGCGGATCATGCGTCTTGAAATTGTAGTAGCATAAATCGCCCGCCGACATTCGCGCGGCGCGCGTCTGCCGCAACTCCGCCAAAGTCCACCAGCTTTCGCCTGTCGCAACGTTGTGGGGCTGGCCGCCCACCGGCACGTATGTCAGCTCGGAAGGGAGCGGATTAGGCTTGTACAATAGAGGCACGGCTGCAATTCCGTTTAGCCGCTGAAATACGTTGTCGGCCAAGTGGCCGCAAAAACCAAAACTGACGGTTAACCCAGATGGTCTGCTCTTGCAAGAGCGGAGACGACGTCGTTGTTCCAGCAACTCGCCAGCGCCAATAAACCTTGAAATGCGCCCCATCCGAGAGAATATCAGTCGCCGCGCTGCAAGCGCCTTGTGCTCCAACGAGTTTGATGAGGCAATTCTGGTGACCGCCGACGCCCAGACCCCGACCAGCGAAGTCGCCACGACCCAGAGCTTCGAGGCCGATGTTTCGCGCCTGCTGCATCTCATGGTCCATTCCGTCTATTCCGACCGGGAGATTTTCGTCCGCGAGCTCGTCTCCAACGCCGCCGACGCCTGCGAGAAATTGCGCTACGAGGCGATCGCAAAGCCCGAACTGATCGAGGACGGCGCGCCGTTCGCGATCGAGATCGCGATCAATCCCGACGCCAAGACCCTGACCTTCTCGGACAATGGCGTCGGCATGACCCGGGAAGACCTGACCCAAGGCCTCGGCACCATCGCCCGCTCCGGCACCAAGGCGTTCCTCGACAAGCTCGCCGCCGATGACGCGACCAAGGAAGCCGCGGCGCTTATCGGCCAGTTCGGCATCGGCTTTTACTCGTCCTTCATGGTCGCGGACGAAGTCGTCGTCGACACCCGCCGCGCCGGGGCCAACGAGGCCTGGCGCTGGTCGTCGGACGGGAAGGGCTCGTTCACCATCACGCCGCTTGCGCTCGAAAACGCGCCGAAGCGCGGCACGCGCGTCACCCTTCATCTGAACGGCGCCTCGCAGGAATTCCTCCAGCCCCGCACGGTCGAGCGCATCGTGCGCGACCATTCCGGCGCGGTCGCCGTGCCAATCGACCTCATCGAGAAACTGGGGGCGGAAAAGCGGCGCATCGCCGACGGCGCCGCGATCTGGGCGAAGCCCAAGTCGGAAGTGACGGCGGAGGAATATACCGAATTTTATCGCGGCCTCGCCGGCCAGTTCGACGAGCCGGCGCTGACCCTGCATTGGCGCGCCGAGGGGCGGCACGAATATACCGTGCTCGCGTTCATTCCCGGCTCGCGGCCGTTCGACCTGTTCGATCCGGCGCGGAAGGGTCGCAACAAGCTCTACGTCCGGCGCGTGCTCATCAGCGAGGACGCCGACATCCTCCCCGGCTGGCTGCGCTTCGTGCGCCTCGTCGTCGACAGCGCCGACTTGCCGCTCAATGTGTCGCGCGAGCTGATCCAGAAGAGCGACGTCTTCGCCGCGATCCGCAAGGGGGTGACCAACCGCGTCGTGCAGGAGCTCGGCAAGCTTGCCGAAGCAGAGCCAGACAAGTTTGCGAAGGTCTGGGAGCATTTCGGCCCGGTCATCAAGGAAGGCCTGTACGAGGACCCCGAGCGCCGCGACGGCCTGTTCAAGATCGCCCGCTTCGTCACCACCGCCCATCCCGCGGGCGACCGGACGCTGGCGCAATATGTCGCCGACTTACGCGAGAACCAGACGGCGATCTATTATCTCACCGGCGACGACGCCAAGCGCCTCGCCGCGAGCCCCCAGCTCGAAGGGTTCAAGGCGCGCGGCGTCGAGGTGCTCCTGCTCGCCGACCCGGTCGACGCCTTCTGGGTGTCGACGGCGGCGGGATTCGACGGCAAGCCGTTCAAGTCGGTGAGCCAGGGCGCGGCCGACGTCAAGTCGATCGCGCTTGTCGAAGGGGCGAGCCCGCCCGCCGAGGCGAGCGGGGAGGTCGCGACCCTGTTCGCGTTCTTCAAGCAGACGCTGGGAGACGAGGTCGCCGAGGTGCGCGCCTCGGACCGCCTGACCGACAGCGTCGCCTGCCTGATCGCGCCCGAATTCGGCCCCGACCGGCAGCTCGAGAAGATGCTCGCGGCGCATGGGCGGATCGCCGAGCGGATGAAGCCGATCCTCGAGGTCAATCCCGACCCACCCGCTGACGGTCGCCCTCGCCCGGCGCTTCAAGGAGGGCAAGGAGAAGCCGCTGATCGAGGACGCCGCCTGGCTCGTGCTCGACGAGGCGCGCCTGATGGAGGGCGCGCAGCGTCGAGAATCCCGCAGCCTTCGCCGCGCGGCTGAGACGGCTGATGGAGAAGGCGCTGGGGTAGAGCGTGAGCGAACTTGTTCCCGATGTTGGTTTCGCGCCGATTGCTGGGCCCACCGCTCGCGTATTGATTTTGGGATCGCTGCCCGGCGGCGAGTCGCTGCAGCGGCGGGAGTACTATGCCCGTCGATCTAACGCCTTCTGGCGCTTGATGGGCGAACTTGTGTGTGCCGCTCCCGATTTGCCGTATGAACAGCGGTGCCGGCGCCTCGCCGAAGGCGGGATCGCAGTGTGGGACGTCTGCCGTTCGGCCAAGCGGCCGGGTAGTCTAGGAACGGTTGGAGTTCGACATGCTGTTTCGCTGGTTCGTCGGGTTGTCGATCGACGAGAAGGTTTTCGACGCCTCGACCTTTTCCAAGAACCGCGACCGTCTGCTCACGCATGAGATCGCGCAAGGGTTTCTGGCTTCGCTGCTTGCCTTGCCGGAGGTGAAGGGGCTCATGAGCGCGGACCATTTTTCAGTCGACGGGACATTGCTCAAGGCCTGGGCGTCGATGAAGAGCTTTCGGCCCAAGGATGGGTCGGGTGAGCCGCCGACACCGGGGCGCAACGGGGAAACGGATTTCCGCAAGACGAAGCGATCGAACGAGACGCACGCCTCGACAACGGACAAGGATGCGCGCTTGTTCAGGAAAGGCGACGGGCAGGAGAGTTGTCTTTCCTATCTTGGCCATGCGTTGATGGAGAACCGCAACGGGCTTGTGGTCGGGGCCGAGGCGACTTTGGCCACCCGAACGGCGGAACGCGAGGCGGCCGCAGCCTTGAGCGAGCGGTTAACTAACGCCGACATAGACCACCTCTCGGTCGAGCCGAACGATTTCGCGAAATTTTTCGCGGATCATCCCCGCATTCAGGCGGTCGGTTTCAACGGCAAGAAAGCAGCCGATCTTTACAGGAGAAAGGTTCTCGCTGGCTCATCGCACGCTTTCGCGTCGCTGCAGCGCGTCACTTTGCCCTCAACCAGTTCTGCCCATGCTCGGATACCGTTCGACGAAAAAGTCTCCCTTTGGCGATCGTCCCTCGCGCCATGGATCGCCTTGAGGGGAGGTGGAGCCTAAAGCCATCCGCGCGCCGAGATCAATTTGGCTCAGGCGTACCCCTCGTCGCTTCTTCCCCTTGCTCCCCGCCCCCGCCTTTGCCAAAAGAGGCGGCCTTAAGGGAGCGCCCACAGTTGATCGCGATCAATCCCGCCTTCGAGCGGATGGGGGAGGAGAACGCTTTCGCCGTGCTGGCGAGGGCCGCCGAGCTTACGCGCCAGGGGCGCGACATCATCAATCTCGGCATCGGTCAGCCCGACTTCAAAACTCCGGCCCATATCGTCGACGCGGCCGTCAAGGCGCTGCACGACGGCGAGCACGGCTACACCGACGCGACCGGGATCGCTCCCTTGCGCGAGGCGGTCGCGGAGGACATTGACCGTCGCCTCAAGGTCGAAGTCTCGCCCGACGACGTGCTCATCGTCCCGGGCGGCAAGGTCACGATGTTCATGGCGATCATGATGTTCGGCGAAAAGGGCGCCGACATCGTCTATCCCGATCCCGGCTTCCCGATCTATCGCTCGATGATCGAATTCGCCGGCGCGCGGCCGATCCCCGATGCCGATGCGGGAGGCGAATGGCTTCGCCTTCTCGGCCGAGGAGGCGCTGAAGCTGATGACGCCGGAGACCCGTCTCGTCATTCTCAATTCGCCCGCCAACCCGACCGGCGGCGTGACGCCGCGCGAGGAGATCGACAAGCTCGTCGCCGGCCTTGCGCGATGGCCGAAGACGGCGATCCTTTCGGACGAGATCTACGGCCAGCTCACCTACGACGGCCTCGCCCATCGCACGCTTCTCGCCTATCCCGAAATTCGTGACCGGCTGATCCTGCTCGACGGCTGGTCGAAGACCTACGCGATGACCGGCTGGCGGCTCGGCTATTCGGTGTGGCCAAAAGCTCTGGCGCGACATCGCGCGGAAGCTCGCGGTCAATTCCTATTCCTGCGTCAATGCGCCGGCGCAGTTCGCCGGAATCGCGGCGCTGAAGGGTCCGCAGGATTCAGTCGACGCGATGCGGGCCGAGTTCGACCGGCGGCGCAAGGCGGTGACGTGCAGGCCTCAACCGCCTGCCCGGCGTGCGCGCGGCGACCCCCAAGGGGGCTTTCTACGCCTTTCCGAATGTCTCGCGGACCGGCTGGAAGGCCAAGGCGCTCGCCTCGGCGCTATTGCAGGATGCGGGCGTGGCGACGATCGGCGGGCCTGATTTCGGCGTCCACGGCGAGGGCTATCTCAGGCTTTCCTACGCCAATTCGCTGGAAAACATAGAACGCGCGCTAGAGCGCATGCACGACTTTCTCAGCCGTCCGGCGCGCGTGGCGGCGAGCTCGTGACACGCTCCTCCGTTTCTTTTTCCGGGTGATGAACCTTGATGATACGAACGCTCGTGCTTGCCGCCGCCGTCATCGCGCTGAGCCCAGCGGCGCGCGCCGAGGACGTTCGCCCCTCGCAGGCCGCCTGCGACCCCGCAAAGATCGGCGCCCGTGAGCTTGCCGAGTGCCTCAGAACCAACGCCGACCGGTCCGAGCGGCAGCTTTCGGCGGCGGTCGAAGCGGCGATCAAGTCGATCGACGCGCGACCCGGCTTGATGTCGACGCAAAAGTCGCGCTGGCGCCGCTCGTTCAACGACGCCGAGGCGCAGTGGGTCGCCTGGCGCGATTCGGAATGCCAGGACGTCGCGCCGTTCGAATTGGGCATGGACGCGAAGGCCGGCGACCCGCGCCTGCGCTGCATCATCGACTACAACGCCGAACGCGCCTCGAGCCTCAAGGCGCGCTATCCTTGAGCCGCGGCCTCGCCGCGCGCCCATCAGTTTTTTCCGCCGTCCCCGCCTGTCCGCCGGATGAGCGCGGCTGAAGGAGGTCAGACATTGGCTGCTCTCGAAGGCCTCGGCTATGTCGTCGACTGGTTCGACCGCGGCTCTTATCGGCGCGAGGACCCGGCGGAAGTCGCGCGCCTGCGCGCCCGCGGCGACGCGCGCGCGCTCCTGATCGCCCGCGACATGCCGGTCCTGCGCAATACCGGGAAGGGGCTCGATCCGCTGCTGCCGATGGACGAAATCGCTAGGCTCGGAGGGGCGGAGGTCGAAGCGTTTCTAGGCCTCGCACCCGACGGCGCGCCGATCTTCGCCGCCCTCCTGAGCGATGAGGCGGTCGAACTGCGCTCAGACGCCAGCGACGGCTTTCTCGATCGGCGGGTTCTGGCCGTCCCGGGCCGCGAGGACCTCAAGCTCGTCGACCTGCGCTCGATCGCGATCGGCGGCCTCGTGCGGCAGGACGAGGCGGCGATGCTGGCCGCGGCCAAGGCGCTCATGAACTGGCACGCGCGTCATCGCTTCTGCGCCAACTGCGGCGCGCTCACGGACGTCGCGGTTGCGGGTTGGCGGCGGGACTGCAAGGTCTGCCAGGCGACCCATTTCCCGCGCACCGATCCGGTGGTCATCATGCTCGCGATCGAGGGCGATTCCTGCCTGCTCGGCCGCCAGCCGAGGTTCCCGAAGGGCATGTACTCGGCGCTGGCCGGATTCGTCGAGCCCGGGGAGACAATCGAGGCTGCGGTCCGACGCGAAATCTGGGAGGAGGCGGGCGTCGCCTGCGGGGCGGTTCAGTATTTCGCTTCCCAGCCGTGGCCCTTCCCGATGTCGCTGATGATCGGCTGCTTCGCGGAAGCGCGCGGCCGGGAGATCAGGGTCGACCGCGTCGAGCTGGAGGACGCCCGCTGGTTCAGCCGGGACGAGGCCGTCACGATCATGGAACAGCGCAACCCCGACCGCCTCATCGCGCCAACGGTAATGGCGATCGCGCATCACCTCTTGAAGCGATGGGCTTACGGAGAGGTAAGATTTGACGGATGACGCCGGATCTTCTGCCGTTTGGGCAAAAAAAGAGCGGATCGGCTAGGAGGGGGCCCGCCGATCCGCTAGCCTTCGTGGAATGCCTTCGGCCCGTCTTGGCGCTCGGGGGCTGGGGGGCAAGAAAACCGAGCTAACCGCGAACCGATCCCACGCGGCACTTTCCGAATATGATCGTGCGTTGCGGCGCGCGCTTGACCATAAACTGGCCAAACTAAGGCATGATGTAAAAAAAAATTCTTCTACTTTCTACCGCTATAATTCAGGCGGCAAATTCGACTTTTTGATCCCAAATCTCGCGGGTCACGGGTCGAGACGTCTTACTTAACGTCGCCGCTGTTGTCGGTCTTCGGCTTGACGGCCTTCGCGGCCAAGAGTTTCTGGGTCTTGGCCTCCGCGGGGGCGTTGCGAATGCGTTTTGACTTGGACTTGCCTATGGCGCGATGGGGCGTTGGCGGCGGGTTGGATTCGGCGTCGCCCTGAGCGGGGACGGACGCCGTCGCCACGCCGACCCCACGGGCGCCCAGCGCCGGACCTTTCCAGCCCGGGGCGGGACCAACAAAGACCGGAACCGGATCAAAATGAATCCTCTCGTCGGAAAGCACGGTATGCGCGGGCGCCAGCAGCGCCGCGAAAGGATTGGGAATGACCCCGCGGCCCCCGGACGCGGTGGCCTGGATCGGCTCGGCGACGTCCTCGTCCGCCGCCGCGGCGATGGCGGCCGCGCTCCGTCGTAGACAAACGTCAGCGCGCATGTTGGTCGCCGCTGAGCCCGACGAGGGCAGGGACTCGAGCGAGCCGCTCCCCCCGCCCATGGCGAAGCCGCGATCGAAAAGGTCCGCCGCCTCCTGGTTGCGCAATTTCGCCGTCGGCGACCCGAGCACGACGACGATCAGACGCCGCCCGGAATGGTTGGCGCTCGCCACCACATTGAAGCCGGCCGGACAGGTGAAGCCGGTCTTCATCCCGTCGGCGCCGGGATAGCGGCCCAGAAGGCCGTTGTGGTTGGCGATGTACTGCTTGCCGAGCTGAAGCGCGCCGATGCTGAAGAGATCGGCGTGCTCCGGGAATTCGCGCAGGAGCGCGCGGGCGATCATCGCCATGTCGCGGGCGGAAGATATGTGGGCGGGATCGTGCAGGCCGTTCGGATTGACGAAATGCGATTCATGCAGGCCGAGACGCTGCCCCGCCGCATTCATGTCGTTGGCGAAAGCTTCGACCGAGCCCGAAACGCCCTCCGCGACCATCACCGCAATGTCGTTGGGAGATTTGACCATCAGCATCTTGAGCGCATTGTCCAGCGTCACTTCGGTCCCCGGCCGGAACCCCATTTTCGACGGCGGCATTCGAGCCGCGCGCGCCGACATGATGAGGGGCGTGTCGAGCGTGAGCCTGCCGGCGCGCACCGCGTCCAGCGCCAGATAGACGGTCATCAGCTTGGTGAGCGAGGCCGGATACCAGGCGTCGGTCGCCTCGTTGGCGATCAGCACCTGCCCGCTGTCGGCGTCCGCGACCAGGTAGGGCGTCGCCTGCGCCGAGACCACGCCGATCGCCAGGACAGCGGCGAGACCGATCCCCGCGCGCCGCCCAATTCCGCCCAAGCCAAATGGCGTCATGGCATTCCCCGCGAGCTCCCGAAGTGAAACTGTTCCTAGAGGAGAACGGCCGCAATCTCAAGCCGCCGGCTTGGTTTACGCCGGACGCGCGCGCCTCCGGATTTCGTGTCGACGCTCAGACGATGTGGAATTGCTGCCGCCTCACATCCACGGGCGGCCCAGGCGGAAACGGGCGAGCGAGGAGGTCGCCGCAGCGCTGGGCGAGCCCGGTCAGCGCGGTCTCCGTCGCCCCGGCGGCGAGCGGTTGAAGCGCCTCATCGACGGCGGCTTGCCATTGGTCATGGGCGACGGCGTGGGCGGCGTCCTCCGCCGGGACGATGCGGATGTAATGCTCGGCGAGCGACACGTAGATGAGCGCGCCGCATTGCGAGCGGTCGATTCCGCGCAGCACGAATTGGGCGAGCGCCGCCCGGTGGCCGGCCGAACGCGCCCAGCGCTTGGGAACGAGCCAGCGGCGGACCGGCGGCAGCGAGCCCAATACCGCGGCCAGAATGGCGACCAGCAGCTGCGCGACATAGATGCGGTGGGCGGAAAGTTCGGTGAACAGCAAGAGCGGCAGCGGCGTCGCGAGAGCGAGGATGCAGGCGCCGAGCAGGAACTCGGCGTCGCGGGACGCGGAGGCGCTCGCAAGCACGCAGACGAGCGGCGCGCGCGTCTTGAGTTGCGCGGCGTCGAAGGCCGCTTCGACCCGCGCGGCCGCGTCGGGCTCGAAGATCATCACCAGCCTCCCGACGCGCCGCCGCCGCCCGACGATCCGCCCCCGCCGGAAAAGCCGCCGCCGAACCCCCCGCCGCCGCCAAAGCCGCCGCCGAAGCCTCCCCCGCGGCCAAACCCTCCGCCGCCCATCCCCATCGGAATGAAGACGACGTTGCCGCCGCCGCTGCGCCGGGAGATGCGCGAAATCACGAACATGATGAACAGGAAAATCAGGAACGGCGCCAGCGTGTCGAGGAGCGAAGCCTCACGCTCGGGGCGCATGTCGGCAGGCCTCGGCTTCCATTCCGCCGAATCGGTGGTGAGCGCGGTGATGATGTCGTCGACCCCGCGCGTGACCCCGCCGTTGAAATCGCCGGCCTTGAACCTGGGCGCGATCGCGTTCGAAATGATGATGCTGGAGACGGCGTCGGTCAGCGTGCCCTCGAGGCCGTAGCCGACCTCGATGCGCATCCTGCGCTCCTTCGGCGCGATCAGCAGCAGCGCGCCGTTGTTCTTCTTCGCCTCGCCCAGTTTCCAGGCGCGGAAGAGTTCGTTCGCATAGGGCTCGATCTCCTCGCCGCCGAGCGAGGGCACAGTCGCCACGACCAGCTGAATGCCGGACTTCTGCTCGAGATCGGAGAGCTTGCGTTCGAGGTCGGCGACGGTGACCGGCGAGAGGATCTTCGCCTCATCGACCACCCGTCCGGTGAGCGGCGGGAAACTCGCCGCCGCGAGCGCCGCTCCGATCCACAAAGCCGTGACAAGAGCGGCGACGACAGGCTGCGGCCAGAGGCGAGGCATCCGGACACGCTCCCGTTTAAGGACTAAAACTTCACCTTCGGCGCCGCCTGGGCATCGGAGTTTGCCGTGAACGGGACGAGCGGCTTGATCGAGCGAAACACCGTCTGAGCCCAGATCACGGACGGGAAGGTCCTGAGCGTGGTGTTGAAGTCCTGCACGGCGGCGATGTAGTCGCGGCGGGCGACGGCGATCCGGTTTTCGGTCCCCTCGAGCTGGGACTGCAGCGCAAGGAAATTCGCGTTCGATTTGAGGTCAGGGTAGTTCTCGCTGACCGCGAGCAGCCTCCCGAGGGCGCCCGACAGCGCGTTTTGCGCGTCCTGCAGCGCCTTGACCTTCGCCGGGTCGGTCAGGTCGTTGGCGTCGAGGTGAATCGAGGTGGCCTTGGCGCGCGCCTCGGTGACCTGAACAAAGACGTCCTTTTCCTGCTTGGCGAAGCCCTGAACGGTCGCAACCAGGTTGGGAACGAGGTCGGCGCGGCGCTGATACTGGTTCTGGACTTCCGCCCACGCCGCGTTGGCGGCCTCCTGCTTGGTCGGGATGACGTTGTAACCGCAGGCCGAAACTGAAAGGGCGACGAGCGCCAGGACGGCGAACGATCGCAATCGTTGAATCACGCGCATGGGATAACCCCCCCCGCCAAGACCCGCCCTTTGCGGCGCGCGCCAATAATAGGGCGCCTGCAGCAATAAGGCCAACGCCGGCAATGGGGCGCCGGCGTCTTCTCCCGCGCCGGCCCTCCTTCGGGGCGAGCGCTTGATCGCATCGGCCGCATTCACTAGAAAGCCGCCTACCGGCGCCGGCGACCCCGACGCCTGCCCTCTTTTCATGAACGCCAAGCCCCTTTGGCGCGCGACACTCCAGGACAAGACATGCGCGTTTATTACGACCGGGATTCCGACCTCAACCTGATCAAGGGCAAGAAGGTGGCGGTGGTCGGCTACGGCAGCCAGGGGCACGCCCATCTCCTCAACATGCGCGACAGCGGGGTCAAGGACATCGCGGTCGCGCTCAGGCCGGACTCGGTCTCGGCCAAGAAGGCGGAAGCCGAGGGGATAAAGGTGATGACAGTCGCGGAAGCGGCCAAGTGGGCCGACATCGTGATGATGCTGACCCCGGACGAACTGCAGGCCGAAATCTATCGCAACGAGCTCGCGCCGAACATGAAGAAGGGCGCGGCGCTCATGTTCGCCCATGGGCTCAACGTCCACTTCAACCTGATCGAGCCCCGCGCCGATCTCGACGTGCTCATGGTCGCGCCCAAGGGCCCCGGGCATACCGTGCGCTCCGAGTACAAGCGCGGCGGCGGCGTCCCTTGTCTCATCGCGATCCATCAGAACGCGAGCGGCAACGCCCACGATCTCGGCCTTTCCTATGCTTCCGCGATCGGCGGCGGGCGCGCCGGCGTCATCGAGACCTCGTTTCGCGAGGAATGCGAAACCGATCTCTTCGGCGAGCAGGTGGTGCTCTGCGGCGGCCTGGTGGAACTGATCCGCGGCGGCTACGAGACGCTGGTCGAGGCCGGCTATGCGCCGGAAATGGCCTATTTCGAATGCCTGCACGAGGTGAAGCTGATCGTCGACCTCATCTACGAGGGCGGCATCGCCAACATGAACTACTCGATCTCGAACACCGCCGAATATGGCGAATATGTCTCCGGACCCCGCATCATCAAGGCCGAGACCAAGGCGGAGATGAAGCGCGTCCTCGACGACATCCAGTCAGGCAAGTTCACCCGCGACTGGATGCTGGAGAACCGGGTCAACCAGACCTCGTTCAAGGCGATGCGCGCCCGCGCCAACGCCCACCCGATCGAAGAGGTGGGCGAAAAGCTGCGCGCGATGATGCCCTGGATCGGCAAGAACAAGCTGGTCGACAAGGCCAAGAACTGAGGCTGCCGACGGCTGGCCTCGGTCGCGCGGGCGGCAGTTTCGCGAGCGGCCCGTTTCCGCTTGCCAGCCCCGCACGCCTTTGCTAAACGCCGCCCCTTGCCGAGCGGAAGCAGCCCGGCAGTCGCGATGGGCGCATAGCTCAGTTGGTAGAGCAGCTGACTCTTAATCAGCGGGTCCAAGGTTCGAGCCCTTGTGCGCCCACCATCGAAATCAAGGGCTTAGATGATGTTTCGTCGTCTTCGACGACGGCAAAACCGGCTTTTAGTGACCGGGCTAGTGACCTTTCGTCAGGCTTAAGGCGCGCTCCCGCGCGAGCGCGCGTCGACTTGACGACGGTGTGGGTGCATCCGGCCTTCCGAGGGTCGACTGGCCGGAAGAACGCGCCAGATCAGCTCCACCGCGCGGTAGGCCGTGTCGGGGGGGGGCCCGCATCGGCATCCTCTCGACGGGGGCGGGGTGTATCTCACGGAGGGCGCCGTAACGGAAAATTTGCGATCGTCGCGTACATCCGCCCAATGAACCGACCCTTGCCGCTGATCGCCGGACTTCTTGGCCTCCTGTTCCTCGCCGTCGCCGCTATGTACTGGTTCGTTCCGGCAAGTGGCCTTCCCTCGTTTTTCCCGGGGTTCAAGGCGGGCTCCGGTCACATCGCCGTCAAGCACGCGATCGGTTCCCTCGTCATAGCGCTCGTCCTGTTCGCCTTCGCTTGGCTCCAAAGCAGGCGTAGAGCGCCAGGCGCTCGGATCTAGCCTCCCGCGCCGCGTCGGCTCCAGACCTTCCCGCGCTGGCCAAGCTTGCGGACAAGAATAACCAAACCAAAGTCTCGGTGACCGGCAATTCGTTTTCCATCAGCTCGACGGTCGACATACTTTCCACAATAATATACTTGTAGAGTTGATATTTATGCTTCGTCCTTCTTAGCAAGTTCCGCCGACATCTCTGACCAGATCACGATCGACTTGCCCTCGGGCGTCACCTTCACCTCCGCCTCGGGCGTGCTTCTGACCGGCGCGGGCAGTGTCGCCGAGACTTTGACGCTGCTTGGTTTCGCGGGCTTATCGCGCCTCGCGGAGAACCGCCGGGGCCGCCGAGGCCCACGGCTTGCATCTAGCTGCCGCGCAATCGCGCCAACACGGCGGCGGCTTACACGTCCAGGTTCGCCACGCTCAGCGCATTGTCCTGGATGAACTCGCGGCGCGGCTCGACGATGTCGCCCATCAGCTTGACGAAGATGTCGTCGGCCTCGTCGACCTCGCGGATCTTGACCTGCAGAAGCGTGCGGGCCTCGCGGTCGAGGGTGGTCTCCCAGAGCTGGTCCTTGTTCATCTCGCCAAGGCCCTTGTAGCGCTGGAAGGTCACGCCCTTGCGGCCGGCGGCGTTGATCGCCTCGAGCAGCCCCGAGGGGCCGGAGACGGTCGTCGTGTCGCCGCGGCGCGTAAACGTCGCGGGCTCGGCGAAGGCTTCTCTCAGCGGGCGCGCATGCTCGTCGAGATGGCGCGCGTCGGCTGACGCGAGCAGGCCCGCGTCGAGGATCGCGGCCTGCCGGACGCCGCGAACCTCGCGGGTCGCGCGTAGCCGCCGGCTTCGACCCGGGCGGTCCAGCTGCGCTCGGTCTCCTCGGCGATGGCGTTCATCCGTTCGGCGATCAGGCGCGCGCGCGGCTCGGCCTCCGGATCGACCGGATCGGCGAGAGGCTTGAGCGCGCCGGCGAGCGCCGCCTGCTCGACCAGGCTCCGGTTGTAGCGCGAGTGCAAATTGTCGAGCAGCCGGCGCAGGGTGCGCGCCTCCTCGATCAGCGCCCGCAGGTCGGCCCCGGCGCGCGCTTCGCCCGTCGCGAGGGTCAGGGTCGCGCCCTCGAGCCGTCTCCACCAGATAGTCCTCGAGCGCCCGCTCGTCCTTGAGATATCGCTTCGACTCGCCGCGCTTGACCTTGAACAGGGGCGGTCGCGCAATGAAGAGATGTCCCGCCTCGATGATCGCGCGCATCTGCCGGAAGAAGAAGGTCAGCAGAAGGAGCGGATATGCGAGCCGTCGACATCCGCGTCAGTCATGATGATGATCTTGTGGTAGCGCAGTTTCTCGATGTTGAAGTCGTCCCGCCCGATGCCGGCGCCAAGCGCGGTGATGAGCGTGCCGATCTGCTCCGAGGACAGCATCTTGTCGAACCGCGCGCGCTCGACATTGAGGATCTTGCCGCGCAGCGGCAGCACCGCCTGGAACTCGCGGTTGCGCCCCTGCTTGGCGGTGCCGCCGGCCGAAATCGCCCTCGACCAGGAAGATCTCCGACTTCGCCGGGATGGCGAGCCCCTGACAGTCCGCGAGCTTGCCGGGCAGGCTCGCGATGTCGAGCGCGCCCTTGCGGCGGGTGAGCTCGCGGGCCTTGCGCGCCGCCTCGCGCGCCTGCGCCGCCTCCACCACCTTGCCGACGATCACCCGCGCCTCCTGCGGATGCTCCTCGAACCATTGCGAGAGCAGGTCGTTGACCAGCCCCTCGACCACCGGGCGCACCTCCGAGGAGACCAGCTTGTCCTTGGTCTGGGAAGAGAATTTCGGATCGGGGCATTTGATGCTCAGCACGCAGGTCAAGCCCTCGCGCGTGTCGTCGCCGGAGAGATCAACTCTCTCCTTCTTGAGGAGCCCCGAGCTTTCGGCATAGCCGACGACCTGGCGCGTCAGCGCGCTGCGGAAGCCGATGAGATGCGTGCCGCCGTCGCGCTGGGGGATGTTGTTGGTGAACGGCAGCACGTTCTCGTGGTAGCTGTCGTTCCACCACAGCGCGACCTCGACGCCGATGCTTGTCGCGCTCGCCCCTGATGAGGATCGGCTTCTCGATCAGCGCGGTCTTGGCCCGGTCGAGATAGCGCACGAACGCCTAGAGCCAGCCTTCATAGTGCAGCTCCTCCCGCCTCGGCTCGGCGTGGCGCAGGTCGGTCAATATGATCCGGACGCCCGAATTGAGGAAGGCGAGTTCGCGCAGGCGGTGCTCGATGGTCGCATAGTCGAAGTCGACCA
>CAVXHJ010000017.1:0-500041 GCA_963761435.1 uncultured Alphaproteobacteria bacterium | reverse complement strand
GCGCTCCAGTTCTCGATCCGCGATCCGCGCGTTGCGTCGACCGTTGCGGCGTGACCCGGCCCGAGCGCGTCCCGCAGACGCTCGACTGGGCGAACTTCCCGATTCCCGAGGCCGCGTGGAAAGAGCTGATGGCGCTGCCTTACGCGACCGACGATCCCGAGGCGACGCGCGACTATAAGCCGGGGTAGCCCCTTTCCGTTTAGGAGAGGCATGGAATCGTCTTTGCGAGGAGCGCAGCGACGAAGCAATCCAGAGATCGCAGGGAAGAGCGGCGGGGGGCTCTGGATCGCCGCGGCGCCGTCGACACGAATAAGGTTCTAAGGACCGGGCATGCTCGAAACCACCATTGCCGGCAGCCTGCCGAAGCCCTCGTGGCTCGCTAAATCGGAAAAGCTCTGGCCCGCCTGGAGGCTCGAGGGCGAAGCGCTGGCGGCGGGCAAGATCGACGCGACGATCCTCGCAGTGAAGAAACAGGAGGACGCGGGAATCGACATCGTGAGCGACGGCGAGCAGGCGCGCATCCATTTCGTCCACGGCTTTCTCGCCAATCTCGACGGCATCGATTTTGCCCGCCGCAGACGATCGGCATCCGCGCCGACCGCTACAAGGCCGAGGTCCCGACGGTGACCGGCCCCATCCGCCGCAAGGGCTCCGTCCATCGCGCCGAGGCGGCCGCGGCTCGCGCCCACACCAGGCGCAAGCTCAAGTTCACCCTTCCCGGTCCGATGACCATCGTCGACACCATCGCCGACGAACACTATCGCGACCGGCCGACGCTCGCGCACGCCTTCGCAGCGGCGCTGAACGAGGAGGCGCGCGAGCTCGCCGCGCTCGGCGTCGACGTCGTCCAGTTCGACGAGCCCGCCTTCAACGTCTACATGCGTGACGTTCAGGACTGGGGGGTCGCCGCGCTTGAGCGCGCCGCGCAGGGGCTTGCGTGCGCGACCGCCGTCCACATCTGCTACGGCTATGGCATCAAGGCCAATACTGACTGGAAGGCGACGCTCGGCGAGCGCTGGCGCCAATATGAGGAGACATTTCCGGCGCTGGCGAAGAGCCGGATCGGCCAGGTCTCGCTCGAATGCCGCAATTCGCACGTTCCGATCGAGCTGATCGGGCTGCTCAAGGACAAGGACGTGCTGGTCGGCTGCATCGACGTCGCCTCGAACGTGGTCGAGACGCCGGACGAGGTGGCCGCGACCATCCGCGCCGCGCTCCCGTATGTGCCCGCCGAGCGGCTCTTCCCATGCACCAATTGCGGCATGGCGCCGATGGCGGCGGAGATCGCCTACGCCAAACTTGACGCGCTAGCCGCAGGAGCGGAGCTGGCGCGGAAGGCGCTGTGAGGCGAGGATCGTCCGATGAGAAACGGCGCGACGGACGTTTCGACGACAAGCCGGTTGAGGCTTGCTCCCAACGCCACTGGGAATCCGGTGAAAACGATCCGGAAGGCGTATCGTTACGACAAACGCTCAGGCCGCCCGGTTTTACGAGAAGGCGGGGTTTACGGCGTACGGCTTGGAGCGCCGGGCTCTGAAAATCGATGGCGCGTATTACGACGAACTCCTGATGAGCGTCCTGTTGCGGCAATCGGGTTAGTCCCAGCCGCGCGCGAATACGGCCCGCGCTCGTCTTTTGGGCTTGCGGCGCCGGCCCGGTTACCCTATATGGCGCTCAACGACATCTCATAGCTCTTCGCAAGGAGAGACAAGTTGAGAGTGGGCCCCCGGCCGGGACCCGCTCTTTTTTATTGCCACAAGGTCGTATGATCGAAGCATCGCTTCCAATTGCTGCTGAACCCGTCGAGGGCCTCGACGAGGCGCGCCTGATCGGAGATTCGGGTCCAGGCGAACGCGTCGGCCGTATCGCGGCTCCAGTCCTGAGGGACCTCGGCTACCGGCTGGTCCGGGTCAAGATTTCGTCGGGCGCGAGCCCAACGATTTAAATCATGGCGGAGCGCCCGGACGGGACGATGGCGATCGAGGATTGCGAAAGCGTCAGTGTCGCGCTGTCGCCCGTCTTCGATGTCGAGGAGCCGATGGCTCAGGCCTATCGGCTGGAGATTTCCTCACCCGGCATCGATCGCCCGCTCGTGCGCGAGTCGGATTTCAAGCGCGCTGTCGGCCACGAGGCGCGCGTCGAGATGGCGGTCCCTGTCAATGGGCGCAAGCGCTTTCGCGGGGTTCTCGCGGCCGTCGGTTCTGGACCCGGCGGCCCTTCGGTTCGGATGACGCTCGTCGCCGACGACGGAAGGAGCGAAGCCGAGCTGACGATCCGCGAGATGGCGGAGGCGCGGCTCATCTTGACCGACGATCTGATACGCGCCGCCTTACGGCGCGAAAAGGCGGCGCTCAAGGACGCGAAGCGAGGACATGAGCGCAAGCCGGGGAACGGCCGGCAGACCGATCCACGCGCCGAGCGGAAGCCAAACAAATCCAAAGCCGCGGCCCGCGGCGCGGCGTCAAAGCCGCACGGGCCTGATGAAGGAGACAATCATGGCCGTTAGCGCCAATCGACTTGAACTGTTGCAGATCGTCGACGCGGTCGCGCGGGAGAAATCGATCGATCGCGCGATCGTTCTGGCGTCGATGGAGGACGCGATGCAGAAGGCCGCGCGCTCGCGCTACGGCCAGGAGACCGAAGTGCGCGCGGAGATCAACCCGAAAACCGGCGAGATCCGGTTTTCCCGGCTTCTGCTGGTTGTCGACGAGGTCGAGAACGAAGCGACGCAGATGACGCTCACCGAGGCGCAGAAGAAGAATCCCTCGGCTCAGATCGGCGACTGGATCGCCGAATCGCTGCCGCCGTTCGACTACGGGCGCATTCCCGCTCAGGCCTCCAAGCAGGTGCTGGTGCAAAAGATCCGCGAGGCGGAGCGCGACAAGCAATACGATGTCTACAAGGACCGCATCGGCGACATCATCAACGGCCAGGTGAAGCGGGTCGAGTACGGAAACGTCGTGGTCGATCTCGGCGGCGCCGGCGCGGGCGAGGCGGTCGTGCGCCGCGACGAGATGATCCCCCGCGAGATGTTCCGGCCGGGCGATCGCATCCGCGCCTACGTCTACGACGTCCGGCGCGAGGCCCGCGGCCCGCAGATCTTCCTTTCCCGGACCCATCCGCAATTCACCTCCAAGCTGTTCGCTCAGGAGGTGCCGGAAATCTACGACGGAATCGTCGAAGTAAAGTCGGTCGCTCGCGATCCGGGCTCGCGCGCCAAGATCGCGGTTGTGTCGAACGATTCCTCGATCGACCCGGTGGGGGCCTGCGTGGGCATGCGCGGCTCGCGCGTGCAGGCGGTCGTCAATGAATTGCAGGGCGAGAAGATCGACATCATTCCGTGGTCGCCGGACGCCGCCACCTTCATCGTCAACGCGCTCCAGCCGGCCGAGGTCATGAAGGTCGTGCTGGACGAGGATTCGACGCGCATCGAGGTCGTCGTTCCCGACGACCAGCTTTCGCTGGCGATCGGCCGGCGCGGGCAGAATGTGCGCCTTGCCTCGCAGCTCACCGGCTGGGACATCGACATTCTGACCGAGGCTGAGGAATCCGAGCGCCGGCAGAAGGAATTCGCCGAGCGCACGCAGACCTTCATGGAGGCGCTCGACGTCGACGAGACCGTCGCCCAGCTCCTGGCCTCGGAAGGCTTCCGCACGGTCGAGGAGATCGCCTATGTCGAACCGCGCGAGCTTGGGCTGATCGAAGGGTTCGACGCCGACACGGCGGCTGAAATCCAATCCCGCGCGCAGGGACATCTTGCCCGGATCGAAGCCGAATTCGACGACCAGCGCAAAGCGCTGGGGGTGTCGGACGAACTCAAGCAGATCGCTGGTCTGACCACGCCAATGCTGGTCAAGCTCGGTGAGAACGGCGTCAAGACGCTCGAGGATCTCGCCGATTGCGCGAGCGACGACCTTGTCGGCTGGACGGAACGGGGCGAGAGCGGCGAGACGGCGAAACCCGGCTTTCTCACCGGCTTCGACGTCTCGCGGGCGCAGGCCGACGCCATGATCCTGGACGCGCGCGTGCGCGCGGGCTGGATCGAGGCGCCCGCGCCTGAGGAGAGCGCCCCAGCGGAGGAAGGCGAAGGCGCTTAGCGCCGCGTAGGATTGGTCGATTGCGGAAAAGGAGCGTCAGCGACGAGGTCGGGTCGGAGCGGACCTGCATTGTAACGGGGACCAAGGACGCCCCCGAGGCGATGCTGCGCTTCGTCCTGAGCCCCGACGGGTCGGTGGCGCCGGATATTCGTCGTCGGCTGCCAGGCCGCGGGGTGTGGACGCGACTGAACTTCGAGACGGTGAGCCGGGCGGCCTTAAGACAGTCGTTCTCGCGCGCCTTCCGAGCCAAGGCGGAGGCGCCCATTTCGCTCGCCGAAACGGTCGACGCGCTCCTCGAGAGCGACGCGCTTCAGTCGCTGTCGATGGCGAACAAAGCCGGCCTTGTCGTCGCCGGCGCGTTCAAGGTCGACGCGGCGATCGAATCGGGTGGCGTCTTGGCTGTGATTCAGGCGAGCGACGGGGCTCCCGACGGAGCGGCCAAGCGAGCCCGGGTCCTGAACGCGAAACTCGGTCCGGAGGCCGAGGCGGTCGCGCGCGTCGATTTGTTCACGTCGCGGCAATTGGATTTGGCATTGGGGAGGGCAAATGTGATACATGCTGCGCTCAAACAAGGCGCAGCGGGTTCGGCCTTTCTCGCAAGGGCGGATCGCTTGCGCCGCTATCGCGCAAGCGAGGCGGACCCGACAACCAGGACAGAGCGCGGCGGCGCGCCGGCCGATGACGCCGGGACGCTTGGCGGACCCATAAAATTGGCTGAGAAGCCAAGCGGTTAGGAATAGGGATGAGTGAGACGAACAATACGGACAAGTCCATAGGCGCCGCGCCGCCGAAGGCGACGTTGCATCTGAAGCGTCCGGTCGAGCAGGGGACGGTGCGGCAGAGCTTTTCGCACGGACGCAGCAAGGCGGTCGTGGTCGAGAAAGTGAAGCGCCGGATTTTGACCCCGGGCGAGGCCCCGCCCGTCAGCGCCCCGCCCCGACCGGCGCCGGCCGCGCCGCCGGCGGCGGCTTCGACCCTGGTTTCCGGCGCGGCGAGGCCCGCCCCGGTCGCGCCCCTCAAGCCGGCGGCTCCGCCGCCGCCCAAAACCGGGGTTGTCCTCCCCACCCTGACGGCCGAGCAGCGCGAAGCGCGCAGCCGGGCGCTGATCGACGCCCGCGCGCAGGAGGAGGAGGATCGGCGCCGTCAGGGCGCGGAAGCCGAGGCGCGGCGAGGACGCGAGGCGCGCGACCGCCTCGAACGCGAGGCTGCCGAGGCGCGAAAGCGCGACGAGGAGCTTCGCCGCGCGCAGGAGGCCAATTTCAAGCGCCAGTCGGAAGACGAGGCGCGAAGACGCTTGTCAGGCGGCGAGCCGGCGCCGTCCCCGTCGATCCCGCGCGCCGCCCCGACCGCGCCCGGCGTCGGGCTGCCGGGAGCGCTCGCGCGCCCCGCTGGCGAAGAAGAAGAGGCCCGGCGCGTCGCCAGGCGTCCCTCGCTCGTGCTGCCCGCGCAGAAGGTCCTCGTCCCGACTCCTCGGCCGCCGCGCGGCGGCGAGCAGCGCAACCGTGGCCGGCTGACGGTCACGAGCGCAACGTCGGGCGAGGAGGAACGCACCCGTTCGGTCGCCGCCTTCCGTCGGCGCACGCAGCGGCTGAAGGGCCACGGCGCGCAGGATCAGAAGGAGAAAATCGCCCGCGAGATCGTCCTGCCCGAGGCGATCACGATCCAGGAACTTGCGAACCGGATGTCCGAGCGCGCGGTCGACGTGATCAAGCTATTGATGCGCCAGGGCCGCATGGTGACGCTGACAGACGTCCTCGACGCCGACACCGCGCAGCTGATCGCCGAGGAACTGGGGCATTCGGTCAAACGCGTCGCCGAATCCGATGTCGAGGAGGGTCTCTTTGACCGCCCCGACCAGGAAGGCGCGTCCGTTCCGCGCCCGCCCATCGTCACCATCATGGGCCACGTCGACCACGGCAAGACGTCGCTGCTCGATGCGATCCGCCACGCCAATGTGGTCGCGGGTGAAGCCGGCGGCATCACTCAGCATATCGGCGCCTATCAGGTCGTCGCGCCCGGCGGCGAGACGATTACGTTCATCGATACGCCGGGCCACGCGGCCTTCACCGCCATGCGCGCGCGCGGCGCGAAAGTCACCGACATCGTCGTCCTGGTCGTCGCGGCCGACGACGGCGTCATGCCGCAGACGATCGAGGCGATTCGCCACGCGAAGGCGGCCAAGGCCCCGATCATTGTCGCCATCAACAAGATCGACAAGCCCGAAGCCAATCCGCAGCGGGTGATGCAGGAGCTTCTGCAACACGACGTTCAGGTCGAGGCGTTTGGCGGCGACACGCTCGCGGTCGAGGTCTCGGCGACCAAGAACATCAACCTCGACAAGCTGCTCGAGGCGATCGCGCTGCAGGCCGAGCTGCTCGACCTCGTCGCCGACCCGGACCGCGGCGCCGAAGGCACGGTCATCGAGGCGAGGCTCGACCGCGGGCGCGGGCCGGTGGCGACGGTGCTCGTGCAACGGGGCGCGCTCAGGGTCGGCGCGCTGGTCGTCGCAGGCTCGCACTGGGGCCGGGTCAGAGCGCTGCTCGACGACAAGGGCGAGACCGTCGAGGCGGCTGGCCCCTCGACGCCGGTCGAAGTGCTCGGATTCTCCGGCGCCCCGGACGCGGGCGACCGCGTCGCCGTGGTCGAGTCCGAAGCGCGCGCGCGGGAGATCACGGAATATCGCGAGCGTCAGAGGCGAGAGAAGCAGGCGGCGCGCGGACCGGCGCTACGGACCTCGCTCTCCGACATGATGAGCAACCTGAAGGCGGCCGGGCACAAGGAAATGCCGATTGTCCTCAAGGGCGACGTCCAGGGGTCGGTCGAGGCGATCACGGCCGCGGTCGAGAAGCTTGGCAACGACGAGGTCGTGGCGCGGGTCATCCATGGCGGCGCCGGCGGCATAACCGAATCCGACGTGACTTTGGCCGCGGCCTCGAAGGCGGTCATCCTTGGCTTCAACGTTCGCGCGAATAAGGAGGCGCGGGACCTCGCCGAGCAGGACGGCGTGGAAATCCGGTACTACAACATCATCTACAATTTGGTCGACGACGTGAAGGCGGCCCTCTCGGGGATGCTTGCGCCGACCTTGCGCGAGACGATGCTGGGCAACGCGCAGATTCTCGAATTGTTCAACATCTCCAAGGTCGGGACCGTCGCGGGCTGCCGGGTGATCGACGGCGTCGTGCAGCGCGGCGCGCATGTGCGCCTGATCCGCGACAGCGTCGTCGTGCATGAGGGCAGGCTTTCGACGCTCAAGCGCTTCAAGGACGAAGTCGCCCAGGTGCAGGCCGGGCAGGAGTGCGGCATGGCGTTCGAGAACTATCAGGACATGCGGGTCGGCGACGTCATCGAATGCTATAACGTCGAGGAGATCCGCCGCACGCTGTGACTTATCGCGGACGGAACGAAATCATGCGAACTCATCTCACCCGGGCCGCCGAAGGTTTCGACCGCCGCTCCTTCGCGGCGACCGAAATTCTGCGCATGCGGGACACCGGCATTGACGCCGCCCGCCGGGTGACCTTTGTCCATCAGGGGCCGCAAGGCGAGCGCTGGCGCTCGGTCGCCGAGCGCGGGCCGGACGAAGCGCTGATCATCGCCGCCTTGCCGGATTTCTCGGTGCGGCTCGCGACGATCTAGACGCCCCGTTCGTTCCGCGATCCGGCTGACGAAGAGTTGGACGCGCCGCGCGCAAGGTCAACCAATGCCCCGCTTTTCGTCCAAACTCCACACCCCGAGTCACCGGGTGGAACGCATCGGCGAACTGATCCGCCACGCGGTCGCCGAGATTCTCGCCCGCGGCGAACTGCGCGACGACGCGCTCGACCGCCGTCCGGTAACGATACCGCTTGTGCGCATGTCGCCGGATCTCAAGCTGGCGACGATCCTGGTGATGCCGCTCGGCGGCGCGGGTTCCGGGGAGACGGTCGAGGCGCTCGACCGCCACAAGAAGGAGCTGCGCGCTCTCGTCGCGCGCCGCGTCAATCTGAAGTTCGCGCCGGAACTCCGCTTCGCCCTGGATACGAGCTTCGATGCGCAGGCGCGCATGGACGCGCTCCTCAGGTCCCCGGAGGTGGCGCGAGATCTCGAGGGTCGCGGCGACGAGGACAAGGCATGATCGACGACGCTCTCGAGGGCGGACTTTCCAACCCCGAGCCGCACGAAGGCCGGCGCGGCAAGCCGCAGAAGCGCACGTCCCGCATCGAGATCGACGGGTGGATCAATCTCGACAAGCCGACAGGCGTGTCGTCCACCCAGGCGGTTGGGCGGCTCAAGTTCCTTTTCAACGCCAAGAAGGCGGGCCACGCCGGCACGCTCGACCCGCTCGCCTCGGGCGTGCTGCCGGTCGCGTTCGGCGAGGCGACGAAGACCGTGCCGATCGTTCAGGACGGCGCCAAGGCTTACCGCTTCCGCGTCCGCTGGGGCGAGGAAAGCGCGACCGACGACGCCGAGGGCGAGATCGTCGCGCGTTCCGACCGGCGCCCTTCCCCGGCCGAGATCGAGGCCTTGCTGCCCCGCTTCGTCGGCGACATTCTGCAGACGCCGCCGACCTTTTCCGCCATTCGCATCGACGGCGCGCGCGCCTACGACCTGGCGCGCGAAGGCGAGACCTTCGAGATTCAACCGCGCACGATCCAGGTCTACCGGCTCGACCTGATTTCGGCCGAGCGCGACACGGCGGTGCTTGAAGCCGATTGCGGCAAGGGCGCCTATGTTCGCGCGATCGCGCGCGACCTTGGCCGCGCGCTCGACTGCTACGGCCATGTGATCGAATTGCGCCGGACCCGCGTCGGCCCGTTTTCCGCCGACACAGCGGTCGAGCTCGATCGCCTGTCCGATGCCGCTGGCCTGATGGCCGGCTCGCTTCTGCCGGTCAAGGCCGGTCTCGCCGAACTCCCGATCCTGGCCATCGACCGGACCGGCGCTGCGACCTTAAGACGGGGGCAGAAACTGCTTCTCCGCGGCCCTGCGCCGATGCGGGGGGCGGCCTACGCCGACTGCTTCGGGACGCCGGTCGCCTTCGGAATCATCGAGGACGGCTATTTCGTCTCGACCCGGGTGTTCAACCTGCGGGGTTAGCGCGTGATGCGATGTCTTGGAGCCGGGTCCGTCATTGCGGGCGGAGCGAAGCAATCCAGGAACGTCGGACGCCTTGCTTCCCATGGATCGCCACGTCGCTTCGCTCCTCGCGATGACGAATCCACGACAACGCAACAGGCTTTAGCGCCTCGACTCACTTCCACGCCTCGAACGCCTTCTCCAGCATCGCCTCCCCCTCAGGCGATTTCTGGAACACGACCTTGGCGATGCGATCATCGTTGAGCAGGAGCGGGAAGTCGAACCAGGCGCGCGTCTGCATCAAATCAAGGTTGCGGGCCGTGTCAGCATCGCCCTTGGCCAGCGCGATGAGAAAATAGACGTCGCTGATCTTGACCTTGACGCTCGTCAGCGCTTCGGCGGCGGTTGAATCCTCCTTGCGCATCTGCGGCAGGCCGACGTCCTTGAAGCCGGTGATCGGCGCGCCCTCGGCGAACGAGAATTTGAGATCGATCGTATGCGTCGCCTGCAGGGTCGGGTCGGTGTTTTTCCTCAAGGTCATCGTGGCGTGCATCTTGAGATCGGGGATGTCGGCCTCGGCCTTGACCGCAACGCTCGCCGGCTGGCCGGGCGCCGCCGGAATCAACGACCAGACCGTGGAGCCCAAGCTGACGACCGGCTTCTGCGGATTGTCGGCCGACGCGACAAGCATCGCGGCGCGGCCTGCGGACGGCGCGGGCGCTGCGGGCGGGCTGGGCGATTCCGCCGCCGGGGTCGGCGGCGCGGCCGCGCCTTGAGCGCTCGGTTGGTCCGCTTTCGGCTCGCTCGCGGCAGGCGCAGGCGCAGGCTGGGTCGCCGGGCCGGCGTCGACCCGCTGGGCGATCTTCGCCTGAGGCTGGGGCGCGGGGGGCTCGGCCGCTTCGACCGGCGGCCTGAGGGCGAGGTCCTGCGGTTTCTGTCGCATCAGTATCGCCGCGCCGGCCACCGCCAGGACAACGCCAAGGACGACGGCTGCGGCGATCCACAACCACGGCCTCGGCCTTTTGTCCTCTGCGTTCGGGACGACCGGGCGCTGGCCTTCCAGGTCCGGTCTCCCGGCCGAGCCGGGGCGATCGGTGTCGCCCGGCACTTCTGGCGCGGCGGCCGATTGCACCGGTTCGTCCGAACGGGTCGCCACGACGGGCGGCGCGTCGGAGCCGTGGACCTCGTCCACCACCCTGCTCGACCGAGCCGCCTTGGCGAGGTTGGGCGGCGGCGCCCCGAGATCGTCCGGCCTGCCGTCGCGCGCCTGAGCCACGTTGACAATCGGACTGGGCTTCGAGGCGGGGGGCGGCGCCTTCGTGGCGGCGAACGCCGGCTGGGGTCGACCCGCCGGAGGGGGATTGGCCGCGGCGGGCGGCGTCACAGCGGCTGGCCTGCCGGGGGACGCGGCTGGCGCTTGCGGCGGCGCGCTCGCTGCCGGTTGGGCGCGGGGCGCCGGCGACGGAGGCCGCTGCGGAGCGCCCGGCTGAAAAGCGGGAGCCGCGGAGGCGGCCATCGGCGCGCTCTTCGGCTCCGCGGGCGAGGAGGGGCGCTGGACGGGTAGCGAGGGCGGGGCCGACGCCGCTGGCCTCGGCGACGGCGGGGGCGCTGCGGGAGGCGAGGGCGTGGAGGCCGGAGCGGCGTCTTGACGCCCATAGGCCCCCTCGATCTTGGCGATCGCCGCGTCGAGCGCGTTCGCCTCGCGGGCGATGTCGCTTTCCGGCAACGGCGGACGCAGGCTCCTGAGCTGTTCGAGCAAGGCCTTGCGCGCGCGGCTATAGATTGCATCGCGCGTCGCCGACGTCCCGCCGCTCGGCAAATTGGCGACGGCTCGCGTGAGCAGCGAATGATAATCAGCCATGAAGCGTCAGCTCAACCGCTCTCAACGAACCCGCGACCGGTCCCTTAGTCCTGAAACGGATCATGCACAAGAATCGTATCGTCGCGCTCAGGACTGGTCGATAATAAGGCGACGGGGGCGCCCACCAGCTCCTCGATTCGGCGCACATATTTTATCGCTTGCGCCGGCAGCTCGGCCCACGAGCGCGCCTTGCTCGTCGCCCCGCTCCAGCCTTCGATCGTCTCGTAGACCGGCTCGATCTGCGCCTGCGCGGATTGCGAAGCCGGCAGATAGTCGATCTCCTCGCCCTTCAGCCGGTAACGCGTCGCCACCTTGATGGTCTCGAAGCCATCGAGGATGTCAAGCTTGGTCAGGGCGAGACCGTCGATGCCGCATGTGCGCACCGCCTGGCGCACGAGCACCGCGTCGAACCAGCCGCATCGGCGTGGGCGCCCGGTGTTGGTGCCGAATTCGCGGCCGCGTTCGCCGATCAGGCGGCCGACCTCGTTGTCGAGCTCAGTCGGGAAGGGGCCGCCGCCGACGCGCGTCGTATAGGCTTTGGCGATCCCGAGCACATAGCCGATCGCTCTCGGCCCAAGGCCCGAGCCGGTAGCGGCGTTGGCCGCGACCGTGTTCGAGGACGTCACGTACGGATACGTGCCGTGATCGATGTCCAGCATGGCGCCTTGCGCGCCTTCGAACAGAATGCGCTTGCCCGCGCGTCGCTCGCTGTCGAGAATCTCGAACGTCGGCGCCATGAACGGCAGAACCTTCGGCGCGATCGCGACCAGCTCGTCACGAATGGCGGCTGCGCTTGGCGCCGGCAATTCGAGGCCGCGACAGAGCGGACCATGATGGGCGAGCAGGCGCTCGACCTTGTCGTCGAGCGTATCGAGATCGGCGAGGTCCATCAGGCGGATCGCGCGTCTGGCGACCTTGTCCTCGTAGGCGGGGCCGATGCCGCGTTTGGTGGTCCCGATCTTGGCGCCGCTGACGTTCCCCGACTCGCGATGGGCGTCGAGTTCGCGGTGGAGCGACAGAATCAGCGGGACGTTCTCGGCGATCTTGAGGTTGGCCGGCGTCACCTCGACCCCCTGGCCGTGCAATTTCTCGATCTCCTCGATGAGATGATAGGGATCGAGAACGACGCCGTTGCCGATGATCGAGAGTTTACCGGGCCGGACGACGCCCGAAGGAAGCAGCGCGAACTTGTAGGTCTTGCCGTCGATCACGAGCGTATGGCCGGCGTTATGGCCGCCCTGGAACCGCACCACAATGTCGGCGCCGACCGACAGCCAATCGACGATCTTGCCTTTTCCTTCGTCGCCCCACTGGGCGCCGACAACGACAACATTGGCCATCGTCGATTGCTCTTCCGCCTTTTTTGGACGCGCGAAGCCCCGGCGCAGCGACCATGCGCGGCGCCCAAGCCTTTCGCGACCTTCGCCTAGACGATCGACAAGCCTGAGTAAAGGCGCGCCGCCCGGCGCGGGCCGCCGGGATAACCGCGCCGCGCTTGCGCGAAAAACCCGCCCCATAGCCTTGGATTGGCCGCATGCGTCGCTATATGCCGGGCGCGGGCGATCCGCCCCCAGGGAGATCGACATGACCCCCGAAGAACGCCAGATGCTTGGTGGCCTTTTCCAGCGCGTCAACTCGGCTGCCGCGACCCAGCGTGACCCCGAAGCCGAAATCCTTCATCAGCGACGCGGTTCGCGCCGCGCCGCATGCGCCCTATGTGCTGGCGCAGACCGTACTCGTCCAGCAGCAGGCCTTGGAGGCTGCGGCCAACCGGATTTCCCAGCTCGAGGCGGCCGGGCAGCAGGGCGCCGATCAGGGCCAGGAACACGGCAGTTTCCTCGGCAATCTCGGCAGGTCCATTTTCGGCCCCGGTCCGTCTTCTCCCCCGCCCCGGCCGGACGCTGATCCGCAGGCCTATCAGCGCGGGCCAGCCCCCCCGCCGCCGCGAGGCTACGCGCCGCCTCCGCCTCAAGGCGGCTACCCGCCGGCGCCCCCACAGGGTTATCCGCCCCAGCCCGGCCCATGGGGCCAGCCGCAGCCTTCGGCCGGCGGCGGCTTCCTGCAAAACGCAGCCTCGACCGCGACGGGCGTCGCCGGCGGCGTCGTCCTCGGCAATCTGCTCGGCGGCCTCTTTGGCGGCCATGGCGGCGGGCTCTTTGGCGGGGCCGGCGCCGCCGGATTCGGCGGCTCGGGCCTGTCCGGCAACCCGACGGAAGTGACGGAGATCAACAACTATTACGACGGCGCGACCGGCGGCGGTCGCGACAACGCCGACTTCCAGCAGTTCGATCCCGGCGCGCCCGGCGTCCAGGACGCCAACTTCGACAACCTGGACGACTCGACATTCGACGGTTCGGACGGCGGCGGCGGCTTCGACGACGTCTGACGGCCTCGGCGAAACAGGTCCGCGCGCGACCCGATCGGCGCGCGGACTGACCACGCGCGAGCGCCGCCGGATAAGAGCCTACGCCGGCCCGGTCCCCAGCGCCTCGACCGCAGCCCGGCCGCCCGAGAGCGGATTGTCCGGATCCCAGCGGTAGCGCAGCGTCTCGAAGCGCATCGCGCGGGTATCGATCATCAGGAGCCGCCCGACCAGGCCCTCGTCGCCGTCGCCGAAGCCGCCGACAATTTCGCGGATCGCCTCGAGCGCCATCAGCGAGCCAAGCACGCCGCCGAGCGCGCCCAGCACGCCAGCCTCGGCGCAGGTCGGGATCGTCCCCGGCTCCGGCGGCTCCGGGAACAGGCAGCGATAGGTTGGATTGGGCGCGCCGTCAGCGCCATTCTCGTAGGGCTTCAGCGTCGTCAGGGAGCCGTCGAACTCGCCGAGCGCGGCTGAGACGAGTGGACGCCGCTCGTGGAAGCAGGCGTCGGAGAGCGCATAGCGGGTGGCGAAATTATCCGAGCCGTCGAGCACGACATCGAAGCGCCGCACGATCGGGCCCGCGTTCGAAGCATCGAGCCTGAGAGCGATCGGCTCGACCGCGACATGCGGATTGATGCGTTCGATCGCCGCCGCGGCGCTCTCCGTCTTCGGCCGTCCGATGTCATGCGTTCCATGAATGATCTGGCGATGCAGATTGGAGAGCGCGACCGCGTCGTCGTCGGCGATCCCGAGCGTACCGACGCCCGCGCCCGCCAGATATTGCAGCGCCGGAGAGCCAAGGCCGCCCGCGCCGACGACGAGCGCGCGCGCGCTCTTCAGCCTGTTCTGGCCCGGGCCGCCGAGCCCATGCAGCACGATCTGGCGCGCGTAGCGCTCGATCTCATCGCTCGAGAGGGACATGCACGATCGATTTACCATGCGGGCGCCGCCGGCTGAAAGCGGGAACATCCGGCGGCAGCCGGAAGTTTGTTCGGAGAGGCAAGCTGGAGGGGAGTTGATCGCCATGGCAAAGAGCGGGTTCGGACTGGCGCTGGCCGCATTCCTGGTCGCAGGCTCGGCCGCCGCGGAGACGCTGTCCCCCGAGGCCGACGCCTGCAAAGCCAGCGGCCTGATCGCGCTCAAGCAGAAATATCCGCAGGTGAAGGACGTGCTGATCGACCTCGACAGCGCGAAGATCATCAAGGCGGACGAAAAAATCGAAAACGTGCCGATCCGGACCGTCGTGATCGGCGACGCCTATGTCGAACGCACGAAAACGACAAAGCCGCAAACTCTCGTCTGCGTCATCGGCGACAAAGGCAAGGTGCTGCTGACCCTGTTCTCCGACAAGTGAGCGGATGACGATGGTCGGCCGCGATCTCGCGCGGGGCGCGTGTCCGATATCGGCGCCGCGGCGCTCCCCCGTCTTGGCCGCGGATGGCGCGCCGATGGCCTATTCCGGCGTCCGTCGATCAATCATGAAGCGCAGAATGGCCCGCCCGCTCGGGACGAACGGCTCCGCATCCAGGAGATCGCGGACTTCCTTCATCGAGAAGATGTGGATGGCGCCTTCGTGCCTGTCTGCCGCTTTCGCCGCTCTCGACAATGTTTCACGATCACTGAGGTTCGTACGCGAATAGAAGCACGCCTCGACCAGGCTGGACGCGGGATGTAGCGCCCTGCAGAGGAACAGTTGTTCGACAAATTGGAGATTTTGGGGGAGAACGTTGGTCTCCTCGGCGATTTCGGCGAATATTGTGTGAAAGAGACTGCGAGATTTCTGAGCCTTCAACAAATCAACATATCCGCCAGCGCTCACATGCCAGCAACCCGGATGCAACTCGACCTCGTGCGACCGCCGGGCAAGGACAAGCGACCCATTGGCGGTTTCGAGCAGCGCCGAGACGGCCAGAGCGTATAGCTGCTCGCTTCGGGGAATGACCCGGCGCACTTCCTCGATGTTCATATGAACGTGCTGGGCCCAACTCATCGGCGCGCAGTCAATCGCGCCGTTTCGCGAAACGCCGATGAAAGCGACGCGATTGGGCTTCAGGTCGCTTGGCGGGAATGGCCGCCCACTTTTCGGATCGCCTCGAATGACGTAACTATCGAGGGTTGGCGTCTCGGTCCGCGGACGAAACCTCAACCGATACGGATTTGATCTGAGATCAAGAAATTCGACATCGTCGTCGACTCGGACCTCCATCGCAACAGGGGCGAAAGAGCGCCCAGAACCAAGCTTACGCCGACTGCGCCAACGCGCAAGAGTGCGTGAGGCAAACGGGACGGAGCAAACGTCATGAGCGCTCAGGACCCAGTCGTCATCGTCGGCGCGGCGCGCACGCCGATGGGCGGCTTTCTCGGCGACTTGAAGGACGTCGGCGCGCCCGCTCTTGGCGCGCGCGCGATCGGGGCCGCGGTCGAGCGGGCGGGGATCGCGGCCGACAGCGTCGACGAAATCCTCATGGGCTGCGTATTGCCGGCGGGCCAGGGCCAGGCCCCGGCGCGTCAGGCGGCGATCGGGGCCGGACTGCCGCTCGCGGCTGGCGCGACCACGATCAACAAGATGTGCGGCTCGGGCATGAAGGCGGCGATGGTCGCGCACGACCTCTTGCGCGCGGGCTCGGCCGACGTCGTCGTCGCCGGCGGCATGGAGAGCATGAGCAACGCGCCCTACCTCCTCGACCGCGCCCGCACCGGCTATCGCATGGGCCACGGCCGCACCATCGACCATATGTTTCTGGACGGCCTCGAGGACGCCTACGACAAGGGGCGCCTGATGGGGACCTTCGCCGAGGATTGCGCTGAAAGTTATCAGTTCACCCGCCAGCAGCAGGATGCTTACGCGCTCGCCTCGCTCGATCGCGCCAATCGCGCCATCAGCCATGGCGACTTCGCTTGGGAGATCGCCGCGGTCAGCGTAAAGTCGGGCAAGTCCGAGGCGGTCGTCGCGACCGACGAGCAGCCGCCCAAGGCGCGCCCGGAAAAAATCCCGACGCTCAAGCCCGCCTTCCGCGACGGCGGCACGGTGACGGCGGCCAATTCGAGTTCGATCTCCGACGGCGCGGCGGCCTTGATCCTGATGCGCCAGAGCGAGGCCGAGAAGCGCGGCGCGCATCCGCTCGTCCGCGTCGTCGCGCACGCGAACTCATGCGGCCGCGCCGAAAGATTTCCCGATCGCCCCGATCGGCGCGCTCAGGAAGCTCCTCGACAAGACCGGCTGGAGCAAGGAGTCGGTCGATCTCTACGAGATCAACGAGGCCTTCGCGGTGGTCGCGATGGCGGCGATGCGCGACCTCGGTCTCCCGCACGAGAAGGTCAACGTCAACGGCGGCGCCTGCGCCCTCGGCCATCCGATCGGCGCCTCGGGCGCGCGCATTCTCGTGACGCTGATCGCCGCATTGCGCGCGCGGGGCGGAAAGCGCGGCGTCGCGTCGCTGTGCATCGGCGGCGGCGAGGCGACCGCTATGGCGATCGAGGCGGCGTGAGGGAGTCTTAAGCGCCTCTCGCTCAGAACCTCGAGCGGCGCGGAGAAATTTGCGGCCATTCGACTGGATCCAATCAATGCGGTCTTGTCGCCGGGCGCGATTTCGGACATGTTTGGCCAATGCCGGCTAACATGTCAGTCCGGCGCAAGGGAGGTAACAACCATGCGCATCACCCGCCGAATTGCGATCGCAAGTTTCATGGCGATCGCACTCGCCACGCCAGCCTTCGCTGCGGACAAACCGCTGATCCTGCTCTCCGTTCCAGGATTGAACTTTCCCTTCTTCGTCCACATGATGAACGATGGACTAAAGGCCGAGGCGGATAAAGACGGGCTTAGCTACATCGAAAGCGACGGCCAGGATCAGTCGCCCAAGCAGACTGCTGACATTGAGGCGGCGCTCACCAAAGGGGTCAAGGAAATCGTGATCAGCCCGAAGGATCAGGACGCTCTGGCGCCAGCGCTACAGGAAGCGATCGACGCCAAGGTGCCAGTGGTCACCATCGACCGGCGGGTACCCTCCGTCACCAGTATCATCGGCCATGTTGGCGCCGACAATGTCAAGGGCGGCGAGGCTCAGGGCAACCTGATCGTCAAGATGTTCCCGAACGGAGCGACGATCGTCAATCTCCAGGGCTCACCCGGCGCGAGCCCGGCGATCGACCGGAACAAGGGGCTGCACAACGTGCTCGACAAGGCCGGTCCCAACTACAAGATCGTGGCGGAGCAGACCGCCAACTTCCACCGCGACGACGGCCTCAAAGTCACGGAATCCCTGCTCGCCGGGATGAGCGCTCCGCCCCAGGTCATCAACGCCGCCAACGACGACATGGCGCTCGGCGCGATCGAAGCGCTCAAAGCGCGCAATCTCAAAGGCGTCGTCATCATCGGCTTCGACGCGCTGCCCGAGGCGCTGGGAAAGGTGCGCGACGGCGAACTCACCGCGACGATCGAGCAATTCCCCGCGAAGCAGAGCGCGATCGCCGTCGATATCATGGCTGAGTACCTCAAGAGCGGCAAAAAGCCGGAGCAGCAGATCACGTTGCTGACTCCTGTCGCGATCACCAAAGACAATCTGAAGGAAGCCGAGCGCCTCAACGAAGTGAAGTAGCCGAAGGCGTGGCCTCAAGGGCGCGCCATGCGCGGCGCGCCCTTTTCCTCAACTGCCCACCCGAATAAGCGAGCGCTCCTGAATGGCTAACGCGCCTGCGGCGCTTTCATCCGCTCCTGCCGAGCTCAACCGTCCGATCCTCAAGATGACCGGGATCAGCAAGCGCTTTCCAGGCGTCCTTGCGCTCGAGGGCGTGCATCTCGAAGTGGGCCAGGCCGAAATCCACGCCCTTCTCGGCGAGAACGGCGCCGGCAAGTCGACGCTGCTCAAGATCCTGTCCGGCGCGCACAGCGCCGACGCCGGGACGATCGAGCTCTTCGGGGAGCCCGTCTCGTTCGCTTCGCCGCATGACGCGCAGCGCGCCGGCATCGTCACCATTTATCAGGAATTCACGCTCGCTCCGGATATGACGATCGCCGAAAACGTGTTCATCGGCCGCGAACCGGGCTCGAGGCTGTTCATCAGCTGGCGGCGCCTCGCTGAGGACACCCGTGCGATCACCGACAAGATCGGGCTCAAGCGTGACCCGATGACGCTGGTCCGCGATCTCTCGGTCGCCGAGCAGCAACTGGTCGAGATCGCCCGGGCGCTCTCGATGCGTTCGCGGCTCATCGTCATGGACGAGCCGACCTCGGCGCTGAGCGAAGCCGAGGTCGCCAATCTCGCCCGCATCGTAACCACGCTCAAGGCCGAGGGCCTGTCGATCATCTTCGTCACCCATCGGCTCGAAGAAGTCTTCCGCCTCTGCGACCGCTACACGGTGCTGCGCGACGGACATTTCGTCAGTTCCGGCGCGGTCGCCGACACGAATGTCGAGGCCATCATCCGGATGATGGTCGGACGCGACGTCGGCGCGCTTTACGGCGAAAGGGCGATCCCCGAACACGGGCCGGTCGCGCTCGAGGTCGAGGGGCTGACGCGACGGCGCAATGCGCGCGATCCGCACGCCATCGAACTCGTCGACGTCTCGCTCACCGTCCATCGCGGCGAGATCCTTGGGCTCGCCGGGCTGGTCGGCGCAGGCCGCACCGAGACGGCGCGAGCGATTTTTGGCGCGGACGCATTTGACGAGGGCGTCATCCGGATCGACGGGAAGCCGGTGAAATTCTCCGGTCCCCGCGACGCGATGACCAACGGCGTCGGCCTTGTGCCCGAGGACCGGAAGAAGCAGGCGCTCTTTCTCAGCCTCGCGATCCGGACCAACATGTCGATCGCCGCGCAGGAGCAGATAAGCCGCGGCTGGTTCATCGACGAACGGCGCGAAGACGCGCTGGTCGAGGAATTCCGCCGCCAGCTGAGCATTCGGATGGCGAGCCCCGACCAGGCCGCTGGCCTTCTCTCCGGCGGCAATCAGCAGAAGGTCGTGCTGGCGCGCTGGCTCGCGCTGAGGCCGAAGATTCTCATCGTCGACGAGCCGACGCGCGGGATCGACGTCGGGTCCAAGGTCGAGGTTCACAACCTCCTGATCGAGATGGCGAAGGCCGGCATCGCGGTCGTCGTGATTTCGTCGGAACTGCCGGAAATCCTTGCGGTCAGCGACCGTATCGTCACCATGCGCGAGGGCCGGGTGACCGGCGAGATCGCCCGCAATGATGCGACCCAGGAAATCCTGATGTCGATGATGACTTTCCACGACGGCGCGGCCGAAAGTCGCGCGCAGGCTTCTTGAGGCGCGCAATGACTGACACAAGAGCAGCGGAACCAAGCCCGGCTGGCGGCGTGGACATCTTCGGCTTCATCGCCAGATTCGCGCCGACGCTGTTCCTCATCGCGCTGATGGCGCTGTTTGCGGTGATCGAGCCGAGGTTCCTTTCGGAAATCAACCTCTTCAACGTGATGCGGCAGGTTTCGATCACCGGGCTGCTCGCTGTCGGCATGACCTTCGTGATCCTGACCGCCGGCATCGATCTTTCGGTCGGCTCGCTGCTCGCCTTCGCCGGGCTGGTCGCCGCAGCGGTCGAGAAGGGCGGCCTCGAGAACCGCTTCACCGTCGGCGAGGGCGGCGTCGGCTACGGCTGGGGCGCCGCGGCGCTGGCCGCCATCGCGGTCGGGATCGCCGGCGGCTATCTCCAGGGCCTCGCGATCACCCGGCTCAAGGTTCCTCCCTTCGTCGTGACGCTCGGCGGCATGTCGGCCTTTCGCGGCGCCGCGCTCCTGTTCGCCGCCGGCGGCCCGATCTCCGGCTTCCAGCCGTCGTTCACCTGGTGGGGCCAGGGCAAGATCGGCCCGGTGCCGATCCCGGTGATCATCTTTCTCGTCGCGGCGGCGCTCGCCCATGTCACGCTGCGCTATACCCGCTATGGCCGCCAGGTTTACGCGGTCGGCGGCAACCCGGAGGCCGCGCGCCTTTCCGGCCTCAACGTCAACCGGGTCATCGCCAGCGTCTATGTCATCATGGGCTTCTTCGCCGGCCTCGGCGCGTTCGTGCTGGCGGCGCGGCTCAATTCCGCTGAGGCGGTCGCCGGCACCGGCTACGAGCTCACCGTGATCGCCTCGGTGGTGATCGGCGGCACCAGCCTTTTCGGCGGATCGGGAACCATCTTCGGCACCGTCATCGGCTCGATCCTCATCGGCGTTCTGCTCAACGGCCTCGTGCTGATGAACATTTCCTCCTACATCCAGCAGATCGTCATCGGGGTGATCATCGTGCTGGCTGTCGCCTTCGACACCTTCGCCAAGTCGAGGCGACGGAAGGTGTGAACGGGACGTTCGTCGCGCGTGATCCGGCTTTCACGCCGATGGCGCAGCGCCTTGGCCGGCGGCTGCGGCTTGCCATCGACCGATCCGCGCAGGAAAGCGTGCGGTCTCACGGCTCCAGGCCCACATCGCCACGGCCAGGGTTGAGCGATACGTATTTGACCTGAGCATAAACGCTTTGCCCCTCGGCAAGCCCGAGCTCCATCGAGGATTTTCGGGTCATGCGGGACAGGAGGCGCGCCCCCTCGCCGTTTTCGCCGAGCGCGACGACCACCAGGACCTCGTAGTCGTCCAGGGGTTTCATGGCCGTCACCCGCGCGGGCAAGACATTCAGGATCGAACTGCGACCCGGCTGCTCGCGAGCCAGGCTGACGTCACTTGCCAGAATTCGAATGCGACGCAGCTCGCCAATTGCGCCAGCCGCCCGCGGAGGCGGGGGAGCAAACACCATTCCGCCCGGAATGGAGACTCTGGTCAGCCCGAATTTGGGGTCTCGGTCCTCGACCACGCCCTTCAGGGTCACGGCCGCTTCCCGTGAGGCCGCAAGCGGCGACGATGGATCGCTCTGCAGTTCGGACAGCGGCGCCGAGGCGACGACATGACCATCGTCGAGAAGAACCATCTGGTCGCCGAGGCGTTCGACCTCGGACATGTCGTGGGTAACGTAGAAGATCGGCAACGCGAAATGATCGCGCAGCTTTTCAATGAACGGGAGAATCTCCGCCTTCGTCCTGCGGTCCAGCGCCGAAAGCGGCTCGTCCATCAAGAGGACCTTCGGCTGAGAAAGCAGGGCGCGGCCGATGCCGACCCGCTGACGCTCGCCTCCGGATAGATTGCGCGGCGAACGGTCCAAAAGCGCACGGATCCCCAGGAGATCGACGACTTCGTCGAAGTCGATGGCGGGTCCGTCATGCTTCCTGTCGGTAGCGCCGAAGAGCAGATTCTTTCGCACGGAGAGGTGGGGAAAGAGGCTCGCTTCCTGAAAGACGTAGCCCAGCGCCCGCTTATGCGTCGGCACGAAGACTCCGTTGCGGTCCTGCCAGATCTCGCCCGCGATGTCGCAGAGCCCATCCTGGATGCGGATCAATCCGGCGATGCAGCGCAGCACAGTCGTCTTGCCGCAGCCGGACGGGCCGAACAGCATCGTGATCCCGGTCGCCGGGACCTTGAAGATGGCCTCGAGCGTGAACTTGCCGAGAGCGCCGCGGAACTCGGCGCGAATCTCCTGCGCTGGCGTCATGCCTCAGCCTCCGCCCGGCGCGCCAAGGCGGGCGTCATCCGCGGCGCTCGCCTAATCAGTCGTCGTGACACTGTGATCAGGCCGGATGCGCTCCGGTCCTGATGATCGTCCCGACATGCTGCCCGCGCAGCGCCGCAGCGAGTCGACCTGGAACGAGTCCGTTCACCAGCTGCACCCGCTCGATATGGCGCGCGACGCCCATGATGTCGATGAGCGCGCGGTCGAACGGCAGCGATCCCTTATGCTTTGCGAGATCGGCCGCGCTTGTCTCGCGCAGCATCTTCGCCTTCTTCCCGTCCGGGCCCCTGGGATCGGAATCGTACACGCCATCCACGTCCTCGACGATCGTGAGGCCCGCGGCGCCGAGCGCATCCGCGAGCAGAAAGGCGCCGGCGTCGGCGCGATGAGGGGGCAAGCGCGAGCCCGGGAACTCATGATGGTGATAGGGAGGAAAGGCGCTGCCCACGACGGCGCGGGCGGCGGACAGATGGATCGCAAGCTGGTTGGCGATCGCGCCGTGCTCGATATAGGAGACGCCCTCCGGCGCGAGCAGCGAGGCGAGCATATGGCCGTTCTGGCCGGCTTCGCTGGCGGCGAGCGGCGCGAGAGAGCCGACGGGAAGGCCGAGGTCGAGGGCGACGCTGTAAAGGTGGCGAGCGCGGATTCCGGCGCCCGTCAGGATGAGCAGACGATGCTCCTGCATGAGCTTGCGCAGTTCTTCGACGATTGGAAGGATCGCATCGGCGCCCCGGTCCATGATCGAGCGGCCGCCGATCTTCACGACCTGCACCCAGGGCAGAAGCCGGATCGGACGCCCGCCCGCGACGGGGCGGGTCAGATCGAAGTCGAGGAGGGTCTGGCGCGCGAGCGGCGAGGCGACGTGCTTGGCCGTATTGGTGCGTTCGGGCATGGGCGTCGCCTCACTTCGCGGTGATGATGGTGCCGACATGCTCGCCGGCGAGCGCGCGGGTCAGGTTGCCGGAGACGAGGCCGTTCACGACCTGCACCTCGTGGATGTGGCGCGACGCCTTGAGGAGGTCGAGCATGGGGAACTCGAGTATCGAATCGTGCAGCCCCTTCGCCTTCATCTCATCGACCGTGATCTTCGGGATGAATTTCGCGTTCTTCGAGGTTTTCGGGTTCGCCGTGTAGAGGCCGTTCTCGTCCTTGACGAAGATCATCGCCTTGCAGCCGAACTGCTCGGCGACCAGGAAGCATCCCGCATCGGTGCGATAGGGCGGGATCACGCCCTCAGCCGCGGGCCGTGTCCAAAGCCCATAGGGCGGCATGCCGCTGAAAACGACCGCATTCACTTCGGCGAGATAAAGCGGGACAGCCGAGAGCCCGGCGCCGCTCACCGACGACACGCCATGCTTCGCCATGAGCTGCCCCAGCATCTCCGCGTTCTGATCGGCGACCGAGCCGCCCAGTTGGGAGAGCACGCCGGCCGGCAGGCTCAAGCCCGCCGCGATCGAATAGAGATGGCGCGCGCGCGTGCCCGCCCCGGTCCCGATCAGCATCTTGTGGGTCTTGCGGGCGGCGACGATCTCATCGACGAGCGGGAAAACCGCCGCGCGGCCGCGGTCGATGACGCTCTGTCCGCCGATCTTGATCACGTTGGCGTCCGGCAAGATGCGGAACTCCGCCGCCTTCTCCGCCTTTGCCACGAGCTCGGGGTCGCCGAGCGACCGCTCCATCAGGAGCGCTCCAAGCTCTGAGACCGTACCGGTCATCGGATCATCCTCCCGCCAATCGTCTGAAGCATTTGCATTGTTCCCACCATGCCGCAACCTCCGGGAGAAATCCCGGTTTTCCGAGAGTTTCCGGCGGACGGCGCGGGCGATCGTCAAGCCCCGCGCGCCGCGAACCGCTTCTGGATCAGGATCATGGACAGGATGACGATGAAAGCGAACGCCACCATGCCGCCCGCGAGCAGGTTGGCCTCACGCCACCGCATGGTCTCGACAAAATCGAAGATCGCGGTCGACATGACCCTCGTGCGCCCGGGAATATTGCCGCCAATCATCAGCACCACGCCGAAATTCCCGACGATGTTGGCGAAGCCCAACACCGCTCCCGACAGCAGGCCTGGACTGGCGAGCGGCAACGCCACTGTCCAGAAGGCTTTCCACGGCGAAGCGCGCAGGGTCGCCGCCGCTTCGAGCGGGCGGTCTCCGACGGCGGCGAAGGCGTTGCGGATGGGTTGAACGACCACCGGCAGGGCCGACACAATGCAGCCGATCACCAGCCCCTGAAACGTGAAGGCCAGCGTGCGCCCGCCCCAAAGGCTTGCGATCATCCCCCCCGGGCCGTCCGGCCCCAAGGCGATGAGCATGTAAAAACCGAGAACGGTCGGCGGCAGCACGAGCGGGAGCGAGATGATCGTGGCGATCACCTCCTTCCAAGGACGCTTGGACCGCGCAAGCCACCAGGCGAGCGGCGTCGCCACCACCAGAAGCGCCAGGGTGCTGATCGCCGCAAGCTGGAGGGTCAACTGAACCGGCGGCCACAGCTGCTGAAGCATGTCCATGACGCCTACTCGATCGAGTATCCGAAGCTCTCGATGATCGCGCGCGCCTCCGGGCCTTTGAGAAAAGCCAGGAACGCCTTCGACGCTTCATCATTGGCGGCGCTCTTCAACAGGACCGCGTCCTGTTTGATCGGAGAGTGGAGATTTTCCGGGACGAGCCACTGTGTCCCCCCGCTGACGCCATGCAGCTGCGCCAGGGCGACAAAGCCAAGCTCGGCGTTCCTGGTGTCGATGAACTGGAACGCTTGCGCGATGTTGTTGCCTTGGACGAGCTTGCTTTGCAGCGCGTCGAAGACGCCGAGCGCCTTCATGGTCTCGACCGCCGCTGTTCCGTATGGAGCCGTCTGGGGATTGGCGATCGAGAGCTTTGAGAACTTTCCGTCCGAAAGGACCGCCTTCCCGTCGGTGACGTCGAGCACCCGGCTCCAGAGCGCGAGCTTCCCGATCGCATAAGTGAAGCGGCTGTCCGCGACGGCGTAACCCTGCTCGATGGCGAGCTGCGGGCGCTCCTGGTCGGCCGACAGAAAGACTTCGAATGGCGCGCCATGGGTGATCTGGGTGAAAAAGGCGCCTGAGGCGCCGAAGATCAGGATCGCCTCGTGACCTGTTTTCTGACGGAAGAGATTGGCGATCTCGCGCGCGGGCTCGGTGAAGTTTGCGGCCACGGCCACATGTGTCTGACCGGCTTCCGCGCAAGGCGCGAAGCTCAGACAAAACAGCCCGACCCCGGCTGCGAGCGATGTCAGTTTCATCCTTCCTCCAGTTTCACCGATCTTGAACCAAGTCTAAAAGAAGATTTGCGTTCGCATAGGACGTTCGCTGCTTCCTCGCTCTTGTCAAAGGCGCAAATACGGACGAAATAACCCGAGGGGACGCCGAAGGAGAAGCGCATGAACACTCCGCTTGGACTGGCGATCGCAGTCAGCGCGACCCTCATGACGTCTGCGGCTTGGGCGCAGGACGCGCCGGTCCTGCATCATTATCGCCACCATTATCATCCCCATCATCACTACGTCGTTCGCCCGGCGTCCGCGCCCGCCGCCCAGCAGCCCGGTGAAACGGTCGAGAACGCGTCTCCCCCCGCGATCAACCAGATGTTCAAGCCATACGCTCATCCCGGCGAGGGCGACGCCGACGGGCTAAGCCGCGATCCCGACGACTGCATGAAGGGCTGCATCGGCGGCAACCCGCAGTAAAGCGGGCTCAAAAGCGAATGCGCAGGCCGGCGGTCGGCGCGAAGTTCTCGGTGTGCAGAAAGCCGCTGGCGACGCCGCCGTGGACATTCGACTGCAGAAGGCCGGCGTAAAGGCTGACCCGGGGGATTGGCCGATAGTCCGCCAGAAGCGAGAATGAATAGCGCCCTCCCGCGCACCGGGTGTTGCTGGTCGCCGAGCCCGATCCGGTGCAGACGGCGGGCTGAGCGAGGAAGTCGTTCTGGGATTCCCAGTAGACGCCGCCGGCGACGTCCAGATTGGACCAAACCGCGTAGCGCAGACCCGTCCAAATCGTGTTGAGGTTGCGCGGAACCGTATAGGCGTTGACGGTCACGAAACCCGGAGGAACCGAGAACTCCCGGCGCAACCGTGCCCACGCCGTAGGGAAAGTTCGGATTGCTCGGATTGACGGAAAGCGAGTAGATATAGCCGGCGTAGAACTTGAATTTGTCCCACTGGTAGCGGCCGACGAGTTCGACGCCGCCGGTGTTCAGGGCCGTCGCGCGAACAATGTCGTAGGGATTGAAGCCGACCGGAGTCGCCGCTCCCGCGAAACTCGCGAAGGTGAGCGCGTTCTTCGCATAGCCGGCGATGGCGTCGAACGAGAAGCCGTTGAAATCCGTTCCGATCTGCGCCTGATATTGCTGGGTCGCCGCATTGAACTGATCATAGCCGCCGACCTGGGCCTGAGCGGCCACGCGAAAGCCCTGGTAGTTGAGACGATAGGTGAAGGCGGTGTTGATGCGCGAGGTCGGACTGGCGCCGAATGTGCCGTAAAGCGCGGTGAAGCCCAATTGCGAGAACCCGACCGAGGCCACGGGATCGTAGGCGCTGAGCGCCTGCATGGACAAAAGCGTGGTTCGGCCGAAGGTCAGGGTCCCGTAAGTGGGATTGCTGATCCCGATGAAGGCCTGCCCGTTGTCCCATGTTCCGCCTCGCGCGGAGTCAAATGCCGTCCTCTGGAGAGCCGTGGCGTAAGGATTGTTGTCGGCCTGCGATTGGGGACCATTGACCAGGCGAAGCGTATAGGGATTGAACCCGGCTTCGACCGCGCCGACGATCTCCCAGTTGTCGCCGATCTTTTGTGACAGGCGCACGCCGATGGTCGAGGTGCTGAGCGCGTTCGGCGACCATAGCCAGTGCGTGTCGCCGCTGTTCCTCTGGATGGCGTAATTCGCCTTGTCCGAGTAGGCGCCGAGGCGCGTGCCCCATTGCTCGTAGCCGACGCCGCCGTCGAGCGTGCCGTAGAGCGTGAGCGGGCCCGCGCTCAGCGGGCAATCCCGAACCGATGACTTGAGATAGGTCCATAGACTGCTGAAGCAGTCCGGCTTGGCTTTTTTATCCTCGGCGGGCTTCGTCGTCGGCAGGTCAGCGGCGTGGGCCAAGCTCGCGAGTCCGCACGCAATCAGGACAATCCCGCGTTTCTTCACTGACCTTCCCCCGCCCCGGTCAACCGCTCCCCGTAAGCCTGAACCGCTCTTGTGTCGCGGCCGCAACGGGCCGTCGAAACGCTCTTACCCCCTATCCGCCACCCTGAACTTTCACGATCGTCCGCGGGAAAACTTCGCCGGCGACTCAAATCCGCGCCGGGCTACATATCGGTACGTATATATCGGCGCCCGCCCCACGCCAAACGCCAAATCCGCAAGCGAACGCCTCGGTGGTTCCCCCCAGATTACGACATGCCGGGTTCAATTCACCCGAGGCGACCGGCCTTGGCGCGCCCGCCAGCGGATCATTTTCGCGGCTTGCGGCTCGCCTCGTTATGTTTCCTGGGATATAGTGGTTCCGGCGCTGCGTCCTTCGACGCGCATTCCAAGAAATTCAGGGAGGTTCCCCATGACGATCGCCATCCGCAAACCGTCGCTCGGCTCCGCCGCGACTGCCTTTCTCGCGAAGCCGCACAAGCTCCTCATCGACGGCAAATGGGTCGACGCGCAGAGCGGCAAGACCTTCGAGGTCGAAGACCCGGCCACGCAGGAGATCATCGCCCACGTCCCGGCCGGCGACAAAGCCGATATCGACGCGGCCGTGGCCGCGGCTCGCCGCGCTTTTGAGTCCGGTCCCTGGCCGCGGGTCCTCCCGGGGGATCGCTCGCGCATGGTCTGGAGGCTCGGCGACCTGCTCGAGCAGCACGCCGACGAGTTCGCCGAGCTCGAGGCGCTCGACAACGGCAAGCCGGTGACCAATGCGCGCCGCGACGACGTGCAGGGCTCGATCAACATGTTCCGCTACATGGCGGGCTGGTCGACCCGCCTCACCGGCGAAACGATTCCGGTGTCGAGCCCCGGCGCCTGGCACGTCTACACATTGCGCGAGCCGGTCGGCGTCGTCGGCCAGATCATCCCCTGGAACTTCCCGCTGATGATGGCCGCCTGGAAGCTCGCGCCCGCGCTCGCCGCCGGCTGCACGATCGTGCTCAAGCCGGCCGAACAGACGCCTCTTTCCGCCCTGCGCTTCGGCGAGCTCCTTCAGGAGGCCGGATTCCCGGACGGCGTCGTCAATATCGTCACCGGCTTCGGCGAGACGGCGGGCGCGGCGCTCGCCAACCATCCCGACGTCGACAAGGTCGCCTTCACCGGCTCGACCGAGGTCGGCAAGCTCATCGTCAAGGCGGCCGCGGGCAACCTCAAGCGCGTGTCGCTCGAGCTCGGCGGCAAGTCGCCTGCGATCGTCTTCCCCGACGCCGACATCGAAGGCGCGATTGCCGGGACCGCATCGGCGATCTTCTACAACCAGGGCCAGTGCTGCACGGCGGGCTCGCGTCTCTTCGCCCACAAATCGATCTATGACCGCGTGGTCGAGGGCGTCTCCGCCGAAGCCGGCAAGATCAAGATCGGCCACGGCCTCGATCCAGACGTGAACCTCGGCCCGCTGGTTTCCAAGGAGCAGCACGAGCGGGTCAGGGGCTTCCTCGAATCCGGCCGGAAAGAAGGCGCGGAGATCGTCACCGGCGGCAAGGTTCCGGGCAATCAGGGCTACTTCGTCGAACCGACCGTCCTCGCCAAGACGAACCGCGACATGCGCGTCGTCCGCGAGGAGATTTTTGGACCCGTCGTCTGCGTGCAGTCCTTCGACGACGACAATCTCGACGCCGTTGCGAAATTCGCCAACGACACCGAATACGGCCTTCAGGCGAGCGTGTGGACGCGCAATCTCAAGGTCGCCCACCAGATGGCGCGCAAGATCAAGGCCGGCACGATCTGCATCAACACCCACAATTACGGCGACCCGGCCTGGCCCTTCGGCGGCTACAAGCAATCCGGCTGGGGCCGCGAGATGGGCAAGGAGGTCATGGAGCACTATACCGAGACGAAATCGGTCGCCGCCAAGCTCTGAACGGCCGCTCAGAACCTTGAAACGGAAGGGGCGGTCAGCCGCCCCTCGGTCCCGCCCCGGGGTCTGACTGGCCCTTTTCGCGATTTCTCGCGAAGCGTCGTTGCGCCAGCGCTATATTTCCGCGTATATAAAGACAACGCCAGCTCGGATCCGCCTCGCGAAAGCAGGCCGGCGAGCGGCGGGTCCTCAGGAGGAAATCGATGTATCAAGCAGCAATAGACAAGATTGCAGCCCGCGGCCTCATCCGCGACCGCTATGACAACTTCATCGGCGGCAAATGGGTCGCCCCCGTCGAGGGCCGTTACTTCGACAATCCGAGCCCGATCACCGGCAAGCGCCTCTGCGCCATTCCCCGGTCTTCCGCGGCCGACATCGAGCTTGCCCTCGACGCAGCCCACAAGGCCAAGGACGCCTGGGGCGCGACTCCGGTCGCCGAGCGCGCGCTGATCCTCAACCGCATCGCCGACAAGATGGAGGCCAACCTCGAATTGCTCGCGCTGGTCGAGACGCTCGACAACGGCAAGCCGATCCGCGAGTCGACTGCCGCCGACCTTCCGCTCTGCCTCGACCACTGGCGATATTTCGCGAGCGCGATCCGCGCCCAGGAAGGCGGAATCTCCGAGATCGACAAGGACACGGTCGCCTACCATTTCCACGAGCCGCTCGGGGTCGTCGGCCAGATCATTCCGTGGAACTTCCCGCTGCTGATGGCGGTATGGAAGCTTGCGCCGGCGCTTGCCGCGGGCAATTGCGTCGTCATCAAGCCTGCGGAACAAACTCCGCTCGGAATCCTGATCTTCGCCGAGCTGATCGCCGACCTTCTGCCCCCGGGCGTCGTCAACGTCGTCAACGGCTTCGGCGTCGAGGCGGGCAAGCCGCTCGCCCAGAACAAGCGGATCGCCAAGATCGCCTTCACCGGCGAGACGACGACCGGACGCCTCATCATGCAATACGCGTCCGACAATCTGATCCCGGTCACGCTCGAGCTTGGCGGCAAGTCGCCGAACATCTTCTTCGCCGACGTGATGGACGCGGACGACGACTTTTTCGACAAATGCCTCGAAGGCTTCACCATGTTCGCCCTCAACCAGGGCGAAGTCTGCACCTGCCCGAGCCGGGCGCTGGTTCAGGAGTCGATCTACGACAGGTTCATGGAGCGCGCGGTCGAGCGCACGAAGAAGATCAAGCAGGGCCATCCGCTCGATGCTTCGACGATGATCGGGGCGCAGGCTTCGACCGACCAGCTCGAGAAGATCCTGTCCTATCTCGACATCGGCAAGCAGGAAGGCGCCAAGGTGCTGACCGGCGGCAAGCGCGCCAAGCTCGATGGCGAACTCGCGGACGGTTACTATATCGAGCCCACGATCTTCGCCGGCAACAACAAGATGCGCGTGTTCCAGGAGGAGATCTTCGGCCCGGTGGTCTCGGTGGCGAAGTTCAAGGACGACGCTGACGCGCTCGCCATCGCCAATGACACGCTCTACGGTCTCGGCGCGGGCGTTTGGACGCGCAACGGCAACCGCGCCTATCGCATGGGCCGGGCGATTCAGGCCGGGCGCGTGTGGACCAACTGCTACCACGCCTATCCGGCGCATGCCGCGTTCGGCGGCTACAAGCAGTCAGGCATCGGGCGCGAAAACCACAAGATGATGCTCAACCACTATCAGCAGACGAAGAACCTCTTGGTCAGCTACTCGACCAAGGCTCTCGGCTTCTTCTGATCGTCGATCCGCGGGCGGAGGTTCGGCCTCCGCCCGTCCTTCTAAGCCCAACAGGAACAACCATGATCCGCAGGGTCGAGATCACGGAGGCCGCCGTCGGCGTCGTCGAGCATCTTCGCCGGATGCACGGGCCCCTCATGTTCCATCAATCCGGGGGCTGCTGCGACGGCTCATCCCCGATGTGCTACCCGAAAGGCGAGTTCCGGGTCGGGCCTCAGGACGTTTTCCTCGGCGAGATCGCCGATTCGCCGTTCTATATCGGCGCCGCTCAGTTTGATTATTGGCGTCACACCCAGCTCATCATCGACGTCGTGCCGGGACGGGGCGGCGGATTTTCCCTCGAAGCGCCCGAAGGCGTGCGGTTCCTGACCCGCAGCCGCGTTTTCACCGATGACGAAGCCGACGAACTCAACGCCGCCGGCGAGCCGCCGCGCGCGGCGTGACCGCAAGGCTCCCGCGCGCATGCCTTAGCGCTTGCGCCGCCGGCCAAAGCGCCCCAAAGCCCGTGGCTTGCTCGCCGGCCCGGGCGAATCGCCGCTGTTTCGATCATCTTCCGCCCGACTAGCGCCGCTAAGGCGCAGTGTGATGCCTGGAACGTGCGGCGACGCTCGCGCGTCTTGGGGAAGAGCGATGGCGAAGTCTCGTCCGCTCAGGGATCTGGATCGGCCCATGAATGTTCAGAAGGATGCTCGCAAGAGCGCGCCCGCCGTCCATGAAGGGGCCGCGGAGCCGACGGCCGGCGGGACGGAGCCCTTCGTCGTTTCGGCCTCGACCTCGCTCTCGGAACTGAGGCCGCTCGTCCTCAAGCAGGGCAACACCTTCGGCGTGTTCGACAGCAAGGGCGACGCGCTTGCCTCACCGGGCGGAACGCAGGGCGTTTATTATTGCGACACCCGCCACCTGTCGCATTTCCTGATCACGCTGAACGGCCATCGCCCGATGGTCCTGAGTTCGACGCTGCGCGACGACAACGCCACGCTGACTTGCGACCTCGCCAACCCCGGCATGGTCGATGACGATGGCCAGGCTGTGGAGCACAGCCTCATCCACATTCGCCGCACGCGCTTCTTGTGGAAGGCTGGCTGCTTCGAACGGCTCTGCGTCCGCAACTTCGACGATCGGGCGCGCAGACTGCGTCTCGGAGTTGTGTTCGCGGCCGATTTCGCCGATCTGTTCGAAGTCCGCGGGATCGCCCGGCGGAAACGCGGGCAAATGCACGAGCCCGAGATTCGTAACGGGCAGGCGACGCTGAGCTACACCGGGCTCGACGATCGCCGGAGGTCGACGACTCTCAGGTTCGATCCGGCGCCGGAGTCGCTTACCGGCGATCAGGCGGTCTTCAGCCTCGAACTGGGCCCGAAAGAGACCCGTTCGATCTTCGTCGAGATCGACTGCCAGCACGGGGATTCGCCGCTCAGACCCGTCCGCGCCTATTTCACCTCGCTCCGCGACGCCCGGCGCGAATTGCACGCCAAGGCCTCCCGGGCCGCCTCGATCGAAAGCTCCAACGACGTATTCAACGAATCCACCCGTCGCGCGATCGCCGATCTCTACATGCTCATGACCGAGCTGCCCGAGGGGCTTTACCCTTACGCCGGCATCCCCTGGTACAGCACCGTCTTCGGCCGGGATGGGCTCATCACCGCGATGATGATGCTGTGGCTCGATCCGACGGTGGCGCGGGGCGTGCTTGGCCATCTTGCCGCGACGCAGGCGACCGAAGTCGATCCCGCCGCGGACGCCGAGCCCGGCAAGATCCTGCACGAAGCCCGGCACGGCGAAATGGCGGTCCTGGGTGAAGTGCCGTTTCGCCGCTACTACGGCAGCGTCGATTCGACGCCCCTCTTCCTGATGTTGGCGGGCGAATATCTGGACCGCACCGACGATCTCGAGACCTGCCGGCGCCTCTGGCCGAACATCGAGGCGGCGCTTGGCTGGATCGAGAAATACGGAGACCGCGACGGCGACGGACTGGTCGAATACGGACGGCGGACAAGCCGCGGCCTCGCCAATCAGGGCTGGAAGGACAGCCACGATGCGATTTTCCACGCGGATGGATCGCTGGCCAAAGGCCCGATCGCGCTCGCCGAAGTCCAGGCCTATGTCTTCGCCGCCTGGCGGTCCGCGGAGCGGATCATGCGCCGGCTGGGCCAGCCCGGCCGGGCGGCCGGATACGGGGCGAAGGCCGAGGCGCTGCGCAAGCTTTTCGACACGCTGTTTTTCGACGAGGAGCTCGGCTCCTATGTGCTTGCGCTCGACGGCGACAAGAAGCCGTGCCGCGTCCATGCGTCCAACGCGGGCCATGCGCTCTTCGCCGGCGTCGCGCTGCCCGAGCGCGCGGGTCTCGTGGCGCGGACGCTCATGGGCAGTTCGAGTTTCTGCGGCTGGGGCGTCCGCACGGTCGCGTCGGGCGAGGCGCGCTACAACCCGATGAGCTATCACAACGGCTCGGTCTGGCCCCATGACAACGCGCTGATCGCCGCCGGCCTCGCGCGCTACGGAAGGGGCGAGGACACGGCGCGGGTCTTCGAGAGCCTGTTCAGCGCTTCGACATACATGGACTTGCGCCGGCTTCCCGAACTCTTCTGCGGCTTCCCGCGCCAGCGGAGCCGGGGGCCGACCGTCTATCCGGTCGCCTGCAGCCCTCAGGCCTGGGCGGCGGCGACGCCGCTCCATCTGCTCCAGTCGTGCCTCGGCCTGAGCTTTGAGGCGCAAGCGAACCGGATCGTCTTTCGCAGGCCGCTGCTGCCGAGCTTCCTCGAGGAAATCACGCTTACGGGGTTGAGCCTGCCCGCGGGCAAGGTCGATGTCTCGGTGTCGCGCGCCAACCGCGGCTTCGTCGTCGATGTGCTCGACTGTCCGCCCGCAATCGAGGTGCTGACGATCAACTGAGCCTAGTCGACCGGCGCCGCCTGCGGAGGCCCAAGCCGATCGAGCCCCGGAAGCGACGAAGCTTTGCCGTAGGCGAGCCCGGCCGGGAGCCCGAATTCGGTCAGGCGGGGCGCGGCGACGCGCCGGCTGACCGGCCGTACGCCGGGCAAGGCGCGATAGATGCTCAGATAATCCTCCGCGACGCGCTCGATTGCGAAGCGCTCCTCGAAACGGGCGCGGACTTTGGCGCGGCTGAGCTCCGCCAGGCGCGCCACCGCCGCCGCGGCCCCCTCGACATCATCGACCAGAAATCCGGTCGCGCCGTCATCGACGACTTCCGGCGTCGAGCCGGAGCGGAAGGCGACGACCGGCGTGCCGCAGGCCATCGCCTCGATCATGACGAGGCCGAAAGGCTCGGGCCAGTCGATGGGAAAGATCAGCGCCGACGCCTCGCCGAGAAACTTCGCCTTCTGCCTCTCGTTGATCTCGCCGATGAACTCGACATTGGGATGGGAATCGACCATCGGCTTGATGACCTCGTCCCAATAAGGCTGATCGACGCGGTCCACCTTCGCCGCCATCTTGAGATTCACGCCCGCGCGCGTGGCGATCTCGATTGCGCGATCGGGACGCTTCTCCGGCGAAATGCGTCCGAGGAACGCGAGATAGCCTTCGCGCGGCGCGGCCGTGAACGGCAATAGGTCGCGCGGCAGCCCGTGATACACGTTGCCCACCCAGTTGACCGGCGGCATCGGCCGGCGCTGGTTTTTCGAAATCGAGATGAGCGGCGCATGGCGGTAGGTCGAATAGACCGGCTTCAACTCGATGAGATCGAGGCGCCCATGCAGCGTTGTGACCGTCCTGTCGACGAAGCCGTGCAGGAAGGGATAGTGCAGCACGTCGACATGGAAATGCAGCACGTCGAATTCGGACGCGAGCGCCCGCACCTTTTCGAGCATCACGATATGATGGGGGACCGGATCCTTGATCCGCGGGTCGAGCCGCAGCGCGACTTCGCAGAAAGGCTCGAGGCGCGCCGCCGTGCAGGAATCGCCGCTGGCGAACAGGGTCACCTCATGCCCCCGCCGCACGAGCTCTTCGGTGAGATAGGAGACGATCCGCTCGGTTCCGCCGTAAAGGCGAGGCGGGCAGCTTTCGGCAAGGGGGGCGATTTGGGCGATCTTCATCGGCGTCTCCGTTCGGGGTTCGCCGAGCGATCGGCAAAGGGGTTGATGTCGAAACCCGAGACGCCGCCGTCCGGTTCCGAAGGACAGGGACAGGGAGGGAATTGTCGCCCGTCCCGGAATGTCCGTGCTGGCGCCCGCGACCCGGCGGGTTTATCGGAGCGAACCCAGCTCAACCGAGACGCGCGCTCTCGCAATCTGAGCGCGATGGGGACGGCGAGGGCTGGGAGCGAAGCGGGAGGAACGGATGAAGCACTTTCTCATCAAGTATCGCCTCAAGGATGGATCGGAGGCCGATTGGCGCCGGCACATCGAAACGTTCATCGCCGCCGTCGAGGCCGACAAGGCTCTTAGCGGCCGGATCGGCTATCGCTGCATGAAAGCGGACAACGGGTCGGGCGAGTACTACCACCTCGCCTCGACCGCCGACGAGGAAGCGTCCAAGGCGCTCCAGAGCCGTGAGTTCTTCAAGCTTTACAGTGCGGAGACCAAACGGGTTTCCGGCGGAACGGTCGAGGTCCTGCCGCTTGCGGTCATCGCCGAGACCTCCGCGCGGCTCTAAGCCCGCTACCGCGCCGTCCGGCGAATCTCGCTCTTATGGCGTTATGTGTTGGTCGATCGGTTTGCTGTTCGTTCGTCGAACCCTTGCCGTCATGGCCGGGCTTGTCCCGGCCATCCACGCCGGGCCGCCGCAAGAACGAGTCCCGCCTCGGCGCGACCGGCAGGAAGGCGGACGGTCGCAAGGCTTTTCGCGCTTGCCTGCGTAGATGCGCTGGGCCTTCGTGGATGGCCGGGACAAGCCCGGCCATGACGCCTTGATGGCGCCGTCGGCGAAACTCCTTGTGAAAATCAGAATTGCGTGCTATCTTGAGGATCGTCGGCGAGAGGCGCCCGCGCACCCGGCAAGGCGGGGGGCGCTTTCTGGCCGAGATCGTCGTAACCGATTGAAAAGGCCCAATTCGCGGAAAGGTTTTCCTTTGATACCTTTCCGGATTCCTTTGCTCCGCTTCCGGATTCCTTTGCTGCGTTTCCGCCCGGCTTGGCTCGGCTTCCTCCGAATTTGGCCTGGCCTCCGCCGCTTGCTCACCGGCCCATGCAGGCGTCGGCGAGCCGCTTGAGCCTCGCCCTGCGGCCAGCGTCGAGCGTCGCCAGCTGGTCGGCCTCGCCCGAGCCCTCGATGGCGTCCGCGACGCAGCGGCAGCCGCTCGCGCACTCGGCCGCTGGGCGGCCTTGCGCGACGCAGGCGCGCTGGCACGACGACAGGAACCCGCTCACATCCGGCTTCGGCGCGAGGGGGCCCCAGGCGGTCAGGAGCGCAAGGAGCCCAATCAGGATCGGCTGGTGCACAAGATAGATCGGCAGGCTGTGCCGGCCCGCGAAGGCCAGCGCCCGCGAGGGCCGCGCGTTCGCGCGCCAGCGGTTCGGGGACATCAGAGCCGGCATTACGCCAGGCGCCCGCGCGAGGCTGAGGCCAAGGAAGACGAGGCCCGCCCAGGGGAGCAACGGGCGCCAGTCAAGCGTGTTCGGGAGCGCTTCGCCAAGCCCGAGCCACAGGAGCCAGGGCGGGTCGAAGGCGGTCGAATGGACCAGGAATGGCGCGACGATCGCGATCAGACCGACCGCAAGGCTCACCGATGCGGGCTTCGTCACGAACGGCGCCGCGACAAGGCTCGCGGCCGCGATGCAGTGGAGGATGCCGAAGAAGATGCCCTCGCCGGGCGCGAAGATGGCGCTCCCCGCGCTCACCAGCGCCGCCGCGCCGGCGACGATCCCAAGCCGCCGCCAGAATGCGCGCCGGTTGAGCCCATGACGATGGGCGAGCGCCAGCGACACTCCAACCAGCGCCAGAAAGACGCTCGCCACCACATGCGAGAGGAGCCGCATCCCGGGCGTGAACGGCACAAGCGGCGAAATGAGCCGAAAGTCGGCGAGATCCCAGGTCAGGTGATAGCCGGCCATGCCGATGAGCGCGAGGCCGCGCGCGCAATCGATCGCGTCGACGCGCCCCGCGCGCTTGCCCGCGCCCTCGTCCTCGCTTCCCCCTTCGTTCACGGCGCCGCGGCTTCGAGCAGCGCGTCGTCGAGAACGAATGCGCCCTCAAATTCGACCGGGCCGGTCATCAGCACGTGGTCGTCGGCGGCGCGCCACTCGATGACGAGATCGCCGCCCGGCAGCCGCACCGTTCCCTTGCGCTCCATCAGCCCGAGACGCGACGCCGCGACCAGCGTCGCGCAGGCGGCCGACCCGCAGGCGAGCGTCAGCCCCACCCCGCGCTCCCAGACCCGCGCCCGCACGCCGTCGCGCGCCTGCACCTCGGCGAACGTGACGTTGGCCTTTTCCGGGAACATCGGATGGACCTCGATCGTCGCGCCGAGGGCCGCCGCATCGATGCGCGCGAGGTCCTCGACGAAGAACACCGCATGCGGATTGCCCATGTTGACGACCGAGGCGGCTCCGAGCCCCGCATGTCCGCCGCCATTGGGCCAAAGGTCCACCCGCCGCGTGTCGGGGACCGGACGCGCCAGCGGAATGGCGTCCCACTCGAGCCGCGGCGGCCCCATATCGACCCGGTACGACCAGGGTCCAAGACGCTCGCAGGCGATGATTCCCGCCGCGGTCTCGATTTTGAGGGCGCTGACCCCGAGTTCGCGGCAGAGCCGGTCGGCGACGCAGCGCGTTCCGTTGCCGCATGCGCCGGCGAGCGAGCCGTCGTTGTTGAAAATGAGCACGTCGACCGCGGTCCCCGCCGTCCGCGGATCGACGACGACCATCATTTGATCGTAGTCGAGGCCGGGGGCGCGATGGATGGCGCGGGCGTCCTCCGGCGCCGGCCGAACGGACGCGCCGCGCAAGTCGAGCACCAGGATCTTGTTGCCCGCGCCGTTCATGCGCGCGATCGGGCGCCCGGCCAGCGGGTGGCGGAAGGCCAAAGCCTCAACCTCCCTTCGGGGTCTGGACGGGCGCCGGGCCGGCGAGGCTCGCCGATCTGTCGATCGCCCGCGCGCCGAGCCTGGCGACCGCGTCGCGCAAGTCCTCGTTCTCGATTGACGCGGCGGCGGCGCGCGCGGCCGCTTGAGCCGCGAGGGACGGGGCCGGCGTGGCGGGCCGTCGCTCCTTGCGCGGCGGCAGCGGGCCCTGCCGGAAGGCGATTCTGTCGACGCCGCGCCAGCCGAGATGCGCGTTCACCCGGGCGACGATCACCGAGGCGCTGTGCTGCGCCTCGAGCGCGAACGCCCCTTCGACCCGCAGAACCAGCGTCGCCGGCCTGGCCGGCGTCTCGGGATCGCGTTTGGCGGCCCGGGGCGGCCATTGCAGCTCGATCGGGCGGGCATGGGCGGCGAAGGTCTCGCCGACGATCGCCGGCCAATCCGCGATCAGGCTTGCCTCGCTGAGGCCGCGCGCGGCCAGCGCCTCGGAGATGAGCCCGGGGGTGAATTCGGCGAGCGCCTTGGCGCCGCGCTGCGCAGGCTTCATCATCGTCTCGAATCGGAGCGCAGGGGTTGGGGGCGCGAGGTCGGCTGCATGAGCGCCAATGTAAGCGCGCTGGGAGGGAAGGCAAAGCGAAAGGCGATCGTCGCGCGAACGCTTGGATGGTGGGACCGCCATCGCCGCGCGCTCGCCTGGCGCACGCCGCCGGGCGAGACCCCCGACCCTTACCGTGTCTGGCTGTCCGAAGTGCTGCTGCAGCAGACCACGGCTCAGGCGGCGGCGCCCTACTATCGGACCTTCATCGCCAACTGGCCGCGGGTGGAAGATCTGGCCGCCGCCCAGGTCGAAGCCGTGGTCAGCGCGTTCGCCGGCCTCGGCTATTATTCCCGGGCGCGGAACCTGCACGCCTGCGCCAAGGAGATCGCGCGGCGCGGCGGGCTGTTTCCGAGCGAGGAGGCCGAATTGCGCGCCCTTCCCGGCATCGGCGCCTACACCGCCGCGGCGATTGCGGCTATCGCCTTCGGGCGCCAGGCCGCGCCGGTCGACGGCAACATCGCCCGCATCCTCGCGCGCCTCATGGCGCTCGAACAGCCGATCGCCCGAGCAAGAGGCGAAATCGAGCGGACGGCGCGCATGCTGGCGCCGGGCGAGCGATCGGGCGATTTCGCCCAGGCGCTGATGGATGTCGGCGCGACGATCTGCCGACCCCGAAACCCCGACTGCCCCGCATGCCCGCTTGCCCAAGACTGCGCGGCGCTTCGGAGCGGGAGCCCCGAGGCCTACCCGCGCCGCGCCGGAGCAAAGGCCAAGCCGCGCCGGCAGGGCGCGGTCTTTTTTGCCCGGCGCGCCGACGGCGCCTTCCTCGCGCGCCGCCGTCCGGCCCACGGGCTTCTCGCTTCGACAGTCGAACTGCCGGGCACGCCATGGACCGCCGGCGGCCCGGGCGACGGGGTTGCCGGCGCCGCCCCGATCGTCGCGGGCTGGCGCAGGCTGCCGGGGACGGTCGAACAGGCCTTCACCCATTTCGCGCTCACGCTCACGGTCTACGCGGCCCCGTTCGAAGGCGGCGCCCCGGACCGGCATTTCTGGGTGGCGCGCGAGACGGTCCGCCAAGCCGGCTTCTCGAGCGTGATGCTGAAAGCGGTCGAGCACGCGTTCGAGCAAGGTTGAGCAGCCGGGGCGTCCGGGCGGGATCAGCCGCCTTGCTCGAATATGATGGAATGGTCAAAATATCGAAGCTAGTCTTGTTGTTGCGCTCGGTCGCGACGGAGAAACGATTTGATGCATGAACCCGGACGCCAGCCATGGCGCCCCTGATCGCGCCGGCGGCGTTCCGCCTGCCATCCGACGAAGCCCTCCGGGCGCGCTTCGGACATGTCACGACGTGGGTCTTCGATCTGGACAACACCCTATATCCTCCGGACAGCGGAATTTGGCCGCGGATCGACGAGCGGATCACGCTCTTTCTGATCGAGCTCTTCGGCCTGGACGGCCAGTCGGCGCAAGCGCTGCACAAGCATTACTATTCTCGCCACGGCACGACCTTGCGCGGACTGGTCGAGGAGCAGATCGACCAGACCGAGCGCTTTCTCGAGTTTGTCCACGATATCGACCGCTCCGGCCTAAAGCCGGACCCGGTCCTGGCGCGTGAAGTCGCGAGGCTGCCGGGGCGCAAGCTGATCTTCACCAACGGTTCGCGAAACCACGCGATGCTCACCGCGAGCCAGCTCGGCCTCGATGGGCTTTTCGAGGATGCTTTCGACATTGTCGCGGCGGGGCTGACGCCAAAACCGACCGAAGCGGCCTACGACGTCTTTTTCGAGCGATGCCAGGTCGATCCCAGGGAGGCGGCGATGTTCGAAGACTTGGCGAGAAACCTCGCCGTGCCGAAGGCCAAAGGCATGACGACTACGCTCGTCACGAGCAAGGCCGGGCGCGCGGATCACCGCGACGCGCACGACCGGACGATTTCGGACGCAGCGCATGCGGTGGATTTCGTCACCGACGATCTATCGGATTTCCTTAGTCGGCTGAATTCGTATCTGTCCGATGGGGCGTCGGGTCCAGCCGAAATCCGCGAAGGGTCCCGATAGGGCGTTTGGGGCCCAGGATGAGCGCCCGCTACCGCAGCCGGGCTTCCAGCGCCTCGCGGATCTCGTCAAGCGCCTTCGGGTCCTCGATGGTCGCCGGCGCCGCCCACGGGTCCTGGTCCGCTATCTTCTTCATCGTACCCCGCAGGATCTTGCCCGACCGAGTCTTCGGCAGGCGCGGCACCACGATCGCCATCTTGAACGCCGCAACCGGGCCAATCCTGTCGCGCACCAGTCTGACAACCTCGCTCTCGATTTCATGCGGCGGCCGGTTGACGCCCGCCTTTAGGACCAGAAAGCCGCAAGGGGTCTCGCCCTTGATCTCGTCCTTGACCCCAAGCACGGCGCATTCGGCGACATCGGGGTGCGACGCGAGCACCTCCTCCATCCCCCCAGTCGACAGCCGATGGCCGGCGACATTGATGATGTCGTCGGTGCGGCCGAGGATCGTGAGATAGCCGTCCTCGTCGATGAACCCGGCGTCGGCGGTCTTGTAGTAGCCGGGGAACTCCCTGAGGTAGCTGTCGCGCATCCGCTCGTCCTGGCGGTAGAGCGTGGGCAGGCAGCCGGGCGGCAGCGGCAGCTTGATGACGATCGAGCCCATCGTCCCCGTCGGCATGGGCTTTGCCGCTTCGTCGACGACATGGACTTCGTAGCCCGGCATCGGCACGGTCGGCGAGCCGAGCTTGATCGGCAACATGCCGAGGCCGACCGGATTGGCGACGATCGGCCAGCCGGTCTCCGTCTGCCACCAGTGGTCGACCACCGGCACGCCGAGAATATTCCCCGCCCAGGCGACCGTGTCCGGGTCGGCGCGCTCGCCGGCCAGGAATAGCGCGCGAAGCGACGAGGTGTCATACTTCTTCACGAGTTTCGCGTCGGGATCCTCCTTGCGGACCGCGCGGAAGGCGGTCGGCGCGGTAAAGAAGGATTTGACCTTGTAGTCCTGGATCACCCGCCAGAAGGCCCCGGCGTCCGGAGTTCCGACCGGCTTGCCCTCGTAGAGGACGCTCGAGCAGCCGTGAATGAGCGGCCCGTAAACGATATAGGAATGGCCGACGACCCAGCCGATGTCGGAGGCGGTCCAGAAGGTTTCGCCGGGCTTCACGTCATAGATCGCCGACATCGACCAGTTGAGCGTGACGATATGGCCGCCGATGTCACGCACAACGCCCTTCGGCACGCCGGTGGTGCCGGAGGTGTAGAGAATATAGAGCGGATCGGTGGCCGCGAGATCGGCGCAAGCCGCCCGCCTTCCAGCGACCCTGGCCGAAGCCATGAGCGCGCTCCAGTCGCGATCGCGGGGCTCGCTCATGGCCGCCTCGATCTGCGGCCGCTGATAGACCACGCAGGTCGCCGGCTTGTGCCGGGCGAGCCCGATCGCGAGATCGAGCAGCGGTTTATATTCGACGATCCGGCCCGGCTCGACGCCGCAACTGGCGGTGAGCACGACCTTCGGCTCGGCGTCGTCGATGCGAGTCGCCAGCTCCTTGGCGGCGAACCCGCCGAACACCACCGAATGAACCGCCCCGATCCTCGCGCAGGCGAGCATGGCGACGATCGCCTCGGGAATCATTGGCATGTAGATGAGAACCCGGTCGCCCGCCGCGACGCCCAGATCTTCGAGCGCCGCGCCCAGCGTCGCCGTCTCATCGAGGAGTTCGCGGTAGGTGATCGTCCGCCTGGTCGCGGCGACCGGGCTGTCGTAGTAAAGCGCGGCCTGATCGCCGCGGCCGGCCTCGACATGCCGGTCGAGCGCGTTAAAGCACGCGTTGCATCGCGCATCGGGGAACCAGCGGCCGTAGACGCCGCTGTCGGGGTCGAAGACGCGCTGCGGCGGCTTTGTCCAGTCGATCTCGCGGGCGGCCTCCGCCCAAAAGGCTTGCGGATCGGCGCGCCAGCGATCATAGGTCTGCCGATAACCGCTGGGCACCATTCGCTCCGTTTGCCGCCGAACTCCCGGCTGGCGGCTCGATCTCTCATGAATTGTCGCGCTTGGCGGGTCGAAAGGCAACGCAGCCCTCAGGCGACGGTTTCTACGCCGTCGTCCTGGCGTTGGTCTTTCTCATCGGACTGAAAATGACAAATGACGCCGCTCAGGCGCTGGCTTAAGGTGCCCCCTGACCGGAAGCGGACGTCCGCCCAAAACCCAGTACGGCACGGTCGAACATGAACGCTTTCAAGCCGCCCGCCGCAACCCGCGGCCAGATAGCCCATCAAATCCCCGCCTTCGCGGCGATCGGGCTATTCGGCTACGCCGTCGACGCCGGGATCACCTTCATAGGCGCCAGGTATCTCGGTCTTTCGCCGGTGCTCGCGCGGCCGCCGGGATTCATTATCGCCACCTTTTTCAATTACCTTCTCAACCGGTCGATCACGTTTCGCCATGCGCAGGCGTCGGTGAGCGGCTCTTTTCTCCGTTATTGGGTGGTGGCGTCGGCGGGACTGGTGGTCAATTATGCCGTTTATTCGGCCTGCGTTGCGCTCGCGCCCTTCGTCGGCGTCGACGTCGTCCCCGGAATTCTGCCGCTCTTCGTCGCCATCGGCAGCGGGTTCTCGATGGTGCTCACCTTTATCGGCTTTCGGTTCTTCGCCTTTCGCCATTGAGGTGGTCATTTTCTCTCGCCCGAAGCGCGCGCGGGCGCGCTATGGTTGCGCCGAGGCGCCGTGGAGTTCCGTCCGATGTCCGTTTCGCCCTATGACCGCGATCTCGACCGCAATCCCGCCAATTTTCAGCCGCTGACGCCGCTCTCCCTGCTCGAGCGGGCGGCGGCGGTCTTTCCGGATCGCCCGGCGATTGCGCATGGACGTCTGCGCCGAAACTACCGCGAGTTCCATGCGCGATCGAAGAAGCTCGCCTCGGCGCTCGCCAGGCGAGGCTTCGCTCGCGGCGACACCGTCGCGGTCATGCTCGCCAACACGCCGGCCATGCTCGAGTGCCACTACGGCGTTCCCATGTGCGGCGCCGTGCTCAACGCCCTCAACATCCGCCTCGATCCGTCCTCGATCGCTTTCATGCTCGACCACGGCGAGGCCAAGGCGATCATTGTCGACCGCGAATTCTCGTCCGTCGTCGCCGCGGCGCTGAAGCGAGCCAAGGTTCGCCCGCTCGTCATCGACTATGACGACCCGGAGTACGACGGCCCCGGCGAGCGGCTCGGCGGGCTCGACTACGAGGCCCTCATCGCCGAAGGCGACGAAGACTACGAGCGCACGGCTCCCAGCGACGAATGGGATGCGATCGCGCTCAACTACACCTCCGGCACGACCGGCGATCCGAAGGGCGTCGTCTACCACCACCGCGGCGCCAATCTGCTCGCGGTCGGCAATATTGTCACCGCCGACATGGGGCGTCATCCGATCTACCTGTGGACGCTGCCGATGTTCCATTGCAACGGCTGGTGCTTTCCCTGGTCGATCAGCGTGAAAGCGGGCTTGCATGTCTGCCTGCGGCAGGTACGGGCCAAGGCGATCTTCGATCTGGTCGCCGAGCACAAAGTTACTCACATGTGCGGGGCGCCGATCGTCATGTCGATCCTGCTCAACGCCCGCGACGATGAGAAGCGGCAGCTGCCGCACCGCGTGCGCTTCTTCACCGCCGCCGCCCCGCCCCCGGCCGCGGTGCTGAAGGCCATGGGCGAGGCCGGCTTCGAGGTCACCCATCTCTACGGCCTGACCGAGGTTTACGGCCCGGCGGTCGTCAACGACTGGAAGGACGAGTGGAACGGGCTCGACGCCGACGCCCAGGCGCATCTCAAGGCGCGCCAGGGCGTCCGCTATCACGCGCTCGAGGCGCTTGACGTCATGGACCCCGAGACGATGCAGCCCGTTCCCGCCGACGGCCAAACGATGGGCGAGGTGATGTTCCGGGGCAATGTGGTGATGAAGGGCTACCTCAAGAACAACGCCGCGACCGAGAGCGCCTTCGCCGGCGGCTGGTTCCATTCCGGCGACCTCGGCGTCAAGCACAAGGACGGCTATGTCCAGCTGCGCGACCGGTCGAAGGACATCATCATTTCCGGCGGCGAGAACATTTCGTCGATCGAGGTCGAGGACGCTTTGTTCGAGCATCCCGGCGTTCAGCTCGCGGCGGTTGTAGCCTCGCCGGACGAGAAATGGGGCGAAACGCCGTGCGCCTTCGTCGAGATGAAGCCGGGCATGAGCGCGACCGAGGAGGAGCTTATCGAATGGTGCCGGGCGCGTTTGGCGCGTTACAAGTGCCCGCGGCACGTCGTTTTCGCCGAGATTCCCAAGACATCGACTGGCAAGGTGCAGAAATTCGCCCTGCGCCAGCGGGCGAAGCTCATCGACGCCAGCCCGGCCTAGAGCCATGCGCGCCGACGCTTGGCCGCAATATTGCCGCGCCGCGCTCATCCGCTCGGTCAGCGCCGCCGCGGCGCAATTTCCCCGCCCGGGCCACGAGGCGCCGAAGCGCGTCCACGACGTCCGCAAGGCGCTGAAGGAAGCGCGCGCGATCACGCGGCTCTTCCTCCATTGTGTCGGCGAACCGGCGCGGGTGACGATTACCGCGCTGGCGGCGACGCGCCGGCAGATCGGCCGCGCGCGCGACCTCGACGTGATGGCGCTTCGCCTGGAGCGGCTCGACCCGCCGCCTGAGGTCGCGGCGCCGCTGAAGGCGGCGATCGTCCGCGAGCGCGAGGCGGCGCAGCGCGCTCGCCGTGGCCTTTCCGCTACAGCGCCGCACGCCAGGCTCGGCGCGATCAAGAAGCGGCTCGAGGGATGGGACCTGAGCGAGATCGGGACGGCGGAGATCGTCGCCGCCGTCGCCCGCACCTATCGCCAGGCGCAAAGGCGTGGGCGCCGCGCTTTCGAGAAGGACGAGCCCACGGCGCTGCATGCGTTCCGCGCCCGCGTCGTCGACTTGCGCTACCAGCTCGCGCTCCTCGCCTGTGCGTGGCCGGAAACGCTGAACGCGCAAGCGGAAGCACTGGACGAGCTCCGCGAGGCGCTTGGCGACCACCACGATCTCCATGTGCTTGGAAAATTCGCCGCCGAGCGGGGTGCGCTGCCGCCGCAGGCGCTCGCCGAGCTCTCCGAGCGGATGACCGCAAAACAGAAGAAGCTCCGGCGGCGCGCCAAGGCCGAATTCGATCGGCTGTTCGCCGAAGCGCCACACGCATTCGCCGCCCGGCTCGCCGCCTATCTCGCCCGGCCGGTGACCAAGCCGGAGGTTGCGAACGACGGGCTGGCGCCGGCGCAAACCGCGCCGTCACGCCGAGCGGCTCGGCATGACGCGAGCCATGTTGACTGATAGCGTTGGCGCATGTCTTGGCGACATATCCGTATCGCCCGGTTCGGCGGTCCCGAAGTCCTCGAGCTGGCGGAAGAGCAGACCGTTCCGGCGCCGGGTCCGGGCGAGGTCCGGATAAAGGTGCTCGCCGCCGGGACGGGATTCACCGATGCGTTCATCCGTCGCGGCCGATATCCCGACTTCAAAGGGCCGCTGCCATTCACGCCAGGCTATGACCTTGTCGGCCTCGTCGAAGCGACAGGGCCAGGCGTGGCAGCCCCGCGTGAAGGCCAGCTGGTCGCCGATCTCTGTGTCGTCGGCGGGTACGCGCAATATGCGATCCGCCCGGCGCGCTTCCTCGTTCCAATCCCCGTTGGGGTCGATCCCGCTGAAGCGGTCTGCATCCCGCTGGCCTATCTCACGGCTTTTCAGATGCTCACCCGTTGCCGGCGCCTGTCGCCGGGCGCGACGATCCTCGTCATCGGCGCGTCTGGCACGGTCGGCACAGCTCTGCTCGACCTCGCCCGCCACCTCGGCCTTGAGGCGATCGGCACCTGCTCAGCGGCAAACGCGCCCTCGGTCGAGCGCTTCGGCGCCAAGGCGATCGACTACCACGCGGGCGATTTTGTCGCGGCCGTACGCCGCCTCGCCTCAGGGCGCAAGGGAGGCGCCGGCGTGGATGCTGCGTTCGACGCGATCGGCGGCGCCCACTTCAGCCGCTCGTTCGCCTGCCTTGCGAGGGGCGGCCTGCTTGTCGGCTATGGGTCGCAAACGATGGCTGTCGGCCGTGAAGGCCTGCTCGCCGCGGGCCTCGGCCTGGCGAGGCTCAAGGCGTGGAACGCGCTGAGCTTCTCGTTCGGCGGCCGGCGCGCGGTCTGGTACAGCATCACAGACCGCCGCAAGACGCACCCCGAAGAGTTCAGAGCGGACATGGCCGCCTTGTTTGATCTTTTGCGCGAGGGGGCGATCCATCCAGTCGTTGTCGACCGACTGCCGCTTGCGGCGGCTCGCGAGGTCCATCGCCGAATTGACGCCGGCGGTGTCGGGGGGAAGATCGTGCTCCTGCCCTGGCCCGAGCCGGAATAAGACCACGGGGGGGCCTTGCGTTCCCCTGGATTGCTTCGTCGCCATAGCCCGTCGAAGACGGGCGTTCTTCCGAACGCCCTTATCGCTCCTCGCAAGCCCGGAGGAAGCCCAGCAAAAACTCCGGGAAGCCCAGCAAAGGAAACCGGAAGCGGGGCAAAGGAATCCGGAAAGGTATCAAAGGAAAACCCTTCCGCGAATTGGGCCTTTTCAATGGGTTACGACGATGCGGGGCAAAAACCCGCTTCTCCCGCTTCTCCCGGCGCCGCTCCTCGAGACGGCTCGTTCGGCGACAGGACCACTCTATCCGTTGTTTCTGATAATCGCAAGAAAAAGTCGGCGCCTGGCCGGCGCAGAAGGGCAAGTCCGCGGTTGACCGAAACGTCCTCTGGCGTCCGCGCCGCGAGATCGCCTCAGGGCAAGGGGCGATCTTTGAGCGCCCCCGCGAGCCGGGCGCCGAGCAGGGTCCGGTCCTTCAGTTCGCATTCGTAGGCGACGAACGCGCGCCAACCGAGCGCGGAATAGGCGGCGAGAGTTTTCGCATCGCGCGCCCGGTTGCGTGCGATCTTGGCGTGCCAATAGGGGGCGTTGGTTTTGGGCATGCGCGCGCCGCGCGCGCAATCATGGCCATGCCAGAAGCAGCCATGGACGAAGATCGCGAGTTTGCGGGAGGCGTAGACGACGTCCGGCTTGCCCGGCAGATCGGCGCGATGGAGGCGGTAGCCCGGCGCAATCTCGCGAAGCATCGCCCGCACCGCCAGCTCAGGTCCGGTGTCGCGCGACTTGACCTTGCGCATGACGGCGGAGCGGTCGTAGCTCATGCGTCCGTCCCGGCTCTCTGAGCCTTGACGTTATTCTTCGCCGTTGTCGTCATCCGCTCGTGCTCGCGCGAATCGGACGCGCCGCCATCAGACGAACCGGCGGCCCGTGCGGGGAGGCGGCCGCACGGGCGCTTTGGCGAATCTCAGTTGCGCGGTTCAGCCGGGGTTTCGGCTCGCGCATCCGTCCCAAAGGACCCCTTGCCCCGATCGGCCATGAACTGATCGAACTCGGCGCGGTCCTTGGCGAAGCGCAGCCGTCCGAGGAAATCCTTGAACTCGCGCTGCTCCTCTTCGAGGCGCTTCAGCGTCTCTGCGCGATAGTCGTCGAAGGCGTGATTGCCGCTCGAGGCCGGGCCGAACCAGTCACGGCCGCCACGCACCCGGTCCATCCTGGAACGCATCACTTCCATCTTTTCCTGCATGCGCGCGATCTTGCGCTCAAAGCGGTCCCTGCCGCGGTCCCAGTCCAGCATCGGTCCGTCTCCCGCATAGAGCGCGTGACGGCGCCAGCCTAGCCTCCCGCTCGCGACCATCAGACCGAGAACTAGAATGCCGAGCGGCCACCACCACAGAAACCCCAAGATCGTCAGAATGACAGGCATGGCGCATCCTCGTTGTGAATGTAATGAACATTTACTTTAAATCCCGCGCCGTGTCAAGCTCATTTGGAGGCTTTCACGGTCGCACGCCAAGTCCCCGCAGATAGACAAGGACGCCTGCCTCCAGAAGCTCCGCCGGCGACATCGGCAAGGCGCGCTGCGCGCCGTCGCCGCGGCCAAACAGCGAGGCGACGCCGTGGGCTATGGTCCAGATGTGGAGCGCGACCATCAAGGCCGGCGGGCGACCCGAGGCAGGCATTGCCGTGCAGATCTCGGCGGCGGCCGCGCGCAAAACCGCAAGGGCCCGTTCGCCGGCCTCGCGGAGCGCCGGATTGGCGCCGAGCGGAACGCCGGCCTCGAACATCGCCGAGTAAAACGCTGGCTGGTCGCGGGCGAATTCGAGATAGGCCTTGCCGAGCCGGTCCAACGCAGTGAATGCATCGGGGCGTCCCCCGTCCCAGGCGCGCGCCAGCAGAGCCTCGAATTGCTCGAAGCCGCGCAGCGCCACGCTTGCCATCAGTTCGTCGCGGTCGCGGAAATGGCGATATGGCGCCGCGGGGCTGACGCCGGCGAACCGCGCGGCTTCGGCGAAAGTGAACCCCGCGATCCCCTTCCTTCCGATCAGCTCCAGCGCCGCGCGGATGAGCGCCTCGCGCAAATTGCCATGATGATAGCTTCGCGGCGATTCGCGCTCCCCTTGTCCGTCCTTGCTCCAACTCATGTAAAGAGTACTTACATCATGGCGGCCGAGGTGTCGATGCTCTCGAACGGAGCTTCGAGAACGGCGCGCCAAGCCTCGCGGCGCGGCGATGGCAAATTATAAACTCGGCATATTGGAATGCGCGCGCCCGCCGTCGCCCTATTCCGCGGCCATGAGCCCAGGCGCCCTGTTCGCTCGCAAGAGCGGCTCGAGCAGATGAGACGCGATGTGCCTGACAACGGGAACGCAGACCCCATCCCCACAGACGTGGTAGGCGTCATTGTATCGGGCCGGAAGCCGGAAATCGTCGCTTAGGCCCATGAGCCGCGCGGCCTCTCTTGGCGACAACAGCCGGGATCGAATGGCCTTGCCTTCCACAAGTAGAATCGACTGGCGCGACGAGCCGCCCGCCGGCGTGCGCAGGCAGCCGGCGACGCCGTCGAAGCGAACCTCGGCGCGCTGGCGCTTCACCCCGTGCGCGTCGGGCCGCGTGCGGCGATAAACTGAGCCGACGGTCCGTCGCCCGGACTCGCTCGCCTCGGCGACCTTTTCGCGGTTGGGCGGCGCCATCAGTTGCAACAGGTAATTGGTTTCCGCAGCCGATCGCCAACGCACTCCTGTCGGATGATCCTCGATCAGATCGGCGAAACCGATGCTCCGCGTCGCTGGTTTTGCGATGTTCCACCATAGCCAGTTGCTCATTGCCCTCGCGGGGATCCGGCCTTGCGCCCGAACGAGCGCCGCTGGGTGCCAGGGGGCTTGCGGGCTCTCGGCGATGAGCGAATTTGGAATTGTCTCGCCGTTGCGCGCGGCAATGAAGAAGACGCGGGGCCGCGACTGAGGAACGAAATGCGACGCGTCGATCACTGCAGCGCCGAACCTGTACTGCGCGTCAGCAAGCGCCCCAGCAATCGCGGCGAAATCATTTCCGCCGTGGGACGTGAGACATCCGTACACGTTTTCAAGCACGATGGTTCGCGGGCCGCGTCCGGCCTCGATGAGGCTCTGCATCAGTTTCGAGAACGGCCAAAATGCGCCGGAACGGGTTTGCGCGTTGTCGCGCTCGCGCCCAAGGCCCCGATGATTTCCCGCGAGCGAAAGGTCCTGGCAGGGAAAGGAAGCCCACGCGAGGTCGAGCGGTATCGAGGGCAAATCCGCGAGCGTCAGGCTTGCGACGTCGGCGAGCTTGATGTCGCCCGCGCCCCAGTTGGCTTCGTAGGCTGACACCTTCTTCTGGTCGAAGTCGTTGGCGAACAGGCAGCGCCAGGACTCTCCAAGACCCGCGCGCGCCATGCCGCCGCCGGCGAAAAACTCGGCGAAAGTGAACTGGGTCATGGCCCGCGACTGATTCTCCGCTCGTCGCACTTAGCACATGACGCCTCAGCCCATGAACATCGTTCGGCGCGCGGTCCGGACGTCTTCTGTGGACGGCCCTCCTCGCCTCGATGTGGAGCTTGGGACCTGCGCTTGCCTTGCGCGCCGCGATTTGCGTTTATGCCGCCGATGACCGAATTCGCCTTTCCCTTTCCGGTCCTCGTCTGCGACACCGGCGGGACCAACGTGCGCTTCGCGCTGGCGAAGGAGCCGAAGGCGGGTCTCGGGGAGGTGATCCATCTGCGGACGGGCGACTATCCGGGGCTCACGGAAGCGATTCAGGCCGCCGAGCCGAAGCTCGGCGCGAAACCCCGCTCGGCGATCGCCTGCGGCGCCGGCCCGGTGGTTGGGCGGACGCTCAAGCTCACCAATGCGCCCTGGGTCATGGACGGCCCGGAAACGGCGCGCCGCACCGGGCTTGAGCAAGGGTTGCTGCTCAACGACTTCGAGGCTCAGGCGCTTTCGCTGCCTGCGATCCCCGAGGATTGGACCCGCCGGATCGGGCCCCTCCCATTCAAAGGCAAGGGGCCGCAGGTCATACTGGGCCCCGGGACCGGCCTCGGCATCGCGGCGCTGGTCGAGGCGGACGACCACTTCACCCCCGTGTCGTCGGAGGCCTGCCATATTGATTTCGGCCCGGTGTCGCCGGAGGAATTCGCGCTCTGGCCGCATCTTGAACGCGCCCACGGGCGGATAACGAGCGAGAGCGTCCTCAACGGGCCGGGACTCGCCCGGGTCCACCGGGCGCGCATGATGGTCCTGGGGGCGCCGGATCCGCATCTCACGCCGCCGCAGGTCACCGCCGCGGCGCTGGCCGACCCTGATGGCGACGCGGCGCAAAGCCTTCGGCTCTACTGGCGGATCATGGCGCGCTTCGCCGGCGACATGGCGGTGACCTTCGTGGCGACCGGCGGGGTGACGCTCGCCGGAGGCGTCCTGCCGCGGGTGGTGAATTTTCTCGACGAGGCGGCGTTTCGGCAGGGGTTCGAGGCCAAGGCGCCGGTCGACGGCCTGGCGCGGCGCATCCCGACCAGGCTGGTCATCCGGCAGGACGCGGTGCTGGTCGGAATGGCGGCGATCGCCGCCTCTCCCGGCCGCTACGCCATCGATTATGGGTCGCGCGCATGGGTTTAGGCCAAAGGCGTCGCCGCGCGAGCCGAAATGGGGTCCTCAGCCGCGCTTTCGCCTTTTTCTTCAGGTTTGTCCCGACAAAACGGGCGCGTCAAGGTTCGGGGTTAGCGGCGGTGGACGGGAAGCGGGTTTACGGGTTGGCGACGGCGCTGTTTGCGGCTGCCGCGACGCTGAGCGGATCGGCATACGCGGATTGCGGCGTCGACATGCAGAAACTCGCCCAGGATCGCAACACCCAGCTTCAGGCGGTGAACGACTTCGCCAAGTCGTTTCACGGCAAGCCGATGGACCCGCAAGCCTTCTGCGCCAAATCGGCGGGTCTCATCCGCGCCGAGGGGGCCCTGATCGCCTACATGGAAAAGAACAAGGACTGGTGCTCGTTCCCCGATGAGGCGATCGCCCAGCTCAAAGAGCATCACGCCAAGAACGCGGGCTTCAACGCCAAGGCCTGCACGGTCGCGGCGCAGATGAAAAAGATGAAGGAGCAGGCGGCCCAGGGAGGCGGCGCAGGCCCGCAGGCCCCGCCGTTGCCGTCCGGACCGCTTTGACCGCCACGCCGGGGCCGGCGACCGTCCTGCCGGACGCCCGGCCGGCGAGTGTGGTCCTGCGGCTCACGCCCGATTTCGCGCTTCCGTTCGTTCAGCTCGCGCGCCTCGACCGGCCGATCGGCTGGCAGTTGCTGCTCGCGCCTTGCTGGCAGGCGACCGCGCTCGCGGGTCTCGCCGCCCATCGCGGCCCGAACCTCTGGCATCTCCTGCTGTTCCTCGTCGGCGCGATCGCCATGCGCGGCGCCGGCTGCACATACAACGACATCCTCGACCGAAAGCTCGACGCTCAGGTCGAGCGCACCCGGAACCGCCCCCTGCCGTCGGGCCGCGTGACCGTCCGCGCCGCGGCGGCGTTCCTCATCGTTCAGGCGCTGGTCGGCTTTGCCGTGCTGCTCTGCTTCAACCGGTACACGGTCTGGCTCGGGATCGCCTCGCTCGGCGTCGTCGCGGTCTACCCGCTGATGAAGCGGGTGACCTCGTGGCCGCAAGCCGCGCTCGGCCTCGCCTTCTCGTGGGGCGCGCTGATGGGCTGGAGCGCAACCTTCGCCAGCCTCGCGCTCGCCCCGATCCTGCTCTACCTCTCGGCGTTCGCATGGACGATCGGCTATGACACGATCTACGCGCTGCAGGACGCCCGCGACGATGCGATCGTCGGCATCCGCTCGACCGCCCGCCTGTTCGGCGCGCGGGCGAAGGCCGGGGTCGGCCTCTTCTATGGGGCGAGCGCGGCGCTGGCCCTCGCCGCGATCGGACTCGCCGGCGGCGGCCTGATCGCGCTCGCCGGCTGGCTCGCCTTCTGCGGCCACCTCTTCTGGCAGATCTCGCGGGTCGACGGCGCCGACGCGCCGACCGCGCTCAGGCTCTTCCAGTCGAACCGCCACGCCGGGTTTATCCTGTTCGCGGGCGTCGCGCTCCAGGCTTGGGCGGGATAGCAGCCGGCCCACGGCGTCGGCCGCCGATCAAAGCCAGCCGGAAAGGTCCGCTAAGCCCGGCGGAAGCGAATCAAAGAAAAGCGGAAAGGAATCAAAATACATTCCCGTGTTATTTCAGAGACTTGCCATCCGCCGCCCAAAATCACCCCGCCAGAAGCGATCGCCGCGAAAAAGAACCCCGCGAGCCCGAGGCCGCCCTCGCGGGGAGCAGGCAACATAGCACATATTTCGATTATCAGAAAGCCCTTGCTTCGGATTCCTTCTCGGCGACCTCGCGGCGCAAAGCGCCGACGAGATAGAGCGAGCCGGTGACGAGCAGCCAGGCGTTCGCCGCTTTCGCCAGCTCGACGCCCCGCCGAAAGGCCTGGCTCGCGTCCGGCTCCGCTTCGCTGGCGAAGCCGAGCGAGGCGGCGAGCGCCTGCAACTCGGCTGGCGCGCGGCCCCTGGCCGATCCCGGCAGATCGGTGAACACGATCGTCGAGGCTCGCCTGCCAAGCTCGCCAACGAAGCCCTTCGCGTCCTTGTCGGCGGCGAGCGCGACGACGGCGACGCACGGGCCGGCAAGATCGGGCGCGCGGGCGAGATCGCCGAGCACCGCCTTGAGATTGAAGGGCACATGCGCGCCGTCCATGACGACGGGCAGGCGCCTCGACCCGGTTTCGATGTCGAAGCGCTCCATGCGCCCGGGCAGGCGCGCGGCGGCGCGGGTCTCGGCGCCGAGCAGCGCCGCGCCGACCAGCTCGCCCGAGGGTCCGCTCACCCCCTTGCGGCGGAGTTCGCCGAGAACCGCCGCCGCGAGCGCAAGGTTGGTCTCGTCGATCGACGGGGCGGCGCCGAGACGCGGGCGCCTGACCGGCGAGCCAAGCGCGTCGGCCCGAGCCTTGAGCACGCGCCCGGCTTCGTCGTCGGGCTCGAGCGGGGTGACGAGCGTGGCGCCGGGCTTGAGGATGCCGATTTTCTCGCCAGCGATCGCCGCCCGCGTGTTCCCGAGAATCTCGGTATGCTCGAGGCCGATGTTGGTGACGACGGCGATTTCGCCGTCGACGATATTGGTCGAGTCGAGCCGCCCGCCCAGACCCACCTCGACCACCGCCCATTCAAGTCCCGCTTCGCGGAAGATGAGAAACGCGGCGGCGGTGAGAAGGTCGAACCAGGTCGCGTCGGCCGCGGGCGTGCCCGCCGCGCGGGCCGCCTCGTAGGCGTCGAGCGCCCGGTCGAGGGCGCGCGCGAGGGTGGGCTCGTCGATATCGCGCCCCTGAACGCTCACGCGCTCGGCGACATGCTCGACATGGGGCGACCCGTAACGTCCGACTCGAAGGCCGGCGCGGACGAGCGCGGCTTCGATCAGCGCCGAGACCGAACCCTTGCCCTTGGTCCCCGCCACATGGATCGAGCGGAACGCCTTGTGCGGATCGCCGAGGCGGCCGGCGAGGTCCCGCATCGGCTCGAGGCCGACGCGCATCATGTTGCGCGGCCGCCGCTCCCAGTTGGTGAGCGCGTCGAGGCGCGCTGTCGCGCGGGCGAGGTCGCAATTCTCAGGCATCGCCAGTATGCTTGCAGGACGTTCTCAAGTCCCCAGTACGGAAGTCACGACGGCCGGGACGTTTGCGGACGATCTCCAACTGAATGTTATGCCCTGTTCAAATGACGGCTAGGCATTGTCTCTGAGCCAAGCTTCGATAGCCCGACAGGTGTCTGGATATGTAAGCTCGTTGGCGTTCAACTTGAGGTGTTTTGACGCAGTAGGTAAATTGCGCGAAAACCTTTGATATTGTTTGTTGATGTGATCGCCCCCGGGCAATGAATATTTCTCTTTCTGGCAAGTGTCCAGCCAATCTCTTATTTGGCGAATGGCCGTCTTGGGAATTCCTTTGTGAACCGAGATATCCTGCCCCGAAACGTCCGACAGGGATTGTCTATACCGATATGCGCTCTTGTCGAGAATGAGCGCGATCTTTGATTTTTGCCGACCGGCGCCGAAGCGCTTCGCGGCAAAGAACACCCCCGTCTCAAACGGCATGTTGAAGCGCGGGAGTTTAGTTTTTTTGTCAATCTCTGTGAACGAAATGTCATGAATTCCAAATCGAGACTGCGCAATTATGTCTTCGATCTTGGAAAGCCTGTTTTGGCTCGAATCACTAATCTCAAGAGCGCAACGAGGCCTGTAGCCACAAGCGTACACCACAAACAGGATTGCTCGGAATATCGGCTGGTACTCCGAAGAAAAGGGGCAATTTATAAACACGCTCCGGGAAAACAGGTCCGCGCGCGGCACGGCAGACTAATTTGATTTGAAGGCGTTAGACCATGAGGTGAGCGTATTTGCTGACTTCGCTGGGGAAGCGATTATGTATCTCCCGGATTTGGACTCAAAAACCGTGGATCCACGTCCAGCGTTCGGCATCGGAGGAAGGCGCTTACCCTTCGGCTTCGGAAGCTTCGCCCCAGCCACTTCGCCGCGCGGTTTTTGGGCTAAATACCCTTCCAAACGCTTCGCCTTTGCAGCAGTTTTCACTGTTTTTGCCATCGCGGACTCCTACCGCCGCCAAGATATGACATGCAGCGCGATCTCACCAGCCCCCAACACCCGAAAATCCCTCGACTTTGGATACGTGCGAGCCCAAGTTGGCGGGACCCCTTTGGGAGGCCATCGGACCAAGGAAACGCAGGCCCAGCCGCTTTTTCAGTTTCCCTCGCAGCGGCCTTTGCCCTAAGGGTTCGCCGGGGCAAAGCCCAGCATCGTCAGGAATTGGCGGCGGGCGTGTGCTGGGGCAAGCGGTGGACAATTTCGCAATGTGGGCGGTTGCCCAGCCTTTAGGGCAAGGGCGGCTATTGAAACGATCGTTTTCCGTTCTGGCGCTCGTGTTTGTCGCGGTCTCTCTCGCGGCCTGCGCCTCGCGGCCGGAGAGCGGCTTTCTGAGCGCGGTCGCCTACAGCCCTCAGGGCGCGACCGACCACACCTTGCTTGTCGCAACGACGCGAGAACGCGACGACCGGCCGGGCACGCTCTTCAATGGCGACAGGGCGACCGGGCTCGACTACGCCGAACTGACCGTCTCGGTCCCGCCGAACCACAAGCAAGGGGAGATCGAATGGGCGACCACGCCGCCCGGCGATCCCAATGTCGATTTCGTCGTGCGCGACGAACGATATCTCGACGGCGACAAGGCGTTCGTTCAGGCGCTGAACGCGCAACTCGCGCAACGCCCGCCGGGAAAGCGCAAGGTCTTCCTGTTCATACACGGCTTCAACACGATGTTCGCCGAGGGGCTCTATCGCCTGGCGCAACTCACGCACGACGCGAAGGCCCCGGGCGTCCCGGTGCTCTTCACCTGGGCGTCGCGCGGAAAGCCCACCGCCTATGTCTATGATCTCAACAGCGCGACCGCGGCCCGCGACGGCCTCGAGCACACGCTCCGCCTGTTGCTGTCCAGCAACGCGGAAGAGGTGAATGTCCTCGCCCACTCGATGGGCAATTGGGTGACGGTGGAAGCGTTCCGGCAGATCAAGATTTCGGGCGACCTCAGTCACGCGGACAAGATCGGCTACGTGTTTCTCGCCGCGCCCGATATCGACATCGACGTGTTCAAGTCGCAAATGCGCCGCTTCGGCAAACCGCGTAAGCCGTTCTATATCATCCTGTCCCAGGACGACCGGGCGCTGTTTCTCTCGAGGAGCATCGCGGGCGGCGTTACGCGGGTCGGCGACAACCCCGACGTCGCGGAGCTCGCCACCTTGGGCGCGACGGTCATCGACCTCACCGACCTCAAGGCCACCGACTCCACGAACCACGATAAATTCGCGCAATTGGCGGCCGTCGCGCCCGACCTGCGCGCGGCTCTCGCCCGGGGAGTGCCAGCAGATCACCGAGCAAGCGATGTGGGGGACACGGCTGCAAGCGGCGTCGGCGCGATCGTCTCGCTGCCGCTCACGATCCTCGGCGCGCCGATCAAGATCATCGCCAATCAGTAGGGGCTTCGGCGCCCGGGCCGCGGCGTCAGACGGTTTCGCCCGCGTTGCGGTCGAACATTGTCAGCGCCAGAAGGATCGCGATCGGAAGAGCCAATATCCACGCGCCGAATTGCCCCGTCCCGGCCCCGGACAAGAGCGCGCCTGAAAGGAACCCGCCCCAAATGCAGGCGAGCAGGCCGGCCCGGCGAGTGTGCGTGTCCCATGGCCCCTGGCTGTCCCGGAGGGGCGCATGCTTGAGAGCGAGCGCGAGATGCTCGGCGAGGCTCTGCAAGGTTCCGGTGACGAAGGTCAGGCGCACTTTTTCCGCGCCGACGCGGGTCAGCGCCATGTTCATGACGCCCATCGCGAAGCTCAAGACGGCGATGGCGATCCAGCTCGACAGCAGCCAGAGCTGCGCCAAGCCGATGATCAGCGCGAGCGAGGCCGCGACCAGCGCGAAAATGGGCCAGTGCGGCCGTCGCGCGTTGGCATGGACGAGGAAGGTTCCGGCGAAGGAGCCGGCGACGAAGAGCGCGACCGCGAGCGCGGCCGGCGCCGCCGCGGCGAAATCGCGTTGCCCGATTCTGGCGCCGGTCTGCGTGGTGTTTCCGCTCATATACGAGAGGTAGGTGCGGTAGGTGACGAGGCCATAGCCGTCGACGACGCCGGCGATCATGGCGAGCGCGACGGCCTTCCACGCCTCTGTCGTCGCGATCTCTTGTCTGACGGCGCCGACGAAATCCTGAACCTGCGTTTTTTCAGCCTCCGGCATCGATTGTTCCCCGTTTCCCGCCTAGACGGTGTCGGCGGGCGCGCCGCGCCTCCGCCTTCTGCCGCCCTCGGTCGCGACGGTCTTCCGCGCCGGCAAGTCGATCCGCTCGGCCAGATTGGGAAACGCGTCCTCCTTGTTGGGGAAGGCCATCGCGGCGACGAAATGGCGCTGGAAGGCTGGCTCGATTGCGGTCTCGATCTTGTCGATGCGCCGGACGACGCTCTCGATCTCCGCGCGCGCGGCGAGGTTGAGGAGCGCGATGCGGGCGCCAGTGCCCGCCGCGTTGCCGGCGCTCGCCACCTTGGCGAGGTCGCAGTCGGGGATGAGGCCGAGCGCCATCGCGTAGACGGCATCGATATGGCTGCCGAAGGCGCCGGCGAGGGTTATGCGCTCGGGCGCGGCATGGGCGCGCTCGATGAGCAGCTTGGCGCCGGCATAGAGCGCGGCCTTGGCGAGCTGGATCGCGCGCACGTCGGTCTGATAGATGAGAAGCCGCGGCGCTCCCTCGCTCAGGACATAGGCGAAGGTGCGGCCGACCTGCTCGACCCGTGGCGTTCGGGCGGCGAGCCCGCCGTCGATCACGCCGTCTTCGGCCACGATCCCGCTCAGGAACATTTCGGCGATCGCCTCGATGATCCCCGAGCCGCAGACGCCGGTGACGCCGGTCGCCTCGGTCGCCGCCGCGAAGCCCGGTTCGTCCGACCAGAGATCGCAGCCGATCACCTTGAATTGCGGCTCGAGCGTTTCGCGATCGATGCGCACGCGCTCGATTGCGCCGGGCGCGGCGCGCTGGCCGCAGGAAATTTGCGCCCCCTCGAAGGCCGGGCCGGTCGGCGAGGAGCAGGCGAGGAGCCGGTCGCGATTGCCGAATACGATCTCGGCGTTGGTGCCGACATCGACGAGAAGCGTCAGCTCATCCTTGAGGTGCGGGCCCTCGGCCAGCACGACGCCCGCCGCATCCGCGCCGACATGGCCGGCGATGCAGGGCAGCGCGTAGACGAAGGCGCCGGGCGCGATCAGGAGGCCGAGCTCGCGCGCCCTCGTTTCGTAAGCGCCGTCGATGGTCAGCGCGAACGGCGCCCCGCCAAGCTCGGTCGGATCGAGGCCGAGAACGAGGTGATGCATGATCGGATTGCCGACCAGCGTGACTTCAAGGATCTCGCCGCGTGCGACGCCGGACTCCCGCGCGGCTTCGCCGATCAGCGCGTCCATCGCCTCGCGCACCACGCGCGTCAGCTCCTTGTCGCCGCCGGGGTTCATCATCACGTAGGAGACGCGGCTCATCAGGTCTTCGCCGAAGCGGATTTGCGGGTTCATCGCCCCGACCGCGGCGACGACCTCGCCGCTCGCAAGATCGGTCAAATGGGCGGCGATCGTGGTCGAGCCGACATCGATCGCGACGCCGAAAGCGCGCTCGGCGAAGCCCGGCATGATCGCGACGATGTCGCGGCCCTTGCGCAGCGCGACGGTGACTTTCCATTTTCCGGCGCGCAGCGTCTTCTGCAGGCCTGCGAGCGTGGCGAGATCGGCGCTGGTCTCGGCGAGGCCCCATTGCTCGCTGAGCGCCTGTTGCAGGCGGCGGAAATCGCTCGACGGCTCGTGCATGTCCGGCTCGGCGACCTCGACGTAATAGAGGCGCACGACCGGATCGATTTCGATCGGATGGGTCTCGGCGCGCTTGCGCACCACCTGCCGATGGACCTGGCTCTCGGGCGGGACGTCGGCGACGAGATCGCCGCATATCCGGGCCTGGCAGCCGAGGCGCCGGTTGACGGCGAACGGGCCGCGCTTCGAAGCGTAGCGGCTCTCGACCTCGTTCCATGGCGTCACATGGTCCGCGCGCGAATGGATCGCATGCTTGGCGAACTCGCCCTCTGCGACCTCGATCTGGCAGCGGCCGCAAATGCCGCGGCCGCCGCAGACCGAATCGAGATCGACGCCGAGCGCGCGCGCGGCGGCGAGCAGGCTCGTCCCCTCGGAGAACTCGCCGCGCTTTCCGGACGGAGTGAAGACGACGCGATGGGCGCTCAACGCGGGTCTCGCGCGAGCGCGGTCAAGGCGGGCCTTCGCGCCCGTCGTGCTTGGCGAGGAGCGCCAGGCGGTGGGTGTCGTATTCGCTGTCGAGCCGCTGGGCCGCGGCGTCCGCCTCCTTCTCGAGATCGTCGCCGCAGGGAATGGGCTCGCCGCGCCGCCATTCGGCGAGATAGGCGTCGTCGCTCTTCGCGCCCGCATGCATCGCCGCGGCGTCGATCGCGCGGATGAAACGCTCCGACAGCTCCCGCTTCGCCGTCGATCGTCCGCTCTTCACGATCACCTGGCTTGGAATGTCGCGCCAGTAGATGACGGTCAGGCTGGCCACGGCGCCTCCTTCATCTGCGTCGCGGGATCGAGGAAGGCGCGGATTCCCGCCAGGCCCGTGAAGCGGCGCTCGTAGGCGAGGCCGAGCCGTTCGGCCGCGGCCTTCGCCTTCGCCGCGAGGTCGGGGTCGTCGAATTGCGCCAGATGAACGAGGCGGCGGTAGTTGCCGAAATAATCGTCCCGCAATTGCGGAAACCGGTCGAGCCCGAGCCCGCGGATGACGAGGGCGTCGAAATGGCGGGCGAGGAAATCGGTGAGGTAGAACGTGCCGGGCTCCTCCTCGGCGAGCCGGGCGAACGCCTCCTCGCCGGCATAGAAGGCGTAGCAATGGGCGCCTTCGATGCGCCTCACGCCTTCTTCGGCGAGCACGCGATCGAGCTCGCCGCCGGTTCCGCAATCGCCGTAGAGGCACAGGATCTCGTCATAAGACGAGCGATTGGCGCGGATCTTCGCCCGCATCGCCGCCGGGATGCGCCGGGGATGGTTGTGCAGTTGCGCCGGCAGGCAGGCGACGTCGATGTGATCGAGGCGGAGCGCCAGCACCTCGCGAGCGAGCGCGCCGCAGGCGATGACGAGGATCCTGCGCGCGCCGTCCTTCCGGCGAGGGTAGCTTGCTTCGCCGAAGAGGCCAGCGGGCGCGCGCTCTCCATGAGCGTCATCAATGCGAACGCCGGGATCCGGATCATGACGCGCCGACGTTTGCCGCATGGAAGCCGCATCGGGAGTCCGCGACGGCTCTCTGGACCCCCGCTTCCGCGTGGGAGACAGCCTCCGGGTTCCGGGCGCGGGAGTCATGGCGCTTCGATCACACCCTCTCGCGAGCTTGCAACGTTCCCTGCCGGCGCGCGAGCAGGGCCCTGGCGGTCTCCACCGTCACCGCCGCGTCGCGGCAATAGGCGTCGGCGCCGATCGCCTCGGCGAAGGCTTCGTTGAGCGGCGCGCCGCCAACCAGCACGATGTGATCGTTGCGCAGGCCCTTCTCCTTCAGCGTGTCGATGATGACCTTCATATAGGGCATGGTCGTGGTCAGCAGCGCCGACATGCCCACGATCTCCGGCTGATGCTTCTCGATCGCCTCGAGATATTTGTCGACGCTGTTGTTGACGCCAAGGTCGAAGACCTCGAAGCCCGCGCCTTCCATCATCATGCAGACAAGGTTCTTGCCGATATCGTGGATGTCGCCCTTGACGGTGCCGATCACCATCTTGCCCATTTTCGGCGCGCCGGTCGCAGCGAGCAGGGGGCGCAGGATCGCCATGCCCGCCTTCATCGCATTGGCCGACATCAGCACTTCCGGCACGAACAGAATGCCGTCGCGGAAGTCGATGCCGACGATGCGCATGCCCTCGACCAGCGCCTCGGTCAGCACCTTATAGGGCGCCCAGCCGCGGTCGAGCAGGATGCGAACGCCCTCTTCGATCTCCTCCTTGAGGCCGTCGTAGAGGTCGTCGTGCATCTGCCCGACGAGCTCGTCGTCGGCGAGGGTTTTAAGGTCGAGTTCGTCTTCGGCCATTAACGCTTATTCCGCGGTGTCAGGGATTTCAGCACGACTTTTACAACGAAGGACTGGAGGCGAAAGCACAATAATCAATCGCTTGCCCATCATTTTGCGTTTGGCCTGGGAATAGCATCGGAGCGCGGGATCTTAACCTTGTGCTCCGCGACCGGGATCATCGCTCGCACCTTCTTGACCCTCATCGGGTCGATGCGGGCGGAGACGACGCCGACCCCGTCGGAGGCCTTGGCGATCACATGGCCCCAGGGATCGGCGACCAGCGAATGGCCGTAAGTTTGGCGGCTCTCGTTGCCGACGGTGAACGAGCCGGTCTGCGCGGCGGCGCAGACATAAGCTTCGGTCTCGATCGCCCGGGCGCGCAAGAGCACCTCCCAATGGTCCTTGCCGGTCTGCATCGTGAAGGCGGCCGGCATCGCGATCATCTCCGCGCCCTTTTCCGCCAGCGCCTGGAAAAGGTCGGGAAAGCGCAGGTCGTAGCAGATCGAGCAGCCGACCGTGACGCCCTCGCAATCGTAGGTGACCACCTGATCGCCCGCCTTCACCGTCGCGCTTTCCTTGTAGGCGGTCCCGTCAGGGGTCGTTACGTCGAAGAGATGGATCTTGCGGTAGCGCGCGATCTCCCGCCCCTCGCGGTCAAAGACGACGGTCGTGTTGTGATAGCGGTCCTCGCCCTCGATCCTCTCCATGATCGAGCCGGCGTGAACGAAGATGCGATGCTTGACCGCCTGCGCCTGCGCCATCGCATAGGCCGGCCCGCCGGGCAGGCGCTCGGCGGCGGCGAGCTTCTCCGCCCGGGAGCCGCCGGCCCAGTCGAATTGTTCCGGCAAGAGCACCCAGTCCGGCGCCTCCTCGGCGACGGCGCGTTCGATCAAGGCCTCGGCCGCCGCGATATTGGCGGCCTTGTCGGGAACCGAATTCATCTGGATGAGCGAGACTTTCATGCGGCGGCGGCTCCGGGACGGATTTCAATGTGGTCGGCGCTCGCCCCAGCGTCAACGCCGGGCGAAAGCGGCGAATGCCTTGAGCTGGTCGGCGATGAAGCCCCGCGTCGCCGGATCGATGAGTTCTCCGGTCGCGGCGTCGATCTTCGTGTTGACCTGGGGGATGATGACTTCCGGCTTGTTCAGCACCCGGCCGTCGAGATAGACGAACACATGGCGCAATTGCAGTTGCGCTCTCAAGCCCCCGAACAGGCTCGGCGAACTGCTCTCGAGCGCGACCGGCTTGCCGGCGAAGGGCTGATCGGGTAGGCGCGAGATCCAGTCGATGGCGTTCTTCAGGACGCCAGGGATGGAATGATTGTATTCGGACGTGACGATGATGACTCCGTCCGCCTTGCGGATCATATCCGCCGCTCGGGTCACGGCCGGCGGGAAGCCCTTCTCCTGTACGTCATGATTATAGAGCGGAAACTCGCCGACCGAGGGCAGAGGCTCGATCGTCACGCCTTCGGGCGCGAGCGCAGGCAGTGCGCGTGCGATCGCCGCGTTGAAGGAGCCCTTGCGCAGGCTCCCCACCATGACGACAAAATGAAGCGGCTTTGCTTGAGGCATCGATAGTTCCCCTTGGGCCGGAAGGCCGAGGTTTGGCGTTTGTCGCTGAATTGCTATGGTCCTTAGCAAATCGCGGCCGCCTGAAGGAGCCATATTGACCCCGTCCGAGCTTTTTTCCGTCCAGGGCCGCACCGCGCTGGTCACAGGCGGGGCGACCGGCCTCGGGCGGATCTGCGCCGAGGCGCTGCTCGCCGCGGGCGCCAGGGTGCTCATCGCCTCGCGCAAGGCCGAGGCCTGCGAGGCTGCGGCGCGGGAGCTTTCCGCGATCGGACCCTGCGAGGGTTTTGGCGGCACGGTCGCCAACGAAGCCGGGGTCGCCGCGCTGGCCGCGGAGACCCGCAGGCGCGCCGACGTCCTGCATATTCTCGTCAACAACGCGGGGCTCACCTGGGGCGAGCCGTTCGAGACCTACCCATGGAAAGCCTGGGAACGGGTGATGACCGTCAATGTCGCGGGCCTGTTCTCGCTCACCCGCGATCTCGCGCCGCTGCTGTTCGCCTCGGCGAACGCGGAGCGGCCATCGACGGTGATCAACCTCGGCTCGGTGATGGGCACCGCGACGCATGCCGAGAACGCCTACGCCTACTCCGCCTCCAAGGCGGCAGTTCATCATCTCACCCGCATTCTCGCGCAGGAGTTCGCCGGCCGGCAGGTGACGGTCAACGCCATCGCGCCCGGGCCGTTTCCCACCAACATGACGCGGTTTGCGATCGGCGACGAAGCGGGCGCGGCGCGGGGCGCGAAAACGGTGCCAATGGGCCGGCTCGGGCGCGAAGACGACATCGCCGGGGCGATCCTGTTCCTGACCGGGCGGGGCGGCGCCTATACGACCGGGGCGATCCTGCCGGTCGACGGCGGGCTTGGGGTCGCCCCGCCGCCATCGATGTTCGGAGATCACGAGTGAGCGATTGGGCGGATGTCAAGAAGGTTCCCGCGGCCGACCTCGAGGCCATGGTCGGGAAGAGTTTCATCTCGCGCTGGGTGACGGTCGATCAGGCGCGGATCGACGCTTTCGCCAAGGTCACCGAGGACGAGCAGTTCATCCATGTCGATCCTGAGCGGGCGAGCGCAACCGCGTTCGGCGGCACGGTCGCGCACGGCTTCCTCACGCTCTCGCTGCTCTCGGCCATGGCCTATAGCGCGCTGCCCAGGATCGAGGGCGCGGTCCACGGTGTGAACTACGGCTTCGACAAGGTGCGCTTCGTCCACCCCGTGCGCTCGGGAAGCCGGGTGCGCGGGCGTTTCACGCTGGGCGCCGTCACGGCGCGCTCGGCGCGCGAATGGCAACTGAGCTACGAGGTCAGCGTGGAGATCGAAGGAGTGCAGAAGCCGGCGCTGGCCGCGACCTGGCTCACCATGCAGGTCATGGGGTAGAATGCCGACGGAGGACGGCCCGAGGCGCGTCTCTACCGTCGTCCGCGGCGTCGTCTGCTCGAAAATAGGAGGCGCAACGATGACGCGCTTTGCCCGCCTCTCGTCGAGGCTCGCGGAGATCGCGCGCATGTTTGCCTTGGCGGCGTTCACCCTTGCGCTCGCAAATCTGACTTCGTCTGCTGCGCCGGCCCCGGATGACAAGCGTGTGGCGCTGGTCATCGGCAACGGGGCGTACGAGAACGCCGTCCGGCTCGACAATGCGGCGTTCGACGCGAGGGCGGTAGCCGACGCCTTCAGAAAGCTCGGGTTTCAGGTCATCGACGGCTACGACCTCGACATCGCCGAGATGCGAGCGAAAATCTCGGAGTTTTCGGCGGATTTGTCGAACGCCAAGTCCGCTGTCATCTACTACGCGGGCCATGGCGTTTCGGTGGATGACGAGAATTACCTCATCCCGACCGACATCGTGATCAAGAGCCCGACCGACCTCGATCTGAACGCGATCAGCATCTCGTTATTGCTCAAGGAGATGAAGCTCGACGAGGGCGTCAACATCGTCATCCTGGACGCGTGCCGCGACAATCCGTTCGCCGCGGAACTGGCCAGGCACAAGACGCGATCCATTGTCGGCGAGCGAGGCTTAAGTCGAATCGACGGCGATCTTGCGCGGGGCACGCTCATCGCCTTCGCGAGCGACCCCAGAAGCAAGGCGCTCGACGGACCGGCCGGGCGCCACAGCCCGTTCACGGAAGCCTTCCTCGCCCACGTCTTCGACCCGGGCGTGTCGATCGATACGATCATGAGCCGCGTTCGCGCCGAGGTCTGGGAGAAGACCGGGCATAGCCAATTGCCGTGGGTCAATACGTCGCTGATCGGCGAATATGTGCTTAATCCCCAGCCGCCGGCAGCCGACGCCGCGAAGGCGACCGCGGGAGCCGCGCCCGACGCCCAGCCAGCGGACAAGCGCGCGCAGGAAAACCTCCTGTGGGAGTCGGCGCAGCATTCCAACTTGAGCGCCGACTACCAGGCCTATCTCGACGCTTTTCCGAGCGGCGTATTCGCCCAGATGGCCAAGAACCGGATCGCGAACCTGAAAGACGCCGAGGTTTCGGGCGCGGCGCACGCCTCCCAGACGCTCGCCGCCGCCGAGCCGGCCGGGGCGTCGGAGAAGGAAACAAAGGAAAACGCCGGAACGGCCGAAACGGAGAAAGAGCTGAGCCTCATCCCCGCGGATGAGAATGAACTGCAGCAGCGGTTGACCGTGCTGCACTTCTATAAGGGACCGGCGACCGGAACGCTCGATTCGCCGACCCGGTCCGCGCTGGCCGAATGGCAAAAGCAGCGCGGCTTCGCGCCGACGTCGTTCCTGGATTCCTCGCAGCTCGCGGCGTTGAGGGCCGAGAGCGAGACGGACTATCAGGAGCACCAAAAGCGCCTCTCGGCCCAGCCGCCTCCCGCGCAAGCGCCGCGGCGCGCATTTGTCACGCCGGCGCCCAAGCCGGCTCATCGTGTGACCAAAGCGCCGCCGCCCGAGCCGCGGCAAATGACAAGGAGGCCTCCGCCGCGCGTCCCCGCCGTCAGCGCCGGTCCTCCTGATCCGGGCGGCAGCCCCGCGTGGCGGAAGCGCGCGGGCCTGCCTGACACCCCGGGGACGCCCGATATGGGCGGCCGGCCGCCGGGATTCTGGACGCGGCCTGCGGGCTTCTGATCGGCGACGCGCCCGCGAAAACGGACGAATCAGTTCACCAGAACCGCACTGCTTCGCCAGTCGAGGGCGCGGCGAGCTCGCCTTCCCACATCACCCGGCGCCCGCGGATGATGGTTCCGACCGGCCAGCCGGTCACCGTCTTGCCGTCGTAGGGCGTCCAGCGCGAGCGTGAGGCGATCCAGGAATCGCGGATCGTCTCGACCGCGCTTCATGTCGACGATCGTGAAGTCGGCGTCGTAGCCGGCGGCGATGCGCCCCTTGCCGACGATCCCGAACAGCCGCTGGGGCCCGGCGCTGGTCAGGTCAACGAAGCGCTGAAGAGTAAGCCGCCCGGCGTTGACGTGGTCGAGCATGATCGGAACGAGCGTCTGCACGCCGGTCATGCCCGACGGACTTTCCGGATAGGGCCTGGCCTTCTCTTCAAGCGTGTGGGGCGCATGGTCGGAGCCGAGGACGTCGACGACGCCTTGCTCGAGCCCGCGCCAGATCGCGGCGCGATGGTCGGGCCCGCGCACCGGCGGGTTCATCTGCATTTTCGTCCCGAGCCGCGGGTAGTCCTCGGCGCTCAGCGTCAGATGATGCGGCGTCGCCTCGCAGCTCGCCGCGTCCTTGGCGTTTGCGAGAAAATCCATCTCCTCGCGGGTCGAGATGTGCAGGACATGCACCTGCGCTCGCGCCTCGCGCGCAAGCCGAACAAGGCGCTCGGTCGAGCGCAAGGCGGCGATTTCATCGCGCCAGACGGGATGGGAGGATGGGTCGCCGGCGATGCGCAACGGCTTGCGCTCGCTCAGGCGCGCCTCGTCCTCGCTGTGGAAGGCGGCGCGGCGGCGGATGTGCTTGAGGATCGCCAGCACGCCCTCATCGTCGGCGACCAGGAGGCGCCCGGTCGAGGAGCCCATGAACACTTTGATCCCCGCCGCGCCGGGCAGCCGCTCGAGATCGGGAATGTCGGCGACATTGTCGTGCGTGCCGCCGACCCAGAAGGCGAAGTCGCAATGCATGCGGCCTTTCGCCCGGGCGAGCTTGCCGGCGAGCGCGTCTGCGCCAGTTGTCAGCGGATCAGTGTTGGGCATTTCGAACACGGCGGTCACGCCGCCAAGCACGGCCGCGCGCGAGCCCGTCTCGAGGTCTTCCTTGTGAACAAGGCCCGGCTCGCGGAAATGGACTTGCGAGTCGATGACGCCAGGGAGAACGTGAAGCCCGCGGCAATCGATGCGCTCGCCCGCCGCGGCGCCGCTCAGGGCGCCGATCTCGGCAATGCGCCCGTCGCGAACCCCGATATCGCGCAAGCCGACGCCGTCCTGGTTGACCACGGTCCCGTTGAGGAGGACGCAATCGAAACTTGGCGGCATGGCCTTGCCCTTTCTTGCGCTGGCGCGAAAGCGGCCTATTTGACAGTTTGCGCCCATGCAAGCGCGACCGGAGGCGTCATGAGCAAGAAAGCCGCCCTGCTTGAGGATCGCGCCATCCTTCGCATCAGCGGCGCAGACGCGGCGAGCTTCCTGCAGGGCCTCTTGACCAATGACGTCGAGAGGCTCGGCCCATGCGAAGCGTGCTACGCGGCCCTCTTGTCGCCCCAGGCGAAAATATTGTTCGACATGTTCGTCGTGCGCGCCCCCGATCACGACGCGCCGTCTTTCTTTCTCGATTGTTTCGCGGCGCAGGCGGCCGATCTCGCCAAGCGCCTCGGCTTCTATAAATTGCGCGCCAAAGTCGCGATCGCCGACGAAAGCGCGGAACGCGCAGTGCTCGCTTTCTGGGGCGACGCTCCCGAGGAAGCCCATGGCGGTCTTGTTTATCCGGACCCGCGCGACCCGCGCCTCGGCTGGCGCGCCATCGTGCGTCGTTCGGGCCTGTCCGCCGTGAGCTCGGGGCACGTCAGCGAATACGAAGGCTTGCGCATCAGCGTCGGCGCGCCGCGCGGGGGCGTCGACTTCGCCTACGGCGACGCCTTCCCGCATGACGCCAACCTCGACCTTCTTAACGGGGTCGATTTCGACAAGGGCTGCTACGTCGGCCAGGAGGTCGTCTCGCGGATGAAGCATCGCGGGACCGCGCGCCGGCGCATCGTGCGGGTGAAATTGGCCGGGCCGCCTCCCACGCCGGGCACGCCGGTTCTGGACCGCGAACTCGCGGTCGGCGCGCTCGGGTCGTCGTCAGGGCGCGAAGGGCTCGCGCTGCTCAGGCTTGACCGGGTCGAGGACGCGAAGGCCGCGGGCCGTTCCCTTGCGGCTGACGGCGTTGGCGTCGCGATCGCCGAATAAGTCTCGCCTATCGACTGAGCCGTCCGCAGCGGCTTGACCGCGTACGCGGTGGTCTTTAGGAACTCCTCTCGTCAAGAGCCAGCCAGAGGCTCGAAATTCTCTCACAGCAACTGCTGCAAGAGACTCATCAGGGAGGAATCGCATGAAGAAACTTCTGTTGTCCGGCGTCATGGCCGCCGCGTTGGCGGCCCTCGTAGGATCGGCCTATGCGGCTGATAAGAAGACGCTCGTCTTCGTCGTGAACGTCCCCTCGGACTTCTGGAAGGCCGCCGAGGCCGGCGTCAAGAAGGCGCAGAGCGAACTGCCGAATTACAAGCTCGACTTCAAATATCCCGAGCAGGGGACCGCCGCCATTCAGACGCGCGTGATGGACGACCTCGTCGCGGCCGGCGTCTCCGCCATCATGGTGAGCGCGGTCGATCCCAAGACGATGACCGACGCCCTCGACCGTGTCGGCAAACAGGTGGCTCTGTTCACCACCGACAGCGACGCGCCCAAGAGCAACCGCGTCGCCTATATCGGCTCTAGCAACGTCGATGCGGGCAAGCAGGCCGGCGAGATCGCGCTCAAGGCGATGCCGAACGGCGGCAAGTGCATGGGATTCGTCGGGCTGCCCGGCGCCGACAACGCGCGCGAGCGCATCGAGGGCTTCAACGAGACGATCAAGGGCTCGAAGATCGTACAAGTCGACGTGCGCGCCGATGACGGCGACCAGACCCGCGCCAAGCGCAATGTCGAGGACACGCTGACCGCGCATCCCGAGATCGACTGCATGGTCGGCTACTATTCCTACAACACGCCCCGCATCTACGAGGCGCTCAAGGAAGCCGGCAAGCTCGGAAAGATCACGATCGTCGGCTTCGACGAGGATGCGATCACGCTCGGCGGCGTCAAGGAAGGCACCATCGCCTCAACGGTCGTCCAGCAGCCCTACGAGTGGGGTTATCAGGGCATGAAGGACATGGCGAAGTATCTCGAAGGAGACAAATCCTTCATTCCCGCCAACGGCCTCATCATCATCCCGACCAAGATAATCAGCAAGGACAACGTCGACGCCTTCTGGGCCGAGCTGAAAGAGCGCCAGGGCAAGAAGTAAGACGGGACGAGCGGACGCTAAGGCAGCGTTCGCTTGGCTTCCGGTTTGGGGCGTCGCGCGCTTGGCGCGCGGCGCCGTCTTTTCCTTAAGGACCGCATTTGGCCGATCCCCTCCTTCGGCTGACCGACATCAGCAAGAGCTATCCCGGCGTCCGCGCGCTTTCCCGCGTCAGCCTGACTGTGAACCGGGGCGAGGTGCTCGCGCTGATCGGCGAGAACGGCGCGGGCAAGTCGACCTTGATGAAAATTCTCGGCGGCGTGGTGAAACCCGACCAGGGAACGATCGAGATCGACGGCGCCGCTCGCGACTCGCTCACCGTCTCTGAATCGCTGAATTCGGGAATCGCGTTCGTTCACCAGGAACTGAACCTTTTCGACAATCTCGACGTCGGCGCGAATGTGCTGATCGGGCGGGAGCCGCTGTCGGCCGGTCCCCTTAAGCTCGTCGACCGCAAGGCGACGAAACGTATCGTGGCGCCGCTGCTGAAACGACTGGCCGTCGACTTCGAGGTCGATGACCTCGTTTCCGACCTCTCGCTCGCGCAGCGGCAGCTGTTGGAGATCGCCAAAGCGCTTTCGCTCAACGCCCGCGTCGTCATCATGGACGAGCCGACCTCCAGCCTGACGTCCACCGAGACCGATCGGCTGATGCGGGTCATCGGCGAGCTCAAGGCCGATGGCGTGTCGATCATCTTCATCACCCACCGGCTGAACGAGGTCGAAACCTGCGCCGACCGCGTGGTCGTTCTCCGCGACGGATCGGTCGTGGGCGAGTTGGCTCGCGAGCAGATCCATCGCGACGCCATGATCCGCCTCATGATAGGCCGGGACCTCAAGTCGCTCTATATCCCGCCCAAATCGCCGCCCGGCGCGAATGTTCTCGAAATCTCCGGCCTTCGGACCCTTTCACATCCCGCGCACGCCACGAACCTTTCGCTGAGGGCGGGCGAGATCCTCGGCATGGCCGGATTGATCGGAGCGGGGCGAACAGAGCTCGCTCGCGCGGTGTTTGGAATTGACTCGAGGCTCGGAGGCGAGATTAGGCTGAATGGCGCGCCGGTCTCCATTCGTTCTGCCAAGGACGCGATCGGGCATGGCATCTATCTCGCGCCTGAGGACCGCAAGCGCAGCGGTCTTGTGCTCGAGGACTCGGTGAGCGAGAACGTTTCGCTGCCGAATATCCTCTCGATCGCGCGCTATTTCCTCGTGGACACGGGGGCGGAGCGCAGAAACGCGGAGCGGCAGCGGCAATCCCTCAACATCAAGACCGCCGATGTCGAGACTGTGGTCGGCACGCTGTCCGGGGGCAACCAGCAGAAGGTTGTCCTCGCCAAATGGCTGTCGATGAAGCCTAAGGTGATGATCTTCGACGAACCGACGCGTGGCATCGACGTCGGGTCAAAGTCCGAAATCTATACGCTGATGCGAGCGCTGGCCGACGCCGGCGTCGCGATCCTGATGATTTCTTCCGACATGGAGGAGGTGATCGGGGTCAGCGACCGCATCGTGGTGATGCAAGAAGGAGCGATCAGCGGGACGCTCAGCCGCGAACAGTTCAGCGAGGAGAACGTGATGCGGCTCGCCGTCGCTAGCGTAGCGGAGCAGAGTGCGGCGTGATGCTGAAGAAAGATCTTGGGCTTTTCCTGCTCATCGTCGTCGTTGGCGCTGTAGTGGCGTTTCTCAACCCGCGCTTCATCTCGCCGATCAATCTGGCGAACACCGCCAATCTTGTCGGTCTGTTCGGCCTGTTCTCCATTGGCGAAGGCTTCGTCATCATCACCGGCGGCATCGACCTGTCGATCGGCTCGGAGTTCGCCCTGTTCGGCGTCGTCTTCGTCGACCTGCTCGTGAACTATCACGTACCCTGGATCCTCGCCGTTCTCATCATCATTGGTTTCGGCGTGCTCCTTGGCTGGGTGCATGGTTTTCTCGTGACGCGAATGAACCTGCAGCCCTTTGTCGTAACCCTTTGTGGCCTCCTGATCTATCGCGGGATCGCGCGCTGGTACACCGATGACGGGACCGCGGGATTTGAGTTCGGCCAGAGCTTTCCGGCGCTCGAATGGATCACGACCGGCCGCACCTACGGGATCCCGCACACGTTCATCATTTTCCTTATCGTCGCGGCGATCATGGGCGTGCTGCTCCACCGCTCGGTGTTCGGGCGCTACCTGTTCGCCATCGGCAAGAACGAAGAGGCGGCGCGTTTCTCCGGCATAGCGACCAAGAAGATCATCGTCGCCGCCTATGTCATCTGCGGCGCTCTCGCGGGCGTATCGTCGATCTTTCTCACCATGTACACGCGCTCGATCTCGCCCGCCTCGCACGGCAATTTCTATGAGCTTTACGGCATCGCCGCCGCCGTGCTCGGCGGCTGTTCGCTCCGTGGGGGCGAGGGGTCGATCCTGGGAATCGCGCTCGGCGCGGTTCTGCTCCAGGTCCTGCAGAACCTGGTCAATCTGCTCGGCATCCCGAGCTCGCTCAATTTCGCGGTGATGGGGACGGTCATTCTGATTGGCGTACTGGCCGACCAGCAACTCGTGCGGCTGAGACAGGCCCGCGCCGACCAGGCGAAGGACGGCGTCGTCGCGGCGGCGCCAGCAGCGAGGTAGCGACAGCCGGGTCGGACGGGGGAAGGCGCCGGACGCGCCCAGCAAGCCCCGGATAAGGCAGAAGTCGCATGCAGGCGCTGAAGCGGGTAAACTCGCGGCAGCGGCGGCTTGTCCGCAGCTTGGTTTGACCAGAGGGCAGCCGTGATCCTGCAGGGCGCATCCATCTTCGCGCTTGTCGTCGTCGCCTTCGTGGTCATCACCGCCCTCATGGGGGTGCGCCAGGTGCCCCAGGGCTACAATTACACGGTCGAGCGCTTCGGTCGCTATTACAAGACCTTGACCCCAGGTCTCGCGCTCATCGTTCCCTATATCGATTCCGTCGGCCGCAAGCTCAACGTCATGGAGCAGGTCATGGATGTCCCGAGCCAGGAGATCATCACCAAGGACAATGCGACGGTGACGGTGGACGGCGTCGCCTTCTATCAGGTGCTCGACGCCCGGCGCGCGGCCTACGAGATCTCCGATCTTCAAATGGCGCTGCGTAATCTCGTCATGACCAACGTGCGCACCGTTATGGGCTCGATGGACCTGGACCAGCTCCTCTCGCATCGCGACGAGATCAACGCGCGGCTTTTAACGGTGATCGACGCCGCCTCGGAGCCGTGGGGCATCAAGGTCACGCGCGTCGAGATCAAGGACATCGTGCCGCCCAGAGACCTTGTCGAAGCGATGGGGCGGCAGATGAAGGCCGAGCGCGAGAAGCGCGCGGTGATCCTTGACGCCGAAGGCATGCGGCAGTCCGACATTACCCGCGCTGAGGGACGGAAGGCCGCGCTCGTGCTCGAAGCCGAAGGCCGGCGCGACGCGGCGTTCCGGGCGGCGGAGGCGGTCGAGCGAACCGCTCAGGCGGAGGCGGCCGCAACGCGGGTGATCAGCGAGGCGACCGCCAACGGCGACGTGGTTGCGGTGAACTTCATCATTGCGGAGAAATATATCGCCGCCCTTCACGCGCTTGCGCAATCGCCCAACCAGAAGCTCGTCATCGTGCCCATGGAATTGAGCTCGCTTGCCGGCACGCTCGGCGGCTTGAGCCAGATCGCCGCGAGCGCCATGGGCGCGGAGACTGTCGCCGCGCCGCGGCCGCCTCCTCGGCCACGTCCCGCGGGCTCCGTGCCGAACGCGGGCGCGACGAACGCGCCGCCGGTTTCCCCTTGGCAGGGGCCTGAGAACGCGCCGCCCGGCGGGGCTTCTTCCTAAAGGAGGATCGCGCGGAACCCACGATGGACACCCTCCTCGAACCCGCCCGTCTCGTCGCGCTGACCTGGCTCGTCGCGGGGCTCGTTCTCAGCGCAATCGAGACGCTTGCGCCCGGCGCGTTCTTCATCTGGTTCGGCGCCGCCGCGGCGATCGTCGGGGCGGTGGACTACTTCCTGCCAATGGCCTTCGTCGTGCAGCTCGCTCTGTTCGCCGCTTTGGTGGCGGCGCTGGTTCTTATCGGGAAGCGGGTCTACGGATCGCTCGACAAGGGGCCCGGGCCGCTCCCTCGGAGCCGTGCGCATGCGATGGTCGGGGCCGATTTCTTCCTCGATGAAGCGATCGCGCGAGGCTACGGGCGCATCCGCGTCGGGGACAGTTCGTGGCGCGTCGCCGGACCGGATTGCCCGGCCGGCGCCAAGGTGAAGGTGGTCGCCGTCGAGGAGGGGTCGCTGCTACGCGTCGAGCGGGTGGACTAAGCTCTTCGGGGTCGGGACCGCGCTCAGCGGTAGACCAGCACCGGTACGGTCGAATGGGTCAGCACCTTCACGGTCTCGCTGCCGAGCAGCAGGGCCGAGAGTCCGCGTCGCCCATGCGAGGCCATGACGATCAGATCGCAACCGCCCGCATGCGCCGCGTCGATGATGGCGCGATAAGGCTGGTCATGAATTTCGCGGGCCGCCTCGCATGGCACGCCCGCCGCCTCCGCCGCCATTTTGACCTGCTCCAGCGCGCGGTCGCAAATGCGGCGCGATTCCTCCTCGTATTCGTCCTCGCCGATCGAGACCAGGACGGCGTCCATGGAGGCCACGCGGTAGGGCTCGGCGATGGTCAGCCCCGTCACCTTCGCTCCAGACGCCTTGGCGAGCTGGACGCCATAGAGAACCGCCTTGCGCGACAGGTCCGAGCCGTCTGTTGGAATGAGAATGTGCTTGAACATTGATTTCTCCTCGCTAGCGACCGCCGCCCCATCCGCTCGCTCCGACCGAGCGCAAGATAATCAGGAGGACGACCGCCCCGATCGCGGCGTCAACGATCATCCCCAAAAGGCCATTCCAGAAGTGGAGGTTGAACCGCGGCAGAAGCCAGTCGCCGATTAACGCCCCCACGATGCCGATCGCCGAATCGCCGACAAGCCCGAAGCCGGCGCCGCGCACGACCCTGCCGATCAGCCATCCGGCGACGGCGCCGACCAGCAAGATGACGATCATCCGCTCATTCGAAAGATGCACTGAGATTTCCCTCCGCGGAACCTAACTCAAGACATGTCGGTTAATGAACGGCTCAAGCCGCGGCGCGGCAACTCCTCACGCAGTTGCGGCTCCGCCTACGTGGGGCTAAGTTTGGCCCCTCGGGGCCATCATGATGTGGGTTTCCGATTTCGCCCCAAACCTCCCAAGGAGCCTTTCCCATGGCCTTCACGCTGCCCGACCTGCCTTATCCTCACGACGCGCTGACCCCGGCCATGTCGAAGGAGACGCTCGAATTCCATCACGACAAGCATCATCTCGCCTATGTCAACAACGGCAATAACGCGCTCAAGGGCACTGAGTGGGAAGGCAAGCCGCTGGAGGAGATCGTCAAGGGCTCGTTCGGCAAGAACCCCGCGGTGTTCAACAACGCTGGCCAGCACTATAACCACATCCACTTCTGGAAGTGGATGAAGCCAAAGGGCGGGGGCAAGATTCCGGGCGAGCTCGAGAAAGCGCTCGTCGCGTCGTTCGGCTCGGTCGACAAGGCCAAGGAAGAGTTCATTCAGGGGGGCGTCACGCAGTTCGGCTCCGGCTGGTCCTGGCTCGCGGTCAAGGATGGCAAGGTTCAGGTGATGAAGACGCCGAACGGGGAAAACCCGCTCGTGCACGGCGCGAAACCGATCCTGGGCGTCGACGTGTGGGAGCACTCCTACTACATCGACTACCGCAACCGCCGGCCCGATTATCTCAAGGCTTTCGTCGACAGCCTCGTCAATTGGGAATATGTCGCTGAGCTCTTCGGCCAGAAGTAAATTCCACCCGGCGTCCTCCGTCCGAACCGGAGGACGCCGCGGCGCTCAGTCGGTCAGGTTCAGCGTCTTCTCCGCGCACACTTCGACATCGGACGCGTCCATCGACTGACCGTCGGAGAAAGTCCCGTGCAGGTCGACGCGGCAGTTGAACTTCCGTGGCAGGACGGCTGACGCGTGGGCGCCGGACTTGAGCGGCCCCAGCACTTTCTTCCAGGCGACAGAGCCGCTTTCGGCCGCCTGCAGCTGGACCAGATCGGCCTTGCGCGAGTTCGTCACCATCACCGTGACGGTCGTGGCGTCGTCCGCCGCCTTGGGCCTGAGCTTCGTGGGCGTGGGGGCGGCTGGCGCCGCGTTTTGCGCGAGCGCCGGCGCCGCGATCAGGCCGCATAGCGCGGCGGCGATGGCCATGGCCAGGATCCGTGTCGTCATGTATCTCCTCCCTCGCTCGCGCTCAAGCCGCCCGAATTTGCGCTTGCGAGGATGGCGCAACGATGGCGAAGGAAGAGCCAGGACGTCAAGACGCCGCCTGGCGGCCGACTGGGCGCCGCGGCGCTAGATGCCGCGGGCGGAGCCGGCGCCCTGAGACTCTCGCTCGACTGTGCGGCGTTCCGCGGCGCGCAGCATCGGCAGCACGTCCTCGATTTTTTCCGCGACCAGATAGCGCAGATCGAAGCCGTCGCGAATGAAGCCTGCGAGCCGCATATGGGCGAGCAGGGCGAGCAGCGGGCGCCAGAAGCCGCCGATGTCGGCGATGAGGATCGGCTTCGAATGGCGGTTGAGCTGCGCCCAGGTCATCTGCTCCACCAGCTCCTCCAGCGTGCCGACCCCGCCCGGCAGGGCGACGAACGCGTCGGCGCGATCGAACATGGCCTGTTTGCGCTCATGCATGCTGCCGACGACGATCATCTCCTGCGCGGCGGTCAGCGCATGTTCCTTGCGGATGAGGAAGCTCGGGATGACGCCGGTCACCTGCCCCCCCGCCGCGAGCGTCGAGCGGGCGAGGCGGCCCATCAGGCCCTCGCCGCCGCCGCCGTAGACGAGGCCGATCTTTTCCGCCGCGAGCGAGCGGCCGAGTTCTTCGGCCGCCTCAACGAACCGCGCATCGCCGCCGTCGCTCGATCCGCAATAGACACAGACGTTTCGAATCGCGCTCATGCTGCCTCGCTGGCGGGATTTGCAGTTCCCGCCGAGCGGCGTCAAGCCGCAGTCATTCGTCGCTCAGTCCGATCTCGCGCAATATCTCCGCCTGGTGCTCTCCGAGGTTCGGCGAGCGGCGTTCGAGCGTGAGCGGGCTCTCGCTCATGAGGATCGGACTCCGAAGTCCGGGCGTCCCCTGAGGGTCGATACGCATTCCGCGCGCCTTGAACTGCGGATCGGCGAAGAGATCGGCGATCGTGTTGATCGGTCCCGCGGGCACGACGGCTTTCTCGAGCGCGGCGAGGAGATCGTCGCGCTTCCAGCGGCGGGTCTTCGCGACAAGCTCGCGCTCCATCGCGACGCGGTTCGTCACCCGCCCGGGGTTGGTCGCAAAGCGCGGATCGGCCGCAAGCCCAAGCACGCCGCAGAGCCGCGCGAACTGCCCGTCGTTGCCGACCGCAACGATCAGCCAGCCGTCCTCGACCGGCAGCGTCTGGTAGGGCGCGAGATTGACGTGAGCGTTGCCCATCCTCTTCGGCGATTGGCCAGACGCCAGATAGTTCATCGCCTGATTTGCGAGCATGGCGGTCATCGAGTTCGAACAGCGAAAGATCGATGTGCTGGCCCTTGCCGCTGCGCTCGCGCGCGAGCAGCGCCGCCTCGATGGCGATGACGCCATAGAGCCCGGTGAAGAGATCGCTGATCGCGACGCCCGCCTTCTGCGGCGACCCCTCCGGCTCGCCGGTGATGCTCATGATTCCCGACATGCCCTGAATGAGGAAGTCGTAGCCGGCGCGCTTGGCGTAAGGGCCGGTCTGGCCGAAGCCGGTCACCGAGCAGTAGATGAGCCGCGGATTGAGCGCCTTCAGGCTCTCGTAGTCGAGCCCGAACTTCTTCAAACCGCCGACCTTGAAATTCTCAAGGAGCACATCGGCGCGCGCCGCGAGCCGGCGCACGATCTCGCGCCCCCGGTCGGTGGCGAAATCAGCGACAATCGAGCGTTTGCCGCGATTGCACGAGTGGAAATAGGCGGCCGATTCCTCCCCCTCCGTTTCGATGAAGGGCGGACCCCAGCGGCGCGTCTCGTCGCCCTCCGGACTCTCGACCTTGACGACGTCGGCGCCGAGATCGGCGAGCGTCTGTCCGGTGGTCGGGCCCGCGAGCACGCGCGCGAGCTCGACGACGCGCAGTCCCGCAAGGGCGCCCGCGCTCAAAAGAACGCCTGCAGGCCGGTCTGCGCCCGCCCCAGGATCAGCGCGTGAACGTCGTGCGTGCCCTCGTAAGTGTTGACGGTCTCGAGATTGGCGAGGTGACGCATGACCTTGTACTCGATTTGGATGCCGTTGCCGCCATGCATGTCGCGCGCGACGCGGGCGATATCGAGGGCGTCGCCGCAATTCGCGCGCTTGACGAGCGAGATCATCTCCGGCGCCGCGCGGCCCTCGTCCATCAAGCGCCCGACCCTCAGCGACGCCTGCAGCCCGAGCGCGATCCGGGTCTGCATGTCGGCGAGCTTCTTCTGGAAGAGCTGGGTCTGGGCGAGCGGGCGGCCGAATTGCTTGCGGTCGAGACCATATTGGCGCGCCGCAAGCCAGCAATCCTCCGCCGCGCCCATCGCCCCCCAGGAGATGCCGTAGCGCGCCCGATTGAGGCAGCCGAACGGGCCCTTGAGGCCGCTGACGTTCGGCAATAACGCGCTCTCCGGCGCTTCGACGTTGTCGAGCGCGATCTCGCCGGTGATCGAGGCGCGGAGCGACAGTTTGCCCTCGATCTTCGGCGCCGAGAGGCCCTTCATCCCCTTCTCGAGAATGAAGCCGCGGATCTTGTCGCCGTGGGCGCGCGACTTCGCCCAGACGACGAACACGTCGGCTAAGGGCGCGTTGCTGATCCAGGTCTTGGCGCCGGTCAGCCGATAGCCGCCGTCGATCTTCTCGGCCCGCGTCACCATGCCGCCAGGGTCGGAGCCCGCGCCCGGCTCGGTGAGCCCAAAACATCCGATAAGCTCGCCGCGCGCCAAGCCCGGCAGGTATTTCTTCTGCTGCTCGGCGTCGCCATAGGCGTAGATAGGATACATGACGAGTGAGCTCTGCACGCTCATCATCGAACGGAAGCCGGAATCGACGCGCTCCACCTCGCGCGCGACGAGGCCGTAGGAGACATAACCCGCGCCGGCGCAGCCGAATTCCTGCGGCAGCGTCACGCCAAGGAGCCCCGCTTCGCCCATCAGGCGGAACAGCTTCGGGTCGGTCTTCTCCTCGAGATAGGCCTTCTGGATGCGGGGCGCGAGTTCCTTCGCGGAGAAATCCCGCGCCGTGTCGCGGATCATCCGCTCGTCCTCGCTGAGCTGAGATTCGAGCAGCAGAGGATCGTCCCACTGGAAGGGTCCGAGATCGGGTCCGTGAAAGCCACTCATCTAAACGCCCTCGGCGCTTCGGCGCCCATCAAGCGACGCGCCTGCTTCGGTCGCTCCACGGGAACGGGGAGTCCGGCCGACAGCGATCTATATTGGCCGCCGGACCAAGCGTCGAGTGCCGGGCTCCAGGCGGCAAGGTGGAAACCGCGCCGACTCGCGCTATCATCTGAGCGGGCCGGCGATAAGGATTCGAATCCGCGATGCAAAACAATCCGCTCTCGCACGGCCTGTGGGAAATGACCGCTCCGCCCGCGCCGCCGACGGCGTCGCTCAAGGGCGAAGTTCGAGCCGACGTCGCAGTCGTCGGCTGCGGCTATACGGGGCTCTCGGCGGCGCTGCATCTGGCCGAGGCGGGGGCGAACGTCGTAGCGCTCGAGGCGGTCGAGATCGGCTTCGGCGGCGCGGGACGCAACGTCGGCCTGGTCAACGCCGGCATGTGGCTCGCGCCCGACGACATCCTCGAGAGGCTCGGCGCCGACTATGGCGAGCGGCTCCTCGGCCTGCTCGGCGGCGGCCCGGCCGAGGTCTATGCGCTCGTCGACAAGCACGGCATCGATTGCGAGCTGGTGCGCAACGGCACCCTGCACTGCGCGGTCGGCGCGGCTGGGCTGGCCAAAATCGAGGAGCGCGCCCGACAATGGGGAGCCCGTGGAGCGCCGGTTCGCCTCCTTGACCGCGCCGAGACTTCGAAGCGCATCGGCGTCGACATTTACGCGGGTTCGCTGCTCGACCTGCGGGCCGGCGTCATCCAGCCGCTCGCTTACGCGCGCGGGCTGGCCCGCGCTGCGATCGCCGCCGGCGCCGCAATTCACACCGGAAGTCCGGTGCGCGCGGCCGAGCGGTCGGGCAAAGCCTGGCGACTCGAGACTGACCGGGGAAATGTGGCCGCGGACTGGATCGTCGTCGCCACCGACGCTTACGCCGATGGGGCGCTGTGGCCCCAGGGCAAGCGGGAGCAGATCCGCGTGCCTTATTTCAACTTCGCGACCCGGCCTTTGAGCGACAATCTGCGGGCCGCGATCCTGCCCGGCCGAGAGGGCTGCTGGGACACCCGGCTCATCATGAATTCGTTCCGCTTCGACAAGGCTGGGAGGCTTCTGTTCGGCAGCATCGGCGCCTTGCGGCTCGCGGGCCTGGAGGTGCACCGCGCCTGGGCTTCGCGCGCGGTTCAAAAGACCTTTCCCCTGATTGGCCCGGTCGAGTTCGAAGCGCAATGGTACGGGTTGATGGGAATGACCGATAACGCGCTGCCGCGCTTTCACCGGCTTGCGCCGAACGTCGTCACCTTCTGCGGCTACAACGGCCGGGGCATCGGGACCGGGACGGTGTTCGGGCGGCTCCTCGCCGATCACGTTCTGGGCAAGCTGAGCGAAAGGGATCTGCCGCTGCCCGTCACCGAACCCGACGCGCCGGCGTTGCCGGCGCTGAAGGAGGCCTATTACGAAGCGGGCGCTCAGATCGCCCACGCGGTCGGCGCGTGGCTTTAGGGGCTCCGGCGAAACGCGATCTTGATTTCACCACCATGTCTGGCTATGGGCTGGCATCGATGTCTGACCGACAACTCGACTTCGCGTTGCTTAAACGCGCGGCGAGGAAGCCTTCCGCACCGATAGCGGACTGGCGACAGCAGGCCGCTCCTCTCAACTTATCTACGGGACTGCATCTATGGCTACAGGGACCGTTAAATGGTTCAATGCAACGAAGGGCTTTGGCTTTATCCAGCCCGATGACGGCGGCAAGGACGTTTTCGTCCACATCAGCGCCGTCGAGCGCGCGGGGCTTCGCGACCTCGCCGAGGGACAGAAGGTCGTCTACGAGATTGTGGCTGACAAGCGCACCGGGCGGTCGTCGGCCGGCAATTTGAAGGTCGCCTGACTAACCGGCCGCTTGCGCGCATGGCGCGCTGACCTTGGCCCCGGCGACAAGGCCGGGGCTTTTTGTTTATGGTGTCGCCCTTTCAGGGAGGGCGCCCGTGACGCAGCAGGATCAACGAACTTATCTCGGGCTCGACATCGGCACCTCGTCGGTGAAGGCTCTTCTCGTCGACGCCGGCCAGCGGGTGGTTGCGGAAGCTTCGACCCCGCTAAGCGTCTCGCGCCCTCATCCCCTGTGGAGCGAGCAGGACCCCGACGACTGGGTCAAGGGCGTCGAGGCGGCCGTCGGCGCGATCCGCCGGCAAGCGCCGAGGCCATTCGCCGCGCTTGCGGGGATCGGGCTTTCTGGCCAGATGCACGGCGCGACCCTGCTCGATGGGCAGGACAAACCGCTCAGGCCCGCGATCCTCTGGAACGATGGACGTTCGTTCGCCGAATGCGCCGAGCTCAAGCGCCGCGTCCCCGATCTCGAGGAACGCACCGGCAACCTCGCCATGCCCGGCTTCACCGCGCCCAAGATGCTCTGGGTCGCGGCGCACGAGCCCGAGGTTGCGAGCGCGACCAGGCGGGTGCTGCTGCCCAAGGACTATGTGCGGCTGCGCCTCTCGGGCGAGGCCGTGTCGGAGATGTCGGACGCGTCAGGCACGCTCTGGCTTGATGTCGGCCGGCGGCGCTGGGACGCCGAACTGCTGGCGGCGACCGGCCTGACCGAAAAAGCCATGCCGCGTCTGGTCGAAGGTTCGGAGGTCTCGGCCGATCTCGCGCCCGAGGTCGCGAAGACATGGGGTCTCGCGGACCGCAGGGTTCCGATCGCCGGCGGGGGCGGCGACAATGCGGCCTCCGCGATCGGGGTCGGCGCGACCGCGGCCGGCGCGGGCTTCGTTTCGCTCGGCACGTCGGGGGTTATTTTCTCCGTTACCGACCGCTTCGTCAGCCTTCCGGAGCGCACCCTGCATGCGTTCTGTCACGCACTGCCGCATCGCTGGCACGGCATGGCGGTGATGCTTTCGGCCGCTTCCTCCCTCTCCTGGATCGCCGCGATCCTCAAGCGCGAGGCCGACATCGGCGAGTTGGTCGCAGGCGCGGCGGCCATCGCGCAATCGAAAAGCGCGTTCGCCTCGGCGCCGATCTTCCTGCCCTATCTCAGCGGCGAGCGCACGCCTCACAACGACCCGGAAGCGACCGGGATGTTCGCGGGGCTCAGGGCCGAGCACGGCGCTGACGCCTTGGTGTTCGCGGTCATGGAGGGCGTCGCCTTCTCGTTCGCCGACGGCGTCGACGTTCTCGACGCGGCAGGCGCGAGGCCGGTGCGGCCGCTCCTCGTCGGCGGGGGCGCCCGCTCGGAATTCTGGGGGCAGATGATCGCCGACGTCACCGGCTTGACGATCGATCTCGCCCAAGGGGCGGAAGCCGGCGCGGCGCTCGGGGCTGCTCGGCTCGGCATGCTCGCCGCCGGCGCCGGAAGCGTTGAAGACGTGTGCGCCCGCCCGCCGGTGCAGCGCGAGTTCAAGCCCGATCCCGAACGCGCCGCCGCCCACGCCACGCGCCTCAAGCGCTATCGCGCGCTCTATCAGGCCGAGAAGGCGTCGCGGCGCTAAAGCATGTTGCATTCGGGCGGAGCCAGACTCGTCATTCGCGAGCGTGAGCCGAAGCAATCCACGAGAGCGTCGGGGCCTTGCGTTCCCCTGGATTGGTTCGTCGCCATAGCCCGTCGAGGACGGGCGTTCTTCCGAACGCCCTATGGCCCGTCGAAGACGGGCGTTCTTCCGAACGCCCTCATCGCTCCTCGCAAGCCCGGAGGAAGCCCAGCAAAAACTCCGGGAAGCCCAGCAAAGGAAACCGGAAGCGGGGCAAAGGAATCCGGAAAGGTATCAAAGGAAAACCCTTCCGCGAATTGGGCCTTTTCAATGGGTTACGACGATCCGGCGCAAAAACCCGCTTCTCCCCGCTTCTCCCGGCGCCGCTCCTCGAGGCGGCGCGTTCGGCGACAGGACCACTCTATCCGTGATTTCTGATAATCGCAAGAAAAAGTCGCGCTCTTATCGCGTTGGCTGTTGTGGGGAAGGAATTGGGAGCATGGCGGAGGTGGCGGACGGCGCCATCAAGGCGTCATGGCCGGGCTTGTCCCGGCCATCCCCGAAGGCCCAGCGCATCTACGCAGGCAAGCGCGAAAAGCCTTGCGACCGTCCGCCTTCCTGCCGGTCGCGCCGAGGCGGGACTCGTTCTTGCGGCGGCCCGGCGTGGATGGCCGGGACAAGCCCGGCCATGACGGCAAGGGTTCGACGAACGAACAGCAAACCGGTCGACCAACAGATAACGCCATAAGAGCCAAAAGTCGGCGCGCTCGCCGGCGGCTTGACCGACCGCGCCCTTTGAGCCCCCGGCCATGACTTGGATTGCTTCGTCGCTAACGCTCCTCGCAATGACCGCAGCCGACCAAGCCGCTCACAACGTCAAAAACCGCTTGCCAACCGGGGCCGTCCACATATGACGATTCCGCTGAATTGCAACTTGCTTTACCCAACTCGCCATTTGACGACGAGATCCCCGATCGCCGTCAGCAGGATCTGCACGCCGATGCACATCAGGAGGAAGGCCGTCAGCCGCACGATCACCGCCCGCGCCGTCGGCCCGATGAAGTTGGTCAGCCGGTCCGCTGATCGGTAAAAGATCCAGATGATCGCGGCGTTGGCGACAGCCGCGACGCTCGCGCCGAGAACGAAGGCGACGAAGCCGAAGCTGTTCGAGGGCCTCTCGGCGCCGATCGTGATCGCGACCGCGATCGTCCCTGGCCCGGTCGTGAACGGCAGCGTCAGGGGAAAGAAGGCGAGCTGCATCGGGTCGCCGTCGGCGCCTTGCTCCTCCGCGTGCTCGTGGCCCTTCCGATCGGGGTGAGGATCGGCGGAGGTCAACAGGCGCCAGCCGCTGACGGCGACCACGGTTCCGCCGGCGATGCGCAAGGCGTCGATCGAAACCCCGAAAAAACGCAGCACGTAAGCCCCCGCCCACAGCGCGCCGAACATGATGAGAAGCGAGTAAACGCCGACCAGGGCGGCGACCTTCTCCTTGTCCGTGGGTGAGAAGTCCTTGGTGACGCCATAGAAGATGAGCGCCCCGCCGATCGGATTGATGATCGAGAAAAGGGAGGGGAAGGCGAGCAAGAAAGCGACCTCCGCCGTCCCGAAGACGTCGCGCCAATCAGCTCCGATCAACTGTTCCATGCCGCCGCCAGCCCGATGAACGAGACTTCGCCTTATATCCCTAACCTTTTGGGAAGTGTCGTGCGCTAGCCTCGTCGCGTCACCGATAAGCCGAGGATGGGACCCGTGTCCGCCCCCGCCGCGATCTGGGCCGCGCTGCAGGGCGCGGTCCTGGAAACCTTCAGGCCAAGCTCGGCCTATGGCGCGCCCGCGCTCGCCGGCGCGCTTGCGGTTTGCGCGCTCTATTACGTCATCCGCCGTCGCGCCCGCGGGCGGGCGAGCAGCGTCAACGGATTCCTGCGCTCGACTTTCCCCAAGCGCATCCTGCTCCATCCCTCGTCGCTCATCGACATGCGCTTGTGGGCGCTGAACGCGGTCGTCTTCGCCTCCGCCTACGGCATGCTGGGCCTCGGCCTGTTCTTCTGGCGGGACACCATCGTCGCGGCCTTGACGCATGCATTCGGGCCGCATTCGCCCACCCTTTGGCCCTCCTGGACCATTGTGGCGCTCGCGACCCTATTGCAACTTCTGGCCTCCGAACTCGCCTATTGGTTCGCTCACTATTGTTTTCATAAGGTCCCGGCGCTGTGGGAGTTCCACAAGGTCCACCATTCCGCCGAGGTGATGACGACGCTGACTGAACTGCGCCAGCATCCGGTCGAGATCATCGCCTTCATGAACCTGATCGGGCTTTCGACCGGAATCGTGTTTGGCCTCATGACCTACGCCTTCGGTCCCGGCGTGCGCCCGTTCACGCTGCTCAACGGTAATATTCTCCTGATGGCGTTCCTCTTGAGCTACGGTCACCTGCGGCATAGCCACATGTGGATCGCGTTCACCGGCGTCGCCGGCCGCGTCCTCCAGAGCCCGGCCCACCACCAATTGCACCATTCCGCCAGTCCCGCTCATTACGATCGGAACCTCGGCTTTGCGCTGGCGGTGTGGGACTGGGCGTTCGGCACCCTGGTTATTCCCGCCAGGACGCGCGAGCGAATCGTGTTCGGCGTCGGCGCCGAGGCGCCGCCGTTCCCGTCCGCCCTTGCCGCCCTGATGACGCCGTGCGCGCGCGCCGCCGGGCAAGTCGGCAAGGTCGCCGCCCGCTGCCGCGCGCGTATGGCCGACCGCGCGGCTGCGAACGCGGCCGAACCCCGCCGATCGAATTGAGGGCTCCTCATCGCTTTTTTCTGAGCCCGGCGCGGTTTCCCAGCGGCGCGAATCTCCCTATTCTCCCTTCGACCCCAACCGATGAGGAGAGGCGCCCGTGCCGGGCGAAAAGTCCGCGCGCCGGCGCGGCGTGCTGCTGGTCCTCTTGGCCACGGTCCTGTGGAGCATGGCGGGCTTGTTCGCCCGCCTCCTCGCTCACCTCGACGTGTGGACGGTCATGGGCTGGCGGGCGCTGCTCGGCGCGGCGTCGATCGCCCTGGTCGGCCTCATCGAATGGGGCCGCGGTCGCCTCGACAACCCGTTCGGTTTCGGCCCGCTGTCGCCGGTCGTAGCCCTGCTCGCGATGATCGCGATCTCCGCCTACACCGCCTCGGTGATGACGACGACCATCGCCGACGTGATGGTGATTTACGCAACCCTGCCATTCATCGCCGCGGCGATCGGTTTTCTTATCAATGGCGAGCGCGTCAGCCCGCGCACCCTCGCCGCCTCGGGTTTGGCGCTCGCCGGCATCGTCATCATGGTTGCGAGCGGCCTCGGCTCAGGACGGCTCCTGGGGCAGGCGCTGTCGATGCTGATGACGCTGGCGTTCGCCGGCATGATCGTGCTCCAGCGGCGCCAGCCGAATGTGTCGATGATCGTGGTCAATTGCCTCGGCGCGCTCGGCTCGGGAATCTTCGGTCTCGCCAATTCGCCGCTCCCGCCGATCGGCCTGCACGATTTCGTCATCCTCCTCGTCTTCGGCCTGACCACGATCGGCCTCGCCTTCGTCATCTTCATGGAGGGGGCCAAGTTCATCCCCTCTGCCGAAGCCGGCCTCATCAGCCTGCTCGATGTTGTGCTCGGACCCGTATGGGTGTTTCTTGCCTTCGGCGAGAATCCGGGCTCGGCGACCGTACTCGGCGGCGCGATCGTGCTCGCCGCCGCCGTCTGGCGGATGGCGCCGGAGCTCAGGCGGGAGCGGGTTTTATAATGGGTCAGGGAGGGACCATGAACAGAGAGCGATTTGGCCTTGTGACAGGCGCGGGCTCGGGGATCGGCAGGGCCTCGGCGCTGGCGCTCGCCCGCGCCGGGTGGCATGTGGCGCTCACCGGCCGGCGGAAGGAATTGCTCGAGGAGACAGCCGGCGAACTCAAGGCGCTGGGCCGCCGCGCGCTTGCCGCGCCCTGCGACGTCGGCGACCCCGCGGCGGTCAAGGAGCTGTTCGCGCTCATCGAGCGCGAGTTCGGCCGTCTCGATCTTCTGTTCAACAACGCCGGTCGGGGCGCGCCCGCGGTTCCGATCGACGAACTGCCCTACGAGACGTGGAAGGCGGTGGTCGACGTCAATCTCAATGGCATGTTCCTCTGCGCCCAGGCCGCCTTCGGCCTCATGAAGCGCCAGAACCCGCAGGGCGGACGGATCATCAACAACGGTTCGATCTCCGCGCATACGCCGAGGCCGATGGCCATCGCCTATAATGCGACCAAGCACGCCGTCACGGGCCTCACCAAATCGATCGCCCTCGACGGGCGCCCCCACGACATCGCCTGCGGACAGATCGACGTCGGCAACGCGCTGACCGAGATGGCGCGGCGGATGACGCAAGGCGTGATGCAGGCCGACGGCCGCATTGCGGTCGAGCCGACCATGGATCCGGAGGAGGTCGGCGCCGCGGTCGCGCATATGGCGAATTTGCCCTTGAGCACGAACATCCTCACCATGACGATCATGGCGACCAAGATGCCGTTCGTCGGGCGGGGCTAGCCGCAACGACGACAGCCGAGCTTAGGGCTTCTTTTACCGTGACCGCTGGGTAAGGCTGGCCAAGCCCGCGATTTACGATTCGTCAACAGACGAGGCGATATCATGTCCTTGCTGGGACGCCGGCGCGGCTCAGGCGTTGCTGTTTGGACGTCAGAGCCGGCTCGGCGCGGGCTATGTGACGGGGCTCACATCGCGTTTTGCAGGATCGCGCTGAACTTAAGGCGCTCAGGGCGTTGGCGGCGTCGAGTTGCGGAGGGGACGATGCAATATCTCTTGATCCTCATGCTGGCGATCACAATGGCCTGCGGGGTCGCGGCCAGCGTGACCATTTCGCTGGCGCCCGCATACGCCGACGACAGCGGCAAGGGCTATTGAGGGAGCCGCGCCTCAGGCCGGGGCAGATTCCGTCGCGATCCGATCGAGCGCTGCGGCTGCATCTTTGGGCAGCTCGAGGTTAGCCGCCGCGAGGTTTTCGCGAAGATGGCCGACCGATGAAGTCCCCGGAATGAGCAGGATGTTTGGCGCGCGCTTGAGAAGCCATGCGAGCGCGACCTGCATGGGCGTGGCGCCGAGCTTCTCAGCGACTTCGTTGAGCGCGGTCGACTGGAGCGGGGTGAAGCCGCCGAGCGGAAAGAACGGCGCATAGGCGGTCCCCGCGCGGGCGAGTTCGCCGATCAGGGCGTCGTCCTCCCGATGGGCGACATTGTACATGTTCTGGACGCAGACGATGTCGCAAATCCGCCGTCCCTCCACGATCTGGGTCGCGGTGACATTGCTGAGCCCGACGTGCCGCACCAACCCCTTTCGCTGAAGCCCGGCCAGAACCGTGAGCGGCGCCTCGATCGACCCTTCGCTCGGCCCCTGGACCCTCCCCATGATCCTGAGGTTGACGACCTCGATCGCGTCGAGCCCGAGACGCTTCAGGTTGTCATGGACGGCGCTCTCAAGCTCGGCCGGCGCCATCGCCGGGATCCATGACGCATCATTGCCGCGCCTCGCGCCGATCTTCGTGACGATGACGAGATCGGCGGGATAGGGATGAAGCGCCTCGCGAATGAGTTCGTTGGTGACATAGGGGCCGTAATAGTCGCTGGTGTCGATGTGATTGACGCCGCTCGCCACGGCTTCGCGCAGCACCGCGATCGCCTGGGCGCGGTCCTTCGGCGGGCCGAACACTCCTTTCCCCGCGAGCTGCATCGCGCCGTAACCCATGCGCTTCACAATATGATCGCCGAGCTTGAACGTTCCGGCTTTGCTGATGTCGATCATGGCCTGGTTCTCCTTCTGATCGATCGCGCATATAGCCAGCGCCGGCGAGCGCGATAAGGGCGTCCAGTCGGCACGGGCTGTTCGATTAAGCGGACAATGGACGGATGCGACGCCGCTGCTCGCGATTAGCCTACTCCGGCGCCGCTGTCAGCGGCTCGAGCGGCGCGGCAATCGTCCCGTGCGTGAGGTCGTGGGCGAACATCGCGAGGCCCTTCGGCTCGTTGCCGTTGGGATGCACCAGCACGATCGAGCCCTTTGCGGGATGTTGCCCCTTGGCGAGCCAGGCGTCTGCGCCCAGCGTCACCAGGTGAAAGCGGCTCACCGCCTGCATCAGCGGATCGCTCGAGACGAGGCCGGGAAAACGGAAGAACAGCGACGGCGTCTCGCCATTGGCGATGAGAAGGCGCTCGGTGTCGAGGATTTCCTCTTCCGGGTCGACGCCCTTGCTCAAAAGGAAGTTCGCGGCCTCGGGCAGTCGGCGCCGGTAGGGGTGGTGATAGGTGTGATCGACCCACAGGATGTCGAGCGCGCCGGATTTGCGCTGATCGACGAGCCATTGAAAATCGGCGAAATGACGAATGAGCCAAAGGCCTGAAATCGACAAGGCGACCGGCGCGCGCGGGCTCGCCGTTTCGAGCCGCGTGAAAAAAGTCCGATCGAGCGCCCGTTTGCTCGGGCAGAGATCGCCGGTGAGAAAGTCGCCCGGCGCCGCCCCGTGGGTCAGCCCCGCATTCTGAAGAAAGCCGCGACGGATGAGACCCGGCGCCTCGGCCGATTCACTGATCGCACGGCCCATCCGGGTCGACTTGAGTTCGTCCTCGCTCGCGTCGCGACAGGTCCAGCACGCCGCTTTCTCAAGCCGGGTGGTCAACGCCTCCGGGTCGGCGAGCAAGGCGAGCTTCTGGCCGGCGACCGTCATCTCGCGGATCGCCACCGCCTTGCGGCCGTCGGCAGCGACGCATTCCTTCAACACCGGCTGATAGTCGCCGACCGCCGACGCGCTTTGAAGCTCAGCCCCCGGCGCCGGCGTGAAACCGCAATCGGCCGCCCGCGCGGCGCCGGCGAGACTCGCCGCGGCGAGAGCGATGATGAGGAGGCGCGGGAAGGCGGGCAAACGCGAAGGGCTCGTTCCGTTCGATGGAAGCGGCTCCTTCCTACCGAAATGGCGTGGGCAAGGCTAGAGCCCGTCGCAGCCACCGTGAAAGCAGGTTCGCGACAGGCTGTTCCTGTCACCGCCGCCGCGGCCCCCGCGTCGAACGTGGCCGCTCCGGCGCGCCGGCGGCGGCCAACATGGCGCGATACTCGTCACGCTTCTCGTGGATCGAGGCGATGACCAGCCCCATCGGCACGCCGAGATCAACCAGCACCGCCTCCGACAGCTGCAGGCTTGCCTCGATCGTCTCGGGGACAGCGTCGGTGACGCCGAGCTTATAGAGGGCGCGGGCGTGGTTGGCGTCGCGCGCGCGGGCGACCAGCGTCACGTCCGGACGTATCCGGCGCGTCGTCTCAACCACCGCTTCGTTCGCGGCGGTCGAGTCCATGGTGACGACGACCGCGCGCGCGCTCTCGATTCCGCAGCGGCGCAGGTATTCGGGGCGCGCCGCGTCGCCATAGTAGACCGGCTTGCCGTCGGAGCGCGCTCGCGCGGTCAAACGCGCATCCGAGTCCACCGCGATGAACGGGATCGCATGCCGATCGAGCATGTCGCCGATCAGCGCGCCGACGCGTCCGTAGCCGACGATGACGACGCGAGCCTCCTCGCTTTCCGGCGGGACCTCAGGCGGTTGGCCGCCTGCCGCCGCCCGCGGCGGCGAGCCGATGCGGGCGCCGAGCTTCGCCAACCCCGGGATCGCAAGCATCGATATCGCCACCGCGCTGATGAGCGCCGTCGCCAGCGGGCGGTCGATGAGACCCCCCGCGAGCGCGCCGCCAATCAGTACGAAGCCGAACTCTCCGCCCGGCCCGAGCAGGAGCGACATTTCGCCCGCCACCCGGGGCGGAAGCCGGAAGGCTCGCCCAAGCCCAAAGAGCACGACGCCCTTTATCGCCGTCAGCGCCGCCGCGAGACCGAAGACAAGGCCGGGCCGTGAAACGATGAACGCCGGATTGATTCCAGCTCCGACCGAGACGAAGTAGAGCCCAAGGAGGAGACCCCGGAAGGGCTCGATCGTCACTTCGATCTCGCGCCGATATTCCGTTTCCGCCAGCAGGAGCCCGGCGATGAAGGCGCCGAGCGCCATGGTCAAATGGCTTGCCGCCGCGGCCAATCCGTCGCCGAGCACGACCAAGAGGCACGCCGCCATGAAGAATTCCGGGCTCTTGGTCTCGGCGACGAAATGGAAGAAGGGCCGAAGCGCGAGGCGGCCGAACAGAACCAGCGCAGCCATCCCGAGACCCGCAGGGGCGAGCGTGCTCAGAAGCTCCCAGCCGAGTCCGCGCTCGGCCCCGGCCGAGAATGCGGTGGTCATGACCAGGAGCGGAGCAACCGCCAGATCCTGGAACAGCAGCACCGCGAAGCTCGCGCGGCCGGCGCCGGAATGGAGCCGCTTGCTCTCGACCAGCATCGGGATGACGATCGCGGTCGAGGACATCGTGAGCGCCGCGCCGACGGTCAGGGCCGAGGGCGGCGCGAGGCCGAGCCGCCAGGCGACGGCGCCAAGGATCGCCGCAGAGACGACCACCTGGGCCAGCCCGAGCCCGAACACCAGCCGGCGCATGCGTCGCAGGCGTTCGAACGACAGTTCGAGCCCCATGGTGAACATGAGCGCGACGACGCCGAAGGCGGCGATGCGATCGATCGCCTCGACATTGATTGCAAGCGCGCTGAGCCACGGCGCCTTGAGGGCGAGCGAGCCCAGGCCATAGGGCCCCAGCGCGAGCCCCGCGAGCAGATAACCCAGCACCGGACTGACGCGCAGCCGGAAGAACAGCGGCGCAATAACGCCCGCCGTCACAAGGAAGAGCAGCGTCTCCTTATAGATCGAAAGGTCCGTCGCCTCGCTCACCTCGGACTCCGCCGCCCGGCGTTCATCATTCGCAGCCAGCCTAGTCGATTTCCGCGCGAGCGCGAGCCTCGCTCCTGAGCCATACGGCGTGCTAAGGGCGGAGGCGTCGAATTCCTGGAGAGCGCAATGCCGCTTTATTCCCTCAACAGCGAAACCGCCTCGATCATGTCGCTTGCGCCGGTGATACCGGTGTTGACGGTCTCAAGCGTCGAGGATGGGCTTGGGCAGGCGAAGGCGCTGGCCGCCGGCGGCCTCTACGCCATCGAGGTGACGTTGCGCACGCCTTCCGCCTTGGCCGCCATCCGGGCGATCGCCAAAAGCGTGCCGGACGCAGTCGTCGGCGCCGGCACGATCGTTTCGGTCGACCAGATCGATGAGGCGGTCGCGGCCGGAGCGAAGTTTCTGGTCAGCCCCGGCGCGCCGCCGGCGCTGGCGAAAGCCGCCGCGCAATCGCCCGTGCCGTTCCTGCCCGGTTGTGCGACCGCCTCCGAAGCCATGGCGTTGCGCGAACTCGGCTTTCGCGCGCTGAAGCTGTTCCCCGCCGAAGCGGTCGGCGGCGCGAGGCTCCTCGCATCGCTTGCGGCGCCGCTGCCCGATCTACGCTTCTGCCCCACCGGCGGCATCGATCTCGCCAAGGCGCCCGAGTATCTCAAGCTGCCGAACGTGCCTTGCGTCGGCGGATCGTGGATGCTGCAGAAGGCGGCTCTGGCGCGCGGCGATTGGGTCGCAGTCGAGTCTCTGGCGCGCGACGCGTCGGAACTCAGGCGCGCGGCCGCATAGCGTACGCCGCTCTAGGCAGCCTTCGCCTGCGCCTCGGCGCGCTTCTTGGCGATCTCGCGCTTCAGGTCGGCGGCGGTGTCGGAGAGGTCCGACAGTTTCGCCTTGGCCAGGAAGTCGTCGAGGCCGCCGCGATGCTCGACCGAGCGCAGCGCAGCCGCGCTGATCCTGAGCCTGACCGCGCGCTCGAGCGTATCGGAAAGGAGCGTGACCTGAACGAGATTGGGCAAGAAGCGGGTGCGCGTCTTGCGGTTGGAATGGCTGACCTTGTTGCCGGATTGAACGGCCTTGCCCGTCAGTTCGCAGCGGCGTGACATCGCACTAACGTCCTTTGAGAATAAAAGCCTCAGCGCCATTCCGGCAAATACAAAGCGGGCCGCTTCAATGACGAAGCGTCCCGCCGCCGTACGACCTTGGCCCTTGGGAGCGCGGGTCTATAGGGGAAGGGCACTTCGGCGTCAAGATTGCATGGCTCGACAGGCCGCACTCGGCCCTCTACCCTTTGCCAATGCAACACGGACAGGCGAGCCGAACCGCAATCGGGGCAGCCGGGCATCGAGGCGCCCATCAGATTTTCGAACGCGGAATCATCTTTTCCGACCCGCTCGCGCTCGCCATCCTTGGGCCGGAAGCCGACGATGCGATTGCGCTCGCCAAGGAGCAACCTGAGCGGCGGCCGCTGCGCCTCTTCATCGCCATGCGCAGCCGGTTCGCGGAGGACTCGGCGCGGCGCGCGATGACCGAGGGCGTCCGGCAGATCCTCGTGCTCGGCGCGGGACTCGACACCTTCGCCCATCGGCTCGAGGCCGCCGAGGGCCTCGCTTTCTACGAGCTCGACCATCCGGCGACCCAGGCCGACAAGCGGCGGCGCCTGGCGCAAGCGAAGATCGCCGAGCCGGCGCATCTCGCCTATGTCGCGCACGACTTCGAGCAGGGGCCGATGACCGCGACCCTGAAGGCCGCCGGGTTCGACCCGGAGAAGCGGACCTTCGTGCTCTGGCTCGGCGTTACGCCCTATCTGACGGAAGAGGCGGTCTACGCGACGCTCGGCGAGCTTGCCCGGTGGCCGGGAGGAACCGAGGTCGCGTTTGACTACGCCAATCCGCCCGACAAGAGGGACGCTGCGGGGCGAGATTTTCACCAGCAGATGGCCGAGCGGGTGGCGGCGAGCGGCGAGCCCTTTCGATGCTATCTCGACACCGCGGCGCTGCACGAGCGCGTCCGCGCGCTCGGCTTCGCCGAGATCGAGGACCTCGACCGCGCAGGCCTGGTCGGCCGCTACCTGCCCGAGGCGGCGGTCGCGCCGCGCTCTGGTCCGGGCGGCCACGTCGTGCGGCTGGCGACCCGGCCAAAATGACTTGGCGGGGCGTGCAAATCTGACCGTGAACTGAGTTTTTTCAATAGCTTACGTGTCCATTTCTGTCAGTTTGCGACGAATTGCGCGGCCTCATCCGCAGTGCGCGGGCCGGCTGGCCGCGCAAGAAAAAGCCTTTGGCCCATCCGAAAATGACCCCTAGCATAAATTCTGATTCTCAGCAAGAGATTGTCGGCTCTTATGGCGTTATCTGTTGGTCGACCCTTTGCTGTTCGTTGTGACCCTTGCAGTCATGGCCGGGCTCGTCCCGGCCATCCACGCCGGGCCGCCGCAAGAACGAGTCCCGCCTCGGCGCGACGGGCAGGAAGGCGGACGGTCGCAAGGCTTTTCGCGCTTGCCTGCGTAGATGCGCTGGGCCTTCGTGGATGGCCGGGACAAGCCCGGCCATGACGCCTTGATGGCGCCGTCCGCCACCTCCGCCATGCTCCCGATTCCTTCCCGACAACAGCCAACGCGATAAGAGCGAAATTGTCGCGAAAACCCGCCCGCGCGGGGCGGGCGTAGCGTGCCCGAAAAAGGCTGCTCTAGGTCTGCGGCTGCGGCTCGAGGCCGCCGGGCTCCGGGCCGATCGGACGGGCCTTGCCGGTCGAAGGAACGGCGGCGCGCGGAGCCGCCGGCGGCTCCCGGTCGGTCGCCGATTCGCGCACCGGCCGCACGCCCTGCAACAGCCCCACGATCTCGTCGCCGGTCAGCGTCTCGAACTCCATGAGCCCCGACGCCAGAGTCTCGAGGTCGGCGCGTCGCTCGGTAAGAACACGGGTCGCGGTGTCGTGGGCTTCCTGCACCAGCCGGCGCACTTCCTGGTCGATCGTCTCGGCGGTCGCCTCCGAGATGTTCTGCTGCCTGCCGAGCGAATAGCCGAGGAAGACCTCGTCCTGGTTCTCGCCATACATGACCGTGCCGAGCTTGTCGGAGAAGCCGAGCCGGGTCACCATCGCGCGGGCGATCTTGGTCACCTGCTGGATGTCGCCGGCCGCGCCCGACGTCACCTTGTCCTTGCCGAAGATCAGTTCCTCGGCGACGCGCCCGCCCATCGACATCGCCAGCATCGCGATGAGCTGCTCGTAGCTCTGCGAGATCTGGTCGCGCTCGGGCAGCGACTGCACCATGCCGAGCGCGCGGCCGCGCGGGATGATCGTCGCCTTGTGGATCGGGGTCGAGGCCGGCATCGAAACCGAGACGAGCGCGTGGCCAGCCTCGTGAAAGGCGGTGAGGCGCTTTTCATCTTCGGTCATGATGAGGGTGCGCCGCTCGGCGCCCATCATGATCTTGTCGCGCGAATCCTCGAATTCCTGACGTGTCACGACGCGCTTTCCGCGCCGCGCGGCGAGCAGCGCCGCCTCGTTGACGAGGTTCATGAGATCCGCGCCAGAGAAGCCGGGCGTTCCGCGCGCGACCACCTTGAGATCGACGTCGGGCCCGAGCGGAACCTTGCGCACATGGACGCGCAGGATCTTCTCGCGGCCGATGAAATCGGGGTTCGAGATCACGATCTGGCGGTCGAAACGGCCGGGCCTGAGCAGCGCGGGATCGAGCACGTCAGGGCGGTTGGTCGCGGCGATGATGATGATGCCTTCGTTCTGCTCGAAGCCATCCATCTCGACGAGCAACTGGTTGAGCGTCTGCTCGCGCTCGTCGTTGCCGCCGCCGAGGCCAGCGCCGCGATGGCGCCCGACCGCGTCGATTTCATCGATGAAGATGATGCAGGGCGCGTTCTTCTTCGCCTGCTCGAACATGTCGCGCACGCGGCTTGCGCCGACGCCGACGAACATCTCGACGAAGTCGGAGCCCGAGATGGTGAAGAACGGCACGTTGGCTTCGCCCGCGACCGCACGCGCGGTCAGGGTCTTGCCGGTGCCCGGCGGGCCGACCAGCAGCACGCCGCGCGGAATGCGGCCCCCGAGTTTCTGGAACTTCTGCGGGTCGCGCAGGAATTCGACGATCTCCTGCAGGTCTTCCTTGGCCTCGTCGACCCCGGCGACGTCCTCGAACGTGACCCGCCCCTGCGCTTCGGTCAGGAGCTTGGCCTTCGACTTGCCAAATCCCATCGCCTTGCCGGCGCCGCCCTGCATCTGCCGGGTCATATAAATCCACAGGCCCAGGAACAGGAGCACCGGCAGCACGCTGGAGACGATCGTAAGCAGCCAGTTGTTGCCGTCCGACGGCGGCTTGGCGGTGATCGTCACATCCTTCTTGTAAAGCGTCTGCACCAGGCTCGGATCGCTCGGCGCATAAGTCTGGAACGATCGCCCGTCCTTCATGTGGCCGGAGATTTCCGGTCCGGCGATCGTCACGTCGCGGATATTGCCGGCGTCAGCGTCGGTCAGCAGCTGGCTGAAGGTGATTTCGCTCGACGGCGCCTTCTGGCCAGGACTCTGAAACAGAGTGACCAGCGCCAGAACGAGCAGGAAAATGATCACCCACAGGGCGAAATTTCGGTAATTCGCGTTCATGGCCTTCCCGTGACGGAGGGATCGATCGAATAACCCCGACCCTTCCGACCCTGTCCTTGGGCACATTTAAGCGCGCAGGGCCGAATTGCCAAGAGAACCGGAATTCTCTCAATTTACAGTGAAGGCTGAAATTGCAGTTTTTTGGCGGCGGGAGCTTCGAGCGCCCATGGCTCCGGTCAGGCCGTTTTCTCCTCCCTGACGCCCAATTCCTCAATCATTGCCTGGCGCATGAGGAATTTCTGAGCCTTTCCGGTGACAGTCATCGGGAACGAATCGACGAAACGGACGTAGCGCGGCGTCTTATAATGGGCGATTCGCTCCCGGCAGAAGGCGATGGCCTCATCCTCGTTCAGGGCTGAGCCCTCGCGACGGCGGATCCAGACGCAAAGCTCTTCGCCGTAGCGGTGATCGGGCACCCCGAAAGCCTGAACTTCGGCGACCGCGGGGTGGGTGAACAGAAACTCCTCGACCTCGCGCGGATAGATGTTCTCGCCGCCGCGAATGATCATGTCCTTGAGCCGGCCGACGATGTTGCAGTAGCCATCGGCGTCGATTGTCGCCAGATCGCCGGTGTGCATGAACCGCGCCTCGTCGATCGCCGCCGCGGTCGCCGCCGGATCGTCCCAATAGCCGCGCATGACGCTATAGCCGCGGGTGAGCAGTTCGCCTGGGACGCCCGGAGGGACAATCCGGCCCTCCGGGTCGATGATCTTGACCTCGAGATGCGGCTGGATGCGCCCGACCGTCGAGACGCGCCGGTCGAGCGGGTCATTATGGGCGCTCTGGAAACTGACCGGGCTCGTTTCGGTCATGCCGTAGGCGATCGTCACCTCGCGCATGTGCATCTGATCGACGACCTTGCGCATGACCTCGACCGGGCAGGGCGAACCGGCCATGATTCCCGTGCGCAGGTTTTTGAGGTCGAAGCGGGCGAATTCGGGGTGCTCCAGCATCGCGATGAACATTGTCGGGACGCCGTGCAGGCCGGTGCACCGTTCCGCCTCAACCGCCTCGAGCGTCGCCAGCGGGTCGAAACCTTCCGACGGGCTCACCATGCACGATCCGTGGGTCACGCAGGCAAGATTGCCGAGCACCATGCCGAAGCAATGATAGTAGGGCACCGGAATGCACAGGCGGTCGTCGGGGGTGAGACGCATCGCCTCACCGATGAAATAGCCGTTGTTGACGATGTTGTGGTGGGTCAGCGTCGCGCCTTTCGGCGCGCCGGTCGTTCCCGAGGTGAACTGGATGTTGATCGGATCGTCGAACTGGAGCGACGCTTCGAAGGCTATGAGTTTGGCCCGTTCGTCCGCCTGAGCGGGTTTGGCGACGTCGTCGAAATTGAGCATGCCCGGCGACTTCTCCGCCCCGAGGCGGATGACGATCTCGAGCTTCGGCAGGCCTCTGGACGAGAGTTTCCCGGGTCGGGCGGCCTCGATTTCGGGCGCGCAGGCGCGCAGAGCGGCGAAGTAGTCGTTGTTCTTGTGGCCGGCGCTCAGGATCAGCGCCCGGCAGCCGGATTTCTTCATCGCGTATTCGAATTCATGGGCCCGGTAGGCGGGATTGATGTTGACGAGAATGAGCCCGGCGAGCGCGGTGCCGAACTGCGCGAGAACCCACTCGCTGACATTGGCCGACCAGATGCCGACGCGGTCGCCCTTTTCGAGCCCGAGCTTGCGCAAGCCCACAGCCAGGTCCTCGGAGCGGCTGAGGAGTTCGGCGTATGTCCAGCGCACGTTCTGATGACGCGTCACCAGCGCCGGCCGGTCCGGCCCCTCGGCCGCGACACGGCGCAAAAGACATCCGACCGTCTCGCCGCTGAGGGGCGTTGGGCTGGCGCCGTGGACGTAGGATTGCGTGAGTGGCGCCATCGACGTTCGCTCCCTTTGCCTGTTCGCCGTCAGACCTCCGCCCTACTATCACAATTCGCGCAGGTAGGCGGCCGGCTTCTGGCTGAGCACCCGCCAGGCGCCGATCATGCCGAATCCGACAGTGACCACAAGACCTCCGAGAGCGGCGGCGAGGGCGTTGACCCAGTCGAAGACGAAACCGAACTGCATGACATGATTGACGACCAGCCAGGCGGCCAGCGCGCCCGCGCCGACGCCGAACGCCGCGGTCGCCGCGCCGAGCAGCGCATATTCGATCAGGAACATCGCCGCCAGCCGTCCGCGCGTGGCGCCGAGGATCTTCAGAATGGTCGCGTCGTCGAGTCGGGCGCGCCGATTGGCCGCGAGCGCCCCGGCGAGGACGAGGACCGAGGTGGTCAGCGCGACGCCGGTCGCGGCGCGGACGGCGAGCGCCAGCTTGGCGACCAAGGCCTCGACGCTTTCCAGCGCTTCGCGCACCCGGACGCTGGCGACGGTGGGGAACTGGCGGGCCGCCGCGCGCAATAGCGCGATCTCGGCTTGCGGCCCGGCGCCGGGCGGCAGCGCCGCCGAGACGAGTTCGGTGTATGGCGCGCCTTTGAGCGTATTCGGCGAGTAGACGAGGACAAAATTGATCGCGAAGCTGCGCCAATTGACCTTGCGCAGATTGGCGACCTTCGCGGCGATATCCCGCCCGAGCACGTTGACAACGACGGCGTCGCCGACCTTGAGACCAAGGCCGTCCGCGACTTCCTTCTCCATCGAGACCAGCGGCGGGCCGGAATAGTCGGCGGGCCACCATGTCCCCGCGACAATCTCGGAGCCTTCCGGCGGTCTTTCGGCGAAGGTCACGCCCCGATCGCCTTCCAGCGCCCAGGCGACATTGTCGCTCGCCTTGACCTTTTCGACCGGCGTGTCGCCTATCCGCACGAAGCGCCCGCGCATCATCGGCGTCTCGCTTATCTTGACGCCTGGAGCCTCACGCTTGAGGAAGTCCAGAAATGCGCCGGCGTCAGCGCCGCGCACGTCGAGAAAAAAGAAGCTCGGCGTTACGCCAGGCTCGGACTGAAGCAACTCGGCGCGCATGTTCGCGTCGATGAGGGTGAGCGCAACCAGCGCCGCGAGGCCCAGGCCCAGCGACAGCACGACGGAAGCGGTGAGCGCGCCCGGGCGGTGGATCGCCGCTAGCGCCATGCGCCATTCGACGTAGCGCGTTTTGGGCGCGTGGCGGGCGAGGAGGGCGATGCCGAGCGCGACAAGGCGCAGCGCGATAAAAGCGCCCACGGTCGCGCCGGCGACATAAGTCGCGACTGAACGTTGCGGGCTGGTCAGAATAGCCAGCGCGGCGAGCGCCGCGCCGGCAAGCGCCGCGCCGGCGAGGTAGCGTCCGCGCGGCCAGCCCTGGCGCTCCTCGGCGAGATCGCGGATCAGCGTCGTCACCGGCAAGTCATGCGCCCGGCCGAGCGGCGCGATCGAGAAGGCGAGCGCCGTCAACAGCCCAAACGCCAGCCCAAGCCCGATCACGCCCGGCTCGATCGACGGCGCAAGCGGAATTGGCAAGAGCGAGCCGAACAGCCAATCGACAGCAAAGGGGATGGCTGCGCCAAGCGCCGCGCCGGCGAGCGCGCCGATCAGGGCGACAATCGAGAATTCGACGAGCGCGAGCGCGACAACGCTCGCGCCGGTCGCGCCGATCGCCTTCAGAATCGCCAGCGTATCGCGCTTGCGTTCGACGAAACCCTGCGCGGCGTTGGCGACGCCGACGCCGCCGACGACCAACGACAGGAGCCCGGCCAGCGTCAGAAACTCCGCGAACCGGTCGAGGTCCCGGCTGAAATCGGGGGAAACGCTAAGACGAGAACGGGCGTCCCATCCGGCCTCGGGAAAGGCGCGCTTAGCCTGATCGAGCAGGGCGCGGACAGCCGCTTCATCCGGCGCGCCGCCCCTTCCGTCCATGATGACGCGCGTCGTCCAGCGAACGAGAGACCCCGGTTGTATGAGCCCGGTCGCCTCGAGCGCGGCCTGCGAGATGAGGACGCGGGGGCCGAGGCCGACGCCGGTCGCCAGTCGATCGGGCTCGCTGACGAGGACAGTCCGGATCGCGAACTTCGCGTCGCCGATACGAATGACGTCGCCAAGTTTCAAGTTCAGTCGAGCGAGCAGCGCCTCTTCCGCCGCCGCTCCGAACCCACCGTCCTTCTCGGAGAGCGCTTCGTCGAGCGGCATCGGCGGCGCGAGAACGGCCGCGCCGATCCGGGGCCACGACGATTCAACGGCCTTGAGTTCGACGAGCGCGGCGTCGTCGTTGTCGGCTCTCGCCATGGCGCGGACTGTCGCAACCGTCGACAGCGACCCGTGGTTTTCGAGAAACCGCTGTTCATCCGCCGAGAGGCGCCGATGAATGAGCGAGAACGACGCATCGCCGCCGAGGATCACCCGCCCTTCGCGTCCCATGCCATCGTTCAGCGCGGAAGCGAGACTTTCGACTCCCACGATCGCCGCAACCCCCAGCGCGATGCACAGGAGGAAGATGCGCAGACCCCCAAGTCCGCCGCGCAAGTCGCGAACGGCGAAGCGCACGATCGGCGTTCCGCCGCGACTTCGGGGAAAGTCGGCGGGCGCGTTCATGCGGAAACGGCAGCCGGCGTTTCCTCGACCTTGCCTGAGCGCATGCGAATCACCCGATCGCAACGGGCGGCGAGGGCAGTGTCATGGGTGACGAGCGCCAACGTCGCGCCACGCCGCGCCGGAAGATCGAATATCAGGTCGACGATTGCGCTCCCTGTCGTGTCGTCGAGATTTCCGGTCGGCTCGTCCGCGATCAAGAGCGAGGGACGCGGGCAGAGCGCGCGGGCAAGCGCCACTCGCTGCTGCTCGCCGCCCGAGAGCTGCGCCGGGTAGTGACTGAGTCGATCGCCGAGACCAACCTGCTCGAGCTCGATCGTTGCGCGCGCCGTCGCGTCCCTCGCCCCGGCAAGCTCGAGGGGCGCCGCAACGTTTTCGAGCGCGGTCATTGTCCGGATCAGGTGAAAGGACTGGAACACGATGCCGATGCGCTGCCCGCGAAAGCGGGCCAGCGCGTCTTCGTTCATCGCGCCGAGCCTGACGCCGTCGATCTCGACCTCGCCTCTGTCGGGCCGCTCAAGCCCCGCCATGATCATGAGCAGGGTCGATTTTCCCGAGCCGGAGGGGCCGACAATGCCCACCGCCTCCCCCTTGCCGATTGTCAGTCCGACGTCGCGCAGGATATGGACGCGCGCGGCGCCGCGACCGAGGCTGAGGTCGACGCCGCGCATCGCGACTGCTGGAAGCGCCATTGCCGGAATTCCTGAAAGCGAAGCCGCCCTCATATGGGCATTGGCTCCACCTCGTCCAGGCGGCCGCCTTGGCGGTGGTTCTCGTGGCGGCTTCGCCCGCCGCGGCCCGGACGATTAGGCTCGTGGTCCTGGGAGACAGCCTGACGGCCGGGCTTGGCCTGCCGCCCGGGAAGGCCTTTCCCGATCGCCTGCAAGCGGCGCTGCGGGCGAAGGGCTGGGATGTCGACGTTCTCAACGCCGGGGTGTCGGGAGACACGGCCGCGGACGGGCTCGCGCGCTATGATTGGGCCGTCCCGGCGGACGCTGAGGCGCTGATCGTCGAACTCGGCGCCAACGACATGTTGCGCGGCCTCAAGCCGGAGGCGACGAAGAATGCGCTTTCGGCGATCCTGGACAAGGCTCACGGCGCCCATTTGCCGACCCTCCTCGCCGGCATGCGGGCCGCGCCCAATCTGGGAGCCGAGTACGACCGCGCCTTCGACGCCGTCTATCCGGCTGTGGCCAAAGCCCACGATGTCGCGCTCTATCCGTTCTTCCTTGACGGCGTTGCGGGCGATCCGAAGCTCAACCAAGCCGACGGCATGCATCCGACCGCCGAGGGGGTCGAGGCGATCGTTGGGCGAATCCTGCCTTCGGTCGAGCAGATCCTCAATGAGGTCAAGAAGTAACGCAGCCGTCCGCCGGGCTCGCCCTTGCGCCCCGAGCGCCCCCTGCCATAGCTAGCCGGCCATCGTGGCCCGGAGAGAGAGCGCTTATATGACGAGCCCGCGCCACATTCTCACCTTGTCTTGCGCCAACCGGCCCGGAATTGTCGCCAAAGTCTCGACCGCGCTGTTCGACGGCGGGTTCAACATTCTCGACGCCCAGCAGTTCGACGACACGGAGACCGGCAACTTTTTCATGCGGGTGATGTTCAACGCGGCCGGCGGGCATGCGGACGTCGAGCGTTTGGGCGAGAGGTTCAAGGCGATCGCCGACGGATTCGCCATGACCTGGTCGATGCGCCCGGCCGACCGGCGCAAGCGGGTCGCGCTCATGGTCTCGCGTTTCGACCATTGCCTCGTCGATCTCCTCTACCGCTGGCGCAGCGGCGAGCTGGCGATGGACCCGGTGGCGATCATCGCCAATTATCCGCGCGAGAATTACGCTCACATCGAATTCGGCGACATTCCGTTTCACTATCTGCCGATCACCCGGCAAACGAAGATGGAGCAGGAAGCGCAGGCGTGGGAGGTGATCAAATCTCTCAAGGCTGATCTCGTCGTTCTCGCGCGCTATATGCAGATTCTGTCAGACGGCTTCGCCGCCAAGCTGCAGGGGCGCTGCGTCAATATCCATCATTCGTTCCTGCCCGGCTTCAAGGGAGCCAAGCCCTATCATCAAGCCCATGAGCGGGGCGTCAAACTGATCGGGGCGACGGCCCACTTCGTCACTTCCGATCTCGACGAGGGCCCGATCATCGAACAGGATGTCGAGCGCATCAGCCATCGCGACACGCCGGACGATCTCGTGCGCAAGGGGCGCGACGTCGAGCGCCGGGTGCTCGCCCGCGCCGTCGCCAACGTGCTCGAGGACCGGGTGCTGCTCAATCAGGGCAAGACGGTGGTGTTTTCGGGCTAGAAGGCGTTCACGGCAGCGCCCGCCAGATCGACCTCAACCAGGAGAAAAGGACGTTCTTCGCCGCAATCTTCGGCGGCGCCGGCAGCGCGTTTGGCGCGCCGCCCTCGGCGTCGCAGCCAGAGACGAGCCTCGAAACCTCAATGTCGCCGTCGGTGAAATAGGGATCGCCGCCGCCGTTGCGAGCAAAGAGCGTGGGCCCGACGCCGCTGACCGAATAGGTGGTCACGACTTTTTTCGCGTCAGCGAGGTCGGCTGTCAAAAGATCGCGCTCGGCGTCGATGTCGGGCGCGGTGTGATGGGTTATCTGACCCGTATAATGGCTGACGCCAAGGCCGTCGTCGAACACCGCGGCCCCCAGCCATACCGGCAGGCCGTCGTCGCCCGCGTCAAGCACCCGCCAGAAGCGGACATGGTGGCGCGCCTTTGCGCTCCTGCCGGAAAGCTTTTCAAACGCCAGGTCCTGCTTTCGGCTCAGATAGAAGAGCGGGCTGACCGGCGCGTCCCAATACGGCCGATCGAACAGCACGCTGCCGACGATTCGGACGCTCGAGCTCAGCGTGAGCGGATCGGCGGGCGTCCACCCGGCCGCGTGCATCGCGCACAGCACGTCCTCCTCGCTTCCCTCAAGTCCGATATTGATCGCATCGCCCGGGAGCCCGATCGCGGTCCGCGTCGTCGCCTCGAAGCCGGCGAGCCCCGGCTGGTGTTCGAAATGCCGCCAGAAGAAGGGCGCGAGGATATAGGCCAGACCGAGATACGCGATGAGCGCCCCGATAGCAGCCGTCGCCAGGCGCCGGTCGATCGCCCTCGTCGCCATTCTGACGAGTTTGGCGCTCGCCCTGGCCGAAGGCAATGCCGGCCGAGCCGTTCGGCCGGCCGTAACTTAGGACCGCTCGCCGACGTAAAGGGGAGTACGCCAGCGGCGATCGAGCCTATATGATGGCTCGCAGGAGGTTGCCATGAAACAAGACCATTTCCCTGTCACCCATACCGACGCCGAGTGGCGCGCGCTTCTGACTTCCGAGCAATATGCGGTCATGCGCGAGCACGGCACGGAGCGGCCCGGCAGCTGCGCGCTCCTCCACGAGAAGCGCGCCGGCGCGTTCACCTGCGCGGGCTGCGGGCAGCCGTTGTTCGAGAGCGCGACCAAATTCGAGAGCGGCACCGGCTGGCCGAGTTTCAACGTCCCGGTCGAAGGCTCGGTCGAGACGACCGTCGACCGCAGCTACGGCATGACGCGCACCGAGGTCCATTGCGCGCGCTGCGGCTCGCATCTCGGCCACGTCTTTCCGGATGGGCCGCCCCCGACGGGTCTGCGCTATTGCATCAACGGAGTGGCGACCAATTTCACTCCGGCCAAGGGGCAATGACGAAGCGGCTCCAGCGGGGCGCGCGCGAGGTGCGATCAAGGCGTCTCAATGAACGTATCGAACTTTCCGAATGAGGAGAAAGCCTATCGGCCGGCGGCGCGTCCGCCGGCGCCGAGCGGCCGCGTCGGGGTGCTGATCGCCAACCTCGGCACACCCGAGGGGACCGACTATTGGTCGATTCGCCGCTATTTGAGGGAGTTCCTCTCGGACCGTCGAGTCATCGAGACGCCGCGCCCCATTTGGCTTCCGATCCTGGAGCTCATTCTGTTGACCCGCCCGCGCGCCAAGGGGCGCGATTACGAGTCCATCTGGGACAAGGAGAAGAACGAAGGGCCGCTGAAGACCATCACCCGTTCGCAGAGCGAAAAGCTCGGGCTTGCGCTGCGTGATCTGAACGGGGGCGTTGTCGTCGACTGGGCCATGCGCTACGGAGCGCCGTCCATCGGCGATCGTCTCCGTGCGCTTCAATCCGCGGGCTGCGACCGCATTCTCGTCATCCCGCTCTATCCGCAATATTGCGCCGCCTCGACCGCCACGGTCGCCGACAAGGCGTTCGAGGCGTTGACCTCGATGCGCTGGCAGCCCGCGCTTCGCGTGGCCGCGCCTTACTACGACAATCCCGTTTATATCGACGCGCTCGCCCGTTCGATCCGCGCCGGCCTCGCGGATCTCGACTTCGAACCCGAGGTTATCATCGCCTCCTATCACGGAATTCCGCAGGCCTATTCCGACCGTGGCGATCCCTACTATTCTCATTGCGCCAGCACGACGCGACTTCTCGGCGAGGCTCTCGAGCTCGACGAGGACCGCCTCAAAATGACGTTTCAGTCGCGCTTCGGGCGCGGCGAATGGTTGAAGCCCTACACCTCCGAAACCCTGCGCGGGCTCGCTTCCCGCGGGGTCAAGCGGGTGGTCGTCGTCACGCCGGGATTCGCCGCCGACTGCCTCGAGACGCTCGAGGAAATCGGGGTGGAGAACGCGGGCTATTTTCGCGAGGCCGGCGGGGAGCGCTTCGCGGCAATTCCGTGCCTCAATGACAGCGCCGACGGCATGGCGGTGATCGAGGCGGTCGCGCGGCGGGAATTGCAAGGGTGGGCGGGGTGACTCCTCAGGAAGAGGTCCTGCCGGCTTTGTCTTTGCTCTTGACCGGCTCCGGCGTCGTCACCCTGAGCCATGGCCGCCCGCCGCCCGGCGTCTCGTCCCTGGCGCTCGCCGGCTGATAGTGGAGCGGCGAGCCGGGCAAACGGCCGCTTTCGAGCACGCGCAAGGTCGGGCCGTGGGTGACTTCGAAGGAATCGAATCCGCAGCGCAGCATGAGCGGGATTTCGTCGATCAGCACGTCGCCGATGGCCCTGAGTTCGCCGCGAAACCGGTGGCGGTCGCGCAAAAGCCGCGCATATGAGAAAGCGCGGCCGTCCGCGAACTTGGAGAAGGCAAGCGCGACGAGCGGGCGATCGGCGAGTTCGGCGAGATGGGCTTGAGCGTCGGCGCCCGCCTCGACCGCGACGCCGACCGGAGCGTTTCGCGACGCCAGTATTTCGCTCTCCGCGAGCCAGCGCTTGAGCGAAACAACGATAGAGTCGCCGTCCGGCGCCGGCGCGTCGTCTGCGAGAAAGGCCCACCCGTCTTCGGCAAAGCCCCCGCGCCGCCACAGCGGCATCAGATGTCCGCTCCCGCGTCGAGCGGGCCGGTGTGGATGCCGCACTCGACTTTCCCACGCCCGCGCCAACGGCCGGCGCGCTCGTCCTCGCCGGGCTTGACCGGGCTCGTGCAGGGCAGGCAGCCGATTGACGGAAAGCCCTTGGCGACGAGCGGATGGCGCGGCAGGCCAGCGTCCTCAATATACTTGAGAACGTCGCTGGCGCTCCAGCCGACGAGCGGGTTGATCTTGATTCGCTCCCCTTCCGCTTCGAACAGGGGGAGAGCGGCGCGGGTCACGCTCTGGAAGCCCTTGCGGCCGGTTATCCAGGCGTCGAACCCATCCATCGCCTCGGCGAGCGGCCTGACCTTTCGGATCTCGCAGCATCGGTCCGGATCGCTGGCGAACAGGAATTTCTCCGGATCTTCCGTGGCCAGAACCTCGGCGTCCGGGGTAGCCACGATCACGTTGGTGAGCTTCAGGCTCTCGCAGAGCGCGGCGCGATAGGCCAGCGTCTCGGGGAAATGCTGGCCGGTGTCGACGAAGATCACAGGCGTTGCGGCGTCGATCTGCGCGACCATGTGCAGGAGCGCGGCGGCGTCGGCGCCGAAACTCGAGACGAGCGCGATGCGGCCGGGGTACAGATCCTCGATCGCCAGCCTCAGAAGCGAGGAAGCCTTGAGCTGGGCGAAGCGAGTCTCGAGCCGGGAGGCGGCGATCTGGTCGCCGAACAGCTTGACGTCATGCGCGCTCATCAGATGTCCGATCCGGCGCTTCGTTCATAGAGCGCCTCCTTGAACGGCGGCAGGCCGACGCGCCGAAACGCGTCGATGAAGGTCTCCGACCCGTCGCGCCTCAGACCCATGTAGGTCTCGACGACGGTCTCGATCGCCTCGACGACGTTTTCCGAACTGAAGCCCGGCCCCACGATCTGGCCGATCGCCGCATTTTCGTCAGCGGAGCCGCCCAGCGTGATCTGGTAGGTTTCTTCGCCGGCGCGCTCCAGGCCAAGTATGCCGATGTGCCCGACGTGGTGATGCCCGCAGGCGTTGATGCAGCCGGAGATCTTGATTTTCAACGGGCCGATTGCGCGTGCGCGCGTTCCGTCGCCAAAGCGCTGGGCGATCCGTTGCGCGACAGGAATTGAGCGCGCCGTGGCCAGCGCGCAGTAGTCGAGGCCGGGGCAGGCGATGATGTCGGTGATCCCGCCAGCGTTCGGCGTCGACAAGCCCACCGACGCCAGCCGATCGTAGACCGCCGGCAGGTCGTCGAGCGCGACATGGGGCAGGATGAGGTTCTGCTCGTGCGAGACGCGCACCTCGTCGTGGGAATAGTCCTCGGCGAGATCGGCGACCGCGTCCATCTGGTCGGCGCTGGCGTCGCCGGGAGGGGCGCCGATCGCTTTCAGCGACACCGTGACGACGACATGGCCTTGCGCCTTGTGCGGCGTGACGTTGGAGGCGAAGAAACTGGCGAATCGCGCGTCCTTGCCCTTGCGGCGCTCGACCCGGTCGCTGGCTGGCTTCTTGGAGTCCAGCTCGGGCGGCGCGAAGAATGCGCGGAATCGCGCGAGCTCATCTGCTGGAACATCCAACGCCCTGGCGTCCCTGGCGGCAAACTCGGACTCGATCGCCTCGCGGAGCGCCTCAACGCCTTTCTCATGCACGAGGATCTTGATGCGCGCCTTGAATTTGTTGTCCCGGCGCCCCTCGAGGTTGTAGACGCGCAGGATCGCCTCGACGTAGCCCAGGAGATCGCGCTCGGGCAGAAAATCGCGGACCTTGCGGCCGATCATGGGCGTCCGGCCGAGGCCGCCGCCGACATAGACGGAAAAGCCGATCTCGCCCGCATCGTTACGCACCACCTGCAGGCCGATGTCGTGGGCCTGGATCACCGCGCGATCGTGCGCCGCGCCGTTGACCGCGATCTTGAACTTGCGCGGCAGAAACGAGAACTCCGGATGGAGCGACGACCATTGCCTCAAGATCTCCGCATAGGGGCGCGGATCGGCGATTTCGTCGTGCGCGACGCCGGAGAAGTGGTCGGCGGTGATGTTGCGAATGCAGTTTCCCGAGGTCTGGATCGCGTGCATCTCGACGCTCGCAAGCTCGGCCAGGATATCGGGCGTATCCTTGAGCGCCGGCCAGTTGTACTGGATGTTCTGGCGGGTGGTGAAATGGCCGTAGCCGCGATCGTAGCGCCGAGCGATCTCAGCGAGCTTGCGCATCTGGCGCGAGTTCAGGACGCCGTAGGGCACGGCGACGCGCAGCATATAGGAGTGGAGCTGCAGGTAGAGGCCGTTCATCAGCCGATGCGGGCGGAACTGCTCCTCGGTCAGCTCGCCGGAAAGGCGGCGCGCCACCTGATCGCGGAACTGCTCGACTCGCGCGGCGACGAAGGCGGCGTCGAAATTGTCATAGTGATACATGATCGGCCTCCGTCGCGGCCTTAGGACCAGAGTGGGGCGCGAGCCCCATCGCCTGCTTGCCGAGGTCGCGCCTGTTCGTCGGCCCCGCCGCGCGTATCGCCTCGCGCAGGGCCTTGGGAGCGAAATGGCCGTTGCGCTCCTCGACCGGAACCGCGTAGGCGTCGACGACGAGATTGCCGGCTTCGTCGAGTCTGGCTCGCGCGAGCGCGGCGGCCGTCGCTTCCGGATCGGCCAGCACGGCGGCTCGGTTGAAATCCTCGCTCCAGCCGTCGGCGGTTTGAAATACGACGACGCCATCCGTAAGTCGGTTGGCGGTGATCACATCGGACATCTGGGTCTCGTGGGAAACGGGCGCCTGGCGCTCGCCGGCAACGCCTTTAGCATATTTAACGACAACAATATATGTGTTTGTTTTTAGTACAATTATGTCTTGCTATAGGTGGTCCGCCGAGATCTGGGGCTGCGCCCTCGGAGCCTGAGCCGGAGTGGCTCCGCCGCGCCCGAAAACGGATCGCCCCAGATTACATGCGGAAGTCTTCGCCCAAATAGTAACGGCGCACGTCGGGGTGGGTGATGATGTCCTCCGGCGGGCCTTCGGTCAGGACCTGTCCGCTATGAATGATATAGGCGCGATCGATCAGACCGAGGGTCTCGCGGACATTGTGGTCGGTGATCAGGACGCCGATGCCCCGTCCTTTGAGATGGCGCACGAGGTCCTGGATGTCGCCGACCGCGATCGGATCGATCCCGGCGAAGGGCTCGTCCAGGAGCATGAATGACGGTTTGCCGGCAAGCGCACGGGCGATTTCGCACCGTCGCCGCTCGCCGCCGGACAGCGAAATGGAAGGCGCGCGGCGCACGCGGGCGATATCGAATTCATCGAGCAGCGATTCGAGCATCGCTTCCCGCGCCTTGCGGTTTGGTTCGTTGACCTCGAGCACCGCGCGTATGTTGTCCTCGACGTTGAGGCCGCGGAAGATCGAAGCTTCCTGTGGCAAATAGCCGACGCCGAGCCGCGCCCTTTGAAACATCGGCAGCCCGGTCACGTCATGGCCGTCGAGTTCTATTTCGCCCTTGTCGGGTTTGACGAGGCCGGTGATCATATAGAAGACGGTCGTCTTTCCGGCGCCGTTAGGGCCCAGCAAGCCGACGGCCTCGCCCCGTCGCACCGACAGGCTCACGTCCTGCACGACCATCCGGCCGCGATAGCCTTTGCCGAGGTGATGCACCGCGAGAACGCCCACGCCGCCCGGCGTGACCCAAGAGCCGGCCGTCGATCCCGCGCTCGCGCCGCGCAGCCATTTGCGCCAGCGCGAGGGGGCGGCGACGCGCTCGCGCAGGACGTCTTCGCTCACAGGCGCTCGCACATTGCGAGCGGGTCGGAAGGCGGGCGAAGGATCGGCAATGACCGGCTCCTATTTCGCCTTCGCGGCGTCGCCACCCGGCTTTGTGGCGTCGGCGCTCGATTTCGGGACGAACTGTCCGTGGACGCGACCTGACTTCGCGTTGGTGTCGACCGTCGCCTGGCCGCTCTTGAGATCATAGGTCAGTTTGTCGCCTTTGGTGACGTTCTGGCCATCGCTGAGCGTGACGTGGCCGATCAGCCATACTTTATCTTCCGCCTTGTCGTAGCTGGCGCTGTCGCTGGTGGCGACCTGGGTCTTGGAAATAACAGTCACCGGCCCTGTCGCCTCGAGGTGCTTGACGCCCGAGTCGGCCGCGGGGCCGGATTGGCTGTCTGCCGGTTGCTTCGCGCCTGCCTGCGACGCTGGCGCGTGATCCAGAAAGACGGTCATTATCGCGCAGGTCATTTTCGTGTCGCCTTGGACGACCACGACGCTGCCGCTGTAGACCGCCTTGTGTTCCTTGTCGTAGTAGACGAGCTTTTCCGCGTCGATCGAGATCGGCTGCTTCGAACTTGTCCCGGGGAAGATCGCGATCGGGTCGCTCGAGCCCGTTGGCTTTTCGGCCTCAGCGGCGCTCGCGCCGCCCGCGCAGAGCAGCGCGGCGGCCAGCGCCGCGAGCTGGCTCCCGAGTCTTGGCGGCAACTTCATGGATTGGTCCTTGTCGCGTCAGCCGGCGAGGATGGGCGTTGGCCGGATTGTGGGATGATCTTGGTCTTGACATGACCTTCAAAGGTCAGCTCCTGACCATGGTTCACGGCCGTAGCGCGGTCGGAGACTATGCTCGTGCCATCGCCGACATGCACCTCGACAGGCTCATCGGTTCCATAGGCGCCGGACTTAAAGTCGAACGCGGCGCTTCGCAACAGCACGTTAAAGCGTCCATTCGTGATTCGTACATTGTCTGACAGGTTGATGTGCTCGGCAACGGTGTCGTAAATGCCTGAATCAGCAGTCACTTGCGTCGTTTCGCCGCCCGCCGAGCCAATTTCTCCTTCGACCTTCTCCAGCTCCACGACAGTCGGGTTCTTGATGTCCTGCAGGGCTCGCGTGGCGGTAATCAGATAGGGTTGCCCGTCGTTGCGAAATCCCGCAAGCCTGGGCCTGTCCATCACGATCTTGGTCCCTTCTACCGAAAGCGGGGAGAAGCCCAGCGAGCCGATTTTCGCCGCGAAGGGGTTGAAAAACGCGATCCCGACAATCGCGGCGACGGTCCCCACCGCGCCGATCAGGATCGCCAGACGCAGCCGCCGCACGCCCGCCGAGCGTCGCCTGGCTCTGGCAAAGGCCTGCTCGCGGTCGGGAGGCGGCGCGACGCCGAGGCGGTGCGTCACGACGCGGGCGGGAAAGGGCGCCGTCCTCTCCGCATCCGCGACGTCCGTCGCCGACAGTTCATTGTGAATCGCCGACATTGATTCCTTGCTCGGCCGCCCGACCCCGACGAGGAACCCAAATTGCGTGGCGAAGTTAGGGCCGAAAATAGGTCGGAGCCATTGCCACAGAACGCGCCTCCGCGCGAGTCCCGCCCGAACCTGCCCATCTCGGCTCTCTCCGCAGTCGCTTTGGCCTACGGTCAGGAGGCGCGCGTTTCTGGACGATCGACGCCGTGGCGGCCATGATTGCCAGCGCCCGCTTTTTGCGCTTTATCCGTCGCGGCGCGCCCCTAGTCGGGCCGGTAGCTCAATGGTTAGAGCCGGCCGCTCATAACGGTCTGGTTGCAGGTTCGAGTCCTGCCCGGCCCACCAATGTCTGTCTTGGGATGTCGAGTTCAAACTGCCAGGCTCGCGCCGCAATGTTCCATACGAGTCCGTCTTGTCAAAACCTTAGGAAAGGGGCACACTGTTGTGCGCCGGCGCCGCGAACTGGCGGAACCGACAGAGCGTGCAGAAGGGAAACAATTATGGTCAAGCAGGGATTGTTCAGCGGATTGGCACGGGCGAGCCTCATTGCGCTCATTGGAGCCGGTATTGCCGTTGCGAGCGGGAATTCGTCATTCGCCGGGGGAAATGACCGTGGTCAGAAGAACGCAAGGTGTCGGACCCTCGTAGGCGCCAAACATTTGCAGGACGCCGACGCGCGCAGGGCTGAATGGAACAAATGCCAGGCAGATTCAGTAAACTATAAATAGAACTGTCGTCGCGCGCCCCGGAGAGGATTCAGTTTAGCGTTCCTCGCCCGTCCGGCTTGTTGAGGACTTCGTCAAGCGCCGCGACCTTTCGCGGCGACCAACCCTTTCATTCGATCCTTTTCGTCGGGGTACGCGCCCCACAATTTCACCTGTTCGATATATCCCTTGAAGCCGTCGCCGTCGACGAGGCACCAGGACCCGTCGCAACTCCGGATGTTGACGATCACTCCCGACTGAAGCGTCGCGGCCAGGTCGGCGGATTCGGAGGGGCGGGTGTAGATCTTCGAGTTCTCGCCCTTCTTATTGGGCGTGACCAAGGCCGTCCGCCGGCCGGACAGCAACGAATGAAGAACCCAGCCCTCGACCCCTTCCGAATCGCGGACCTTGCGCCAGATTTCGAATTCGGCCGTGATTTCAACCGGGAGCCCGGCCCGCTGATAGACCCATTTGGTCGCGTGGTCCTTTGACGGGCCTTCCCGCAGGTTGACGCGATCGGTTTTCAGGCTGGCGAAGCGCGGCAGCGGCAGCTTGGTGACCGGTCCCACGGGATCTGCGTGCGCGAGAGACGGCGCGAGGAGCAAGGCGGCGGCCATCGCAAGAACGGCGCGGCGGGAGGGTGGAAGCATGGGGAGCGGATGCCTTTCTCGTCTCATACCGATTTCCTCGACGGTCGACCGGCTATCCTTGTCTTTGCCCGCTCTTCTGCTAGAGAGGCCGCCGAGCCAGCGGATAAAGACCCGCGGGCGGCGCCCTCGCCCAAACATTTGCGTCGTCCGTCGTTAACGAGGCGTAAACTGTTTGAAGGCGCGGAAGCGGATGGCTGAAAGCAAGGCGACGGCGGCGGCGCCGCGCGGGCGATAAGGGCGGCGCTGATGACCAAGAAAAGACCCCTCGTGGTGGTCACCCGGCGGTTGCCCGAGCTTGTCGAAACCCGCATGCGCGAGCTCTTCGACGCAAGGCTCAACCTCGAGGACAAGGCGATGTCCCAGGCCGAGATCGTCGAGGCGATGCGCGAGGCCGACGTTCTCGTGCCGACCATCACCGACCCCATCAATTCGGCGATGATCGCCCAGGCGGGCGAGCAGATGCGGCTTATCGCCAATTTCGGCAACGGGGTCGATCATATCGACGTCACCAGCGCGCTCCGCCGCGGCATCACGGTCACCAACACGCCGGGCGTGCTGACGGAGGACACCGCCGACATGACGATGGCGCTGATCCTGTCGACGGCGAGGCGGCTGGTGGAGGGCTCGCACATCATCCCCGAGGGCCGATGGGCCGGATGGTCGCCGACCTGGATGCTCGGGCGCCGGATTACCGGCAAGCGCCTCGGCGTCGTGGGGATGGGGCGAATCGGCCAGGCGCTCGCCCGGCGGGCGCGGGCGTTCGGGATGTCGATCCACTATCACAACCGGCGCCGGGTCGCGGCGCAAATCGAGGAATCGCTCGAGGCCACCTATTGGGATTCGCTGGACCAGATGCTGGCGCGGATGGATTTCGTCTCGATCAACTGTCCGCATACGCCTGGCACCTACCATCTCCTGTCCGCCCGAAGACTGAAGCATCTTCGCCCCGACGCGATTCTCATCAATACCGCGCGTGGCGAGGTGGTCGACGAGAACGCGCTCATCCGGATGCTGGAGGCGGGCGAACTCGCCAGCGCCGGGCTCGACGTCTTCGAGCATGCGCCCGCGGTCAACGAGAAACTGATCGCGCTCGCCAAGATGGGCAAAGTGACGCTCTTGCCGCATATGGGCTCGGCGACCCATGAAGGCCGCGCCGACATGGGCGAGAAGGTCATCATCAACATTCGGACCTTCGTCGACGGCCACCGGCCGCCCGATAGGGTGCTGCCGAGCATGCTTTAGGCTCTGATGGCGCCGACGGTCGCCGACAGCAGTCACCCTGCCGCGAAACTCCTCGGGGCGGGACTGATCACCCTGGCGGCGTCATTGTCGATCTGCATGACCGCGAGCCCGCGCTCGTTCGTCCCGTCGGCGCGGAAGCGGAACACGCCGTCGACGCCGCTGAAGCCAGACACATTGGTCAGGGCCGCCTGACTATAGGGGTCGGGGGCGCCGTTCCGCGCGAGCGCGGCGGCGAGCGTCGTCGCATCATAGGCGAGCGTGGCGAGGCGGGCCGGTTCGCTGTTGAATTTGGCCTTGTATTTCTGCGAGAAGCTGTTGAAACCGGCGTTGTCGGGCGCCGAGAACCAGGCGCCCTGCATTTGGGGCAATTTGAGCACGCGAGCGTCGTTCCAGACGCCGGTTCCCAAAAGCTGCGTCTTTATGCTGCTCGCAGCCAAGGCGTTGACGACCGCTTGCATCGCGTCGGCCTGCTCGGGAATGAAGAGTGCGCCAATCTGCCCTTGCACCGCCGCGACCTCCTGCGCCGCGCTCGCCATCTGGCCGGAAGCGTAGCGTGCGGTCACGACGATTTGCGCGCCAGCGCCCGCGGCAGCCTGCTGGAACCGGTCGGTGGCGATATTGCCGTAGTCGTTTTGCGGGGCCATGATCGCAAACGACTTCTTGCCGCTCGCGACGGCGTACTGGACGATCCGGTCGACATAGGTCTCGATCAGGAACGACAACAGATAGACCCCCGGCGCCGCGACGCTGGCGTCGGTCGAAAAGGCGATCATCGGCCGGCCGGCGGATTTTGCCGCCGCCGACGCGGCCCGGACGTCGTTTGCGAACACCGGCCCGAGAATGAGCTGCGCGCCGGCGCCCAGTTCCGATTGAGCGGCTTGAGCGGCGCCGTCCGAGCTCGAATGATCATCTTGAATCATGAGCGTTATGTAAGGAGCGCCGAAATCGTCGATCGCCAGCTGGGCTGCGTTGCGCATCGCGACGCCGATAGGGCTTGGCCCGCCGTTTTGCGTCAACGGCAGGATCATGCCGACTCGCACCGGCCCCGACCCGAGCGCCTCGCCAACCGTCGGCCCCCCCGCCGGCGCGGGAGGGGGCGTCATGACCGGCCCGCCGCCGCCAAAATCCATTCCGGGCGAGTTGCACCCCGTGACTGCGAGCGCCAACCCGCCGCCAAGCGCCGCCCGCCGGGTGAGGCGCCGTCCCGCTACCGGCTCATTGGCGGAAAACTTCATCGCCATCTCCCGCCCCAACCGGTTGGCAACCGGATGCGCGTCGCGTGATCGGCGCGTTTGCCGGCGCGCGACGGAGGCGATTCGCCGGCAGTCGGCGGAAATTGTGGCATTTTCACCTGCGCTTGGCTATGTCGTCGGCCTGGTCGAGCCATCGGTGGGATCCTTGCGAAAATGACCGCGACGAAGGCCGCGCCCGGAGAAGGCGCCGGGGTCGCCCGGCCCAACCGAGGCTTTGTCGTCGGCGGCGCGTTTGTCCGCGCAGCGCCGCTGAGCCCCGGCCTCTATATCGTCGCGACGCCGATTGGCAACCTCGCCGATGTGACGTTGCGGGCTCTTGCGATGCTGGCCGGGGCCGACGGCGTCCTGGCCGAGGACACCCGAGTCTCGCGGACGCTGCTTTCGCGTTACGGCATTGAGACGCCGCTCTCGCCTTACCACGAGCACAACGCCGCCGAGGCGCGCCCGCGCGCGCTTCGGCGTATCGCTGAAGGGCAGGCGCTCGCGCTCATTTCCGACGCTGGAACGCCGCTCATTTCCGATCCCGGCTATAGGCTGGTCGCCGAAGCGGCCGCCCACGGGTTTGCCGTGACAGCGGCGCCGGGCCCTTCGGCCGCGCTCGCCGCCCTTTGCGTCGCCGCTCTGCCGACCGACCGTTTCTTCTTCGAGGGGTTCCTTCCGCCCAAGCGGGCGGCGCGGCGGGAGCGCCTCAACGCGCTCGCCGCCGTCCCTGGCACCCTGGTCTTCTACGAGGCCCCGGGACGGGTGGCCGAAACGCTCGCCGACCTTGCGCTCGAGCTCGGATCGCGGCCCGCCGCGGTGGCGCGCGAACTGACCAAGCTGCACGAGGAGGTTCGGCGCGGAACGCTTGCCGACCTCGCTGCCCGATATGCGAGCGAAGACGCGCCGCGGGGCGAGATCGTCATTCTGGTCGGCCAGGCGGAGGCCCGCCCGCAAATCGCCGAGGAGGCGCTCGACCGGGACATCATCGAGTCGCTGGCCAGATTGTCGGTCAGGGACGCTGCGGCGGCGATCGCCGCGAAACACGGCCTGCCGAGACGGCAGGTCTACGCGCGAGCGCTCACGCTTGCCGGCTCAGCGCGGTGAGCGGCTCGGACCCGGCCGAGCGGACGGAGCGCCGGCGCGGCGCGCATCTTTACGGCCTCAAGGCGGAAACGATCGCCGCGCTGACGCTCCGCCTCAAGGGCTACAGGATTCTCGCCCGCCGGTTCGTTGTGTCCGGCGGCGAAATCGACATCATCGCGCGAAGAGGCGGCGCGATCGCCTTTGTCGAGGTCAAGGCGCGGGCGGACATGGAGGTCGCCGCGATTGCGATCAGCCCGAAGAAGAGGCGGCGAATCGCCCGCGCGGCGCGGGTCTGGCTGGCGCGAAACCCCTGGGCGGCGGGCCTTGTGCTTCGGGGCGACGCCGTCTTCATCGCGCCTGGACGCCTTCCCCGTCACGCGCCGTCCGCGTATAGGCTGGAGATCGACTAGCTCGGTGGATTCAACCGCGTGTCGAGCGCGAACGGCTCTTGGAAATCGCGGGTGTAAAAGCCATTTGCCTTTGTCGGATCGAATATCAGATTCCAGCAACGTCCATAGACCGCGCTCGGAATCGCAACGAACCGATGAATGCGGAGAAGATCGTCACCGAAGGCCTGCTGGCCGGCGCTTGGAAGCCCCGGCCGCAGCCAGTTCGGATTTGGGACGTCGTTGCTATCGACGACGTGAACCTCGGCGATCTCGGCGATCGTCGCCGCCGTCATCACATAGCGCACGGTGTCGAGAACGTCGAAACCCTTGTGGACGGCGACCTCCAAGATCGAGCTCGCCGGATCGAGCGAGCAGTAGACCGTGCGGACGCCCTTGCTGTTCCAGCGACCGCCGTACCGAAACGAGCCTTCGCCGCTATCCCACGTCGCCGCATGTCTCCGCTGGTCGAGGCGCCAGAAGATGAGCTCATTGCCGCCGCCAAGCGCGGCTGGAAGCTTGGTCACGTGTAGACGTCGTACTCCAGCCGCCCAAGATAGTCCTCGACCAGTTTGACGCCTGCGGGCGTCGTCAGGAGCTCGATCGGGCGCTCCCGATCAAGTCCGATCGCCGGGCGTTTGAGCCATTGCTCCGCTTCCTCCTGGGAGCCGAGCACACGGCTCGCCTTGGCCAAAATCTCGGCGAATTTCCACGCCCGTCCGCTCTGCTGAACGTCTAAATGGACGACGGGCGCTTTCTTGTGGCGCTGAAGGGTCCGAATACTTACCCCTAGCGCTTCGGAGGCCTCATCGACGGGAATGACGCGCAGCTTTTCGAGAAGGCTGCTTAATGATGCTCTCGGCAAGCCCCGATGGAGCAGCGCATGGGCGTCGAACTCGCTTTCGATCGCAGACCCCAAAGTCCGACTTCCGCCAAGCAACCTTGAAATTGCTTGCAAAGTGCTCTCGAAGAGAGGCTCGTGCTCCTCTCTGGCGGTCTTTATGGGCTTGACGCTTTTGGAGCGCCTTCTTGCTTCTCCAGCGGCGTGCTGTCTCTCGGCCATCGACCAGCTCCTGTTTGCCTGCGACATATGTCGCCGCAAGCACGACATCTGTCAATACGTCTCGCCCTGAGATCCTAATGGCGCCCCGCAGCCGTTCATCGCGCCTGGACGCCTTCCCCGTCACGCGCCGTCCGCGTATAGGCTGGAGATCGACTGATTCCCTGACGCCAATCCTCCCCTCGACCGGACGCTTATGCCCCTGACTGTCGCCGTGCAGATGGACCCGATCGAGCGCATCCGCATCGCCGGCGATTCGACCTTTGCGCTGCTTCTCGAAGCGCAGGCGCGCGGCCATCGTCTCCTGCACTATACGCCCGACCGCCTGCGGCTGAACGGCAAGCGGGTCGAAGCGCTCGTCGAGCCTCTCGCCGTCAAGGACGTCGAGGGCGATCACGCGCGCCTCGGCGCGGCGAGCCTCGTCGATCTCTCGACCGCCGACGTCGTGCTGCTGCGGCAGGATCCGCCGTTCGATCTCGCCTATATCGCCTCGACGCATATTCTCGAGCGCGTCCAGCCGCAGACGCTGGTCGTCAACGATCCGAGCGGCGTGCGCAACGCGCCGGAGAAGTTGTTCGTGATGGATTTCCCCGAGCTGATGCCTCCCACCCTCATCGCCCGCGACCGCGAGGCGATCGAAGCGTTCCGCGCCGAGCATGGGGAAGTGGTGATGAAGCCGCTTTACGGCCACGGCGGAGCCGCGGTGTTCAAGGTTGCCGTTCAGGACGCGAATTTCGGCTCGCTGTTCGACCTCTTCAGCGCCACTTTTCGCGAGCCCTGGGTGATCCAGAAGTTCCTGCCGGCCGTGGCGAAGGGCGACAAGCGGATCATCCTTGTCGACGGCGAAGCGAAAGGCCTGATCAATCGCGTGCCCTCGGGCGACGACATCCGCTCGAACATGGTCCGTGGCGGAGCGGCGAAAGAGACCGACCTCACTGCGCGCGAGCGGGCCATTTGCCTGGCGATCGGGCCCGAACTGAGAAGACGCGGCCTTTTGTTTGTCGGCATCGATGTGATCGATGGGCATCTGACGGAAATCAACGTCACTTCGCCGACCGGAATCCGCGCCGTCAAACGGCTTGGCGGACCGGACCTCGCCGTGGCCATCTGGGATGCGATCGAGGCCAAGCTCGTTAAACAATAACATTTCTCGGGGCGCCGGCGGGCTTGCGGTCGCCGGACCGAGGGGGGATATACCGGGAAATGACTGACGCCCATGCCCCCGCGCTCGAACGCCGCTCCCGCTCCGCGCGCCCCGCCCCCCCGCCGGCCAAGGGGGTCGACCCCGCCAGGCTCCTCTACAAGCTCGAACTGCTGCACGAGAGGCGTTCCGGCGACGCTCCGGCTTTCCGCCGGGACGCGATCGAGACGCTGCAAGCGGCGCTGACCTCCGGACGGGAGGAAGCGCGCAAGGCGCTCGAGGACGGCGGAACGGGCCGGGCCTGCGCCGAGGCGCTGAGCGCCCAGACCGACGAACTTCTGCGCGTCGTGCTCGAAATGTCCTCGCGCTGGCTCGCGCCGGGCGAGCCTGGCCGATCGCTGCCGACCATCGTCGCGGTCGGGGGCTTCGGGCGCGGCATGCTTGCGCCTTATTCGGACATCGACCTCCTGTTCCTCCTGCCCGACAAGCCGACCCCCGGCGTTGAGAAAGTGGTCGAGTCGCTCCTCTATGTGCTTTGGGACCTCAAGCTCAAGGTCGGCCATGCGACGCGCACGGTTGGCGAATGCCTCAAGCAGGCGCGAGCCGACACGACCATCCGCACCACGCTCATCGAGGCGAGGCTCGTCGTCGGCGACAAGGACCTTTTCGAGACGCTTCTGGCGCGGTTCGACGCCGAGATCGTCGCCAGAACGGCCCCCGAATTCGTCGCCGCGAAGCTCGCGGAACGCGAAGCGCGCGTGCGCCGCGCGGGCGCGTCGCGCTATCTGGTCGAGCCCAACGTCAAAGAGGGCAAGGGAGGGTTGCGCGACCTCAACACCCTGTTCTGGATCTCCAAATACGTCTATCGCGTTCGCAACGCGCACGAGCTCGTCGCCGCCGGATTGTTCTCGCCGCGCGAATTCGCGCTCTTTCGCCGCTGCGAGGAATTCCTCTGCACCGTGCGCTGCCGGCTGCACTTCCTCGCCGGGCGGGCGGAGGAGCGCCTGAGCTTCGACGTTCAGCGGCCGATCGCCCGCCAGCTCGGCTATTCGACCCGGGCCGGGCTCATCGACGTCGAACGGTTCATGAAGCACTATTTTCTCGTCGCCAAGGATGTCGGCGACCTGACCGCGATTGTCTGCGCCGCGCTCGAAGAACGCCAGACGAAGCGCACCCCGGCGTTCGGGCGATTGATAGGGCGCCTGCGCCGGCGGACGAGGGCGATAGCGGAGGCGAAGGATTTCAAGGTCGACAACGATCGCGTCAACGTCATCCGCGACGACGCGTTCGAGCGCGATCCCGTCAATCTGATCCGGCTGTTCTGGATCGCCGACCGATCGAACCTGCCGATCCACCCCAACGCGACCCGGCTCGTCACCCAGTCGTTGAAGCGCATCGACGCCCGCTTGCGCGAGGATGCGGAGGCGAACCGGCTCTTTCTCGAAACCCTCACCTCGCGCAACGCGCCGGAAATCGCGCTCCGGCGCATGAACGAGGCCGGGGTGCTCGGGCGGTTCATACCCGATTTCGGCCGCGTCGTCGGGATGATGCAGTTTTCGATGTACCACCACTATACCGTCGACGAGCATCTCATTCGCGCGGTCGGGGAACTGAGCGCGATCGAAGCGGGCAGGGTCGGCGAAGAGCTGCCGCTGGCGACAAAGATCGTCCCCCAGATCGCGCATCGGACTGAGCTTTATCTCGCGACCTTCCTGCATGACGTCGCCAAGGGACGGGGCGTCGATCATTCGCTTGCCGGAGCTGAAGTCGCGCGCAAGCTTGGTCCGCGGCTGGGCCTTTCGCCCGCCAACACCGAGCGCGTGGCGTGGCTCATCGAGCAGCATCTGGTCATGTCCAACATGGCTCAGGGACGCGACCTTCTCGACCCCAAGACGGCCGAGGCGCTGTCGGCGATCGTGCAGACGCAAGAGGGTCTCAAGATGCTGCTCACGCTGACCGCCGCCGACATTCGGGCGGTCGGCCCCGGCGTGTGGAACGGCTGGAAGGGCCAGCTCTTGCGCACGCTTTACTGGGAGACTGAAGTCGTGCTCGGCGGCGGCCATTCGGCGATCGACCGCAAGGGCCGGGTGGAGGCGGCGCAGGAGAGATTGCGCGCCTCGCTTCCCGGCTGGTCCGATCCTGAGTTCGAGGCCTATTCCCAGCGTCACTACCCCGCCTACTGGCTGAAGGTCGAGCCGGCGCGCCAGGTCGCGCACGCCAAATTGCTGCACGCGATGGCGGCCGAAACCCGCTCGCTCGCGACAGAGGTGACGACCGACGTCTTTCATGGCGTGACCGCAGTCACCGTGGTTGCGCCCGACCACCCGCGACTGCTCACCGGCATCGCCGGCGCCTGCGCCGCCGCCGGGGGCAACATCGTCGACGCGCAGATTTTCACCACGACCGACGGCCTGGCTCTGGACACCATTTTCGTTTCTCGGGCCTTCGAGCGCGACGAGGACGAATTGCGCCGGGGCCAGCGCATCGCCTCCAATATCGAGAAGGCGCTGCGCGGCGAGATAAGACTGGCCGAATTCGCCGCCCCCAGGCAGGCGCGCGACGTGCGGCGCGGCGCGTTCGCGATCGAGCCCGAAGTGACGGTCGACAACAATCTTTCGCGCCGCTATACAGTGGTCGAGGTTTCTGGCCTCGACCGGCCCGGCCTGCTGAGGGATCTGACCACCTCGCTTTCGAGCCTCAACCTGAATATCGGCTCGGCCCATGTCGTGACTTTCGGCGAAAAGGCGGTGGATTCGTTTTATATCACCGACCTGACCGGCCAGAAGATCAACGCGCCGGCGCGCCAGGCGGCGATCAAGCGGCGGTTGCTGGCTGACTTCGCCGCCGACTGACGGCGCGGGATTTTCGCCGTCCCCCGCGCTTGATTTTTGGCTCGTCAGCCCTGATATCCATGGCGAATTTCTGATGGGGCTTATGGAACCATGAACAATCCAAACGCCGAGCGCGGCGCCGAAGCGTCCGCGCAGGAGGACGGAGCGACTCGGGCGGAGGCCGGCGACGCCGGCGCCGTAATCGAGGCGCTGAACGCGGAAAACAGCCAATTGAAGGATCGGGTGCTCCGCACTCTGGCGGAGATGGAGAACCTGCGCCGGCGCACCGAGCGCGAGGTCAGCGACGCCAAGACCTATGGGGTGTCGAGTTTCGCCCGCGACATCCTGACCGTGGTCGACAATCTTTCGCGCGCGCTCGAGCATCTGCCGGCGGAGGCCCGCGCGAGCGCCGATCCCGCCGTCCGCTCGGTGATCGAGGGCGTCGAATTGACCGCACGCGACCTCGAGGCGGTCCTCGGCCGCCACGGGGTGAAGAAGCTCGACCCGAAGGGGCAGAAATTCGACCCGAATTTCCATCAGGCGATTTTCGAGGCCCCCGACGAGACGGTTCCCGCTGGAACGGTCTCGCAGGTGGTCCAGGCGGGCTGGACCATCGGCGATCGGGTGCTGCGTCCGGCGATGGTTGGCGTCTCCAAGGGCGGCCCGAAGGCTGCCCCGAGGCAGGAGCCGGCTTCGAGCGGAAAATAGCCCATTCAGGGCTGGGCTTTGGTCACCCGCCGAAGCGTGAGGTTGATTCTGCCGCCCTCCGGCAGAAGGGTCGAGGAGCCGGCAATGATGCGGTCGACGCCGTGGAAGGCGAGACGGCCCTCGCCGGCGAGCGACATGGCGTCGCCCGAAGCAAGGCGGAAGGCGCGCGTCGGCGCGTTCCGCGCCGTTCCGCCGACGCGGAAGAGCGCCGTGTCGCCGAGCGACAACGAGACCACTGGGGCGGATAGCTCCTCCTCGTCGCGGTCCTGATGCAGGCCCATGCGGGCGCCGGCGGCGTAGAAGTTGATGAGGCAAGCCTCCGGCGACGGGGCGCCCGGGGCGATTGTCCCGAAGGCTTCGAGGAGCCGTGGCGGCATCGTCGGCCAGGGACGCCCGGTCGCCGGATGGGTCGGCTGGTAGCGATAGCCGGCCTCGTCCGAAACCCAGCCGAGCGGACCGCAATTGGTCATCTCGACGGAAAACGGCTTGCCGGTGCGCGGCATGCGCGGACGAAACAGCGGCGCTTCTCGGAGGACGCCCATGATCTCGTCGCGCAGCGCCGCCTGGGCGCTGCGATCGAGAAAGCCAGGGAAATGGCTCACCCCCGGGGCGATGGCGAGGCCCAAGCGCGGCATGGTTCTCTGCTATTCCCGATTGGCTTCCCTGACGCCTGAGCGCGGCGTATAGGAGGCCGAATTTCATACCTTATGCATCCCGCGCAATTGCGCGTTCATCGAGGCGATCTATGGCCGGTCATAGCCAGTTCAAGAACATCATGCACAAGAAGGGCAAGCAGGACGCGATCCGCTCAAAGCTCTTCTCCAAGCTCGCGCGCGAAATCACGGTTGCGGCCAAACTGGGCCTGCCCGATCCGGCGATGAACGCCCGTCTCAGGGCCGCCGTCATCGCCGCACGGGCCGAGAACATGCCCAAGGACAATATCGAGCGGGCGATCAAGAAGGCGGCCGGCGCAGACGGCGAGAACTACGACGAGGTCCGCTACGAGGGCTACGCGCCCGGCGGAGTGGCGGTGATCGTCGAGGCGCTCACCGACAACCGCAACCGCACCGCGGGCGAGGTCAGGTCCTATTTCACCAAGGCGGGCGGCTCGCTCGCCGAGACCGGCGCGGTGTCGTTCATGTTCGACCGGGTCGGGCTCATCGTCTTCGACCGCAAGGCCGCCGACGACGAGGCGATGCTCGAGGCGGCGATCGAGGCCGGAGCGGACGACGTCGTGTCCGGCCCCGAGGAGCATGAGGTGATCACCTCGGTCGAGGCCTTGCGGGAAGCGCAGAAGGCGCTCGAGGCCAAGTTCGGCGAGCCCCAGAAGGCCGCGATCGTCTGGCGGCCGCAGAACACGATTCCCGTCGACGACGAAGCGGGCGAAAAGATCCTGCGGCTCATCGGCGCGCTCGAGGACAATGAAGACGTCCAGAACGTCACCGCCAACTTCGAGGTTTCCGAGTCGCTCTTGGCGAAGATGGAGGCCTGACGAGGCTTCGCGGACGCAGGTCGTCGATCGCGTCCGCTCTCGCGCCTGCGCCCTCGAAAGCGAGCCTCGTCAGACGCAGTGGCGGTAGCCCCAGCGGCCGATCCAGCAGTGGCCTCCGTAGAAGCCGTAGACCGGTCGGCGCCAGCCCCAGCCCCACGGACGATGCCAGCCCCAGCGATGCCACCCGCCATGCCAACCCCATCCGCGATGCCAGCCGCCATGCCACCAGACCTGCTCGAGGTCGGCCGCCGCGACCGGGCGTTCGAGCGAGGGCGAGGAAAGGGTGAATGCGGACGAGGGAGCGCTTTGGAGAGTGAGCATCGCCGCGCCTGCGATGGCGGCGATCGCGCCGGCGGAGAGAACGCGCAAGACCATGTTATCCTCCTGATTCTCCAACCCTTCGACGATGCTGCATCTTCCGTCTGAACTTGGCGTGAATGCGTCGGTCCGCCTGGATTGAACGCCTTCGCTTGGTTAAGCCTATTGCCTCCCTTTGCAGGGTGTTCCTTCGTGACTATGGATCTCGCGCAAGCCGGCCTTCGCCTCGACATCGACGATCAGCCCAAAGACGCGGACCTGGAGGTCCTGCCGAACGGGCTCGAGGCGTTCAACGAGAGCCGGTGGCCGGGCCATCAGCGGTGGCGCCCGCTCGCGGTCTTTGTGCGCGAAGGCGAGCGCATCGCAGGCGGCCTCGCCGGGGAGACCTACTCCGGCTGGCTCTTCATCAAATATCTTTGGCTCTCGGACGCGCTGAGGGGCAAGGGGGTCGGAAGCGCGCTGATCAGGGCCGCCGAGGACAGGGCGCTCGAGCGCGGCTGCCATTCCGCCTGGGTCGACACCTTCAGCTTCCAGGCGCCCGGCTTCTACCGCAAGCTCGGCTATGAGCCGTTCGGCGAACTCGACTATCCCCCGGATTTCAAGCGCATCTTCCTGCGGAAGCGGCTGACCCCGGGAGCCGGGGCGCCAGGGCGCGGCGGGTTGACGGTCAGGGCCGGTCGCCGATCCTACGCTGCTCATCGGCTGTCCGTTTTTGACCGCTCCCCAATTCTTTCAGTTGCTTAGGCGCCTTTTTCTGGCAATTCTAAAAAGCCCGGGCGGCGTAGCCTGCAGTTGTTCGTTTTCCGCCCATCCGCCCGCTCACGGCTTGGCGCGCTCGTAGGCGTCGGTGATCGGCTCGAGCGGCGGCTCTTGAAGCGTGATCTTGCCGTCCGGCGCGAGATCGAAGCTCGCGACATTGATCGTCTGGCCGACCCGATCGAGGGCGACGTCCTTGGCGAACAAAGTCGTGACTTGCGGATTGAGGCCGGTGATTTCGACCCGCACCGGGATCGCATTCGCGCCCTTGGCGAGCTCCCGGTCGGAATAGAGGTTGACGCCAACGTCATAGCGGCCCGGCGCGATACATCGGATCGAGATCGTCTCCTTGTTCGATTCCGACTGCGCGGTGGAGCCGTCGACGAGCGGGATCCGCGCCGTCGAATAGCCGAGGCTGTCGCGATCGAGCGATGCGCACCCCGCCTCGCGCGAGCCGTAGAAGACCGGCTTCTTCTCCGGCCCGACAATCCAAAGATCGACGTCGGAATCGAGTTCGACCCTCCAGTCGGCGGTGATCAGAAATTCCGCCTTGGGCTTGAGGCCGTCGACTTTGACCTTCGCCGGCGCCACGGCGACGATGACGACCGAAAGAATGCAAAGGAGAAGATCGGCAAGCCCAATCCAGATGGGCGATCGGTCAGTGGTCATTCATCGGCCCCTGCTTTTCCGTGGAACGCCGGCCCTGGAGGCCGGCATGGCTGGTTTTGCCGGGCGGTTCCGGGCTTGGGCGGGAGCCGGAACTCGCGAGAGCCTGGCTCCCGCGAACCCGCGGCTCAGCGCGCCGGGAGACGTTTCGCGGCCAAGGCCGCATTGGGGCCGTCATTCGCGCGGCTTGCCTCGCCTCGCGGTCACCCCCATGAGCCCGCCGATCGTATCGAGGGCCACTCTCAGGCGGTCGGAGACGACCGCGTCGGCGCGCCACGGCGTCGCGAGTTCGGGGATGAAGCCGCGGCAGTCGCGAACGCCCGCGCCTTCGATGACGATCCTCGTCACGATCGGCCAGGCGTGCGGACCCACCTTCTCCTCAGCCTCGCGCAGCCTGTCGCGAGCGAAGAGCGCGGTTTCGGACTGCGGCAGGCCGTTGCGGGGGCCGAAGCCGGTCGAGCCAAACCGGTCGGGCGCGACAGCGCGCAACTGATCGAGCCGGGCGCGCTGATGGGTGCGGCGCAGCGATTCGCCGACGAGCCAGCGGATGTCGTTGAGCTTCGCGTCATGCGGGGCGAGCACTCGATTCGCGCGCATCGTGTCGAACGGATCGAGAATACGGCGCGTGCGATCGGCGTCGCGGGTCGGATTCTGGCCCGCGTCCTTGGCGCGGGCGAGCCGCTCGGGCGTGGCGTCGAGCCGCTCCTGCACGGCGTCGAGCAGTTCCTGCGGCGATTTGCGGGTCCGTTTGGCAGGGTTCTTGGCGCTGCTCATTCCGCAAGCTCCGCGCAGAGCGCCGCAGGCGAGGTGCAATAGGACTGCTCGAGGATCGGGGGGACCAGTTTGGGGATGCCTCGGCTGTTGACCTTGACGTCCGGAGGCGGCTCGGCGTGGGCCCGGCGCAGGTCTGCGAGGTGGCGGGCCGAGGCCCGCTTGACCGCCGCTCGCTCGGTGTCGATTCTCGGCGGACGGCGGCGAGGCGCGGACTTTTTCATGAGCTTGCCCTTCTTGGATTGCGGCGGCCCCAGCGGCCGCCCACTTCTGTTCTTGTTTTGTTCATTATTTGGGAAAACAGAACTAAATGTCAAGATTCTGTTTTTTTGAATTGCGGTTTTTCGGAAAGTAGGTTAATCCCCTGAGTCGGCCGGCCTTCCAGAGCCGGCGGGCCTTCCGGGGGCGGGACGCAAACGCAAGCGCGCGGCCAAGTCTTCGCAAGGGGCAATGAAAGCTTGGAGCTTCCGCTTTGACCGTCGATTGGATCCGCGCCGGCCTCAAGAGGACCGGCAAAACTCGCAGCGGCCTCGCCAAGGCGCTCGGCCGTTCGCCTTCCGCCGTCACCGATCTCCTGAACGGCCACCGCCGGCTGCGCGCCGACGAGATTGCGATCGTCTCGGAATATCTCGGCATCGAGCCGCCGCGGCTCATCGGCGGCGGGCCGCCGCGGCCGCCCAAGGCGCCGCTGATCGGCTATGTCGGGGCCGGCGCGATCGCCCATTTCTACGCCGACGGCCAGGGGCCGTTCGACGACGTCGACGCGCCGATCGACGCCAAGCCGAGCACGGTCGCGGTTCAGATCCGCGGCCATTCGCTCGGCGCGCTATTCGACAATTGGCTGGTCTTCTACGACGACATCCGCAATCCGCCGGACGACAGCCTCGTCGGACGGATGTGCGTCTGCGGCCTCAGCGACGGGCGGGTCCTGATCAAGGCCCTCAAGCGCAGCCAGAACACCGGGCTATGGCACCTTCTCTCCAACACCGAGGCGCCGATCTACGACGTCGGCCTCGACTGGGCCGCGCCAGTGCGCGAGATGCGGCCGAGATAGAGGGTGCGAAGGCCCCTCATCCGGCCCTTCGGGCCACCTTCTCCCGCGAGCGGGAGAAGGGGAGCGCCCCCTCCACCACGCTTCGCGTGGTCCCCCTCCCCCGCTTCGCGTGGGAGGAGACGGCGGCGCCCGGCTTTATCCTCCCCCATGAAATGGGGGAGGGGGACCACGCGAAGCGTGGTGGAGGGGGCGCGCGACACGACCACGCCCTAGGCCATGCCCGCCACACCCTCGGCGCTCGAGATCGCGCGTGCGCTCATCCGTTGCCGGTCGGTGACGCCGGAGGACGGCGGGGCCTTGCCCTATCTCAGCGATTTGCTCGCTCAGGCCGGATTCGCGGCCGAGCTCGTCGCCTTCGAGGCGCCCGGAACGCCGAAGGTCCTGAACCTTCATGCGCGGTTCGGAACGGGACGGCCCAATCTCGCTTTCGCCGGCCACACCGATGTCGTGCCGCCCGGCGACGTCAAGCGCTGGCGGTTCGATCCTTTCGCGGCCGAGATCGCCGACGGCCATCTCTGGGGTCGCGGCGCCTGCGACATGAAGGGCGGCGTCGCCGCGGCCGCGGCGGCGGCTTTGCGCTTCATCGCCAAGGCGCCGTTTCAGGGCTCGCTCACTTTCCTCATCACCGGCGACGAGGAAGGTCCGGCGATCAACGGCACGGTCAAGCTCCTCGACTGGGCGCTCGCCAGGGGCGAGCGTTTCGATCATTGCATCGTCGGCGAGCCGACCTGCGTCAGCGCGCTCGGCGACACGATGAAGCACGGCCGGCGCGGCTCGCTCAACGGACGGCTTGCGATCCACGGCCGCCAGGGCCATGTCGCCTATCCGCGAATCGCGGAAAATCCGATCCGCGCGCTCGCGCCCGTGCTGGCGGCGCTGCTCGCCCCGCCGCTCGATCAGGGCAACGCCGACTTCGAACCCTCGAATCTCGAGGTCACCAGCGTCGATGTCGGCAATCCCGCGGCGAACGTCATTCCGGGCGAGGTCCGGCTCGCCTTCAACGTTCGCTTCAACAATCTCTGGACGCCCGAATCGCTCTCAGCCGAAATTGCGCGGCGGGTCGCGGGGGCGGGGAGCGCGCGCACGACGCTCGCCTTCGAGCCGACCAACGCGGTGGCGTTTCTCACCAGACCCGGGCCATTCACCGACCTCGTCGCCGCCGCGGTTGAGGACGTGACCGGGCGCAAGCCCTTGCTGTCGACGGGCGGGGGAACCTCCGATGCGCGTTTCATCAAGAACGCGTGTCCGGTCATCGAGCTCGGCCTCGTCAACGCCACGATCCACGCGGTCGACGAGCGGGTCCCGCTCGACGAACTCGAGGCGCTGTCGCTGATCTACGAGCGCGCGTTCGACCGCTATTTCGCCGAGTTCGCCTGATAGTCCTCCCCCGCATTCGCGGGGGAGGGGGACCGCCCGGAAGGGCGGTGGTGGGGGAGGAACAATGCGAGCGCCGCCGGAAACTGTCGCCAACGCCCGGCGCCTTCGTCGTGCGCTCTCGCCGCCCGAAGCCCGGCTGTGGGTCAGGTTGCGCCAGCGCGCGCCAGGACTGCCGATATTTCGTCGCCAGCATCCGATCGGACCTTACGTGCTCGACTTTTTCTGTGCGTCGGCGCGGCTTGCGATCGAGATCGACGGCATGAGCCACGATGTCGAAAACCGGCCCGAGCGCGATCGGCGCCGCGACGCGTGGCTCGAGGCGCGGGGGGTGACGGTGATGCGGGTCCCCGCTGGCGATGTGATCAGAAGCCTTGATGAGACTGCCGACGCCATTGTGCGAATGGCCGCAGCGTTGATCGGCTGACGCCCCCTCCCCCGCGCATTCGCGCGGTCCCCCTCCCCCGCGAATGCGGGGGAGGATAGCTCCCACGGCCGGCGACGATCCTATCGTCGCTTTCACTCGCGCGCGTAGTCCACCCGCGCGAGATAAAGCCCGAAGGCCGGAGCCACCTGCCCGCAGCGGCCGCGGTCGGCGGCGTCGAGCGCGGCCTTGAGGTCGGCGGCGGTCCAGTCGCCCCGCGCCGACCTCGACCAGCGAACCCACCATCGAGCGCACCTGCCGATGCAGGAACGACAGCGCCGAGGCTTCGATGAGGATCTCGTCGCCGTCGCGCCTGACGTCGAGCCGGTCGAGGGTCCGGATCGGCGATTTCGCCTGGCATTGCGCGTCGCGAAAGGTGGAGAAATCGTGCCGCCCGACCAGCGCCTGCGCGGCCTCGTGCATCGCCGCGGCGTCGAGGGCGGGTTTCACTCGCCAGGCGCGGCCGCGCTCGAGCGTGAGCGGCGAGCGGCGGTTGACGACGCGATAGAGATAATGGCGCGCGCTGGCGCTGCGCCGGGCGTCGAAACCGGCCTCCGCCGCTTCGGCTTTGACGACCGCGATGGGGTGAGGCTGAAGCAGCGCGTTGAGCCCCTCGCCGAGCCGGAACGGCTCCCAGTCGCGCTCGAGGTCGACATGCGCGACCTGGCCCAGCGCATGGACGCCGGCGTCGGTGCGCCCCGCGCCGTGGGCGGCCGCATGCTCGCCGGTCATGGCGAAAAGGGCGCCCTCGAGCGCCTCCTGGACCGAAAGGCCGTTCTCCTGCCGCTGCCAGCCGACGAACGGCGCGCCGTCGTATTCGATGGTGAGCTTAAACCGCGGCATTCGGGCTGTTTACGCGCGGTGGCGCCGCGCGGGAAGGCCCGCGCCCCGCCCTTCGGGTGGAGGCCCCGCGCCGCGAAAAGATTTCAGAACAGGCTGAGCTGGGCGCCGGCGTCGCTCGCCTTCGGGGATGGCTTCACGAAGAGGTCGGTGCGCAAAGCCCGCGACGTCTCGCGGTAGCCGAGGCGGCGCGCGGTCATTTCGAAGCGGCGCCCGATCATCCATGCGTAGGGGCCCGAGCCCGCCATGCGCCGGCCCCATTGCGCCTCGTAGTCCTTGCCCTCGCGCATCGACTGCATGAGCGAGACCGCGCGCTTCAGGCGGTCGGGATAATGGACCTGCAGCCATTCGCGGAACATGTCGCGCAATTCGCCAGGGAGCCTCAGCACGACATAGCTTCCCTCGCGCGCGCCGGCCGAAAAGGCGCGAGTCAGGATCGTCTCCAGCTCATCGTCGTTGATCGCCGGGATCACCGGCGCGGCCATCACCCCGGCCGGCACGCCCGCCTGGTTGAGAGCCTCGATCGCCTCGAGCCGCTTCTGCGGCGTCGGCGCGCGCGGCTCCATCTGGCGAGCGAGCGCGCGGTCGAGCGTCGTCACCGAAACATAGACCTTGACCAGGCCGTCCCGCGCCATCGGCGCGAGGAGGTCGAGGTCGCGCAGGATGAGATTCGACTTGGTGACGATGGTCAGCGGATGGCGGGCGCGCTTCAGGACCTCGATCAGCGACCGGGTGATGCGGTATTGGCGCTCGATCGGCTGATAGGGATCGGTGTTGGCGCCGAAGGCGATCGGCGCGGGCATGTATTTTGGCGACGCCAGCTCGCGCTCGAGGAGCTCGGCCGCGCCCTCTTTGGCGAACAGGCGGGTCTCGAAATCGAGCCCGGCCGAGAGGCCCATATAGGCGTGGGTCGGCCTCGCGTAGCAATAGAAGCAGCCGTGCTCGCAGCCGCGGTAGGGATTGATCGAGCGGTCGAAGGGAATGTCGGGCGATTCGTTGCGGGTGATGATCGCTCGCGGCTTCTCCCAGGTGACCTCGGTTGCGAGCGGCTCGGGCGCTTCGTCCTGGGTCCAGCCGTCGTCGAACGCCTCGCGCCGCTCGACCTCGAAACGGCCGGAGGCGTTGGTCGCGGCGCCGCGTCCGCGCCTGAGCTCGGCCGGCAGGATGCGTTCGGCGATCGCCTCGGGACGATGGCGCGGGTCAGGGATGGAGGCTCGGATCGTGCTCGGGTTCACGGGCTGGCGGACTCTTCGATGGGAACAAATCATGAACATAGCAGATAGCGCCCCATCGACGCCGCGTCAAGAGCAAGGCCTGTTGCTGAATGACCGTCACATTGGCGACGAGCAGAAATCGGACGGGAGTCGGCCGATCCCCGTCCCTACCCCTGTCACAACTGGGAGGGTGTCCTTCTCTCGCCTCGGGAGATGGCGGCGCAAAGCGCCGATAAGGCCGCCCCGCTCAATTCCCGAAGGTGTTGCAGGACTTGATGTCGCCGCTCTTCAAGCCGGCGGTCAGCCATTGCTGGCGCTGGGCGGACGAGCCATGGGTGAAACTGTCTGGCACGGCGTAGCCGCGCGCCGCCGTCTGCAGCCGGTCGTCGCCGATCGCCTGCGCGGTCGCCAGCGCCCGCTCGACGTCGCCGGGCTCAAGGATCTTCCACTTGTCGTTGGCGTGGTTAGCCCAGACGCCGGCGAGGCAGTCGGCCTGCAGCTCGACCCGCACCGAAAGGGCGTTGGCCTGGGTCTGGCTGACCTGCTGCTTCATGTTGTCGACCTTGTCGAGGATGCCGAGCACATCCTGGACGTGGTGGCCATATTCGTGAGCGACCACATAGGCGTAGGCGAACTCGCCGCCCCCGCCGTATTTCGTCTTCATGTCGCGGAAGAACGAGGTGTCGAGATAGACCTTCTTGTCGATCGGGCAGTAGAACGGCCCCATCGCCGATTGGGCGCCCCCGCATCCCGACCGCGTCGCGCCGTCATAGATGACCAGCGTCGCGGGCTGGTATTTCACGCCCGCCTGCGCCGGCAACACCTCCGTCCAGACCTGCTCGGTGCTGCCGACCACCTTGGAGAGAAAAACCCGCATCGGGTCGTTGGGGTCGGGCGGCGTGCTCGGCTGTGGCGGCGCGCTATGCTGCCCGACGCCCATCATCTCCGCCCCGCTCATCAGCACCTGGGGCGAAATGCCGGTGAAGTAACTGATGGCGAAAATGACGACGATGGCGCCAATGCCGAGGCCGCCCGCGCCCACCGCCCCGCCGCGTTGCCCACGCCGGTCCTCGACGTTCGAGGACTGAGGGAGGTTGTCGTATTCCATGGCCAACTCCGGGCGAGCGAACGCCGGTTAATATTTCAGCCACCCTAGCAGAGCCTTCGGCCCCTGAGTAGCGCTGCGGCAACCAGAGCGCGCAAAGTCTTTGTTCAGGCATTTGCGGAACGGTCGGCCGTCATGGACCGGAACCACGCGACAAAGCCGCCGACCTATTCCCTCGTCGTGCCGATTTTCAACGAGGAGGCGGTCATCCCGATTCTGCTTCGCCGGCTCGACGCCTTGCTCGATTTGCTCGGCGAGCCGGCCGAAGTGATCATAGTCGACGACGGTTCGAGCGACACGAGCGCGATCGTGATCGAGGGCAAGGCGCGCGACGACCGGCGCTACCGGCTCGTCAAGCTCTCGCGCAACTTCGGTCATCAGGTCGCGATCACCGCCGGACTCGATCGCGCCGCCGGCCGGGCGGTCATCGTCATGGACGCTGACCTCCAGGACCCGCCCGAGGTCGTCCACGCGATGATCGAAAAATGGAAGGAGGGCTACGACGTCATTGGCGCGGAGCGCGCGTCGCGCGGCGGCGAAAGCCATTTCAAGCGGATGACCGCCGATCTCTACTATCGTCTCCTTGGCGTGCTGTCCGACGCGCCCATACCCCGCAACGCCGGCGACTTCCGCCTGATCGACCGCAAGGCGCTCGACTCTTTCCTGGCGATGCCGGAGCGCGACCGGTTCGTGCGCGGCATGTTCGCCTGGATCGGGCTTCGACAGGGAACCGTGACTTTCGACCGCCCGCCGCGCGCCGCAGGAAAAAGCAAATACTCGCTCCGCAAGATGGCTGGCCTCGCGGCGAGCGGCCTCGTCTCGTTCTCCGATGCGCCGCTTCGCCTCGCGCTATGGGCCGGCGCTGGAGTTTCCGCGCTCGCGCTCGTCTACGGCGTGACCGTGATCGGGCGGTGGGCGTTCGGCGATCCGGGCCTGGAGAGAGGCTGGAGCTCGACCATCGTCGTCATCGCCGGTCTCGGCGGCGCCAATATGCTGATGACCGGCGTCATCGGTCTCTATGTCGGGCGCATTCACGCCGAGGTGAAGCGCCGGCCGCTCTACATCGTCGAGCGCGCCGTCGGCTTCGAGGAGCCGGCAAACGCGCGCCGGCCGGCGCGGGCTAATGAATCTGCGTCGCCGCGTCCTGCCCGCGCGCGAGGTCGATCGTCGTGATCGCGACCAGCATCTCGGCCCGCGACTTCAGGTCCTTGGCCTCGAGCAGCGCCTGTTTCTCCTTGGGGCCGCAGGGGCTCATCATCGAGAGGCCGTTGACCAGGGCCTCGTTCGACGCCTTCTTGATGTCGCTCCACACCACCTTGATCTCGTTGACCTCGGCGAAGCGCTTGAGCGTTTCGAGCAGATCCTCTCGGTCGACCGCCGCTTCGCCGGCGCCTTCGAGAAAATCCTCGGCGAACGGCGAATAGTCGGCGACCGCGATCCGATAGGGGCCCTCGCTCGGCGCCTCGGCGGTCAGTCGAAACCGCGCCACGCCCATCAGGGTCAGGAAACACCGTCCATCGCCGATCTCCGCATATTGGACGATGCGGCCAGCGCAGCCCAGCGGATAAAGCTCCGGCGCCGGGTCGGCCGTCTCTTCCTCCACCGACGGCTGGATGACGCCGATCAGCCGTTCGCCGGAGAGCGCAGCGTCGAGCATCTCGAGATAGCGCGGCTCGAACACCGTGAGCTGGATCGGCCGGCGCGGCAAAAGAAGCGCGCCCGCCAGCGGAAACAGCGGGATCGATTCCGGCATCTCGGCCGGCCCGGCGAAAGTGCGGTTGAGCTTCATGGCCCTCGTCTCAACTTTGGGCGGCTCGCGGTCAAAACCAGACCGCCGACAGCTTGCGCCGCGCCGCGACCGATTCCGGGTCCATCAGACCCCAGGCTTCGAACAGCCGCAACAATTGTTTGCGCGCCGCCTCATCGTTCCATTTGCGGTCGCGCCTGATGAGTTCGAGCAGCTGGTCCGCAGCGCCGGCCCGGTCTCCCTTGGCCGACAACGCGACCGCGAGATCGAAGCGCGCCTGGTGATCGTCCGGATTGGCGGCGACCGCCTGTTCGAGCGGCTGAAGCTCGCCGACGCTCGACGCCTGCTCGGCGAGGCGGAGCGCCGCCCAGGCGGCGGCGACCGCCGGATCCTGCTCCTTGCCAGGCGGGGCCGCGGGAGCGGTCTCCAATAGCGCCTTCGCTTCGGCCACCCGCCCGTCCGCGACATGCAGCCTGGCCAAACCCCCGATCGCCTTGGCGTCGGCCGGCTCGTCGGCCAGAACCTCGGAGTAGAGCGCCGCCGCCGCGGCCGTGTCGCCCTTGGCGGCCAATTCATCCGCCTCGGCGACCAGGGCGGCCGAACCGCCCTCGAGCGGACCGACGAGGCGTTCGATGAAGCCGCGGATCTGGCTCTCCGGCAGCGCGCCGACGAATCCGTCCACCGGCTGGCCCTTGTCGAAGGCGATGACCGCGGGAATCGACTGGATGCCGAGCTGGCCGGCGATCTGGGGATGATCGTCGATGTTCATCTTGACGAGCGTAACCTTGCCGCCCGAGTCGGCGACCGCCTTCTCGAGCGCCGGCGCGAGCTGCTTGCACGGCCCGCACCACGGCGCCCAGAAATCGACCAGCACCGGCTGGCGCGTCGAGGCCGTCAACACGTCGGCCCGGAACGACGCCGTCGTCACTTCCTTGACCGTCGAGGCCGCCTTGGTTTGAGGCGCGATCGCGCCGCTCACATTCGCCATGTCCCATCATCTCCAGCCCGAGGCGCGGGCGAGGCCCGCGCGCGTCCCGCTTTTGCCGCCCTAGATGGAGCGCCCGCGCTTTTTATTCAACCGGCGGCAGTTCCTGCCCCAGCGCCACGACCAGCGGCTCATGCCCGGTCGCGCGCAGGAATTTGACCAGGTCGGCGCTCTTGAGCCCGGTGGTGCGGGTATTGACCAGCGGATGGAAGTTGAGCCGTTCATGCCGCATCATCGCTTCATCCAGCACCACGCGAACCCTGCCGGCTTCATCATTGATTGCGCCGAACGGCGTGACCGCGCCCGGCCGGACGCCCCACAGCTCTTCCAGGAGTTCGGCGGAGCCGAAGGAGACGCGCCCCTGGGCGCCGATCTTCTCGTGCACGCGCTTGAGGTCGATCGTCGCCGTCTCGCCGAGGACCAGCAGAAACACCTGGCCCTTCTTGTCCTTGACGAACAGGTTCTTGGTGTGCCCGCCCGGGATGTCGCCGCGCAACGCCTGCGAATCCTCAACCGTGTGCAACGGCGGATGCTCGACGGTCTCGGCCTCGATTCCGAGGCCGGCGAGATAGGCGATGAGGTCGTCCGGGGAGGCGGGCATGGAGCGTTTGGGGGGCAGGGTCGGCGGCTTGGTAACGGCTTCCTCCGCTGGCGGCAACCGCTTGCTCGGGTGTTTCGCGGTCGATGTGAAGCCATTTTGGTTGCTATCTTGCTCCAAAAATGCTCCATTGATGCGCCATGGATCTTTCGATCAAAGCCGTGCCCGAGGACCAAGTGAGGCGGCTGCGCGAACGCGCCAAGGCCAACCACCGGTCGCTCCAGGGCGAGTTGAGGGCGTTGATCGACGAGGCGACGGGGACGCCGCGCCGGCTTGGAATTGACGAAATCGTCGCCAGAGTGAGGAGCCTCAATCTCACGCGGCGGGACGAAGCGGTGCGGCTAATCCGCGAAGACCGTGACCGATAAGGTCGTCGACGCGTCCGCAATTGTCGCTTTGCTGTTCGACGAGCCGAAGCGCGAAGAGGTCGTCCCTCGCCTACGCGATGCGACTCTGCGCGCCCCGAGCCTCATTGGATTCGAAGTCGCGAACGCCTGCTTGAAGAAAATTCGCGCCGCTCCCGCCGAGCGAGAGGCGCTGATCGAAGCCTTTGCCTTGCTCGATGCGCTTTCGATCTCGCTCGAGACGGTTAACCTCGACGGAGCCATCGTTCTGGCGGAACGAATGAAGCTGTCGCTCTACGACGCAAGCTACCTTTGGCTCGCCCATGCCCATGGCGCTGAGCTTGTCACGCTTGACGACCGGCTCGCTCGCGCAGACGAAGATATGCGCCGCGCCAAATAGCGAAGTTGGGCTCTCTTGGGCGCCAATCACCCATGACGACAGATCGCCCAGCTCAACATTTTGCTGGCGCCGCAGCGCGGAATCTGTATAAGCGCGCCATCCGCGGCGGCTCAAGCGCGCGGGGAGAGCGTGGCGACCGACCTGGACGACATCCCGGTTCGGCCGCTGTGAAAAGCGATAAGGCTGGCTTCGGCCCGCCGCAGATTTAAGGGAAAAATCCGATGTCGATCACCGCTGAGCGCAAATCCGCGCTCATTAATCAATACGCATTGAAAGTCGGCGACACCGGGTCGCCCGAAGTCCAGGTCGCGATCCTCACCGAACGGATCGCCAATCTGACCGGCCACTTCAAGACCCACGTCAAGGACAACCACTCCCGCCGCGGCCTGCTCAAGATGGTGTCGCAGCGGCGGACGCTTCTCGACTACGTCAAGAAGCAGGATGAGGCGCGCTACAAGACCCTCATCGAGCGTCTGGGCATCCGCCGCTGAAGGCGCCCCTCATGCCAACGGGGCGCCGTTACTTGTGCGTCCCGACCTTAAGCACCGGGCGGCGGCGTCGGCCGGCGCCCGCAATCCAATGCGTGAGCCTGGCGTCATGGCAGGATCGCAAGCGGCTGGCTCTGACCCAGCCTCTCGCCATCTTGCCGCTGACGCGCCCGATGTCCGGGCGGCATGGGCCGCAGGCTTTCGCATCCTCAACTCATGCAGGATGAAGAAAGATGTTTGACATGCAACGCGAAGAACTCGACTGGTGCGGGCGGAAGCTCGTGCTCGAAACCGGGCGCCTCGCCCGTCAGGCCGACGGGGCGGTGTTCGCCACCTGGGGCGAAACCACGGTTCTGGCGACGGTCGTCGCCGCCAAGGAGCCGAAGCCCGGCCAGGACTTTTTTCCCTTGACCGTCCACTATCAGGAGAAGGCGTTCGCCGCCGGCCGGATTCCAGGCGGCTATCTCAAGCGCGAAGGGCGCCCGTCGGACCGCGAGACGCTGACCTCCCGCCTCATCGACCGGCCGATCCGGCCGCTCTTTCCCGAGGATTTCCGTTGTGACACGCAGGTCATCGCGACGGTCTTTTCCTACGACCTCGAGAACGACTCGGACATTCTGGCGATGGTCGCCGCTTCAGCCGCGCTGACCCTTTCCGGCGTCCCGTTCATGGGCCCGATCGGCGGCGCGCGCGTCGGCTTCATCAAGGGTGAAATCAAGGCGAACCCGACGGTCGAGGAAATGAAGGATTCGACCCTCGATCTCGTCGTCGCCGGCACGGCGGAGGCCGTGCTGATGGTCGAGTCGGAAGCCCAGGAGCTTTCCGAGGACACCATGCTCAAAGCGGTGATGGCGGGCCACGCCGCGTTCCAGCCGGTCCTCCAGGCGATCATCCGGCTTGCCGAAAAGGCCGCCAAGGAGCCGCGCGACCTTGTCGCGCACGACCTTTCGGCGGTCGAAAAGGCGGTGCTGGAGGTGGGCGAAGCCGATTTGCGCGCGGCCTATTCGATGACCCAGAAGCAGGAGCGCTACGCCGCCGTCGACGCCGTCAAGGCCAAGGTGAAGGCGGCGCTCGCCCCCGAGGGCGCGGAGCCGAAATTCCCGCCAGAGGAGATCGCCGAGGCGTTCCACAAGGCGCAGGCCAAAGTCGTGCGCTGGAATATTCTCGACCACAAGCGACGCATCGACGGCCGGGATTTGACCACCGTGCGCCCGATACTGGCGGAGGTCGGGGTGCTGCCCCGCACCCACGGCTCGGCATTGTTCACCCGCGGCGAGACCCAGGCGCTGGTCGTCGCGACGCTCGGCACCGGCGAGGACGAGCAATATGTCGACTCGCTCGACGGCACATACAAGGAGCGGTTCCTGCTCCACTATAACTTCCCGCCCTATTCGGTGGGCGAGACCGGCCGCATGGGCTCGCCGGGACGCCGCGAGATCGGCCACGGCAAGCTCGCCTGGCGGGCCATCCGCCCGATGCTGCCGACCCCGGCCGAGTTTCCCTACACGATCCGCGTCGTGTCCGAGATCACCGAGTCGAACGGCTCGTCGTCGATGGCCACCGTCTGCGGATCGTCGCTCGCGCTGATGGACGCGGGCGTGCCGCTCAAGCGCCCGACCGCGGGCATCGCGATGGGGCTCATTCTCGAGGGCGAGCGCTTTGCGGTGCTGAGCGACATCCTGGGCGACGAGGACCATCTCGGCGACATGGACTTCAAGGTCGCGGGCACCAGCGAAGGGGTGACCTCGCTGCAGATGGACATCAAGATCGCCGGCATCACCGAGGAAATCATGAAGGTCGCGCTCGCCCAGGCGCGCGACGGACGCCTGCATATCCTTGGCGAGATGAGCAAGGCGCTTACCGGCGCCCGCGCGGAGCTTGGCGAGTTCGCGCCCCGCATCGAGACCATGAAGATCCCAACCGACAAGATCCGGGAGGTGATCGGCACGGGCGGCAAGGTGATCCGCGAGATCGTCGAAAAGACCGGCGCCAAGATCAACATCGAGGACGACGGCACGGTGAAGATCGCCTCCAGCGACGGCGCGAAGATCAAGGCGGCCGTCAACTGGATCAAGTCGATCGCCTCCGAGCCGGAAGTCGGCCAGATTTACGACGGCACGGTGGTCAAGACGGTCGAGTTCGGCGCCTTCGTCAATTTCTTCGGCGCGAAGGACGGGCTCGTGCACATCTCGCAGCTCGCAAAGACCCGGGTCAACAAGACGACCGACGTCGTCAAGGAAGGCGACCGCGTCAAGGTCAAGGTCATGGGTCACGACGATCGCGGCAAGGTGAAGCTCTCGATGCGGGTCGTCGACCAGCAAACCGGCGCCGATCTCGAAAAGGCGGCGGCGCCTGCTGCGGAGCCCGCTACGACCGCGGAATAACGTCAGGCTTTCCCGCCAACGATGAAGCGGCGCCTTTGGGCGCCGTTTTTTGTATTGCCCCGAAGCGCGGCTTTCTCGGCCGTTAACGAAGCCTGAGCGAATTTCCAAGCCGTAACGGCTTGTTAACCGGCTGGAAAGACCAGATGCGCTATGGGATCCCGCGCCTCAGCACACAGGCTTTGACTTCATGTATGTGAGTTTTTCCTCCGACCTCGACGGCGGGCGCCCGATGACCGCGATCGGGCGTATCCGGGCGGCGGCCCGCTGGCGCGCCGCAGGCGATCCAGGCGTCGATGGCGATCGTCAGGCGGCGATCGAGGCTCTGACGCGGGAAGCCGAGGAATATGGGGCCGACGCCGTCGTCGACGTGCGGTTCGAAGTGGACGGCTGCAAGGGCTGCGAAGTCGAGGGCGTCGCGCTCGAGCGGGTGACCGCGACCGGGCTTGCTGTGCGTTTCGCCCGCGCGGCCTAACCCTACTCGGCATTGCTGTCGTTTTGCGCAGGCGCTAATATTTTCGGGCGCTTGCGACCCCGCTTCGATAGGTGCTCATCCGCCACAATGCGTCCAGGCGGTATCGCGCACCACAATCGCGACGACCCTGTTCTGTGAGACTGCGCTTTCGTCGGCGCCGGATACGAATGGCACGCGTTCGCCAGTCCAGCACAACTGCACCCGGCTTTCCGGCACCTGATTGTTATAAACAAGATCCTCGAATACCGCTTCGGCGCGTCGTTGCGATAGGCGATCATTAAAATCTTTAGAGCCAACCGAATCGGCTTTGCCTATGATCATGGCGACGAAGGCTGGGGTCCGCTGCATCATTCCGGCCACTTCGCGTACATTGCCTTGGTCTTCCGGCGTTAACGCATAACTCCCGGTGGGAAAATAGATAAAATGAGTCGTCGACCCCTCCGGCAGCTTCTGCTCCTTTTGTTGTGCTGTCGCAGCCTGAGCTAGAAGAAGACCGATGACCGCGGTCGCTGCAAGACTCTTCGTTAGTGCGCTTCTTGACATGGACGTTCCCCTTTTCCATTTGTTTCTTTTGTAGTGACGCTTTCACGTGACCGGGTCGCGTCGCGAGCTTGTTATTTGCTGATGCATTTCCCGGCTGGGCAAGGTTATCCGATCAGTCGGGTAGGTCAAGGATCGGATCGGCCGGCTTCTCGGCGAAGGTCTGCCAGCCATCGACCCATTATCCGGGGCGCTGACCTGTGAAGTCGAGGAACATGGGGCCGACAGGGTCGTCGACGTCCGCTTTGAAGTCGACGGGGTCAAGGCGCCGACCTCGAAGGCGCGTCGCGCTTCAATGGGCCACTGCAAGCGCCTTGCAGTGCGTCGCCCGCGCCGCCTGACGACGTCCGCTACTCCGCTGCCTGACGGACCCCGGGGCGCGCCGCCTCGCGGCGGCGAAGCTCCGCCTCCCGCTCGGCGATGTAGTCGCGCGTCAGCGGTACGACATCCTGTCGTTTGCTGAGCTGAAGCTGAAACACCATGTTGCCGTCGACGCGGAACGAGGTCTCGGAACCCGCGAGATAAAACTCCCACATCCGGCAGAACCGCTCGTCGTAGAGCTTCGCCGCCTCGTCCCGCCTCGCCATGAAGCGCTCCCGCCAGGCGCGCAGAGTCTCGGCGTAATGCAGCCTCAAAATCTCGATGTCGGTGACGAAGAGACCCGCTCGCTCGACGGCCGGGAGCACTTCCGAAAGGCTTGGGATGTGGCCGCCGGGGAAGATGTATTTGCGTATCCAGGGGTTGGTCGCGCCCGGAACGTAATTCCGCCCGATGGAATGGAGCAGCATGACCCCGTCGTCCTTGAGCAGACGGCGGGCGGTGGTGAAAAATTCGTCGTAGCGAGTGACGCCGACGTGCTCGAACATGCCGACCGAAACGATGCGGTCGAAAGATTCCGGTACGTCGCGATAGTCCTGCAACCGGAACTCGACCCGATCGTCAAGTCCCGTGTCGCGGGCGCGGTTCTTCGCTATGCCGAATTGCTCCTCCGACAGGGTGACGCCGGTGACCCTGGCTCCGGCGACGCCCGCGAGATAGAGCCCCATGCCGCCGAAACCGCAACCGATGTCGAGCGCGGTCGCGCCGTCCTTCGGCAGGAGCTTTGCGGCGATGTGGCGCTTCTTCGCGGTCTGCGCGTCGTCGAGCGACTGCCCGGGATACTCGAAATAGGCGCAGCTGTACTGGCGGTCCGAATCGAGGAAGAGATCGTAGAGGCGGGCGTCCAGGTCGTAGTGGCTGGCGATGTTGCGCCTTGCGCGCCGCCGGTCGTTGCGCTGGTGGAAGCCGCGAAGGGCGACACGCGCCTCATGCAGCGCTTGCACCCAAGGCAGGCCCCGCATGTCGTTGAGGTTCCGCGCGCCGAGCTCGAGCAGGCTGTAAAGGTCGCCTCGCGTGACGATCAGCCGCCCGTCCATGTAGAGTTCGCCGAGCGACAGCGCCGGATTGGTCATCAGCCGCCATTCCGCCGGGCGATCGGCGAGCTTCACGCCAAGGAGCGGGCCTTCGCCATCGCCGAACGTCTCGGCCACCCCGTCGGCGGTCTCCACTTCCAGCCGACCCTTACGAACCAGTTTACGCAAATAAGCTTTGAACGGCCTACTCATAACCCGCTATCCTACTGGACTGGCTCGGCTGTCCCGACCGCGCCAGTCGCCCCTTTCGTCGTTTTCGTCAGGTTACGGAAAGTTTGGATGCAATTTCAAGTGCGAAAATTGCCGGCCGGGCGTCCGCGCCGTTCAAATCCCCAATATCGCGTCTTGCTTTGGCCCCATTCGTGCAACCATGTCCGCCGCCGTTCCCCTTTCACCCAATTTGCGATAGACGACGATCAATTCGGCCAAGGATTCCCTATTCGTGCACTATATCTCGACGCGCGGCGCTGCGCCGAGGCTCGGCTTCGCCGACGCGCTGCTCGCGGGCCTCGCCCGGGACGGCGGCCTCTACTTGCCGCTGTCCTTGCCGCAATGGCGGCCTGACGCGATCCGGGCGCTCCGGGGGCTGCCTTATGCGGAAGCGGCCGTGCGCGTCATGACGCCCTTTCTCGGCGAAGATTTCGGGCCAGCCGAAATCGGGGCGCTGACCACGGCCGCCTACGCCGATTTCCGTCACGCCGCGACCGCGCCGGTCGCGCAAATCGACGACAACCTGTTCGCGCTCGAACTTTTCCACGGACCGACGCTGGCGTTCAAGGATTTCGCCATGCAGTGGCTGGGGCAAGTGATGAACCGGGTGCTGCGGCAGCGCGGCGAGCGGGCGACGATCATCGGGGCGACCTCGGGCGATACGGGAGCGGCGGCGATCGAGGCCTTCGCCGGCCAGTCCCAGGTCGAGGTCTTCATCCTCTATCCGCGGGGACGCGTTTCCGACGTGCAGCGCCGGCAGATGACGACCGTCGACAAGCCCAATATCCATGCGATTGCGATCGAGGGCGCGTTCGACGACTGCCAGCGCATCGTCAAGGAACTGTTCGGCGATCTCGCCTTCCGCGACGAAATGCGCCTGTCGGGGGTCAATTCCATCAACTGGGCGCGCATCCTGGCCCAGATCGTCTATTATTTTGTCGGCGCGGTCGCGCTCGGCGCGCCGGAGCGGCCAATATCCTTCGCCGTTCCGACCGGCAATTTCGGCGACGTGCTGGCCGGCTACTACGCCAAGCGCATGGGGCTCCCGGTCGATCGCCTGATCATCGCGACCAACGAGAACGACATTCTCGCCCGCGCGCTGGCGACCGGGCTCTACGCGCCGAAGGGCGTCAAGGCAACTCAATCCCCGTCGATGGACATTCAGCTGTCCTCCAACTTCGAGCGCCTCCTGTTCGAGGCGTCCGGGCGTGACCCGGAGGCGGTCGTCGCTTTGATGGCGGAGCTCGCGGGCGAGGGGGCATTCGCCATCCCGCCGCCCGCGCTCGCGCGGATTCGCGCCGATTTCGACGCTTTCCGCGTCGACGAGAGCGCCTGCGGCGAGGAGATGGGACGCGTCTACCGCGAGAGCGGCATGATCATCGATCCGCATAGCGCGGTCGGCGTGCACGCGGCGCGCAAGGCGCTCGCCGCCTCGCCGGCGACGCCGGTGATCGCGCTGGGCACGGCTCATCCGGCCAAGTTTCCCGACGCCGTCGAGCGCGCGACCGGCGTGCGGCCCGAGCTGCCGGCCCGCCTCTCGGATCTGATGGAGCGCAAGGAATCGATCGTCGTGTCGCCCAACGACCGCCGGGCGGTGGCGGACTACCTGCGGCAGACTGCGCGGGCCGCGGCGTGAGCATTCAAGTTACGGGCCTTTCCTCGGGGCTCGGAGTCGTCACCGAGGCGATCCCCCATTTGAAGACGGCGGCGATCGGCGTCTTCGTCGCCGCGGGCTCGAGGTTCGAGCGGGCGGGCGAGCACGGGCTCTCTCACTTCATCGAGCACATGGCGTTCAAGGGAACGCGGCGCCGAAGCGCTCGCGACATCGCCGAGGCGATCGAGAATGTCGGGGGCGATCTCAACGCGGAGACCGGGGTCGAGCGGACCAGCTACTTCGCCCGCGTTCTGGGCGTCGACGCCTGTCTGGCGCTGGACGTGATCGGCGACATTCTCACCGAGAGCGCGTTCGACGCCGAGGAGCTCGAGCGCGAGAAGAACGTCATCATCCAGGAAATCGGCGCCGTCGAGGACACGCCGGACGATTGGGTTTTCGATCTCCTCACCGCAACCGCTTGGCCGGACCAGCCGCTTGGCCGGCCGATCCTCGGCACGCGGGAGGGCGTCGGGGCTTTCGACCGGGACGCGATCGACCGCTATCTCGCCCGCCGCTACAGCGCCGGCGCGACGGTCGTCGCCGCCGCCGGCGCGGTGGAGCATGACCACATCGTCGATCTCGTCCGATCCCGGCTCGAAAGGCTGCCGGCCGCGCCGGCGCCGGCCGAAGCGCCGGCCGCCTATCGCGGCGGGGAGACCAGGCTCAGCCGCCGCCTCGAGCAGACGCATGTCGTGGTCGGGTTCGAGGGACGGCCGGTCGACGCGCCGGATCACGACGCCGCCCAGGTCTTCGCCGCCGCGGCCGGGGGCGGCATGTCGTCCAGGCTCTTCCAGGAAGTGCGCGAGAAGCGCGGCCTCGCCTATTCGATCTTCGGCTTCCACTGGGATTTCATCGACACCGGTTTGTTCGGCTTCTACGCCGGCTCGGCCGATCGGGACGCGGCGGAAGTGGTCGCCGCCTCGCTCGACTGCCTCGCCGAAGCGGCCCACGGTCTCGACGAAGCGGAAATCCGCCGCGCCAAGGCGCAGATGAAGGTCTCGCTCGTCACCGCGTTCGAGCAGCCGTCGGCGCGCGTCCACCAGCTCTCACGTCAGATGCAGGTCTATGGGCGCCCGCTCTCGTTTGACGAAATGCTGGCCCGCGTCGACGCGATCACCGTCGAAGAGGTTCGCAAAACCGGCGCCGCCATGCTTAGATCGCCGCCTGCCGTGGCGACGATCGGCGCGGTCGGCAAGGTTCCCGGCCAGGCGAAGGTCGCCGCTGCTTTGAAAGGGGTATGATGGCGCTTTTCGGCTTGACGCGACCGGCGAGCCCGGAGCCGCTGCTACGCGGCGACGGCCTCTATCTACGCCCGGCCGCGCCGTCTGATTACTCGTCCTGGTCCCGGCTCAGGGCCGCGAGCCGCCGCTTCCTCGAACCGTGGGAGCCCACCTGGCCGGACGACGACCTGACCCGGGCGGCCTTTCGCCGGCGCCTCAGGCGTCAGGACGACGACATGGCTCGCGACGAAGCCTATACGTTCCTCATTTTCGACAGCGCCAGCGATGAGCTTATGGGCGGAATCACTCTCGGCGGGGTAAGGCGCGGCGTATCGCAGAGCGGGACCCTCGGCTACTGGATGGGCGCGTCCCACGCCGGCAAGGGGCGGATGACGCGGGCCGTTGCGGCGACGGTCGAATTCGCCCTCTCCAGGCTCCGCCTCCATCGCATCGAGGCCGCCTGCATCCCCGAGAACGCGCCCTCGATTGCGCTCCTTGAGCGCAACGGCTTCCGCCGCGAGGGCTACGCGCGAGGGTTTCTCAGGATCAACGGCGCTTGGCGCGACCATCTCCTGTTTGCGCTGGTCGAGAGCGACGCGCGTCCGCGATTGACGTGGACAAATCTTGACTGAGCAGGCGTTCAGCGACCGCAGGCGAGCCCGCGTGCGAGCGGATCGCGGGGGCCGGCGGGTCCAGCGCGTTTCCGCGGCGGGCGCGTGGAGCGCGCTTATCGGCGCCATTGTCCTCATCATCGGGCTCACGGGCTTCGGGGCGCCGGCGCTGGCCGTGCAGTCCGTCAGAGTTTCGGTCGACTCCGACGCCATCGATCTCACGCGGGCGGTCGAGCGCTACAGCGCCCAGGGCGACCGCATCCAGGTGTCGACCGCGCCCGGCGCCGACGGCATCGTCCGCCGAATCGAGGTCAGCGCGCTCGAGCCCGGCGCGCAGCCGGCGTGGATCGTGTTCGCTCTGAGCAATGATTCCGATGAGCAACTGACCCGGCTGATCGTCGCGCCGCATTTCCGCTTTGTCGGCTCGGGCATCATCTGGCCCGATCTCGGCTCGTCGCGAATCACCACCATCACCGCGAGCCAGGGCTCGGCGCCCGAACGCGAGGACAATCCGGAAGCGGATGTCTTCCGTCTGACTCTCGATCCGGGAACGACCGTGACCTATGTCGCGGAGCTGCGCACGCAGAACCTGCCGCAGCTCTATTTGTGGGAGCCGGACGCGTTCAAGGACAAGTCGGCGAGCCTTACCCTCTACGAGGGGATCCTGATCGGCATCGCCGGCCTTCTGGCGCTCTTCCTCACCATCGTCTTCGTGGTGCGCGGCGCGATGATATTTCCCGCCGCCGCGGCGCTCGCCTGGGCGGTGTTCGCCTATGTCTGCATCGACTTCGGTTTCTGGCGCAAGATGTTCGGCCTCGAGGACGGCTCGGAGCGAATCTGGCGCGCCGGCGTCGAGGCGACGATCGGGGCGACGCTCATCATCTTCCTCTTCGCCTATCTCAACCTGCGCCGATGGCATGTGCGCTATACCCACTTCGCCCTCGCCTGGCTGGTGTTGATGGCCGCCGTCGTCGGGCTCTCCGTCTATAACGCGCCGGTCGCGGCGGGCGTGGCGCGAATCTCGATCGCGACCGTCGCCGGGGTCGGCTTCCTGCTCATCCTGAGCCTCGCGGCGCGCGGCTCCGACCGCGCGGTGATGCTGATCCCGACCTGGTACCTGCTTGCGGTCTGGGTGGTGGCCGCAGGCGCCGCGGCGCTCGGCTATCTGACCAACGACCTCGCCGCGCCGGGTCTGGTCGGCGGCCTGGTGCTGATCGTCATGCTGATTGGCTTCACGGTGATGCAATTCGCCTTCTCCGGCTCCGGCGGGGCTGGGGACGGCGGCCCCGACGCCGAGCGCCGCTCGCTCGCGATGACCGGATCAGGCGAAGCGATCTTCGACTGGAATGTGCTTGCCGACGAAGTCAGCGGCAGCGAGGCGATCGAAGGTCAGCTCGGGCTCACGCGCGGCGCGCTCGAGGGGCCGGCGGCGGGCTGGCTCGACGTGCTGCATCCCCTCGATCGCGACCGCTACACGCTCGCGCTCGACGGGCTCTTGCATCAGCGCTCAGGCCGGATCAACCACGATCTCAGGCTGCGCGGCTCGGACGGGCATTATTTCTGGTACGTCCTGAAAGCGCGCCCGGTCATCAGCGCCGATGGCGAAGTGGTGCGGGTGATTGGCTCGCTTTCGGACGTGACCGAGCTCAAATCGGCTGAGGAGCGCATGCTCCATGACGCTGTGCATGACAACCTGACCGGCCTCCCCAACCGCGAATTGTTCAACGACCGTCTGGGCGCGGCGATCCTGATGACCCAGAAGCCGGGCGGCGAAGACCCGACGGTGATGGTTATCGACATCGACGAATTCCAGTCCGTCAACGACTCCTATGGCTTGTCCATCGGAGACTCGGCGCTGCTCGCGGTCGCACGGCGCCTCGCGCGCGACCTGCGCCCGGGCGACACTCTGGCGAGGCTCGGAGGCGACACCTTCGGCGCGATCGTGCTCGCCGAGCCGCAGTCGATGGACGCGCTGGCCAGGATCGACGCGCTGCGCGCGGCGCTGGCCGCGCCGATCAGTTTCGGCGAACGGGAAATCGCGCTGACCGTTTCGATCGGCGCGGCCCACTACGACCCGAAGCTGCATGGCAAGGGCGGCGACCTGCTCGCGGACGCTCGGCTCGCGCTCGCCAACGCCAAGAAGGCCGGCGGCGATCGCGTGGAGATTTTCGCCCCCATCATGCGCTCGCAGCGATCCGACCGGCAGTCGCTCGAGAACGACATGCGGCGCGCGCTCGAACGCGGCGAGATCTCGATTCTGTTTCGGCCGATCGTGCGGCTCGAGGATCGAACCGTGGCCGGGTTCCAGTCGCTCCTGCGCTGGCGCCATCCAAGGCTCGGCGTCCTCGGCGAGGATGAATTCTCCTCCGCCGCCGAGTCGACGGGGGCGATCGTCGACATCGGCGCTTATGCGCTCGAGGCGACGGCGAGGGAGCTCGCGGCGTGGCAGAAGGCGCTCGAGGTCAATCCGCCGATCTTCGCCACCGTCGCCGCCTCGTCGCGCCAGATGCTGAGCCACGATCTGCTCTCGGACGTTCGCGCCGCGCTTGGCCGCCATTACGTGCAGCGCGGCTCGCTCAAGCTCGCTGCGGCGGAGAGCCTGGTGATGGAGAACCCCGAATACGCGGCGGCTCTCTTGCAGCGAGTGCGCGAGATCGGCGCCGCGCTCATGCTCGACCGCTTCGGCGCCGGCTACACGTCGCTTGGCCACTTGCCGCAATATCGCTTTGACGCGATGCGGATCGACGCCTCGCTGGTGAGGCCCAATTCCTTCGGCGCGCGCTCGCCGATCCTGCGTTCGATCGTCGCCATGGCGCAGGAGATCGGGATGGATGTCATCTCCGAGGGCGCCGAGACGGAATCGGACGCCGTCGAGCTCGCCCAGCTCGGCTGCCAGTTCGCGCAAGGGGCGGCCTTCGGCCAGCCGATGAGCGCGGCGGCGGCGCGGAAGCTCATGGGCGCGGCGGCCGCCTGACCGGACCGGACGAAGCGCCGCCGGCTAATCCGCAACCTTCGCCATGTGCCGGCGATAGCGGGCCAGAACCTGCGCCCGGTAGATCGGCCGCATCGCCTCGTGATGGAGGCGCTCGGCGAACCCCATCGAGCGGCGCTGGACCGTCGTGCCGCCGCTCTCGCGTGAAACATCGCGGACCGGCGAGGGCGAGGCGACCAGCACCGGCTGGCCGGTGACCCAGGTCATCTGCAGAAACGTGTCGACCGGGCGGTCGAACGGCAAGGTCCGGTCGAGCAGGCGCAGGGCGGCGGCGCGTGACACGATCTGCCCGATCGCGCGCAATGGCGGCGCATCAGGCCGCAGGAGCGCGAGCGCGCCGCGGCGGGCGACCGCCGTCCCGCGGCGGATCGGCGTGGCCGGCATGAGCACATAGTCCCACGCCGCCCGTTCCGCGGTCGCGAACGCGATGAGATCCGCGAACAGGACGGCGTCGACCTCAGCGTCGTCTTCGAAAATGACCCCGAAGTCGGGCTTGCCGTCGGCGATCCGCCGCCAGATGGCGCGATGGCTCAGGAACACGCCGACTTCGGCCGCCGTCAGCGTGAAACGGATAGCGCGGCCGAAACCGGCGGGGCGCATAGGCCCGATCGACCTCCTGGCGCGACAGCTTGCCGCCGTCGATGGCGGCAATAACCTCGCTCTCGATCGGCAGGGCAGCGCTGAGCGAGTGGACATTCGGCAGGCGCGAAACCGCGCGCTCCAGATGGAGAATATAGGCTTTCGGGGCGCTCAAGACTGGCTGACCGGGCAAAGACCTGCGATAATCGGGGAGAGGGCGCGAGGCGCCTTGATACGCGCCGCGCCGCGCCAAGTCATCCTGGTCGCCGGCGCCGAGGGAGGCGACAGGGTCCGATGAAGATCACCGTCGATGTCGATTGCACCCCGCTCGAGGCGCGTCAGTTCATGGGGCTGCCGGACGTCGAGCCGATGCAGAAGGCGGCCATGGCGCAGATCGAAAAGCGCATGATGGCCGAACTCGAGCGCTACACCCCCGAGGCGCTGTTCAAGGCCTGGCTGCCGATCGCGGGCATGAACGCCGAATGGCTCCAGGACCTTCTCAAGCGCTCGACCTCGTGACCGCCTGAAACTTGACCTCCATCAATGCGGTCGCTGTCCGTTCCGCATTGAATCCCAGAGGGCTCTTCCGTCGGCGCGGGGCGGTTCCTACATTTGGTTCAAGCCGCGAAATCGCGGCAATCCGATCGTATGGACTGCCTGACGTCGCTTCGGGGCGTGAGACAGGGCCGAAGGGGATGAACAATGAATTTGGAGAAATACACCGAGCGGGCGCGCGGCTTTGTTCAGGCCGCCCAGTCGCTGGCGCTTCGGGAGGGCCATCAACAGTTTACGACTGAGCACCTGTTGAAGGTGCTGCTCGACGACGAGGAGGGCCTTGCCGCCGGACTGATCGACCGCGCGGGCGGGAACTCGCGCGAGGCGCTGAGACAGGTCGAGCAGACGCTCGCCAAGCTGCCGAAGGTCGAGGGATCGGGCGCCGGCCAGCTCTATATGGCGCCGGCGATGGCGCGCCTGTTCGACAACGCCGAGAAGATCGCCCAGAAAGCGGGCGATTCGTTTGTCACCGTCGAGCGCCTGCTTCTCGCCCTGGCGATGGAGAAGGGGACCGAGGCGGCCAAGATCCTGGCCAACGCCGGCGTCTCGGCCCAGACCCTCAATGCCGCGATCAACGACCTCCGCAAGGGCCGGACCGCCGATTCGGCGAGCGCCGAGAACCAGTACGAGGCGCTGAAGAAATACACCCGCGACCTCACCGACGCGGCGCGCAACGGCAAGCTCGATCCGGTCATCGGCCGCGACGAGGAGATCCGTCGCACGATCCAGGTGCTGTCGCGCCGCACCAAGAACAATCCGGTGCTGATCGGCGAGCCTGGCGTCGGCAAGACGGCGATCGTCGAGGGTCTCGCGCTGCGCATCGTCAACGGCGACGTGCCAGAGTCGATCCGCGACAAGAAGCTGCTCGCCTTGGACCTCGGCGCGCTGATCGCGGGGGCGAAATATCGCGGAGAATTCGAGGAGCGGCTGAAGGCGGTGCTCAATGAAGTGACCAGCGCCGCGGGCGGCATCATCCTCTTCATCGACGAAATGCACACGCTGGTCGGCGCGGGCAAGGCGGACGGGGCGATGGACGCCTCGAACCTCTTGAAGCCGGCGCTGGCGCGCGGCGAGCTGCACTGCGTCGGCGCGACCACGCTCGACGAATACCGCAAGCATGTCGAGAAGGACGCGGCGCTGGCGCGGCGCTTCCAGCCGGTGTTCGTCTCCCAGCCGACAGTCGAGGACACGATCTCGATCCTGCGCGGCTTGAAGGAGAAATACGAGGCTCATCACGGCGTCCGCATCACCGACCCCGCGATCATCGCCGCCGCGACGCTCTCCGACCGCTACATCGCCGACCGCTTCCTGCCCGACAAGGCGATTGACCTTATCGACGAGGCGGCCTCGCGCCAGCGAATGCAGGTCGATTCGAAGCCCGAGGAGCTCGACGAGCTCGACCGGCGCATCATGCAGCTCAAGATCGAGCAGGAGGCGCTGAAGAAGGAGACCGACGCGGCCTCGAAGGAGCGCCTCAAGAAGCTTGGCTCGGAGCTCGCCGAATTGCAGGAAAAGTCCGACGCGCTGACCGCCCGCTGGAAGGCGGAGAAGGACAAGGTCGGGCAGGCGCAGAAGCTCAAGGAAGAATTGGACGCGGCGCGCAACGCGCTCGCCCAGGCGCAGCGGAAGGGCGACTTCGCCGAGGCTGGCCGCATCACCTATGGCGCGATCCCCGAGCTCGAGAAGAAGCTCGCCGAGAGCGAGAAGAAGAACGGGAGCGCTTTGGTCGATGAGGAAGTGACGGCCAACCACGTCGCCCAGGTCGTCTCGCGCTGGACCGGCATCCCGGTCGACAAGATGCTCGAGGGCGAGCGCGAGAAGCTCCTCAAGATGGAGGAGGAGGTCATGCGCCGGGTCGTCGGGCAGCGCGAGGCGGTGCAGGCGGTGTCGACCGCGGTCCGCCGCGCCCGCGCCGGGCTGCAGGACCCGAACCGGCCGATCGGCTCGTTCATGTTCTTAGGTCCAACCGGCGTCGGCAAGACCGAGCTCACCAAGGCGCTCGCCGCTTTCCTGTTCGACGACGACAGCGCGCTCGTGCGCATCGACATGTCGGAATACATGGAGAAGCACTCGGTCGCGCGGCTCATCGGCGCGCCCCCGGGCTATGTCGGCTATGAGGAAGGCGGCGCCCTGACCGAAGCGGTGCGGCGGAGGCCCTATCAGGTCGTTCTGTTCGATGAAATCGAGAAGGCGCATCCGGACGTGTTCAACGTCCTGCTTCAGGTGCTCGACGACGGGCGGCTGACGGACGGGCAGGGCCGCACGGTCGACTTTCGCAACGTGCTGATCGTGATGACCTCGAACCTCGGCTCCGAATACCTCGTCAACCTGCCGGAAAACGAGGACACGAAGACGGTCGAGAAGGAAGTCATGAACGTCGTGCGCTCCCATTTCCGGCCCGAGTTCCTGAACCGCGTCGATGAGATCATTCTCTTCCATCGGCTCAGGCGCGAGGACATGGGCGACATCGTCGATATCCAGTTCCGCCGGCTCGGCAGGCTGCTCGAGGATCGCAAGATCACGCTCTCCCTCGACGCGAAGGGACGGCAATGGCTGGCCGAAAAGGGTTACGATCCGGCCTATGGCGCCCGCCCTCTCAAGCGGGTCATCCAGAAATGGGTGCAGGACCCGCTGGCGCAGATGCTGCTTGCGGGCGAGATCCGTGACGGCTCGACCGTGAAGATCGGGGCCGCGCGCGGGCGCCTGACGATCAACGGCAAGGAGGTCGGCGGCGAATCGGAGGGATCCCCGTCGACGAAGTCGCCCTCGGCCGCGCCGTCTGCGAAAGCGTGACGGATGAGGCTGAGCCCGGCCGCCCCTCGAGGTCTTCGATGATGATGGAGAGCGCGGTTGGCCGCTTCCTCGGCGGATCGCCGGTGATCGTCGCGGTGCGGCTGATCGTGGTCTCCTTTGTCGCCGGGCTCGTGCTCGTGACTTTCGGCTACGACCCGGCGTCGCTCTTTGGCGACGCCGTGCGCGCCGTGAGACGGATCGTCGATCTCGGGTTCACCGATGTCCGCCAGGTCGGCCGCATCCTCTTGACCGGGGCGATGGTGGTCGTTCCGGTCTGGCTGGCGCTGCGGCTCTTCGACTCGCGCGGACGACGCTAGGCTCGGGCCGGCGGCGAGGGCGTCGCGGCGGCGGGAAGCCGTCGGGCTGAGGCCGGACTTGACGGCCGCGCGTCGCGCTGATCCCTTACGATGCGGGGATCCTCCAAGGGGCAAATGTTAATGGCATTCTCTCATCCTCTGGCCAGGGGCGCCAAGGTGTGGACCGCCAGGGCGCAGGACGGCAGCGAGCAGCGCGTCCTTGTCATCATCACCACAATCCCGCTCGATCCCGGCGAGAAGGGCTACAAGAAATCGCTGGTCGAGCGCCTTTCGCGCGGCGCGCGCGACTACCTCACCGAATCGAACGACGCCGTCTCATTCATGCTGATGCATCGGATGAGGGACTGGAACGCCGCCAAGACGTGAGAAGCGCGCGAAAATCGACCGCTTCTCATGAAAACTGGTTGTGATAGATTGCCGACCAAGCGCGGATCGGAGAAGCCGCGAAGCTCGCGGCCTCGCGCCGCATCGATCGGGGACAAACGCCATGACGAACACAGCATCCGCGTTAGGGCTTGGACCGGCCGCCGGGATTGCGCCGCTCAGGGCCAAATGGGGCTGGATCGTCGCTCTCGGCGTCGTCTACGTCATCGCCGGCATTATTGCGCTTGGCAGCGTCGTCATGGCGACCATCGCCAGCGTCTATGTCGTGGGCATCATGATGCTGATCGCCGGCGTTTTCGAGGTCATCAGCGCATTCCAGATCAAGACCTGGGGAAGGTTCCTGTTCTGGCTCGCGCTCGGCGTCCTCTACATCATCGCCGGGTTTGTGGCCTTCGACAATCCGCTGCTGACCGCGGTGTGGCTGACCCTTATTCTCGGCGCAGCCCTGGTCGCATCGGGCATCGTGCGGATCTTCCTCGCCTTCAACATGCAGCACGGGTCGCCCTGGATCTGGGTCGTGGTCTCCGGCCTGATCACGCTGTTGCTCGGCGCGATCATCCTGATCCATTGGCCGGTGTCGTCGCTGTGGACGCTCGGAATCTTTCTTGGCGTCGATCTCGTGTTCGCCGGGGCGAGCTGGATCGGGCTTGGCATGGGTCTGCGCCAGGCGGCGGCCTGAGGCGCGAGCGCCGGCGCCGCGACGCAGTTGCAAGCCCGGACTGAGGCGAAGCGGCGCCGCGCGGCCAGCCGCCGCCTCGGGGGAAGGAGATTTTCCCGTGCGTTGGATCTATCTCGCTATCGTGGTGGTCTTCGTCGCCGCGCTCATCATCTTCGTGTTTCAGAACACCCAAAACGTCGACGTGTCCTTCCTCGCGCTTGGCGCCACCCTGCCGCTCGCCGTTCTCGCCCTCGTCGCCTATGTGCTCGGGGCCTTGAGCGGCGGCAGCCTGTACGCGCTCCTGCGGCGCTCGGTCGCGGGGTCGCGCCGCTCAGCCTGAAGGCGTAAGCCGCCATGCGCGCCATGGTCCTCAGGCGACCCGGCGAGCCGCTTGTCATGGAGGAGCGTCCCGATCCCAAGCCAGGACCGGGGCAGATTCTCGTTCGCATCGAAGCCTGCGGCGTCTGCCGCACCGACCTGCATGTCGTCGATGGCGAACTGCCCAATCCCAAACTGCCGATCGTGCCGGGGCACGAGATCGTCGGCCGGGTCGAGGCGGCGGGCGAAGGCGTCGACCTCAAGCTCGGCGCGCGGGTCGGCGTCGCCTGGCTCGGCCACACCGACGGAACCTGCCCCTATTGCCGGAGCGGGCGCGAAAATCTCTGCGACGCGCCGCTCTTCACCGGCTTTACCCGCGACGGCGGCTACGCCACCCATACGATCGCCGAGGCGGCGTTCGCCTTCCCGCTTTCCGACGACCTCGATCCGGTCGCCGCCGCGCCCCTGCTCTGCGCCGGCCTCATCGGCTGGCGGACGCTGAAGATGGCCGGGGACGGGCCGGACGATCGGCATCTACGGCTTTGGCGCGGCGGCGCACATCATCGCCCAGGTCTGCCGCTGGCAGGGACGGCGCGTCTTCGCCTTCACCCGGCCCGGCGACGCCGCCGGTCAGGCGTTCGCGCGCTCGATGGGCGCCGAATGGGCGGGCGGCTCGGAGGACAAGCCGCCGGCGCCGCTCGACGCCGCGCTTCTGTTCGCGCCGGTCGGCGCGCTGATCCCGAGCGCGCTCGCCGCCGTGCGCAAGGGCGGGCGGGTCGTGTGCGGGGGCATCCACATGAGCGACATCCCCTCGTTCCCCTATCGGCTCTTGTGGGAGGAACGCAGCGTCCTCTCCGTCGCCAATCTCACGCGCGACGACGGCCACGAGTTCCTGGCGCTGGCGCCTCAGGCGAAGGTGCGAACGACGACCACGCCCTATGCGCTCGACAAGGCCAACGAGGCGCTCGACGATCTGCGCCACGGCAGGCTCGAAGGCGCGGCGGTCATCGCGCCGTAAGCCGCAAAGCCTCTCGACAGGCCCGGCCAAACCTGCCAGTCCGGCGCCATGGTCAAGATTCGTTCCTCTTATGTCTGCCAGAATTGCGGGGCGATCACCCAGCGCTGGCAAGGCAAGTGCGAGTCCTGCGGCGAGTGGAACACGATCATCGAGGAAGCCGCGGCGCTCGGGATCGGCGCGGCGGCGGTGAGAAGGGGAGCGGCCGGCCGGCCGTTTCCGCTCGAGGACCTGGCGGGCGCGTCCAGGCTTGAGCCGCGCCTCATCACCGGCATAGCCGAACTCGACCGCGTGGCCGGCGGCGGATTCGTGCCCGGCTCGACGACCCTGATCGGCGGCGAACCGGGCATCGGCAAGTCGACGCTTCTGATCCAGGCTTGCGCCGCGGTCGCGCGGTCGGGCGGGCGCGTCGTCTATGTCTCGGGCGAGGAATCGACGGCTCAGGTTCGCCTGCGCGCGGCCCGGCTCGGGCTCGCCGATGCGCCGGTCCAGCTCGCGGCCCAGACTTTTGTCGAAGACATCGTGGCGACGCTCGGTTCGGGCGATGCGCCGAGGTTTGTGGTCATCGATTCGATTCAGACCATGTGGAGCGATGCGATCGAGTTGGCGCCGGGGACGGTGAGCCAGGTGCGCGGCTCGGCCCAGGCGCTCATCCGCTTCGCCAAGGCGAGCGGCGCGGCGCTCCTCCTCGTCGGACATGTGACCAAGGACGGCCAGATCGCCGGTCCGCGCGTGGTCGAGCACATGGTCGACGCGGTCTTTTCCTTCGAGGGCGACGGCGCGCACGCCTTTCGCCTGCTGCGCGCGGCCAAGAACCGGTTCGGGGCGACCGACGAAGTCGGCGTTTTCGAAATGACCGGCGGCGGCCTCGCCGAGGTGCCGAACCCGTCGGCGCTCTTCCTCGCGGATCGGGACGGCGGCGCCAATCCGGGCGCGGCGGTGTTCGCAGGCGTCGAGGGCGCGCGCCCGCTGCTGGTCGAGATTCAGGCCCTGGTCGCGCCGACGACGCTCGGCACGCCACGGCGCGCGGTGGTCGGCTGGGAGCCGAGCCGGCTCGCGATGGTGCTCGCGGTCCTCGAGGCGCATGGGGGAATGAAGCTCGGCCAATATGACGTCTATCTCAACGTCGCCGGGGGCTTGCGGATCGTCGAGCCGGCGGCGGACCTCGCCGCGGCCGCTGCGCTCATCTCCTCCCTCACCGGCGCGAACCTGCCGCGCGACGCGGTCTATTTCGGCGAGATTGCGCTGTCGGGATCGGTGCGCGCTGTCGCCCATCCTGGCTTGCGCCTCAAGGAGGCGGCGAAGCTCGGCTTCGCCAAGGCCTTCGCGCCGCCCACGCCGCGCCCCGAGGGCGAAAGCGTCAACATCGCCGTCCAGCCGATCGAAACCGTGGCGACGCTGGTTGCTCTCATCGCTGCGAGCGCCGTCGAGACGAGGGCGGCGCGCGCCGCCCCGGTTCGCAGTAAGGTGACGAACTGAGTCGGCTTGGCTATAAGGCGCTCGCGCCGGCCGCCTGCCGGCGCTGAAGACGTTGAACCGTCCCGACGAGGTTCGCTCGTAAAATGCCCTCTTATCTCGACCTCGCGGTTCTCGGCATCGTTCTGGTCTCGGCGCTGCTTTCGATGATGAGGGGATTCACGCGCGAGGTTCTGGCCATCGCCTCGTGGGCCGCCGCCGCCGCCGCGGCCTATTACTTCTACCCCCTCGTCGTGCCCTATCTCACTCCCTATATCCACAAGGAAGTGATCGCCCAGGCGGCCGCCGCGGCGATCGTGTTCTTCGTAACGCTGATCATCGTATCCCTGTTCACGGTGCGTCTGTCGGACGCCATTCTCGACAGCAAGATCGGCGCCCTGGATCGGTCGCTGGGCTTCGTGTTCGGGGTTGCGAGGGGGTTCCTTCTCGCCGTCGTCGCCTTCGCTATCTTCAATTGGCTGGTCTCGGAGAAGCAGCAGCCGGAATGGGTCAAGAACGCCAGGACGCGGCCGATCCTCACCGAGACGGCCGATCGGATCGTAGCCTTGCTGCCGGAGGACGCGGCGGCGACCATCGACGGCTGGATCAAGTCGCGCGCGAGCGCGGCGACGAACGAGCTGGCGCCGCCGCCGGCGGACGATTCGGCGGCGACGAACTCGAGGGCGACCGGCGATCAGCCGGCTCCGGCTCCGGCCCCGGCTCCTGCGGCGCCGAAGAAGGATTCGACCGCAGGCGGGAACGGTTCGGCGATGGACAAGCAGAAGCTCGACGCCTTGATCAACAAGAACGTTCCGTCTCCGGCGCCCTTCGCGCCGGCGCCGAAGCCGTGATGGGCGCGGCTTCGCACATCGCCGCGGAGGCGCCGGCCGAGGCCGGCTCGGATCTCGACGGCGACCGGCTGCGCGAGCATTGCGGCGTGTTCGGCATCTTCAACCATCCCGACGCGGCGGCGATCGTCGCTCTTGGGCTGCATGCGCTCCAGCATCGCGGCCAGGAGGCGGCGGGCATCGTCGCCTATGACGGCGTCCGGTTCCACTCCGAACGCCGGCAGGGGCTGGTCGGCGACCATTTCTCGAGCGCCGCCACCATCGACCGTCTTCCGGGGCGCTCGGCCATCGGCCATGTGCGCTATTCGACCACCGGCGAGACCGTGCTGCGCAACGTCCAGCCGCTGTTCGCCGAACTCGAGGCCGGCGGCCTCGCGGTCGCCCATAACGGCAATCTCACCAACGGACTGACGCTCAGGCGCGAGCTCATCCGCGGCGGCGCCATCTGCCAGTCGACGACCGACACCGAGGTCGTGCTGCTGCTCGCCGCGCGATCGCGGCGGCCGCAGATCGTCGACCGTTTCGTCGAGGCGCTGGCCGAGATCGAGGGCGCCTACGCGCTGGTGGCGCTGACCAACAAGAAGCTGATCGGCGCCCGCGATCCGCTCGGCATCCGCCCGCTCGTGCTGGGCGAGCTCGACGGCAGCCCGATCCTCTGCTCCGAGACCTGCGCGCTCGACATCATCGGGGCGAGATACGTCCGCGACATCGAGAACGGCGAAGTCGTGGTGATCGACGGCGACGGGGTGAAGAGCTTCTTTCCCCTGCCGAGAGTGCCGGCGCGGCCCTGCATCTTCGAATATATTTATTTCGCGAGGCCCGACTCGATCGTGGGCGGACGATCCGTCTACGATGCCCGCAAGGCGATGGGAGCGGAACTGGCGCGCGAGGCGCCGGCCGACGCCGACGTCGTCGTGCCCGTCCCCGATTCGGGCGTTCCCGCGGCGATCGGCTATGCGCGGGCCTGCGGCTTGCCGTTCGAGCTCGGCATCATCCGCAATCATTATGTCGGGCGCACCTTCATCCAGCCGACCCAGTCGATTCGCGAGCTTGGCGTCAGGATGAAGCACAACGCCAATCGCGCGGTGGTCGAGGGCAAACGGATCGTGCTGATCGACGATTCGATCGTGCGCGGCACGACCAGCGTCAAGATCATGCAGATGATGCGGGACGCAGGCGCGCGCGAGGTCCACTTCCGCATTTCATCGCCGCCGATCGCCTATCCGGACTTTTACGGCATCGACACGCCCGAGCGCGACAAACTGCTCGCCGCGCGCATGGACCTCGAGGAGATGCGTCGCTTCGTCGGCGCCGACTTCTCTCGCGTTCCTCTCGGTCGACGGAATCTATCGCGCGATGGGCTATCCCGGCCGCCACGCGAGGCAGCCGCAATTCACCGACCATTGCTTCACCGGCGACTATCCGACGCGTCTCGTCGATCAGCTTGGCGAGCCGGGCGCCAGCAATTGTCGCTTCTGGCCGAGGCGAGCTGACCTTCCGCCGCGCGACTTCCAGCTGCGAGGGCGCCAAGCCAATCCGATACCGAACCGATCGGGGATGGATTGCTTCGGCTCACGCTCCTCGCAATGACGGCGAAGGTCAATCGGCCATTCGCTACTGGAAGAGCTTGAGCGCGTTCACGAGGGTGCCATAGATTCCCCACAGCAGCGGAATGCCGACAAAGGCCCAGGCCAGCGCCAGCTCGAGGGAAGTCGTCCCGTTGTTGTTCTCACTAGCCATTGCCGCCGCCTTCATGCCACGCCGACGGCCTCGTCAACCGTCTCGAGCTCCATGTGATGCCGGTCGTCGACCGCCTGGATCAGGAAATTGGCGATGAAGCCGACGACCAGAAGCCCGGCCATGATGTACATGGTCACGTTATAGGCCTGAGCCTTCGGGACGCCGCTGTCGATCTGATATTGGCGGATGTAGTTGACGAGCACCGGTCCGAGCACGCCCGCGACCGACCACGCGGTGATCAGCATTCCGTGGATCGCCCCGACGTAGCGCGTGCCGAACATGTCGCGAAGATATGCCGGCACGGTGGCGAAGCCGCCGCCGTACATGCTCAGGATGATGCCGAAGCAAAGGACGAACAGAGGCAGATTGCCGATTCCGCCGAAGTACGGCACGAGCGCATAGAGCACGAACCCGAGCGCGAAGAAGATGAAATAGGTGTTCTTGCGGCCGATGTAGTCGGAGGTCGAGGCCCAGAAGAAGCGTCCGGCCATGTTGAAGATGCTGAGGAGCCCGACGAACCCGCCGGCGGCAGCGGCGGTGACCCGGCCCGGGAACATCTCCTGGCTCATCGCCGAAGCCTGTCCGAGCACCCCAATTCCCGCAGTCACGTTCATGCAGAGCACGATCCAGATGAACCAGAACTGCGGCGTCTTCAGCGCCTGGTAAACATAGACGTCCTTGGTGGTGACGAGTTTCGTCGGCTGCGCCGGCGCCACGAAACCCTCGGGCCGCCACCCGGGCGCGGGCAGCCGGACGATCGCCGCCCCGACCAGCATGAAGCAGAAGTAGACAATGCCGAGAACGACGAAAGTTTCGGCGACCCCGAGATGCGTCGGCGTCGAGAACAGGCTCATCAGCCAGACCGAAAGCGGCGCCGCGATCATCGCCGCGCCGCCGAAACCCATGATCGCCATGCCGGTGGCCATGCCGGGCCGGTCGGGAAACCACTTGATCAATGTCGACACCGGCGAAATGTAGCCGAGCCCCAGACCGATGCCGCCGAGCACGCCGTAGCCGAGATAGACGATCCAGAGTTGATGGACGGACACCCCGAAGGCGCTGACGAGAAAACCGCCGGCGAAGCAGAGGGCGGCCGCGAACATCGTGCGGCGCGGCCCGCCGTCCTCCACCCAGCGGCCAAGGATCGCGGCGGAAAAGCCGAGGAAGAAAATGGCGATTGAGAAGATCCAGCCGAGATCGGTGAGCTTCCAGTCGTCGGGCGCGGATTTGGTGATGCCGATCAGCTTCGACATCGGCAGGTTGAAGACGCTGAAGGCATAGGCCTGGCCGATGCACAGGTGGATGCACAGGGCCGCCGGCGGAACCATCCAGCGGTTGAAGCCCGGCTTGGCGATCGAATGGCTACGATCGAGAATTGAAAAAAGGCCCATTTTTGCGCGTCCGCCCCGGTTTTTTACATGTCAGACTCGCCTACGCAGGGCGATTTGGCAATGCCCCCGGGATTTTTTCCCCTAGGTAGTTTCCCCGATAGAGGCAAATGGCCCCGCCGGTTCGGGCAGGCCGTCCAAAGTTCTTGGACGGCGCCTTCACATCCCTGTCATGGGCGGTCGCGATAGAAGGGGCTCGCACGCCCCAAGGAGCCCCCATGTCCGCCGCATTCGACGCTCGCCTCGGCCCGCATGCCGAAGCGCCGATCAAGCCGCATCTCGACCATCCCGTCGATCCCCGGCTCGCGCTCGGCATCCTTGCGGTCCTTGCGCTTGGCCTGTTCTACATGGCCTATTCGATCCGCTCCGACCTTTCGGCGGCGGGCGGCGGCCCGACGACCATCCTTCCGTTCCTGCTGCTCGGCGTGGCGCTCCTGATCGCGCTCGGCTTCGAATTCGTCAACGGTTTCCACGACACCGCGAACGCGGTCGCCACCGTGATCTACACCCACGCCCTGCCGGCCCAGATCGCGGTTGTGTGGTCGGGCTGCTGGAACCTTCTCGGGGTGCTCGCTTCGACTGGAGCGGTCGCCTTCGGCATCGTGTCGCTGTTGCCGGTGGAGCTCATTCTCCAGGTCGGCTCGAGCGCCGGCTACGCGATGGTTTTCGCCCTGCTCATCGCCGCGATCATCTGGAACCTCGGCACATGGTGGTTCGGGATTCCGGCCTCGAGTTCGCACACCCTGATCGGCTCGATCGTCGGCGTCGGCGTCGCCAACGCCCTCATGCGCGGCAAGGACGGCACATCCGGCGTCGATTGGGACCAGGTCACCAAGGTCGGCGAGGCGCTGCTGCTTTCGCCCCTGTTCGGCTTTACCCTCTCCGCGATCCTGCTCCTGGTCATGAAGGCGGTGATACGGGCGCCGGAGCTCTACACCGCGCCCACCACCAACAAGCCGCCGACGCCGTGGATCCGCGGCCTCCTCATCCTCACCTGCACGCTGGTTTCGTTCTTTCACGGCTCGAACGACGGCCAGAAGGGCATGGGCCTCATCATGCTGATCCTGATCGGCGTCGCGCCGACGGCCTATGCGCTCAATCGCGCTCCGGGCGAGGGCCAGACCACATCGTTCATCGCCGCGGCGCATAACGCCTCGAAGATCGTCGAGGCCCACGGCGCGGGCTATAACGTGATCGGCGATCCGCGCCCGGCGGTGACCGACTATGTTCACGCCCACAAGATCTCGGAAGGCGCCTATCCGTCGCTTGCCGTTTTGGTGAAGGAGGTCAGCGACTCGGTCCAGCAATATGGTTCGGTCGCCCACACGCCGCTCGACAAGGTGCAGAACCTTCGCAACGACATGTATCTGATCGACGAGGCTTTCCGTGTCCTCGCCAAGGACAAGGACAGCGAGCTCAAGCCGGAAGAAAAGACGCAGATCGCCGCCTTCAAGAAGGAGCTGGACGGAGCGACCAAGTTCATCCCGCTCTGGGTCAAGATCTGCGTGGCGATCGCCCTCGGTCTCGGCACGATGGTCGGCTGGAAGCGCATCGTCGTCACCGTCGGCGAGAAGATCGGCAAGACGCACCTGACCTACGGCCAGGGCGCCGCGGCGGAGCTTATCGCCGCCGCGACGATTGGCGCGGCCGACGGCTTCGGGCTCCCGGTGTCGACGACCCACGTTCTCTCCTCCGGCGTCGCCGGAACGATGGTCGCCAACGGCTCGGGAATGCAGTGGTCGACAGTGCGCAGCATCGCGATGGCCTGGGTGCTGACGCTGCCGGTCGCCATGATCCTGTCAGGCTGCCTCTTCCTGATCTTCCGCCAGATCTTCTGACGGATTCGGCTCCGTCCCCAGGCTCCGGGGGCCGCGCTTTTGGCGCGGCCTTTTTTGTTCGGCCGAAGACTCACGCCCAGCGGGCCTTGACCCCTCCCCCCTGGCGAGGCGAGCGGGTCCGGACGACGAAGTTCGGGCGTTGTGCTAGAAGGGACGAACCAATCCAAGCGGCTCATGGTCGGCGGGAGCGAAAGGGCAGATGGCCACGATTGACGACATTCTCACTGCGATCGACGCCGGCAAGACGGCGGCGCTCAATCGGCTGTTCTCCTTTCTGTCGATCCCTTCGATTTCCGCCGTTCCGGCGCATTTTTCGGATTGCGAGCGGGCGGCGGACTGGCTGGTCACGGAATTGGGCGATCTCGGGTTCGAGGCGGCCAAGCGTCCAAGCGCGGGCCGTCCGATGGTCGTCGGGCGCATAAAGGCGGCCCGCCGGGAGGCGCCCCATGTCCTCTTCTACGGTCACTACGACGTGCAGCCGGTCGATCCGCTCTCTCTTTGGCGCAATCCGCCGTTCGAGCCCAGGCTCGAGGCTGGGCCGAATGGCGAAATGATCGTGGCGCGAGGGGCCTGCGACGACAAAGGCCAGCTCATGACCTTTCTCGAGGCCTGCCGCGCCTTCAAGCAATTCGGCGCGCCGCCTTGCCACATCACCGCGCTTTTCGAAGGCGAGGAAGAAACGGGATCGCCGTCCCTGCCGTCTTTCCTCGCCGAGAACTCAAAGGAATTGAAGGCCGACATCGCGCTTGTCTGCGACACCGGCATGTGGGACCGGTCCACGCCGGCGATCACGATCGCGCTGCGGGGAATTGTCGGCGAAGAGGTCGTGCTTACCGGCGCCAATCGGGACCTCCATTCGGGGCTCTACGGCGGTTTGGCCGTCAACCCGATCCATGCGCTGTCGCGGATCCTCGGCGAATTGCATGACGACGCCGGCGCGGTCGCCATCCCCGGTTTCTACGACGGGGTCGAAGAGCCTCCGCAGGAGGTTGCGGACCAGTGGCGCGAGCTTAATTTTGACGCTCAGGCGTTCCTGCGCGATGTCGGGCTGACCACGCCGGCCGGCGAACGCGGCCGCCCGCCGCTCGAGATTGTTTGGTCGCGGCCGACCTGCGAGGTCAACGGGATCATTGGGGGATACACCGGCGAGGGCACGAAGACCGTCCTGCCGTCCAAGGCCAGCGCCAAGATCACCTGCCGGCTTGTCGGCAAGCAAAATCCGGAGCGGATCGCCGAGTCTTTCCGCGCCTTCGTCACGTCGCGGCTGCCGCCGGACGTGAAGGCTGAATTCATCGGCCACTCCGGCAGCCCCGCGATTTCGCTGCCGATCAAGAACCAGGCGTTGCGGATCGCTCGCCGGGCTTTGGAAGCCGAATGGCAAAAGCCCGCGGCGCTCGTCGGCAGCGGAGGGTCGATCCCGATCGTCGGCTCGTTCAAGCGCGAGCTCGGCATGGACAGCCTGCTCGTCGGCTTCGCGCTCGACGACGACCGCGTCCACTCGCCGAACGAGAAATACGACCGGGCGTCGTTCCACAAAGGGGCGCGCTCCTGGGCGCGCATCCTGGCGGCCCTGGCGGCGTGACGGAGGGCAGGCCGAGGACCTCGGTGGAATCGGCTGTGCTTGAAACTGGGCGCTTAGTTTGGTTTTACTTTCGCGCCCCTAACGGTTTATTTATTGACCGCTTCCTGTCCACAGGGCGAAACTCAGGGTGTACTCATATCCCGCGGCTGCCTGAATGGCCACGAACTGGATCTGCTCTTGTACCGCTCCGGTGCTATATGCTCTCACCGCATCTGCCGACGTCAGGTACACGCCGTTCAAACCGGCCGGCCAGCTCGTCGAGAAGGAGAAACTGCAGTCTTTTGGCGCCGCGGCTGGGCAGCTAGGTTTCAGGCTCACCGACAGTAAATCTCCGGGCCCAGTTGAAGAGGGCCCGTACAGCGGAACGAAGGTGACCTTTACGGTGTGGCTTGAAGTGGAGCAGCCCTTGCCGCTGAGGCCGATAACCTCGCCGGTCGCGGTCAGGTAAGTGTAGCCATAAGTCGAGTTGAGCCTCACCGTTGAAGCGCAGACGGGCCCGGCGCTGGCCGCACCGGCGAACACCACGAATCCTACTGCGGATACGGCGACCGCGGCCAGTCCAACCAGGACGCTTCGGGCGATTTTCGTGCAGCGGGTGTGCTCGCTCATGATTCCTCCGTTACGTTCGTTTGCGTCGCAGTAGACTATAGCTTGAACTATTTACTGCTTGAACCATTTATCCGGCCTGAAATGCCGTCGTGAGGGCTGGTGGTTTGGCTGCAGAGCGAGTCTCGACGCTCCTGCACCAGAGGGACCGCTTACCAAGACAGAAGGGCTCATCTGCGGCCGCGCGTAGCCCAGCCACGACATCGTTCTATAAGCGCTGATCGACAGATAGGGCGCAACACTCGTACTCTGTTGCGCCCGAGGGCGAGGACATCGCCGCCCTTGCGCCGGCTACGCGCCCTCAACGCCGGGGGTTCGGGAGAAGGTTGCGGAAGCCGCCCAGAGGCGATAGCCGACGCCCATGGGCATCGACCGCTGCATTATCCATCGCGACACGTTCCTCGCCGCGTTGAGACGCTCGCCCCAACTCATGGGCGTTCTCAACGTGACGCCGGATTCGTTTTCCGACGGCGGACGGCATTTCGACGCCAAGACCGCCGTCGCGCGCGCTCACGCGATGGTTGCCGAGGGCGCGGCGATCATCGACGTCGGCGGCGAATCGACCCGGCCCGGCCACGCTCCCGTTTCCGCGGAAGAGGAGCTTCGCCGGGTAACGCCGGTGCTCGGGGCCTTGGCTGAAGGTTTCGACGCAGCCGTCTCCATCGACACCGGCAAAGCCACAGTGGCGCGCAAGGCGGCGCGGCTCGGCGCCTCGGTCATCAACGACATCTGGGGATTGCAGCGCGATCCGGGCATGGCGGACGCGGTCGCCGAAACCGGCTCGGCGGTCGTCGTCATGCACAACCGCGAGCGGGCGGACGGGACGATCGACATTCTCGACGACGTCGAGCGCTTCTTCGAACGCTCGCTCAATCTCGCGGCGGCGGCCGGCGTGCCGTTCGGCCGCATTTTGCTCGATCCCGGCGTCGGCTTCGGCAAGACGCCGGAGCAGAACCATTCCTGCATCTGGAACCTCGACCGCTTTCGCCGCTTCGGCGCGCCGATCCTCGTCGGGCTCTCGCGCAAGTCGTTCATCGGCCGGATCACCGGCGCCGAGGTCGACAACCGTCTCCCCGGCACGCTCGCCGCAAATACGATTGCGCTCATGCGGGGCGCCTCAGTGCTCAGGGTGCATGACGTGGCCGAGAATCGCGCCGCGCTCGATGTCTTCAACGCGCTGAGCGCGGCTGCGCACGCCGTCCGCAAGGCCCGAGGACGACGGCTGGGCGCGGATCGTCCTCGCGCTCGGCGGCAATGTCGGGGACAAGGCGGCGAACCTGCGCCGGGCGCTCGGCGCAATCGCCAGCGAGCCGGGGATCCGGCTCACCGCGGTCTCGCGCTTCTACCGCACCGCCCCCTGGGGCAAGACCGACCAGGACTGGTTCGTCAACGCCTGCGCGCTCGGCGTGACCCGGCTGGCCCCGGAGGCGTTGCTCGACCGGATGAAGGCGCTCGAACGCGACCTCGGGCGGGTTTCGGCCGAGCGGTGGGGGCCGCGGATCATCGACATCGACCTGATCGACTATGACGGCATTTCGCTGAACAGCGAAAGGCTGACGCTGCCCCATCCGGAACTGTTCAACCGCGCCTTCGTCCTTGTGCCGCTCGCCGATATCGCGCCCGATCTCACCATTGCCGGCGTCAAGGTGAGCGACGCCGTCGCGCGGCTCAAAGGGGAAACCGGAGAGGTCGCGCCGCTCGATTGAGGGCGCGGCTAGTTCGCGCTGGCCCCGGTCGCCAAAAGACAAATAGACTGGGGCCGACAACGCTTCGCCCCGACCCGCCGCCATTTTCGTGGAGCAAGAGAGCCCATGCCCGCCTGGTCGCAAACCTTCACCTTCATCGACGGCGAATGGCTCGAAGGCAACGCCCCGATCGTCGGCGCGCGCACCCATGCGTTCTGGCTGGGCTCGAGCGTGTTCGACGGCGCGCGCGCCTTTGACGGCGTCACGCCCGATCTCGACAAGCATTGCGCCCGCCTCAACCGCTCGGCCCAGACCATGAGCCTCAAGCCGACGATGAGCGTGGAGGCGATGGTCGCGCTCGCCGCCGAGGGGGTGAAGAAGTTCAAGCCCGGCGCCGAGCTCTATATCCGCCCCATGTACTGGCCCGAACAGGGCAGCGCCACGAGCTCGGTCGCGCCGGAGGGGGACTCGACCCGCTTTTGCCTGTGCATCTACGAGGCGCCGCTGCCCCCGCCGACCGGCGTGTCGATAACCCGCTCCCCCTACGCCAAGCCGCTCGCCGTCACCATGCCGATCGAGGCCAAGGCGGGCTGCCTTTATCCCAACAACGGGCGGGCGCTGATCGAAGCGCGCGCGCGCGGCTTCGACAACTGCCTCATGTGCGACATGCTCGGCAATGTCGCCGAGCTCGCCACCGCCAATGTGTTCATGGCGCGGGACGGCGTCGTGATGACGCCGATCGCCAATGGCAGCTTCCTCAGCGGCGTCACCCGGCGCCGCGTGCTCGACCTTCTCGTCGCCGATGGCAAGGACGCGCGCGAGGCGACGCTCGGCTTCGCCGATTTCGACGGCGCGGACGAGATCTTCGTCGTCGGCAATTACGGCAAGGTGACGCCGGTCAGGCGCATCGACGGGCGCGACCTGCAGCCGGGCCCGTTCTTCCAGCGGGCGCGCAAGCTCTACTGGGAGTTCGCCCACGCGTGATAGAGGAGGTGGGGCGACGAACCCGTCATTGCTTCGTCGCTGCGCTCCTCGCAATGACGAAGCGCCGTCGCCGACGGGAGGATGAATGACGACACGGCTGACGATCCGCCTTGATTTCGAGCTTGGCCGCCGCCTCGGCGCCGGCAAGGTCGCGCTGCTCGAATCGATCGACAAGACCGGATCGATCTCGGCCGCCGGCCGGGCTCATCAGATGTCTTACCGGCGCGCCTGGCTCCTGGTCGACGAACTGAACCGGCTGTTCACAACGCCCGTCGTCGCCGCCCATCACGGCGGGCAGCGTGGAGGCGGCGCGGCGCTCACCGATCAGGGCCGCCGGATCGTCGCCCTTTACCGGGACGCGGAAGCGAAGATGCGGGCTGCGGCGAAGAAAGAAATCGACGCGATCGAGCGCGACCTCGGAGCGGGCCAGGCGGCAGGGCAATGAGCGAACCTCTCGGCCCGCGAGGTTCTGCGAGCGCTGTTCCCGCGAGCTCTGTCGAGGGCTAAGACTGCAATCGATCCCGGCGGCAGGCCGGGCGGCATCTGGGAGGGCCGGGGAATGGACGAGGTCCAAAGGGCGAAGCTCAAAGCCCAATTGCAGCAGCAAGTCGACGAAGAATTCGCCAAGCGCGCCCATGAGCACCGGGTCAGGGTTCACGCCATCAAGGCCCGGCGACGACACCGCAAGGCCAACAAGCTCAAGGCGACGACCCTTCCCCTGGACTTCCTCGCGATCGGAGAACTCCTGGTTCGACTATCCCTTGAACGACTACGGCGTTCCCTGGACGAACCAGGACATCGTCGCGCAGCTGCAGACGCTCGGAAATCCCTCGCCGGTCGTTCTTTCGCGCGCGCTGCACGGGAACCCGATGACCACGACCTTGGGGCTCACCAATCAAAAGCAATATGTGCTCGATATCGCGGATTCGTCCCAGTGGCTGGACGGGAGCCCCGACGCGATCCTGGTGTCCGGCGGCGGGGACGACGTCGTGGGCGACCAGTTTGTCATCTACCTCGACTATTTCGGCGGAAAACTGTCGACTCGCGTCCAGGGCGTCATCGATTCGGTCGAGGCGTCGTATGAGGCGCTGTTCCAGTTTCGCGACTTGCATGCGCCGGGCGTGCCGATATTCGGCCATTGCTACGACTATGCGATACCCAATGGCGTGGGAGTCTTTTTTCAGGGTCCCTGGCTCCGGCCGTCGATCGATTTTGCCCAGTATGGCTATGGGGACGGGCTGACGATCGTGCAGGACGCGATCGACGGCCTGCACGCCATGCTGAACGGGCTCGCGGGCGTCAAAAACAACAACTTCTATCTGGTCGACACGCGCGGCACCCTCACCCGCGATTCGTCGCAGCCGCTGGGATGGGCGAACGAGATTCATCCCTATTCGGCCGGGTTCGTCGCGCTCGCGAACAAATTTCTTCCGGCGCTGCAAAGCGTATTTCCCGGGCGAATTTGACGCTCGGCGCCGGAAGCCCCTTCGCCCGCGTCCCTTTGACAGCGCCGGCGCTTTGACCGAAAGAAGCGCGCCATGACGCCCCTCGTCAAAATCTGCGGCCTCTCGACGCCCGCGACGCTGGACGCCGCGCTCGACGCGGGGGCGGACATGGTCGGGTTCGTCTTCTTTCCGAAAAGCCCCCGCCATCTCGACTGGGGAAAAGCGCGCGCTCTCGGGCTCAAGGCGCGGGGACGGGCGAGGATCGTCGCGCTCAGCGTCGATGCGGACGATGAGACGCTCAAGCGCATCGCCGAAGCCCTCGACCCCGACCTCTATCAATTGCACGGGCGCGAAACTCCGGCGAGGGTCCGCGAGATCGGCGAACTCACCGCCCGCCCGACGATGAAGGCGATCGGCGTCGCGGCGCGCGCCGACCTCGCCGCCGCCGGCCCTTACGCGGGCGTCGCCGATTTTCTGCTGATCGACGCCAAGCCGCCGAAGGACGCGGCGCTCCCCGGCGGCAACGGCCGTCCCTTCGACTGGAGCCTCACGCGCGACTTTCATCCGCGGCCTCCGTGGCTGCTCTCGGGCGGCCTCGGCCCCGAGACGGTCGAGGCGGCGATCGCTGAGAGCGGCGCCCGCGGCGTCGACGTCTCCTCGGGCGTCGAGACCGCGCCCGGCGTCAAGGACGTAGGCAAGATCAGGGCGTTCGTCGCCGCGGCGCGCCGCGCATTGGCGCGGACGGCGGAAGGAGTTGGCTGACATGAGCAAGCTCGAGAAGCCCAATTCCTACACCGAAGGCCCGAACGAGCGGGGCCGGTTCGGCATCTATGGCGGGCGCTTCGTCCCCGAGACGCTGATGCCGCTCATTCTTTCGCTCGAAAAGGCCTATGCCGAGGCGAAGGCCGACCCGTCGTTCAAGGCCGAGCTCGACCATCTGCTCAAGCACTATGTCGGACGCCCGAGCCCGCTCTATTTCGCCGAGCGGCTGACCGAGAAGCTCGGCGGCGCCAAGGTCTATTTCAAGCGCGACGAGCTCAATCACACCGGCGCGCACAAGATCAACAACGTGCTCGGCCAGATTCTGCTCGCCCGGCGCATGGGGAAAAAGCGCATCATCGCCGAGACCGGCGCCGGACAGCATGGCGTCGCGACCGCGACCGCCTGCGCGCGCTTCGGCCTCGAGTGCGTGGTCTTCATGGGCGCGGTCGACGTCGAGCGGCAGAAGCCGAATGTCTTTCGCATGAAGATGCTCGGCGCCGAGGTGAGGCCGGTGCAATCGGGAGCCCGCACGCTCAAGGACGCGATGAACGAAGCTTTGCGCGACTGGGTGACCAACGTGCACTCGACCTATTATTGCATCGGCACCGTCGCCGGGCCTCATCCCTATCCGGCCATGGTGCGCGACTTCCAGTGCGTGATCGGCGAGGAGACGCGGGCGCAGATGCTCGCACTCGAGGGCCGCCTGCCGGACAGCCTCGTCGCCTGCATCGGCGGCGGCTCGAACGCCATCGGCCTCTTTCATCCGTTCCTCGACGACCTCGACGTCGAGATGTTCGGGGTCGAGGCGGGCGGCCACGGGCTCGACGTCTTCAATGGCCACGCCGCCTCGATCAATGGCGGCAAGCCCGGCGTCCTGCACGGCAACCGCACCTATCTCCTGCAGACCGACGACGGCCAGATCCTCGAGGGTCACTCGATCTCGGCCGGGCTCGACTATCCCGGCGTCGGGCCGGAGCATTCCTGGCTCAACGACGTGGGACGGGTGACTTATCTCACCGCGACCGACAAGGAGGCGCTGGCCGCTTTTCAGCTCTGCTCGCGCATCGAGGGCATCATCCCGGCGCTCGAGCCGGCGCACGCGCTGGCCAAGGTGATCGAGCTCGCCCCGAAGCGGCCCAAAGATCATCTCATGGTGATGAATCTCTGCGGCCGGGGCGACAAGGACATCTTCGCCGTCGCCGAGCATCTGGGCGGGATGTGACGGTTTTCCGCGAAATGAGGGAGCCCCGCATGAGCTGGAACCCGCTGCTTGCGCCCGGCGCTCCCGATGCGGTCGCCATCGACGCCATTGAGACGCTCATCGTGCCGCGCTCGGTCGACCTTGGCGGATTCGAGGTCCGTCGCGCTTTGCCTGCGCCGCAGCGGCAGATGATCGGCCCGTTCATCTTCTTCGACCACTTCGGACCGGCGGAGATCCCCGCCGGGCAGGGAGCCGACGTGCGTCCCCACCCCCATATCGGGCTCGCGACCGTCACCTATCTCTTTCGCGGCGAGATCCTGCATCGCGACAGCGTGGGCTCGAAACAGATCATCCAGCCCGGCGACGTCAACTGGATGGTGGCCGGGCGCGGCATCACCCATTCCGAGCGAACGCCCGCCGAGGTCCGCAAGAGGCCGCACAGTGGTTACGGGCTTCAGACCTGGGTCGCGCTGCCGGACGCGGACGAGGAAACGGCGCCGAGTTTCGAGCACCACGCCAGGACGGCGCTGCCGGTCATCGAGAGCGAAGGCGTGCGCCTCAGGCTCATCCTCGGCCGCGCCTATGGCGAAGCCGCGCCGGCCAGGGTGTTTTCCGAGACCTTCTACGCCGACGCCGAGCTAAAACCCGGCGCGCGCATGCCCCTTCCCGGCGATCACGAGGAGCGTGGCGTCTATATCCTCGAAGGTTCAATCTCGGTCGCCGGCCAGTCGTTCGAGGCTGGACGGATGATCGCATTCCGGCCGAAGGACCAGATCAGCGTGGCCGCCGGGCCGAGCGGCGCACGGCTCATCCTTCTCGGCGGCGCGACGCTCGGCGGACCGCGCTACATCTGGTGGAATTTCGTCGCCTCAAGCCGCGAGAAGATCGACGCCGCCAGGGAGCAATGGCGGAAAGGCGACTGGGGCCACGGCCAGTTCGACCTGCCGCCGGAAGATCGGGACGAATTCATTCCGCTGCCCGCGTGAGCCGATCGCCCACCCGATCCGGAACGCCCTTCGGGCTCCTCGCGATGACTGTCCTGAAAGGCCAGCCTTTCGGAGTTACGCAACGTCACAACTTGGCGAACCGCCGCGCATTATGAACAGATGCAACTCGTTGGAAATATGACGCAATTTCGCCTTGACATTGACAGACTTTTGTTCTACAGTTTTAGTGTATCACAGGGATAAATAGTTTACTTTTGCTTTGGAAAAACTCGGAACCAAGGTTTCCATTTTGGCCGAATGATCGGCCGGCCAGCAGCACCGTGGGTAATTTTATTTTCTAACCATTCGTAGCGCGCAGCTGCGAAGCGGTCGGCCAGCACTGTACTGCCGAAACAAGGTCAAGCAGCCGGGTTCTGAGACGTTTATTTGGCGTCGTCGGCAGCATGAGCATGTGCCGAGCAATTATATTCAATTCAGCGAGCTCATAGAGGCGCAATTCAATCTGGGAGGAAGCCTTGCCAAGATATCCAAGCAATGACCGGCCAGGGTTGCGAGCCTGCGGGGCCGCAGGCGCCCTTCTGACGGCGCTCGCATGCGCAGGCGCCGCGCCAGCGCGCGCGCAGACCATGCCGACCGATCCTTCGCCGACATGCACCGTGGCGCCGGCGACTTTCGCGACTTGGTTCCAATCGGGATCGCCATCGCTCAACGGGGTGGTCAATCCTGCCAACAGCGTCGCCTTTCCCGACTCGCCGAATTGCAGTTTCTACCAATGGTCGAAGCAGATGTTCCTGTGGCTGACCTCCCCGGCCCCGTCGATTTACGGCGGCGGAGGGATCATCTTGGATTCCCCGACCTTCTATGACGTGTCTACTTTGGACTCCAGCGGCCAGCGCACGTTGCTCCCACACTCCCTTGGTATCCTCCGATCCTTCGGGGTGCGCTCCGCGCAGGTGGGTGCGCTTGGACTTCCCATTATCGTCGACAAGTCCGGGAGAATGCTCCAGGTCCAGCGGGTGCAGAGCGTCGTCAGTTCGCAGCTGCGCGTCACCGACAATTTGGGCAACACGGTCGAAATCGCGCACGCAGAGCGGCTGAAGGACGGGACTCTCGTCCTTCGCAATGCAAAGGGGACCGTGATCGAGCCGAAGCGCGCTCCGGTCGAGCGCCGGGAGTTTCTTGGGCGAGAGATCGCCGCGCCGAGCCCCGCGCCCTTGCTGGTCCAGTCCTTCATCATTGACGGGATTCCGATCTTCTTCAATTCGTTCGGCAACTTGATCGAAGTCGAGCAGGGGCAGGCCGACGGCGCCGTCCTTGAGTCGCAGAACAGCTCGCTTATCTACTATGGAATCATGGTTAATGACGTATATGCATACTTCCTGACTGGACAGAAGGACGGCCAGATCCAGCCAGGGGTCGCGCGTCCCCAGTTTCCGACCTCTATGACTGATCTCAACGCAATTACGAGCTTCGCATCCGCGCACGGAGCGAGTTTTCTCGAATTCGCAGGCGCTTGCGGTCGAGGTCAAGACGTCCTGGGTCGAAGCTTCCAGTGTCTCGAATCCGAACAACTACATCACCATCGAGGCGACGGTGCCGACGTACAATACGTCGAGCTCAACGACTTGGACGTCAACCGGGACGAAAACGACCCAACTGGCCTTGGTGGGGGTCCACGTCGTTGGCAGCACGGCCGGATTTCCCGGGCACCCGGAGATGATCTGGTCTACGTTTGAGCATTTCGGAAACACCCCGAACGCCGCCTATCAATATGTGAACAAGAACGGCGTCCTGACGCCGGTCTCTCAAAGCACCGCGGGATCGTGGCTGTTCAGCGCCAGCAATTCCTCCGGGCCTTTCAATGATATGCACATGAGCCAGTCGGGATCGAGCATACAGGCGCTCGCCAAGCCGCCTGCGGCGACTCCTCCTCCGTTCACCATCAGCCCCAGCGATACGATCCGGTGGAAGGCCTTTGGCGCCGCCTCGGACATTTCGCCGAACCCGATCGACGGAACTACGGCGAACTCGAACACCGAGATTATTTCGATCAACAACAATATCTCCGGGATGATGGCGGCCGGCGACGTTCGCAACAATTACTTCATGACCGGCGCGACCTGGACGATCGGCGGCGCGCCTCCGTCGCCGGGACAGCCGAGTCCGGGGAACCCCGGCAATCAGGTCGGCACCAGTCAGCTGGCCAATTCCACGATGGAAACCTATGAGGACGGCAACGACACGACCTCGTCCAACGCCGGGAGCAACTTTAATTCGAACTGCTTCTCTTGCCATGCAAGTGGCGGGTCGCCGATCGACATTAGCGTGCTCAGCCATATCTACGGCGTTATCAAACCGCTCTTCTGATGGGATGGCGGTAAGCCGGCCGAGGCGGCGATGGCTGCAGGGCGCGGCGCCATCCGAAAAATTCGAATTGCTTCTTGCCGATAATCAGAAAACGCTTTAGGATGGCGTATGAGGAGGCCGGATCTGGAGAGCGGACCGTGCGGCCCGGCCGGCCGTATATACGCATGGCAAATGGCAATCGTCCGCATGGCCGTTTTTTTCGGGCCGGCCCCTGTAACCCATTGAAAAGCCCCAATTCGCGGAAGAGAAAAGCTTGGATAGTCTTCCCACTTTCTTTGCCCGGCTTCCCCAATGCTTTGCCCCGCTTCCTCCGGCCTTGGCCCCGCTTCCGCGGGGTTTGTGAGCCGGGCGGGGTCGCCGCCGCGCCCTTCACGCCACGCGGCCGCTCCGGAACGCCTCGACCGTCCGCATGACGCCGCGCAGCTCCGCCAGGCCCTTGAGGCGGCCGATGAACGAATAGCCGGGGCCGTGGTCCGGCCGGATCGGGATTACTGGGTCGGCGCGGGATGTGACGCTCGCCGTACCGATGCGCCGGAACGGAGGGTCAGTCTGATTCAATTCCGCTCTCGTAGTGGATGGTCGGCTCATCGGAAAATTCGTAATTGTGAAAATATATTGCAAAAAATCAGAAATCATGTCATGCTCTGGAGTCGATGGAAAACAGTCGCTCTTATCGCGTTGGCTGTTGTGGGGAAGGAATCGGGAGCATGGCGGAGGTGGCGGACGGCGCCATCAAGGCGTCATGGCCGGGCTTGTCCCGGCCATCCACGAAGGCCCAGCGCATCTACGCAGGCAAGCGCGAAAAGCCTTGCGACCGTCCGCCTTCCTGCCGGTCGCGCCGAGGCGGGACTTGTTCTTGCGGCGGCCCGGCGTGGATGGCCGGGACAAGCCCGGCCATGACGGCAAGGGTTCGACGAACGAACAGCAAACCGGTCGACCAACAGATAACGCCATAAGAGCCAAAAGCCGGCGCGCTCGCCGGCGGCTTGACCGACCGCGCCCCTGGAGCCCGGGCCGTGACGCCGCTGAATTGCAACTTGCTTTAGCGTATTGCTGTCGCTCCCCCTGTCGCCCCCTCCACCGCGTTGCGGGTGAGGATGACGCGTCAATACCGGTAATGATCCTCCTTGAAGGGACCGGTCTGCGGGATGCCGAGGTATTTCGACTGCTCGGGCGTCATCTTGGTGAGCTTCACCCCGATCTTGGCCAGATGCAGCGAGGCGACCTTCTCGTCGAGATGCTTCGGCAGGGTGTAGACCTGCTTTTTGTACTCGCCTGGCTTGGTAAAGAGCTCGATCTGGGCCAGCGTCTGGTTGGTGAAGGAAGCCGACATCACGAACGAGGGGTGGCCGGTGGCGTTGCCGAGGTTGACCAGCCGGCCTTCGGACAGAAGGATGATCTTCTTGCCGTCTGGGAACTCGATCTCGTCGACCTGCGGCTTGACGTTGTTCCACTTGTAATTGCGCAAGCTCGAGACCTGGATCTCGGAATCGAAATGGCCGATGTTGGCGACGATCGCCCGGTCGTGCATCGCGCGCATGTGGTCGAGGGTGATGACGTCGACGTTGCCGGTCGCGGTGACGAAAATGTCGGCGCGCGGCGCGGCGTCGTCCATCGTGGTGACCTCATAGCCTTCCATCGCCGCCTGGAGGGCGCAGATCGGGTCGATCTCGCTCACCATCACCCGGCAGCCGGCGTTGCGCAGGGACGCGGCCGAGCCCTTGCCGACGTCGCCGAAGCCGGCGACCATCGCCACCTTGCCCGCCATCATCACGTCGGTGCCGCGGCGGATGCCGTCGACCAGCGACTCGCGGCAGCCGTAGAGGTTGTCGAACTTCGACTTGGTCACGCTGTCGTTGACGTTGATCGCCGGCCACAGGAGCTTGCCTTCCTTGGCCATCACATAGAGCCGATGGACGCCGGTCGTCGTCTCCTCGGTGACGCCGCGGATCGAGGCGGCGTTCTTGCCGTACCAGCCGGGCTTCGACTTGAGCCTCTCCTTGATCGCCGCGTAGAGGACCTCCTCCTCCTCGTTCGACGCGGTGTCGAGGAACTTGACGTCGCCCTTTTCGGCGCGCGCGCCGAGGTGGATGAGGAGCGTCGCATCGCCGCCGTCGTCGAGAATCATGTTCGGCGAGCCGCCGTCCGCCCATTCGAAGATCCGGTGGGTGTAGTCCCAATAGTCCTTGAGGCTCTCGCCCTTGACCGCGAAAACCGGCGTGCCGGTCGCCGCGATCGCCGCCGCCGCGTGGTCCTGGGTCGAATAGATGTTGCACGAGGCCCAGCGCACGTCGGCGCCGAGCGCCTTCAGGGTCTCGATCAGGACGGCGGTCTGGATCGTCATGTGCAGCGAGCCGGCGATGCGCGCGCCCTTCAGCGGCTGCCTTGCGGCATATTCGGCCCGGGTCGCCATCAGGCCCGGCATCTCCGTCTCGGCGATGGCGATCTCTTTTCGCCCGTAGCCGGCGAGCTTCATGTCGGCGACCGCGTGGTCGGCGGCTTCGACGGCTTTGGTCTTGGTCACGGCGGAAGTCATGGCGGGCGAAATTCCTCACTTTGTCCGGGCGTCTCTTACCAGCGGCGACGGCATCGTGCAATAAACATATAAGCAACTCTTTATATAAATTGGAGGCGGCCTTTTTTCACGACTGTGACAATATCGTGACAGAGAGGCTAATTAATTGATGTCGCTAAGCAATATCGCCTGTTGCGGCGCGGCGTTGACGCCGCTAACAATGAACAGGCGCGCCCGGCGCCGTGCTTGCCGTCGCGGTCCGTTCGGCCCATGCTAAGGAGCGAGCGGCTTGAAGCAAAAAGCGAGCCGCGGCGTCGAGCGCGAGATTGGTGCGGGCGTATGGTGAAGGGTTGGCGGTAGGTATGGCGCTCTCGGCCAAACTGGCGATGCGGCAGGGTCAGGCGATGGTTCTGACGCCGCAACTCCTGCAGGCGATCAAGCTTTTGCAGATGCCAAACCTCGAGCTCACTCAGTTCATCGAGAACGAACTGGCGAGCAATCCGCTGCTCGAGCGGGGCGAGGAGCGCGAGAGCCAGCATCCCGAGCTGATCGACGAAGCCGCCGCCCCCGCCGCCGCGGACGCCCCGGCCGAGCCAGGCGACTGGGCGGGGGAGGCGCTGGAGACCGACGCTGCGGGCCTGGCCGCCAATCTTGGCACCGAAATCGACAACGCCTTCGACTCGGACCGCAGCGCTCCCACCCCCAAATCGATCCCGGCCGACGGCTTGAGCGCGCACGCCTGGACTGGCCTCGGCGTCGGTTCCGACGCTGGCGAAGCGCCCGACCTCGAGGCCTATGTCGCCGAGGCCCTCACCCTTCGCGACCATCTTTTGCGCCAGGCTGCGATCCTCCTCGCCGATCCGGCCGAGCGGATCATCGGGGTTGCGTTGATCGACGGCCTGGACGAAGCCGGATATTTCGTCGGCTCGATCGCCGAGATCGCCGACCGGCTCGCCGCCACCGCAGAGTGCGTCGAGCGCGTGCTCATGCGCATGCAGGGCCTCGAGCCGACAGGAGTGTTCTCGCGCTCCCTCGCCGAATGCCTCACCCTTCAGCTCAAGGAACGGGACCGTTTCGATCCGGCGATGCAGGCTCTGATCGAGAACCTGCCCGCGCTCGCCAAGCGTGACTTTCCGTTGCTCCGCCGCGCCTGCGGCGTCGATGACGAGGACCTCAGCGACATGATCGCCGAGATCCGCCGCCTCGAGCCCAAGCCCGGGCGGGCGTTCGGCGACCCGCCGGCCGCGCCGGCGATTCCCGACGTCCATGTCACCGCGGCGCCGGATTTCGGCTGGCGGGTCGAGCTGAACACGAGGGCGCTGCCGCGCGTACTCGTCAACGAGGTCTACGCCGCCGAGATCCGGCGCGGCGCCAAGCGGGACGAGGACCGCCAGTATGTCTCAACCCAGCTGCAGGCGGCCAACTGGCTGACCAAGAGCCTCGAACAGCGCGCGCGCACCATCCTCAATGTGGCGAGCGAGATCGTGCGGCGGCAGGACGCTTTCCTCCTCGAAGGCGTGTCGGGCCTGAAGCCGCTCAACCTGAAGATGGTCGGCGAGGCGATCGGCGTCCACGAGTTGACGGTCTCCCGCGCGACCGCCCACAAGTTCATTCAGACCCCGCGCGGCCTGTTCGAGATGAAGTATTTCTTCACCGCCGCAATCGCCTCGAGCGAGCCGGGCCAGGCGCATTCCGCCGAGGCCGTGCGCCAGCGCATCCGGCAGATGATCGACGATGAGAACCCGGACGAGGTGCTGTCGGACGACCTGATTGTCGAGCGCCTGCGCAAGGCGGACATCCTCGTCGCCCGGCGCACGGTGGCCAAATACCGCGACAGCCTCAGAATCCCTTCGTCGGTCGAGCGGCGCAAGATGAAGATGGCGCCGATGCGCGCCCGGGTCGAACGCGAGAATTCTCTCGCGGTCGAGGCCTAATATCAATTTCTCCTGCAAAATTAACGGGTTGCTCCGCCGATTGACACGGACCCTGCACGCTCCTAACCCTACCTGCGATCCGGGCGCCGCGGGACCGACCGAGGCGGAGCGGAACGGGGGTAGGCGGGAACGCGTGCGTGGCGGCGAGGATGAGCGGCGAACGACGCTCGCCGGCCTCGCCGGAAAAGTAAGGCCGGCGTTCGATGACCTTGAGGGTATCGGGTAAGAACCTCGACATCGGGGAAGCTTTGCGTCAGCACGTCCTGGAAAAAGTCGAGGCGACGGTCGGCCGCTACTTCGCCGGCTCTGTCGGCGGTCATGTGGTGATGACGCGCGAAGGCTCCGGCTATCGCTCGGAATGCACGTTGCGTCTGAGTTCGGGAGTGAGCCTTCACGCCGAAGGTCGCGCGCACGAACCCTACCTTTGCTTCGACCAGGCCGCCGACAGAATTGAAAGCCGCCTTCGCCGCTATAAGACGCGCCTCAAGGGTCACGGCGTCCCGCTCGGCGGCGGGCGGGGCCAGATCGTCAACTTCATCGATAACTACATCGTGGAATCGCCGCGGGAAGAGGAAGAACCCGCCGGGGGCTTCAGTCCGGTCGTCGTGGCGGAGGGAACCGAAGAACTCAAGTCCCTGTCGGTCGCCTCGGCCGTCGCCGAACTCGACCTGTCGGGCGCTGCGGTGGTGGTCTTCCAGCATGCCGGCAGCGGCCGCGTGAACGTTGTCTATCGGCGCCGCGACGGCGCGATTGGCTGGCTCGATCCGCAGGCCTTTCGCGAACCGCGGGGCGCTGCTTAAGCAGGACGAACATGTTGTTATCACAACTCCTCAAACCAGACGCGGTCATGGCCGCTCTGAGGGTGAACGGCAAGAAGCAGGCGCTGCAGGAGATGAGCGAGCGCGCGGCGCTGGTCTCGGGCCTGCCGGCGCGCGAAATCTTCGACGCGCTGCTCCAGCGCGAGCGGCTCGGCTCAACTGGGGTCGGCGACGGAGTCGCCATTCCGCATGGCAAGCTGGCCAAATGTCCGCATATCTTCGGCGTCTTCGCCCGGCTCGACCGCCCGATCGATTTCGAGACCCCGGACGGCCTGCCGGTCGATCTCATTTTCATGCTGATCGCCCCCGAAGCCGCGGGCGCCGACCACCTCAAGGCTCTGGCCATGAGCGCGCGCCTGCTGCGCAACGGGGCGATCGCCGCCCAGTTGCGCGCGACCCGCGATCCGGCGGCGCTATACGCGCTTCTGACCATGGCGCCGACCTCGAACGCGGCCTGAGTTGGCCGGGAGCCCAGAACGCCCATGAGAGCGCGCGTCATCGTGACCTTGAAGTCCGGCGTGCTGGATCCCCAGGGCAAGGCGATCGAGGGCGCGCTCAAGGCCCTCGCCATCGACGGGGTCAATAGCGTGCGGCAAGGCAAGATCTTCGACATTGAGCTCGCCGGTGATGACCACGCCAGCGCGCGACAAAGGCTCGGCGAGGCTTGCGAGCGGCTGCTCGCCAACACGATCGTCGAAAACTACGCGATCGAGATCGCGTGAGGCGCGGATGCGCAGCGCAGTGATCCTGTTTCCTGGCGTCAATCGCGAAGGCGACGTCGCGCGCGCCCTTCGGCAAGCGACGGGAGCCGAGCCGACGATCGTCTGGCACGGCGAACGCGAGCTGCCGGCGGGAGTGGACCTGGTCGTCCTGCCGGGCGGATTCTCCTACGGCGACTATCTGCGGTGCGGGGCCATCGCCGCGCGCGCCCCGATCATGCAGGCGGTCGGAGAACACGCGGCGCGCGGCGGGCTCCTGCTCGGCATCTGCAACGGCTTTCAAATCCTGTGCGAAGCCGGCCTCCTGCCGGGTGTGCTGATGCGCAACGCGCAGCGCCGATTCTTATGCAAAATGCAGCATGTTCGGGTCGAAAACGCGCAAACTCCGTTCACCCGCCGCTATGCGCCCGGGCAAGTCGTCAAATTCGCCATCGCCCACGGCGAAGGCAATTTCGTCGCCGACGACGAGACCATCAAGCGAATCGAGGCGGAAGGCCGAGTCGCGTTCCGCTACGCGGACGAGACGGGAAGGGTCGGAGAGGAGACCAATCCCAACGGCTCCACCCATTCCATCGCCGGCGTATTCAACGAGCGGTTCAACGTGCTCGGGCTGATGCCGCACCCGGAAAACCTGATCGATCCGCTCGTCGGCGGCATCGACGGGCGCGCTCTCTTTGCTTCCCTTGCGGCATGAAGGCCGCCATAATCGCCGTCCTTCGAATGGTCCAAGCCCTCGCCCGCCAGTCGGAAACCACCCCGTCCGCAACAATCCCCAGGCTTCGGGCAAAAAAATTAATTCCTGTAGGGTTTTTGTCATAGTGCCGGAACGCTTGTTCGGCACTATGTGATTCATTTAAGGATAATTCGAACACATGACTGATTCGCTCGATAGGCTCTTCGCCGCCGTCCAGGAGGCCCGGGACCGAAACCCTTCGGCTTCCCGCACCTCCAAGCTGTTTCGCGACGGGGTCCAGAAAATGGCCAAGAAGCTGGCCGAGGAGGCAATCGAAGTCGGCCTCGACGCGGTGCAGATGAACCGCGAGTCGGTGATCCTGGAGAGTGCGGACGTTCTCTATCATCTCGCGGTCATCTGGGCAGAGTGCGGCGTTTCCCCGAGCGACGTGATGGGGGAGCTCGACCGGCGCGAGCGCGTCTACGGCATCGCCGAGAAACTGCCCAAGCAGGCAAGCGCGGCGCAGATGCGGCGCATGACGCCATGGGCGACGCGCCGCAAAGCGCTCTCCTGAGCCTCGAACCGTTCCGCCAAGTCCGAACGCCGCCCTTTCAGAGCACGATGGGGTTTTGCCCGCCGTCGACCGACAGCGTCACTCCGGTGACGAACCCCGCCCTTGGCGACGCCAGAAACAGGACGGCGTCGGCGATCTCGCGCGGGGACGCCATGCGGCCGATGGGGATTCGCGCGACGCTACGCTCGCGCGCCTCGTCAATCGAGATCTTGGCGAGCCGAGCTTCGGCCGCGAGCCCTTCGGCCACGCGGTCCGTTTCGGTCAGGCCGGGACTGACGCCCACGACCCGAACGCCCCTGCCGGCGTAGGCCGCGCCGAGCCCGGCGGTCGCGAGCATCAGCGCGGCATTGGCCGAGCCGCCAGCGAGATGCGTCGCCGAGGCGACCTTGCCGCCTGTCCCGATGACGCTGATGATGACCCCGCCGCCGCGCTTCGCCATGCGCTTCACCATCGGATCGATGACATTGACGTAGGAAAAGAACTTGGCGTCGAACGCTTCGCGCCATACCGCCGGGGTCATTTCGTCGGCAGGGGTTCGCTTGGCGGCGCCCGCGGAATTGACCAGGATATCGACCGGGCCGAGGCGGGCTTCGACGGTGTCGATCATTTTGGCCGACGCCGCGGCGTCGGTAAGGTCGGCGGCGGCGATGAATGAATCTTTCAGCTCCCTGCGGGCGCGCTCGAGATTTTCAGGCGAGCGCGAGCAGATCGCGATCCGCGCCCCTTCCGCGGCAAAGGCGGCCGCGCAAGCAAGGCCGATGCCTTTCGAGCCGCCGGTGACGAGAACGATCTTGCCGCTGAGTTCGAGCTCCATGCCCCGAGCCCATACCATCTGATTCGCCGATGCGTCAGCCGAGCTTCGAACCGTTGGTCATCAGCAGGACCGAATAGAGCGAGGTCGTGCCGCAGATGAACAGGCGATTGCGTTTCGCGCCCCCGAAAGTGACGTTGGCGACAATCTCGGGGATCAGGATCTTGCCGATCAGCGTCCCGTCAGGGTCGAAGCAATGGACGCCCTCGGCCGTGCTCGCCCACACCCGCCCGCCGGCGTCGACGCGAAAGCCATCGAACAGTCCAGCGGTGGAGACGGCGAAGACCTCGCCACCCTTGACGCTCTTGCCGTCGCGCGAAACCGCGAAGCGGCGGATGTGGCGGGGACCGTTCTCCTTGTGGGTCGCGCCGGTGTCGGCGACGTAGAGCAGCTTCTCGTCGGGCGAGAACGCGATGCCGTTCGGGCGCACCATGTCGTCGACAACCCGCGTCACTTCGCCCGATTTCGCATCGACCCGATAAACGTTGCAGCCCTGGATCTCGTGCGGCGCGCGATCACCCTCGTTGTCCGAGTCGATGCCGTATGAGGGGTCCGTGAACCAGATCGAATCGTCCGACTTGACGACGGCGTCGTTGGGCGAATTGAAACGCTTGCCTTGCCATTTGTCGGCGACAACCGTGATCGAGCCGTCGATCTCCGTGCGGGTGACCCGCCGCATCAGGTGCTCGCATGTTACGAGTCGCCCCTGATTGTCCACGGTGTTGCCGTTCGAATTCATCGACGGCTGGCGGAAGACTGACACCTGACCCGACGCGTCGTCGTAGCGCAGCATCCGGTTGTTGGGGATGTCCGACCAGACGAGATAGCGCCCGGCCGCGAACCAGGCCGGCCCTTCCGACCACACCGCCCCTGTCCACAGGCGATCGACCCGAATATGGCCGGCAAAGAGCTGACTGAAGCGCTTGTCGAGAACGACGAAGTCCGTTCCCTCGACTTGTCCGTAGAACATGGCTCGTTCCCCCTCTGCGCCGCCGGCTCTTTTGACCGAAGTTGGCGCCTCCGGCGCCGAACGGCAAGGGCCGTCCGGGGCTCGGCGGGAGGTTTCCGCTTACGTGAACTCCGCATAGGAGATCGTCTCGCCGTCCACGGCCGAGGGGGTTGGAAGCGGCGCCGAACCGATCTCGGCGAATGTCGTCGCGCTCGCCGGTCCGCCGACCGGGGAGTTAGCGGACGGCGTTCGGAGCGCCTCGCCGCCCTCTTCGGGGCCAGGGAATAACAGCGAGGCGCGGACTGACAAGTCTGGATCGCGCCGGATAGGCTCAGACTTGCGGCTCGCGCCGGCATCCTCCACATTGACGTTCATGAATCGCTCGCCAGCGCGGGGCGACGCCTCGCGGCTCATCGCCGTTCTGGGCCCGACCAATACGGGCAAGACCCATCTGGCGGTGGAGCGCATGCTGGGCCACGCCTCCGGCATGATCGGCCTGCCGCTGAGGCTGCTCGCACGCGAGATCTACGATCGCGTCGTCAAGCTCCGGGGCGCGGGGGAAGTCGCCCTGATCACCGGCGAAGAAAAGATCGTCCCCTTGAGGCCGCGCTATTTCGTCTGCACGGTCGAGGCGATGCCGCTCGACCGCAAGGTGGAGTTTCTCGCGGTCGACGAGATCCAGCTTTGCGCCGACCCCGAGCGCGGCCACGTGTTCACCCATCGGCTCCTGTACGCGAGGGGGACGGGGGAAACCATGCTGATGGGGGCGGCGACTGTCGCGTCGCTGATACGCCAGCTCTGTCCCAACGCCGACATCCAGTTCCGCGAGCGCCTGTCGCAACTGACCTACGCCGGGCCGAAGAAGCTGACCCGCCTCCCCCGGCGCAGCGCGGTCGTCGCGTTCTCCGCCGACGCTGTCTACGCCATCGCCGAGCTCATCCGCCGCCAGCGCGGCGGGGCCGCGGTGGTCATGGGTTCCCTCAGTCCGCGCACCCGCAACGCGCAGGTGAATCTCTTCCAGTCCGGCGAAGTCGATTTCCTGGTCGCGACCGACGCCATCGGCATGGGCCTGAACATGGATGTCGACCATGTCGCCTTCGCCGGTTTGCGAAAGTTCGACGGGCGGCGCGTGCGCGCGCTTCACGCGCATGAGATCGCCCAGATCGCAGGACGCGCCGGACGCTTCCGCAAAGACGGCGCTTTCGGCGTCACTGGCGACGCCCCGGATCTCGATCCCGACATCGTCGCGGCGATCGAGGGCCATGTTTTTCCCCCGATCATGGCGGCGGAATGGCGCAACGCCCGAACTCGACTTCCAGTCGATGCAGGGGCTGATTCGCTCCCTCGCCGCGCCGCCGCCGGCGCCTGGGCTGAGACTGTCCGAGGAAAGCCAGGATGAGACGACGCTGCGGCAGCTCTCGACCGAGGAACTCATCATCCGCCGCGCCCGCGACCGCGCCAACCTGATGCGCCTGTGGGAAGTCTGCCAGACGCCCGACTTTCGCAAGACGACGCAGGACGAGCACGCGCGCCTCATCGGGGCGATGTTCGAGCATTTGACGCAAGGGGATCGGCGGTTGCCGGAGGACTGGATGAATGGCCAGTTCGCCGGGCTCGACCGGATCGACGGCGACATCGACACGCTGTCGACCCGCCTCGCCCGGGTGCGCACCCTCGCCTATGTGGCCAATCGCGCCGACTGGCTTGCCGATCCGCCAAGCTGGCAGGGCCGCGCGCGGGCGCTCGAGGACCGGCTCTCCGACACGCTCCACCAATCGCTGATGCAACGATTTGTCGACCGTCGGACGAGCGCTCTCTTGCGTAGCTTGAGTGAGCGCTCGGGGCCGATCCTCGGCGGCATCGACAACGACGGCGCAGTGACCGTCGAGGGCCATCTCGTCGGCCGGCTCGCCGGCTTTCATTTCGAGCCCGAGCGCGGGGCGACGGCGCTCGAGAATCGCGCGCTGCGGAGCGCGGTCGAGCGGGTCGTCGCGCCCGAGGTTGCGCGGCGACTCGGCGCGCTGGCGAGCGAGAGCGATGAAGCCTTCGCGCTCAGGGCCGGTGGCGGCGTGGACTGGCGCGGCGAGCCGGCGGGCGAGATCGCGGGCGGGACGCCTTTTGCGCCACGGGTGCGCCTTATCGGCGAATTCGGAGCCGAACCGCAGCGCGAGCGCGCCGCCCGGCGGCTCGAGGCGTTCGCCGCCGCTGAAGCGAGCCGGCGGCTCGCCGCTCTCAAGCATCTGAAGGAGGCGATCGGGGACGGGCGGCTCAAGGGACTGGCGCGCGGTCTCGCCTATCAGTTGGTCGAGCAAGCCGGCGCGTTGGACCGAAGGGCGGCGGAGAGCAGAATTCGGACGCTGAGCCGGCATGAGCGCCGGATGTTGAAGGGCTTGGGAGTGCGTTTCGGCGCCTTCAGCCTCTATCTGCCTTCGCTCCTGACGCCGGAGTCGCAACTCGTCGGGGCGGCTTACGCCGAACTTGCCAGCCCGGGCTGGCGGCCGGACGCGGGGGCCTTGACCGTGCTGCCCCAGCCCGCTCCGCCGCCCGAGGCCCTGTCCTTTCGGGGCCTGCGCGCGGTCGGAGGGCTCGCGGCTCCGATCGCAGAACTGGAGCGGCTGGACACGCTCGCCCGCACGGCTTTGCCCGAGGGCGCCGGCGCCGTGGACCTGACGCCGGCGCTTCTTGCCGATCTCGGGTGGGGGCTCGAGAATGCCGAGCGGGTGCTGCGCGGTCTTGGCTTCGCCCGGGTCCGCAAAGGCGAAGGCGCGGCGGGGGGTCTCTGGCGCCGTCGCGCGGCGCCGGCGGCGGCGCAGCCTTCGGGAATCGCAATCACGCCATTCGCGGCGCTCGCGGCGCTGAAGAGGCCGAACTCAGCCGCGGCCCGGCGGGCGCGCCGAGCGAAGGCCCGGCGTCGCCGCGCCGCGGGGCGCGACGCCTTGTGACCGAAGACGCCTGCCGGATCGACGTCTGGCTGTGGCGCGCGCGCTTTTTCAAGACCAGGAGCCTCGCCGCGCGCATCGTCGAGGAGGGCGGCGTCCGGCTCACGCGCGGCGGCGCGCGGACTCCGGTCCACAAAGCGAGCCGCACTGTCCGCTCCGGCGACGTCCTCGCCTTCGCGCAAGGGCCGCGGTGGCTCGCGGTCAAGGTCGAAGCGCTCGGCGAGAGGCGCGGGCCTGCGCCGGAGGCGCGGACGCTATACAGCGTCATGGACGAGCCGGGCGATCGAGCCGGCCGTCAGCCCGAGTAGAGCGCGGGCCGCTCGCGCAGCTCGATCGCCTCGCGCGCACCACTTTCGAGCGCCTTGACCCCGGCGAGCGTCGCGGCGGTCGCGACATACCCATCCCAGGCGCTCGGACCTGCGGCGCCGCCCTTGGCGGCGGCGGCGATCCAGGCGCGAAACTCGATGTCGAAGGCCGGACCGAACCGTTCCGGCCAGTCCCCGAACACATGACCCGAGAAGGCCCCGTTCGTCTTGACTATCACGTCGCCTTGCTCGGCGAGGCTGACGGTCCCGGTTTCGCCAATGATCTCCCCGCGAATGTCGTAGCCATAGGCGACATTGACCGAGGTCTCGATCGTCACCAGCGCCCCCGATCGCATGTCCATGAGGATGAGCAGCGGGTCAGCGACGCCGCCCGCGCGACGGTTTCCGCGCGGCGCTCTGACCGCGATCGCGACGGGCTCGTCATCCAGCAGGAATCGCGCGATGTCGATATCATGCACGGCTGTATCGGTGATCGCCATCGTCGCCTTGAAATGGGCGGGAGACGAAGCATTGCGGTGAACGCTGTGGAACATCAGCGGAAATCCGATCGCGCCCTTTCGGATTGCCTCCTTCATCGCGACATATTGCGCGTCGAAGCGGCGCATGAAGCCGATCTGGACCAGCCGTCGTCCGAAGGCGGCCTCCGCGTCGACGATCGACAAGCAATCCGCTTCCGTCGTCGCCATCGGCTTCTCGCAGAAGACAGGCTTGCCGGCCTTGATCGCCGCCTGCACATAGGCCGCGTGGGTCGCGCCCCAGGACGTGACGAGGATCGCCTCGACATGATCCGCCGCGATAAGCTCCTCGCCGGTCCCGTGGACGGTGGCGCCAGGCAGGCGCCCGGCGACCTCTTGCGCCCGCGCCGAATCTGCGTCGCTCACCGCGACCACGCGCGCTCCGGCGAGCGTTTCGGTCAGCCTGCGAACGTGCTCCTGCCCTATCTTGCCAACTCCGATGACGCCGACGCTCAGTGCCATGGCTCCCCCCTTTGCTTTGTCGCGACGATCAATATCCGACCGCGAGCGTGCCCCGCTGCCGCAAATCGGAGGCGCCGGTGAGCATGCCCTCAGACGTGCGAACGATCGTGTTGGCGGAGCCCATGGCCTCGCCGAGCACGACCTTGTGGCCCATCGCCTCGAGCAGGCGCATCGTGTCGGGCGACATGCCGCGCTCGACCCTGAGCTCGTCGGGGAACAACTGGTCGTGGGCGCGCGGCGCGTTCTGGGCCTCGGCGACATTGAGCCCGTGGTCGATGACGTTAACGATGACCTGAAGGACGACGGTGATGATGCGCGAACCCCCGGGGCTGCCGGTCGCCATCACAAGCTTGCCGTCCTTGAACACGAGCGTGGGGCTCATCGATGAGACCGGGCGCTTCATCGGTCCCGGCGCGTTGGCGTCGCCGCCGAGAAGGCCGTACGCGTTGGGGGCGCCGGGCTTGGCTGCGAAATCGTCGAGCTCGTTGTTGAGGAGCACGCCCGTCCCGTCCGCGACAAGCCCGCTGCCGTAGGGCAGATTTAGCGTGTAGGTGTTGGCGACCGCGTCGCCGTCGCTGTCGACGATCGAGAAATGGGTCGTCTGGTCGCTCTCGTAGCGCTGCGGCTCGCCTGGGCGGATCTCGGCCGCGGGACGGGCGTGATCGGGCAAGATGAGCGCGCGCAAATGCTCGGCGTAAGCCTTCGAGGTGAGTCCGCGGAGCGGGATTTTGACGAAATCGGGATCGCCGAGATAAGCCGCGCGATCGGCGTAGGCAAGTTTTTCCGCTTCCGCCATCTCGTGCAGGGAGGCGGCGGAATTGAGGCCCTGCTGGCCGATCGGAAAGCCTTCGAGAATGTTGAGGATCTCGATGATATGCGCGCCGCCGGACGAAGGCGGGGGCATCGAGACGACGGTATATCCTCGATAGGTTCCGCTGACCGGTTGCCGTTCGACGGCGCGATAGTTGGCGAGATCCTCGATCGTCATTCGCCCACCCGCCGCTTGCACCGCATCGGCGATCTTCTGCGCCACCCGACCGCCATAGAAGCCGGCCGCGCCCTTGGCGGCGATGGTCTCGAGGGTCGCGGCGAGGTCGTCGAGGGCAATGTGATCGCCCGTCTGTTTCACCGTTCCGTCGTCGCGAAGAAAGATGCGCGCAGACGAGGGATGACTGGCGAGCGCCCGGGCGGCGAGGGGGAGCGAATCGGCGACGTCGTCGTCGACGCTCAGGCCTTGCCGCGCGAGCGCGATCGAAGGCGCGATCAGGTCGGCGAACGAGAACTTGCCTGAGCCATACTTGCGCCACGCGAGCTCAAGGCCGGCGACCGTCCCGGGCACGCCGACCGCGAGGCCGGAAAAGCGCGACTTGAACGGATCGGCCTCGCCATTGGCGTCGAGGAAAACATCCTTGGTCGTGCCTGCGGGCGCGGTCTCGCGGTAGTCGATCGCGATCGTCTGGTTCAGATCGGCGCGGTGGATCAGCATGAAGCCGCCGCCGCCGAGGTTGCCCGCGCGTGGAAGAGTTACGGCGAGCGCGAAGCCGACAGCGACCGCCGCATCGACGGCGTTGCCGCCGCGTTTCAATATGTCCAAGCCGACGCGGGACGCCGCCGCCTCCTGGCTCACCACCATGCCATGCGCGGCGACCACGGGGCGCGCGGTGGCGAACCGGGAGATGACGGGCGCCGTGTCGGCCAGGCCGTCGCCCGGAACGAGCCAAAGAAAGGCGAGGACGGCGAGTGGAGAAAATCGCAAGGCGCGGTCCTTCGTGATGCTGCGGGCCCATCATACGGAAGCGCCCCCGCCGGCGTCGATTCTGGCTCAGCCGATCACCATCATCGCGCCCCGACCGAGACGCGGAGCGAGTTTACGCATGTCGGCGGGGGAAATCGCGACACAGCCGGCGGTCGGGGCGCCGCCCGAGCGCGCGAGGTGGAAGAAAATCGCGCTGCCGCGGCCCTTTGCGCGGCGGGAGAAGTTCTGGTCCAGCACGAAAATCAGATCGTAGAGATGATCCTCGCGCCACATGTGGTCGGTGCAGTCGGCCGCCGGAAGCCGCACCGGGCGATTGTAGCGCGGGCTTTCGGGGTCCTCGCACCAGCCCTGGTCGCGCCGCATGGCGTGAAGCGGGACGCCCGCAGCCTGCGGGCGCGCGCGGTCCGGACGATAGTAGCCCCAGAGCAGCCTGAACCGCCCCGCCGGCGTGCCCTTGTCGCCCTCCCGCTTGTTGCGGACGATTCCGACGGGCCCAAGCGCGCAGGGGATGCGGAACGGTCCCGCGGTCAGCCAGCCGCGGGCGCGGTTTCCGGCGAGCGGGCGGACGCGGAGCACGGAAAGGCGCGACATGGTCATCTCGAATCGGCGGCGATGACCACGATCATGCGGGGTGGCTCGAGGCGTCTCAAGCGGCATGTGCCGGCGCCCATCACGCGAAATTGTTCGCGGCAGGCGACGATTTGAGAACGCCGCGCGACAATCCGCCCAACTTCGCGTGCTTTCTTCCGGCCGAATCTGGCGATGAAACACGCGGTCGGAGGCTTCACGGGACTATGGTCAACCTTGTCATCAACGGACGGAAGCACGCGATCGACGTCGAGCCGGACATGCCCCTTCTGTGGGCGCTGCGCGACGAACTCGGCATGGTCGGGACCAAGTTCGGCTGCGGCGCGGGACTGTGCGGCGCCTGCACCGTCATCATCGACGGCGAGGCGACGCGCTCGTGCATCACCCCGGTCAGCGATGCGGCCGGCAAGACGATCGTCACGATCGAGGGTCTTGGCGAAAAGGAGCTGCACGCGGTGCAGAAGGCCTGGATCGAGGCTGACGCGCCGCAATGCGGCTATTGCCAGTCGGGGCAGATCATGGCCGCCGTCGCGCTCCTCTCGCACAATCCCCGCCCGAGCGACGACGACATCGACGCCGGGATGTCCAACATCTGCCGCTGCGGAACCTACCCGCGCATGCGGGCGGCCGTGCATCGGGCCGCCGAGCTCAACAAGATCTGAACGGAGAACGGCGATGACCGTCATGCTATCCCGCCGCTCGTTCATTCAGGCGGGCCTCTCGGCCGCAGGCGGGCTCGTGATCGTGGCGCTCGCGCCCGAGTTCGCCGGCGCGACGACGATCTCCGGCGAGCCATGGAGCCCGGAGACGGGCAAGGCCCCCGACGAGGTCAACGCCTTCTTGGTCATCGACCCCGACAATTCCATCACCCTGCGGGTCGCCAAATCCGAGATGGGGCAAGGCGTCCTGACGTCGATGGCGATGATTGTCGCGGAGGAGCTCGAATGCGACTTCGCGAAGGTGAAGGTCGAGTATGCCTCCGCCAACCGCAACCTCACCGACAACAATGTCTACCAATCGATGGGGACGGGCGGCTCCTCCTCGGTGCGCCGTTCGCGCGTCTTCCTGCAGCAGGCGGGCGCCTCCGCCCGCGCGCGGCTCGTCGCCGCCGCGGCAGCGCGCTGGGGCGTGGAGCCGGCGGGATGCGTCGCCAATCGCGGCCTCGTCCAGCACGCGGCCTCCGGGCGCACGGCGACTTTCGGCGAACTCGCGCCCGAGGCCGCCAAGGTCGCGCTCGCCGCCGAGCCGGCGATCAAGACGCCGGATCAGTTCAAGCTCATCGGCGAAAGCCTGAAGCGCATCGATACGCCGCTCAAGGTCACGGGCGCCGCGCGCTTCGGGATCGATACGCGCCTGCCGGGCATGGCCTACGCCGCCGCCGCCAATTGTCCGGTGTTCGGCGGCAAGCTCAAGTCTTATGATTTCTCCGCCATCTCAGGGCGCCGGGGGATCATCGCCGCAATGCCGGTGACCAACGGCGTGGCCGTGGTCGCGGACAATTTCTGGCGCGCCAAAGAGGCGCTTCACGCGATGCCGGTCGAATGGGATTTCGGGCCGGCCGCTTCGACCGACAGCGCAGGCTTCGCCGCCGAGTATCGCGCCGCGCTCGAGGGACCGCTTGCCGACGGCGGCGGCCACGGCGACATCGCCGCGGCCTTCGTCAAGCCGGCGAAGGTGGTCGAGGCGCTCTACGAAGTCCCGTATCTGGCGCATGCGCCGATGGAGCCGCTGAACGCGACCGCGCATTGGCAGGGCGACCGCATCGACGTCTGGATGGGCACGCAGGCCCCCGAAGCCGCGCTCGCCCTCGCCGCCAAGGCTGGCGGCGTCGACCCGAAAGCGGTGTTCGTCCACAATTGCTTCCTCGGCGGCGGCTTCGGGCGGCGCGCGGTCAACGACGAGCTCACCCAGGCGGTCGAGGTCTCCAGGGCCCTCAACCGCCCGATCAAGCTGATCTGGACGCGCGAGGAGGATATCCGCTCCGACCGCTACCGGCCGCAGGCGGCGCTCAAGATGCGCGCCGCGCTCGGCGCCGACGGCTCGCCCGCCGGATTCGATTTCGCGACCGCCGTCGGTTCCATCACCCGCTCGCTCGGCTGGGGCAAGGTCGAGAACGGCGTCGAGCGTCAGGCGGTCGAGGGCCTGGCCAATTGCCCGTATCGCGCGGGAGCGCTGAAGGTCGGGGTCAACCTCAAGAACACCCATGTGCCGGTCATGTTCTGGCGCTCCGTCGGCTCGTCGCAGAACGCCTTCGCCGTCGAGAGCTTCATCGACGAATGCGCGCATGCGGCCAAGCGCGATCCGCTCGAATACCGGCGCGCGCTGCTCGAAGGCCGGCCCGATTTCCTCGCCGTCCTCGACAGGCTCGCCTTGAAGGGCGACTGGGGCAAGCCCACGCCGAAAGGCGTCGGACGCGGGGTCGCGATCCACGAGGCCTTCGGCACCATCGTCGGCGAGATCGCCGAGGTCGCGGTCAGCGAGCGCGGCGACGTCAGGGTTCAGCGCGTCGTCGCCTGCGTCGACTGCGGCCATCTCGTCAACCCGCTCACCGCCGCGATGCAGATCGAGAGCGCGGTGCTCTACGGCCTGACGGCGGCGCTGTTCGGCGAGATCACGATCAAGCAGGGCCGGGTCGTCGAGGGCAACTTCGACTCCTATCCGATCGCCCGCATGTCCGACGCGCCGGTGATCGAAACCCACTTCGTCCTCTCGGGCGGCGACAAATGGGGCGGCCTGGGCGAACCCGGCACGCCCCCGATCGCGCCCGCGGTCGCCAACGCCATCTTCGCCGTCACGGGAAAACGCATCCGCTCGCTGCCCTTGAAGAACGCGGCGCTGGGGGTCTAGGCGAACCCCCGGCGCCGAACCGATTCAGACGGATGCAAATAAGCGCAAGCCCACGCAAATACGCGAAAATGAAATCGCTTTCTTTTGCTTTCGTTTGTTTTTCGGATTCGCAACTTTTCAATGGGTTACAGCGAATTCAGATAGATTTTTCTCCCCGCTCCTTCTGCCCCCCGCCGCCTCCCTTCCAAAGGCCGCGGGCTCGATCCGACGATGGGAAACATGTAACGCGATTTCTGATTTTTGTAAAGATGTTTTTCAAGTTACCGTTTTTCCGACGGACGCGGCGCTCGACACCCTAGCTAGAGCCGATTGCCTTTGGCTCGAACCGTGGCCGTCATTGCGAGCGAAGCGAAGCAATCCAGCGACCGTAGAGCGTCCTTTGTTCTCTGGATTGCTTCGTCGCTAATGCTCCTCGCAATGATGATTCCACCCGAACGCAACGCGCTCGGCGCTCCCCCTCAAACTCCCGCCCCGAGCGCGATCCGCATCAGGTCCATGGCGGAGCGGGCGCCGAGCTTCTGCTTGAGCTGGGTGCAGTTGTTGGCGATGGTCTTGTACGAGACGTTCATGAGGTCGGCGATCTGGGCCATGGTGCGGCCTGCGGCGAGGAGGCGCAGGATTTCGAGTTCGCGCGGGCTCAGGCTCGAAATGGCGTCGGCGTTCGAGCCGGAGCGCAGGAAGGCGATCTGCCGCGCCATTTCGGGATGCAGATAGAGGCCGCCTTTCGCCACCACCCTGACCGCTTCGGCGAACAGCGCCGGATCGTCGTTCTTGGCGATGTAGCCTTTGGCGCCAGCTTGAATCGCGCGCGCGGCGACGACGGGATCGTCGTTCATGCTGAAGACCACAAGCCGCGCCTCCGGCGCCCGCTCGAGTATCCGACGCATGAGCTCGAGGCCCGAGAGTCCCGGCAGATTGATGTCGATCACGGCGACGTCGGGACTATGATCGAAAAAGGCGGCGAAGCCGGACGCGCTGTCCTCGGCCTCCACGACCTCGACGCCGGGATCCGTCTCCAGAAGCGCCCGGCATCCGGAAATGACAATCGGATGGTCGTCGACGATGAGAACCCGCAAAAGCCTAAACCTTCTTGGCGAACCAAGCGATCGGACCACGCCCCGCATTCTGTCCCAGCATTGACAGGAGCGCGGGCAAAATCAACGGTGACGCCGGAAAGGCGTGAGGCGGATGTGGCGTTCGGTCTCCCTGCGCAATCGGCTCAATCTCATTTTTGCTTCGCTGTTCGCCCTCTGGCTTGCGGTCGACGCCGGGCATGTCGTCTTTCAGGCGAGCGGACGAACCCGCGCCGAAACGCAAAGCGCCATGCGGCTGACCAAGGATTTCGTTGCGACGGCCCTCGCCCGCTTGCCGGAGAAGCCCGAGCGCAGCGCGGTCGAGGCGCTGGTCGCCAGCCTCCAGAACCTGCGGCACGTGCGGGCGGGACTCGGCGATCCATCGCTCGCTTCGTCGATCATGCGCGAGGCGAACAACGAGTTGGACGCCCCGCAATGGTTTCGCGCGCTCATCAATGCGCCGGGCGAGGTCGCCGCCATTCCGGTCAGCTTGAGCGACGGCGGGAACGGAGTTGATCGTCATCGTCGCCGATCCCGGCGACGAGATCGACGAAGTCTGGGCAGGCGCCCGCGATCACGCGGTGGTCGGGGCGCTGATGGCGCTCGCGGCCTTGGGGGCGACGAGCCTTCTGGTCGGGCGCGCGGTGAAGCCGCTCGGGGTCGCCGGCGCCGCGCTCGCCCGAACTCGAGGCCGGCGATTACGCCGCGCGCGCCGAAGGGGGCGGACCGCCGGAGATTCGCGACCTCAACGCCAAGGTCAACAGCCTGGCCGAGGCGCTTGGCGGCTTGAAGCGCGCCAACGCTGAACTGGCTGAGCGGGTCTTCGACGCCCAGGATGAGGAACGCCACGCAATCGCGCACGAGCTTCACGACGAATTCGGGCCCCATCTCTTCGCCTTGCGCGCGAGCGCCGCGGTGCTGGCGAAAAAGCTTGGCGGCGATTCGGCGGCGCGCGCCGCCGCGACCGCGATCGAGGCCCAGATCGAGGCGCTTCAAGGCCAGAACCGCCGCATTCTGGCCGACCTGCGTCCAGCCGCGCTCGAGGAATTGGGGCTCGCCGAGGCGCTCGAGGCGCTGGTCGCTCACTGGCGGGGAGCCGAGCCCAGGGTTGCGGTCGCGCTCGACGTCGATCCGCGCGCCGAGGCGATGGGCGAGCGAGCGAGCCTGATGGCCTATCGTTTCGTCCAGGAAGCGTTGACCAACGCCTTCCGCCACGCCGGAGCGACGCGCATCGACGTGTCGCTCGGATTCGAAACGCCGGTTCCCGAGCCCGGCCTGCGCGACAAGGCGCTGGCCGGCCTCGTCATTCGCGTCGCCGACGACGGCCGCGGGTTGAAGGGCGACAGCGAAGCCGGGATGGGGCTTGCCGGCATGCGCGACCGGGTCCGGCTCCTCGGCGGCCAGGTCGCCATCGCCTCTCCGCCCGGCGGCGGGGTGGTGGTCGAGGCGCGTTTCGGGGCGGCCGCGGCCGTGGCGGCGCCGGGAGAATTTCCCGGCCCTGCCGGGACCTAATCCCTGCAATTCCTCCAATCATTGAAATACCTTGCGGCGCGCCGCCGGCTTAGTCTTCGAAATCGTCGCGGGCGGACCTTGCGAGGCTCCCGGCTCGTTGCTCCCCAAAGGAGCCTGCTCGCGACGCCCGCGTTACGATTGCGCGCTTTGGGGGATCGCTGCGTGAAACGCTCGACGGCTGGCCGTTTGCCCGCTTCCGGCTTCGCCGTTCTGATTGCGGGAACGGCGGCGGCGCGCGCCGACACGATCGTGCTCCCGACCTTCGACGTGGTGGCGACGACGCCGCTCAACGGCGGCCAGATCGACGTTGCCCAGTCCCCTTTCGCGGTGTGGCAGACCAGCTCGCAGGACATGCAAACCTTCAATGACACCACGCTCCCCAACACGCTCGCGCGTTCGGCGCCCGGCGTCACCTCCGGCAATGTCTCCGGCAACGATTTCGAGCCTGACCTCTTCTATCGCGGCTTTGACGCGACCGCCGTCACCGGCACGCCGCAGGGGCTCGCCGTCTACCAGAACGGCACGCGCATCAACGAGGCGTTCGGCGACGTCGTCAATTGGGACCTGATCCCGGCGAATGCGATCGACCGGACGACGATCATCGCCGCGAACCCGATCTTCGGCCTCAACGCCCTCGGCGGCGCCGTCACCGTCACGATGAAGAACGGCTTCACCTGGCAGGGTTTCGAGGCCGATTTCGAGGGCGGCTCATTCTATCGCGCGCAAGAGGAAATTCAGTTCGGCAAGCAGGTCGGGAACTGGTCCGTCTATATGGCGGCCAACCAGATCAATGACGGCGGCTGGCGGGTCGCCGGAGCGTCGCAGCTCACCAATTTCTACGGCGATGTCGGCTACAAGGCGAACGGATTTGAGTCGCACCTCCAGCTCACCGCCGGGAACACCCAGTTCGGCGTCTCCGCTTACACGCCGCTGCAGCAGCTGCAGACGAACTGGAGCAGCGTTTACACCATTCCGCAGACCACCAATAACCAGATGGCGATGCTGCAGTGGACGGGCGCCTACGCCTGGTCGCCGACGCTCAATTTCCAGGCCGGGGCCTATTACCGCCAGTTCAACCAGCAGCACGTCGACGGCAACGGAACCGACGTGACGTCCTGCCCGCCGTACTCGTGCCTCAACGGCGCCCCGGTGCATAGCACGATGGGCGCCATCATCCCCGACATCTCGCAGGGCGGAACGCTCGACCTCGGCGAGGACGACGACAACCAGACGCAATCGCGCTCGGTCGGCGTCAGCGCGCAGGTTGTGGACACCGACAAGATTTTCGGCCGCGACAACTCGTTGACCGTGGGGACGTCGCTCGACTACGGCTGGACCCACTACACCGGCGCCAGCACGCTCGGCACGATCAGCTTCCTCAACAACGCCTACCCGCTGACCGCCTCGCCATTCATCATCGACGAGCCCGACAGCTTCCTGAACCCGATCGACGTCAGGGCGAACAACACCTATGTCGGCGTCTACGCGCTCGACACGTTCGAGGCGACCGATCGCCTGACGCTCACCGGCGGCGGGCGGTTCAATTTCGCGGGTATCAGTCTCGAGGGCACGAACGACGCTCTGCTCAGCGGCTATTCCAGCTACTACCACATCAACCCGACGGTCGGCCTGACCTACAAGATCACGCCCGACATCAGCTTCTACGCCGGCTATGCGATGACCAACCGCACGCCGACGCCGCTCGAGCTCGGCTGCGCAAGTCCGACCGACCCCTGCATCATCGACAACTTCCTGTCCGCCGACCCGCCGCTCAAGCAGGTCATCGGCAACACTTTCGAATTGGGCTTCCGGGGGACGAACGCCCTCGCCACGTTTGGGCTGGGGCCCCAATGGGGCAAACTGCAATGGTCGGCGGGGCTCTTCCGCACCACGCTCACCAACGACATCCTGCCGGTGGTGAGCACGTTCAACGGGTTCGGCTATTACACCAACGTTGGCACGACCTTGCGCCAGGGGGCGGAGGTCAGCGCCCAGTGGACCGGCGATAAATGGTCGGCTTACGCCAATTACACCTATATCGACGCCATCTACCTCACGACGTTCATGGAGCCTTCGGAGAACAATCCGTTGGCCGACGCCAACGGGAACATCCCGATCACCAACGGCACGCAAATCGCCGGCATTCCCAAGAATACGGTGAAGGTGGGCGTCGACTACGCCGTGACGGACAAGTGGCGTGTCGGCGCGGACATGGTCGCGGCGTCGGGACAGGTCATCTTCGGCAACGAGAATGGCGCGGTTCCGCAAGTCCCCGGCTACGCCGTCTTTGGCCTGCACACGTCCTATCAATATAACAAGCAGGTGCAGCTTTACGGCTATGTTCAGAACATTTTCGATCAGCGCTATTACACGTCCGGCGGGCTGGTCCAGCCGGGAGAGTTCATGACCGGGCCAGCGATCACCAATCCGCAAAGCTTCGGGCCGGCGAAGCCCTTCGCCATCTATGGAGGCTTGCGGATCACGTTGTGACCCTCGGACCGAACGGGGAATGACGGATGGCTCGGAAGCGTTGAACCTATCCCCGAGCCGGGCTAAGGGACGCCCGGCCGGATGAAGTGACTTTTCGCGGAGAGCGCGCGTTTGATGATGGCGAGCAAGCGGCCGGCATGGAAGCGTTGAACCTATCGCCGATTGGGCTCTTTCTCGCGGCGGGCCTCGTCGGCAAGTTCGTCATGGCCGTGCTGTTTCTCGCCTCGCTCTGGTGCTGGGTGCTCATTGTCGAGGGAGCGATTTCGGTCGTGCGGCTTGGCCGCGCCGTCCGCGCCGCGCGTGCGGGGGGCGCGATCGCGAAGCCGCTCGAGGCGATCGCGGTCGCCGGCGACGAGGAGGCTCGCCGCCGCATTCCCGGCGAGACGGCGGGGGAACTCAGGGAGCGCATCTCCGACGCCATGGCGCGCGCGGCGCGCGAACTCCTGACGCGCTCCGAGGGCGGCCTGCCCAACCTCGCGATCATCTCCTCGGTCGCCCCTTTCGTCGGCCTCTTCGGCACCGTCTGGGGCATCATGTCGAGCTTCGCCGCCATTTCCCAGGCGCAGGACACGTCCCTGGCGACGGTCGCCCCGGGCATCGCCGAGGCGCTGGCGGCGACCGCTTATGGCCTTGCGGCGGCGATTCCCGCCTCGATCGGCTATAACCGCATCGGCGCAGCCTACGCCCGGCTCGGCCAGACCATGGCCTCCTTCGTCGAGGAGCGGGCGCTCGCCCTCCTGTCGCGCCCGGCCGAAGTCGTCCGCGACGAGGGCCAGCGCCGGCGCGCGGAGGCGCCGTGATGGCGATCAAGCCGCGCAAGGTCGGCGAGGGCCTCTATCAGCCGCTGGCCGAGATCAACGTCACGCCGCTGGTCGACGTGATGCTGGTTTTGCTGATCATCTTCATGGTCACGGCGCCGATGCTGGCGAGCGGCATCAAGGTCAACCTGCCGAGCGCCCGGACGGCCGAGCCGCTCGAAGCGAAGGACCCGGTCGTCGTCGCGGTGACGAAGGACGGCGCGATCTCGGTCGGGAAGCAGCAGGTCTCGCGCGACCAGCTCGTGGAGTTGGTGAAGGCGATGCTGGGAGCTTCGAGCGGCGTGGTCCAGTTGCGAGGCGACGCCGATGCGGCCTATGGCGACATCGTTTCGGTCATGGACGACCTTGCCGCCGGCGGCGTGTCCCGCATCGCGATCGTCTCCGCCCCCCGCAAGACGCAGCCGCCTGCGCCGCAAAATTCGCCGCCGCCATGACCGCGGCGACTTTCGGCGGGGGAGGCGACTTCGAGCCGGCGCGACTCAGGCCGCCCTGGCAGCGGCCCGCGGTCATCGCGGTTGTCGCCGCCGCGCATGCGCTTGCGCTCCTGACGCTGCCTCGTCTCGAGCCGCCCTCATCCGGAGCGAGTTGCGAGATCATCGTCGACATTACGCCGGAAACTCCGGCGCCGGCGCCGGCTGAGCCGCAGAAGCCTTCCGAAGCGGCCCATGAGCCCTCGCCGGATGCTGCGCCTCCGGTTCCCCCACCCGAGGCGGCCGCGCCCGAGCCGCCGCGCTCACCGGAAACCGCGCCTGAGCCCGTTGAAGGAAGCCGCCGCCCGTCGAGCTGCCTCCCCCGCCGCCGCCGGAACAACCCCCGCCGCCAGTGGAGCAGCCCCCCGCGCCGCCGCCGGAGCAACCCCCGGCTCCGCCGGTGGAGCAGCCTCCCCCGCCCGTTGAGGAGCCGCCGCCGCCCGTCGAGCAGCCCCCCGCGCCGCCGCCCGAACAACCCCCGGCGCCGCCGGTGGAGGAGCCTCCCCCGCCTGTGGAGCAGCCTCCGCCTCCCGCCGCGGTCGAGCTTCAGCCGCCGCCTCGTCCAAGGCCGGTCGAGGCGCCGCCCAAGCCGCGTCCGCCTGCGCGGGTCGAAGGGCCGAGACCCCGGACGAGCGCGGCGCCGAGGCCAGCCACGGCGCCTCGGGGGGCCGACTCGGCGTCTCGCGCCGCTCCACCGGCGCAGGCGTCGCGCGGCGCCCCGTCGGGGGCGGCGCCCTCAAGCGCAGCGGCGAGCGCGGCGTCCCTCTCGGCCTATCAGTCGGAGATCGCTTCGGCGATCCGCAGCCGCCTGTTTTATCCGCAGGCCGCCAGGGCTCGCGGAGCGACAGGGGCGGTCGGCGTCGCCTTCACCATCGGGCCTTCGGGCGCGGTCGCCTCGTTCGCAATCACGCGCTCCTCCGGCGACCGGGACCTTGACGCGGCGGCGCGCACCCTGGTGCAGTCGACCCGGTTTCCTCCGCCTCCGGGCGGTTCGGCCCATGTCGCGACGAGCTTCAACTATGTCCCCCGTTGAGCCGATTCAGGCGCGGTTGAGGGCGCTCGTGCTCGGCTCGGCGGCGGGAGGCGGCGTGCCGCAGTGGAATTGCGGCTGCCGCGTCTGCCAGCTCGCCTGGAGCGGCGACGGCCGGGTCAAGCCTCGCAGCCAGGCGAGCCTCGCGCTCAGCGTCGACGGCGCCAGCTGGGTCCTGCTCAACGCCTCGATCGATCTTCGTCAGCAGATTCTGGCGACGCCGGCGCTCAAGCCCAAGGGCGAGGGGCGCCATTCGCCGATCGGCGCTGTCGTCCTGACCAACGCCGAGGTCGACGCGGCGGCCGGACTTTTGGCGCTGCGCGAGCGCCAGCCGCTTGCGATCTTCGCGACCCAGTCGACGCTGGACGCCATTGGAGCCAATCGGATGTTCGATGTGGTCGATCGCGGCGTCGCCCCGCGCCGCGCGGTTCGTCTCGGCGAACAATTCGAGCCTTTGCCTGGGATCAAGCTCGAATTGTTCGCGGTTCCCGGCAAAGTTCCGCTGTGGCTCGAAGAGGGGAGCGTCAGCCTCGACGACGTCGGCGAAGGCACGGTCTGTGTCGCCGCTGAGGCTGGGGGCCGCAAGCTCGTCTATGCGCCCGGCTGCGCCCATGTTACGGAGGACCTCAAGTCGCGCGCCGGCGATGCGGACGTGCTGTTTTTCGACGGCACGCTGTTCGCCGACGACGAAATGATCGCGAACGGGCTTGGCGACAAGACCGGCCGGCGCATGGGCCATATGCCGGTCAGCGGACCAGGAGGCGCGTTGGAGGCGTTCTCGCGGCATAAGCATGTGCGGCGCATCCTCATCCATATCAACAATTCGAATCCGATCCTGATCGAAGGATCGCCCGAAGAGGCGAAGGTGAAAGCGGCCGGCTGGGAGATCGCGTTCGACGGCATGGAGGTTGCCCCATGAACAAGCACGCCGCCCCCGAGCCGATGAGCCCGGAGGCGCTCGAGGCGGCGCTGCGCGCAATCGGCCCCGAGCGCTACCACGACTTGCATCCGTTCCATGGGCTTCTGCACGACGGCAAGCTCGACCAAGGGCCAGGTGCAGGCGTGGGCGCTCAACCGCTACGTCTATCAGGCGGCGATCCCGATGAAGGACGCCTCCCTCATCGGACGCTGCGAGGATCGCGAACTGCGCCGCGAGTGGCTGCACCGCATCGCCGACCATGACGGCCTGGGCGAGGACCCGGGCGGCATCGAGCGGTGGCTCATCCTCACCGACGGGCTCGGCCTCGACCGCGACTACGTGATCTCGCAGGACGGCGCGCTGCCGGCGACCAAATTCGCGGTTCAGGCCTATGTGCGCTTCGTGCGCGAGCGGCCCCTGGTCGAGGCGGTCGCGTCGAGCCTGACCGAGCTCTTCGCGCCCTCGCTGCACAAGCGGCGCATCGCCGGAATGCTGGCCAATTACAGCTTCATCGACGAGAAAGTGGTGGCCTATTTCCGCCGCCGGCTCGACCAGGCGCCCAGAGACGCGGGTTTCGCGCTCGACTATGTCAAACGCAACGCGCGGACAGTCGCCGAGCAGCAGGGCGCGCTCGCCGCGCTGAGATTCAAGACCGATGTCCTGTGGGCGCAGCTCGACGCGCTGCATCACGCCTATGTCAGCGGCGCGGTTCCGCCCGGCGCGTTCAGGCCGAGCGCATGACAGAACTCATGGAGCATAGTTGCCCGGCGCTTTGGCGCCGCCGCCCCCTCCACCGTCCTGCGGACGGTTCCCCTCCCCCGCGAGTCGGGGGAGGATGCGCGGCGCTATCCTCCCCTGCGAAGCGGGGGAGGGGGACCACGCGCAGCGTGGTGGAGGGGGCGCGCGCGGAATCGACCGCGGCCTGGGAATCGCGATGGAGCTTAATTCGCAATCGAGACCGCATCTCCCCCGCGGCGTGAGGCTCAAGCGCGACGAGGCGCGCGGGCGCTGGACGCTGCTCGCGCCGGAGCGGATCTTCGAGATCGACGCCACCGCCGCCGCCGTGCTCGAGCTTTGCGACGGCAAGCGCGATCTCGGGGCGATCGTCGCCGAGCTCGCAGAGCGCTATACTGCGCCCGCGGCGGTGATCGAAAAGGACGTCGTCGCGATGCTCGCCGACCTCAAGGCCAAGAGGGTCCTCGAAACATGACCGCGCATCAGCCGCCCCCGCCCATGGCCCCGATCGGGCTTCTGGTCGAGCTCACCCATCGCTGTCCGCTCGGCTGCCCCTATTGCTCCAATCCGCTGGCGCTCGAGCGTCCGGGCGGCGAGCTCGATACGGAAACCTGGAAGCGCGTGTTCAGCGAGGCCGCCGCGCTCGGGGCGCTGCACGTGCATCTCACCGGGGGCGAGCCGACGGCGCGGCGCGACATCGTCGAACTCACCCGCCACGCCTCCGAGAGCGGCCTCTACACCAATCTCATCACCTCGGGCGTCGGGGCCGGCGAAAAACTGGCCGGGGAACTGGCCGGCGCCGGCCTCGACCATGCGCAGCTCTCCTTCCAGGGCGCCGACAAGGAGACCAACGACCGGCTCGGCCACTATCCCGGCTCGTGGGAGCGCAAGCGCGCCTTCGCCGGCTACGTGACCAGGATCGGCCTGCCGCTCACCATCAACGCGGTCATCCATCGCGCCAATCTCAATCAAGTTGGCGCGTTCATCGCGCTTGCGGTGGAACTCGGCGCGCGGCGGCTCGAAATCGCCCACACCCAATATTACGGCTGGGCGCTCCTGAACCGCGCCGCGCTGATGCCGCCGAGGCAGGAGGTCGAACGGTCGATCGCGCTCGTGGAAGAGGCGCGGGCGCGCCTCAAGGGCGAGCTGGTCATCGACATGGTGGTTCCCGATTACTACGCGCGCTATCCCAAGCCCTGCGCGGGGGGGTGGGGGCGGATCGCGATCAATGTGTCGCCGACCGGCAAGGCGCTGCCCTGCCATGCCGCCGAGAGCATTCCGGGCCTCGAGTTCTGGAACGTGCGCGATCATTCGCTCAGCGACATCTGGCGCCTGAACCCGGCGTTCAAGGCGTTCCGCGGAACGGAATGGATGCGCGAGCCCTGCCGCTCCTGCGACCGGCGCGAGATCGACTGGGGCGGCTGCCGCTGCCAGGCGCTGGCGCTGACCGGAGACGCCCGCAACGCCGATCCCGCCTGCCACAAGTCGCCGGACCATGAGCGCATCGTGGCGACGGCGACGGCGGAGGCGCAATCCGGCGCCGACGCCCTGCGCTGGCGATCATACAAGCAGAAGGTCGATGCCTGAGGAACGGATGGGGCGATCATCGGGCGTCCGCGCGCAATGACCTTGATGCTGGCGAGCGTCGCGGACGCGGCGGAGGCCAAAATGGCGCTCCAGGGCGGGGCCGACCTCATCGATTTCGAGGACCCGCGCCAAGGGCCGCTTGCCGCCGCCCCGTGGGAGGCGGTCGAAACCGGCCTCAAGACGATCTCGGCGCGTCGGCGGCGGGTCGGCGCGGCGCTCGGCGCGCCGCCATACGAAGCCGGCGAACTCGCCAAGCGCGTGCGCATGCTGGTCGCTGCCGGCGTCGATGCGGTCAAGCTCGCGGTCGACAGTCGCTCGCTCGATCCGCTCGAGGGCGTCTTGCGGGCGCTTGCCCCGGAGGTTGGCCTTGTCGGGGTGCTGTGGGCCGATCGAACCCCCGATCTCGACTGCCTGCCGCGCCTGGGGAAAATCGGCTTCAAAGGGGCCCTGCTCGACACCGCCGAAAAAGGCGGCAAGCGGCTCCTCGACTATCAGACCCCGTCTGCGCTCGAGGCGTTCTGCGCCCGCTGCCGTGCGCTAGCGCTCGACGCCGGGCTCGCGGGATCGCTCGAGCCGCCGGACGTGCCGCGCCTGCTTCTGGTCGCTCCGTCAATCCTGGGCTTTCGCCGGGCCCTATGCGCGGGCGGGAAACGCAGCGGCCCGCTCGATGCGCGCGCCATCGCCCGCATCCGCGCCCTCATCCCGCATAAAAGCGAGGCGAACGGCGCCCCGGCCGAGGCCAAGCCCGGCCAAGGCCCCGCTCGGCCGGACGAAAGCGAATGCGACACCATCTTCATTCGCGACTTTCCCGCATCCGCCGACCTCGGCGCCTATAAGCGCGAGCACGGGAGCCCGCAGCGCGTCGTGTTCAACGTCGAGGCGTTGGTGAAGCGTCCGGCCGCCCGCGCCGACGACATGCGCGCTGTCTTCTCCTATGATGTCATCCTGGACGCGATCCGGCTCGTGACCGGGCGGGGACATGTCAACTTCATCGAGACGATCGCCGAGGACGTGGCCGAGATTGTCCTCAAGGATGCCCGCGTACGCAGGGTCCGCGTGAGGGCCGAGAAACTCGATGTCATCGAAGGCGCCGTGGGGGTTGAGATCGTGCGCGAAGCCAAGACGTGACGTGAACCGGAGCATGGCTCGTTCAGAGGATACGTCATTGCGAAGGCGGAGCGACGAAGCAAGCCACGGGTGCGCGGCGGCGCTCGACGTTCCCTGGATTGCCTTCGAGGCCGCTGCGCGGCTCCTCAGGACGAGGCCAGCGGAGCGCTACCGGCAGAGCGCGCTCGCGTTCGCCGTCCAGCGCCCGAAGCCGCTCGCGATCATGTTGCGGATGACGGCGCAGACGTAAGCGCGCTCGGCCGCCGGATTGTCGGGTCCGGCGTTGTAGCGCGCGACCGCCAGCGTCCAATTGCCCTCCTCGGCGCGCAGCGTCTTCAGAAACCGCGCGGCGTATTCGACATTGCGCACGGGATCGAACATCTCGCTGAGCGACGCAAAGTCGCCGCCGTGCCAGTGATGGTTGATCTGCATGCAGCCGATGTCGATGAGCCTCGCGCCCTGCGCTTTCGCCCGGGCGAAAGTCGCCATCGCCTCGGCGAGCGTGGCGGAATGAACATCCTTTCCGTCGATGTTCATGTCATAGGGGCTGAGGTCGCCCTTGCGCCCGGTTTCCGTCAGCCCGACCGAATAGAGCACATTGAGCGGGACGCCGTTCAGCGCCGCAGCGCGCGTCATCTCGCGCTCGCACGCGAGCGACTCCTCGGCGCGCGAAGGCCCGACGCTAGAAACTGCGACCGCGATCAGCGCCGCGCCGAGACGAATTCGACCCGCTCTGTTCGCTTGCGCCTTCTCCCGTTCGGCGCCCGCCGCCCGTCGAGCCTTCATCCGAGGAGGATGCGTTTCCGTTCGTGTTTCCATCGGCGTTCACGCCCGTCTGCCTGACTATGATCGAATCGAGCGGCTGCCCGATCGCCGCGAGGCGATCGGCAATCGCGTCGCGCGCGCCTTCGATCGAGCCCGCGGTCTGCGAGCTCGCCGCGTGGATGACGACCGAGAGCCTCTCGCCGGCAAGCCGCATCGTCATCGACACGTTCTCGAGGCCGCTTGGCGAAAGATCGACGTCGATTTCCTTCACCGGCTGGGTCGGGGGCGCCGGGCTGGCGACAGGCGCGCTTGCGCGCACGACGTCCGCGGCCCTCGCAGGAGCGTCATCGGAGCCGAACAACGGCGCGGCGACCGCGGACGCGGACGGCTGTGCGCCAAAGGCCGTTGCCTGCGTGGCCGCGGGATCGGGCCGGCCCGCGTCCGCCGCGTCGTCGCTCGGCGCGGCTTTGGCGGACGGGGCGGCCGGACTCGTGGCCCGGGGAAGCGAGGACGGCGCCGCGGCGTCGGACTTGCGCCCGCCTCGCGCGCTATCCTGGGCGGCCGTTCGCACCGGGCTCGTGGCCGGACTCGCCGATGTGACGGCTCCGCGAACGGCGGCCGGCGGCGGAAGAGCCGGCGAAGCCAGCGCCTTGTTCTCGCCCGCGCCAGCGGTCGCCGCCGGAGCGAAGGACGGCGCACTGATTTGAACCTGTCCGGCAGTCAGCGAAGCGACAGCAGCCGGACTTGAGAGGGCGAAGTGAAAGGCGCGCTCGCCAGTCAGTCTCGCGGCGCCCGGCCCCGCCTGCGCGCCGGTCGCGGCGCTCGAGGCGACAGCGCTTGCGAGTCCCGCCTTTGTCATCGACGCCGGCGCTGCCGACGGCGCCTCGGCCTCCGTCTCGGCGGCCTGGTTCGTCCCCAGGGCGGCGGGCAGGGCGAACGCGAGTGACGACAGGAATGCGCCGTCGCCGAGCGTCGGGCGTCCGTCTGGCGGCGCTTGGGGCGCCTTTTCCTGCTGCGGCGCGCCCAAGGCCCGCGCTCCCCCGTCGGACGCCGGGGAACCGGATTTCGCGGCCACGCGTGGAAGCGAATCGAGCACCGCCGCGAAAGCGGAGCGGTCTGTGGCGGCCTGTGGCGCGGCGCGCAGCGCGGGCGCAACGATCGGGGCGGGCGCGGGAGCGGCGGCGGGCGCGGTCATCGCCCGCCTGCTTCGGGCGTGCGCACGAGATCGGCGGTGCGCTCGAGCGCTTCGCGCGCGCGCGCTATCGTCAGCGCCGGCCCGCTCGCCTTGTCCTTGTCCCCGTCTTCGAGCGAAGGCTCCCGCGAACTGAGGAAGCCGGCGTCCGGAGCGATCCGCAATCCCGCCGCCACCCGTCGGGCGGACGCCAGCAAATTGGCGTCGGCCCGATCAAGTTTCGAAACCGCGATCGTCTGCAGATCGGCGACGGCCGCGTCATAGGCGTCGGAAAACATACGGCTGGCCGCAAGGTAGAGGCGAGCGCGCATGGCTTCCGGACTGTCGGCGCCCGCGCCCTGAAGCGCCTCGGTCGCCGCCGCCGCGGCCGCGTCGAATCGCGTGTTGACGACGGCGGACTTGGCCAGGGTGAGCAGAAAGCCGCGCCGGATGTCGGGCGCCAATGCGGCGACCGCCCGTGACAGAAGATCGTAGTTGGCGCGATCGTCGGCGAGGCCAAGCCGTGCGATGGAAACCGCGAGGTCGTGAAAGAAGTCGGCGGCGTAGAGCGATTGGGCGAAGCGGGTCGCGTATTGCCGGGTCAGCATCGCCACCCGCGGCGCATCCTTCGCCTCTGCGAGGAGGGCGATTTCGCGCCGCAGCGCCGCCTCCTCGACCAACCCGCCCGGCTCAAGCAGGCGGGCCCGATCGAGAAACGCGACCGCGGCCTTTTGGTCCCGCCTCGTCTCGAGCACGGAGCGGGCGAAGGCGACCTCGCCCGCCATGCGCGTGTCGAGGGCGTTCAGGTCCCCCTTGCCGAGGAGAGACGCGGCGTCGGCCTCGTGGTTCGTGACATAGGCAAGCGCGCCCTGCGCCAACGTCCGCTCGGACTCGACAATCGCGTCGCCTTTCAGGAGCGGCGCGATATCGGCGAGCGACCCGCCGCTGAGGATATAAATGACAAGCGAATCCGCCTGGCGCGGATCCTTCCAGGTTTCAGGCCGAGCGGTCGCGATCGCCGCGCCGATGATCTTCAGTTGATTGAGCTGAGCCGCGTAGGCGGCTCTGTCGCCCTGGGCGATCTGAACCTGAATCCTGCGCAGATCGTCGACAAGGTCGGCGACATTCGCTGAATCGGCGAACGCCGCCGCGGGCGCGAGGAGCGCAAGCGCGGCTGCGGCCCATGCGTGGCGGGCTCGGGTCATGGCGCCGCCTCGCGGACGAGAATTTCGATCCGGCGGTTTTCGGCCGCGAGCGGGTGCGAGGGGTCCTTGAGCCGACGGTCGGCATAGCCCTCGACACGTTCGAACCGCTTTTCCACGAGTCCGCCGCGATTGAGCATGTAATAGGCCATTTGCGCCCGCGCCGACGACAGCCGCCAATTGTCGTAAGTCGCCGAGCGGTAGGGACGGCCGTCCGTGTGGCCGCGCACGATGATTGCGCCCGGCATGGTTTGCAGGCTCGCGGCGACGGCGTCCATGACCCGCAGAACGCGCGGCTGCGGCTCGGCGGAGCCGATCGCGAACATGGAAAAATTCTGCCGGTCGGTGAGGCTGATGAGGATTCCCTCCTGAGTCGCCTCGACGTTGAGCTCGGGGCCTTGATTCGCGGGCCCCTCGCCCGCGAGCCGCTTCCTCAAATCGGCCAGCAGGTTGGACGCCGCAGTCTGCCGCGCCTCGGCGGCGTCGGGAGCGGGAGGATAAGCCGACGCGGGCGCCGGCGATTGCGCCGCCTGAGGCTGGCTGGGGCCGGCCTCTGGCGCGGCTGCGGCTGGCGCCGGTTTCGCGCCATCCTGCGCCCCGGGCGCGCCAGGCGTCGCTTCCGGCGTCAGTTGGTCGCCGCGGGCGGCCGCGGCCGGCGGAGCGCCGGTGTCGGACCTCGCCACATTGACCGCCTGGTCGCTGCCGAGCGGACGGAACGGATCGCGAAGCGCCTCGTCGGCGCTGGGCCCTACCTCCCCGTAGCCCTTGAGAGTGGCCGATGGATCGATGCGGGGCCCCGGCGGCGGCGCGCCGGCGATCTTGTCGAGACTGGCGCGCGGGTCGCTGAACAGCTCAATCTCCGACATCGTCGGATAGGGCTTGGCTGGATCCGGAGGCGCGAGCGGCGATTGCGGCGTCGCCGGGCGGCGTTTGTCGGTTTGGTTCGCCGTCGGCGCCGGGCCGTCGTCGTCGGAGCCCTCGGTGGACTCGGCGCGCTCGGACGACGGTTTCGCGGCGTTCGGCGCGGCGGAATCGACCCCCGGCGAATAGGCGTCCTTGACCGGCACGCCATGGATGCCCTTTTGCGCCTTCGCCGGCTCCTCGACTTTCACCGGATTGAAATAGCGCGCGATGAGCGTCTTGGTGTTCTTGTCGGTGGCGCTGATGATCCACAGCACCAGAAAGAAGGCCATCATCGCGGTCATGAAATCGGCGAAGGCGATCTTCCAGGCGCCGCCATGGTGCTCGTCCTCCTGCAAGCCGCGGCGCTTGACGACGACAATTTCCTGGTGTTGCTGCGCGGTCATCGGCGCCGCTCAGGCGTCGAGCGAGGCGAGCAACTCGGCCCAGGAGCGAAGCTCGGTTGCGACTTGCGTGACATTGGCCTCGACCACCGCCTCCGGGCCTTTGTCCACGACGAAGTCGACGACGACCGGCAGGTCGGCGATCCGTTCGCGCATGAGGGCGAGCACGCGCTCGGGCCCGCGAATCGTCATCAATCCCGGCGAGCCGCCGGCGCATATCCGGGCGACGGCCGCGCACAATTCGTCCGCCGCCTGCTTCACGACTTGCTTCTCCAGAAAGGGCGCGAGGATGCGAGTGACGGAGGCCCCGAGGGCGGCCTCGATCTGACGGAGTCCGGAACGGATCGCGCCTTCGAGACGCGCGTATTCATTTCGCTGGAACTCCTCACGCTCCGCCAGCGCCTCCTGCTGCCCGGCGGCGAGTTCGGCGGCGCGCCGGTCCGAGGCCTCCGCCCGCCCCTCGGCGAGGCCTTCGTCGCGGCCGCGCGCGTGGGCTTCCGCGAGCCTCACGGCGATGTCGTCCGGCTTGGCCGCCTCTCTTGGCGGCTGCAGTTGGCGCGCCGTGGACTCAACTCCGGAGGGCTTCCGGTCCCACGGCGTGGGGCGCGGCGTCTCTTCACGACGCGGATCGCCGGCGCCGGCGACTTGGCGCGCGAAAGCGGGGGGCGAACGGGGCTCGCCGCCCGCGAGGCCCGGCAGGGTTCGAGGGCGAAATGGCGAGCTCTCGCGTCGCGGCGGCGCCTTCTCGACTGACGCCGGCCCGAGATGATCGAGATATTCTGCGATCGATAGCGGTTTCATCCATTCGCTCCTTGACGGATCCATTGTTTGAGGATCGTGGCGGCGTGGTTCTCATCGAACTCGACCAGCTTCTGCAGCCTGCGCCCGGGGCCGTTGTCGCGCCGCGCGAGCAACGCCTGCAAGAACGCGTCGTCCTGGCTGGAATCGGTTTCGATGAGGATGGTCTCCGTCGGGCGGCCGGCGCCGTCAGGCGGCCCCAGCGCCGGAGTTCTGGCCACCCGAGGCGCCGCGCGCGGCGCCGATCTCCGCGACGCGCGGAGCCAGCGCGATCTTGAGCGCGGGCCGCGCCCCGAACCACGCCACGATCGCAGCGACCGCCACGATTGCGCCGGCGTTGACGATCGTTCCCGCCTGATGGGCGAGAATCTCGGTGATCGAGGGGCCGGGCGCCGGGTCCAGGTCGTGGGCGGAGTCGATGAAATCGACAACCGAGACCTTCACCGTGTCGCCTCTTTGCCTATCGAGGCCGGCGGCCGACGCGACGAGCTGCTCGATCTCGTGGACCTGACCGGCGAGCGCCTCCGGGGACGGCTTGTCGCCGAGAGAGGCGTTGAAGGCGGCGCGGTTGATCAGCACGGCGACGGACAGGTTCTGCACCGCGAAGCCGGCGCTTGTCGTCTGGATCGACTTCGACGAGACCTCGTAGTTCGTCAGCTCCTCGCGCTTTTGCGTTTGATCGTTCGACTGTTTCGATTCGCCGCTCGAGGTTTTCGGCTTCGGAAGGTTGGCCTCGACGCCCGCGGGCTGCTCCCCGGCGGCGTTCTGCGAACTCTGCTGTTCCTTGGTGACCCGCACGGAGCGCTCGACGCGGCTGTCCGGATTGTAGATCGTCTCGTTCGTTTGGGTCTTGTCGGCGTTCAGCCTGGCGGCGACCGAGATCTGAAAATTGCGCGAGCTGAGGTAAGGCGTCAGCGTGCGGGTGACATTGTCGCGGATCTCCTGTGACACCTCCTTTTCGAGCGCGAGAAGGTTGTCCGGCGACTTCTCGATCGAACTCGGGGCCGGAGGCGAGCAGGCGGCCATCGACGTTGAGCACCGTCACGTCATCGAGCTTCATTCCGGGAACCGCGGCGCCGACAAGGTGACGGATCGCCTGCCCGGTCGCGCGGTCGTCGCCGCCGTCGGTTCGGATCACGACGGAGGCCGATGAGGGCTGACGCTCGCGGCGAAAGGAGCCCTCGTCGGCGAGCACGATATGCACCCGCGCCGCCTTGACCGTGCGCATCATCTGAATCGTGCGCGCGAGTTCTCCCTCGAGCGCCCGCAGGCGGGTGACGTCCTGCATGAACGACGTCAGGCCGAGCGAGCCGAGCTTGTCGAAAAGTTCGTTGCCGACCGCGCCGCTGCGCGGCAGGCCCTTCTCCGCCAGGATCATTCGAGCGGCCGCCGTCTGTCCGGCCGGCGTCAAAACCACGGTACTCTCGGCATTGACGTCGAAAGGCACGCCCGCCTCGCGCAACGCGGCGCCGATGGCTGAGATATCGTCGCGGTCGAGCCCCGAATAGAGGGTCTCCATAGTCGGGCGGCTCAGGTAGTAGCCGGCGACGCCGGTCATCGCGAACGCGGCCACGCCGATGATCGATAGCGCGGTCAGACGCCGGAGGCCGAGCCCCTGCAGGTTTGCCCAAAGCCGTTCGATTTGCGCCAGCAGGTTCGTCGCCACATTCGAGCCGGTGTGAGGAATTCGCTTGAGCCATCGTCGGCATCGGAGCTTGCGCCGGCATTGCGCGAGCGACCGGGGCGGCGTTGCGATGAAGGGCGGGAAAACCGCTCGCTGCGCGATTAACCGGCCATTAGCGGTTGGGCGCCTAGTCTCCGCCCCGCCAGGACGAAGACGCGCGAAAAGCGCTGAGCGCCTCGGCTCAACACGACGGTTAGGCTCTGGACCCATGAGCCTAAGGGCATGCGGCCAGTCCGTCGTCTCGGTGCGAGTCCGAAATGTCGTTCCATCCCCGCGAACATTTCCGACAGGAGCCCCGTGATGAATTCAATTCTAAACAATTCCGCCGCGCTCAGCGCGCTGCAGGCGTTGCAGATGACGCAGCAGTCGCTGAACACTGTCCAGAACCAGGTCTCGACAGGACTTAAGGTCGCCTCCGCCGCCGACAATTCGTCCTATTGGTCGATCGCCACCCAGCTGAACACCGACAGCGGCGTCGTGCAGGCCTCCAACGACGCCCTGTCGCAGGGTCAGTCGGTGCTCGCGACCGCCACCTCGGCGATCAATTCGGTCATCACGACCATCAATTCGATCGCGACCGCTCTGACGCAGGCGACCGAGCCCGGCGCCGAGATCGGCAACATCAACACCTCGCTCGCCTCGCTTGGCAAACAGCTCACCGACGCGGTGAACGGCGCCTCGTTCAATGGCATGAACGTCCTGAACGGCAGCCTGACCGCGCTCAACTTCGTCTCCGGCTTCAACGCCACCGCCACCGGCGGGAGCATCAACACCATCGGCTTCACCGCCCAGGCGCTCTACGGATTGGCCAGCGGCACGCCGACCTCGACCACCAGCCAGTCGACCCTTTCGGATCCGACGACGATGGCTGAGCTGCAGACCCAGTTCGCGGCCGACACGGCGGACACGACCGCCGTCACCGCCGGAACGGTGACCGCCACCTATGGCGCGGACGCGATCTACGAGGACACGACCAACCAGGCGTTCACGGTCCAGTCGCTGGCGCTTGACGGCACTGCCACCACGACGACCTACACCGCCCTCGACGCCAACGGCAATTCGATCGCGCAGGGCGGCGCCCCGACCTTCGCCACCGCTGCCTCCTACGCGGTGACGACGACCGTCACGACGCCGGCGTCGCAAAATCTCCTGGTGCAGAACGGGACGGATCTGACCAACATCAGCGTCGCCGGCGCGACCGCGGCTCAGACCGCGCTGAACGACGTCGACCAGGCGCTCGCGGCGGTCACCAACTACGCCGCCCTGATCGGCGCGACCCAGGACCGCATGACCACGGCGAACACGTTCAACACCGCGTTGATGACGAACTACTCGAACGGGGTCGCGGGCATGGTCGATGCGGACATGAACACCGCCTCGACCCAATTGCAGGCCCTGCAGACCCAGGAGCAGCTCGGCATCCAGTCGCTGTCGATCGCCAACCAGAACGCGGCGCTCATCCTGAAGCTGTTCCAGTAGCATCCACGCTCGGCGAGCGGCGACGAGACCCCCGCCGCTCGCCGTCACGACATTGGAGCCTCGCGACTGAATTCCCCGCGCGCCGCTCGCCCGCCCCGGCGAGCTCCCCCAAAAAGGCGCGCGGGGAGAGCCATCCTCGAAGCTGAAGCATGGCTCCCGCCGACGGCGGCAAGACGATTGGGCGAAGAACGGCGCGGTTGACGCGCCTTTGCCGCGAGAACAGGCGTTTGCTTATTTCTCGATGCAATAGCCGAGGAAGCGCTTGGAATTGATCGGGTCGAAACCCAGCCGGTGCTTGAGCTTCTTGCGCAGCTTGCTGATGTGGCTCTCGATCACGTTCTCGTCGACGTTCTCGTCGAAGAGGCCATAGACGGCATTGAAGATTTGCGTCTTGCTCACCCGCCGGCCGCGGCAGCGCAGCAGAAACTCAAGGATTCGCCGCTCCCGGCGGGGGAGAGGAAAAGGCTTTCCGTTCGCCTCGGGTTCGCGGCCGTCGAGATAGACGCGCAGTTCCCCGACGGTCACATGACCCTTTTCACCGAACACGCGCCGGTTGATCGCCCCGACCCGGGCGACGATTTCGCGCACATGGATCGGTTTTCGCAAGACGTCGTCCGCGCCGGCGGCAAAGAGGCAGAGCGTGTCGTCGAGCGAGTGGCGCTCATTGAGGCATAGAACCGGGGCGTTCGAGCGCTCGCGGATCAATCGCGAGAGCGCTTCGCGTTCGCTGCAGTCGCCGATGAGAAAGGCCTCGACGGCGTGCATGTCGGTGTCGCTGATTTTGCCGATCCATTCGCGGAACTCCGCCGCCTCGATGCCGGCCGATGAAACCCCCTCCCGATCAAAACCGGTGGCGTAACCTCCCGCCACGATGTCGCGATCGTCGATGATGATATACATTACTCCTGCTCCACCCCATCGAATTGACATTGGAACGCGATCGGTTACGCCAACGCTCGAATGCGACGCGAACAGAACGAGAAGGGCCGCTGCTTAGTGGCGACGGCTGTTGTTGTTTTGTGTTAGGGATTCATTATTAACCAATACGGAAAACTGTTAACCTTTCGCTGGATGAAGTTACCGATATTCTTGACAGATCTTTATCAAGACTTAAAACTACGCTGACTTGGTTAACATAAGATGTACGACCCTTATGCTTTCATGTATTTTCTAAATGATTAACGGCGCCCTAATCCGAGGCCGCCCAGGGCAGGCGCCCAACGATCCTCCCGAGGATGCGCTGCTGCACGGGGTCCGGCGCCAGGATTGGCGCGCTCGACCGGACGCGGCGCGAAGGCTCGCGCGCGAACTCGCGGAGCGAGGCGAGATCGCCTATTGCGTCGTCTCTTCGGAAACGGATGGAGGCCAAGGCGAGCGCAGGGATCAGCGCTCGGGCCGGCGCCAGCCCGCGCGGCTTCGTTCCGCCAAACTTCTCGACGGAGCTTATCGCTTTCTGTGCGAAGGCCGGATATGCGACCGCTCTCGCGGCGGGTTGCGCCTCGCGCTGGCCCGCGACATCGGGCTTCCGCCCCGTTTGGCGGTGCATATCGACGAAACGGGCGAAGTGCGCGAGGCGAGAATCATCTGGCGGCGCGGACCGACGATCGGGATTCGGCTGGGCGAGGCGGCGGCGGACGCGCTGAGACCAAGCGAGCGATATGCGCTGAGCGAACGCTACTACGCCGTCCCCGGCTAAGCCGGATCATGCGTAGCTCTTCTCTTCGGTCAGTGCCGAATTGCCGAGCGCGTTGATCGCCCGCTTGAGCGCGGCGCGCAGGTCGTTTTCGCCATAAACCGAGCGCGCGAGCGCGATGAAGCGCGGCCCAAAGTCCCCCTCGCGCTCGCAGGCGCGAATCGCCTCCTCGATGCTCCACAGACGCGCGTTCACGGCGGCGAGCTTCCCGGTCAGCGAATCGATTGCCGGCCCCGAAGGGCCGTGCTCGCGCGCCAGGCGCTCGAGCAGCCCCAATTCGCGGCCAACGTTGGCGAGCTTCGCCTCGTCGCGGATATGTTCGGCCTTGATCCGCAAAATGGTGATTTTGTCGATCAGTTCGCCGAGCGAGCACGGCGCCGAAATCACGGCCGGCGTGGCGCGGCGCGCGGCGAGCGGCGCGACTTCAAGCGCCATGGCTTCGAACACGTCGCTCCAGACGCCCCGCCTCAGCTGACGAAAGAGACGCATGGTCGGGTACCAGGGCGAATCGGCGCGTCCGGTCATCCAGCGCCATTCCGCGTCGATCTTCAGCGCGACCCACACCGGCGTCGCGAGAGCGCCGGCAAGATGGGCGATCGACGTGTCGCAGGTCACGATGAGGTCGAGGCATGTCATCGCCGCCGCCGTGTCGACGAAGGCGTCGGGCCCGGCGTCGAAATCCGCGCCGAGCGTCTCGACCCGCATCGACCGCGGCAGACTGGAGAGCTGCTCCTCGCCCACGCCTTTCTGGAGGGAAATGAGCCGGACGTCCGCGATCTCCGCGAGCGGCGCCAAAGCCCGGAGCGGCATGGAGCGGGCGCGATCCGCCTCCGGATCGGGGTTGCCCTGCCAGGCGACGCCGATTTTGAAACCGGCGGAGCCGATGCGCCGGAACCACATGTCGCGCAACGCAGGGTCGGGCGCGAGATAGGGGACCGGCGCCGGGATCGTGTCGAGCCGGGACCCGAAGGCGTAAGCCAAGCTGCTGATCGCGATCTGGGCGTCGAACGGCTCGTCGGCAGGCGGCGAATCGGCGAATCGCACTTCGGTCTTCGAGGACAGAAGGCGCCTCAGCTTCGGCGGGCAGACGAAGGTCACATCGACGCCGGCTGCGGTCATCAACGGCAAATAGCGAAAGAATTGGATCGTATCGCCGAGACCGTGATCGTTGAGCACGAGGACACGCTCGCCGCGCCGCCCCGGTCCCCGCCAGGTCTCGAAACGCGCGCCAAGCGCCTCACGCAGCGACTTCCCCTTGAGCCAGCGCGCCTCATAGCCCTGAAGTCCACGTTCGAAATCCCCGAGAGTGAGCAGGAGGCAGCCCTTGCCCGCCTGAGCCTCGCGGCTGCCGAGCGCCTCGGCCGCCTCGAACGCGAGAAGCGCCTCCGGGAAGCGGCCAAGACTGCGCAGCGCGAGCGCCTGACCGCAGAGCGCCGCCGCCGACGAAGGCGCCGCCGCGCTCGCCCGGCGATAGGCGTCGAGCGCCTCCGCGGCGCGATCGAGCTTCAGAAGCGCATTGCCGAGATTGATCGCGGCCTCGGGGAAATCGTCACGCAGCGCGAGCGCGCGGCGGGCGGCTTCCAGCAATTCCTCGAGGCGCCCAAGCTCGCGGAGCGCGCCGGCTCGGCTGCACCACGCGTCAGGGTCGTCGGGCGCGAGCGTCGTCGCCGCCTCGAACGCGGCCAGCGCCTCGGCAAAACGGCCGGCGGCGAAAAGGAGCTTGCCGGAATTGGCGTGAGCGACGGTCAACGACGCGTCGAGCTCGAGCGCGCGTCGATAGAAGCGGAGCGCGGGCTCGGGCTTGCCGCATTCGCTCAGCATATAGCCGCCCATGCACAGAGCCTGGGCGAAATCGGGCTTGAGCCGCAGGGCCTCGTCGATGAGCCCGATCGCCTTGTCGCGTTGGCGATCGCGCCAGTGAACGACGGCGGCGGCGTAGAGCGCATCCGGCTCGGATTGGGCGGAAGTGACCGGCGCGCGGCCGCTTCGCCCGGTGCGAGGGGGAAGGCGGGAGGAGCGTTGCGCCGAAAGCATGGGGCGCTCTAGCCCGCGCGTCTTGCGCCGGCCTTTCCAAATCCTCGTCAGCGCACGCGAGCGAGAGCCGTTCAGCCGCCCAGCGAAAACCTCTGCAGGCTGGACATCAGGGCGTCGGAAAACATCTGCGTCGACGCGCCGGTGAAAGCGTTGAGCGCGGTGCTGAGCGCCGCGCCGTTCGAGCTGATGACGCCGGCGAGAACCGCCGAGGCGCCGGACTGACCTGAGCTCGAGTTGTTCGAACTCGACGGTCAGATTCGTGGTCGCGCCGGAGCCCGGTCCGTAGGTGAGGTCGTACATCGCGGTGAACCGCTCGGTCAGCTGTTGAAGCTTCGTTGGATCCTGCAGATCGGAAAGCGGCATCAGCTTGGACAAAGTCTGCGCCTGCGTGTCGAGGTTCTCGGCGCTGGTCGCCGGCGAGAGACCGAAGATGGTCTGAGCCACCTCGAGGAGATTGGGGTCGGCGAGAATGCCGTATTCGCTGGTGACCGTCGGGGCCACACGCTGGAAGTAGAGCGCGAGCTGGACGCCGACGTTCTGCGCCCCCTGATCGCTTTCCAGCTGCTGCTCGACATAGTCGCTCGCGGTCGTCGCGATCGCGCTGGTCGAGGACGCCGATGAGCCGCCCCCGCCGCTGAAGTTGAAAGCCGCCGCGAACGCCCTCCAGCGCGCGTCGGGCAAAGTGTTGGCGAGACTTTGCGGATTGTCGACGCCGCCTTGCAGAACCTGGGTGACGAGCGCCTTGGCGTTGATCTGATCGCCGAGCCCGTAGGCGTTAAGGGCGTAGGACAGCAATCGGTAGTTATCGACGAAATCCTGAATCGAGGTGACGGCGCCGATGTTGGCCTCGTAATAGGCTGTCGCAGATTTCACTGCCGGCTCGGCTGTGGTCATCGCCTGATATCGCGGCAGATTCCGCGACACGGCGAGAAAGGCTGAGGTCGTGGAGGTCATGGACGAATTCGGCGACTCAGCGAAGAGAGCCGGGCCATGAAGGGCCCGACGCCTCGATGTTAGCGGCGAAGTGCTGCGCGGCGGTTAATCCTGGGCCGGGCGCTCAGACCGTGGGGGCGTCCTTCTCGACCCGGCGTCCCGCGAGCCCAGGCGGCGATCGGCGCCAAGCCCCGCCGCAACGATCAAATCCTGGCCGCGCCCGTCGACGCCCAGACGCCCGGCGATATCGTCGGCGAGCGAGGCGACGGATTTATGGCGCATGAACTCGGCCAGAAGGGTCAGTTCGCGCCTCTCATCGCTTGTCTTCGAGCCGGTCGGTCTGGCCTGGTCGGCGACTGGTCGTTGGAGCTCTATTTGCATCGTCGGCGTCCGCTAACCCCGTGGCGGGTCGCCGAATACTGCCACGATCGAATGAAGGCATAGGTGACAAATTGTTACGAAATGTAATGAAGGTTGAAATCCGTGCCGGGCGGTTAAACCGAGCGAAGGGCGTCGACCACGCTTGCGACCCAACGGCGGCTTGCAACCGCCAGGGATCGAGAACGCGCCAGGAGCAACATCGGGACCTCCGGCAATGGCGGCAAGCTCCTGTCGAGGCAGGGCGCCAATCCCCGCGGCGCGAGCCCTTCGATCATCGGCGTGACGCCGAGACCAGCCAATGCGGCGGCGGCGAGCACCGCGAAGTCCGAGCTTGTGCACACAATGTCGAACTTCCGCCCGCAGGCGCGCAGCGCGCCGGTCGCCGCTTCATGAATGGGCGATCCCGGGGGGGCGATGACGAGCGGCAGCGGCCGATCGCCGTCCGGGGCGTCCAACGTCCCGCCGAACCAGCCCAGCTGCCCTCGCCATTGCTCGATCCTGTGCGGCTCGCTTTCGCCCGTTCCAATGACGAACGCGACGTCAAGCGCATTCTGGCGAAACGCGGTCGACAGCGACTGCGAATTCTCGACGGTCACCTCAAAGGCCGGCCGGGCCGCCGTGTCGGCGCGCAGCTGATCGAGCCGCGGGGCCAGGATTGAGGCAAATTCGCTCGGCATGCCGATGCGCAAGGCGCCGTTCGGATTGTTGCGGCCTCCGACTTCCTCCAGCATATCGTCGTGCAGCCGAAGCAGGCGTTTTCCGTACTCGAAACAAACCTCTCCCACCCCCGACAACTCGAAGCGTCCGCCCTTCCTGAACAGCGGGGCCTCGACGAGCTCCTCAAGCCGCTTCACCTGGAGGCTGATCGTCGGCTGCGTCCGGCCCAGCTCCTCCGCCGCGCGGGTGAAGCCCCGCGCCTCCACGACTGCGACGAAGGCTCGCAGAATATCGATGGGGATGCCGCGCATATGGGACGCCTGGGCCTTTGTGAGCTTCACCGGCCCCTTCTACATCAATTCGCGCCCGCCATAACCAGCGCACATGCAACCATAGACGTTTCGGCGTTCGGGCGCCGTTGAGTTATGGCAGAAACGCCGCGCCGGGTTGAACTTGCCGCTGTTCGACCTTCCTTGCGTGTGCGGCAGATGACTTATCGGCGTCAGGGCGAAGACACTCGGAAAACGATCAGAAAAATTATCCTTGCGAGCTAAAGAATTCATTCGTTTACTCCGTCGACAAACGGAGTTTATTGACCCCAGGTCAAATAACGTCCTGGGTTACGGATGGTAAATTATTGACAACAAAACACGCCATGTCACGATTCGCTTCACTGACAATTCGCGGGACAGCAGCGCGGGCAAGCGAACAGGGGCGGCCGATGCGGATACTCATTCTGGACGAGGCCGGCAATCGACCGGCGGTCATCGAAAACGCGGTCCGCGAGAACGATCTCGAAATCCGCCGTGCGGACGCGATGAAGCCGAACGAGCGGGTCTACCTGTTCGCCGGGTGGACGCTCGAGGAAATGGCGCGCGACGTCATCAGCCCGACCGGCCGGCGGGTCGACCTCACGTCGTCCGAGTTCAACCTCCTGATGGCCTTTCTCCGACAGCCGGGGCAAACGCTGTCGCGCGACGTCCTGCTTGGCGCGCTGCGGGGGCGCGAGTGGACATATTTCGATCGCTCGATCGATACGCTCGTGGCGCGACTGCGCAAGAAGCTGGCCGGCGGCGGCGACCGCCCCCCGCTCGTTCGCTCGGTTCGGGGCGTCGGCTATGTATTCTGCGCCGCGGTCGCAAGGATTTGCGAACCGAGCCAGTCCGCCGCCGCCTGAGCTTGCCGTTCGGCCGCAGAGCCGGCCGCGAGGCCGGCTTTTGCCCTCGCCCGATTGACGCTCGCCGAGGGCGGCTGCTATCGATGGCGTCATCAACGTTTAACCCGTTGTATCTGCACGAAATCAGGCATAGCGGCGACGATGATTCGCTTTCACCGCAACGATTTGCCGGCCGAAGCGTCGTTTGGCGAGGCGGCGGCGATCGACACCGAGACGCTGGGACTTGTCGTCGGGAGAGACCGGCTCTGCGTCGTGCAGATTTCGCGCGGCGACGGCAGCGCGGACATCGTGCAGATCGCCGCTGGCCAGACGAGCGCCCCCAATCTCGAGCGGCTGCTCGCCGATCCGAACGTCGTCAAGCTGTTCCACTACGGCCGCTTCGACATGGGCGTCCTCCATCATGCCTTCGGCGTCATGGCCTCTCCCGTCTATTGCACCAAGATCGCCTCCAAGATCGCCCGCACCTACACCGATCGGCACGGCCTCAAGGACCTCGCGCGCGAGCTGCTTGGGGTGGAGATCTCGAAACAGCAGCAGTCGTCGGACTGGGGAGCGGAGGGCTTGAGCGAGGCTCAGCTCGCCTATGCCGCGTCCGACGTCCTGCACCTGCACGCGCTGCGCGAGAAGCTCAACGCCATGCTCGAACGGGAGGGACGGGCGGGGCACGCGCGCGCCGCCTTCGCCTATCTGCCCGATCGCGTCCGCCTCGACCTCGCCGGATACGAGGCGATGGACGTTTTCTCGCACGACTATCCGTGACTCTGCCCCCTCTCCCCGCTCGCGGGGAGAGGGTTGGGGCGAGGGGCGGCGCGAACGTCGCGCCACCTTCTCCCCGCTCGCGGGGCGAAGGGCCTCTATGCGATCGCCGCCTTCTGCATGCGCGACGAGCCGGCCGATGCCGCTTCGCGCCAGCGCCAACATATGGATAAGCTCTGGCTCGGTGAACGGCGCGCCTTCCGCCGACCCCTGGACCTCGACCAGGCCGCCGGCGCCGGTCATGACGAAATTTGCGTCGGTGTGGGCGGTCGAAGTCCTCGGCGTAGTCGAGATCGATCACCGCTTCGCCCCCGACAATGCCGCATGAAACGGCGGCGACATGGTCCTTGAGCGCGCTCTCGCGCAGGATCGAGCGGCTTACCATCCATTGCACGCAGTCGCGGAGCGCGACCCACGCTCCGGTGATCGCGGCGGTGCGGGTGCCGCCGTCCGCCTGCAGCACGTCGCAATCGATGGTGATCTGCCGCTCGCCAAGGCGCGGCAGGTCCACCACCGCGCGCAAGGACCGGCCGATGAGGCGCTGAATCTCCTGGGTGCGGCCGGAGACCTTGCCAGTCGCCGATTCGCGCTTCGTTCGCGTCGTGGTCGCGCGCGGCAGCATTGCGTATTCGGCCGTGACCCATCCCCGTCCCTGCCCGCGCAGCCACGGCGGCGGCTTGTCCTCGAGCGACGCCGCGCACAGCACATGCGTTTCGCCGAACCGGACGAGACACGAGCCCTCCGCGTAACGCGCAACTCCACGCTCGAAGCTCACGGAGCGCATTTCATCGGCGGCGCGTTTCGACGGACGCATGGGCGTGGGCCTCCCTGATTCGAGCGACTGCCTCTAGCGGCAGTCGGGACGAGAGGCAAATTCTCATCGCCGAGGCGCACGGCAGGATCCAGCCGTTGCGTTGACCATCCGCGCCCGCGTCTCTGCTTGATCCCGCGCGCTTTTTCGCGAAAAACCGGCTTCCACTTTTTCGCAGCGCGCTCTAGGGTCGCCGCGCCGTGATCGACCGAGATGTGAAGCCCTCCCCCCAAGACGCCGCGCTCGACCCCGCGAGGTCCTTTCAGGGGCTCATCCTCACGCTTCAGACCTTCTGGGCGCGCCAGGGCTGCGTCATGCTGCAACCCTATGACATGGAGGTCGGCGCCGGCACGTTCCACCCGGCGACGACGCTGCGCTCGCTTGGCCCAAACGCCTGGAAGGCCGCCTACGTGCAGCCGTCCCGCCGTCCCAAGGACGGGCGCTACGGCGAGAACCCGAACCGGCTGCAGCACTATTACCAGTATCAGGTGATCCTGAAGCCGAGCCCGGAGAACCTCCAGGAGCTTTACCTCAATTCGCTCGCCGCGATCGGCGTCGACATGACGCTCCACGACGTGCGCTTCGTCGAGGACGACTGGGAGAGCCCGACGCTGGGCGCATGGGGTCTCGGGTGGGAATGCTGGTGCGACGGCATGGAAGTGTCGCAGTTCACCTATTTCCAGCAGGTCGCCGGGTTCGAATGCGCGCCTGTCTCCGGCGAACTGACCTACGGCCTCGAGCGTCTCGCCATGTACGTGCAGGGCGTCGACAGCATCTATGACATCAACTTCAACGGCGGCGACGGCGAGGCGCGCGTCACCTATGGCGATGTCTTTCAGCAGGCGGAAGAGGAATATTCCCGCTTCAATTTCGAGCACGCCAACACGCAGATCCTGTTCCAGCACTTCAAGGACGCCGAGACCGAGTGCCGCTCGCTGTTGAAGCTCGGCGGGTCGGGCGACCGCCATCTGATGGCGCTCCCGGCCTACGATCAGTGCATCAAGGCGAGCCACGCCTTCAATCTTCTCGATGCGCGCGGCGCGATCTCTGTCACCGAGCGCCAGAGCTACATCCTGAGAGTGCGCGAGCTCGCCAAGGCCTGCGGCGCAGCCTGGCTCAGGACCGCTGGCGGCGGGGCCGCGTGACGCCTGGGCCGCTCGAAGCCTTGATTTCCCGCGTCCAAGGACGTATATGGCGCCGGCATATCCCTAGTGAAGAGCCCATGACCAGTTCGACCGTGTTTACCAGCAACCGCAGCCAGGCGGTGCGACTCCCGAAGGCTGTCGCCTTTCCGGACGAGGTGCATCATGTCGATATCCTGAAGATCGGCCCGAGCCGCGTGATCGCGCCGCAGGGCCGGAGGTGGGACGATCTCTTCCTGAACGGTCCGCGTCTAACGGACGATTTTCCGGGCGAACGCCAACAGCCAAAGACGGAAGAGCGCGAGCCCTTTTGATGCTCGCCTTCATGCTCGACACCAATATCTGCATCCATGTCATGAAGACTTATCCGCCTGAGATCCGCGACCGGTTCAACGCGCTGGCCGAGCAGCTCTGCATATCGACCATCACGCTAGGCGAGCTCCGCTACGGGGCTGAGAAGTCGGCGCGGCGCGCAGAGAACCTGACCGCCATCGAGCATTTCGCTGCGCGCCTCGAGGTGCTGCCTTTTGGGGAAAAGGCCGCTGCGCACTACGGTCAGCTCCGCGCCGAACTGGAGCGGGCGGGAACGCCCTGCGGTCCTCATGACATTCAGATCGGCGGCCACGCCCGCAGCGAGGGACTGATCGTCGTCACCAACAACACGCGCGAGTTCGTCCGTATGCCCGGTCTCCGGGTCGAGAATTGGCTGACCGCGGAGCGGGCGCCGTAGTAGGCCCTTTACGCGAACCACACCCTCTCCCGCCGGAGAGGAAGACCGCCTCCGGATATCGCCATGCCCGACCTCCTGCTTGAACTCTTCAGCGAAGAAATCCCCGCCCGCATGCAGCGTCAGGCGGCGGAGGATTTGAAGCGCCTCGTCACCAACGCTCTCGTCGAGCGCAATCTCACTTACGAGGGCGCGCAAAGCTTCGTCACCCCGCGGCGCCTCACGCTTCACGTCGTCGGCTTGCCCGCCGCCCAGCCCGACTTGCGCGAGGAGCGCAAGGGCCCGCGGGTCGGCGCGCCTGACGCCGCCATCCAGGGCTTTTTGAAGAGCGCGGGCTTGAGCCGCATCGAGGACGCGCGGATCGTGTCCGACCCGAAGAAGGGCGAGTTCTATGTCGCGGTGATCGAAAAGCCGGGACGCGAAACCAAAGACGCGATCGCCGAGATCATCCCGGCGATCGTCCGCTCCTTTCCGTGGCCGAAATCGATGCGCTGGGGCGCGGCCTCGGCGAAGCCCGACGCGCTGCGGTGGGTGCGCCCGCTGCGCGGAATCGTCTGCACGCTCGCCGTCCCGCACGACGCTTCTGAGGTGGTCGCGTTCGAGATCGACGGGCTCAAGTCCGGCGACGTGACCTGGGGCCACCGCTTCATGGCGCCAAAGCCGATAAAAGTCCGCCGTTACGACGACTACGTCGACGCGCTCCTCAAGGCCAAGGTCGTGCTCGACGCCGACCGCCGCAAGGCGATCATCCTTGCCGATGCGAAAAACCTCGCCTTCGCCCGGGGGCTTACGCTCGTCGATGACGAGGGCCTGCTCGAGGAGGTTGCGGGGCTGGTCGAATGGCCGGTCGTGCTCATGGGCGAATTCGAGGCGGCGTTCCTCGACCTGCCGCCCGAAGTGATCCGCGCCACCATCCGCGCCAACCAGAAATGTTTTGTGCTGCGCGACGCGCTGGCGCCCGCCTCTGTCATGGCCGGGCTTGACCCGGCCATCCACGGGGCGCCGTCAGGCGCGTCTTCGTCTCAGTCCGCAACGCGGAACGGTTTGGATGGCCGGCACAAGGCCGGCCATGACGCGGGAGAAACGGCCGGCAAGCTCGCCAACAGGTTCATCCTCGTCTCGAACCTTGTCGCGCCCGACGGCGGCGCGGCGATAGCGGCCGGCAACGGGCGCGTCGTGCGCGCACGCCTCGCCGACGCCCGCCACTTCTGGCAGACCGACCGCGCGCCTCTGCCCGACGCAAAAGTTAAAAGCGCGAAGCCGCTCGACCAGCGCCTGGAGAAACTCGAGCGAGTCGTCTTTCACGAGAAGCTCGGAACGCAGGGCGAGCGGATCGCGCGCATCGAGGCGCTGGCGAAAGAGCTTGCGCCAAAAGTCGGCGCCGATGCGGCGCTCGCCGAGCGCGCGGCGAAACTCGCCAAGGCCGATCTTGCGACCGAGATGGTCGGCGAGTTCCCCGAGCTGCAGGGCCTGATGGGGCGCTATTACGCGCTTGCCCAAGGGGAGGAGCCAAGCGTCGCCGACGCCATCGAGGAGCACTGGAAGCCGCAGGGGCCGAACGACCGCATCCCGGCCGCGCCGGTGTCGATCGCGGTCGCGCTCGCCGACAAGCTCGACACGCTCGTCGGCTTCTGGGCGATCGACGAGAAGCCGACCGGCAGCAAGGACCCCTATGCGCTGCGGCGCGCGGCGCTCGGCGTGATCCGGATCGTGCTGGAGAATGGGCTGCGGCTGCCGCTTGATGGATCTCGTCTTTCAAGCGGCGCAATGCTCGGGTAAGTGCAATCGTCAGACGCGCTGGCGCACGCGCAAGGGAAACGCTGCGGTGGCAGACGATGCAAGTGCTCATCGGAGACGCGAATGTGCTTTGCAACGTCGCAATGACAGGTCGACGCGGCCAGTCGTCGACCTCCTCGCCTTCTTCGCCGACCGCCTGAAAGTCTACCTGCGCGACAAGGGCGCGCGGCACGATCTCATCGACGCCGTATTCGCGCTGCCGGGCCAGGACGACCTGCTCCTCATCGTCCGCCGGGTCGAGGCGCTGGGCAAGCTGCTCGACACCGAGGACGGCAAGAACCTGCTCGCCGGCTATCGCCGCGCCGCCAACATCCTCCGCGCCGAGGAGAAAAAAGACGGCGCGGAAGCTTTCGCCGGCGCGCATGATCCGGCCCTCCTCGCCCTGCCGGCCGAGAAAGACCTCGCCGACGCTCTCGCCGCAGCCGGCGCGGCGGCGCGCGAGCGGGCGGCGCGTGAGGATTTCGAGGGCGCGATGCGGGCGCTCGCGACCTTGCGCGCGCCGGTCGACGCTTTCTTCCTCGACGTGACCGTCAACGCCGACGCCCCCGCGTTGCGGCTGAACCGCCTCGAGACTCCTGAACGAGTTGCGCGAGGCGATGCACGCCGTCGCCGATTTCTCGAAAGTCGCGGGGTAGCGCGCGGCCCGCCGCCGTCATGGCCGGGCTTGTCCCGGCCATCCACGACTTGCGCCCTCTCCGGCCTGACGCAGTTTGGCCGACATGCGCGGGGGCTGGGTCGATATCATGACAAACCGTCCGAACGGGACGGTCTACACGGGCGTGACCTCGGATATCGCAAGCCGCGCCTACGAGCATCGAGAGGGGCTCTGTAAGGGCTTCACCCAGTGGTACGCTCTCAAGCACCTCGTCTCATACGAGTTTCACGACGAGATTTCCGCCGCCATTCAGCGGGAGAAACATGAAGCATTGGCTGCGGGCATGGAAGGTTCGCCTGATCCTCGCCGTGAATCCGGACTGCCGCGATTTGTATCTCGATCTGAACAATTGAGAGCGTGGATGGCCGGGACAAGCCCGGCCATGACGACGAAGCGTGTACTCCCCCGCCTTTGACAATCCGGCTCAAGCCACTAAATGGCGCGGGGGCCCGTCGCGCACCTCAGGAAAGACAGTATGGCGCTGAAGGAAGACAACCACGCCGGAGCCGCCTCCGGCGGCGGCAAGGCGATCGGCGACCGTCAGGTCGAGGACGCGTTCCGCACCATCCTCAGATGGATCGGCGAGGACCCGAACCGCGACGGGCTGATCGAAACGCCCGATCGTCTCCGGCGCGCCTATCGCGAATATTTCGCCGGCTACGAGGAAGACCCGGAGGAGGTGCTGCGCAAGACCTTCACCGAGGTCGACGGCTACGACGAGATGATCGTGCTGCGCGGCGTGACCTTCGAGAGCCATTGCGAGCACCATATCGCCCCGATCATCGGCCGGGTTTGGGTCGGCTACATTCCCGACAAAAGGGTGGTTGGAATCTCCAAGCTCGCCCGGGTGGTCGAGATCTTCTCCAAGCGGCTGCAGATCCAGGAGCGGCTCACGGCCCAGATCGCCAACACCGTCAACGAGGTGCTGAAGCCCTGCGGGGTCGCGGTGGTCGTCAAGGCGGCGCATCATTGCATGATCGACCGCGGCGTCCGCAAACGCGGCGCCGATCTCGTCACCAGCCGCATGCTCGGCGTCTTTCGCGACCAGCCGGCGACCCGGCACGAGTTCCTGACGCTCGTCAACGCCGACACCACCGAGTAGCGCGCCGGAGCATGATCGGCGCCTTTCGCATCGTCGGATATGTCATCGCCTCGGCCGACGGCCGGATCGCGGACGCGACCGGGCACATGCCGGCGTCGCTCAAGCTCGAAGCCGACGCGCGGTTCTTCGAGCATGGGCTCGAGCAGGTCGACGCCGTCGTCCATGGCCGGAACTCGCACGAGGGCCATCCGAATTCGCACCGGCGGCCGAGGCTCATCCTCACCCACGGCGTCCCCGCGCTCGCGCCCGAGCCGTCCGATCCGAACGCCAGGCTCTGGAATCCGGCCGGGGCCTCGTTCGAGGAGGGGCTCGCAGCGCTTGGCGTACGCTCTGGCACGGTCGCCATCCTCGGCGGGCCGCTGGTCTACACGCTCTTTCTCAAGCGCGGCTACGACAACTTCCACCTGAGCCGGGCGGTGAAGGTGTGGATTCCCGACGGCTTGCCGGTGTTCATCCGCGAGGCCCATGGCGGCGAGCCGGAGGCGGCGCTGGCTGGCGCCGGCCTCAAGCCCGGCCCGACCTTGTGGCTCGACGACGAAGTCAGCGTCACCGACTGGGAGCGGGCGGGATAGCCCTCTTCGCGCATCCCCTCATCCGGCGCTATAGCCCGTCGAAAGACGGGCGTCCTTCGACCCCCTTTCGCGCCACCTTCTCCCCATGGGAGAAGGGATGCTCAGCCGAACCTCTCCGCCCGGAACGGCGCCGGATCGACGAATGGCGTTTCGCCGCCGATCATCTCCGCGAGCAGCCGCCCGCTGACCGGCCCAAGCGTCAGGCCGAGATGATGGTGGCCGAAGTCGAGCCATAGGCCGGGCTTGCCCGGGAAAGGCCCGATGACCGGGCGCATGTCCGGCAGGCAGGGGCGCCGCCCTAGCCAGGGCGCGGCGTCGCTGCGCGCCCCGATCGGAAACAGTTCGCGCGCGAAAGGCTCGACCTTGTCGAGCTGGGCGGGCGACGGCGGATCGTCGCGGCGGGCGAATTCGGCGCCCGTCGTGAGCCTCAGGCCCCGCGTCATCGGGGTGACGAGATAGCCGCGCTCGAGGTCGAGCACCGGACGGGTGAGCCCTTTGTTCCCCTGCGCCTCGTAATGCATGTGATAGCCGCGCTTGACGAAGAACGGCAGGCGAAGGCCGAGCGAGCGCGCGAGCTCATCGGACCACGGCCCGAGCGCGATCACGACGTCGCGCGCCGCGAGCCGGCCCGAGGCTGTCTTGACCATCCACCCTCCGCTCGCACCTTCCAGGCTCGAGGCGTCCCCGGTTTCGAACCGCCCGCCGCGCTTGACGAACAAAGCCGCGTAGCTCTGCGCCAGCGCCTCGGGATCGGGCGTCGACAGCGGATCGGCGTAATGCGCGCCGCCGACCGCCCTTTCGCTCAAATGCGGCTCGAGCGCGATGAGCGCGTCCCGGTCGAGAAACGTCGGCTTGATGCCGTAGGGCTTGAGCTCCTCGGCCTCTCTATTGGCCATGTCCTCGCCGCGGGCGCTGCGGAACGCCTTGATCCAGCCGCCGCGACGCAGCAGGGCCTCAGCCCCGGCCTCTTGCGCGAGCTTCAGATGCTCGGCGCTCGCCTGGGCGAGAAGCGGGGCCATGGCGCGCGCGGTCGCGTGCTTGCCCGCCTGGGTCGAAGCGGCGAAATAGCGAAAGACCGCTGGCCCGATCGCGGGCAGCGCGCCATAGCGGATATGGGCGCGCGGATCGAGATTGAGCGCCCCGCGGGCGATCTCTCTCGGCGCGCGCGGAAAGAGATAGGGCATGACCGCTTCGGTCTGGACGATGCCGGCGTTGCCGAAGCTCGTCTCGCCCGCGGCCCTGCCGTGGCGATCGATCAGCGCAACCCGCCGGCCGCGCGCCTGAAGCGCAAGCGCCGCCGACACGCCGACAAATCCGGCGCCGAGCACGATTGCATCAACGGACGCAGCGGGCATGAGGGCGATCTCGCTTTTTTGGGGCGCTGCTCGATGAGACGCCTCGATTCTCGCCCGCCGTTCCTATAGAGCCCAGCCCGAACGGACAAACAGAAAGCGCCAGAGCCCGATGATCCCGCGCTACTCCCGCCCCGAGATGACCGCCGTATGGTCGCCCGAGACGCGCTTTCGCATCTGGTTTGAGATCGAGGCCCTGGCCGCCGAGGCGATGGCCGAGATCGGGCTCATCCCGAAGACGGCGGCCAAAGCCATCCGCGAGCAGGGGGACAAGGCAAAATTCGACGTGGCGCGGATCGACGAGATCGAAAAGGACGACCAAGCACGACGTGATCGCCTTCCTCACCCATCTCGCCGAATTCGTCGGTCCCGACGCGCGGTTCGTCCATTTGGGGCTCACCAGCTCGGACGTCCTCGACACCTGCCTCGCCGTGCAGCTCAGGCGGGCGGCCGACATTCTCATCGCCGACGTGGACGCCCTGCTCGCCGCGCTCAAGCGCCGCGCCTTCGAGCACAAGCTCACTCCGACCATCGGCCGCTCGCATGGCGTCCACGCCGAGCCGACCACCTTCGGCCTCAAGCTCGCTTCGGCTTATGCCGAGTTTCAGCGCGCTCGCGCCCGGCTCGTCGCGGCGCGGGAGGAGATTTCGACCGCGGCGATCTCCGGCGCGGTCGGCACTTTCGCCAACATCGACCCGAGGGTCGAGGCCCATGTGGCGGCGAAGCTCGGGCTCAAGCCCGAGCCCGTCTCGACCCAGGTGATCCCGCGCGACCGCCACGCGGCCTATTTCGCCGCGCTCGCCGTCGTCGCCTCCTCGGTCGAGCGGCTCGCGACCGAGATCCGCCATTTGAGCCGCACCGAAGTGATGGAGGCCGAGGAGTTTTTCTCCGAGGGGCAGAAGGGCTCCTCCGCCATGCCGCACAAGCGCAATCCGGTCCTCGCCGAAAACCTCACCGGCCTCGCCCGCATGGTGCGCTCGGCGGTCATCCCGGCGCTCGAGGACGTGGCGCTCTGGCACGAGCGCGACATCTCGCATTCCTCGGTCGAGCGGATGATCGGCCCCGACGCGACGATCACCCTCGACTTCGCGTTGGCGAGGCTCGCCGGCGTGATCGACAAGCTCATCGTCTATCCCGAAAACATGATGAGGAACCTCGATCGCCTCGGCGGCCTCATCCATTCGCAGCGGGTGCTGCTGGCGCTGACGCAGGCCGGCGTCTCGCGCGAGGACGCCTATTCCATCGTCCAGCGCCACGCGATGCGCGCCTGGCGCGGCGAGGGCGAGTTCCTGAAACTGCTCAAGGCCGACAAGGCCGTGGCGAAGTTTCTGCCGGCAAAGGAGCTCGAGGCCCTGTTCGACCTCGGCTACCACCTGAAGCAAGTGGATGCGATTTTCGAGCGGGTATTCGGGGAATAGCTTTGGTCGACGACCGCGTCTGGTCTGTTCGGCGAGCATCCCGAAGATGCACGTAATCGGTTGTCTTGGAAAATTATTGATATACTTGAGTGAATCAAGGTAAATCAGCCTTTTTGGAGTCGAATGCAACCTGACCTTGCGGTACTGGGTAGAATTACCTATTTTCCTATTTACACTTGGCTTCCTCATGTGTATGTTTGAACCTGCGGCGCTTGCGGTTTCGCGCGGGTGACTTCGAACAATTTAAGTCCGTTCATATAATCCGCCGATCTCATTTGCGCTGATAACTCGCTCAAAGAACGGGTTGGATGTCATTAGCGGGGGCCGGCCGCCGATACGGGAACGCGGCAGCCCTTACTGGCAAGAAGCGAAAGGAGAGCGAAATGTCTCCAACGCAGCGATTTATGGCCTCAGCGGGGTTTGTTGTCGGTATGGCGTCAGCCGCGCCCGTAAGCGCCAGCAACGTCATTGTCCCCTTGGACATCAGCACTCAATCGGTATATTGGGTCGGCGAAGGCGCGAACAGCGGTGGCGACGGTCAAGTCAGTGGCACGTTTGGCGGATGCACGCCGGCTGGCGGTGGCAATAGTGCATGTAGCATAACCGGCAGCTTCGCATTTGGCGGTGGCGGAACCTACGATTTTCAGATTACGGGGCCGTCGCCATTCCAAGGGGTGGAAACTACTCCCACTTCAGGCTTCTATGATTTCAATTTTCCAAATTCGACTTATGGATTTACGCTCAGTTTCAATAACGGGTTGAGCGCAACCTATCAGTACCCGGCTTTCACATTTACTTTCGCTTTTCCTGGCACAACTTGCACAGGGGTCAGCAGCTGCAATGGCGTCTTGGTCGGGGCGACTCCGGGCGCGACGATGACTGGGCCGGTTACCTGGACGCTCACCGTTGCTTCGGTTCCTGTGCCAGCCCCCAAAGTCGGGATAAACCTGGTGACCGGGCCGACCGGTCCGGCTGACCAATATAATTATCAATATAATGACCTTACCGGATCAGGTGATGTATTCATACCGATTATTGACCCGTCTGCTCTCGTCGTTAGCTCTCTTCCTTCCGACGTAACAGTAATAACGTCCCTTGCAACCAGTTCACGCCGATTGGCCCGGCGCTGGAAATTTCATTCCAGCCAACGAACCCGTCTTCGACCATCCGGCGGAATTGCTGGAGATTCCCGAAAATGGCGCTTACAGTCTCGATTTTTCCTTCCTTGACACCGATCTTCCCGTCGATGGCCCGATCCTCGCCGATGGAACGCTGATCTCGGATCCACTGGTGCCTGGTTCCAGCGCCATTCCCGAACCCTCCACCTGGGCGATGATGCTCATCGGCTTCGCCGGCCTCGGCTTCGCTCGGCTATCGCCGCGTCCGGAGCGCCGTGGCGGCCGGCTGACAGCCCGTCGAGGGGTCGCGGATCCGCTACGATCCCGCCTTCACGAGCCGCGCGGCGAAGAAGCCGTCGAGGCCAGACCGCCTGGGATTGTCGCCCCAGAGATGGCAGGGCAGCGTGCGTAGATCTCCGGCGGGCGTCAGGCACTCGGCGAGGCCGCCGATCTCCTCCGGCGCGATCGGGTCGCGCCGCGCGTCGGGGTTGCGGCGAAGGACGGCGGCGATCTGCGCTTCCCCCTCCTCGGGCTCGAGCGAGCACACGCAATAGACGATCGCCCCTTCAGGGCGCGTGAGCGCGATGGCCTTGTCGATGAGCTGGCCCTGCAGCTTGACGAGCGCGGGGAGGTCGCCGAGGCGCTTGATCCAGGCGACATCGGGGTGGCGGCGGATGGTGCCCGTCGCCGTGCAGGGCGCGTCCAGAAGCACGGCGTCGAAGGGCGGCGCCTCGAAGGCGAGCGCGTCGGCGACCACGATCTCCGAGCGAAGGCGAAGGCGGGCGAAATTTGCGGCGAGAAGCTTGAGCCTTTCCGCCGAGCGGTCGACGGTCGTCAGCTCCGCGCCGGCCGCGGCGAGTTCGGCTGCTTTTCCGCCGGGCGCCGCGCAGAGATCGGCGATCCGCATGCCCGGGCCTGGCCGAAGCAGCCGCGCCGGCAACGCCGCTGCGGCGTCCTGCACCCACCATTCGCCGGCGCCATAGCCTTCGAGTTCGGCGACGGCCTGATGGGTGTCGAGGCGCACCGATCCGGTCGGCAGCACGATTCCGCCCAGACGCGCGGCCCAGCCGTCGGCGTCGGCCTTCACGCTGATGTCGAGCGTCGGCTCCGAGCGCTGCGCGGCCGCGATGGCGCGGGCGACGCTGTCGCCGTAATTCGCGCGCCAGCGCTGCGCGAGCCAGGCGGGGGTGTCGTCGTCAAGCGGATCGGAGCTCGCGAGGATCGAGTCGCGCTCGCGCGCGATCGCGCGCAGCACCGCGTTGGCGAGTCCGGCGAATGGCGCGCTCGCCGGGTCGGCGCGCGTCGCATTCACCGCGAGGTCGACGGCCGCATGGTCGGGGATGTCGAGAAACAGGATTTGCGCCGCGGCGACGATCAGCGTCCATTCCAGCGTCCCGCCGCGCTTCGGCATGCCTTTCTCCAGCCGCCGCGCCAGCGCCTTGCGGATGGTCCCGAGCCGGCGAAGGGCGACGGTCGCGATCGAGCGCGCAAGCGCCCGGTCGCGAGGGTCGAGGCCGCCCGCGCGCAACGTGAGATCGGCGGCGAGCCGCTCCTCGAGCGGACGCGCGAGCGTGAGCGCTTCGGCCACCGCGCGCGCCGCCGCGACCCGCGCCGCCATTCCCGGCGGCGCCGGCGGCGGCGTCTCCGGACGCCCGGCGTGAAACCCGCGCGCTTGTCGCGCCAAAAAAGCCTCGCTTACGAATCAAAATTGCCGTCCGCTTGGCGTAAGTCTATACGCGAAATCCGTGGCAGGCTTGCGTCAGACTGGCGAAAGGACGCGGGGGGCGCTTTCGCGGAGAGAGGCCGAAGTCATGAAGCTTCCTGGACCGGCGGATCTCCCGGAAACCGAGGCGAAGGCTCCCGGTCGCGACTTGCCGCCGGCGGCGCTTCGCGCGCTCGAGGAAGCGGCGGCGCGGCGCGCCGAGCCCAAACCGGCGCGCCCCGCGCGAGCTTGAACGGCCGCGGCGGCCCCGATCCCGTCCGCTACGGCGACTGGGAGGTGAAGGGCCTGGCGAGCGATTTCTAGCGCCTGTCGCGGAGCGCGCTACGCGCGCGCCGGGCGTCCCGCGCCGTTGGCCTTGGAGAGTTTGTGCGGCTTCGCGGTCGCCTCGATTCCGGCGATGAACTTGCGGATGCGCGGCGCGATCTCGTTGCGGAAACGGGACCCGTTGAAGACGCCATAGTGACCGACCCCCGTCGCCAGGTAATATTGCTTCCGTGCTTCGGGGATATTGACGCATAATTCGTTGGCGGCGAGCGTCTGTCCGACGCCCGAGATGTCGTCCTTCTCGCCTTCCACCGTCAGAAGGCCTGAATTGCGGATCGCCGTCAGGTCAACCCGCTTCCCGCGGTGGGTCATCTGTCCTTTGGGCAGCGCGTGGCGCACGAACACCGTCTCGACGGTCTCCATGTAGTATTCGGCCGCCAGATCCATCACCGCCATGTACTCGTCGTAGAATTCGCGATGCTTTTCGGCCGAATCGCCATCGCCCGAAACCAGATGATTGAACATGTGGAGATGCGCGCTGACATGGCGGTCGAGATTCATCGCCATGAAGCCGGAGAGCTGCAGAAAGCCAGGATAGACCTCCCGGCCAAAACCCGGATAGGGGAACGGCACGGTGTGCAGGCAGTTGCGGCGGAACCACTCGACGCCGCGCTTCTCGGCGAGCTTGTTGACCTCGGTCGGGCTGCGTCTTGTATCGACCGGCCCGCCCATCAAGGTCATGGTTGCAGGCGCGTTGGCGTCGCCAGCGGCCTCCATCAGCGCCGCCGCGGCAAGCAGCGGCACGGACGGCTGACAGACGCCGATCGTATGGACGCCGGGACCCAGTCGAGCGAGCATCTCGCGCAGATAGTCGATGTAGTCGTCGAGGTCGAAGGAGCCGACCGCGAGCGGAACCATCCGCGCGTCCGTCCAGTCGGTGATGTGAACGTCGAAATGAGGAAGAAACGCCTCGACCGTGCCCCGGAGCAGAGTCGCGTAGTGGCCGGACATTGGCGCGACGATGAGGAGCTTCGGCTGATGGGCTCCGTCGGCGAAGCCGGGCCGAGCGAAGCGGAGCAGATTGCAGAACGGCCTCGTCCAGACGATCTCCTCGAGGACCGGATAGAGCGCCCCGTCGACCAACGTTTCGCGCAGTCCGAAAATCGGTTTGCCGTAGCGGCGCGTCATACGTTCGAAGAGTTCCGCGCCGGCCGAAATGTTCCTGCCCAGCGCGGTGTTCGCGAGCGGGTTCCACGGATTGCGAAAGACAAAATTTGTCGCGTCCGACACCGCTCGCGCCGGCGCGAGCGCGGCATGAGCCATCTCGTAGAGCTGATAGGGATAGCTTGGAGACATGAAGTTGGACCGGCTGCGACTTCGCGAACGTTTCCTCTGGCATGCTAGCTTATCGTTCGCATCTCAACTTATCAAATAGGCCGAAAGGATAAGGCCGCAAGCTCGGGACGGCGCCATCACCGTGGACAAATGTGCATTCGCATGGCGCTTGCGCATGTCCGGCGGCGAAGCGCGCCCGGCCGGGCGAGAATCGGCGACAATTCATGAGATGACGTCGGCGCCGGCGGCTCTGCGAGCCTGGCGGCGCCGGGCGGCTCAGGCCTTGGCTTCGCTCTTCAGCCGGACGCCCGCGTCGGTCAGCATCGTCGCCAGTTCGCCCGACTGGAACATCTCGCGGGTGATGTCGCAGCCGCCCACAAATTCGCCCTTGACGTAGAGCTGGGGAACCGTCGGCCAATTGGCGTATTCCTTGATCCCCTGGCGAATTTCCGCGTCCTCGAGCACGTTGACGCCGACGACCGGCGCGCCGAGATAGTCGAGGATCTGGATGACCTGGCCGGAGAACCCGCATTGGGGAAATTCCGGCGTTCCCTTCATGAACAGGACGACCGGGTTTTCCGAGATCACCTTCTCGATTCGTTCGCGAGCATTCGGCATGGCGCTTGGTCCTCATCAGAGCGGAGAGTCAAGGTCCCGCCCTTTCTTCACCCAGTCATATAACGCGCTGAACCGCCCGCCGCCAGCGCGCCAAAAGCAAAAAAGAGGGGCGCTCAGCCCCCCGTCGTATTCATGTGGCGTTGCGTCGCCGGGGCCGCCGATCGCGCGATGACGAAATCATGGCCCTTGGGCTTGCGCGCGATCGCCGCCCGGATTTCTGAAATAAGCGGCGCATCCGAGGCGGAGCGGCGCAGCGGCTCGCGCAAGTCCGCCGCATCCTCCTGGCCGAGACACATGTAGAGCGTGCCGGTGCAGGTAACCCGCACGCGATTGCAGTTCTCGCAGAAATTATGGGTAAGCGGGGTGATGAACCCGATCCGCCCGCCAGTTTCCTTGACGTCGTAATAGCGGGACGGACCCCCGGTCGCATAGCTCGACGGGGTCATCGAAAGCGAGCTTCCGAGGCGCGCGCGCAATTCCGTCAGCGGCAGGAACTGGTCGGCCCGGTCGGGCTCCATCGCTCCGAGCGGCATCACCTCGATGAAGCTGATGTCGAAACCTCGCCCATGCGCCCATTCGACCAGGCTCAGGGCCTCGCCTTCATTGAAGCCCTTGAGGGCGACCGTATTGATCTTGATCTTGAGGCCCGCGGCGGCCGCGGCGTTCACGCCCGCGAGGACCGCGCCGAGATCGCCCCAGCGCGTCGCCTGGCGAAACTTGTCCGCATCGAGCGTATCGAGCGAGACATTGACGCGCTTGACGCCGCAATCGACGAGTTCGCGGGCGAAGCGGGCGAGCTGCGAGCCGTTGGTCGTCACGGTCACTTCATCGAGCGTCCCAGCGGCGAGATGCCGGGAGAGCCCATGAAACAGCGACATGACGTTCCGCCTGACCAGCGGCTCGCCGCCGGTGATCCGAATTTTCCGCGCGCCAAGGCCGACAAAGGCCGCGCACAGCCGATCGAGCTCCTCGAGGCTGAGCACGTCGCGCTTGGGCAGGAAATTCATGTCCTCGGACATGCAGTAGACGCAGCGGTAGTCGCACCGGTCGGTCACCGACACGCGGACATAGGCGATCGCACGCCCGAACGGGTCGACGAGAGGCTGGACCACGGGAGGCGCGTGCGCGTTCATCGATCAAGCATATAGGCGCGACCGCGACAAAGAAAGGCGCCCGCCGGAAGGCTGGCAGGCGAAAAGGCGCTTTCCTGACCGTTCGGTGCGCTTAGCGGGTCACGATGACCCGCGCGCCGACCCGCGCCCGCTCGTAGAGGTCGATGACGTCCTGGTTCGTCATCCGGATGCAGCCCGACGAGACCGCCTGCCCGATCGTGTCGGGTTCATTTGAGCCGTGGATTCGATAGAGCGTGCCGGCGAGATACATCGCGCGTGCGCCGAGCGGATTGTCGACGCCCCCTTCCATATGCCGGGGAAGGTCCGGGCGCCGCCTCAGCATCTGCGCCGGCGGCGTCCAGTCCGGCCATTCCCGCTTGTAGCCGATGCGCGTGACGCCGGCCCAGGTGAACCCAGGCCGCCCCACGCCGACGCCGTATCTGAGCGCCTGATGATCAGGCAGCACGAGATAAAGGCGGCGCTCCCCCGTGCGGATGATGATCGTGCCCGGAGAATCAGGTCCCTGAAACGGGACGGTCTCGCGAGGGATCGCGGAAGCGACCGGCTGCAGCTGCGAATCGAGCGCGCTGGCGAATAGAGGCGCCGTTCCGGCGCTTAAGAAAAGGCCGGCCCAGACGGCGGCGCGAATCAGATTGCGGCGCATGTTTTCCCCATGAAGGCAGTCGACGATCCCAATGAACGCACGACGAGCGGTCGGTGCTTCGGCCCGATTCGGCGCGATCGCACAATTATTGTGGAACGGAGGCCGCAGGTAATGGATTGTGGCGGAAGGTGGGTTACGAATTCGTCAATTGCCCCTGAATTGTGGCGAAGAAGACACATTACGGCCATGCCCGACGCGCGGCCAGCGGCGGTCTCCGCGCCGGGAATTGAGGTCGTCTTGCCTGAAAGGAAGGGACGACCTTTCGCCAACAGTTGGCGCAAAAAACAAATTATCGTGAAGACAACGAAGAATTTCTCTCTTGCGGGGGGCACGGTCCTCTGCTCAATTGTTGGGCGCGTTCGCGATGAGGCGGGCGTTGGGGAACTCAGGGGGGAAGATGAAAATAGGGCATTTTGTCGCGGCTACGGCCGCAATGGTGGGACTTGTCGCGGCCGCGGGGTCGGCCGAGGCGACGACCAAGACTTCTCAATTTCACCGCGCCGGGCGTCAGCGGCTCAGTCGAGCTGACCTACGGAACCGCGACGGACACGAAATATCCGTTGACCGCTTTTGAAATCACAAGCATCAGCGGAATGTTTTCCGATTCGAACAACGGCCTCGCCATCGTCAACGCGCCGATCGTTGGGCTCTTTACCCTGACGAAAAGCGGTCCCGCCGATCCGAACAATGTCGGCGCCCCGGCGGATATGAGCACGATTGCGGTCTCCGACCCGAAAAACCTTCTGCCGTTCGGCTCCTCCGTGAGCTACGACAATCTCTACTGGCCGGGAGGCGCCCCGGTCACGGCCTGGGTTGCGGCGGAATGGCCGTTCTTTGGCGGTCCCCTGGATGTCTATGGCGTGATGTTCGAAATCAATGTCGGGACGACTGACGCTCCCGTCATTGACGATGTAGACTTGTGGTTTAATGGGATCGGCGCCCCTCCCGGAACCATGGGCTACGGCGTCGCCGTTCTCGCGGACGGTCCGCCGGTCGTGTTGGACTATGTCGCCGGCAGCGTGCCAGAACCCTCGACGTGGGCGATGATGGCGCTGGGATTCGTCGCCCTCGGCTTCGCCGGACGTCGGGCGGCGCGCAGGGCGGCCGCGGCCTGAGGGGCGGAAGGCGAAAATCCGCGGGGCTGTCCCGGTGGGACGGCCTTTGCCTCATGCGCGAGCTCAGCCCGCCTCGGCGGGGCGGGATCGCGCCTGATGGCGTGGGACGAACGTCGAGCGGCGCCGGACGGCTTCGAGAATTTTTGACTTTATCTTTGAGAAAATCAGAAATCGCAGTAGATTGCCGGATCGTCGATGAAGCAGGCCCTCGGCGGCGACGGCCGAGGGCGGGGAGCGGAGCGGAGAAACAGTTTTTGGGCCTGGGGGGTCCGTACAGCCCATTGAAAAGGCTCAATCCGGAGAAGGATATCAAAGGAAATCCAAGCTCTTTTCTTTGATTTCTTTTGCTCGGGCTTGGCTGGATTTTGCTGGGTTTGGCCGAATTTGGAATCGGCTTGGACAACGCCCCGCCCGGGCCGCGGTCCGTCGTTGTGGACGGCGGCGAAGGCGAATTGCGCTTTCGCCTCGGAATGGCTATGTTCCCAGCGCGGGGTAAGCTATAGGGCTTTGGCCAAGATCGCTAACGGGAGCGAGACCAACCATTATGACCGAGCACGTACGTGAAAAACTCGTCGCCGCCAATGACATCGACGCCGCGCTCGAGGAGAGTTTGACCACCGTTTGGGACGCGAAGGTCTACTCGTGGGACAACTCAAAATATCCGTTCAACGAGTGGATGCTCAACCGCATTCGCGAGATGGGATATAAGCTCAACGACCTCAGCTATTTGCACGAGGCGGTTCCGCTCAACGAGACGTACAAGGTCACCAAGCAGCTCTGCGCCGATACGAACCTGCCCGAGTTCCGCCGGATGCTGAACCGCTTTGTCCGCGAGCAGATCGTGCCGCAAGGCAAATTGCGGCTGCCGGTGGCGGTGCAGCGGTTCATGAACGTCCGCATCATGTTGCCGACGACGCCGGAACTGTTCTTCCCCTTCCACACCGGTCTGCTTTACGGCCACGGCATTGCGTCGCGCAGCATCTGGATGCCTTTCTGCGATGTGACAAAGGAAGAGGATCGCAGCCGGTCGATGCAGATCCTCAGCATCAAGAAGTCGCGCGAGCTGATCCAGACGGCGATCGACAAGCGGCTCAGCATGGAGGAAATGACCGAGCTCTTCGGCAAGGAGAGCTGGCAGATCAAGGCTGGGCCGGGCAGCGCGTGCTTTTTCACCCAGGAGAACATTCACGGCTCGGGCCGCCCCAACACCAGCGGCAAAACCCGGGTCAGCATGGACTTCCGCGTCGCCGAGGGAATCTGATGGCGATTATCTCGGCCGCAAGATCCCGGCCGGCTACTTCCACCTCATTCCCGACACCGAGGAGGAAGAGGAAAGGCTCGCCGCGCACCCGCGCCCCGCGGACGCCTTTTTCAACGACAAGAACAATATTTTCTACGTCGCCAACAATACCGCTTCGACCTACGGCATTCCCGTCCACCTGCAGCGCTACATGCTGGTCGATTACTGCAAGAAGAAGAACCTCGAGTTCGATTATGAGCTGTTCGACCTCGAGGACATGACCCATCTGCCCACGCTGCGCTACCTGGTAGAGAAGCGGGTATGCAACATTGTGATGTACAGCATCTTCGCTCTGCCTGAGGAAGAGGGCTACCGCAACGAATTGCTGGAGTCGGCGGTCAAGAGAGGGACGATCATTCATTTCGTCAATGAAGACCTGCAATTGGCCAATGCCGAAGACCTCGAGACGATCAAGAAATATCTTGAGTTCTCCAAATACGGAAAGTCCCGGCTTCCGATCGGACTGCCGTTGACCGGAGCAAGCAAGCTATTCTTTGACAAGTGGGCAGGATCTCTGGCCCAGATCGGGTAGTCTTGTCCGCGAAGGACCGCCCATCTGCGTCGCGTTGCGAAGTCTAGGCGGATGGGCGGGAAGGAACCGTTCTACTTTGGCAACGCCAAAGCCGACCAGGTGCGCGGCACCGGCTGGTTTGTCGGCCAGTTCGTCCCAGCGGAGCTTGGGCTCAGGCGTCAGACCGACGTCGAACTCAAGTGGGGGATCCACCCGGACGGGGAAAGGCGGCCCGCGCCCTGGGCCAATCGCAACGCCACGACCATCTCCGTGCTTATTGAAGGCGGCTTGAAAGTGACGTTCCACATCGACGGCGCCCAACAGGAAGTCATGCTCAAGACTAAGGGCGACTACGTTGCTTTCGGGCCCGAGGTCGTCCACTCATGGGAAGCCGTCGGCGACACGATTGTTCTGTCCGTACGGTTTCCCTCTGTCGAAGTCTGATGTCGTCCGCGGCCGGCGGATGGTCTAGGCGCGCGCGCCGCTGGACTGCCGAAAGTGGTCGAGCGCCACCGCCCCGATGATGACGAGACCCTTGGCGATATACTGCCAGATGTCCGGCACCCCGGTGAGGATGAGCCCGTTGCTCATGACCGCGATGATGAGCGCGCCGACCAGGGTGCCCCAGATCGATCCGATGCCGCCGACGAAGCTGGTGCCGCCCAGGATCACGGCCGCGATCGCGTCGAGCTCATAGGATTGGCCAAGCTGGATGCCGTTCGCCGCATAGAGCCGGCCGACCGACATCACCCCTCCGAGCCCGGCGCACAAGCCCGAGATGACGTAGGCGAGAAGGAGCACCCTCCAGACGCGGATGCCCGCGAGACGGGCGCCGGCGGCGTTTCCTCCGACCGAATAGACGTAGATGCCAAAGACGGTTCGTCGGAGGACGAACCACGAGGCCACGACCACCGCCGCTGCGATCAACACGAGCAGCGGAACGCCGAGAACCGTTCCATCGCCGATGAATGCGAAGGGCAGGCTTGAATTGATGATGGTCTGGTCGTTGCCGAGGAGTTCGCGCGAAACCGCGAACCGCGGTCAGCGTTCCCAGCGTCACGATGAAGGGCGGCAGCTTCAATCCGGCGATCAGGGCGCCGTTGATCGCGCCGCAGCCGAGGCCCGCCAAAAGCCCGGCTGGGATGCCGACGAGGCCCCAATGAGGGAGCTTCGAAGCGATGACCGCGACCATCGCGGCGAAGGCGAGAATCGATCCGACCGAAAGGTCGATGCCCGAGGTCAGGATGACGAATGTCATACCGGCCGCAAGCACGACGTTGATCGAAGCCTGCTGCATGACGATGGACAGGTTCTGCCATGATGCGAACCGGTCGGTCAGCAGTTGGAACACGACGCACAACAGGATCAGCACCGGGAGCATGCCCAGAGTGCGAAGTCCGGCATTGAGCCCCGCGCGCACGAACTGAAGCGCCGGTCCGCGCGAGGCGCCCCGGTCTCTGCGGTCGGCGGCGCCCTGGCGCGGCACGCTCATGACAGTTCCACCCGGGACGCCTGGTCCGCGGAGGTGGCCAGCGCCATGATCGCCTCCTGCGTGACCGCCTGGCCGGCGCGAGGGTCGAGCTCTCCAGCGATCCTGCCGCTGCGCATGACCAGGACGCGATCGGCGACCCCGATGATCTCGGGCAATTCCGAGGAGATGAAAATGATGCCGAGCCCGGAAAAGGCGAGTTCGTCGATGATGCGATAGATCTCCGATTTGGCGCCGATGTCGACGCCTCGCGTCGGCTCGTCGAGAATGATGACCCGCGGCTGCGCCTGCAAAAGGCGCGACAGCAGCACCTTCTGTTGATTTCCCCCGGAGAGGGCGCCGACCCAGGTCCCCTCGCTCGGCGCGCGTATCGACAGGGATTGCATCGCTGAGCAGGCCCGCGCGCTCGATTTGGCGAAGTCGACGACCACGCCGAATCTCGCGTCTGTCGCAAGAACCATGGTGTTGATGTTGTCGCGAATGGACATGTCGAGATACAGCCCGAGGCCTTTGCGATCCTCGGTCAGGTAGACGACGCCGGCCGATATGGCGTCCCGGGGCGAGGCGATCTCGAGCGCCGCCCCGTCCATCAGAACGCGGCCGCCGACAGCAGGATCCGCGCCAAAAATGAGGCGCGCCAGTTCCGTGCGGCCCGACCCCACGAGACCCGCTATGCCGAGAATCTCTCCGCGGCTAAGCCCGAACGAACAGCCATGGACACGGCTCCCGTCCGTCATGTCCTGGACTTCAAAGAACGGCGGCTCACGACGACCCGGGCCGGCTCTCGCTTCGCGCTTGTAGAAGCCGGAAAGACTGCGTCCGACCATCATTCTGACGAGGCGTTCGTGCGTAAGATCCGCGCGAGCAATGGAGCCGACGACCGCCCCGTCCCTCAGAACGGTGACGCGATCGGCAAGACGAGCGACCTCGGCCATCCTGTGGCTGACATAGACAATCGCGAGGCCGCGGTCGCGTAACCGCTCGATCAGCGCGAAGAGACGCTCCGACTCCTGCATCGAAAGCGCCGCCGTCGGCTCGTCCATTACCAGCAATCGAGCGTTGGCGTGGATCGCGCGGGCAATTTCGACGAGCTGCCTCTCGGCAAGAGAAAGGCTGGATACGCGATCCGTCGACGAGAAGCTCGCCCCGAGGCTCTCGAGAATGCCGCCGCATCGGGCGTTCATGGACGCCCTATCGGCGACGATTCCCTTACGGATTTCGCGCCCAAGATAGATATTCTCTGCGACAGTGAGGTTCGGGCTTAGGCTGAGTTCCTGATAGATCACAGCGATGCCGTGCCGGATTGCGGCGGCGGGAGTGTCGAGGGCCGCCGGAATTCCATCGATCCTGATCTCGCCGACCGGATCAGCGGCGTAGGCGCCCGCCATAATCTTGATGAGTGTTGATTTTCCCGCGCCGTTCTCGCCCATCAGCGCGTGGACTTCCCCTGCCTGAACGATCAAATCGGCGTCGATGAGCGCTCTCACGCCAGGAAAGCTCTTGGATATCCGACGTAGCTCAAGCACTGGCGCTTCGCGCGCCACAGCATCGGGCCCGGCAAACTCGCGATCGCTCATCATTCGAAGGCGCGTCGATCGATCCATACGCGTTGCGGCCGCGCGAAGCGGGATTACCTCGCGCGGCGTTGTCGGATTTTCTCGCTCCGACTAGTTGGCTTTCCAGCCCTTATAGTCGGCGATGTTATCCCGATTGACCAGCGTCGGGGCGATGAGGATGAGATCCTTCTCCGGCTTCTTTCCCTCGAACAGGTCGTATCCGGCCTTCACCGATGCGGCGCCGACGTTAAACGGCGATTGCGCCGCCGACCCCACGAACATCGTGTCGCCTTTCAGCGCCTCCTCCGCCTCCGGAGAACCGTCGATGCCGGTGATCGCGAGGTTGCGGTGCAGCTGTTTGGCCGCCAGATCGGCGCCCATCGCCATTTGGTCGTTGATCGAGAAAACGCCATTGACTTCGGGAAACCGGGTAAGGAGCGTCTGCATGACTTTCAAGCCTGAGTCCCGCGAGCCGTCGCCGCGCTGGTCCGCGGACAGGATCTTGATATCCGGGTACTTGGCAAGAGCGGCCTTGCACCCGTCGACACGTTGCGCGATCGCCACCATCGGCACGCTGTCGATGATCACGACATCGCCCTTATGGCTAAGCTTCTCGGCAAGATATTCGCACGCGACCTGACCGGCCGCGGTGTTGTCCACGGTCAGATTGACCGGCGCCCCTTGGCCCCGGCGTCAACGCCGACCACCGTCACACCGGCGGCGATGGCCTTCTTCACCGTGGGTTCGATCGCCTCCGAATTGGCCGCGTCAAGGAAAACGATGTCCGTGCCCGCCGCAATGAATGTCTCCATTGCCGTTACGTCCTTGTTCAGGTCGTAGTCATTTGAGACAGCCGTGACCTTGGCGTTGGGGTTTATCTTTTTGACTTCTGATTCGATGCCCTTTGCGAGAGCGACATAGAAAGGATTGCCTAGAGGTCCGACGATGACGCCGACCGACTTGAGTTCTTTGGCCTGCAGCGCCGACGCCGACAGCGAGAGAGCGAGCGCGGCCGCAGTGGTTGTCAATGGCTTCAACATTTCAGATCCTCCTTGGTCCAGAACCGCGCTGGTGGCGGCTCTTCAACGCGTATGCGTTGTTGTTATCCTCCAAGATTGACGCTTTGCGTCGCACTGTGAATTCAGTCCTGCAGTGCTGACCGGGGTGGGACTCCCTGACGTAAATCCCAGCCGGAGAGCTGAGATCCCGCCGCCGGGACGCCGGTCAATTTATTGTAGAACGATTTGAGGACAACCAAACCGCCTTGTCAACCCCGGCGCTCACAGCGGTGCAGCTCTGCGCTAAGATCAAAAGCAACCAATTGATATATATAAATAAACCGAACATATAGAGGGCGACTGGGTCTCGTTTCGGTACTTGACGGCGCTAGGCGGGCCCTTATAAAACGGTTTTAGGCGCAACCGCCACAGCAATTTTGGGTCGCCCGGAGGCGCTGAAGGTTCCCGTGGGTTCGACACGTCCGAACAACGGGGTCGATATGGGACCGCCTGCCGAGTCGATGCGCGGCGGAGCGAGGAAAACGAGGAGGCTGAAGGAAACACAGATGAGCGAAGTCAAGGACAGCCATTTCAAGATCGTCGCCGACGACGTGAGGCCGGACTCGTCGCTCAAGGAAGAGCGCGGATGGCACAAGATGGACGTTCGGTGGCTCGTCACCGGAAGGAACATGGATTCGAAGCAGACGGTTGTCGGACGCACGATCATGCCGCCTGGCGTGAAGTCCCGGCATGCGATCCACCGTCACCCGAACGCAGAGGAATGGGAATACATCGTCTCCGGCGTGGCCCGTAAGCATGTTGGCGACGAGACGTTCGTCCTGAGCGCGGGCGAGCTCGCCTTCATTCCGCGCAACGTCTATCACGGGCTCGAAAACGCCTCCGACACCGAGACGCTCGTGACCCTCTGGGGTTACTGCGGCGCTTCGAGCCTCGAAGAGGCGGGTTACGTCATTCCGGAAGACGGCAAGGATTGATTTTTGCGCAGATCGCGCCATCCGCGCGGGGCAGGAACCGCGGTAGCGCGGTCGGTCGAGCGGCCGACCGGTCGCGCTGCGAAACCAATTCAGTCGCTATGTTCCGCGACTGAGGAGATCGTCGATCGCATCGAAGCTCCCCTTGTGACGATGCTGGATCTCCTCGTGCCGTAGGTGGATCTGCCGGGTGGGCTTGATTTCGAAGCCTACCCTCGAGGCGATATGATCGCGGGAATCGCGGACCATGCTGCGAAGCGCGTCAATATCGTGGCCAATCACTTTGCCGCGCCATTTCCTCAACTTTCCCGCGACAAACACCATGTCGATGTTTCGGCTCTCGGTAGCGAGCGCGATCGTTCCGATCGCGTTGTTCATCGGCATATTGTTCAGGTCCTCGGCGCGGATGGCGATGATGTCGGCATATTTTCCGGGCGTCAGCGTGCCGATTTGATCGCCGAGTCCGATCGCCTCGGCAGCGCGCAGGGTTGCGAACTCGATCACGTCGCGGTGGTCGATTAGCTTCGGGGCTTTCTCCTCGCCACGATATTTCCGCGCCTTGGCGAGCATACGCTGGGTAGTCAAAGTCGTGCGCATCTGGGTGAACATGTCGCCGGCGAGGCAGACTTCAACATCGCCGCTGAGGCAGGGCCGAATGCCGTGGTCGAGCGCTTCCTGAATAGCGGGAACCCCGCTGCCAAGCCCGAGTTGCTGCTCAGACGTCGTGGCGAGGGTCACCTTGGTTCCTGCTCCGGCGATGAGTCGCCAGCCTTCCTCGGGCATATCATTGCAGTGGACAAGCGTCAGATCCGGCCCAAGCAGCCCAGCGCGGCCGAGTTCAACGATCTCCTCGCAGCGCTGGCCCATGACAGCATCCATGGTGATGCCGAGGCGATTGTCGCGCGCAAACGCCAGGAGATCGGGCGCCGGCATGACACGACGCATGTCGATCAGCATGCGGACCGAAGTCAGCGAGTCCGGCTGGGCACAATATTGTTCGCGCAGCCGAACCAGATCTTGCGGCAGGTGCTCTTCCCAGGCGCCGGTCGAAGACGGCGCGCCCGCATGGACAGCCCGAATGCCGGAATCGGCGTAGGACTTGAAGGCAGCGTCCGCGTGCGCCCGGGTTCGGGTGTTGTGCGCGCAGTCGGTAATGCATGTTACGCCGGCGTCGAGCAGCGTCAGCATAGTGAGAAAGTTGCCGACATAGATGTCGTGCGGGCGGTATTCGAGGGCGAAATCCCCGTGCAGCGTCTTGACGTATTCGGCAAGATCGACGTCGGGGATGACGCGGCGGAATTGGTTCTGCCAGCAGTGACGGTGCCCATCCACGATGCCCGGCATCACGATCATGCCGCCCATTTCGATGACGATCGCGCCGCTGTCGGCTGCGGCGGAGAGATCGGCGCCCACCGCCTCGATCCTGCGTCCATGGATCAGCACATCGCCCTGGTCGAAATCGCCGATCGCAGAATCAACAGTGACGACGGTCGCGCCCCTGAGCAAGATCCGCGCGCTCGGCGCGGCCGAAAGAAGCCGATCATAGAGCGCGGCCCATTCGCTCGAGCTCTGCTCATAGTATGCGCGCACCCTTGGCGCCGGCATGCTTCCTCCTGACCGGCGCGCGGCGCCGTGAATTATGGCCGCGCCGCCGCGGCCAGCCTCGCGACCATCGCGGGCGGTCTCGTCGACTCACGGAATTCGAAGCGGAAATCGAAAAGCACCCGCACGGGCTCCGCCGATTCGCCGGCTATACGATTGCAAAGGGTCCGCCACGAATGGGCCGCCAGATCATCTACCGATTGCCTGACCGCGCTGATGTAAGGGCGGACGGCCGTCATCCACTCCGAGTGCTCGAACCCGAGCAGTGAAATCTCCTCGGGGAACGCCAGGTCCAGCGCATTGATCGCCTTGACCGCGCCGAGGGTCGCGTAAAACGTGGCGGCGAATATCGCGGTCGGAGGATTGGATCGGCGGAGATCCTGCTCGATGGCGGCTCGGCACCCTTCGATCGTGCCGCCGCCGAAGGATATCCGTTCAAATGCGCTCAATCCGAACTCGCCCAAGGCGCGCCGATACCCGTCCACTCGGTCGCGAAGATGCGCATGGTTCACTGACGATATGAGCAGCGTCACATCTTTATGACCGAGTTCCAGAAGGTGCCGGGTGCCCCGATAAGCCGCGTCGAGGTTATTGGAGCAGACCGTATCGAAATCAGGATGGTCGCGAGCCCGATCGACGAGAACTGTCGCGGGAAGACGCATGGGAAACCCTGGAGTTGACCCGAATTCATCCTGAGCGGCGACGACCAGAAGTCCATCGATTTGCCGGGCGATCAGTGATTCGATGCGCCGCGCCTCTGTCCGAGGATCCTCGCCGCTCGCCACAACGAGCATCTCGAAACTGCTGAGCGACGCGATCTTCTCCCACTCGCGGACGAGCCCGGCGTAAAATTCGTTGCCGAGATTGGGAACCACGATACCTACGGTGCGCGTTTGCCCTCGCCTCAGACTGGACGCCGCGTGATTGGAGGTGTAGCCGAGCGCCGCCACGGCATCGAGCACGGCGCGTCGACGATCCCGTGTGACGCCGCGAAGGCCGGAAAGCGTGTTCGAGACGGTCGCCGGGGAGACGCCGGCGCGGGCGGCGACATCGCGAATTGTGGGGGTCCGAGAGGGGGTCTTCGGCGGCTTGCGATCCTTCATTATGGCCCGCCTATCGTCGATTTTTCGACGCTCGCCCTCGCCAGAAGTCTACCCCGGGGAAGCGAAGATCGCGGCAGCTCCGCGCGCTCCGCCATTTGCGCGCCAGCGGACCCATCGGTGCAGCCCTCCACCCAACTTTGTGCGATCGAGCGGGCGAAGGGCAAAGCAAGCCAGACAAAACGATTTAGCTCAAGCGCGGACAGCTCGGTCTCTCCCGCGGCGGGTGACGTGTTGGCGGCGGCCTGAAAGAAGCCCAAGCCGAACGAACGGCCGTCCGCGGCCAGTAGCATAGCCACAGAAGGCTTGTTTCGGCAAGATTATCTTGTTGCTCCTCTTTTCACTGCTGCGAGCGGCGGAGCAGGTCAAACCGTCCTTGATCGACCAGAGCTCGCGTCGATCTCGACTTCCCGCCTTCATGCGATTTTTTCGCTTGCAATCCCGCGCATCGCGTTCTTAAATCGTTTTTTGACTGAAGCCGCCTCAGCAAGAGGCGCTCCGTAGGCGGGCGAGAAATGGCAGCGGCGCGACTGCTGGAGGGACCGGAAAGCTGGTCCTGACCGCCGTCGAGCCGACGCGGATGACAATTCTATCGAGGGAGGAGTGACCATGACGAGCAAGCGTTCCATCGCCCCGGCGAAGGAAGCCTCAAAGACGGCATACTGGGCCTCCGTCACGGCGGCGACGTTGCTTGCGACGGTTTCGGGCCCAGGCGTGAGCCATGCCGCCGGCGAGACGATCGGTTATTCGGCGCCGTTTCTGTTCGCGCAGTTCGAGGTGATCCTTCAGGATCGGACGGTGGCCGACGCCAAAGCGGCTGGGCTGAACGTGCTTCAGCCGACCAACGCTGACGCGGACTCGGGCAAGCAGATCACCGACGTGCGCAACCTGATCGGCGCTGGCGCAAAAGGTCTGGTGGTTGTCGCGAACGACAGCAAGGCCATCATTCCGGCGCTCGACTACGCGGCGTCTCAGAATGTGCCCGTCGTATCGATCGACATCGGGCCAGACGGCGGGAAGCTCTATGCCATCGTCCGCGCCGACAATCGTGGAATGGGTTGGATCGCCTGCACCGAGATGGCAAAGGCGATCGGCGATTCGGGCAAAGTGCTGTCGCTGCAGGGCGCGTTTTCCTCCATAAACGGCCGACAGCGAAGCGAGGGATTCCACGACTGCATGGCCTCCGCGCATCCGAAAATCGAACTCATTGAGCGGCCCACCGATTGGGATGCAACCAAGCAAGCCGCTGCGCTTCAGACCGTTCTCGCGGCCAATCCGGATCTGAAAGGCGTCTTTCAGCAGTCCGACTATGCCCTGTCCCCGACCCTGAATGTGCTGAAGCAGGCGGGCCACGACGCCAAGGTAGGCGAACCTGGCCATATCTTCGATATCAGCATTGACGGTAGCCCGCAGGCTCTCGACCTCGTTCGCGCCGGCAGCCTCGATGCAGCGATTTCCCAGCCGCTCAATGGCTACGCAAACTATGGGGTCATGTACCTTCAAGACGCGCTTGCGGGGAAATCGCTTGCGCTAGGCAAAACCGATCATGGCAGCGAGGTCGTTGAGTTTAACGGCAACAAAATGGACCTGCTTCCGGCAGTGCTCGTCACCAAAGCCAATGTCGATGACCCGGAGTTGTGGGGCAATCAGGCGAAGAAATAGCTTCTGTCGCAAATGCCAGCGCGTCTCGACGCAGCCGTCCCTCCATTGGTCGAGACGCGCGCCCTTGGCAAACGATATGGCACGACGGTCGCGCTAGACGATGTATCGATAGGGATCCGGGCAGGTCAGTCGGTCGCCGTCGCCGGCCGGAACGGCGCAGGCAAATCGACGCTGGTTCGCCTGCTGACAGGACTCGACCGCCCGGATACAGGCGAGATCCGCTTCGCCGGCGAATCGGCGCCCGACGTCTCGGCTCGCGCCGCCTGGCGATCGAGGGTCGCGTGCGTCTACCAGAAGTCGACAGTCATTCCTGACCTGACGGTTGGCGAGAATCTTTTCCTCAACGACCAGCCCCGCTCTTCCTTGGGATACATCCGCTGGGGCGAGGTCCGGCGCCGAGGACGCGAAGAACTGCAGGTCTGGAATCTCGAGGTCGATATCGATCAGCGCGCAGGCGACTTGTCGATCGGTCAGAGGCAATTGCTCGAGATCGCGCGCGCGCTTCGACAGGGCAGTCGCTTCATCATCCTCGATGAGCCGACGGCGCGATTGGAAGCGCGAGAAATCGAGCATCTGTTTGAGCACGTCGCTCGACTGAAACGAGCCGGCGTAACGTTCCTCTTCATTTCGCACCATCTCGAGGAGATATACGAAATCTGTGAACGTGTAGCCGTAATGCGGGACGGCCGCCTCGTGGCGGAGGCGGCCGTCGCGCAAATGAGCCAGGACGCGCTCGTCGCCGCCATGGTCGGCGAAGCCCGCCCTCCGACCGCATCGACTGGCCGCCGCGCGCATGGCGCCCGAAGCGCAACAAGCCAAAGCCTCGACGACCGTCCGATCGTGCTGGAGGTGGATTCTGTTTCGATCGCGGGCGCGGTCGATAGAGTCTCGATATCCGTTCGGGCGAGAGAGCGGGTAGGTCTTGCCGGGCTGGCCGGATCGGGCAAGTCCGAGCTGTCGCAAGTCATCGTGGGAGGGCGAAACGCGGCCGGTGGAAGGGTTTCGGTGCGCGGCAGGACGCTGCAGACAGCCCGCGTCGATCTCGCGCGCGAGTTGGGGGTCGCCTACGTGCCCGAAGACCGGCACGCCAACGGCTTCTGCGACAATCTGTCGGTCGAAGAGAATATTGCACTGCCGGTATTGCGCCGTCTGAGTCGATTTGGATTCGTGTCGGCAGGAAAGCGCCGCGAACTTGCCGATTTGATGATTGACAGGTTGCAGATCAAAGTGAGCGACCCCGGGCAAAACACCGGTGAGCTTTCAGGAGGCAACCAGCAGAAGACGGTGATGGCGCGCGCCTTGGCCTCTGATCCGAGCGTGCTGGTCCTCGGATCGCCGACCGCCGGCGTCGATATCGCGGCGAAACAGGTCTTGTTCGGGATTATTCGAGACGTCGATTCCGCGGTGCTCGTCGTCTCGGACGAGATCGACGAATTGGCGATTTGCGACCGTGTCATCGTCATGTTCGCAGGCCGGGTCGTCCGTGAATTCACCGGCCCGTGGAACGAAAACGACATGGTCGCCGCGATGGAGGGCCTGGGGCAATGACCGCAGGCGCCGAGAAGGCCGGCGGGGCGACTGTCACTCCGCGCCGGCGCGTCCGGTCACGCATGAGCGACGAATTCGCGCTCGTTCAACTCATTGCTCTCGCGATGATCATAGGCGCGGTCGCCGTGCCGTCTTTCTTCACGCGGGTGAATCTGATCAATATCCTTCAGCAGTCGTCGGAGCTGTCAGTTCTCGTTCTGGCGGAAGCGATCATTTTGATCGTCGGCAAGTTCGACCTTTCCTTGGAGTCGATTGTCGGCATTGCGCCGATGTTTGCGGCCTGGCTGGTGACGAGTTCCGCACTCAACGGCTCCGGCTTTATGATCGATCCGTACCTGGCAGTATGTGTCCTTTTCGTTGTTGGGGTCGCGGTCGGCGCGTTCAATGGCCTTCTGATCGTCTATCTCGGGTTGAACGCCTTCATTGCGACGCTTGCGATGCTGATCTTGCTTCGCGGCGTCACCATCGGGATGACCAACGGACGAACGCTCTATGACTTGCCCAAGCCGTTCCTGTATCTCGGCAACGCCGCATGGATGGGCATTCCTGCCTCGGTGTGGATCGCGGCTGGCCTCAATATCGCGGGCGCGATCATCCTGAGTTACACTCGATGGGGACGCGCTCTTTACGCGATCGGCGGCAATGCGGAAGCCGCGCGGGCGGCAGGAATTCGCGTCGACCGCTACGTCTGGGCGGTTTTTGTAGTCGCGGGCGGCCTTGCGGCGCTGTCCGGCCTCATGCTGACGGGCCGCATGGCCTCGGTCCTTTCAGGTCAGGGCCAAAACATGATCTTTACCGTCTTCGCCGCCTGCGTCATCGGACGAATCAGCTTGAACGGCGGCAAAGGCTCGATTCTCGGGGCGCTATGCGGCGTGGTGCTCTTGGGCATCATCTCGAACATTCTGACCTTGTCCAACATCCAGACTTTCTGGATATCCGCGACCTACGGCGCGATCATATTGCTGTCTCTGATCCTGACGCGCATCACGTCGGGTGAGAGATATCGAAGCGATTGACAATACGCCCGCGAAATGAGCTTTCATGGCGCATCCTCGCCGGCAGCAAAGGCGGCTCTCGGTCAACTCGCCGGTCGGGCGCTGGCTGAGACGTCTAGCCTGCGACGCGAAACGATTTTGTCCGGTGAAAGCCAGGCCGCAAGGAGATCGCCGCTCCGCCTGACTTTTCAGCCAGCTCGTCCGCGCCCGGCGATCGCTTCGTTGCTTCTCGATATATATTGAGCGTCGCCCGCGTTCGTAACATGCTGCGACAACTAAATAATATTGAACAATGATGCCCTTCGCCCTGTTCCGGGAGCGACGCGCATAACGCGGATTTCTCGCGACGTGGCGGCGGTAAGGCGCGTGTTGCTGCGGCGCTGTCCGCGTCGCAGCAACTTTTTAGCTTGCTTTCAATCGAAGAAGGTTCTTAAATCGTTTTCCGCCGTCGTCGCTGACGGCCGGCAGGATTGGAGTTTGGTTTGAATCGACCGCCCTCCCCCCAGCTTCTTCGCCCTGAAGACGCAAAAACGCACTGGAACTGGAACCGTGCGATACCTGCGCCCGGCCACATGAACGTGGACTTTGAGGGCCGTGTCGAGTTCGATCGTCTGCGCCAGTACCGGTTGCAGAGGGCGAGAGACGCCCTCGAGAAGTCGGAATGTGGGGCCCTGCTCCTGTTCGACGTGAACAACATCCGATACGTTACCGCGACCAAGATCGGGGAGTGGGAGCGCGACAAACTTTGCCGCTTCGCGCTGCTGATGCGCGGTAAGGAGCCGATCGTTTGGGATTTCGGGTCCGCTGCAGTTCATCACCGCCTCTATTGCGGCTGGCTCGTCCCGGAGAACGTGAAAGCCGGCATGCTCGGCATGCGCGGCACGGTGCCGCCGGCAGCCGGCCTGATGCAACGCCATGCTGAGGAGATAGCGTCACTATTGCGCGACGCCGGCGTCGCCAAGATGCCAGTCGGCGTCGATCTCGCCGAAACCGCGATGTTCTTCGAACTCGAGAAGGCGGGGATGAAAGTGGTCGACGGGCAACAGGTCATGCTCGACGCCCGCGAGATTAAGAACATCGACGAGATTATCCTGCTGAACCAGGCGGCGGCGATGGTCGACGCCACCTACCACATGATCTACGAGGAGTTGAAGCCCGGCGTCCGCGAGGCCGACATCGTCGGCAAGGCCAACGAGTTGCTCTATCGGCTCGGTTCCGACGACGTCGAGGCGATCAATGCGATTTCCGGAGAGCGGTGCAATCCGCATCCGCACAATTTCACCGATCGCATCGTCAGGCCCGGCGATCAAGCCTTTTTCGACGTCCTGCAGTCCTACCAGGGCTACCGCACCTGCTATTACCGCACCTTTAATGTCGGGCGCGCCACGTCAGTTCAATACGACGCGTACAAGACGTGCCGCGAATGGCTCGACAAGGCGATCGACCTGATCAAGCCGGGCGTGTCGACTGACCGGGTCGCAGCCGTGTGGCCGGCGGCGCAGGACTTCGGTTTCCCGGATGAGCTCTCCGCGTTCGGACTGCAGTTCGGCCACGGCCTCGGTCTCGCGATTCACGAACGGCCGATCATCTCACGCCTGGTCTCGCTCGATCGACCCATGGAGATCAAAACCGGCATGGTGTTCGCGCTCGAGACGTATTGCCCGGCGACGGATGGCTATTCCGCGGCTCGAATCGAGGAAGAGGTTGTGGTGACAGACAAGGGCTGCACGGTAATCTCGCTGTTCCCTGCCGAAGAGCTCCCCATCGCCAATCGCTACTGACACTGTCATTCCGGAGGACGAAGCCGCGACAAGGCCGGCCAAACCGGCGCTAGAAGGGCATCCATCCTCGGGAGGAGAGCATGGCAGCTGCGATGCGGCGCACGATTCGTCGGTCGGCGCCTGGCTCATCGAGGAGAAATGGCCGGTCGATTGGGATAGACTGTCTTCGCGGCTCGGCGAGATCATCGCTCGCCACGGCGACAAGCTGCTGAGAGTGAAGGGCGTGATCCAGACGATCGGCGATCCGCGGCCCCTCGTTATCCATGGCGTTCAACGCCTGTTCCATGCCCCGGCGCGGCTCGATCGCTGGACTTGCGACCCGGTGACCAGCATCGTGGTCATCGGCGACAAAGGCAGCGCCGCTGCGGTCGAGTCGATCGCGCATGCTCTCGCGGAAGCGGTTGTATCCCGAGAGCCCACGCCCGCGGCGGCGGAAACTGAAAGGGAGCGCGTGACATGAAGATCGGTTGGATCGGCGTCGGTCGTATGGGCGCGCCGATGGCCGCGAGGCTTCTCAAGGCCCGTTACCCGGTTCATATCTGGAACCGAACCCGCGCCAAGGCGGAGACTGAGGAGTTGAACGGGGCTGTCGTGGTCGACGCCAAGACCGAGCTCGCCGATGTCGACGTCCTGTTCACGATGCTCTCGACCGGCAAGGACGTGATCGATGTCTGCTTTGGCTCGGACGGGATTTTCCGCGACCTTCATGAGGAGAAGCCGAAGATATTGGTCGATTGCTCGACCATCGGCATGGACGAGTCGGCAGACATTCGTGCGCGGCTGACAAAGATTGGCGTCAGATTCCTTGCTGCGCCGGTCAGCGGCAATCCGAAATGCGTCCGCGCCGGCAAGTTCTCCTGCGCCGTTTCGGGGCCGAAGGAAGCCTATGAAGAAGTGAAGCCGCTTCTTTTGCAGATCGCGCCGCGCGCCGCCGTCTACGTGGGTCCGAACGAAGAAGCACGAATGTGCAAGATCGCCGTCAACCTCATGCTCGCGGTCGTCATCGAGAACATGGTCGAGGTGACGCTCCTCGCTCAGAAGGCAGGCGTCCCGCGGCACGCTTTTCTCGAGTTCCTCAATGGCAGCGTGGTCGGCTCGACATTCACCCGTTACAAGACGCCCGCGTTGGTCAATCTCGATTTCACCACAACATTCCCGCCGACCGGCATGCGCAAGGACATGGATCTCGGCCTCGCGCTTGCGCGCCAGCACGAGGCGCCGATGCCGGTCACTGCCGCGACGCGCGAGGTTCTGCAATCTCATATCGGCGCCAACCGGCTGAAGCCCGACGCCGACGCCGAGGTCGGGCGGGATTTCGCCGCCATGTTGGAGACGATGGCGTTCCTGTCTGGGGTGAAGCTGGAGAGCGAGAACGTCATGGTTTCCGACGGCCTTGAGCCGGAGACCGCCGGCGCCGCAGGCTGACCGAAGAGTTCACGGCTCCGGACCGACCGGCGCGAAATGACCAAGAGGCTAGGGATGAAAGTTGCGGTGGTGGGACTTGGCTGGTGGGGCAAGCAGATCATCGGCTGCCTCAGCAAGACCCAGCGTTTCGAGGTCCTCTACGGCATCGATCCTTCCCCGCCGCCGGACGTGCCGGAGTTCAGGAAAACGCACCCTTTCGCGCTCGCGGCGAGTCTGGACGAGGCGCTCGCCGATCCCTCCGTAGAGGGCGTCATTCTGGCGACGCCTCACGCGCTGCATGAGGAGCAGGCGCTGCGCGTCATCGCGGCTGGCAAGAACCTTTTCTGCGAGAAGCCGCTCACGATGACTGGCGACGGCGCGAAGCGCGTCGTCAACGCCTGCAGGAAGGCCGGCAAGGTTCTCGGCGTCGGCCATGAACGCCGTTGGGAGCCGGCCTTTGAGGAATTGCAGCGGCTCGTCGACAGCGGGGCGCTAGGCAGGATCTTGCTCTTCGAGACCAACGTCAGTCACGACAACTTTCGCAAATTGGCTTCCGACAACTGGCGGCTCAGCGCCAAGGACGCGCCCGCCGGCATGATGACGGCGGTCGGCATCCATCTCACTGACCTGTTCGTGCATTTCGTCGGCCCCGCGAGGGAGGTTCGGGCGACCACAGCGAGCATGATCTTCACGCCGCCGGCCGAGGACTTCGTCTCCGCGGCCATCGTCTTCGAGTCGGGGGCGCGCGCGATGTTCACCTCGCTCTCAATCACTCCGTTCTATGGCCGCTTCGCCATCTTCGGGGATAAGGCTTGGGTCGAGATCATCAGCGAAGGCAATGTCGACAAGGGTCTGCCGACGATCCTCATCCACGGCGACGCCGGCGGCCGCCGGCGCGTCGTTTATGAGTTCACGGATACAGTAACGCAGAACTTCGAAGCATGGGCCGACGCTGTCGAGGGGCGCGCGCCATACCGATTCACCGATAAGGAGCTGGTTGAAAACATTCGTATCTTCGAGGCGATCGTCAAATCGTCGCGAAATGGCGGAGCGGCTCAGCGGCTCTGATGTATAAGGGCCGTGTCGAACGGTCGGCGCCGGGCGTCCCGGACGAACTGGATGAGAACGATGAACGAAACGAGCGTCGCGGCGGGCCGGAGTCACCGAAAAGACGAGCGGCAGCCCGTCAATCCGAACGACAGTATCGGGGAAGCGACGCGGCTAAAGCTGTTCCGCACCCAGCTGGTGATCCGGCAGGCCGAGCAGCGCGCCTATGATCTCTTCCTGCAGAATCTCGTGAAGGGCACGAGCCATCTTTCGCTCGGGCAGGAGGCCATCGCCGCCGGCTTCGCCATCGCAATGAAGCCGGGCGATCTTAGTTTCTGCACCTATCGCGGCCACGCCCATACGCTGGCTCGCGGCGTGCCGGTCGAGAAGGTGCTCGGCGAACTCATGCAGCGCGACAACGGCCTGATGCGCGGCAAGGGCGGCTCGATGCATCTCACCTCCGCCGAGCATGGCGTGATGGGCTCCTACGCCATCGTCGGCGCCCATTTGCCGATCGCGTGCGGCGCCGCCTGGCGCGCCCAATACAAGGGTCAGGATGATGTCGCGGTCTGTTTTTTCGGCGATGGAACGACCAATATTGGCGCTTTCCACGAAGCCCTCAATCTTGCCGCGGTGTGGAAGCTCCCGGTCGTCTTTGTCTGTGAGAACAACCTTTACATGGAGTACACGCCGATCGGCGACGTGACATCCGTCGCTAGCCCCGCTGCTGACCGCGCTTCCGCATATGGCCTCGAGCGGATCGTCATTGACGGGAACGACGCCGACGAGGTGTACCTCACGGCGCAGGCTGCCTTCGCCCGCGCTCGCGGCGGCGGAGGACCATCGCTTATCGAGTGCCTCACCTATCGACATAGCGGGCATTCGCGCGCCGATCCGGCGAAATATCGTCCGGCTGGCGAACTGGAGGCGTGGCTGAAACGGGACCCGCTTCCCCGTTATCGCGCCCGGCTCCTGGAATTCGGCATAGCTGAGGCGGCGATCGGCGCAATCGAGGCTGCGGTGTCGCAGGAGGTCGAGGCCGCGACGGAGACCTGCAAGGCCGCCGCGATGCCGTCTCGCGAGATTCTGACGACCGACGTTTATGCCGATGGAGGCTGGGCATGGCGGAACTGACCTATCGCGACGCGGTGGCGCGCGGCATCGCTCAGGAGATGGAGCGCGACCCCGACGTCGTATTCCTTGGCGAGGACATCGGCGCGGCGGGCGGCGTATTCAAGGCGACCGTCGGTCTCCTGGAACGGTTCGGCCCGGTCCGCGTTCGCGACACGCCAATCTCCGAGCAGGCCATCCTCGGCGCCGCGATGGGAGCGGCGATGACCGGATTGAAGCCTATCGCGGAGATCATGTTCTCGGACTTTTTCGCGGTTTGTTTCGACTATATCGCCAACCAATTCCCGAAGAGCCGCTACATGAGCAACGGCCAGCTCAAATGTCCGCTGGTCGTGCGCACCGCGAATGGCGCAGGCTCGCGCTTCGGCGCGCAGCATTCCCAGAGTGTCGAGAACTGGGCGATGATGATCCCCGGGCTGAAGGTCGTCGCGCCGTCCACGCCGCGCGATGTCGTCGGCCTTTTCGCCGCCGCCGTCCGGGACCCGGACCCGGTGATTTTTTTCGAACACAAGTCGCTCTACGGAACGAAGGGCGAAGTGCCGGACGGGGAGATCGTCGACACGCTCGGAACGGCGCGCATCGTGCGGCCGGGGAAGGACGCAACGATCCTTGCGCTCGCGCTCATGGTCCCGCGCGCGCTCGCCGCGGCGGAGCGGCTGAAGACGGAAGCGGGCGTCGATTGCGAGGTCGTCGACGTCCGCTCCCTCGTCCCGCTCGACATGCAGACGATTCTCGGCTCGGTCGCCAGAACTCACAGGCTGTTCACGGTTGAAGAGAACCCGCGCCTCTGCGGCTGGGGAGCCGAGATCGTGTCGATCGTCGCGGACGAAGCCTTCTACGACCTCGACGGTCCGCCAGTCAGGATCACGACGCCGCACGCGCCGCTGCCCGCCGCAGACATCCTCGAAGACATGATCCTGCCGTCGGCGGATCGGATTGTCGAACGCGTGCGTCAATCGTTGGGCGCCTAGGATTCGAAGCCATGCTTGCTTACGACAACGTCCTGGCCGGTATTTCAACCGAGCTTTATATCGGCGGAGCATGGCGGCCGGCCTCGGACGGCGCCCGCATGGACGTCATTGACCCCGCCACCGAGGAGGTGATCGCCTCGGTCGCCAGCGCCTCCGTGGAGGACGCCAAGGCCGCCATCGACGCGGCGGAGGCGAGCTACGCCGGCTGGGCTGGCCGCAAGCCGCGCGAGCGGGGCGAAATTCTCCGCAAGGCTTACGAACTGATCATCGGGCAAACCGAACGCTTCGCCAAGTTGATCACGGTCGAGAACGGAAAATCGCTCGCCGACGCGCGCGGCGAAGTCGCCTACGCCGCCGAATTCTTTCGCTGGTATGCCGAGGAGGCCGTTCGCAACCTCGGCGAAATCTCGCGGGCGCCGTCGTCGGGCGCGCGCATCGTGGTCCAGCACAAGCCGGCGGGCGTCGTCGTTCTCGTCACTCCGTGGAACTTCCCGGCGGCGATGGCGACGCGCAAGATCGGCCCAGCGCTGGCCGCCGGCTGCCCAATCGTGCTCAAGCCTGCCTCCGAGACGCCGTTGACGGCGCTCGCCCTGGCGCAGGTTCTGGAAGAGGCGGGCGTGCCGGGCGGCGTGGTGAACGTCCTGCCGTCGCGCCGGTCGGGCGCAGTGGTCGGGGCTATGCTCCAGGATCTTCGCGTACGCGTCCTCTCCTTCACCGGCTCGACCGAGGTTGGGCGGAAGCTTCTCCACGCCGCCGCCGACAACATCGTGCGGCCGGTCATGGAGCTTGGGGGCAACGCGCCGTTCATCGTCTTCGACGACGCCGATATCGACTCGGCGGTCGAGGGCGCGATGATCGCCAAAATGCGAAACATGGGGGAAGCCTGCACGGCGGCGAACAGGTTCTATGTCCATGCCAACGTGCACGACGCCTTCGCCGCCAAGTTCGCCGACCGCATGCGCGCCCTGAAACTGGGCCATGGCCTCGAGGACGGCGTTGCGCTCGGCCCGCTGGTCAACGCCGAGGCGCGCGAGAAGGTGGTCGAGCTGGTCGACGACGCCGTTCACAAGGGCGCCAAGATTCTTCTCGGCGGCAAGGCGCTCGACGGCAAGGGGTTCTTTTTTCCGGCCACCGTGCTCACCGATGTGCCTGACGGCGCCGCGATGCTGCGGGAGGAGATCTTCGGTCCGGTCGCGTCGATTCAAAAATTCACCGATCTCGACGACGTCGTCGCGCGGGCCAACGCAACCGAATATGGTCTCGTCGCCTATGTCTACACCCGCGACCTGCGCCGGGGCATGCAGGTGTCGGAGCGGCTCGATTTCGGCATGGTGGGTCTCAATCGCGGCATCGTCTCCGACCCGGCGGCGCCGTTCGGCGGCATGAAGCAGAGCGGCATCGGCCGCGAAGGCGCCCATGAGGGCGTCATGGAATTTCTGGAGACCCAGTATGTCTCCGTGGACTGGTAATTCAGGCGATCGCGATGAACGTGCTCATGCCCCAACTCGGCGAGACGGTTTCGGAAGGGACGGTCATCCAGTGGTTCAAGTCAGTCGGCGACACTGTCGCCGCCGGCGAAAACCTCTGCGAGATCGAGACCGACAAGGTCACGGTGGAGGTCCCGGCGACCGAGTTGGGGATCCTGCAAGCGATCAACGTCGAGGCCGGCGTCGTTGCGCCGGTCGGGGCGATCATCGCCGTTCTCGGCAATTCAGCGCCTGCGGCGGCTGCGCCGACGCCTTCCAAATTCCCTCCTGACCCGCGGCCGGCGAGGCCTCAGCAGGCAACGTCGTTAGCGCCTTCCTCGACGGCGAGCCCTCCGGCGAAATCAGGCCGCGGAACGCTCGACCCGTTCCGCGAGGTTGACACTCCCCGCGGATCCTATGGTCCCGCCAGGACCGCGGCGGGCGTTGCGGTCACGCCGTTCGCAAGACGGCTCGCCGCGAGCTCGGGCATCGACCTGTCGCGGATCGCGGGCGCTCGTCCCGGCAGCGTGATTTCCGCCAAGGATATTGAAGCGATGCCCTCGCCGCGCGCGCAGGCCGCGCCGCGAGCTGGCGCCGAGACATCCGCGGAGACAGTGAGCGAGGTTTATCGCAGCCGCCCGCATCAGGTCGTGCCGCTCGACGGCATGCGCCGGGCGATCGCTCGACGGCTGGTCGAGGCCAAGACGACGATCCCGCATTTCTATCTTGCAGGCGACATCGACGTTGACGCCCTCATGCATTTGCGCACGGAGATCAACGCCGCCGCGGCCAAGAGCCCCGACGGAAAGCCGGCGTACAAGCTCTCTCTCAACGATTTCCTGGTCAAGGCGCTGGCGATGGCGCTTCAGCAGAACCTGGACGCCAACGCGATCTGGGCGGGAGACGGGATCCTTCGGTTCGTGCATTCGGACGTGAGCGTCGCCGTGGCGACTCCGGGCGGCCTGCTCACGCCCGTGATCACGGCGGTCGAGCTCAAATCGCTTTCGGCGCTCTCGAACGAAATCAAGGGGCTTGCCGAGAGAGCGCGCAATCGCGCGCTGCAGCCGCAGGAATACGCGGGCGGCAGCACGACAATTTCCAATCTCGGGATGCACGGAGTCCGTGAATTCTCCGCGATAATCAATCCGCCGCAGTCCACAATCCTGGCAGTCGGAGCCGCGCAGCGCGCTCCGGTCGAGACCGCGGCTGGAGGTTTCGCCTTCGTCAGCAGGATCGCCGTCACTCTCTCATGCGATCATCGCGTGGTCGACGGCGTCCTCGGCGCCAAGTTGCTCCAAAGCTTCAAGTCGCTCGTTGAAAATCCGAACAGCTTGAGGGTATAGGCGAAACGAGTCGCGCCCAGGGTCCGCAGGCGAAACCCGCCTGGGTAACCGCGGCGCACGTCTATCCCGTTTGGATGGCTCCAATAGGCTTTAGCGCCTGCGTAGCAAGGCGATAGGCCCCATACATCGCATCGTAGCGCGCCTTCATTTTTGGATCCGGTTCAAAGCGCCGCTCGACACGGGTCATCGCCGAAACCGCATCGGCCAGTGAGGAGTAGGCGCCGACGCCAACCGCCGCCATGATTGCCGCTCCAAGGCACCCGACGTCGGGATAGAGGACACGATCTAGCGGACGTCCGAGGCAATCGGCGCGAATCTGGCCCCACAAATCCGAGCGCGCGCCGCCTCCGGCGTGCAAGAGCCGGGGCGCCCGCCCTCCGGCGACGTCAAGCGAAGCGAGCAGCATGCGCGCGGACAGCGCGACGCCCTCCATGACCGCAAGCGCGCATTCGGGTCCGCCCGAGCGCCGGTCAAGGCCGATGAACGCGCCGCGTAGCTCAGCGTCCCAAAGAGGGGCGCGCTCACCCTCGAGATGGGGCAGAAACAGGACGGGGCGCCCGATCGATCGGCTTTCGCCGCAAGGTCGAGCACGCCCTCCACGTCCCGGCCGATCGCGTCGCCCCACCAGCGAAGCGAATCGGCGCCGCTTTGGGTCGGCCCCGCATGGACGACCAATCCTGCCGCGCTCGGGAAGGTCACCACGCCCGGCGCGCCGCCGCGTCCGGCGCTGGCGACAGCGAGAATTTCGCTCGTGCCGCTGATGTAGACGCCCTGACCGGACTTATGCACGCCTGCGCCGAAGAGGCCGCTCCAGGCGTCCATCGTGCCGGCGATTACCGGCGCACGCTTTCCCGACGCGCCGAGCTCGATCTCGCCCACGATGTCGGTGAAGAATCTCAGGGGAGGCAACCGCTCGCGCGCGCCCGGAACGTGCGCGATCAGCGGTTCGACGTAAGTCAGGTCTTGCCCCACGACAAAGAAGTTCGACATGGGATCGGCAATCGCGGGGCCCGCCAGAGCTTTCAGGCAATAGTCCTTCGGCGTCATTACCCAGCGTGTGGAGGCGTATACATCGGGCCTGTTCCGCGCCATCCAGATCATGCGCGCAAGCACATGGCTCGCGCCGATGGGCAGAGGCGCGCCCCACCAGGAGTTCTTTTCCGCAGCGGAGACACGGGCGTCGAGCCCGGCGGCTTCCTGCGCGGCGCGGGTGTCTTGCCATGTGATCGCCGGAGCGAGCGCGCGGCCGCCGGCGTCCACGAACACGTCGGTGTTGACCTGACTGCAAAGACCGACCGCCGCGACCCGTTCGGCGCGATCGCCGCTGAGCACTGCGTCGAATCCAGCGATGACGCCGTCCGTCCAGTCGTTGGGATCCTGCTCGACAATTCCCGGCGCCGGGCGTGACGTTCGGTATGGGCGGCTCACATCCGCGACAACGCGGCCTTGGGCGTCGAACAGCGCCGTCTTGATCGAGGTCGTGCCGACGTCGACTCCGACAAATAGGTCCGGGTCAGCCATCGAGTCCATTCCGCAGGTCGCCCAGCAGCGCGGATAGCTCTGCACGCCCCTTCAATGCTGCACGCAGCGCGGCGGAACCGACAACGACGCCATCCGCTCCGAGACCGACAGCCGCGCGCGCCTGCTCCCCGTTCGAAATTCCAAAGCCGAGGACGACCGGCGCGCCGACCCCTTCAACTCTCAAGGCCTCGATTCGGGCGGCGTTAGACGGGATCGAGGCAGGCGCGCGGGCCGGTGAGCCCGGGCGCAGCCTGAAGCATGACATATCCGTCCGCTCGCCGCGCGGCGGCGATGTCGACCGAGGTCACTGGCAGAGGCAGAAAAGTCGATACCGCCACGCCCGCAGCCCACGCGCGTTTCTCAATCGCCTCGCGCCTTTCGTCGCGTGGGGGAGCCACAACGAGCAGCGCGTCGACGCCGTCGAAAAAGGCAGGTTCGGAAAGCGCAGGATGACTCGGGTCGGAATACATCATCACCAGCGCTTTTGGCGGCATTGCGCGCATTGCAAGCCGTCGCCGTACGGCGGCGAGAGCTGCCATCGGGTCGCCGCCGGCGGCGCGCGCCATCGACGCACTCACATCCACGCCGTCATGGTAGGGAAGGGGCGACGGCCATCCCAGCTCGACGATATCGACGCCCGCATCGGCATAAAGGTCGAGGATGTCGACTGGGACAGCGGGATCTGCAAGCGGAAAGTAAACAATGAGATGCGCCGGCATCCAACCACTATTGCATCATGGCCGATCTGGCGGAAGGCTTCACCCGGCCAGCGGAAGCGGCCCGGCCGGCCGCGAATTGCACATCGATGAAATTGCTGTTGAACGCAGGCAATTCGCAATGGTAGGGGAAACGACAGAGACAAAAACGCGATCCGGCCCGGAGAAAACCATGAAGTTAACGATCGCCGTCGCCGGCATCGTCGCCGCGGCATTCGCGTTGACCGCGACCCCCGTTCTCGCCGCCAGCACGGTCACAATCATCACTCCCTATCTCGCTCAGCCAGGAACGCAATATTACGTCGAGGCGTTCCAAGAGGTCGCGAAACAGAATGGTTGGACCGTCAATGTCGTCGACACCAAGGGTGACATCGCAGGAGTGATCAGCCGCATCGAGGACGCGGCGAATCAGAAGGTCGACGCGATCGTTCTCAATGCGGATCCCGCTCAGGTCACCGCCGGGCTGGAAACCGCTAAAAAGGCAGGCGTGCCGGTCTTCGGCATGGACGCCGGGGCGAATCCGCTGCTCGTTACGAACGTCACCAGCAACGGCTACGAAATGGCCGCGGTCACTGCGTCCTACGTTGTCAATCGAATTGACGGGAAAGGGGGGGTCGTGATGTTTGTGTTTGACGCGTTCCCGCCGGTGCAGGTGCGCGGCGTCATCGCCGACACGATTTTCAAGAACAATCCGGATATCAAGATCATCGATCGCGTGACGCCGGACGTTCAAGATGGCGGCATAGCGGATTCGCGGGCGAAGATGGAAGCCATTCTGGCCGCCAATCCGAAGAAGGGCTCCATAGCGGCAGTCTGGGCGGCTTGGGATCAGCCAGCGCTCGGCGCTCTTCAGGCGATCGAGGCGGCTGGTCGAACGGACGAAGGAATTGTGATCGTCGGCATGGATGCGAACCCGCAAGCGCGCGAAGCCATCGCCAAAGGCGGCAATTTCGAAGCCTCGATGGCGCAAGACTTCAAGGGTATCGGGAGGACGGTCGCAGAGGCGGTGAAAAAGCATCTGGCCGGTGAGAAGATCCGGCAGAGCGTGATCTATGTGCCCACGTCCCTGATCACCCAGGAGAACGTCAAGCAATAAAACGCCCGGTTCCCAACCCGACGAAGCCAAGGCTGGGGTTCACGGTGAAGGCGACCGGATGAGCCTTCTTTCCGTCTCTCACCTGCGCAAGTCATTTGGCGGCGCGGTCGCTTTGCGGGACGCCTCGCTCGAAGTGCGAGCGGGCGAAACGCTCGCGCTTATAGGGGAAAACGGCGCGGGCAAGAGCACGCTCATCAAGGTGCTGGCCGGTGCGCTTGCGCCTGATGGAGGCGGCATTGAGCTCGCCGGCGCCCCTTCGACGCTTCGCGACCCCGCAGAGGCGCATCGGCGCGGGCTCCGTTTCATTCATCAGGAGCTCAACGTCGTCCCGGGCCTTAGCGCCGCCGAAAACATCTTCCTGGGCCGGCGTTACCCCCTCCGCTTCGGCATCGTCGACTGGCGGGCGCTCAACGCGAGGGCGCGTTCAGCGCTCGACGCTCTCGACGTGGGCCACATCGACGCCAAGACGGCCATGGGCCGGCTTTCGGTCGGCGACCGCATGCTGGTCAAGATCGCGGCGGCCTTCCTCGAAGACGTGGGCCCCCCCGCACGCATATTTGTAATGGACGAGCCGACCGCCGCGTTGACGGGCGAAGAATCCGAGGGACTCTTTCGCATCATTGACTCGCTGAGACGCCGAGGATGCGGAATCCTCTATGTCTCACACCGGCTCGACGAGATCCTTTCCATTGCGGACAGGATCACCGTTTTGCGCGACGGCGAAACACGGGCGACGCTAACGGCGAACGAGGCGACCAAAACCAAGCTCATCGAGTTGATGACTGGACACAAGGCAGCGGAGACCGTCAGTCCCGTTGCGGCGCCCGCCGTCGATCGGGTCGCGCTATCGGCGCGAGGATTGAATGGCGATGGTCTACGCGACATTTCATTCGAATTGCGCAAGGGTGAGATTCTCGGGTTTGTCGGCCTGGCCGACGCGGGTGCTGAGCGCCTGACAAGCTTGCTCATTTCGAGCGCCCGGGCTGGACGTCTCACGCTCGACGGGGCGCCCGTCGCGCTCCGAGGGCCGGCCGACGCTTGGAAGCACGGCATTGCCTTGGCCCCGCGCGAACGCCGGACCCAGGGGTTGCTCCTCACCTTCGACGTCGCGAGCAACGTCGCCTTGCCGCATCTCAATCGACTCAGTCGCCTGCGCCTCATCGTCGACCGCCGCGCCGAGCGCGCACGCGCCTCGCAAATGGGGAAACGCGTCCGCCTGAGGTCGACGGGCGTGCTTCAAAAGACGCGCACGCTTTCGGGCGGTAATCAACAGAAGGTGATGTTCGCGCGCGCGCTGGCGGGAAATCCCCGTGTGGTGCTTCTCGACGAGCCCACCCGAGGCGTCGACATAGGGGCCAAATTCGACATCTACGAGCTTCTGCGCGAGTTTGCCGCGGACGGAACGGGTATCGTCGTCGTCTCTTCCGATCACGAGGAGATTCTCCACCTGTGTTCGCGTGTGATCGTGTTGCTGCGGGGCCGCGTCGCGGCCGATGTTTCGACCCAGGCTCTCACGCCTCAGCGCTTGCTCGCCTTGTGCTATGGCGAGGCGACAGGCTGACCCCGCAATGCCGCTATTCCTGCGCCGGTATGGAACGCTGATCGGCTTCGTCGCTGTAATCGGCTTCTTTTGGTTGAGGTTGCCCGAGACGTTCCTGACGTCACGCAACCTCCTCAACATCACTCAGCAAATGAGCATGCTCGCCGTCGTTTCCGCGACGATGACCGTGGTGATGGCGATGGGCGATTTCGACCTCAGCGTGGGTTCGATAGCGAGCCTCGCCGGCGTTGTCGCAGCGCTCGCCTTCGTCGCCGGCGGATCGTCATGGACCGCGGTTCCGGCCTCGCTCGCGGTCGGCTTAGCGGCAGGGCTCTTGAATGGTTTTCTTGTGGCCTATGTCGGCATCCTGCCATTCATTGCGACGCTCGGCGCGCTCACGATATTCAGCGGCTTGGCGTTTTGGCTTTCGGGCGGAAAGACGATTTTCGGCTCCGCAATTCCGGCCTCGTTTGGAGGTTTCGCCCGCGGTGGTCTCCCTTTCGGGCTCTTTGAGATCACGATCCCGAATCTGACCCTGGTCGCGCTCTGCGTACTGCTGGCGATCTGGATTTTCCTGGAACAGACGGTCTACGGCCGGCGCCTTTACGCGATTGGCGGCAATGCTGAGGCCGCCCGTCTGGCGGGCGTGCGCATCAGGCCCCTCAGGCTCGCGGCGTTCGGCGTTTCCGGGCTCGGCGCGGCGTCGGCCGGCCTTATGCTGGCGAGCCGGGTCGCTTCGGCCAACCCGACTCAGGGCGCCGGACTGATGCTCGACGCCATTGCAGCGGTCTTTCTCGGGATGACTATGAGCGACGAAGGCCAGCCGCGCGTCGGCTACACGCTATTGGGCGTCCTGATGCTTGGCATACTCGGCAATGGCCTCACTCAAATGAACGTCGACAGCTATGTGCGCGAAATGATCACCGGCTCAATCATCATCATCGCCGTGGCCGCGGGCAGTTTGGGGCGCGCGAGCGAGGGATAGGGCAGCGGCGCTGGAACGGCCGCCACGCTGAAGCTGCGGCGCGGATGGGAAAGTTCGAGTACTTAGAGCAACTGGCGCCGACCTGGAATTGTCATTCGCGAGGAGCGACAGGGCGTTCGGAAGAACGCCCGTCTTCGACGGGCTATAGGGCGTTCGGAAGAACGCCCGTCTTCGACGGGCTATGGGGCGTTCGGAAGAGCGCCCGTCTTCGACGGGCTATGGCGACGAAGCAATCCAACCAACGGCGCAGGATTTTGCTTCGGCTCACGCTCGCGAATGACGAGTCTGGTCCCACCCAAACGCAACATGCTTTAATCAGCGGGTCCAAGGTTCGAGCCCTTGTGCGCCCACCATCGTGACTTCCGGCCATTCGGGCGCCGTCGAGGGGTAAAAAAAAGCCCCGCGCGAGCGGGGCTCGGGCGCGGGGCAGATTGGCGCGCTTTGGGCTGGGGGGCAAGAATCAAGCGCGCTGACCAATCAACACGGCCAGCGCCAGCTTGTTCCCATCAATTGATGATTCTCTGGATACGGCGGCTGCCGGGGTCGACGAGCACGCGGTGGCCGTTGACGAAGGCGGTGCCGAACCCTCCGGGCCGCACGATGACCGGCGACTGTTCCGGCACGACCTGACCCGGCGAGACCGCGCCGGCGTAACCGGCGGTCGGCCCCGTCCGGGGGCGGAGACCGTATGGCTGCATCGCGGACGAAGCGCCCGGCGGCGTCAACGCCGGCGAGTCGAGATTGGGCCCGACCTTGCCGCCGACGGGGCCGTCAACCTGCGCCTGGGCGGCACAGGAGATCCCGAGCACGGCCCCGAGAACAGCCACAGATAAAGCGCGCATGGAACCGCTCCGAATTGCCTTTTGCCGCAAACGCGGCCGGTCACCCAAGTGTTCCCTTCGTTCGGCCAAATGATGGCGGCGCCCGATATCCGCGCTTCGCCCTGCCGGCGCGCCCCGCGGGCGGGGCTCATCGATCGGCGGTGTCGATGGTAATCGACGAACCATAGACTCTGGACACGCAGGTGCAGAGTTTGGCGTTCTGCGACTTCTCGAGGTCGCTGAAGAAGACGTCGCGATGATCGACGACGCCGTCCACCGCCAGAATTGGCAGGGCGCAGAGCCCGCATTCGCCGCGACGGCAGTCGAAAATCATGCCGACATTCGCCTCCTCGAGCGCCTCGAGCATGGTGCGGTTCGCGTCGACCATGATTTCCTTGCCGAGGCGGGGAATCTTGATGGCGAACGGGACGGCGGGGTGGGCGCCGCTGTTGCCGAAGGTCTCGAAGCGCAGGCGGTCCACTGGCCGGCCGCTCTCCCGCCACGCCCGCTTCGCGGCTTCGAGCATCCCGATCGGGCCGCAGACGTAGAATTCGCCGCGGGCGTCGAGGCGCGCGATCTCGGCGGCCACGTCGACCCGCCTCCCCTCCTCGCTCAGGAACAACTCGAGACGGTCGCCGAGCCGCTCGGCGAGTTCGCCGGCAAGGGCGAGCTCGCTGCGGCTCCTGCACGCATAGAGCATGCGAAAGCGGGCGTTCGCTTCGTTGAGCGCCAGCGCATGGGTGAAGATCGGCGTGACCCCGATGCCGCCGGCGAGCAGCAGATAGTCGCTCCCGCCGGGCATGAGATTGAAATGGTTGGCGGGCGCCGAGATCGCGACCCGCGCCCCCGGCTTGAGCGACCACATATAGGCCGAGCCGCCCCTCGTGTTCTCCAATCGCTTGACCGCGATTCGATAGACCTGGTCGAGGCATGGCCCGACGATCGAATAGGAGCGGACGTCGGGCCGGCCGCGGATCATGACCGACACGTTGATGTGGCTTCCGGGCGAAGCGGCGACGAATTCGCCCCGGGGCTCGATCTCGATCATGCGAATGGCCGAGGTCAGATCGCGGGTCGCGCGGACCGTTCCATCGCGCCACTCGATCGCCTCCGCCATCGGGCGCGCCTATTCCGCCGCCTGAGGCGCCCCGACCGGCCCTTGCTCGCGCGCGAGCATCGCCTCGAGGAGCCGGCGCGCCCATAACGCGCCCGCGTCGATGTTGAGATTGTAGAAGGGCTGGCGCGGATTGCGGTTGATCGCCCGTTGCTGCGCCTCGAGGACGACATGGTCCTGATCGTAGACGCCCTTGCCTTCATTGACGTGGGCGCGCTGAAGATCGCGGGTCAACTGCTCATCGCCGGTATGGAAGGTGCGGACGAAGTTCCAGAAATAATGGCAGCTCGTCTCCGTCTCGGGCGCGAGCGCGGCGAGGAACGCGCCGTTGACGCCCTGCGACCGGTCGCCCTCACGCGCGCCCGAGCCGGTCGGCGCAACGCCGACGTCGCCGACCACGACCGCCGGCGCCTCGAAGGTCACGATCTGCCAGCGGTCGGCGCGTCCAGGCTTGTTGAGCTGCCTCGCCCAGAACGGCGGCGGATCGATGTCGATCATCCAGCGCGTCATCGTCGCGGTGCGATCCGTGTGCGTCACCTCGAACGGCGTGTCGAGGATCGCGTCGTCGCCGATGCTGCCCGCGTGCACATAAGTCTCGTGGGTGAGATCCATCAGGTTGTCGACCACCAGCCGGTAGTCGCATTTGAGCGAGTAGAACGTGCCGCCCTCGCCCTTCCATTCGGTTCCATCGTTCCAGTGAAAGTCGGGCATCGCGGCGGGATCGGCGAGCGCCGGGTCGCCCGGCCAGACCCAGACCAGCCGGTGGCGCTCGACCACCGGATAGCTCCGCACTGAGGCCGAGGGGTTGATCGTCTTCTGCGCCGGCATGTAGGTGCAGCGCCCGGCCGAATTGAACACCAGGCCGTGGTACCCGCACACGACCTGATCGCCGACGAGACGGCCCATCGACAATGGCAGCAGCCGATGCCAGCAGGCGTCCTCCAGCGCCGCAACGGCGCCGTCCGCCCGGCGGTAGAGGACGATGTCGTGGCCGCAGATCGTCCGCGGCGCCAACGCCCGCTCGATTTCATGACCCCAGGCGGCGGGGTACCACGCATTCAAGGGGAAGGGCCTGCCGCTCGACATTCGTTACTCCCGCTCCCGCTTCATGGCCGGGCTTCGCTCGGCCCGAGGGAATCTGCTCCACATGGGGCGTGTCCGCAAGAACGTCCGCGCTTCCATATCGGCTGCTCAGGCCGGTCGCTCATTCCTCCGGCATCCCGGCTTTGCGCAGGCCGTCATACGACCGTTCGCTCATCTCGACGAAGCGTGGATCGACGCCCTGTTCGGGGGCCAGGGAGATCAGATGCGCCTTCCATGACGCGACCGTCTTGAACGACGCGGCGGAGGGCGCGAGGTAACGCTGCAACGCCTCGCGCGCTTCGGCGTCATGACCGGTCAAGGCGAGCGCCGCCACGAGGACCACATTCGCATACGGGTTCAAGGGATTGATCGCGAGCGACCGGCGAGCCCCCTCGATCGCTTGGTCATAATTCTTCAGCCCGAAATTGGCCCACGCCTTGTTGCCGTAGTAATAGGTAAGCGACGGATCGGACGGGCTCGCTCGAATCGCTTTGTCGAGAACTTCGAGGCTCTGGTCGAAGCGCCCGAGCGCTAAGTAGTCGACGCCCAGGCCGCTGTAGGCGTCGGCGCCGGACGGGTCCAGGGCGAGCGCGCGCTCGAATTCGGGGACGGATTCCTCTGGGCGTCGCTGGTTCTGAAGGATCCAGCCCTTGGTGCCGTGAGCCCAAGCGAGATCTGGATCAAGGGCGAGCGCCTGGGAGTCCAGTTCGTCGGCCCGCTCGAGATCGCCTTTAGGGTCGCTGGAAAGGCCAAGCGCCGCCGGGACCCAGAACTTGTTTGCCAACACCGTCAGGGCGCGGACATTCTTGGGATCGATGGCGAGCGCCCGTTCGCAGAGCGCGAATGCCGCATCCGCGTCCTTGCCGATAAATCCGGTCTTCCATACGCCCGCTACACATTGGAGAGCCAAGTCCTCGGCGTCGGGATTGGCCGTGGGCGTCCGTTTAAGGCGGGCGGCCTCGGCCTGGGTGAGCTGAAAGTCGATGGCGTGCGCCAGATGCGCGACGATCGCGTCCTGCGTCTGCAACAGATCGGCGCGGGGCGTGTCGAATTGTTCGGCCCACAGGTGAGCGCCGCTGCCGGTGTCGATGAGCTGGGCGTTGACCCTCATCCGATCGCCGCTCGGCTGCACCGAGCCTTCGAGAACATAGCGCACGCCCAGATTGTTGCCGATCGCCTTGGCGTCGACCGGCTTGCCCTTGAAGGTCGTGGCCGTGTTGCGTGCGACGACGAAAGTGCCGCGGATTCGCGCGAGACTGGTGGTCAATTCGTCGGTCAGGGAGTCGACGAGGTAATCCTGCCCGGGATCGCCCGACAGGTTGGCGAAGGGCAGCACGACGATCGACAGCCGCGCGGCTTCGGCGGGCGCCTTCGCGGCGACGCTTGCGGGCCGGTTCGCATTGAAGCAGCCACCAAGCGCCGCCGGCGATCACAATGAGCAGCGCCGCCAGGGCGGCGGCGGTGACAGCCCGCCGTGACGACATGACCCGAGATGCAGTCGGCGGCGCTGTGGGCGTCACGGGCTCCGCCGGTTTCTCCGGCTTGGCCTGCGCGGGGACGCCGACCTGCAACGAATAGGCCCGGATCGGCCTTTCGATGTTCTTGAGTTGGGTCGGGCCGAGATCGGTGACCGCCATATCGAGCCTGCCGCTCACCTGGCGGTAGGCGTCCTCGGAAAGACAAATCGCGCCCGGCGCGCAGATGCTCTCCAGCCGCGCGGCGATGTTGACGCCGTCGCCCATCAGGTCGCCGTCGCTCTCCTCGACGACGTCGCCCAGATGAATGCCGATGCGGAACTCGATGCGGCGCTCGGGCGGCAATCCGGCGTTGCGCTCGATGAGGCCGTTCTGCACCTCGATCGCGCAGCGCACCGCGTCGACCACGCTGCGAAACTCGATCAGGCTCCCGTCGCCGGTGCGCTTGACGATCCGCCCGCGATGGGCGGCGATGGCGGGGTCGATCAGGTCGCTTCTCAAGCCCCGAAGGCGCGAGAGGGTGCGATCCTCGTCCGCTCCCGCGAGCCGGCTATAGCCGACGACATCGGCGACCAGGATCGCCGCAATTTTCCGGGTCTCGCTCATTCCTCCGGCAACCCCGCCTTGCGCAGGCCTTCATAAAGGCGGTCGTAATAGCTGCGCAAATTAGAAGTGTCGTATGGCTGGCGCGCCTTGAATTGGGCGATCGTCCTCGGGATGTCGAGCGGCAGCGCAAGATAGCGGCCCAATGCCTCGCGCGCCTCCGCATCGTGGCCTGAGAGCGCGAGGGAGGCCGCCAGCTTGAAGTTGGGCTTCACGGCCTCCGGGCGACACGGCAATCGCGCGTTTGAAAAACTCAGTCGCCTCTTCGTAGCGCGACTGGTTGAACAGTCCGTCCCCCTTCTCTCCGAGAAATACGTTGGCAAGCGAGTCGTGGGGACCGAGCCGCAATGCCTCATCAAGGTATTGATCGGCCTTTTCTGTGCGTCCCGCCGTCCAATCCGCGATCCAAAGCGAAATGTAGGCCTGAAGGAAACTCGGATTGAGAGCAAGAGTCCGCTCTGCTTCGACAATCGCCTCATCCGGGCGTTGCGGCGCCAGGAACTGCGACCTTGCGTAATGCGCGAAGTAATTGTTCGAATCAATCGCAAGGGCACGCGATATCAAGCTCATCGGCTGCGAGACGGTCGGCTTGGGGTCGATGCTCTGCCAATTGTACACCAGCGCCAGACGTCTTATCGCCAAAACCACCAGGGCGCGAACATTGTTTTTTCGATCCGCAGAGCCTGTTCGCAAAGGCCAGAGGCTTGCTCCATTTCTTTCGATATTGGCCACCGTGAATATAAGCGGCCTCGCACTGTAGGGCCAGTTCCTCGGCGTCAGGATTTTCAGGGTGCGCCCGCGCGATGCGGCTCGCTTCCGCCGCGGTCAATTCGACTTGTATGGCCCGGGCGAGGTGAGTGACGATCTCGTCCTGCATCGCAAGGAGATCGGTTTCATCGCGCGTCGAACTGATCCGCCCAAAGGTGAGCGCCCGTCGCCACGTCAATGAGCTGGGCGTCGACCCGCACACGCATCCCGCTCTTTTGCGCGCTCCCCTCCAGCACGTAGCGCACGCCAAGCTCCTTGCCGATCTGCTTCACGTCCATCGCCTTGCCGCGATAGGAGAAGGCTGTCGTGCGCGAGACGACGAAACTCCCGGGCAGCCGCGACAGGCTGGTGGTCAGTTCTTCGGTCAGAACGTCGCCAAGATAATCCTGGCTCGCATCGCCCGAGAGATTTGAGAACGGCAGCACGACGATGGAAAGTTGCGCGGCCTCGGCGGGCGGGGCGACGGCTGGCGCCGAGGAAATGCCAAGCGCCGGCCGCGATTGCGATCAGCGCGACGATCCCCGCGACGAGCAGCGCTGCCATCGAGCGCCGAGATGAAGCGACCGCCTTGGCCGGCTTCGCCAGTGTTGGCTTGCCGACCTCAAGCGAATAGACGCGGATCAGTTCTTCGATATTCTTGAGCTTGGTCGGGCCGAGATCCGCGACCGCCATATCGAGCCTGCCGCTCACCTGCCGATAGGCGTCCTCCGACAGACAGATCGCGCCCGGCTGGCAGATGCTCTCCAATCGCGCGGCGATATTGACGCCGTCGCCCATCAGATCGCCGTCGCTCTCCTCGACCACGTCGCCCAGATGAATGCCGATGCGGAACTCGATGCGCCGCTCGGGCGGCAATCCGGCGTTGCGCTCGATCAGGCCGTTCTGCACCTCGATCGCGCAGCGCACCGCGTCGACCACGCTGCGAAACTCGATCAGGCTGCCGTCGCCGGTGCGCTTGACGATCCGCCCACGATGGGCGGCGATGGCGGGGTCGATCAGGTCGCTCCTCAAGCCCCGAAGGCGCGAGAGCGTGCGATCCTCGTCCGCTCCCGCGAGCCGGCTATAGCCGACGACATCGGCGACCAGGATGGCGGCGATCTTGCGGCTCTCGGTCATGACGCGCGCCCTCGGGGCCGCGCGAACCTAGAGCATTCCGCCCCGACGGGGAATGCGCCCCCCGTCTCCCTCCGACGCTTGTCGGTCCCCTGCCGGCCCGCCCGCCCGATCCCCGTAGCAGGGGCGACGCGGCTTGCGTTCTCCGGATTTTCGAACAATTGCTTCCGGAAAGTCGAAGCCCGTGCTATCGTCCCAATCCGGCATGACCTCAACGAATCCAACTGCCCGGATCCGGGCGCAGAAAGGCCAATGGAAACGTCGCTCTCATCCCTTCTGATCCGCCGAATTGGGCGACAAAGAAAAAAGGGCCATGGGGGTCGGCGCAACCCTTTGAAAAGGCTCGATTCGGAGAAGCAGATCAAAGGGAATCAAAGGGTTTTCCTTTGATGGATTTGGCCGGGCCTTGGCTGGATTTTGCTCGATTTTGATAGATTTGGGGCCGGCTTGGAAAAACCGGTCGGCCTTCTGACCGGGAGGAGACATTGGCCAATCTGTTCGACCTGAGCGGGCGCGTCGCGATCGTCACCGGCTCCTCGCGGGGCATCGGCCGGGCCATCGCCGAGCGGCTCGCCGAGCACGGCGCGAGCGTGGTCATCTCGTCGCGCAAGGCCGAGGCCTGCGCCGAGACCGCGGCCGCCATCAATCGCGCCGTTGGCCGCGACGCCGCCAGGCCGGTCGCGGCCAACATCTCCTCGAAGGAAGAGCTTCAGCGTCTGGTCGACGAGACGATGAGCGCCTTCGGCCGGATCGACGTTCTCGTCTGCAACGCGGCTTCCAATCCCTACTACGGCGCGCTTGCCGGCATCTCGGACGCGCAGTTCCGGAAGATCCTCGACAACAATGTGCTCGCCAATCACTGGCTCATCCACATGGCCGCGCCCGGCATGATCGAACGGAAGGACGGCTCGATCATCATCGTATCGTCGATCGGCGGGCTCAAAGGCTCAAAAGTCCTGGGGGCCTACAATATCTCCAAGGCCGCCGATCTTCAGCTGGCGCGCAATCTCGCAGTCGAGCTCGGCAGGCACAACGTGCGCGTCAATTGCATCGCGCCGGGACTGATCAAGACCGACTTCGCGCGTGCGCTATGGGAGAATCCCGAGACGCTCAAGACCGTCACCGCGACGACGCCGCTCGGGCGGATCGGCGAAGCCGACGAAATCGCCGGCGCGGCGGTCTATCTTGCTTCGCAAGCCGGGTCGTTCACGACCGGGCAGGTCATTGTCGTCGATGGCGGGGCCACCATCGCGGGCTGAGGCGAACAAGCCTTCCATAGTCCCGCCGCAAGCGGGAGGCAGAAGCGAGGCGATGGACAGAGAAGCGCACGCCGATCTCGAAGCCGCCGATGGCGGATTCCCAGCCTTCGAAGCGATTCCGGGCGCGCTCGAGGCCGGCGCGCTCATCATCTGCGATCATGCCGCCAACGCCATCCCGCCCGGCTATGGAACGCTCGGACTTCCGCCCGAGGCGCTCGAGCGGCACATCGCCTATGACATCGGCGCGGCGGACGTGACGCGCGCGCTCGCCGCCGACCTCGGCGCGCCAGCGGTGCTCTCGACCTATTCGCGCCTCATCATCGACCCGAACCGGGGCTTGCAGGATCCGACCCTGGTCATGCGCTTCTCCGATGGCGCGATCGTGCCCGGCAACGCGCGCGCCGACGGCCCGGAAATCGCGCGGCGGAGCGCGCGCTTCTGGGCCCCGTACCGGGACGCGATCGCCGCAACCGCCGATAAGATGCTGGCGACTGGCGAGCCGCCGGCGATCATCTCCATCCATTCCTTCACCTCGGTCATGCGCGGCGTCGCGCGGCCGTGGAGGGTCGGGATCCTGTGGGACCGCGACGGGCGGATTCCGGAGCGGCTCATCGACGCGCTCATCGCCGAGCCCGATCTTTCCGAAGCCGAGGTCGGCGATAACGAGCCTTACGACGGAGCGCTTCCGGGCGACACGATCGATGCGATTGCGACCTCGCGGGGATTGGCCAACGCGCTGATCGAGATCAGGCAGGATTTGATCGCCAACAAGAGAGATGCGCTCGGATGGGCGGAGCGGCTTGCCCGTCTTTTGCGGCCTGTCCTCGCCGACCGCGAGCTGCGCGCGCCCGCTGATTTCAGGGGCCAGGCGAAGCGGAGCGCGCATGGCCGGGGGAAAACCCGCCGCCGCAACTTGACGTGACCCGGCGTTCGAGGCGATCCGTCTCCGCTCACCGGACGCGGAGCGCATGGAATGGAAATGGCGAAGGCAAGCGAGACGAAGAAGGCCGCAACGGGAGAGGTCAACGCCGGGCATCTGCGCGCGTTCGTCGAGCGCATCGAGCGGCTCGAAGAGGAGAAGAAGGCGCTCGCAGCCGACATCAAGGACGTCTACGGCGAGGCGAAGGCGAACGGCTTCGACGTGAAGATCATGCGAAAGATCGTCTCGATCCGAAAGCAGGATCGCGACAGCCGAATCGAGGAGGAGACAATTCTCGACCTCTACCTTGCCGCGCTCGGGATGAATTGACCGGCGGAGGCATGGCTCCGGAGCTGCCGCAGGAACTCGAGCGCATTCAACAGCTATCCGGCAAATCTTGGCGGCGGCGCCCGCAAGAGCCACGGCTCGCTTGCAATCGACCGCGGCGGTGTCAGAATGGTTTTAACGCCGTACGCGGAGCGGTGCGGTCATCCGGCAGCGAGGCGTATGTAATGTTCAGGCAATGGGCGAGGGACCTGCCTCGACGACATATCGCACGAGCAATCTATTCGACGCTGTTTTTTGTGCTTTTTCTTTCCCTGACAGCCGAATGCTTCGCCGAGCAGCTCCTGCCGCTCACGGTCGAGCGGCCGCCGAAGCAGACGATTGTTCTGACGCAGGGGTTCTCGACAACGATTCATAGCGAGCGGCCGTTCGGAAAGATTTCCATAACCGACCCTGACGTTGTCGACCTCGTCTTGCGGACCGATAAAAGCGCGGTCCTTATTCCATCGCGCCTTGGACAGACGAACGTCGATTTTCTCGATGACCACGGCGCCGTGATCGGCAGCGTCGATATTCTCGTCGTCCGGCAGAGCACGGCGGACAAGGTCGTGGTCTATGATCATCCCACCCTGGGCGCTTACTCGTCGTACCATTGCGGATCCCTGGGATGCGAACATTTCGAGGAGATACCGAGCAAGGAGCAAGCCTTGGCGCCCGGAGACTCCGGGTCCGGGCGCCTTGCCGGGGACGCCCCCTCAGTGAATGCCCAGATCTTCGCGGCCTAAAGCAACTCGCACTCGGCTGGAATCGTCATTCGCGAGGAGCGATAGGGCGTTCGGAAGAACGCCCGTCTTCGACGGGCTATGGCGACGAAGCAATCCAGGGGAACGCAAGGCCCCGACGCTCTCATGGATTGCTTCGGTCAAGCCGCCGGCGAGCGCGACGACTTTTGGCTCTTATGGCGTTATCTGTTGGTCGACCGGTTTGCTGTTCGTTCGTCGAACCCTTGCCGTCATGGCCGGGCTTGTCCCGGCCATCCACGCCGGGCCGCCGCAAGAACGAGTCCCGCCTCGGCGCGACCGGCAGGAAGGCGGACGGTCGCAAGGCTTTTCGCGCTTGCCTGCGTAGATGCGCTGGGCCTTCGGGGATGGCCGGGACAAGCCCGGCCATGACGCCTTGATGGCGCCGTCCGCCACCTCCGCCACGCTCCCGATTCCTTCCCCACAACAGCCAACGCGATAAGAGCGCGACTTTTTCTTGCGATTATCAGAAACCACGGATAGAGTGGTCCTGTCGCCGAACGCGCCGCCTCGAGGAGCGGCGCCGGGAGAAAGCGGGGAGAAGCGGGTTTTTGCCGCGGATCGTCGTAACCCATTGAAAAGGCCCAATTCGCGGAAGGGTTTTCCTTTGATACCTTTCCGGATTCCTTTGCCCCGCTTCCGGTTTCCTTTGCTGGGCTTCCCGCATTCTTTGCCGGGCTTCCTCCGGGCTTGGGTCTGACCGGCGCCATTGGAGCGTCATCGACCGGATCGACGGCCTGGATTAACGCCGGGGCCAGCCCCCATTACTGGCCGCAGTCAACGCTGCCGCACGGCTCTCCGTTCGGGGAGCGCTCGATGTATTTCGAGCTGTCGTTCAGCAGCTTTATGTTGTTGAGCGTGGTCTCGTTGTTCGGCTCGAGTTTCAACGCCGCGTGAAATTTGGCCCGCGCCGCTTTGAGGTCGCCGCGCAGCATGTACGAATATCCTTCATTGTTCAGGAGCCTGACGCTGTTGCCCTCGAGTTTCGCGGCGGCTGCGTAGGATTGGTCGGCGAGGTCGAATCGCCCCAGACGATCGTAGCTCGCCGCCAATCCGATCCAGGCGGTTACGTCGTTCGGCGACTTCTCAACTGCATCCTGGAAATACCGCTGGGCAAGGCCGAAATTTCCTTCGTAAAACCTTTGGATGCCCAACCGCACCGGCTGATCGGAGGGGTAATACTTGACGTCGCCGGGATTCTGTCCGGTGGCCGGATTGGGGACCGGCGTCGGCGTCAGCCCGGTTTGATCGCACCCAGCGACAACCGACACCAATGCTATCAAAAGAATCAACCGACGCACGTCGACCCCAACCCGAACAAATGCTGCACTCTTGATCCTCTCCATTCTTGTGGTGCGTCACTGCTCTGTTTGGACTGGCGCCTGAGCTAAATCCCGGAGGACGCGTACAAGTCCAAGCGGACGGCGCGCGGCGCCGCATCGCTCGGATCAGGAGCCCGGTCTAAGCCGTTTGGCGAAGGCTCCGCTTAGGCCGCCCTCAGGACTACGTTCATATGCTGTCGCCTCCCTGCTTTCAGACCGCCTCGTCGCACTCCGAGTTCGCCCGATTCGGCTTCGCGGTCTGTTCAAGTCCTCCGGTCCATCGAGCGTCGTTTGCGATCGCCGCGTTCCGCCGCTTTGGCTCTAAGTGCCCATCAGGCGCAGCAACTTCAGAATAACAGGCAAAAGAACAATCATCAAGATTACCGGAAAAATACCCAGAGCCAACGGAATAACCATTTTCACCGGCAGCTCATTTGCTTTCTTTTCCGCCAGTAATATTCGCTTTGAGCGCATATCTTCGCTGAATTCACGTAACGTCGCGGCGACATCGCCGCCGAGCTCCACCGAATGGCGCAGCACAGCGACGAAGGACGCCGCTTCGTCCAGTCCCAGCCGGTCGGCGAACGAGGCAAGGGCGTCGACAGAGCTTCTCCCCGCCCGCATCTCAGCCCCCATCAATTCGATGTTGTGACCCAGCCCCCGGCTTCGCTTGCCAAGCCGGTCCCGAATTCTCTCGAATGACGCCTCGACCGTAAGGCCCGCGGTGACGCAAACGGTCAAGAGGTCCAAGAGATCGGGAAAGTTCACCCGATATTCCCCCACTTGCCGGGATTGACAGTGAGAGAGATAGGCGTCGGGTCCAAGCACCCCTATCCCTGCGGCCGCCGCAGCCGCCAGAACAAACTCCATCGTTGAAAGATTTGGCAGCAGCAAGGCGCAGACCGACAATAGAATTGCTGGAAGCACAATAACCGAGCATATCCGTGCGAAGACGTAATATCGGATAGCATTCTGACCAAAGAAGCCCGCATGCACCAGTTTTAGCCTTAACTCTTGCCTGAACCCGTGGCCAAGGCCAAACCGATCTTCCGAAAAGCGATCCGCCACAAAGGCGCCGACGCCATTGCCGGACGCCTGAACCAGCGCCGTCGGCAGCCGTCGCTGCAAACGATTGCGGCCGGCAACCAACTGAGCGACGCCGAAAGCGACGCCGGCGACCGCCAGGAACGCGGCCGAAACAAATGCAATAAGCAGAAGGTCCATGTCGCCGACCTAGATTTTGAAATTCACCATGCGGTAGATGACAAAGTTCGACACGATCAGCGACACCCCGCCATAGACCAGGGCGGGGACCAGCGCCGGACTGCCTGCGAGCTCGCCGAAGTAGTCCTTGGACAGTAATCGGACGGCGCCGTAAAGTATGAAAGGCATGGCGGAGAGAAACCATGCCGATAATCGGCCTTCGGCGCTCAGCGCCCGGACCTTGAGCTGCAGCGTGCTGCGCTGACGCATGAGCGTTGCGAGCCGGGCCAGCACTTCGGCCAGATTGCCGCCGGTTTGACTCTGCACGCTGACGGCGGTGACCAGGAACAGCAGGTCGTCCTGACCGACGCGACGGTGGAGGTTGACGACTGCGGTCGTGACGTCCTGACCAAACCCGATTTCCTCGGCGGTCATCGCGAGCTCGGCCGCGATGGGGTCGCGCATTTCCCTGGCGGCGAGTCCGATGGCGCTCACAAACGGGTGGCCAATTCGCAGGCTGCGCACGATGATGTTCAGCGCGTCCGGCAATTGAGCGGTGAACCGATCGATCCGCCTTCGGCGGGCGATCGTCAAATAGAGGACAACCGTCAACGGGCCGGCGATCAAGCCTATCGTCGCAGCCAACCACAAGCGGGAAAGGAACGGCGAGAGCGACAAAGCAACCGCTACGCCGAGCGATGCGGACCACACGCCGAGCGCGAGCGCGGAGATTTTCAGGCCGGTCTGGGCCAGGAACTCGTTCAGGCTGGCGAAGCGGGGGTGATCAAGGTTCGCGATCCCCCGCTCCTGGCGGAGGATGTCGACGGGCTCGCTCTTCACACGGGCGGCGCTCGGCGCGAGCCGACGTTTGATGGCCGCGCTACGACGCTGCGCGTCGGTAATCAGCCAATACAGGGCTTGGACTGTCAGGATTACCGCGGCGAAAACGACGCAATAGATGATCCAGAGGTCGCTCATTGCTCGGACTCACAGATTCCTTGCCGGATCGAAGCAGCTCGACTGCACCTCGATGCCATAAGCCTTGAGATCGGAGAGAAAGCGCGGACGAATTCCCGTCGCCCTGAAACTTCCATGCAGCGTTCCCTTGCCGTCGGTGAAGTCCTTCACGAATTTGAAGATCTCATGCATCTGGATGACCTCGCCCTCCATCCCGGTGATCTCACTGACGCTGGTCAAGCGGCGGGCGCCGTCGGGAAGTCTCTGGACCTGAATGACAAGGGTTATCGCGGACGCGATCTGGCTGCGGATGGCGCCTAGCGTCATTGGCGTGCCGGCCATTCCGATCATTTGCTCGAGCCGTTTCAGCGCGTCGCGCGGCGAATTGGCGTGGATTGTGGTCATCGAGCCTTCATGGCCGGTATTCATCGCCTGCAGCATGTCGAACGCCTCTTCGCCCCGGCACTCGCCGACGATGATACGGTCCGGGCGCATTCTGAGCGCGTTGCGGACAAGGTCGCGCTGCCGGACCTCGCCCTTGCCCTCGATGTTGGCGGGACGGGTCTCCAGCCGGCCGACGTGAGGCTGTTGCAGCTGCAATTCCGCCGCGTCCTCGATGGTGATCAGACGTTCGCGATCGGAAATGAAATTCGAAAGCGCGTTGAGCATCGTCGTCTTGCCGCTGCCGGTGCCGCCCGCGATGATCGTCGAAACCCTGCCCCCGACCGCCGCCGCAAGAACCTCGGCCATCGCCGGCCGCAAGGTCCCGAGCTCGATGAGCCGGTCAATGTCGAGCGCGCGTTCGGCGAACTTTCGAATCGAAACCAGGGGGCCATCGACGGCGATCGGCCGGACCGCAACGTTCACGCGCGAGCCGTCGCGGAGCCGCGCGTCCACCATGGGCGACGATTTATCCACCCGTCGTCCGATCGCCGAAACAATCCGGTTGATGATGCGCAGGAGGTGCGCCTCGTCCTTGAAATGGACCTTGGTCTCCTGCAACTGGCCAAAGCGTTCGATGTAGCAGCTTCTGTGTGTGTTAATGAGAATGTCGGTTACCGTCGGATCCTTCAAAAACGGCTCGATCGGCCCATAGCCCGTCATCTCGGCGATGATCTCGTTCGAGAAAATGTCGAGTTCCTTCTGGTTGAGAGAGAGACTTTCGCGGCGGACGTAATCCCCGACATAGTTTCGAACCTGCTTTGCAAGTTCGTCGGGCGGCATCTTTTCCAGCGCAGTCAAATTGAACTCATCGATGATGCGCTCGTGCAGCTTGAGCTTCTCATCCAGCAGCCCCGGCCGGCGGGCGATCAGATCGGCGTAGAAATCGTCAGGGCGCGCGGGCGGCGCTTCGGGAGGCGTATCGCGGACGGTCCGTTCGCTCTCGCCTGTGGCCTTGCTGCTGAGAAATCCCATGACGCTCATCCGATCGACTGACATATCACCGCATACCGCCGCGATATCTCATGCGGCGCATCGTCACAACCTGTTCGCCGGATGGCTCCGGGCGAATGGGGCCTAAACTCGTCGAGGCGCGGCGGATTTCAGCCCGACGCAATATTCCGATATCGCCGCGATATCCTTGACCGTCTTGTCCGACGGATAGGCGAGCGTCATCGGCGTTCCGATGTTCACACACTCAATCGCGACGCGGGCGTTTCTGACGAAGAGACGCCTTTCCTCGCCGAGAATTCGCGCCACGTGGTCGGCTCGGGCCATCTTGCCCAAGAGGCCGAAGTCGCATCGATTGACCACGGCTCGCACGTCGGCGGTGATGGGCGCCTCCGCCCGCAGGGCTCGAATCGTCTCCTCGATTTGCCGCAAGCCCGGAATGGAGTTCAGTCCGGTTACGAGAATTCCCTTCGACGCCGCGAGCAGCGGGATTGTCCACGAATGCATTGAGAGCGGAAGGTCGATGATGATGTAGGCATATCGCTGCGCCAAGCGATCGAAGAGCGCAGACAGCGCCTCGACGTCAAGGTCGCGGTTGTGAAACCGACTGCGGCTCGCCGCAAGAACATCCAGTCCGCTCGAATGATGGCTGATGAAAGCGTTCAGCAACTGGTCGTCCAGACGCTCTGGCGCAGCGACAATCTCGTCAAACTGAAACTTGGGCGCGACGTCGAGATAGTCGCATACGTGGCTGGACTGGAAATCAAGATCAATAAGCGCGACCCCGCCGTCCTTCGTCGACTTGTCCCGAACCAGATGGATGGCGGTTTCGAGGGCGATCGTAGAATTGCCAACTCCCCCGGCGCTCGGAACAAACGATACGACGACAGGGAACTCGCCTGCGACCGCATCTCTGACCGGGGCGCTGACGCGTCCCACGATTTCGAGAATTTCCTGAGGGAATCCGGCCTCGGCGACCCAGTCGGCGTTTCCGGACTGAATAAGCCGCTTATAGTCTCGGGCGGAGATATCGCCGCCCACGGCGATGAAGAACACGTCTCGAGGAGACCGACTGACGACATCAATCAGATCCTGCACGCCTCCATCCTTCTGCGTCGCCGCCGGCAGGACGACAATCGACCGTTCCCCATTGCGGGGCGATCGTCCAAAGACGCCTTCGACGCTGGGAATCCGCTTGAGGTTTGGAATCGTCGACCTGAGTTTGCCCTCGATCTCATCGATTCGAGCGTCGTCGCCGCCTTCGTGCATGAGGTAGATCGTCATCGGTCCACCACCGGAATGCCCCACGCGCGAGATGTTCGAATCGATTTCATCTAGCGGTACAGCTGAACGAGATTGAAGATTTTGACGTTGTCAGCCGAGCTCACCGAACCGGTGATCTCGCCATAAAGATTGCCGTCCTTGAGGGCGCTGTAGGGCTGGGTCAAGAAGAACTTGCCGAACGCGGCGACAGGCGTCTGCGACGACCCGCCCGCGCCGGCGATATTGCCGAGAGCGGTCTGGGCAAGACAGTTGATGATCGGCACGATCAGGTTGCGCCGATCGACGCCGCCAGTCGTCGTATCGACGCCGTTGACACCGCTCGCGTTGGCGCAATACGGGCCCCCACTCTCGGTCTGGAACTTGCCCGGCGGGTTCCTCGTCCCTTGCCGATCCGCTTGTCCATTGCTGGCCCAGCCATTTCTTCCCGACCAGTCCCCAATTCCCCCCGCGCCTGCGCCCAGGCTGATCTCATAGCGGTAGACCTGGTAGCGGCTGACGGTCGTCTGCGCCGACGGCCCGCATACGCCGCCAAGCGCGGGCCCGACGGTCGCCGCCGCCGGGCCATGCGGATGATTGATTCCCCAATAGTCGGCGCAATCCCACTGCCCGTTGCCTTCGGCCCCGGCGAGATCTGGAAAAGCGACGTCTTCCGGCAATCCGCTGGTCGTCCATTCGATCGTCAGGGCGTCCCCGGCTTGCGATCCGGCGGCTTGGGCGGAGACCGTAACCGTCGTCCCGGCAGAACCGGAGACACTCACAGGGTTGTCCGAGGCGCTCGCCAGATAGCCCGCAGCGTCAACGACCGGTTCTCCGGCCGTGACGCCTTTGGCGTCCGCAACATCGGTTATGGTTGCGGAATTCTGAGTTAGCGTCCCGGCGGTCCTGTCCGAGGGATAGGTATAGTAGAGGGGCGAGTCGCCTGCCGGGGCCGCGCCGCACCAGTCGACCGCGGTCGCCTTCTGCCCCGGAAGGTAGCCCTTTCTTACATTGACCGCCGGCGGGTTGGCGTTGGTCAAGGCGGCCGGGGGATCCTGGCTATAGAGATCAAACCGCGTGTCGAAATAGGGCTCGACCGCGTTCTCATTGCCGATGGCGAGGCTGACTCCGACATCGCTGTAGCAGGCGCCGTTCGCGCCCGCGACGTTTGTCCGCATGCACGCCGCATCCTTGCAGCCGTCGGGCGTGTTGAGCCAACCGAAATGGCCGGGGCCGGCACTTTTTCTGTTGAGCTTCAATTGGCGCCGCAAAATCGCGGGATTGCCGAACGCGGCGTTCAGGGCCGCGGTCGCCTGCGTGTCGGTCATCTCCCCCGCGCCGTCTTCGTAGGGGTTGCAGACGAAGATCGGCGCGACCGAACAGACGCTCGTCCCGGCGAAGCCCGCGACCGCTTCGGCCCCGGCGCTGACAGTGTTGGTTGAAACATTCGCCAAAAACGATGCCGGAAGAATCGTTGACCAGCTCTGCGGCGCGATCTTCACTGACACATATTTCGCGTCGGAATCGCCGCCCGCCGCGACGCCGCCGATCCCCTCGCTCGCAGCCGATAGGCTCGAATAAAAGACGTACGTATAGGTCAGCGTCGGCGATGACCCGAGGCCGAAGAGCGTGTTGGGCGATTTCGTCGACGCGTAGGCGTTGGCCATCGCGGACGCCGCGCGCGATTCGGCGCCCGTCTGCCGATTGAGCTCACGGGCGCCGGCAAGCGCGAGACTGTCGGCCGCCGCCTGCATCTGCGTCTGCAAGCTCATGCGGCGCGCCGCGTCCACGGCCAAGAGGGCGAAGCCAACCAGAACCGGCAGCATCACCGCCACATAGGGCGCCATCAGGCCGCTGGTGTCGCGCCAGAAGGACGATGCGCGCCGGGCCAAACGCTCTTTCATCGCCACCGCGCTCAGGGGCTGCGCATATTGAGAGCGAGCGGACCCCTCGGCCACGCGCCAAAGACTGTGGATAAGATCGCCGCGGACGCACTCGACGTCGCGTCCATTGAGGCCTCCCTAGTTAACGGCCGAAGCCGACAAGGCCTCGCCGGTAATCGTGGTCGTCACTTGCGGGATGTCGATCGAGGCGAACGGCAGGAAGAAGAATTTGAACGGCAGCTTGGTCTTGGACGAGGGCGCGTTGAGCGAAACCGTGATCGTCGGCACGGGCCCGAGACTTCGTCCCGCATAGCCGAGCCCGGTTTGGGCATAGACGATCGTGACGTTTTGCGGAGCCACCGGCGGATAAATGTTGCACATGCCGGCGAAATACTCGGAGGCGGGGGTGGAGCAGGCGCTCTTTCCTGCTCGCCCGTAAACGATAAGTCCCATCGCTTCAGCCGAATACGCGCCCATGCCGTCGCATTCGCCGCCCGCGCACGCGCATGCCGCCGCGCCGCCATCGCAGGCGACGGTGAAACTGGGCATCGGGCTTCCCGGCGCGACCGTGGAGCTCAGCACATTCTCCGGGATCGAGTTCAGACCCGACGCCACGGGATCGGAAACCGCCGCGATCCGCGCGCCGATCTCGGCCGCCTTGGCGGCGGCGTTCCATTGGTAGAGGGCGTTCATGAAATCGACCCCGCCGAAAAGAAAAGTGATCAGGATCGGAAAGATGATCGCAACTTCGACCAGCGGGCCGCCGTCCTCATCTCGAATCAGTCGCGCAACGGACGAGGAAATGCTCATCAACTCGGCCCTATGAATCGCTCCTGGTGAGTGAACGACACCAGCGGCGCCTTCAAACCGAGAGTCGAGAACAGTCCGAGCGAAGGATCGGCGAAGCTCGTGGCGACATCAATGATCCTCATGCTTGTCGAGCCGTCGGCGTAGCTTCCGTCGTTGAGCGCGGCGCTGGAAAGACAACTGATCGTCACATCGGCCGGGGCCCAGCCGCTCACTCGCGCTGAGCCGCCGGGAGCGCTCTGAGCCGTCGTCGCGATGTTTGCGGCTTCGTCTGTGTAGAGAACGCCGTTCTGGTCCTTCTGGGCGCAGGGGTCGGCGTTGCCATTGGTGAGTTCGATCCGGGTCATGAAGCGCGCGGCGTCGCGCAGGCCGACGACGACAAGCTGCTGATTGTAGAAATACCAGGAGAACTCGAATGCGCCGAGAAAGAACGCGACCAGGAACGGCATGATGACCGTTGCTTCGACCAAAGCTGACCCGTCACGGTCGCGCGCCAGTGTTTTTAGCCGGGCCTGAACAGGAGTCCTCGTCATCTTTCTGATCATTGCTGCCCCGGCGCGGCGGCAGGCGGGGTGCTCGTCATTCCAGTCGAAGCGCCATTCGTTCCGCCGGCGCCGGGGCCGCCACCGGGGTACGACGACGACTGGGCGCTGCTGTCGCTTGTCGCTCCGCTTTCGTAGCGCTGGACCGCCTTGACCATCCGCGAGCCGTCCGCCGGTATGTTCGTATCATTCGCGGCCCGCGGCCAGGGCGTCGCCGTCTGAAGCGCGGTATTCGCCGCCATTGCGTCGCCCCCAGTTGTGGCGACCATGATCGTCCTCTGTTGATATGCAGCGAACGGGGCATCGAAGGCCTCGGTGGAGCCGCAGCCGGCAAGCGCTATCGGCAGGCCAAGAGCCGCAACCGCGACCGCGCCGCGCACGATCCGGCGATCAACTTTCGCCAGCGTTTTCGAAAGGACGCGCATGGCCGTCATTGACCGCCGAGTATGTGGCCGTACGGCCCCTGAAGGCCTCCCCCGCTCGTCACGTAGTCGGTGTATCTCTTCTGCCGCTCGGTATCACCCATCAGGAAAAGGTCGACATCGTTGGCCTGAAGCGAGGTGTCGAACGGCGTGGCCAAATGCTGCCCCGGACGCACCGGCCTTACGAGATGCGGCGATACGATAATGACGAGATCTGTCTGGTTCTTCTGGAAATCGGTGGAGCGAAAAAGCGCCCCGAGGACTGGCACGCTGCCAATCCAAGGCAGCTGGTTGATGGTTTGGGAAGATTGCGCCTGCAGCAGCCCGGCGATCGCGAAGCTTTGCCCGTCCCGCAGCTCGACCGCGGTATGCGCCTTGCGTTCAGTCAACGAGGGCACCGTCGTTCCGTTGATGTTCAGGCTGTTGGCCGTATTGACCTCGGTCACCGACGGATTCAGCTGCAAATTGATGATGCCGTTGTTGAGCACCGTGGGGGTGAAATCGAGACCGACGCCGAACTGCTTCCATTCGATCGAGATGTTCGGCGTGTAGTTGACCCCGACTCCAAGCGTGGTGTTGGTCGCGTTGGTGCCCTGCACGACCGGTATGGGAATTTCGCCGCCGGCGAGAAACGTCGCTTTTTCACCCGACAGCGCGACGAGATCGGGTTCGGCCAAACTCTTGACGAGACCGTTTGCTTCAAGCGCAGAAAGGAGCAGGTCGATGCTCACGCCATGCGTATTGACGACATTGGCCAGCAATACCCCGAATGACGACGCTGTGGAGCCCGACCCAGGAAAGACGCCGCTGTTGTTTGCGGCTGTCGTAGACGTCGCGCCAAGGCCGGTGGCAAAGCTTATGTTGTTGCTTTTGCCGAACCAGTTGATCCCGAGATCGCGTCCGGCGTTGCGATCAACTTCGAGGATGCGCACTTTCAGCATCACCTGCTGCGAGGGTGAAACCTTCATCGCGTCGATGACCGGCGCGTCCTGCGAGAGGCCCTTTGCGACTTCGACGGCGCGGGCCGCCGCCAAGGCGTCGGTCGCCTCGCCGCTCAGAATGACCTCTCCGTTCGCGCTGGTGACGCTGATGGCCCTGCCGCCGGTGCTGGCCGAGATCTTGTTTTGCAGCGAGCTCGTGTCCGGCGCGATCTCGAGGTCGATGACTGACAGCAGACGCCGTTGCTGATCAAATACGGAAATGTTCGTGGAACCGATTTTTTTCCCTTGGACGTAGAGCATCGACTCGGTCATCGGCAGCACGTCGGCGATTTCGGGCGCGCCAATGACCGCGGTCGAGAATGGGCCGGAAAAGCACAGCGTACGGGACTTATAGAGCGTCACCTTGATGGCGCTCACCTGCTGTCTTATCGAGTGACACGGGCCGCTCTTTTCGGCCGCGGCGGCGGCGCCGACCCAGAAGAGGCAAAGACCGATCGTCGCCGCGCCAGCGGTCCTGAATTTTCCCATCCAACAATGGCTCCCTTACCGAGCGATCCGTTCTGCGGCGACGATATTCATGCGCCGGGGACTCTTGTGGCGCCCGCCACCCGCCGTTATTTCGACTCTTGAGGCACGTCGTATTGCTCGCTTTTGACCGACCTCACGACGGTGATCTTCCGCGTGGGAGTTTCGGCCGGAGGGGGAGGGCTAACCATCGCGGGCTGATCCGGTTGCAAGAATGCGACTTGCGACGCCGCCGGCGCCGGCTTCGGAGCCCTCCGCGATGACCGGCGGCGGCGCGTCGCTCCCGAACAGGTCGCGATCGGTGACCTTCACATCAGGCGCCGTCGCCACCTCCGCCGGCCGCCGCAAGATCAGCGACAGCTTGCCGACATTGGTCGCGAGCAGGATCCTCAGCGCCTCATCGGGGCTCGCCTCGACCGTAACCGCCTTGGCGACCATTGGGTGTTCCTGACGCTCACCCGCCGTTTGATCGATCGCCAGGACCTTCACGTGCTGCAAGATCACCTGGGCGAAATCCTGCGGACCGTCGCTGTTGTTGGTTCGCGTCAACACAACATCGACGAAATCGCCGGGAAAAATGAAGCCAGCCACCCCGCGAACGTCGTCGACCGCGACGGTCACAGCGCGCTTCCCCTGTTCAATCACCGCCGAAAATGAAGCTCTTTGATTTGGCGCGCTCACCTTCGAAGCGATGATCGGCTCATCGCTGACGAATGGGGAGACGACGATTCGACGCCCGTCCTTGACCATTTCGGCGAAGCTCGCGAACGCGCCCTGCGGCTTCGATTTGGCCGGCCAAGCTATCTCCTTCACGTCTTCCGCGGTGATTGGAGCGCCGAAGGCGAGGGGCGCCTTCGCAACCACAATCGATTCCGTCTGATCAGCATCTGCGCGCGTGGAATGGCCTTGAAGCCAGCTTCGCGCAAGAAACGCCGCGAACGCGCCAAGAATAATCGCGACCATCAGGATCGCAAGATTTGTACTGCGGCGCATCACTTTCGCGACCCCTGCCCTAACGGATCCAGTTTGCCATGGAAGTTGTTTTCATCGCCTATTGCCTATCCTATTAACCATGTCAATGCATTCGGCCAGCGAGGTAGCACAATGACCAAATTTTGCAACGCCTTGAAAAAATACATTCATGCGACGCAAGACAATCCCGTGAAGTTATTTGGAGATATTCTTCATATGGCTTCAGGAAATACTGTCGTCAAAGATGGGTAGCGGCTGTGGATAACACGATAGTCCGTTGGATAAGTCGATCCACAGCCACAATTGCATAATATCGGAACTTTATATTCCTACCTGCGCGTGGCCTTAGCGCGCCTGATAACAGAGTTTGTTTGGACTATGCCAAATCGAAGCAAAGGGTAAATAATAGCGATCTAAATCCGCTCTTTGGTGACCTCGATCGACACTCAAAACCACGTTTTTTGTCCAATGTTCTCGCCGGAGCTTGACTTTGTTTGATATTGACCATCCCCTTCCCTAACGGATAATTGTGCGACCATGGGCGTGACGGCCTTCGTGCGGCCCAGGAGCGTGCGACTTCGAAGAATGGTGAAATCAGACAGGTGCAGCCTATGTCCAAAGTATTGAAGGTTTTCGGGCAGTTCATGAAAGACGAAAACGGCGCTGCTCTGATAGAATACACCGTGTTGCTTGGAATCCTGCTGATCGCAGTGATCGCGACGATCGGTCTGGTTGGAACCTGGGTGTCTAAACAGTGGCTTGCTTTGGACAAGGCGTTGTCGCCCTGATTGTTTGAGGCCGGGCCGCCGCCGGGGCGGCTGGAGACAAGCGCTGCTCTCAATGGCGCGCGGCGATAAGACCCAGGGCAAATACGCCGATGAGCGCCCCAGCCAGCGGCGCCGCTAGCGGGATACGGAGTCCGGCGGAGGTCCGCTGGGCCGCTACGAGGCCGATCCTCGCGGCCACATAATAGATGAGAGTAAGGATCAGCAGCAGAACGACGAACGGCAGCGCCAGCCATGGGCCGGTCCAGAGGAAAGCCACCGTCAGAAGTTTGAGGTCGCCGCCCCCGATCTGGTGAAGCGAATAGGCGTAAAACCCGCCGGCGAGCATCATTAGCGCGAAAGCTAAATTCCAGGGCATCGTCGCCAAGCCGCCGGAGAAGAGAGCGTAAGCGACATAGAGCCCCGCCAAGACAAGGATGAGTTCGTTGCGAACCTTGAACTCCCGCAAATCCGTCAGAGCGACCCAAAACAAAGTCGCCGCGGTCAGGACCAAAATCCACAGTGAAACTGCCGGATAAACGGTCATTGAAGCCGGCCGGTTGAGCGACGCTCGTCAGGGTCGCCCGACGCCCCGTCCCCGACCTTCGGTTCGCCATCGCCTGGCGGCGCCATTCTCTCGAGCGACAGGCGGGGGGAAGGCGTCAGACGCGCGAGCTCGGCAGCGTTCCGACCCTGCGCGGGAGGAGAACCCTCGACCGAAGGCTTGCGGAAATCAAAGCATGCGGACAGGGTCAACGCGCCAAAAAGAGCAGTCGGCCAGACGGCGGCGGCAGCCGGCCGCCTCCCGTCGCGCTCGCGCGGGTGGAAATCGTCAGAAACAAGCGGCCTGGCTCAAGCCGCTTGTTCGATCTCACTCGGGGCGCTTTGCGCGGCAGCGGATTTGGCGGCGCGGATTTGACCCTTCTGCAATTGGGCTTCGACCGCTTTCAGCGCATCGATTTCATTCGATTTCTGGACCGCCGCGATTTCGCGAACCATCCGGTCGAGAGCCGCCTCATAGAGCTGCCGCTCCGAGTACGATTGCTCCGGCTGCGCTTCCGAACGGTAGAGGTCGCGCACGACCTCGGCGATCGCGTTGATGTCGCCAGAGTTGATCTTCGTCTCGTATTCCTGAGCCCTGCGCGACCACATCGTCCGTTTGACGCGCGCGCGCCCGGTCAAAATCTCGAGCGAACGCCTTGCGGTGTCGGGATCGGATATCTTCCTCATTCCGACGCCAGAAACCTTCGAAGTGGGGACGCGCAACGTCAGCTTGTCCTTCGAGAAATTGATCACGAACAATTCAAGCCTGAAGCCCGCGACTTCCTGCTCCTCAATCGCGACGATCTGACCAACCCCGTGGGCGGGATAAACAACAAACTCACTGAGCCTGAAGCCCTGACGTTGACCGGCGGCCTTGAGCGACTTCACCGGGGCGTCCTCCGCCTTTTGGACCCTGACGGCAGGAGCGACCGGCTTCACTGGCGACCCCAATTCGGCAGAATCCGCGTGCGCGACGCTGGGCTTTGGCGCGACAGACGCCGGCGCGCCCTTATCGACGGCAGGCCGGACCTCGGGCGCGCTTCGGCTCTCCAATCGCAGCTTCGCCTCCGCCTCTTTCAACCGGGCCCGCGCGGCCGACGCCGCTTTGGCCGCGTTCGCGCTTTTCGCAGCCTTGCTGAGGCCCTTCGCCGCGGCTTTTCTTGCCGAAGCGGCCTTCGCCACCCGCTTCACGGCGTTTTGCGCGCGGGCGGAGCCCACTACACTGGGGCTCTTCCGCTTTCGTTTCGCAGGTTTGGCGACGACATTCTTCATCTTTGCTCGAACAGTTTTTCGCGCGACTCGCCCACTCGACGCCAACTTGCTCTTGCCGCCGCGACTTCGGACTCTCGACGACGACGTTTCTTTAGGACTACGCTTTGACGCCGTCTTCCCACGGGAAGCGGGCCCTGTTTTCTTTGTCTTTGCCTTTACTGTCTTTTTCTTACGCGCCGCCATAGTTAAACTCTCCACGCGCGAACGTTTGCGCACAGCAACTCGTGCGCGAACGCCGCTCTTCAAAACAGCAGGCCCACCTTGTGCCAGTGAAACCGGGGCCCCTTGGGCGAGGGGCATAGCAGCTTACGCTTCACCTTTAATTTGTCGTTTAGCACAAAATCGTCGAAAAATCAAAGAAGAAGATAAGCCGGCGCGCTCAGCAACGCTGGCGCATGGTTAAGGGCGTGTCGAACCGAGACAGCTTGCGGCTCAGTCGCCCGGGCCCGGCTCGGACGAGAAGAATTCGCTGAATTTGTTGGGTCGCCCATCGAATTCCTTGGCGTCGGGCGGCGGATCCCGCTTGCTCGTTATATTTGGCCAAGATTTCGAATATTCCGAATTGAGCTTGAGCCAAAAGGCAAGATCTGGCTCCGTATCCGGCTTGATCGCCTCGGCGGGGCATTCCGGCTCGCATACCCCGCAATCGATGCACTCGTCCGGGTGAATGACGAGCATGTTGTCGCCTTCGTAGAAGCAGTCGACCGGGCACACCTCCACGCAATCCAAATATTTGCACTTTATGCAGTTCTCGACGACCACATAGGTCATAAGTTGTTCCTCATGATCGACCGGCAAACGCCGGGCCTTGCCCCACCGACTCTGATCGCTGATCGCTAAGGACGCTTGTTCGCCTGTCTCTCGAGCAGGGATCGGAGCTCGAGAAGCTTGGCGAATGGAGAGTTCGGGTCGACCTTCACCCTCGGCTCCTGCCCTGACGCTGCATGAACCCGGGGCATATCACGATCGTTCGCCGTTTGGCGATGCTTTTCGTCAGCCCCGGCGCTCTCAGGCCGGCCGTTCCTCTTGGCTGAACGTGAGGACGCGTCGCGCGCGTTCGTTCGCGCCAGATTGGCAGGCGCCCGCGTTCTCCAATTCCTGGCCCGCGCGGCCTCGGAAGAGGGGGCTGGGTCGCGACCGTCCTCGCTGCCCCCGGTCAAATGTTCCCCCCTGGGGGCCCCGGTCCGATTTGGCTGGAATTTCCGCGGCGCGTCCCGGCGATAACCGGCGCGCCGCTCAGGCCGCCACACAACGATCAGGTCGGCGTCCGCGCGAGCGCCGCCGGGGCCTGAAATCGGCGGAGAAACGGCCTCGGCGCCGGGGCCTGCCTCAACAGCCTCGGGGTGTGGCTCATCGGCCGGAATGGTTGACGGCGGAGCGTCCTCGGGAATGGCTTCTGCCGGTGGCGAGGCCAATACCGGAATGTCGGATGCCTGCTCCTCGCCGGCGACCGGGGGTAGAGCCTCTTGCGCCTGCCCAGGGGGTTCCGCCTGCACGACGGCCTCGCGGTCCTGAGGCGATTCAACGGGAGCGGGGGGACCGAAAAAGTCCGATCGCCGCATTTCGACGCTTTCAAATCCGATAGATCGCAGGATCGACGCGAACTGCTCCCCCGAGCATCCGGTCAGGGATGTCATCTGGCCATTGACAACGAACCCATTCGACGGCCGACGGGTCTGGCCGGCGGATTGAGACGCCCCGGAGCCCTCAACGATCGCCGCCCGGACCATGCCGGCGAGACGTTCGAGGACGTCCACACGCACGACCCGCTCGCCGCACACTCGATAGCCTGCGACGCGGTAGCCCTCTTTCGGGACGGCGCCGTCAAAGGCAAGGGAGGTGCGTCCGGATGACGCGACCGGAGCCAGCGCTTTCACCAGCGCGTCCGGGTCGCCGGCCGCCTGAAGGCTCCACAGGTGAAGGGCGAGGGTTCTTCCGGCGGGTTTGATCAGCGCAGGGACGAAAATATAGTAAGCCCCAAACCGCACCCCCTGCTTTCTGAGCTCCGCTCGCTCGTCCTGCGTCAGCGCTTTGACTTGCGAACGGATCGTCTCGCGCTCCAATATTCCCAGCGACCTCGCGAGCCTGCCGGCCAGATCGCGAACAAGCTCCGATCCTTCCTGAAGAGATTCGAGCGCAAGGAGCGGCCCCACGAGCCGCCTTATCGTCGCCGAAAGCCAAAGGTCGATCCGCGTCCTGACGATGTCCTGCGACGCCTCGGGCAGGGACTCGTCGGCGAAAATCACCGTCTTGGGGGCCAGCACATTTGCGCCGGCCGAGAGCCTGGCGACCGGATCTCCCAGCCAGCGAATGACCCCGTCATTGGAAAGCACGATCGCCGCGTCGACGGCCTGATGAAAGCGGGCCGCGCGCGCTTCCAGTTCGAGTCGCACCGCATCGCGCCAGGCGTCCTCGCCGGCCGCCTTCTGCGCAGCCAGGCGATCCTCGGCGCCGACAACCTGAAAGCCTTGAAGGACGGAGAAATCATGGCCCGCCGGCGCGTTTGTGGGCGACTGGTCAGTCTCCGCCGGAGTCGGCCCTATTTCGATCATCGCAAGTTCCTAAAGCTCGCCACGCGCTAGACGGTTCTTCCAGCGGGGGCGCCCGCGTCAAGGCCGAACTCCTTACTCGACCGCCGCCGCACTGCCAAATATGCGGCAGGCGCTCAGTGTCGCAACCGCTCGACGCGACGCGAAACCCTCAAGCCGAGCTTTCGTTCAAAGGCGGGTGATAAGACTTGACGTATCCCAACGGCCGCCGCCCTTGGACTGTATCTCTCCATAGAACTGATCCACCAGCGCGGTCACCGGCAGGGAGGCTCGGTTGCGTCGCGCCTCGTCGAGACAGATCGCAAGGTCCTTGCGCATCCAGTCCACCGCAAAGCCGAAACCGAATTCGCCGGCGATCATTGTCTTGTGCCGATTGTCCATCTGCCACGACTGGGCGGCGCCCTTCGAGATCACATCGATGACCTGCTGCGGATCGAGTTCGGCCGCCTTCGCGAAGCGAAGCCCTTCCGAAAGCGCCTGAACCAGCCCGGCGATGCATATCTGATTGACCATCTTGGTGAGTTGTCCGGAGCCCGGCCCTCCCATCAACGAACAGAATCGCGCATAGGCCGAAATCGCCGGCTCCGCCCGCGCGTAGTCTTCCGGCTCGCCGCCGCACATCACCGTGAGCTGCCCCTTTTCCGCGCCGGCCTGGCCGCCGGACACCGGCGCATCGACGAAACCCAGACTCCGGCCCTTTGCCTCGCGGGCAAGCTCGCGAGCGACATTGGCCGAGGCCGTCGTGTGGTCGACGAAGAGGGCGCCCTTTCTCATTCCCGCAAACGCGCCACCCTCGCCCAACACGACCGCCCGCAGGTCGTGGTCGTTGCCGACGCAGGCGAAAACGATGTCGCAGTCGGCTGCGGCCGCGCGAGGATTGGGCGCGCTTGCGCCGCCGAATTGGGCGACCCATTTCGCCGCGGTCGCCGCTGTCCGATTGAAGACGACAACATCGTGCTGGCCCCGCGTCTTCAAATGTCCGGCCATGGGAAAGCCCATCACCCCCAGCCCGAGGAATGCGACCTTGCTCAAATCCCGCCTCCAAACCGTCCGATCCGAAAGAGCCCAATATGCGCATTTTCCGTTTCCGGTCGTCGCCGCATGGTGAGACGAACGCCGCGCCAATGGTCACGCTCGTCGCCACGGGCTCGGTGACGGCGACGATCGAAGTTGGAGGTCGAACACAAAAAAAGCAACCGCGAATGACAAGGCGGCCGGGACGCGCCGATTCGCGCCTCGACCGCTTGGATCGCTCAAGCGAGCGCGCGATCCTCGTAGTCCTCGGGCAAAGTCTCATCGCGCGCGAAAGATCGCAGCACCAATGAAAGCGCGGCCGCGGCAACCAAATTGAGGATCACGGCGACGAGCCCGTTGTAGGCGGCGAGCCCCAGGCCTGGATCGAAACTGCCGACGAAAGGTATGTCCCACTTCAGCGCGTGGACCGGAACCCAAGCCTTCCCGGTCCAGGAAAGGGAAGTGCCGACGATCATGCCGAGCGCCCAGCCGATAAGCAGCGCCCAGCCGCTGAACCAGCGGGTGTAGAGACCGAATATCACCGCGGGGAATATCTGCACCATCCAGACGCCGCCCAACAGCTGCAGGTCGAGCGCGAACTGCGTCGGCATGAAGAAGATCACCGCGAGAGCGCCGATCTTCACCACGAGCGAAGCGAGCTTGGCGAGAACGGATTCCTCCTGCGGCGACATGTCGGGGTGAATGAACGGCTTCCAGATGTTGCGCGTGAAGGTGTTGGCTGCGCCGATCGACATGACGGCGGCCGGCACCAGCGCCCCAAGCGCAATCGCGGCGAAGCAGAAGCCGGCGAACCAGTCGGGGAACGCCCAAAGCACGAGTTGCGGCACCGCGTCCTGCGGCGTATCGACCTTCACGCCCGCGGCGATCGCCATCAGCCCGAGCAGCGCAACGAGGCCAAGCACGAAGGAATAGGCAGGCAGCGTCATCATATTGAATTCGAATGGCGCGCCCGCTCGAAGCCGCGAGCGTGCCCGTCAGCGCGTGCGGATACATGAAGAGCGCCATCGCCGAGCCGATCGCCAGCGTGATGTAAGGCGCGACCTGCGCCGGCTTCAGCGTGAGCCCCGCCGCGAGCTTCGGATTCGCCGCCACCTTGGCGTCAAACGCCCGCCCCGCCGCATCGAAAATGGCGCCGAAGCCTCCGAGCTCATAGGGAATGACGACAATCGCCGCGATGATGAAAATATAGATCATCGCGTCCTTGACGAACGCGATCATCGCCGGTGCGCGCAACCCGCTTTTGTAAGTGAACAGCGCGAGGACGACGAAGGCGATTGTGATCGGCGCGTGCGCCATTATCCCCTGGCCGGAGAAGCCCAGCGCGGAAATGACCTTTTCAAGGCCGACCAGCTGGAGCGCGATGTAAGGCATCGTCGCCAGGATGCCGGTCAACGCAACCGCAAGCTCCAATCCCTTGTGGCCGTAACGGCCGAGCACAAAGTCGGCGGCGGTCATGTAGCCGTGCTTCTGGGAAACGGCCCACAGCCTCGGCAACGTCAAATACAGGAACGGATAGATGATGATGGTATACGGCACCGCGAAGAACCCGAAGGCGCCAATGGCGAAGACGACTGCCGGAATCGCAATGACCGTATAGGCGGTATAGAGGTCGCCGCCGAGCAGGAACCAGGTGATCCAACGGCCGAAGCGGCGCCCGCCCAGGCCCCATTCGTTGATGTGGCCGAGATCGGCAGCCTTCCAGCGCGCGGCGACGAAGCCGAGGACCGACACCAGGGCAAAAAAGAACACAAAGACGCCGGTGGCGACGATGTTGAGATGGTCGAACATCCGCTAGTCCTTCGCGATCCGGTCCGCGGCAAAAATCGCCAGCGCTGAGATCGGAATGAGGATCAGCTGGAGCCAGTAGAAAAACGGAATGCCGAAAAGGGCTGGCTCAATTGAGTTATAGAGCGGGACCCACAGCGCCAGAACGCACGGCGCAAGCAATAGGATCAGCTTCATCTTCCCCCCTCGACCGGCGCATGCGTGGCGACCACGGCGACGATACGATCTCCTGGTCCCGTCTATCCAAATCCTCAAACCCAGTCGAGGGCCAGGTTCGATTGAGCTTCGCGCGGCGTCAAGACTTGCGGGCGGAGGCTAGCTGCCCCTGCTTTCGCAATTCCGGGCGTCGTGGTAACGAGCCGGCGCATGACCGCACGCCTCGATTTGCGCTTCCAACGCATCGCCGCCGAGCGCCGCGCGGCGCTTGTGACTTACATCATGGCCGGCGATCCCGACGCTGGGACGTCGTCTGCGATCCTCGCGGCGCTGCCGGCGGCCGGGGCCGATATTGTCGAACTCGGCATGCCCTTCACCGACCCGATCGCGGATGGTCCGGCGATTCAGGCCGCTGGCCGCCGGGCGCTCGAAGCCCGTCAGACGTTGCGCGCGACGCTCGAGATGGCGAGCAAGTTCCGCGCTGCGGATCCGGACACGCCGCTCGTATTGATGGGCTATTTCAATCCGATCTACGCTCACGGGGTCGAAGCGTTCCTGGCCGACGCCAAGCGGGCAGGCGTCGACGGGCTGATCATCGTCGATTGCCCGCCCGAGGAGGACGACGAGATTTGCCTGCCCGCCCGCCGGGCCGGGCTCGCCTTCGTCCGGCTGGTCGCGCCGACCACCGAGGAAGCCCGCCTGCCGACGATTCTGATCAATGCCGCCGGGTTCGTCTATTTTGTTTCGATCACGGGCGTCACGGGCTCCGCCACGCCTGAGGTCAAGCCGGTGGCCGACGCGGTCGCCCGACTGAAGCGGCACACCGATCTTCCCGTGGTGGTCGGATTTGGGGTAAAAAACGCCGAAATCGCAGCGGCGATCGGCGAAGTCGCCGATGGCGTAGCGGTCGGTTCGGCCGTCGTCGAGGCAATCAGGATTTCGCTCGACTGCGGATCGGCGACCTCGTCGACCGTAGCGGAGGTGACTGCGCTCGTCGGCGCCCTCGCGCAGGGCGTCCGGGCCGCAGCAAAGTGAGCGTTCTCCTCGGCGGGCGATCGAGCCGCCGGAAATGGAACAGGCGATGAATTGGATCTCCAACGTCGTGCCGCCGAAGATACGTTCGCTGCTGCGGCGCGACACGCCGGAAAACCTGTGGGTCAAGTGCCCCGAGAGCGGGCAATTGGTGTTCCACAAGGACCTCGAAGCCAATCTCATGGTGGTCCCAGGCTCGGGCTACCATATGCCGATCAGCCCCAAGGCCCGTCTCAAGTCGCTCTTTGACGACGGCGCCTACGAGGAAATGACTCCCCCCGAAACGCCGACCGATCCGTTGAAGTTTCGCGACATCAAACGCTACGCCGATCGGCTGAAGGAAAACCGGGCCAAGGCGGGCGCTGCCGATGCGGTCACGGTCGCGTTCGGCAAGCTCGAGCGGCAGGACGTGACCGTCGCGGTGCAGGACTTCGCCTTCCAGGGCGGAACCCTGGGCCTGGCGGCTGGGGAAACGATCGTCGCCGGAATCCTGGCGGCCATCGAGCGCGTGACGCCATTCGTGATCTTCACCACCTCGGGGGGCGCGCGAATGCAGGAGGGCATGTTCGCGCTCATGCAAATGGCGCGCACGACAGTCGCTGTGCAACGCCTCCGCGCCGCGAGGCTCCCCTATATCGTGGTTCTCGCCAATCCGACCACCGGGGGCGTGACCGCGTCATACGCAATGCTCGGCGACGTGCACATCGCCGAGCCCGGGGCGGTGATCGGTTTCGCCGGGGCCCGGGTGATCGAGCAGACAATTCGGGAGCGGCTGCCGGAAGGCTTCCAACGCGCCGAGTACCTCCGCGCCCACGGAATGGTCGACATGGTCGTGCCGCGGCCGCAACAGCGGGAGACAATCGCGCGTCTCTGCCGGCTCCTCACGGGCGCCGCGCCGGCGGAAGCGGCGTAAGAGACCGGAAGCGGCTTCGCAAGGTTTAGAGCATGTTGCATTTGGGTGGGGCCAGACACGTATTGCGAGCGTGAGGCGCCGGTCTGACCCAAGCCTGGAGGAAGCCCAGCAAAGAATCCGGGAAGCCCAGCAAAGGAAACCGGAAGCGGGGCAAAGGAATCCGGAAAGGTATCAAAGGAAAACCCTTCCGCGAATTGGGCCTTTTCAATGGGTTACGACGATCCGGCGCAAAAACCCGCTTCTCCCCGCTTCTCCCGGCGCCGCTCCTCGAGGCGGCGCGTTCGGCGACAGGACCACTCTATCCGTGGTTTCTGATAATCGCAAGAAAAAGTCGCGCTCTTATCGCGTTGGCTGTTGTGGGGAAGGAATCGGGAGCATGGCGGAGGTGGCGGACGGCGCCATCAAGGCGTCATGGCCGGGCTTGTCCCGGCCATCCACGAAGGCCCAGCGCATCTACGCAGGCAAGCGCGAAAAGCCTTGCGACCGTCCGCCTTCCTGCCGGTCGCGCCGAGGCGGGACTCGTTCTTGCGGCGGCCCGGCGTGGATGGCCGGGACAAGCCCGGCCATGACGGCAAGGGTTCGACGAACGAACAGCAAACCGGTCGACCAACACATAACGCCATAAGAGCCAAAAGTCGGCGCGCTCGCCGGCGGCTTGACCGATCGCGCCCTTGGAGCCCGGGCAATGACGCGCGAGACTAGGAGGCGACCTCGGCCGCGGCTGGCGTTTCCGGCACGCCCGATACGATCAGTTCGAGCACCTCCTTCTCGGTCGTTTGGCTGATCACGCGGTCGCCGACATTCCGACCGCGCTTCAGCACCATCACGCGATCGCCGACTTCGAAGATGTCGGTCATCCGGTGCGATATGATCACTTGCGCGACTCCGTGGACCTTCAGTTCCGCGATCGTCTCGAGCAGCCGGTGCGTCGCCGTAACCGAAAGATTGGCGGTCGGCTCATCGAAAATGACCACCTTCGGCGCGAATGAAATCGCACGGGCGATCGCCACCGACTGCTGGCGTCCGCCCGACAGGCTTTCGACCTTCTGGTAGACCGAGTTCACGTCGACCTTGAGCCGGTTCAGGATCTCGCGCGCGTCGCCGTGCATGCGCCCGCGATCGACAAATATCCCGTACCGCATCGGCCACCGCCCCAGGAAGATGTTCTGGGCGACGTCGAGATTTCCGCAGAGCGCGAAGTCCTGATAGATCATTTCGATGCCGCGATCGCGGCTCTCGTGGGGGCTCTTGAAATGCACCGAGGCCCCATCGATGAAGATATCGCCGGCGTCGCGCTGGTAGGCGCCGGTGACGATCTTCATCAAGGTCGACTTGCCCGCCGAATTGTCGCCGACGAGCCCAAGCACTTCTCCGGGCATCAGGCGCAGATGGACGTCGACGAGCGCCTGCACCGGGCCGAAGCTCTTGTAGATGCCCCGCATGTCCACAATCGGCGTCGTCATGCCCTGTGCTCCAAGACGGCGGGGGTCGCCTCCTCGCCCGTTCTCATCCTGCCGAACCATGACCCGAAGATATTCTTCTGGCGCAGCCAGATGTCGCCGACCACCGCGACGATCAGGATCAGCCCGATGAACACGTTCTGCCATTGTTGCGGGAGCACGAACGAGCTGCCGTCGCGAAGGATGATCTGAAGCGAAAGCAGCTGGCGAATCAGGGTGATGACGCCGGCGCCGGCGAGGGACCCGATCATCGTGCCGTAGCCGCCGAAAATTGAGCCGCCGCCGATGATGATCGAGGAAATGGCGTCGAGTTCGCGCAATTGCCCGGCGGTGGGGATGAAGCTGCGATAGAAAGCGTCATAGATCACGCCGGCGAAGGCCGCACAGGTCCCCGAAATCAGGAGCGCGGTAAACCTGACCCGTCGGGTATTGATGCCGGCGAATGTCGCCGCGCGCTCATTGCCGCCGACCGCGAGCACCTTCTGCCCAAATCTCGTGTAGGCGAGCACGACTCCGGCGATGGCGGCCACGACAATCACGAAGATCGTCTGCACGCTGACGGCCTTCGCGACCGCGAGCGGCCATCCTTGCGTTGGCGCAAGTCCAAGCGTGTCGAGCAATTCGAACAGGCTGCGCCCGATGAGGTTGAACGATTCGGGAAACCCATTGAGCTGCGTGCCCGCCACGATCGACGACCCGATGCCGCGAGCCCAGTAGAAGGTGCCAAGCGTCGCGATAAAGGCGGGGAGGCCGACATAGGCGGTGAGCCAGCCGTTGATCGCGCCGGCCAGAGCGCCGACCCCAATGGCGATGACGGCCGCCGCGAAAGGGCCGAGGCTCGTGTCCTTCATGATGACCGCGGCGGTCGCGCCGGAAAGCGCCAGCACCGAACCGACGGAAAGATCGATGTCGCCGTTGGCCATGACAAAGGTTAGCCCGACCGCAAGCAGCGCGATCTCCGAAAACGCGAGCAGCATCGAGAATGAATTGTCGAGCCCCTGCCAGAAATCCGGCCTCGCCCAGAAGCCGAACAGCCAGAGCGCGACGAGCAGCATCACGGCCGCGGCGTCGCGGCGGTAGAAGAACGCCGCAATCCCGCGCTTCCCGAGGCCGCGCGACTGCGCCGTTGTGCCGCGCGTCTGGGCGCCGGACACCGCGACGCCGCCGAGATCGGGAATGACCGGCGCCGGCAGGCCGCGCAGCCGCGCCCACGCTCGTGCGATAATGCGGCGGCGCACGAGCCACGGCTCGACCAGCACCGCGACGATCAGGATGACGCCGAGAAAGGCGGGCACGGCTCCGGGCGGCAATTGCGAGATCGCGGAGACTTCCATCTTCTCGTCGCCGACCTGAATGATGCGCGTGACAGGCACGCCCTCGCGCAGCACTTTGTCGATCAGGCCGATGAGAATCGCGCCCAGGCACGAGCCGATGACGCGGCCGCGGCCGCCGAAGATCGCCGTGCCGCCGACGATCACCGAGGCGATGGCGATAAGCTCCGCGCCGAGGCCGAACGCCGGGTCCGCGTCCTTGCTCTGCGCGAGATTCATCAATCCCGCCAGTACGGCGCACATCGAAGACAGAACGTAAGAGCGCATGCGGACGAAGCGGGTGTTGATGCCGGCGTAGCGGGCGGCCTGCTCATTCCCGCCCGTCGCGTAGGTCGTCCAGCCGAAGGAAGTGTAGGCAAGGGCGATCGCCGCGACCGCGGCAATGACGACGAAGACGATGATCTGGTTGTTGAAGCCGAGCGCGTTGATTTCGCCAATGCGGAAGAACGTCGGGTAATTGTCCGCCTTGAGCTCGAAGGCGATGTTCTTGCCGCCGGTCAGTCCAAGAATGACCCCCCGCCCGATGAACAGCATAGTGAGCGTCGCGATAAAGGCGGGCACGTCCAAAATCGTGACGAGAAAGCCGTTGATCAACCCAATGACCAGACCAAGGGCCAGACAGGCTACGACTGCGGTCGTGACGTCGAGGTCGAAATAGCTCGGCGCGAACAGCATGCCGAAGAACGTCGCGGTGAGGCCGAAGGTTGAGCCGACGGAAAGGTCGAGCTCCCTGTTGACCAGGACGAACGTCATGCCGACGGCCATGACCCCGTAGCGCGACGCGTCGCGCAGAACCGAGAACAGCGCCGAGGTCGAGCCGAAGAAAGCAGGGTTGAGATAGAGGCCGCCGAGATAGAGCGCGGCCATGATCACAAGCAGGCCCACTTCCCATCCCCCGAACAACAGGGACGAGCCGCGTCCGCTCTCGATCGGGCGCGGGACGGTTGTTGTGACGCTCATGGCTTGGGCCGCCCAGCGAATTGCAGGCCAGGGGGACGCGCGTGAAGCCTCATCGTCAGCCCGCGCGTCCCCAGTAAATGCGCTTTCAGTTTTCGAAGCGCTTGCCGACCTTCTCGACATTGTCCTTCGTGACGAGCTGAGCTCGCGTGTCGAGATTGGCGGCGGCGATGTTGCGGTCGATCTGCAGATAGAGCTGCATCACCGGGTAGAAGCCCTGCAGGAACGGCTGCTGGCCGAGCGAGCCCATCAGGGCGCCGCTCTTGATCTGTTCAAGCTGCTTGGGGCCAAGATCGAAGCCATAGGCGCAGACCTTGTTGTTCAGCTTGAGCTGCGAAATTGCGTCGCCGATCGCCGGCGTCACGCCGCCGTTCGGACCGAAGAGGCCCACCACGTCCTTGCGGCTTTCGATCAGCTGGACGATCGGGCCCGCGGTGATGTCGGTCCCAACGTCGACGCCGATGTTGTTCGGGCCCGCGTCGACCTTGAAGTTGGCGAGCATGTTGTTCGCCTTCAGAGCCTTCAGCGTCGCCTGGAAGGCGGCCGTGACGCGATTGTTCACTTCGATATTGCCGACCGGCACGGTGTTCGGGAACAGAATCGACCCGCTCTTGATGTTGTTCTTGATCAGGCACTTGACGATCGCTTCGCCGCCGATCGCCGCCGCGCTCGCGTCCTGCCCGGTATGACTGATGTTGCTGCGGTCGAGCAGCGTCCCGTCAAACGAGTTGGTCGTGGCGACGACGACGCCTTTTTCCTCGAGCTTCTTGACGATGTCGTTATAGGCGCCCACCTGCGGCGTCGTCATGATCACGCCATTGATCGTGGGGTCGTTGACGATCTGGTTGAGGATCTGGATTTCGCGCGGGATATCGTCGACCGCCGATTCAGACCCCAGGCGGATCAGGTTGATCCCGAAGGCGTTGGCCGCGACTTGCGCGCCGACATAGACCGGATCGAAAAAGCCGTTGCCGGCGGTGTGGGTGATGATCGCGAAGGTGAGCGGCTTGCCGTCCTTCTTCGTCGTCGGGGCTTCTTTGGCCGCATCTTCAAACGAATAGCCGCCGACAGCTTTGTTGATCGCGCCCGATTGAGCCATCGCGCCGGAGCCCCAGAGGCATCCAGCCGAAACGAGCACGCCGAGATAAAGAGCACTCCTCATTCGATTTTCCTCCCATTTTGTTGTGACCCTTAAGCCGTCGCGCAGGCTGTTCTCGACGCGCCGCCGGGATTTGTCGTTTTTTCAATTCGCCTTCCAAACCCGACCGGGTTTGGAAGACCTCTGTTTATCTGGCGCTTCGCGGCGCGGAAAGCGATTTTTAGCTGGGGATACCAGAACCGCCTCGACGCCCGCCTCGACATTTTAGGGGCGAACTTGCCGCCGATGATCCGGATGGGCCGGGACGCATGCGATCCGTGGGTCCAATTTTCCGAATCAATTCCTTTGTGAAAATCAGAATTCGTGCTTTGGCGAGCCTCGGCGGCGGCGGCGCCAGACGAGGTTGGTGCTGACCGCGTAGTTCCACACGACGCTCAACAGCGCGCCAGCGAGTCCTGCGACCCACCAGGTCCCATTGGCCGTATAAAGCCAGGAAGCGATATCGATATTGGCGAGAGCCCCGAGGCTGCACCCCAGGGCGAAGGCCATGAAGCCGGCGATCAGGCCCGGGCCGCTGTAACGGTAGGGACGGTAGGTAATCTCGTTGTTGAGGATGAAATTGCTTCCCATCGCGACAATCGTCGCGATCAGCTGTCCGGTGTCGAAGGCGAACATTCTGAACCAGTGGAGGACCGCCGAAAGCACGACGATATGGACGACCAGACCGACGACGCCAATCGAGGCGAACAGCACAAATCGGATTGGCAGGAGGCCTGCGGTTGCGTGGTGAACGACCAGGCCGAGAAAATCCATGCCGACAAGCGGGGTCAATTTGGACTCGCCGGCGTGGCGTTTGCGGAACACATACGGCACTTCGACGATCTTCAGGCGACTGCCCGCGGAAAGGATGACGTCGACCAGGATCTTGAACCCATCGGGAGAAAGACGCGGCCCGAGGCCGGAGACGATCTCTCGCCGGATCATGAAAAAGCCGCTCATCGGGTCGCTGACTGGCGTCCCCGCTATCCGCCGGAAGAACCACGCGCCCATGTCGCTCAGCGCCTGTCGCGGCGGAGAAAGGCTGCCGCCCCCGCCAGGGTCTTTCAGCCGCGTTCCGATAGCCAAATCGCCGGAGCCTTTGGCGAGCGCAGCGTACATCAATGGCAGGATCGACTCGTCATGTTGAAGATCGCCGTCGATGACCGCGACAAGATCGGCGCTCGACGACATCCAACCCTCGATGACAGCGCCCGCAAGACCCGACCGATTGACGCGCCTCAAGCAGCGCACGCGATGATCCTTGGCCGCGAGCGCAAAGGCGACGTTCGCGGTTCCGTCAGGGGAATCGTCGTCGACGACGATCAACTCCCACGGCGCGCCGTCCAACGCGCGCTTGATGCGCTCGAAGAGAATGGGAATGTTGGCCGATTCTTGATAGGTCGGGACGATGACCGAGAGTGTCGGATTCGACGGCCCAGGCGTTGCATCGCTAGCCATTCCACGCCACGCTATTTTGTTCGGCGTCGATGAGCGCTATCTGCCGGCCGCGCCCGGATAAGGCAACGGAAGCCCTCGCGTCAAGCCGTCGGCGGGGATCAGCGCGAGCTTGATTTCAGCCCGGCCATGACGACCGAGCGTCTGAAACTGGGGTTGCCCGAGCGAGGAGAAGTAAGGCCCCGCAGCAGCCGAGGCCGACTCAAGGTCGGTCATCGGCGTGACGATGATTCCGTTCCGCCCAACGTAGCTCGCGCTCTCGTCGGTGAACGCGAAGCCGCGCGGATCGTTGGAAAGCACGAAGATCGGGATCCGAGGGCCCAGAGCGAGCGCGATTTTTCCCGCATCCGACCACTTCGTGGAGACGACGAAGTCGGGCGCCTTGTCAAAGATCGGCGCCGCTCTCAAATCGCGCCATTCGAACGCTTCCAGCGTGGGGTCGGCGACACGAGACCCTGCGGCAAAAGCCACCCATGGCCAGCCGGCCGACGCCTCCAAGATCGCAGCCCCCGCGATCGCCGCGAGCAGGACTGACGAAACGAGAGCCCATCGACGAAGCGCACCGACGGAGGCCCCGAATCGCTCGGTCCAGACGCCCATCAAGGCGAACGTGAAGAACCAACCGGGCATCGTCCAATGAGGTTGACCGCGCCCGCCCCAGAGCGGCGTCAAGGTGAAGAGAATGATTGGCGGCGCGCTGAGACAAAGCAAAAACATGCGCCGCTCGTCTGCGCGTTGGCGGAATGCGCTCGCCAAGCCGAGAACGAGCGGGGCGAATATCCAGGGCGACAGAAAGGCGATTTCGCCGAGAACCATGGTCAAGAACTGAGCTGGACGCAGTCCGCCCTCGGGGACGCCGCGCCCGCCCTGAAACTCGAAAGACGCCCACCCGTGCCGCGCGTTCCACAGGAAGACAGGCGTGACCATCGCCAGCGCGACGATCGCCGCGACATAAGGAGCAGGATGTTTGAGCCAGCGCCGCTGAGCGGGCGAGATGAAGACGAACGCCGCCAAGCCGCCTGCTGTCAGCGCCGCGCTATATTTCGACAAGCCCGCCAACCCGAGGCCGACGCCGACGACGAGCCAAAGGCGCCAGGCCTCCGCATGACCGGGCGACTTCGCAAAGAACAGCCGGGCTGCCGCGAGCGCGACCATCGCCAACCCGAAAAGCAGCGGGCCGTCGGGCACGACCCAGCTGCCGGCCGAAGCGAAGAAAAATGGAGTGACGTTCAACGCGAAGAGCGCGATCAGCGCCGCCTGCGAACCAAACAGGTCGTTCGTCAGTCGGTAGTAGAGCCACCCCGTTGCGAAGAACAATGCGACGAATGGTGTCCGCGTCGCGACATTCTCGCCCACGAGAAGAGCGGCGTAGTGAGCGATCCACAGATGCAGCGGCGGATGGTCGAAATAAGAGAGGCTCAGCCGCCGGGAAATCGCGACCGTATAACTTTCATCAATCCCGAGCCCGAGCGAGAACGCGAACACGAGGCGAGCGATGAAAAAGCCTGCTAGGATCGCGAGGGCGAGCCGATCTTCCTGGGCTGCCGGAGTCCAGCCCATCCAAATTGACGGGATGCGGCTCTCGGACTGAGCGCTCCAATGACGGACAGACAAAAGCCCTTCCTCAATGCCGCATTGCGCCGAACTAGTGAATGCCGGTTGCTTCGACCCACCAGTCAGGGCGTTCCGCGGCGATGACGCGCCGCGCCAAAGTCGCTTTGCGGCGATCGCCGAACAAGGCAAAGCAGGTCGCTCCCGACCCCGACATTCCCGTCAGTCCGGCCATGGGGATCAGGGACAATCGCTCGCGCACGGGGGCGATCTCGGGAGCTATTCGGATCGCCGCCGCTTCGAGGTCGTTACGGCTCTTGGCGAGAAAATCCAGGATCGCCGCCGTATCCTGTCCCTGCGCATCGAATGCCAGCGCGGGCGGCTCCAGACGTGAGCCAGGCGCAAGCCCAAGCGCCGCGAAAACCTTTGGCGTGGGGGCTGGGACTCGGGGATTGACCAGAAGGGCAAACATTCTCGGCAGCGGAACCGTTGGGCCCACTCGATCGCCGATACCCCTCATGAATCGGGCTTTGGGGTGAAGGCAGGCGACAACGTCCGCTCCCGTCGCCCTGGCCGAAGCGACCACCCGTGGATCGTCGATCGGCAACTGAGCGTCCTTGGCGAGCAACCGCAAAGCCGCCGCTGCATCGGACGAGCCTCCACCAAGCCCCGCCGCGGCCGGCAATCGCTTGACCAACCGGAATCGGCCAAGCCTCAACCCGGGGACATTCGTGGCCAGTGCGCGCGCCGCGCGCAGCACAAGGTTCTCATCGACAGGGCCCGCCTGAAGCGCTCGGGGACCGATGACCTCAAGACCGAGTTCGGGGCCGGGGTCGAAACCAAGCCAGTCGCATAGCCCAGCAAACGCCACGAGGCTTTCGAGCTCATGATAGCCGTCCGCGCGACGCCCAATTACGCGGAGGGTCAGGTTGATCTTAGCCGGCGCGCGTAGCCATTGCACGCGACCTACCGCCGCGACCTCAACCGCCGCCTTCCTTCTGCGCTGAGGGGCCTGGCGCCGCAGTGCCAGTGGCGAGATCAGGAAGTCCGGACTCGATTTTTTTCAGTATGGCGGGCAGATCCTCGGGATCCGGACCCATATCCCGGGCGTGATTCCACTGAAAATGCGCCTCGATGCGACGGTTGATCCGCCAATATGCGTCACCCAAGTGATCATTCAGAACCGGGTCGGCCGGCTTCAGATTGATTGCCTTTTCAAGCGTCTGAGCCGCTTCCTGGAATTGCCCCAGTTTGAAATGCGCCCACCCCAGACTATCGACGATATAGCCATCGTTCGGCCGCAGCTCCACAGCACGGCGGAGCATCTTGAAAGCCTCTTCCAAATTGAGCCCTTGGTCGACCCATGAATAGCCAAGATAGTTCAGAACGAGTGGTTGATCCGGGTTGAGCTCCAGCGCTTTCTTGAAATCAGCTTCCGCCTTTGGCCACTGCTTTGATCGCTCGTAACAAATGCCCCGGAAATAAAACAGCGTCCAATTCTCGCGTTGCGGGATTCCGAGAGCGGCGATCGCCTGGTCATAAGTCGCCGCCGCCTCCACATATTTCTTGGCGGACCGCTGCAGTTCGGCCAATGAGCTCAGCGCTTCGACATTGTGAGGCCGAGCGGCGATAATATCCGTGAGTCGCTGCGTCGCCTCATCGGTTTTTCCCATGCCATCAAGCTCAAGCGCGATTTGGATATCGGCGTCCATCTTCAATGGCGATGACGCAGGCACCATCTGGTAGGCGGCAATGACCTGCTCGCCTTGCTTGAGCTGCTCGAAAAGGCTGGCCAGCGTCACTGCTGTCAAATCGTTCGATGGCCGAAGGTAGAGCGACAGTCGGAGATAGACGAGCGCCGGGAGTTCGTCCCCCTGGCGGCTTCCCGCGCTCCCCAGGCCGTATAGCGCCTCAGCGACGCCTTCCTTAGCGTCACGGACAATCGGAACAGGAGTCTGATTGGCCTTCAGGTCCGCAAGCGCGCGATCGATCAGGGGATGGTGGGGAATAACGGCCGAGAAGTCCTCGTATACCTTCGTCGCTCCCGCTATATCGCCCTGCGCCGCCAACACGCGCGCATAGCCGTCGGCAAAGCGCAGGCTGGTTTTGTCATTGTCGTACGCGGACTTCAGCCTTCGCTGGGCCTCCTGAGGATTACCGAGCATATTGGCGATCAGTCCCGCGTGATAATCGCGAAAAGCCAGCACCGAGGGGTCGCGAATGCGGTCGATCGTATCGAGCGCGTGCCGGAGGTCGGACTGCCCGGCATAGCACCAGGCAGTCACCAATGCGGTCGTGACATCACGCGTTCGCGTAGCATCGCCGCCTGACAGGCGGGCTCTCGCCGTTGCGAATTGTCCCTGTTCAATATCGTGAACCGCCATTGAGAGGCGGGCCAGGCTGTTGCTCGAATCACGCGCGAGCAACCGTTCGCCGAGCGCATTGGCGCTCGTTTCGTCGCCGTTGGAGAGCGCTGCGGCGAATGCGCGCTCGAGAAGATCGGGATTTCGAGGGTCGGCCCGGAGGGCTTCCCGGTAGTAGACTTCCGCAGCGAGAGTGTCCCGATCCGCGCTCGCGATGAGCGCCGAAAGATAATTGCCTGGCTGGCTGTCGCCGATCTCGAGTTTCTCCGCTCCAACACCTGGCTCGGAAACCGCGGCGGAGGCGACGCCGGCGGCGGCGGACAGGCCCATGGCCATCAGGAGAGTTGCCGGCTGCGTCCAAACCTTCGATCGGCTCTGCATATCTCGCGCTTTCCAATGTTCGTCAGTCAGCCAGCGGCAGCGTCACACGTGCGCCGCGGGACGCGCCCCCTTACCGCTCCGAGGAGCCATCCGGGAAGCCTCCCTAGCCTTCCTTGCTTACAGCCGAAAGCGGCGAATTTGCGCCGCAATTCACAAATCCGGATAATTCGGCCCGCCTCCGCCTTCCGGCGGCGTCCAGTCGATATTCTCCGCCGGGTCCTTGATGTCGCAAGTTTTACAATGAACGCAATTTTGCGCGTTGATGACGAAACGAGGCTCCGCGCGAGTTGTCTCGTTCGCATACGCCACTTCGTAAACGCCGGCTGGACAATAGAGGCGGGCCGGCTCGCCATAGCGGGGAAGATTGTCCCGGATCGGCGCGTCCGGATCGCGCAAGCGAAGATGGATCGGCTGATCCTCTTCGTGGTTTGTATTGGAAAGATAGACCGATGACGGCTTGTCGAAGGTCAAGACCGCGTCCGGCTTCGGGTAAACGATCGGAGTAACCTCTGACAGCGGCTTTAGAGTCTCGCTGTCCGGCTTGCCGTGCTTCAGGGTGCCGAAGATCGAAGATTTGAACAGTTCATTGGTCCACATATCCAAACCGCCGACCGCCACCCCCAGAACCAGACCGTATCGGGACCAGAGCGGTTTTACGTTCCGCACCTTGTAAAGATCGCGGCCGATATCGGTGTCTCGCCAGGAATTCTCATAGTCGTTCAATTCGTCGTTGGCCCGCCCCGCGGCCAACGCGTCGCGAACCTTGTCGGCGGCCAACATTCCCGACAACATCGCGTTATGCGAACCCTTTATGCGAGCGAAATTCACAAACCCGGCGGAGCAGCCGATAAACGCCCCGCCAGGAAAAACCAACCTCGGAACCGATTGCCAGCCGCCCGATGCAATCGCTCGCGCGCCATAGGCTATCCGTTTGCCTCCCGCGAAGGTCGCGCGCACGAGCGGATGAGTCTTGAAGCGCTGAAACTCGTCGAATGGCGAGAGCGTCGGGTTCTGGTAGTTGAGATGGACCACAAACCCGACCGAGACGAGCCGGTCGCCGTAATGATAGAGAAACGAACCGCCGCTAGTTCCTTTCGACAACGGCCAGCCGAATGTGTGTCGAACGAGGCCCGGCGAAAATTGGTCCTCCGAGACCTGCCACAACTCCTTGAGGCCGATGCCGTATTTCTGGGGGCCGCTGGCGGAATCAAGAGCATAGCGAGCGACGGCCTGTTTTGAGAGAGAGCCCCGGGCGCCCTCCGCCAGGAGCACATATTTGCCGCGCAACTCCATTCCGCGTGTGAAGCCCGCCTTCGGATGACCGTCGCGGCCGACGCCCATGTCGCCGGTTGCGACGCCGACGACTTCCCCCTTTTCACCGAATAGCAGCTCCGTCGCCGCGAACCCCGGATAGATCTCCACTCCCAGCGCCTCGGCGCGCGCGCCAAGCCAGCGCGTGATCGCGCCGAGCGAGCCGATGAAATTGCCATGGTTGCCCATCAATTTCGGCATCGCCCAATTGGGCAGCCGCACGCCTCCCTTTTCGGTCAGAAAGTAGAATTGATCGGCCGCCACAGGAGTTTTGAGAGGACAATCCGCATCGGAGCGCCAGTCGGGCGTCAATCGGTCGAGCCCGATCGGATCGATCACCGCCCCCGAGAGGATATGCGCGCCGACTGTCGACCCCTTCTCCACGATGACCGCGGAGATATTGGGGTCCAACGATTTGAGACGGATCGCGGCGGCGAGTCCCGCAGGCCCCGCGCCGACGATCACGACGTCGTAATCCATCGATTCCCGCGCGGGCAATGTCGGGTCGTCAGTCATTGTCCCATTCGCCATTACGGCCGTGTCCGGAAAGCCGCAGGCGATGCGGTTCAGGGCGGATCATGATAGTTTGCCTTGGCGCGGGCGCCAAGCATCGAGGTTGGACGGGACGGGTGTATTGACCAACGATTCGCGCCGTCAATGGGACCGGACCCATGCCGCCGAGACGCTGAGGTGGTGGATTCGGGCTGGCGTGCATGACGCGCCCGACGAGGCGCCGCATGACCGCTTCGCCGAAAGCGCGGCCGCAGGGCAGTCCTCCGACATGAACGCGCCGGCGCAGGCGCGCAAGCCGCCGCGGATGGGGCCGCAGACCGGGCCGGTCGCCGGGCAGGGCCAATCCGACAAGCCGCCCGAGGCCGCGGAAATTGCGGCTCGCGCGCTTGCCGAAACCGCGACTGATCTCGAGACGCTGCGGTCGATCATGGCCGGCTTCGACGGCTGCGCGCTAAAGCGGACGGCGACTCAACTCGTCTTCGCAGACGGCGCGCCGGGCTCCCGGATCATGTTCGTCGGCGAGGCTCCCGGAGAGGACGAAGACAGAATTGGCCGCCCCTTCGTGGGCCGAGCCGGGCAATTGCTGGATCGCATGCTTGGCGCCGTCGGCCTCGATCGGCGCAGCGTATACATCGCCAATGTCGTTCCGTGGCGCCCGCCCGGCAATCGAACCCCGACGCTGCAGGAGACACAAGCCTGTCTGCCCTTCATCCGGCGGCAGATCGACCTTGCCGATCCCGAAATCCTGGTTTGCCTCGGCGGCTCCGCGGTTCAGACTCTGCTCGGCGTCCAGGGAGGGATCACCCGCGTGCGGGGCTCATGGTTCGACTACAAGCGCGACAGCGGCCGTCCGATCAGGGCGCTAGCGATGTTCCATCCCGCTTACCTTCTTCGGCAACCGCCGCAGAAACGGCTTGCATGGGCGGACATGCGGGCGCTTGCCGCCGCGCTCAAGAATCCTGCCAGTTAGGCCCCGTGCTTGAGGATATCCAAATCAGGCGCAAGAAATGCAAAGCCCGCGGCAAGAAGTTCAAAGCCCACCGCCAGCAAATCAAAACTCCCCACAAGCAAATCAAAATAGATTGTTATTATTTTTCAATGGCTTGGGCCTGATCGCACGATCCGCGGTCCTGAGCGCCGGGTGCTCAAGCTGCGCGCCGGCTCAGACCGTCCGGCGCGAACAGCTATAGCACGGAATTCTGATTATCGCAAAGACAATCGCCGCTCTTATCGCGTTGGCTGTTGTGGGGAAGGAATCGGGAGCATGGCGGAGGTGGCGGACGGCGCCATCAAGGCGTCATGGCCGGGCTTGTCCCGGCCATCCCCGAAGGCCCAGCGCATCTACGCAGGCAAGCGCGAAAAGCCTTGCGACCGTCCGCCTTCCTGCCGGTCGCGCCGAGGCGGGACTCGTTCTTGCGGCGGCCCGGCGTGGATGGCCGGGACAAGCCCGGCCATGACGGCAAGGGTTCGACGAACGAACAGCAAACCGGTCGACCAACACATAACGCCATAAGAGCCACAATCGCCGGAACTCATGACCGCTCGGCCTAGCAGCCGCGCTCGGTCCCCAGGGCGGGCGCGCCAGACAGCGCGGGCGCGCGGCGGGTTTCCCTGGCGAAGTCCCCCGCGAGCGCCTTGTCGATCAGCTTGCGCGTGTCCTCTAGCCCGTAAAGGGCGATGAACGATCCCAAGCGCGGTCCCCGCGCCTCGCCCAGAAGCACGGCGTAGATCATGTTGAAAAAGTCGTTCGAGACTCCGGGCCGCGCCGGCGTCGCGCCCTTGGCCGAATGATCCTGATAGCGCGGAACTGGCCGGGCGATGTCGTAAAGCGCGTGCTGGATTTCGTCCGCGCTCGCGCCCGCGGGCAATTCAGCGAGCTTGGCCGAGATCTGCTCGAGAACGCCGCGCTCGACATCGTCCGCCTCGCGATAGCGCTTCTTGGGCGCGACAAAATCGCGAAAATACGCGACCGCGTAGCGAACCAGGCCGTCGAGGCGCGGATGCGTCTCCGGTGACGCCGTCGGCGCGTAGCGCCGGAGAAACCCCCAAAGAACTGAAGGGTTGTCGGTATTGGAAACGGCGGCGAGATTGAGCAGCATCGCGAAAGAAATCGTCGCCTGGCCGTCACCGTCGTGGGCGAGGACCTCGGGGGCGGGCGGCGCGCCGGTGTGGATATGCCACGCCGGATTGCCCAACCGCTCCTTCCACTCCTGGCGTGGATAGGTCTCGAGAAATCCGAGATAGTCGTCGACCGTTCGCGGGATGACGTCGAAATAGAGCCGCTTCGCCGCAGACGGCTTCTGGAACATGAAAAGCGAGAGGCTCTCGGGGCTCGCGTAGGCGAGCCATTGCTCGATCGTGAGGCCGTTGCCCTTGGTCTTCGAAATCTTCTGCCCGTTCTCGTCGAGGAAGAGCTCGTAGTTGAACCCGGCCGGCGGCTCCGCCCCCAAGACCCGCGCGATCCGGGACGACAGCTTCACCGAATCGATCAGGTCTTTTCCCGCCATTTCGTAATCGACGCCGAGCGCATACCATCGCATCGCCCAATCGGGCTTCCATTGCAGCTTGCATCTGCCCCCGGTCACCGGGGTCTCGAATTCCTCCGCCGTGGCGGGATCGCGCCAGCGTATTGTGCCGGCGCGCGCATCATGCCCGAGCACCGGCGCCTGCATGACGATTCCGGTTCGCGGGTGGATCGGCAGGAACGGCGAATAGGTCGCCGCCCGCTCCTCGCGCAGCGACGGCAGCATGATCGCCTGCACTTCGTCGAAGCGCTCGAGCATGCGCAGGAGAGCTTCATCGAATCGCCCGGACCTGTAGGTCTCGGTCGAGGACATGAATTCGTAGTCGAAGCCGAACTGGTCGAGAAAGGCGCGCAGGCGCGCGTTGTTGTGGGCGGCGAAGCTCGGATATTCGCCGAACGGGTCGGGGACCTCGGTCAGCGGCTTGCCGAGATGGCGGCGAACGAGATCGGCGTTCGGGATGTTGTCGGGAACCTTGCGCAAGCCGTCCATGTCGTCGGAAAAGGCGATGAGCCTCGTCTTGACGCTATCGCGCGTGAGCACGCGAAAGGCGTGCCGGACCATGCTGGTGCGCGCGACCTCGCCGAATGTGCCGAGATGCGGCAGGCCGGACGGACCGTAGCCGGTCTCGAAGATGACTTCGTCGCGAGGCGCGCGTTCAAGCCGCGCGATCAGCTTTCGCGCTTCCTCGAAAGGCCATGCCTTCGAAGCCTCGGCGGCCTCGCGCAAGGTTTGAGACGACATTCTCTTCCCGCTTTGTGCTTGCGCCTGCCGGTTGAGCGGTGAGGGCGCTGAAAGTCCACGACCGTCAGCCAGGCGACAAGGCTCTACCTCGATGATCGAGCCCGGACGACGCCCAGGCTTGGCCGCCGGCTTCTTCCATGGGCGGTGTTCCCCCAATAGTACGGCCACAAGACAAGGTAAAGCATCGCCGTCCAGGTCGCCGCGGTCAGGAGCAGATAGTAGGCGGGCATGAGCGCAAGCGCGCTCATTCCAAGTTTCAGTCCCCGAAATTTCGCCGCGATAATTGACGGCAGAAGAATCGCCCAGATCCCGGAAAGCGCGAGGACATAGGTGAAGACGTCGCTCATCTCTCTCGACGGCGTGAGCGCGCCATACTCGACCGTCAACGCGCGCCATATCGTCATAAGGGCGAACGCCGGCCAGAAAAGCCCGCCGAAAATTCCGCCGGCGATCAGGGTCGTCGCGGCGACCGCTCGCCGGAGCCCGAGATCGCGGTAAAAAAAGATCGGTCGCCGCGAGTGAACGATCAGGGTTTGCATCCACCCCTTTTGCCAGCGCACGCGTTGCCGGAACCAGTTCTTGAGTTCATAGGGCGCCTCCTCGGTCGTGTCGGAATCGAGCGCCTTCACCCGATAGCCGAAGCGCGCGAGCCTTATCCCGAGATCGGCGTCCTCGGTGACGTTCCATTCGTCCCAGGCGCCGACGTCGAGGAGGGCGCGGGTGCGAAAATGATTCGAGCTGCCGCCTAGCGCGATCGGCAGCTCAAGCGCGCATAAGCCCGGATTGATGAAATCGAAAAGCGTCGCGTATTCGACCGCAAAGAACTTCGATAGCCACGATTTGTCGTGATTGCGGATGGTGAGCCGGGCCTGCAGGCAGTCGACACTCTTGTCGGCGGCGAAGCGCGACGCGGCGAGGCGCAATTGTCCCGGAGAGGGAACATCCTCGGCGTCGTAGACGACGATGAGCTCCCCCCGCGCGCTTTCCAGCGCGATGTTGAGTGCGCGCGGCTTGGTCCGCGGCTGACCCGGCGGAGCGACAATAACCTCGTAGCGAGCGGGCAGGCGCAAGCTCACAATCCGGCTCAAGGTTTCGACATCGCGCTGCTCGACGACCAGCTTGATATCGAGTTTGCTCTTTGGATAGTCGAGCGCGTCGAGCGCGCGGACCAGTTGCTCGACAACCCCCGATTCCCGATAAAGCGCAGCAACGACGGTGTAGACCGGGAGGTCGTCGTCCGCGAGCCGGCGAGGGCGAATTTCCCCGTTGCTTGCCACTGCCGCCATCGATCGCAGCATGACCGAGGCTGAAAAGACCAGCCAGAGCGCGACGACTGCAACGGCCTCCAGAGCCGCCAGGCTCGCAACGCCAAGGGCTGAAACCGCAGCCGCAGCCGCGCCCAAGGCCGCAATCTGCAACCAGGTCATCCCATTCCTGGCGCTGAGGCTCGCGGGCAGACGGCCTAGAGCGACATCAAGCAGATCCCTGCTGCGGCGGGCGCGCAGAAGAGCGGCGAAACGCTGCGGCGAGGTCAGAGCGAAAGAGCCGGAGCGAAGCCGGCCGGATTGAGTGGCTTCGATCAGGCGGGGCACATGATGCGCGCGCGGCGCGATCACCGCCCGAGGACCATCGCCATCGGGATCGAGCGGCGCAACGCCGCATCGCAATCCCCTGACGGCGTCGAAGCCTGCCGCCAGCGGCGGCTCGCCGGAGTAATATTCGCAGCCGAGATGCCTTGCCAATGCGCGATAGTAGGCGTCCTCGTCGATGAGACCTTCGCCCAGGAGCTTGTCGACCGGACGGCCGGCCCCGGACGCCGCGCTCATCGCGTTCAGCAACCGTTCCGGAGAAAATCCTTCGGCGGCGAGAAACGCGAGTTCCGGCGGCAATCCGGGGGCCGCGAAGAAGGTCTGCTCATGGGAGCGCGGCAAGGCGCGGCCAAAAGGCCTGGGCGCGCCTACGCGCGCCGTGGACTCCGAAACCTTGCTGAAATCCTTGGGGATTCCTGCCATCGCGCGCGCTTGTTACTGAGCCGAAGCGCCGCTGCCGTGATTCCGTCGAGCGGTTTCAGTTGCGCGTTCGGTGAGCCAGCCCAGGGCATAAGACAGCAAAAATCTCGACGGCTCAAGGGTCTACTCGCGGCGCCGTGCCGCCAGCTCAGTCCTTGGCGCGCTCGACGTAGCTTCCGTCCTCGGTCTGCAGGACGATCCGCGTTCCGGCCGCGATGTGCGGGGGAACCATGACCCGCGCGCCATTCGAAAGCTTGGCGGGCTTGTAGGAGGACGACGCTGTCTGACCCTTCATCGCCGGTTCGGTCTCCGTCACTTCCAGCGTGACGCGGGGCGGCAATTGGATGCCGACTGGGACTTCGTTGAAGATCGACAGGATGACCTTCATGCCTTCCTGCAGCCATTGCGCCTGGTCGCCGATCACGTCGGCGGGAACCTGGATCTGGTCGTAGGTGTCGGCGTTCATGAAGTGATAGCCGTCAGCGTCCGAATAGAGGAAGTCGAAATTCTTGTCCTCGACGAATGCGCGCTCGACCTGCTCGGTGGTCTTGAAACGGTCTGTCACCTTGACCCCGTCGGAGAGGCGCCGCATGTCGATCTGGGTTGTCGGCGTGCCTTTGCCCGGATGAAAGCTTTCGGCAGAAAGAACGACGCACAACTGACCGTCATCCCGTTCAATGATATTGCCCTTGCGAATCGAGCTTGCGATAACTCTCACGTTCTGGTCCTCGGAATTGGGTGCGGCTCGGCGCTCGAAAAAAGCGCGCGGTTGAGCGGCGGGTTGGCGATTTCGGCGCGAACATACCGATTTTACCGGCAAAGGCCAGTCGAGTTCGTCTTCGCTCGTTTCCGCCCTCTGGCCCTGGTGTCCGTTGAGCTCGTCCGCGCCGCGACCGTTCTGGAGCCAGGGCCAATACGCCAGACGGCGCGCCGCCCTCGCCGCCCGGGCGCAGATCTCGAAATTCGTGCGCCGGTGGTTCGACGCCCAGGGCTTCATCGAAGTACAGCCTGCCGCTTTGCAAGTTTCGCCGGGAAACGAGACCCATCTGCACGGGTTCCGGACCGCGCTCATATCGCCCGGCGGGTCGGCCCACGACGCCTATCTTCACACCTCGCCGGAATTCGCGATGAAGAAATTGCTGGCGGCGGGGGAGACTCAGATCTATGCGCTGACCAACGTTTTCCGCAATCGCGAGCGAACCGCCCTGCACGCGCCAGAATTCGCGATGCTGGAATGGTATCGCGTGGACGCCCCGCTGGAGCGCCTCATCGACGACTGCGCCGCGCTGACCGCGCTGGCCGCCCACGTCACGGGAGTTAGGACCTTCGTCTTTCGCGGCCGGGAGGCCAGTCCGTTCGAGCCGCCGGAGCTTCTCACCGTGCGGGACGCGTTTCGGGTTCATGCCGGAATTGACATTTACGACAGCCTGCCGCTCGGCGGCCGTCCGGATACGGAGATGTTCGCGTCCCAGGCGCGGGGTTTGGGCCTCAGGGTCGCGCTCGACGATAGCTGGTCGGACATCTTCGCTCGGCTCCTCAGCGAGCGAGTTCGAGCCGCGCCTTGGAATCGGGCGCCCCACCGTCCTTCATGCCTACCCGGCGAGCGAGGCCGCGCTGGCGCGCGTCAGTCTCGATGATCCGCGGATCGCCGAACGATTCGAGTTCTACTGTTGCGGGGTGGAGCTGGCGAACGCGTTCCACGAGCTCAACGACCCGGCCGAGCAGCGGCGGCGATTCACGGCCGACATGGAGGAACAGCGGCGCATCTACGGAGCGTCCGCCCCGATCGACGAGGATTTCCTCATAGCCCTCGCCGACATGCCTGACGCGAGCGGCGCGGCGCTCGGTTTCGATCGTCTGGCGATGCTGGCGACCGGCGCGGAGAGCGTCGAGGCCGTCCAGTGGACCCCTGTCTTCGACCCGGGCGGGACGGGCGCATGACGGCCGAACCCCTGCTCATGGCGAAGGCGCGGTCCGCCCTCTCGAGCGTCTTTGGCTTTTCCGACTTCCGGCCGGGGCAGGAGGATGTCCTCGCGGCCACGTTCGCCGGCAAGGACGTGCTGGCGGTGATGCCGACGGGCAGCGGGAAGTCGCTTTGCTTTCAGCTTCCGGCGATCGTCCGCGGCGGCCTCACGCTGGTTGTTTCGCCATTGATCGCCCTGATGCGCGACCAGGTCGCGCAGTTGCGCGAGCTTGGGGTCGAGGCGTCGAGCCTCAATTCCTCCTCCGACGCCGACGAGCGCCTGAGGGTCAAGCGCGGCCTCGACGAGCGCACCTTGCGGCTTCTCTATGTCGCGCCGGAACGCCTGTTGCGCGATGACGTCGTCGCCAGCCTTGGCAAAGTCTCGATCGATCTTCTCGCCATCGACGAGGCGCATTGCGTCTCGCAATGGGGCCACGACTTCCGGCCGGAATATCTGCGCCTGCGCGAGATCGCGGAAGCGCTCGACGGCGTCCAGACGATCGGGGTGACGGCGACTGCGGATGCGCCGACCCGCGCGGAGATCGCAGCCAAGCTTTTTGTCCGCCCGCCTCGGGTTTTCGTGCGCTCGTTCGATCGCCCGAACCTGTTTCTCGCGATGCGGCCAAAAGCCGACGCGACGCGCCAGCTGATCGGCAAGCTCGACACCCATCGGGGGGAAAGCGGCATCGTCTATTGCGCCTCCCGGCGCCGCACGGAAGACCTCGCGGCGGAATTTACCCGCGCCGGACGGCGGGCGTTGCCCTACCACGCGGGGCTTGACCACGCGGTGCGCGGCGCCAATCAGGACGCCTTCTCTGCGTGAGGACGATTGCATCGTTTGCGCAACCATCGCCTTCGGCATGGGGATCGACAAGCCCGACGTGCGTTTCGTATTTCACGCCGACATGCCGTCGTCGATCGAAGCCTATTATCAGGAGATCGGCCGGGCGGGCCGCGACGGCCTGCCCGCGGACACGTTCACCCTCTATGGCGCGGGCGATATCGAATTGCGGCGGCGCCAAATTCTTGAAAGCGGCGCGCCCGACGAACGCAAGCGGGTCGAGATGGCCAAGCTCGACGACCTCGTGGCTCTGTGCGAAACGGCGCGCTGCCGGCGCCAAACGCTTCTCGCCATGTTCGGCGAGGCGTCGGAGCCGTGCGGCCATTGCGACGTCTGTGAGGGCGCGGTTCGGCTGATCGACGGTCGGATCGAGGCGCAAAAGGCGCTGTCGGCGATCGTGCGCACCTCCGGCCGGTTCTTTTTTGGCCATCTCGCCAACATTCTCGCCGGCAAGCCGACCGAGGCGATCGAGCGGCATGGACACGATCAGCTCAAGACCTTCGGCGTCGGTCGGGACCGGACGCCCGCCGACTGGCGCGGCGTGCTGCGACAGCTGCAATCCGGCGCGCTGATCGAGCGCGACGGGGACGACCGCGACCGGCTGAACCTGACCGAGGAGGGATGGCGGGTCCTGCGCGGCCAAGCGCCGTTCGCCTTGCGCGAGGATGTGGTCAATGGCAGGGCGCGGCGCCGGTCGCGCGAAAGGACCGCGCCGAGCGACGCCGACGCGGAACTGCTTCTCGCGCTGAAGGCCTTGCGCGGCGCGATTGCGGCGGCGCAGAAGCAGCCGGCCTATGTCATTTTCCCTGACCGGACCTTGATTGAAATGGCGAAGGAAAGGCCGCGCGGGCTCCATGAACTGGCCGACATTCATGGCGTCGGCGCGGTCAAGCTGCAAAAATACGGTTCGGCCTTTCTCGCCGTGATCCGGGACCGCCAGAATGCCTGAACTGCCGGAAGTCGAGACCGTCAGGCGCGGCCTCGCGCCCGTGATGCTGGGCGCCGGCATCGACAAGGTCCTGCTGCGGCGGGCCGACATCCGCTTCCCATTCCCCGCCTCGTTCGAGAGGCGGCTTGCCGGCCGGCGAATTGTCAATATGAGCAGGCGAGCCAAATACCTTCTGTTCGGGCTGGACAGTGGCGAGACGCTGATCGCGCATCTTGGCATGTCCGGCTCGTTCCGGATCGAAAAGACAACGACTTCGACGCCGGGATCATTTCTCCGCGAGCGCTCGAAGGATCCCAAGCACGACCACGTCGTCATGGTCCTGGATAACGGCTACGCCGTCACCTACAATGACCCTCGCCGGTTCGGCTTCATGGATCTGGCGCCGAGCGGGGCGCTCGACGAGCATCCGAGGCTCAAAGGGCTCGGCGTCGAACCGCTCTCGCCCGGCTTCGACGCGGCCTTTCTCGCGCGCACGTTCGCGGGGGCCCGCACATCCCTGAAGGCCGCGTTGCTCGACCAAAAACGCATTGCGGGACTGGGCAACATTTACGCTTGCGAGGCCCTTTTTCGCGCCCGCCTCGCGCCATCGAGGCAGGCGGGCATCCTGGCGAATGATCACGGCGGCCCAACCCGCGCCGCCCGAGCGGTTGCGGAGGCGATCCACAATGTGCTCGAGGAAGCGATCGAGGCCGGCGGCTCGACCCTCCGCGATCACCGCCAGGCGAACGGCGAGCTTGGCTATTTCCAGCACGTCTTCAAGGTCTATGACCGCGAGGGACTGCCGTGTTTGCGGGGGCGCTGTCGTGGAGTTGTCGCGCGGACCGTGCAATCCGGGCGCTCGACGTTCTATTGCACGATATGCCAGAAGTAGCGGCGTTTCCGGGCGACGCCGCAGGCCCCGATCATTGACAAGGCAAACCCCGCCTCCTATCTCACCGCCAACCCTGTTCAGCGGCGCGAAAATGGGCGGTTTCTTGCCTTTTTCGCGCTTTTTATTGTTGTCACCATCGTCCGCGCCGCCCCTCGCTCGCTATTGGCCGAGCAAGAGCGGCGCCAACGTCATGCGGCGGGACGGAATCGGAAAGGTCGAAAATGCTCGGCTCGTCTCTGAAGTTCGACTCGGTGATGAAGAGGGTCTTCGGCTCGTCCAACGACCGCCGGCTGAAGGGCTACCGGCCGAAGGTGGCGGCGATCAATGCGCTGGAGCCTGAATTCGAGGCGCTGAGCAATGAGCAATTGCTGGCGAAGACCGCGGAGCTGCGCGCCGAGCTTGCGGCGGGGAAGACGTTGGACGACCTGATCGCGCCCGCCTTTGCGGCGGTGCGAGAGGCGGCGAAGAGGACCCTCAAGCAGCGTCATTTCGACGTTCAGCTGATCGGCGGCCTGGTTCTGCATGAAGGCGCAATCGCCGAAATGCGCACCGGCGAGGGCAAGACGCTGGTCGCGACGACCGCGGTTTACCTGAACGCGCTCGCCGGCGAGGGCGTGCACGTCGTCACCGTCAACGACTATCTCGCTCGCCGCGACTCCGAGTGGATGGGCGAGATCTACAAGTTTCTCGGGATAACCGTCGGCGTCATCGTGCATGGTCTCGATGACGATCAGCGCCGGCAGGCCTATGCGGCTGACGTCACCTACGGCACGAACAACGAATTCGGTTTCGACTATCTGCGCGACAACATGAAGTACGACATGGCGCAGATGGTGCAGCGCGGCCACGCCTTCGCGATTGTCGATGAGGTCGACTCGATCCTCGTCGACGAAGCCCGCACGCCGCTCATCATCTCCGGTCCGTCGGAGGACCGCTCCAATCTCTACGTTGCCGTCAACACGATCATCCCGCAGCTCGCGCGCGAGGAATATGAGCTCGACGAGAAACAGCGCACCGTCAATCTCACCGAAGGGGGCAACGAGCACGCCGAAGCCTTGCTGCGCTCGGCCGACGTGATGAAGGAAGGTTCGCTCTACGAGGCGGCCAATGCGACGCTCGTCCATCACATCAATCAGGCGTTGCGCGCTCACAAGCTCTTCCAGCGCGACAAGGATTACATTGTCCGCAACGACGAAGTCGTGATCGTCGACGAGTTTACTGGGCGGATGATGCCCGGCCGGCGCTATTCCGAGGGGTTGCACCAGGCGCTCGAGGCGAAGGAAGGGGTGACGGTTCAGCCCGAGAATGTGACCTTGGCCTCGATCACCTTCCAGAACTATTTCCGCCTTTACAAGAAGCTCGCCGGAATGACCGGCACCGCCGCGACCGAAGCCGACGAATTCGCGGAAATCTACAAACTCGTCGTTGTCGAGATCCCCACCCACCGTCCGATCGCCCGCGCCGACGAGGACGACGAGGTCTATCGCACCGCCGACGAGAAGATGCGCGCCGTGGTGCGCGAGATCGAAGCCGCAAACGCCAATTTGCAGCCGATGCTGGTGGGTACGACGTCAATCGAGAAATCCGAGTTGCTCGCCGAAGTGATGGAGCGACAAGGGTACAAGAAGATCGATTTCACCAAGCCTGACGCGCTCAAGGCGCTTTACGCCGCGGCGCGCGCCGGCAAGCCGTCGAAGAACTTCGCCGTTCTCAACGCCCGTTTCCACGAGCAGGAGGCCTTCATCATCGCCGAGGCCGGCGTTCCCGGCGCGATCACGATTGCGACCAACATGGCCGGGCGCGGCACCGACATTCAGCTCGGCGGCAATGTCGAGATGCGAGTCAAGCAGGAGATCGACCCTGCTTCGCCGCCGGAGGCGCGCGAGACGCTGGAGACCTCGATCCGCGCCGAAGTCGCGGCTTTCAAGCAGAAGGCGATCGACGCCGGCGGGCTTTACATCATTGGCACCGAGCGGCACGAAAGCCGCCGCATCGACAATCAGCTGCGCGGGCGATCCGGCCGGCAGGGCGACCCGGGCCGGTCGAAGTTCTTCCTGTCGCTGCAGGACGATCTCATGCGTATCTTCGGCGCGGAGCGCATGGACGCGATGCTCAAGCGCCTTGGCCTCAAGGAGGACGAGGCGATCGTTCATCCGTGGATCAACAAGGCGCTCGAGAAGGCGCAGCAGAAGGTCGAGGCCCGCAACTTCGACATGCGCAAGAACATTCTCAAGTTCGACAACGTGATGAACGACCAGCGCAAGGTCATCTTCGAGGACCGCCGCAGGATGATGGCGTCCGACTCGCTCGAGTTCGACAATCGAGGACATGCGCACCGGCGTCATCGACGACGTCGTCGCCAAGCACATTCCGCACGACGCCTACCCCGAGGCCTGGGACATTGCGGGTCTGAAGACCGAGGTCGCCAAGAAGCTGAACCTCGACCTCCCCGTCGACGAATGGGCCAAGGAGGAAGGCATCGCCGATGAAGAGGTAGCGACCCGGCTGCATGCCGCGGCGGAGGACGCTTACGCGCAGCGCGTCCAGCGCAACACGCCCGACGCCATGCGGTACGTCGAGAAGCAGGTGATTTTGCAATCGCTCGACCACTTGTGGCGCGAACATCTCGTCACGCTCGATCATCTGCGTCAGGTTATCGGCTGGCGGGGCATGGCCCAGCGCGATCCGTTGAACGAGTACAAGTCCGAAGCCTTCGAGCTTTTCCGCGAGTTGATCACTCAGTGGCATGAGGCCGTCATCGCGCAAATGTCGCGGATCGAAGTGCGGTTCCAGCAACCAGAGCCGCCGCCGCCGCCGATGCAGTTTCAGCATCTCGACCCGGCGACCGGCGAAAACGAATTGCCGTTCGCTCCCGTCTCGGAGCCTGTCAGCGTGGATTTCCAGGCGGCGACGTCCGGACTCGCCCTAGTCGACCGGGATCCGAAAAATCCCTCGACATGGGGTCGCGTGGGACGAAACGAGCCCTGTCCGTGCGGCTCGGGCAAGAAATTCAAACACTGCCACGGCCTGGTCGCTTGACGAGCGACTTCGCTCTTGGCGCTTCGACCGCGCGCGCCGAAGCGTTGACCTTTCTCGCCAAGACCTTTGAACGCTACGGCATCGAAGATCCGAAACGAGAGGCGCGAATAACGCTCTGCGCCGCCTCGGGTGTTTCGCCGGCGGGGTTGATCGTCGCTCCCGAGGAGCCGCTCGGATCGGCGGCGCGAAGGGTCGCCGAATTCTCGGCGCGGCGGGCAGCCGGCGAGCCCCTGTCGAGGATCGTGGGAAAACGCGAATTTTGGGGCCTGTCCCTCGCGATTTCGCGGCAGGTTCTGGATCCGCGGCCGGAAACAGAAACGATCGTCGAAGCCTCGATCAGACTGTTGGGGGATCGGCGCCGCGATCCATTGCGCGTCCTCGATCTTGGCGTCGGCTCGGGCGCGCTATTGTGCGCCTTGCTTAGCGAATTCGCCAATGCGCGCGGCGTCGGCGTCGACATTTCAGTCGGCGCGGCCAATGTAGCCCGCGCCAATATCGAGGCTTGCGGCCTCGGTCAGAAGGCGGAGATTCGGGTCGGGGACTGGACACGGGGCCTCGAGGGGCGGTTTGACCTGATCGTGTCGAACCCGCCCTATGTTCCGAGCGCCGATCTTGCAGAGCTGCCGCGCGAGGTCCGCGATTTCGATCCGCGGCTCGCGCTCGATGGCGGAGTCGACGGCCTTGACGCCTACCGACGGGTCATTCCGGAGTCGCGGTCGCTCCTTTCCGGAGGCGGCTGGCTTCTGGTCGAAATCGGCGCGGGCCAGGCTGCGGACGTGCTCTCGATCGTGGAGCAGTTCGGCTTTGGCGACGTGATGATCGACAGGGACCTCGCCGGCCATGATCGAGTCGTCGCGGCAAGGCGCCCTTGACTCCTCGCGATGACGAATCGACGCGAAGGCATTTCGCTCTGGCGGCGAAACCCAGGCCCTTCAGGTGTTTGCGCCTCGCGTTGGCTGCCGCGTTCTTCTCCGCCCTGGTCGCGGGCCCGGCTGCGGCGGACGGCGCGCAAGTCGAACGTGATTGGCCGCGGGAAAAATGCTTCCGCTACGGGCGCGACTGGAACGAGGGCTTGCGCCGCTACGGTCGCGACGGCCTCAGCGAGGATTTTGTCGCCGGAAACACGGCCTTCATCGGCTCCGGGTGTCTCAGCTCCGAAAAAATTTGCCCCCGCTCCGCCAAGGACCGAAGGCTCGCGGATGCGCTCGCGATCCGTGTCGTCAACGAAGGCATGTCGACGACCTTCCTTCCTTTCGATTGCCCGCATTGAGGCTCCGTTGTCAGATCGCGCTTGATCGCGGCGCGCGGCGTCGTCAGGATCGAGGGAAAACAAAACGAGGGACGGGTCAATGACAACCTCCGCAGGCGACGCGCCGCGCGGCGAGCTCACGGTTCGTCTGATCGCGATGCCAAAGGACACCAACGCCAATGGGGATATTTTTGGCGGCTGGGTGATCAGCCAGATGGATCAGGCCGGCGGCATTCGCGCGGCGGAGAAGGCTCAGGGGCGGGTCGTCACCGTCGCCATCGACGCGATGACGTTCATTCGCCCGGTCAAGGTGGGCGACGTACTGTCAGTCTATACCGCCGTCGACCATGTCGGCCGCACTTCGCTCGAAGATTCACATCGAGGCCTGGGCGCATCGGTTTCGGACTCATCATCTTGAGAAAGTGACCGACGCGACATTCACCTTCGTCGCTGTCGGCGCTGATGGACGGCCCAGACCGGTCGTAGACGAAACCGAGCACGAGAAAGCGGAACGCTAGGGCATGACGGGATTTGGCTAATCCGCGAGCTTGCGGGCCTCCTCCGGCAGCATGATCGGCACGCCGTCCCTGATTGGATAGGCGAGCCGCGCAGCGCGCGAAACGAGCTCCTGCCGGACCGGGTCGTAAGTCAGTTCCGCCCGCGTCACCGGGCACACGAGAATGTCCAGGAGACGGGCGTCGACTTTCGACCGCGTGTCTGTCTCCCTCCCCGTAAGATGTTTTTCGTGATCGTCGCTCATGGGCGGGTCCCTCAGGCAGCGGCGACGCGGGGCCACGTTTCCGCTGGCGTCGACATCTTGCCGGCGCGGATCAGAAGTGCAAGGCGGCGGCCTGGCGTACGCCTTTGATCTTGCCCACTTTCGCTATGACCTCAGGCGGCGCGGCCCCGTCGATCGAGACGAGCGCGATCGCCGAACCGCCCTGTTCGTCGCGCCCAAGCGCGAATGTCGCAATATTCACGCCCGCGTCGCCGAGGCAGCTGGCGAAACGGCCGATGAAGCCCGGCTTGTCCTCGTTCGTGACATAAATCATCGAAGGAGTGAACTCGGCGTCGACTTTGATCCCCTTGATCGAAAGGATGCGCGGCTTGCCGTCGTGAAAGACGGTCCCGCCGATCGCACGCGATTGATCAGCTGTCGCGACGGTCAGCGTGATGAAGCTCTCGTAGTCGCCTTGCGCGGCGCGGGTCATTTCCTCGACGACGATACCGCGCTGCGCGGCGACCGCGGGCGCCGACACCACGTTGACATCGACCAGAGACGGGCGAAGCAAGCCGGCTATCGCCGCCGACGTCAAAGCCTTGACCTTCAGTTCCGCGACTGCGCCTTCGTAAGTGATCGTCACCTTCTGAATCGGCGCCTGCGTGAGCTGGCCGGCGAACGAGCCAGACCCTCCGCCAATGCCACGAAGGGTTTGAGCTTGGGCGCTTCCTCCGCAGTGATCGAGGGAAAGTTGAGAGCGTTCGAAATCGCGCCGCGAATGAGGTAGTCAGACATCTGCTCGGCGACCTGGAGGGCGACGTTCTCCTGAGCCTCGTTGGTCGAAGCGCCCAGATGCGGCGTCGCGATGAAGTTGGGATGACCGAACAAAGGATTGGCCGTCGCTGGTTCTTCGACGAAAACGTCAAAGGCCGCTCCGGCGACATGGCCGTTGTCCAGCGCCGCGCGCAGGGCGGTTTCGTCGACAAGACCGCCGCGGGCGCAATTGATGATGCGCACGCCCTTCCTGGTCCGCGCCAGATTTTCCGCCGAGAGAATGTTGCGCGTCTGCGCCGTCAGCGGCGTGTGCAAGGTGATGAAGTCGGCGCGAGCCAGAAGATCGTTCAATTCGAGCTTCTCGACGCCAATCTCGGCGGCGCGCTCGACGCTCAGAAACGGATCGAAGGCGACGACCCGCATCTTCAGGCCCAGGCCGCGCGAGGCGACGATCGAGCCGATGTTTCCGCAGCCGATGACGCCAAGCGTCTTGCCGGTCAGCTCGACCCCCATGAAACGATTCTTTTCCCACTTGCCCGCTTGGGTCGAGACGTCGGCGGTCGGTATCTGACGGGCGAGCGCAAACATGAGCGCGATCGCATGCTCGGCGGTCGTGATCGAATTGCCGAACGGCGTGTTCATCACGATGACGCCTCTCGCGGTTGCGGCTGGAATGTCGACGTTGTCGACGCCGATGCCCGCCCGGCCAATGACCTTGAGTTTCGTGGCCCGCTCAAGCAGCTTGGCGGTGACCTTGGTGGCGGAACGAATGGCCAGTCCGTCGTAGTCGCCGATGATCTTGGCGAGTTCGTCCTTGTCGACGCCCGGCTTGACGTCGACGTCAACCCCGCGCTCCTTGAAGATGGCGACGGCCGCGGCGGAAAGCTTGTCTGAGATGAGAACACGGGGGGTCATGGGTTGATGCCCTTGGGTTGACGGGCGGCCCTTCGGCCGTCGTAGATCAATGGGTCAAAGCGGTTTGAGGTCGGGTCCCGCACGGCAGGGCCGAGACCGGGAGGGAGCCGCCTTCCGGCAACCTCCTCGGGGCTGCAATTCAAGCTGCTTTGGCCAGCTTGCTCTTCTCCACGGCGAAGGCGTGATCGAGCCAATGGGTCAGCGCCTTGACGTCGGCGGCCTCGATGGTCGTCCCGCACCAGACGCGCAGGCCCGCAGGGGCGTCTCGATAGGATCCGATGTCGAAAGCGACCTTCTCCTTCTCGAGAAAGGCGGCGAGCGCCTTCGCGAACGCGGCCTGGCCGTCGGCCGATAGGGCGGTGATCACAGGATCGACCACCTTCAGGCAGACGCTTGTGTTCGAGCGGGTCTCGGGGACACGGGCGAGAAAGTCGACCCACGCCGTGCGGCCGACCCAATCCGAAATGACTTTCGCGTTGGCGTCCGCCCGTGCAATGAGGGCCTTAAGGCCGTCGAATGTCTTCGCCCACTGTAGCGCATCGATATAGTCCTCGACGCAAAGCATGGACGGCGTGTTGATGGTTTCGCCTTCGAAAACGCCCTCGATCAGTTTGCCGCCTTTGGTGAGCCGAAAGACCTTCGGCACCGGCCACGGCGGCTTATATGTCTCAAGCCGTTCTGCGGCGCGCGGGCTGAGAATGATGACGCCGTGCCCCGCCTCTCCCCCGAGCGCCTTCTGCCAGGAGAACGTGGTGACGTCGAGCTTCGGCCAGTCGAGGTCCTGCGCGAAAGCAGCGGAGGTTGCGTCGCAAAGGGTCAAGCCCTTGCGATCGGCGGCGATCCAGTCGGCATTGGGGACGCGCACGCCGGACGTCGTGCCATTCCAGGCAAAGACCAAGTCGTTGTCGAAGTTCACTTGGGAAAGATCGGGCAGTTCGCCGTAAGGCGCTTTCAGCGCCCGCGCGTCCTTGAGCTTGAGCTCCTTGACGATGTCGCCGACCCAGCCCTCGCCGAAGCTTTCCCAGGCCAGGACATCGACGCCGCGCGCGCCAAGAATCGACCACATGGCCATTTCGAACGCGCCGGTGTCCGACCCCGGCGTGATGCCGATTCGGTAGTCGCTCGGGACGCTGAGAACTTCGCGCGTCAAGTCGATCGCAAGCTTCAGCTTGGCTTTGGGCAGTTTCGCGCGATGCGAACGCCCCAGCTCCGCATCACGGAGAACTGTCGGGGTCCAGCCGGGGCGCTTTGCGCATGGGCCAGATGAGAAACGCGCGTTCGCAGGGCGAACGGCGGGCGCCGTGGTTGTCATTTTGTGCCATCCTTTCAGATGGGCGCCTCTCGTTGGGGAGAGGTGTCCCGCCGCGGCTCATAGCGTAATCGTCGAATGGCGGCAAGCGGCCTGTCACGCGCGTCGCGACTAGCGCCGGGGCGTGCGACCGCCTTCGCCGCCGAGGCCGTCGCCTTGCCGCTGGGCGGCGCGGGACGCTCTGGGCGCCGGCAAGCGCGTGTCCTCGCTCATGCGCTGATAGCGCACGCCGGTGAAGAACAGGATCTCTGCGCTGCGCTGATAGGGAACGGGACGCGGGAGCCGCTTCGCCGGCTGGAAGCGGATGAGGTCGTTCACTGCAGCCCCCGAAATATGAGAATCGATTGTTCCGATCTTTCCTGTTGTCGAGGAGCGAACGTTAAAATCTGGTCAACGCCGGCCCATGGCGCGAATGCGGATAAGCCAGCGAATCTTTCGCCTGGAACGTCACATCGCTCGAGCATGACCATGAACTGTCAGAAAGGATTCCAGGTCGCGCGCTGGGTGAATTTCAGGTAGCTCACATTGATTCCGAGGCGCGCGCCAACGCCGGTGCGGATCGGAACCACCACAATGTCGTCGGAGTTCAAAGCCGTGAAGCCGAAACCGCCTACGAAATACGCCGATCCGTCGACGCCGCCGAATCGACGGAAGACCGCCTCGATCGCCGGCAGATTGTAGACCAGCATCATCGTCCGGTCGCCATCCGCGCCGGCGTCGAAGCCAACCGACGGTCCTTGCCAATAGATTGGGTGCTTTCCGGCGTTGCGCGTGTACACCTTGCCTTCGCCGTAACGCAGCCCGCCGACGAACGCCGCTGACGCCTCCTGGCCGAGAACATAGGCATTCGGCAGGCCCCAACGACGGCCAGCTTCCTGAACCACATCCGCCAACCCGCGCGACAGACTGCCAAAGAATCGATGGCCGTCGTCAACAATTTCGTCAGGGTCGAACGTCGCTGGAGCGTCCGCTCGGGCTGGCGGAGCCCAGGACGCTGCGCCGATCACCGCCAGGCCGACAAACCGGCGCCGCGTCAGCTCTGTTTGCATGAGCCTCCTTGCGGCGATCGCAACGCCAGCGGAAACCGAGGCTCCGCCCTTGTCGCGCCGCCTTGATCCAAACCGCCCAACCGGAGCGGATGCGGAAACATAAGGAGGTCGCGTTGACGCCGCGTTAACAATTGCCAAATCGTTTGGCCGCCGCCGCGTCGCCCCAGGCGACAAAGGGTCCGTTGCGCAGGCCGCGATCGACCTTGCCGTACACGAGCGGCGTTCCAGCGGCGTTGAGAACGACGCCGCCGGCTGCGCGCAAAACGGCGTCGCCGGCCGCCGTATCCCATTCCATTGTCGGGGCGAAACGAGGATAGACGTCGCCCAGACCTTCGGCGATGAGGCAGAATTTCAGCGACGACCCCGCCTGGCTCGCGTCTCCGATCGGCAACCGCTTCAGAAAGGATTCCGACTCCGCATCCGCATGCGAGCGGCTCACCAACGCGGTGAGACTCGCGGGCGCAGGGCGGGTGTGGATTCGCCGCCATCCTTTTTTGTCCGGCAGCGCCGAGCCCAGAGGCGTTTCCGAGACGAACGCCGCGTCGCCTCCGATCCATGACCGGCCGATCGCTGGCGCGTAGACCGCGCCGGCGATTGGCGCGCCGCGCTCGATCAGCGCCACGTTGATCGTGAATTCTCCATTGCCGGAGAGAAATTCCCGCGTTCCATCGAGGGGATCCACGAGCAGGAAACGCTCGACGGTCGTGATGGGCGTCCCGGCCGCAGTCGACTCTTCGGCGCAAATGGGCGGCGAGGGCGCCATGCGCGCGAGATGGTCGCAGATGATCGCTTCGGCGCGATGATCGGCCGCCGTGACCGGACTGCCGTCTTCCTTCGAGCGGACCTCGCAGCCGCGCTCGTATTCCTCCATCACCGCCGGACCGGCCGCAAGCGCGGCCTCGGCCAGAAACAATGCAATGTCGTCGCGCTTGCTCCGGTCGAGCGCGAAGGGGTTTGGATGCCGAAGAACCGACCTCAAGGCATGGCCTCTGATCGCGCCGGGGCGAATTCATTTCCGTGGATTTGCGCGGGCGCGTCGCGACGGCCCCGCGAATTGGTTAGACAGGGCATTGAACGGCTTGAGGGGGGCGGCATGGCTAGTCTCTCCGCGTTGAGGCCGGGCGACGAAGACAGGATCAGCCGCTTGACAATGGTCTCGCTCACCCAACTCGACCTCGCAGCGCTCTTATGCTCGCGCGTATGCCACGACGTGATCAGCCCGGTCGGGGCGATCGTCAATGGTCTCGAGGTCCTCGATGGAGAGGAGGACGAGGAGATGCGCGCCGTGGCCATGCAGCTCATCAAGAAGAGCGCGGCTTCGGCTTCGGCGCGCCTCCAGTTCTGTCGTCTCGCTTTCGGCGCCGCGGGCTCGTTTGGCGCTTCGATCGACACGGGCGACGCAGAAAAGGTTGCGAGAGACCTCTTCGCCAATGACCGCACCATCTTGCAGTGGACCGGGGGCCGGCGCCTCGCGTCGCGAAACTCGGTAAAGCTGTTGCTCAATCTTTGCCTCATCGCCGTCGGCTCGGTACCCCGGGGCGGCGTCGTCACGGTGCATATGTCAGATCGGGAGGAGCCGATCACGATGCGCGTCGAGGCCAAGGGCGCGAACGCGCGATTGTCGCACAGCGCAGCAGACATCCTGACCAAAACCTTTCCAACCGAAGCGATCGACGGCCACTCCATTCAACTCTATTTCACCACGCTGTTGGCCCGCGAGTGTCAAGCGACGCTCAATGTCTCGACTTCGCAAGACACCGTGACGCTAGCCGCTGCTCCGGCGCAAGCTCCCGCCAACGCGGAGTGAGCCGCCGCCCGAGATCATCGGCGCCAAGGCGTCAATCGCCCGAATATTAACTCCGTTTGAAGCATCGGCGATTCATTGTCGGGACCGCCAAGCATCATTCGAATTAACGAAGGATTGAGCATGCCGCATGTCCTGGTGGTGGACGATTCCACGGTGATCAGGAACATTGTCCGCCGTGTTCTCGAGGGCATGAACCTGGAGGCTTCCGAGGCTTCGGACGTGCGTCAGGCGCTCGCAATTTGCTCGATCTCGATGCCGGACGCCATTTTCGTTGACGGCAGCATGCCGACGCTGGACGGTTGCGAGTTCCTCAGGAAACTGCGCCGGATGCACGGCGGAGAACGCCCCAAGGCGGTCATTTGCCTCAATGAAAACGACGTCGCGCAGATTGCCCGCGCGATGCATGCCGGGGCCAGCGACTACATGATGAAGCCCTTCGACGCCGATCACGTGCGAGCGAAATTCGCCGCGCTCGGCGCGCCTCGACAGGCCGCAGCCGCGCCTATTCCGTCACTGGCGAGTCGTCGGTGATTTCCGGGGCCGCATCCGGACCGCCTGATTCCCCGGAGCTGCTCCCGCCAAAGCCGTAGGGCGACCGCAACCGCCGGCGTCGGCCACGGGGCTGAAAGGCGTTTTCGCCGGAAGGCGGGTCGAATTCGGGGGGCGCAGCTTCGGGCGGCGCCGGCGAGGCGACTGTATCCGGAAACGGCGCGCTGGGGCCGGGGTCCGCGGCGCTCGGCCTCGGGCTCGCGGTTATGAAGGACGGCAGCCCTGGTTGCGCCGCGCCTTCCGCGCCTACGTCCCGCGCCGGCTGGGACTGGGAATCGCGATATGGCCGGAATTCCCGCGGCCGTCCGTCACGCCCATGCCGGTTGTCGCGATAGCCCTCGTTTCGCTCAGAGAACGGCCGATCCGGTCGCGGGCCTCGCTCCTGAAATCGGTTGCCTTGCCGATCATGCCGATTCTGAAAACCCGGACGATCGTTCTGGCCCTGCCGCTCGCCCTCATACGGAGGTCGCTCCGCATAAGGCTGAGGGGCGTTTGGCGCCACATTCGGCTGCGGTTGAAATCCTTGCTGGGGCTGCGGATAGGGGTTCTGTCGCTCCGCGGGCGAGGCGAAGCGGTCCGACAACATCCCCAAATCGCCGTCGTCCTCCAGGTCGTCGGCCTCGCTCTCTCCCGGGGGCCGCGGTTGACCGCTCTGCGCCAAAGCTTGCGCAGCCTGCGCTGTCGCAATAAGCCTGAAGTAATGCTCCGCGTGCTGCAAATAATTCTCGGCCGCGACAGGATCTCCTCCCGTGTGAGCGTCTCTCGCCAGCTGAAGATATTTTTCGGCGACATGGTGCGCGTTGCCGCGTATTTTGACATCCGGTCCATTTGATTCATAGGAACGCGTCAAAGGATTGGGGCCCCGCCGATTGTTGGTCGGCCGACCACGCATCCTCTTATTTTGACCTGGTCTCATCTCTATTTCCCAACATCCATCCGGTTAAGCCAAAGCTTCCCGATCGTTTTCTGCGCAAGCTCTCTCGAATTTGCCGCGAGAAAGGCGCCGTTCACGCCTTCCCATCCTCGAATGGGCCGATCTCATCGCACCCGGAACACGGAGGCGAGCAATCGCTTTCGTCCCGGTTCGGTGCGAATTCCTGTTAGGAGCGCCGCCTTCATGGAAGCGCTCGAACCACGTTCCTTGGCCGGAAGGCCCTTTGCAGGTCGCCTCGCTGACCGTAGTTTGGCGGCTAATCCGCGTTCCGCGACTTCAGTGCCTCGGCCCCGAACGCCCCTTGTTCAGCATTGGCTTTGGGGCTGAGCATCAGAATTTGCGCCGGCGGCGAATCCTCTGCCCCTTAGAATAGCGTTCTTTCCTCGGAACGCCAAGCCGCAATTCGCGCCCGAAGCCAATCGCAGCGAATCAATCCTCAATTTGACGCCGATCCCTTGACCGGTTCGACCGGCGCGCGAAAACCCTTGGGCGGATCAGTGAGCCATTCACGGTCGGGCTCGGGACCAAGCGTCTCAGTCTTCGGTCCCATTCCAACCCAGTTCAGCGGATTCAGGGTTCCAAGCACGTTCGAAGTCGTCCCGCAAGCGCCCGTGCACTTCACCGGCTGCCCGTCCGGATCGACAGCGCGAACCGTCACGGGCTCATTCGCCGGGAACGGGTGCGTATAACGCAGACGCGCGTCGCCCATTCCCGCGATTGTTTTCTTCCCCTCCTCCTTTTGCGCCTTCTTCCGCAGAATTTCCTGATTCACCGGCCATGAAGGATCGACCGACGCGGTGGAGCCGGGCTGCGGCAATTCCATTTTCGGCGGCACGACAATCTTCCCGTGCTCGTGATAATCGATCGGGGGGGGCTTGTCCCCACCAATGCCGAATCCGATCACCGGACCAAAAATCGCTCCGATGCCTTGCCACAGCGGCGCCTGGCCATCGTCGCCCGCCCAGGCAGGCGAATGGAAGAACCCGGCCGAAGTCAACGCGAACGCGACCACCGCAAATCGCAGACCAAAGCGCATAGCTACCCCGTGCCCCTCGCGACCCAACCGCAGTCCACCGTCGGCGTCTCTCACCACAAATTCCGGCTATTCGATGACGTTCGCCGGAGCCCTCGTCGAGCGCGGGCGAAGCCCTGGGGGCCACGCTTGACGATCTCAGCCTGCGCCATCGGCCTCACTCCCGATTGTTCAGTTCGTGCGCGGAATTAGCAACAGCTCGATGATCAAGAGCGCAACCCCGATATTGATGGCCGCATCCGCGACATTAAAGACAAAGAAATGACGGCCAAAGGCGTGCAGGTCAAGATAGTCAACGACAGCGCCATGAAAAATGCGGTCCGTCGCATTGCCCAGAGCCCCGCCGATGATCAGCCCGAGGCCGGCGGCGGGCAACGCGGATCGTGACCGAAAAAGCCACCAAGCGAGCAGGGCGACCGCCGCCAAGACAAATGCGAGCAAAGCTGTCTGCGCCGACGCGGAATCGCGAGCAAACAGGCTAAAGGAGATGCCCCGATTCCATTGCAGCGTCAAATCGAGGAACGGCGTCAACGGCTTCGAGTGGGCCGCCAACTGCTCGGAGCGCGACAGGATTCCGATTTTTACGAACTGGTCGAGAAGGACAACGATGAACGCGATGACGCCTCCCAATACGGGCGGCTTCACGGCAAGCGGCCTAGCGCTTCAAGTTCGCGCAGCGCCTCGGCGTCGCGAGGGGTTACGTCGGGAAAATCAGGCGAAGCGGTCGCCGGATCGAAATAGCGCCACGAGCGCGCGCATTTGACGCCATTCGCCCGCTCCACAACAACGCCGACCTCCGGCGCCTCAGCCAACCGGAAAGCGTTCTCCGGCATCGGCGTCCCGAACTCGATCGCGATGCTGGACGTTATGCACACCTCGGCAAAATCAATCCCCTCGAGCGCCTTGAGGTGCTCGGGGTTGCTGAGATAAACGCGCGGCGCGGCCTCAAGGGAGGAGCCGATCAGCTTGTTGGCCCGGGCGATTTCGATTGCGCCTGTTACGGCAAGGCGCAACATCCGGATCGTGTCCCAAGTCCTGGCCAGCTGGTCATCCCTCCACGTAGCGGGAATGGCCGGAAATTGTTCGAGGTGGATCGAGCGATGACCGGGGTCGCGCGCCGCCCAGGCCTCTTCCGCGGTGAAAACCAGGATTGGCGCGAGCCAAGTCGTCACCGCCCCGAAGATGTGCTCGATCGCCTCCAGGGCCCCCCGGCGCCTGACGCTGGACGGCGGATCGCAGTAGAGCGCGTCCTTGCGGACGTCGAAATAGAAGGCCGACAAGTCGGAGTTCATGAACGTCGTGAGCGCCGCGATGACGCGGGCGAAGTCGAAATTGTCATAAGCGTCGCGAACCTTGAGGTCGAGCTCGGCGAGCTTGTGCAGCATCAGCCGCTCGAGGCCGGTCATCTTCGCATAGCCGACCGAATCGCCCTGGTCACGATGGGCCAGCGTTCCAAGCATCCAACGAATCGTGTTGCGCAATTTGCGGTAGCTGTCGCTCACGGCTTTCAGGATTTCCGGGCCGATGCGCTGGTCGTCGGTGTAGTCGACGCTGGCCACCCATAGACGCAGGATATCGGCGCCCGAAACGCGGATCACGTCCTGCGGGAAGGTTTGGTTGCCCAGCGACTTCGACATTTTGCGGCCACTCTCGTCGAGCGTGAAGCCGTGAGTCAGCACCACGTCGAAGGGCGCGCGGCCGCGCGTGCCGCAGCTTTCCAGAAGCGACGACTGAAACCAGCCGCGATGCTGGTCGGAGCCTTCGAGGTACATCACAATGTCTTCGCCGCCGTCGACCGTGCGCTGGATGCCAGCCAGGCCAGGAAAGTGCTTGGCGTCCTCGAGAACGAAGGCGTGCGTCGAGCCCGAAGTCGAACCAGACTTCGACCAGGTCATCGATCTTGTCGTAGGCGTTGGCGTCATGCTTCGCGCCCAGGAACCGCGCCTTCGCCCCCTCGGCGAACCAGGCGTCGGCGCCTTCCCGTTCGTAGGCGTCGGCGATTCGCGCGTTCACTTCATCGTCGAACAGGATCTCGTGACCGTCCTTGCGGACGAAAATCGATAAGGGGACGCCCCAGGCGCGCTGGCGCGAAAGCACCCAGTCGGGCTTGTTCGCAACCATGCCCTTGATCCGGTTCTCCCCGGAGGGCGGCGCCCATCGCGTGCGCTCGATGGCCTCGACCGCAAGGACCCGCAGCGTCTTGCCGCCTTGCGCATTGGCGAACGGCCGGTCCATCGCCAGGAACCACTGCGGGGTGTTGCGAAAGATGACCGGCGTCTTCGAGCGCCAGCTGTGCGGGTATTGGTGCTTGAGGCGGCCACGGGCGACAAGCGCGCCCGCCTCGACAAGAGCGTCAATGACGGCCTTGTTGGCGTCGCCAGGCTTGCCTTTGTCATTGATGACGCGCTTGCCTTCGAAACCGGGCGCCTCGTCGGTAAAGGCGCCGTTCTCGTCGACCGTATAGGGAATGCGGGGATCGACGCCACGCTCCTGAAGCAGGCGTGTGCTCGCGGTCCAAAGCTCGAAATCCTCGCGCCCGTGGCCTGGAGCGGTGTGAACGAAGCCCGTGCCCGCGTCTTCCGTAACATGGTCGCCGTCGAGCAAAGGAACGACGAACCCGTAGCCATGCGCATGAAGCGGATGGGCGCAGACCATCGATGCGAGCGAATCCCCCGTAACCTCGCCTAGAAACTCGAATCCGTTCACCTTCGCCGCGTCGAAAACGCTTTGAGCCAGCGATTGCGCGAGGATGTAGGTCGCGCCGACCTTGGCCCAGTTGTCGGCTGGGGCCTCCGTTACGCGATAGCGCCCGTAAGGAATGCGGCGGGAGAACGCGATCGCGCGATTGCCGGGAATCGTCCAAGGCGTCGTCGTCCAGATGATGACGGAGGCGTCCTCGCCCTCAACTGGGAACGCGGCGAAAGATCGTGTCGCTGACATGGTCTTCGTATTCGACCTCGGCCTCCGCAAGCGCTGTCTTCTCGATGACGCTCCACATGACGGGCTTCGAGCCTCGATAAAGCAGGCCGCTGGCGACGAATTTGAAGATTTCCCGGGCGATCTGCGCTTCGGCCGGATGGCTCATCGTCGTATAGGGATGATCCCAATCCCCGACCACGCCGAGCCGCTTGAATTCCTCCCTCTGCACCGAGAGCCAGTGTTCGGCGTAGGCGCGGCATTCCCGGCGGAAAGCGATGATAGCCTGCGGATCCGAGAAATCCGGTTTCACCTTGCCCTTGCTTCGGTAGAATTCCTCCTCGACCTTCCATTCGATCGGGAGCCCATGACAGTCCCAGCCGGGAACGTAATTGGATTCCCAGCCGGTCATCTGATGCGAGCGCACGACAATGTCCTTGAGCGTCTTGTTCAGCGCCGTGCCGATGTGGACATTGCCATTGGCGTAGGGCGGCCCATCGTGGAGCACGAATTTAGGGCGGCCCTTGCCGCTCTTGCGAAGCTCCCCATAGAGATCTTCGCGCGCCCAGCGCGACAGAATTTCCGGCTCTTTCTGCGGCAGACCTCCGCGCATGGGGAAATCCGTCTTCGGCAGGAAGAGAGTGCGCGAGTAGTCGCGGCCTGAGACGGGCGCGTCGGTCATGAGATCAGGAGCCAAATTGAGGTTTCGTGCCAAGAGTCAGGTGGGATTAGAGGATTTGCCGCAATTCGACAAATGCGCGCCTATCTCCCGAAAGCGAGAATGGCCCGTGCGCGCTCCTTGTCACGCTCCATCTCGGCCACCAGCGATGGGAGCGTATCGAATTTGCGCTCGTCGCGGATGCGTTCGATGAACTCGACCTCCATCTCGCGGCCATAGAGATCGCCATTGAAATCCAGGAGATGAACCTCGAGCAAGGGCGCGCCGTCATCCACGGTCGGCCGGGTTCCGAAGCTGGCGACCGCGGGAAAAGCGCGACCCTCGATCCGCGCCACGACGGCGTAAATTCCGTGCGCGAGACGGTTGGTCGGCTCCAACGCGATATTCGCCGTCGGGACGCCGAGGGTGCGTCCCAGCTTCTGGCCCGAAATGACCCGGCCCCTTACCGAATAGTGGCGCCCGAGACCGCGAGCCGCGGCGGCGAGGTCGCCCCGCTCAAGAGCCTGACGGATTGCGGTGGAGGATACGACATGGGCGCCTTCGCCGGCGCCGTCTTCGACTTTCGCAACAATCTCAACGGCGAAGCCATGCCTCAAGCCGGCGGCGGCGAGCGTCGCCGGCGTGCCGGAGCGGCCTTTGCCGAAATGAAAGTCCCATCCCACGACGACGGCGGAAGCGCCGAGCCGGCCGACAAGAACTTTTGCGACGAATTCGTCGGCGCCCATCGCCGCGAGCGAGGCGTCAAAGCGAATGAACACAATGCCCGTGAGTCCCAGACCGGCGCAAATTTCCGATTTGTCCCGGGGCGGCGTCAATCGAAACACCACCGGACGCCCGGCAAAAAAGTCAGCGGGATGCGGTTCGAAAGTCAGCAGGGCGCTGGGAGCCGATCTCTCCCTGGCCAGTGCGTCAGCGCGTTCGATGACCGCCCGGTGCCCGAGATGCAGGCCGTCGAAATTTCCGATGGCGTAGACTGCGCCTTCCAGCCCATGGGGCGGCAGCATCGGGTCCGTGGCGAGCACGAAGCCGTCGGTCATTCGGTCCTGCCATTCCTCGGGATTTCCGGCGACCCCGTACCTACGTTTCGCAGCCCGCACAACTGCCTTGGCGCCCAGGGACGGTCAAGCGGAGGGTGGCTTTAGCACAGGCGCCGGAGGGACGCTGAGAACACCCTCGCCGTCAAGAACGACCCGGTCGGCGACGCGACACTCGCAGCGCAGGCGGACGCGGCGCTTCTTCTCGGTGAGTTCGACCACCTCAACGCTGACGTCAACGACGTCGCCGATCTTGACCGGGCCGAGAAAACGCAGCGTCTGCGAGATATAGACAGCGCCCGGTCCTGGCAACCGCATGCCAATGACCCCGGAAATAAGGCTCGCGGTGTAGAGCCCATGAACGATCCGGCCGCCGAAGCGAGTTCTTGCGGGCGAAATGCTCCGACAAGTGGATTGGATTGTGGTCGCCCGAGAGCTCGGCAAAGCCGATGACGTCCTCGTTTTCGACCCTCTTGCGAATCGCCGACCGCATGCCGACCGCAAGATCTTCGAAATAGAGCGTTTGAAACAGCGACTCTTGCATCCGCGACCGAGATCTGAAACCGGTGAACGCACGAACGCGCGACCATCAGCCCCGGGAGGGCTGCTAGACACCCCCTCGCCGCCTACGGGCGAAGCTCCGGGATGGCCGCGACCGGCCACATAGCGTTTTCGTCATACAATTGCTGCAAGGCAATCGGATCGGCCGGCGCCTCCGGCGCCTCTCCATGCAGGGATCGATGGATGCCTCCGGTGACGAAGAGCGCGTCCAACCCTGCTCGCGTGGCGCCCGCGATATCGGTTCTCATGCCGTCGCCGATGGCGAGCACCCGGCTTTTGTCGATCGCCGAATCGCGAGCCCGTTCCGCAAGCGCCAGCGCTCGGCCATAGATTGGCGGGTGAGGCTTGCCAGCGTAGGTGACCGGACCTCCGAGCTCTTCGTACCGGCGCGCCAGCGCTCCGGCGCAGTAAATGAGAGTTTCACCGCGGTGGATGACGATGTCCGGATTGGCGCAAAGCATCGTCAGTCCTCGAGCGGCCATCGCCCGCAGTTCCGGCTCGTAATCGTCCGGCGTTTCTATCTCGTCATGTCTGAGGCCCGTGCATAGCGCATATTCGGCGGCGTCGAGGCCGACGAGTCTGGGCCGCCCGCCCGTCGCCTCTGCGGCAGCATCGAAGAGGCTGAGGTCGCGTCCCGGGCCGATATGGAGGACCCGACCGCCGGTCTGTTCCGCCATTAATCCGATCGTGACGTCGCCGGACGTGACGACAGCGTCGAACGCCTCCCGCGGAACCCCGAGTTGCGCCAACTGCCGCTCGATGGGCGGAGACGGCCGTGGAGCGTTGGTGATCAGGATCACCGCGCCGCCTCCGCGCCGAAATGACGTCAGCGCTTCTGATGCGAGGGGAAACGAGGCGAGGCCGTTATGCAGGACGCCCCAGATGTCGCAAAGAATCGCGTCATAGCGGTCGGAGATCTCGCGGAGACCGCGAATTTGCCGGACGATCTGAGCTTGGTCCTGCCGCATCACGGGCGCTCGGCTAGGCGACGGCCGCCCCCCTGTCAAGGCGAGGAGAGAGGGCGCCATGGCGAGGTTCCGGATCCGTCGGCCTGCTTGACGTCGCTCGGGTTGGTTCCTAGCTATAGCACGCGGCAGCACGCCGCCTTGAGGGCGCCATGTCATTAACGGCCAAAGTCACGGACGCGAGTTTCGAGAGCGACGTCATCAAATCCGACGAACCGGTCGTCGTCGATTTCTGGGCGGAATGGTGCGGCCCGTGCCGCATGATCGCGCCGGCGCTCGAAGAAATCGCGACCGAGATGAACGGCAAAGTGAAAATCGCCAAGCTCAATGTCGACGAGAATCCGGGCGTGGCCGGCAAGTATGGAATCCGGTCGATTCCGACGCTGATGGTGTTCAAGGGCGGCAAGCACGTCGCCACCAAGACTGGCGCCGGCCCGAAGAGTGAATTGTCTCGTTGGATCAACGCCTCCGTCTGAGCGGCTGCGTCCCCCTAAACTGGAATGCGCACGGCGGCCCTTAATCCTCCCAAAGGGCTGTCGGACAAGGTGATGTCGCCCCCATGGGAGCGCGCGATGTCTCTTGCGATGGCGAGACCCAGGCCGGCCCCGCCCTCGTCCTGGTTGCGCGCCTCGTCGAGACGGTAGAAGGGCCGGAAGACGTCTTCCCGATTCGCCGGGGCGATGCCGGCGCCATCGTCATCGACGATGATCGACACGAATTGAGCCTCGCGGGTCGCCGACACAAGAACGTGCTCGGCATGACGCTGCGCGTTGGCGACCAGATTGCCGACGCAGCGCTTCATGGCCATCGGCCGGACGCGAATGGCGAGATCCCCGCGGGTCTCCACGCCAAGCTCGGCGCCGTGCCGCTCAGAATCCGCCCGCAGGTCCTCGAGGATCGCGCCTATGTTGATTCGCGCGGTCGATTCTCCCGTGTCTCCTCGGGCAAAGGCGAGGTATCCTTCGAGCATCTGCCCCATTTCGTCGACGTCCTTCTGGAGCAACTCGCTATCGGCGGAATTGTCGAGCAAGACCAACGACAATTTGAACCGGGTCAATATCGTGCGCAGATCGTGGCTCACCCCATTGAGCATCGCGGTTCGCTGTTCCGTCGCTCGCTCTATTCGCCGTTTCATTTCGATGAAGGCGCGGCCCGCCTGACGCACCTCACGCGCGCCGTGCGGACTGAAGTCGGGATCCCTGCCCTTGCCAAAGTCCTCGGCCGCCTTCGCCAGCCGCAAAATGGGCCTGATCTGATTGCGAAGGAAAATGATTGCGACGGTCAGAAGGACGATCATCGCGCCGAGCATCCAAAGCACGAAAATATGGGCGTTCGCCTCGTAGGCGAGCGCGCGCCGGGTCACCAGGCGAAGCACTCGGCCCCCGAGATCGACGCGTATCTCCATGAGCCCCGATCGGCCGACGGTATCGAGCCAGAACGGCTGCGTGACCTGCTTTCTAATCTCGTTGGGAAGGATTCGCGTCAACGGATCGAGCGCTCCGTAAAAGGAGCGAGGCATGACTGGGGGCAAAGGACCCGCAGGGAGCAGGGTTGCGTCCATGCGGAACCTTTGAGACGCGAGATTGACCAGTACGGCGTCGTCCTTACCGGGCGGGAGCTGCTGATAGAGGTCCGTCAGCGCCCCGACGTCCCGCGCCACCGCCTCGGAAAGCCTGCGAGTCACCAGGTCCCAGTGATGCTGCATGAACACGAAGGTCACCGCGGTCTGCAGAAGGACCATCGGAACGATCACGATGAGCAGCGAGCGCCTGTAAAGCCCTTTCGGCAGCGCCTCGGCCAGGCGGCGCGCCGCGCGCCGCCAAAGCTTGCGGATCTGGGCCAGCCAACGAAGACTGCGGAATGCGGCTCGTTCCCTCATCGGTCCGCTATGAGTCGATATCCCGCCCCCCGCGCCGTCTGCAGATATGCCGGATTTGCGGGGTCCTGTTCGATCTTGCGCCGCAGTCGATTGATCAGCACGTCGACCGTCCGCTCCTGTGCGGCGCCGCCTGACCCCGAGAGCGCCTCGCGAGAAACGATCGCGCCAGCGTTGGCGCTGAGCAAGCGAAGCATCTCGCGCTCACGTTCGGTGATGCGGATGTTCTCGTCGCCGGCGCGAAGCTCTCCGCGCTCGAGCGAGAATGCGAAAGGCCCGAAGCGAACAACCGCCGTCTCCGGGCGGCCGATCGCCGCGGCGCGGGTGCGCCGCAGCACCGAGCCGATCCGCAACAGGAGTTCGCGCGGCTCAAACGGTTTGGTGAGATAGTCGTCTACGCCAATCTCGAGCCCACGCACGCGATCCTGCGGCTCGCCGCGCGCCGTCAGCATGAGAATTGGCACTTGCGAACGCCCGCGCAGATCGGTCGCGAAATCGAACCCGCTCTCGCCGGGCATCATAACGTCAAGCACGATGATGTCGAAGGCCAATCCGTCGAGGAACCCGCGGGCCTCGGCCGCCGAGGCGGCGACCGTGACCCGATGGCCGTTCTTGACCAGGTAAGTCGATAGCAAGACGCGCAACCGTCGATCGTCGTCGACCACGAGAACATGGGCCGCGTCGTCCTGAAACGACGTCGCAACCGCGCTCACTGGGCCTGACCTGCTCGCTTCGGCGATTCGCGCCGAGGGACGGCGACGCTCGAACGCATCTGGGGATCGATCATCGCAGTGAGGAAGGCGAGCGTCGATTCCTCACCCCAGTCGCCCAATTGCTCCAGCGCCAGCGCGAATCGCCGCGTTTGGACCTGGGCAAGTCTCAGCGCCAAGCTCTCGCCGTCGGGGGTCGCATAGAGCTGCCGTCGCCGCCGGTCCAGAGCCCCGGCCCGGATCTCGACGAAGTCCTTGTCCACGAGTTCACGCAAAACGCGGTTGAGGCTTTGCTTGGTGATCCGCAAGATTTCGAGGAGCTCGGCGATCGTCAGGCCTGGCCGCCGGCTGACGAAATAGAGAACCCGATGATGAGCCCGGCCAAATCCGTATGCCTCGAGCAGGCGATCGGCGTCGCCGACAAAGTCGCGATAGGCGAAAAAGAACAATTCGATCAATTCGTACATCGGCTCATCGCCGCGGCGCGGAGGCGCGGCTGGATCTGCCTTTGGCGCGTCGGGCGACATCGACGCGCCCATTAGGTCAGTAGTGTTGACATAATTAAGCCCTTTTGATAGCCTATGTAGCGACAATCAACCCAGTCCATCTAACTCCAATCGCCCAAAAACCAAACCGACCGGCTTCGAAGGAGAGGAATACGCCCATGGCCACGCAGACATTTGACGATCGCGACGGATGGATCTGGTTCGACGGTCAGATGGTTGAATGGCGCAAGGCCAATATCCACGTCCTCACTCACGGACTGCACTATGCGAGCGCGGTCTTTGAGGGGGAGCGCGCCTACGGCGGCCATATCTTCAAGTCCTCGGACCATTCCCGGCGACTGAAAGAATCGGGCCGAATCCTCGACTTCGAGATTCCCTGGACGGTGGCCGAGATCGACGCCGCCAAGGCCGAGGTCCTGAAGCGAAATCATCTCGTCGACGCCTATGTGCGGCCAATCGCCTGGCGCGGCTCGGAGATGATGGGCGTGACCGCGCAGCATAACAAGATCCATCTGGCGATAGCCGTTTGGGACTGGCCGAGCTATTTCGACCCCGCCCAGCGGATGAAAGGCATCCGCCTCGATATCGCGGATTATCGGCGGCCCGATCCCGCGACGGCTCCGGCGCTGGCCAAGGCGGCGGGTCTCTATATGATCTGCACCATCTCCAAGCACCGCGCGGAGCGGCGCGGCTATGCCGACGCTTTGATGTACGACTGGCAGGGCCGCGTCGCCGAATGCACCGGCGCCAACGTCTTTTTCGTCAAGAACGGCGTCATTCATACCCCGATCGCCGATTGCTTCCTCGCAGGAATCACCCGGGCGACGGTGATCGATCTCGCGCGCAAACGGGGCTTCGAAGTCGTCGAGCGGCGCATCATGCCGGACGAGCTCGGCGGGTTCGACGAATGCTTCATCACCGGGACCGCCGCCGAAGTGACGCCGGTCGGCGAGATCGGCCCGCATGTCTTCAAGCCCGCGGCGGTCACCGCGGCGCTGGTCGACGCCTATTCCGAAGAGGTCAATCCGAGAACCAAGGCCGCCTGACGCGGGCCCGTGTGCGGCGGAAGCGTTTTCCAAGCCGGTGGAAGGAAATTCCAAATCGCGAGGAAGGGATTCCAAGGAAAGGGAAGGAAAATCCAAGGATTTTCCGTCCGCGGATGGAGACTTTTCAATGGCTTAGGACCAGAATTGGGGAATCACCCGCTTCACGCTTTCCGCCCAAACATTCAACAAGGTCTTGCGGTCAAACAACGGCGCCCGAACGGCGAGGGCCGGCTCGGACGACAGCAGGCACAATAGCAGGGCTTTCTGAATATCGCAAAGCAATGTCGAAATTTCTCGCCGCCCGCCGCCCGAGGCAAGTTCAGACGAACATTCGACGGCAAAAAAGGAGCGCCGCGTTGGATTGGCGCGGCCGTCCCACGCCGAATCGGGAACCATGAAAGACGAGCTGGAGACAAGCGAAATGCGCGCCGGCCTGCCAATCCTGGCGTTCGCTGACGCTCGCGCCTTTGACGCTTGGCTCGAGTTCTCAGAGCCCAATCGCTCTCGGGTTTTGGCTCAAGCTGGCAAAGAAGGGCGCGCCCGAGCGGACGCTCACCAAGTTGGAGGCGATCGACGCAGCGCTTTGCCATGGCTGGATCGACGGTCAGCTGGACGCCTATGATGAGCATTATTGGCTGATCCGCTTCACGCCCCGCAAACCTCGAAGCAAGTGGTCAGAGCTCAATCGTCAGCGCGCAACAGATCTCCTTGCCGAAGGTAAGATGCGCCCGGGTGGCCTTGCTCAGATGGAGATGGCCAAATCGGACGGTCGTTGGGAGCGAGCCTATGCTCCAGCCAGCGCCGCCGAACCGCCGCCTGACCTTGCCGCTGCGCTCGACGCAAATCCCAAGGCGGCCGCCTTCTTTGCGACTCTCAAGGGAGCCAACCGCTACGCCATCCTCTATCGCATCGGCGCGGTGAAGACGCTGGAGGCGCGCGCCCGCAAGATCGCGCGATTCGTGGCCATGCTGGCGCGCGGCGAAACCATCCATGGCTGAGCGCAAACCCTGCGCGTGTCCATATAGCGTGCTGAGAAGCCGTCCGACGGTCCGAAAGCCTGGCCGCTCGCCAAGGGCAAGCAATTCTAACTGACGTTCCAACGTTTACTGGCTTTAGGCGCGTCGATCCTCGGCGGCGACGAAACTGTCCATCACCAGCTTTCGTCCGGCCTTGTCGAAGTCGACGGTGAGCTTGGGGCCGTCGACGGCGACCACTTCGCCCGGGCCGAATTTGCTGTGCAGCACCCGCGATCCGGGGCGGAACGCCGAAGAGGGCGAGCCGCGCCCGTGGACTGCGCCTTCAAAAATCGGGCCTGAGAATCCGCCCGACCGCGAGCCAAACTCGCCCGCGGCGCGCTGTCGCGCCTCGGCGCGGCGCCAGCCGGGCGTATTGTAGCGAGAGGCCGACCCGTTTCCCGGACCGGCCGACGGCCAGTAGCCGTAGCCGCCGTCAGCCGAACCGGCAAATTCCTCGACCTCGACATGCTCCGCCGGCAATTCCTGGATGAATTGGGATGGCGCCGACGTCTGCCACAGGCCGCGGATCCGCCGGTTGAGGGCGTAGTAAATCCTGGCCTGCTGCCGGGCGCGCGTCAGGCCGACATAGGCAAGCCTCCGCTCCTCCTCGAGCCCTGCAAGGCCATTGTCGTCGAGCGAGCGCTGGTGCGGAAAGAGCCCCTCCTCCCAGCCCGGAAGAAAGACAACGTCAAACTCCAGCCCCTTCGCCGCATGAAGGGTCATGATCGAGACCCGCTCGCCCTCCTCGCCGCTTTCGGCGTCCATGACCAGCGACACATGCTCGAGAAACGCCTGAAGATCAGGAAATTCGCTCATCGACCGGACGAGTTCTTTCAGATTGTCGAGCCGTCCGGCAGCATCGGGCGTGCGCTCGGCTTTCCACATGTCGATATAGCCGCTCTCCTCGAGCACGAGCTGCGCCAGCTCCTCATGCGGAAGCTGATCCGACTTCTTCGCGCCACCGGTCGAAATCGTCGAGAAGGCGGCGCAGGATTTGCCGGGGACGCGGCTTCAGTTCCTCCGTTTCGACCAGCGCGCGCCCGCCCCGCATGAGGGAGAGCCCGGCGCGACGGCCATATTGATGCAGGGTCGCGAGCGTCGATTCGCCAAGGCCACGCCTGGGCTGGTTATAGATGCGCTCGAACGCAAGGTCGTCGTCGGGCTGGGCGACGCAGCGAAGATAGGCCAGCGCGTCGCGTATTTCCGCCCGCTCGTAGAAGCGTGGTCCGCCGATGACCTTGTAGGGGAGCCCGAGCGCGATGAACCGCTCCTCGAATTCGCGCATCTGAAACGAGGCGCGCACCAGGATCGCGATATCGTTCAGGGAGACGCCCTTGTGCTGGAACGCCTCGATCTCCTCTCCGACCAGCCTTGCTTCCTCCTGGGCGTCCGACGCTTCGACGACCTTCGGCCGGGCTCCGGGCGGTTTGTCGGTGAACAGCGTTTTTCCCAACCGGCCGCGGTTGTGCGCAATCAGTCCGGAAGCGACCGCGAGGATGTGGCCGCCCGAGCGATAGTTTCGCTCGAGCCTGATCACCTTTGCGCCCGGAAAGTCCCTCTCGAACCGCAGGATGTTTTCGACGTCCGCGCCGCGCCAGGCGTAGATCGACTGATCGTCATCGCCGACGCAGCACAGATTGCCGTTGGTCCCGGCGAGGAGGCGGAGCCAGAGATACTGGACGACATTGGTGTCCTGGTACTCGTCGACCAGAATGTAGCGGAACCGGCGCCGGAACGCCGCGAGAATGTCGTCGTGCTCGCGCATGAGCCGCAACGGTTCGAGAAGAAGGTCGCCGAAATCGACGGCGTTCAGCGCTTTCAGACGCGCCTGATAGCTTTCATAGAGCGCCGCGCCCCGGCCGCCGGCGAACAAGACGGATTCGCTCGGCGGAACGTGACCGGGATCGATGCCCCGATTCTTCCACCCATCGATCAGATTCGCGAGCGCTCGCGCCGGCCAGCGTTTCTCATCGAGATTTTCCGCCTGCAGGAGCTGCTTGAGCAGTCGCAGTTGATCATCGGAGTCGAGGATGGTGAAATTGGGTCTGAGGCCCAGCAGCTCCGCATGCATGCGGAGGATCTTGGCCCCGATCGAATGGAAAGTGCCGAGCCACGGCATGGCCTGCTCGGAATGGGTGAACGCGGCAACACGCACGCGCATCTCCCGCGCCGCCTTGTTGGTGAAGGTCACCGCCAGAATTTCATGGGCGCGCGCGCGGCCCGTGGCGATCAGATGCGCGATGCGGGAGGTAAGGACGCGCGTCTTGCCGACGCCCGCGCCGGCCAGAATGAGAACCGGCCCGTCGAGCGCCTCGACCGCGCGGTGCTGCTCCTCATTCAAGCCGTCGAGATAGGACGGATTGGCCGTGTGGGGGCGACGCGCGAGCGGCCCGGCGCGCGCGTCGTGACGCGACGGCGTCGGCAGAGCCGCCGGCTGCGAGGTTTCTGAAGGTTGCGCCACGAATCGAATCATGCGCTGCCCAGCCTCGCGGCGCAACCCAAGACGGGTAAATCGCTGGGACGCGTCAGCCCAACTGCGCGGGGCGAAACGAGACGCTTCACTCGTGAGCCGCTAAGCTCGTGAAATCATTTGGGGGCGAAATCAGGCAGTTTCGCTGGATCGTTTCTTTTCAAAGGGCTAGGCGCGCTTTGCGTTCGCCTGGTCCTGTGCCGATGCATCATGGTCGGCCGGGCCGCCGCGGGACGCCTTTGAGAGGAGCGAGTTTATCATAGTGACCGTCCATCGCGGCGATGGTCTGGGGGGTAGCCAGGAAGAGGGAAGATGCGATCTGGCGGACGCGCCTCGCCTCTCCGGGAGCTAACCCGGCGCAGACGCCCCGATTCAAAGCGAACCCTCGGACGCAAAGCCTGAACGTGGAGCTTGCATTTTCAGTCCTTCCTCTATAACAAACGCTTTGTTCGACAAAGCGAACACTGTCATTCAGCTTGAAAGGCGAATCGTGGGGGACGCAGGCGCGATTCTCAACGGGGCGATTGCCCAATCCGTCTCGCCCGACAGTCCGACGTTCCGATTGGGTCCCGGTTCGCCGCTGCGGATGGATTCTGGCGCGCTCTTGGCGCCGCTGACCATCGCCTACCAGACCTATGGCGCACTGAATGCGGCGAAATCAAACGCTCTCCTGATTTGTCACGCCCTGACCGGCGATCAGCACGTCGCCAACCGGCATCCGCTCACTGGCCGGCCAGGATGGTGGGAGACGATGGTTGGTCCCGGGCGCCCTTTCGACACCGACCGATTCTTCGTCATTTGCCCAAACGTCCTTGGCGGCTGCATGGGCACGACCGGCCCCGCCTCGGTCAATCCTGACACCGGCGAGCCTTATGGACTCGATTTTCCCATCGTGACGATAGCCGATATGGTGCGGGCGCAGGCGCTGCTCATCGATCATCTCGGCATCGACACGCTGTTTTGCGTCGCCGGGGGCTCAATGGGGGGCATGCAGGTCCTGCAATGGGCGGCGACATACCCGAATCGCGTCTTCGCCGCTCTTCCTATCGCCACCGCGGCGCGCCACTCGTCGCAAAATATCGCATTCCACGAAGTTGGCCGGCAAGCCGTCATGGCCGATCCCGACTGGTGCGGGGGACGCTATCTTGTCGAAGGCACGCGGCCAGCGAAGGGACTCGCGGTCGCGCGTATGGCCGCCCATATCACCTATCTGTCCGAGACGGCGCTGCATCGCCGTTTCGGCCGCAACCTGCAGGATCGCACGGCGCGCACCTTCTCCTTCGACGCGGATTTTCAGGTTGAAATCCTACCTGCGTCACCAGGGGACGATCTTCGTCGAGCGCTTCGATCCCAACTCTTACTTGTACATGACGCGGGCGATGGACTATTTCGACCTCGCGGCGGACTACGGCGGATCGCTGGCGAAGGCGTTCAAGGACTCGCGGACCCGCTTCTGCGTCGTCTCCTTCACCTCCGACTGGCTGTTTCCAACCCGCGACTCGCGAGCGACCGTCCGCGCTCTCAACGCAGGGGGCGCTTCGGTCTCGTTCGTCGAGATCGAGACCGATCGCGGTCACGACGCATTCCTGCTCGATGTCCGCGACTTCATCGATACGACGAAGGGCTTCATCGACGCCGCCGCCCGGGCAAGAGGCATCGCGTGAGCCTTGCCCGGACCCTTACGCCGCCCCGCGTCGACCTTTTGCGCGTGGCGGAACTCGTCGCGCCCGGATCGCGGGTTCTCGACGTTGGCTGCGGCGACGGAGCGCTGCTGCGGCTCCTCGTCGAGGAGCGAAACGTCGACGGACGCGGCATCGAGCTTTCGCAGCAGGGTGTGAATGACTGCGTCGCGAAAGGGCTCTCCGTCATCCAGGGCGACGCCGACGCCGATCTCTCCGATTACCCCGCCGACGCCTTCGATTATGTGATCCTGTCCCAGACCTTGCAGGCCACCCGCCAACCGCGCGTCGTGCTCGAACATATGCTGAGGATCGGCCGCCGGGCGATCGTTTCGGTGCCGAATTTCGGCCATTGGAAGATCCGCACGCAGCTCGCCGTTCTCGGCCGGATGCCGGTGACCGAGAGCCTCGCCCATTCCTGGTACGACACGCCGAACATTCATTTCTGCACCATCGCCGACTTCATTGCGCTCGCGCGCGAGGTCGGCGCGACGATCGACAAAAGCTCGGCGCTCGATCCCAGCGGGCGGCCGCTCAATCCGATTTGGCCGAAATGGGCGTGGAATCTGCTCGGCCAGCAGGCGATCTTCCTCCTGCGCGGCAGACGGTAAGCACACGGCGCGGTTGACACCGCCGCCGTCGCGCAGTCAACCTGCCAAAGCATGATCCATTCAAGCGTGACGAATGTGGTCATCGCGAGCGAAGCGCGGTGATCCAGGGCCGCCGCCTGGGATCTCCGGATCGCCGCGTCGCCTCGCTCCTGGCGATGACGACTTAATGCACGCTTGTCATGCTCTGAAGTTTGGAAGGAGCGCGCCATCCTATGCCGATTTCCGCAGCCATTCAGGATCTCGTCGCGGACGCTCAGACCTGGCGCCGCGACATCCATCAAAACCCCGAGCTCCTGTATGACGTCGAGCGCACCGCCAAATATGTCGCCGACCGGCTCACCGCCTTCGGCTGCGACGAGGTCACGACCTCGGTCGGCCGCACAGGCGTCGTCGGCGTCATTCGTGGCGCGAGAGGCTCAAGTTCGCGCGCGATCGGGCTCCGTGCGGATATGGACGCGCTGCCGATCGAGGAAGAAACCAACCTCCCGTATCGCTCGAAGACGCCGGGCAGAATGCACGCCTGCGGTCACGACGGGCACACGGCGATGCTGCTCGGCGCGGCGCGACGACTGGCGCAAACGCGCAATTTCGCCGGCGCCGCTGTCGTCATCTTTCAACCCGCGGAGGAGGGCGGCGCGGGAGCAAGGGCGATGATCGACGACGGGCTGATGGAACGCTTCGCCGTCGAAGAAGTCTATGGCATGCACAATTGGCCGTCGATGCCGGTCGGCTCCTTCATGCTGCGCAAGGGGCCGCTGATGGCGGCCGCCGACGAGATCACGATCACGATCGAAGGCCGCGGCGGCCACGCGGCCATGCCGCATCATGTCGTCGATCCTGTCGTCGTAGGCGCGCAGATCGTGCTTGCGCTTCAGACCATCGCTTCGCGCAATGTCGATCCGCTCGATGCGTGCGTCGTCTCGATCACCCGTTTTCAGGCCGGCTCGGCGAGCAACATCATTCCGCAGTCGGCCTGGCTCAATGGGACGGTCCGCACGCTCGAGTATGCGACGCGCGACCTGGCCGAAAGGCGAATCCGCGAGATCGCCGCGGGTTTCACCGCGGCGGCCGGCGCGACGGCCCGGGTCGAGTACCGACGCGGCTACCCGCCGACCGTCAACCATCCGGCGCAGACCGAGTTCGCCGCCGCCGTCGCGCGAAAGGTCGCCGGCGAAGCCCGCGTTGATTCGAATATAGCGCCGGTCATGGGCGCCGAAGATTTCTCCTTCATGCTCGAGGCCCGCCCGGGCGCGTTCATCTTCGTCGGCAACGGAGACACAGCGAAGCTCCACCACCCCGCTTATGACTTCAACGACGCAGTTCTTCCTTACGGGATGAGCTACTGGGTCGAACTCGTCGAGACGGCGCTCGCGCCGTAGCGTCCAAGCCCCGCCAGCCAAGGACCGGATCGCGCCTGCCGCCCAAGCCCAGCAAAACTGATGAAAACCGACGAAAATCCATGAAAGCGACATTGCTTTCATTTCCTTTCTTTTGCTTTTCGGAATCCAGACTCTTCAATGCGTTATGGGCGATTTAAGCTAAATTTTTCTCCCCCGCGTTTCCAACCTCCCGTCGCATTCTCTGTCTCCCCGCCTCCCAGCCGGGCGCACGCGCGGCGACTTGAGAGATATAGCACGGATTCCGCTTTTCGCAAATCAATCGTCGAGTCTTTTGTCTTTTGGCATGAAAAACAGAACATCGCCGGAGGCCCTTATGGCGGATATCGGCTGACACTTTACTATATCCCCAATGATCCTGAATGATCCTGGCCGAGAACGCGATAACTCGCACCTATTGGGTGATTGAGTAAAGTGTCACCGATATCCGCGGGCGCCTCTAGCAGCAGCCTTCTCCTACCGAGAACGAGAGCCGCCTGGACGCGGCTACTGCCTCTCGAGCTCCTCGCGGAGGATTTCGAGGCCGAGCCACTCGTCCTCGGCGTCGGCCAGCGCGGTGCGCAATTCCCCGTAGGTCTTGGTCGCATCCAGGAACCCGGCGGGGTCGCGGGCCGCGTAGTCGGCGTCAGCCAGCTTGCGCTCTAGGCCCTCGAGGTCCGCGCGAAGCTCGCCGATGCGGCGCGGCAGGCTGTCGAGCGCCCGCCTCTCGTTGAAGCCAAGCTTGCGTCTCGGCGCGGACCGGTCACCGGGTCTTTTGCCAGGCTTGTCGATCGTCTCCGCTGGTGCGCCGAGCGGGCCGGCCAAGCCATACCCGCGCTGGGCGACCATGTCGGAATAGCCGCCCGCATATTCGACCCAACGCCCGTCTCCCTCGCCGACAATGACCGATGTCGCCACGCGGTCGAGGAAATCGCGATCGTGGCTGACGAGGAGGATCGTCCCGGCATAGTCGCCGAGCAGCTCCTCCAACAAGTCCAACGTCTCGATGTCGAGATCGTTCGTCGGCTCGTCCAGAACCATGAGATTGGATGGCTTCGCCAAGGCTCTCGCCAACATCAGCCGGCCGCGCTCGCCGCCGGACAATTTGCCGATCGGCGTTCGGGCCTGCTCGGGCGGGAACAGGAAGTCTCGCATGTATCCCATGACATGGCGCCGCTCGCCATTGATCGTCACGGTGTCGCTGCCGCCCCCGGTCAGCGCGTCGACGAGGGTCGCTGTCGGCTCGAGCGATGCGCGTCCCTGATCGAGCGCGGCCATCGTGACATTCGCGCCGAGCCGCACCGAGCCCGAGTCTGGCGCGATCGCCCCGGTCAGAAGGTTGATGAGCGTCGTCTTGCCGGCGCCGTTGGCGCCGACGACGCCAATCCTGTCGCGCCGCATGACCCGGAGCGAAAAATCGCGCACGATTTCGCGTTCGCCAAAAGATTTGCTGATCCGCTCGGCTTCGATCACCAACGCGCCCGACGCCTTGGCGTCTTGCGCGGTCATGGCGGCGACCCCGACTGACCGCAGGGCCTCGCGCCGCTCGGTTCTCAGATCGGCCAGCTCCCCGACACGCCGCATGTTGCGCTTGCGGCGGGCGGTCACGCCATAGCGCATCCAATGCTCTTCGTTGACGATCTTCCGGTCGAGCTTGTGGCGCTCGAGTTCCTCCTCCTCGAGCCTCTGATCGCGCCAGGCCTCGAACGCGCCGAAGCCCTGATCGAGGCGCCGAGTGCGGCCGCGGTCGAGCCAGATCGTGGCGCGGGTCAGGTCGGCAAGCAGCCGCTTGTCGTGGCTGATCAAAGCCAGCGCCGAACGGCTCCCCGCGAGATGCGCCTCCAGCCATTCGATCGCCACGAGATCCAGATGATTGGTCGGCTCGTCGAGGAGCAGGATCTCGGGCTCCGGGCTCAAGATCCTGACTAACGCCGCGCGGCGCGCTTCGCCGCCGGAGAGACGGCTCGGATCGGCAGCCGGATCGACCCCAAGCTCGGCCATCATGGTTCGGGCCGCATAGGGATCGTCATATTCGTTAAGGCCGGCAAGGACATAGTCCAGCGTGGTCGGGAAGCCGGACATGTCCGGCTCCTGCGGCAGATAGGCGAGCCGCGCCGAAGGCTGGACGAAGCGGTTTCCCCGGTCAGCCGCGATTTGGCCCGCAGCGATGCGAAACAGGGTCGATTTGCCTGATCCGTTGCGGCCGACGACGGCGATCCGGTCGCCGGCGGAAATCGACAGCTCGGCCCCGTCCAGAAGAGGGGTCCCGCCGAGGGTCAGGCCAGTGTCTCGCAATTGTAGGAGGGGCGGCATAGAATTGAGTCCGTAGGCGGCGGCGTGACGCTTAACGGCAAGCGTGGAAAAGGAAAAGGCCCATGGCGACGAAGGCTACTCTGGCGGCGTTGGGGAAATTGGAGAGCTTGCGCGAGGCCACGCTCGCGCGGACGGCGAGAAAAGATTTCGCCGACGATCCGGCGCGTTTCAAAGAGTTCAGCGTCACCCTCGACGACCTCCTGTTCGACTATTCCAAGCAGCGCATCGACGCCGCGGTCCTAAGCGCGCTGGTGGAGCTCGCCAAGGCATGCGGGGTCGAGGCCAAGCGCGCGGCGATGTTCGCCGGCGAGAAGATCAACATCACCGAGAAGCGCGCCGTGCTGCACACCGCCTTGCGCAATTTTTCTGGCAAGCCGGTCCTGGTCGACGGCCAGGATGTCATGCCCGAGGTGATCGGCACGCGGGAAAAGATGCTGAGCTTCGCCGCCGACGTGCGCGAGGGACGCGTGCGCGGCGCGCTCGGCCAGCCGATGACGGACGTCATCAATATCGGCATTGGCGGCTCCGACCTCGGCCCGGCAATGGCTGCGCGCGCTCTTTCGCCCTTCGCGCCGCCGCAACTGCGCAGTCACTTCGTCTCCAACGTCGACGGGGCGGATATCGGCGACACGCTGCGCGGCCTCGACCCGTCGCGGACGCTGTTCATCGTCTCGTCGAAGACCTTCACCACCGTGGAGACGATGACCAACGCGAGGACCGCCCGCGCCTGGATCGCCCAGGGGGTTGGCGAGGCGGCGATCCACGACCATTTCGCCGCCGTCTCGACGCAGCTCGACAAGGTGGCCGAATTCGGCATCCAGCCGACGCGGGTGTTCGGCTTCTGGGATTGGGTTGGCGGCCGTTATTCGGTGTGGTCGAGCATCGGGCTGCCGCTCGCAATCGCGATCGGGCCTGACCGCTTCAATGAGTTCCTGCGCGGCGGCTACGAGGTCGACCAGCACTTCCGCGAAGCGCCGATCGAGCGCAACATCCCGATCCTGATGGGGCTCCTCAGCGTGTGGAACCGCAACATCCTCGGCCACGCCACCCATGGGGTGATCCCGTATGACCAGCGGCTCGGGCGCTTTCCCGCCTATCTCCAGCAATTGCAGATGGAGAGCAACGGCAAACACGTCCAGCTCGATGGCTCGCCCGCCAATACGGCGACCGGCCCGGTCGTATGGGGCGAGCCAGGCACGAATGGCCAACACGCCTTCTTCCAGCTCATCCATCAGGGAACGGAAATCATTCCCCTGGATCTGCTTGTCGCTGCGACGCCGACCGACGCCGACGCGCATCATCACGATCTCCTGGTCGCAAATTGCCTCGCGCAGGGGCAGGCCCTGATGCACGGCCGCACTCCCGAGGAAGCTGAGGCGATAACCCACAAGCAGGGGGCGAGCGAGGCCGAGGCGAAAAGACTCGCGCCGCACAAGAGCTTCTCCGGCAGCCGTCCGACGAGCACCTTCCTTTATCGTCGTCTCGATCCGCGCACGCTCGGGCGTCTCATCGCCTTATTCGAGCATAAGGTGTTCACCGAAGGCGTGGTCTGGAACATCAATTCCTTCGACCAGTGGGGCGTCGAATTGGGCAAGGAGCTTGCCTTGAGTCTTGCGCCGGTCGTCGCCGATAAGGCCACGGCCACAACAGCCCTCGATGCTTCGACCGCCGGGCTCGTCGCTCACCTGCGCGAATTGCGCGGATAGCGCTAAAGAGACTGGCGGTCCGCCTCGCGCCAACGCTGCCAGCGGCGGCGCAATTCGCCCTGACGCAAGCCGACGGCCTCATCGAGCATCTTCGCCTCGATCATGCGGTCGGTGCGGAAATGACGGAAGTCCCGACGGAGTTCGCACCACGCGACGAGCAAGCGGCTCGTCTCGGCATACCCGAGGATCACCGGCCACACGGTGCGCTCCGTCTCCTCGCCCGCCTCAGACCGGTAGCGCAGCCTCAATTTTCGCCCGTTGCGAATCGCCGACCTCAATTCCGCGGGGTCAATGCTGTCCTCCGGCTCCGCGATGGCCGGCTTCACCCCGACGCTGGGCTCCGCCACGAAAGGACGCAGGCGTTCCGGCACGACGGCGGCGATCTTCGCCACCACGTCGCGGGCCGCTCTCGCAAGCGCCCTGTCGGAGCGGCCCGCGACCCACTGCGCCCCCAGCACGACAGCCTCGATTTCGTCAAGCGTCAGCATGAGCGGCGGCATGTCGTAGTCGGCGGCGAGCAAGTAGCCCAGGCCCGCCTCGCCCGCGATCGGAACCCGCTGGCCAATGAGATCGGCGACGTCCCGGTAAACGGTGCGCTTTGAGACTTCGAGCTCCTCCGCCAATGCCGTCGCCGTTACCGGCCGGCTCGAGCGCCTTAAAATCTGGATGATCTGGAACAATCGGTCGGCGCGACGCATTGCTGCTGACTCCTGCTGCCAGAATGGTGTCAGCAGGCTCATGCGACAAGGACTTTCGCAACGCCGCTCACATTTTTGCGGCGCCACTCAAAAGGACCCCGCCCATGAAGTTCGCGTCTACGCGTCTGGTCGCTGCCGACATCAAGTCGATGGTCAGCTTCTATGAAACGGTAACGGGCCAAGCTGCGGAATGGCTCGCGCCGGTATTTGCCGAAATCGTGACGCCGGCCGGCACGTTGGCGATCGGCAGCGCCGAAACGGTGGCGCTGTTCAGCCCCGGAAGCGCGGCGCCCGGCGCCAATCGCACCGCGATTCTCGAATTTCAGGTCGATGACGTCGATCGCGAGTTCGCGCGGCTGAAAGGCGCGGCGCTGGTCGTACAGGAGCCAAAAACGATGCCGTGGGGAAATCGCGCGGCGCAATTCCGCGATCCCGAGGGCACGCTCGTCAGCCTTTATACGCCGGTCACCGACGCGGCGAAGCGGCGATTCGGCTCACGGTAGGGCGGCCCCCAACCCCTCTCCAAGGGGAGAGGGAGACGACGGCGGCTTCAGAGACGGCCGTTTCGCCGGCGGCTCAGGAAAATGTCCTACGCTTGGCCGTGGCGAGGCGTCGGGTGGCGTTCTGAAGCCAACGGCGAGTCGGAGCGTCGACAAGGGGCGCGAGCATCTTGCGAACCCGCGCGTGGTAGGCGTCGAACCAGGCGATCTCGTCCCGGTCCAGCAATCCCGGCTCGAGCAGGGCAAGGTCGATCGGCGCAAGCGTCAGCGTCTCGAAGCCCAGCATCGGCCGCTCGCCGCCATCGATCGTCCGCGCCTCGACCGCGACCAGATTCTCGATCCGGATGCCGAACGCGCCGGCGGCGTAGTAGCCTGGCTCGTTGGAGACAATCATGCCGGGAACGAGAGCCGTCGCCCCGGTCTTGGCGAGCCGCTGGGGCCCCTCGTGGACGGAAAGGTAAGACCCGACGCCGTGTCCCGTGCCGTGGTCGAAATCAAGCCCGGCTCGCCATAGCCCCATGCGCGCCAGCGCGTCGATCTGGGCGCCGGTCGTGCCTGGCGGAAAGACCGCGCGGGCGACCGCGATATGGCCCTTGAGCACCCGGGTGAAGCGGTCACGCATCGCGCTCGTCGGCTGTCCGACGGCCATCGTGCGGGTGATGTCGGTCGTGCCATCCTCGTACTGCGCTCCGCTGTCGATGAGAAAAATACCTCGCCCGATCTTGCGGTTCGAGGCGTCGCTGACCCGATAATGAGGGATCGCCGAATTCGGCCCGGCGCCCGCGATGGTCGGAAAAGAGAGATCCTTGAGCGCCCGGCTTTCCCGCCGAAAGGTCTCCAGCGCCTTGACGGCGTCGATCTCAGTCAAACGCCCGCGCGGCGCCTCGCTGGCGAACCAGGCAAGGAAGCGCGCCATAGCGGCGCCGTCGCGCTCGTGGGCCGCCCGCGCGCCCGCGAGCTCGACTGGATTCTTCACCGCCTTCATGAGGGTGATCGGATCAGGCCTGAGTTCGGCCTTGCCGCCGGCCCGCCCGATCACCTGGGTCAAGTAGGCTGGCGCGGTCGCGGCGTCGAAAGCGACGCGCCGGCTTTGCCTGCCCAGCTCCTCGACAAATCCTTCGAGCGCGTCAGGCTCGACGATCTCCGCGTGCCGGCCGAGACTTAGGCGGCTCGCCGAAGCGAGCTTCCTTCCGTCGACAAAAACGACCGGACGCCCCTCCGCCGGCAGATAGCCGTAGCCGAGCGGCAGCGGCGTGTACGAGACGTCCGAACCGCGAATATTGAACAGCCACGCCAGATTGTGAGGATCACTGATCAGAAGACCGTCAAGGGACGGCAACGCTTTCCGCACCCGGGCGATTTTCGCCGCCGCGCCCTCGCCGGCGAATTTCATGGCATGCGGCGTGATCGGGCCGAGCGGCGCAGGCGGGCGATCGAGCCAGATGGCGTCGATCGGGTTCGAGTCGACCGCAACCAGCGCCGCGCCCGCCTTCTCGCAAGCGGCGGCGAGGCGCGCGACAGAATCAGGCGTATGAAGATGCGGATCATAGCCAAGCTTCTCGCCGGTTTTGAGGTTGGACGTGATCCATTCGGTCGGCGGCTCGTCCATGATGTGGCGAAATTCAAACAGCGCCGCGTCCGCCTGGGCCCTTACCTGGGCCGTGTAGCGACCGTCCACGAACAGCGCAGCTGAATCCTTGAGCACGATCGCGATCCCGGCCGAGCCGGCGAATCCGGTCAGCCATCGAAGCCGCTCGGCGTTCGCGGGGACGTATTCGTTCTGATGCTCGTCGGCGCGCGGCGCGATGAAGCCCACAAGTCCGCGCCGGGCCAATTCGGCGCGCAGCGCGCTCATGCGTTCCGCCCCGCGTGAGGGATCGCCCAGTTCTGCGAAGGATTGAAAGCGACTCTCAAACACCAGGCGGCCAGCCTCCGAAAATGAGCCGCGTCAGGCAGCGTCCTGCGCCGTGACGACAAGGCCGATGAACGGCAGTTCCCGATAGCAATGGGCCACATCCATGCCGTAGCCGACGACAAAAGCGTCGGGACAGACGAAACCGACGAAATCGGCGCCGATCTCGACCACTCGTTTGCCCGGCTTCTCCAGCATCGTGCAGACGAGAACCCGCCGCGCGCCGCGCGCCATCAACAGATCCTTGGCGAACGCCAGGGTGCGGCCAGATTCGAGGATATCGTCGACGAGTAGAACATCGCGGTCGCGCACCGAAGATTCGATGTCGCGGAGAATCTTCACCGTCCCGCTCGACACCGTCCCGTCCAGATAGCTCGATAAGTGGAAAAATTCGACCTGCGGCTCGAGCCCTGCGCGATGCAAGGCGCGCAACAGGTCCGCCGCGAACATGAAGGAGCCTTTCAGGATGGCGACGACCAGCAGATCCTTCGGCCTTGCCGCCGCGATCTCCCGAGCGAGCGCCTCCGTTCGTTCGGCGATCGCGCTTTCGTCGAAGAGAATCTTGACCTGTCTGTCGCCGCTCATCGACCTCATTCTCCGGGTGACGCTTTATCCCCCGAAGCCGCAAATTTTACCAGCACGTCGCGAACGCCGTCGGGAGGCGACGCCAGTCGGGCCCGGAACGGGACCCGCTCATGCGGGCCGAGTTCGGTCTTCGGCCCGCGCGCCGTCCAGACATAACGCTCGCGCTGGCCTTCGCCTCGCAGCACAAGGCGTAGATTCGCTACAGGCGTTTCGGCTTCACGCAGGTTGACGATTTCGCCGGTGACGAGGAGCTCCCGGTTTTCGGCTGTCTCGGTGAATGTCGCACGCACGCCCTCAATCGCGAGGCCGCGAAGAGTGACCGGCATGCCCAAGCGGGCATAGGCGGCCGCGGTCGCCGGCGCGACCGAGACTATCGCCGCCCGCGCCGCGACCATCGTTGTCGCCGCGATCATGAGGGCCAAAAAGACGAGCGTCGGCGCCGCGCCGCCAGCGGTCGTTTCGCGAGGGTCCTGTCGGAGGTTCGAACCTGATTTGCGCACAAAGATCATGACGCCTGGCCTCGCCTTTTTGATGGGATGGACGATGGCTGGCATTTGTTTGGAAACACGGTTAAAGCCGCGTTAAGCGGCCAACCCTCGCCGTCCCGGGGATCGCGTTGCTACGATTCGAAAACGTCGGTTTGCGCTACGGCATGGGACCGGAGGTCGTCGGCGATCTCAATTTTTCCATCGCCCCGCAAAGCTTTCAGTTCCTCACCGGCCCGTCCGGCGCCGGCAAAACCACGCTGATGCGGCTGATGCTGCTCGCGCTGCGCCCGACGCGGGGAACGGTTCGCGTTTTCGGCCGCGAGGCGGCGGCCTTGAGCAAGGACGATCTGACGGCGCTCAGACGGCGCATCGGCGTCGTCTTCCAGGATTTTCGTCTCCTGGATCATCTCACGACCTACGAGAATGTCGCCCTGCCGCTGCGGGCGATGGGACGCGAGGAATCCGCATATCGGGCGGAAGTGGTCGAGCTCCTGCGGTGGGTCGGTCTCGGCGACCGCATGAATGCGCCTCCGCCTGTTCTTTCCGGCGGCGAAAAGCAGCGGGCGGCGATTGCACGGGCCTTGATCGTGCGGCCGGAGCTCCTGCTCGCGGACGAGCCCACCGGCAATGTCGATCCCGGCCTCGCTCGCCGCCTCTTGAGGCTGTTCGTCGAACTTCACCGGCTCGGGACGGCGGTTGTCATCGCCACCCATGACCTCCAGCTCATGGACCAATTCGGCTTCGCCCGCAGACTTGTCGTCGGCGACGGCAAGCTCACGATCTTCGACGGGTCTCCGTCGTGAACGAGCCGATCGTCGATCCTCTGCTTGCCGAACCGCAGGCGATGTTCGAGAGCGACGCTCAGCTCATTCCCCGCGACTCGATTGCCGGCCGCGCCCTAGTGGTCGTCATCGCGATCATGACCTTTCTCGCCTGCATGACCGCGGGCGCGGCGCTTCTGGTCGCCGACGCTTCGCGCGGCTGGCGCTCGGACGTACTGCGCGACGCGACCATCCAGGTGAAGCCTCGACAAGGCGACGATATCGAGAGTCTGGTCGCCAAAGCCGCTTCGATCGCCGCGAAGGCGAAGGGCGTTCAGTCTGCTCAGGCCTATTCGAAAGCCGAATCGGAGCGGCTGCTCGAACCGTGGCTGGGCGATGGGCTCGATCTCAGCCAGCTGCCAATCCCCCGGCTCATTGTCGTGCGGTTCGGCGAACATCGCCCCGAGGACTTCGCGTCGCTGCGCTCGGCGCTCGCCTCCGCGGTCCCGCAGGCCAGCCTCGACGACCATCGGGCTTGGGCGGCGCGCATCGGGACGATGGCCAACGCCGTCGTCGTCCTCGCCGCCGCCCTGTTCGCCCTCATGATCGTAGCGATGGGAACGGCGATCGGGTTCGCCACCCGAGGAGCGATGGCGGGCAACCGCGAGATTGTCGAAGTCCTCCATTTGGTCGGCGCTTCGGACAGGTTCATCGCCCGGGAGTTCCAGGGCCATTTTCTCCGTCTCGGCCTCCGCGGCTCGATGATTGGCGGGCTGGCGGCGATCGCATTCTTCGCCGCGGCGTCGATGCTGTCGTTCTGGCAGGCGCATTCGCCGGGCGGCGATGAGATCGCGGCGATGTTCGGATCGTTCGCGCTCGGCGCATACGGCTATGTCGCGCTGGCGCTGATCTGCGCTGCCGTAACACTGCTGACGGGAATGCTTTCGCGAGAAATCGTCCTACGCCATCTGCGAACGCTGCCTTAAATACGCTTGGTCCGTTCCCCACTGAACCCTCGACTTGCAAAATGCTGGCGACAAGGTCCCTGCTTTTCAACGCGCTGTTCTACCTGAACCTCGTCGTTCTCATGATTGTCGGCCTGCCGACCATGCTGTTTGGACGGCGCGCCGTTTTCGCGCTCGCCCGGCTCTGGGGCGCGACTTCCGTCTGGCTTCTCGACGTGATCTGCGGCCTCAAGCTCGAATATCGCGGGATTGAGAACATTCCCCCCGGCGCCGTCCTGATCGCGGCGAAGCATCAGTCGTTCCTCGAAACCTTTGCGCTCCTGAAATATGCGCCGGACTTCGCCATCGTCCTTAAACGCCAACTGACGTATGTCCCGCTGTTCGGCCTCTACCTTATCGTCTCGCAGCAAATCGCTATCGATCGCGGGCGGGGTAGGCAGGCGCTGCAGCAGATCGCCGCCGCAGCCAGGAAGGTGTTCGCCGCCGGGCGGCAGGTGTTCATCTATCCGGAGGGAACCCGGCGCGCCCCGGGAGCGCCGCCGAAATACAAGCAAGGCGCGACCGCGCTCTATGTCGAGACCGGAGTTCAGTGCCTTCCTGTGGCCGTCAATACGGGGCTGTTTTGGCGCCGCCACAGCTTCTTGCGGCGCCCGGGCGTGGCGGTGATCGAATATCTGCCTGTCATTGCGCCAGGACTTGACCGCTATGCTTTCAGCGAACGTCTTGAATCGGCGATAGAAACCGCCTGCGCGCGCCTCAACGCGGAGGCGCTGGCCAAGGACCCGTCGCTCGGAGCGGTGCTCGCGGAAGGCGCAAAAAGCGCGTGACGCGCCGAGGCCAAGCTGTCGATGCCCGCCGGGAAAGACGAGCCTCGCGCCTTGACGAAAATCTCTATATGTTCTATTAGTGTTCCCTAAATGATCCGGGACGAAGGCAATGTCGCTATCCTACGAGACGACGGCTCCGACGATCGACTGGGCGCGTGGACTTTCCGAACCGCCGACGCCGCCATGGGTCGCCCCCGAGAGCGACCGGAGCGGGCCGGGCGGCGTCGCGCTCGCGGCGCTGGCGGGCATGCCGTTTTCGTCGCGATTTTGTTCGTGGGCCGGCCTGTCCGGGCGTCGATATGTGTTTTCCGTCTATCCTGCCTCGACGTGCCCAGCATTCTGCGACGCCATCCTGTTGGCGACCGTGCGTGACGGGTCCGGCCGGCGGCGCGTCGTTTGTGTCCGCGACACCGGCGCCTTTCCGGAGCCGGTCGTCGCTCGAGCGCAACGCGAATTCCGGTCTCTTGGGCCCGGTCTGGAGTTCCATCTCCATCTTCTCCCGACGGCGGCGGATCGGGCGGCGAGAATCGCCGATCTTGCGATCGGCATGGATTGAGGCGAGCGCGCGCCGTTACCGACGGTCTCTCAGCCTCGAGCTGAGCCATTCGAGATCGCGATCCCGGACCCCCATCGCGTGGAGATGATCGTAGGTCTCAAGCACATATTCCTCGTTGGCGCCCGACTGACCTTTGCCCGCGAGGACGTAAGTCAGCATCGCCTCGCGGTCGAGACTTCCGGCGTACTGGCCGTGCAAGCGATCGGCGACATAGGTCAGCGCAAGGACGCGCTCGCCCCATTCGAGCCTGATCGGCGCGATGCGCTCGAGATAGACGGCGGTCACCTGTTCCCGCTCCCGCAGGTAGCGGATCGTCGTCTCGCGAAGCGCCGGGTCGACCTCGAACGCAACCCCCTGACACGCGCCCCCGCGGTCAAGGCCAAGCACCAAACCGGGCCGCTCTGGCGAACCCCGATAGACATGCGAGTAGACGCAAAGGCTTCTACGCCAGCCCCTGATGGTCGCCTTGCACCGCCGCGCATAGGCGAATCCCGGCCGCCACATCAGCGATCCGTATCCGAACACCCAAAAGCTGCCGTCCGAACCGGGCGCGGGGGTGACAGGCGCCGTCACGGCGCCGGCTCGTCCGTCTCTGTGGCGCGCCGGCCGAAATCCGGCGCCGCCGTCTCCTGCCCTTCGGCGACAATGCCGCGGCGGATCGCCCGCGTGCGGGTGAACAAGGCGATGAGTCCTTCGCCGTCGCCACGGCGTATCATTCGCTGCAGCGCCGTCAAATCTTCCGTGAATCGGCCGAGCATCTCGAGCACGGCGTCCTTGTTGTGGAGAAAGACGTCCCGCCACATCGTCGGGTCGGAGGCGGCGATCCGAGTGAAATCGCGAAACCCGCCGGCCGAGAACTTGATCACCTCCGAGCGGGTGACCTCCTCGAGATCGGCCGCAGTGCCAACAATATTGTAGGCGATGAGATGCGGCACGTGGCTCGTGATCGCGAGCACCAGGTCGTGGTGGGCCGCGCCCATCGTTTCGACGTGCGATCCCAACGCTTCCCAGAACGCCCTGACCTTGTTCACCGCCTCTTCGTCCGTCCCCTCCGGGGGGGTCAGAATGCACCATCGATTCACGAACAGGCTCGCAAATCCGGCGTCCGGGCCTGACTCCTCGGTCCCGGCGACTGGATGCGCCGGCGCCAGACGCGCATGACTGGGCAGCACAGGCTCGAGAGAGGAAATCACCGCGCCTTTGACCGACCCAACATCCGAGACGATCGTCCGCGGTCTAAGCGCCGGCGCAATGGCGCGCCCGACCGCTTCGTACGCTCCGACCGGCACGCAGAGGATGACGCAGTCGGCGCCACTGACGACCCGGGCGAGATCGTCTGTGACGAGGTCGCCGAGCCCCAGCGCCTTGGCTCGCTCCAGGACCGCAGCCGAATGGTCGGCGAGCACGATCCGTCGCGACGCATTGCGACGGCGCGCCGCGCGGGCGATCGAGGAGCCGATCAGGCCGACGCCGATAATCGCGAGTTCGTCGAAGATCGGCTCGGCGAGCGGCGCCCCGAGGCGCTCAATCACTTCGGCCACGCATGAACTCGGCGAGCGCGGCGATCACGCCCCGGTTGGCCTCCTCGCCGCCCACCGTGAGCCTGAGAGAATCCGGAAGCCCGTAAGCCGCCACCGCTCGGAGGATGAAGCCACGCGCGCTCAAGAACGCGTCGGCGTCCGCCGCGGTCCGGCCGGACTTTTCCGGAAAGGTCAGGAGCAGGAAATTTCCAACGCTCGGCGTCACCTCGATCCCGAGCTTCGCGATCGCCTCTGAGAGCCAGGGCAGCCAGTGCGAATTGTGCGCGATGGCGCGCTCGATGTGGGCCACGTCTTCGATGCTGGCGACGCCTGCGCCCTGCGCCGCGCCATTCAGATTGAATGGTCCGCGCACGCGGTTCAACGCGTCGAGAACATGAGCGGAGCCGTAGGCCCAGCCGATGCGCAAGCCGGCAAGACCGTGGACTTTCGAGAACGTCCGGGTCATCACCACATTGTCCAGCGTCGAGGCAAGCTCGAGGCCGGCCGCGTAGTCGTTGCGGGTCACGTATTCGGCGTAAGCCGCGTCGATCACGAGCAGCGTATGAGGCGGCAGGCCCGCGTGCAGGCGCTTGACCTCGGAGAAGGGGATGTAAGTCCCAGTCGGGTTGCTCGGGTTGGCGAGATAGACGATCTTCGTGCGGGCGCTGACCTTGGCCAGAAGCGCGTCCACATTCGCTGTCCTGTCGGTCTCCTTGGCGACGACCGGAACGCCGCCCGCTGCGCGAATGCAGATCGGATAGGTCAAGAAGCCGTACTGGCTGTAAAGCCCTTCATCGCCCGGATGCAAGAAGACGTGAGCCAGCAGAGCCAGCAGCTCATCGGAGCCATTGCCACAGATGATCCGCGCCGGGTCCAGGCCATAACGGCGCGCGATTGCTTCGCGGAGAGCCGTCGACGCTCCGTCGGGATAGAGCTCGAGACCCGCCGCCAGCTCACGCACGGCTTCAACGGCGTGCGGAGACGGGCCAAGGGGAGATTCGTTCGAGGAGAGCTTGTGGACCTTGGCCACCCCCGCGACCCGGCTCTTGCCCGGGACATAGGGGTCGATCGCCAGGATTTCCGGGCGCGGCTTAGGCTTTGGGACGGTGTGGGTCGTCATGGCGGGTTCGATTAGCCTCAATTCGTCCGCTTGCGCAACGCCGCAGCGTCGAACCGATCGGCGTGGGCGCCGACCTCGAAAGCCCGAACATCGGCTCCCCCCGCCGATCGCAACGCTTTGCTCACCAAGTCCGCCGCCATGTCGCCCGGTCGCGCGATGAGGAGCGCCAGGCCCGCCCCACCGGCGGCGGAGCCGATCACTTCGGCGCCGATTTCGCCCAACGCGCCGGGAACGTCGGCCCGCCAGCGGTCAAGCGTCACCGACTCGAGCACCACCTCGCGAGCGGTCCCGTCGACAAGCGGACGCGAAATCACGAACACGGGAAGGCCCGCGGGGTGATCGGCGCGCTCCACGAACGGCAGCCGAGCAATGATCTTCGGCGCCTCGGGCGGGCTGAGTGCCGTCCACCAAGCGCCCGCCCCCGGGCCGCCATCGAGCGCAAACATGCCGAGATCGCCCCCCGATCCCGCGACAGCGTCTATCACATGCGCCGCGCCGAAATGCTGTACGCACGGAACCGTGAAGCCGAAATGAAAGCGCGCTGAATCGCGCATTCTCGCCACGCCTCCGGATACATCGACGTGCACGCTGTAGGGGGCTTGAACATAAGTGAAAGTCGAGATGATGACCCGCCAGATGCTTTCGACCGTGTCGAGCGGCAGAAGCCCGCGGTGACGCGCGGCGATGGCGCGCATCATCGAGGCCTCGCGAGCCGGGCGGAATGCAGAACCCCCGCCCTGTCGGGTCTTGATCTCGATCAATTTATCAATGACGCGGCCGCGCTCGATCAGGAGCTCGTGCATCTCCGCATCGATGCGGTCGATCTCCACTCTGAGATCGGCGAGCGTAGTCTTCGACGGCTGGGACAAGGGAGCGACCCTCTCCTTTGCGCGGTCCTGGTTCGAGGTACGGTCCACGCCCGAGGGCCGCGGCAGACCGGTTTTATGTATTCATCGAACTCGAAAAAATGTGCGTTTGTCTTGGTCTCGCGCAGCTTGCCAAGCAGGAACTCGATTGCGTCGACCGTGCCCATCGGATTGAGAATGCGGCGCAGCACGTACATTTTCTTGAGGATGTCGGGCGGCACGAGCAGTTCCTCTTTCCGGGTTCCGGACCGGGTGATGTCCATCGACGGGAAGGTGCGCTTGTCGGCGACCTTGCGATCGAGGATGATTTCCGAATTGCCGGTGCCCTTGAACTCTTCGAAAATAACCTCGTCCATGCGGGATCCGGTATCGATGAGAGCCGTGGCGATGATCGTCAGCGAGCCGCCCTCCTCGATGTTTCTCGCCGCGCCAAAAAACCGCTTCGGCCGTTGCAGCGCGTTGGCGTCAACGCCGCCGGTCAGGACTTTTCCCGATGACGGCACGACGGTGTTGTAGGCGCGCCCCAGGCGCGTGATCGAGTCCAACAGGATGACCACATCGCGTCCATGCTCGACCAGCCTCTTGGCCTTTTCGATCACCATTTCGGCGACTTGAACGTGGCGGACCGCAGGTTCGTCGAAGGTTGAGGAAACGACTTCCCCCCTTACCGATCGCTGCATGTCGGTCACCTCTTCGGGGCGCTCATCGATGAGCAGGACGATCAGGTAGCATTCCGGGTGATTGGCGGTGACCGACTGGGCGATGTTCTGCAGGAGGACAGTTTTGCCGGTGCGCGGCGGCGCGACGATGAGCGCGCGTTGCCCCTTGCCGATGGGCGCAACGATGTCGATGACCCGAGCCGACATATCCTTGCGGGTCGGGTCTTCGACCTCGAGCCGTAGGCGTTCGTCGGGGTACAGCGGCGTCAAATTGTCAAAGTGGACTTTGTGCCGGGTTTTCTCCGGATCCTCGAAATTGATTGCGTTGCATTTGAGCAGCGCAAAGTAACGCTCCCCTTCCTTGGGACTCCGGATCACACCTTCGACGGTATCCCCGGTCCGCAGCCCCAACCGCCTGATCTGCGACGGCGATACATAAATATCGTCCGGGCCGGGAAGATAGTTGGCGTCGGCTGAACGGAGAAAGGCGAATCCATCCTGCAAGATCTCGACGACGCCCTCGCCGATAATCTCGACGTCGACGCTGGCGAGCTGCTTGAGAATCGCGAACATCAATTCCTGCTTGCGCATTGTCGATGCATTCTCGACGTCGTTCTCCTCGGCGAACGCGAGCAGCTCCGTGGGAGATTTTTGTTTTAATTCCTTGAGTTTCATTTCCCGCATTGGCGGACCTTTACCTCGGACTTTCGGGCCCGCAGGCCAGCAAAGTCGCAGACATGTTGGAAGATGGCGCTGATGTTTCGACGCAGCTTTCAGGCTGCCGCGACGAAGATTGGATCGGGCGATCCGGCGCCGCTAAGAACCCGCGTTGACGGGTGGGGACGTTTCATAGTCGGGTTCGCGAGAAATTTCAACGGCCAACTGCCCGGCGAGGCGTCAGCGCTCGAAAAAGCCTAAAACGGCTTCACCACGGCCAGAATCACGATCACGACCATGAGCAATGTCGGGGCCTCGTTCAAGGCCCGATAGAACCTCGCCGGCCGAACGTTGGCGTCGGCGTCGAACGCGCGTATGCAGCGCGCAAAGTAGCCATGCAGTCCACCAAGTCCAAGGACCAAGAGGAATTTGGCCTGGAGCCAAGGCGCCTGCCAATATCCGGTGAGATATGCGAGCGCAATTCCGGTGATGAATACCAGAATCATTGACGGATTGATGATTCCCTTGAGGAGCCGGCGCTCCATAACCTTGAAGGTTTCCGACTGCGCCGACCCTTTGGGCGCGTCGGCGTGGTAAACAAATAGCCGAGGCAGGTACAGCATCCCGGCCATCCAGGCGATGACGGCGATGACGTGTAGCGCCTTGATCCAGAGAACCATGGGGATGTGGCCCACGAGCTGCGGCCAGTCCGCTTCCCGACGATGGAGGCCCTTAGGCGATGGGGCTGGACGAGGCAAGCTGCAACGCCAGGCGGCGATCAAATAGAAGATTCAAGATAGAAGCTGCTTCTTCTTCTTACCCCTCCTGTTTGCGCACAATCAGGGCTATCCAAAGGAGTAAGCGGCGGCAGACCACCACGGAGACGCGCCGGCCCCCGACAAGCCGCTTGCGGCCGTTAACAATTGGTTAAGAACTTCCGAGCCATCGCTAATAACATAATATGGTAGTTCTATTCTATCACCAGAATTCACACCCCCTTTTCGGTCGCCCGAAAACTTGTCCCGTCCGGCGGGGTTGTGAATGGTTGCACCCGCCGCACCGGGGATTGGCCGACGTCTGAGGCGAGCGGGTCTCGTTTTGCACGTCTGTCCACAAGGTGCGCGCCCGGTTATAACCAGCCCCGTTCGCTGTCTCCGGGGGCCGCGTTGGGCCGCAGCTATTTCCATCTTCACCTGGTCTCGGACTCGACGGGCGAGACGCTGATCGCCGCCTCGCGAGCCGCTTCGGCGCAGTATCAAGGCGTCGCCTCGATCGAGCACGTCTATCCGCTGGTGCGCACCCCGGCGCAGCTTGATCGCGTGATCGCCGAAATCGAAAACGCCCCAGGAATCGTGCTCTTTACTCTCGTCGACTCAGATCTCTCGAAGCGGCTTGAAGAGGGATGTGAAGCATCGGGCTCGCCGTGCTTGTCGGTCCTAGGTCCGATTTTGACGTTGTTCAAATCGTATCTCGGACAGAACTCAACCCCTCGGGCGGGGGCTCAGCATATGCTCAACGCCGAATATTTCAAACGAATCGACGCCCTCAATTTCAGCATGATGAGCGACGATGGACAGGCGGCAGAAAATCTCGACCATGCCGACATCGTTCTGCTTGGGGTGAGCCGCACTTCGAAGACCCCGACCAGCATCTATCTTGCGAACCGCGGATACAAAACTGCCAACGTTCCGCTGGTGCCGCATGTCCCTTTGCCAGGAGCGCTTGACCACCTTCGCCGCCCGCTCATTGTCGGTCTCATTGCTTCCGCCGATCGAATCGTGCAAATCCGCCAGAACCGCCTGCTTTCGCTCAACGCCGATTCTCAGACCGAATACGTCGATCGCATCGCGGTGGCGGAGGAGGTCGCGGCGTCGCGTCGGCTGTTCGCTGAACGCGGCTGGCCAACCATCGACGTGACGCGGCGGTCGATCGAAGAGACCGCGGCGGCAGTGCTCGATCTCTATCGCGCGCATCGACTCAAGTTCATCGCCGAGGGCTGATGGCGATCGAGGAAAGCGAAATTTCGGACCCAAGATCGGCGCCGCCCTCTTCAATGTGGCGCGGGGCTCAGCCGTTGGTCCTAGCCTCGAAGAGCGCCAGTCGCCTCGCCCTTCTGTTGGCTGTGGGACTTGCCCCGGAGGTGGTCCCGGCTCGGGTTGACGAGCGCGCCTACGAAGATCGGCATGTCGCAGGCGGCGATTCGCTGGAAAGCCTTGCGGTTGAGTTGGCTCGGGCCAAGGCGCTCGCCGCGAGCGCGATCAGAGCCGACGCTTATTGCCTCGGCGCCGATCAGACACTGACGCTCGAAGGCAGGATCTTCCACAAGCCCCGTGACTTCGCTGAGGCTGCGCGATCGCTGGCGGCGCTCTCGGGCAAGCGCCATCGCCTAACCTCCGCCTTCTGCATCGCGCGCCGCGGGCAGGCGTTGGTCGTTGACAGCGATCATGCGGATCTTCAAATGCGGCCGCTCGATTCGGGTACGATTACCCGCTATCTCGGCCGAGTCGGGCCTTCGGCGCTCGCGTCCGTCGGCGCCTATCAGGTCGAAGGTCTCGGCGCCCATCTGTTCGATCGCATCGAAGGAGAGAATTCCGTTGTTCTCGGATTGCCGGTGCTCAAGCTCCTCGCCTGGCTGCGGTGTGAAAACTTGATATCGCTGTGATCGAGCCTCATACGCCTCGCGCAGGGGTGGCCGGCTGGCCGGTCGGCCACTCCCGATCGCCGACAATTCATCGCCATTGGCTCAAGGAACTCGGCCTGCCGGGAACTTATGAGCGATTCGCCGTCCGGCCGGGAGAATTCCGCCAGTTTGCGGTACAGATAGGACAGGGCGGGCTCGTTGGCGCCAATGTGACAGCGCCTCATAAGGAAGCGGCATTCGGTCTCTGTGTGCGGAGAACGCCGGTCGCAGCTGCACTGGGGGCGGTGAATACGTTGTGGTGGGAGGACGGAGTTCTGTGGGGTGACAACACCGACGTGGCCGGCTTTCTGGCCAACATGGACGAGAGCGCGCCCGGTTGGGCGAAGCCGGGGAGATTGGCGGTTGTCATCGGCGCCGGCGGCGCCGCCAGAGCGATCGTCTACGCCCTCATTTCGCGTGGGTTTTCGCGCATCGCGATCGTCAACAGAACAGAAGCTCGAGCCGAGGCGCTCGCCGCGCATTTTGGCGGTCCGACAAGTGCGATGTCCTGGGTTGACATGACAGCAGAGCTGAATGGGGCGGATCTACTCGTCAACACGAGCACGCTGGGGATGACTGGACAACCCCCGCTCGTTGTCGATTTGGACCCGCTCTCCGACCGGGCGGTGGTCGCGGATATCGTTTATGCCCCACTGCGCACGCCCCTCATCGAAGCCGCGAGGAAGCGCGGCTTGCGCGCCGCGGAGGGGCTCGGCATGCTGCTTCATCAGGCGGCGCCGGGATTCGATCGATGGTTCGGCCGGCGCCCGGTCGTGACGCCGAAATTGCGCGCGCTAGTCGAGGCGGAGGTTCTCGCGACCCACATGGAGACGCGGTGATCGTGATTGGACTGACGGGCTCGATCGCGATGGGGAAATCAACGGTCGCGGCGATGTTTGCCGAACTCGGCGTTCCCACATTCAACGCTGACGACGCTGTGCGAGACTTCTACGCCGGTGAGGGGGCGAAGCCGGTCGAGGCGGTGTTTCCAGGCGTCTCGGTCGCAGGACAGATCGACCGCGAGCGGCTTGCGGAGCGCGTTTTCGGCGACGCGGCTGCGCTTGCGCGCCTCGAAGGCCTGGTGCATCCCGCAGTCGCTAAGGCCCGCGTTCAGTTCCTGGAGCGTGCAGCGGCCAACGGGCGGCGGATGGCGGTCGTCGATGTGCCGCTCCTGTTTGAAACCGGCGGCGATTCGGATGTGGACCTCGTAGTGGTGGCCAGCGCGCCGGAATCAGTCCAGCGCGCGCGCGCGCTGAAGCGCGATGGCATGACCGAGGCCAAACTCGCGGCCGTCTTGTCGCGCCAGCTGTCGGACGCGGAAAAGCGGCGCCGGGCGCATTTCGTCATTGATACGCGCGGGAGCCTCGAGTCGACGCGCGCCGTCGTTGTTCAGTTCATGCGCGCGGTCGCAGCGCTCACCGGAGGTCGACGCCGCCATGCGTGAAATCGTGCTCGACACGGAAACGACTGGGCTCAGTCCTTCGGATGGACATCGGGTGGTTGAAATCGGCGCGGTTGAGATCGTTCATCAAGCCCTGACAGGGAAGTCGTTTCATACCCTCATCAACCCGGAGCGCGACGTCCCCTCGGACGCAGCGCGCGTCCATGGCCATACGGCCGCCGTTCTCAAGGACAAGCCCGTGTTCGCCAGCATTGTTGACGAATTTCTCGTCTTCATCGGCGATGCGAGACTTGTCATCCACAACGCCGAGTTCGATGTGGCTTTTGTCAATGCGGAACTCGCGAGGCTTGGGCGTCCGGCGATCAGCATGGATCGCGTTGTCGATACGCTGACGCTCGCGCGGCGAAGGCACCCCGGACAGCCGAACAGTCTCGACGCCCTGTGCGATCGCTACCGCGTCGATCGTTCAAGACGGGTCAGGCACGGCGCGCTGCTCGATGCGGAGCTCCTGGTCGAGATCTATTGCGAGCTCACCGGAGGCAGGCAACGTTCGCTGGCGTTCGGCGAAGCGGAAGGACCTGCTGGCCGACCCGCAGTCGCATTTTTTGGCCGCTTGGCGGAAAGGCTGCACGTGCGGTCGCCAATAGACCCGCGGGAGGCGAGCGCTCACGCGCAATATGTCCAAAGCCTCGGCGACGATGCGATCTGGTTTCGCTACCTTCCTCTGCCGGCCTGAACTCCGCCGCGAACGAAGGTCAGGCGGTTCGCTGCTGCTGCTGCCCGCCGGCCGCGGCCAAACGTTGCAGATAGAGCGCGTGAAAATCGATCGGATCGATGTAGAGCGGCGGATATGAGCCCCCGCGCACCGCATCGGCGATAATCTGGCGGGCGAAGGGGAACAACAATCGGGGCCCTTCGATCATGACCACCGGCTGAACCTGTTCCGGCGGAAAGTTCTCGACCCGGAACACGCCAGCGTAGTTGAGTTCGAACTTGAACATTGTGTCCGCGCCTTGGCCCGCCCCGCCTTCGAGCATGAGGCTCACCTCGAAGTCCGAGGGGGCGAGCTGGCGCGCGTTCACATTGATCTGGATCGAGATGTTGGGAGCCGCTTGCTGCTGGCCCAAGGTGCGCGGCGCGTTGGGATTTTCGAACGACAGATCCTTCGTGTACTGGGCGAGAACCGAAAATTTCGGGTTGGTCTGCGGCGCTTCGGCGCCGTTTCCGTTCTGATCAGGCATCCTCAATTGCTCCCTGCGCCGCGAGCCCGAACGCCTCCAGGCGGCCGTCGGGGCAATCCAAACGCGCTTTCGCGTCGCCTAGCATGGCGCCCATGACCAAACAAGCACGGCCGGATCATTGCATGGCGATGACGCGTTTGAACAAGGGGAGGTTGGCGTAGCCGTCGGGAACAAGTCCGTTGCGCTCCTGATAGGCGCGGACCGCCGCGTGCAGCGCATCGCCGATCTTTCCGTCGATTTCGCCGACGTTGTAACCCATTTTCTTGAGCGTGGCCTGAAGCTTCTGGGTTTCGGGCGCGGTCAGCGGCCGGTCCTTGGTTGGCCATGGCGCGAGCACCCCGAGGCCGCCCCTGACCGCGTCGCCGAGCAGGGCCACGGAGAGAGCGTAGGCCGTTGAATTATTGTAGGCTTTGATGACGTCGAAGTTACTGGTGACGAGGAACACCGGTCCATTGAGCCCAGCGAGGATCATGAGTCGGCCTTCCCCCGTTTCCGGCCATGCGGAGCCGTCGGCTCTCCTCACGCCACGGGCGGCGAACGAGGAGAATGGGGCGGGAAATGTCGAATCAACGTCGGTCAGGACGAAACCAGGAGGCAGAGCAACTTCGAAACCCCAAGGTAAGTCCTTCGTCCATCCATGCCTGGCCAAGTAATTCGCGGTCGAGCCGATCGCGTCGGCTTCGCTCCTCCAAATGTCGCGTCGGCCGTGCCCTTCGAAATCCACGGCGTAGGCGAGATAGCTCGACGGCATGAATTGCGTCTGTCCCATCGCGCCCGCCCACGAGCCGAGCATCACCTTTCGAGCGATGTCGCCGTGCTCGAGGATCAGGAGGGCCGAAAGCAATTCGTCACGGAAATAGTCGCCGCGAAAGCGAACATAGGCGAGGGTCGTCAGGGCCTGGATGACGTTGTTTGATCCCACATAATCGCCAAAATCCGTTTCGACGCCCCAGACGCCGAGGATGACCCCCTCGTCGACGCCGTAGTCCTCCTTCGCTTTAGCGAGCCAGGAGCCCACGCTAACGGCCTTGGCGCGGCCGCGCTCGATACGGTTGGGTGATACGGCGGCGGCGACGTAATCCCATATCGGCTGCACGAACTCCGGTTGCGACTCCGTCATCGCGATCACCTTCGGATCGAAGGAGACGCCGGCAAAGGCGGTGTCGAAAGTGAACCGGGAAACCCCGCGCTCCTGTGCAGCCGGCCATAGGGCGGCGATGAATTCCCTGAAAGGATCGGGGCGGAGATGGATAGGCCGCCGGTGCGCGGCTGCGTCGGCGGGGAAGGCGAGGGTCAGAAACGCCAGCGTGACGATTGAGGCTCGCAGAAAGGCAAGAGACGCTGCCCGGAAAAGGCGTGTCGAAAGCGCCAGCGTCAAGTCTTCATCTCGTCAGGGCGGGGCATGGACACGATATTGTAGCCGGCGTCGACGAAATGCACTTCGCCGGTCACGCCATCCGAGAGCGAAGAGAGGAGATAAAGCGCGGCGCCGCCGACGTTCTCGATCGTCACTGTCCGCCGGAGGGGCGAGTGGGCGCGCTGAAAATTGAACATGAAACGCGCGTCCGCGATTCCGGCGCCGGCCAAGGTGCGGATAGGCCCGGCGGAAATCGCGTTGACGCGAATGTTATCCGGGCCGAAGTCCGCCGCCAGGTAGCGCACGCTTGCTTCCAAAGCCGCCTTCGCAACCCCCATCACATTATAGTTCGGCACAACGCGGGTCGCGCCGCCGAAGGTGAGCGTCAGCATAGCGCCGCCGGAGCGCATCATCTTGGCGGCGCGCTTGGCGACCTCGGTGAAGGAGAACGTCGATATGATCATTGTCCGAATGAAGTTCTCCCGGGTCGTGTCCACGTAGCGACCTTTAAGTTCATTGCGATCGGAGAATCCGATGCAATGGACCAGGAAATCGAGACTGCCCCACCCCTCCCCGAGAGATGAGAATACCGCATCGACCGAGGCCAGATCCTCGACGTCGCAGGGAAGTAGATGTGATGAGCCGATTTCCTGGGCAAGCGGGATAACACGCTTACCCAGGGCGTCGCTCTGGTAGGTGAAGGCAAGATCGGCCCCCTCTCCGGCTAACGCCTTCGCTATTCCCCAGGCGATCGAATGGTCGTTTGCGACCCCCATCACGAGGCCGCGTTTGCCGTTCATCAAGCCCGACGTCATGGCGTACTCATCATTCGGAATTTGCGATGGGATAAAGAGGGCCGGGACCGGCTCGTCCCGCTTTGCGACGCGGCGAAGGCCCCAGGCTCAAGCGTCCACGTGCTTGAACACGAGCGTCGCATTGGTTCCGCCAAAACCGAAGGAGTTCGAAAGCGCGGACCTTAGCTTGACGTTGTCGCGTCGCTTGCGCACGACCGGCATGTCCGAGAAGACGGGGTCTAGCTCGTCTATGTGCGCGCTCTCGCAGATGAAGCCGTTCTGCATCATCAGCAACGAATAGATCGCCTCATGCACGCCGGTCGCGCCTTGGGAGTGGCCGGTCAGCGATTTTGTGGCTGATATTGGCGGGCAGGTTTCTCCCGAGCCGAAAACCTGGCGTATCGCTTCCATTTCTTTCAGATCGCCGACCGTGGTCGAGGTCGCGTGCGGATTGATGTAGTCGATCGGGACCTTGACCCTGGTGAGCGCCTGGCGCATGCACCTCGCGGCGCCCTCGCCGGACGGCGCGACCATGTCGTGCCCGTCGGAAGTGGCGCCATAACCTACGATTTCGCCATAAATTCTGGCGTTTCTAGCCTTCGCCCGTTCATGGTCCTCAAGCACCAGAACGCCTGCGCCAGCCGAAATAACGAAACCGTCCCGGCTCTTGTCGTAGGCGCGGGAGGCGCGGGAAGGGGTCTCGTTATGCGCGGAGGAGAGGGCGCCCATTGCGTCGAACAGCACGGATAACGTCCAATCGAGCTCTTCGCAGCCTCCGGCGAACATAACGTCTTGCTTGTCATTGAGGATGTGCTCGTAAGCTGCGCCGATACAGTGGTTCGACGTGGCGCAGGCGGAGGAAATCGAATAACTCACGCCCTTGATCTTGAACCAGGTCGAGAGAGTGGCCGACGCGGTCGAGGACATCGACTTTGGCACTGCGAATGGCCCGACGCGTTTGGGGCCCTTGGCGCGGGCAACGTCGGCCGCCTCGACGATCGCCCGAGTCGACGGCCCCCCCGAACCCATAATCAGGCCGGTCCGCTCATGGGAGACCTCGTCGGGCGCGAGACCGCTATCGAGGATCGCCTGATCCATGGCGACGTGGTTCCAGGCCGTGCCGCCGCCGTGAAAGCGCATCGCACGTCGATCGATCACCTCCTCTGGGCGTAGTGTCGGCGCTCCGTGGACCTGAGAGCGGAAGCCGAGCTCGGCCAAGCGCTCGGCACGCGTAATTCCCGATTTGCCTGCGTGGAGACTGGCGGTCACTTCCTGGGCGTTGTTGCCGATCGAGGACACGATGCCCATGCCGGTGACGACAACCCGCCTCATCCTTTCGTCTCCACCGAACTCCCCCCGCTGCGATTGATCAGGCCGAGCCTGCGTTCAGGGGGCTGAACAAGCCCACACGGATGTCCTTAACCTCATAGATCCGTCGGCCGTCGCCCTCCAACCACCCGTCGGCGACGCCAAGAATCAACTTGCCCTTGAATACCCGCTTGATGTCGACGCCGTACACGACTCGTTTGACCGTCGGCAGCACCTGATCGGCGAACTTGACTTCACCGACCCCGAGGGCGCGGCCCCGCCCGGGCAGTCCGAGCCAGGCGAGGAAGAAACCGGTCAATTGCCACAGCGCATCCAGCCCGAGACACCCGGGCATCACCGGATCGCCCTTGAAATGACAATTGAAAAACCAGAGGTCGGGTCTGATGTCGAACTCGGCGCGCACCCCTCCCTTCCCGTTGGCCCCTCCGGTTTCGGAAATCTCGCTAATCCGATCGAACATCAGCATTGGCGGCAAAGGCAGCTGAGCGTTGCCGGCGCCAAACAACTCGCCGCGACCGCAGGAAATGAGGTCCTCATAGTTGAAACTCGTGGGCTTTCCAATCATCAGCGCGGTCTGCCCCTGGGATCGCGCCACGCGCGGAAGCCTCAACTCGGCTTGCTATCACAGGCGTGGGCTTATCGAAAGCGCCCCGTCGGGCGACCGGAGTTGGACCCGAAGTCGGGATATCTTCGGCGCCGGCGGGCGCTACACGCTGGCCGTAGAGAAACTCTGCGCGGGCAGATCGACGAAGACGATCAGTAGGGCGGAAATTCCGCGGAGGCGATGAGGCCTTCGCTGGTCAATATAGTCCATCTCCCGCCTTTGAGCTCGATACGCTCGACGCGCCCGGCTCCCGGAAGAAAATCGCCCAGGCGCACTTCCTGCTCGCCAAAGCGTCCGCCGACCAGCGCGACGTCGCCCCGAGCATCGAGGACGATGTAGCCGCGCAGCAGCGGCCGTGGTCGTTCAATCGATCCTGTCGTCTCCATGGAAACGTTCGGGCCCAACTTGGGTTGCGCCGACGGCTGCGCCGCTTGCCCAACTTGCGCTGGAGCTGAGGCCGGCGCGACGATCTTTTTCTCAAGCTTGTCGACGCGCGTGGCAAGCTCGGTCGTCAGCGCGCTTGCCTCGTGGTCCACGCGCTCGCCGAGCTTGTCGACTTTGGCGCTTGCTTCGTTGTCCAGCTTCTCGACGCGTTGAGAGAGCTGCGCCATAGCCGCGCTGAATTCGCGTGTCGAAACGGCGGTCGCCTTCACATCGCCGACTGATCGGCGCAGTTCGGCGAGGTCGTCGTGCGATTTGGCGGCGTCGATGGCGTCGAGACGGACTTTCAGCGATCTGACCGTTTGAGCCAGGGACTCGGTTTCGCTCGCACGCTCGGCAAGGGCGCGGGCCTGCTGGCCGTGCTCCCAGGCCAATGCCCCCGCGACGGCAACAACGACCGCTAGCGCTGCGGCGGCCAATACGGATCGAGACGAAAAACGCCTATTTCGAGCAGGAGGTTGCGGCCGGGACTGAGAACGGGCTCGAGGATCGACGGCGATGAGGACGAGTTCGCGACCGAGCCTCGCCGGTGGGAGGTCTTCCGACCCGGGGCCGAAACTCAAATCCCTGCTTCCGCTCATGAACCGAAATCCGCGCGACGAAATGTTTCATGCATTCTCCGCCGACGGGATTAATGAACTGTTGACCCTTCGTTACGGCCTGGGCGCGCCGCGCGGGTTGATCGAGATTTCGTCGTAGGGAAACTGAACGGCGCTCGCGGCGACCAACCGCGCAGCCTCGAAGACATAGGCTTCAAGTCAAGAAAGAGCCGCGAGCCTCAGCTCGGCGGCGTCGGCGCGAATACGTTCGACCATGGCGCGCACGCCATTGGAGCGCTGCGGCGTCAGGTGCTGCTCGAGGCCGAGCGAGCGAAAGGCGGCGTGTGCGTCAACGGCAAGAATCTGCTCCGGCGTTTGGTCAGAAAAGAGCGCGATCGCGATCGCAATCAACCCTCGCACGAGGTGGGAATCGCTATCGCCGCGATAGTGCAAGGTCGTTTGCCCGTCTGCGCGGGTTGTCGGCTCGCGTTCCAGCCATACTTGACTGACACAGCCGCGGACCCTGTTGGCGTCGTTATGGGACGTCTCGCTTAGGGGCTCGAGCGTATGGCCCAGTTCGATAACGTAACGATACCGATCCTCCCACTCGTCGAGAGAGGCAAAATCGTCACGTATCGCGTCGATGGCCGACAAGAGAAATCCGCCGTGTCAGTTGGTCTCGCCACCCTATATGGTAAGCGCCTGGCGGAGAAGCAGCGCAGTGTCAGTCTAATTTCTCCGGGGAGCGCCGGCGCGGTCGCTCAGGCGGATCCTTCTGAGAAGGAGGGTTGTTCGACCGCGGCGCGGCGAGCGGGAGGCGAAGGCAGTCGCGCCCGCAGAATGTCGCCGCGAGCTCGACGGCGGACGTAAAGTCATCGAGTTTCTGGCGCGAATCCAGAGTTGTAGCGCTATCAATGGCTCCAAGCGACAAGCCGGCCGCATGAGGCGTAGCTGTCGCTGTTGGTCCAACGGCGGTGGGGTTCCCCGAATCGAACGGCATCGCGCTATAGACCAGCCCGAGCCAAAATGCGCTTTTCGCCACGAATTTGATGGCCGCCTCCGCCGGATCGATCGATCTTCGGTCCGTAGAAGATAGGGCAAGAGCGCTAACACGCGGGTAGGAAGACCTCTCAAGTTGGAAGCTTTCTATCGATAGGCCGTTAAGGCTAGGGGATGACGGTAATGGAAAATAAACCATAACGGAACGGCTGCCTGATCTTACGAGAGGCGTCGGGCGGATGGGTTCATGACTTAGGATTGATTTAAGCTCGCGCTGCGATCGTAATGAAACGGCTTCGTCCTGGTGGCGATAAATTTCGCCGCCCGGGCGCGTCTGAGTCTCCGGTCTTCAAGATTTTGAGCAGGATAGACCGCCCTGAAGTCCAAGGAGTAGCATTTTGACTTTGGCCCTTTCACGAATCCGAAGCGGTTCGGCTCCACTCCGAGGGCCTCTGCAGCGGTCGGCTGGCGGGACGCTGCGCCAAGGATTGGCGAGGCGGGTGAAAGCCATACCCTTGCGCTTTTATCCTGCGGCGGCCCTGTCGCTCATTCTGGTCGGCATCGCCGCTAACGCGCTGGTGTTTCAGCGCGAGCGTCATCCGGCCCCCCTTTTCGGATCGCGCCTGCCCCTGAACTCCGCCGCTGCTCCCGAGCGGCAGCCCCTCCTCCCTCCGAAGCCGAGCGCCGAACGCGGCGAGCCGGCCTCTGAGCCCCCCGCGGCGCTTCCGCCTGTCCGGCCGGACGGGGCCGATGGTTCCTCCACGGCCCCCACTGATCAGATCACGGATCTGCTACGTGGGGAGGGTCGCGCCGAGGGCGCGCATCTGGTCCTGGCCGCGCAAACCGCGCTCGTCAAACTGGGCTACCCGGTCAAGCCGGATGGGAACGACGGTCTCGCGACCCAACAGGCGCTGCGAGACTTCGAGCGCGCCCACGACTTGCCGGTTTCAACCGAGATAACCCCCCGCCTCATAAAGCAGCTGAACGCCGCTGCGCGCGCTGGGGCGCGCTAGATTCATTGCGCCTGCGCTCCGACATCTGGATCGCCGCCTATTTGCGTCGGTGCGGGGTAGAAGGCGTAAGCGCGGTCCTCCTCCGTCGAGGCGCCGCGGAAGCGGGCGCGATTTTCGTCAAGGTCGATCATCTCAATGGGCGCGCGACGCTGTACGGGCCAGCGCCGCAGGCGGCGGCGGTTGAGCTGCCGCCTGGCGTCGAGCGGCTTTTCGCCCGCGCGCATAGTGGGGACAGCGTCGATTCGAACGAGGCTGATGAGCGGCTCAAACGGGAAATCGCGTTCGATCCTGACCTCTGGATTGTCGAAATCGAGAAGGGCGCAGAGGGCGCCTGGCTCGATCTGGCGTCCTGACGGACGCGTAGGACCCGCGTTTGCCGCCGACGCGGCCAGGGCCGGTTCGGGGGCCTCTCGCCGTCGTAACGGCAGGCAAGGGCAACATATAGGACGAGCAACCAGCCTCGCCCCAAGGCGCCAATTTGCTTTTAATTGAGACCCAGCAATATTTTGTTCGCTCTTACACGCGGCTTAACCAACGGCTCAACTTCGATCTCGCGCTTCACTTGGCGACATTCGAATTAACTAGGTCGAAAGTGGAGAGGGATACTTTCCGCCTGTGTCGGGCGGCCTGAACAACTGAGCTTGCCGCTGGATAGGGTTCTCGCAGTAGGAGCAAATCATGTTCAAGTCGATCAAGAATTTCGCCGCCGCCGACTCGGGCGCCACGGCGATCGAATACGCGCTGATCGCCTCGCTCATCGCCGTTTTCATTATCACCGCGGTGCAGACTGTCGGCACGAAGGTCAGCACGGTGTTCACCGAAATCGGCAATACGCTCAAGTAAAAGCTTTTCGGCGAAAGTCGCGGTCTTCGCGGCGGCGAGCCCCCCTTGCCGCCGCGAGCGTCTCTTGAAATCCTCGCACAAGTACGACTCACGATGGCTTCGACGCTTCTCCATCTTTCCGTGCTCGCCTTTTTTCCCGCGCTCATGGCGCTGTCGGCGTCCATGGACCTTTTGACTTTCACCATACCCAATCGAATCTGCGCCAGTCTTGCGCTCGGGTACTTTGCCCTGGCCGCCCCTCTCGGCGTTCCGCTTGCGGATATCCTTCTCAACATATCCTGCGCCCTGGCGATTCTGGGACTGGCGTTCGTGATGTTCAATCTCGGCTGGGTCGGCGGGGGGGACGCCAAGCTCGCTGCGTCGACGGCCGTATGGTTGGGTTGGAGCTCGATCCTCGACTATGGGGTCACTGCGGCGCTTTGCGGCGGGGTGCTGACGCTGGCGATTCTGAGCGCGCGGATGGCGCCGCTGCCCGCCGCGCTTGGACGTTTCGCTTGGGTCGCGCGGTTGCACGACGCCAAGGCAGGCGTGCCGTACGGGATCGCGCTGGCCGCGGCCGGATTGATGCAGTATCCGTGCTCGGGAATCTGGGCAGCAGCCGCTTAGGCGGAAGACGGGACAGTCGCTTCGCGTTGGTTCCGCTGCGCCCACTCACCGATTCACCCTCGCAGCACTGCGGCAAATTCTGGTCAATTGGAATATAGCAGCGGGCCTTGATTCAAGCCATTTTCCTTAAACGTCTTCAGTTGAAGCTAACCTTACGAGAGTTTTAACTGCGACGCTACGAAATATCCTTAAAGCGATGTAGTTGGTTCTGTCCAGATGGATCTCTGCGCTTACGCGTTTTGATCCGTTGACGAGCGATTCGATACTTTCAATTAACCGTACTTTGACGATTACGGTGGCTAAATCGCGGTGAGCGCCAGCCGGCGTTTGAAGGACCGCCGTTTCATGAATCGGAAACTGATCATCGTCGGGACCATCGCGGTTCTAGCGTTTGGGGCGACGTATATCTTTCTTGCAAGCGCCCCAAGCTCGGCGCCGAGCCCGGCCGCCGAGGCGCCGCCAAAAGTCGATGTGGAGCAAGTCCTCGTTGCCAGTCAGGACCTGCCGATGGGAACCGTGGTCGGCGACGGCGCCACGGCCTGGCAGACTTGGCCAAAGGCTGCGGTCTCGGAATTCATGATCACCAAGTCGGGGAGGCCGGACGCCCTCGATGATGTAAAGGGCGCAATGACCCGGGTCGCGTTCATCCGCGGCGAGCCGATCCGGCATGATAAGCTCGTTCAGGCTGGGTCCGGCGGGTTCATGTCTGCGATTCTCCCGGGCGGCAAGCGGGCCGTGGCGATCAAGATCGACAACGGCGGCGATTCCTCGGCCGGCGGATTCATTCTCCCTAACGACCGGGTCGACGTCGTCCGTCTTGCGCGCGACGAGGACGCCACGAAGGCCCGCGGAGTCGAAGTTATGACCGCGCAGACAATTCTCGCCAATGTCCGGGTTCTGGCGATCGGACAGAACGTTGAAGAGCAGAACGGCAAGAAGGTCATCACCGGGGCCAATGCGACGCTTGAACTCGATCCGGATCAAGTCAATCTGATCATTCTTGCGCAGCAAGCCGGCAACTCGAATCTTCATCTCGCGCTCCGCAGCCTCGTAGACAGCGGCGGGCCAGCCCGCACCGTGGTCGACAGCACGGACGGCGCGGGAAAAAGCGGCTTCACGGTCGTTCGCTATGGCGCCGCGCAGCAGGCCGCTCGGTGAGTCGCCCCCTCCTGAATCGCCGCCCACAGACGGAGCCCGCCTCATGACCTCCGATCGCATCCGGAGCTGGTCGAGGATCAGCGTCGGCATGGCGGCGGCGCTCCTCGCGCTCGCGCCAGTTTCAAGCGCCCGCGCCACGGATTCGAGCGACTCCACGCGACCACTGGGCAGCGCGGTCGAGGCCGCGGCGAAGACGCTGCAATTGGGCGTCGGCAAGTCGGTCATCGTCGACCTGCCGGAGGAAGCGGGCGAAATCTACGTCGGCGACCCCAAAATCGCCAACGCGATCGTGCGGTCCGCGCGCCGGGTCTATATTTCTGGAGTCGCCAACGGTCAGACGAGCATCTTTGCACTGGCGCGAGACGGCCGGAAGATCGCGACTATTGAAGTCTCCGTCGGCCGGGATGTCGGCGAATTGTCGGCCCTCCTCAACGCCGCAATCCCGGGAAACGACATCCACGTCCGCACCGTCTCGGACAAGATCATCCTGACCGGATCGGTCGCGTCGGCGGAAGAGGCGCAGAAGGCGCTCGATATCGCCTCCGGCTTTGTCGACGATCCGAGCGTGCTGTCGACGCCCGGAACCGGCGGCGTCTCCATATCCCTCGGCTCAGGCGGCAGCGGGTCGAGCGGCTCGGGGGGAAGCTCCGCCTCCGGATCGCGCGGGAAAGTCATCAATTCTCTCATCATCCGCGGACTCGACCAGGTGAGTCTGCACGTCACGGTCGCGGAAATTCATCGCGAGATCATCAAGCAGCTCGGCATCAATTTGAACGGCAGCGGGCCGAACGGAAGCTTCAGCCTCGAAAATCCGTTCGCCATCAACGGCGCCGTCTCCGCCACCGAGGCGACTCTGAATTGGTTCAAGGGGAGCCAAAACTTGAGCGCCACCCTCCAGGCCTTCGAGCGCCAGGGCGTCGCCCACACGCTTGCCGAGCCCACCGTCACGGCGGTCTCGGGGGAAAGCGCAAAATTCATGGCCGGCGGCACCATCCCGATCGCCACCAGCGAGCAGTGCGGGAGCGGCGTCAACGCCGGGATCTGCCAGCTTGGGTTCACGCAACAGCCCTACGGCGTGACCCTGAATTTTACACCGGTCGTCTTGTCCCCGGGACGTATCCAACTGCGAATTGCGACCGAAGTCACGGACGTCGACGAACTCGGTCCAAATCACCTTCGCCGGGCTCACAATCCCCGGGTTCCGGACCCGCAACAACACCACCACGGTCGAATTGCCCTCCGGCGGTTCGATCGCTTCCGCCGGCCTGATCAGCACCCAGACGCAGCAGGCCATCAACGGCTTTCCTGCGCTGATGAATCTGCCGGTTCTCGGGGCGTTGTTTCGATCGCGGGACTATCTGCGCAATGAGACCGAGTTGTTGATCGTGGTGACGCCATACATCGTGCACGCGGTCGATCCCAGCCAGGTCGTGAGGCCGGACCAGAATTTCCAGGACGCCAGCGACCCGCAAACCTGGTTCCTCGGCCGTGTCAACCGGATCTATTCCACGTCACCATCGCTGCAGCCGATGCCCGGCTACGCAGGCAAGATCGGATTCATCACCCAATAGGCCTTGTCGTGCTTCGCCAGGATATTTTTCAGAACTGAGAAGGATAGCCCTCATGGCTGCTCTCCGCGCAGGACCAATGTTCGCCGCGCAGGTCTTGAAGTTGTGTATCGCGGGCGGCGCCGCTTCCGCTCTCAGCGGCTGCGGCGCTCAATACGCCTCCTCAGACCCCGCGTTCCCAGGCAGCTTCGAGCAGCGCCATCCGGTCGTGGTCGCCGCCGCGCCTACAACCATGGACCTCTATCCTGTGGGCGGCGCCCTCGATGACCGCTCGAGGGCGAACATCCGCGCCTTCGTCGAGCGCTATCGCCACTATGGCTCCCCCGGCACAGTCATGGTTCAGACGCCTGAGGGAGCGAATCCAAACTCGGTCGCCGTCTACGAGGTCCGCAGAGCGCTTCTCGCCGCGGGGCTCAAAGGCAGAATCGCCGTCGGAGCCTATCTGCCGCCGAACGATGGCGCGGCGCCGCCGGTGCGTGTCTCGTTCACGGGGCTCAAAGCGATTGTTCCGACCCAGTGTGGTCAGTGGCCGGAGGACTTGGCCTCGGGATCATCGGTCGAAGGGTGGAAGAACGAACCCTATTCGAACTTCGGGTGCGCCACTCAATCGATGATTGCGGCTCAGGTCGACGACCCGCGCGATTTCGTGCAGCCGCACGCCCTCGGGCCATCTGATGTCGCCATGCGCACCCGCGCGATCGAGGCCGTCCGCGCCGGCCAGGATCCGGGCACGCAGTGGAAGGACACCGTGCTGGTCCCGATCGGGACGCAGGTCGGCGGGGGACAGTGATTCATGAAGGCGCTTTACGCCGATGAGGGGACCGACGACGGGGCGCCGGCGGATCGTCCCGTCGCGCAAATCGATCCGGTGCCGCGCGTATCGATCCAGGCGTTTTGCGAATCGCCCGCGATCGCCGCCGTCATCAACGCTGCCGTTTCCGACCGCAGAATGGCGAAAGCGCATGTGAAGTTGAACATGGGCGGGGCGCCGGCCGCGGTTGAGGCCTATAAAAGCGCGCCGACGCCGAACGTGGTCGTCCTCGAAGCTCCCGCCGGCCGAGAGGCGCTGCTCGAGCAGCTCGAAGAGCTCGCGCAGTATTGTGACGCCGGAACCAAAGTGGTCGTCCTTGGCAAGCTCAATGACATCATTCTCTACCGGCAGCTCATCGCCCGCGGCGTCAGCGAATATCTGGTGACCCCGTTTGGCGTCGTCGACTTCGTTCAAGCGATCTCCCAGATGTTCAGCGTACCGGGCGCGAAGCCGCTTGGGCGGGTGATTGCCGTCGTCGGCGCCAAGGGCGGAGTGGGAGCATCCACCGTCGCCCACAATCTGGCGTGGAGCCTGGCTTCGGTGACGGAAATGGCGACGATCATCGCCGATTTCGATCTTGCCTTTGGAACCGCGGGACTCGACTACAATCAGGATCCTCCTCAGGGCGTTGCGGAGGCGGTGTTCGCCCCGGATCGGGTCGACGCCGTGCTGGTGGAGCGCCTGCTCTCGAAGTGCGGCGAAAAGCTTAGTCTGTTGGCGGCGCCCGCCACGCTTGATCGCGTGCTCGACTTCAGCGAGGCCTCGTTCAACTCGCTGCTCGACGCCATGCGCGCGTCGACGCCCTGGGTCGTGGTCGATGTGCCGCATCTATGGTCGGGCTGGGCGCGACGGATTCTCGTCTCCGCCGACGAGGTGATCGTCGTCGCGAGCCCCGACCTCGCGAATCTTCGCAACACCAAGAATCTGATCGACAACGTGAAGGGCGCCCGCCTGAACGACGCGCCATCGCGGCTCGTCCTGAATGGCGTCGGCATGCTCAAGCGGCCGGAGATCGCCGCCGCCGAATTCGCCAAGGCGGTGGAGACCGATCCAACCGCGGTGATCTCACACGACGCGAAGCTTTTCGGGGCCGCAGCCAACAACGGACAGATGATCGCTGAGATCGAACCGAATGGCAAAACCGCCCTGGTCTTCACCGATCTCGCCTCGACGCTTGCCGGTAGGACGGAGGTACGAAAGCCCAAGCGGGGCGTTCTCGAGCCGCTCATCGCGAGACTTGGGCGCAAGAGAAAATGACCTGCCTTCAGGCGGCTGGCGCTGTCTCCGCTGGGCGTCCGCACCAGCGGAAGGGGATTTGACCAATGTTCGGCAAGCGCGCGAGTGGCGGCCAGGTCGTCGAATCACGCGTCGCTGCGGGGGCGGCGGTGGTCGAGCCGCCCAAGCCTCAGCCTGCTGCGAGTCCGCCCGTTCAGAACGAACGACGCTCGGAGACCTATTTTCAGACCAAATCCCTGATCTTCGGCGCCTTGATCGAGGCGATCGATCTTGCCGCGCTGTCCAAGCTCGATCCCGAAAGCGCGCGGGAGGAGATTCGGGACATCGTCCACGAGATCGTGACGATCAAGAATTTGGTCTTGTCGATCGCCGAGCAGGAAGACCTGCTCGACGACATCTGCAACGACGTGCTGGGGTTCGGTCCGCTTGAGCCGCTCCTCGCGCGAGACGATATCGCGGACATCATGGTCAATGGACCAACGCGATGCTTCATCGAAGTCGGAGGCAAGATCCAACTCACTAACGTCCGCTTCCGCGACAGCGCGCAGCTGATGAACATCTGCCAGCGAATTGTCAGCCAGGTCGGACGACGCGTCGACGAAGCCTCGCCGATCTGCGACGCCCGCCTGCTCGACGGCTCGCGCGTCAACGTCATCGCGCCGCCTCTGGCGATCGACGGCGCGGCGCTCACGATCCGCAAGTTCAGGCGCGACAAGCTTACGCTCGACCAATTGGTCCGATTTGGCGCGATCTCGCCGGCCGGCGCCGAAATCCTCAAAATCATCGGTCGCGTCCGCTGCAACGTCATCATTTCCGGCGGCACGGGCTCCGGCAAGACGACCTTGCTGAACTGCCTGACGAATTACATCGACGTCGACGAGCGAATCATCACTTGCGAGGATGCAGCGGAGCTCCAGCTGCAGCAGCCCCACGTCGTGCGGCTCGAGACGAGACCGCCGAATCTCGAAGGCGTTGGACAGATCACCATGCGCGATCTGGTCAGGAACTGCCTGCGCATGCGGCCGGAACGCATCATCGTGGGCGAGGTCCGCGGACCGGAGGCTTTCGACCTCCTTCAGGCGATGAACACGGGTCACGACGGGTCGATGGGCACCCTGCACGCGAACTCTCCTCGCGAAGCGCTCAGCCGCGTCGAGTCGATGATCACGATGGGCGGATACGCGCTGCCGATGAAGACGATTCGCGAAATGGTTACGTCTTCTGTCGACATCATCATTCAGGCCGCGCGTCTCCGCGATGGATCCCGCCGAATCACGCATGTGACCGAGGTCATCGGCATGGAGGGCGACGTCGTGATCACCCAGGATCTGTTTGTCTTCGAAATACTGGGCGAGGACGCTCAGGGCAGGTTGAAGGGACGGCATCGGTCGACCGGCATCGGCCGGCCAAGATTTTGGGACCGGGCGCGGATGTACGGAGAAGAGGCCCGCCTCGCCGCAGCCCTGGATATTTCGGAAGTCGGCGACGCGCCGTAGAGTTTGAGCGGGGATAGGTAGTCAGCATGGTCAATCCGATAGCTGTCGCAGGATGTCTGGCGATCGGATTTGGCGGTCTGGCGTTCGCCTTTGTCGGCGGAGACTCGCGAGCCGACAAGCGCCGCGCCGCTGTAACGAGAAGCGACGCCAAGGCCCTGAGCGCGTCTGCGAGCGTTGACCGAACCGCGCGCAAAAAGCAGATCGCCGATGGCCTCCGCGATATCGAGCGAAAGGGAAAGCGGCGGGTGAGCCTGGCGACCCGGATCGATCAGGCCGGACTCTCCATCACGCCCCAGCAATATTGGATTGGAAGCCTGCTTCTTGGCCTGTTTCTCAGCGCCGTCGCTTATGTCGAGTTGAAAAGCGCGGTGCTCATGGTGCTGGTCGGCGTGACGGGCTCCATTGGACTGCCGCAACTCACGCTGGCGCGCCTCCGGATTCGCCGGATCAACAAGTTCATCGCCAATTTCCCCACTGCGATCGACATCATCGTGCGCGGCATCAAGTCCGGCCTGCCGCTCGGCGATACGATCCGGATCGCTGCGGTTGAAAGCCCGGAACCGGTGAAGTCTGAGTTTCGCAGAGTTGTCGAGGCGCTGTCGATCGGAATGACCCTCCCCGAGGCCGTCGAACGGATGGCGCAGCGGGTTCCGATCGCCGAGACAAACTTCTTTTCGATCGTCATCGCCATCCAGGGCAAATCAGGTGGAAACCTTTCCGAAGCCATGGGCAATCTTTCTCGCGTGTTGCGCGAGCGCAAGAAAATGAAGGGAAAAATCAGCGCGATGTCGATGGAAGCGAAAGCCTCGGCAGCGATTATCGGCGCCGTGCCGTTTCTCGTCGTCGGAGCGCTATACGTTTCGTCCCCGAATTACGTCTCGCTGCTATGGACGACGAGCCACGGGCGAATGATTTCCGTTATCGCCATCTGCTGGATGGGAATTGGAGTTGCAATGATGAAAAAGATGATCGCGTTCGACTTTTAATCGAGATTGCGCCGATGCTGGATGAATTTCTCGCCAAACTCTCGGACGCCCATTTTCTTGCGATTCTGTTCGCAGCGATCGGGTCGGCCGCGACGGTCCTAACGGCCGCGATGCCTTGGCTTCAGCCGGATACGATGTCGCGCCGCATCAAAGCGGTCAGCTCGGAGCGGGAGCGCATCCGCGCGCGCGAGCGCGAGCGGCTTCAGGCGGCCCAGAGCAGGACGACGCTCAGGGTGAAGCCGAGCGGTCTCGTCAAGCAACTCGTTGAAACGCTCAACCTGACGAGCTGGCTCAGCACCGAAAAGGCCAAGATGCAGTTGGCCATGGCCGGCTTTCGCGGCGCCGGAGCCGAATATGCCTTTCTCGCGTTCCGCCTGGCGGCCCCGATTGCCTTTTTCCTGGCCGTCGTCGTCTATGAATTCGGGATCATCAAATGGAATCAACCGATCATGATCAAGATCGGGGTGGCGATCGCGGCCAGCTACCTCGGCATCAAGGCCCCCGAGTTGTTCTTGCGCAACAAGACCGTCAAACGGAAGAAGGAACTCGAGCGCGCCTTTCCCAACACCCTTGATCTGCTTCTCATCTGCGCGGAATCGGGAATGTCGATCGAGCATGCGGTGCGCAGGGTTAGTTTGGAGATCGGCGTGGAGAGTGTCTCGATGGCGGAGGAAATGGGACTTCTGGCGGCGGAAATGTCCTATCTCGCCGAGCGGCGGATCGCATTTGACAATTTGGGCGCGAGGACTGGGCTTGAGTTGGTTCGTTCGCTGACGACAGTCCTTTCCCAGTCGGAGCGCTACGGCACGCCGCTCGGAGCGGCGCTCCGGGTTCTCAGTCAGGAGAGCCGTGACCAACGCATGACGGCGGCCGAGAAAAAGGCGGCGGCGCTGCCGCCGACCCTCACCGTGCCAATGATCCTGTTCTTCCTCCCCGGCCTCTTCGCCGCCATCCTGACCCCGGCGATGGTCCAGATCAACGGGTGGAATTAGGCGCGCTGGGTTTGCTCGAACCGGAATTCCGGGCGAGCTCGGCCACGATCGCGTCGCCCATCTCGCTGGTCGAGACCAGACGGTCGTCGTCGCCGCGGATATCAGCGGTCCTGAGGCCGTCCGCGAGCACGCGGGCGATCGCCGCGTCGAGCCTGTCGGCGGGGTCGCCGAGCCCGAACGAATAGCGCAGCGCCATCCCGAACGAGCCGATCATAGCGATCGGATTGGCGAGCCCCTTGCCGGCGATGTCGGGCGCCGATCCGTGCACCGGCTCGTAGAGCGCCTTGCGCCGACCGCTTTTGGGCTCAATGTCGCCGAGCGAGGCCGATGGCAGCATGCCGAGCGATCCGGTCAGCATCGCGGCGACGTCAGAGAGCATGTCGCCGAACAGGTTGTCGGTGACGATGACGTCGAATTGCTTCGGCCAGCGCACAAGCTGCATCCCCAGCGCGTCGGCGAGCTGATGCTCGAGCTTGACGTCCGGATATTCACGCTTGTGGAGGGCGGTCATCACCTCGTTCCACAGCACGCCGGACTTCATCACATTGCGCTTCTCGCCCGACGTCACCTTGTTTCCGCGCTTGCGCGCGAGTTCGAAGGCGGTCCGTCCGATCCGCTCGATTTCGAACGTGTCATAAACCTGGGTGTCGATGGCGCGCTTCTGTCCGTTGCCGAGATCGATGATCTGCTTCGGCTCGCCGAAATAGACGCCGCCGGTGAGCTCGCGCACGATCATGATGTCGAGCCCCTCGACGACCTCGCGCTTGAGCGAAGAAGCCGAAGCAAGCGCCGGATAGCAGATCGCCGGCCGCAGATTGGCGTAGAGGGCGAGGTCTTTCCGCAATCGCAGGAGCCCCGCCTCCGGGCGAACGTCATAAGCGACCCCGTCCCACTTCGGACCGCCGACCGCGCCGAACAGCACCGCGTCGGACGCGGCGGCAAGAGCCATGTCCGAATTGCTGATCGCTTGCCCATGCGCGTCGTAGGCGCAACCGCCGGCCAGCCCCTTTTCAATCTCGAATTTGGCGACCCCCTCGCGGCCGAAGAAGCCAATGATCTTCTCGACCTCGGCCATGACCTCCGGGCCGATGCCGTCGCCGGGGAGCAGAAGGAGCTTGAAGGTCGTCATGTTCACTCGCGATGCGTCTTCTGAGAGTGCGGAGTCGTGTGCTAGAGCACGTCGCGTTCAGGCGGCATCGTCATTGCGAGGAGCGAAGCGACGAAGCAATCCAGGGGCCGTAGGCGCTCGACGTTCTTCTGGATTGCTTCGCTTCGCTCGCAATGACGGCGACGCTGACACTAAATGCGCCTCGCCTCTAGACGATTTCGCCATGGCGCGAAAGCCTGGGACCGTGATGAACTTGCGATCGAGCTCGAGCCGGTGACCGTCGTCACCAGCGCCGCCGCCGACGGCTTCATCGAGCGGCTGCCGAAGGATATCCGCTTCTACCTCGTGCATGGGCCCGACGAGGGACTTGCGCATGAGCGGGTGAAGGCGATCGTTCGCCGCCTGATCGGGGCCGAGATGGACCCCCTGCGGCTGACCCGCCTGGAAGGCGACGCGGTCGCGCGCGATCCCGGCGCGCTCGCCGACGAGGCCTATGCGATCTCGATGTTCGGGGGCGCGCGGGCAATCTGGATCGACGCGCAGATGCGCGATCTTCTGCCGGCGCTCGAGCCGTTGTTCGCCCGGCCGCCGGCCGACTGCGCGATCGTGGTCAAGACGGGACAGCTCAAGAAGGGAACGGGCCTGAGGAGCGCGTTCGAAGCGTCGCCGGCAAGCGCGTCGATCGAATGCTGGTCCGACGATGCGGGCGCTCTCGGAGCCCTGATCGACGCTGAGGCCCGCGCCGCCGGGCTTAAGATTGCGCCGGACGCGCGGGCGGCGCTCGTCGACCTCACCGGCGCCGACCGGCAGACGACGCGGGGCGAGATCGCCAAACTGATGCTCTATGCGCGGGGAACGTCGCGCATCACGGTCGAGGACGTCGAGGCGATCGTCGCCGACGCCGCGCCATCCAATCTCGACGAGGTCCTCAATCAGGCTTTGCTCGGCGACCTCAGGGCGGTCGAGACGGCGCTAACCCGCTTCTTCCATGAGGGCGGCGACGCGGACCATCTGATGACGAAGCTCATTCAGCGGATGCTTCTTTTGCATCGCATCCGGCTCGAAATGGATCAGGGCCGGGCGTTCGACGCCGCCTGCCAGACGCTGTTCGTCAGATTGCCGCCGTCCGCCCGTCGCGCGCTGGCGAGGCAGGCTGAGCGGTGGACCTCGGAGTCGATCGCCCAGCGGCTGCCCGCGGTTCGTCAGGCGAGCGCGCGGGTTCGAGGCGATCCGCGGCTGGCCGAGGTTCTGGCGACGCGGGCGCTGTGGGCGCTGGCGTCGCGGGGGCGGGGCGGCAGGCAGTAAGTGGAGAGACCGCGCCGCCGGCTCGCAAGGCGGCGGCGACCGCCGATAGGGCCCTCGGCATATCCAAATCAGGCGGATGGAGATCCAAGCCCGCCGGAAGGAGATCCAAACAGAACCGGAAAGGTATCCAAATCAGGCGGAAGGAAATCCAAATCGCGCCAGCCAGCGAAAGTCAATTATTGCAATAGGTTAGCTCGATATTTGCCAGCGTCTCCGGGCGATTCGCGACGGGTTCATGATTTTAGCCAAAGGAGGCGCTCTCCTCCCGGTCGCCGCTGAAACTGGAAGCTCGACGATTGCGGCCACAATAACCCCAATTTCGGATAAACGCAAGGAGTTGTCGCTTCGCGCCAAGAGGAGTCAGAGCGCGTTGCGGTTCGATCGAAGGGTGATTGCGAGAAGCCTTTGCGCGCAATGACGGCCGCGGTTCGACCCGAATGCGACCCGCTCAAGTCGCAAGCTACGGCGCCGCCTACTGGCATAGCCTCCGGCAGAAGTCGTCCAGCTGCTCGAAATCGCGGAAGGCGATGCGGATTTCGCCGTTCTCGCCGCCATGCCGGATGGTCACTTTTGTGCCGAGCGCAAGGCCGAGCTTGCCCTCGAGCGCGAGCGTATCGGCGTCGATGGGCAGGGCGGCCTTTCGCGGCCGGCCGGTCTTGCCGGCATTCTCACTGAGGCGCTCGATGTCCCTGACCGTCAGACCCTGGGCGACGATCCGGTCGGCTATCGCGTCGGGGTCGGCGACGGCGAGCAGCGCGCGCGCGTGCCCGGCCGAGATCTGCCCTCCCGCCAGCAGCGCGCGGGTGTGTTCCGGCAGGTTGGTGAGCCGGGTGGTGTTGGCGACGTGGCTGCGGCTTTTTCCCACGACGCGGGCGATGTCGCCGTGCGAATAGCCATAGTCCGCGCCGAGCTGGGCGTAGCCCGCCGCTTCCTCGAGGGCGTTGAGGTCGGCGCGCTGGACATTCTCGACGATGGCGATTTCGAGCGCCTCGCGGTCGCCGGCCTCCACGACGACGGCCGGGATGTCGTGGCGGCCGGCCCGCTGGGCGGCCCTCCAGCGGCGCTCGCCGGCGATGATCTCATAGGCGTCGGCCACGCGGGGAATTGGGCGGACGACGACCGGCTGGATGACGCCGCGCTCCTTGATCGACGCCGCAAGCTCGTCGAGCTCCACGTCGTCGAACCGTTTTCGCGGGTTGCGCGGATTTGGCCGCAGAAACTCGATCGGCATCCTTCGCGCGCCGCCGCCGAAGTCTGCCGCCTCTTCGTTGGCGGTCCCCAGAAGCGCGGCGAGGCCGCGTCCCAGGCGAGGCCTTTGTTCGGTTCGGGCTGCATCTTCGGCCATTTCTGCTCCTTCTGTCCGGGCCTTCTACCCGTCATTGCGGGCGTGAGCGAAGCAATCCAGGCGCCCTAGAGTCCCCTGGATTGCTTCGTCGCTTTGCTCCTCGCAATGGCGGTTCGTCTCATGCGGCGCGCATCCGCTCCTCGCGCTGAATGACCTCCGACGCGAGTTTCAGATAGGCTTGGCTGCCGGCGCATTTGAGGTCGTAAAGCAGCGCGGGCTTTCCATGCGAGGGCGCTTCTGAGAGGCGCACATTGCGAGGAATGACCGTCTCATAGACTTTGTCGCCCATATAGGCGCGCACGTCGGCGACGACCTGGCCCGCGAAACTGTTGCGGGAATCATACATGGTCAACACGACGCCATGAATCGTCAAAACGGGATTGAGGGTGCGGCGAACCTGTTCGACCGTGGTCAGGAGTTGCGACAGGCCCTCGAGGGCGAAGAACTCGCATTGCAGCGGCACGACGACGGCGTCGGCGGCGGCGAGAGCGTTGATGGTGAGAAGATTGAGCGACGGCGGGCAATCGACAACGACATAGGTGACGGATTCCGGATGGTCGGCGCTCGCGTCGCAATACGTCCGGAGCGCGTTGCGCAGCTTGTAGGAGCGGTCGTCGTGGCCGGCGATTTCGAGTTCGACGCCGAGCAGATCCATGGTCGAGGCGGCGATGAATAGCCGCGGCACCGCCGTCGGCATGATGACGTCGCGCAGGGACCGTTCGCCGACCAGCATGTCGTAACTCGAGGTGACCCGAGATTTGCGCTCTATGCCGAGGCCGGTCGAGGCGTTGCCCTGAGGATCAAGATCAATGATGAGCACCCGCTCGCCAATAGCCGCAAGCGCGGTGCCGAGATTGATTGCGGTGGTCGTCTTGCCGACCCCGCCCTTCTGATTCGCCATCGCGAGAACGCGCGGGCGCCCACCCGCGCCATGCTCGCGAACGAGGGGATGGGGCGCGTTCATGGGTTTTCGCTCTCAGCTTTTGCGAATTCGCAGGATCGCCGCCTTCGCGTCGAGCAGGCTCGGAAGCACTTCGATTGCATAAGCCGTCGCCTCAGGCAGCGCCCCAAGTTGATCCCTAGCTGATTCGCCGCGCGGAAACACGCCAATCGCGCCACGTTCGATCCAGGTTCTGGCCAAGGTGAGCGTGAACGGCAAGGGGGCGAAGGCGCGCGCTGTGACGGCGTCCACAGGTCCGAGTTCCGCGGCGTCGAGCGCTTCGACGCGCATGGGGTGAATCGTCGCCGCCGCGCCGGTTACGCGGACCGCCTCACGAAGGAACGCGCACTTGCGCCGGTCGCTCTCGATGCAATGGACGATCGCGCCAGGAACGCCCGACAGCTGGATTGCGATGACGAGACCGGGAAAGCCGGCCCCCGAGCCCATGTCGACCCAGGTCCTGGCGTCCGGCGCAAGGGCGAGGAGCTGAGCGGAATCGGCGATGTGGCGAGTCCAGACCGACTTGAAAGTCGATTCAGCGATCAGATTGGTCGTTTTCCGCCAGCGCGCGAGGAGATCGACGTAGGCCGACAGGCGCTCCTCTGTTTCACGTGAAACAGGGACGAGGCGCAGAGCCGTCCGGCGATCTTCAGCGAGCTGGTCGGCCGATGGCTCCCTGACGGCTCCTTTCATAGCCGCGCCGCGGGCAGGGCGCGCGCCTCCCTTCTCCCCTTGCGGGAGAAGGTGGCCCGAAGGGCCGGATGAGGGGCGGCGCCGCAAGGCGTATTGCTTGGACTAAACTTTCCGCGTCGCCGCTGGAGTGCATTATACTTACTATATACGATCGCTATTCCCCGTACGCCTGCGCCGCGACCCCTCATCCGGCCGACTATCGCCGGCCACCTTCTCCCGCAAGGGGAGAAGGGCGGAGGCGCCTCATGTCCCCGGCCGCGCCTGATTGCGGGTCGCGCGCCTGGCGTGGGCCGCGCGCCTGGCGTGGGCGGCGAGAAGCGCCAGCGCGGCGGGCGTCACGCCCTCGATGCGCCCCGCCTGCCCGAAGCTCGTCGGCCGCACCGCGGTGAACTTATGCCGAATCTCGTTCGACAGGCCCGAAAGGCTGCTCATAGTCGAGGTCGGGCGGCAGCGCCGCTTCCTGGTCGCGGCGGTAGCGGGCGACATCCTCCGCCTGGCGGTCGAGATAGACTGAATATTTGGCGTCGGCCTCGAGGCGGCGGGCAAGGCCGGGCGGAATCCGGGCCAGTTCGGGCCATACCCGGGCGAGCAGGGCGAGCGGAAATTGCGATTGCGCAGCCAGCTCGAAGGCGGAGCGGCGGGCCCCGTCGCGATTGACGAGGAGGCCATGCGCCGCCAGCGCCTGCGGGGTGGCGGTCGCGGCGTCGAGCATCGACCGGGCCCGTTTCAGGCGGTCCTGGATCTCGCCGAAGGCGCGCGCCCGCGTCGGACCCGACGCAGCCGAGCGCGATTCCCTTCGTTGTTAACCGCTCATCAGCGTTGTCGGCGCGCAGCGACAGCCGGAATTCGGCCCGCGACGTAAACATGCGATAAGGCTCGCTGACCCCATGGGTGGTGAGGTCGTCGATCATCACGCCGAGATAGGATTCGGCGCGGTCGAACGTCGTCAGCGTTTGGCCGCCGGCCTTGCGCGCGGCGTTGATTCCGGCGACCACGCCCTGGGCGGCGGCCTCCTCGTAGCCCGTCGTGCCGTTGATCTGCCCGGCGAGGAACAAGCCGGAGAGCCGGCGCGCCTCCAGCGTCGGGTCGAGGCCGCGCGGGTCGATGTAATCATATTCGATCGCATAGCCGGGACGCAGGATGCGCGCGTGCTCGAGCCCCGGAATTGTCGCCACGAGCGCCGCCTGCGTCTCGGCCGGCAACGAGGTCGAGATGCCGTTCGGATAGACGGTGGGATCCTCGACCCCTTCAGGCTCAAGAAAGATCTGATGGCTCTCGCGATCGGCGAAGCGGAGCACCTTGTCCTCGATCGACGGGCAGTAGCGCGGACCGCGCCCCGAAATCGCGCCGGAATATACGGCGGAGCGATGCGAATCGGCGCGCACGATGCGGTGCGTCTCGGGGGTCGTCCGGGTGATATGGCAGGGAAGCTGCGGCGCGGTGACGGCCGTAGTGAATGAAGAGAAGAACTCCGGCTCGGTGTCGCCGTTCTGGACCTCGAGCCCCTGCCAGTCGATCGTCGCGCCGTCGAGCCGCGGAGGGGTCCCGGTCTTGAGCCGCGCAAGGGCAAATCCCGCCGCGTCGAGACTTCGCGCAAGCGACACCGAGGGCGGATCGCCGAAGCGGCCAGCGGGGGTGCGCTGGTCGCCGAGGTGGATCACGCCGCGAAGGAATGTTCCGGTCGTGAGGACCACGGCCCGGCAGGCGATTGTCCGCCCGTCAGCAAGCTCAACGCCGCTGACAGCGCCCGCTTCGGAGAGAATGCGGGCGGCTTCGCCTTCAACGACAGTGAGGTTGGGGGTTTCCGCGACGAGTTCCTGCATCGCGCGCCGATAGAGCTTCCGATCAGCCTGGGCGCGGGGGCCCTGGACGGCCGGGCCCTTGCGGCGGTTGAGGACGCGAAACTGGATGCCGGCCTGGTCGGCGGCGCGCGCCATCACGCCGTCGAGCGCGTCGATCTCGCGCACCAGCTGCCCCTTCCCGAGCCCCCCGATCGCCGGGTTGCAGGACATCTCTCCAATCGTTGCGAAACGATGGGTCACCAGCGCGGCCGCCGCGCCGCAGCGCGCCGCTGCGGTCGCCGCCTCGCAGCCGGCGTGGCCGCCGCCGATGACGATGACGTCGAATCTCATCTGGAACGTCCAACCTGTTTCACGTGAAACACTCCGCGGCTCTATTTTCCGACGCAGAGCCGTGCAAAGATCTCCCCGAGCACGTCCTCGGCCCCGATCCGCCCCACCACACGATCCATCGCGGCCGCGGCGCGCCGCATATCCTCGGCGATCAGTTCCCATTCCACGACATTCGGCTCCAGTGTCGCCGCGAGCGCCTCCCGCGCATCTTGAAATGCGCGTCGGTGGCGCTCCAGCGTGAGCAAGGCGGGCTCGGCCGAGGACATGCGCTCTTCGGCCAGATCGGCCAGGGCGTCAAGCAGCCGATCGACGCCGGCGCCCGTTTTCGCGGAAATAGCGAATCTCCCGGCGCCGCCCGTTGGCGTGGCGTCAGCGCCGCCGAGGTCGACCTTGGTCCGCACGGTAAGAATCGAACAGGTTGCGATCGGTGTTTCGGCTTCGCCGCCGTCAACGAGCCAGAGCGTCAGGTCCGCGCTTTCCGCCCGGCGGCGCGCCCGTGCGACGCCCTCCTGTTCGATCGGATCGTCGCTGTCGCGAACGCCAGCCGTGTCGACAAGGGTCACCGGATAGCCGCGCAGATCGAGAAAGACCTCGATCAGATCGCGGGTCGTTCCGGGAATCGGCGAGGTGATGGCGACCTCACGGCCGGCGAGAGCGTTCATCAGCGTCGACTTGCCGACATTCGGCGGCCCGGCGATGACGACGGTAAAACCCTCCCGCAAACGCCCCGCGGCGTCCGCCGTCGCCAGCGCCCGGTCGATTCGCTCGATCGCCGCCCGCGCCGCGCGCTTGACCGCCTCCAGCGTCAAATCGCCGGCATCCTCGACATCGGAAAAATCGATCTGCGCCTCGACGGCCGCCATCGCCTCGACAAGGGAGAGCCGAATCGCCTCGCACTCGCGGCTCAGCGCCCCGCTCGCGATCCGTTGCGCCTGTCTCCGCTGCGCCTCCGTTTCGGCCTCGACCAGGTCGGCAAGCCCTTCGGCTTCCGAGAGGTCGATCTTGCCGTTGACGAAAGCGCGCCAGGCGAATTCACCCGGCTCGGCAAGCCGCAATCCAGGAACGAGAGCCAGCGCTTTTACCACCGCGGCGATGACAGCCCGTCCGCCCGTGACGCTGACTTCCGCCATTTCCTCGCCAGTGAAACTGTGCGGCGCGCGAAAGCGGGTGACCAAAGCCCGGTCAAGAGGCTCCCGGGAGCGAGGGCGCCTGACTGTCACGAGGACCGCGCGGCGGTCGGGGAAATCGGCTCCGGGCGCAATCGCCTCGAGCGCCGACAGAACAGTCGGGGCCAGATATCCGTAACACCGCGATGGCCGCGCGGCCAACGCCTGACGCCGGCGCGAAAATCGTATCGCGGTCGCGCTCAAACACCCCGTCCGCCCTTCAAAGCCAAGGGCTTGACGGGCGCAGGTCAGTCTCGCGCCGGAGTCCCTGCGGCTTCCGGAGCCTCGCCGACTGCGCCACTTGAGCGTGTGGGCGCAGCCTGTTTCCACTGAGGCGTGCAAACGACATATTGATCGGCGATGGCCTCGTGATCGCCCTGCTTCTCGCGCTGGAAATAAAGATAGCAGATGCTGAGGCCGCCGGTGCGGTAGTCAACCCGGAACACGCCGCCTTCCTGCTCGTGCCGGGTCGCGATGAGTCCATAGTCGCCGGGCTCCTGTTTCGTCGCGCCATCGCCGCCACGATAGCAGGACGTGACGCCGAACGCGCCCGGTCCGACGTCTGTCCTGCCAGGATTGTGCGCGAACTGGCACGCGATCACGTCCCCGGTCAATTTATCGAGTCGATAGACGAGCGAGAGATTGATCTGCGGCGCAGGGAGAAACTCGTATTGAGGCTCGGCGGCGGCGCTGGCCGGCGGCGCAAACGCGCATGCCGCCGTAGCCGCCACCGCGGCGATCCAAGTCTTTCCAATAGCCGAGGTCTTGGCCAACATTGCTCAGCTCCGCGAACCGCGAATCACCTGAGGTCAGTGTAACCCAGCCTCCTCACAAAAGGTTAAGGGCGAGGCGTCCCGCGATCACGCCGCCAGGATCTCCTTCGACGCGACGGTCGAATCAGGGTTGAGGCGATAAACCAGGGGCACGCCGGTCGCGAGCTCCATCGTCGGAATGGTCTCGGGCGTGAGGCGGTCGAGCACCATGACCAGCGCGCGGAGCGAGTTGCCGTGCGCCGCCACCAGCACCCGTTTTCCCCCGAGCACCGCCGGGAGAATGTTCTGGCAATAATAGGGCAGCGCGCGGGCGACAGTGTCCTTGAGACTTTCTCCGCCGGGCGGCTGGACGTCATAGCTGCGGCGCCATTTGTGAACCTGTTCCTCGCCCCATTTCTTGCGTGCATCGTCCTTGTTGAGGCCAACGAGTTCGCCGTAGTCGCGCTCGTTTAGCGCTTGGTCCCGGCTTTCGGACAGGCCCGCCTGCCCCATCTCGGCGAGCGCGAGAGCGAGTGTGTGCTGGGCTCGGATGAGGGCCGAAGTGAACGCGAGGTCGAAGGTGATTCCTTGCGCCTTGAGGCGCCGGCCAGCCGCCTTGGCCTCTTCGACCCCGGCCGGGCTCAAATCGACGTCGCGCCAGCCGGTGAACAGGTTCTTCAGGTTCCATTCGCTCTGGCCATGACGCAGCAGGACCAGAAGGCGATCGTTGGCGGGCATGTTCGGCTTCACCTTGTTCGAGTATGGTTGGGCCAGCTTTACAAGCATGCGCAATCAGCGGCGCCAACCCGAAAATGGACTGCAATCATTCGGAATGGCGTTGCCGTTGAGCGCTCGGCGCGAGGACGGGTTTCAGAGGAGCCAGTCGTGCGCGGGCGACCTTTCGGACGCCGACCGGACGATAGACCTGTTTGATCGCCTCGACGATGTGGACGCCGGCGAAAGGGAGTTGAAGCGCCGCGCCGACGCGTTCGATCGCCGGCGCGGCGCGGATCATGAACGGCCGCGCGACCGGCGGCGCATAAAGCGCCTCGCCCCAGAAGATTGGCGAGAATTCCGCGCGGTGAAGGAGATCGCGGAGCTGCGGCTTCGAATAGGGCTGGCCCTGCCCGTAAGGCGTGCTGTCCGCGCGCGCCCAGACCCCGCGTCGGGAGGGGGCGATCACGAGGATTCGTCCCTCCGGCGCGGTGACGCGCCACAGCTCCTCGAGCAACGCGTCGGGCCGGTCGGCCGCCTCCAGAGCATGGGCCAAGAGCAGGCGATCGATCGAGCCGTCGGGCAGCGGCAGCATTCGCGTGTCCACAAGCGCCGCCGAGCATCGGCCGCCTCCCGGCCAGATGACGACGCCCTGTTCCGCCGGCATGAGCGCGAGGCATCGCCTGGCGCCGTCGCGGATCCGGTCGAGATATGGCGTTCCGTAGCCGACCGCGGCGACGGAGAGGTTGGAGGCGTTCTCCCACCGCTCCCGCAGGACGCGCCCGATCAGCCTTCGAGCGACGGCGCCCAGGGGCGAACCGTAGAAGCTCTGCAAACCATGCACGTCGAGAGGCATCGAGATCGGCCGGACCGCGGGGTCCGGCGACTTTGAACGACCGCTCGACCTTTCGCAATGCGCTCGCGCGCGTCGCATATCGCCGCCGAAAGACAACGGCCGCCCGCCCGGCTATATTGCGCCGACCCCGAACCCGATTGGCGAGTCATCCATGACGATGAGCGTTCATCAATATCTCTGTCTCACCGACAATTACGGCGCGCTCATTCACGATTCGACGACCGGAGCAACGGCGTGCGTCGACGTGCCGGAGACCGGACCGACGCTCAAGGCGCTCTCCGAGCGCGGCTGGACGCTTTCCGATATCTTCATCACCCATCATCACGCCGACCACATCCAGGGCGTCCCGGAGGTGAAGGCGAAGTTCCCGAATGCGCGGGTCTGGGGACCGGCCAAGGACGTGGCGCGGATTCCGTTCCTCGACCACAAGGTGGTCGAAGGCGACTTCGCGCGCGTCGGCTCGCTCGCGGCGAAAGTGATCGAGACGCCGGGGCATACGCTCGGGCACGTCGCCTATTATTTCGCCGACGGCGAGACGGCGTTTTGCGGCGACACGCTGTTCTCGCTCGGCTGCGGGCGCGTGTTCGAGACGCCCTACCCGGTGATGTGGAGTTCGCTGGCCAAGCTCGCCGCCCTGCCCGGCGAGACCAAGATCTATTGCGGCCACGAATATACCGAGGCGAACGGCCGCTTCGCCGTCACGATCGAGGCCGAGAATCCGGCGCTGAAAGCCAGGGTCGATGAAGTGGCGCGGCTTCGCGCGGAAGGACGCCCGACCCTGCCGACCACGATCGCCGCCGAGCTCGCCGCCAATCCGTTCCTGCGAGCCGAGGATCCGGCGGTCCAGGCGGCGGTCGGCATGGCGGGCGCCGATCCGGCGGCGGTGTTCGGGGAAATCCGCGCCCGCAAGGACCGCTTCTGACGCCTTTCAGCTCTTCTTGCTGGCGAGCGATTCGAGCTTCTTCTGCATGTCCGAGAGCTGATTGCGCAATTCGTCGATGTCGTCCGCGGAATTTGCCTTTTTCGCCGGCAGTTCCGCCGCCGACTTTCCGCCGGCGAACGGGGAGAACATCGCCAGCGCCTGATTGAACGCGGCGAAGTTCTTCTTGGTCAGCTCCTGCATCGCCGCGAAGGAGCCGGTGGAAAACGCGTCCGGGCCGAACATGCGGCTTGCCGCTTCGCGCATCGCCGGCTGCTCGCCGGAAAAACGGTCGATCGAGAACTCGAGATAGCTCGGCAAGATCGCCTGCATGCTGTCGCCGTAGAAACGAATCAGCTGGCGCAGGAATGTCGTGGGCAACAGAGATTGGCCCTCGATCCCCTCCTGCTCGAAGATGATCTGGGTGAGCACCGAGCGGGTAATGTCTTCATTGGTCTTGGCGTCGTAGACGATGAAGTCCTCTCCGCCTTTGACCATTTTCGCCAGGTCGGCCAGGGTCACATAGGCGCTCGACGCGGTATTGTAGAGCCGGCGGTTGGCGTATTTTTTGATCGTGGTTGGAGCGGAATCAGCCATGAGGTTGCGGGTCCCAGAATGACGCGGGCCCTTTCGGGTCAACACAAGATAAGCGTTTTTTTTGCTGCGCGACAATCTTATTTTTGCGGCGCAGCGCGCGCGCGAAGCACGATGGGGCGCCCTCGCTCCGCGGCGCCGAGGCGCCTATATGTTAGTGGCGCCGTTTGCCTGAGATCGTGTACAAAGCCATCCGATCAGGCGCCTCGCCACCATTGCTCGGACAGGGAGATTGTTATGCCAGCCTCTGAGATCGTCATCGCCAGCGCCAAAAGAACCCCGGTAGGATCGTTCAACGGCGCGTTCGGCTCGACGCCGGCGCATGATCTTGGCGCTGTCGCCATCAAGGGCGCTCTCGAGGCGGCGAAAATCGACGCCAAAGAGGTGGACGAGGTGATTCTTGGCCAGGTCCTCTCGGCGGCGGAGGGCCAGAATCCGGCCCGCCAGGCGGCGATGAAGGCTGGCGTGCCGCAGGAAAAGACCGCTTTCGGCGTCAACCAGCTCTGCGGCAGCGGCTTGCGCGCGGTTGCCCTCGGTCTCCAGCAGATCGCCAATGGCGACGCCAACATCATCGTCGCCGGCGGGCAGGAGTCGATGTCGCTCGCCCCCCACGCGGCCTACCTCCGGAGCGGGGTCAAGATGGGGGAACTGAAGCTCGTCGATACGATGCTGCAGGACGGCCTCATCGACGCCTTCCACGGTTATCACATGGGCAACACGGCGGAGAATATCGCCAGAAAGTGGCAGATCAGCCGCGAGGACCAGGACCGCTTCGCCGTCGCTTCGCAGAACAAGGCCGAGGCGGCGCAGAAGGCCGGCCGGTTCAAGGATGAGATCGTGCCGTTCACGGTCTCGACCCGCAAGGGCGACATCATCGTCGACGCCGACGAATATCCGCGCCACGGCGCGACTTATGAGGCGATGGCGAAACTGAAGCCAGCCTTCTCCAAGGACGGATCGGTGACCGCCGCCAACGCCTCCGGCCTCAATGACGGGGCGGCGGCGTTGGTTGTCATGAGCGCCGCCGAGGCCAAACGGCGGGGACTAACGCCAATGGCGCGCATCGTTTCCTGGGCCACCGCCGGCGTCGACCCCGCGATCATGGGGACAGGCCCGATTCCCGCCAGCCGCAAGGCGCTGGAAAAGGCCGGCTGGTCGGTCAAGGACCTCGATCTGGTCGAAGCCAATGAGGCGTTCGCCGCCCAGGCGCTCTCGGTCAACAAGGACCTCGGCTGGGATCCCGCGATCGTCAACGTCAACGGCGGGGCGATCGCGCTCGGTCATCCGATCGGCGCTTCGGGCGCGCGGGTGCTGACCACGCTCCTGCACGAAATGGCGCGCCGCAACGCAAAAAAGGGCCTGGCGACGCTGTGCATCGGCGGCGGCATGGGCATCGCGATGGCTGTCGAACGCTAGACCAGATCCGTCATTGCGAGGAGCTCCTCGCAGTGACGTTTAGAATCGAACGGACGCTGGCCGCCACGCGCGTGCCCGCGCCGGAAAAAAGGTAGGGAGGAAACATGGCGAGAGTTGCAGTTGTGACTGGCGGCACGCGCGGCATCGGCGCGGCCGTCTCCAAGGCGCTGAAGGCCGCCGGATGTCAGGTCGCGGCGACCTATCATTCCAACGATGACGCGGCGGCCAAATTCAAGGCCGAGACCGGCGTTCACGTCTATAAGTGGAATGTCGCCAAGTACGACGAGTGTGTGGCCGGCCTTGCTCAGGTCGCCAAGGACCTCGGGCCGGTCGATATCATGGTCAACAACGCCGGGATCACCAAGGACGGCATGTTCCACAAGATGACGCCGGACCAATGGTACGACGTCATCAACACCAACCTCAATTCCCTGTTCAACATGACACGACCGGTGTGGGAGGGCATGCGCGAGCGCAAGTTCGGCCGGGTGATCTGCATCTCGTCGATCAACGGCCAGAAGGGGCAGATGGGACAGGTCAACTATTCCGCGGCCAAGGCCGGCGATATCGGCTTCGTCAAGGCGCTGGCGCAGGAGGGCGCTCGCGCGGGGATCACCGTGAACGCGATCTGCCCCGGCTACATCGCGACCGATATGGTCAAGGCCATCAGTCCCGATGTCGTGGCGAAGAGCATCCTTCCCCTGATCCCGGTCGGCCGTCTTGGCGAACCGGAAGATATCGCCCGCTGCGTGACCTTCCTCGCCGCTGACGACGCGGGCTTCATCACCGGCGCGACTTTGTCCGCCAACGGCGGGCAGTATATGGCCTGAGCGCGACAGGAGAGAGCCGGGGCGACCGCCGCATCAACATTGCGCGCCGCCCATCTCCTGATCGTGGATTACCGTGGGGATTACCGTGGGGATTACGGGGGGATTACGGTGACACTTTACTCAATCCCCTAATTTTAATGATCGCTCTGCAGCCGATCTTCCGGCACGCCGCCACGCGCCGAGAGACGGGTCGCAAGGGATGCGGCGGGCCGATTCGGGGATTGAGTAAAGTGTCACCGATAACCCGATAACCGATAACCTGTCGATAACCTGTGAGCAGTCTCGGCGAACATTCGGAGGGCGCGATGCTCGATAGACCGGAAAAGATGCTCGAACTCGTCGTCGCCTTGAAGGCCGCCACGCCGTTCGAGGTCGAGTTAACCCCGCCGCTGATGGCACATCTTCGCGCCGAGCGCGTCGCTTTCGACCTCGAGCCCAGACAGATCGCCCGCGAAGTGTCATACGCCGGCGATGAAGGCGGCATCCTCTGCCACATCGAGATCAAAGACGGCGGCGAGAGATTGCTTGTCTCGCTCACCCATCTGCGCGTCGACCGCTCGTTTCCCTTCAGCTCGGCCGTGCTCGCCTACCAAAAGCATCGGGTGAAGAAATTGACGAAGCAACGTGGGGAATAGTGAGGCGACCACAACGTTGGAGATTAGCGCTACCGCGATGATTACGGATTACGGGGATTACAGCGGCGGGCCAATTTGGGGATTGAGTAAAGTGTCACCGATAACCCCGATAACCCGCACGTTGATCGCGCAAACAGCGGAAATCGGCTGAACTCGCAGCGCAACCGCATCCGACTGCGGACGCGCTCTCCTCGTCGTGCCGCGCCTCGACCTCCTTCACGATCGCGCCAAGGATGCCGTTGATCGCGAAATCCTTGGGCGTATAGACTGCGGCGACTCCTGCGGCCTTGAGCCGCTCCGCGTCGGCGGGCGGGATGATGCCGCCGACGATCACCGGAACCCGCTGAAGGCCGGCCGCACGAAGCGCAGCAATCACCTCTTCGGTCAGCGCGACATGCGACCCGGAGAGGATCGACAAGCCCACGCAATGGACGCCCGCTTTGGCCCGCTCGGCGATCTCGGCGGGGCTGAAGCGGATGCCGTCGTAGATGACGTCCATCCCTGCATCGAGCGCGCGGGCGGCGATCTGCTCGGCGCCGTTGGAATGGCCGTCGAGGCCGGGTTTGCCGACGAGGAACTTGATCCGCTTCCCGAGCTTGAGCGACACGCGCTCGACCTCGGCCCGGAGCGCGTCGAGATCGGCCGACTCCTCCTGCCGGGCCTTGAGCGAAACGCCGGTCGGCGCGCGGAACTCGCCGAATTCGGCGCGCAGCGCATCGCCCCACTCGCCCGTGGTCACGCCAGCCTTCGCCGCCTCGATCGAGGCGGGCATGATGTTCACCCCGCTCGCCGCCGCCATGCGCAGCATCCGCAGCGCCTCCTTGACGCGCTTCGGGTCGCGGCTCGCGCGCCAGGCGTTGAGGCTTGCGATCTGCTCCGCCTCGGCTTCCGCCGAGGGAACCATGATCGAGGTCTCGCCCGCGGTCAGCGGGCTCGGCTCGGAATTCATGAAGGCGTTGACCCCGACGACGATCTGCTCGCCGCGCTCGATCGCCTCGAGCCGGCGGGTGTTGGATTCGACGAGGCGGGACTTGAGGGCGCCGGTTTCGATCGCCTTGACCGCGCCGCCCATGGCGTCGATCGCCGCGATCTCGGCCTTGGCTTCGGCCTTGAGCGTCTCGACCAGGGCCGCGATTTCCTTGCTGCCGTCGAAGAGGTCGCCAAACTCAAGGAGATCGGTCTCGTAGGCCATGATCTGCTGCAGGCGCAGCGACCATTGCTGGTCGAACGGGCGCGGCAGGCCAAGCGCCTCGTTCCAGGCCGGCAATTGCACCGCGCGCGCTCGCGCCCGTTTCGAAAGCACGACCGAGAGCATCTCGATCAGGATGCGATAGGCGTTGTTCTCCGGTTGCTGCTCGGTGAGACCTAGCGAATTGACTTGGACGCCATAGCGGAAGCGGCGTTTCGCCGGATCGGCGACGCCGAAGCGGTCGCGCGCAATCTCGTCCCAGAGCTCGACGAAGGCTCGCATCTTGGCGAGCTCGGTGACGAAGCGCATGCCCGCATTGACGAAGAACGACATGCCTCCGACCACATTGGCGAAGCCCGCGTCCTCGACCTCGCCCGACTGGCGCACCCGCTCGAGCACCGCGATCGCGGTCGCCAGCGCATAGGCCAGTTCCTGCACCGGCGTCGCGCCTGCTTCCTGCAGGTGGTAGGAGCAGACGTTCATTGGGTTCCATTTCGGCGTCTCGCGGGCGCAGAAAAGGATCAGATCCTTGGTCAGCCGAAGCGACGCCTCGGGCGGGAACACATAGGCGCCGCGCGCCAGATATTCCTTGATGATATCGTTCTGGGTCGTGCCCTGGAGCTCATCGCGCGGCGCGCCCTGCTCGTCCGCGGTCGCGATGTAGAGCGCCATCAGCCAGGGCGCAGTCGCGTTGATGGTCATGGAGGTGTTCATCGACGCGAGCGGGATGCCCTCGAACAGGGCCCGCATATCGCCGATATGGGAGATCGCGACCCCGACCTTGCCGACCTCGCCGCGCGCCAGGATATGGTCGCTGTCGAACCCGGTCTGGGTTGGCAGGTCGAAGGCGATCGAGAGGCCCGTCTGCCCCTTGGCGAGGTTCTGGCGGTAGAGCCGGTTCGATTCGCGCGCCGTCGAATGCCCGGCATAGGTGCGGAAGATCCACGGCTTGTCGGCGCGCGCCCGCCGCCCCGCTGTCATCGGTTGGTCCCCCTGGGCCATGCTCCAGTTCCCGCAAGGCGCGTCCGGCCGGCGTCGCGCTCGCCTGCGCCAAAGGTTTTGTGCATGGCACAATTACAGAAAATATGCCGCGGCGCCACATCTGTCGGCCGAAGCCTCGCGCCCCTTAGCGCATCGCCACTGCGCTGACCGTGAGCACCGTCGTAAGCAGCCCTCCGACAACCACGACGATGGTCAGGTAGGGCTCATAGACGCCATAGGGCCTGAGCCACCAGTCGTGGGCGCAGAGCCCAGCGTAAGCGCCCAGCGTCGCATAGAAGGAATTCCAGTAAGGTCCCATTCCCTGCCGCCCGACGATGTAATCGACAGCAAAGCCAATGGAAAAGAATGCAACGACGGCGCTCAGGAGAAAAGCCGCGAAGTCGAATCCCTCGAGGCCGAGAACCATATTCAGTAACGGCCACTCTGACATTGCCGCAGGTCCTTGGCCCGCCCGGGGCCGAGATCGTCGGCCGCGCTCCTTTCTTGCCTACGCGCGATTTCCTGCCATGGCGTAAATTCCATCGTGGGCAAGCCAACAACCGCAAATCGGCTAAAGTCTGATTGATTTTCGGCCGCGCAGGCGCAATGGTCGATTGTGCGGCGCAATATTCGCGCCAATTTGGCGCGAGCAGCATCGCGAGGACGCTGTCCGAAGAGGTAGCCATGAACACCCGCCCCGGCGCCGAGCCGCTTCAAGCGGCGCAAAACAAGGATCTCTACGAAATCGGCGAGATCCCGCCGCTGGGTCACGTGCCCGCGTCAATGTACGCCTGGGTCGTGCGCAAGGAGCGGCACGGACCGCCGGAGAAGTCGATGCAAATCGAGGTCGTGCCGACCTGGCCGCTCGACAGTCACGACGTGCTGGTCTTGGTGATGGCCGCCGGCGTCAACTACAACGGCATCTGGGCGGCGCTCGGCGAGCCGGTCTCGACGCTCGACGTCCACAAGAATCCTTACCACATCGCTGGTTCCGATGCGTCCGGCGTCGTCTGGGCCGTCGGCTCCAAGGTCAAGCGCTGGAAAGTCGGCGACGAGGTCGTCGTCCATTGCAACCAGGACGACGGCGACGATGAGGAATGCAACGGCGGCGACCCGATGTTCTCGGCCTCGCAGCGCATATGGGGCTACGAGACGCCCGACGGCTCATTCGCGCAATTCTGCCGGGTGCAGGACCGCCAGCTGATGGCGCGCCCGAAGCATCTCACCTGGGAAGAGAGCGCGTCGTATACGCTCACTCTCGCCACCGCTTATCGGATGCTGTTCGGCCATGAGCCGCATCGCCTGAAGCCGGGCGACAATGTTCTCGTCTGGGGCGCCTCCGGAGGGTTGGGCGTCTTCGGCGTTCAGCTCTGCGCCGCCGCCGGCGCCAATGCGATCGGCGTCATCTCGGACGAGACGAAACGCGACTATGTGATGTCGCTTGGCGCCAAGGGGGTGATCAACCGCAAGGACTTCGATTGCTGGGGTCAACTGCCGAAGGTGAATTCGCCCGAATATGCGGCCTTCATGGGCGGCGCGCGAAAGTTCGGCAAGGCGATCTGGGACATCACCGGCAGGAAGGATGTCGATACGGTGTTCGAGCATCCCGGCGAACAGACATTCCCGGTATCGTGCTTTGTCGTGAAGCGCGGCGGCATGGTGGTGTTCTGCGCCGGCACCACAGGCTTCAACCTCACCTTCGACGCCCGCTTCGTCTGGATGCGCCAGAAGCGCATTCAGGGCTCCCATTTCGCCAATCTCAAGCAGGCCTCGGCGGCTAACAATTTCGTGATCGACCGACGCATTGATCCGTGCATGTCCGAGGTCTTTCCTTGGGCGCAGATTCCCGTCGCCCACACCAAGATGTGGAAGAATCAGCATGCGCCGGGCAATATGGCGGTGCTGGTCAATGCCTCGACGGCCGGATTACGCACGTTTGAGGACGTGCTCGACGCAGCGCCGAAATAGGCGCGGCTGGGCGCCGACGCGAGGCGTTTGCCTTCGTTGGCGTCACCCGGTAAAGCGACGTTTCAACCCGGCCTCGCCGCGCGCTGCGGCGATCCGTGGCGGTTGTTCCATGCGGACGGTCTCTTGCCGGGTCCAATGTCCGAAAGTCGCGCGAAAGCCGCGGGTAAACGAGCAGGGGCGATGACCGCAGCGGCGGAAAAAGATCGGGGAAAGCGGGAGGCGGCGCAACGGGCGCTGGAATTCGTGAGGCCCGGGATGAAGCTCGGCCTAGGCAGCGGCACGACCGCCCACCACTTCGTCGATCTCGTCGGGGACAAGGTCCGGGGCGGGCTTGATATTCTTTGCGTGGCCACCTCCCAAGCGACCGAAGCTCAGGCAAGGGCTCTTGGCATTCCGGTCTCGACCCTGGACGAAGTTTCGGAGCTCGATCTGACGGTCGACGGGGCGGACGAAATCGACCCCGAGCTCCGACTGATCAAGGGCGGCGGCGGGGCGCTCCTGCGGGAGAAGATTGTCGCCGCCGCGTCGAAAAGAATGGTGGTGATCGCCGATTCGACCAAGCTCGTTCCGCGCCTCGGCGCCTTCCCCCTGCCCGTCGAGGTCGTTCCCTTCGGCCTTGCGGCGACGAAGGGGCATATCGAACGAGCCCTTGCCGGTCTTGGCCTCTCCGGCCCCGTCCGCCTGCGCGGCGGCGTGGCGCCGTTCGTCACGGACGGAGGGCACTACATTCTCGATTGCTCGCTTGGCGCCATCGATCAGCCTGAGCGGCTCGGCGAGAGCCTGGCGATGATTCCCGGCGTCGTCGAGCACGGACTCTTCATCGGCTTTGCACGCTCGGCGATCGTCGCCGGCGCCGAGGGCGTGCAGGTCCTTGGCGACCGGAACTGAAGATTAAAGCGCTGCCCCCAGGAGTTTCTTTGATGTCCGCCTTCGCCCGAAGCGCCATCGGCGCCGCCTCTCTCATCACGCTCGCGACGCTGACCCCGGCCGCGAGAGCGCAGGATGCCGCCGCTCCCGCGGTTCCGGCCCCGGCGCCGGCTAGCCGCGCCAGCTGCGCCCTCGGCGCCGGGCGCGCCCTCGCCCGCCGCTATCGCCGCCGCAGACAGGATTCTCGGCGACATCGGCGTCAAGCAATCCATTGCGCTCGTCGTTCCTGGCATGATGGCCGAGCTTGAAGCGAACGTCACCCGGACCAGGCCCGATATCAGGGATTCCCTGCGCGCAACCCTGAAAGCAATTCAGCCCGAATTCGACACGACCGCGAAGATTACCTACGACCAGGCAGCGACGCTCCTCGCCTCGGAAATGTCGGAAAAGGAGATCACCGAGGTCGCGGCCTTCTTCGATAGCCCAACGGGTAAGAAATATATCTCGGTCACGCCGGTCTTTCTGCAAAGGCTCGGCGACGTCACCGGGCCGTGGCGCGACAAGCTGTCGACCGACATCGTGACCCGCGCCCGCCAGGAAATGAAGAAGAAGGGCGTCGACTTCTAGAATCGCCTGCTTTCGCGCGGCGGAGAGCGTCAAATATGGCTTTCGACGTCGATTTTTTCGTCATCGGGGCGGGATCGGGCGGCGTGCGGGCGGCGCGCATCGCCGCTGGCCATGGCGCCAAGACGCTGGTCGCAGAAGAAAGCCGCATCGGCGGCACCTGCGTGATCCGCGGCTGCGTGCCGAAGAAGCTCTACGTCCACGCCAGCCGCTTCGCCGACGACTTCCGGGACGCCGCGGGTTTCGGCTGGAGCGTCGGCGAGACGAGGTTCGACTGGCGGGCCCTGGTTCAAGCCAAGGACAAGGAGATCGGGCGGCTCAGCGACGCCTACCGCGACAATCTCAAGCGCTCGGGCGCCAAGCTCATCGAGCAGCGGGCGATCGTCGTCGACCCGCACCGGGCGCGGCTTGCCGATGGGAGCGAGGTCACCGCCCGCCATATCCTCATCGCCTGTGGGTCGCGTCCGACGATGCTTCCCGATGTTGAGGGGATCGAGCACGCGATCAGCTCGAACGAGGTTTTCGATCTCGCGGTCTTCCCGCGCCGGCTTCTGGTGGTCGGCAGCGGCTATATCGCGATCGAGTTCGCGTCGCTCTTCCAGCGGATCGGCTCGCAGGTCACCCAGGTCATGCGCGCGCCCAACATTCTGCGCGGCTTCGACGACGACATGCGCAACGGCATGCGCGCCGCGATGGCGCGCGCGGGCGTCGTCCATCGCTTCGGCTGCTTGCCCACGCGGATCGAGAAAAAAGCCGATAGCGCTTTGCGCGTGACGCTGTCCAACGACTCAATCGTTGAGGCCGACCAGGTTCTGATCGCGACCGGCCGTCTGCCCAATACCGCCGGGCTCGGTCTCGAGGCCGCGGGCGTCGAGCTCAGCGACGCCCATGGCGCGGTCAAGGTCGACGATAATCTGACCACCAATGTGCCCTCGATCCACGCCATTGGCGACGCGACCCACCGGGTCGATCTCACCCCGGTCGCCATTCGCGAGGGGCACACGTTGGCCGACCGGCTGTTCGGCAAGGGCGCGCCGCCGATCCGCTACGACACGATCGCGAGCACGGTGTTCGGCACGCCGGAACTGGGCGCGGTCGGATTGACCGAAAAGGAAGCCCTGAAGCGGTTCCCGAAAGTGCACGTCTACAAGACCGACTTTCGGCCGCTCAAGGCGACCGTGTCGGGCTCCCCCGAGCGGGCGATCATGAAGCTCATCGTCGACGGCGCGACCGACCGCATCGTCGGCGCGCATATCCTCGCCCATGAGGCGGCCGAGATGATCCAGCTCGTCGCGGTGGCGATGACGATGGGCGCGACCAAGGCCGACTTCGACGCGACGATAGCCGTCCACCCGACCGCCGCCGAGGAGCTGGTGACGATGCGCTCGGCCCACGCCCGGTTCGAGGACGGCATGGAGATTCCCTGACCGCGCTCCGCCCGCTGTTGCCGCTCTACGGCGCCATCAATGGGGTACGAAGGGAATGAGCCCGGCCACCGCGCCCACCGCGCCCGCCACAGTGCCGAAGGCGCGCGCCACCGGATTGGGATTTGGCTGCTGGGGGGCCGGCGCTGGTTGCTGCGACGGGGCGGCCTGCGGTTCGGCCGAGGCCTGGGCCGGCTTGAGCGGCGTTTTCGTCTCGGGAGCCGCGGCGGCCGCGCCAGTCTTGGCGACGACATGAGCCCCGGATTGACTTGAAAGCTTGACGGGGAGTTCGAGTTTGGCGGTCGAACGCTGGGTAGCCGCGCCCGCCTGGCTCGCGGGCTTCGGCGCAGGCCTGACCGGCGGCAACGGCGCTTCGCTCGCGCGCGCGGCCACGCCCGACCCCGTGGCGGAGGTGGTTAGCGTCGCGGTCGGGGCCGGGGCGGGTGGAAGCGAAACGGCCGGCGCGGCCTTGGAATCAAGAGACTGCGAGGCGGCCGGCGCAGGCGCCGCGACCGGCGCCGCCGGAGCCGGCGGATTGGCCGGCGCTGGGGGTGGAGCGGACGCGACCGGCCCCGCTGGAGCGGGCGTATTGACCGGCGCCGTGGCGGACGGCGTCGCGGCGGTTGGGCCCGTCGGTTGCGCCCCGCCAATAGCTGCGGGCCCCAAATCTTGAGAGAGCGGCGGATTTTCGGGTAAGGCGTGAGCGATCAGGTTGGTTGTTCGCTCTTCGGGACCGGCGGCCTTGCTTTCTGCCGGCTGCGCGCCGTCTCTCGGAGCGGCCGCCTCGGCGCCGCTCGAAGTCGCGACGCTCGGAATGCCGCGCGGCTGCACTTTGGGCTGGCCCCGCGCCTCCGCGATGGAGGGCGGCGCCTTTGAGGGTTCGGACTTTATTTGTCCTAGCCAGAAGATCGAGCCGATCACCGCCGCGCCGCCGACAACGAGAGCCGAGACCCCGAAAGCCCAGGCTCCGGAACGCCGTCCCGCCGCTGGACCGATTCCGTTCGGACGGTTGGAATAGGAAGATTTACGCGGTTCGGGCGGGTCAACGGCGACGACCGTCTCTTTCGGGTCAGTCGAGGGCCCGTTGGCTGACAGGGGCAGCCAGTTCATTTCGAGCCGCCGCGCCGTCTCCCCGTCCGACTCCGCCACAGTCTCGACAGGCGGCGGCGCTCCCTCTGGCGCGAGCCTTGAGGACTCGACGAGTTCGCACCAATTCGGCCAGCATTTCCTGGGCGTTGATCTGCTGGCCGCCCGGGGCGCGCGGCGGGCGCCCGATTTCGTCAGGAATGTTTTCTGCCACTCGTACCCTCGCGGGCGCGCCTCATGCGCGTCTTAGGAGGCAAAAGAAAGGCCAACCGTTATATCAGCGCGGCTCGCGGAAGGGGCCCACGATCGACCCCATCAGTTTGGAGGCCGGTTCGGGCCGAGACCAGTCTAGCCTGATTGAGTTCCCCAGTCACAAAAAGCTCTGCGGATCGACGTCGATCGAAACCCGCACCCCGCCGCGCGGCGGCGGCGCGGCGGCGAGCATGGCGCGCAGGAACCCCTGCAGGTCGGCCGAGCGCGGCGCCTTGGCGGCGAGTCGGAACCGGTGCCGCTTGCGTAGGACCGCGATCGGCGCTTCCGCCGGGCCGAGGAGTACGATCTCATTGTCACGCGGCTGGCCCCCGAGCGGCGCAACCCGCCAGCCCTTTCCTTCCGGCAGGGCGTGGGCGGCGCGCGCGAGGCCGCGCGCGTGCGCTTCGGCCGCGCCGCGGTCTTCGGCCGAGACGATGATCGCGGCGAGGCGCCCGAACGGCGGCAGGCCGCCGCGCCGGCGCTCCTCGGTCTCCTGCGCGTAGAACCGCTCGGCGTCGCCTGAAATGAGCGCCGCGATCACCGGATGGTCCGGCTGCCAGGTCTGGAGCAGCGCCCGGCCGACCTTCTCGCCGCGTCCCGCACGCCCGGTCGCCTGGCGCAGAAGCTGGAACGTGCGCTCGGCCGCGCGCGGATCGGCGTTGGCGAGGCCGACATCGGCGTCGACCACGCAGACGAATGTCAGAAGCGGGAAATTGTGGCCCTTGGCGACCAGTTGCGTGCCGATGATGAGGTCGTAGGCGCCGCGCGCCGCCGCGTCGAGCTGGGAGCGCAGGGTCTCGATCCCGCCGGGAAAGTCAGACGACAAGACGAGCGTCCGGATGTCGGGAAAGAGAACCGCCGCCTCCTCGGCCAGCCGCTCGACGCCCGGACCGCAGGCGGTGAGGGTGTCGGCCTCGTGGCAGTTCGGGCAGAGCTTCGGGCGCGGCTCGACGTGTCCGCAATGATGGCAGACGAGCGCCGCGCGGAAGCGGTGCTCGACCAGCCAGGCGGCGCAATTCGGACATTCGAAGCGATGGCCGCACGCCCGGCAGAGCGTCAGCGGCGCGTAGCCGCGGCGGTTGAGGAAGAGAAGCGCCTGCTCCCCCCGGCCTCTGGCTTCCTCCACGCCTGCGATCGCGCGCGGCGAGAGCCACCGCCCGCGCGGAGGCCCCTCGCGCCTGAGATCGGCGGCGGCGATGTCGGGAAGCGTCGCCTCGCCGAAGCGCGAGGGGAGCTTGAGCCAGCGATAGCGCCCGCTCCCGGCGTTGAAGCGAGTCTCGAGCGCGGGCGTCGCGGAGGCGAGCACGATCGGCGCCTTTTCGAGCCGCGCGCGCACCACAGCCATGTCGCGCGCGTTGTAGATGACGCCCTCTTCCTGCTTGTAGGCGCCGTCATGCTCCTCATCGACCACGATGAGGCCGAGGTCGGCGAAAGGCAGGAACAGGGCCGAACGCGCGCCGACGACGATTCGCGCTTCGCCCCTCGCCGTTGCGGCCCAGACGCGCTCGCGCTGGCGCTCGGTGAGCCCCGAGTGCCATTCGGCCGGCCTTGCGCCGAACCTGGCCGCGAACCGGTCGAGGAATTGCGCGGTCAGCGCAATCTCTGGCACGAGCACGAGCCCCTGGCGGCCCTGGCGGAGAACCTCGGCGACGGCCTCGAAATAGACCTCCGTCTTGCCCGATCCGGTCACGCCCTCGAGCAACGTGGCCGAGAAGGCGCGCTCCGCGACGCGACGGCTGAGATCGTCAGCCGCGACGCGCTGGTCGGGGTTGAGGCGGGTTTGGTGGAAATCCGGGTCGAGCGGCGCGGCGGCCGGCTCGGGGGGCAGCGCAGCGGATACGAGCGCGCCCTCGGCGATGAGGCCGTCGATCACGCCTGTCGAGCAGCCGGCGAGCGCCGCGAGCGCCGACTTCGGAGTCGGCGCCTCGCGACCCGCGATCGCCGTGAGGACGCGGAAGCGGGCGTCCGTCATGCGCGCCGGCGCCTTGCCGGAGGCTACGAGGCCGAATTTCGGCGCCGGCGGCGCGCCGGTCTCGCCGGCGCGAATCGCCATGCGCAGAATCATGCCGCGGGGGCTCAGCGTCCAGCGCGCCACCCAGTCGATGAAATCGCGCATGGACGCCTTGAGCGGCGGCCAGTCGAGGAGTCGCGGCGATCGGATTTCAGGTTGTCGCCGCCGCCCGGACGAACCGCCCAGACGACGCCGGTCGCCTCGCGCGCGCCAAGCGGCATTCGCACGCACTGGCCGGGCTCAAGCTTCAACCCCGAGGGCGCGCGGTAGCTATAGGCCGTGTCCACCGCGACCGGCGCCAGCACGTCGACGGCGACATCGCGCCCTTCGCTTTGGCCCGGCTCGACAGGCTTTGTCATCCGGCGACGTCCAAACCCCCTCGTCGTGAGGAGCCGGGCGGAAGGCGGCGTCTCGATGGGCTCTTGAGAGGGGAACAACGCTCAAGCCATCCTTGGGGACGCAATGGGCTGCATTGCTCCCCAGGAGGAGGATTGCGGCCATTGCGGACGAGGGGAAGCTCCCCTGACCCTCGGCTCACAGGCTGCGGTGGGTTCCGTCGCACATCGGCGCGTTCTTGCTCTGCTTGCAGCCGCAGAACCAGGCCGTGGCGTCTTTCTCGGCCTTGTAGGCGATGGGCGCCATTCCCACAGCCTTATGCGAGCCGTCGCAGAACGGCTGATTGGCCGAGCGCCCGCACGCGCACCAGTAATAGGTTTTGCCCGCAGCGACTTCGTGCGAATAGGGTCCCTTCTGGGCGACAATCGGCGTCGTCATCACCTTCCCCCTTCGGGCCGGCTCACTCCTTGCCAGGCTCCTTGGCGGCGGGCGCACTCTCCGCGCGCTCGGCGATGCGGGCAGACTTGCCGCGACGATCGCGCAGGTAATAGAGCTTGGCGCGCCGGACCTTGCCCCGGCGCACGACCTTAACCGAGTCGATCATCGGCGAATAGACAGGAAAGACGCGCTCGACGCCCTCGCCGTAGGAAATCTTGCGGACCGTGAAATTCTCGTTGAGGCCGTGCCCGCTCCGCGCGATGCAGACGCCCTCGTAAGCCTGGACGCGGGTGCGCTCGCCTTCCGCGACCTTGACGTTGACGATGACGGTGTCGCCGGGCTGGAACGGCGGTATCTTGGCGCCGGGCAATTTGGCCGCGTGCTCGGCCTCGATCGTCTGGATGATGTTCATTGTCGTTGACTCCTGCCGTGACGCCGGGGACGGCTCCGGCGAGCGCTTCGGCGCGCTGTTTTCAGTTGAGGCGCGGCTCATATCGCAAAGAGCGGGCGGAGTCGAGCGGGAGCGGCGATCTCACTTTCGCACAGGTTTCTCGAGCCCCGGGGTTGATTGCGCGATTCCGTTATGGCGGCTAAACCGCCGAGGCGGCCCACGGGGCGATTCGCAGCGGAACCAGGTGACGTGAAGACCGCGTACAAGCCGGCGAAATTGCGCTTTTTCTCCCCGGTCGAAGGGCTGCGGCGATGAAGTTCGAGCGGCTGCGCCTGACCGGCTTCAAAAGCTTCTGCGACAGCGCCGACTTCAGGATCGAGCCGGGCCTCACCGGCGTCGTCGGGCCGAACGGCTGCGGCAAGTCGAATCTCGTCGAGGCCCTGCGCTGGGTGATGGGCGAGAGCTCGTACAAGAACATGCGCGGCTCGGGCATGGAGGACGTGATCTTCGCCGGCTCTACCCGGCGTCCGTCGCGCAACATCGCCGAGGTCGGGCTTCTCCTCGACAATTCCGATCGCCGCGCGCCGGCCGCCTTCAACGATTCGGAGTCGATCGAGGTCACGAGGCGCATCGAGCGCGACCTCGGCTCGACCTACCGCGTCAACGGCAAGGAAGTCAGGGCGCGCGACGTCCAGCTCCTGTTCGCCGACGCCTCGACCGGCGCGCGCTCGCCCTCGCTGGTGCGCCAGGGACAGATCGGCGAGATCATTTCGGCGCGGCCTCAGGCGCGGCGGCTCATTCTGGAGGAGGCCGCCGGCGTCTCCGGCCTCCATTCGCGCCGCCACGAAGCCGAGCTTCGGCTGAAAGGGGCGGACGACAATCTCACCCGCGTCGAGGATGTGCTGAAGCAGATCGACGCCCAGGTCGACAGCCTCAAGCGTCAGGCCCGCCAGTCGAACCGCTACCGCGAGCTCGCCTCGGCCATCCGCCGCCAGGAGGCGCTCGCCCGTCTCATCGCCTGGCGCGACCACGAGGCGGCGTTCGCCGAGGCGCGCCGGCGGCTCGACGCCGACCTGATCGAAGTCGCTGAGCGCACCCGCGCTCAAGGAGAGGCCGCGCGCCTGCAGGCGCTGGCGGCCGCCGCCCTGCCAGCCTTGCGCGAGGAGGAGGCCCGGCGCGGCGCGGCCCTCCACCGCATCGCGCTCGCCCGCGAGGCGCTCGAAGCGGAAGAGAAGCGGGCGAGAGAGCGCGAGGCCGAGCTCGAGCGCCGGATGGCCCAATTCGCTGGCGATCTTGAGCGCGAGGAAGCGCTGATCGCCGATGCGGCCGGGGTCATGGACCGGCTCGCCGCGGAAGATTCCGCCCTTGCCGGGGAGGGCGCGGAAGCGGACGCCGCAGCGGCCAGGGCTCGCGAAGCGGAGGCCAGCGCCGAACGCCGTTCGGCCAGCGCCGAGAGCGCGCTCGCCGAGGCCCAGGCTGCGTCCTCGGACCTCAACGCCCGTCGCCGAACGCTCCTCGGCGCGGTCGAGGAGGAAGGACGCCGCCTCGCCCGCCTCGCCGCGGAATGCGACGGAATCGAGCGCGAGCGCTCGGCGCTCAACGGGTCGGGCTTCGAGGAGACCGAGCGCGCGGCGCGCGCGAAGGCCGTGGCCGCGCTGGCCGAGGCGCTCGCGGTTCATGAGCGCGAGGCGCTGGCCGCCGAGGAGCGCCACGCGGCGGCGCGCGAAAGAGAAGCGCAGACACGAGGGCCGTTGGCCGGCGCCGAGCGCGCGGCGCAGAGACTGGAAACCGAGGCGCGCACGCTTGCCGGTCTCCTTGGCTCGGACGCTGGCGGTCCCTGGCCTCGCGCGGTCGACGCGGTCAGCGTCGCGCGCGGATATGAGGCGGCGCTCGGCGCCGCGCTCGGCGACGATCTTGACGCCTCGGTCGACGACGAGGCCCCGGCCCACTGGTCTCTGATCGCGCCGGCGGGCGACGACCCGCGCCTGCCGCCAGGCGCGGACCCGCTCGCGGCGCGTGTCGCGGCGCCGCCCGCGCTGGCGCGCCGTTTGGCTCAGATCGGGGTCGTCGACCGCGGCGATGGAAAACGGTTGAGCCGGCTCCTTGCGCCCGGCCAGCGGCTGGTGTCCCGCGAAGGCGATCTCTGGCGCTGGGACGGGTTCGTCGCGGCGGCCGACGCGCCAAATCCCGCCGCGCGGCGCCTGTTCGAGAAGAATCGCCTTGGCGATCTCGAGCGCGAAGCCGAAGCCGCGCGCCAGACGGTCGCGGCGCTTAGCGGCGAAGCCGCAACCGCGGCTGAAGCCGTCCGCGCCGCCGCCGCCGCGGAAGCGGACTGGCGCCAGCGCGTCCGCGCCGCGCGTGGAGCTTCGGACGCCGCCCGGGACGCCTTTGCTCAATTCGAACGCCAGCGCGCCGAGACGCTCTCGCGGCTGTCGGCGGTCGAGGAAGCCTTTTCCCGCGCCGGGGCGGCCCTGAACGAAGCGCAAGAGCGGCGATCGAACGCTGAAACCGCGCTTGGCGAGCTCGGGACCGGCGACGACGCCGCATTGAGCCTCGAGCGCGCGCGAGCCGAAGCGGCGCGCGAGCGGGCGGCGCTGGCGGAAGCGCGCGCGGCGGCGCAAGCGCTCGCGCGCGAGACCCAGGCGCGCGCCGTGCGGCGCCAGGCGATCGCGGCCGAGCGTTCCTCCTGGAACGAGCGGCGCGATCGGGCGCTTGCCCGGATCGCCGAGTTTTCCGAGCGCCAGGCCGAAGCGGAGCGGGAGCGGGCGGCGATCGCCGACGCGCCGAACGAATTCGTCCGTCGCACGCACGCGCTCGCCGACCAGCACGACAAGGCGGAAGCCGCGCGCAGGGAGGCGGCCGACGCGCTGGCTCTGGGCGAGACCGCGCTCGCCGAGGCCGACCGCGCCGCCCGTCAGGCGCTCGAGGCGATGGGCGCGGCGCGCGAGAGCCGCGCGGCGTCCGAGGAGCGCGTCGAGGGCGCGCGCCTGCGCGGCGAAGAGCTCGTGCATGCGAATCGCGAGCGAACTCGACTGCGAGCCCTCGGGCCTCGCCGCGCTCGCCGCGGTGACGGGCGACGGCGCGCTGCCGGGCGCGGTCGAGGTCGAGCGCAAGCTCGACAATCTGCGCCACGAGCGCGAGCGGCTCGGCGCCGTGAACCTGCGCGCCGACGAGGAGCTCAACGAGGTCCTCGAGAGCCGCGACAAGCTCGTTGCGGAGCGCGACGACCTGACCGAGGCGATCAAGCGCCTGCGCGGCGCGATCCACACCCTGAACCAGGAAGGGCGCGAGCGGCTCCTCGCCGCCTTCGAAATCGTCAACCAGCCATTTCGAGGACCTGTTTTCGACCCTGTTCGAGGGCGGCAAGGCCGAATTGCAGCTGGTCGAATCCGACGATCCGCTTGGAGGCCGGCCTCGAGCTGGTCGCCCAGCCGCCAGGCAAGAAGCCGCAGACGCTGACCCTGCTCTCCGGCGGCGAGCAGGCGCTGACCGCGCTTGCGCTCATCTTCGCCGTGTTCCTGACCAACCCGGCGCCGATCTGCGTCCTCGACGAAGTCGACGCGCCGCTCGACGACTATAACGTCGAGCGCTTCTGCGACCTCCTCGACGCCATGCGCAAGCGCGCCGACACCCGCTTCGTCGCCATCACCCACAACCCCATCACCATGGCCCGCATGGACCGCCTGTTCGGCGTGACGATGGCGGAAAAAGGCGTGAGCCAGATCGTGTCGGTGGAGCTGGCGGAAGCGGAGCGCTTCGCCGAGGCGGGGTAGGGCACGAAAATTATGCCCTACGTGCCTTGGACCTGGATCGAGTGCGTGGCCGTGAACGTGTGGCCGTTGAGGGTGTAGGCAAGATCGAGATGGAAGCTCGATAGTCCCGCGGGAATCGGCACCGCGAACGACCCGTCCACTGTCGCTAACGGCATGCGGTACGCACCGGGTGCGATTGTCAGCGTCGCCGTGGTGCCAGGACCTGCAAGGGTCGGTCCCGGCGCGTCCCCGCTCCGCCAGGCCACGGTCGCCAAGGTGCCTGTCGGGGCGGTGGCTGAGAGTCACCGTGAAGCTCTCGATGGTCGGTTGGACCACCTCCAGACCGCGCTGTCGGGTGAAATCGGTGCTGAAGCAGGGCAGCCTGCCATTGCCCGAGAATTGCGACAGCGCCTTACGCCACCGGTCCAGATGATTGCTTGACCCGACAGCGAAGATCGAGGCAACGGCCCCGGCCGTCAGGTCGTTGCGCTGACCCCAATGCACCGTGCCCCCGAGCGCCAAGGCGTCCTTCTCGATCTGGGTGAGGAACGGCTTGGTGCCGCCCACCTTGTTGAAGCCGGCGATCTCCATAGAACAGGTATTGAACCAACGCTGCATCGCGATCAGCCCCTTCGACCTCGACATGAACCGCAAGGAGATATAGCCGCCGAAGGCCTGCGGCGTGCCATTCGCCCAGGCCGCACCCTGCTCCAGTTCCGCAATCCGTTGGAAAATCATATCGACGTAAGTGGTCAGCAGCGGCATGCCCGCGCTTTGGTCGGAAGCATCGAAGAACACTTCGAGCAATCGATGTTCACGTCGCAACCCTGGTCCGTGTAATGTGCGCGTCTAGGATCGCGTAGCTGTTCGTCACGATGGTTCTCAAGCTCATCTGGTTGCTGAGCACAAGTTCCTCGATCTCGCGGACGATTTCGAATTTGTTGTGTTGCGCACACCAGTTACAGATCGATCCGACCGCGTCGCCCAGCGGGCCACTCTGGATCAATCCGGAGACCGTCCCAAGCGCGGCAGCTAGAAGGCCCGCTGTTACAGACGTCTGCGTCGCTGCGGCCGCCGCCACTTCGTCGCCCTCAGCCGCCAGAAAGACTGCAGATGCGGCGGCGGCAGCTGCTGCCTCGAGGGACGCGGTGGCTAGGTTGCCGACGAACGTCTTCAGCGGGCTGCTGGATGAGCATGGGAGGCTAAATAGGCCACCACTCTGGCCGTAGGGTACCGTTGTTCCGGCATTCTGAAACTCCGGAGGATCGGTACCCGGAATCCGCGCGCCGCGTTTTTCGTTGCGTCCCAGAGGCGTCTCACCCAAAAGCATCTTGTTGTGGTATGTCACATAACAGGTATGTTCGCCGGAATTATGTGGCTGCGCGTTCGGGTTGACAACCACCTGCACGAAACGCTGATCGGCAGGAAACGGATTGGCCGATGTACCACGCTGCGGGAAATTGTGGCTGGCAGGGTTGTTGATCCACCCCTTCACATTGCTCCAGGTATCCTTCGTTGTTACCTGCTCCAGAGAATATTGCCAGCCAACGCGCAGCACCACCGAGTAAATCAGCCCCATTCGGCCCGCCGACACTAGTACCGCGTCGAACAAGTCGTTGTCGCGCAGCACCGTGATCGGCCCATCCTGTTCAGGCAATTTCGGGTATATCGCCTGCAACAAACCCTCGTCCACCAGGGGCGGCACGTCCGAATCGCCCCGCTCGATCCAGAATTCCGCAGCGTACGGGATCCGCTCGGATAGCGGCGTATCCGTAATTAACGGCTCCCCGAATGCCGGTGTAATCATGTGTATAGCCGCCACACAGTCTGCGAGGGGCGGAAAGAGGACATCCCCGCCGTGCGTACCGGTCGAGAATGCGCCGACAATGGTCTGGCCGCCCGCGGCGCCCATGGTCTGCAACGCAAGCGGCGCGCGCTCGTCAATATCCAACCCCGAGTACAGTTCGTAAATCCGCATTCCCGCTTCGACATGAGCCAGTTGGAACAGCACGTCATTCGGCACCGAATCTGGATCGAAGCCGCCCGCGGAGGTCGCCAATGTCTGCAGCCAAGACATTGCCTGCGGGGTGAGACAGGAGGGAATCACGTTGCCCAGCCACCAATTCAGTCGCGGCGGACTGAAATTGGGAGGATTGATCTCCGGATTCTGGGTCTCGACAAAAAACCCCTGGCAAATCGCCGCATCGGACAGCGCCCAGTGGCTGCCGTTTCCCCTTATCTCCGGCAGCGGCGCCTGGCTGGCCGCGTCGTAGTTCTGCAGTGCAAGAGTAACTATATCGATCAGATCCGGCCGGGTGTTCGGGTAGAATCGGATGGGAGGGCGCGGGATTTTCGGTCTGGAAGGGTCATCGTGGCGGCGATGCCACGGGTTCTGATTGCTGGCCACCATGGCGTTCCGCTCCCGAGATGATCCAAGTACGTTCTCCGCGCCTCACGCAGACCGCGCTGCCTCAAAACGCTTTGGGCAAACCCACGTCCCTAAGAATCCCGTTCGCCGTGTGGCGTGATTTGATGTGGACAGGGACGACGATCCGTTTGCCTTGCTCCGTGATCCAAATGTCGTGGTCGCCTTTGCCCCGTCGATGAAACGCGCAGCCCGCTTCGTTCAATTTCTCCCTAACCGCTTTTCCGAAGTCATTCACGCGGCGACGCGGGCGCGTATCGAGGCGTGCGCAATGATTTCAATAAGAACTTCGCCGCCTTCGCCTTCGAGCAGATCCCCGACCGCGCTCGCAACATTGTGGCGGAACGCCTCGAATGTCTCGCCCTCGACGTGCAGGCCCTCGACGTCGGAGTGCTCGACATACCAGACGCCGGCCTCATCATCGTGAGCGGCTTTGACCACGGCAACGCGCATTTCTCGATTCCTTCGCCCGTCGCGCCGATATAGCACAAGCGCCAGTGGTTCGCTCTCGGCCGCTTACCAGGAGCTTAGATCCGCTAGTTTTCGAATTGTCATTTTTAGCCCGATAGAAGGCGTAGAATCATTGGCGGCCTCAAGCGATCCAAAAGAAATTGAGGCCCGGGGTCCCTGCGAGCCGGCTGTTGGCCTGAAATTCAGATGGACAAGAGCATGAGGAGACAAGCCCCGGGGATAAGTACGGGCAACATCACATACGCTGACATGAGCCTCATATGAAATACTGGATCGACACCGAGTTCATCGCGCATCCCTTCACGATCGACCTCATCAGCATCGGGCTCGTCGACGAGAACGGGCGCGAGTTTTACGCCGAGAGCAGCGAGGTCGACTGGTCGAAGGCGAACCCGTGGACGCTCGCCAACGTGAGGGATTACGGGGGATTACGGTGACACTTGCATATATCGCATATTCGCGGCGCGTGGCTCGCCCGCCGCGGCGTATAGGGCAGTTGTTTCGTTCCCGTAGTTATGCCGCCCTCTCCGGCCGCTCCGCGATCCAGAAAGCTTGCCGGGTCACGCCGAGGCGCCGGGCCTAGCGGTCGAGCGCTTCGATGACCGAGGCGGGAAAGTCTATTGAACTCACCGGCCCACTCTCCACTTGATCGAGCAGCCGATCGAGGGGACCTGGTTCGCCGGCGCCGGCAGGCCTGCGGCGATGGCGCGCATGGCTTCGAGGAGTTCGCGGCGCGCGTTCGGAGGGGGCGGCGTCGTGCGGCCTTCGTCGAGGCGGCCGCGATATTTGAGCTTCAAGTCGCGGTCGAAGCCGAAGAAGTCGGGGGTGCAGACGGCGCCATAGGCGCGCGCGACGTCCTGCGTCTCGTCGTGCAGGTAGGGAAACGGGAAATCGTGCTTGAGCGCGAATTCGCGCATCTTCGGGAACGAATCCTCGGGGTAGCTCGCGGCGTCGTTCGACGAGATGGCGGCGAAGCCGACGCCTTCGGCCATCATCGTACGCGCGTCGGCGACGAGCCGGCCGATCACCGCCTTCACATAGGGGCAGTGGTTGCAGATGAAGACGATCACCGTCCCGTTCGCGCCGGCGATATCCTTCAGCGCGTAAGATCGGCCGTCCGTCGCCGGAAGATTGAAATCGGGCGCCTTGGCGCCAACCGCGAGTTCCGTTTGATCGACCGCCATCGCCGCGCCTCCTTGGTGGACAAGCAGCTTATGCGCCCTCGCCTTTCTCACGGCCAGGCGGCGAACGAGGTTGCATCGGGCGGGGGGGCGATGCGCGAGGCTTTGCGGAAGGCGCCGGGAGACAGCCCCGACGATCGGCGAAAAAAGCGGTTGAAATAGGCGGGATCGCGAAACCCGAGGCCATAGCCGATCTGCTCGACCGGTTGAGGGGTTTCCTGCAATCTGAGCTTGGCCTCCGCCATCAGCCTCGCATGCACGAGCTTGAGCGGGGCGGAGCCCAGCGCGCGGACGCAGGCGGCGTGAAGCTGCGCGCGGGTCGCGCCGAGGATGTGAGCGTACTCGTCGACGCCCAGATTGTCGCGATAGTGCAGCTCGACGAGCTGGCGGAAGCGCTCGGCGAGGGGCGCGCCGGCGACGAAGGAGTCGGCCGCGCCGGAGAGGCCGCAGGCTCGCCAGAGATGGGCGAGGATCAAGCCAAGATAGAGCGCATTCATCGCCGCCGCGCCGGGCCCGGGATCGCGCGATTCACGTCCGAGCGCGGCGAAGATCGCCTCGATCTCCGCGATGTCCGGCCCGATGCGTGCGGCGGGCGCGATGAGCTCGCGGTCGATCAGGGGTCTCAGCCGCGCCGCGAGCGAGCTCTCGTTCACCGCCCGCCGGATGATCTCCTCGCGCGCCGTCAACGTCGCGCCGTCGCCCCCTGCGAACATCCGGAAAGCGCCGGTCGCCGCTGTCGGCAGCCAAAGGATCTGGGGCCCCGACAACTGGATCGGCGCCCCGTCCGCGGCGAAAAAGGCGGCGCGTCCCCGGCGCAGAAAGAAGGCGCGAAAGACCGGGCCCGCGCGTCCTGACACCGACCAGGTCTGGTCGGCGAGCGAGGTCTCCATGCGCGCGGCGACAATCTGACCCTGATGATGAGCGCCATCCGGTCGCATCGGCGGAGGAGCGGGGCGGCGCATCATATCTCCTGGTTTACGAGGCGAGAAAAGTACAAGCAAACCCGAGATTCGTCCATTGCTCGTTCCGAACTTATGCGACCTAATGCTGTACGAACACGGGGAGAAAGCGCCGGGTCGATCAACGTCCTCCGGCGCGCGGTTTCGCCCGTGCAAGCGAGGGAGGGAGGGTGTACGAAGTCGCGTTGCTGACGCATGGCGACGATGCGCCGGCCGCCAATGGGCAAGTCTTCGAACGCCTCAATCCGATCACCGGCGAGATCGCGACGCGAGCCTCGGCGGCGACGGTCGAGGACGCTCAGGGCGCCGCAGCCTCGGCCGCCGCTGCTTTTCCGCGCTGGTCCAGCTTAGGCCCCAATGAACGGCGGCGGCGCCTGGCCAGGGCGGCGGACGAAGTCGAACATCGTATGGCCGATTTTCAGGCCGCGATGGCCGATGAAACCGGAGCGACCGACGCCTGGGCGCGCTTCAACGTCACGCTCGCCGCCGGCATGCTGCGCGAGGCCGCGGCGATGACCACCGCGGTCACCGGCGACATCATCCCCTCGGACAAGCCGGGGCAGACCGCATTCGCGCTCCGCCAGCCGGTCGGCGTGGTCCTCGGCCTTGCGCCCTGGAATGCGCCGATCATTCTGGGCGTGAGAGCCCTCGCCATGCCGCTCGCCTGCGGCAACACCACAGTGCTCAAGGGTTCGGAAGTCTGTCCGAGGACCCACCGGCTGGTCGGCGAGGTCTTTCAGGCCGCGGGCTGCGGCGATGGCGTCGTCAACGTGGTCAACAACGCGCCGTCCGACGCCTCGCGGATCGTCGAGGCGCTGATCGCCCATCCTGCGGTCCGGCGGATCAATTTCACCGGCTCGACCCGGGTCGGGCGGCATGTCGCGGAGCTCGCCGCGCGCTACCTGAAACCGGCGCTTCTCGAACTTGGCGGCAAGGCGCCGCTCCTGGTGCTTGACGACGCCGACCTCGACGAGGCGGTCGCCGCCGCCGCCTTCGGCGCGTTCATGAACCAGGGCCAGATCTGCATGTCGACCGAGCGGCTGATCGTCGACCACTCTGTGGCCGAACCTTTCGCCCGCCGCCTCGCCGCCAAGGCGGCGACTTTGGTCGCCGGCGATCCGCGAGCGGCGAAGGCGCCGCTCGGCTCCGTCATTGGCCTCGATTCGGTCGAACGAGTCATTCGCCTCATCAGGGACGCGGTGTCCAAAGGCGCGCGGCTGCTTGCAGGCGGGCGCGCCAACGGCGTCTTGATGGACGCGACCGTGATCGACCATGTGACCCCGGCGATGCGCATCTATAGCGAAGAATCGTTCGGTCCGGTCGCCGCGATCATCCGCGTCGAAGGCGTGGAGGAAGCAGTGCGGGTCGCCAACGACAGCGAATACGGCCTTGCCGCGGCTGTCTTCGGCCAGGATCTTTCGCGCGCGCTCAGCGTCGCCAAGCGCATCGAGTTCGGCATCTGCCACATCAACGGCCCGACCGTTCACGACGAAGCGCAAATGCCGTTCGGCGGCGTCAAGGCGTCAGGCTATGGTCGCTTCGGGGGCGCGGCGGCGATTCACGAGTTCACGGAGCTGCGCTGGGTGACGATCAACGCCGGGCGCGGCCGATATCCGATCTAGGCGTAACGAAGAAAGTGTAGAACGCCGGTCTCGCTCATGGGGCGGCGTCACCTGGGAGGAAAGGCATGAAGACGAGTTCCCACATCATGAACCTGGGCCGCGCGCCGATTTCGCGCCGCGGGCTGATCCTGTCGGCCGGCGCCGCGGGCCTCGCGGCGGCGTCGCGGCCATATGGCGCCTTCGCCGCCGGCCCGGAGACGACGCTGAAGGTCGGGTTCATCAGCCCGCGCACCGGCGCGCTCGGCGGGTTCGGCGAGACCGACGGCTATATCCTCGAGCTCGCGCGCAAGGCTCTGGCTTCGGGCCTGAAGGTCGGCGACAAGACCTTAGGGGTCGAGATTCTCGATCGCGACACCCAGTCCGATCCGTCGCGGGCCGGGCAACTGGCGAAGACTCTCATCAATTCCGACAAGATCGACATGATGCTGGTGGTCTCGACGCCGGAGACGATCAACCCCGTCGCCGACGCCTGCGAAGCGGCTGGCGTTCCGTGCATGTCGACGGTCATGCCGTGGGAGGCCTGGTACTTCGGCCGCGGCGCCAAACCCGGCCAGCCCTCGCCATTCAAATGGACCTATCATTTCGGCTTCGGCGGCGGCGAGTTCTACAAGGCCTATGTCTCGCAATGGAACCTGATCGAGACCAACAAGAAGGTCGGCGTGCTCTATCCCAACGATGCCGACGGCAACGCGATCCGGGAGAACCTCGCGCCGGCTCTCGCCAAGGCCGGGTTCACCATCATCGATCCGGGCGCGTACGAAGACGGCACGACCGATTATTCCGCCCAGATCGCGAAATTCAAGGCGGAGAAATGCGAGATCTTCAACACCTTCCCGATCCCGCCCGACTTCGCCGCCTTCTGGCGCCAGGCGGCGCAGCAGGGCTACACCAAGATGGTCAAGATCGCCCAGATCGCGAAGACCGGGCTCTTCCCCTCGCAGGTGACCGCGCTCGGCGCGCTCGGCTACAATCTCTCCAGCGCCGCCTATTGGCACAAGGCCTTCCCCTATAAGTCCTCGCTCACCGGAGTGAGCGGCGACGAGCTCGCCGACGGCTACGAGAAGGCGGCGGGCAAGATGTGGACCCAGCAGCTCGGCGCGACCCTCGCGCTGTTCGACGCCGGCGCCGCGACGCTCAGCGCCAGCAGCGATCCGGCCAACAAGGAGGCGGTCGCCAAGGCGATGTCGACCTTGAAGACGGTGACGATCGCCGGCCCGATCGACTTCAACAAGGGACCGGTGCCCAACGTCTCGCCAGGCCCGATCATCGGCACCCAATGGGTCAAGGCGCCGGCGGGCTCGAAATTCCCGCTCGATTATCCGACGACCGAGAACGCCACTGATCCCAACGTTCCGATCCAGGCGAAGCTCCGGCCGTTCAACAGCTGACGGCGGCGGAGCGCGAGGCATGTCCGACGCGCGGGCTGATGCTCTTCTGCTTCACGCGGAAGGCCTGACGAAAAGCTTCGGCGCCCTCGTGGTGCTGGACGGCGTCGACTTTTCCGTCGGCGCCCGCGAGGCGGTCGGCGTCGTCGGCCCGAACGGCGCCGGCAAGACGACCCTGCTCAGCGTCCTGGTCGGCGCGCATGCGCCGACCAGCGGTCGAGTGCGCTTTCTCGGCGAGGACGTGACGCAAGTTCCGACCGCGGAACGCTGCCGGCGCGGACTCGCGCGCACCCACCAGATCCCGAGGCCGTTCAGCGGCATGACGGTGTTCGAAAACGTATTCACCGCCGCGGCGCATGGCGGCGGCCTCATGCGCGAAGCGGCTTACGGGAGAGCGATCGATTCGCTCGCGCTGACCGGCATGACGGCGATCGCCAACCGGCGCGCCGAGACCCTCGGCCTCATCGACAGGAAACGGCTCGAGCTCGCTCGCGCGCTCGCCACCGGCCCTGCCGTATTGCTTCTGGACGAGATCGGCGGCGGATTGACCGACGCCGAGGCGAACGAGCTCGTCGACATCATCCTCGAGCTCAAGGCCCGCGGTGTCGCGATCGTCTGGATCGAGCACATCGTGCATATCCTTTTGCGCGTCGCCGATCGGCTGGTGTGCATGGATGCGGGGCGCATTATCGCCGACGGGCCGCCGCAAGGCGTCATGGCTGATCCGCGCGTGATCGAGGCCTATCTCGGCGGAGGCGTGGTGTGACGCTGCTCTCGGTCAATGGGCTCGAAGCGCGCCACGGCCAGCTCCAGGCGGTGCGCGGGGTCACGCTGGCAATCGAGCCGGGCGAGACGGTCGCGCTCGTCGGCGCCAACGGAGCCGGCAAGACCACGCTTCTCCGGTCGATCGCGGGCGCGCATCGTCACGTGGCGGGCTCGATCGCCTTCAAGGGCGAGGATATTGGCGGCAAAAGCGCGCACGCGCGCGCCGCGCTCGGGCTCGCGCTGGTGCCGGAGGGGCGGCGCCTGTTCGCCCGCCTGACGGTCGAGGAGAATCTTCTGCTCGCGCGCTCGGCCGGCCGGGCGGGCGTGTGGACGCTCGACGCGGTCATGGAGGCTTTTCCCAACCTCAAGGATCGCCGCAGGAGCCTCGCCGGCACGCTGTCGGGCGGGGAGCAGCAGGCGACCGCGATTGGGCGGGCGTTGATGATGAACCCGGAGCTGCTGCTGCTCGACGAGGTTTCGCTGGGTTTGTCGCCGCTCGTCGTCGATCGCGTTTATGCCCGGCTTGAGGGGTTGAAATCGTCCGGCGTCGCCATGCTGCTGGTCGAGCAGGACCTCAAGCGCGCCATGGCGACCGCAAGCCGCACCATCTGCATGCTCGAAGGCGCAATCGCCATCGAGGGACCGACGCATACGCTGACCCGGGAGGAGGTCACGGAGGCCTATTTCGGCTTGAGAAAGCCGTCGCGGGCAGAGGCGGCGCCGTCGTGATCTTCGTCAATCAAATCCTGCAGGGCGTCCTGCTCGGCGGCTATTATGCGCTGATCGCCTGCGGGCTTTCGTTCATGTTCGGCGTCATGGGAATCATCAACCTGGCGCATGGCAGCCTCGCCGTGCTCTCGGCCTATGCGCTCTACGTCCTCGCCGACCGCTTTGGAGTGCAGCCATTTCTCGGCCTCTGCGTGGTCGTTCCCGCGATGGCGCTGATCGGCTGGGCGCTGCAGCGTCTGGTGCTCGAGCGCAGCGCGCGCGGCGGGCTCCTGGTGCCGGTGCTGTCGACCTTCGGGCTGTCGATTATTCTCGACAACCTTCTGTTCCAGGGCTTCGGCGCCGACACCCGCTCGCTTGCGCCCTATATCGGCGATCTCTCCTACGATAGCTGGTCGCTCAGCGACGAGATCGCCATCGGCAAGTTTGCGGTCCTGACCATGGCGGTCGCGATCGTGCTGCTCGGCGGCATTCAGACCTTTCTCAACCGGACGATGATCGGGCGCGCGATCCGCGCGACCGCCGAGGATCCCGACACGGTCGGCCTCGTCGGCGTCAATGCGCGGCGGGTCAACGCGATCGCCGCCGCGATCGCGCTCGCGACGGTCGCGGTCGCCGGAGCTTTCCTCGGCATGCGGGCGACATTCGATCCTTATGCCGGAGCAGCGCAACTCATCTTCGCCTTCGAGGCCTCGGTGATCGGCGGGGCGGGGTCGCTCTGGGGCACGCTCGTCGGCGGCATCGTGCTCGGCGTCGCCCAGAGCCTCGGCGCGCTCGTGAACCCGCAGGGCTTCTTCATCGCCGGCCACTTCGCTTTTCTCGTCGTCCTGTTCGCGCGGCTGTTCTTCGGCGACCTCGGCCAGCGTGTCCGGACCGCGCTCGCCGGCGGAGCCCGGTCATGAGCGCGACCAACGCCGCCGCCGTCGAGCGCTGGACGCCGGAGTCGCGGGTGGCGATCGCCGCGGCGGCCGTCATTGTCGCCGTGCTTGCGATCGGCCCAGCAATATTCAGCGCCAATGCGGTCGACAAGCTCACGACGCTGTTCATCTACGTCATCCTCGCGCTGATGTGGAACGCGCTGGTCGGATTCTGCGGCCTGGTGTCGATCGGCCAGCAGGCCTTCTTCGGGCTCGGAGCCTATGCCGCGATCCGCCTCGCGGACTTCGGGGTCAGCGTCTATCCGTCGCTGTTCCTTGGCGCGCTCATTGTCGGCGCACTTTCCTGGCCGCTGTCGGTCGTGATGCTCAGGCTCAAGGGCGGCGAGTTCGCGATCGGCATGTGGGTGGTCTCGGAGCTTGCGCATCTGCTCGTCAACCTCGACACGCTCGTTCGCGGGGAAACCGGCACGTCGCTGATCGAGCTCAACGCTTATTCGAGCGGCAGCCGCCGCGCGGTCACCTATTGGTGCGCGCTCATCGCGATGACCGGGCTGCTCGCGATCGTTTTTTGGCTGTTGCGCAGTCCGCTCGGCGCGGCGATCCAGGCGATCCGCGACAACGAGGAGGCGGCGGAGTCCGTCGGGGTCAGGGTCGCGCGCGCGAAGCGCCTGGTGTTCACGCTCGCCGCCTTCGGCGCGGCGCTTGCCGGCGCGCTTTGGGTGGCGACGGCGCTGACTTTCCAACCGAAGGCATATTTCAGTCCTCTGTGGACGGCCTACATGATTTTCATGGCGCTGGTCGGAGGCTTGGGGACCTTCGAGGGCGCGATTCTCGGCGCCGTCGTCTTCTTCGCGATCGAGAACTGGTTCGGCGACATGGGTGTCTGGTATCTTGTCGGGCTCGGCGCGACGGCGCTCGTTTTCGCGCTTTTCTTCCCGCGCGGCCTATGGGGCTGGGTCGAGGACTCGACGTCGCTGAGGCTGCTGCCAATCGGATACCGCCTGCGCCTTCTCAAAGGCGTCACCGGCGCGGAGATCAAAGGACCGGCGCCGAAACAGGATGGCGGCCGAAGCGTGGCGGGAGGCTCATGATGCTCCTGGGCAAGACGATCGTCATTACCGGAATCTCCTCCGGCATCGGCGCCCGGGTCGGCGAACTCGCTCTCACGCTGGGCGCCGACATTATCGGCGTCGACGTCAATCCCCCGGCGCGGCCGATGGACGCCTTCATCAGGGCCGACATCGGCTCGGCCCAGGGCGTGGCCGAGATCGTCGAGACGCTGCCACGACGCTTCGACGCGCTGTGCAATGTCGCCGGCGTCTCGGGCATGATCGGGGCAGAGAAGACGCTGGCGATCAACTTCTACGGCCTCCGTGAATTGACTCAAGCCGTCGCGCCCCGGCTTCGAGAGGGCGGCGCCGTCGTCAATGTCGCCTCGATCGCCGGCTATGGCTGGCGCGCCAACCTCGAACGCGCCAAGGCGTTTGTTTCCGCGCCAGGATTCCCGGATCTCGGCCCGCTCCTCGTCAAGCATCCGATCGCGGATGGGGAAGCCTATCCGCTGTCTAAGGAGCTCCTGCTGCTCTGGACGATGCGGGCCGCGCACGAGCCGTTGTTCAAGGACCGCGGCTTGCGCGTCAACGCTGTGAGCCCAGGGCCGGTCACGACTCCGATCCTCAAGGAATTTCGTCAGATCTTCGGCGATCCGCGCGTCGACGACGACATTGCGCGCGTCGGCCGCGCCGGCGCCGCGCCTGATATTGCGCCCGCGGTCCTGTTTCTCTGCTCGGATGGCGCACGCTGGATCAACGGGGCCAACCTGCCGGTCGATGGCGGCCTCGAAGCCTCGATCAACGCCACCGTTCTCGGATTATAAAGCATGAGGCGATTTGGCAGAATAGGGTCGTCATTGCGAGCGCGGCGAAGCAATCCAGCGGAACGTCGGGCGCGCCTTGCGCTCGCTGGATTGCTTCGTCGCCATAGCCTGTCGAAAGACGGGCGTTCTTCCGAACGCCCTATGGCTCCTCGCAATGACCGCTCCAGGCAACGCAACCGGTTCTAGGCGCCGCCGCGCATGGCGTGCGGCGAGCAAAGCAAAGGGAGGTCTCGATGAAGGTTGATTTCATTATCGACGGCGCGGCGGCTCCGGCCGCCTCCGGCGCCACATACGCCCGCCGCGATCCGGTGACGGGCGCGGTGGCGAGCGAGGCCGCGGCGGCGAGCGAAGCCGACGTCCATAAGGTGGTCGAAGCGGCGGCGCGGGCGTTTCCCGGCTGGTCGCAGACTGGCCCGAGCGAACGGCGGGCGCTTCTGCTCAAGGCCGCCGATCTTCTCGAGGCCCGGGCGGGTGAATTCACCCAGCCGATGATCGAGGAAATCGGCGCGACCGCGCCCTGGGCGGGCTTCAACGTGCACTTCGCCGCGAGCATGCTGCGCGAGGCCGCCGCGCTGACGACGCAGATTCTCGGCGAGATCATTCCCGCCGACAAGCCGGGGGTGATTTCGCTCGCGATGCGGCAGCCGGCCGGCGTCGTTCTCGGCATGGCGCCGTGGAACGCTCCGGTGATCCTTGGCGTGCGCGCGATCGCCGCCCCGCTCGCCTGTGGCAATACGGTGATCCTGAAGTCATCTGAAGTTTGCCCGGCGACCCATCGCCTGATCGGCCAGATCATGAACGACGCGGGCTTCCCGAAAGGCGTCGTCAACGTGATCTCCAACGCTCCCGCGGACGCGCCGAAAGTCGTGGCGGCGCTGATCGCTCATCCCGCGGTCAAACGGGTGAACTTCACCGGCTCGTCCAAGGTGGGCAAGATGATCGCCAAGCTCGCCGCCGAGCATTTGAAGCCAGTACTGCTCGAACTTGGCGGCAAGGCCCCGCTCATCGTGCTCGACGACGCCGATATCGATGCGGCGGTCGACGCCGCGGTGTTCGGCGCCTTCGCCAACGCGGGGCAGATCTGCATGTCGACGGAGCGGCTCGTCGTCGACGCCAAAGTCGCCGACGCTTTCGTCGACAAGCTGGCGAAGCGCGCGGCAGCGCTGCCGAGCGGCGATCCGCGCGGCCATGTCGTTCTCGGTTCGCTGGTCAATGTCGGCGCCGCCGAACGAATGGATGAGCTCATCGCCGACGCAGTCGCCAAAGGCGCCAAAGTTGTCGCTGGAGGAAAGCGAAACGGCGCGATCGTCGAGGCGACGATCATCGACCGCGTGACTCCAGCGATGCGCATCTATCGCGAGGAATTGTTCGGTCCGGTGAAACCGGTCGTGCGGGTCGACGGCGAGGAGGAGGCGATCCGGGTCGCCAACGACACCGAATATGGCCTGTCGTCCGCGGTGTTCAGCCGCGACATCCAGCGCGCGCTCAATGTCGCGAAACGGATCGAGTCCGGCATCTGCCACATCAACGGCCCGACCGTGCACGACGAGGCGCAAATGCCGTTCGGAGGCATGAAGTCGTCCGGTTACGGCCGCTTCGGCAGCAAGGCGGTGATCGCCGAGTTCACCGACCTGCGCTGGATCACCATCGAGGGACCGCAGCACTATCCGTTCTGACGCAGGCGTCGTTCGGAGGAGCGATTGAGGGCGATTCGGAAGACGCCCGTCTTCGACGGGCTATGGGGCGTTCGGAAGAACGCCCGTCTTCGACGGGCTATGGCGACGAAGCCATCCAACCAACGGCGCAGGATGGATTGCTTCGCTCCCGCTCGCAAATGACGAGTCTGGTCCCACCCAAATGCAATTTGCTCTCGCGCGTCATGGCCGGGGGCTCCACGGGCGCGATCGGGCAAGCCGCCGGCGAGCGCGCCGACTTTTGGCTCTTATGGCGTTATCTGTTGGTCGACCGGTTTGCTGTTCGTTCGTCGAACCCTTGCCGTCATGGCCGGGCTTGTCCCGGCCATCCACGCCGGGCCGCCGCAAGAACGAGTCCCGCCTCGGCGCGACCGGCAGGAAGGCGGACGGTCGCAAGGCTTTTCGCGCTTGCCTGCGTCGATGCGCTGGGCCTTCGTGGATGGCCGGGACAAGCCCGGCCATGACGCCTTGATGGCGCCGTCCGCCACCTCCGCCATGCTCCCGATTCCTTCCCCACAACAGCCAACGCGATAAGAGCGCAATTGCGCGCGCGCAGAAGCGCCGAGAGACGAGGGATCCGCCTCGACCTGCGGAGTTGCGGGGGCCGACGCTGATCGCGCGCGATAGGACTCCTTTGCCGAACCCGCCCCGCCATGCCACACTCGCGCCTTGGCCATGACGCGGGCGGCGGCAGAATGGCGGACGTCAAGCTCTTTCTCTCCTGCGTGTCCGATGAGTTCGGCGACTATCGCGACGAGCTGCGCCGCGCGTTGACGCGGCCGAATGTCGAGATCAAGATTCAGGAGGATTTTCAAGCGCTTGGCGGCGACACGCTGGCCATGCTGGAAGAGTACGTGGCAACCTGCGACGTCGTCGTGCATTTCGTCGGCGACATGGCGGGTTCGACGCCCCAGCCGAGCAGCGTCGATGATCTCTTGAAGCGCCGGCCCGAGCTTGCGGCGCGGCTCGCTGACAAGGGCATGGACCGCGGCGCTCTTGGGCGCCTCACCTACACCCAATGGGAGGCGTGGCTCGCGATCGGCTTCAACAAAGACGGCGCAAAACGGAATCTCGTTATCGTTGCGCCGGCATTTGGCGTGAAACGCGGCTCAAAATTCGCGCCAACGGATGCCACGCGCGCCTCACAGGCCGATCATCTCGACGCGGCTCAAGGCGGTCGACTTCTATCCCGCAAAGCCGTTCACCAGCGCCGACAATCTTGTTGCGCGCGTTTTCGGCGTCCGCGGTTCTGGACGCGCTGAAGAAAGCCGACACGGGATTGACCACCAAGCCCCGCAATCTTCCCTTCGCGTCGCTCGGCAGCCTGTTCGCCGGGCGCGATGAGGACCTTGCCGACCTGCATACGGCGCTCCTCGGCGCCAAGGGCGCTCCGGTCGCGCTCTCCGGTCTCGGCGGGGTCGGCAAGACGCGGCTCGCGATCGAATATGCGTGGTCTCGCGAGACGGTCTATTCGGCGCTGCTGTTCGTCAGCGCGAGCGACGGCGCCGCGCTCAACGCGGGTTTGGCGGGGCTGACGGCGTTCGAGATTCTCGACCTGCCGGAGAAAGAGGCGCGCGACGACGCGACGAAGATCACCGCCGTCCTGCGCTGGCTTGAGTTGAACCCGACGTGGCTGATGATCCTCGACAACGTCGACGACCACGCCGCCGTCGCTGAGGTGGCGAAACTCATGCCGCGTCTCAAAGGCGGGCATGTGGTCGTCACCGCGCGGGCGTCGAATTTTCCCGCCGGGGTGCGAAAGCTCCAAGTCTCCACGCTCGACGAGAGCGCGGCCGCGCAATTCCTGCTTGACCGCACCGAAGCGGACCGCGCCAAGAGCAAGGATGACGCCGCGCTGGCGCGGACGCTGGCGCGGGAGCTTGGCGGCCTGGCGCTGGGTTTGGAGCAGGCGGGCGCGCATATCGCGACCGATCACATCGGCTTTGCGCGCTACCTGAAGCTCTGGGGCGAGAGCCGGGAAAAAGCGCTCGCCTGGGCGGATGCGACGGTGACGGGTTCCGATCGGACGCTGGCCACGACCTGGGCGACCTCGGTCGCGCGGCTCTCGCCGAGACGAGCCGGCGCCTGCTCGACCGGCTCGCCTTTCTTGCGCCCGATCCGGTTCCCGATTCGCTCCTCGACGTCGCCGTCCCCGGCGAGGCGCCGGGCGCCGACGCCTATGAAGCGCGCGGCGGCCTCTACGCCTATTCGCTCGTTTCGCGCGTGACCGGGGAGGACGGCGGCGCGCCGGGCTTCATCGTCCATCGCCTCGTGCAGGATTTCGCCCGCCGCGCGATGAGCGACGAGCGCCGCGCGCAGGCTTTGCGCGAGGCGCTGGAATGGGTGAACGCGGCGTTCGCCGGCAATCCCGACGATGTGCGGAGCTGGCCGGTCCTCGATCCGCTCGCGCCGCATGCGCTCGCGGTCGCGGAACATGCGGACGTGGCGGCGATCGCCCAACCGACCGCGCGGCTTTCTATGGCAAGCTTGGATCAATTCTTCGACGCGAAGGCTCGACTACGCCGAGGCGGAACGCGTCTCATGCGCCGCGCGCTGGCGATCGACGAGACGAGCTACGGCCCGGATCATCCCGAGGTGGCGATCCGCCTCAACAATCTCGCGCAGCTGCTTCAGGCCACGAACCGCCTCGCCGAAGCCGAACCGCTGATGCGCCGCGCGCTGGCGATCGACGAGACAAGCTACGGCCCGGATCATCCCAATGTGGCGATCCGCCTCAACAATCTCGCGGCGCTGCTTCAGGCCACGAACCGCCTCGCCGAGGCCGAACCGCTGATGCGCCGCGCGCTGGCGATTCGACGAGAAGAGCCTACGGCCCGGACCATCCCAAGTGGCGACCGGCCTCAACAATCTCGCGCAGCTGCTTCAGGACACGAACCGCCTCGCCGAAGCCGAGCCGCTGATGCGCCGCGCGCTGGCGATCGACGAGACGAGCTACGGCCCGGATCATCCCAATGTGGCGATCCGCCTCAACAATCTCGCGACCCTGCTCTACAGGACACGAACCGCCTCGCCGAGGCCGAACCGTTGATGCGCCGCGCGCTGGCGATCGACGAAAAGAGCTACGGCCCGGATCATCCCAATGTGGCGATCCGCCTCAACAATCTCGCGCAATTGCTTCAGGCCACGAACCGCCTCGCCGAAGCCGAGCCGCTGATGCGCCGCGCGCTGGCGATCGACGAGACAAGCTACGGCCCGGATCATCCCAATGTGGCGATCGGACCTCAACAATCTCGCGCTTCTGCTTCAGGCCACGAACCGCCTCGCCGAGGCCGAGCCGCTGATGCGCCGCGCGCTCGCGATCGACGAGAAGAGCTACGGCCCAGATCATCCCGATGTGGCGATCCGCCTCAACAATCTCGCGGGGCTGCTTCAGGACACGAACCGCCCCGCCGAAGCCGAGCCGCTGATGCGTCGCGCGCTCGCGATTCTTGAGAAGAGCCTCGGCCCGGACCATCCCAGCACGGTGACTGTGCGCAACAACCTCGCCGGGCTGAAGGCCGCTCTTGGCAAGGGCGGCTAGCGCATCAGGCCGGGAAACCTAGCGGCGCCCCGCCTGTCATGCCCGCGAAAGCGGGCATCCAGCCTTTGAAGCGGCTTTTGGATTCCCGCTTGCGCGGGAATGACAGCCCTCATCCGGCGCTTCGCGCCACCCCCGGGTCTTCGCCCGGGGCCAGCCCTTCTCCCGGTGGGAGAAGGGAAGCCGCCGAGTGTCGCCGGCTTGCAACACCGTTGCGGGAATTCGCCGCGTTCAATTTTTTATGAGCTGACTTCGGCCGCCAACTCGTGTATCTGCGGCCCTCTCGCGAGGATCATTGGCCCGCGAGATTCGTGTCAGCGCGAACCTGAGGGAGCCGGAATGATTTCGATTCGACGCAATCTGGACTCCGTCGGCGCCCGACTCGCGCTCCGCCCGCAAATGCGTCCGGCATACGCGGCCGCCCGCCTCACCTGGTGAGCGCTGCGTGACCTGACGCCGAGGCGTCCGCGGCTTAGTCCGCACCCCTAAGTCTTTGTCTTTTTTCTCGTTTCGCCAGTCGTTTCGCCGTTTTCGGCGACGCGTCTTGCGTCACTCCCGAATCCGGCTTCGGCCTGCGATTCGCGAATGGAAACCAGCCCATGTTCCGTTTCTTCGAGACCCGCATCGATCCGTTTCGCGATCACGACGACAGCATGCCGCCGGCGAGCCTCATCGGCTACTACGGGCGCTATTGTCTTGAGGTCTGGCCCTATCTGGCCGCGTTGATGGCGATCAGCCTCATCGTTTCGCTGATCGAAGTCACGATCCTGCGCTTCATCGGCGCGCTGGTCGATCTCCTGCGTTCGACCAGCCCCGATCACGTGCTTCACGACCATGGCGGCCAGTTCCTGGCGATGGCGCTATTGATCCTCATCGGCCGTCCGCTGGCGAGCTTTGCCCATGACCTCATCGTCCAGCAGGCGATCGCGCCGGGAATGACCAATCTCATCCGCTGGCAGACGCATCGCTATGTCCTGCGGCAGTCGGTGAGCTATTTCGCCAACGACTTCGCCGGCCGGATCGCCTCCAACATCGTGCAGGCGGCGGCGGCGCTGCGCGACTCGGTGGTGCAGATCATCGACGCGCTGTGGTTCGTGACGGTGTTCGCGTTCAGCGCGCTCTTCATCTTCGCTGAGACCGACTGGCGCCTCGCTTGTCCCCTCGGCTTGTGGATCGCCGTCTATGTGTCGGCGCTGTCGTATTTCGTTCCGCGCATCCGGCGCCGCTCGGAAACGCTCGCGCATATGCGCGCGACGCTGACCGGGCGCATCGTCGACAGCTACACCAACATCCAGACGGTGAAGCTGTTCGCCCACCTCGAGCGCGAGGACGAGCAGGCGCGCGAGGCGCTCACCGATCACACCGATGCGTTTCATCGCCAGACCCGGCTGATCACGCTGCTCAACCTGACGGTCTCGATGAGCAACAGCGTGCTCCTGGTCAGCGTCGGGACGATCGCCGTCTGGCTCTGGGCGCATGGCGCCGTGTCGCTTGGCGACATCGCCGTCGCGACTGGGCTCGCGCTGCGCGTGGCGCTCATGTCGGGCTGGGTGATGTGGACCTCGATCGGCATCTTCGACAATGTCGGACAGGTGCAGGAGGGCATGCGCACGATCGCGCGCCCGCGGACGCTCACCGACCGCGCCGACGCGCGGACGCTCGCCGTGCCGAAGGGCGGCATCCGCTTCGAGAACGTGCGATTCCACTACGGCAAGGCCGGCGGGGTGATCGACGACCTCTCCTTCACGATCGCGCCCGGCGAAAAGGTCGGACTGGTCGGACGGTCGGGCGCGGGCAAATCGACGCTGGTCAATCTGCTCCTGCGTTTCTACGACGTCGAGAGCGGGCGCATCGTGATCGACGGGCAGGACATCGCGGCGACGACGCAGGACAGCTTGCGCCGGCAAATCGGCATGGTCACGCAGGACACGTCCCTGCTGCACCGTTCGATCGGCGAGAACATCCTTTACGGCCAGCCCGGCGCAAGCCGGGAGGCGATGGTCGCAGCGGCGCGGCAGGCGCATGCGCACGATTTCGTAATGGCCCTGACCGATCTCGACGGGCGGAAGGGATACGACACGCTCGTCGGCGAGCGCGGCGTGAAGCTCTCCGGAGGCCAGCGCCAGCGCATCGCCATCGCCCGCGTCCTGCTCAAGAACGCGCCGATTCTCGTGCTCGACGAGGCGACCTCCGCGCTCGATTCCGAGGTCGAGGCGGCGATCCAGGAGAACTTCCAGACGCTGATGGAGGGCAAGACGGTGATCGCCGTCGCCCACCGCCTTTCGACGATCGCAGCGATGGACCGGCTGATCGTGCTCGAGGACGGCGATATCGCCGAGACGGGAACGCATCAGGAGCTCTTGTCGCGCGGCGGGATCTACGCGGCGCTCTGGCGCCGCCAGTCGGGCGGATTCCTGGACGCGCGCGCGGCGTGACGCGCGCCCCCTCCGCCACGCCATAGCCCGTCGAGAGGCGGGCGTCCCTCCGGACGCCCTATGGCGTGGTCCCCCTCCCCCGCTTCGCGAGGGAGGAAACCGCTTGAGGCGCGCTTTACGACTTCGCGCCGACCAGCACCGGGTCGGGGCGGTAGAGCGCCGGGAAGAGCTGCTTCAGATTGGCGACCTTCGGCAGGTCGTTGAAGACGATGTAGGGGTAGCCGGGATTCCGCGCCAGGAAATCCTGGTGATAGTCCTCGGCGCGGTAGAAGGTCTTGCCCGGCTCGATCGTGGTGACGATCGGGGCGCTGAACGCATGGGCGCTGTCGAGCTGGGCGATATAGGCCTTCGCCACCTTTGCCTGCTCGTCGTTCATCGGGAAGATCGCCGAGCGATATTGCGTGCCCTCGTCGGGTCCCTGCCGGTTGAGTTCGGTCGGGTCATGGGCGACCGAGAAATAGACCTGCAGGATGCGGCCGTAGCTGATCTTGCGTGGATCGTAGGTGATCTGGACCGACTCGGCGTGGCCGGTGTTGCCGTTGCTGGTCATTTCGTAATGCGCGGTCGCCTTCTCTCCGCCGGCGTAGCCGGAAACGGCGCTCGTCACGCCGTCGACATGCTGAAAGACGCCCTGGACGCCCCAGAAACACCCGCCCGCGACGACGGCGACCTCCGACGGAGCCGCCCCCGCCGGCTCGTCGACCGCGGGCGCGGGAATGACGCGCGCCTCTTCCGCCGTCGAGCGGGTCGCGACGAAGGCGGCGCCGGCAAGGAGGCCCGCGAGCAGCAGGGCCGGGAAAGCAAAGCCGGTCTTGAAGGATGAGATCATGGGCTCGAGTCCATTCCTAAACTGAGGCGAATTATCAAAGTCGGCGCTGACTATGCCGGGTCTGTGGCGCCTGCGCGACATCCGGGGGGACGTCTCATCACCTTTGCGCGATGAAGCAGGGGCCTCGGCAATCTCATTCGTGCGCGAGCAAAGGCTGTTACACGTCGGGACACGAAAGCGGCGCGCCCATCCGGCCCTCCGGGAGAAGGGAACGCGCCCTCATCCGAAGGTGAACGCATAGGCCTGAACGTCGGGGTCGAGGAACTGGATCGTGAACGTGCGGTCGAGGACCGGCCCGGTCTGGCGCACCAGTTGATAGAGCCTGTTCTCGGTCACGACGCCTTCCCCGTCGGCGTTGACGTCGGCCCCGTGGCTTTCGCCCGGGGGGGCGCCGTCAATGGTCACGCGGAAATGCACGGGCGCTCCGCCCGCGCCCGGCCCAAGCACGAGATGAAGGTCGCGGGCATGGAAGCGGAAGGAAATCGCGCCGTCCTTCTTCGCAAGCGTCGCATATTCGCCGCCGACCTTCCAGGCGCCCGCGAGCGCCCAATCATTGAGCTTGAGATCGGGAAGCGAATAGTCGTGCGCGGCGTCGCTGACCGCCCCGCCCGGCGAAGCGAAATTGTCGGCCCGCATGTAGCCGATATAGGTCTCGGGCGATTTGACGTCGGCCTCGTCGGACGCCGCCTCCGCGCCGGTGGCGCTGACCGAAACGACGCCAGCGGACGCATGGGCCTTGCCGGCCTCCGCCAGCAGCTGCTGGATCACCTTCTCCGATTCGGCGTAGTCGCCCTCGCCGAAATAGTGGTGACGAATTTGGCCCTTGGCGTCGATGAAATAGTCCGCCGGCCAATATTCGTTGTTGAACGCGCGCCAGATCGCATAGTCGTTGTCGATCGCGACGGGATAGTCGATCTTCAGCTTGGCGACGGCGTTCTTTACGTTGCCGATGTTCTTCTCGAACGGAAACTCCGGCGCGTGCACGCCGATCACCACGAGGCCCTGGTCCCTGTATTTTTCCGCCCAGGCGCGGACATAGGGGATCGAGCGCAGGCAGTTGATGCAGGAATAAGTCCAGAAGTCGACCAGGACGACCTTGCCCTTCAGCGCCTCCGCGGTTAGCGGGGGCGAGTTCAACCATTCCACGGCGCCCGATAGCGACGGCAGCGGGCCTTCGACCGGCAGATTTTCCGCCATCGCGGCGGCTGGGGCCGCCTTCATCATTGCCGACGGATTGGCGTTCATCGCCATGGCGGGCGCGTTGGCGCTCATCATCGCGCCGCCGCCCGCGGGGGTCACGACCGAGGACGACGGCTCCGCGTCCCCCTTGCCGGCCGGCGTCCCTTTCATCGCCATCATCGGAGCATTGGCGCTCATCATCATCGAGGGACTGGCGCTCATCATCGCGCCGCCGCCCGCGGGGGTCACGACCGAGGACGACGGCTCCGCGTCCCCCTTGCCGGCCGGCGTGCCTTTCATCGCCATCATCGGAGCCTTGGCGCTCATCATCGCGCCGCCGCCGCTCATCACCACTGTGGACGACGGCTTGGCGGCGACGCTTCCGCCCGCGGGACGGATGCGGTCGACGAGGCTCTGCTCGAGGGAAGCGGTGTTGGCGAGCGAGACCTGGGTCAAGAACCCGGTGTCGACGCCGAAGGCGATCGCCACGACAGCGACCAGCACCGCGGCGCCGAGACCGCGCCGCACCCATTCGCCCGCGCCAAGCGATCGCTTCATCGCGGCGAACACTCGCCCGCCGACGATAAGCGCCAACGCCAGCGATGTCGCGGCGCCGGCGGCATAGGCAAGCAAGAGAAGCGTGGTCTGAACGTTCGCGCCCTCAAGCGCCGCGCCGGTGAGGATGAGGCCAAGCACCGGCCCGGCGCACGGGGCCCAGAGCAGGCCGGTCGCGACCCCGAGCAGGAGCGACGGCCAGACGCTTCCCCCATGGTCGTCGCGGTCGGCGGATTCGGACAATCGTCCGCCGAGCGCAACCAGCGGCCGGGTCAACCGGTCGGACAGTTCCGGAAAAAGGAGCGTCACGCCAAAGAGGGCAAGCAGCACGATCGCAGCGTAGCGGCCGTATTCATTGGCCTGCACCGCCCAGCCGCCCCCGACCGCCGCCAGCGTCGCGATCGCCGCGAAGGTCGCGCCCATGCCGAGAAGGAGCGGCAGCCCGCGCCGCAGGAACGGCTGGTCGGCGCGGGCGAAGACGAACGGCAGCACCGGCAGGATGCAGGGGCTCGCGATCGTCAGCACGCCGCCGAGATAGGCGAGAATAAACAGCAGCATGGCGGGCGCTCCGGCGGCCTTAGGCGGTCGCCGGCTTGAAGGTGAGCGCGACGCCGTTCATGCAATAGCGAAGTCCGGTCGGTTTTGGCCCGTCGTCGAAAACGTGGCCAAGGTGACCGTCGCACCGACTGCACGTCACCGCCGAGCGCACCATCCCGTAGGACCGGTCATCCTGGGTTTTCACCGCATTGTCGAGCGGGGCCCAGAAGCTCGGCCATCCCGTGCCGCTGTCGAACTTGGTCGAGGAGGAGAAAAGATCGGAGGCGCATCCGGCGCAGGCGAAAGTCCCCTTCCGCTCCTCATGCAGAAGCGGACTGGTGAAAGGCCGCTCGGTCCCCTCCTGACGCAGGACCGCATATTGGTCGGCCGTCAGCTTGGCGCGCCATTCGGCGTCGGTATGGACGATACGGTCCTCTCCGGCGGCCCACGCGCCCGAACCTCGCAGGAGATTTACGCTCGCGATCGCGGCCAGGCCGCCGCCCAGAGCCATTCGACGTGTCAGCATGTTGGCCTCGCCGGTCTCATCGATTTCGGGATCCCTGTCCCTTCCGCAACGCCTATACGTCCGAAAAGGGGTGGGGTTACAGGGCAAACAAACTTTTTTGGACCGCGCCGGCGCCCTGGCGGAGGCCGATCGCGACGCGTCGCCGCCCGGGAGTTGACCCGGAGACGGCGCATGTCTCAAAGATAGGCGGCGTCGGACCTTTCACGCCGTTGCGCCCGGCGCCGGTCCTCGACCTCCGCCTTGCCAATGCCAGAGGAAACACCCAATGGCCGCCATCAATTCGGTTGCTGACCTTGCGATCGACGGCGAGGTCGCCGTGATCACGATCGACTCCCCGCCGGTGAACGCGCTCTCGCAGGCTGTTCGCGACGGGCTCAAGCGCGGAGTCGAGGCGGCGGAGGCGAATGGCGCTGTCAAGGCGATCGTCATCATCTGCGCCGGCCGGACCTTCATCGCCGGCGCGGACATTTCCGAGTTCGGCAAGCCGCCGGCCGCGCCCCACCTTCCCGAAGTGCTGGACGCGATGGAGAATGCGTCGAAGCCGGTCGTCGCCGCCCTGCACGGGACCGCGCTCGGGGGCGGATTCGAGGTCGCGCTGACCGCGCATTACCGCATCGCCGTCCCGTCGGCCAAATGCGGCCTGCCGGAGATCAAGCTCGGCCTCATCCCTGGCGCGGGCGGCACGCAACGCCTGCCCCGTCTCATCGGCGTCGAGAAGGCGCTCGACGTCATTCTGTCGGGGACGCCGTTCGGCGCCCGCGAGGCCAAGGCATGGGGCGTCGTCGACGAACTCGCCGAGGAGGGGAAGCTCAGGGAATCCGCGCTCGCCTTCGCTCGCCGGCTGATCGCCGAGAAAGCGCCGCTCAGGAAGGTGCGCGACCGTTCCGACAAGCTCGTCTCCGCGCGGGGCCATTCCGAGATTTTCGAGGCCATCCGCAAGGCGAATGCGAGAAAGTTTCGCGGCTTCGAGGCCTGGGAGAAGGCGATCGAGTCGGTGAGGAACGCGGTCGACCTTCCGTTCGACGAGGGAATGGTCAAGGAGCGGCAGATGTTCATGGCGCTGCTGCAGACCACGCAGTCCAGGGCGCAGCGGCATGTGTTCTTCGCCGAGCGGCAGGCGGCGAAGATCGCCGACATCGGGACTGATACGCCCACGAAGCCGATCAAGAGCGTCGGCATGATCGGCGCCGGCACCATGGGCGGCGGCATCGCCATGAATTTTCTCTCCGCCGGCATTCCCGTCACCATCGTCGAGACCTCGAAGGAGGCGCTCGACCGCGGCGTTTCGGTCATGCGCCGCAACTATGAGGCGACCGCCAAGAAGGGTCGCCTCACGATGCAGGAAGTCGACGAGCGGATGGGCAAGCTCGCGCCGTCCCTCGATTTCGGCGCGCTGGCCGGAGCCGACCTTGTGATCGAAGCCGTGTTCGAAAACATGGACATCAAGAAGAAGGTGTTCAAACAGCTCGATTCGATCGCCAAGCCGGGCGCGATACTCGCCTCCAACACTTCCTATCTCGACATCGACGAAATCGCGGGCGTGACCAGGCGGCCGGAGGATGTGCTCGGCATGCACTTTTTCTCGCCGGCGAACGTCATGCGGCTTTTGGAAATCGTCCGCGGCGCCAAGACCTCGAAACCGGTGCTGGCGACGATCGCGGCGCTCGCGCCAAGAATAGGCAAGGTCGGGGTCGTCGTCGGCGTCTGCCACGGCTTCGTCGGCAACCGTATGCTGGCCCAGCGCCAGCGCGAGGCGATGAAGCTCATCCTCGAAGGCGCGACGCCCTGGGCCGTCGACCGCGTGTTGACCGACTTCGGGATGCCGATGGGGCCCTTCGCAATGAGCGATCTCGCCGGCCTCGACATCGGCTGGTCGGCGGAGACTTCGAAGCGCTCGACGATTTGCGAAATCCTGTGCGAGGAGGGACGGCGCGGGCAGAAGACCGGCGCGGGCTTCTACGACTATGACGAAGCGCGCAACGCCAAGCCGTCCGAGCGCGTCGAAAAGATCATCCGCGACTTCGCAGCCTCGAAGGGGATCGAGCAGCGCAAGATCGGCGACGCGGAAATCCTCGAGCGCTGCATCTATCCGATGATCAACGAGGGGGCGAAAATCCTCGAAGAGGGAAAGGCGCAGCGCGCCTCCGACATCGACATCGTCTGGATCTACGGCTACGGCTGGCCGGTCTATCGCGGCGGTCCGATGTTCTACGCTGACACGATCGGACCGAAGACGGTGCTGGCGAAGCTCCAAGAGTTTCAGGCGAAGTTCGGCGACGACTTCAAGCCGGCGGCGCTCTTGGAGAAGCTGGCGGCGGAGGGGGGCACGTTTACGAAGTGACACGCTCGCCCTCATCCGGCCCTTCGGGCCCCCTTCTCCGTGAGGGAGAAGGGGCGCGACCCTTCCCCCTCAGGGGGAAGGTGGACGCGCAGAGCGCGGCCGGATGAGGGTAATGGCGGGACCTCGCGGAATTGAGGCGACGTTATGAAGACAGACTTCGGCGTCTCGGCGAATCAGCGCTCTCGCGCCAGAGCGATGCGCCGTGCGCCGACCGATGCCGAGTTGCGCCTCTGGCGACTGTTGCGGGATAGACGTCTCGACGGCCTCAAATTTCGCAGACAGGTTCCTGTTGGACCCTATATTGTCGATTTTCTGTGCGCCGGATCGAGATTGATCGTCGAGGCCGACGGCTCACAACACGCTGAGAGCCCTCGCGACAGGGCCCGAGACGCCTACTTGGAAAGCCAGGGCTGGAAGGTCCTTCGCTTCTGGAACAACGAGGTGTTGCAGAATTGCGAAGGCGTTCTGGAGACAGTTTACGCGCATGCAGCCAGGCCCTCATCCGGCGCTTCGCGCCACCTTCTCCCCGAGGGAGAAGGGGAGCGCCGGTGGCGCGCCGAAGGCGCGACGGATGAGGGCGCGCCGCCTGCCAATGAATAGCCACCCGGAGGACCATCATGCGTGAAGCCGTCATTGTCTCCACCGCGCGCACCCCGATCGGCAAGGCCTATCGCGGCGCGTTCAACGACACCCAGGCCCAGACGCTTGGCGGTCACGCGATCGCTGCCGCCCTCAAGCGCGCGGGAATCGAGGGCGGCGAGGTCGACGACGTGGTCATGGGCGCGGCGCTCCAGCAGGGATCGGAGGGCGGCAACGTCGCCCGCCAATGCGCCATTCGCGCCGGGCTTCCGACCAGTGTCGCCGGAATGTCGGTCGACCGGCAATGCGCCTCGGGCCTGATGGCGATCGCCATCGCCGCCAAGCAGATCGTCGACGACGGGATGAGCGTGACCGTCGGCGGCGGACTCGAATCGATCTCGCTGGTCCAGAACGACAAGATGAACCGCTATCGCTCCCAGGATCCGTGGCTCGTCGAGCATCGCAACGACGTCTATATGTCGATGCTCGAGACCGCGGAGATTGTCGCGGAGCGATACCAGGTCACCCGCCAGCGCCAGGACGAATATGCGCTGCAGTCGCACCAGCGAACCGCGGCCGCCCAGGCCGCCGGCCGTTTCGACGCCGAGATCGCGCCGTTGCCCAGCGTGATGAAGGTCGCGGACAAGGCGACCGGCGCCGTCTCGGACAAGCCGGTCACGCTGAAGCAGGACGAGGGCGTGCGCGCCGATACGACGCTTGAAGGCCTCGCGGGGCTCAAGCCGGTGTTCGCCGACGGTCAACGGATCAAGGCCGGCTCGTTCATCACCGCCGGCAACTCCTCGCAACTGTCGGACGGCGCGAGCGCCTGCGTCTTGATGGAGGCGAAGCTTGCGAGCCAGCGCAATCTCACCCCGCTCGGCATCTATCGCGGCATCGCGGTCGCCGGCTGCGACCCGGACGAGATGGGCATCGGCCCGGTGTTCGCGGCGCCGAAGCTGCTCAAGGCGCACGGGCTCAAGATCGAGGACATCGATCTTTGGGAGCTGAACGAAGCCTTCGCGGTCCAGGTTCTTTATTGCCGCGACAGGCTTCGCATCGACAACGACAGGCTCAATGTCGATGGCGGCGCGATCGCGGTCGGCCATCCTTATGGGATGAGCGGGGCGCGGCTTACCGGCCATGCGCTGATCGAGGGCAAGCGGCGCGGCGCACGCCATGTCGTGGTGACGATGTGCGTCGGCGGCGGCATGGGCGCGGCCGGGCTGTTTGAAGTCGCCTGAGCTCAAGGCCCGAAGAGGTGAACGAATCGAACCCTGATGGCGCCGCTTCAGGCCTTTCACGGCCAGAAGCCGCCGGCGCCGGCCTGGTTTGAGCGCGCGATCGCTGACGAGCCCGAGCGGACGTTCGTCACGGTCGAGGGCGTTGAGGTCGAGACGCTCGCCTGGGGAGAGCGCGGCAAGCCAGGCCTCATCTTCCTGCATGGCGGGGCGGCCCACGCCGATTGGTGGAGTTTCATCGCGCCGTTCTTCGCCGGCGAACGGCGAGTCGTCGCACCCTCGTTCACCGGCATGGGCCGTTCCGGCTGGCGCCCGGCCTATGCCTTCGACCAGATCGTGCGCGAGGCGCGCGAAGCGGGACGAGCCGCCGGCGCCTATGACGCAGGGCCGCCGGTTGTGGTTGGCCACTCGTTCGGCGGACGGGCGGCGATGGGGCTTGCGCACCATTTCGGCGAGGAACTCGAAGGGGCGGTGATGGTTGACCCGCCGTTCTTCGCGAAGGAAAATGTCCGCCCCCGCTCGCCTCCCCGGCCGACCCGGGAGCGCCGGATCCAGGATTCCCTGGCGGCGGTTGTGGCCCGCTTCCGTCTCGCGCCGCCGCAAACCTGCGACAACCTCCATATTCTCGATCACATCGCCCGGCGCTCCGCCACGGAGATCGTCGCGGCCGACGGCAAGCGCGGCTGGGCCCTCTGCTTCGACCCGCATTACTGGGAGAAATTCACCCGCATCGACCCGACTCCGCTCGTCACCGCCCCCCATTGTCCGCTGGCGCTCGTCCGCGGGGCGAAGTCTCAGCTCTTCCACCCCGAGGACGCCGCCTATCTCCTGAGCCTCATCCCTCCCGGCTCGCCCTATGTCGAAATCCCCGAGGCGGAGCATCATGTGATGATCGACCAGCCGATCGCTTTCGTTTCCGCGCTGCGCGCGCTGCTCGCCGCATGGCCCCGGCGACACGAAGGATGAGCCGTGCCGTGGGCTGAGCGAAACGGGGTCCGGCTGTTCTTCGAGGAGGCAGAGGGCGAGGGCGCGCCGGTCGTGCTCATCCACGGCTGGTGCTGCGACCATAATTATCTCGCTCCGCAATTCGAACATTTCGCCAAGAAGGGGCGCCGGATCGTCGCCGTGGACCTCAAGGGACATGGGGCGAGCGACAAGCCGCGCGACGCTTACACGGCGCATGACTTTTCCGACGACGTCGCTTTCGTCTGCGAAAGTCTCGGCGTCGCGAACGCCGTCGTCATCGGCCACAGCATGGGCGGGGTCGTCGCCTTCGACCTCGCTTCACGCCATCCCGAGCTTGCTTCGGCCCTGGTCATGCTGGACTCGGGCGTCGTCCTGCCCGAGGCCGCTCGCGGAGCAGCGCCCAGGCTCGTGGCCGAGCTCGGCGGCGCGGATTATCAAAGGGTCATGCGCGATTTCGTGGCGAAGACGTTTTTCCTCCCAACCGACGATCCCGAACGAAAGGAAAAGATCCTCTCGGCGATGGCGTCCGCCCCGCAGCACGTCGCGGTCTCGGCCTACCGCGCGCTGAGCGAATATGACGCGGCGAAGGCGCCTCGGGTGACGGCGCCGAGTCTCTACATCCGGGCCGACGAGCCGAACCCGCGGGCGGACATCGCTCGCCTCCGCGAGATCTTGCCGGCGCTCGCTTTCGGGCAGACGGTCGGCTCGGGGCATTTCTGTCAGCTCGAGGTTCCCGATCAGGTCAATGCGATGATCGACCGGTTTCTCGCGGTCGGGACACGGGCCGCGGGGCGGTAAGCGGGCGCCAGGTCAGGCGCGCCTATCGTTCTCAGCTGTGATATATCGCTCTGCTGCATTGCGCCGAGTTCCGCCAGCTTTTGAACAGCTTCCGGGATCCGTCCGGGCCTGAGGGGAAACGCGATGAGCATGCAACCGAATGATGGCCTTGAGGGTCTTGCGCCGGTCGAGCCCAGGAAGCCCGCCGGAATCATGCCGAACGCCCAGCATCAGACGTTTCACGGGTTCATGACCGGGGCTCCCTATGAGCTCGCGGTCGTCGAGTTTGACGATCAGGGACGGTGCTACGACCGCGGGCAGATGGACGGCGTGGCCAAAAGGCTCGACGCTCTCGCGCCGGAAAATGCGTCGCAGGGGCAGGACGTCGTCCTGATCGCATTTGTGCACGGATGGCAGCACGACGCCCGCTCCGACGACGACAACCTGTCAGCTTTCCGGGCGCTCCTGAATCAAACCGTCGACCATGAGAAATCGATTGGCGTGAAGCCCCGTCCCGTCCTCGGCGTTTTTGTCGGCTGGCGTGGCCTTTCGGACTTCGGCTTGGACGGGGCCGTCGACGATGCGACCTTCTGGGGGCGGCAGGCGGCTGGACAGCGGGTGGCGGTTGGATCGGTTCGCGAGCTGTTCGGCAGGCTGCGCCACTATCGCAACCGCCGCCGAAACGACGGCGGAAACCCGCTTCTGGTGATTGTCGGACATAGCTTCGGGGGGATGATCGTCTATTCCGCCCTGGCGCAATCGCTCATTCAGGCGGCGTCGGCCCCCGCCGGCAAGATGACGCCCGAATTCGCCGACCTTGTCCTGCTGGTGAACCCGGCGATCGAAGGCGCGCGCTACATCCCGATCTATGACCTGGTCACCAGCGCTCCCTTCGAGGCGCGCACGACGAAGCAGCTCCCTGTCTTCATGTGCGCGCAGGCCGACAATGACGCGCCGGTCGGATTGGTGTTTCCCCTCGGCAATGCCGGGCACGCAATCGACGAGGCGACGATCGGCGCCTTGGAGAAGGAGTGCGTCACTCATGCGTTCGGCTTCGTGCCCAGCTTCCGTACTCATGCATTGGCTGGCCCAACGGGAGACGAGCCCTTCGTGCTCATCCCGCCCGGAACCGCTCAAACCAATCCGTTCTGGATGGTGGGTGCGACGAAGGAGGTGATCAATGGACACGGGGGCATTTGGCAGGCGCCATTTCTTCTGTTCATAGCGAGCATCGTCTTCCAGCATGTGCAGGTTTCGAAGCAGGCGCCGAGCGCCGCTGCGACAACCGAGGCAGCGCGCCCGGCGGGCGGGCCGTGGGGCGATCTCGCGGAGTTCGCGAAATCCCTCTCCCCGATCAGGCTTCCCCAGTCCTGAGGGCGCTTTCCAGCGGGACGGCCGGCCCTCGCGAGCCAAGCCTCACTCCAGCCTCACCGTCACCGCGTCCGACGCGCCCTTGGCGTCGACCACCGACACGCGCGCGAAGCCGGCGCCGTCCGGCTTCCAGGCCGATTGGCGGCGCATGTCCGCTTCTCCGACCGGCTCCCCGTTGACGAACCACGCGAAGGGCGGCGCCCCGCCTAGCGCCTTCAAGGCCAGCGGCCGGTCGCGCGCCCCCTCGTTCAGGCCAAGGTCGATCAGCGCGCCGTCCGGCGGGAAGGCGATCTTGAGCGCAGCCGCCTCTGCCGCCGCCATGGTCTTGGGGGCGTCGTCGCGCAAGTGGCGCAAGGGCGGCGGCAGGTCGGCGGTCACAGCGGCGGTGAGCACGCCCTTGGGCTGCCGGATCGGTTCGATCTCGCGGCCCAGCCGCTCGAAGGCGTCGAACAGAATCGGCGCCGCGGCCTCGCGGCCGATCAGGCCCGGCGTCGGGCCGTTGTCCGGCCGGCCGACCCAGACCGCGATCGTGGTCCCGCGGTCGAAGCCGATTGCGAGCGCATCGCGAAAACCGTAGGAGGTTCCCGTCTTGAACGCGATCCGGCCTTTGAGCGCGTTGGCCGGCGGGGGCGCGCCGCGCAGGATGTCGTCGACGTACCAGGCCGCGACCGGATCGGTGACCCGGCGCGGCTCGATCATCGGCGCTCCTCCGAGCCGCTCGGTCATCGCCGGCGCCTCGCCGCCGCGGGCGAAGCCGGCGTAGAGGCGGGCGAGGTCGGTGAGCGTTATCCCGAGCCCGCCGAGGCCAATGGCGAGGCCGATCGGCGTATCCTTGGGCAGCGCGATTTCGGCTCCCGCGCCGTGCAGCCGGGCGAGGAAGGTCGCCGGGCCCACGTCGGCCAGGAGTTCAATCGCCGGAAGATTGAGCGACTGCTGCAGCGCCTTGCGCGCCGTCACATTACCCTCGTAGCCGAGATTGAAATTCTGCGGCGCGTAAGACCCGTATCGCGTCGGCCGGTCGAACAGCACGGTCTCAGGATGCGCGAGGCCCTGCTCGAACGCCAACGCATAGATGAACGGCTTCAGCGCCGAGCCCGGCGAGCGGGGCGAGCGCGACATGTCGATCGCGCCGTCGCGCGAAGCGTCATCATGATCGGGGCTGCCGATACGGGCGCGGACCTCGCCGGTGGAATTGTCGATGACGACCATTGCTCCCGACAATTTCGGCCCGAGTCGCGCGACGCTCTCTCGCAACAGCCCCTCGAGTTTCGTCTGCAGACGCGCGTCGATCGTGAGCCTGATGACCTTCGCTTGCAGGTCCGCGGCGACCGCCTCCTCGGCGGCGTGAGCGGCGAGCGTTGGGAAGGCGAGGCGCGCTTCGGGGACTGGCTCGCGCTTCGCCATCGCCGCATCTTCCAGGCCGACGAGGCCGCGAGCGGCGACACGGTCGAGCACGCGGTCGCGCGCCGCGCGCGCCGCCTTTGGCGAGCGATCCGGCCGCCGCGCCTCTGGCGACTGCGGCAACGCCACGAGCAGCGCCGCCTCGGCGAGGCTGAGCTTCAGCGGCTCCTTGCCGAACCAGGCGAGCGAGGCGGCCCGCACGCCTTCGAGATTGCCGCCGAAGGGCGCAAGCGTGAGGTAGCGATCGAGAACGCCCGCCTTGCCGACCTCGCGCTCGATCGCGAAGGCGCGAGCGATCTGCCTCATCTTGGCGGCAAGCGTCCGCTCGGGGCGCGGCTCGATAAGGCGGGCGACCTGCATGGTCAGGGTCGAGCCGCCGGAGACCACATGCCCGCGCGCGAGCCATTGCGCGCCGGCGCGGATCAGCGCGCGCAGATCGACGCCGCGATGGTCGTAGAACCGTCCGTCCTCGTAAGCCACGAGCATCGCGAGATAGCGCGGGTCGACGTCATGCGTGGCCGCCGGCAGGCGCCAGCGTCCGTCGGGCAGGGTGAACGGCCTGAGCAGGCGTCCGCTGCGGTCGACGACGATTGTCGAGCCCTCGCGCGAGGCGGCGAGATCAAGGGGAGGCAGGCTTGCGGTGTAGCGCGTCCAGGCGAAGGACGCGCCGAGGGCGGCGGCGAGAAGGAGCGCGAGCGCCGCCGTGAACGCGATGACAATGAACCTGGGATGACGCATGACCACCCTCACCCCAACCCTCTCCCCAAGGGAGAGGGGGCGCGCCAGCCTCTCGAAGGGAACCCCTTCTCCCTCGGGGAGAAGGTGGCCCGAAGGGCCGGATGAGGGCGAGCGCCGTGTCACTTCGCCGTCACCTCGAGTTCTCCGAAGGCGGTGCGGCCGAAGCGCTCGGGGTCGTACATGTCCTCGGCGGTCGCCGGCGGATAGACGTAGCGGCCCGGCGCGACCGCGCGGACGATATAGGCCATGGTGATGAACGCCGACTGACCCTCGGCGCGATCGAAGGCCGCCACGAAGCGATCGTCGCGATATTCGGTATGCGTGGGCTCGACGTCCTTCGTGAGCCACGCGAAGGCTTCGACCGAGCCGCCGTCGACCAGCGCGGGATTGTCGATCTCGAGCCCGGCGGGCAGCCGGTCGACGACCAGCAGGCGCGCGCGCCGGGCTTGCGCCTCGGTCACTTTGAGCGACACCACCACGCGCTCATTCTGCGCGAGGCTGTGCAGGTCGATCTTCGTTCCGTCGAGCTTGTAGAAGGTGCGTTCGATCGCATAGCCGTTGGCGACGGCGGGGTCGGGCTCAACCGGCGCGCCCGAGACCGATATGGCAAGCTGCGCCGGGGCTTGGCCGGCGTTGGCGACCGTGATCGACCGGGTTTCGAGCCCGGGCCCGCTCCATCGGCGATAGAGGGCGCCCTTCACCGGCTGACCGTCGATGCTGAACTGACTCGCGCCCGCGTGTTCGGCAAGCGCCTCGGCGGCCAGCGCCATCCAGTTGTTTTCCTGGGTGCTGGTGAACGAGCGCCCGGCCCTCGCCTGATCGAGGACGGCGCCGGCGCGGGCGATCGCGTCGCCCTCGATCTCGCCGCCGAGATTGGCTTCGGCGATAAGCGCGAGCACGGCGGCGGCGTCGCGCAGCCGCGAGCCGTAGTCGGCCCTCGCCACGCCGTTGTCGCGCTCGGCGTCGAGGGCGGAGAGCGCAGCGCCGAACGCCTTGCCGGCGCGCGCCCGGTCGCCGAGCATGGCGAGCGCCGCGGCGAGCTGGGCCTTGCCGAGCGGGGTGGCGAAGGCGTCGAGCTTGGCGTCGGTGAGGTAGCGCAGATCGCCGATCACCGGGCGCCCGTTGCGCGCGAGAACATAGAGCGCGTAGGCCAGCGCCTCGGCGTTGTCCTTGCTCGGCTCCGGGGCGTTCACGACCTCGTTGCGGAGGCGATCGAGCGCCTGATCGAACGCCTGCTGCGGCACCTCGAAATTCCGCTCCCGAGCCCGAGTCAGAAAGTCGGTCACGAAGGCGTCGAGCCAGGGGTCTTCATCGTTTTCACCGGCGCTCCACATGCCGAACGCGCCGCTGGCGCTCTGGCGGCTGAGCTCCCGCTCGATCGCCTGCCTGATCCGCCCGTCGAGATCGGGATCGAGATCGAGATGCGCGATCGAGGCCAACCGGTTGACGTAGAGAAGAGGCATGGCGACGCTGACCGTCTGCTCCGAGCAGCCGTAAGGATACCGTTGGAGCGCGAGCAGCAACGCAGGCGCGTCGAGAGCGCCGAACGGCGAAGCCGAGATCGCAATCGAGCCGGTCCCCGGAACGAAGTCGGCGATGAGATCGCCGGAAATGGTCGCGCTCGCGCCGCCCGGCAGCGGCTTCACCGTGCGCCGATAGGCGTCGGGAGCGCCCGAAGCGAGGCCGAGCTTGAATTGTTGCGTGAGGTCCGTCCTGGGGCCGGTCAGCCTGAGCGCGAGATCGGCTGCGCCGACGCCGGCCGCCGTAATCGGCATGGACAGCGACCGGCGCTGGCGCGCGTCGAGGCGCACCGTCTTCCTCATCGCGTCCGCCTCGGCAGTGAGCGGCCCGTGAATGTCGAGGTCGAGCGTGTAGTCGCCCGCCTCGCCCTCGACATTGTCGATATCGATATGCATTTCGGATCGGTCGCCGACGTTGAGGAAACGGGGCAGCGTCGCGGCGACAACGACCGCGTCGCGTACCGTCACGTCGGCCTGCGCCGACCCCACCTTGTCCTTCGACCACGCGACGGCGGTGAATCGCACCGATCCGTTGAACGCCGGCAGATCGAAGGACACGTTGGCTTTGCCCTCGCCGTCGACCTTGACGACGCCGGAGAAGAGCGCCAGCGGCTCCTGCGTCGGCAGATTGCCTTCGAGCGACCCGCCGGTGTCGCCGCCGGCATGGATGGCGCCGGCCGCGCCCTGCATCCCGTCGATCAGCATGCCCCAGAGATCGCGAAACTCGACCGGCAGCTTGCGCTGGCCGAAGAAATATGCGCCCGGATCCGGCGTCTTGAACCCGGTCAAGTTGAGAATGCCGACATCGACCGCGGAGACGGTCACGAACGCCTCCTCGCCCGGCGCGAGACCCGCGACCTTGGCCGGAAGGGTCATCGATTGGCGCGGCCGGACAAGCTGCGGCGCGTCGAGCGTGACTTCGAGATGGTGCGCGTCGCGGTCGATGGCGAACCAGGCGACGCCGATGGCGCGGCCCGGCATCCGCCTGGCGGCGACGTCGAGCGGGCGGTGGGTCAAGGCCACGGCATAGGCGCCCGGGCCCCAGTCCGGGCCGACCGTGAATGGCGCGACGTTGTCGCCGGCGACGAGATCGACGTCGATGAAGCGCTCGACATGATCGCCGATCAGCGCGACCGTCGCCTTGCCGGTGAAGGTCGAGGCGATGCGCAGCTTCGCCTCCTCGCCCGGCGCGTAATTCGTCTTGTCGAGAGTCACCACGACATTGTCGGGCGTGTCGGCGCTCGCCGTTCCCGACCAGCCGACGTCGAAGGCGACGCTCGTCTCCTCGCCGTCGAGCGTCTTGATGTCGAGCCGATGCGCGCCCCAGCCGACGCGGCTCATGAATTTGGCCGGCGCGCCGGCGCCGATGTCGATGGCGCCGCTGGCGATGCGCTTCGACGACTTCACCGGCTCGTAGCTCCAGCGGCCGTCGGCGTTGAACCACTGATAGTCGCTCGTCACCTGATAGAGCGACCATTGCGCGCCTCCGCGGGCGACGCGCGCGCCGTCCGGGGCGACCGCGATCGCCTCGAACGTCGCGGTGTCGCCGGCGCTCAGCGATTCGTCGAAGTCTTTCTTGACGCCGACCGTTACGGTCTTCGCCCGGACCGGAAGGGTGACGGTGCGCTCGACCGTGCGCCCGCCCGGCTCGGCGACGTCGACGATCAGCTTGGCCTCGAGGGGCCTTGTGCTCGAGCCTTCCGGCAGGTCGACCGAGAGCTCGGCGTGACCTTTGTCGTCGGTCTGAACCTTGTCGGTGAACTGGCTTTCGACGGTGGTGAAATCATCGTCCGCGAGCCCGCCGGCATAGCCGGGATAATTGGCGAGCGCCGCGCCCTCGACCGCCTGCAGCCGAATGGCCCCCGTCACGTCGAGGCCGCTCGCCGGCGCGCCGTAGAGAAACCTCGCGTCGAGCGAAAGCCCGACCGGCTCGCCGGGATCGACGATCGATTTGGCAGGCTTGAGGGTGAAGTCGAGCCGCTCGGGAATATAGTCCTCGAGCAGGAATTCGACCCGCCCGATGCTGTCGCCCTTCGGATCGGCGTAGGCCTCGATCGACCATTTTCCCGCCGCCGAGCCCGAAAGCAGCGGGAGGGCGTACGAGCGCCCGCCAAGCCCCTGGTCAGCGAGCGTCGCGCGCTTGTACTCAACCCCGTCCGGACGCTTGACGATGAGCGTCAGCGGCAGACCGGGTTTGGCGGCGCCTTTCGAGTCGCGAAGCATGGCGGTCGCGAACACGGTCTCGCCTGAGCGGTAAACGCCGCGCTCGGTGTAGAGGAATGCGTCGAGGCCGCTCGGCGGGTCGCGCCCCGCGACGCCGCGGTCGGTGAGGTCGAAGGCGCTCTGAGCGAGGCTGAGAAAGCCGTAGTCGTCGCCCAGCGTCGCGACCAGAAGGCCGGGCGCCGAGCCGCCCTTGCCGCGCGCGAGGCCCGGATCGAAGTCGACTCGCCCGTCGGCGCCCGTCGTCTTGACCGCCAGCACCTCGTTGTTGCGCGCAACGAGCTTGAGCGCGACGCCGGAGAGCGGCGCGGCGGAGCCCAGCGATTGCACGAGCGCGTGCACGCCGTCGTCGCCGGAGATCGCGGTCAAGCCCAAGTCGGAGACCACCATCCATTGCGCGGCGAGCTGCGCAGTCTCGCCCGAGTCCGCGTCGGCGGGATTGGACGCGCCCTTCCATGGCCGCGCCGTGACGACGTAGACGCCGGGCTCGAGCTTGCCGACCGCGTCCAGGACCGGAAAATCGGTGACCACGTCCTGGTTGAGCGCGGCGGCGACGTCCATCGAGCCGCTCCAGATCTTCGCTCCATCCTGGGAGGCGATTTCCTCGGCCCGCGACGAATTGATCGGTTTCAGGAAATCGTCGCGGTTGACGGTTGCGAGGAGATTGCGGTCCCCGACGCGATAGACGTCGATCGACACTTTCGAGGTGTTGACGGTCACGAGCGGCGCGCCCTGCTGACCCTGGCGCGGCAGGACATAGGCCTTGCCGGCGAAATGCGCCTGCGGCGAGCGGTCGCGGACATAGATCTCGTAATCGGCCGACTTCAGCAGGGATTCGCCGACCGCCGAGGGCAGGCCCTGGCGCAGCACGATCGCATAGCGCTCGCCGTGCTTCAGCCCCTCGACGCAGATCTGCTGGTCCTCGTTCGAGATCGCGGTGTTGGAAGACCCGGAAACCGCGACATAGGGAGAAAAATCCGTCTTGCGCGCCAGTTGCTCGGAGAAGTTGAAACAGACGCGCGGCGAGGTCGATTCGTTGTCGACCTTGTAATCGAGAATCCGGAAGCCGTGCTCGGCGCGCATCGCCTCATAGGTCTTGCGCACATCGATGGCGTCGCGCCGGTCGAGCGAGGCTTTCAGAGCGTCGAGCGCCGGGCGCCATTGTTCGTGACGCGCCAGAAGATCGGCCAGCACCGCGAGCGCCGCGGCCTGCGCCTCGGGCGCCGTCGAACGCAGATAGGCGGCGTAGGCCGCGGTCGCGCCCTGGCTGACGATTTGGTAGCGGTCGTTCGCTTTGGCGTCGTCGGCTGCGATCGCGATGCTGGCGTAGGCAAGCCAGTTGGCGGGGTCCTTCGGAGCTGCGGTGATCGCCGCGCCCGCGAGCTTCTCGGCGAGACCGAAGTTGGCCGCGGCGACGGCGGCGGCGGCCTGCCTCAAAAGCTGACCCGGCGTATCGCCCCTGACCTGAGCGCCGATCGCGGCGGTGGCGATGCGCAAGGTCTCGGTCAGGCGCACCGCGTCGCTCGCCATGTCCTCACGCGCGAACGGTTTGACCTCTGCGGCGCGAGCGCATGTCGCGATGAAGATCAGGGCCAGGACAAAGAGGCGCAGACCGTGGAGCATGTTTCCGCCTCCCTATGCGGCGGCGCAGATGCTAGCATGGCTGAGGCTCGCGCGACCACGATCCGCGGGAGGAGAGGATCCATGCGGCGAAGCGCGGTTCGTCTTGTTTGCGCCGTGGCGATCCTGCCCTTCGTGGCAAGCCAGGCCTCGGCCCAGACTCACACGGCGACAGTTTCGGCCGCCGACGACGCGACGATGACGGCGCAGAAGGCGGCGTTCCTCGCTTTGCCGGAAGCGACGCGCAAAGCCGCGCAGGAGGCGCTCGTCTGGCTTGGGCTTTACGTTGGCGTCAACGACGGCGACTTCGGCAAGCACACCCGCGACGCGATCCTTGCGTTTCAGGCGAGCCTCAAGGCGCCGGCCGACGGCGCGCTCACCCCGCCCGAACTCCAAGCGCTGCTTGCCGCCGCCCAAAAAGCCCGCGAGGCGGCCGGATTCCAGCTCGTGAGCGATCCAAAGACCGGCGCCAAAATCGGCGCGCCGCTGAAACTCCTGAGCGCGCTTCCGGGCGCAAGGCTCGACTTCGCCGCCAGCGCGGACCCTGACCTTGGCGCTCTCTACGCCCGGTTGACCGCCGCGACGCCAACGCGTCGAATCGCCTACAAGGCTATTCGGCCGGACGCGTTCTTCGTCGTCTCGGGGCAGGATGGGCCGGCTAGTTTCTATACCCGCTTCGACAAGAACGCGGCCGCGAGCCCGCCGATCCGCGGCTTCACCTTCGCCTACCCCGCTTCGCAGGCCGCTCAGCTCGACCGGGTCGCGCTCGCGGTCGCCAATTCCTTCGAGCCGTTTCCGGAACCCGCCAAAACGCCAGCCGCGGGCGCGACGGCCGGAGCCGCGCCGGAATCCGGCCCCGCGGCGGCGCCCACGCCGGCCGCAACCGCGCTCGTCGTGGCGCGCGGCAAGGCCCTGACGGCGCTGAGGGCGGACGACTGCCCGAACCCGATGGTCGGCGGCAGGCCGGTCAGGTTCGAACGGACGGACGGGGCTACGCATCTCGCAATGATCGCCGGAGATTTCGGCGCGAATGGCGAACCGCCGCGCTTCGGCGCGCCGGCGGCGGATGTCGTCGTCCTCGGTTTCGCCGGAGATCGCATCTCCGCCAGCGCGGCCTCTCTCGCCGGGGGCGAGACGCGGCCGGTCGTCGTCGCGGGAGTGGAGACGAGCGCCAGCGGCGGACCGGTGTTCGACCGAGAGGGCGCGCTGGTCGGCCTGATGGCGCCGATCGAGGGCGAGACGAAACGCATCGCTGGCGTCGCGCTCGCAGCGCCCCACGCCGTCATTGCGCCCGGCGTCGTCCGCGCCTTCCTTGGCTCAGGCGAATCCGCGCCAGCCGGCGGCGGCGCGCTCAGCGCCGGCGACATCGCCGCGCGTGAGAAGGGGTCTCTGCTGGCGGTCTATTGCGGCAAGTAACGGGGGGCGCGCGGCCCTTACCCGTCCATGTCCCATTTCTCGGCGCTGGCGCCGGCGAGCTCGCGCACCCGCTTCTCATCGGCGCCGAACGTCCGCGCGTCGCCCTCGTACACGATCCGGCCGTCATCGAGGACATAGGCGCGGTCGGCGATCTCGACCGCCGCGCGCACATTCTGCTCGACCAGCAGCACCGAAAGGCCTTCGCGCCTGGCGGCGGCGACGATTCTGAACACGTCCTCGACGATCAGCGGCGCGAGGCCCTGCGAGGGTTCGTCGAGCATCAGGAGTTTCGGGTTCAAGACGAGGGCGCGCGCGATCGACAGCATCTCCTGCTCGCCGCCCGAGAGCTGGGCGCCCTTGTTGGTCTTTCGCTCGGCGAGGCGCGGAAAGGTCTCGTAGACCCGCTTGACCGTCCACGGGCCGGGCCGCTCGACCGGGACCAGGAGGTTTTCCTCCACTGTCAGGTTGGCGAAGATGCGCCGCCCCTCCGGCACATAGCCGACCCCGGCTTCGGCGATCCGGTAGGGCGGAAATCCGGTCACATCGGCGCCGAACAGCGCGATCCTGCCCTGGCGGGGACGGGTAAGTCCGATCAGGCAGCGCAAGGTCGTCGTCTTCCCGGCGCCGTTGCGGCCGAGCAGCGCGACGATCTCGCCCTCGCGCACTTCGAGACTCACTCCGTGCAGGATATGGCTCTTGCCGTAGAAGGCGTGGATGGCGTCGGCCTTGAGGGCGATCATGCCGCCGCCTTGCCGAGATAGGCGGCCTGGACCTTGTCGCTGTCGGCGATCTCCTGCGGCGCGCCCTCCGCCAGCACTCTCCCCTCGGCGAGGACCATGATCCGGTCGGCGAGATTGAAGACGACGCGCATGTCATGTTCGATCAGCATGATCGTGAGGCGGGTGTCGCGGTGCAGGCGCCGGATCAGCCGCGCGATGTCATAGGTCTCCTGGTCGCCCATGCCCGCGGTCGGCTCATCGAGCATGAGCAGGCGGGGACGCAAGGCGAGCGACATCATGATCTCCGCCGCCCGCTGGTCGCCATGCGAGAGCGCTCCTGCGCGCACGTCGCTTTTGTCAGCCAATCCGCCCATGCCGAGAAGCTCGGCGACCCGCGCCGCGACGCCCGCCCGCGCCTTGGCGCCAAGCCAGGGTTTCAGGCGGTAGCCCGCCGCAATCTCGACGGCGACGCGGATATTGTCGGCGACCGACAGCTCGGGAAAAATCTCGGTGATCTGGAAAGTGCGCGCCATGCCGCGCTGCACGCGCTCTTGTGGCGGGAGCGAGGTGATATCCTCACCCTCAAACCGGATCGAGCCCGCGGTCGGCGCGACAAGGCCGCTGACAAGGTTGAAGAACGTCGTCTTGCCCGCGCCGTTCGGCCCGATGATCGCGCGCAGTTCGCCCGGTTCGATCACGAGAGACACGCCGTCGATCGCGACCAGACTGCCGAACCGCTTCGAGGCGCCGTTGACCTGAAGCAGAGTCAAGCCCTGGCTCCGCTGCGCAACATGCCCAGGACGCCGCGCGGAAAGAAACGCACCACGAGCACGAACACCAGACCGATCACCGACATCCAGTTTTCGGTGCGGCTCGATACGTAATCCTGAAGCGCGACGAAGATCGCCGCGCCGATCAACGGACCCCAGAACGAGCGCATGCCGCCCAGCACCGCCATGATGACGAGGTTGCCGGAAAGGTCGAATCGAAGGGCGCGAGGATCGGTGAAGTTGTTGAGCAGCGCGTAGAGAGCGCCCGCGACGCTGACGAACAGGCACGAGATCACGAACGACAGCCAGATATGAAACTCGATCGGCACGCCGAGGAACCGCGCACGCCGCTCGTTCTCGCGAATGGCGGTCAGCGAACGCCCGAACGGCGAATTGATGAGCATCGCCATCGCGGCGACGCAAACCGCGAACACCGCAAGGGAGAAATAATAGAACGCCTTGTCGTTGCCAAAAATGTCGAGCGAGGCGAAGCCGAAGCTGATCGGCAGCCGGTGCCAGCCGGTGAGGCCGTCGTCGCCGCCCGTCACCGAGTTCCAGCGGAAGGCCAGAAAATAGAAAACCTGGCCGAAGGCGATCGTGACCATGGCGAAATAGACGCCGCGGCGCCGAACGATGAGCGCGCCGATCGCCATCGCGGCCAGCGTCGCAACGACCACGCCGAGCCCCATCGCCGGCAACGTGCCAGCGCCGAGATATTTGATTCCCATCGCCGCGCCATAGGCGCCGAGACCGAAATAGGCGGCGTGCCCGAACGACAGGACGCCGGTGAAGCCGAGAAGGAAGTTGAGCGACATCGCCGCCAGCCCCATTACGACGATGCGGGTCGCAAGCTCGGTGTAGCCGCCGATCGCGCCCATCCAGAACGGCATGAACAGAAGCAGGAGACAGACGGCGACGTCGAAAGCGCGCGGGCGGGGGCCGCTCAATGCAGCCTCCCCTCTTCCCCGAGCAGGCCGCGGGGGCGAATGAGCAGCACGAGCCCCATCATCACATAGATCACCGCTTCGGTGGCGGAGGGAAAAAAGACCGCCGCCAGTCCTGAGACGACGCCGATCATGAGGCCGCCGAGCAGCGTCCCGAGCAGGCTGCCGAGGCCGCCGACGATGATCGCGACGAAGCTCGGCATGATGAGATTGGCGCCGATGGTGGGCGAAAGGCCGAGCAGGCCGGCGGCCAGCACGCCTGCAAGGCCCGCCATATAGATGCCGATGCCGAAATTGAGGCTGCGCAGAATCCTGACATTGACGCCAAGCGTCGAAACGGTGTCGAGATCGCGCGTGCCGGCGCGGATGCGCATGCCAAGGCGCGTGTAGTTGAGCACCGCGAACAATCCGCCGACCGCGGCAATGACCACGATGATCATGAACACCCGATAGCCGGTGACGAAGAAGAACTGGCTCGACAGCGACGTCGTGAGCCACGCCGGCAATTGGAAGGGCAGGCTCTGCGCGCCCCAGATGAAGCGCGTCGCATCCTCGAAAATATAGGCGAGGCCGAAGGTCAGGAGCAGGCCGTACAGCGGATCGCCGCCATAGAGCGGGCGGATCAATACGCGCTCGATCGCCAGTCCAAGGACGGCGGTGAGCAGAGGCGCGACGATCAGCGCGCCCCAGAAGCCGATGAACGGGATCAGGGTGAAAGCGAGATAGGCGCCGATCGCCAGAAATCCGCCGTGAGCGAAATTGATGACCCCGCTCAGGTTGAGGATCAGCGACAGGCCGAGCGCCATCAATGCATAGAAGGCGCCGACGATCAGGCCGTTGAAGACGTTGAACAGAACGACCTGAGTCATGCAATCGTCGCCGCTCGCCCGGACAAAACGGCGAATGCCTCGTCGTCATATGTCCAAAGCGGCTCGCCACACATAGGTAGAAATACCAGTCTCGTCGGGCCAAAGGCCGGGATCGAACGCGCAGCGCTTGGCTCAGGCCGGCCAGGTCAACTTGCAGCCGCTGTCCTCGAGCGAACCCGCGGCCTCCACGCCGCTGACCACCTGGGTGACCTTGAACAAGTCGTCGGGCGCTGAACCGCCGGCCTGCGCCTCGCCGACGAAGAGCGACGCGAGGAGCTGATTCTGGCCGGCGCGGTAGAACGCCGGGTTGGGCCCGAGCGCGACTTCCGGGGGCAGATGAAAGTCCTGCAAGGCCTTGGCCATCTCGACGGCCTTGAGCGAATTCGCCTTGGCGGCGGCGAGCGCGCAGGTCCAGCCCGAGACGTAGCCGAACCAGGTGCGCGCGGTCGGCACGCGGCCGGTGCGCTTCTTGGCCGCCTCGACGAATTCGGCGACGTGCGGCACGCCGGGCTGGTTCCAGTACCATTCCATGACCCAGACGCCGATCCGGGCCTCCGGCGGCAGGCCTTCGAGCGGCTCCATCTCCTGCTGCGCGCCCGCGAGGTGCACCTTGTTCTGCAGCCCGAACTGAACCGCCTGCTTCATGGCGTTGAGCATGTCGTCGCCCTGGACAAGGAAGACGATGACGTCTGGGTTCGTCGCCTGCGCCTTGATGAGATAGGAGGAAAAATCGACCGTCCCGAGCGGCGTCAGGTCGCCGCCCACTCTCTCGCCGCCGAGGCCGGCAATCGCCTTGGTCATCGCCGCCTCGAGCGTGTGGCCGAAGGCGTAGTCTGGCGTGATGTAATAAAACTTCTTGCCGAATTCCTTCACCAATGCGCTCGCGACGGCGTTCGCCTCCATTTGCGTCGTGTTGCAGACGCGGAAGACGTTCCAGTGGCAGCTCGCGCCGGTGACGGCGTCGGTGTGGCCGCCGGGCACGATATGGAGGATGCCCTTTTCGCTCGAAACCTGCGCCATTGCGAGCGACAGCGCCGAATTCACGTTGCCGAGCAGAAAGTCGACCTTGTCGCCCTCGATCAGCTTGCGCGCCTTCTGCACCGCCGCGCCGGCGTCGCCGCTGGTCGAGTCCTCGACCACAAGCTCGACCGGACGGCCGAGAATTCCGCCCTTGGCGTTGATCTCGTCGAGAGCCATCTGGCAGCCTATCAGCTCGTTCTTGCCGGGCGCGGCGTAGGTGCCGGTCAGCGGATTGTCGAGACCGATGCGGACCGGGTCGGCGGCGCGCGCGCGAATGACGAACGGACTGGCCACTTGGGCGACGGCAAGCGCCGCGCCGGTTTTCACGAAGTCTTCGGCGGTCGACGCCGGCGCGCCAGTGGGACATGGACAAGATTCGCTCCCTTGTTCGGATGAACTGGTTTTTAGGCGATTTCGCTCGGACGCGGCGCAAGCGCGACAAGTCCAACGATCCCGCGGGTCGTTGATCGAGCGGCAGTTTTGTCCGCGACGGCTCGGGTAGTCAAGCGACTCCCGGCGGGCGGCAGCCTCGCCTCAGCCGCCGAAGATCACTTTGCGGAAGCGGATGCTGGCGACAGTGAAATAAACGACGCCGATGGCGAGCATCGCGACCAGCGGACGCCAGACGAGCGTGAGGTCGGCGCCGCGGAACAGCACGGCCTGCGCGAATTGCACGAAATGCGGCGTCGGGCTGATCGTTTGAATGAAATATTGCAGCCAGACCGGCATGCTCTCCATCGGCGTGCTGCTGCCGGAGAGCAGTTGCGTGACCATCAGCACCGGCATGGCGAGCAGGCCGAACTGGCCCATGGTCGTCGCGAGAGTGCCAAGGAGGATTCCGAGCGCCGCAACGACGAGCGCGTAGATCGCCGCCCCGAAAAGGAATAGCAGCAGCGAGCCGTTGATCGGCGAGCCGATCCAGAAATGGACGACGAACTGGATCGAAAGCATCGCCGCGACGAGAATTACGAGGCCGTTGGCGATCATCTTCGCGAGCATGATCTCGGAGGGCACGACCGGCATGACCAAGAGGTGCTCGACGGTGCCCTGCTCGCGCTCGCGGATCAGCGCCGCGCCGGTGAGGATGACCGTCAAGAGCGTGATCTGGTTGATGACCTGGGTCATCGCCGAGAACCACGCCGTCTTGAGATTCGGGTTGAAGGCGGCGCGCAGGACGAGATTGATCGGGACGCCGGTCGAGCCTTCGCGACCACCGATGAACCGCTGGATCTCCGTCGCGATCGCCGAGTTGAGATAACCTGCGCCATTGCCGGCCTGCGCCACCGCCGTCGCGTCGACATTGATCTGGAGCCCGGTCTTGCGCTGGGCGCGAACGTCGGCCTCGAAATTCGGCGGGATTTCGACGACGAACAAGAGCTTGCCCTGGTCCATCATCGGGTCGATGTCGGAAGCGGTGATCTGCACCGGCGGCTGGAAGGTCGGCCGCGTCAGCGCCTCCGCGATCTGGCGCGACAGATCCGACCCGTCCTCATCGACGATGCCGACCGAGAGGTTGGTCGCTTCCGTCACCGCGCCGGTGGCGACGGTGTTGACCGAAATGCTGAACGAATAGACCACCAGAATCAGCATCACCGGGTCCGCGCGGATGCTTCTCAGCTCCTTGATGACCAGATGGAAGATGTTGACCACATGGTCGACGAACGTCAGCGGCTTGGCTTCGACGAGATGCACGGCTTTGGATGAGGGAGCCTGCGACATCTCAGGCCTCCTGCTTGCGAAGCAGCAGCAGCGAAATGGCCAGGAAGACGAGCGCGATGAACGCGATCGCCGCGATGTCCTTCCAAAGATCGACGATGCCGAGCGCCTTGGCGAACACGCCGACCGAAATCTGCTGGTACCAGGACGAGGGGAACGACAGGCCGATCACCTTCGCCCCGCCGGAGAGCGAAGAGACCGGCGCGAGCATTCCGGAGAAATTGACCGCCGGCACGATCGAGAGGATCGCGGTCGCGAAGACGGCTGCGACCTGCGTTCGGGTGAAGGAGGATATCAGAACGCCGAACCCCACGGTGGCGACAACATAGACGATCGTCCCCAGGAGAAGGACGAGGATCGGCCCCTTCGGCGGCACGCGGAATATGAAAATCGCGATCATGAGCAGGGCGAAGAAGGCGATCATCGCGACCGCGATATAGGGAAGTTGCTTGCCGACCAGGTACTCGAATCGGGTAATCGGCGTCGAGCGGAAGTTGGCGATGGAGCCGGTCTCCTTCTCGCGCACGACCGCGATCGCCGACATGATCGCGGGGATCAGGCACAAGAGCAGCATGAAAATGCTCGGCACCATCGCGTTGACGCTGAGAAAGGCCTGGTTGTAGCGGAAGCGGGTCTGAATATCGTCGGAGCTCCAGGCATTGGCGCTGCCGGCACGACGCAAGCTCCGCTGCAACTCTTCGCCTTGCTTCCGGATTACACGGGTCACGTAATTCTTCGCCGTCTCGCCGCGGAACGTCATCGCGCCGTCAACCGTCGCATCGACTTCCGGCGTGCGGTCGTTGAGAAGGTCGCGGCCGAATCCGGGCGGCACTTCGACGACGATCTGGGTGTTCCCGCTTCTGAGCCGTCTCTCCGCCTCGCCCGCAGACGTGATCGGCGGCTGGACCGAGAAATAGCGTGAGCCGTCGAAACCCTGAAGCAGGTCGCGGCTTTGCGGCGTGTCGTCCTGGTCGAAGGACGCCGTCTCCAGGTTCTCGATGTCGAACGAGATTCCATAGCCGAAGGCGAACATGAGGATGATGGGGCCAACCAGCGCAAAAGCCAGCCGGATCGGATCGCGCAGCAGTTCGACGCTCTCGCGCCGCGCGTAAGCCCATAGCCGGCCGATTTTGAAGCGCTTCGGCCGTTCGCTCGCCTCGGCTGCGGCTGCGGCCGGCGCCGGCGCCTCGGCCTTTTTCGACATGTCGATGCCCGCCGCTTCCGCGAGATAGCCGACGAAGCAGTCCTCGAGCGAGGCGCTGCCGCGCTCCTTGACCAGTTCCTGCGGCGCGCCGACGGCGAGCACCTTGCCGGCGTGCATGAGCGAGATGCGGTCGCAGCGGTCGGCCTCGTTCATGAAATGGGTGGTGACGAAGATCGTCACCCCGTCGTCGCGCGAGAGGTCGATCAGCGTGTGCCAGAAGGCGTCGCGCGCAATCGGGTCGACGCCCGACGTCGGCTCATCGAGGATCAGAATGGACGGCTCATGCAGCACGGCGACCGCGAGCTGGAGGCGTTGCTTCATGCCGAGCGGCAGGCTGTCCGGCCGGGCGTTGACGACCGACTTGAGATCGTAGCGCTCGAGCAGCTCTTCGATGCGCGGCGCGACCTTCTCGGGCGGCAGGTGATAGAGCTGAGCATGAAGTTCGAGGTTCTGCGCGACCGACAATTCGCCGTAGAGCGAGAAGGCCTGCGTCATGTATCCGACATTGCGCCGGGCCTGCATGTCGTTCGAGCCCATCGACTCGCCGAACAGCTTGCATGTGCCGCTGCTCGCCGGCAGGAAGCCGACCAGCATCTTCATCGTGGTTGACTTGCCGCAGCCGTTGGAGCCGAGGAAGCCGAAGATTTCGCCGCGCGCAATCTTGAAGCTGACATGGTCGACGGCGACGAAGTCGCCGAACTGGCGCGTGAGCCCTTCCGCCTCGATCGCCGGCGTCTCGTCCGGTGACGCCACCCGCGGGCGCACGACGACCTTCTTGTGCAGGGCCCGCTTGGCCTCGGGCATCATCGCGATGAAGGCCTCGTCGAGATTGGGTTCGCCCGTCTTGGCCAACAACTCCTTGAGCGTCCCGGTGGCGATGATCTTGCCATCGTCCATCGCCATCAGCCAGTCGAAGCGCTCCGCCTCGTCCATATAGGCGGTGGCGACGATCACGCTCATCTGCGGCCGGCGGGCGCGAATCGAGTTGATGAGATCCCAGAACTGGCCGCGCGAGAGCGGATCGACGCCGGTCGTCGGCTCATCGAGGATGAGCAGGTCGGGGTCGTTGATGAGCGCGCAGCAGAGGCTGAGCTTCTGCTTCATTCCGCCGGAAAGCTTGCCTGCGGGGCGCGCTTCGAACTTCTCCATGCTCGTCGCGGTGAGAAGCTCGGTGATCTTGGCGCGTCGCTCCGTCGCCGACAGCCCGAACAACCGGCCAAAAAAGTCGATGTTCTCGAACACGGAGAGCGTCGGATAGAGATTGCGGCCGAGACCCTGCGGCATGTAGGCGATGCGGCCGCGGATCTCGCGCAAGGTTTCCTGGTTGGCGATGTTCTTGTCGAAGACGACAACCTCGCCTTGCTGAATTTTCCTCACCCCCGCAATGAGCCCGAGCAAGGTGGACTTGCCAACGCCGTCCGGCCCGATCACGCCGACCATGATGCGCGAGGGAATGTCGATGCTGACGTCGGCCAGCGACACCGTCGCGCCATACCGGTGCGAGACGGCCTTGACCCGCGCGATCGGCTCGCCGGTCATTTGGCGTCGGGAGTCTTCGGGTCCGCCGCCTTCGCGTCAGGTTGCGCCGCCGCCGGAGCTGCGCCCTGAGGCGCCGCATCGCCCTGCGTCTTGGCCTCGGGAGGCTTCGTTTCCGGAGGCTTGGGGAGCTTGACCTGAAGATCGGCTGGCCATTCGAGGTCGGCCTTCGTGCGCACGAAGCCGAGGCCCCTCACGCCGGTTTTCACGCGGGTGTAGAACTGCTGAAGAACCTGCGCGTCGATCTTGAGCTTGACGCGGAACATGAGCTTGGCGCGCTCGTCCGTGGTCTCCACAGTCTTCGGCGTGAACTGCGCGTCGGCGGCGACGAAGCTGACGGTCGCCGGGACGACATAGTCGGGGACCGGATCGAGGATGATTCGAGCCTCGTCGCCGACCGCCAGGCGGCCGGCGTCGGCTGCGGGCAGGAAGACCGTCATATAGACGTCGGTGAGGTCGAGAATGGTCACGATCGGCGCTCCAGCCGCGACCACTTCGCCGGCCCGCGCAAGCTGGTACTGAACCCGCCCCAACCGGGGCGACACGAGGGTCAGATCGTCGATGATCGACTGAACGCGATCGACCTCCGCCTCCGAGTTCGCGATCTGGGAGAGGGCCTGATCGCGCTGAGAGGTGAAGTTTTGCACCGCCGCCACCGCGGAATCGAAGTTGCGCTTGCGCTGTTCGAAAACCTGCTTGGTGATGAAGCCGGTCTTCATCAGCTCCTGGCCACGCTGAAAGTCGGATTTGGCGAACTCGAGCGCGCTCTCCCGTGAAGTTATTTCCGCTTCAGCCGCCGCGAGCGCGTCGTTCGCCTTCTGCACGTTGGCCTTGGCGGAGCGCAACTGGGCTTCGTATTCCGGCGAGGTGAGCTTGGCGATGACCTGTCCCTGGGTGACGCTCGAACCTTCCTCGACGTTCACCTCTGCGAGGCGGCCGGCATATTTCGAAGACACGTCGACCTGGGTCGCCTCGATCCGGCCATTCGACTTGACGATGCCGTCGGGCAGCGTCTGGCCGCGGAGGCGCGCGATGAGGTTCCGGATCATGCCCTGGGCGTGCGCGGAGGGGACCAGCGAAACGGCTCCCCCTGGCTCTCCGCAGACGGAGAGCGCGCAGACCCCGACGCCCAGGAGCAAGGCGGATTTCGCAACGCGCCAACGGAAAGTCATCGTGGGTCTCCCGCGCGTAACAACTCGCCTGGCTTCCCGCCGCCCGGGCCGCTTTCAAGCGGCCGCTCTTGGTCCAAGCCCTCGGGCGCGTTACTAGGCAAGTGCGCCCATGATGTAAAGAACGAACCGGGAGGTCGGCATGCCGGCGAGAGCAAGTCTGAGCAAGCGCAATAAGGCCGAAAAGCAGAAAGGCCCGGAAGGGCAGACGAAGCTCGGCGGCAAGGACTACGAGCGCGAGCTCGCCAAGTTGCATGCCGAACTGGTCAAGCTGCAGCTTTGGGTCGTGGCGAAGGGGCTGAAAGTCGTGATCGTGTTCGAGGGCCGGGACGGCGCCGGCAAGGGCGGGGTCATCAAGGCGATCACCGAGCGGGTCAGTCCGCGCGTCTATCGGGTGGTCGCGCTGCCCGCGCCGACCGAGCGCGAGAAATCGCAGATGTATATTCAACGCTACATGCGGCATCTGCCCGCCGCGGGCGAAATCGTGATCTTCGATCGGAGCTGGTATAACCGCGCCGGCGTCGAGCGGGTGATGGAGTTCTGCTCGATGGACGCGGTCAAGCGCTTTCTCGAGCTGACGCCGGGGGTCGAGAAGGCCATCATCGAGTCCGGGATCATTCTTCTCAAGTACTGGCTCGAGGTGAGCCCGGAGGAGCAGACTTGCCGGCTCGAGGCGAGGATCGACGATCCGCGCAAGATCTGGAAACTGTCGCCGATGGATTTGAAGTCGTACAGCCGCTGGCACGATTATTCGCGAGCGCGCGACGACATGTTCAAAGCCACCGATACGCCCTGGGCGCCGTGGCATGTCGTCCGCTCCGACGACAAGCGACGCGCGCGGCTCAATGTCATCTCGCATCTCCTGTCGCAAATTCCCTCCAAGGAATTGCCGCGCGACAAGCCGACATTGCCGAAGAGGCAGAAAGCTCATGGCTATGTCGAGCCCGACTATCCCCGCAAGTTCGTGCCGGAGCTGGACTGGTGAGGAAGGCGGCGCGCTTCGACCGGCTCTCGCCATTGCGAGCGACGGCGCGTTGAGGGAGGCGGCTCGCCGGTCTTAGTACCGCGGCGCCATGAAAGTCCCGTGGATCGGGCTCGGCTGATTAAACCGGTGGGGCGTGTAGCTGTAGGCCGGTTGGCGGCGGTGGGGCTTGCCGTGCGGATACATCGTCAGCTGGTCATGTCGCATCGGGACTTTATGACCGTGCGCGCTTTTTGGCTTGACGGGCGTGCGCGGCGCTGTCTCTGCGGCCGCTGGCGACCACGGGGCGAAGCACGCCGTCAAAGCAAAGGCTGCGAGGAGAGTTGCGAAGCGGTTCATCTTGTCCAGCCCCCCGTGGCGGCGTCCAACGGCTCGCTCGCCGAGGTCGAAACGCCATCGCGTCAACTTGTATCAGAAAACCGGTTCCCCAAGCGCAATGTCGGCCAGCGGCGACAACAGGATAACATCGCCGCGCGCGTTCCTGGCCCCGAGAATCAGGATCTCGGATTGAAAGCCCGCAATGTTGCGCGGCGGCATGTTGACGACGCAGGCCACCAGCCGGCCGACGAGTTCGGCCTCGGAATAGCTGGTGATCTGCGCGCTCGACCACTTCCTGCCGAGCTCGCCGAAATCGACCTCAACCTTGTAGGAGGGGTTTCGCGCCCGCTCGAATGGCCGGACAGCGACAACACGGCCGATCCGGATGTCGACTTTTGCGAAGTCGTCATAGACGATCGGCGGCTTTTCCATTGTCCCCCCTCAGTGACTCAAGCCACGCCGAATGGATCGCATTGGCGGCTGAACGGCGAAAGAGTTGCGCGGAGGACCGCCTCAGACCGCGGCCGCTTCCCGATGCGCCTTGACCATCTCCGCCAGGGTGTCGAAGCGAAAGTCATAATGAGGCGGATGGGCGACGGCCATCGTCGCGCCGGACCCTTCCTCGCCGCGGCGCCGGTGGATCCAGCACGAAGCGAGGCCATGGGCGTTCGCCGGCGCGTGATCATGGAAGAGGCTCTCGGCGGTGTGCAGGATCTTGCGCTTCTTGATCCCGAGCGTCTCGAGCTTGGCGAGCATGTAGTCGAAATTGCGGGCAGCGGCTTGTAGGAGCCGCAGTCCTCCGCCGTGTAGACCGCATCGAAGGCGACCTTGAGCTTCTCGTTGCTCGCCGCGAAGCTCTCATTGTCGACATTCGACAGGATCGCCAGCTTGTAGTGGCCCTTCAGATACTGAAGGGCGGCGACGGTGTCCGGGAACGGCGGCCAGTTCCGGATCGACCGGCCATAGGCGACGCAGTCGCTCCAGCTTGTCGCCACGCTCCATTCTTCCGCCAGCCGTCGATAGACGGTCGCCAAAAGCTCCCGGTATGGCTTGGCCGGCGTCTGGGTCTGCTGCGACGATTCATGCCGCGCATGCGCCTCGAGAATCTCATTGCGCGACAGCGGCCGCGAGGTTCGGCTGGTCAGCGGCTTCAGAGCCTCGACCATGCCCGATTCCCAGTCGATGAGCGTGCCGTAGCAATCGAAGGTCAGAGCTTCGAAGTCGGTGAGCCGGGGAGGCGAATTTGCGCTCAACTCCGGCGCCTTGGATGAGTGTGACGCGGTGGTGGTGGAGCCAGACGGAATCGAACCGACGACCTCTTCAATGCCATTGAAGCGCTCTCCCAACTGAGCTATGGCCCCGTTTTCCAAAAAACAGCGTGGGCGGCTTCGATTGGGGCGAGGCGCGCCTTCTTTGTCAGGGGCGGGGGTATAACCGCAAATCTGCGCCGGCCACAAGGGCCGCGTCAAAAAAACCCGCCGGCCCGAATCCGTTCAGGTTTCCTCGTCTGGCGCGATGTCGCCGTCGATGAGGTTCGAGACGTCGTCGTCGTCTTCCTCTTCCTCTTCCAGGAACGGATCGTCCGGCGCGGCGTCGTCGCCCTCCTCGGCGTCGATGTCGTCGACCACCGGTTCGGCGGCCTTCTCCTCGCCCGCCTCGACCTCGTCGAGCGACACGACCTCGACCCCGGCGGGCGTTGCAAGCTCGGTCTCCTCTTCCTCGGCTTTGGCGGCCGGCCGCGCGCGCGCCACACCCTGGAAGATCGTGCCGCATTTCGGGCAGATGATCGGGTCTTTGCTGAGGTCGAAGAATTTTGCGCCGCAATTCTGGCACTGGCGCTTGGTTCCGAGTTCGGCTTTAGCCACTGCGATCAATTCCCGGGCTCGAGGGCGGTCTTCAGGACCGCCCCGTTAGTCGCCGCTCCCGTGTCGTGTCAATGCGCTTTTCTCGATGGTCGACAGGCGCAAATGTTGGTGATAGTTGCGCGGGCCGCCTGCGCGGCATACGCCCCGCCGGGAAGGAAACCGCCTCGTGTCCGCTCGTTCGTCGCATCCGCCCGCGGCGTCTCCCCTCAGCGCGGTGCGCGCGAGACCGCTCAAGGGCCGGATCCGGCCGCCGGGCGACAAGTCGATCTCTCATCGCGCCTTTCTGTTTGGCCTCCTGGCATGCGGGGAAACGCAGGTCGAGGGGTTGCTCGAGGGCGATGACGTGCTCGGGACGGGCAAGGCGTGCCGGGCGCTCGGCGCGGTCACCGAACGTCTCGGCGCCGGCCGGTGGCGGATTCGCGGTCCCGGGCTCGGCGCGATCCTGCCGCCGCGCGAGGCGCTCGATTTCGGCAACGCCGGCACCGGCGCGCGGCTGATGATGGGCGTGGTCGGGGGCCACGGAATCACCGCGACCTTCGACGGCGACGCCAGCTTGCGCAAGCGGCCGATGCGCCGCATCCTCGACCCGCTGCGGCTGATGGGCGCGCAGGTTCTGTCCGAAGCCGAGGGCGGGCGCTGTCCGATCGTGCTCAAGGGCGTCCGCGATCCTGGCCCGATCGAATACCGCACCCCCGTCGCCTCGGCGCAGATCAAATCGGCCGTGCTTCTCGCCGGCCTCAACGCGCGGGGCTCGACCACGGTGATCGAGGCGCAAGCCTCACGCGACCATACCGAGAAGATGCTGGCTCTCTTCGGCGCCGAGGTCAGCGTCGCCCATGAAGGCGAAGGGCGGCGGATCACGCTCGTCGGCCGGCCGGAGTTGCGCCCGACGACCGTCGTCGTTCCCGCCGATCCCTCGTCCGCCGCGTTCCCGATTGTCGCCGCGCTCATCGTTCCGGGCTCCGACATCGTCGTCGAAGGCGTGATGATGAACCCGCTCCGGACCGGGCTTCTCACGACGCTGGCCGAGATGGGCGCCCACATCGAAGCGCTCGACAGGCGCCTCGAAGGCGGCGAGGAGGTGGCGGACCTGAGGGTGCGCCACGGCACGCTGCGCGGCGTCGACGTTCCGGCCGCGCGCGCGCCCTCGATGATCGACGAATATCCGATCCTCGCCGTCGCCGCCGCCTTCGCCTCGGGCTCGACGCGCATGCGGGGCCTGAGCGAGCTCAAGGTCAAGGAGAGCGACCGCCTCGCCGCCGTCGCCGCGGGCCTCAAGGCCGCAGGCGTCGATTGCGCGATCGAGGGCGACGATCTCATCGTCGAGGGCGGGCGCCCGCGCGGCGGCGGGCTGGTCGCGACCCACATGGATCACCGGATCGCCATGAGCTTCCTCATCATGGGGCTCGCCAGCCTAGAGCCGATGGCGATCGACGACGCCGCGATGATCGCGACCTCCTTCCCCGATTTCCGCCCGACGATGGAGCGGCTCGGGGCGCAGTTCCGCTGACGAGCCGCGGCGGCTAATCCCCTTTCGCCCCTTGCACAAGCGGGCCGCTGGTCGTTTACCGTTGAGGCGCGAGCGAGCCGTTCAATGGCTGTTTTGATTTGGGGGCGCATGTGGCGAGACATGCGGTCGCGTTTGCTTCCCGGCCCTGTCCGTGGGGCGCTGGCCGTGCCGCATTTTGAAAAATGAATATGAGTGCAGGGGCTCCCAAGCCGGCGACGCATTGCACTGCGACCTCGCGCTTTTGAGAACAAAATTTGGAGGACAAATTATGATCGTGCGAAATTCCCTCGTTGCCGCCGCGTCTGCTTGCGCGGCGTTATCCGCGATGGCCGCCGACGCCCAACTGCCCCCGCCCGGACTGGCCCTCGGTTGGCCGACGAACGGCCGGCCTGCGACTTGAAAAGGATCTTGCCGGCAAGAAGATCTGCTGGGACAACGGGAAATGGGCCGTGTTTGGAGCCAATGGCCGATTTTCCAACGAACGGACGGACCACGGGCACTGGGTGGTCAGCGAGCCCGGGACCGTGACGTTCGGAAATGATAGATCTATCCAATACCTGATCTTGCCCGACGGGAGTTTCTACAAGCACTGGTACTCGGGCCATAAATCCATCACGGGGCATAAGGAGCACTGGGGAAAGGTCTCACTGGCTAAGGCGCGGTCCACCCCAGGCGGTCGCCGCCCGGCTCAAGGCGATCGAGCCTCGTCCATCGCCACCCACCGGCCCTCATGGGCTCGAGCGGGCGATCGCATGGATCGTCCGCTCGATCGCAAGCCCCGCCTCGAAGTCGATGGCGAGCGAAGGCTCGCCCTCGATGCGCTTGAGGAGTTCGCGCGCCTCAATGATCTTGAGGTCGTTGAAGCCCATCTGATGTCCCGGCGCGACGATGAACCGCTCATAGGGCGGATGCGCCGGCCCCATCAGGATCTGCCGGAACCCCTGCATCTCCTCCGGCCCTTCGGCGACGTAGAGGCCGACCTCGTTGAACCGCTCCTGGTCGAAGACGATCGCGCCGCGCGATCCGAACGCCTGCAATTGCAGCCGCCCCTTGCGCCCCCAGGCGCAGCGGCTGACCTCAATCGTTCCCGACGCGCCGTCCGCCATCCTCAGAAGCGCGGTCGCGATGTCGAAGGTCTCGACCGCCCGGCGTCCGCCGCCGTCCGGGCGATCGGGATAGGGCTTGCTCATCTCCCCGAACACCTCCCTCGGGGCGCCGATAAGCGTCGTGATCAGGCTCAACGGATGGACGGCGAAATCGTCGAGCGCGCCGTAGCCGGCGCTTCGCTCGCTGCGCCAGGAGAACGGCGCCTCGGCGTCGGCCATGTAGTCCTCATCCATCTCGACGCGGAAGTGGGTCAGCCGGCCGATCGCGCCCTCTTTGAGGAGCTTGCCGATGAAGCGGATGGCGGGACTCTGGATGTAATTATAGCCGAGGATCGCGACCTTGCCCGAGGCGCGCGCCGCCGCCGTCATCCGCTCGGCGTCGGCGAGCGCCGGCGCCATCGGCTTTTCGCACCAGACATGCTTGCCCGCTTCGAGCGCCGCGATCGCCATCGGCGCATGCAGCGCGTTCGGCGTGGTGATCGAGACGACGTCCACTCGCGGGTCCGCGATCAGCGCCCGCCAGTCGGCGGTCGAGCCCTCGAAGCCGAACTCATCGGCGCGCCGCCGCGCGAGCCCTTCCTCGACCTCGCACAGCATGACGCGCCGGATGGCGGCCGTGTCGCCGAAGACCGCCTGAACCCCGGTCCACGCCAGCGCGTGGCACTTGCCCATGTAGCCCGTGCCGATCAGTCCGACGCCGATCGTGCCCATGCCGCTTCGCCCTCCGCTGCGCGCGCCTGCCGCCCGCGGCGCCCCGCCAATACAAATATTTCATCTGCTACACAAATTGGAATATCTGTTCTACTAATGGCGGGAGCCGCGCCGGGACGGACGAAGGTGAAAGATGAGCGCCGACTCGACGATCGAACCGCCGGAGAGCTTCGACGCGCTCGAGCGCCGGCTGATCGAGATCGAGCCTCATCTGCCCAAGCGCCTCCGGCAGGCCGCGGCCTACGCGCTCGGCCATCCCGACGAGTTCGCCCTCGGCACCGCCTCGGCGCTGGCCCGCAGCGCCGAGGTTCAGGCCTCGACGCTGGTGCGCTTCGCCCAGACGCTCGGCTTTGCCGGCTTCTCCGAGCTCCAGGAGATATTCCGCTCGCGCCTGCGCAATCGGTGGCCGGACTATTCGGAACGTCTCAAGGCGCTGCAGCAGCACGCCCGCGACAGCGGCGATCCGACCCATCTCCTCATTGGATTTGCAAATTCCGCGGCCGCCTCGATCGGCCGGCTGCGTGAAGCGGTCCAGCGGCGCGAGCTCGACAGGGCGGTGGACCTTTTGGCCGGCGCCCGAACCATCCACTGCCTTGGCCAGCGAAGATCGTTCTGCGTCGCGCACTATCTCACTTACGCCCTCACCCAGCTCGGAATCCCGGCCTCGCTCATCGACAACGTCGGCGGTCTCGGGGCCGAGCAGCTGACCCAGGCGGACGCGAGCGACGCGCTGATTGCGATCAGCTTCTCGCCCTATGCGCCGTTCACGGTCGATCTCGCCAAGCGGGCGCGCCGCGCCGGCGTCCCGATCGTCGTCGTCACCGACAGCGCCCTCTCGCCCCTTTCCGGCATCGCCGATGTCCGGTTCGAGATCGTCGAAAGCGATTTCGGCTCGTTCCGCTCGCTCGCGGCGACCTTCTGCCTGGCGATGACGCTTGCTGTCGCGGTCGGCGAAAAGCGGGCGGAGAACGCAGGCTGATCCCGCTATTCGGCGAGCGCGCGTCTGGCGGCAAAGGCGACCTTCGGCACCAGAAACAGGGCCGCCGCCACCGCGAGCGCGATCGCGAACATCGACATGAAAGTGAGGTGGAGCGACTGTTCGAGCGCGGCGCGAAGCTCCGTGTCGCCCGCCGCTCCGCCGCCTCGCTCCAAAAGCTCGCGCATTTGGTCCGACGACACTCCAGAATGGCCGGATCGCAGCAGGCCGAAATTGAGCACCGCGCCGAAGACGGTCGCGCCGAACGTGCTGCCCAGGCTACGCGCGAACAGATAGGAGGCCGTGACGCTTCCGCGCTCTGACCAATCGACGATTTCCTGAATGAGAATGATCGATGAGCTGCTGGAGAGGCCCATGCCTACCCCGACGACCAGCGATCCAAGCCCGGCGACGATCGGCGAACTGTCCTGGTTGAGGAGGGTGAAGACAAGCGCGCCCGCCACGACGAGGACGCCCCCCACGCGCAGCACCGCGCGGACGCCGAAGCGCTTAAGGCCAACGCGCACGCCGACGGTCGCCCCGACCGGCCATCCGAGCACCATCGCCGACAAGGCGAAACCGGCGATGAGCGGCGACTTCTGCATCACCCCCTGCACGAACACCGGCAGAAAGGTGGTAAGCCCGATCATCACCATGCCCGCGAGGAGCGAGGCGGCGTTGGTCGCCGCGATCGGCCTCTTGCCCCAGAGCTCGAGCGAGATCATCGGCTCCGGCGACCGCCGCTCCTGCAGCACGAACAGCACGATCGCGACCGCCGCGATCAGGGTGATGAGTCCGATTTCGAGCCGTCCCGAGGTGGAAAACGCGGTGAGGTCGGCCATGATCGCGGCGATGGCGACGGTGAAAATGCCGGCGCTGAGGTGATCGATCCTGCCGCGCCCCGGGCGGCTCTTCTCGTGCAGATAGGCCCAGAACCCGGCAGAGGCCAGCGCGCCGATCGGCAGGTTCATCCAGAAGATCCAGGCCCATGAGAAATGCTGGATGATGAGGCCGCCCGCGAGTGGGCCAAGGATGGCCGACAGCGCCCAGACGCTCGCCAGCCAACCCTGGATCTTCGCCCGCTCAACCGGGGAATAGAGGTCGCCGACAATGGTCATCGCGGTCGGCTGGACGGCGCCCGCCCCGACGCCCTGGACAAGCCGGAAGGCGATCAGCGACGGCATCGACCAGGCGAACCCGCACAGGATCGAGCCGAACAGGAAGACCACGATCCCGACCAGCATGACCCTCTTGCGCCCCGCAAGATCGGCAAGCTTGCCGAACACGACGGTCGTCGCGGTCTGAGTCAGAAGGAACGCCGCGAACACCCAGCTGTAGAGCTGCAAGCCCCCGAGCTGGCCGACGATCTGCGGCATCGCGGTCGACACGATCGTCGCTTCGATCGCGATCATGAAATTGGCCGCCATTACGGCGGCGAGCACGAGCGGCCGGTGAGTCGTCAGGGAGGTCATGGGAGGATCTTGGGAGGTTGCGCGCGAGTTTAGGGGAGAACCGCCCTTTCGCCAAATCGCGATCGCGTGATGAGGCCGATCCGTGAATGCTGAGGGGCCTTTCCCGCCCTACTTGCGGGCCGGGTCGGGTTCGCGGCGCGAAACGCACCACCCCTCCCCGTGAAGCCAGCAGGTCTCGTCTTCCGGATGGTCGTCCGTCCGCACGGACTTGACGCCGGCGCCTCGGTCATTGGCGAACGCCGCCCGGAGGCGGTCGCTGACCGAAGCCTCGCGCGCGCCGGCAAAATCATAGAACCAGACGGGACAGATGAACCGCGCCTCGAACTCGTCACGCGAACGGCGCGTCGCGAGCAGCATGCCGCCCCCCTCGCCTGTGACGGTCAACGGGAAGATGAGCCGTCCCTTCGGCTTGATGCAATCGAGCCAGGACGGCGGCGGGTGGGTCGCCCCGGCGCTGGCGACGACCACGTCGCACTTTGGAAATGGCCCGACCGCTCCGTCGCCGCTGGCCACGGCGGCCTGAGGCCACGGGGCAAGCGCTTCCTGCGCCAGCCGGGCGAGGCGTTCGTCAATCTCGATCGCCGAAACGGCGCCGGCGCGGCCAACAAGCTCCGCCAGCACGGCGGTGTAATAGCCCATGCCGGCGCCCAGATGGAGCACGCGCTCCCCCTCCGTCACTTTGAGCTTGTCGAAGAGAAGCGCCCAAAGGCTGGGCTGACCGTTGTTCAGGCGACGTTTCTCGTCGTAGGCGATCAGCACGTCGTGATAGACGGCCGCGGGACCCGATTCGGGCGCCGTCCAATAATCCCTCAAGTTCCAATGGCTGAGGATCCGCAGCGGCCCGGGCGGGACGAAGCGTTCCCGCGGCACGGTCGCGAAAGCCTCAACAACCCTCGCATCGCCTATGCGGGCGACGAAGCGCAGCTCTTCCGCGAACCAGCGCCGCGCCCGGGTGACCGGGTCGTGGGATGGGTCAAGGGAGCGTTTCGGCATCGGTGGCCTTGAGAAGACGATCCAGCGTCAGGATCGGCGTGTCAGCCGCCTTGGCGTAGGCGTAGTGGAAGCAATCGAGATTGCTGAGCGCGCGTTTTCCGAGGCCATGTTTCTCGGCAACGGCGACCGCGAGCGCCAGAACCTCGCGCGGACGTTCCGATTCGCGCAGCGCAATGTTGCGTTCCTCGAGCCATTCGACGACGACTCGCTCCGCTTTGCGGAATGCGCAATCGAGCTGGTCCGGTCGAGAAAGAACAATGGTCGCCTCCCAGGCGGCAAGCATGGAGGTCCAGGGGTCCACCGCTCTTGCGAGCGCCTCGGCGTAGGCCGTCGCGCCGTCTTCGCGAGCGATGAGCGACACGATCGCGCAGGCGTCGACATACATTCAGTCGCCCTCGGTCAGATCGTGATCGAGATCGTGATAGGCCTCCGGCGGAACGGGTCTACGATTTTTCGGAAAGCTCAAGCCCTGCCGCTCAAGGATCCTTCGGGCGGTCTCGCTGGGGTCCTCCCGCGCCACCCGGGCGGCGATCGCTTCCCGTAGGGCAAGGATCACGGCGTCGGTGATGGTCGCGCCCTCGAGCTTGGCCAGCCGCTTGGCGAGCAAGTCGGCGTTCGGGTTGCGGATGCTGAGCGTCATGTATGGCTCCATGCGTATTGTAACCATAGACAATACGAATGTGGATCGCAAGGCCGCTCCGTCGACTCGCCGGTCGTCTGGCGCCAACCGTTTCCGCCACCGCCCGATTTGCGGTAGCGTGAACGCACTCAAGGAGTCCCCATGCAGCTTCGCCGCCTCGGACGCACCGATCTTTCCATCGCGCCGCTCGTTCTCGGCGGCAACGTGTTCGGCTGGACGGCGGACAAGAAGACCTCGTTCGCTGTGCTCGATCGCTTCGCGGCGGCCGGGCTCAACGCCATCGACACCGCCGATGTCTATTCCGCCTGGGTCCCGGGCAATTCGGGCGGCGAATCCGAGACCATCATGGGCGAATGGATGAAGGCGCGGGGAAATCGCAGCCGCGTCGTCGTCATCACCAAGGTCGGCTCGCCGATGGGACCGGGCAAGGAAGGCCTCAAGCCCGGCTACATCGAGGAGGCGGTCGAAGCCTCGCTCAGGCGGCTCCAGACCGACGTGATCGACCTCTATCTCTCCCACTGGCCGGACATGGCGACGCCGTTCGAGGAGACGCTCGGGGCCTATCAGCGCCTGAAGGAGAAGGGCAAGATCCGCTGGTGCGGGGCCTCGAACCTCACAGCCGACCTGCTCAAGGCGGCGCTCGCGGCCGCCAAGGCCAAGGGGCTCCCGCGCTACGAAGTGCTGCAGCCCGAATACAATCTCGCCGACCGTCGCGAATTCGAGAGCGGCCTCGCCGACCTGTGCATCCGCGAGGAGATCGGCGTCATCACCTATTTCAGCCTCGCCAAGGGGTTCCTTTCGGGCAAGTACCGCAGCGAGGCGGACCTTTCAAAAAGCGCGCGGGGCGGAGCGGTCAAGGCCTATCTCAATCCGCGAGGCCTTCGTATCCTCGACGCGCTCGAGGCGGTCGCCGCGCGCCACAAGGCCAAGCCCGCGGAGGTCGCGCTGGCCTGGATCATGGGCCGGCCCGGAGTCACCGCGCCGATCGCCAGCGCCACCTCGGTCGAGCAGGTCGAGAGCCTCGTCCGCGCGACCGAGCTCAAGCTCACGCCCGCCGACACGGACGCGCTCGACAAGGCGAGCGCGCCCTAGGGTCAAAAGCCACTCGCTGCCTGCGCGGGCCCGCTTTCAGGGCGCTTGACGCGCTGGCGCCCGCGCCCGCGCTAAATTGCGTCGCAAAACGCGGAACGTCAGGGAAGAGAACAAGATGATAAAGCGCCTGAGTGCGGCCGGTTTGGCCCTCGTCGTCTTCGGGCCCGCAGCCCACGCCGAAGACAAGACGGTCCAGGCGCCGCCCGCATCGCCGTCCGCCGAGGAGATTCGACAGGCCGACGCACGCTCCGAGGAGGAATGGAATTATTCGGTCGGCATCCAGAACTACGTCTTCACGCTTCCGCTTACGATGCTCGAGCGCGAGCGTAAGGTGAGGTTGAATCCCGCGGCGCTGGAGAAGGCCAAGAAATTTGCCCCGGCCGCGCCGATCAACGAGATCGGCCACATGAAAACGCTGGCGACCGCCGACGACGTCATGCCCTATACGCCCAACAACGACACGGTTTACAGCGGCGCGTTGCTTGAGCTTAAGGACGAGCCGGTGATCCTGACGGCGCCCGACATTCCGGACCGTTACTGGTCCGTCGAAGTCGCGGACGCTTACACCAACAATCTTTTCTACATCGGCTCGCGCGCGACCGGCGGGAAGGGCGGCAATCATGCCTTCGTCGGCCCGAACTGGAAGGGGACGCTGCCCGAGGGCGTCATCGAGCACCGCGTGCCGACCAACACCGTGATGTTCGCCATCCGCATCGGCGTCACCCCGCAGGACGGCGAGGACCTGAAAAAGGTCAACGGGCTTCAGGACGAGTTCAAGACGACATCGCTCAGCAACTGGGGGGACCCTGGCAAGCACGGGCAAGTGAAGGTCCCGGAGCTTGCCAAGCGTCCGGACTATCAGGGCGACCTGGCCTATTTTCAGACGGTTGCCGATCTCCTCGCCGAGAACCCGCCGCCAAAGGATCAGGAGGCCGCCGTCATTCTGCTCGGTCGCGGCGGCGTCGACGTCGGTCAGCCCATGGACATCTCAAAGCTTGACGAGGCCGCCCAAAAAGGACTCGCGCGCGCCGAAGCGATTGGTCCGCAAATCATGAAGTGGAAGGTCAAGTTTCGCGGCACGCCCTATCCAACGCGCTGGAACAACCTGCGGCCCGGAACTTACGGCTCCGACTATTTCGATCGCGCGGCCGGCGCGCTCGAAGGCCTCTTTGTCCACGACCGCGACGAGGCTGAGTACTTCAGCACCTACGAAGACGGTGACGCCCGCCTGCTCGACGGCGCCAACAAATACATCGTCCATTTCGACAAGGACGCGCTTCCTCCGCATCTCGACCACGGCTTCTGGTCATTCACGATGTATGGGTCCGATTTCCAGCTGGTAAAGAACCCGATCAATCGCTTTTCGATCGGCGACCGGACCAAAGGGCTCGCCTATAACGCCGACGGATCGCTGGACGTCTATATCCAGCACGACGCGCCCACGGGCCATGAGAGCAACTGGCTTCCGAGCCCGCCAAGCGGGCTCTTCCGTATCAACTACCGCATGTACCTGCCAGCGGCGGACGCGAAGAATCCAGCGACGCTCAGCAAATATCTTCCCCCGATCCGCAAGGCGAGCTGAATTCGTGCGCCCCAGCACGAAACGCGCCGAGGCCGCGGAGCGTCAGCCCCCGGCCGCCGGCTTCTCGTCGCGCAGCTCGCGCCGCAGGATCTTGCCGACATTGGTCTTCGGCAGCGCGTCGCGAAACTCGACGTGGTGGGGGATTTTGTATCCGGTCAGGTATTGCCTCGACCAGGCGACGAGATCGGCGGCAGTGAGCGCCTTGTCCTTGCGCACCACCACCACCTTGACCGCTTCGCCGGTCTTCGGGTCGGGCACGCCGACCGCGCCGACCTCCATGACCCCCGGGTGGGTCATCAGCACCTCTTCGATCTCGTTCGGATAGACGTTGAAGCCCGAGACATTGATCATGTCCTTCTTCCGGTCGACCACGAACACATAGCCGCGCTCGTCGACGCGGGCGATGTCGCCGGTGCGCAAGAAACCGTCGGCCGCCATCACCTTGGCGGTCTCGTCGGGTCTCATCCAGTAGCCGGCCATGACCTGCGGGCCCTTGAGGCACAATTCGCCGGCCTCGCCGAGCGGAAGATCGCGCCCGTCGTCGTCGCGGATGGCGATGTCGGTTGCGGGAAGCGGCAGGCCGATCGCGCCGGTGAAGTCCTGGATGTCCAGCGGATTGGCGATCGCGGCGGGAGAGGTCTCGGTCAATCCATAGGCCTCGATCAGCGGCTTTCCGGTCAGCGATTTCCACCGCTCGGCCACCGCGCGCTGCACGGCCATCCCGCCGCCGATCACCAGGTTGAGGCGCGAGAAATCGAGCCGGGCGAAGTCCGGGTTGTTGAGCAGCGCGTTGAACAATGTGTTGACGCCGGTGATCACCGTGCACGGCGTCCCCCGCAACGCTTTGACCAGCGCCGGGATGTCGCGCGGATTGGCGATGAGCAGATTGGACGCGCCGATCATCACCGGGACGAAGCAGTTCGCCTGCAACGCGAACACGTGGTAGAGCGGCAGCGCCGCGAGGAACACGTCGCCCTCCGACCTGATCGCCGGCGCGACCCAGGCGTGCACCTGCTGCAGATTGGCGATCATATTGCGGTGGGTCAGCATCGCCCCCTTCGGCACGCCGGTCGTCCCGCCGGTATATTGAAGGAACGCGAGGTCGGTCGGCTCGACTGGCGCGTCCGTCGGCTCCTGGCGCGCGCCGAGTTCGAGCGCGCGATTGAACCGCACCGCCTGCTCGAGGCGGAAGCCAGGAACAGCGCGCCGGATGTGGCGCACGACAAGGTTGACGATCTGTCCCCGAGCGCCGCCCAATTGATCGCCGGCCCCGGTGACGACGACAGACCTTATTGCGGTCCCGCCGATCGCCTTCTCGACGGTATCGGCGAAATTCTCCAGCACGACGATCGCTTCCGCGCCGGAGTCGGCGAGCTGATGCTTAAGCTCGCGCGGCGAGTACAGCGGATTGCAGTTGACGACGACATAGCCCGCGCGCAACGCCCCGAACAGCGCGATCGGATATTGCAAGAGGTTCGGCAGCATCAAGGCGACGCGCGCGCCCGGCGGCAGGCGAGCCACGTTCTGCAGGTAGCCGGCGAAGGCGCGCGACTTCTGATCGAGTTCGCCGTACGAAATCGCCTTGCCCATGCTCATGAAAGCAGTCCGGCGGCGATACTTGGCGACGCTCGCGGCGAAGAATTCGCCGAGCGAGCGAAACACATTCGGGTCGACCTCGGCGGGCACGCCCTTGGGATAGGACTTGAGCCATATCCGTTCCATCGCAACCTCGCCGTTGAGCGCGCCGCCCCTGATCGGCTCCCGGCCGCCCGGCGTCAGCGCGCGAACGCGGCTTCGCATTTCTATTTGACCTTGAGGCCGGCGGCGAGGCCATTCCTCGCCAATCGCGTGAAGTCAGTCGCCGGCGCCCGATGCGTCGCGGGATCGCGAGCGCGGTCGGCGCTCGGAAATCACTCCAAAGATCGGCGGGCCGCTGCGCTCAGGAGCGCAGGAGCGCCTTCTCGGGATCGCCGACCATAAAGGCCCGAGTCTGCGGGTCGACCGCGTTCAACAGGTCGTTGATGAATTTTTCCTGGATCTTGAAGCTTTGCTCGGGTGAGACGCCGATGGTCGACACCCGGAACAAGGCGCCGTCGGGAATCCATCCCCTGAGGCCATATCCGAGCTTCAGCGCCTGACGGGCCCAGTTGCTGTTCGAATTGTCGTAGCCGATCCGCATCCAGTAGCTGATCGGCTCGACCCGGTCTTCACGCGTGGCGACGAGCCGGGTCAGTTTCAGCGCCGGCGCCGAGGGCGAGTAGGCGAGTTTCGCGCTGCTCGTTCCCGACACGCGGAAGCCCTGGGCGGTGTAGCACACTTCGGGGTGGTGCAGCTGGAGGCGGTCGCTCTGGCTCTCGCCATAGGCCACCATCAGCATCACGAGGTGCCCTTCCGGATCGACAAACCCCCGAGAGACCTCCTGGTTGTAGACTTCGCGCTCCAGCGAGTCCGGGGGGGCCGGCGCGACCACGTTCAGCCCCTCGACAGGCGCCCAATCGCCGAACTTGGTCGGCAGGTGCTTCTCGATATCGAACGTCTCGTGAGTGCGCGCCATCAGGTTGTGCGGCGTCAGCACCACCGCGAACGCCATCGACGCCAGCAGCGCGACGCAGGCCAGGAGAACGTTGGTCGACCGCGTCATGGCCCGCTCCAGTTCGCGCCAGTTCCACCCCGGCACACTGTAAACATAGTCACAGAAGCCGCCTGGCGCAATGCCGGCGGGTTCGCCTTGATGGACGGCAAAAAGGGCGACCGCAGGGATTAATCTGGCCGAAATCATGGAGCGGACCGCAAGCCAAGCCAAGGTCGGGCTTGCCCAATGGCCGGAATTGGGGTCGAAGAGAGCCCCGGAGGCGCCAGCCGGCGCCTCGAAGCCGAAGCATGCCGAAACGGAACAAGAGGACGAGGCGAAAGGATGACCAGCGAGGACGTGCTCAAGCGCGCGGGCTTCACGAAAAGCGAGCTTTCAAGCGGCTCGCTCTCCGTCCGCTCGCCGATCGACGGCGCCGAGATCGGGCGCATCGGCGAGACGCCGCCGTCCGGCATGCCGCGGATCATCGATCGCGCGCGGGACGCCTTTCTCGCCTGGCGCGAGGTTCCGGCGCCCCGCAGGGGCGAGCTCGTGCGCCTCCTCGGCGAGGAATTGCGCGCGTCGAAAGAGGCGCTTGGCGCGCTGGTGACGCTCGAAGTCGGCAAGATCGTCTCCGAGGGCCTGGGCGAAGTTCAGGAGATGATCGACATCTGCGATTTCGCCGTCGGCCTGTCGCGGCAGTTGCATGGCCTCGTCATCGCCTCGGAAAGGCCGGGGCACCGAATGGCTGAAACCTGGCATCCCCTCGGCCCCTGCGCGATCATCTCCGCGTTCAACTTCCCGGTCGCGGTCTGGTCCTGGAACGCGGCGCTCGCGCTCGTCTGCGGCGATCCGGTGATCTGGAAGCCGTCCGAGAAGACGCCGCTCTCGGCGCTGGCGACGATGAAGATCCTTGACCGCGCGCTTCTGCGGTTCGGCCCCGATGCGCCGGAAGGCCTGGCGCAGATCGTCATCGGCGGCCCCGCGATCGGCGAGGCGCTCGTCTCATCGAAGCGCATCCCGATCGTCTCCGCCACCGGCTCGACCCGCATGGGCTCGATCGTCGGGCCGAAGGTCGCGGGGCGGTTCGGACGCCCGATCCTCGAGCTCGGCGGCAACAACGCCATGATCGTCGCTCCATCCGCCGATCTCGACATGGCGGTGCGGGCGATCGTCTTCTCCGCCGTGGGCACCGCCGGGCAGCGCTGCACCTCGCTCAGGCGCCTCATCGTCCATCGATCGATCCGCGCGGACCTCACCCATAAGCTCGCCAAGGCCTATTCGAGCCTCCCGATCGGCGACCCGCGCAAGGAGGGAACGCTGGTCGGTCCGCTCATCGACCATGCCGCCCGCGAGCGGATGCAGGCCGCGCTCAAGCGCGCGAAGGAAGAGGGCGGGGTCGTCCATGGCGGCGGCGTTGCCGCCGCGGGCGCGCCGAACGGCGGGGCCTATGTCGAGCCGGCGATCGTCGAAATGCCCGGGCAGACCGACGTGGTGCGTGAGGAAACCTTCGCGCCGATCCTCTACACGCTGGGCTACGACGCCCTCGACGAGGCGATCGCGATCCAGAACGACGTGCCGCAGGGCCTCTCGTCCTCCATCTTCACCCTCAACATGCGGGAAGCGGAGGCTTTTCTCTCCGCGACCGGCTCCGACTGCGGCATCGCCAACGTCAATATCGGCCCGTCGGGGGCCGAGATCGGCGGCGCGTTCGGCGGCGAGAAGGAAACCGGCGGCGGACGCGAAAGCGGCTCGGACGCCTGGAAGTCCTATATGCGCCGGCAAACGAGCACGGTGAACTATTCCCCCAAGCTGCCGCTGGCGCAGGGGGTCAGGTTCGACTTTTAGTTTGCGACCCTCGCTGGGCCGAGCGTCTACAGTTGAACATCGGGCCTCTCTGGCCTTCAACGCAAGGCCGGCGCAGGGGCGTCTCGCGTTAGCCGAACGAGCGCGATGACGGAAAGAAGGATAGCCCCCGCGCCTGCCCATTGAGTTCGGGACAGCGTTTCTCCGAGGAAGAAAAAGGCGAGCCCGACGCCAAAGACCGGAATGACGTTGAAGTAGCTCGCCGCAACCGCAGCCGGCACCGAGCGCAGCGCGGTGATGTAAAGCCAATACGCCGCCGCGTAGTATAGGAGCCCGGAGAGAATCGCCGTGCCCATCATGGGAAGCGGCGTTGCGCGGAGATCGGCAATAGAGCCGTATCGCGTATGACCCAGGAGAAGGAAAACCGCCCAGACCGCGCCCGCCGCTTGCTGGATAGCGACTGTGGGCAGAGCCTCTGCCCTGTCGGCCAGCTTTCGAGCAAACACAGTGTAGAACGCACAGCAGAGGACCGCGGACAGCAGCAGGAGAATTCCCGCAAGGTCATTGTCGCCTGATACGCCGCCGCTGTGGAGGTTTGCGACGAGAGCGACGCCGAGAATCCCCACCACGATGACCGACAGGAGCGCCATGGTTATGCGCTCCCTCAGCACAACCGCGGCGATAGCCAAGACCATCAAGGGCTCCGCCGCCCAGAGGAGGGTCGAAACGCTCGCGGAGATCCGCGCCAAGCCTATCAAGCTCAACGTGTACGAAATGCCGGGATTGAGCAGACCGAGCAAAATAAGCGGGACTAGCAGCGAGGCTTTCGGGAGTCGAAGGCCACTCAGCAAGACCGAAACCCAGAGTACAAACGCGCTTGCGATGAGCTGGGTCGCCAGGAGGCAAAGAGGTGGGATTGCGGCGAGCAGGGCCTTGTTCATCACCGTCGCTGCACCCCATAGGGCGCATGCAACGATGAGAAGGACAGCCGAAGGCGCGCGCGCGGTGAAGCGCGACATGGCCAACTCCAAAAAGGTTAAGATAACGCGATATGACGACGAGAGGCCTCAGCGGCTCGCGCAGGCTTCGGCGTCGCAGTTATCGTAGCTTGGTCTTCGAGGAGGTCGGCCCATCGGAATTTCGCTGAAGGCTCAATCTCTGAGCCGCTGAGAGGCTAGCATCTATTTCGTCGCGCCTTCAAGGTGGCCGAAAATCGGCAATGCGCCTTTTCGACGGCCCTCCCAGACAGGCCAGGAGCGACATCGCGATGCCTGACGTCGTCGTCATCGGCGCCGGCCATAACGGCCTCGTCGCGGCCGCCTATCTCGCCGCAGCCGGCCTCAAGGTCACGGTGCTCGAGCGCCGCGCGCAGGTCGGCGGCGCCGCCGTCACCGAGGAATTCCATCCCGGCTTCCGCAACTCCGTCGCCGCCTACACCGTCTCCCTCCTGAACCCGAAGGTCATCCGCGACCTCGACCTCCACGCCCATGGCCTCAGGATCGTCGAGCGCCCCTTGTCGAATTTCCTGCCGCTGCCCGACGGGCGCTTCCTCAAGGTCGCGCCCGGCCGGACAAAGGCCGAGGTCGCCAAATTCTCCGCCCGCGACGCCGGGCGGCTCGCGGCTTATGAGGCGCGGCTCGAGCGCCTGGCCGACGTCCTGCGCGCGCTCGCGCTAGAAGACGCCGCCGAACCTCGCGACGGGACTGGGGCTCATCGCCGATCTCGCCGCCCTCTTCGAAACCGCGAAGGTCGGAAACCGCCTGCGTTCGCTCGGGCTCGAAGGGCAGCGCGATCTTGTCGAGCTCTTCACCCGCTCGGCGGGAGAGTTCCTCGACCAATGGTTCGAGAGCGATCCCGATCAAGGCGATCCTCGGCTTCGACGGGATCGTTGGAACCTACGCCAGCCCCTATGCGGCGGGCACGGGCTACGTGCTCCTGCATCATTGCTGGGGCGAGGTGAACGGCAAAAGGGGCGTCTGGGGCCATGCGATCGGCGGCATGGGCGCGATCACCCAGGCCATGGCGCGATGCTGCGCCGAACGCGGGGTCGAGATCCGCACGGGGGTCGCGGCCGGCGAGATTCTCGTGGAGAAAGGCCGCGCCGCCGGCGTCGTCACCGAGGCCGGCGAGAAGATCGCGGCGCGCGCGGTCGTCTCGAACCTGCACCCGAAGCTCACCTTCGAGCGCCTTGTCGATCCCGCCGCCCTGCCCGCCGATTTTCGCGCCCGCATCGCCTCTTATCGCAGCGGCTCAGGCTCGTTCCGCATGAACCTCGCGCTCTCCGAGCTGCCGAGCTTCACCGCCCTGCCGGGACGCGCGGCGGCCGAGCATCATGGGAGCGGCATCGTGATCGCGCCGAGCCTCGCCTATATGGAGCGGGCCTATTTCGACGCCCGCCTCAAGGGCTGGTCGGAGAGGCCGATCGTCGAGATGCTGATCCCCTCGACGCTCGACGATTCGCTCAGCCCCCCCGGCCGCCATGTCGCGTCCCTCTTCTGCCAGCATGTCGCGCCGAAGCTGCCGGACGGACGCTCGTGGGACGAAAAGCGCGAGACGGCCGCCGACCTCATGATCGACACGGTCGAATCCTACGCGCCCGGCTTCAAGGCGTCGATCATCGCCCGCCAGATCCTTTCTCCGCTCGACCTCGAACGCGAGTTCGGCCTTGTCGGCGGCGACATCTTTCACGGGGCGCTCGGCCTCGACCAGCTCTATTCGGCGAGGCCGGCGCTCGGCCACGCCGACTACCGTTCGCCGGTTCCCGGCCTATACATGTGCGGCGCCTCGACCCATCCCGGCGGCGGCGTCACCGGCGCCCCCGGCTTCAACGCGGCGCGGGAGATGATCCGGGATTTCCGCCGGCGGCGAGTTTCGGCCTCATCCTGAGGCGGCCTCGCGCAGGCGAGGCCCTCGAAGGATGATCCAGACGGCCCCCGCGCTCCAATCCCGCCATCCTTCGAGACGCTCGCTCCGCGGGCTCCTCAGGCTGAGCCATGAGGTCTCCCCTCGTCCATCCCGCCCCAACCCTTGCGGGTAATCTCGGTAATTTCGGGATCTGGAGTCTCGGGATTTCGGTGACACATGCATCTTTACCATATTTGGCGACGCTATCGGTAATTTCGGTGACACATGCATCTTTACCATATTGGTGACGCATGCCTATCTGCGGACTAAAAGGAGAAATATGCAAGTGTCACTGATCAGTCCCAATCCTTGCGGATGAAGTCGACAAATGCCCTGAGCGATATCGCGATATCGGCGATATCATATCGGTGACACATGCATATTTACTGTATTGTTGACACATGCCTATCTGTCGGACTATAACGAGAAATATGCAAGTGTCACTGATTACTGATTAGTCCCGGTTCTACCCGGCCCCTTGCGGATGAAATCCACGAACGCCCTGAGCGGCGCCGGCCTGTTGCGGCTGGGTTAATAGAGGAACGGCCCGGAGAAGCTCTGCCGCCAGTCGGCCAGCGCCTCCCTAAGCTGGCCCCGGCCGAGCGCTTCGCTCAGGAACGCCTCGAAGGTGCAGATGACGCCCAAACCGGCGATCGCAGCGTCAAGCTCGAGCTCGGCCGAATGACGATTGTCGAGCGCGATGCGCTGGATGAGGTCGCGCAGGTTGGCGTCGTCGCGTTTCGAAGCCTTAGGCGCGAGATCGCGGTAGTAGCCGGCGCGCGATACGCCGCTCAACGCGCACAGATGCCGAATGTCGGCGTCCTTTTCGGAATAGCCTTGCGGCTCGACGACGGTCATCTCTTGGATGACCGCGTAGAGATGGGCGCGCCGTCGCTTCGGCTCGTCGCGTCCCAGAGCCGCAAGGCTTCGCGAAAAAAATGCAGATCCGCCTGTTGGCGGCCGATGATCCGCTCGAGCTCGGCGAGCCGCGCCTTGGCCTTTGCGAGTTCGTCCGCTGCGGGGAGCGCGGGAGGCGGCGGCCGCCACCCGACCTTGCGGCCGCGCTTGCGGTTGAGCCCGGCCGCCCCATGCGCCCGATAGGCCCTCAGCCAATCGTAAATGAGCTTGCGCGCAACCCCGCTCTCGCGCGCAACCCTCGCGACCGGCTCGCCCCGTTCAAGCCGCGCGACGAGATCGACCTTGAACGAAGTGGAAAAGACCCTTGGAGATGCTTCCGACATGCGTTCCCCTCGGAAGCCCTGTCACCCTTTTATCCGTGTCTCACTTTCGGGGTCCACTCCACAATGCGGTGGAATACGGGAATACGGGGAATACGGTGGGAATACGGGGAATACGGTGACACATGCATGTTTCCTTATTCTTTACCCGCACCTAGCTATCGGTTAAATATGCATGTGTCACCGATATATCCAAATATCCCCACCAATATCCCGTGACGACTTACGAGCGCATCCACGGCGGCTGAAGCTCGACTCTTCAAGACGCAAGGCAGCCGCCATCTCCGTCCGAATGCGGCATGCCAACCACTTGCCGGCGTTTACGAAATTCAGTTTTCTCGACAATTGCTTCGGAGAAAGAGAAAGTCATGCTACCATTCTCGTCAGGATGCAATTCGAGTTTGACAGCGCGATTCCCGCCAACGCCCTAAAGCCTCCCTGGCCCGGGCGGCGCGGCAATGTATCGGGCTCGCCGGGCCGCGCCTTCCTCGACCGGGCCTTGACGAGGACGATCCGAAGGAGGAAAAAAAATTGCCTGAATCGCTCGCAAGCCATTGAAAAGGCCCGATTCCAAAAAGCAAAAGAAAGGAAAAGAAAGCGGTTTTGCTTTCGTGCGTTTTCGTGCGTTTTTGCCTGCTTTCTCGATCGGGCCCGGATTGGCGCGCTTTGGCTCAAGTCCGGCCGGAGTTCGCCGCTCTCCGCTCAGCGCACGACGCTCGCAATCTTCGCCAGGCCCAGATTGAAGGCCCGCGAGGTCGCGCTGGCGAAATCCCCTTTGAGCGCCAGCGCCCGCCGCTCGATCAGGGTCCAGGAGAGCGCCGCGACGCCAAGGGTGATGGCGCTCGAAAGGGCGATCATCACGATCAGGGCCATGCCGGGAAAGAGGAACGCCAGCGTCTGCTGGATCGGAAAGGCGTAGATATAGACGCCGTAGGAACAGTCGCCCCAGTCGTTGAAGGCGCGGATGCGCCCCTTGGGGAGGTAAGCGAGATGGAGGACGAGCGGAGCAAGGCAAAAGACATAGACGACGAAGAACGCCTGCTTGTTGACCGACGCGAGGAGGAGGCCGCCGAGAGCCGCGACGAGGAGGCGGGGACTCATCGGGATCCTGTCGCGCCATAGATAGAGCGTCGTTCCGTAGAGGAACATGAAGATCCTCGTGTCGGCCGCGTTGAAGGGCGCGCCGAACAGGCGGCCGCGCAAGATCAGGGCGAGGAATGCCGCCGCGGCGACCGGCGCCCCTACGCTCAAGGCTCTCAGGCGAATGGCCGGCGCCACGGCGAGCGCGAGCCAGCCGGCGGCGAGGTAGCAATAGAGCCGGAGTTCGATCGGCAGCGTCCACAGCGAGCCGTTGAACTCGCCATGAAGCGGCGCCGTCTCGAACACGCCGGGCAGCGAATAGCGGACCCCGCCGATCAACGTCGCGCATTTGGCGAAGTAGTCGTGGGTCTTGGGCGAGGTGAGATAGTCGGCGAGCGGCAGCGTGGTCAGCGCCGGGGCGAGAACGAACACGGTGAGGATGAGCATCGCCCACATCGCCGGATAGATGCGCAGCGCCCGCGCCCAAAGGTAGGCGATCACGTCTCCGCGGTTGACGAGGCTGCCGGCGACCAGAAAACCGCTGGTGACGAAGAAGACGTCGACCGCCATTTCGGCCAGCGAAAGGCCGAGATGATCGAAGAAGAATTCGCGCGACGAGGGCAGTCCGAGCACCGCCACGCTATGGCTGAAGATAACCGAGAGCGCCGCGGCGAGGCGGATGAGGTTGAAATTGTTGTCCCGGCCGACGGCGTACTCCGATAGGCGCACCGCCGGCCCCTAAATCTGGTCGACGGCGCCGGCCAGCCAGAGGCCGGCTGTCATTCGGCCGCCCGAACCGGCCGTTCCGGCTTAGCCAGCCGCTGCGCCTTCAGGAGATCGGCGACCATGAATGCGATCTCGATCGCCTGTTCCGCATTGAGTCGGGGATCGCAATAGGTGTGATAGCGATCGTGCAGATCGGCCTCCGAGATCGCGCGGGCGCCGCCGGTGCATTCGGTGACGTTCTTGCCGGTCATCTCCAGATGAATGCCGCCGGCGTAGATCTGCTCGCTGCGGCAGATGGCGAAGAAGCTGCGCGCCTCCTGGGCGATGCGTTCGGTCGGCCTGGTCTTGAAGCCGGACGAAGTCTTGATCGTGTTGCCGTGCATCGGATCCGAAACCCAGAGCAGTTTGAGAGCCTCGCGCTTGGCGGCCCGCAGGAGGGGAGGCAGCGCTGTGTCGACCTTGTCCGCGCCAAAGCGGCAGATCAACGTCAGCCGACCAGGCTCGCGCTCGGGGTCGAGCGCGTCGATCAAACGCATGAGGTCGTCTGGGTTCAGCGATGGGCCGCATTTGAGGCCGATCGGGTTCTTCAAGCCCCGGCAATATTCGACGTGAGCGCCGCCGAGCTGGCGCGTCCGGTCGCCGATCCAGATCATGTGGCCCGAAGTTGCGTAGTAGTCGCCGGAGGTCGAATCGAGACGCGTCATCGCCTCTTCGTAGCCGAGGAGCAGCGCCTCGTGCGAGGTGTAGAAATCAGTCGCCCGGAGCTCCGGATGCGCCTCGGGGTCGAGGCCCACGGCCCGCATGAATCCAAGCGTCTCGGTGATTCGATCGGCGAGCTCCTCGTAGCGCTCGGATTGGGGGCTGTCCTTGACGAAGCCGAGCATCCAACGATGGACATTCTCAAGGTTAGCGTAGCCGCCGGTGGCGAACGCCCTGAGCAGGTTCAAGGTGGCCGCGGACTGCCGATAGGCTTCGAGCTGCCGGCGCGGATCGGGCTCGCGCGCCTGTGGCGTGAACTCGATGTCGTTGATGATGTCCCCCCGGTAGGCCGGCAGGGTGACGCCGTCGATGGTCTCGAAGTCCGAGGAGCGCGGCTTGGCGAATTGGCCGGCGACGCGACCGACCTTGACGATCGGCGAGGCCGCCGCGAACGTCATGACCACCGCCATCTGCAGAAACACCCGGAAGAAATCGCGGATATTGTCGGCGGAATGCTCTCCGAAGCTCTCGGCGCAGTCCCCACCCTGCAACAGGAACGCCGCGCCGTCGGCCGCCTTGCCCAGCGTCTGCTTGAGCTTGCGCGCCTCGCCGGCGAAGACGAGCGGCGGATAGCCGGCAAGCTGGCGTTCGACGTCGGAAAGCGCAGCGCGGTCGCGGTAAACCGGAGCCTGCGCGACGGGCTTCGCGCGCCAACTCTCCGGAGTCCAACGTTGGTTTCGCATCACGCTTGCCTCAATGACCGGCTCGGCGCCGCTTCTTGCCGCCAATCGGTCTATATACAGATCGACGCTTCCAGCCGATATGCTGATTTTCGAGGCGGACCCGCATTTTATCGAGCAGTCCGGCCGGGTGTCAGCGTCGCGCGCCGGCCGGTCGTGTGCCACCATGCCCGATCCGACACCAACGCCGATTCGCCCTTGTGAGCATCTTTCCCTCCATCGCCGCGCTGCTGTTTTCCGTGCTCCTGCTGATCGGCGGCAACAGTCTGGTCGGCGTTGCGACGCCTCTCAGAGCCCGAATCGAGGGTTTCCCCGACCTCACGGTTGGGCTGCTTGGGTCGGTCTACTTCGCCGGAATGTTGGCCGGAACGCTTGCGGCGCCGGCGATCATTCGCCGCGGCGGCCATATCAGGGCCTATGCCGCCTTCGTCGCATTGGCGGTCGTTTCTGTGATCCTGATGCCCGTGATGCTTTACCCATGGGCTTGGCTGGCCTGTCGCGCGATCATCGGCTTTGTATTTGCCGGACTCTACGCCGTTATCGAATCCTGGATCAACGCCAAGGCGACCAACGCCAATCGCGGCGCGCTTTACGCGTTTTACCAGATCGCCAATTTTGGCGCTTCCGCCAGCGGACAATTGGCCCTGAAGCCCCTCGGACTGGGCGGCTTTTCCGCTTTCGCCGTCTCCGGGGCGCTGCTCGCGCTCGCCATCGTGCCGATGGCCATGACGAGCGTCGATCCGCCGGCGCAGCCGCGAAGCGTGCGTCCCCGCCTCATCTGGCTTGCGCGTTTCGCGCCGATCGCGTGTCTTGCGGCGCTTGCCGCCGGCGCCGCAAATGGCGCGTTGTTCGCGCTTGGACCGGTCTTCGCCGTCGAAATTGGCATGACGCCCAGCAGCGTTCCCTTATTCACCTCTTCGATTGTGCTGGGTTCCGCGTTGGGCGTTTTGCCCATCGCCCTGATTTCCGACCGAGTCGACCGAAGGCTGGTCATGGCCGCGGTGTTGATCGCGGGGGCGGCGTGCGAAGTCGCGCTGAGCCGCGTGGCGGCGCCCGGCGTTTGGCTGATCGTGCTGGGATTTCTCGTCGGACTGACGACGTATTCGCTGTATACGCTCGCGGTGTCGCTGGCGAACGATCGCGGCGCCCCGCATGACCTGGTCTTCATTTCGGTGGGCTTGCTGTTCATTTACTGCGTGGCGGCGATCGCAGCACCTGCGATCGCCTCAGTCTTGATGAAGGACTTTGGCCCGCAACTGCTCTTCGTTCAGAACGCTTACGTGCATTTGGCCGTCGCAGCGCTCGTTCTTTGGCGGCTCGTCGTTGCGCCCAAGCCGGAGAGTCGAGGGCGACCCGCTGCCTGACGCAGACTTGAATTCAGTCTTTGATCACAGTCAGGTCCGGGGCGGCTGGGTGCTTCATGCCGACAATGTGGTACCCGGCGTCGACATGGAGAATTTCGCCGGTGACGCCGCGCGACATGGGCGACAGAAGATAGACGGCGCTGTCGCCGACCTCCTCGGTCGTCACGGTGCGGCGGAGCGGCGCATTATACTCGTTCCACTTGAGGATTAGCCGCGAATCCCCAATACCAGACATGGCCAGCGTCTTGATAACGCCGGCCGATATCGCATTGACCCGAATGTTTTTCTCGCCGAGGTCGGCCGCCAGATAGCGCACGCTCGCCTCCAGGGCCGCCTTGGCGACCCCCATTACGTTGTAGTGCGGTATCCATTTCTCGGCGCCGTAGTAGGTCATCGTCAGCAGAGCGCCCCCGTGCGGCATCAGCTTTTCGGCTCGTTGGGCGATGGCGGTGAACGAATAGCAGGAGATCGCGAGCGATTTGGTGAAATTGTCCTCGCTCGTATCGACATAGCGACCGGTGAGCTGATCCTTGTCGGCGAAGGCGATGCAATGGACGACAAAATCGATTGCGCCCCATAACCTTTCGGCCTCGGAAAAGACCGCGTCGATGGTCGCCCCCTCCGTCACGTCACAATGGCCGAGGACATGCGCTCCGACTTCTTGCGCCAACGGCCGGACACGCTTCTCCAACGCCTCGCCCTGAAACGTGAGTCCCAGTTCGGCGCCGGCGGCGTGGGCGGCTCTGGTGATGCCCCATGCGATCGAACGATTGTTCGCCACCCCGAAGACGAGTCCGCGCATCCCGCGCAAAACGCCCGTGGTTGTGTCGATTGCATGCGTTCGCTCCATAAGGCCTCTCTGCGGCTGGTCCTGGGCCAACATTACGCCTATCGGGCGCTGGAATATCCCTTAGCCTCGCCTGAGACGCATGGGAAGGACAACGGTTTGGGTCAAGCGTCACAAAACATGTGACTTTGTTCATACGCGCGCTTGGAACTGGATCATCTATTGACTAGGATGATTGGTGAGCGATACCGCTTATCGAGGCAATACGAACTCTCGGTGTCAATGGTGCCGCCGCTAAGCGACAGTTTGGCCGATCTTTCTGATCTGCGCCGATTTGGGCTGGCGCTGACTCGCGACGATCGATTGGTGCTCGATCAGGCGGCTGCCGCTACGCTTGTCGAACGCCTGTTCAGGCAGGCTTCATTGGAGTCCGTGGACGCAAGTGTTGGCGAGGACGCCAAAGGACGTGCTCGCGAAGATGCGCGCGTGCGTGCGTTTGGCCAATTCGTCCGACTTTATCGCCGACATGTGCGTCGCACGGCCTTCGACGATGGCGAAGCGGGATGGGACGAGGGTGCGGAGAGCATCCGCAGCCGGGCCGCGCCGGGCGCTATCGACATGGCCGCAGCGGTCCGAACGCTCCCTCTCGAGCAAAGAGAGGCGTTGTTGATCGTTGTTCTCGCGAACCTTACCCACCAGGAAGCCGCTTCGGCTCTCGACATCTCACTAGCGACGCTGTTTGCGCGGCTAACCAAGGCGCGTGAACGCATAACCGCGTTGACCCGAGCGCCGAGCGCAGCGGAGGCTGCGAGCGGTCTGGCGCGGGTGGTTCCGCATTTGCGAATCGTCAAGTGATGGAAGCTTGGCGCCTCGCGGATTTGCACGCCTATGTCGATGAGTGCCTCGAGCCTGACGATCGTCTGGCGTTCGAGAGGAAGATGGCGGAAGATTCCGCGCTGGCGCGTCGGGCTTCTATGTGGCGAGCGCAAAACAGCGCAATTCGTTCGGCCTTCGACGGCGAGGGGCCGAAGGCCTTCTCGATCAGCATCGTTCGTCATCAGAACGATGCCTTGCCAAGCGGCCGCCAGCCAAGTTCCGTCGGCTCGAGGTCGCCACGCGAGCCGTCGCCGCGTTCGTCATGGCCCAGAATTGCGGATGCCTCCGGATTTGCTGCGAACGTCAACGCGCCCAGCGCCTTTCGGCCGCTGCCGGTGTGGCAACTCGCGACTATTGCGTTGTCGCTCGGCCTGGCCTGCGTTTGGTCGTCCGCCACGCCAGTCATTCCTGCAAAGGCGCTGGGAGTGGCCGACGTTGCCGCTTTTCAGGCATTCGCCCGTCCGGGCGTGGTCCCCGTCGAATTCGCGGCCGCTGACAGCGCCCGGACGCAAGAGTGGTTGACGGCGCGTTGTTGCGCCCCGTCTACCTCCCGGCGACCCCTGCGACCGTCAGTCTGTTGGGAGCGCGGATCGCTCCCTATCCAGGCGCGCCAGCCGCCTTTGTGGTTTACAAATTCCAGGACAGATTGGTCGCCTTGCTCGTCCAGTCGCTCGACGCCCCGACGACGAAAGCGCCCGAACTTATCTCAGCCGACGGCAGCAACGCGATTGTATGGACGTGGCGCGGCCAGGGGCTCGCCCTGGTCGGCGATCTTGACGCCTCGTCGCTCATGAAGATTGCGGCCGGCTTCCTCAATTCGCCGGCCGAAGCTATTCAGACGACCCCCGAGCGAGGGTCGTAAGGTTTTTGATCGCGCAACTTGCGCATCAAGGCGTTGAGCTCTGCGTCGGGCTCGCTTGGCAGGACGATCCGCAGCGTCGCCAGCAAGTCGCCGGCGGGTTGCTCGGCTCCCGCGGGAAGTCCCCTGCCGCGCAACCGCAATACCCTGCCGCCGCTCGCGCCCGGAGCGATTGACACCTCGACCTCGCCGCTCAGCGTGGGCGCACGCACGCGCGCGCCCAGAATCGCCTCGTAGAGCGTGATCGGCAGATCGAGCCGCAAGTCGCGCCCCTCCACCTTGAAGAGAGGATGGGGGGCGCTGCGAATGGTCACCATGACGTCGCCTGGCGGCCCGCCGCGGGGGGCAGGATGGCCTTGACCGCGCAACCGGATTGACTTTCCCTCTTCAATTCCCGCCGGCACCGCGACGTCCAGCGTTCGGCCTGTCGGCAGGGCGACCCGGATCGAGCCGCCATGCGCAATCGTCGTCAGCGGGACGGCGACGGAGACGCCAATATCCTCGCCGCGCGTCGACTGGGCGCGCGCCCGTGTGCGGCCCGCGCCGAAGACCCGACAGGATGTCCGGATCGATCGAACCGCTCTCGGCCGAAAACCCGCCGGCGCCGAAGTCGAAGCCAAAGCTGCGCGCGTCCCCCCGGCCTCTTCCTCCTGGCTGGCGGCCGAACCCGAACCCCTCGAATTGGGGCGCTCTCGGCTTGCCTTCGGCGTCGATCTCGCCGCGGTCGAAGGCTTTGCGCTTCTTCTCGTCGCCGAGGATTTCGTATGCCGAGCCAACTTCGGCGAAGCGCTCTTTGGCCTTGGCTTCCTTGCTTTGGTCGGGGTGGTACTTCTTGGCGAGCCTGCGAAAGGCGGATTTGATTTCGGCCTCGCCCGCAGTCTTTGCAACGCCAAGAACGTCGTATGGATCACGCATTATGAGCCCATCCCCTGGCGCCGCCTCGATCGAGCGCGGCAGCCCATGTCTCCCTCGGACATTTGGCCCTTCGTTCGGCGCCGCGCAAGGGCGGTTTGGCTCCGGCTGGGTCGCAGTCTGTGTTCGCCAGGGCGCTCAGGCCGGGGTATGGTTTGGTTTGGCTTGGCCTGCGCCTTTTCCCGGGAGCGTTCTTGTCTTGAACGACTTGAGTGTGGCTG
>CAVXHJ010000016.1:0-48051 GCA_963761435.1 uncultured Alphaproteobacteria bacterium | reverse complement strand
GCCGTAATGACGATTGTCGAGCGCGATGCGCTGGATGAGGTCGCGCAGGTTGGCGTCGTCGCGTTTCGAAGCCTTAGGCGCGAGATCGCGGTAGTAGCCGGCGCGCGATACGCCGCTCAACGCGCACAGATGCCGAATGTCGGCGTCCTTTTCGGAATAGCCTTGCGGCTCGACGACGGTCATCTCTTGGATGACCGCGTAGAGATGGGCGCGCCGTCGCTTCGGCTCGTCGCGTCCCAGAGCCGCAAGGCTTCGCGAAAAAAATGCAGATCCGCCTGTTGGCGGCCGATGATCCGCTCGAGCTCGGCGAGCCGCGCCTTGGCCTTTGCGAGTTCGTCCGCTGCGGGGAGCGCGGGAGGCGGCGGCCGCCACCCGACCTTGCGGCCGCGCTTGCGGTTGAGCCCGGCCGCCCCATGCGCCCGATAGGCCTTCAGCCAATCGTAAATGAGCTTGCGCGCAACCCCGCTCTCGCGCGCAACCCTCGCGACCGGCTCGCCCCGTTCAAGCCGCGCGACGAGATCGACCTTGAACGAAGTGGAAAAGACCCTTGGAGATGCTTCCGACATGCGTTCCCCTCGGAAGCCCTGTCACCCTTTTATCCGTGTCTCACTTTCGGGGTCCACTCCACAATGCGGTGGAATACGGGAATACGGGGAATACGGTGGGAATACGGTGGAATACGGTGACACATGCATGTTTCCTTATTCTTTACCCGCACCTAGCTATCGGTTAAATATGCATGTGTCACCGATATATCCAATATCCCCACCAATATCCCGTGACGACTTACGAGCGCATCCACGGCGGCTGAAGCTCGACTCTTCAAGACGCAAGGCAGCCGCCATCTCCGTCCGAATGCGGCATGCCAACCACTTGCCGGCGTTTACGAAATTCAGTTTTCTCGACAATTGCTTCGGAGAAAGAGAAAGTCATGCTACCATTCTCGTCAGGATGCAATTCGAGTTTGACAGCGCGATTCCCGCCAACGCCCTAAAGCCTCCCTGGCCCGGGCGGCGCGGCAATGTATCGGGCTCGCCGGGCCGCGCCTTCCTCGACCGGGCCTTGACGAGGACGATCCGAAGGAGGAAAAAAAATTGCTTAAATTGCTCGCAAGCCATTGAAAAGGCCCGATTCCAAAAAGCAAAAGAAAGGAAAAGAAAGCGGTTTTGCTTTCGTGCGTTTTCGTGCGTTTTCGCCTGCGTTCTCGATCGGGCCCGGATTGGCGCGCTTTGGCTCAAGTCCGGCCGGAGTTCGCCGCTCTCCGCTCAGCGCACGACGCTCGCAATCTTCGCCAGGCCCAGATTGAAGGCCCGCGAGGTCGCGCTGGCGAAATCCCCTTTGAGCGCCAGCGCCCGCCGCTCGATCAGGGTCCAGGAGAGCGCCGCGACGCCAAGGGTGATGGCGCTCGAAAGGGCGATCATCACGATCAGGGCCATGCCGGGAAAGAGGAACGCCAGCGTCTGCTGGATCGGAAAGGCGTAGATGTAGACGCCGTAGGAACAGTCGCCCCAGTCGTTGAAGGCGCGGATGCGCCCCTTGGGGAGGTAAGCGAGATGGAGGACGAGCGGAGCAAGGCAAAAGACATAGACGACGAAGAACGCCTGCTTGTTGACCGACGCGAGGAGGAGGCCGCCGAGAGCCGCGATGAGGAGGCGGGGACTCATCGGGATCCTGTCGCGCCATAGATAGAGCGTCGTTCCGTAGAGGAACATGAAGATCCTCGTGTCGGCCGCGTTGAAGGGCGCGCCGAACAGGCGGCCGCGCAAGATCAGGGCGAGGAATGCCGCCGCGGCGACCGGCGCCCCTACGCTCAAGGCTCTCAGGCGAATGGCCGGCGCCACGGCGAGCGCGAGCCAGCCGGCGGCGAGGTAGCAATAGAGCCGGAGTTCGATCGGCAGCGTCCACAGCGAGCCGTTGAACTCGCCATGAAGCGGCGCCGTCTCGAACACGCCGGGCAGCGAATAGCGGACCCCGCCGATCAACGTCGCGCATTTGGCGAAGTAGTCGTGGGTCTTGGGCGAGGTGAGATAGTCGGCGAGCGGCAGCGTGGTCAGCGCCGGGGCGAGAACGAACACGGTGAGGATGAGCATCGCCCACATCGCCGGATAGATGCGCAGCGCCCGCGCCCAAAGGTAGGCGATCACGTCGCCGCGGTTGACAAGGCTGCCGATGACGAGAAAGCCGCTCGTCACGAAGAACACGTCAACCGCCATTTCGGCCAGCGAAAGGCCGAGATGATCGAAGAAGAATTCGCGCGACGAGGGCAGTCCGAGCACCGCCACGCTATGGCTGAAGATAACCGAGAGCGCCGCGGCGAGGCGGATGAGGTTGAAGTTGTTGTCCCGGCCGACGGCGTACTCCGATAGGCGCACCGCCGGCCCCTAAATCTGGTCGACGGCGCCGGCCAGCCAGAGGCCGGCTGTCATTCGGCCGCCCGAACCGGCCGTTCCGGCTTAGCCAGCCGCTGCGCCTTCAGGAGATCGGCGACCATGAATGCGATCTCGATCGCCTGTTCCGCATTGAGTCGGGGATCGCAATAGGTGTGATAGCGATCGTGCAGATCGGCCTCCGAGATCGCGCGGGCGCCGCCGGTGCATTCGGTGACGTTCTTGCCGGTCATCTCCAGATGAATGCCGCCGGCGTAGATCTGCTCGCTGCGGCAGATGGCGAAGAAGCTGCGCGCCTCCTGGGCGATGCGTTCGGTCGGCCTGGTCTTGAAGCCGGACGAAGTCTTGATCGTGTTGCCGTGCATCGGATCCGAAACCCAGAGCAGTTTGAGAGCCTCGCGCTTGGCGGCCCGCAGGAGGGGAGGCAGCGCTGTGTCGACCTTGTCCGCGCCAAAGCGGCAGATCAACGTCAGCCGACCAGGCTCGCGCTCGGGGTCGAGAGCGTCGATCAAACGCATGAGGTCGTCTGGGTTCAGCGATGGGCCGCATTTGAGGCCGATCGGGTTCTTCAAGCCCCGGCAATATTCGACGTGAGCGCCGCCGAGCTGGCGCGTCCGGTCGCCGATCCAGATCATGTGGCCCGAAGTTGCGTAGTAGTCGCCGGAGGTCGAATCGAGACGCGTCATCGCCTCTTCGTAGCCGAGGAGCAGCGCCTCGTGCGAGGTGTAGAAATCAGTCGCCCGGAGCTCCGGATGCGCCTCGGGGTCGAGGCCCACGGCCCGCATGAATCCAAGCGTCTCGGTGATTCGATCGGCGAGCTCCTCGTAGCGCTCGGATTGGGGGCTGTCCTTGACGAAGCCGAGCATCCAACGATGGACATTCTCAAGGTTAGCGTAGCCGCCGGTGGCGAACGCCCTGAGCAGGTTCAAGGTGGCCGCGGACTGCCGATAGGCTTCGAGCTGCCTGCGCGGATCGGGCTCGCGCGCCTGTGGCGTGAACTCGATGTCGTTGATGATGTCCCCCCGGTAGGCCGGCAGGGTGACGCCGTTGATGGTCTCGAAGTCCGAGGAGCGCGGCTTGGCGAATTGGCCGGCGACGCGACCGATCTTGACGATCGGCGAGGCTGCCGCGAACGTCATGACCACCGCCATCTGCAGAAACACCCGGAAGAAATCGCGGATATTGTCGGCGGAATGCTCTCCGAAGCTCTCGGCGCAGTCCCCACCCTGCAACAGGAACGCCGCGCCGTCGGCCGCCTTGCCCAGCGTCTGCTTGAGCTTGCGCGCCTCGCCGGCGAAGACGAGCGGCGGATAGCCGGCAAGCTGGCGTTCGACGTCGGAAAGCGCAGCGCGGTCGCGGTAAACCGGAGCCTGCGCGATGGGCTTCGCGCGCCAACTCTCCGGAGTCCAACGTTGGTTTCGCATCACGCTTGCCTCAATGACCGGCTCGGCGCCGCCTCTTGCCGCCAAGCGGTCTATATACAGATCGACGCTTCCAGCCGATATGCTGATTTTCGAGGCGGACCCGCATTTTATCGAGCAGTCCGGCCGGGTGTCAGCGTCGCGCGCCGGCCGGTCGTGTGCCACCATGCCCGATCCGACACCAACGCCGATTCGCCCTTGTGAGCATCTTTCCCTCCATCGCCGCGCTGCTGTTTTCCGTGCTCCTGCTGATCGGCGGCAACAGTCTGGTCGGCGTTGCGACGCCTCTCAGAGCCCGAATCGAGGGTTTCCCCGACCTCACGGTTGGGCTGCTTGGGTCGGTCTACTTCGCCGGAATGTTGGCCGGAACGCTTGCGGCGCCGGCGATCATTCGCCGCGGCGGCCATATCAGGGCCTATGCCGCCTTCGTCGCATTGGCGGTCGTTTCTGTGATCCTGATGCCCGTGATGCTTTACCCATGGGCTTGGCTCGCCTGTCGCGCGATCATCGGCTTTGTATTTGCCGGACTCTACGCCGTTATCGAATCCTGGATCAACGCCAAGGCGACCAACGCCAATCGCGGCGCGCTTTACGCGTTTTACCAGATCGCCAATTTTGGCGCTTCCGCCAGCGGACAATTGGCCCTGAAGCCCCTCGGACTGGGCGGCTTTTCCGCTTTCGCCGTCTCCGGGGCGCTGCTCGCGCTCGCCATCGTGCCGATGGCCATGACGAGCGTCGATCCGCCGGCGCAGCCGCGAAGCGTGCGTCCCCGCCTCATCTGGCTTGCGCGTTTCGCGCCGATCGCGTGTCTTGCGGCGCTTGCCGCCGGCGCCGCAAATGGCGCGTTGTTCGCGCTTGGACCGGTCTTCGCCGTCGAAATTGGCATGACGCCCAGCAGCGTTCCCTTATTCACCTCTTCGATTGTGCTGGGTTCCGCGTTGGGCGTTTTGCCCATCGCCCTGATTTCCGACCGAGTCGACCGAAGGCTGGTCATGGCCGCGGTGTTGATCGCGGGGGCGGCGTGCGAAGTCGCGCTGAGCCGCGTGGCGGCGCCCGGCGTTTGGCTGATCGTGCTGGGATTTCTCGTCGGACTGACGACGTATTCACTGTATACGCTCGCGGTGTCGCTGGCGAACGATCGCGGCGCCCCGCATGACCTGGTCTTCATTTCGGTGGGCTTGCTGTTCATTTACTGCGTGGCGGCGATCGCAGCACCTGCGATCGCCTCAGTCTTGATGAAGGACTTTGGCCCGCAACTGCTCTTCGTTCAGAACGCTTACGTGCATTTGGCCGTCGCAGCGCTCGTTCTTTGGCGGCTCGTCGTTGCGCCCAAGCCGGAGAGTCGAGGGCGACCCGCTGCCTGACGCAGACTTGAATTCAGTCTTTGATCACAGTCAGGTCCGGGGCGGCTGGGTGCTTCATGCCGACAATGTGGTACCCGGCGTCGACATGGAGAATTTCGCCGGTGACGCCGCGCGACATGGGCGACAGAAGATAGACGGCGCTGTCGCCGACCTCCTCGGTCGTCACGGTGCGGCGGAGCGGCGCATTATACTCGTTCCACTTGAGGATTAGCCGCGAATCCCCAATACCAGACATGGCCAGCGTCTTGATAACGCCGGCCGATATCGCATTGACCCGAATGTTTTTCTCGCCGAGGTCGGCCGCCAGATAGCGCACGCTCGCCTCCAGGGCCGCCTTGGCGACCCCCATTACGTTGTAGTGCGGTATCCATTTCTCGGCGCCGTAGTAGGTCATCGTCAGCAGAGCGCCCCCGTGCGGCATCAGCTTTTCGGCTCGTTGGGCGATGGCGGTGAACGAATAGCAGGAGATCGCGAGCGATTTGGTGAAATTGTCCTCGCTCGTATCGACATAGCGACCGGTGAGCTGATCCTTGTCGGCGAAGGCGATGCAATGGACGACAAAATCGATTGCGCCCCATAACCTTTCGGCCTCGGAAAAGACCGCGTCGATGGTCGCCCCCTCCGTCACGTCACAATGGCCGAGGACATGCGCTCCGACTTCTTGCGCCAACGGCCGGACACGCTTCTCCAACGCCTCGCCCTGAAACGTGAGTCCCAGTTCGGCGCCGGCGGCGTGGGCGGCTCTGGTGATGCCCCATGCGATCGAACGATTGTTCGCCACCCCGAAGACGAGTCCGCGCATCCCGCGCAAAACGCCCGTGGTTGTGTCGATTGCATGCGTTCGCTCCATAAGGCCTCTCTGCGGCTGGTCCTGGGCCAACATTACGCCTATCGGGCGCTGGAATATCCCTTAGCCTCGCCTGAGACGCATGGGAAGGACAACGGTTTGGGTCAAGCGTCACAAAACATGTGACTTTGTTCATACGCGCGCTTGGAACTGGATCATCTATTGACTAGGATGATTGGTGAGCGATACCGCTTATCGAGGCAATACGAACTCTCGGTGTCAATGGTGCCGCCGCTAAGCGACAGTTTGGCCGATCTTTCTGATCTGCGCCGATTTGGGCTGGCGCTGACTCGCGACGATCGATTGGTGCTCGATCAGGCGGCTGCCGCTACGCTTGTCGAACGCCTGTTCAGGCAGGCTTCATTGGAGTCCGTGGACGCAAGTGTTGGCGAGGACGCCAAAGGACGTGCTCGTGAAGATGCGCGCGTGCGTGCGTTTGGCCAATTCGTCCGACTTTATCGCCGACATGTGCGTCGCACGGCCTTCGACGATGGCGAAGCGGGATGGGACGAGGGTGCGGAGAGCATCCGCAGCCGGGCCGCGCCGGGCGCTATCGACATGGCCGCAGCGGTCCGAACGCTCCCTCTCGAGCAAAGAGAGGCGTTGTTGATCGTTGTTCTCGCGAACCTTACCCACCAGGAAGCCGCTTCGGCTCTCGACATCTCACTAGCGACGCTGTTTGCGCGGCTAACCAAGGCGCGTGAACGCATAACCGCGTTGACCCGAGCGCCGAGCGCAGCGGAGGCTGCGAGCGGTCTGGCGCGGGTGGTTCCGCATTTGCGAATTGTCAAGTGATGGAAGCTTGGCGCCTCGCGGATTTGCACGCCTATGTCGATGAGTGCCTCGAGCCTGACGATCGTCTGGCGTTCGAGAGGAAGATGGCGGAAGATTCCGCGCTGGCGCGTCGGGCTTCTATGTGGCGAGCGCAAAACAGCGCGATTTGTTCGGCCTTCGACGGCGAGGGGCCGAAGGCCTTCTCGATCAGCATCGTTCGTCATCAGAACGATGCCTTGCCAAGCGGCCGCCAGCCAAGTTCCGTCAGCTCGAGGTCGCCGCGCGAGCCGTCGCCGCGTTCGTCATGGCCCAGAATTGCGGACGCCTCCGGATTTGCTGCGAACGTCAACGCGCCCAGCGCCTTTCGGCCGCTGCCGGTGTGGCGACTCGCGACTATTGCGTTGTCGCTCGGCCTGGCCTGCGTTTGGTCGTCCGCCACGCCAGTCATTCCCGCAAAGGCGCTGGGAGTGGCCGACGTTGCCGCTTTTCAGGCATTCGCCCGTCCGGGCGTGGTCCCCGTCGAATTCGCGGCCGCTGACAGCGCCCGGACGCAAGAGTGGTTGACGGCGCGTTTGTTGCGCCCCGTCTACCTCCCGGCGACCCCTGCGACCGTCAGTCTGTTGGGAGCGCGGATCGCTCCCTATCCAGGCGCGCCAGCCGCCTTTGTGGTTTACAAATTCCAGGACAGATTGGTCGCCTTGCTCGTCCAGTCGCTCGACGCCCCGACGACGAAAGCGCCCGAACTTATCTCAGCCGACGGCAGCAACGCGATTGTATGGACGTGGCGCGGCCAGGGGCTCGCCCTGGTCGGCGATCTTGACGCCTCGTCGCTCATGAAGATTGCGGCCGGCTTCCTCGATTTGCCGGCCGAAGCTATTCAGACGACCCCCGAGCGAGGGTCGTAAGGTTTTTGATCGCGCAACTTGCGCATCAAGGCGTTGAGCTCTGCGTCGGGCTCGCTTGGCAGGACGATCCGCAGCGTCGCCAGCAAGTCGCCGGCGGGTTGCTCGGCTCCCGCGGGAAGTCCCCTGCCGCGCAACCGCAATACCCTGCCGCCGCTCGCGCCCGGAGCGATTGACACCTCGACCTCGCCGCTCAGCGTGGGCGCACGCACGCGCGCGCCCAGAATTGCCTCGTAGAGCGTGATCGGCAGATCGAGCCGCAAGTCGCGCCCCTCCACCTTGAAGAGAGGATGGGGGGCGGTGCGAATGGTCACCATGACGTCGCCTGGCGGCCCGCCGCGGGGGGCAGGATGGCCTTGACCGCGCAACCGGATTGACTTTCCCTCTTCGATTCCCGCCGGCACCGCGACGTCCAGCGTTCGGCCTGTTGGCAGGGCGACCCGGATCGAGCCGCCATGCGCAATCGTCGTCAGCGGGACGGCGACGGAGACGCCAATATCCTCGCCGCGCGTCGACTGGGCGCGCGCCCGTGTGCGGCCGGCGCCGAAGAGCTCCGACAGGATGTCCGGATCGATCGAACCGCTCTCGGCCGAAAACCCGCCGGCGCCGAAGTCGAAGCCAAAGCTGCGCGCGTCCCCCCGGCCTCTTCCTCCTGGCTGGCGGCCGAACCCGAACCCCTCGAATTGGGGCGCTCTCGGCTTGCCTTCGGCGTCGATCTCGCCGCGGTCGAAGGCTTTGCGCTTCTTCTCGTCGCCGAGGATTTCGTATGCCGAGCCAACTTCGGCGAAGCGCTCTTTGGCCTTGGCTTCCTTGCTTTGGTCGGGGTGGTACTTCTTGGCGAGCCTGCGAAAGGCGGATTTGATTTCGGCCTCGCCCGCAGTCTTTGCAACGCCAAGAACGTCGTATGGATCACGCATTATGAGCCCATCCCTCGGCGCCGCCTCGATCGAGCGCGGCAGCCCATGTCTCCCTCGGACATTTGGCCCTTCGTTCGGCGCCGCGCAAGGGCGGTTTGGCTCCGGCTGGGCCGCAGTCTGTGTTCGCCAGGGCGCTCAGGCCGGGGTATGGTTTGGTTTGGCTTGGCCTGCGCCTTTTCCCGGGAGCGTTCTTGTCTTGAACGACTTGAGTGTGGCTGACTTCACCGAGGCCGTGGACCCGTTCGCGCTCGTCCGGCTTTGGCTCGAGGAGGCGGCGGCCGGCGAGATCAACGATCCCGAGGCGATGGCGCTCGCCACGGTCGACGCCGATGGGTTGCCCGACGCGCGGATGGTCCTGTGCAAAGGCGTCGACGCCCGCGGTCTCTTCTTCTACTCCAATGCCGAGAGCGCCAAGGGGCGCGAGCTCAAGGCTCAGCCAAAGGCGGCGGCGCTCTTCCACTGGAAGTCGCTTCGCCGCCAGGCCCGGTTCCGGGGCGCGGTCGACGAACTGACCGACGCCGAGAGCGACGCCTATTTCGCCTCGCGGCCGAGGGGGAGCCAGATCGGCGCATGGGCGAGCCAGCAGTCGCGCCCGCTCGCTTCGCGCGCCGCGCTGGAAGCGGCCGTCGAAGCCTACGAGCGGCGGTTCGGAGGGGGCGAGGTTCCCCGGCCCGGGTACTGGCGGGGCTATCGGCTGGAGCCGATCGAGGTCGAGTTCTGGCGCGATCGTCCCTCGCGGCTGCACGAGCGGCTCCTGTTCTGGCGCGCCAATCCACACTCTCCGTGGGAAAAGCGCCTGCTCTATCCTTGAACGCAGCAAAGCCGAATCCAAATCCAGCAAAATTCAGCAAAGCCGGCCTTGTGCTCCAACCAAATTTTTCCAAGGAAAGGGCTTTGTTTTCCTTGGATTTCCTTCTCGGAAATGAACCTTTTCAAGGTGTTATCGCGACCCCCTGGGCATGAAAACTTTTGTCTGGCGCGGCTCCCCTGTTTTTAACTTCCACGATATGGACGATGGGGCCGCGCGCGCGCCCCGAAAGGCCGGCATGGACCCTCATCGCTATGCGAAGGTTTTCCCTCGCTTCTGTTCACCACAAAAGAGAGGGTAGCATGGATTTTACTTTTCAGAAATATAATGCTCGAAAATATTTCCAGGGCAGGCGTTCGGCCCTTGTCGGCGCCGGACCTTCGGATGCGCTATCGAGCGGCGGCAAGCCCGATGCGGAATGACCCATGGATGACAGATTGTTCCCCAACCGTCCGATCCTCGCGGTCTCGGCGGCGGTGTTCCGGCAGGGCCGGGCGCTCATCGTTCGGCGGGCGCGAGCGCCGCTGATCGGACATTTCTCCCTGCCCGGCGGGGTCGTCGAACTCGGGGAGACGCTCGCGGCCGCGGTTGCGCGCGAGCTTGAGGAGGAGGTCGGCGTCGCCGCGGAGATTCTCCGCCTTCAACCGCCACGTCGACGCCATCGTCCACGAGGGCGACCGCGTCAGGACGCATTTCGTGATCGCCTCCTTCGTCGCCCGCTGGGTAAGCGGCGAGGCGCGCACAAGCGACGAGGTCGATCGCGTCGAGTGGATCGATCCCGCCGCCCCGCCGCCCGGGCCCGCCACGCCTGAGCTGAGCGAAATTCTCATGCGCGCGGCGAGGATCGAAAGGCGGCAGGCTTGAGCGGCGCGAGCCTGGCGGCGGAAGACGTCATGGTCGCGGGCCGGTCGGCATTCGCGCGACTTCGGCGTTCCCGAGACCCCCGGGACGAAAGCGAAAAGGCCTCGCGGGAGCAGTCGCGGACCTCTATGATCCCATCGAACGCCGAGGCCAGCGTTCGCGGATGCGCCGCAGGAGCCGGGCCACGCGCTTGACGTGGGTCCAGAGCCGCCGCGATCGCCTGACTGGTCGCCAAATTCTGGCGCCTTGGCGCCGCAGGTGGTGCAGGATCGGCCAATGAGCAATCTGGTGGACTGGCTTTTCGACCCGTCGGGGTTGACGCCGCATGGTTTCTGCTTGCTCTGGGAGCCGGGCCTCATTTGGACTTATGCCTTGTCCGACGCGGTGATCGGCCTCGCCTACTTCTCGATACCTGTCGCTCTTGTCATCGTCGCTCGGCGCCGAAGCGATCTGGTTTTTCGGCCGCTGCTCTGGCTGTTCGCATCTTTCATCCTGCTCTGCGGCACGACCCATTGGTTCGATTTGTTGACCTTGTGGGTTCCGGCATATGGCCTGGGAGGCGTGGTGAAGGCCGCGACCGCAGGCGTCTCCTTGTTCACCGCGGTCGCCTTGTGGCGCCTCTTGCCGCAGGCGCTCGCCTTGCCCTCGCCCGCCCAGTTCCGCGAGACCAACGAAGCGCTGCGCGAGAGCCAGGCGCGCCTCGCGCAGGCTCAAAAAATGGAGGCGGTGGGGCAACTGACGGGCGGCATCGCGCACGACTTCAATAATATGCTGCATGCGATCACAAGCGGCCTCACGCTTTTGGAGCGCCGCATCGGCGAGGGAAGGGTGGGAGAAACGGGGCGGTATTTCGCCGCCATCCGGCAAGCCGCGGAAAGCGCCGCGAGACTGACCAATCGACTGCTCGTGTTTTCGCGTCTTCAGCGGCTCCAGGCGACGGTCGTCGATCCAAACGAACTCGTGCGTGGCATGAGGGAGCTGATCGAACGCACAATCGGCCCTTCGGTTAAGCTCGAACTTCGCCTCGACGAGCATGTTCGCAAAGTCTCGATCGACGCGAACCAGCTCGAAAGCGCGATATTGAATCTGGCGATCAACGCCCGCGACGCGATGCCCGAGGGCGGCACGCTGTCTATCGCGACCGCAGAGAAAGCGCTGGGACCGGCCGACCTTCTGGATCAGGAGGGGACGAAGCCGGGCGAGTTTGTCGAGATTGCTGTCGCCGACTCGGGCGAGGGCATGTCCGCCGATGTGCTGTCGCGCGTCTTCGAACCTTTTTTCACCACCAAGCCGACTGGCGTGGGCACGGGACTGGGCCTGTCGCAGGTTTATGGCTTCCTGCGGCAGTCTGGCGGAGTCGTGCGTCTCGAGAGCGAGCCCGGCCGGGGCGCCACGGTGCGTCTCTATCTGCCGGGAAGCACGCAAATCGAGCCGGCCGCCGAGGCCCCGACGGCGCCGGTCGCGGCCGGCGACCGATCGGCGCCTGGAGGCGGCAAGACGGTTCTGATCGTCGAAGACGTGGAGATTATCCGGGCTCAGATGATCGAGATCTTGCGTGATATCGGATGCGCGGTGCTGGAGGCGAAGGATGGACCCGATGGGCTGCGCATCCTCCAGTCCGACGCGTCAGTCGACCTGCTGCTGACCGATGTGGGCCTGCCGGGGATGAACGGCCGTCAACTCGCCGATGCAGGCCGTGAACTCCGGCCCGGATTGCGCGTCTTGCTGGTTACCGGATACGCGAGCAAGGCGTTGGGGGACGCGCCGCTGGCGGCCGGGATCGAAGTCATGGCCAAGCCCTTCGCGATCGACGTTCTCGCTGCGAGGGTTGGCGCGATCCTGAGAGACAAAGTCGAGACGAGTCCGTGAAGTCGCAGGCGCCGAAGGGACACGGTGCGGCGGCTTCATCGACGTGATAGCGTTGGGCGGGCAGGGGCGCGGCTTTGGTTTCGGCGCGAAGCCTCGCGGAGGGTCATATGCGCGGCGATCAGCAGGTTATCGATTTTCTCAACAAGGCGCTTCGCCACGAATTGGCGGCCGTCAATCAGTACTGGCTGCACTACCGCATTCTGGACAATTGGGGCTACAAGGACTTCGCCAAGACCTGGCGCGCTGAGTCGATCGAGGAAATGCAGCACGCCGACAAGCTGGTCGCGCGCATTCTCTTCCTCGACGGCCAGCCCAACATGCAGTCGCTCGATCCGTTGCGGATCGGAAAGAGCGTCAAGGAAATCATCGACTGCGATCTCGCGGCCGAAATGAGCGCCCACGCGCTCTACCGCGAAGCGGCGCAATATTGCCTCACCGTCAATGACCGCGTCACCCAGAACCTGTTTGAGCAGTTGATTGGGGACGAAGAGAACCACATCGATTTTCTCGAGGCGCAGCTCACGCTGATCGAGCAACTGGGCGTGCAGCTCTATTCGCAAAAGCATATCGGCGAACTGCAAGGCTGACGATCGACCCGTTGTCCGGGTAGCGCTGTGCAAGAATGGTGACGCTCGGCGTGCTCCCTCGAGAACGCGCGACGGCTCGACTGGCGACTATTTTCGTCCGGCGGACAGGAACGCCTGGAAGGCGGTGCGCGCTTCCTCGGACTTGAGCGCGGCGCCGAAGGCGCGCATTTCTTCGGCCATTCGCGCCTTCAACGCCGCCGGGTCGCCGCGCAAGAGGCGCCGCGTCGCGAGAAGAGCCGCGCGAGGCTTGGCCGCGAGCGCTTGCGCCTTGCTCATCGCATGCGCGATCAGCGCGCCCTGGGGCACGATCGCGTTGACGAGCCCGAGCGCACGCGCGTCCTCGGCGCCGAAGGGCTCGGCGAGCAGCAGAAATTCCGCCGCCTTGGCGCGCCCGAAGGTTTGCGGCGCCAGCAACGAGGACCCAGCCTCCGGGACCAGGCCGAGATTGACGAACGGCATCTGGAAGCGCGCCTCGGGCGTCGCATAGACGAGGTCGCAGTGAAAGCAGAGCGTTGTTCCCACGCCGACCGCGAGGCCGTCGACCGCCGCAACCAGCGGCTTTTCGAACTCCGCAAGCTTGCTCACGAACCGGGACGCTGGAAAGTCGCCGGCGGGGCGCGACGCGACGGCGAGAAAATCGCCGATGTCGTTGCCCGCGGTGAACACGCCGCCCTTTCCGCTCAGCACGAAGGCCCCGACGCCCGGGTCGCGCTCGGCCGTCTCGAACGCCTCGATCAGCGCTTCATACATCGCTCCGGTGATCGCATTTTTCTTCTGCGGCCGGGCGAAGGCCGCGGACAAGACCGCTCCCTCGCGGGCGACCTCGATGTCTTCTGTCATGCGCTATCCGCCAAGATCGTTTCATAGGATTCGAGCGGCGCGCCGCCCGAGGCGATGGCGCGCGCCAGTCCCGGCGCGGAGGTCGCGAGCTTTTCGGCGAAAAAACGGGCGAGGCCAACCCGCCCGAGCTCGCTCTTGTCGCCGCGCTCGGCCATGGATTCGGCGGCGAGGGCGGCTTTGGCCAGACAGGCCCCGCCGAGCGTGATCCCGAACAGGTGAAGGTAGGGCGAGGCGCCTGCAAGCGCCGACTTCTGGTCGGCCGCGACCCAATCCAGCATCAGCCGCGTCGAGTCTTCGAGCGCATCCGACGCCTCGCCGAGCCGGTCCGCCGTCGCGCCGAACCCCGGGCCGCCGCGCCCGGCGACGTCGCTCGCGACCTGGCGGATTCCGGCAATCTCCGCGCGCACCGTTTCGCCGTTGGCCAGCGGCAGCTTGCGTTGCACGAGGTCGATTCCGTGGATGCCGTTCGCGCCTTCATAGATCGCGGCGATGCGCGAATCGCGCATGTGCTGGGCGGCCCCGGTCTCCTCGATGAACCCCATGCCGCCGTGGACCTGGACGCCGAGCGACGTGGCCTCGTCGCCGATGTCGGTCGAAAACGCCTTGGCGATGGGGGTGAGCAGCGCGGCCCGATCGGCGGCGGCTTTGCGTTCGTCCGCGGTCTCCCCATGGCTTGCGACGTCGAGCGAGACGCCGGTCAGGTGGCAGATGCCGCGCGCCGCCTGGACGTTGGCCTTCATCGTCATCAGCATGCGTTGCACGTCGGCGTGCTCGATGATCGGGCTCATGCCCTCGCCGCCTTTCGACCCGCGGCCCTGCCGCCGGTCGCGGGCGTAAGACAGCGCCTGCTGGTAGGCGCGCTCGCCGATCGCCACCCCCTGCGTCCCGACTGCGAGCCGCGCCGCGTTCATCATCACGAACATGGCGGCGAGGCCGCGATTCTCTTCGCCGACCAGCCACGCCTTGGCGCCCTCGTTGTCGCCGTAAACCATGACGCAGGTCGGGGACGCATGGATGCCGAGCTTGTGCTCGACGCCCGCACAGCGGAGGTCGTTGCGCGCGCCGAGCGATCCGTCGTCGTTGACCAGGAATTTCGGCGCGAGGAACAAGCTGAGGCCGCGTGTCCCGGCGGCCGCTCCAGGGAGCCGGGCGAGGACAAGGTGGACGATATTCTCGGCCATGTCGTGCTCGCCGTAGGTGATGAAGATCTTCTGGCCGAAGAGGCGGTAGCTGCCGTCCTCGGCCCGTTCCGCGCGGGTGCGCACCGCATTGAGGTCGGAGCCCGCCTGGGGCTCGGTGAGGTTCATGGTCCCGGTCCAGCGTCCGGCGACCATCGGCGCGAGATATCGATCGAGCAGCTCGCGCGAACCATACGCCTGAAGCGCGTGGACGGCGCCCTCGGTCAAGAGCGGGCAGAGCGCAAAGCCCATCGACGCGCCGTTCCAGATTTCCGTGCACGCGACATTGACGAGGTGCGGCAGGCCCATGCCGCCGAACTCGGCCGGCGCGGAGACGCCGTTCCATCCGGCTTCCGCCCATCGCCTATACGTATCAGCGAAACCGGGCGCCGTCGTCACCACGCCGTTTTCGTAGCGCGCGCCGGCAAGGTCGCCCGCCCGGTTCAGCGGCGCGATTTCCTCGGTCGCGAAGCGCCCGGCTTCGGAGACGACCGAGGACACGGCGTCCCAGTCGAGATCGCCGGCCAGCCCCCGGCGGATCAGCTCGGGGAAGCCGGCGACCGCATTCAGCGAAAAGAGGATATCGCCGACCGGCGAACGATAAGCCATCCTTGCTACTCCAATTCGCCAACGCGGCCTGCATTCGGCATAAGCCCCGGTCGGCGCCGCCGCCAATGAGCTTATGGACTGGCGGCTTGGCGCGCAAATGCGCTGAAAAGACGAGGACCCGTCGCGCTTGAATCGCATCATGACCCGCCTCGCGCCGGCCAGTCCTTCCGTGATCGCCGAAGCAGCCGCGCGGCTCCGCGCGGGCGGCCTCGTCGCGGTCCCGACCGAGACGGTCTATGGCCTCGCGGCCGATGCGACCTCCGATTCAGCGGTGGCGGCGATCTACGCCGCCAAGGAGCGGCCGGCGATCAATCCGCTCATCGCGCATGTTCTCGACATCGACGCCGCGCGCGATTACGCCGTCTTCGGCCCCGCGGCGGAGCGCCTGGCGCGCGCGTTCTGGCCTGGGCCGCTCACGCTGGTCCTGCCGGCCGCGCCGAATTGCCGGATCAGCCTGCTCGCGCGCGCCGGACTCGACACGGTCGCGCTTCGCTCCCCGTCCGACGAAACCGCGAGGGCGCTCATCAAAGCCGCGGGCAGGCCGCTCGCGGCGCCCTCCGCCAATCGGTCGGGGCGCGTGAGCCCGACGACGGCCGCCCATGTCCTCGCCGACCTCGACGGCAGGATCGACTGGATTCTCGACGGAGGCCCATCCCGCTATGGCCTCGAATCGACAATTGTCGAGGTTCTCGCCGAACGGCCTCGCTTGCTGCGTCCCGGAGCGATCACCAAGGAGGCGATCGAAGCCGCGCTCGGATCATCGATCGATGCGCTCGACGGATCGCGAACGGCGCCCAACGCGCCGGGGCAACTGGCGTCGCACTACGCTCCCAAGGCCGACCTTCGACTCGCCGCCGCCGATGCCGGCGCGGACGAGGCGGCGCTCGATTTCGGCGGGATGCTGTCCGCCAGCAGCGCGAGCGCGCGGCTTGATCTTTCGCCGACCGGAGACCTCGCCGAGGCGGCGGCGCATTTGTTCGCGTATTTGCGCGAGCTCGACGAACGCGGTCCCGCGCGGATCGCGGTCGCGCCGATCCCTGCCCACGGGCTTGGGGCGGCGATCAACGATCGGCTGCGCCGGGCCGCCGCGCCAAGGCCGGGTTGAGCCAACATTGGGAGCCGGTCCCGCATGTGCGTTTTCGGCGCGAAATCGGTAAAAAGCCCCGGCGGGCGGAATGTGACGAGCGGCGACCGGTCTAAGGAAACATGACATCGGGGTTGAGCTGGGACGAGTTTCGCCTGGTGAAGTCGATCGCGGACGCCCGTTCGCTCGTCGGGGCCGCCGAACGGCTCGGCGTCAATCATTCGACGGTCTTTAGGCGGCTGGCGGCGGTCGAGACCGCGGTCGGCGCCCGCCTCTTCGAGCGTTCCCGCGGGGGATACCAGCCGACCGCGGCCGGCCAGGACATGATCGCGCTGGCGGCCACGATGGCCGAGTCGATCGTCGAGTTCGAGCGCCGGGTCGCGGGGCGGGACATCAAGCCTACGGGCGAACTCTCCGTCACTGTCGCCGGCGCCGTCGGCCTGCATTTCATGCCGGCGATCGTGGCCCAGTTCCAGGCCTCACAATCCGGGCGTGGTGGTCGAACTGATTCTGTCCAACCAGCCGCTCGACCTTTCCCGCCGCGACGCCGACGTCGCTATTCGGCTGACCAACGATCCGCCGGAAACGCTGGTCGGGCGAAGAATCTGCACCGGGCGATGGGGCGTCTATTGCCGGCGCGAAATGGCCGCGAACCTACGTCCAGAGGGGATTGAATCGCTCCCGTTCATCGGATTTTGCGACAATTTCGGAACAGTGGCCGCCCGCCGATGGCTCGAGGCCAACGTCCCCCCGGGACGAATCGTCGCCAGGGCGAATACAGCCCACTGCATGCTTGCGTTGACGGTTGAGGGCCTTGGCGCGGCGCTTTTGCCCTCTTTCCTTGGCGATCAGAGCTCCGACCTGGGCCGCGTCGGATATCTGCTGCCGGAACTCGACGCCGGATTGTGGCTCCTGACCCACGCCGACCTTCGCCGGTCGGCGCGGGTGCGCGCGTTCATGGATTTCGCCGGAGGCGAACTCATGAACCACCGCGGCGCCATCGAGGGGGAGGAGGCCTCCGGGGAGGACTGACCTTTCACCAGGTCGAGAACTTCGCCTCGACCCTTTTGAGGAACGCCGCGCGCCGCTCCGGCCTGGTGTGATTCATGTCGTAGAGCGCGAGATAGTCGCAACGCGCGCCCGGGGCGCAGATCCGGCGCATGGAGCGGGTCAGAAAACGGCGGGGAGGATCGCCCATCATGAACGTCAGCAGGCGCCCGCCGCCGTAGGTGCACACGACGCCAAGACGCTTGATGTTGTGCAGGCAAGGCGTGTAGTCGCCGCTGTCGCTGAGGGTGAAGCTGACGCCGGGCAGGAAGACCTTGTCGACGAATCCCTTGAGGATTGCCGGAAACCCCATGTTCCAGACCGGAAACGAGAACACGATCGCCTCGGCCGCCAGAAGCCGGTCGACGTAAGGCGCGACGCGGCGGCGATTGACCGCGAGATTGTGGTAGTCGATCCGGTCCTGGCGCGACATCACCGGATCGAAGCCTTCGAGGTTGAGGTCGCAATCGTCGACCTTGTGGCCCTTTTCACGCAGCGCCTCGACCAGCTTCGCATGCAGCGCGGCCCCGAAGCTCGTTTCGACCGGATGGGCGAACAGCACCAGAATGCGCATTTTGGCTTCAGCCTTGCGCCGCGCGCGCCCGGGCCTCGAGGCCGGGAAAGAGGAAATTCTTGCCAGCGGAGAAGTCGAAGTCCGGATTCTCCCAGGCGATCATCTTGCCGGGATTGAGCAGCCCCCTGGGATCCGTCTCGCGCTTGAAAGCGAGCTGGATCGCGTCGGTCTGCTTCATGCCGCCCTCCTCGAGGGTGTAGCGGTGGGGATTGAAAATCATCGCGCCCATCGCTTCGTGTTCGGCGATGATCTCCTGAAGGCGCGCCTCGGTCGAAAAGCGCACGAGCGGCAACCCGGCGAATGCGATCCGGCCGTTGAAGCGGATGACCTCGAGATGGCCCATCACCTCGTCGCCGAAATGGTCATGGATCCGTTTGACGGTCTTGAGCCCGCCGTCGCTCGGGTAGCGCGCCTGAAGATAGGTGATCTTGGGGTCGACCCTCAGCCCCCGAAGGGTCGTATGGTTCCAGGTTAGCTCATAGTTGGGCGGCAGGCCGGCCAGCGTCTCGGGCGCGGCCTGACTGGAATCGAGGAGAATCTTCGCCTCCCGGTAGGGCCGCGTGAAGGCGCGAAACGCATCGAGCGCATGAGGCGCGATCATCAGGATGACGACGCTCGCGCCCTCAGGGATGAAGGGCCGGTGACGCAGGAAATAGGCGTGCGGCGCCGGCGCCGCCACGACAGTGATGAGCTTCTTCAGGATCCCATCCTGCTCGCCGAGCGTGAGCGCATAAGTCGCGGCGGCGTCGAAGCTGCCGAACCCCACGATGACGTCGGCCCAATCGTAGTGGGGGGCGAGCGGCGCCTCGACCTCGGTGATGATTCCGTTGGTGCCGTAGGCGTGCACCGCCTTGTGCAGGTCCTCGCCGGAAAGTTCGAGCGCCCGCGGCGTCGCTTCCATTGTCATCAGGCGAAGGCGCAGCACGTTGCCAAAATCGCGCAAGCCTCCCCAGTTGATTGAGCCTACGCCGCCCGAACCTCCGGAGATGAAGCCGGCGACGGACGCGGTGCCGCGGGTCGACGGAAACATGCGCAGTTCCTGCCCGGAAGCCTTTGCCGCCTTGTCGACGTCGATGAGGATCGCGCCGGGCTCGCAGACGACGCGGCCGCGCTCGATCGACTTGACCTTGTTCATCTCGGCCAGGTTGAGGAGAATTCCGCCGGTCAGCGGCATCGCCTGGCCGTAATTGCCGGTCCCCGCCCCGCGCGGGGTGACTGGAATCTCGAGCCGGTAGGCGGCGGCGAGGACGGTCTGGACCTCCGCTTCCGTTGTCGGCGAAACGACGACGTCGGCGGTCACCGCCTCGAGCTCGCGCTTGAGCACGGGCGAGTACCAGTAGAAGTCGCGGCTCTTCTGCTTGACCAGAATGGGATTGTCCTCCCACTTGATCGGGCCGATCGCCTCGCGCAGCGCCGTGATGTCGTAAGCCCGGCTCATGGCGCGAGGCCCTTCAATGCATCGAGCTCAGCGTAGTCTGGCGGGACGGCGGTCGACGCCTTGCCGTTTCTGACCACGACGCGGTCTGAGTGCGGCCGGGCCAGAAGCTCCGGAAAATCGCGCGCTTTCGTCAGGATCATGTCGGCGCGCCCGCCGGGACGCAGAATGCCGAGGTCCAGTCCCATCGCCTTGGCCGGCGTCGCCGCGACCGCTGGCGCCCAGTCGGCGAACGGATAGTCGAGGTGCAGGATCCGCACGCCCTCACGCCAGGTTTCCATCATGTCGAGGTCGCCGTAAGGATAGAAAGGGTCCCGCGTGTTGTCACTGGCGATCATCACGTTGACGCCGGCCGCCTTGAGTTCGTGTATCGCGGTGACGCCGCGCCAGCGGGGAGTGCGGCCGGGACGGCGATCCTGGAGGAAGAGATTGCACATCGGGAGCGAGACGACGCTGATCCCGGCCCGGGCCACGGCCTCCACGGTTTTTCGCCGTTCGTCGTCCTCTTGCAACGCGAGCGAGCAGCAGTGGCCCGCGAGGATGCGTCGCGGAAAGCCGCGCTCGATCGCCATGTCCGCGATGGCCTTGAGCGAGCGCGCCGCGGGATCGGCGCTTTCATCGACATGGAAGTCGAGCTCCCAGCCTTTGCGCTCGGCGAGGTCGAACAGCGTTGCGAGACCCTCGCGTAGGCGGGGGACCATGTAAGTCACCGCGCCGAGGATTCCCGTCCCGTGAGCGTCGAGCATCGCCTCGATGTCGGCCATGTGCGATCGGTCGAGAGCGAAGTCGATGCTGAAGATCGGCGCCGCCTGCAGCGTGATCCTGTCCCGCCAGCGCTCGCGCGCCTCGGCGAAAACCGGCCAGCTGATGCGGGTCTGCGCGCCGACGCTGTCAATGTGGGTGCGCAACGCCGTCGTGCCATGTGCGTAGGCGCAGCGCAGGCTGAACTCCATCCGCGCGGCGACGTCGGCCTTATTCCAGTTGGCCGAGCGGTCTTCGATGGCGGCGGCGAGCGCGCTCGGGAAATCGCCCACGGGATTGCGTTTCCGCCGCCAGATGTGGCCCTTGTCGATATGGGTGTGGACGTCGACGAACAGCGGCAGCACGATCCGCCCGGATAGTGCGACCTGCGGCGCATCGCCGAACGCGACCGCTCCGGCCGGAGCGATCTTCGCGATTGCGCCGTCGTCGACGAGGATGTCGACAGTCGCGAAACCGTCGAAGTCGAGCGGCGCCTCGAGCTTTGGGAGCGAGCAGCCGAGGACGCGCGCCCGAGTCAGCGCGTAACGTTTGGCGCTCGGGACGGCGAACGGCGCGGTCATTGTGGATCGGCTTCCGCTCCGGCGCAGCGGAGGGGTGCGCGCCGGTCTCTCTCGCGGGCTCTCACTTAGGCCGGAGGTCCAGGCCGACGCCCTTGTCGACGAATTGCAGCGTATAGGCCTTCTTGTAATCGAGACCGGCCTTCTCGACCCCCGCCTTGACCATAGCCTCGTAGAAATTCTTGATCCGCTCGTCGGTCATGGCGCCGACGCCGAGCTTCAGCGTGTCCCCGGAGTCGACCAAGCCGTACTCCTTGATTTTGCCGATCGAGAAGGCGATCTGCTCATCCGTCATGTCCGGATTGTCCTTCTTGATCTGCGCATTCGCCTTCGAATTGTCGCCGTAGAGGTAGTTGTACCAGCCGATCGCCGACGCGTCGACAAACCGCTGCACAACGTCGGGCTTGTTGGCGACCAGATCTGTGCGGGTTTCGATAGTGGTCGCGTAGGTCCCCCATCCGTTGTCGCCGAGCAGGAAGATGTTGGGCTTGAAGTGACCCTCGCGCTCGACGGCGAGCGGCTCGGAGGTCACGTAGCCTTGCTGAATCGAATGGGTGTCGGCGATGAATGGCCCAGGGTTGAACGTGTAGGGCTTGACGATTTCCTCCTTGAATCCGTAAGCGGAGCTCATCCATTGATAGAAGGTGACCAGCCCTTCCTTGCCGACGAAAGCTGTCGTCGCCTTCGGCAGCTCCGCCCATGCGTCGAGTCCAACACCTGGGTGCGACATGAAAATCTGCGGGTCTTTCTGGAAATCGGCGGCGACCACGACGATCGGGACGCCGCGGGCGACCGCGTCGAAGGCCAGCAGAAGATTGCCGCCCATGTAGAAGTCGAGCCTGCCTGCGGCGAGCAGGAGTTCGTTGTTGGCTTGCGGGCCGCCCTGAACGATGGTGACGTCGAGTCCGTATTTCGCGTAGGTGCCGTCGGCGACCGCCTGGTAATATCCGCCGTGTTCGGCCTCGGCGAGCCAGTTGGTCCCGAACGAGACCTTGTCGGCGGCAAATGCGGACGAAGCCAACAGACAAAGTCCCGACGACAGGCACGCGTCAAGCAATTTCATTGTTCACTCCCGTCCCAAGTTGCCTTAATCGACGGTGCAACTTGGGCGCCATGATGAGGCCCGCCCGGGGACAAGACAAGGGCGTCCGACGCCCGGGCGGAGACCTTTTGCAAGATGCGCAGACTGAACCCCGACGCCATTCATCCCCCGTTCGCCAAGTATGCCCATGGAGTTCGAACTCGGGGCCGGCGCGCGGATCGTCTTTTGCTCGGGTCAACTGGGAATCGGCAAGGACGGCGCCGTTCCCGAGGACGTCGAGGGCCAGGCGCGGCTTTGCTTCCACGCAATCGCCGCGATCCTTGGCGAAGCGTCGATGTCCCTCGACGATCTCGTTCGTCTCAACGCCTATGTCGCCTCGGCCGAATATTTGGGCGGTTACATGAAGGTGCGCGACGAATTTGTGCCCAATCCTCCGCCCGCGTCCACCCTGATTGTCGTTCAGGGCTTCGCGCGCCCGGAATTCAAAGTCGAGATCGAGGCCGTCGCCGCGCGCGAGCCTTGAGGCGTCTGGAGAAGCTTCATGTTGCCAACCAAGTTCTGGGCCGAGATGAGCTGGCGCGACTTTGCCGCGACCGACATGAGCAAGGTTGTCGCGGTTCTGCCGGTGGCCGCGATCGAACAGCACGGGCCGCACCTTCCGGTCGGGGTCGACATGTTCATCAACGAGGGCTATCTGGCCAGGGCGGCCAGCCGCATCCCCGACGACATGCCCGTGTTGATCCTGCCGCTGCAGGCGATCGGCAAGTCCAACGAACATATCGAATATCCGGGCACGCTCACGTTTTCGCTCGAGACGGTCACCCGCGCCTGGACCGAGATCGGCGACAGCGTCGCGCGGGCCGGATGCCGCAAGCTTATTTTCATGAATTCGCACGGCGGAAATGTTCCGGTCATCGACGCGGTGGCGAGAGAGCTGCGCGTCCGCCATCGCATGCTCGCTGTCCACGCCGGCTGGCATCGCCTGGGCTATCCGGCAGATATGTTTTCCCCGGTCGAGCGCGCCCATGGCATCCATGCGGGCGACGCCGAGACGTCGCTGATGCTCGCCTTCCGGCCGAACACCGTGCGGATGAGCGAAGCGCGCAATTTCGTGAGCCAGGCGATCGAGATCGAAAAGGAATTCCGCCATCTTCGCGTCACCCAGCCGATCGGCTTCGGCTGGATGGCGAGCGACCTGCATGAACTCGGCGCGGCAGGCGACGCTTCCAAGGCGACGGCCGAGAAGGGCGAAGCTTGCGCCGGATACGGCGCGGACGCCTTCATCGACCTCTTGCGCGACGTGCTGGCGTTCGACCTAACGCGCCTCCATCAAGGGCCGCTCGCGCGCCGAGACGCCAAATAAGCGCGCCAGCCGCCGAAGCGCGAGACGTCCTCCGCCGCCTTGACCCCCTCGGCTTCGACCAGAAATCCCTTCACCGACCCGCCGTCGGACAATCGGATCGTTCCGATCCCGAGCGGAGGAGGGATCCTGGCGACAAACTCGCCGAAGCCTGCGCGGTCGAGCGTCCAGATCTCGGCCTTGACCGCAGAGCCCGAGCCTTCGGCGACCCTGAGCAGTCCTGGTTTGGCTGGAACCGAGCCGGGCAGCGCAAACAGACGGTAGTCCGGCGCCGTTTCGACTTCGCGCGAGAAAGCCGCGCCGAGCTCGACGAGCTCGCGATTGAGCGGCAGGCCTGAGAGATGCGCGCCCAGGACGGCGATTTCGATGCGCTCGCTCGGCGCGCCGGAGGAGGCCCTCGGCGCAATCGAGCCGGCGGCCCTCGTCGATGCGCTGGCGTGACCCTCAATCGCCTGGGCGGCGCCGGCGAGGAGCCCATCCGACCCCGACGGGCCGATCAGGGTCACGCTCGACGGCAGCCCGTCGCCGCGAGCGCCGGCAGGGACGGCAATTGCGCAAAGATCGAGCAGGTTGACGAAATTGGTGTAGGTCCCAAGCCTCGAATTGAGCCGGACGGGATCGGCCTCGACCTCTGCGACCGTATAGAAGCGCGGCATCGTCGGAACGAGCATCGCGTCGAATTCACGCCAGACGCGGCTCGTCCGGCGCTTCATGGCGGCGAGCCGATAGAAAGCCTCAAACGTCGCAACAGCGTCGAACTTCCGCGCGCCCTCGATGATCGCGCGGGTGACAGGAAGCAGGGCCTCGGGATGGGTCTCGATCAGCGGCTTCACCGCCGCATAGCGCTCGGCGACCCACGGACCGTCGTAGAGCACGCGGGCGACCTCGGCGAAAGGCCCGAAGTCGAACTCCACGATATTTGCGCCGAGCGATTCGGCGAGTTTGACGCCTCGCGCGAAAGCGGCCGCCGCCTCCTCGTCATCGAAAAATTGGAGCTGATCCGGGCGAGGAACGCCGAGCCGAATCCCGCTCGGGAGCGCCGAAAGAGCCGGCTCGCGGAACGTGCGGCTGTACGCGTCGTTTTCGTCGTAGGCGATTGCCAGCTGAAAGACCGTGAAGGCGTCGGCGACATCGCTGGCGAAGATCGAGATCGTGTCCAGCGTGCGGCAGGCGGGAACAACGCCGGACGCGGAGAGAGCGCCGAGCGAAGGCTTGAGCCCGACAATGCCATTGAGCGCTGCCGGCACGCGCCCCGAGCCAGCGGTATCGGTGCCGAGCGAGAACGGGACGAGGCCGGCGCCGACCGCGGTCGCGGAGCCGGAGCTCGATCCTCCCGGGATGAGGTCCGGACGCAGCGCGTTGCGCGGAACCCCGTAGGGCGAGCGGACGCCGACGAGGCCGGTCGCAAACTGATCAAGATTCGTCTTGCCGATGACGATTGCGCCCGCCTGCTCAAGCCGTTCGACGACGAACGCCGACCGCTCTGGGCGATAGGCGAAGGCTGGACAGGCCGCCGTCGTCGGCAGGCCGGCGACATCGATATTGTCCTTGACGACGAACGGAACGCCGTAGAGCGGCTTGCCGACGGATCCTGACGCCGCGAGACGCTGCGCAATCGCCAGCGTTTCAGCCTTCGGGCGGATGGCGATGAAAAGCGCGGGATCGTCATGGGCGGCGATGCGATCGTAAGTCTCTTCAATCGTCGTTGTAAACGGCTTGCCCGCGGCGTGAGCGGCGAGAAACTTTCCGATCGTGGCGGCCATGGCGTTCAGGTCCTTCGCGAGCAGCGCCACGCGCGTCAGCGCAGCCCTCAGCATCCAATGAAAGCAAGAGCCGGGCAAACTCGGCGCCGGCGGCAAATCCTGAGCCAGGTTCGAGGCCGGGGAAAAGCTAGGCGTCGGCGCTCAACAATCGGGCGCGGCGCCGAAAGATAAGGCGCTAATCCCCAATGAGGTCAAGCAAGACTGCGCGGCATGGAGTTTGCAAAAAGCGAGGCTCGGGTTTGGCGCGGCTCCCGCGTTCACCTTTCGGAGCATGAGGACGTCACCAATGACAATATCGGGATTTTCTCGCCGCACTCTTCTCAAGTCCGCCGCGCTTGGGGCCGCGGGAGCAGCCTTCGATCTTGCCGCGCTTAATCGGGCTTTCGCCGCCGCCGACCTCACGGTTGGAATCGTCTATGTCGGCGCGCGCGATGATTTTGGCTGGAATCAGGCTCACGCGGTGGCGATCAAGTCGCTGAAAGAAGTGCCCGGGGTCAAGGTCGTCGAAGAAGAGAACGTGCCTGAGACCGACGCGGTCTCGAAATCGATGGAATTGATGATCAACCTCGACGGGGCGGGCCTCATTCTCGCGACGTCCTTCGGCTATTACACCCCGTTCGTCGTCGACCTCGCGAAGAGATATCCGGACGTCCAATTCCGCCATGCGGCCCCGCTCTGGAACAAGGACACGGACCCCAAGAACGCCGGCTCTTATTTCGGCTACCTCAATCAGGCCCATTACGTGAACGGCGTCGCCGCCGGCCTCTCGACCAAAGCGAACAAGATCGGGTTCGTGGCGGCGAAGCCGATCGCGAGCGTGCTCAGCAACATCAACTCGGTCCTTCTCGGGGCGCGCTCGGTCAATCCCAATGCGACCGTGCAAGTGATCTTCACCGGCGACTGGTCGCTGCCCGTCCGCGAAGCCGAGGCCGCGAATGCCTTGGTGGACGCCGGCTGCGACGTGATCACCTGCCACGTGGACGGTCCCAAGGTCGTGATCGAGACGGCGGAGAAGCGCGGCGCGAAGACTTGCGGCCATAATGCGAGCCAGGCGCCGCTCGCGCCGAAAGGCTTCATAACCGGGGCCGAATACAAGTGGATCACGATCTACAAGGGCTACGCAACCGATCTCGCCGAGGGCAAGACGCTGCCGAACTTCACCGCCGGCGGCTACGAGGTCGATTTCGTCCAGAACACGCCGTTCGGCGCCGGCGCGACGCCGGAGGGGCAGAAGGCTGCGCTCGCGGCCATCGAGGGCCTCAAGGCCAAGAAGCCGATCTATGTCGGGCCGCTCAAGGACAACAAGGGCAAGGTCGTGATCGACAAGACCTACGACAACCTCGACCCGTTCCTCGACAAGATGGACTACCTGCTCGAGGGCGTCGTGGGCTCGACGACCTGAGGCCGAAGGGAACGTGCTGGTGTCGAATCCGCCCGTCGCAACCGGAGCGCCGAGCGGCATGGTCGATCCGGTCGTGTCGCGCGCGGCCCGATCGGACCTTGCCGATCGGTTGCGTGTGAATTCGGAATATGTCGTCATTCCGCTATTCGCGCTTCTCGTCGCGGCGGCGCTGTTCGCCGTCTTTCTCCTTGCGATCGGCAAGTCGCCGGCGGATTTCGTCGCTTACGTCTGGCGCGGTGGGTTTGGCACGGCGTTCTCGTTCCAGAATACGCTGCAACGCTCGGCGCCCTTGATCCTGACCGCCCTCGCGGTCGCAATTCCCGCCCGTATCGGCCTGATCATGATCGGTGGCGAGGGCGCGCTGGTGCTTGGCGGATTCGCCGCCGGCGCGCTCGCCATTCCGCTGGTCGGCCACGCGCCTCCGATTGTCGCGCTCGTTCTCATGGCCATCTTCGCAATGGTCGTGGGCGCCTTCTGGGTGGGGTTGAGCGGCTACTTGCGTTATGCGCGCGGCGTCAACGAGACGATCTCGTCGCTGCTCCTGACCTATATCGGCATCGCGATCATGAATTTCTTCGTCGAGGGCTCGCTGCGCGACCTTTCGAATCCCAACAAGCCTTCAACGATGCCGATCGGCGACGCCTACATGATCGGCAAGATCCCCGGAACCCAGGTCCATTGGGGATTTGCTTACGGCCTGATTCTCTGCATCGCGCTTTACTTCCTGATGTCGCGCACGACGTTTGGATTTGCAGCCCGGGTGACGGGCGGCAACTTTCGCGCCGCGCTGGCGCAAGGCCTGCCCGTCGGGCGTCTCATCGTCGTCAGCACGGCGATCGCGGGCGCCTGCGCGGGACTCGCCGGATTCTTCGAAGTGGCGGCAATTCAGGGCCGCGCCAACGCTTCGCTCGCGGCCGGTTATGGTTTCACCGGCATCCTGGTGTCGTTCCTCGCGCGCCATAACCCGCTCGTCATTCCGGCGGTGGCGATTCTGCTTGGCGGGCTTGTCGCTTCCGGCGGCCTCATTCAGCGGCGCATGGATCTCCCCGACGCGACGGTGCTTGTCCTGCAGGGATTGATCTTCGTCGTTCTCTTGACCTCGGAAACGCTTTACGGGCGCTTTGCGGTCTTCAGGCCCGGAACCGGGCGAGGCCGCGCATGAACGACGCTGTCCTCACCGTTCTCATCGCCATGCTGGGCGGGGCGATCCGGGTGTCGACGCCCTTCATGTTCGTCGCGCTCGGCGAATGCCTCACCGAAAAATCGGGCCGTGTGAATCTCGGTCTTGAAGGGACGCTCGTGCTTGGCGCGATGGTCGCCTACGCGGCGTCCTATCACACCGGTTCGCCCTGGATCGGCGTTCTTGCCGCGGGCGTCGCCGGCTCGGTTCTCGGCGCCATGCACGGCTCGATCTGCGGCCTGCCGCGCGTCAACGATGTCGCCGTGGGCATCGCCATGATGCTCTTCGGCGTCGGGGTCGCGTTTTTCTTCGGCAAGCCCTACATCCAGCCGACTGCGCCGCGGCTTAGCTCGATCCCCATGGGATTCTGGAGCGACGACGCCAACCTGAAAAGCGCGCTGCAGGTCAATCCGCTGTTTTTTGTCGGCATCGCGCTCGCCGTCGCGCTCGCCTGGTCGCTCCGCAACACCCGTTGGGGACTTGTCGTCAGGACGGTGGGAGACAGCGCGGCTGCGGCGCGCGCCATGGGGATTTCGGTCAACTTCGTCCGCCTCATGACGACCTCCATCGGCGGCTTTCTCGCCGGGGTCGGCGGCGCGTTCCTGTCGCTCTCCTACCCTGGCTCCTGGAACCAGGGCCTCAGCTCCGGACAAGGTCTCATGGCGGTGGCGCTGGTCATTTTCGCCCGGTGGGACCCTCTGCGCTGCATCGCCGCCGCCTTGCTCTTTGGGGCCGCGGGAGCGATCGGGCCGTCGCTTCAGTCGGTCGGCGTGACCCAGGGCTATTACTTCTTCAACGCCGCGCCTTACATTCTCACCCTCGGCATCATGATCGCCACGTCGAGCGCCAAACATTCGGCGCGCGACATGCCCGGCGAGCTCTCGATGGCCAAGTGAGGACGAGCCCCGTTGCCGACCTTTGACGCTGACCCCTATCCCTGGCCGTACAATGGCGACTGGCGGCCTGAGAACACCGCCATCATAGTCATCGATATGCAGACCGACTTCTGCGGCAAGGGCGGCTATGTCGACGCCATGGGTTACGACATTTCGCTCACTCGCGCGCCGATCGAACCGATCAGGGCGCTGCTCGACGCGGCGCGCTCAAAGGGCTACCTCGTCATTCACACCCGCGAGGGGCATCGCCCCGACCTTGCGGACCTGCCGGCCAACAAGCGCTGGCGGTCGCAGCGGATCGGCGCCGGCATCGGCGACCCCGGACCTTGCGGCAAGGTGCTTGTTCGCGGAGAGCGGGGCTGGGAAATCATCGACGAGCTTCGGCCGCTCCCGGGCGAGCCGGTCATCGACAAGCCGGGCAAGGGATCGTTCTGCGCCACCGACCTCGAGCTGATGCTGCGCACGCGCGGCATCGACAATATCGCGCTCACCGGGATCACGACCGACGTCTGCGTTCATACGACCATGCGCGAGGCCAACGACCGCGGGTTCGAATGCGTGCTGCTCGAGGACTGCTGCGCCGCGACCGATCACGGCAATCACCTGGCGGCGCTGAAAATGGTCAAGATGCAGGGCGGCGTGTTCGGCGCCGTGGGGAACTCCAAGGCCTTCATCGAGGCGTTGCCATGACTGCTCCAGCCGCAACCTCCGGAATTCGGGCGCCCTCGCTCGAAACGATCGGCATGAGCAAGTCGTTCGGCGCGTTGCGCGCCCTGCAGGACGTGTCGATCAATGTTCCTGCCGGTTCGTTTCACGCGCTCCTCGGCGAGAACGGGGCCGGGAAGTCGACGCTCGTGAAATGCATCATGGGCTTTTACATTCCCGACAAGGGCGAGCTCAAGCTCGATGGAAAAGAGGTCGCCGTCCGCAATCCCAAGGACGCCCAGGCGCTGGGCGTCGGCATGGTCTACCAGCATTTCACCCTGGTGCCGGCGCTCACGGCGGCGGAAAATCTTGTCGTCAGCCGCGCCGACGCTCCGGCATTCATCGACTGGCGCAAGGAGCGGAAGGGGCTTGAAAGCTTCCTCGACCGGATGCCCTTCCGGGTTCCACTCGACAAGCCGGTCTCGGGCATGGCGGCCGGTGAAAAGCAGAAGCTCGAAATCCTCAAGCTTCTCTATCTCGACCAGCGCTTCCTCATTCTCGACGAACCAACGTCCGTCCTGACGCCGGGCGAGGCGGACGAGATTCTGGGGCTCCTCCGCGACATGGCGCACCGCGGCGAAATCACTGTTGCGATGATCAGCCACAAATTCCGCGAGGTCGAGGCGTTCTGCGACGACTTCACGGTGCTCCGGCGCGGCGCTCGCGTCGGCGGCGGGAAGGTTGGCGCCGTGTCGACGCGCGAGATGGCGGCGATGATGATCGGCGATGCGGTCGTGCGGCCTTCCGCGGCGCGCACAGTCGCGCCGAAGAATGGAACGACGCTCGAGATCGCCGGTCTCTTCGCCGAAAACGACGAAGGACGGGACGCCGTCACCGGGTTCGACCTCAAGGTCCAGGCGGGCGAAATCGTCGGTATCGCCGGAGTTTCGGGCAACGGCCAGAGCGAGCTGGTCGAGGCTTTGTCCGGGCAGCGGCCGATCAAACTCGGCCAGATCCTGGTTCATGACCAGGACTTCGAGCCGATCCGGGACCATTTCGACAAGTTCAAGATTTTCGGGCTGCCGGAGGAGCCGCTGAAAAACGCGACGGTGCCGACGATGTCGGTCGCGGAGAACATGGCGTTTCGGCGGTTCGACAAGGCGCCGATGTCGCGCCTCGGATTCTGGCTGTCGCGCGAGCCGATGCGAGCCAAGGCGCGCGATCTCATCGACCGTTACAACGTGAAGACGCCGTCGACGGAAACGCAGATCCGCGACCTCTCGGGCGGCAACGTGCAGCGCGCGGTGCTGGCGCGCGAGCTCTCGGAGGATGTCGACGTCCTGATCGTCGCCAACCCCTGCTTCGGCCTCGACTTCGCGTCCGTCGCCGACATTCGCGCCCAGATCATGGAGCAGCGCAACCGAGGCGCGGCGGTGTTGCTGGTCTCGGAGGATCTCGACGAGATTCTCGAGCTGTCCGATCGCATCGCGGTGATGTCAGGCGGCAAGGTCGCCTATCTGACGCAGGGAGCGGGGGCCGACCGGACGACGATCGGCCGCTACATGGCGGGTCACTGACGAGATGATCGAGGCCGCCGCTGAACGGTTCGCGGGCGTTTCGGTCCAATTTCACAGCGCCATCGCCACCGACTCCTGGCCTTCCGTCGCTCGACATCGGCTTCGAACGCGGCTATGAGCGCCCGCTGATTGGGGACGTGACGATGGGGCGCGGTTTTCTGCATTTCAACGCGATGACGCTCGACACGACCCGCGCGCTTTCTATCGCTCCCGGACAGGCGGCCGCGTGAGGCTGGATTCGTTCGATCCGGGAGCTCTAGCGGATGCGATGGCCCCGCTGCTGGGGTTGGCATTGACGCCGGATTCGCGCGCCGAGACGATTGTGCATCTGCGGATCGCGGCGGAGCAGGCGGAGAAGCTTCTTTCGATTCCGATCGACGACGATGAGGAGCCCGCGCCGGTGTTCGCCCCGTGACGGCTGCGCTCCTCGACGGATCTGCTCAAGCCATTGCGGAGGCGGTCAGGACTGGCGCCGCAAGTGCGCAGGAAATTACGCAAGATGCCCTCAACCGAGTCGAATCCCTAAATCCAGCTGTCGGCGCCTTTACGGATGTAACGGCGGCCCGGGCGCTTGCCAAAGCCAAGGAGATCGACGCGGCGCGAGCGCAGGGGGCGATCCTGGGGCCCTTGGCGGGCGCGCCGTTCGCGGTCAAGAACCTGTTCGACGTTGCGGGGCTTACGACGCGCGCCGGCTCGAAGATAAACCGTGATCGGCCGCCGGCGACCGCCGACGCGACGGCGGTCGCGCGCCTTGAGGCAGCCGGGGGCGTTCTAATCGGCGCGCTCAACATGGGCGAGTACGCCTACGACTTCACCGGCCAGAACTCCCACGACGGCCCTTCGCGCAACCCGCACGATCTCAAGCGCATGACGGGCGGATCGTCGGGCGGCTCGGCTGCGGCCGTGGCCGGGGGTCTCGTTCCGATCGCGTTGGGATCGGACACAAATGGGTCCATTCGCGTCCCGAGTTCGCTCTGCGGATTGTTCGGCCTCAAGCCGACCTATGGTCGGCTTTCACGCGCCGGCACGTTCCCGTTTGCCGCGAGTCTGGATCATGTGGGGCCGATCGCGCGATCCGCGGGTGATCTTGCGCTTGCCTACGACGCGATGCTCGGGCGAGACGAAAGCGATCCGGCGCAGGCCGATGTGCCCGCCACGCCAGCGTCGCCGTCGCTCAAAGACGGCATGAAAGGGCTTCGGGTCGCAAGACTCGGGGGCTATTTCGCTCGCGCCGCCGAGCCCGGCGCGACAGCCGCCGTCGATACGGTCGCCCGCGCCTTGAAAGCGGACCAAGTCGTCGAGCTTGCAGGCGCAGAGCAGGCGCGCTCCGCCGCCTATCTGATTACGATGGTCGAGGGGGCTGCGCTTCATCTCGAGCGGTTACGGGCCCGCGCTCAAGATTTCGATCCCGATGTTCGCGACCGGTTGATCGCCGGCGCAATGCTTCCGGGCGTCTGGGTCGCGCGGGCGCAAAAATTTCGCCGCCGCTTCAGGGCAGAGACGCTGACGCTTTTTCGCGACGTCGATATCCTGATCGCGCCGGCCACGCCGTGCCGGGCGCCGAAGCTTGGACAAAAGACCTTCGTGCTCGGCGGCGAGGAAATGCTGGTGCGGCCGAACCTCGGGCTCTTCACCCAGCCGATTTCTTTCATCGGTCTGCCGGTCGTTGCGGCGCCGCTGTGGACCGAAGGCGAAGGGCTGCCGATCGGGGTGCAGATTATCGCCGCGCCGTGGCGGGAGGATCTCGCTCTGCGCGCCGCATGGGCGCTGGAGCGAGGCGGCGTCGCCAGCGCGCCGATCGCGAGACTGGCGTAGCGAGGCGAAAATGGCCGAGCGTGGCGGTGGACCGATAGTCGAGCGGCTTTCCGGCGTTATCGTACTGCCGACCGACGGCTCACCCGCCGGACCGCCGGTGGATTTCATCCTCAGAGAGGGGCAGATCGCTGCGATAACGCCGACCGACGGCGCCCAGTCGCGCCGGCTGCTTGCGATGCCAGCGCTCATCAACGCGCACGATCACGCCCGGCCGCTTTCGCCGACGTCGTTCGGCGCCGCCGGCAAGCCGCTCGAGACCTGGCTCTTGCGCCTTGCGGCGATGCCGGCGATCGACCCCTATCTCGGCGCGCTCGCGGCCTTTGGGCGCGCGGCGCGCGCCGGCGCGGGCTCGGTGATGGCGCACTACACCCGCTTTCACGGCCCGATGTCGCCCATCGAAGAGGCCAAGGCGATCGCCCGCGCCGCCAAGGATGTCGGCGTGCGCGTCACGCTCGCCGTGTTCATGCGCGATCGCAACCCGCTGGTCTATGACGGCGAAGACAGCGTCTTGATGAAGCTGCCGGACGATGTCCGCAGCGTCATCGAGACCCAGTTCCTTGCTCCGATGCCGGGAGCCGTCGAGCAGATAGCCCGCGTCGAGGCGATCGCCGCCGAGACGGAGGGCCCTCTGTTTTCGGTCCAGTTCGGGCCTAGCGGCGCGCAATGGTGCTCCGATGCGCTTCTCGCTGCGATCGCCGAAGCGTCGCGGCGGACTGGGCGGCGCGTGCACATGCATTTGCTCGAGACACGGTATCAGCGGGCATTTGCCGACCGCGCCTACCCGGAAGGCGTCGCCGAGCGTCTGAATACGCTTGGGCTGCTCTCGCCCCGCCTGACCCTCGCCCACTGCGTTCACGCGCGGCCCGCGGAGCTTGACGCGATCGCGGCTGCGGGGGCGGTCATCGCGACCAATCCGAGCTCGAATCTGCATCTCAAGAGCGGCATTGCGCCGATCCCGGAGGCGCTGAGGCGCGGCTGCCGGGTCGCGCTCGGCGTCGACTCCTCGGCCTTCGACGAGGACGACGATATCATGCGCGAAATGCGGCTCGGGCATTTCCTGCATGGCGGCTGGGGCTTCGAAGCCGTAATCGAACGGGGGGCATGGCTGTCGGCGCTCGTCGCCAACGGGCGGTTCGCCAACGGCGCGCCCGGCGCCGGCGCGCTCAATGTCGGCGCGCCAGCCGACATTCTGGTGCTTGACCTCGACGCGCTCGACCGCGACGCCGTCATGCCCGTTGAGCCGGTCGATCTGGTCTTCGCGCGCGCAACCGCCGCGCATGTGGCGCGCCTCTTCGTCGCCGGTCAGGAGATCGTGCGCGACGGGCGGTTGATACGAGTCGATCTCGAGGCCGCGGAAGTCGAGCTGCGCCGCCAATATAGGGCGAAGACGCCATCGCGGGCGGCGTTTCTCGCAGCCTGGCGCGACCTCGAGCCGGCGGTCGCCGCGCATTATCGCGACGGCTTCGGCTGTTGCTGACCCGTCGCGAAGGGATGAAGGATCATGCCGCGTCCACTGCCAATCCTCGATCTCTCATCCTGGCGTGAAGGCGATGGCGCCTCTCTCGCAAGAATCGCGGCCGAAGCCGGCGCCGCCTGCCGGGAAGCCGGCTTTTTCTATGTCGCGGGCCACGGCGTCGACCCGGATCTGATCGCTGGCGCGTTCGAGCAATCCCGTGGCTTCTTCGGGTTGCCCTTAGCCCGTAAGCAGGCGCTGGCGATCGAAAGGGTCGGGGGCAACCGGGGCTATTCCGGAATGCTGCACGAAGCGCTCGATCCCGGACGTGGACCCGATATGAAGGAAGCCTTCAATGTCGGCTTCGAGATAGCGCCGGACGATCCCGACCTCCTCGCTGGCCAGCCGTTCCGTTCGCTCAACGCCTGGCCGAGCCTGCCGGGTTTCCGAGAGACGCTGCTCACCTACTACGACGCCTGCGCGGGGCTCGGCGCTCGGCTGCATCGCGCGTTCGCCCGCGACCTTGGGCTTGATCCCAACTTCTTCGCCGCCAAATTCGATCGCCCGATGGCGACGCTTCGAACTCCTGCATTACCCCGCTGCGCCCGCCGGCTCGCAGCCGCGGACGGGCGCGGGGGCGCACACCGACTACGGCAATCTGACCTTGCTCGCGACCGACGACGTCGGCGGACTCGAGGTCCGGGCCCGCAATGGCGAATGGATCGAGGCGCCTGTCGTCCCCGGCGCCTTCATCGTCAATATCGGCGACTGCCTGATGCGGTGGACCAACGACATCTATGTCTCCACTCCACACCGCGTCGTCAATCGGAGCGGGCGAGAGCGCTATTCGATCGCGTTCTTCTATGATCCGAATCCGGGAGCAATCGTCGAGGTGATTCCCTCATGCGTGCAGCATGGCGAATCCGTCCGATATCCTCCGGTCTTCGCCGCCGACTACCTCAGGCAGCGGTTGGACGCGAGCAAGCCAGCGTGAGCCCCGCCGGCGGCGGGGTCGCGCGGTCGGCGCTCCTTGTAGGGCCGGGTCGATGACCCGGCCGGCGCGGTCAGCGACCGCGCTCCACAGTCCGCGCACTTGTCAATCGGCGGGAGAGAGGTCTATGTGTTCGCCGTTTACAGGCCCAACGCGAGAAGCGTTGGCGCGATTCGTAATGCGGTCGGGGAGAGCCATATGAAAAGTATCACGCGTCGCAGCCTCATCGTATCCGGGGCGGCGCTGGCGAGCGGGTCGATGCTGCTCCCGGCGGAAGCCGCGACCGGGCAGATTTCGCTCAGAATCGTGAGCGCGGGCTTCATCTTCGGCGCCTCGGGCGGAAGCGGCGTCCTGGTGTTCCAGGGCAGGCAATACCCGCTGTCGATCGGCGGCATCAGCGCTGGCGCGACCATTGGCGCTTCGGGCACGGATCTGGTCGGCACCGCTTCCCATCTCCGCACCCCGACCGATATCAACGGCGTCTACTCGGCGGTCGGCGCGGGCCTCTCGGTGGCGGGCGGCCGGTCGGCGGCTCAGCTTTCGAACGCAAATGGCGTGGTGCTCCGCCTCCACGGTCGACAGGTCGGCTTCATGTTCTCCCTCGACCTCAGCGGCATGGTGATCTCGCTGCAAGGGTAATCGGAAGGCGCGGCACGGGGCGCTACCGCTTGGAGCCCTGCCCGTAATAGGCGCTCGCGCCATGCTTGCGCTTGAAATGCTTGTCGAGAAGCTCGGGCTCGATCGGGGAGAGTTGCGGCTCGAGTTTCAGCGACATAAGCGCCATCTGTGCGATGCATTCGACCGCGACCGCGGCCTCCACCGCTTTGGCCGCGGTCGGCCCCCAGGTGAACGGCGCGTGCCGATTGACCAGGACGCCCGGGAACTCCGCAGGATCGAACGCCTGCATCTTTTCGACGATGACTTTGCCGGTCTCCCATTCGTAGTCCAAGGCGATCTCGCTCGGCGTCATCTTTCGGGTGACCGGCACCTCGCCGTTGAAATAGTCGGCGTGGGTCGTGCCGAAGATCGGGATCGGCCGCCCCGCCTGGGCGAAGGCTGTCGCATGCGACGAATGGGTGTGCACCACGCCGCCGATGTCCGGGAAGGCCAGAAACAGCCGGCGGTGGGTCGGCGTGTCCGACGACGGATTGAGCGGTCCCTCGACTTTCCGCCCCTCAAGGTCGACGATCACCATGTCGTCGGGCGTCAGAGCTGAATAGTCGACGCCGCTCGGCTTGATCGCGAAAACACCACGGGCGCGATCGATCGCGCTGGCGTTGCCGAAGGTGAGGTTGATAAGACCGTGCCGCGGCAACGCGACATTGGCCTCATAGGCTTCGCGCTTGAGCTCGTTGAACATGGCCTTGTTCCGACGTTAGGCGCGGAACCCCTGCGCAAGGTAATAGTAGACATCGTTACTGCGCAGGTCTTGCTTCAGGGCGGAGAGCGTGGTCTCCGGCCCGATCGTGACCAGCTCGATCCCGGCGATCGTGGCGAAATCCTCGAGCATCTCCCTCGTCACGCTGTAGCTGAAGCCGGTATGATGCGCGCCTCCGGCCAATATCCAGGCCGCGCACGCGGTCTTGAAGTCGGGCTTGCATTCCCAGACCGCGCGAGCGACCGGCAATTTAGGCAGGGCCGGATGATCGACCGCAGTCACTTCATTGACCAGGAGACGGAAGCGGGCGCCGAGGTCGATCAGGCTCGCGTTGAGCGCCGCCCCCTTTGGCGCGTCGAAGACGAGGCGAACCGGATCCTCCTTGCCGCCGATCGAAAGCGGATGAACTTCGAGCTTGGGCTTGCCGGCGGCGATGGTCGGGCAGATCTCAAGCATGTGGGCGCCCAGAACCTGATGCCCGCCCGGCGCAAGATGATAGGTGTAGTCCTCCATGAACGAGGTGCCGCCCTTGAGCCCCTCGCCCATGACCTTCATCGCGCGCACCAGCGCGGCGGTCTTCCAGTCGCCCTCGCCCGCGAAGCCGTAGCCGTCAGCCATCAGGCGCTGCGGCGCGAGGCCGGGAAGCTGGCGTAGTCCGTGCAAGTCCTCGAACGTCGTCGTGAAGCCCTTGAAGCCGCCCTCTTCGAGAAAGCCGCGCAAGCCCAGTTCGAGCCGCGCGCCATAGAGCAGCGATTCATGCCGGGCGCCTTTCGCCCTGAGCTCGGAAGCGACGGCATAGAGCTTCTCGTATTCGCTGGCGAGCGCCCTGACCTTGGCGTCGGAGACGGCGTTCACCGCGGCCGCAAGGTCGCCGACGCCGTAGCCGTTGGTGGCGAAGCCGAACTTCATTTCAGTCGCGACCTTGTCGCCCTCGGTGACCGCCACCTGGCGCATGTTGTCGCCAAAGCGGCAGAATTTCGCCCCCTGCCAATCGTGCCAGGCGCGCGCCGCGCGCATCCAGGCGCCGACGCGCTCCTCAACCTCCGGATCGGACCAGTGGCCGACGACGACCTTGCGCGCGAGACGCATGCGCGTGTGGATGAAGCCCGCCTCCCGGTCGCCATGCGCCGACTGGTTCAAGTTCATAAAGTCCATGTCGATTGCGTCCCAGGGGAGGTCGCGATTGAATTGGGTGTGGAGATGGACGAACGGCTTGCGAAGCACGTTCAGCCCGCGCACCCACATTTTCGATGGCGAAAACGTGTGCATCCAAAGGATGAGGCCAGCGCAGTTCGAATCGGAATTCGCGTCAAGGCAAAGCTTGGCGATCTCGTCCGGCGTCGTGAGCAGAGCCTTGAATTCGGTCTTGAGCGGGAGCTTCGACGAGCGTGAGAACGCCTTCGCGATCTCCCGCCCGTGGGCGGCGACCTGCTCGAGCGGACCGGGCCCGTAAAGGTGTTGAGAGCCGCAGACAAGCCAGACTTCAGGCGTGGCGAGATTGATCATGGTCGCCTCATTTTCCGAGTAAATTCAGGGGCGTGCTCCCGGCCCGCGGAACCTGGAGCGCGGCCGGTCGAAGCGCGAGGTCATCCGCGTTGGTCATATTTAATGTCCAGCAATCTCTTCATCACGTGAGACAAATCCGCGGATTTGGCGAGCCCGCCGAAACTGTCGTGCAGCTCGCGATAGAGCGCGTAGAGCTCGTCGTAAACGGCGCGATTCTCAGCGAGCGGGTGATAGGACTCGGGCTTCAACGAGGTCATCGCCTCCTCCGCTGTCGCAAAATCCGGATGAGCCCGCGCCAGCACCGCCGCGGCGATCGCCGAGCCGAGAGCGCAGGTCTGACTCGAGCTCGCGACCTGCATGACGCAGCCGGTGACGTCCGCATAAATCTGCATGAGCAGCGGATTCTTTTCGGCAATGCCCCCCGTGCACACGACCCGATCGGTGCGCACGCCGTAGTCCCGGATTCGCTCGATGATTGCGCGCGCGCCAAACGCGGTCGCCTCGATCAAAGCGCGATAGACATCCGCGCGGGTCGTATAAAGATCGTGACCGAGCAATAGGCCGGTCAGCCGCTGATCGACCAGAATGGTTCGATTGCCGTTGTTCCAGTCGAGCGCCAGAAGACCGGCCTGCCCTGGACGCTGCTTCGCCGCCTCGGCGGTCAGTTCAGCGTGCAGCGCCGCGTCTCCCCGCAGAACGACCTCGACCCACCATCTGAAGATGTCCCCGACAGCTGACTGCCCCGCTTCGATCCCGAAGAAGCCGGGCAGTATGGCGCCTCTCACAATGCCGCAGATGCCAGGAATATCCGCGACCGGTTTGTCGGCCGAAACAACGGCGCAGTCACAGGTTGAAGTGCCAATCACCTTGACGAGCGTGCCCTCGCGCACCCCGCAGCCGATCGCGCCATAGTGAACGTCGAACTCTCCGATCGCGATCGGAACGCCTGCGGGGAGGCCGAGCTTGGCCGCCCATTCCGAGCAAACCGATCCTGCCGGTTCGGTGGCGTCGTAGGCTTTTTCGTAGAGCCGCTCGCGCAGGTCTGCGAGGCGCGGGTCGAGGGCGGTCAGGAACTCCTTGTCCGGAAGGCCGCCCCAGTCGTCGGAATAGAGCGCCTTGTGACCGGCCGCGCACACTCCGCGCTTCACCGATCGCGGGTCGCCGACGCCGGCGAGCACCGACGGCGCCCAGTCGGTAAGCTCAACCCAGGAAAAGGCGGCGTTGAATGTCTCCGGGGCCACATTCAGGCAATGCCAAACCTTGGCCCAGAACCATTCGGAGGAGTAGACCCCGCCGCATTTGGCGATGAACTGGGGACGAAGCTTGGCGCAGAGCTCGGTGATTTTAGCCGCCTCGCGCCAGCTGGTGTGATCCTTCCATAGCCAGCATTGAGCGTTGAGATCGGCTTTCCATTTGTCGCTCAACGCAAGTGGGCGGTTTTTCTCGTCGACGGGAATTGGGCTTGAACCGGTCGAGTCGAGACCGATGCCGACGACCTTCGAGGCGGCGAAATCAGGCTTGCGCCCTGCTTCGGCGAGCGCGCCCTTGATGCTCTCTTCGAGGCCGAACAGATAGTCTCCAGGGTATTGGCGGGCCAGCAGGCCGTCCTTCGGATCGAGCAAGACGCCCTGCGCGCCCGAGGGATAGTCGACGACGCGGCTGCCGTATTCAGCGCCATCCGAGCAACGGACGACAAGGGCGCGCACCGAGTTGGTTCCGAAATCGACGCCTAGGGTGAACATCAGCGCTCACATGCTCTGGTATCTGGGGTCTAATGCGCCCGGGCCGCCGGCACTGTCGCGGACGCCGGCGGGCGTCCGCGATCCTATGTCGGCGATGCCTTGCGAATGAACCGCTCAGCCTCAGCGGATTCCCGCGTCGATGAGCTTGGTCAGAGCATCGATCGTTTTCGGCGTGACCGTGCCCGCGCCGGTGTTGAGCGACAGCCCCGGCATCTTGTACTTGGCGGTCATCACGCATTGCAGGACCGGAATGAAGCCCTGCAGATAGAGCAATTGATCGAGGGTCGCGCTGACTGCGCCCGACTTCAGCCCGTCGATGGTCGACGGAGCGAGGTCGATGCCGCCGACGACGATGTCGCCGGGCTTCTTACCGGCTTTTTCCAGCACCTGCTTCATTTCGCCGGTCGCGCCGCCGTGCTGGGTGCCAATGGCCTTGAGGTTCGGATGCGCCTGAATGTAGGCTGCAAGAATTGGCACGGCCAGCGACATGTCGCTGTTGGCCTCTTGCGTGATCTCCAGCCGATCGACTTTGAGCCCCGCCTTTTCGAGCGTGTCGGCAAGGCCCTTCTCGGACTGGCCGCGCTCGGCCTGGCTGAACACGCCGTAGACCATCGCTTGGTCGCCCGCCTTCAGACCCTGGGCAAGCATCGCCTTCGCGGTCAGCGCGCCCCCCGCATAAAGATCGACGCCGGCATAGCCGAAGCCTTTCGGTCCGAACTCGTTCTGGAGATCGGTCAGGGGCGAATTGCCCGAGGTGACGACAATGCCGGAGTCGACAGCCTGCTTGACGAGGTCATGGAAGGCCGTGCTGCCGGGATGCCCCATGATCTCGATGCAGTTCGGCTTGGCAGCCACCGCTTCCTTGAACTGGTTGATCATCGTCTCCGGCGCCCAGGCCGAGAATTGCGACTTCAAATCGACGCCAAGGGCTTCGGCCGCTTCCTTCGCCCCGGTCTGACGGGCGAGCGTCGCGCCGTCGCCAGCGTTGCCGCCCATCTGCATGTACATCACCAGGCCCTTGCCGATCGGATCGGCTGAGGCCGGCGCCGCGGCGCCCGCGAGCCCGACTGCGGCGACGCCGCTCAGAAGAAAATGTGCCAGACGCATGTTCGTTTCTCCCTTGCCACTCGGGGCCGCCTCCTTGGCGGGCCCGTTTCTATTCGGAAGTACGCATACCGCCGAATCTCCAGAACGACCGCAGGTTGGCGAAGAGCGCCCGCCGGCGCTGCGGTTCCTCCGCATACATGTAGAAGATAATCGAGACCAGGAAGATGAGGCCCTGCACGGTCCTCACCCAGGCGCCGGTGAGGCCCGCCGCGACGAGGCCGGCCTCGACCATGCCGATGATGAAACAGCCGAACACCGTCCCGATGATGGTCGCCTCGCCGCCGAAGATCGAGGTGCCGCCGATCAGCACCGACGCGATGGCGGTCAAGAGGTAGCCTTGTCCCTGGTTGCCAAAGAAGTTCTTGTTCTCAAGCGTCAGGATGATTGCTGCGCAGGCGGCGAGAAAGCCCATGAGCGTGAAAATCTTGATCTTCTCGCGATCGACGTCGATGCCTACCACCCGTGACACGTCGTTCGAGTCGCCGATGAACATGGCGTGCTCGCCGAAGCGATGACGGGTGAGGATGAGCCAAAGGAAGCCAACGATGATCGCGGTCCATAACCCCTGGATCGAAAGCTGCTGCAGCCACGGCGCCGACGCGGACGCGAACGGGCGCCCGACGATCCATTGCCACACCGAGCTCTCTTCGGCGCCGCGGAGCGCATAAGACTTGCCGCCCGAGAGCACTGTCGCCATGCCGGACCAGAAGAACTGGGTGCCGAGCGTCGTCATGAATGATGGAATCCCAATTTTGGCGATGATGATTTCGTTCAGGAACCCGACCAAAACCCCCGACGCGAGGCCGGCGACGACCGCGATCCAGCCGAGGTCGTATTCCTTGAAAAGGACCGCGAAGACGAACCCGGAAAAGGCGATGATCGACGGAAAGCTGAGGTCGATTTCACCCGCGCCGATCACGAAGGTGAGCCCGGTCGCGAGCAGGATCAGCGGCGGCAGCGTGGAGAGAAAGGTGGTGTAGATGTAGGGCGCGAGGAAAACCTCCGGCGCCCCATACATGAAGAGCAGGAGCAGGAGCACGAAGACGATGATGATCGGCAGGGCCTCGAAGCGCTGCAGGATCGACGCGCCTGACCGTTGAGCCATCCAGTCCGTCTCCCCTCACGCCTGGTGCTGCAGCGCGATCAGATATTCGGTGAGTTCGAGCACCGTCATATCCTTCGGATTGATCTCCGAAACGACGCGCCCGCGGTCGAGCACGATCAGCCGATCCGCCACTTCATGCACGTGCGCCAGATTATGTTCAATGTAGATGCAGGCCCGACCGGACCGTTTGATCCGGCGCACGAATTCGACCACTTTCCGTACCTCGGCGACGCCCAGCGCCGCGGTCGGCTCATCGAGCACGATCAGGTCCGCGTTGTAGTGCATCGCCCGGCCGATCGCGATGCCCTGACGCTCGCCGCCCGAAAGATTCCCGACTGTCGAATTCGACGGTGATGCCGACGCCCCGGAAACCGATCGTGTCGATCAGGATCTTCTCGGCGATTTCTTTCTCGCGCTTGATATCAATAAAGCCGAACCGGTTCACAATCTGGCGGCCGACGAAGAAATTGCGCCAAAGCGGCTGCCTCTCGGCCAGCGACTTGTCCTGGTAGACCGTTTCGATCGACAGCTCGTGCGCCATCCGGACTGAATATTCGCTCGAAGCAATCTCGCGGTCGCGAATGAAAATCCTGCCAGCGGTCGGCGCAAGCACCCCCGTCATGACCTTGATCAGCGTCGATTTGCCTGCCCCGTTGTCGCCGATAAGCCCCACGATCTCGTTGCGTCCAATGGCGATGTCGATGTCGCGAAGCGCGTGCACGGCGCCGAAATACTTCTGAACGCCTTCCAGGCGAATTATGAACGCAAAATCACCTTCCGCCGACGTCATTACGTTCCCATCCCGAAAGCGTCCTGATTCCCCGTACAAGCCCACTGGCTTGCGGGCAGCTTGGCTCAAAAATGGTCGGAATCCCAATAAGTAATATAATATTATCTTAGAGGTTCCCCGTCAACCCGCAGACGCGGCTCCGCGCTTAGCCTTAGCAAGGGTGGTTCGTTCGAGTCTAATACCGGAGGCGCCGCCCGCGGGATCCAATCGTCGCGTCCACGTGTTTGAGCCCGCTGAAAGAGCCCCTGGCGGTCAGGGCCGCCAACAAAGCGGTATAGAGGGAGAAGATCTGACGGTCACAAATCCAAAACAATGTCGCCCTCCGGACGTGAGCAACAGATGAGCAGATTGCCTGTCGCCGGCTGGTCGAGCGGTTGAGGGTCATAGGCGACCTTTCCCGAGACGAGACCGCTTTCGCAGTTGTGGCAAACGCCGGTCCGGCACGCCCAGCGCACCCGGACGTCGCACGCCTCGGCCAGTTCCAGCACACTCTGATAGGCCGACGGGTTCCAATGGGCCGCCACGCCGCTCCGCGCGAACGATACGAGAGGACCGGTTTCGAGGTCGTGAGGCGGCCGATGTGGAGTCTTCGTCTCGGCGCCGACAACGCCCGGCGTCGACGACTCGCCGCCGCTGAAGATCTCGACGTGTACATGATCAGGCTTGCACCCGATCTCAGCCAGCGTCGCTCTCATGTCCGCCATGAAGCCGCTCGGCCCACATAAGTAGACGTCAGCGTTCGGCGTCAGGCCTACTTTGTCGAAAATCGCTCGCGAGAGACGGCCCGTGGCGTCAAAGTCCGCTCCGAGCCTGTCGGTCGCTTCCGGACGGCTAAAACAGACATAACTGCGGCCATGAAGCAGCTCCGAGACAAGGCGTCGCACCTCGGCGGCGAACGGAAAGTGTTTTCCGTCGCGTGCGACGTGGAGCCACAGCACTGGGCGCGTCGAGCGCGCCGCCTGCATAGCGTAGAGCATCGCAAGGACGGGCGTCGCCCCGATTCCTCCGCTGAGCAGCACCAGGGGGCTCTCGCCGGACTGCAGGATGAAGCTCCCGCGGGGCGAACTGACCTCGAGAAAATCGCCCGCTCGCACGTGGTCCCGCAGGTAGGCGCCCCTGCGCCGTTCGGCTCGATTTTGACACTGATCCGATAGCGATCCGTCGAGACCGGTCCCGAAAGCGAGTAGCTGCGAAAAAGCGGCGGGCCGCCGTCGCTTGGTCGAAGGCGCAGCACGACATACTGGCCTGGCAGCGCTTCCGGCAACGACTCGCCATCGGGAGGCTGCATCGTCAGCGACACGACGTCGGCCGATTCCCGGTCAATCGTCGTCACCTTCAGCGGCCGGAATCCGGGCGCGGCCGGGTGCGCAGCCGCCACCGGCGCGAGCCCCGCGTTGCCATCGGAGCGGCTGCCTAGCATCGCGATGAACGACGACCTCCAGCCAGGCGAGAGCGCCGCAATATGCGAAGCCCGTTCCAGTTGGTCGTGCGGATGCGAAGATGAGTAGAGCAGCGCGTTGACTTCGGCGACCGACATCCGAGACTTGCCCTCCGCGACCTTCGTGATCTCATCGCCGGCGCCGACCTCGCCTTCCTCGAGGACGCGGAAATAGAACCCAGGCCGGCCGCTGGATGTCAGGAACGCCGCCATGCGAGGCTCGTTCATTCGAATGCCAACGCGATAGCAGGTCACCCTGGGCTGAGTGACCTCGAACAGAGCGCTGCCAATGCGATAGCGATCGCCGATATAGACGCCGTCGTCAGGCAAGCCTTCGACGGTGAAGTTCTCGCCGAATTGCCCATGGACAAAGCCGGTCCGTCGGAGCTGTTCCTGCCAGTAGCGGTAGGAGTCCATCTGGTAGACGAAGACGGCGCGATGCTCCCCTCCGTGTCCGGCGAGATCGCCCTGACCGTCTCCCTCGAGGTTCAACTTGCCCACGCGACATCGTCCCTGCACGGAATCCTTCCAGACTCCGGTGTGCACCGTCATGCCCCTCCACTCGATGTCGCGTGGAAGGCCGACATTGATCGACAACAGTCGCGCCATAGTTTCAGCCTGGATCGCGCCGCCCGCCGGACCGACAGCCTCCGACCGAGTTCCTCGAAGCGCTCACGGCAGCCGACATTCTCGCAGGGCTCCATGGGGCCGGCAATCCGGTCCCGTCACCGAAGGCTTCCCTGAACGAACGGCGGAAGCATCACGCGTCCGTGATCGGTCTCGGGGTTCGCGCTTCCAAAGGCTGTGTTACGTTCCGCATCAGTGTCGTTCGTCCGTTGGATGACAGGAATGCGCCATGAGCGAGCAAAGCCGCGAGGCGACCGAAGCGGGCAGCGACCGGACTTCGGCGCGGAATGCCAACCCGCCGCAAGGCCCAAAGAGTTCCCCTTCCAGCGCTGCCACGACGGCGCCCGAGCAGAAGCCCGGCGGGCGGCGAAAAATGTTGCTTGGAGCAGCAGGTCTTTTGATCCTGGCCGCGGCCCTGTGGTTCGGCATTCCGTGGGTCCGGACGAGCCTCAACACGGTTTCGACCGACGACGCATACGTCAATGGTCACGTCACGTTCGTCGCGGCCCGCGTCAAGGGGCAAGTCTCGCGGGTTCTGGTGGACGACAACTACCGGGTGCACAAAGGGGACCTTCTGGTCCAACTGGACAAGGAGCCCTTTCAGATCGCGGTCGCGGTCAAAAAGGCCGCTGTCGATACGGCGACGGCCGAGCTGGCGGTAGCGAAGGCGAAAGTGCGCGGCATCGAAGCGGAGGCCATGAGCCGGCGCCGCGCGCTGCAGCACGCCATGGAGGACGTCGACAACCAGGTTGCCCTGCTGCGCGCGAAAGTTGCCGGCGTCGACAAGAGCAAAGCCGAGCTCGCGCTGGCTCAGGTCGACTTCGACCGGGCCGCCAAATTGGTGGTCAGCAACGATACTCCAAGGTCGGAGTACGACCGGCGGCAGGCCATCCTGTTGGCGGCCCGCGCGGACGTTGTCGCCGCGCTTGCCGATGTTCGTCAAATCCGTGCGTCGTTGGGATTGCCGCCGGAACCGGACGGGCAAGATCCCGGCCAGGTTCCGTCCGATCTCAATCAAACCTTTTCTTCCGTGCTTCAGGCGCAGGCGGCGCTGATTCAGAGCGCGGCTCAACTCGGCGTCATCCATTCGTTCGACGAGGGGCCCAGCCACATGGTCGAGGCCTTCGAAAAGGAAGGCGACGTCAACACCACCTTCGATCGCCTGGCGGCGGACGCTCCGGACATCAGGCAGGCGGAGGCCAAGCTAGAGGTCGCCAAGCGCGATCTCGACCAGGCCGAGCTCGACCTCCGCTACTGCGACGTCCTTGCGGCGATCGACGGCGTCATCACGCGCCGAAACGTCAATCCGGGCGACAATGTGCAGGTCGGCCAGGCTCTCATGGCGATCCGCTCGCTCGATGAAATCTGGGTTGACGCCAATTTCAAGGAGACGCAGCTCGGCGACCTGCGCATTGGCCAGCCGGTCGATCTCTATGTCGACATGTATGGCGGCCGTCAGGTGTTCAGGGGCCGCATTTCCGGCTTTACCGAGGGGACCGGATCGACGCTGGCGATACTGCCGGCGGAGAACGCTACCGGCAACTTCATCAAGGTGGTTCAGCGACTGCCGGTTAGGATCGACCTCGAAAACTACGATCCGGACAAGAGCCCGCTGTTCATCGGCACGTCGGTTGTTCCCTACGTCTTCTTCAATGAGACGCCCACCGGACCCGACGCCGGGAAGTTCCTGCAGACCTCCGCGCCTGAGTCGCAATCGGGCGGTTCGACCGCAAGCCAGCCGGGCGCAAAGAAGTGACAGCCGCGGCGCTTTCGCCGGCCAGACCGCAAGTCGCCCGGAGTCCCTGGCTGGTCGCCGCCATAGTCGTCGTGCCGGCGTTCATGGAGGTGCTCGACACCACCATCGTGCTGGTCGCGCTGCGCTACATCGCGGGAGGCCTGTCTGCGGCGGCCGATGACGCCGAATGGGTCATCACAAGCTACCTCGCCGCAAACGCGTTCATCCTGCCGATTACCGGCTGGCTCAGCGCGCATCTCGGTCGCCGCAACTACTTCCTGTGGTCGGTAGCCATATTCACCGCCAGTTCTCTGATGTGTGGATTCGCTGGCAGTCTGGGTCAGCTGATCCTGTTCCGCGTCATCCAGGGGCTCGCGGGGGGCGGTCTGCAACCTGGCAGTCAGGGGATATTGTTGGACGCCTTCCCGCGGGAAAGGCAAGGCGTAGCCATGACGCTGTTCGGCCTTGCTGTGCTTATTGCGCCCGTGGTCGGCCCGACCTTGGGCGGCTGGATAACGGACACTTACAATTGGCGCTGGTGCTTCCTGATCAACGTGCCCATCGGCATCGTAACGCTCGGCGCATGTTACGCCGTGCTTCGCGACCCGGATTATCTCGTCGCCCAGCGTGCGGAGTTGAGCAAGCAGCCGTTCCATTTTGACGCGATCGGCCTGTCGCTTCTGGCCATCGTCATATTCTCGTGGGAAGTGATGCTCAGCAAGGGCCAGGAGTGGGACTGGCTGGGGGATCCATTCTGGCGCGTCCAAACTCTCGTTATTTCATTGGTGGTGGGTTTGGTTGCGTTGATCTTCTGGGAGTTGCGTCACCGCAACCCGGTGGTCAATTTCCGCGTATTGGGCGAACGCAACTTTGCGGCGTGCTGCATCATCACCTTTTGCGCCTACCTTGCACTCTTTGCATCGACGAAGTCATTGCTTGGTCTGCTGCAGGCCCTGTTTGGCTATGACGCGCTGAAGACCGGGTTGGTGATGTCGCCTTCTGGAATCTTTGCCGTGCTGGCGATGCCGATCGTCGGCCGCCTGATTGGCCTCAAGGTGGATACAAGATGGCTGATCGCCGCGGGGCTGCTGATCATGACCGCAGGCAACTATTGGATGTCGCAACTCAACCTCGACATCAGCCCCGGCCAGGTTGTCTGGCCTCGGGTGGTGGTGGTCCTGGGGCTCTCGGTATGTTTTGCTCCCGCGAATGTAGCCGCGTACTTGTATACGCCGCTCGCGATGCGCGGGGCGGCCATTGGCTTGGCGAGTCTCCTGCGCAACGAAGGGGGCAGCGTCGGGGTGTCGTTGTCCCAAACCATGGAAGAGCGGCGTGATCAGTTTCACGTGCTGCGGCTTGGGGAGCATCTTGATCCGCTCAGCGCCGCCGCCAGCAGCTTTCTCGCGCGGGCCCAGGCGTTCTTCGTTCAACAGACCGGCGATCCAGTCGCCGCCCAGCAACTGGCTGTCCAGCAGCTGGAAAACCTGCGCCAGCAGCAGGCGTCTTCGCTCGCCTATTTCGACACCTTCTGGATGGCGGCTGTGCTGACGTTCCTGGTCGCGTTCGCTGTCTTATTCATGAAGCGCTCCGTGGCTGAAAAAGGCGGTCCAGCGGCTTCGGAATGAATACGCATCGCCCGATGCGAACGGCGGTGTCGCCAAAGTTCGGCAGTACAT
>CAVXHJ010000015.1:0-30311 GCA_963761435.1 uncultured Alphaproteobacteria bacterium | reverse complement strand
TGTTGGTCGACCGGTTTGCTGTTCGTTCGTCGAACCCTTTCCGTCATGGCCGGGCTTGTCCCGGCCATCCACGCCGGGCCGCCGCAAGAACGAGTCCCGCCTCGGCGCGACCGGCAGGAAGGCGGACGGTCGCAAGGCTTTTCGCGCTTGCCTGCGTAGATGCGCTGGGCCTTCGTGGATGGCCGGGACAAGCCCGGCCATGACGCCTTGATGGCGCCGTCCGCCACCTCCGCCATGCTCCCGATTCCTTACCCACAACAGCCAACGCGATGAGAGCGAAAAGCCGGCGGCCGGCCGGCGGCCTGACCGATCGCGCCCTTTGAGCCCGGGCCATGACGCGGGAGAGAAAATTGCACCGGCTTTGAATTGTCATCGCGAGGAGCCGGCAGGCGTCAAAAGACGCCCGTCTTTCGACGAGCTGTGGCGACCCGGCGATCCAGAGGCCATAGGGCCGCGGCGGCGGCCCTGGATCGCCGCGCTTCGCTCGCGACGACGCGGTTGGGCACTTTGAAGCGCATCATGCTTTCGGGCGGGCGCAAGCTTTCAGCGCCGCGGCAGGTCGGGCGGAGGCGGGCGGGGCGCCGGATCGGGCCGCGCGATTCGTCGCACGACATCCGCCAGCGCCTCGTAATGTGATTCCTGGGGCGGGCCCCGGGCGTCGAGCGGTTGCGCCGCGCCGATGCGATAGGCCAAGGCCGGATTGGCCGAATGGCCTCGATTTGAAACGGAACGACGGTCGCCTCTCTGGAAATCGCCTGCTGCACTTCGCGCAGGACCTGCGCCGAGTTATTGGCGGCGGATGAAAGGATCAGGACCAGCGCTTTCGCGCCGCCGATCGCCTCGGCAGTCGAGCCGGCCCGGTTCGCTCCCGGCGGGATGTCGCGAGGCGCGATCCAGACGCTGAAGCCCCTGGCCTCCAAAGCCGCGCAGACAGCGTCGGCTTGCGTCTTGTCCTCGCTCGAATAGCTCAGAAATACGTCGCGCCCCATCGCCGAAACTCTCCCGCACGAGCGGAATCCAGCGGCGGTCAAGACGTTTGCCGGATGCCGGCGCGATAGGCTGACGCGGGCGGCTTCGCCGACTGTTGCTTCGAACCTTCCGGGCCGTTCTCTGCCTCAGGCGCTCTTCATGTTGTTCATGATCATGCCGACGATCGCCGAGACGATCGCGCCGGACACGCCGCCACCGACCAGCTGACCGACAATGGCGCCGATGTCCATGCCGCCCGCCGCGCCGGACAGCATCGGGATGAGGGAGGTGAGCAGCGATCCGCCGGCGATGCCGCCGACCGCTCCGGCGACCGTGTTGCCGGTGGGTCCGAGGCTCACGTTCTTCGCCGCCGCGCCGACCGCATTGCCGCCGATCGCGCCCGCGATCAGCTGAATGATGAGGTTGATGATCGTGCCCGACATGGTTCCCTCCTGCTTGCCCCGGTTTTCCGGCGTCAAAGCGCCGGGTCCGATTCTCTTTCGTTGTCAATGTTGACGCGCCCTCAACAGGAGTCAATCGCTGCTTGCGCCTGACGCACCGCCGTTTCGTCCTCCTCTCACCCGGCGCGTCTGGAGGCGGCGGCGGCAATTCTGCTAGAGTCCATCCTCGAAGGCCGACTCCCGGATCAGCGCATGAAAGACCCCTATGAAACTCTTGGCGTCGCCAAGACGGCTTCGGCCGACGACATTCGCAAGGCCTACCGGAAGCTCGCCAAGAAGCTGCACCCGGACCTAAACCCGGGCGACAAGCGGGCCGAGGAGCAGTTCAAGGAGGTCGCGGCCGCCAACGATCTGCTCTCGGACCCCGAAAAGCGTCGGCGGTTCGACGCGGGCGAGATCGACGCCTCGGGGGCCGAGAAGGCGCCGCCGAACGCCCGGTATTATCGCGACTATGCGGGCGAGGGCGGGCATCCTTACGAGGGACACGGCGCATACGGCGACTTCGCGCAGGGCGACGACATATTCGCCGAACTCATGCGGCGGGCCGCCGAGCAAGCGCGGCGCCGGCCGGGCGCGGACCTGCATTACGAACTTCAGGTCGAATTCCTCGACGCGGTGAACGGCGCGACCAGGACCATCACCCTGCCCGGCGGCGGAACCTTGCAGGTCACGATTCCCGCCGGCGTCGAGGACGGGCAGATCCTGCGCCTGCGCGGCAAGGGCGCGCCAAGTCCAGGCGAGGGCGAGCCCGGCGACGCGCTGGTGCAGATCGTCGTCAGGCCGCATCGCTTTTTCACCCGCGAGGGCGACAACATCCTTCTCGACCTGCCGATCACGGTGAAGGAGGCGGCGCTCGGCGCGGAAGTGCGGACGCCGACGACCACGGGGAGCGTCATGCTCAAGATCCCGAAGCGGTCGAACACCGGCGACATGCTGCGCCTCCGCGGCAAGGGGGTGAGGAAGCGGGAGGGCGCGGGCGACGAACTGGTCAAGCTCAAGGTGGCGATGCCGACCGGCGCCGAGCCCGAGCTCGAAACCTTCCTCGCCGGCTGGACGCCGGCGTCGAGCTACGATCCGCGCAAGGAGATGTGAGCCATGATCACCGAGCGGGAGTTTCTGGAGCGCGCGCGCCTCGATCGGGCGACGCTCACGATCTGGATCGAAGAGGAATGGCTCATCCCCGGCCGCGCCACGCGGGAACTCGCCTTCACCGAGATCGATGTCGCGCGCGCCAACCTGATCCACGACCTCAAGGACAATATGGGCGTGAACGACGAGGGGCTTGGCGTGATCCTGCACCTCCTGGATCAGATGCATGCGCTAAGACGCGCGCTCGCGGATACGCTCAATAGCACGCGCGAGCGACGGACCCCGCCGGGCGGCGGCTGACCGCGGATCGCGCCTGCCTGTCGGCCCGCTCGGCTTGTCCCGTGCGGGTGAAGCGGGCAGGATAGCGGACAAGTCCGCAAATCTTGCGAAGGGGGAGGAAAGCATGCTTCTGCCGACGACGCTGGTCGGGTCTTACGCGCAGCCCGAATGGCTCATCGACCGAGCCAAGCTCGCCGGCCGCTTCCCCCCGCGCGTCCGGGCGAAGGAGCTTTGGCGCATCCCCGAGCCCTTTCTCGCCGAGGCCCAGGACGACGCGACCGTGCTCGCAATCAGGGCGCAGGAAGACGCTGGCCTCGACATCATCACCGACGGCGAGATCCGCCGTGAGAGCTATTCGAACCGCTTCGCGACCGCGCTCGAAGGAATCGACATCGATCAGCCGGGCGTCGCGCTCGACCGTTCGGGCCATCCCAATCCGGTTCCGCGCATTGTCGGCAAGATCCGCCGCAAGCACCCGGTCGAGGTTGGCGACCTCAAATTCCTGCGGTCGCATACGACGCGCAAGGTCAAGATGACCGTGCCCGGCCCGTTCACCATGAGCCAGCAGGCGCAGAACGACTTCTATCCCACGCTCGCGGATGCGGCGCTCGCCTACGCCGAGGCCGTCAATGCGGAGATCAAGGACCTGTTCGCCGCCGGCGCCGACATCGTCCAGATCGACGAGCCCTACATGCAGGCGAGGCCAAAGCCGGCCGGGGAATATGGCCTCGACGCGCTGAACCGGGCGCTCGAGGGCGTCAACGGCGTGACCGCCGTGCACATATGCTTCGGCTATGCGGCGATCATCCATGAGCGTCCGAGCGCCTATTCGTTTCTGCCGCAGCTCAAGGGCTGTCGCTGCCGGCAGATCTCGATCGAAACCGCGCAGTCAAATCTCGATTGCGCGGTGCTCGAGAAATTGCCGGACCAGACGATCATACTCGGCGTGCTCGACCTCTCGACGCCAAAGGTCGAGACGCCCGAGACGGTCGCGGAGCGCATCCGCCGCGCGCTTCGCCACCGCAAACCCGAGGATATTGTCGTCGCGCCGGACTGCGGCCTCAAATATCTGCCGCGCGTCGCGGCTTACGGGAAAATGAAGGCGATGGTCGAAGGGGCGCGGATCGTGCGGGCCGAACTGGCGAAAGCTTGAGCGTAGCGGCGGCTCGCGGAGGCTTACATCTGCGGGCCCATCAGCCACTTGGATTTTTCCGCGCAGAACACATGGTTGTGCAGGTTCGCGATCCACTGGCGGCCGGATGCGGTGAGGGCCAGGTATTTCATCCCGTCCTCGATATACATGGACACGCAATTCCAGAAGAAACCCGGATATTTTTGCACCAGGTCGGCGGGGAATTCGTAGCCGAGCTGTCGGTTGCTGCCGATCTCCTCGAGCTCGTAGAAGAGCGCGTTCGCCTTCTTCGGATAGAGCGGGTCGCCAAGCTGCCCGATGAGGTCGGCGGCCTGAACCAGGCGCGGCTCGAGTTGCGCCTTGTCGTCCGAATTGGGATGCGGCGGAAAACGGGTGAGTTCGATCGCGTCCGCCACGCGCCTGGCGTCCACGAACGACGAGTCGCCGAGCCGCTCGTAGACGAAGAGCTTGGAGCGGTCGACATGATAGGCCGCGAGCGAGGCGTCGGATGCGCCACGCGGCAGCTTTACGGTCTTTCCGCTGCGGTCGATGACGAACTCGGAACTGGTGTCGCCGCTGAGAACGCCGCGAACAAAGCCGATGTCATGCAGAAGACAAGCGATTATGAGATGACTGTAGTCTTCCGGTTCGAGGCGCTCCGACAGCGTGCGGCCGAGCAGAATGTCGCGGCCGACCGTCGTCACCAGCACGGTATGCTCGAAGTTGTGGTAGAGGGCGTCGCTCCTTCCGATGTACTCGATCGTGATCCGAGCCAGCCCGCCGATCCGTTCAGCCAAATCGTTTTGGGAGGAGCCAAAGATTTCCCGGAAGTCGTCGGCGACGAGCTTACTGAGCTTCTTGGCCGCTACGGCCGCGATTGTGTCTATTGTCATTCGCCGTACTCGTGAACTCGGGGCCGGCAAAGGGCATCGTGACGGTCGCGGCCGATGCGTAGATTAGGCGAGGCGCGGGTTTCACGCTAGGCCCTGCTGGCGAGGTCGTCAGGCGGCCCAGCGGACGCCGCTGTCGCAGACGATCGTCTCCCCGTTCACAAATCCGTTACCGATGAGGAACGCGATGACGTCGGCGACGTCCTCGGGCGCGCCGACCCTGCCGACGGGCGTCCGGGCGGCATAGCCGGCGTACACCGCCTCGCGCTGATCGGCGCGCGAGGCCGCCGGGACGTCGTCTTCCTCAGCCAAGGGAGCGGGCGGGCGGAGCGCCCGTCAATCGAGGAAGGCGACGGCGCCGGTTTCGAGATCGTAGATCGCCGCGACGACCTTCACTTTGCCCGCGCTCACCAGATCGGCGACGATCGCGCTCACTGTCGGGACCTGAGCCGCGGTCCGCTTCGCGCTTTCCCTGGCGGCGTTGTCGACGAAGTCGCCGGGTTGGTCGCGCACCGCAAGCGCCGCAGGCACGATCGGCTCGATCATCCGGCCGATCACGCCAGGATAGGTCGCGTTCTTGGTCACCACATCGCACGCCGCTTTCACCGCGCCGCACGCGGTATGAGCGAGGATCACGACAAGCGGGGAGCCGAGGACCGCGGCGCCATATTCGATGGTGCCGAGGGTGCCGACGTTGATGAGATTGCCGGCGTCGCGGGCGATGAAAAGTTCGCCGACGCCTTGACCGCCAAAAATAAGTTCCGGGGGCACCCGGCTGTCGGCGCAGCCGACGATCGTCGCCCAGGGCGCCTGATGCTCGGCGACGGCGCCGCGGCTTTTGGCGAGGTCGATCGAACAGAGCTCTGGCTTACTCACGAAGCGCTCGTTGCCCGATTTGAGCGCCGCGAGCGCGTCGGCGGGCGAAAGCGCGGTCGGCGCGCCTTCGGCGGCGTACGCCCGGCCTGACATGGCGCCGAGCCCCAGCGCGACGACGCTCGCGGCCCCGAGCCGCATCAGATCGCGGCGGCCGATTCCCTCTTTTTCGCAATTGACGCACATACACCATCCTCCCTTTGCGCCAGCCCGCACACGGGGCTCAGCGTCAGATTGATAAACTGATCCCAGTCGCGACGGCGCATTGGCGGTCGCGGCTGATGTTTTGAGGCGAAAGAATAACCGCTACTGGACGAGCTTGGCTCTGAGGCGACCGTATTCGTCCGCGGAAATCGACCCCGCCGCCTTCAGTTTGTCGAGCTTCACGATCTCATCCGCTGCGCTAAACCCCACGATATGGCGCAACTCTTCCCTGGCCTCGCTGGCTTGCGCCTTGTTCCGTTCGGCCATGCCCCGTCCCTGGGTGAGAAAATAGGCGAAGACGCCGAGGTAGGAAAACAGGATGAAGGCGATCACCCAGAGCACCTTGGCGAACCCGGACACGTCATGCCGGCGGAACAGGTCACCCGTCGCGACGATGAGCAACCAGAACCACAATATGAACATGAATATTGTGAACGCGTCGGCGACGAAATTACTGAATGTAAATCCGCCCTCAAATAACATTGTCGTTCTCCTGCCCCGCCAGTTTCGTTGAGGGTATTCTAGACCGAAGCAGGCGAGATTCACAGCGCTCCGGCGCAGCGCCGTCAACTCTCGCGCGTGATCTCGACTTTGTCGGGATAAAACGCCAGGTGCGACGCGATCTCCGCTACCCCGGCCTTGGGCGTCTCGTAGGTCCAAACCGCATTGTCGTCACTGACCTGGCCGTCGGCGATCGAGTAATAGTTCGCTTCGCCCTTGTAGGGACAGGTGGTGACGCGCGCGGTTCGCTTGAGCGCGCTCATGTCCATGTCGGCGCGAGGCACGTAGATGACTGGCGGATAGTTCGCCTCCTTCAGTTCGAGAGCATGTTTGCTGTCGCCGATCGTCCGCCCGCGCCAGACGACGCGCACGCGCTCGGCGATCGGCCCGATGGTGATGGGATGGTCCGCGTTCCCGCGTACAGTCAAATTCGCCATGTTCGCCTCCTTGGGCATGAGTTCCTTACGCGTGCCCCGCCACCGGCTTGCAGTGATAGGGCTCCTCGAGCCTCGCTATCGTACGCGCGTCGAGCTTGAGCTCCGTCGCCGCGACGGCGTCGGCGAGATGATGCGGCTTCGAGGCGCCGATGATCGGGGACGTGACGAAAGGCTTGGACAGCACCCAGGCGAGCGCGACCACCGCCGGTTTCGTCCCGAGCTTCTCCGCCGTCTCGGCCACGCGCTTGCGGATCGTCTCGTCCTGCCGGGAGCCCAGGCCGAGCGTGACGCTGAACGGATCAGTCCGCCCGCGCACCGTCGAAGCGCCGGCGCCGACGCCGGAGCCTGCGAGAAAGCCCCGCGCCATTGGCGACCAGGGGATGACGGCGATCCCGTCATGGGCGCACAGCGGCATCATCTCGCGCTCTTCCTCCCTGTAAACGAGGTTGTAATAGTTCTGCATCGACGCGAATTGCGCATGGCCTCTTGCGCGCGCGATGTCGAGCATGCGGGCGAACTGCCACGCGTACATCGACGAGGCGCCGATATAGAGGGCTTTGCCGGCGCGCACGACGTCGTTCAGCGCCTCAAGCGTCTCCTCCATCGGCGTCAGCGGATCGAAGCGGTGGATCTGGTAGAGATCGACATAGTCCGTGCCCAGGCGCCTGAGCGAAGCGTCGATCGCCTCCATGATGTGCTTGCGCGATAGGCCCTTGGCGTTGGCCCCCGTCCCCATCGGCCCATGCACTTTGGTCGCGATCACCACCTCCGGCCGCTTGGCGAATTCCTTGAGCGCCCGGCCGACAATTTCCTCACTCGCGCCTTGCGAATAAACGTCAGCCGTGTCGAAGAAATTGATGCCGCGCTCGAGCGCTTCGCGAATGAAAGGGCGCGAGGCCTCTTCCTCCAACACCCAGTCGCGCCACTTCGTCGAGCCATAGGTCATGCAGCCGAGGCAGATCTTCGACACCTGCATGCCCGTTCTGCCGAATTTCACGGTTTCCATCTGCAAGTCCTCTCATTTGATGATTGCGTCGATGATAGGACCATTCATAGGCTTGCGGCAAAGCGGGACCGCAGCGCCGGGGCATCAATCAAACGTGATTACGAAGCGCCAATCCTCGAACAGCGTCCCGGCCAGCGCTTGGGACTTCTGGATCGATCGCGGCGGCACGTTCACCGACGTGATCGGACGCGATCCGCGCGGGCGGCTGCATCCGATGAAGCTCTTGTCCGAAAGCCCGGCCTATTCGGACGCCGCGATCGAGGCGATCCGCCGCCTTCTTGGGCTTCGCGCCGGCGCGCCGATCCCTGCCGGCGCGGTCCGAGTCGTCAAGATGGGGACGACGGTTGCGACAAACGCTCTGCTCGAGCGGCGCGGCGAGCGCACGCTTCTGGTGACAACGCGCGGCTTTCGCGACGCGCTTGAGATCGGCTACCAGGCGCGGCCCAAAATCTTCGCCCGCAACATTCTAAAGCCGGAGCAGCTCTATTCCGAGGTCATCGAGGTCGACGAGCGCGTGCTCGCGGACGGGACCATCGAGGCGGCGCCGGATGCCGAAAGCGTGCGCGCCGCGCTCGCCGAGGCGAAGCGCAGCGGCTTCAACTCGGTCGCGATCGTGTTCATGCACGCCTACCGCTATCCCGCCCACGAGCGCATCGTCGGCGCGATCGCGCGGGAGCTCGGATTCGCGCAAGTCTCGGAAAGCCATGTCGCCTCCGCGCTCATCAAGCTCGTGGGACGCGGCGACACGACGGTCGTCGACGCTTATCTCTCGCCGATCCTGGCGCGCTATGTCAGCCAGGTGTCGCGCGATCTCGACCTTGAGCGCACGGGCGCGCGGGTCATGTTCATGATGTCGTCCGGCGGTCTCACCTCGGCCGGACTCTTCGCCGGCAAGGACGCGATCCTCTCGGGCCCCGCCGGCGGCGTGGTGGCCATGGCGCTGACCGGCGTCAGCGCGGGGTTCAAGCGCGTCATCGGCTTCGACATGGGCGGCACCTCGACGGACGTCGCGCATTTCGACGGGGTGTTCGAGCGCGCGTTCGAGACCGAGGTCGCCGGGGTGCGCATGCGCGCGCCGATGATGAAGATCCACACCGTCGCCGCGGGCGGCGGCTCGATCCTCTCCTTCGACGGCGGGCGCTTTCGCGTCGGCCCCGCTTCCGCCGGCGCCGATCCGGGCCCCGCCTGCTACCGTCGCGGCGGTCCGCTCGCGGTCACCGACGCCAACCTGATGACCGGAAAGCTCTTGCCCGAGTTCTTTCCCAAGGTCTTCGGCCCCGCAGGCGACCAAGCGCTCGATCCGGCGATCGTTCGCCAGCGCTTCGCGGGACTGGCGCGCGATATCGGCGACGGACGCGAGCCGGAGGCGGTGGCGGACGGATTTCTTTCGGTGGCGGTTGCGAAGATGGCCGAGGCGATCAAGACGATTTCGGTCGCTCGCGGCTACGACGTGACGCGCTATGCGCTCAACTGCTTCGGGGGCGCGGGCGGGCAGCATGCCTGCGACGTCGCCGACGCGCTGGCGATCACGACCGTGCTCGTCCATCCGTTTTCGTCGCTGCTCTCGGCCTACGGCATGGGACTGGCCGACATCAGCGCCCAGCGCGCGCAGGGAGTTGACGAGCCGCTCCGTCTCAGCGCGATTTTCCGCGTCGGCGCCGTCGCCGATGGGCTCGCCGACGCCGCGGTCGCGGAAGTCGAGGAACAGGGGATCCCCCGAGGGAGGATTAAGGTCCACCGTCGGGCGCAATTGCGCTACGCCGGCTCCGACACCACGATCGAAGTTGAGCTCTCGACGCCCGCTGCGATGCGGCGCGCGTTCGAACGCGCGCACAAGAGCCGGTTCGGCTTCATCGATCGCGCCAAGGCGATCACGATCGAAGCCGTGTCCGTCGAAGCCATGGGCGGCGCTGCGCGACTCGCCGAGCGAAGCCGTGCAGCAACGCCCAGGCCGCCGCCCGTCCCGGCCCGCGCGACGCGCTTCTTTTCGCACGGCGCCTGGCGCGAGGCGAGCGTCCATTTGCGCGAGACGCTGCCGTCCGGCGTCTTCGTCAACGGCCCGGCGCTGGTCATTGAACCGCATCAGACGATTGTCGTCGAAGACGGCTGGCGGGCTCAGGTCACGGCGAAAAACCATGTCGTGCTCACGCGTGTCGAGGCGATCAAGCGGCGAGAGGCGATCGGCGCCAGGGCCGATCCGGTCATGCTCGAGATCTTCAACCATCTCTTCATGTCGATCGCCGAGCAGATGGGAGTGACGCTTCAGAACACCGCCTATTCGGTCAATATCAAGGAGCGGCTCGACTTTTCCTGCGCGGTCTTCGACCGCGACGGCGGCCTGGTCGCCAACGCCCCCCACATGCCGGTGCATCTTGGCTCGATGGATCGCTCGGTCGAGACGATCATCCGTGACAACGAGGGGCGCATCCGCCCAGGCGACGTGTTCGCGCTCAACGCGCCTTACAATGGCGGCACACATCTGCCCGACATCACCGTCTGCACGCCCGTTTTCGACGAGGAGTCCAAGACGATCCTGTTCTGGACCGCCTCGCGCGGCCATCACGCGGATATCGGCGGCGTCGCGCCCGGCTCGATGAGCCCGCTCGCGACCTCGATCCTCGAGGAGGGCGTCTATATCGACAATTTCCTGCTCGTCGACCGCGGCCGCTTCCGCGAGCGCGAGCTCTACGACCTGCTCAGGAGCGGCCCCTGGCCGGCGCGGAACCCGCTGCAGAACGTCAACGACCTCAAAGCCCAGATCGCGGCATGCGAGAAGGGCGCCCGTGAGCTCAAGCGAATGGTCGAAATGTTCTCGCTTGGCGTCGTCCAGGCCTATATGGGCCACGTGCAGGATAACGCCGACGAGAGCGTGCGGCGGGTTATCGACAAGCTCGCCGACGGCGAGGCTGAAAGCGTCTCCGACCAGGGCGCGGTCATCAAGGTCAGGATCAGCGTCGACAAGGCGAGACGCGAGGCGATCGTCGATTTCACCGGCACCTCGCCGCAGCAGGCGTCAAACTTCAACGCGCCCGAGCCTGTGACGCGCGCCGCTGTGCTCTACGTGTTTCGGGTCATGGTCGACGACGACATTCCGATGAACGCGGGCTGCCTGAGGCCGATCCGGGTCATCCTGCCCGAGGGCTCGATGCTTTCGCCGCGCTATCCGGCCGCCGTGGTGGCGGGCAACGTCGAAGTGTCGCAGGCGGTGACGGATACTTTGTTCGCCGCGCTCGGCGCGCTCGGCTCGGCGCAGGGCACGATGAACAACCTCACCTTCGGCGACGACTCATATCAATATTACGAGACCATCTGCTCGGGCGCGCCGGCCGGCCCCGGCTTCAATGGCGCGAGCGCGGTCCACACGCATATGACCAATTCGCGCCTGACCGACCCGGAAGTGCTCGAGAGCCGGTTTCCGGTCGTGCTCGAGGACTTCCACATCCGCCGCGGCTCCGGCGGCAGGGGCCGATGGCGCGCGGGCGACGGCACGCTTCGGCGCATCCGCTTTCTTCGGCCGATGCAGGCGGCGATCCTCAGCGGCCACCGCGCCATCGCCAATCCGGGCGCGATGGGCGGGAGCGAGGGCGAACTCGGGCGCAATTCCGTCCGCCGCAATGACGGCGGCATCGAGATTCTACCCGGCTGCGCCGAGACGCATGTCGATGCGGGCGAGGCGATCGAGATCGTGACGCCGACGGGAGGGGGATGGGGGAAGGCGTAAGCGCGTGAGCGAAGCAACCGGACGGGAGGAGCTGGGGAAGGCCGCCCTCACTTTGAACGGACTCGTCCCCTGCCTCCGGCCGGCGCGCGGCTCTTCACGTGATCGATGAAGGCTCTGAGCTTCGGCGATATCTGCCTGCGGCTCGGGTAGTAGAGAAAGACTCCCGGCGTCGTCGGTGCGAAACGGTCCAGGACGCGAACGAGTTTCCCCGCCTTCACCGGCTCCGCGGCGATCGGCGCGGGCAATTGCGCAAGACCCATCCCTTGCATCGCCGCGCCGAGGATCGTCGGATAGTCGTTGGCGATGAAGGGGCCTGAAACCGCGATGTCGATCGTCCTGCTGTTGTCGTCGAGCGACCATAAGGCGAGCGCGCCGTTCGAGCGGCGAAACCTCAGACATGCATGTTCGCGCAAATCGTCCGGCCGCTCAGGCCGGCCGGTGCGCGCAAGGTAAGCGGGGCTTGCGACAACGATCAAGCGAAACGGCGGCGAGAGCCGCACCGCGACCATGTCGGCGGCGATGAACTGGCCCATGCGGACTCCGGCGTCGAACCCCTCGGCCACAACGTCGATGAGCTCCGCGTTCGCAGCGATCTCCACTTCGATCTCGGGATAGGCCTGGCAGAAGGACGCAACCAGGGGCTCGAGCAGGATAGGCACCGCCGCGCGCGGCGCCGAAAGACGCAGCAGCCCAGCCGGGCGCTTCCCAAGGTCGCGCGCGATTGCGCTCGCGGCGACAAGCTCCTCGAAGGCGGGCTTTGCCCGGGAAAGAAATCGCGCGCCCGCTTCCGTGAGCCCCACGCTTCGCGTCGTACGGGTGAACAGCGCCGCGCCGACGCGCGTCTCGAGCGCGCGCACGGATTGGCCGATTGCCGACGGCGACACGCCGAGATCAGCCGCCGCGCGGCGAAAGCTGCGGCGCTCGGCGACGCTTAGGAAAGCCTCGAGGCCATTCAGCGCCCCGCTCCGGACTGTGAAGTTCTGCTTCATGGCTTGTCGACATTATCGCGAATAGTCGCTGGCTGGAAGCGATCCTAAATCCCAGGCTCAAGCTCGCCGCGGCCTTGAGGGCGGCGTCGATCGATCATGATGGAGGCCCACATGTCGCCAGCGACAATCTTCCAGATTCATCTCGCTCTCGGCTACGTTCCGTGGCTGCTCTGCTTCGGCGCTTACATCTGGCCGAGGCTGAGGTCGATGGACCCGGTCGAGGCGCAGCGCGCAATCGCCGCCTTGCACAGCTTCCGCTTTTTCGGGCTGGTTTTCATGATCCCCGGCGTCGTCGGCGCCAATCTTCCGGCGAACTTCGCCGATTTCGCCGCCTATGGCGACTTCGCGACCGGGGTGCTGGCGATGCTCGCGCTTCTCGCTGTGGGAATCCGTCCGCTCTTCTGGCTGCTTGTGGCCGCCTTCAACCTCGTGGGCGCAGCAGACATCCTCATCGACTATTATCACGGCGTTCAGATCGGACTTGCGAACTTCGCGGGCGAGTTGGGCGCCGCCTACGCAATCCCGATCGTCTACGTGCCCCTCCTGATGATCACGCACTGCGCCGCGTTTGCTCTCATGGCGCGTTCCCAACTGAGGTCGGCCCGGCCCCTCGCGGGCGGCGCCGCTGCGTCGTGAGACACCGCGCTCACCCTCCTTCCGCGGGCTCGTGAAGAACCAGGGGTGACCCCCGGGATCGTTCGCCCAGTAGTTCCGCCCGTAGGGCGCATCCTTCGGCGGGTGGACGATTTCCGCCCCGCCGCCGTGGCGACCTCATAGTGCCTGTCGACGTCGTCGCGATAGATGAACACGCCCATCGTCGCCGCGCCGGCCTCGGAGGGCGGTTTCAGCTCCTGGCTATGTCCACCGCCCCCCTGCCCCAACATGACGAGCTGACCCTGAAACGAGGCCTCGCCATGGACGCCGCCGCTCGGCGTTGCGTGGCGCATTTCCTCCTTGAAGCCGAACGCGCGCGTGAGGAAGTCGAGCGCCGCGCCAACGTCGCGGTAGAAGAGATAGGGGATGATCTGGGGCGGTCTCGGCGCAATGGACATCGCTCGCTCTCCTCTCCCATCTCCAACGGACGGGGTTCACTTCCCCTTTATCGTCCAGTTCACGTCATAGGTAAGGGTGAACAGGAACAGGCTGCGCCGTGTTGCCGGGCGCGTCGACGACGCTCCAGTTTCCCGCGCCGGTGATATCCTTGTATTTGCCGCTTCCGCCGATGAGCGCGATCGTCCCGCTTTCCGGGCCCTCATAGGTCATGAAAATCTTGTCGCCGTCGGCGTCCGTATGGATGCATGTGCCGGTGAACGCATAGCCCTCGGGTCGCGCTTTGGCGTCCTCCTGGCAGCGGATCGCGAGGTTATCGAGAAGCTTCGATCCGTCGGTGGTCTTCACGATGCCAATACACTCGGCAGAAGAATTCGAGCCCACCGGCCCCATGTCCACGATCACGGCCGAACGGCAGACCGTATAGGCCGCAAGCTTGGCCGAGCCGCTCGCCGGAAACGGATCGGCGGCGAAGGCCGGCGCGCCCGATGCGACGGCGCCAGTCAGAAAAATCAGGAATACCCACAGCATCCGCAAGATCGCCTCCCTCGCCCGCAAACTCGAAGCGAGCCTATCACAAACGGGCTCGATGGAGAGCGGCCCGGCGCGAGATTCGACAACTCGCCGGGGCGGACGTACGAGACGCGCATGATCGAAAACCTGGAAACGCAATCCGGCGCGACAATTGGACGCCTTATCGCGGCGGGCCGCCTCGACCCAGTCGAAGCGGCGGAGTTCTTTCTCGATCGCATCGAGCGCGACAGAGAAAACCCGTCATTCATTCTCGTCACCCGCGCACGGGCTCTCAGGGAAGCCGAGGCGAGCCGCAAGCGGCGCCGGGAGGGCCGCCCGGCAGGCCCGCTCGATGGCGTTCCGATCGCCTGGAAGGACCTCGTCGACATGGCGGGCGAGCGGACCACCGCCGGTTCCGCGCTCTTCGCCGAGTCGGCGCCGAAGCAGAGCGACGCGCCGATTGTCGCGAACCTCGCCAGGGCCGGCCTCGTGGCGCTTGGCAAAACAAATCTCTCGGAATTCGCCTTTTCCGCGCTTGGGCTCAACCCGCATTTCGGCACGCCGAGAAATCCCCGCGACGCCGTTACCCCTCGCGTCGCCGGCGGTTCCTCTTCGGGAGCGGCTGTCGCCGTTGCGGCCGGCCTTGCGCCTTGCGCAATTGGCAGCGACACCGGCGGCTCGATCCGGGCGCCCGCAAGCTTCTGCGGCATCGTTGGGTTCAAGACGAGCGAGGGGCGCATCGACAAGCAGGGCGTCTTCCCGCTTTCGCGCACGCTCGATACGATCGGTCCGCTGGCGCGCACCGTCGAGGACTGTGTGCTGATCGATATGGCGCTCCGCGGCCAGTCTGGCGCTCCTGTTCGGCCTCTCGATCTCGGCGGCGTCGAATTCGTCGTGCCTGACAAGTCCGGAATCGACGATGTCGACGCCGCAGTCGCCGCCAATCTCGGCGCCGTCATGAAACGGCTTGCGGCGGCCGGCGCCAGGGTCGCGTCAAGGCCCGTCCCTTCACTCTCCGCCATGCGGGCCCTGACCGCCAAACATGGGTCCATGGTCGCGATTGAAGCCTATGCGGAGCACCGCCAGGTGTTCGATTCCCCTGACGCCGAGCGCATGGATCGCCGCGTCGTGAGACGAGCCCAGCTCGCGCGCGCGGTCAGCGGGGAGGACGTGATCGACCTGCGGCGGGAGCGCGAGAGGCTCATCGCGGCCTTGGCCGACGATCTCAAGGGCGCATTGCTGGCGCTGCCCGCCACGCCGATGACGGCCCCGCCCATTGATGCGCTCGACCGCGATGACGAACTCTTCCGCCTCACCAACCTGCGCGCCATCCACTACACGTTTCTAGGCAACCTGTTTCGAATGTGCGGCCTCGCCCTGCCGTCCGGAACGGACGCCGCAGGCTTGCCGACGGGCATCCAGTTCCTTGCGCCCAGCGGCGAGGACGAGCGGCTCCTGGCAATCGGGCTAAGCGTTGAGAGCGCGCTTTCGAACTGAAACAGGGCGAGCCCTTGAGAGCTCAGTTTCGTCGCTCCCGCCCCATGACATAGAATTCATCGTTCGGCCGGATCGAGAAGGCGTTGGCGAGCCGGTTGGACATGGCGAAAAGGGCGGCGATTGCGGCGATGTCCCAGGCGTCGTCGTCCGAGAAGCCGTGGCGCTTGAGCTCCTCGTAATCCTCGTTGTCGATGGCGTGCGAGCGCTCGGCGACCTTGACGGCGAAATCGAGCATCGCCTTCTGCCTCGGCTCAAGGTCGGCCTTGCGATGATTGATCGCGACCTGATCGGCGATCAGCGGGTTCTTGGCGCGGATGCGGAGGATCGCGCCGTGAGCGACCACGCAATATTGGCAATTGTTGACCCCCGAGGTCGCGACCACGATCATCTCGCGCTCGGCCTTGCTTAGGCCGCCGGGCTTCTCCATCAGCGCGTCATGATAGGCGAAGAAGGCGCGAAACTCCTCCGGCCGGCGCGCGAGCGCGAGAAAGACATTAGGCGCGAAGCCCGACTTTTCCTGCACCGCGGCGATCCGCTCGCGGATGTCGTGCGGGAAGGTCGGCGCAGCTCGGGCGGCGGAAATCGGCTGATCGGCGGCTCGGCCATCTTTCGTCTCGGTCTTGGAAAAGTCGCTTTCGCCACGAGCCGCCGAGTCCAAAGGCGCGCTCTTGCGGACAATAGCAGCACGCCGAACAGGCTTCACCCCGTAGGATAGAACGGAAACCAGCCGATCGCGGCTAGAGGCCGGCGTGCGCCCTCCTACCGGCGGCCTGCGGGCCGGTCTTTCGCCTTCCGATAGCCCGCAAAGCCAAGCCCGGCGAAGCCGATGAACATCATGGCCCAGGTTGAGGACTCGGGAACTGGCAATGTTAGGTCGACGAGACCGACGTAGTTATCGGATAGCGTCAGGCGTCCTATAGGACCGACGTCAACAAATCCGACGAACTGCCCCGAGTTTGTCGCGTTCCCGGTCAGAAAAGTCAGTGTCGTCGATTCGAGCAATACATCCGTGGGACTGTAGACCGAGACAACGGTCGCGGGCAGCGAGTCGTCTATCAGATAGAACGGGGAATAGTTGATGAAGCCTCCCACCGCAGAAACTGGCGTCGTGAATGTGAAAGTCATCGTATCCGTCACGCCGCTCGTGAAAAAGCTGGAGTTCAACCCTGCCATCGGTCCTAGCGCGCCATCCCATTCACCGTTCACGTAGAAACCGTAAGTGAACGTATTCCCGAACGTGGAATTGGCGTTCGTCGAAGTCCAAGTAACCTCGCCGCCGTCGAATACCTGGGGCCCTGTCCCAAAGTAGTTGACGGCCGGCATCGGAACCACCACGCCGTTCAACGAGGAGACAACCGTGGCCTCTGCATGAGGACTCGCCAGAAATGAGCCGATGCCGGCGACCGCAGCAGCAGACGCCATGGCGGAAAAATCTGCTCGTTTGTCCCATAGTCGCCCCCGCGTTCCCAATTGCAGCCAACGAAAATTAGGCTATCGGAGGGCGGAGGCAATACCCCAATTTGGGGATGCTATCAGACGGAGCCGGCAGCGCATTTCTAGGGAGTCCTCATGCAGTTCGGCGCTTACACCTTCGTCGAGACCCGCCGCGATCCGGTGACCGGCGAGCCGGTCGACGTCGACAAGAGCTTCGCCGATGTGCTCGAGCAGATCGAGCTCGCCGACCGCGTCGGCCTCGACGTCTTCGGCCTCGGCGAGCATCATCGGCCGGACTATGCCGTCTCGGCGCCGGCCGTCGCGCTCGCCGCGGCCGCGGCGCGCACAAGGCGCATCCGCCTGACCAGCGCGGTCACCGTGCTCTCGTCGGACGACCCGGTCCGCGTCTACCAGCAATTCGCCACCCTCGATCTTCTGTCGGGCGGCCGGGCGGAGATCATGGCCGGGCGCGGCTCGTTCATCGAATCCTTTCCGCTGTTCGGCTACAACCTCGACGATTACGACGAACTGTTCGCCGAGAAGCTCGATCTTCTGCTCGCCATCCGCGCCAAACCCAAGGTAACGTGGTCAGGCCGGCATCGCCCGCCGCTTAACGCACAGGGCGTCTATCCGCGCGCGCTGCAACAGCCGCTGCCGGTCTGGATCGCTTCCGGCGGCACGCCGCAATCGGTCGCGCGCGCCGGCATGCTCGGCCTGCCGCTGGCGATCGCGATCATCGGCGGCGAGCCGGCGCGTTTTGGACCGCTGGCCGAACTCTACCGCGAGGCCGGCCGCCGCGCCGGCGTCGCGCCGGACGCGCTGGCCGTCGGGATCAACGGCCACGGCTTTCTCGCCGATACGCGAGAAGCCGCAATCGACGCGTTCTTTCCGCCCTACGCCGAGGTGATGAGCCGCATCGGCCGCGAACGCGGCTGGCCGCCCTTGTCGCGCGCGCAATTCGATCAGGGCTGCGGCCCGCGCGGCCATCTAATGGTCGGGACGCCCGACGAGGCGATCGCGAAAATCCTCGCCCAGCACGAGATTTTCGGACATCAGCGCTATCTGATGCAGATGCAGGTCGGCGCTCAGCCGCAAGCCGCGATCCTACGCTCGATCGAACTTTTGGGCACGGTCGTGGCGCCGGCCGTACGGGCCGAACTGGCGAAACGGGAGGTTCCGGCCTAGGGTCAACCGCCCTTCCCGGCCAGTGCGACAGGACAATCTCGTCCCGAAAATCTCAAGCGCCGGTCGTAGCTGGCGCCCTCAACGCCTCCATCAACCGGCGATGGGGCTCGGGAATGGGAACCGGCCGGCCATTTGCCCGCTCGACATAGACATGAGTGTAGCGGCCCGCCGCCGCGGCGTGAGGCGCGCCCGCTTTGAACACCGCCAAGTGGTAGCGCACCGACGAGCGCCCTAGATGCTCGACCGTAACCCCGACTTCCGCCGGCTCGGGATAGGTGAGGCTCGCGTAGAAGCGGCAGCTGCTCTCGACGACGAGGCCGATGATCGGGCTCGACGCTGGATCGAGCAGCCCAGCCTCGATCAGGATCGCGTTCACGGCCGAATTGAACAGGGCGTAGTAGACGACATTGTTGAGGTGCCCGTAGGCGTCGTTGTCGCTCCAGCGCGTCGCATAGGGAATGAAGCGGACGAAATGGGCGCGCGTCGGCGGCGCTGGGCGATCGGAATCCGCCGCCATGTCCCGCCCCTCCGTCACGTCGCCTGAGGCCCCCGCGGCCTTCGACTCTTAGCCCGACCGAGAATATCATAACAAGGCGAGGCCAGCCCAACGGCCGCCATCATCGACAGCCAGTCGCTGAAGGCGGCGGAAAAAGGGGGCGCAAAAGCAGGGGTGAAGACAACGCAGTGGGTTATGGCGCCGGCAAGAAGGTGAAAGGCCGCAAGCTCCACGCCTTGGTCGATGTTGAAGGTCTGCCGTTACGGGTCGTTGTCCATTCCGCCGGCATACAAGACCGCGACGGGGCGGGCGTGGTGCTCAACACACCCCGGCCTTTGCAAAATCGCGTCGATCCGTTCGGCGAATTGCACGCGGTCGCCGAGCGCGGCTCCCTCATGGGCAATCGCGGCGGGCGCATCCATCGCGACGATCGGACTTTGAGCGGCGGTCGCTGGAAGACGAAGCACTGGCTGATCTGCGTCTGCGCGTTCAAGGACCGTCGTCGCGACGTATGGGGCAAGTTCTATACCGAACTCTTCTTCCTCGACGAGCCGACCGCGCTCGCCGCCGGCCACCGCCCCTGCTTCGAGTGCCGGCGCGCGGCGGCGAAGGCTTTCCTCGCCGCCTTTCCCGGCGCCCCGCGCGGCGTGGACGCCATGGATGATGCGTTGCATCGCGAGCGGATCGAGAATCGCGCAAAACCCACATGGCGGACGCGGCTCGGCGACCTGCCGGTCGGCGCGATGATCGCACGCGACGGGCGCGCCTATGCCCTGCGCGAGGGAATGCTCTCGCCGTGGAGCTTCGCGGGTTACGGACCGCCGGCGCCGCTCAAGCCTGACCTCATCGCCGACGTCCTGACCCCGCCCTCGACGGTCGCGGCGCTCAAGGGCGGCTACCGCCCGCTGTGGGCGGGAGCGTCCGGCGCGGCGGCTTGACGGCTATCCACGCATGCGGCACATGCGCCAGCCCTGATGAACAAGACGGAGAGGCGGATGACTCGCGCTTTCATCGCCGGACTGGCGATTCTCACGGCCTCTGCTGCGGCCGCCGGCGACGTGAACGGCGAATGGATGCGCGAGGACGGTACGGCGAAGATTTGCTTTTCGCCTTGCGCCGGCGAAGCCGTGTGCGGCTACCTCGCCTGGAAGAAGGACCCGGGCGGCCCGGCCAAGATCGGCGAAAAGCTCTTCGTCGACATGACGCCGAACGGCGCTGACTCCTGGGCCGGAGCCGCCTACAATCCCGAGGACGGGAAGCGCTACTCGGCAAAGATGACGCTCTCCGGCGACCATCTCACCACCGCCGGCTGCGTGCTCGGCGGGCTCATCTGCAAGTCCTTCGGTTGGAATCGGGCGAGGTGACGGGGCTAACGCAGCCCGTCTTTTTGAATCCGGAGATCATCGGATCGACGCGCATAATCCGTCCGGCGTTGACAAGCGTCCGCGGATCACGGAAAGCGCGCCAAGGGCGGGCGGAGTTGGGAATGGGGGCGTCAGAGAAGTTTTCGTGCCTGGTCGCGCTCGCGGTCTTCGCCGGCGGCGCGATTGGCCTCATCCTCCAACGCCTCCTGCCCGACGAGTTCACGTCCGGCGGCCCGCGCGACATGATCGGCGCGGTGGTCGGGCTTCTGACCCTCCTCTCGGCGCTTGTCCTCGGCCTCCTGATCTGGACCGCCTACGGCGTGTATGGCGGCCAAAACCTCGCCGTCCAGACCCTGGCCGCCAAAGTGCTGCAACTCGATCTCGCGCTCACCGACTACGGGCCCGAGGCGAGCGGAGGACGCGCGCTCCTGCGGCAGGAACTCGCCAAGACCATTGACGCCATCTGGAACGCCGATCAAATCGACAGTGAGTTCGCCGCCCACAATTTCGCGGCGGCGATCGCCAATTTGCGGCATCAGGACGGACTGCTCAAATCCCTCGATCCCACGACCGCCGAGCAGACGCAGGCCCTGGGGGCGGCGAGGCAGACGATCGATTCGATCGGCCAGTCCCGGCTGCAAATGTCGTTTGCGCTTTACGGCGCCGTATCCTACCCGCTGGTCTATGTCGTGGTGGGATGGGCGGTAGCGCTGTTTTGCGGTTTCGGCCTTATGTCGAAGGGTAATGCGATGAGCGTTGTCGCTCTCATCTTCGGCGCCCTTGCGACGGCCAGCGCCATCTATCTCATCCTCGATCTGAGCTCACCCTATTCGGGGCTGTTTCGCACTTCGCCCACGCCGCTCCAGCAGGTGCTGGCGCAAATGGGCCAGGGCCAGGGCGCGGTCGGCGGCAGCCGCTGACGGCGAGCGTTGGGGCGGTTCGCGGCTCTTGCTTCAACCTGGGCGAGCGTACGCCGTAGGTTGCGACCTGACGTGAACGGAACGAGCCTCAGCGATCGCCGCGGCCGCGCAGGAACGCTTCGAAGGCGCGCAGCGTTGCAGCCGAGACATAGTGTTCGATGCCCTCGGCGTCGGCTTCCGCCGCCTCGCGCGGCGCGCCGACGGCGACGAGGAGATCGACCACCAGCCGGTGACGCTGACGCACGCTCCTCGCCATCGCCGCGCCCGCCTCGGTCAGAAATATGCCGCGATAGGGCTGCGACCGCGCGAGGCCCTCGCGCTTGAGGCGGGCGATGGTCTTGCTGGCCGTCGGGTGAGCGACGCCGAGGCGGCGCGCGATATCGGTCGTGCGGGCCTCGCCGTTGGCTTCGATAAGATCGGCGATCAGCTCGGTATAATCCTCGAGCATCGAGGCCGAGCGGGCCGAGCGGGCCCTGCTGAACCGGTCGGCTTGAGCGGGTTCGGCCGCGAGCTGCGCGGGTTCCGAGGGCGGACCCTTGCCGCGCTGCCTCATCGTCAAAACGCCCTTCGCTCGCCCCGCCGAAAGCCAATATCGCCACTGGCGTCACTATGCAGCCGTGGCTGCAAAATGCAACCGGCCGTGGCAAACGGCGGCGTATCCAGCCTTTGCGATCATTTGCAGCCCATTGACTATCGCGTAGCCATGGATACATTATGCAGTGAGGGCGGTAGAGCGCCCGGAGAGCGGGATGATGAGCGACACGGTCGCGCGAACGGGCATCACGGATCGGACCGTCGCGGACATTCGCGAGGTTCTGGCCGGCAAGATGCGCTGGCACAGCCCCTTGCTGTTCGCCGGCCCGGCGGTGATCGCCTCAATCGCCTATATGGACCCGGGCAATTTCGCCACCAACATCCAGGCCGGAGCGAAATACGGCTATGCGCTGCTGTGGGTGGTGCTCATCGCCAATGTCACCGCCATGCTCTACCAGGCCTTGTCCGCCAAGCTCGGCATCGTCACCGGCCGCAACCTCGCCGAAATGTGCCGCGACCAATTCCCCAAGCCCGTGGTCTGGGGCCTTTGGGCCGTAAGCGAAGTGGCGGCCATGGCGACCGACCTTGCCGAGTTTCTCGGCGCCGCGATCGGTCTCGCGCTGCTCCTGCATATCCCGCTTCTGGCCGGCATGGGCGTTACAGCCGTGTTGACCTATGGCCTCCTCATGTTCGAAGGACGCGGGTTCCGCCCGATCGAGCTCATCATCGGCGCGCTCGTTGCGGCGATCGCCCTTTGCTATCTCGTCGAAATGTTCATCGCCCCAATCGATTGGGCGGCGGCGGGCGCGGGCGCCGTGGTTCCACGCTTGCCCGACGCCGGCGCACTGACGATCGCCGTCGGGATCGTCGGCGCGACGATCATGCCGCACGCGCTCTTCCTCCATTCCGGCCTCACCCAGAACAGGGCGCCGGCCCGCAACGACACCGAGCGACGCCAGTTGCTGCGTTTCTCGAACATCGAGGTGCTCGTCGCGCTTTCCGTCGCCGGCCTCGTCAACATGGCGATGGTGATCATGGCGGCGAGCGCATTCCACGAGGGCCACAGCGACGTCGCTGAAATCGAGACGGCCTATTCGACCTTGACCCCGCTGCTCGGAGCCGGCGCGGCGGGAGTATTCCTGACCGCGCTCCTCGCCTCGGGCCTGTCGAGCTCGGCGGTGGGGACAATGGCCGGGCAGATGATCATGCAGGGCTTCGTCGGCTTCCGCATTCCGATCTTCGTCCGCCGGCTGGTGACGATGATCCCGGCGTTTGTCGTTGTCTGGCTCGGAGTCAATTCGACCAGCGCCCTCGTGATGAGCCAGGTCGTGCTTTCTATCGCCTTGCCCGCGCCGGTGATCGCGCTTCTCATGTTCACCCGCCGCAAAGACATTATGGGCGCGTTCGTCAACAGCCGCCTGACCAATGTCGCCGCTGTCGTCGGCGCGTGTCTGATCCTGACCTTGAACGCCATCCTCCTGCTGCAGACTTTCGGCGTCGACGTTCCGGGCCTGCTTGGCGGCTGAGGCCGCCGGATTAGCGCCAAAGCCGAACCTTCCCCTTTAGCGGCAAGTCGAATAGCCTCCCGGCGACCTGACGAGGCGAGGGCAATGTCTCTGACGCGCAAGGCGTCCTCCGCGGCGAAAAAGCCGGGCGAAGCCACCGCGCCAGGACCTCGCCGCGGCGCTTGCGGAGCGCGAGGCCGAGCTGGCGGAAGCGCGCCGCCAGCAGGCGGCGACGGCGGCGATATTGCGGGTTATCAGCCAGTCGCCTACCGATGCGCAGGCCGGTCTTCGAGACGATCCTCGACGCTGCCGGCGGCTGTTCGCATGCGGCATGAGATCGGCCGTCCTACTATCGGTGACGACGAAATGGTGCAGGCCGCGGCGCGCGCCGGGGGCCCGAGGGCGGAGGAGGTCCGGTCGCGATCGTCACCGCCCCTAGGCGCAGCTTTCCCGGCCGCATTCATCCGGGCATGCCGCACCCACCGACTATCCCCGATTTGCGGGCGGAACCGGACCTGACGCGCTCGTCCGCGAGCGGGTGGAGCGGCTGGGAAGCGCATCGCTCCGCTGTTGCGCCGCTGCGTGGGAGGATCAGCAGGCTCGGCTCATCCTCGTCGCCCGCTCGCCGCCGCGGCCGTTCTGCCGATCGGGATCAGGCGCTGTTGCAGAGCTTCCGCGACCAGGCGGCGATCGCAATCGAGAACGCACGGCTGTTCAACGAAACACAGGAGGCGCTGCAGCAGCAGACCGCGCCGGCGAATATCCTGCGGTCATCTCCAGTTCGCCGACGACTTGCAACCAGTATTCGACGCGATCGCGACGCAGTGCCAACGGTTGCGTTGTGCGAGGGGGACAACAGCGGCGTATTCCGGGTCAAGGACGGCGCTGATCCCTGTGTCGGATTCACGCCAATCTGCCCGGCGGAGCAAAGCCCTGGCGGCTGCATCCTTTCCCGCGTCGCTTGATCGGATCACCGCCGTTCGGGAAGGGCTATCCTGAGCCGCGAAGTCGTCCATATCCGCGACATCGCTTCGGATCCCGAATATTCGGCCGCCTCCGGACTCTGGCAATTGCGCGGATTTCGCAGCATGCTCTTCGTGCCGATGCTGCGCAATGGCGGGCCACCGGCCGATCAATGTCACCCGCAAGGAGGCGCGCGCATTTCGTCGACGCCACGTGAATTGTTCGAATCTTCGCCGATCAGGCTGTCATCGCGATCAAGAATGCGGGGCTGTTCCAGGAAACTCAGGAGGCGCTGGAGCAGCAGAAGGCGACCGCCGATGTCCTGCAGGTCATATCGAGATCAACCTTCGATCTGGATTTGGTGCTCGGCACCCTGGTCGAAAACGCGGCTCGCCTCTGCGGCGCCATGACCGGAATGATCTTCCAGCGCGACGGCGAGATCATGCGGCTAGCGGCGGCTGACGGGGCCTCCGCCGAATTCGTGAGCTACGTACACGATCACCCGATTGCGCCCGGCCGCGGGACGGTGACCGGGCGGGCAGCGCTGGAAGGGCGCACTATCGATATTCCGGATATCGAACTGACCCGGAATACGCCGAGGGCGGCCTATCGCTCGAGCGGTACCGGTCGATTGTCAGCGTGCCATTGATGCGCGACGGAACGCCGGTTGGCGTGTTTACTCTGTGGCGACACCATGTCGAAGCGTTCTCGCCGCGCCAAATCGCGCTGGTCCAGACGTTCGCCGACCAGGCCGTGGTCGCGATCGAAAATGTTCGGCTGTTCAACGAGACGCAGGCGGCGCTGGAGCGGCAGACCGCAACCGCCGACATCCTCAAGGTCATCGCGAGTTCGCCGACCGACGTGCAGCCGGTGTTCGACGCGATCGCCGCCAGCGCGAACAAACTGATCGGCGGGTTCTCGACGGCCGTGCTGCGGTTCGTCGGCGAAGCGATTCACCTGGCGGCGTTCACCCCGGCAAATCCGACGGCGGACGAAGTCCTCAGAACATCGTTCCCTCGAGCGATTGCGGAGTTTCCGCCTTTTGCGTTGGTCCGCGGCGGCGAGACGATACAATTTACCGATACAGAGGCGGACAGCGTGCCGTCACTGAACCGGGAACTCGCGCGCTTGCGAGGCTATCGCAGCATGCTGATCACGCCGCTCGTGAGCAAAGGGGCCGCGATCGGGATGATCAGCGTGACCCGCAGGGAACCGGGCGCGTTCGCCGCGCATCACGTCCAGTTGCTGAAGACCTTCGCCGACCAGGCGGTGATCGCAATCGAGAACGTCCGCCTCTTCGACGAGGTGCAGGCCAAGACGCGCGACCTTGAGGAATTGCTTCAGCAGCAGACGGCCACCGCCGATGTGTTGAAGGCGATCAGTCGTTCGGCGTTCGATCTCGAGACAGTGCTCGAAAGCCTCATCTCGACCGCCATGCGTCTGTGCAACGCGAAGCAGGGAGTCATCTTTCGCCGTCATGGCGACATCTATCGATACGCTGCGAGCCACATGCTCCTCGATCCGGCGTACCGTGCGCATGAGCAAACGGCCGAGATCAAGGCCGGCCGGGGGACCTTGATTGGACGCGTCGCGCTGGAAAATCGGACGGTCCAGATCGAAGACGCGTGGGGCGACCCGGACTACGCGGAAAAGGACGAAATTCGCCGCACCAAGGTGAGGTCCATGCTCGGCGTGCCGCTACTGCGAAACGGCGAACCCATCGGCGCTTTTGGGCTCGGGCGCGAGGAACCTGTTCCGTTTACTCAGCGCCAAATCGAACTTGTCACAACCTTCGCCGATCAGGCGGTGATTGCGATCGAGAATGTGCGTCTGTTCGACGAGGTGCAGGCGCGCACGCGTGACCTCGAAGAGTTGCTCGAGCAGCAGACGGCCACAGCGGAGGTGCTGAAGGTCATCAGCCGCTCCGTGTTCGATCTGCAAACGGTGCTCGATACGTTGGTCCAGTCGGCCTACGTACTTTGCGGCGCCGGCGCGGCCCTTCTCTATCTGCGCAGCGACGACGGATTCGAGTGCAAGGCGATTGCGGGCGGGGGCGCCGAAGACGTCGGCCACCTGTTCAAAGGCCGCCCGATCCGGGCGGGTCGCAGCACGGCTGCCGAGCGCGTGATCATGACCGGCGAGGTGCATAGCATCGCCGACCTGTTCGATGATCCGGAGGTCGATCCGAAAGTAACGGCGGGTCTCCGAGGCGCTGGCCTCGACTTTCGCTCTACGCTGGCTGTCCCGATGAAGCGCGACGATGCCGTTGTTGGCGTGCTCGTGATCGCACGTGGGCAAACCGGCTCGTTCCCGCAGCGCCAGGTCGACCTCCTGCAGACCTTCGCCGATCAGGCCGTCATCGCGATCGAGAATGTTCGGCTCTTCAACGAGGTGAAGGCGCGGACCGAAGACCTGAGCGAGTCGCTGAGGCAGCAGACGGCGACCGCAGACGTGCTGAAGGTCATCAGCCGCTCCGCCTTCGATCTTGATGCGGTGTTCGAAGCGTTGTTGGCCTCGGCCGTCTCGCTCATCGGCAGCAGGGGCGGCACAATTTGCGTGCGCGAGGGCGAGGGATTCAGATATCGCGCCGTGGCCGAGGGCCGGGACTCGGCGATGTGGCGGTATCTTTCCGAGCATCCCCCGGCCCCGGGACGGGCGTCGGTGGCGGGCCGAATCTTGCTCTCGGGCAAGCCCGTGATCATCACCGACTCTCTCTCGGACAGCGACCTCAAAGTTCCCGTGCACGCGCTCGCTGGCTCCCGCTCCGTCGCTGGCGTGCCCCTCCTGCGCGACGACAAGGTCGAGGGCGCCTTGATGGTGGGGAGGGCCGAGGCGGGGCCATTCGACTCTCGGCAAATCGAGCTCCTGCAAACCTTCGCCGACCAGGCGGTGATCGCGATCGAGAACGTGCGCCTGTTCGACGAGGTTCAGGCGCGCACCAAGGATCTTCAGGAAGCGCTGCAGCTGCAGACGGCCACCTCCGACGTGTTGAAGGTCATCAGTCGCTCCGCGTTCGATCTGCAAATCGTGTTCGACACGCTGACCGCTTCGGCGGTAGAGCTTTGCGGCGCATTTAGCGGTTCAATTTGCGTACGCGACGGCGAAATCTACCGCTATCGGGGCAACGCCGGCCCCGGTCTTAGCGCGGCTATGAGCCGGTATCTCGCCGAGCACCCCGCAACGCCGGGGCGAGGGTCGATCGTCGGCCGCGTGCTCCTGTTGGGCAAGGTGGAAGAGATACAGGACGTTTTGGAGGATGCGGATTATGTCCTGCCGCTCGGCGCGCATGGCCAAGCCTCGCGCGCCCTCTTGGGCGTCCCGCTACTCGGTAAGGACGGAATCGAGGGCGCGCTGGTGCTGACGCGCAAGGAGCCCGGGCATTTCACGTCGCGCCAAATCGAGATCGTCCAGACCTTCGCCGATCAGGCGGTGATTGCGATCGAGAACGTCCGCCTGTTCGACGAGGTGCAGGCGCGAACCAAGGAGCTCGCGGCTTCGCTTGACGACCTGCGCAAGGCGCAGGACAGGTTGATCCAGTCGGAAAAGCTCGCTTCGCTCGGTCAGCTCACCGCCGGCATCGCCCATGAGATCAAGAACCCGCTCAATTTCGTCAACAATTTCTCGACGCTGTCGCGCGAATTGGTCGGCGAACTGGCCGACGTGATCAAGGCCGCGCCGCTGGACGACGCCCGGCGCAAAGAGGCGCAAGAGCTGATCGGAACCATCGAGGGCAATCTCGACAAGGTCGCGCAGCACGGCAAGCGCGCCGATTCGATCGTCAAGAACATGCTCTTGCACTCCCGCGAGGGCTCGGGCGAGCGATCCGAGACGAATATCAACACAATGGTGGAAGAGGCGCTCAATCTCGCCTATCACGGCATGCGCGCGGAGAAGCCCGGCTTCAACGTCGCCATCGTCAAATCGCTGGATCCCAATGCCGGGAAAGCAGACGTCCATGCTCAGGAAATGACCCGCGTGCTCCTGAACTTGATTTCCAATGGCTTCTACGCGACGAGCAAGCGCAAGTCGGCCTCGGGCGACAGCGCCTACGAACCGGCCATCACCGCCTCGACGCGTGATCTGGGTCACAACGTCGAGATCGGGGTTCGGGATAATGGAACCGGGATTCCCGACGAGGTGAAGGCGAAAATGTTCAATCCGTTCTTCACCACCAAGCCCGCCGGCGAAGGCACCGGGCTCGGCCTCTCGCTCAGCCACGACATCGTGGTCAAGCAGCATGGCGGGACGATCGAGGTTGCGACCGAGCCGGGGGCTTACACGCAGTTCACCATTGTGCTGCCGCGCGCGGGGGCAGGAGCGTGAGCGCGCGGATCTTGGTGGTCGACGACGAGCCGGACGTCGCCGAGCTCTTCCGCCAGCAATTCCGGAAGGAGTTGCGCGCCTCTCGCTTCGTCATGGACTTCGCGCGGAGCGCGCCGGAGGCGTTGGGGCGCGTCAACGCCGCCGAAGGCGACACGCTCATTCTCATCCTCTCCGATGTCAACATGCCGGGAATGAGCGGAATCGAACTCTTGCCGCGGGCGCGGCAGGCGCGGCCCGACGTGCCGGTGATCATGATCACTGCCTATGGCGATCAGGAAACGCGGCGGAAGGCGATCGAGGCCGGAGCAGCCGGCCTCTTCACCAAGCCGATCGACTTCCCCGAATTGCGTGGCGAGATCGGCCGCCGGCTGGACGCCGCGACAGGTCGCCATGACGGCTAAAATCCTCGTCGTCGACGACGAGCCAGATCTCGAAGACCTGATCAGGCAGAAATTCCGGCGCCAGATCAAGGACGGGTCGATCGCCTTCGGGTTCGCCCACGACGGCGTCGAGGCGCTGGCTTTTCTCGCCGAGAACGGCGACTTCGACATGGTCGTCTCCGACATCAACATGCCGCGGATGGACGGGCTGACCCTGCTCGCCAAGCTTCAGGACGGAGCGACCCGCTTCTCGACGGTAATCGTCTCGGCCTACGGCGACATGGCCAATATCCGCACGGCCATGAATTGCGGCGCCTTCGACTTCCTCACCAAGCCGATCGATTTCACCGACTTCGAAACCACGGTGCGCAAGACGATCGCCCATGTCGCCGCCCTCAAGGACGCGCGGGCGCGCCAGGCGGCGGCGGAGCGCGCGCACGCGTCGCTGTCGCGCTATTTCTCGCCCAATCTCGCCCGGAGCCTCGCCGCCGACGCCAACGCGCTCGCGCCCGGGGGCGAGCGACGCGAGATCGCGACCCTCTTCACCGACATCGCCGGTTTTACTCCACTGGTCGAGTTGCTCGATCCGAGGGAGCTTTCGAGCCTCCTCAGCGGCTATCTTGAAGGCATGACGGAAATCGTGTTCGCGCACGAAGGCACGGTCGCCAAGATCATCGGCGATGCGATCCACGTCCTGTTCAGTGCGCCCGCCGAGCAGCCGGACGCCGCGAAAAGGGCGATCGCCTGCGCACTCGCGCTCGACGAGTGGGCGGAGACGTACCGCCGCGAATGGAACGGGCGCGGCGTCGCGCTCGGCGTCACGCGGATCGGCGTTCATGCGGGACCCGCGATCGTCGGCAATTTCGGCGGCGGCCGGCTGTTCGACTACACGGCCTATGGCGACACCGTTAACGCCGCGGCGCGGCTCGAGGCGGTCAACAAGCAGCTCGGCACCCGCATTTGCGTCAGCGCCGCCGCCGCCGAACGCGCGCCGGGATTCATCGGCCGGCCGGTCGGCGATCTGAGGCTGCGCGGCCGGAGCGAGCCGCTGCGCGCTTACGAGCCCATGGGCGCGGACGAAGCGGGCAGCCCCGCGGCGGCAGCCTATGCCGGCGCCTTCGCCAAGCTCGAATCCCGCGATCCGGCCGCGGTCGCCGCCTTCGCCGCGCTGGTGGGCCTAAGCCCCGACGATCCGCTGGCGCAATATCATCTCAAGCGGCTTCTGAACGGCGCGGCGGGGACGGAGATCGTCACGCATTAAAGCCTGTTGCATTTGGGTGGAGCCAGACACGTCATTCGCGAGCGTAGCCGTCGAAGACGGGCGTTCTTATGAACGCCCTCACGCTCCTCGCAAGCCCGGAGGAAGCCCAGCAAAGACTCCGGGAAGCCCAGCAAAGGAAACCGGAAGCGGGGCAAAGGAATCCGGAAAGGTATCAAAGGAAAACCCTTCCGCGAATTGGGCCTTTTCAATGGGTTACGACGATCCGGCGCAAAAACCCGCTTCTCCCCGCTTCTCCCGGCGCCGCTCCTCGAGGCGGCGCGTTCGGCGACAGGACCACTCTATCCGTGGTTTCTGATAATCGCAAGAAAAAGTCG
>CAVXHJ010000014.1:0-26313 GCA_963761435.1 uncultured Alphaproteobacteria bacterium | reverse complement strand
TTTTCTTGCGATTATCAGAAACCACGGATAGAGTGGTCCTGTCGCCGAACGCGCCGCCTCGAGGAGCGGCGCCGGGAGAAGCGGGGAGAAGCGGGTTTTTGCCGCCGGATCGTCGTAACCCATTGAAAAGGCCCAATTCGCGGAAGGGTTTTCCTTTGATACCTTTCCGGATTCCTTTGCCCCGCTTCCGGTTTCCTTTGCTGGGCTTCCCGGAGTCTTTGCTGGGCTTCCTCCGGGCTTGGGTCTGACCGGCGCCATTGGAGCGTCATCGACCGGATCGACTGACGCGAAGCGACGCCGCGCTACTGCGGGCGGGCCGGATAGGGTCTCGGCTGAAGCGAACCTTTCGCGGGGACCAGCATCAACTCGGTCGCCGGGGCGCCGTTGCGGAGAAGCATGAACGGCTCCGCTTCGCCAAGGGACGCGAAAAGCGGCGCCAGCGCGGTCCGCGCGGCGGCAAGGTCCTTCGGCCGAACGATCAGCACGGCGTCGCGGCCCACCAGCTCCGCGCCCCCCTTCATGAACGCCCAGCCCCTCGGATCGTCAGAAACGACAAAGACCGGCACGCTCGGCCCAAGCGCCAGCGCGATCTTGCCGGCATCCCGCCAGTGGGTGGAGATGACGAAAGGCGGCGGGGGCCGAAGAAGCGGAGCGTTGACGAGGCCGCTCCAGTCGAGGACTTCCAGCGTCGGGTCGGTCGCCCCCGCGGGCAGGAGGCGCCACAGCCAGCCGGTTCGCGCCTCGACGACCGCGCCCGCGGTCAGCGCCGCGAGCAGCGCGGCCGACAGAACTGCGTAGCGGCGAAGGCTCCTGACTGGGACCGGGATATCCTGAGCCCACGCGCCCATCAGCGGGAAAGCGAAGAACCAGCCCGCCATCGCCCAATGCGGCTGGCCTTTTTCGATCCAAAGCGGCGCCGCAGTGAAGAGGGCGATCGGCGGAAGCGAGAGGCACAAAAGAAAGAGCCGCCGGCCATCCCGCCAGCGGCGCAGGCCCGAAACGATGCCCGCGACAAGCGGAACGAACAGCCAGGGCGACAGAAAGCCGATCTGCCCAAGCGCAACCCGCAGGACCTGCAACGGCTTCAGGCCCCCGGATGCGATTCCACGCGAGCCCTGGAAAACGAAAGAGGCCCAGCCGTGCTGGGCATTCCAGACGAAGACCGGAAGGACAATCAGCCCGGCAAGCATCGCCGCGACATAGGGCGCCGGGTGGCGAAACCAGCGGCGCTCCGATGGCGAGATCGCGAGCAAGGCGAGAAGCCCGAGCGGGGCGAGCGCGCCGGTATATTTCGACAGGCCGGCCAGGCCGAAGCCAAGCCCGACGAGGAGCCAGAGTCGCCAGACGCGGCCCTCGTCCTCGCTTGGCTCGAAAAAGAGCCGCGCGAGCGCGAACGCCGCCAGCGCGAGACCGAACAGGAGCGGCCCGTCCGGCATGATCCAGGTCCCGGCGGAAGCGAAGAAGAAGGGCGTGGCGTTGAGAGCGAACAAAGCGATGAGCCCTGCCCGGGAGCCGAACAGCTCCGACGTCAGCCGATAGAGGAGCCAGCCCGTCGCGGCGAAGAGCGCGACGAATGGCAGCCGCGCGGCGATCCCCTCGCCGGAAGCAAGCGCGGCAAAATGCGTGATCCACTGGTGGAGCGGCGGATGGTCGAAATAGGACAGCCTGAGATCGCGCGAGATGGGAACCGTGTAGGCTTCGTCGACGCCGAAGCCGAGCGCGAAGGCGAAGGCGAGCCGGGCGAGGAGAAAGGCAAGGACGATCGCCGCCGCGAGCCGGTTTGCGCCGAGAAGCGGTTCGGCGCGGCCGCGATCCGCGATCGGACGGCTCGCGCCATATCCGCCGCCTTCGGCTCCTGGGGCATCCCCAGCAAACCATTCTTCCTCGTCGCGAGCCCCTGCGCTCGCCGACCCAAAACCCATCGCAAAAACCCAGCCTCACGGCCAAAGCTTCGCGCCAGGCCGACGAAACCAAGCTATGCGCGGGCGCGCCGCCGCACATGGGCAAAACTACCTATCCCCGCGCGCCGTGCGGCGATGTTTGACGAGGGCGAGTACACGTTATCGTGATCCAAGGGCGACCGCGCGCGGGGGCTCTGGTCGACGTCCCGGTCAGCGAGGTCCGGGGGCGGTCGCGGGAGCCGCTTAAAGCGGGAGGTTCAGCGGGCCGCGTCCTGCGCCACCCAATAGGCCAGCGCCTGGCTCAGTTGCTGGACCCGAATGCGGTTCGTTTCCTCGATCATCGTCTGGTCGACCGGCGAAGGGTAGTAGCTGTTGGTCGCGCGGACGGGCGTCTCAACCCCGTTGATCGTGGCGACGCCCTGGATGGTGTCGATGGACGAACCGGCCGGCCCTATCCCCCCGGAGTTCGGCCCGAGCGTCAAATAGTCGACGCGGACGGAGACGTTCGCCCCCGCCCCACGCCCGGCGAGATTCTGCGCGAGCTGCCCGGGGAAATACTGCGCGACCCAGGTTGCGGTCGGGTCGCCCGCGTTGGCGCGCAGCGGCGCGACGTCGACATAAATCCCGGACGGCGGAAGCCGGGCGCGCCCGTGCGCGCTCATCGGGGCCGCCGGCCCGGCAAGGATCATGAGGCCGAGCGCCGCGCAAACCGCCCCGCCCGTCAACTTGAATAGCGACAAGATGGACCTCCATGAGGAAGCGCAGGGCCGAAAGACCCAAAGGATAGACGATTCCTCGGTCTGTGATATGGGCGGTCGAGGGTGGGGCCCCAAGGCTCCAGCGGCGATCGAAGGCTAAAGAATTCTTAACTTCACGAAAAAAAAGCCGCTTTCAAATTTCGCGAATCACACTAACATGTTTGACGTCGTCAACCAGCCGAAAGGAGGTGATCCAGTGTCTCATTGTCATCAGCCCAGCGTGATCGACAGGGCCTGGGTTCTTGCCCCCGCGAAGGATTTGCTCGCGTAGCGTTCGCTAAAGGCACGTAACCGGGAGCCCAGCGAACTCGCGCGGGCCACGACAATGGAAGGGTCGTTCCGCAAGGAACGGCCCTTCTCATTTTTTGGGCGCCGATAATTTTGACGAAAGTCTAATTGACGATTCTGACCCCAGCCGAGACTACCTTATGCTGACGATCAAGACGATTGCCCGCCTTGTTGAAGCAAGGCCGGAACTCGCCTCGGTTTTTGGACCCAAATCAACTCAGAAGTCGTCGATGGGAGGACTGATCATGTCACGGACAATAAACACGATTCTCGACACCGCCATGTCGCGCCGCACGGCGCTGCACAGCGCGGCCGGGATTCTCGGCGGGGCGATCTTGCCCGGCGGGCTGATATTGCCTGCGCAGGCCGCGGACAACCCGCCGCTCGGAACCTATCCCGAGGGATCCTCAGGCCCCTCCGTCTTCGTCGGCATTTCAGTGCCCCGCACCGGCACTTACGCCGCAGCCGGAGAGGACCTCATCAAGGGCTATCAGCTGGCCATCGAGCATCTGAACGAAGGCAATGCGCTGATGCAGAAGATCTCAGCCAACATCAAGAAGGGGGTTCTGGGCAAGGAGGTCAAATTCGGAATTGCTGACAGCGAAGCCAAGCCGAACACCGCCGTGCAGAATCTGTCGAAGTTCATCAGCGACAACAAGGCGGTCATGGTCACCGGAAGCGTCTCGAGCGCTGAAGCGGTTGCCGACAACAAAGTCGCCGATCGTGAGAAGGTGATCTACCTCCCCGGAATTTCGGGTTCGAACGACACGACTGGCAAGGACTGCGTCCGCTATTCCTTCCGCGAGTGCTTCTACGGCCAGACCGCCGCGAAAGCGATCGCCCCCCAACTTATCAAGTCCGTCGGCAAGGACAAGAAGGTCGCCTATCTGACGCCGGACTATACGTATGGCCACACCGTCCAGAAGTCGATGGAGGAGTATCTGAAGGAGGGCGGCTGGACGACCGCCACCGACCAGGTCTCGCCCTTGGGCACGACGGAGTTCAGCTCCTATCTCTTGAACGTCGCCAACAGCGGCGCCGATGTCGTCGTCAACATCAACTTCGGTCGCGACGCGGTCCTGTCGATCAAGCAGGCCAAGCAGTTCGGCGTTCTGGACAAGATGGTCCTCGCGGTCCCCTACAACACCCCATTCCTCGCCAAGGAGGTCGGCGCGGACACGATGCAGGGCGTCCTCGCCGCGACCGACTACTGGTGGACCCTGGAGGACCAGTTCCCGCTCGCGAAGATGTTCAACGACGCCTTCCGCGCCAAATACGGCAGCCTGCCGGAGTGGGGCGCCAACGCCGCCTACATGCAGGTGGCGATGTGGGCTGACGCGGTCGAGCGGGCCAAGTCCTTCTATCCTCCGGATGTCGTCAAGGCCTATGAGGCCGGCGCGAAGGTCCAATCGACGGTCGGCGAGGTTTATTTCCGCGGCGCCGATCATCAGTTGGTTCGGCCCGTCATCATCGAGCGCGGGAAAAAGCCGGCGGAAATGAAGAACCCCGACGACTTTTATGAGATTGTCGAGGTCGTGCCCGGCGAAGGTCTGATGCAGGCCCCAGACGCGTTCGGATGCAAGATGGGCGGCTACACCTGAGCCGAGCCGGAGCGTCGCTCGAGAGAGGAGTCGCATTTGCTCTCTTGGGCGAATCTGCTGTCGCAGACCTTTAACGGGCTGGTGATCGGCGCCCTACTGGCGTTGATCAGCTCGGGTCTGACGATCATCTATGGCACCTTGGGCGTACTCAACCTCGCCCATGGCGCGATGTTCATGGTGGGCGGCTACGCAGGCGTGGTCGCCTACCAGTATACCGGTTCCTTTCTGGTCGCGATCGCCGCGGGCGCGTGTTTCGTATTGGTTCTCGGCGTCCTGATGGAGCGGTTGATCATCAGACATTTCTACGAACGGCCCGCCGAGGATCAGATCCTGGTGACGTTCGGCTTGGGGATCGTCTTCGTCGAAACGATCCGCTTCTTCTTCGGGAGCCTGTCGCAATCCATGCCTCCGCCGAGTTGGGCGGCGGGGGTGACCTCGCTCGGCTTCATGATTTATCCAACGTACCGCCTCGCGGTCGTGGGCATCATCGCCGTCGCGCTGCTGGCCCTTTACCTCGTTCTCTACCGCTCGCGCCTCGGCATGATCGTGCGCGCGGGGATCGAGGATTCGGTCATGGTCGATTCGCTCGGCATCAATGTGATGCGCGTGTTCATGATCGTCTTCGGCATCGGATCGATGGCTGCCGGCTTTGCGGGGATCGTCAACGTCCCGATCGCGCCGATAACGCCTGACATCGGCGAGGCGATTCTCGTCGAGGCCTTCGTCGTCGTCGTGATCGGGGGCGTGGGCTCCTTTCCCGGCGCGGTTCTGGGCGGCCTGATCGCGGGCGAGATCCTGAGCCTGACGTCGATGATCAATCCGAGCTATTCCCAGGTCATGCTGTTCGCCGTGATGACACTCGTCCTCGTGCTTCGTCCGCGCGGGCTGCTCGGAGTCGAGGGACGTAGCTGACGATGAACAAACGTCCGCGCGGACTGCGAGCCTTCCTGCCCGAAGCGTCGATCGCGCTCGTCCTGTTGGTCGCGCCGTTTGTGCTCCCCAAAATCGGGCTGGTCCCCGATACGATGAATCGTATTCTGGTTTTTGGCCTTTTCGGGGTCGGATTTGACTTGCTGTTCGGCTATGCCGGGATGCTGTCCTTTGGGCAGTCGGCTTTCTTCGGCACCGGCGGCTTCATCGCCGCCTATCTGCTGACCCAGACAGGCCTGACCAGCGTGATGCTGGGGTTGGCGATTGGGACCGTGGGCGCGGCCATCGTGGGCTACTTCGTTGGTTTGATCGCGCTGAGACGCACGGGCATCTATTTTGCGATGATCACCGTCGCCATCGGTGAAGTCTTTTTCTTCATGGAAAATGGGCCGCTATCGTCCTTTACCGGGGGCGAGAATGGTCTGCCGGGGGTGCCGGGACCGACTTTCAATCTCGGCTTTGCGACGATCCACGCAACCAGCGGCTGGTCGATGTATGGATTTCTCGCGGTCTCTTATGTTGTCGGTATCGTGATCGGACGACGGATCGTGGCCTCGCCTGTCGGCCTCATCTGGGTCGCGATCCGCGAAAATCCGCTGCGCGCGGCCGCGGTTGGCCACAACGTCCATGCTTACAAGCTGCTCGCGTTCGTCATCGCTGCGGCCTATTCCGGCGCCGCGGGCGGCTTGCTGGGCGTCATGCAGGGCTATATGCCCCCCGACGCCTTCACGTTCGACACGTCGGGGCAGATCATCATGATGACGGTGATCGGCGGTCTGGAGACACTGTTTGGTCCCCTGGTGGGCGCGACGGTTTGGCTCTACCTGCGCGACTTCCTGCAGGGCGGCCTGGGCCTCGGCGCTTCGTGGAAGCTCGTGCTCGGCCTTGTCTTCGTGCTGCTCGTGTCATTCCTCAGACGCGGAATCCTCGGCGGCGTCGCGGACCTCTACGCGCGTCTCGCCCGCGCGGGAACGAGCGCGCCCGGGGCGGCGCCGGATTTGCGGCTCGATGAGCTCAGCCCCTCGGCCAACCCGGCGGCTGGGCGGGCGCCGCCGCTCCCCAGCCGTCCCATCCCGGCCTACAGCGGACCGATCCTCGTGACCAAGGGCCTGACCAAGCGATACGCCGGGTTGCTCGCCAACAGCGATATCGATTTCTCGGTTCAGCAAGGGGAGCTTCGCGGCATCATCGGGCCGAACGGCGCGGGCAAGAGCACCTTCTTCAAGATGCTCACCTGCGAGATTCATCCGACATCCGGAACGATCACCTTCGAGGGCAGCGACATTACCGGGCGCGAAGTCACCGAAGTCTGCCAGACAGGCCTGACCAAGAGTTACCAGGTCAACCAATTGTTCAACCGGCTGACGGCGCGCCAGAACATCGTGATCTCGGCTTTGGCGGAAAAGCGCGGCTCTTTCCGGCTGGACCTGCTGCGCGACCCCGCGCACATCCCGGAGCTCGACGATCTGGTCGACCATACGCTGGACTTGGTCGAGTTGACGAGCCGCGCCGATGTCCCAGTTTCGGATCTCGCCTATGGCGAGAAGCGGCGGCTGGAAATTGGCCTTGCGCTGGCGACTTCCCCGAGCCTGCTTCTGCTTGACGAGCCGTTGGCTGGCATGAGCCCCCGAGAACGAGCCGAAACGGTGAAGCTTTTGAAATCGATCAGCCGCGGCCGCACGACGATAATCATCGATCACGACATGGACGCGCTGTTTGAGCTGGTGGAGCGAGTGACGGTTCTTCAGGAGGGGCGAATCCTCGTCGAGGGCACCCCCGACGAAATCAAGGGCAACGCGATCGTGCGGGAAGCCTATCTCGGGGGCGTCCTGGCATAATGAGCCTTCTGCAGGTCAACGGCCTCAACAGCTATTATGGGGATTCCCATATCCTCTTCGATATTTCCCTCCGGGTCGAGCGGAACGAAGTGGTCGCCCTTCTGGGCCGCAACGGGGCGGGGAAGAGCACGACGCTGAAGAGCCTGATGGGGGTCGTGCGTCCCCGTTCGGGCTCGGTGATGCTGGATGGCGTCGAATACGCCGGCCAGCCGAGTCACGCCCTCGCCAGGAGCGGGATGCAGCTGGTGCATGAGGACCGCCGCATTTTTGGCAGCCTGAACGTCGAGGACAACATCGTGCTGGCGGGTCTTACAGCCAAGCAGCCCTGGACGCTCGACCGCATCTACACGATGTTTCCGCGCCTGAGGGAGCGCCGCGGCAGCCGCGGCACCGATTTGTCGGGCGGCGAACAGCAGATGCTTGCGATCGCCCGCGCGCTTGTGCGCGACCCCAAGATCGTCCTGCTCGACGAGCCGTTCGAGGGACTGGCGCCGGTCATCGTCCGCGACCTGGTTCACGCCTGTCGGGCTCTCGCGGCCGCCGGGCAAACAATTGTGCTGGTCGAACAGAATATTGCGGCGGCGTTAGCGCTCTCCCATCGCGTTTATATTCTCAACAATGGCCATGTCGTCCACGAAGGTCCCGTGAGCGAATTGAGAGAGGATCCGCAGGTTCTCCATCGCTATCTAGGTATTTAAATATCCGGCGGCCGTGAAATCGGAGCAAAATTCGTCCGGGATCGCTCCCAACGGTCGATTCGTCGAACAATCGGCCCTCCCGGGCGCTATTTCGGCTGGATTCAACATTCCCTTGGGGCGCCGGGCTCACGTCCTTTCGTCTGGTGAGCCGCACCCGGCCCGCAGAAAGTTTGTGCCCGCCCCGCCAATCAGCTAGATTGCCGGCAGGGGGCTGGCCCCCGGTCCGGACGAGTCCAATGCTTGGGTTTCGCGGTCCGAATCCCCATATTCCGGGCCTGCCGTCGCGGCTGAACCGGGGTAGCCACCAGAAAAGGCCACGCGAATGGATTTCCTCAAGCCACGGTCGCATCGCATGAATCGCCGCCGACGCATTTATGAAGGCAAGGCCAAGGTGCTGTACGAGGGCCCGGAGCCGGGCACTCTCATCCAGTATTTCAAGGATGATGCGACCGCGTTCAACGCCAAGAAGCATGAGGTGATCGAGGGCAAGGGCGTTCTCAACAATCGAATCTCGGAATACGTCTTTCAACGCCTCAACGACATCGGCGTGCCCACCCATTTCATCCGCCGAATCAACATGCGCGAGCAACTGATTCGCGAGGTCGAGATCATTCCGCTCGAGGTGGTCGTGCGCAACGTCGCGGCCGGCTCGCTGTCGACCCGCCTCGGCCTCGAAGAGGGCACGCAATTGCCGCGCTCGATCATCGAGTTTTACTACAAAAACGACCAGCTCAACGACCCCATGGTCTCGGAAGAGCACATCACCGCTTTCGGCTGGGCGGCGCCGCAGGAGATCGACGACATCATGGCGCTGGCGATTCGGGTCAACGACTTCTTGTCCGGCCTGTTCCTTGGCGTCGGCATCCGGCTCGTCGACTTCAAGATCGAAACCGGACGTTTGTGGGAAGGCGAGAACATGCGGATCGTTCTCGCCGACGAGATCAGCCCCAATTCGTGCCGGCTGTGGGACGTCAAGACCAACGACAAGATGGACAAGGATCGCTTCCGCAAGGACCTCGGCGGGATGATCGAGGCTTATACGGAGGTCGCGCGCAGGCTCGGCGTCGTCCAGGAGAACGAGTACACTCGCGCGGAGGGTCCGCGGCTGGTCAAGTAGGCCTCGTTGACGCGCTCCGGCGACCGGGCTTGCACGCGGCGGCGGTCGACGCCGCGCCTCGCCGGAGGCTCGAGGGGACCAGGCGCAATCGAACGCTCAAAGAGGCGGCCATGGCGGGTATCGCGACCACCGAGCGTCCGTTGACCTGCGTCCGCTTGCGCGCCGGCGAGCCATTCGTCGGCAAGCAGGGCTTTTCCTACGCGCCAGCGATCTCGGCCGAAACGGCGGGCGCGGCGGCCATCCACATGCAGCTTCTCGTCATGCCGCCCGGCGCCCGCGCCAAGGCGCACAAGCACGAGGCGCATGAGACGGCGCTCTATGTGCTGAGCGGCGAAGCCGGCATGTGGTACGGCGAGCGCCTCGAGCATCACATGGTCACGCGAGCCGGCGACTTCGTCTACATCCCGGCCAACATGCCGCATCTGCCCTATAACCGGAGCCAGGCCGAGCCGGCGACGGCGGTCATTTCCCGGACCGACCCCAACGAGCAGGAAAGCGTCGTTCTGCTGCCGGATCTCGACACGATTCACCCTTGAACCGGTTGACGGAACAGAGGCCGGGGTCCGACGCGCGTGAAGCCCTCGCGCCTCCCCGCCGCAGGGAACCCCGGACAAGAGAAAGCGAAGACGACATCTCGTTCGATTAGGGAACAGCCGGGGATGGAAGAGCCGAACGACCCGACGCCGCGCAAGACCGTGCTGTTCAGCGGCCATATGATCGACGCGCCAGGCCGCGAAAAGCCGCGCTTCCCGCCGGACAAGGAGCCGGCCGCCGCCGCCGCCATCGATTCGGCCCTCGCGGACCTCGATGTCGGGCCGCTCGATCTCTGCGTCTGCGGCGGCGCCTGCGGCGGCGATCTTTTGTTCGCGGAAGCCGCCCTGCTCCGCTCGGCCCGGCTCGAATTCTACATTCCATTCGACGAGCCGGCGTTTCTCGAACAATCGGTCGACTTCGCCGACCGCGACTGGCGCGCCCGCTATTTCAGGGCCAGGGCGCGCGCGACATTGCACGTGCTGCCGCTTGAAGAGGGACCGACGCCGAAGGGCGAGGACCCCTACGAACGCAACAATGTCTGGATGCTCAAGGAGGCCTCACGCTTCGGCCCGGAAAAGGTCGATCTCGTCTGCCTCTGGAACGGCGAACGCGGCGATGGGCCGGGCGGCGCGCAGCATATGATGGAGGAAGTCCAGAGGGCAGGGGGCCGGGCGCATTGGCTCGACACGAAGAAGCTGTGGGGGTGACTGAGGAGCCTGCCGCTCCAGCGCGTCGAATGTGAGGGGTATCCGCCATGCCAAAGCCGATCTGCTTCATGATCATGCCCTATGGGCGCAAAGCCACTCAGGTCGAACCGAGCAGCAAGTCGCCAGGGGAGGTGAATTTCAACGCGCTATGGGACCGGGCTTTTGCTCCGACCATTCGAGAACTGGGCTACGAGCCGGTGCGGGCCGATCAGGATACGGGAGCGCTCATCATCAACCAGATGCTCGAGAGGCTCTATTTCGCAGACCTCGTGCTCGCGGACCTGACGATCCCGAATGGCAATGTCTACTACGAGGTCGGGATTCGGCATGCAGCGCAAAGGAAGGGCTGCGTCCTGTTTGCGGCCGAATGGTCGAAGCCGCTGTTCGATGTCGCACAGATGCGGACCGTCCGCTATCCGATGCGGGAGGGAAACGTCACCGGGCCGACCGCCGCGGCGATCAAAAGGGTGATCAGGAAGGAAATCCCGAAACGGACCAACGGCGTCTCGCCGATGCATGAGGCGATAAAGGGATATCCCGATAAGGTCGACAAGGCCGCAGCTTCGACGATGAAGGGCGTAATGAGCGCAACATCCGCCTTTCAGGGCGACATCATCGCCGTTCGCGCGGTCAACCGGAAAGCTCGCATGGCGCGAGCCAAAAAACTCGTCGCCAAATACTGGAAACCCCCCGTCACGCCTTCGACCATCCTCGCTCTTCTGCTGCTGCTCAAGGACAGCGCCGAGGCGTCCGCCGATTGGAGCTGGATCCACGGTTTCATCGGCGAGCTTCCGAAGGACATCGCCGCACAGGAGGAAGTCCGCGAACTCGACGCCTTCGCGCTCGCGAACGCCGGCAAGCCGATCGACGCAATTGCGAGACTCGAAGCGCTCATCGCTGAATTCAGGAGCCACTCCGGAACGTTGCGGGATCCTCGGCGGCCGTTACAAGCGCCTGCATTCTGGCGCCGAGGCGCCGTCAGTGGAACAGATGCAATATCTGGCGAAGAGCATTGAGGCTTATGAGCGGGGCATGGAGCTCGACCTCAATCAATATTATTGCTCGGGCAATCTCCCTCGCCTCTATCGCGCCCGGAAGCGCGACGGAGACGACGAGCGGGCGCGGACGGTTTCCGCGATGGTGGTCGTCGCCTGCGAGCGGGCGAGAAAGCTCGGCGTGGCCGACGAATGGCTGCGCGCGACCCTGCTCGGAGCCGCGTTCGACGCCGCCGACGCCGACAAGGCCAAAGAGCTTGCGCAGGATGTCGCCGCAGAGGGCGCGGCGAAATGGAAGCTCGAGAGCACGCTGGAGGATCTGCGCAAGAGCGTCGCGCAGGTCGACGACAAGGAGCGCAGGCTCCGCCTGGCCGCTATCCTCACAGACCTGGAGAAAATGAGCGGATAGGGCGGGCCCCTAAGCCGCGAGCTGCCTCAGCACGTAGGGCAGGATGCCGTCGTTCTTGAAGTATTCGAGCTCGTCGAGCGTATCGATGCGGCAGGTCAGCGGCACGAGCTTGACGGTGTCATCGGCGCGCCTGATCTCCGCCTCCAGTTTCTGCCGCGGCTTGAGGGATTCGCCGAGACCAAAGATCGTCACCGTCTCGTCGCCCTTGAGGTCCAGCGTCTGCCAGCTCGTCCCCTCCTCGAACACCAGCGGCAGCACGCCCATGCCGACGAGGTTCGAGCGGTGGATGCGCTCGAAGCTCTGCGCGATCACGGCCCGCACGCCGAGAAGCTTGGTGCCCTTGGCCGCCCAGTCGCGCGACGACCCGGTGCCATATTCGCGCCCCGCGAACACCACCAGCGGGACCTTTTCCGCCTGGTAGCGCATCGCGGCGTCATAGATCGCAAGACGTTCGCCGGACGGCTGCATCAGCGTGTAGCCTCCTTCGACCACGCCGCCCGCGTCGTCCTTCACCATCTGGTTCTTGATCCGGATATTGGCGAACGTGCCGCGCATCATCACTTCATGGTTGCCGCGGCGCGTGCCGTACTGGTTGAAGTCGGGCGGACGGACCTGATGCTCGGTGAGATACGTCCCCGCGGGGCTTGCGACCTTGATCGAGCCGGCGGGAGAAATGTGGTCGGTGGTGATCGAATCGAGGAAGAGCGCGAGGATGCGGGCATTGTCGATATCGACAACCGGCTTGGGCGTCTTCGTCAGGCCGTCAAAGTAAGGCGGGTTGCGGACATAGGTCGAGCCGATGTCCCAGGCGTAAGTGAGGCCGGCGGGGACCTTGACCTTGCGCCAGTTGGCGTCGCCGTCGAACACGCTCCCATATTTGGTCTTGAACATCCTGGCGGTGATGGTCGTGTCGACGAATTCCTGAATCTCCCCCGTCTTCGGCCAGATGTCGGCGAGATAGACCGCCTTGCCCTGCTTGTCGGCGCCGATCGGCTCGCGGGTGAGGTCAATCTGCATCGAGCCCGCCAGCGCATAGGCGACGACCAGCGGCGGGGAAGCGAGGTAGTTCGCGCGCACGTCCGGATTGACGCGGCCCTCGAAGTTGCGGTTGCCGGAGAGCACGGCGGCCGCGACCAGGTTGTGCTTGGCGATGGTCGCTGAAATCTCGGGCGCGAGCGGGCCGGAATTGCCGATGCATGTCGTGCAGCCGAAGCCGACGATGTTGAAGCCGAGCTTGTCGAGCGGCTTCTGGAGATCGGCCTCCTTCAGATAGTCCTGGACCACCTGGCTGCCCGGCGCGAGCGACGTCTTCACCCACGGTTTGACGGTCAGGCCCCTGGCGACGGCGTTACGCGCCAGAAGGCCGGCGGCCATCATGACGCTCGGATTGGAAGTGTTGGTGCAGGACGTGATGGCGGCGATGACGACGTCGCCGTGGCCGAGGTCGTAGTTCGCGCCTTCGACCTTATGACGCCGGGCGACGGCGTCCCCCTGCTTGAATTCGCTCGTCATCGCCGCGAGGAAGCCGGCCTTGGCGTCGGTGAGCACCACGCGGTCCTGCGGCCGCTTCGGACCGGCGAGCGACGCCGTGACCTCGCCGAGGTTGAGCTCGAGCGTGTCGGAAAAGACCGGATCGGGCGTCAAGCGGGTGCGGAACACGCCCTGCGCCTTGGCGTAGGCCTCAACCAGGGCGAGCCGCGAGGGCTTGCGGCCGCTGGTCTTCAAATAGGCCAGCGCCTGGGCGTCGATCGGGAACAGGCCGCAGGTCGCGCCATATTCCGGGGCCATATTGGCGAGCGTGGCGCGATCGGCGACCGTCATCGCGTTGAGGCCGGGGCCATAAAACTCGACGAATTTGCCGACCACGCCCTTCTTGCGCAGCATCTGGGTGACGGTCAGCACGAGGTCGGTCGCAGTGACGCCCTCGCGCAGTTCGCCGTCGAGCTTGAAGCCGATCACTTCGGGCAGCAGCATCGACAGCGGCTGGCCGAGCATGGCGGCTTCCGCCTCGATGCCCCCCACCCCCCAGCCGAGCACGGCAAGGCCATTGACCATGGTGGTATGGCTGTCGGTGCCGACCAGCGTGTCGGGATAGGCGACCTCGACCGTCTTGCCGTCGCGTTTCTCCTTGGACGTCCACACCGTCTGCGCGAGATATTCGAGATTGACCTGATGGCAAATGCCGGTGCCGGGCGGCACGACGCGGAAGTTGGAAAAGGCCTGCTGGCCCCATTTCAGGAACCGGTAGCGCTCCTGGTTCTGCTCGTATTCGCGGGCGACGTTCTGGCTGAGCGACTTGCCGGTGCCGAAATAGTCGACGACCACCGAATGATCGATGACGAGATCGACCGGGACCAGCGGGTTGATCTTGTCGGGGTCGCCGTCAAGCGCGACCATCGCGTCGCGCATGGCGGCGAGATCGACGACCGCCGGCACGCCGGTGAAATCCTGCATGAGCACCCGCGCCGGACGGAAGGCGATCTCGTGCTCTTTTTTGCCGCGGTTGGCGGTCCACGCCGCGAGCGCCTCGATGTCTTCTTTCTTGACGCTGCGTCCGTCCTCGTTGCGCAGCAGGTTTTCGAGGACGATCTTGAGCGAGAACGGCAGTTGCGAAACCCCGTGAAGCCCGTTCTTTTCCGCCGCCTTCAGCGAATAAATCTCATAGGTCTTCGCCCCAACGGTCAGCGTTTTGCGGCATTTGAAGCTGTCCAGGCTGGCCATGCGAGCGCTCCCGGCGAAGGCGTTTGAAGGGGGATGGCCGCTTATAGATATAATTGGCGGTAGGGGCTACACAAACTATCGTCTTAGAATCGCGGCGACGGGGCTCGGGGGACGATGCGCCTCAGCGCGTGGGACTTGACGATCGAGCGCGGCGGGAGGCGCATCTTCGCCGGGCTTTCCTTCGCGGTGGGCGAGGGCGCGGCGCTCGTCGTGACGGGGCCCAACGGCGCGGGAAAATCGAGCCTTTTGCGCGCGCTTTGCGGCTTTCTCGCGCTTGAAGCCGGCGGCTTTGCGCTCGAAGGCGGCGACGCCGAGCGCACCGTCGGCGAACAGGCCCATTATGTCGGCCACGCGGACGGCGTGAAGAGCGCGCTCACCGCGGGCGAGAACCTCGCCTTCGCCGCGGCCATTCTTGGCGGCGACGGTTCGCCAGCAGCGAGCCGCGCTGCGCTCGAGCGCGTGGGTCTCGCCCATGTGATCGATTTTCCCGCTCGCCTGCTCTCGGCCGGGCAGCGGCGCCGCGTGGCGCTCGCACGCCTGCTTGTCGCCCGCCGCCCCCTTTGGCTGCTCGACGAGCCTGCGACCGCGCTCGACGCCTCCGCGCAGGGCGCCCTCGCGAGCATCATGCAGGCGCACTTGCGCGGCGGGGGGATCATCGTCGCCGCCGCCCATGCGCCGCTCGGGCTCGAAGAGGCGCAAGAACTGAAGCTCGGAGCGGCAGAGGGGGCGGCGGCGTGACCCCTGCCCTCGCCCTCTTCGTCCGCGAATGGAGGATTGCGCGTCGGATTGGCGGCGGCGCGTCGGTCGGGGCGATGTTCTTCCTCATCCTCGTCGCGCTCATGCCCTTCGCGCTCGGGCCCGATCTCAACCTCCTGGCGCGGCTCGGGCCAGCGATCCTCTGGATCGCGGCGCTGCTCGCGACCCTGCTCGGGCTCGACCGGCTGTTCCAGGCCGATCACGAAGACGGCTCGCTCGACATCCTCATCAACGGGGCGCTGCCGCTGGAAGCGGTCGTGCTCATCAAATGCGCCGCCCACTGGACGGCGAGCGCGCTCCCGCTGATCGTCGTCAGTCCCCTGTTCGGACTGATGCTGGCGATGACGCCGCTGCCGCTCATGCTCGTTGCGGCGACGCTCGCCGCGGGCACTCCCGCGCTCACCATGATCGGGGCGATCGGCGCCGCGCTCACCGTGTCGCTGAGGCGGGGCGGCCTCTTGATGGCGGTTCTGGCGCTGCCGCTGACCATCCCCGTGCTCATCTTCGGGGTCGCCGCCGCTTCCGCTGCGAGCGGCGGCGCGGCGCCGTTTCTCACGCCGTTCCTCGTGGTGTGCGCCCTGTCGCTCCTCGCCGTCGCGCTCGCGCCGTTCGCGGCGGCGGCGGCGCTGAGGCACGTCAGGGAGTAGGATCGCCGCGGCCCCGCGCTTTCGGCGCGTTCTTACTTTCGTCAAGCAGCCGTGCGAGATTTGTCGCTCGCTTCGTTCTGCGAGGGAGGAAAAGATGAAAAAGTTCATGGTTCTGTACATGGCCACGCCGGCGGACTTCGAGCGGATGATGAAGAACTCGACTCCCGAGCAGCAGAAGCAGGGGATGGCGGCCTGGATGAAGTGGATGGGCGATCACAAGTCCTCGCTCGTCGACGGCGGCGCTCCTCTCGGCCACACCAAGCGGGTCGACGCGAAGGGCGTGTCTGACGCCAAGAATGGCGTCGGCGGCTATTCGATCGTGCAGGCGGACTCGGCCGACGCGGCGACGAAACTGTTCGGCAAGGATCACCCGCACCTGCAAATGCCCGGCGCCTGGGTCGAGGTTGTCGAGATCATGCAGATACCGGGGATGTAGGCGAATCTCGGGGCGATCGCGCGAACGAGAACGTCACCGGCCGAAATGGCTGTCCTCGATTTTGCGCCAGTCCTCGCCTCCGGTGATCTGCACCAGCGCCTCGTCGAGCGCGCCGAAGGGGGACGCCCGCCCTCGTCTCGGCGCGGCGGTTGAATAAAGTGAGATGTTCGGTCATTTCTTCATCAAACCGGCAAAGACAGGGGTCGTGGTGAATGCGCTTTACGCGATGATGGAGAGGCTGAGGCCCTATGTCCTCAGCCTGTTGCGGATCGTCGCCGCGCTGCTCTTTCTGCAGCACGGCCTTTCGAAAGCCATTCGGCTTTCCCGTCCCCGGACCGCCGTCCCTCAACGGCCTCCTCATACTCGCGGCTTTCCTCGAAATCGTCGGCAGCCTGATGCTGCTCGTCGGCGCCTATACCAGGATCGTCGCGTTCATCCTTTCAGGCGAGATAGCCTTCGCCTATTTCATGGCCCACGCGCCGCGCTCTTTCTACCCGCTCGTCAATGGCGGAGAGTCGGCGATCCTGTTCTGCTTCGTATTCCTTTACCTGGCGTTCGCCGGCGGCGGCCCGCTGAGCCTCGACCGCATGGTCTTGAAGCAAAAATAGGCCAGTCGCGGCAAATCACGCGATAACGCCGACGGCATTTGACACGAGGCCGGAAGCTCGCCTCTTTATGCCGAGACAACGGCGCGAGAAGCGCGCGGACGCGACGTCAGGCGAGGAAACATGAACGACAGTGGCGCAGCGCCGGTGAGCGCCGGGTCCATATCCGCCCGCATCGACCGGCTGCCCGCGACGCGCACGATCTGGACGATCGTCGTGCTGCTGGGCTTCGGCATGTTCTTCGAGCTCTACGACCTCCTGTTCTCGGCCTATGTCGCGCCAAGCCTGGTCAAGTCGGGGGTCCTCACCGCCACGACCGCCGGCCTCTTCGGCACGACGGGAGTGGCGAGCTTCATCGCCGCCCTGTTCACCGGCCTCTTCATCGGAACAATTCTTTGCGGATTCCTCGCCGACCGGTTCGGCCGCCGGGCGATCTTCACCTGGTCGCTTCTCTGGTATTCCGCGGCGAACATCATGGTCGCGCTCCAGCACGACGCGGCGGGCCTCAACCTCTGGCGCCTCGTGTCCGGCATTGGCCTCGGCGTGGAGATGGTGACCATCGGCGCCTATCTGAGCGAGCTCGCGCCCAAGGCCCTGCGCGGGCGGGCCTTCGCGGTCAACCAGGCGATCGGCTTCATCTGCGTGCCGGTGATCTCGTTCCTCGCCTATATGCTCGTGCCGACCGCCCCTCTCGGGCTCGAGGGCTGGCGCTGGGTGGTTCTGATCGGGGCGCTTGCCGCGCCGGTCGTCGTCTATTTGCGGCTCGGCCTGCCCGAGAGTCCGCGCTGGCTCGCCAAGCGCGGCCGCCTCGGCGAAGCCGATCGCGTGCTTTCCGAGATCGAAGCGAAGGTCGAGGCCGAGTACGGCCGCCCGCTGCCGCCGCCCGGACCGGAGGAGCCGGTGTCGGCGGCGAGCGGCTTTCTCGATCTTTGGGCTCCAGGCATACGCGGCCGGGTCATCCTGATGAGCGTCTTCAACATCTTTCAGACGATCGGATTTTACGGGTTCAACAATTGGGTCCCCTCGCTCCTGGTGAAGCAGGGGATCACGGTCTCGACCAGCCTCGGCTATACGACGGTGATCGCGCTCGCTTCGCCTGTCGGCCCGCTCATCGGATATTTTCTCGGCGACCGGTTCGAGCGCAAATGGATCATCGTCGCCGCGGCGGGCGCCATTCTCGTCTGCGGCCTCATTTTCGGCCAGGCGAGCGGTTCGGCGCTGATCATCGTCATGGGCGTCGCGCTGACGCTTGCCGCGAACATCATGTCCTTCAGCTTCCATGCTTACCAGCAGGAGCTGTTCCCGACCGGCATCCGCGCGCGCGCCGCGGGCTTTGTCTATTCCTGGAGCCGGCTCTCGGTGATCTTCTCTTCGTTCATCATCGCCTTCATCCTCGGCGCCTCAGGCGCTTTCGGCGTCTTCGTCTTCATCGCCGCGGCGATGGCGATCGTGATGGCGACGATCGGGATATTCGGCCCTCGCACGACCAATCTGGCGCTCGAGGAAATCTCCGGCTGAAGGGTCCGCGCCAGCTTGCGAACCGCTCAAGCAGCGGCCGGCCGCGGCTTCGCCGACGTCGCGCTGAGCTTCTCCAACCGCTGTTCCAGCTTCGTCAGCCGCTCGTCATACAAATTCAGAATGTCGAGTTTCCGCGTCTGGTCGATTCTGCGGCCCGCCTCTTCGAGGCATGTCCGGCGGGGCCGGCCCGGCCTCGAGTCTTCGGCCTTCGCGACGGCCAACCTGGCGAGCTGGTAAGTGGTTCCCGCGGTCCCTTCGATGGCGAGCGATTCCTGGAAGGCTTTGACCGCCGCATTCCGATTGCCTCGACCAAGGAGGATTCGGCCGCGGACATCCTTACATCGGGCGTCGAGGGACCGCCTCAGCGTCCTGCGTTCGAGTATCTCATCCCGCGACGCCTGCCCTTTGAGCGGCCAGCGCGCAATGTAGCGCGCCGCACTGTCCAGATGCCGCTGCGCGCCCACATAATGACGTCTCTCGCACCGGACCAGAGCCTTCAAGATGGCGATGTTGGATAACAAATATCCGATGGGAATTTGATCGGTGAACGCGAAAGCGCTCTCGTCCGCTTGGCCCAGCCACTTCCGCTTGATGGCGGGGACGCCGTCTGTTCCGGCATTTTTCTTGAGGTAGCGGCGGCGCGATTCGACCAGCTGATATGACGCGTCATTCAAATAGCGCTGGGCCAAATCATATTGATCCTGCCTCTGGTAGCTCGCGGCTATAAACACGCAGCTCGCGACAGCGTTATAATTTAGATTTCTTGCGACCTGCCAATGGCCTCTCGATCGGTCGAATTCGCTCAATTCCTCGAGAAATCGGCCAAGCCAGAAATGAATATGGCCTCGCATACCATCATCAGTGATCCTCAACAGATAATTCTCGAGAGAACTCACCGCCAGCGTGAAATATTTTTTTCGAACTTCCTTATTCGTTTTTTCTCTGCCAATTTGCCAATGTATTCCCGCCAGACTGTACAGAAAACTGTCGAATACAGGGTTCAAGGACTGACCCATGAGGTTGATTCTCTCAGCGGAATCGAAGTCCGAGCGAACCGCGTACATCCATTGCAAGTTGTAATAGCCCTTGGCTTCGAAAGGCGCACGCGCTTTTACCTTTTCCGCGCTCTCCACCGCGCCGCTCAGGTCATTCACCTGATCCCGCGAATCCGTCTCGAGTTGCATCATTGCGCTTTGCGCGGCGGAGAAGTCTTGCATAAGCGGCAATAAGAATATCCTCGCGCGGGAAAGCACTTGGCTGATCAAGAATTGCAATCCCGCTTCTGAGATCTGCGATCCCTTTCTTCAGTGTCTGTTTGGCGTCTTGTCCCCTGCTGCTGAAATAAGTCGTGTCATTGATTCGGATTGCCCCGCGCATGATCAAAGTGCAGGCGCGAAACCATTCGAACGCATTGCGGCCTTTATCCACAGGAGCGTATTTCGTAGGCGAATGCCGCCTGAGTTCCGTGATGACCGACGTCAATTTATCCAGTTTATCGCCGCCAAAGTAATCCGGACCCAAGTCGCCGCCAGGAAGCTGACTGAGCTCGGATCTGAGGTAGAACGTCGTCCAAAGCGTCCGCTTGCCGCCGTGCGCGGAAGAGGCATGGATATAGAGCGACTCCGGCACGCAATCGGAAAAATCAAAGTTTCGATCATCCAGACATCTGGACAACATCTCCATTTCGTCTCGCTTGATGAGAGAAGGAGAATCAAGCAATTGCGATAGAGCTTCCTGAATCTTGTCAGTGTAATGGGCGGTGCTCAATCCGAGATATGAAGCGTTCTTGCGCCAGTTCAGGAGCGAAACGGCGAGCCAGACGCGGATCTGCGCGCGCTCTTCAATTTTCTTGCTGGCGAAAATGGCCTTCTTGAACATCGTTTCGGCGGGCGGCTTGCGGTAGCGATACGAAAACCACCGCGCGCGCAGCCAGCCGGGGATAGCGAACGCATACCAGCCGGTTCGACCGGCGCCCGGACCTGCGGCGATTTTCAGCCCGCCCTGCTGGATCCGCTCGACGTGCCTCTCCAGTTTCTCGTCGAGGCTCTTCGCAAGAGCGAACGCTGGCCGCGACGCCGGGTTGTGGTGCATCGCCTGGCGCAATATTCGTCTGGCGCGTTTGAAGGAACCCGACTTCTCGACCGCGAGTCCCAGATTGGTGAAATAGTCGGTCTGATCCTGCCGCAAGGAAGCCGACACCTCGCCTGACCAGGCTTGCTTGCATATTGCGCTCCAGAGGTACTGGGCCGCGGACTCGCTGTTGTCGAGGCCGCCTTTCCACGATTCCTCTTTCCCGTCGACGTCGCGCAGCCCACGGAGCGCCACGCCCCTGATGTTCCACGCCCTCGCGTCGGTCCGGTCGACAGCGAGCATGCGGTCCGCGAACTCGACTGCGAATGCGTATTGGTCGGTATGCTGGTCCGTGTCGTCTTGCCCCGCGCGATTGCAGGATTGCCAGGCGATCGCGTAAGCGGCGTCGAGGTACTGGGGGTCTTCCTGAAGAGCTTGGGTAAAGGCCGCCCGCGCCGCCGCATTCCAGTTCGCGGCTTCGTTCGGGTCTGAATTCTTGAACAGTTGCTCGAGCTCGACGTAGACCACTCCAAGCAGGTAGCTGAACCGGGCGAATCCATGAGCGAGCCCGCGCGCGGCCAAAAAATGCTCCTCGGCCTCGCGCAAATTGTCGAAGCGTCCGACCTGGTTCGTTTGCGCGTCGAGGAGCGCGCGCAGCCCCACCGATACGTGTCTGAGCGGTTTCCAGTTGAGCCCGGCCTGGCGCGGCAAGGAGCGGAGCACGGAATAGACGAGCTCGTGGAGCATCTGATCCAGCCGCTCCGCGCGTTCCTCCTTGGACGCGTCGTCACGGATCTCACATTCAATCTTCCAGGAGCCGCCCTTGGCGAGCTCCGCGACGAGCAGGAGCTTGTCGCCATTCCGATGCAAACTCGATCGCAGCCGGTTCCCGCGGGTCAGGCTGGCCACAAGGTTGAACAGGGGCTTGAGCGAGACTTTCGCCGGGCCGAGACTGACGGCGGCGCTGTTGTCGATGAGGTTCGCAAAGCGCGCGATGTCGTCGTCGACGCCGATCCTCACCGCCGAGATTCTGCCGCCCTTGGGCGCGTCGAGGCCGCCGTTTCTGGTGGGCGAGACGCCGCGGTCGGGCGTCGAAAGCAGATCCGCGAGCCGCTTCAGCGAATTCATGATCCTCAGCTCTAGGCCGTCGGCGAAATCCTTGAACGCTTCGCCGGCGTGGTTGACAGGCGCCAGGATCAAAAGGCGATTCCGCCCTCTCCAATAGGAGGCGGCGACCCAGACCACCGCATAGGCGACGAGAACAGTGGAAAGGAAAGAGAACGAACTCAGGGATTCGCCCGCGACTTTGAGAAACGAGAGTTTCTGGCCGGGTTCATCTCCGGCGGCCGCGATCCACCTTTGGTGCGCCACCCCGAGCGCCGCGAAGACAACAAGCCAGAAAAGATGCGGCCGCCAGCTCGAGGACAGGAAACGCCATATCCTGCCCCCGTAAACGGCGCATCCGTAAGCCAGATAGCGAAGCCTGGTCGATCGCCACGGAGACAGGCGGCGCATCAATCCGCCGATAAGCGCCTCGTTTCGGCGGGCGGAATCCGAGAGAAGTTTTTGCAAAATAAACACAACCAGAAATATCGCGATATAAACAAATATATTCATTCTATAGCTGGGTACGTCTCGTTCACATTCCTCCAGCAAGGAGTATTGATCTGGAGTATTGAATAGATTAGCCGCGGCCCTGTCGAAGGCTATTCGAGAGGAGACGAACAGGGCGATGATGGCCGTGGTGGCGTACAGCGCCCAAATTCCGGGCTGCGACGCGTTTATTATCCTATGCGCGGACTTGCGCATGGCGGCGCTGCGGCCCGCCGTCGATCCCCGAGCCAATCGCATGATCCGTCCCCAACGCAGACGAGCAGCTCACGCTTCCATGGTGCACATTTTCTCGTCGTCCGAAGTGATCCGGGTCACACATTCGGTCGTTATTGAGGACTCGAGGAGCAGGATGGCGCCTCTCGCCCGCGCTGCGGGTTCCATTGCCGCCCCCCTCGCCCTGGAATAAAGAGGCGCTCATGGCCAATCTCGCCAATCCGACGGTATTCGTCGAGTTCGCGCGGCGGGCGCTGCCGTGGCTTGCGGCGGCGACGGCGGCGCTGTTCGCCGTCGGCCTGTGGCTCTCCTTCGCCGCCCCGCCCGACTACCAGCAGGGCGAGACGGTCAAGATCATGTATCTGCATGTGCCGGCGGCCTGGATGGCGACCTTCGTCTACGCCGTGATGGCGGCGGCCGCTCTTGGCACTCTGGTGTGGCGCCATCCGCTGGCCGACGCGGCGCAGAGGGCGGCCGCGCCGCTCGGAGCGGGATTCACCTTCATCTGCCTCGCGACCGGCTCCCTTTGGGGCAAGCCGATGTGGGGGACCTACTGGGTCTGGGACGCGCGGCTGACCTCGGTCCTGGCGCTGTTCATCCTCTATCTCGGCTTGATCGCGCTCTCCCGCGCGATCGACGACCCCGGCCGCGCCGCCCGCGCGACGGCGATCCTGACGCTGGTCGGCTGCGTCAACCTGCCGATCATCAAGTTCTCGGTCGACTGGTGGAACACCCTGCATCAACCGGCGTCGGTATTCCGGCTCGGCGGGCCAACGATCGCGCTGGCGCTGCTCTGGCCCCTGATCGTGATGTCGCTCGCCTTCACCTGCCTCTTTTTCACGCTTCAGGTGATGGCGGTCCGCAACGAGATCCTGCGCCGGCGCATCGCGCGTGTGACCATGCTGGCGGCGGCCGAGGGCGATCGGCTGCGGCCTGAATTTGCTCCCGGAGGCGCCTGATGGCCGACCCGCATATCGGATTTGTCATCGCGGCCTATGCCGTCGCGGCCGCGACGATTTGCGCGATGATCGGCGCCGTGGTCCTGGACGGGCGCCGCCTGCAGGCTCGGATGGATGCGGCGGCGCGCGCGCTTGACGCCGCACGCCGCGGCGCTGCCGGGGCCCGGAGCCGATGAGCGTGGACGCCGAGACCGCCCCCCGCCCGCGCCGCTGGCTGGCCTATCTGCCGCTTGCGGTTTTCGCCGCTCTCGCCTGGCTCCTGTTCGTGCGCCTCAACGCCGGCGATCCGGCCAGCATCCCTTCTGCGCTCATCGGCCAGTCGGCGCCGCCGCTGACCCTGCCCAGCCTCGATGGCGCGGCGGGCCTGACCGACGCCGACTTGCGCTCAGGCCATGTGAGCGTGGTCAACATCTTCGCCTCCTGGTGCGAGCCCTGCCACTACGAGCACGAATATCTCATGGCGCTCGCCGCCGATCCGGCGCTGAAGGCCAAGGGCGTCGCGATCTATGGGGTCGCGCAAAAGGACTCGGCCGAGAACATTCGCCGCTTCCTCGGCGCCAAGGGCGACCCCTACGCCAAGGTCGGCCTCGACGCGGACGGACACGCCGGCATCGACTGGGGGGTCTACGGCGTGCCGGAGACGTTCATCGTCAGGGGCGATGGGTCGCTCGCGTTCAAGCTCGTCGGCCCCATGACGGCGGCGACGCTCGAAAGCGAAATCAAGCCGCAAATCATGAAGGCGATGAACTAGGCGCTCTGCTCCCGCTAGTTCAACCGCGTCCAGCTCATGCTCCTGCACATGAGGCCGCCGATGACGCAGCCATCGGTGGTCATGCGGTTGTTGGCGACGCGAACGGTCATTGTGTAGGTCTGATCGCGCTTTGAATCGAAAGCGCTTCCCGTCCAACCTGTCGCGCCGGCGGGGGCGATGTTGAGCGTGAGACGATCGCCGATCGCTTCGCCGGCGACGCCGCTCCGGACCCAGGTGTTCGAGGCGCAAACGGCCACGCCGCAGCGCACGACCCGGATATGAGTCTTGCCGTCGCCGCGCGCCCAGTCGCCGAGAAACGGGGGATCGCTTGCGAAGGCCGCGCTTTGCGCTCCGGCAATCAGGAGGATCCCTGACAGCCCTGCCGCCTTGAGGGTCATGACTCAAACTCCAATGGACTGTTTTGCGATGAAACAATCGCTTGGAGGGCGAAGAAGGTTCCCGCTGCGCCGATCGAAAAGTCAAAAGGGGAGATTCCGCCCCCTCGACCTCTCGGGGCCGCTCAATAGGGCGTTCCGTCTTTGTGCGCCATTCGCCGCCGGCCGTCGATCGTGATGACGGCGAGGTCATCGTCCGGGTAGGTGACGGCGTCGCCGTCCGTGCGGTCGCCGATCTCGAGATAGACCGCGTCTGTGGCCGTTTCGTTGACGAGATGATGGGCGTCGCCGGTTCCCGCCCTGAACCCCGCGCACATGCCAGGCTCAAGCGCCGTGCGGCCGGCATCGGTGATCAGCGTCGGCTCCCCTTCGAGAACATAGATGAATTCGTCCTGCTTCGTGTGCGCGTGGCGGATCGAGGACGACCCGCCGGGCTTGAGCCGGGTCAGGTTGACGCCGAAATTCGAAAGCCCGAAGAGGTCGCCAAGCGGCCTTTTGTCGCGTCCCGCCATGCGGGAGAAGAACGGCTCCGGATAGTTCGAGAGCTTCGCGCGCGGCGGGACGTCGGCGGCGACGAGAGCGACCAGGGGCGTGGGCTTTTCGGACATGGCTGACCTCCGTAGCGGTTCATAGCCAGTCCTTCTCAGCCTGTCATCGCGCCGGCACTGGCGGAGCGCGCGGCGCATCCTTAAATGAGCGGCGGAAAAGGAGGGTGGCCATGGAAGGGTTCCTCATTCGCGCGGCCGTGGTGGCGATCGGGTTGTGGCTGGCCTCGAAAATGGGGTTGGTCGCGTTCAACTCCACCGGGACGCTCGTCGCCGCGGCGCTCGTGCTCGGCGTCGTCAACGCCTTCGTGCGCCCGGTCATCATCCTCCTCACCCTGCCGATCACGCTACTCACGCTCGGGCTGTTCCTGCTCGTCATCAATGCGCTGATGATCATGCTCGTCGCCTGGCTTATCCCGGGCTTCCTCGTCGCCGGCTTCTGGTCGGCGGTGTTCGCGGCGATCGTGGTCAGCCTGACGAGCTGGGTCATGTCCGGCTGGATCGGCCCGCGCGGCCGGGTCGAGGTCATGACGGTGCGCCAGCCGCCCGGACGGTGGTGACATCCGGTAGAATCGGGGCCGGCGCGAATTTCCACCCTTTCTGCCGGGGAGAAGGCGGCCCGAAGGGCCGGATGAGGGCGACGCCCACGGTCGGTCAAGCCGCCTGCGAGCGCGCCGGCTTTTGGCTCTTATGGCGTTATCTGTTGGTCGACCGGTTTGCTGTTCGTTCGTCGAACCCTTGCCGTCATGGCCGGGCTTGTCCCGGCCATCCACGCCGGGCCGCCGCAATGAGGGCGACGCCCACGGTCGGGCAAGCCGCCGGCGAGCGCGCCGGCTTTTGGCTCTTATGGCTTTATGTGTCGGTCGACCGCTTTGCTGTTCGTTGCGTCGAACCCTTGCCGTCATGGCCGGGACAAGCCCGGCCATGACGCCTTGATGGCGCCGTCCGCCACCTCCGCCATGCTCCCGATTCCTTCCCCACAACAGCCAAGCGATAAGAGCGCGGCTTTTGGCTCTTATGGCGTTATCTGTTGGTCGACCGGTTTGCTGTTCGTTCGTCGAACCCTTGCCGTCATGGCCGGGCTTGTCCCGGCCATCCACGCCGGGCCGCCGCAAGAACGAGTCCCGCCTCGGCGCGACCGGCAGGAAGGCGGACGGTCGCAAGGCTTTTCGCGCTTGCCTGCGTAGATGCGCTGGGCCTTCGGGGATGGCCGGGACAAGCCCGGCCATGACGCCTTGATGGCGCCGTCCGCCACCTCCGCCATGCTCCCAATTCCTTCCCCACAACAGCCAACGCGATAAGAGCGC
>CAVXHJ010000013.1:0-48780 GCA_963761435.1 uncultured Alphaproteobacteria bacterium | reverse complement strand
GCGGTTCAATGACCAGCGCCGGGCCGTTGACGAAGACGCCGGAAGGCAGCGTCTCGCGCAAATGGACGCTCGCCTCGCGCCAAGCGCCGTGCGAAAAGAAGCGCGTCGCGCGGGCCGGGACGGGCGGCGGCCTGGGCGTTGCTGCACGGCTTCGCTCGGCGGTCGCGGCGCCGCCCATGGCTTCGACGGACACGGCTTCGATCGTGATCGCCTTGGCGCGATCGATGAAGCCGAACCGGCTTTGTGCGCGCGTTCGAACGCGTGCCGCATCGCAGCGGGCGTCGAGAGCTCAACTTCGATCGTGGTGTCGGAGCCGGCGTAGCGCAATTGCGCCCGACGGTGGACCTTAATCCTCCCTCGGGGGATCCCCTGTTGCTCGACTTCCGCGACCGCGGCGTCGGCGAGCCCATCGGCGACGGCGCCGACGCGGAAAATCGCGCTGAGACGGAGCGGCTCGTCACTTCTGCGCGCGCTGGGCGCTGATGTCGGCCAGTCCCATGCCGTAGGCCGACAGCAGCGACGAAAACGGATGGACGAGCACGGTCGTGATCGCCAGCGCGTCGGCGACGTCGCAGGCATGCTGCCCGCCCGCGCCCCCGAAGCAGTTGAGCGCATAGCGCGTCACGTCGTAGCCGCGAGCGACCGAAATCGTCTTGATCGCCTCGGCCATCTTCGCAACCGCCACCGAAAGAAATCCGTCCGCCACCGCCTCCGGCTCGCGTCCGTCGCCGATGTCGCGCGCCAGTCCCGCGAAGCGCTGGCGAACGATCGCCGGATCGAGCCCTTGGTCGCCTGCGGGGCCGAAGACCTTGGGAAAGAACTCGGGCAAGAGCTTTCCGGTCATCAGGTTGGCGTCGGTGACCGCGAGCGGACCGCCGCGACGGTAGCAGGCGGGGCCCGGATCGGCGCCGGCGGAAGCGGGGCCGACGCGAAAGCGCCCGCCGTCGAAGGAGAGGATCGAGCCGCCGCCCGCGGCGACGGTGTGGATCTTCATCATCGGCGCGCGCATGCGCACCCCGGCGACCTCGGTCTCGAACGCGCGCTCGAACACCCCGTCGAAATGCGCGACGTCCGTCGAGGTGCCGCCCATGTCGAAGCCGATGACGCGCTTGAACCCCGCGCTGACGCCGGTCAGCGCCATGGCCACCACGCCGCCGGCGGGGCCCGAGAGGATCGCGTCCTTGCCGGCGAAGAGTTCGGCCGAGGTGAGACCGCCGGACGACATCATGAACATGACCCGCGCGCCCGTGCGCTCAAGGTCGAGATCGCGCGACACCTGGCTGACATAGCGCGCCAGGATCGGCGAGAGATAAGCGTCGACGACCGTCGTGTCGCCGCGTCCCACGAGCTTGATGAGCGCGGAGGCGACATGGCTTTCCGAGACTTGCGCGAATCCGAGCTCCCGCGCGATCGCGCCGACGATGCGCTCGTGGGCGGGATAGCGGTAGGCGTGCATGAACACGATCGCGACCGAGTTGAAGCCGCTGCGCTTCGCCTCGGCGAGCGCGGCGCGCACGCTTTCGGCATCCGGCGCCGCCTCGATGGTCCCGTCCGCGAGCACGCGCTCGTCGACCTCGATGACCTCGGAATAGAGCTGCTCCGGCTTTAGAATGTTGCGGGCGAAGATTTTGGGCCGCGCCTGGTAGCCGATCTCAAGCGCGTCGCGAAAGCCGCGCGTTGTCACCAGAAGCGTGCGCTCGCCGCGCCGCTCGAGCAGAGCGTTTGTGGCAACCGTCGTCCCCATCTTGACGACTCGGACCGCGCCGGCAGGGATCGGCGCGCCGGCGCGAAGCCCAAGAAGGCGGCGGATCGCCTCGATCGCCGCGTCCGAATAGGCCGGGCTTTCGGACAAGAGCTTCATCGGATGCAGCCGCCCGCGCGGATCGCGTCCGATCACGTCGGTGAACGTGCCGCCGCGATCGATCCAGAAGTCCCAGGCGCTGGCCGGGACGCTGTTCGAGGATTGGCGCTTCGTAATCACGTTTGATTGATGCCCCGGCGCTGCGGTCCCGCTTTGCCGCAAGCCTATGAATGGTCCTATCATCGACGCAATCATCAAATGAGAGGACTTGCAGATGGAAACCGTGAAATTCGGCAGAACGGGCATGCAGGTGTCGAAGATCTGCCTCGGCTGCATGACCTATGGCTCGACGAAGTGGCGCGACTGGGTGTTGGAGGAAGAGGCCTCGCGCCCTTTCATTCGCGAAGCGCTCGAGCGCGGCATCAATTTCTTCGACACGGCTGACGTTTATTCGCAAGGCGCGAGTGAGGAAATTGTCGGCCGGGCGCTCAAGGAATTCGCCAAGCGGCCGGAGGTGGTGATCGCGACCAAAGTGCATGGGCCGATGGGGACGGGGGCCAACGCCAAGGGCCTATCGCGCAAGCACATCATGGAGGCGATCGACGCTTCGCTCAGGCGCCTGGGCACGGACTATGTCGATCTCTACCAGATCCACCGCTTCGATCCGCTGACGCCGATGGAGGAGACGCTTGAGGCGCTGAACGACGTCGTGCGCGCCGGCAAAGCCCTCTATATCGGCGCCTCGTCGATGTACGCGTGGCAGTTCGCCCGCATGCTCGACATCGCGCGCGCAAGAGGCCATGCGCAATTCGCGTCGATGCAGAACTACTACAACCTCGTTTACAGGGAGGAAGAGCGCGAGATGATGCCGCTGTGCGCCCATGACGGGATCGCCGTCATCCCCTGGTCGCCAATGGCGCGGGGCTTTCTCGCAGGCTCCGGCGTCGGCGCCGGCGCTTCGACGGTGCGCGGGCGGACTGATCCGTTCAGCGTCACGCTCGGCCTGGGCTCCCGGCAGGACGAGACGATCCGCAAGCGCGTGGCCGAGACAGCGGAGAAGCTCGGGACGAAACCGGCGGTGGTCGCGCTCGCCTGGGTGCTGTCCAAGCCTTTCGTCACGTCCCCGATCATCGGCGCCTCGAAGCCGCATCATCTCGCCGACGCCGTCGCGGCGACGGAGCTCAAGCTCGACGCGCGTACGATAGCGAGGCTCGAGGAGCCCTATCACTGCAAGCCGGTGGCGGGGCACGCGTAAGGAACTCATGCCCAAGGAGGCGAACATGGCGAATTTGACTGTCGCGGGAACGAAGGATCATCCCATCACCATCGGGCCGATCGCCGAGCGCGTGCGCGTCGTCTGGCGCGGGCGGACGATCGGCGACAGCAAACATGCTCTCGAACTGAAGGAGGCGAACTATCCGCCGGTCGTCTACGTGCCTCGCGCCGACATGGACATGAGCGCGCTCAAGCGAACCGCGCGCGTCACCACCTGTCCCTACAAGGGCGAAGCGAACTATTACTCGATCGCCGACGGCCAGGTCAGTGACGACAATGCGGTTTGGACCTACGAGACGCCCAAGGCCGGGGTAGCGGAGATCGCGTCGCACCTGGCGTTTTATCCCGACAAAGTCGAGATCACGCGCGAGAGTTGACGGCGCTGCGCCGGAGCGCTGTGAATCTCGCCTGCTTCGGTCTAGAATACCCTCAACGAAACTGGCGGGGCAGGAGAACGACAATGTTATTTGAGGGCGGATTCACATTCAGTAATTTCGTCGCCGACGCGTTCACAATATTCATGTTCATATTGTGGTTCTGGTTGCTCATCGTCGCGACGGGTGACCTGTTCCGCCGGCATGACGTGTCCGGGTTCGCCAAGGTGCTCTGGGTGATCGCCTTCATCCTGTTTTCCTACCTCGGCGTCTTCGCCTATTTTCTCACCCAGGGACGGGGCATGGCCGAACGGAACAAGGCGCAAGCCAGCGAGGCCAGGGAAGAGTTGCGCCATATCGTGGGGTTTAGCGCAGCGGATGAGATCGTGAAGCTCGACAAACTGAAGGCGGCGGGGTCGATTTCCGCGGACGAATACGGTCGCCTGAGAGCCAAGCTCGTCCAGTAGCGGTTATTCTTTCGCCTCAAAACATCAGCCGCGACCGCCAATGCGCCGTCGCGACTGGGATCAGTTTATCAATCTGACGCTGAGCCCCGTGTGCGGGCTGGCGCAAAGGGAGGATGGTGTATGTGCGTCAATTGCGAAAAAGAGGGAATCGGCCGCCGCGATCTGATGCGGCTCGGGGCCGCGAGCGTCGTCGCGCTGGGGCTCGGCGCCATGTCAGGCCGGGCGTACGCCGCCGAAGGCGCGCCGACCGCGCTTTCGCCCGCCGACGCGCTCGCGGCGCTCAAATCGGGCAACGAGCGCTTCGTGAGTAAGCCAGAGCTCTGTTCGATCGACCTCGCCAAAAGCCGCGGCGCCGTCGCCGAGCATCAGGCGCCCTGGGCGACGATCGTCGGCTGCGCCGACAGCCGGGTGCCCCCGGAACTTATTTTTGGCGGTCAAGGCGTCGGCGAACTTTTCATCGCCCGCGACGCCGGCAATCTCATCAACGTCGGCACCCTCGGCACCATCGAATATGGCGCCGCGGTGCTCGGCTCCCCGCTTGTCGTGATCCTCGCTCATACCGCGTGCGGCGCGGTGAAAGCGGCGTGCGATGTGGTGACCAAGAACGCGACCTATCCTGGCGTGATCGGCCGGATGATCGAGCCGATCGTGCCTGCGGCGCTTGCGGTGCGCGACCAACCCGGCGACTTCGTCGACAACGCCGCCAGGGAAAGCGCGAAGCGGACCGCGGCTCAGGTCCCGACAGTGAGCGCGATCGTCGCCGATCTGGTGAGCGCGGGCAAAGTGAAGGTCGTCGCGGCGATCTACGATCTCGAAACCGGCGCCGTCGCCTTCCTCGATTGACGGGCGCTCCGCCCGCCCGCTCCCTTGGCTGAGGAAGACGACGTCCCGGCGGCCTCGCCCCCCGATCAGCGCAAGGCGGTGTTCGCCGGCTATGCCGCCCGGACGCCCGTCGGCAGGGTCGGCGCGCCAGAGGACGTCGCCGACGTCATCGCGTTCCTCATCGGTAACGGATTTGTGAACGGGGAGACGATCGTCTGCGACGGCGGCGTCCGCTGGGCCGCCTGACGACCTCGCCAGCAGGGCCTAGCGTGAAACCCGCGCCTCGCCTAATCTACGCATCGGCCGCGACCGTCACGATGCCCTTTGCCGGCCCCGAGTTCACGAGTACGGCGAATGACAATAGACACAATCGCGGCCGTAGCGGCCAAGAAGCTCAGTAAGCTCGTCGCCGACGACTTCCGGGAAATCTTTGGCTCCTCCCAAAACGATTTGGCTGAACGGATCGGCGGGCTGGCTCGGATCACGATCGAGTACATCGGAAGGAGCGACGCCCTCTACCACAACTTCGAGCATACCGTGCTGGTGACGACGGTCGGCCGCGACATTCTGCTCGGCCGCACGCTGTCGGAGCGCCTCGAACCGGAAGACTACAGTCATCTCATAATCGCTTGTCTTCTGCATGACATCGGCTTTGTTCGCGGCGTTCTCAGCGGCGACACCAGTTCCGAGTTCGTCATCGACCGCAGCGGAAAGACCGTAAAGCTGCCGCGTGGCGCATCCGACGCCTCGCTCGCGGCCTATCATGTCGACCGCTCCAAGCTCTTCGTCTACGAGCGGCTCGGCGACTCGTCGTTCGTGGACGCCAGGCGCGTGGCGGACGCGATCGAACTCACCCGTTTTCCGCCGCATCCCAATTCGGACGACAAGGCGCAACTCGAGCCGCGCCTGGTTCAGGCCGCCGACCTCATCGGGCAGCTTGGCGACCCGCTCTATCCGAAGAAGGCGAACGCGCTCTTCTACGAGCTCGAGGAGATCGGCAGCAACCGGCAGCTCGGCTACGAATTCCCCGCCGACCTGGTGCAAAAATATCCGGGTTTCTTCTGGAATTGCGTGTCCATGTATATCGAGGACGGGATGAAATACCTGGCCCTCACCGCATCCGGCCGCCAGTGGATCGCGAACCTGCACAACCATGTGTTCTGCGCGGAAAAATCCAAGTGGCTGATGGGCCCGCAGATGTAAGCCTCCGCGAGCCGCCGCTACGCTCAAGCTTTCGCCAGTTCGGCCCGCACGATCCGCGCCCCTTCGACCATCGCCTTCATTTTCCCGTAAGCCGCGTCGCGCGGCAGATATTTGAGGCCGCAGTCCGGCGCGACGACAATATCCTCGGGTTTGCGGTGGCGAAGCGCGCGGCGGATGCGCTCCGCGACCGTCTCGGGCGTCTCGACCTTTGGCGTCGAGAGGTCGAGCACGCCGAGTATGATCGTCTGGTCCGGCAATTTCTCGAGCACCGCGCAATCGAGATTTGACTGCGCGGTTTCGATCGAGATCTGCCGGCAGCGACAGCCCTTGAGCTGCGGCAGAAACGAATAGGCGCTCGGACGCTCATGGATGATCGCCGCATAGCCGAAGCATATGTGCACGGCGGTCACGCCGTTGACGCCCTCGAGCGCCCGGTTCAGCGCGTCGAGGCCATATTCCCCGGCCGGCTTTGGCCTCGCCTGCATGTAGGGCTCGTCGATCTGGACGATGTCGGCGCCGGCGGCGAACAGGTCCTTGATCTCCGCATTGACGGCCTCGGCGTAGGCGAGCGCCGCATCCGCGAGCGTGGGATAGAAGTCGTTCTGCGCCTGCTGGCTCATGGTGAACGGCCCGGGCACGGTCATCTTGACCTTGCGCGTCGTATGCGACCGCAGGAATTTGAGGTCGCCAACCTCGACCGGGTGCTTGCGGCGGATCTTGCCGACAATGCGCGGAACCGGATTGGGATGGCCCGAACGGTCGAGGGCGACGCCCGGCTGATCGATGTCGATTCCTTCGAGCGCGGTCGCGAAGCGGTTCGAATAGCTCTCACGGCGGATCTCGCCGTCGGTGATGATGTCGAGGCCAGCGTCTTCCTGCGCCCTGATTGCGAGCACGGTCGCGTCGTCCTGGGCCTCGGCGAGAAAGGGCTCGGGGATGCGCCAAAGCTCCTTCGCCCGGACGCGCGGGGGGAAGCGGCCGGCGAGCTTGGCTCGGTCGATGAGCCATTCGGGCTGCGCGTAAGACCCGACCAGCGTCGTCGGCAGAAGCATGCTTTCCTCCCCCTTCGCAAGATTTGCGGACTTGTCCGCTATCCTGCCCGCTTCACCCGCACGGGACAAGCCGAGCGGGCCGACAGGCAGGCGCGATCCGCGGTCAGCCGCCCCCGGCGGGGTCCGTCGCTCGCGCGTGCTATTGAGCGTATCCGCGAGCGCGCGTCTTAGCGCATGCATCTGATCCAGGAGGTGCAGGATCACGCCAAGCCCCTCGTCGTTCACGCCCATATTGTCCTTGAGGTCGTGGATCAGGTTGGCGCGCGCGACATCGATCTCGGTGAAGGCGAGTTCCCGCGCGGCGCGGCCGGGGATGAGCCATTCCTCTTCGATCCAGATCGTGAGCGTCGCCCGATCGAGGCGCGCGCGCTCCAGAAACTCCCGCTCGGTGATCATGGCTCACATCTCCTTGCGCGGATCGTAGCTCGACGCCGGCGTCCAGCCGGCGAGGAAGGTTTCGAGCTCGGGCTCGGCCCCGGTCGGCATCGCCACCTTGAGCTTGACCAGTTCGTCGCCCGCGCCCTCCCGCTTCCTCACCCCCTTGCCGCGGAGGCGCAGCATGTCGCCGGTGTTCGACCGCTTCGGGATCTTGAGCATGACGCTCCCGGTGGTCGTCGGCGTCCGCACTTCCGCGCCGAGCGCCGCCTCCTTCACCGTGATCGGCAGGTCGAGAAGGATGTTGTCGCCCTCGCGGGTGAAAAAGCGATGCGGCCTGACGACGATCTGCACCAGCGCGTCGCCGGGCTCGCCCTCGCCCGGACTTGGCGCGCCCTTGCCGCGCAGGCGCAGGATCTGCCCGTCCTCGACGCCGGCGGGAATCGTGACCTGCAAGGTTCCGCCGCCGGGCAGGGTGATGGTCCTGGTCGCGCCGTTCACCGCGTCGAGGAATTCGACCTGAAGTTCGTAATGCAGGTCCGCGCCCGGCCGGCGCCGCGCTTGCTCGGCGGCCCGCCGCATGAGTTCGGCGAATATGTCGTCGCCCTGCGCGAAGTCGCCGTATGCGCCGTGTCCCTCGTAAGGATGCCCGCCCTCGCCCGCATAGTCGCGATAATACCGGGCGTTCGGCGGCGCCTTCTCGGCCCCCGAGGCGTCGATCTCGCCCGCGTCGAACCGCCGACGCTTTTCGGGGTCCGACAGCAGATCGTTGGCGGCCGCGACCTCCTTGAACTGCTCCTCGGCCCGCTTGTCGCCCGGGTTTAGGTCCGGGTGCAGCTTCTTGGCGAGCTTCCGGTAGGCCTTGCGAATGTCGTCGGCCGAAGCCGTCTTGGCGACGCCAAGAGTTTCATAGGGGTCTTTCATGCGCTGATCCGGGAGTCGGCCTTCGAGGATGGACTCTAGCAGAATTGCCGCCGCCGCCTCCAGACGCGCCGGGTGAGAGGAGGACGAAACGGCGGTGCGTCAGGCGCAAGCAGCGATTGACTCCTGTTGAGGGCGCGTCAACATTGACAACGAAAGAGAATCGGACCCGGCGCTTTGACGCCGGAAAACCGGGGCAAGCAGGAGGGAACCATGTCGGGCACGATCATCAACCTCATCATTCAGCTGATCGCGGGCGCGATCGGCGGCAATGCGGTCGGCGCGGCGGCGAAGAACGTGAGCCTCGGACCCACCGGCAATACGGTCGCCGGAGCGGTCGGCGGCATCGCCGGCGGATCGCTGCTCACCTCCCTCATCCCGATGCTGTCCGGCGCGGCGGGCGGCATGGACATCGGCGCCATTGTCGGTCAGCTGGTCGGCGGCGGCGTGTCCGGCGCGATCGTCTCGGCGATCGTCGGCATGATCATGAACAACATGAAGAGCGCCTGAGGCCAGAGAACGGCCCGGAAGGTTCGAAGCAACAGTCGGCGAAGCCGCCCGCGTCAGCCTATCGCGCCGGCATCCGGCAAACGTCTTGACCGCCGCTGGATTCCGCTCGTGCGGGAGAGTTTCGGCGATGGGGCGCGACGTATTTCTGAGCTATTCGAGCGAGGACAAGACGCAAGCCGACGCTGTCTGCGCGGCTTTGGAGGCCAGGGGCTTCAGCGTCTGGATCGCGCCTCGCGACATCCCGCCGGGAGCGAACCGGGCCGGCTCGACTGCCGAGGCGATCGGCGGCGCGAAAGCGCTGGTCCTGATCCTTTCATCCGCCGCCAATAACTCGGCGCAGGTCCTGCGCGAAGTGCAGCAGGCGATTTCCAGAGAGGCGACCGTCGTTCCGTTTCAAATCGAGGCCATTCAGCCGAATCCGGCCTTGGCCTATCGCATCGGCGCGGCGCAACCGCTCGACGCCCGGGGTCCGCCCCAGGAATCACATTACGAGGCGCTGGCGGATGTCGTGCGACGAATCGCGCGGCCCGATCCGGCGCCCCGCCCGCCTCCGCCCGACCTGCCGCGGCGCTGAAAGCTTGCGCCCGCCCGAAAGCATGATGCGCTTCAAAGTGCCCAACCGCGTCGTCGCGAGCGAAGCGCGGCGATCCAGGGCCGCCGCCGCGGCCCTATGGCCTCTGGATCGCCGGGTCGCCACAGCTCGTCGAAAGACGGGCGTCTTTTGACGCCTGCCGGCTCCTCGCGATGACGATTCAAAGCCGGTGCAATTTTCTCTCCCGCGTCATGGCCCGGGCTCCAGGGGCGCGGTCGGTCAGGCCGCCGGCCGGCCGCCGGCTTTTCGCTCTCATCGCGTTGGCTGTTGTGGGGAAGGAATCGGGAGCATGGCGGAGGTGGCGGACGGCGCCATCAAGGCGTCATGGCCGGGCTTGTCCCGGCCATCCACGAAGGCCCAGCGCATCTACGCAGGCAAGCGCGAAAAGCCTTGCGACCGTCCGCCTTCCTGCCGGTCGCGCCGAGGCGGGACTCGTTCTTGCGGCGGCCCGGCGTGGATGGCCGGGACAAGCCCGGCCATGACGGCAAGGGTTCGACGAACGAACAGCAAACCGGTCGACCAACAGATAACGCCATAAGAGCGCGACTTTTTCTTGCGATTATCAGAAACCACGGATAGAGTGGTCCTGTCGCCGAACGCGCCGCCTCGAGGAGCGGCGCCGGGAGAAGCGGGGAGAAGCGGGTTTTTGCGCCGGATCGTCGTAACCCATTGAAAAGGCCCAATTCGCGGAAGGGTTTTCCTTTGATACCTTTCCGGATTCCTTTGCCCCGCTTCCGGTTTCCTTTGCTGGGCTTCCCGGAGTCTTTGCTGGGCTTCCTCCGGGCTTGGGTCTGACCGGCGCCATTGGAGCGTCATCGACCGGATCGACGGCCTGGAGCAACTGGCGCCGGCTTGGAGTTGTCATTCGCGAGGAGCGTGAGGGCAAGGACGAGTCAGGTTCCACCCAAACGCAACATGCTTTAAGGGCGTTGTCGCGCAGCGCGCGCGGAGGGTGGCGCATGTCCGCCGAGACCGAGAATCGAAGCAAGCGAGTCTATTTCGTCACCGTCGCCCTGCTCCTCGTTGTGGCGCCGGTAGGCTCGCTCATCGTGGAGGCCCTTGCTGGCAAGCAGCCTCCGGACCTCGTGTTCCTCGTCGGCAAATGGTTTGTGTTCTGGGCTGTCGGGGTTCGCCTGTTTCTCGCCGGCCTTCGACAGGTCTTCGAGCCCGCGTTCACGGCCCGCACCATCTTTGAAATCGCCGACCCCGGAGCGTTGGCGATCGTGCGCGAGCTTGGCTTCGCCAATCTCACCATGGGCGCAATCGGGCTCGCGAGCCTCGCGGCTCCAGCTTGGCTGACGCCGGCCGCGCTGGTCGGGTTCCTCTATTACGGCCTCGCGGGGATCGGCCATGTCGCGCGTCAGAAGAGAAACGCCGTTGAAAACACCGCCCTTATCTCCGACCTCATGATCGCCGCGTTGCTGGCGACTTTCCTGGCGACCCGCCTGACGCAGTAGGGCTGCTCAGGGATTGTGCGCGTCCGCGAAGGCGGCCTCGACTGCGGCGTCGTCGACGCTCGCGCGAGGCCGCACCAGGGCGTGAATGAAGCGGAGCTTCTCCACGACCGCCGGCGCGATGACGAACGGATAGAGGTCGGGCCGGCCCATCGCCCGATTGACGCTGTTCATGGCGACAACGAAGGGGGTCCATGCGTCGACGATCTGCTCGATCGTCCCGACCACATAGGGGTCGAAATCCAGCCTCGCCGAATGAGCGCCCTCCTTGTCGATCGCCGGCGCGATTCTCACCCCGAACGCGCTCGCGGTCTCCAGCGTATCGACGATATGGAGGTAGTGGGCCCAGGTTTCGGCGAAATCCTCCCACGGATGGCTCGTCGCATAGCCCGAAACAAATTGCTCCGGCCAGTTCGCCGGCGCGCCGCGCTCATAGTGGCGCTTCAGAGCCGCCTCATAGTCCTCCGAATCATCCCCAAACACCGCGCGGCATTGCTCGAGCTTGCCGCCGTCGCGAACCAGAATATCCCAATAATGATGTCCGACCTCATGGCGGAAGTGGCCGAGCAGGCTGCGATAAGGCTCGGCCAATTCCGCCCGGCGCTTCTCCATCTCCGCGCTGTCGGCTTCGGCAAGCGCGATCGTCACCACGCCATCGTCGTGTCCGGTCATCACCTTTGGGCCGAAAGGATGGGGTGGATCGGCCAGGAATTCGAACGCCAGTCCGTGGCTCGGGTCCTCGGCGCGGGTCTTGAGCGGCAGCTTCCAGCGCAACAGGCCGTAGAACAGCCGATGCTTGGCGAGTTCAATGTCCCTCCAGGCGGCAAGATGCGACGGCTGCGAAGTATCGGGAATCGTGTCGTTATGGCGGCATGCGGCGCAAAGCCGCTCCCGGCCGTCGGCGGGCGTCAACCAGTTGCAGACGTCGTAGCCGGCGTTGGCGCAGAAAAGGCGCGGTCCGCCGTGGCCCGCCAATGGCGTCCAGCTTTCGCCGCCCGCGGGATCGAGGGCGGCCATGATTTCGAGTTCAGGGACGTAGCCCAGCCGATGGCCGCAGCGGCCGCATGTCCTGTTCTCGAAGTAGATGATGTTGTCGCAAACCTGGCAACGGAACAATTTCATCGAACGGCCTCAAAGCGTTGAGCGCCGAAACGCGCGAAGGGGCGAATTGTTCCCGGTAAATCCGAAGCCGGGTTCGGCTAAGATCGGACTTGGAGGGCGCATCGTCTACTGCGAAAAGGAGACCCTCTCGTGACGTCAGCCCTATCGGAGGCGAGCAATGCGGGTAAAGCTGTTTTCGCAGGGCGCGGGCGCGCCAATCCAGCCGCTTGAGGACGAGATCAACGATTTCCTCGAGTTCGCAACGGCCGCAAGTGACCTATGTCAGCGTCAGCTCGAGCGACATCGAGAGGGTCGCTTCCGTCTGGTACGAGGAGCCGCATCATCGGACTGTCGAACAGACAATGGCCGAACTGGAGGAACTGGCCGAAGTGCCGGGCGGCGAGGGCAACCTCGCCTGAAAGGCGCCCGGCGAAGCCAGCGCTTTCACTTCGCAGGGCGTCTGTGGCGAACGCCAGAGCTTGCGCACGGAGGCGATTTGCGCCACTTTCACAAGGCGGCAGTGGATCATATCCGGCGCCGGACTGATCGGCCGTCTTGGGCTCGGGGCGCATGTCGACATTCGCGAACCACGGGGAGCGCCCTCCCTCGGCGCCGATCCTGCTCACGAGCGACGCATTCGACGCGCGCGACCGCTTCGACGCCTGGCGCGAGGAATTGATGTTGCGCGTCATGCGCGTCGATGTCGACGTGCCTGACAAAAAGAGCTTTCACACGCGCGTGCGGGTGGTCAATTTGCCGAACGTCTCGATCATCGAGCGGCGCTCGACGCCGAGCGTTGTGAGGCGCACGGCCGAACTGGTCCGCGACGGCAATGACTCGCTCGTCTTTTCGCTGCCGTGGCGGAAAAGCATAGAAGCGCTCGGACCCGCCGTCGAGGCGCTGGTCAGGCCCGGAGAGGCGATCATTCACGCGCTCAATGAGATCACACGCTCGCGCGCGCCGCAGGGTTTTCGCGGCGTCTCGCTGCGGATCGCCCGTCAGACCGCGCGCAGCGTCGCGCCGGATGCTGAGCGTCGGCTCAACCGGGCGATCCCCGTCGACCGGACGGCATCTTTCATTCTCCAGTCTTATCTCCTTTCGCTTGTATCGACCGCGGGCGGCCTTTCCCCTTCGGTTGCGACGCTGGCCGATCGGCATGTGAGGGAACTGCTGGCGAATATCTTCGATCCCGAGGGCGATCTCGCTCGCGGCGGAGTCTACGGCGGCGTCAAAGCAGCGCGCTTGCAGGCGGTTGTTGAGGAAATCGCGAGGCGGCTTGCCGATCCCGCTCTGAGCGCCGCGGCGGTCGGGCGCCGGCTCGGCCTGTCGGAGCGATATGTCCAGCATCTGCTGGAAGGGGCTGGGCTTTCGTTTTCCGCCTATGTGCGCGCGCTAAGGCTGAAGCGCGCGCACCAGTTGCTGCGCGATCCGATGACGCGCCATTTGCGCATCGGCGACGTCGCGATGACGGCGGGCTTCAGCGACCTCTCGCACTTCAACCGGATGTTTCGGTTGCAATTCGGCGAACGACCAACCGACACGCGCCGCGCACGATAATGTCGGCCGCCTCTGAAGTGGCTCGCCCGACTTGAGCCGCCGTGCGTGCGACCCAGTCATTCCGCAGAACGCACTTCAGCACAGTTCTACGCTGTTAAGTTGTGCGGCTGGGCCAGAATTCGATGCGCCCTGAAGCCAAGACGCCGGGCTCTGGCGCGGCTAGCGTTTTCACGGAGAGCGGCAAGGCGCTGCCGGAGGGATCCGGTTTGACGAACATCGACTGCCGGATCGTCCAGGAGGACGAAGCGTGAGGAACGATCGATGCTCTGGCGCTCGCTCGGCGCATTTCGGCTCGAGACTGGCGCGAAGGATGACGCTGGTTGGCGGAGCGTTAGCTCTCGCGATCGGCGCGGCTGCGCCCGAGGCCGCGGTCGCGCAGACAGTGAAGGACGCGACGTTCGTCCTTTCGCTCGACGTACTGGGCGCGGACTTGGGCAGCCTTAGCGCGCCAGGAACCGACACTATCGACGACTTTTGCCGCACGACTGACAGTTGCGGATCGGCGTCTGGCACCCTCACCTCGAACTTCAACGGAGTGCAGTCGATCAGCGGATCCGCGCTGAGCAATCAGGACCTCGGCGCCCAAGCGTCTGCGACGGTCGATTTTTATTTTATGATAACGGGCCCAAAGGACGAGCAGGTCACCTTTCATCTGAAAGCCAGCGGCTCTACCTCGGTATTCGGCGGCGGCCAGGCTACGGCGATGCTCTATTTGAACGGCACGCTCCTGAATTACGCCTGCTCATCCTCGATGGTGGGCTATTGCGCCGTCAGTGACCACTTTCAATTCGATACGGACTTTTCGGCGACTTCAAACACACAGGAAGTGCTCGAAATTGATTTGGTCGGCGGAACGGCTGCGTTCGGCGGCGGCCCCTTTATGGCGTCGGCTGATCCAATGATCACTGTCGATCCTTCCTTCGCCAAGCAAGGATACAGTCTGGAGCTCAGCCCGAATGTGACCCAGGGAAGCTTGGCCCCCTCGGCGCCAGAAGCCTCCACTTGGGTCATGATGCTCACAGGGTTCAGCGCGCTCGGCTTCGTGGCCCTGCGGCGCCGATCGCGCCGTCGCCTGCTCCACCTGAAGCAGCTCTTTCGGGCTGCGGTTAGCGCGGCGCGGCGCGCCTGACGATCCCCTTCGCATCGATTCCGGTCAGCGCGCCATAATTATGCGCGCCCCTCGTCTCGAGGCGCGAGCGGCAGAAGGCCTCGGCGACAGGAGAACCGGCGCGGATGAGCGCCGCCGCCTCGAAGCACAGCGCAAGCCGATCGCAGAGATCGCGGGCGCGGGTCTCGAAATCGGAAAGGTCGCGCGTCTCGTCCTTGAGCGCCGCCGCATGGCGGTCGAGCGTCGCGCTTTCGCCCTTCACGGAAGCAACCTCGGCGAAATAGGCCTCGAGCGCCTGCGGCGAGCGCTGGATCGCGCGGGCGATGTCGAGGCACTGCACGTTGCCGCTGCCCTCCCAGATCGCGTTGATCGGCCCCTCGCGGTAGAGGCGCGGCATCGGGCTGTCCTCCATCACCCCCGACCCGCCGAGACATTCGAGCGCCTCGTAGGCGTGGCCTGGCGTTCGTTTGCAAATCCAGTATTTGCCGATCGCCGAGCCTAAGCGTGTGAGCGCATCCTCATGCGCATCGTCGCGATGGTCGAGGGCGCGCGCGATGCGCATGGTGAGCGTCAGCGCCGCCTCGGCCTCGATCGCGAGGTCGGCGAGCACCGAAGTCATGATCGGCTGGTCGATCAGGAACGCGCCGAACGCCTTGCGCTGCCGGCAATGATCGATCGCCTGGGAGACCGCCATCCGCATCCCGGCGGACGAGCCGATCATGCAGTCGAAGCGGGTCATGGCGACCATCTCGATGATCGTCGCCACCCCCCTGCCCTCCGCTCCCACCATCCAGCCGAGCGCGCCGCGCAGCTCGGTCTCGCTCGAGGCGTTGGAGACGTTGCCCATCTTGCGCTTCAAGCGGATGATCTGGAGCGGGTTCTTGGTCCCGTCGGGGCGCCAGCGCGGAACAAGAAAACACGACAAGCCCCCGGGCGCCTGCGCCAGCACCAGGAAGGCGTCGCACATCGGCGCCGAGACGAAGAACTTGTGGCCGACGAGCTCGTAGGCGCGGCCCCCTCCCTCAGCCCCGATCGGAATCGCATGCGTCGTATTCGCGCGCACGTCCGAGCCGCCCTGCTTCTCGGTCATCGCCATGCCGATGGTCAGGCCCTCTTTCTCATCGGCGGGAACGTTGCGGGGATCGTAGACGCGGGCGTGGATCTTCGGCAGCCATTGCTCGGCAAGCTCGGGTTGCAATTTGAGGCAGGGCGTCGCGGCGAAGGTCATGGTGACCGGGCAGCCGTGGCCCGCCTCGACCTCGGTCTGCATGTAGTAGCGCGCCGCCCGCGCCACATGCGCGCCCTCGCGCGGGTCGGTCCACGGCGACGAATGAAGGCCGTCCTCGATCGAGGCTTTCATCAGCGCATGATAGGCGGGGTGGAAGCGGATCAGATCGACCCGGCGTCCGTAGCGGTCGTGGGTGTCGAGCTCGGGCGGGTTCTTGTTCGCCAGCGCACCAAGCTCGAGAAACTCCGCCGAGCCGGCGCGCGCCCCGAAACTATCCAATTCGCCCCCCGCCCAGGCCGCGCCTTCGCGTTTGACCGCCTCCTTCAGCGCGGCGTCGGAATCGTAGAGGTTATAGTCGGCGAGTTCGACCGGCTGGTTGAACACCTCATGCGTGACGGCGCCATAAGGGTCGAGGGCGGCCCGGAAATTGTCTTGTCGATCGTGCAGAGCGCCCATGAGCGTGCCCCTCCCTTCGCAGCCAATGCTACACCTACGGATGAGGGCGGGAAAGGAACCGGGCGTCGCGGATCGCCGCCTGCTCCTCGGCCGTGTTAGCTTTGGCTCCTGATGAATTGTGATTCGCGCGCCGAAGCCGCCACAAACCCCATGTCCCCGCTCGACCGCCGTCTCACCCCCGCCCGTCCCGATCTCGCGGCGGAGCGTTTGCGCGGCCAGGTCGATGCGCCCCGCTACGCGAAGGGGCAAGCCAAGCAGGTCGTCGCGGCGAGCGCGCCGCTGCGACGCGCGCCCGACCCGGGCTCGCCGCTCGAGACCGAAGCGCTCCACGGCGAGAGCGTCATGCTTTTCGACGAGGACGGCGAATGGGCCTGGGCGCAGCTCGATCGCGACTCCTATGTCGGCTATCTGCCCCTTCGCGCGCTCGGGGCGCCGTCCGCGCCGACGCATCGGGTCGCGGCGCTCCGCACCCACGCCTATCCCGGCCCCAGCATCAAGCTCCCGCCGCACATGGCGCTGCCCCTCGGCGCCCGGCTGAAGATCGTCGCCCGCGTGGGCGATTTCGCGGTCGCTGAAGACGGACTGCATCTCTGGAAGCGTCATCTCGTGGAGTTGGGCGCGCTCGAGCGGGACTATGTCGCAGTCGCCGAGCGCTTTCTCGAAGCCCCTTATCTCTGGGGCGGCCGGACGTCGGAGGGCATCGACTGCTCGGGCCTGGTCCAGACGGCGCTCGACGCCGCCGGCCTGGCCTCGCCGCGCGACAGCGACATGCAGGAGGCGGCGCTGGGCGGACCCATCGCGGTCGACGGCCGATTCGCCCGCGGAGACCTTGTGTTCTGGAAGGGTCATGTCGGGATCATGCGCGATCCCCTGACCCTGCTTCATGCCAACGGCTGGCACATGAAGGTGGTCAGCGAGCCGCTCAAAGAAGCGCGTGACCGGATCTCCGCCAACGGCGGCGGCGATGTTACGAGCGTGAAGCGGCTTCCCCCGTGAGGGGGAGAAGCGGCTGCTACTTCTTGCCCCCGATGCTCAGGCCGGAGAAGCGGGTATTGAAGCGCGACAATCGACCGCCGCGATCGAGCAGCTGCTGGGAGCCGCCGGTCCAGGCCGGATGGGTGTTCGGATCGATGTCCAGATGCAGCGTCGCGCCCTCTTCGCCATAGGTCGAGCGGGTCATGAACTCCGCGCCATTGGTCATGACCACCTTGATCATGTGATAGTTGGGATGGATGTCGGACTTCATCGTGATGTCTCGGGCGTAACAAGCAAAGAGCCGTCCGGAGGTCCGGCGGCTCTTTCGGTCGGCCGCGCTATAACGCGGCGCGAACGCCGGCGCAAGTCATATCGAAGCGGGCGCGAGTTTAGCCGCCTTGATTTGGGCGGAAAAGTGGTCCCTTAGAACCACTTCAAATTGCCTAAGGAGCCGCTCGCCCAATGTCGTCCGCCGCCGGCGCCGGACCGAAGACCTCCCGCTCTTCGCTAGGCGCGTTGAGGCCGCTCGCGCCCTACGCCTTCGCCCACCGGACGCGGATCGGTTTGGCGCTCGTTGCGCTTGTCATTGCTTCGGCCGCGACGCTCGTGGTGCCGATCGCGGTCCGGCGGATGATCGACTTCGGATTCTCCGCTGACAACGCCGGCCTTATTCGCGTTTATTTTCTGGCAATGATCGGCGTCGTCGCGGTGCTCGCGCTCGCATCCGGCGCCCGCTACTATCTGGTGATGACGCTCGGCGAACGCGTGGTCGCCGACCTTCGCGCCGATCTCTTCACCCATCTGACAACGCTCGACCCGAGCTTTTTCGACGCCGAGAAGACCGGCGACATCGCTTCGCGCCTCTCCGCCGACACGACCCAGCTCAAGGCGACGTTTGGCTCCTCGGCGTCGCTTGCGCTGCGCAACCTCTTCCTGTTCGTCGGCGCGATCACGATGATGGTCGTCACCAGCCCCAAGCTGTCGGCCTTCGTGCTCGCCGCCATCCCGGTCATCGTGCTGCCGCTCTACGCCGCCGGGCGCTCGGTCCGGGAGCGCTCCCGCCGCGCCCAGGACAGGCTTGCCGAGGCCACCGCTTTCGCGACCGAAAGCCTCACGGCGGTGAGAGTCATGCAGTCGTTCGTCGCCGAATCTTTCAGCGCCGGCCGCTATCGCGACGCCGCCTACGGCGCCTACGAGGCGGCGCGGGCGATGACGCAGGCGCGCGCCTTCGTCACGGGCGCCGCGATCTTCCTCGCCTTCTCGAGCGTCGTCGTCGTGCTCTGGCTCGGCGCGCAGGATGTGATCGCTCGCCGGATGACCGGCGGCGCGCTGTCGCAGTTTGTGCTGTTCGCCGTTTTCGGCGCCGGCGCGCTCGGTCAATTGTCGGAAGTGTGGAACGAAGTGTCGCAGGCGGCAGGCGCCGCAGCGCGCATCGGCGAGATCATGGCGGTTGAGCCGCGGATCGCCGCGCCGGCAAACCCTGCGGCTCTGCCGAGACCCGTCCAGGGCGAACTCATGTTCCGAAACGTCTCGTTCGCCTACCCCGGGCGCGACGACGATCTTGTGTTGCGCGACGTGAGCTTCCGCGTTGCGCCGGGCGAGGTCGTCGCCATCGTCGGCCCGTCTGGCGCGGGAAAATCGACCCTCTTCCAGCTCGCCCTGAGGTTCTATGATCCGGCAAGCGGCGCGGTCGCGCTCGACGGCGTCGACATTGCGACGCTCGATCCTGCCGACTTGCGCGCCGAGATCGCGCTCGTGCCGCAGGACGCTTTCATCTTCGGCGCGAGCGTCGCCGAAAACATCGCCTATGGCGCGCCCGGCGCGTCTCGCGAGGCGGTGGTGGCGGCGGCGAGGCAGGCGGCGGCGCATGGCTTCATCGCCGCCCTTCCGCATGGCTACGACACGGCCCTTGGCGAGCGCGGCGTCACGCTTTCAGGAGGCGAGCGCCAGCGCATCGCCATCGCCCGCGCGATCCTCAAGGACGCGCCGACGTTGCTCTTGGACGAGGCGACCTCGGCCCTCGACGCCGAAAGCGAAACGCTGGTCCAGGGCGCGCTCGAGACGCTGATGAAGGGGCGAACGACCCTCGTGATCGCCCACCGGCTGGCGACGATCGTCAACGCCCATCGCATCCTCGTCATCGAGGCCGGACGCCTGGTCGAAGAAGGAACGCACGCCTCGCTGATGGCCGCGGGCGGCCTCTACTCGCGGCTCGCGCGACTGCAATTCGAGACCGGCGCCGCGGCGCTGACGGCGGTGGCTGAGGCGGTGAAGTAGGGCTTCACGCTTCTCCCGTTAGGAGAAGGTGGCCAATAAGGCCGGACAAGGGACAGGCGTCCGGGATTGGCGTTGGGGTCGGCAAGCAATAACGCTGGACTTCTCCCTTTCAGAGGGCTCAGAAAGGAGGCGCCGCAGCCGATGAATCTTCGGCTGCGCTGTAAACCCGCCCATTGAAGCGAACGACGTTCCTTGTTCCGGTTCCCGGTGATGGCAAGGTCGCGCCACCCTTGCGTTCGGCTCGAGAGCGGCTGAAGATCAAAGCGCTATGTCCTTTGCCGCAGGGCCACGCAGGTCGAGGACATTCGTGCCGCAACCGTGAGACCCGCAATCCTGCGGGTCGGCGCTCATAACGATCGCCTCGGGGATGCCGTCCCCGTCCAAATCAACAAATTTAATGGATGCTTTTGATTCCTTTGCCGGAAGGCCAGCGCCCAAGAATTTCTCGACTTTCTTTTTCGCAGCGACGTCAGGAGTTGCCTGTGCATCGACATGGCTGACCGGAATTAGGCAGCCAATCGTCAGGGCGGCGAGTTCGGCCACAGCAGCAGGTTGGTCCAGATAGCGTAAAACCATGTCGACCCTGCCTCACGACATTTGGGCTTCGTTTACCCGGCCAACCGCGGCGCGTCGAGGTCTCGGTCGAAACTAGGCGTAGTCGATATTCCTGAGATATGAGCATAGCCTTTTTGCGCGATTCAGGCCTTTTTCTTCATCCCCTTCTCCCGGAAAGGAGAAGGGTCGTGGCGTCCGGCGCATGGCCCGCCTTCCCGGCGGACGCTCAACCCCTTCTGCGCGCGAGATAGAGATGCGCCTCAAATCCCAGTTCGAGCCTCCCGCCGTGTTTGGCGACGCAGTCCGAGAGGGCTGCGAGCAGCGCCTCTCGCTTCTCGGATTCGAGAAGCCGGAAGGCTGAAAGTGTTCGCAGGTAATTCGTGTAGCCGGCTGCCGTGAGCCGCCAGCTCCACGGATAGGCGCTGTGCCGCGCCGGTTCGAAGCGGCCGGATTCACCGCAGAGCTTTACGATCGGGCCGCTTGGCAGGTACCAAGTTTCCGGCGGAGGGCCCAGGAATTGCGGAGCGTTTTCCGCGAAAATGCGCGCGAAGTCGTTCCCGACGGGAGATGCGAGACTCAGCGGCACATTGCCGAAGACGGCGAGCGAGCCGCCCGGAGAAAGCGCCTCCGCCGCCTTCACGAATTGTACTTCCGGCGCGACCCAGTGCAGCGATTGCGCCGCTACAACGAGTTTGAACGGGTCCGGCCTCAGCGGCCAGGCCTCGAAGGTCGAATTGACGAATTCGACGTTCGAATGGTCCGCGAGGCGCTCCCGGGCGACGCGGATCAGCTCCGGTCCTGGTTCGAGGGCGACGATCCGGGATCCTCTGGGGGCCAGACGCCGCGTCGCCTGCCCCGTGCCGCAGCCGATCTCGAGAATGGCGTCATCACCCGCAAGTCCGGCGGCGCTCGCGACGTCATCGAAGAGAGCCTCCGGATAGCCGGGACGCGCGGCGTCGTAGAGGCTCGCCACGCCGTCGAATGTGAACCGTCGCTCCATGAGAACGCTCCGCCCAACCCGTGGCCTTTCGGCCGAACACTGGGCGTGGGCTCGCGAAACCGCAATCCTTCCGAGATCCCGGCCAGCGTGGCCGGCGGCTTTGTGCCCACGCCCTTCGCGCGCGCAGGGCCGCCGCACGAAAGGCGCCGGCGGAGAGAGCTTGTGCTGGATTTTGATTTTCTCGCGACCGGCTTGGTTATCCTTGTGGCGGGCTAGGGCCGTCTTGCGGTCGGCTTGGAACTCATTGGCGCGCGCCCCGCGCGCCCCGCCCGCAGCCCTCACTTCAAGAGCACGTAGATATTCACTTGCAGCGTCGGGTCGTCCGCGTCCTTAACGTCGTTCGCATATTCCTCGATGAAGGAATCCTGCGCGTCGATGCCCTTTTCATCGAGATAGGCCGTAATCGCGTCATAGGTCGCGTCGATGTCGGCATAGGCGCCCTGATGCTCGAAGCGCATCGCCCTGCCGCTCGGCGTCTCACCGATCTTCACCGCGTCAGAGAGGCTCGTCTTCCCCTCGGGAGCCGCGGCAAGAGGATATCCGGCGTGATATTTAAACCCGGTGTCGTCCGATTCGACGAAGACCGCGAGCGGCCGGCCGGAGGGCACCAGGTTCGCCTTATCCATGTCCTGCTTTACGAGGCCGAGGGAGCCGACAATCGCGCTGTAGATTTCGTCCCGATCCGCCTTGCCTTCGATGTAGGCGAAGGCCCGCGCCGGCATGTCGACGACTTCGCCGGTCGAGGCTTCGCCCGACGGCGCAGCTGGCTCGGCGGGCTTTTGGGCCTCCGGAGCCGGGGGCGCGGGCGTCGTGGCTGCGGGGGTCTGCCCGGCCGGCGGCGTGGCAGGAGCGTCCTCCGCGAAGGCCCCATTGGCGAACGCCGCCACCGCGGCAACGATGAAACTCGCGACAGCGAAACGGATCAGACCGGATGACATTGCGGCTCAGCCCTCTGGCGCGAACAATTGCGGAATTGACCGGTTGCAGTCTAGAGCCATAATGGCGTCACAAGGAAGAGCGAGCGGCATGGCCTGTCACGCCGGCTCAGGCTTCGTCCAGCGCAAAACCGGCTGTCGCGCGGCGCGAGTTCTCATCGAGCCGCCGCCGGGGCGCATGGATCGGCGCTGATTGGAATTGCTCGCGCTCGCCGGCTCGCGCGGCAATCGCGAGATCGCGCATCGTCATGATCAGCAGATCGAGAGTCGCCTTCGATTCGGACTCCGTGGGCTCGATCAGCATCGCCCCATGCACGATAAGCGGAAAGTAAACCGTCATCGGGTGATAGCCCTCGTCGATCATCGCCTTGGCGAAGTCGAGCGTCGTGAGCCCGGTGTCCTTGAGCCAGCGATCGTCGAAAAGCGCCTCGTGCATGCAGGCCCTATCGCCGAACGGCGCGCTCATCACGTCGTTGAGCGAGGCGCGAACGTAGTTGGCCGACAGCACCGCATCCTCCGCGGCCTGCCGCAGACCGTCAGCGCCATGGGACAGAATGAAACTGAGCGCGCGCACGAACATCCCCATTTGCCCGTGAAACGCGCACATCCGGCCGAACGAGGCGCTGCCCTCGGCGTGCTCGACAAGGCGAAGCGTTTGACCTTCGCGCACGACGAAAGGAACAGGCGCGTAAGACGCGAGCCGCGACGATAAGGCGACCGGCCCCGCGCCTGGGCCGCCGCCGCCGTGCGGGGTCGAGAACGTCTTGTGGAGGTTGATATGCATCGCGTCGACGCCGAGATCGCCGGGACGGGTCTTGCCCACGACGGCGTTGAAATTGGCGCCGTCGCAGTAGAAATACGCTCCCGCCTCGTGCACCGCCTCGGCGATTTCGACGATCTGGCGCTCGAACAGTCCGCAGGTGTTGGGATTGGTAAGCATGATCGCCGCAACGTCGGAGGCAAGGGCCGCGCGCACCGCTTTGACGCTGACGTTTCCGTCCTCGCTCGCTGGAACGGATCGGACCGAGTAGCCGATCAGCGCCGCGGTCGCGGGATTCGTGCCGTGGGCGGAATCGGGCACCAGCACGACTCGCCGCGTCGCACCCTCTCCCCGCGCCTCGATCGCCGCCTTGATCGCCATCATGCCGCAAAGCTCGCCGTGCGCGCCGGCCTTCGGCGACATCGCGATCGCATCCATGCCGGTCATCGTGAGCAAGGCGTTGGCCAAAGCTTCGACGACTTCGAGCGCGCCTTGCACGGTCGAGCCCGGCTGCAGGGGGTGAACGTCACCGAATCCTGGCAGTCGCGCCATTTTCTCGTTGAGGCGGGGATTGTGCTTCATGGTGCATGAGCCGAGCGGGTAGATCCCGGCATCGATCGAATAGTTGTTGCGCGACAGGCGCACATAGTGGCGGATCGCCTCGGGCTCCGCCAAACCGGGCAGTTCAATCGCGCTTCCGCGCGCGTGCGGGCCCAACCTTGACTGAAAACTTGCCGGCTCCTCGATATCCACGCCGGTCGCATCGAGGCGCCCAATCTCGAAGATGAGCGCCTCCTCCATGGCCAAGCCACGGTTTCCGGTGAAGGTTCCGCCCGACGACGCGTCGGTCGTCTCAGGGCGAGTGGGGCGGCCTTGAACATTCATGGCAGTCGCTCTCTCTGGGGCCTCACCGCAGGCAATCGGCCAGCGCCCGCGCATAGGCCGCGCCGTCTTCTTCGGTATTGGTTTCGGTGCTCGCGACGACGATGATGTCGTCAAGCCCGCCGTCCGGCAAAAGCCGCGAAACCGGCAATCCACCGATCACGCCTTTGCGCGCCAAGGCCTCGATCAGCTCGTCGGCCGGCTGGGGCGTGCGCATGCTGAATTCATTGAAGAAGTGCCCATTGACGACCTCGACCCCCGGGATCTCGGCGAACCGCTCGGCGAGCCGCACCGCGTTGGCATGGTTAACCTTCGCTAGGCGCCTGAGTCCGGCGGCGCCCAGCAACGTCAGATGGATCGAGAACGCCAACGCGCACAGGCCAGAGTTGGTGCAAATGTTGCTCGTCGCCTTTTCTCGCCGAATATGCTGCTCACGGGTCGAAAGCGTGAGCACGAAGCTGCGTCGCCCTTCCGCGTCAACCGTCTCGCCGGCCAGACGCCCCGGCATCTGGCGCACGTTCCTGGCGCGCGTCGCGAACAAGCCGAGATAGGGGCCGCCGAAGCTGAGCGCATTGCCGATCCCCTGCCCTTCTCCGACCGCGATGTCGGCGTCCATTTCGCCGGGAGAACGCAGCGCGCCAAGCGCCACGGGATCAGTGAAGACCGCAATCAAAAGGGCGCCGCGGGCATGGGCGGCGGCGGCGGCTGGCGTCAGGTCACGCGGGTTGCCGAAGAAGTCGGGCGCCTGCACGATGACGCAGCTCGTCTCGTCGTCGATCGCCTTGGCGATGTCTTCTTTGGCCTTCAGGTCGGGTGGCAGCCGGACGATCGTGTCGCCCGCCATATGCGCCAATGTTGCACAGACATCGGCATATTGCGGGTGCAGCCCGCCCGAGATCACCGCCCGATTGCGCCGGGTCAGGCGGTGCGCCATCAACATCGCCTCGCCGCAAGCGGTCGAACCGTCGTACATCGAGGCGTTCGCGACCTCCATGCCGGCGAGAGCGGCGACCTGCGTCTGGAATTCGAACAGGACTTGCAGCGTCCCTTGCGAGATCTCCGGCTGATAGGGGGTATAGCTGGTCAGGAATTCCGAGCGCTGGATGAGATGATCGACGGTCGCCGGGATATGGCGCCGATATGCGCCCGCACCCAGAAAGAACGGGCCGGACCCCGCGGCGAGGCTCCGATTGGCGAAGGCCGCCATCGCTCGCTCGACTGCCATTTCGCTCTTGGCCAACGGCAACTCGAGAAGGCCCTGCACCCGTTTGTCAGCGGGAATATCGGCGAACAGCGCCCCAATGTCAGGGACGCCGATACGGGCCAGCATCGCCTCGCGGTCATTTGCGTCGAACGGCAGATAGCGCATCGCTCAGCCCAAGGTCTTGAGATAGGCGGCGTAGGCGGATTCATCCATCAATCCGCCGAGCTCCGTCGGGTCGGCAAGCTTGATGCGAAACAGCCAGCCGCGTCCCAGCGCGTCCTCGTTGATGAGACCGGGGGTCGATTCGACCTCCGAATTCACGGCGATGACTTCGCCGGAAACCGGCGCGAATACGTCACTCGCCGCCTTGACGCTCTCGACCACCGCGGCCGGATCGCCCGGCTTCAGCGCCTTGCCGATCGGCGGCGTCTCGGCAAAGACGACGTCGCCGAGTTGCTGCTGCGCGTACTCGCTGATGCCGACGACGCCTTCGGCTCCGTCGACGCGGACGTATTCGTGGTCCTTGGTGTAACGGATCTCCGGCATCATGCGTTCCTTGTTCAGCCGCGATAATAGGCGTGGGGATAGAAGGGCAGCGGGGCCACCCGAGCGCTCAAAGGCTTGCCGCGAACCATGAGGTTGATCGAGGTTCCAACCGTCGCGTAGGCGCGCTCGACATAGCCCATCGCAATCGGCGCGCCGACGCTCGGGCCAAAACCGCCCGAGGTTACGACGCCGATCGGCGCGCCGTCTTGCGAGACGATTTCCGCCCCCTCCCGCGCCGGCGCGCGACCGTCGGGACGAACGCCGACGCGCAGACGGGAAGGCCCATCGGCCAGAGCGGCCTGAATGCGCGCGGCGCCCGGAAATCCACCTTCCGCGCGCCGACGCTTCTGAATCGACCACGAAAGAGCCGCCTCGACCGGATCGACCGTCTCGTCAAGCTCGTGGCCGTAGAGGCAGAGGCCAGCTTCGAGCCTAAGCGAATCGCGGGCGCCGAGCCCGATCGGCGCAACATCAGGCTCGGCGAGGAGAATGCGCGCTAGACTTTCCGCATGGGTCGAGGCGAGCGAAATCTCGTAGCCGTCTTCGCCTGTGTAGCCGGAGCGTGAGATGAAGGTTTCGAACCCTGCGACCCGGGCCGGACGAGCGCTCATGAACGGCATGGTCTCGACTCCCTCGCCAGGGGCCAGCCGCGCCAATGTCAGAGCCGCCAACGGTCCCTGAAGGGCGATCAGCGCCGCCTCGCCGAGCGGCGTCAGACAGGCGGTCGAGGGCAAGCGAGCGCCGATGAGCGCCATGTCGACCGCCTTTCGCGAGGCGTTGACGACGAGTCTCAGCGCCCCGTCCGCGCCGGGCGGGCGCGTGACCATGATGTCGTCGACAATCCCGCCGTCGTCGTTGAGCAATTGGGTGTATCGCTGGCGGCCGGGGGCGAGACCAAGGAAGTCCGCGGAGCAAAGCGTTTCGAGAAACGCCGCGACGGTCGCGTGGTTGGCGCCCTCGAGCAGCGCCTGGCCCATATGCGAAACATCGAATAGCCCGGCATGCTTCCGGGTATGGAAATGCTCGGCGAGAACCCCCATCCGATAGTGGATGGGCATGTCGTAGCCGGCGAACGGGGCCATCCGCGCGCCGAGTTCGACGTGCAGCGCGTGTAACGGCGTCTCTTGATTCGCGGCTTCGTTCATGGCCCAGCCAGTCGTGAACAAGCGCCCACCCAACGCCGAGCCGCCGACTTGCGGCTTTAGCGCTTGCGGACGCCCCCTCTGTCCGATGACCTGAGAGATTTCCCGCTACTCGCGGTTGCCCCCGTCGGTGGGCGAACGCTTTTGACGCGCGCCTCTTTCCAGAGCGTCATCACTTGCGCGGTCCCTACGGCCTGAGCGTTTCCGGGGCGGTTGCGCCTTCGGCGCCGGCGACGAAACGCCGGACTCTTCCGCGAAGTGTCTTCGACTGACGGTTGGAGCTAGCCTGACCGAGCGGACATTGTCAACGCAAGACGCGCCCGGCCCCGCCGTTCACCTAGCCTGCCTTCTTCTTCTTTTTCTTGTTGTGGGGCGCCGGCGGCGGACCGCCAGTCCCGCCTTGGAAGCCCAATGTGATTGAATAGACGTCCGCGAGTTGCAGAGTCGTCATTGGCACCGTTATCGGATCGGTCACGAGGCGGAACACGCCGGCCGTGACGCCGTCCGTCGCCGCCTCGACCTTGTACGTCTGCGAAAAGACGTCCGTCTTGTCGGCGTCGCGTGTCACCGTGATCTTCAGCGGCGCGTTGAACGTCCCGGCCGAGCCGGCCGGTCCGATCACCACCGCGCCCTTCACGCCAATCTTGATCGTGGCTTGGCCGGGACCGGCGGGATCGCACTGGCGCGCTGTATCGCTGATATTGAACTGATAGCGCACCGAGGCATTCTCTGGGCCGCCGACACGCATCGCAGCGCCAGAGTCGGCGATCTGCACCTCCGGGCAATTGATGTCCTGCGAGGCGACCGGCAGAACCTTCGGCTTGTCGCTCGGATTGGTCGCGGGTTGGCCTGCGACCGGCCGCGGGTTTGCACCCAAATTGAGGCCCTCCGCGTTCGGATCCCGATGGGAGAGAAATCCGCCGACCGAGTCGCCCACCGAGCCAACGGTGCTGCAACCGCCGAGAACGCCAAGCGCTGTCAAAAAAGGCGCGATGCGGAATAGCGTTGCGCGAACAATCATTGCTTGAGGCTTCGACAATTGAGCGGCTGGGATTCGTTTGAAGGACAAGGCGGTGCTTACCCCGCTCCCGCCGTCAAGGCAATTGCTCGTAGGCTTCCTTGAAGCCGGCGAGCGGCGTCTGCATGCCGACGCCCTGCTCGGGGGTTTGAAAGATGCCGAGGGTCGCGGTCTTTCCCTTCTTCAGCTTGTCGAGGAGCGCGTCGTCCACCGCGAGCTGGGCGACGCAGCCGTTGGGGAGGCATTGCAGGAAGCTCAACCGCCCGGCGTCCGCGTCATCGATCCGCAGGCTCACGCCTGGAGGCAACAATACCCCGAGCGGCGCGATCACCCGCATGAGCCGCGCCTTCCGGTCGGCGGTGTTGAGCATGATGACGACCAGGATCAGATTCGGCCGTTCCTGGTCAACGACGCTTAGCACGATGGCGCATTGTTCCTGGGCCGCGCCAGGCGGGGTCTCGCAGCGCGTCACCCAGTCCCCGTGCTTGTCCCTGATCGCACCCTGCGAATCAGCCGCATCCGCGCGGCCGGCAGCGGCGGCGAGAAGCGCCAGCGGGACAAGACTTAAGAGCGCCCGGCCGGCCTTTGATCGTTTCGCGTCGGTGAACGCCGTCGTGCGCAATGACAATGATGCAATCCGTCGATAGAGCGCAGCGATCGGGAGAAGCGCCGTTTCGCGGCTGTGGCCGAAAACCGGCGCGAAAATGAGGCGGAGAAGAACGGGGGGAATGGTGGGCGCTGTAGGGATTGAACCTACGACCCCCTCGATGTCACCGAGGTGCTCTACCGCTGAGCTAAGCGCCCTCCCAATGATCTCTTGAGCGACGCGAGCCCGCTCAAGCGACGGCGGGGTATAGACGCTCGCGCCGCCACGCGCAATGGTCAGGGCCACCCTCGATCCTACGATAAAGCGCCCCAACCTTCATGAACCCCTTCCGGCTTACGTTGCGCCCGGCTGCGCTCGCCGATATCGGCGCGGTGATGGCGATCGAGCGCTCGCCGGGCTTCGAATTTTACGTCGGCCGCTCGGAAGCAGCCGAGCACCGGGCGATGTTCGATTCGCCTGTTCACGCGTATCGGCTCGGGATCGGGAAATCCGGCGCGGTCGAGGCCTTCGCCATCCTGCGCGGCCTCGGCGACGCGCACGCCAACCTCTACCTCAAGCGCATCGCGGTCACACGCCCCGGAGAAGGGATGGGCACGGCGTTTCTGGGGCTGGTCCTTGACGAGGCGTTCGGACCGATGGGCGCGGAACGCCTCTACCTCGACTGCTTCGCCGACAACGCCCGCGCCCAGCGCGCCTATTCGAAGCTCGGCTTCACCCGCGACGGCATCCTGCGCAAGGCCTACCGTCTGGCCGACGGGACGCGCGCCGACCTTATCATGATGGCGATCCTGAAGAGCGAATGGATGGGGGATGGGCGCTAGCCCCGCGGTTCTCACGCGGCTGAGTCGCCGATTGCGAACCGCCGGATAACGTTCAGCCGAGAGCCCCCGTCCCCCATTTCTTCTCATTGACAACCTCGCCGGGTCATGGTTTTCCCAAATCTCGTGGTTTCTCCGCCCTCATCCGATAGGCTCCATGCGCTGCCGCTGGTTGAAAACGGCCACCAAATCACCCTTCGCCCCAAAAGCCCGGGCGAACGGCTGACCGCGCCTCTCGGGTCCTCCCCGACGGGAGGCCGGGATTGAGAGGCCCGCTATCACCGGGCTTGAGGGGAGGCGGGTCGAACAAGGAATTCTTCGTGATGTCAGGCTTCAAGGTCGCGGTCGCCGGCGCTACCGGCAATGTTGGCCGCGAGATGCTCGCGATTCTCGCCGAGCGCCGCTTTCCGGTGTCCGAGGTGGTGGCGCTTGCCTCTCCCGCCTCGATTGGCCGCGAGGTCTCGTTCGGCGACAAGACCCTCAAGTGCCGCGCGCTCGAGCACTATGACTTTTCCGATACCGACATCTGCCTCATGTCGGCCGGGGGCGCCGTGTCGAAGGAATATTCGCCGAAGATCGGCGCCCGGGGCTGCGTCGTTATCGACAATTCGTCGGCGTGGCGGCTGGATCCGGACGTGCCGCTCATCGTGCCCGAGGTCAACGCGGCGGCGGCCAAGGGCTTCGGCAAAAAGAACATCATCGCGAACCCCAACTGCTCGACGGCGCAGCTCGTGGTGGCCCTGAAGCCGCTGCATGACCGGGCGACCATCAGGCGCGTGGTGGTGGCGACCTATCAGTCAGTGTCCGGCGCGGGCAAGGACGCGATGGACGAATTGTTCGCCCAAACCCGCGCCGTGTTTGTGTCCGATCCGGTCGAGCCGAAGAAGTTCCCGAAGCGCATCGCCTTCAATGTCATTCCGCATATCGACGTCTTCATGGACGACGGCTCGACCAAGGAAGAATGGAAGATGGTCGCTGAGACCAAGAAGATCCTCGACCCGAAGATCAAGCTGACGGCGACCTGCGTCCGCGTGCCGGTGTTCATCGGCCATTCGGAAGCCGTCAACGTCGAGTTCGTCGATCCGATCAGCGCCGACGAGGCGCGCGAGATCCTGCGCAAGGCGCCGGGCTGCCTGGTCATCGACCGGCGCGAGCCTGGCGGTTATATCACGCCTCACGAGGCGGCGGGCGAGGACGCGACCTACATCTCCCGCATCCGCGACGACCCGACGATCGACAATGGCCTCAACCTTTGGATCGTGTCCGACAATCTGCGCAAAGGTGCGGCGCTGAACGCGGTGCAGATCGCAGAGGTTCTACTCAATCGTCGCTGGCTGAAGCCGAAATTGAACGCGGCGTGACGCCTGGCTTTAACCGCCCGACAACTCGGCGACCGAGACCCCTCTCTGTCGCCGCTTCGTCCTCTCATTTATTATGATATTGGGACGCAAACGTCCGCGTTGTTCTTAAGGTTCGATTCGACGATCCATGGCCCAAGATCCGGATATCCGCCTCCTCACTTCCCCGCGTATATTCCTCGTCGGGATGGCGGCGTTCTTGGCCCTGGTCGGATTTGTCGTTCTCATTCTCTATCAGCAGATCGCACTCGCCTTCAGCGCCAATCCGGGCCTCAACGGCCTCATCCTCGGGGTTCTGGCGATCGGCGCGCTGTTCACTTTCCGCCAGGTGATCCGGCTCTTTCGCGAGATTCACTGGGTCAATTCGCTGACCGGCGCCCAGACCGGGTCAGCCCCCACCGCCCGGCTGCTCGCCCCGATGGCGGCGATGCTCAACGCCGGGGCGGGCGCGCGCGGTCTTTCGACCATCACTACCCGCGCTATCCTCGACTCCATCGCCACCCGACTCGACGAGGGACGCGAGCTCAGCCGCTATCTGATCGGCCTTCTGGTCTTTCTCGGGCTGCTCGGCACCTTCTGGGGCCTGTTGGAAACGGTGCACTCTATCGCCGGCGTCATCGAAAGCATGAAGACCGGCGTCGATACGGCGACCATGTTCGGCGACCTCAAGCAGGGCTTGTCGGCGCCGATAGCTGGCATGAGCGTCTCGTTCACCTCATCGCTATTCGGCCTCGCGAGTTCGCTGATCCTCGGCTTCCTCGACCTCCAGGCTGGCCAGGCGCAGAATCGCTTCTACTCCGAATTCGAGGAGTTTCTCGCCAGCCACGTCCAGACGACGCCAATTGCCGAGACGATCCCCGAGGCGTCGATCATTCAATCCGGGCAGCCGGCGATTGAGAATCAACGCGACACCAAGGCGATCGCGACGCTCGCCGAAGGCATTCAGGCTCTCGTCGGCCATATGCGCACCGAGCAGCAGCAAATTCGCGACTGGGTCGACGCGCAGGCGGTGCAGCAGGAGGACATCGGCAAGCTCCTCCGCCGCCTGCTGGACGAACTGGGAACGCGCTAGTTTCTTCTCCCGATAAACGGCGAGAAGGTAGCAGAATAGCGCCCGATTGACGCGGAAGAGGAATTCTCAATGGCGCTGTCGCGCTCACGCCGCTACGAGGCAGTGAACTATTGGCCTGGTTTCGTCGACGCTTTGTCGACGATGCTTTTGATCATAATATTTCTCCTGTCGGTCTTCATGCTGGCCCAGTTCTTCCTGTCGCAGGAAGTCACCGGTAAAGACGAGGCGTTGGTCAAGCTCAACCGGCAAATCGAGGAACTTACCAATCTCCTGGCGCTCGAGCGCTCGCAGAAAGGCGCCGACGAGGCGAGGATTTCGACCTTGACCGCGACTCTCGATAGCGCGGAGCGGGAGCAGAAGCGGCTCAAGGACGCAGCCTCGCAAGGCGCGGTCGACGCGGGCGCGGCCAGCGGCAAGGCTTCGGCGGCGGCCATGGCCCTCGATCAGCAGAGGCAGATCTCGGCCCAGGCGCTCGCCCAGGTCGACGTGCTCAACCAGCAGATCGCGGCTCTGCGCCGGCAGCTGGCGGCGATCGAGGACGCGCTCAGCGCCTCGGAGGCCTCGAACAAGGAGTCGCAATCGAAAATCGCGGACCTCGGCCAGCGGCTCAACGTCGCGCTTGCGCAGAAGGTCCAGGAGCTCAACCGCTACCGCTCCGACTTCTTCGGGCGCTTGCGCCAGATCCTCGGTTCGCGGCCGGACATCCGGGTCGTCGGCGACCGGTTCGTGTTCGAATCCTCGGTGCTGTTCGACGTCGGCAAGGCCGACCTTAGTCCAGCCGGCCGCCAGTCGCTCGATACGCTCGCTTCCGCGGTACTCGATCTCGAACGCGAGATTCCGCCAGACCTTCCCTGGATCCTGCGTGTCGACGGTCATACCGACAATCGGCCGATCGGCGGCGGCGGCCAGTACAAGTCCAACTGGGAGCTGTCGGCGGCGCGCGCAGTCTCGGTGGTGCAATATCTGATCAGCAAGGGAGTCGAGCCCGACCGTCTGGCCGCGGCAGGCTTCGGCGAATTCCAGCCGATCGACCAGGGAACCGACGACGAGGCGCTCGCCCGCAACCGGCGGATCGAACTCAAGCTGACGGAGCGGTGACCGCGTCGACCCTCGCCCTGCGCGATTTTGCCGAGGCCGATCTTCCCGCGTTGACCGATCTCTGGGCCGCCGCCTGGACCGCGATCGGCCTCCCGATCGATTTCGACGCCCGCCGCGGCTGGATCGACGACCGCCTGCGCGCGCTCCGCGCCGCGGGCGGCGCGATCGTCGTCGGGCTTGCCTGCGATAAGCCCGCCGGCTTCGTCACGATCGATCCGATATCCGGCCACCTCGACCAGCTCTGCGTCGCGCCGGCCGAGCATGGCTCGGGGCTTGCCTCAGCGCTCATCGACGAGGCCAAACGCCGTTCGCCAGGAGTCGTCGACCTCGAGGTCAACGAAGCCAACTCGCGCGCGCGGCGCTTCTATGAGCGCGAGGGGTTCACGCTCGTCGGTAAAGGGGTGAACATGAATTCGGGACTGCCTACGCTCAAAATGCGCTGGCGGGCGGAAGCGTAGCGGGCTCTGGCAAGGTTGCCATCGCCTACATTCCCGTCTATCGCAACTCGGGGGGCGTCCGGGCCACCGGCCGGCCAAAAGAAAAACGTCACACGAGGGAGGTTAGCCATGCGCGCGACATTAATCCTGTCGGCAGCTGGTCTTGTCACGGGCCTTGGGCTGTTTGGCCCGACCGCGCCGATGGCTCAGGACATCACGATCGCGGTCGCCGGGCCGATGACCGGGCCGGTCGCCAGCATCGGTGAACAGATGAAGCGGGGCGCAGAGACCGCCGCGGCGGCGATTAACGATTCCGGCGGGGTCAACGGACGGAAGATCAAAATTGTCGTCGAAGACGACGCCTGCGATCCCAAGCAGGCGGTCGCAATCGCCAACCTCATCGTCGGCCAACAGATCAAATATGTCGACGGCCACGCATGCTCGGGCTCGTCGATCCCCGCTTCCGACGTTTATTCCGAGAACAACGTCCTTATGATGAGCCCAGCGTCATCGAACCCGGTGATGACCGAAAAGGGACGTGCCACGGTCATGCGCCTCTACCCGCGCGACGATCGGCAGGGCGAGTTCATCGCGCCGTGGATCGCCGATAGATACAAAGGCAAGAAGATCGCGATCCTGCACGACAAGTCGGCCTATGGGAAAGGCTTGGCCTCTGTGGTCAAGGACAAGCTCAACGCCGGCGGCGTGACCGAGATCATGTTCGAAGGCATCAATCCGGGTGAGAAGGACTATACCGCAGTCGTCACCAAGCTGAAGAGCGCGGGGGCGGAATTCGTTTATTTTGGCGGCTATCACGCCGAGGCAGGGCTCATTCTCAGGCAGGCAGCCGACCAGGGCGCCAAGTTCCAGCTGATGACCGGCGACAGCATCGCGACCTCCGAGTTCTGGGCCATGTCCGGCCCGGCGGGCGAGGGGACGTTGTTCACCTTCCCGACCGATCCCCGCCGCTCGCCCAATGCGGCTAAGGCGCTCGAGCAGTTCAAGGCCCAGGGCTACGACCCGGAAGGCTTCACCCTGTTCAGCTATGGCGTGATCCAGGCGATCGCCGACGGAATCAAGCGGTCAGGGTCGGACGACCCGGCGAAGATCGCCGCGGCGCTGAAGGACGGCAAGCCGGTAGACACAGTGATGGGCCCGGTGAGGTTCGACAGCAAGGGCGACATCCTCGATCCGAGCTACGACATCAATATGTGGAGCGCCGGCAAGTACGCGCCGATAGCGAAGTGAGCGGGCTCGAAGGGGATCGCGGTCATGCCGTTCAGGCGGCCATGAGCAAGATTGCGAGCCCTCAGGACGCTTAGCGCATCCAGGCTAACGACGGGCTCGGCCCAAGCTCGGCCCCAGCGCGATGGTCAAGGCCTCACGGTCGCGGGTTCGTGCTCGAACGCCGCGCCGTGCTCCTCGCGCAACTGCCGCTTCAGGATCTTGCCGCTCGGGTTCTTTGGCAGGGCCTCAGCGAGGATGACGCGCTTCGGGACCTTGAAGCCGGCCAGAACCTTGTGGGCATGGTCGAGGACAATGGTCTCGTTCAGCGTCGCTCCCGCCTTGGGCACCACGACGGCCACCACCGCCTCGATCCAATGAGGATGCGGCACCCCGATCGCCGCGACTTCCGATACGCCCGCGAGAAGGTAGATCGCCTCCTCGACCTCGCGGCTCGCCACATTCTCGCCGCCGGACTTGATCATGTCCTTCTTGCGGTCGACGACGCTGATGAAGCCCTCATCGTCGATGGTGGCGAGATCGCCCGAGTGGAACCAGCCGCCGCGGAACGCCTCGACCGTCTTCTGCTCGTCCTTGTAGTAGCCGAGCATCAGATGGGGCGAACGATGAACGATCTCGCCAACCTCGCCGGGCTTCACATCGCCCATTGCTTCATCAACGATCCGGGTCTCGACATTGAGCACGGGGCGGCCGCAGGAGCCGGGCTTGCGCAACTGATCGTCGGGCCCGAGCATAGTGGCGAGCGGGGCGATCTCCGTCTGGCCGTAGAGGTTCCAGAGGCGCACCTTCGGCATGCGGGCCGCCATCTCCCGCATCACCTCGACCGGCATGATCGATGCGCCGTAGTAGCCCTTGCGCAGGCTCGACAGGTCCGCGGCGTCGAAACCCGGCGCGCGCAACATCGCAATCCACACCGTCGGCGGCGCGAAAAAGGAGGTTGCGCGCTCGCGCTCGATGAGCCGGAAGATATTGTCCGGAACGGGCTTCGCGGTCACGACATTAACGCCGCCGGCGTAGATCGACGGGCCGAGGAACACGTCCAGCTGCGCGCAATGATAGAGCGGCAGCGCGTGCACCGCCACGTCGTCGCCCCCGATCTCGGCGTCGACCATGCAGCTCACATACTGCCACAGGATTGCGTCGTGGGTGAGCTGCACCCCCTTGGGGCGAGACTCGGTGCCGCTCGTATAGACGATCTGGGCGACGTCGAAACTTTCCGGCCCGTCCGCGGGCGCGTTGCCCCCCGCCTCGACCAGCGCCTGAAAATTGGTCATTCCCCCGACTGGAGCGGTGTCCTCTTCGGACGGCAGCCAAAGGAGTTCGGTCACCTGAGGCGCCTGCGCCGCCGCTTTCCGGGCCACCTCGCCCATGCCGCTGTCACAAGCAAGCATGCGTGCGCCGGAATGGTTGAGAATGAAGCCGACTTCGTCGGGCTGCAACATGAAGTTGATAGGAACCATGACCGCGCCGATCCGCATCAGCGCATAGCGCAGCGCGACAAAGCCGTGCGAGTTGCGGGCAAGGACCGCCAGCTTGTCGCCGCGCCTGACGCCGCGCCCGGCGAGAGCTCCCGCAAGCCGCTCGCTGACTTCGAGGAACTCGCGATAGGTCCAGCGCGTCGATCCGCAGGCGAGACCGAGCCGGTCCGGGACCCGCTGAGCGCTTCGGCGCAGCGTGTCTGCAAGCGTCTGCCGGCGCAGATTGACGTCCATCCATCCTCCCTCGCTGGCGGGCGTCGCGGCTCATGGAAAGGCTAGGGGCACTTGGACGCGTTGTAAACCGCGCCGGCGGTCCCGCCTTCGCTTCGCATTGCGCTTCCCTTTCGGCCTTCCCTCATGTATTGCGGCGCACAATCGTCGGCCGCGAACCCGCGCTGGGCCGTCACGCCTCGGTTTCTTTCGCGGCCGAAAGACAGGGCGCGCATCTGCACGATTCGGCCGTCCTCCGCCAGCAAAGTCCCCACGTCCATGAAGCTTCGTAACGTCGCGATCATCGCCCACGTCGACCACGGTAAGACGACGCTCGTCGACCGGCTTTTGCAGCAATCGGGCGCGTTCCGCGACAATCAGCGCGTCGCCGAGCGGGTCATGGATTCGAACGACCTCGAGCGCGAGCGCGGCATCACCATTCTCGCCAAGGCGACTTCGGTCGTTTGGAAGGACGTGCGCGTCAACATCGTCGATACGCCGGGCCACGCGGATTTCGGCGGCGAGGTCGAGCGCATCCTGTCGATGGTCGACGGCGCGATCGTGCTCGTCGACGCCGCCGAAGGGCCGATGCCGCAGACCAAGTTCGTGGTCGGCAAGGCGCTGAAGATCGGGCTCAAACCCATTGTCTGCGTCAACAAAGTCGACAAGGGGGACGCGCGGCCAAGCGAGGTCGTCAACGAGGTGTTCGATCTTTTCGCGGCGCTTGACGCCACAGACGAGCAGCTCGACTTTCCGATCCTCTACGGCTCGGCAAAGCAGGGCTGGATGGCGGCCTCCGCCGATGGCCCAAAAGAGAACATGGCTCCGCTCTTCGACCTGGTGCTGAAACATGTCGAGCCTCCAAAAGTCGGAGCCGGAGGCTTCCGCATGCTCGGCACGCTGCTCGAGGCCAATCCCTATCTCGGGCGCATTATCACCGGCCGCGTGTTCTCAGGCTCAATTAAGACCAACGCGCCGGTGAAAGTCATCGATCGTCAGGGCGACACGATTGAGCAGGGCCGCGTGTCGCGTATTCTCGCCTTCCGTGGCATCGAACGCGCTCCCATCGAGGAGGCGGTCGCAGGCGACATCGTGGCGATCGCGGGCCTGGAGAGGTTCAACGTTGCCGACACCCTGTGCAGCCCGGAGGAGGTCGAGCCGCTCACCGCCCAGCCCATCGACCCGCCGACGCTGTCAATGACCTTTTCGGTCAACGACAGCCCGCTTGCCGGAACCGAGGGCGACAAGGTGACGAGCCGCGTCATCCGCGACCGCTTGTTCAAGGAGGCGGAAGGCAATGTGGCGCTGAAAGTCGAGCAGGCGCCGAATTCCGACGCCTATGTCGTCTCCGGACGCGGCGAGTTGCAGCTCGCGATCCTGATCGAGACCATGCGCCGCGAGGGCTTCGAGGTCAGCGTGTCGCGTCCGAGGGTGCTCTATCGCCGCGACGAGGGCGGCGAGATCCTGGAGCCGATCGAGGAAGTGGTGATCGACGTCGACGAGGAGCATTCCGGCGTCGTGGTTCAGAAGATGAGCGAGCGCAAGGGCGAGATGATCGAAATGCGCCCCTCGGGGGGCGGACGCTTGCGCCTCGTCTTTCTCGCGCCCACGCGCGGCCTCATCGGCTACCTCGGCGAGCTCCTCACCGACACCCGCGGCAGCGCGGTTATGAACCGCCTGTTCCACAATTGGGGCCGCTGGAAGGGAGAAATTGCGGGCCGGCGCAACGGCGTCCTGATCTCGAATGAAGCGGGTGAAGCGGTCGCCTACGCGATGTGGAACCTCGAGGACCGCGGCCCGATGATGATTGAGCCGGGCGCCAAGGTCTACCAAGGCATGGTCGTTGGCCAGCACACGCGCGACAACGACCTCGAGGTCAACGTGCTCAAGGGCAAGAAGCTCACCAACATCCGCACCCACTCAAAGGACGAGGCGGTGCGTCTCACGCCGCCGATCCAGATGACGCTCGAAAAGGCGCTCGCCTATATCGAGGACGACGAGCTTGTCGAGGTGACGCCAAAATCGATCCGCCTGCGGAAAAGTCTGCTCGACCCAAACGACCGCAAGCGCGCCGAGCGAGCCAAGGCCGCGGAAGGCGCGGCGTGAAGGCCCATGATGACGGCGACGACGATCATGATTGTCCGCCGCGCCGAGAAGCCAGACGGCGGCGAATTTAGTTCTCCTGCCGCCTGACGATTGCAACCCTGCTGGTTGTCGACCTGCCTGTTCGACCCGGATCGCACCATCGAAGTGGCGTCGATGATAGCGATTTCTCGACATGTCGCACCCCCTCCCCGGGGTCCCGAGCGTGGGCCTTCGTCAAAGGTCACCCTATTTTGAACAGCGCATATCGGGAGATCCGTCGCTCGTCTTCCTGCGCAGGGCCGTCAACAAATGCTCTCCCAGTTGATGTTCCCGCGTACTTGAAACAGCTCCTTGTGTTTAAGGCTCCCTTAAGGAAAGATGAGCAATACAGGATTTCCCGGTCTGTCTGTCGGCAAGTCCGGGAAGAGTAACGAGTTACGTAAATGAATCATCCAATCACTGTACAATCCGGCTCCTGCCGTAGGTGGACGCGGACGCCCTCTTTGTGACAGGGTGAGTGAATCCAGCCGGTCGGAGAATCGGACGCGTGCGAATTCATCATCTCAACTGTGGGTCGCTATGTCCGCCTGGCGGCAGAATATTCGGAGGCGCGGGCGGGCCGCTGTCGCCAGCCCCGATGTGTTGCCACTGCCTGCTGATCGAGGGCGATGACCGACTGATCCTCGTCGACACCGGACTTGGCGTCGAGGACGTCAACGAGCCGCACCGGCTCGGATACCTGTTCAACCTGGCGATGCGGCCACGACTCGAGGTCGCGGAGACCGCACTCAGGCAGGTCGTGGATCTGGGCTACCGCCCGAGCGACGTGCGCCACATCGTGCCGACCCACCTCGACCTCGACCACGCGGGAGGCATCAGCGATTTCCCCGGCGCAGCGGTTCATGTCTATGCTGACGAGCTTCGCGCCGCCACAAATCGGTCGAGCCTGAGCGAGCGGGGCCGCTACCGCGCCGTGCAAATCGCAGCCGTCAAGAAATGGGCGGTGGTCAAAGACGAGGGCGAATCCTGGTTCGGCTTCTCCGCCGTTCGCGCGATTCCAGGAACAAGGGACGAGGTTCTCTTGGTTCCATTGCCCGGCCACACCCGCGGCCATTGCGGCGTCGCGGTGCGGAGGCCGGAAGATTGGCTGCTCCATTGCGGCGACGCATATTTCCACCGTTCCGAAATCGAGCCTGGCGCTGGGGCGGCGCCCTCGGGGCTGCGGGCGTTCGAACGGCTCGCGAGCGTCGACGACGGGGCGCGGCGAACCAATCTGGATCACCTGCGCGAGCTCGCGCGGTTGACGATCGGCGACGTCAAGCTGTTCTGCTCGCACGATCCTGTCGAATTCGCCGCGTTGAAGGGAGAAGAGCCACAAGCCGAGCCCGCCCCGCTGCCGGTCAGCGCGCCAGTGCAGCGGCGACCCCAGCAGAGGACCGCTGGCGCGCCGGGACGCGCCGTCTCCTGACCATCGGCGCCCCCGCGCGCATAGGCGATCGCCCCTCAAAGCGTCAGCCGGCGAAGCGGGCGCCCAGGCCGCCGTCCACGCGCCAATTGGCGCCAGTGACGAAAGAGGCTTCGTCCGACAACAGGAAGATGGCGCAATTGGCGATTTCGGCCGGGCTGCCCAGTCGTCGTATCGGATGAGCGGCGAGCACTTTCTCGCGCAACGCCGCATCGTTACGGGCGAAGAACTCGGCGACCAGCGCCGTCTCCACATAGCCCGGCGACAGCGCGTTGACGCGGATCTGGTAGGGACCGACCTCGAGCGCGAGCGAGCGGGTCAGCCCGACGAGGCCCGATTTCGCCGCTGCATAGGGAAACATTCCGGGGTAGGTGATGTCAGCGTGAAGCGAGGCGATGTTGACGATCGCCCCCTTCTTCGCCGTCTTCATCGCCGGCAGGACCGCCCGCGCGACCAGCCAGGCCGATTTGAGGTCGACGGCAAAGACATCCTCCCATTCCGCTTCCGTCATGGTGACCGGATCGGCGTAGACGTTGCGCCCGGCGTTGTTGACGAGCCCAGTGACCGGCCCGAACATTTTCGTCGCCGCGTCGAGCGCCCGCGCGATGTCAGCCGCGCGACGCACGTCGCCCGCACTGAATGAAGCGCGCTTCCCCGCGTCGAGCGCGATCAGGAGGTCACGCCCCGCCGCCTCCTCGAGATCGATGATGGAAACGAGCGCGCCTTCGGCGAGCGCCTTGGCGACGATCGCCGCGCCGATGCCGCGCGCGCCCCCGGTAACCAAAACATGTTGTCCCTCGACCCGTCCTGCCACCGGCGCTCACCAATCCGCAACCGCGCCGTCGAGGTGGCGCCACTGGATCGGCGGCGCCTCTCGAAACGGGTGCTTCGCCGCCGCCTTGAAATCGATCTCGACGCCGACGCCAGGGGCACGGCTCGGCTCGACATAGCCGCCGCGGATTGGCGTCACGCCCGTGACGATTTCGTCGCGCCACGGCACGTCGGCGCGCATCACCTCCTGAATGAGAAAATTCGGCAGCGCGAAGCCAAGATGGATATTGACCATGGTCGCGATCGGGCCCAGCGGATTGTGCGGAGCCATGCTGACGCCGAAAGTGTCGCACAGCGCGGCGATGCGTCTGACTTCCGTCAGGCCGCCGGCGTGACAGACGTCGGGCTGCGCGACCGCAATTGCTTGCGATTGCAGCAGCGGCAGGAACTCGCGCCTATGGGTGAGCCGCTCGCCGGCGGCGATCGGAATCGGAGTTGAGCGCGCGACTCGCGCGATGCCCTCGGGATCCTCGGGTTGACAGGGTTCTTCAAGAAAGAACGGGCGGAAGGGCTCGAGCGCCTTGGCGTATTGAATCGCCATCGCCGCGCTCGTGCGCCCATGCAGATCGACCATGATGTCCATGTCGTCGCCGGCGCCTTCACGCGCCGCAGCCATCAGCCGCTCGGCGCTCCTGAGCGCCGCGAGTCCGTCGAGCGGCGCGGTCTTGCCGACGGCAAGAATCTTGATGGCCGAAAACCCGTCAGCGCGCGAGCGCGCGGCCTTTTCAGAAAACGATTCCACGGCCGCGTCGTCATAGACAGCGGTCGAGTCGCCTCCGCCAAGATGATCGTACATTCGCAGCCGATCGCGCGAGAGCCCGCCAAGCAGTTGCCACAGCGGAACACCGAGATCCTTCGCTTTCAAGTCGTGCAGCGCCTGGTCGATCCCCGACAGGGCCGACATCGTCACCACGCCGCCCTTGAAGAACGGATAGCGATACATCGCTTGCCAGAGATGCTCGATGCGGCGGGGATCTTCGCCGATCACCAGCGGAGCGAGATCCTCGATCGCGCCCACGACGGCGCGGGTCTGGAATTCGAGCGTCGCCTCGCCGAGCCCGACCAGCCCCGGAACGTTGGTCTCGACCCGAACGAAAATCCAATTGCGCAGCTTCGCGTTGATGACGACGGTCTTGACCGCGGTGATCTTCATTGGAGCCGTGCGCCTCTGCTCACCGTCCGGTCAGTGACTGCCGGCGGATCCGCCGTTCGATGAGCGTCTGCAGGACGACCGAGATCACGATGACGAGCCCAAAGGCGAGTTGGGTATAGAAGGCGTTGATGCCGGCGGAGACGATCCCCGCGTTGATCGCGCCGATGATGTACGAGGCGACGAAAGTGCCGACAACCGAGCCGGTGCCCCCGAACACCGACGTGCCGCCGAGGAAGACCGAGGCGATGGTGTTGAGGAGAAAGCCGTCGCCGGTCGTCGGCCAGAAATAATAGCCGTAGATCGACGTCATCAGGCCGGCGAAGACGGCGGTCACGCCGACCAGCACGAAGGCGCGCGCCTTGACCGAAACCGCGTTGACGCCCATCAGCCGCGCGCTGGTTGGATTGTCGCCGACCAGGAACACATGCGCGCCGAAGCGGGTGCGATTGAGCAGGATCCAGAAGACGATGAGAATTGCGATCATCCACAGCGTCTGAACCGGGACGCCGAACACCGAGCCGCGCAGCAGCGCGTGCATCTGCGGATATTTGTCGGCCGTTAAAGGCACCCCGGTGCCGTTCATCAGCACCAGCTCGAGCCCGCGATAGAGGAACGAGGTGCCGATGGTGATGACGAGCGATGGAATGTTGAGCTTGGCGACCAGGAGGCCGTTGAGCAATCCGCAAGCCGCGCCGGTCGCCAGCGCGCAGACGAGACCGATCCACCACGGCGCCCCGCCATAGGCGGTGGTGAGACAAAACGCCGCCGTGCCAAGCGCCATGATCGAGGGAAACGAAAGGTCGATCTCGCCGGTGATGACGACGAAGGTCAGGGCCAGCGCGATGATGCCGAATTGCGGCGTCGTCTGCGCGAACGCGCGATAGATGTCGAGATTGGTGAATACCGCCGGCGCAGCGAAGACGAAAGCGAGCCACATCGCCAGCCCGACGCCGATGATGCCGAGCTGGCTGCCATGCCGGCGCAAGGCCGACGGGGGCGCGATACGATTGTCGGCGGGGCGGTTCGGAATGGCGTCGGTCGCCATCGGCGTCACGCCATCGAACCAGAGCGGGCGACCCGATAAAGGCGGTCGATCAGCTCGTCCATCGTGATCTCGCTCTTGGCGTAGACGCCGGCGACTTTGCCGCGATCGAGCACATAAAGCCGGTCGACGACGGGGTAAACATGAAAGATGTTGTGGTCGATGAAGATCGCCGACTTGCCGGCCTTCTTGATGCCGCCGACAAAATCGAGCGTCTTGCGGGTTTCGCTCAGCGACAGCCCCATGGTCGGCTCGTCGAGGATGACCAACTCGGCGTCGAAATAGAGCGCGCGTGTGATGGCCACGCCTTGCTTTTCCCCACCCGACATCGTCGTGACGACGTTGTCCGGGTGCACTGCGGCAGAAGTGAAGCCCATGTGCTCGCTCATTAGCCGGGCCGACTCCGACCGCATTCTTTTGACGTCGAGCAGGCCCCAGCGCGTGCGCGGCTCACGCCCCATGAACATGTTGCGCCAGATCGGCTGCTTCTCGCTCAGCGCGCGCTCTTGGTAGACGGTCTCGATGCCGAGACTGCGGGCCCTCGCGACCGACCAGTCGTCGATGCGCCGCCCGTGAAAATAGATCTCACCCCCGGCGTCTGGCCGGTGAAAGCCCATCACGGTTTTCACCAGCGTCGACTTCCCGGCGCCATTGTCCCCAAGCAGGCCAACGATCTCGCCCCGATTGACGGCGAAGTCCACCCCCGACAGCGACCGGACTTCGCCGAATGTCTTCGACACGTTGCGCAGCTCAATCACGGGCGGGTCGGCGGCCCCGGAGGATTGGGTCACAGGCGGTCCGTTTCTTCTTTGGGGGACGAGGCGCGAAGGGTTTCGCGCCTCGAGGGATGCGGCGGTCAGCGGATTTCCTTTGCCGCGAGCGGGGCGACGGCGTCGACGTTGGTGGAGTCCACGAACGCGCCGGCGGTGTTCACGTCAAGACCCGAGAAGCCGTACTTCTTGGTCAAGCAGATATTGAGGATCGGCAGATAGCCCTGAAGGTAAGGCTGCTGATCGATGACGAGGTTCTGGTAGCCCTCTTTGACCGCCTGGGCCGTGTTTGGCGACATGTCGAAGCCGGCGAAGAAGACCTGCCCTGGCTTCAGCGAAGCGGCGCGCGCGTAGACGCCGACATTCGACGTCAGGCCGCCATGATCGGTGACGACGATCTTGATCCCCGGATTCGCGCCCATGACGCCGACGAAAGTCGCGGTGCCGGCGTTCGGATCAGCGTTGGTTGCTGCGTCTATCTCTTGGTAAATAATTTTTGCCCCGGCCTTGGTGAAGGCGTCGATCACCCCGACGGTGCGCTGGCCGCGGTCGCCGCCCTGGCCCTTCAGTCCCCAGACGAAGACGCTGTCGCCGGCCTTCAGGTTGGCGCGTTTCGCCGCCTCTGCGCCAAGCGCGAAACCCGCGGAATAGTTGGGCGCGCCGACATATCCGAAGCCCTTGGCCGAATATTTCTTCTGGCTGTCGGGGAGCGACGTGTTGAGGGTGGTGAAGATCGTTCCCTGCGCGAAGGCCTGATCAACCATCGGGGCCGTCGCCGGTTCCCCGCCGAAGCCGTAAGTCGCGATGCCGTCGACTTTGGTCGCCAACGCCTGCTGAATTTGGGTCAGCATCTTGTTGGGGTCCCAGTCGGAGAAGTAGTAGGTCACGGTCGGCCCGAGATCGAGCTCGGCCTGCTTGAAGCCGTTGTAGACATTGTTGGCGAACACGCCGCCCTGCGGTCCGCCCGGGAACGCGGCGATCTTGACGCCCTGGCACCATTTCGCCGTCGGGTCGGTGGCGTAGGCGGACGTGGCCGCCATGCAGGCTATCAGGGCGAATCCGGCGGCGAATCCGGCGTCCCTGGCGCGGTAAATCAACATCATACCCTCCGTTTCCATCTCAAAGGCGCTCTCGACGCCGTCTTAGCCAAGGGGTGAAGCTATAGGCGAAGATGACCGTGAGCGGCAACCGCGCATACCCCCGGCGCGACACGCGCACGCTCCCCCGCCAGCCTCGATTGCTCAAATGGCGAACGGAAGGCGCGCGGCGGGAAATGGCGTGTCCGCGAGGCCAGTGACGCCGACGTCGACCACAAACAGCGCCCCTGCATGCGGCTCACGAGCGAGCGCGCCGGCGTCAAGGCCGGTGCGCGCGGTGGTCACAAACAGCCGGTCGAGCTTCGCGCCCCCGAAGGCGCAGCAGGTGACTCGGCTGCACGGCAGCGCGACCACGCGATCGACGCGCCCGTCGGGCGTGTACCGCACGACCCGGCCCCCGCCCCATTCGGCGTTCCACAGGCAGCCGTCGGCGTCGACCGTCGATCCGTCCGGAGCGCCTGGGCCCTCCAGCGTTGCGAACACCCGCTCGCCGCTGAGTTCGCCGGTGTCGAGGTCGTAGTCGTATGAGCGGATGGCTTTGATCGGGGTATCGGCGAAATACATCCGGCGGCCGTCGGGGGAGAAGGCGATTGAGTTCGAAATGCGTACGCCGCTGAGGAGAGCGTGTGGGCTCGCGCCGCCTTCGAACCCGTAGACCTGGCCGATCGGCCGGGGGCCATCCCTTTCATCCATTGTCCCGAAGATGAGCCGCCCGCGCCGGTCGAGCTTGCCGTCGTTGACCCGCGTCGTCGGGCGGTCCGGCTCGATGGCGGCGATCGGCCGCCGAGCGCGGCTCTCGAGGTCGAAGACCTCGAGGCCGCCGGCGAAGCCCGCCAGCAGCGAACTTCCGCCAAGCGGCGCGAAGCACGCGAGGCGATCGGGCAGCGCAATCGACCGCGTGGCGCCGTCAGCGGGCCGATAGGCAAAGAAGCGCCGGCCGAATATGTCGGTCCACTGGACTTCGCCATGCGAGGGCGACCAGACGACGCCTTCGCCGAGCTCATTTGCCGCGTCAACGACGATTTCCGGTTCTGTCCGCATCTTGGTTCGGCCCCCCTGCACGACGCCGTCCAACGTTGGCGATTTCAGTCGGCCGCAGCCTTCCCCCGCAGCGCCTTGATCGCGCCGCGGCGAGTCTTGTCGTCAACGCGCCGCACTCGGGAGGCGAGCGTCGGGCGGGTTGCGAGGCGCGGTTTTGGCCGCTCCTGGGCTTGGGCGATGAGGGCCGCGAGACGGACGCGGGCGTCCTCGCGGTTGCGCGGCTGGCTGGCGAATCTCTGGGCGAAAATGACGATCACGCCGTCCTGGGTGACGCGCCCGCCGGCAAGCTTGATGAGCCGGATCGCGACGTCGTTGGGCAGGCTTGGGCTGCCGCGCGCGTCGAACCGAAGCTCGACCGCGCTCGCCACCTTGTTGACGTTCTGCCCGCCCGGTCCGGACGAACGGACGAAACTTTCGACGATCTCGCTCTCGTCAATGAAGAGATCGCCGGCTTTCATGACCTACCGCCACGTCCCTCACATCCACAAACCGCCCGGCGATCGCCGCCGCCGCGGCCATGGCGGGCGAGACGAGGTGGGTGCGGCCCTTGTAGCCCTGACGGCCCTCGAAATTGCGGTTCGAGGTCGAGGCGCATCGCTCGCCGGGCGCGAGCTTGTCCGGGTTCATGGCGAGGCACATCGAGCAGCCGGGCTCGCGCCACTCGAAGCCCGCGGCGAGGAAAATCTTGTCGAGACCCTCGGCCTCGGCCTGCGCCTTGACCAGCCCCGATCCCGGCACGACCATGGCGTTGACACGCTCGCTCACTTTACGGCCGGCGGCGATCGCCGCGGCGGCGCGCAGATCCTCGATGCGGCCATTGGTGCAGGAGCCGATGAAGACGCGGTCGATGGCAAGATCCGTCATCTTCTCCCCGCCCTTGAGGCCCATATAGTCGAGCGCCCGCTTGATCGAGGCGCGCTTCTGCTCAGTCGGGCCGTCTTCGACCCGCGGCACGGCGCCGAAAATCGGCGCGACGTCTTGCGGGCTCGTGCCCCAGGAGACGATCGGGGGCAGGTCGGCGGCGTTGAGGAAGACGTCGCGATCGAACTCCGCGCCCTCGTCGCTTTGCAGCGTCTCCCAGTGGCGCATCGCGTGGTCCCAGAGAGCGCCCTTCGGCGACTTCGGGCGGTCCTTGAGATAGGCGTATGTCTTGTCGTCGGGCGCGATCATGCCGGCGCGCGCGCCGCCCTCGATCGACATGTTGCAGACCGTCATCCGCCCTTCCATCGAAAGCGCCTCGATCGCCGAGCCGCAATATTCGATCACATGGCCCGTGCCCCCGGCCGTGCCGATCTCGCCGATGATGGCGAGGATGATGTCCTTGGCGGTGACGCCGTCGGCAAGCGCGCCGTCGACCTTGACCCGCATGTTCCTGGCCTTGGTCTGGATCAGGGTCTGGGTCGCGAGCACATGTTCGACCTCGGAGGTGCCTACGCCATGGGCGAGCGCGCCAAAGGCGCCGTGGGTCGAGGTGTGGCTGTCGCCGCAGACGATCGTCGTTCCGGGCAGGGTGAAGCCCTGCTCCGGCCCGATGATGTGAACGATGCCCTGGCGCGCGTCGAACTCGTCGTAATATTCGATGCCGAACTCGCGGGCGTTCCTGGCCAGCTCCTCGACCTGCTGGCGGCTCTCGGGGTCGTCGATGCCGCCGCTGCGATCGGTCGTCTGGATGTTGTGATCGACGACGGCGAGGGTCTTCTCCGGCGCGCGCACCTTCCGTCCGGCAACGCGCAGGCCCTCGAACGCCTGCGGGCTCGTCACCTCATGGACGAGGTGGCGGTCGATGTAGATGAGGCTCAGGTCGCCCGTGGTGTCGAGGACATGATCGTCCCAGATCTTATCGTACAGCGTACGCGGCTTGGACATAACGCTCTCCCGCGCCTATCGGGGCGCGAATGAAGGGGGATCGCGCGCTATCTATGCCGAATGGAGCGAGGATGGAAGGGGCGCGATCAGCCACCCGGCGACAGGCGGGGGCGGAAGGTGTTTCACGGGAAACAGAAAATCAAACATACTCGATAGGTCAATTTACCGGCCCTCCAAGCCGAATCCAAATTTAGCCAAATCGAGCAAAATCCAGCCAAGCCAAGGCAAAATTTTTCAAAGAAAGAGGCTTTGATTTCCTTTGATTCTCTTCGCCGAATTGCGCCTTTTCAATGGGTTGTCGCGACCCCCTGGGGCACAAAACTTTTCTTTCACGCTTCCTTACCGTTCATTGGCCGGCCCGACCTTCGACCCGGGTTCACCGACCAGACCAATGTACCATGGTTTCTGTTTTTCGCAAAGCAATTGCTGGCTCTTATAGCGTTATCTGTTGATTGGTTTACGGTGGCTCGGATCGAGGGAGCAATTCGATGAAGGCTGAGGATTTTGCGGCTTGGCTATCGGCGATTTCGGGGATGAGCGAGGGGCAGCGCCGGGAGGCGATGGCGGCGCTTGAGAAGGCGAGCGTGGTTGGCGGCGCGCCGGGAGCGTCTGCGAAGAAGGGCGGCAAGCGCAGCCGCCAGGAGGACGCGCTGGGAAGGACCGGCGTCGAGCGCGTCGCGGCTCAGGGCTGTCCCCATTGCGCGGGCCGCGAGGTCGTCGGCTGGGGCCGCTCGGATGGGCTTTTGCGGTTTCGCTGCAAAGCTTGCGGGCGCACCTTCAATGCGCTGACCAAGACGCCGATGGCGCATCTGCGCAAGAAGGAAAAATGGCTTGAGCACGCGCGCGCGATGATCGAGGGCAAAAGCCTGGCGAAGACCGCGGCGCTGTGCGGCGTCCATCCGACGACGGCCTTCCGCTGGCGGCATCGGTTTCTGCGCGCCCCTGCAAGCGACAAGCCCCGAGGCTTAAGAGGGATCGTCGAAGCGGACGAAACCTTCATCCTCGAATCCTTCAAGGGGCGCTGGTCCGACCTGCCGAGAAAGGCGCGAAAGCGCGGCGGAACGGCCAGGCATCCGGGCCTTTATCAGGACAACATTCCCATCCTTGTCGCGCGCGACCGGAACGGCGCCACCTTCGATGCAATCCTGCCTCAGGTCGACGGCGCTTCGGTAAGCCTCGCCCTGGCGGGAATTGTCACGCCGGGCAATCATCTCATCGGCGATGGCGGCAAGGCGATCGCCACTTTCGCCCGCAGAGCCGGGATTCCCTTCCACGCCGTGCCGGCGCCGGGAAAGCCGACACCCGCGGCGCCTCATCTGCACATCAACAACGTCAACGCCTACCACAGCCGTCTCAAGCAATGGCTCAACCGCTTCAACGGCGTCGCCACCAAGAACCTGCCCAATTATCTCGGTTGGCGCCGCGCTCTCGAAGCCTGGGGCGACAAACTCGAACCGCCAAGCTGGATCAAAGGCGCTATCGGAGACGGACCTTACCAACAGATAACGCTATAAGAG
>CAVXHJ010000012.1:0-43061 GCA_963761435.1 uncultured Alphaproteobacteria bacterium | reverse complement strand
CGCAATTTGATTGCAGATAATCGGAATCTGTGGTATCTGTTGTTTCGTTTAGTCGAAACATCACCTCTCTGTGGAATTGCCGTCGCGAGGACCTCGGGCCTTGGCCCGGGGGACGTGGCGATCCAGGGAAACGCAAGTCCTCCGGCGTTCCCATGGATTGCTTCCCCCCGGACGTGATCCGGGGGTCGCAATGACGACTCCGCGGGCCTGGTCGGGATTGAAGCGGGGGGCGGCGAAGCGGGGCGCGCGAAGGAGTTTTCGGCCTCAGTTCGCCGTAACCCATTGAAAAGGCCAAATTCGCGGAAGGGTTTTCCTTGGATACCTTTCCGCATTCCTTTGCTGGGCTTCCGCCTTCCTTTGCCGGGCTTCCGGCGGGCTTTGCCGGGCTTCCGGCGGGCTTGGCCCAGCCGCCCGCTCGCGCTCGCGGCCCACGCCCGCCGCATGACGTGAGGCGCGACAGCGCGCTAAAACGCCGCCTTCCCCGCACAGGCGATCCTCGTTTCCAACCTTTTCTTGGTCCCCATATTACCCTACAACTTCCCGGACCCGCGATCCGGCGATCGCAGGCGGGGCGAGCCGCCGGGCCGGTTGGCGCTGGCGCTGATCCTGCTCCCGGCGCCCGCGCTGGCGGATGAGCCGGCGCCCGCAGACCAGAAGTTGATCTTGCATCCGGAGCGTCAATGAGGAGGATCCTGGACCGCTTCTCACGTGAATCGGGTCGCTCCGAATTGCTTCGTCGCCTTGCTCCTCGCAAAGACCGCCTGACCCCTCTTCGCGTGTCCGCGAACCGGCGCCAGCGTCGCGTTGTGCGGGCATGGTGACGCGCGCTGCTTTCCCGTCCCGCGACGCGCTGACGATCGGCTTCGCGCATGTCGCCTATCGTGCGGCCGAGGAATTCGCGGCGCGGCGGACGGGCGTCGCGCATTTTGAGGCGCCGACGCGCGAAGAGCTGGAGAGGCGGGCGCCCGAGGCTGACGTGCTGGTCGTTTCGGGGCTGTGGCGGAATGCGCTGCTTGAGAGCGCCCCGAAACTGCGGTTCGTGCAATCGTTCAGCGCCGGCGCGGATCAATACGACAAGGCGCTGTTCGCCAGCCGCGGCGTCCGGCTGGCCACCGCCCAGGGCGCCAACGAGCGCGCGGTGGCGGAACACGCGATCGCGCTCATTCTGGCGCTCACCCGGCAGCTTCATCTGGCGCGCGACAACCAGCGGGAGCGGCGTTGGCGCGGGATGATCGGCGACCGCGCGCTGCGCGAGCAGGAGCTCGGCGGCAAGACCCTGGTCGTCGTCGGCCTCGGCCGCATCGGAACGCGTCTGGCCACGCTCGCGCGCGCCTTCGGCATGCGGGTGATCGGAGTGCGCCGAACGGCGAGGCCCGCGCCTGACGCCGCCGATGAGGTGGTTGGCCAGACGGACCTCGCGCGGGCGCTGGCCGAGGCTGACGTGGTTGCCTTGACCTGCCCGCTGACATCGGAGACCGAGGGTCTCATCGGCGCCTCGGCGCTGGCGGCGATGAAGCGGGGGGCGCTCCTCGTCAATGTCGCGCGGGGAAGGGTGGTCGACGAGGCGGCGCTTCTCGCGGCGCTGGCCGACGGACGCGTCGGCGCCGCGGCGCTCGACTGCTTCCACGAGGAGCCGTTGCCGGGCGAATCCCGCTTCTGGACGGCTCCGAACGTGCTGATCACGCCGCATGCGGCAGGCGAAACCAGGGCCTACGAGACGAATGTCGTCGACATTCTCATCGAGAATATCGAGCGCCTCCTGCGTGGCGAGACCGCATTGCGAAACCAGGTCGTGTGAATTTCGGCTCTCTTTCGACCGCCGAATGTCCAGCAAAGTCGAAAAGGCCCGCCTCAACTCTTCAATGCAACAGGAATGGATATGGCCTCGGTAGAAGTCTCCAACGTGCGCAAGAGCTTCGGCAGTTTCGAGGTGATTCACGGCGTCTCGATCCGGGTCGAGGACGGCGAATTCGTCATCCTCGTTGGGCCGTCGGGATGCGGCAAGTCCACGCTCTTGCGGATGGTCGCCGGCCTCGAGTTCATCACCAGCGGCGAACTCCGCATCGACGGGCGGGTCGTCAACAACGTGCCGCCAAAAGAGCGCGACATCGCCATGGTGTTCCAGAACTATGCGCTGTACCCGCAAATGACCGTGGCGAAAAACATGAGCTTCTCGCTCGAGCTCGCGAAGCGGCCGAAGGACGAGATCGCGGATAAGGTGAACAAGGCGGCCGACATCTTGGGCTTGAGGCCGCTGCTCGAGCGCTACCCGCGCCAATTGTCGGGCGGTCAGCGGCAGCGAGTGGCGATGGGCAGGGCGATTGTGCGCGATCCCGCGGTGTTCCTGTTCGACGAGCCGCTGTCGAATCTCGACGCCAAGCTCAGGGTGCAAATGCGGGCTGAAATCAAGGCGCTTCAGCAACGGCTCGGGTCGACGACCATCTATGTCACCCACGACCAGATCGAGGCGATGACGATGGCCGACAAGATCGTCGTCCTGCACGACGGCGCAGTGGAGCAGATCGGCGCCCCGCTCGACCTCTACGATTCGCCAGCCAATCTGTTCGTGGCCGGATTTATCGGCTCCCCGGCGATGAACTTGATCAAGGGTCGGCTCGAAGGCGGCGAGCGCCCGGCGCTGGCGACCGCGTCAGGGCTCAAGATTCCTCTCGTAGCCGCTCCAAGAGCGCCCATCGGTTCCGAAATCATCATGGGCGTCCGGCCGGAACATGTGGGGCTTGGAGGATCGCTCGCGATCCCAGCAGAGATCATGGTCGTCGAGCCGACCGGATACGAAACGCAAGTGCTGGTAAGGCTCGCCGGACAGGAGATCGTGTGCATATTTCGCGACCGGTTGAAAGGCCGCCCAGGGGACGGCGTCTCGCTGACGCTCGAGGGCCCGTTGCATTTCTTCGACGCTAAAACCGGTCAGGCCATCGCCGTCGCCTGACCGGCGATGGGTCGCGGAGGCCGATCCGCGCCAACCTTGCGGGTTGTCTGATAACCGGATTATTGTCGTCGGGTGCGACGGACCGACGACAGCGAGAGCGCCGCGGGGAGGGTTACGTCATGAAGAGCCACCGCATGGACCGGCGATCCTTGCTCATGGGGCTGGCGCTCGCGCCGGCCGCCGCGCGCGCCGCCACCGCCGCGCCGATGACGTTGCGCCTGTCGTCCTCTCTGCCGAACAATCCGCAGTTCGCCAACGGGCGGGTTTACTACGACAATCTCGTCAAGCGGCTGGCGGCGCATGGGATTGCCGACCGCATCGAGGTGCAATTCTTCCCCGACAATCAGCTCGGCCAGGAAATCGACGTCGTCAACTCGGTAAGTCTCGGCGTCATCGACCTCATGGTCACCGGCACCTCGATCTGGGCGAATGTCGTGCCGCTGATCGGGCTTCTTGACCTCGGCTATCTGTTCGAGAGCTTCCCGCAGCAAACCAAGGCGCTCGACGCCGGCGCCGCCAAGCCGCTGGAAGCGGCGCTGAAAGCCGGGGCCAATGTCGACATCATCGGCTGGGCCTATAATTTCGGCTCGCGAAGCGTGCTGTGCAAGTCGCCCGTCAACGCGCCCGCCGACCTCGCCGGCAAGCGGATCCGGACCTTGCCCAACAAGATCATCACCCAATGTTTGCGACTGATGGGCGCGGCTGCGACGCCGTTGGCGTTCGGCGAAATATATACGGCTCTTCAGGCTGGCGTCCTGGACGGATTGGAGCATGACCCGCCCACCATTGTCGCCAGCAAATTCTACGAAACCGCGAAATTCTATTCGCTGACCCAGCACAATTTCTCGGCGCTCGGGGTGTTCTGCAGCGGGCTCACGCTCGGGCGGATGGAGGCGCCGCTGCGCGACCAGTTCCTGACCGCGGCGGCAGAAGCGGCGGCCGACAGCAGAACGCGCGGGCTCGAGGCGGAAAAGGAGGCGCTGGATTCGCTGAGACAGAAGGGGGTCGAAATCATCGCCTGCGATCGCGAGCCGTTCCGCAAGCTGGTGGCGCCGCAGACCGACGAATTCATTAAAGCGCATCCCGAAGCGAAACCGATTGTCGATATCGTGCGCAACGCGAAGGCATGACCGGGTGACGGCGCCCCGTCTATCTGATTTGACGATTGCCTGGACTGCGGCCGGAGGTCGGACAGTCGGCCCATAGGTTGCAGCGCGTGACGTCGTCTGCAGGCCAGGCGAGCGCATTTCCACTTCATCTGCGTCGCGCGGCTCGCCGCGGGCTGGCTCTACTGCTCACTTTCGTCGATGCGGTCGCCGCGCTCATGCTGGCGGCCGGCCTGATCGTGGTCTTGCTGTCCGTCTTCTATCGCTACGTGCTCGTCGCTCCGATCGAGTGGGCCGACGACGTGGCGCGCGGGCTCATGGTGGCGCTGAGTTTCTTCGGCGCGGCGGGCGCGTTGGCCCGCGAAGAGAATGCGGGCGTCGCATTCTTTGTCCAAAGACTGCGGCCGTTGGCCCGCCGGCGGGTCGACGCCGTTGCCGCGCTAGTGGTGCTCGTGACCGCCGGGTCGATCGCCTGGAACGCGATTGCGCTCGGTCGCTTCACCACCGGGCAGACCACTGGATCGGGCCTCCCGCTGGACCTGACCTTCTATCCGATGGGGGCGGGCGCACTGTGCATGACCATCTTCGCGCTCGCGCGATTTTGCCGGCAACGACGATCTGATCTCGCGTTCGCCCTCGTTTTTCTGTTGGCGCTGGCCGGCGTGGCTTATGGGTGGCGCTTCATTGGGACGGGCGCCGCGCGATCAGCCCTGCCGATGCTCGTTGGCTTCCTCGGTTGCCTGGTCGGCGGTGTGCCGATCGGCTTTGCGCTGGCGTTCACTGCACTCATTTACATCTGGACCGACGGCGCGCTGCCCGGCCTCATCTTCGCCCAGCAGATGGCGCGCGGGATCGACAACTTTGTGTTGCTCGCGATTCCGTTCTTCATTCTCGTCGGCTACCTGATGGAGGCGAACGGCATGTCCGTTCGGCTGATCGCGCTGCTGGAACGTCTCGTCGGACGGGTTCGCGGCGGTCTCAACGTCGTGATGGTGCTGTCGATGGTGATTTTCTCGGGCATTTCCGGCTCGAAGATGGCCGATGTCGCGGCGGTGGGGTCGGTGCTGATTCCCGCGGCTCGACGATCGAGGCAAAACCCTGGCGGCGCGGTCGCCTTGCTGGCGGCTTCCGCGGTTATGGCCGAGACCATTCCGCCCTGCATCAATCTGATCATCCTGGGCTTCGTCGCCAACCTCTCAATCGGCGGGCTGTTCATGGCGGGACTCTTGCCCGCAGGCCTGATGGCGCTCGCGTTGATCGGCGTGGTCATTCTGCTTGGCGGCGACGCGCGGCTAAGGCAGGAAGCACCGCTGTCGGCCGCGCCCCTTGCCCAGCTTTGGCGCGGCGCGTTCGTTACGCTCGGGCTTGTCGTCATAATTTTTGCCGGGTTCAGGTTCGGGATCGCGACCGCAACCGAAATTTCGGCTTTCGCCGCGCTCTACACGCTGGCGGTGGGGGGCGCGGCGTTCCGCGAGCTTAAACCGCGCGCGGCGGCGCGCGGCTTCGTAAACGCCGCCACCCGGTCGGGGCTCGTACTGTTCATCGTCGCGGCGGCGCAGTCGCTTGCGTTCGTGCTGACGCTCCAGCAGTTCCCCCATGCCCTGGCGCAGGCGATGATTGCGCTATCGCAGAATGCCGGCCCCGGGCTGTTCCTCCTGCTCTCGATCCTCATCCTCGTCGTCATGGGTTCGATTCTGGAGGGCGCGGCTGCGCTGATCATCTTTGCTCCGTTACTGATCCCGGTGGCGGGACAGATAGGCATTGACCCGCTGCATTTCGGAGTGGTGCTGGTGATCGCGATGGGAATTGGGCTCTTCGCCCCGCCGCTGGGCCTTGGGCTTTACGGCGCGTGCCTCATCGGCGGCGTGCCAATCGAATCGACGGTTAGGCCGATGTTGGGCTATCTTGGCTTGCTGTTCCTGTGTCTCCTGGTCATTGCCTTCTTCCCGGGACTGACGCTTTGGCTGCCGCACCTCGCCGGCTATCAGTAGACGCCCGGAGCTAGCCGGCCTCGCATCGCTCCGAGGCGCGCGGCTTGACCCCATGGCGTCTCAGGATAAGGTTGCTTTCGGGAGAAACGTCGACGGCGGCTGGGAACTCGGCGCGCGACCGAGCGCCAGAAGGTTTTCCCTCTTCTTTCCAATTGAGACTTTCGCCTCATGCCGCACCTGTTTAGCAAACTTCGCATGCGCGACGTCGACTTCGCCAACCGCATCGGTGTTTCGCCGATGTGCCAATATTCCTCAGTTGACGGCTACGCCAACGACTGGCACTTGGCGCATCTTGGCGCGCGCGCAGCCGGTGGGGCGGGGCTCGTGTTCACGGAGGCGGCTGCGGTCACTCCGGAGGGGCGGATTTCACCGCAAGACCTCGGGGCCTGGAGCGAAAAGCATTTCGAGCCGCTCGAGCGCATCGCCCGCTTTGTCGACGGTCAGGGCGCGCGCCCCGGCATTCAGCTCGCGCACGCCGGCCGAAAGGCGAGCACCTATCGGCCAGGGGCGGGTAGCGGCGCCGTTCCGGAAGAGTTAGGCGGCTGGCGCCCGGTCGCGCCGAGCGCCATCGCGTTCAGCGACAGCTTCCCGATGCCGGCAGAAATGACTGTCGGCCAGATTCGACGCCGTGCATCGCGGTTTTGCGCTCGCGGCGGAGCGAGCGTTCGCCGCGGGCTTCCGGGCCATCGAGCTTCACGGCGCGCACGGCTATTTGATTCACGAGTTTCTGTCGCCATTAAGCAATCGCCGCGTCGACGCCTATGGCGGCTCGTTCGAGAATCGCACGCGATTCATTCGCGAATGCGTCGCGGCGGTGCGCCGCGCCCTGCCGGAGCGCTGCCCGCTCTTTGTCCGAATCTCCGCGACCGACTGGGTAGAAGGCGGATGGGACATCGACCAGTCGGTCGAGCTCGCCCGCCTGTTGCTCGATCTCGGCGTTGACGTGATCGATTGCTCATCAGGCGGCAATGTCGAGAAGGCCGATATCCCGATTGGAGCTGGTTATCAGACGCCGTTCGCCGAACGGATTCGACGGGAGGCGAATATCGCCACCGCAGCGGTTGGCATGATCACCGAGCCGGCCCAAGCTGACCAGATCATCCGCAACGACCAAGCTGATATCGTGCTGCTTGCCCGGCAGATGTTGCGCGACCCCTATTGGCCGCTGCATGCGGCGCGGGAACTCGGGCAGGTCGCGTCGTGGCCGAGGCAATATCTGCGCGCTGCTCCGAGCGGGACTCCCGAACGGGCGACCGCGCCCGCGCCCGGCGATCGCGTCACCTAGACTAGTGAAGGACGCTTCAGGACAGAAGCGCGGCCTAGCCTTGTGTTTTAACCCAGCTCCAGAATCGCCGATTCACCATCCTCTCTAGCTTCGACCTCAAAACGCGGATGCGACTTGGCGGAACGGGCCTAATCGCGATAGGTTGATGCCGCGGCCCATTCCGGGGCTCGGAATGATGGGGATCACAATGCGCCATTCACTCGTTCCCTTGCTGTCGGCGGCGGCGATCGCCTTTGGATTCGCCTTCGCCGGTTCGACCGCGGCGAAGGCCGAAAGCGTGATGGCCGAGTGCGCGAGCCAATGGAAGCAGGCCCAAGCGGCCGGAACGACCGCCGGCGAAACCTGGCCGCAGTTTCTGTCGCAATGCCGCACGCGCGCGAGCGCCGCACCCGCGCCGTCATCGGCGACTTTCGCGCCCGCGCCCGCTCCTGCCCCGGCGCCCGCGCCGGCCAGTCAGTCAGGGTCCCTCTTCCCATGGTGGCAGCCGCCGGCTCCGGCCTCCGCGCCGGCGCCCAACTATGGGTCGCCAGCGGCCACTCGGGCGGGCGAATACACGACGGAGTTGCAGGCGCGCGCCCGCTGCCCATCGGACACGGTTGTGTGGGTCAATACTCCATCGCGCGTTTACCACTACGCTGGGACCCACTACTACGGGCATACCAAGCGAGGCGCCTATATGTGCGAAGCCGACGCGCGGGCGGCAGGGAATCGCGCAGCGCGCAAAGAGCCCCCGGCCCATTCCGGATAAGAAGGGCCGCGGACGGCGTATCATGTCCGCTTAGAGGGAACCTATCCGGCGCCCTCAATGTCGACGACCTCGCTCCGTGGGACGCCGATGGCGTTGGCGAGCAGTTTCAGCCGCTCGTTCACCACTTCGCTCTCTGGCGCGCGCGCGGCGGCGGTCACTTCGAGCCGGACGCGGTTCGGCTCGACGCATAGTCGCGCCCCTTCCAGCACGGCCGGCACGCCGCCGGAAAATCGGTAAGCGAGCAGAATGGCGCGGCCGAGAATCTGCGCGCTGCGACGCTCGGCCGACGTGAGAAGGCGGATGGCTGGGCTTAGCCACGGCGCGTCCGGTCTGCCGACATAGCGGGCGTGAATGGCGGCGGCGATGAACACTCGCTCGGGGTGCGAGACGCCGATGAAGGGAAACTGCAACAGGCGGCGAAAACTCTCTTCCGCCCGGAGGTCGGGCGCGTCGCGCCAGGCAATGTCGGAGAGCGCGCAGATTGCGACCCGGAGGCGCATCTGGGCCGGGGTTTCTGCGGGAACGAGGCTAGCGGTCCATGACACGAGCTCACGCGCGAAATCGGGCACCCGCGCGAGCGGCAAGCCGATAAGCTGGGCGCCCTCGACGAGCGGATCGAAATATTGTTCGACGCGGCTGAGCTGCGAGTAGAGAAAACCTTCGCGCAGGCCAAGAGCCGAAAAGACGACACGTTCGGGAGCCAGATGCTTCAACACACGGTCGAGCGTCAGCGCTGCGGCCGGCAACGTTCGCGCCCGCCGTTCGGTCACGCCCGGCGTCGCCGCGAGCTTCGCCGGCGAAAGCCGTGAAACCGCGCGCGCGAATTCGCGCGCCTCAACCGCGGCGATCGTGTAGCCGTGCACGACCCTGACTGGCGCGCCGACCGCTTCCATGTGCGCTTTCGCGAGCGTGCGCCATCCGCCTCCCACCGGATAGAACACTGGGCTTGCCAGCTCGCGTGGGAGGCTCCGTCGCAGAATCTCATCGATTTGGCGCTTCGCCTCCGAAGGTCCGGCTGACAGCATCGCCTCGACCGGCAGGGCTCCGAGCGGCAGACTGACCCAGCGCTTTCCTACATGGTCGTCGATCGCTTCCGCGACTTCCAGGCTGCCGCCGCCCATATCGCCAACCGTCCCGACAGGCCGGAAGAAGCCTGAGATCACGCCAAGCGTTGAGAACCGCGCTTCTTCGGCCCCACTGAGGATTTTGACCTTGAGACCGCACTCGGCCTCTATCGCCGCGGCGAGCTCCGGCCCGTTGACGGCGCGGCGCATGGCCTCGGTCGCCACGGTGTCGATTCGACGAACGCCCATGGCGTCAGCGATGGCGCGAAACCGCCGCACCGCCTGGACGGCGCGGCGAAAGCCATCCGGCGCGATGGCGCCTGTTTCCGACAGTCCTTCCGCAAGGCGGCACAGCGACTTTTCATTGAAGCGAGGCATTGGCGCCCGCCCGAGCCGGTCATAGACCAAGAGCCGGACCGAGTTCGAGCCGACGTCGACAATCGCGTAAGGCGGCCGATCGGCCCGCTTGATGCGCTCGGGGTTGAGTTCGAGAGGGCGCGGCGCTGCTTCTGACTTCCGAGCGCGTCCCCTCGCCATCGCTTTTTCCTCCCCCCGCGAGACTATCACAGGCAAGCGCCAGCGACTTGGGGCCTGCTTTCACGCTCCATCCGACTATCCGCTAACCTGCGTCTTTGCTTCCCCCGGCCTCCCGCTGGAGGAACAGGTGACGCTCCCGCCATTCCTCCGGCCCGACCTTGGCCGGCGTGTCCAGCATCATGACTTGCGCGCCGGCGCTGCGAAAGGATGGCCAGTGAGGCAGGCCGGCGCCATTGGGGTCTCCGCTCTTCACGAAGTTAATCCAATAACTGGATGCGAGCCTCGCGAGCGCGCGGTCGGCGTCGTCGATCAGCCATGGAAAGGCGCCGAGATTGTCGAACACGTAGAGGATCTCGCCCGCATGGAAGGCGCCAGCGCCGCGGCTGTCACGTTCGCCAAACCAGCCCTGCGGCGTGAGCGGCGCGCGATCGAAGCGGAAGCGGAAGATTTCGGCCTTACCGCTCGTTTTCTGCGCTTCGATCCAGGCCCAGGCCGGATGGATGATTTCAAGGTCGGCGCCGAGGGCGGCTGCGGACGCTGCCTCGTCATCTGGCGATCCGCCAGGGTAGCGCCGCAGCGCATCGCCTGCGCGCGCGCCAAATATGCCGCGCACCAGGTCGGCATACGGGCGCTTCGCGTTGCGACCCTGCTGCAGAGTGAAATTGAAGCCCTCATCCTTGTTCCAGCCAGCCATTAACGGCACATCGCTTTGCTCGCCTGCGGCGAAGATCTCGGCCGGCGAGCGGGGGAGAAACCACCCATCGATGATCGGACGGGTTCCGAGTCCGGGCCCGGCGGCGAGGATGGCGTCAGCGGGAGCCGCGCGCAACTCCGCCAGGGACTTCGCCCCCACCTTGCGCATGAAGTTGACCCCGGCCGCCTCAGCTTCGGCGAGAAACTCTGGCCCGCGGATAGGCGACGGGAACAACGCGCCGCTCTCGCCAATGACGCGGGAGAACAATCCTTTGGCGAGGGGCGAAGCCATGAGCGCGCTCGCGGCGAACGAACCGGCGGACTCGCCCGCCAACGCGACCTTGGCGGGATCGCCTCCGAAGGCGGCGATGTTGCGCTTCACCCATCCGAGCGCGGCGACGAGATCGAGGAGCCCGTAGTTGCCGGAGGCGCGATGGTCCGATTCGGCGGTGAGGTCGGGATGGGCGAGAAAACCCAGGGCGTTCAGCCGGTGGTTGACTGTGACGACAATGATGCCGCGCGCCGCGACATGGGCGCCATCATAACGCGGCTCCGCCCCGGAGCCGGCGACGAATCCGCCACCGTGAATCCAGACCATGGTGGCGAGTCGCGCCCCATCGCCGGGCGCGGCCGGCGTCCAGACATTGAGAAAGAGGCAGTCCTCCGAGACGCCAGCAGCCAACGGGTCGATGTCGTCCCAGACGACGCCCTGCAGCGAATTCGGCCCAAAAACGTTCGAGGGCCGCACGCCCGCCCACGACGGAACGGGCTCGGGCGGCCGCCACCGCAGCGGCCCGATCGGCGGCGCCGCATAGGGGATGCCCTTGTAAACACGGACGCCGCTCGCATCCGGCTCCGGGACCGCGAGTGCGCCGCTATCGATGGACACGCTTTTCATCATCAAACTCGCCATCCAGAGCTCGTTTCGAGTGGTATTGTCGCCCGCCGTCGCGACGGCGTTTCCTCGAGCCCGGCAAAGCGCGCCCGCGACCCGAGCGCCTCCTCGATGCGCAGGGCCTCGTTCCACTTCGCCATCCGTTCGGAGCGCGCGAACGAGCCGACCTTGAGCTGTCCGGCGCCCCAGCCGATCGCAAGATGAACGATCGACGTGTCCTCAGTCTCCCCCGAACGCGCCGAGACGATTGTCCCGAAGCCGGAGCGGCGTCCTTCGTCCAATGCCGCTTTCGCTTCGCTGACTGTGCCCGCCTGGTTCACTTTGACCAGCACCGCATTGACGCTTCGCCTTCGCGCCGCCTCGCCGACCCGGCTCGCATTGGTGACAAGATAATCGTCGCCGATGACCTGGATGCGGTCGCCGACCGCCGCGGTAAATTGCTCGAACCCTTTGTCGTCGTCTTCCGCGAACGGGTCTTCGATCGACAGAATTGGATAGCGGGCGCACCAGCCGAGCAGCATCTCGGCCAGCGCGTCACGGTCGAGCTCACGCTGCTCGAGGCCCAGACGATAGCGGCCCCCTTTGCCGAATTCTGATGCGGCGATGTCGAGCGATATCGCTACGTCCTCGCCTGGAACAAGGCCCGCGCGCTCTATCGCCCTCATCAGCGTTTCGAGCGCTTCCTCATTGCTCGAAAACGCGGGCCACCAGCCGCCTTCATCGGCCAGACCCTGCAGGAGGCCGCGCTCAGCCATGATCGCTCCCGCCGCATGGTAGACCTCCGCCGTGATCGCCAGCGCCTCGGCGAAGGACCTGGACCGTGGCGCGACGACCATGAAGTCCTGGACGTCCGTCCGTCGCCCGGCATGTGCGCCGCCGCCGAAAATCTGGATTTCAGGGAGTGGAACGATGGGAGATCCATCGCCAAGGCAATATCGCCATAACGGCAGACCGCGGCTCGCCGCCGCAGCGTGCAGCACCGCCAGCGACACCGCAGTCAGCGCGTTTCCGCCGAGCCTCGCTTTGTTCGACGTGCCGTCAAGCGCGATGAGCCTCGCGTCGATCGCGCCCTGATCGAACGGGTCGAGGCTGGCGAGAGCAGGAGCGATCTCCGTCCGCACCCCTTCGAGCGCATCCTGCACGTCGAGCCCGCCAAGACGTTTTCCCCCATCGCGTTTATCGATCGCTTCGCGGCTGCCGCGCGAAGCGCCTGAAGGCGCAATGCCCCGTCCGACCGCGCCGTCGCTCAGCGTCACTTCCGCCTCGACGGTCGGGCGGCCGCGCGAGTCCCAGATGCGTCGCGCGCGCAACGACCGGATGACCGGCTCGCTCATTGAGCGTGACTCCAGGCGCGGGCGACATCCATCAGCCGGCGCGCCGGATTTGCAATCAGAGGCGCGGCGACGCCGCGCACGGCCGCCCGTTCGCTCTCGAGCGTGAGATATTCGACCGGCGACTTGCCGTCGATCCTGGCGAGGAAGAGGGCCGGCAAGAGCGCCGCCGCCCGCCTCTCCAGGCCCTCGGCGCTTTCCCAGTCAACACCGGCCAGATAGGCGTCCGCCAGCGCGGAAAAGGCGGCGTTGTAGTGCGTCCGGTCGGCGCCCTCGCGCGCGCCCTTGAGCAGGAGATGGTTGAGGCAGAATGCGAGATCGAAGGCGGGATCGCCGAACCAGGCGCATTCGGCGTCGAGGAACACCGGCCCCGCCGGAGCGTGAAGGATGTTCTTCGGACTGATGTCGCCGTGAACCAGAGCGCGCTTGGTCTCAAGCGTCGTGCGTGCGAGCTCATCGAAGCGCGACGCGAGCGCCCGGTGCGCGCGGCCGGTCGCGCGGAGATAGGGTTCGATACGGATCGCCTCGAACGTCTCGTCGTTCGCGAACGCAGCCGGAATGTTTGGGTCGCCCGCGCTCCGGGCATGGATGATTGCGAGGTCGCGGCCGACCGCCGCGGCAAAATCCGTCTCGACGATCCCGGCGAGAAGCTGGGTCTTCCACAACGGATGGTCCTCGGGCGCGAGATAGTCCATTGCGAACAGGCCGGCCTTCCCGTCCTCTCCGAGGATGCGCGGGACGGCGCGCGGCAGCCACCGCGCGACGCTGCGCATCCACGCCGCCTCCGCCGCGTTGCGTTCGACCGGCGCCTCCCACAATGCTGCGACCTTGAGCCTCGGCAGCGCGCGCTTGACGCAAAAGCGGCGCCCGGGAGCTTCGACGAGAACGATGTCAGACGAGACGCCGCCCGTCAGGGGGGTGATGCGGGTTCGCTCTCCGGCTCTCAGGAGGCCCATGCGGCGCAGAGGTTCGATGAGACTGTCGTCATGTGTGAACGCTTGATGACGCCCGTTCACGTCGTCGAAACCCACGAAGAGCCTCAATAGGTGGCGCGGCCGCCCGAGAGATCGAAGACCGCGCCGGTCGTGAACGAGCATTCGCGGCTCGCCAGCCAGCAGACGATCGCGGTCGCCTCTTCGACGGTGCCGAAGCGATCCATCGGAATTTTCGAGCGCATGTAGGCGATATGGGCGTCCGACACTTGCGAGAGGATCGGCGTGTCGATCGTCGCCGGTGTGATCGTGTTTACGCAAACGCCGTCCTTCGCAAGCTCCTTGCCGAGCGACTTGGTGAGGCCGATGACCGCAGCCTTTGAGGCGCTGTAAGCCGAGGCCGTCGGATTGCCTTCCTTGCCGGCGATCGAGGCGATGTTGACGATGCGGCCGTAGCCTCGGTCCTTCATGAGCTTCGCCACATAGCGGTTGCAGTAGAAGAGGCCGTTCACGTTGATGTCGAAGACGCGCTTCCATTCGTCGATCGGATAGTTGATGACGGGGTGGTTCTGGCCCGCGACTCCCGCCGAGCAGACGAGAATGTCGATGTGGCCCATCTCTCCAGCCGCGATGAGAGTCGCGCGCTCGACGGCGTTTGGATCGGTGACATTGACCTCATCCGATCGGGCGGAGTTGCCGCCGACCTCCTTGACCGCCGCCTTCAAACGCGCGGGATCCTGGTCCCATACCGTCACCCGCCCGCCTTCGGCTACGATCCGCTTTGCAACGCCGAGCCCGATGCCGGACGCGCCGCCCGTCACCACCGCCGTCATACCGTCAAACCGTTTGGCGTCCGACACTTTCAAACCTCCTGATGCTAGCCTTGGCCGGTTCTCAGCCCGGAAACAGCGTTTCCCCGCCGTCGACCCGCAGGACCTGCCCGCTGATATATTTGCTCCTCGGACTGGCGAGGAAGGCGACCGCGTCGGCCATCTCTTCCGGCTCGCCATAGCGAATGAGCGACTTGATCGACGAATCCATCTTTTCCGGATCGACAACTCGGGTCGCCTCGAAGCGCGCGGTCTTGGTCGCCCCCGGGCTCACCGCATTGACCCGAACGCCCTCCGTCCGGACGGTCGCCGCCAAGCAGCGCGTATAATGAATGACGGCGGCCTTGAGCGCCGCGTAGATGACCCCGTTGGTCACCCCGAACTGTGCTGCGGCGGAGGCGATATTGATCACCGATCCGCTTCCCGCTTTCACCATCGGCGGGACGAACGCCTGGCAGACGAGGATCGTGCCGTAGAGGTTGTTTTCTGTTAGCGCCCTGATGTCCTCAAGCGGTATGCCGAGCGCATCGTTCGGCTCAGGCTTGCCGCCCGACGCGCCGATGTCCCCGCCGGCGCAATTGACCAGGATGTCGACACGGCCCAGCTTGGCCTCGATCTCCTCCTTCATTTTCGCCACCGCCGCCTTGTCGCCGATGTTGCCGGTCACTGCGGCGGTCCTGCCGCCGTGCCGGGCGATCACCTTGGCGGCCGCGCCGAGATCGGCCGCCTCGCCGAATTTGGCCGGCGCTGTCCAGGATATGTCGTGGATGGCGACGTCGGCGCCGAGCTCCGCCAGCCTCTCCGCCATCGCCCGCCCAAGCCCGCGGCCCGAGCCGGTGACGAACGCGATCTTGCCGGCAAGCTCTTTCGTCATGGGTCAGTTTCCCTTCCCGGGTCCGAGGCCGATCGCGCGCATGTTGCGGGCGCTGCGGCGGATCATGGCGAGTTCGTAATCGGCGATCGCGGCGTCGTCGCCGCGCTCCCAGGGCGTTCGGGCGTCCGCATCGTCAGCGAGGCGATTGACGCGGGCCGCGGCGAGGCAGGCGGCAAACGCGAACGCCGCCTTCGGCGGGTAGAAATTCCACCATTCCGACCGCAGGAGCCGCACGTGCCGCGCCTCGAGCGCGCCCGGCTCGAGCACCGCCGTCAGTTTTCGCCCATCCGCCGACAGGATGTCGAGCATTGCCGCGATCGGGACGGCGCCGTCGCCGATGGCGCAGCGCACGAGGCGGTAGCCTTCGTCGGTGAATTGCACCCGGTAGTCCTTCAGATGGACGTGGCGCACATGCGGGGCGACGCGACGGGTGAAGTCGAGCGGCGCTTCGGCGACGGGAAACGTATTGCCGGTGTCGATGCAGATTCCGACGCCGCGAGTCGTCTCGCAGAATTCAGCAAGTTCCTCGCTGCCGAAATCCTGATGGTTTTCTATCGCCAGGGTTCTGCCATCCTCGAAGGCGCGCGGCCCGCGGTCGGCGAGCGCGACACGAACTTGCGCGACCAGTTCCTTCCATTTGTCCCCGAGCGCGTGGCGGTCCCCGCACAGCACCGTTGTCAGGCCGTAGCGGATGATCTTTGCGTCGAGCGCGCGAGCGGAGCGCAACGCGCTCTCGAACGGTCCCATCATCAGCCCCGAGCTGACGACGGGCGTCATGCCGAGGGCCGTTAGCCGATCCTTGAGGGCGCTGAGCTCGATCGTCGCTGAGCGCCCGGAGCCAAGGATCGTAGATTTCGAGAACCTTCGCCTCAAGCTCGGTCGCGACAGCGATGAAGCCGTCGAGCCCGGCTCCCTTGGGATTCGCGCGCGGCCCGCCAGCCCCTTGCAGTCCGAGATGATAGGTCAGGCCATAGGGGTTGAGGCCGAGGTCAAACGCGATTCCGCGCGTCTGCGGCTGAAGCGTCTTCAGTTTTCGTTCATCTGAGCCCTGCATCGACGGTGATCGACTGCTTCGTGACCATGCGGCTGTCGTCCGCGCCGAGAAACAGCGCCATCCGCGCGACATCGTCGCCGAGCAGCGTCGACTTGATCGATTGGCGCTGCACGATCGCGGAGACCGACTCCGGCGTCTTGTACCACAGGCTTCGCTGCCGGTCGGTCATCACTGCGCCGGGCTCGATCGCGTTGACGCGGATATTGTCCGAGCCGAAAGCGCGCGCGAGCGCGTGGGTGAGGCCGATGATCCCCGCCTTGGCCGCGGAATAGGCGGGCATCTCGGCCGCGCCGCGCCAGGCGATAGAGGAGAGATTGATGATCGAACCGAAGCCTAGCTCGCGCATCTGCGGATGGACGGCCTGGGCGGCGAAAAAGTGATGCCGCAGATTCACGTTCTGGGCATGGTCCCAGTAGTCGGCGGTAACGTCGGCGACCGTGTGACGCTCGTCATTCGCGGCATTGTTGACCAAGATCGCGATCGGTCCGAGCCTTGCCGCGGCTTCCGCAATCGACGCCTGGAGCGCCGGAACATCGGTCACGTCACGATGGAGGAAGAGCGCTGTCTCGTCCGTCTCTTTCAGCGCCGCGGCCAGCGCCTCGCCCTCATGGCGCTGCAGATCGATGAACGCGACCCGCGCGTGATTGCGCGCGAAGGCGCGGACAATGTCGGCGCCGATGCCGCTCGCGCCGCCGCTGACGAATACGGTGCGCGCCGCGAGACTGGGATAAGTCGCGAAGCTCAAGCGGCGCCCGGCGGAATGAGGGCCTCGGTCTCGGGGTCGAACAGGCACGCATGCGCCATGTCGATCCCGAGCGGCAAGAGTTCGCCGAGGCGAGGAGCGCCGTCGGGGTCGAAGCGGCCGACAATCTCCTTGTCGCCCACCTTCAATACCGCATGGGTTTCGGCGCCGGTCGGCTCGACGACTTCGACCGGCGCGGTCAGCATCGCGAGGCCCGGCTTCTGCGCCTTGAGGCCCGGATCGTAGCGGAAAAGATGCTCGGGCCGCACGCCAAGCACCACCTTGCCGCTGGCAGGCCGGCTCAGGGGCATATTCGGGAGCGGCAGCATCGCCGTTTCCCCGCCAGCGAGCGTAATTGCGACCGCCGGACGGCCGTCGATCTTCGTGATCTCGCCCGGAATGAAATTCATCGACGGCGAGCCCATGAAGCCGGCGACAAACATATTGGCTGGGCGGTCATAGACGGTTTGCGGCTCGTCGAATTGCTGAATCGCGCCTTGATGCATGACGGCGATACGCGAGGCAAGCGTCATCGCCTCGATCTGGTCATGGGTGACGTAGATCGTGGTCTTGCCGACCCTCAGGTGAAGCTTCTTGATCTCGGTGCGCATATCGACGCGCAGCTTGGCGTCGAGATTGGACAAAGGTTCATCGAACAGGAAAAGCTTCGGATCGCGGACCAGCGCGCGCCCCATGGCGACCCGCTGCCGCTGCCCGCCGGACAATTGGCCGGGCTTGCGGTTGAGGAGGGGCTCGATCTGCAACAGCGAGGCGACGCGTTTGATCGCTGCGTCCTGCTCCGCTTTCGGCACGCGCCGGCTCTCCATGCCGAAGGTCATGTTCTGGCGCGCGGTCATCGTCGGATAGAGCGCATAGGATTGAAACACCATCGCGATGTCGCGATCCTTTGGCGCGACCGAGTTCACGAGCGTTCCGTCGATCCGGATCTCGCCCTCGCTCACGCTCTCCAGTCCGGCGATCATCGCGAGGAGGGTCGACTTGCCGCAGCCCGACGGCCCGACGAGGGCGATGAACTCGCCGGTGCGCGCTTCGAGGTCGATGCCCTTCAGCACCTCGACCGCGCCGAATTGCTTGAACAGCTGCGAGATGCTCAGCGTCGCCATTGGAGCCCGATCATTTGACAGCGCCCTGGGTGAGGCCGCGGACGAAATACTTGCCGCCGAAGAAATAGATCAGTAGCGGCGGCACGGCGCCGATCAAGACCGCGCAGCTGGCGATGTTGTAAGGATGGGCGTTCATCTGACCGGTCTGCAGGGCGACGAGCGCAGCAGTGATCGGCTGCTGGCGCCCGCCGGTGAAAACGACGCCGAACAGGTATTCGTTCCAGATTCCCGTGAACTGCCAGATGACGGTGACGATGAGGATCGGCGGCGAGAGCGGGAGAACGATCTTATGAAAGATGCGCCAGAAGCCCGCGCCGTCGATACGCGCGGCCTTGATGAGGTCGTCCGGGATATTGACGTAGTAGTTGCGACAGAAAAGGGTCGCAAACGAAAGCCCCTGGATCACATGGACGAGAATGAGTCCGTAGATCGTGTTCGACAGGTGCAACGAACCGAGGATAAAGGCCCAGGGCAGAAGCGCGATCTGGCCGGGCATGAACACGCCGAGGGTCATGCAAGTGAAGATTGTCTCCGATCCGGGAAAGCGCCACTTCGACAGGACGTAGCCGTTGATCGCGCCGAGCAGGGTCGAGACGATTGTCGCGGGAATCGTCATGATCAGGGAATTGTAGAAATTGCGCTTGATCCCTTCGCAGGTGCCGGCGACGCAATAGTGCGCCCACGCCTGCGACCACGCGTCGAGCGTGAAGGTTTGCGGCAGCGCGATGAGGCCATTGCGCGCGATCTCCGGCAAGTCCCGGAATGAATTCGCCACGATCACGAACAGCGGCAAGAGATAGATGACGGCGAAGAACCCGAGGAAGCCGTACACGGCGATCCGGCCGGCCACATAGCGAAGGTTGGCCGCGCGAGCGTGCGGATCGAGCGCGAGATCGAAGGTTGCATCAACCATCGGCAGTCCGCCGCGATCGCCAGACCATCCACAACGCGTACGGGACCAGCACCACCGCGAGCGCCGCAAGCATCATCATTGACCCCGCGGCGCCGATGGCGATCTGCCCGCGCTGAAACATGACGTCGTAGACAAAAAGCGCGGGAAATGTCGTCGCGATCCCCGGCCCCCCATGCGTCAGCGCGACGACCAAATCGAACGTCTTGATGGCGAATTGCAGCAGGACGACTGCGACCGCGATGAAGATCGGCGCGATCGAGGGGAGAATCACCTTGCGATAGATGCGCGCGGGGCCGGCGCCGTCGATTTGCGCGGCCTTGACGATGTCGGGATCGACCGAGCGCAATCCGGCGAGAAACAGAGCCATGGCGAAGCCCGACGACTGCCAGACGCCGGTGGCGATGATGGTGTAAATAGCCAGGTCCTTGTCGGTGGTGGGACGGAAGGTGAAATCATGCCAGCCCCAACTGCGCACCAGGAATTCGATCCCGGCGTCGGGGCCGTAAAGCCAGTTCCAGACCGAGCCGGTGACCACGAACGAGACCGCCAGAGGATAGAGAAAAATTGTTCGCCATAGCGCCTCGCCCTTCACCCGCTGGTCGATGGCGATGGCGAGCGCGAGGCCGATGACGAGCGCCAGAACGACGTAGAAGAGGCTGAAGAGGAAAAGATTCTCATAGGCGATCGCCCAGCGCCGGTTCGACCACAGCTCGAAATAGGGCTTGAGGCCGACAAATTGGTAGGTCGGCAGCATCGCGCTGTTGGACAGCGACAGATAGAGCGTCCAAAGCGTGAACACAAAGACATAGATGAAGCTCGCCACTGCCGACGGCAGGATGATCAGCCGCGGGGTCCAGGCGCTCAGCTTGTCGCGTCCGGGGCTCGGTTTCCGGAGCGCTTCGATCCCGCTCAGAGCGTTCGCCATTGCGCTCGCGTTCCAATGAAGACCGGCTGCCGCACGAGCGCCTTTCGCTCGCGCGGCGGTACGAAATTTATTTCTGGGCGTCGACGGCGTCAGCCATGGCGTTGGCCGCGTCCTTCGCGCTCATTTTCGGATCGTTAGCGAAGGCGGTGATCGTGTCCATGATGGCGCCGCGATACTTTTGCAGGATGGTCATGTTGTGGGCCATCGAGCGTACGAGCGTGCCGCCCGCGATGGACGCCTGCAGGTCTTTTTGCGACTGCTGCTGGCAAGCGTTGAAGCCCTGGCTAAGATCGACGTCGAGGCGCGCGGGGATCGAGCCTTTCGCCTGGTTGAACACGGTCTGGAACTCAGGCGACAGGATGAGATGCGCGAGCAGCTTCTGCCCCTCGACATAGTCTGGATCCTTCTGCTTGAAGAAGACGACCGAGTCGGAATTGAGGATGAAGCCGGGTTTGCCCCAATCCGTCGGCGCCTGGGCGCACGCATAGTCCACGCCCGCCTTGAGTCCGGCGGCGTTGAGGTTGCCAATATTCCAATCGCCCATGATCATGAACATCGCCTGGTTCTTGGTGAGCAGATCGAGCGAGCCCTGGTAGTCGCGGGCGGCGATCGCCGGGTCCATGTATTTTGACACCATCGTACGGAACTGCTCGAACGCCTTGACCATGCCGTCGGATCGCATCGCCTCGGTGTCGCCCTGGACGAACGCCTTGCGGAAGAGGTCGATGTCCTGTCCGTAAACGATCACTTCAAACGTCGTCGAGTCGGTCCAGTCGGCGCTGTTGTGGGCGATGCAGATGAGATGGGCGGCGACGGCCTTGTCGCAGTCGGCGTTGAACTCCGCCCAAGTCTTCGGCAGTTCCTTCACTCCGGCCTTCTCCATCGCCTTCGTCGAAGCCCAGAGCCAGTTGATGCGGTGGATGTTCATGGGCGCGGCGACCCAGTTGCCGGTCGGCTTCATGACCGGCAGCAATTCGGGCGCGACGACCTTGTCCCAGCCTTCCTTGTTGGCGAGCTCGTCGAGGTTGGCGGTCATGCCGGTCGAGTTCCACTCGGCAATTTCCGGGCCTTTGAGCTGAACGGCCGGCGGCGCGTTGCCGGCGACGACGTCGGCGCGAAGCTTGGCGAGCGTATTGGCCGTGTGGCCCGCGATCGAGGTTTGCTCCCATTTCCCCCCGGCCGCGGTGAACATCTCGCCGAGCTTGGCGATCGCCTTCGCGTCGCCCCCCTCGGACCATTGATGGAGCATGTTGGTCTTGGGCTCGGCCAGCGCCGCTGTCACCGCAAGAGCGGCGGCTAGAGTCCCGGCAAGCGCCGCCTTGATCGTGAGCATCGTTTCTCTCCCATATCCAAAACGGAGCCGCACTTTGTTGTCGGCCCAGCGAATTCTGTTGGATGTCTGATCTTTAATGCCCTCGTGGCCGGGGCGCTCGTCTTTGTAAGTTGGATAGAAAGTGGCGTCAAACGCCGAAGCGAAATGCGCATCGAGGAAGGCGAAGTCCGGCCTAATCTGCCCATCCGCAAGCGAAGCATGCTCAAACGCTACGGCCGAAGGTCGGACCTCGTGTGATCCCCGCTCGCGTTCGCTTCGTAGTAGGTTGCGCGCAAGGAGAGGAGGCCGGTCTGCGAGCGCTTGTTGTCGCCTATTTGGCTGCTCTCGCTGTCTTCTGCGGTCTCGACCTCGTATGGCTGAGTTACGCGGGCGAAGCGATCTATCGCCCGGCGATCGGGGAACTCATGCGCAGCGGATTCGACGCGCCGGCCGCGGTTGCGTTCTATGTCATTTACGTTGGAGGCCTTGTTGTTCTTTCGATCCGTCCGGCGGCGGCCTTGACCCAGGCGGTGAGCCGCGGCGCGGTCTACGGCTTCTGCGCGTACGCCACTTACGACCTCACCAACCAGGCGACCTTGAGGCATTGGCCGGTGACGCTTTCCGTCATCGACATGGCCTGGGGAACCCTGCTGTCGGCTGTAGCCGCGGCCTGCGGCTATCTCGCTTTCGCTAGGGCTTCGCGAACGACCTCGGCGGGCGCGGCCAAAACGCGCTGACTTTCCGGGCGTAGGCGGCGAATTCCGTCGGCCGCGAGCGGCTCAGATGCGCTTCGAGCGGCGGCACGCCAGATCCATGAACCAGCACAAGGTACATGACCAGCGGTCCGGAGAGCGTGAGCCAACCCGCCGGATATCCGAATCCGATCGCCATGATCGGGTAGGTGAGCCAGCTCAGCCATTCGAAGAAGTAGTTCGGATGGCGCGACCACGCCCACAGCCCCCAATCGCAAATTCGGCCTTGATTGCCGGGCGCGCTCTTGAAATTGGCCATCTGCTGGTCGGCGATCGCCTCCCCCGCGAAGGCGAGGATGAAAACGGCGAGCGCGAGCCCATCGCGCCAATCGAGCCGCGGCCGGGGCGCGCCGGCCGCGAAATGCGCCGTCAGCGCCAAAGGCAAGGACGCCGCCGCCTGCGCTTGCAGGAACAGGAACAGCCGCCGCGGGGCCGCGGCCCCCCAGGATTGTTTCAACGCGGCGTACCGCGGGTCGTCTCCGCCGCGGATCGCGCGCCGCCAAAGGTAAACGCCGAGACGCAGCGACCAAAACGCGAGCATCGCCGAGACCAGGGCGCGTCGCAGGGGATCCCCATTGGAGACCCACGCCGCCACGACCCCGGCGAGCCCGGTCGCAAACGCCCAAATGCCGTCGATGCGCCCGGATTGCCCGGTCGTCAGCCCGATGCGCCACGCGAGCGCCATAGCCCCGGAAAGCAACAGGGCGACAATGATCGCAAGCCAAAGCTCGCCCATCATATGCCGATCAGCGCCTGAATCAGGCGGCCGATCCAGCCGCTAAGCCGCAGCTTCCCCTCGACCGCGGCGACGCAGACGCATTCGCCGCCTTGATCGACGATTGGCTGGTGGCGGACGTCCTCGTCCATCTCGACGCAATCGCCGACGCGGTACTGGCCCAGCGAGTCGGTGAACGAGCCTTCGAGCACCTGGGTATATTCCGTCCCGGAATGGCCATGATGGGGAACGGGCTGTCCGGCCGCGACCTTCAGCATGATGACATTGGCGTCCGGCGCTTCCGGCAGAGTGAGCCGCCGCCACTGGAACCCGCGACGGACCGACCGCCACGGGCCGAGGTCATAGGCGTTGAGAGGGGGCGGCAGATCCGGGTGAAGCACGCGCGGGGTTGCTTCTGAACGCGGATCCTCCGTGTCGAGCCGGGACAGCGCGCGCGCAAAAGCGTCCGGGTTCAACCGGCTCGGAGACGCTTCCTCCAGCATTGCCCCGCCCACCGCCTCGAATGACCGGAGTCCCTCGCGGCACTGCGCGCATCCGTGAAGGTGGGTGGCGACGACAAGCCGTGGTCCCGCGGCAAGCGTCCCGGCCGCCAGGCGCGCCAGACTTGCGTCTGAAGGATGGTGGGTGGTCACAGCTCTCGCTCCAGGATGGCGCGGATCTTGGCCATGGCGAGACGGGTGCGCGACTTGACGGTGCCGAGCGGAAGCGAGAGCTCCCTCGCGATTTCGGCATGCGGCTTCTCGGCGAAGAAAGAGAGCCTCAGCACGGTCGCCTGCTCTGGCGAAAGCGTCGCCATTGCCCTGCGCACCCGCGCGTCCCGCTCGTTGGCCAGAGCCGTATCCTCGACGGAAACTTCAACGCGCGTCGGCATTTCCCTCAGCGCGGCGACGCCCACGTTCGCGCGCAGTGCTTTTCGCGCCACATCGACCCGCAGATTGCGGGCGATGGTGAACACCCAGGTGCTCACGCCCGCCTGCGCCGGATCGTAAAGGGCGGCCTTTCTCCACACCGTGACCATAGTTTCCTGCGAGATCTCCTCGGCTTCCGCGGCGCTCAGTCCGCCTCTTTCCATGAAGGAAGCGATACGTGGGGCAAAATATTGGAACAGCCGGCCAAAGGCCCCGCGATCCTGCCGCTCGGCGACGGCCTTCAGCCATCGTTTCATGTCGTCGGCGGAGGGCGCGGGCGCAGCCATAGCGTCCGACCTATTCCGCAAAGGTCCGGGGCGCGCAAGGGCGCAAGTCACGCACACATCCTTCGGTCGACCCGCATCCTACGTGCGAGAGCCCGAAACGGATCACAGCTGATCCGAACGCCGCGGCGCGGCGTATCGCACTGAGACCGGAGGCGCGATTTTGAGCTCCCATCGATCAGGCCCGCTTCGCGTCGCCGTTATCGGCGGCGGGATTTCCGGGCTCAGCGCCGCATGGCTCCTTGCCAAGACGTGCGACGTGACCCTCTACGAAGCTGAGCCGCGACTCGGGGGCCATTCGGACACGTTCGACTGGGATGGCGCGCCAGTCGATTGCGGCTTCATTGTCTACAATGAGCGCACCTATCCGAACCTCACCGCCCTCTTCGCTCACATCGGCATCGAGACGCGCGAAAGCGACATGTCGTTCGCGGTTTCGATAGACGATGGGAGAACCGAATATTCCGGGGCCGGATTGCGCGGCCTCGTCGCGCAGCGCGCCAACCTGTTGCGGCCGCGCTATTGGTCGATGCTGAGCGATATTGTGCGATTCTTTCGTGAGGCGCGGAAGGACGTTGGTCGCGAGGATCTCGGTTCGCTTGGCGCCTATCTCGACCGGCGCGGCTACGGGCGGCCCTTTCGCGATGACTATTTGTATCCGATGGCGGCGGCGGTCTGGTCCACACCGGCAATGCAGGTTGGCGAATATCCGGCGGAAGCGTTCATTCGCTTCAACCTTAACCACGGCCTGCTCGATCTCACCGACCGTCCGGCCTGGCGAACCGTGGTCGGGGGGAGCCGCGTTTATGTCCGCGCGCTCGCTCAGCGCTTGGGGCGCGCGCTGTGCGGCCGGGCCGCCGTTGGGGTGCGGCGGACGGAGGAGGGAGTCGAGATCGCTGACATCGCCGGCGAGACGCGGCGGTACGATCGGCTTGTCCTCGCCACCCATGCCGACGAGGCCTTGCGGCTGATCGAGAGGCCGACCGGCGAGGAGCGCGACCTTTTGGGCGCGTTCCTGTATATCCGCAACGACGCGAGGCTTCACACCGATAGGCGGGCGATGCCCCGCCGGCGCGGGGCCTGGGCGAGCTGGAATTACATGGCCCAGTCACACGCGCTTGGACGGTCGTTGTCGGTCACCTACTGGATGAACAGTTTGCAAAGCCTGCCCGGCCGCCCGCCTGCATTTCTGTCGCTCAATCCGCTGTTCGAGATTCCTGAATCGCAGATCCTCCGCCGGGTGCGGTTCGAACATCCGATGTTCACCGACGCGACGCTCGCGGCGCAGAAGCGGCTGTGGTCGCTGCAGGGCGTCGGCGACATCTGGTTTTGCGGCGCCTATTTCGGCTTCGGGTTTCATGAGGATGGGCTTCAGTCCGGCCTCGCGGTCGCCGAGGAGATCGGCGGCGCACGACGGCCGTGGTCGGTCGAAGGCGAAAACGACCGTCTTCAGTTCGGCTCCTCACGTCGCGCCGCCGAGCGTTGGGCGGCCGCGCCGTGATCGAGCCCGGACTTTATGTCGGCTCGGTCATGCATCGGCGGGCGCGGCCGCAGCGCCATCGATTCGAATATCGCGTCTTCTGGCTCGTTCTCGACCTCGATCGGCTTCCCGAGACGGCGAGCGCGCTCAGGCTCATGTCGATCGAAAGTTTCAACCTCCTGAGTTTCCGGGCCCGCGACCATGCGGACGGCCGCGACGGGTCGTTGCGCGACAAGATCGCCTCACTGGTGAGAGCCGCCGGCTTTGCAGCCGACGGACCGATCCGGCTCCTGACCATGCCGCGGGTGCTCGGCTACGTGTTCAACCCGATCAGCATTTACTTTTGTCACGACATTCGCGATTCCCTGACCGCGATCGTCTGGGAAGTGTCGAACACATTCGGAGGGCGCCATTCCTACGTAATCGGCGTCGATGATCCCGACGCCATGCTGCATCGGCAGCGCTGCCCGAAAGAGCTTTACGTTTCGCCGTTCATCGGCATGGAGGTCGAATATCGATTCCGCGTCAGCCTTCGCGGCGACAGGCTCAATATTGGAATCACGGATCACGACCGCGACGGGCTCCTGATGTCGGCGGCGATGACCGCGGAGCGGCGCGCTCTGACCGACCGGGAGCTCTTGGCGGCTCTCGTACGCATCCCGTTCGAAACAGCTAAGGTGACAGCGGCGATCCACTGGGAGGCGCTGCGGCTGTGGCGCAAAGGCGCGCGGCCCATCAAGGCGCCAATCGGCGATCAGAAATCCATTGAACGCCATTCGGCGAGCGTTCAACCTGCCGCGGAGCGGGTCCCCGCCGGACGGAACGCTGGTTCCGTCACTCTCGATTTACACCTGCGAAACGCAGGCCGATGAACGCGAAGAGCGACGCGGCGGACAGGATGTTCAGTTCGAGAAACCGTCCGAGTTGATCGCCAGGCAACGCATAAAGAGGGGCGCCGCCGATGAGCCGAAAGACGAGGAAGGCGACGAATATCAATCCGATCAGAATCCGGCTCCACCAAACTTCATTTGGCCGGAAGGCGAGTGCGGCGAGCAATCCGCAGGCAAAGAGGAAGAGTTCGGTTCCCGAACCTGTTCCGAACACCTTGGTCGCGAGCAGCGTGTCCGCCAACCCGATGACCGGCGTCGCCACCCGCGCCGCCAGCGGCGCGCGCGGGGCGAGGAAAGGCACGGCGGCGTAGAGGGGGGCCGCGATGAGCGTGGCCAATGAAGCCTCAAATCCGCCGCCGACAAACCACCAGATGGTGACGGGGTAGAAAGGCTTGTTGGCCGCGACCAGCCAAGCCACAGCCGCATTGGCGGATGCGATCGTGTCGATGCGCTCCCGATCGGGCGTCAGTCTGAATCCTCTGGTCACCGCGGCGCCAATTCGTTCGCCGCCCCTTCCAGGCCGGCAATTTTTGGCGACCCCATGGCCGATCTCCGCGGCGGAATGCCTGTCGTCTCCGGGAGGGACATACGATTGAATCTGGCTCGCGGATCGCTAAAGAGCCGACGCGGGAGCCCGTGGGGGGCCACACCGAACCAAAACAGCCGCGGCGTCGTATAATCCACCTGAAATCGAGGCTTATCTCTTGCTGCCGAGCCGCGAATAAATAAGGTCTGGGGGTTATGACTCAAGTCGAGAATCCGCGGTTGGACGGCGCCGGTGAAACTGCCTCGATGTCAAACGGGAGCTGGGACCCGCGAGTACGCATTTTGGCGCGTCTGCTCAAGGGGCTGCGCTACGGCACGCTGACTGTAATCCTTCCGTCCGGGGAAAAGTTCGTTTGCTTCGGAGCCGAACCCGGCCCCGAAGCGAGCGTGGTGATGCATCGCTGGCGGGCGCTGCGGCGCCTTGTCACTGGCGGCGACATCGGCTTTGCGCAGGCGTGGATCGATGGAGATTGCTCGAGCCTGGACTTGACCGCCCTCATCCGGCTTGCGGCGCGCAACCTCCATGCGCTGGGCAAATCCACCAAAGGATCGCTGCTTGCCCAGTTTGCGGCGCGCCTTCGGCATCTCTCGAACGCCAACACCAGGCGGGGAAGCGCCCGCAACATCATCGCCCACTATGATCTCGGAAACGACTTCTTCCGGGTCTGGCTCGATGAGGCCATGATCTATTCGTCCGCTCTCTGGGACGGCTCGACGCCCTCGCTCGAAGCCGCTCAGTCGCGGAAAATCGAGCGCGTTGTCGAACTGCTCGAGATCCAAGGCGGCGAGCGGATCCTGGAGATCGGCTGCGGCTGGGGCGCCTTGGCCGCCCGCCTCGTCGAGGCCGGCGCAGCCCACGTCACCGGCTTGACGCTCTCGCCCGCGCAACTCGGTTTCGCCCGCGACCTCGCCGAGACTCGCGGCCTGGCGTCGCGGATCGATTTTCGCCTGGAAGACTACCGGGACACCAAGGGCCTGTTCGATCGCATTGTCTCGATCGAAATGGCCGAGGCGGTCGGCGAAGCCCGGTGGCCAACCTACTTCGGCAAGATTGCGCGCTGCCTTGAGCCGGGCGGCCGGGCGGTCCTTCAGGTGATCACCATCGCTGAAGAACATTTCGACCATTACCGCCGGTCCGTTGACTTCATTCAGCGGTATGTATTTCCGGGCGGCTGCCTGCCGTCAAAGACGGCTCTCAAACAACAGTTCGAGCAGGCCGGTCTGCGCCTGGTGAGCCACGAAGCATTCGGCCTCTCCTACGCGCGCACGCTCGCGGAGTGGGGGAGGCGCTTCCACACCAGATGGCCGGAGATCGCGGCGCTGCAATTCGACGATCGCTTTCGCCGTCAGTGGGACTACTATCTGAGTTATTGCGCTGCGGGGTTTCTGGAGGGGGTCACCGATGTCGGTCTTTATTGCGTGGAGCGGGCAAACAGCCCCCTCCACGTCAAAGTCGCGAAGCGCGATCAGGCGAACGGCGCACGCGATCTCTAGGGCGGGGGTTTTGGTCGGGGCGCTGGCGGCGCTCGGCTCGGCGGACACGGCCTTCGCCGCCAGCCCGACGTTTCTCGGCAATTGGGCCCGCGGCGACGGCAAGACCCATATTCGGGTCGAACCGTGCGGCGGGGCCTTTTGCGGGGTCAACACCTGGGTGAGGCGCGGCGACTCCGGCGAAAAGGTTGGCGATAGGCTTGTCGCCAAGGTCAAGCCGGCCGGGGCGGCGCGTTGGACGGGCACGGCTTTCGATCCGCAGCGCAATCGCCATTATTCAATGCGGATCTATGTTGCCGGTCGACAGATGACAACCGAAGGCTGTGTGTTCGGCGGCATGATGTGTCAGAGCATGCATTGGACGCGGCTCGGTCGGTCCGACTGACGCCGCGCGATCGGGCGCACGAGGCGGAAGATCAGGTCAATGCCGCCAGGTCACGAACATCAGCACGCCCGCCGCAATGATCGTCGCCATTGAAATCAGGTAGGCGGCCTGGAGCGTGATGGTCTTCCAGAAGAGCAGCCTGGACAGGAGCGCGCATCGACCGGGCAGGTCTTCCGCCTCTGCCGCCGGATCGGCGATGAACTCGAAATCCTCAGCCGTTGAATGGCGCCGGATCGGGAAGCGCCCGCGTCCCTGGCGTGGAAACCGCGGATAGACGGACGCGAGCAGACAGAAAAAAATCACGATGAACGGCGCAAGCAGGACCGGAACGCTGAGATACCACGGGTAGTTCTCACGAAACCCCAGGACCGTGCCCATCATGATCGCGACAAAGAGAACGGCGATGTTCGCCTTGATGTCGCTGAGGCGAATGGAATCGCCGTAACCGGCGATCAGATTGCGCAGCTGTGCGTCGCGATCCTTGGGCATCAACCGCCCCCCGACGCCGGCGGCCGGGCTCTCCGTCGTCCAACCGGCCTCGGCGACACGACGCGCCCGTCAAGCGAACGGATCATTCCTTGGCGCCGCGGGTCAGGCATACCACACATACAAGAGCAGGAATATCGTGCCGACAATGCTCACCATCGACACAATGAAACTGATTCTTATGTAAAGGGTCTTCCACCACAGCAGTTCCGAGAGGACCGAGCACCGGAGCTTCAGCTGCTCAAGCTCATCGTCGAGCTCGACGACAGTCGCGAAATCGCCTGGCGTCGCGGTGCGCGAGACCACAAAATGCTTCGCGCCGCGCTTGGGGTAACGCGGGATGAGCACCGCAAACAGGCACAGGTACACGACGAGGAAAGGCAGCAGCACGAAAGGAATGGGCAGATACTTGGGGAAGTGGGTGTAGTTCCCCAGCACCGGACCCATCATGAAGGCGACGAACAGGATCGCGATATTGGCCTTGAAATCGCTGGCTCGGATTGCGTCGGTGTAACCTGCGATCAGGCCCCGGTAGGCTTGCGCGGGATCGCCAGCGTTCTTATTCATCCGACAGCCGGACGCTCCACAAGGCTACCGGGGGATGATCCGCCCCCGCCAAGGCCGCGCCACGCCCGCAACCCGGAGCGCCGAATTGGCGTGAACTCTGACGCCCTGTCAAGATCGGTTGAATCGCGACTTGCGCCGAGGGGATTTGGTTGGCAAAGCGGCGGGGCTCTCGCCGCAGCCGCCGTCGCGCGAGGTCAGAGAATCAAAAGCCGAAGAATTCGCGGCGCAGGGCGTCCTCGTAGAGGCGCTTTCTATAGGCGGCTTCCTGCTGCTGCTTGGCCGCGCGAAAATACGCCGCCTCCCAGTTGTCGAGCTCGGCGACGTTGTGGTTGCCGGACGCGAGCTCCTCTTCCTCGCGGATCGCCTTGACCCACTTGTCGACCGCAGCTTTGTAGTCTGCCTGCAATCGATCCAGTTCCTGCTGAAGATCCGCTGAAATATCCGTCATGAGCGCTCCCTGCCCATTCTGGATTAGCCCCGCGTCATGAACAATATACGACACTAAGACCGGCCGCCCTTGCGGCGTTGGCCTTTCGCCGATCATTGGCGTCGGCGATCCGCAGTTCGCCGCTCAGCCACTCGGCCATTCCGGTTCGCCCTTGAAATCGGGCTCGATTACAGCCGGTATTGCTCGTCGTCGACCTTCTCCATCCAGTCGACCGCCTTGCCGTCGAGCTTTTCCTGGATGGCGATATGGCTCATGGCCGTGGTCGGCGCGGCCCCGTGCCAATGCTTCTCCCCCGGCGGAAACCACACGACGTCGCCCGGCCGGATCTCCTCGATCGGGCCGCCCTCGCGCTGGACCCGGCCGCAGCCGGTCATGACGATCAGGGTCTGGCCAAGCGGGTGGGTGTGCCACGCCGTGCGTGCGCCTGGCTCGAAGGTCACCAGGGCGCCGGCGACGCGCGCCGGACTGGGCGGACTCATCAGCGGATCGATCCGGACCGCGCCGGTGAACCATTCCGCCGCTCCCTTGCCGGAAGGCTCGGACCCGCTTCGCTTGATCTCCATGCGCCGCTCTCCTTTTGATGCGGCTCGCCGCCCGGCCGCCGCTCCATTTTTCGGGGGCGCCCCGCTACGTCAGCCCCTGGCAGAGATCCTGACTCCTCCGCGGCGCGTCACCACAGCATAGTCCAGGAGAGGGCGGCTGCTTCAGGAGGGAGCTTGTTTTCGCCCTCCGATTTCTGCCAGTCGAGCAAGAGGCCGCGAAACCCGCCCCGCTTCGGATTCGCGCTCTCGATCAAGTCGTTCATCAGGCGAAGCCGCCTGACCAGGGTCTTCATGAAGCCGACCGCGCGCGCCGGATTCTCTTCGATCGCGGCGACGAACTCCTCGTAAGAGGCGGCCAGGCACTCCGTGTCGCTCGCCGCCCTGATTGTGGCGGATCGCGGCCCAGGCTCGATCAGGCACATTTCGCCGAACACTTCGCCGGTCTGCAGCATGCCGACGGTCCTGGCCTTGGCGCCCCGGCCGATCATGACCTCTACCGTCCCGCTGACGATGAAGAACGCGGTATCGCCGTCGTCGCCTTCGGCGATGATCGTATCTCCTGCCTTGAACGAGACGTTCCGCATGCTTTGGCTCCAGGGCGCTTCGACTTCGGAGCCTATGTCTATATCAGGTCTGAACGCAGCCGAGGACCGCCGAGGATTCCGATCGCTCCCCTTTGCGGCCAGCGAGAATCCCGCGTCGGCGCTTGCCGTTCCCGGTCGAAATTCAGCCTCGCCCAAGCTTGCCCCACCAGGTTGCGTTCGTCATGCGCACGGCCAGGGATTGTGACGATTCGCACCCGATCTGACGCTTCCGCCCAAATCCGCCCGATTTCAGGGTAGCGCGGTGTCGAAACTGATGACCAGCGCGCCGCCTTCCCACGGCCCGAGGCATCGGCTGCTCTTGAGCACGGCAATGCTGGGGACGCTATGCCTCGGCTATGGGCGACGCGCCTATGCGGACTGCGCCCCCTCCGGCCCGGCCGGGACTTACGTCTGCTCGGGATCGACGAGTGTGACGCAAAGCCTGAGCCCCAATCCGGCTGCCGCGCCCCTGGTCGTCACCACCAGTCCTGGCTTCAGCATCGCGACGACCACGGGCGATGCTCTCGATCTCACGACCACCGCCGCCGGAACAGGCCTCAGCTTTGCCGACAGCAACATCTCGTCGATCGCCGGCAACGGCTACGGGATCAACGCGACGAATCTCGGCGCCGGCGATCTCACGATCACGACCACCGGACAAGTCAGCGGCGGCGTTCTCCTGGGCACGACCGCCTCGGGCATTCAGGCGAAAAACTATGGCGCCGGACTGACGATCAGCGCCGCGGGCGTGGCCGGCGCGAACTACGGCATAAGCGCGCTGAACAAAGGCCTCGGCGCCTTGTCGATCACGGCTACGAGGCCGGTCTACGGCAATTACAATGCGGGCATTGCGGCGAAGAACTACGGTACGTCGCTTACCATCAATACGGCTGCGGTCGTTGGTGGAAGTGATTCTGTCGCCGACGGCATTTACGCCCTTAACCAGGGCGCCGGCGCGCTCTCGATCACATCCAACGGGCCGGTCGCGGGCTCCGGCAAGGGCATCGAGGCGAGGAACTATGGCGCTTCGCTGACGATCAACGCCGGCGCCGTTTCTGGGGGAACGATCGGCGTCTATGCGGTAAACCAGGGCTCGGGCGCGTTGTCGATCACCACCACCGGCCAGGTCCTCGGCGGCGCACGCGGCATCATCGCCCGGAACTATGGGACCTCGCTTTCGATCAATGCCGTCGACGCAGCCGGCGCAGTCGTTGGCGTCGCCGGCTATAACCACGGAAGCGGCTCGCTCACCATCACGACGACGGGGACGGTAAGCGGGGGCGCGATCTACGGATTGCTCGGCAAAGGCTACCAGTCCGGGCAGGGGATCACCATTGAGGCGCAGAATGTATCGGGCGGGCGGGACGGCGTCGTCGGCGTCGACTACGGCGGCGGCGTGTTGTCGATCACGACCACAGGGACCGTCAGCGGATCAAACGGATCAGCCATTTTCGCCTATAGCGCCTATGGGACCGGACTGACCGTCAAAACCTACGGTTCGGTCACCGGCTCATCGAATGGCGTCTACGCGAAGCTCGGCGCCTACGGGGTGGTGACGCCCCCGACAGGCGCATTGTCGATAACCGCCGCTGGAACGGTGACGGGAACGACCGGGGCGGGAATCTATGCGCTGAATTTCGGCCAGACCGGCTCGACGACGTCAATCACCGTGACCTCGACCGGTCTTGTCAAGGGCAAGATCGCGGGCGTCCTCGCCTATTCGAAATATGGCGCGCCGATCGCCATCACCAACAATGGCGTTATCCAGAATCTCTCGGGCGCCTCGACCGACGTCGCCATCGCGACCAGCGGCGGCGCGGCCACGATCGTCAACAACGGAACGATCACCGGCGTCGTCAATATCTCAGGTCCCGCGGTTAGCGCCATGACCAACAACGGGACCTGGAACACCGCGGGGGGAACCAACGCCTTCGGTGGGGCGGACACGCTCACGAACGCCGCCAGCGGCACGATTGTCGCCGCCGCGATCGGGGCTACAACCCCGGTGACGACGACATTCAACGGCCTCGCGACTTTCAACAACGCCGGCCTGATCACGATGGGCAACGGCGTGCTCGGCAACCGGGTCGTCATCGACGGCAATTTCGTCGGCCAGGGCGGCACGGTCGCGCTCGACACGCAGCTTGGCGGGGACGCTTCCCCGACGGACCAATTGGTGATCAACGGCAACGCGTCGGGCGCGACGCGCCTCCTCGTCACCAATGTCGGCGGCCTCGGCGCGCTGACCACCAACGGCATTGAGGTGGTTGCGATCAGCGGCACATCGACGACGACCGCATTCAGTTTGGCGCAGCCGGTGGAGGCGGGCGCCTATGCCTATACGCTGGTCGAGGGCAGCGGCGGCGCCGGCAGCGAGAACTGGTCGCTCTCGTCGACCCTGACGCCCACCCCCACGCCAACGCCAACGCCCACTCCGACACCAACTCCCACGCCAACGCCAACGCCAACACCCACCCCCACCCCGACGCCCACTCCAACACCAACACCAACACCCACCCCTACGCCCGACGCCAACGCCCACCCCTACGCCGACGCCAACGCCCACGCCAACGCCCAACCCCGACCCCAACCCCGACCCCAAAACCCACGCCAACGCCCACCCATCCGCCGAGGCACAAGCCCGCGCCGACGCCTGATCCGCTGCCGACGCCCACGCCCGCGCCGACGCCTGCTGTGAAGCCGTCGCGCGCGGGCCTGCCGAACTATCGCGACGAAGTTCCGGTCTATCTCGCCATGCCCGAGCTCGCGAATGAGCTCGGCTTCGCGCTGATCGGCAATGCCGACGCGCGCATGGGCGGGGGACGCCAAGACTTCACGCCGCCGGCGCCGGGCTTTCGGGCCGAGGCCGCCCCGTGCGAGTCGCTTTCGCAGGCCGACGCCCAGCGGGCGATTGAGGCAGGGAGCGTATGCGCGACGCCCTCGGAGCGCGCCACGCGCGATGCGCAGGAACGCGCTGACGTGGACCAGGCCATTCGGAACAATCTCATGTGGGGCCGGGTCCTCGGCGCAACCGGCGAGCAGCAGCCGGGCGCCGCTGCAAGCCTCTCATTTTCCACGCCTTTCCTGAACGGCAAAGGGCCGCAATACAGCGCGAGCTACGGCGGCTTCGAGGCAGGGGTCGACCTCTGGCGACAAACCAGCCGCGACGGTGCGCATGACGACGCCGGCGTCTATATCGGCTATCTCACGGCCTTCGCCGACGTCGATCAGGTCTATTCCTCGGCGAGAGCCGGCACGGTGACGATGAACGCCTATTCGGGCGGCGCCTACTGGACCCATTTCGGCCCGCAGGGCTGGTACGTCGACAGCGTGCTTCAGGGCGCCTGGTTCGGTCAGGCCCACGGCGGCACGACCGTTACGGGCATGAATGTTTCAGGCTCCGCGCTGACGGTTTCGGTCGAGGCGGGCGATCCGATTCCTGTCGCTCCATCCTGGACGATCGAGCCGCAGGGGCAGGCGATCTACCAATACGTCGCCCTGGGCGCCAATGCCGACGCTTACGGCCTCACGAGCTTCCCGGCCGCCAACGACTTCCGCGCGCGGATCGGCGCGAAGGCGTCCTATGTGGCCACGGACGGCGCGAATGGAACGGGCCTCCCGGCGACATTCTGGGGCCGCGTCAACCTCTGGCATGACTTCGTCGCAAGCCCGCCTTCCGCAACCTTCGCAACGCTCGCGGGCCTCGATCCGACGACGCTCAACGGGACACTCGCAGGAACCTGGGGCGAGATCGAGCTGGGCGCCAACGCGCGCCTCACGCGCTCTCTGAGCCTCTATGGCTCAGCCTTCTACGATCGTTCGATCGACGGCGCCGCAAGCTGGAGCGTCGGCGGCAGGATCGGGATCAAGGTGGAGTTTTAACCGGTCCCGTCATCGCGAGCGAATGCGAAGCAATCCAGAGACGAAGGCCGCGGCGGCGGCTCTGGATCGCCGCGTCGCCCTTCGGGCTCCTCGCCGATGACAAGTCCGCTCGAGCGCCTTTGGGCTACTCCTCGAACCGCTCGCTTGTCCCGATCGATTTCGGCGGGGCGATCGACGGGTCGGGCTTCTGGGCTTTCAGCCCCGGGTCGCGGAAGCGGTTGACGATCGGATAGCGCCGGTCGCGGCCGAAGTTCTTCGGGCCCACCTTCACGCCGGGCGCCGACTGGCGGCGCTTGTATTCGGCGAGATAAAGCAGGCGCTCGACCCGCTGCACCGTCTCCGGGTCGTAACCCTCGGCGACGATGTCGGCGATCCGCATCTCCTTTTCCACCAGGCGATGCAGAATGCCGTCCAGCACCGGATAGGGCGGCAGCGAGTCCTCGTCCTTCTGGTTCTCGCGCAATTCCGCGCTCGGCGGCTTGACGATGATGTTATGCGGGATCACCTCGCCGTCGGGGCCGAGGGCGCCTTTGGGCTTCCAGCGGTTGCGCAACTCCGACAGCCGGAAGACCTCCATCTTGTAGAGGTCCTTGATCGGGTTGAAGCCGCCGTTCATGTCGCCGTAGAGCGTCGCGTAGCCGACCGACATCTCGGACTTGTTGCCGGTCGTGACCACCATGGCGCCGGTCTTGTTGGAGATCGCCATCAGGATGAGCCCGCGCGCCCGGCTCTGGATGTTCTCTTCGGTGATATCGCGCTTCCTGCCGGCGAACATCCGCTCGAGCGCATGCTCGACGCCCTCGACCGGCTCGGCGATCGGAACGATATCGTAGCGGATTCCGAGCGCTTTCGCGCAGGCGGCGGCGTCGGAGAGCGACTCGTTCGAAGTGAAGCGATAAGGCAGCATCACCGCGTGCACCCGCTCAGGCCCAAGCGCATCGACCGCCATCGCGGCGCACAAAGCCGAGTCGACGCCGCCGGACAGGCCGAGAACCACCCCGGGAAAGCGGTTGTCGTCGACATATTCGCGTAACCCCAGAACGCAAGCCGCATAGTCCGCTTCGTCGCCCTCCTCGACCACCGCGCGCGGACCCTCGACGCAGCGCCATGCCTGGCCTGCCCGCTCCCACACCGTTTTCGCCACCATCGGCCGGAACGTGGGCAATTGGGCGCCGAGACTGCGGTCGGCGTTGAGGGCGAACGAGCCGCCGTCGAACACGAGCTCGTCCTGGCCGCCGACCATATTGAGGTAGATCAGCGGCAAGCCGCTCTCGACGACGCGCGCTGCCGCGACATTCTGGCGAATGGCGAGCTTGTCGCGCTCGTAAGGCGAGGCGTTGGGGACGAGCAGGATTTCGCCGCCGGTTTCGAGGATGCATTCGACGGGATCGGGACCCCAGATGTCCTCGCAGATCGGCACGCCGACGCGCACGCCGCGAAACACGATCGGCCCCGGCGACGGGCCCGGCGCGAACACCCGCTTCTCATCAAACACGCCGTAGTTGGGCAGATCGACCTTGAACCTGACCGCCTCGATCCGCCCGCCGGCGAGGAGCGCCGTCGCGTTGTAAAGCTTGCCGTCCTCGACCCACGGCAGGCCGACCAGCACAGCCGGCCCGCCGTCGGCGGTGTCCCGCGCGATCTCGTCGCATGCGGCGCGGCAGGCCTCCTGGAACGCCGGCTTCAGCACCAGGTCCTCCGGCGGATAGCCGGAGAGGTAGAGCTCCGGCGCCATCACGATGTCGGCGCCGAACCCCGCGGCCTCCTTGCGCGCTTTTCGCAAACGGTCGCGGTTCCCCGCGATGTCGCCGACGATCGAGGGAATTTGCGCCAGCGCAATGACCAGGCGGTTCGTGACGGGAGCGGGCATGGGCGAGATTTAGCGCGGGGCGGAGGCCGGGGCAAACCCGCCCGCCCCCGGTGCGCAGCCTCGCAACAATGGAGGAAGAACCATCAGGGGATCGCGCCGGGCCGGATAATCGCCCTAGCCACGATATTCATGTGGCGCGGGGCATGAGGAGGAGGAGCAGGAGCAGGAGCAGGAGACAGAGATTCGCCTGGCGAGCGATCATTCCTTTGACCGCAGCTCGGGAAACTTGCCGCCGGCGTCAACCTTCAGCCTCCCCAAAATAGCGCCCAGGTCGTAGTGGTGATACTCAGCGGGCACAAAGACATCGGTGGCTCGATGGCCTTTCTGCGGGTCGGCGATCGGTCGTGCGCGAACCTTCTCATCAGAGTTTATTTGTGCTGCCGCCAAGATCTCGCCATGCTCATTAAACACAACGTGCAATCTCACAAACAGGCGTAGGTGTTCCGTTCCGGTTTGCTGTCGTCGTCATCCCGGCCCATTGAGGAGTTGTCCGATGGGCATGGGGCGCCTCGTTTGGCCCACCATTTTCCGTAAAGTGGTCACCAAGGACCAACCCGCACAGTCATGTTCATGCCAGATTTGACGAAATTTTGCAACTATATCGTCAAGCTTATCAGTAATTACGGTTCTAGTCAGAAATTCATCCAAAGATAATTTCTGGATTTGCCTCGGCTGAAGGCGCAAGAATTACTTAGTCGTTACTGTGCATTTTAGGCGGAATTACCTACCGCCTCAGAAGGGACGCAAAACAGCGGTTTTTGTCGCGGTCAGCGCAAAACACCGGCGATGTTCCCGGCCGGGAATACGGGAATACGGTGGGAATACCGAAAATACGGAATACGGTGACACATGCATATTTGATGTTTTTCGGCGTCGCAAATTTGGGAAATATGCAAGTGTCACTCGTATTGCGTATTGTCACCCAAGAGACAATTCGCGAAGACCCCCGGGCTTTTGCGACCCGGGGGGACGCGGCGATCCAGAGATCATCCGGCTGCGGCGGCGGCCCTGGATCGCCACACTTCGCTCGCGATGACGACGTTGGTCCTGGCTTTTCGGCAGGCCGCCATTTCGGCTCGCGAATTGAGCGGTCTCAATCGGTTGCGGCGCCAATTGGTTCCGCGCGGACGCTCAGCGCCTCGAGCGCGAGCGGGGTTGCGGAGGGCGGCGGGAGACGGGGCGGTCTCGGCGTCGCGGCCTGGACGGCGAAGCCGTGATAGCGGTCGAGCTCGCGCACGATCTTCACCACGCGATCGACCGCCTCGAGATTCACTGGGGACATTGCGCCGGAGGCGACGAGCAGGGCCTCGTTGAGGCGGCTCACCTGAAGGGCCAAAAACTCGGCCGGCGGCGCCGGCGCGCGCCGGGCGAGGAGGGTGCGGATAGACTTTCGCATCGCGCGCTCGCCCACGCCATCCCGGTCGGCGATCTCGGCCACCGACACGCCGCGGTTCAGGAGGCTGACGATCCTCGCCTCGCGCGCGGCCCTCTTTTGGCGCGCCGCGCTTCGCGCCGCGGCCGAGCGATCGCGGCGAGGGGCGGACGGGGCGGGTTCGACGGGCTCGGACAAGTGGGCGGTCTCCGGCTTGGCGATGGAGAACAAATATAGAACATAGCTGCGGCCCGGCAAGAAATTGTCGGTTTTTCTGAAGCGCAGCAGCGCCTCGGGGGCGCGAACGGGGAATACGGCGGATGGGGAATATGGTGACACTTGCATATTTGCGATTTGCGCCGCCGATTGGGGAAATATGCAAGTGTCACCGTATTCCCAGAATGACTTGGCCATTACTGTGCAATTTAGGTGGAATTACCTACCGTGTCAGAAGGGACGAAAAACGCGGTTTTTGTCGCAGGAATACGGTGAGAAGGGAATACGGTGACACAGGAATACGGTGACACATGCATATTTTCTGTTTTGTGGCGTCGCAGATTTGGGAAATATGCAAGTGTCACCGTAATCCCGTAATCCCACCGTAATCCCCCGTAATCCCCGTAATCCCGTAATCCCGTAATCCACCCCGGAGACCATCGCCGAAGCGGAGCCGTCATCGCGAGGAGCGAAGCGACGCGGCGATCCAGGAGATCGTTGGGCTGCGGCGGCCCTGGATCGCAACGCTCCGCTCGCGATGACGACATCGGTCCCGTTGACGCATGCATATTTGCGATTTGCGGCGGCAGATTGGGGAAATGTGCAAGTGTCACTGTATTCACTCACTGTATTCACTTGTATTCCCACTGTATTCCCTGTATTCCTGTATTCCTGCGCGCTCATTTTCGCAGCTTGTCGATTGCGATCCACCGATCACTGTCCGGCTTTTTGATCTCCCAGTAGCCCCATCCGTCTAGTGACACGGGCGCGCCCCTCTTAGATCGCGCAACGCCGCCCGCCGCTGCAGAGGGCGTCCGGTAGATAGCGCCGCCAACATGCCATGCGCCCTGAGCGATTTCGCCCGCTTGGGTTTGGCCGTTATAGCTCATCCGAAGTTTGGTTCCGTTCGGCAGCATGACCCCCTTCCATGACCAGCCCCCCTGATCGGCGCTACCCGCACCGTTGAACTGCGTCGTGGCGACACCCGGCAAACCCGCTACGTCCCGTAGAATGTCGTTGTGAAGTCTGCGCGAACGACGTACGGCGACTTTCGAGAAAGCGATACACGTCAACATCAACTTCGATTGGTCGGAGCTGCATGGTTCCATTATCCTTGCGTTACTGGAATTAATATTATTTTCAGCAATGCCAGTTGTCAAGGGAATTTCCCACTGAGTGGCTTGCCGTACAACGGCCTGTGAGAAACGGAATTTTGCCACGCCCGCACCGCCCCGATTTCCAAAACCGTGCGAACTGCCCTATTTCCTCCCCCTCATGCGCCCGGGCCAATTCCCCGGCCCAGCGGGAGAAGGCTGAGCCATGAAGCTGCCGAGCCAGATCGGCCCCATCCACTTCGTCGGCATCGGCGGCATCGGCATGTCGGGCATTGCCGAAGTGCTCATCAACCTCGGCCATAAAGTTCAGGGCTCGGACCTCTCCGAAAACGCCAGCGTCAAGCGCCTGCGCGAGAAGGGCGCGACGGTTCATGTCGGCCACGACAAGGCCAATCTCGGCGCAAGCCGCGGTGGTCGTCGTCTCGTCGGCCGTCAGGCGCGACAATCCGGAGGTCGTCGCGGCGCGCGCGCGGCGCATTCCCGTCGTGCGGCGGGCGGAAATGCTCGCGGAACTCATGCGGCTCAAGCAATGCGTGGCGGTCGCCGGCACGCATGGCAAGACGACGACGACGTCGCTGGTGGCGACGCTACTGGAAGCCGCCGGGCTCGATCCGACCGTCATCAACGGCGGCATCATCAACGCCTATGGGACCAACGCGCGGCTCGGGGCCGGCGAGTGGATGGTGGTCGAGGCCGACGAAAGCGACGGCACCTTCCTCAAGCTGCCCGCCGACATCGCGGTCGTGACCAACATCGATCCCGAGCACCTCGACCACTTCGAGACCTTCGAGGCCATCAAGGACGCCTTTCTCGCCCTGGTCGGGAACCTGCCGTTCTACGGCTTCGCCGTCATGTGCCTCGATCATCCGACGGTGCAGGAGCTGGTCGGGCGGATCGAGGACCGCCGCGTTCTGACCTATGGCGAGAACCCGCAGGCCGACGCGCGCCTTCTCGACGTCAACCTCGCCGGCGGGCTCACCCGGTTCTCGGTCCTGATCCGCGAGCGGGCGACGGGGCGCGCGACCTTCATCGACGATCTCGCGCTGCCGATGCCAGGGCGCCACAACGCCCTCAACGCGACCGCGGCGATCGCGGTGGCGCACGAGCTCGGAGCGCCCGTCGACGTCATCCGCAAGGCGATCGCGAGTTTCGGCGGCGTCAGGCGGCGCTTCACCCGCACCGGGACATGGAACGGCGTCGCCATCTACGACGACTACGGCCACCATCCCGTCGAGATCGCGGCGGTCTTGCAAGCCGCGCGGGCCGCGACCGAGGGCAAGGTGATCGCCGTCGTGCAGCCGCATCGCTTCACCCGCCTTGCGTCGCTGTTCGACGCTTTCGCCGCCTGCTTCAATGACGCCGACAGCGTCATCGTCGCCGACGTCTACCCGGCAGGCGAAGCGCCGATCGAAGGCGTCGACAAGAAGGCGCTCGCGACCGCGATCGCCGCCCACGGCCATCGCCACGCGCTGATGCTGCCGGCGGTCGAGAAACTCGCCCCCATCGTGCATGCGCTGGCTCAGCCGGGCGACACCGTGATTTGCCTCGGCGCCGGCTCGATCACCCAATGGGCCTATGCGCTGCCGGGCGAACTCGCGGCGCTCGACAAGGCTCCGGCGACGCAGCGCCCATGAGCTTCCCCGACCTTGTCGAGGAGGTGAAGTCGCGGGCGCCGAAGCTCCGCGGACGCCTCATCGCCAACGCGCCGATCGCCGAGACCACCTGGTTTCGCGTCGGGGGACCAGTCCAGGTCCTGTTCTCCCCGGCCGACGAGGACGATCTCGCCTGTCTTCTGGCCAGCCTGCCGCGCGAGACGCCGGTGACGACGATCGGCCTTGGCTCGAATCTCATCGTGCGCGACGGCGGCGTCGAGGGCGTCGTCATCCGGCTCGGGGGCAGGGCCTTCGGCGCGGTCGAGATTGCGGACGGAAGCCGGGTCGCCGCCGGGGCCGCCGCGCCGGACCAGTTCGTCGCGAGGCGCGCGGCGAAGGCGGGCGTCGATGGGCTTGCCTTCCTGCGCGGGGTCCCGGGCTCGATCGGCGGGGCGCTGGTCATGAACGCCGGCGCGCATGGCGGCGAGATCAAGGACGCGCTGATCGAGGCCCGCGGATTCGACCGGAGCGGGGGGAAGCGCGTTTTCTCGAACGCGGAACTAGGCTTTTCCTATCGCCACAGCGCGTCGCCCGAGGATGTCGTGTTCACCGGCGCTTCCTTTCAGGGCCGCCCGGGCGATCCGGCGGCGATCGAAGCCGAGATGGAGCGCATCACCCGCGCCCGCGAGGCCTCTCAGCCGATCCGCGAGAAGACCGGCGGTTCGACCTTCAAGAATCCGCGGGACATGAAGGCCTGGGAGCTGATCGACAAGGCGGGCTGCCGGGGCTTGCGGCTCGGCGGCGCGGAAGTCTCGACCATGCACTGCAACTTTCTCATCAATCTCGGCGAGGCCACGGCCGCCGATCTCGAAGCGCTCGGCGAGGAGGTGAGGCGCCGGGTTCTCGAGACGAGCGGCGTTGCGCTCGAATGGGAGATCAAGCGGATCGGCCGGGCCCTCGGGACCTAAGGGCAACTGGCGCCGACTTGGAATCGTCATTCGCGAGGAGCGTGAGGGCGTTCGGAAGAACGCCCGTCTTCACGCTCGCGAATGACGAGTCTGGCTCCACCCAAACGCAACAGGCTTTAAGATCATGTGACGCTCCCCCGCGACGCCGCCGGCCCCCTCAAAATGCGCGGCCTCACCCGTCGCCCATTCCCCTCGTCAAGCGCATCGGCCGCAAAGCAAGTGAATGGCGTCAACTGTCCTCCGGCGCACAATTCGTGCAAAAAAGAGAGAGCTGGGGCGCGAGCGCCTGCCTCGCAGGGAAATCATTCGAGGCGGAGGCTTTTCTTCGGGCGCGGCCATATTCGCCGCCGCTACGGGTCAATTGAGCTGACCGATGCGGCGGGCCTTCGAGAGTTTATTTCTGAGCCGGTTTCAGGCGATGGCAATTGACCGCTTGACCGCGAAACAGCGCCTCGTGCGGATCGCCGCTGGATTTGTCGCTCTTATCGCGTTGGCTGTTGTGGGGAAGGAATCGGGAGCATGGCGGAGGTGGCGGACGGCGCCATCAAGGCGTCATGGCCGGGCTTGTCCCGGCCATCCACGCCGGGCCGCCGCAAGAACAAGTCCCGCCTCGCCGCGACCGGCAGGAAGGCGGACGGTCG
>CAVXHJ010000011.1:0-157174 GCA_963761435.1 uncultured Alphaproteobacteria bacterium | reverse complement strand
ATTTCCAAAACCGTGCGAACTGCCCTATTTCGTCCCCCTCATGCGCCCGGCCCGATTCCCCGGCCCATCGGGAGAAGATTGAGCCATGAAACTGCCGCGCGAAATCGGCCCCATCCATTTCATCGGCATCGGCGGCATCGGCATGTCCGGCATCGCCGAAGTCCTGCTCAATCTCGGCTATAGCGTGCAGGGATCGGACGCTCAGCGACAACGCCAACGTCAAACGCCTGCGCGAGAAGGGCGCGACGGTTCATGTCGGCCATGACGGCGCAATCTCGGCGCAGGCCGCGGTGGTCGTCGTCTCCACCGCGATCAGGCGCGACAATCCCGAACTCGCGGCGGCGCGCGCATGGCGCCTGCCGGTGGTGCGCCGCGCCGAAATGCTCGCCGAACTCATGCGGCTCAAGCAATGCGTGGCGATCGCCGGCACGCATGGCAAGACGACGACGACGTCGCTGGTGGCGACCCTGCTCGACGCCGCCGGGCTCGACCCGACCGTCATCAACGGCGGCATCATCAACGCCTACGGCGCCAACGCGAGGCTCGGCGCCGGCGACTGGATGGTGGTCGAGGCCGACGAAAGCGACGGCACCTTCCTCAAACTGCCGGCCGACGTCGCGATCGTCACCAACATCGATCCCGAGCACCTCGACCACTTCGAGACCTTCGAGGCCATCAAGGACGCCTTTCTGGCCCTGGTCGAGAACCTGCCGTTCTACGGCTTCGCCGTCATGTGCCTCGATCATCCCACGGTGCAGGAACTGGTCGGCCGGATCGAGGACCGCCGCGTTCATCACCTATGGCGAGAACCCGCAGGCCGACGCGCGGCTGCTCGACGTCAACCTCGCCGGCGGGCTCACGCGCTTCACGTGCTGATCCGCGAGCGGAAGACCGCGCGCGCGACCTTCATCGACGATCTCGCGCTGCCGATGCCAGGCCACCACAACGCCCTCAACGCGACCGCGGCGATCGCCGTCGCGCACGAGCTGGAGCGCCCGTCGAGTCATCCGCAAGGCGATCGCCGAGCTTCGGCGGCGTCAAGCGGCGCTTCACCCGCACCGGCGACATGGAACGGCGTCTCCATCTTCGACGACTACGGCCACCATCCCGTCGAGATCGCGGCGGTGCTTGCGAGCCGCGCGGGCCGCGACCGAGGGCAAGGTCATCGCCGTTGTGCAGCCGCATCGCTTCACCCGCCTTGCGTCGCTGTTCGACGCTTTCGCCGCCTGCTTCAATGACGCCGACAGCGTCATCGTCGCCGATGTCTACCCGGCCGGCGAAGCGCCGATCGAAGGCGTCGACAAGAAGGCGCTCGCGCCGCGATCGCCGCCACGGCCATCGCCACGCGCTGATGCTGCCGGCGGTCGAGAACTCGCCGGCCATGGTGCATGCGCTCGCCCAGCCCGGCGACACTGTGATTTGCCTCGGCGCCGGCAACATCACCCAATGGGCCTATGCGCTGCCGGGCGAACTCGCGGCGCTCGACAGGCTCCGGCGACGCAGCGCCCATGAGCTTCCCCGACCTTGTCGCGGAGGTGAAGTCGCGGGCGCCGAAGCTGCGCGGACGGCTCATCGCCAACGCGCCGCTCGCCGAGACCACCTGGTTTCGCGTCGGCGGACCAGCCCAGGTCCTGTTCTCGCCGGCCGACGAGGACGATCTCGCCTTCTCCTGGCCAGCCTGCCGCGCGAGACGCCGGTGACGACGTCGGCCTTGGCTCCAATCTCATCGTGCGCGACGGCGGCGTCGAGGGCGTCGTTATCCGGCTCGGCGGCAGGGCCTTCGGCGCGGTCGAGATGCGGACGGAAGCCGCGTCGCCGCCGGGGCCGCCGCGCCCGACCAGTTCGTCGCGCGGCGCGCGGCGAAGGCGGGCGTCGATGGGCTCGCCTTCCTGCGCGGCATTCCCGGGCTCGATCGGCGGGGCGCTGGCCATGAACGCCGGCGCGCATGGCGGCGAGATCAAGGACGCGCTGATCGAGGCCCGCGGCGTCGACCGGAGCGGGGGGAAGCGCGTTTTCTCGAACGCGGAACTAGGCTTTTCCTATCGCCACAGCGCGCGCCCGAGGATGTCGATCTTCACCGGCGCTTCCTTTCAGGGCCGCCCGGGCGATCCGGCGGCGATCGAAGCCGAGATGGAGCGCATCACCCGCGCCCGCGAGGCCTCTCAGCCGATCCGCGAGAAGACCGGCGGCTCGACCTTCAAGAATCCGCCGGGACATGAAGGCCTGGGAGCTGATCGACAAGGCGGGCTGCCGGGGCTTGCGGCTCGGCGGCGCGGAAGTCTCGACCATGCACTGCAACTTTCTCATCAATCTCGGCGAGGCCACGGCCGCCGATCTCGAAGCGCTCGGCGAGGAGGTGCGGCGCCGGGTTCTCGAGACGAGCGGCGTTGCGCTCGAATGGGAGATCAAGCGGATCGGCCGGGCCCTCGGGACCTAAGGGCAACTGGCGCCGACTTGGAATCGTCATTCGCGAGGAGCGTGAGGGCGTTCGGAAGAACGCCCGTCTTCACGCTCGCGAATGACGAGTCTGGCTCCACCCAAACCAACAGGCTTTAAGATCATGTGACGCTCCCCCGCGACGCCGCCGGCCCCCTCAAAATGCGCGGCCTCACCCGTCGCCCATTCCCCTCGTCAAGCGCATCGGCCGCAAAGCAAGTGAATGGCGTCAACTGTCCTCCGGCGCACAATTCGTGCAAAAAAAGAGAGAGCTGGGGCGCGAGCGCCTGCCTCGCAGGGAAATCATTCGAGGCGGAGGCTTTTCTTCGGGCGCGGCCATATTCGCCGCCGCTACGGGTCAATTGAGCTGACCGATGCGGCGGGCCTTCGAGAGTTTATTTCTGAGCCGGTTTCAAGCGATCGGCAATTGACCGCTTGACGGCGAAACAGCGCCTCGTGCGGATCGCCGCCGGATTTGTCGCTCTTATCGCGTTGGCTGTTGTGGGGAAGGAATCGGGAGCATGGCGGAGGTGGCGGACGGCGCCACCAAGGCGTCATGGCCGGGCTTGTCCCGGCCATCCACGCCGGGCCGCCGCAAGAACGAGTCCCGCCTCGCCGCGACCGGCAGGAAGGCGGACGGTCGTCGTTCGTCGAACCCTTGCCGTCATGGCCGGGCTTGTCCCGGCCATCCACGCCGGGCCGCCGCAAGAACGAGTCCCGCCTCGGCGCGACCGGCAGGAAGGCGGACGGTCGCAAGGCTTTTCGCGCTTGCCTGCGTCGATGCGCTGGGCCTTCGTGGATGGCCGGGACAAGCCCGGCCATGACGCCTTGATGGCGCCGTCCGCCACCTCCGCCATGCTCCCAATTCCTTCCCCACAACAGCCAACGCCATAAGAGCCCGATTTGTGGCTCTTATAGCGTTATCTGTTGATTGGTTTACGGTGGCTCGGATCGAGGGAGCGATTCGATGAAGGCTGAGGATTTTGCGGCTTGGCTATCGGCGATTTCGGGGATGAGCGAGGGGCAGCGCCGGGAGGCGATGGCGGCGCTTGAGAAGGCGAGCGTGGTTGGCGGCGCGCCGGGAGCGTCTGCGAAGAAGGGCGGCAAGCGCAGCCGCCAGGAGGACGCGCTGGGAAGGACCGGCGTCGAGCGCGTCGCGGCTCAGGGCTGTCCCCATTGCGCGGGCCGCGAGGTCGTCGGCTGGGGCCGCTCGGATGGGCTTTTGCGGTTTCGCTGCAAAGCTTGCGGGCGCACCTTCAATGCGCTGACCAAGACGCCGATGGCGCATCTGCGCAAGAAGGAAAAATGGCTTGAGCACGCGCGCGCGATGATCGAGGGCAAAAGCCTGGCGAAGACCGCGGCGCTGTGCGGCGTCCATCCGACGACGGCCTTCCGCTGGCGGCATCGGTTTCTGCGCGCCCCTGCAAGCGACAAGCCCCGAGGCTTAAGAGGGATCGTCGAAGCGGACGAAACCTTCATCCTCGAATCCTTCAAGGGGCGCTGGTCCGACCTGCCGAGAAAGGCGCGAAAGCGCGGCGGAACGGCCAGGCATCCGGGCCTTAGAGTCCGTTTGAAAACGCCTATTCGTGAGCTATTCGCCTGAGCAGGACGCTTCCAAGAGCGACGTGGATCATGGCTTCGGAACAGTCGATGCGCTCTTCGTAGTCGCGCACGAGGCGGCGCCAGCGGGTCATCCAGGCGAACGTGCGCTCGACGACCCATCGACGCGGGATGACTTCGAAACCCACCGCGGCGTCGGATCGCTTGATGATCTGGATGGTGAAATCCCGGAAGGCGGCTTTGTCCATGAGTTGGGTGCGATCATAGGCCCCATCGGCGAACAGATGCTTCAGCCACGGCCAGCGCTTGCGCACACCGTCCAGGATCATCTGAGCCCCGGCGCTGTCGGAGATGTCGGCGGGCGTCAGATTGACCATCAGAAGACGGCCGTCGGTGTCGACTGCGATGTGGCGCTTGCGACCCACGATCTTCTTGCCCGCGTCGTATCCCCTTGTTTTCGCTTCTGGAGCTTTGACCGATTGGCTGTCGATGACGCCCCCGGTTGGGCTCGCTTCGCGTCCCACGCGCTCTCGGTCGAGCATCAGCGCGACATCGTGGATCGTCTGAAACATGAACCGACGGACAAATCGGCGAAACCACCAATAGACCGTCTGCCAAGGCGGGAAATCATTCGGCAGCATCCGCCATCCCCCGCCCGAACGGGCCATGTAGCGGATCGCGTTCAACACCTCCCGCAAATCGACCTCGATAGGCCGCCCAGCCTTCGATGCACGAGGAAGAAAAGGCTCAATCCGCGCCCATTCCTCATCGGTCAAGTCGCTCGGATACCGCTTGGTCTTCTTCTCGATCTTGGCCATTCGGCCGCGCGTCGCTGGGGTCCACATCCCTAGCTTGAATCACGGCCGCAAACCCCATTCAACCACTTTTCAAACGGACTTTATCAGGACAACATTCCCATCCTTGTCGCGCGCGACCGGAACGGCGCCACCTTCGATGCAATCCTGCCTCAGGTCGACGGCGCTTCGGTAAGCCTCGCCCTGGCGGGAATTGTCACGCCGGGCAATCATCTCATCGGCGATGGCGGCAAGGCGATCGCCACTTTCGCCCGCAGAGCCGGGATTCCCTTCCACGCCGTGCCGGCGCCGGGAAAGCCGACACCCGCGGCGCCTCATCTGCACATCAACAACGTCAACGCCTACCACAGCCGTCTCAAGCAATGGCTCAACCGCTTCAACGGCGTCGCCACCAAGAACCTGCCCAATTATCTCGGTTGGCGCCGCGCTCTCGAAGCCTGGGGCGACAAACTCGAACCGCCAAGCTGGATCAAAGGCGCTATCGGAGACGGACCTTACCAACAGATAACGCTATAAGAGCCACAATTGCGCGCTCTTATCGCGTTGGCTGTTGTGGGGAAGGAATTGGGAGCATGGCGGAGGTGGCGGACGGCGCCATCAAGGCGTCATGGCCGGGCTTGTCCCGGCCATCCACGAAGGCCCAGCGCATCTACGCAGGCAAGCGCGAAAAGCCTTGCGACCGTCCGCCTTCCTGCCGGTCGCGCCGAGGCGGGACTCGTTCTTGCGGCGGCCCGGCGTGGATGGCCGGGACAAGCCCGGCCATGACGGCAAGGGTTCGACGAACGAACAGCAAACCGGTCGACCAACACATAACGCCATAAGAGCCCAATTTCGGGCGCGGACGTCAGGCAGGCGGGGCGCGCGCCTCGAACCGCGGCTCCAGGGCGCCGTGGTTCACGATTGCCCACGACCTGCCGCGCCGCAATAGCAACGGCCGGCCAGCGCGCGCGGTTCCTCGGCAATTGCGATCGTCTGCCCCGAAGGCGAAATGAATCGGCGTCGCGGGCGCGCCGAAGACGCCGATCCAGAGGCGCCCGGAAGCATTGCCGATCACCGCGAACTTTTCGCCTTCGCGCATGATCCTCATGCCAAGCGGCTCAAGCGCGGCGAGATAAAAAACCTTGCTCCGGGCGAAATCGGAAACATTGAAGCCGACATGGTCGAACATGCCCCCTCGCATAGCGTCAAGCTTGCTCAAAGAGATGCTGCTAGAAGCATATCATGCGCACCTCCAAGCTCATCCACGTCGTTACCTGCCCACGCCGAGGGCGAGGTGGGCGACGTCATCGTCGGCGGGGTCCCTGCCCCGCCGGGCGAAACCTTGTGGGAGCAGTCGCGGTTCATCGCCAGCGACGGCGCCTTGCGCGCCTTCGTCCTCAACGAGCCGCGCGGCGGCGTCTTTCGCCACGTCAACCTGCTCGTCCCGGCCAAGGACCCGCGGGCCCAGATGGGCTTCATCATCATGGAGCCCGAGGACACGCCGCCGATGTCGGGCTCGAACGCCATCTGCGTCGCGACCGTGCTCCTCGACGCCGGCATTCTCCCGATGCGGGAGCCGCTCACCCGTCTCACGCTCGAAGCGCCGGGCGGGGTCATCGCGGTCACGGCCGACTGCCGTAACGGCAAGGCGGAGCGGATCACGATCGAGAACGTGCCCTCGTTCGCCGGCCGGCTCGACGCGCCGCTCGAGGTCGAGGGCCTGGGGACGCTCACGGTCGACGTCGCCTATGGCGGCGACAGTTTCGTCATCGTGGACGCGGCTACGCTCGGCTTCGCCATCGCGCCGGACGAGGCGCGCGACCTCGCCGAGACCGGGGTCCGCATCACCGCGGCGGCGAACGAGCAGTTGGGCTTCACCCATCCCGAGAGGGCGGGCTGGGACCACATCTCCTTCTGCCAGTTCGCCGGGCCGCTCGCGCGCGAGGGCAAGGAGATCAGCGGCCCCAACGCCGTCGTCGTCCGCCCCGGCAAGATCGACCGCTCCCCGACCGGAACCGGCTGCAGCGCCCGGATGGCGACGCTCGCGGCCCGCGGGCTCATGGGCGAGGGCGACGTCTACCGCGCCCGCTCGATCATCGGCTCCGAATTCATCTGCAGCATCGCCCGCAAGACGACCGTCGCCGGCCGCCCGGCGATCGTCCCCGCCGTTTCCGGCCGGGCCTGGATTACCGGAGTCAATCAGTATATGCTCGACCCTGATGACCCCTGGCCCCTGGGCTACCGGCTCGCGGACACCTGGCCCAGGCAAGCCGGCTCAAGCAGCGTTAAGGCTTAATTTTCTTCGTCGAGAAGCCCGAAATGGTCTCGCTTGACGCGGATTTGACGATGAACTACCCACTTCACGACCTTTTGTCGTTTCCCTGAACGATTTTAGCAGTTTTGCCCGAAAGCTGGCGTAAGAATGGATTCGGACGAGTTCGCATCCCGGGGACGGGCGGAAGGGCAAACGGTAGTGAAGCCGACGGACGTCGCCGACCCCGAGTATTTTCACAAAGTGGTCGATTGCCAGTGGGCCTGCCCGGCGCATACCCCGGTCCCCGAATATATCCGGAAGATCGCGGCGGGGGACTACAACGCCGCCTATATGATCAACTGGAACTCGAACGTTTTCCCGGGGATTCTCGGGCGCACCTGCGACCGGCCATGCGAGCCGGCATGCCGCAGAGGAAGGCTCGAAGAGCAGCCCGTCGCCATCTGCCGGCTCAAGCGCGTCGCCGCCGACCACAAGCAGGACATCGCAGCCCTCCTGCCCCGCGCCCCCACGGCGCGTAACGGCAAGCGCGTCGCCTGCGTCGGCGCGGGCCCCGCCTCGCTCACCGTCGCGCGCGACCTCGCCGCGATCGGCTACGAGGTCGTGGTCTTTGATTCCGATTCGCGCGCGGGCGGCATGATGCGCAGCCAAATTCCGAAGTTTCGCCTGCCCGACGAGGTGATCGACGAAGAGGTCGGCTACGCGCTCTCGCTCGGCGGCCAGTTCGTCGCCGAGCGGCGCATCGACAGCCTCAAGGGCCTTGCCGGCGAGGGCTATGACGCGATCTTCGTCGGCTGCGGCGCGCCGCGCGGACGAAACCTCGACATTCCCGGACGCCGCGATGCGGCGGCCCATATCCACATCGGCATTGACTGGCTGTCGAGCGTCTCGTTCGGCCATGTCTCTTCGATCGGCCGGCGGGTGGTGGTGCTGGGCGGCGGCAACACCGCCATGGATTGCTGCCGGACCGCGCGGCGGCTCGGCGGCGCCGAGGTCAATGTCGTCGTGCGCTCGGGCTTCGCCGAGATGAAGGCCTCGCCGTGGGAGAAGGAAGACGCCATGCGCGAGGGCGTTGCGATCCTCAACTTCCATGCGCCCAAGGCGTTCACCCATCGGGGGGGCCGGCTGACCGGCGTCGTGTTCGAGAAGATGGAAGCCAAGAAGGACGAGCGCGGGCGCCGCCAGCTCGTTCCGACCGGCGAGCCGGACGTCCTGATCGAATGCGACGACGTCCTGATCGCGGTCGGCCAGGAGAACGCCTTTCCCTGGATCGAGAGCGACGCGGGGATCGCGTTCGGCCGCGACGGCTTGCCCGAGGTCGACGCCGTGACCTTTCAGTCGAGCCTGCCCAATGTATTCTTCGGCGGCGACTCGGCGTTCGGGCCGAAGAACATCATCACCGCGGTCGCGCACGGCCATGAGGCCGCCATCTCGATCGACGCCTTCTGCCAGGGCCGGGATACGCGCCAGCGCCCCGATCCCTTGACCAATCTCGTCAGCCAGAAAATGGGCATCCACGAGTGGTCCTATGACAATGACATCACCCTCGACCGCCGGTTTCAGGTGCCCCATGTCGAGAACGCCCTGGCGCTGAAGAACATCCAGACCGAAGTCGAGCTCGGTTTCGACCTGCGGCAGGCGCTCGGCGAAGCGCATCGCTGTCTCAACTGCGACGTCCAGACCATGTTTTCCGCGCCCTTGTGCATCGAGTGCGACGCCTGCGTCGACGTTTGCCCGATCGACTGCATCTCGTTCGTCGCCAACGCGCCAGAGGATGAACTGCGCCGCTCGCTCAACGCGCCCGCGCTCAATCTTTCCCAGGCGATCTATGTCTCGGAGCCGGTCAAGACCCACCGGGTGATGGTCAAGGACGAGGATCTTTGCCTGCACTGCGGTCTCTGCGCCGAGCGCTGTCCCACTGGCGCCTGGGACATGATGAAGTTCACCTACGAGTTGGCCCAAGCCGGACACCCATGCCGATCAGCGCCGTAAACGACTTCGTCATCCGCTTCGCCAACGTCAACGGCTCGGGATCGGCAAGCGCCAACCTCCTGTTCGCCCGTTCGATCCTGCGCATGGGCGTTCCGATCGCGCCGCGCAACATCTTTCCCTCCAACATCCAGGGGCTGCCGACCTGGTATGAGGTCAGGGTCAGCGAAGCGGGGCGCCTCGGCGCGCGCGGCGGCGCGGATATTCTCGTCGCCATGAACCCTCAGACCTTCGCGCAGGATCTCGCGGCGATCGAGCCTGGCGGCTACCTCTTCTACGACTCGACCCGGCCGATCTCGCAGCTTCTGACCCGGGACGACATCGAGGTCCTCGGCATGCCGTTGACCGAGATCTGCGCCGCCAAATATTCCGATCCCCGGCAGCGCCAGCTCTACAAGAACATCGTCTACGTCGGCGCGCTCGCGGCATTGCTCGACATCGACATCGCGGTGATCGAGGCGCTGATCACCGAGCGGTTCAAGGGCAAGGACAAGCTGATCGCCGCCAACCTCGAGGCGCTCAAGATTGGCTGCGACGACGCCCGGTCCCGCTTCCGGTGCCCAATCGGCATTCGGGTCAGGCGCAGCGACGCGGTCGGCGACCGCATTTTGGCCGAAGGCAATTTCGCCGCGGGCTTGGGCGCGGTCTATGGCGGCGCGACCGTTTGCGCCTGGTACCCGATCACGCCTTCGACCTCGCTCGCCGAGGCCTTCGAGCGCAATTGCGCCCGCTATCGCACCGACAAGGACACCGGCAAGAAGAACTACGCGATCGTCCAGGCGGAGGATGAGATCGCCGCGATCGGGGTTGCGGTCGGGGCGGGCTGGAACGGCGCCCGCGCCTTCACCACGACATCGGGCCCGGGAATCTCGCTCATGCAGGAGTTCTTCGGCCTCGCCTATTTCGCCGAGGTTCCGGTCGTGGTGTTCGATGTTCAGCGCGGCGGCCCGTCCACCGGCATGCCGACCCGCACCCAGCAGTCGGACCTGCTCCTCTGCGCTTTCGCCTCGCACGGCGACACCAAGCATGTGCTCCTGATCCCCGACGGCCCCGGGGAAGCGTTCGAATTCGGGGCGAGCGCGTTTGATTTCGCCGAGCGGCTGCAAACGCTGGTCTTCGTGATGCTCGACCTCGAAATCGGCATGAATTCGCATCTCTGCGAACCTTTCAGCTGGGATGATTCGCGAAGGTTCGACCGTGGCAAGGTGCTGAACGGCGACGAGCTCGAACGCGCCGGCGAGTTTGGCCGCTACAACGACGTCGACGGCGACGCCATTCCCTATCGCACCCTTCCGGGCGCTCATCCGACGCTCGGCGCCTTTTTTACGCGAGGAACGAGCCGCGACCGCTTCGCCCGCTACACCGAGGACGCCGCGCCCTACGTCGACAACATGGAGCGCCTCCTGCGCAAATTCGAAACCGCGCGCAGCCTCCTGCCCCGTCCGGTTCTCAAACCGGCCGCGAGGCCGACGCGGATCGGAGTGCTTCACTACGGATCGACGGCGCCGGCGATGGACGAAGCCCAGACGTTGCTGGCCGAGGAAGGCCTTGCCGTAGACACCCTTCGAATCCGGGCTTTTCCGCTCGCCCCTGAAATCGCCGAATTCGTCCGCAACCACGATGAAGTGTTCGTCGTCGAGCAGAATCGGGACGCCCAGATGCGGACCCTGCTCACGACCGACCTGATGATCGCGCCGGCGCGGCTTACGCCGATTCTCCATTTCAGCGGGATGCCTATCACCGCCCGCTTCGTCGTCCGGGAGATCGCCGCCCGGTTGCGGCGCCCGGCGGCGGCGCAAACATTGGAGCGCGTCTCGTGACCTATCTCGGCAAGCCGAAATTCCATCACCCTTCGATCGCGGTGAACGCGCTCGGCTTCACCCACCGCGACTACGAAGGCTCGATGTCGACCTTGTGCGCCGGCTGCGGGCACGATGCGATCAGCGCCGCCATTATCCACGCGTGCTTCGAATTGAGCCTGCCGCCGCATCGCGTCGCGAAACTGAGCGGCATCGGCTGCTCGTCCAAGACCCCGACCTACATGCTCGGCCAGAGCCACGGCTTCAATTCGGTGCACGGGCGCATGCCCTCGGTGCTGACCGGCGCCAATCTCGCCAACCGCGACCTCATCTACCTCGGCGTTTCCGGCGACGGCGACACGGCCTCGATCGGTCTCGGGCAGTTCGCTCACGCGATGCGGCGTGGCGTCAACATGGTCTATATCGTCGAGAACAATGGCGTGTACGGCCTGACCAAGGGCCAGTTCTCGGCCACGGCCGACCGCGGCTCGACGAGCAAGAAGGGGGCTGGCGCGCTCGACCAGCCGATCGATCTTGTCGGCATGGCGATCGGCCTCGGCGCCTCGTTCGTCGGGCGCAGCTTTTCAGGCGACAAGGCGCAGCTCGTGCCGCTGATCAAGGCGGCGTTCGAGCACAAGGGAGCGGCGTTCATCGACGTCATCTCACCCTGCGTGACTTTCAACAACCACGCCGGCTCGACCAAGAGCTTCGATTACGTGCGCGAGCATAATATCGCCGTCAACGCGCTCGACGTCATCCTCGGGCAGAAGCCGATCGAGATCGACTACGAGGAGGGCGCGAGCGAAGAGGTCATCATGCACGACGGCTCGACGATCGTGTTGCGCAAATTGGACGCAAGTTACGACTGTCGCGACCGCTCTGCGGCGCTCGCCACACTCGAGCGCTGCCGAGTTTCCGGCGAGATCGCGACCGGCCTCATCTACATCAACGACGAGGCTGACGAGCTGCACGACATTTTGGGCACCACCGCCCGGCCGCTGAACGAGCTTACCGAGCGCGAGCTCTGCCCGGGGTCGAAGGCGCTGGAAGCGATCAACGCGTCGCTGAAATAGCGCCGGTCACGGGGCGACGCCACCCGCGGCAGGCGTTCCGCCTTCCGCCAGCAGTTCATCGATAACCCGGCGAAAACTTGCAAATTCGAAAGGCTTGCCGAGCGTGGAATGCGCGCGGTACCTGGGTTCGATGCCGTCCGGCCCGTATCCCGACATCAGCGCGAATGGGACGCCGCGCGCGCTCAACGCGTCGGCGAGGGGATAGCTCTTGTCCTTGCCGAGAGCGACGTCGACAATCGCCGCGTCCAGTTGCGTTTCCGCGAGTTTCAGCGCCGCGGCCAAATTATGCGCGGGCCCGACCACGACATGACCCAGTTCCGACAGCCAGTCCTCGGTCATCGCGCTGATCAGCGGCTCGTCATCGACGACCAATATCCTCGCCATCCCGCCCGCCTCCAGTTGCAAGGGCAGCCGGAGCGTATCACAATCGATAAGTCGCACAATACGGGGATGGGCCCCCCAATCGGGGACAATCAAGGCATGTCGACAGCGGACGGCGCGCCCGGCCCGGGCCGGGCATGGCCGAACCTCGGCCGGCGCGCCGCCAACATTCTTGCGCTCGCAAGCTTCGGGCTCATGATCCTGGCTGGCGTTCTCGCCGCGGCAATGGTCGAGCGGGTCAACAGCGCGGCTGATTGGGTCGCCCACTCGCTCGAAGTCCAGAGCAAGGCCGCCGGACTGTTGAGCGGCGTGCAGGATCTCGAATTGGCGAAGCGCGGCTACCTGCTGACGAGGTCGGACACGTTTCTGCCGCCGTTCGAAGCGGCGCGAGCGGCGATTCCGCAGGCTTTGGACCGGCTGAGATCTCGCGTTGCGGACAACCAGGGCCAGATGGCCCGGGTCAACCGCATGGAAACCTCTGTCGAAGACATGTTGACGACGTCGGCGCGGGCGGTCGAGCTCGGCCGCCACGGCCAATTCTCCGAGGCCGCTGAAATCGCGACGACTGGGCGCGGCCAGCAGATTCTGGAGTCCTTCCGCGCGATCGTCGACGATTTCGAAAGCGCCGAGAGCGCTCTCCTCAGCGAGCGCCAACGCGCCGAATCGGCGGCGCGCGCGATCATGCTCGGCCTGGTCCTTGTCGGCCTCGCATGCGCCGCGGGGGCTGCGCTCGGGGCCTTGTTCATCAGCGCCACGCTCATCGGGGAGTTGCGCGAGCGCACCGACGCGCTGGCGGAGGAGACCCGCGTGCGCAAGGACGCGCAGGCCATTCTGGTCCAGACGCAAAAGATGGAGTCGATCGGCCTGCTCGCAGGGGGGGTCGCCCACGACTTCAACAATCTGATGACCGTGGTGATCGGCAATCTTGACTCGGCCGAGCGGCGCCTCGAGCGCGCGGGAACGGGCGACGCCGGGTCGATCCGCAAGCCGATCGCGGCCGCGATGCAGGGCGCCAAGCGAGCCGCCGCGCTCACCCAACGTCTGCTCGCGTTCTCGCGCCAGCAGGTCCTGAGCCCACAGCAGGTCGACCTCAACCGATTGGTCGGCAGCCTGTCCGAGATGCTGTCACGCACAGTGGGGGAGACGATCGCAGTCGAGACCATCCTCGGCAGCGGCCTCTGGCCGACGCACGTGGACATGAGCCAGCTCGAAAACGCAATCGTCAATCTCGTCGTCAACGCGCGCGACGCAATGCCGGAAGGCGGCCGCATCACCATCGAGACCGCCAACGCCTCGCTGGACGAAGCCTATTGCAGGCAATTCGGCGATGTGGCGCCCGGCCAATATGTGCTGCTCTCGGTTACCGACACCGGGACCGGCATCGCGCCGGAAAACCTGAGCAAGGTGTTCGAACCGTTCTTCACCACGAAGAGCGCTCAGACCCGCACCGGCCTTGGGCTTGCGATGATCTATGGCTTCGTGAAGCAGTCGAAGGGCCATATCCGCCTATACAGCGAAGTCGGGCATGGAACCACCGCCAAGATCTATCTGCCGCGGATGATCGGAGTTTGGCGGACCGAATCCGCGCCCGCGGCCGCGCCGGAGGCAAGCGCGCGAATACCCGCAGCCAGCCCCGGCGAAGTCGTGTTGATGGTCGAGGATGACGAGGACGTGCTCCATTCGACGCTGGGCCTGCTGCGCGAGCTCGGCTACTCGGTCCTCGCGGCTCGGAACGGTCCCGAAGCGCTCGCGCTGCTCAAGGGAGGCGAAAGAATCGACATCCTCTTCACCGACGTCGTTCTCCCCCTGGGCATGAACGGGCGAACGCTGTCGCTCGAGGCGGCGGCCTTGCGCCCCGCCCTGCCCGTATTGTTCACCACCGGTTATGCCCGAAACGCCATTATTCACAACGGGCAGCTCGACCCGGATGTCCAATTTCTCGCCAAGCCCTACACCCAGCGGGAGCTTGCGCAAAAACTGCGCGCAGTGCTCGACGCGCCGGCGGGGCGTTGAGGAGCTTCAGCGAGCTGCCGGCAAGGGGTCCTGGAGGTCGCGGATTCGGGCGAACGAGGAAGCGGGCGGCGTGAGCAGAGTTCGGACAATTGCGCTCACGGTGATTGCGATGCTCGCTTTCGCGGCCAATTCCATCCTTTGCCGGCTGGCGCTCGCTCAGTCGGGCATCGATCCCGCCAGCTTCACCGTGGTCCGCATCGTCTCAGGCGCCGCGATGATGGCCGCGATCTGTGCAGTCGCGAGAGGGGGATGGCCGCAGGGCGGGTCATGGCGCGGCGCTTGCGCGCTGTTCGCCTATGCCGCTGCTTTCTCTTTCGCTTACGTGACGTTGCCGGCCGGGGCCGGCGCCCTGCTGCTGTTCGGCGCCGTTCAGGCGACAATGGTGATCACCGGAATCGTCAAAGGCGAGCATCTGACGCCCGGCCAATGGCTCGGTCTGGCGCTCGCTCTGGCGGGCCTCGCTGCGCTCGTCGTCCCCGGCGTCACCGCGCCGCCGCTCGTCGGGGCGATTCTGATGCTCGGAGCCGGCGCCGCCTGGGGCGCCTATTCGCTGATGGGTCGGCGCAGCGCCGATCCGCTCGGCGCCACCGCAGGCAATTTTCTACGGGCTGTCCCGATGGCGCTCGTCCTTGCGCTGCCGCTGATCAGGGAAACGCCTCCGCTCGCCGGATTGACTTACGCGGCGCTTTCCGGCGCGGCGGCTTCGGGCCTCGGATATACGATCTGGTACGCGGCCCTGCCCGCACTGAGCGCCGCCGAAGGCGCGTCGGTGCAACTGAGCGTGCCGGTAATCACCGCCCTCGCCGGCGCCTCTCTGCTCGCGGAGCCGATCACACTGCGACTCGGCATTGCGTCTTTGGCGGTTCTCGGCGGCATCGCGATTGTCATTGCGAGCAGGGCGCGCCGGACGGGGTAGCCCAACTTGGGAGGCGTGAATGGCGACAACCGATACGCGGCTTCTGCGCGCCGTCGATCTGGCCGGCACGCTGGCGCTCGCGATTCAGGGCGCCTCGGTTGCGGCCATACACAATCTCGATCTGCTCGGGATCGTGGCGCTTTCGCTGGCGACGGCGTTGGGCGGCGGGGTGATGCGCGACATCATCCTTGGCGATCAGCCGCCGGAAGCCTTGCGCGGCTGGCCGCTGGTGACGACCGCGCTCTGCGGCGGCTTGCTGACCTATCTCTTCTTCCAATCGGTTGAGGAGATACCCGAGGCCGCCCTTGTCGTTGTCGACGCGGCGGGGCTTTCCCTGCTTGCGGTCGCCGGCGCCGAAAAGGCGCTCGAGTACAAGCTTACCCCGATCGCCGCGGTGATGATGGGCGCGCTCACCGGCGTGGGCGGCTTCACGATTTGCGATATCCTGCTTGCGGAAGTGCCGGCGGTTCTTCGCGTCGATTTCCTCGCGAGCGCCGCGCTGATCGGCGCGGCCCTGCTCGTGGTCGCACGAACTTTTCGCGTCTCGCCCGAGCGGGCCGCTCTTCTGGGCGGCGCTGTCTGTTTCCTCTTGCGTGTCGCAGCCGTGTGGCGGCATTGGCAATTGCCCACGGCGCACCTGCATTGAGCCGGCGCCAGGCTGCTCAGGTCCCTTTCGCTTCACGCCTCAAAGCTCCGACGATTCCGGCCGGGGCAAAATAGACCGCAAGCACGAAGGCGACGCCGAGCCAGAGCAGCCAGCGGTCGGGGTGAAACAGCGCCGGCAGGAGCGGCAGGCTGGCGCCGGCGGCGGCCTGTGAGAGACCGGCCATCGCGTCCTGCAGATAGCTCTCGGCGAACACGAACAAAGCCGCGCCGAGAATCGCGCCATAGAGCGAACCCATGCCGCCGACGACGACCATGACCAGGACGTCGACCTGGATCGAAAACGAAAGCGCCGTGTCCGGCCCGACGTATCTGAGCCACAAGGCGCTCAACGCCCCGGCGAGCGTCGCGCCGAGCGCGGAAATGCAGGTCGCCAGCGTGCGGTGGAACACGGTGCGGTAGCCCAGCGCCTCGGCGCGGAACGGGTTCTCGCGGATCGCCTGCAACACCCGGCCGAAAGGCGAGTTCACCACCCTGAGCAGCACCAGGAAGGCGGCGGAGACGACGATGAGCAGCAGATAATAGGTCAGGATCTTGCCATTGACCGCGACCCCGAACACCTTGCCCTCGATCAGCCTGAAGCCTGGCTGCAGCATGTCCGGGGCCTTGAACGAGCGCCCGTCCTCGCCGCCGGTGAGCCAGGAGAGCTGCGAGGCCAGCACATTGAAGGCATAGGCGACCGCCAGCGTCACCATGGCGAAGAAGATCGACTGCACGCGCAGCGAGAAGAGCCCGATGGCGAGCGCCAGCGCCAGCGACAGCGCCGCCGCGGCGAAAAGCCCCAGCGCCAGAGCGCCCCAGCCTGCGCCCAAGCCATAAAGCGCAAGCCCGACGCCATAGGCGCCGACGCCGAAGAACATCACATGCGCGAACGACACGATGCCGGCATAGCCGAGCAGGAGGTCATAGGACGCCGCGAGCAGGATCATCACGCAGGTCTTGGCGGCGACATTGAGCGCCTTCGCGCCCGGAAACAGGAACGGCGCCAGGGCAAGCGCGAGGACCACGAGGATAAGGATCAGCTGCAACGCGCGCCCGCGCGGCGGATCGCCGGAGAGAAGATTCATCGCCCGCCGACCGGATAGAGACCGCGCGGGCGCCAGAGCAGGACCGCGACCATCGCCAGGATGTTCGACACCAGCGCGAGCTTGGGCGCGAGAAAGCCGGCGTAGTTGGCGATCAGCGCGACCAGGATCGAGGCGACGAAAGAGCCGCCGACCGAGCCCAAGCCGCCGATGATGATGACGATGAAGCAAAGCACCAGGAACTCGCCGCCGATGGTCGCGTGAACCTGGCCGCGATAGAGCGCCATCATCGCTCCGCCCAGTCCCGCCAGCGCCGAACCGGCCATGAATACGGCGACGAACAGCCGGTCGACGCGGTAGCCGAGCGCTTCGACCATCTCGCGGTTCTCGACCCCGGCGCGGATCAGAAGGCCGATCTTGGTCCGATTGAGGATCATGATCTCGGCCAAGAACACGACGAGCCCAACGCATGTCGCGAGCACGCGGTATTTTTCGATCGCCGCTTCGCCGAAGACGAACGAGCCCTCGAAGGTCTTCGGCAGCGTCAGCGGGATCTGCGCCGGCCCGAATAGAGCGTAGAGCAATTGCTCGGCGATGATCGAGCCGCCGATCGTCGCCAATATCTGCTTGAGATGCTGGCCATAGACGGGCTTCACGATGAGACGCTCGAACACCCAGCCGAAGAGCCCGCAGACCAGCGCGGCGGCGGCGACTGCGAGGACGAAGACGGCGAGGTTCAGGGGAAACGAATTGGCGCTCGACCAGCTCGCCATCGGCAAAAGAACCAGGGTGGCGGCATAGGCGCCGAGCGCGATGAAGGCGCCGTGGCCGAAGTTGAGCACGTCCATCATCCCGAAGACCAGCGTCAGGCCCGAGGCCATGGTGAAGATCAGCATCCCCATCGCCAGTCCCGCCGCAGTCAGGGTGACGAAAGTCGAGGGCGAGCCGATGAACGGAGCGGCGACGAGCGCGACAGCGAGCGGCGTCAGCGCCGGCAGGATGTCCGCGCTGCGCCGCGGCAGGGCGGCCCCGGCGTCGAGCGCGCTCACTGATGCGAATCCAGGCTCAGGCCAAGCAGGCGGTTCTGCAAGCCGCTGTCCGCGGCGAGCTCAGCCATCCCGCCGCGATGGACGACGCGCCCGTTGTCCATGACGCGGACCTCGTCGCCCACCTCGCGGGCGACACGAAAGTTCTGCTCGACCATGAGAATCGTCACTCCGGTCGCCTTGATCTCGTTGAGGCAGGCGATGAGCGAGCCGACGATCGCCGGCGAAAGGCCCTTGGTCGGCTCGTCGATCAAGAGGAGTTCGCGCGGCTCGACGATGGCGCGAGCGATTGAAAGCATCTGCTTCTGGCCGCCCGAGAGCGACCCGGCGCGCGACAGCCAGAATTTCTTCAGCGCCGGAAAGAAGCCGAAGATCCAGTTAAGACGCGCGTCGTCGAGCGGACGGGCGCGCGCGCCGAGAACGAGGTTCTCCTTCACCGAAAGATCGGAGAAGACCGCCATCGTCTCCGGCGCATAGCCGACGCCGAGCCGCGCGACGTCGCTTGCGGCCAAGCCCTCGAGCGGCGTCGCGCCGAGCGCAATCCGTCCCTTCGAGGCCCGCCAGAGGCCCATGATGGTGCGGAGCGTCGTCGTCTTGCCGGCGCCGTTGCGGCCGAGCAGCATTGTCGTCACGCCCGCCGGCGCGTCGAAGTCGACGCCCTGCAGGATATGGTAGCGGCCGATATGGGTGTGCACGCCTTCAAGCGTAAGCGCGGCGCTCATGCTTGCGCCCCGGGCGCGAGGCCGAGATAGGCCTCCTGCACGACCGGCGAGGCGATCACCGCCGCGGGCTCGCCGTCGGCCGCAAGCCGGCCGTTGGTGAGCACGATGATGCGGTCGGCGAGCGAACGCACGACATCCATCTTGTGCTCGACAAGCAGGATGGTCTTCGACTTGTCGGTCTTGAGCCGCGCGATGAGATCGAGGACGACGGGAACCTCGTCGATGCTCATGCCCGCAGTCGGCTCGTCGAACATGTAGATCTTCGGCTCGAGCGCCATCATCATCGCGACTTCGAGCTTGCGCTGGTCGCCGTGCGGCAAAGCGGAAGCGAGCGCGTCGCGCTTGCCGAGGAGCCCGACCGAATCAAGGACGGCGTCGGCGCTCGCGATGAGATCGGCGCTCGCCCGCCAAGGCCGGCGCATGTCGTAGTGAACGCCGGCCCTGGCCTGGGTCGCGAGGCGCACGTTTTCGGCGACGCTGAGGCGCGGAAAAAGGTTGGTGAGCTGGAACGCCCGCCCGAGGCCGAGCCGCGTGCGCTGCGGCGCGCTCAAGCGCGTGACGTCCTCGCCCTCGATCATGACCGCGCCGTCGGAGGCGGCCAATTGACCCGACATCAGGTTGAAATAAGTCGTCTTGCCGGCCCCGTTCGGCCCGACGATGGCGGTGAGCTCGCCGGGAAGGAAAGCGCAGGAGACGTGGTCGACCGCGACATGCCCGCCGAAGCGGATCGTAAGATCGCGCGTCTCGAGCGAAGGGATCACCCGCGCCATTCCCGATCCGGAATGCCTCTCACGACCCTCATCCTGGGGCGCCCTTTGTCAGAGACAAAGGGCCTCGAAGGATGATCCAGCCCGCATCGACCGCCGCGCGTTCTCGAGCGTCCTTCGAGACGCCACGCCTCGCGCGGCTCCTCAGGACGAGGCCAAGGGGAATCATCGCTTGTTGCGGATGGGGATGTCCATGTCCTCGATCTTGAGCTCGCGAGTGAGCTCGGGGATGCCCCAGGCGACGTTGGGATCGACCTTGATCTTGAACGCATACATCGACTGCAGCGCCTGATGATCCTCCTTGCGGAAGGTCATCTTGCCCTTCGGCGTGTCGAAATCCATGCCCTCCATCGCCGCGATGAGCTTCTCGCTGTCGGTCGATTTCGCCTTCTCGACTGCGGCGACGATCGCCGTCGCCGCCGCGAACCCGCCAGCGGTGAAGAAGTCGGGCGGCGCGTTGAAACGCTTCTGGTGCTCGGCGACCAGCCAGTCGTTCACCGGATTCTTGGGGATGTCGTAATAGTAATAGGTCGCGCCCTCGAGGCCGGGGAAGCGCTTATACGCCGCCAGCGCGGGCAGGATGTTGCCGCCAGTCGAGAGCTCGATGCCGTAGCGGGCGGGATCGAGATCGGCGAGCTTGTCGAGCGGATCGCCCCCGCCGGCCCAGATGATCCAGATGATCTTGCGGCCGGGCTTGTCCTTGAGCGCGTCGAACAGGCGCTGCGCCGGGGCGGTGAAATCGGTGGTGCTGATCGGCGCATATTCCTCGGCGTCGAGCGTCGCCCCGGTCTTGGCGAGCGCCTGCTTGAACGCCGCGACACCGTCATGGCCGAACGCGTAGTCCTGCGCGAGCGTCGCGATATGGACGCCGGGCTTGCCGATCGCCACAGCGTTCGAGATCGCGTCCTGGCTCGAATTGCGTGCGGTGCGGAAAATGTAGCGGTTCCACTTGTCGCCCGTGATCTGATCGGCGACCGCCGGTTCGACGATGAGGATCTTCTTGTGCTCTTCGGCGACTGGAAGCATGGCGATCGCCGCGGCGGAAGAGGTCGTGCCGACGGCAATGTCGACGCCGTCGTCCTCATAGGCCTCGGCGAGCGCGCTCTTGGCGAGGTCGGGCTTGCCCTGATCATCCTTGGTGATGATGACGATCTTGCGCCCGTCGATCTCCATCGTCCCCTTGGTCGCGTATTCGAAGCCGAGCCTGAGGCCCGTCTCGGTCTGTTTGGCGTAGGCCTGCAACGGCCCGGTCAGGCCATAGATGAGGGCGATCTTGAGATCGTCCGCGGCCGCCGCCCCGGCGGAGGCGACGAGCGCCGCGGCAAACGCGAATATCTTGAGACGAAAGCTCATGGTCGCTCCTCGTGACCTCTTCTGGGGAGCGTGCGCCTTGTCGCCGCCTGAGCGATCCCGCGGCGCCCGGACTCGGCCGCTCCCGAAGCGCGAAGCTTAGCCTTCGAGCGAGCGAAGGAGCAAGGCGGAACCGTCCGCGGCGAGAAGGCGGACGCCTCCCGCGTGAGCGCCGCATGCAGCGCTTGCGCCGCGGCGACGGCGCCCGTATAAGGCCTGCTCGCTGGCTCCAAGGGCCGGGATGTCGGAGTGTAGCGCAGCCTGGTAGCGCACATCGTTCGGGACGATGGGGTCGGAGGTTCGAATCCTCTCACTCCGACCACTTATACGAGCTGTAGTTCTTGCTGACGTTTTGAGGGCCGCTCGATCCTGGCGGATTGCTGCGATTGCGGTGGAGCCTCAGCGGCGCCGCTGGCGTTCAGTTTCACAAGACAGGCGTTGCAAGGAGATGCGGTCATGCTGAAGACAATCGCGTGGATGGGGCTCGCCGCCGCCTTGATCCTCCCGCCAGTCTCAGCCGCAGCGCAGACCGGATATGGCGTCAAGCCCGGCGCCCCGTCGACGTCGAGTTTCGACCGGTCGTGGAACCGCGCCAATGAGAGCAAGGACCGCGCGAGGGCAGGCGCCGAATATCGTCGGCGCCAGCGCGCGGCGACGCACCACCATTATCCTCCCGCCCATCAGTGAGCGCGTTGCGCCGGGCTTAAACGCCCAGCGGCTTTGCTCCGGAAGCCGCGGGCGCCGATCGTTGGGGCCGCAGGCGCGGCGACATGGTCAATGCGATGAACGCGGAAATGACGTCGAACGGATTCGTGGCGGCGTGGTCGTCGAGAGGCGCCGCCGTCGCCAGCGTCTTCAACGATACCGCAGAAGCGAGACCGGTGCGCGCGTCTCGCCCAATCTCGAAGCTGACCCTCTGACCCTCCTTGAGGCCGCTCATCCCGGCGCTCTCGACCGCGGACATGTAGACGACGATATTGGGACTGCCGTCGTCCGGATGAATGAACCCATACCCCTTTTTGAGGCTGAACCACTTCACGGTTCCGATATTCATGATCTGTCCTCGGCGAGACTATCGATAAACCTGCAGCCCCACGGTGCAGCAACCGCCCGGGAGGCGAATTGTTCCCTGACCTCCGAGTGAAACGGGCGATTTCGCCGCCGCGCGCCGAGGTCTGGCGCCGGCCGCGGGCGGGACTCGGGAGGGTGCGCTCCGGACCGGATGGCGCAACCTATTGATGGAGGGCATGAATGCATGGCATGTCGTCATCAGCCCGCGCCCGCGGCGACCAAGCCGGCGGCCGGACGCGAAGACAACGGGGCGGTCCATGAACGTATTGGTCATCGACGTCGGCGGAACCCACGTCAAAATCCTCGCCACTGGCCAGGACGACAAGCGGGAGTTTGATTCCGGTCCGGAGATGACGGCCGGGCAGATGGCGCCGCGCGTGCGGGAGCTCGCGGGCGACTGGCGCTACGACGTGGTGTCGATGGGCTATCCGGGGCCGGTCCTTCACAATCGCCCGGTCTCGGAACCGAAGAATCTGGGGCCAGGCTGGGTGGGCTTCGATTTCGCAAAGGCGTTCGGCCGTCCGGTCAAGGTCCTGAACGACGCGGCGATGCAGGCGCTCGGCAGCTATAAGAAGGGCAAGATGCTGTTTCTCGGGCTCGGAACCGGCCTCGGCTCGACGTTGATCGTGGACGGAATCATGGAGCCGATGGAGCTTGGTCATCTGCCTTACAAGAAGGCGACCTATGAGGACTACGTGGGCGAGCGAGGACTGGAGCGGTACGGCAAGAAAAAATGGAGAAAGCACGTATTCGACGTGATTGAGCGACTGGCCGCGGCGCTCGAGCCCAACGATATTGTCCTTGGCGGCGGCAACGCTCGACTGCTCAACGAGTTGCCGCCGGGATGCCGCCTGGGCGACAACGCGAATGCCTTCAGGGGCGGGTTCCTGATGTGGCAGGGCGCGCCGAGCAAATCCGCGTCCGTCACAATCGACCCCGAGGCTGCCGCGAAGCCGCGCGCGCGGGGACGCACGAAGCGATCTTAGCGCGGCTGGATCACTATTTCGTCATAAGGAGGCGCTCATGCAACTAGGAATGGTCGGACTGGGGCGAATGGGCGCCAATATGGTGCGCAGGCTTCTGACGGGGGGTCACGAGTGCGTGGTCTTCGACATGTCTCCCAAAGCCGTCGAGGAGCTGGTCGAGGAGAAGGCGCTCGGCAGTTCCTCGCTTTCGGAACTGGCCAAGAAACTGGAAAAGCCGCGCGCAGTGTGGCTCATGGTTCCCGCCGCCGTGGTGGACCAGACCATCGCCAGCCTTCTGCCGGCGCTCGAGGCCGGGGACACGATCATCGACGGCGGCAATTCCTACTATGTCGACGATATCCGCCGCGCCCATGAATTGACGTCGAAAGGGATCAACTATGTGGACGTCGGCACCAGCGGCGGCGTCTGGGGGCTCGAGCGCGGCTATTGCATGATGATCGGCGGCCCCGATCATGAGGTGCAACGTCTCGATCCCATCTTCAAGACGCTTGCGCCCGGCGCGGGCTCCATTTCGCGAACCCCTGGCCGCAAGGGCGCCCCGAGCGACCGCCGAGTTTGGCTACCTCCATTGCGGGCCGAACGGCGCCGGTCACTTCGTCAAGATGGTCCACAACGGCATCGAATACGGCATCATGGCCGCCTATGCGGAGGGACTGGACATCCTCCGGGGAGCGAACATCGGCAAGAAGACTCACGCAATCGACGCCGAGACGACGCCGCTGAGCAATCCCGACCACTACAAGTATGACATCAATCTCCCCGACGTCGCCGAGGTCTGGCGGCGCGGCAGCGTGATCGCCTCCTGGCTTCTGGACCTGACGGCGACGGCGCTGACAGAGGATTCCGTGCTCTCGAAGTTTTCCGGGCGGGTGTCCGACTCGGGAGAAGGCCGATGGACGATCAAGGCGGCCATCGACGAGGGGGTTCCCGTGCCCGTGCTGAGCACCGCCCTTTACGAGCGGTTTTTCTCGCGTGGCGACGCCGACTACCAGAACAAGCTGCTCTCGGCGATGCGCTTCCAGTTTGGCGGTCATCTAGAAAAACCGGCCGCCAAATAGTCTCGCGGCCGTCCGAGGCGCGCCGCGGGCGGCCAAGCTCCCGAACAATCTCCCCGCCCATTGCATCCAGCATGTGGACCAATGCTAGGATGGACTTGCAATGAGCGGCGACAACCAAGAGAAAGCACCCCTTTCCGCGGAGCGCGCCCGGCTCGCGGAAGGAGGCGCCGCAGCCGTTTGGGGCGATTGGAAGCTCATCGGGCCTTACGTCGCCGACCGTGCGTGGGGCACGGTGCGCGAGGATTACAGCGCCGACGGCGACGCCTGGCGCTACTTTCCCTTCGACCACGCACTCTCTCGCGCCTATCGCTGGAGCGAGGACGGCTTGGCGGGCTTGTGCGATCGCGAGCAGCGCCTCTGTTTTGCGCTGTCGTTCTGGAACGGGCGCGACCCCTGCCTCAAGGAGCGAATCTTCGGTCTCAGCGGGCCGGAGGGCAATCACGGGGAGGACGCGAAGGAATATTGGTGGTGCCTCGACGCGACGCCGACCGCATCATGGCTGCGCTGGCGTTATCACTATCCGCAGGCCGAGTTCCCTTATGCTCGCCTTCGCGAGGAAAACGCCAAGCGCACGAGACTGCAGCCGGAGTTCGAGCTTCTCGACACAGGCCTGTTTGACGACAACCGATATTGGCAAATCACCGCCGACTACGCGAAGGCGTCGCCGGATGACATCCTCATTCGCATCACCGCGCGCAACTGCGGGCCTGAGGCGGCCGAGCTCCACATTCTGCCGACGCTCTGGTTCCGCAACCGATGGTCCTGGGAGGACGGGGTCGCCAAACCCGTGATTCGCGACGCATCCAACGCGATGGGCCCGGTCGTCATCGCCGAGACCGAGGGGCTCGGCGCATGGAAGCTCGCCGCCGGTCCTGATCCCGCAGGACGTCCGCCGACGCCCCTATTTTGCGACAACGAAACCAACGTCCCGAAACTCTTCGGCGGCGCCGCCTCGACGCCCTACCCCAAGGACGGAGTCAACGATCACGTCGTCAATGGCGCGGCGACGGTCAATCCCGAACGACGCGGGACGAAAATGGCGTTCTGGCACCGTCTGACGGTCGGAGCCGGAGAGACTGCCGAGATCAGGCTTCGCCTGGCGCGCGACGCTCCTGGCCGGACGATGGATCTCGGGGACGCCTTCGCTCAAACACAAGCCGATCGAAGCCGGGAAGCCGACGAATATTACGCGGCGCTACGTCCGAAAGGGACAACCGACGAAGAAGCGATGGCGATGCGGCAAGCGTTCGCCGGAATGATCTGGAGCGTCCAGTTCTACAACTATGACGTGCCGCGCTGGCTCGACGGCGACAAATTGGCGCCGCCCGAAGCGCGGAAGTCTGGCCGCAACGCGGGATGGCGGCATCTCAGCAATCACCACATCGTCGCGATGCCGGATAAGTGGGAATATCCTTGGTACGCCTCGTGGGATTTGGCCTTTCACAGCGTGGTGCTCGCCCACATCGATCCGGGCATGGCGAAGAATCAGCTGCTGCTGCTTGCCCGCGAATGGTACATGCATCCCAACGGTCAGCTGCCGGCGTACGAATGGAACTTCAGCGATGTGAATCCACCCGTGCAGGCGTGGGCGGCGCTCGCGGTGTTTCGCATCGACGGCAGTTCGGATTACGACTTCCTTGCCCGCGTCTTCAACAAGCTGCTGATCAACTTCACCTGGTGGGTCAATCGCGAGGACGCTCGAGGAGACAATATTTTCGAAGGCGGCTTTCTCGGGCTCGATAATATTGGCCCGTTCGACCGCTCCGTGATGCTTCCCGGCGAAGTCCTCGAACAGTCCGATGGCACGGCATGGATGGCGAAATTCTGCCTCAACATGCTCGAGATGGCGCTGAGGCTGGCCAGCCGCAATTCGGTCTACGAGGATGTCGCGATCAAGTTCTTCGAGCACTTCGCGCTGATCGCCGCCGCCATGGACCACCTGTGGGACGAACAGGATGGGTTTTTCTACGACCGCCTGCGCACGAAGGACGGCTCCGCAATCACCGTTCGGGCGCGCTCGATGGTGGGGCTTCTCCCGGTCTTCGCCGCCGTCGACCTTGACGCCTCGCTCTGGGAGCGATTGCCCATGTTTCGCGAACGGGCGCGCTGGTACATGGAGCACAGACTGGGGGCGAGGAATTACCTCTACTCCCTGCCTTCCAACGGCCGGCCCGGTCTGATCTCGCTGGTCGAGAAGTCGCGCTTCCAGCGCATTCTCGCCCGTATGCTGGACGAGACCGAATTTCTATCGCCCTATGGGTTGAGGTCGCTCTCGCGTTACCATCAGGACCACCCTTTGGTCCTCAATTTCGACGGCCGCACCGCGCGGCTCGACTACGAACCGGGAGAGTCGCGCTCCGGCCTCTTTGGCGGCAACTCCAACTGGCGCGGGCCGATCTGGTTTCCCTTGAACTTCCTCGCGATCGAGTCGCTGCGGCACCTCCACGCCTGCTTCGGCGAAGACTTCACGGTCGAGCTGCCGACCGGATCGGGCAAGAAAGCCAATCTCGGCCAGGTCGCGGATGAACTCAGGCGCCGACTGCTCAGCCTGTTCATGCTCGACGCGAACGGGCGGCGTCCGGCCCACGGCGCAAACCCTCGTTTCCACGACGACCCGACTTGGCGCGATTCCCTCCTCTTCTATGAGTATTTCCACGCTGAGACGGGGGAGGGTCTTGGCGCCTCGCACCAGACCGGATGGACGGCCCTCGCCGGGGCGCTCGTGACCGGGCGGCGCTATTGGGTCCCTGCCTCGGGAAAAAGCTGAACCAGCGCCCCTGGCGAATTTGGATGTTCCCGCCGCCTGAGCTATTGTTCAACGACCATATGCAGGCCGCAAAATCGTGCTGACCCCGGATGCTCGATTGAACCTGCTTCGGACTCGGGCTCCGAGCCGCCTTGAGCAGATTGATTTCGGGCTCCCCGGTCGGCCAAACGGATCGTTGATCCGATGGAAACCCACAATGTCGAGCGCCGGCTCGCGGCGGTTCTTGCCGCCGACGTCGTTGGCTACAGCCGTCTGATGGAGGTCGACGAAGCGGGCACGCTCGCCCGCCTGAAGACCATTCGGCTCGAACTCATCGATCCGGCGATCGCCAAATGCCGGGGCCGCATCATCAAGACCACCGGCGACGGCATATTGGTTGAATTCCAGAAATGCTCACCTGGTTCGGGCGGCCGGAAGAGGGGCTCGAGTGGATTCGCCGGGCGATGCGGCTCAATCCCTATCATCCAGAGCGCTTTTGGAGTCACCTCGGCCGGGCTCAATATACCGCGCGCGCCTATGGCGACGCGATCGCCTCATTCAGCAAGCTCACTGCGCCAGACCACGGCCATCACGCCTTTCTCGCTGCGGCCTCGGCCGAGCTCGGAAACCGCACCGCCGCCGGCGCTCACGCGCGCGAGGTTCTCCAGAGGGAGCCAGCCTTCACGGCTCGGGGCTTCATCGCCACGCTTCACTACCGCCAGCCGGCGGACGCCGAGCATGTGCGCGAAGGCCTGTTGAAGGCGGGACTGCCCGAATAGGACCGGACGCCGCCCGGCCGATCGACGCAACGCCCGCTCGCCTCGGCCGCCCCGCAGGGAACGATTCAATCCGTCCGGCGTTCAATTCTTCGACGGGCGCGTCGCCCTGCGCCCGGAAGCGAGAAAGGAGCGTTTCGATGAATGAACACGAACGCCCGATCGTGACCGAGTCCAACGAGGAGGCTGTGCGGGCGGGTTCGACCGGAGATCATCTGCGCTACGTGCTGATCGGCAGTTGCGCGCTCGCCATTCTTGCCTGGATTCTTGTCGAGCTGTTCGTCAGGTAAGCGTCAGAGCGACCGCCCACGTCAGTCCTTGACCTCGGTGTCCGGACGATCGTCGCCCTTTTCCTCTTCCTCGCGCCAGCGGCCCGAGGCGTCCTCGAATTCGATCGGGCCGCCCTGGCCCGGAATGCGCTGCTCTTGGGCCGCCCGGGCGGCAGCGGCGTGGGCCGCCTCGTGAGTGGGGAAGGTCTCTGAAAAGACGTCGCCGACCTTATAGGCCCATCCACCGTCGTGTTCGACAACCTGGTAGGTGACATGGCTCATGGGTTGAAAACCTTCCTCTGATCGCTTGGCGGCGCCGATGGCCGGCTCGTCGGTCCGCGAAGCCGCAGCGCCTCATCTGGCGGTTTCATCGCCCGCTTGCAATGGCCCTCTCGACAACCGGGCGCGCGCCGCGTGGGCGGTCATCGGCCTCTTGCGCGCATAGCGCCCTCTGCTAACAAGCCTCGCTCCGCCCTCCACGGAGCGCGCGAGCGGAGCTGACGCGCGCCGCGGCCAAGGCCCATGTTTGAAAACCTCAAGGCCCGCTGGCAAGAGGCGCGCGGGACACGACTCAAACGGCAATTCGAAAACGCCGTGCGGTGGGCTGACGATCTCGGCGAGGACCAGGCCGAGCGCTTTGGTCATGGTCTGAATTTTCTTTTCAACGACTGGGTCAGAAGGTTCGGGCCGGTCAAGGACTGCGACGTGCGAACCAGAAAATTCTCGGTCAAGGAAATGAAGAGCGACGCCCGGCGGCGGTATGAACGCGACATCGGCGCGTCCTACGCGCTCGAGTTTCTCGCCTTTCACATCGAGGCTTCCTATTTGCCGGGCGAAGACGCCGCGTCGGTCTACAATCTGACGTCGCAATACGTCTTTAAATGGGGCGGCGCCGAGCGAGGCGAAGGGGAGATCGGGTGAACAGGGCCGCAAAAACGGCGGATCGCTTCGCTTCGCTGGCGATGACCGCTATGTTGACGCTGAAAACGGGGGTCGCTTCAGGCCGAGTGAAAGCAAGAGGGTTTTGTCGCATGCGATTGGCAACACTTGCGGCGCTGGCCGGGATCGTCGGCCTGGCCGAGCCGGCTTCGGCGCTCGACAAGGTGAAGTTCGGGACAAACTGGCTCGCCGACCCCGAAGCCGGCGGCTATTTTCAGGCCGCAGCCGACGGCACTTACGCCAAATACGGGCTCGACGTCACTGTCATTCCCGGCGGGCCCCAGAGCAACGGGGCGCTGATGCTGCTGTTCGGCCGGATCGACTTCTTCATGGGCGGCGATCAGATCGGCGATTTCCTTTCCGCCGAGAGCAAACTGCCGCTGATCGCGGTCGCCGCCGACTTCCAGAAAAGCCCGCAAATCTTCATGTCGCATCCCGGCGTCGGGCTTGACCAATGGGCGGACCTGAAGAGCGCCGAACCCGTCTATGTCGGCGCCGGCGCGATCAATACGTTCTACGGCTGGCTGAGACTCACTTACGGGTTCAAGGACGAGAACATCCGGCCCTATAATTTCAACTCGGCGCCCTTCATCAAGAACGTGCATTCGATCCAGCAGGGCTACGTGACCGCCGAGCCGTACGAGATCGAAAAGCAGGGCGGGTTCAAGCCCAATGTCTTCCTGCTCTCCGACTACGGCTACTCGACCTATTCGACCCTGATCGAGACCCGTCGCGACGTCGTCGAGAAACACCCCGATCTGGTGCAGCGCTTCGTCGACGCCTCCGCGATCGGCTGGTACCACTATCTCTACGGCGACAATTCGAAGGCCAACGAGATGATCAAGGCCGAGAATCCCGACATCAACGACGACCAGATCGCCTTCTCGATCTCGGAGATGAAAAAGTATGGCGTGGTCGATTCGGGCGACACCCTCACCCTCGGGATCGGCGCGATGACCGACGCGCGCTGGAAGGAATTTTTCGAGGAGATGGTGGCGACCGGCATGATCGCCCCGACCGTCGACTACAAGCAGGCCTACACCCTCCAGTTCGTCAACAAGGGGGTGGGGCTCGATCTCAGGCCGAAGTGATCGGGCGGCGCGGGCGAGCGCTGTCCCGAGATAATCTACTAACTTTATCAACATTGTTGACTCATACCGCGCAGCATGGTTGTCTGCCTGCAGTGGGCAGCCGATCGGCAGCCAACGACGGAGCGGCGCCAGTGTCGAAAATCGTCCACGAGGTCGAAGCGGCCAACCAGTCGTACGCCCATGGCTTCGGCAAGAAGGGCGAGCTTGGCCTGCCCCCGGCGCGGGGCTTCGCGATTCTGACCTGCATGGACGCACGTCTCGATCCCGCCAAATACGCCGGGCTCGCCGAGGGCGACGCGCATGTGATCCGCAACGCCGGCGGCCGGGCGACCGACGACGCGATCCGCTCACTCGTCATCTCGCACAAGCTCCTCGGCACGAAGGAATGGTTCGTCATCCACCACACCAATTGCGGAATGGAGCTCTTTTCCGACGAGATCATCGCCGACCTGCTCGAAGACGACCTGAGCACGGCCGCCTTCGATGGAAAGAAATGGGCGAACCCGCACCACAAGGGCGGACACGCGGCCGGTCACTTCATCAAATGGCATACGATCAAGGACCAGCAGGCGAGCGTCGTCCACGACGTGAAGCGAATCCGGGCTCATCCGCTCGTCCCGAGGGACGTGCCCGTCTACGGCTACATCTACGACGTCAAGACCGGCCGCCTCAACGAAGTGAAGGCGGCGACCGAAGCAGGTAAGGCCGCGGCAGCGGCGGCCTGAGCGGGCGAGGCGCTGGCGAACGCTCTCCCGGCGGCCCTCCTGACCGGCGCCTCGCCCTTTTTTCCTGCGCAAGCGCCCGACGCGACTCCGGGATTGGCCCATCATGTTCGGCGCCTCGCAGGGCCCGGGCCGGCGACCCGGCCGGCGGGCTCAACGAGGCCCGCCCTACAACGCCCGCGGCCTCAGGCCGCCTTCCGCCCGCGACGCTTCAGCGCCGGCCTCGCCGGCTCTTTCGGCGCGGCGTTCTCGTCGAAGAGCTCGGCGAGCTTCTCGGTCATCGCCCCGCCCAGTTCCTCGGCGTCGACGATCGTCACCGCGCGCTTATAGTAGCGGGTCACATCGTGGCCGATGCCGATGGCGATGAGTTCCACCGGCGAGCGGGTCTCGATCTCCTCGATCACGTAGCGCAGGTGGCGCTCGAGATAGTTGCCGGGATTGACCGAGAGCGTCGAATCGTCGACCGGCGCGCCGTCGGAGATCATCATCAGGATCTTGCGCTGCTCCGAGCGTCCCAGGAGACGCTGGTGGGCCCAGTCGAGCGCCTCGCCGTCGATGTTCTCCTTGAGCAAGCCCTCGCGCATCATCAGCCCGAGGTTCTTGCGCGCCCGGCGCCACGGCGCGTCGGCGGACTTGTAGATGAGATGGCGCAGGTCGTTGAGCCGGCCGGGGTTGGGCGGCTTGCCCGCCTGAAGCCACGACTCGCGGGACTGTCCGCCCTTCCAGGCGCGAGTGGTGAAGCCGAGGATCTCGACCTTGACGCCGCAGCGCTCGAGGGTGCGGGCGAGGATGTCGGCGCAAGTCGCGGCCACAGTGATCGGGCGCCCGCGCATCGAGCCGGAATTGTCGAGGAGGAGCGTCACCGTGGTGTCGCGGAACGCCATGTCCTTCTCCTGCTTGAAGGACAACGGCTGCTGCGGATCGATGATGACGCGCGGCAGGCGCGCGGGGTCGAGCACGCCCTCCTCGAGATCGAACTCCCAGGAGCGGCTCTGCTGCGCCATGAGGCGCCGCTGCAGCCGGTTGGCGAGGCGGGCCACGACCGAGTGCAGGCTCTGCAACTGCTTGTCGAGATATTCGCGCAACCGCTGCAATTCGTCGGGGTCGCACAATTCGTCGGCGTCCACGATCTCGTCGAAACGGGTCGTATAGGCCTTGTAGTCGGGCCCCCGCCTCTCGGGGCTCGTCGGCTGCGGCGGACGGCTCTCGGCCGCTTCTTCAGCGTCGCCCGCATCGCCTTCGTCCTCGAGCTCCGACGACGGCGCTTCGACCGTATCGATCGCGCCCTCCTCGGCGTCGTCGGCGGTGTCGTCGGCCGCCTCGCGCTGCATCGAATCCTCAGCCTGCTGGTCTTCGCCCTCGCCTTCCGCCTCGTCGGCGTCCTCCGGCGGCGCCTTGTCGTCCGTCTCGTCCTCCGAGTCCTCGGCGTCGGAATCCGATTCGTTGGCGATGCCGAGGGAGGTGAGGAGCTTGCGGACGAGCCGGCCATAGGCGCGCTGGTCGAGGAGGGCCTCGCTCAGCCGGTCGAGATCGGGCCCCGCTTTCTCCTCGATGAAAGGCCGCCACAGCTCGACCAGACGCGCGGCGCCGCGCGGCGCCTCAAGCCCGGTCAGGCGCTCGCGCGCCAGCATGGCGACCGCGTCCTCGAGGGGCGCTTCTTCGCGCGTCCGCGCCTCGGCGAACGGGCTCCTGTGGTAGCGGTCGTCGAGCATGGCGGCGATGTTCGACGCGACGCCCTGCATGCGGCGCGAGCCGATCGCCTCGACCCGGGCCTGCTCGACCGCATCGAACAGCGCCCGCGCCGGCGGACTCTGCGGCGCGAGGCGCCGGTGGATGGCGTCGCTGTGACAGGCGAGGCGGAGCGCGAACGAATCTGCAAGCCCCCGGACGATCGCGGCCTCACGCGGATTGGGCTTGCGCGGCGGCTCGGGAAGGCGCGCCTTGGTCCCCTCCGGCGAGGTCACGAGCGACGGCTTGTCCGCCGAGTAGGCTATTTCGAGTTCAGGATGACGCGCCAGCGCCCGGGTGCACGAGGCGAGCGCCCGCTTGAACGGCTCATTGGGCGCATCCGCCTTGCCGGCGGGCTTGCGATTGGTCGGCTTGACGTCGACGCTCGACATACGGGGCTTTCAGAAGGTGGACGCTAGCGGAAAGTCTGGAAAGGTTCTCTATAGGCCGCGTCCTGAGGCTGCCGCAAGGCGCGGCAAGCCGCTCGGGACGCCGGTCAACGACAAGATGAATATGGCCGCCCCGGCCGAAATCCACCAGCGCTGCGCAGGGACGGCTTAGGGAGGCTTCCGACCGTCTACCGGCCCTACACGCCCCGAGCGCGCCAGGCGTCCACCGACCATGCGCCCGGGCCGAGCAACGCCAGAGCGAGAAAGCCCCCGGCCATCGAGACGTTCTTGTTGAATTGGATCGCCTGGTCGCCGCCCATGTGGAAGACGAGCGCCGTCACCAGGCAATAGCCGGAAAGCGCGATCGCCGCCCAGCGTGTCTTCAGTCCGAACAGCACCATGAGGCCGCCGCCGAGCTCGGTGAGGATGACCAGCGGCAACAGTCGCCCGTCGACCCCGTTCGACTGCATATAGTCGACGACGCCGGCGTAGCCTGCGATCTTGCCCACGCCCTCGACGATGAAAATGTAGGCGAGCATCACCCGGGCGAGCAGTCCGAGCGGCCCGGCCCAGCGCGAGAGAAAATTAAGGTCAGCGTCGAAGGTCCCTGCGTCCGTAAGAGGCGCAGCGTCTTCGCGCATTGACGGGACGCGCGACATGTTGGCCTTTCCTTAACCCAGGAGCGCTGCGCGCCGAAATCATTGGGCGCGCGTCGCCTGCCGGCTCGGCTTACAGGGCGTGCGCGTTGGTCAGCGCGTCGGCCAGATCCTCATAATACTCGCAATCGGTTCCGCAAAGCTTGCCGATCGTCGCCAACTGGTCCTTGGCAAGCTCGTACTTGCCCTCGATGACATAAGCCTCGCCGAGGTATTCGCGCACCTGCGGATAGGCGGGATCGAGCGCCACCGACTGCAGGTAATAGGCGATCCCCTCGTCGGTATGGCCGAGCTTGCGGGTCGCATAGCCGCGGTAGTTGAGCGCGCGCGGCGTATTTGGGTTGTCCAGGAGATCGAGAACGTCGATGGCTTCCTGGTAGCGATCAGCCTTCGCAAGCGCGTAGGCGTATTCGGTCATGTCGGGATCGGACAGCACGCCGCTATGCCTGACGAGGCATTTCTTGTGCTTCGTGTCCCAGACCATGCCGGGATTGCAGGTCGTCAGATCCGACGGGACCTGTGCGCGAGGCTCGGCTTGAACGGGGTGAAAGAAGCCGCCGCCGCCCGCGCCTCCCCGGCGCCGCCGCCTGCGCCTGCCCCCGCGCCGCCGCCTGCGCCTGCCCCGGCGCCGCCGCCTGCGCCTGCCCCGGCGCCGCCGCCCGCGCCGCCCCCGGCGCCGCCGCCGGCCCCTCCCCCGGCGCCGCCGCCTGCACCCCCGCCCGCGCCGCCGCCTCCCCCCGCCTCCACCGCCGCCACCGGCCGAGAGCGCGGGTGAGCAGAGAGCGAGAGTGGCTACGATCAATCCGCAGCAGAGCGCCGAAACGAATCTGCCGCCGTTTTCGTGATGGGATCCAAGAAAAGCGCGCATCGCCAAGTCCTTCCGGTTGTTGACGCGGAGCCTGGGAAACACCTCAGTCCGAGATATATTCGCGCCGGCTTACTTTCGGCGCGGGCAAGATCGAGGTAAAAAAAAATCGCGCCGCCTGCTTCGCTCTTCCTGCGATCATGCTCTAATAGGGCCATGAGCGAAGCGAGCCGACGCGAGGTGCGGGCAGGGCTTGAGCCCTCCCTGGCGCGCCTTTGGCGATACGCGCTCGTCTTGTCGAGGGCGCGCGACGTTGCCGACGATCTCGTGCAGGCGACTTGCCTGCGCGCCCTCGAACGCGCCGATCAATTTGCTCCCGGAACGAGGGTGGACCGCTGGCTCTTCGCAATCTTAAGGTCGATCTGGCTCAATGAGATCCGCTCGCGGCGCATTCGTGAAGGCGGCGGGTTTGTCGACGCCGAGGACGCGCTGACGACCGACGGCGCTCGCGAAATGGAAACGAATATAACGGCCTCTGCCGTGTTAAAGGAAATTGGCCGGCTCCCGGAGGCGCAGCGCGAGACGGTCTTGCTGGTCTATGGCGAAGGTTACAGTTACGCGGAAGCCGCGGCGACCCTCGCGGTTCCGATCGGGACGATCATGAGCAGACTGGCCGCCGCGCGAGCGTCGTTGGCGAAACTGAAATAGGAGCGTGCCTAAGCGAAGCGATGACCGAAGATGACGCCGAACTTGTCGCACTGATCGACAACGAACTCGATGAAGGCAGCAGAAACGCGCTCCTGGCGCGTCTGGCGGCGGACGAGCGGTTGCGCCGGCGCTACGAGGAATTGCGGGCGGCCGGGCAGCCCATCGCAGCGTCGCTGGACGCGCTGCTTCGAGACGCTCCACTCGACCGTTTGCGCGGCATGCTTCCGGCGGACAGTCCCCCTGGACAACCGCCGCGGCGATCCTTGGGAATCAGAATGCGCGACCTCGCGGCGGGCGTCGCCATCGGGCTGTTGGCGGCGGGCGCCGCGGCATGGCTCGCGCTGACCTTCTGGCTGCCCAACGAAGAGCAAGAATGGCGCACCGCCGTTGTCGAATACACGAACCTCTTCAGCAACGAGACCTTCAGTCCGCTCAATCCTGACGCCGCGCTGCAGGCGATCGAACTGCGCGCTCTTGGCGACAAGGTGGGCGCCAATCTGACGCCCGAAAACGTGGCGCTGCCAGGCCTGCGGTTCGCCGTGGCGTTCATGCTCGCTTATGAAGGCTCGCCGCTGGGTATGATCGCCTATGTCGACCCACAGGGAAATCCTGTCCTTCTCTGCATCATCGCCAACCACGCGCCGGACGCCCCGATTCGCTCGGAGCGCCGCGACGATCTGTCGTTAGCCTGGTGGTCGAGCGGCGGGCGCAGCCACCTCATCATCGGCCGTATCCCGCAGGAGCATGCCGTCGCGCTCGCGCAAACAATGGAAAAGCGAATCTGAAATTTCTTCTTTGCCCGCAATTCACGGATTCTTGATCTCGAGGAGCAGTAACGGGCAAGTGAAACCCATCCGGTGAAACGAATACGCCGCCCTCCTCGAATGTTCGTTCTAACGAAGATGGTGAGGAGCTCATGTCCACGCCCGACAAGATTGCCCAACGCGCCCGCATTGTCTGCGCCGCGCTGACACTCGTTCTGTTCGCACAGAGCCAGTCCGCCGCCTCTGCTTCGGCGAATTGGCGGATCGATCCCGCGCGAACGCACATCGCCTTCGCCATCGACGCTGTCGGCTATCCGTCTACGCACGGCCAATTCCGGCAGTTCACGGGACGAATCTCCGTCGATCTCGACCATCCGGACAGGAGCAGCGTCGCCTTTCACGTGCAGTCGCAATCGGTCGATGTCGGCTCGTCCTCGTTCGACGACTATCTTCGCTCCGGCGCGTTCCTCGACGCGGCGCGCTTTCCTTCGATCGACTTCGTTTCGAACTCGGTCGAAAAGGTGAACGACCACACGGTCCGCGTGACCGGCGACCTGACGCTGCTCGGGGTGACGCGGCCGCTCAGCGTCGACGTAGCTGTGCAGCGCGGAACCGACGGCGGGCGGTTCACTTTCTTGGCCAAAACCAGCATCAACAGGCTCGAGTTCGGCATGAATTCCGGATATCCGCTCGTCGCGCGCGACGTCGAACTCGCGATCTCGAGCGAGGCCCTGCAACTTTGAGTGGCGAGGCCCGCCCGGCGCGCTGGAGTGAGCCGATCATCTGGCTCCACTGGGCCGGGGCGGCGATCATCCTTGCGCTGATCGCATTGGGATGGGCCATGGTCTATGGCGGCCTCGACGCCGCTACGACGTTCGATTTCTACCAGTGGCACAAATCATTCGGCTTCGTTGCGCTCGCCCTGACCGCCGTCCGGCTTGTCGCGCGCCTTGCCGGCGCGGCGCCGCGAGCGCCGGCCTCCCCCCTTTGGGAGCGGCGCCTGGCCGCGGCGACGCAGGCCCTCCTCTACATCCTGACCATTGGCGCGATCGGCTCGGGCTGGCTTCTGGTGTCGGCGTCGCCCCTGCCGGTACCGACGCGGTTTTTCGATCTCTTCGTCATTCCGAATATCGCTCCGGCCGACCCGTCGCTTTTCGCCAGCGCGGAGCTGGCGCATAAGCTCCTCGCGTGGGCAATCGCGCTTCTGGTCGCGCTGCATGTCGCGGGCGCGCTCAAGCACCATTTCGTCGACCGCGACGACGTGCTGAAGCACATGACGTCATGGCGGCCGAACAATAATCTGACTCGGTAACCAACACCGGCGATCCCGACAGGAAATCCATGCGAGGATATTGCCGCGGGTCGAAACGCGGCGGAGGCGCGCCGCGTTCCTATTCCACGTCCTCGACCGTCACGGTGCGGCCGGACAGGCGCTGGGCGAGCGAAGCCTCCATGAACGGATCGAGGTCGCCGTCGAGCACATCGGCGGGCGAACTCGAGACGTGGCCGGTCCGAAGGTCCTTCACCATCTGATAGGGCTGCAGCACGTAGGAGCGGATCTGATGGCCCCAGCCGATGTCGGTCTTGGAGGCCGCATCGGCGTTGAGCTTGGCCTCCCGTTTCTCGAGCTCGCGCTCATAGAGGCGGGCTCGCAGCATGTTCCAGGCGGTCGCCCGGTTCTTGTGCTGCGAGCGCTCCGACTGGCAGGCGACGACGATGCCGGTGGGAATGTGGGTGATCCGCACCGCCAATTCGGTCTTGTTGACATGCTGGCCGCCGGCGCCGGACGCGCGATAGGTATCGATCCGGCAATCGCTCTCGTTGACCTCGATCTGGATCCGGTCATCGACGACCGGATAGACCCAGACCGAAGCGAAGCTCGTATGGCGGCGGGCGTTCGAATCGAACGGCGAGATGCGCACCAGACGATGGACGCCCGACTCGGTCTTCAGCCAGCCATGCGCGTTGTGCCCCTTGACGATGATCGTCGCCGACTTGACGCCCGCCTCGTCCCCCGCCGTCTCTTCGATCAGCTCGACCTTGAACTTTCGCCGCTCGGCCCAGCGCACGTACATTCTGAGCAGCATCCGCGCCCAGTCGCAGCTCTCAGTGCCGCCGGCCCCGGAGTGCACCTCGACATAGCTGTCATTGGCGTCGGCCTCGCCGGAAAGCAGCGCCTCGAGCTCACGCCGTTCGCCCTCGGCCTTGAGCGCTCTCAGCGCCGCGATTCCTTCGGCTTCGACGGCCTCATCGCCCTCCGTCTCGGCAAGGTCGACAAGCGTCGCCGCGTCGTCGAGGTCGCGCTCGATTTTCGCGAGCGAGCCGAGCCGGTCTTCAAGCATCGTACGCTCGCGCATCACCTTTTCGGCGAGCTCGGGATCGGTCCAGAGATTGGGATCTTCGGATTTCGCGTTCAGTTCAGCCAGACGCCGCGTCGCTGCATCGACGTCAAAGATGCCTCCTCAGCAGTCCCAGGGACTGCTTGATCGAATTCGACCAACTGTTCAGGTTCGGCGCGCATGGATCCTACCGGTGAAGTTAAAGCATCTATGGCGACGTGGCGTCATGCCCGCCCGTCCGACCCGTCCCGGAGGCAAGTCGGCTCGGGAACGGGAAGAATTGGGCGGACAGCTACATTCCCGCCCGTCGGGGCGAGCGCTCAGTAGAGCCCGCCCGTTCCCGATCCGACCGACCGTTCGCTGCGCGACGAGGTCTGAGCCCCTTCGCCCCAGCCGCCGCCATAGGTATCGGGCGGCCCAGTGCCGGGCTTGAACGCTTCCATGATGGTGCCAGACCCGGTCGCGCGCATTCCGCTATGGACGTCGACCGAAATGAGCTTGATGCCCGGCGGGATCCGGAACGGCGTGTCGGGCGTGTCCTTGAGCGCCATTTTCATGAAGTCGCGAAATATCGGCGCTGTGTAGAGCGCGGCCTGCGCGGCGCCGCCGAGGGAGCGCGGCTTGTCGTAACCCATGAACACGCCGAAAGCGAGGTTCGGCGAATAGCCGACGAACCAAAGGTCCTTCGCGTCATTGGTGGTTCCGGTCTTGCCGGCAAGGTGCTTGCCGACCTCCTTGATCGCGATGCCGGTGCCGCGCTGGATGACGCCCTCCATGATCGAGGTGATCTGATAGGCGGTCAGCGGGTCGATCACCTGCTCGCGTTTATCGATCAGGCGCGGTTCCGGCTGGTTTTCCCACGTCGGCGCGTCGCAGCCTTCGCAGACGCGTTCGTCGTGCTTGTAGATCGTATTGCCCCAGCGATCCTGGATCCGGTCGATCAGCGTCGCTTTCACGCGCTTGCCGCCATTGGCGAACATCGAATAGCCGGTGATCATGCGCAGAACCGTCGTCTCGCCCGCGCCGATCGACATCGACAGGAACGGCGGCAGATTGTCATAGATGCCGAAGCGCTTGGCGTATTCGACGACCAGCGGCATGCCGATATCGCGCGCAAGCCTGATCGTCATCAGGTTGATCGAATGCTCGATCCCAAACCTGAGCGTGTGCGGCCCTCCGGACGTGCCTTCGAAGTTTGCCGGGGTCCAAAGTTGGCCGCTGCCGTCATCAATTTCGACCGGAGCGTCGAGAAGAGTCGAAGAGGGCGTGTAGCCGTTATCCAGCGCGGCGGCGTAAACAAAAGGCTTGAACGAGGAGCCCGGCTGCCGCTGCGCCTGCGTCGCCCGATTGAACTCGGACTCGTCGAAGGAGAAGCCGCCGAGCATCGCCAGCACACGTCCGGTGAACGGATCCATGGCGATGCAGGCGCCGGAGACTTCCGGAATCTGTCTCAGCCGATATTCACCGTCGCGGCCTAGGACAGGCTCGACGTAGAAGACGTCGCCCGATTTGACCAGACCCTTCGGCCTTCTGCCCGTCCATTTCACCCCGTCCAGCGTCACAGATCCGGTCTTGCGGTCGGCGACAATCGCGCCGGATTTGTCGCGCTCGGGCTGGAGTCCGATGCGGATGGCGGTATCGCCGACGTCGAGCGCCACCGCCAAAACCCAAGGCTTGATGTCGCCGTAGGCAGGGATATCCGCGAGCGGAACGCCCCAATCCTGGCTGATGTCGATCGTCTTGAGGGTGCCATGCCAGCCGTACGCCTCGTCATAGCGCACCAAGCCGTCAACCAGCGCCTTGCGCGCCATCAGCTGAATCTTCGGATCGAGAGTCGTCCGGACCGATAGGCCGCCCTCGTAGAGTTTCTGCTCGCCGTAGCGCTCCGACAACTCGCGCCTGACCTCTTCGGCGAAGAAGCCTGCGGCGATTGTGTTTGGCGTCAGCACGCGCGGATTGACCACCAGCGGCTCGGCGCGAGCGTCGTTCGCCTGTTTGGCGGTGATATAGCCATCCTCTTCCATGCGGCCGATGACGTAGTTGCGCCTTTCCACCGCGCGATCATGATCGCGAAACGGATTGAGCGAACTTGGCTCCTTCGGCAAGGCCGCCAGATAGGCGACTTCGGCGACGGTCAGCTCGTGCACCGACTTGTTGAAATAATTGAGCGCCGCTGCGGCAACTCCATAGTTGGAGAGGCCGAGGTAAATTTCGTTGAGATAGAGCTCGAGGATCTTTTCCTTCGAGTAGGCGGACTCGATTCGCATGCTCAGCAGAATCTCGCAAATCTTCCGATCGAACGTCCGGTCCGAGTTCAGAAGAAAATTCTTGGCGACCTGCTGGGTGATGGTCGAGGCGCCCTGGATGTGATGCGAACCCTGCAAATAAATGAAGGCCGCGCGCACGATGCCTTCGGGGTCCACGCCCCAGTGGGTGTAGAAGTTCTTATCCTCGGCCGATATGAACGCTTCCTTGACCAGGGCGGGAATTTCTGCCGAGGGGAGATAGAGCCGTCGCTCGCGCGAATATTCGGCCAATAGGCTGCCGTCAGCCGCGTGGACGCGCGTCATAACCGGCGGCTCGTAATTCTTGAGCTGCGAGTAGTCCGGCAGGTCCTGTTGGTATTTCCATACGACGCCGGCAAAAACCGCCGCCGCGATGACAAAAACCAGCGCGCCCGTGGCAAAAAAGAAGCCGATAATACGAGCGATCCCGCGCATCTCTCGGTCGCAGCCTTCCATTGCGCCCGTCGGCGAGCGCTCAAGGCGTCGAGACGAACTGTGAGTTCAGCGCCTCAAAGGCGCGGTGCACAAAACCGATCCGCGGGCTTCCGCCGACCGCCTCAATCCCACTCGGAATCGAGCGTGCCGACCCACCCCCCGTGTCCTTCCTGACTTGGGCGAATCTATGATCGATGCGCCGCACGGCGAGCCGCCCGTGCCAATAGCCCGGCTTGCTCACTGTGCGCAAGCGTTAATGCCCTGGCGTTGGTTCGGCCCGCCCGCCCGACAACGCAACCCCCGGGTCGGCCGAAGGGGCGCCTGCGGGACTGCGGGATCCGGAAAAGAACGCGTCGATGGCGGCGACCATGGCCGCGGCCGTCTTGGCCCGCCAGTCCGGGGAAGTCAGGGCCAGAACGTCTTGGGCGTTCGATAGATAGCCGAGTTCAACGAGGACCGAGGGAAACTCCGGCGCCTTGAGGACGACGAAGCCCGCCGAGCGCTCCGGGTTGCGGTTGAGCTTTGCCGCGCCGCGCAATCTGTCAACGAGAGAGCGCGAGAAGATGTGGGCGTAACTCCTGGTCTCCCGACGCTTGAGGTCGAAGAGAATGTCGGCGACGCCGGGATCGTCGAGCCGTTTGCGCCCGTCAGAACCCCTGTCAGCCGCATTCTCGCGGGCGGCGATCCGAGCGGCCTCCGCATCGGAAGCGCGATCCGCGCCCGTATAGACCGTGGAGCCGCTAACGTCTGCGGCTTCGTTCAATATGTCGGCGTGGACCGAAATGAACAGAGACGCGTTCGATGCGCGGGCGATTTCAACCCGATCGTCGAGATCGACATAACGGTCGCCGTCGCGCGTCATCACAACATCGTAGCGCTTCGTCCCCTCGAGCTGTCGCTTGAGTTCAGCGCAGAACTCATAGACGAGTGATTTTTCCTGGACGCCTCCGACGCCTCGAGCGCCGCCGTCGACGCCGCCGTGACCGGGATCAAGGACAATGACCGGCGGCCGCGAAACTGTTTCCGCGACAGGCGCGGTCGCGATTGACACGGCGCCGTCCCCGACCAATTCTGCAAAGGCCGAGGGGTCGCAGGGCTTCAGTTCGATCGTGAGCCGCGCCGCCGGTGCGCCCTCAACGATCGGCCTGCTGGAGACCTCGGCGGGACACGCCGCGCGCGCGAGGTCGATGACGATCCTGGATTTACCGGCCGCCAGCGTGCCGAAACGGAAGTCCCTGACAAGCGAATTGTCGCGCAACACGCCGAGTCGGCCGACCGAAGGGTCGAGTTGAAAATTGACCTCCGGCACGTCGACGACAATGCGATCGGGCGAGGCCAAGGCGGAGGCCTTCGCCTCAACGGTCCGCGAGAGGTCGAACACCAATTTCGCGCCGCTCGGATCCTGAGTGAGCCTTGCGCCGACTGCAACCGGCACACCCGTGTCAACCGCTAACGCGCACTGAAACGGTGCTGCCGCCAGCGTCAGAGCGGTAAGAGCCGCCAGCGGTCGCATCCGCGCCATTCAGCCTCCCCTCGGCGCCGCGCTATAGAACCAACGCCGCCGCCACGCAATCCGCCTCGGCGCCCCGCCGGGCTAGCCGCATCGCACGGACAAAATTGAACATGCGGAATTCTTTACGACGCGTTAACCGCGTCAGGCGCGCGGCAGCGGCCTCATCAAGGCGCGCGGCTAGTCGGACGGCAGGAAGTACAGACGGGAAAAGAACTTGCCAACGCGCGCGTCGGCGCCTATTTAGGGTGCGTTACGAATTCGGACCTAGTCCGCGCCGGTCGAACTCGCTCGTTGGTTGAGCGAGGCATTTGCCGGGACCGTCATGCGACGGCTCGCGACTTGCGTGGATAACGTCGGACGGGTTGTCGGCCCGTCGCAAAGCTTGCCACCCTGAACCGCCGGTGACCCCTGCGCGCGAAGGTTGCAGGCGGAAAGCAATGAATCGACCTGCCGGACCGAGGCCGGCTGCGTGTCCTGAATCGTGACATCGGCGTCAAAGCGGCGCCGATTGAATGCCCGCTGAGCCGAGCCACGTCTTGTATTCAGGTTGACGATGTCCCGATGGCAGAACCACAACTTTCCGGCCACAATTCTTGTGGCGCGGACTGGTTTTGGCGTCGCCGTCGACTTTCGACAGCCTATTGGAGCGGCGGCGCCCGTTTCCCAATCGCGTATTTTCCCCATCTCCAACAAAGACGCCGCGCGCGGCGCAGGCGAGCGGCCCTCTCGGCCCTCGCAGCGTATTTTGACGCGCGGCGAGAGAGTTCGCCATGGCCAACAAAATGATCATCGACGCCTCCCATCCAGAGGAAACCCGGGTGGTGGTCCTCCGAGGCAACCGGGTCGAGGAATTTGACTTCGAGTCTGCGAATAAGAGGCCGCTGCGTGGGAATATCTACCTCGCCAAGGTCACTCGGGTAGAGCCGTCGCTCCAGGCCGCTTTCGTCGACTATGGCGGCAATCGGCACGGTTTTCTCGCCTTCTCCGAAATCCATCCCGACTACTACCAAATTCCCGTCGCCGATCGGCAGGCGCTTCTCGAGGAGGAAGCGCTCTCTCAGCGCGACGAGGACGAGGAGGCTAACGGCGGCGAAAGACGCAGCCGCCGCCATCGGCGCCCGCGGCGGCCGGAGGCGGAAGCGCGCGTTCAGGCGGACGAGGCCATTTCGGAGCTTGCGCCTTCTGACGAACTGAGCGGCGATGAGCGCGCGCCAAAGTCACGCCCCAGCGAAGAGCCTACCGATATCGAAGCCGGCGGCGCAGCCGTGCGCTCCGTGAGGATTTCGGCGGAAGAGCGGGCCGCTCCCGCCGATGCCGCCCCGCACGGCGACGCCGCCGAAACCTTGAGCGCGGGTTCGCCGGCGCCTTATGTCCTGGACGAGGCGGTAGGGCGGGAGACGTGGGATCAACATTCATCAAGCGCCGTCACGTTCGAAAAGGACGCAAGCGCCGCGGGACCTGGCGATGAGGTCGAGCGCGGGGAGAATGCCCATGAGGATGACGACCACGAAGTGACGACGCTCGAAGGCGGTTCTGAGGAGCGCACGGCGCCGAGCCACAAGCAGCGGGTCGAGGATGAGGGCGAGCCGGTCGAGCAGATCGGCGGCGACGCCATGGAGGAGCTTCCGCGCCGCGCTCCGCGTTTGCGCCGCCAGTACAAGATTCAAGAGGTCATCAAGCGACGGCAAGTTCTGCTCGTCCAGGTCGTCAAGGAGGAGCGCGGCAACAAGGGGGCGGCGCTCACCACTTACCTTTCGCTGGCCGGGCGCTATTCGGTCCTGATGCCCAACACCGCGCGCGGCGGCGGCATTTCGCGCAAGATCACCAATGCCCAGGACCGCAGCCGACTGAAAGGAATCGCCGAGGAGCTCGATGTTCCCGAGGGCATGGGAGTCATTCTGCGCACCGCTGGCGCTTCGCGAACCAAAGCCGAGGTCAAGCGGGACTTCGAGTATCTGTTGCGGATGTGGGAAACCGTGCGCGAGACGACGCTCGCCTCCAGCGCGCCAACGCTCGTCTACGAGGAAGGCTCTCTCATCAAGCGGGCGATCCGCGACCTCTACAGCAAGGAAGTCGAGGAAATCGTCGTGGCCGGCGAGGCCGGCTACGGCGAAGCCAGACAGTTCATGCGGCTCCTCATGCCGAGCCACGTCAGCAACGTACAACTCTATCGCGACACCCAGCCGGTCTTCGCCAAGGCCGGCGTCGAGTTGCAGCTCGATGCGATGTTCTCGAATCAGGTGACGCTGAAGTCGGGCGGATACATCGTCATCAACCAAACCGAGGCGCTGGTCGCCATCGACGTCAATTCAGGGCGGTCGACGCGAGAGCACAATATCGAAGATACCGCCTTGCGCACCAACCTTGAGGCCGCCGACGAAATCGCGCGCCAGCTGCGTCTGCGCGATCTCGCCGGACTCATCGTCGTCGACTTCATCGACATGGAAGAGTCGCGCAACAACCGCTCGGTCGAAAGACGGATCAAGGACGCACTGAAAAATGACCGCGCACGCATCCAGGTCGGGCGCATCTCGCACTTCGGCCTGCTTGAAATGTCGCGTCAACGTATCCGCACCGGCGTTCTGGAAGGCTCGACGGTTGTGTGCCCGCACTGCCAGGGGTCCGGCGCCGTTCGGTCGACGGCTTCAATCGCTTTGCACGTGCTGCGCGTGCTCGAGGACGCGCTGATCAAGAGCGCGACCCATAACATCACGATGCGCACGCGGACGCCCGTCGCGCTTTATATCCTCAACCAGAAGCGCGCCAATCTGCGAGACCTCGAGCGCCGGTTTGGCGTCGCGATCGTCGTGGAAGCGGACGATACGCTGACCGGCGCGAACTACCACGCCATCGAACGCGGCGAGCCGGCGGCCGGAGTGAAGAGTGAAGTCGAGCCGGCGAAATCTTCGCCTGATGAATTTGCCGTACTTGTCGAGGACCCGGTTCCGTTCGAGGGGGAATCGGACGAGACCCCCGAAGCGCCCAGCCAAGAAAGAGAAGAGGCTTTGGATGCGAGCGACCGGGGGAGCGGCCCGTCGCTCGACGAAGGCGACGTCGGTCGTCGCCGCCGACGACGCCGCCGGCGGCGGGGCGGCGAAAGGTCGTTCGGCGAAAACCCCCCGCAGGACGCCCCGCAGCCAACCGACGACGGCTTGGCGGTTGTGGCCGAAATCGGCGGCGACCTCGAAGTGCCGACCGGCGAGGCCGACGCGTTCGAAAGGCGAGGCGCGAGCAATGTCGGGGAAGAGCGCGAACGTCGATCGAGACGCTCGCGTGGCGAACGACACCGGTTTCCTCGACGAGCTGCTGACGGACAAGGCATGACCGAGACGGTGGCGTCGGGTTTTGATTCGCCGCCCTCACTCGCGCTCGAGGAGGAGTTCGCCGCATCCGAGGCGGATTATTCCGTTCCGAAGCTGTCCGGTGACGCGATCTCCGCGGGAGAAGGGATCGCCGCGCCGGCGCGTAGCGAGTTGGCGCGGAAAGTAAGCGCGGAGCCGGCGGCAAGCGCGCAGCCGACAGTTGAATCTTCTGCGTCCGCCGAGGCCGCCGCTGCTGCTGAGCCAGCGCCGCAGCCCGCCGCGGCAACGACGAATGAACCGCCGCGACCCCGCCGCAGCGGCTGGTGGCAGCGGGCGCGAGCGAGCGTTATCGGGGAATAGCGCCAAGGGGGCGCGCAGCGCACACTCGCGCAAACCGTCTAAGGTCTGGCCCGCTAAAGCGCTCGCACCTTCGTTCTCGTCGGCTTTTCGGCCCAGAGCCGGTTGCGCAACGGCAGACCGAAAGTGTCCGACTCGATCTCGAACACGTCGCCTTTCTGCGTTTTGACTCCATCGCTGAAAGACAACGTCGCCGTGCCGAAAAAATGCACATGGACGTCGCCGGGCCGCCTAAAGAGCGCATATTTGAAATGATGCGCCTCCAGATTGGCGATCGAATGGGCCATGTTCTGCTCGCCCGACAGAAAGGGTTTTTCCCAGATGACTTCCTTGCCCCGACGTATGCGCGACGCTCCTCGGACGTCGAGCGGCAGATCGCCGATCAGCAGTTCCGGGCCGAGACTCGCCGGCCGCAATTTCGAGTGTGCGAGCAGGAGGTAGTTCTGTCGTTCGGTAACGTGATCGGAGAACTCATTGCCGAGCGCAAAGCCGATCCGAACCGGGGCGCCGGCGCCGTCGATCAAATAAACTCCAACGATTTCAGGTTCTTCGCCGCCATCAAGGGCGAACGCAGGACTGGGCAGATCGCCCTCCGGGGCAGCGAGAATTGAACCGTCGCCCTTGTAGAACCACTCGGGCTGCGCGCCGGTTACGCTCTTTCCCGGTTTGCCGCCCTCCAGACCAAGCTTGAACATCCGCATCGAGTCGGTGAGCTTCGAAGGATCCGCGAGATCCTTGTGCATCCGGTCCCGTCCCTCCGCCGAACCCAGATGCGTGAGGCCGGTGCCCGTCACGAACACATGCGCGGGATCCTTATGATCGATCGGAGCGAGCACGCGTCGTTCCTTCAGCGCGCGAACGAGGTCGACCCGTTCGCCTACCCCCCGATCGGCGATCAGCTTGCGCAATGAAACATTCCCGGCGAGCGCCTGGCGCGCGAAGTCCAACATCGTTCGCGCGCCCTTGACCCGCCGGCTTTCGCCGCGCGCCGATGCGGCGAGCGCCCGCTTGCCGTTCTCGTCGATGAACTGCGCCAGTCTCACGGGTCAACCCCCTTGTCAGCGCCTGAATTGATCCGCGCTTCAATCAGGTCGAAGATGCGCGGATCGGTGAAATTGCTGGCCGCCATGGTGGCTCCGGCCTGGAACAGCGTTTGCGAATCAAGCGTCGTCGTCATGCCGACCACGGCCAGGCCCGCAGCTGCAGCGGCGCGAACGCCAGACAAAGAATCTTCGAAGGCGATCGAATGCGCCGCCAGCGCGCCGGTACGCTCGAGCGCCGTCAGATAGGGCAAGGGATCAGGCTTGGAGCGGGGAAGCTCCCCGCCGATCACCAGAATCGGCAAACGGCGCCCAATCCCCAGCGCCGCGAGAACCTTTTCAGCATTGGCGCGCGGCGCATTCGTCACCACGGCGCGTTTGAGCCCGCGCCGCTCGGCGAAATCGAGGAGGGCGAGGGCGCCCAGAATGGGCTCAAGGTCGCCCAGGCCGTCGCGATAGGCTGATTCTTTCGCGTCCAGGATCGCGGCCTGCTCATGCGGCGACAGGTGGGAAAGATAGCGACGCGCTATGATTTCGTTCGATGCGCCCATGATGTTGGCGGCGTATTCGGAACGATCGAGCTTGATTCCGTGCGGCGCAAACACGCGCTGGAATGCGACCAAATGCTCGGCGTCGCTGTCTACAAGCGTCCCATCGAGATCGAACAGCAGCGCGGTTTTCATGTCGCCAGGAATCCCCAACGCGCGCAGCTTCGAAGCATCTCCACCGCGCCAGCGCCCTCCATTCGTCAGAGGACCGACGCCAGTCACATTGTCGCTCCGATCTGCCAGGGCGTGAATTCCGCGTCGCCGTACCCCAAGAGTTCCGATTTGGTCCGTTCGCCCGAGGCGACGGCGAGAATCTTGTCGAAAATCTCCTTGCCCTTGTCAGCGATCGAGACGCCATCGACGACATCGCCGCAATTGATGTCCATGTCCTCGATCATCCTGCGGTAGGTGTCGCTGTTGGTGGCGAGTTTGATCGACGGCGTCGGCTTGCAGCCGTAGGCCGAGCCCCGTCCGGTGGTGAACGCGAGCACATTGGCGCCGCCCGCGACCTGCCCGGTCGCCGACACCGGATCGTAGCCGGGCGTATCCATAAACACGAAGCCCTTGGCTGTGACGGGTTCGGCATATTGGTAGACCTCGTTGAGCGGGGTCGTGCCTCCCTTTGCTGCCGCGCCCAAGGACTTCTCGAGGATGGTCGTCAGGCCCCCGGCTTTGTTTCCGGGCGAGGGATTGTTGTTCATTTCGCCGCCGTTCCGCGCACAATAATCTTCCCACCACCGGATGCGCTCGACGAGCTTTTGCCCGATTTCCGGCGTCGCGGCGCGCCGAGTGAGAAGGTGCTCGGCCCCGTAAATCTCCGGCGTCTCCGAAAGAATCGCCGTGCCGCCATTGCGCACCAGGATATCGGCCGCTGCGCCAAGCGCCGGATTGGCGGTGATGCCTGAATAGCCGTCGGAGCCGCCGCACTGGAGCGCAAGCGTCAGTTCGCCTGCCGGCGTAGGCTCTCGCTTAGCGCGGTTGAGCTCGGGCAACATGGCGCGGATGCGCTCCACGCCAGCAGCGACCGTCTTGCGCGTGCCTCCGGTCGCTTGAATCGTCAGGCTGCGGAACGACTCGCCCTCGACGATCCCGTATTCCTCCTTCATGCGGCCGATCTGAAACACCTCACAGCCGAGCCCGACCATCAAGGTCGCACCGATGTTGGGATTGCCGGCGTAGCCCCACTGAGTGCGCATGAGCGCATCGAACCCCTCGCCCTTTGCCGCGATGCCGCACCCTGTGCCGTGCACGAGGGCGATGACTCCGTCGACATTGGGATAGTCGGCAAGACTTCCGGACCGTTCAACTTCCCGCGCGATCAAGCGCGCGACGGTCGCCGAGCAATTCACCGAAGTTAGGATCGCGACATAGTTGCGCGTTCCGACTTTCCCGCTCGCGCGCCGAAAGCCCTGGAAAGTCGGCTGACTCTCAACCGCGGCGATCGTCTCGGAGCGAGCGTCCTCGCCGAAATGATAGTCGCGGATGAACTCCTTCACGCCGCAATTGTGCTCGTGCACCCATTCGCCGGCAGAAACCGGCCGGGAGGCAAAACCTATGATCTGCCCGAATTTGCGGATCGGCGCGCCGGCCTCGACGGCGGCGACCGCCATCTTGTGGCCTCTCGGGATGCGCTCGCGAGCGCTAACGCCCTTTAAGGGCTCCACGCCGGCGGGGATCTCGTCGATCGCGATGACGACGTTATCCGAGGGGTCGAGGCGCAGCGCGCGAGGCGTTGTCATGTTTGTTACCGTTCAGGAGGGATCAGCTTGAAGCGAAAATAATCCGGGCTGCTTCTTGGCCAGCGCTTCGAGCGCCGCTCTCGTTATATCCAGGTGGCGCCTCATCCCTTCGCGAGCAGCCGATGAGTCGCCCCCCTCGATCGCGGCAGCGATCGAGGCGTGCTCTTTCAGCGCGGCGCGCAGGCGCCCCGGCGGAGACATAGTGAGTCTGCGCGCCCTTTCCAGGTGGACCCGCAGGGCTTCAAGAACGTCATGGGCGCGCGCCATGCCGAGCCGAGTTGTCAAGATATGGTGGAAGGCCACATCGAGCGCGTAGAACGTAGCCCGGTCTTCGACCTCGACCGCGGCGGCCTCCTTCTTGAGGTTGGCCATCAGAGCATCCTTGTCCGCGCGGGACATTCGTCGGGCGGCTTCGGCCGCGATTTCTCCCTCGAGCGCGCTTCGAATGAAAAACCGCTCGCGTACGTCGTTGAGCGAAATTCTCGCGACGAAGGAGCCATGCTGGGGAGCGACGTCCACGAGACGATCATAGGAAAGCCGGCTGACCGCGGCGGAAACGGGAAAGCGCGAAACGCCGAGTTTCTCGCACAATCCGGCTTTGTCGATCAGACAACCCGGCTCCAGCGCTCCAGAGAGAATCGCTTCTTTCAGTTCGCCGTAGACGGCGTCCGCCTTCGAATGGGCGCCCTTCGCCAAATCCCTGCTCGCATCTCAAGGCGAAGCGAAGCGCTTCGCCTGCTCCCGCTAACATGTTAGACGCTAGAGAGGCGGCGCGGCCTCGTCAATCCTCAAAGCGTCGCACCGGGGAGACCCATGACGACTCTGGAACTGAACGAGGAGACGACGCTGCCTTTGGACCGCTACGCCGGCGCCCTCGCCGCTCGCCTGTGGCTACCCGAAGTCGACGGCCCGTCCGTGGTTGCGATCAGGGAAGACGGCGTCTTCGACGTCAGCAGGACGTTCGCGACCATGCGCGACCTTTGCGAAACGCCGTCTCCGGCCCAGGCGCTGCGCGCCGCGGAAGGATCGCGCGTCGGCGCCCTCAAGGATATTCTCGCCCTCACCCCGCGCGAGAAGCGCTCGCCCGGCGGCCCGCGGCTTCTCGCGCCCGTCGATCTCCAGGCGATCAAGGCGGCCGGCGTGACCTTCGCTCAATCGCTGCTCGAACGCGTTATCGAGGAACGCGCCCGCGGGAGCCGCGAGGGCGCGGCAAAGGCGCGCGAGGAAATCGTCCGCGTGCTGGGCGACGACCTAACCACGCTGCGGCCCGGTTCGCCTGCGGCGATGCGAACTCAAGGCGGCGCTCGTTGAAGCGGGCGCCTGGTCACAATATCTGGAAGTCGGAATCGGACCGGACGCGGAAGTCTTCACCAAGAGCCAGCCGATGTCAGCCGTCGGCTCGGGCGATGACGCTGGATTTCACAGCGCCTCGCTTTGGAACAACCCCGAACCGGAAGTGGCGCTTGTGGTGGCTTCGAGCGGGGCGATCGTTGGCGCGACGCTCGGCAATGACGTCAATCTGCGCGATTTCGAGGGACGGTCGGCTCTCCTGCTCAGCAAGGCGAAGGACCAGAATGCGAGTTGCGCGGTCGGTCCGTTCTTACGCTTTTTCGACGCGACGTTCTCGCTCGACGATGTGCGCGCCGCGACGATCTCGCTGATGGTGGAAGGCGAGGACGGATTCCGGCTCGAAGGCGGCTCGTCGATGGCCAAGATCAGTCGCGATCCAAGCGATATCGTCGCGCAGACGATTGGCGCGAGCCACGCCTACCCCGACGGGCTCGTCCTTTTGCTCGGGACGATGTTCGCCCCGGTGGCTGATCGCGGCGCTCCCGGCATGGGGTTCACTCACAAGACCGGCGATATCGTCACGATCGGCGCGGAAAAGCTCGGCCGGCTCGTGAATCGGATGCGGCCGTGCGAAGAATGTGAGCGTTGGACGTTCGGCGCTGGCGCGCTTATGCGCAATCTCGCTCGGCGGGGGTTGATTTGAGGGCCTTGGCCGTAGAAGGTCGATTGAATATTCGAGGAACTGGCATGGGCGCGCACCACAAGAATTTCATCGCCGGCGAATGGGTGGAGGGTGTCTCGGTCACGCGCGACATCAACCCGTCGGACACTAACGACGTCGTGGGCGAGTATGGGCAGGCTGACGCCGCCCAAACAGCCGCAGCGATCGAGGCCGCGCACGCCGCCTTCCCCGCCTGGGCGCGAACGACGCCGCAGGAGCGGCACGACATCCTCCTTCGAGTTTCGACCGAGATCCTGGCGCGGCGCGACGAGCTTGGGCGCCTTCTTTCGCGTGAAGAGGGCAAGACGCTGGCTGAAGGCGTCGCCGAGGCCGGCCGGGCCGGGCAGATCTTCGACTTCTTCGCCGGGGAAGCTCTGAGAATCCCCGGGGAGAAGTTTGCCAGCGTGCGGCCGAACGTCGACATCGAAGTCACGCGCGAGCCGATCGGTGTGGTCGGCATCATCGCGCCGTGGAATTTCCCGATCGCGATCCCCGCCTGGAAGATCGCGCCCGCCCTCGCCTACGGCAACACCGTCGTCTTCAAGCCCGCCGACCTCGTCCCCGGCTCCGCTCATGCGCTGGCTGAGATCATTGTCCGCGCGGGGGTTCCAAAGGGAGTGTTCAACCTTGTCGTCGGGCGCGGCTCGACGGTCGGCCAGGCGATCCTCGACCATAAAAAGGTTGACGCGGTCACATTCACCGGCTCGGTCACGACCGGTCGCCGGGTGGCGGCGGCCTGCGCCAGCGCGATGCGCAGGTTCCAGCTCGAAATGGGCGGCAAGAATCCGCTCGTCGTGCTTGCCGACGCCGATCTGCCGAACGCTGTCGAGTGCGCAGTCAATGGCGCGTATTTTTCAACCGGCCAACGCTGCACCGCGTCGTCGCGCCTCATTGTGGAGGAGCCGATCTATGGACGATTCGCCGAAGCGTTGACGGAGCGGATGCGCTCTCTTGTCGTCGACGACGCGCTGAAGCCCGGGACGCATATTGGGCCCGTCGTGGATGCGGCTCAGCTGGAGCAGAATCTCTCTTACGTTGCAATCGGCCAGCGCGAAGGGGCGAAGCTCGCGCTTGGCGGCGAGCGGCTCAACCGCGCCACGCCCGGATTCTACATGGCGCCGGCGCTCTTCCTTGACGCTGACAATTCGATGCGTATTTCGCGCGAAGAGATCTTCGGCCCGGTCTCGGCCATGATCCCGGCCCGGGATTACGATCATGCTTTGGCGATCGCGAACGACACCGAGTTCGGCCTGTGCGCCGGCATCTGCACCACGAGCCTCAAGCGGGCCTCGCATTTCAAGCGCAACGTCGAGGCGGGCATGGCGATGGTCAATCTGCCGACCGCTGGAGTCGACTACCACGCGCCCTTCGGCGGCCGGAAAGGGTCGAACCTCGGACCGAGGGAACAGGGGCGCTACGCGGTCGAATTCTACACGACGGTGAAGACCGTCTACGCACTCGCCTGATGCGGATGGTGACGAGCGTTCAAGGGCGACCGAAAAGATGATTCTGATTTCAGGGGAGGCGTTGATCGACCTCATCCCCGATCCGCTCAAGGCGAGCGCCTATGACGCGGTGCTGGGGGGGTCGCCCTACAATGTCGCCATCGGCCTGGCGCGGCTGGGCTCGCAAACCGGTTTCGTCTCGCGGATTTCGGCCGACGGCAATGGCGAAGCGCTCGCCGCCGCGCTCGCCGAAGGCGGCGTCGACCTCGGCTTTATCGCCCGCGACCTGCGGCCGACCACCCTCGCCTTCGTCATGCGCGGCACGGCCAAGACGGGATCGCGCTATTCCTTCTACCTCGACGGCACCGCCTACGACGGTCCCTGGCCCTTCCCGAAGGAATGGCCGAAGGGCGCGCGACATCTGCATGTCGGTTCCTTCTCCGCAGTCGAGCGCCACGGCCAGAGCGTCGTCGCGGCGATGCGGGCCGCCGGGCGGCAGGCGACGGTGAGTTTTGATCCGAACATCCGCCCGTTCGTGACTCCAGACCGTGATTCGGTAAGGGGGTTGGTCGAGAGCCAGGTCGCCCTCGCGCATGTTGTCAAGGCGAGCGAGGAGGACCTCCAGTGGCTCTATCCGACCCGCTCGGTCGAGGACGCTCTCGCGTCCTGGGCCAAGTCCGGGCCACGATTTTGTGTCGCGACGCTTGGAGAACGCGGCGCAGTCGCCATGCTTGGTAAGGAAAAGGCAGCGGTCGCCGCGCCCCATGTCGAAGTTGTGGATACCGTCGGCGCCGGGGACAGTTTCATGTCCGCTCTTCTGTCGGCGATGGATCGCGACCACGCGCTCGGCGCCGGAGCCGCTCGGCCGACTCGCAGCGAACTGGAAGCGTGGCTGCGCTTCGCGGCGGCTGCTTCAGCGATCACTTGCACGCGCAAGGGCTCCGATCCGCCGACGCGGGCCGAGGTCGAGGCGCTCCTCGCTGGATGATCTCAAGTTGCGCTGTGACCCAGAGCGAACACGAGGAACGTTGCGAGCGTCGCACCGGCGGTCTAAAACGCCCACCAAGCAGAAACGGGAATCATAGTTATGGCGTCAAGCGACGCTTTGCCGGGTCCGCGCCGGCCGCGGCCGATGTCGCCGCATCTGGGCATCTATCGCGTGACGATGACGATGGCGATGTCATTCGCCCATCGAATAAGCGGCGCCGCCCTTTACGTCGGGGTCCTGCTGCTCGCCTGGTTTCTCATCGCCGCCTCGGCGGACGCCTCGACTTTCGCGGTCTTTTCTGAATTCATTCAATCGGTGATCGGGCGTCTGGTCCTGTTCGGCTTTACGTGGGCGCTCTTTCATCACCTCATCGGCGGCGTTCGCCACATCATGTGGGATTCCGGCTACGGCCTGGATGCGCCTATACGCGATCAAATGGCATGGGCGACCTTGATTGGAGGTTTTGCGTTGACCGTCGTCGTCTGGGGCGTAGGCTACGCCGTCCGCTAAAGGAGCATCGCGATGGTCGATCATCCGAGCGATCTGCGCACTCCGCTGGGGCGGGTTCGATTTCTCGGCTCGTCCCGCACAGGAACGGCCGACGCCTGGTTCGTTCACTTGACCTCGTTGGCGCTCGTGCCGCTAACGGTCGGCTTCGTCTGGCTCATGCTCGACCTCTTGCGCAAGGACTACAACGGAGTGCGTGCGGAACTTGCGCGGCCGGTCCCAGCGATCTTGCTGCTCGGGTTCGTACTGGCGGGGATCGTTCACATGGAGCTAGGCATGCGCTCCATCATTGTCGACTACATTGGCGGCCAGTCGCGCGCGTGGGCGCTGGCCGTCAACACTCTTCTCGCCGCGCTTCTGGCGCTCGCATGCGTCTACGCGACGCTGCGCATCGCCTTCACCTGAGCAACCTTCTAGGAAGACGGACCATCGATGCCGACCAACGGCTCTTCCGCGCAGAGTGCGCCGGCGCTTGGGGGCAAGGCGTATCCGGTCACCGACCACACGTTCGACGTCGTCGTCGTCGGCGCCGGCGGCGCCGGATTGCGGGCGAGCGTCGGCTGCGCCCAAGCCGGCCTGCGCACGGCGTGCATCACGAAAGTGTTCCCGACCCGCTCGCACACGGTCGCCGCGCAAGGCGGCATATCCGCTTCCCTCGGCAATATGGGTCCGGACGACTGGCGTTGGCACATGTACGACACTGTCAAAGGCTCCGACTGGCTCGGCGACCAGGACGCGATCGAATACATGTGCCGCCAGGCGCCCGCGGCCGTGTACGAACTCGACCATTGGGGCGTGCCATTCTCCCGCACCGAAGCGGGCAAAATCTACCAGCGCCCGTTCGGCGGCATGACGACCGAATATGGCAAGGGCATTGCGCAGCGGACCTGCGCCGCCGCCGACCGCACCGGGCACGCCATCCTGCACACGCTCTACGGGCAGGCGCTGAAAGCGAAGTGCCAGTTCTTCATCGAATATTTCGCCATCGACCTCATCCGTGACCCCGAGGGCGCGGTCCGCGGCCTTGTCTGCCTGAAGCTGGATGACGGGACGATCCATCGGTTCCGCGCGCAGGTCACTGTCCTCGCCACCGGAGGCTATGGCCGCGCCTATTTCTCTGCGACGTCGGCCCACACGTGCACGGGTGACGGCAACGCGATGGCGCTGCGCGCCGGGCTCCCGCTGCAGGACATGGAGTTCGTGCAGTTCCACCCGACCGGCATCTATGGCGCTGGCTGCCTCATCACCGAGGGCGCCCGCGGTGAAGGCGGCTATCTCGTCAATTCGGAGGGCGAGCGCTTCATGGAGCGTCATGCTCCATCCGCCAAGGACCTTGCTTCGCGCGATGTCGTCAGCCGAGCGATGACGATGGAAATCCGCGAGGGTCGCGGCGTCGGCAGGGACAAGGACCACATTCACCTGCACCTCGATCATCTCGATCCCAAGGTGCTGCACGAACGTCTGCCCGGCATTTCCGACAGCGCCCGCATTTTCGCCGGCGTCGATCTAACCAAGGAGCCGATTCCGGTCCTGCCGACCGTTCACTACAACATGGGCGGCATCCCGACCAACTACCACGGCGAGGTCCTGACGAAGGTCAACGGCGATCCCGATTCGATCGTGCCAGGGCTGATGGCGCTTGGCGAAGCGGCGTGCGTGTCGGTGCATGGCGCCAACAGGCTCGGTTCGAATTCGCTCATCGACCTCGTCGTTTTCGGCCGGGCAGCGGGCCTGCGCGCGGCGGAGATGCTGAAGCCCGGCGACAAGCAGCCCGAACTGCCGAGCGACAGCGCCGAGCTTGCCCTGAGCCGGCTCGACCGGTTTCGCAACGCCAAGGGGAAGACTCCGACGGCGGCGCTGCGTCTCAACATGCAGCAGGTCATGCAGAACAATTGCGCGGTGTTCCGCACCGGTGAGGTGCTCGCCGAGGGCAAGGAGAAGATCCATGCCGCCTGGCGCTCGGGCGCGGACGTTTCTGTCACCGACCGCTCGCTCATCTGGAACTCGGATCTGATCGAGACACTGGAATACGACAATCTGATCGCGCAGGCGGTAGTGACGATGGAGGGAGCCCTCAACCGTCTCGAAAGCCGCGGAGCGCACGCGCGCGAGGACCACCCCAATCGTGACGACGTCAACTGGATGAAGCATACCCTCACCTGGATCGATCCCGTGAAGCAGACGGTGACGATCGACTACCGGCCAGTGCACGCCTATACGATGAGCAATGACATCGGCTACATCGAGCCGAAGGCGCGGGTATATTGATTGGGCATCCCGCCCGTCGCGGCGGCCGCTCGGTAACGGATAAGGCGCGATGGTCGAATTCGCTCTCCCAAAGAACTCCCGCGTCCAACCGGGCAAGACTTGGCCGAAACCGGCCAACGCCGCGCGGCTGACTGAATTCCGCATCTATCGCTGGAACCCCGACGAAGGCGCCAATCCGCGCATCGACGTCTATTTCGTCGATCGCGACGACTGCGGGCCGATGGTTCTCGACGCGCTCATCTGGATCAAAGCCAAGATCGATTCGACGCTGACCTTCCGCCGCTCCTGCCGCGAGGGGGTGTGCGGCTCGTGCGCGATGAACATCGACGGGCTCAATACGCTCGCCTGCACCCGCGGCATCGACGAGGTCGCCGCGCCGGTCACGATCTACCCGTTGCCCCACCAGGAGGTGATCAAGGATCTCGTGCCTGACCTCACGGTCTTCTTTGCCCAGCACGCCTCGATCGAGCCATGGCTCAAGACCGTTTCTCCCGCGCCGGAGAAGGAATGGCTGCAGTCGCCCGAAGAGCGGGCGAAGCTCGATGGCCTCTACGAATGCATCCTCTGCGCCTGCTGCTCGACCGCTTGCCCAAGCTACTGGTGGAACGGCGACCGATATTTGGGACCGGCGATTCTGCTCCAGGCCTACCGCTGGCTCGTCGACTCGCGGGACGAGGCGCAAGGGGAGCGGCTCGATGATCTTGAGGACCCGTTCCGCCTCTACCGCTGTCACACGATCTTGAACTGCGCCAAGACCTGCCCGAAAGGCCTCAACCCGGCCAAGGCGATCGCCCATATCAAGGCAATGATGGTCGAGCGCCGGCTGTGATGCTGGCGGCGTCGCGCCGTCTGCTTGCGATCCTTGTGTTGGGCGCGATCAGCGATTCCGTGGAAGCCGCGCCGACTACGAAGGGGTTGCCCGCCTCAATGTCGCGGGACGCATCGGCGGTCACGGGCGCTTTCGGCGGGGAGGCTGTGCTGCTGCCAGTTGGAATGGGAGGCGCGAGCCGGCCTCAAGGGGGGATGAATTGCGGCGCGAATTGTGGCGGCGGGACCAGCGAAGGCGCACGCGGCGAAATGGGCGGCGACTGTCGCGATCGTCACGCCAGGGCGGACCGCCCCGATGCGGCGCAGAACTCCGAAAAGAGGGACTTGGCCCCGGGACGATGCCCGGACAGCAAGTAGGCGCGGCCCATGACGAAAGCGCACTGGGCGGAGTTCGCATCCGCAGAGCCTAGGCTGGAATTGTTGGGCGGGGCGTGCAACGATCAGCCTTGGGCGGGACTTTGGTCTGGACGTCCTCGCTTCACGGCGACATCGGGAAAATGCACTGAAGGAGGCTGCAATGGCGAAGTTGAAATCGGTGAAGGAGACCCATGTCCGCGAGCGCCTCGGCACGCCGACTGACCTGAAGGCAGAGGCGACACGGGACGTCTCGGCGGCGCTCGCAGGGCTGCTGGCGGATGTGTTCGCGCTCTACATGAAGACCAAGAACTTCCACTGGCATATGAGCGGCCCGCATTTCCGCGACTACCATCTGCTCCTCGACGAGCACGGCGAACAGATTTTCGATATGACCGACGATATCGCGGAGCGGGCGCGCAAGATCGGCGGCGCGACCATCCGCATTCGATCGGGGACATCGCCCGGCGGCAGCGCATTCTCGATAACGACGCCGACTACGTAGATCCGAAAGACATGCTCGCCGAGCTGCGCGATGACAATGAGCGCCTGACCTCGATCATGCGTCAGGTCCACAACGTCTGCGACGGCCATGGCGACGTCGCGACCGCAAGCCTTTTGGAGAACTGGATCGATCAGACGGAGCGGCGCACCTGGTTCCTGTTCGAGGCGACGCGCGGCAGTCCGGGGGCGAACGACTGAATGTCGCTTCCGGTGACCCCCGCGCCGAACGACGATGGAAGTCCTCACTTTCAGCGTCGTGGATCGAGACGCTGCGACGATGGGGGGACCCAATGACGGGTCTGGGACATCCGGCGTCCCTTCGCCGTTTCTCCGCATTCCTCGCTCTGCGACTCCGGGCGCGCCGGTCCAGTCCCGGGACGCGAGGACGTCCGCTGTAAATCCCAACAGAATGCGCTATGGATCGCGCGCGTCACCCGAAACGAGTTCCCTGACATGCGTCTGGCCGACACCATCCGCACGATCCCAGATTACCCAAAGAAGGGCATCCTGTTTCGCGACATCACGACGCTCCTTGGCGACGCGAGAGCGTTTCGCCGGGCGGTCGACGAATTGGTGCAGCCGTGGGCGGGAACGAAAATCGACAAGGTCGCCGGCGTCGAGGCGCGCGGCTTCATTCTCGGCGGCGCGGTCGCGCACCAACTGTCAGCCGGCTTCGTTCCGATCCGCAAGAAGGGCAAGCTTCCGCACGCGACGGTTTCGATACCCTATTCGCTCGAATACGGCCTCGATCAGATGGAGATGCATGAGGACGCGGTCGCCAAGGGCGAGCGGGTGATCCTGGTCGACGATCTGGTCGCGACGGGAGGAACGGCCGAGGCGGCGATCAAGCTCCTGCGCCAGATGGACGCTGAGGCCGTCGCCGCATGTTTCGTCATCGACCTCCCTGACCTCGGCGGGGCGGCCAAGATCGAAGCCTTGGGCGTCCCGGTGCGCAGTCTGGTTTCCTTCCCCGGGCACTAATCTCCGGCGGGTTCACTCGCCTTTTGCCGTGTCTCCGCCACCGCTCGCCAGTGGGCGTCGAAGACGGCGGCGCCGAAGTCGAGCGCATCGCCCGTCGCCTCTCGGATCAGCGAGAGCGCAGTCGGCGCGCGTGCTGTCAGGCGGCCGGTGAGGGCGTTCTCCTCGAAGGCGAACTGGGTCTTGAACTTTTTCGCCAAGCTTTGCATTCCGATATTGTCCGGCTGGCAGACGATCTCGATCGCCTCGACGCCGTGATTGGTGGCGGCCCGCCGGATGCGCTTGAACAGTCTTTCGCCGATACCGCGGCGCCGATAGCCGCCCTCCACCGAGAATGCGGCTTCGGCGTGGATGTTGCGCCCGAACGGGGCTTGCTCGCTCCAGATGGCCCGGCGGGAGCGCAATTCGGCCGCGCCGACCATTTTGCCGTCAACAAAGGCCCCATAAACGAGATCGCCCTTGCCGAAGCAGTTTTCGGCGTAATGGACAAGAAAATCGTCCGACATCCCACCGCCGAAGCGGTGATGCCGACTCTGCGGATCAAGCCTCAGCAAATGATCGCGAAAAGATTCCTTGTCCGACGGCCACAGACGCCGGATTTCAACCTGGGATGATTCGCCTTCGTCCATCGTCGACCTCGCCGATTTGTCCGCGGCGCCTCATCCCGACCCTATGTTGTGTATGGCAGAATCAGTTTCAATCCGTAGGATCAATGCGCTCCTGATGCGCCAAATCGAAGCAGGGTCTTGCCGAGCGTCTTGCGCTTGGCGATCGCCTCGAAGGCCTGTCGGAATTCTTCCAGCTCGTATGTCGCGTGGACATGAACGCTGAGAGTTCCAGATTTCGCCCAATCCAGAAGCTCAGCCATGTTTTTGCGATGCTCTTCTGGTTCCCGGGCGGTGAATTCGCCCCAGTAGACGCCCCGAATGTCGCAGCCCTTGAGCAACGGGATGTTGAGCGGGGGCCTCGGAATCTCGCCCGAGGCGAAGCCGATCACCAGAAGCCGTCCCTTCCACGCGAGCGAACGCAGCGCCGCCTCAGTCAGGGCCCCGCCGACCGGGTCGTAGACGACATCGACGCCGTTGGGCGTGATTTCCTTCAGGCGCGCGCGCAGGTCCTCCGTGGCGGTATTGACCGCCTCGGCCGCGCCGTAGCGGCGGGCGAAGGCGAGCTTTTCGTCCGAGGACGCGCCGGCGATGACCCGAGCGCCCATCGCCTTGCCGATCTCGACCGCCGCAAGTCCGACGCCGCCGGAAGCGCCCAGCACCAGCAGGGTCTCGCCGGGCTTCATCTCAGCCCGTTGCTTGAGCGCATGCAGGCTCGTGCCGTAGGCGACGGAAAGCCCCGCCGCCTTGTCGAGCGGAAGGCCGTCGGGGATATGAGCCAGCCGTTTGGTCGTGATCGCAATCTGCTCGGCGGCCGCGCCATAGCCGCAGAAGCCCATAACCGGATCGCCGACCGCAAACCCGCGCGCCCCCCGCCCCAGCGCGATAACGTGGCCCGAGAACTCTCCGCCGGGCGAAAATGGCGGCGCGGGCCGCAGCTGATACTTGCCTTCGATGATCAACGTGTCGAAAAAGTTGAGTCCGGCATAGGCTACCTTCACCAGAACCTCGCCGTCGCCAGGCGAGGGCGCGGCAACGTCCGCCACCTTCAGGTTTTCGGCGGGACCAAGCGATGCACAGATCAGGGCTTTCATAATAGGCTCCCAATTTTACTTATTTTTCAGTAACCAAATGCAGGATTGCAGCAGCAGCCCGCCCCGGCAAGGCGAAAGGCCGGAATTTCGCCCCGATCGGACGGCAGGGAAGCCCGCCAGCCGGGGTTGGGCCCGGCTCAAAGGATTGTTGCCGATGAAGCGCCCCGCCGTTTCGCCTCTTCGCGCCATTGGGCTCGTCAGTGCGGCCGTCTTGGCCGCAGGCGCCCTCGGGACTCCCACGACCGCCGCGACCAAGCCCGCCAAGTCCGCGGCGAAAACGGAAAAGAAGGACGAGGCTTCCAAGCCCGCTCTGGTCGCGACCTTCGGCGACTGGAACGTATTCGTCGGCGATTCGGGCAAGGGAAAGATCTGCTACACGCTCGCCCAGCCCAAATCGCGCGATCCGGCCAGCCTCAAGCGCGACCCTGGCTATGCGTTCATCTCCGACCGCCCCGCGGAAGGGGTGCGCAACGAGGTTTCGTTCATCATGGGCTTCGACGTTGCTGGAGGCGCGGACGTCGCCGAAGCCAAGGCCGACCCGAAGCCGGGCGAGAAGCCGGCGTCGAAGTCTGACGCCAAATCGAAAACGCCTCCCGCGTCGGCCGCGGGCGCTTCGGCCCCGGTGGCCTTGGTGGACGAGACGACGTTCGAGATGCTGCCCAAAGGCGGGAACCTATGGGTCAAGAACGCCGCCAAGGAAGGCGCGCTGATCACGGAAATGCGCAAGGGCGCGAAACTCGTCATCAAAGCCGCCTCGCTCCGAGGCCACCAGTCGATCGACACCTATTCGCTGACCGGCTTCGCCCAGGCGATGGACCGGCTGCAGAAGGAGTGCCCGGGGAAGTGACGCAAGGGTTGGCGCGCCGAACCCAATTTTGCGGACCATGGATCAGGCATAACGCCGCTCTCCGCCTGAGGTTGCCGCTTCCGTGAAGTCGATTGAGTTTGAAACCTATAACTCCGCCTTCGTCGCGGCGAACAGGTAGTTCACCCCCGTGTCGGACGAGAGGCGCCAGTCGCGGCGGAACGGATCGTAGACGACGCCCCGCAGGCTCTGGCGCCTCAGGCCCGCGGCGCGCGCGAAGGCGGTGAGTTCGAGCGGGGTCACGAACTGCTCCCAGCGGTGGGTTCCCGGCTCGAGCCAGCGCAGCACGTATTCCGCGCCGACGATGGCGAGGGCGAAGCTCTTTAGCGTCCGGTTGAGGGTCGAGACGAGGAGAAGCCCGCCGGGCCTGACGAGCGAGGCGGCGGCCGCGATGAATGCTTTTGGATCGGGCGCGTGCTCGATCACCTCCATCGCGCTCACGACGTCGAACCGACGCTCATCCGCGCCGATCTCCTCGACCGCGCCCATGCGATAGGCGAGCCTGGCGCCCGTCTCCTCCGCATGACGGCGCGCGGCCTCGATCGCGGCTTCCGCCGGATCGACGCCGACAACGTCCGCGCCGAGGCGGGCCAGGGGTTCGGCGAACAGCCCCCCGCCGCAGCCGACATCGACAATGCTGACGCCGGCGAGCGGAGCGCCCGAAGACGCCTCGAGCTCGAAATGGCGCACGATCAAGTCGCGCGCCCAACCGATCCGGACCGGATTCAGGCGATGGAGCGGCGCCATCGGCCCGTCGGGGTCCCACCAGGCGTCGCCCAACGCTTCGAAGCGGGCGACCTCCTCGGAGATGACGCTCCGTGACGACCCGGCCGGCATGGCGAACCTTTCGCTTACCCTTTGTAAGAGCGGCCAGAGCGCGTTGACCCACCCGGCGTGCGCCTTTATACGGCGCCCCGACGCCCTGCGCGAGCCCGCGCGTTTCCTCAAGGTTTCAAGGATCGATGCCGCGTCTGGTGATGAAGTTCGGCGGCACCTCGGTCGCCGACGTTCAACGCATCCGCAATGTCGCGGCCCATGTGAAGCGGGAGGTCGACGGCGGCGCGGAGGTCGCGGTCGTGGTCTCGGCGATGGCCGGCAAGACGAACGAGCTGGTCGCCTGGTGCCAGGAGGCGGGCTCGCAGTTCGACAGCGCAGAATATGACGCTGTGGTTGCTTCGGGCGAACTGGTGACGGCGGGCCTGCTCGCGTTGGTGCTCAAGGACATCGGGCTCAAGGCGCGGTCGTGGCAGGGCTGGCAAATTCCGCTTCTGACCGATGATGCGCATGGAGCGGCCCGCATCGCCGCCATCGACGGCGCCCGGCTCGTTCAGGGGTTCAAGGCGGGCGAGATCGCGGTCATCGCGGGCTTCCAGGGCCTCCACAAACCAACGGGCCGGGTCACGACGCTCGGGCGCGGCGGCTCGGATACGTCGGCGGTCGCGCTCGCCGCGGCGATTTCGGCCGACCGCTGCGACATCTATACCGATGTCGACGGGGTCTATACCTCCGATCCGCGCGTCGTGCCGAAGGCGCGCCGGCTCGATAAGGTCTCGTTCGAGGAAATGCTGGAAATGGCCTCGCTCGGCGCCAAGGTGCTGCAGGTTCGGTCGGTGGAAGTGGCGATGGTCAACAAGGTCAGGCTCTACGTGCGCTCGTCGTTCGACGATCCCGCGCAACCGACGCTTGGCACGCTCATTTGCGACGAGGAGGAGATCATGGAGCAGGAGGTCGTCACCGGCATCGCCTTCTCGCGCGACGAGGCGCAGATCACATTGCGCGAGGTCGCCGACAAGCCCGGCGTGGCGGCTGCGATCTTCATGCCGCTGGCCGAGGCCAACATCAATGTCGACATGATCATCCAGGTCGTGTCCGACGACACGACGACGACCGACATCACCTTCACCGTGCCCGCGGCCGAATTCGCCCGCGCCATGGCCATCCTCGAGGAGCGGCGGACGAAGATCGGCTACGCCAAGCTGAACGGCGCGGAGGATGTCGTGAAGATCTCCGCCATCGGCGTCGGCATGCGCTCGCATTCCGGCGTCGCCGCGCGCGCCTTCAGGGCGCTGGCCGAGAAGGGCATCAACATCCGCGCCATCACCACATCGGAGATCAAGTTCTCGATGCTGATCGACGAGGTCTATACCGAGCTTGCGGTGCGCACGCTGCACACGCTCTACGGCCTCGACGCGAAGGGGTGAGAAGCGACCGTCGTTCAGGCCCCATTCAGGGCGGCTTGGCCAACATCCGAAAATTCAAGCCGCCACCCGCCATAGGGCGGCAAGGGGGAAGCTGGCCCATGTCGCGAAAACTTGCTCTTGGTCTGGCGCTTGCGTTGGGCGCCGCGTCAACGCTCGCCGGCCCAGCCCAGGCGGGAATATCGGGAAGCGCTTTTGTCGCGCCCCTACCCGATCAGCTCCTGCCTCTGGAAAAAGCTCAGTTCGTCTTCAACGGCCGGCAATATTGCTGGTACGAAGACGGCTGGCAGGGGCCCGGCTGGTATTGGTGCGGATACGCCTATCGCGCCGGCTACGGCTGGGGCGGCGGCTATGGCTGGAATGGCTGGAGCCACGGCGGCTACCGTGGAGGCCATTATCACGGAGGCGCCCACTATCATGGCGGGGGCCACTATCACGGGGGTGGGGGCCATCACGGCGGCGGCGGCCATCATCACGGCGGCGGGGGCCATCACGGCGGCGGCGGCCATCATCACGGCGGCGGCGGCCATCATCACGGCGGCGGGGGCCATCACGGGGGTGGAGGCCACCACGGCGGCGGCGGCCATCATCACCGCTAGGCCGTCGATCCGGTCGATGACGCTCCAATGGCGCCGGTCAGACCCAAGCCCGGAGGAAGCCCAGCAAAGAATCCGGGAAGCCCAGCAAAGGAAACCGGAAGCGGGGCAAAGGAATCCGGAAAGGTATCAAAGGAAAACCCTTCCGCGAATTGGGCCTTTTCAATGGGTTACGACGATCCGGCGCAAAAACCCGCCTCTCCCCGCTTCTCCCGGCGCCGCTCCTCGAGGCGGCGCGTTCGGCGACAGGACCACTCTATCCGTGGTTTCTGATAATCGCAAGAAAAAGTCGCGCTCTTATGGCGTTATCTGTTGGTCGACCGGTTTACTGTTCGTTCGTCGAACCCTTGCCGTCATGGCCGGGCTTGTCCCGGCCATCCACGCCGGGCCGCCGCAAGAACGAGTCCCGCCTCGGCGCGACCGGCAGGAAGGCGGACGGTCGCAAGGCTTTTCGCGCTTGCCTGCGTCGATGCGCTGGGCCTTCGTGGATGGCCGGGACAAGCCGTGGACAAGCCCGGCCATGACGGCAAGGGTTCGACGAACGAACAGCAAACCGGTCGACCAACGGATAACGCCATAAGAGCCGCGCATTCTATTGTGTTAATCGGAAATTTGTGGTATATGATTGTGATTAACCGAATTGAAGCCCAGCGCGGGGACGGGTGCCCGGCGGATGCCCCCGGCGGGAGAAAGAGAGGAAGGATTGGGAAGCACTGGCCCGACGCCGGGCTGGGCGGAAAAAAGCGCTTGAATCGGCTGGAACCCATTGAAAAGTCCCGATTCCAAAAAACAACTGAAAGCAAAAGAAAGCATTTTCGCTTTCGTCTATTTTCGTCGGTTTTCGCCAAAGTTGGCGGCGTCGGACGCCGCTTCGCAGCCGTGGGGAGGGTCCCTTCAGTTTAGACGGGCCTCGACCTCGGCGCAGAACGCGACAATCGCCTCGAGCGTGGCTTGCGGCTGGTCGACCTGGGGGAAATGGCGGCAGGCGTCGAGGATGAGGCTCTTGACCGGCGCGGGCGATCGCGCCTCGATGGCGCGGATCTGCGCGAGCGTCCCGTACTGGTCGTCCGCGCCCTGGATCAGAAGCGCCGGGACGCGCCAGCGCCCGACCGCATCCTCGATGTTCCAGGCCTTGAAGCCGGGGTCGAGCCAGGCGTCGTTCCAGCCGCGAAACGCGATGTCGACATGCGCGTGGTATTTGGCGAGCTTCGCCCGCAGGCCGCCCGCCTCGTAGGCGCGCCGCGCTTCGGCGATCGAGGCGAGGCCCGGCGCCTCGGTGAAGACATGGGGCGCAATGAGGACGAGGCCCGTGATCCGCTCGTCCGAATGCTCGCCGGCGTGGATCGCCGCGATCGAGGCGCCGTCGCTGTGGCCGAGCAGGATTCCGCGCCTCATGCCGATCGCGTCGAGAACGGCGGGCAGGCTCGAGCGCGCCTCGCGCGTCATGTAGTCGAGCGGGCGCGGGAGCGCGACCGGATCCGAGCGGCCATAGCCGGCGCGCGACCAGGCGAAGACGCCCCAGCCGGTCGCGGCGGCGAGGCGGGCGGGAAAGTCGCGCCACAGCGCGACGCAGCCGAGGCCTTCGTGCAGCATGACGATCGTCGGCGCCTTGTCCGGCGGGGGCCCGTGCGCGACAGCTTCGAGCCGCTTGCCGTCGGCGACGATTTCCCCGCCGGCCCCCTCGATCCATCGAAAGGCGGTCATCGCGCGGCGGCGGTTAGGCGGCTGGGGCCAGCTTGAGCGCCCGGATCGCGTTCTCTTTCAGGATGAGGTCGTGCACCTCCGGCTTGAAGCCGGCCTCGCGGAAATCCTTGAGCCAGCGGTCCGGCGCGATCAGCGGCCAATCGGACCCGAAAAGCATCTTGGTCTTGAGCTGGCCGTTGGCGTGCTGGACAAGCTGCGGGGGAAAATACTTCGGGCTCCAGCCGGAGAGGTCGATATAGACGTTGGGCTTGTGCAGGCAGACCGAGAGCGCTTCGTCCTGCCACGGCCAGGACGGATGGGCGATGATGATGGTCATGTCGGGGAAGTCGACCGCGACGTCGTCGACATGGATCGGGTTCGAGTACTTGAGACGCAGGCCGCCGCCGCCCGGCATGCCCGTGCCGATGCCGGAATGGCCGCTGTGAAAGATCGCCGGAAGCTTGTGCTCGGCGATGACCTCGTAGAGGCCATAAGCCATGCGGTCGTTGGGGAAGAAGCCCTGCACGGTCGGATGAAACTTGAACCCCTTGATGACCCCGGCCTCTATGAGATCGCGCGCTTCGCGCACCCCCATCTTGCCCTTGTGCGGATCGATGGAGGCGAAGGCCATCATGATGTCGGCATTCGCCGCGGCGGCCTCCGCAACCTCGTCGTTCGAGATGCGCCTCGCGCCGATCTCGAACTCGCTGTCGACGGTGAACATGATGAGGCCGATCTTCCGTTCGCGATAATAGGCGACGGTCTCGGCGATGGTCGGACGCTTTCCCGCCTTGAAATATTTGTTCGCCGCTTCTTCGTAAGGCTGCCAGAATGCGTCCGCCGGCTGCCGGCAGGAAACCTCCGCGTGCGTATGGACGTCGATGGCGACGAGGTCGTTGATGTTCATCGCATCCGCTCCTGGTTGACGCAGTCAGGCACGCTGCGCGCTGGAACCTCGTCGCATAGCGATCGCCCGGAAATATAGCGACGCGGGCGACGCTTCGGCCGTTCCGCAGACTTGCGGCGCGACAATCATACCGCAGCCCGATGGGGACCGCCGTTTTATACAATTCAGTACGTATTGTTCTCCGTTCCGCCTCCACATATCTGTTGATTGCGCTGGGTTTGTTGTGGTAGATCACTAAGAGCGTGGGGATCGCAGTCCGGGGCGGGAGGCGTGCATGTCGGTAGAGTCGAAGACTCTAGACGCGCTGTCAAGAACAACAAAGAAAGCGGTCGATGATGGGACGTTTTCGACTGTTGAAACGCGCCAGATGAACGGTATCGGCGTCAAACAGGCGGATTCGTACCTCAAGGCAACCCGAAGGACTGACGCCGCGCCCGGACCAAGCATCACCATCGAGTTCGGCTGCGATCAGGCTCACGGATACGATACTTGGCTATAATGAACAGGACCTCGAGCAGACGCTGAGAGCTATCTCGACCGACATTGGCGTCGCCCATATCGCCTACATGCGATTTGCGCCTGACAAGAGCTCCGATGCGAGCTTGCTGACCAGCCACGCCACCTATTCCTTTCAGTGGCAAACTCGCTATTTCTTGAAGCAATATCTGGTCATAGACCCAGTCGTTGCGCATGGAAGCAAGGCGATTCTCCCGTTTGACTGGGGCGACGACTTGCCGCGCGACAATCCCGCTATCCAGGCGTTTTTTGCCGACGCCTTGGCCCACGGCGTTGGCCGAAACGGGGTATCTGTCCCGGTGCGGAATTGGCGGGGCGTCTATTCGCTGGTCTCCTTTACGAGCGATCATTCCAAGCAAGAATGGCAAGAATTCAAGCGAAGCAACATGGTAAAGCTTCAACTCATCTCAGTTCTCATTGATTCTGCTGCCAGCGTCAACCTGAAGCTGAGCAGTCAGCCAATCAAACTGTCGAAGAGAGAAGAACAGTGTCTGATTTGGGCGGCTCGAGGGAAGACATATCAGGATATCTCGGATATTTTGAACATCTCGTTCGGCAGCGTCAAAAGTTATCTGGACACGGCGCGGCATAAATTGAATTGCGCGAACCTGACCCACGCAGTCGGCGTCGCGATCGCCACCGGGGTGATTCCAGCCAAGGCGCTCCAGGGGTCGTCGTTCAAGTGAGTCTCGGAAAAGTCAACTCAACCACTTAGTGGAATTGTCGCGACGTAATTTATGGTTAACATCCTCTTGTCTCGTAGCAAGGGAGATGCCACGATGTTAAGGTTGATTGAAGGTTCGCGTGCGTCATTGTATCCAGCGGAAATGGACGCAATGTTTCGCAACCGTGCGCTCACGTTCTCAGAGCGACTTGGCTGGGACGTGACGGTGAGAGACGGGTACGAGCGGGACGTATTCGACGACGAAAATCCTCTGTACCTTGTGTCTGTTGATCCTCGTACAAATGAATACTGGGGATCGCTGAGGCTTTTGCCGACCACGGGGCCGAACATGTTGCGGGACGTGTTCCCCTATCTGCTCGACGAAGGCGAATACATCGAGAGCGCGACAATCTGGGAGAGCTCACGAATTTGCGCAGTATCCGTTGAAGGTCAGCCGCAACGGAGCCGCAACGGGGTGAACTTCGTCTTGAGCGAGTTGATCGCCGGCATTGGAGAGGTCGCCATCATCAGCGGACTTACCCAGATTGTCTCGGTGTTCGACGCCCGCATCTATCGGGTGTTGAAAGCGGTCGGCTGCAATCCCCAGCTCATCGGCAGGCCGCGCAGGATCGGCGGCACGATGAGCTACGCCGGGCTGTTCGATACGGGCGAAGGCCTCATGCAGTCTCTGCAGGCATTCCGCGAGGAACTCGGGATCGAGGTCCCGGAAGCGAAGGAACTCGCTTTCGCGTAGCGGACCCCACTCGTCCCTGACAAGGCAAGGCGGCGCCATTCGCATGATCGAGAGCGCGATCGATCGCGTGATTGCGCGAGGCGAGGCTGGTCCTCGCTCGGACGCGCTCAGGTTCCCGATTGCGCGCGCCGATTGTCGGCATCGAACACATGGATGTCCTCGGCAGGCGCGGTGAACGTCACCGATTCGCCGGCCGAGGGCGTCCGCCGGCCGCGGATCTCGGCGACCGTCATCTTGTCGTCGGCTCGCCGGACATGGGCGTATGAGGCTTCGCCAAGCCGCTCGACGAGCTCGACGACGCCGTTGGTGGCGAAGTGGCCTCCCGCAACCGGCGCCAGGTGCTCCGGGCGCACGCCGATGGTCAGGCGCTCGCCGGGCTTGAACGCCCCGGCGGGGAGGGCAAACGCGGCGATCGCGGCGCCGGTGATCCGCGCCTTGCCGCCTTCCACGCTCTCGACCTCAGCCGGAAAGAAGTTCATGGCCGGCGAGCCGATGAAGCCGGCGACAAACAGATCAGCGGGCGCATAATAAAGTTCGAGCGGCTTGCCGACCTGGGCGATTCTGCCGTGGTTCATCACCACGATGCGATCGGCAAGCGTCATCGCCTCGATCTGGTCGTGGGTGACATAGACCATCGTTGCGCGCAGCAGCCGGTGGAGGCGGGCGATCTCGACTCGAGTCGAGACGCGCAGCGCCGCGTCGAGATTCGACAACGGCTCGTCGAACAGGAACACGTCGGGCTCGCGCACGATCGCGCGGCCGATCGCCACCCGCTGTCTCTGGCCGCCCGAGAGGTCGCGCGGATAGCGCCCGAGCAGCTCCTCAAGGCGCAGCATCCGCGCCGCCTCGGCGACCCGCCGGTCGCGCTCGGCCGGCGCTACGCCGGTGAATTTGAGGCCGAAGGTCATGTTCCTGCGCACATCCATATGCGGGTAGAGCGCATAGGACTGGAACACCATCGCGATCCTCCGCTCGGCGGGCGCGAGCGCGTTGACCAGCTTGCCGCCAATGAAAATGTCGCCGGATGTCGGCGCGTCGAGCCCGGCGATCATCCTCAGAAGCGTCGATTTGCCGCAGCCCGACGGGCCGACCAGGACGACAAATTCGCCCTCCTCGATCGAGAGCCCGATGTCGCTCAGCACATGCGCCGTCCCGTAACTCTTGTTCAGGTGGTCGATGCGCAGATTCGCCATGCCGTCTCGTGTCCTATTTGACCGCTCCGGCGGTGAGGCCGCTGATCAACTGCCGGGAGAAGATCACGTAGATCGCCACGACCGGCAGGATCGCCATCGACAGGGCCGCAAGCACCGAGTTCCAGTCGGTGATGTACTGGCCCAGGAACTGCTGGACGCCGAGCGTGATCGTATGCGTCGAATCCGACGAGGTGAGGATCAGCGGGAACCAGAGGTCGTTCCAGATCGGAACGACGGTGAAGATCGCGACGGTGGCGATGGCGGGCCTCAGGAGCGGCGCGATCACCTCGAAGAAGATGCGCGTCTCCGGCACGCCGTCGCAGCGCGCCGCGTCACGCAGGTCCCTCGGGATCTGCTGGACGAATTCCGCCAGGATGAAGATCGACAAGGGCAGCCCTTGCGCGACATAGACGAGGATCAACGCGATCAGCGTATCGTTGAGGCCGGCCTGCCGCATCATGGTGAGGATCGCGACCGAGCCGAGACGGATCGGGACCATGATTCCGATCGACAGGAATAGCGCGAGCGCGGTCGAGCCGCGAAACTTGTATTCGGTCAGCGCCCAGGCCGCCATCGCGCCGAAGAGCAGGACGAGGCCCATGCTGACCACCGTAACGATCACCGAATTCGCGAAATAGGTTACGATATGCGAGGCGTTGAAAACCTTGGCGTAGCCGATGAGCGAGAAGGTCGTCGGGTTCGGGGGCGCGAGCGGCGCGCCGAAGATCGCGTTTCGGGTCTTGAACGAGTTCATGACGACCAGCAGGATCGGCCCGATCGCAAGCGCGCTGTAGGCGATCAGAATGATGTGGACGCCAAGGGTCTGGACGCGCTGATTGACCATTGCGCGCTCCCCTAGAACGCGTAGCGCCGCAAGCGGCGCTGCACGATGAACAGATAGAGGCAGACGCCTCCCAGGATGATGAAGAACATCACGGTCGCGACCGCCGCGCCCATGGTCGGATTGCCGAGCTGCAGCTGGTTGCCGAAGAAGGTGCGGTAGAAAAAGGTGCCGAGAATGTCGGAAGCGAAATTGGGTCCGGCGAGGGCGCCCTTGACCGAGTAGATGAGGTCGAAGGCGTTGAAGTTCCCGACGAAGGTGAGGATCGAGACGAGGCCTATGGTGGGCAGCACGAGCGGCAGCTTGATGTGCAGGAATATGCGCAAGTGCCCGAGGCCGTCGACCCGCGCCGCGTCGACGAGCTCGTCGGGAATGTTGAGAAGCGCCGCATAGATCAGCATCAGCGGAATCCCGACGAACTGCCACACGGAGATCAGCGCCAGGGTCACGAGCGCGGTTGACGGAAGGCCGAGCCAGGGCGCGAAGAAACTCCCGAGCCCGACCGACTTGAGCGCGCCTTCGGCGACGCCCCACAGCGGGGAGAGGATCAAATTCCAGGAAAAGCCGACGATGACCACGGAAAGCATCGTCGGCAGGAAGATGATGGTGCGATAGAGGCCCTTCAGCTTGAGGCCGGGCAGGCTGAGAAGCCCGGCAAGCGCGATCCCGATCGGGTTCTGCACCGCCATGTGGACGAGGAAGAAGATCAGATTGTTCTTGGCCGCATTCCAGAACGGCTTCGACCACAGCGAATCCGTGAGCAGCGTCACGAAATTGCCAAGGCCGACGAAACTATAGGCGCCCGCGCTGTCGGTGGCGTAGGTCGACAGCCCCATCGTCGCGATCAGCGGGTAGATCGAGAAGAGGGTGTAAACGGCCACCGCGGGCCCGAGAAAGAGCGCCATCAGGGCGACGAAACGCCCGCGCGGCATCGACGCGACGACTTGCGAGATCGGTTCGGCCATTGGACGCCCCCGCGTTCATCGCGCGATCGGATGGGGCCCTGCGCCAACCTCGTCCTGAAGGCGCCGCGGAGCGGGCTCGAAGGACGATCCAGGACGCGCAGACCGGGCAGCGTTCTGGACCATCCTTCGAGACGCGCCGCCGTTGGCGGCGCTCCTTAAGACGAGGCCGGCGAAGCCGGGCCTTACTTGGCCGCGGGCTTATACCACTTGTCCAGCCCGTCCTGCAGTTGCTTGCCGGCGGCGTCGGGCGTGAGCGATCCGTTGATCACCTGCGCCGAGACGTTCCACAATTCGTTCTCCAGGTTCGGCGTGCCGCGCGAGAGGATCTGGTAGGAATTGCGGATCGTCGACTTGCAGTCCTTCCGCCAGCCGACCATCGTCGCGGCGAGGTCGTCGTCGATCTTCACCGCATCCTTGCTGAGCGGGAAGAAGCCCGGGAGGGCGTTGGCGTAAAGGGCCGCGAATTCCGGCGTCGCCAGCCATTCGAGGAATTTCTTCGCGTCATCCTTGTTCTTGGAGGCCGAATTCACGCCCATCGCGATGTCGGTGTGATCGGAGATGTAGCAATCCTTTTCACCGGCCGGCAGCGGCGGCGCGAAGGCGCCCATGGGGAACTTGGCCTGCGAACGGAAGGTCGAGATGTCCCACGAGCCGGCCGGATAGATCGCGCCCTTGCCGAGCGAGAACAGGTTCTGGCTGTCGGGATAGGTCTGCGCCTGGTAGCCATTGCCCATATAGGGGGCCCAGGTCGCGAGTTCCTTGAACACGGCGACATATTCCGGATCGGTGAACTTCTCCTTGCCCGCGATCAGCGCCAGGCGGCCGGTCTCGCCGTCCCAGTAGTTCGGCCCGATGTTCTGGAAGCCCATCGTCGCGGCCTCCCATTGGTCGGCGGTGCCGAGCACGATCGGCGTGTAGGTCCCGTCCTTCTTCAGCTTGTCGAGAATGGCGTGAAACTCCTCGAGCGTCTTCGGCGGCGTGGCGCCGATCTTCTTGAAGGCGTCCTCGTTGTAGATGAAGCCGTGGATGACCGAGGCCATCGGCACGCAGAACGTGGTCTTGCCGTCGTCGGTGGTCCAGGCCGACTTGGCGACGTCGGAGAAATTGGCCATGCCCGTGAGGTCGTTGAGACCGTCGAGCTGGTGCTTGTTGTAGAGATCGAGCGAGGCGTCGAACGGCCTGCAGGCGATGATGTCGCCTGCCGTTCCGCCGGCGAGGCGGGCGTTGAGCGCGGCGTTGTATTCCTTCGGCGCCGATGGGGCGAACTCGACCTTGATGTCGGGATAATGCTTGTTGAAGGCGGGAATGATCTTCGAGTTCCAAATGTCGGCGTCGTCGTTGCGCCAGCTCTCGATCTTGAGCGATCCGGCATGCGCCGCCGCAAGCCCCGCAACCAAAGCCGCGAGCGCGATTCCGCTCCGCTTCCAAGCACCATCCATTCTCATGCTACCCTCCTCGTTCGCGAGGCTTCATGCCCGCGTTTGCCTTGAACCTTAGTCCAGCGCCCGGCCATCGTCACATTACGACAGCGGCCGGCGGATCGAAAACCGCAAGCATACCACTTGCGTACCTCTTGTCTTCGATTATGGGCCAAGTGTATACCTCTTGTCTAGCGGTTTGCGCTGAATCGGAGGCCGGATGTCGGACCCGCGGCGAAGCAAAGCTGAACGGGCGCCCCTGTTCGAGGCGGTCGGCGCGGCGTTGAAGCGGGAGATCGCCTCCGGCCGCTTCGCGGGGACGGATGTCCTGCCCGGCGAGCGCGAGCTGTCGGAAATGCTGGACGTGTCGCGCACCACATTGAGGCGCGCCATCGCCGGGCTCGTCGACGAGGGCGTGCTCGCCCATCGTCACGGCGCGGGCACTTTCGTCAGGCGCAACCCGCCGCATGTCGAACAGCCGCTTTCGCGTCTGACGAGCTTCACCGAGGACATGCAGCTGCGCGGCCTGACGGCGTCCTCGCGCGTGATCGAGCAGGGCACATTCCTCCCCACTCCCGAGGAGGCGATGATGCTTGGCGTCGGTCCGGGCGAGAGCGTCTATCGGCTCGCGCGCCTGCGTCTCGCGGACGGGGTGCCGATGGCGATCGACCACGCCGCCGTGCCGCTTCGTTTTCTCAACGGCGCCTATGCTCCGGAGGACTCGCTCTACGCCGCGCTGGAAAGTTCGGGCTTCCGTCCGGTGCGCGCGCTGCAGCGCCTGCGCGCGGTCATCATCGACCCGGCTGAAGCGGCGCTATTGGAAATTGCGCCAGGCTCGCCGGCCCTCGACATCCAGCGCATCGCCTATGTCGCCGACGGACGGTGCGTCGAGTTCACCCGTTCATTCTATCGTTCCGACACTTTTGATTTCGTCGCCGAGCTGACGCTCCCCCCGGCGTCGCGGCAGCAGGCGGAAGGAGCGGCGCGTTGAACGGGACTTTCATGGCGGCCGAGATTGCCGAGAGCGGCGCGGTCGCGCGCAGCCTCCTCGCCGCCAACGCGGCGACAACCGCCAAGCTCGCGGCGGGCTTGAGGGCGCGCAAACCGTCGTTCGCGGTCACGATCGCGCGCGGCAGCTCCGATCACGCAGCCCTCTACCTGAAGCATCTCATTGAGCTCAAAGTCGCGCTCGCCTGCGCTTCGCTCGGACCCTCGCTCGCCTCGCTCTATCACGCGCCGCTGAAGCTCGCCGACGCCGTTGCGATCGCCATCTCGCAGTCTGGCCGAAGCCCGGACATCGTCGCGATGCAGCGCGCGGCCAGAGATGAGCGCGCGGTGACGATCGCTCTGGTCAATGACGAGGACTCTCCGCTCGCGCGCGACGCGGGCGCCCTCCTGCCGTTGCACGCGGGCGCCGAGCGGTCGGTCGCCGCGACAAAGTCGATGATCGCCTCGCTCGTCGCCGGCGCCTCGCTCGTCGCCCACTGGAGCGAGGACAGCGAGCTCCTCGCCGCGCTCGCCAGGCTGCCTTCGGTCCTCGACTTGTCGTCCGCCGCGCCCCCCGCGGAGTCGGCGGTCGATACGCTCGCCGGGTCCCGGTCCCTGTTCGTCGTCGGTCGCGGCGCGACCCATGCGGTCGCCGCGGAGGCGGCGCTGAAGCTCAAGGAAACCTCGGCGATTCACGCCGAAGCGTTCTCATCCGCCGAAGTGCTGCATGGGCCGGCGGGGATCATCGGGCCCGGGTTTCCGGTTCTCGCCTTCGCGCCCGCGGACGCCGCCCGCGAGGGGTTCTTCGACGCCCTCGACCGTCTCGCCTCGTTCGGCGCGGCGCCGCTCGTCGTCGATTGCGAGGCGCACGCGCGCTGGCAGACCGTCGTCTCGCTCGACGCCGGGCATCCGCTGCTGACGCCGATCGTCGCGCTTCACGCCTTCTACCGCGTCGCTGAAGCGACCGCGCGCCGGCGCGGGCGCGATCCCGACCAGCCGCCCCACCTGAGGAAAGTCACCGAGACCCTATGAGCCTCGCGCCCGCGGATGGCCGGCGCCCGGTCCGCGCGCGCATGGCGCGCGGCGCCTACTTCGGGAATGGGACCGGCGAGTCCGAGAGGGTCTGGAGGAAGGCCAGAATGTCGGCTCGCCTCTGCGGATCTTTTTCGCCCGGGAACGCCATCTTGGTTCCCGACGCTTCCATCTTCGGATTCGAGACCATGGTGTTGAGCGCTTCCCAGGTCCAGTTGCCGCCGATGGACTTCAGCGAATCGGAATAGGGGAAGCCCGGGACCGAGGCGATCGGCCGGCCCGCGACGCCCCAGAGCGGCGGTCCGATCTTCGGCCCCGCGCCCTTCTCGAAATTGTGGCAGGTCTGGCAGACCTTGGCGTATTGCGCGCCCTTGGCCGCGTCGGCCTTGGCGAGCAGCGCCGGCAGCGGCTCCGAGGGCGGCGGCGCGGGCTCGTTGGTGGCGGCCGCGGGGCCGGACGTTGGCAGGGCGAAGCCCGGAACTTTCGGGGTCCTCGGCGAAATGACGAGGTTGCTGAAGGCGACAAGCAGCATTGCGAACAGGACCGAGCCCAGCGCCGCGAGCGAGACCCGGTTCACATTCTCACTGTTCATAGGCAAGGGGGCTTTCGTCGACTGGAATTGGATTGAAGGGGGCGAACCAGCAGCGTTGGGTTTTTTGCAGTTGATTAGCCGCTTTGCGCGCGCTTTGGCAACACGTATAAGCCCTCGCGCCCCAAATTTGGCTTAACCGAAACCTCGTGCCCAATCCGATTGTCCTCATTCCCGCCCGCATGGGTTCGACTCGCCTGCCGGGAAAACCGCTCGCCGACATTCACGGCGCGCCGATGATCGTCCATGTCTGGCGCAGGGCGATGGAGGCCGGCGTCGGCCCGGTGTGGGTGGCGACCGACGAACCGCGCATCATTGACGCGGTGGCCGCGGCCGGCGGCAAAGCGGTCATGACGCGCGCGGATCACCCTTCCGGGTCCGACCGCATCTTCGAGGCGCTCAGCGCGGTTGACGCCGCCGAAGCCCACGACGTCGTGGTCAATGTTCAGGGCGATCTGCCGACCATCGAGCGTTCCGTCATTCGAGCCTGTCTCGCGCCGCTCGCCGATGACGCCGTCGACATCGCGACGCTGGCGACGCCGATCACGCGCGATGCGGAGAAGGACGATCCCAACGTCGTCAAGGCGGTGGCGAGCGAGCTCGATCCAACGCGTCTGCGGGCGCTCTATTTCACCCGCGCGCGGGCGCCGTGGGGGGAGGGCCGCCTCCTGCACCACATCGGTCTTTACGCCTATCGCCGCGAGGCGCTGAGGCGATTTGTCGCCGCTCCCCCCTCGCCCCTGGAGCGGCGCGAGAAGCTTGAGCAGTTGCGGGCGCTTGAAGCGGGCATGCGGGTCGATATCGCTCTCGTCGACACGGCGCCGCTCGGCGTGGACGGGCCCGAGGATTTGGAACGCGCGCGCGTCATGCTCGCGCCAGGGAATAAGGCATGAACAGCACGCTTTCGATCGCTTATCAGGGCGAACCCGGGGCCAATTCGCATATCGCCTGCGTGGACAATTACCCCGACCTGAACCCGCTGCCCTGCGCGACCTTCGAGGACGCCTTCGCCGCCGTACAGGATGGAGCGGCCGAACTCGGCATGATCCCGATCGAAAACTCGATCGCCGGCCGGGTCGCCGACATCCACGCGCTCTTGCCCGCGTCCGGACTGCACATCGTCGCCGAGACCTTTTTGCCGATCCACTTTCAGTTGCTTGCGCTCCCGGGCGCAAGAATCGAGGACCTGCGGACGGTCCACAGCCACGCGCATGCGCTCGGCCAGTGCCGCAACATCATCCGCCGGCATAAGCTCAAGCCCGTCGTCGGCGGCGACACCGCCGGCTCGGCCCGCGAGGTCGCGGAATGGGCGGACAAAACCCGCGCCGCGCTCGCGACGCGACTCGCCGGCAAGATCTACGGCCTCGAGGCGTTGGCCTCCGACGTCGAGGATGAGAGCCACAACACGACCCGCTTCATCGTGCTGTCGCGGGACGCGCGCTGGGCGGCGGCGGGCGAGGGGCCGCTGGTGACGACCTTCATCTTTCGCGTCCGCAACGTGCCCGCCGCGCTTTACAAGGCGCTCGGCGGCTTCGCCACCAACAGCGTCAATATGACCAAGCTCGAAAGCTATATGGAAGGCGGCGAGTTCACGGCCACTCAGTTTCTTGCCGACGTCGACGGTCACCCCGCCGATCCGCCGCTCGAACGGGCGCTCGAGGAATTGAAATTCTTCTCTCGCGAGACGCGTATTCTCGGCGTCTACCCCGCCCATCCCTATCGCAGCCAATCGCAACGGCGCGGGCAGGCGAGCTAGAGCAACGGGCGCCGGCCTGGAATTGTCATTCGCGAGGAGCGATAGGGCGTTCGGAAGAACGCCGTCTTCGACGGGCTATAGGGCGTTCGGAAGAACGCCCGTCTTCGACGGGCTATAGGGCGTTCGGAAGAACGCCCGTCTTCGACGGGCTATGGCGACGCCGGGCGCCAGACGCGCGGCCCGCGCCGTCCCGTTCAGAAGCGGTAGGTGACGCCGGTCGTGAAGGAGATCGGCAGCGCATTGGTCTTGATTGATCCGGTCACCGAGACAATCCCGAGCGGCGGGCCGAGATTGATCCCGGTCGAATTTCCCGTGGTCTGCACAATTCCTTGCTTGCCGTCGACGAAGACGCCCCAATGCTGGTTGAACATGTAGTCGAACCCGCCCTGGACGATGAGGCCAACAGTCGGCTGATAGGAGCCGCCGGTGGCGTAGCCGTCGCGCACCGCGAGCGCGAAACTCGGAGCAATTCCCGCTCCAAGATAGGGCTGGAAGCCGCCGAACTGGGTGAAGCGATAGACGCCGGTGATCGGGATGCCGCCGGCCATCAGTCCGCCGAGGTCAGTCCCGGCGGGCGGCGAGCCGGGCGGCGCGTAGCCCTTGATTTTCACTGACGCCCAGACTGGAAATCCCGTCTCGACCTCCACCGACCAGTTCGGGGTGAAGGAATAGCCGCCTATGAAACCTGCAGTGAAGACGTTCGAATAGCTCGCGCCGCGGCCGGGAATCTGTGCTTGCGGCCCCACGCCAACAGGAATGAATCCGCCGGGAACCGCCACTTCCGCGAGCGATTGCGTATAAAGGTTCGACGAACTCTGCGCGAAAGTCCCTACCGCGCCGACCTTCACATACCATCCGCCAAGGCTGGGAAGGACGGCAGCGGGCAGGGGCAGGGGCGCGGGCGCAGACGTCTGGCTGGTCAGATCAGCCGCGTGACCCGCCCCAAGCGGCAGCGCGCAAACCGCGCATGTCGAAAGGAACGCGTTCAAGCGGCCCGGCGCCCTTTTGGGGCCTCTCATTGCAAACTCTCCACCACCCGATCGCCAGTATGCGGATAAAGTTAGAAAAGTCTTTTCTTGTGAACGAACTGAGGCCCCTTCTGTCACATTTCGACACTCAGCGCCAATCTCTTTTCCTTATCCGCATGGCCGAAGCGCCCGGCGATGGCCGATTGGGAGGTTGGCGTCGGCGCCAGAAACGCGACTCTCCTCCCTCATCATCTCTTTTTTCTTCGAGCCGGGATCAGAAGATCCTCGATTCGATCGTCGATCACGCCTTGCTCGACAATGCGTTCGCCCGGCAGCCCGACGGGAGCGCCGTGCTGCACGGCGATGGCCGGCGGCTCGACGATCGGCGGGCCGAGAGCCTCAATCTTCTCCTCCATTGTCTCTTCGGCTCCGAGCTCCGCCCTCGCCATATGCCAAAAGTCGTCGCTCCGGCCCTCCGGGCTCCCCGCATGCTCCCAAAGCTCATAGGCCCGTCTGCGGATAGCCTCTTCGATGTCGCTCATGATCCAACTCCTCTCGACCAACGCGCCATCGACCCCGACCCAGGACAGCGCGCCGTCTCCGGCGCTCCAGCCGATTCGGGTTCTTCAAATGCGCATGCTACCCATTGCGCCTCAATGCCGGCAAAATTCAGGGGGGAACCGGGTTTGCCCTTCGAACGCGCCGGAGCCAGCACGGGAGGGGCTTCGGACGTGATCGAGCGAACGCCCAGCGACCATCGCCCGCATCGAATCGTCGTCGTCGGCGGCGGCGCCGCGGGTCTCGAGCTTGTCAGCCATCTCGGCCGCCGACTCGGCAAGCGAGGCCTGGCCGAGATCGCGCTCATCGAGCGCAGCCGCGCCCATTTGTGGAAGCCGCTGCTGCATTCGGTCGCCGCTGGCAGCATGGACCCGTCGGAGCACCAGCTCAACTATCTCGCGCAGGGTCATTGGCGGCATTTCCGCTATCATTTCGGCGAGATGATCGGGCTCGACCGCAAGGCGAAAATGGTCCGCCTCGGCGAAACCCGCGACGAGGAAGGCCGCGAGATCGCGGCGCCCCGCAGCATTCCCTATGACACGCTGGTCATCGCCGTCGGCAGCGTCACCAACGATTTCGGCACGCCGGGAGCAGCGGAATTCGCGGTTCCGCTGGAGACCGCGGAACAGGCGGTGCGGTTTCACCATCGCCTGGTCAATGCGGGCTTGAGGGCCCAGGCGCAGAGCGAGCCGATCCGCCCCGGCCAGTTGCATGTCGCGATCATAGGCGCGGGGGCGACCGGGACCGAGCTTGCCGCCGAACTCTACCAGAGCGCGCGCGAGATGGTGGCCTATGGCCTCGACCAGGTCGATCCGGACCGGGACATCCGCATCATTCTGGTCGAGGGGGCGGCGAGGATTCTGCCGGGACTCCCGGAGCGGATCTCGGAGGCCACGTTCAAGATCCTGACCAGGATGGGCGTCGAAGTGCGAACCAACGCCCGGGTTTCGGCGGTGCGCGCGGACGGCATCGAGCTGGCGGGCGGCGAATTCATCCCTGCCGAGCTCACGGTCTGGGCTGCGGGCGTCAAAGGTCCCGACGTCCTCGCCAATCTCGACGGGCTCGAGGTCAACCGCGCCAATCAGCTCGTGACCGAGCAGACATTGCTCACGACCCGCGACCCGGACATCTTCGCGATCGGCGATTGCGCCGCGGCGCCCCGCCCGGGCTTCGATGCGCCCGTGCCCCCGCGCGCCCAGGCCGCCCATCAGGAGGCCTTGCATCTCGCAAGACAGCTGAAGCGCAGGCTGCAGGGGCTGCCGCCCGAGCCGTTCGTCTATCGCGACTTCGGGTCGCTCGTTTCCTTCGGCCGCATGGGCGCGATCGGCAATCTCATGAACCTTGCGCTCGGGGGCAACCTCTTCATCGAGGGGGTGCTGGCGCGATGGGCGTATCGATCGCTATACAAGATGCACGAGCGGGCGTTGCACGGGGTGACGAAGACCGCGCTTGGCACGCTCGCCCGCGGCCTCTCCCGCCGTGCGGAGCCCAAGGTCAAGCTTCACTAGGGGCAACTGGCGCCGGCTTGGAGGGCGGCGTTGCGAGGAGCGTCAGCGACGAAGCAATCCAGGGGAGCGCAAGGTCCCCGACGCGGCGCATCAGCAGCACATCATACGTCGGCATATGTATATGTCCGCATATGTCCGCTTCTTCTGCTTTTTGTTCCGCCGTGGGCGGGCTGGGCGGGGCCGGAGGCTTGTCCACCGGGGGCGAATCGTCGCTCTTATCGCGTTGGCTGTTGTGGGGAAGGAATCGGGAGCATGGCGGAGGTGGCGGACGGCGCCATCAAGGCGTCATGGCCGGGCTTGTCCCGGCTATGACGGCAAGGGTTCGACGAACGAACAGTAAACCGGTCGACCAACAGATAACGCCATAAGAGCCGCGACTTTTGGCTCTTATAGCGTTATCTGTTGGTAAGGTCCGTCTCCGATAGCGCCTTTGATCCAGCTTGGCGGTTCGAGTTTGTCGCCCCAGGCTTCGAGAGCGCGGCGCCAACCGAGATAATTGGGCAGGTTCTTGGTGACGACGCCGTTGAAGCGGTTGAGCCATTGCTTGAGACGGCTGTGGTAGGCGTTGACGTTGTTGATGTGCAGATGAGGCGCCGCGGGTGTCGGCTTTCCCGGCGCCGGCACGGCGTGGAAGGGAATCCCGGCTCTGCGGGCGAAAGTGGCGATCGCCTTGCCGCCATCGCCGATGAGATGATTGCCCGGCGTGACAATTCCCGCCAGGGCGAGGCTTACCGAAGCGCCGTCGACCTGAGGCAGGATTGCATCGAAGGTGGCGCCGTTCCGGTCGCGCGCGACAAGGATGGGAATGTTGTCCTGATAAAGGCCCGGATGCCTGGCCGTTCCGCCGCGCTTTCGCGCCTTTCTCGGCAGGTCGGACCAGCGCCCCTTGAAGGATTCGAGGATGAAGGTTTCGTCCGCTTCGACGATCCCTCTTAAGCCTCGGGGCTTGTCGCTTGCAGGGGCGCGCAGAAACCGATGCCGCCAGCGGAAGGCCGTCGTCGGATGGACGCCGCACAGCGCCGCGGTCTTCGCCAGGCTTTTGCCCTCGATCATCGCGCGCGCGTGCTCAAGCCATTTTTCCTTCTTGCGCAGATGCGCCATCGGCGTCTTGGTCAGCGCATTGAAGGTGCGCCCGCAAGCTTTGCAGCGAAACCGCAAAAGCCCATCCGAGCGGCCCCAGCCGACGACCTCGCGGCCCGCGCAATGGGGACAGCCCTGAGCCGCGACGCGCTCGACGCCGGTCCTTCCCAGCGCGTCCTCCTGGCGGCTGCGCTTGCCGCCCTTCTTCGCAGACGCTCCCGGCGCGCCGCCAACCACGCTCGCCTTCTCAAGCGCCGCCATCGCCTCCCGGCGCTGCCCCTCGCTCATCCCCGAAATCGCCGATAGCCAAGCCGCAAAATCCTCAGCCTTCATCGAATCGCTCCCTCGATCCGAGCCACCGTAAACCAATCAACAGATAACGCTATAAGAGCCCGAATTGTCTTGCCGAAAATCAGAAATCGTGGTAGCTTGGCCGCTCGTCGAGTTCAGGCCGTGCGCGCCGGAGGGGGAAAGGAGAGAGAAAAGATTTGTCGCCTTGGGGGTCAGCGCAACCCATTGAAAAGGCTCAAAACCGCGAAGAGAATCCAAGAAAATCCAAGCCTTTTCCTTTGATGGATTTTGCTCGCTCTTGGCCGAATTTTGCTGGATTTGGCTAGATTTGGAATTGGCTTGGATTTGGGCGCTTAATCGCTGGGCGGACCTGCCTAATCCTTCATCAGCGTCCTGCAGAAACCGACCGCAATCCCGCCTTCGAGGGGTCTTGGCATAAATCTTGGGTAAACCCATATCTAGTATGATCCGGCTCACAGACGCGTAGGAAGGGATGTTCTAGGGTTCGATTGGGAGGGAAAGCGCAAGCGAGGCGTCCGACGAAGGAGGTCCTCATGTTGAGCATACGTTCCCTGGCATTGGCCGGCGCTTTGGCGGTCTTGCCGCAAATCGCCGCAGCCGCCGAAAGCCGCGAGTGCGTCGACGTTTCCATTCCCAAGCACGCGATCGAGGCGCACAACGGCAAGTGGATCGAATTGACGGCAGACCAGTGGGAGTTCCTGCGCGGCATCTACGCCATGAACCCGCTGACGCCGCCGGGACTGCCCTATGGCGACAAGGCGGCGCTGGCCAAGGTTGACGGCAATTCCGGCGGGCTCGTCTTCTTCATCGACGGCGACCTGGCATGCACCCCAATGCCCGTCCCCGACACGTTGCTCGCGATGATGGACGACGTCGCCACGGCCAAGATCAACCACGAAGGCAGCGGGCTTTGACCGGGACCGCGCGCTTCAGGGCGGGCGATGGCCGAAAGCGAGCCCGGCTCGCCTGCCCTGGAGCGGCAGTAGAAGATATCGTCGATTGTTCAGTCGGTTAGATATTCCATAGTGATCGATACGATGTGAGTTCCGCCGGCGGCCCGGCCTACCGCTCCGCCCGGCCGCCCGAGGCGAACAACTCGGCGGGCTCTCCCGCGCCCGGGTCCAGGCGATCGACGTAAGGGTGTTCGATCCCCCGCCAGTCGGTCAGAGCATGCGATCCGGGTTGGCCGGTTCGGATCCATTGCGGCCCGAGCGGCGCCTTGCCGTGCCCGCCTGGAATGTCGAGCACGTAGGTCGGCATCGCCAGTCCCGAGAGCCGGCCGCGCAGCGCGCGCATCAGCTCCTGTCCTCTCGAGATGGAAACCCGCCAGTGCGCCGTGCCGGGCGCGAGATCGCAATGATGCAGGTAGTAGGGCTTCACCCGCGCCTCGACGAACGCCCGCATCAGGTCGGCCAGAATGTCCGGGTCGTCGTTGACGCCCTTGAGAAGCACGCTCTGGCTCACCAGCATCGCCCCCTCGCTGAAAAGGCGTCGGCAGGCCGCGCGCGCCGCTTCCGTGAGCTCGCGGGGATGGTTGGCGTGCACAGCGACGACCGTCGTCTTGCCGTCGGCGACAAGCGCGCGGGCCATTGTTCTGGTTACGCGATCCGGCGCGGCGATGGGCAGGCGCGTATGCCAGCGGAGCGTCTTCACATGCGGGATTCGCGCGAGCGCCCGGGTCGCCTCGGCGATCCGGCGCGGCGACAGGATGAGCGGATCGCCGCCGGTGAGGATGACTTCCCAGACGCCCGGACGGGCGCTGACGTAATCGAGCGCCGCTGCGAGCTCGGCGGCAGTCAATGCGCCCGCTCCCGGACCCACCCGTTCGCGGCGAAAGCAGAACCGGCAATAGACCGCGCAAGCCGCGACGAGCTTGATCAGCACCCGGTCGGGATAGCGATGCACCAGGCCATAAATCGGGCTCATCGCGTCGTCGCCGATCGGGTCGTCGCTCTCGGCCGGATCGCGGATCAGCTCCCGGACGTCGGGCGCGAACTGGCGCGCGATCGGGTCGGCGGGGTCGCTCCGATCGACCAGATTGGCGAGCGCCGGCGTGACGGCGATCGCGTAGCGCTTGGCGACGGCCTCGAGCTCGCTGAGCCGCTCCGGCGCGGCGAGCCCCGCGTTGATCAGCGCTCGGGGGGTGGTGAGGCGGCGGGACATGGATGCGATGCTCATGCGTGCGGATGGTTCGGCCATAGCCGTTCTCAGGGCGCCGGCTGGTGCGGACGGCGGGGGTCGAACCCGCACAGCCTTGCGGCCGAGGGATTTTAAGTCCGCTCTCATCCCTTATCCTGTTTGTATCCAGGAGCGCGAGGTTCTTCGCTAAGCGTTTGTGATAGAGCGACATTCTGTACAGCGCAATCGACCTTGCATAGCCGGAACAACGAAGGAGCCGGCTTTCTGGTGGCTCCTAGTTGGCCCCTAGTTGGCCCCTGGAATTGGCAAGGAAGGGCGTACTCGAATGACCAAGATCAAACTCACAAAGACCGCAGTCGACGCGGCCGCGTTCGCGGCTAAGGAGTACGAGCTGCGCGACACCGTCGTGCCCGGGTTTCTCCTGAAGGTAACGCCCGCTGGTCGAAAGATATTTATGGTGCAGTATCGCACGAATGCGGGTGAGCGCCGGAAGCCGGCTCTCGGCCGGTTCGGTGAACTCACAGTCGAGCAAGCACGTTCGATCGCTCAAGATTGGCTCGCCGACGTGCGCAGGGGCAAAGACCCAGGTGCGGAGAAAACGGCTGCGCGCGAGGCGCCGAGTGTGAAGGAGCTATGCAAAAAGTTCATCGAAGACTACTCGAAACCGAAGAACCGGGCACGAACCGTTGAAAGCAATCAACGCTACATGGACCGACACATCATTTCCGGACTCGGCAACCTCAAGGTCCGTGAGGTTACTCGGTCGGATGTGTCGGGCCTCATCACACGGATGAAGAACACGCCGGTCACCGCCAATCGCGTTCTCTCCTGTCTGCGGAAGATGTTCAACATGGCCGAGATCTGGGGCCTCCGCGACGACGGTACTAATCCTTGCCGTCACATCCCAAAGTACCCGGAGAGCGGCAAGACGCGGTTGATCACTGACGATGAGAGGGTCAGGCTGTTGGGCTATCTCAAGCAAGCAGATGAGGAGGGGCTGGAGCCCCCGTTCCTCACCCTCGGAATTCGTCTTCAATTCGCCTTTGCGGCGCGCATGTCGGAGATCATCAGCCTGAAATGGGGCTGGGTCGAGATCGCTCGGGGGCAAATCGAGCGGTTCCACCTGAAACGCGTAACGGGAAGGCCAAATTCATCGCAGGCGAATAGCTATGGCTATGGGCGGCGGAAGTCGAACAGTCGAGCCCGCCCCAAAACGGTCCGCTCGGCGCTCAAGCATTCGCCAGCCCTCGAAGGCAGAGGCCACAGGTTCGAATCCTGTCGGGCGCGCCAATGATTTTCAGTTGGCAACAGCCGACACCCCTCACCGAAGTCTGCAACTCACCAAGAACTCACCAACAAGTTGAGGGCGCTGACGGAAAATCGGTGACGACGGCCCCGCCCCGTTTAAACGAGCCGCGACGCCGCTCTTGATTCATCGACCGTGGAGCGAAGTGTGCCTTTTTCCTGAAACGAAACGGCGGCCGAGACGCTCCGACGGCTGACTAAAAGGGGTTCATCACGGCGGGGCTATGAGATTTGCCGCCGTTCAGGATCTTGTGGCCCCCAGCATCGATGTCAACCAGCGACGGTGACCTAATCGGCCGCGTCGCCCAACCGGCGCCGACCTCGTCATCGACCCGGAAGTCAGGGTTTCTTCTTTGGTGCTGGCCAGTTGAATGGCGCATTCACCTCATCTTCCTTGATGCGCTTCGCAGGATCACCGCGCTCTCCGAGGTTTTGCTCTTCCGTGCCGTCGCCCATCATTCCCAGATGGATAGTGGGCCGGGGCTCTTTGGCGTCTTTTTTGGCGTTCTTTGGCTCAGGTCTGTCGGTCACCGGGAAATCCTTTGTGTTGGCGGGTTTGGGCTCGCTCCCGCAATGCTAGAAGATCATCCAACCCGACACGCGAAAAGCGTCAGGGTCGGAATCTACTCAAGTCATCGCCTTGGGTTCGCCTCGTTGCGATCCGGAACTGCCTCGCCTGCAAGCTGGCAGGAGAGATGCGACGATTGTCATCGTGAGAACGGCGCTGGCCAGCTGACCGATCGCCTGGAGCATAGGGGGCAGAGTGAACTCTCCCATAGACGTCTATTGGGATCGAAAGGATGATCATCATCGCGATGATGGCCGAACCTGAAAATCAGCAAGGGGATCGCGCCGCGAAATCTCGTCGCTAAAGTTAGGCGTGGCGCCGGTTCAGAACCAGCGTCCCCGGCCGTAGAAGCCGAACCCACCGAACAAAAATATCACCACGAGGATGATCAATAATGTATTTGTATCCATGGTCGTAGTTTCCTGAGTTTTCGGCGCGACGGCGGTAGTTGCTCCGCGCCGGCCTTACTGAACCGACCATGTCGGGAAACTCGACGCCCTCATAGGCTCGGAAAATACCTATGGTCCGGCGGCAGGGGTGGACGTCTCGAGAAGGCGCGGCGTTGCACCGGAACCGCGGTTGACAGCTGGCGCACTCGCACGACGAGGGCGGCGCTGAGTAGATTCCGACCCTTACTATTCGGATCAATTGGCGACTAACTGCCTCAGGGCCACGGCGAGTTTTGCCGAATACAGGAGGTCTTTATGTCCAGAACGATTCTTGCTCTTTCAACCGTAGCGTTGCTCTGCGCCTCATCTCAAATCGCCTTTGCCGACGAAAGCGGCGCGATCACCGGAGGGGTTGGGGGCGCTGTTGCCGGGGCTGTTGTTGGCGGTCCGGTCGGCGCGGTCGTGGGTGGCGTCGGGGGCGCGGCAATCGGAAACTCGATGTCCAATCACAGGCGCTATCATCGCGGCTACGCTTATCACCCCTATCACCACCACTACAATCAATACTGACCGATCGACGACGTCCGGTGCGAGGACGTCGTTGCGGTTGTGGATATGCCGGGTCAGAGCCTTCGATGAAGCCGGCGCGGCGCCGCGCGCATGACAATAAGGCGCCGCGCGCATGACAATAAACGGACACTGCGCCGCATTCTCAACCGCGAGCGACATCTGGATCTTCAGGATCGAGATGCCCCGGTCGAGCCCAAAATAACCCTCAGAAAGCCACAGGCTGCCAGCGTTTAACGCAGGATTGAAATCTCCTGAGAGCCCCTGCCGATCGATCAGGATGCCCGGGAACTGCACGAGCTCAGCGCGATTCGGAAGCGTCTTTATGACCATGCAGGAAACGGGCGATCTGCGACTTCAATCGGGCGGCGTCGCCTGATGCGCCCGACGCAGCGTGCTCGAAGAGTCTACGCTGAACCTCGGTGGGCAGACCACTCCACTCGCTGACTAGGGCCGCGCCGAGACATTCCAGGATTCGGCGCTCGACGTCCAATAAGTCGCCGGTTTCATAGGGCAAGGACCACAGCGTGCCGGGCGCCCGCCCACTTGATCGGCCCGGCAAAAGCAGGGGCGGGATTGTCGGACGCGGCGGCGCCCCCACCGTCATCCGATCCGATCTCTCAACGCTGCGTCGCCGACGTGCGCAACTCGGAGTAAGTAGTTTCCGAGGCTGCCGGCTCACAAATCTCTTCCCTAACATCCGATGCCAGACGCGAATGGCTTAGATCCAAGCGCCTTCATGCGTCGCAGCGATGGGTAAGGAAAGCACAATCCATGGACGAGAACAGAGTTGCCCGTGCGATCAAGGAAATCAAAGGCGCGCCCGAAGATGCCATTGGGTGGGCCGTGAGCGACGGCGTGGGCGACAAGGTCGTCGACACGAATCGGAAATATACTAGCGGCTTGAACGACGCGCTGCGCGACACGGAAGCCATGATGTCAGCGGGCCTTCTCGTAGCGATCCCGACCAAAACCGGCCCATGAGTGTGCGGCAAGCGCGGCCGCTGGCGTCGGCGCCGGTCGTCGACCGAGTCGAGCAGCGGTTGAACGAGATCGCCCCGGCGGAGTGAGGTTGGGTGGCGCGCCAAGCCGAACGCATCGCAGCTTGCCAGTTCAAGGCGGGCGGAGCGGCTCCTGAGGCTGCTCTATCTGCTCGGCACGACCGTCGCCTCGTCGTGGCCGCGAGTCGCCGACGATATGGCGCCGGTTCCAGGCCAACCTGAGAAAAGCGTAGACATCGTGAAGAGGACGAGCATCACGATGGCGAAGCCGCTCAATGCCATGAGAACCCGCGTCTCGCGTAAGCCCGTTGCCGTAAATGCGCTGTCCGAAGGACGGACGTCGGCGGCCTTGCGCTTCGGCAGCAGCGCGACGAGATCGGCGGCGCTCATCCTTGACGGAATGGCGCTCGCCGGCACGTTCGGCAGCGCTTCAATCAGTGCGGTCAACCGCAGGGCAGCCACTTCCCTCGGCATTCGCGCGAGGCTCCTGGCTTCTTCCCAGGGATCGACATCGAGCCGCGCAAGCGCGGACAGGACGCTGAGCCCCGTTCCATTTCGATCTTCGCCAATCGACGCACCGAGGAATTCGTCGAACTCCGGCTCGATGAGCGGCGACAGCGCGGCGTGGGTCATGTCACTACCCGATCCTTTTCACGCTTCACCGCGACTCGGTCGGAAGCGGGCGCGGTGGCAAGCGCCGTTTGAATTGCTCGCTCCAGGTCCGACACGCGGAACGGCTTTTGAATGAGGACGGTATCTGGACCCGACGGCATGCCCCTCACCGCATTGCCGGTGACAAACACGTGTGGGACGAATCTGCTTCGGAGGATCTCTTTGACAGCGACGAGGCCGCTCGCCTCGCCGAGTCCGACGTCGACGATCATGAAATCTGGGCGCCAATGCGAAGCGGCGGCCACCGCTTTGGCGACATTGGTCTCCACGGCGCAGACCCCGTGGCCGAGACCCTCGAGCGTTTTCGCGAGCAATTCACCAAGAATTGGGTCGTCTTCCACGACCAGAGCGCGCAGCGCCTTCATCGGATAACCTCCCCGCTCCCGGAGTTGTCGGATAGACGTGTCTGAAGCCATGATACGGACCTCCGGTCGCGAAGAGCACCCTCGGAAACTACTCATGCCCCGGCGGCCGGCGGCAGCATCTAATTTCACCGCCTAAAGAGGACTCCCAGGCTGAAGCGGCGCATAGCGCGCCTGCAGCGCCGAGGATGGGCGCGGTGTAAGACCGGGGAGCCCGGATTCCGCAGCACAGAGCCGCCACGGTGCAGAGAACGGCGATCAGCAGGAAGACCGCGATACGTGCGAAGGATCCCGTTGAAGGTTGGCTCAACGCCCGAGCACGCGCGAGCCGATGTAGCCCGCCCCAACCGCGATCGTCAGCGCGACAAATGGTCGGTTCTTAACAAAGAGATTGAGCGCATTCGCCGAGCGGTCGCCTTCGGCTCCCGCTTGCTGGCGGAGGCTTCTGACACGCTGTTCAACCTGGCAGGCGGCGTTTTGAACCGTGCTCGTCGCTGCCACTTTCATGTGCTCAATCAGGCTCGCGACGTCGCGCTTCACCGTGTCAAGATCCTCACGAAACAGCTCAGGATCTGAATCTGCGCTCAGTAATGCGGTCATGATCACCGAGCCTCTCATCGTCGCAAGACATCGGTTGCGGCGACGCGCCTACAACTATGTGTGACGCTTCTTCGTCCGGAAAGATTCGGAAACTACTCGTGCCTAGCGCCCTGGAACGTGTGCTGGTGCTGGAGCACTGCGTCGAAAACGATCGCAATCGCGCGCGAATATTGCTATTGATTGTCACTCGCTCCGTTGGAGCGCCGCCCTTCGAGAAAACTCTCAGAATGCGTGGAAGCCTCAAGCATATCGTCGAGGGGACGCGATCGCACTGGATATCGAAGCCTCTCTCGGTCCGCAAGACTGCGGAGTTTCCGGTCGTCGCGATTGGCGCCTCGGCCGGAGGCCTCGATGCTTGCAGGCGGCTTCTGGACGCATTGCCGTCGGTCAACGGAATGGCCTTCATCATCGTTCAGCACCTCGACCCCAGCCACGACAGCATGATGGTGGATCTGCTTGCGGGCCATACCTCAATGCCGGTCCTGCTGGCGACCGACGGAATGGCGATCCAATGCGAGTGCGTGTATGTCATTCCGCCTGGCGTTTATCTGTCGGTCGACGACAAGGGCGCGTTGCGGATTTCGAAGCCGGAGGCACGACACGGCGCGCGGCTTCCTTTCGACTTCCTCCTGAATTCCCTCGCTCGTGAATATGGCGCGCGCGCAATTTGCGTGGTCCTTTCCGGAACGGGCGCCGACGGCAGTCTTGGCCTGAAGTCCGTAAAAGCGAAAGGCGGTCTCATCATCGCCCAGGACATGCGCGAAGCTGGCTATGACGGCATGCCGCGTAGCGCTGTCGCAACCGGCGCGGTCGATCTGGTGCTCCGTGCCGCGAAGATCGCGGAGGCGCTGGTCGCCCGCGAACGCGGTCAGGTCTTTGTGGCGGAGGCGCCAAAATCGCCCGCGCTCAAGTCGGTGGAGGAGTCGCTGCCGGACATAATCGCTCTCCTGCGTACGAAGACGGTTCATGACTTCACCCTTTACAAGCACGGCACGCTCGAGCGGCGGGTCGACCGGCGGATGGCGCTGGCGGCCGTCAAGACCGCCGCCGAGTATTTCGATCTCCTGGGTCGGGACGCGAACGAACGCGACCAGCTCTCCAGGGATTTGCTGATTAATGTCACGGGGTTCTTTCGGGATGCCGCCGTTTTCGATTTTCTGGCCAAGAGCGTCATTCCCGACCTCGTGCGTGACCACCCCCTCGATCGGCCGCTTAGAATATGGGTCGCCGGTTGCAGTTCCGGTGAAGAGACCTATTCGCTCGCGATGCTTTTTCGCGAGCAGATCGAGGCCTCGAAGCGCAATGTCAAACTGCAAATCTTCGCCACCGACGTGGATCCCGACGCGGTGGCGAGCGCGCGCGAAGGCCTCTATCCCGATTCGATCGAGGCCGACGTTTCGCCGGAACGATTGGCCCGCTTCTTTTCCAAGGAGGATAAAAACTACCGGATCTCGGCTGAACTGCGCTCAAACGTCGTGTTCACGGTGCATGACGTGCTCGCCGACCCGCCATTCGCGCGTCTCGATTTCGTATCGTGCCGGAACCTTCTGATCTACCTTCTGCCGGAGGCGCAGGCCAAGGTCATCTCCATCATCCATTTCGCGCTACGCGAAGGCGCCCTTCTGCTCGTCGGCGACGCCGAGACGGTCGGGGTGGCCGACGGTCGGTTCGCTGTAATTTCCAAGCCGCACCGCATTTACGGTCGCGTTGGCGGCGCCAAACTGGGCGATTTGGGTTTGTCCTCGAACGCTGGCGATGGCTCTCGGCAACGAGCGCGCCCGAGCCCGGCGTCCGCGCCTTCGCTCCAGATCGAGCTTGCCGAGCTTTGTCGGCGAACGGTGCTGGAAATCTATGGTCCCGCCGCAGTGCTGATCAACCGCAAACTCGAATGCCTCCACTTCCAAGGACCCGTAGATCGTTATCTTAGGATCGCACCGGGCTGCCCCGCGCATGAATTGATCCCTATGGCGCGCGAGGGCGTGCGCGCGAAGTTGAGATCCGCTGTTCAACGCGCGCTGCGCGAGAATGCGCGAGTCGTCATGCCCGGGGGCCGGACGAAGGGTGGAGCAGGCCCCTTGTCATTCAGCATCGTCGTCATGCCGGCGCCGCGTGATCGCAAAGACTTGTTGCTGGTCTGCTTCGTCGAAGAGCCGGAGCCGCAGGTCGTCGGGGGCGGCAGCATTACGCTGGCTGACGTTTCGCGCGTTGTTGAGCTCGAACGGGAGCTCGAAGCGACAAAAAATGAGCTTCAGAACACCATCCGCAACCTTGAGATCTCGAGCGAAGAGCAGATGGCGGTCAATGAGGAGGCGCTGTCCGTCAACGAGGAATATCAAGCGACGAACGAGGAGCTGCTCGCCTCTAAGGAGGAGCTTCAATCGCTCAACGAGGAGCTGACCGCACTCAACAGCCAGTTGCAGGAAACGCTCGAGCGGCAGCGGACGACCGCGGACGATCTGCAGAACGTCCTATACAGCACCAAAGTCGCAACGATTTTCCTCGACGCGCGCTTCAACATCCGATTCTTCACACCCGCGACGAGAGCCCTCTTCAATGTAATTCCGAGCGATGTGGGTCGCCCGCTCACGGATCTCAAGTCTCTCGCCGCCGACGACGCCCTCTTGGACGACGCCCAAACAGTCTTCAAGAGTCAGATGCCCCTCGAGCGGGAAATCGAGGGGCAGAGCGGTCACTGGTTCCTGCGCCGGATCATGCCCTACCGCGTTAACGGCGATAAGACCGAAGGCGTGGTCATAACCTACGAAGACGTAACCGAACGGCGGCGCACGGCGGATGCACTAAGCGCCGCCAAGCGACAGGCGGAACTGGCGAGCCTCGCCAAATCGCGCTTTCTCGCGGCGGCCAGCCATGATCTGCGACAGCCTCTGCAAACGCTTGCCCTGCTTCAAGGCTTGTTGGCCAAGAAAGTGGTCGGGGAGAAGGCCCAGAAACTGACCCGGGGCATTGACGAAGCTTTGGGCGCCATGACGGGGATGCTGAATACGCTACTCGACATCAACCAGATTGAAGTGGGCGCCGTTAAACCCGAAATCGTCGACGTCCCGATGAATCAGCTGTTCGACCGTCTGAGGGAAGAATTGACTTATCACGCGCAGGCGGCCGGCCTCGCGCTGCGCATGGTCCCCTGCGCACTGTCAGTTCGGAGCGATTTGCGTCTGCTCGAGCAAATGCTCCGCAATTTGATCTCGAACGCGCTGAAATATACCCCGCGCGGCAGTGTGCTCGTCGGGTGCCGCCGTCGCCAGGGCAAATTGCGGATCGAGATCTGGGACACCGGGATCGGAATCCCGCAGTCGGAGCTGAAGGCGATCTTCGAGGAATATCATCAGGTGGAGAACGCCGCCCGCCAGCGAAGCCTGGGCCTGGGCTTGGGCCTCTCGATCGTCAAGAGCCTGGGCGAACTGCTCGGCCATCAGATCCGTGTGCGCTCGCTGCACGGAAAGGGGTCGGTATTCTCGATCGAGGTCCCACTGACGCTGAGCCGCGTCCCTTCGCCGTCTGACCGCCATGCGCGGCCGGCGGACGACGTGCAAACGGCGCCGCGCGCTGGAGCGATCCTGATCGTTGAGGACGACCCGGAAGTTCGCGAGCACCTCGAGCTGTTCCTGAACGAAGAGGGCTATGAGACTTCGGGGGCCGTCGACGGCTACGACGCGCTGGAATTGATGGCGCGCGGGACAATGAGACCCGATCTGGTCCTCGCCGACTACAATTTGCCACGGGGCATGAATGGAGTTCAACTCTGTCAGAAACTGCGGCAGGAGCTCGAGCGGCAAATTCCATTCATCATCGTAACCGGCGATATTTCGACTGAGGCCATGCGCGATATCGCCCTGCACGACTGCGTTCAGCTCAATAAGCCGGTCAAACTCGGCGATTTGACGCGGGCGATCGAGAAGCACCTAGCCAAACCAGTCGACCCCCAGGTCTTACCTCCTCGTCACTCTGTCGAAGCCCTGAGCGCTTCGGGCGGAGCCAGAATCATTGTCATCGATGATGACGACCAGGTTCGTGAGGCGATACGAACCGTTCTCGAGGACGATGGCCGCGTCGTCAAATCCTATGCGAGCAGTGAGGCGTTTCTAGACGCCTTTGCTCCTGGCAAATCCGCGTGCCTGCTGATCGACGCCTATCTGCCGGGGATGAGCGGGCTCGAACTGCTCGAGACTTTCCGTGACGAAGGCCATCGCTTGCCAGCGATCATGATCACCGGGGAGGCCGACGTGCCTATGGCGGTTAAAGCCATGAAAGCGGGCGCACTGGATTTCATCGAAAAGCCGATCGGCCGCGCGGAGCTCGTCGCTAGCATCGAGCGGGCTCTCGAGTTGTCGCAGGATTCGAGCAAGTTGCTGAAGCTGCGAGAGTCAGCGTCAGCTCACCTCGCGGGTCTCACGCCGCGGCAACGCGACGTGATGGAAAGGGTGCTCGCGGGCCAGCCGAGCAAGAACATCGCCGCCGACCTCGGCATCAGCCAGCGCACGGTCGAGAGCCACCGGGCCTCGATCATGAAGAGAACCGGGTCGAAGTCGCTGCCCGCCCTTGCCCGGCTGGCGCTTCTCGCGTCGGGCGGAGAAGATGAGCCGTCGATGGCGCCTTGAGCCGCCGCGGGCTCACGCCTTCACCCGGCGAGAATATGGCCAAGAGCCGCGAGCGGCCGAACGCGATCACACACGATCTTGGTCGTCGCCAGAATTGGCGCCGAAAGAATCGCGCCCGGGACGCCCCACAGCCAGAACCAGAACACGAAAGAGAAGATAACGAGAACCGGATTGAGCGTGAATCGTCTGGCGAGAAGCATCGGCGTCACCGTCTCGCCCTCGACCACATGGATGGCGCCATAGAGCGCCGCCGGGAGAAGGGCTTGCCAGGTCGAAGTGATGGTGAGCGAGCCGGCGAACAGGAAAATGAAAATAGCGGCCGCGGGCCCGAGAAGCGGCACATAGTTGAGAACGAATGCGACCGTCCCCCATAGAACGGGATCGCCCACTCCGGTCGACCACATGACAAGGGCGGTCGCGGCGCCGACTAGCGCGTTCATCAGGGTGATTGTGACGAGATAGGCGGAAATATCGCGCCCGATCTGCTGCGAGATGTCGACCGCCTGCCGCTTGCTGGCGAACCTGGGCAAGACCTCGACCAGCCGCCGCAGGAAACTGTCGCCCGAAACGAGGAGGAAGTAGAGAAACAAGACGGTGGTGAACAGACCGCTGGCGAAGCTCCGCGTCCCGGCGAAGACGCTCGAGAGAATCGCTGCGCCGTCCAAAGGCCCGGGCGAGCTTCGCTGCGGGCCCGCGGCGCCGAAACTATTTGCGGCCGCCAGAAATGTCCGAAGCGTATTGATGGGTGCATCAAGAAATCTCAGCCGCTCCAGGATGCGGGGAACGCCCTCAGGCAGCTTGGCTATCCACGCTTCGGCGGGTCCGGAGATGGCGGCGCCAAGTCCGACAATCGTCGCGATCACGACAAGTATGAGCACAAGAGCGCCCAGCGCCCTTGGCGTCCGCAATCGCTCGAGTGCGCGCAAGGCCGGCTGCATCAAGAGATTGAGCATGACCGCGAAGATCATCGGCAAGACGATCTCACTGGCCACATAGGCCGCCGTCAATATCAATAGAACAAAAATGCCGCCGAGAAAGAAAGTCCTCGCATCGGACGGCAGCGGCATATCCGCCAATAATTCCTCTGGCGCCTCAATCTCAGGCTGCCGATCCGAATCCAACATGCCGAAGCTCCGGATCAACGCCCCACACGCTCAGCGCGGATGCCGCAATCCAAGTTTCGCCATCGGCCTATGACCGAACGCGGCCTCGACGATCACGACGACTCAAGGAGGAGGTCCTCAAACGGAATTCGCGCGACCCCTCGCGCCGGCGCGCCCAAGCTTTGTAAGCACCCAGGGTCGATTGGCGTCTCGGTGCGCACCTTGACCTACCGGCCCATGAGCCACAGGACGATAAGCACGATCAGAACGATGCCAAGAACGCCGCCTAGGCCGGGGCGCCATAGCGCCCATGAGCATAATATCCCCCGCCACCACCGAAGATGAGGATCAGGATTATGACAAGGAGAATTGTGCTCATATTTCGGGCTCTGGGCAGGTCAGAGTCGTCTGAAGCGGCGCCGCTACGGTTTCTTCACCGCGGCGTTCAGGCCGCCGACGGCGTTCTGAATCTTGCCGACGGCCTTCTCGGTCTTGCCGTCGTTCTGCAACTTGGCGTCTCCGACAGCCTTGCCGACGGCCTCTTTGGCTGCGCCCCTGATTTCCTTGATCGAACCGGCGACTCTGTTCTTGTCCATGACCTGCTGTCCTTGCGTACGGCGAAGGCGAATGACGCGCTTGGGCCTGCGTCGCTCGCTCCTGCATTGTGACGCTAGTGAAAAAATCCGGAGGCGGACAGCCTCGGAAAGTACTCACGCCGGCCTCAGGACATGGTGAATGGACACCGCCGCGACGGCCAAGCGACTCGCCCGTCTGAAAGGGCGCGCGCCAAAACCATACTCGCCCCGGCTAATCCCTCTCGCCTGGATGTGCACGAAGGCTTGGACGCGGCGAAAGCCTCGAAACCTCTCGTTGATGCGAGTTAAGCGAACGGCGCGGTCACGGTAGCTCTGCTCCCTGTTCTCGAGCGCTGCGGCGTGCCGAACTACCGTCGAAAGCGGCGCTCTCAGATGGGATCGGGATAGGTAGATTCCGAACCTGTTTTCGCTAAGCCCCCTAGGCCAGTGTTACTTCGGCCCGTTAGCGTCGTCATCCAGCGAAACCGCGTTGATTTTTCGCGGATGAGGGCGCCACGGAGGTCGTGAAGCGTAGGAACAAGGCCGCGCCAGCTTGATGAGAGCTCGATTGCTGCGCGCGACAGAGGCCATGCACATGAGGATAGGCGTCCCGCGCGGCACGCCTAAATCGACGCGTGGCCAAGGTCGAAGGAACTTGGTTCATGAAAGCTCATGCAGATCACCCCAAGGCTCCCGGATCCAAAGCTGGTCCAAGCTCTGATGCGAAGGACAATCTGCAAACCCTGCCTCTCTCGGAGGTCGAGAAAAAGCTGAGTTCGTCGCCGGATGGCCTGACTCAAGCTGAGGCGGAGAAGCGGCTCGCTCGATATGGGCCGAACGAGATCGCGGAGAAGAAGACCAACGAGATCTTGAAGTTCCTCTCCTATTTCTGGGGTCCGATCCCCTGGATGATTGAAGCGGCGGTGATCCTGTCGGCGGCAGCCCAGCACTGGCCTGACTTTGGCATCATCCTCGTTCTGCTTCTGGCCAATGCCGTGGTCGGATTCTGGGAAGAACATCAAGCGGGCAACGCTATCGCCGCCCTGAAGGCGACGCTCGCGATCAAGGCCAGGGTGAAACGCGACGGGAAATGGGTCAATCCGGCGGCGCGCGAACTTGTGCCCGGCGACGCCATCCGCTTGCGCCTGGGCGACATTGTGCCGGCCGATGCGCGCTTGCTGGACGGCGACGAGATATCCGTCGACCAGTCGGCGCTGACCGGAGAATCGTTGCCCGCCACGCGCATATCTGGCGACGCCGTGTTCTCCGGTTCGGTCGTTCGTCGCGGCGAAATCGGCGCGCTGGTTTACGCGACGGGCGGCAAAACCTACTTCGGCAAGACGGCGGAACTGGTGGAGACGGCGGTCACCGTCAGCCATTTCCAGAAAGCCGTGCTGAAGATCGGCAACTACCTGATTGTCCTCGCGCTGATCCTTGTGGCGGTGATCATCGCACTTGGAGTCTACCGCGGCGAGCCGATCCTCACCGTGTTGCAGTTCGCGCTGGTGCTGACGGTCGCGGCCATCCCCGTGGCGATGCCGACGGTCTTGTCGGTGACGATGGCGGTCGGCGCGCGCCTGCTCGCCAAGAAACAGGCGATTGTGAGCAAACTGGTCGCGATCGAGGAATTGGCGGGCGTGGATGTGCTCTGCGCCGACAAGACCGGAACGCTCACTCAGAACAAGCTGACTCTCGGCGAACCGTTCTGCCTTGACGCCTTCACCGCCACGGACCTCATCCTCGCGGGCGCATTGGCGTCGCAGGCGGCGAATAACGACACGATCGATCTCGCGGTGCTCGGCGGCCTGAAGGACAAGCAGGCGCTGAAGCCCTATCAGGTCACGCATTTTCAGCCGTTCGATCCCGTGCACAAGCGGACCGAGGCCACGGTCAAGGGCGCGGATGGAAAGACATTCAAGGTGACCAAGGGCGCGCCGCAGGTCATCCTGGCGCTCTCGGCGAACGCGGCCGTGGTGAAGTCCGCCGTCGACAAGGCCGTCGAAGACTTTGCCGCGCGCGGCTTTCGTGCGCTGGGCATCGCCCGCGCCGACGGCGACGGAGAATGGCGGCTTCTGGGCGTCCTGCCACTGTTCGATCCGCCGCGCGAAGACGCCAGAGCCACCGTCACGACGGCGGCTGAGATGGGTGTGAAGATCAAGATGGTGACCGGCGACGCTCTGGCGATCGCCCGCGAGATGGCCAAGACCCTGGGCATGGGTTCGAACATCCTCGACGCGAACACGCTCGGCGACGCCAAGAGCGAGGAAACAGCGGCGGTGGCCAAGACCATCGAGGATGCGGACGGCTTCGCTCAGGTGTTCCCCGAACATAAGTTTCATATCGTCGACGTCTTGCAGAAGCATGGCCATATTGTCGGCATGACCGGCGACGGCGTGAACGACGCCCCCGCATTGAAAAAGGCCGACTGTGGGATCGCCGTCTCTGGCGCGACCGACGCGGCGCGGGCAGCGGCTTCCATCGTGCTGCTGACACCCGGCCTCTCGGTGATTATCGAAGCGATCAAGGAAAGCCGCCGCATCTTTCAGCGGATGAACAGTTACGCGATCTATCGCATCGCCGAGACACTGCGCGTTCTCCTATTCATGACGTTGGCGATCGTCGTCTTCAAATTCTATCCCCTGACTGCGATCATGATCGTCATGCTGGCGCTGCTCAACGACGGCGCCATCCTGTCGATCGCGTACGACAATGTCATCTACCGGAACAAGCCCGAAGCCTGGGAGATGCGCACGGTTCTTGGCATATCGACAGTTCTCGGCGTTGTCGGCGTCATCTCCGCATTCGGACTCTTCTATCTCGGCGAGCGCGTCTTCCATCTCGACCGCGCGCATATCCAAACGCTGATGTATCTCAAGCTGTCAGTAGCCGGTCACCTCACCATATTTCTGACGCGCACACGGGGACCTTTCTGGTCCATACGCCCGGCCAGAATCTTGCTGGTCGCGGTGGTCGGCACACAGACGTTGGCGACCCTGATCGCGGTCTACGGATTGTTCATGACGCCGCTCGGCTGGGGCTGGGCGCTCTTCGTTTGGGGCTACGCCCTGGTCTGGTTCCTCGTGAATGATCGCGTGAAGCTGTTTGCTTATTGGATTGTCGATTCCACCGCTTCGAAATCCGCGCCCAAAGCCGAATCCAATGCGGGGCCGCCGGCCTCCAAGCCAAACGCCAAGGCCGGACCCAAGATCGAAGCCAAGGCCGAGCCCAAACCCGAAGCCGAGTCTAAACCTGACGCCGAAGACGGCGTCGCGGCAGTGCTCAGCGCAAACGCTTGCCGGCGGCGTCTAGGACAGCCATCGCCAATTCGTGCGCTAGAGATGGTCGCGCTGTCTATCCGTCCCCACCAAGCTTTGGGCTCCGAGCCATCCCCCGAAAAAGCCCGCGCGGCGAAGCCCCCCGACGACATAGGAGCTTTGACGCAGGAGATTCCAGATGAGGTTGGTGCGGTAGTTCTCGAGCATCAGGAGAATGGGACCCTGGTCGATGGCGAAGTGAAACGGCGAGATCCATAATTGCGATGGACTGGATCGGTCGGCCACCGTGGCGTTGAAAGCTGCTTTGAAGCCGTAGGCGTTGTTCTGGCGCAGCTTCAAAGTCTCGAAATGCGTCAGCGCCGGCTGCACGATATCGGGCGCGAAGGGGAGAGAGGCGGCGACCGCCCACGGAGCGATGCTGCCGTCGTCAGGGCCGTCAGGCGCGCCCCGAGCCTCGTAGCCGAAGAAGCGCCTCTTTTTTCCTTTGATTGTGTAAGTCGCCGGCCCGGGACCATCGCTCGCGGTGATTCCCCAGGAGTTTTCGCCGTAGGCCTCAAAACGGGCTGGATTGGCAATCGCATACTGCTGATGAACATAGGTCGCGCGGCGGCTATTTTCGAAATAATCGATCTCTTTGTCACGCATATAGTCGTCCTGAATTCCTCGAAAGTCGATCCAGATATGGGAGAACTGGTGGATGAAGAGCGGTCCCGCATAGAGAAGCTCATGATCGTAGATCATTCGCCAGTCGTAAGTGGAGGTCCACCGCTCCCAGCTTTCGCGAGGTAGAGGGTGCGTCGGCGAGCCCAAACCGAGGAGATAGAGAATCATCGCCTCGCAATAGCCCTCCCAGCGGTAGCGCAGAAAACCGCTCTCGGGCTGCCAGCCATGGGTCACGGTCAGGCCGCTGTTTTGCGCCCAGTTCCAATCAGCGCGCAGATAGAGCGCGTCGGCTAGTGTGCGGATTTCGCGCTCGTCCTCGTCTTCGCCGGAGAAATAGGCGGCGGCTGTCAACATGCCGGCAAACAGAATGGCGCTGTCGATCGTCGACAGTTCGCATCTCCAGACGCGCTTTCCGCTCACCATGTCTAAAAAGTGGTAGTAGAAGCCTTTATATCCGGTCGCATCGAGGTCGGCGCTCTGAACGCTGGCCTGGAAAAAACGCAAGGTCGCAAGGGTTCGCGCGATTGCGTCTGAGCGACGCATGAAGCCACGCTCCACCCCGACGGGATAGGACGAGAGGGCGAACCCGACAGCCGCGATGCTCGCCGGTGACCCGGTCTGGGTTTTATCCGCGATAAGTCCGTTGAGCGGGCTCGCCTCGTAAACGAAATAGTCGAACGTCTCGCGTTGCAACGTGTCTAGGAAGTCGGAACTGAGCGCGGGATCATTCACGAAATGAAACTCCGCGTAGGTAGTTTCCGAGGCTGCCATCGGTAGTCAACGAACGGATACCATTCTCGTCCGATAGCAACGGGAAGCACTTTTCCGGAATTCGGCCGGCGGGAAGAAACCCGCGCGCGGGCGGAGTCGACGATTTTCGAAAGAATCCCGATCGTTCTTGACTCGACGATCCGTCTCGCCGCCCGAGCCCATCCCGCGGGAGACCGACATTGTCAGACTTAGACTTCACGGCCAAGCCCGCAATCGCAACGGGTCGTTTCCTTGGATTCTCCCGGAAGGCGTCGCCATGGGACAGCGAGCAGCCGATTCGTGAGGAATTGTTCAGCGTGGAGCGCCTCGAGTCGCATGCGAAGAGTCTTGCGATTGCGCAAACCGTAGCTCCTCATGCGACCCGGGGCCTGCCTCTGGCCGGCCGACTTGCCGACAATAGCGTGGTCCTCCTATCGGCCTATCGATCGATCGTGAAGGCTATCGACGACGGGCGCGCGATCACGCCGGCGGGGGAGTGGCTGATCGACAACTATCACTTGGTAGAAAGACAAATCCGTGAGGTCAGCACCGATTTGCCTCCGGGCTATTATCGCCAGCTCCCAAAACTCGTCTCCGGACCATTCGCTGGCTATCCCCGTGTCTTCGGGATGGCATGGGCCTTCGTCGCTCATACCGACAGCTGCTTTGACTCCGACATCCTGGTTTCCTACGTCAAGGCGTATCAGGAGGTCCAATCCCTCACAATCGGCGAGCTCTGGGCCGTCTCGATAACGCTGCAAATTGTTTTGATCGAAAATCTGAGGCGGCTCGCGCAACAAATTACGCTCAGCCGCACCGCGCGGCACGAGGCCGATAACCTAGCCGACCGACTTCTCGGAGTGAGTGGGCGCGCCGCGGAGCCGGCGTCGGTCGTTTTTGCGGGCCGTGGCGCGCAGCCGCTTTCCGAGGCCTTCGCGGTCCAACTCGTGCATCGGCTTCGCGATCAAGATCCGAAGTTCACGCCAGCGCTGGCTTGGCTCGACGAGCAGCTAGCGAAACAGGGCCTGACCGCGGATTCGGCCGTGCGCGAGGTCCATCGTAGCCAAGGGGCCGCGAACGTGACCGTCCGCAACATCGTGACGAGCCTGAGGGTGATCGTCGAGGTCGACTGGCAAGTCCTGTTCGAACGCTATTGTCTCGTCGATGACGTCCTGGCCTCGGGGTGCGCATTTCACGAAATGGATTTTGCGACCCGCAACCTCTACCGAAGCGCCGTGGAAGACCTGGCGCGGAGGTCACACCGCGACGAGCTCGAGATCGCGCGCCTCGCCGTCGCGGCGGCGCACGCGCCCCATCCGTCTTGCGAGCCTCCGGAGCAACTACGGCATAGTGACCCCGGTTACCATTTGCTCGCCGGAGGACGCCGCGAATTCGAGGCCTCGATTGGCTTTCGTGGGATTCGGGGCTGGCCGGCGCGCGTCACGGCAGAACAGAAATTTGTTGCTTACGCTGCGGCGATCGTGGCCACGTCCGCGATCGTTCTGGCGGTTCCGCTGACCGCGCTTGCTTGGCTGGGCCTCGGCCCGATTCAGGTCGCAATGCTCGCGGTTCTCGGCGCCATTTCCGCGATTGATGCGGGTGTGACGCTTGTCAACCGAGGGGTCACGTTTTTCGTTCGCCCAGTTCCGTTGCCGGGCCTCGACCTTCGGGGCGGAGTACCCGAATCGTTGCGCACGCTTGTCGCTGTGCCGACGCTCCTGACGACGCCCGAAGACATCGAGGAGCAGGTTGAGCGGCTCGAGATCCACCATCTTGCCAGTCCAGAAGGCGATCTGCACTTTGCTCTGCTATCGGATTGGATCGACGCGGACGTCGATCGAGCGGAAGCCGATGCGGAATTGGTCGCTGTCGCACGCGCGGGCATCGACCGCCTCAATCGACGCTACGGCCCCGCGCCCACTGGCGCGCGGTTCCTCCTGCTTCACCGTCGGCGAGTTTGGAACGAGGGTGAGCGGCGTTGGATCGGCTGGGAGCGCAAGCGCGGCAAACTCCATGAATTGAACCGACTTCTACGCGGGGCCACCGACACCACTTTCATGGACATCGGCGGCGCAGCGTCATCGCCTCCGCCAGACATTCGATACGTCGTCACCCTGGACTCTGACACGAGGCTGCCGCGCGACACTGTTCGGCGGCTGATTGGCAAGATGGCGCATCCGCTCAACCGCCCGCGTTTCGACGCGGAGCGCGGCGCGATCGTGGAAGGCTATGCGGTCCTCCAGCCGCGGGTGACGCCCTCGCTTCCCAATGGCGGCGAAGGTTCACTGTTTCAGCGTGTTTTTTCGAGCTCCAGCGGCATCGATCCCTATGCCGCAGCCGTCTCTGACGTTTACCAGGACCTATTCTGCGAGGGCTCTTATGCGGGAAAAGGCATCTACGATCTCGATGCGTTCGAGATCGTCCTTTCGGGCAGGGCTGCGGACTCGACCTTGCTGAGCCATGATTTGTTCGAGGGGACTTTCGCACGCGCGGGTTTCGCCTCTGATGTCGAAGTCGTGGACGATTTTCCTTCGCGGTATGATGTGAGCGCTCGGCGTCATCACCGTTGGGCGCGCGGAGACTGGCAACTCCTGCCCTGGATTTTCGGTTTCGCCGGCACGGGCGACCGGGCGCCGACCGTCAAGGACGAGCTGCTGCGGATCGGTCGCTGGAAGATGATCGACAATTTGCGACGAACGCTTAGCGCGCCTGCATGCGTCTTGGCCTTGGCGATCGGCTGGACGCTGTCATTTGAATCTGCGCTCGTCTGGACGGCGTTCGTGCTTGCGACCATCATTTTGCCAAGTCTCATACCCGCCATCTCTGCAATTCCGGGCCGTCGTCCGGGTGCTGCGATGTCCGGCCACTTGCGAGCGCTGGGGGGAGATTTCCGTCTCGCAGCGACCTTGTCGTTGTTAAATGTCACGTTCCTGGCGGATCAGGCCTGGTTGATGGGCGACGCGATCGCGCGGACGCTGTGGCGGCTTTTCGTCAGTCGCCGACACCTGCTCGAGTGGACTCCCGCGGCACAGGCTGCCGCCGCGAAGCGTCTCGATCTTCAGGGGTTCGCCGTCCAAATGTCGGGAGCGTTTATTCTCGCCGCGGCAGCGTTGCTTCTGGCGCTCCTTTTCGGGCATGGAAGTTGGTCGATTGCGACGCCGTTGGTGACGCTTTGGCTGTTTTCTCCTGCTGTAGCGCGTTTCGTCAGCTTTTCTCCGGGCGTCGAGACCATCACGAGGATGTCGGAGGCCCAATCACTGGCGTTGCGTCAAACCGCGCGCCGCACCTGGCGGTTTTTTGAAACATTTGTGACGGCGGACGACAATATGTTGCCGCCCGACAATTTCCAAGAGGACCCCACATCCGAGATCGCTCACCGAACCTCCCCGACCAACATTGGCTTGTATCTGCTTTCTGTCGTCTGCGCCCACGACTTCGGTTGGATTGGAACGGCCCAGACCCTCGACCAGCTTGAAGCGACGCTTGCGACAATGGCTCGTATGCCGCGTTTTCGCGGACACTTCTACAACTGGCACGACACCCGCGATCTCAAGGCGCTCGAGCCCAAATATGTATCCTCCGTCGATAGCGGCAACCTGGCCGGCCATCTCATCGCCATCGCCAACGCGTGCAAGGAATGGAGGGAATCGCCGATGGCCGCCGCCTGCCGCTGGGCCGGAATCGCCGACACGCATGCGCTGACCGTTGAGCAGGCGGTTCACCTGCGTCTCGGTCCTCGAACTCAGACAGTGACTCCGCGCCAACTCGAGGATTCGCTTGCGGCGATGACCAATACTCTGTCGATCGCAGCTCCGTCAGAGGAAGCGCTCGCGACTCAATTGTCGGAGCTCGCCGCCGAAGCGGCGATCATGGTCGACATCAGCAGCGCGATCGCACTCGAGCGAAGCGATGGAAGCGGGTCGGATCTCTTGTACTGGGCTCGGGCGAGCCTGACCGCAATTGAGGCGCATCGCGCGGACCACAAGTCTTTGGCCGAGGCGGGCGAATCCAACGCGGCCAGGCTGCTCGTCCTGGAAAGCGCATTCCGCGCGATGGCGATGGCGATGGACTTTGGTTTTCTCTTCGACCCGGTGCGCCAATTGCTTTCGATCGGATTTCTCATTTCTGAATCGACCCCAGATCCCAATTGCTACGACCTTCTTGCATCGGAGGCGCGGCTGGCGAGTTTCTTTGCGATCGCCAAAGGAGACATACCTGCCCGACACTGGTTCCGGCTCGGTCGCGCCGCTACGCCGGTTGCCCGCGGCACGGCTCTGATCTCCTGGTCGGGTTCAATGTTCGAATATCTCATGCCGCCGCTCGTCGTGCGCGCGCCCGTGGGGAGTTTGCTGGAACAGACAGATCGGCTCGTCGTGCGCCGTCAGATCGAATACGGAGCGAAACTCGGCTTGCCTTGGGGGATCTCCGAATCCGCCTACAATGCGCGGGATCTGGAATTGACCTATCAATATTCCAATTTCGGCGTGCCCGGTCTCGGACTAAAACGGGGGCTCGGAGAAAATAGAGTCATCGCGCCCTATGCGACCGGCCTGGCGAGCATGATCGATCCCTCGGCCGCGGTCACGAATTTTGAACGCTTGGCGACAATGGGCGCGCGGGGCCGGTATGGGTATTACGAGGCTGTAGATTTTACCCCAACGCGGGTTCCGGAAGGCGAGCGCTTCGCTCTCGTCCGCGCCTACATGGCGCATCATCAAGGCATGACGATCGTCGCGATCGCCAACGCGGTCTTTGACGGCGCAATGCGAGAGCGGTTCCATGCCGAGCCAATCATTCGAGCAACGGAATTATTGTTGCAGGAGCGGGTTCCTCGCGAGGTCGCATCCACGCGGCCTTGGGCAGCCGAGGTCAAGTCTGCCGCGCGCGCCATCGACACAGATACCTCGGGCGGGCGTAAAATTGTTTCCGTTCATCAATCCCCGCCGGCGACGCATCTTCTTTCCAACGGGAGCTATGCCGTGATGATGACCGCGGCCGGCTCCGGTTACAGCCGCTGGGGCGACCTCGCCATCACACGATGGCGAGAGGACGCCACGCGAGACGACAGCGGCTCTTATATATTCCTTCGAGATACGCTGAGCGGCGCCGTTTGGTCGGGAGGTTTTCAGCCGACTGGCGCTGAGCCCGACGAGTATGCCGTCGATTTCAATGAGGATCGCGTCAGGATCACCCGACGCGACGGGAATCTGACGACAACGCTTGAAGTTCTTGTTTCGGCCGAAGACGACGCGGAGGTTCGACGCGTTTCCATCTCCAACGCGGGAAGTCGGGCGCGCGACATTGAGATCACATCATATTCCGAACTCGTTTTGGGGCCACGGGGCGCCGATGTCGCGCATCCCGCCTTTGCGAAGATGTTCGTCGAGACCGAATACCTTGCGGAATCCGGCGCGATCCTCGCGACGCGGCGAAAGCGGAGCCCTTCGGACCCCGAAATTTGGACGGCGCATCTAAGCGTCGCCAATGGCGAAGCGGTCGGCAAGCCGGCGTTCGAGACCGACAGGGCGCGCTTCCTCGGCCGCGGACACGGCGTCAGCGCGCCCATCGCAATGCTGGACGCGCGGCCGCTGACCAATTCGATCGGAGCCGTGCTCGATCCAATCTTCGCGTTGCGCCGTCGTGTTCGCATCGCCGCCGGAGCGACGGTTCGCGTCGACTTCTGGACTATGGCTGCAAGGACGCGGGCAGCGCTCTTAGATTGCATCGACAAGCATCGAGATGCAGCGGCCTATGAGCGCGCAACGACGCTTGCGTGGACTCAGGCGCAGGTGCAGCTCCATCACCTTGGCGTCAGCCCCGGCGAAGCTGGGCTCTTTCAACGCCTCGCAAGCCACGTCATCTTCGCTGGCCGTGATTTGCGGCCGTCATCGGACGTCATCCGGCACGGCTCAGGTCCGCAATCGGGTCTATGGTCTGAGGGCATCTCGGGTGATCTGCCGATCGTACTACTGCGAATTATCGAGATCGAGAGTTCTCAGCGTCGCCCGCCAAGTGCTGAAAGCTCATGAATATTGGCGGATGAAGCAGCTCGCAGTCGATCTCGTCATTCTGAACGAGCGCAAATCGTCATACGTGCAAGACCTTCAGGTGGCGATCGAGACGCTGGTGCGCGCAAGTCAGTCGCGGCCCGCTCCCGGGATCGATCCCCGACTAGGTCGGGTCTTCGTTCTTCGGGCGGACCTGATCGCCGCCCAGACGCGTTCGCTGCTTGTTTCCGCCGCTCGCGTTGTGCTTGTGGCGCAGCAGGGAAGCCTTTCTGATCAACTCGATCGCATCGTGAACCCGATTGAGCCCATGCGTCCGCTCAAAGAAGCCCCTATGGCTCGCCCTGAGCGGCTCGCGGCGCTGCGCACGCCCGAGCTGGAATTCTTCAACGGGTTGGGAGGATTTGCGGCAGGAGGCAAGGAGTATGTGACGATACTCGGGCCCGGCCAGGCGACGCCGGCGCCCTGGATCAACGTCGTCGCCAATCCTAGGTTCGGCTTCCAGACCGCGACCGAAGGCAGCGGTTACACTTGGTCGAGTAACAGCCGCGAAAACCAGCTCACTCCGTGGTCCAACGATCCTGTCAGCGACCCCCCGGGCGAGGCTTTCTATGTGCGCGACGACAAAACCGGCGAGGTCTGGAGTCCGACAGCGCTTCCCATCCGCGAGGCCTCGGCGACCTATGTGGCTCGTCATGGTCGGGGTTATAGCCGCTTCGAGCATACCGGCCACGGAATCTGCGCCAATCTTCTTCAGTACGTGCCCATCGAAGGATCGATCAAGATATCGCGCCTTCGGTTGACGAACGAATCGAACCTGATCCGCCATCTCAGCGTGACCGCCTATATCGAGTGGGTGCTCGGCGCATCGAGATCCGCCACTCTCGCATTTGTCGAAACCGAGACGGATGCGACGACAGGCGCGATCTTCGCGCGCAATCCGATGAATCCGTCTTTCGGTTCGCGTGTCGCTTTTGCGGACATGCGGGGCGCCCAGCGCGATTGGACGGGCGATCGTCGTGAGTTCATAGGCCGTAACCGGACGCTCGCGAATCCGGCTGCGCTCGCGAGCGCGTCGCCGCTGTCAAACAAGGTTGGCGCGGCCTTGGATCCTTGCGCCGCGATGCGCGCCAAGCTGGAATTGCAACCGGGGAGCGTGGTCGAAGTCGTGTTCTTTCTGGGAGAGGCCGCAACGCGCGAGGACGCGCGCGCCGAGATCCTGGCGATTCGCGCTGCCGATCTCGACGCCTTGGAAGCAGACATCGCGCGCGCCTGGGATGAGACTTTGAGCGCGATCGAGGTCAAGACGCCCGACCGCGCGATGGATCTCATGCTCAATGGCTGGCTGCTATACCAGACGCTCGCATGCCGGATTTGGGCGCGCTCTGCGTTCTATCAAGCCAGCGGCGCCTATGGCTTTCGGGATCAATTGCAGGACGGCATGGCGCTGGCAGCCGGCCGGCCCGATCTGACGCGCGAGCACCTGCTGCGCGCGGCCGCCCGCCAGTTCGCCGAGGGCGACGTGCAGCATTGGTGGCTGCCTCATTCCGGTCAAGGCGTCCGGACCCGAATATCCGACGATCGTGCTTGGCTGGCATACGCGGTCGCTCAATACGTTGAGACAACGAACGACACGCTCGTGCTCGAGGAATTGATTCCATTTCTCGAGGGCGCGCAACTCGAAGCGGGCGAAACAGATCGCTTTTTTGAGCCGACGGTTTCTCGAAAGAGCGGAACTCTCTTCGAACATTGCGCCGTTGCGCTCGATGCAAGCCTGGCCGTTGGCCGGCATGGGCTTCCGCTCATCGGCACAGGCGACTGGAACGACGGCATGAACCGCGTCGGAGAAAAGGGCGAGGGCGAGAGCGTCTGGCTGGGATGGTTCCTGCATGCGACGCTCCTGGCTTTTGCGCCATTGGCGCTGGCGCGCAACGAGACGAAGCGCGCGGAAACATGGACGGCGCGCGCGACCGCGCTGAAAGCCGCCATCGAGCTCGAGGCCTGGGACGGCGAATGGTATCTCAGGGGCTATTTCGATGACGGCGCGCCGCTGGGCTCCGCGGCTAGTGACGAGTGCCGGATCGATTCCATCGCGCAATCCTGGGCTGTCTTGTCAGGCGCCGCGACGCACGATCGCGCCGCCCGTGCGATGACATCGCTCGATAAACAGCTGATTCGGCGCGAGGAGGGATTGGCGCTCCTGTTCGCGCCGCCGTTCGACCAGACAACCCACGATCCGGGGTACATCAAGGGCTATCCGCCTGGCGTTCGTGAGAACGGCGGCCAATATACGCATGCGGCGACCTGGTCGGTGATGGCGTTTGCCGCGCTCGGGGAGGGCGACAAGGCGGCGCAGCTTTTCTCGTTGCTCAACCCCATTAACCACTCGCGAACCCGCGCCGATGCCTATCTCTACAAAGTTGAGCCCTACGTCGTATGCGCCGACATCTACTCGACAGCGCCGCATGTCGGGCGCGGGGGCTGGACCTGGTACACCGGCTCGGCGGGCTGGCTACAACGCGCGGGGGTTGAGAGCTTGCTTGGTCTGCGACTCCGCGGAGCGTTCCTGTCTGTCGATCCCTGCATTCCCAAGGCCTGGGACAAATACGAGGCGACGGTGAAATATCGAACCGCGCGATACTCGATTTCCGTCGAGAACCCGAGCGGCGTCTGTCGGGGCGTCGCGTTCGCAGAAGTAGACGGAGCCGAGGTCTTAGGACGCCCGCTCCTCGTGGCGCTCGTGGATGATGGGGGTCGGCACCAAGTCAAAGTGCGGCTTGGTTGACCATCGCCGCTCGATCGCGAAATGGGAGTTCTCGGCGGCGCGCGAATTGTGCCTTTCTTCCGCATGGCGAGCCAATCCTGAGCCTTCCGGGGGCGGGCACGGCGCACGCTGGCGCTCGCTTGCCCGTAGAAAAGCTCCCTTGGATCAGCGGGAAGTAGGGGAGCAACGAACACGGAGCAAATGACGCGGAAAGGAGGGCCCAAGGGCAAACGATCGCATGAGGGCGGCTGATTCGGCCGCCTGAGTAGATTCCGATTCTTGCATGCCCCAATTCATGGCGGCTCAATGGGCCAGCCACGGCGCAGGAGTTGTTCATGAAACGGGATCAAATCCAAGTGAGTTGGAAGCAGCTCAAAGAGAAATTCGCTTTGCGGTGGTTCAGGGTGACTGATGACAACGGCAAAGGTCTAGAACTGATCGGCGCGGAGATGCCGTCGGAGGGCCACGGCGACAGGCAGCCGAAGGCGTATCGCCCCGACGGCCGCGAAAAGCGGAGCGAGTTTTCGTTGCACATTGGCTGCTGAATTGCCGCGCAGCAGTACGCAATTTGTTGACGTCGTCGTACGATCCGGCTCGACGGAAGCTTGACTTGTCGCCTCCGGTTTCGCCCTCAAAGGTCCGCTGAACCCGCGAAGTCTGCGGCGGCGAGATTGGAACCTCGACAGGGTCGTAAATTGCTCAAGCCGCGGCTTGCTCAGATCGACGTCGAGCATCTGCGACGGCGACGGAGCTTGGCGGGCGTGAAAGTGCACCTGGGCTGGGTTACACCGATATGCGCAAAGGCCTCGACGGACTCGCCTTGCTGGTGCAGCAAACGCTGAAGCAGGACCCGTTCTCGGGCAACCTGTTCGCCTTCCGGGCAAGAAGGCGTCGATGCTGAAGATCCTGTTCTGGGACGGAAACGGGCTCTGCCCGTTCACCCAGCGGCTCGACCGGGGCACCTTCGTTTGGCCGACGATGGCGGGTTATGACGGCTCGATCACGTTGACGCCGGCGCAGCTCGCCATGCTGATCGAGGGCACCGACTGGCGCGCGCCGGAACGGGTATGGAAGCCGGCCCTGGCAGGCTGAAAAGCTTCGGAAACCAGCATAGAATCCAGCGAATTTGCTTCTTCGAATCAGGCGATTTGGGTAGATTCAGACGTGCGGTTCGATCTCGACGATTTACCCTCCGAACTGGCTCTTTTGCAGCATCTCATTCGCGATATGACTGCCGCCGTCGAGCATCGCGACGGCAAGATCGAGCGCCTGTGGTGATCATCAAGACGTTGCAGCGTGGCGCAGTTTGCCGTCGGTTCGAGCGCCTTGATCCCGATCAGCTTGCGCTCGCGCTCGAAGACGTCGACAGCGACCTCGCCCGTGAGGAGGAGAAGCGTCCGCCTGGCGAAATGGAAGCCGGCGAACGGCCTTCTCGTCGCAAACCGTTGCCCGCCATTTGTCGCGCGAAGAGGTCCGCCTCGACATTGAGAGTTCCGGCTGAGCTGCGCGTCATCCACACCACTCGTCCCAAATACGCCTGTCGGACTTTCCAAGACGTTAGCGCAGGCGCCGGCGCCAGAACGGCCGATCGCCGGCGGCCTGGCGACGCCCGCACTGCTCGCCCAGGTGCTGGTCAGCAAGTATTGCGACCACACGCCCTTGTATCGGCAGTAGCAAATCTTCGCCCGCCACGGAATCGATCTTCCACGTTCTTCGCTGGCAGGATGGGTCGGCGGAGCCTGCTGGTGGCTCGAGGCGTTGCATGAGCGCCTTAACAGAAACGTGTTCGCGCCGGACCATCTGTTCGCCGATGACACGCCCGTGCCGGTGCTCGATCCAGGTCGAGGGCGCACCAAGACGGACGGCTTTGGGTGTACGCCCGCGAGCAAAGAGCATGGGGCGGACCCGAGCCGCCGGCTGCGGTCTATTTGTATGCGTCGGACCGCAAAGCTGAACGTCCGGCCTCGCATCTGAGCGCTTCAGCGGCGTTCTTCATGTCGACGGCATGCCGGGTTCGAGCCGTTGGCGGATAAAGGGGATGTCGTGCTCGCCGCATGCTGCAGCCACACGCGACGCAAGTTCTACGACGTGGCGCAGGCCACGAACGCGCCGATGGCGGTAGAGGCGCTGCACCGTATCGGCGAACTTTATGCCGTCGGAGCTGACGCTCAGGGTTGGTCGCCTGCAGAACGGCTTGCGACTCGTCACCGTCGCTCCAAGCCAATCGTCGACGCTTTGCACGCCTGGCTCGAGACGCAGCCTCCGTTGCTGTCGGAATAGAGCACGCTCGTCGAAGCGATCAGGTACGCGCTGACGCGCTGGCATGGTCTGAACTCGCTTCTTGCACGACGGCCGCATCGAACTGGACACGAAACCCGTCGGGCGCGCGATTCGACCCGTTGCTCTTGGAAAGAAGTATCATCTGACCGCTGCGGGTTCAGCCCGCGCGGAACCGGCGGATCCTAAGTAGCTGACCCAAAAAATCACTGGACCGGCAAGGGATTGGGACCCTCGCCCCCAACCTTGGCAAAGCATATCTCAGAAGGCATTTGGTGCGGACGGCGGGACTCGAACCCGCACTCTCAGAGAGAAACAGATTTTCTTACCACTTCGGCTTTCGCCGCCGCCAGTCGGCGTTCGTGGCCTGGACTGTCCCTTCGCCATGGCCTCTCGGCCGAAGGCGCCGCCCGTCCAGTCTCTACACCTTCCCTCAATCGAGGGCTTGGCTCGGGATTGGCCTGGGGCGCGAGCCCGTTAGCGTTCCCCGACTTTGAGCGGTTCTGCTCCACGAATTTCCCCGTGGGCACTCCAATTGGAAGTCTGTTGCGTCTACCGATTTCGCCACGTCCGCTTTGCCATATAAGTGCCATAACGCGCTTCGTCGCACGATAGCGAATCTTCGGCCAGTTCCAGCACTTGGCTCCTGTGCGGCTCCTAGCTTCGATTCCCCTCAACCCTCCTTCCGGCTACCGCCGCGGAACAAGTCCATGTTCTCCAGATGGAAAGCCCGCCAGAAAGAAAGTTACCCGCAGGGCGCACAAAAGGGTTTTTAAGTCCCTTGCGTCTACCGGTTTCGCCACGTCCGCTCTTTCGGCGCGCTTGTTTCACATTTCGGCGCGAAAATGAACCTCGCTGGGCCCAGGACGGCTCAGCCGGCGCCGTCGTTGGCGATCGGCGCCTGGAAGGCGAGGCCCATGTCCCAGGGGAAATAGATCCAGGTGTCCTGCGACACTTCGGTGATGAAGGTGTCGACCATCGGCCGTCCGAGCGGCTTGGCGTAGACCGTGGCGAAATGGGCGCGCGGCAGCATCTCGCGCACGACCTTGGCTGTCGCCCCCGTGTCGACGAGGTCGTCGACGATGAGGATCTTTGCGCCATCATTCAGCTTTGAAACTTCGGGGGCGATCGCTTTGAGGACCTTGAGGCCCCCTTGGGTCTTGTAGTCGTGATAGGAAGCGACGCTCACGGTCTCGATCACGCGCACCTCGAGCTCCCGCGCCACGATTGCGGCCGGGACGAGACCGCCGCGCGTGATGGCGACGATCGCGTCAAACGGCCCTGCCGAAGCGAGGCGCCAGGCCAGCGCGCGCGCGTCGCGGTGGAACTGGTCCCATGACACTGGAAAGGCCTTGTCGCGGGCAGTGGTCAAAAGTCGACTCCCTAGCCTCGAAGCTTCCCTCTCCATACCAAGCGCGCCAGCGAGCGGCGAGCAGCCTCAACGCCGGATCAACACCTTTCGCATTGTGGCCGCGCCGCTTGCGTCTCAGCGCGCCGCCGGGTCGGCCGCGAGCTTCGCGACCATGGTCTCGACCGCCGCCTTCGCCGCGGCCACGTCGCCTGCGGCCTTGCCGCGCACCACGATCTGATTGTTGAAGCGTCCGTCCTTGTAGGACGGATATGAGCCGATCGACACATTGGCGTGGGCGGCGGCGATCGCGCTGAGCGCATCGCCGTACCGGCCCTCCGGAACCCCGCCCGCCTCGATGGTCTCGACTTGCATGGCGGCGCCCGTCTTCATCGTCTTGACGGCGAAGTCGAGCATCGCCTGCATGACGGCCGGCACCCCGGCCATGACATACACATTGCCGATGCGGAACCCAGGCGCGATCGAGACCGGGTTCTCGATGAGCTCCGCGGTCGCCGGGATGCGCGCCATCCGCCGCCGCGCGGGCGTGAGATCTCCCTGCGCGTAACGCTGGAGCATGGCGGCGATGACCCTCGGATCCTCGTCGATCGTGACGCCGAACGCACGCGCGACCGCGTCGGCGGTGATGTCGTCGTGCGTAGGCCCGATGCCTCCGGTCGTGACAACGTAATCGTAGCGCGCCCTCAACGTGTTAATGGCGGCGATGATTTCATCCTCGACGTCGGGGACGACGCGCGCCTCCTTAACGTCCACGCCGATTTTCGCCAGATACTCGGCGATATAGCCGAGGTTGCGGTCCTTGGTCCGGCCTGAGAGGATTTCGTCGCCGATCACGAGCACGGCGGCGGTTACGGTCGTCGGTCTGTCCATTGTCCGGTCTTCCCTCGGCGAAGCAACGCGCGAAGCTATCACGAACCTCAGGAAAGTCCGCCGTCACGCTTCGCGCCACCCCGGGCAGGCGCCTTGTCTTCGGCGCGAAGCAGGGCATATGTGTATGGGTTTCCGAAAGTCGGGAAGGAAGGATCGGGTGACGATGTCGACGACATTTGTCGAGGCAGGGGAGAAGATTGGCCGCCGAAGCGGGCAGATCCGGCTGCACGGGCCGGAAGATTTCGCGTCCATGCGCAAGGCCGGGGCTCTGACCGCCGAGGCGCTCGACCTCATCGGACCGCTCGTCAAGCCGGGGGTGACGACGGCGAGTCTCGACAGGTTTGTTTTTGAATTCGCCCGAGACCACGACGCCTATCCGGCGCCTCTCAACTATCGCGGCTACCGAAAGTCGATCTGCACCTCGATCAACCACGTCGTCTGCCATGGCGTCCCCGACGACAAGCCGCTGCGAGACGGGGACATTCTCAATATCGATGTGACCCTGATTGTCGACGGCTGGCACGGCGACGCGAGCCGCATGTTCGTCGCTGGCGAAGCGCCGCGGCGGGCGCAGCGCCTGATCGACGTCACTTACGAGGCGATGATGCGCGGCATTGAGGCGATCAAGCCCGGCGGGACGACAGGTGACATCGGCTACGCCATTCAGACCTATGCCGAGGCGGAGCGGTGCTCGGTCGTGCGCGATTTTTGCGGCCACGGGCTCGGCCGTCTGTTCCATGACGAGCCGAACATCCTGCACGCCGGCCGAAAAGGGGAAGGCGCTCCGCTTCGCCCCGGCATGTTCTTCACCGTTGAGCCGATGATCAATCTCGGCGGCTACGGGGTGAAGATTCTCTCCGACGGCTGGACCGCGGTTACCCGCGACCGGTCGCTATCGGCGCAGTTCGAGCATACGGTCGGCGTGACGGAGACCGGCTATGAGATTTTCACTCTTTCCCCCACGGGAGCCGACCGCGCGCCGATCCGATGACTTCGGAAGGCGGGGGGGACGCCAAGACCTTTCGTCGACGCCGCGAGCGGCCGCGCATTCAGTTGCATGAAGCGGGCGCCCCGGCGCCGGCGGCGGGTCGATCGCCGGCGCCCGCGGATCCCGCAACAACGGAAGGCGGCGAAGGCGGAACTCCCCATTATTACGGACATCGCGAGCGGCTCAGGTCCCGCCTCCTGGGTGCTGGCCCGGGGGCCCTCGCCGATTACGAGCTGCTCGAGCTTGTCCTGTTTCGCGCCATCCCGCGTCGCGACGTGAAGCCGATCGCGAAAGAGCTCATTCAGAAACTCGGCTCTTTCGCCGAGGCGATCTCGGCCGATCCCCGGCGGCTGAAGGAAATCGACGGCATGGGCGAAAGCGCGATCGCGGAATTCAAGATCGTCGAGGCCGCCGCGCAACGCTTCGCCAGGGGCGCGGTCCAGAAGCGGCTGCCGCTGGGCTCATGGAGCGAGGTGATCGACTACTGCCGCACGTCGATGGCGTTCGAAGGCCGCGAAATCTTTCGGATCCTGTTTCTGGACAAGAAGAACGGCCTTATCGCCGACGAGGTTCAAGGCTCGGGCACCGTCGATCACACGCCGGTCTACCCGCGTGAAGTCATGCGTCGAGCGCTCGAACTGTCAGCGACGGCGATCGTGCTCGTCCACAACCACCCCTCAGGCGATCCGACGCCGTCGACTCAAGACGTCAAGATGACCTTGGACATCATTGCGATCGCCAAGTCATTGGGCGTCGCTGTCCACGACCACATCATCGTTGGCCGCGACGGGCATGCGTCGCTGCGCGGGATGAAGCTGATTTGATTGTTGGCCGGCGTTTGAGACGATTCGGTGAAAGAGCATGATGCTTCAGCTCTGCCGCAGCACCTTCGCCGCCCGCTTCTCGAGAAAGTCCTTCAACCGCTCCTTGGCCTCGCCACTCATTTCCGCAATTGCCGCCATCAGCGACTCGGTCAGGAGCCCGCTCGCCGGATCACTCTCGAAGATTCGGGGCAGCGCCTGCAGAACGGCGAAATTGGTGGTCGCCGTGTTGGACGCGGCCTTGGCGGCGAGCGCCATAGCCGTCTCGAATCCCTTGCCGTCGTCGACCAGATACTGCGTTGCGCCCGCCTGATGGCCTTCCTCTGCACTCAAGGTCCGCCCGGTCAGCATCATGTCCTGGACTCGCGCGACGCCGATGAGCCGGGCGATCCGAACCGATCCCCCGCCGCCAAGGAAAATGCCGCGCTGCCCCTCGGGCAGGCCGTAGTAGGCCGAGCGCTCGGCGACGCGGATATGGGTCGCGGCGGCAAGCTCGAGGCCGCCGCCGACCACGGCGCCGTGCAGCGCGGCGATGACCGGCGCGCGGCCGAACTGGATCGCCTCGAAGGCGCGGTGCCACATCCGCGAGTGGAGCGTGGCGTCGAGCGGATCGCGTGCGCCGGCGACTTCGGAGAGGTCGAGGCCGGCGGAGAAATGCGCCCCTTCGCCGGTGAGGACGACGGCGCGAATGTCAGCCGGCAGGCGGGTAAAAAACGCCTCGAGCCCAAGCACCGTCCCGTCGTCGAGCGCATTGCGCTTCTCGCTCCGCGCGAGCCTCAGATGGGCGATCGCGCCGAGCCTCGTCGCCTTCAAGGACTTCGGCAGCTCGATGTCGATCGGTTCTTCCGCTGTCTCCGCCGCCATCGCTTCCTCCTGTTGAGGCCGCCCACCTTCGCGAGACCTCTATAGCATGTCGTCTTCGGGCGAAATCGGCCGGAGGCGCTTCAGGGTCAAAGGCCAATCGGCTGAGGCGCTTCGACTTACTCGCGAGCGCAATACCCGGGCCGGAGAATCCTCATCCCTGGGGAAGTCCGGCGGCGCGGAGGGCGGCCGCGTCAGCTTCGACCCTCGTGGCGTTGCGGCGAATGAACTGGGTTTTGCGCCAGCCGGCGATTGTGAACTCCGGTCGCGCCGCGATCAGGCGCGCGGCCGTTCGCTTCGCTTCCTCGGGCTGGCCCTTTTCGTGGTAGGCGATCACGACATCGGTCAGTCCGAAACCGGGATTTCGCGCGTTATAGGCCTCGAAGGTGGCGATCGCGTCATCGGTTCGCCCGGCCTGTCGATAGGCGTCTCCAAGCGTGCCCAGATACACCGAGGGATAATTCGGGCTGAGGGAAATCGACTTCTCGCAAAGCGCGATTGCCTCTCCCGCATATCCCGATGGCAGGACAATGAAGCCGGCAAGTTGCGCCACGTCGGCCGAGCCGGGCGCCAGTTGAACCGCCTTTCTGGCGTCGGCCACGGCTTCGTCATGCCGCCCTTCCATCAACAAGACCATGCCTGACGTAATATGAGCGTCGGCATTGCTGGGATCGAGCTCCAGCGCCTTTTCGGCATAGCGGCGGGCCTTTGCGTGCGCGACGTCGAACGAATCTTTCCAGCCGAATCGGGCGTCCAGGCAATGGGTGAAGCCGAGCATGGCGTTGAGCGGCGCCGAATTCGGGTCGAGCGCGAGCGCTTTCTCCCAGGCGGTCTGAGCGGCCTCCCGATTGGCCCGGGAGGGAGGCTGACGGAAATAGGACATGCCCCGCGCCCAGTAGGTCCAGGCTTCGACATTGCTGGTCGTCGTGTAGTGCATCCGCGCTTGTTCGCCGTCGGTCAGTTTGACCTGCATCTCGGTCGCGAGCATCAGGGTGATCTCGTCCTGGATCGCGAAAATGTCATCAACGGCGCGATCGTAGCGCTCGGCCCAGAGGCGCGAGCCGTCGGCCGCGTCGATCAATTGCGCGGTGACCCGGATCCTGGCTCCGCTCCTGCGAACGCTGCCCTCGAGAACATAACGCACGCCGAGCTGTCGCGCCGCTTCCCGGACGTCGACCGAACGGCCCCTCCGGTGTCGCGCAACCTAGCACGACGACCCGCCATTGCGCCGTCGCCGCCGTCCGGGAAGCGGTCACAAGCGCGGCCACGCGACTGGTTTTGACGTTAGACGCCCTCGAGCCAGGCGAGAAGCGTCTCCAGCCACGGCGCCTCGACATGGACACGAAAGCCGCCCTCGGTCCGCGCCAGAAGAGCGCGCAGGCCAAAGACGAAGACGGCGGCCGAGGGCGAGACGGCGGCGAGATCGGCCGAGGTCGCCTGCATGAGCGCCTGCGGCGCGTCCTTGCTGGACACTTCGACCGCCGTCCAGCCATCGTCAACGCTGGTTGCGCACCATCCGTCGCGCCAGCCGTCGGGGACGGCGATCGGTGCGGGAGTGACCAGAAGCGCGCTCGCGCGGCCGATCATGAGCGCATGCGCCCCCTCGGGCGCGAGCGCGTAGAGCCCGAGCGTGGGCGCGCCGGGCGCGAGCGCGGCGACCGCCGCCTCGAGATTGCCCGAGATCAGCGTCTGGCCGAGCCCGTCGAGCGCCCGCGCCCGCAGGCGCGGCCGGTCGATGAGGAGTCCGGCTCGCCCGCGCGCCGGCGGCCATCGCGTCTCACGCATGGAGCCGCTTTCCTTCCGGATCGAGCGCGACCGCGGAAGCGATGGTCGCGCGGCGCTCCGCGCCGAGGTGATAGACGCCAATCGTTTCGCCCATGCGGGAAAGTCCCGCTTCGACAAGGCCGATCGCGACTGGCCGGCCAAGGCTCGGGCTGAAATAGCTCGACGTCACATATCCTAGTGAGCGGCGCGCCGCGCCGGCGCCCGTCGCGACATGCGCGCCGGTCGGCAGCGGCGCCTCGCCCGCCGCGACTGCCAAGCCGACCAGTTGCTTGCGGCGCGCGTCCCGGGCGACGGGCATGAACAGGGAGCGCCTGCCGATATATTCGTCCGCTCTCGAGTCGCGTGGCCCGGCGACGCCGAGGTCGTGGGGCATGGTTGTCCCGTCGGTGTCCTTGCCGACGACGATGAACCCTTTCTCGGCGCGCAGGATCATCAACGCCTCAAGTCCCAGCAGCCCGCCGCCGAACGCCGGCAGCTCCTCGGCCAGGCGCGCCCTTAGCGCCCCGGCTCGACGCGCCGGAACCGAAAGCTCGTAGGAGCGGTCCCCGGTGAAGCTCACCCGCGCGACCCTGAGCGGTCCGCCGTCGAACGCCCCAGCCGAGAAGGCCATGTGCGGCAAGCTTTGGTCGTCCAGCGCGGCCTCGATTCCAGCCGCCTCAATGAGATCGCGCGAGCGAGGGCCGGTGACGGTCAACGTCGCCCATTGCGCGGTCGCGTCGTGGATGGCGATGCGGCCGGCATCGAAACGGTCCTGCCGCCAGAGCTCAAGCCGCATGCGAACGGCGTCGGTGTGACCCGACGAACAGGAAACAAGAAAGCGGTCTTCCGCTAGCCGCAGCGTCACCCCGTCGTCGAACACAATCCCCGATTCCTGCAACAGAAAGCCGTAGCGGATCTTCCCCGGCTTCAGGGTCGAAAGGCGGTTGTAGCTGTGGAAGTCAACGAGCTTGGCCGCGTCGGGGCCGATGACCTCGATCTTGCCGAGCGAGGAGCCGTCGAACAGCGCGACGGTGTCGCGCGCCCGCTGCGCCTCGCGCCGAATTGCGCGCTCGGGGGCGTCCAGTCCGTACCACGCCGGCCTCAACCAGCCGCCGTATTCGCGCATCTGCCCGCCCGCGGCCCGCTGTTCGGCTTCGAGCGGCAGACGCCGCAGCGGATTGAGAAGCGCGCCCCGCCGCCGGCCGGCGATAACGCCCATGGGCACGGGAACGAAAGGCGGGCGATATGTGGTCGTTCCGGTCTCGTCGATCGTGCGGCCAGTGAGCGCCGCCATCGCGGCGAGGCCGTTGACATTTGCGGTCTTGCCCTGGTCGGTCGCCATGCCGAGGGTTGTGTACCGCTTGAGATGCTCGACCGAGACGTAGCCCTCGCGCGCGGCGAGCGCGACATCCTTCAGGGTTACGTCGTTCTGGAAATCGATCCATCGCCGCCCTTCGTCGTCGGCCTTGGGCCACGAAGCCTCGATGCGATAGAGGCCGGCCGGCGCGTTCGGCGCGGCGCCTTCGCCGCCGCCCGCCCTATGGCCTTCGCGCAGGGCCTCGTCGAGGGTGAAGGCGCCATTGGCCGCGCCCGCGACCTCGACGCCCGCGACCCCGCCGACCGGAACGAGTGCGGCCAAGGCCGGGTCATAGCGCAGGCGCCCGCGCGCTTGCGCGTAGAGATGGACCGTCGGCGTCCATCCTCCCGAAAGCAGGAGGGCGTCGCATTCATGGGTCCCCCCGCCGGCGCGGACCGCCTCGACGCCGCGAGCGCCAATGACGCCTTCGATCGCCGCCCCATGCGTCACCCTGAGCTTTGATGAGGAACCGGTTGCGCGCGCATCCAGAATCTCAACCTCGGCGCCGGCCTCGGCCAAGGCTTCGGCTGCCATGTAGACGCTGTCGTTGTTGGTCGCGACAACGAGGCGCTTGCCGACGAGCACGGCTGTGCGGCGAAGATAGACGAGCGCCGCGTCGGCGGACATCACACCCGGGCGGTCGTTGTCGGGGACGATAAGGGGCCGCTCGATCGCGCCGGCCGCAAGCACGATCCGCTTCGGCCGGATACGCCAAAGCGCGTCGGGCGACGGCGCTCGCCGCTCCCAGGCGCAAACGAGATTGCCGTCATAGACGCCGTAGGCCGTCGTTCGCGTCATCACCTGCCCGCCGGCGGATTGAACCGCCTGTGCGACACCCAGCGCCCACTCGCGCCAGCCTCCGCCCTCGATCGTCCCCCCGCGATGGGTGAGCTGACCGCCGATCTCGGCGTGGTCCTCAAGGAGGATGACCGCGCCTCCCGCGCGGGCGGCGGCGTTGGCGGCCGCGAGTCCGGCTGCGCCGGCGCCGATGACAAGAAGATCGCAGCGGGCGTTGATCTGAGGATTGTCGGCCAGAGGGCGGTTGTCCGGATCGACCCGGCCGAGGCCGGCCATGGCGCGAATTGCGCCCTCGAAGGTCTCCCACCGCGGCCAGAGAAACGTCTTGTAGTAGAACCCAGCGGGCAGGAACGGCGAGACCTTGTCGAGAAGCGCTGCCCGATCGGCGGCCGCGGTCGGCGCCGCGTTGACCGAGCGCACTGCGATGTCGTTCTCCAGCGCCTCGGTGGTCGCACGAAGATTGGGAGTTGTCACGCCGGCCCGCGTCACGTCGACGATCGCGTTCGGCTCCTCGGTCCACGCGCCCCAGATTCCACGCGGGCGGTGATATTTGAAGCTGCGGCCGACGATGCGGACGCCGTTCGCAAGGAGGGCCGAGGCGATGCTGTCGCCCTCGAAGCCGACGTAGGGCTTGCCGTCAAAGGTGAAGGCGTAGGGCCGTCCGCGATCGACCCCGCCGCTGGAAGGCAGACGAAGGCCGCTCATCGCGCGGGCCCCGCGGCGACCGCGTCGCTGCTCAGCGTCGCGTTGAGCGCCGTGTCGCGCGTCATGACGAACATTTCCATGCAGGTCAGATGCAGCCAGACCTCGCGCGCGGCGCCTTTTGCGTTGGCGTTGAACCAGAGGTAGTCCGCCCATTCTGCGTCGCTGACCGACCCGGCCGGCTCGGGGCGCGCCTTCGGCTCGCCGACATAGTGGAACTCGAGCTCGTCGCGCGGACCGCAGAAGGGGCAGGGGAAGACTTGCATGGGCGGCCTTCAGGCGGCCTCGTGCTGCGGGTTCTTGATCGTCTGAAGAACTTCGAAGCCCTCAAATTCGGGATGGCCGAGATAGAGCGGCTTGTTGGCGCCCGCGCCCCGGTGGGCGGCGCGAAAATGTTCGGACTGCGTCCAGGCGGTGAAGGCGTCCTTGCTCGCCCAGACGGTATGCGACGAATAGAGCACGTGATCGTCGCGCTCGGGGCCGCGCAAGAGATGGAACTCAATGAATCCGGGCACCCGGTCGAGATGGGTGTCGCGCGAGAGCCAGACGTGCTCAAATTCGCTTTCGGCGCCCTTCATGACTTTGAAGCGATTCATGGCGATATACATGGCGCTCTCCTCTTAGTGCGCGATCCCCGATCCCGCGGCCTCGTCGATCAGGCGCCCGGCGGCGAAGCGCGAAAGGTCGAAGGGAAGGCTTATCTCGTGGTGGGCGCCGGTCGCGAGCAGATGCGCGAGCAGGGTGCCGCCGGCGGGTATCGCCTTGAAGCCGCCGGTTCCCCAGCCGCAGTTGAGGAAGATCCCCGGCGTCGGCGCCGGTCCGATGATCGGCGATGAATCCGGAACCACATCGACGATCCCGCCCCATTGCCGCATCAGCTTCAATTGGCCGAAGGCCGGGAACATGTCGAGAAGGCCGGAAATGACGAGCTCCTGCATCGGCGGCGCGCCGCGCTGGCCGTAGGAGGGAATGCGGTCGAGGCCGCCGCCGAAGACGAGTTCGCCCTTGTCCGACTGGCTGGCGTAGACGCCGGTGCCGAGATGCAGGAGAACGATGTCGAGGCACGGCTTGACCGGCTCGCTCACCATCGCCTGCAGAGTATAGGAATGGATGGGCAGCCTGACGCCGGCCTTGGCCATAAGCTGCGACGAATGGCCGGCGACCGCGACCCCGACCGCCTGGCTGCGAATTTCGCCCAAGCTCGTCTCGACGCCGGCGCAGGCGCCGTTCTCCATGATGAAACCCGTCGCCTCGCAATTCTCGACGATGTCGACGCCGAGCCGGTCAGCCGCACGAGCATAACCCCAGGCGACCGCGTCGTGGCGGGCGACGCCGCCGCGGCGCTGCCAGACGCCGCCATTCGGAAGATAGCGAGAATCGAGCGACTGCGTCATCAGCGGCAGCCGCTCGCGGACTTCGTTCGGACCCCAGAGCTCCGCGTCGACGCCGTTGAGTTGCATGGCGTTGGCGACCCGCGCTGCGATTTCGAGCTGGGCAGGCGTGTGCGAAACGTTGAGGATGCCGCGCTGGCTCAGCATCACGTTGAAATTGAGCTCGCGCGACAGGCCCTCATAGAGTCTCAGCGCGAGGTCATAAAGCGCCACCGACTCGGGATAAAAGTAATTCGACCGCACGATGGTCGTGTTGCGCCCGGTGTTGCCGCCGCCGAGCCAGCCCTTCTCGATCACGCAGACGCGGGTTCGCTTATGAGTCTTGGCTAGGTAATAGGCAGTCGCCAGCCCATGTCCGCCGCCGCCGACGATGACGAAATCATAGGCAGGCTTGGGCTTCGCCTTGCGCCAGGCCTGCGGCCAGCTTTTATGGCCGGCGAAGCCCTGTTGGAGAAGCGCGAAGGCGGAATAGCGCGCGCTCATCCGCGCCCTCGCGAAGATCCGAAATCGGGCGCATGGGCGTGGCGCGCGGCGTAGGCGCGGAACGCCTGAACTTCCGCTTCGCGAGCGGCGAGGCCGGTGAAAGCCTTGAGATAGTGCGGCGTCAGGTTGAGCCGCGTCTCGATCGGCTCCCTAAGGTCGAGCGCGTAGTAGCCGATCTGCATGTAATAGAGCACCCGCGCCCGTACCAAGGCGTCCTCGTCGTCATAGCCGAACCGGACGAACAGGCTGTTCAGCGCCTGCGTCCTCACTCGGTCGGCGCGATCGAGGGCCTTGCGGACGGTGGACGAGCGGCGCGCCCATTCGCGGACGGCGAAATCGAGCCGCGGGCTGAAGATGGCCGGATTGACCCAGCAACGAAATACATTGCAGACGGCCTCATTGACCGTCTCCGCCGGCCTATCCGCCTCATCGACGATCGAGCGCGTATTGAGCCGGTCCCACCGGTCGAGCAGAGCGTCGAGAAGCTCGTCGCGATTCTTGAAATACCAGTAGAAGCTCGAGCGCGACACGCCAAGCCGCTCGCTCAAGTTGAGCACCGTGACGCGGGCCACGCCCTCGGCGGCGAGCACGCTCAGCGCCAGATCGAGCCAGTCGTCGCGCGTCGCCTTGACGTTGCCGATTTGCGCCGGCCGTTCCGGCGGCGGGCCCGTGGCCGCGGACCATGTCGGGGAATCCGTCATCGTTCACCCCGCCGCCGTCGCTTCGCCGGTCATCCTCGCATCGCCTTGCCGGCCGGGTCGTATGGCGAGGGCGCAATGATGCGCGCCTTGCGTTCGGCGCCGACGATATGGACGCTGAGTTCCGCGCCGATCTCGGCTGCTTCGGGAGCGACCATGGCCATCGCCAGGCTCTTGCCCACGGTGTGACCGTAGCCGCCCGAGGTCACGAAGCCCGCCATCTCACCCGAACGCCACACCGGCTCGTAACCGGTCGCATCCGCATCGGCCGCGTCGATTTCGAGCGTGACCAGCTCCCGCTCCGGCGACGGGCCCTTGCTCTCGATGAGCGCCGCCTTCCGGCCAATGAACTCGCCTTTGTCCCAGGCGATCCAGCGGTCCATTCCGGTCATCCGCGGAGTATAGGCCTGCGTGAATTCAGCCGACCAGATGCCGAAGCTCTTTTCGAGCCTCAACGAGAGAAGGGCGTTGTAGCCGTATTCCTTGACGCCAAGCTCGCGCCCAGCCTCGAGCAGGGTCCGGCGCAGGCCGATGGCCTCGAGGGCGCGACAGTTGATCTCGTATCCGAGCTCGCCGGTCACCGACAGGCGCGCGACCTTCGCCCGCACGAGGCCGACGTCGAGCACCGTCGCGCCCATGAACGGCAGCGCGGCGTTCGACACATCTTGATGCGTCGCGCGAGCAAGCAGTTCGCGCGATTTCGGGCCGGACAGGGAGAAGCCGATCACGTCGTCGGATATGTCGCGGACGTTCACTCCGGCGCGCGCATTGGCCGCGAACCAGCGCATATGCCACTGGCGCAGGTAATAGGAGCCTTCGATCCAGAAGGTTCCGTCGCCCCAGTTGATGATCGTGAGGTCGCCCTTGAGATTGCCGGTCTCGGACAGCATCGGCGCGAGCCTGGCGCGGCCAGGCTTCGGCAGCCGCGCAACCGTCATCCAGTCGAGCCAGCGCTCGGCCTCGGGGCCCGTCACTTCATAGCGCGAGAAGGAGGCGATATCGAGCAGACCGACGCCCGAGCGCACCACGCGGCATTCGGCGCCGACGATATCGAAGGCGTTCGATCGCCTGAGCGTGGGTTTCTCGATAAAGCCGGGCGGCGCGAAAAAGAGCGGCACCTCGAGGCCCCAGGAATTGCCCCAGTGACAGCCTGCCGCGGTCATCGCGTCGTAGGCCGGCGTCATCTTGAGCGGCCGGCCGGCCGGCAATTGCTCGTTGGGATAGGTCATCACGAAACGGCGGGCGTAGAACTCGCCGGTCGTCTGCTTGATGAATTCGCGACTGGAGGCGTGGGGGCCGTAGCGGGCGATGTCGAGACCGTAGACGTCGGTCGACGCCTCGCCGTGGATCATCAGTTCCGCCAGCGACTTGCCGACACCGCCGCCCTGCAGGAATCCCGCCATGACGCCGCAGGCCAGCCAGTAGCCGCGCTTGCCCGCGATCGGGCCGACGAGCGGATTGCCGTCGGGCGAAAAGGTGAAAGCGCCGTTGACCCATTTGCGGATGCCGGCCGTCTGGAGAACCGGATAGCGGCGATGGACGAGTTCGAGTTCGCCGGCGATGCGGTCGATGTTCTCCTGCAAAAGCTCGACGCCATAGTCCCATGGCGCGCCGTCGATCGACCAATGCTGGGGATTCGTCTCGTAGATGCCCACCAGCATGCCCTTCTGGTCCTGGCGCATGTAGGTGAACCCCTCGAGGTCCACGACCATCGGCAGTTCGCCCTTGGACGCCGCGATCTCCGGGATCGTCTCGGTCAGAAGGTAGTGGTGCTCGAGCGGGGACAGGGGGAGGTCGAGCCCGACCATCCGTCCCACCTGTTTCGCCCACAAGCCGCCGGCGTTCACGACATGTTCCGCGTTGATGATCCCTGTCTCGGTCACGAGGTCCCACGTCGCATCCGGGCGCTGTTTCAATTCCAGCACACGGTTGTGCTCGATAACGGTCGCGCCGCGCTTCTTGGCGGCGCCGGCATAAGCCCAGACTGTCCCTGTGGTGTCGACATAACCCTCGCGGTCCGCCCACATGCCCCCGAGCACGCCCTCGACGTTAATGATGGGGCAGCGCGCCTTGATCTCCTCCGGCGTCACCAGGCGGACATCGTCGATACCGATCGCCTGGAACCGGCGGTATGACGACTGAAGCCACTGCCAACGTTCGGGGGCCGAGGCGACATGAATGCCGCCGGTCATGTGCATACCGATCGACTGGCCCGATTCGGCTTCGACCTCTTTCAAAAGGTCGATGGTATAGGCCTGGAGGATCGCCATATTGGGGTTGGCGTTGAGCGCGTGGAAGCCGCCCGCGGCGTGCCAGGACGAGCCCGCGGTCAGGACCGAGCGCTCCACCAGCGCCACATCGCTCCATCCGTATTTCGTCAGGTGGTAGAGGACCGACGCCCCTACGACGCCCCCGCCAATAACAACAACGCGATAGTGCGATTTCATGACCTGGGCGACCTTAACGGAATAGCCATTTAATCCATGCTAGCGAACCCTACGGCGCCCGTCTAGACAATCATGTCCAGGCGGGCGCGAGGCTGTTCGTTTTGTCGGCAAGTGTGGCTTTTGCCGCCTTGTCCGGGGAGGCCGAATATGAGTAAGGATGGCTGATCCGTGTTCACCGCAACGCCTGCACGCGCGTGGGCTGGTTTTATGCGCTCCAAGGCCGTCGCCAAGGCGGCCAAAAGGGGCTGATGGTTGTGGTTCATGAACGACTATGGACCGAGGGGCTCGGCATGTCGCGAACACCGAACACAACGCCGAGGGGGCGGCAAGGGGATTTGCTCGTTCGTTTGAGACTTGGCGGAGAATCAGCGCCACTCAAAACCATCAACATAAGCCGAGCGTTGTTCGTACGGGTTTACGCGTTCTGAAGCAAAGGGGTGGTATGAGGCGGAGCGGGGCTTTGACGCTCAGTGCGGTCCTGATGCTTGGCGGCGTAACCGGCGGCCGGGGTGACGAACTGTCTGGCGCCGTTGTCACGGACGGCTCTTCGCCGTCGAGCGCATTTGCCCTGCCCACGCTCCCCGAGAACTGGTCCGATATGCCCTTTCGGATGACGGCTTCCGAAACTGTATCCTACAACAGCAATATTCTTGCTCTTCCGACCGGCACGACTCTGATTGGCGGAGGGCCTCAGGGCGATTTTACCTCGACATCGTCTTACGGATTGTCGACCACGGCCAACTGGTTCAACCAACATTTTTTCTTTGACGGGTCGTTCGGCGTGATACGCTATCTACATCGAACCATTTTCAACTCGAATATATATTCGATTAGCCCTGGCGTGAACTGGAATTTCACGTCAAGATGCTCCGGCAATGTTACCGGAACTCTTGACCAAGTCGCCCGCCTTGATCACCGAGCAGGTCGGAACGGGCGTCAACTACGCGACGGTGACGTCGGCGAACGAAAACGGAAGATGCGCCGTCTCCAACGGGTACTCGGTCGTTTTCAACAGCAGCATCTCCGAGGTTACGAACTCGAACGCGCTGGACGCTGTGAACAACTCTCGAGCCCTGATGCTCGCCGCCGGCATAGAGTATGCGAAGGGGCCTAGCGATCTGACGGCGCTCGCGACCATTACCGACACCGATTACTCCAATCGCGGGGCGGCGCTCAATACGCTCGGACTATTAAACACCGTTGTCTTCCATAACTTCAACCTAACCTACGTCAGGCAGATTAATCCTAATCTGACCTTGACCGGTCAGATTGGTTTGGTGGGGACAACGAGCGTGTTCGGTTTGGGCCTGCCGAAGACGCTCCTGCCAATCTACGGGTTTAGCGCTGCGTGGACGATCGCGCCGAGAGTGGTGCTGAATGCGACGGCTTCGCGAACCGTCAGCCCGCCGACGACGGTGGTCGCCAACGCTGAGGTCGCCTATCTGGCCAGCCTGAACCTGACCTATCAGCTGACGCCGAAAATCGCTCTAACCGGCTTGGGGTCGGTCGCCTATACCAACACGGCGTTCACCCCGATCACGCCGGGTGTGCTTGGCGCTATCATCGCGCCCACCCTTACCGCCACAGACTTCTATACCGTGAGCGCTCAGGCGACATATGCGATGACCCCATTCATCACCGCCGCGCTGAGCGCCTCGTATACCGAGCGGGTAGGAAATCATACGATTACTCCGCAAGACTTGATCACGGTAAGCCTGAACTATAGACCCTACTGAGACTCCCAGGTTGGAGCTGAAGCCATGTTAACGATGACACGACAGGTTCGGATCTGGACGCTGGGGCTTTGCGCCCTGACGTTCGTCGCTGGGGCCGCATTCGGCGCGCGCGCCGGCGGCCGCGTGCTGACGCAACAAGATGTTGTCTCCATCAAGGTGGTCAATCAACCGGACATGGACACCACGTCGCGCGTTGAAATTGATGGAACGATCAGCTTCCCTTACGTTGGCCGGATCAAGGCCGCGGGGCTGAGCGAAGACGAACTCGGGCACGCGATCGAAAGACGTTTGGCTTCGCGTCAGATCGTGACGGACCCTCACGTGCTGGTCGAACTGACGAACTTCGGTACGCAGGCGAGCGTGCAAGGCCAGGTGGGCGCGCCGGGGGTCTATACGCTCGATCGCCCAACCAATCTGACCCAGCTGTTGTCGCGGGCCGGCGGCGTGCGGGATACGGGCATCGGCGGGACGATAACTGTACGGCGAATGGGAGGCGCGGTCTTCAAGTTCGACTCCAAGGATGTGCAGGCTACCGTCGGGCCGGGCGCGAATTTCAAGATCGCCAACAATGACGAGATATTTGTGGACCTGGCGCCATTTTACTATATATACGGGTATGTCGGGCATCCGGGCGAATTTGCTTTAACTCGCCCGCTGACCGTGCAAGAAGCCATCGCGATTGGCGGCGGATTGGCCACCCTTGGTTCGGACTGGCGGATCAGGATCAAGCGCAAGGCGGCGAACGGCCAGACGATGGAAGTCCCGGCCTCGCTCGATGATCAAGTTCAGGGGGGCGACACGATTGTGGTCAACGAGCGGATATTCTAGGATCTGAGCCCCGCCAGCTCTCTTCTTTGAATTGACTGCGTGGCGGTAAGGGAGTTCGTCGTGTCGATAACCCAGGTTCTGGTTATTCTCTGGCGCCGTGCGTGGATCGTCGCACTGGCGCTCCTGACTACCATGATCGTGGCGGGAGGCGTTCTGCTGCTTGTGCCGGGCCGCTACGACGCGGTCGCGACCGCCAGCATCGACCCCGGCAACATCGATCCGATTTCCGAGACCTCCGCCGGCCCGGCGCCGATCATGCTGATGCAGGGCAACATCCTTGCGCTCGTCACCAGCCAGCGAGTTGCGGTCGATGTCGTCAGGCGGCTGAACTTGACCGCCAGCCCGCAGGTTCAGCAAAGTTTCCGAGCTTCCAATTCCTTCGGCCGCGAGAGCATCGACGATTGGATGGCTTCAACTCTGGTGAAGAACGTCGCCCCGCAATTCACCATGGGGACGAACGTCCTTGCGGTCAAATACAAATCCGGCGACCCGAACCAGTCGGCGCTGATCGCTAACGCATTTCTCGCGTCGACCATCGACGGCTCAATCGCCATGAAGGCCGCCGACGCCGACCAGACGGCGCGCTGGTTTGCGCCGCAGATCGACGAATTGCGCAAGGATCTTGAGGCGGCGCGCGCGGCGCTTACCGCATTCCAGGTGCAGTCAAATATAGTGGCGCCGAGCGCAGGCGGAGACAGCGAGACCGGGCAGTATATGGCTCTCAGCGAGCAATTGTCGACCGCCAGGGCTACGCTCAATACCTTGCAGAGCCGGCTGGCGAGCGGCTCTACCGATCTGTCGAACGATCCTGCGGACCCCGATCTTCAGATTTTGGCAAGCTTGAAGGAGAAGCTGTCCACCTCCGAAGCGGCGATTGAAGCCACCAAGGGCATCCTTGGGGCCAGCAACCCGAAGATGGTCTCTGAACAGGCGAATCTCGGCTCGATCCGCAAGCAGATCGGCGAAGCGACGACGAAGATGCAGCAGCATCTCAAAGAACGCATCGCCACGACGCAAACCCAGATCGCCTCGCTCCAAACCGAGCAAGCGCAAGCGCAAAAGACGTTGATCAACGTTCAGGCGCAGCGCGACCACCTGGGTCAGTTGCAACATGACGTCATCTTCCGTTCTGACCAGCTCAATGGGCGGGAAAGGGCGGCGGAAGAGGCGAAGCTGAAGAGCAAACTGACCTTTTCGGACATCACAGTCCTCGACAAGGCGTCGCCGCCCCTCGAGCCGGCGTTTCCAAAGCCGACGGTCGTGATTCCGGCTGGGATCGCGGCCGGCTTGGTGCTGGGCCTGCTGCTTGCGCTTCTTGCGGAGGCGACCGATCGCCGGGTGCGCTTCCCGATCGACCTCGAATATTCGTCTCGGGCCCCATTCTTGGGCGCTCTTGACGCCGTTCGAGGCTCGAGGTCGAGAGCCACAGCATCGCGCCGCCTCCTTCGACCGGCGTAGTCCGACTCGACGAAAGCGCCCTCCGTCAATATTGTTTGGGCCAGGGCGGGTCAGCATAAAGAACCGGAAACGGTTCGGGAAACAATTCAGGGGTAGGGTCGTTGGCGCCGCTCGCTAAACTCGAGCAGGTCGAGACTCGAATATTGAGAGCCTAGCAAATGTCGATCAAATCGAATTATCAGAAAGAGTCGGAAGTCGTCGCCGTTCACGCGTCGAAGGATCCGATTGAGCAGCAAATTCTGGCGGCGGGAAATCTGAGCGAAGCCCAGGTCGAGGCGATCCGCGGATTTCAGCGACGCAAGGGGTTGACGTTTGGAGAGGCGGCGATTGCGCTGGGCTTGGTGCGGCGCGACAGTTTGTTTCTCGCGCTGTCGAAACGCTACAATTATCCGGTCCTCAATTTTGGCGTCGACGAAGCCCGGTACTCGCGCGAGCTCGTCGTCGGCTACCAACCGTTCAGCACCGCCGCGGAATCCTTCCGTTCGGTGCGCTCCGCGCTTGCCACCGGCCCGCTCTCGCAAGGAAAGAACGCCTTTGCGGTCATCGGCCCGCACGCTCGTGTCGGGGTCACCTATTTCGCCGCCAATCTCGCCCTGTCGTTTGCGCAAATGGCTGTCCCGACCCTGCTTGTCGATGCAAACCTCAGAAAACCCAGGCTCGCTTCGCTCTTCGGCGTGGACGCGAAGACCGAAGGCCTGGTCGAGGCGCTCACCCACGGCGAGGCGGAATTGCCGCCGGTCACCCTCGATATCGTGCCCGGCCTGTCGCTGCTCGTCGCCGGCGCGACCGCGCCTCATCCGCAGGAACTGCTGAGCTCGAAGGAATTCCTGACGCTGTCGCAGAACGCCCAGCGCAACTACGGCGTCGTGATCTACGACACCCCGGCGGCGCTTGAGAGCTCCGACGCCTACGTCGTGGCGTCTCGTGTCGGCGCGGCGATCATTGCGGCGCGGCGGCACCGAACGAGGACGAGAGACATCAGCAAGATCTCAAAGGCGCTGGAGGGCTTCCAGTGTGATATTGCCGGCACGGTTCTCGGGCGCTTCTGAGCTCGTCCGCAGTTTCCGTCGCGCACGGAGGGCATAGCCGTTTCCCGTCGTGAAGATCGTCGCATTCGCCAATAGGAAGCTTAGCGATCGCACGATCCTGTCTCGCGTTGTCGCGGGTTTCCTCATGCTCGGGGCCGCCATACGATTTGCATGGCTGTTGTTCTATGACCAATTCCACATTCCCCGGAGCGAAGCCTTCAATCTCGGAGCCACGTTTGGCAAGACGGGAGAGCTGGCGGACGCGTGGGGTCCCGGCACGGGACTCAGCGCGCATCTTCCGCCGGGAATGCCGGTCTTGGTTGGGGTGGTCTACCGCGCGCTCGGCGTTGCGACGCCGGCGGCTGAATTCGTTCTCTCGTCCATTTCGCTGGCCTTCGTCTTCACGGCTATTCTAGCCCTCAACGCCGCGTTCGAAAGCCTATCCGTCGCGCCGCTCGCGCGCACTGGCGCGATCGCCCTGCTCTGCCTGCTTCCCTTCCACATGTCTCTCGAAATGGGCGAATTCCGGTACTGGGAAGGTTCGTTGGCCGCGGCCGGCATCGCCGTCTGTCTCTCGCGCGCTCTCAAGCTGGATGGCGACAAACAGCGCACGAGCTGGTTCGACCTCAGCGTGCTCTCTTTCGGCGCTGGCGTCCTCAGTCTGTTCAGCGAGGCAGGCGCGCTCGCGTGCTACGGCATCATCGGCTGGCTCGCGCTGAAAACGCGCGGCTGGCTTGGCTTCGCCGGAGCGGCCGCCATCTCGGCAATCCTGCTCGTCGCGATCTTGTATCCTTGGGCGCTCCGCAATGAAGCCGTCTTCGGTGAGAAAGTCTGGACGCGAACCGCCTTCGGGATCAATTTCGCCCAAGGCTTCTATGATAAGGCGCTCAATCGCGCCGATCCGTGGAAAGCATTCAATGATCGGCTCGATGAGGTCTCACCGTTCACCGGTCCGGCCGCCCTCGTTGAAATGCGGCGCGTCGGAGGCGAGGCCGCCTATAGCAGGTTGCTGACCGCCCGCACTCTGGAATGGATACGCAAGCATCCGCTCGCGAGCCTTGGGCTCGCCGCAAGGCATGTCTGGGAATTCTATATGCAGCCGCGCTGGATGTGGGGGCCGTATGTCCGGTCGGCCGTCGTCGAGCAGGGCCTGGCGTGGACGTCCACCATCCTGGGGTTCGCCGGCCTCGTCATGGGCCTCGCGCGGGGGGACCGGCGCTACGTCTATGTCGCGGCGGGTTTGCTTCTGCCCATGCTGCCTTACGTCATCTGCCAGCCAATCTTGCGCTATCAATACCCGGTTCTCGGGCTGCTCGTCTTTCTTGCCGCCGATGCGCTCTTCCGCGCCGCGAGCTTCCTGTCGAACCGACCATCACGGCAACTCGCCCCTGTCTCGGCGCAGTGCGAGGGACAGGTTCAGGTGTCCTAACGGAGCCGAGGCCGTCGATCCGGTCGATGACGCTCCAATGGCGCCGGTCAGACCCAAGCCTGGAGGAAGCCCGGCAAAGACTCCGGGAAGCCCAGCAAAGGAAACCGGAAGCGGGGCAAAGGAACCCGGAAAGGTATCAAAGGAAAACCCTTCCGCGAATTGGGCCTTTTCAATGGGTTACGACGATCCGGCGCAAAAACCCGCTTCTCCCCGCTTCTCCCGGCGCCGCTCCTCGAGGCGGCTCGTTCGGCGACAGGACCACTCTATCCGTGGTTTCTGATAATCGCAAGAAAAAGCCGCGCTCTTATGGCGTTATCTGTTGGTCGACCGGTTTGCTGTTCGTTCGTCGAACCCTTGCCGTCATGGCCGGGACAAGTCCTGGACAAGCCCGGCCATGACGCCTTGATGGCGCCGTCCGCCACCTCCGCCATGCTCCCGATTCCTTCCCCACAACAGCCAACGCGATAAGAGCGAAAAGCCGGCGCGCTCAGCCGGCGGCTTGACCGACCGCGCCCTTTGAGCCCCCGGCCATGACGCGCCAGGCTCGAGCGGGTAATGCGGAGCGCGCCGGCGGCGCAACGGGAAGGCGGGGCGAGGCGGCCCGTCTCAGGTCGCGAGCTTGCGCAAATAGTCCCAGGTAAAAAGCCCGGTGTCGTGGCCGTCGTCGAACACGATCTTGATGGCGTAATTGCCGACTGGCTCGATGCCGACGATGGCGACGCTTTCCTTTCCGGTGATCGTCTTCTTCTGGCTCGGCGAATGGCCCTGCACTTCGGCGCTCGGGCTCTCGACCCGCAGACGTTCGGCGGTCAAGCGAATGGTGCGGCCGTCGTCAAAGGCGACTTCGAGAACGCGCCCCTTTTCCATCGCGGTGATTTCGGTCGGCCAGGACATGGGGGCTTCGCCCTTCCGCTATAGGACGCGGATGCGCGGCGCGGGCTTTGCGCCAGGCGCGCCAACGGCGAGCGTGTCGGCCACCCGCCTTGCGATCTCGAGCAAGGCGTTCGCCTGGGCGCTCTCCGGCATGTCCGCGACCACCGGGCGCCCGTCGTCCGAATGGGCGCGGATGGCGATGTCCAGAGGCACCTCGCCAAGGAAGGGCACGCCGAGTTTCTCGGCTTCCTTACGCGCGCCTCCATGCGAGAACACGTCCGTCCGCCCGCCGCAGTGGGGGCACAGGAAGTAGCTCATGTTCTCGACCACGCCGATGAGCGGCACCTTGACCTGGCCGAACATCGCAATCCCCCGCCGCGCGTCGATCAGCGCCAGATCCTGAGGCGTCGACACAATCACGGCGCCGGCAAGGGGCACGTTCTGGGCCATCGTCAGCTGCGTATCGCCGGTGCCCGGCGGCATGTCGACGACGAGCACATCGAGTTCGCCCCACACGACCTCGCGCAGGAGCTGGTTCAGAGCCGACATCACCATCGGGCCGCGCCAGATCACCGGGGCGCCCTCATCGATCAGGAACCCGATCGACATCACCTTCACGCCGCAGCTCTCAAGCGGCACGAGTTTCTGACCGTCCGGGGCAAGGCTCGGCTTGGCGCCGATCCCAAACAGTTTTGGCATCGATGGTCCGAACAGGTCGGCGTCGAGAACTCCGACTTTGAGCCCGAGCTTGGCGAGCCCGACAGCGAGATTGCAGGCGACGGTCGACTTGCCGACGCCGCCCTTCCCCGATGCAACCGCGATGACGTGCTTGACGCCGGGCAGCGGTTCGCTCGACCGGCCGTGCCGGCGCACCGGCGCATCAGCTTGTGGCCGGTGCGCTGGCGCGTCGCCAGCGACGTCGCGCGCGGCCTCGGCCGTGAGCGTCACCACCGCGCCGGCCACGCCTGGAACCGCTCTGACCGCCGCCTCGGCCCTTGCCCGCATCGGCTCCATCGCCTTCGCTCGCGCTGGATCGATGGCGATCGCCACGAAGACCTTGCCGTCGCGAATGGTCACGCCGGCGACCGCGCCCGACTCGGGCAGGGACGAGCGGCCATCGGGGCCAGGAATTGGCGCCAGCGCCGCCATCACCTCGTCGCGGGAAACCATTGTTCTCAGTCCTTCTCGCTTGCCGCCGCCGAAAGATCGCCCTCGGCGGGAGAGCTCGGCTCAGCCCTTGCGCGCCAATCGAGCTTTTCGCGCAACGTCACCACCGTCCCGATGACGATGATCGCTGGCCCGTTCAATTGCGCCGCGCGGGTTTTCGCCGCCAGCGTTCCGAGTGTGCCGACGACGACGCGCTGAGCGGCGCGAGTGGCGTTGTCCACGATCGCCGCAGGCAAGTCCGCGCTCGCGCCATGCGCAATGAATTCGCGGGTCAGCGCTTCCAGATTGCGTAGTCCCATGTAAATCGCAACCGTCTGCCGCGGTTGCAAGAGCGCGGCCCAGTCGAGAGCGATCTTGCCGTCCTTCCCGTGACCGGTGACGAACACGCACGCCTGGGCGTGGTCGCGATGAGTGAGGGGAATGCCGGCATAGGCCGCCGCCCCGGCCGCGGCGGTCACGCCCGGACAGACCTGAAACGGAATCCCCCTTGCGGCCAGAGCTTCGATTTCCTCGCCGCCCCGGCCGAACATGAACGGGTCGCCGCCCTTGAGGCGCAACACGCGCTTGCCCTCGCTCGCGAGTTCGACCATGAGCGCGCTGATCTCGTCCTGCGGCAATTCGTGATCGTCGGGCTGCTTGCCGACATAGATGCGCTCGGCCTCGCGCCGCACGAGATTGATCACGCCTTCGTCGGTCAGCCGGTCGTAGAGTACGACATCGGCCTTCTGCATCAGGCGAAGGGCGCGGAAGGTCAGGAGATCGGGGTCGCCCGGCCCCGCGCCGACCAGATAGACTTCGCCGCGCGGCGGCTCGGCGCCCCTGGCGGCGGCGCTTTCAATCGCCCGGGCAAGCTCGGCGTCCGCGGCGCGCTCGTCGCCCGAGAGCGCGCGTTCCCCAATCGATCCATCGAGGACCGTCTCCCAGAACCGCCGCCGCAGCGTTGGAGAGGGAATCGCCTTCGCGACCGCAGTCCGGAACCCGCCGGTCAGCCGGGCCAGGCGCCCGTAAGCGGCCGGGATCTGGGATTCGAGACGGGCCTTCAGCATCCGGCCCAGGATCGGCGAGGCGCCGCCGGTGGAAATCGCGATGACCAGCGGGCTCCGGTCCACGACTGATGGCATGATGAAGTCGCAAAGCGCGGGCCGGTCGGCGACGTTGACCAAGACGCCCGCGCTTTTCGCCGCCGCTCGCGCGTCGGCGGTCAGCCGTTCGTCCTCGACGGCCACGAAGCAGAGCGCGGCGCCGTCGAAGTCCTTCGGTTCAGGATCGCGAGCCTCGTGCCGAAAGCTCGGAGAATCGAGCAGTCCGCGGAAATCGTCGCCAAGTTCGCTCGCGAACGCGGTGACCCGGGCGCCGGCCCTGATGAGGAATTCCGCTCGCCGCGCCGCCACGACCCCGCCGCCGACGACGATGGCGGGGCGCTCGCTGAGTTCGAGAAAAATCGGCAAATGGCGCATGGCTACGTGGCGTGAGACCTATCACCAGCGGCGAGGCCATCGAAGCTGCTGGCGACCCAAGGCTGGAGTCGAATTCACAAGGCGGCCGTTCTATGCCTTTCCGCTCTCAGAGCAAAGGAAAAGCGAAAATCCGGCCGCCCGAGCTCGACCGGGCCGCTCACCTATTGGGCGTCGATGTGCCGGAGGGCGTCGCGCAGCGGCTCGCTTGAGACGTACATGAAGCCGTTGGTTGGCGGCGCCCCAGCGGATTGCTCGATGCGATCCGCGGGTCACGGGCGAGCTACAGGACCGCGATCGGGTTTCCCGGCGAGCCCGTGGCGCCGACGATCGGCAGCGGCGCGAACACATAGGCGAACACCCAGGCCTGGCGTTCGACCAGCCCCTCGAAGGTCATGCCCTCATGAAGATGGATTCCGTTCTCCATGATGAGGTGCTGGTGACAGGGATGGAAAATCTCCGGGTCGACCGGCGGCACGACCTCGACGGCGAAATTGTCCGCGCCGACGACGCAGACCTCTAGGCTCGAGAACCAGCGCGCGCATTCGAGTCCGATGCCTGGGGCGCCGTCGTAGAAGGTTCGGGTCTCCGTGTACCAGCGGCTCCCATGACCGGTGCGGACAAACACCGCATCGCCAGGCAGGATTGTCTGTTCCGCGACGCCCTGACGTGCGAGGCACGCCTTGAGATCGGCGAGCGTAATCTCCTCGCCGACGTCGAGCACTCGCCCCTTCAGACCCTGGACGTCGAACAGAATTCCGCGGGTGAAGAATGGCGGCGCGTTTTCGATTCCAAGCTTCTTGAGCCCGTACGGCGACCACATCTCGGACAAGCGATTGCCGTTGTAGAAGAGCATGCTCGTCTTGTCGCCGCGCATGCCGCACATACAGCCGAGATGTCCGAGCGCGTCCATCTGGGTTCCGATCTGGCCGATTTCGGTGGCGATGAATTCGTCATTCCAGATCGTCTTGCTCTTGCTTCCGTAGGGGCCGCCGGTCGGGCCCCCCGGCATGCGTAACGCGTACGCCCGTCCGGGAGCGAGCGGCATTCGCGCATCGTAGGGCATGCCGAGACTCACGATCTCGCCGGTCTTGATGAGCCCGACCGCCTCGAGAACCTTCTCGCGGGTCATCAGATTGCCGTTGCCGCGCTGGTCCTCGCGTCCCCAACGCGAGTTGAACCAATCGGCTTTGAGAACGGGGCTGACGCTTTTCGACTCGTCTTCTTCGTCGCTCATGGCGGGCCCCGAGACTATTCAACGACCGGCGCGCCGGCCCCGGCCGCCGCGGCTTTCTCCGCCTGCGTGCCGCGGCGCTGGCGACGCTCCGCCGCCTGCACCGCGAGCCCAACCGCCAGGATCAGCATTGAGCCATTGAACAGCGGCTCGACAAAGAATGGCGCGCCGAGCTGGTTCAGCCCCGCGACCGTCACCGCGAGTACCGCGACCGCAAGCACCGTCCCCCAGACGTTGACGCGGCCTGGCCGGATCGACGTCGCGCCAAGAAGCGCCGCGGTAAAAGCAGGCAAGAGATATTCCTGGCCGACCGAGCTTTGGCCGACCTGCAACTGCGATTGCAGCACGACGCCGGCGAAGGCGGCGAGCGTCCCGGCGGCGACGAAGCCGAGCGTTATGTAACGCCGGGCCGAAATCCCGTTGAGCTCCGCCGCCCGGGGGCTCGCGCCGAGCACATAGAGATAGCGCCCGAGCGGCAGGAACTCGAACACCACCCACAAGGTAAGACTGACGACGAGCGCATAGATCGCCGGCGCGGGCACGATCCAGACGCTCCCGGAAATGGCCAGAAACTCCGGCGGCAGCGAAGCGAGCACCTGCTGCCCGCCCGTGTACCAGGCGTTGAGGCCGTAGAGAATGGTGCCGGTTCCGAGCGTCGCGATGAACGAATCGATCTTGACCCGGGTGATCAGAAGTCCGTTTGCGAGCCCGACCGCGGCGCCCATGAGGAGGACGGCGACAATGGCGGCCCACCACGGCAAGCCCTGGCCTTGGAGTCCGATCGCCAGCACCTGCGAGATGCCGACATTGAAGCCCGCGGAGAGATCGAACTGGTTCGCGACCATCGGAATGAACACCGAAAGCGCCACCAGAAGCTGCACCGACTTGTTGCTGAGAATGGAGCGAATGTTGAAATAGGTGAGAAACGTATCGGGCCTCAGCAGGGAGAACGCGATAACCAGAAGAACGAACAGGACGAGGAGACCCCAGACCGAGACCGCCCGCGTGACCGCGGCGCTGAAGGAGCGAGCGGCGCCCTGGCTCATGACGCGGCTCCGTGGCGCGCGGTCCAGGTCCCGCCCGATGCGGCTGAGGTCAAGGCGGCGACGGTCAATGCGGAACCGGCGATCTCGGCCGCGACCCGTCCCCGGCTGAAAACCAGCGCGCGATGACAGATGCGCTCGACTTCCTCGAAATCGGACGAGATCAGCAGCACCGCAAGTCCTTTGCTCAGCGAGAGCTGCAGCAGATGGTAGATGTCCGCCTTGGCGCCGACATCGACGCCAATGGTCGGCTCCTCGAGGATGAGGAGCTTGACCTGCGCCTCCATCCAGCGCGCCAGCACCACCTTCTGCTGGTTGCCGCCGGACAGCGTCGCGACTGGCTCCTCCACCCCAGCTGTCTTGATCGAAAAGCGCCGCACCGCCGCCTGGGCTTCGCCGAGTTCGCCTGCCCGAGCGATGAATTCCAAGACCCCTTTTCCGCTCGCCGCGGGATTCATGTAGATGTTCTCGCGCACGTCGAGGTTCGAGGCGAGGCCCTCCTCGGCCCGGCGGCTTGACACGAAGCCTACGCCCTTGGCCATCGCTTCCGCCGGGCTCAGTGGCGCGATCGGCTCGCCGCCGATGGTCAACCGGCCCTTTTCCATCGGCGTCTCGCCGAAGATCGCCCGTCCGACCGTGTGATGCCCGGCGCCGCGCAATCCCACGAGTCCCAGGGTTTCCCCCGCGGCGACCGAGAACGACACCGGGCCGACATGCCGGGCGATGAGACCCGCGGCCGAAAACGCGCTGCGATCCGAAGGTTGAGCCGGCCTGACGAATGCGTCGCTCATCGAGCGGCCGACGATCATCTCGACGAGTTCGCCGGCGCTGGTCTCGCGCGCCGCGACCGTCGCCAGTCGCCGGCCGTCGCGAAGAACGGTCACTCGATCGGCGATACGCAGGACTTCGTCCAGACGATGTGTGACATAGACGATTCCGATGTCGCTGGCGCGCAGTCGCCGCAAAGTGTCGAGCAAGCGTTCGACGTCCGCCTCGGGAAGCGCCGCAGTCGGTTCGTCAAGGACAAGGATGTCCGACTTGATCGCCAGCGCCCGGCCGATCGCGACGAGCGAACGCTCAGCCGCCGGCAGGGAGGAAATCGGGGCCGCTGGATCGAGATCGCTGCCCAGGATCGCGAGCGCTTCGGCGGCGGCGCTTTTCACTCTTGGCCAGGATATGAGACCGGTCCGCGACCGAGGGTAGCCGGTCTGAATCGCGACGTTCTCGGCGATTGTCATCCATTCGACGAGGCCGAGATCCTGATGGATGAAAGCGATCGGCAGCGCGTCCGCCCCTGGATGGGCGGCCTTTCCGGCAAACATGACCTCCCCGGCGTCGGCCTCATAGACCCCAGCCAATATCTTGATCAGCGTCGACTTGCCCGCGCCGTTCTGTCCCAGGAGCGCATGGACCTCGCCACGGCGGACGTCGAAGTCGACATGATCGAGCGCAAGCGTCCCGGTGAAGCGCTTGACGAGCCCGGTCATGACGAGCAGCGGCGCCGCTCCGTCGTTCGAACTTGATTTGGCGAGAGAGGCCAAGATCGATCATCCGGTTTCTATGTTCGATCGATTGGATGAGGCCCGGCGGGTCCGCCCCCGCCGGGTCAATATCGGGGCTACTTGACGCCCCAGATGTCCAGATAGTGCTGCTTATAGTTGTTGCTCGGGATGAAGGTGTTCTGGTCGCCGCCTTCGGAATGGATGTTTTCCTTGGTGACCAGGAACGGGGGCTGGACGAATCCGCTCTGCGGCTCGTTGTGGAACGCGCGGTTGAGCTCGTCGACCGCCTGCCACGCCTGCAATTCGATCGGCTCGCTGACCGTCACCGTTTGATACTGATCGCCCTTGCGGATGCGGTCGTAGGCGGAGCGATTGCCATCGGCCCCGATCAGCTTCGCTTCATCCGTCTTGACGCCGCCCGAGCGCAGCACCGGCACGGCAAAATCCCAGTCGTTGTCGCCAACCGAAGTCCCGTAGATCGGCAGCCCGAAGCGCTGAACCCAGCTTGTTGTCAGCTGGGGCTGACGCTGCGCCGCCTCGGAAGCGGGAGAGTTGACGTAGTCGAGCACCTTGCAGCCTGGGCACTTCTCGATCTCGTCCTTGGTCGCGGTCGATTTGACTTTCGCGATCGCATATTCGTTGTGGCTGAGAATGACGACGTGGGCCTTGCCGTCCAAATCGGCGATCGCCCAGTCGGCTTCCGCCTTGCCGATCTCGCGCGGATCCTCCTGGATGTTGACGAACAGATTGAGATCGGGTTGCGGGCCCGGCAGGCCCGCGGCGTGGAGGCCGACAAACTTGATGCCCTGCGCCACGCCGGCCTTTATCGGGTCTTGCAGGCTCGCAGCGTCTGCGAAGAGCGCGATGCCATCCGGCTTGAGCGCAATCGCCTGATTCATCCCGGCAAGCCAGGATGTGGGGCTGCCTTTGCCGTCGATGACGGTGACGTTCCACCCGAGCTTCTCGCCTGCTTCCTTGATGTAGACGCCGTAGAGATGAGAAATGTCGTTCTGCTCGTCTCCGGAAAGGAAGACGATCTTCTTGCCCGGCTCGGGCTTCGGCGCCTTCGTCGGCCCCTCCCAGGTGGTTTGCGGCCCGGCGTATTTCGCCACCGCGGCTTTGGCGTCGGACACGGCGTCGGCGCGGGCGGGCGCAACGGCGGCCATCGCGACGAGCGCGATAGCGCCGACGAGCAAGGCTTGCTGACTGACTTCAACTTTCATGGTGCTTTCCTCCCTTTTTCAAGTTCGCGCTTCCGCGTCGAACAGGATTCGCTTCTCACATCGGTGGTCTTGAGCCGCAGCTTTCGCGAATGACGAGCTTCGGCGGCAGGATGATGCTTTCGGGCGCGCCTTCCGGCGACTTGATCCGGCGCAGCAACAGGCGGGCGCCTTCCTCGCCGATCTGGCGAGCGCCAATGGCCACTGTGGTCAATGCCGGCCGGTGCATGGCGCCCTCGGGGATATTGTCGAAGCCGACGACCGCCGCGTCGCGGCCAGGAACGAGACCGAGATCGGCGAGACCCAGCATGACGCCAAGCGCGCAAAGGTCGTTATGGCAGATCACGGCAGTCGGCGCGCTCGATTTGTCGCGGAAGAGCTGCCCGACCGCTCCGGCGCCGCCCTCTCGCGTCGGAAGGCAATTGACGATCGGCCCGACGGCCAATCCGAATCTGGGCAGGATGGCGCGGTAGGCCTCGGTTCGCTCTCGCGCCGGCGACACCCGGCGGGCGGCGCCGACAAAGGCGATGCGCTTATGCCCGAGCCGGATCAGATGCTCGGCCGCGAGCGTCATTCCGAGCCGGAAGTCCGCGCTGACATAGTCTGCGCCCTGCCTGCCGACGCGACGCAGCATTTGGACGACCGGAATGCCGTTGCGTTTCAGCTCGTCGACGTCGGCGGAGGCGGTGCCTTCGGCCGGGGCGAGCAGGATGCCGTCGACGCGATGTTCGCGCATGCGGGCGATGAAGCGGCTCTGGCGGGTTGGCAATTCCGCGGTGTTGGCGACGAAGGCGACCCAGCCTGCCTGATCGAGCGCGTCGTCGATTCCCGCGGCGAGCTCGGCGTAGAAGGGATTGGTGATCTCGCAGATGACGAGCCCGACAGTGTGCGTCAGGCGCATGCGCAGGTTTGCCGCCGCGCGATGGTAGACATAGCCGAGCGAGTCCATGGACGATTGGACGCCGGCTCGGGTGGCGGCCGCAACCAGGGGACTGTTGCGCAGCACCAAAGAGACGGTCGCCGCCGACACCCCCGCGTGCCGCGCGATATCCTTCACGGTCGGGCGCAGGCTTCCTCCGAGGATTGCTTCTCGATTTAGATCGTTCCAAAAGAATTTATCTGGCAAACGCGAGGGAAGGTCAATCGCAAATTTGAATGCATCCGAGGCGGAGACCGGGATTCGCATCGCCGGGGGCCTACGGCGCCCGCCGTTCCTGCGCAGGGTCCAGGCGGCTCCGATCGAGGGTCGCAATTTTGCGAATTGATGGTATGCATGCGGTCCTTTCGATCCAGAAGGGCGCGATGAGTTCACAGGGTCAGATTTCCCGACGGGTCGAGGCGCCGCGCGCCGATCCGTTCGCCGACATGGTCTTCCTGCCGGGCGGGGAATTCCGCATGGGCTCGGATCAGCACTATCCCGAGGAAGCGCCGGCCCATCGGGTCGGTGTCGGCCCATTCTGGATCGACGCCGCGCCGGTGACGAACCGCCAGTTCCGCAAGTTCGTCAACGCGACGAACCACGTCACCTTCGCCGAAATCGCGCCAAGGGCGGAGGATTATCCCGGCGCGCTGCCGCACATGCTGAAGGCGGGCTCGCTGGTCTTTTCGCCCCCTAAAGGACCCGTCGATCTCAAGGATTGGTCCAATTGGTGGCAGTTCAAGTTCGGCGCCGACTGGCGCAGGCCGTACGGACCGCGCAGTTCGATCAGCGGCATGGACGACTATCCTGTGGTGCATGTCGCCTATCGCGACGCCGAGGCTTACGCGCGCTGGGCCGGCAAGGAACTGCCGACCGAGGCCGAGTGGGAGTATGCGGCGCGCGGCGGGCTCGAGGGCGCGGAATACGCCTGGGGCGACGAAATGTCGCCCGGCGGCAAGGCGATGGCCAACACCTGGCAGGGCGCGTTTCCTCACGAGAACCAGAAACTCGACGGCTATGAGCGCACTTCGCCGGCCAGGTCTTTCCCGCCCAACGGCTACGGCATCCATGACATGATCGGCAACGTCTGGGAGTGGACGACCGATTTCTGGTCAACGCGACATCCCGCCGACGCGCCCAAGGCCTGCTGCGTGCCGCAAAACCCGCGCGGCGGGCCGGAGCGGGAGAGCTTTGATTCCTGCCAGCCCGAGATTCGCATTCCACGAAAGGTGTTGAAAGGCGGCTCGCACCTCTGCGCGCCGAACTATTGCCGCCGCTACCGCCCGGCCGCCCGCCACGCTGAGCCAGTCGACACATCGACGAGCCACGTCGGCTTTCGCTGCGTCGTGCGCGGGGCCGACGCGCATTGACCGACGCGCCATCTAGGACGCAGATCGTTCAGGCGCGCATCGCCGTGGCGCTCCTCCTCGGACTCATCGTCGTTGGCGTTGTCTGGTACGGGGATTCCTACGAGAATCTCGGTCGCTTATGGCGCGACATCCTTGACAGGCCCGGCGGCCCGATGACGTTCCGCTTCATTCTGCAACCGGCGATGGCGATTATCGCCGCGTTGCGCGACGGGATCAAGGACGCGCGCACCGGGCGGAGGCCCTATGTCTGGGCCTTGATCCATGGCGTTCGCGACCCTCAGGGGCGCTCGGGGCGCCTCTGGGAGGGAATCGTCTCCACGGCGAGGATCATCATCCTTGGCGTCGTCATGGACGTCATCTATCAGTGGAGAGTGCTCGACACCTTCTATCCCATCCAGGCCGCGGTGATAGCGATTCTGCTTGCGTTCGTTCCATACCTCGTACTTCGCGGTCCTTTTGAGCGCATCGCGTATCATTGGGTCGCTCGGCCGGCGTCCGGTTAGGGACAGGGGGCGCGGAGGAACGGACGATGGCGGGCGACCTCAAGTTCGATACGAACACCGACCTCGCGTCGCGCCGAACCGGCATGTCGTTTCAGCGCACGCGCATGAGCGCCGACCGCACGCTGATGTCGGTGATCCGCACCTCGCTGTCGCTGATCGGCTTTGGGTTCACCATCGCGCAAGTGTTCCAGAAGCTGCGCGATCAGGATATCATCACCAAGGCTGCGGCGCCGCGTAACTTCGGCCTTGCCCTGGTGGGATTGGGCATCGTGATGCTTATTATCGGCATCATTTACCATGTGCAGTTCATGCTGGGTCTGCGCCATTTGAGGGAGTCGATGCGGGCGGAAGGGCTCATCCACGGAGAGACCATCTTTCCTGTGTCGTTCACTCTGATCACGGCGCTCATCCTCCTCCTGATCGGCGTTGCAGCGATCATGAGCATGGCGTTTCACGTCGGACCGTTCGAATAGGGAGGCGCGTGGCTCAAAGCTGAATTGTCGTGAGTGCTTCCAGGTCGCTGCGCCGGGAGGGATTGTTCCGTTGGAGATTCAATTCAAGGACAGGAGTGGAAATGCCTAAGAAGACAGACAAGCCGAACATCCTCGTCATCTGGGGCGACGATATCGGCATCGCCAACCTGAGCTGCTATTCGCATGGCCTCATGGGCTATCAGACGCCCAACATCGACCGCATAGCCAAAGAAGGGATGCTGTTCACCGATTCCTACGGCGAACAATCCTGCACTGCCGGCCGCTCGTCGTTCATCACCGGGCAGAGCGTCTATCGAACCGGCCTCTCCAAGGTCGGCATTCCGGGCGCGCCGATCGGCATGAACGAGAAGATCATCACCATTGCCGCGGCCCTCAAAAATCAGGGCTATGCGACCGGCCAGTTCGGCAAGAACCACCTCGGCGATCTCAACTCGATGCTGCCGACCAACCACGGCTTCGACGAGTTCTACGGCAACCTCTACCACCTTAACGCCGAGGAAGAGCCGGAAGCCGACGACTATCCCGATGAGAAGGAGTTTCCGAACTTTCACAAGACGTTCGGGCCGCGCGGGGTCATGCACTCCTTCGCGACGGATACGGACGACGCCACCGTGCAGCCGCGCTGGGGAAAGGTCGGCAAGCAGAAAATCGAGGATACTGGCCCGCTCACCAGGAAGCGCATGGAAACCTGCGACGACGATTTCGTCGCGCGCGCCAAGGAATTCATGAAGAACGCGAATGACGCTGGCAAGCCGTTCTTCGTTTGGCTCAACTTCACGCATATGCACGCCTTCACGCATACGAAGCCCGAGAGCAAGGGACAGGCGGGGCGGTGGCAGTCGCCCTATCACGACACAATGATCGACCACGACAAGAACGTCGGCCAGGCGCTCGACTTTCTCGACGAAGCCGGCATCGCCGACAACACCTTCGTCATGTATTCGACCGACAACGGCCCGCACATGAACTCGTGGCCGGACGCCGCCATGACGCCGTTCCGCAACGAGAAGAACTCGAACTGGGAAGGCGCGTTCCGGGTTCCAATGGTGGTGCGCTGGCCGGGCAAGATCAAGCCGGGCCAGATCTCGAACGAGATCGTGCAGCACCACGACTGGTTTCCGACTTTCCTCGCCATGGCGGGCGAGCCCGACATCACCGAGAAGCTGAAGGCCGGCTATCAGGCGATCGGGCGCACCTACAAGAACCACCTCGACGCCTATAATCTGGCGCCTTACCTGACGGGGCAGGAGAAGAAGAGTCCGCGCAATTTCTTCATGTACCTGAGCGACGACGGCGACGTGCTTGGCTTGCGCTACGACAATTGGAAGGTCGTGTTCATGGAGCAGCGCGCTCCCGGTACGCTCCGTATCTGGGCGGAGCCGTTCATCAAGCTCAGGGTGCCGAAGCTCTTCAACCTTCGAACCGATCCTTACGAGCGGGCGGATATCACGTCGAACAGCTATTACGACTGGTTCCTGCGCCGCGTCTTCATGATCTACGGCGCGCAGGCGGTGGCGTCGCAGTGGGCGGCGACCTTCAAGGACTTTCCGCCGATCCAGAAACCGAACACCTTCACGCTCGACGACGCATTGAAGGCTATGCACGAGACAGCCGCCGGCATGCACTGAGCTGGGCGGGGCGATAGCGACCCGAGCGGAAGCCACTTGGCCGCCGCTCGGGCTTCTTGGAGGCTGGATGCGGGCGGCTTCGGTGGAAGAAACCAAGTCACGGCCCGCCGATCCGGCCGAGGAGGTGCGCGCCTTTTACGAGAGCCATCCCTATCCGGCGCCTCTCCGCGACCTTGAGCGGCGCCGCGACCTCCATCGCAATCCCGATCGCCGCCGGGCGCTGTCGCTTCTCCTTTGGCCGACGCGCCAACCGGCGCCGGACCGCAGGATTCTGATCGCCGGCTGCGGCACGTCCCAGGCCGTCATCCATGCGATGCGCGAGCCGGATGCGCAGGTGACGGGCATCGACATCAGCGAAGCGAGCCTCGGCCACAGCCGCGAGCTTCAGCGAAAATACGAAGTCAAAAATCTGCACCTCCGCCGGTTCGCGGTCGAAGACGTCGGCGAGCTGGGTCAAACGTTCGATGAGATCGTCTGCACCGGAGTGCTGCACCATCTGCCCGACCCGGACCTCGGCCTGCGCTCATTGCGCGCGGCGCTGGCGCGAGAGGGCGCGCTGCACGTCATGGTCTATGCGGCCTATGGGCGCGCCGGGATCTACATGATGCAGGAATACTGCCGCCTTCTCGGCGTCCGCGCGAACGAAGACGAGTTGCGAGAGCTCGGCGCTGTGATTGGCGCGCTCCCGGAGGACCATCCGATCGCGGCGGCCGTGCGCCGCGCCAAGGATTTCAGAGCGCCCGACGCGCTCGCCGACGCGCTTCTTCATCCGGTCGATCGCGCTTACACGGTTCCCGAACTTTACGCCTGGCTCGACCGCTGCGGACTCAAATTCGCCCGCTGGCGCGAGCAGGCGCCATACCTTCCGCAATGCGGGGCGATCGCCGCGACGCCGCACGCGCCGCGTCTCGCCGCGCTGCCCGCGCCCGAGCAGCATGCCGCGGTCGAATTGCTGCGGGGAACAATGGCCAAGCACGAATTCATCGCCTATCGCGACGATCGCCCCGGCGAAAGCCAGCCGATCGCGTTCGAGGGGGATGGCTGGCTCGGTTACATTCCCCTCCGGCTGCCCTGGACGCTGGCCGTGCGCGACCGGCTGCCGCCCGGCGCCTCGGCGGTCCTGATCAACCGGGCGCACGGCTATCCCGACCTCGCGCTTTCCATCAATCCCGTTCAGGAACGCGTCCTCGCAGCGATTGACGGCAAGCGCACTGTTGGCGTGATTCTGCGCGAGGCGGCGGAGGGCGCCTCGCTCGACCAGGGCCGCGAGTTTATCGAGCGGCTTTGGCGCCATGATCAGATCGTGTTCGACGCGCCCGCGCACGTTGAAAAGTCAAGCGCGGAGTAAGCGACGTTGGACAGGAGCGACGGCCGCCGATGGAACCCGGGCCATTGAAAGACTGGCTAGTCCTTGCCACAAACGCCGCCGTCGACGTCATCGACTGGCTGGCGCTGATCCTGATCATCGTCGGCGCAATCGAAGCCTTCTTCCAGGGCCTGTGGACGATGTTCGCCTCATCCGACGGCCATCACGAGCGCGACGTCTGGCTCAGGCTCGGCCGCTGGCTCGTCGCCGGCCTCACCTTCCAGCTGGCCGCCGACGTATTGGAAACCGCGATCACCACCAGCTGGGATGAAGTTGCGCGGCTCGGCGCGATCGCCGCGATCCGCACGTTCCTCAACTATTTTCTCGAACGCGATCTCGGCGAGATCAGGCAGAGGCCGAACCCGCCAGCCGTCGATCCCTAAAGCATGTTGCGTTTGGGTGGAACCAGACTCGTCATTCGCGAGCGTGAGCCGAAGCAATCCATGAGAGCGTCGGGGCCTTGCGTTCCCGTGGATTGCTTCGTCGCTAACGCTCCTCGCAATGATGATTCCAAGTCGGTGCAAGTTGCTCTAGCGCCGATCGCCGGGCGCATGTTGGCCGGAGGTCCGCCGAAGCGACCGCGGCCTCCGAGCCGCGCATGGCGCGAAAAGAAACAGGCCCAGAGCTCATTGCTTCTGGGCCTGCTCGCGTTGGCTCGGAACTCCCTGCGCGAGACGATGTCTCGTGAATCACCCGCGGGCCCGCAACTCCCTAACCGCTGCAGCGGCCGCGCAGCTGTGCGGCTATCCGGACGGGGAGTCCGGTGCGGCCGCAATTTCCCGAGCATGAATAAAAGGAAGTGTCCAATCACGACGCGGTGAACGCGCGATACGCCTTGAGCCACAGAAGTCGAAACGCGCGGTCCCCCTCCGGAGCTGAAATCGTTTACTATTGGTGCCCAGGAAAGGACTCGAACCTTCACGGCTTGCACCGCTGGTACCTGAAACCAGTGCGTCTACCAATTCCGCCACCTGGGCACGGGCCGGTGTCTTAAGAGGGCGGGCGGGCCGATGTCAACGGCGCGCGGCGTTCCTCGGCCTCGCGCCCCATGACAATGGCGCTGGCGCGGCGCTAAGATCGCCGAAATCAGCGTCAGGCGCGCTTTTCACGCCGCTCGAGGAGTTCCAATGACCAGCGCCGCGCGGCTTTCGCTCCATGTCCCCGAGCCGACCGTGCGCCCGGGCGGCCGGCCCGATTTCAGCCACGTCGGCTTTGCGGCGGCCGGCGAGGTTCGGCGACCGCCGATCGACGTGAACCCCTCCGAGATCCGCGACCTCGCCTATACGATGATCCGCGTGCTCGACGACAAGGGCGAGGCGGTCGGCGAATGGACGGTGGGGCTCGGCGCCGACGATCTGCGCAAGGGACTGCGCGACATGATGCTGACCCGCGCCTTCGACGCGCGCATGCTCCTCTCGCAGCGTCAGGGCAAGACGTCGTTCTACATCACTTCGCTCGGCGAGGAGGCGATCGCAACCGCCCATCGCAAGGCGCTCTCCACCGGAGACATGTGTTTTCCGACCTACCGTCAGCAGGGCCTCTTGATCGCCTACGGCTGGCCGATCGTCGACATGATGTGTCAGATCTTCGCCAACGAAAAGGACCGGCTGAAAGGCCGCCAGCTGCCCGGGCTCTATTCGGCCCGCGAAGCTGGATTCTTCACGGTCTCCGGCAATCTCGGCACCCAATATCCGCACGCGGTCGGCTGGGCGATGGCCTCGGCGATCTCGGGCGACACCCGTATCGCGTCGGGCTGGATCGGCGAAGGCGCGACGGCGGAAAGCGATTTCCATTCGGCGCTGGTGTTCGCGTCCGTCTACCGGCCGCCGGTCATTCTCAATGTCGTCAACAACCAGTGGGCGATCTCCTCCTATCAGGGCATCGCCGGGGGCGAGAGCGCCAAATTCGCCGCGCGCGCGCATGGCTTCGGCATCCCGTCGCTCCGCGTCGACGGCAACGACTATCTCGCCGTCTATGCGGCCTCCTCATGGGCGGCCGAGCGGGCGCGCGCCAATCTCGGCCCGACCCTCATCGAATGGGTGACCTACCGCGCCGGCGCCCACTCGACCTCTGACGATCCGTCCAAATACCGCCCCAAGGACGAAGGGACCGCCTGGCCTCTGGGCGACCCGATCGAGCGGCTGAAGGTCCACCTCATCCGCATCGGCGCCTGGAGCGAGGAGCGCCACAAGCAGATGCTGGCCGAGGTCGAGGCGGAGGTGCTCGAGGCGGCGAAGGAGGCGGAAAGCCACGGCACGCTCCACGATGGACCGAAACCGAGCGCGGCTTCGATGTTCGAGCAGGTCTTCAAGGAGATGCCGCGCCATCTGCGTGAGCAGCGCCAGCAGCTCGGAGTTTAGGCAATGCCGCGCATGTCGATGGTCGAGGCGATCCGCGACGCGATGGATTGCAAGATGGCCGAGGACGAGCGCGTGGTCGTGTTCGGCGAGGATGTCGGCTATTTCGGCGGGGTCTTTCGCTGCACCGACGGGCTGCAGCGCAAATATGGCAAGTCGCGCTGCTTCGACGCCCCGATCAACGAATTGGGGATCGTTGGCGTCGCCATCGGCATGGGCGCTTACGGGCTAAGGCCGGTGGCTGAGATCCAGTTCGCCGACTACGTCTATCCCGGCTACGACCAGATCGTGTCCGAGGCGGCGCGCCTGCGCTACCGCTCGGGCGGCGAGTTCTTCGCGCCCGTAGTCATCCGAATGCCGGTCGGAGGCGGCATCTACGGCGGGCAGACCCACAGCCAGAGCCCGGAGGCGCTGTTCACCCATGTGAGCGGGCTCAAGACGGTGATTCCGTCGAACCCTTACGACGCCAAGGGCCTCCTGATCGCGGCGATCGAGGACGACGACCCGGTCATCTTCCTCGAGCCGAAGCGCCTCTACAACGGCCCCTTCTCGGGCCATCCCGAGCAGCCGGTCACGCCGTGGGCGAAACACCCCTTGAGCGAGGTTCCGGCCGGCCGGTACGTCACGCCGCTCGGCAAGGCCGCGGTCAGGCGCGAGGGAAAGGGGGTCACTGTCCTCTGCTACGGCACGATGACCCATGTCGCCGAGGCGGCGGCGGAGGAGACCGGGGTCGACGCGGAAATCATCGATCTTCGCTCGCTCCTTCCGCTCGATATCGACGCGATCGAATCTTCCGTCAACAAAACCGGCCGCTGCCTCATCGTGCATGAGGCCACGCTGACCTCGGGCTTCGGGGCGGAACTCGCCGCGCAAGTCGCGGAGCGCTGCTTCTACGCGCTCGAGGCGCCGGTCACGCGCGTCACCGGCTGGGACACGCCCTACCCGGTCTCCGAGGAGTGGGACTATTTCCCCGGGCCAGCGCGCGTGGGGCGCGCGCTCATCAAGGCCATGGAGGCCTCGTGATGGGCATACGCTCGATCAAGATGCCCGATGTCGGCGAGGGCGTGGCGGAAGCCGAGATCGTCGAATGGGCGGTCAAGGTCGGCGATCTCGTGCACGAGGATCAGGTCGTCGCCGCCGTCATGACCGACAAGGCGACTGTCGACATTCCAACGCCCGTTGCTGGCAGTGTGCTCGCGCTCGGCGGCGCGGTCGGGGACGTGCTGGCGGTCGGTTCCGAGCTCATTCGCATTGACGCGCCGGGGCTGCCGGATTCCGTCCTTCCCGCAACGCCGAAATCGACCGCCCCAGAAGCCGGCGCCGGAGCCGGCGCCCCGGCCGGACGTCGAACCTGAGCCGGCGCCAACGCCAGCGCGCGCGCCGCAAGCCGCGCCGCCACCGCCCGCGCGCGAGCCTCGGACTGGGGCGCCGCGCCCACTTGGCGAGAAGCCGCTTGCCTCGCCCGCATTGCGTCTGAAAGCGCGCGAGGCCGGCGTCGATCTCAGATTGGTGCACGGTTCCGGCCCTGCGGGACGCATCACCCACCCGGACCTCGACGCCTATATCGCTCGCCCGCCGGAGCCGTCGAAACGGTCAGGCCGGGCGCCCAATCAAGCCGTCGAGACGATCAAGGTCGTCGGCATGCGCCGCCGCATCGCCGAGAACATGGCCGAGTTGGCGCGCCGTATCGCGCATTTCTCCTATGTCGAGGAAGTCGACGTCACCGCGCTCGAAGAGTTGCGCGCCGCGCTCAACGCCCGCGCAACGGAAGCGCGGCCGAAGCTGACCCTCGTGCCTTTTCTCATCCTTGGGATCGTCAAGGCGGTCGGCGAGTTCCCGCACATCAACGCTCATTACGACGACGAAAATAACGTCATCACCCGCTTCGGCGCCGTCCACTTGGGTGTGGCGACGCAAACGCCGAACGGCCTCATGGTTCCGGTCGTCCGCCACGCCGAGACCCTGGGCTTGTATGCATGCGCGCGCGAGATGCGCCGGGTGAGCGAGGCCGCGCGCCAAGGCGCCGCGACGCGGGACGAGCTCTCCGGTTCCACGATTACGCTCACTTCGCTCGGCGCGCTCGGCGGAGTCGCCTCGACGCCGATCATAAACCGGCCGGAAGTTGCGATCGTCGGCGTCAACAAGATTGTCGTGAGGCCCGTCTGGCGCGACGGCGCCTTCGTTCCGCGAAAAGTCATGAACCTGTCGTCCTCGTTCGATCATCGCGTGGTCGACGGCCATGACGCTGCGACCTTCATCCAGCGCCTGCGCGAACTGATCGAGGCTCCGGCCATGCTGTTCATCGAGGAGTGACTTGAAAAGCTGGCCGTCATTGCGACCCCCGGATCACAGTCCGGGGGGAAGCAATCCAGGGTCGTCGGGCGCCGCGCGGCCCTGGATCGCTTCGCGTCCGCTCGCGATGACGTGGATCAAGAGGGCGACATGAACGAGCTTCGCTGCAAGGTTCTCATCATCGGCGGCGGCCCGGGCGGCTATGTCGCCGCCATCCGCGCCGGCCAGCTCGGGCTCGACACGATCCTGATCGAAGCCGACCGGCTCGGCGGGACCTGCCTCAACGTCGGCTGCATTCCCTCGAAGGCGCTGATCCACGCCGCGGGCGCGGCGCATGACCTTCGCGAGCCGCAGGGATTGAACGCGATCGGACTCTCGCTCGGGCCGGCCACGCTTGATTTCGCCCGCACAATCGCCTGGAAGGATTCGATCGTCACGCGGCTCACCAACGGCGTCGGCGCTCTCCTGAAGAAGGCCAAGGTGCGCACGCTACTGGGCATGGCGACGATCGTCGACGGCAAGACGGCGACTGTCAGCGCCGACACCGGCGAGACCCGCGTCGCAGCCGAGCATCTCATCCTCGCGACAGGCTCGGAGCCGGTCGAATTGCCTGCGCTCAAGTTCGGCGACGCCGTCCTGTCCTCGACCGATGCGCTGGCGCTGACCGAGGTTCCTGGCGCGCTTGCCGTGGTCGGCGCGGGCTATATCGGGATGGAGCTCGGGATCGCCTTCGCCAAGCTCGGCGCCAAGGTGACGATCGTCGAGGCGCTGCCCAAAATCCTGCCGCTCTACGATGCGGAGCTGACCCAGCCGGTTGTGCGCCGCCTCGCCGAGCTTGGCGTCGAGACCCTCCTCGGCGCGCGGGCGATCGCGCACGCCAACGGCGCCCTCACGGTCGCGGCGGCGGACGGCAAGGAGCGCGCGATTCCCGCCGACAAGGCGCTGGTCGCCGTCGGCCGGCGCGCCCGCACGACCGGCTTCGGGTTGGAGACGCTGGATCTCACGATGAACGGCCCGTTCCTGCGCGTCGACGGAGCTTGCGCGACCTCGATGCGCAATGTCTGGGCGATCGGCGACGTGACCGGCGAACCGATGCTTGCCCACCGCGCGATGGCGCAAGGCGCGACGGTCGCCGAGATCATCGCCGGGAAGAAGCGCGCCTTCGATCCTGTCGCCATTCCGGCGATCTGCTTCACCGACCCGGAGATCGTCGCCGTGGGGCTCTCGCCCGACGCCGCCAAGGCGGCGCATGGCGAGATCCGGGTCGGTCATTTTCCCTTCCGCGCCAACGGCCGCGCCATGACGCTGCAGGACGATGAGGGCTTCGTGCGCGTCGTCGCGCGCGCCGACAATCATGTGGTGCTGGGCGTCCAGGCCGTCGGCGCCGGCGTCTCGGAACTCTCGGCCGCCTTCTCGCTGGCGCTGGAAATGGGCGCGCGCCTGGAAGACATCGCGCTCACCATTCATGCCCACCCGACGCTGAGCGAAGCCTTCCACGAATCGGCGCTCGCGGCGCTGGGGCAGGCGCTACATATTTGACTTCCAATCTGGCGCCATGGGGAAGATTTTAGAGCAAATTGCATTTGGGTCGAACCATAGCCGTCACTGCGAGCGGAGCGAAGCAATCCAGGGATCGTTGAGCGCCCGCTTTGGCCGACCGGAGCATTCAATGCTAACGCGAAGCCGCCTCTGGCGATCGGCGCTCCCACGAGGAGAGCGGCTGTCTGAAAAGCAGATATATTGGTATTGTCTTGCTAAAAATCGGAAATACCATTAACGCTCTTATCGCGTTGGCTGTTGTCGGGAAGGAATCGGGAGCATGGCGGAGGTGGCGGGCGGCGCCATCAAGGCGTCATGGCCGGGCTTGTCCCGGCCATCCCCGAAGGCCCAGCGCATCTGCGCAGGCAAGCGCGAAAAGCCTTGCGACCGTCCCGCCCTCCTGCCCGTCGCGTCGAGGCGGGACTCGCTTCTTGCGGCGGCCCGGCGTGGATGGCCGGGACAAGCCCGGCCATGACGGCAAGGGTTCGACGAACGAACAGCAAACCGGTCGACCCACAGATAATGCCATAAGAGCCACTATTAAGCTGTCGAGTCGATGGGGAAGCGGATCGAGAACAGCGGATCGAGCCAGTGTCCGGACGAGACAGCCGGCAAGAACAGGGCGGCGAGGGAAGGGGGAAAAAAATATTTGAATCGCGCAGAACCCATTGAAAAGTCCCGATTCCGAAAAATAAAAGAAAGCAAATGACAGCGTTTTCATTTTCGTGGGCTTTCGTCCATTTTCGCCGGCTTTCGACGGCGGGGCCCGGCGCGCGCCGTCACGCGAGTTCACCTCAGGGAGGAGCCCGAAGCCCATGACCTACGCCAACGTCCTTGTCGAAACCCATGGCGGCGTCGGCCTCATCAGGCTTAACCGGCCGCAATCCTTGAATGCGCTGTCGGGCGCTCTGATCGAGGATCTCAACGCCGCGCTCGAGGCCTTCGAGTCCGACCCCGCAATCGGCGCGATCGTGATTACGGGATCGGAGAAGGCGTTCGCCGCCGGCGCCGACATCAAGGAAATGCAGGACAAGACCTTCGCCGAGGCTTTCATCGGCGACTTCATTGGCCGGTGGGAGAATGTAGCGAAGGCGCGGAAACCGATCATCGCCGCGGTCGCCGGCTTCGCGCTTGGCGGGGGGTGCGAGGTCGCGATGATGTGCGATTTCATCCTGGCCGCCGACACCGCCAAATTCGGTCAGCCGGAGATCAAGCTTGGCGTCATTCCCGGCGCCGGGGGCACCCAGCGTTTGACGCGCGCGGTCGGCAAAGCGAAGGCGATGGAGATGATCCTGACCGGCCGCATGATGGACGCGGCGGAGGCCGAACGCTCGGGCCTCGTCTCGCGCATCGTGCCCGCCGCGTCGCTGATCGAGGAGGCGCTGAAAGTCGCTGCGTCAATCGCCGCCTTGTCGCGGCCGGCCGTCTACGCCGCCAAGGAGGCCGTCAACCGCGCCCAGGAGACGACGCTTGCCGAGGGCGTGCGCTTCGAGCGCCGCATCTTCCACTCGCTGTTCGCCACCGAAGACCAGAAGGAGGGCATGCGCGCCTTCGCCGAGAAGCGCGCGGCGGCTTTCAAGCACCGGTAGGCCATGATCCGAATGGGCGGTCAGCAGACCTGTGCATGTCATGCCCGCGAAAGTGAGGGCGAGGCGCGGAACAGTTTGCCTAGAAGGGCTCGCGGGAGTGTTTCCGTTCTTGCGCATCGCCTTCCTCTGCAGGACGGCGCCGATTTCAGCGTCGTTTCAGGGGCAACGCAGTTGTGCCGTGGCGCTTGGCCGGCCAAGACACGATGTGTCCTCCGGGAACCATGCCGTCCAGCAAACGGATCGCCGCCTCGGCGACCTGCGGCTGATCGAAGAACTCGATCACCAACGGCAGATCGACATTGAGACGAAGAATGTCGTCCGCGCGAGTTTCGCCGCCGGCGCCGAACCCGGCGATGCCTCTGAATACCGTAACCCCCTGAACGGCGTGCTTGTCCTGCAGGAGGGTGAGGATTTCCTGCATCAGCCTCCTGCGCCGACCCTGGTCCGCCTCGCTCAGATAGATGCGCGTAACGAGGATTTCATTGTCCATGCGTTATTCCAGCTTACAGATTTCGTGCGATATAAGCGCCTCCGAACGCGGCTGCGAATCCGAGGCCAACGGAAAGGACCGCGTACAGCGCCGCCGTCATGAGCTCTCCGTTTTCGGCCAGGAGCAGCGTTTCCATCTCGAAAGTCGAAAAGGTGGTGTAACCGCCGAGAACTCCGGTCAGAAGACCGGTGCGCAGAGCCGGCGAGAGCGTGAGGCGTTCCAACGTTTCGATGAACAGGAAGCCCATGAGGAAACTTCCGATCACGTTGATGCTCATCGTCGCGAATGGAAAGTCGCGACCGTAGACGGCCTGCACCAAGTTGGTTTGCGTGAAGCGGGCCCAGCACCCAAGCGTGCCGCCGACTGCGATGGCGACATAGGTCCACATTGCGACGCCTCGTCTAATGTGAGTTACACCAGTGTGAGTCCGAGTATGAGCACGAGCAGGAGCCCGATCAGGCCGAGGTAAACATTCAAGTACCCCGATTGCAGGAGCCTCAGTCTGCTCGCGACGTTGCTCACGATCCGCTCCGCGGGTTGAAACAGAAGCGGCCCGAAGATCGGAGCGACGTCGTGTTCGAACACGAGTTTCTTGACGAAATAACCGCCAGCGTCGGCGTCGCGTTCGGTGTCCGCGGTCGGACGATAGACGAAGCTGTAGAAGGTGCGCATTGCGTTGGAGAATGTCAGCGCTGTTGTCGAGGCGCGCGCGGGATCCGCCTCTAGTCCTCCGTACCAGACGCGAGTTCGACGGACGGGAAGACGGCGGCTTGCGAGAATGAGCCCGAGGGGGATGAGCGCCAGAAGCGGCATCACGACGACGAGAAGCGAGGGGGATATGAAGGCGAACTTCGCAGTGAGCGGGACCAGCAGGAGCCCGCTGTGCATCTCGCGTGACACCGCTGAGCCGAAATGGGCTTCCGTCGCGACGTCGAGCGCGGAAAGCCAGAAGGGCATGCCGGCGCCGAGGGCGAGAACGGCAAAGCCAAGGAATCCCACCGAAGCGGAATAGGACCGCGAGATTCGGGACGCGTTGGTTCTCTGGCGACCAAGGACGCTAATGCCGACTACCTTTACGAAGGTGGCGAACGCGACGGCGACGGTCAGCGCCAAGCCTGCGCCGGTGAGCGCAAGAACCAGCCTGCCGCCGAGGTTCGGGAGATGGAAACCCTGAAACACCGACTGAAAGACGAACCATTCGCTGACGAAGCCGGCCGTGGGCGGCATCGCGGCGAGGCTCATGGCTGCGATCAGCGACCCAACGCCGAAGACCCAGTGACTTCCCGCGCCGCCCGACGTGATGGCGTAGGTCCCGGTAGAACGCCGTATTCCATCGGCGGTCAGGAACAGCGTCCCTTTCGCCAGCGCATGTCCGGCGAGATGGAGCAGCGCCACTGTCCATGCCAGTCCGGCCAGCTCCTGAAGCCC
>CAVXHJ010000010.1:0-1500833 GCA_963761435.1 uncultured Alphaproteobacteria bacterium | reverse complement strand
CGACATCGACGAGCCGTCCGCGGGAGGCTCGACGCGCGCAGCCGGGGCGCGATACCTGTAAGGCCGCCGCTCACAGCGCCTCTGTCAGCGCGATCTCCTCATGGCGGCCTCGGCGACGGTCGATGAGGACTATGGCGACTCCGCTCCCCGCGACAAGAGCGATGCCGCCGAGCGCGAGCGCGTTCGGCAGCGCGCCAAAGACGAACAGCCCGGACAGCACGCCCCAAAGCGCAAAACTGTAGAAGAAGGGCGCGACCGCGGCCGTTCGGCCGAGCCGGTAGGCGAGCAGGAGCCCGACATGCCCCAAGGTGACGAAGAGGCCGGCGAAGCCGAGAAAGGCGAGATGCCGGCCAGTCGGCGCCCGCCAAGGCTCGAAACCAGTCGACATCGCGCCAGCGACCAGCATGACCATGACATTGGTGGCGAAGGTCACAACCATCACCGGAATCCTTGCCGGCACGCCTCGCCCGATGAGATCACGCGCCGCGATCAGAATTGCGGAAGCGAAGGCGAGCAGAGCCGCAGACGAGAGGCCGGCAGGTCCAGGCTGGGCGACCAGAACTCCGCCGGCAAAGCCAAGCAGGACAAGCCCGACCCGCGCCGCTCCGACCTGCTCTCCGAGGACGAAAGCGAGCGCGACGATCAGGAACAATGGCGCCGTCTGCATGATTGCGATCACGTCGGCGATGGGCAGGCGCGAGAGAGCCACGATGTAACAGAGCACGCTGAGCGTCTCCGCCACGGCCCGCAGAAGCGCGCGCGGATGGACAGCGGAGGAAACGTCGCGCCAGCCGCCAAGCGCGACGAGCAGGAGACCGCAGGCGAGGCTCGCCGCAACCCCGCGCAGGAACAGCACCTCGAAGGGCGGAAGATCGCTCGTAACCAGCTTCATCAGGGTGTCGCACACGACGAAAGAGGCGGTCGCGGCGAGCATGGCGGCGACGCCGCTGAGGTTGGAGGTGCGCATGAAGTTCAGTCTAGGCAGCGCTCTTCGAGGCGAACAACGAATTGACGAGACGCATCGTCACATTGAACGCACTTATCCCCGACAGAGCGAACCGCAGTCCTCACCGCGACCGCGCCCAGCGCCAAATCGCCCATTGGCGGCGCAATGGCGACACCTCGGGCGGCGGGTCGAAGGGGCGGGCGGCGTTGCGCTCGAGCCGGGCGAGATCGAGCCGCAGGGGCGCGAGCGGAATGAAGGCCGGCAGGATCGTCGGGCTGGAGGTTTTCAGCCGCCGCTCGGCTTCGGCGAGCTCCTCGCGCGCAAGGCCGCGCAATTCCGCGCAGACCGCAACGACGCCCGCGCTCGCGCGCCGGGCGTCAAAGTCCGACGCGCTCGCGCCGTGGCGGGCGGCGACATCGGCTGGAACGAGCGTCGGCGCCGCACCGGCCTTGAACGCCAATTGACCGAGGAGGCGGGTCAGCGCAAGCGCCATCCCGCCCGGCGCGTGCGCGCCGGCCTCGTCCAGATCAACTCCGCCCGCCGCGATCAGCGCCGCAAGCCTCAGCCGCGCGCCCTCGCTCTCGCCGGCGAAAGCGCGAAAGGCGGCGAGGTTGAAATCGTCCTGCGGCGCGATCTCCTGCAGGGGGGCGTCGACCATCGCTTCGAGCCAGGCGCGGGGCAGGGCGTAGGCGTCGATCGCCGCGGAAAGCGCAAGCGCGACCGGGCTCCCGGCCGCTTCGTCAGGACGCTCGCCGGCGACGATTCCGCGCCACCAGGCGAGCCGCATCGCTGCAAGATTGGGATCGCGGGCGCGCATGGGCGCCTCGCGCAGTTCATGGTCGAAAGCGGCCAGAGCGCAAAGGGCGTCGCGCGCGGCTGGCTCCGCATAGAGCGCGCCAAGCCACTGGTCGCGGGCGGAGGCGCGCGCGAGCGCGGCGCAATATCGGTTGGCCTCGCCGAGCGCGCCGTCGCCCAGTGGACGGCGCACGCTCACGGCGCGGCGATCAGCGCCGCGGCCACGCGCCGGCCTTCCGATTGCATCACATTGTAGACGCGGAGCGCCGGACCAGTCGCCATCGCTTCAAAGCCGAGACCCGCGCGCCGAAGGGCGTCCTTCAAAGGCCGTCCGATCGGCGCCATCCGCTCACCCGTCCCCACCACGAGAAACTCGATCCCAGGCTTCTCCGCGCATTCGGCGAAGAGCGGCGCGAGCGCGTCGGGGTCGAGATCTTCGGCCCTCGCCGCTTCGATCGCTCTGACGCCCCGCGGCGTCGCGAGGATCGAGCCCGTATGCAACATGCCGCCGAAAGCGAATGAGCCATGCCCATGCGCCGCGATCAGATGGCTGCCGGGCGCGAAGGGGGCCCGGGCCAGCGTCCCGGTCACGCCTTCTCCTTGGCCTTCACATCCGCGCCGGCGGCCTCTTTTTCGCGCATCCGGTCGAAGGTTTCGGCGCGCACGCCCATGTAGATGAGCATCGGCGAGCAGATGAAGATCGACGAGTAGGTGGCGACGAAAATCCCCCAGATCATCGCGGCGGAGAACGAGCGGATAACGTGGCCGCCGAGGAAGAACAGCGCCAGCAGCGCGAGAAAGACGGTGGTCGCGGTCATGATGGTGCGCGGCAGCACGGCGTTGATCGACATGTCGATGATCTCGGCGGTCGACAGGCGCTTATACTTGCGCATCACCTCGCGAATGCGGTCGAGCACGACGACCGTCTCGTTCAGCGAGTAGCCGACGATGGTGAGAATCGCGGCGATCGAGGTCTGGTTGAACTCGAGCTGGGTGACGCAGAAGAAGCCGACCGTCAACAGGAGATCGTGCATCGTGCCGATGATCGCTCCGACCGCGAACTGCCACTCGAACCGGAACCAGAGGTAGGTCAGGACCGCTATGATGGCGACGACGACGCCGAGCGTGCCGCGCTGAACGAGCTCGGCGGAAATGGTCGGGCCGACCGAATCGACGCTGCGGAACTCGTAATCGGCGCCGAACGCGTCCCTGAGCTTGGCGATCGCGCTCTGCTGGCCGGCGTCGCCGCCGGGCTGGACTCCGAGGCGCAGAAGCACATCCAATTCCGCGCCGATCCGCTGCAGTTCGACGGGCCCTACGCCGAGGCCCTCGGCCTTGGCGCGAAGCTCGGCGACATTGGCTTCGCCGCTCTTGGCGCGCATGTCGACCTGAGTGCCGCCGGCGAAGTCGATGCCGAAATTCATGCCCACGAACAGGAACATCAACACCGAAACGATCGAAAGCGCCGCCGAGAGCGGGTAGCTCACGCGTCGGAATCGCATGAAGCCGAACTTGGTGTTCTCGGGCGCGAGGCGAAGCAGTTTCATGCCGCAAGATCCGGTTTCGGCGTCAGGGCGCTCATATCGGCAGCCTCTTCGGCCGCGATTGGTGATACCAGAGCGCGATCATCATCCGCGTCATGGTGACCGCGGTGATCACCGAGGTCAGAATCCCGAGGCCAAGCGAGACCGCGAAGCCGCGCACCGCGCCCGATCCGAAAAGATAGAGGATGAGCGCCGCAACGAACATGGTGACGTTGGAATCGATAATCGTGGCGAAGGCGCGCCGGAAGCCGGCGTCGAGGGCGGAAATGACCGAGCGCCCGAGATGCGCCTCCTCGCGGATGCGCTCGTAGATGAGAACGTTCGAATCGACGGCCATGCCGATGGTGAAGACAATTCCGGCGATGCCGGGCAAGGTCAGCGTCGCGCCGAGCAGGACCATCGAGGCGAAGATAAACAGAATATGCACGGCGAGCGCCAAGTCCGCGAAGACGCCGAAGATTCCGTAGGTCGCGATCATATAGACGACGACCAGCGCCGCGCCGACATAGGCGGCGCGCTTGCCCGCGTCGATCGAGTCCTGGCCAAGCCCGGGGCCGACAGTGCGCTCCTCGATCACCGTGAGCTTCGCGGGCAGCGCGCCCGCGCGCAACAGGATGGCGAGGCTCGACGCCTCCTCGGAGGTGAAATTGCCGGTGATCTGGCCCGTCCCGCCGGTGATCGGCGAACGGATGACCGGCGCCGAAATGACCTTGCCGTCGAGCACGATGGCGAACGGACGGCCGACGTTCGCGGACGTGACCTGGCCGAATTTCTGTCCGCCGCGCAGGTTGAACCGGAAGGTGACATCCGGCTCGCCGGTCTGCTGATCGAAGCTCTGCTGCGCGTCGACCAGGTCCTCGCCGTCGACCATCACGCGCTTCTGCACCTGGACCGCTCCGCCGCCTTTCTGCATTGGCAGCGTCTCGACCTCGTTGGGCGGATCTCCGGGGTCGGCGACCAGGCGGAACTCGAGCTTGGCTGTCTGGCCGATCATGTTCTTGAGCGTCGTTGTGTCCTGGCTGCCCGGCGCCTCGATCAACACCCGGTTGGGGCCCTGCTGCTGGATGACCGTCTCCTTGGTGCCCATCGCATTGATGCGGCGGTTGAGCACCTCGATCGATTGCCCCACGGCGTGACGCACCTTGTCGGCGATGGCGGCGTCGGTCAGCGTCAGCCGGACGCCGTCAGGCGTCTCCGTCACGTCGAGCGTGCGCCCGTTTCCCGCCGCGAGCGCGCCGCCGATCGGCTGGCTCAACGACCTCAGGAGCTCGAGCGCCTTGGCCCGCTCGCTCGCGTCGGCGATGCGCACCACCACGCCGCGCGGCTCAGCCGCGATGCCCCCGGAGATGGCGATCTTGCCGTCGCGCAGCTTCTGCCGCACGTCGTCGCGCAGCGCCTCGACCTGGCTTTTCGTGACCGAGGCGGTATCGACTTCCATCAGGAGATAGGCCCCGCCCTGCAAGTCGAGGCCGAGCACGATCTGGCGCAGGGGAATGAAGCTCGGGAACCGCGCGGCGAGCGCGTCGACCGTCTGAGCCGGCATGAAGCTGGGCAAGATGATCAGCACGGCGGCCGCGACGAGCGCCAGTACCGAGGCCAATTTCCAGGAAGCGAAACGGAGCATCAGGCTTTCTATCTAAGAGGAGACTTGACTGCCCGATGAACGGGCCGCGGCGTCGTCAAGAGTTCGGCGCGTCCTTCTTGGCCGGCGACTTGGCGGGCGGCGCCGGGTCCTTGACCGGCTCGCCCTTGGCGCGCACCTCGGCGATGCCGGAGCGGGCCAGGCGCGACGCGCACGTTCGGGGCGATCTCGAACTCGACCTCGTTGTCGTCGACCGACTTGGTGACCTTGCCGATCAGACCGCCGGTGGTGACGACGACGTCGCCGCGCCGGGCCGCCTGCACCATTTCGCGCTGCTCCTTGGCGCGGCGCTGCTGCGGCCGCCATAGGATGAAATAGACGATGGCGATCATGGCGACGATCGGCACCAACTGGACCAGCGTATCGCTCCCCCCGAACAGGTTGGAGCCGGCGGCTTGCGCGTAGGCGGGGGTGATCAGCACGGTGGCGGTGGCTCCGGCGACGCGAAAGCCGCGCCGTTCAATAAGGCGTCATCTTCAAAGGCGAGGGCTTATATAGCCGCGGGCCCCGCGAAAGCAACGCTGCCGCCACGGACGAACGAATCCTGCCCGAGGCCGGGCCATAGCCGGGCGCTTTGCTCATCCGGACCGCGTCGCTATAAGGGCGTCCCGCCGATTCTGGCGCGGGCATGGGGAGGGGACCGGAATGGACGAGCAGATCGCCGAGCTTGTCCGCACGTCCGCCCGGCCGAGACACAGCCGGCCGACTCAAGCCGGCTTGGCGAGTTTCCGCGCGCCTGTCTCATGAACAAATGCGCGCAGCCGTTTCGGGTCTATCACCTCGATCGATCCAAATCTCGCAGGCGTGTCGGCGAGCCACGTCACTCGTCTCAGGAACGCGTCCGCCTGGCGCTTTTCCATTTTGCCTCGCGCGCAACGATCCGGGACCCGCACGCTATTTTTCTGGAATGTCCGCGGAAAGACAATCTTGCCTTCGGCGTTCGGGTATTGCGCGGAACGCAACACGAGACGATGGCCGGCCGGGCGGGGGCGGATATGGGAAGAGAGCGGGCGCGTGACTCGAAGGCCAGGTGGCGCTGCGCGCTGCACATTGCGGTCGGCCTGGCCGCAACGACGCCTTGGCGGGCTCAGGCCCAAGAGGTCGCAGCGCCGGCCGACAGCCTCACGGAGGCGGCTCCTCCGAGCGACGGATCGGAAACGAGCAAAGAGCAGGAGCTCGCCAAGCAGCTCGCCAATCCGGTCGCCTCGCTTATCAGCGTTCCCTTCCAGTTCAACTACGACCAGAAGCTGAACACGCTCGACACCGGCAAGCGCGCGACGCTCAATATCCAGCCCGTCATTCCGATCTCGCTCGGACCGGACTGGAACCTGATCTCCCGAACGATCCTTCCCCTCAGCTGGTCCGAGAATGCGGCCGTTGGCTCGGGCGAGATTTTTGGGACCGGCGATACGGTCCAGAGCCTCTTCCTTTCGCCCGCCAAGCCTTGGCGCGGGATCATCTGGGGCGTCGGGCCGGCGGGGCTTCTGCCGACCGGCAGCAGCGACATCTACTCCGTCCACCAATGGGGTCTCGGGCCAACCGCTGTCGCCCTGATGCAGACAGGCCCGTGGACAGTCGGTGCGCTCGCCAATCACCTCTGGAGCGTCGCCAGCACGGGCTATCCGTCGCCGGAGGTCAACTCGACCTTCATCCAGCCATTCGTGTCCTACACGACCCCGGACGCCTGGACGTTCACGCTCAACAGCGAAAGCACGTACGACTGGGTCCATCAGAAGTGGCAGATCCCGATCAACGGGGTCATCTCGAAAGTCGTGAAGATTGGCCCGCAATTGATGAGCTTTTCAGGCGGCCTCCGTTACTACGCCACAAGTCCGACCGCGGCCGCCCAGGGCTGGGGAGCGCGCTTTGTCGTGACGTTCCTGTTTCCGAAGTGATCGTCTTAACCTTAGCCAAGGCAGATCTCCCATGAAATTCTCCCTCAGAAAGCGCGTCGCCGCCGTCGGCGCTGGCGCGCTCGTTCTCGCAACCGCCTGGGCCGCCTCGGCCTGCACCGGCGTCACCCTCAAGGCCGGCGATGGGTCGGTGGTCTTCGGGCGCACCCTCGAATGGGGATCGTTCGATCTGATGTCGCGGCTCGAGGTCGTGCCGCGCGGCCACGCCTACACGACCCACATGTCGGACGGAAAACCCGGGATCGCGTGGACGGCCAAATATGGCGCGGTCGGAATCGACGCCGTCGGCAAGGACATGATTGTCGAGGGCATGAACGAGAAGGGTCTCGACGTCGGGCTCTTCTACCACCCGGGCTTCGCCGACTATCAGGCCTACGATCCGGCGCAGGCGGCGGAATCGATGTCGGCGACCGATCTCGGCCAGTATCTTCTCACCAACTTCTCGACCGTCGACGAGGTCCGCGAAGCGATCAAACACGTTCGGGTCGTATCGGTGGTCGAGCCCGCGCTGGGCTTCGCGCCGCCGGTGCATTTCATCGTCACCGAGCCCAGCGGAAAGGCGATCGTGATCGAGTATTCGATGGGCGAGGCGAAAACGTTCGACGCGCCGCTCGGCGTCATCACCAATGCGCCGACCTACGACTGGCATATGACCAACCTGCGCAACTACATCAATCTGTCGCCGGTCGCGCTTCCGGGCAAGAAGATCGAGGACCTGAACTTCAAGCCGCTCGGCGGCGGCAGCGGCATGATCGGTCTGCCCGGCGACTTCACGCCGCCCTCCCGCTTCATCCGGGCGGTGGCGTTCACGCAGACGGCGCGGCCGACGCCTACCGGCGACGAGACGATCTATGAAGTTTTCCGCATCCTCGACAATTTCAACGTGCCGCTCGGCGCCTCCGAAGGCACGGGCGAAGAAGACAAGACGAAGGGGATGCGAAGCTCGACGATCTGGACGAGCGCCTCCGACACCAGGGACCGGGTCTTTTACTATCACACCCAGCACAACCGCCGGGTGCGCAAAGTCGATTTGAGCCGGATCGACTTTGGCTCGTTCAAGGAGATCAAATACATCCCGCTCGACCACGTGAAGGCGCAGGATATCGAAGATCTAACCCCGCAACCGTGAAAGCCCGGGGAGGGCAACGCGATGAGATCAGCGCTCCCCGGCTCGGGTTCGCTGCCTGAAGGCCGGGACGGTCCGCCTGGCGCGGAGGAACAGCCGGGATTAAACCACACGGCCCTTCGCCTGCTTCGCGAATGCGGCGCCCTCCAGGCGGGCAAAGCCGCGCGGCTCGAACAACGGCGGGCGCGGCGGGCGCGGTCGCGAAGGAATTACGCTTTCTGGACCGCTGTGGCGATGGAACTTGAGAAGCTGGCCAAGGAGCCAGATCCTTTGGGCGCCAGGAGGGCCGAACCAGCCCAAGAGGCTGGCAAATCTGAATGGAGGGAACGGCAATGAACAAGCAGATCGCCGAGTTTGTCGGCACTTTCGCGCTGGTGTTTTTCGGTTGCGGGGCGGCGGTGATCGGGGGCATGGGGTCGGGGCCGACGGCGGTCGATCTTTTGGGGATTTCGAGCGCGTTCGGCTTCGCCATCGTCGCGATGGCCTATGGCATCGGGCCGATCTCCGGCTGCCATGTCAATCCGGCGGTGAGCTTCGGCGTCTATGTCGCGGGCCGGATGAGCGTGGCCGAGATGGTCAGCTACTGGATCGCCCAGATCCTGGGCGCGATCGTCGCTGCGGTCGTGCTCTATCTGATCCTCTCCGGCAAGGCGCAGGGGTGGACCGGCTCGCTCGGCCAGAACGGCTGGGGCGCGGGCTATAACGGCGAATACAATGTCGTCTCGGCCTTCGTCTTCGAAGTTGTGGCGACGTTCCTGTTCCTGGTCTGCATTCTCGGCGTCACCCACCCGTTCGCGCCGACCGGCTTCGCCGGCCTGGCGATCGGGCTGACGCTGGTCGCGATCCACCTGGTCGGCATCAACATCACCGGCACCTCGGTCAATCCGGCCCGCTCGATCGGCCCGGCGCTGGTCGGGATCGGCTCGAACCCCGGCGCGGTCGGGCAGCTGTGGCTGTTCATCGTCGCGCCCCTGATCGGCGCCGGCGCCGCCGGCCTCCTCTATCGCACCGGCGCATTCCTCGACGCGCCAAAGAAGGCCTGAGTCAAACCGCCATCCGGTCTTGCCAGCGCGGGCATGGCGGGCGAAAAGCCCGCCATGCTGCATATCAGCGCCCTCACGTATCGACTAGGCGACCGCCTGCTCATCGACAACGCCTCGGCGGCGCTCGCCTCAGGGGCGCATGTCGGGCTTGTCGGGCGCAACGGCGCCGGCAAGACCACGCTCTTCCGCCTCATCCGGGGCGATCTTTCGCCGGAGGGCGGCGCGGTCGTCGTCCCCAAGGGCTTGCGCGTCGGCAGCGTCGAGCAGGAAGCGCCGGGCGGCGCGGAAAGCCTCGTCGACTTCGTGCTCTCGGCCGACGCGGAGCGGTCGGCGCTCCTCGCCGAAGCGGAAATCGCGGCCGATCCGGAGCGCATCGCCGAAATCCATACCCGCCTCATCGACATCGACGCCCACACCGCGCCCGCCCGGGCGGCGCGAATCCTGAAAGGTCTCGGCTTCGACGAGTCGGCGCAGGGTCGGCCGCTGGCAGAATATTCGGGCGGGTGGCGCATGCGGGTCGCGCTCGCCGCGGTGCTGTTTTCCGAGCCCGATCTCTTGCTGCTCGACGAGCCGACGAACTATCTCGACCTCGAGGGCGTGCTGTGGCTCACCGACTATCTGAAGAGCAGCCCTGCGACCATCGTCGTGATCAGCCATGACCGCGATCTCCTCGATGACGTCGCCGATCAGATCCTCCACCTCGAGCGCGGCAAGCTGACCTTATGGAGCGGCGGCTATACGAGCTTCGAGCGCCAGCGCCGCGAGAGCCAAATCCTCGCGGGCAAAGCGATCAGGAAGCAGGAGGAGCGGCGGGCCCATTTGCAGGCCTTCGTCGACCGTTTTCGCGCCAAGGCGTCGAAGGCCGTCCAGGCGCAGTCGCGCCTTAAGATGCTGGCGAAAATGGAGCCGATCGCCGCGATCGTCGACGAGACCGTGCAGCCGTTCAAGTGGCCCCCGGTCGCCAAGCGTCTCAGTCCGCCGATCGTGAACATGGAGAAGGTCAGCGTCGGATACGACGGGCGCGCGGTGCTGTCGCGCATCGAGCTTACCCTCGCCGACGACGACCGGATCGGGCTCCTCGGCCAGAACGGCAACGGCAAGTCGACCTTCGCCAAGCTGATCGCCGGGCGCCTCCCGCCAATGGCGGGCAGGATGACGCGCGCGAGCAAGCTCGAGGCCGGCTATTTCGCCCAGCACCAGATCGACGAGCTCGAGCCCGGCGGCAGCGTCTACGACCATGTGGCCGAACGCATGCGCGGGCAGCCTCAATCGAAGATTCGCGGCCGCGCGGCGATGATCGGCTTCTCGGGCGCGCGCGCCGCGACCAAGGTCGAGGCTCTGTCAGGCGGCGAGAAGGCGCGCCTGATGATGGGCCTCGCGGCCTTCGATGGGCCGCAGCTCCTCATCCTCGACGAGCCGACCAACCATCTCGACATCGACAGCCGCGGCGAGTTGATCGAGGCGATCAACGAATATGAAGGGGCCTGCATTCTCGTGTCGCACGACCGGCGCCTGCTCGAAGCCTGCGTCGACCGGCTGTGGCTGACCGCAAACGGGACGGTGAAGCCGTTCGACGGCGATCTCGCGGACTATGGCCGCTTCGTGCTTGGCTCGGACGCGCGGCCGGCGCAAAGGCGTCGCAAGCCGGAGCCGGCTTCGCCTGCGCCGGCGGCAAAACCGAGGCGGGAGCCGGCGCCGCTCAAGCGCGAGCTCGCCGCGCTCGAAGACAGGATGAACCGCTTCCAGGATCTCTTGCGCCGGGTCGACGAGGCGCTGGCGCAGGCGAGCGCGCGCGGCGAGGAGGCGATGAAGATCGCCGGTCTGGCTGAGAAGCGCGCCGAGCTCGAGCGGGCGCTCACCGCGAGCGAAAAGGCGTGGTTCGAACTGTCGGCTGAGGTCGAGGGAACATGATCGGGACGGCCCTGGGACGGCTGGCGACGGCGGCGGCGGTTTTTCTGCCAGCGGCAGGCGCGCTTGCGGCCGAGCCGGCGCGCTGGCCGGCGAGCCTTGTCGGCCGGCTCGAAGCGCTGGCGCTGATCGAGAGCCTCGACGCCGACCTTCTCGCCCACGACAGCGCCACCCTCACTCTGGAACGATGGTGCGCCGATCACCGGCTCGCCGATCCGGCGCTGATCGTCGCCGAGCGGGTGCTTGGCGCCGACAAGCCCGCGACCGCGGAGGTGCGCGCCGCGCTCGACGTCAAGCCGGACGAGCCGCTCGGCTATCGGCGGGTCAGGCTCAAATGCGGCGAGCGCGTGCTGTCGGACGCGGACAACTGGTACGTGCCGGCCCGTCTCACGCCCGAGATGAATCACGTCCTCGAGACGACCGACACCCCGTTCGGAAAGGCGGTTGCGGCGCTCCATTTCCGCCGCCACACGCTCTCCGCCGACCTGCTCTGGCGCCCCCTGCCGCAGGGCTGGGAGATGGGCGCGGCGGCGGCTCCCGACGAAACCGGCGCGCTCGCGATCCCCGGCCATGTGCTGGAGCATCGCGCGGTGCTCTCGACGCCCGACGGCGAGCCGTTCAGCGAAGTGGTCGAGACCTACACCGGGGAGGTGCTGGCCTTCCCGCCGCCGAATTGAGCTATTGAGCATACCCTGTTTGCGTTCAGGTTCTTTCGTCATCGCAAGAAGGCCGACCGCCGACGCGGCGATCCCGGGATGACGGGCGGCGCCCTCGACCCCTGGAATGCTTCGAATGATTCCATCAATCTCCGGCATGCTTTAGAGTTGCGCGAGGAGGAAAGCGCCCATGTTCGCCACCAATCTCTTCGCGGCTAAGAAAATCCTCGTCACCGGCGGCGGCACCGGTCTCGGCAAGGCGATGGCCGAGCGGTTTCTCGGCCTCGGGGCCGAGATCGCGATCTGCGGCCGGCGCAAGAGCGTCTGCGACGATACCGCCGCGGAACTCATGAAGGCGCACGGCGGGCGCGTTATGAGCTATGGCGTCGACATCCGCGACGCCGCCGCGGTCGACGCGATGATCGAGGAGATTTTCCGCGAAGGCCCGCTCACCGGCCTCGTCAACAACGCCGCGGGCAACTTCATCTCGCGCACCGAGGACCTGTCGCCGCGCGGCTTCGACGCGATCGCCAATATCGTCATGCACGGCACGTTCTATGTGACCCAGGCGGTCGGAAAACGCTGGATCGCCGCCAAGCAGAAGGGCAGCGTGGTTTCGATCGCGGTGACCTGGGTGCGCAACGGCGGTCCGTTCGTCACGCCCTCGGCGATGAGCAAGGCGGCGATCCACGCGATGACCATGTCGCTCGCGCAGGAATGGGGCCGCTATGGCGTCCGCCTCAACGCCATCGCGCCCGGCGAAATCCCGACCGAGGGCATGAGCAAGCGCCTCATGCCGGGCGCCGAGCCCGGCGCCTCCGCCGCCCGCAATCCGATGGGGCGCGTCGGCCGGATGGAGGAATTGCAGAACCTTGCGACCTTCCTGATGTCGGACGGCTGCGAATGGCTGAGCGGCGAGACGATTGCGATGGACGGGGCCGAGGCGCTCGCCACCGGCGGCAACTTCTACGAGTTGCGCCGCTGGGGCGACGGCGAATGGAAAGCGGCGCGCGACGCGATCCAGGCGCTCAACGCGCGCGACAAGGCGGCGCGGGGCTGACGTTTGCGATCTGACCCGAGCCTCTCCATCTTACCGGGAAACCAACTCCAGGGAGAACAGCATTGAGCAAGATACTGGTCATCGGGGCCGCGGGGCTCATTGGCAAAGAGGTTGTCAAGGCGCTGGGCGAAAGCGAGTGCATCCGCGCATCGCGCAGTTCAGACGAGCGGGTCGACATCTCGGATCCGAAATCGCTCGCGGCGCTGTTTGATCGGGTCGGGATGGTCGACGGGATCGTCTGCACCGGCGGCGCCGCGCGCTTCAAGCCATGGGATGAGTTGACGGACGAAGACTGGACGTTCTCCCTCGCCAACAAGCTGATGGGGCAGGTCAACGTCGTGCGCTACGGCGTGAAAAACGTTAAGTCCGGCGGCGCCATCACGCTGACGACCGGGCTTGCGGCGCAATATCCGTCTCCGGGCAGCGCGATCATCACCACCGTCAATTCCGCCGTCGACGCTTTTGTGCGCGCGGTCGCCGCGGAGCCATCGATTACCGTGCGGGTGAACGCGGTCTCGCCGGGCTGGGTCGCCGAGACCTTGCAGGCGATGGGGCGCGATCCGGGCGGCGGAATTCCGGCCGCGGAGGTGGCCAGGATCGCCGTCCGGCAATTCCGCGACGGCGCGACGGGTTCGGTGGTCCCGGCAGCGAAAGTCTGACGGACCGTCCCGGCCCTTCGGCGCGTCGCCGTTCGTCCGCCTACCACTCAGGCGCGCCGCGCGCGGCCTCGGCGAGCAACGCCGCCACGTGAGGCGCGAACGAGCGCCAGACTTCGACGTGGAACGTCGTCTGAGCCCGGCGCCAGAGCACGATCTCCGCCTTGTCGAACAAGCGTGCGCGTCGCAAACCCGAGCGGAAAGCACTTGAGGTCGAGATCGAGCGGGCAGCCGGCGTTGAGCGCGCGCGCCGCGTCCGCCCCTTCGACGATCAGGCCGACCTGGCGATGCGAGACATCCACGAGGCTGTGGGCGGTTCCCTCAAGAACGGATTCAAGCATATCGCCGAGCGTCGCGGGATCGGCGCCGTCCGCGATCATGAGCCATTCGTCCGGGCCGAGCCACAACGCCGCGCGCCCCGCGCCTTCGCCCGCCGCTCCAAGCCGCGCAGGCGGCTCGGCGCCAAGCGCGATCCCGCAGGCGACCCGCACGCTCTCGCCGCCCCGCAGGATGAAGCGGGCGGCCGGCGGCGCCTCGGCCAAGGCGAATCGCGGCCCCGCCGGAAGGACAATGCCCTCGAGCGGCGAACGTGGGGCAGCGCTTATCAGGGCCATCGCTTCGTCCCGATACGATCGCTCAGCTGGCCGACGACGACGGCGCGCCCCCTCCACCGGGCTTTGCCCGGTCCCCCTCCCCCGCGATGCGGAGGAGAATGTCGCGACCCTCGCCGCCTATCCTCCCCCATGCAGCCCAGCGGAATGGGGGAGGGGGACCGTCCGAAGGACGGTGGAGGGGGGCGGACGCCGGAGCCGGTCTGGAGCGCTCGCCATCCATCAGACATGGAGCCGCGCTCCCGGCTTGTCGTAGAAGATCGGCGCCGTGACCGTGACCGGAATCGCGCCGCCGGGCATCGGCACGTGGAGTTTGGCGCCGATCCGCGAGCGCCCCGCGGCGACCAGCGCGAGCGCGATCGAGCGGCCGAGCGTTGCGCTCGCGTAGGACGAGGTGACATGCCCGAGCGCGGACGAGCCGGCCGGCGGGCTCGCGCTTTCCGTCACTTGCGCGCCCTCTTCGAGCACGACCTTTGGATCGCCGGTCAGGAGGCCAACGAGCTGCTTGCGGTTCGCCGCCAGCATGTCGGGGCGGACGAGCGAGCGTTTTCCCACGAAATCCTTCTTCGTCTTTCCAATCGCCCAGTCGAGGCCGAGGTCGGCGAGCGTCGCCGTGCCGTCAGTCTCCTGGCCGACGATGACAAAGCCCTTCTCGGCCCGCATCACATGCATGGATTCGGTGCCATAGGCGCAGCCGCCGCGCTTCTCGACCTCGCGCCATGCCGCCTCCCACACGGCGCGGCCGAAATGCGAGGGCACGTTGATCTCGTAGCCGAGCTCGCCGGTGAAGCTCACCCGCATGAGCCGCGCCGGAACGCCGCAGGCGCGCGCCTCGCGCACGCTCATGTGGGGCATCGACCTCGTTCGGCGAGATCGACGCCTTCGATGAGCGGGGCGACGCAGTCGCGCGCGCGGGGCCCCTGGAGCGCGATCGTCGCCCATTGCTCGGTCGTTGAAGTGAGCCAGACCTTGAGATCGGTGAACTCGGTCTGGAGATAGTCCTCCATCTGGGCGAGCACATGCGGCGCGCCGCCGGTGGTCGTCGTCACGTGGAAGCGGTCTGGCTTGAGGCGCGCGATCACGCCGTCGTCCATGAGAAAACCCGCTTCGCTCAGCATGAGGCCATAGCGGCAGCGGCCGACCTCGAGCTTCTGAAACGCATTGGCGTACATGCGCTCGAGGAACACCGCCGCGTCGGGGCCCACGACCTCGATCTTGCCGAGGGTCGAAGCATCGAACAGGCCGACGCTTTCCCGGGTCGTGCGGCATTCGCGCGCGACCGCCTCGTGCATCGTTTCGCGGCCGCGGGGAAAATACCAGGCCCGCTTCCACAAGCCCACGTCCTCGAACCTGGCGCCGTTTTCGGCCGCCCAATCGTGAATGGGCGTGCGGCGGACGGGATCGAACAGGTCGCCGCGCGCCGGGCCGGCGAAGGCGCCGAAAGTGACTGGCGTATAGGGCGGCCGGAAGGTCGTCAGTCCGACTTCCGGAATGGGCTTGGCCAGCGCCGACGCGGCGATCGCGAGCGCGTTCATGTTCGAGAGCTTGCCCTGGTCGGTCGCCATGCCCGTGGTGGTGTAGCGTTTGATGTGCTCGATCGAGCGCATGCCCTCCTGCACCGCGAGGCTCACGTCCTTGGCGCAGACATCGTTCTGGAAGTCGACGAACGCCTTGCCTCGCCGGTCGCCGCCGATCGGCGGCGCTGCTCCAGACGCGGCGTCTCGCATCCGGAGCGCGCCGCTCCCGCCATAGGATCGCGCGGGCGGCGCATCGAAGCCTGCTCCTGCCGCCGCCGCACGCCCGGCCGCGTCGCCTTCCGCGAGCGCGCCCTCAAGATCGAAGGTCGCATTGCAGGCGCCGGCCGATCGTTCGCGCTGCACGGAGACGCCCGGCTTGAAGACTTGCAACGCCTCGTCGAACGCAAGCCTGCCGCGCGATTGGGAGAAGAGATGCACCGAGGGAGTCCATCCTCCCGACATGAGCAGCGCGTCGCAGGCGACGGCGCGCTTCCTGCCGGCGATGCTCGAGCCGCGCCGCCTTCACCCGCAGCCGCCCGTCAGCGCCGAGAATTGTCGCCCCCGCCGCGACCTCAATTCCCGCGGCGCGCGCGGCGTCGGGCAGCGGGCCCTTGGCTTCAGGCCGAAGGTCGGCGACCAGCGCGACATTAACGCCCGCTGTCTTGAGATCGAGCGCGGCGCGGTAGGCGCTGTCATGCGCGGTCGCGACCACCACGCGCTCGCCGACTTTGACGCCGTACTGACTGCAGTAGCGCCGCGCGGCGTCGGCGAGCATCACGCCCGGGCGATCGTTGTCCGGAAACACCAGCGGGCGCTCGATCGCGCCGGTCGCCAGCACGACTTCGCGCGCGCGCATCTGCCATAGCCGCTCGCGCGGCAGGCCGGGGTCCGCGATGAGTTCGGATTCGGCGATCCGCTCGTCAAGGGCGATGAAGTTCTGCGCATAATAGCCAAACGCCTGCGTTCTCATCATCAAGCGCACGTTGGGCGCGTTTCGAAGCGCGGCGACTGTTTTCGCCAGCCAGTCGCGGGCGCTTACGCTCTCGATCCCGGCTTCAGTCTCCGCGAGGAGCGAGCCGCCCGGGACGGAATTCTCGTCGCAGACGACGACCCGCGCGCCGCTTGCGCTCGCCGCCAGCGCCGCCGCCAGACCCGCCGGGCCGGCGCCGACGATCAGGACGTCGCAATGAGCGAAGGTTCGCTGATAGCGGTCGGGGTCCGGCTCGCGCGGAGCCCTTCCGAGCCCCGCCGCGCCTCGGATCAAGGGCTCGTAGATATGCGTCCACGCCCAGTTCTTGCCCATGAGGTTCGGACCCATGAACGTCTTGTAGTAGAAGCCGGCGCCGAACAGCGGCGAAAGAAGATCGTTGACCGCGCCAACGTCGAAGGCGAGCGAGGGCCAGCGATTCTGGCTCGACGCCGCCAGGCCTTCATAAAGCTCGACCTGGGTCGCACGCAGATTGGGCGTGAAGCGGCCGGGCCCGCGGGCGAGGCTGACGAGCGCGTTCGGCTCCTCCGCGCCGGCGCCGAGGATTCCGCGCGGCCGGTGATACTTGAACGATCGCCCGACAAGATGGACGCCATTGGCCAGGAGCGCGGAGGCGAGGGTATCGCCGGCGTAGCCCTGGTAGAGGAGGCCGTCGAAGGTGAAGACGAGAGGACGCGAGCGGTCGATCGAGCCGGCGCCGGCGATACGAAACGGCTGGCTCATTCGCGCCGCTCAACGCGTCCGGCCGCGACATCGGGCCGCGGCTCGCCTGCTTTGTAGGTCGCGATGATCTTGTCGCTCATCGTATCGCGCAGGCTGTTGAAGAAACGCCCGCAGCCGAATGCGTGACGCCAGCGCTCGGCGGCGACCCCCTTGGGATTCGAGCGGAAATAGAGGAAGTTCGCCCATTCCTCGTCGGTGAGCGCGCCCGGATCGGCGGGCCGGGCGATATGGGCTTCGCCGCCATAGCGGAATTCGATCTCCGGCCGCTCCATGCCGCAATAGGGACAGGCGATCAGCAGCATGGGGACGGCCCGCGCGTAGCGAGTTCGATTGGCGCTGCCCTCACCCCAGCCCTCTCCCCGAGGGAGAGGGGGCGCGGCGGCGCGAGCAACCCCTTCTCCCCCGGGGAGAAGGTGGCCGGCGTTAGCCGGCCGGATGAGGGTTCGCAGACCACTTGGGCTCCTAGTGCGCGACCGCCGCGGCGGCGGCCTCGTCGATCAGCCGGCCGGAGCGGAAGCGTTGAAGCGTGAAGGGCGCCGCGAGCGGGTGCGGTTCGCCGCGCGCAATCGTATGCGCGAACACATGGCCCGAGCCCGGCGTCGCCTTGAAGCCGCCGGTGCCCCAGCCGCAATTGACGAAGAGGCCGGGAACCGGCGTCAGGCCGATGATCGGCGAGCGGTCGGGCGTCACGTCGACGATGCCGCCCCAGTTGCGCAGCATGCGCATCCGGCGCACGGTCGGAAAGAGCTCGCAGATCGCCTCCAGCGTATGATTGGCGATGTGCAGGCCGCCGGTCTGGGAATAGGAGATGTAGGCGTCGGTGCCCGCGCCGATGACGAGTTCGCCCTTGTCCGATTGCGACATATAGGCGTGGATGGTGTTCGACATGACAACGCACGGCATTGTTGGCTTGACCGGCTCGGAGACCAGCGCCTGCAACGGATAGCTCTCGAGCGGCATGCGGACGCCGGCCATCGCCATCACGACCGACGTGTGCCCGGCCGCGACCACGCCGATCCTTTTCGCGTGCGATCGCGCCGCGCGTCGTCTCGACGCCCGAGACGGCGCCGGAGGGGTCGCGGCGGATCGCGGTCGCCGCGCAATTCTGGATGATGTCGACGCCGCGCGCCGAGGCCGCGCGCGCATAGCCCCAGGCGACCGCGTCATGGCGCGCGGTTCCGCCGCGCCTCTGCAGCGCCGCGCCCACGACCGGGTAGCGAACGTCGCGGGCGATGTTGAGAATCGGGCAGAAGGCCTTGGCCTCCTCCGGCGTCAGCCATTCATTGTCGACGCCGGCAAGGCGATTGGCGTGGACATGGCGTTTCGCCACCTGAATGTCGTGGGTGTTGTGCGCCAGCATCATCACGCCGCGCGGCGAATACATGACGTTGTAGTTGAGCTCCCGCGACAGGCCCTCCCAGAGTTTCAGCGCATGATCGTAGAGCGCGGCTGATTCCTCCCACAGGTAGTTGGAGCGGATGATCGTGGTGTTGCGCCCGGTGTTGCCGCCGCCGAGCCAGCCCTTCTCCAGCACCGCGACGTTGGCGAGGCCGTGCTCCTTGGCGAGATAATAGGCGGTGGCGAGCCCATGCCCGCCCGCGCCGATGATGACCGCGTCGTAGGCGGCCTTCGGCTCAGGGCTGCGCCACTGCTCGGGCCAGCCTGAATTGTGCTTGAGCGCCTGCAACGCCACATTGGCAAAAGAGAATCGCACCGCGCGCCTTCAACCATCGTTTCGGCGGCGACGTTTGCCCGCTTCTTCCCGCGATTGCGAGAACAATTTCAGCGGCGCCCCGCAGACTTTCTCGTTGCGGCATTTGTGGCGAATGCGCGCGAGATAGCCGCCCCGTCCGCCGGCCACGGCGGCAAAACGCTTCGGAAGCGCCATAAATTCTTCCCGCTATCCGCTATTTGATCGCTTCCCCGCGCCAGGAGAGCGCCCAGGTAGTGACGGCAGCCGGCGAAGCTGATAAGCGTGGCGGGGCTTGGGCCTGGCCCGGCTGGAAATGCATTCTCAAGGAGAAACCCATGAGCTGGACGGCTCCCGTCGTTGTCGAAGTCTGCGCTGGTATGGAAGTAACGGCTTATATCAGCGCGGAAATGTGAGCGCGGCCGGCGTTTCCGCTTTGGGCGGATCGCCGGAACGTTCGCTTGGAAGCCCCGCCGGCGCGTCGCGCCGCGGACGGGACGCCCCCGGGGACCGGGGCGTCCGCCTCAGCGGACGCTAGAACCCAGCAGTCGAAGGTCCCTCCCTGAAGACTCGACCCGTCCGAATTCGACTGCGCCGCATGCCTTGCCGCGCGGGGCGCGGCCGTCGTCGAACCGGATTTGACGCGGCCTCGACGGAGGCTAGGGCGCGCATCCGACGAGATCTTTGTCCTCGATCGAGAACGGCTTGCCCGTCTCGATCCGCAAGGCCCTGGCCATACATGTGCGTCCGTCAGCCAGCTTCAGCCGCGCGTCATAGGCGCCCGTCGTGACGCCGGTCACCTTGACCCGCTCGTCATGGTCGACCGCGCCGTCGGGATCGTTGGCGCATTGGTTGGGGCCAAAGGCCGACGTGCCGGCAGGCGCAAGTTCGAGCGACTTGACGGTTGAGGACGTGAGGTTCCAGAACCGGGTGTCCTTCGCCGTCGCCTGCTGGGCGACAAGCATCGCGGCGAGGCTGAGCGGAATTGCGCGTCTCATGATTCCTGCCCCGTCGCCTGCGCCGATCATCAACGATCATGGCGATAAGGGACGGCGAAGGCAACGATCGCGGTCGATCCTCCTGGCGCTCGCCTTCGCTACCCTCGCCTTGCCTGTCGCCGCGGCGAACGCCGATCCGCTCGAGGTGAAGGTCGGCGTCCTGCGCGCTCAACATTCGCGCGAAACGATATCGATCCTCGACATTCCCCCCGCCGACGATTTCGTCGCCGGGGCGAGGATGGCCATGGCCGACAACAACACGACCGGCAAATTCCTCGACCAGTCGTTCACGGTCGAGGACGTCAAGCTCGGCGCGGAAGACGACGCCGTGGCGGCCGCCCGGACGCTCATGGACAAGGGCGTGCGCTACCTGATCGCCGACTTGCCAGCCGATGCGCTGCTCAAGGTCGCCGACGCCGCGAAGGATCAGGGCGCGCTCGTCTTCAACGCCGGGGCGCCCGACGACAGCTTGCGCGAGCAGGATTGCCGGGCGAACGTCATCCACACCGCCCCCTCGCGCTCGATGCTGACCGACGGATTGGCGCAATATCTGATCTGGAAGCGCTGGAAAAAATGGCTCCTCGTCGTCGGCTCGCACCCCGAGGACGCCGCGCTCGGCGAGGCTTACGAGCGTTCGGCGAAGAAGTTCGGCGCCAAGATCCTGGAGAAGCGGGTGTTCGAGGATACGGGCGGCGGACGCCGCTCCGATTCGGGCGTCGTGCAGACCCAGCGCCAGATGCCGGTCTTCACCCAGAACGCGCCCGACTATGATGTCCTCGTCGCCGCCGACGAGAGTGAAGTGTTCGCCGGCTATCTGCCCTATCGCACCTGGGATCCGCGCCCGGTCGTCGGCTCCGCCGGCCTCATGCCGACGAGCTGGGACCCGTCGCATGAAATGTGGGGCGCGGTGCAGCTGCAGAACCGGTTTCAGCGGATGTTTCATCGCGGCATGAACGCGCGCGACAATCAGGCCTGGGTCGCGATGCGGATGATCGGCGATGCGGTCAACCGGGCCAGGACGGGAGAGGCGAAGGCGGTGCGGGCGTTGATGCTGTCGCCGGATTTTGAGGTTGCGGACTTCAAGGGCGTGGCGCTGACGCTGCGCCCGTGGAACCTGCAGCTTCGCCAGCCGATCCTTCTGACCGACGGACGGGGCACGGTTTCCGTCTCGCCCCAGGAGGGGTTTCTGCACCAGGTCTCCGAACTTGATACGCTGGGCTTCGATCGGCCGGAGACCAAATGCAAGCTCGATTGACCATTCACGCTTTCGCCCTCGCCGCGTTCGCGGCTGGCGCGGCGCCGAGCCTCGCCAATACGGCTTTTGTCAGCAACGAGAAGGGCAACTCGATCTCGGTGATCGACACCGCGACGCTCGAGGTCAGAAAAACAGTCAAGGTCGGCCAGCGCCCGCGCGGGATCGCCCTGTCGAAGGACGACTCGGAGCTCTTCGTGTGCGTGGGCGACGACGACACGATCCAGGTCCTCGACACAAAAACAATGGCGGTCGTCGGGGAATTGCCGTCAGGCCCCGATCCCGAGCAGCTGCGCGTGAGCCCGGACGGGACCCTGGTGTTCGTCGCCAACGAGAACGACGCGCTTCTGACCGCCATCGACGTCAAGACGCGCGAGGTGGTCACGCAATTTCCGGTCGGGGTCGAGCCGGAGGGGGTTGCGGTCAGTCCCGATGGAGCGATGGTCGTCAATACCTCTGAAACGACGAGCATGGCCCACCTCATCGACTGGAAGGCGAAAAAGATCGTCGCCAACATTCTCGTCCCGCCGCGTCCGCGTTTCGCCGAATTCAAGCCCGACGGCTCCGAGCTCTGGGTGTCCTCGGAAGTCGGCGGCAAGGTCTCGGTCATCGATCCGGTCAAGAAGGTCGTCACCCAGACGATCGCGTTCGACGTGCCGGGGTTGCGCAAGGAGCAGATCCAGCCGGTCGGGATCCGTTTCACCTCCGACGGCAAGCTCGGCTTCGTCGCCCTCGGGCCCGCCGACCGGGTCGCGATCATCGACGGGGCGACCAAGGCGGTCCTCAAATATCTTCTGGTCGGCCAGCGCGTCTGGCACCTCGCGCTCACTCCGGACGACAAACTGCTGCTGGCGACCAACGGCGTGTCGAACGACGTGTCGGTCATCGATGTCGGAGCGCAAAAGGTGTTGAAATCGATTGCCGTCGGCTCCTACCCCTGGGGCGTGGCGATCACCAGGCAATGAACGACCGCGCGACGCCCGCCGAGGCCGCGACCCTCCCGCCCGCGCTCGCGGTCGAGCATGTCTCCCACGCCTACGGCGCCCGCAAGGCGCTCATCGACGTGAGCTTTGAGGTCGCCCCGGCGACCTTCGCCGTGCTCATCGGCCTCAACGGCGCGGGCAAGAGCACGCTCTTCTCCATCATCACCCATCTCTACGCCTGCCGCGGCGGGTCCGTGAGCGTGTTCGGGTTCGACGTCGCCCGCCAAAGCGGGGCGGCGCTCGCCCGTATCGGCGTCGTCTTTCAGAGCCGCACGCTCGATCCCGACCTCACTGTCGATCAGAACCTCGTCTACCAGGCGGCGCTGCACGGCGTCGCCGGTCGCGAGGCGCGCGCCCGCGGCGGCGCGCTGCTCAAGCGCGTCGGCCTCGCCGATCGCGCCCATGACCGCGTGCGTGAGCTTTCCGGCGGCCAGATGCGCAGGGTCGAGATCGCCCGCGCCCTCATCCATCGCCCCCGGCTCTTGCTGCTCGACGAGCCGACCGCCGGCCTCGACGTCCGCGGGCGCGCCGACATCCTCGCGCTGACCCGCGGCCTCGTCGCCACCGAGGGGGTCAGCGTGCTGTGGACCACTCACCTGGTCGACGAGGTCAAGCCCGACGACAGCGTAATCGTGCTGCATGAAGGCCGGGTGCTGGCCGCGGACCGCGCCGGAGCGGTGATCGCGGCCGCCGGCGTGAGCTCGGTCGGGGACGCCTTCGCCCGCCTGACCGGCGGGGCTGACGAGGCCAACGGATGAGCGCTATCGAGAGCGAGGCCCCGCCGCGGTTCGGGCTCGGCCCGAGCCTGATCTGCCTCTATGGCATCGTCTGGCGCGAGGGCCTGCGTTTCCTGCATCAGCGGGAGCGGTTCGTTTCGGCTCTTGTGCGCCCGCTGGTGTGGCTCTTCATCTTCGCCGCCGGCTTCCGCCAGGTCCTCGGCGTCTCGATCATCCCGCCCTATGAAACCTACGTTCTCTACGACGTCTACATCACCCCGGGCCTGATCGCGATGATCCAGCTGTTCAACGGCATGCAATCGTCGCTGTCGATGGTCTACGATCGCGAGATGGGCTCGATGCGTCTCTTGCTGGTCAGTCCTGCGCCGCGCTGGTTCCTCCTGACCGCCAAGCTCATCGCCGGCGTCGCCGTCTCGATCCTGCAGGTCTACGCCTATCTTGTCGTCGCCTATTTCTGGGAGATCGAGCCGCCGACGCTTTGGGGCTACCTGACCATTCTGCCGGCGCTGATGTTGTCGGGCCTCATGCTTGGGGCGCTCGGCATGGTGCTGTCCTCCCTCGTCAAGCAGCTCGAGAATTTCGCCGGGGTGATGAACTTCGTCATCTTCCCGATGTTTTTCGCCTCCTCCGCCCTCTATCCGCTCTGGCGCGTGCAGGAAGGGAGCCCGTGGCTCGCGACGGTCTGCCGGCTCAATCCCTTCACCTATGCGGTCGAACTGATCCGTTTCGCCTTTTACGGCCAGGTCGAATGGGTCTCGCTCGCCGTTGTCGCGGGCTGCGCCGCCGTCTTTCTCGCCGCCGCCATCATCGCCTACGACCCGGCGCGAGGGATGCTGATGCGGCGCGGCGGATGACGATTTCGGGCACGGGCTTCTTCAATCATCGCCCGGAATCTGGCAATCATAGAGTCAATACTGGCTCGCGTTACTGAGCAAATGAGCTTTGTCGAAGCATATGCCCTGAACGATCGTCAAAGCCGGAGAACAAAAGTCCATTTATGCTGCAGCGCACGCGCTGCAATGTGACAAATCGTTGACATTGCGCTGTCTAAACGTTGACCACGCTCAATTTAGAAGAATTTTTTTTGCCGGATGACACGCTGAGAACAAATTCCCTTCCCATAACTTGCTCCCGAGCCTGCGCTGCGAGAAGGAGGCGCCCTTATGATCATCCGCGAGATCGTTCTGACCTGCTCCAACCCGCATGTCGCGCGCGCGGCGGTCGCCTCGATTGGCCGCGATTTCGCCCGGCGCTTCTCGCGCGACGCGGCCAAGCGCAACCTGACCAGCGGCGTCTTCGCCGCCGGGCTCGTTCGCCGCTTCTCACGCCATGCGGGCGACGGCGACTGGGTAGGCGTGGGAGAAGCGACGCGCGGCGCCGACCAGCCGATCCTCTCGGGCCTCAGGTACATTCTGGAGCGTGGGCTCGAACTGGACGAGGACGATTGCGAAGAGGTCGATTGTTGGCGCGCGCCTGCGCCCCCACTCTCCCGCTCAGAAGCCTGGCGGCATTGAAGCGGGCGTCCCCATAGGCTCCGGCTGACGGAACGATCGCCTCCCCGGACGCGAGGGCCCGCCCGCATCGAAGGCCGCGCTTGTGAACGCCCCGCGCGCAGCGCAGACTTCGCGCCATGTATCTCGGACTCGACTGCGGAACCTCTGGGCTCAAGGCGCTGCTGACGGACGAGCGCGGCGCGCCCGTCGCCGGCGCCCAGCGCGCCTATTCGCCCAGTCGTCCGCGCGCCGGCTGGTCGGAGCAGGATCCGGACGACTGGGTCGCCGCCATGAGGGCCGCGATCGCCGACATCGGACGTTCCGCCGGCAAGGCTCTCGGCGGGCTGAAGGCGATCGGCTTCTCGGGCCAGATGCATGGCGCGATCCTCCTCGACCGCGCCGACAGGCCGGTCCGCCCCGCGATCCTGCACAACGATGGACGCGCCCATCGCGAAGCGCACGAACTCGCCCGCGACCGTCCCGAGCTGGCGCGGATCGTCGGCGTCAAGCCGATGCCCGGCTTCACCGGACCGAAACTCAAGTGGATCGCCCGGCATGAAGCGGAGAATCGCCGCCGGATCGCCTCCTTCCTGTTGGTGAAGGACTATCTGCGTCTGGCCCTCGGCGGCGAACGCGCAACCGACATGAGCGACGCGGCCGGGTCCTGGCTCCTCGACGAAGCGGCGCGGGCCTGGTCGGCCGAAGCCTTCGCGGCCTGCGAGGCCGATCTCGCCTGGGCGCCGCGGCTCGTTGAGGGATCGGAGCCCGCCGGCCGCGTCAGCCCGAGGGCCGCCGCCGAATTTGGGCTGCCGCCCGGCGTTCTCCTGGCGGCTGGCGGCGGCGACGCAGCCGTGGGGGCGATCGGCCTCGGCGCGATCGCGCCAGGCGAAGCGTTCATTTCGCTCGGCACCGCGACCCAGCTCATCGTCGCCGCCGGCCGCTTCACGAGCGCGCCGGAAAAGCTCGTGCACGGTTTCGCCCACGCTCTGCCGAACCGCTGGTACGCGATGGCGGCGATGCTGAACGGCGCCGGCGCGCTCGCCTTCGCCGGGCGGCTCCTCGGCGCGCCCCCGGAGGAGCTCGAGCGTGAGGCGGCGGCGGATTATCACGGGCCGGGCGCGCTTCTCTTCCTGCCCTACCTTTCCGGCGAGCGCACGCCGCTCGACGACGCTTACGCGCGCGGCGTGCTGTTTGGCCTGAGCGAGACGACCTCGCGCGCCGACGTCGCCCGCGCCGTGATGGAGGGCGTGGCGCTGACGCTCGCCGACGCGCGCGACTGCCTGGCCGCCGCGGGCGCGAAGGTCGAGCGCGTCGGCCTTACCGGCGGAGGCGCGAAGAGCCTCTTATGGACGCGCATGATCGCCGCCGCGACGGGCTTCACCGTCGTGCGCATGAAGGGCGGCGAAACCGGCCCCGCTTACGGCGCCGCGCGCCTCGCGCGGATGGCCGCGACCGGCGAACCGCCCGAGGCCGTCTGCCTTCCCCCGCAAATCGCGGATGTGACCGAGCCCGAGCCGAAGCTCGCCGAGATGTTCGCCGCGGAGCGGGAGCGGTTCAAGGCGCTCTACGCGGCCCTGAAGGGCGAATTTCGGAGATAGCCTCGATCCAGATCGCGCTCAGGCCGCCGTCGCCTCGATCATGAGAACGTCGAGGAGAAACGATCCGTCGGGCTCGATCGCGAAATGCGCCTTGGTCTCCGCGGACGCCGCGATCTGAAGCGCGCGAATCGCCTTCACATTGTCCTCGGGGGTCCGCATGCGCGCGATCCAGACAGGAAAATCCATCCTGAGCCGCCACGTCCGGCAGGCCTCGACGGCGAAGCCCGCGCGTGCGAGCGCTCCGAACCATTGGGCCGAGGTATAGTCGCGGACGTGGGAATGGTCGCGCAGGAGCTCGATCGCCTGGAGATGCGTGTCGAGAAGCGCGGACCCCGGCGCGTAGGCGTCGACGAACACGGCTTTTCCGCCCCGTTTGAGCGCGCGGCGCGCCTGCCTCAGCCCAGCCTCGAAATCGCGCCAGTGATGGGTGGAGAACCGCGAGGCGACGAGGTCGAACCTCGCATCCTCGAACGGCAGCCGCTCGGCCGGCGCTTCGACAGTCTCGATGTTGCTCAGGCCCTTCGCGCGCGCCGTCTCGGCCACCGCCGCGAGCATCTCGGAGGAGAGGTCGGTCGCGACGACCCGGCGGGCATGGCGCGCGAGCGTGTAGGCGACGTGGCCGCCGCCCGCGCCGAGATCGAGCGCAAGCTCCGGGCGCAGCTTCTCGGCCAGCGCTCCGATCCGGTCGAGGTCCTCCCCGTGGCTGTGGACCGCGCTCTCCACATAGGCCCTCGCTTGCGGGCCGAATTGCGCCTCGACGACCTTCTCATGCGCCTCAACCATGGATTCGCTCCTTTGCCGTCCCGGATTTGCGCGCCGACAGAAACTGGTACAAGATAGAATATTATCCTGGTATAAACGCTGCCATGCTCGACCCCGATCAAAGGCGGCTCCTCGGCGCCTTTGTGCGCGCCCATCGCGAGCGGATGCAGCCGACCGCCGCAGCCGGCCGCAGGCGAACCTCGGGGCTCAGGCGCGAGGAGCTCGCCGCCCGCGCCGGCATAAGCGCGACCTGGTGCACCTGGATCGAGCAGGGCCGCCCGGTGCAAGCCTCTCCCGAGGCGCTCGGCCGCATCGCGCATGCCCTCGCCCTGTCGCGCGCCGAGCGCGCTTACCTGTTCGACCTTGCGGGGCGCCTCGATCCGGAGGGTGAGGCCGGATCCTCGGCGGACGCGCCTCCCGCATTGACCGCCGCGGTCAAGGCGATCAAGCACCCGGCCTATGGACTTGACCGGCTCTGGAACGCCTGCTGCTGGAACGAAGCGGCGGCGCGCCTCTTTCACGGCTGGCTCGACGGGGACCGGCAGCGCAACCTGTTGCGCTACGTGTTTCTCGAGCCTTCCGCCCGCGTTCTGATTCCCGCCTGGGAGGACCGGGCGCGGCGGCTGCTCGCCGAATTTCGCGCCGATTTCGCCCACACGTTCCGCGACGCGCGGGTCAAGGCTTTCGTCGACGCGCTGCGGGCCGAGAGCCCGCTTTTCGCGGAGGCCTGGGACGAACAGTCGGTTCAGATCCGCGAGGGCGGGCTTCGCACATTCGATCATCCCCGCGACGGGCTTTTGAGCTTCACCCAGCACACCTTCGCCCCATCCGGCCGGCCCGATTACAAACTGGTAATTCTCGCGCCGGCGGACGGTTGAGCCGCCCGGGATTCCCAAGCATCGCCGGCCTCCGCTTTCTTGAGAAAGCTTAATGCGCCGGCCAAGTTCCGGATAGGCGCAAAGGCCGATGATGCTGACATCGATCGCTGGAACGCGGTCATTCAGGAATTTGGAGGCTTTCATGTCTTACCCCACATTCGCCAGCCCGCGCAGGACGATTCTCGCCTCGGTCGCGGTCGCTGCGCTCGCCGCGGCGGGCGCGTTCGCCGAGGGCGCGCTGACGACCTCTCACCCCGCTCACGCGGCCCCTGTCGTGACGTCCGATCTCGATGCGCAGGCCGCGCCGTCGTTCGCGACGCTGATCGAGCGGGTCAAGCCGGCGGTGGTTTCGGTAAAGGTCAAGATCGCCAACGCCGCATCCGAGGACAGCGGCGTCCAGACGGACAACCTGCCCCCGGAGATCCAGCAGTTCCTCAAGCGCTTCGGCGGCGGCATGGGCGGCATGAACGGCGCGCCGCAGAACTCGCACCCGATGATGATGGGCGAAGGCTCGGGCTTCTTCGTTTCGGCCGACGGCTACATCGTCACCAACAACCACGTTGTCCAGAACGCCAAGACCGTCACCGTCACCATGGATAACGGCAAGACCCTCGACGCCAAGGTGATCGGCACCGACCCGAAGACCGACGTTGCGCTGATCAAGGTCACTGAAGCCGGCGACTATCCGTTCGTGACCTTCGCCAAGGAGATGCCGCGGATCGGCGACTGGGTCGTCGCGATCGGCAATCCTTACGGCCTCGGCGGCACCGTGACCGCGGGCATCGTCTCGGCCGAGGGCCGCGACATCGGCGACGGGCCCTATGACCGCTTCATCCAGATCGACGCGCCGATCAACAAGGGCAATTCGGGCGGCCCGACCTTCAACACCAAGGGCGAAGTTGTCGGCATGAACACCGCCATCTTCTCGCCGTCGGGCGGCAGCGTGGGCATCGGCTTCGCCATTCCCGCTTCGACCGTGAGCAGCGTCGAGTTGGCGCTCGAGCACGGCGGCAGCGTGGCGCGCGGCTATCTCGGCGTGCAGATCCAGCCGGTGAGCGAGGACATCGCCGAAAACCTCGGGCTCAAGTCCGCTTCCGGCGCGATCGTCGACAAGGTCATGCCGGGAACCCCCGCCGCCGAGGCGGGCCTGAAGACCGGCGACGTCATCACCAAGATGAACGGCCAGAAGGTCGACGATGCCGGCGATCTGACCCGCCAGGTCGGCGCGCTCAAGCCCGGCGCCTCGATCGAGCTGACCTATCTGCGCGACGGCGTCGAGAAGACCGCCCAGGCGAAGCTCGCCGATCAGAAGACCGAGAAGACGGCGTCAGCCGACGAATTGGGGACGAATGACAAGGCGACGCCGGCGCTCGGCATCCAGCTCGCGCCCGCCAAGGAAGTCGCGGGCTCCGGAGACCAGGGCGTCGCCATCGTCGGCGTCGATCCGAACGGCCCGGCCGCGGAGCAGGGCCTGGCCACCGGCCAGGTCATCCTCGATGTCGGCGGCAAGCCGGTGTCGACGCCCCAGGACGTGAAGGCCGAGGTGGCGAACGCCAAGAGCCAGGGCAAGAAGTCGGTTCTGATGCGGATTCAGACCGCCGAGGGCGACCGCTTCGTGGCCGTCCCGTTCCCGAAGGCGTGAGCGCAATCCCACGCTGAACGGGACGGACGGCGGCGCGCCGACTTGGGAGGGAAAGCGCGCCGCCGCTTCGATTGCGCGCGCAAAGGCGGCGCCGTTCAACTGGACGGCGCCGCGCTCGCGTCACGACCGGTCGGCCGCCGCGCCCCCAGCGCCGGCTTTCCCTCAGCGGCAACGTGACGTCGCGGTTCCAGCCGGCCAAGGCGCCATTCCAAAGCGCGAGCGGGCCGGACGCCCATCGCGATCGCTGAGCAGACACAGCTTGCGGTTAGCGGTAGACATGATCGGCGCCCGCTCCGCGTTGGCCGCCGTCGCATGCAGACCTCGGCGGCTTGCCGCGACACCCGGAGGTCCCGATGACCCTGCTTCGCCGCATCGATCGCCTTTTCACGCCGTCCCCGGTCGGGCCGGGATTCGCAGGGCCGCGCCATACGGCGAGGCTCATGGTTCCTCCGGGTGATTTCTCGGCGACGAATCCGTTCTTCCTGATGGCCGACGACCGTACGGAGGTCGGTGGGGACTTCGGCGAGGCGCATCCCCACGCCGGCCTCGAGACCGTCACCTTCATGCTGAGCGGCAGCTTCGAGGACCCGGAAGGCCGGCTCGATCCGGGTGACGTCGAGTGGATGACCTCCGGGCGAGGGATCGTCCACGGCAAGGACACTGTCACTTCCAACGGCATGCGCCTCTTCCAGCTCTGGATCGTTTTGCCCGAAGGCCAGCGCCGATCCGCCCCGCGCGTGCAGCGCCTGCGCGGGCGCAGCCTGCCGGTGCGAAAGGAGCCGGGGGCGGAAGCCAAAGTCTACAGCGGCAGATCCGGAGACGCCGTCGCCCCGACTTTGAACGCAGCGCCGGTGACGCTGATCGACCTGAACCTTCAGCCGAACGCGATCTTCGAGCAAAATCTCCCATCTTCGTACAATGGGTTCATCATCGTCATCGAGGGCGCCGTGATCGCAGGAGATCCTGGAAAGGCCGTGGGCAAGGACCAGGTTGGTTGGCTGGATCGGCCGGCAGGCGGAGGGGAGAGCGCGCTCCGCTTGCGCGCGGACGAGGCTGCGGCGCGCGTCCTGATCTTCGCTGGCGAACCCCAGGAGATGAGCCTCGCCGCAAGGGGCCCCTTCATCGCCGGATCGGACGCGGAACTCGCCGATCGTTTCGCCGCCTACCGCCGCGGCGAGTTTCCGCTCGCGAGCAGCCTGCGGCAGGAGGCCGGATAAGGCGCTGGCGACAATTGGCTCTTATGGCGTTATGTGTTGGTCGACCGGTTTGCTGTTCGTTCGTCGAACCCTTGCCGTCATGGCCGGGCTTGTCCGGCCATCCACGCCGGGCCGCAGCAAGAACGAGTCCCGCCTCGCCGCGACCGGCAGGAAGGCGGACGGTCGTCGTTCGTCGAACCCTTGCCGTCATGGCCGGGCTTGTCCCGGCCATCCACGCCGGGCCGCCGCAAGAACGAGTCCCGCCTCGGCGCGGCCGGCAGGAAGGCGGACGGTCGCAAGGCTTTTCGCGCTTGCCTGCGTCGATGCGCTGGGCCTTCGTGGATGGCCGGGACAAGCCCGGCCATGACGCCTTGATGGCGCCGTCCGCCACCTCCGCCATGCTCCCGATTCCTTCCCCACAACAGCCAACGCGATGAGAGCGCGACAATTCGTTGCGAAAATCAGAATTTCGTGGCATATTGACGCAATGACGATCTCAAGCCCCAACCCCGCAGGACTCACGCCGGAGAGACAAGGACAACAAATGTTTTTGGGCCCAGGGGGTCGGCATAACCTATTGAAAAAGCTTAATCCGGCGAAGGAGTTCAAAGAAAATCCAACCCTTTTCCTTTGATGCTTTTTGCCCGGGCTTGGCTAGATTTTGCCGGGTTTGGCTAAATTTGGATCGGGCTTTGGAGACCCGCCGCGAGCCGGGCCCGGTCCTCATCGCGCGCGCTCCCAGCCGCCCTCGTCGCTCTCGCGCCAGTAGCTGATCGAGCAGCCTTCGTCCTTGAGGCGGCGCCATTCGGCGCGGGCCTCGGCGAGGGACGGCTCGTCGCGCCCATCGAACAGGAGAAGGGCGAGATCGAACGCCTCGTCGCCCCCAGCCGCCTCCGCGCCGGAGAGCCTGACCAGCATGGTCGCGCCATTGGGATTGCCGGCTTCGCTGGTCAGGAAGATCGGCTGGGTCGCCGGGTCGCCGTCGCCGGCCGCGCCGTGCGGCAGGAAGCTTGCGTCGTCATAGGTCCACAGGCGTTCGTTGAGCGCCGCGACCGCCTCCTCGGACGAAGCGCGCACGAGGACGCGCCGGCCCTCCTCCAGCGCCCGCTCGAGAAGGCGGGACAGCGCCTCATCGGGGCGGCGCCGCTCGAGATGGTGAAAGCGAACCTCGCTCACTCGCCCGCCGGGCCGACAATCACGAACGTGCGGTCCGAGCCTGTCGTCATCAGCCCGAGGCTCACGCCGCCCGGCACGTGCTCCTCGGTCTTCCCCGCGACATAGACATCGCCGCGCTGGCGCGAGGCGCTGAGATAGTCCCGCGCATCCGCGCTCATGGCGTGCAGGACGCCGCGGCTCTTGCCCGCATCCCAGCCGAGCGCCGCCTTGAGCGCCGCAGTCTGAAAGCGTTCGAAATTGGTGCTCGTGCGGGCGTTCGCCGGCTCCCCGATCCGCGCCTCGAAACGCAGGAACGCGTCGCCCCGACAGCTCAAGGTCGCGTCGACGTCGACGTTTGTCGTCACGTCGAACACGTTCGAATCGGAGCGCGTCCTCGACACGACGACCGCGCGGCCGAACTCGACCTGCATGTCGCTTGCTTCAGCCCGGAGGTTGGCGGAAAAAGCGTCGCATCCGGCGATCGCCCAGGCGCGATCCAGAGATCCGCTCCAGGCCGCGGCAAGCGCGAAGATCGTGGATATGAACCGCATCCTGCGCCTCCGCGCCAATTCTCGAATCAAATCGTCAATGAGAGTCTAATCTTCGTAGGAGTCCGCCATAAGACGATCGAGGAGGCGCACGCCCCAGCCTGAACCCCAGGACTGATTGATGTCCGAGGCGGGCGAGCCCATCGCCGTTCCCGCGACGTCGAGATGCGCCCACGGCGTCTCCCTTACGAATCGCAGCAGGAATTGGGCGGCGGTGATCGAGCCGCCGTTGCGGCCGCCGGTATTCTTCATGTCGGCGAATCGGGAGTCGATCAGCTTGTCGTAGGCCGGGCCGAGCGGCATGCGCCAGACCCTTTCGCCCGACGCCTCGCCAGCTGCGGCGAGCCGCTGGGCGAGCTCGTCGTTATTGGCGAAGAGCCCCGCGGCCTCATGCCCGAGCGCAACCAGGATGGCCCCGGTCAGCGTGGCGAGGTCGATGATCGCCCGCGGGGAGAAAGTCTCCTGGGTGTACCAAAGGGCGTCGGCCAGGACGAGCCGTCCCTCAGCGTCCGTATTGACGATCTCGATTGTCTGTCCGGACATCGACGTGACGATGTCTCCCGGCCGCATCGCGTCGCCGTCGGGCATGTTCTCCACCAGACCGACGACGCCGACCACGTTGACCTTCGCCTTTCGGGCCGCAAGCGCGTGCAGGAGTTCGGCGACACAAGCCGCCCCGCCCATGTCGCCTTTCATGTCCTCCATGCCCCCGGAGGGTTTGATGGAGATGCCTCCCGAATCGAAGCAGACCCCTTTGCCGACGATGGCGATCGGCTTTGTGCGTTTCGATCGCGCCCCGTTCCACCGCAGGGTGACGAGACGGCTCTCGCGCGCCGATCCTCGCCCCACCCCGAGCAGGGCGTTCATCCCGAGTTTGCCCATCGCCTTCGCGTCGAGCGCCTGCACCTCGACGCCAAGCTTCTCCAGCGATTTGAGGCGATCGGCGAACTCGACCGGAAAGAGCACGTTCGGCGGCTCATTGACGAGATTGCGGGCCAATTCGACGCCTTCAGCGACGGCGAACCGATCCTGCGCGGCTGCTCGCGCTGCGACAGCGTGGCTTGTGCCTATGACGAAATCGGGCGCTTCGGCGCTGTCATCGTCCGTTTCTTTCTTGCGCGTCTTGTACTTGTCGAAGCGATAGCCGCGCAGGCGGAGCCCAAGGGCGAAATCGGCGGCCGCGGCGCCATCCCAGACTGCGTCGGGAGCCTCGAACGCAACTTCGACCCGCTTCGCGCCGGTCAGCTTGCCGAACGTAAAGCCTCCGAGCATTACGAAGTCGGCCGGCGCCTTCTCCTTGCCCGGGGCGACGCCAATAACCAGAAGTCGCGACGCATCGAGGCCGGCGGGCGCAAGGATGTCGAGCGCGGTACGCTGCGCGCCACGAAAGTTGGACGCCTTGGCCGCGGCGCGGATTAACGGTTCAAGATCGCCGAATTGCGCCGTCACGCTCGGCGCCGGCTTCATTTCAGCCCCGACGAACACGACGAGCGCGCCGCCCTTGGGCGCGGACAGCGCCCCGAAGGCGACCTTGACGACTCCGCTCATGATTGATGCGTTTCCCTCGTCGGAATGTGATGACTTAGGGCCGGCCCATCTGGTGGGCGGCGGGCGCTGACATATCAGGCGGTTTGCGGCTCCCGTCAACAAGCTGCCTTGATTGGGCCGCACAGCTCAGGCTCTCGCGGCGAAGGAGAGGAGCAAGTCGCCTTGCAACGAATATGCGCAACAGCTAGGCGCTGCCCGTGGACGGGCCCGCCCTGAAGCCCGGCCCTTCTCCCGCGGGACCCATGCGACGGCAATGATCCAGATTGAACGCTATCTGTTCAGAACGGCGACGACGGCCACCGTTTCGGGCCTCGTGGTCCTCACCGGTGTCGTCTGGGTCACCCAGGCGCTTCGGCAAATCGATCTCATCACGAGCAAAGGCCAGACGATTCTGATATTCCTGTTGATGACAGGACTGGCGCTGCCCTCGCTCGTGGCGGTGATCGCGCCGGTGGCGCTCTTTGCCGGGGTGCTCTACACGCTCAACAAGCTCAACGGCGACAGCGAGCTCGTCGTCATGGCGGCTTCGGGCGTGTCGCCCGTCCGGCTTTTGCGCCCAATGGCGCTTTTGTCGGGACTGGTGTTTGCGCTCGTGGCGGTTCTCTATATCCAGGTTCAGCCTTGGAGTTTTGGCGCCATTCAAAGCTTGACGACCTTCGTTCACGCCGATTTTATCGCCAATTTCGCTCGTCCTGGCGCTTTCTCCCAGCTGGAGTTAGGATTCGTGTTTCATTTTCGCGAGCGCACGCCGGACGGAGCGCTGCATGGAGTGTTCATGCAGGATCAGCGCGATCCGGCCCGAGTCACAACCTACATCGCGGAGGCGGGTAAAACGGTCGATCGAGATGGGACCAGCTATCTTCAGCTCTCGAAAGGTGTCCTTTTGCGGCCTCAGTCGGCTGGCGATTCGTCGATGGTGACATTCGACGACTATACGATCGATCTATCGCAGTTCATTCACGCCCTCGGCTCGATCAAAAGGCCGCGGGAGCGTACGACGTCGCAATTGATGGCGCCCGACGAGCAGGATCGCGCCGACCCGGCGCTGCTCGGCCATATCCGGAGCGAGCTGCTCGACCGCCTCGCGAGCCCGTTCTACGCTTTCGTTGGCGGTCTGATTGCGTTCGCCGCGCTTGGCGAGGCTCGAACAACCCGACAGGGCCGCGGCATCGCGATCGCCGGAGCGATTCTCGCGTTCTTCACGCTTCGCATGCTTGGGATCGCGGCCACGACGCTCTCGGTCGGCGTCCCGTCCGCCGCTCTGTTCGTCTGGCTGGTTCCGCTGGCCGCTTGCCTTGGCGCGCTCGCCCTGATCCTGAGGCGACTGCTCGCTCCCCGCGGACCGTCAATCGCAAGGGTTGCCGCGTGATCGGCCGGACCCTCTCGCTCTATCTGGCCGATCGCTTCGCGCGCGCAGTGATCGCCGCGTTTCTCTTTGTCTTTGTCCTCATCTATGCCGTCGATTTGGTGGAATTGCTGCGTCGCTCGGGCGACTCGCAACGCGCGACCGGGATTCTCATGGCCGGCCTGTCGTTTCTTCGAACGCCGACGGTCGCCGAGCAGGCTCTGCCATTCGCGGTGCTGTTCGGTTCGATGATCGCGTTCCTGAACCTGTCCCGGAAGATGGAGCTCGTGGTGGCGCGGGCGGCGGGCGTGTCCGTCTGGCAGATCCTGACCCCGCCCCTCGCTGTGATCGTCTCGATCGGGGTTTTGTCAGTGATCGCCTATAACCCTGCGTCAACATGGATGAAACAGAAATCGGATGCGATCGAGGCCAGCGTGTTCGGCGGGCCGGCGCTCGGCGGGATTGGCATGTGGATTCGGCAAAAGAGCATCGACGGTCAGGCCATCATCCGAGCGGACGGCAGGAGCGGGGATGGAACGGAGTTTAAGGGAATCCATGTCTTCAATTTCGACGACAAGGGTAACTTCATCGAGCGGCTGGAGGCGGCGTCAGGCGAATTGCACGACGGTTTTTGGGTGTTGCACGACGGGGTGGTCGTGACTCCGGGTTTCGAGGCCCTGCCGGTGTCGACTTATCTGCTCGCCACAAACCTCGGTCGCACCGAGGTCGCTCAGGCGTTTGTCGCGCCTGAAACCGTGTCTTTTTGGCGTCTGCCGGCCCTCGCGGCCCAGACCGCGCGGGCCGGGCTCGACCCAACGGCTTACGAATTGAAATATCAGGAACTTTTGGCGCGCCCGCTCCTGCTGGCGTCGATGGTGTTGGTGGCCGCATGCTTTTCGTTAAGATTCTTCCGAATGGGCGGGATCGAATATATGGTTTCCGGTGGCGTCGTGGCGGGGTTCGTGCTTTATGTGGCGACCAAAGTGGTCAGCGATCTCGGCGGGGCGGGCTTCGTTAGCGCCCCCGCGGCGGGGTGGGCGCCCGGAATCGTCGGTTGCTTGTTTGGCGTGTACGTGCTGCTGCAGCAAGAGGATGGTTGATGGGCTTCGCCGTCAGCTTTTCCTTTAAGCCAAATCTCCGCGGAGCGCGGCGGGCGCGCGCGGGGGTGTTGCCGCTCGTGATCGCTGCGCTCGCAGCGTGGGCGAATTTGATCGCCGGCCCCGCGGCGGCGCAGAGCCAACCCGCACCCGCTTCCGCCCAGTCGAGCCAGGCCAAGCCAAACGACAAGCTGGTCATCGACGCGGACGAACTCATTTACGACAAGGACAAGAATACGGTTTCGGCCGCCGGCTCGGTTCAGCTCTTCTATCAGGGCCGCGTGCTTCAGGCCGATAAGGTCATTTATGAGCGGACCTCCAAGCGCGTCTACGCCGAGGGCCATGCAAAGATGACCGATGAGCACGGCAACGTCATGTACGGAACGCGATTCGACCTCAGCGATGATTTTCGCGATGGGTTCATCGACAGCGTCCAGGCGCTGACCACCGATAAGACACGCTTCTCGTCCCCGCGAGTTCGAGCGCGCGAATGGCGACATCACGGTGCTGCAGAACGGGGCGTATACCGCCTGCGAACCCTGCAAGGACCATCCGGAGCGGCCGCCTTTCTGGCAGGTGCGGGCGACCAAGATCATCGAAAACCAAACGACCCATACCATCTATTACGAGAACGCCCAGCTTATGTTCTGGGGCTTTCCCGTCTTCTGGATGCCCTATTTTTCCTCGCCCGACGCGACCGTCAACAAGCAGACCGGCCTCATGGCGCCTTCGATCGTTTCAGGCAGCCAGCTCGGCTACGGCTTCAGCATGCCATATTTCATCAATCTGGCGCCGAACTACGACTTGATGCTCACTCCCACCTACTTGTCGAGACAGGGCTTGCTCGGTGAAGTCGATTGGCGTCAGCGGCTTTCGAATGGCATTTACAACATTCGCGCGACCGGGATCGACCAGGAGCAGCCTGGCGCATTCCCCGGCTTTCCCTATGGCGCGGGCGATCAACGCATGCGCGGATCTATCGAATCCAGCGGCAACTTTCTTCTCAATGACATGTGGCAGTTCGGCTGGAACGGCACATGGATGAGCGACAAGTTCTTTCTCAACGACTACCGGCTGCAGGGCATCAACTTCGACAATTTCTATTTCCAGGATGTGATCTCGTCGGTTTATCTGCGCGGCCAGTCTGCCCAAAGCTTCTTCGACCTCAGCGCCTACCATTTCGAGGGCACGACGGCGAGCGACGACAATCGCACGTTGCCGGTCGCCGCCGCGCCGGTGTTCGACTTCAATCGCGTCATCAACGTTCCTGCCGACCGCACCTACGGGATCGGCGGCGAGCTGACGATCGACACCAACGTCGCCAACATCGACCAGACCAACGCGGCGTTCCAATCGACCGGCGTACAGACCTTCGACAACGCCTATCACCTCTATAACGTCTGCGAGACCCAGGTCGGCGCTGCCTCCGTGAACACGTATTTTCCAGGCAAATGCATGTTGCAGGGCATCGCCGGAGACTATACGCGCGCCACCGGGCAGCTATCCTGGCAGCGCTCGCACATCGATTCCGTCGGCGAGGTCTGGAAGCCGTTTCTGTTCGCCCGCCTGGACGGCGAGGCGACCGAGCTCAATGAAACCGGATCGATCACCTACGCGAGCGTCGTCGGGGTGAGCACTGTCGCCAATTCGAGCCAGGCCGCGTTCTTCTCCGGCTCGGGCCAGGGCGCATTCGCGCGCGGCATGGCGGGCGCCGGCCTCGAATACCGGTTCCCCTTCGTCTCGACTTCATCGTGGGGCACGCAGACGATCACGCCGATCGGCCAGTTCATCGTCCGGCCGAGCGAGATCATTCCCAGGATCCAGCCCGACGAAGATTCGCAGAGCCTCGTTTTCGACGAAACGAACCTGTTCGCCTGGGACAAGTTCTCCGGTTACGATCGGGTCGAAGGCGGCACGCGATTCAATTACGGACTGCAATACACCGCCGACTTCGCCAATGGCGGACACGCCAATTTTGTCGGCGGAGAATTGATCCAGGTCGCCGGGCAGAATTCCTACACGCTCTATGATCCGGCCAACACGGGCCTGGATTCCGGCCTGGACAAGAAATTCTCCAACTTCGTGCTCGGCGAGACGCTCCAGCCGACATCGAGCCCGATCACCTTGATCAGCAAGCAACAGTTCGACAGCTCGACGCTGCAGCTTGCGCGCTTCGACGGCATCGCCAAAGCGAGCTACGCCGGCGTCTCCGGCAGCGTGGACTACGCGCTCTATGCGGCCCAGCCGGCGCTCGGATTCGAGTACCCGCGCGAGGGCCTGACGGGTAATCTCGGCTACAAGTTCCTTGACCGCTGGTCGGTCGACGGCTCGCTCGTGCTCGACATGTCGCGCCACTACTACGACACGTTGGGCCAGACGACGCCGATCCTCTATCCTGTCGGCTATTCTTTCGGGGTTGGGTACAAGGATGAGTGCACGACTGTGACAGTGCGATACTCGTCCAATGTCAGCGCCCCCGGCGTCTACACCGAATTCCCCGGCGGCCCCGTGATCTATAATCCGGCGACCCGCAACCAGACTTTGATGTTCCAGATCGTGCTTCGCACGCTCGGCGACGTCAAATCGAACGTCGGCCTCTGATCGGCTTATCGTCCGACTGGCGAAGCCGTACTTGGAGCCTCGACCATGACCGGCGACAAGCCTCCGCTGGCGATGACGATGGGGGACCCGGCCGGAATCGGCCCGGAATTGGCGCTCTCGGCGTGGCGCCACCGTACGATCGGCACGCCATTCTACATCTTCGCCGCGCCCGGCATCCTCGCCTCCGCCGCGCGCCGCCTAAGCTTCGATGCGCCGATCATCGAGACCGATCCCGCCGGGGCGGCGGCCGCGTTTTCTCGCGGCCTGCCCGTCGTGCCGCTGAACAGCCCCGTCACGGACGCGCCTGGATGCGCGACGCCGGCCAACGCCCAGGCGACGATCGAATTGATCTCTCGCGCGGTCGACGCGGTCCATCATGGCGCGGCGCGCGCGGTCGTGACCAACCCGATCGCCAAGGCCGTGCTCTATGAGGCCGGGTTTCGGTTCCCCGGGCACACCGAGTATCTTGGGGAGCTGGCCGGGGCTTGGGGGGCGCCGGTCTTTCCGGTGATGCTGATCTGGTCGGAGACGCTGGCGGTCGCCCCCGTAACCATCCACATCCCGCTCGCCGAGGCGGCGGGCGCGCTCACTGTCGAGCTCATCGTCAAGACCGCCCAGGTGATCGATCGCGATCTCCGCGCCCGCTTCGGGTTGAAACGGCCGCGTCTCGCCGTCGCCGGCCTCAATCCGCATGCGGGCGAGGGTGGGGCGATGGGGCGCGAGGAGATTACCATCATTGCGCCGGCGATCGAGGCCCTGCGGGCGGAGGGGATCGACGCCTTCGGTCCCCTTCCGGCCGATACGATGTTCCACCCCAAGGCGCGAGCGCGCTACGACGTCGCTTTGACCATGTATCACGACCAGGGCCTCATACCGGTGAAGACGCTGGCGTTCGACGAGGGCGTCAACGTGACCCTCGGCCTGCCGTTCGTGCGAACCTCGCCCGACCACGGCACGGCCTTCGACATCGCCGGAAAGGGGGTGGCCAATCCGGCGAGCCTCATCGCGGCGCTCAAGCTCGCCGACCGATTGACCCGATGACCTTGGCCGCGGACGGGCTGCCGCCGCTGCGCGAGGTCGTGGCCACGCACGGGCTGGAAGCCCGCAAGGCGCTTGGCCAGAACTTCCTCTTCGACCTCAACCTCACCCGCCGGATCGCCCGCGCCGCCGGGCCGCTCGAGGGCGTGGCGGTGGTCGAGGTCGGGCCCGGTCCGGGCGGGCTGACCCGGGCGCTCTTGTCGGAGGGCGCGAAAAAGGTGATTGCGATCGAGCGCGACCGGCGCGCGCTCGGCGCCTTGGCGGAAATCGGCGCCCGCTGGCCCGGGCGGCTCGATGTGATCGAGGGCGACGCGCTCCGAATACCGCCGAAGACGCTGATCGACAAGGCTGACGGCGGGCGGCTCAGGATCGCCGCCAACCTGCCCTATAACATCGCGACCGCGTTGCTGGCCGGCTGGCTCGAGGCCGAGCCATGGCCGCCGTTCTATGACCGGCTGATCCTCATGTTCCAGCGCGAGGTCGCGCGCCGCATTGTCGCGACGCCGGCGGAGCGCGCCGACTACGGCCGCCTCGCTGTGCTCGCGGGATGGCGAACCGAGGCGCGGATCCTGTTCGATATCCCGCCCTCAGCCTTCACGCCGCCGCCGAAGGTCACGTCGAGCCTCGTGGAGCTGACGCCGCGTGTTGCGCCCATTCCTTGCGATGGAGCGACGCTCTCCGCCCTCACCCAGGCCGCCTTCGGACAGCGCCGCAAGATGCTGCGCCAGTCGCTGAAAGCCTTCGCCGCCGCCCGGGGGCTCGACCTCGCCGCGCTCCTCGCAGCCGCGAGGCTCGAACCAACGATGCGGGCCGAGGAGGTGGATGTCGCAGGGTTCGGGGCGCTGGCGCAGGCCGCCGCCAGATCAAGGTGAGCTGTCTTCCGGGGAGACGAGCAAAGCTGCTTTTGACGCGCCCAAAGCCTTCGCCGTCCGAGTCGCCTGCCATCCAAACTTGCCAAGGACCGGTTCAAATGCTTGAACTCGCGCAGGAGACTGCGTTGCCGCCTGGATAGGAGGAAATCCGTGAAAAAAACTCTCGCAGCCGTAGCGGTAGGGCTATCCGGGCTCGCCGCCGTTCCGGCCCAGGCGATGGAGATCCCGCAATTATCCGCTTCCCCCGGCTATGTCACTTTGGTCGCCGGGGGCTGCGGGATCGGCTTTCATCGGGGACCCTACGGGGGCTGCCGTCCGAACGGCTATGGCTATGGCGTGGTTGGCGTTCCCGCCTATGGATACGGCTATCATGGCGGCTATGGCTATGGTTACCACGGCGGCGTCTACCACTATGGCGGGGCCTATCGCTACGGCGGGGGCGGCTATCATTATGGCCCCCATGGCGTGTACCACTACCACTACTGACGCCACGAACCCCGCCGCTCGCGCCCACCCCCGCGTCGGGCGACCCGCGTCGGTCGAGAGCGGCGCGGCGCTTTATTCCTTGCCCGGACTCTCCTCGAGCGCAATCGGCTGAGCGTCGTCGCTGAAGGAGGCGCGTTGCCAGGCGCTGTAAAACTTGTTCAGCGCCGCCTCGGCGGCGACGCGAACCGGAAACTCGGAGTCGCTTCTCCTCATCCCCTTGAGCACCTCGATGATCTCGCCCGCGATGGCCACGTTCTTTTCATCCGCCCACCGCCCCAGGGCCTGGCACACCGCCAGACGAACCCCCCAGCTCGTGTCGGTTGTCTGCTGAAACATTCTCTCCACCAAATCCTTGGTGGGAGGATAGTTGCTGAGAAGTCCGACCGCTCTCTCGCGGACAAGATCGTTCGGATTGTAAATGCCTAGATTCACCAAATCCTGCTTTGCGTTTTCCGGATCTATCTTATGAAGCGACGTCAATCCGTCTCTCATCAGATTGACGTCGGCATCGGATCGGTAAGGCAGCGCCTCGACGATATTCCTGATACGACCGTAGGACTCCTTGTCGGCGCTTTCGCCGAGGAAACGGACCGCGTAGCGCTTGGCGTCGCTCGAATAGTGAAATAGCGACGATCTCGCCGCCTCAATCTCGTCCCTTTGGACAGCTGGATAGTTAAGCGACTTGGCCGGCGTGTCGACAAACGGTGAGATTTGACCGATGATCTCGGACAAATCCTCGCGCAATTGAAGCAGGCTGTATTTGTCGTCTTCATACATGGTGATGTTGAGATGCCTTATGTCGAACGGCATCTGGCCCGAAGGAATTGACTGTGAAAGCAGGATTGTCCGTTTATTCAGCGCTGCGGCGTATCCAAGTTCGTAATAGACGTTCGCGTTACTTCCGGTGAGATCACAAACGATCAGATCGGCGTCTTCGATAAGCTTTATGACTTTCTCTATGATCGAGATGCTTTCCGATTTGTTGTCGCCCCGCTTGCATTGGAATCCGGCATTGGTCAGAATTGGCTTGATTATCTTTTCGTAGACCGGCTCGAGCGCCGGGTTGAAGGGCATGATGACGAACGCGGATTTCGGGCGATCGGCCGCGTTGTTTCCCATGCGTTCGGAGGGTCGGGTTTCGGGTCGCCGAGTTTCGGGCGTTTCCCTCGTCATTTTCTTGCCTGCCTGACCGACATTCGCCAGATGGCGAGAGGCTCCAACGCCAAAATGCGCCATTTCGACGTTGCCGACAAGGCGAGCCGGCCTAAAGCGTCATCTGGGTCTGGACGGTCATTGCGACGAGCTTGCCGTCCTCGGTCGAAATCCGCGTCTGCCAGACCTGGGTTCGGCGGCCGCGGTGCACGAGAGTCGCATGGCCGATGAGGATCGCGCCAGACGGCGCGCCGGCGACGAAGTTGGTCTTGCTCTCGAGCGTCGTCGTGCCCCTGGCCTCCGGAGGAAGATTGACGAACGCCGCCGCCCCGCCGAGCGTATCGGCGAAGCTCATGATCGCGCCCCCGTGGGCGAAACCGCCGAGAGTGCAGAGGTCCGGGCGGACCGCCATGCGCGCCGCAACAGCGTCCGTTTCCGCGCTGATGAACGCGATCTCCAGAAGTTTGGCGAACGGCAGCGGATTGGCGTTGATGCGTTCGAGAAGCGACATGAGACCTCTCCGTCGTTCGAGGAAGCGTGAGACTACTCGCCCGCCGGCGATTGGCCCACATCGGGCCCGCCTTGCCGAAACCGCTGGAATTGATCAGATTTGCCGGCAATTCCGCGGCGAACTGAGCGCTCGCGCATATGATTGTCTCGGCGGTTGACCGCGTCGCTCCGCGCCGCCTTGCTCAAGCGGGATTCGAGGCGGATGAGGCTTGGGGGGGCGTTTTGCCAGGCGTAAAGCTCCAGAAGCGCGAAAAGGACTTCTTCATCAGTTACGGCCACGGCGATCTGGCTCGCGTGGCGCCGCTGATCAGCCTCCTCAAAACCTGCGGGCTCAAAATCTGGTTTGACGGCCTTGAAGGCAACGCGGCCGCGCGGTCGTCCGAATTGCTCGCGGGCGCCATCGGCAACGCGCGCGGGACGATCTTCTGCCTGTCGGAGGGCTGGAAGCGGTCGACCTGGTGCAAGAACGAATACGAGGTCTCGCTTTCGGAGCAGCGAACGCAGGACGGCTTCGAGATCATCAGCCTGAGACTCGACGACGTCGAGCAGCCGGGATGGTTCAATGTCGCGGAAATCATAGACCTGCGTCAGGCGGGCGCACGCGCGTTCGCGACGCTTCTGCGCTCGCTGTCCTCAAGCGTGCCGCGTCGTTTCGACAACGCCGAGGACGTCTATCTCGCGGCGCCCTGGAGCAGGCGGTCGGATCTCGGGCGTCAGACGATCGAGGCCCTGGGGCGAACGGGCTGGAGGCTGGTCGGCGACAATCCCGATTCCAGGGATCTGCGGGAGAGCCGGATCCGGGCGATCCAGCGCACCTCGCGTGGCGTTGTGGCGCTGCTTTCGTGCGACCCTTCGCAGCCGGGCGCCGCGCCGTCGCCCTTTATCGTGGAGGAGGCCCGCATCGCGGTGGCCTTAGGCAAGAAGCTGCTGCTTCTGGCGGAACCCGGCGTCGCGCCGGAACCGGACCTCCTCAAGGGCGCATACCGGGGCGCGGCTCTGACCCTTGGGCCGGACCAGGAGGCGCGCGCGGCGCTGGCGGGGACGCTCGACGAATTCGACGAGGAATTGCGCTACGCGCCCTCCGACGACACCGGCGCGTTCATCTTCTTCGCCGCTTCGCTGCGCGACGATCCGGCCGAAATGGATGACATCGCCTCGGTCGTCGAACGATCGAGCAACATGAGCTGCATTCGCGGCGAGCGCCTGTCCGGCTCAAACGTCCAGCAGTCGATCATCGATCTCATTCGGCGCGCCGCCGTGGTGATCGCCGACGTCTCCGACGACCATCGCAACACCCTGATCGAGACCGGCGTCGCCATGGGCTCAGGCACGCAGGTCAAACTCATGTGCCGCGCGCCGCCGGCGGGGGTTTCGCCGAAGAAGCGCTTCATGTTCGAAGGGCTCGAATACTACTGGTACCAGACCCCGGAGGAGCGGCTCGGCCTCTGCTATTATTTCGCCCGGCAGTTCCGCCGCCGCGTCTATGTCGTCAACTGAGCGAGGATCAGATCGGGCCGAATCGCCGCTGGCCGCAGCCCGGAGCTTCAGCGATCCTTGCGCCCGCGTTTCAGGCGAGCGCCATGGAAGGGGAGGGACGATGCGCGTCGTGTGGATGATGGCGGCCGCGATCGGCCTTGCATTGGTTCCGCCGGCCGCCGATCGCGGGCTCGCGGCGGGCGCCGGTCCATTCGACGGAACCTGGAACGTCGAGGTCGACTGTCCGGACGTGGGCGACGTGAGAGGCTACAACTGGGTCTTCTCGGCCCAGGTCTCGTCAGGGGTCCTGACCGGCCACTACCAGTCGCCGACCACTTCGGGGATGGGGACTTTGAAAGGCCGCATCCGTCCCGACGGCGAGGGCGTGCTGACCATGATCGGAAGAACCGGGCCGGAGGAGCGCACAATCGGCCATGCGCGGGCGGGGACGCCGATTCATTACACCGCCAACGTCCATTTCGACGCCAATAGCGGCTCGGGCATGCGCAACGAAAGACGCGCCTGCGCGTTGAAGTTCACCAAGGCGTAAGGAATGTTCCACCCGTTCGGCGGGAACAATCGACGCCGAGGCTCGACCCGTCTAAGCTCGATCCTGGGCGGAGCGCGGGCCCCGGTTGGCTAGGCAAAGGACAGGGACATGGTTCGCAGTCGGGTTCTTCTCTCCGCGCTCGTCGCCGGTTTCGCCCTCTCGCTCGCGGGCTGCTACGACGCGGGCGTGTACTCCAACGGCGTCTACGGCGGGTCGGATTACGGCTATGGCTATGGCTGGCCCTATTACGGAGGCGGCGGTTACTATGGCGGATACGGCGGCTATGGCGGCTATGGCGGATATGGCTACCGCACGGGCTACTATGGCGGCGGGGTCTACCGCGGCGGCGTCTATCGCCGCGCCGGCTACGCCGGCGGCGGCTTCTACCATGGCGGCGGGTATCATGGCGGATACCACGGCGGTTATCGCGGCGGCGGATTCCACGGCGGCGGCCACGGCGGCGGCAACTTCCATCGCTAGAAGGGCTGCGGTTTCGGGGTGATCGAGAAGCAAGGCGGCGTCGAGAGCGCCAATCCCCTGACGGCGCCGCGCTTCCTTTTCAGAGCTTCGCCGCGAAGGCGGCCAGAGGCCGCGCGGGGTGCGGCATGACCCATCCCGTCATTCTCCATCATTTCGATCGCTCCCCATTCTCCGAGAAGATCCGGACGATCTTCGGCTTCAAGGGCCTCGCGTGGAGAAGCGTGCGGATTCCGCAAATCATGCCCAAGCCCGATCTGATGCCGCTGACCGGGGGCTACCGCCGCACGCCGGTGATGCAGATCGGGGCGGACATTTTCTGCGACACCCAGATCATCATCCGCGAGATCGAACGCCGGTTTCCGTCCCCGACCCTGTTTCCGCCAGGCGCGGCCGGCGTCGCATGGGCGCTGGGCTCGTGGACCGACCGCGCATTTTTCCAGAACACGGTCAATCTCGTGTTTGGCACGCTCGGTCCGAAGGTTCCCCAGGAGTTCATTGACGATCGCAGCCAGCTGCGCGGAGGCAGGTTCGACCTCGCGAAAATGAGGGCGGCGGTCCCGCAGATGCGCGATCAGATCCGCGCCCATCTCGGCTGGATCGAAGCGCAGCTCGGCGACGGACGGACGTGGCTCCTCGGGGATTTCAGCCTCGCCGACGTCAGCGCCTACATGAACGTCTGGTACATGCGGTCGAACCTCATGGCGGAGGATGATCGGGCCGTCGCGGGTCTCGACAGTGTTTTGGCCGGGCTGAAGCAGGTCGCGGCGTGGGAAAGCCGCATGCGCGCGGTCGGACACGGGCGCCGCGAAGAAATCTCCGCCGAGGAGGCCCTCGCCGTCGCGGCCAAGGCAAGCCCGGAGACGCCTGCGACGGAGGACCCTGACGATCCGAACGGGCGCAAGGTCGGCGACAGGGTCATCGTCGTCCCTGACGACTACGGCAGAGTCGAAGTCGAGGGCGAGATCGTCTCGCTTTCGGCGCAACACATCGCGATCCGCCGGCGCGACGACAGGGTTGGCGAAATCGTGGTGCACTTCCCACGCGCGGGGTTCTTCGTCCTGGCGGCTTAGAGCGCGAACTGGCGCGCTCTTTGGAAATTCGTGACGGCTTGGGTCGAATTGTGTAACATGTTACGTAAAGGACGATCCAATGCCCCCTCGCTCGAACCGACCTGTGCCGCCGCCGAGGCGTATGGCGAGCTATCGCCAGCGGATGCGCGCGGCTGGCCTGCGTCCGGCGCAAATCTGGGTTCCGGACACCCGCGATCCCGATTTCGCCGAGAAATGCCGCTCTCAGGCCCGCGCCGTCGCCGCTGGCGATCCTGCGGGCGATGAGATCATGGAATTCATCGCCCAAGTCTACCAGTGGCCGGAGGCGTAGTGCGGCGCGGCAAGTTCGTGGTTGTCGCGACGGCTGGAGATTACGGCAAGCCGCGTCCCGCGCTTGTCGTGCAGAGCGATCTTTTCGCCGAATTGCCGTCGGTCGTCATTTGCCCGCTGACCTCGATGCTGCGCGACGACGCCGACCAGTTCCGGCTTGAAGTTCGCCCCTCGAAAAGCAACGGCCTGCGTGAAATCTCTCAAATCGCCATCGACAAAATCACCGCCATTCCCGTCGCCAAGATCGGTGGTGTGATCGGCGAAGCCGACGACGCGCTGCTGTTGCGCGTCAGTCGGGCGCTCGCCCTCTTCCTCAGCATCGTATGATCGGCGTTGGCCGCCCGGCTTGCTATAAACTCACCCATGCGCCCCTCGCTTCTCGACCCGCTGTTCGCGCCCGCCGGCTCGCTGCCGGGGATCGGGCCGAAGAACGCGAAACTGTTCGATCGCCTGCTCGACAAGCCGCAAGGGGCGCGGGTGGTCGATGTCCTGTTCCACCTGCCGCAGGCGACTGTCGACCGGCGCGCCCGCCCGAAGATCCGCGATGCGGTCCCTGACACGATCGTGACGATCGAGGCGACGGTGACCGAGCATCGCGAGCCGGGAAGCGCGCGCTCGCGGGCGCCGTTCAAGGTGCTGGTCGAGGACGACACCGGCGACGTCGAGCTCGTGTTCTTCCTCGCCAACCACGAATGGGTGCGCTCGAAGCTGCCGATCGGCGCGATCCGCTGGATCTCGGGCAAGCTCGAGCTTTGGGACGGCCGTCGCCAGATGGTGCATCCCGATCGGGTGATGGACGCAGAGGAGTTCGCCCGCCTGCCGTCGGTCGAGCCGGTCTACGGGCTGACCGAGGGCCTCTACCCGCGCACTGTCGCCCGCGCCGCCGAGGCTGCGCTGAAACGCCTGCCGCGACTGCCGGAATGGATCGCCGACGAGAACTCTGCGCGGGCTGAAACTGCCCGGCTTCGCCGAGGCGCTCGACGCGATGCATCGCCCGATGCGCCCGGACGACGTCGATCCGGCCGGCCCGGCGATGACCCGGCTCGCCTATGACGAATTGCTCGCCAACCAGCTCGCGCTGCTTCTCATGCGCGCGCGCATGCGCGCCATTTCCGGCCGCGCGCATGTGGCGGAAGGCGCCCTCGCGCGCCGCCTCGAGGCCGCGCTGCCGTTTGCGCTGACAAAATCGCAGCAGCGGGCGATCGAGGACATCCGCGCCGATCTTCGCGCCGAGAAGCGGATGCTGAGGCTCCTCCAGGGCGATGTCGGCTCGGGCAAGACCGTCGTCGCGTTGATGGCGATGGCGGACGTCGTCGAAGCGGGACGCCAGGCGGCGATGATGGCGCCGACCGAAATCCTCGCCCGCCAGCACTACGACCGATTGGCGCCGCTCGCGGAGCGCGTCGGCTTGCGCATCAAGCTCATCACCGGGCGCGACCGGGCGCCGGCGCGCCGCGCCGCGCTTGCCGCGCTGGCCGAGGGCGCGCTCGACATCGCCGTCGGCACCCATGCGCTGATCCAGGAGAGCGTCGCGTTCGCCGATCTCGGGCTTGCGGTGGTCGACGAACAGCATCGCTTCGGCGTCCGCCAGCGGCTCGCGCTGGCCTCCAAGGGCGCGGCGGTCGATTTGCTGGTGATGACCGCGACCCCGATTCCGCGTTCGCTGGTGCTGGCCTATTTCGGCGACATGGATGTTTCGGCTCTGCGCGAGAAGCCGCCCGGGCGCCAGCCGATCGACACCCGCGTCATGCCGATCGAACGGCTGGGCGAGGTGGTGACGCGCCTTGGCCAGGCGACCGCCGCGGGCGCGCGCGCCTATTGGATTTGCCCGCTGGTCGAAGAGAGTGAAACCCTCGACGTGGCTGCGGCGGAAGAACGCGCTGGCGCGCTCAGAGCCATCTTCGGCCCCGCTGTTGGCCTCATGCATGGCAAGATGGCCGGGCCCGAGCGGGACGCGGCGATGGAGCAGTTCGAGCGCGGGCGGACGACGATCCTGGTCGCGACGACCGTGGTCGAGGTCGGGGTCGACGTGCCCGAAGCGACGATCATGATCGTCGAGCACGCCGAAAGGTTCGGGCTCGCTCAATTGCACCAGTTGCGCGGCCGCGTCGGGCGCGGCTCGGGCCGCTCCTCCTGCCTGCTCATCTATAAGGGGCCGCTCGGCGAAGCGGCGCGAACGCGGCTCGAGACGCTGCGGGAGACCGAGGACGGTTTCCGCATCGCCGAGGAGGACTTGAGGCTGCGCGGCGAAGGCGACGTGCTCGGGGCCCGGCAGGCGGGCGCGCCCGGCTTCCGCTTCGCCCGCCTCGACATCCACGGCGGCCTCCTCGCCCGTGCGCGCGAGGAGGCCGAAGCGGCGCTCAGGCGCAGCGAACGGCTGACGGGCGAGGAGAACCGCGGCTTACGGCTCCTGCTCTATATGTTCGAACGCGACGAGGCCGCGCGCCTGATCGAAGCGGGATGAGCCGGGAGCGACTGCGACTTGACGCGGCGCCGCGGCGTCCCGCAAAGGAGCGCCGGGTTTCCCCTGACCGGCGAAGGTTGCGAGCGATGCGGCGGCGCGTTTGGCGAAACGGGACGGTCTCGGCCGTTGGCTTCGGCGCCATGAGCTTCGGCGGCTTCTACGGGCCAACGAGCGAGGCCGAGTCGATGCGGACGCTGTCGCGGGCGCTCGACCTCGGCGCCGATTTTTGGGACACCGCCAATGTCTATGGCGACGGGCATTGCGAGCAGGTCATCGGCAGGTTCCTTGCCGAGGACCCCAGCCGCCGCGGCAAGGTGACGCTGGCGACCAAGTTCGCGATCCGCCGCCGGGACGACGGCGCGCGGTTCTTCGACAATAGCGCGGCTCACATCCGCGAAGCCCTGGAAGGTTCGCTGAAGCGGCTCGGCGTCGACCATGTCGATCTCTATTACGTGCATCGGGTCGACAAGGCGGTTCCAATCGAGGACACGGTCGGCGAACTCGGCCGGCTCGTCAAAGCCGGCGCAATCGGCGCGATCGGCCTCTCGGAGGTCGCCCCCGACACGCTGAGGCGCGCGCATGGCGCGCATCCGATCGCCGCCGTTCAGTCGGAATATTCGCTATGGACGCGGGGTCCCGAACTCGGCCTCATCCAGGCGTGCGCTGAAACGGGGGCGCTTCTGGTCGCCTTCTCGCCGCTCGGGCGCGGCTTTTTCAGCGGGCTGCTGCAGGACGTCGAGACATTCGCCGACAAGGATTTCCGCAGCGCCAATCCGCGCTTCCAGGGCGTCAACTGGCGGCGCAACCGCGATCGGCTCAAAGACTATCTCAAACTCGCCAGCGCCTGGGGCGTGAAGCCCTCGACTCTGGCGATCGCCTGGACGCTCGCCAGAGCGCCGCACGTCGTGCCGATTCCAGGTACGCGAACCGCGGACCATCTCGAGGAATGCGCCGCGGCCGGCGACATCGATCTGAGCGAGACCCAGCTCGTCGAACTCGAGCGCACTTTGCCAGTCGGATTCGCCGCCGGGGAGCGCTATTCCGACCAGCAATGGGTCGGCATCCAGAAATACTGAGGGTCGGCGCGCGTCTCGCGCTCACCGCAGCGCCAGGGGCGCCTGATCCGACGCTCCGCCGAAGAGCGCGCGAATGCCGGCGAGCAGACTGCGCGAGGGCTGACCGCCGATCAGAGTCGACAGATAGTCCTCAGCCCATTTCTTGATGTCGTTCTCCATAAGATTTTCGAGCATCGGCGCGTGGCGTTCCCGGCGCTCCGTCAACGGCATCTCGAGCGCGCGTTTGAGCGCCGCGGCGACCGCGTCCGTTTCATGCGGGTTGACGATCAGCGCGCCGTCGAGCTCCTTCGCCGCGCCGGCGAATTGCGACAGCACCAGCACGCCGGGATCGTCCGGATTCTGAGCCGCGATATATTCCTTGGCGACGAGATTCATGCCGTCGCGCAACGGCGTCACCATGCCGACGTCGGCTGCGCGATAAAGGCCGGCCAGAACGGTGCGTGAATAAGACTTGTTCACGTAGCGGATCGGCGTCCAGGCAGCGTCGCCGAAACGGCCGTTGACCTTGCCGATGAGGCCGGTGAGCTCGGTTTCGATCTCGCCATATTGCCTGATCTCCGAGCGGCTCTTCGGCGTGACCTGCAGCAATGTCACTTTGCCGCGCCATTCGGGGGCGTTTTCGAGCAGCCGTTCGAACGCCTTGATCCGGTCCGGGATGCCTTTCGAATAGTCGAGCCGGTCGACGCCGAGCACGAGCCGGTTGCCGCTCAGACTTTCGCGCACCAGCTCGACCATCGCCGAGCGCCCGGCATTGCGCGCGAGGCGCATATAGGCCTTGGTTTCTATGCTGACCGGGAAGGCGCCGAGACGCACCTTCTGACCCTCGAACTCATAACCGGTTCGACTCTGGGTCGCTCCCTGCTGGGTCAGGTAATGGGCGAAGTTCTCGCGGTCGTTCTCGGTCTGGAAGCCAACGAGATCGTAGTAGGCGAGGCCGCCCAGAATCGCCTGGTGGTGAGGAAGCGCCTGAAGGATGTCGGGGGGCGCGCAGGGCGTGTGAAGAAAAAATCCGATCGTATTGCGGTGGCCGCGCGACCTGAGCTCGCGTCCGAGCAGCATCAGATGATAATCATGCACCCAGATGACATCTTCGTCATTGAGCAGCGGGCTCAGCCGGTCGGCGAACATGCGGTTGACGCGTATGTAGCCGCTGGCGTCGGCGCGGGAATATTCCTGCAGATCGACGCGGTAGTGAAGGATCGGCCAGAGCACGCTGTTGGCGAGGCCGTTGTAATATTCCTGGATGTCGTTCTTCGACAGATCGATCAGGACGTAGTTGATCTTGTTGACGTCGACCATCTGCGGCTCGCCGATCGGCTCGTCGGCGACCTTGCCGCTCCAGCCAAACCACATTCCGCGGCGATTTTTGAGCGCCGCCTTGACCGCGACGGCCATCCCGCCGGCCAGCGGCGCGCGCGGAGTGTCAGGAACAGCGACGCGGTTCGAAACGATAATCAGTCGCGGGCCCATGCCTCCTCCCAACTCGACGACAATCTCGTCGCAGTGTTGATGATCCCGGCCATGGAGTATGTTTGGGGCAGGTTTCCCCACAGCTCTCCGGTCTCCGGATGGATGTCCTCCGACAGCAATCCGAAGGCGTTGCGGCTCGCGAGGATGGATTCGAACATTTCGCGCGCCTCGCCGGCGCGGCCAATCTGATCCAGCGCGTCCGCGTACCAAAAATTGCACGCGAGGAACGCGGTTTCCGGCCGGCCAAAGTCGTCGGGGGCGGTATAACGCATGATCCGCCCGTTGCGCATGAGATCGCGGCCGATCGTATCGCAGCTCTTGATGAAGCGCTCGTCGGTCGCCGACAACAGGCCGAGCTCGGCGAACAAGAGGACGCTCGCGTCGAGATCGGGCTCGCCGAACGCGCCGGTCAGCGCGCCGCGTTTCTCGTCCCACCCCTCGGCGAGAATCCGCTCACGCAAGGGACGCGCGTTGGTCGCCCAATATTTGGCCCGGTCGGGGATATTGAGCCGCCGGGCGATTCCGGCCAGCCGGTCGCACGCCGCCCAGCACAGGGTCGCCGAATAGGTGTGGGCGCGCGAGCGGGTGCGATATTCCCACAAGCCCGCGTCGGGCTCGAACGCCCGCGCGAGCGCGCTTTCCCCCAAAGCCTCCAGAAGCCGGAAGAGCGCCTCGTCGCCCATTTTCGGCAGCCGCTCGTCGACGAACATTTGCGTCGCCGCGAGCACCACGCTGCCGTAGACGTCGTTTTGAGTCTGGGTCCCGGCCTGGTTGCCCACCCGGACCGGACCATAACCCAGAAATCCCTTGAGATCGGGCGCGATCGTTTCCTCGAGCGGCGAAAACGGCACGATGCAGTGGACCGGGCGCATGTCCTTGCCGTCGGTGGCGATCGTCGTGATGTAGTTGATGTAGGATTCCATGGTCTGCGTGGCGCCGAGCCGATTCAGCGCGTCCACGACGAAATAGGCGTCGCGCAGCCAGCAGTAGCGGTAATCCCAGTTTCGCCTCGACGACGGCGATTCCGGAAGCGATGTTGTGTGCGCGGCGACGATAGCGCCCGTCTCCATGAAACTGCACATCTTGAGCGTGATCGCCGCGCGCACCACCGCCGACTGCCATTCGAACGGGACGGCGAGGTTGCGCACCCAGGTGAGCCAATGCTCATGGGTCCGGTCGAGAAATTCCCGGCTTGTCGTATCGATGGCGCTGAGGAACGGATCGTCCTGGCCGAAGATCAGGTTCACCGGACGGGTGAGCGGAAAAGCGATTTCATTGACAATATAGGAGAGCGGCGCGTCCGAGGTCAGACGCAAGACATGCTCCCCGCCGATATATCGAATGTGGTTGGATCCGACGACGACGTTCTTCGTCGGGCGTCCGTAGTTGTGCGTCGGCCGCACGCGAATGATGACGCGCGGCAATCCGGCGAGCGGTTCGATGCGGCGGATGATTTGCGGCGGCCGGTAATCGCGCTCGAAGCGATCGAAGCGCGGCGCGAAATCGCAAACGCGCGCCTTGTGGCCGTTGACGTCGGTCAGGATCGTCTCGACGATTGCGGTGTTGCGCACGTAGCGCGACTCCGTCTCAGCCAGTCCATCGAGCGTTATCTCGCAGAGCCCCTTCTCCTCGTCATCGGCCAGCAGTCGCGAGAACACCGGATCGGAATCGAAATAGGGGAAGCACCACCACACGATGCGGCCGTTGCGATCGACGAGGGCGGCCGTGCACGAGTTGCCGATCAGCGCCAGATCGAGGTTCTGGTTCTTGGTCTGCAGGCGCCCCGTCATGCGCCCTTCCCACGATGAGCAAATTCGCCGAGCCATTGCCGCACTGCGGGTGGATCGGCGAAGAGGCCGATCGCGCCCGGGCGCCAACCGCCAACCGAATAGGCGTGACCGCCGTGGGCGGCGACGACGGCAAAGCCGCTCTCGTCCGTCGTATCGTCGCCGACAAAGACGGGCGTCCGGCCTTGGAACGCCGGAAGGGACAGAAACGCCGAGATCGCGCTGCCTTTGTCGCAGCCAGGCGCTTTGAGCTCGATCGCGCAGCGCGCCTCCATGACCTCGACCGCAATGGGCGCAGAGCCGACGAGCCGCGTCACGGCCTGGCGCAGAGGCCGCTCCGCCGTCGGCGCCTGGCGATAATGGGCGACGAAACTGAAGCGCTTGTTTTCGGCGAACGCGCCCGGGAACGCGGCGACCTCGCGGGTCAACGCCGTCCATAGCCACGAGGGCAGCTCCATCGCCCCCGACGTCGGGGCAATAGGGTCTCCAGGCTCAGAACGGATCTCGGCGCCGTGAATCCCGCTTGCGCGCAGACGCAGCGGCTCGAATAGGCGATCGAGGTCGCTGATCGCGCGACCGCTGATCAGCGCAAGCGCGCCGGAGAGTTTGCGCTCGGTCCTTGCCAGCGTCGCGACAAGACCCGGCGGGGTCACGACTTGGTCAGGCCGCTCAGCCAAGTCGAGCAGCGTGCCGTCAACATCGAGGAAGAGAGCAAGCGGCGCTTCGCCCAGAGCCGCCACATTCTCGGTCTTCGCGCCCGCGAGGGTCGGCGCGCTCAACTGACCCACCCGCAACTCCTCACGCCCCTCGCCGCATCTAGGCAAAATTCTGGGCGATAGCGTGGTCGCAGTGTGACGGCGCGTCGATTCATTATCGTCTCGCAATTGTGCATCAACTGAACGGGAACGCGCTTCTGCAGCGCCGTCGCGAGTCGGAAACGCGACAGCCGCAGAATTGTTCCAGATCCGATTGGCCATGGTTTCCTTGCGCTTCCCGCCTGATATTGCGAGCGTTGCTCGGGCGCGCGCCGGACGCGAGCGTCCGCGTGTCCAAAATAGGGAAGGGGCGGGGGCCGAGCGCCAGAGCCGCTTGCGCAAAACGCCCCGCAAGTGGGCTATCTGGGAATTGGAGCGATGAGCAACGTCAAAATATCGGTCGCCCCCGACCCGACCCGCGCGCGGATGTTTGACGTTCGCGTCCGCGACGCGCGGGGCGAAAGCCGGCATTGGGTGACATTCTCGGCCGAAGACGCCGCGCGCTGGGCTGAGCTCGGCGCGGAGCCCGCGCAATGCGTCGAGGCGGCGATGCGGTTTCTGCTCGACCGCGAACCGAAGGAGTTGATCCTCGGCGCGTTCGACATCGACGTCATTCGGCGTTACTTTCCGGAGTTCGACGAAGCGTTTCCCGGCTACCTCTCCCGCGCTGGCGGCGCGCCGGGGCGAGGAGCATAATCCTCACTGAAACCACGGAGGAATGGATTCATGAATGTCGCCCTCGCCCGGCCGGAGGCGACTCTCGACGCCCGATACGAAGCGCCCGAGGGCTGGCTCTACATGACCGGCATGCAGGCGCTCGTCCGCCTGCCGATCCAGCAGCGCCTGCGCGACGCCGCCCAAGGCTTCAATACCGGCGGGTATATTTCCGGCTATCGGGGCTCGCCGCTCGGCCGCTACGATATCGAACTGTGGCGCGCCGCGCCGCTGCTCAAGCAGCACAATATCGTCTTCCGCCCGGGCCTCAACGAGGATCTCGCCGCGACCGCGATCTGGGGCGCGCAATATCTCAACAGCTTCCCCGGCGCGACCGTCGATGGCGTATTCGGCATCTGGTACGGCAAGGGGCCGGGCGTCGATCGCTCGGGCGACGTTTTGCGTCACGCAAATTTTACCGGCGCCTCGCCCAAGGGCGGCGCGATCGCGCTCGCCGGCGACGACCACGGAGCGAAGTCCTCAACCGCCGTCAATTTCTCCGACACGTCGTTCATCGCCGTCGGCATGCCGGTGATCTATCCGTCGAACACACAGGAGCTGATCGACTACGGTCTCCATGGAATCGCCATGTCGCGGTTTTCCGGCTGCTGGGTCGGCATGAAGATCGTCACCGACGTCGCCGAGGGCGGCGGCACCGTCTATGTCGGACCGGATTCGCCGCAGATTGTCATTCCCGAACGGCCGAGCAATCCGCCGGGGGGGTTCGGCGCCCGGACGATCGACGCGCCGGTCGCGCAGGAGGAGCGGCTCTATAATCACAAGCTGCCGGCCGCGCTCGCCTACGCGCGCGCCAACGGCCTGAACCGCATTGTGAGCGGGAGCGCCGAGGCGAGGATCGGCGTGGTCGCCGCCGGCAAGGCCTGGCAAGACCTGCTGCAGGCGCTCGGCAATCTCGGTCTCTCCGACAATGGCGCTTCGCTCGGTCTCCGCCTGCTCAAGATCGGCATGGTGTGGCCGCTCGATTCCGACATTGTGCGCGACTTCGCCCACGGCCTCGACCTCATCGTCGTCGTCGAGGAGAAGCGCCCGCTGATCGAGGATCAGATGCGTTCGATCCTCTATGGCGGGCCCGGCGCGCCGCGCATCGTCGGCAAATATTTCGACGGGCCGGCGTTCGATCCGCAGCAAGGCGCGCCGGCCATTCCCAATTTCGGTGAAATCTCACCCGAGCTCATTGCCGCGGTGCTGGTCAAGGCGCTTTCCCTCCACGACCCGAACTGCGGCTTGAGCGCGCCGGAGCAGCCAGGCGGCGCGCTCAGCAATCGCCCGGCGCCGATGCGCAGCCCTGGCTTTTGCGCCGGGTGCCCGCACAACCGCTCGACCCCGGTGCCCGAAGGCAGCCGGGCGCTCGCCGGCATCGGCTGCCACTGGATGGCGACGCTGGTCAACCCGCAGCAGACCGCGACCGCCTCGCATATGGGCGGCGAAGGGACGATGTGGCTCGGCCAGCAGCCCTTCACCCGCCAGGACCATGTGTTCGCCAACATCGGCGACGGCACCTACGCCCATTCGGGGTCGCTCGCGATCCGTCAGGCGATCGCCGCCGACGTCCCGATCACCTATAAAATCCTCTTCAACGGCTTCGTCTCCATGACGGGTGGACAGCCCATCGAGGGCGCCATGACGCCGGTCCAGATTCTCGGCGAGCTCGCCGCCGAGGGGGTGAAGAAAATGGCGCTGGTGGCCGACGAGCCGGAGCGCTACGCCGGCGTTCCCCTGCCTCCCGGGGTCACCCTCCGTCACCGCGACGCGATGGACGAGACGCAGCGTGAATTCCGCGAATTCAAGGGCGTCTCGGTCATCGTCTATGACCAGCCCTGTGCGACGGAGCGGCGACGCCTGCGCAAGCGCGGCAAATGGGCCGATCCGGCCATCCGCACCTTCATCCATCCCCAAGTGTGCGAAGGTTGCGGCGATTGCGGGCGGGTCTCCAACTGCATGGCGATCGAGCCGCTCGAGACCGAATTCGGGCGCAAGCGGCGCATCAACCAGTCGAGCTGCAACAAGGATTACTCCTGCGTCGAAGGCTTCTGCCCGAGCTTCGTGACCGTCCATGGCGGGCGCTTGCGCAAACCCGAGGCGACCGCGCCGGTAAGCAACTACCTGCCGCCGATCCCCGAGCCGATCCTGCCCGAGATCGCCGAGCGCTTCAGCATCCTCGTGGCCGGGATCGGCGGCTCCGGCGTCGTCACCGTGAGCCAGACGATCGCCATCGCCGCCTATCTCGACGGGCTCTTCAGCACCAATCTCGATCTGACCGGCTTGAGCCAGAAATACGGCGCGGTCACCGCGCATGTGCGGATCGCCCACGACGGGAGCGCGCTGCACGCGACCCGCATCGCCGCCGGCGAGGCCGACGCGCTGATCGGCTGCGACCTCATCGTCGCCGCGGGCGACGAAGCGGTGTCGAAGCTCACGCGCGGGAAAACGGGCGCGGTCATCTCCGCCGACCTGACGCCGACCGCGGAGTTCGCCCGCAATCCGAACTGGAGCGTCGACAAGAACGACCTGATCGATCGGCTGAAAAACGCGCTCGGCGACAAGGCGTTCGTACTCGACGCCCAGCGCCTCGCCTCTTCGTTGCTCGGCGATCCCATCGCCTCCAACATGTTCATGCTCGGCGCCGCCTGGCAGAAGGGTCTGGTGCCGATCCGCCGCGCCGCGATCGAGCGCGCGATCGAGCTCAACGGCGTCGCCATCGACTTGAACAAACAGGCGTTCGACTGGGGCCGGCGCGCCGCGCATGATCCGGTGAGCGTCGAAACGCTGGTCGGCTTCGACGAGCCGGCGGACGAGCCGCCGCCGCTCGATGCGCTGATCGCACGTCGCGTCGCGCACCTCACCGACTATCGCGACGCGGTTTTCGCCGAGCGTTATTCCGCGCTCGTGGCGCGGGTGCGTGCGGCCGAGTCGAGAGCGGGGCTCGGCGAGGCGATGACCGCGGCGACCGCGCGCGCCTATCATAAGCTCCTCGCCGCCAAGGACGAGTGGGAGGTCGCGCGCCTGTTCGCCGCGCCCGAGTTCCAGCAGTCGCTGGCGCGGGAATTCGAAGGCTCATATCAGCTGCGTTTCCATATCGGCGCCTGGCCGTTCGCGCGGCCCGATCCGGCGACGGGACGGATGAAGAAGGGCGAGGTCGGCCCCTGGGCAATGACCGCGTTCAAGGTCATGGCGCGGCTCAAGTTCCTGCGCGGCACATGGCTCGATCCGTTCCGCAATAGCGACGAGCGCAAGCTCGAAAAGCGGCTCATCGCCGAATTCGAAGCCGACGTCGCCGATCTCACCCAGCGTCTGACGCCGTCGTCTCATCCGGTCGCCGTGCGCGTGGTCGGCGCCTATGAGGCCATCCGGGGCTACGGACATGTGAAGGAAGCAAGCGCCGCCGAAGCGGCGAAAGCACGGGCGAGCGCGCTGAACGAACTCAAGGGCGGCCGGGCGCCGGCGGACAAAGCGGCGTAGCCGCGAAGCCCTCGCGAAAAAAGGTGGTCGTTCGCGTTTCTCATGTTAAGGTAGCGCGCAACCAAAGAGGAGGCGCCCATGCCGCGCGCCAAACCCGCGCCGAAGGACGGCCTTACCAAGTTCCAGCGTTACCGCCGCGCCCGCATCGACAAGGGCATGAAGCTGTTGCGCGTGTGGGTTCCCGACCCGACGCGGCCGGAATTTGCCCAGGAGGCCGCTCGGCAGGCCCGGCTGCTGCGCGGCCGGCCGGAGGAAGCGGAAGCTTTGGCCTTCATAGAGGCGGCCTTCCCCTGGCCTGACAGGTGAAGCGAGGCGATCTGGTCACTGTCTCCGCGCCTGGCGACTATGGAAAGCCGCGTCCGGCGGTGGTCGTTCAATCGGACTGGCTGACGGCGACGGAGAGCGTGCTCGTGGCGCTTCTCACAAGCGCTCTCGTCAAGGCGCCGCTGTATCGTCTCACGATCGAGCCGGCCGAGGTGAACGGGCTCAAGGCCCCGTCACAGGTCATGATCGATAAAATCGTCGCGATCCCGCGCGAGAAATGCGGCAAGGTCATCGGCCGTCTCAATGAGAGCGAGCGGATCGCGCTCAACCATATGCTGGCGGTCGTCATCGGCATCGCCGATTGATGATTCTTGCCGTCGTCGCTAGTCTTTTGCCCCGCGATTGGTTTTATCGCCGTCGCGGCCGACCGTCACCAAGCGAGGCCAGGATGCAGGGCAAGACTGTCGTCGTCACCGGCGGGTTCGGCGCATTGGGGCGCGTCGTCGCCGAGGTCGCCGCTGCGCGCGGCGCGTCCATCGCGGTGCTCGATCACGCCCCGGCTGCGCCGGAGGGGATGGCCGCTCTCGGGAAGGATGCGTTGCTCATCGGTGGACTGGACCTTTCCTCTGCTGATGTCGCGACCAAAGCCATGGCCGACGTGAAAGCGAAATTCGGCCGGGTCGACGCACTCCTCAATATCGCCGGCGGCTTTCAATGGGAGACGGTCGAGGGCGGCAAGGACGAGAGCTGGGAGCGCATGTATCGCGCTGAACCTCATGACGGCGCTCAACGCCTGCCGTGCGGCGCTGCCGTTTCTGATCGAGAGCGGCGCCGGCCGCATCGTCAATGTTGGGGCGCAGTCCGCCCTGCACGCCGCATCCGGCTTCGGCCCCTATGCCGCGAGCAAGTCGGCGGTGCACCGGCTGACCGAGAGCCTGGCGGACGAACTGAAGCAGAAGGGCGTCACCGTCAACGCGGTGCTGCCGTCGATCATCGACACGGCCGCGAACCGTCGCGACATGCCGAAAGCGGATTTCGCCCGCTGGGTCGCGCCGGCCGATCTCGCCGCGGTCATGCTGTTTCTCGCGTCGGACGAAGCGAAGGCGATCACCGGCGCGCTGATCTACCGGTCACCGGGCGGGTGTAGGAGCGGAGTCGGTCGCCGCCTCGCGACTGCGTATGCGAGACGCAATCGTGCCGCTTCGATTCTTCGCGCAAGTGGACGGGCGTCGCTACGCTTGATGGCGACGAGGGAGACATGGGCGAATTCTCGAAGGGAACATGGCGTGCGGAGAGCGACTTTCCGCACGACAGGACCGGCCATTTCGTCCGGCCGGACGCGCCGTTCCGCAACTGGGTGACGGCGAGCGGCGAAGCGGGGCCGAGCGGCGCCGGCGGGTTCAAGGCGGAGCCGGGCCGCTACCACCTCATCATCTCGCTCGCCTGCCCCTGGGCGCACCGGACGCTCATCTTCCGCAAGCTCAAGGGACTCGAGGGCATGATCTCGCTCTCGGTCGTCCATTGGCTGCTCGGCGAGCGCGGCTGGACCTTCGAGGAAGGGCAGGGCGTCATCCCCGACCCGATCTTCGGCGCGAGCGAGCTTCGCGAGTTCTATGTCAAGGCGCGGCCCGACTACAGCGGCCGCGTCACCGTGCCGGTGCTGTGGGACAAGAAGACGGGCACGATCGTCAACAATGAATTGTCCGAGATCATCCGCATGTTCAATCATGCCTTCGACGCGGTCGGCGCGGCGGAGGGCGACTATTATCCGAGCGAGCTAAGAACCGAGATCGACGCGCTCAACGCCCGCATCTACGCGACCGTCAACAACGGCGTCTATCGCGCCGGCTTCGCCACCACGCAAGAGGCCTACGAGGAGGCGTTCCGGGCGCTGTTCGAGACGCTCGACATGCTCGAGGCGCGGCTCGCGGGCCAGCGATTTCTGTGCGGCGAGCGGGTTACGGAAGCGGACTGGCGGCTGTTCACCACCTTGATCCGCTTCGATCCCGTCTATTTCGGCCACTTCAAGTGCAACTTGAGGGAGATCAGGGACTACCCGGCGCTCAGCCGCTATCTCAAGCGAACTCTACCATTGGCCGGGCGTCGCCGAGACGATCGACTTCTTCCACATCAAGCATCACTATTACGCGAGCCACCTGCGCATCAATCCGACCGGCATCGTGCCGCTGGGGCCGGAGATGAAGCTGTGATGCAAACGCAGCGCAACTCGCTCGATCACACGAGGGCATCGTAGTCGGCGTGCGAACCGATCCAAAACCATAGCAGGCCTTGGTCGATTTCCGTCGCCAAAGCCCGGTAGCGGCCGCCAACGCGGACCGACCAGAAGAGGCCGACTTTCTTCAGATGCAATGATGGATGTCGCGGATTCTCTTTGAGCAGTGCGTAATTCTTGTCCGCCAGCGCCCTGACATCGTCGGGAAGTCTTCGATAGGCCTCCCAGAATGCAGGACTGGCGAAGTGCCTCACAACTCGCGTGCGCGGCCGGCGCGGAAATCGGCGAGGGCCAGAGCAGCAAGCCGGTCAAGTCGGCCTGCGTTGGCGTCCCGTTCGATCTTCTGGTCGAAGCGGACAGCGTCGAATGTTTCGAACCAGGCTCGGAACTCGGCCAGCTGATCTGCGGGCAATTCGGATAGGGCTTTTTCGATGTCATCAAGCGTTTTCATGGTAGAGAACCTATCAAATTGGCGCACGCTGGTCACGCAAGTCTTGGCCCGACGACGCTCTGGCCACTTCTAATTTACCTGAGACAGGAGGCGGAGAAGGGCCTTGTGGCGGTCGCGCGCCCGTGGCAATCGACGCCTGTGACCGACATCGTCGATACCGAGCGCCGCCCCGCGCCGCGCATTTCCTTCGTCTCGCTCGGCTGCCCGAAGGCGCTCGTCGACAGCGAGCGGATCCTCACGCGGCTGCGCGCCGAGGGCTACGAGCTTTCGCGCACGCCACGCCGGCGCCGACGCGGTGATCGTCAACACCTGCGGCTTCCTCGACAGCGCCAAGGCGGAATCGCTCGCCGCGATCGGGCAGGCGATGAACGAAAACGGCAAAGTGATCGTCACCGGCTGCATGGGGGCGAAGCCCGAGGCGATCCGCGACGCGTTCCCCAATGTCTCGGCGATCACCGGACCGCAGGAATTCGAGAGCGTGATGCAGGCCGTGCGCGAAGCCGCGCCCGCGCCGCGCGACAAGTTCGTCGATCTCATCCCCGGCGAGGGCGTGCGGCTCACGCCGCGCCACTACGCCTATCTCAAGATCGCCGAGGGCTGCGACAACCGCTGCACCTTCTGCATCATCCCGTCGTTGCGCGGCAACCTTAACTCGCGGCCAGGCCGGCGACGTGCTGCGCGAAGCCGAGCGGCTCGTCAAAGCAGGCGTCAAGGAGCTCATCGTCATCGCCCAGGACACCAGCGCCTATGGCCGCGACCTCAAATATGCGGCGAGCGAATGGCGCGGGCGGGAGACGACGGCGCGCTTTCTCGACATCACCCGCGAATTGGGAACGCTCGGCGCCTGGGTCAGGCTGCAATATGTCTACCCCTATCCGCACGTCGACGAGGTCATCGAACTCATGAACGGCGGCAATGTGCTGCCCTATATCGACGTGCCGTTCCAGCACGCTTCGCCTGCGGTCTTGAAGGCGATGCGGCGGCCGGCGGCCCAGGAAAAGACGCTCGAGCGCATCCGCGCCTGGCGCGCGATCTGCCCGGAGCTGACAATCCGCTCGACCTTCATCGTTGGCTTCCCCGGCGAGACCGAGGACGACTTCGCCTTCCTGCTCGACTGGCTCGACGAGGCGAAACTCGACCGCGTCGGCGCTTTCCCATACGAGCCGGTCGGGGGCGCGGTCGCCAACGATCTCGGCCTCGAGCCCGTGCCGGACGAGATCAAGGCGAGCCGGCACAAGCGCTTCATGGCAGCGCGCCCAGGCGATCAGCGCGAAGAAGCTCGCCGCCAAGGTCGGCAAGCGCCTCGAAGTCATCGTCGACGAGGGCGGCGCGCGCGAGGCCAAAGGGCGCAGCAAGGGCGACGCGCCGCAGATCGACGGCGCAGTGCATATCGCGACCCGCCGGCCGCTGCGCGCCGGCGACATTGTGACGGTGAAGATCGACCGCTCCGACGCCTACGATTTGTGGGGCGCGGCCTGACGGCGACCGAAACGAGCGCGGCATGGCCTTGCCGAGGATCGCCGGCCGGATTTTGCCCCAGGGCAAACCGGCGTTCCGACCGGCGGCCCTCCTTGTGATTCTAAGGAAAATCCGCCGAATGCGGCAATTTCTTGCCAAAAAGCAGAAACCTGGTTATGCTGTCGAGACGATGGGAAAGAGATCGGCCTCTTTCTCGGAGCGAGAAGCGAGGACGTTGGCGCGGAGCCTGCGGCGGGAGGAGAAAAAAAGCATCTAAATCGCTCAGAACCCTTTGAAAAGTCTCGATTCCAAAAAACAAAAGAAAGCAAATGACAGCGGTTTCATTTTCGTCGGCTTTCGCTCATTTTCGCGACTTTCGAGCGCGGCCGGGTTCTGCGCCGCAGTCGAACCGCGATAGGCTCCGGCATTGAACCGCCCGGCGCCGATTTTTTCTCAAGCCGCCCAAGTCCATGACGGCCTTCCCAATCCGCAGCGCCTCATGGCGTTCTCGACCCTCGCCATGGCGCTCACCATGGCGGTGCTCGACGGCAACATCGTCAATGTGGCGCTGCCGACGATGGCGCGCCAGTTCACTGTCGCGCCGGAAAGCGCGACCTGGATCGTCAACGCCTTCCAGCTCGCTGTCACTGTTTCGTTGCTGCCGCTGGCCGCGCTGGGCGACATGTACGGCTACCGGCGCGTCTATTGGTGGGGGCTCGCCGTCTTCACTCTGGCTTCGCTGGCCTGCGCGCTCGCGCCGACTTTCGCCCTGCTGACGGCCGCTCGCCTCATTCAGGGTCTCGGCGCCGCCGGGATCATGAGCGTCAATATCGCTCTGATCCGGTTCATCTATCCCCACTCGCGACTGGGCCAGGGCGTGGGCAACATGGCGGTGGTGGTCGCCGTGGCGAGCGCTGCAAGCCCGAGCGTCGCCGCGGCGATCCTTTCGGTCGCCTCCTGGCATTGGCTGTTTCTGGTCAACGTCCCGATCGGCGCGCTGGCGCTGGTCATGGCGGCGCGGACGCTTCCCGCCACCCCGCGCGCCGCCGGCCGCCTCGACCTGATCAGCGTCGTTCTCAATGCGCTTGCCTTCGGGCTCTTGATCGCCGGGATCAATCGCATCGGCCAGGGGGAAGCCTGTGGCCGCCGCTCGTCGAGATTGGGTTCGCTCTGGCGATCGGCGTCATACTGGTCAGGCGGCAATTCAAGCTGCCGGCGCCTCTCCTGCCGGTCGATCTCCTGCGCCGGCCAGTGTTCGCGCTCTCGCTGGCGACGTCGATCACATCGTTCGGAGCGCAGACCCTGGCGTTGGTGGCGCTGCCGTTCTATTTCGAGGACGCGCTCGGCCGCTCGCCCGCCGCGACCGGACTCCTTCTCACCCCGTGGCCAGTCGCGACGGCGCTGATCGCGCCGATCGCAGGGCGGCTTGCGGATCGGTTCATCCCAGGGATTCTCAGCAGCATTGGCCTTCTGGTGATGGGCGCGGGCCTCGCCCTGGTCGCGCTCGATGTTGGCAATCCGGACCCCGCCTCGCTTGTCTGGCGGCTCGCCATTTGCGGACTCGGCTTCGGCTTTTTCCAGTCACCCAACAATCGGGTCATCATCGGCAGCGCGCCGCGAGAGCGCAGCGGCGGAGCGGCCGGCCTTCAATCGACTGGACGGCTGGTCGGCCAGTCGCTGGGAGCGGCCTTCGTCGCGGTCGCGTTCGGACGTGCGCCCAGTCATGCGACGTCGATCGCGCTTTGGGGCGCAGCAGCGTTAACGGTTGTCGGCGCCTGCGCCAGCGGATTCCGGCGGACGGGCTGACGGCGACGCTTGAGCGCCGCCGGCCGGCTTGCAGAATAAATCGTAGAGCGCGCCGATTATCGACCGCGCCTTGTCGCTGGCGATGCTGTAGTAGATCGTCTTTCCGTCCCGGCGCGCGGAAACCAGTCCCTCGAGCCTCAACCGCGCCAATTGCTGCGACACCGTCGACTGGCGCCTCGCGAGCAGCGCCTCGAGCTCGCCGACTGATTTCTCGCCATGCAAGAGGTCGCACAAGATCATCAGACGCGACTCGTGCGCCAACGCTTTGAGAAACTCGCTCGCCTCGCGCGCACGGGGCGCCATCCGGCCGACGTCGACGTTCGACTGCGGCGGGGCCGCATCCGCGCGCGCCATGGCGGACTCAAGCATCCTTGTAGTCCTCGACCCGGCCGATCGCGGGCGCGCGGGTCTTGCGCAGCGACTTGCCGATTGTCTCGACCCGGCGCAGCACCCGCAGCATGTTTCGCGACGACATCTTCTCGAGGTCGCGCTCCGAAAAGCCGCGCCGCACCAGTTCCGCGAACAGGTGCGGGAAGCGGCTGACGTCCTCAAGCCCGACCGGCGACGCGCCGCCGAAATAGTCAGACCCCACGCCGACATGGTCGAGGCCCGCAGTCTCGACGAGGCGCACGATGTGGTCGGCGACCTGCTCCAGGCTCGCCTTCGGCGCCGCGCCGTGTTTGGTTTCGAGTTCGGCGAACTGGCCTTTGGGATCGGCCGCGAGCGGCGCCTTTCCATAGCCCTCGCGCGAACGGCGCAGCCAGTCGCGGAGCGGCTGCGAGACGAAGCCGGGCACGAAAGTCGCCATCACCAGGCCGCCATTGCTCTTGAGCCGTTTGAGCACGTCGTCGGGCGCATTGCGGGGATGATCGCAGAGCGAGTAGGCGTTGGAATGCGACAGCGCGACGGGCGCTTCCGTTACATCGAGTACGCGCCGCATCGCGTCATGCGACGTATGGGCAAGGTCGATGACAATGCCGAGGCGGTTGAGCTCGCCAATGACCGCGCGGCCAAACGCATTGATACCGCCGTTGCGCGGCGCGTCGGTCGCCGAATCCACCCAATCCAAACTCTCGTTATGGCAGAGCGTCATCAGGCGCACGCCCGCCGCCTGCCAGATGCGCAGCGGGCTCAGCGAATTTTCAAGCCCCACCCCGCCCTCGACCGCGATGAACGACGCAATTTTGCCCTCGGACTTGGCCTTGGAATAATCCGCCGCCCGCCGCGCCGGCAGGAACGCGTCTGGATGAGCCTCCTCGATGCGGCGGATGAGGTCGATCTGCTCGAGCGCGGTACGGGCCGGATGGGGCGCGTCGGTCGGCTGGAAGGCGGCCCAGAACTGGGCTCCGACCATTCCCTCGCGCAAACGCGGAATGTCGGTGTCGGCGCGCTCATGCACGCGTGTCAAATCATATGCGATCACATCGCCTCGCGCGCCGCGGTCGACGCGTATGACCCACGGAAGATCATTGTGCCCGTCGATGAGCGGCGCGCGCTTGAGAACGGCGCGCGCCACGGCGAGCGCATTGTCGGCCGTCACAGGTCCGTCTGCCATCGGGCCGCTCCTTATGCTCAGTTGACCGGGACGGCGACGAAACGCACTACGCCTTCGCCATTCGAAACCAACAGCAGCGCCGGCTTCTTCGAATCCGTCTTGGCGCTGTCGATCGCCTTGGCGACATCGCCTGGATGTTCGACCGCCTGATGATTGACCTCCTCGATCACATCGCCCGGCCGCAGGCCCCTTTCCGCCGCTGCGGAGCCTGGATCAACTGACGTCACCACGACGCCCTTCACGCTGTCCTTGATCTTGAACGTCTTGCGGGCCTCGTCGCCGAGGGCGGAAAACTCCATGCCGAGCGCCTTGGCGACCGCGTCCGGCTGCGATGCGCCATTGTCCTCGGTGGCGAGCGCGGTTTTCTTTTCCCCGTCCTCAAGGCGTCCGAGCGTCACCGTCTTGGTGAGCTCCTTGCCGTTGCGGACGACGACGACCTCGACGTCCTTGCCGACGGGCATCGCAGCCACAAGACGTGGAAGATCGCGCGATTCCTTGACCTCCTTGCCGTCAAACTTGACGATCACGTCGCCCGCCATCAGCCCGGCGGGTTTGGCGGGGCCCTTCGCGTCCACCCCGGCGATGAGCGCGCCGCGCGCCGAGCCCAAGCCCAGGCTGTCGGCGATAGTGTCGTCGACCGGCTGGATGCGAACGCCGAGCCAGCCGCGCCGGGTCTCGTGGAATTCCTGGAGCTGCGCGATTACCGGCACGACCGTCGCCGAGGGCGTGGCGAAGCCGATGCCGATCGAGCCTCCTGAAGGCGAAAGGATGGCGGTGTTGATGCCGACCACCTCACCTTGCAAATTGAACAACGGGCCGCCGGAATTGCCCTTGTTGATGGAGGCGTCAGTCTGCAGGAAGTCGTCGTACGGGCCGCTGTCGATATTCCGGTTGCGGGCCGAAATAATGCCGGCCGTGACGGTTTCGCCAAGTCCGAATGGATTGCCGACCGCCATCACCCCGTCGCCGACGCGCATCTTGTCGCTGTCGCCGAATTTGACGGTCTTGAGCGGCTTGTCGCTCTCAACCTTCAGGACCGCGACGTCCACTTTGGGATCCTTGCCGACAACGGTCGCCTTGAGCTTGCGGCCGTCAGTAAAGATGACGACGATGTCGTTGGCGTCCCCGATCACGTGATTGTTGGTGATGACGATGCCGCTCTGATCGACGACGAAGCCGGAGCCCAACGACTGGGCCCTCCGCGCGCGCGGTTGCGGATTGATGCCGTGATTCTTGAAGAACTCCTCGAACATCTCGTCGAACGGCGTCCCCTTTGGCAGATCCGGAGCGGCGCTATCCTTGTCATCGACCGTCTGAGTGGCCGAGATGTTGACCACGGCTTCGGCGACCTGGTCGACAAGATCGGCGAGATTGGTCGGCCGCGACTGGGCCGCGGCGGGGCTCACCGCCTCCAGGACCAGGGGAGCGCCGAGGAGCGTCGAAGCGACCGCGAGGGCGAGGACCGACCCGGCATGACGGCAAAGCGTCGCCGAATTGCGCAACAACATGAGTTTCTCCTCGTTCGTCTATCGGTCCGGCGACGTCGCTTCGCCGGAAAAGCAGGCTAAAGCAGCGAGCGCGACGCCCAGACGATCGCTACGCCGACGAACGCGGCGCCGAGGCCGATCCCACGCAATTTACCCGGATCCTCTCGGGCGACGCTCGCCATGCGCGTCCGCATTGAATTCGTAAAGCCGGCCATCAGCAGACCTTCGATCGCCAAAACAAGCCCTATCGCCACGCTGAAATCGCGCATCTCAGTCGGTCTTGGCAGTCGGCGCGGTCGCCGCTTCGGGCGCTGGCGTCGGCGTCGAAAAGTAACGGAAGAAGTCCGATTTCGGGCTGATCAGCGCCCGAGTCGACCCGTTGGCGAAACTCGACTGATAGGCCTGCATCGAGCGGTAGAAGGCGAAGAACTCCGGGTCCGCGCCATAGGCCTCGGCGAAGATTCGGTTGCGCTCGCCGTCGCCCTCGCCGCGGGTCTGCTCGGCCTGCTGCTGAGCGGTCGCGAGGATGACGGTGACCTTGCGGTCAGCCTCGGCCTTGATCTCCTGGCTCTGCTGCGATCCTTGTGCGCGGTAGGAGGCGGCGCGCTGTTGCCGCTCGGTCTGCATGCGCCGGAACACCGCCTCCGAGTTCTCCGCTGGCAGATCGGCGCGCTTGATGCGCACGTCGACGACTTCAAGGCCGAAGCGCTTGGCGCCGACGATCATCTGGTCGCGGATGTCCGCCATGAGCGCGTCGCGCTTGTCGCGCACGATGTCGGTGATCGAGGCCTCCGACAAGGTCCGACGCAGGGCCGAGTTCAGCATGCCGCCGAGTTGCGCGTCGGCGCCACGGGTGTTGAAGACCGACTGATAGAACAAGAGCGGATCGGCGATTTTGTAGCGCACAAAGGCGTCGACCTCCAGGCGCTGATTGTCGGCGACAAGCACTTCCTGGCGCTCATCCTCGAGGGCGAGAATACGCTTGTCGATGTAGACGACTGTATCGATAAGCGGCCACTTGAAATAGAGACCGGGCGCGTCGATGAGGTCGCGCACCGGCTGGCCGAACCGCAGCACCAGCGCCTGTTCGGTGGGATCGACGACGAACGTCGCCATCGACGCGAGAATGATGGCGACGACTGCGATCGCGGCGAGGACGACGCCGTTCAGGGAACGCCTCATTTGCCGTTCGCTCCCGTCTTGGACTGCAACGGTTCGAGCGCGATATAGGGCACAGGCGGGCTGGCCGAGTTCGAAATCGACAATCGTCTTGTCCATCGGACCGAGCACATGCTCCATCGTCTCAAGGTACATGCGCTCGCGGGTCACGCCCGGCGCCTTCTTGTACTGCTCATAGATCTGATTATAGCGGGCGGTCTGGCCCTTCGCTTCAAGGATCGTCTGCTCACGATACGCTTTGGCCTCGGCAACAATGCGCGCGGCGCCGCCCTCGGCCTCCGGCACGACCTTGTTGGCGTAGGTTTCGGCCTCGTTGACGGCGCGCTGCTGGTCTTGTTGCGCCGCAGTCACGTCCCGATAGGCGGAGATCACCTGACTCGGCGCGTCGACCGATTGCAGCTGAACCTGCTTGACGAGAACGCCGGCGCGATAGGAATTGAGCAGGTCCTGCATCCGCTTCTGCACGTCGGTCTCGACCGACTTGCGGTCGGTGGTCAGAATCCCGTCGATGGTCTTCAAGCCGACGACCTCGCGCATGATGCTCTCGGCCACCGCCTTCACCGATTCGCGCGGGTTGAGAATGTTGAACACGTAGTCTTCCGGCTTGGCGGGATCGATCTGCCAGTTTACCCGAAAGTGAACGTCGACGATGTTCTTGTCCCCGGTCAGCATCTGGCTCTCTTCGGGTATGTCGGCGCTAGCGCCGAGGCTGCGGTAGCCGACCTCAGTAATCTGCTGATCCCAGACCGGGACCTTGATCACCGAACCGATCGGCCAGGGCCAGTTCGTATTGAGGCCGGCGGCCGTCTTGCCGGTATAGCGGCCGAACACGAGATTGATCCCGACTTCGTTTGGCTGGACGGAATAGAACGTTCCCCAGGCGAACCAAAGGAGCAGGGCGGCGAGCGCGAGGAACAAAGCCCCACGGCCTCCAAATCCCTTCCCGCCGCCGCCTCCCGATCCCCCGGGTGTGAATTTGGAAAGGGCGTCCTGAACGCGGCGGATGATCTCTTCGAGGTCGCCAGTCGGTTGAGGACCGATCGGCCCCTGGCCCCACGGGCCGCGTCCAGACGAACGCCAGGGTCCGCCGCCTTGATTATTCCAGGACATCCAAACCTCTCGCCGGCCGACGGCTGATGCGCTGGGCGCTTATATAGGCATGGCCGGCGGACCGGCAACGGACGCCCGGGGCGCCTCCCGGCCGCCCGACCCCCGTACGATCGGACCTTGCTTCAATCATGGGGCGCCGCTTCGCCTTCCTGATCGATTGCTCTGGGCTCCGCGGCGCGCGGCGCGAGCGGGGTGATTCTCAACGCGGCGATCCGATTACGCTGCTTGCGCAGCACTTCGAAGCGGAAGCCGTGGAAACTGAAGGTCTGGCGCGGCTCAGGGATCGAGCGGGCCTCATGAATCACGAGGCCCGCCACGGTCGCGGCCTCGTCGTCGGGCAAATTCCAGCCCATCGCCCGATTGAGCTCGCGGATGGTCGCCGAGCCGTCGATCACGACCGAACCATCGCGCTGTTTGCGCACGCCCTGAACTGCAACGTCGTGCTCGTCGCGAATATCGCCAACGATCTCCTCGATGATATCCTCGAGGGTCACCAGCCCCTGGACCACGCCATACTCGTCGACGACGAGCGCGGAGTGGGTCTTCCTGAGCAAGAACGCCTGTAGCTGGTCACGCAGCGTCGTCGACTCGGGGATGAACCAGGGCTCGAGAGTCAGATCGGCAATATTCAGCTTGCTGGCGTCACCCCGGGCTGCGACATAGGCCCTGAGCAGGTCCTTGGCGTGCAGGACGCCGATGATATTGTCCGGCTCACCGCGCCAGAGCGGCATACGCGTATAGGGCGAAGCGATCACTTCGCGCACCAGCTCATCGGGCGGCAAATCAGCGTCGATGAGCCGCATCTTGGTGCGATGAATCATCACATCCGACACCGGAATTTCCGACAATTCCAGGAGCCCGCCGAACATGTCGCGCTCGTCCCGCTCGACCTCCCCCTCGCGGTGCAGGATATCGACCGCGCCCATCAATTCGTCATGGCCGGAAACGCCCGCGTCCTCGTCGACAAGCGAGACGCCGGACAGCCGGAGGACGCCGCGGACCAGCGCCTCGACCGCACTGACGATCGGGCCGAAAACGCGGACGAAAAACAGCGCCAGGGGCGCGATCAGAAGCGAAACGCGGTCCGGATAGGCGATGGCGATCGTCTTCGGCAGCACCTCGCCGAAAATAACAATCAGCGCGGTCATGATGATGGTCGCGGCAAATACGCCGCGATCGCCAAACAGGCCGAGCAGGACGCTGGTCGCGATCGCCGACGCGCCGATTGTGACAAACTGCCCGCCCAGCAGCATCGCGCTGATGAGGCGTCCGCGCATGCCGATCAGACGGGTGACCAGTTTCGCCCGGTTGTCGCCGGCCATCTCGAGCGCATGCATGCGCGCCCGCGACGCCGCGGTCAGCGCCGTCTCCGCGCCGGCGAAGAACGCGGCGGCCACAATGCTCAGCGCGATCACGATAATGTCGAGGCTATACGCCATGGATCGGTTTTAGCACGGGCGCATGCGCGAGTAATGCAGCACAATTTCAGGTCCGAACAGCCAGCTCGCGCGCCAGAAAAGCCGAGACGCGCGCCTCATCGAGGCCCCGGGCGACGAAACTCTCGCCTATGTTCTTGGCGAGAATGAAAGTCAGCCGGCCGCGCTCGACCTTCTTGTCCTGGCGCATCGCGTCCAGGACATCCTCCGCGCTCGCGTCGAAGCCGGGAATGTCGCGCATGCGGGTCGGAAGCCCGACCGCCTTCAGGTGCCCCTCGACCCGCATCGCGTCCTGACCCGAGCATAAGCCCAGATCGTGCGAGAGGCGGTAGGCCGAGGCCATTCCGATGGCGACGCCCTCGCCGTGTACGAGCCGGGCCGAATCGTAGCGGGTTAGGCTCTCGAGGGCATGTCCGAAAGTATGCCCGAGATTGAGCAGCGCGCGCTCCCCCTGCTCGGTCTCGTCGGCAGCGACCACCCGCGCCTTGGCGGCGCAGCTTACCGCGATAGCTTCGGCGCGCGCCGGGCCGCCCGCGAATACGCCGCGCCAGTTCGTTTCCAAAAACTCGAAAAAGCCGCGGTCGCCGATGAGCCCATATTTCACGACTTCCGCATAACCGGCGCGGAAATCGCGCTCATCCAACGTGTCGAGACACCTGGTATCGGCCAGCACTAGCAACGGCTGGTGAAAGGCGCCGATGAGATTCTTGCCATGCCGCGAATTGATCCCCGTCTTGCCTCCGACGCTGGAATCGACCTGAGCAAGGAGGGTCGTCGGAATCTGCACCAGGCGCACGCCGCGACGCAGGCTCGCGGCGCAGAACCCGGCGAGATCACCGATGACGCCGCCGCCAAGCGCAATGACGATGTCTCGCCGTTCGATCCGCGCCTCAATCATGGCGTCGCAAACGCGGGCAAACTCCGCGTAGGACTTTGTTGGTTCGCCTTGCGGGCATACGATTGGAGTCGACCTCAGACCCGCTTGACGCAAGCTTGCGCTTAGCCGCTCGAGATAGAGCGGCGCGACCCGCGTGTCGGTTACCACAGCGCAATGGGCGCACGGCGCGATTTCCGCGATTTCAGCCCCTGCGGCCTCGAGGACGCCCGGGCCGATCAGGATCGAATAGGCTCGCGCGCCGAGCGGCACTTCCACCCGACGCCTGGCCTCCTCGAGCGGCTCAGCATCCTTGCAAAGCGTGGCGTCGAGACGCCGCAGAATGGCGTCGACGACCGTGTCGTGGGAGCCATCGAGCGATTCGATGGTGAAATCGGCGAGCGCATAGGTTGGCGTCCGCTCCTCGAGGAGCCGACGGAGCGTCTGTTCCGGGTCGGGGGTTTTCAAGAGCGGCCGGTTAGATTTTTTGCGTACGCGGGCGAGCAGAATGTCGAAACTCGGCCTGAGCCAGACGGAGACGCCGCGCTTGGCGATCGCCTCGCGCGTCGTCGCATTCATGAAAGCGCCGCCGCCGGTCGCCAGGACCAAAGGCCCGCCATTGAGCAGTCGGGCGATCACCTTGCGCTCGCCATCGCGGAAATAGGGTTCGCCGAACCGCTCGAAAATCTCGGAGATGGTCAGTTGGGCGCCGGCTTCAATCTCGGCGTCGGCGTCGACAAAGGGCAGCTTGAGCTTGGCCGCCAGTCGCTTCCCGACCGAGGTCTTTCCGGCTCCCATCATGCCGACGAGCACCACCGAGCGGCCGCTGAGCGCGGCCGCCACCCGCCCGGCGTCGACCGTTTGGCCTTGACCCATGAACCCCTTCCGCCTTGCACCAAAAAACGTCTTCGCGCCGTCCCATACAGGACCCGGGCGGCGAATGCGAGACTGGCGCGCCGCCGCTCCGTACGCCTATCGCCAACCGTCTTGCGCGGCGCGCTTGTTCTTGCAACCATGTCAAGCGCGCCACGGCGGTCGAGAACGCCGGCGTCAAGTCTTGAGGCTCGGCGGCAATTGTGAAAACCGCGTTCGCAGGAACGCGATCGGGTCTAGGGAGTGGATCGCCTTGCGAATGGGACGCTCGCGCCGCGGCGTGACGCTTGAGGGAGGCCGATAGTGAACGCAGCCAATCACGAAAACCGCGTCGCCGGCCCCCGTCTGGTCGCAATCATCGGGCCCTTTCAGAGCGGGAAAACCAGCCTGCTCGACGGGATCCTGGCGCGCGGCGGCGGTGTGGCCCGGCAAGGGTCTGTGCGCGAGGGCACCAGCGTCGGCGATTCGAGCTCGGAGGCGCGCAGCCACGCGATGAGCGTCGAATCCAACATCGCCAGCATCGACTACCTCGGCGACCGGTTCACCTTCTTCGACGCCCCCGGATCGATCGAATTCATCCACGACATGCGCTACGCCTTGCCCGTCTGCGACGCCGCAGTCGTCGTTTGCGAGGCCGACCCGCGCAAGGTCCCGGCGCTTCAGGTCATCCTTCGCGAGCTTGAAGAGCTCGGGTTGCCGCGCATTCTCTTCCTCAACAAGATCGACCAGGCGAGCGGGAGCTTGCGTGAGACGCTGGAGATGCTGCAGCCGGCCTCTCGCACCCCGCTGCTGTTGCGCCAGATCCCGGTGTGGGAGAACGGCGTCGCCACCGGATTCATCGATCTCGCGCTCGAGCGCGCGTTTGTCTACCGTGAGGCCGCGCCATCCAGCGTCATCGAAATGCCCGCCGGCGTCATCCCCGAGGAAAAGCAGGCGCGCTATCTCATGCTGGAGAAGCTCGCCGATTATGACGACGCGCTGATGGAACAGCTGATCAGCGACATCGACCCGCCAAAGGACCTCGTCTTCGACGACCTGGCGCGTGAATTGCGCGAGGGGCGTGTCGTGCCGGTGCTGATGGGCTCCGCTACCGGCGGCCATGGAGTCACAAGGCTCCTCAAGGCGCTTCGGCATGAATCGCCAGGCGTTGCGCACACCCGCAAGCGGCTTCAGATTGACGACAAAGGCCCGGCTCTGGCGCAGGTGATCCGCACGATCCACACCGCGCACGGGGGCAAGCTTTCGCTGGCCAGAGTGCTGCGCGGCTCCTTCGCCGACGGCGTCACCGTCATCAACTCGCGCGGGATCGAGGAGCGCATCGGCGGCCTAGCCCGGCTCATGGGCGCCGTATCCTCGAAACTGACGCGCGCCGAGGAGGGGGACACCATCGCTTTCGCGCGTCTGGAGAATCTCGCCACCGGAGACCGCATCGCTGACGGAAAAGTTCGGCCCGCGGCGCCGGCGATTCCTGGCCCGCCGCCCCCCACGCAAGGGGTCGCTATTCGGGTCAAGGACCGAAAGGACGAGGTGAGGCTCGCGAGCGCTTTGGCCAAACTTTGCGAGGAGGATCGCGCGCTCTCCTATGTCCAGGACGCCGAGATGTCCGAACTCAAACTTTTCGGCCAGGGCGAGATGCACTTGCGAGTCACGACCGAGCGGCTCGCCGACCGTTTCGGCGTGACGATCGAGGCGCATAAACCGTCGGTAGCCTATCGGGAGTCTATTCGCGACCCGGTCACGGTGCGCGGGCGGCACAAAAAGCAGTCGGGCGGGCATGGTCAGTTCGGCGACGTTGTGGTTGAGGTTGGTCCGCGCGGCCGCGGCGAGGGTTTTGCGTTCGCCGAGCGGGTGCATGGCGGATCGGTGCCCCGGCAGTATTTCTCGTCCGTCGAGGCAGGCGCGCGCGACGCGATGGCGCGAGGGCCGCTCGGATTTCCAGTGGTTGACGTCTCGGTCACGCTGACTGACGGCTCCTATCATACCGTCGACTCGTCCGACATGGCTTTTCGCGCCGCGGCCAAGCAGGCGCTTGACGAGGCCCTGGTCAAGGCCCGTCCGGTGCTGCTCGAGCCGATCCTCTCGGTGACGATCTACGTGCCGACTGACGCGCTGGCGCGAGCGAGCGCGCTGGTGAGCGCGCGGCGCGGCCAGATCCTCGGCTTCGAGGCCCGCGAAGGTTGGGCGGGCTGGGAGGCGTTGCGCGCGCTGATCCCGGAAGCCGAAATCGGCGATCTGATCGTCGAATTGCGCTCAGCGACCTCGGGCGTCGGCGCGTTCGAAACCAAGTTCGATCATTTGGCCGAGCTTTCCGGGCGCGCGGCCGACGTGGTGGTCGCAGCGCGTCAGAAGGCCAACGCCTGATCTTGGACGGCCGTATCGGCTGTACAGTCGCCCGGCCTTCGCATAAGGGAGCGGCGCCCCGCCTCATCACGGAGACGACGTCGATGACTGAAGCCACGACCGAAGCCAACCGTCTTGTGACAGTTTTCGGCGGGTCGGGATTCCTCGGCCGTCATATCGTCAGGGCGCTGGCGCGCAACGGATGGCGCATCCGTGTCGCCGTGCGCCGCCCCGACCTCGCCGCCTATCTCGCGCCGCTTGGGGGAGTGGGACAGATCCAGCCGGTGCAGGCGAACGTCCGCTTTCCGGAATCCATCGCGGCCGCGCTCGAGGGCGCAACCGCGGCCGTCAATGCGACCGGCGTGAAGGGAGAAAGCGGAGCGCAGACCTATGCCGCGGTGCATGTCGAGGGCTCGCTCGCGCTGGCTCGGGCGGCGCAAAACGCGGGCGTCGCGACCTACGTGCACGTGTCGGGGATCGGGGCTGACCCGAAATCCCCTTCACCCTACATCGCCAGCAAGGGACTCGGCGAGCAGGCGACCCGCGACACGTTCCCTCGCGCAATTGTGATGCGCCCATCCGTCGTGTTCGGCCCGGAGGACGATTTCTTCAACCGCTTCGGCGCCCTCGCCTGTTATCTCCCGGTTTTGCCTCTATTGGCCGGCGGCAAGACCCGCTTGCAGCCGGTTTATGTCGGCGACGTCGGGCGGGCGGCCGGAGCCGCGCTCTCCGGCCTGGCTGAGGCCGGTACGGTCTATGAGCTTGGCGGTCCGAAGACGATGACCCTACGCGAAGCGGCGGAGGCAGCGCTGCGCGCGATCGATCGACGCCGTCTGCTCCTTGGCGTGCCACGTGGTCCTTCGCGTTGGATCGCAGCCTCGAGCCACTTCGCCTCGAGGGCGACATTCGGGCTTTTTCCGAAATTGCTGACGACGACCCGCGATCAAGTCGATCTGCTGGCGTCGGACAACATCGTATCCGCCGAGGCGGAAGCCGAGGGCCGCGTCCTGAGCGCGCTCGGCGTCGAACCGCAGGCTGTCGAGGCGATCATTCCGTCCTATCTCGTCCGTTTTCGCCGGACCGGGCAGTATGAGGTTCAACGTTCGGCCTGAGCCTCTTTTCGGCCACGCCGTCTGGGCGGCGCGCCCGGCCGAGCGTCGCTCTGAGGCCAAGACGGTGACGGATTGCTATTGAAGTGGACCGCGATTTCAGGGCATGAAGGCGCGGCGAAACTCCGGGGCTATTTCGAGTTGGGGATGTTCGGTGATCAAGTCTGAGCTCGTGCAGCGCATGGCCGCCCGCAGTCCGCATCTCTATCAACGCGACATCGAGAACATCATTGACGCCATACTTGGCGAGATCGCCAATGCGCTCGCCCGCGGCGAGCGCGTCGAACTTCGCGGCTTCGGCGCATTCTCGACAAAACAGCGCCGGGCCCGCACTGGCCGCAATCCCCGGACCGGCGACAAAGTGCCGGTCACCGAGAAGCTGGCGCCGTTCTTCAAGACCGGCAAGGAAATGCGCGAGCGTCTCAATCGGGCTGCCGTCGAGCGGGTCTAGGATCGTTCGAACAGCCGCTCGAGCTTGAGCCGGCTCGGGCTCGGCGGATGAGGCTTGCATGGTTCGCTTTCTGAGAATCGCCGTATTCACTCTTGTCGCCGTCGTTCTTCTGGGTTTCGCTTTCGCAAACCGTCACGTCGTCACGGTCTCGTTCGATCCGTTCGCTTCCGGCGATGGCGCCGCGTTGTCGCTCGCCGCGCCCCTCTACGCGGTGGCGATCGTCGCCGCCATGCTCGGTGTCGTCGCGGGCGCATTCGCCACCTGGTTGTCGCAAGGGCGTCATCGGCGGGTCTCGCGCCAACGCCGAATCGAGGCGGACAAATGGCGCGCCCAAGCCGAGGCGCTAAAGGCGGCCCGGGCACAGGAGAAGATGCATAGTCGTCTGTGAAGAACGCCTTCGGGCGGGTTTGGTGGGTTTGGCGGCTTTCGCCGAGCTGTTTTTGAAGCGGAAGCTCCCGTTTCCAGTTTCGAGGATGTGGCAACGGTGGGAGACGATCGAGTAGCGCGGTCGTCATCTTCGGGTCGCCGAACACGGTCGCCCACTCGCCGAAGCTGAGATTGTGGTGATGACGACGCTGGCGCGCTCATACAGCTTGCTTAAGAGATGGAAGAGCAAGGCTCCGCCGGAGGCGCTGAACGGCAGGTAGCCAAGCTCGTCGAGGATGACGAGATCGGAGTGGGTGAGCCGGGCTTCGATCTGTTCTGGTTTGCCTTGAAGCTTCTCTTGTTCGAGAGCATTGACGAGTTCGACCGTGGAGAAGAACCGGACGCGCTTGCGGTGGTGATCGATCGCCTGGACCCCGATCGCAATGGCGAGATGCGTCTTGCCCGTACCGGGGCCGCCGACCAGGACGACATTGTGGGCGTCTTCCAGGAACTCGCAGCGGTGGAGTTGACGCGCGAGCGCCTCGTTGACCTCGCTGCTGGCGAAGTCGAAGCCGGCGAGATCGCCATAGTTCTGGAAGCGGGCGGCCTGGAGCTGATAGGCCGTCGATCTGACCTCTCTGTCGGCCGTCTCAGCCTTCAGGAGCTGAGCTGCGACAGGATTGGCACGGCGGCTTCGAAGGCCGGGGAGCCTTGTTCGGTCAGCTCGCCGACCGTGTGGGCCATGCCGTGCATTTTGAGACTGCGCAGCATGATGACGACGGCTCAGGCGGCGGGATCATGACGCATGGCGCGCCTCGGGGCTTTGCGCAGCGCGTCGTAGCGCGCGACGTTGGCTTGCGGCCGTGTGGTGAGCGTCAGGGCGTTGGGCGGCTTCACGGCTGGTGGGTCGATCGGCTTGCCGTCGACCGGCCGGTGCAGCACATTCAGAATATGGGTCTTCGTCGGCGCGAAATGCCCACCACAGCCAGCGCCAGTTCAACGGCGGCGAGCACGGCCTGTTCGTCATGACGGAGGACGAGAGCCAGAATCTCGACCATCTCGCTGTCGCCGCCCGGCGTCTTGAGCATGCGCCGTTGCAGAGCCCGGAAGGCGGGCAGGAGTTCGGCGAACGGCGCGCCGTTGCGGAGTGCGCCCGGTTTACGTTGATTGACCGCCAGATAGCGCCGCCAATCGAAAACGGTCGTCGTACTCTTTCGTTGGTGAGAGCGGGCAAAGAATCGGCGGTGTTGGCAGATGATCTGCCCTTCGGCGACGACGACGATATGTCCGTGCTGCCGATCGCCGATGCATGCGATCGGCGCCGATATCTCGCAGCGGCTGGACGTGGTCCCGGCGCAGTTCCGGGTGCTGGTGACGCACCGACCCAAATATGCCTGCCGCGCCTGCGAGGAGGCCGTGGTTCAGGCGCCGGCGCCCGAGCGGCTGATCAAGGGCGTCCTGCCCACCGAGGCGATGGTCGCCTCCGTGCTGGTCTCCAAATACGCATGGCATCTGCCGCCCTATCGTCAGGCTCAGATGCTGACCGCGCAGGGCCTCGACATCAAGCGCTCGACGCTGGCGTTCTGGGTCGGCCAGGCGGCTGCGGAACTCAGGCCGGTCTATGGCCGCCTTCGGGAACTCATTCTGACGTCGGGCAACGTCGCGGTCGACGAGACGAAGGCCCCGGTGCTCGATCCGGGTCGAGGCCGGGTCAAGGAGGGCTATTTCTGGGCGGTCGCCCGCGACGATCGACCATGGGGCGGGGCGGACCCTCCGGCCATCGCCTTCGCCTATGCGCCCGGCCGCGGGGCGATCCACGGCCTAAAGCTGCTCGACAATTATGCGGGCGTTGTTCAGTGCGACGGTTGCGCCGCCGACAAGACGATCGCCGCCAAGGCGCCCGATGGTCGGATCACGCTCTCCTTCTGCTGGTCCCACCTGCGGCACCGGTTCTTCGACCACGCCAAGGGTGAAGCGCCGATCGCCCGTGAGGCGCTTGAGAGAATCGCCGCGCTCTACGCAATCGAGAGGACGATCAGGGGCGCAAGCGCCGACGAGCGTCGCCGCGTGCGCCAGGAGAAGAGCAAACCGCTCGTCATAGCGTTCAGGTTCTGGCTCGAGCATCAGCTGGCGCGCGTCTCTGGCAAGTCCGGAATCGCCGAGGAGCTCCGCTATGGTCTGGACCACTGGGAAGGGCTCGTCCGCTTCCTCGACGACGGCCGCATCGAACTCGACACGAACATCGTCGAGCGCGGCATCCGCCCGATCGTTCTCAATCGCAAGAACGCGCTCTTCGCTGGTCATGACGAGGGAGCCGAAAACTGGGCCTGCGTCGCGTCGCTGATCGAGGCGTGCAAGCTCAACGACGTCGAGCCGCAAGCCTGCATCGCCGGCGCCCTCGACAAGCTCGTCAATCTCTGTCCGGCATCGCGCATCGACGAGCTCATGCCGTGGGCATGGGCGAACGCGTCCGCACCCCATCGCCTCGCCGCCTGACCCGCGGCGTCAACTCACCAAAGCCGTGGGACGTAAGCGCCGCTTACGCTGTAGCATCATGTCGACGCCAACATACGGCCGCGTCAGCTGAGCTGGCGCGCTCGGGCATAGCGCTCACGAAATCTGGAAACGGCATAATCGAAATCTTTCGCCGGCCCGCCGGTCGCCTCAAGACAGCGCGCGACCAACGAAGGCACGCCATTGCCGACGAAACCAGCAACATTCTCAAGCGTCAATGTCGGTCGGCGAAGGTCGTTCAGCATGCGATTTGCCGCCGTTTGCAAGTCCGGCGCACTGTCGATCCGGGTGCCATCAAGGTCGAAAACGACAGCTTTCATGTCTTGCACTCGACGAACTCAGCGGGTTTGCGTGTGCTGATTGAAGACGTCAATCAGCTCGAAATGCTCGTGAGGCGATGTGACGCGCCGACCGAACCACGGGGATCCTGCTTATCCCGCGCTGCTCCCTGTTTGCTGAAACACCCTGCTTCGGCGAATGTCTTCGTCCTCGAGAGTCGTCAGCGCGTCGAGAGTCAGCTCGCGATCGCCCTCCGCAAAGAGGCGATTGGCCTGGCGCAGGCGCGCCCGGTCCAATGCGTTGCGGATCGAACGCGCGTTCGCGAACAAGGGCTGCGTGCGGCGCCGCGAAATATATTCGCCGAGCGCAATCTTCGCATTGGGACTCAGCTTGTAGTTGAGCGAAGCGAGCATGGTCTCTCCGATCGCCAGGAGATCGGAGTCGTCGTAGTCGGGAAAATCGATGTGATGGGCGACGCGCGAGCGGAAGCCCGGATTGGAATGAAAGAAGCGGTCCATCTTGTCGGCGTAGCCCGCCAGGATCACCACGAGATCGTCGCGATTGTTCTCCATGATCTGCAGCAGAATCTCGATCGATTCCTGTCCGTAGTCGCGTTCGTTCTCCTGGCGATAGAGGTAATAGGCCTCGTCGATGAACAACACGCCGCCCATCGCCTTCTTCAACACCTCTTTCGTTTTGGGAGCCGTGTGGCCGATATATTGTCCCACGAGATCGTCACGCGTCACGGCGACCAGGTGTCCGCGGCGCACATATCCCAACCGGTGGAGGATCTCGGCCATGCGTACCGCGACTGTCGTCTTGCCAGTGCCGGGATTGCCGGTGAAGCTCATGTGCAAGGTCGGCGCCTGTGACGCGAGCCCGAACTTTGACCGCACGCGATCGACCAGCAGGAGCGCCGCGATCTCGCGGATGCGCTCCTTGACCGGCGCGAGGCCAACGAGTTCATCGTCAAGCTGTTGAAGCACCGGACCGACGCCCGATTGCGCGAACTCTTCCGCCAGGTTGGTCTTCACCGGCGAAGCCTGGACGCCCTCGTTCATGTGTAGCGCTTCCCTTCCGGCCGGTCCGTCGCGTAGGCCCTCGTCGTATAGCGCATGACGCGGCTTTGGGCTTCCGATCGATCGAGGCGGAAGCCCTCCTCGTTCTTCGGCCGGTTGACGATGAAGGATATGCGCACCGATTCCCAGCCGTGAGTGGAATCAAAGGCAGACAGGCGGATGTACTGGTCGCCATAAATCTTGCGGCAGGCGTGCAACTCCAGCAGCACGCCTTTCGCATCATGCAGGTCGAACATCGGCAGGCCCCACATCTCCCAATATGTGTTGCGGGGATGCGGATCGTCGGTGAACTCCAGATTCACCGCCCAGCCTTTTTCGAGGCAATATTGGATCTGAATGAGAATCTGATCGTCAGTGAGATCAGGCAGAAACGAAAAGCAGCCTTGTGTGATGCGCATCGAACAATCTCCTTGAGTTCGTTATGGCGGTCAGCAGACTTTGTCCGGGGGTGGGCAAGCGCCGAAGAGGATTGCGGCCGCCGGCATCACGCCACCGTCAACGACGGCACGATAGTCGGGCTGATCGGTTGAAGCATAGTTGAAGGTCACGTCGCCCCAGACGTCGAGCGCCTGGCGAAGCGGCGTGCAGGTCTTGGCAGCGTCCGCGAGAATCGTTGGCCCATCGTTGACATAGTCGCGGCCCGCGTTGCGGGCGAAGACCATCGCTTCGAGAGCCACGCGGTTGGCGGTTGCGCCAGCCTGTATTCCCCCCGGATGACCGATCGTGCCGCCGCCGAACTGCAGCACCACGTCATCGCCCAACAGATGGAGAAGCTGGTGCATCTGACCGGCGTGAATGCCGCCCGAGGCGACCGGCATCAGCTTGTTTAACGAAGCCCAGTGCTGGTCGAAGAAGACGCCGTGCTCGAGCTGCGTCGGATTGAACTCCTCCCGGCAGATGTCGTAGTAGCCCCGGGTCGTGGCGGGATCGCCCTCGAGCTTACCGACCACCGTGCCAGCGTGGATGTGGTCGACACCGGCGAGCCGCATCCATTTCGCGATCACGCGAAACGAAACGCCGTGGATCCTTTGGCGAGTGTAGGTCGCATGGCCTGCGCGGTGCAGATGAAGGATCGTGTCGTTCCTGCGCGCCCACTTCGCCATTGACTGGATCGCCGTGTAGCCGATGACAAGGTCGATCATTACGATGACGGAGCCGAGTTCCTTGGCGAACTCCGCGCGCTCATACATCTCCTCCATCGTGCCTGCGGTGACGTTGAGGTACGATCCCTTGACCTCGCCCGTCGCCGCCTGCGCCTTGTTCACAGCCTCCATCACGTAGAGGAAACGGTCGCGCCAATGCATGAATGGTTGCGAGTTGATATTCTCGTCGTCCTTGGTGAAGTCCAGGCCGCCTTTTAAAGCTTCGTAGACAACGCGCCCGTAGTTGCGGCCGGAAAGGCCGAGTTTCGGCTTGACGGTCGCCCCGAGCAGCGGCCGGCCGAACTTGTCGAGCCGCTCGCGCTCCACAACGATGCCGGTCGCCGGGCCTTGGAACGTCTTCACGTAGGCGACGGGGAAACGCATGTCCTCCAGCCGCAGCGCCTTGAGCGGCTTGAAACCGAATACGTTGCCGATGATCGAGGCCGACATATTGGCGATCGAGCCCGGCTCGAACAGGTCGAGATCGTAGGCGATGTAGGCGAAATACTGCCCTTCCGATCCCGGCGCCGGATCGAGACGGAAACACTTGCCGCGATACTTCTCGGCTGCGGTCAGTCTGTCGGTCCACACCACCGTCCAGGTCGCGGTCGACGATTCGCCTGCGACCGCCGCCGCGGCTTCGACTGGATCGACACCGTCTTGTGGCGTCACACGGAAGCACGCGATGATGTCGGTGTCTTTCGGGACGTAGTCCGGCTCCCAATACCCCATCCTGCGGTATTCCATCACGCCGGACTTGTAGCGATCCTTGCCTTTGACTGTCTGCGAAGGTTGAACGTTCATTGCTTTTCTCCTCGTCTTCGAGCGCCGGGGGGCGCACTAATGCGGTCAGACACAGGCAACCTTCGGTGACGCCCTAAGCGTGGATGGCGCGTTGGCGGCGCTCAACCAGCTTCAGAATCATCGGGGTCATGATGAGCTGCATCGCAATGTCGAGTTTGCCGCCCGGGATCACGATCGAATTCGCCCGGCTCATGAAACTGTTGTGGATCATCGAGAGCAGATACGGGAAGTCGATGCCGTGGGGATCGCGGAAGCGGATCACAACCATCGACTCGTCAGGCGTCGGAATCCATCGCGCGATAAAGGGGTTCGAGGTGTCGACCATTGGCACGCGCTGGAAATTGAGGTCTGTTTGCGAGAACTGCGGGCAGATGAACTTGATGTAGTCGGGCATGCGGCGCAGCACCGTGTCGGTAATTGCTTCGGTGGTGTAGCCGCGCGAGTTGCGGTCGCGGTGCATCTTCTGGATCCACTCCAGATTGATGACCGGAACGACGCCGATTTTCAGGTCGGCATATTGGGCGACGTTGACCTTGTCGGTTACGACGGCGCCGTGCAGGCCTTCGTAGAAGAGCAAATCCGAACCCGGTTCGAATTCGGTCCAGGGCGTGAAAGTTCCGGGCGGGCACTTGTACTGCTCGGCTTCTGCCGAGTCGTGGATGTAGGTGCGTGTGCGCCCGCCGCCGTTTTCCGAATAGGCGGCAAATGTTTTCTCGAGTTCTTCGAACAGATTGGCGTCTTCACCGAAGTGACTATAGTGATTGTCCCCCGTGGCGGCGGCTTCTTTCATCTTTTCCCGCATCTCAAGGCGATTCCAGCGATGGAAGGCGTCCCCTTCGATGTAGACCTCGTTGATCTTCTCTCGACGGAAGATCTGCTCGAAGGTCCTCTTGACCGACGTCGTACCCGCCCCCGAGGAGCCGGTGATCGCGATGATGGGATGCTTGATCGACATCTTGCCACGTTCCGAAGTTCGAAGTTCATCGGCGTAGAAGGCCGCGTTTGGCAAATAGAGGCGAATCGTTCGCTGAGAGGCTGTCTTCGCGATAGTAGCGAGCGATCCGCTCGACCTTACCCTTCGAGCCGAAGATCAGCGGCGTGCGACCATGGAGGACCCTCGGCTCGATCTCCAGAATGCGCTGAAATCCGTCGATCGCGGCGCCACCGGCCTGCTCGATTAGGAATGCGACCGGGTTGGCTTCATAGAGCAGCCTCAGGCGGCCTCGCTCGTAGCCCGGGCGCGAGTCTTCTGGATATAGATAGACGCCGCCGCGGATCAGAATGCGGTAGACGTCGGCGACCATCGAGCCGATCCAGCGCGTGTTGAAGTTCCGCCTGCGCGGCCCTTCGTCGCCTTCGAGAAGATCCTCGATATAGCGCTGCACCGGTGCGGGCCAATGGCGTGAGTTTGCCGCGTTGATCGCAAACTCATTCGACTCCGCCGGAATCTTCGCGACGCCGTCCGAGACCCGATATTCATTGGTATCTGGATCGAGCGTCGCAAAGTGGACGCCGGCTCCCGTCGTGAAGACGAAGGCGACATGCGGCCCATAGACCACGAGGCCGGCAGCCCGCTGGTGTACGCCACGCTGTAGGAATTTTTGCGCGCCATCAACCTCGTCCGCCGGCGCGTCGAGCACCGAAAAAACAGTCCCGATGGTGACGTTGGCGTCAATGTTCGAGGAGCCGTCGAGCGGATCAATCGCAACGAGCAGCGTGCCGTCGCGATCGACCGCAACAGGATCGTCGCGCTCTTCGGAAACGACGCCGCGAACGCCCGATCCTTTCAAACCATCGACAAAGGACTTGTCCGCAAATACGTCGAGCGCCTTCTGGGCGATCCCGTCGTGCGCCGGGCCCACTGTGGCGTCGAGTGCCCCGCTGAGCGAGCCGCGGCGGATGAGACGTGCGACGGACAGAGAGGCCTCGGCCAAGGCGTACAAAACGGAGCCAAGTTCAGCGGGGGCGTTTGCGCCGAGGAACGCGTTAAGTCCAAGGCCCTGTCGCGGCGTGTTCACGCGTCCGTTCCTCCCGGATGGGGCTGAGCGCCGCACCGTGCTCCATTTATAAGGAGCATTGCGCACCAAAGAGAACTGAATTAATTATTGCCTTCCATTCAAAAAGATTGAATGGTCATCAGAGATTCTCGATGCGCAACGTCTCGCTCCGTCACATTGAAACGATTCAGGCGATCGCCGCGGCCGGTTCACTTGTGCAGGCGGCTGCTACGCTGAGAATGACACCCGCTGCACTCACCGCGCGCGTCAAAGGTCTAGAAGAGGCGGTCGCATTAAAGCTTTTTGACCGGACTTCCACCGGGATGCGGCTGACCAGCGCAGGAGAAGCGGCTCTCGAAGCATCGCAAGGTGTCGAGCGGGCAATGCGCGACTTTGCCGACACGATGCTCGCGATCAGTTCCGGTGAAGGGGGCCGACTTTCCGTCGGTGCGACGTCCACCGCGAAATATTTCGCGCCGCGGCTTATCGCGGCCTTCGTCCGCAGCCGGCCAAAGATCGACCTGCGCTTTCAGATCGGCAATCGCGACGCAACGATGGAATCGTTGCGCAGCGGCGAAGTGGAGATCGCGCTTGCTGGGCGTCCGCCTCAAGACATTACTGTCGAAACATTTCCTCTTGGCCCCCACCCCTATGTCCTGATCGCACCTCCACAGCATCGCCTTGCCGGCATCAGAGAGTTGACGCGGGCAGACCTCGCCGGAGAAGCGTTCCTATTTCGCGAGATCGGTTCCGGCACACGATCGGTGTTTGATGTTTTTATAGGGGACACCAGAATCAACGCCGTTCAGATGAGAATGGAACTCGGCTCAAACGAAACGATCAAGCAGGCGGTCATGGCGGAGATGGGAATTGCGCTTATTTCAGCGCACACGGTCGCTGCAGAAGTCGCGAGTGGACGGCTCGTGTGCCTGGACGTAGAGGACTTGCCGATCATGCGCCGTTGGTACGTGGTCAACAGGACGGACCGGGCTCTCTCACCGTCCGCGCGTGCGTTTCGCGATTTCGCTACGAGCCATGGTCCAAGCTTCTTGCCCTCGCTCGGTTGAAAGTAAGGACGCGAAGAGCCTATCTGTCTAGGAACTTCCGAACGATCGCGACAGTCATCGGCGCTTCCTCCTGCGGTATATGCCCTATACCCGGAAGCGCTGCGAGCGTCGCATTTGGCAACGCTCGCAGGTAATCCGCCGAGTTTGCAAACGGGATCATGCCGTCCTTTTCGCCCCACATCAGTAAGGTTGGGGCCTGGATGGCCTTCAGCAGGGGGACCGGGTCCACCAGCGCCATCTGGTTCATCCGATCGACGATAGCCTGTCTAACTCCCGGCGCAAGCATCATGTCCCGGTAACGCGTAAAGAGCCCGTCGGTAATCACATCCACATTGGCGAAAGCGGGCGCCAGCGAGTCCCGAAGCATAAACGAAGGCAAGACATATGGCAGCGCCCGCATCATAAGCGGAGCTTTGGACGTCGCTCCGTACTCAAGCCCGGGGCTGGCGAAACCATCCGGCGATATGAGCACCAACTTGTCTGTGCGGGTCGGATTCTGGGCCGCGAAGGTCCAGGCGATGCGGCCTCCCATCGAATTGCCGACGACCGATGCCCGCGCAACACCTAGCCGATCCAGCAACGCCAAAAGCACCGCGACGCCACGACGGTCACTGTAGTCTGTGGTTGGATCAGCCCCCGTCAGCCCGAAACCTGGTAAATCGTAGCGGATGACCCGATGATCCGCTTCGAGGTTGCGCGCCCAATCGTCCCAAGTCTGTAAGCTCGAACCAAAGCCGTGCAGCAATACTAACGCCGAGGCCGTCCTGGGCCCTGAGTCTCGCAAGTGCAGCCGTATACCCGCGACTTCGACGAATTGAGATGGAGGCCCTGCATATTTGGCCTCCAGATCGGCGCGGCCTTTGTCAGGCGTGTAGAGCCAAGCTAGTGCGGCACCAACCAAGATCGCCAGGAAAACACACCAGTACCTCAATCAAGCACCTGTGTCGGGCGAGGGCACTCAGCCCGCTCGTCTAGTGATACGGCGCCCAAAACGCAGCCATGGCGAGGGGCTCAAGAATCATCACAGCCGCAACAATTCCTGCTACAAAATCCACGCTCTCAAAGATCGGTCCGGTTGTCGGTACACTCGATCGATAGACTAGCGGCGTTGGGTCTGTTGCTTCGCTAACTGGAGATTATAGTCGGTCATAATAAACACTCCTTAAGTCAGGTTCAGAAGAACACAAATCTTAGGATTTTCTTCCCGGAAGCCATTGACATCGCTGAGTGGATAGAGTTCGTAGAAGAACCTGCTTTGGCGAGTTCGATACTTAGTTCGAGCGAAGTAAGATTCAACATCGGTCCGTGCCCTAAAGTTTGATAGTCTGACTGGCCCGCTTCACACGAAACTCGGAACCGTACTTCTGCAACAGTTTCAGACTTCCGCACCGTAAAGGGCTATTTTTAGCAAATCACCACGTTAGGTTAGGTCGGCTTCTTCGCCCAAAGAAGGCAATAGCCTGTTGGGGAGATAGTCCCGTCGACCTGCTTGCACGAGTTTGGCGCGACAAAGAAATTACAATCCGAGCATTGCTTTCCGTCCTTCGGCTCGTTTTGATATTTCACCGCAGCTTGTTGTATCTTTGCTGTGGCCGTTCCGACCATGAGCGCAAGAGCTGGGGTCGCTGTCACCGCAGCAATAAGGACTTTTCGTCGAGTTATGCCGGCCTTCTGGCGTCTGTCTCGCATGGTTTCCTCCCTAAAAACTCGGCGCTATGCACTCGCCTCCATTCTCAACCCTCGCAGAGCGGTAAAGCTCCGATGCCTGAGATTCTTGAGAGACGGTCGCGATTGAAATACGCGTCGCCGCCTCTCGACTGTAACCTGGAAGCGATAAAATTGAACCGGGCATTGACACATGTCAATGCAAACTTACAGCTCTGTGCCACGAAAAACGGATTGACACACTCCTGGAGCAGTCTCCTGATTGGCCGAAATCGCGAGCGCTTCAATGGTTATGCGGGCCCCTTGGGCATTGGCTATTTCGAAGCCCCGTTTCATCGGCGCGTTGCAACGCCGGCTGGACTTAACCGAAGCGGCTGATGTATCATTAGCTTGACTATCCCCGCGGGGCGGCCTCTCTTTTCGAGGGAGAGCCCGGAGAACAAATACGAGAGGGGCATCCGCCGACCGGCAGTGGACAATGTATGATCGACGATCCACATTTTCGTCCTGACATCACGCTGACCGTCGACGGCGGCGGCGTGATCCGGAACGCAGTGTCCGCAGAAGCCCTTGCGGGCGAACCGATTGAGCAGTGGCGTGGCCTGCGGTGGATTGACACCGTTCCGTCCGACATGGCTCGGCAGGTCGTAAGAGCACTCAAGGGGGCGCAACGCGAAGGCGATTCATACTGCTTCACTGTCAATCAGCGATTGCCTAGCGGTCGCGAACTTCTTCTCGAGTACACGACCGTTAAGCTCGGTGGGAAGTCCGGCCTCGTCGCGATTGGAAAGAATTCTTGAGGCGATTTCCGAGCTCCGATCGCGCCTTGCGCTTGTGCAGCAGGAGCGCGAGCAGGACTATTGGAAGCTTCGCGAAATCGAGACTCGATATCGCGCTCTCCTCGACGCTTCTTCAGGAGCGGTCGTACTGGTGCGCGTGACGAATTTGCGCGTGGTTGAAGCGAATGTTGCGGCAACAAGATTGCTCGGTGTTGTTCCTGGCGGAGAATTTTTGCCCAGGCTGACGGATCAGGATCGCCGGAGCCTCGAGGCGACGCTCGACACGGCTCGATTAAACGGCCGAGCTCCGAGCATTGCGCTGCATCTTTTGAACGATGGTTCTTGGAGCCTTCGCACGTCGATGCTGACAAGCGAAGCTGGCGCGTTTTACCTGTTTCAAATGGCGTCGCTTGCCGGAAGCAGAGAGGTGGCTAATGGCGCCCCCCCGGGTCGCGACGGGGAGGCAGTTTCAATTGACAATCTGGTGCAGCGGATGCCCGACGGCTTCGTAGTCACCGATCGCGAAGGTGTTGCTAGGCAGGCAAACCATACGTTTCTTGATCTGGTTCAAGCGGGCGTTGAGAGCACCGTGATCGGCCAGAATCTCAAGCGGTGGCTCTCGCAACCGGGAACAGGCATTCGGGTTATCATGAACCTCGTCGAGCGTCACGGAGCGGTGCGCGCGATGAGGACCACTCTTAACGGCGAACTCGGCGCTGCAACGGAAGTCGAGATTTCTGCGGTCGGCGATCGGCTCGGGCAGCCGAGTTATTTCGGTCTCGTTATCCGGGATGTTGCGTCCCGTATCCGCGAATTGGAGGAAGCATTATCGGTGACTGCACTCCTCGAAAAATCGCCCGACGCGCCCCTTGAGAGCCTGGTCAGGTCATCCACCGAAGCGATCGAGCGCCAACGGATTGCCGAGGCGCTCGTCCGGGCCGGCCGCAACCGAACGATAGCGGCAAAATCTCTCGGACTGAGCCGGCAGAGCTTGCACTCCAAGCTCAAAAAATACAGGTTGGAGAACCAATAGACGGCTTCGAAAAGAAGCTGCAAGGGAGGTCCGGCCTTTGGCAGTCGCCCAGCCTTCATCGCCCGCGTTCGGCACGGCTAATCTATCAAATTGCGAGAGGGAGCAGATCCACCTCGCGGGGTCCATTCAGCCCCACGGTGCGTTGCTGGTGGTTGGCGCATCCGATCCAATTATCGTGCAGGCGAGCGACAACGCCGCCGCCTATCTCGGTATCGATACGAAGCTCCAGGGCCTCCGTTTGCGAGCTCTAGGGGGAACGCTGTGGGAGCGGACGAGCGGACGTCTCCCTGATAGCCTCAAGACCATTCCGGCCGCCGTACGGTGCACGGTAGGCACCCGCAACGAGCCGTGCACCGCGTTGCTCCATCGAGCGCCAGAGGGCGAGCTCGTGGTTGAGATCGAAAGAACCGAACCCGCCAACGACTTTCCGGACATCTTAGAAAGCGCGGTGCGCTCTATTGTCGTTGCGACAAACCTTCAAACGCTCTGCGACGATAGCGCGAGGATCTTTCGGAAGTTGACCGGATACGATCGTGTCATGGTGTACCGCTTCGATGAAGCGGGCCATGGTGAGGTTTTTTCGGAAACCAAGCGGCCGGAGCTCGCAGCTCTGCTCGGCAATCGCTATCCAGCTTCCGATATCCCTCAAATGGCGCGTCGACTTTACGAGCGCAATCGCGTCAGGCTGTTGGCCGATGTTGACTATGCGCCTTCCGCGCTGTGGCCGCGGCACTCTCCGATCTCGGGGAAAGAACTTGACATGTCGCTGTGCTACTTGCGCAGCGTTTCGCCGATCCACCTTCAGTACCTTAAGAACATGGGCGTTGGCGCCACCCTGGTCGTTTCGCTGATGGTCGGGGGACGACTATGGGGCCTTATCTCCTGTCATCACTATTCGCCGCGAGTTTTGCATTTTGAATCGCGAGCGCTCTGCGAGCTTCTGGCGGAAGTGATCGGCACCCGGATTGCGGCGCTGGAAAGCTTCATGCGCGGCCAGGGTGAGCTTGCGGCGCGGCGGCTCGAACAACGTATGACAGAATGGATCTCGCGCGACGGCGATTGGCGAGGCGCCCTGTTCGATCGCACACGTCCGTTATTGCTGCCGCTCGCGGCGGACGGGGCGGCGCTCATATTCGAAGACGAGATCCTGACCACCGGCGACGTGCCGGGAACCGACGAAATCCGCGACATTGCGCGATGGGTTAGTCCCAAGCTGAAGCAAGGGCTGTTCTCGACGGCGAGCCTTGGAGAGGAAGAACCGCTCTTCGCGCCCTTGGCCGGAGTTGCGAGTGGGGTTGTCGTCGCTCCGATTTCGGCCCAGGTCGACGAAATGTTGATTTGGTTCCGAAACGAACGCGTTCGAACCGTAACTTGGGGCGGAAATCCTTTTAAGTCACCGTCCTCGGAAGACGACCCTTCGGAGCTTTCGCCTCGCCGATCTTTCGCGCAATGGCATCAAATCGTCAAAGGGACGTCCGATCCTTGGACGGTCGCCGACCTTAGTGCTGCGCGGCTCATCGGCTCGAGCGTAACCGATGTCGTCGTTCAATTTCGCGCTGTCCGCATCCTGATCGCACAGGACCAGCTGGAGCAGGTGCTTCGTCAGGTCCGCGGCTCCGATCAGCAGGTTCTTGTCGCTGATGCGCGCGGCCTTATTCTTGAAAGTAACGCCGCCTTCAGCGAATGGTTGGGGATCGACGACGGCGTTCTACGGAGTCTCGACGAATTGCCCAACTTTTTCGCCGACCCTGATCTCGTGAGCCGAAGACTGAAGGCTTTGATTAGCGAAAATAAGCCGTGGCGAGGGGAGGCGGTCGTTCGCGCCGCCAAAGGTCGAACGACGGCGGTCTTGGTGCGGGCAGATCCGGTCTTCGTGGCCCCGGAGCGTGTCCTTGGCTTCGTCCTGCTCTTCACCGATCTCACAGATCGGAAGGCGGCCGAGGCGGCGCGAAGGCGCTTCCACGACGGCATTCTTCGCAGCAACCGAAAAGTGTCTTCTCCGGCCGGATCGCCAAGGGATCTGGCGGTTCAAACGCTCATGTCGTCGGTGATCGAAAACGCTCAACTCGCGGCGCTCGAAATTACCGATGCGACCGATATTTCCGAGGCTCCAGCACTGCTAGAAAGCGTTCGGAGGTCGGTCTCGCGCACCGCGGTCGTTCTGGACCAGCTTGCTCACGCCGTCGCGGATCCGACGCGCGAAGGCGACGCCCGATGACCGAATTCGTCTCCTTCGCGCACTCCAGCAGGTCGGCCCTGCGCTGGCGATTGCGCGCTGCGACGGCTACCACGCACGAACGAATGCACGCCCATCCGGGGTTCGAAGCAGCGGCGGCTGGGACGATCGAGCTCTCCGACTATCGACGACTGTTAGTCCGCCTCTATGGCTTTCATCGGCCATTCGAAGAAATCGCGCGCTCGGCCACGGAGGCCTTCAAGATCGATCTCGATATGAACGCCCGTGCCCGCTCAGCCTTGCTCCTCGCCGATTTGCAAGCTATTGGCTTCGACCCAAACGCCAGGGCGACTCTTCCCTTCTGGCGTCCGTCGGTTCGCCTGGTGAGCAAGGGCGCACTGCTCGGCGCCCTCTACGTCCTCGAAGGGTCGACATTAGGGGGTTTGCAGATCGCGCGTGCGCTGAAGAATCGGGTGGGCAACGGTCTGGGGAATGCGCTGCTGTTCTTCGTTGGCCGCGGTGCGCGTCAGGGCGCGATGTGGCGAGACCTGCTCGACGAACTTGAGTCGCTGCACGAGGATGAAGACGAAGCAATGCAGGCCGAAGACGGCGCCGTCGCGACTTTCAAGGCTTTTGAGGATTGGATGGCGGGGTGGAGAGCCGAGGTTGACGCCTCGACGTAATCTTTAGCGCGAAGGCGGCTGACAAGTGAGAAGGTGGGAAGCCAGCACCACCGCGGACGGCGCATCAAAACCTCCCGCATCGGCTCCCACCTGAGCCACAAGCTCGGGATGATCAGCGAATGCGTTTCCGCCCACGAGAACCGCGAGATTGCGGTTCATCGAGGCATCCCGAACGACGGCTATCGTTCTGGCGGCTCGCTCGAGTTCCTGAAGGTAGGCCGACAGTCACGCCGAGGACGCCGATCCATTGTTCCGCGGCGGTCTGCGCGCAGTCCTCCGCAGATCGCTGTTCCTCGAACGTCACGTCCCACCCCACAGCGTCCATGAGCTTGCCAACCATGCGGAGACCAAGGATGTGGGTTTCGCCCGGCATGGCAATCAGAAGCGCACGGCGGTCCCCGTCCTTCCTTCGGGGCGTTCCCGGAAGCTCCAGGCAATTCACCAGCATTTGCAGTCGACCTACGCCGAGAGTCACCTCGAAGAAGTCGCAGAGGTCCTGTTGCCACAGTTCGCCAAGATGGAGCGCCGCCGGTGCGATAAGAAAAGCGAGCAGCGTTGCGAAAGTATGGTTTTGGGACTTTATTTGATCGAAATACCCGAAAAGAGCCGCCTCGTTTCCTCCAATGGAGAGGCGCGCGAGCGTTTCGCACTCTGCGGAAGTTGGTCGTCGGTCGGGTGGCGCTACCGGGCACTCGTGATGAACGAGAACGAGCCGCGGGCCAATATCGACCTCGATGACGTGCTCAAGGGGTGATTGCAGGGGGATTCGCGTCGTCGCAAAGATCGACGATCTTGGGGTTGGGCGCCTTATCATCGACGCGTCGGAGGGTGGCGGGAAAATGTCCGCGCAGCGGACCCGATAAGATTCTCCCTCGACGCCCATGTCGAACCTCCCAAGGCGAGCCAGCTTGATGTCGGCCGAAGATCTGGAAAGGAAATGGTTGTTGAGGTCGGAGTGAACGCGAATTTTTTAGCTTTGTAAAGACCAATTGACGAATTTACGAACTGTAAACAAGACGCGACACCTGCGACCTCGGATTCGATATGAACGTCCGTCGAGTGGGCTTCATTTTCTGCGCCAACGTTCGTCAGTCAGCTACAACCGCGCCTATCCTCGACAAAACCTGATCCCAAAGACTTTTCATAGTTTTAGGCCGATCTTCGAGACCATGTCGAAGGATCCTTTATGATGCGACAGGCGAGCCCTTGGGTCGGCGCGCCGACCCCGCTTCCATCGGCTCGTGAGATCAGCGACATGAGCGATGAGCGCAACCAACAGCAAGGTCAGAACAGACGCTGACAAGCCGCCGGTGATCGCCATGCGCAGGGCGACCAGAAGGGCTGCGCCGGACGACAGGTTTGCAAGGGTTTCCGCTACCGTGAGGCCGCTGCCAGTCAGCGCGCGCCATACCGCCAGGACGATTCCCTCGACCGCGACGAGCGCTATAATTGCGTCGACGATCCAGAGATCAGGGGGAAACGCGGCCATCACTTCCAACCCTGCCTGAAACTTCCCTTGCAGCCCCGCTGCCAAAGGGCTTGTTCAGCTCGACGACGCGCCAGTTTAGCCAACCCGCGAACGTAACCCAGGCGAGGTAGGGAGTGAGCAGCCATGCTGCGAAACTCGAAATTCGAGCCAACTCGATGAGAAGAACCAGAATCGATAGCCAGAACAAAAGCAATTCATACAGCGCCCAGTCCGGCCGCCTCATTTTGAAGAACAGTGGGCTCCACAGGAGGTTCAGAAGTCCGTTGATCAGAAAAAGGGTTACAAGACGAAACCGGGAAGTCGGATTTTCAGCGCTCTCCCAAGCGACGACGCCTGCCGCGGCGATCAGGATAAAAATAACCGTCCAGGCGGGCCCAAATAGCCAATTGGGCGGGCGAAGCCGGGGAAATCTGAGGCTTTCATACCAGGGGCCAACATCGGTCATGAGGCCTCCAATCAGCGCAACCACACTAACAGCCGCCGCTGCAATAACGATCTCGATTCCGCGTTCAGAAAAAAAGCCCATCATCATGGCGGGACAAGCCTCAGAAGATGAGCGAGATCCTTGAAAAAGATCCGGACGTGCGCCATCGGATCGCGGCGGGGAAGGACCTTGTTCATGTAGGATTCCCAGGTCAGCCGCTGTACGTCCGGATCCCGGCAGATGCTGACGAAGCGCTCGCGCCGCTTATCGTTGCTATACCAGAAATGTTGCATCATTCCGAGAACCCAGAACACGCGCCCGTGTTCCCGCATGAAACTCTTACGCGCCAACCGCAGCGCCCGTGCATCGCCGGTCGCGAGCGCCCTCTCGGCGGCCTCCGCCGCTAGCCGCCCACCTAGCATCGCGTAGTAGATCCCTTCGCCGGAAGCCGGGGCGACAACTCCCGCCGCATCTCCGGCGAGGAGGACGTCGCGCCCGTTATCCCAACGTCGCAAAGGTTTCATAGGGATGGGCGCCCCCTCCCGTCGGATCGTCTTGGCGTCTTCAAGTCCCGTCAACGAACGCAGCGCGCCAACGGACGTCTTCAGCGAAAAGCCCTTTTTCGCACTGCCCGAGCCGACGCTCATCGTGTCGCCATGCGGGAAGATCCATGCGTAGAAATCGGGCGAAAGCGTTCCCCGGTAGTGTATCTCGCAGCGAGCTCCTCCCGATTGGTTCGCCTCGCCCACGGGGGTCGCGATGATCTCGTGGTAGGCGAAAACGAAGCGGCCGCGGGTCGCGCCGGGCACTTCCTGCCGGCCGACTATCGAGTTCGCGCCATCGGCGCCAATCACGAACCGCGTCTTGAGAATTTGCTCAGGGGCCCCCAACTCTGGGAAAAAATAAACGCAAACGACGCCATCGCTATCACGTGTGATTTTCTTGTACCGGCCGACAAACCGTGTCGCGCCAGATTTGGCAGCGCGATCACGCAACCATTCGTCGAACGAGTTGCGGTCCACCATTCCGACAAAACCGCCGCCATCGATCGGCATGTCCACGGACTGCCCTTTTGGCGAGATCATCGTTGCAAGCCGCACCCGCGCCTTCAAAAGATGACTCGGAATTGCGAAATCGCGGATCAGCCGCGGCGGGATGGCCCCTCCGCAAGGCTTGATGCGCCCGCTCCGGTCGAGAAGAGCAACCTTACGACCACGGCTCGCGAGATCGTCAGCCGCAGTCGCGCCAGCGGGACCTCCGCCGACGACGACGAAATCGAAAATCTCCTCTTGATCGATCATGGGATGCCCTTGCTCATGGTCAGACGGCAAGTGCGCCCCGCGGCGCCGGTGCATTCTGATCCTTGTAGGCGCCGCCGCCAACCTGGGATGCAAGTATCGCCGCTGCGATGAAGAGCGCGGATTCTATCGCGAAGACCGAGGCATATGCGACCAACGGGGCAACTGCGAACGCGCGCGCAAGATCGACCGACAGGGTAGCCGTTACGCCGCCGAGCCCGAATGCGATAGCCTGGGCGGCGCCCCAAAGACCCATCCGTGTGCCCTTGCGGGAGCCCGCACCCGATGCGGCGAGGCCCATCATCGAGCCAATGGCCGCGACAGCGAATGCGCCGTTCGATACGCCCAGCGCGAAGACGGCGGCGCGGAACGCGTCGGGGCCGAGCGACAGAAAGCCGACTGTCGCGATCGCCGAAAGCGACAGCGCCGAGGAAGCACACCCGCCGATCGTCCACACCCGCAGAGAGCCCAGAATACGCCCCCCGATCACGGAAGCGAGAATTGCCACGCCGCCATCCCGACAAAGACGCCACCATGCTGCAAGCCAGCGAGCTTGGTGGTCGACCCGGGCGACATGCCGAAGACGAGTCCGGCGAAGGGTTCGACGAGGAGCTCCTGCGCACCATAGGCGAGCATTGAAACGAAGATGAAGATGGTGAAGCGCCGCGCCGCTGCCTCCCGCCATACCTCAGCCAAAGCCTGCCGGAAAGGCGGCTTCGCGGCGGTCCGGCTCCCGAGTTCCGAGGAAACCGCAGGAGCGGTTTCGACGCCCCAAACGGCGAGTGTCGCAACCACGAAGGCGATTGCGCAGATTGTCGACGTCACCGCGATCAGTCGGGTGTTCGAAAACGGATCGAGGAAGCTGCCGGCGACGGGCGCCGAAATCGCGAAGCCCAGGATCATCATCACCCAGACGGCGGATGCGGCGAAGGCGCGCCGGCGCGGCTCGACATGGGTCGCGAGCATCGCCAGGACCGACGTTCCCGCCGAACCAGCGCCGATCCCCAGCAAGAGAAACGACAGCGCCGCGACGGACACGCCAAGAGGACGCGAACTCGCCGCCAGCGCCGTTCCGAGCGCCGCCCCCATTCCGCCCAGCGCGAGGGCGGCCATGCCCCCGATAATCCAGGGCGTCCGGCGTCCCCCGACATCCGACCCATAACCCCAGGCTGGCCGCAGAATTTGAACGGCGTAATGCGAGGCGACCAAAAGCCCTGGAACGACCGCTGGCAAAGCGAGCTCCACAACCATCACGCGATTGATTGTGGACGTCATGAGGACGATGATCGCGCCCAGCATCGTCTGAACGAGGCCTAAGCGGATGATCTTTGTCCATCCAAAGGACGCGGAGGTCATGCGAGCCTATCCGATTGAGCGAAGAGCGAAGGCGCTCGCCAACATGCCAAGGACGTACAAGGTCGTTCCCGTCGCATTGTAGGAGACCGCCCATTTTCGCGGGTTCTGGATAAGCCGGGGCATCAGAACGCATTGGCCGATCAGCAGCGCGGCCACGAGAGCGGCGAAGATTGGGCGCCCCCACGCGACTAAGAGTCCGATGACGACCACCTGGGGCGCCGCCATCACGATACAGGCGAGTTTGACCGCGCGCTGGACGCCGAGCTGGACGGGCAACGAACGAACCCCGAGGCGGCGATCGCCTTCAATCGACTTGAAGTCGTTCAGGGTCATGATCCCATGCGCGCCCAGGCTATACAGGATCGCGAGCACAATAATTCTGGCGTCAGGCAGGCCTGCCGCGACGACCGCCGCGCCCGTGAACCAGGGCAAGCCTTCATACGCAAGCCCCACCGCGGAATTGCCCCACCAGCCATTCTGCTTCAACCGGAGCGGCGGAGCGGAGTAAATCCAGGCAAGCGCCAAACCCACAATTGCCGCGTACAGAACCCACTGACCGAGAAACACGGCCCAGACCAGCGAGGCGACCGTCCAGATACAGGCGATGTAGAAACCCCACCGCCCGGGAATTCTGCCGGATGGAATAGGCCGGTCCGGCTCGTTGATGGCGTCGACGTCGCGGTCATACCAGTCGTTGACCGCCTGGCTGGTCGCGCAAATCAGGGGGCCGGCGAGCGCTATCCCGGCGACTACAACTTTCCAGTGCGCGGGCGCGAAAAGCCCGCTTGAAACGACGCCGCAACCGAACGCCCACATGGGCGCGAACCACGTGATCGGCTTAAGCAGTTCCAGAACGGCCGCCGGCTGAGGACTCCGCATGAACCAAAGCGTAAGATCGAGATTGCGACGTGTCAATATAAAATGACACTATGATCGACAATCTAACTTGACCTCGAATTGCAGAGCAAGCGCCGCTCAGTTCTGCGCCTCGTCTTCTTCCGGCGTGTCACCGCCGAGGCCATATCGGCGCAGTTTCACATAAAACGCCTGTCGGCTCAGTCCCAACATTTCAGCCGCAGAGCGCCTGTTTTCGCGTGTGAGTTCGAGGGCGGCCTGAATGCAGAGGCGTTCGATCAGGTCAGTCGTCTCCCGCACGAGATTCTTCATGGGCACCCGTCCTACGAGCTCGGTGAATTGCTCGACTGTGCGGGGAAGCTCGCGGCCGCCGAGCTTTTCGCGCCCGCCTCGCCATCCTTGTGACCGGATCGCCAGGCCATAGCAGCTCGCGCCGCTGCCGACTGCAGAACCGGCGACAATTTCCACATCTTCTACAGTGCCGAAGTCTCCCCGCGCGACAGTTGAAAAGTGGCGGACAGATCCGTGCGCGCGAAGATTGGAGAACAGCACATCAACTTCGCCTCCCTGGCGCCCGATCCAGCGTTCAACGGGTTCTCCGCGAACCTGAACAAGGCTCGTTACTTGAACTAGGTCAAGAAAGGCTGCATTTGCGGTTACGATCTGCCGATTCTCGTCGACGACCACAAAAGCCTCTGGAATGGCGTCGATAAGCCGCAGAATATTCGCGTCGTCGTTCGAAGCCATCCCTCCTGCCTCCCCGAGAAGGGAAAGCAAGACCACAAGATGGGGAGCGCCGTCTTGACGATAAAGGGAACCCGTCAGCAGGACGCTCCTCTTGTCGCGTTCAAGCTGAACATGGACGTTATCGACGCGCGGCGCTACGCGCGTGGCGGAAAGGAAAGACTGTGAAACCTGCCTGCTGCTCTCGGTGACCAGGGACTCGAATGTCTGTCCAATCAGCTTCTTTGGGTCGATCCCCAGAAAGGTCACGGCTGCGGGATTTGCTTCGATGATCTTTGAGGTGTTCGAGTCCACGATCAACACCGCCTCGGAGGAGAGTTGAAACAATAGGCGGTAGCGCTTTTCCGCATTCCGGATGCGGATGTATTCGCGCTCCATCTCTTGTTGCGTTTCGGCCAGTCTCTGCTGCAGAACCGCCATGGGCCGGAGATCCCGGCCGACCGCCAGAAGCCGCCCATTCGGCCCAAACCGGCCAATCCGGTAGCGCACCGGGATGTCCGCGTCGTGGGTGGTTGGGTGATTGACCTGCCGCCAGCGCACTAATGCTGCTGGCGTGGCTGAGCCAAGCATTTCTTCGATCTTTTGGCGGCTGTCGGGGCTGACGGTCGTGACCCAACGACGGCCGATCCAGTCTGCGCCGATCTTGCTCGACAAATCCGATTCCGAGAATGCGATATCGAGAATGACGCCGTCTCGGTCCATTACAAGCGCGACGTCGGCCGCAGAAGCGATCAGCGCTCCAGCGTGTTCGGCATCCAAATGAGACAACGCTTCGTTCGGATTTGAAAACCGAGCCAACCGGGCTGAATGTGCGGGGTCTATCACTGGTTCGCCCCGCACCTTTTGACAGGAGTGACTGACATGACGCCCGCGCTCGAATGTTTACGAATAGCCGCGCCGCTTTAACAAACTTCGTCTAAGAATGACAACTTGCGCTGCGCGCAGGATCGACATCGTCCTGACCGACTGGCCGGTTCTGGGCCCGAAGCGACCAAAGGGGCGACGAGCAGAACCGCGGACCCGCTCTCTTCTCAACGCTCCCGAAGAGAATACCGATGGCTTCGCGCAAATGGCCCCAAGCTCGCAAACCTCGTTTGGGCCTGTCGATATTTCCCATCGGCGCCCTCCGTGGCCTCTTTTGACCGAATGGCCCCCTATCCTGGGACGACGAAGGCCCCGAGGATAAACGTAGTGTAAATTGAAAAATACGTCAAGACAGCTTGACAGTTTTGCGCGCCTGGTCCTACATTCGCGCCGACCGCCTGGCCACTCCAGCTTGGGTCGGCAACCTGAAGGACTGGAAACGCGGGCCGATGAGCCGAGGACGTCCAGCATCAGCGCAAAAGAGGCCGCTGTATTCGCGGGAGGAGCGCGCGCGGCGCGACAATACCCGCTGGACGCTCGTACAGGGAGCGTTGGCTCCGTTGCAGTTTGCTATCTTCCTGGTGAGCCTGACGCTCGTTGTTCGGTTCCTGCTGACGGGGGCTGGAGAATCAGTTGCGACGATCTCGGTCGTCATCAAAACGGTCGCGCTCTACGCGATCATGATCACAGGTTCGATTTGGGAAAAAGTCGTTTTCGGTAAGTACCTGTTTGCTCGGCCCTTCTTTTGGGAAGACGCGTTTTCAATCCTCGTCCTGTCCTTACACACCGCCTATCTGGCGGCGCTTATCTTCGGTCTGCTTGAACCGCGCACGCTCATGCTGCTCGCGCTTGCAGCCTACGCCACCTACGTTGTCAACGCCTCGCAATTCCTTCTGAAGCTTCGGGCTGCGCGCCTCGACGCCGGCGCGAGCCTTACTCCACCTCGCAGCGTTCAACTGGAACCAGCGTCATGAACGTGAGGGTTCCCCTGGACGTCCAGCATCGGACGCTCGCTCAGGGTTGCGAGACCGCGCCGGTGCTGCGGGAGCGAGGACAGAGAGAGGTCTTCTGCGGGCTGACCAGCATCGTTTGGCTGCATCGCAAGATCAAGGACGCGTTCTTCCTCGTTGTCGGATCGCGAACTTGCGCCCATCTCATTCAATCGGCTGCCGGCGTGATGATCTTTGCTGAGCCGCGCTTTGCCACGGCGATCCTTGGTGAGCGCGATCTGGCGGGGATTGCGGACATCGACGACGAACTCGACCGGGTCGTCGCTCGTTTGATCGAACGGCGGCCTGACATCAAGCTTCTGTTCCTTGTCGGCTCCTGTCCATCGGAAGTCATCAAGATCGACCTCAAGCGCGCCGCAGCCCGGCAATCGACGATCCACGCTCCGAAGGTCCGCGTGCTGGCCTATTCCGGCAGCGGGATCGAGACGACCTTCACGCAAGGCGAGGACTCGTGTCTCGCGGCGCTTGTCCCGACCCTTTCGAACGAAGGCCCGAATGCACGGCCGAACTTGATGGTGGTCGGCTCGCTTGCGGATATCGTTGAGGATCAGTTTGCGCGTCTGTTTGACGCGCTCGGCGTCGGCCCCGTGCATTTTCTCCCGATGCGCCGCGCCGACGCTCGACCTGTCTGTCGGGCCAAACACCGTCTTCCTTCTGGCGCAACCGTTCTTGAGGGACACAGCCAGCGCCCTCCAGGAGCGCGGTGCGAGGCATATTGCGGCGCCCTTCCCGCTCGGGTCCGAAGGGACGTCAGAATGGTTGCGCGCCGCAGCGGATGCGTTTCAGGTCTCCCCTGAGCATTTCGAAGCCGTCACGGCTGAAGCGCGTTTGCGGGCTGAAGCCTCTGTCGCGCGAGAGCGCGGTCACCTTGCGGGCAAGCGCGTCTTCCTCTTCCCTGATTCACAGCTCGAGATACCGCTGGCACGCTTCCTTGCGCGCGAACTCGGGATGGTTCCCGTCGAAGTAGGAACGCCCTATCTCAACCGGGCGCTCATGGCAGCGGAGCTTGCCCTACTGCCGTGTGGGCCGCTGCTTAGCGAAGGCCAGGACGTCGATCGCCAACTCGATCGCTGCCGCGCGGCGTCCCCCGATCTCGTCGTGTGTGGACTCGGCCTCGCGAATCCCCTGGAAGCGGAGGGCATCGCGACGAAGTGGTCAATCGAACTCCTGTTCACGCCGATCCAGGGCTACGAACAATCCGGCGACCTCGCCAGTCTTTTTGCGCGGCCGCTTGTGCGCCGCCAACGGTTGGAGGTCTGAGCAATGGAGCTCACTCTCTGGACTTACGAAGGCCCTCCTCACGTCGGGGCTATGCGGATAGCGACCTCGATGAACGGGCTGCATTACGTGCTGCACGCTCCGCAGGGCGACACCTACGCGGACCTCCTGTTCACGATGATCGAACGCCGCAACACGCGCCCGCCAGTGACCTATACGACATTCGGGGCGCGCGACCTGGGCGGCGACACGGCGGAGCTCTTCAAAACCGCGGTGCGCGACGCCTATGAGAGATGGGCGCCCCAGGCGATGCTCGTCGGAGCTTCATGCACGGCCGAACTGCTGCAGGACGATCCGGGCGGGCTCGCCCGCGCTCTGCGTTTGCCAATCCCGGTCATTCCTCTTGAACTCCCGGCCTATCAAAAAAAGGAGAACTGGGGCGCCTCGGAGACGTTCTATCGGCTCGTGCGATCCCTCGTCCCCGCTCCAAGTGTGCGTGTCCCAGACGCGCGACCCCGCTGCAACATTCTGGGGCCGACTGCACTGGGCTTTCGACACCGCGACGATGTGCGCGAAATCTCCGGCATCCTTAAGTGGCTCGGCGTGGAGATCTGCGTCACAGCGCCCCTCGGGGCCACGCCCGAGGACATCACCCGTCTCGGCGAAGCGGACTTCAACGTCGTTCTCTATCCTGAGATCGCCCTACCCGCGGCAAAATGGCTGGAAAAGAACCACAAGCAACCGTTCACTCAAACCATTCCCATCGGCGTCGGCGCAACGCGCGCTTTTATCGAAGAAGTCGCCGCACTCGCGGGGGTCCATCCCGCCGCAGCGCTCGATGAAGACTTGTCACGCTCGCCCTGGTATTCGCGCTCGGTCGACTCGACCTATCTGACCGACAAGCGAGTCTTCATTTTCGGCGACGCCACTCACGCGATCGCAGCGGCGCGCGTCGCGCGAACCGAGCTCGGCTTCAAGGTCGTGGGCTTGGGAACCTATTCGAGGGAGTTCGCCCGCGAGGTGCGGAGCGAGGCCGAAGCCTGCGGCGCCGAAGCGCTCATCGCCGACGACTATCTGGAAGTCGAGGCGAAGGTCACCGAACTGCAGCCGGAACTCATTCTCGGCACCCAGATGGAGCGCCACATCGCCAAGCGGCTCGGAATTCCCTGCGCTGTCATCTCCGCGCCAACTCACGTTCAGGATTTTCCAGCCCGGTATTCTCCACAGATGGGTTTCGAAGGCGCGAATGTGCTCTTCGACTCCTGGGTTCACCCGCTGATGATGGGCCTTGAAGAACATCTGCTGGCGATGTTCCGCGAAGACCCTGAGTTCCACGACGGCGCAGCGCCGTCTCACCTCGGCGCCGCCGCCGTCGAGCCGACCCACGCTTCCGCCCGTGAGCCCGCCGCGGCCGCGGGTCCGGACCAAATCACCCCCTGCCAGCCACAGACAATGTGGAGCGCCGAAGCGGAAAAGGAATTGAAAAAAATTCCCTTCTTTGTGCGGGGCCGCGCGCGGGGGAACACTGAGACATTCGCGCGAGAGCTTGGATTGGCAACCATAACGGTAAACACCCTCTATGAAGCCAAAGCCCACTTCGGCCGCTGAACGCGCGGGTCCGCGCTTCGTCATCGTCACGCTCGACAACCATCTGGCGGGCGCGGTGGATCGCGCGCGCCGCGCCCTCGAGATCGATATTCCTGGGCTCGATCTTTCCTTCCATGCCGCCGCTGAATGGAACGATCCCGCGGCCTTGCAGCGCTGCCTCGCGTCGATCGCCAAAGCGGACATCATCGTCGCGACGATGCTGTTCATGGAGGAGCATGCGCAGGCGGTGCATTCGGCGATCCAGGCGCGTCGTGACACTTGCGACGCCGTTTTCGGCTGCATGTCCGAGCCGAACATCGTCAAACTCACCCGCATCGGCCGTTTCAATATGGACGGTTCGAAACGGGGCGTGCTCGACTTTCTGAAGCGGCTGCGGGGCGGCGGCAAGCCGTCGGCCACCGGGGGCGCTCACCAGCTTGCGATGCTGCGCCGCATCCCGCGCATCCTTAAATTCATCCCTGGTCCCGCTCAGGATCTGCGCGCCTATTTCCTCACCCTGCAATATTGGCTCGCCGGATCGGAAGAGAACATCGCCAATCTGGTCCGCTTTCTGCTCAATCGCTATGCCGGTGGCGCCAACCAAAACTTGCGCGGCAAGCTGAGGGCGGCCCCGCCCGCCGAATACCCCGATGTCGGCCTCTATCACCCGCGTATGATCGGCCGGCTTGGCGAGTCCGTCGATCATCTGCCGCGTCCATCAGGCGGCTCACGCGGCACCGTCGGCGTCTTGCTGATGCGGTCCTACGTGCTTGCCAACAACACTGCGCATTACGACGCGGTGATCTCGGAACTGGAAGCGCGCGGGCTCCGAACGATCCCGGCGTTCGCGAGCGGCCTCGACTCTCGCCCGGCCGTCGAAGCCTATTTCAAGGCTCGCGGCAGCGTGAAGATCGACGCGCTTGTTTCGCTGACCGGGTTCTCGCTCGTCGGCGGCCCGGCCTACAACGATTCGAACAGCGCCACGAAAATGCTGGGCAAGCTCGACGTGCCTTATATCGCCGCGCAGGCGCTCGAATTTCAGACGATCGAGGAATGGGAGAGTTCCGACCGCGGACTTTCGCCGGTCGAGGCCACCATGATGGTCGCCATTCCCGAACTCGACGGGGCGACGGCTCCGATCGTGTTTGGCGGGCGGTCGAGCAACGCCCTGACCGGCGCGACGCGCGACATCCAGCCGCATAAGGAACGGATCGCGCGCCTTGCCGACCGCGTCGAGCGGCTCGTGCGGTTGCGGGCCGGCGAGCGCGCGAACCGCAAGGTCGCCGTCATTCTCTTCAACTTCCCGCCCAACGCGGGCGCAACAGGCACCGCGGCGTTCCTGGGCGTCTATGAGTCCCTGCATCGAACCCTGCAGGCGATGCAGGAAGCCGGCTACACCGTCGAGCTCCCCGAGACCGTCGACGCGTTGCGCCAGCGGATCATCGAGGGCAACAACGCACGCTTCGGCGCAGGGGCCAATGTTGTCGCCCGTGTCGATGTCGACGATCACATCCGGCGGGAGGCGCATCTCGCGGAGATCGAGGCGCAATGGGGCGCAGCGCCGGGCAGGCATCAGACGGACGGCGCGGCGCTGTTCGTGCTGGGCGAGCGGTTCGGAAACGTGCTGGTCGGGATTCAACCCGCCATGGGTTACGAAGGCGACCCCATGCGCCTGCTGTTTGATCGCGGCTTCGCTCCGACGCATGCCTTTTCGGCCTTCTACCGGTACTTGCGCGAGGATTTCGACGCCGACGTCGTGCTGCATTTCGGCATGCACGGATCGCTCGAATTCATGCCGGGCAAGCAGGTCGGGCTTTCGGCTGCCTGCTGGCCCGAGCGCCTGATCGGCGCCATGCCCAACGTCTATCTCTATGCTGCGAACAATCCCTCCGAGGGCGCGCTCGCGAAGCGCCGGTCGGCCGCGACCCTCGTCAGCTATCTCACGCCTAGCCTCGCCCATGCCGGGCTCTATCGCGGTCTCGTCGACCTGAAGGCGGCGCTCGACCGCTACCGCGCCAGTGAACCCGAGGCCGATCATGAGCGCGGCCTGCTCGCCGAACTCATTCAGTCGCAGGCTGCCGCCATTGACCTCGCCCAGCCCGAGCCGCCCTGGGGGAGGAGCGCGCGCGACGAGATCGACAAGCTCGGCGTCGCGATCCTCGAACTCGAATACACGCTCATCCCCCACGGGCTGCACGTTCTTGGCGAGACGCCCGGCGCGGAGGAGCGCGCCGGGACGCTGTCGGCGATCGCCGAGAGCGCGTTCGGTCTTCCCGACGCCGGCGCCGCGGTGCGCGCGATCATCGCGACCGGGTCCGCGGAGGCGGCCCTTGCAGCGCTGCCCGCCCCGCAGATGCAGGAGGCCCGCAAGGCTTTCGACGAATTGGCGCGCATCAACCAGCTGCTCGGCGAGGACCACGAGACTTCGGCGCTCCTCCGGGCGCTCGACGGACGTTTCATTGCTCCGGTCGTCGGCGGCGATCTCGTCCGGACGCCGGCGATCCTTCCGACCGGCCGCAACCTGCATGGTTTCGATCCCTATCGCATTCCGAGCGCCTTCGCGATTGCCGAGGGCGCCAGGCAGTCGGATTGCGTCCTCGCGCGCTATGCCGCCGACGGCCATCCATTTCCGGAGTCCATCGCGCTCGTCCTCTGGGGGACCGACAATCTCAAGACCGAGGGCGTGCCGATTGGGCAGGCCCTCGCCCTTATCGGCGCCGAGCCGCGCTTCGACACTTATGGGCGCCTGAGCGGCGCGAGCCTTGTTCCTTTGCAGAAGCTCGGCCGACCGCGCATCGATGTGATGCTGACGGTGTCCGGGATCTTCCGAGACCTCCTGCCGCTGCAAGTCCGGCTGCTGGCGGACGCCTGCTTCCTCGCAGCGACCGCGGACGAGCCGGAGGAAAGCAACTATCTGCGCAAACACGCGCTCGCGCATCAGGCGGCGTCGGGCTGCGACATCGAGACCGCCGCCCTGCGTGTGTTCAGCAACGCCGAAGGCGCGTATGGCGCGAATGTCGGGATGCTCATCGACGCCGGCGTGTGGAGCGACGAGGACGAGATTTCGCAGACCTTCTCGCGGCGCAAATGCTTCGTCTATGGCCGCAAGGGCGACTGCGCCCCACGTCTCGACCTGCTCGAGAGCGTTCTCGCGAACGTCGATTTCGCCTATCAAAATCTTGACAGCGTCGAGCTCGGCGTGACGAGCATCGACCATTACTTCGACTCTCTCGGCGGCATGGGACGGGCCGCGGCGCGCGCACGTGGCGGCCGCGTTGCGCCCATCTACATCTCCGACCAGACGCGTGGAGCAGGCAAGGTTCGCTCGCTGACTGAGCAGGTCGCGCTCGAGACCCGAACCCGTGTCCTCAATCCGAAATGGTACGAGGGCATGCTGAAGCACGGCTACGAGGGCGTTCGGCAGATTGAAGCGCATGTGACGAACACGTTCGGATGGTCGGCGACCACCGGCCAGATCGATCCATGGGTTTACGATCGCATCACTCAAACGTTCGTTCTAGACCCCGAAATGCGCCGACGGCTCAGCGAACTCAACCCGGCAGCTTCGACCAAGCTGACGAACCGGGTCATTGAGGCGCACGAGAGGGGCTACTGGTCGCCCGACGAGAAGACGCTTGCCGCGCTCCTTGAGGCTGGCGACGAAATGGAAGACAGGCTTGAGGGCGTCAGCCCGGGGGTTGCAGCATGAACATTCCAATTAGAAACCCAAGGCCCGCGGGCTCAGTGCAGGTCGAGCTTGATCCCAACATCGAGATCGGCGCCGCGAAGGTGTTTGCGGTTTACGGCAAGGGGGGGATCGGCAAGAGCACGACCTCGTCCAACCTCTCGGTCGCCTTCGCCAAGCTGGGACACCGGGTCCTGCAGATCGGTTGCGACCCGAAGCACGATTCGACCTTTACGTTGACCAAGCGTCTGGCGCCGACGGTGATCGACGCGCTCGAGTTCGGTGCAGTTCCATAGCGAGGAACTCCGGGTAGAGGACTTTGTCGCAACCGGCTACGCGGGCGTCATGTGCGTGGAGGCGGGCGGACCGCCGGCGGGCACCGGGTGCGGCGGCTACGTCGTCGGCCAGACCGTCAAGCTTCTCAAGGAGCACCGACTGCTCGAAGACACCGACGTCGTCATTTTCGATGTGCTCGGCGACGTGGTCTGCGGGGGCTTCGCTTCGCCGCTCCAGCACGCCGAGCGTGCATTGATCGTGACCGCGAACGATTTCGACTCCATCTTCGCCATGAACCGCATCGTCTCGGCGATCGACGCCAAGTCGCGGAATTATCAGGTGCGTCTGGGCGGCGTGATTGCCAATCGCAGCTCCGACACGAACGAGATCGACCGTTACAATTCCGCCGTTGGACTGCAACGACTCGCGCATTTCCGCGACCTCGACGTCGTGCGGCGGAGCCGGCTCAAGAAGTCGACCCTGTTCGAGATGGACACGTCGCCGGAGCTGGAGGCGGTAAAGAACGAATATCTCTCCCTCGCCGAGCGGCTATGGGACGGGGTCGATCCGCTTCCGGCAAAGCCGATGAAGGACCGCGACCTCTTTGAATTCCTTGGCTTCGACTGATGACCAGCGCGACATATTTTACCCGGCGCGACCAACTCGAGCACTATTTCGACCGGACTGCGGTCGAGATGTGGAAGCGCATGACGTCGGACGCGCCGCTCAGCCGAGTGCGGGCAACAGTGCGTGCCGGGCGCGACGCCATGCGCGCGACGTCTTCTCGGCTGGCTGCCCGACGACCTGCGGGGCGCCCGCGTTCTCGACGCGGGCTGCGGGACGGGCGCGCTCGCGTTCGAACTCGCCAAACGCGGCGCCAATGTCGTCGGCGTCGATGTTTCGCCGACGCTCGTCAGCCTTGCGCGCGAGCGCGCACCGGTGTTCGCCGGGTCGGGCTCCGCGATATTCGGCGCCGGCGACATGCTTGATCCGACGCTCGGCAAGTTCGACTACGTGGTCGCGATGGACAGCCTCATTCACTACGAGGGGGCGGATATCGCACGCATCGTGTCGGATCTGGCTGAGCGCACACGCTCGGCGATCGTCTTCACCATCGCTCCTCGCACGGCTGCGCTCTCCGTCATGCACGCCGCGGGGAAGCTCTTCCCCCGCGGGGATCGGGCTCCAGCGATCGTGCCGATCTCCGCCTCCGCGCTTGAGCGCCGCTTCGAGGAGCATCCGGAACTCGTGAACTGGCGCGTGTCCCGTTCGAGCCGAATTGCCCGCGGCTTTTATATATCGCAGGCGATGGAGATCGAGCGGACATGAGCCGCGCCTCCGCCATTGTCGTTCAGGGAATCCTGAAGCTCGGTCCGCAAATGTTGCCGTTTGCCGATGCGGCGACCCCCGAGCTGCCGCTTCTTCGTCTCCTGCGCCTGTCGCTCTTTCAAGTCACCGTTGGCATGGCGGCGGTGCTCCTGATCGGCACGTTGAACCGCGTGATGATCGTCGAGCTTGCCGTGCCGTCATGGATCGTCGCCTGCATGCTGGCGTTGCCGCTTCTGTTCGCGCCGCTGCGGGCTTTGATCGGCTATCGTTCGGATAATCACCGCTCGGTGCTTGGCTGGAGGCGCGTGCCGTTCATCTGGTTCGGGACGATGGCGCAGTTCGGCGGCTTTGCGATCATGCCTTTCGCGCTGCTCATCCTCTCCGGAGACACGACGGGGCCCCTCTGGGCGGGGCAGGTCGCGGCGGCTCTGGCTTTCCTTCTCGTGGGCGCCGGACTGCACACCGTTCAGACGGTCGGACTCGCTCTCGCCACCGATCTTGCGCCCGAGCGCGCGAGGCCGCGCGTTGTCGCCCTTCTGTGCGCCATGTTGCTCGCGGGGATGGCCATCAGCGCGGTCGTCTTTGGCTTGCTGCTGAGACATTTCAGCGAGGTCCGACTCATACAGGTCGTGCAGGGCGCCGCGGTGGTCACAATGGTTCTCAACTGCGCCGCGCTCTGGAAGCAGGAGCCGCGCATTTCGACAGTGGCCGCGCCGGCGCCCGCGCGGGCAACCTTCCGTGACGCGTGGAGCGCCTTTGCGACCACGGCCCGCACCCGCCGGCGCCTCATCGCGACCGCGCTCGGCACTGCTGGTTTCAGCATGCAGGACATTCTGCTTGAGCCCTATGGCGGAAAGATCCTGCATCTCCCGGTCAGCGCCACCACGGCCCTGACGGCGATGCTTGCGCTGGGCGGCGGCGGCGGCCTTGCGCTGGCCGCGCGTCGCCTGAACCTCGGCGCGGACCCCCATCGCGTCGCTGGATCCGGCGTGCTGGTCGGCATTATCGCCTTCTGCAGCGTCATCTTCTCGGCGCCGCTCGATTCGCGCCCGCTATTCGGGCTTGGCGTGGCTTTGATCGGCTTTGGCGGCGGGCTCTTCGCCCACGGCACGTTGACCGCGTCGATGGCGTTTGCGAAGCCCGAGGATCGGGGCCTTGCGCTTGGCGCCTGGGGCGCGGCGCAATCGACAGCGGCCGGCCTCGCGATCGCCTTCAGCGGCGTGGTCAACGACATCGGTTCGTCGCTCGCTTCGCGCGGCGCCTTCGGGGACGCGCTCGCGGACCCCGTGACCGGCTACACCCTCGTCTATTCCATCGAAATCGCGCTCCTGGTCGCCACGCTCATCGTCATCGGGCCGCTCGTGCGCGCCCGCATGGATATGCGCGTTTCGACGCGGGCGAGTTTTAGCCCAGCTGTCGTTGCGGGGCTTCGGTCTGGAGATTTACTGCAATGAGAGGCGCCATCGGCAATCTGGACGTTGCACAGATCGTGCTCTACGCGTTCTGGCTCTTCTTCTTCGGCCTCCTTTTCTATCTGAGGCGCGAGGATCGTCGTGAAGGCTATCCGCTCGAGAGCGAGGCCGAGCCGGGCCTGAAGGCTCGTGACATCATCTGGATTCCGAGGCCGAAGACATTCCGCCGCTCGGACGGCCGTGAGGTTTCTGTCCCGAATTTTCGGGCCGACACGCGCCCGGTCAACGCAACGAAGACGGAGCCGTGGCCGGGCGCCCCGCTCCAGCCCAATGGCGATCCAATGCTCGCAAGTGTCGGGCCGGGCAGCTACGCCGAGCGCGCCGATGAAACCTACAAGACCGTGGACGGCCACGACCTGATCGTCCCGCTGCGCGTGGCGACCAATTATGGCGTTCCCGCCGAGGGCGTGAATCCGATCGGGTTCGTTGTATGGGGCGCGGATCGCGCTCAGGCGGGAACCGTTCGCGACCTCTGGGTCGACCGGGCGGAGTGCGTGCTGCGTTACTACGAACTCGAGACGGCGGACGGCAGGCGCGTACTCCTCCCCGTGAATTTCGCGAACGTCGACACGAAGCGTCGCCGTATTGGGGTCAATGCCCTGCTCGCCGGGCAGTTCGCCGGAGTCCCGGCGAGACGCAACCCCGACAAGGTCACGCTGCTCGAGGAAGACAAGATCACGGCCTATTACGGCGCCGGGACGCTCTACGCGACGGCGGCGCGCGCGGAGCCTCTGCTATGAAAGCGGTCAATCTCGAAAAGCTGCTGCCCCACGATATTCCCGCTGGGGAAAGGATTCTCTGGCACGGCAGGCCGCGATGGCTCGGCTTGACGCGCCGCGCCTATCGCGCCGATTTCGTCGTCGTCTATTTTGCCGCGCTGACCGTCTGGAACGTTTATTCGGCGGCCGGCGACTCGGGGTGGGACGCCGCCGCGCGGGTGGCGGCCAAGACGGTTGGAATTGGGGCGGCCGCCCTGGCGCTCGTCGCGCTCCTCAGCTACCTCTGCGCGCGCACGACGCTCTACGTCGTGACCTCGCGCCGCATCGTCATGAAGATTGGCGTCGCGCTGCCGATCTTCATCAACATCCCCTTCAAGCAGATCGTCTCCGCGTCCACCTGCGTCCACGGCGATGGAACCGGAGACATTCCGGTCAGGCTGACGTCCAGCGCGCGGATTGGATATTTCGTGCTCTGGCCCCACGCGCGTCCGTTTCACTTCGGGAACCCCGAGCCCTCGCTGCGCTCGGTCGCCAACGTCGCGGCTGTCGCTGAGGCTTTGAGCCGCGCGCTTCGTGAAGCCAACGGCCAGCCCGAAGGCGCGACCGCAAGAGAGATCGTCGTGCCGGCGGGAGCGCGCACCGGCGCTATCGCCCTTCCGGAACAAGCGACGGCGTAAGGAGATAAGTCCAATGAGCGACGTCGCTATCAGGCGCCCCCCGGCCGGAATGCCAAAGCAGGTCTTGTTCGGCGCAGCCGCGCTGATTGCGCTGACTGTGATCGGGGCGACCACGGCGCGACTGACGGGTGTCGGCAAGACCCCAGAACTCAGTGCGCGAGCTGTCCAAACCCTTTCCCTTCGCTTTGACGACCAGGCCAACGGTTCGGTCCTTGTCCGCCGAGCGAGCGATGAGGCGGTCATCTACACCATAGCGCCAGAGACCAACGGCTTCATGCGCGCGACTCTACGCGGTCTCGCTCAGGAGCGTCTGCGCTCGGGGATCGGCGAAGCAACGCCGTTTCTGCTCACACGCTGGAGCGACGGCCGTATGTCGCTCGAAGACTCAACGACCGGTCGGAACGTGGCTCTCGATGCCTTCGGGGAAACAAACTCGGGCGCCTTCGCCAGACTCCTTGTCTCCGGAGAGCAAAAATGAGCCTCTTGCCGGCGCTGCGGCGCAAAACCTTCGAGTCTCCGTGCACCGTCGAGATCGAGCGCTCGGCTGAAACGCTCGAGGCGCATGTCGTGATTGACGGCGACTATGACCTTCGGCCGGGCGACGAGGTTCTGGTCCGCGATCCGCCGACCAACCCGCCCTTCGGCGAGCGAATTACTGTCCGTCGCATGGCGACCATCACCAGAGCGGGGCTTCCGGAACGGATCTGGACTCGCCTTGCGGGCAATTTCGAGCTCGGCGAACTCTACGACGTCAGCTTCACCGAGAGGAGACGGCTATGAGCGCTTCCCCCAAGGCAGATGCGTCGCTCGACGCCACGCGGGCAGCCCAGCGGGACACGGTGCTCAGCCCCCGCTTCTACACCACTGACTTCGACGAACTCGACAAGACGGACGTCGCTCCGGTGCGCGCCGAGTGGGATGCGCTGATCGCCGAACTGCGATCCGACCCCAACAAGAAGCACTTCATCCGAACGGACGAGTTCGACGCCGATTTTTCGAATCTCCCGCCGGATCTCGACAAGGAGTTTCGCGATTTTCTTATCAGTTCGATCACCGCGGAATTTTCCGGCTGCGTCCTTTACGCCGAGATGAAGAAGCGCGCCAAAAACAAGGACATCCGCGACCTCTTCTCATTCATGAGTCGAGATGAGGCCCGCCACGCCGGTTTCATCAACGATACGCTCAAGGACTTCGATATCGGGGTCGATCTTGGGTTTCTGACCAAAGCGAAGAAGTACACCTACTTTCGACCGAAATTCATCTTCTACGCCACATACCTATCCGAGAAGATCGGCTATGCGCGCTACATCACCATCTATCGCCAGCTCGAGCGTTATCCTGAGCGAAGATTCCATCCGATTTTCAAGTGGTTCGAGAAATGGTGCAATGACGAATTTCGCCACGGTGAGGCGTTCGCTCTGCTCATGCGCGCCAACCCGAAGCTCATCTCCGGCTTCAACGTATACTGGATCAAGTTTTTCCTCCTTGCCGTCTTCGCGACCATGTATGTGCGCGATCACTGTCGGCCCGCGTTCCACAAGGCGATCGGAATGGATCCGACGGATTACGATTTCGCCGTCTTTCGTCTAACCTCGGAAATCTCACGCCAAACCTTCCCGCTCACACTCGACCTTGACAATCCTGCATTCAAACGTGGCCTCGAACGGCTATGCAGGATCGCGCGATCGATTGAGGAAGCGCAGGAAGCGCAAGCTCACGGAGGCTTGGGCGGCAAGCTTCGCAGGGCTTGGCTGACTGGGGCCGCGGCGCTTGCTTTCGGCGGCCTCTACATGTTGCCAAGCAAAGCCAATCCGCTTCCAGCCGATATCCGTCTCGCGCCGGCCTGGTGAGGGCCGCCTGGATGATCGCCTACGGCATGCCAGTTCTGGCGACCCTCGCGCTCTGGTGGGGTTCGACGGGCGTCATCCTGCATCTCGACAGTCAAGACCGCCGAACGTTCGTGGGAAGCATGCTGTGGGCGATCGCGCTGCTTGCGCTCTCACTCTGGCTCGTCGCGACGACATCGGCCGAAACCACGCCCCCTCCGCCTATGTTGCTTTTGCTTGCGGCATCGTGTTGTGGGGCGGCCAACTCCTGGCGTTCTACACCGGGTTCGTCACCGGCCCGAACAAGTCGGCGTACTCTGCGAGCGCTGCGGAGCAATCGCGCTTCCGACAAGCCGTCGAACACGAGTTTCTACCATGAGCTTTCCAGCCGCGGCGGGGGCTGTGGCGCTGTTCATCCTGACCAGCGGCCAGCCGAACAAGTTCGCGTTGTGGACCTACCTGATCCTGTGGTTGATGCACGCGAGCGCGAAGCTGAATGTCTTTCTAGGCGTCCCCAATCTTGGCGAGGACTTGCTCCCCGACCATCTCGCCTATCTCGCGACTTTCATGAAGCGCAAGCCGATGAACGCGCTCTTTCCCTTTTCCGTGACGGGCGGGACGATCGTGGGGTGCCTTCTGTTTGAACGAGCGCTCCGGGAGGGCGCCAGCTCATTCGAGGTCGCGGGCTTCACCATTCTCGGCGCCCTCATGGGGCTTGCCGTCATCGAGCATTGGTTCCTCGTGGCGCCGATTGACGCCAACGCCCTGTGGCGGGGATTCCGCAGAACCTCCAGCCCCGGCGCGCTCGAATTGGCGCTGCGCGTCGAGCTTGAACTTGCGGAAAGCCACGAGCTCAGCGCGACCCGCGACAGCGGTGTGAGACGAAGACGCTGCGCCTGGCCCAACCGCAGTCCGGCTACGATTGGAGCGCCGATCCACCGGCGGTCTGCGACGCCCGCAACATCAAGCTGCTCCTTGAACTGATCGCAACCGGAAGTTTCGGCGAAGTCGACTGCGTCCAGGGCCTTGTGCGGACGAAAGCCCATTGGGTCTGCTTTGAGCTGAGCGGGGGACGCGCGTCGATAGCGCCATTGGCCCCGCGTCGGCTGCATAGGCCTCTGGTGATCGCCAAAGGGCGGGCATTCGATCGCGTGCGGCTTCAGGCCGCGTTCGATGGCTGCGCGGCGCTCGCCTGACGGGACTGGACAGACAATGACGCAGAGGGAGGAATCGATGCCCGAGGTCAATCAGGACCATCGCGTCCACTTCGCGAATGCGATCGGGCGCCTGAAGCACGAGCAGCGCTATCGGGTTTTCATCGACCTCGAACGCGACGCCGAGCGGTTCCCGATCGCGCTCTGGCGGCCTGGCGGCGTGGAAGAGCAGCGCGAGGTCACGATCTGGTGCTCGAACGACTATCTCGGCATGGGAGGTCATCCCAAGGTGCGCGACGCCGCGATCTCGGCGGCGCAACGGCATGGCGCGGGCGCGGGCGGCACGCGCAATATTTCCGGAACCCATCACCGCATCGTCGAACTCGAGGAGGAGCTTGCCGACCTGCACGGGAAGGAAGCCGCGCTCGTCTTCACCTCGGGCTGGGTTTCGAATCTCGCCGGCATTTCGACAATCGCGTCGCTGATGCCCGATTGCCTGATCCTGTCCGACGCCCTCAACCACAATTCGATGATCGAGGGCGTGCGACGTTCGGATTGCGAGAAGCGGGTCTGGCGGCACAATGACGTCGCTCACCTCGAGCAATTGCTGATCGAGGCGGGACCCTGCCGCCCGAAGCTGATCCTTTTCGAAAGCCTCTATTCGATGGACGGGGACATCGCGCCGGTTCGGAAGATCGTCGAGCTGGCTGAGAGATACAATGCGCTGACCTACATCGACGAGGTTCATGCGGTTGGCATGTATGGCCCGCGCGGAGGCGGCATCGCCGAACGCGAAGGTCTCATGGATCGCATCGATGTCATCGAGGGCACGCTCGCCAAAGGGTTCGGCTCGCTCGGCGGCTATATCGCCGCGGACAGCGCGATCGTCGACGCGGTTCGGAGCTACGCGCCGCAGTTCATCTTCACCACGACCCTGCCTCCCATGGTGACCGCCGGCGCCTGCGCGGCGATCCGGCATCTTAAGGAGTCCGGCGTCGAACGTGACGGCCATCAGTACATGGCGGCCGTAACCAAGCACGCTCTCCTCGCCGCTGGTCTGCCGGTCCTCGACAATCCGTCGCATATCGTGCCGCTGATGGTCGGGGACGCGGAGCGCTGCAAGGCGGCGAGCGATCTGCTCCTGCGCCGGCACGCCATCTATATCCAGCCGATCAACTATCCGACCGTGGCGATTGGAGCGGAGCGTCTGCGCATCACTCCGACGCCGCGTCACGACGAAGCGCACGTCTCAAATCTGGTCGAAGCCCTCGTCGACGTCTGGAAAACGCTCGAGCTCCCCTTCAAGACAGCGCAAATCGTACCGCTATCGCACCGGCGCCGGTCGGTGCTCGATTGCGCCTATCCGGAGATGCGCAAGGCGGCCGAGTAGCTGCGCTCCGGCCGAGTGGTTCCAACTTTCCAACGGGATGTCCCGGGACGCCGGTTAGATCGTTCGACTCAAGTGAGCTACTTTTGTTTGCACGGTCTCGCGGCGGAGACCACGCTCGAGAAACGTTGCGCTTTCATTGTTCTTCGACCAAAATTTTGAAGCAGCGCACGCGCCGTTTCGGTGACTCGGGCTCTCAGTCGGGCGGGGTCGGATAAGCTGGAACAAAGGCCGCCGCGAACGATGAGGAGCTGTCGCCTCTTAGAGCTCAGGCCATTGTTCTCCTGAACCAGACTTGACGGGGAGCCGCAGGGCTCGGCGGGGCGCCGAGGACGAACGCCAATGTCTCGAGGCTGCCGCAGGTCACGATATCACTTGACCAAACTTAGGCGCCCTGTCCGCTCGACAGGCCGATCAAAGGCCTCTACGCCACTCAGAAAAGCCGCTTGACGTTTCAGCGCCGCAGGTTGTGCTTCGCTCTTCGCGAGAGCGGCGCAGGCGTTTCCGCTTCTCTCCGCCTATTTCGACGGCGATCCACCCAGTTCCGGATAGTCTTTGGCGAGGCTAACACCGAGCAACGGCTTGTTCGCGCCCTGGTGACAGGTCGCGCAATTGAGCTTGGGGCCATCGCCGAGCGGTCCCAGGCGCGTTGCAGGGAAACACGTCCTTGAGCGGATCGAGATATTCGGCGTTGAGATTTCTCACCATCTGGATCCCGTGCCAGGCCGTGACACGCTGCGGCGTGCTCTCCGCCCACTGCCCAAATTCGCGGGTGTTGTGGCAGAAGGTGCAATTCACGCCGAGTCCCTTCGATATGGACATCATCAGGGCGTAGGTGTCTTCCGTTGATTGGATCGACGAACCCATGCCTGTCGTCGGCAGCGCATTCACCGCCTGGACGCGAATGTCGCCGTCCTTATCGAGGAACGGTGAATAAGGATCCTGAAGAAGGCTCGTCGAGCCGTTCGCAGAGTCAGGATGGCCGAAGCCGTAGTTCGTCGCCGAGAACCCGCCGGCGTGCGGCCAGCCCGGATTCTCGTACCAGACGTTGGTCGGAACGGGATTGCCACGGTGGCACGTATAGCAGACGACGCCAGTCGTCTGGACATGGGGCTTCCAGTCCTGATTGATGTGGCGGGTCATCTGAATCATCCGCCGCGCCACCTTCTTGGCGTACACGCTGTCGTCAGCGAGATTTTCCGTGTTGTGGCAATAGGCGCAGCCCTGCTGGGGAGCGACCCAGGTGGTCATCGCGGCCATCAGCGTGTTAAACTGGTCGACGCTGAGGTCCGTCAGCACCTGCACGTTCTTGTAAACATCGGTCGCGCGGGGGCCGTCGGGCGAAGCCTTCGGAATCTGGTCGGGCATCGCGTTGAGGGCCTCCAATTGCTCAACGGCGGCCGACGTCGTGACCTGGTCCATTCCGGTTCCCCGGAAGCCGATCTGCGTTCCGACAATCGGCGGATGACCCCAGCCGGCGGTGAACAGCATCGCAACCGTCAGGAGGACCGCGACGGCCACGCCGAACAGGGCAAATACGAGCCTCATTTGACAGCTCCCGAAGCTGCAGGGTCGATCACTGGGGGCCAAAGATGCGGATAGGCCGGCGCTATGCCGTGCTGCACGCCCCACAGGTACCAATTGTCGACCACGGTCCCGGTGAGAAGAATGCCGATGCCTCCCGTGAACGGAACGAGGACCGCGAACCACCACGCCCAACGATGGATCGATTCCATCGTCGCGTTGAAGCCCATCGTCCAGCGCCAGAAGAGCGCGGCGCGTTCCGCGGCCGTGCCGCGATCGAGGATCTGCTCGACCTCGCGCTCGCCGCCGTACCGGCCGACCGCGAGGATGGTTCCCCCATGCATCGCGAACAGCAGCGCCGATCCATAGAGGAAGGCGATCGAGAGCATGTGGAAGGGATTGTAGAAGAGGTTGCCGTATCGGATGGAGAACGCCGCAGTCCAGTCGAGATGCGGGAAAATGCCGAACGGCACGGCCTCGCTGAAATGGCCCATCAAGAGCGGGCGAATGAATCCGAGGACCAGATAAAGCCAGATCGCCGATGCGAAGGCCCAGGCCGTATGCGTCCCGAGCCCCAGCTCCCGCGCGCGCCGATACATGCGCGCCCACCACAGGAGAAGCGAAAGGGTGAGAAAGAATCCGGCCATCAGCCACCATCCACCCTGGTTGAGGGGCGGCATGATGCTGATCCCATATTCCGGCCTTGGCGGCTCGAGCGCCAGCCAGGGGAGTTGGCGCAAGAACTGAATCGGGCTCCACTTGACCGAAGCCAGCATGTTCAGCCCGATGATCTCGAAGGCCGCGAAGCCGGACATCAACGAGAGGACGCCAAGGTAGCCGAGATAGATCGGCCCAATCTGCGCGTTGCCTATGATTCCGAGCCAGTAGGAAAACCCGCCGTCCTTCGAGCGCTCGATCCGGTCGGCGGCGACGCCCATATCCAGTTCTGCGGGCCGCAATTGAACCTGGGTGAAAATATTCTGGTAGGTGGCCATGGCATTCTCCTCGATGCTAGCGCCAGACCGGAAGGTTCAGCCACCAGTCCCACCATTCCGGCCATCCCCGCGTCCAGAACGGGCCGCTAAGGATGATGCAGACCGCGCTCCAGAACACAGCGGACATCGCGAGGAAGAGCCCCAGGCGATGAATGCCGAGGGTGCCGATCGAGTAGCCGATCGCGTCGCGGAAAAACGTGTCCTCGTATTCCGTCTCGCGCACCGCCTCACCCTTCGCCGGATTGGCGGCCGACAAGATCAGCGATCCATGCAGCGACAACGCAAACGCCGTTGTGAAGAAGAACGACACGGCCAGCATGTGCGCCGGGTTGTAATGGAAGTGGAGATATTGGTAGCCGGTGTTCGACACCCAATCGAGGTGACTGAGGATCCCATAGGGGAATCCGTATCCCCAGGCCCCCATCAGCACCGGACGGATCACGACCAGCGAAACGTAAGCGAAGATCGCCATGCCGAACGCGACCGGCACATGCACGCCGATGCCGAGCTTTCGGCAGATCTCCACTTCGCGCAAAGCCCAGGAGACAAAGGAGCCGATGGCGCACACCGTGATGATCTGCCACAGACCGCCTTCTTTGAGCGGCGCTGCGCCGAGGCCGTATTTCAGGTCGGGCGGAGCGATGCTGATCCGCCAGATGTTCCAGGTCGGGACCGATCGCGGCGCCGTACAGGATCATCGCGACGCCAAGACCGATAAAAATCATCGTCGTCACGCCGAAGAAGCCGACGTAGAACGGGCCGACCCAGAAGTCGAACAAGTCGCCGCCGACGAGCGTCCCACCCCGCACACGGTACTTGCGCTCAAAATTCAGCATCGCCACGGTAGTGCCTCCCGACGCGTCCTAATCATTCCCGTCCGCGGCATGAATTGCGTCCGAGTTCGAGTTGTGAGCGGGCGCGTCAAGCGCGCCCGTCCACGGAGTTCTGGATCCGACGATCCTCACCCGATGTCAGTCACCACCAACGACTGAATTGTCGGGTTGATCTGACCGGTCTTGAGCGGATGGCCCTCCAACCAGTTGAACCGATCCGTGCTCAAGAGGATGAAGTGAATGACGAGCGCCAGGATGAACAGAAACGCGAACAGCCCGACGAGCGCGCGTCGCGGATCAAAGAGTAACCAAATTCGATACATTTACGGTCTCCTTAGCCGATGAGAGAGAGCGCGCTGTGCGCCGCGCTCATCGCGCCGTCGAGCAACGCATAGCCTTTCGCCCCAGGAATCCAGGGACGCCACATCCAAACGAGGATGTGAGCGATGATCGCGATGACGGTGAACACGATGAAGCTCGTCACGAACAGCGAATGGAACTCTTGCGCTTCCGCCTCCGTTAGTCCGGATAAGGAAGACCTATCGTCGGTGGGCATCGTTGACCTCCTGTTGCATTGCCGTGAACGCCCTTCACAGCGACTTCGTCGCGACGGTCGTCACGACTGGCGTTCCGCGCGGCGCCGCCGCTCGGATCACTGCAGCATCGATATGGCCAGCAACGCGTAAGACGTCGCGATCGAAGCTTGAGATTTGGCCTCGGCAAACCAGGCCCCTTGCGTCAAAGGCGGGGCGTCGTGCTTCAATCCGCTGGCGGCTCGGCGCGCCCCTTCGTATAGGAAAAAGAAGGGAAGCAGCGCGAAGCAAAGCAGACGCCCATCCGTGCCGCGGGCGCTTTGCGCGAGGTCCGTCTTCAACGCCATTTCCATCGTTCGTCTCCTCGAGCGGCCTCTGTTCGCCGCCTCAATGGTTCAAGCTTCAGCCTCGCTCGGCCACGCTCTTTTCACGCGGCAAGTCCTTCGACCAGGATCGACTGAGCGCGCTCGACGCACGCAACGCTTACGATCTCATCTCCGGCCTTTCGTGCGCCGCGCTCGGCGGCGTCGCGGAGCCGCTTGGCCGCAGAAATGCGCAAGAGAACCGGAGACGAGTTCGACGATTTCGTTGAGCCGCGTTATCGCAGCGGAATCCCACGCCAGCTCGCGATGAATGCGAGCGGGAGTAGCCTCGACCTTGTCCAGTTCCGTTCCGAGGGGAAGGATATTGAACAGGGCGTCGAAGAGGGCGTTGCAGACTTCCTGGATGATGTAGGTCGCGCCGGCATAGCCCATGAAGGGCGTTCCCGTGTGGCGGCGGATGATCGCGCCAGGAAAGGACGCCGGGATATAGATCGCCTTCGCGCCGGCTTCGGCGAGATAAAGGCGTTCGTTGTAACTCCCGAACATCACCAGCGGAGTCTTGGTCCGGACAGCCTCCCGAACCGCCTCATTGTCCGTCTTCTCGCCTGGCCGGCGCGGGATCGCGAACATGCAGGGCACGCCCATCTCCTCTTCGAGGAAATGCCTGACGCCGCGCGCGTAGGTCTCATTGGCGACGATGGCGAAGGTCGCTGTGCCAAAGAAGTCTTGGGTGACTGAGCGCCAGAGATCCCAGATGGGTTTGATCGTTGTGTGCTTCTCGCGCTCAATGAAGGGCTCGGGATCGACGCCAAGAAGCTCGCCCAGGCTGCGCAGAAACTTCGTCGTGCTGTGGAGGCCGATCGGCGCCTGCAGATAGGGCCGGTCGAGAGCCTCGCAAAGCGCGCGTCCGAATTCACGGTAGAGGCAGACATTGACTTCCGCGTTCGCCAGTCGCGGCACGTCCTCGACATGGCTGCCGAGCGGAAACACCATATTGATGTCCGCCCCAACGCCCTCGACCAGCCGCCGAATTTCGGCGATGTCCGAGGGCATGTTGAACACGCCGTAAGACGGCCCGATGATGTTAACCCGCGGCTTCGCCCCAGCCTGTCGGGGCTTAGGCTTTGGCGCACGACCTTTCTTGGGTCCGAATTCGCTCCATAGCCAGGTCATCGCGCGGTCGGCGCTCTGCCACTGATCCTCGTCGATCGTTCGCGGCAGGAAGCGCTGGATGCCCGAGCCTTCCGGCGTCACGCCGCCGCCGATCATCTCGGCGATGGAGCCAGTGACCACGACGCTTGGCAGATCCCGATCGAGGGTCGCGTGCGCGCGTCGCATCGCGCCTTCGGTGCCATGGCGCCCGAGTTCTTCTTCCGAGAGACCCGTGACGGTGATCGGCAATTCGTGCGGAGGCAACGCGTCGGTATAGTGGAGGACCGCCGTGACCGGCAGGTTCTCGCAGCCGACGGGACCGTCGATGACGACCTGCAGGCCCTTGATCGCCGAGAAGACGTAGACCGCGCCCCAGTAGCCGCCTGCCCGGTCGTGGTCGAGAACTAGCACGCGCCCATCTCCTCTGGCGCCGGCTTCGCCATCTTCGCGCGCCGTTTCGCTTTGAAATCCGGCCGGTCGCGCGGCTGCTCCTCCCAGACGCCGGCCGCGAACCCCTCTCCGACGCCGTCGAAAAAGTCGCGCATGGCGTCAAAACGGCCCTTGTTGCCCATGGCCGCGTTGACCACCTTCGCCAGCGAGCCGGCGCCCGCGACGCCCATGAGCGGGCGCGCTGAAATCAGGTTCGTGAAATAGAGCGACGGGATCCCGCGCTCCTTCGCTTTCTGCACGACTGGCGTCGTGCCGATCGCGAGATCGGGCTCGTATTCGACCATCGCCGCGAGATCGTGCTCGAGGGACGCGCGGAACTTGACGTTGACGCCCCTGGCCTCGAGCCATGCGCGATCGACCTCCGAGAATTGCGTGCGCGGGCAGGCGGTTCCAACGTAGCGGACATCCGCGCCGCTCTCGATCATCAGCCGCGCGACCAGGAGTTCGGATCCCTCATAGCCGGACAGCGTGACGCGGCCCTGGATCGGGGTTTGCGCGAGCGCCGCCTTGATCGCGGGAAGGAGATTGGCCTTGGCGGCATCGACGCGCGCGCTCGGAACGCCGCACGCCTGGCCAATCGCATCGAGCCAGGCTGCCGTGCCTTCGACGCCGACCGGGGCGGAGCCGACGATCGGCCGGCCGGCGAGCTCGAACTCGCGCACGCTTGCCGCGTAGAACGGATGGAGGGCGGCGACAACGGCGCAGTCGAGCGCGCCGTAAAGCTCACGCCATTCGCGGGTTGGAACGACAGGCCCCGCGGCGAGGCCCATCGGCTCAAGCATCGCTCCGATCTGCACGGGATCGACCGGAAAGACTTCGCCGAGCAGGGTTACGGTCGGCTTCTCGGATCGGGGCCCGCGCGGCGCCTGGACCGGCCCGTGCTCCGCCTCCTCGCGGGCAAACTTGAGCATCGCCCCGGCAAGCACATCCTTGGCTTCCGCGTGCGTCGGCACGCCGAAGCCCGGCACGTCGATGCCAATGATGCGAACGCCGTCGATCTCCTTGGGCAGAAGGCGCAGCGGCACGCCCGAAGCGGTCGGCACGCAAAGATTCATGACTACGATCGCATCGTATTTGGCGGGATCGGCCAGCTTGAAGACCGCTTCGCGGATGTCCTCGAAGAGCTTTCCGGTCACCAGTGTTTCGGAATTGAACGGAACGTAGCCCACCGTCCGCTTCGCGCCGTAGAAATGCGAAGTGAAAGTGAGCCCGTAGACGCAACAGGCTGAGCCGCAAAGCACGCTTGCGGTGCGGCGCATGCGAAGTCCGACTCTGAGCGATCCAAACGCCGGGCACATGCTCTGCGGCTGATCATGCGGTCCGACAGGATAGTCCTTCGCGTAGCGCGCGAGCGTCTCGGTCATGCCCGCGGCTTTGGCGGCGTCGCGCAGCGTCTCTTTTCCGCCGTGGCAACCCGCGCCTTCGGCGACGCTGGCGGGCGCCTTCGACGCGCCGTCGCCGTGGTTCGGAGCATCCATCAGGATCTCACCTTGGGGGATCTGCGTCATGACGGTCACGTTCCGGGCTCCCCTCAGACCGTGTCGTAGACGACTTCGAGAGACGGCCTCGTGTTCAGGGCGGCGCCGCACATGTCGGTCATCGTGGCGGGCTCCAGCGTCACATGCCGTCCGACCGCCTCGCCCTTGAACAAGCCGAGCAACTGGTCCTGCGTGAGCGGAGTCGGGCGGTGAGGAGCGGCGTCTGCGACATTGCTCGCGAGCGTCTCGAACAGTGACGCCCATTGTCCGCCCGGCCTGCCGATGATCTCGTAATTGGCGCTCTTGCGGCGGATGTCCTCGTCGGCCGGAATCGCCGCGAGGATCGGGATGCCGGCGGCGGCGGCGAAAGCCTGCGCCTCCCCCGTCCCGTCGTCCTTGTTGATGACGAGTTCGCCGACGCCGACGTTGCCGCCGAGCTTGCGGAAGTATTCGACCGCGGAGCAGACGTTGTTGGCGACGTAGAGCGACTGGAGGTCGTTCGACCCGACGACGATCACCTTCTGGCACATGTCGCGGGCGATCGGCAGGCCGAACCCGCCGCAGACGACGTCGCCGAGAAAATCGAGAAGGACGAAATCGAATCCCCATTCATGGAATCCGAGTTTTTCCAAAAGTTCGAAGCCGTGGATGATGCCGCGTCCGCCACAGCCGCGGCCAACCTCCGGACCGCCAAGCTCCATCGCGAAGACGCCGTCGCGCTTGAAGCACACGTCGCCGATCTGCACCTGATCGCCCGCGAGTTTCTTCTTCGTCGAAGTCTCGATGATCGTCGGACAGGCGCGTCCACCGAACAGGAGCGAAGTCGTGTCGCTCTTGGGATCGCATCCGATCAGCAGGACTTTCTTTCCCTGCTGGGCCATCATGTAAGACAGATTGGCGAGGGTGAAACTCTTGCCGATCCCGCCCTTGCCGTAGATCGCAATGATCTGGGTGGTCTTTTTCGACTCGGTCGGAACCGGATCCGGCTCGATCGCTGCTTCTTCACGCAGCAGATGGGCGGGGGGCGCGGCGAGTTCCGCCGCGGTCAGGAATCCCTCCCTGAGGCTCATGGGCTCGCACTCCAGTCCAGGACCATCTTGAGACAGGTCGGGTCGTCAAAAGCGACGGGATAGGCGGAAGGCGCGTCCGCCGCGGGGCTTCGATGGGTGAGGAGGCCGTCAAGCGAAAGCGCGCCCGCTTCGACCAGCTTCACGATCCGGGCGAGATCGCCATCGCGCCAGATCGCCGCGATCCGGATGCGGGCTTCGCGCATGAACGCTGGCGGAAAGCTGAAGCTCAGGCGATCGTAGAATCCGGCGAGCACGATCTCGCCGCCGGGCGCGAGTCTTTGTACGAGCGTATCGAGGATTGCGGGGTCGCCGCTGACATCGAAGATTGTGCGGTAGGCCTTGCGCGCATCGGCGTCGGACGACGTGACCTCGTATCCGGCCGCGCCTTCCGCCCGAAGGCTGTTGGCTTCCCATACGACCGGAGGCTCGCCTCCCGAGGCGATGACGAGCCGCGCCAGCAGGCGGCCGAGGACGCCGTGGCCGACAATGAGAACGCCTTCCAGCGCAGAGCCGCTCAGCGCATGGAGGGCGGTCGCCGCGAGAGCCAGCAGCACCGCGTTCTCGCCTAGGTCAGGCGGAACCGGGACGACGCGGGACGCCGCGGCGATGAGAAGCGAGGCGGCGCCGCCATGCACGCAGCGAACGGTGTCGCCGAAGCATTTCGCGCCCGGAACGAACACCTGCGTTCCGATCGCGATTCCGGCGTCGGGGCCGGCGTCGACAACCTGGCCGACGCTCTCGTAGCCGGGGACGAGCGGATAGCCCATTCCGGGAAATGCGGGCATGCGGCCCGTGAACAACAGGCGCTCGGTGCCAGCGCTGACGCCGCTCCAGCGCGTCTCGACCGTCACGTCGCCGGCTGTCGGGGCATCGAGCGGGAGCCGCGCCAGCGTCACCCGCTTCGGCTCCTCCAAAACCACTGCCAGCGAACTGAGCATGCCCGACTTTCCTGAGACTCTGATCGTCAATCTAAAAGGTCACAGTTAGTTGTCAAGTAAAAGTTACACTCGGCGCGCTACAAAGGCGCTGACGACCAGGGGTTTGCGCGTTTTCGCCTCCCGCCCGGCCTCAAATCCGGCGGCTTTCAAGAGCTGGGCGATCTCGGCCATGGTGCGGGGACGCCCGCGGCCCATCGCGAGAAGGTAGAAGCCGAAATAGGCGTCGCCCATCGGCTCCGCGCCCGGCGCGCCCGCCATCGGCTCGGCGACGACAATCGCGCCTCCGGGCGGCAGGGCGTCATGAATCGCGGCGAGAATCATCCCCGCGGATTCGTCGTCGTGGTCGTGCAGAACCCGCACCAGCGAGATGACGTCGGCCCCGCGCGGGAGCGGATCGCGCAGCATGTCGCCGCCGATCGTTTCGACGCGCCCACCCAGTCCAAGCGAGCCGAGTCGCGCTCGCGCGCGCCCCGCGACGGCGGGAAGGTCGAACAGCGCAAGCTCGAGCGACGGGGCGCGCTTTGCGGCGGCGACAAGAAAGGCGCCCTCCCCTCCGCCGACATCCATGAGCCGCCGATGTCGGTCGAACCGATAGGCGTCGAGGACGGTTTCCGCGACCAGCGCCTGGGTGCGGGACATCAACTCGCTGTATGCGCCGCAGCGATCGGCGTCCGGCTGCGTCGCGTCGTGATCTGCGACGTCCGGCCGATTGGCGGCATAGGGCCAGAACCGGGAGAGCGCGGTCTCGTGTTCTCCTCGCAACAGCGCAACGGGATCGCGGAGATCGCTGTAGAGAAGGTCATGATGGGCGACAAAGGACGCAATCGCCGGATTGCCGATCATCGCGGCGCCGAGATCGTCGAGCGCGAAACGGTCGTTCGGCAACGCGCGTAAAAGGCGGAGCGACGCCGCGGCTTTGAGGAGCCGTCTCGCGGCCGGAACGCTCAAGGCCATCCGCGGCGCGAGCGCCTCGCAGTCCTTCGGACCCGCCCGAAGAAGGTCGAAGACCTCGAGTTTCACGCAGGCGCTGAGAACCTGCGAGTAGACGAAGCCGGCGCAGAGGTCGAACAGCGCGCGCGCCTTGCGTTGCGCCAGTCTCCGCGTGAGGGGCGAGTTCGCCGCCCAGCGCTGGAACCGCGCGTCGGCGATGACGCGGCTGCGCCAGTCGCGGATCCGCTCCACGACCGTCGCTCCGGAAAGGCCCACTGAAAGAGCGGCCATCGCGACCTCGCGCCTTCAGGCGGCGAAGCGTTGAAGCTGCTTGGGAAAGAGCTGCGCGGTCTGCGCTTCGATGACCTTGCCGAGAGCGGCGCGCCCGGGGCAATCGGGAATGGAATCCGCAGCGGCGCTCACCAGCTGCTCGAGCCGGGCCTTGGCGCCGCCGATCCCGAGTTGGGCGGCCGCGTTCGGGCGATAGCGCGCGGCGTCCTGACCGATCGGCTTTCCAAGCTCCTCCGCGTCGCAGAGCACGTCGCGCAGATCGTCGGCGACCTGGTAGGCTTCCCCGAGCGCCTCTCCAAGGCCGCGCCACGGTTCAGGATCGAGTCCAGCCGCGGCGGCGCCGGCCATGGTCGAACCGACGAACAGCGCGCCGGTCTTGGCGCGCTGGTAGTCGACAAGCGGCACGGCGGCTTCGCATTCCCAGGCCTGGCCGGCCACGATTCCGCTTGGCGCGCCAACGGCGGTGGCGACAATCGAGATCAACAACGGGAGCCGCTCGGGCGCGGCTGCCCGCGCCAGAGTTTCGAAGGCGAGCACGATCAGAGCGTCTCCGGCCAGGACGGCGATCGGCGTTCCAAAGTGGGCGTGAACGGAGGGCTTGCCCCGTCTCGTGTCGGCGTCGTCGAAACAGGGCAGATCGTCATGCACGAGCGAAGCGCAGTGCAGAAGCTCGATGGCGGCTGCGGCGCCCGCCGCTGACGTGGGCGGATCGCCGTCGCCGCAGGCCTGCGCGACCGCCAGACAGAGTTGCGGCCGGATGCGATGGCCTCCGGGAAAGACCGCGTAGTGCAGCGCCGAGGCCAGAAGCGGCGGCGCTCCTGCGCCCGTTGCTCGCGCGATGACGCGCTCCAGGGTTTCCTCGATGCGGGCGCTGGTTTTCATCGGAACTCCCATTTTGTACATTTTATTGGTCACTGTGAGATGTAATGTCAAGTTGACACACATCGCCGTCCTGATCAACATGCCGATTTGGAGGGCCGTCATGACGGTCAAACGACGGGTCATAGTGGTCGGCGCGGGGATGGGCGGCCTCGCTGCGTCCATCGCGCTCTCGGCGCGCGGCTTCCAGGTGACGACACTCGACGCTGCCGACGGCCCGGGCGGAAAGATGCGCGAGGTCGAGGCGGGCGGGCGCCTCATCGACGCCGGCCCGACTGTGCTCACGATGCCCTGGGTGTTCGAACAGATTTTCGAAGACGCAGGAGCGCGCCTATCTCGGGAACTCACCTTGAATCGAACAATGCGGCTGGCGCGCCATGCCTGGGGCGATGGCTCGCGCCTTGATCTCTATTCCGACGTCGACCAAAGCGCAGAGGCGATCGCCGATTTCGCAGGGGCGCGCGAGGCGGATGGCTATCGTCGTTTTTGCAAACGCGCCGAGTCGATCTATCGGACGCTGCGCGACAGTTTCATCTGCGGATCGAGGCCAGGCCCCGTCGAACTGGCGACACGGGTCGGACTCTCGCGCCTTCCCGATCTCATGCGAATATCGCCGTTCACGACACTGTCGCGGGCGCTCGAGGATCATTTCGCCGACCCACGGCTGCGCCAGCTTTTCGGGCGATACGCCACCTATTGCGGCTCGTCGCCGTTCCTCGCGCCCGCGACCCTCATGCTGGTCGCTCACGTCGAGCGCGAGGGCGTCTGGATCGTCGAAGGCGGCATGGCGCGCCTCGCCGAGGCGCTGGGTGAGCTTGCGAAAGCTCGCGGCGCCGACCTCCGCTTTCGCCGGCGCGTTGCGCGGATCGTCGTCGAGAACGGCCGCGCGGCGGGCGTGGAGACGGACGAGGGCGAACGGATCGCGGCGGACGCGGTCATCTGGAACGGCGATGTCGCCGCGTTGGCTGACGGAAAGCGGGGGCCCCGAAGCCGCGCGCGCCGTCGCTGCAACTCCGTCGGCCGAGCGATCGCTCTCGGCCCTAACCTGGGCGATGACGGCGCGGGTCGAGGGGTTTCCGCTCGTTCGCCACAACGTGTTCTTTTCGAGTGACTACAAGTCCGAATTCGACGACCTCTTCGGGCGTTCGCGCCTGCCGGGCGGCCCGACCGTCTACGTCTGCGCGCAGGATCGCGACGAGGCGGCGAGCCCCTCAGGGTCGCACGCCGAGGAGCGCCTGTTCTGCCTCGTCAACGCTCCGACCCGTCCAGCGGACCGCCCCCTCACCGAAGCGGAGATCCTTTCATGCGAGGAAACCTCTTTCCGAATGCTGGAGCGATTGGGCCTGAGAATTGCCAGGACACCGGACTCGATCCGACGAACGACGCCGGAGGATTTCGCGAGCCTCTATCCGTCGACCCGGGGGGCGCTCTACGGTCGGGCGACGCACGGCTGGAGAGCGTCGTTCGCGCGGGCGGGATCGAAGACCCGGCTTCCCGGTCTTTATCTCGCGGGCGGCAGCGTCCATCCGGGACCCGGAGCGCCGATGGCGGCGCTGTCGGGCCGCCAGGCGGCGATGCGGGTGATGCTGGACCTTGCTTCGACCGGGAGGTTGTACCCGGCGGCTATGCCTGGTGGTACATCGACGCCATCAGCGACGATGGCCAACATGGACTAACCGTCATCGCTTTCGTCGGGAGCGTTTTCTCTCCCTATTATGCCTGGGCAGGACGGCGCGATCCGCTCGATCACTGCGCCTTCAATGTGGCGCTCTACAGTCCGCGCGCCTCGCGATGGGCGATGACGGAACGCCGGCGATCCGCGGTGACGCGAAGCCGCGACACGCTCGCGATCGGCCGGTCGACGGCAAGCTGGGACCGCGGCGCGCTGGTGCTCGACATCCACGAGCGCGGCGCGCCGATCCCCCATCGCATTCGCGGGCGGATCATTGTTCACCCCGAGGCGATCAACCCCCTTCCCTTCGTTCTGGAGGAACACGGCCGGCACTGGTGGCGGCCTCTCGCGCCGCGCGCGCGCGTCACCGTCAAAATGAGCGCGCCGGCGCTTCGGTGGCAGGGGTCAGGCTATCTCGACCAGAACGCCGGGGCCGAGCCGACCGAGCAGGCGTTTTCGCAATGGACCTGGTCGCGCGCCGCGACTCGCGACGGGGCGTCGATCCTCTATGACGCTGTCCGACGGCGGGAACCGCCTTTGTCGCTCGCGCTCGCTTTCGATCGGAATGCCCATTGTGCTGAGCGCCCTTCGCCACCGTCCGCTTGCTTGCCACGGACGCGCTGGGGTCTTGCCCGGACGACGCGCGCGGATGACGGCCGAGCTTCCGCCGTCCGCGCCTTCGAGGACACGCCGTTCTACTCGCGAGGCCTCGTCGCCCATACCTTGTTCGGCGAGGACGTCCAGTCGATGCACGAAAGCCTCTCGCTCGACCGCGTCGCCAACCCTCTCGTCCGCCTCATGCTCCCGTTCCGAATGCCGAGGCGTTAGCGACCAGGCCGTGCTGCATTTGGGGTGCAATCGCAGTTCGATCCAAATGCAATTTTCCATCAAAGCGTCAGTCGCCCGGGTCATCCATCCGCGCGCGCTCGCGTTCGAGACGCGCCTTCTTCGCCTTCGCCACCGAGCGGAGCTGCCAGAAGCCGAAGGCGAGCACGGCCCCAAAGGACAGCAGCATCTCGACGACGCCATAATATTTCTCGTCCACGGGAGATCAGCCCTGGAAGCGTTCCGAACGCTGGAGCCGTTCGAAGACGCCGAGCACACGGATGAAGGATTCGCGCCAGCCCACGATCGAATGCGGGGCTCTCCTCGGAATGGTGTGGCCGCCTCGCGCGGATTCAATGAGAAAGTTCGCGCAAGGCAGAGGCGGCGTCGCGCTCGTTTCCGACAACGAGAGCGCCCCGCCCATCGCCCGGGCCATCAAGAGAAGCTTCCGCGTCGCTGAAACCCGCGCGCGTCGGGTGACGGAGTTGAAGGCGTTGCGTTCGACCTCGCGGCCGATCTCCCGATAAATCATCGCCGCGGCGAGAATGGCGGGGCGACAATTCACCGGCAAAAGCGCAATCCCCGCATGGGCGCGCAGATAGAGCGCGTCCGCCTCTCGAATCAACCGCGCGACGATCGGACGAAGCCGTTCGTCGAGGTTGGGTTCGGCAGAGCCATGCGTCCGCGTCGATTCCGGCTTCCCGCAGCCATTGTCTGGGCAGATAGATTCGGCCGAGACGCGCATCCTCACCGACATCGCGGGCGATGTTGGTGAGTTGCATCGCGACCCCAAGGTCGCAGGCGCGTGCGAGCGCCTGCGGCGATCGCACATCCATGATGAGCGCCATCATCACGCCGACTGCGCCCGCGACGCGGGCCGCATAGTCGAAGAGTTCGTCGATCGTTTCGTAGCTTCTTCCCTCTGAATCCCAGGCAAGCCCCTCGAGCAGGGCTTCGGGCAGAGCAGCGGGAATCGCGCATCGGCGCATGAGATCAGCCATAGCGCGATCCGCTGCATATGGCTGAGGGCGCCCCCTCGCGGCGCAGCCGAGGCGGTCGCGCAATCGATTCAGCGCGTCCTTGGAGCCGCCGCTGAGGTCGATCGCATCATCCGACAGGCGGCAAAAGGCGTAGAGCGCGAAGGCCCGCTTGCGCGTCTCTGCGGGCAGGAGCCTCGAGGCGGCGTAAAACGACCGCGATCCGTTCCGTATGGCGCGGCGGCATTCCCGATGATCGCTCAGGCTCGCGAGATCAAACGAAAACTGAGGCATGAGGCGCAACCTTGTCGAGAACGCGGGCTGAGGACAGCACGCCGGGCAGTCCGGCGCCGGGATGCGTGCCGGCCCCCACGAGAAAAAGATTGCGCACGTCCTCGCTCGCATTGTGCGGACGGAACCAGGCGCTCTGCGTAAGCGTAGGCTCGAGCCCGAAGCCCGCGCCGCGATAGGCGTTAAGCTGGTCTTGGAAATCGAGCGGCGTCGCAATCCTCGAAGTCACGATGTGCCGCGAAAGGTCAGGCAGAACCGTCGCTTCGAGCGATTGCTCGATCGCCTTGCGGTAGCGTTCGGCCTCGACCCGCCAGTCCTGCCCGCCCTGCAGGTTGGGAACAGGCGAAAGCACGTAGAAGGCGTCGCAACCCTCGGGCGCGAGCGAAGGATCGGTCGCCGTCGGGCCGATGCAGGTAGAGGCTGAAATCGGGCGCGAGGCGCTTGCGGTCGAAAATATCGCGAAGGAGTTCGCGGTAGCGGGGGCCCAAGCAGGATGGTGTGATGCGCGACGTCGTCATAGCGGCGGTCGACGCCAAAATACCAGACGAAGAGACCCATCGAATAGCGGGCGCGGTCGATCTTGCGGTCCGTCCATCGTCTTCGGCTCGCCGTCGGCACGAGATGGCGATAGGTCCAGGCGGAATCGGCGTTCGAGACCACGACGCTCGCCCGAACGATCTCGCCCGACGCAAGCGCGACCCCTTTCGCCGCGCCGTCCTCGACCAGGATCGTCTCGACCTCCTCCCCGCAGCGAATCTCTCCGCCTTGCGAAGCGATCAGGCCGGCGAGACCCTCGACCAGCTTCCCCGTTCCGCCCATCGCGAAATGCACGCCCCAGCGTTTTTCCAGGAAGGGGATCAGGCAGTAGATCGCACTGGCGCGAAACGGGTTGCCGCCGATGAGCAGGGGATGAAAGCTGAAGACGGTCCGCAGCCGCTCGTCGCGAAAGTATCTCGAAACGAGACCGTAGACGCTTCGGTGACCCTCGAGGCGGACGAGATGGCCGGCGATGCGCGCCATGTCGGCGAACGAGCTGAAGGGCGCGTCGCCGAGCTCCTCGAAGCCGATGCGGTAGATGGCTTCGCTCCGCCGCATGAAGCGTTCGAAGCCGGAGACATCTCGCGCATCGAAGCGCGCGACTTCCGCCCGCATCGCCGCTTCGTCCCCGCTCATCGTGAAGACGTCGCCGTTGTCGAAGCGGATTTGGTAGAAGGGATCGATCGCCCGCAGATCGACGTCGTCTTTCATGCGACGGCCGCAGAGCGTCCACAGCTCCTCGAACAGGAACGGCGCGGTGACGATCGTCGGTCCGGCGTCGAAGGTGAAGCCATCCTGACGGTGGACGTAGGCTCGGCCCCCGGGAGCGTCGAGCTTTTCCAGAACGGTGACCCGGTAGCCGCGGGCGCCCAGTCGGATAGCCGCAGCGAGGCCGCCGAATCCGCTCCCGATGACGATCGCCCGGGGACGGGAATCGACGCTGGCCGAGCGGATCGGGCGCTGCTGAAGTGTCAACACAACGATACACTAGGAGTGTCAATCAATGCGATCAAGCGAAATCGCAACCTGAGTCCGAGCCGGCGAGTCGCCCGGCGAAAATCAGAAAAACAGCGCAGTCAGGCTTCCGCCGAGTCTCCCGCCTCATCGGGGATCAGACCCGCCGCGGCCGCGTGGCGCATGATGATCCGGCAAACCTCTTCGGGCCGTTCCTCGTGGGCGAGGTGGCCGGCCCGGCGGATCGTTTCGACGATCGCGCCGGGGATTTCGGCGGCGACGACGCCTGCGTCGCGAGGCGGAACGGCCTTGTCGTTCTCCCCCACGATCAGGAGAACCTTTGCGTTCAGGCCTGGGAGGTCCCGGCGCAGGTCGGTCAGGTCCCAGTTCGCCATCATGCCCAGCGCGCCGGCGACATGGCCGGGATTGTGGAGAAGGCGCGCATAGAGATCGACGCCGCGCGGTCCGATCTTCGATCCCGTCCCCTTGAGCAGGTTGGCGACGGCGGCCTTATCGGCGGACCAGGCAAAAAGACGAGGCGCGAGGGGATTGAGAAACAGCAGCTTCGCCATCGAAGGAAACAGAACGCGGCCTAGACCCCCGAAGGGCAGAAAGGCCCCGTTGAGGCTGACGAACAGCTTCGGCGAAATCGTCCCGTCGAGGCAAAGGCGCGCGAGAATCGCCGCGCCCGCCGAATGGCCGATCACGATTTTCGGAGAGAACTCCAGCACGCCGAGCAGGGAGGCAAGCGCGCGCGCCATTCCCGGAAGCGAAAGGTCAGGCGTTCGCTTCGCCTCGGTAAAGCCATGGCCGGGAAGGTCGGGAGCCACCAGACGAAAGCGCTGGGCGAGCAGCGGCGCGAGCCCCTCCCAGGAATGCGTCGAAGCGCCGGTCCCGTGCACCATCAACACGTCAGGGCCCGTTCCCATCGTCTGAACGTGCCACCGCAAGCCACCCGCCTCGACGAACGCGCTCGCTTCGCGATTGGGCCAGTCCGCGCCTTCGCGTGCAAAGGTCAGCTCTCGGGAGGCGCCGAACATGGCGCTACGAACCCGGCTGCCGCCAGGAAGCGCGAACGGCTTCATTGACATGCGCCGCGTTGGCCAGCGGCAGCTTCACGTATCGAGCCTGCATGGCCTCTGCGATCTGCCTCGTCGCCGCGGCCTCGCCGCTGCGGAAGTGGGTTGAAGTGTCGATGGCGAGCGCCCGAATCTTCGCCGCGCGAAGCCGCTTCGCGGCGTCGATCGCGTCCGCCATCGCCTGCGCGCGGCCCCCTGCTCCGTGCGGCAGACATTGGCGCGGCCGTCGGTCATCAAGACCACCAGAGGGGACTGCCCCTTGCGCAGGACCTGATCGGCGAGGGCGGCCGCCGCGTCGAGCCCGCTGGCGAGCGGCGTTCCGCCGCCGCCGGGCAATCCCGCAAGGCTGCGCCGCGCCCGCGCGGTCGACCGTGTCGGCGGAAGCACGATCTCGGCCCCCTGTCCACGAAAAGCGATCAGCGCCACGCTGTCGCGGCGAACATAGCAGTCCGCAAGCAGCAATTCGATCGCGCCTTTGACTTCGGCGAGACGATGCATGGCCGAGGACCCCGAGGCGTCGACGACGAAGATCGCGGTGGCGCCGCGCGGCTCCTGATAGCGAACGATCCGGAAATCCTCCTTGCGGACCAGAACCCGGCGATTGTCATCCGGCCGTTCGCGACGGCGCACGGGCTGCCATGGCGCGGCGGCGCGCAACGTGGCGATGAAGCTGACCCGCCCCTCGCGCGGCGAGCCCGCTCGGGCGGCGATCGGGCGACCGCGCCGAGCCGAAACCTGCGACGCGCCGGATTTGCCCTCGCCCGCCGACCTGGCTTCGCGTGATCGATCCCGTTTCGATCTGCGCCAGCAGAGCGGCCGGAATCGCAGCCTTCGCGGCGGCGAGCACGACATCCTCGATCGGAGCGGTCGCACCGCTCGTCGTTCTCGGAATCCCCGGATTCGTGATCCGGTTCGGAATCCGCTTCGCTCTGGCGGGTCCGGGTCCTGCGGCTCCGCTTGCGGCTCTTCTTCCGCTCCGGCTTCCGGCAGGCGCGTCGCGCGCGGCGACAGCGTCAGCGTGGCGGCGAGGGCGACATCGTCGTCTTCGATCTGCGTTCGCCCGTCGAGCGCGGCGATCGCTCGCGCCGCGCGGAGCGCCATCAAGGGCGCGCGCAGCGACGCGATCCCCATCCGGGCCGCGACGGCGACCAAAGCGGCGACCCCATCCGGATCGGCGGAGACGCGATCGACCCGCGCGCGCGCGGCCTCGAAATCGATTTCGTCGTCGTCCTCTCCCTCGATGTCCCGGAAGCCGACGTCGCTCAGATCCACAATATAAGCGCAGCGTTCGAGCAGAATGGCGGGCGGGGCCTCGCTGTCGTCGCATCCCTCGTCCAGCGCCACGAGTCCGACGCCGGCCTCGGAAGGACAGGCGAGCGTAGCCCGCTTATCCAAGTCGAGCGCCGCGGCGAGCCGCGCGGCGACCCGCGGCGAAGCCCGCTCCGCCATCGCGAGAACGAGAACCCCACCGTCCGCCAGCGCGAGAACCCCGGGCTCGGCGACGGGCCTGCCGGTCCGGATCGTCGCCGCGACGTCAAGTCCGCCGGCAAGCCGGTCGTCGGAAATCGAGGCGGGGATCCGCCGCATGGGAACGTCCGGCGGAAGCGCCGCGCGCAGGCGTTGCAGCCAGGCGTCCCGCGCCGGCCCCGGCCCGCTCCTCAGGACGATTCCGGAACCCAGCCAATCGAGCGCGAACGCATCGGCTGCGAGCCTGGCCCGCGCCCAGGCGGCGGCGCCGGGGCTCGGCGCTTTCATGCGGGCAAGATCTCCTCCACGGCTCGACGCACGCGGATGGCGGAGCCGGAATCGTCGAGCGGATTGCGCCTGAGCCGGTGGCTGAGCGCCATCGGCGCGAGGCGCCGCAATTCCGCGTCGCCGACTTCCGCCTTGCCCTCGAGGCTTGCGAGCGCGCGGCTCGCGCGAATGAGCGTCAATTCGCCGCGCAGACCATCCGTGCCAAGCGCGAGACACAAGCGCGTCGCGGTGTCGAACACCGAATCCGGCGTCGCGACCGAAGGCGAGCCCGGCGCGCGCGGACTCGATGCGTTTGCGCAGTTTCCGCTCCTCCCCCGACCATTTCTTCAGGAAGGCCTCGGTATCGCGCTCGAACGTGTCCCGGCGTTTGACGACTTCGATTCGCTCGGGCACCTCCGAAGGGGTGCGAACGTCCACGGCGAGCCCAAACCGGTCGAGCAATTGCGGGCGCAATTCGCCTTCTTCCGGATTGCCGCTGCCGATGAGCACGAAGCGCGCCGGATGGCGGATGCTCAGACCCTCGCGCTCGACGACATTCACGCCGCTCGCGGACACATCGAGCAGCAGGTCGACCAGATGATCCTCGAGCAGATTGACTTCGTCGATGTAGAGAAATCCGCGGTTGGCCTGCGCGAGCAGGCCCGGTTCGAACGCTTTCTCGCCGCTCGACAGCGCGCGTTCGAGATTGAGCGCGCCGACGACGCGGTCCTCCGTCGCGCCGAGCGGGCAGATCAACCACGGGGACCGGCTGCAACGCGGTCTTGAGGGCGCCGCGCGGCGCGGCGGCGCAGGCCGAGCACAGGCCCGCCGTCGACTGACGGATCGCAATGATAGGGGCAGCCGACGACGGCGCGCATTTCGGGCAGAAGCGCGGCCAGCGCCCTCACCGCCGTCGATTTTCCGGTTCCCCGGTCGCCGAAAGCGAGCACGCCGCCGACCGTCGCATCCACGGCTGCGACCAGGAAGGCCGTTTTCATGTCTTCCTGTCCGACGATCGCAGAGAAGGGAAACGGCCTCCCCATATGCCCGAGCCCTATTTTGAATTGGCTGAAGGATCGCCGCCGTTCCACGTCCAGTGCGGGTATTGGAATCGTGGGGTTTTCCAACTGTCCGATCTGTCGAACATGTCGGCGGGATCATGTCAATTCAAGTTGTCAAAATGGCTCGGCGCTCGGCCAGCGTCCGCCATCCAGTCAATCCCTTGCTAACACAGCCGCCTTCATCGATTGGCTTCGCGGCTTCTACGGCCAACGGGCCAGCGGCGGCATGGATGAAAGGATGGAGGCGATGTTGCCCCCCGTCTTGAGCCCGAAAATCGCGCCGCGATCGCAAAGCAGATTGAATTCCGCATAGCGACCACGACGGACTAGTGGATGAAATCTGACATTTGAATCCTGACAGGGATTCCCGGCGGACTTGCGGCGTGCCAGTCTGCGGCATGCGAACTGGGATTTCGTTTTCCGTCACGGCCGCCGAGCTTGATCGGCTTCGCGATGTGGTCAAAGACCGAAACGCGCCGCAGAAGCACGTCTGGCGAGCGCAGATCGTTTTGCTCAGCGCCGAGGGGGCCGGTACGAACGCGATCATGCGCGAGACAGGCAAGTCCAAGACCTGCGTCTGGCGCTGGCAGGAACGCTTCGCCGCCGCAGGCGTGGACGGGCTTCTGCACGACAAGACGCGGCCCTCGCGCATCCCGGAGCTCGATCCCCTGATCGCCGCGAGCGTCGTCACGCTGACAATGGAGGCGCGGGCGGGCGAAGCGACGCACTGGACTGGCGCGGCGCTGGCCTGAGCGAGGCGCGGATCGGCGGCTGTGGGATCGCCCGAGGTCATTTGCCACGCACACGCCGCATCATCTGTTCGACGTGGACGATAGGCGTGTCGGGGAGGATTCCGTGGCCAAGGTTGAAGACATGCGCCTTCGAAACGAAGCCGGAGAGGACGCGGTCGACGCCCGCGTCCAGGGCTGCGCCCCCCGCGACCAGTGCCAGCGGGTCAAGATTGCCCTGCAAAGCAAACATGCCGGGCAACGCCGCTAGCGCGGCTTTCGGCTCATAGGAGGTGTCCAGGCCGATGCATGCGACGCCTGGCATATGAGCGAATTTGACGAGCTGCGAGCCCGCGCCGCGCGGAAACACGATAATAGGCGCCTGCGGCGCCCCCGCCCTCACCTTCGCGGCGATGGCGGCTATCGGGGCGACGCACCATCGCTCGAACTCAGCAGGGGCCAAGACGCCCGCCCACGAATCGAATACCTGCACCGCTTCCGCGCCCGCAGCGATTTGGCGCAAAAGGTAGGCGGCGGAGGCGTCGACCAAGCGGTCGACCAGAGCGGTAAATAGCTTTGGTTCACGATAAGCAAAGAGTTGTGCCGGGGCCTGATCCGGGGTGCTACGCCCAGCAATCATGTAGCTCGCCACTGTCCAGGGCGCTCCGCAGAAGCCAATCCGAGCGACCTCGGAAGGCAAGTTTGTCTTCAGGCGATCGAGCGTCTCGAACACCGACCCGAGCTTTTCCCAGTCCGGCTCGTCCCTGAGTTTAACCAAGCCGGCGGCGTCGCCGATCGGAGCGAGACGCGGTCCCTCGCCGAATTCAAAGGCGACCTTCTGACCGAGCGCGTCCGGTAACACCAGGATGTCGGAAAAAAGGATCGCGGCGTCGAAGCCGAAGCGTCGAATTGGCTGAAGCGTCGCCTCGACCGCAAGGGCCGGCGTATAGCAGAAGTCGAGAAACGTCCGAGCCGTCGCGCGGATCTCGCGATATTCGGGCAGGTACCGTCCGGCCTGCCGCATCAGCCAGATTGGCGGTACGGGCTGGCGCTCGCCCGCCAGCGCAGCAAGCAGCGGTTTTTGGCCGTGAGTCACAGGCTGCAGTCTCGGGTCTCTCGGCGCGCGTCCGCCGATAAAAAGCGTTTCGGATGAGCCGGCGGAACATCTATCACGTTAGTCCGCGATGCCCAGCTTTACGAAGCCATCACAGGCCCCTCGGACGTGATCGCGTGGCCCTAGCCGCGCGCGAGCACTCCCTCGGGCAAACGAGCGGCTAACTCCCTTCCGGCTTCTCGTCCCAGGGCCTCAGCGTCTGTGGATGGTCCGTCGGTGGCGACGGGGAAGCTTTCGGATCCGTCGATTCGCAGCACCTCGCCCCGGAACAGGACCCGGCCTCTATCGATTCGAGCGTGGCCGGCGATCGGCGTGCGGCACGAGCCCTCGAGCTCGGCGAGGAACGCGCGTTCGGCGGCGAGCGCGCACCCGGTCTCGGAGTGGGCGATGGCGGCGAGCGCCTCGTGCGCTTGCGGCGTCCGCAGTCCGCGCGGTCAGCGCGATCGCGCCCTGGCCGGGGGCGGGAAGGAAAGCCTCGAGGTCGAGCGGGCCCCGAGCCCGGTGAGCCAGACCAAGCCGCTTCAGCCCCGCCATGGCGAGCAGCGTCGCGCCGACCGCGCCCGATTCGGCCTTGCGCAACCGCGTTTCGACATTGCCCCGAAGAAGCTCCGGCCTGAGGTCCGGCCGCAGGCGAAGGAGCTGACCCTGCCGGCGCAGCGAGGCGGCGCCGAAAGTCGCCCCCTGCGGCAGGCCCTCGACGGTGTCGGCCAGGGCAGAGATCAGCGCATCGCGCGGATCCTCGCGCGGCAGGAAACCCGCGATCACAACGCCTTCGGGCATCAGCGAGGGCAAGTCCTTCGCCGAATGAACAGCGGCGTCGATCTCGCCCGCAAGAAGAGCCGCGTCGATCTCTTTGGTGAAAAGACCCTTGCCTCCAACTTCTGCCAGTGGCCGGTCCTGGATCATGTCGCCCGTGGTGCGGATGATTTTCAGCACCACGCGTCCGGGCTCCCAGCCCAGCGCGTGTGTGAGACGATGGCAAGTTTCCTCGGCCTGCGCGAGCGCAAGCGGCGAGCCGCGCGTGCCGAAAGCAAAAGTTTGAGCCCTCATGCGGCGACTTTATTCGGCTCGCTGCAGGCTCTGTCAAATCATGCAGCGTTTTGCCCGAGCCTTGAGGCGTCGGATGAGCGGCCTGGGCCACGAGGCGCGCACCTCCCAAAAAGCTCGAGAGTTAGCAAGGCGCCGCCGCTGTTCCAAAACCGGCGCGCAGGTCTTAGGACAAATCAGGCGCGCGCAGGCACGATAGCGAGATGCCGCTGCATTCCGCTATCTCCCCTCCGAAGGCCGCGATAGAATTTGATAAGTTGAGGAAGCGATCGTCGAGACGCCTTGCGACGGCTTATTAAATTTCTCCACACGATCGGAGCTATCGGGCTCATGGGGTCCATCGCGTCCCTGCTCGTCCTCATGAGCTTTTCGCCGCCGTCGATTGACACCGAGGTCGACGATCTGTCGGCGGTGCTGGCGCAAACAAGCGCGCGCGACGTATTCGCGCTGAGTTCGGGCGCCATCGCCACGCTGTGGACGGCGCTGCGCCGGCCCCAGGCACTCGAAAAATTGCTCTCTTCGAGCCGCCGCTGCCGATCGGTAGGCCGTCACCGCTCGACTGTGTGCCCCGCTATGAGCGCGAGCTTGCCGCCGGCAATTTGTCCGGCGCCATGGTCACGCTGTTGAAGGGGACGCGCGATCGGCGCGACTGGATCACCGGGCTGCCCCGGCTGCTACTGACCCCGATGATGGGCATGGCGCTGCGCGGCAGCGGCGAGGAGGCGGCGGCCATCCGCGAACTGGCGCCTACCTTCCACTACGATGCGCAACTGGTCGCGGCCACGGCCGGGCCGGTGCGGCGCTTCGGCGCCATCAACATGCCGGTCCTGCTGATGGGTGGCGAAAATTCCAATCCCTATCTGCCTATGGCGCTCGACGCGTTGCAGCGCGAGTTACCGCAGGCGGAGCGGGTCGAGCTCAAGGGCGTCGGCCACATCGCGGCCGACAATGTCGGCAAGCCAAGGTTGGTCGCCAGCGAGCTGCGGCGGATCTTCGCTGTCCTGCCGAGAGTTGCCCCGGATTGAAAAATAAATATCTCTTGATTTATAGAAATGGTCGAACCAAGCGAGTCCGGGGCGTCATCTGAAGGCGTCCGAAACAGCGCGCTTACGGCTTGCCGAAGGTCTCGTCGAAGGCGTAGCCGGTCCCGCGCACCGTGCGGATCGGGTCGCGCTCGCGGCCCCGCGACAAGGCCTTGCGCAGGCGTCCGACGTGAACGTCGACGGTGCGCTCGTCGATCTCCGCCGCCTGCCCCCATACGCCATCGAGCAATTGCGCGCGCGAGAACACCCGGCCAGGCTTTTCGAGCAGATATTCGAGCAGCCGGAACTCGGTCGGGCCGAGGTGGATGTCGCGCGCTCCACGGCGGACACGGCGGGTCTCCCGATCCAGGTCGAGGTCGCCGGCATAGAGGCGTTCGGCGATCCGCTCCGGCCGGCTGCGTCTCAAGCAGCGCCCGAACCCGCGCCATCAACTCGGGCACCGAGAAGGGCTTCACGACATAGTCGTCCGCGCCGACCGACAAGCCGCGCACCCTTTCGGCCTCCTCGCCGCGCGCGGTCACCATGATGACGGGGAGCGTGCGAGTGGCCTCACGCGCCCGCAGCCGGCGGCAGATTTCGAGCCCCGAGACGGCCGGAAGCATCCAGTCGAGAATGACGAGGTCGGGCGCGTTCTCGGCCAGGCGCAACTCGGCCTCGTCGCCGCGCGCCACGTTCTCGACCACGTAGCCCTCCAACTCGAGGTTGTAACTCAAGAGCAACGCCAGATCGGATTCGTCCTCGACGATGAGAATGCGGGGCGCTGACGCGGCCCCGGGACGGACGATGTCCTTGCGCGCCTGGTTCATCACGATTCCCCTCCAGCGTCGGCCTCGATGTCTGCCTGCCGGCGCCGATGCGGCCGATCGGTCGGCAGGGTCGAGCCGGTCACGAGATAGAAAACGGTCTCGGCGATGTTGGTGGCGTGGTCGCCGATCCGCTCGATGTTTTTCGAGCAGAACAGAAGATGGGCGCAGAAGGTGATGTTGCGCGGATCCTCCATCATATGCGTCAGCAGGTCGCGAAAGACCGAGTCTTCGAGCGCATCGAGATCGGCGTCCCGCTCCCAGACGTCGAGCGCCCGCTCGACGTCGCGCTGGGCGTAGGCGTCGAGCACGTCCTTCATCAGCTCCATCGCGAAATCATTCATGTGCTTGATGCCGATGATGGCGCGGGGAACCCGGGATTCGAGGCCGATCTTGACCGAGCGCTTGGCGATGTTCTTGGCGAGATCGCCCACCCGCTCGAGGTCGCCGGCGACCCGAATGGCGCCGATGATCTCGCGCAGGTCGATCGCCACCGGCTGGCGGCGGGCGATCGTCAGGACCGCCTGTTCCTCGATCTCGCGCTGCAAGGTATCGAGACGCGGGTCGGTCGAAACGACCTGATGGGCAAGCGCCGTATCGGCGGCCGCGAGCGCATCCATGGCGTCGATCACCATTTTCTCGGCGATGCCGCCCATCTCGGCGATTCGACGCTCGAGCAGATCAAGGTCCTTGTCGTAGGCTCTGACGGTATGCTGGTCCACCACGGCGTTGCCTCCCCGTCAGCCGAAGCGGCCGGTGACGTAATCCTGGGTGCGCTTGTCGCGCGGCGAGGTGAAGACGGCGTTGGTCTCCGCGAATTCGACCATCTCGCCCAGATACATGAAGGCGGTGTAGTGCGAGACTTGCGCGGCTTGCTGCATGTTGTGGGTGACGATCGCGATCGTGTATTCGCCGGACAATTCGTCGATCAGTTCCTCGATCTTCGCCGTCGAGATCGGATCGAGAGCGGAGGCCGGCTCGTCGAGCAGGATCACTTCCGGGCTGATCGCCACCGTCCGGGCGATGCACAGGCGCTGCTGCTGGCCGCCGGAGAGGCTGAGGCCGCTCGCGTTCAATTTGTCCTTGACCTCGGTCCACAGCGCCGCGCGGCGCAGCGCCGATTCGACTCGCGCGTCCATCTCCGACTTCGGCAGCTTCTCATAAAGCCGAACCCCGAAAGCGATGTTCTCGTAGATCGTCATCGGAAACGGGGTTGGTTTCTGGAACACCATGCCGACCCGCGAGCGCAATACGTTGAGGTCGAGGCCGGGAGAAAGGATGTTCTCTCCGTCGAGCATCACCTCGCCTTCGGCGCGTTGGCCGGGATAGAGGTCGTACATGCGGTTGAGCACTCTGAGCAGCGTCGACTTGCCGCAGCCGGACGGTCCGATGAACGCCGTCACTTGCCCCTCGTAAAGCGAGAGATCGACGTCCTTCAGTGCGTGGGTCTGCCCATAGTAAAAATTGAGATCGCGAATGAGGACCTTGTCCCTGTTCGCACTTGGCGGCTTGGCAGGTTTCTGTGCGGCGACCTCGTCTCTCATGGCGAAAAAGCCTCTTGAACTATTTCTGTTGCGCTGTGGCGGTGAGGGCGCGGGCGGCAACGCTCAGCGCCAGGACGGCCAGCGTTATGATGAGCGCGCCGGTCCAAGCCAACTGCTGCCAGTCCTTGTAGGGGCTGAGCGCGAATTGAAAGATTACGGCCGGCAAGCTCGACATCGGGTTGAGAAGATTCGTACTGAAGAACTGATTGTTCAACGCGGTAAATAGAAGCGGCGCGGTCTCGCCGCTCACTCGCGCAATCGCGAGCAGCACGCCGGTAATCAGACCGGCCCTGACGGCGCGATAACCGATTCGCTGGATCACCATGGAGCGCGGCATGCCGAGCGCCGAGCCGGCTTCACGCAATGGATTGGGGACAAGGTTCAGCATGTCTTCGGTTGTCCGAACCACGACTGGAATCACCAGGACGGCTAACGCGATGGCTCCGGCGATGGCAGAGAAGTGACCCATCGGCGCCACGATGATCTCGTAGACGAAGAGACCGATCACAATCGACGGGGCGCTGAGCAGGATGTCGTTGATGAAGCGAACGACGAAGGCGAGCCTCGAATACTTTCCGTATTCCGCCAGATAGGTTCCTGCCAGCATGCCGACCGGGGCGCCGACAGCGACGCCGATCACCGTCATGATCAAGCTTCCGACAATCGCATTCAAAAGACCGCCGGCGCTGCCGGGCGGCGGCGTCATTTGCGTGAAAACGGCAACCGACAGCCCCGCGAATCCCTTCCAAAGCAAGACTGCGAGAATCATGAACAACCCGATCAGGCCAATGGCGGCGGCCGCGACGCTGAGGCCCATCCAAATGGCGCTTCGGCGGCGCCGCGCCGGGTAACGCGCCGAGGCGGAATAAGCGGACATTGCCTTATCTCCCCGCCTGGATTTCGAGGCGCATCAACATGATCCGGGCGATCGCGAGCACGACGAAGGTGATCATGAACAGGATCAGGCCCAGCGCGATCAGCGACGACGTATAGAGATCGTCAACCGCTTCGGTGAATTCGTTGGCGATGCTCGCGGAGATCGTCGTTCCCGGCGCAAGCAGCGACGCGGAAATCTTGTGCGCGTTGCCGATGACGAAAGTCACCGCCATTGTTTCGCCAAGGGCGCGTCCGAGCCCCAGCATGACGCCGCCGAGGACCCCGACTCGGGTGTAGGGAATCACAACGTTCCGCACGACTTCCCAGGTCGTGCAGCCGATTCCGTAGGCCGATTCTTTCAGCATCGGCGGAACTGTGTCGAACACGTCGCGCGAAATCGACGCCACGAAGGGCACAACCATGATGGCAAGGATGAGCGAAGCGGTCAGTATGCCGATGCCGTAAGGGGGCCCGGCGAAGAGGAAATTGAACACCGGAACGTTCGAGAAAATCTCAATAAGAAACGGCTGAAGGTATACTTGGAGAAACGGGGCGAAAACGAACAAACCCCAGATTCCGTAGATGATGCTCGGGATCCCGGCCAATAGCTCAATGGCGGTGCCGATCGGCCGTCGCAGGGCAGGCGGACAAAGCTCAGTGAGAAAGATGGCGATTCCGATGCCCAGTGGCACCGCAATCGCCATCGCAATGACGGAGGTGACGACGGTTCCATAGATCGGGGCAAGCGCGCCAAACTTCTCGGTGACCGGATTCCAAATCTGAGTTGTAAAAAACCCTAAGCCGAACGCTTGAAACGCCGGAATCGAGCCCTTGATCAGCGACCCAATGACTCCGCCGAGGATCAACAACACGATGATTGCTGCGCTTTGGGTAAGCCGGCGAAAAAAAACGTCGCTCAGGGCAAAGCGCTTTGTCGCGCGCTCGCGCGCCTCAGCTTTGGATCGAGCCAGGTCGATCTGCGGCATCGCAATCTCAGTCATTGCGTCAAGAGCTCCGGAACAGCTGCGGCGGGCTGCTAGTCCGCCGCACCGGAAGGGAACATCGCGAGAATGAGGAGATCACGATCGTCCCTAGGCGAAGGTCAAGGGGTGTACACCGGTTTGCCGTCAGACCCTTTGATTTCCGCCCAAGTCTTTTCGATTTGTGCGGTCACCGCGTCCGGCAGCGGCACATAGTCGAGTGCTTCAGCGGCTTGCTTACCATTCTTGTAGGCCCAATCGAAGAACTTAAGGGCCTCGGCCGAGGCGGCGGGATCCACCGCCTGCTGGTACATCAGGATGAAGGTCGCGCCGGCGATCGGCCAAGTGTCTGCGCCCGGCTGATTCGTGAGGATGACATAATAGTGATCAGAGTGCGCCCAGTCAGCGTTCGCCGCGGCCGCCTGAAATGCTGCTGCGTTAGCCGCGACTGCTTTTCCGTCCTGATTGATCATCTTCACTGACGCCATCTTGTTTTCGAGCGCGTAAGCATACTCGACGTAGCCGATGGCGCCTTTCGTCTGGGCGACGTTGTTCGCAACACCCTCGTTGCCCTTGGCGCCGATACCGACTGGCCATTCGACGGAGGTGCTGACGCCGACGTTTGATTTCCAGTCGGGGCTGACTTTGGACAGATAATCCGTGAAGATAAACGTCGTCCCGGAACCATCGGAACGATGCACCACGACAATCGCATTCGACGGAAGCTTGGCATTCGGGTTGAGCGCCTTGATCGCCGGGTCATCCCACTTGGTGATCTTGCCAAGGAAAATATTCGCGAGCGTCGGACCATCGAGGACCAAATCGTTCGGGCCGACGCCATCGAGATTGACAACCGGCACGTCGCCGCCAACCACCGTCGGGAATTGAATTAGGCCGGAAGCCGTCAAGTCCTTCGGCTCAAGCGGCATGTCGGAAGCGCCGAAGGTGACTGTTTTGTTTTTGATCTGTTTGATACCGCCGCCTGAGCCGATGGATTGGTAATTGAGGTTGAAGCCGGTCTGCTTTTGATACATGTCAGCCCATTTGGCATAGATTGGATAGGGGAAAGTCGCCCCCGCGCCCGAGACGCTTGCTGCGTGCGCGAAGGAGGCCGTTGCGGCGCATAGAGCAAACGCAACGACGCGAATGAAATTGGCGAGTGTCATTGAACGCCTCCCGGGCGCTGGCAGTGATCGAGTTTGGCCGCGGCGATGGGCGCACGGCAGCCGTTTCTAGGCTCGCTCGATATGCCTATTGCGACAAAGAGACGACAGTTTTACGACAGGGGACGATTGAGCTTCGGACCCCTGGCCCCCGGTGACGCTATTGCGATCTTCCGGGCGTCTTCGGTTGTCAGTTTGGACGCTCCCCGCAATGACGATTTCAGGCCGGCGCCAGTTGCTCGAGAACCAAGCATCTGGCGCAATACGGAGAAGAACCTTCTAAGAGCCGCGCCTGGCGCCGCTCGCCCCAGCACAAAAAAAGATGCGCGTGTCGAGCTTCGCCACGCCGTCCCAGCCGCCGAGCGCGAGCGCGCGGTCGATCTCGCGCCGGAAAAGCTCGAGCACCCAGAACACCCCGTCCTCGCCCGCGCAGGCGACGCCCCAGAGATGCGGCCGACCGATCAGAACCGCGCGCGCGCCCAGCGCCAGCGCCTTGACGACGTCAACCCCGCGGCGAAAGCCCCCGTCGACCATGACGGGCGCCCGGCCGTCGACGGCCTCGACGACGCCAGGAAGCGCGCGGATCGAGGCGACAGCGCCGTCGAGCTGGCGCCCGCCGTGATTGGAGACGATGACTCCGTCCGCGCCACGCTTCACCGCCTCGCGCGCCTCGTTCGGGTTCAGGAGCCCCTTGAGGATGAGCGGGCCGCGCCACAAGCTTCGCAGCCACTCGACGTCACGCCAGCCAATGTCCGGATCGAGCTGTTCGAGCATGAGCGGACCGAAGACGGCCATCGAGGAGCGGCCGGTGTAGTTGGCGAAGCTCGGAGAGGGCGTTGCGCGCATGCGCATGAGCCAGCCGGGACGGCTCGCGAAGTCCGCGAGGCGGCGTGGCGTCCAGCGCAAGGGGAAGAATGTCCCGTTGCGCGCATCGCGGTCGCGCCCGGCCACCACCTGGTTGTCAACGGTGAGGATGAGACCCTGATACCCGGCGGCGGCGGCTCGGGTGGCGAATTCCTTGGTGATGCCCCGGTCCTTGTAGAGAAACGTCTGCATCCATTTCGGGCCGGGCGTCGCCGCGCCGATTTCCTCCATGCTCGACAGCGAGGCGTGGCTCGTCGAATAGATCGTTCCGAACCGCGCGGCGGCGCGCGCCGTGGCGAGTTCGGCGCGCGGCCACAAGAGGCCTGCAAACCCGGTCGGGCCGATGATGACCGGCGACCGCAACTTGACGCCGAACAATTCGACCGACTGGTCGCGCGTGGCCGCTCCGGCAAGCAGCGTCGGAACGAGCTCCAGTCCCGCGAGCGCAGCCTCGTTGTTGCGCATGGTGATTTCGTCTCCCGCGGCGCCGTCGACCATGTCGAACAGCACGCGCGGCAGCTCCCTGCGGGCAAGCTCGCGCAGCGCCGCGACGCTGTAGCCCTGGCGTTGCAACGCGGCCGAGTTCATCGGACTTCCGGCCGCTGGACAGTGGCGCTGGCCGAAAGAACGGCGTCAGGCCGCGCGAAAGCCCGCGAAGACCGGCGAAAATCGGCGAAAACCGACGAAAACGAAAACCCTTTCATTTGCTTTCTTTTATTTTCTGGAATTGGGACTTTTCAAAGGGCTACGGCGAATTCAAATACTTTTCTTCCTCCTCGGCGGCGCCCCTCCGAAAGCATCTCCCGCCCTTGATTTAATCGCCGAACCATCGCTCTCGCACTATAGCATAATTCTGCATTTCAGCAAGAAAGATTCGCAAATGCCGGCTTTTCAGATGTCCGCCTCGCCAAGCAGGCCCAGGGGCCCGGCGTCAGCGATAACAATCGTCCAGGATGCCCGCAGACATCCGCCGCGGCAGCTTCGGACATGTCGTGGCTGTTGGTTGCGCCGATCTAGTTTTTTGAAAAGTCAGCGAGCCGGTAGGCTTTGACGGCATTGTCGCGAAAGAGTTTGCGCTTGTCGGCAGGAGAAAAGCCCGCCGTCGCCCAGTCCAGCGTCGCCAGCCATTGCAGATAGCTCCCAGCGAGCTCCGAGACTGGCCAGTCGCCGCCGTAGAGAATGCGATCGGGACCGAAGCAGTCGATCACGTGATCGATGTAGGGTCTCAGCTGATCGCGCGTCCAGGCGTCATGGTCGGCCTCGGTGGTCACGCCGGAAAGTTTGCACACCACATTGGGCAGCGCCGCCATTTCACGGATATGCGCCCGCCACGGATCGAGGAGGCCTGCCTTGATCCCGGGCTTGCCGATGTGATCGAGGACGAAGGACACGTCCGGACATTGGCGCATCATGGTGAGCGTGTTTGGCGCCTGCGAGTGGAAGATGCAGACGTCGAACGCCAGGCCGTACTTCGGCAGGAGCCGCATCGCCTCGAGGAAACCTGGCCTCAGCACGAAATCCGGATCGGACTGATTCTGGATCAGGCGGCGCACGCCGCGGACCGTTTTGAGTTTCGCGACGCGCGCGATCTCCGGCTCGATCGCCGCCCCACGCTCGAGCGGCAGGCACACGACCGCACCCATCACGCGGCGATCATGTTTGGCGAGGCCGTCGACCCAATCGGCTTCGTCAAGATATTGGGGCATGTCGACATCGACTTCGACGAAGACCAACCCCTCGATCTCATAAGGTTTCGCCGCATTGGCGAGATCGTTCGGCGTCCAGTCGCGCTTGAGCGCCGGAGCGCCGCTCGCCCAGGCGTAGCCGAACCGTTTTTGGTCGAGGAGATGGATGTGGGAATCGATGATGGGGAAATCGATCATGGCCGTTGGCTCCAACGCTGGCGCGAAACTTCCTCGCGGCGCTTCGCTCTTACGCGCCGCGCTTGCGCCGGAGCGCGGGAACGTCCACGGGCAATTCTTTCAATCCCCCGCGCACCCGCTCGAGCGTGGCGGCTTCAGCTGCCTTGACACGTTCGAGATTTTCGAGGGTCGCCGAAATACGGGCGTGCGGAACGACGACAACGCCATCGCGATCGCCGACGACCACATCGCCGGAGGCGATCGCAACGCCTCCGCAGACGACCGGGAGCCCGACCGAGCCGGGACCGCGCCTCTGTGGGGAGTTCGGGGTGAGTCCCAGTCGCATATATTGGCAGGCCAATTGTTTCGAGGTCGTCGAGGTCGCGTACGAGCCCGTCGGTGACAAAGCCGGCGGCGCCTCGGTTACGAGCGACGCCGATCAGAAGGTCTCCGGTCACAGCCGCCCCTGCGTAGCCCCCCGTCGCAACGACCAGCACATCCCCCGGCTGACACTCGGCGAGCGCGGCCATGAACGCCAGATTGTCGAGCGGACCGCAGTCGCAGGTGAGCGCGACGCCGACGAGCGAACGCCCGACGAACGGCTTGATCCGCCAGTCGAGCGCGCCCGAGCCGCCCATCGCATCCACAATGAAGCTCGTCGGGACCCCGCGAAAGCGCTCGACGAGTTTGGCCGGCGGCCTCTCGACCGCCGGTGCGAAAACGAGCGGGGCAGGATCCTCGATCATGCTGGGCCAAATCCTCCGGTCGGCGTGGAGCCGGATCGCGTCCGACCGTGCTCCCTTAAATTGGAATGCCGACAGAATGCATGTTCGACGCGCCCCGGCAACCAGGCGGCGCGTCTTCATCCTCGCTGTTCAGCGTATCCCCGTCGATGGACGCGACGGCTCGCGTCGCCAAGGGGACCTCGTCAGTCGCCCTGACCCGTAGGCGGCGACGCGGTCCCCGGGGCCAAAATCATTCCCGCCCACTCGACGTAGGCTCGATCATCGATGGCGCAGCCGGAGGGAGCGTAGAATCGAATAAAATAGTCGACTCTTGTTGACGTCAGCGGGTTTCGAGCCAGGACCCTGGCGAAATATGAGAAGGCCGGCCGTACTTGGCCGTGAAAGACATCCCTGACAGCGTAGCCGGGATGACTCAGATATTCCCGATCGGCGAGTTCGACCGCGGCCACGGCTCTCAGGGGCAGCGGCGCGGCGTAGATCGGCTCGCCGCATTGCGCCGTTTTCAGGCGGATGCTCGGAATGTCTTCCCCACCAGCAATTCCGTCGAATGTCGCGCCCCCGAACTGCTGACCCGGAGCCAGGTTCAGCGACTCGACGCCGGCGAACGGCGCGACGTCGGTTTGGACAGACGCCACCCGCGAGATCAAGCCTGCCAGAGCAGACAGCGCCACAGCGACGAAGGCGACCGCTCGCAACCTTGCAGAAGGAGCGGTCAAGGCGCCACGCTGGCGTAAGCAGAGACGCGCAAGACCGAAGTCACGCCCGCGCGCCCAGGGTCACCGCCTCGAGCGGGCCTGATCCGGCGGCCTCAGCGGCGACGGAGGCGGTAGGCCAGAAAGGCCGCGCCGACGACCATGACGATGCTCGCGAGCCCGAGATCGGACTCGGGCGAGGGGCCGTTGAGCACCTGAGCGTACGCGGAGCTGGCGATCAAGAGAATTGGCAGGGAAGTCAGGAAATAGCGCATTTGAGCCACCCATCATGAGATGCCACACAGCGAGACAGTGCACAAAACTACGGGCGACGCAAGTGCCTTGTTTCAAGCGCCGTCGGACCGCTGGGCCCCTATTTGACAGCCGAATGAGTGTCGTCAACATTGGCTCTGAAGTTTGAATATGACCGTTTCGGCGGCGCTTCAGGACCAATAAGATCGGGAGCTTAGTTATGACGCAGTACGAAAAACTCGTTCTGACCCGGCGCGGCGCGCTTCAGCGCGGATTGGCCTCGGTCGCAGCCTCGGGCGCATTTCTCGGCTTGACGCGAGCCGCCTTCGCCGACGACGCGCTGGCCGAGGTCAAGAAGCGCGGCGAACTTACGACCGCGACCGAAATGCAATTCCCGCCTTTCGACATCTCAGACAACGGGGTCTACAAGGGCCTCGATCGGGATCTCATCGACGCCGTCGGCAAGGAAATGGGGGTCAAGGTCTCCTATCTCGATCTGCCGTGGACGAGCGTGCTGCCCGGACTCGAGGCGAAGAAGTTCGATCTTGTCATCGCGCCGGTGACCATCACCAAGGAGCGCATGAAGCGCTACGCCTTCTCGGTGCCGATCGCCGACGCGACCGCGGCGCTGATGAAGCGCGCCAACGATTCAAGCATCATGAAGCCTGAGGATATCGCCGGCAAAACGGTGGGCGGCCAGAAGGGCACCTCCCAGGTCGAGCAGCTCAAGGCGTTCGCCGCCAAGCTGCCAAAGCCGGTCGAAGTCAAGGAATATGTCGACAACAACCAGTCCTACGCCGATCTCGCCGCCGGGCGCATCGACGCCTCGGTCAATTCGTTTCCGAACCTCGCCTACGTCGCCCAGCAGCGCCCCGATACGTTCGCCGTCGTGACGCCCCCGTTCGGCCAGCCGACCTATTTTTCGTGGGTCGCGCGCCTTGACGACAAGGCGCTGATGGACGCGATCAACGCGGCAATCGTCAAGGTCGAGGCTGACGGAACGATGGGCAAGATTCAGAAGACCTGGTTCGGGCAGACGATGGACTTGCCCAAGACCGTCCCCGAGCCGTCGATCTGACCGCGCCGGGCGCGGGGTTCCTCGACTGGATCGCTGACTGGCCTGGCTGGATGGATTGCTTCGTCGCCAAAGCCCGTCGAGAGACGGGCGTTCTTGCAAACGCCCTATGGCTCCTGGCAATGACGCTCGCGGACGATGACGCGCGTCATTGCGAGCGACCCCCGGATCGAGTCCGGGGGGAAGCAATCCATCCTACGCCATGAAGCCTGAGGTCATCCTCCACGCGTTGCGCTATCTCGCGGAAGCCGCGACGACGACCCTGGCCGTCTCCTTCGCCGGAATCGTCTCTCGGGTTTCTGCTCGGCGCCGCTGTTTGCGCCGCCCGCATCTCGCGGCGCATCTGGCTCAACCGGCTGGGCGCTGCTTACGTCAGCGTGTTTCGCGGCGTCCCGCTGCTCGTGCAGCTCTTGTTCATCTATTACTTTCTTGCCAAATACGGATTTGACGTGCCCGCCATAGTGGCGGCGGTGGGCGGGCTTGCCCTCTCTTCCGCCGCGTTTCAATCGGAAATCCTGCGCGGCGCGCTCAACGCCGTTCCGCGCGGGCAGGGCGAGGCGGCGACCGCGCTGGGTTTCGCCGGCCTCGACGTCTGGCGGCGCATTCTCATGCCGCAGGCGCTCAGGATCTCGGTCCCGCCGCTCATCAATGAGTTCATTCTGCTGCTCAAGGCGTCGTCGCTCGTTTCGGTGGTCGGCATTGCCGAGCTGACCCGCGCAAGCATGAACATTGCCTCGCAGACCTATCGGCCGTTCGAGGCCTATGTCGGCGGGGGCATGTTCTATCTCGCGATCAATCTGTGCCTGGCGACGCTGGGCGGATTTGCCGAACGGCGCCTGGCGGCCGGTAGCGGACGATGAACCCGGAGCTGCTGTGGCGCTACGGGCCGTCGCTCATCAGCGGCTTTGGCGTCACGATCTTCTGCTGGGGCTTGGGCGGCGCTCTTGGCCTCGTTCTGGGCTTTGCGATCGCGCTCATGAACCGGATGCGAATCCCGCCGTTGCGGTGGCTTATCCGGGGGTTCATCGAGGTCTTCCGCGGCACGCCGTTCCTGATGCAGCTCTTCCTCATTTACTCGGGCGGCCCGTCGATCGGCTTGAGGCTTGGCGCCATATCCGCCGGCGTCGTCGGTCTCGGATTGTACTCATCGGCCTATTTCGCCGAGATCTTTCGGGCCGGCTTCGCCTCGGTGCCGGCCGGCCAGATCGAAGCGGCGGCGAGCGTCGGCATGGCGCCATTCGCCACGCTCGTCCGGATCATCCTGCCCGGGTCGCTGGTCGCCGCGGTTCCCTCGATCGTCAACATGCTGATCGTGCTGTCGAAGGAGACGGTGGTGTTGTCGATCATCACCGTCCCCGAGCTCATGTACCAGGTGCAAACGATGGCGGCGGAGACCTTCACCGCCTTTGACGCCATCTTCGCCATGGCGGTCTTCTACTGGCTCCTGGTCGAAACCGTGTCGCGTCTCGGCGCCCGGTTCGAAGCGCGTGTGACCGCCTTTCTCGCGCGAGAGGAGGCTCGCGCGTGAGCGCGCCGATGATCGAGCTCGCCGGCGTCAGCAAGAGCTTCGGCGCCCACCCGGTGTTGCGCGGGGTCGACCTCGGGGTCAAGCGATCGGAGGTCGTGTGTCTGATTGGGCCCAGCGGATCGGGCAAGAGCACGCTTCTGAGATGCGTCAACTTCCTCGAAGCCTATGACGCCGGCGACGTGCGCATCGACGGCCGGCTGATCGGCTACGAGGAGAAGGGGCCTGGAGCGCGCCGGCTGATGAGCGCCCGCGCCCTGCGCGAAATGCGGCGCGAGATCGGCATGGTGTTCCAGCATTTCAACCTCTGGCCGCACATGACGGCGCTCGGCAATGTCTCGGAGCCGCTCAGGCGGGTGCGTGGATTTCAAGCGCGCGAAGCGAGTGAGCGCGCAGCCGCAATGCTGGCCCGCGTCGGGCTTGCCGCCAAGGTCGGCGCCTATCCTTCCCATCTGTCCGGCGGCCAGCAGCAGCGCGTCGCCATCGCCCGGGCGCTCGCAATGCAGCCGAAACTCATGCTCTTTGACGAGCCGACCTCGGCGCTCGATCCCGAGCTTGTCGGCGAAGTGCTGGAGGTGATGAAAAGTCTCGCGGCGGAAGGCATGACGATGCTCATCGTCACTCACGAGATGGGTTTCGCCGCCCACGTTGCCGACCGCATCGCTTTCATCGACGAGGGTCGCATCATCGACGAAGGCCCGCCGCGACGCGTGTTCCACGAAAGCCCGGAGCTGCGGGTCCGGCAGTTCTTGCAAACTTACCACGACCGGAATGCGTTTTGAGAGCGGCGACGGCTCGGCGATCGCGCCGCGCGAACGCCGATCTTGAGAACGGGCAAGAGCCGAAAGCGCCTCAGTAGCCGGTGCGGGCGGCCGGGGTCCCTCCGAAAGCGCCGCCCACGACCTGGAACGGCGATGCGGCCACGGCCCCCGCCGCATTGAACGGCGCGGCGAAAGGCGCGCCATATGGGTAGCTCGACGCCGAGCCCGGCGCAGGGCTGTACGGGGCGCCGACGAGCGCCGCCGCGCCGCCGACCACTCCCCCCAGGACCCCGCCGACAATCGCGCCCGCGCCGGTAAAGACGCCCTGCACGGCTTGGCCGGTTCCCACCACGACGTTGCCGACCGCCGCCGTTGGCCCCCAGGCGTAGCTCTGGACCGGCGCTGGCGCGGGTTCTTGCGCATGAACGACGATGTGACGACCCTCGTTATGGTGGGCGTAGTGGTGATAACGGGAGTGCGCGTAATGCGTATGCGCGTAGGACTCTTGCGCCGAGGCCGGAGCGGCGAAGGCGAACGCCAGCGTCGTCATCCCGACCGTCGCCGCGGAGAGAAGAGTGCTGAATGACATGAGACCGACTCCTTTAGCTTGGCGAGCCTCTATCGCTCATAATTGAGGTTTTCTGCGGCTAAATGTTTGGTCCCGGCATTTGCTGGAGCGGGCTGACTTTGAATTGTTGTGGCTGCTCCAATGGCGCCGGCGAGACCCAAGCCCGGAGGAAGCCCAGCAAAGAATGCGGGAAGCCCAGCAAAGGAAACCGGAAGCGGGGCAAAGGAATCCGGAAAGGTATCAAAGGAAAACCCTTCCGCGAATTGGGCCTTTTCAATGGGTTACGACGATCCGGGGCAAAAACCCGCTTCCCCGCTTCTCCCGGCGCCGCTCCTCGAGGCGGCGCGTTCGGCGACAGGACCACTCTATCCGTGGTTTCTGATAATCGCAAGAAAAAGCCGCGCTCTTATGGCGTTATGTGTTGGTCGACCGGTTTGCTGTTCGTTCGTCGAACCCTTGCCGTCATGGCCGGGCTTGTCCCGGCCATCCACGCCGGGCCGCCGCAAGAACGAGTCCCGCCTCGGCGCGACCGGCAGGAAGGCGGACGGTCGCAAGGCTTTTCGCGCTTGCCTGCGTAGATGCGCTGGGCCTTCGGGGATGGCCGGGACAAGCCCGGCCATGACGCCTTGATGGCGCCGTCCGCCACCTCCGCCATGCTCCCGATTCCTTCCCCACAACAGCCAACGCGATAAGAGCGCGACTTTTGGCTCTTATGGCGTTATCTGTTGGTCGACCGGTTTGCTGTTCGTTCGTCGAACCCTTGCCGTCATGGCCGGGCTTGTCCCGGCCATCCACGCCGGGCCGCCGCAAGAACGAGTCCCGCCTCGGCGCGACCGGCAGGAAGGCGGACGGTCGCAAGGCTTTTCGCGCTTGCCTGCGTAGATGCGCTGGGCCTTCGTGGATGGCCGGGACAAGCCCGGCCATGACGCCTTGATGGCGCCGTCCGCCACCTCCGCCATGCTCCCGATTCCTTCCCCACAACAGCCAACGCGATAAGAGCGCGAATTTTGGCTCTTATGGCGTTATCTGTTGGTCGACCGGTTTGCTGTTCGTTCGTCGAACCCTTGCCGTCATGGCCGGGCTTGTCCCGGCCATCCACGCCGGGCCGCCGCAAGAACGAGTCCCGCCTCGGCGCGACCGGCAGGAAGGCGGACGGTCGCAAGGCTTTTCGCGCTTGCCTGCGTCGATGCGCTGGGCCTTCGGGGATGGCCGGGACAAGCCCGGCCATGACGCCTTGATGGCGCCGTCCGCCACCTCCGCCATGCTCCCGATTCCTTCCCCACAACAGCCAACGCGATAAGAGCGAAAAGCCTGGGCTCTTATGGCGTTATGTGTTGGTCGACCGGTTTGCTGTTCGTTCGTCGAACCCTTGCCGTCATGGCCGGGCTTGTCCCGGCCATCCACGCCGGGCCGCCGCAAGAACGAGTCCCGCCTCGGCGCGACCGGCAGGAAGGCGGACGGTCGCAAGGCTTTTCGCGCTTGCCTGCGTCGATGCGCTGGGCCTTCGGGGATGGCCGGGACAAGCCCGGCCATGACGCCTTGATGGCGCCGTCCGCCGCCTCCGCCATGCTCCCTGACGCTCGTGGTTCGACCCAAAGCGCGCCAGCCCCGTACTGGCTTCGGGTATTCAATACCCACGCAAATACGCGCAAGATTGGTGGTTGCCGTTCATCTGCGCCGCGGAAATGAAGCAGGATTGCGAAGAATTCGAAGCGCTTTCGCCAGGCGAGGGCTGCGCCTGCTCGAGGTTTGACGGCTGGGAGTTCAAATACGCGCAAGATTGGTGGTTCCCGCTGGTCTGCGCCGCCGAGACAGAGCAAGGCTGCGAAGAGCTCGACGCGCCTTCGACAGCTTGAGATTGCGCCGGCTCTGAGTTCGATGGCTGGCGCCTTGCTGACGAGCGCACGACCTTTCTTGCCGTGGGCTCGACATCGGGCGGGCCGGTCAATGCGGGCCGCGGCGGGCGTTGGATCTCATGCGACGGCGCCGGCGGCTGGTTGCTTTCGGCCGGCGTCACGGCGACAGCCGGCGCGGATGAAGAGTCGGCCGGCGTTGCCGACGATTCCCCGGTCGGCGAGGTCTTCGCCTGCGATTGGGTCTCGGCATGCGGCGCCATCGGCTGGTCGCCCGCGGCGGGGGTGACGGCGGCGGTCGGTCCGAATAACGAAGCCGTAAGCGCTGGCCGCTTGTCGGCGATGAACCACCAGCCCGCGGCGCAAGCGACGACCAGGATCGCGAGCGCAGCGAGAGCGGCGGCGAACCGATGGCGGGAAGCCGGCCTCTTCAGCGGCTCGCCGGGCCCGTCGACCTCGACCAGATAGGCGCGCATCGGCTCTGCGATGTTCTTGAGCTTTGTGGCGCCGAGATCGCTGACCCTCATCTCGAGCCGCCCTTTGACCTGTCGATAGGCGTCTTCCGAGAGACAGATGGTTCCCGGCTTCGCGATCCCTTCGAGCCGCGCGGCGATATTCACTCCGTCGCCCATGAGGTCGCCGTCGCTCTCCTCGACGACGTCGCCAACGTGAATGCCGACGCGAAATTCGATCCGCCTTTCCGCGGGCACCCCGGCGTTGCGCTCGGCCAGGCCGGTCTGCATTTCGATGGCGCAGCGCACCGCATCGAGGACGCTGCGGAATTCGACGATCGAGCCGTCGCCGGTGCCCTTGACGATACGGCCGTGATGGGCGGCGACGGCGGGGGCGACGAGATCGCCTCGCAGCGCGCGTATCCGCGCGAGCGTCCGCTCCTCGTCGACGCCGGCGAGCCGGCTGAACCCGACGATATCGGTGACCAGGATCGCGGCCAGCTTGCGGGTCACGCTCATCGCGCTGCCTCCACCATCCATGTTAGCATATCAAACGGCCGGATCACATCAGGGGGCGCCCTCCGCCGCGCCCGGGTGATCCGGAACGCCTTGTGCGCTCGGCGTTATTCCATCTTGCGCTGGCATGTCGCCGCAAGATAGGCTCGGGTGCTTTCGATCATCGGCACTGTCTCAAACTATACTCGAGGTAACGCCCGCGGCGCTCCCGGGACCCCCAAGCTGCCATCATTGACGGCTGTCGGCTCGCAACAGCTGTCTTGGAGTCGACATGATAGACAGTCTGATCGTCGTTCCGTTCGAACCCGCTACCTCGGTGATGCTCGACCCTCACTTGCGCACCACATATCTGGCGCAGGTCGCCCTTCCGCTGGAAGCCGCAAATGTCGAGCTGGAAGAATATCTGGGCATTGATCTGGACTATTGGGAGCGGGGGAGGCGGCCCGTCATCAGCGGGCGCGAGCTGTCGTTTCCCCGGACACGGTCGCTGACAGCGGTCGTTCTTGCATCCGCCATGGAGCACGCCGGCCTTTCCTGGCGCGCCCTCGATCCGGGCAATCGCGAGCTGGACTGGTGGCGGGATGCGCTCATGCGGATGCGACCGCTCGCCCCGCGGACAGTGGCGGTGAGCACGACTTTTGTCCTCGCCTTCCCGTGGCTCCGCGCCTTCTTCGAGCTTGTCCGGCGCAGTCTGCCGGACAGCAGGATCATTGCAGGGGGCGCCTACTATTCGACCAACGCCAAGAAGTTTCTGTCGCTGGACGCCGACGTCTTCTGCATCGGCGAAGGGGAAGTTCGATTTCCCGAGATCGTCCGCACGATATCCGCGAACCGTCCCCTGTCGGGCATCCCCGGCCTCTACCTTCTCGGCAAGAAGGGCGAATTGAATCACACCGGTCATGCCGAGCCGATCGACCTTCGAACCCGGCCCCCCGTGGACTGGACTTTGGCCAGGCGGATCGAACCGGCGCTCGCTCCCGACGAGCGCGTGGAAGTGGGCGTCGAGACCCAGCGCGGCTGCATCTTCAAGTGCGAGTTCTGCACCTATCGGACGCTGCAAACGCCGGGCGCCCTGGGCCCCAAAGAAGCGGCGGACGCGATCATGGGCGCGGGGAGGGCGGTCGGCAACGCAACCATCAACATTCTCGACGCGACCGCGACTTTTCCGCACGACCGGTGGATCGCCGTCTTGGAGGAATTGATCGCGCGCGGCGGGGCGCCCCATCCGATATGGGCGTTTGCGCGCGTCGCGGACCTGAACGAGAGGGTCGCCCCGCTCATGGCCGCAGCCGGCGTTCGACACGTCTATGTGGGGCAGGAGAGCGGCGACCAGCGCATCCTGGACGCCATGAAGAAGGGCACGAAGGTCGCGCAGGTCAAGACCGCCGTGCAGGCGCTCTCAAAGCACGGGATTATCGCGACCTTCTCCTTCATCCATGGTTTCCCGTCAGAGACGACCGAGTCCCTCATGGCGACGAGGCGCATGATCGAGACCCTGAACGACGGGGTCGAATCAAATCCCCCTGTGCTCACATATCAGTTGAACCCATTCACAATTCCCGACTTCTCCGCTGTCGCGGCGCGCGCGGAATTCAGCGGCGCCTCAAACTATTTCGACTACCCGCAAGGCGGCGGCTTCAGCGCCGAGCGCGCGTTCACTGAAGTTTTGACAACGATCATGGCCGTGAGCCGCAAGCCGATGGCCCCGGCCTACGCCCATCTTTTCTTCAAGTCCGTGATGCCGACCACCGGGTCGTCCGTGTTCGCCGGAAGCGACCGGATCGCGCTCTTCCGGTGGCTGAAGTCGGTGGAGCGCGGAATCGCCATATTCCTGGAGCGCTCGCTCGAGGGCACGCCGGTCAACGACGCCGAATTGAGGCGCGTTCGCGAGGCGGTTCTGACCGCCTATCCCGGCCGTCCGCTTCGGCCGCCGGCGTTCAGGCGCTATTTCTACCGCCCGCTCGTCAATCGGCTTGGGCGCGAGTGGCGCGCCGAACCGACCAAAGGCCTCGGCCTGGTCACGGGGGCGTTTCTTGGCGCGAAGGTTGGCCGTCAGATGAACGATTTCCGCATGGGCTGGCACACGTGGCGAACGGGCGAGATTGGCGGGGGCAGCCTGAACGGACGTCGGGTTCCAGCCGATGACGTGGGCGCTTTCGCGACTGCATTGATCGCGCGCGCTCGCGCCACGCCCAACAAGTACACGAAGGAAGCCATTCCTTCGCGACGACGAACTCGGGTTGAGAGCGATGCCCAAACCCCCACGGCTTAGGGGCTTGTCGAGGAGCGGCGCCAGAGCGGCGAATGCGAGCAATGCGGGCGCCTGATGCCTGAGCCGTCACTGAGGATTCCGCGCGTCTCACGACTGCGGGGGATCCTTGAGACGCCCCGTCTTCTGGACAATGCAGCCGACGTCCTCCTGGATCACGCGACGATTCAGGGGGGAACATTCTACTACTATTTTGGCGGCGTTAAGCGCGTTCTGGTTGTCAGCGACCCCCTCGTTCTGCGGCATGTCTTGAAGGACAACGCGGGCAACTACGCCAAGTCGGAAATTCAGGTTGAGCGAATAGGCGAGTTCGCCGGCCAGGGCCTGGTGACAACTCACGGCGAAGAATGGCGGCGCAAGCGGCGGCTGATGCAGCGGGCGTTCCGGTCCGACAAGCTTTCGGCCATGGTTCACGACATGCAGGCTGTCCTCGACGAGGTCCTGGCGGAGTTCGAACGAACCGCGCAGGCCGGACCTGTCGATCTCGGCGCCGAAATCACCCGAATGACCCTCGCGACGATCATGCAATCCCTGTTCTCGGTGAGGCTCGCGCCCGAGGAAGCGGCCCTCATCAGCAATGGGATTAACGCCTTTCAGGCGTTCACCGTCCGCCAGATCGTGCATCCTTACCTAAGAGCATGGTTCAGCCTGTCCGGGGAGCTCGCAAGGCATCACGAAATGCGCGCGCAGGTTGATCGAATTCTTGCGAGAATCGTCGAGCGGCGCCGCTCGGCGCCCCAGGACGACTTTCTCCAGCTCCTTGTTGACGCAGGCCCCGATGACCTCGGCCGCGCGCTCACGCCGCAGCAAATTCTGGACGAGAGCGTACACATGATCGTGGGCGGGCATGAGACGTCATCGGTCGCGCTGACCTGGCTTCTTCATCTGCTGAGCCTCAACCCGGAATGGGGAGGGCAGATTCGAAGCGAGCTGCGCCGCGTCGTGGGCGGCGAACCGCTCGGCGCCAGCCATCTGGCCGATCTGCCCCTGACGACCGCGGCGATCGAAGAGGCGATGCGATTGTTTCCGCCCTTCTGGATGATCGATCGAACCGCGATCGAAGATGACGAGGCTGGCGGATTCGCCATTCCGGCCGGCGCCACAATTATCGCTTTCATTTATGGAGCTCACCACGACCCCGGACGCTGGAGCAGTCCGGAGGACTTCATGCCAGGCCGCTTTGGCGGGAAGGCGAACGAGTCCCGCTCCGGCTTCGACTACCTTCCGTTTGGAGCGGGCCCGCGAAGCTGCATCGGCTTCCAGTACGCGATGATTCAGATGACGGTCATATTGAGCGCCATCGTCACAAGGTATCGTTTTCAGGCGGCTGACCCGACGCCGGCGACGCCGAGGCCGATGATCACATTGCGCCCGAGAGAACGAATTCGCATGCATTTCGAGCCGGTGCGGGAGAGACGCGGATAAGGCGCCGGCGTCGCCAGGCGCGCTTGACCGAAGCGCGCCCGACAAGGCCTAGTTCAAGGCGTAAACCGCGGCGGAGGGTCCGATCACCGCCGTCCGTCCTCTTGTCGCGGCTTGATGGCCGGAAATTCCTGGGAGAGCGTGTGGGCGTCGAGGCGGCGATCAACTATGACGATCTGCGGCGCATGGCTCGCAAGCGGCTTCCCCGGATCGCGTTCGATTTCATCGAGGGCGGCGTCGACGCCGAAGAGTGCCTCGCCCGCAACGCTGAAGCATTCGCCGACTTCTCCCTTGTGCCGAAGCGCATGGTCAATGTCGACGCTGTTGACGGCGCGACGCGCCTATTCGGCCAGACGTATGGGCAGCCGTTCGGCGTCGCGCCCACTGGCGCGGCCGGAGTGCTGCGCGCCGGCGCGGACCTGATGCTGGCTCGCGCGGCCAAGGCGGCCAACATTCCATTCATCATGTCCGGCGCCGCGACCGCGACGATGGAGGAGCTGGCGGAGATCGCGCCGGACCACGGCTGGCAGCAGCTGTACATGCCCAGGGACCGCGCGATCGGCGACGACATGATCCGGCGCGCGGATCGCTGCGGTTTCCCGGTCCTCGTCCTCACGGTCGACGTGCCGTCGCTGGCGAGGAACGAGCGTGATGTCCGCAATGGACTGTCTCCTCCAATTCGTCCGTCCCTGTCCGCTCGCGCGGAGGCGCTGCTGCATCCGCGATGGATCTACGACTACCTTGCCGGGCGCGGCTTCGCCTCCAACAACTGGCGCAAATACCTCCCCGCCGGCGCGGGCCAGGGTGAGCTTTTGAAATTCCTGCAGGCGCAGCTTCCGGTCCCGGTCACCTGGGACGACGTAGCCCGTGTCCGAGAGCTGTGGCCGCGGAGGCTGGTCCTCAAGGGCGTCATGCATCCGGCCGACGCCAGGCGAGCGGCCGCTTCGGGCGTGGACGGCGTCATCGTATCGAACCACGGCGGGCGGCAGCTTGACCGCGCCCCGGCCTCCATTGAGGCGCTCAAGCCAATCTGCGAGGCGGCCGGCCACAAAATGACGATCATGCTCGACAGCGGGGTCCGATGCGGCGCCGATATCGTCACGGCGCGCTGCCTCGGAGCGCAATTCGTCTTTGTCGGCCGCTGGACGCTATATGGCGTAACGGCGGGCGGGCAGCCTGGCGCGCACCATGCCGTCGCCATGATCCGTACCGAGGTCGAGACGGTCATGCGCCAGATCGGCGCGCCCAATGCTGACGCCTTAGGCCAGGACTTTCTCATGCAGAGATCGCGTTCGCCGTGAGCAGTCCACCCTCGGTCGCGGGCGGATCGCGGGCGGACGCCGCTTCAAGACCCCGTCATTTTGCTCTTGGCGCCCGCCCGGCCTCGACTTATCGTCCGACAGGATGGCGGGGACTGACGGGGCGCTCGCGGAGTGAGTTGCGAAGGCGGGCGCAATCTTTGGGCAAAACACGCATATTGACGTTTTTTGATTCCTCTCTTCGGAGCGGAGCCCGGTGACCACGCTGGGAGGGCGCTGAATGTTCGACTGCCTGGTCCTCGTTCCATTCGAGCCGGCGACCTCGGTCCTGCTCGAGCCTCACCTGCGTCCGACCTATCTCTCCGAAATCGCGCTGCCGCTGGAATCCGCAACGATCGAGCTCGAGGGCTATCTCGGGGTCAGCCTGGACTACTGGAAGAAGAACGCCCGGCCGGCCTTCGGCGGGCAAAAGATGATGTTCCCGGAGATACGCACCCTGACGGCGGTCGTTCTCGCCTCGGCGCTCAACGAGGCGGGTCTCTCGTGGCGCGCGATCGACCCCGGCGTCCGCGAGTTGGACTGGTGGCGCAAACGCCTGGCCGCGCTCCGCGACTTGCCGCCGCGGACCGTGGCCATCAGCTCGACATTCGTCACCAACAAGCCATGGCTGCTCGCCTTCGGCAGGCTGGCGCGCAGGGCCTTCCCGGCGGCGACGATCCTGATGGGAGGCGCCTATTACGCCTCGAACGCGAAAGGCTTTCTGTCGCTCGACGCCGACGTTTTCTGCGTTGGCGAGGGCGAACACCGCCTGCCCGAGATCGTCCGGACCCTCCGAAACGGCGAATCTCTTGACAAGATCCCGGGCCTTTACCTGTCCGCGCCCGGAGGCGCGATGCGGCACACCGGGCATGCGGAATTCATCAATCTCGCGAAGCGCCCGAGGATCGACTGGTCGCTCGCCGACCGGATCGAGCCGCCGATCGATCTTCGCGAAGACCTAATCGAAGCGGGCGTCGAGACCCAGCGGGGTTGCGTGTTCAAATGCGAGTTCTGCAGCTATCGGACCCTCAGCGCTCCAAACGCCCTATCGCCGGAGGCGGCCGCCGAGGCGATCATGCAGATCAAGCTTCTGGGCAACGCGGTCATCAACATCATGGACGCCACCGCGAGCTTCCCGCACGAGCGCTGGAAGGCGATCCTGCGCGCGCTCATCGCGCGAGGCGGCGCGCCGCATCCGATATGGGCCTTCGCCCGCGTCAGCGACATTGACGAGGAGAGCGCGGGGCTGATGGCCGCCGCCGGCGTGCGGCACCTGTTCGTCGGACAGGAGAGCGGCGACCAGCGAATGCTCGAGGCGATGAAGAAGGGCACCAAGGTCGCGCAGGTCCGGCCCGCGGTCGAGGCGCTGGCGCGACACGGAATCGTCGCCACCTTCGGTTTCATTCACGGGTTCCCCGGCGAGACCGCGGAATCGATCGCCGCCACGCGCGGGATGATCGAGAAGCTGAACCGCGGTTTCGAGTCGCGCCCGCCGGTTGTGGTGTACCTGATCAACCCCTTTGCGATCCCGGCCCTGTCTTCAGTGGCGGCGCGCGACGAGTTCAGGGAAGCCCATTATCTCGACTACAAGACCACGGGGATGGAGCAGAAGCGCATCTTCGCCGAAGTGCTTTCGACGATCATCGCGGTGAGCCGCGTTCCCGAGGCCCCGGCCTACGCCCACCTCCATTTCAAGAGCGTCATGCCGACCAACGGCTCGTCGGTGTTCGCGCGGAACGACAAGATGGCGCTGTTCCGATTTCTGAAATCGATCGAGCGCGGCATCGCCATCTTCCTTGAACGGGCGCTGGAGGGGACGCCGATCCCCGGCAATGAGCTGAGCCGCGTGCGCGAGGCGATCCTCGCGGTCTATCCCGAGCCGCGCGCCGCTCCTTCCCGTTTGCGCCAGCAGTTCGGCGTCCGGGTGCTCGGCCGGCTGCAGCGGGAGTGGCGGGCGGAGCCCACGCGAGGGGCGGGAATCCTCACCCGGGCGTTCGTCGGCGCGACGATTGCGCGGCAAACGCGCGATCTCGAATTGGGGTTTTCCCTGCTCGCGAAGGGGGAGATCGGCGACCTGCGCGGGGCCGAGGTCAGCGGCCACGCGCATGAGCTGGTCGCTCGCGCGCGTGCGACCGGCAATAAATATCTCAAGTCCGCGCTGCCATGACCTGGCGCGCGCGGCTCGGCCGGCGAAAAGAGAGAGACATTCCAACGTAAGTTCATGAAAATGGGGGGCGGGTAGAATTGCAAATGGGGTCGGCGTCGCTCAACCCGCGTTCCGCACGGGGCGGAGCCCGGATCGTGCCCGAGGTCGGGCGGCTTGAGGCGTTCCGCGAAACGCCCGCCCTGCTCGACGACGCCACCGCTGTGCTCCGCCGCCACGCCGACCGGCTCGGGGGCGTCTTCGTCTACTGGTTCGGCGGCATGACCAAGGTGCTGATCGTGACCGATCCGGCGATTCTGCGCCACGTCCTCAAGGACAATCACGAGAACTACCCGAAGTCCTCGATCCAGATCCGCCGCATGGGACAATTCCTGGGTCCTGGACTGCTGACCGACCACGGAGCGACCTGGCTGCGCAAAAGGCGGCTTCTTCAGCAGGCGTTCAACCCCTCCCGGCTCGCGGCGATGGCCGCCGACATGCAGGTCTCGCTCGACGAGACGCTGACCAGGTTCGACCTGGCCATCGGGCGCGGTCCGGTGGAGGTCGGTTCGCAAATGACGCGGATCACGCTTTGCATGGTCATGCGCTCCTTGTTCTCCGCCAAGCTTCCAGAATCCGATGTCGAGGTCATCAGCAGCGGCATCGGCGCGGTGCAGGCTTTCATGGTGCGGCAGATCGTCAAGCCGCACCTGCGCCCGTGGTTTGCGTTGAGCGGCTCCGTGCGGCGCCATCGGAAGATCAGAGGCGAGGGGGACGCGATCCTGCAGCGGTTGATCGACGAGCGCCGCACCGCGGCGGGGACGCCGGACGACCTGCTCGGGATCCTGATGGACGCGGGGTTCGGGCCCGACGGCGGCGCGATCCCGGACCAGGAGATCCTCGACGAGAGCCTCCAATTTCTCGTCGCCGGCCACGAGACCTCGTCCAACGCCCTCAGCTGGACGTTCTATCTCCTCAGTCGCGATCGGACCGCGCTCGAGGCGGTGCGAGGCGAACTGGAAACGGTCGTCGGCGAGGGGCCGCTGCGGTTCGACCATCTCGCGCGTCTGCCGGCGACCACCGCCGCAATCGAGGAGGCGCTGCGTCTCTTCCCGCCGTTCTGGATGGTCGATCGGATGGCGCTCGAGGACGACGAAGCGGCCGGCGTTGCAATTCCCGCCGGCGCGACTGTCGTGGCCTTCATCCACGGCGCGCATCACGCGCAGGATTTCTGGCCGGAGCCCGACCGCTTTCGGCCCGCCCGGTTCATGGGCGCCGACAAGGGCCTGCACAACAGCCTCCACTACCTGCCGTTCGGCGCCGGCCCGAAACGCTGCATCGGCTCGGGCTACGCGATGCTGCAGATGGTCATGATCCTGAACGCCCTGCTGCGCCGCTATCGGTTCCAGCTGGCTACGGAAGCCCCCGTCCGTCCGCGGGCCATGATCATCCAGCAGCCGAGGGATGGATTGTGGATGCGATTTGAAAGACTGTAGAGGCGCGGTTCGGTTTTGGGCTTCGGGCATAGTCGCATGAATGTCGTTCCGGCGTTGGTCGAGGCGCGAACCGCCGAAGACCCGGATCGCCTGCTTTACAATTTTCTCAACGCGCAAGGCGCCTCCATCGAGCGCCTGACGCGCGCGGAGTTTCTCGACCGGGTCTGGGTCATCGCAAGCCATCTGAAGCTGACGGATGGGCTGCGCGAGGGAGAGCGCGCGATACTGGCCTATCCCCCCGGGCTCGAGATGATCTGCGCCTTCTTCGGCTGCGTGTGGGCGGGGATCATTCCCGTCCCCGTGGCGGCGCCGTCGAGCCATGGGCTGGACGCGGCGCTCTACAAGATGCGGCTCGTCGCCTCAAACTGCGGCGCAAGCGCAATCCTCACCAGCGGACGCACGCGCGATCTCATCGTCGAGCGCCTCGGCGAAGCCGATCCCACGACCGGCGACGGGACATGGCTCGCCGCGCAACGGCTGATCGCCACCGACGAGCGCGTCGGGTCCGCCGGAGAGGCAGGGGTGCGCGGCTACTCGGACATTCTGTTCCTGCAGTATACGTCGGGCACCACCAGCGCGCCGAAAGGCGTCATGGTCAGCCACGACAACGTCATCGCCAACGCCAGCCACGTCGTCGACCATTCCGGCGCCGTTGGCGTGTCATGGCTCCCGCAGCATCACGACATGGGGCTCATCGGCTACTACATCAACAACGCCCTGGTCGGTGCGACGCTTCACGGATTCTCGCCGACCGCATTCATTCAGCGGCCTGCTCTATGGCTCGAAAGCATCGCGCGGCATCGCGCGACCGCGACTTCGGCTCCAAACTTCGCCTTCGAATATTGCCTTCGGCCTGGCCGCATTCCCCCGGCGACCATCGCGTCGCTCGACCTGAGTTCGCTCGAATTCCTGATGGCGGCGGCCGAACCGATCAAGCCGACGGTGTATCAGAAGTTCCTTCAGGCATTCGCCCCCTATGGCCTTCGGCCAAAGTCGTTCGTCGTCGCCTATGGCCTCGCGGAGAACACGCTCGCGGTTTCGAGCCACGGGCGCCAGGTCCTGTCGGTGCATCGTCAGGCGCTGGCGAAGGGGCAGGTCAGGACCACGAGCAGCGTCGCCGAAGTCAGCGCCGCGACCCATCTGATGAGCTGCGGGCGGCCGCTCGGAGACACGCGCGTCCTCGTCGTCGATCCCGAGCAGCGGCGGGTCGCGCCGCCAGACGCGGTCGGCGAAATCTGGGTTTCCGGCCGCAGCAAATGCGCCGGCTATTGGGGCGACCCGGAGTCCACCGCGGAGACTTTTCAAGCCCGTTTGGCGGACGATCGCGGGGGCGCCGCGGGCGCGTTTTTGCGCACCGGGGACCTTGGCTTCCTGCATGAAGGCGAGCTTTACGTCTGCGGCCGCCGAAAGGACATGATTATCGTCCGCGGTCAGAACTACTACCCGCAGGACATCGAACTGCTCGTCGAGCGCTGGTCGGACGAGGTGCGCGCCGGCGGCGTCGCTGTTTTCGAGTTCGAGGAGGAGGGCGAACAGACCGTCGTCGTGGCCGCCGAGCTCTCGAGCGTCCAGCGCGTTCCGGACGGGATGGCGATACTGTCCGTCGTTCGCCGGTTTCTGGGTCTCGAAGCGCACCGGATCGTCTTCGTCCCGCCGCGGTCGGTGCCGAGAACCACATCGGGAAAGGTCATGCGTTTCAGGGCGCGCGAAATGCTCGCCTCGAACGCCTTCGAGGTCGTGGCGGAGTTCGTCTGGCCGCGCGAGCAGGAACGCCGCGACGCAACCGGGGCGCGCGGCGCGCTCGCACGCTTCCGCGCTCGCTGCGAATCGCACGGAGACGAGGACATGACGCTGGCGGAAGCCGGCCTCGATTCCCTCGACCTCGTGCTGTTCCTGCACGAATTGACCGAAATCCTCACGACGAGAGGCGCAACCGAGCTGACCGAGGCCCTCGACTATAGGCTGCTGCAGGCGCTGAGCGTCGGCGAACTGTTCCGTCTCATCGATCAGCTCGAAACCCAACCGGATGCCGCGCTCGCGCGATTCCGGGCCATCGTGCATGCGCGGCGGGAGACGGCGCGCGCGGGGGACCGCGCATTGATGCAGGCCGACCGCGCGCTTGCCTTCTCCCCGGAGGCCCGGCCGTATTGCTCCGGGCCGGGCCGTTCCATTCTCCTGAGCGGCGGCTCCGGGTTCCTCGGGCCGTTTCTGCTGACCAATCTGTTGCAGCAGACGGATGCCGACATCCACGTCTTGGTGCGCGCGCGCGATCCCGAGCAAGGCAAGGAGCGGCTGCGCCGGGGCCTGCGCGCGGTTTCGCAATCCGACGCCACGCTGCGCGCCTTCGAGGCCCGGGTATCCGCTGTTCCCGCCGATCTGGAGCGACCAGGTCTTGGGCTCACGGACCGCGTGTGGTCGGAGCTCGCTTCTGGCGTCGACACCGTTCTGCACAACGGAGCGATGGTGAACTACCTGTTCAATTATCGCCGCATGCGCGCCGCCAACGTGGGGGGCACCAACGAGCTGTTGCGGCTCGCCTTCGACGTCAGGCGGAAGACGTTCAACTATGTCTCCACGACCTTCATTTTCGGGTGGGCGACCAAGGATGTGCTGTTCGAGTCCGACGCCAACGAGGCGATGGAGCTGCTCGACTTCGGCTACAGCCAGTCGAAGTGGGTGTCGGAGCAGCTTGTGCTCGACGCGCGCGGCAAGGGTCTCCTTACCCGCATCTTCCGCCCGGCGTTGATCACGCCCTCGCTTTCGGGCGATGGCGGCGGATTCGACATCACGCTGAGGCTGCTTGCGTTCATGATCCGCCACGGCGTCTCCGTCAACGCGCTGAACCAGGTTAGCTTCGTGCCGGCTGACATCACGGCGAGAAACATCGTCGCCCTGTCGAATGAGCCGGGGACCGAGAACCAGGTCTTTCACATGACGCGCGACGTCTATGCGAATATGATCGACGTCGTGGCCATCATCGAAAGGCTAACCGGGCGCCGCTTCAAGATGGTCGACCTGCCTGCCTTCGTTCCGGAGGTGATCCGTCGATGCACAGTGGACGACCCCCTGTTCCCGCTACTTGATTTTCTGGTGAACTCCATCGATAGTATCTCGTCGATGGAGTTTAAGCGGTACGACAACTCCGTCTATCGCCGGGCGCGCGACGCCTCGCGCCGCGCCGCGCCAGATTCGTCGCTGGAGGATACGGTCGTCGGCATCCTTCGCTTCATGCGGGCGAACCGTCTTCTGGACGTGACGCTCCTGGGTGACATGGCCCCCGCCGACGTCAAGGCGGCGCAATGAGCCTCGCCCCAAGCACAGCCGCCGGCCCCGGGCCGAAAGTTCTGCTGGTCAACCCTCAATTCAATGGCGATTCCTTCTGGGCTTACAAGGCCGCCTGTCAGCTGGTGGGCAAGTCCTATCCCTCGCCTTCGCTCGGCCTGATCACGGTTGCGGCCATGCTGCCATCCGACTGGGCGCTGCGCCTGATCGATCGCAACATCGAGGAGGACGAGGACGAATTCGATCGGGCGCTCGCGTGGGCGGATTTGGTTCTGGCCAGCGGCATGCTGTTTCAGCAACGCGACCATTTCGCTGTGATCGAGCGCGCCCGCGCGGCCGGCAAACCCATCGCGGTCGGCGGCCCCGACGTCAGCTCGAGCCCAGAGATCTACGGACGGGCCGATTTCCGGATCGTCGGGGAGGCCGAGGGCTGTATCGCCGATTTCATCGCCGCGTGGCGCCGCGGCGAGCGCGAGGGGGAGTTCCGTGTTCCCCTTTTCAGCGTGGACATCACGACGACGCCGATCCCGCGCTTCGATCTGCTCAACCTTTCCCAGTACACCGAGATCACGGTGCAGTTCTCCCGAGGCTGCCCTTTCCGCTGCGAGTTCTGCGACATCATTGAGCTTTACGGCCGGAAGCCTCGGACGAAGACCGTGCCCCAAATGCTCGCCGAGCTCAATCGTCTCTATGAGCTCGGCTATCGCGGCAACGTCATCTTCTCCGACGACAACCTGATCGGCAACAAGAAGGCGGTGAAGTCTCTGTTGGAGGCGTTGGTCGGCTGGCAGCGCGCCCACGGGTACCCATTCGAACTCGTGACCGAGGCGTCGTTGAATCTCGCCGACGACGACACGCTGCTGGCGTTGATGCGGGACGCAAACTTCACCGCGGTCTTCACGGGAATCGAGAGCCCTGATCCCGATGTTCTGGTTGCGATGCAGAAGAAACAGAACATTCGCCGCGATATCGCGGAGAACGTTCATCGTATCCAGGCCAAGGGCATCTTCGTGATGGCGGGATTCATCGTCGGGTTCGACAATGACCCGGTCGGCGTCAGCGCGGCGATGATCGATCTGATCGAGGAAGCGGCGATCCCGATGAGCACTGTCGGCCTGCTTTATGCGCTGCCGAACACCCAGTTGACGCGTCGGCTCGAGCGAGAGGGGCGCCTCACGCCAGGGCATAATCTGGCTTCCGAGCCGAGACAGTCGGATCCGTGCATGGCCGGCTTGAACTTTGAAACGCTGAGGCCGCGGGACGAGATCCTCAGCGAATACCGTGCGGTGGTGGACTACGTATATCGTCCGGACGTCTACTTTGCCCGCGTTCGCCGCGCGGTGGATCACCTCGATTGCTCGGGCGTGAACGGCGCGATGTCCCCGGGGGCCATGGTGCGCGGCGCGCGTCAACTGGCGCGGCTCGTCTGGTCCGTCGCCTGGACCCGTCGTGACATGGCGGGCGATCTCATTCGTCTCGCCGCCTATGTCCTGCGGCGCAATCCGCGCGCGATACGGTCCGGGATCTGCATGGGCGCCATGTTCGCGCATTTTGGCCCATTTTCGCGTTCGGTAGTGGCCGAGACAGACCGGCAGATCGCGAAGGCCCGTTCGGCTCGGGCCACGCGGGCGGCCGCAGCGGTCGAGCAGCTCACGCCGGCGCTGGCTCACAAATAGGCGAGACGCTTCCGCTGGCTGGCGCCGTCAGGTAATCCGCCGGATCGAGATTCGCCATGCGGCGGCGATAGGCGAAGGTCAAACCGGGATACATGGTCGTGTTCCGCCCGGCGCGGTCCAGGTACCAGCTCCGACAGCCGGAATTCCACGCGGTGGTCTTCAGCCGCCGCTGAAGCCACTCGTTGTAGGCGCGTTGCCGGTCCGGGCGGACGTCGAGCGCTGACCCCTTCGGCTGCCGATCGACCTCATCGAGGTAGCGCAGGATATAGCCCATCTGTGACTCCATCACGTGAATGGCGGAGGAGCTTGGCGGCCCGGAATTTGGCCCCATCAGGATCGCCAGGTGGGGAAAGCCGCTGACATGCACGCCGAGGTAGCCCTGCATTCCTTTATCCATCCACAGCTCCGACAGCGTCTGCCCGCGCAGTCCGACAATTCGCGGCAGGCCCTGGGGATCGGCGACACGGAACCCTGTGGCCAGAATTGCGACATCGAGCGGGATCTCCCGGCCGCTCGTGGTGACAAGCCCCGACGCCGCGAAGCCGGCAATGGGGTCGGTGATCAACTCGACATTGTCGCGGGTGAACGCCGGGTAGTAGTCGTCCGACACCAAGATGCGCTTGCAGCCGATCTTATAGTTCGGGGTGAGGCGCCGGCGCAGATCAGCGTCTCGGATGGACCTCGCGATGTTGCGCTCGGCCATACCGGTCAGAATCGACGCGAAAATGCGGTTGCCGAGCACGGCGAGGCCGGCAGCCTCGAGCGTCCAGTAGAGTCGCATCCGGACCAGCCGCTGCGTAGCCGGCGCTCGTCGGAACAGGCGCCGTTTCCACGGCGGAACCGCACGGTGGCCGCGCGGCACGACCCACGCCGGGGTGCGCTGGAGCACGCTAAGCCGTCCAACGATCGGCGCGACGTTCGGGATGATCTGGACGGCGCTCGCTCCCGCGCCGATCACCGCGACGCGCTTCTGCGCGAGCGAGACGCTGCTGTCCCAGGCGGCGGAGTGAAAAACGGCGCCCCCGAACTGTTCCATGCCGGGAAAGTCCGGCGTGAGCGGCCGGCTGTGCGACCCGATAGCCAGGATGAGAACCCGCACCCGTTTCGCTTCGCCGCGCTGATCCGTCAGGCTCCACGACCCCTGGGCCCCGTCGAACCGCGCCTCGCGAATATCGCTGTCGAAGCGGATATGCCGGTCGAGGCCTTCCTGCCGTATTGCGCGCTCCAGATAGGCCAGGATCTCCGGCTGGCCGGCATAGTTGGCGGCCCAATCCGGGTTCGGCCGCGTCGCGAGGCAGTAGAGAGGGCTTTGAACGTCGCAGGCGCAGCCGGGATAGTTGTTCTCCCGCCATACCCCGCCCGCGCGCGAGGCGCGCTCGAATATGGCAAACGAGCTGCGGCCGGAGCGTCTGAGCTCGATGGCTGCAAGAACGCCCGCGAATCCGGCGCCGACGATCCCGATCTCGAAGTCGACGAAAGTGTCGATTGCGCTGCTCATCAGTCCGCCGATCCAGAAGTCCGATTTTGGGTTGCGCACCCATCGCCGCGCGCCTAGGCTAACGGTTGTGCGCCGGCTCGTCATCGTAGGCGGCGCTGGTGATCTTCGCCGTCGACGACCGCGGGCTGGGCCGGATTTCGAAGGGGCTGGAGGAGCTGGCGTGCGGGGGCTGGCTTGAGCGAAGCGGACAATCTGGTCGAAGGGCGCAAAGGCGGGGCGCCGGATGAGACTTTCGCTCGCGCGGTTCTCCGAGGCGGGGCGCAGCAACTTCGCGAAGCTCCCGACGGCGCCGGCCCATTGTGGCGCAAGGCCGTCCTGATCGCCTGCTGGTTCATCGGCTCGTATGTGGCGCTTCTGGCGTCTCCCGGGATGGCCGCTTATCTCGCTGCCAGCGTCTCGTTGGCTTTCGCGGCGGCGGCTCTCGCCTTCAACGTCTTCCATGACGCAAATCATGGCTCGTTCTGTGGCGACCGGCGCCTCAACCTTTTGATCGCCAGGCTCTGCTGTGCGTCGCTAGGCGTCGGCCGCCATTTCTGGCTTCGTAAGCACAACGTGCTCCATCACAGCTATCCCAATGTTTTCGAGTGGGACGACGACATCGAAACGCGCGGCCATCTGCGACTCTGTCCCGAGCAGGCATGGCGGCCGGAGTATCGGCGTCAGTATCTCTATTTCCCGCTGCTTTATGGGCTCAACAGCATCGAATGGATCTTCATCAAGGACTTCGCTCAGTACTTCCGCTCGCGGATCAATCCCTATCAGGACAGCCCGCCGCTGACCGCGGTTGAGCAGGTCGAGTTCTGGCTCAGCAAGGCCGCTTATGGGATCGCCTTCGTGGTCGCGCCGCTCTGCCTCCAACCCTTGATCGTGGTCGCCGCCGGCTTCGTTGTCTTCCACGTCGTCATGGGCCTGCTGCTAGCCCTTTTTACCCAGCTGGCCCATATCAATGACGCCGTCGCCTTTCCCGCGCTCGGACGCGCCCCGCGCGCCGACGACTGGGCGGCGCATCAGCTGCGGACGACGGCGAATTTCGCCACGCGCAATCCTGTCGTCAATTGGTTCGCTGGCGGCCTGAATTTTCAGATCGAGCATCATCTGTTCCCGCATGCGCCCCATACGCTCTATCCGGCGATCAGCGTCGGCGTTCGGGAGATCGCGCGGCAGTTCGGCCACGTTTATGTCGAATATCCGACCCTCCGACAGGCCATCGTCGCCCACGTCCGCCTGCTCCATCGGCTCAGCCGTCCCGATGAAGCTCCGAAAGTCCACAACAGCGATCCGGCCGGGCCGAGCGACGTGAAAACCGGCGCGGTTGAAGCGCTCGCTCAATAGCCAGGTGGGGGGAGCGGAGAATTTCCGGCTCCTCCCGCATGGATGCGCGGAGCCAGCGCGCCGAGCCGCGCCTCGGAGCAAAGGCAGAACCGGATGCTCAGGCGAGATGCTGGCCCGCGGGCGTGTGGCGGCCGTATCAGACTCGACGCACGAAGGCGAATACGACGCCGATAATCAAGACGACGACCGCCACCCAAATGAGGAGGTGGGCCCCGCCCATGGCGGTCGAGGCCAAGCCGCCGAACCCGAGCAGCGCCGCGACGAGCGCGATGACGATCAGGACAAGCGCGTAGTAGATGAGGTTTCCGGGCATATCGGTGCGTCTCCAAGGGCCCGAACGGCGTATGCGCCGGGAACCCAAGGGATAAACGCCGGCCGGCCGCGTTGAGTTCCATCCCCGCCGGTCCTGACTACAACCCGGCCTCGATCGCCTGGAGCACCCGGAAGCGCAATTCGCCGCTGTCGCCAGGAAGTGAAATCACGAAATGGACGCGCCCGTGGCTCGATGTGTCGGCATAACCGGCGAGGGTGCGGACCCCGTCCATCGTGCCGGTCTTGTTCAGGCCGCCGTCATGGCCATGGAGGAGATCGGCGTGGGGCGCGAAGAGTTCGAGCACCTTGGCGAGGCCGGGGGCGGTGAAGCGGTCGTTGCGGCTGATGCCGGAGCCCTCCTCGAGATGGATGGCGTCAGCGAGGCCATGCGCGGCGAGCATCTGGTTCGCGACCTCGAGCGACTTCTCGAGGCTGACCGGCCCGCCGAGGCGGTGCGCGCCAATTTCCAGGAAGACCTGGTTGGCGGTGAAGTTGTTCGAGTCGAGGAGCAGCTCGGCGAGAATTTCCGAGAGGGAGCGCGACTGCCGGTGAACATAGACCGGCTTCAGGCCCTCGGGCACGGCTCCGGTTGAAACCGGGCCCTTCACACGGCCGCCGGCGCGCTCGATGAAGGCCGCGATCAGCTCGCCGGCGTATTTGAGGCCGACCGCAGGGTCCTGGCCAAGACTGATGCGGCCAACTCCATCCGGCCCCTTTGCGCGGAAGCGGGCGATCGCCAGCGGAGTGATCGGGGTCTGCTCCTCGGCGGAGCGCACCTTGTCGCCGCTGCGCGCGGCGTAGACAGTGTTGAAGTTCACCGCGAGCGCCGAGTTGAGCGCATCGTAAGCCTCGTCGTCGTTCTCGATGCCCGGGATACGAAGGTCTGAAGGATAGTAGTCGCCGTCAACCACGATGCCTGCGATGGGCGCTTTCCCGATCTTCGCCACCAGATCTTTCGCGAGCGGGGCCAATTCCTCCGAGACCAGAAACGGATCGCCGCCGCCGCGCACATAGAGGACCCGTTTGCCGTCGAGGTAGAAGCGGGTCTCAAAGCGGAAGTCGGCGCCCAGGACCTCCAGCGCCAGCCATGCGGTCACGATCTTGGCGACTGAGGCCGGCGCAAAAGGCGAATTGACGTTCTGGGCCACCAGCTCCTCGCCTTTGGCGTCCAGTACGAGCACCACCCCCGACGGGGCCAGCGCTGCGACATTCTCCCTGACCCCGGCCAGGGCAGGGCAGGGCGACAGGAGCAAAGCGAGGGCAAGCAAACGAGACCACATGGCGACTCCGGCGCGGGGGTAAAGCTTGCAGCTTGCGGGCCTAGCAAGTCGCGCTCAAGCCCTAAGTCGGCCGGCTCGCTGAATTTCCGCTTATCGAGCCGAGGGCCGATCACGGACAAACGGCCCTGTGACCGAGAAAGGATCGGAACAGGACCCGACGCCGTGGACTCGGGCGCAAGCGTCATCGCAAAGCAATGGGAATTCAGATGGCATAGGAGCCCTTCGCTTCATCCTACCGAGCGCAGACGCCGACGCCGACGCGACGCGCCATATCCGGTCGACGGCGTCATGCCCCAGGACGCCGCGGGCGATCAAGTCGTTCCAGCATCCCTATCCGCCTCTGAAGATCGACGGCGTTCCGGGCCCTTTGACACAAGCAAAAATCAGCGAGGTCGGCGGCTATGCGGCGCATTGATGCGGACGCGAAATCGCAGTAGCCTCGACCGGGTTCGGGGGCGCATGCGGACGTATTCATCGAGACCGCAGCGCGACCAGCCTATCGCCGACACGCGAGCCCCGCGAATGCCGGTGGGAGTTACCGATGCGCCGAGCGCCCGTACTCCGGTTCGACCCATGATCACGCTACCCGGCCTTGCGGCCGAGGCCCTGGGCTCGTACCTGGCCGCCGACATGAAGGATCGGTTCGGGGCTTCGCATGTCCGCCTGGCGGAGATCGTCCCGTTCGCGGCGCGGCTCGCGCTCGAATGCATCGGCAACAGCGACGCGCTCTACCACAATGTCGAGCACACCATGCTCGTCACCCTGGCCGGTCACGAGATTTTCAAGGGCCGCGCGCTGCTCGAGGATTCGAAGCCGAACGACTATTCGCACTTCATCGTCGCATGCCTGTTCCACGATATCGGTTACGTGCGCGGCATCCTCAAGGGCGACGGGGACGACGGTTATGTCGTCGATTCCTCCGGCCGCAAGATCTCGTTGCCGCGCGGCTGCTCCGACGCCGCGCTCGCGCCTCATCACGTCGAGCGCTCGAAGCTGTTCGTGCTCAATCGCCTGGCGTCGATCGACGAACTTGATGGCGAGCGGGTCGCCAGCATCATCGAGCATACGCGTTTCCCCTACTCCCTCGATCAGAGCGGCGCAGTCCACGAGGAGGCGTCGCTCCTTCGCGCCGCGGACCTGATCGGCCAGCTCGGCGATCCGCATTACCTGAAAAAAGCCAACGCGCTCTATCAGGAATTCGAGGAAATCGGTTTGAACAGGCAGCTGGGCTTCCAATCGCCGGCCGATCTGGTTGAGAAATACCCCCAGTTCTACTGGAACAAGGTCTCGCCATACGTCGAGGGCGCCATTCGCTTCCTGAACGTGACCTCAAGGGGACGGGAGTGGATCAACGGCCTCTATAGCAATGTCTTTCGCGCCGAGCGCCACTTGCGCCTCTTTGGTCCGGAATCCTGAATAGACGATCCGCTGTCGCCGCGAGCGGAGCGCGGGCTCCGCTGGGTTGGCCCGAACGTCGCAATCTGCGCCTCGCCTAACGGCGTTTCTTCCCCATGGCGCCGGGTTCGGCTCCCTCGAATTCGCGCGCACGCAAGCGCGCCCCTCGCGCCGCCCGGTCCCTGTGCAGCGCAGCAAATAATATCGGCGCCCAATCCACACGATGAGCATTCGGGACTGGCGCGGGGGCGGCCGCTTCGGGAGTGTCCCGGGCCTTTCGCCAATGCGTCATTGACGCTCCTCCGTCGCACCCCTCGATCGAGGCGATAGGCACGGTCCTTGCGTAGCGAGCAACCAGCGGTCTGCGAGCAGGGGCCGAGGATGGGGAAAACGAGTTTGGGGCCGAGACGACCTGCGCGAGCATCGCCGCGATCTTTGCTGCCTCGACCGCGGATCTGCGAAGACCGTGAGCTCGCAACCCGACGGTCGGGCCCCGCGCGGCCTATCCTCCCAGAAGCCGGCGTCGGGACATGAGCAAGACCGTGGATCTCCCAGCTGAACCCTACGCCTTCACGCTCGCGCCGGAGCATTGCGCGCTCCTCATCATCGACATGCAGCGGGACTTTCTCGAGCCCGGCGGGTTTGGCGAGATGCTGGGCAACGATGTTTCGCAATTGCGCCGGACGATAGAACCCAACCGCCGGCTGCTTGCGGCCTGGCGCGCCGCCGGTCTTCCCGCCATGCATACCCGCGAGGGTCATCGGCCCGACCTCTCCGATCTGCCGCCGGCCAAGAAGATCCGGGGCAAAAGCAAGACCACGATCGGCGATGCCGGACCGATGGGCCGCATTCTGGTGCGCGGCGAGGCCGGCCACGACATCATTCCCGAGCTTTATCCCGCGCCGGGCGAACCGGTGATCGACAAGCCCGGCAAGGGCGCGTTCCACGCCACCGATCTGCACTCCATTCTGCAGCACGGAGGGATCAAGCAGCTCGTCGTCACCGGCGTGACGACCGAAGTCTGCGTCAACACGACAGTGCGAGAGGCCAACGACCGCGGCTACGACTGCCTCGTGATCGAGGATTGCTGCGGTTCGTACTTTCCCGAATTCCACGCCATGGGCTTGAAGATGATCAAGGCTCAGGGCGGCATCTTCGGCTGGGTCGCCCATTCGGACGTCCTGATCAACGGTTTGGCGGCGCTCAAGTAGCGGGGCGGGTCGAAAAACCTCAGAACGAGGGGAGAAAGCGATGTCAACGACGACGATGGCGACAGGGCGCGAGCGCTATTGGGTCCCGGGCGACTGGAACGCCTTCTTCGGCTTCGGCACCAACATCCTGGTCAACGTGCTCGTCCTGACCGGACTTCTCCGCTACGTGCTCAAGATGCCGGACTCGCTGGTCTTCGGCAGAATTCTTCCCGCCCTCGGGCTGATGCTGTTCCTCAGCACGGTGTACTACGCCTGGCTTGCCTATCGGCTGGCCCAGAAGACGGGCCGCACGGATGTCTGCGCTCTGCCTTCGGGCACCAGCGTGCCGCACATGTTCGTCGTCACGTTCGTGGTCATGCTGCCGATCCTGCTCAGGACGAATGATCCGATCCAGGCGTGGGAGGCGGGCCTCACCTGGGTCTTCGTCCAGAGTTTCGTCCTGATGGCCGGCGGCTTCATCGCGCCCGTCATCCGAAGGATCACGCCGCGGGCGGCGCTGCTCGGTTCGCTCGCCGGCATTTCCATCACCTTCATTTCGATGCGGCCGGGCCTCTTGGTGTTCGAGACGCCGCTCATCGGCATGGTCTGCTTCGCCATTATCCTCGCCAACTGGTTCGGGGGCGTGCGTTATTTCCAGGACGTGCCGGGCGGCCTGATCGCGATTGCGGCGGGGACGGTGATCGCCTGGGGGTCGAACATTTTCGGTCTCGGCTATGGCGGCTTGAGCGTCGGCAGCGTCGGCGACGCCTTTTCACACTTCGGCTTCTCGTTTCCCATTCCCGCCGTGGGCCACGTCTTCTCGGGCTTCAAGTTCATCGGCATCATATTGGTCACGGCGATTCCGTTCGGCATCTATGATCTCGTCGAGGCGATGGACAACGTCGAGAGCGCCGCCGCGGCCGGCGACTCGTTCCCGACGACGCAGGTGCTGACAGCCGACGGCGTGATCAGCCTGATCGGTTGCCTGCTCGGCAATCCGTTCATCAACGCGGTCTATATCGGCCATCCCGGCTGGAAGGCGATGGGCGGACGCATCGGCTATTCCGCCGCGACCGGCGTGATGGTGCTGGTGCTGACGTGGCTCGGAATTGTGGCCCTGGTCTCGAGCCTGATCCCGGTGGTCGCGATCCTGCCGATCCTGCTCTACATCGGCATGCTGATCGGCTCGCAGGCCTTCCAGGAGACGCCGCGCAGCCATGCGCCGGCGATCATCCTGGCGATGATCCCGCAGATCGCGGCCTGGGGCAAAACCATGATCGACGGGGCGCTGGGGGCTGCCGGCACCAACGCGGCGACGGTCGGCTTCGACAAGCTCGGCAATACCGGCGTCTTGTACAAGGGCCTGGAGACGCTCGGCGGCGGCGCCACCCTCGCCGGCATCATTCTGGGCGCGGTCACCGTGTTCATCATCGAGCGCCAGCTCGAGAAGGCGGCGGCGTTCGCGCTTGCGGGCTCCATCCTGACCTTCTTCGGGCTGATCCATGCCGAGGATCTCGGCATAGGGCAATCGCCTGTGGTGTCGCTGAGCTATCTCGGCATCGCAGTCATGCTCTATTGCTTCGCCAGGTTCGCCCATGTCTCGCCGGCGGCGATCGAGGCGCATGGTCACGGCCAAATGAGCGAGCAGCCGGCCGAATAGCTCAATGGCCGGGGCGGTACGCGGGCGACCACACGGATGGAGGCCAAGGCGGCTTGCCTGCGGGCGGTGAAGCTCCCGACTTGAACCGAACGGCCCCTGGCGTCATTATTGCCGGAGGAGGGGCGAGGGCGGCGCCGAGGGAGGACACTGAGCCATGCAGAAATCCGCCATTGCGATTGGGTTAGCGGGATTGCTGTTAGCGGGGGTCTCTGCGACCGGCCAAGCCGCGTCCATCATGCCGCCGTCGAAAAGCGCGATCATGGAGAGCCTCAACAGCGACATCACGGAGGCCAGATGGCGACGATGCTGGATCGACCGCTGGGGACGCCGCCGCTGTCACTGGTGCTGGCGCGACAGATGGGGCCGCGTTCGCTGCGGGTGATTGAGGACCCGACTTCGTAAGGGTCGGGCAAACGAGGCGGCCCATCTTCGGCCGCGCTTGCGGTCGCTCTGATAGCGATCTCCGATGGTTCAGGCGCATGATCGGCTCCGCCAGCTAACCGGAACGAGCGTATCCGCTCAGGCCCGTCGCCGCGACGGCGATCGCTTCGCCAGCGCTTGTCGAGGACTTCGGCGCCTTCGCCAGGGACGCCCTGCCGCTCCTCAATTGGGGCTGGGACGCCATCGCCGAGGCGCGCTGATCGGCCTTGCTCGCGGGAGCCGATCGTCGTTTTCGGGTGGGCGCCCGTCGCGAGGGCGGGTAAGGGTCGAAAGCCGGCGAGCCCGCCACGCGCGGCTTGCCCAGGGACGACGCCCGGACCACACACATGCTCGACACCCCAACCCTCCCGACCGTCAGCGCCGACTACGAAACCGTCAAGCGCGCGATCGAGTTCATTTCCACCCGCTATCGAGATCAGCCGTCGATCGAGACGATCGCGGGGCATGTCGGCCTCTCGGCCTCGCACTTCCAGCACCTCTTCAAGCGCTGGGCGGGGCTGACGCCGAAAGCCTTCCTGCAGGCGATCACGATCGAGCGGGCGCGCGAACTCCTGCGCGACTCGGCGAGCGTGCTCGATGCGGCTTACGACGTCGGCCTTTCCGGTCCGAGCCGGCTGCACGATCTCTTCGTCGCCCATGAGGCGCTGACCCCTGGCGACTATCGCCGCGACGATCTTTCCCTTCGCTACGGCTTCCACCCCTCGCCGTTCGGCGAGGCGATCGTCGTCGCCGCGCCGCGCGGCATGGCGGGCCTCGGATTTGTCGATGGGGGGAATCGCGCCCGGGCGATCGCCGACATGGCGCAGCGCTGGCCCCGCGCGCGTTTGGTCGAGGATGAGGGCGCGACCCTCCCCTATGCATGCCGCGCCTTCGATTCCGCCTTATGGCGGCCCGACGCGCCGCTGCGCGTCGTGCTCATCGGCACCGATTTCGAGCTCAGGGTCTGGGAGACCCTGCTCAGCGTGCCGATGGGGCGGGCGACCACCTATTCGGACATCGCCCGCAAGATCGGTCGCCCCAAGGCGGCGCGCGCCGTCGGGGCGGCGGTCGGGAAGAATCCGATTTCGTTCGTCGTGCCGTGCCATCGCGTGCTCGGCCGCTCGGGCGCGCTCACCGGCTACCATTGGGGCCTGGCGCGCAAGCAGGCGATCATCGGCTGGGAGGCGGGGCGGGCGGCGGCGGCCTGAGAGCCTGTGGGGCCGGGTCGATGACCCGGCCGGCGGGGTCAACGACCCCGCCCTACAAAGGCGCCGCCCTCACTTCGCCGCCGGGTCTGGCGGCGGCGGCGCGGGGTAGGGGATGCGCAAGCCCGCTTCCCGCATCCGGCGCAGAACGTCGAAATTGATGTCGCTGCGGGTCCGCTCCCCGAGTTCGATGTCGTCGACGAAGCAGATGAGATTGAGCTTGAGCGACCAGTCGGCGAATTCGGCGAAGAGCACGGTTGGCGCGGGAATCGCCAGCACCTGGTCCTGCGCCTTGGCGGCGCCGATCAGGATCTCGCGCGCGTTTTCGACGTCGCTCTCGTAGGCGACATTGACCGAGACGATGATCCGTCCGACGCGGTCGTTGTGGACCCAGTTCTTGACGACGCCGCTGACCAGGTTGGAGTTGGGCACGATCAGTGTGCCGCGATCGAAGGTTTCGATCTCGGTCGCCCGCGCGTTGATCGCGCGCACGAATCCCTGCTCGCCGCTCACCACCACCCAGTCGCCGACGCGGATCCCGCGCTCCCACAGGAGGATGAGGCCGGAGACGAAATTGTTGGCGATCGTCTGCAGGCCGAACCCGATGCCGACCGAGAGGCCCCCGGCGATGAGCGCGAGCTTCTGCACGTCGAGGCCGATCTGCGCGCCCGCCAGAAGCACCGCGGCCGTCGCGCCCAGATAGCCGAAAATCGTTCTGACCGAGTTCCTGACCCCGGTGTCGAGGCGGGTCTGGGGCAGGAGGCGCGCGCCGAGCCAGTCCTGGATCATCCGGGTGACGAACAGCACGACGGCGAACACCGCCGCCGCCCCGATCATCGACGACAGCGACAGTGTGACGCCGCCGACCGAGAAGCCGAAATAGGCCGCCCGCAAGGCGCCGAACATGTCCTGCGACTGCACGCCCCACGGTTCGAGCACCGCCGCGATCGCGATCACGAGCGCGACGAGCCGCGCGAGGCCTTGCAGGATGACGGCGATCTGGGCGAGCACGTTGCGGCGCAGGCCGACCATGGCCAGAAGCCCTGCTCCGACCGGCGTCTCCGGGCTGATCAGCGCCGCGGTCCCATCCTGAACGATGCAGTCGGCGAGATAGAGCAGGCTGCCGAGGACGGTGAGGTAGATCGCCTGATTGATGAGGAACGTGGCGAAGGCGATATAGCCGGTGAGCGCGGCGGCGAAGATGACGCAGGCGAGCGCCCAGACGAGCGTTCTGAGGGGCGCCCACGGGTCGGCTTGCGGCGGCCCCGCGGCGCGCGCCGGCCGTCCCGCGAGGAGACGAAGCGCGTAAGCAATTGTGAGGGACGCCAGGGTCGCGCCGACCGCCCGACCGGCGACCGCTATGTTGAGGGAGGCGACGGCGTCGGCCGCCGGCTCGATCAGCCGCTCGGCGGCCCAGATCGCGGCGATGACCATGGCGGCGCGATAGATGATCGAGGCCGTGCGGTCGCTCATCGGCGCGAGCCGCCAGGCCGTGAGCCCCGGCGCAAGCATGCCGCGCCCGAGCGCGTTGACGACGATCATGACCCGGGCGGCGTCAAGCACGGCGTCGATGACGCCCTGGACGCTCGGATCGGAGAGGTCGAACGCGTCGAGGGCGCTCGCCAGGAGGCCGAGGGCGCCGAGCGGCAGCGCGGCGAGGATGAAGAAGATCCAGGCGGCGGCGAGCGCCCGGCGCAGCCGGCTCGGCGCGCTGGCTTCGGGATCGCGATGGAGGACCCGGCGGGTGAGCCAGACGAGCGGAGCGGCGATGAGCGCAAGCGCCAAGGCCGCCGCCGCCATGCCCATCTTCACCGCCGGGGTCAGCCGTTCGCCGATGGCGCCGAGCCAGTTGCCGATGAGGCCCTGCATCACCTCGGCGTCGATCGGCGTTTCCCGCCAGACGGAAACCCACAGTTGCGGATTGAGGACGCTCGACGACCGGGCGAATGTGCGCTGCGCGAACAACTGGCGCCGCGCGGCGCTTATGCGGGTCGCGAGATCGTCGGCCTGCAGCAGCATGGCGCGGGCGGCGCGCAGGTTCGCGTCGAGCGTGTCGTGCCGCTTCTTCTCGCTCTCGAGCTCCTTGGCCGCGACATCGGTCGTGGGCGCGGTCTCGCCCGGTTTTGGGGTGAGTTCCGCGAGCCGCTTCGCTGACGCCGCCAGCCGCGGCGTCAGATCGGCGATCGCGCCCTGGAGCGTGAGCGCGAGCGCGTCATTCTGGGCGCGCAGGGCCTGGAGGTCGGGGTCGGTGAGGTTGCGGTCCCTGAGCGCCGCTTCGGTCGAAGTGAGGGCCGCCCGCGTCTGGTCGAGGTCGAGCGGATGGGCGTCCTCAGCCCAAGCCTGCCCGAGCGCCAGGAAGACGAAGGCGAGAACGGCCCAATGCAACAGTTGCAGCGCGGACGCAGGCTTCATCGCAGGCAAAAGAGGCCCCGAGGCTGATTCGATCCATCCGACCATGGCCGGGCCGCGGCGGCAACCGGCGCCCCGCTCGCCAACTCCCCGTTCACTCTGCCTCGGGAAAAGGGCTGCGCGCTTGAAGCGCCTTTGTTAAAGGGGGCGCCTGAGACTGTGAGGGCCATCCGGTGACGCCGACCGCTCTTGAGCCGACCCCAGCCGTCCCTGTGAGCCAGGCGCCGCGCGCGGCGGGCGAGCGCGCGCTCGACCATTTCCTAGCCGCCGGCTTCGAGCGGACCGAGCCGCCGATCCTTCATCCCGCCGCGATCTTTCTCGACATGTCGGGCGAGGAGGTCCGCCGCCGCCTGTTCCTCACCACCGACGCCTCAGGCGAGGAGCTTTGCCTCCGGCCGGAATATACGATTCCCGTCTGCCGCGCCTATCTTGCCTCGGACCGGGCGGGCGTCGTCGCCGAATATTCCTATCTCGGTCCGGTGTTTCGCGCGCGCGCCGGCCAGGCCGGCGAGCAGACGCAGACCGGACTTGAGAGCTTCGGCCGCAGGGACATCGAGGCGGCCGACGCGGAAGTCTTCGCGCTGAGCCTCGAGGCGGCGACGGCCGCGGGCGGCGGCGCGCTCGCCGCGCGTCTCGGCGATGCGCGCCTGTTCGACGGGATGCTCGAATTCGCTCAAGATTCCGGCCCCCTGGCGCCGGCGCCTGCGCCGCGGCGTCGCCCGTGGGCGCGGCCTCGACGCCATTTTCAGCCGGCCGAGCCAGGGCGCGCTCGCACAAGCTGGCGTGCTCGCTGCGCTCGAGAGCGCCGACCACGCCGGCGCCAAGGCCCTCGTCGAGGACCTCCTGGCGATCGCCGGCATCGAGGCGGTCGGCGGGCGCAGCGCCGGCGAGATCGCCGACCGGTTCCTCGAACAGGCCTCGCTCCGGTCGGGGGAGCCGATCGAGCCTGAGAAACGGGAGGTGCTCGAGGCGTTCCTGGCGATTTCGGGCGACCCCGATCAGGCGGCCATCGCGCTTCGGCGCCTGGCCGGCGACGCCGGGCTCGACCTTGGCGCGGCGCTCGACGCGTTCGAGATGCGCAATGGCTTCATCGCGGCCCGGGGGGCGCCGATCGCCGACATCCGCTTCAGCGCCGCCTTCGTGCGCGATTTCGACTATTACACCGGCTTCGTGTTTGAAGCCCACGACCCCGCCGCCGCGGGCGCGAAGACCGCGCTGGCCGGGGGGCGCTACGACGGGCTCGCGAGGCGCCTCGGCGCGGCGGAAGACATTCCAGCCGTCGGCGCCGCGATCACCCTCGACCGGCTCGCGAATGGGGAGAAGCGCTGATGGGCGCGCATCTTGGCAACGGCGCCGAGGGACCCTTCGTCCTCGCCGTCCCCTCCAAGGGGCGATTGCAGGAGGCCGCCGCGGCGTTCTTCGCCCGCGCCGGCCTTGAGCTCACCCAGGGGCGCGGCGCGCGCGACTATCGCGGGGCGATCGCCGGCCTGCCCGGCGTCGAGGTCGCCTATGTCTCGTCGGCCGAGATCGTCGGCCAGCTCGCCGCGGGCCAGGCCCATTTCGGCGTTGCGGGCGAAGACCTGGTGCGCGAGAAAATCCCCGACGTCGAGGCCAGGCTCGAGCTCCTGAGCCCGCTCGGTTTTGGCTACGCCAATGTCGTCGTGGCCGCGCCGAGGGCCTGGATCGACGTGCGCTCCATGTCCGATCTCGATGACGTCGCCTCGGCCTATCGCGCCAAGCGCGGCGAGCGGATGCGGGTCGCGACCAAATACGTCAACCTGACCCGCCGCTTCTTCGCCGAGCATGGCGTCGCCGACTACCGCATCGTCGAGAGCCTGGGGGCGACCGAGGGCGCGCCGGCCTCCGGCGCGGCGGAATTGATCGTCGACATCGCCACGACCGGCGCGACGCTCGCCGCAAACGCGCTCAAACCCCTCGACGACGAAATCATTCTGCGCTCGCAGGCGACGCTCTTCGCCTCGCTGACCGCGCCCTGGGGGGCCAAGGCGAGAAGCGCCGCGCGCGACATCCTCGCCCGTATCGCCGCAAGCGAGGAGGCCTTGAAGTCGCGCGAGGTGCGGGCCCGATTGCCGAGTCCGGCCCATCTCATCGTCGAGACGGCGCTCGAGCGTTTCGGCGCGGTCTCCGCTACCGGCGAGGATGTCGATCCGCACGGCTTCGTCGCGCTTCACTGCGCCCGCGGCAAGGTCGCCGATCTCGCCGGCTGGCTGCTCGAGAGAGGCGCCGAGCGGGTGAGCGTCACCGCGCTCGAACAGGCCTTCGACGCCCGCAACGCCCTCTACGAGGCGCTCGAGGCGCGGATCGGGGCGGGGGAGGGGTGAAGCGCCTCGCCCTTCTCCCCTTGGGAGAAGGTGGCGCGAAGCGCCGGATGAGGGGCCCGTCCTTTGACGGCTATGGCGCCGGATGAGTGGCTACCGTGAGCCGGCCCGTTCGAGATTGAGCGCGAGCAGGCGGGCGAGCGCCTCCTCGGTCGCAATGTCCTCGGGCCAGCCGTAGGCCGCGGCGACGGCGCGGTCGAGCGTGTCATGGGCGTCGGCGAGCCAGCGCGGGCGCTCGTTGTAGAGGTTGGTGAGCGTCCGCTCCTTGAGCTTGACCGCCGCCTCGGCCGTCTTCGGCAGGATGCGGTCGGGATAGCGGCGCGGCGCTTCGCCCGGCGCTGCGGTCGGCGTGATTTCCGGCACGATGTCGACGAGATCGGGCGGGTTGAGCCAGGCGCGGCGCAATTCGTCGAGCCTCTTCGCCGCCGCGGCGATGCGCTGCGCCCGGGGGTCGCCGGCGTAGTCCGCAGCCGGAATGTTCGGGGTCAGGCCTTCCGGGAAGGGGAAGGTTTCGAAAGTCGTGGTCGGGGTGTAACGCGGATCGTTGCCTACGCCGAGCCACGTGCCGAGCCGCAGCGACCACGCTTCGTGAAAGCGCGAATGCAGAATGCCGAAGGTTGTGTCATCGTCGCGCGCAACGGCGATCGTCGCGCTATCCGGAACTACCGCGTTCGATAGCCAAACGAATAAGCGATGTTTCGCGACTGGCGGCGTTGCGATGTAGCGTCGCAGCTCACCGCCCGCGTCATGCCCGGCCTTGTGCCGGGCATCCACGCCTTCACCAATGTCGCCAAGACGTGGATGGCCGGGACGAGCCCGGCCATGACGGTTTCCCTCGCCTGCCAGCGCCGTCCACATCGTCGGGGCGAGGCTCGTTCGTGACGCCACCATCGCCTCGCGTAGTCCACGCTGCTGAATTGATACCCGGCTCGGCTTGATCTTGCCCTGAGACGTGCTTGAACGGCTCCTCATACAGCGCCGCCTCGCCGCTCACCCATTGTCCACCCAAAATCGATGATCCACATGTCTCGCGGCCGGCGTGTCAGGTCCAGGCCATTGACCCACGGCGACAGGACGTCGCTGCTGGGTCGGCCGTTCGGATTGAGCGGCTCGGCGAGCCATGCGCGCGCCAGGCGTCCATCGATGTCGAAGGCGCCGCCCTTCGTGTCCCCCATGAAGGCGACGCCGAGATTCTCGGGCTGCGGCAAAGTGGTCACGAGGTTTGACGCTTCGGCCGAGAGGTCCGCATGGATCGCCGGAACAACGAGGCCATTCAGGCTCGCCGGTTCGCCAGGCTCGGCGAAGCAGACGAGGGAAACCCTCACTGCAGCTCCTTCGACCGTCCACCCTTCGTCGCTCCATGCCTCAAATATCGCGCCCGCTTCGGCGATCGGCTCCAGCACCTTGCGGTTGGCGCCGCCGCGAATGGAGTTCGTGGCGACGAGGCCGACGCGCTTCGCGCGGCCCGCCGCTGGAGCGTGATGCGATTGTGCCGAATCAGGGTCGTCATCGCGAGCGTCAGCGAAGCGATCCAGTGATGAAGGGCCGTGCCGGCGGCCCTGGATCGCCGCGTCGCTTCGCTCCTCGCGATGACGATTCCGGCCGGACGCCTCTCGTTCCAAAGTCTCCCATGCCTTGGCGAACCAGTAGCAGACAAGGTCGGCCTCGGCGGGAACGCGGCCCTCGTAGACCCTGAAAAGCGTCTCGACCGTCGCATCGCCGAGTCCGCGCCGCATCAGCTTGCCGCCCAGAAATGGCGGGTTGCCGACAATGAAATCCGCCTCCGGCCACTCGGCCTCCACGAACCCGCCCTTGCCGTCCGGCGCAAGCAGCGCGTCGCGGCATTCGATCGAATTGAGCTTTTGCAGGAGCGGGCGCGGATGGTGGTGAATCGCGTTTTCACCCGCCACTGGATGTCGCCGATCCAGATGGTCGTGCGCGCAAGCTCGGCGGCGAAGGGATTGATCTCGATCCCGTGTACAATCTTCGGCCCGACACGCGGCACGGCCATGCCGAGGCCGAGCGTCTCGCAATCGAGGATGGCGCGCCACTCGATGTCCTTCACGCCCTGAAGGGCGAGATAGAGGAAATTGCCCGAGCCGCAGGCCGGGTCGAGAATGCGCAGGCCGCACAGCCGGTCGATAAAGGCGTCGCGCTCGGCCTCTTCTCCCCTTGGGAGAAGGTGGCGCGAAGCGCCGGATGAGGGGCCGGCGCCGGATGAGGGTGCTATTGGGAGCCGGCGAATCCGCAATCGACCGACTTGACGGCGCCGCCCGCGCCCGCCGAACAATCGATCCTCGACCGATTCGGAGCGCGTTTTGCCAACAGCGACCCTTGCGAGCGTCGTCTCGGCCTTCGGCGCCGAAGCCAAGGCCAAGCTCGACAATCCCGCCATTTCCGGCGCGCCGGAAGATCAGCTTCGGGCGCCGCTGGAACGGCTATTCCACGAACTCGCCGCGCTCGGCGGCCTTGCGCCGGCCGGGCTGTCGCTGGTCGGCGAAACGACGCTCTCGCAAATGCAGACCCGGCCGGACTATGCCGTCATCGTCAACAACGCGCTTGTCGGCTTCATCGAGGTCAAGGCGCCGGGCAAGGGCTGCGACCCGCGCAAATTCGCCGACCCGCACGACAAGGGGCAATGGGGCAAGCTCAAGTCCCTGCCGAACCTCGTCTATACCGACGGCAACGGCTTCAGCCTTTGGCGCGACGGCGAACCCGCCGGGAAAAATCGTCCTGCTCGAAGGCGACATCGAGACCTCCGGCGCGAAGCTGAAGGCGCCGGAGGCTTTGCGCGCGCTCGTCGCGGATTTTCTGACCTGGGCGCCGCAACCGCCGACCAGCGCCAGGGCGCTCGCGCAAACGAGCGCCCGCCTCTGCCGCCTGTTGCGCGACGAGGTTCTGGAGGAGATGGCGGCGGGCCACGGCAGCCTGCAAGGTTTGAAGCAAGACTGGCGAAAGCTTCTGTTTCCCGAGGCCACGGACGCGCAATTCGCCGACGGCTATGCGCAGGCCGTGACCTTCGGCCTCCTGATGGCGCAGCGCGTTCGACATTTCGCTGAAGGACGGCGTCGAACTGGCGGCGATCCGACTGCGAAAAACGAACACGCTGATCGGCACGGCGCTCAACCTCCTGACCCAGGACGAAGCCAATCAGCAATCGCTGAAAACCTCGCTCGGCACGCTGACCCGCGTCCTCGACGAAGTGAACTGGGCGACGCTCAGCAAGGACAAGCCGGAAGCCTGGCTCTATTTCTATGAGCATTTCCTCGAGGTCTACGACAACCGGCTGCGCAAGCTCACCGGCTCCTATTACACGCCCCCGGAAGTCGTCGAAGCGATGGTCAACCTCGTCGATCAGGCTTTGCGCGGGCCTCTGTTCGAGCGGGCGGCTGGGCTCGCCTCGTCGGACGTCACGCTCGCCGATCCGGCGGTCGGAACGGGCACGTTCCTGCTCGGCGCCTTGCGGAAAATCGCCGCCAATGTCGAAAAGGATCAGGGCGCGGGCACGGTTCCGGCTGCGATCGCCGCCGCCGCGAAACGGCTGTTCGGCTTCGAGCTCCAGTTCGGCCCGTTCGCCGTCGCGCAATTGCGCCTGCTCGCCGAAATGCGATCCCTGACCAAGACGGCCGCGCAACAGGCCCCGCCCGAACTCAATCTCTACATCACCGACACGCTCGGCAATCCCTTCGTCGAGGAGGAGCAATTGCCGCAGATCGTCGAGGCGATCGCCAAATCGCGGCGCGAGGCGAACAAGGTCAAGCGCGATCAGCCGATCACCGTCGTCATCGGCAATCCGCCGTACAAGGAAAAGGCGCAGGGGCGCGGTGGCTGGATCGAGAACGGCGCCGGCGGCAAGCTGCACGCGCCGCTCGACCGCTGGAAAGCGCCGTCTGACTGGGGCGTCGGCGCGCACGGAAAGCACCTCAAGAATCTCTATGTCTATTTCTGGCGCTGGGCGACGCTGAAGGTATTCGGCGCCGGGCGCTTCGCCGCGACGGGTCTCAAGGATACGGACGAGGAAGGCATTGTCTGCTTCATCACCGTCGCCGGCTTTCTCAATGGGCCGGGCTTCGAGAAGATGCGCGACGACCTGCGCCGGACCTGCTCGGACATTTTGGTGATCGACTGTTCGCCCGAGGGCCACCAGCCGGACGTTCCGACGCGGATCTTCGAGGGCGTGCAGCAGCCGGTCTGCATCGTGCTCGCGGCGCGAAAGCTCGGCAAGGATGACAAGACGCCGGCGCGCGTGCGCTTTCGCGCGTTGCCGAAAGGCAGGCGGGAGGACAAGTTCAAAGCGCTCGCGGCGCTGTCTCTTGACGCGAAAGACTGGATCGATTGTCCAACCGACTGGCGCGCGCCTTTTCTGCCGGAAGTCGGCGGGACGTGGGCCGATTTTGCGCCGCTCGGCGCGCTGTTCGACTATGACGGCTCGGGGGTGATGCCCGGCCGGACATGGGTCATTGCGCCGGATCGCGAAACCTTGCGACAGCGTTGGGACGCCTGATCACCGAGAAGGATCCGACGGCGAAAAGAAGAGTTGTTTCATCCGCAAATGCGAAAGGGCAAGGTCGCCAGCCGAAACATTGGCAAGACGGTCGAACAGCATCTCGGTTTCGCGCGTACTCGGGACGTGTCGATCAAAAATGACAGTGGACCATGTCCGGAGCCAATCCGCTATGCGTTCCGAACCCTCGATCGCCAGTGGATCATTCGCGACGCTCGCCTGCTTAACGATCCACGCCGAGCTTTGGGAAGGGTGGTCTGGGCGACAGGTTTTCTTGACCGCGCTAGAGGATCAACCCGTTAGGCCTCCCGGTCCCGCGATTTGCTTCAGTTCCCTCGTGCCGGACCTCCATCACTATAAAGGCTCGCGGCGGTCGTGTTTATCCGCTCTGGGCCAATGCGCAGGCGACGCAATCGAACGTGCGCGCGGAAATTTTGCAGACGCTTGCCAAGGCGCTCGGCGCTCCCGTCACGCCGGAAGACGTGATCGCCTATATCGCCGCGGTGATGGCGCATCCCGCCTTCACCGCCCGGTTCAAAGCCGATCTCGTGCGGCCCGGCCTGCGCTTGCCGCTCACGGCGGACAAAGCTTTGTTCGACGAAGCCGCCGCGCTCGGACGCGAATTGGTCTGGCTGCATTGCTACGGCGAGCGCTTCGTCGATCCGGCCGCCGGCCGGCCGAAAGGGCCGCCGCGCCTGCCGCCGAACGAGAGGCCGACCATTCCCGCTGACGGCGCCATTCCCGGCGCGCCCGAGCCGCTGCCCGAGACCATGGATTACGACGCGGCCAAGCGGCGTCTCGTCATCGGCAAGGGCTTCGTCGACAATGTCACGCCGGCCATGCGGAATTATGAGGTTTCCGGCAAGAATCGTGCTCGACCAATGGTTCAGCTACCGCAGGCGCGACCGGACCAAGCCCATGATCGGCGACAGGCGGCCGCCCTCGCCGCTGGAAAAGATCCAGCCCGACGGCTGGCTCGCCGAATATACCGAGGACCTGTTGAACCTCCTCAACGTGCTCGGCCGGCTCGTCGCGCTCGAGCCGCGCCAGGCCGACCTGCTCGACCGGATCGTCGCCGGGCCGCTCGTCGCGGCGGCCAGCGACGGAGCCGGGGACAAATGCCGACGGGCCGTCGCCATGAGGCGCGCCGTCTGGCAGAATTCGCTCCCGAATTCGCCGCCCAACGAGGACGAACCGCCGCTCATGACCCGCCAAATGGACCTGTTCGGCGAGAGCGAGCCCGAGCTTCCGGGGCTGGACCGCGCGGCTTCGGACTATCGCGCCGATCCGGACGAAGTGCGGGCGGAACTCCTGCGCGTGCTGGCGAAAGCGCGCGCGGCGCAAAGTTTCCCGTGGGACGCGCGCCGCACGGCTTACTGGCGCACCGTCTTTCCGCAGATGACGAACTGGCTGCCGGACGAGGAGGCCGCGCAGTTGCGCTTCGCGTTCGAGGCGGAAATCCGGCGGCTCGACGCGGCCTGAGCCCGGGTCCGGCCGGAGCCCGCCAGACTAGGGAGATTCACGAGCTCAGCGACCTTATCTTGCGTAAATCAGAAAGCCGCGTTATGATGGCTCATCATGACAGGACCAACAAACACATCCCGGCGCTCACCCGCTTTTCCCTCGTCCGGCGCGCCCGGCGAGTTTCACAAATTGTGCCTGTCGTAAGCGGGCGCCATGAAAAGATTTCCGCGGGGGGGGGTCGGCGCAACCCTTTGAAAAGGCTCATTTCCGCGAAGAGAATCCAAGGAAATCAAAGCCTTTTCCTTTGAAAAATTTTGCTCGGCCTTGGCTGGATTTTGCTGGATTTGGCTAAATTTGGAAAATGCTTGGATCGGATAGAATGAACTCTCTCACAACGTAAAACAACGGCCGCGCCGCCTCACCGGATCGACACCACCAGCCGCCCCCGCGTCTCGCCCTTCACGATCCGCGCCCCCGCGTCGAACACCTGATCCAACGGGATCGTCACGGTCATTGCCGCGAGCTTGGCGCGGTCGAGATCGGCCGCGAGCCGTTGCCACGCTTCGAGCCGGCGCGGGGCCGGGCAGTGGACGCTCTCGATCCCGAGGAGCGCGACGCCGCGCAGGATGAACGGCGCGACCGTCGCAGGCAGGTCCATGCCCCCCGCGAGGCCGCAGGCCGCGACCGCGCCGCCGTACTGGGTCTGGGCGACCACGTTGGCGAGCGTCGTCGAGCCCACGCTGTCGACCGCCGCCGCCCAGCGCTCCTTGCCGAGCGGCCTCCCGGGCTGGCCGAGCGTCGCCCGGTCGATGACCTCGGCCGCGCCGAGCGCCTTGAGATAGTCGGTCTCGCCGAGCCGCCCGGTCGAGGCGACGACCGTCCAGCCCTTGCCCGCGAGGAGCGCGATCGCCATCGAGCCGACACCCCCGGCCGCGCCCGTGACCAGCGCCGGCCCCGACGACGGCGTCAGACCCTGGCGCTCGAGCGCCATCAGCGCCAGCATCGCCGTGAAGCCCGCGGTGCCTATCGCCATCGCCTCGGCCTGGGTCAGCCCCTTGGGCAGCTTGACCAGCCAGTCGCCGTTCACCCGCGCCTTCTCGGAATAGCCGCCGAAATGCGTCTCGCTCAGGCCGTGGCCGGTCAGGACCACCTCGTCCCCCGGAGCGAAGTCCGCCCGGCGCGACGTCTCGACGACGCCGGCGAGATCGACGCCGAGCACCATCGGGAAGCGGCGGATGATCGGCGACTTGCCGCTGAGCGCGAGCCCATCCTTGTAATTGACAGTCGAGTGGGTGACGCGGATCGTCACGTCGCCTTCCATCAGGTCCGCATCCTCCATGTCGGCGAAGCGGACGGTGTGGCCGTCGTCGGTCTTGTCGGCTCGAACGGCGCGGAACGTCATGGCGTATGCCCTTGAGTTGGCGAGGGGTGGCGCCGAGTCTATGGGTGAGATTCCGGGCCGGTCAATCGGCTTGGCGCGAGGACCGTTGAGAAGGAGGGCCGCTGATGGCCGGCAAGGAGAAGCCGCTGCTGCTCGAGAGGGAGAAGCCGCCGCGCGTCTTGACAGCGGTCAAGGGCGCGGACGGTCTCCTCCGGTGTCCGTGGCCGGGCCAAGATCCGCTCTACCTCGCCTATCACGACGAGGAATGGGGCGTGCCGGAATACGACGACCGGGCCCTGTTCGAGAAGCTCGTCCTCGATGGCTTCCAGGCGGGGCTCTCCTGGATCACGATCCTGCGCAAGCGCCCCGCGTTCCGCAAGGCGTTCGACGGCTTTGATCCAAGCAAGATCGCGCGGTGGAGCGACAAGAAGAAGGACGCGCTGATGCAGGACGCCGGCATCGTGCGCAACCGGGCCAAGATCGAGGCGACGGCGGCGCTGGCGCGCATCACTCTGGACCTCGAGGATAAAGGCGGGCTTGCCCGTCACCTGTGGGGCTTCGTCGACGGCCGTCCGATCCAGAACGCGCGCCGCAGCATGGCCGAGATGCAGGCCGAGAGCGACGTTTCGCGCGCCATCGCCAAGGACCTGCGCGCGCGGGGCGGCAATTTCGTCGGGCCGACGATCATCTACGCCTTCATGCAGGCGACCGGCATGGTCAATGACCATCTGGTCAACTGCTGCCGTCACGAGGCCTGCCGCGCGCTGGCGCGTGAGTTTAAGCCGTGAGCGAGGGCGGAGCGCGCCGCGCCTGGCAGCGAATGCTGTCGGGGAGAAGGCTCGACCTCATCGATCCTTCGCCGCTCGACGTCGAGATCGCCGATATCGCCCATGGGTTGGCGCGCGTGGCCCGCTGGAACGGCCAGACCCAGGGGCCGGAGATCTTCTCCGTCGCCCAGCATTCGCTGCTGGTAGAGGCTTTGTTCACCGCCGGGCTCGCCGCTCCGTCCGGCAAGGCGCGGCTCACGGCGCTCCTGCATGACGCGCCCGAATATGTGATCGGCGACATGATCTCGCCGTTCAAGGCGGCGATCGGCGGCGACTACAAGCTGATCGAGGAGCGCCTCAAGCGCGCCATCCACATTCGCTTCGGTCTGCCCGCCGAGGCGGCTGACGACCTCACCCGCGCGATCAAGATCGCCGATCGAGCCTCGGCCTATCTCGAGGCGACGGCTCTCGCCGGCTTTTCGATCGCAGAGGCGCGCAAACTGTTCGGAGCCCATGATCTGCCGCTTCACGACTTCGCCCGCTATCTCGAGCCCATGCGCCCGGCGGCGGCGGAGGGGCGATTCCTCGCCCGTTTCATCGAACTCGACGCCGGAGCCGACGCGACATTATAACGGCGCTGCCGCAAGGAAACTCCGCATGCCCCGCCTTCACGTCTGTTCGCTCGCGCTGATCGCCGAAACCGTGGCGCAAACGCGCGCCCGCTCGCTCATTACCCTCATCAGTCCCGGCGCCGAGGTCGAACGCCCGGCTGCGATCCGACCCGAGCGGCATCTCTTTCTCGCCGTCTCCGACATCGTCGAGCCGACCCCCGGACAGGTCTTGCCCGACACGACCCACCTCGAAGATCTGCTCGGCTTCGTCCACGCCTGGGACCGCGCCGAACCTATGGTGATCCATTGCTACGCCGGCGTCAGTCGCTCGACGGCCGCCGCCTACATCGCGGCCTGCGCGCTCAAGCCCGACGCCGACGAATTGGCCGTCGCAAAGGCGATTCGAGCCGCCTCTCCGACCGCCTCGCCCAACTCGCGCCTGGTCGCCCTCGCCGACGATGCGCTCGGCCGGCGCGGGCGGATGAAGGAGGCGATTGCGGCCATCGGCCGCGGCGAGGCTTGCTTCGAGGGGACGCCGTTCATGCTCGAGGTGGCCTGAGGGCGCCGCCGCGCAGGGGAACGCGGCAGCCGCTTCGGCTCATTCGGTCGAACGCAGATTGGCAAGATGGGCGTCGCGCAAATCGAGTTCGCGCTCGATATGCCGACGCTGCTCATCCTTAAGTTCGCCATCGCGATAAAGGTCGTTGATGAAGTCTCGCTCGGCGCCGATGAGCGCGAGCTCGATCTCATCGCCGAGATCGACCAGCTTCCTGTGACGGACGTCGCCGTCGCTGCGATGGTCGACGAGTTTGAGCCGCTCAGTTTGGGCGACACGAATCGGCCGGACAACCGATTCCGGCGCTCTCCGCTCGGTCGTCAGCCGGTCGAGCGCGCCGATCGCCGCCTCGAGGGCCCGCCGTCGCGCCCGGAACTCCTCATTTCTCTCCTCCTGCCGCTCTCGGCGTCCGGCATGGGCGAGACCGAGCACGCGCGTGACCCAGGGCAGGGTAAGGCCAAGGCCGACCAGAGTTACGAAGATCACGCAAAAGGTCAGGAACAGGATGAGATCGCGGTCTGGAAAGGGGCTTCCGTCCGCTGTCGTGTACGGAATCGCGAGCGCCGCCGCAAGCGACACGACGCCCCGGATTCCGGTGAACCCGAGCAGGAACTGCCACTGCCACGGCGGCGTTGGGTCGTTGCGCCGAATGGAGGGAATGAGCCAGCGCGGCACGGAGGCTGAGGGATATACCCAGACGAAGCGGGCCACGATGACCACCGCGCTCACGATCGCGGCGGCGAGGGCCAGTTCGGAGATCGAGTAGGAGCCGATGCCCGAGATGACCGCGCGCGCCTGAAGCCCAGTGATCAGGAACACCAGGCCCTCGATCAGGTAGATAAGGAAGTCCCAGAAGAAGATGCCCTGGAGCCGGGTCGCGGCGCTGATCAGCCGAAGCCCGTTCCAGCTGATGTAGAGCCCGGCGGCGACCGTCGCGAGGACGCCCGAGCCGCCAAGCTGCTCGGGGGGCCAATAGGCCGCATATGGCGTGAGGATCGAGACCATGATTTCGACTTTGGGGTCGTTGAGCCAGCGCCGCAGGCGGAGCATCAGCCAGCCGACGCCGATCCCCCAGATGATCTCCCCGGCCAGAATCGCGACCAGGCTGCCGGCGGCTTTGCCGAACGAAAATGTCCCGAGGCTCACCGCGACCACCGCGAAACGATAGAGAACGAGGGCCGTTGCGTCGTTCGCCAATCCTTCTCCTTCGAGAATGATCATGAGCCGCCTCGGAATTTGCATCCGGCGGGCGACCGCAAGAGGGGCCACCGCGTCGGGCGGAGAGACGATCGCCCCGAGCACGAAGCCGACCGCCCATGGAAATCCGAGGAGCCAATGGGTCGCCGCTGCGACCGCCGCGGCAGTGAAGACCACGCATCCGACCGCAAGCTGCGCGATCGGACGCAAGTTGAACCGGAACTCCCGCCAGCTCATCGCCACCGCGGACGAGTAGATCAACGGCGGCAGCACCAGAACGAGGACGAGGTCGGGCGCGAGTTGGAGTGTTGGCAGCCCGGGAACGAGGGCGAGCCCGATCCCGGTAATCACCAGGAGGATCGACGGCGGAACCTCCAATCGCCTCGCCACGACCGCGACTCCGGAAATGACGATCAGGAGCAGGATCAATAACTGAAACGTCTGGGTCATGGGCGAGCGTCCCCCGTATGCCCGTTTTCACGCAGCGAGCCGGACGCGACGAGCATAGGCGATCGCGCGCCAGGAGGCAGTCTCGAATATCCGGGGAACGAAGGCGCGGCCCGCATTCGGCGTCGCCACGACAGCGCGTTCGGTCTCGCTACCCCTTCACCGCCTTGGCCAGCGCCTCTTGTTCCGGCTGCGAGGGACTGCCGAAAAACGCGGGGTCATTGTCCTTGCCGCCGAGCGCGCCATAGGCGTGCGCCCCGTTGTCCTCGAACAGGACGACGAACTTGTGCCCTTCGCAGTCCGTGGGCTTGCAGACGAACGACATCTCGAACGGCTTGCCTTCGATGGTGAGGGTCGTGATCTGGCTCGCTACGCCGTCGAAATTCTTGTTGAACTGCACAAGCCAGTCGGGCGTCGGCTGCACGAGCTTCATGAGTTTCTCCCACGACCCGCGGTAGGCCGTCTTGCCGTGCAGCGCGTCGAACAGGAATTCGGTTTCCGTCGCATGGGCGACGCCGGCGACAGAGAAACTGAAGAGGAGGACGAGAGTGAGTCTTGAGCGCATCTTGGAAACGGCCGCTGCTGTTGGACGATGGAACATGGACCTCTCGGAGCCGCGCAGGCTCACAATCGAACGCCGCGCGCCTCACGCCGGCTAGAACGCCTTGAACGTGATCATGGTGCGCGTGTCGACAATCCCCGGGATGACCTGGACCTTGTGGCCGACGAAATGGCCGATATCGACGTTCGATTCGACGTAGAATTTGGCGAGAATGTCGTAGTCGCCGGCGATCGAATAGATCTCGGAGGCGATTTCCGCTTCCGCCAGAGCGCTTGCGACCTCGTAGGTCCGCCCGAGCGCGCATTTGATTTGGACGAAGAAGGTCTGCATCCGGTCACGGCCCCTGTTTGCCGCCCTCTTGTGCAACAACTTCCACGTCGCGGTCCATCCCGGTCTGAACCTGGAAGGTTGACTGGTAGACCTTGGAATCGTGCCGCGCAATGACCACGTATTCGCCCTCGGCGAGGACCAGCGCCGGAAAGGCGCCCACGAGTTCGCGGATGACGTCGCCGCCCGGAGTGAGCACGGTGAAGGTGGTGTTGGCGAGAGCCTCACCGGCGGGCTTGTTGACGAGCTTGAGCGTCATCGTGGCGCAGCGATGGCGGATCGTTACGTCGATCCGCTTGCCGGAGATAACCTTGATGTCGGCGTTGACGATCGAATTGGAGGGTATCGCGCCAAGCGACGCGGCCGCCGCCGGCTTCGCTGAATTGCCCGCGCTCACTCCCGAATGGGCGCCGACAGTGTCGAGGAAGGTCGAGACGATATGATAGGAGCCTTCCGGCAGTCCGATAATGTCGCCGGCCTTTCCGTGGTCGTAGACGAGCTTGCCGAGCGGGTTGCGGTTCTGCGGCACGTAGATCGCCAGCGAGAGTTTGGACGGGTCGATTGGCGCGTCGGCGAGAGTTCCCTCGATTCTGAGCGCGCCCGCTGACAGCGTGAGCCGCTCAGAGCGAACCTCGGCGCCGAGCGTCACCCGCTTGGCCGCGCTCGCGAGCCCGAAGGAGGCGTGCACGACATACTCTCCCGGAGGAACCGTCAACGTCGGCTGGGCGACGCTCGATTCGACGTTCAGGGGGTGCGCACCGTCCGGGTCGGGTTGTGCGGCGAATATCCGCCAGCGCAGACCTCCGGTAAGGGGCGCGCCGCCGCCGTTCAGGACCGCGGAGAGGCTGAGCGTCGCCAGGGCGGATTCGCTTGCGTGCGCCCTCGGGGGTTCGCTTGACGGCGCCTGAGCGGGATCGCTCGGCGGCGTCTGGGCGCCGGCGGGCGCGACCAGCGCCACGAGCGCGACCGAAGCCGCCAGAATTCGCCAAGTCAGTCTCAATCCGCCTCGCCCTGCCGAAAAAGATCGCCGCCGGTTGATGGCGCTCGACCACCCTCACGGGGCTGGTGACGCCACATTGAGGCGGATCGAGGGCGGTTTACAGCCGTCCGGAATTCGGCCAAGAGCCGATCCTTTCGCTTTGGATAGAGACAACGATGAACGACACGATCTCGCTCCTCAAACGCCGAAGATCCGTTCCGCCGCCGATGATGACCGGGCCGGGACCGGGCGCCGACGAACTCGCCACGATCCTGACCGTCGCCTCACGGGTGCCCGACCACGGTAAGCTCGCGCCGTGGCGGTTCGTGGTCATCGAGGGAAAAGCGCGCGAGCGGGCCGGAGCGCTTGCGCTTGCGATCGCCCTTGAGGACAGGCCCGATCTCGACGAGGCCGCGCGCGCCAAGGAGGAGCAGCGCTTCGTCGGCGCGCCGCTTGTCGTCACCGTCATCTCGCGCGCCGCGCCGCATCCGAAAATCCCGGAATGGGAGCAGGTTCTGTCCGCAGGCGCCGTGTGCATGAACATGATCGTCGCCGCTCGCGCGCTCGGATTTTCCGCCACCTGGCTCACCGGGTGGATGGCCTACGACGCCCGATTTCGCGCCGCGATCGGCCTCGCCGACCACGAGCGCATCGCGGGCTTCATTCACATCGGCATGTCGACAGCGGCGATCGAGGATCGCCCGCGGCCCGCGCTCACGGAGATCATGACCACTTTTCCGGCCTGACGTCCCTGGCCGACCTGTGGCCAGGCCCGCTCTAGACCGCGCGCCGTCTGCGCTGGCGATATTGGTCGGCGACGACCGCGGCGACGATGACGCCGCCCTTGATGATTTCCTGATAGTGCGCGTCGACGTTGAGGAAGGTGAAGCCCGAGGTCAGGATCCCGAGGATCACCGCGCCGATCACGGTTCCCGTCATGCGCCCGACGCCGCCGGAGAGCGAAGTGCCGCCGATGACTGCTGCGGCGATCGCGTCGAGTTCGAAGCCGACGCCGACGCCAGCCTGGCCGCTGATCGCGCGCGCGGTGTGCACGATGCCGGAAAGTCCCGAGAGCAGCCCCGCGAGCATGTAGACGAGCACGATATGGCGCTCGACGTTGATGCCCGAGACGCGCGCGGCGAGCTGGTTCGCGCCGATGGCGTAGGTGAACTTGCCGTAGCGCGTATAGCGCAGCGCGATGTGGAAGATGAAAGCGACCCCAAGGAAGATGATGACCGGCCACCAGCCGGCGCCGATGGCGGCGAAGGAATCCTCGAGATTGCCGATCGGCTGACCGTTCGTGTACCAGTCCGCGACGCCGCGCGCCGACACCATCATGCCGAGCGTGGCGATGAACGCCGGGATCTTCGTGTAGGCGATCAGCCAACCGTTGACGAACCCGGCGGCGAGACCGCAGAGGAGACCCGCCGCGACCGGGAAGATCGGATTGAGGCCGGTCAGGCTCGGGTAGACCGCATGCGAAAAGCCCTCGGTCTGAGCCAGGCTCGCGGCGACCATCGCCGTCATGCCGACGACCGAGCCGGACGACAGATCGATGCCGCCCATGATGATGACCTGTGTGACGCCGACGGCGATGATGCCGATCTCCGCCTCCTGCAGGATCATGATCTTGAGCCGCAACGGATTGGCGATGAAGCTCTGGCCGACGAAGATCCAGCCCAAGGCCTCGAACAAGAGCATCATGCCGATCATGACGCCGAGGATGCTGAGCTCGGGCGGCAGACGGCGGCGCCCGGCGGAATGCGTTTCGCTCGGCGCTGCGGCGGTTGAGATGTCCGTGGCCACGGTCGTCGACTCCTGTCGCCTTGCTCGCGCCGCTATTGCGACGCCAGCTCCATGATCTTGACCTGAGTTGCGTCCTTGCGATCGACAATTCCCGTCATGCGCCCCTCGTGCATGACGAGAACCCGGTCGCTCATGCCGAGCACCTCCGGCATTTCCGATGAGATCATCATGACCGCCACGCCCTGGCCGGCGAGTTCGCTGATGAGCTTGTGAATCTCGGCTTTGGCGCCGACGTCGATGCCGCGCGTCGGCTCGTCGAGAATGAGGATGCGCGGCTTCGTCATCAGCCAGCGGGCGATCAGCACCTTCTGCTGATTGCCCCCCGATAGGTTGAGCACCGGCTCCTCGAGATCGGGCGTGCGGACCCTCAGGCGGGTCTTCTGCTGCTGGCAAAGCGCCTCGATCTCGCGCTCCTTGACGAAGCCCGCGCGGGCATGCCCGCGGCGCAACAGCGCGATCTGCATGTTGGCCATGATGTCAAGGAGCAGGAAGCAACCGCTTTCCTTGCGGTCTTCGGTCAGGAACGCCATGCCGGCGTCCATCGCTACGCCAGGATTCTTGATCGCCATTTCCACGCCGTCGATCGCAATCGTTCCCGAGGTCGCGGGGGTCACGCCGAACAAGGTCTCGGCGACATTGCTGCGCCCCGAGCCGACGAGCCCGGCGAAGCCGAGAATCTCGCCCTTGCGCAGATCGAAGGAAATGTCGCGGAACCGGCCCTCGAGGGCGAGATTGCGGACCGAAAGCGCGACGTCGCCGATCGGCACGGTTTCCTTGGGAAACATCTGGGTGATCTCGCGGCCGACCATCAGCCGAATGATGTCGTCGCGGGTCACGTCGGCGGCCGCGTGCTCCCCGATGAAGCGGCCATCGCGGAACACCGACACTTCGTCGGCGATCTCGAACAGTTCGTTCATCTTGTGGGTGATGTAGACGATGCCGGTGCCCTGGGCCTTGAGCGTCCTGATGATCTTGAAAAGGTGCTCGACCTCGCGATCGGTCAGCGCCGAGGTCGGTTCGTCCATGATGAGGATGTCGGAATCGTAGCTGACCGCCTTGGCGATCTCGACCATCTGGCGACTGGCGACGGAAAGATCGCGCACTTCGGTTTGCGGATCGATGCCGATGTCGAGCCGTTCGAAAAGCTCCTTCGTCCGCCGGCGCATTTCGTCATGGCGGACGAACCCGAGGCCATTCAGGGGTTCGCGGCGAATCCATATGTTCTCTGCAACGGTCATGAAATTCATCAGGTTGAGCTCCTGATGGATCATGGCGATGCCGTAACGCAGCGCGTCGAGCGGCGACGTCAGCTTGATCTCCTGGCCCTTCAGCTTGAAGGAGCCGGAATCGGGCGTGTAGATGCCGGCGATGATCTTCATCAGCGTCGACTTGCCGGCGCCGTTCTCGCCCATCAGCGCGTGCACATGGCCGCGCTTGAGGCGAAACGAAACGTCGTCGAGCGCCAGCACGCCGGGAAACGCCTTGCGGACGTTGGCGACCTCGAGCAGATATTCCGCGCCCGGCACGGCCCCGCTTTGCCGGACAATCTCGGCTGTCGACGGACTGATGGTCGCCATCGCGCTTCGTCCCGCCTTATCTCGCAGCGACTCCTGGTTCGGCGGAGCCGCCGCATTGTTCGGTCATGCTGCAATAACCATTCAGCAGAGTTCCGGAGGCCGGCGACTGGCGCGCCTCCGGCGCCCCTCGCTTTGGGGGGATTCGGGATCTCCGATCAGTTCTTCTTCATGAACTGGTCCATATTGCCCGGCGTCACGAGGACGAAGGGAATGTAGACCTTCTTCTCGACCGGCTTGCCCGCGGCGAGCGCCAAAGCGGCGTCGACCGCGCCCTTGCCCTGCCCGGCGGCGTCCTGGAACACCGTGACCTTGAGATCGCCCGCCTTCATCGAGGCGAGCGCGTCCTGTGTCGCGTCGACGCCGCCGACGATCGCCGTCTTGGTGTCGATGCCGGCGGCTTTCATCGCCTGAAGGGCGCCGATCGCCATTTCATCGTTGTTCGAAACCACCGCGTCGAACTTCAGGCCCTTCGACAGCCAGTTGGTCATCAGGTTCTGCGCCTGGGTGCGGTCCCAGGTTGCGGTCTGTTCGGCGACGATCTTGATGCCGCTGCAATCGGGGCCGGAGATTACCTCATGGATGTCCTTGGTGCGCTGCACCGCGGCCTGGTTCGAGAGCTGACCCTCGATCACCAGAATATTGCCCTTGCCGCCAAGAAGCTTGCAGACCTGCTTGGTCTCGAGCGTGCCGGATTCGGCTTCGTTCGAGGCGACGAAAGCGGCCTTGGGGCCGAGCTTGTCGACGTCGGCGGGCTCTCGGTTGACGTAGACGAGCGGCACGCCAGCGTCGGCGGCGGCCTTGGTGATAGCGGCGGTCGCGCTCGTGTCGACGGGATTGACGATGATCGCGTTGACGCCGTTGGCGATGAAGTTCTGAACCTGGCTCAATTGCTTGGAGACGTCGTCCTTCGCGTCCTCGATCTGAAGCGTGACGCCCGGCAGCGTCTTCGCGTAGTCGCTCATGCCGTTGCGCAGAACGGTGAGAAAGTTGTCGTCGAACTTGTCCATCGACACGCCAATCTTGGCGGCGGCGAAGGCGGGGCTCGAGAGCACGGTGGCGGCGGCGAGCGCAATCAAAACGCGTTTCATGTCGGCTTCCTCCCTGGGCGGCGGCGAAACGGAGCCGCCTGACTTCACACGAGCCCGCCGCGGGCGTGGGACCCCTCTGGCGCAGGCAACGCCCATTTGTGTAACAAACGTTCTAAACGGAATCAAGATCGGAATAAACATTCCAAAAAATATATCATCATCCACAACATAGAAATGTCTTTTATGCAGCGAGGGGGTCTCGTGGCCGGGATCGGCGCACGCGCCCGGTTCGTCAAACGTTGGTCGGCAGGTAGAGCTCGAAAGGGACGAACACCGGGCTCGGGACGGCCTCCTCCGGCGCCACGATCGCCGCGGCCATGGCCGCGACCGCGCACTGCGCAAGCAACGGCGTCGGCGTCGAGATGACGGCTGTCAGCACGCCGTCGATGAGGCCCGCTCGCGCCGCGGGGGTGAGTTCGTTGCAGATGATCGCCAGACCGCGGGAGCGCGGTTCGTCGCGGGCGCCGGCGATCACCCCCTCCTTGCCGCCGCCGCAGATATAGAGGCCGACGAGATCAGGATGGGTTGCGATCATGTCCTGCGTCGCCGCATAGGCGATGCGCGGCTCCTCCAGATTGACCAGCGGTTCGAGCGGGGTGAATTCCGGCGCGTTCTCTCGCAGATAGGCCCTAAACGAGATTTCCGCCGTCTCCTGGCAGAGAAACCTGTGGCTGCCGACGATGATGCCGACCTTGCCCGGCCGCCTCGCCGCCTTGGCGATGAGCCAGGCGGCGGTGCGCCCCTCCTTGCGGTTATCGCGTCCGATATAGGGGCGCCGGCCTCCGCTCCGAGTTCGGTGAGGATGGCGAAAGTCGGCACGCCGCGCGCCCTCAGCGTCGCAATCGCTTCGCTGACCCGCGGATGATCGACCGAAACGACCGCCACCGCATGCGCGCTCTCGCCGAGTCGCAGAAGCCGCTCGGCGATGACGCTCGCGGAGAGATCCGGCGCGAAATCGACGACAGGCTTGGCGCGAAACTCGGTCAGCGCGCGCGTCGCCGCCGCGAGATCGGCGCCGAATTGGGCGTAGAAAGCGTCTTCACGCTGGAGCAGAAAGGCAAACGTGCGCTCGGGAGCGTTCGGCCGCAGCCGTCTCTTCAAGAGCGGCGCGCCGTGGAAGCCGATAGCCTCGGCGGCGCCGAGCACGCGCTCGGCCGTTGGCTCGCGCACGCGGTGGCGCGCGTTCAGGACGCGATCGACGGTCGCGACGCTGACCCCGGCGGCGCGGGCAAGATCGGCGATGGTCGGGCGGCCCAGGCGAAAGACTCCGTCTCGTGAGAGAAAATGCAAGGCATGCCGTCACGACAATGATAGATTGTGATAGAAAATGATAGTGGGACATTGAGTTCGCGGCCGGCTTACGATTAGCCGTTGGCTCCGTCGCCGGCCGCGCTCGGCCGCCCCAAGGAGGAAACGAATGTCCGCCTTCGTTGCGCGCGATTACAGTCTCGTCGGGCCGGAAAACGAAAAGGCCGTCGCCTCCGGTCTCGCCTCGGCCAAATGGTACGCGCCGCAAATCCCGCGCGCCGAGCTCAAGGCGCTGATGGAGCGCAAGGACGGCCCGGCTATCCGCGACACGCTGATCTGGTTCGCGGCGCTCGCCGTAACGGGCGGCCTCGGCGTCTATTTCTGGGGAAGCTGGGCCGCCGTTCCGTTCTTCATCATCTACGGCGCGATCTACGGCGGCTCTTCCGACAGCCGCTGGCACGAGTGCGGCCACCGCACCGCCTTCAAGACGAAATGGATGAACGACGCGGTTTACGAGATCGCCTGCTTCATGGTGATGCGCGAGCCGGAAATCTGGCGCTGGAGCCACACCCGTCACCACACCGACACGATCATTGTCGGCCGCGACCCGGAGATCATCACGCCGCGCCCGCCCGACGTCGCCTCGCTGCTTCTGAACATCTTTGCGCTGAAGGGGGCCCGGCCTTCTTCCGCAAGCTCTTCCTGCATGCGGGCGGCCGGCTCGACGCCGAGGAGCAGACCTATATCCCCGAGAGCGAGCAGCCCAAGGTCTACTACAAGGCGCGCATCTATCTGGCGATCTACGCCGCCGTAATCGTCGCCTGCGTTTGGTCCCGCTCGATCCTGCCGGCCATGCTGATCGGCCTGCCGTCCTTCTATGGCGCCTGGCTGGTGCTTTTCTTCGGCGCGACCCAACATCTCGGCCTCGCCGAGGACGTTCTCGACCACCGTCTCAATTCGCGCACCGTCTACATGAACCCGATCTTCCGGTTCCTCTACTGGAACATGAACTATCACGTCGAGCATCACATATTTCCCCTGATCCCGTATCACGCGCTCCCCGCGCTGCATGCGAAGATCAAGTCGCAGTGCCCGACGCCTTATCCGAACACGCTCGCCGCGTATCGCGAGATCATCCCGACGGTGATCCGGCAGCTTCGGGAGCCGACCTATTTCGTGAAGCGTGAGCTTCCAGCGGGGGCGACGGCTCTGCCCGACCGCGGGTTGCGCGTCGCAGCCTCGGCGGCGGCGAAGGCCTAACCGGAGGATCAGGCATGAGCGAGACCTGGATCGACGCCGGCGCCGCCGACCGCATATTGCCCGAGGACGTCGCGCCGTTCGAGCATGAGGGGCGCCAGTATGCGCTCTACCGCACCGCCGACAATCGCTATTTCGCGACCGATGGTCTCTGCACGCACGAGCAGGTCGAGCTCGCGGACGGTTTTGTCCAGGGCACGATCATCGAATGTCCGATGCACAACGGCCGGTTCGATTTCACCACCGGCGAAGCGAAGGGCGCGCCGGCCTGCGTCAATCTCGAGACGTTTCCGGTCAAGGTTGAAGGCGGAAGGCTGCTCGTCAAGCTCGACTGACCGCGGAGGCTGCGGGCTTCAAGAGCCGTCGTTTGATCCGCCTTTTGCGTCGGCTGGGCGGCTGGAAAGGGGGAGGAGACGCGATGAAACTTTCCGGGGTTGCGGCGATCGTGACCGGCGGGGGGTCGGGGCTCGGCCGGGCGACGGCGGAAGCGCTCGCCGCCAAGGGCGCGAAAGTCGCGGTGTTCGATCTCAATACCGCGGCGGCGGAGGAGGCGGCCAAGGCGATCCACGGCCTCGCCGTCGTCGGCGACGTGGCGGACGAAGCGTCCGCCGGCGCGGCGATCGCCAAGGCCGCGGCGGCGCATGGTCCGGCGCGGGTGCTGGTCAATTGCGCCGGCATCGGCACGGCCAAGCGGGTCGTGGGCCGCGACGGACCTCATCCGCTGCAAGACTTCGAGAGGGTGATCCGCGTCAACCTGATCGGCAGCTTCAACATGATCCGCCTTGCGGCCGCGGCGATGGGCAAGCTCGAGCCGATCGACGGCGAGCGCGGCGTCATCGTCTCGACCGCCTCGGTAGCGGCGTATGACGGCCAGATCGGGCAGGCGGCGTATTCAGCCTCAAAAGGGGGCGTGGTGGCGATGACTCTGCCGATCGCGCGAGAGCTTGCCCAGATCGGCGTCAGGGTGAACGCGATCGCGCCGGGCATCTTCATGACGCCGATGCTGTTCGGCCTGCCGCAGGCGGCGCAGGATTCGCTCGGCGCTTCGGTGCCGTTTCCCGCCCGCCTCGGCCAGCCCGCCGAGTACGCCGCGCTCGCCGTGCACATCGTCGAGAACGGCTATATCAACGGCGAGACCATCCGTATCGACGGCGCGCTTCGCATGGCGCCCAAATGAGAGGCTGAGCGAAGGGAGACGACGATGCAAGCGGAAAGAGCCGGGCGTCTCGCCGGGAAGGTCGCGCTCATCACCGGCGCGGCCTCCGGAATCGGGCGTGCGACGGCGGCGCTGTTCCATGGCGAGGGGGCGAAGGTCGCGGCGACCGATCGCAACGAATCGGGCCTGAATACGCTCGGGACGGACGCTGACCTCGTGCTCGCGCAGGACGTGACCGACGAAGCGCGCTGGCGCGAAGTGGTCGATGCGGTCCTGGCCAAGTTCGGCCGCCTCGACATCCTCGTCAACAGCGCCGGCATCGGCACGCTCGGCAGCATCGAGACGACGACGCTCGCCGACTTTCGCAAGGTCAACGCGGTCAATGTCGAGGGCACGTTCTTGGGTTGCCGCGAGGCGGTGCGGGCGATGAAGGAGAGCGGCGGCGGCTCGATCGTCAATCTCTCCTCGGTCGCCGGCATCATCGGCGACGCCTCGTCGCTAGGCTATTGCGCCAGCAAGGGCGCGGTGCGCCTCCTGACCAAATCCGCCGCCCTCCATTGTGCGCGCTCGGGCTACAAGATCCGGGTGAATTCGGTGCATCCCTCGTTCGCCGAGACGCCGATGGTGCTTGAGGGCATCGCGCGGGCGAAGAACCCTGAGCGGGTGCGCACGGGCCTCGAACGCGCCGCGCCGATGGGCCGCATGGGCAAGGCCGAAGAGGTCGCGCTGACACGATCCTCTTCCTCGCCAGCGACGAATCCTCGTTCACCACCGGGGGGGAGTTCATGGTCGACGGGGGACTCACGGCGCAGTGATTTGGTTTACGCTCGGCGCGCTTTTCCACACGAGGAAAGGTGACGCTTACCTCAGCGCCCAGTTGACCTCGTGCTTCACGGAAAACGCGATCTCGCCTGCCACCGCGACCGGCTCGGGCGTCAGGGAGAAGACGGCCGATCCGGTCATCTTGGCGTACTTGCCGGTCCCGCCGAGCAGCTTGCCAGCGGCGCCGTTGAAGCTCGTGAAGAGAATGTCGCCGTCGCCGTCGATTTCCGAACAGGCGCCCACGGCTGAGGACTTTGCGCCGTCCGAGGTGAAAGAGATCAGGCAACGCGCCTTCATCTGATCGAAAATCGACTGACCGAGCGTATTTTGGGTTGTCCCGGCCACCTCCACGAGCGTCTCCACTGCTCCCTTGCCATCCGGAGAGACGTCGATGACGCGCCCAATCGCTTCGGCGACGTAGGTCGTCGCGCCCTCCGGCGGCAGGACCGCGCTTTCCCCGGGGGCCGCGGCTGCAAGTCCGGCGAGCAGCGCACATAGCGCAACTGTCGAAGTCTTCGTCTTCACCACAGGCCCTCCTCGATTCATCGCGGCGCGGGGCGCGCGTCCCGATGCGGGCAAGGTTGGCCGAGGAACGCGGCCTCAGTCCTTAAGTCGGCTTAAATTCGGCCTTAAAAGATCTGAATCCGCCGTGGGGGCGCCGGCCAGCGTCTTTTCGGCGACCGAAGGTCGGCGTATGAATTGACAGGCCATGCAATCGTGTGGCCGCGCGGAAGAAGGCGCGCCATGGACGAGGCCTTCCAGCAGAGGTTCGGCAGGATCGTCGTCGACCCGGCGCGGCGCCGGCTCCTGATTGACGGCGAGCCGGCGAAGATCGGCGCGCGCGCATTCGACCTCCTGATGGCCTTGATCGAACGGCGCGACCGGGTCGTCTCCAAAGACGAGCTCCTCGATCTCGTCTGGCCCAATGTCACGGTCGAGGAAGGCAATCTCCAGGTCCAGATCGCCACATTGCGCCGGCTCCTGGGCTCCGACGCGATCGCGACCGTTCCCGGACGGGGCTACCAATTCGTCGCGCCTGAGGCGTCGCAAAGTCCGGGCGAGCGGCCGACGAGCGAGCCCGAGCCCGCCGACGCTGGCGTCGGGGCCGCGTCGGCGCGCGGCTGGCTGGGCGTGGACTGGCGATTGTGGGGCGTCGGCGCGGCCGTCCTCGTCGCGCTCGTCATTGTGGGCGGGTGGGGCCTGCGCTCGCGCGGCCCGGCGCCCTCCGGCAAGCCGAGCCTGGCCGCGATGCCGTTCGTCAACATCAGCGGCGATTCGCTTTCCGGGCAGCTCGCCAAAGGCGTTACGACCGATATCGCCACCGACTTCTCACGCCTTCGCGATATCGACGTGATCGCCGATTCGGTGACCGCGTCCATGAACCGCCACGACCTAGACGCGCGCGAGGTCGCCAAGGATTTGAAGGTCCAATATGTGCTGACCGGCGCCGTGCAGCGCGAGGGCGACCTCGTCCAGGTCAGCGCGCAGGTCACCGACGGCGCTACCGGCGCCAGCGTCTGGTCGAACCGCTGGCAGGCTCCGACCGCGGGCGATCTCCTCGCCTTGCAGGCCGACGTCGCCGACAGTGTCGCCTCGACGCTCGGCAGCCGCAACTTCTTCGTCATGAGGGCGATCGACGCCGCCAAGGCGAAGGCGCCCGAGGCGCGCACCGCCTACGATCTTTATGCGCTCGGCTATGCCGATTACCTCAAGGGGACCGCGGACGGCTTTGCCGAAGCTAAGCGCGATTTCGACGCCGCGATCGCCAAGGACCCGCGGCTCAGTTTCATCTATGTCCAGCGAGGCTGGGCCGCGCTGCTCTACGCGATGGTCGCAGGCGCGGACTTCGTCGCTGCGCTCACGGAAATGGAGCGCTACCTCCGCAAGGCGATTGAAGTCGATCCGCTCGACGCCGAGCCGCACGTCGCGCTCGCGGCGAATTTCGCGATGGTCGGCGATTTCGCGCAGAGCGAGGCCGAGGTCGAGCGGGGCCTGAGGCTCAACCCGAGTTCGGCCGACATCATGATGAAGGCCGCGCTGTCGATGGCTTATCTCGGTCAGCCCGAGCGCGGCGTGGAGCTCTGCGACCGCGCATTCCGCCTGAACACGATGCCGGTGGTCTGGTACGCCATCCATTGCGTCGACTCCTATTACTTCGTGGGCCGCTACGCCGAGGCCATCGACATGGTGCGCCGGACGCACGCCTGGATTCCGCCGGACCCCTGGAGGATGGGGTATCAGCTCGCCAGCGAAGCCGAGCTCGGCGATGGCTCAGCAGCGGCGACGCTCGCGGAATTCAAGCGGCGTTTTCCGGGCGTCACTGTCGAGGATCTGGGCTATGCAGCGGCTTACCGGCGCCCCGAGGACAGGGACAAGATCGTGGAGGGGCTGGTCAAGGCGGGCGCGCCGCTTTGCCTCCCACCCGACAGGGCGGCCAAGCTGCCGCCGCCGATGCATCTCTCGCAATGCGACGCCGAGCGCGCCAAAGAGGCGGCCCGCTGAGGCTTAGGCGCCGTCGAGCTGGTCCGCGGCCCTCACAAGAACATCCCCCTGTCCCTTGCCACCGCTTTCGCCAGATGGTCGGCGACCGCGCGGATGCGGCCGAGGCCGCGCGTATCCTCGTGCGTGACCAGCCAGTAAGCGCGCATTGCGCTCCGTTCGGGCAGGACGCGCACGAGGTCCTTGAAGCGGCGGGCGATGAAGTCGTGCACGACGCCAAGGCCGACGCCCGCTCGCAGCGCCTCGAGCTGGGTAACGGCGCTCGCGCTTTCGAAGCCGGTCGGCGCGCCGTCAAAAAGCTCGCGCACGTAGGAGAGCGCGGTCGAGAACGCGTGTTCCTCGACATAGCCGATAAGCCTATGGCCCTTAAGCCCCTCGACGTCGGCGGGCGCGCCGTTGCGCTTGAGATAAGACGCGCTGGCGTAGATTCCGAGCGTATAGTCGGTGAGCTTGCGGGCGACGAACCGTCCCGCTTCCGGCTTGTCGAGGCCGACGACGACGTCGACCTCGCGCCGCGCGAGCGGGGTCAGTTGCGGCAGCGGCATGAGTTGCAGCCTGACCCCCGGATGCCGCTCGGCGAAGTCGCGCAGCGCATGGGTCAGGTAATAGGTCGAAAACCCGTCCGGCGCTCCGATCCGCACGTCGCCCGCGAGTTCGAGATCGACGCCGGAGATTTCGCCCTGGGCGTGCAGGAAAGCGCTCTCCATCTGCTCCGCCGCGCCGATGAACCGTTCCCCGGCGCCGGTGAGCTTCGCCCCGGTCGTGCGCCGGTCGAACAGTTTCGCGCCAATGGTTGCCTCGAGCGCCGCGATGCGGCGGCTCACCGTCGCATGGTCGAGTTTCAGCCGCTTGGCGGCGGCGACGAACTGCCCGCCGCGCGCGACCGCGAGAAAGACCCTGACGTTGTCCCAGTCCACTCGCACGTTCCCTTAAAGGCGCAACCCTGTAGGGCCGGGTGGCTGAACCGGCCGGGGCGGCGTCGCCGCCGCTCTGCAATTCGCGCCGCCCCGTCGCGCGGCGCTATGCCGCAAGCAGGGCGCGGCGGAGAAACGCGACGACTTGCTCCATGAGTTTCGCGTCCACGCGGCCGATCTTTTCCGCGTGGCCGCTTTCGATGGTCGCCAGTTTGCAGGGGCGGACGATTGACGGCGCGGGCAGGCCGGCCTCGGCGTAGGCCTCAGCGAAGGAAACATCGTCTGGCCAGGGCCGGTTCTCGGCGCTGGTGATCATCGCAACCCAGAGGAGGCGCCGGTCCTCGCCGAGGCCTCCTCTGGATACGACCAGCGCCGGCCGCCGTTGCCGGGTCGCGCGATCCGTGTAGGGAAAAGGCACGCGGACGACATCGCCCTGCTCAAAGCTTTCCATAGGCTTTCCGGTCCGCAGGGCTATCCCATTCCACGAAGGCGCCGAATGGGTCCTCGGCTTCGCGCTCCATGACTTTCGTCAGAATAACCCTGCCGCCCTCGATCTGATAGGCAAGCTCATCGCCTTCCGCGAGGCGCAGCGCGGCGCGAACCGCCTGTGGAATCGTGGTCTGCGCTTTGCTGGTCAGCTTGCTGGTGATCATGTCGCTTTTCTTGGGGCTACCGAGTAAGGAAAATCCTTACCGCGCAACGAGACGCGCGGCAAGGCAAATTCCGTCGCATGGTCGAGCCTGAGCCGCTTGGCGGCGGCCACGAACTGCCCGCCGCGCGCGACCGCGAGAAAGACCCTGACGTTGTCCCAGTCCATGGGTGATGGTTAGCACATTTTCGCACAGCCGATGCGCGATCTCTCGAATTGCTGTGCGCAAAATCGTGGCGCATAAAAGCGCGCAGGAGCCGAACATCAGGGAGCGGAGCGATGATCGAGTATGGGCATTTCGTCGGCGGCAAGAACGTGGCCGGCAAGTCGGGACGGAGCGCGGACGTCTTCCAGCCGATGGACGGAACGGTGCGCGCGCATGTCGCGCTTGCGTCCAAGGCCGAAGTCCGGGCCGCGGTCGAGAACGCCAAAGCCGCGCAAGGCGCCTGGGCGGCGACCAATCCCCAGCGCCGTGCTCGCGTCTTGATGAAGTTCCTCGACCTCATCGCCAAGCACAACGACGAGCTCGCCGACATTCTTGCGCGCGAGCACGGCAAGACGATCGCGGACGCCAAGGGCGACATCCAGCGCGGGGTCGAGGTGGTCGAATTCGCGCTCGGCGTGCCCCATCTCATGAAGGGCGAATATACCGACGGCGCCGGCCCGGGCATCGATCTCTATTCGATGCGCCAGCCGCTCGGCGTCGTCGCCGGCATCACCCCGTTCAATTTTCCGGCGATGATCCCCTTGTGGAAGCTCGCGCCGGCGATCGCCTGCGGCAACGCCTTCATCCTGAAACCCTCGGAGCGCGATCCGGGCGTCCCGATGCGGTTGGGCGAACTGTTCGTCGAGGCGGGCGGGCCTCCGGGCATCCTCAACGTCGTCAACGGCGACAAGGAGGCGGTCGACGCCATCCTCGATGATCCCGACATTCAGGCGATCGGCTTCGTCGGCTCGACCCCGATCGCCGAGTACATTTATTCGCGGGGCACGGCGACCGGCAAGCGCGTGCAGTGCTTCGGCGGCGCCAAGAACCACATGGTGGTCATGCCCGACGCCGACATGGACCAGACCGTCGATGCGCTCATCGGCGCCGGCTACGGCTCGGCCGGCGAGCGGTGCATGGCGGTCTCTGTCGCGGTGCCTGTCGGGCAGAAGACTGCGGACGAGCTCATGCGCCGGCTCATTCCGCGCGTGGAGTCGCTGAAAATCGGACCGTCGACCGATTCCGGCGCCGACTATGGTCCGCTCGTCACCAAGGCGGCGCTGGAGAAGGTGCGCGGCTATGTCGATGTCGGCGTCAAGGAGGGCGCGAAGCTCGTCGTCGACGGGCGCGATTTCAAGATGCAGGGCTACGAGAACGGCTTCTACATGGGCGGCTGTCTCTTCGACAACGTGACGAAGGACATGCGCATCTACAAGGAAGAGATCTTCGGCCCGGTGCTGTCGGTCGTGCGCGCCCACGATTACGGCGAGGCGCTGGGCCTGTGCAACGACCACGAATATGGCAACGGGGTCGCGATCTTCACCCGCGACGGCGACGCCGCGCGCGACTTCGCAACCAAGGTCAAGGTCGGCATGATCGGCGTCAACGTGCCGATTCCCGTTCCGGTCGCCTACTATACGTTCGGCGGCTGGAAGCGCTCGGGCTTCGGCGACCTGAACCAGCACGGACCCGATTCGATTCGCTTCTACACCCGCACCAAGACCGTCACCGCCCGCTGGCCGTCCGGCATCAAGGACGGGGCGCAGTTCTCGATCCCGACGATGAACTGAGGGTCTTGGACGAGGGCGGACGGGGGCTTATGCTGGCTCTAATCCTTTTCCCCGCGGGCTCTTGAGAAATCCTAATGTCGACCGCGCTCAAGCTGATGACGTCCGACGAGTTCCTCCTCTGGGCCGAGGGACGCGAGGGACGTTGGGAGCTGCACGACGGCGTTCCGGTGATGATGTCGCCGGAGCGATCTTTGCACGCGGAGACGAAGCTCGAGGCACTTGTTGGCCTTCGGGACTCCATTCGAGCGGCTGGACTGCCATGCCGAGTTTATCCGGATGGTATGGTGGTTCGCGTCGATGCGCGAACGACCTACGAACCCGATGCTTTCGTTGTGTGTGGGCCTCGTGCTCCGCCTGACGCGCTCGAAATCGATAATCCCGTCATCGTCGTCGAAGTCCTGTCTCCTAGCACTGCGGCGGTCGACCACGGCCGCAAACTCAGCGGCTATTTCTCGCTGCCGAGTGTCGAGCATTACCTCATCCTCGATCCTGACCGGCGGGTGGTGATTCACCACAAGCGCGGGCAGGGCGATGCAATCGAGACGCGAGTGCTGACGGGCGGCGTCGCCCGGCTCGATCCGCCCGGCTTCGAGATTGCGGTCGAGGCTTTGTTCCCGGCGCCGTGATCGACGCCCCTGACGGCGCTAGAACTTGAACAGCGTCCAGCCCGGCGCGGCGTTGCCGAACTGGTCGGTAAGCCGCTCCCGGCCGCGCATGCCCGAAAACGTCCCCTCGATGGGCGTCGACTGGTTGAAAGTATCGTAGACGTAACCGTTGCCGACCGAGCCCACGGGAACCTGCGTGCCGGCGCTCAGGTACGACGGCCGGGCATGGACGGTAATCTGCCGCCCGGCCGGCTCGGCCTTCTTCGCCGCCCGCTTTTGCAACGTCGTCTTTCGCCCCTTCGCCTTCTGCGGCTTGGCCGGCGCCGGTCCAGCCTGCAGGGGCCCCGTCTCCATCGGCCCTTCTTCCAGCGGCACGCCCTGCGCTGTCGCTGCCGTGGCGAGCCCGCCCGCAAGCACAGCGGCGGCCAGGAGCCGAACGAGACGAACCATGAGCCCTTCCTTTCGCTCGACGCAATTCAGCTTGAACACATGGGGCGGCGCGCTGAATGCAAAAGAGCGAGGTCGCGTCGATGGTTCGAGGCCGCCTTGAACGGTCGGCGCCGTGTTTGCCTCGCCTCACGCGGAAAATCAATGCCGGGGCCGGCGGGTCCGCGCGCGCGGCCCGTGAGCGTCGCGCCGATTGCGGTGGGCCGCCGGCTCGGGCACTGTGGCCAGATCCGTCTGGCCGGGAAGGAAGGGCAGGCAAGTGTTCGCGCTGACCGCAGACCATCTCGCCGTCCGCGACATGGCGAAGAGCTTCGCTGACGAGCGGATCGCGCCTCATGCGCTCGAATGGGACGAGACCGAGCATTTTCCGGTCGATGTCCTGCGCGCCGCGGCGGCGCTCGGGATGGCCGCGATCTATGTCGGCGAGAAGCACGGCGGCAGCGGCATGACCCGCCTCGACGCGGCGCTGATCTTCGAGGCGCTGTCGACCGGCTGCCCGTCCGTCGCCTCGTTCCTCTCGATCCACAACATGGTTTCCTGGGTCGTCGACCGCTTCGGTTCGCCCGAGCTCAAGGACCGCTACCTGCCCCGGCTCGCCCGCATGGAGCTGATCGCGAGCTACTGCCTCACCGAGCCCGGCGCCGGCTCCGACGCCGCGGCGCTGACCACGCGCGCGCGACGCGACGGGGCGGATTATGTGCTCGACGGCGTCAAGCAGTTCATTTCCGGGGCCGGCGCGAGCGATCTCTATCTCGTCATGGCGCGCACCGGCGAGGGCGGGGCGGGGGGCGTTTCCGCCTTCCTCATCGAGAAAGACACGCCCGGCCTTAGTTTCGGGGCGAAAGAGAAGAAGATGGGCTGGCGCGCCCAGCCGACCCGGCAGGTGATCCTCGAGGGCGTGCGCGTCCCGGGCGCCAATCTGGTCGGCGCGGAGGGGGGCGGGTTCAGAATTGCGATGGCCGGGCTCGACGGCGGGCGGCTCAACATCGGCGCCTGCTCGATCGGCGGCGGCCAGTCGGCGCTCGACAAGGCGATTGCCTACATGCGCGAGCGCAAGGCGTTCGGCCGCCGCATCGCCGACTTCCAGGCGCTGCAGTTCCGCGTCGCCGACATCGCCACTTCGCTCGAGACGGCGCGCTCGATGCTCTGGCGCGCGGCGAGCGCGCTCGACGAAAAGTCGCCCGAGGCCACGCGGCTCTGCGCGCAAGCCAAGCAGGTCGCGACCGACGCCGGCTTCAACGCCGCCAACGACGCGCTGCAACTGTTCGGCGGCTACGGCTATCTCGCCGACTATGGCGTCGAGAAGCTGGTGCGGGATTTGCGCGTCCACCAGATCCTCGAGGGCACGAACGAGATCATGCGGGTGATCGTGGCGCGCGGGCTGATCGAGAACTGAGCTTCCCATGCAAGCCACCTTCGATCTTCCCGCCTATCTCGCCCGTATCGGCTACTCCGGCCCGACGAAGCCCGATCTCGCGACCCTCGGCGCTCTTCTCGCGGCGCATATGAACGCGGTTCCGTTCGAGAACATCGACGTCCTGCTCCAGCGCCCGATCCGGCTCGATCTGGAGAGCCTGCAGAAGAAGATCGTGACCGAGCGGCGCGGCGGCTATTGCTTCGAGCAGGCCACGCTTTTCCTCGCCGCCCTGCGCGCCCTCGGATTCGACGCGGAGGCCCGGACCGCGCGCGTGATCCTCGTCCTCAAGCCCGACGCCTCGCCGCGCGGCCACATGGTTCTCGTCATCCGGCTGCCGGAGGGGGCATTCGTCGCCGACCCCGGCCTTGGCGGACTCGGTTGCCGCACGCCCATTCCGCTCGACGGATCGCCGGCGCGCGAGGGCGACGAGATCTGGTCGATCAGGACCGAGGACCGCACGCGGGTGCTGCAAGTCCAGAGTCCCGACCGTCGCCTTGACGCGTGGATCGCCGGGTTCGACGACGACCACTGGATCGATTTCGAGGTCGCCAATCATTGGTTCTCGACTCATCCCGCCTCGCCGATGGTCAATCGCGTCATGCTGCGCGCCATGGTTCCCGGCGGGCGCCTCACGGTCATGAACCGCGACGCGACCCTTCGCGCTCATGGCGCGACGGAACGGTTCGAGCTCGCCGATCGGGCCGCGCTTCGGCGCCTCGTACGCGAGCGCCTCGGCTTCGATTGCCCGGAGATCGAGGCGATCCGCGTCCCCTCGGAGCCGGACTGGCGGTGAGGCCGAATGTGATAAGGTCGCCGCGACAAGCCTTTGGGTAAGAATCATGAGCGCATCCTTGTTCGCCGCCCGCGCCGTAACCGCGAATGCGAAGACGGCCGCTGTCGCCCTTGGCGCGGCCGCCTTCATGACGCTCGCGCTCACGCACGTTTCGGCGCCGCTGGCGCCGCTCCGATTGCTCACGCTTGCGATAGCGGCCTTCGCGACATGGGCGTTCTGCGATGAGATGGGCATGAGAAAGCCGCTCAACCGGGCGGCCTTCGTCTTCTTTGCGATTGCGGTCGTCGCCAAGGTCCAGATCGCGCTTGGGCTCACGGCGGAATTCGCCGGGCGCTACTATCTTCTCTATGCCGCTTTCCTGCTGATGGCCGTCCTGCTTTGGTCGGCAGCGTTTCTGCATCGGCAGCGCGCGCTCAAGTTTGTCGGCGCCGTCGGCGTGGCTGCGACTGCGTTTCCAATCGCGGCGATCGTCGTCGGACATCTCGTTGTCGGCCTTGGCGCGGCCATTGGGGTGAGCGGGCTCTTGGCCGCGACGGACGGATCCGCCCCTTCGGACCTCGGCTTCGTGACTTTGGTCGAGCGCATATTTGGCCTCTGGGCCTATGTCGCCGCATGGCTGCTCTGGCGCGGCTATATCGTCGCTTCCCCCGTCGCGGCGGTTTCGGCGGCGGCGCCGTAGCGGGGATCGACGGCTCCTAGACCAGCGCGCGCGAAGCCAGGTGCGCGCCGAGCACGAGCAATCCGCCGAAGAAGACCCGCCGGAACGTCTTCTCGCTGAAACGGCCGCGCAAGGCGCCGCCAGCCGCCATGCCGAGGAGCGCGGGCGCAAGCGCCGCGGTTGAAGCGCCGATGTCTCGAATCGCAAAAGCGCCGGCCGCCGCGAGCGCGGCCGCGAGCGCGATGGTGGAGATCGTGAAGGAGAGCCCCAGCGCCTGGATCATATCCTCCTTGTCGAGACCGAGCGCCCCGAGATACGGCACGGCAGGGATCACGAACACGCCGGTCGCGGCGGTGACGAGGCCCGTCAGCACGCCGATCAGAGGGCCGAGCCACCATTCGGCGGAACGAGGCGCGGCGAAGCGAACCGAAGTGAGGCCGAGCCCGGCGTAAACCATCAGCATGAGCCCGAGCGCGACAGCGGCTTGCCCCGCGTGGCTCCCGGTCAGAACGCCCGTTCCCGCCAGCGTGCCGAGAACCACGCCCGCCAGCATTGGCCAAAGCCGGTAGGCGAGGCGCCTGAAACTCGGGCCGGCCGCCAATTGCCAGACGTTGGTCACGAACGACGGGACGATCAGCAGCGACGCGGCTTTCGCCGGCGCCATGACGAGGGTGAGCAGACCCATCGAGACGGTGGGAAGCCCGAGCCCGATCACGCCTTTGACGAAGCCGGCGAGAAGGAATGTCAGCGTCGCGACGAGAAATGGAAGCGGTTCGATGGAAGGCATCTGCCTGCGAAGGTGAGTCGAAATCGGCGACGCTGCGAAGTTTCTCCGAAATCCCCCCAGCGCCAAGACAATTCGCGAAATCTGCGCAGCCGCTCGAAGGGGGCGACTTGGCGCGACGGCAGGCCGCGACCTAAGATCGCGGGGCCTTTGGGAGGAACTCATGTCAAACATCGCATTCATCGGCCTCGGCAACATGGGCGCGCCGATGGCCGCCAATCTCGTCAAAGCCGGCCACGCGGTCGAGGGCTTCGATCTCGTCGATTTCGGCGAGGACGGCCGCCGCCGCATCGGGCGTCTCCATTGCGGCCAGCGCTCGCGAGGCGGTTCGCCGCGCGCGCGTGGTCGTGACCATGCTGCCGGCCGGCAAGCACGTTCTGGCTTCTCACGCCGACTTTCTCTCCGCCGCGCCGAAGGGCGCGCTGGTCATCGACTGCTCGACCATCGACGTCGAGAGCGCGAAGAAGGCCCATGAGGCTGGCGCCGCGGCGGGCGCGCTGACCCTCGACGCGCCGGTCTCGGGCGGCGTCGGCGGGGCGACCGCCGGCACGCTCACCTTCATGTGCGGCGGCTCGGACGAAGCTTTCGCCCGGGCGAAGCCGATCCTCGAAAGCATGGGCAAGCGCATCGTCCACTGCGGCGGCGCCGGCGCCGGACAGGCGGCCAAGATCTGCAACAACATGATTCTCGGCGCGACCATGATCGTGACCTGCGAAGCTTTCGCGCTGGCCGAGAAGCTCGGCCTCGAGGCGCAGGCTCTGTTCGACGTCGCCTCGACCGCCTCCGGCCAGTCCTGGTCGCTGACAACCTACTGTCCGGTCCCCGGGCCGGTTCCCGCGTCGCCCGCCAATCGCGATTACAAGCCCGGCTTCGCGGCGAGCCTCATGCTCAAGGATCTCAAGCTCGCGCAGGAGGCTGCGGCGAGCGTCGGCGCTTCAACTCCGCTCGGCGCCGCAGCGGGGCAGCTCTACGCCCTGTTCGTCGCCTCCGGCCACGGCGGCGACGACTTCTCCGGAGTGATCAACTTCCTGCGCGGCATGGGCGGTTCACCTTAGAAAAATGAACGTCTATTCATTAAGTTGCGGAAATCGTTAAGCGAATATGAAAGAAAACGCCGTTTGGCGCCCCGCCGCCGCTATTTTATCAAACTGTGACCGAAGTGCGGACCGAGTGTATAAGGGAGCGTCGGACGCTTTGGCGACTGGCGATGCAATGTTGGTCCGGCCCCGAATGAGGCGTTGGCCGGGTTCCGGAGGTGGAGCATGCGCAATTCAGTTTCGAGGACAATTGTCGCCGGGCTCGCGGCGCTGGCGATGTCGGCGGCCGTCATCCTTCCGTCGTTCCCGGCGGAGGCCGGCGGCTTCAGGATGGGCGGCGGCGGCGGCGGTTTTCATGGCGGCTGGGGCGGTGGCGGCGGCGGCTTTCATGGCGGTTGGGGCGGCGGCGGAGGCTGGCGCGGCGGCGGTTTTGCTGGCGGCGGCTGGCGCGGCGCTGGCTGGCGTGGCGCCGGCTGGGGCGGCGGCGGCTGGGGCGGCGGCCGGGTCTGGCATGGCGGCTATTGGAACAACGGCATCTGGTACAACGGCTGGTGGGGTCCGGCGCTCGCCGCCGGTCTCTTGACCGGGGCGGTCATCGCGGGTTCTTCTGGATATGGCTACGGCGGCTACGGCGGCTACGGCTATGGCTATGGAGGCGGCGGCGGCTGCTGGCAGTATCGGCCGACCTTCGACGGCTACGGCAACCCCCTCGGCCAGAGCTGGGTCAATCTCTGCTGAGGGTCGCGGGCTTTCGCGCATTCAGGCGGGGCCTCGCGCGAGCGGGGCCCTTTTCGCGTCTGGCGCCGGCCAGAAGACCCCGCCGGTCATCGGCTGGGGAACGCCGGTCGTGGTCGGAAACGACAAGGGCAGGCCGCGCCGCGAGCGCAAGGCGAGATAGGCGAAACACTGCGCTTCGACGCAGTCGCCGTCGAAGCCGATCGCCTCGACCGGCTCGACCCGGACCTGAAGCCGCTCCTCAAGCCTGCGCATGAGGTTCGGGTTTCGCCGCCCTCCGCCCCCGACGAGCCAGCGCGCCGGCGCCGATGAGACATGCTTGAGCGCCGCCGCCGTCGACTCGACCGTGAACGCGCTCAAGGTCGCCGCGCCGTCCGCGTCGCTCAGATGCTCGACGCATGCGGCAAGCGCGCTGAAATGATTGCGGTCGAGCGACTTGGGCGCGGGTCGCGCGAAATAGGGGTCGCCCATCAGGGTTGCGAGCGCCGCCTTGTCGACGCGCCCGCTCTCGCCCAAAGCCCCGTTTTCGTCGAAGGCGAGCCCGCGCCTCGACGCCAGGAAATCGTCGATCAGCGCATTGGCCGGCCCGGTGTCGAAGGCGACGATCTCGCCCCCCGCGCCGAGATAGGTGACATTGCCGACGCCGCCCCAGTTGAGGATCATGAGCGGGCGCTCGAGCGAAGCGGCCATCGCCGCGTGATAGATGGGCGCGAGCGGCGCGCCTTCGCCCCCGGCCCTGACGTCGGCGGAACGAAAGTCCGAGACCACGTCGACGCCGAGCGCCTCCGCCGCCCGGGCGCCGTCGCAGAGCTGGCGGGTCAGCCGTTCGCGCGGCCGGTGGAGGATGGTCTGGCCGTGCAGGCCAACCAGCGCGACGCTCTCGCGCGCCAGCGAAAATCGCGTCATGAACGCCTCGACCGCCGCGACATGGGCGTCGGTCACGTCGCGTTCGAGCGCCGGTTGCGGCGCCTCCGCCTCGCCCGGATTCGCGACGACCGCGCGCAAGTTTCTCGTGACCCGCTCCGGGTAGGGGAAAGTGGCCGCTGGGCCAGTTTTGAGCAGCGCCTCGCCGTCGCTTTCGATCAGCGCGACGTCGATCCCGTCCATCGACGTGCCGCTGATGACCCCGATCGCGGCCTTGACCTCGCGCCTAATCGCCATCGGTTTCAGTCTGGCCGGCGCCGGGCGCCCACAGCACGTCCGCCATGCCGAAGTCATTGGCCGCGCGCGCTGCGACGAACAGGTAGTCGCTGAGGCGGTTGACATAGGCGAGGGCGGCCTCGCCCACCTCTTCGCCCTCGATCGCGGCAAGCGCGACCATGCTGCGTTCCGCCCGCCGGCAGACCGCGCGCGCCTGATGCAGCGCGGCGGCGGCCGCCGCGCCGCCGGGCAGCACGAACGAGCGCAGCGGCTGGAGGCGCGCGTTCAGAACGTCTATCGCGCGTTCGAGCGCCTCGACCTGCGACGGCGCGATCCGCAGGACCGCGCCCGGCTGTTCGTGCGGCTGGGGCGGGAGACAGAGATCGGCGCCAAGGTCGAACAAATCGTTCTGAACCCGCTTGAGCGTCGGCTCGATCGCCACGTCGGCCGCCTCGCTCCGGCCGCTGACGGCGAGGAGGGCAAGGCCGATGGCGCAATTCGTCTCGTCGACGTCGCCCATCGCCGCGACCCGCGCGTCGCTCTTCGCCCGCCGCGACCCGTCGCCAAGGCCGGTCTCGCCCCTGTCGCCGGTCTTCGTATAGATGACGTTCAGCTTGACCATGCCAATCCTTCAAGGCCGCGGCGGCGCCTTCTGTTCTCTGCGCCGGGAGCTTAGTCCTCGGGCGGCGGCAATCAATCCCGCGCAGCCGCAAGGGACGTGGGGCCGCTCGCCGCGAGAATAGCAAAAAGCCGCATGCTTAATTCTCCCCAACAAGTTCTTTCCGAGAATCAGAATCTCTGCTATGGAATGGGCGTAGCCGCTCTCGTCCGAGCCGCCCGGCCCGCCGAGCCTTGGCGACGGCGGAAAAAGGCATAGACGGAGAATCGCCCGAGGGTCAGCGGAACCCTTTGAAAAGGCTCAAAACGCGGAAGGAAAAAGTTTGGATTCCCTTCCTTGCGATTTGGATAGCTTTCCGCCCGGGCTTTGAAAGGCTTCCGCGCATTTTGAACCATTTCAACGGACGAGAGGCGTTAAAAACGCCTGGTCAGAGCCCTCAGTCGCGCTTCATCAGCCGCTCGAGGTAGTCGCGCTCGTCGACCGGGCGGGCGGGATCGGCGAGGCGGCGGCGGAGCTCCTCCATCACCCGGCGCGCCCGCTCGGCGGCGCCCGCGGTCTCCTTGAGCGGCCCGTCCTCGCGGCCCTGGTTCCCGTCCGCCCCGCGGCCGAGCGGGTCTTCGCCGCGCTGTTCGCCCGGCCGTCTCCCGCGCGCGACATAACTGCCGCGGCCATTGCGGCCCTGGCCCTGGCCTTGGGCCTGCATCTGCTTCTCGAGCCCCTGCGCGCCGTCCCGGAGCGCCTCGATCGCCCGGCCTTGCGCGTCGACCGCGGCGCCCTTGCCGGTCTTGCCGCCCTTGCCCGCGCCGCTCTTTCCCTCCTGGCCGGACTTCCCCTGATCGCCGGACAGGTCGCCCTCGGCCTCCTTCATGTCGCCTTGCGCGTCGTCGAAGCCCTTCTCGCCCTTCATCCCCAGGCTCTTGAGCTTCTGCTGCAACTCGGCCAGCCGGTCGCGGAGCGCCTGCTGGCGCTGATCCAGCGGCGGTTCGCCCTTGTCCGCATCGTCCTGGCCGGGCTTCGCCGAGGAGTCGGCGTCGTTGTCGCCCTCGTCGGGGGCGTTCGAACCGTCCTCGTCGGGCTGTCCTTGCTGGTCGTCCTGCCCGGGCTGCGCCCGGTTCTTCGCCCCCTTGCGGACGCGGTCGCGCTGATCGCTGCGGAACGTGTCGTCGCGCAGCGCCTGCTGATCATGCAGGAGCTTCTCGAGCTCGCCGATCTGTTTGCGCATCTCGCGTTCGGCCGGGCTTTCCTCGCCGTCGCGGGCGGAGCGCATGTTCTCGAACATCTCCTGCATCTGGTCGAGCATGGCTTGGGCGTCCTCGCGCGCGCCGTTGCGCGCGGTGTCCTCCATGCGGTCGAGGAGCTTGTCGAGATCCTGCGATTGAAGCTTCTGGTCCTCAGCGTTGGCGTCGGGCTGGCTGTTGCGCGCCATCTCGCTCATGAAGCGCCTCGCCGCCTCGCGCAATTGCTCCATGAGCTTGCGGATTTCGGCGTCGCTCGCGCCGCGCTGGAGAGCCTCGCGCAAGGCCTGCTCAGCGGCGCGCAGATCTCGCTGGGCCTGCGAGGCGTCCCCGTCCTCGATCTGCTGCGCCATCGCCCACAGCATGGCGGCGACGTCGAGGAGGTCGGCGTCGCTGTGGGCGCTGTGCAGCGACGCGTTGGCTTGCTTCAACCCGAGATAGACGTTGGCCGGCGTATCGAACAATTCCGGCGCGATCGCGAGCCCGGTCAGCGCGGTCTCAACGCGCTTCGGCGCATGGTCGGGATCGAGAATGAGGTCGCGCCGCTGTTCGACGAGCGCGCGCGCCAGGGGATTGTGGAAGGCTCGCTGCGGCAGCGTCAACTCGATCGGCGCGCTCTCGCCGGTCTTGCCCGAAATGCTGACGGCGCTGAGGCGCATCGTCACTTTCGCGCCCGCCCACGGATGCTCGGAGAGGTCGATGGTGGTTTTTGCGTCACCGGCGCCGTTCGCGGTCGGCGGCAGTTGAAGGGCGGCCTGCGGCGGCGGCGCGAGCGTGCGCGGCGCTGGGCCTGATCCCTCGTGCTGGCGAACGAAATCCGCCCGGGCGCTGGCGAGTCCGAAGCGATCTTCGACATGGTAGGCGAGCGTCAGCGAGCCGCTGACGTTGGCGCGAGGCTCGTCGGTCGAGGCGATCGTCGGCGCGCCGGCCGGCGTGACGGCGAGCACGACGGCGGCTGCGGGAGCGCCGCCGCGCAGGATCGTCGCCTTGCCGGCGCCATGGATCGTCCACCGCCGCTCGGATGGGGCGGCTTTGGGCGCCGGTTCGCCTTTCTGTTCGGCGGCGCCGATCGCCCCTTCGATGCGGGTTTCGACCAGGTTCGGGTCGCCGCGCACGACGAGGACCGAATCTTCAGGAACGTTGAGCGTCTGCGGATCCGCGGTCTTGAAGTCGATCACCACCGGCGGCCGGCCGGCGTAGGGCGGCGGGTCGATCCAGGCGTCGATGCGGCTCGCCGCCGCGCCCGCGATCGCCTCGTCGCTGCGCCAGTCGAAGGCGGCGGCGAGGCGGCCATAGGTTTCCGGTCCGGCCGCGACCGCCGCCGCGAAAGCGAGCAGCGCCACGGCGAAGCGAATCGCGTACGGGTCGCGCTCGGCCATGCGCGGGGAGGGCGGGGCGACCCGGATCGCGGCGACTTGGCGCTCGAGACGGGCCCGGTGGGCTTCCCAGAGGACCTGCGTCCCGGGATCTCCGTGATCGTTGGCGAGGCTGTCGGCGAGCGAAGTGGCGACGCGGTGGCTCGCTCCCGCATCGTGGTCGAGCCGCGTCAGGACGTCGCGCGCGGCCGGACGGCGCATGCGGGCGAGCGGGAGGAGCGCGATTCCCCCGGCGATCGCGAACAGAATGACGCCGGCGATGCGGAACGCGCGCGGCGCGAACTGCCAGACCCCGAGCCACGAGACGGCGAGAAACAGGATGACGACCGCGAGCGCGAACACAAGCGGCGGCCACGCCCGCTCGACGACAAGGACGCGCCGCGCCAAAGCCGCGAGCGCGCCGAGACGTCCGCCGTCTTTGGCTTCAATTGAGGGCCGGCTCGAATCCTTCACCGCGACGCCGTGATCCGTTGTTAGCGAATGGAGTTTATAGCAGTTTCCAGGCTACTGTGCGCGGCTGACCGCTCGACGCAATTCCCCTTGGCTTAACCGTCACCGCAACCACGGCGGAAGTGTGTCGAGGGCGATCAATTCCTCGTAGCTCGGCCGCGGCCGCACGACGGCGAATTGCGAGCCCTTGACCAGAACTTCAGGGATCAGGAGGCGGGAATTGTAGGTGCCCGCCTGCACCGCTCCGTAAGCCCCGGCGCTCATCACCGCGACCAGGTCGCCGGCGGCGACTTCCGGGAGGTCGCGGTCAAGCGCCAGATAGTCCCCGCTCTCGCAGACCGGGCCCACGACGTCGCTTCGCGTCATCAGCGCCCCGTCCGGCGCCGGCTCGTTCACCGGCAGAATGTCGTGATGGGCGTCATAGAGCGTCGGCCGGACAAGATCGTTCATCGCGGCGTCGACGATGACGAACCGCTTCTTTTCGCCCTTTTTCAGATAGATGACCGAGGCGACCAGAACTCCGGCGTTGCCGACGATGACTCGCCCGGGCTCCAGCATCACCTTGCAGTCGAGCGCGGCCGTGTGGCGGGCGACGATCGCGGCGTAATTCTCCGGGAAGGGCGGCGGATTGTTGTCGGTCCGGTAGGGAATGCCCAGGCCGCCGCCGAGATCGACATGCTCGATTGCGTGCCCGTCGGCTCTCAGCGCGCGGACGAAATCGGCGAGCAGCGCAAACGCGTGGTCGTACGGCTCAAGATCGGTGATCTGCGAACCGATATGCATGTCGACGCCGCACACGCGCAAGCCCGGGAGGGTCGCGGCGTAGGCGTAGACGTCGCGGGCGCGCGAGATCGGCACGCCGAACTTGTTCTCGGACTTCCCGGTCGCGATCTTGGCGTGGGTGCGGGCGTCGACATCGGGATTGACCCGAATCGCGATCGGCGCGACGGCGCCGCGGCTGGTCGCCGCGAGCGACAGCGCCTCGAGCTCCGGCTCCGATTCGACATTGAAGCAGGAAATGTTTTCGTCGAGCCCGAGGTTCATCTCGGCGAGCGTCTTGCCGACGCCGGAGAAAATGATCCGTTCGCCCGGCACGCCCGCGGCCCGGGCCCGTCGCAATTCCCCCTCGCTTACGACGTCCATGCCCGCGCCGAGCCTGGCCAGCGTCGTCAGCACCGCCTGATTCGAATTGGCCTTCATTGCATAGAAGATATGCGCGTTCTGGCCGGCGAATGCGTCGCGGAACGCCTCGAAGCGCTGCTCGATCGCCGCGCTCGAATAGCAATAGAAGGGCGTTCCGACGGCCTCCGCGATCGTCGCCAAGGCGACATCCTCGGCATGAAGAGCGCCGTTGCGATATGAGAAGGGCGGCATGCGTTGATGGGCTATTTCAGCAGGAAATCGAGGAAAAAGGGCTGATGCGGCGCCGTTATCGGCGGGATCGACGGCTTGGCCAAGGAGCTCATATTCGTCGAATCCGAGCTAGCGGGCTTGGGCGGCGCGTTGGGATTGGGCGGAGGCTCGAGCGGCCCGTATCGGCCGCAGGCCGCGGTGAGCAGCACGAGCGACGCCGCGAGCGCAGGCAAGCGTCCGCGCCCGACGAAAAGGTAAGACAATACAGCAGCCACGAGCGACTCCGGGTGGTCGCCGCCACTATACAGAAACGGCGGGCGGAGGCGAGGAGCCCGAAACTCCGGAAGCGTCAGGGCGCCATGCGATCGAAGACCTTGAAGCCGGGCGGGATGACCGCCCATTCCGGACGGCCCTCGGCGAAGATCGCGATCGTCGGATGGAAGGACGATGGATCGTCCAAAGACCCCGCGTAGAGCGTGTACCCGTCCGACTTGCCGATTTCGCCGCCGAACACCAGGCTCATGCAGCTGGCGCAGCGATTGCGAACCGCCTCGCCGCCGTTGGCCGCCTTCGATCGGAACTGGCGCGCTTCGCCGCTGAAGCGAACCGCGTCCGCCTTGAACCCCATGAAAGGGACGAAGCCGGAGCCGGACGCCCTGCGGCAGTCGGCGCAGTAGCAATGGCCCGAGCCGAGCGGCTCGCCGACCGCCTCATAGCGCAGCGCTCCGCAAAGGCAACCGCCGGTGTAACGCTTCGCCTCGCTGTTCATGGTCGGATGCTCGCTGCTCTCGGGGCGTGACAAGCTGGGACGACAATCGAGGCATTACCGTGACGCGATCTTCCTCGGCGGCGGGATTGGGGGCCTCCGCGTCTCGCCGCACGCTGGCTGCGAAAAGCTCGTGGGCGGGATTGACGCGCTACGCGGGAACGAACGGATGTTCAACGAGAATCCGCCCCTCCTCGTCGACGATCAGAAACTCGAGCCCGCTCGCCAGCACGGTCTCGCTGCCGGACAGGAGCAACTCCCAACGGAATGTCACGACGTCGCGGCGTCGCCGGGCGCTCGGGGCGGCGCGAAAACGAATGCCGTCCTGCCTCCCGTTATTTTGGGCCGCGCCAAGCATGAGTTTTCCGAGGCCGCCAAATCCGCTCGGCTGGGGCGCGCGCCCATGGCGCCGAGCGTCCGGCGCCCATAGCGCGGCGATGGCTTCCAAGCGCCTCGTCGCATCCGGTTCGTTCCACGCGGCGACATAGCGGTCAGCAAGCGTCTGGGCGTCGAGCATCAGTCTCTCCAGTCCTGGCTTCGAAGGTTGCGGAAAGGCCAGCCAACCTCTCGGGTAAGCCTGGAGTTTGCGCCGCCCGCGGCGGGAATCCATGACCCGGGAGGTCAAAAAACGACGGCGCCGGCGTTTTGTATTTGACCTCGGAAGTCATGGCTTCACGAAACTTGCGGCGCTATTGTTCCGCGTATGACAGTCCATCAACTCCCTTTCGGCGTGCTGTTGCGGCGCTGGCGCGAGCGGCGCCGAATGACGCAGGCCGATCTCGCATTCTCCGCGGAAAGTTCGACGCGGCACCTCTCGTGCCTGGAGACCGGCAGGGCGCAGCCGAGCCGCGAAATGATCGTTCGGCTGGCCGACTGTCTCAAAATCCCCCTGCGCGACCAAAACACTCTGTTTCTGGCCGCAGGCTTCGCGCCGGCGTTTCAGGAACGATCGCTCGCGGCGCTGGACGCGGCGAAAGCCGCAATCGACGCAGTGTTGAACGCGCACAAGCCCTATCCCGCCTTCGCCGTCGACCGGCACTGGAATATCGTCGCGTCGAACTCCGCCCTGCCCCAGCTTTATGAGGGCTGTTCGGCGGATCTCATGCGTCCGCCTGTCAACGCCGTGCGCCTCACTCTGCATCCGGCGGGTATGGCGTCGAGGATCGTGAATTATGGGGCCTGGCGCGCCCATATGTTGAGCGTGCTTCGCCAGCAGATCGACGCTCGCGGCGACGCGGTTCTGCAGGGCCTGTTCGCCGAAGTCTCGGCCTACCCGGCGGCGCCTGAAAGCGAACCTGCAGAGAGCTTTGGCGCGGCGGAGCGCCTGGCCACGCCGCTCCGGATCGCCACCCGATTCGGCGTCATGTCTTTCCTCGGCACGGTCACGGTTTTCGGCACGCCGAACGACGTGACGCTCTCCGAACTTGCGCTCGAGATGCTGTTTCCGGCGGACGACGCAACCGCGCGGATCGCGCATGTCATGGTCGAGGAGCAATGCGCTCCGCGCGGCAGCCCTCAACCGGCGAGCGGGCCGCGGGGACTTTGAGCGCAACATTTGCGCAGGATAACAGCGCTATAGCCGTGCTTGCGCGGCGTCGGGGCTCGCCTCGCCCTTGCGCCGGGCTCGGCCATGGTCCACATAGGCGCCGGGAGGTTGGCGAAGGACGTACCGCTCGCCAACCGGGTCAGGTCCGGAAGGAAGCAGCCCTAACGAGACAGGGCGGGTCTTTGTCCAACCTCCCACTCATGCGCACCTGGCGTGGGCGTGAGCCCGGAGCGGGTTCCCTTCGTGCCCAAGGCGGCCTTCGAACGAAACTTGAGATGGTCCGAGATCGACCCTTTCCCGGCGAGAGCGGCGGCCGTTGAGCGATTCGCTCTTTCCCCTTGCTGACGCTTCGGCTCAGGCGACGGCCGCGCCCTATCGGGTGCTGGCGCGAAAATACCGGCCGATGCGCTTCGAGGATCTCCTCGGCCAGGAGCCGATGGTGCGCACGCTCGCCAATTCCTTCGCCGCCGGCCGCATCCACCAAGCCTATATCCTGACCGGCGTGCGCGGCGTCGGCAAGACGACGACGGCCCGGATTCTGGCCCGCGCGTTCAACTATTCGCTGCCCGGCAAGATCGACCGGCCAAGCATCGAAATGCCCGAGCTCGGCGTCCATTGTCAGGCAATCATCGAGTCGCGCCATGTCGATGTGATCGAGATGGACGCTGCCTCCCACACCGGCATCGACGATGTGCGCGAGATCATCGAGAACGCGCGCTATCGCCCGGTTTCGGCGCGCACCAAGGTCTATATCGTCGATGAAGTTCACATGCTTTCGAAGCCGGCTTTCAACGGCCTCTTGAAGACGCTCGAAGAGCCGCCCGAGCACGTGAAGTTTCTGTTCGCGACCACCGAGATCGACAAGGTGCCGATCACCATGCGCTCGCGCTGCATCCGGTTCGATTTGCGGCGCATCGAATTGGGGCCGATGGTCGCGCATCTGAGCAGGATCTGCGCCTCGGAGGGCGTTGCCGCCGAGCCGGAGGCGCTGGCGTTGATCGCCCGCGTCGCCGAAGGCTCGGTGCGCGACGCCCTGTCGCTGCTCGACCAGGGCATCGCGCATGGCGGCCACGCGGGGGTCGCCGCACGAGCCGTTCGCGACATGCTTGGCCTCTCGGATCGGGGCGATATCATCGCGCTGTTTGAAGAGGTCATGAAGGGAGAGATCGCTCGAGCTCTCGAGCGGATGCGCGCTCTCCATCAGGCTGGCGCCGACAGCGCCGACATCCTGATCGGGCTTGCCGAGTTCTGCCATTTCGTCACCCGCGTCAAGATCGCGCCCAGTGCGGCCGAGGATCCCGCGGTGAGCGAGATCGAGCGCGAACGCGGGCGCGAATTCGCCGACAGGCTGACGCTCGGCGTCCTGACGCGGGCCTGGCAAATTCTACTCAAGGGCGTGGATGATGTGCGGGATTCGCCCCGCCCGCTCGCCTCGGCCGACATGGCGCTCATTCGTCTCGCGCACGCCTCCGACCTGCCCACGCCGGAAGAGGCGATTCGCAAGCTCGGCCAAGCGGCCGATGATCCCCGGCATGCGCCGCCTCTCCCGCCGACGGGCGGCGGTCCGCGGGCGTCGATGCGGCTCGCCGTCGCGGACCCGGCTCCGGCCGAGCCCGCGCCGCCCCCTTCGGCGCCGGCCGGGGGCCCGCGGCTCGCGTGTTTCGAAGACGCGGTTGCGCTGGCTCGCGCCAAGCGCGACATCCAGCTCGTCGAATCGCTCGAGCGGGAAGTGCGCCTTTCGCGTTTTGAACAGGGCAGCATCGCCTTCACTCCGGCGGAAGGCGCCCCGTCCGGACTTGCGCAGACGCTCTCGCGACGACTGCAGGAATGGACCGGCGAACGCTGGATGGTCGCCCTGGTGGCGGGATCGACCGCGCCGACGCTGCGCGAAGCCCAGCAGGCGCGCGAGGCCGAGCGAGCGAGCGGAGCGGCCTCGCATCCGCTGGTGCGCAAGGTTCTCGACCGGTTCAAGGGCGCCCGCATCGTCGATGTCCGGCGCCCCGAGGTCGCGCCGCTCCCGCCGGCGCGTGAAGCCGACGATGAGGTCGGCTACGCCGATTCCGGCGTCAACGCCGCTGACGACGGCTGAGAAGGAGATTGCCGCCATGGATATCATGGGGATGATGAAAAAAGCACAGGCGGTTCAGGCCAAGCTTCAGGAAGCGCAGGAGGAATTGGGGCGCCTTGAAGTCGAAGGCCGGGCAGGCGGCGGAATGGTCAGCCTCACCCTCAACGCCAAGGGCGAGTTGAAGAGCATTAGCATCGACGCCTCGCTGTTGACGCCCGCCGACAAGGAGATGCTCGAGGATTTGGTCGTCGCGGCGTTCGCCGACGGCAAGGCCAAGGCCGATCAGGCCGCCGCCGAGAAAATGCAGTCGCTGACCGCCGGCCTGTCCTTGCCAGCCGGCATGAAACTTCCGTTCTAGAGGCTGGATGTCGACCAGCGTCGCCGGACCGGAAATCGAACGGCTCGTCCAGCTTCTCGCGCGCCTGCCGGGATTGGGACCGCGTTCGGCGCGCCGCGCCGCGCTCCATCTCATCCGCAAGCGCGAGACGCTGCTTACGCCGCTTGCCGAGGCGCTCCGCGTCGCCCAGGAGCGGATCGTGACCTGCTCGGTCTGCGGCAATGTCGACACCCGCGACCCATGTACGATCTGCGTCGATGAGCGCCGGGATCCGACGATGCTGGTCGTTGTCGAATCGGTTGGCGATCTCTGGGCGCTCGAGCGGGCCGGGCGCCACGCGGGCGCGCTATCACGTGCTCGGCGGCGCGCTGTCGCCGCTCGACGGGGTCGGGCCGGCCGATCTCAACCTCGCGCCGCTCGTTGCGCGCGTCGCCAAAGGCGAGGTGGGGGAATTGATCCTTGCCGTCAACGCCACGGTCGATGGCCAGACGACGGCGCATTACATCATTGATCTCCTCGCCGAATACCCAGTCAGGCTGACGCGGCTCGCGCATGGGGTGCCGGTCGGCGGCGAACTCGACTACCTCGATGACGGCACGCTGGCGGCGGCGATGCGCCAGCGCACGGCGTTTTGACGTCCCCCGGCGTCTGTCGAGAGAGTTTCTCGGCGCTGCCCCTGTCGCCGAGGCTCGGCGTATCCTAAGTTTCGTGGGCATCTTCGTTCCAGGGCGCGCCCCATGCCGGTCGGTTCCAAAGCCTCCAGGCTCTTTGTCCCCCCCTTTCCGCAAAGGCCGAACAAGCCCCGCGGCGTCCTGTCGATCATCTTGGCGCTTCGGCGCAATCCGATCGAAGTCTGGTGCGAAGCGGATTTCGAACGGCCCGTCTCTCTCGGGCGGTCTATTCTGGGTCTGCGCGGCGCCGCGCATGATCCCGCCGCGGTCAGGCGGATCTTTCTCGACAACGCCGCCAACTACCGCAAGGACGACCTTCAGATTCGGGTCTTGCGGCCAGGCCTCGGAAACGGACTGCTGACGAGCGAGGGCGAGGATTGGCGAAAACAGCGACGCGCGCTCTCTCCTCTGTTTTCGCCTCGTCAGGTCGCCGAGTTCGCACCGGCAGTGCAGAGGGTGGCGCAGGCGGCCGTCGAGCGCTTGAACGCGAGGCGCGAAGGCGCGGTGACCGAGGTCAGCGCGCTCATGTCGCGAATGACGCTTGAGGTCCTTGAGCAGACGCTATTTTCGCAAGGTCTCGGGCGCGAGCCGAGCGCTTTCCAACGCACGGTCGCGGGTTATTTCGACGCCATCGGCCAACTCGACCCGCTCGATCTTCTGGGCGCGCCGAGCTTTCTGCCTCGGCTTGGACGCCGTCGCGCCCGTCCGGCCATGATGTTCTTCGCCCAGGCGGTCGACGAAATCATCGGCAATCGGCGGGCGTTGATTGAAAGCGGCGCGGAGGCGCCGCGCGACCTTTTGACGCTGCTGCTTTCGGCGAGGGACCCGGAAAGCGGCTACGGCATGTCCGACGAGGATATGCGCGCCAACATCGTCGCTTTCATCCTCGCCGGACATGAAACGACCGCTAACGCGCTCACCTGGACGCTCTACCTGCTGTCGCAGTCGCCCGAGTGGCGCAATCGGGCCGAAGCCGAGGCGGACGAGGCGTTCGATCCGCGACGGCCGGCTGCGACCGAGGGTTGCGAAACGTTGCGCGCCGTATTCGAGGAAGCGATGCGGCTCTATCCGCCGGCGCCGACGCTGAGCCGTCAGGCGATCGCCGACGACGAACTCGCCGGCGTGCATATTCCCGCTGGCGCGGTGATCTCGGTCTCGCCATACGTTCTGCACCGGCGGCGCGGGCTCTGGGAAAATCCCGACGCCTTCGATCCGTCGCGTTTTCTCGGCGAACGGCGCGAGCGGATCGACCGCTTCGCGTATATTCCTTTCGGCGTCGGGCCGCGGATCTGCATCGGCATGGCTTTCGCCCTGCAGGAGGGAATTATTCTGCTGGCGAATCTCTTGCGCGCCTTCCGGTTCGATCTGGTCGAGGGGCAGTCCGTGATGCCGCGGCAGCGTTTGACGCTGCGCCCGCGAGGGGGCCTGAAAATGCACGTGAAACTGCGGCGGACGGCGAAGAAATCCACAGCCGGGAATTTCTTTGTGAAAGTCCGTTGACAGAAACTTCACCGGGGCCTATATGCGCCTCTCCCAACGGCTTGGCGCCCTTTTAGAGCGGTTGAGCGGCGGGTCACGGGACTTTCCGAGCGCACTCCTCCCTGCTGAGAGGCGGGGGCGGAGAGTTTTTGGTCGTTCCAGTCACGCTTGCGTGACGACATGTTTGGAATTCAAGCTCGAACTGGGCTTTGGCGGCGGTTCGCCGTGGAGTTTGGTTTTGGCTTAAGGAGCGTCTCGCTCCTCGCTGTTTGACAATTGCATCGGAAGGAAGAGAGACGTGGGCGGCGGGGTCCTTGCGGGACTTTGGTCGTCGGGTCGAATTCAGGCGCAAGCTTGGGGCCGATCCGGGGATTGGAGTCCGAAGAGACAACTGACGGTCACGTTTCAAAAATTCATCGCGCTTCGAAGGAGCGTGGTCAGACCGTCGTGAGGCGGGCAGGCCGCAAACCTCTTTGGAAGCGGATGTGTTTGGAACTCGTCAAGAATACAGCGTCCCTACCTTCGGGGCGCTGAAGTGACCAGTCAGGACAAAGATCTCAATTCAACTTGAGAGTTTGATCCTGGCTCAGAACGAACGCTGGCGGCAGGCTTAACACATGCAAGTCGAACGCTCGTAGCAATACGGGAGTGGCAGACGGGTGAGTAACGCGTGGGAACATACCCTCCGGTTCGGAATAGCTCAGGGAAACTTGGATTAATACCGGATACGGCTGAGAGGCGAAAGATTTATCGCCGGAGGATTGGCCCGCGTTCGATTAGCTTGTTGGTGAGGTAACGGCTCACCAAGGCGATGATCGATAGCTGGTCTGAGAGGATGATCAGCCACATTGGGACTGAGACACGGCCCAAACTCCTACGGGAGGCAGCAGTGGGGAATATTGGACAATGGGCGCAAGCCTGATCCAGCCATGCCGCGTGAGTGATGACGGCCTTAGGGTTGTAAAGCTCTTTCGCTCGGGACGATAATGACGGTACCGAGATAAGAAGCCCCGGCTAACTTCGTGCCAGCAGCCGCGGTAATACGAAGGGGGCTAGCGTTGTTCGGAATTACTGGGCGTAAAGCGCGTGTAGGCGGGTCTTTAAGTCAGGGGTGAAATGCCAAGGCTCAACCTTGGAACTGCCTTTGATACTGGAGATCTTGAGTCCGAGAGAGGTGAGTGGAATTGCGAGTGTAGAGGTGAAATTCGTAGATATTCGCAAGAACACCAGTGGCGAAGGCGGCTCACTGGCTCGGAACTGACGCTGAGACGCGAAAGCGTGGGGAGCAAACAGGATTAGATACCCTGGTAGTCCACGCTGTAAACGATGGATGCTAGCCGTTGGGGAGCTTGCTCTTCAGTGGCGCAGCTAACGCTTTAAGCATCCCGCCTGGGGAGTACGGTCGCAAGATTAAAACTCAAAGGAATTGACGGGGGCCCGCACAAGCGGTGGAGCATGTGGTTTAATTCGAAGCAACGCGCAGAACCTTACCAGCTTTTGACATGTCCTGGACGGATTGCAGAGATGCGATCTTCCCTTCGGGGCCGGGAACACAGGTGCTGCATGGCTGTCGTCAGCTCGTGTCGTGAGATGTTGGGTTAAGTCCCGCAACGAGCGCAACCCTCGCCCTTAGTTGCCATCATTCAGTTGGGCACTCCAGGGGGACTGCCGGTGATAAGCCGGAGGAAGGTGGGGATGACGTCAAGTCCTCATGGCCCTTACAGGCTGGGCTACACACGTGCTACAATGGCGGTGACAGCGGGAGGCGAAGGGGCGACCCTTAGCAAATCTCGAAAAGCCGTCTCAGTTCGGATTGCACTCTGCAACTCGAGTGCATGAAGTTGGAATCGCTAGTAATCGCGGATCAGCACGCCGCGGTGAATACGTTCCCGGGCCTTGTACACACCGCCCGTCACACCATGGGAGTTGGTTTTACCCGAAGACGGCGTGCTAACCGCAAGGAGGCAGCCGGCCACGGTAGGGTCAGCGACTGGGGTGAAGTCGTAACAAGGTAGCCGTAGGGGAACCTGCGGCTGGATCACCTCCTTTCTGGATTCGGAGACATCAACCCAAGACTTGGGCTTGCCCTTGTCGAACGGTTTGTCATCCGGCTCAGAATCAAGCGGCTGAGTCACAGCCGCATTTTGCGGGATCGCGCCGCCTTCGTCTCTCTTTCTGATTTAAGGATATGGAAGACTTGCGTCTCGGGCGGCGATGAAGCCGCCAGAGCGGGCGTAGGACTTCTTCTTTCGACCGGGCTTGTAGCTCAGTTGGTTAGAGCGCGCGCTTGATAAGCGTGAGGTCGGAGGTTCAAGTCCTCCCAGGCCCACCACGACTGGCCTTTGGCCGCCGGCGGGTCTTGAAACGGGGCCATAGCTCAGTTGGGAGAGCGCGTGCTTTGCAAGCATGAGGTCGTCGGTTCGATCCCGTCTGGCTCCACCAAGGTCTTGGCTTCTGGTCTCGACCGCGGTTGAGGAAGACCTGGGCGCGCGGCGCTCGTATCCTTCCCGATGCAATTTGTGGGGTTTCGTTCTCGGGGCGCTTGGCGCTTCGAAAACGTTGACGGGAGACGCGCCCCTAACGGGCAAGTCTTTCGGTATCTGACATTGTGAAGAGGAAGCGCATTCGGTCGAGGGCCGGATGGGGCGGGACGTTGCCGGCGGGTTCGAGAGAGCCCGGAGGCGAGCAAAGCGTCGCGTCGTCATCTTGCCCTTCGAGCAACCAGTCGTGGATTTGGAGCCTGACCGCTCAGGTCCCCGGATGCGTTTGAAGCAAAACTGGTCTTTTCAAGCCAGGGAGCGCGTTTGCCCGATCGATTGCCGATCGATCGAGCGACAATGAACGCGCGCTTTGGCGATGAGAGCAATCAAGTGTCTTAAGGGTATCTGGTGGATGCCTTGGCGCTGAGAGGCGATGAAGGACGTGGTACGCTGCGATAAGTCATGGGGAGCCGCGAACAGGCTTTGATCCGTGAATTTCCGAATGGGGAAACCCACCTTCGATCTCTGTTGCTCCGAAGAGGCGCGTCGACGACGCGAGGCGAGGCCGCACAGGCCCAAGCTTCGGGTTGGGAGGCGCCGGCTCCATGCTTTCGACAAGAGAGTATGGAGCGGTCTTTGGACCAACAGAGATCAAGAGAAGGTACTTATTCTCTGAATTCATAGGAGAATAAGAGCGAACCCGGGGAACTGAAACATCTCAGTACCCGGAGGAAAGGACATCAACGAGACTCCGTCAGTAGTGGCGAGCGAACGCGGATCAGGCCAATGCTTCTTTTTGGATCTATCAGAACCGGTTGGAAAGCCGGGCCGTAGCGGGTGACAGCCCCGTATGAATAGGGTTCGAATGGGAGATTCGAGTAGGGCGGGACACGTGCAATCCTGCCTGAACACGGGGGGACCACCCTCCAAGCCTAAGTACTCCTCAGCGACCGATAGCGAACAAGTACCGTGAGGGAAAGGTGAAAAGCACCCCGACGAGGGGAGTGAAACAGTTCCTGAAACCGGATACCTACAAACAGTCGGAGCCCGCAAGGGTGACGGCGTACCTTTTGTATTATGGGTCAGCGACTTAAAGTATCGAGCAAGCTTAAGCCGATAGGCGGAGGCGCAGCGAAAGCGAGTTTGAATAGGGCGTTCAGTTCGATGCTTTAGACCCGAAACCGAGTGATCTAGTCATGAGCAGGTTGAAGGCAGGGTAACACCTGCTGGAGGACCGAACCGGTGCCCGTTGAAAAGGTCTCGGATGACTTGTGATTAGGGGTGAAAGGCCAACCAAACTCGGAAATAGCTGGTTCTCCGCGAAATATATTTAGGTATAGCCTCGAGATGAGGCTCCAGGGGGTAGAGCACTGGATGGGCTAGGGGGGCCAAAACCCTACCAAACCTAACCAAACTCCGAATACCTGGAAGTCATTCTCGGGAGCCACACGGTGGGTGCTAACGTCCATCGTGGAGAGGGAAACAACCCAGACCAACAGCTAAGGCCCCCAATTCACGGCTAAGTGGGAAAGGATGTGGAAATCCCAAAACAACCAGGAGGTTGGCTTAGAAGCAGCCATCCTTTAAAGAAAGCGTAACAGCTCACTGGTCTAAATTTAAGGGTTTCTGCGCCGAAGATGTAACGGGGCTCAAGCCGTGAGCCGAAGCTTTGGGCGTCGCAAGACGCGGTAGCGGAGCGTTCCGTTCGCTGACGAAGGAAGACCCGTGAGGGCTTCTGGAGGCATCGGAAGTGCGAATGCTGACATGAGTAACGACAAACACTGTGAAAGACAGTGTCGCCGAAAGTCCAAGGGTTCCTGCGTAAAGTTAATCTTCGCAGGGTTAGCCGGTCCCTAAGGCGAGGCCGAAAGGCGTAGTCGATGGGAATCACGTTAATATTCGTGAGCCAGCAGGTGGTGACGGATCTCTTATATCGTTCGGTCTTACTGGATTGACCGGGCGATGACGAGGTTCCAGGAAATAGCCCCTGCATCAGACCGTACCCGAAACCGACACAGGTGGACAGGTAGAGTATACCAAGGCGCTTGAGAGAATGACGTTGAAGGAACTCGGCAATTTACCTCCGTAACTTCGGAATAAGGAGGCCCCCGGCGAGCGCAAGCTCATCGGGGGGGCACAGTCCAGGGGGTGGCAACTGTTTAACAAAAACACAGGGCTCTGCGAAATCGCAAGATGACGTATAGGGTCTGACGCCTGCCCGGTGCCGGAAGGTTAAAAGGAGAGGTGCAAGCCTTGAATTGAAGCCCCGGTAAACGGCGGCCGTAACTATAACGGTCCTAAGGTAGCGAAATTCCTTGTCGGGTAAGTTCCGACCTGCACGAATGGCGTAATGACTTCCCCGCTGTCTCCAACGTCAGCTCAGTGAAATTGAAGTCCCCGTGAAGATGCGGGGTTCCTGCGGTCAGACGGAAAGACCCCGTGCACCTTTACTATAACTTTGCGTTGGCGTTCGTTAAGTCATGTGTAGGATAGGTGGTAGGCTTGGAAGCCGGGGCGCCAGCTCTGGTGGAGCCACCCTTGAAATACCACCCTTGACTTGATGGACGTCTAACCGCGACCCCTTACCGGGGCCCGGGACAACGCATGGCGGGTAGTTTGACTGGGGCGGTCGCCTCCCAAAGAGTAACGGAGGCGCGCAATGGTTGGCTCAGACCGGTCGGAAATCGGTCGTTAGAGTGCAATGGCATAAGCCAGCCTGACTGCGAGACCAACAAGTCGAGCAGAGACGAAAGTCGGTCATAGTGATCCGGTGGTCCCGCGTGGGTGGGCCATCGCTCAACGGATAAAAGGTACGCCGGGGATAACAGGCTGATACTCCCCAAGAGTCCATATCGACGGGAGTGTTTGGCACCTCGATGTCGGCTCATCACATCCTGGGGCTGGAGAAGGTCCCAAGGGTTCGGCTGTTCGCCGATTAAAGTGGTACGTGAGCTGGGTTCAAAACGTCGTGAGACAGTTTGGTCCCTATCTGCCGTGGGTGTTGGAGAATTGAGAGGATTTGCCCCTAGTACGAGAGGACCGGGGTGAACGTATCTCTGGTGGACCTGTTGTGGCGCCAGCCGCAGTGCAGGGTAGCTATATACGGAATGGATAACCGCTGAAGGCATCTAAGCGGGAAACCAGCCTCAAGACAAGTTCTCCCTGAAGAGCCGTGGAAGACCACCACGTTGATAGGCCGGATGTAGAAGCGCGGCAACGCGCGGAGCTGACCGGTACTAATCGCTCGTTCGACTTGATTGCTCTCGTCGCCAAGGCGCGAGACTTTCAAAGCACTCGCTTTGAAACATGAAAAGCCAGTTTTGCTTCACCGTTCTTTGCCGGCCTGGTGGCTCTTGCAAGGTGATAAGACCCGATCCCATCCCGAACTCGGCCGTCAAACGCCTTAGCGCCGATGGTACTCTGTCTCAAGACATGGGAGAGTAGGTCGTCGCCAGGCCTGCAAAGAACGGAAACCATTCCTCAACACAAAAGATCTTTGGTTTTTATGTCCAAGACCCTCTGACGCGGGGTGGAGCAGCCCGGTAGCTCGTCAGGCTCATAACCTGAAGGCCGCAGGTTCAAATCCTGCCCCCGCAACCAGACTCAGCGATCTATTCGCCCGCGCTTGGCATAGCGCCGCGGCGGGGGTTCGTTCGGCGACGGTGGCCCCGTTACCTCAATCGCTCAAACTCCAGCACGCCGAACCCTTCGCTCCCATCGATCGGGCTCTTGTTGCGCTCGGTCGTAAGGGTCAGCCTCTCGCCGTCAAGCTTGAAGAAGCGGACCTGGTCGGATCCGAGGCGCGCGTTATTCCAGGCGATGTCGATGTGGTGGATGACTCTGTCGCCGGCGATCGTGTAACTCCCGGCATAAGCAATCATCGACTTGTGCAGTTGTACGCGCTCCGCGTCCGTCGGCTGGTCGCCGGCAGGAACCACGCGGCCGCCGGCGACGAATAACGCATACATGCGCCCATCGACCCCGTAACCGAGGTATCCCTCGGGATGCTCGCCGAGCGCGGGCCTCCGTTCGCCGGTCGCGACGTCCTCGCGAACGAACGACTTCAGCTTCCAGGTGCCAAGCAGCGCATTGTCGCCGGCGAGCGCCAAACTCGCTGTTCCTACCAACGCCGCGACCAAAATGGCTGCCGCCGCCAGCCGCCCCAGTCTCATTGCAAGGCCGGTTGAGCGGCCGTGGACCTGGCGCTTCAGTTTCATCCGCGTCCTCCCGTATCGCTCGCGCAAAACCCATCGCTCGACGCGAGTTGGAAGCCTAAATGTGATACATCAGCGTCAGTTCGTCGCCCGGCGAGAGCGCGCGCATTTCGGCGAGGGTGCGGCGATCGAGCACGCTTGCGATGGCCTCGCGCGCCGCGACCATGATCAGCCGGACCGGGCAGGTTTTGAGGTCGCCGCAGTCGTCGCAAGCTCGATAGGCCGTCACCGAAGCGCAGGCGATCGGGGCCAGCGGGCCATCGAGGGCGCGCACGATTGCGCCGATTCGAATCTCAAGCGCCGGCCTCGCGAGCGCTTAGCCGCCGCCCTTCCCCTTCTTGGAATAGACGAGGCCGGCGTGGCGCAATTCCGTGAGAATGTGATCGAGGAATTTTTTTGAAATCGAATTCGTTCGGCGATATCCGCCGCTTGGGCGAGATCGTCAGGCGCGAGCCCGGCGAGATGAACCATGGCCTTGAGGCCGTATTTTCCCTTCTTGGTCAGCACGAAAGTGGTCCTCGAGGACTGGCGGAGCGCGTCGGGCGCTCTCGTGGGCTAAGAGAACTCCTTATGGACAAAAGTCTATAGGCATGATGCGGCAAACGGCTTCGGCGGACACGGGGCCGCGCCTCGCCCTTCGGCGCGTGTAATGGGCTCTTATCGCGTTGGCTGTTGTGGGGAAGGAATCGGGAGGTCGGCGGACGGCGCCATCAAGGCGTCATGGCCGGGCTTGTCCCGGCCATCCCCGAAGGCCCAGCGCATCTACGCAGGCAAGCGCGAAAAGCCTTGCGACCGTCCGCCTTCCTGCCGGTCGCGCCGAGGCGGGACTCGTTCTTGCGGCGGCCCGGCGTGGATGGCCGGGACAAGCCCGGCCATGACGGCAAGGGTTCGACGAACGAACAGCAAACCGGTCGACCAACAGATAACGCCATAAGAGCCGTGTAATGTGTTGCGTAAATCAGAATCTTGTGCTATGCCAATTCCGATTGCCAGAAGCAGGCGAGGGTCTAATGAGAGGACCCGGCGTCGGGGAGAAAAGAGGCAGGGAATTTTTCTTGCTTGAATCGCGTGCAACCCTTTGAAAAGTCCTGATTCCAAAAAATAAACGAAAGCAAACGAAAGCATTTTCATTTTCGTGGGCTTTCGTAAGCTTACGTCTTGCTTGCGGCTATTTTTGCCGGACCGATTGCGCGGGCACGCGTGGACCGACTTGCCTCGCCAGGCGTGACGCGCCACACTGGATCAACATCGCGGCCTGGCAAAAGGCCCACAGGGAAACGCACAAGGAGCACGGAATGGGCGTGGCGAAGAGGCCAAATCGACGACAAGTCCTGGTCGGAGGCGCAGCGCTGGCGCTGGCGCCAAGTGTCGTTCGCGCGCAGGCGGCGCGGCCGCTCAAGATCGGCATCCTGAATGACATGTCGAGCGTCTATGCTGACTATCAGGGCGTAGGCTCGGTCGTCGGCGCCCAGCTCGCCGTGGACGACTTCTCAAAGACGTTGGGGGTGCCGGTCGAAATCGTCTCCGCCGACCATCAGAACAAGCCCGACGTCGGATCGGCGATCGCGCGCAAGTGGTTCGATTCCGAGAATGTCGATGTCATCATGGACTTGCCGAATTCCGCGGTCGCTCTCGCGGTGATGGCGGTCGCCGAGGAGAAAAACAAGGCGGCGATCGGCTCAGGGGCTGGGTCGTCGGTGATGACCGGACCGAAATGCTCGCGCAATTTCGTCCATTGGACCTACGACACCTACGCGCTGGGGACGGGCCTCGGGAAGGCGCTCACCGAAGCGGGCGGCAAGAGCTGGTTTTTCATCACCGCAGACTATGCGTTCGGCAAGGACCTCGAGGCCAATTGCGCCGCCGCGGTTCAGGCCGCCGGCGGCAAGGTCGTGGGGTCGGTGCGCCATCCGCTCAACACCGCTGACTTTTCGTCGTTTGTGCTCCAGGCGCAGAATTCGGGCGCCGACACCGTGGGGCTCGCCAATGCAGGCGGCGACCTCAACAACTGCATCAAACAGGCGCATGAATTCGGCCTTGGCGCCAAGCAGCGCCTGGCGGGACTGATCCTCAACGTCACCAACATCCCCTCGCTCGGCCTCGACATTGTCGATGGGGCGACGATTTGCACCGGCTTCTATTGGGATGCGAATGAAGGTACGCGCGCCTTCGCCAAGCGCTTCCGGGCGGCTCACCCCAAGAAGATGATGCCCAACGACATGCACGCCGGCATGTACGCGGCGACAGAGCATCTGATGAAAGCGGTCGCGCAGATCAAGAGCGCGGACGATGGCGTCAAGCTTGTCGACACAATGAAGGCGATCCCGACCGATGACCCGCTGTTCGGCAAAGGGGTCATCCGCGTCGACGGGCGCAAGCTTCATCCGATGTATCTCTACAAGGCCAAGACCCCGGCCGAATCGAAATACGATTGGGACTATTTCCAGCTCGTCGCGACGATCAAGCCCGAGGACGCCTTTCGCCCATTGGAGAAAGGCGGGTGTCCGTTCGTAAAGACGTGAAAGCGGCGACCCGCATTGATCGAACCTCGCGCGACCGGCGCAACGCCATCCGCGTCAGGCCTGCTTCGCGCTGAACACGGTGAGCCGATCGGTCGCCCGCCGCAGCACGGCGCGAATGGGCATCGCTTCCTCGGGTCCGGAGCCGAGCGCCTTGGCGAAGGTCGCCAATTTTGCTTCGCCCTGGATCTCCAGCGCGATCGCCCTCGCTCGCAGGATCACGCGCCCGGTGAGCGTGAGGCGCGGTTCGCCTGCGTCCGCCGCGACGATGGGAGCCACGAGTTGCCGCGCCCCCTGGTCCATCGCATCGGCGAGGCCGTCGGCGCCGGGGAACCACGAGCAGGTGTGTCCGTCGTCGCCCATCCCGAGAATGACGACGTCGGCCGGCAGGGGCAGATGGGCGACGCGCGCGCTTGCCGCGGCGAGTTCCTGGTCCGGGGGCAGGCGCACGTCGGCAAGCGGCGTGAAGCTCGCCGCCGCCGCGCGATTGCGCAACAGCTTGTCGCGCACCAGTCGCGCATTCGATCGGGGGCTATCGTCCGCGACGCGCCGTTCGTCGGCGAGAGTGACCGCCACGCGGGCCCAGTCGAGCTCCGCATTCGACAGCAGCTCAAAAAAACGCGCGGGGGACTTTCCTCCCGAAACAATCAGCAGCGCGGCGCCGCGCGCCGCAATGGCGGCGCGCAAGTGTTCGGCTGTCCAGTCCGCCAGGCCGTGCGCGAGCTCTTCACCGTTGGTGAATTCGCGGCGTTGGAAATCGGTCTTTATCATTCGTATTCCTCGTTCCAGGTCCGCCCGTCGCGTTCGATCAGCGCGACAGACGCATTGGGCCCCCACGTGCCGGCCGCATAGGGACGCGGCGGTTCTTGAGACTGCGCCCAGGCCTCGCGAATCGGATCGACGAACCCCCACGCCGCCTCGACTTCGTCGCGTCGCATGAACAGCGCCGCATTGCCACGCAGCGCATCCATGAGCAGCCGCTCATAGGCGTCAGCGGGCGCGGCGCCGAAGGCCTTCGCGAAGCTCATGTCGAGGGGCACATGTTCGAGTTGCATGTCGCCTGGTCCCGGCTCCTTGACCATCATCCACAGCTTGATCCCTTCGTCAGGCTGCACCCGCACCACGAGTCGATTGGCGGGTATGCCGTCGGGATGCATCGGGAATATGACGTGCGGCACGCGCCGGAACCCGACGACAATTTCCGAGAAGCGCTGCGGCAGCCGTTTGCCTGTGCGGAGGTAGAAGGGGACGCCCGACCATCGCCAATTGCCGATGCCGAATTTGAGCGCGACGAAGGTTTCCGTATCGCTGTGGTCCTTGCCGATATCCTGCAGGTAGCCGAGAACCGGGCCGCCGTCGGCAAAGCCGGCGCGATATTGGCCGCGCACGGTGAGGCTCGAGGCGTTGGTTTCATCGATCCGTTGGATCGCTTTCAATACCTTGAGTTTCTCATCGCGCAAGGAGTCCGCTTCGAGCGAGTTTGGCGGCTCCATCGCGACGAGACATACGAGTTGCATCATATGGTTCTGTACCATATCCCGCATTGCGCCCGCTTCTTCGTAATAGCCGCCTCGGCCTTCGACGCCGAGCGTTTCCGCCACGGTGATCTGTACGTGATCGATGTGAGCGCTGTTCCAAAGCGGCTCCAACAGGATGTTGGCGAAGCGCAGAGCCATGAGGTTCTGCACCGATTCCTTGCCCAGATAGTGATCGATGCGGAAAATGTTGCGCTCGAGGAATACCGAGCCGATCACGTCGTTGATCGCCGCCGCGCTCGCGCCGTCCTTGCCGATCGGCTTTTCGACGATGATGCGCGAGCGCGGAGTCACGAGCCCTTCCGCGCCAAGACGCTTCGCCAGCGGTCCGAACAGGTCGGGGCCCGTCGCCAGATAATAGGCGCGGATTCGTTCATCGGCCCCAAGCAACGCCTTCAGATCCTGCCATCCGCCGTCGTTCATCGCGTCGACCGCGATGTACTCGAGTCGGGACAGGAAATGCTCCAACGCGGCGCCTGCTCCATCGTCGACGCCGGCGAATTTCATCAACGCGTCCTTGACCGAGGCGCGGAATGCGTCGCGTTCGAGGTGGCGACGCGACGCCCCGACGATTCGAGTCGGCTCGGAGAACTGGTTGCTGCGCTCGCGATTGAAGAGCGCCGGGTAAAGCTTGCGATAGGCGAGATCACCCGTGCCGCCGAAGACGACCAGATCGAATGGCTCTACCTTAACGATGCGCGTGGCCATGACGCCTCTCTTTGGTCGCGGAGAGAAGAGGTGGTCGCCCGGGACGGTTCACCGCGCCCGCGCGGCCACAAGCTTACCGACAGGCGAGGGGCTAGCCAAGGTCGCTTTTGACGCTTTGACTATCAGCTCGCGAGGCTCATGGAATCCTTGAACAGAACTTCTCGGTCACGAGCGAAACTCTTGATGAGCGGCAGGGCCGCGCCTCCGATCGCGCGCGCGTCGGCCCCGATTCCCCCGGAGACGATCTCGACCTCGCTCAAGCCGCGCCGGTCGAGGGCGGCGAAGCATTGCGCCGTGCGCGCCGTCAGACGGTCGCGCACCGTCGCCGGCATCTCGCCGTCGATCACGATCGCCCCGAAATCGATGACGGAGATTGCGGCGACCGACGCGTAGGCCAGCGCCGAGGCGGCCTCTTCGATCCACTCATCGAGCTGCGGCCCGAATTCGTCCCATGAATCTGGCGTCGCCCAAATCGACGAAGCGTCGATCCCCGCGGCCTCGATTCGGCGCTCGAGCTGATAAATGGAGGCGCACGCGATCAACTGCGGGACGCCGCCGCCAACGCTCTTCGCCATGATTGGCATTGATCCGAGAGCCCCGGCGTTGCCCGTGCGGCCCGGACGCAGCGCGTTGTCGAGCACCAGGCCGCCGCCGAGAAATTCGCCGACAAAGACATAAAGAAAATCGCGATGGCGCCACCATCGGCCGAAGAAGAACTCGGCCGCGCAAGCGGCGGTCGCGTCATTGCACAGCGTCGTTGGATAGGGGCACACCGCGGCGATTTCGCTTTCCACGTCAAAGTGCCGCCAAGCGTTCATGGCGCCCGGCGGCGCGCCAATCTCAGCTTCCCAGTTCCACAACTGGAACGGCGCCGCGACCCCAAGGCCGGCGACCCGCTGTTTCTGCGCCGGAGTAAGCGAGGCGGAGAGCGCCGGCATCGAGGCCCGGAGGAAGTCGAGGATCCTGCTTGGCGTTGGGAACGCATAGGCGCGGTGAGCGCGCTGGCGAATGGCGCCGCGGAAATCGATCAGCACCAGATCGCAGCTGCGCCGCCCAATCTTGAACCCGAACGAATAGGCGCCGTCAGGATCGAGGGACATCGGGATCGTCGGCTGCCCAACCCGGCCGCGCAGCGGGGCCTCCCGCTTCAGTAGCCCGTCCGCCTGAAGCCGGTTCATGATCGCTGAGGTCGATTGCACCGAAAGTCCGGTCAGTCTTGCGACTTCGATTTTCGATAGTGGACCGAAGCGACGCACGAGCGAGAGCAGGAGCCGCTCGTTGTAAAGCCGCACGCCCGCCTGGTTCGCGCCGCCGACATTGGTTGCAGGGACCGCCGGCCCCGGCGAAGCCAGGGCTACGTTTGCGCGCCCAGGCCCAACGCTGGCATAAGCGTGTGGGTCGCCATGCGCCTCCTTCATCCTCCGCCTCAATGTTCTTACGTGCTTCGAGCAGTGAGATGATTGGGCCTCAGACGACGAGGTGTCAACAATTATTCCATCGGGTGTAGTTATCCTTGACTCTTCACTAAAAGTTTGCCCTATGAAGACACGACGGCGTGAAAGCGGTTGCTGGCGCAAGAGGGTTCTCTGCGACTCTGGCCGCGATCGAAGCCGCCGCTGACATATCCGAGGGAGGAAACCTGTGTCCAAGATTTCTGGAATTTTCACGTCCGTGGCCGCGGCTGCTTTTTCCATCGCTTTGATGGGCGCGCCGGCGCATGCCGATCAGATCCTGGTCGGACTCATCACCAAGACCAACACCAATCCCTTCTTCGTCAAGATGAGAGAAGGGTTTGAGGCGAAGGCCAAGGAACTCGGCGTCACGACGCAGGCCCTTGCTGGCAAGTTCGATGGCGACAATGACGGACAGGTCGCGGCTATCGAGCAGCTGATCGCGGCCGGCGCCAAGGGCATCCTGATCGTGCCGAGCGACTCGACCGCAATCGTCCCGACGATCGAAAAAGCCCGCAAGGCCGGCATTCTCGTAATCACCCTGGACACGCCGCTCGATCCCATCGACGCCGCCGACGCCAATTTCGCCACCGACAACTTTAAGGCGGGCGAACTTATCGGCCAGTGGGCGAAGGGAACTCTCGGCGACAAGGCCAAGGCCGCCAAGATCGCGACGCTCGACCTCACCGCCAACCAGCCGACTGTCGACTACCTGCGTCACAACGGCTTCCTCACCGGCTTCGGAATTCCGGTCAAGGATCCCAAGCACTACGCCATGAGCGACAGCCCGCAAATCGTCGGCTCGGACCTGTCCTCTGGATCGGACGAAGGCGGCCGTACGGCGATGGAGAAAATCCTCCAGAAAGCCGATCAGATCGATCTCGTGTACGCAATCAACGAGCCGGCGGCTGATGGCGGCTATGCGGCGCTCAAGGCCGCCGGCAAGGAGAAGGGCGTGCTGGTTGTCGCGGTCGATGGCGGTTGCAACGGCATCAAGAGCGTCAAGGCCGGAGTCATCGGCGCCACCTCGCAGCAGTATCCCCTGCTGATGGCCGCCGACGGCGTGCAGGCGATCGTCGATTTCGTGAAGACCGGCAAGAAGCCGGTAAGCATCGATACCGGCGAGAAGCTCGTGACCGATCACCCGGTTCCTGGGGTTCCCTCGATCAATTCCGACGAGGGCATGAAGCTCTGCTGGGGTTGATTTCGGCTGAACTTCGGTCCTTAATCGACTGAGAGGACACGGACTTGGCGCTTATGGGCTCATTCCCAAGCGCCGAGTTTGTAACAAGCCGTCGAACCGGGAAACGAACGAGGGGATGCCATGAGCGAAGCGTCGCGGCCGACTCCACAAGAGTTCGAAAAGGTTCTGACCGCGGCCTCGACGACGCAGGCGTCGTTCGACGAAGAACACCTTTCCTTCGCCAAGCGCTTGCAGCGCTTCCTCCACTCGTATCCGACGACCGTTCCATTCGTTGTGCTGGTGCTCGGCCTTCTGCTGGGTTGCACGGTCAACTACTCGCATTTCGTCACCGGGAGCAATCTGTCGACCGTTCTGACCCAGGTCACGATCATCGGCATTCTGGGAATTGCACAGACGCTGGTGATCCTGACCGCGGGCATCGACCTTTCGGTCGGCGTAATCATGGTCATCTCGTCGGTTGTGATGGGGCGGCTGGCGGTTGTCGACGGCGTCCCGATCCTGATCGCATTTCCACTCGGCCTCATCTGCGGACTATTCTTTGGCTGGCTCAACGGCGCGCTCGTGACCCGCATGCAGATGCCGCCCTTCATCGTAACGCTGGGCACGCTGAGCATCATCGGAGCGCTCAACACTTTCTATTCGCAGAGCGAGACGATCCGCACTCAGGACATTGAAGAGAAGGCGCCGTTTCTGCAGCTGATGGGCATTCCCTTCAACATCGGAAGCGCGAGGATCATCCTGGCGAGCTTCCTGCTGATCGTGTTGGCGGTTGTTTTTTGGTACGTGCTCAACCGCACGGCCTATGGTCGCCACATCTACGCTACGGGCGACGATCCGGAAGCGGCGCGATTGGCCGGCATCAACACCGACCGGATTCTCCTCAGCGTTTATACTCTGGCGGGACTCATCGCGGCGATCGCCGGCTGGGCGCTGATCGGCCGCATCGGCGCGATCAGCCCGACCGCCGGCGCCAATGGGAACCTCGATAGCATCACCGCCGTGGTGATCGGCGGCACCAGCCTGTTCGGCGGCCGAGGGTCGATCATCGGCACGCTGATCGGCGCGCTGATCGTCGGCGTGTTCCGCTCGGCGGTGTCGCTCGCCGGCCTCGACGTGTTGTGGCAGGAATTCGCCATCGGCGTGCTGATCATCGTCGCCGTTGCTCTCGACCAATGGATCCGGAGGATCTCCAAGTGAGCGTCGAACCCATTCTGGTCGGGCGGCAACTGGTCAAGCGTTACGGCCGGGTCACCGCGCTCGACCACGCCGACTTCGAACTCTATCCCGGCGAGATCCTCGCTGTCATTGGCGACAACGGCGCGGGAAAATCTTCATTGATCAAGGCGCTCTGCGGCGCGGTGATTCCCGATTCCGGCGAAATCTTGCTCGGCGGCGAGATCGTGCATTTCACCTCGCCGATCGACGCGCGCGAGGCTGGCATCGAAACGGTCTATCAGAACCTCGCGCTGTCACCGGCGCTATCGATCGCCGACAACATGTTTCTCGGCCGAGAAATTCGCTCGGAAGGCGTGCTCGGCTCCTATTTTCGCGCCCTCGACCGAACGAAGATGCAGAAATTCGCGCGTGAGAAGCTCAACGAGCTCGGGCTGATGACGATCCAGAACATCAACCAGCCGGTGGAGACGTTGTCGGGCGGCCAACGCCAGGGAGTCGCGGTCGCCCGCGCCGCGGCCTTCGCCAAGCGCGTCGTCATCATGGACGAGCCGACGGCGGCGCTCGGCGTCAAGGAATCGCGCCGCGTGCTCGAGCTCATTCTCGACGTCAAGAAGCGCGGGCTGCCGATCATCCTCATTTCCCACAACATGCCGCATGTGTTCGAAGTGGCCGACCGCATCCACATTCATCGCCTGGGGCGACGGCTGACCGTGGTCGATCCGAAGAAGATCACCATGTCGGACGCGGTGGCGATGATGACCGGGGCCTTGGCGCCGCCGGTCGATCAGGCGGCCTGAGAGCCGGAAATCCGCCTGATTTCCGCCAAGGCGCCGAGACGCGCCTTGCGCCGTTTCAGGAACAAGGCGTAAGCTCGAGGCCGCCGCCTCGCGCGGTTCTCTCGCAAAATCTGAAGGACGCCTCCCATGCGTTACCGTCCGCTTGGCCGTACGGGCCAATTTGTTTCGGAAATCTGTCTCGGCGCGATGACTTTTCATGGCGGCGCGGGCTTCTGGCGCGCCATTGGCACGGTCGATCAGGCGGGGTCTACCGCGCTCGTTGGCCGCGCCATCGCGGCGGGGGTGAATTTCATCGACACCGCCAACGTCTATTCGGAGGGCGAGTCCGAAATTCAACTCGGCAAGGCGCTGCGCGACCTCGGCGTCAAGCGCGAGGACCTGATCATCGCCACCAAGTGTCGCGGGCGCATGGGGCCGGGGCCCAACGCGGTAGGCCTGTCGCGCGGTCACATCATGGATCAGGTCGCAGCCAGCCTGAAGCGGCTCGGGCTCGACCATATCGACCTCTACCAGGTTCACAGCTTCGATCCGGTCACGCCGCTCGAAGAGACGTTGCGCGCGCTCGACGATTGCGTGTCACGCGGCTTTGTACGGACGATCGGCTGCTCCAACTTCGCCGCCTGGCAGATCATGAAGGCGCTGGGCATCTCGGGCAAGCATGGCTACGCGCGGTTCGAGACGGTTCAGGCCTATTATTCGATCGCGGGTCGTGACCTCGAACGCGAAATCCTGCCCCTCGTCGAGGATCAAGGTCTCGGCGTCATGGTATGGAGTCCGCTCGCCGGCGGGTTCCTCTCCGGCAAATTCACCCGAGACAAGCGCGGCGACAACGACTCGCGCCGCACGACCTTCGATTTCCCGCCGGTCGACAAAGAGCGCGCCTACGACGTCATCGACGCGATGGAGAAGGTCGGAAAGGCGCATGGCGTATCGGTCGCCCGGATCGCGCTCGCGTGGCTACTGCAGCGCAAGGGCGTGATGAGCGTCATCATCGGCGCGAAGACCACCGAGCAGCTCGAGGACAACCTTGCAGCCGCGGAGCTGACGCTCTCGCCCGAGGAGGTCGCGGCGCTCGATGCGGCCAGCGCGCCGAAGCCCGAATATCCCGGCTGGATGCTGACCCGGACAGCCGAGGGGCGCGTCCCGGCGGCGAAGGCGAGGGCCTCATGAGGCCGGGCGGCGGCGAATAAGATCGACGAGGGGAGGGGCGCGATGCGCAAGGTGAAGTGGGGAGTGTTGGGCGTCGCCAAGATCGCGGTTGAAAAGGTCATCCCGGCGATGCAGCAGGGCGAGGCGTCGCATATCGCCGCGATCGCCTCGCGCGACCTTGGCAAGGCGCGGGCGGCGGCGGAGAAGCTCGGCATCGACCGCGCATTCGGCTCCTACGAGGAGTTGCTTGCCGACGGCGAGATCGAGGCCGTCTACAATCCTCTCCCCAACGAGTTGCACGTGCCCTGGACGGTCCGGGCGCTGGAGGCTGGGAAGCATGTGCTGTGCGAGAAGCCGATCGCGCTTGACGCCGATGAGGCGCGCGCGCTGATCGCGACGCGCCAGCGCACCGGCAAGCTTGTCGCGGAAGCCTTCATGGTGCGCTTCCATCCGCAATGGCGGCGCGCGAAGGAACTTGCGCAGGCTGGAACGGTGGGCCCGCCGCGCGCGATCCAGACCTTCTTCTCCTATCACCTGCTCGACGCCGAGAATGTCCGCAACCGTCCGCCGGGCGGCGGCGCCATCTACGACATCGGCTGCTACGCCATCCTATCGGCGCGATACATTTTCGGCGCCGAGCCGACGCGGGTGGCCGCGACTATCGACCACGACCCGAAATTCCAGACGGACCGGCTGGCCGGGGCCATTCTTGAATTCCCCGGCGGGCGCCACGCGACTTTCACCGTCGCGACGCAATTGTCAGCGCATCAGCGGGTCACGATCGTAGGCGACGCGGGACGGATCGAGGTGATGATCCCATTCAACGCGCCGCCCGATCGGCCGACCGAAATCGCCATCGATTCCGGCGCCGATCTCTCCGGCGGCGGGCGCCGGGTCGAGCAATTTCCGGCGTGCGACCAATATACGCTGCAGGGCGACGCCTTTTCCCGCGCGATCCTGCACGGGACCCCGCTCGAATTCCCGATCGAGGATGCGATCGCCAATATGCGAGTCATCGACGCCCTGTTTCGCTCGGCCAAAAGCGGATCGTGGGAGAAGCCCTGATAGGCGCTATGTCTCGATCGAGGGCCACATGCACTTGATCGCTGGGGTGGTTTGAGGCATAGGAGCGCCTCCATTTTTATCCGCGGTAAGGTTTTTCCCCGCGGGAAGAACCCTTGGTGATGCCGTGAAAGTCCGTAACTCGCTGAAATCCTTACGCAACCGCCATCGCGATAACCGCCTCGTTCGTCGCAAGGGCCGCGTCTATATCATCAACAAGACGCAGAAGCGCTTCAAGGCTCGGCAGGGCTAGCGGATTTTTCCGCCGGGCGACCGTCCGCTTTGACCGCGGTCGTTGATGGAGCTAGGCTCAACGCATGAGCCTGAATGCGATGCCTTTCATTGCCCGGGCCGTTGTCGCAATCCTGTTTGTCGTGACGCTCGCCGAGGCGGGCGGGTCTTTGGCTGCGCCTCAGGGCATAGCCGAAGGACAAGCGCCGCAGGGCGATCCGTCGGCGCAACCGCCTGAGGCCAAAGGGGAGCCACAGGCGAAGCAGGAAGAACCGGCGCCGCAGACGCCCGAGGAGGCGCGCGCCGATCTCTATGCGCGCCTCGCGGCGGCCAAGGATGCCGACGAGACCGCGGGGATCATCACCCTGCTCCTGCGCGCTTACGCGGAGTCCGGGTCGGACACCGGCGATCTTCTGCTCCGGCGAGCCAGGAAGGCGATTGGCCAGGAGGAATATCCGGACGCGCTGAAGATTCTCAATTCGACGATCGCGCTCCTGCCCGACTGGGCGGAAGGCTGGAACGCCCGGGCGACCGCGCGCTACCTCAACGACGACTACGACGGCTCGATGGCCGACATCGCGCAAACGCTCAAACGCGAGCCGCGGCATCTTGGGGCGCTCATGGGCATGGCGACCATCCTCGAAGCGCGCGGCAAAATCGAAGACGCGCTCAAGGTCTACGAACGGGTGCTCGCTATCGCGCCGCACTGGCGCAACGCCCAGGAGGCGGCCGACAAGCTCAAGGCCGCATTGGCCGGCGACGAACTATGACGGCCGGTTAGAGTCAAATCCAAATCAGCTCCGGCCTGCCTCGATGCAATTCTCAGCCATGAAATTGACTCTTGGCCAAACTCAGATGCCGTAGATGATTCGCATCGCACTGACAGATGCGGCGTACGACGTCATCGCCTCGACGCTGCCCAAGGGCGCGGCTCGGTGGCCGATGCAGTGTGATCGCGGCCAATGCTTTATCCAGGTCGAGGCGGCCTTGGTCGAACGCATGAGAGCCATGCGTAGGCCTGGCGAGAGCTATAGCCAGGTCATCTTGCGCCTCGTCGAACTGGAGGCGGCGGGCTTAAAGTGAACTACCGCGACCGACGGGTTGCGTAGTTTTTCGAGCTAAGCGCGCCGTCCTTCCGTCTTGCCGATCCGCGATGAGTTGGTTGGCTTGACTGAGCCGTGCAAGGGCATGTCCGCGCAACTCATTTCGGCTGGCCCAGGCCTTGGCCAGCCTGGTTCGGACGTCAATGGTCAGCTTCAACAGAATCGCGCCGAAGATGTCGAGCGCCGCATCGGCGCGCCTGCCCCACCGCCATAAAGCCCCACGTTCCCGGTCGGCGAGCAGACGCTCGGCCCGCCACCGCCATTCGTCGCGATCCCGTCGCAGCGCGTCTTCGTTGACCCTCAGGTCAGCCAGCAGGTCCTTCATCGCGCGCAGTTCGGCCTCGACTGCGTTGAGACGGGTAAACAGGGAGATCTGCAACCTATCCTCCGACTTCGTCGAGCGGCCGCGCAACGATCGCTCCAAACGGAAATGACCTTGTCCGCAAGGACGAGACGAGCAAGAAAGCTGGCAATTCCCTGAGGTTTGTCCGTTCACGGGACGTTTTGCGCCCGCGAAAACGAAAACGTTCGCATCGTAATGAGAAAGGGCTAATTGGCCGTTAAGATTCATAGTTAACCATCGACGAGGCGGCCGAGCGGCGGGCGATGCCGCCGCCTTCCTTGTGAGCGCGTTCGCGTGGCGCTTGCGGCGCCGACAGCGACTCGTTAGTGTTGTCTAAGACAACACTCTTGACCCAGCACTCAAGGCCTGCCCCATGACGCGCACCACGGACGAGGTTCGCGAGTTCAACCGATTCTACACGCGCCAGATCGGCCTTCTGAACCGTCGCCTGCCCGCGACCAACCTGTCGCTGCCAGAAGCGCGCGTCCTCTATGAACTGGCTCATGCCCCAGCCGCGGGCCGGACGGCCGCGGAGATCGGCCGCGCGCTCAGCATGGACAAGGCGCTTTTGAGCCGCATCGTCGGGCGCTTCCGCGCCCGACGTCTCATGCAAAGCCGCGTCAGCCCCGACCACGGCAAACATCGGCTGCTGTCGCTGACCGGCGCTGGGCGCAGAGCCTTCGCCGCCGCCGAAGCCGCCGCCCGGGCGCAAGTCGACGCCCTCCTGGCGCCAATCGGCGAGGGCGGGCGCGAACGGCTCATCGAAGCCATGGGCGACATCCGCGCCGCGTTGAGAGACCGTGAGGAAGAGAACACGAACTTGAGTCTCAGGCGGCTTCGGCCGGGCGACATCGGCTGGATCATCCATCGCCAGACCGTGCTCTATCATCAGGAGTACGGCTGGGACTGGACGTACGAGGGTCTGGCGAGCCGGATTCTGGGCGCCTTCGTCGACGAATTCGATCCCGCGCGCGAGGACGGCTGGGTTGCTGAGCGTGGCGGCGCGATCGCCGGCTCGGTCTTCCTGATGAAGAGCGACGATCCCGCGGTCGCAAAACTGAGGCTGCTTTATGTCGAGCCGAGCGCGCGCGGGGCCGGCTTGGGGCGCACGCTGGTCGCCACGTGCATCGTTCGCGCCCGCGAACTCGGTTACCGTCAGCTGACTCTATGGACCAACGACGTGCTTGTCGCCGCGAGGCGCATTTATGAGGCCGCAGGGTTTCGCCTCGTCAGTGAAGCGCCGCATCGTTCGTTCGGCCACGACCTGGTCGGGCAGACCTGGGCGCTCGACTTGGTCTGACGGGACGTCGAAGCGGCGCTTCTCGGCCCGAGCGCCCATCGGGAACGGATTTCGTGCTACGCCTAAATGACGCGAGAGGGGCGCGCCATGAGCGAGACCCGAAAAATTGCGGCGATCCTGGTCGCGGACATCGTCGGCCACAGCCGGCTCGCCGGCGCCGACGAGGATCGCGCTCTCGCGCGGTTGCGAGCCCGTACTCGAAGGCTTGCGCAAGGCCGGAGTCCCCGAATGACGGCTGCCGCGCGTCGCCTTGCCGCCGAGGACGCTGGTACACAGAGCGTTCAGGCGGCGGAATTTCGCCTCATCAGCGAAGCGCCGCATCATTCGTTCGGCCACGACCTGGTCGGGCAGACCTGGATGCTCGACCTGCCGTAATCGTCTCGCTGGAAACGGCACGCATCCGGCGCTTGGCGCCAGGCGCCGAACGTCGGATAAGGCCGGTCCTTGCGACCTCGCTCAAAACCCTCCACCCATGGGATGATTCATTCCAAGGCTGAGGATCATGCTGGTAGGCTATGCTGACGCCCGACGAACTTGCAGCGATTCCGCTCTTTTCCACCCTATCGCCGGCCGCGCTGGCTGAGATCGCGCGGGCGGCGGCTGACATTCGTCTCAATACCGGGGAGTTCGCCGTTTACGAGGGCGAGCCGCCCGCCCTCTTTGTGGTGCTCGAAGGAACGATCGAGGTCATCAAGCTCGTTGACGGCCTCGAGCGTAAACTTGGCTTGCGAACGCGAGGCAAGCTGTTCGGGGAAATTCCGCTCGTTTTCGGCACGCAATTCCAAGCTGGCTTCAGGGCTGGCGAGCCCTCCCGGGTGCTTAAGATCGAGTTCCCGGCCTTACTACGCCATCGCCGCCTGGTCGCCCGAACTGGCGAAGATCATGGAGGAGACGGCGCGCGATCGCATCGGCGGACTTCAGAAGCTTGCGGCCGAGCCGCGCAATGCGCAGGTCATCATGGTCGGCGAACGATGGGACGGCGCCTGCCTCGATCTGCGCAGGTTTCTGGAGCGAAACCAGATTTCATTCACCTGGGCGGCGCCCGACGATCCCAAACTGGCCGAACTCTGGTCGGGGCCTCTGCCTGCGGACGGGGACTGCCCGGTTCTCCGACTGTCGGATGGCGCTACGCTGGTCAGGCCGCAACCAAGAGAGTTCGCAGCGCGCCTCGGCCTGGAGACGACTCCGCAATTCTCGGACTACGACACGGTCGTCATCGGCGGCGGGCCGGCAGGCCTCGCCGCCGCCGTATATGGAGCCTCGGAGGGCCTGCGCACGATTGTGGTCGAACAGGAGGCGCCGGGAGGCCAGGCGGAGACCTCGTCGCGGATCGAGAACTATCTCGGCTTTCCAAGCGGTATCTCGGGCTCCGAGCTTGCGAGCCGCGCGCATCGGCAAGCCAAACGCCTGGGAGCGGAGATCATCGTCGCTCGAAAGATCGTCCGGATCGATCCGCACGCCCGCCGCATTGTCCTCGACAATGAGGAGGAGCTGCACGCCCGCACCGTCATTATCGCTTCCGGAGTCAGCTGGCGGCGCCTCGCAGCGGACGGGTTCGACCGGCTCTTGGGCAAAGGCATCTTCTATGGAGCGGCGCGCAGCGAAGCGAGCATCGCTCAGGGGCTCGACGTACATCTCATCGGAGCCGGAAACTCGGCAGGTCAGGCCGCGATGTTCTTCGCCAACCATGCGCGGACAGTCACCCTGATCGTGCGCGCCGACGCGCTCGAAAAAAGCATGTCCCAATATCTGATCGAGCAGGTTCGAACCAAAGCCAACATCCAGGTGGCCTTGCGGTCCGAGGTCAAGGCCGTTCACGGCGACACTCACCTGTCGGCGATCGACGTTCTCGATCGCGCCCGCAACGTGGTTCATCGAGAGGAGTTTGGAGGGCTGTTCGTGTTCATTGGCGCGGACGCGCAGACCGGCTGGCTGCCGTCCGAAATCGCGCGCGACCCGCAAGGCTATATCCTAACCGGCGCTGACGTCGTCAAAGCGGGTCGCTGGAAAGAAAGCCGCGATCCCTACCTCGTCGAGACCAGCGTTCCCGGAGTGTTCGCGTGCGGGGACGTTCGGTTCAGTCCGGTGAAGCGCGTCGCCTCCGCGGTAGGCGAAGGCAGCATCGCGATCGCCTTTATCCACCAATATCTGGCGGAGCGGGCCAAGACCGAGTGACGCTTCCGGGCCCGACGCGCGCGGAGGACAAACCGAACCGTCTCGCTTGTCATAACCCCAAACTTGGGGCAGATTTCTGCTGCCTTCGCGGTTAACCGCCGATGCTCGGTCGAGAGGCGAAGGCGCGCGCGATTGGCGGCAGTCCGGAGAATCCGCGATGTTGACGATAAAGCGTTTTGCGGCGCTGGCTATCTTATTCGTCACCGCGGCCTTGCCGCTTCTTGCTCAAGAACAGAAACCGGAAAACCCGCAGGATCGCCAGGACCATTATGTCCCGCGGCTGAACACCTTGATGATGGTGACGCAACTCGGGCATTTCAAATTGTGGTACGCGGGCGCAGTGCAGAACTGGCCGCTGGCCAGTTACGAACTGGCCCAGATCCGAGCCAATATCGTTGATGCGAGGAAGCTTCATCCGGACAATTCCAAGTCGGACATGTCGATGATGACGCCGCCGGCTGATGAACTCGATGAGGCGATCAAGGCGAAGGACAGCGCCAAATTCGTCAAGGCCTATTCCAAGCTGACGAACGCGTGCAATTCCTGTCACGAGGCGACCGGCGTCGGCTTCATCAAGATTCGCGATCCGCGATTGTCGCCAATCGAGACCTCGCCGTTCAGCGATGAGTTATTCTCCGGCAAATGACGGCGGTCAGGCTTGCAGTTCGAACAATCGGCCCGCCGCGGGCAGCGCGTCGCCAACGCCTCCCAGCCGCAGGCAATGCCAGGCCATGGCGTGGTTGCTGGAGGTGACCGGAACGCCGGCGAGCAGCTCGAGCCTCGCCACGGCCTCGGCGACGCGCAAGCTGGTGCAGGAAACGAACACCGTCTCGACCCCGGGCGCTTTGGCCAGGCGCACGATTCCCGCTTCGATCGAGGCGACGGAAATGCGTGCGGCGTCGCGGTCGTCGCGCCGGTCGAAAGTCGCTACGGCGGCGACGTCGATTCCGCGAGCGCTGGAAAGAGGCGACAAGCGAGGCGTTGATTTCCGGCGCATAGGGGGTCAAGAGCCCGATCGACTTCGCGCCGAAGGCGCGGAAGGCGGCGAGCGCGGCGGTGACCGGCGTTGTGCAGGCGACGCCAGGGCGGCTTTGATGGATTTCAGCGAACACCGCCGCTTCGCCGAGCGTCATGGTCGCCGACGTGCAGCCGAACGCGACCACGTCGAGCTTGAGGCCTGGCAGGATGAGCGCGACGCTCGGCGCGATCCTCGGCCCGATGGCGCGCAGAGTGTCAGGCCGGATCTCGGCGTCGTTGAAGAGGCGCGACTCGTAGAAGGCGACGCCGGGGAGCTTGATGAGGGCGCGAAACTCGTGCTCCATCGTCTGGTCCGTCGCCAGCACGACGAGGCCTATCGCCGCGCGCCAACCCAGTCCGCTGTCGAGCTCGGACGGAAGAACGCCGAGATCGACGGTCGTCGCAGCCGGAGCCGCAAGGTCGAGAGACATGATGAGCCTCGCTTCGTTCAGGCGGCCATGAGGCCGTCCATGGGGATAGCTGGCGCGCGCCCGGCGATAAGGTCGGCCGCAATCCGCGCCGAGCCGTGCGACATGGTCCAACCGATATGTCCGTGCCCGCAATTGAGGAAGAGGTTTTTCATGCGCCGCCGGCCGATGAGCGGCAGGTTGGTCGGCGTCATCGGCCGCAGGCCCGCCCACATTTCGGCCCGATCGTACTCGGCGCCGTCGGGAAAGAGCTCCTGCGTGACCCGCTTCATGAAGGCGAAATCCGAGGGTCGGTGGCTCGCGTCATAACCAGCGAACTCGGCGGTCGCGGTGACGCGCAGGCGGTCGCGAAATCGCGAAATGGCGACGAGGTTGTGCTCGTCGAGGCAGGCGATGGCGGGCGGCGATTTCGCAGCGCCGATCGGAATCGTCAGCGAATAGCCCTTGATCGGATAGATCGGCAGCCCGAGGCCGAGCTTGGCGGCGACGAAGGGGCTCTCGGCGCCGAGCGCCAGCACATAGGCGTCGCCGACGAAGGGCCCGCGATCGGTCAGGGCTTGCGTGATCCTGTCGCCCTCGGTCGCGAGCCCGCCTATGGTCGCGCCGGTCACAATCGCGCCTCCGCGTTCGACCACCCGGGCGGCGAGCGCGCGGGTGAATTTGGCGCAGTCCCCGGTCTCGTCGGTCGGGCACAGAATCGCCCCGGCGATCTTCTCGCTGGCGTGGGCCAGTCCCGGCTCGAGCGCGATCACCTGGTCGCGGCTCAGCACCTTGATGACCTGGCCGTCCGACTCCAATAGCTTCATGTGCTCGACGCCGCCGTCGAGCGCCTTCTGGCTGCGGTAGAAATAGAGGATGCCGCGGGTGTTGCGGTCGTAGTCGATCGCCTCCTCGGCGACCACCCCGTCGAGCACTTGCTGCGAATAGGCGGCGAGCCGGTGCTTGAGCAGCGTGTTGCGTCGCGCCTTGGCGGGCGTGCATTCCTTGAGGAAACCCCAGGTCCAGGCGTAGAGCCGCGGATCGGCCGAAAGCCTGAAGCGCAGCGCCTGGTCCTTGAGGACGAGCGACTTCGCCAGGACGATCGGCGCGCGCGGTGAGGACCAGACGAACGAATGTCCGGGCGCAATCATCCCTGCGTTGCCGAAGCTCGCGCCGGAAGCGACCTCCGGATTGCGTTCGATGACCACGACCTCGTGGCCGTCCCGCTGCAGCTGATAGGCGGTCGTGACGCCGACCACGCCGCCGCCGAGCACCACTATGCGCATGGGTTGCAGTCAAACATGACGCGGTGAAATGTGCAAAGCCCTCAATCCCTTCTCCCCGAGGGAGAAGGGACGCGTGGCTGCATGCGCTCACCCAGACTTTTCCAGGAACGCCTCGAATTCGGCCTCTGTCGCGATATGACTTCTGCGCCCCGCGCCGGGTCACCGAGAAGGCGGCGTAGCGGGTCGCCCGAGCGAGCGCATCATCGAGGGAAAGGCCGGCGGCGACGTACCGGGCGAAGCTGCCGATGAAGGCGTCGCCGGCCCCAGTGGTGTCGATCGCCTCGACCTTGACCGGCGCGATCCGCCGCGCGCCCTCATGCGTCGTGAGCAGCGCGCCGCGAGCGCCGAGGGTGACAACGATCGCCTCGAAGCCCTTGGCGAGGAGGGTCTTCGCCGCGGCGGTGACTTCGGCCTCGGACTCGACTGGCAGCCCGGTGAGGATGGCGAGCTCAGTCTCGTTGGGGCAAACGAAGCTCGCCTCGCGGGCGCGCTCGATATCGAGTTCACGAACCGCCGGCGCCGGATTGAGCACCGTTCTGACGCCATGCCGCTTGCCAAAGGCGAGCGCCGCATAGACCGCCTCGAGCGGGACTTCGAGCTGGGTGAGGATGAGGTCGCAGGTCTTGAGATCGTCGCTGGCCCGCGCGACGTCCTCCGGACCGAGATCGCCGTTCGCGCCCTTGACGATGAGGATGCAGTTGTCGCCCGACCTGTCGACGAGGATCGTCGCCGTGCCGGTCGATTGACCGCCGACGCGCTCAACATGCGCGGCGTCGACGCCCGTGCGCTCGAAATTCTGGAGCACGCCATCGCCCAGCATGTCGTCGCCGACTTTCGACACCATGACGACCGCGGCGCCGAGCTTCGCCGCCGCGACCGCCTGGTTGGCGCCCTTTCCCCCATGGCTCATCTCGAACCGCGGCGCAGCGATCGTCTCGCCCCAGACCGGCATGCGATCGACATAGGTCACGAGATCGACGTTGCTCGAGCCGACAACCCCGATGCGCGGGCGCTTCTCTGCCACTGCTGCTCCTCCCCTTGACTGGCGCCAGTTCACCCAAGGCGCCGCTAGCGGGCAAGGGTGAATATCGGCTTCAGGAAATCCGCCACATCGCCTGGCGCCTTCTCGCGCGCTTCGGGATCGCCGCCAACGGTCACCCCGCGTTCGGTGCATCGCTTGAGCGCGGCGGCCGCGTCCGCTCCCTTTAGCGTTTGACCATCGCTCTCGACCCTGAGCGACCCGGCGTCCAGATCAATCTCGCCATGACAGCCGTGGAGCGTCGTCGGCAGCGGACGGAAATGCGGCGGCGCATCGGAGTCGAATCCATGATTCGCGTTGGGATAGACCACAATCTGGATCGAGGCGCCTCGCGCGCGCAGTTCATCGGCGTAGGCCAGGCAGTTTGACGCAGGGGTGTAGTCATCCCTGCCGCCGAGCAGCATCAGGATCGGGGAGCCGTCGAGATGCGCCGAGACGAACGGGACGCCGCATCCAGGATAGAGCGCCACATGAGCCGCGAAACGCAAATCATCGTCGATGACCGCGCGGCGGACCGGCTCGAGCGCCGAATTGATTGCGGCGGACCCGCCGCGCGAGAAGCCCATGACGCCGATCCGCTTGGAGTTGATCGCTGGATGGGTGGAGAGCAGGCGCAGCGCCGCAAGGGCCCCAGCCGCATCGGCCGCCGGCGACAGGCGTGACTGGTCGGTCGCCGTCTCCCTAACGCCGCGGCCGGTGAAGTTGTCAATGACGAACGTCGCGACGCCCATCTCGTTCAGCCGCTTCGCCCACGTCCAGTCATTTTGCAGAACGCCGCTGCTGCCGTGCACCACCACCATCGCCGGAAAGCTGGCTTTTGGCGCATCGGGAGCGCCTGCGGTTTCCGGCAAGGTCAGCACGCCGGCGATGGTTGATTTCTGGTTCGCCCTGCCGCTGACAAGGTCGCGCGAATTCCGGGGCGTGAGCGCTTCGAAGGCGATCGCGCCTGTCCGTCCGTCGGCGAGGCTCGCGACCGGGGGGTCGGTAGTTGTGATCGAGCCCGCATGCGCCGCGCGAGCGCCGGATAAGGCGACGATGAACGCAAGGGCGAAGGAAGAGATCGACACGCTTACGGAACCGATCATGGGCTCCTCACGGACGTATCAGGCGCCGAGCTCGGCGGACTGGCGCCATAGATTGACGCCGCTTTCGATCGCGTGGCGGTCGATCTCCCTCAGCTCCTCGGCGGTGAATGAAGGATTCGCGAGCGCCTTGACGCTGTCCGTCACCTGCTCGGGACTGCTTGCGCCGATCAGCGCCGACGTCACCCGTTTGTCCCTCAACGTCCAGGCCAACGCCATCTGGGCGAGCGTCTGGCCGCGCCGCCTCGCGATCGCATCGAGCTGACGGGCCCGCTCGATGTTCTTGGGCGCGAGCATCGCCTTGTTGAAGAAGTGGCTCTCGGTCGCTCGACTGCCCTCGGGGACGCCGTTCAGATATTTGTCGGTGAGGAGACCCTGCGCCAGCGGCGAAAACACGATTGCGCCGACGCCCTCATCCTCGAGCGTGTCGAGCAGGTGGTCGTCCTCGATCCAGCGATTGATCATCGAATAGCTAGGCTGGTGGATGAGGCAGGGCGTCCCGAGCCGCTTGAGGATCGCGACCGCCTCCTTCGTCCGCCGAGCATTATAGGACGAGACGCCGACATAGAGCGCCTTCCCCTGGCGCACCGCGGAATCGAGCGCGCCCATCGTCTCCTCGAGCGGCGTCTCGGGATCGAAACGATGGGAATAGAAGATGTCCACGTAGTCGAGCCCCATGCGTTTCAGGCTCTGGTCGAGGCTGGCGAGCAGGGATTTGCGCCCACCCCATTCGCCATATGGGCCCGGCCACATGAGGTAGCCGGCCTTGGTCGAGACGACGAGCTCGTCGCGGTGGCCGCGAAAGTCGGTGCGCAGGATGTCGCCGAAAGCGATCTCGGCCGAACCCGGCGGCGGCCCGTAATTGTTGGCGAGATCGAAATGGGTGATTCCGAGATCAAAAGCCTGGCGGCAGATGGCGCTCTTTGACTGCGCCGACTTGCCGAAGCCGAAATTGTGCCACAAGCCCAGCGAAATCGCCGGCAGTTTGAGGCCGCTCCTGCCGCAGCGGTTGAAGAGCATCTTCTCGTAGCGGGTCGGCGAAGGTGTGTAGAGCATGGGCGGCCTTGAGTTCGGCTGAAGATCGAGATGGGTCGAGAGCGAGGGGCGTCAGTTCACTCGCGTGAACCCGTCCGCGCTCCAGTCTTCGCTGCCGACGCCGTGATGGAGGAAGAAGAGGCCATCCGGATCGTATTTGTCCTTGATCGCGCGAAGCCGCGGGTAGTTCTCGCCCCAGAAGGCGTCCTGCCAGTTCGGCTGGAAGAAGTCGGTCTCCCAGACATAGGAGCCGACGCGGGGCAGGAGCTTGCGGATCTCGTTCATCGATTTGTCCACGGTCTCAGCCTCGCTCCGCGCCGCCGCCACGTCCGGCTCATGGCCGGGTACGCCGGGATAGGCGGGCTGTCCGAGCGCGCCGCTGATCGCCAGCGCGAAGGCGTCTGTCACCGCAGGATTCATCGCCGTATCCTTCGCCGCGGCGATCGCCTCCGGCGTCGCGCCCGCAAGGCCCTTGTTGAAGTGCAGCGTCACGCGATGCTGAGCGGCGGCGACGAGCGCGTCGACGAAGTGTTCGCGCTGGTCCGACGCGAGGAGGGAGGCGGGCAGCCAGGCGGATTGGTAGGCGTGCCAGACGGCGCCCGTTTCCTCCAGGTTTCCCGCCCAGAATATATCCTCCGCCGGCGCGCCCTCGCGATCGTCGGCGAGGACGAGTCCCGGGAGCGACTTGAGCACCGAAGGGTTCCAGAAATACTGGGCCGGAAACGCGCCGATCCGCGGCGCCGACACGAGGGCGAAATCCTGAGGCGAAGCGGAGACCCAATCGAAAAACGGACGCCAGACATCCGCGGCCTGTTGGCTCGTTAGCCCCTGGAACACCATTGAAATCGCCACCACGCCGCCTGGCCCGAAGCCGATCTGCTCTCCCCAATGCGGATTGAAGAGCGCTTGCGCGTAGAATTCGACTGTTTTCGCGATGAGGCGGCGATAGGCGTCGTCGGAGGCCGCCTTGATTGTCGCCGACGCGCCGCCCAAGAATTCGGGCAGTGCGTGCGTCCTTAAGGTGACGCGGGTGACCACGCCGAACCCCCCGCCGCCGCCCTTGACCGCCCAGAAGAGGTCGGGATTCGAACAAGCGTTGGCGATTCTGACCTCGCCGTCGGCGGTGACGATCTCGGCCTCGATGAGGCTCGCCGCGGCCATGCCGTAGGCTTTGGAGAAGCTGCCGAAGCCGCCGCCGAGCACCAGACCGGCGACGCCGACCGTCATGCAACCGCCGCCCTGGACATAGCGCCCGCCCTTGGTCGTCACCGCGTCATAAGCCTGTCGCCAATAGGCGCCCGCCTCGATCGACACCGCGGGCTGCGGCTCCACGCTGCCTGCGCAGCCGGCGCCGACGAAGGCGTCGTGCAGGACGATCGCGTTCATGTGGCGGGTCCAGATGAGCAGCGAGTCGGCCGCGTTCGAGGTTCCCTGGTAGCTATGGCCGCCGCCCTTGACCACGATTCTGAGATTGTTCTTGCGGGCGAAGTTGACTGCCGCAACGACATCGCCCGTCGTCTTGGCGGCGACTGCGTAGACGCTTGGCCGCGACGTCCAGGCCCCGACCCAGCCCAGCGATTGCGTCAGCCCGGGCTCGTCACCGAGGAAGTAGGGGTTCTTGAGCTCCTTGAACACTTGCGCGCAAGCCGCGTCCGGGGCCGCGCCGACACAGGCGGCTAGCGGCGAGCGCACTTTGATCAGGCGTCCCTCGACCAGGCCGATCGAGCTCGTCCCAGGCCGCGTCGGATGGCCACGCCGGGTCGCCAGGGCGGACGCGCGTCTTAGGCTGGGCCTGAGCCGCCGCGCCGCGCGGAAAGGCGCTCATGAACGGAAGTCCGGCGAGGATCTCAAACAGTCGCCGCCGAGTCATTCGTTTCGCCATCCGCCGCTCCATGGCTGCCCAGCCTTGGTCTCTAGCCGCTTGGCCGAAGCGTTTTCAAGGCGCCCCGGCGCGTTCGATCTCGGCCACGAGCGCGTCCGGCAGTTCTATTTCGGCCGCGGCTGCTCGCCGCCCGGGAATATGCACGCCAAGCTTGGCGAGCCGGTCGAGCTGGAGCCTGAGCCGCTGCGCAAAGTCAGGCGCCAGCAGGGTGGGCGCGATGGCGATGACGATGAGGCCGGCGCCGGGCGAGCGATCGCCGGTCAGGAACGACGGCGCATCGAGGGCCCAGTTCGCGCCTCCAAGCCCGGCAGCCAGCACCTCGACCATCAGCGCAATGTTTGCGCCGCGCGCGCCGCCGAAGGCGAGCAGCGCCCCTTTCAGCGCGGCGCGCGGATCGGTCGTCGGCTCACCGTCGGCGTCGACCGCCCAGCCGGGCGGGAGCGGGTCGCCTCGCTCTGCGTAACGCCTGAGTTCGACAAAGGCGGTCGCGCTCGAGGCCTGGTCGATGAGCAGCGGCGGGCCTTGGTCGAGCGGCGCGGCGAAGGCGATCGGGTTCGTGCAGTAGACCGGCGTTTTGGCCCCCGCGACCGTCATCAGCGCCGGTCCGCTTGTCGCGGCGAGCGCGACGAGGCCGGCCTCGGCGAGACGACGCGGGTAGTAGCCGAGCTCGCCCGTCGTGTAGCTGCCGTTTTGGGTGAAGAGCGCGAGGCCGAACGTCTCCGCCCGGCGGCGAAGATCGTCGAAGGTCCGATCGAAGCCGACTTGCGCGATCCCGCCCTTAGCGTCGCAATGGATCGCCGCCGACGCCGGCGAGGTTACGAGCGGTTCCGCGTCGCCGACGATGCGTCCGGCTCGCAAGGCGGCGAGATAGTCCATGAGATGGGAAAATCCGCTTGATGCTTTTCCATGCGCGTTAGCCGAGACGGTTGCTCGCGCGAGCGAAAGCGCCGCTTCGTCCCCGGCGCCGGCCGCGCGCGCCGCGCGGGCGGCGAGGTCGGTCGCCTCATCGAGGCTTAGGCGATGCGTCACGCGAACACCGGCTCCATGCGCTCGAGCGCCTCGACCGGTAGATGACACTTGATCGTGTGTCCCTCTGCAACGGTGACCGTGGGCGGCATCTCGCGTTCGCACAAGTCGCCGGGAACCTCGCGCTTGTGCCCGCATCGGGTCTGGAATGGACAGCCCTTGGGCGGCGAGAGCGCCGAGGGGATTTCGCCCTCGAGCACCACATGGCGCTTCTTGACCCTGGCGTCGGCGATCGGAATCGCGGAGAGCAACGCTTCGGTGTAGGGGTGGAACGGCGGCGTGAAGATCTGCTCGGTCGCCCCCATCTCGACGATATGGCCGAGATACATGACGGCCACGCGGTCAGCGAGATAGCGCACCACCGACAGGTCGTGACTGATGAACACCATCGTCGTCTTGGATTCGCGCTGCAGGCTCATCAGAAGCTCGCTGATCGCGGCCTGCACCGAGACGTCGAGCGCCGACATCGGCTCGTCGGCGATAATGACGCGCGGCCGGCCGGCGAAGGCCCGCGCCACACCGATGCGCTGCTTCTGGCCGCCCGACAATTGCCGCGGCGAGCGGCCGGCGAAAGCGCGCGGCAGTTTCACGAGATCGAGCAGGCGCAGCATCATCTCGCGTCGTTCAGGATTGCTCGCGCCGATGCGGAAGCGCTCCAGCGTCCGGACAATCTGCGAGCCGACGGAATAGCTCGGGTTGAGGGTGTCGAACGGATTCTGGAAAATCATCTGAATCGACGAAATGGTCTTGACCGCGCGGCTCTCGACCGGCTGGTTCTGGATCGGCTCGTGATCGAAGACGACCAGGCCTTCGCTCGCCGTCTCGAGCCCGAGCAGGACCTTGGCGAGAGTTCGACTTGCCGCAGCCGGATTCGCCGACGATTGCCAGAACCTCCGCCTCGCGGGCGGCGAACGAGATATCCTCGACCGCCTTGACCGCGCGGCTTTCTCGCTTGCCGAACAATGAGCTCGCCGCCACGCGATAATGCTTCTTGAGCCGCTCGACGCCGAGGATCGTCGGGCCGATCGCGACAGGCTCGAGCGCCGCCGCAGGATGCGCCGCCGCCGCCCAGTCGATCGCCTCGACCCTTAGACATCGGCTCTGCCGCTCGCTCGCGCCAGCGACCTCGCGCATCGGCACGTCGGCCTGATCGCATAGGCCTTCGACGAAGTAATTGCAGCGCGGGCCGAAGTTGCAGCCTCTTGGCCGATGATGCGGCAGCGGCAACTGGCCCGGAATGGGGACGAGCGGATTGTCGTTCTTGTTCGTTCCCGGCATCGGCATCGAGCGGAAGAGGCCCTGAGTGTAAGGGTGACGCACTGCGCCAAACACGTCGCCGACCGCGCCCGTCTCGACCGCTTCGCCCGAGTACATCACCGTGACTTCGTCGCAGGTCTCGAGAATGAGCCCGAGGTTGTGGGAGATGAAGAGAGAGGATGCGCCGGTGCGCGCGGTGAGGTCCTTGACGAGCGCGACGATGCCCGCTTCCACCGTAACGTCGAGCGCGGTCGTCGGCTCGTCGAGGATGAGCAGCTTCGGGTTGGAAAGCAGCGCCATCGCGATGACCGCGCGTTGCTGCTGGCCGCCGCTGAGCTGGTGCGGATAGGCGCGCATCACCCGCTCCGGGTCGGGCAGGCGCACGGCCTTGACCATGTCGAGGGCGCGGCGGCGGGCTTCATCCTTCGAGACCTTGTCATGGATCAGCGGCACTTCCATCAATTGCCGCCCGATGAGCATCGTCGGATTGAGCGAGGCCATCGGCTCCTGGTAGACCATGGCGATCTTCGAGCCGCGGATGCCGCGCAGTTCCGCTTCCGACAGGCTCGCCATATCGCGGCCCTCGAAGCGGATCGCGCCGCTCGTGATCCGGCCTGCTCCCGGAAGGTCGCGCATGACCGCAAGCGCGACCGTCGACTTGCCGCAGCCCGATTCGCCGACCAGCCCCATCGCCTGCCCAGGCATGACCCGGCAGGAGAAGTCCATGACCGCCGGAATTTCTCCACCGCGGGTAAAGAACGAAATGCCGAGCCGGTCGATCTCGAGAATTGGATCGCCCATGCGCTTCTCCATCAATCGCGCAGCGACTCTTCGCGGATCGCGTCAGCGAGCAGGTTCAAGCCGAGCACGAACGACATCAGCGCCAGGGCCGGAGGCAGGGCGGGATGGACATAGATGCGCATGAAGCGGCTCGATTCGTTGATCATCGTCCCCCAATTGGGGCTTTCGGGCGGCATGCCGAGGCCGAAATAGCCGAGCGCGCCGAGCAGTATGGTGGTGTAACCGATGCGCAGGCACGCGTCGACGATCAGCGGCCCGCGAGCATTGGGCAGGATTTCCCACAGCATCACGTACCAAGGGCTTTCGCCCCGGGTCTGCGCGGCGAACACATATTCGCGCGTCTTGATGTCCAGGGTCAGGCTGCGCACGATGCGAAATATGCCGGGTCCGGAGGCGAGCGCAACGGCGACGAAAATGTTCAGCGTGCTCGGGCTGACCTGGATCAGCCCGAACGGGTCGGCGTTGAAGACGAAAGTCGCGAACAGCCATCCGCCGGCGAGCAAAGTGAGCGCGAGCCTGACCGCGAGCGCGCCGGGCCGTGCACGGTAGCCGGCGACGAAGAACACGACGAACAGCACGATCGGAAAGGCGAAGAAGAGCGCCGCCAGCGCATAGGGGATCGGCGTCTCAAGGATGCCGGGCGACACCAGGAGGTAGAAGAGCAGGATGATCGGGAAGGCCAGCACCAGATTGGCCAGGAACGACAGCGTCGCGTCGATGCGGCCGCCGAAATAGCCGGCCGGAAGGCCGAGCGCGATGCCCACCGCGAGCGCGAGCAGGGTCGCAAGAGGCGCGATGATGAGCACGATCCGGGCGCCGGCGACGACGCGCCCGAACACGTCGCGCGCCAGCTTGTCGCCGCCGAAGAGGTAGGGGAGGCCGGAGTGTGGATCAATCGCGCCGGGCGGCGCGTGCTGCAATTCAGCGATCTGTGCGAGCGGATCGAAGAGTTCGATGCGCCTGGCGAAAATCGCCGCGAACAGCCAGAAGCCAACCAGCAGGAGCCCGACGAATCCGGTCCCGCTCGCGACGACATGGCCGTAGAGCCCGAGCCGGCGGCGAAAGGCGAGGCTCAGGCCAAGAACGATCACGAGGCTCGCCCATACGGGAACGAGCTGCACGAGGGTCCTGGAGAACGATCTCGCCCGGACTCAAAAACTGCAAGCGCGCCCCTCTAGTGCACGCGGATGCGCGGGTTGAGCCAGGCGTAGCCGATGTCGGAGATGAGCTGGGTCAGGAGCACCAGCGTCACCGAGACGATCGAGCAGGCGAGCAGAAGATCGATGTCGTTGTTGCCGGCCGCGTCGACCAGGGCCTGACCGAAGCCCTGATAGCGGAACATCACCTCGACGATCACCACGCCAGTCAAAAGCCACGGGAAGAGGAGCATGATGACGGTGAAAGGCGCGATCAGCGCGTTGCGCAGCGCGTGCTTCACTACGATCGCGCCGAACCCGAGGCCCTTCAGGCGGGCGGTGCGGATGTATTGGGCGTTCATCACCTCGACCATCGAGGCGCGAGTCATGCGCGCGACATAGCCCAGGCCCAGGATCGCGACCGTCGCGACGGGTAAGGCGAAATTGTAGAAACTGAGATGCCCTTCGGTCGCCCCAGCCGCTGAACCGTTGAGCCAGCCAAGCCAGGATGCGAAAATGATGGTCAGCACGACGCCCGACACATACTCGGGCGTGGATGTCGTCACGATCGACAGGACTGAGAGGGCGCGATCGGTGCGCGACCCTTCCCGCATCCCGGCGACGACGCCGATCAGGAGCGCGACCGGAATCATGACCACGAGCACCCAGAACATGAGGATCCCCGTCGCCTTGGCGGCCGGGCCGAGCTTGTCGGCGACCTTGACCTTGAACTTGGTCGAACAGCCGAGGTCGCCCTGAAGCACTCCGGAAAGCGTGGGCGTCTTCGGCTCGTCACAAAACGAGAAGCGGGACGTCGCGGCGCCCGTCTTGGGGTCGATGCTGGGCAGCTTGGGCCAGACCCCCAGCCATTGAGCATAACGCTCGAGGAAGGGGCGGCGGTAGCCGTTCTTGACCAGCCAGCTTTCGAGCTCCTGGTCGGTCGCATGCATCTCGGTCTGGCTGATCGCGAGCTTGCGCAGATTTGGCTCGAGATTGACAAGATAGAAGACGACCAGCGTCAAGCACAGCATCGTCAGAAGCATGACGCCGAGCCGTCGCGCCAGAAACGAGGCCATCCTTCCGCCCTTTCCCGCCGCTCAAAGCCTCGGCCGATCCGCCCTCAGGGAGCGAATTGGCCAGCCGCCTTCAGCTTCCTGGCGTCAACCCTCACGCGTTCAGCCACACGTGCTCGAGATGGGTCTCGTAGAGGGGGTGCATGCCGTAATCCATCACCTCCGGAGTGCGGTGGTTGTAGAGGGTCAGCCAGTAGGGCTGGATGATGATGCCCGAGTCCTGAAGAATCTTCTCGAGGTCTTTCATCACGACCATGCGCGCTTTCGGATCCGGGATCGCCAGCGCCTTCTCGAGCATGGCGTCGAATTCGGGGTTCGAATAGGCGCTCTCGTTCCAGGCCTCGCCGGTGCGGTAGGCGAGCGCGAGGACCTGGACGCCGAGGGGGCGCATGTTCCAGTCGGTGATCGAATAGGGATATTTGGTCCAGTCGTTCCAGAACGTCGAGCCGGGCAGCACGGTCCTCTTCACCTTGAAGCCCGCCTCGCGCAGTTGCGCCGCGATCGCGTCGCCCGAGTTCTTGTAATATTCCTCGTCGCTGGTGATGAGTTCGTGCTCGAAGTCGATCTGTCCCGCGTCGGTCATCAGCTTCTTGGCGCCGGCGATGTCGCGCGGCTTCTTCGGCAGCTCCGCATATTCCGGATGGATCGGAGCGACGTGGAAGTTCTCGCCGACCGTGCCGTGGTCCTCGATGCCGAGTTTCAGGATTGTCGCGTTGTCGACCGCCATCTGCAGCGCGTTGCGCACCCGCTGGTCGTCGTAGGGTTTCTGCTTGACGTTGGTGCGCGCGACGATGGTCGCCGATGTCTGGACGTCGGACCGCGTGAGTCCGGCCTTGTCCAGGATCGCGACATAGGCCGCGTCCGTCTTCATCGTGCAGTCGAGCTCCTTCGACTCGAAGGCGCTGACGGTCGCCGAAATGTCGGGGCCGTAGTCGATGAACTCGACGCCATCGAGATAGGCTTCGCCGCCCCACCACTTGCCGTTGGTGCGGCGCTTGACGACCGCCTTCTTGCCCACCTCGAAAGAGACGAGCTCGAACGCGCCGGTGCCGATCGGATGTTTGACGAGGTCCTTGCCGTCCTTCTCGAAGTTGCGATGAACGATCAGTCCCGGATAATCGGACATGCCCGGAATGATGGTGATGTCCGGCTTTTTCAGCGAGAGCTTGACCGTGAAGTCGTCGACCTTGGTGATCGCGCCGTCGCGCGCCTTCTTGGTCGCCGGGTCGATCAGCGCCGCCATGCGCGCGGCCATCGAATTGCCCTCGACGGATTGGTCGCACCATCGGGTGATGTTGAAGACGACGTCGTCGGCGTTGAAGGGATCGCCGTTGTTCCAGGCTGCTCCCTTGCGCACGTGCAGGATGTATTCGGTGGCGTCCGGATTGACCTCCCAGGACTCGAGCAGCGCAGGCTCGAAAGTGAACTCGCGGGTGTAGTTGACGAGGGATTCCAGGAACTGGCGGGCGACATTGCCCATTTCCGGCCAGTCGTAGGTGCGCGGGTCCTTCTGGTCCTTGACGAACATGCCGAGCCTCAGCGTCCCGCCCTTCTTCGGAGTTTCAGCCAGGGCCGGGGTCGGCGCCGCAAGGCCCAGCATGCCGTAGGCGGCAGCCGTCGACGCGCCGAAAATCGTCGCCAGCGCGAGAAACTCGCGCCTGTCAACAGACCCCTCATTCGCTTCGGCCGCCCAGGTCTTCAGGCTTTTCCGCCAGAACCTGCTCTTGAGCTTTTCGCTGATCATTCTCTTTCTCCTCCTGGACGTTATTGGACCGCTTCGCGACATGGTTCATCGTCCAGTTGCGAGCGCGATGCGCGGCTTGAAGTCAGGGCGGTGTTCCGGCGGGCGCGTGAGCGGGCGCCGAGATTCTCGGCGCCGCCCTCTGTTTCCGCCCAGCGCAATGACAATCTGACTGCAACATGGACACATGTGTACACCTGGAAAGCCGACGCTAACGCGATTGCAAAAACCGTGCAACGGCCGGATTGCCACAGAAGGACTTTCGATCGCTCGAACGCTTCGGCGGGATTTGCCGCGATCCTCGCGAAAGCTCCTCATGCTTCCTCGATTGTAAGCCGACGCGCGTAGGCGACGCTCATCGCTCTCGCGAGTCCCTGGCCGAGAGTCACCCCGCGGCGCGAGCGCAGATAGTTCTGAAAGTCGTAGATGGTCACGCCGGGACAGATCTCGAATTCGAAAAACGTCGGCCTGCCGTCGGCGTCGATGCGGAAATCGATCGAGAAAAGGTCGCGAAGGCCGGCGACTCGGGCGAGGCGGGCGCTGCAACCGAGGATGAGCTCGACCGCCCGCCGCGAGCGCTCGTCCCTCTCTTCACGCAGATCGATCATCCGCGGGACGAAGGCGGCTTCGCGTGACGCGCCGAAGCCGCCGCGCGCGCCCTCGGTGTCGCGGGCGCCCGACAGGGTCTCATTGTCCTTCATCGTGAGGAATGCGCCGCCCGCCTCGCTCGCGGAGTCCTTGACGATCCGTTCGACGCCGACTTGGTCGGCGAATTCGCCGCCAAGGTCGATGAAGCTGACGCGGACGTCGTCGCCCTCGATAAAAGGCTGGACAAGCGCCCGGTCGCGATAACGCGCCCAGATGCGTTGCGCCCGATCGGCGGCTTCCGCCCGATTGCCGCACAGGCTGTCGGCGAAAATACCGATCTTCGCCCCGAGCGTGTTGGGCTTGACGAACAAAGGACCGGAGACGCCCTCCCAGTCGCCCAGCGCCGCGATTTCGTTCTCCCCCTCCATCAGTCTGGTCGGCGGCGCGGGAAGGCCCGCGGAAAGGGCGAGCGCCAGGCTTGCGAATTTGTCCTGGCACAAATGCGCCGCGACGGCGGAGCTGCCAAACCGGGCGAAGCCCCCGAGGCGGGCGAGCGCGGGAACCGACGAGCCGCGATAGAATCGCACCCCGTCGGTGAACGCCCAGACGATCGTCCGGTCTCTCTCCGGCGCCAAATCTCTCAGGCGAGCCGGCAGGTCGTCGATGGCGACGAATTCAGCCCCAATCCCCTTCTTTCGCAACGCGTCGGCGATGTCGTCGATGAAGAGCGGCAGATCGGTCGACTGGGCGAGATAAACAGCGATCTCGGCCGCGATGTCAGGCGGGTAACCGAAGGCCTCGAGCCGACGGCGCGCCTGCTCTTCGCCCTCGAATGCGATGACTGCGCGGGAAAGCGTCGCTGCGGCTGTCGGAGATCGCTCGATCACGTCGGGTTCGCTCTCTTCCTCAAGCAGAGTCCTAAAGCAGAGACGAATCCGGCGACGCCGGCCCCGAACCGCCCGACGGAGGATAGGGGCGCGCTCGGGGTGGGACAAAGTCGATTATTTAGGCGCCCGAACCTGAATTCCGCGGGCTCGCCGACTGTGATATTCCCGCCGCGCGCGGAAACGCGCGTTAAAGCGAGGAGAACCCTGGGTTGAAAGTCGACGGACGTCCCTATCGCACCATCTGGCTCAATCCTGACGGCTGGGGCGTCGATATCATCGACCAGCGCTGGCTGCCGCACGAGTTCCGCCTCGCGACGCTGCGCGGCGTCGGGGACGCGGCGACCGCGATCCGCGACATGTGGGTCCGCGGCGCGCCGCTGATCGGGGCGACGGCGGCTTACGGGCTCGCGCTCGCCATGCGCGAAGACCCCAGCGACGCCGCTCTCGACGCGGCGGCCGAGAAGCTCGCTGCGACGCGGCCGACTGCGATCAATCTGCGCTGGGCTCTGGACGCGGTCCGCAAGCGTCTCGCGCCGGTGGCCCCCCATGCCCGCAGCGACGCCGCCTACGCCGAGGCGGCGCGAATCGCCGACGAGGATGTCGAGATCAACCGCGCGATCGGCCGCAACGGCCTCAAGCTCGTCAAGCGGCTCGCGGCAGGCAAGAAATCCGGCGAGCCGGTCAACATCCTCACCCATTGCAACGCCGGCTGGCTGGCGACGGTCGATTACGGCACCGCCACCGCGCCAATCTATCTTGCGATGGAGGAGGGCCTCAACGTTCATGTCTATGTCGATGAGACACGCCCGCGCAATCAGGGCGCCTCGCTTACGGCGTGGGAACTGGGACAACACGGGGCGCCGCACACCCTCATCGTCGACAACGCCGGCGGCCATCTGATGCAGCACGGGCTCATCGACATGGTGATCGTCGGCTCGGACAGGACGACCGCCAACGGCGACGTCTGCAACAAGATCGGCACTTATCTCAAGGCGCTCGCGGCGCGCGACAATGCGGTGCCGTTCTATGTCGCCCTGCCGTCGCCGACCATCGACTGGACGGTTCATGACGGCGTGAAGGAGATTCCGATCGAGGAGCGCAGCGCCGATGAGGTCAACTTCGTCCAGGGCTTGGGCGACGACGGCGCGATCAGGCGGGTAAGGATCGCGCCGGAAGGGGGACGGGCCGCCAATCCGGCGTTCGACGTGACGCCCGCCCGCCTGGTGACGGGGCTCATCACCGAGCGCGGCGTCGCCGAGGCGTCGTCGCAGGGGCTCAAGGCTCTGTTTCCCGAGCGAACTTGAGCTTGGGGCGCCTCTCTGTCCTTGGCCTGGCGGGAGAGGTAATGAGAGCGGCATGGAGTCGACGCCTGGGGCCCCGTCAATGATTCGTCCGCTTGCGGGCTTGAACGTCGTCGAGTTCGAGGGCATCGGTCCCGGCCCGCTGGCCGGTCGCATGCTCGCAGATCTCGGAGCCGAAGTGATCGCGGTCGTCCGCCCGAACAAGGCGACCCTCGGCGACCCTGAACGCCCGCTTTCCGACCAGCCTCTCCGGCGCGGAAAACGGATCGTCACCCTCGATCTCAAGCGCCTGGACGGCGGTCGAGAAGGCGCTCAGCCTCATCGAGACGGCTGACGCGCTGATCGAGGGCAATCGGCCCGGCGTGATGGAGCGCCTCGGTCTCGGTCCCGCCGACTGCGCGAGGCGCAATCCGCGACTCGTCTACGGCCGCATGACCGGCTGGGGACAGGACGGCCCCCTTGCGCTAGCGGCGGGCCACGATCTCAACTATCTGGCGCTGAGCGGCGCGCTGTCGCTCGCCGGCCGCACGGGCGCGCCCCCGGTCCCGCCGCCTACGGTTCTCGGCGACGGGGGCGGGGCGCTCGGCCTTGCCTTCGGGCTCATGAGCGCCGTCTTTTCCGCTTCTCGCACCGGCAAAGGCTGCGTGATCGACTGTTCGATCATCGATGTCGTGGCGAGCCTTAGCGGCATTGCGCTCGCGGCGCGCGTCTCCGGGATGCTCGGCCCTCCAAGCCCGAGCCCATTCCACGACTCGCCCTTCTACGACATCTATGCCTGCGCTGACGGCAGGTACGTGACCCTTGGGGCGCTCGAGCCCAAGTTCTATACGGTTCTCCTCGAAAAGCTCGGCCTTGCGGACGTCGATCCGAAAGCGCAATACGATCAGGCCGCCTGGCCGGCGATGAAGGCGCGTTTTCGCGCGCTCTTCCTCAGCCGCCCGAGCGCTCATTGGCGTGCGCTCTTCGAGGGGAGCGACGCGTGCTTCGCCCCGGTGCTGAGCCTCGCAGAGGCCGCAGCTCATCCGCATAATGCGGCGCGCGGCGTATATCCACTCGGCGCCGACGGTCAATTGGACGCCGCCGCGGCGCCTCGCTTCTCTCCGTTCGCCTGAGCCGGGCCCATAGAGAGCGCAAGAGTTAAAGGACGAAACCGGACGATGCCGAGCCGCGCAATGCCGGAAACGCTGGAGTTTCCCAATCCCGTTCCGCCGCAACCGGGCGAAGCGATCGAAGTCCGTCCAGGCGTATTCTGGGCGCGATTTCCTCTCCCGTTCCGGCTCGACCACGTCAACGTCTACCTGATCGAGGATGGCGACGGGCTGGCGCTCATCGACGCGGGGATCGACAACCCGCCGTCGCGGGCCGCGTGGGAAACGCTCCTCGCCGGGCCGCTTCGCGGGCGCCGGCTGACGCGGGTCATCGCCACCCACTTCCACCCCGACCACGTCGGCCTCGCCGGATGGCTCTGCGAACGCTTCCGCCTGCAACTGGCGATGAGCGAGACGGAGTATTTGATCGCGCTCAACACCCGTCTCGACCCGCAAGGGCTGAAATCAGAGCCCTATCGCTCTTTCTACCGCTCGCACGGGCTGACCGAGGAAAGCACGGAGCTCCTGCTCGGCAACGGATTGCAATATCTGAGAATGGTCTCCGCGCCGCCGCGGACCTTCCTGCGCCTCATCGCCGAGGATCGGCTGAAGATCGGCGGGCGGGAGTTCGCGGTGATGACCGGAGCCGGCCATTCGCCGGAGCAGGTGATGCTCTATTCAGAAGCCGACAACCTCATCCTCTGCGGAGATCAGGTGCTGGCGAAAATCTCGCCGAACGTCAGCGTGGAGGCGATGGATCCCGAAGGCGATCCGCTCGGCGCGTATCTGCGGTCGCTTGCGTCGCTCAAGCAGAAGCTGCCGCAAGACGTGCTGGTCCTGCCCGGGCACAATCTGCCGTTCCTGGGCTTGCACACGCGCGCCGACGAGCTCATCGCCCACCACGAAGCGCGCTGCCTCGCCATCCTTGAGATGTGCAAGCAGGGGCCGCAGACCGTCGCCGAGCTCGTTCCGGTCATCTTCGGGCGCCCGATCGACGACCCGCACCAGCTCGTGTTCGCTTTCAGCGAGGCGCTGGCCCATGTGAACATCCTCGTCCGCAGTGGCCGCCTCCGCATCGCAAAGGCCGCCGAGGGTCTCGCGCTCGAAGCGGCGTGAAGGCGCGCGGCTTGCGGCTAAAACCCGGCCAGCACGATCTTGCCGATCCCGCCGCCCGACTTGAGGAACCTCATCGCCCGCATGAGATTGGCGGCGTCGATCGGGCCGTAGTTTTCCCGCATCGTTGAGCGAACACGCCCGGCGTCGACGAGTTCGGCGACCTCGTTCAAGAGCCTGTGCTGGGCCTCCATGTCCGCGGTCTGAAACAAGGGCCGCGTGAACATCAGCTCATGGTGAATGGAGACGCTCTTCGGCCTGAAGGCGAAAAGATCCGCAGCCTCGCCGTTGATGAGGGCGACGCGTCCCTGCGGCGCGATCAATTCCGCGAGGTCGGCGATGAGCCCGCCCATAGGCGCCGTCGCGAAGATGAAGGCTGGGCTGCTGAGACCGAGCGCCGCGATCTGTGGCGTCAGCGGCTTCTTGTGGTCGATGACATGGTGCGCGCCCATCTCCTTCGCCCATTGCACGGTCTCGGGCCGCGAGGCGGTCGCGATGATCGCAAGATCGGTCAATTGCCGCGCCAATTGGATGGCGATCGATCCGACGCCGCCCGCGCCGCCCAGAATCAGGATCGCGCGGGCCGCTCCCGGAACCGGCTTTGCAACATCGAGGCGGTCGAACATCGCCTCCCAGGCGGTGATCGAGGTCAGGGGCAAAGCGGCTGCGGCGGCGAAATCGAGGGTGCGCGGCTTCTTGCCCACGATCCGCTCGTCGACCAGATGAAGCTCCATGTCCGCGCCCGGCCGCCCGACGCTGCCGGCATAGAACACTTCATCGCCCGGCCTGAAGAGCGTCGCCTCGCGCCCGGTTTCGACAACCACACCCGCGGCGTCGTAGCCAACCACCTTGATTTCGCCGGAATCGGCCGGGGCGCCAGGGCCTCCGCCGCTCGCCACCTTGTAATCGACGGGATTGACCGAAACCGCGCGCACCTCGACGAGAAGATCGCGACCCTCAGGTTTCGGCCGGGGAATGTCGAACGCCTCGAGATGGTCGAGTTCGGGGCTCGGTTTGCGATAGCCGATAGCGCGCATTTTGGTTCCGCCTCCGCTTGCCAAGCGCCGCAGAGCCTCATCGGCCCGAGCGGGTCTATCCGATCGTCATCAGGCTCGCATTGCCTCCCGCCGCGGCGGTGTTGGTCGCGATTGCGATTTCCTCGACCAGCTCGGCGAGATTGTAATCCTCACCGGCTTCGAGACGGGCGGCAGTGAGCGCCTGGAGGCGAACGATCGGGCCGGGGCGCTGGGCGAGCTGGCGCAAGGCGGCGGCGAGCGCGTCGGCTTCGCCCTCGAAGAGCACGCCGGCGAGCGAAGGCGCCTCCAGCGGATAGAAGGCCATGGTGATCCGGTGCGTAAGCTCGGGCGGCAGCCTTTTCAGCGCCAGCGTCTCGCCCGCGTTGACGACCGCCTCGTTCCCCGTCGCGAGGATCGCGCCGATCTGGATCAGCGCCGCGCTCTGGCTCGCCGCGAGCGCCGCGATTCGGCCACGGGGTTTCAGCGTGTAGACGTTGCGCTCGCCGACCGGTCCCTTGAGCTCGACGCGACCGCCGAGCGGGGAGCGCGCCATGAGGCCGATGCAGCGCTCAGCCTCGGCCGGGCGCCCTGAGGCGCGCAGCCAGTCGATATAGATGCGGACCGCCCAATGCCCCGCGCCCGATCCTTCCACCCCCTCGAGCGCGCCTGTCGCCGGCTCGGCGGCGAGCCGCGACAGATAGAGCGGCCCGCCGGCTTTCGGACCGGTGCCGGAGAGGCGCGAGCCGCCGAACGGCTGCACGCCGACGGTCGCCCCGATGATGTTGCGGTTCACATAGACGTTGCCGGCCTCGATGCGCTCGGTCACTCGCGCAATCGTCTCGTCGATGCGGGTGTGGAGGCCGAACGTGAGGCCATAGCCGGCGGCGTTGATCTCGTCGATCAGCGCGTCGAGCCCCTCGCGCCTGAAGCGCAGCGCGTGCAGCACCGGACCGAACACCTCGCGCTCGACCTCGGCGACCTTGTCGATTTCGATCAGCGTGGGGGCGACGAACGTGCCGCGGGCGGCGGCTTCGCCAAGCGGAGTCCGAGTCACCTTGCGTCCGCGGCGCGACATGGCCTCGATATGGGCGACAATCGCGTCGCGCGCTTCCGCGGTGATGACGGGGCCGACGTCGACGGAAAGTTTGCGCGTGTCCCCGACCTCGAGCTCCGCCATCGCGCCTCTCAGCATGTCGAGAACGCGATCGGCCACGTCGTCCTGCAAACACAGGATCCGCAAAGCAGAACAGCGCTGGCCGGCCGAATCGAACGCCGAAGAGATCACATCGCCGACCACCTGCTCGGCGAGCGCCGAGGAATCGACCACCATCGCGTTCAAGCCGCCGGTTTCCGCGATCAGAGCCAGGGGCGCGCCGGCGCGGGTCAGGCGCCCGGCGAGCTCCTTCTCGATCAGCCGCGCGACCGGGGTTGACCCGGTAAAGACGACCCCCTGGACGCGCCGATCAGCAACCAGCGCGGCGCCGGCTTCGCCCGCCCCGGGCATGAGCTGCAAACCGCCGCGCGGAACGCCGGCTTCGTGCAGGATGCGCACGGCTTCGGCGGCGATGAGGGGCGTCTCTTCGGCCGGCTTGGCGATCACGGAATTGCCCGCGGCGAGGGCGGCGGCGATCTGCCCAGTGAAGATCGCGAGCGGAAAGTTCCAGGGACTGACGCAGACGACGAGGCCGAGCGGGGCAGGGGAGCCGGGAAAGAACGTGCGCGCCGCCTCATGCCCGTAATAGCGCAGGAAGTCGGCCGCCTCGCGCACTTCGGCGACCGCATTGGCGTAAGACTTGCCGGCCTCGCGCACGATGAGGCCGACCAGCCGATCGTTCTGCCCCTCGAGGAGGTCGGCGGCGCGGCGCAGGATCGCCGCCCGCTCGGAGGGCGGGATCGCGGCGAGAGCGGGCGCGGCGCGGTCGCCGATGTCGAGCGCTTTGGCGATCTCGCCGGCGCGCGAGTAACGGGTGAAACCGACGATGTCGCTTCGATCGGCGGGGTTCAAGACCGGCTCGCCGGGATCGTCCTTCGCCGCGCCCGGCGGAAAGGCGCGCCACGCCGTCTTCGCGCTTGCGTCGAGCCCCTTGGCGAGCTTTGCCAGACGCTGCTCGTCGGAGAAATCGACGCCGCGCGAATTCAAGCGATCGGGCGCATAGAGGTCGCGCGGCGCCGCGATCTTCTCATGCGGCGCCCCGATCGGCTGGATCGCGCGGGCTTGAGCCACGGGGTCGGAGACGAGCTCGTCCACGGCCACGCCCGCGTCGGCTATGCGATTGACGAACGAGGTGTTGGCGCCGTTCTCGAGCAGGCGGCGAACGAGATAGGCGAGCAGCGTCTCGTGCGAGCCGACCGGGGCATAGACCCGGCACGGGCGATCGAGCTTGTGGCGGCCGACCACCTCTTCGTAGAGCGGCTCGCCCATGCCGTGCAGGCATTGGAATTCGTATTGCCCGCGATAGAAATCGGGGCCGGCGAAGACAAGGACGGAAGCGAGCGTTTGCGCGTTGTGGGTCGCGAATTGGGGAAAGACCGCATCGGGCGCGGCGAGCAATTTGCGGGCGCAGGCGAGATAGCTGACGTCGGTATGGACCTTGCGTGTGAACACCGGAAATCCGTCCAGTCCGTCGACCTGCGCCCGTTTGATCTCCGAGTCCCAATAGGCGCCCTTGACGAGGCGGATCATCAGCCGGCGACGCGAGCGGCGGGCGAGATCGATCAGCCAGTCCACGACAAAGGCGCAGCGCTTGCCGTAGGCCTGAATGACGAAGCCGAGGCCGTTCCAGCCGCCAAGGTCCGGATCGAAGCAAAGCGCCTCGAGGATATCGAGCGAGAGATCGAGCCGGTCGGCCTCCTCGGCGTCGATGTTGAAGCCGATGTCGTAGGATTTGGCGAGCGCCGCGAGCTTTGTGGCGCGCGGCAAAAGCTCGTTCAGGGCGCGGGCCCGCTTGATGCGCTGGTAGCGCGGATGCAGCGCCGACAGCTTGATCGAAATGCCGGGCCCCTCGTAGATGCCGCGCCGATGCGAGGCCTTGCCGATGACCTGGACGGCGTGCTCATATTCTTCGAGGTATCCTGCCGCGTCTTCGGCGTTCGTCGCCGCTTCGCCGAGCATGTCGTAGGAGAACGTGAAGCCTCGCGCCTCGCGGTCACGGGCGTTGCCGATCGCCTCCTCGATCGTGCGGCCGGTCACGAACTGCTCGCCCATGAGCCGCATGGCGACGTCGACGCCGCGGCGGATGATCGGCTCGCCGCTGCGGGCGATGAGGCGGGTGAGCGCCGCCGACAGGCCCTGCTCGCTGCTCGTCGTCACCAGGCGGCCGGTCAGCACCAGGCCCCAGGTGGCGGCGTTGACGAACAGCGACGGGCTGTGGCCGAGATGCGCGCGCCAGTCGCCGGGGGCGAGCTTGTCGCGGATCAGCGCATCGCGGGTGGCGGCGTCGGGAATGCGCAACAGCGCTTCGGCAAGGCACATCAGCGCCACGCCTTCCTGGCTCGACAGCGAATATTCATGGATCAGGCCCTCGACGCCGCTCGAGCGCGTCTTGCCTCTCAGGCTCACGACGAGGCGGCGGGCGAGCGCGTCCACGCGCCCGGCTTCGTCCGGTTTCGCCGCGGCGATCGCGACGAGCGGCGGCACGCATTCGGGCTCCGGACGGCGATAGGCGGCGGTGATCGCGGCCCTGAGCGGCGTCTGCGGGAGGACGTCGGGGCGGAACGCGGCGAAGACGTCAGCGGCGTCGGTCATGCACGGCTCTCGGAGGCGAACGCCAATGTCGCCGGCGGGATGCGAGGCGGCGACAGGCAATTCTATTATCAGGACGGGCGGTTTGCCTATGCCGTCAATTGGCCATTTGGGTTCGACGCGCGCGTTCGCGTTCGCGTTTCCCACAGGCGATGACTAAATAGCGCGTGACGGGGCGGACGGAAGGAAAGATTGGGCCCATGCGCGCGATCGGTTTCGCCGGCTTTAGCGGCGCGGGCAAGACGACGCTGATCGTCCGGCTCGTCCCGGAGCTCAACCGCCGCGGCTTCGGCGTCTCGACGATCAAGCACGCCCATCACGATTTCGATGTCGATCGGCCGGGCAAGGATTCCTATGAGCACCGCGCCGCCGGGGCGCAGGAGGTCCTGGTCGTTTCCGCCAAAAGGCTGGCGCTGATGCGGGAATTGCGCGGCGCGCCCGAGCCGTCGCTCGCCGACTTGCTAAGGCTCATCGCGCCCGTCGACCTCGTCCTCGTCGAGGGCTTCAAGCGCGATCCCTTCGCCCAAGATCGAGGTCTATCGCAGGGCCAACGGCAAGCCGCTGCTTCACCCCGAAGACGATTCGATCGTCGCCTTGGTCGGCGATTTCGCCGACCCGTCGGCGCATCTGCCGCGAGCGTCGATCGACGACATCCCCGCCGCGGCCGATCTGGTCCTCGCGCATGCAGCGCCCGTCGCGGCCGTTCTCGCGCGGCTTGGGTCATCATCGAGACTCGGCTGCGCCTCTTTGCCGCATCGCGCGACGGCGCCACACTGTTCCCGCCTCATTGGGACAACAGGACTGAACGATGAGTGAGAGAGCGCCCTTGATGAGCCGGCGAAGACTGATCGAGCTCGTCGGCGCGAGCCTCGGCGGAGCGGGCGCGTATCAGGTCATGACCCGGCTTGGGTTCGCGTCGGAATCGCCATATCGCGGGGCGATCAAGCTCGAGGGCGATCCCAAGGGCGCTTCGGTCATCGTCCTGGGCGCCGGCCTTGCCGGAATGACGGCGGCGATCGAACTCGAGCGCGCGGGCTACCGCGTCAGCGTCCTCGAATACAACTTCCGTCCCGGCGGCCGGAACTGGACGATAAGAGGGGGCGACGTCTACACAGAGCTTGGCGGAGCTACCCAAACCTGCGAGTTCGATCCTGGCCTGTACCTGAACCCGGGGCCGTGGCGCATTCCCTATCATCATCACGCGATACTGGATTATTGCCGCCGTTTCGGGGTCGCGCTCGAGCCTTTCATCCAGCTCAACCACAATGCCTTCCTGCATTCCGCCGCCGCCTTCGATGGCAAGCCTCAGCGCATCCGCGAGGTCAAGGCCGACTTCGATGGGGGCGTCTCCGAGCTCCTCGCCAAGGCTACGCGCAAGGGCGCGCTTGACGACGAGGTGTCAGTCGAGGATCGCGAGATCCTGCTCGAGGCGCTTCGGTCCCTTGGCGCGCTCGACAAGGACTTCCGCTACAAAGCCGGCGACGACTCGGCCTCTCAGCGCGGCTACGCAAAAGACCCCGGAGGCGGTCTCGGCGGCGAACCAAACTACGGCGAGCCGATCGGGCTCCACGAGATTCTGGCCTCCCGCCTGTGGCGGGGACTGGCGAACTTCCTCTATTTCGACTTTCAGACCACGATGTTTCAGCCGGTCGGCGGCATGGGCAAGATCGGCGAGGCTTTCGCGCGGCAGATTCCGAACCGAATTCGCTACGGCGCAAAAGTCGTTGCGATCCAGCAGGACGAATCCGGCGTCGCCGTCGCGTTCGAGGACCTCGCCGCCGGGGGGGCCGCCCAGGAAGTCAGAGCCGACTGGTGCGTGTGCGCGCTGCCGCTCACTATTCTGAGTCAGCTCCCGATCAACGTGTCCGCGCCGATGATGGCTGCGATCGACGCTGTTCCCTATACTTCGTCGGTCAAGTTCGGGCTCCAGTTCTCGCGCCGGTTTTGGGAGGAGGACGAGCACATCTTCGGCGGCATCAGCTACACCGACCTCCCGATCCGCCAGATTTCCTACCCAAGCACGAACTTCAACGCCGGGGGCAAGGGCGTCTTGCTCGGCGGATACACGTGGGACGGGCCGAACTCATTCGAGTTCACGGCCATGTCGCCGGGCGAAAGGCTGGCCCGGGCGGTCGAATTCGGCGCCCAGATTCACCCGCAATACCGCAAGGAGTTCGAGAATGGAGTCTCGGTCGCCTGGCACCGGGTTCCTTTCACGCTCGGTTGCGCGGGCGACTGGTCGGACGAGGCGCGAAAGGCGCATTACAACGACCTTTGTCAGATCGACGGCCGCATCGTACTCGCCGGCGAACACGCCTCCTATATTCCGGCCTGGCAGGAGGGGGCGATCCTCTCGGCCCTCGACGCGATCCAGCGCCTGCACAAGCGGGTTGTCGCATCGTGAGACTTGTCGCGCGGCTCGCCTTCGCGCTCAGCGTCTTGGCCCTCGCCTGCGGCCGGGCGCTCGCTGACGACGGCCCTGTGAAAAGTGGCGCGATGAGCAATGGGTGGGAATTCACCGAGCAGGGCGGAGCTGATCTCTTCGCCAACGTCTGCGCGGCTTGCCACCAGCCCGACGCGAAGGGCGCGGTGGGGGCAGCGGCCTATCCGTCGCTTACGGGAGACAAGAAGCTCGCCTCAACAGATTTCGTGCTCAATGTGTTGTTCGGCGGCCTTCGCGGCATGCCGCCTCTAGGGCGCATGATGAGTGATGAGCAGGTCGCCGAGGTCGTCAACTACGTTCGCAACAACTTCGGCAATTCTCACCCTGCCGCCGTTTCACTTGATGAAGTCGCGGCGGCGAGGCGCAAGGTCGCGCCGCCCTGATCGCCTGCGCCAGAGTACCGCCAGGCCGGCGCGAGTTCATGTGTGTGTGAGCGCCACGTCATGAATTTGGCTCTTATCGCGTTGGCTGTTGTGGGGAAGGAATCGGGAGGTCGCGGACGGCGCCATCAAGGCGTCATGGCCGGGCTTGTCCCGGCCATCCACGAAGGCCCAGCGCATCTACGCAGGCAAGCGCGAAAAGCCTTGCGACCGTCCGCCTTCCTGCCGGTCGCGCCGAGGCGGGACTCGTTCTTGCGGCGGCCCGGCGTGGATGGCCGGGACAAGCCCGGCCATGACGGCAAGGGTTCGACGAACGACGACCGTCCGCCTTCCTGCCGGTCGCGGCGAGGCGGGACTCGTTCTTGCGGCGGCCCGGCGTGGATGGCCGGGACAAGCCCGGCCATGACGGCAAGGGTTCGACGAACGAACAGCAAACCGGTCGACCAACACATAACGCCATAAGAGCCAAAAGTCTGCGCTCTTATCGCGTTGGCTGTTGTGGGGAAGGAATCGGGAGCATGGCGGAGGTGGCGGACGGCGCCATCAAGGCGTCATGGCCGGGCTTGTCCCGGCCATCCACGAAGGCCCAGCGCATCTACGCAGGCAAGCGCGAAAAGCCTTGCGACCGTCCGCCTTCTGCCGTCGGGAGGCGGGACTCGTTCTTGCGGCGGCCCGGCGTGATGGCCGGGACAAGCCCGGCCATGACGGCAAGGGTTCGACGAACGACGACCGTCCGCCTTCCTGCCGGTCGCGGCGAGGCGGGACTCGTTCTTGCGGCGGCCCGGCGTGGATGGCCGGGACAAGCCCGGCCATGACGGCAAGGGTTCGACGAACGAACAGCAAACCGGTCGACCAACAGATAACGCCATAAGAGCCATGAATTTACTTGACAAAAACAGAAATGGCCTATATGAATTCGGGTTTGCGGAACCGTTCCCGATCGCCGCGACAGTCGGGGAAGCGAGGCCGCCCGCTGTCTGAAAAGAAAATGCCCGATCGCCCGCCGGCGCGGGAGGAAGAAAATATTAGAATCAGCTGTAACCCATTGAAAAGTCGTGTTTCAGAAAAACAAAAGAAAGCGAATCCGCTTTCTTTTGTTTTCGTCCATTTTCGTCGGCTTGCGCCTATTCAGCGACGAGGTCTTGCGGCTGCTTGGCCGTTTCGAGCGCTGACGCCACTGCGTCGTCCACCCGTTCGAGCCAGACGAACGCCAGCTGCTGACGCACTTCCTCGGGGATGTCGTCGAAGTCGCGCTTGTTGCGCGCGGGCAGCATGACTCGCTTGATTCCGGCCCGGTGCGCGGCGACGACCTTCTCCTTGATGCCGCCTACCGGCAGCACCAGTCCTCTGAGGCTGATCTCCCCGGTCATGGCGGTGTCGCTGCGTATCGTGCGGTCGGTCAGGAGCGAGACGAGCGCCATGAACATCGCCACCCCCGCGCTCGGGCCGTCCTTGGGCGTCGCGCCGGCCGGGACGTGGACATGGATGTCGGTCTTCTCGAACCGGGAGGCGTCGATGCCGTAAGCGCTGGCGCGGCTCTTGACGATCGAGAGCGCCGCCTGGGCGCTTTCCTTCATCACCTCGCCGAGCTGCCCGGTCAGAATCAACCGGCCGTTCCCCGGAATCACGGTCGCCTCGATGAACAGAATGTCGCCGCCGACCGGCGTCCAGGCCAGGCCCGTCGCGACGCCTGGGATGCTGGTCCGCATCGCGACCTCGTCTTCGAACGGCGGCGGCCCCAGACTTCCCGGAAGATCGCGCGCGGAGATCGTGATCGGGCCAGCCTCGGCCTCCGCGATCCGCATCGCGGCCTGGCGCAGCACGCGCCCGATCTCGCGCTCCAGGTTCCGGACGCCAGCCTCCCGCGTATAGTGCTCGATGATCGCGCGGAGCGCGTCGTCGGCGATCTCGACCTGGCCCGGCTTGAGGCCGTTCGCCTCCATCTGACGCCGGACGAGATAGCGGCGAGCGATCTGAAACTTCTCGCCCGCCGTGTAGCCCGCGAGACTGATGATCTCCATACGGTCGCGAAGCGGGCCGGGGATCGTGTCGAGCATGTTCGCGGTGGCGATGAACACGATGCGGCTCAAGTCGAAAGGCACGCCCAGATAATTGTCGCGGAAGCTGTTGTTCTGCTCCGGATCGAGCACCTCCAGCATCGCGGAGGCCGGGTCGCCCTGAATGCCGGCGCCAAGCTTGTCGATCTCGTCCAGCATCATGACGCAGTTCCGGGCGCCGGCCTTGCGGATCGCCTGGATGATGTTGCCGGGGAGCGCGCCGATATAGGTTCGCCGATGGCCTCGGATCTCGGCTTCATCATGCACGCCGCCGAGGCTCACTCGGACAAATTTGCGATTCATGGCGCGCGCGATCGATTGGCCGAGCGAGGTCTTGCCGACGCCGGGAGGCCCGGCGAAGCAAAGGATCGGCGCCTTGCCGTCCGGCGCCAGCTTGCGCACCGCCAGATATTCGATGATCCGGCGCTTGATCTTCTCGAGGCCGAAGTGATCCTCGTCGAGGATGCGGCGCGCCGCCGCGATGTCGATCGGCGCCTCGTCGGGGAGCGCCCATGGCAGGTCCACGAGCCAGTCGAGATAGGTCCGCACCATCCCGTACTCGCCCGCGGCTTCCGGCATCCGTTGCAGCCGCCTGAGCTCCTTGCGCGCCTGATCGTCGACTTCCTTGGGCATGTGCGCGTTGGCGATCGCCTTTTCGAGTTCGGCGATCTCGGCGGACTTTCCCTCGTCCGCTTCGCCGAGCTGGCGCTGTATCGCCGCCATCTGCTCGCGCAGCAGGACCTCACGATTGCGGGAGTCAAGCGACGCCCTGGTTTCCCTGCCTATCTCCTGCGACAGCCGGAGAACCTCGATCCGATGCGCGAGAAGTCGAGAGACCCGCTCCATTCGCGCGCCGATATCCACCGTCTCGAGGATGTCCTGCTTCTCGTCCGGCGTCGCGTCCATGAAGGTCGCGACCATGTCGGCGAGCGCGCCGGGCGAATCGATGTTCTGGATTGTCGCCAGCAATTCGTTGGGCGCCTGCGGCAGGAGCTGAATCGCCTCGATCGCCTGGCCTTTCAGAAGAAGGAAACGCGCTTCGATCTCGTCCGACGACGGCGCGGGTTCGGAAATCCTTTCCGTCATGGCGACGAAGAATGGCCAGCCGTTCAGATAGTCGAGGATCCGAACCCGCTGCTCGCCCTGGCAGATGAGATGGTTGGTCCCGTCCGGGGCGGTGATGTAGCGAACGATATTGGCCAGCGTCCCCATCCGGTGCAGATCGATCGGAAGGGGGTCTTCAACCGCGGGATCGCGCTGCATCACGATCCCGATAGGCCTCTGTTCCTTCACCGCTCGCTGCGCCGCGAGGACCGAGCGGGGACGACTCAGCGTCACCGGCAGCACCACGCCCGGATAAAGAACCATGCCGCGCACGGGCACAATGATCAGGCTGTCAGCCGGCAGCGGCTGGGCCGCGCCCAGGCCCTCTCCCGCGGCGGCCGAGGCGGCTGTGTCAGCCATTCGGCGTCTCCGACTTTTGCAAGGTGATGAGCAGGCAACCGTTGGACGCCGATCGATGAACGGCGCTGTAGCGGCCCGGGGGAAGGCGAATGCGGCGTTCGAATTGGCCTTGCGGCAGTTCGAGACGGTGGATGGTCGCGGTCTGCATTTCCGCCGGATAGGTCCGCGATCCCGAAATCAGCAATTCGCCCTGGTTGATGAGCGCCTTGACCTCGCTGAAGTCGACCCCGGGCAGCGCGACGAGCACCAGCACCTCGCGCTCGGTCTCGAGAACGTCGACCGGCGGTTCCCAAGCGACCGGCGCGGCGGCGCCAGACGGCGGGAAAAACTGCCGATGCATGCGCTCGGCGCGCGCCAGCATCTCGAAGGCTTCCGACCACATCCAATAACTCGGAAATCTTGTCTCCATCGCCTCACCCGCCCGGCGGCGCCGGTTTTTGACTGTGAACGTCGGCACTCAATAGCTGAATTTCGGCTGGAGTTCACCCGCCAGCCCGGCCGCGATCCTTCTCCGTCCGGCTTATGGTATTGAATCCCTTGGGCGCCGACAGCAAAAAGCTCTTGCGCTTCGGCTCATGGCCATATCCCGGAGGGCGTCCATTCGATGGATTCGGTAGAATGCCTGGTGGTCGGCGCCGGCGTCATTGGGCTTGCAGTCGCGCGCGCGCTCGCGCGCTCAGGGCGCGAAGTCGTCGTGCTCGAAAGCGAACGGGGCATTGGCCGCGGGGTTAGCTCCCGCAACAGCGAGGTCATTCACGCGGGCATCTACTACCCGTCAGGTCTTGCGAAGACGCGCCTGTGCGTCGAGGGCAAAGCTTTGCTTTACGCCTTCTGCCGGGAATATGAAGTGCCGCATCGGGCTTGCGGCAAATTATTGGTGGCGACGACCGAGAACGAAGTGGGAAAGCTCGCGTCGATCAAGGCGCAGGCCGAAGCCAACGGGGTCACGGATCTGGCCTGGCTCGGCGGCGACGAGGCGCGGGCGCTCGAACCAGCGCTTGTTGCAACGAGGGCGCTCATTTCGCCCTCGACCGGCATCATTGATTCCCACGCCTTCATGTTGGCCTTGCTGGGCGACGCCGAACGGCGCGGCGCGATGCTGGCTCTGGAAACGCCGGTTGTTTCGGGGCGGTCCGCCGGGCGGGGACTGATCGTCGAGACCGGCGGCCCGAACCCAACCCGGATCGCCGCACGGATCGTGGTCAATTCGGCGGGCCTTGGCGCACAGGCGGTCGCTCGTTCGATCAGCGGAATGCCGCGCGAAAGGATACCCCCGCTCCATCTGGCCAAGGGCAATTATTTCGCTCTCGCGGCGCCCTCGCCCTTTTCACACTTGATCTATCCGATGCCGACGCCGGGGGGACTCGGAGTTCACTTGACATTGGACATGAGCGGCCGGGCCCGCTTCGGTCCGGACGTCGAATGGATTGACGCGATCGACTATTCTGTCGATCCGACGCGGGGGGAGGCCTTCTATGCGGCGGTCCGCTCCTATTGGCCGGGCCTTCCCGACGGCGCGCTGCAACCGGATTATTCGGGCATAAGACCAAAGATCGAGCGGCCGGGAGGATCCGGCGCGGACTTTCTCGTCCAGAGCCAGAAAGACCACGGCGTGACCGGATTGATCAATCTGTTCGGGATTGAATTTCCCGGGCTCACGTCGAGCCTCGCGATCGCCGACTGGGTGGCCGCGATCGCTCAGGAGACGTCCCCGGCCTGACGCGATTGTCGGCAAAATAAGGTGAGGCGACGCCGTGGACGGTTCGCGTGGAAACGCGCTACCTTCCAGCAGCAACGCCGAAGGAGGCGCTTTCATGTCAGCGAGAAGCGGTTACGACCTCATGCTGCGCGGCGGACGGGTCATCTGTCCGGCTTCGGGCGTGGACGGAATCTTTGACGTCGCCATCCGCGACGGCCGCATCGCCGCCGTCGAGCCGTCAATCCTTCCGAGCAGCGCCACGGAGACGATTGACGTGTCCGGCAAGCTGGTGCTGCCCGGACTCATCGACACTCATGGCCATGTCTACCAATATGTGACGGGCCGGTTCGGTCTCAACGCCGACATGGTCGGCGTGCGTTCGGCCGTGACCACGGTGGTCGACCAGGGCGGGCCGTCCTGCATGACCCTGCCTGGCTTCCGGCATTTCGTGGCCGAAAAGGCCGAGACCCGGGTTTACGCCTTCCTCTCCGCATATCTCGTCGGCGGGCTCGAAGGACATTTCTATCCCAATCTTTATAGCCCCTCCGGCGTCGATATCGGCGCGACCGTGGCCTCGGCGAACGCCAACAAGGACATCGTCCGCGGCATCAAGGGGCACGCCGAGATCGGCGGCTTCGCCCGCTGGGGCATCCGCGTCATGGAGATGGCGGCGGAGATCGGCCGCCGGAGCAATCTCCCGCTCTATGTCCATTTTGGAACGCTGTGGACCTTGCCTGACAGCGGCGCGAACGGCGAGGATGCGGACACGATTCTCGAACGCGTCATTCCGCTCCTGAAGCCCGGCGACGTGCTGGCGCATCCGTTCACCCGCCACCCCGGCGGATTCGTCAACCGCAAGGGCGAAGTCCACAAAGTCATCAGGGCGGCGCTCGACAAGGGATTGAAGGTGGATGTCGGCCACGGCAGCCACTTCTCGTATCGGCTGGCCCGGAAGGCGCTCGACGCGGGCGTGATCCCCCATACGCTCGGCGCCGACATGCACGGCTACAACACCGAAGTCCCCGCGCCGCCCGGCACCCCGCGCGAGCACGCCGACGACGAGAACCACCCCTTCAAAGGTCAGGCCCGCTTCAGCCTTACCCAGGCGATGAGCTCGATGATGGCGCTCGGGCTGCCGCTCGAGACGGTCGTGCCGATGGTCACGTGCAACGCTGCCGAGATGCTTGGCCTTGCCGACCGGATCGGCGCATTGAGGCCCGGGTTCGAGGCGGACGTCACCGTGCTCGACGACGAGCGCGGGCGCTTCCTCCTGCGCGACAACGAAGACACGAAAGTGGTTGCGGACCGCCTGCTGCGTCCCGCCTTCTGCCTCCGCGCTGGCAAGCGCTTCGACGCCGACTCGCCTATTCTGCCGCAGGCCGTGGCGGCGTGAGTCTCGCCGCCGAGGCGCCTGCGCCTCAAGCTGTCTGGGCGTCGCTCGACCCGGCCGCGCGCAACGCCGCCTATGACAACAATGGGGCGGTCGCCAATAGCGCGGCCCTCATCGAAGCGCGCAACACAGCCTCGGCCGCCTATCGCAAAGCCCATCCGGGCGGCCTGGACATCCCTTATGCGCCGGGCGAGCGCACGGCTTTCGATCTCTACCCGGCGCGCGACGCGCAGGCGCCGTGCCTCGTCTTCATCCACGGCGGCTACTGGCTCAGGAATTCGCGCGAGGTCTTCGCCGTCTACGCCGAAGGACTGGCGGCGACGGGCTGGTCGACTGCGATGCCGAGCTATACGCTGACGCCGCAAGCCACCTTGACCGCCATCGTGCGCGAGATCGGCGCCGCGCTCGACTGGCTCGCCGATCATGGGCCGGCGCATGGGATCGCCGGCCCGGTGGTGCTCTCCGGCTGGTCGGCTGGCGGGCAGCTGGCGGCGCTGCATCTCGGGCATCGGCTGGTCGCGGCGGGCCTGGCGATATCCGGCGTCTACGATCTCGCGCCGCTGCGCGACACCGCGCTCAACGACGCGCTGAGGCTCACCGACGAGGAAATCGCGACCCTCTCGCCCGTGCGGACTTTGCCAACCGCCCCGAAGCCGCTCGCGATCGCCTACGGTACGCGTGAGCTTCCCGCGCTTGTCCACGATTCGCGCAATCTCCATGCGCTGCGCTCGGCCGCCCATCTTCCCGGCCCTTTGTTGCCGGTTGGCGGCGCCGATCACTTCACCATTCTCAACGAGCTCCGTCGCCCGGGCGGTCAGCTTGTCCGCGCCGCGCAACGCCTGCTCGAGGACGTCTCGCATTGACCGGCGCCGACGGGTCCCAAGCGAATCAGGGCGTCGGCGCGCGGCTGCCGCGCAAGGAAGACGAGCGCCTGATGCGGGGCTTGGGCCAATATGTCGGCGACATCCGCCTGCCGGGAATGCAGGACGTGGCCTTCGTCCGCAGCCCGCTGGCGCATGCCCGCATCCGCGGCGTCGAAATCCCGGAAGCCGTACGGGACCAGGTTTTCACCGCAGCGGATCTTGCCGGGGTCAAGGCCATCAGGGCCGTGTCGGGATTGCCTGGCTTCAAGGTATCGGAGCAGCCGCCGCTCGCGACGGGCAAGGTGAGGCACGTCGGCGAGCTCATCGCCATGTGCGTCGCCCCGACGCGCGCCGAAGCCGAGGATATCGCCGCGAGCGTCGCGCTCGACCTCGAGGAGCTTCCCGCCGTCCGTGACATGCGCGCGGCGTGCGAGCCGGGCTCCGCCCTCGTGCACGAGCATTGGGGCGACAACGTCTTCCTCGAGACGGCGGTCGACACCGGAATCGACGCTGCTTTCGACGCGCCGATCAAGATCACCCGCACGATCTCGACCGCGCGACAATGCATGGCGCCGATCGAGGGGCGGGGCTGCGTCGCCGTGCTCGACCATCGCAGCGATCAGCTCGTTCTCCACACGGCGAGCCAGATGCCGCATGTCGTTCGCACCGGCCTTGCCGAATGTCTTTGCCTGGAGGAGGGCCGCGTCCGCATCATCTCGCCCGACGTCGGCGGCGGCTTCGGCTACAAGGGGATCCTGCTCGCCGAGGAAATCTGCCTCGGCTGGCTCGCGCTTCGCCGCCGTCATGCGGTTCGCTGGCTCGAGGACCGGCGCGAGCACCTGACCGCCAACGCCAACTGCCGCGAGCACCATTACGAGATCACGCTCTACGCCGAGCGCGACGGGCGGCTCCGCGGCGTCGACTGCGAGGCGATCGTCGATTCCGGCGCCTATTCGGCCTATCCGTTCACCGCTTGTCTGGAAGCGGCCCAGGTGGCCAGCATTCTGCCGGGTCCCTACGATTTTCCGGCCTACCGCTGCCGCACCTGGTCGGTGGCGACCAACAAATGCCCGATCCTGCCCTATCGCGGCGTCGCCAGGACGGGCGTCTGCTTCGCTCTCGAGCTGACCCTCGACGCTGTCGCTTCGGCCGCCGGGCTCGCGCCCGAAACGGTGCGGCTGAAAAATCTTGTCCGGCCCGAGCAGATGCCGTTCGACAACATCACCAACAAGCACTTCGACAGCGGCGACTATCCGCAGGCGCTGGCGCGCGCCTTGAAGACGATCGACGCCGATGCGATCCGCGCCCGGCAAAAGGCCGGCGAGCCGGACGGACGCCGGGTCGGGCTGGGGCTCGCGATCTATTGCGAGCAGTCCGCACACGGCACATCCGTCTATGCCGGCTGGGGCATCCCGATGGTGCCGGGCCGCGAGCAGGCCAGCGCGCGAATGACGCCGGACGGCGGACTCGAATTGCGGGTCGGCCTCCATTCCCACGGCCAGGGTCTCGAGACGACGCTCGCCCAGGTCGCCCATGAGATCCTCGGCGTTCCCGTGGCGCGGATCCGGGTCGTCTTGGGCGACACCGCGATGACGCCCTATTCGACCGGCACCTGGGGCTCGCGCGCAATGGTGATGGCCGGCGGCGCGGTCGCCGCCGCCTGCCGCGAGCTCGCCGAGAGAGCGACGCGCATCGGCGCCCATCTCATCCAGGCCCGTCCCGAAGACGCTCGCTTCGAGGACGGGCTGGTGCGAGGTCCGTCAGGCGAGGTCTCGCTGACCACGATCGCGCGCACCTGGTACCGGCGTCCGCAGGATCTTCCCGCCGACGTCGACGGACGCGGCCTCGAAACGACCAGCGGATACAGGCCGGTCCGGGACTCGGGCGTTTTCAGCTATGCAGCCCACGCGGTCGCGGTGGCGCTCGATCCGGACCTCGGCGAAGTCGAGATCCTCGACTACGTCGTCGTCGAGGACGGCGGCGTCCTGGTCAATCCGCTCGTCGTCGACGGCCAGATCCATGGCGGGCTCGCGCAGGGCGTAGGCACGGCCCTCTATGAGGAAATGCTGTTCGACGCCGCCGGTCAGCCGCAAGCCTCGACCTTCGCCGACTACCTCCTGCCCGGCGCGCCCGAGACTCCGGCGGCGCGCATCGTGCACATGGAGACCCGCTCCCCCTACACCCAGTTCGGCGCGAAGGGCGTCGGCGAAGGCGGCGCCATCGCCCCGCCCGCGGCGATCGCCAACGCCGTCAACGACGCGCTCAGGCCGCTCGGCGCGGAGCTGCGACATTCGCCGATAACGCCACGGCGGATCGTCGAGGCTGTCCTCGAGGCGCGCGCGACCGCGACGGGGCTGAAGGCCGCCTCATGAAGCCCGCGCGCTTCGCCATGGACCGGCCGCGCGATCTCGACGCGGCGCTGGCCATGATCGCCGGCGCGGACGGAGCGACAAAGGTCATGGCCGGAGGGCAATCGCTTGGACCCATGCTCAATCTCCGCCTGGCCGAGCCCGATCGCATCGTCGACATCTCGGGAGTGCCGGAGCTGCGGCGGTTCGAGCGGGAGGATGGCGGGCTCGTCATCGGCGCCTGTGTGACCCATGCGGATATCGAGGACGGCCGGGTCGAAGACGTCACCAACGGGATGATGGCCCGCGTCGCTGCCGGCATCGCCTACCGCGCGGTGCGCAACCGCGGCACGATCGGGGGCAGCCTTGCTCATGCCGATCCGGCGGCGGACTGGGTTTCCGCTCTCGCCGCGCTCAACGCCGAAGTCGAGATCGCTTCGGGCGCGCGAAAGCGTCGGCGCATAGCGCTCGACAAGTTCGTGCGCGGCGCGCTCGACGTTGCGCTTGCTCCCGACGAGCTCGTCACGGCCGTGCGCGTGCCTGTTCTGCCGCCGTCGTCGCGGTGGGGCTACGTCAAGCATTGCCGCAAGGTCGGCGAATTCGCCGAGGCGATCGGCGCGGTCGTGATCGATCCGGAGGAAGGTAGAGGGCGCGCGGTTATCGGCGCCGTCGAGGCGGCGCCCGTCGTCATCGAGGATGCGCGAATCCTGTTCGGCGGCGAGATCGGCCAGTCATTCGCCTCGCGCTTCGACGCTTCCGCGGCGGACGCAATTCTGTCCGCGGCCGGCATGAGCGACCCCGTCGACCGTCACGTCCATGTCGCAGTGCTCAGGCGCGCGGTCGTTCAGGCGAGCGGGCAGGGGACCGCGAAGGTCCAGGACGCCGCATGAGGGCGGAAGGGCAGACGATGCGGCTCTCGCTCAGCGTCAACGGCCGCCCGGTGTCGAGGGAGGTCGAGCCTCGCCGGCATCTCGCCGACTTCCTGCGCGAGGACCTGAACCTCACCGGAACGCACTTGGGATGCGAGCATGGGGTTTGCGGGGCGTGCACGCTCCTCGTCGATGGCGAGCCGATCCGCCCATGCATCACCTTGGCCGGCGCCTGCGGCGGCGCCGAAGTCACCACCATCGAGGGTCTCGACGACGACGAGATCGCGATAGAGCTGCGCGCGGCTTTCAATCGCGAACACGCCCTGCAATGCGGATTCTGCACGCCGGGAATGCTTGTCTCCGCTCGTGACCTGGTCTTGCGCCTGCGGGAGCCCGACGAGCGGCGCGTCCGGCTGGGTCTTAGCGGCAACCTGTGCCGTTGCACCGGCTACGTTGGCATCGTCCAGGCTGTCCGAAGCGTGATCGCAGCGCGGCGCGGGCGTGGGATCGCCGCGATTGTCGCCGATCCCGGGCGCGGACTGGGGCCGATCGGCGCCCGGATCGGATCCGGGGCGCCCGCTGGCGGCGCGCCAGCGCCAAAAATCCGTGCGCCCCGCGGCGGGCCCCCGGCGGCGAAAGTCGCCGCCGCCTTCATCCCGGCGCACGAGTTCGAACAGAGTTTCACCATCGCCAGCCCTCCGGGAGAGGTGTTCGCCGCATTCGGCCGCATCCGGGAGATCGCCGATTGCATTCCCGGCGCATTTGTCGACGGCGAGCCGACCCCGAATCGGGTTGAGGGCGGCATTCTGGTGAAGTTTGGGCCGATCTCGCCCCGGTTCCGCGGCGCGGCCGTCATCGAACGCGATGAAGAAAGGCGGGCTGGACGAATCCTCGGAACAGGCGCGGACGCTGGCGAGCGCTCCACGATGCAGGGCGAAATCCGCTATCGCGTTGTCGAGGGCGAGACGCCCGGAACCGCTCGCGTCGAGCTTTCGATCGGCTACGCGCTTAAAGGCGCGCTGGCGCAATTCGGACGCCCCAGTCTGGTGCGAAACCTCGCCCAGCGCATGATCGCCGAGTTTTCGCGCAACCTTGAAGGCCGGCTGATCGGAGGGTCGGCCGAGGCCCCGCCGAAGCCGGTCAATCTTTCGCGCTTTGTCCTGAGCGCGTTGGGCGATAGGTTTGCGAGATGGCTGAGGCGAGTGTTTGCTTTGCCTGACTGACAAAACCGTTCAGGGGGAGGCTATGTCGAACGCGTCCATAGAGGTCCTGGCGACGCCGCGCCGGGAAGATCTGAACCTCCTCACGATCGCCAACGACGCGGGGATCTCGATCAGCCTCTTGCCGAGCGGCGCGATCTTCGCGATCGAACATGCCGATCCGAAGCGCCGGATCATGGTCAATCAGGTGTTCGGCTCGCCCATCTCCCCCGGCATGGGGCGGCTCTACCTGCGCGCGGGCGGAGACGATTCGGCAATCCTGCCGGTCATGGGTCCGGAAGCGAGGCTTCGCGTCGGCGCCGCCAACGACCGCTTTGTGTGGGAGGGCGAGCAGAGCGGGCTGGCCCATCGCGTCACTCTTTGGCTGCCTCCGCGCTCGCCGGTCTGGCTATGGCGGGTCGAAGTCATCAACCGCCGCGCGAGCGAGGTCTCCTGCGACGCCGTCTTCATCCAGGATATCGGGCTCGGCGATCAGGGCTTTCTCATGAACAACGAGGCCTATGCGAGTCAGTATCTCGACTGGCATGTCGCCCGGCATCCGCGCTTGAACCACGTTCTCATGAGCCGGCAAAATCTGTCGCAAGGGGGGACATATCCTTGGGCCGCGCATGGCTGCCTCGAGGGCGCCGCCGGGTTCGCCACCGATTTTCGCCAGGTGATGGGGCCCCGCTACCGCGACGCCGATCAGTTCGCGGGCGGGTTTGGGACCAATCTGCCTTCGGAGCGCCTTCAGTTTGAGACCGCATGCGCGGCCCTGCAGTCGAGGGCTGCGGCGGTTGCGGCCGGGGCGGCGACGTCGTGGACATTCTTCGGCTTTCATGAACCCGATCATCCGGCGGCGTCGAGCGACGCCGACCTGAGCCTCATCGAGATCGTCGAGCGCGCCAGCGGGGATTGGGCGCCGCGCGAGGTCGCTCTCGCGGTCCCTCCGCGGAGTCTCCTGCACGACGCGCCTGCCGCTGTCGCCGAGGCCCTCGACGAGGGAGCGATTCGAGCGCGCTACCGCAGGCGCACCCATCTCGAGCGGGTCGACGGCCGGCTTCTCTCCTTCTTCACGCCTGGACGAACGCATAGCCGCCATGTCGTCCTGCGCGACAAGGAGCGCGTGATCGTGCGCCGTCACGGCGCCCTGCCGCGCAGCGGCGATGGCATGCTGCCGGACGATGCGATGTTGTGCGCGACCGCATGGATGCATGGGGTGTTCGGCGCGCAGCTCGCGATCGGCAACACGTCGTTCCACAAGCTTTTTTCCGTCTCGCGCGATCCCTACAACATTACCCGCGCGAGCGGACTGCGGATGCTCATCGAAATGAGCGAGGGATGGCGGCTGCTGACGGTGCCGTCGGCCTTCGAGATGGGGCTCAGCGATTGCCGCTGGATCTATCAGCTCCGGGATCGGACCGTTACGGTTTACGCGACGGTTTCGGGCGACGAGCCCGTCATGCAATGGCGGGTGACGGTTGAAGGCAAGCCATGCCGGTTCCTGGTCTTCGGCCATCTCGTCCTGGGCGAGCAGGAATTCGCGCACGCGGGCCGGACCGAGATCGACCCCCGGCGAAAGCGTTTCACATTCCGCCCCGATCTCAATCACATCTGGGGTCAGAAATACCCGCAGGCCGTCTACTGCCTCGTGACAAATGCGCCCCGGCGCATCGAGGCCATAGGCGGCGACGAACTTCTCTATGCGGACGGAAAGCGCCGCAGCGGCGCATATGCCGCCATGCGGACCCGCCCCACAAACGAATTCGCATTCGCGGTCGTCGGCTCGATGACCGACGCGAAGCGAGCGGAAGCGCTCGCGTCAAAATACGCGAAGCCGGTCGACGAAGCCGCGATGCTCAAGCCAAGCGACCGCTTCTGGGGCAATCTCACCCGCGGCGTTCGCGTGATGAGCGCCAAGGGCTCCGGGGACGCGCTCGCCGCCGACACGATCCTCCCCTGGTTCGCCCACGACGGCATGATCCATCTCACCGCGCCGCACGGTCTCGAACAATATACCGGCGGCGCCTGGGGCACGCGCGACGTCTGTCAGGGCTCGATCGAACTTCTGCTGACGCTCGAGCACGACAGGCCGGTCAAGGAGATTCTGCGCATCCTTTTCGCCCAGCAGTACGAGGGGAGCGGCGACTGGCCGCAATGGTTCATGCTCGAACCCTATTCCGTCATTCAGAGCAAGGAGTTGCATGGCGACATCATCGTCTGGCCGCTGAAAGCGCTCTGCGACTATGTCGAGGCGACCGGCGATTTTGCGTTCCTTGACGAACCGATCGCTTGGCGCCGCGAGGACAATTTCGACAAGACCGCGCGCGCCGACCCGGTGACGGCCCACGTCGGCAAGCTGATGGAAACGGTGCGCGCGCGCTTCATCCCCGGCACGAATCTGATACGTTATGGCAACGGCGACTGGAACGATTCGCTGCAGCCGGTCGACCCGACGAAGCACGACTGGATGACGAGCGCCTGGACGGTCGTTCTGCTCTACGAGCAGCTTCGCCGCTACGCCGGGATCCTTCGCCAGGCGAAGCGCGCTCCGAAAGAGGCCAAGGAGCTCGATGCGCTCGCAACCGCGATCCGCAAGGACTTCAACGCTCATCTCATCCGCGACGGAATTGTCGCCGGCTATGGCGTTTTCCGGCCCGAAGGCGGCGAGCCCGAGCTTCTGCTGCATCCGAGCGAGACCAAATCAGGACTGAAATTCTCGCTCCTGCCGATGACGCAAAGCATGATCGGCGGCATGTTCACTCAGGCCCAGGCGCGCAAGCACTTGAGCCTCATCCGCAAGCATCTCTTGTTTTCCGACGGCGCGCGCCTGATGGACCGGCCGATCGCCTATCACGGCGGCCCGGAGACGTTCTTTCGCCGCGCGGAATTGGCCGCGTTCTTCGGCCGCGAAATCGGGCTCATGTACACCCATTCGCACCTGCGCTACGGCGAGGCGATGAGCGATATCGGCGAATTCGCCGCTCTATGGCGGGCGCTAGCGGTCGCCAATCCGATCGCCGTTACGGATGAGCTTCCGCACGCCTCTCTGAGGCAGCGCAACGCTTACTTCAGCTCGAGCGACGCAGCCTTCCTGGACCGGTATCAAGCGAGCGCCGAATGGGCGCGGGTCGGCGCTGACAGCATCGCCGTCGACGGCGGATGGCGGATCTATTCGAGCGGCCCCGGGCTCTACGCCAACATGCTCATTCGCCATGCCTTCGGGCTGCGCCGCCAGTTCGGCAAGCGGGTCGTGACGCCCGGTCTTCGAACGTCGCGCAAAGACCTTAGCCTCGCCTGGCCGGGCCGGCCAGGCGGCGGCTCGCGGCGGCGGCGATGAAAGGCGTGGCGCGCGCGCGCGGATCTCGCCCGCCGGGGCGCGGTCGAACCGCGCCTTCCGTAAAGGCGCCGGGCAAAGATCGCTGGAAGGCGACCGCGAGCAGCGGCGATCCTCGTCTTGCCATCGACGATCGCTACGCCACGAGCTGGAAGTCGAAGCCGGCAAAAAAGGCCTGGCTCAAAATCGACCTTGGGAGGCCCGCCACTCTGGCCGGACTCGAGGTCTATTGGGGCCCGGACGCGCCGGTCGTCTACGGGTTCAAGTCTTCGCTCGACGGCAAGCGATGGACCCATCTTTGTCAGACGCGCCACGGCGAGGGCGGACAGGACGTCTTTGCTTTCCCTTCCGTCAAGGCGAGATTCGTGCGCTGGACCTGCGACGACCCGAAGGCCGAGCGAGGAAAGGAGATCGTCGAGATCAACCTTTACGGTTCCGCGGATGCGGCGTCGGTAATGGAAAAGGGGCGGGTCGACGCACTCGGCCATGCCCCGGTGAAACTCCCGAAGGGCGAGAGCATCACGGTCGACTTCGGTTACGTGCGCTATCCGCTTGGGGCGTTCATCGAATGGGGCGCCGCTTACGGAACCGACTTCTCGGTTTACCTCTCCGATGACGGCAAGCGCTTTCGCGAGGTCGGCCGCATCCTGACCGGCAATGGCGGCGCCGACAGCTTCTGGTGGCGCTCGACCACCAGCCGCTATTTTCGTCTGACCGTCCATGAAACGAGCGCACCGGAGGGCGCGATCGTCAACGAGCTCAAGCTGCGCATCCTGAACAAGGATCGCATGCCGATCGGCCAGCTCGAACGCGCGGCGGCGGCCGGCCGCTACGACCTTTATCCGCAGTCGCTGCTCGGCCGCCAAGTCTACTGGACCGTGCTCGGCGAATATGATCATGCCGACGAGGCGCTTTTCGACGAGTTCGGCAATCTCGAGCCGCGGCGGGGCTCGCCCCAGATAACTCCCCTCGTCCGGCTCGGCCGCGCGCTGCACGGCGCGCCGGCGAGCGTCTCGATCAAACAGTCCCTCGCCGGCGGCTCGCTTCCCATTCCGACCGTCGAATGGGCGGCCGGCGGGGTCGAGATCCGCGCCACGGCCTTCGCTCGAGCGGGCCTCGCGGTGGTGGAGCATCGGGTGATCAACAGGGCCGCCCGCAGGCGGAAGGGCGCGCTGGCGCTCGCGGTGCGCCCGCTCCAGGTCGATCCGTACTGGCAGCACGGCGGGCACGCCGCCATCTATTCGATCGCGGTCGAGGGCGGCGAGGTCAGCGTCAACGACCGGCCCTACGCCGCGTTCTCGCGCAAACCCGACTCGTTCGCCGTCGCCGAGTTCAGGAATGGCGACGTCGTCAGGCTCATCGAGAAAGGACCGAGAAAGACGAGACGGCGCCTTCGCTCCGATTCCGGGCTCCTCAGCGCCGTGTGCGAATTCGACTTCTCGCTTGCCCCCGGCGCGAGTTTCGCCGTCGCCGTTTCGGCGCCGATGCGCGATGGCGCGGAGCCGCTCGCGGATTCGCCGTTCGACGTTTTGCGCGAGCGCGTCGAACAGGATTGGCGAGCGAAGATCGGCCCGCGAAAGATCACGGTTGGCGACAAGGAGGTGAGCGACACGGTCGAGGCGCAGACGGCGTTCATCCTCGTCAACGCCACCGAGTTCGCGTTCAAGCCCGGTCCCCGCAACTACGACCGCACCTGGATTCGCGACGGCTCGGCGCAAGCTCTCGCTCTCCTGTGGGCGGGGCTGATCGAAGAAGCCAAGGCCTATGTCGTCTGGTATTCCAAGCGGATCTACGCCAACGGCATGGTTCCGCCGATCCTCAACGTGGATGGCGCGGTCAATCGGGGTTACGGCAGCGACATCGAGTATGACGCGCAAGGCGAGTTTGTGGGGATCGCCGCCGACGTCTATCGCCTCAGCCGCGACCGAGGCTTTCTCGCTGCGATTTTCGAGCCCGTTGTCCGCGCCACGCGGTTCATCGAGGAGCTTTGCGCGCGAACGGACGCCGAGCACGGACCCGAGACCCGCTTCCACGGGCTCCTTGCGCCGTCCATCAGCCACGAGGGCTACAGCAAGCCGTCGTACAGCTATTGGGACGACTATTTTGCGCTGAGCGCCTGGCGCAACTGCGAATTCCTCGCGCATGAAATCGGCGACAAGCGCGAGGCGGCGCACGCGAACGCAAAGGGCCGCGAATTCGCCGCCAACCTCAAGCGCTCGATCCGCATGACCGCCGAGAAGATGAAAACCAACCTGATCCCGGGCTCAGCCGACCGCGACGACGTCGATCCGACCGCGACCTCGATCGCCTTCGAGCCCTGCCGGGTCGAGGACGCGCTTCCGCCCGAACTGGTCGCGGCCACGTATGATCGCGCCGCCGCTCGCGTGAAGGAGGTCTCTTCGCCGGATTTCAAATCGAACTACTCGCCCTACGACCTGCGCAACCTCAACGCCTTTGTGTCGCTCGGCCGAGATGACGACGCCTTCCGCTTGCTTTCGCTCGTTCTCGCCGGCCGAAGGCCGCCCGGCTGGCGCGGCTGGGCCGAGGTCGTATGGAGCGATGCGCGAGCGCCGGACTATATCGGCGACATGCCCCACACGTGGATCGGCGCCGAGTTCTCTTGCGCCGTCCGGCTCATGTTGTTGAGGGAAAGTGGCTCGACCCTCGAACTTTTCCGCGCCGTTCCCGAAAGCTGGTGGGCAGGCGAGGGCATAGCGCTCTGCGACCTGCCGACCGCCTTCGGCGCCGCCAACCTGCGGGCGCGGCGCGAGCGAGGGCGTACGACGGTCGACCTCTCGCTCGCGGGTCCGGCGCCCGAGCGAATCCTTGTCCGCCATCCGGGGGCGAAACACGCCCGGGCGGATGGCAGGCCGTGCGAAATCCGGGACGGCGTCATAACGACCGAGAGCTGGAGCCGGCTCGAGATCGACTTCTGACGCGGCATCGACGCCCGCCTATTTGGCGGGAACCGATTCCTGCGGCTCAGGCAGGCCGTGCTCGCTTTCGGGCGTGAACTTCGCCCCGAGGGGATCCATGACGATATGCAGCTTGCGGGGGTAAAAAGGGCTATCCGGTTGGTCATGGCCAATATTGATCATGCCGACATCGGCATATTCACCCTCGAAGAGCGACCTGATGAGCATCCGTGATTCTGGATCAAGGACATCAAGCGCATCGTTCACGACAACCCAGCCCGGCCTCTGCAGGATGACCCTGGCAAAAGCCACGCATTGCTTCTCGTTGTCGGTCAACTCCCGGTCCCATCGGTCCTCCTTCTCGAGGTGGGGCCCGAGGTGCGCGAGCCCGACTGCGGTGAGCGCATCGACGATGGCGGGAGCGTCATAGTCCTCGGTCGGGTGGGGGTAGGCCACGGCCGCGCGGAGGGTGCCGGGCGGGATATAGGCGCGGACCGGCATGAACATGATGCTGCGACGCTCTGGATGGGTAATTTGCCCGCTTCCCCACGGCCAAAGGCCGCCGATGGCGCGAAACAGCACGGCTTTGTGCTCGCCATTGTCGCCGGTGATCAGGACGCGCTCGGTGGGATTCATGCTCGCGTGCGGTTCGCTCAGCATCACGCAGCCCGCGGGCGAAGCGACGTGAAGGTCGTCGATCTTGATCGAGGGTTCCGCCGCCACGGAAAATTGGATTCGGCTCGCCGCCTGGCCGAGATCGTCCATTTTCATGATCGCCTTGCGGAACCTCGCCACGCGCAGAAGCGTCGCGCGCCAGTCCGCGAGGTTGGAGAAATTGTCGACGAACCATCGAAGCGCTGTTTGCACTTGGTTGAAAGCGCCGACAATGACCATGAGCTCGCCGAAGCTCATCGTGCCGCGGAAATAGGCCGGGGCCGCCACTAGGATCGGGGCTATGATCGTAAACCAGCCATAGCCGGCGGTAACCCACGTCAGCCGCGTTACCGCGCTGACAATCTGGCGTGAAATGTCGAGTACGCTGCCGAAAACTCCGTTGAGGCTGCTCCTCTCATCGGCTTCGCCGCCATAGAGCGTGATGCCGTCGATGTGCTCGTTTATCCGCACGAGCGCGAACCGAAATTCGGCCTCTCGCGCATAGTGCTCGGCGTTGAGATCGATCAGCGGACGGCCGACTCGCCAGCTCAGATAGGACGCGGCGCCGGCGTAGAGAAGCGCGCACCACACAAGATAGCCGGGCGGCGCGAAGTCGCGGCCCCCGAACGGCAGGAACTCGCCACGCGAGAGCCCCCAAAGCACCCCGGCAAACGTCGCCAGAAGGAGGCTCGATTGCAGCAGGCCAATGCCTAAGTCCGTTGAAAGATCGGTCAGGTGCTGGGCGTCAGCCTGCAGGCGCTGGTCCGGATTGGCGCCGATGACGCCCGAATTCGTCAGGCGAAAGGCGCGCTTCGGCTTGAGCCATTCGTTCAGGAGATCGTTGACCAGGCCCTGGCGCATCACGACTTTGGAGGTCTGATTGAGCCACATCTGCGCGACGTTAAGGATGAGCAATATCCCCGCCAGCTCGCCGAAGACGACGAGCTGTGAGAGGAAGGCCGGCATATCCTTGTTGGTCAGCGCATTGTAAAATGGCCGGTTCCAGGAATTGAGCCTGATCTGCATGTAGGCCGTGGCCCCGACGACCGCGATCAGCGCGCCGGCCAGCATCAGGAGCTTGTTGCGCTGGGGCGAAAGCCAGAAGCCCGAAGCCATCCAAATGAAATCGGAGATCAGACTGCGCAGCGTCGCAGTCTCCGCTCCCTCAGCGGCGCTGGGTGGTTTGTTCGACTGTTCCGCCATCGAATTCGATCCGTCTCCCCGAGCCCATTCTCGCATGATCGCGCCAAGTCGTCTTGGCTGACTTTCCAGATCCCGAGCGGATGGCCGTTGTCGGTGGCGCTCCATCCCAAGCCTCATTTTGGTCTAAGAAGGATGGCCGGTCGAGACCATCCGCTCGCGGCTCACGGCAAGGCAAGGGCATGGGACGCATCGATACGCTGCTCGCAGCGATGACGATCGAGGAAAAGATCGGGCAACTGAACATGGTCGCCTCCACTCTGGCGGTCACCGGCCCCGCCCAGCTTGGGGACATCCACGAAGGGATTCGCTCCGGGCGGATCGGCGCCCTCCTGAATCACTGGGGCGCCGATGCGGTGCGTTCCATCCAGCGCCTCGCGGTCGAAGAATCGCGCCTCGGCATTCCCCTTCTGCTCGGTCTCGACGTCATCCATGGCCACGGCACGATTTTTCCCGTTCCGCTGGCGGAGGCCTGCCTGTTCGCGCCCGACCTGTGGGAGCAGACCGCGCGCGCCGCGGCGGAGGAGGCGACAGCGGATGGCGTCGCGCTGACCTTCGCGCCGATGGTCGACGTGGCGCGCGACCCGCGCTGGGGGCGGATCGTCGAGGGGCCCGGCGAGGACACTTGGGTGGCCTCGCAAATGGCCGCCGCCAAGACGCGCGGCTTCCAGAGCTCCGACTTGGGGGCCGCGGACAGCCTCGCCGCGACAGCGAAGCACCTGTGCGCCTATGGCCTCGTCACTGCGGGCCGCGAATATGCCTCGGTCGAAGTGTCCGAGCGAACGCTGCGCGAGGTCTATCTGCCGCCATTCTCCGCCGCCGTGGCTGCGGGCGTGGCGGCGATCATGCCGGCGTTCATTGATATCGCGGGCGTGCCGATGAGCGCCAATGCGCCGCTCCTGCAAGGCTGGCTGCGAAAGGAGCTCGGTTTCGACGGCGTGCTGATCAGCGATTACAACGCGGTCGCGGAGCTGATGAACCATGGCGTCGCGGCCGACGCGGTCGAGGCCGCCGCGCTTGCGCTTCAAGCCGGCGTCGACATCGACATGGTGAGCAACAGCTACGTCCGGGGGCTGCCGGAGGCCTTGAAGCGCGGGCTCGTCACAATGGCGGCGATCGACGCCAGCGTCAGGCGCGTGCTGGAACTGAAGGAGCGCCTCGGCCTTTTCGACGATCCCTATCGTCGCGGCTCGGCCTGGCCTCACGGCTCGAGGGAGGCGGAGCGGCGCGAGCTGGCGCGGGACGTTGCGCGGCGCGCGATTGTCCTGCTGCAGCATCGCGCGACGATCTTGCCCCTCTCCCCCGATGTCGCCCGCCTCGCCGTGGTTGGGCCGCTCGCCGCGGCGTCGCGCGAGATGGTGGGCCCTTGGGCCTCGGCGGGGCGCGCCAAGGACGCGGTGTCGATTCTGGAGGGGCTCAAAGCCGCTCTCCCGCAAAGCCGGATCGAGCACGCGCCCGGCGTCGACATATCGGGTGAAAGCACGGACGGGATATCGGCCGCCCTCGCCTCGTGCGCCGACGCCCAGGTCGTCGTCTTGTGCCTCGGCGAAGCCGCCGCAATGAGCGGCGAAGCCGCCAGTCGCGCCGATCTCGGCCTGCCGGGGCGCCAGCGGGCGCTGGCCGAGGCGGTCTTGGGCCTTGGCAAGCCGGTCGTCGTCCTCCTGTCCTCCGGGCGTCCGCTGACCCTGCCCTGGCTCTTTGACCGCGCGGACGCGGTTCTCGCGACCTGGTTTCTCGGCAGCGAAGCCGGACACGCGGTCGCCGACGTGCTGACGGGACGATTCAATCCGAGTGGAAGACTGCCGGTGAGCTGGCCGCGGGAGGTCGGCCAGGTTCCGATTTTTTACCGCCAACGCCGGACGGGCCGCCCGATCCAGGTTGGAGAGCACTATTCAACTTCCTACCTCGACATCCCGGCGACGCCGCAATTTCCCTTTGGCCACGGCCTCTCCTACAGCCGCTTCGCGCTCCTCGATCTTGAATGCGCTCCGAGTTCGATGAAGGCGGGCGAAAGCATCGATGTCTCCGTCGAGGTCCGCAACGACAGCGACGTCGACGGCGAAGCGACGCTGTTTCTGTTCATACACGACCTCGTCGCCAGCATCGCCCCTCCGATCCTGGATCTGAAGGGCGTGCGCAAAATCGCGCTCAAGGGTCGCGAGCGCGGGCGGGTGACGTGGCGCCTGGCCGCCAATGACCTCGCCTTCATTGGCCCCAGTCTCACTCCCGTGCTGGAGCCCGGGCAGTTTCACATCCATGTCGGCCAGAGCGCCGATCCCGCCGATCTTCTGACCGAAACCATAGAATTGGCGCCATAGGCAGGGCGCCTTCGGATTTTGGCGTCGCCCGAAAGGCGCCCGGAATCTTTGCGCTTCCCAACGACGCCCGCCGTCCACTATTCAATAGGGGGTTGAGAGAGAGCGCCGCGCGGCCCCGACTGTGCTTGCCCGGCTGTGGAGCGGGAAGGAGTCTGTTCGATGGCGAAAAGGTTTCTCCCGACGCGGCGCAGGCTGCTCAAGGCCGGCCTCTCCACGATGGCCGCCGCCGCGCCTTTTGCGATCCGCTCGCGCGGCCTCGCCCAGTCCGGCCTCCAGCCCGTCAACATGCAGCTCGGCTGGATCACCGGCGGCAACCAGATCGGCGAAGTGGTCGCCAAGCGCCTCGGCTATTTCGAGCAGGAGAAAATCAATTTCGCCATTCAGCCCGGAGGGCCGAACATCGACGGCGTCGCCATCGTCGCCTCAGGCCGTTACGAAGTCGGCCAGGTGTCGTCGAGCCCGTCGCTGATGCTCGCCGCCTCGCAGGCCATTCCGGTCACCTGCTTCGCCGTCGGCGCGCAGGAGCATCCATATGCGTTCTTTTCCCTGCCGCGCGCGCCGATCCGGACGCCCAAGGACATGATCGGGCGCAAGATCGGCGTGCAGGCGACAGGACAGATCCTGCTCGCCGCGCTCCTGCGCAAGAACGGCATTGCCGACGATCAGGTGCAGAAGGTGATCATCGGTTCGGACATGACGCCGCTATTGACCGGTCAGGTCGACGCCGTCACCGGCTGGATCACCAACACGACCGCGCTCAAGGTTCTCGGGCCGGACTACATAACCTTGCGCCTCTGGGACTGCGGCGTTCGCCTCTACGCGCTGCCCTACTACGCGACGACCGACACGCTGACCCAAAAGGCGGACCTGCTCGCCGGCTTCCTCAGGGCGGCGGGCCGCGGCTGGGCCTACGCCAAAGCCAATCCCGAAAAGGCGGTCGACCTCCTCGTCCAGGAATACCCCAATCTCGTGCGCGCCGATGAGCTCGCCGCCGCGCCGATCATGTTCGAGGTCGAGTTCACCGCCCGGACGAAGGATCACGGCTGGGGCAGTTTCGATCCGGCGGTCTGGCAGGCGCAGATCGATCAATATGACGAGCTCAAGCAATTCCCGGCCGGCAAGCCCAGGCTCGATCAGGTGATGACGACGAAAATCCTCGAGATGACGGAAAGCGACCGGCCGAAGATCGGCTGAGGAGGCGGGACTTTGGCCGAGGCCGCCATCAAGCTGGCGCCGGAGGCGCCGGGCGCGAAAAAAAGCCCGGCCGTCAGATTGCGCGACGTCACGGTGCGCTTCACCACCGAGCGCGGCGCGGTCACGGCGCTCGATCGCGTCAGCATGAACGTGGCGCAAGGCGGCTTCCTGACCCTCCTTGGCCCTTCCGGCTGCGGGAAGTCGACGCTTTTGCGGGTGGTGTCCGATCTCATTCCGGCGACTTCCGGCGAGGTCGAGGTGATGGGAGGCTCGGCGGCGGCGGCGCGGGAGGCGCGCTCGATCGGCTTCGTGTTCCAGGACGCTTCGTTGCTCGCCTGGCGGACCGCGCTCGAGAACGTCGAATTGCCGCTCGAAGTCGGGGGCCGGGCCAGGCGCGGCGGCGCGCGTGATCCGCGCGAGCTGCTGGCGCTGGTCGGCCTCTCCGGCCGCGAGAAGGCCTATCCGCATGAATTGTCGGGCGGCATGCGCCAGCGCGTGGCGATCGCCCGCGCGCTCGTCAACGACCCGAAGCTCCTGTTGATGGATGAGCCTTTCGGCGCGCTCGACGAGATCACCCGCGACCGGCTCAACGTCGAACTGTTGCGGGTGTGGGAAAATACCGGCGCGACGATCCTCTTCGTCACCCATTCGATCTATGAGGCGGCGTTCCTTGGGCAACAGGTGTTGCTCATGGCCGCCCGCCCTGGCCGGGTGCGCGAAATCGTCGACGTGCCGCTGCCGACCCCGCGCGGCGTCGAAGAGCGCGAGACGCCTCAGTTCGTCGAGCTCACGGCGCATCTGCGCCGCGTGCTGGAGACGTGCTGATGACCGCGCCGGCGCTGACCCAGCCCGACCCCGGCGATACTTTCGTCAGCGACGAGGCCGCGCGCGCCGAATATGTCGCCGCCGCGCGCTCGGCGGCCTGGCGCCGGCGCCTCTTGCCCGCTCTAGCGGCGATCCTGCTGCTCGTCCTCTGGGAGCTCGCCGTCGTCGTCTTTCATGTGCGGCCCTTCATCGCCCCGGCGCCGACCGCGGTCGCGGCGACCCTCTACGCCAAATTCGGGCTTCTGATCGCCAATCTCGTTCCGACCGCCACCGAAGCGGTCGCCGGGTTCATCATCGGCAACTGGGCCGCGATCGTGATCGCGACCATCTTCGTTTACCAGCGCACCGCCGAGGAGGCCTTCTTCCCGATCGCGGTGATGGTCCACACAATTCCGGTGATGGCTTACGCGCCGATCCTCGTGCTTCTGCTCGGCAACGGCCTCAGCGCCAAGGTCGCGATCGCCGCGCTCATCTGCTTCTTCCCGACGCTGGTCAACATGACGCGCGGCTTGCGCGCCGTCAGCCCGCAGCAGATGGAGCTCATGCGCATCCTTTCGGCTAGCCCAAGCGAAATCTTCTTCAAGCTCCGGCTCAAGTGCTCGCTGCCCTATCTCTTCGCGGCGCTCAAGATCGCCGCGGCGACTTCCGTCATCGGCGCGATCGTGGGCGAATGGATCGGCGCGACGACCGGCATCGGCGCGCTCATCATTCAGGCGACCTACAATTTCGACTCAGCCCTGCTCTACGCGACCATCGTCGTCGGCTCCGCCTTTTCCGCGGCGTTCTTCGGCGTGATCTCCTGGCTCGAGAGCCATTTCCTCAAATGGAATGTCGCGCAAACCGGATGATCGAAAGTTTGACTGCCGTTCATGAAGGAGTTCAGCCCATGACCATTTCCGACACGATCGCCGAGCCGGCGGGCCAGGTCCCGATCGTTGGGCGCGCTGATCTCGTTGTGGTCGGCGGCGGTCCGGCGGGCATCGCCGCGGCGGTCGCCGGCGCGCGCAGCGGCCTCTCGGTCACGCTGCTCGAACGCTACGCCTATCTCGGCGGCCTCGCCTCGGGCGGCATGGTGCTCGTGCTCGACGACATGTGCAACGGCGCGGAGATCTCGGTGCGCGGGCTCTGCAGCGAGCTGGTCGAGCGCATGGAGCGCATGGGCCTCTGCGTCGTGCCGCCCGAATCCGAACGTCGCTCCGACCCGGCGCTGTGGCGCAAATGGTCGCGCTGGGGCGTCTTCGACTTTCATTCGCACGTCAAGCCCCAGCCGATCTGCTACGCCGCCGCGTTCGATCCCGACGGCTTCAAGCGCGCGTCCAATGCGATGGTCGGCGAGGCCAAAGTCGACGTCAGGCTGCACAGCTGGTTTTCGCGCGCGATCGTCGAGGATGGCCGCATCACCGGCGTCGTGTGCGAAAGCAAGAGCGGCAGGCAGGCGATCATGGGCAAGGTCGTCGTCGACGCCACCGGCGATCTCGATGTCGCCGCCGCGGCCGGCGCGCCGTTCGTCCACGGTTCGTACATGGTCACAACCGTATTCCGGCTCGGCGGGATCGATGTCGAGGCGGCCGAGCGGTTCGAATACGAGGAGCCCGCCGCCTTTCGGGCGATCGACCGCGAGGCCAAGCGGATCATCGGCGGCTCGTGGGACAAGTGGTGGCTCAAGACGCCGCTGAACGGAATCGTGTGGTGCAACTGCCCGCATATGACCGGCCTCGACGGGATCGACGTCGAGGACCTGACCCGCGCGGATTTCGAGGGCCGCGAACGCATCGCCGCGCTCATCCCCTACGTGCGGGAAAAGCTGCCCGGCTTCGAGCAGGCGTTCGTCGTTGACGTGGCCCCGCAGATCGGGGTCCGCCAGACACGGCTCCTTGAAGGCGTCTACGTGGTGACCAAGGACGACGTTATGGGGCGGCGCCACTTCGCCGACAGCGTCGCCCGCGGCCGCGACTATTATACCCCCTATCGCGCCCTCCTGCCGCGCGATGTCGGGCAATTGCTGGTCGCCGGCCGGCATTATTCCGCGACGTCCGCCGCGCAACGCAGTTCGCGCGAGATTCCGCCGTGCATGGCGATGGGCGAGGCGGCGGGCATCGCCGCGGCGCTCGCGCTCGAGGGCGATGTCGCGGTCGACAGGATCGACGTCGCGACGCTCCAGGCGCGGCTGCGGGCGCGAGGCGCCGACCCCGGCGACCGGCCGGCGGCGAACGCCAAGCTCACCATCGCCGCCGAATAGGATCGAGGCCCATGAACGCTCCCTTCGCCTCTTCCTCGACCCAGCCGCTCGCAGGCGTGCGCGTCATCGACTTCACCCAGGTGATGCTCGGACCGAGCGCCACCCAGGTGCTGGCCGATTACGGCGCCGACGTCATCAAGGTCGAGCGGCCCGGCGCGGGCGACCTCTCGCGCTCCTCGATCCCCGACGATCCGGACGGCCTCGACAATCCGGTGTTCCGCAGCCTCAACCGCAACAAGCGTTCGATCACCCTCGACCTGCGCAAGGAGGACGGCAAGGCGATCATCTACGACCTCGCGCGGACGGCCGATGTGGTCGTCAACAATTTCCGCGCCGGGGTGATGGAGCGCATGGGCTTTGGCTATGACGCGCTCGCCAAGATCAATCCGCGCATCATCTGCGCCTTCGGCTCCGGCTTCGGCCGGAGCGGGCCGCTCGCCTACAAGGGCGGGCAGGACATTCTGGCCCAGGCGCTCTCGGGAGTGATGCGGCGCAAGTGCAACGACGACGAGCCGCTCGCCGTCTATGCGACGTCGCTGTGCGACTATACCGCCGGCATGCATCTCGTTCAGGCGATCCTGCTTGCGCTCCTGCAACGGGTGAAAACCGGCCGCGGCCAGCAGGTCGCGGTGTCGCTGTTCGAATCGATGCTCGCCATGCAGATGCAGGAAGCGGCGATGTGGCTGCAGCGCGGCCGGCATTTCTCGTGGGGCGCCTATCCGCTGACCGGCGGCTTCGAGACCACCGACGGCGCGATCGTGCTGGTCGGGGCGTTCAAGACCAATCCCCTGCGGGACATTTGCGCGGCTCTCGGCCTCCCCGATCTTTCCGCCGATCAGCGCTATGCGACCTTCGCCGGACAGGTCGCCCACAAGGCCGAATTGCAGGCTTTGTTCCGCGAACGATTCGCCTCGAACGCGACCGAATATTGGCTCGCCCGGCTCGACGAGCAGGACCTGCTCTGCGCGCCCGTGCTCACCCTCGCCGAGGCGCTTGGCCACGACCAGACCAAGGCGAACGGGACGGTGGTGACGCTCGAAGGCGAGGCCGGCGCGCTGCCGCTCATCGGCACGCCGCTCGCGATGAGCGAGGGCGCTTTCCAGCTCCGCCGCGCGCCGCCCGCGCTCGGCGCCGATGGCGAAGCGGTCTTGCGCGAAGCCGGCTATTCCGCCGACCGCATCGCGGCCTTGAAGCAGGCGGGAATCGTCGGTTGAACGTCCTGTTCTCGGTCCAGGACCATGTCGCGCGGGTGACGATCGACCGGCCTGAGCGGCATAACGCCGTCGATCAGGCGACCGAGACCGAGCTGATCGGGGTCTGGGAGACGATCGAGAAGAACCGCGATGTCCGCGTCGTCATCCTCACCGGCGCCGGCGCGCGCGCGTTCTGCGCCGGCGCGGACATGAAGGGCGGCTCGGGCGCGACCGGCCTCGACTATTGGGCTCAAAGTCGCCCCGGCGGGTTCGGCGGCCTCGCTCTGCGCGATACGCTGGATGTGCCCGTGGTCGCGCGCGTCAACGGCTATGCGCTGGGCGGAGGGCTCGAGATGATGCTCGGCTGCGACATCGTCGTCGCCTCCGCCGATGCGACTTTCGGCCTGCCCGAGCCGCGCGTCGGGCGGCTCGCGCTCGACGGCGGCATTGCGCTCATCGCCCGCCGCATTCCCCATGTCCAGGCGATGGGCATGCTGCTGACCGGCCGGCGCATCGGCGCCGACGAAGCCCTGCGCTTCGGCCTCGTCAACGAGGTCGCGGCGCCAGAAGCGCTCGACGCGGCGGTCGCCCGTTGGGTCGCCGACATCCTCGCCTGCGCGCCCCTTTCGGTGCGCGCGATCAAGCAGATGGTGCGGGCCGGCGAGCGCCTCAGCGCCAGAGAGGCGCAGATGTTGCGCCTTCCGGCCCTGGTCGAGGCGCTGCGATCGTCCGATCAGGACGAGGGCGTCGCCGCTTTCAGGGAGAAGCGCGCGCCGCAATGGCGCGGACGCTGAGGCGGCGGATGCTTATTAAATCCAGCCTTTGCTCTCTCGACACGAGGCAGCGCATGCGAGACAACGGCTGAGGCGTTATGGGTCTGATGCAGGACTTGTCACGAGGGGCGAGGGGCTCGGTTTACGCCCAAGATTTCCGCAAGCTGCGCAGCCAACCCGGTCAGTGAACCAGCAGGAACGCGCCCCAGCCAATCAGCCCGACCCCAGCGAGCTGGCCCACGCGAGCGCCAAGGGGCGCCGCCTTCTCCACCAAAACCAGAAGCGCAAGTCCTGCGATCCAAAGCATGTTCATCAGGCCGCCGACGAACAAGAGCGCCATGAGCATCCAGCAGCATCCGAAGCAGTACGCCCCGTGCCACACCCCGGCGCGCATCGGACCGAGAGGACCCTGTCGCCAATATCGCGTGAGAAACTCCAATGGCGACCGGCAGCGCCGCAGGCACGCCTGTTTCCAGGGCGTCAATTGATAAAGGCCAGCGGCGAACAACAGCGCGGCCGCGAGGACGACGCTGCCGCTGGCCATGCTCTCCGAAAGCAATCCGGCACGGTCGAGACTCCATTGAAGTCCCGTCGCGACCAGGCTGAATGCGGCCCAAACGGCGACATAGCCGAACGCGAACTCTCCGCTCGCACGAATGGAGTGGCGCTCGCCGCGCTGCTTGGTCAGCGCGATCACCAACAGAATGGCTGGCGCGGCGCTCGGCAGCATCATCGCCGCCATCATGATGACCCACATGAGGAAGATCATCGCCGCATATTGGAGCGTCCACGGCGGCGCCATCAGCATGATCTGGCCGCCGCCCATGTCCATCTCGTCCATCTTGAGCCCGGCGCCCGTCAGCAACCAGACCCACGACAGCACGATGACGACAACGAGGCCGGCGAGAACGAGCGCCCGGTCATGGCGCAGGACAGCGCCGAGCACGACCGCGCAGACCGTCTAGTTCAAGCGGCCCTTGTGACTGAGATGGATGCGACAGAACAAGCCCCAGCTGTCCTTGAGCTCCATCGGCAGCGCCCCGGTCACCGTCGATGTGCCGCTGGCGATCTCGCCAAGTTTGTATTCGAAGCTCTCCGGAAAATCGATCCGGACGCGATGGGCCGCGCCGGTCACTGGATTGCGGATCGGCGCGCCTTTCGACGAAACCACTCCGGGGACCTCCAGGCGCCCGGATCGGCCGTCGACGTCGATCTCGAGGTCGATCTTTGCGAAAATTGGCGGCAGCTTGGTTGGGGACATCGCGGCGTACACCCACCACATCGTCGCCATGTCCAGGGTTTCCTGACCTGTCAGGATTTTTGCAAGCGCGTCTCGCTGCGGCGCATCGGCGCGCTCGTCGATCACCATCTGCATCGTGCCCTTGCCCTCGTGGACCGCTCCGGGCCAAATCGCCATCGTCACGGCGCGCAGGCCGTCAAGCTTCACGTCGCCAAAATGGCCCTGTTCAATCTGGAACCCGGCGACGTACCGGCAATTGCCGTGAGTGGGAAGCGCGTTGAACTGGCACGGACAACCGTAGGAACAGTTGCAATTGGCGAACTCGGTCGCCTTGATTTCCCATTCCACCGAGACTGCCATCGGACCCTCCCTTAGATTTGGGAACCGTGCGGGTTTGTGCTCGCCTCTGCAACAGGTAAAACTACCACCTCCGCCGCCGCCCTTCAATCGGATGCCAAACCTTTGATTTTGACCGCTGGCCACACCGCTTGCGCAACTTCGCTCTTATCGCGTTGGCTGTTGTGGGGAAGGGCGGAGGTGGCGGACGGCGCCATCGAGGCGTCATGGCCGGGCTTGTCCCGGCCATCCACGAAGGCCCAGCGCATCTACGCAGGCAAGCGCGAAAAGCCTTGCGACCGTCCGCCTTCCTGCCGGTCGCGCCGAGGCGGGACTCGTTCTTGCGGCGGCCCGGCGTGGATGGCCGGGACAAGCCCGGCCATGATGTCCCGGCCATCCACGCGAAGACCCAGCGCATCTACGCAGGCAAGCGCGAAAAGCCTTGCGACCGTCCGCCTTCCTGCCCGTCGCGCCGAGGCGGCACTCGTTCTTGCGGCGGCCCGGCGTGGATGGCCGGGACAAGCCCGGCCATGACGGCAAGGGTTCGACGAACGAACAGTCAACCGGTCGACCAACAGATAACGCCACAAGAGCCCGCAACTGCTTATATCGTATCGGGCTGTTGTGCTCGGGCAGATAGAGCTGGCGGATGAAAGCGTTAGACGGCGCCATCGACGTCATTCCGGCAAGCTTGATTTCCTTCGGCAGACGAACCTGCAACGTCTTGCAGGCGCGCTGCGACCGTCCGCCTTCCTGCGGCCTATAAGCGCCGATGTGCTAGACGCTCTATAGTTCTTGCGTCAGCCCGACCTGCATCAGATGGCTGGGATCAAGATCACCTCCAACTTTGCGGGTGTGAAAGTAATGCGACCTACGATTGGTGCGCAGTTTCATCGGCAATCCGTGCTTGCTCGAACGCCTTGCTGCATCGCCCGGAAGCTCGATGTCGAGCCATCAGACTCGGCATGAAATCCGAGCCGATCGCGCGCGTCTCGTCGTCCATCGTCACGATCAGGTCTAGCACATCTCCTGGCCTTAGAGCCAGGCCTGCCGCGAGCCATCCTGATGCAGCATCATCTCCCGGCCGCGGCCGCCGCTCGCGCTTCGTCCGGTGCGCTCCCTTGCGCCGCGGCTTTCCGACAACGCCCTTCTACTGAAGATCCAGATTCAACCAGATGTAGCCCTATCCGAAGCCATAATCCTTCACCAGATGCTCGTGGCCGTGCTTGACGGTGAAGCCCTGGTATCGTCTCGCGATATAGCCTCTCCTTCCTCCTCCGCCCTGTCGAGCGGAACCCGCTTGCCCGACGCCTTGCCGAGCCTGCGATCCAGTAGCCCGGCCTCGCCCTCCTCCTCGTAACGGCGCGTCCAGCGCCGGAACGTCCGCTCGCTCACCCCCACAAGCTCCGCCGCCTCTTCCTGGTTCAGTTCCGCTCATTCCCAGCGGTTCAAAATGTTCTAAAACACCGCTCATGCGCACCCTCTTGAAGAACTTCCGTCTGAAGCATCCCAACCCCTCCAAAAATCGCCGCACTATCGCTCAGCTCGTGCTCTACCTAAACCGGACATCTCGTGTGATAGCCACAAGAGCCCGCAACTTCTTTGCGAAAAACAGAAAGACGTGCTATAACGACGCCCACGCGCGGGATCGAGACGACCCCCGGCGAGCCTGCCGGAGGAGCGGGCCGGGGCTCGAGGAAGATTTTGCCGGGTTTCGTCGTAACCCATTGAAAAGGTTGAATCCGCGGAAGACAAAAACTTGGATAGTCTTCCGCAATCCTTTGCCCCGCTTCCGCGCGGCTTGGCTGGGCTTCCCGCGGGCTTTGCCCTGCTTCCGCCGGCCTTGGCTGAGCGCCCCCCGACGGGATCGGCGCCATGAGGGATAATCGCTGATGGCTTTGCTCGACGAAAGCGCGAACGGCGTCTTCATCATCGCCGCGACGCCGTTCTCCGACAATGGCGCGCTCGATCTCGAGAGCGTCGATCGAATGGTCGATTTCTATCTCGAACGCGGCGCGGACGGGCTCACCATTCTCGGCGTCATGGGCGAAGCGCCGAAGCTGACGGAGGAGGAATCCCGCGCCGTCATCGGCCGCGTGATCCGCCGCGCGCGCGGCGCGCCGATCATCGTCGGCGTCTCCGCGCCGGGGCTGGCCCCGATCAAGACGCTCGCGGCGAGCGCGATGGATCAAGGCGCGGCCGGCGTCATGGTCGCCCCGCCCGCTCATTTGCGCACCGACGACCAGATCTTCGGCTATTACGATAGCGTCGCCGAGACGCTGGGCGCGACGCCCTTCGCATTGCAGGACTACCCGCTCGCGACGCAGGTGCAGATCGCGCCCAAGGTGATCTTGCGCATCGTCGATGCGCTGCCGACCTGCGTGATGCTCAAGCATGAAGATTGGCCGGGCCTCGCCAAGATCAGCGCCCTGCGCAGCGCGAGCGATCGCGGCGCGCGGCGCATTTCGATCCTGACCGGCAACGGCGGGTTGTTCCTGCCTGAAGAGCTTCGGCGCGGGGCGGACGGCGCGATGACCGGCTTCGCCTACCCCGAGATGATGATCGGAGTGGTGAAGGCGTTCCGCGCCGGCGATCTCGAGCGGGCGCGCGATCTCTTCGACGCGTACCTTCCGCTCGCGCGCTATGAGCAGCAGCCAGGCGTCGGCCTTGCCGTGCGCAAATATATCCTCGCCAAGCGCGGCGCGATCGCTTCGTCCGCGCTACGCAAGCCCGGCGCGACGCTTTCACCCGCTGACATCGCCGAACTCGAGAGCCTGACCGCGCGTCAGACGCGACGGCTGCAGGAGATTGGATGAGGGCCAGCGCCGACGGTCAGACGATCCGAATCTCGACCCCGCCTTCTCTCAGGATGACTTGCGATCGGTCGAACGACGGGCCCCAGACGGCGTCGTCGAAATCGGGCGCGGGCGTATCGAGGCAGGCGATTCCGGCGTCGACGATCGCGCGGGCGCAATCGATGCAGGGGAAGAAGGTCGTGGTGAGATGGGCGCCGGCCGTCGCCACGCCGCGACGCGCCGCTTCGAAGATCGCGTGACGCTCGGCGTGCTCCATCCAGACGAATCGTCCGTCGCCGGCATGGCGCTCCTCGAGATCGAGCACGCCCGGAGGAAACGTGTTGCACGCCGCGATCTCGGCGCCGTCGCGCGCGACGAGCACGGCGCCGACTTGGCGAACCCGGTTCGGGCTAAGCAAGGCGGCGCTGAGAGCTCGCGCCATCTTGGCGCCGGGCGCCAGGCGTTGAGTGTCCACGTCGCCCTCGAGAGATCCCGCGGGACGCCAGCGCGCGGCCGCGGGCGTCTTCGTAGCACGAAGCCCGTCGCGCGCGCCATCGCGAGCGCATTGTCAGCTATCGGGAAGCTCACTATCGTCAGGAGAGAAAACGAGCCGTCTCGCCTCGAGTTTGCGAGCCGACCGATCATGGGGCTCGAAATGAGGGGGACGGAATGAAGATCGGCTTCAACCTGCTCTTGTGGACGGCGAACGTTCGATCCGAACATTGGCCGATACTCGAGGACATCAAGCGCACCGGCTACGACGGCGTCGAAATCCCGATATTCGAAGGCGCGCCGGCCCAGTATGCGGAGCTCCGCCGCCGGCTTGAGAATCTGGGTCTCGAATCGACCGGCATCTCCGTCATTCCAAGCCTCGATGTGAACCCGATCGGCGCGTCGCCGGAACAGCGCGCCGGAGGATTGAAGCACATGGAATGGATCCTCGAATGCTGCGCGGCGCTGGGCGCGAAAATCGTCGGGGGTCCGCTTCATTCGACGATCGGCCACTTCTCCGGCGACGGGCCGACCGCGGATGAACACAAGCGCGCGGTCGACTTTCATCGGGCGGCCGGCGAAATCGCGCGCAAGCACGGCGTCACGATCGCCCTCGAGGCGATCAACCGGTTCGAATGCTATTTCGTCAACACGATGACCGACCTCGCCGCGCATCTCAGCGCGGTCAAGCATCCCAACGTCAAGGGCATGTACGACACGTTTCACGCCAACATCGAAGAAAAGGATCCGATCGCCGCGATCTCTGCGATCTGGCCGCACCTTTGCCATGTGCATATTTCCGAGAACGATCGAGGGACGCCGGGCGAAGGGCATATTGATTTCGCTCCGGTCTTCGCGGCGCTCAAGCACTCGGGATACGACGGCTGGCTGACTATCGAAGCGTTCGGCCGCGCGCTCCCCGAGCTTGCCGCGGCGACCCGCGTCTGGCGCGACTTTTTTCCGGCGCCGAGCGAGGTCTACCGGGTGGGGCATGCGGTCATTCGCAACGGCTGGAATGCGGCCTGAAATCCACCCGAGTAACCTTGCGCAGGCGCAGTAGCGCCGCCGGAATCGTGACCGAGGCCACGAGCGCGCCGCCGGGCGTGCGGCCGTCGGGGCCGCGAGGCGCGAATTTCCTGTTGCATTGTTTAATAATGCATGTTTACTAAACAAGGAGCCCTTGCCCGGGCTCAAACCGCAAAATATCGAGGAAGCGCCTTTTTGTTCGACATCCGACCCAAGGGTCGCGCGCAACAGGAGAGGATCAATCATGAAACTCAAGTACATGATGGCGGGAATGCTCGCCGCGGGCGTCGCTGCTACGGCGCCGTTCAGTGGAGCTCGCGCCGAGGGGAAATCGCTGACCATGTGCTGGGCCGCATGGGACCCGGCGAACGCCTTGGTCGAGCTTGACAAGGATTTTACCGCCAAGACGGGTATCGAGATGAAGCACGAGTTCGTCCCCTGGACGAGCTACGCGGACCACTTCATCAACCTGCTCAACTCGCGCAGCGCCGAATGCGACCTGATCATCGGCGACAGCCAGTGGATCGGCGGCGCGGCGGAAAACAAGTGGTACGTGAAGCTCAACGACTTTTTCGACAAGAACAATATCTCGATGGACACGTTCCTGCCCGCAACTGTCGTCGGATACGCGGAATGGCCCAAAAACACCCCGAATTACTGGGGTCTGCCGGCGATGGCCGACGCGGTCGGCTGGACTTATCGCAAGGACTGGTTCGCCAAGCCCGAGCTCCGCGCTGAATTCAAGGCGAAGTACAATCGCGAACTCGAGCCTCCCAAGACCTGGGACGAGCTGCTTGAAACCGCGAAGTTCTTCACCGGCAAGGAGATCGACGGCAAGAAGGTCTACGGCGCGTACATCTTCACCGAGCGGGGCTCGGAAGGCATCACGATGGGCGTCACCAACGCGATGTACAACTACGGCTTCGACTATATGGACCCGAAGAAGCCTTATCAGATGGAAGGCATAGTCAATTCCGCCGGCGCCGCGAAGGGCATGGATGTTTACAAGGAGCTGTTTACCTGCTGTCAGCCCCCGGGGTTGACCAACGCCTATATGTCCGAAGGCCTCGACGCGTTCAAATCGGGCCAGGTGGCGATGCAGATGAACTGGTACGCGTTCTTCCCCGGTTTGGCGAAGGACCCGAATGTCGGCGGGGACAAGATTGGGTTCTTCAAGAATCCGGCCGGTCCTGCCGGCGATTTCACGCAGCTTGGCGGTCAGGGACTTTCGGTGGTCGCGGCTTCGAAGAACGTCGATGACGCGCTCACTTACGTGAAGTGGTTCGCGCAGCCGGAAATTCAGCAGAAGTGGACGGATCTTGGCGGCGCCTCGGCGTCCAAGGCCGTGCTTGGCTCGGACGCCTATAAGAACAGCGCCCCCTACGCGCCGTCCTTCGTCGAGTCGATGGGCATGGTCAAGGACTTCTGGGCCGAGCCGCTCTATGTTCCGCTGCTCCTCGACATGCAGAACCGCGTCCACGACTATGTCGTCGCCAACAAGGGCACGTCGAAGCAGGCGCTCGACGCGTTGGTCAAGGACTGGATCAAGGTCTTCAAGCAGGAAGGCAAGGATCCTTCCTGACCGCATAGCGACCGGTCTGGTTTCCTCCCGAAAACCCGTCCCCGGCGGCGCAATCCGCCGGGTTGACTTCCCTGGTCAATAAACGGGCAAGACTATGACGGTGACGAACAATGCAAGAGGAATCGCCGAAGGAGTGGCCTTGCGCGCTCCCGCGACGGCGGCCCGTCGGGTAAGAGGGCTGTCGGATCGGGGCGTCGCCTGGCTTTTCATTCTGCCGACGATGCTCCTGCTATTGGCGATCAACATCTTTCCCCTGATTTGGGCGATCCGGCTGTCGTTTACCGGCTTGATGGCCAATCTGCCGAATCCGGCCCAATTCATCGGCATCGACAACTATGTGGACATTCTGACCGATGAGGATCTTTGGGCGAATTTCCAGATCACCGCGCATTTTGTGTTCTGGACTATCCTTCTGCAGGTCTTGATTGGTCTCGGTCTAGCGCTCCTCATAAACCAGAAATTCCGCGGCCACAGCTTCTGGACCACCGTCATTCTGCTGCCGATGATGTTGTCCCCCGCGGTCGTAGGCAACTTCTGGACCCTGCTGTTCCAGCCCCAAATTGGCCCATTCAACTACGTCATCGGCTTCTTCACCGGCATTGCGCCAAGCTCGTTCACAATGATTGGAAGCGTCGCCCTCGCGCCATGGACGATTGTCCTCGTCAACACCTGGATGTGGACGCCCTACGTGATGCTGATTTGCCTTGCCGGGCTGCGCTCCATTCCCGACTACATCTATGAGGCGGCTGAGGTTGATCGCGCGTCGCCGCTGAGGCAATTCTGGTCGATCACCCTGCCGATGGTCCTCCCTTTCCTTATGCTCGCCGTGCTTTTCCAGGCGATCCAGGCGTTCGTGATGTTCGACCTGGTCAATCTCCTGACGTCCGGCGGACCGGGATCGACCACGGAACTGGTCTCGATCACGCTGAAACGCGCCGCGTTTGAGAAATGGGAGACCGGCTATGCGTCAGCCCTCGCCGTAATCCTTTTTGTGACGATTTTCGGCGCGGCCAATATCTACGTCAAGGCGCTCAACCGGGTGAAGCAGCAGTGACCGCGGATTCGCCGGCCCGCCCCTTCTTGGAGCCGTCGCGGCCCGTCCGTTGGCTTGCCGGCGCAGTCGTCATCTTTTACGCGCTCGTGACAATTCTGCCTCTGGCGTGGATCGGAGCGACCGCCTTCAAGTCGCAGGAGGACGCGGTCGCCTATCCGCCGAAAGTGTTCTTCACGCCGACGCTCGAAGGATTTGTCGACCTTTTCACGGTGCAGACGCACCAGTCGCACGATTTCATCGCCAAGCTGCCACCCCCTCAGACATGGTACGAGAAGATCGCCCGCGACCGGGACATGGTCATCGCCGGTCCGTCGCGAGTGGTCGAGCGCTTCCTCAATTCGCTCATCATCGGCTTCGGCTCCATGATTCTCGCGACCTTCCTCGGCACCCTCGCCGCCTACGGGTTCTCCCGCTTTCGCGTGCCTTTGGCTGACGACCTGCTTTTCTTCATCCTGTCGACACGGATGATGCCGCCGATCGCGGTCGCGGTGCCGATTTACGTAATGTATCGTTGGCTTGGCCTCTACGACACGAAGATCGGCATGATCCTGCTGTACACGGCGGTGAACCTGTCGCTGGCGGTCTGGCTGCTTAAGGGGTTTATCGACGAGATCCCGCGGGAATACGAAGAGGCCGCGCTTGTCGACGGCTACACCCGACTGCAGGCATTCCGAAAGGTGGTGTTGCCGCAGGCAATGACGGGAATCGCGGCAACCGCAATCTTCTGCCTGATTTTCTCGTGGAACGAATATGCGTTCAATCTGCTGTTGACCAGCTCGGACGCGCAAACCATGCCGCCGTTCATCCCCTTCATTATCGGTGAGGGCGGTCAGAATTGGCCCGCTGTCGCTGCGGCCACGACGCTGTTCCTGCTTCCGATCGTCCTTTTCACCGTCCTGCTGCGCAACCACTTGCTGCGGGGCATCACCTTTGGAGCCGTGCGGCGATGAGTTCGGGTGTCGACGATATCCCTGAAGAATTGTCGCTGTCGCGGCGGGTCTTTCGGCGCGGGATTTGGGAGAACATCGCGACAGCTTGCATTGCGCTTGGCGTAGTCATGCTGTGTCAGCCGTTCTCGCTTGTGCTCTACAGCTATTCCTTCGTAACGATCCTGACCGGCGTCGTGATGTTCGTCATCGTCACGAAGTTTCACGATTAGGTCTGGCAATGGCGGAAATCCGGGTTGAGGCGCTTCACAAGTCGTTCGGCGAGTTTATCGCGGTGAAAGACTCTAACTTCGCCGTCGCCGACGGCGAGTTCTTTTGTCTGCTCGGCCCATCCGGCTGCGGCAAGACGACGACCTTGCGGATGATCGCGGGACTTGAATTGCCAACTTCCGGGCGAATACTGCTGGCTGACGAGGACGTAACGCAAAAGCGCGCTTCGGCTCGCGACATCGCCTTCGTCTTCCAGCTGTTCGCACTCTATCCACACATGAATGTTCGGCGAAACATCGCTTTTCCGCTCGTCTCCATCGGGGCGAAGCGGGCCGAAATAAAGACAAGGGTGGAAGAAGCCGCCCGCATCCTTCGCATCGATCATCTGCTCGACCGGCCCGTATCGGGCCTGTCCTCCGGCGATCGTCAGCGCGTGGCGCTTGGGCGCGCGATCGTGCGGCATCCCAAGGCCTTTCTGATGGATGAACCGCTGGGCGCGCTGGACACCGAGTTCCGCCACGTCATGACCGGAGAATTGCGGGCCTTGCATGATCGCCTGCACACAACGACGATTTACGTCACGCATGATCAACTCGAAGCCATGGCGATGGCGGACACAATCGCCGTCATGAATAATGGCGTCATCGAACAGCTCGGCGCGCCGCACGAGATCTATGAGCGGCCGGCGAGCGTCTTCGTCGCCGATTTCATCGGCTCCCCGCCCATGAACTTTCTCTCCTTTCACGATCGAGTTGAGAAGGGCGCTACGACCGTCCGGTTGGGGGCGAGCGAGATCATCGTGCCGACGGTGCGCGAGGACTTGAGCGAGCGAGACCTTATTCTCGGCGTCCGCCCCGAACAGGTCCGGTTTGCCGACCAAGGTCTGCGCGGAGTCGTGTTCGGCGTCGAATATCTCGGCACGACCCAAATCGTAACCCTGACAACAGATTTTGGAACCTTGCGGGCCCGGGCGCCCGCCGATCTCCGCGTGCGGGCAGGAGAAACTCTCGGCCTCACGTTTCGTCCGCAGCACATATCTCTTTTTGACAAAGCGAGCGGGCGGGCGATCGCGACGGACGCGAGCGAGGCGATAGCGCATGGCTGAAGTCGTTCTCGATCGAATCTCCAAACGCTTCGGCGCGAAGCCGGCGGTCGCGGATTTATCGCTCGTGATCGAAGACGGCGCCTTTGTCGTGCTTCTGGGACCCACCGGCGCCGGAAAGACTACCACGCTTCGCCTCGTCGCCGGACTCGAGAAGCCGGATGATGGACGCATTTCGATCGCCGGGCGCGATGTGACGAAGCTGCCACCGGCCCAGCGCGACGTCGCCTTCGTGTTTCAGCAATATTCGCTGTACCCGCATTTATCGGTGTTCGACAATCTCGCGTTTCCACTGCGCTCGCCCACTCGGCGGGTGCCGGAAAGTGAAATCAGCGTCAAAGTCAACGAGACGGCGGCGTTGCTCCGGATCGCATCCAAGCTGGACAATCGAGCGGCAAAATTATCCGGCGGCGAGATGCAGCGCGTAGCGATCGGGCGGGCGCTCGTGCGTCGCCCGGAAATCTATCTGATGGACGAACCGCTATCATCGCTCGACGCGAAACTGCGTGCTGACCTCAGGCTCGAACTCAAGCGGATTCACGTCGAGCTCGGTGCGACCTTTCTCTATGTCACGCACGATCAGATTGAAGCGATGACCATGGCGACAAAGGTTGGGGTCATCGAGGCCGGTCGGCTCGCGCAAATCGGAACGCCGCGCGAAATCTACGAGAATCCGAATAGCGCCTACGTGGCGGCGCGACTTGGTCAGCCGGCAATCAATCTGATGCCGCGCGGACTACTCCCGAACCTGCCCGCCCCGGCGCGCGCGGCCACGATCGGGGCACGAACCGAGCACCTGAAGATCGTCAAATCCGGACAGGCTGTCGCGCGCGGGCGTGTCAACTGGATCGAGCATTTGGGCGACCAGTACCATCTTCACGTTACGATAGATGGACACGAGGTCGTGACGCTTGTCGATCCGGACGATGGACTGACCGTCGGGGACGAGGTCGGAATCAGCCTAGTCAGGCCATTGTTCTTCGACTCACAAGGGGAGCGAGTCGCCGCATGAACGAGCCGATGGCGCGCGCTGGCGGGAGAGACGCCGCCGAATTGAGAGGGACCGTCACCGGTCGCGAGGCGGAATCGACTCGGCGATTGGTTGGGGCGATTGCGAGAGTCGTCGTGGAGCACGCCGAGGAACTGACCGCCCTCGACGCCGCAATAGGCGACGGCGACCACGGGCACAACATGAAGCGGGGTTTCGAGGCGGTTCTGCAGGACTTGGACACGCTCTCGGTGATGAGCCTGCCCGATCTCCTCAAGGCTGTGGGCATGAAATTACTGACAAAAGTGGGCGGCGCTTCGGGGCCCCTTTATGGAACGCTCTTCCTTGCGCTCAGCAAGGACCTTCCGGCGGAGCCAACGCGCGCGCAGGCCGCTGCCGCGTTCGAGGCGGCGATCGCCGCCGTGCGGGCCCGCGGCAAGAGCGGGCCGGGTCAAAAGACAATGCTCGACGTTCTGGTTCCGGCGCAGCGCGCGTTCGCTGACGGACGAGATGCTGCGCTTGTCAAGAAGACGGCGCTCGCCGCTGCGGAGGCCACCGCGCCGATGCGCGCGACCCGAGGCCGCGCCTCTTTTCTCGGCGAGCGCTCGATCGGTCACGTTGATCCTGGAGCGCGCTCTGCCTCGCTGATGATCGCTGCGCTCTGCGACGAATATGGAGCCGGCTGATGTCCAATGTCGGCATCGTCATCGTGTCGCATTCGCCGAAGGTCGCCGAAGGCGCCGCCGACATGGTCCGGCAGATGGTCGGAGAAGATGTCCCGCTCGCCTGGACGGGTGGCGACCCGGCAGGAAAACTTGGGACGAGTTTTGAGGCCATTACCGAGGCCATCCATCGCGCATGGTCGGAAGCTGGCGTCGCGATTCTCGTCGACCTTGGCGGGGCCGAGACCAACAGCGAGATGGCGATCGAGATGCTTGCCGAGGACAAACGAAGCCGGGTCGTGATCTGCAATGCGCCGATCGTCGAGGGGGCCGTGATCGCGGCCACCGAGGCCTCGGGCGGCGCCAGCCTGTCGACCGTCCGTCGCACCGCCGAAGAATTGTCGCCGTGAGCGCGGGCGCCGAATTCATCATCGAGAGGCTTGTGCATTTTGGCCATTCGGTCGCACGCCGAGGAGGCGCGCTCGTGGACGAGATCGAGATCTTCGCATGACTGAATTTGCCGCGACTCAATCGGCGCTGCTGACGAATTCGATCGGGCTGCACGCTCGCCCCTCAGTCAAGCTGACCAAGCTCGCCAAGACCTTTAAGTCGCATATCGAGGTTGGGCTCACGGAGAATGGTCCATGGGTTGACGCCAAGAGCATCGTCAAAGTGATGGCGGTCAAAGCGGCCAAGGGCGCAACCTTGTATTTCCGAGCCCGGGGTCCCGATGCGGCGGAGGCGATCGCCGCCTTGCGCGACCTCGTCGCTCTCGACTTCCACGGAGAAGACCTCAAGCCTGCAGAGGGTCAATCCGAGAATGCGGATGGCTGAGCTTCGTCTCGTCGGGCGCGCTGCTTCTGCCGGCTTTGCCGCAGGCCCTCTAGCCGTGCTGCTTGGCGCCGACGCCCGGCAGCGCAGCAGCGGTGGGCCGGTTGTTGAGGAGCAGGCGCTGCGAAGTGCGATCGCGGCGGCGGTCTCCCAACTCTCCGAACTGGCCGCTGCCGCCGATGGCGAAGGAGGGGATATCCTCGCTTTCCAGATTGCGATGTTGGAGGACGAATCCCTGGCTGAGCCCGCGGTCGCGATGATCGAAGCGGGCGCGAGCGCCGACGAGGGCTGGCGAAAGGCGCTGGACGGCGAGATCGCCGGCTATGAAGGGTCCGATGACGAACATTTTAGGGCGCGCGCCAGCGATCTCAAGGATATCAGGGATCGGGTTCTCGCCTCCCTTTTCGGAGCGACGCCAGAGCCTCGCCCCCCCGCTGGCGCGATCATTGTCGCCGAAGATATGAGCCCTTCTCGCTTCCTCGCGACCGATTGGAGTCGCGGCGGCGGCATCGCTCTGACGCGCGGCAGCGCGTCGGGCCATGTCGCTACGCTCGCGCGAGCGCGAGGAATTCCGATGATTGTCGGCCTTCCTCTCGATTTGGGCGGCGTAGCGGGACGCCGTGAAGCCTTCATCGACGGCGAAAGCGCGGTGCTTTGCCTCGATCCGGCGCCGGAGACGCGGGAGGGTTTCGCGGTGCAAGTCAAGGCTGCAGGTCGAGCTGCAGACGCGACGGTTGAGTTCTCGAGGCGTCCCGCCGTGACCGCCGACGGGACGCCGATCGCGGTATCTGTGAACGTCGGCGATCCGTCCGAAATTGAGCGGCTCGATCCGGCGAGTTGCGATGGGATCGGCCTGGTTCGGACCGAGTTCCTGTTCAGCGGCGCAGGAGAACTCCCGGACGAAGAAACGCAATATCGCGCTTATCGGCGGCTGGCCGAATGGGCGCAGGACAAGCCCGTCACGATTCGGACCCTCGACGCGGGAGCGGACAAGCCGATCGCGGGGCTGACGCTCGAGCACGAATCGAACCCATTCCTGGGGCTGCGTGGAATCCGACTCTCCCTCCGCACGCCTGATCTTTTTCGCACGCAATTGAGGGCGTTGTGTAGAGCGGCGGCGCACGGCCGCGTAGAAGTGATGCTGCCAATGGTGTCTCTTCCGAGCGAACTCGAGCTTGCGCGCAAACATCTCGATGAGGCTTTCGACGCCGTACAAACTGCTGGGCTCTCGTGCCGTCGCCCCAAGCTCGGCATCATGGTCGAAGTCCCTGCTGCCGCGCTCACCGTGGAGTCATTCGACGCGGATTTCTTTTCGATCGGTTCGAACGATCTCACTCAATACGTCATGGCGGCGGCTCGAGACAGCGACGCGGTCGCTTCTCTCAACGATACGAGTTCATCCGGCCGTCTTGGGCCTCATTGCGCGAGTCGCCGCTTACGGCGCGAGTGTGCGCCGGAAGGTCAGCCTATGCGGGGAAGCGGGCGGAGAGCCCAAGCTTATCGAACCCCTCCTCGCCGCGGGCCTGCGGGTTCTTTCCGTGAGCCCCCCGGCGCTCGGGCGCGCTAAAGAGGCGATCGCGCGAGTCAGATTATCCCCTGGGGCGCCGGATGACTGACGCTCCGGCCCGCGACGCGAAGGCAGCGAAAGTCGAAGCATACAAGACCATACTGCGCAACGTCCTCAATCAGCGGCCCTCCGGCACTCGCCAAAGGCTTGCAGGCGCGCTCGGGAAGAATCGGAGCTTCATATCGCACATAAGCAACCCCGCCAATCCGGCGCCGATTCCGGCTCCGCATCTCGATCTCATTTTCGAGATCTGCCATTTTTCCCCCGCCGATAAGCGAGCCTTTCTGGACTGCTTTGATTTAGCGCATCCCAGTCGGCCCAGACGCTCCCGTGAAAGCCCCACCCTGCGCACGCTGAAGATTGAGGTTCCCGACTTCGCCAACGCAAAGAAAAATCGCGCCTTCGACGAACTGATCCGCGACACAGCGCAGCGCTTCGCGCGCCTCATCGCCTTGGAGGATTGAACGCTGGGGCGGAATGCCGGCAGTGGAGGATGAAAGACGACCCGATGAAGAAATTCCTGAACTCACCTGAAACCTTGCTCGAGGAGAGCCTTGACGGCTTCGTCGCCGCCCATGCCGACATTGTCGTCGTCGGCGACGAACGCAAGTTCGTTCGCCGCAGAACGCTCAAGCCCGGAAAGGTCGCGCTCATCTCCGGCGGCGGTTCCGGGCACGAACCGCTGCACGCGGGATATGTCGGCGTCGGGATGCTGGACGCGGCGTGTCCGGGGCAAGTCTTCACCTCCCCGACTCCCGATCAGATGGTTGCGGCTGTCGACGCGGTCGATCAGGGCGCGGGCGCAATCCTGATCGTCAAGAACTACGAAGGGGACGTAATGAACTTCGAGATGGCCGCGGAGATGACCGACGGCCGCTGCGCGACCGTCATTACTGACGACGATGTCGCAGTTGAAACTTCGACTTACTCCACCGGGCGGCGCGGCGTCGCCGGCACGCTTATCGTGGAAAAGATTGTTGGCGCCGCCGCGGAAGCAGGGATGGGTCGGGCTGAGCTTCAGGCGCTGGGACAGGCGGTCAATCGGCGCACCCGCTCGATGGGCGTCGCGCTGACGTCCTGCACGGTTCCGGCTGCGGGCAAGCCGAATTTCGAACTGGGCGGCAACGAGGTCGAAATGGGGGTCGGCATCCATGGCGAACCTGGCCGACGCCGAGTCGCCCTTCAGCCCGCGCGAGAGATGGTTGAGGAAATGGTCAAAGCGATCCTCGTTGATCTCGCGCCGAAGCGCGGCGCCGAGGCAATCCTGTTCGTCAACGGCTTCGGCGGGACGCCCCTCATCGAACTCTATCTCCTTTATCACGAAGCCGCGCGAGTTGTCGTCGGGGCCGGCGTCAAGCCGTCGCGCTCGCTTGTCGGCTCTTACGTGACTTCGCTCGACATGGCGGGCGCCTCGATCACCTTGTCCCTGCTCGAAGGGCCCGCGGCCAGTCTTTGGGATGCGCCCGTCCACACGGCCGCGCTTCGCTGGGGCGTCTGAGCGGTGGGCGCGGCGTCGGGGGTCACCGCGTCGCTCTAGCGCACGCCTCCCTCAAGGCTTCTTCCTGCGCTAGCTGAAAAGCCCGCGCATATTGGCAATATGTCGGCCAGGTCGCAGCGATGATGAAGCGCTTCTTGTCGTCAAGCGGGGCCATTTTACGCGCCGGGGCGCCCGCGTAGAAGCATCCGTCGTCCAGGATTTGGTCCGCGACCGTATGCGAGCCGGCCGCGAGCAGAACATCGTTTCCAACTGTCGTGCCCGGCGCAATCACGGCCCCGATCCCGATCAGGCTTCGGTCGCCGACCGAACAGTCCTCCATCGCCACGTTGTGGCCGATTGTAAACTCGCGACCGATCGTTACCGGCCGGGTGCGCGCCCGGATGGTGGTATTGTCCTGCACGTTGGTGCTGGATCCGACGCGAATCTCCAGTGCTCCGGCGTCGAGGTCGCAGCCGAACCAGATCCCGTTCTCGCCCGCAACCACGATGCGCCCCTTGAGACGCGCCGAATGCGCGACGAAGAGCGCCCCCGACGCTTCGATCTGAGAGGCCCACGGCGCCTCGTCGGGGTACTGGTCAGCGGCGGCGCGCGAACGAACATGAAGCTCGTCGAGTTCGCCCTCCCGCAGCATGCGGACCGGCTTGGCCGGACTGCCCGCATAAAGCCAGCCGCCCTCGAGAACCGAGCGCGGGAACACAATCGAGCCATCGGCAAGGGCGCTTTCGGCGCCGACGTTGGAGCCGTCGAGGATCACGACGTTCTGGCCGATGTGGCAGCGATCAGCCACGTCGCACGCATGTATGACCGAATTGACGCCGGCCGTTACCCCAGCGCCTACGCGCGTCGGCAGCACGGCGTGGGCGATATGGACCGTTCCTTTCGCGCCCAGCCGGAAATCGTCTCCAATGGCGACATAGTGGCCATCGGCGCGAATGACCGACCGAGCGCCGAGCCAGGCCGCCTTGCCCAAATTGGCGCGCCCTAGCACCGCCGCGCCATTCCCGGCGAAAGCGGGCGAGGAGGCAAAATGGGGCTTCACCCCATCGTAGGTCAACGTTAAGGGCGTTCGTCCGTCCATCCGACCCACTCGCTTTCCTGCTAGAATACCGGCGACTCCCTGTACACTCCCCGTTCTCGCCGCGCACTGTGAACATGTCGTCAATGCGGCCGATGATGCCCATGGGCAGCCGCGGATAGGTGCGTCCGCAAGGATTCGGCTCGTTTAGCCACATTGTCAGGTCGCCGGAAAGGAGGCGGATCATCGGCTGCGAGGTACGCTCGAGATGGGTGTAGACCGGGGTGCCGCGTCCTCCGTATGGGACGCGGCAAAGGCGCTCAGGATCGCAGACCTCAGTGTAAACGACGTCCTGCCAGCAGAGCATGCCGTCGGTTTCGGCCGATCCCGCAACATTCATCCATGGCATCATTTCGCCCATGGAGCCGCAATCGACGACCTTGGCGCCATAAGCCGCTTCGATCTTCGCCCGCACGGCCGGAATGGAGGCGCCCGGCTCGCCGGAAAAGAACATGGTACGTAAGCCGAAGTCTTTAGGATCGAGACCGTTGCACAACGCGGTCTGGGCAAGATGCAGCGCGTAGGTCGGAGTGCCGTAGAAGGCGGAGGGCCGGAGAATATCGAGCCACTGCGCGCAGCGCGCGCTCATGCCCGAGGCGCCGGCGCCGAAGGGAAAGGCTTTCGACCCTAGGCGCTCCACTCCGGCCAGCGCGCCCCAGCTGCCCACATAGAGGCTGAAGATCGCCGCGACGCAGACGGTGTCGCCTGGGCGCACGCCCATCCCCCACATGATGCGGGCATGGGCGTTGGCAACGGCGCGCCAGTCGGTGCGGCCGATCGCAAAAGCGGTCGGCCGGCCGGTAGTGCCGCTGGTGCCGTGAACGTGGAAGATCTCGCTCTCCGGAACGCACAGGTAATCGCCGAAGGGCGGGGCGGCGGCCTGGGCGGCTCTCAGTTCGGCCTTCGTGACCGCCGGCACGCGGGACTCGAAATCCTCGAGCGATTTGAGCATCGAGGGGTGAAAGCCGGCCGCGTCCCATTTTCGGCGATAGAACGGCGAACTGCCGTAGGCGTAGGCGCAGACCTCCTGCAATCGCGCCAGAATCGCCTTCTCGCGATCCGAGGGGTGCATCGTTTCGCGCGTCGGGAACCAGTAGCGGCTGTCAGAGGGCGGCCGGTAGCCCTCGTCATAGGCGGGAGGAAAAGACCGGTCTTCCATCGGCGCTCGCTCGACCGTCACTCGCGCTTCAGCGCGCGCCTCGCTCATCGACCAGCCGCGTCAGCGTCTCGACGCTCGCATGCGGCGGCGTATCCTGAAGCAGGATCTCGGCGACGCCCATTTTCTTCAGCGCGACGACGTCCTCGTCAGGCATGACGCCGCCTGCGACGACGATCATGTCGTCGACCCCTTTTTCCTTGAGAAGCGCGAAAATCTTGGGAAACACAGTCATCTGCACTCCTGAAAGCAGGCTGACGCCGAGCACGTCGATATCCTCCTGGACCGCGGCGCTGACGACCTCCTCCGGCGAGCGGTGCAGGCCGGAATAGACCACATCCATTCCCGCGTCGCGCAAGGTGCGCGCCACCACCTTCACCCCGCGGTCGTGACCGTCCAACCCGACCTTCGCTAATAGAACGCGAATTTGCCGCGCCATCGTCCAATCCTCGCATCCGCCCTCGCGACGGAGGGCAATAGCCGCCATTCCGCGATCTAGATCGCGCCTATTTCCCTCAGCACGCCAATTTCGGCTTCGCTCTTTCCGAGGAGCTCGGCCAAAACATCGCCGGTATCCGCGCCGAGCGCCTTGCTTGGCGCGATCTCGATCATGTCGCTTCCTTCGAAACGCATGGGACCCGCGTATAATGGGATCGGTCCGAGTGTGGGGTGATCGATCGTCTGCAACGCGCCACGCTCATGCATATGCACATCGCTAGCCACCTCGGAGAGCTCTCGTACAGGCGCGCATGGCACCCTGTGGCGCATCAGCAACGCGAACAGCTCCTCCTTGCCGAAACGACGCGTCCAACCCAAGACCAGGTTGTCGACCTCGTCCATGTTGGCGACGCGGCCCTTGAGGGTTCCGAGCCGGTCGTCGCTTTGCAGATCGACCCGCTCCATCGCGGTCGTCAAACTCTTCCAGTGTTGGTCGGTAACGCAGATCAGCGCGAGCCAGCCGTCCTTGGTCGGGTAGACATTGTAAGGCGCTTCGGCGAGCCCGGAATGGCGATTGCCGGTGCGCGGCGGCGCCGAGCCTCCTGATCCGAACCAAAGCCCAAGCGCCGAGCTCAGCGAGGGGTAGACGGCGTCGAGCATGGCGACCTCGACGAAACGACCGTCTCCCGTGCGCTCCCGTTCGAACAGCGCCGTCACGATCGCGCCGTAGAGATGCACGCCGCCGAAGAAGTCGCAAAGCGCTGGGCCCGCTTTCATCGGCGGTCCGTCGGCCTCGCCGGTGATGCTCATTACCCCGGACATCGCCTGGACGGTCAGATCCATGGCGGGATACTCACGATAGGGACCGGTCCACCCGAAGCCGGAGCCTGCGCCGTAGATCAGCCGCGGGTTGCGCTTCATGAGCGCCTGCGGGCCGACGCCGAGCCGGTCCATGACGCCTGGGGCGAAGTTTTCGACCACGACGTCAGCCTTAGCGGACAAATCGAGCAGCAGGTCGCGCCCCCCGTCCGACTTGAGGTTCAAGGTGATGAACCATTTGTTTGAATTGAGCATGGCGAAGGGGAGAATGGCGCTGCCGACCACGGCGCGCCTGCGCATGTTTTCGCCGCCGGGCGGCTCGATCTTGATCACTGTCGCCCCAGCGCGCGCGAGCAGGAAGGAGCAATAGGGACCATTATAGATCTGGCCGAGATCGAGAACGACGAGGCCGGTGAGGGGAGCCCGCGTCATTCCTATCTTCCCTTGAAGACAGCCGGGCGTTTCTGCGCGAAGGCCGCCGGTCCCTCCTTTGCATCCTCCGTAAACTGAAGCATCCGGTTGGTCACCTGTTCGAGACGCAGGCCAGAAGCGAGATCCAGATCGCGGCTGCGAATGGCCAGCTCCTTGGCCGCCTGAACGGCGAGCGGAGCGTTGGCTGCAATGCGCTCAGCGAAAGCCATGGCCACAGACATGAGCTCCGCGGCCGGGACAACGCGGTTGACAAGGCCCCAGCGCAGCGCCGTGGAGGCGTCGATTGAGTTGCCGGTCAGCAACAGCTCCATAGCGACCGCTTGCGGCAGCTGTTTGAGGATGCGCTGGGTCCCGCCGTTGCCGGCGATGACGCCCCTTTTCACCTCGGAAAGACCGAAAGTGGCATGCTCCACCGCGACCCGAATGTCAGTGCCCAGCATCAACGTCAAACCGCCGCCGAGGCAAAAGCCGTTGACCGCCGCAATCACCGGTTTCCAGACCTCGAGCCCCCGGTTGAGCAACTGGTCGCGCTGGGTGAGCCACATTTCCGCGAGCTCGGGCGGCGTCGCGACAAAGCTTTTCAAATCGGCGCCAACGGTGAACGACTTCTCGCCTGCTCCGGTCACGACAGCGACGCGAACTTCGGGATCGTCGCATGGGCGGGCCCGGTGTGAGCCTCGACGTCGACGGCGCGAAGAAGGCGGTTGGAGATCTTGGCGCCAAGCTCGGCCTCGGCCTGCTCGAGGCGGCGGAGGCCATCATTGCGATCGTCAATCAGCGGATGGCCGGACGGATTCGGCTGATGTCGATCGAACGCGGGCTCGACCCGCGCGATTTCGCGCTTGTGGCCTTTGGCGGCGCCGGTCCTCTGCATGGCGGCGCTCTCGTGCGCGAAGTTGGTATCGGCACGATGCTGGTGCCGAAATACCCAGGCGTCCTCTGCGCGATGGGATGCGCGATCGCCGATATCCGCTACGATCTTTCGCAAACCCTCGAGCGTCCGCTTGATGAGATCGAACCCGGACGGATCGCCGCCATTCTGGAGGCCCAGGGGGAAAAGGGCAGGGCGCGGCTGAAAGCGAACAATTTATCGATCAGGAATAGCAATATCTCGCACGTGGCCGACATGTCCTACGCCGGTCAGATTCATTCGCTGCGAGTCCCGATCCAACGCGACTGGCCTGCGGCTCGTATGCGCGAAGCCTTCCTCGAGGCCTATCGCCAGGAATTTGGCAATACGCTTGGTGAAATCCCAGTCGTGATTGTCAATTTGCGCACTGCGGCCACCAGCGCGCGCGGAGTTGCCACGCCTTCAGCCCCGCAGCCGGCGAGCCAGGACGCGCCGGCGCCTCTCGGCCGACGCCGAGTCCATTTCGGCGCGTGGCGCGATACGCCGATCTATCATCGCGACGATCTCTTGCCCGGACATCGGTTCGAAGGACCAGCGGTCGTCGAGCAGGCCGACACGACGACGCTGATCGAACCCGGCATGCAGGTCAGGGTCGACCCGGCCGGCAATCCCGCCGGTGAAGCTCTACGAAGGCGGGAAGCCGAATAAGGCGCTCATCAAGATGTTCCGCGCTAACGTTCGACTCCCCGAACAGATCGCTGGCGATCTTGCCGCCATGGCCAATGTCTTCGCGGTCGGCAAGCGCGGTCTCGACAGCCTGATCCAGCGTTACGGCGCCCAGACGGTGACCGCCTGTCAGGATGAGATGATTGCGCGCTCCGAGCAGCAGATGCGTTCGTACATCGCCGAGATTCCCGACGGCGTCTATGCGTGCTCGGATCATTTCGATAACGACGGCATCGTAGACGAGCCGATCCCGATCGCCCTCATCGTGAAGGTTAATGGCGATGCGATGCATTTCGACTTCACGGGCACGGCCCCTGCTTCGCGCGGACCGTTCAACATCTCGCGCAACACCACGCTCTCGACCTGCTACGTCGCGCTCAAGCACATATTTCCCGACGTGCCGATCAACGGCGGCACCTTCCGGCCGGTAGACTTCACAGTTCCGGAGGGTTCGATGCTGGCGGCGCGATATCCGGCGGCGGTCGGCGCCTATCTCGAGCCGGTGGGGCGCATCCTGGATTTGACCTTCGGCGCTCTTGCGAAGGCGATCCCGGATCGTGTGCCGGCGCCCTTCTTCGGCACGACGGGCCCGACGTCGGTCAGCGGAATCCATCCGCGCACCAAGGGTTATTTCGTCGGCGTGTTTCCTTACCCTGGCGGTTATGGCGCCTCGAAAGAGTCGGATGGGCTCGTCAATGGCAACCCGCCGCAGTCGATGGCGAACTTCATGTCTCTCGAACTATCGGAGCATCGTTTTCCGCTGCGCTTCGACTATTTCGCGTTGCGCGAAGACTCTGGAGGGGCTGGCCGGCGCCGCGGGGGCTGCGGCACGACCTACGGTTTCACGGTCTGGTCCGACGCTATCGTGTCCTGCCTTGGCGATCGGGCCGACGCTGGGCCGTTTGGTGTCGCAGGCGGCGGCGAGGCGAGGCCGAACGTCGTTGAGTTCCGCACTGGCGGCAAACGCTGGCGGCCGGAATTTCGTGGCAAGCAGGAGAAGCAGATTCTGCATTCTGGCGAGGGGATGGACCTCCAATCGCCCGGCGGCGGGGGCTTCGGCGACCCGCTGACGCGCGAGATTGAGGCAATCGAAGCTGACCTCAACCTTGGTTACGTTTCTCGACGGACGGCGGAGGATGACTATGGCGCGGTCATTGCCGAGGTGAAGCGATTCGCTGGCTATGACCGGTATCGCGTGGATCCTGAAGCGACCGCGCGCCGCCGCGCCGATCTGCGCAAAGGTCGTCAGGGATTGCAGAAGGATTTGCGAGAGGCGCGATGATGACGACTCCGTTGTGCGATCTGCCGGAAGACATGTCCTTGTTGCGGGAGACTGCTCGCCGGTTCATGCGGCATGAAGTGCGCCCCGAGGAAAGACAAGCTTCCTCACGACGCGACGGAATTGCCGGCGGACGTGCTGAAACGCCTTCAGGCCAAGGCCCGAGCGCTCGGCATATGGCAGGTGGAGTCTCCAGTCGAATGGGGCGGCGCCGGACTCAGCTTGCTCGGCCAGGCCGTCGTCGCCGAACAGGCGTCCCAGTGCAAAATGGGGGCCTATATTCCCGCGTGCCACGCCTTCGGCTGGGATCCGCCAATCGCGATATTTGAGGGCCGCAAGGACCAGATCGAGAAATACGCGGTTCCGACCCTCGATTCTGGTGAGAAAACTTTCGTCGCAATCTCGGAACCCAGCGGCGGCTCAGATCCCGGCCGCGCCATTCAGATGCGCGCCGAGCGCAAAGGCGACCGCTACGTTCTCAATGGCACGAAGCTGTGGATTTCCGGGGTTGGGCAATCGACTTGGGGCCTTGTGTTCGCGCGCACTGGTCCGGGCAGGAGCCGCGCCAGCATCACCGCATTCATCGTCGAGAAGAAGTTTAAGGGCTTCAGCTACAAGCCGGTACCGGTCATCCGTTCCTACGCTCCCTATGAGTTGACGCTTGTCGACTGCGAAGTGCCGGTTGAGAACCGGCTCGGCGAGGAAGGCGAGGGTTTCAAACTGGCGGAAACCTGGCTCGTCCACGCGCGCATTCCTTACGCCGCCGCAGTAATCGGCATCGGTGAAGCGGCCCTCCGTCTCGCGGTCGATTGGGTGCGCGAGCGACACGCTTTCGGTTCGGCGCTCTCGCCGATAAGCAGGCGATCCAATGGATGGTCGCCGACAGCGAGATCGAATTGCGCGCGGGGCGTTTGCTTGTCCACCAGGCGGCGGCTCGAGCCGACATCGGACTTGACATCAAGGTCGATGTGTCAGTCGCGAAGGTCTATGCCACCGAGATCGCCGGCAAGGTGGTCGATCGGTGCATACAAATGTTAGGCGGGCTCGGCGTCGCCAAGGAGATGCCACTCGAGCGTTGGTACCGCGAACTGCGCATCAAGCGCATCGGAGAGGGCCCGTCCGAAGTGCATCGCATGGTGATCGCTCGCGACATCCTGGGAAGCCAACGCAGCCGGGCAGTCGCGTGAGCCATTCCCGCAATTTTCTCTGCGCCCGACGTCTGGATCACGACGAGCTACATTCCGGACTCGAATTTGTTGTTGCGGACCGCTCGCGACCAGAGATTCAAGCCCGCCGCAACGATCGTGGTTGGAACCGGCGACACGTTCGAAACGCTCGACGCGCTCGGCAAGGAAAGCCTGGAGGGCGTATTGGTGGTCTCCTATCCGCGCTATGACATGAATCCCAGATACGCGCCCGGCATCGAGGATTACCTGAAGGCCTACCGCGCCCGGTTTGGCAAGGATCCGATCGCGCCGCAGAGCATGGCGGCCTTTACCGGCGCGAAAATCCTATTTAAGGCGATCCAGGCTGCCGGGTCCACCGATGTCGACGCCGTGCGCGCTGCGGCCGCCGAGATGGATGAGCCGCCGCAGAGCTACGAGACCGGCTTCGGCGTCAAGTTCGACGACAAGATGCAGAACACGAGAGCCCTGCCTGTTGCTGGACAGTGGCAAGATGGCAAGATGGTGACGGTGTTCCCGCCCGAGGCGGCGCCTGACGGGGGCAAGCTGGTCGATCTGGCCCGCAAGTGACCGGAGCGCTTCCTCTCGCCGCGACTTCGGAGAGCCGATGTCTGACTTCCTGAACGTTCTGGTCGCGGGAGTGCTGCTCGGCGGGATCTACAGCCTCGTCAGCATCGGATTGAACCTCATCTTCGGGGTCATCCGCGTCGTCAACTTCGCCCAGGGCGAGTTCGTGATGCTGGGTATGTACGCAACATACGCCGCGTTCTCGTTTCTCAACATGGACCCTTATCTGGCGATTGTGTTCGTCTTTCCGTCGCTGTTCGTATTCGGCGTCCTCGTGCAGCGTTTCATCATCCAGGCGCTGCAAGCTGAACCGATGATGCAGGTATTCGCGACATTCGGGCTCCTGATGATCCTGCAGAACGCTGTCCTTGTTCTAGACTCGCGGCGCAGCGGTCAGCGTCCGTTCGCCGCTTTCGAGCCTGACCTTCGCGCTCGGTTCGATCCAGGTGAGCGTGGTTCGCGTTCTGGCTCTCGTGACCGCGACGGCCGCCGCCTTCGGGGTGCAGTTCGTGCTTCACCATACCTTGTTCGGCAAAGCCGTGCGCGCCGTCGCTCAGGACCGGCGGGCGGCGCAGCTTATGGGGATCGATGTCGATCGAACCTACATGTTGACCTTCGGCTTTGGCGCCGCGCTCGCTGCCCTCGCGGGCGCGCTGCTGACTCCGATCTATACGCTCTCGCCCCAGATTGGCGGCAATTTCATTATTGCAGCTTTTGCAGTCGTCGTGCTCGGCGGCCTTGGCAGCGTGTGAGGCGCCTATCTTGGCGGCTTCATCATCGGAATCACAGAGGCTTTCGCCGGTTATTATATCGACCCGTCGTTGAAAGACGCAGTATGGTTCCTCGTGTTTATCGTCGTACTTGTCGTTCGGCCGTCGGGGCTGTTCGGGCGTGCCGGGGGTGAGGAGTTCGGGTTCCGTGGTCAAGCCTGATCCCGAACCGTCCGCACGCGCGCCCGTTGAAGCGGCGACCTTTCGTTCCGAGACGCCGCGTCTCGCCGCAGTGATCATTGCGTTGCTCGCGCTTGTCGCAGCCTATCGCGGCAATTCGTTTGCGCTCAACGAACTCGCTTTCACCTTCCTCTTCGCCGGCCTCGCCACGGCCTGGAACGTGATCGGCGGATATGGTGGTCAGTTCTCGCTGGCGAATGGCGTATTTCTCGCGATCGGCGCCTACGTCACCGCCAATCTCAACATCAACCTTGGCCTGTCGCCGTGGCTCTCGCTGCTGCCGTCCGCCGCCTGCGCCGCCGCCGCGGCGACGCTCATCGCTTGGCCGGCGTTCCGTCTGCGCGGCCCCTTCTTCGCCATTGTGACCATGGCCTTCAACGAAGTCGCATTCGTTCTCGTCAATTATTTCGACGCCTTCACTGGCGGCCCTCGCGGCCTCGTCATTCCACTCCGGCTGGGCCTCGCCAACATGATCTTTCGCGACCGGATGCCCTACGCGCTCCTGATGCTCGGTTATCTGATCGCCTGCCTCGTCGTCTGCATATTCGTCGTCCGCAGCCGGCTCGGCTACTACCTGCAAGCCGAGCGCGACAGCGAATCGGCCGCGCGCGCCTCCGGCATCGACGTGTTGCGCACGAAGCTGAGCGGCATGGCCGTCAGCGCGGCGCTAACAGGAGCCGGTGGAACGTTGTTCGCGATGAACTTGCGCATCGTCGATCCGCCCACGCTCCTGACATTGTCAGAGGTTGGGCTGAAGTTCGCGCTCATCGTGCTGATCGGGGGAATTGGCACGATCTACGGCCCGCTGCTCGGCGCGCTGTTCGTCATGCCGCTGGAGGATTGGCTACGCGTGAAGCTGGGCGCTGAAGCGCCGGGCTCGCATCTCGTCGTGCTGGGCATTGTCTTGGTGCTAGCAGCTTTATTCATGCAGCGAGGTCTTGCCGGCATGTTCGAAGACGTCTGGACGCGCTTGCAAGCTCGTAGGGTCACGGCATGAGCCCAGCCCTGCTCCGGATCGACGATGTGTCCAAACAATTCGGCGGATTGCCGGCGGTCGATTCTGTCAGTTTTGACGTCGCTGAGGGCGAGATCGTAAGCATCATCGGACCGAACGGCGCCGGCAAGACGACGCTGTTTAATCTGCTGACCGGGCAACTCGCGCCGACCTCCGGACGGATCACGTTCGAGGGCCGGGACATCAGCCGGCTGCCGCCACAAAAGCGCGCCAATCTCGGCTTCGGCCGCACTTTCCAGATATCACAGACGCTGACCTCGCTCACCGTTCTCGAAAACGCGATGGTCGGCGCGTTTCTCAAGCATCCAGGCCTGACGGACGCCGCCCGACATGCTCAAACGGTGCTCGACATGGTGGGTCTTGGCGCCCGTGCGACCGAAAGGGCGGGGGCTTTGACGCTCAACGAGCGGCGAAGATTGGAGGTCGCCCGCGCGCTAGCGACCGAACCTCGAATCTTGCTGCTCGATGAGGTAATGGCGGGTCTCAATCAGACGGAGGTTCAACAGGTCGTCGAACTCGTGCAGATGTTGAACGCGCGCGGCCATACGTTCCTTGTTATCGAGCACAACCTTAAGGTGGTTCGCAAGTTTTCCGAGCACGTCGTCGTTCTGAACCGGGGCGCAAAGCTAGCCGAGGGGTTCGCCGACGACGTGCTTGCCAATCCGGTCGTCGTTGAGGCCTACATCGGGCGGAAACGGACATGAACGCGATACTTAGCGTCACGGAGCTCTATTCTGGATATGGGGACGTGCCGGCGCTGGAGGACGTTTCGCTGGAAGTCCGCGAGGGCGAGATCGTGTCGGTCGTGGGTGCGAACGGGGCGGGCAAGACGACACTTTTGACGACGATTGCCGGTCTCCTGCGCGCCCGTTCGGGGCGAGTTTCGTATCGCGGCCTCGACCTCACGAGCTTGCCGGCGCAGCGGATCGCCGAGTCCGGGATAGCGATGGTCCCCGAAGGGGGGCGTCTCTTTCCCTTCATGACGATTTCAAGAAAACCTCGAACTCGGAGCTTATGTGAAAACTGCTCGCGCCGGGACGGCTGAACGCATGCGCGAGGTCATGGAGATATTTCCGATCCTTTCCGAGCGGCGCGGTCAGTACGCCAACCAACTCTCGGGCGGTGAGCGCCAGATGTGCGCGATCGCGCGAGCGATGATGAGTTCGGCCGTCGGTGCTAATGCTGGACGAGCCGTCGGTTGGCCTGTCGCCGCTGATGTTCGCGCGCGTGTTCGAGATTGTGCAGGATCTGGCGCGGCGCGAGGGACTGACCGTCGTTCTCGTTGAGCAGAATGTCGAGGAGGCGCTTGAGGTGGCCCAGCGCGCCTATGTGCTCGACCACGGCCGAATCGTTCGGGAGGACGAGGCTGCGGCGCTGCGCGGGGATCGTCAGGTCCAAGAGACCTACATGGGGTTGTGATGGCGCAGCGCTCGAAAAGTTCGCGCACAATCGGTTGCGGAGCGGGCTTCGCCGGAGATCGTGTCGGTCCGGCCGTCGCGCTCGCGGCTTCCGGCCTGGCCGACGCGGTTGCGCTCGAATGCCTGGCCGAGCGGACCCTGGTGCCGGGTCTTCGGGCGCGCGCCCTGGACGCTTCCGCTGGCGCCGATCCGCGTCTCAATCGGCGCCTTCGACCGCTGCTGCCCGCCGCCCGCGCAGCGAATTGCCGGGTGATCTCAAACCTCGGCGCCGCCAATCCAGCCTCGGCCGCGCAGCAGATTGCGGCGTTGGCCCCGAAAGTCGGCTGCTCAGGCCTCCGAGTTGCGGGTCTGGTTGGCGATGACGTGTTGGCTTTCAAAGACAGGATTGACTGGAAGGCGCCGATCGACGGCCAGTTGCTCGGCGCGCACGCTTACCTCGGCTGCGAGGGAATCGTCGAGGCGATCGAGCGCGGCGCCGATGTCGTGGTTACCGGCCGGACAGCTGATTCGGCTCTGTTTTCGGCGGAGGTCGTTCCGATCCTTGCGAACCATCCAGATGCGCTCGCTGGAGCGACGACGGTTGGACACCTGCTCGAATGTTCCGGGCAGGTCACCGGCGGCAACTTCGACCTCCTCGGCGGCGGCGAACTGTCGGCCGCCGACTATGCCGGGCTCGGCTACCCGCTGGCGACGGTCGCTCCGGACGGCTCCGCGGAGATTTTCGTGCTTGAGGGCGAACCTGGAATAGTCGACGTGCTGACCTGCACGCTCCAGCTACTCTACGAGGTTCATGACCCGTCAGCGTATATGACGCCGGACGTGATCATCGACTACACCGGGATCGCGCTCGATCAGGTGGGTCCGAACCGCGTGCGGGTCACCGGCGCAAGGGCGGTAGGCAGGCCTGAACGGCTGAAGGTTTCAGGCTTCGTCGACCTGCCGGGCTTCATCGCCGACGTCGAGATCGGCTATGCCGGCGCCGGCGCGTTGCGGCGCGCGCAAGTCGCAGCAGACGCGTTGCGCATGCGGCTCTCTGATATTTCTGACGAGGATATCCGTATCGATATCGTGGGCCTAAATTCGATTCTAGGAAGGGCGTCGAGCCCGCCCGTTGCGCCGCCGATCGAAGCGCGCGTCCATGTCTCGGCGCGCTGCACCGACGCCGAGATGGCGCAGATAGTCGAGGACGAGGTTTACGCGCTGACGCTGAGCGGTCCCGCGGGAGGCGGCAGCGTGCGGAGCGAACGGCGCCCGCGTCTCGACGTGGTCGACGGCTATATCGACCGGTCGCTGGTTCAGACGGAGCTCGTCTGGGAGCGCGCGCCATGAGGGTCGGCGACATCGCCGTCGGACGGTCTGGCGACAAGGGCGCGGCGCTCGACCTCACGGTCGTGGCCCGCGACGACGCAGGCTATCGGATCATCGAGGCGCTCCTCACCGAGGAGCGCGCGAGCTTGGAGCTCGCCAGGGCGATGCCGGGAAAAGTGAAGCGGTATACGGTCCCTGGACTGCGCGCGCTCAAGTTCGTCATCGACGGAGCGCTGCCCGGCGGCGTCTACGCCACGCTGCATGCCGGACTGCATTGGCAGAAGGCGGCGATAGCCGTGCTCCTCGACCTGACGATCGAATCGAAAGAAGTGTGAGCCGACAAGCGCAGGGAAAGCCGTCCATGAGCCGAAAAGTCATCATCACGTGCGCCGTCACCGGCGCAATCCATACGCCCTCGATGTCGCCCTACCTCCCAGTGACGCCCGAGGAAATCGCCGATGCAGCGATCGGAGCGGCGGAGGCGGGCGCAGCGATCGTGCATTTGCATGCGCGCAACCCAAAGACCGGCCAGCCGGATCAGACGCCCGAGGCTTTCGCGCCGTTCCTCAAGGTGATCAAGCAGCGCTCCGACTGCGTTATCAATCTGACGACCGGCGGGGCGCCCACCATGTCCATCGCCGAACGCGTGAGGCCCTCCGCGGTCTACAAGCCCGAGGTCGCTTCGCTCAACATGGGCTCGATGAATTTTGGCCTGTTCCGGATGCTCGACCGGTTCAAGGAATTCAAGCACCCCTGGGAAAAGGCCTATCTACAGAAGAAGGACATCCTGTTTCGCAACACTTTCGAGGACATCCAATACATTCTGACGACGCTTGCCGAGAGCGGCACGAGATTCGAGTTCGAGTGCTACGACACCGCGCACCTGCACAACCTGCGTTATTTCTTCGACGAAGGAGTGGTGAAGGCGCCCCTGTTCATCCAAACGGTGTTCGGCCTGCAAGGCGGAATCGGTCCGCATCCCGAAGAGGTCATGCACATGAAGCGGACTGCCGACAGGCTCTTTGGCGACAACTACAGATGGTCGGTGCTCGGGGCCGGGCGCAACCAGCTGCCGATCGCCGCCATGGCTGCAGCGATGGGCGGCAACGTGCGCGTAGGGCTCGAGGATTCGCTCTGGTCCGGCCCGGGCCGGCTTGCACAGAGCAACGCTGAACAGGTCCAGCTTGCCCGTAAGATCATCGAGGGCCTTGGCCTCGATATCGCGACGCCTGAGGAAGCGCGTGAAATTCTGTCCCTGAAAGGCGGCGACAAGACCGCGATCTGACCGTATCAGAGGGCAAACGGGACTCGGGCGATGAGCTTGGCTTTGAAACTCGCCGCTCTGGCCGACGTCGGCAATCCCGTGCGCGTCGGCCTCATCGGCGCGGGCAAGTTCGGCTCGATGTTTCTGTCCCAGGCGCCGCGCACGCGCGGACTGCACCTCGTGGGGATCGCCGACCGTGACGTTGGCCGCGCTCGGCTGGCGATCGAGAGAGTGGGCTGGCCGGCGGAGCGCACTGATGCGAAGTCGTTCGCACAGGCGCTGGAGAGGGGCTCAACGTTCCTGACGGATGACGCCGAGGCGCTCATTGCGGCGGACGGAGTTGACGTGATCGTCGAGGCTACTGGGGACCCAGCCGCAGGTATTGGGCATGCGCTCGGTTGCTTCCGCCACAAGCGCCACGTTGTCATGGTCAGTGTCGAGGCGGATGCGTTGGCCGGGCCGCTGCTGGCGCGTCGCGCCCTTGAAGCCGGCGTCCTCTATTCCTTCGCCTATGGCGACCAGCCCGCGCTCATCGCACAGCTGGTCGACTGGGCGCGAACGGCCGGCTTCGAGGTGGTGTGCGCCGGGAAGGGCACGAAATTTCTACCGATGTATCAGATGTCTGCGCCGGCGACGGTGCGGAGCCACTATGGCTTCAGCGAACAGCAGGTGGCGGAAGGTGATTTCAACGCGAAGATGTTCAATTCCTTTCTCGACGGGACCAAATCCGCCATCGAAATGGCCGCAGTCGCCAACGCCTGCGACCTTGATGTCGCCGAGGGCAGCCTCGCATTCCCCGCCTGCGGCGTTGACGACTTGCCTTCGCTCTTGCGCCCGCGCACGGATGGAGGGGTTTTGCCCAAGATTGGCATGGTCGAAGTCGTCTCCTCGCTCGAACGGGACGGCCGCCCAGTGTTTCGGGATCTGCGCTGGGGCGTGTACGTGACCTTCAAGGCCCCCTCAGAATATGTCCGAAGCTGCTTCGCCGAGTATGGACTGAAGACTGACGTCTCCGGTTGGTATGGCGCGATGTACAAGCCCTACCACCTGATCGGCCTCGAGGTCGGAGTGTCGGTTGCGAGCATAATGGCGCGCGGTGAACCGACCGGCACGACGCGCGGGTTTCGGGGCGACGCGGCGGCAGTAGCGAAGCGTGATCTCGTCGCGGGCGAGGTCCTGGACGGCGGAGGCGGACAGGCGGTATTTGGCAAGCTGATGCCGGCGCGAAAGTCTCTGGCCTTTCGCGCTTTGCCGATCGGCATATCGCATGGCGCTCGGCTAAAACGACCCATAGCCGCCGGCCAGACTGTGCGGTGGGACGATTGCGAGGTCGACGAGGCGGCTCCCGCTACCCGACTGTTCTGGAAGACCATCGCGATGTCGCGGTCCCTCGGCGCAAGGTTGTTGACGACACGGTTCCCGATCCTGATCTTTCCGTCCCCGATCGACTCGAGGCCCGCAATCATTCACAACAGCGTCGATTTGCCACACCCCGATGGTCCGACCAAGGTCACGAATTCGCCGTCGGCGATGGAAATCGACACGCCATGAATCACCTCGACGCCGCCGTAAGCTTTGCGGACGTTGACAACGTCAACCGAAGCCATTCTTCTCCTCCCTGGCGCGAGATGCCTTTGGGCCGCCGCCTGTCGCTTTGACCGTATTGCATCCCATTCTTGGCGTCGAGGCGCTTTGCGTCTCTTCGCTCGGTGTGGCGAGCAAGGACGAGTCGCTCGAATTCGGCGGCGGCGCGCTGGGGAGGAAAAGGAAGATGGATCGAGGCGAAACCATTGAATTCGCCTTGCGGCGCGAAAGCTTCGGCGAAAAAGAGCGAGAAGTCGCCTGTTACGGCGCATTGCGCGCGAGCAACTTCCGTTTCGACACGGGCGTCGAAGCCGTTCGACTCGCCAACGCGCGTGGTCATGTCGTGGTGTTGCCGTTCATGGGTCAGATGGTCTGGAGCGCCGCCTTCGACGGCGTCGAACTCGCCATGGAAAGCATGTTTCCGGCCCCGCGACCCGCCAAGACCATCATCGAGACATATGGATGTCTTGCCTATCACGCCGGGTTGTTGCGCAACGGCGTTCCTGGACCAAGCGACACGCATGCAGTTCATGGCGAGGCGCCCTGCGCGGAAATGGATGCCGCCGGAATTGCGTGTGGGAACGATGCCGGCGGACCATGGATGGCGGTCACAGGCGCCCGAGACTACGCCATGGGGTTCGGCGCGCATTACAGCGCTACGCCGAGGGTCGTGCTTCGCGCGGGTGGCGCGGAGTGCGACATCCTCATGGAAGTCGAGAACCTCTCTGCGGCCACGATGGAGTTGATGTACCTGTGCCACGTCAACTTCGCCTTTGCTGAAGGGGCGCGGGTCGTCCAGCCCGTCCCCTTCACACCCGAGCATGTCGTGGCGCGCACCAGCATTCCCAGCCACGTTGTCCCGACCGACGAGTATCGCAAGCTGATCGGCGAACTCGCCGTCAATCCGGCCCGAATGCGCGTGTTGAATGAGCCAGAGCGTTATAATCCAGAGCTAGTCTTCTACATCAAAGGCCTAAGGCGCGCGCCGGACGGTCTTGTTCATTTCATGCTGCTGCGGCGCGAGGGCGACGCTTTCACAATCGCCTGGGACCCGGAAGCGATGCCGCATGCGATCCGCTGGGTTCTCGACAACCGCAATCAGCGGGTCGCAGCCTTCGCAATGCCGGCGACCTGCGAACCGGAGGGCTATACGGCGGAGAAACGGAAGGGCAACGTTCGCATCCTGCCCCCCGGCGCAAAGGCTCGCTTCGTCACGCGCGTCGGCTACGTCGACAAGACGCGTGCCGCGTCGGCGGCGCGCAGCATTGAGGGGGCAGAGGCATGAGCGGGACGGCCAAGCCGCGCATCGCCATCGTCGGCAGCAACATGGTCGATCTCGTGACCTATGTGAAGCGTATGCCCGTCAGAGGTGAGACCGTGGAGGCGCCGAGCTTCGAAATGGGGCACGGCGGCAAGGGCGCGAACCAGGCCGTGGCGGCCGCCAAGCTTGGAGCGTCCGTCGTCATGGTCAGCGCAGTCGGCGACGATATGTTCGCCGACAACACCATCAAGAATCTCGTGAGCCTTGGCGTTGACACGACCTACGTCAGGCGCGTCGCAGGCAAATCGAGCGGCGTCGCGCCGATCATGGTCGAGCCGTCGGGCGAGAACTCGATCCTCATCGTCAAGGGCGCCAATTCCGATCTGTCGCCCGACGATGTCGAACGCGCCGCCGAATCCTTGAAGACCTGTGAGCTTATCCTCCTTCAACTCGAGGTTCCTCTGGAGACCGTCTACGCCGCGATCGCCTTCGGCAAGCGTCATGGGGTCAAGACTGTTCTGAACCCGGCGCCGGCGACGCCGGAACTCGACCCGGAGAAGGTGCGAGACGTAAGCTTCTTCGTGCCGAACGAAACCGAACTGGCGATCTTGAGCGGGATGCCCGTTGGCACGGACCAGGAGATCGGCGATGCCGCGCGCAGCCTTGTCGCGAAGGGGGTGGATACTGTTATCGTCACGCTGGGTTCGCGCGGCGCGTTGTTGACGACCGCCACGGGCGTTCGCCGCATCGAGCCCGTGCGCGTCAAGCCGGTCGACACCACCGGCGCGGGGGACGCCTTTGTCGGAAGCTTCGCCCGCTACTTTGCCGGCGGCCTCGGCCTCGAAGCGGCGCTTGGCCAGGCGACCCGGTACGCGGCGGATTCGGTCACCCGTCGTGGCACGCAGAAAGCCTACGCGTCGGAGGCCCAATTCGAGGCGTTTTGTCAGTCGCTGCCTTCCGGTCGATAGAAGTTGCGGCCCGTCACGAGGCCGATCGAGTTCAAATGCCGGTGTCGAAGATGGCGCCGGTGAGGAAATCCGGCCAGTCGCGCTCAAAGAACGGTCGCTGGGACCGGTCGCGTCGGCGAACAGGCCGGCTACCGCAAATGAATTGATCGCCTTCGAGCTTGACAAGGATCTGTTCGGCCCGGTCCTCCGGCCGCTCGGAGCGGAATCGAAATTCTGTGAGCGGCCCGGTCTTGGCGAGCGGCGCCTGGTCTCCGTCAGGACTGCAAACCGTCCGGGCTCCGCGGCTTCCCCCGTCTCGCTCGACATAAAACGAAAGCGCGGCGAGCACGGCCTCCGAAACAATCGCCATCTGGCGCCATTGCAGCGCCCTCACAGCTTCGTAGGCGCTATTGAAGGCGACGCCCAATTGGCCGATTCGGCTGTTGAGCGCCCGTGCGTCCGCCAGCGCTGCCTGCACGCCTGAAGCCGTGCAGACGATCCCTGCGCGGTCACTCATGCGGGCCTGAACTTCGCTCCGGATCGTTTCGCCTTTGATCGGGCTATCGGATCTGAGGACCGCGAGGATGTCGCGCAAAGCCCCTTCGATCAGGCCGTGTCCCGCTGAGGATCTGGCCTTCGTCCCGCGCCTGGATGCGATGGATTCCGCGCAACGCGTCCCGAAGACCTGACCCGCGTTCAGGGCCGCTCCGCCGGGACGGGTCACGCCGTGGGTGCCCGCAGCCTCGCCGATCGCGTAACAGCCTTCGAGGCTGGTCTCGCCCCAAGCGTTGACAGCGAGGCCGCCATTCATGTGCTGGTTGTTGATTGCGAATTCAAGCGGATTTTTCGTGATGTCGTATTTGTAGCGCTTGTAGAGTTCGATCGACAGCGGGTTCATCTTGCGAAGCCGATCGATCGGTCTTTGGAGCAAGGCGCCGGAATTCTTGAGGTAGGCCCGAACGTCTGGGTCCAGGCGGCCAAGGTCGAAATCGACGTCTTCCGGAACTGCGAGCGGATTCCGGTTGAAATCCATGTATACCTTGCGTCCCGCCTGCGTCTCCCGGAATACGGCGAGGTCGAACAGGCTCGAGCCGAAGTTGAGCATGCGAGAGGCGTGGAACGGCCACTGGTAGCCTTTCCTGAAGATGTTCGACGCCAGCTCGCGCGTCGTTCGATAATAGTCGGCGAGAAAGTTGCATTCGCGCTTGCGATGGTCGAGCGAGAACACATAGGGCATCGCCTGCACGTAGGTGCCCGAGAGATTCCATGGGAATCCGTTGCGGGACGTGCCAATCCCAAACTGGCTCTCTGTCAGATTGACCGCCTCGATCCCCGCCTCGAGCGCAAGTCCGAGCGAACCGAAGCAGTGCCTGGGGTAGACGCTGTCGCGATAGAGTTCGCCAGGGCCGCCAGACGCGATCACCAGGGAGTCGCACAGGAAGACGGCTAGCCCCAGCGGATTGCCCCCGGTCCGATGCTTCGGACGCATGGCGAGGAGCCCGGCCGACCGACGCGAAGGGCGCGGTGAAACGAGAATGCGAACTCCGGTTGTATTGTTAAAGACCGGGACCTCCAGCCGCATTGCCTCCTTCGCGAGCGCCTGCACCATGAGGCGCGAAGTCCGGGGGCCGCAGCTCGTCGCGCGTCCGGCCTCGTCGTGGTCCGTTTGGTAGCGCAGAACGCCGCCTAGCCGGTCCTGCGGGATCGGCAGCCCCATGAACTGAAGGGATGCAAGGGCGCGCAGCGATCCCACCGCCTCGACATAGGCGGTGTCCTCGTCCATCGATCCGCCGGCGCCAAGGGCGTCCGCCATGGCGCGAAAGTCGTCGCCCTTGTCCGCGCCGTTGGCCGTGTGCAGCGTCTGCTTGTCAGAACCCGAGCAGGCGGACGTGCCACCGAAAGCGCTTTGGGTCGCGACTGCAACGTCGACGTCCCGCCGCTTCAGTTCGACCGCCGCGCGCAGTCCCGCGGCTCCGCTGCCGAGAACGAGGGCGCCGCAGCGCCGCACGGGCAGTTTGAAGCCGAGGGCCGAAACGAACTCGTGCGCCGCCTTTTCACTGACGAGCCCAGGCATAGCAATGTCGGTGAGCCTGTCCAGGATCTCTTGGGAAATCGACGCGCGCAAATTTTTTCCGTGACTGGCGTTGACGAAGCGCCTGGAACCGGATAGTGTTTTTTAGCACGTTCCAAATCGGCTCGCAATAAAGCCTGAAGTGGCCCATGATTGCAAGCCTTGATTTGCTGACGGCAGTTGAAAATAAATGGAACGTTCCAATAATCTGGAAGGCGATGTCGGAAGGCGCGCAGGGAGCAGCGGAGGTTAGCAACGGTCGGCCGACGATCGTCGATGTCGCGCGCGCCGCCGGAGTCTCCAAATCCACTGTGTCGTTGGTGATTGCGGGAAGCGGACTGGTCGCCGAGTTCGACCCGAGAGCGGGTCTCGGATGCAATTTCCGAACTGGGATACATCTATCATCGAGGCGCGGCGACGCTGCGCGGCGCGAAATCCGGCGTTCTCGGCATGGTCATCAACGACCTGTCGAATCCCTTCTTCATTGAACTTGCGATCGGCATCGAGGAAGCCTGCCAGGGCGGGGCATTCATCCCCTTTCTCGCCAATGTCGCCGAGGATCCGGTTCGACAGCTGCAGGTCGTTCGGTCGATGCGTGAACATGGGGCCGCTGGCCTTGTGATTTCTCCTGCAATCGGCACCTCGCTCGACGAGTTGAAACCGCTCGTTGCGGGCCTGCCCGTCGTGCAGGTGATGCGTCGCCTTCCTGGTCTCAGGGCCTCGCTCGTCTTACCCGAAAATCGGGAAGGCGCGCGGAAGGCGACCGCACGCTTGATCGCGGCGGGACACAATAGAATCTCGTTCGTCGGCGGGCTTACGTCGATGATCGTTCGTGAGGAGCGCCTCGCTGGCTATCGCCTCGCCCTCGAAGAGGCTGGGATCCCGATGGACGCTTCGCTGATTATCGAGACCGCGATCGCCTACTCGGGCGGCGGAGCGGCGGCTGCGCAGTTGCTCAACCTCCGCCAGCCCGCGACCGCCGCGCTGTGTTATAACGACGTCGTTGCGATCGGCCTCATTCGCGCATTGACACAAGCGGGAGTCACGATCGGAAGGCACTTCGCCGTGATCGGCTTCGACGACATTGAAGAGGCGAAGCACACGCTTCCCGCTCTGACGACCGTCGCTGTGAACGGCCGCAGTCTGGGATCTCGCGCCGCGCAGTTGCTCATGCGTCAACTCGCCAGCGGAAACTTCGAGCCAGAAACAGTCATCTGCCCGACGGCCCTGATTGTGCGCGCGTCTTGCGGCGCCGCTGCGCACGGCCCGCCAGGAGGCCATTCGTGACGAAACTCCGGTGGGGGCTCGCCGGCGCCAGCACAATCGCCGCACAGCACATGATCGCGGCGTTCCGCGCCAATGAAGGCGAAGTCGTCGCGGTGATGAGCGCGAACGCCGACCGCGCGGCGAGATTCGCGCATGAGCACGGAATTGCAGATGCGACGACAAGCCTGGATGATTTGGTCCAGTCGAAAAAGGTCGACGCGATTTACATTTCGACCACCAACGAGCTGCATCGCGCCCAGCTTTTCGCCGCCGCGAGGGCGGGCAAGCATGTTCTCTGCGAGAAGCCGCTGGCGCTGAGCCTCCACGACGCTCGCGCGATGGTCGCCGAATGCCGCGCGCACCGCGTGGTTGTCGGTACGAATCATCATCTCCGCAACGCCGCCACGCACCGCGCAATGAGGGAGGCCATTCATGCGGGGCGCATCGGGAAACCGCTATTCGCGCGGGTGTTCCATGCGGTCTATCTGCCACCCCATTTGCAGGGCTGGCGGATCGAGAAGCCCGCCGCGGGCGGCGGCGCGGTGTTGGACATCACGGTCCACGACGCGGACACGCTCCGATTCGTCCTCAATGACGAGCCGTTGGCGGTGAGCGCAATGGCCTCGCGCGGGGGAATGGGCAGCGGCGCGGTAGAAGACGGCGTCATGGGCGTCATGCGGTTCTCCAGCGGATTGCTTGCGCAATTCCACGACGCATTCACGACGCGATATGCGACGACCGGTTTCGAGGTCCATGGCGAACAGGGCTCGCTGATCGGTCGCGATTGCATGACGCAGGCTCCGAAGGGCGAGGTCCTGCTTCGCACCGCTGCGGGCGAAGAGAGCCTGAAAATCCCGCACGAAAATCTCTATGCCCGCTCGGTCCGGCTCTTCCAGGACGCGGTCGCCGGACGCGGCTCGCCGGCTGCGACCGGGGAGGATGGCGTCAAGTCATTGAGCATTGCGCTTGCCACGCTCGAGGCCACGCGATCGGGCGCCGAGACCGCCATCGACTTGAGGGTTTAGAGCCGGGCAATGCCCAAGCAGAAAGTCATCTCCGCCTCGGACGCGGCGCGCCTCATTCCCGACGGAGCCATCGTCACAGTCTCGTCGTCTTCGGCGCTCGGTTGCCCGGACGCCGTGCTGAAGGCGATCGGGGAACGCTTCGACGCCGAGGGCCATCCGCGCAATATTACGACGCTCCATCCGATTGCCGCCGGCGACATGTGGGGCGTCAAGGGGGTCGACCATCTCGCCAAGCCCGGGTGTCTGGCGCGCGTTCTCGCGGGCTCCTATCCGTCCGGGCCATCCTCGGCCGAACCGCCCGCGATTTGGAAAATGATTAGCAGCGACGCGATCCCGGCCTACAACGTGCCCTCAGGCATCCTGTTCGACATACATCGCGAGGCGGCGGCCAAGCGGCCGGGCGTCCTGACCAAGGTCGGGATGGACACGTTCGTCGATCCGGCGCGCGAGGGTTGCGCCATGAACCCGAAAGCGTCGGCTCAGCCTATCGTCAGCCGTGTCGCCTTCGCCGGTCAGGACTGGCTATTTTTCCCGGCGATCGTGCCGGATGTCGCAATCATCCGCGCGACCACGGCCGACGAGCGCGGCAACCTCTCTTACGAGCATGAGGGGGGCATTCTAGGTCCGATCGATCAGGCGCTCGCCGTGCGCAACAACGGCGGCGTCGTCATCGCGCAAGTCAAGCGGCTGACGGTCGCCGGGACTCTTCGTCCGCATCACGTCGTTGTGCCCGGCATATTTGTAGACTTCATCGTCGTTGCGCCCGACCAGCTGCAGACGACCCAAACGCCTTACGAGCCGGCGATATCGGGCGAAGTCTCGCGACCGCTGTCTTCTTTCGAGACGCCGAGATTCGATGTCGCGAAGGTGATCGCGCGGCGCGTAGCGCGGGAGCTTCGGGACGGCGACGCGGTGAACATCGGCTTCGGTATTTCCGCCAACGTCCCACGCATTCTGATCGAGGAGGGCAGGCACGGCGGGGTGACCTGGGTGATCGAACAGGGCGCGGTCGGCGGCGTGCCGCTGCTCGACTTCCAATTCGGCTGCGCCTCCAATGCGGAGGCCATCGTGCAGTCGCCCCACCAGTTCGCCTATTTCCAGGGCGGCGGATTCGACATGTCGCTGCTTTCGTTCCTGCAGATCGACCGGCTGGGCTCCGTCAATGTTTCAAGGCTTGGCGTCCGTCCGCACGTGACGGCGGGAGCCGGCGGCTTTGTCGATATTACGGCGCGCGCCAAGAGGATCGTCTTCTCGGGTTACTTCACCGCGGGGGCTGGCCTCGAAATTCGCGGTGGCGCGCTCTCCATTCTCAAAGAGGGCAAGGTCAAGAAGCTGGTCGAGGCGGTCGAGCAGGTGTCATTCTCGGGTCCGCGCGCCGTCGCCCAAGGGCAGGACATTCTCTATGTCACGGAGCGATGCGTGCTTCGACTGGAGCCGGAGGGCGTCACGCTCATCGAGCTTGCGCCCGGCATCGACCTGAAGCGCGACGTTCTCGCGCAGGCCGAGTTTCCGTTGCGGATCGCGGCGAAAGTGCGCGTGATGGATGAGACCCTTTTTCGTCCCGGGCCTATTGGGTTGACGCTTCGTCCGGCTGTGGGCGCGGCGCCATGAGCGCCTTCGTCGATCTGACATTTGAAGGTCCGCTTGCTCTGCTCACGCTTAAGCGGGCGGAGAAGCTCAACGCCCTCGACGCGGCGATGGTCGACGCGCTCGGCGACGCCGCGCGATCGATCGAGGCCTCGCGCGACGTTCGGGTCGCGATCCTGTCGGGCGAGGGCAAGGCGTTCTGCGCCGGCGGGGACATCGCGGCATGGAGCGATCTGCCGCCGCTCGAGATGTGGCGTGTTTGGACTCGGGCCGGCCATCGCGCGTTTGAGGCGCTCGCGCGTCTGCGGGTCCCCCTGATCGCCGCGCTCACTGGCCACGCGTTCGGCGGCGGCCTCGAGCTCGCCGCGGTAGCGGACATCCGCATCGCCGAGAGGGGGATCAGGCTTGGCCTGCCAGAGTCGGGACTCGGAATGGCGCCCGGATGGTCTGGCACCCAGCGGCTGGTGCGCCGATTTGGGCCATCGGCCGTCCGCCGCATGGCGCTCGCCGGCGCAATGTTCAGCGCGCAGGAAGCGCTCGCGCTCGGCCTCGTCGACGAAGTGACCGAGCAGGGCGCTGGCGTCGAGCGGGCCAGGATCGTCGCCGGCGAAATCGCGAAGCGAGGCCCCGTTGCGGTTCAGATAGTCAAGGCGATGATCAACGTCGCGGAGGGCGAGGACCGCGACGCGCCGATCGAGGGCCTCGCCGGGGCGCTGACCGCGCTGACGGAGGATCTGACCGAGGGCGTCGCGGCATTCCGCGCGAAGCGAGCGCCGAACTTCGCCGGCCGCTAGGGTGAATTCGCTGATGAACCAGGACCGGGAATGAGGCCGAAGCTCCTTCCGCGCGACCGCTCGACGCCGAGCGAGGGCCGGGAGGGGGGCGTGCGCGCCGGCACGGTCTGGGTTAACACGTTCATGGACGGTACGCCGGAGCTGCCGTTTGGTGGCTACCATCAGTCGGGCGTCGGCCGCCGGGAGCTAGGGCGAAATGCCGTGAATGATTATACCGAGGAGAAGACGTTTCATATCCATACGGGCCCGCGAACGAGCTGGTGGTTCCCGCGCAGCGCGTAGCGGACGACAAGAATTGGGAGCCGATCAAGGTTTCTGAATACGGGCCGGACCGTTTCCGGCGGGAGCAGCGAACTTGGAAGGGTAGACAATGCAATTCCGCACCATATTAATGGCAAGCGCGATGGCCGCCATGGCCGTCGGAGTCGCCGGCGCGGCCTCAGCGGCCGACAACAAGGAAGTCCAGATGCTGCATTGGTGGACTTCGGGCGGCGAAGCGGCCGCGCTCAACGTCCTCAAGCAGGATCTGGCAAAAGAAGGCTACGCCTGGAAGGACGTTCCTATCGCCGGCGGCGGCGGCGAAGGCGCAATGACAGCGCTGAAGGCGATGGTGGCCGCCGGCAATCCGCCGACCGCCTCGCAGATCCTCGGCTATTTCGCGGTCGACTATGCGGAAGCCGGCAAGCTCGGCGACATTACCGCGCTTGCGACGAAGGAGGACTGGGCGAAGGTCGTCCCGATTGCGCTGCAAAAGTTCACCACGACGAACGGCAAATGGGACGCGGTTCCCGTCAACATTCATTCGGTGAACTGGATTTGGCTCAACAAGGCTGTGATGGACAAGATCGGTGGAACCGAACCGAAGACCTTCGACGAGTTCGTCGCGCTGCTCGACAAGGCCAAAGCTGGCGGCGTCATTCCGCTCGCGCTTGGCGGCCAGCCCTGGCAGGAAGCGACGCTGTTCGACTCGGTCGTCGCGTCGACCGGCGGCATCGACTTCTACAAGAAGGCGTTCATCGACCTCGACGAGAGCGCGCTCAAGTCGGATACGATGAAGAAGTCGTTCGACAATCTTGCGAAGCTTCGCGCCTACACCGACCCGAACTATGCCGGGCGTGATTGGAACCTTGCCACCGCTATGGTGATCAAGGGCGATGCGCTGGTGCAGGTGATGGGCGACTGGGCCAAGGGCGAGTTCAAGGCCGCAAACAAGGAAGCCGGCAAGGATTTCCTCTGCTATCGCTTCCCTGGCACCGATGGCGACGTCATCTACAACACGGACATGTTCGCGATGTTCGACGTCCCGGCCGACCGCAAGGCGGCCCAGCTCGCGCTCGCCGACGCGACCATGAGCCCGAGCTTCCAGTCGGCGTTCAACGTCGTCAAGGGTTCGGTCCCCGCGCGCATGGACGTGTCCGACGCGGCCTTCGACATGTGCGGCAAGAAGGGCATCGCCGATGTGAAGAAGGCGAACGCGGACGGCAAGTTCGTTGGCTCGATGGCTCAGAACTACGCGCAGCCGCCGGCGGTCGCGGGCGCCTATCATGACGTCGTGACCAAGTTCTTCCACGGCGAAATCAAGAGTTCCGACGCCGCGGTGACCGAATTGGTCAAGGCGCTGAACAACGCCAAGTAGGAAAGACTGCCCCTCCCCGCCTCATGGGCGGGGAGGGCTTATCGTTGGACGGATTTCCAGACGAGGTCCTTGAGGTCCAGCATGACGACGATCCTTGCGCCCACCGCGGTATCGACGGCCCATCCGCGTATGCAAATACGCGAGCGGCTTCAGAATATCCTGCCGAAACTGGTGCTCGCGCCTTCCTTCCTGCTCGTGCTGGTCTTCGTCTACGGCTTCAACCTCTGGACGCTATTTTTGTCATTCACGAACTCGAAGGCGTTCGCGACCACCAAGCTCGTTGGCCTCCTCAACTATCAGAGGCTCTGGAACTGGACCTTCGAGACCGACCCGCCGTCGAATTGGTACACGGCGATCGTGAACATGGGCATTTTCGGCGGCCTCTATGTCGTGTTCTGTCTCTTTCTGGGCTTGACGCTCGCTATTCTGCTCGACCAGAAAATCCGCGGCGAGGGAATCTTGAGGCCGATCTATCTGTACCCGCTCGCTCTTTCCTTCATCGTGACCGGCACCGCGTGGAAGCTCTTTCTCGATCCCGGCATCGGACTCGAGAAAGCCGTTCACGACTGGGGCTGGACCAGCTTCAAGTTCGACTGGGTCGTCAACCCGAGGATGATGATCTACTGCGTCGCGATCGCCGGCATCTGGCAGACGTCTGGATTCGTGATGGCGATGTTCCTGGCCGGCCTGCGCGGCGTCGACGGCGAAATCATCAAGGCTGCGCAAATCGACGGGGCCTCGGCTTTCGCCACCTATCGCCGCATCATCCTTCCGATCATGCGCCCGGTCTTCCTGTCGGCGCTGATCATACTCACCCATATGGCGATCAAATCCTACGACCTCGTCTTATCGGTCACCGGCAAGAATCCAGGCGGTGCGGCCGAGCTGCCCTCGACGTTCATGTATTCCTACACGTTCACGCGCAACCAGATGGCGGTCGGCTCGGCGAGCGCCGTCGTCATGCTTGCGACGATCGCCGCGATCATGGTTCCGTATCTCTATTCCGAGCTTCGGGAGAAAGGCCGGTGAGCGCCGCCGATCTCATCACTGCGGGGCCGAGCCGCGAGCCGGTGCGGCATTCCACGATGACGCGCGTTGTCATCTATGGATTGCTGCTGGTTTTCGCGTTCATCTATCTCGTCCCGCTCGTCGTGATGGTGATGACGTCGCTGAAGCCGCTCGACGAGGTCACTGGCGGCAATATGTTCGCGCTGCCCCGCCACCTGACGTTCGATCCTTGGGTCAAGGCCTGGGGCGAGGCGCGCATCGGCGTCTCCGACACCGCCGGCATCAACGGCTACTTCTGGAATTCGATCAAGATGGTGGTCCCCGCCGTCCTGATCTCGACGCTGCTCGGCGCGCTCAACGGCTACGTGCTGACCAAGTGGCGCTTTCCCGGACATAAGCTTGTGTTCGGCATGATGCTGTTCGCCTGCTTCATCCCGTTCCAGTCCGTCATCATCCCGATGGCCGTTATTCTCGGCTTCCTCGGCAGCTTCGGCAACAGGCTGATCGATCTTACCGGCTTCTCGTTCGGTTTCGGCAATCCGACCGAGAACCTCGTCATCGTGCACGTGGTCTACGGCCTCGGCTTCACGACGCTCTTCTTCCGCAACTACTACGAGGCGTTCCCGACCGAACTCGTCAAGGCGGCGATGATCGACGGCGCGGGCTTCTTCCAGATCTTCCGACGAATCCTCCTGCCCAATTCCGCGCCGATCTTCATCGTCACGGTGATCTATCAGTTCACCAATATCTGGAACGACTTCCTGTTCGGGTCGACCTTCGCCGCCGGCGACCAGTCGCCGATGACGGTCGCGCTCAACAATCTGGTCAACACTTCGACCGGGATTGTCGAGTACAACGTGAACATGGCGGCGGCAATCATCGCGGCTGCTCCTACGTTGCTCGTCTACATTGTGGCCGGCCGGTACTTCGTGCGCGGACTGATGGCCGGCGCGGTGAAAGGTTGAGACATGGCTTTTCTCGAAATCACCGGCTTGCGCAAACGCTTCGGATCGCTCGAGATCCTGAAGGGAATCGACCTTGCGCTCGACAAGGGGGGCTTTCTCGTTCTGGTCGGCCCGTCCGGCTGCGGAAAATCGACGCTTCTCAACACGATTGCGGGGCTTGAATCGATCAGCTCAGGCGACATTCGCATCGAGGGCCAACCGATCAACGACCTTCACCCCTCGAAGCGCGACATCGCGATGGTGTTTCAGTCCTATGCCCTCTACCCGAATATGTCGGTCGCGCAGAACATGGCGTTCGGCATGGAGATGCGCGGCGTGCCGAAGGCGGAGCGGGACAAAGCGGTTGCAAGCGTCGCGAAGACGCTCCAGATCGAGCATCTTCTCGATCGCCGGCCGAGTCGAGCTCTCCGGCGGACAGCGCCAGCGCGTGGCGATGGGGCGCGCCCTGGTTCGACAGCCGCGCGTGTTTCTGTTCGATGAACCGCTCTCGAACCTTGACGCGAAGCTGCGCGTCGACATGCGGATCGAGATCAAGCGTCTCCATCAGGCGACGGGCACGACGATCGTCTATGTCACGCACGACCAGATTGAGGCGATGACGCTGGCGACCAAGATCGCGGTTCTCAAAGACGGCGAATTGCAACAGGTCGGGACGCCGAACGAAATCTACAATATGCCGAACAATCTTTTCGTCGCCGATTTCATGGGCTCGCCGGCGATGAACCTGCTGGAAGGCAAGGTCGCTCGAGCCAATGGAGCGGCTCAGATCATCTTGGAGCGCAAGGATCATGCGCCGATCGTATTGCCGGCGCCGCCCAGCGCTGAAGCGGGCCATCTCTCCGATGGCATGAAGGTGATCTTCGGCATCCGCCCGGAAGCTGTGAACGATCGCGAAAGCATGGATCGCAACGCCAAGACCGTCGCGAGCTTCAACGCCAATGTCGAAATCGTGGAACCTGCAGGCTCGGACACTTTCGTCGTCACCCACATCGCAGGCAAGGAGGTGACGGCGCGCATGCGCGCCGACGCCGACGTGCGCGTCGGGCAGAACCACGAATTCGCCTTCAACCTCGACAAGGCGGTGCTGTTCGACCCGGCGACCACCCGTCGGATTTGAGGGCGAAAGCCCCTACCGCGCGCCGACGTCGTAGAGGACGGGATGCCGAATCAGGAAACGGTCGACGTCCTTGTCATCGGATCAGGGATGGGCGGTGCGACTTTTTCGGCCGGGCTTGCGCCCAGCGGAGCCAGGATCCTCATCCTTGAACGCGGCGAGCGACTGCGGGACAGCGAGGCGGCGCGGGACGCGCGCGCGATCTTTCAGCGCGGCTATTTCCGACCCCACGAAGCTTGGCTCGACGGCGCGGGACAGTCGTTCAATCCCGGCAACTACTATTATGTGGGCGGCAACACGAAGCTCTATGGCGCGGTCCTGATCCGATATCGCGCGCGGGATTTCGAGCCGATCAGCTATCGAGAGGGAACAACGGCCGGTTGGCCGTTCGCCTACGAAGAACTCGAGCCCTGGTACACACGCGCCGAGAAGCTCTATCGGGTCCGCGGGGCGGAGAATTTTGACCGCACGGAGCCGCGCCATTCGGAGCGCTATCCGTTTGGACCCGTGCCAGATGAGCCGGCGATCGCCAAAGTGCGCGAGCGGCTGACCCGAGTCGGGCTACATCCGTTTCCCTTGCCGCTCGGCCTCGACCTCGACAAATGGCTCAGACGGGCGAAGACGCCGTGGGACGCCTATCCCGACACCGGATGCGGCAAGATGGACGCCGAAAGTTGCGGCGTCAGCGAAGCGCTCGCGCACCCGAACGTCGAGCTGCGCACAAACGCCCGCGTCGAAAGACTGCTGCTCGAACCCGACGGCAAGCGCGTTGCCGGCGCCGAAGTCTCGACCAACGGCGAACGAAAAACAATCCGCGCGAGGATCGTCGTCCTGGCCGCGGGCGCGGTCAACTCCGCGGCTTTGCTGCTCGCGTCTCGAGAGGGCGGGCTCGCCAACCGGTCGGACGCGGTCGGCCGGCATTTCATGAATCACAACTGCTCGGCGGTGCTGGCGATCGACCCGAGGACGATCAACGATTCGATCTATCAGAAAACGCTCGGGATCAACGACTTCTATCTTGACGATGGCCACGGCGGTCCGCCGCTTGGAAACATCCAGCTGCTCGGGCGGGTCACGGCCCCGATCCTGAAGACGAGCCTCCGTTTGGCGCCGGAATGGGCGCTCGGCGTGATGAGCAGGCGCTCCGTCGACTGGTACGCAATGAGCGAGGACCTTCCGAATCCCGCGAGCCGCGTGACGGTGGAGGGCGGGCGGATTCGTCTCGATTGGAAGCGCAGCAACTGGGAGGCTCACGAGGGATTGGTCAAGGCGTTCAAGGATCGCCTGCGCGCGGCGGGTTACCCGATCGTGCTTTCCCAGCCGTTCGACCGCCGAACGCCGTCGCACCAGTGCGGGACGATTCGCATCGGGCTCGATCCCGCGAAGGCGCCGCTGGACCCCTTTTGCCGCGCCTTCGACCATCCCAATCTCTTCGTCGTCGACGCCTCGTTCCTGCCGACGTCGGCGGCGGTCAACCCCTCCCTGACGATCGCGGCCCAGGCGCTTCGCGTCGCCGATCACGTCGCAAGGAACGACCTTTGATCAATCCGGAAGGATGACGATGGCATATGATTACATCATCGTCGGCGGGGGGGCCGCCGGATGCGTGCTTGCGAACCGCCTCAGCGCCGATCCCAACCTCAAGGTTCTCCTTCTGGAGGCCGGCGGCGGAGACTGGAACCCGCTTTTCCGTATGCCCGCGGGTTTCGCCAAGATGACCAAGGGCGTCGCGAGCTGGGGCTGGAGCACCGTCCCGCAGAAACATCTCAACGGCCGTGTTATCTGGTACACCCAGGCCAAGGTCATTGGCGGCGGATCGTCGATCAACGCCCAGCTCTACACGCGCGGCAACCGCAAGGACTACGACGCCTGGGTCACCGATGCGGGCTGCGAAGGCTGGAGCTATCGCGAGGTCCTTCCCTATTTCGTGCGCAGCGAGGATAACCAGCGCCTGGTCAACGCCTACCACGGCTACGGCGGACCGCTCGGCGTCTCCTATCCCGTCAATCCGCCGCCGATCAGCTTCGCCTTTCTGCGCGCCGCGCAGGAGGCCGGCATCCCGTTCAATTTCGACTTCAACGGCGCGAAGCAGGACGGAATTGGCCACTATCAGCTCTCGACCCGCAACGCTGAACGATCCTCGACGTCGAGCGCTTTCCTGAAGCCGGCGCAAGGACGCAAGAACCTCACCGTCCGTCTGCAGGCGCAAACGCTCAAAATCGAGGTCGAGAACGGCTGCGCCGTCGGGGTCACGGTCGCGCACGGGAGTGGAACCGAGACCCTGCGCGCCGAACGCGAGGTCATCATGAGTTGCGGCGCGATCGGGTCGCCGCGGCTGCTCCAGCTTTCCGGACTAGGGCCCGCGGACGCGCTCAAGGCCGCCGGCGTGACGGTCGTCCGGGATCTTCCGGGCGTCGGAAGCAACTTGCAGGACCATCTGGACCTCTATGCGATCTCGGAGTGCACCGGCGATCACACCTACGACCGCGTCGCCCGGCCGCATCGCACGGTCTGGGCGGGAATCGAATATCTCCTGTTCAAGACCGGGCCAGTGACCTCGACCCTCTTCGAGACTGGAGGGTTCTGGTACGCGGACAAGCAAGCGCGGTCTCCGGACATCCAGTTTCATCTGGGGCTGGGTTCTGGGATCGAGGCGGGCGTCTCGCAAATGAAGAATCCGGGCGTCACTCTCAACTCCGCGTTCCTTCGTCCGCGTTCGCGGGGAACCGTGAGGCTCGCAAGTTCAGACCCAAAGGCCGCCCCGCTGATCGACCCGAACTACTGGGCCGACCCTTATGATCGCGAATGCGCCATAAAGGGGCTGAGGCTCGCGCGCGAAATCCTGCGGCAGCCGGCGCTGAAGCCGTTCGTGCTGGCCGAGCGGCAGCCGGGCGACGAATTGAACAGCGACGAGGAGCTTGCCGAATACGTCTACCGTTCGTGCAAGACGGATCACCATCCGGCCGGCACCTGCGCGATGGGAACCGGCCCTGAAGCCGTGGTGACGCCGGACCTCAAGCTTCGCGGCATCGACAGGCTCCGCGTTGTCGACGCCTCCGTGATGCCCTTCGTCCCCTCGTGCAACACCAACGCGCCGACGATCATGATCGCCGAAAAGGCGTCCGACATGATCCTTGGGATACCCCCGCCGGCGCCCGCGGAGGTCTGATCGAAACGGGGTGCAATTGCGGCGCTTAAATCCGGTCGATGACGCTCCAATGGCGCCGGTCAGGCCCAAGCCTGGAGGAAGCCCAGCAAAGAATGCGGGAAGCCCAGCAAAGGAAACCGGAAGCGGGGCAAAGGATTCCGGAAAGGTATCAAAGGAAAACCCTTCCGCGAATTGGGCCTTTTCAATGGGTTACGACGATCCGGCGCAAAAACCCGCTTCTCCCCGCTTCTCCTGGCGGGCGCCGCTCTCCTCGAGGCGGCGCGTTCGGCGACAGGACCACTCTACCCATGTTTTCTGATAATCGCAAGAAAAAGTCGCGCTCTTATCGCGTTGGCTGTTGTGGGGAAGGAATCGGGAGCATGGCGGAGGTGGCGGACGGCGCCATCAAGGCGTCATGGCCGGGCTTGTCCCGGCCATCCACGAAGGCCCAGCGCATCGACGCAGGCAAGCGCGAAAAGCCTTGCGACCGTCCGCCTTCCTGCCGGTCGCGCCGAGGCGGGACTCGTTCTTGCGGCGGCCCGGCGTGGATGGCCGGGACAAGCCCGGCCATGACGGCAAGGGTTCGACGAACGAACAGCAAACCGGTCGACCAACAGATAACGCCATAAGAGCCAAAAGTCGGCGCGCTCGCCGGCGGCTTGACCGATCGCGCTCCTTGGAGCCCGGGCCATGACGCGCGAGGCTAGGCAAAAGGTCGGTTTGCGGGGCGTGCGCCGGAGCGCCTTTATGCGAAGACGCCGTATCCCGCGACAGCGTGCCGCTTGACGCTATCCATGTTGAGCTCGACGCCAATGCCCGGCGCGTCGGGGATGGCGACATGTCCATCCTTGACGATGGAAGCCGACCCGTCGGGGACATGGACATAGCTGTCCCACACCTCCCGCTCCTCGAGCGCGTGCCATTCCAGGACCAGAAAATTCGGGACCGACGCGCAGGTGTGGCAAGTCGCCATCGTGCCGAGGGGCGTCGAGACGAGGTGCGGCGCGAACGGCAGGTAGTAGACTTCGGCGAGATTGGCGATCTTCTTGCTTTCCGCGAGCCCGCCGCATTTTGGCACGTCCGGCATTATGACGTCGGCCGCCTGCTGCTCGAGCAGCTCGCGGAATCCCCATCGCAGGTAAAGATTCTCGCCGACGCAGATCGGCGTGCGGCTGCGCGCCCTCACCTGGCGCAGCGCATCGACGTTCTCGGCGGGAATAGGCTCCTCGAGCCACAGAAGCTTGAACGGCTCCATCTCCCAGGCGATGCGGCAGGCCGACGGCACGTCGTAGCGGGCATGCAAGTCGATGCACAGATCGATGTCCGGCCCGATCGCGCCGCGGACGGCGGCCACGCGCTCGACCATCGACCTGATCTCGGCGGCGTTCGCGGTGTGGTTTGCCCCGTCGAACTTGGCCGGGTGGCGCAGATCGTCGACATCGAATTTGAGCGCGGTGAACCCTTCGGCGACCATGCGCTTGGCGCGGGCCGCGCAGCCCCTCGGCGAGCCGGACTTGTCGTCCCCGTCGCCACAGTCGGCATAGAGCCGTATGCGGTCGCGGAACTTGCCGCCGAGCAGACGATAGAGCGGCTGGCCCGCGGCTTTGGCTGCAAGGTCCCATAGGGCGATTTCGATGCCGCTCAGCGCGATCAGGAAGACGCCCGATTGCGCGCCGGAGAAGACATGGTTGCGGCGAAGCTTTTCCCAGCAATATTCGACGTTGCGCGGATCCTCGCCGATGAGCTCGTTCTTGAGCTGCGCGATGAGGCCGACGACCGCCGCGGCGCCAGCGTCGGGATTGGCTTCGCCGTAGCCGACGAGACCTTCGTCGGTATCGATGCGGACCAGCGTCGCCTGCCCGTGATAGGCGACGACGGCGGTCTTGATGTCGGTGATCTTCATATTCGCTGAATCCCCCTGAATTTCTTCCACCGCTCGGCCGAGACTCGGGATTTCCGCTGCGCCTTCGGCTTGCCGTAGCGCGCCCAGTAGCAGAACATGTCGCCTTTGGCGGCGATTTCCGACCAGATCGGCGAAGTCGGCCGATCGATCGCGGCTATGTCGTCGGGCTTGATCGCCCAGCCGACGCTGCCCACGTTCTCCTCGATCTCTCGCAACCTCCGGGCGCCGAGCAGCGGCGAGCTGACGCCGCCTTCACCTATATGGGCTAGCGCGGGGCGACGTCCCATGTCATCAGCGGCATCGACATCGCGCTGTGGGACATCGTCGGCAAAGTGCGCGCGAGACGGCCGGGCCGGAAGTCGAAATCCTGATCGACGCGCATGGCCGCTTCGACGTGCCGACCGCGATCCGGCTCTGCCGCTCGCTCGAGGACGCGGGCCAGATCGACTGGTTCGAGGAGCCGGTTCCGGTCGAGAGCTATCACGCCCTCAAGCAGGTGCGGGAACGGGTCAGCGCGGCCGTCTCGGTTGGAGAACGGCTCCATGCGCGCTGGGAGTTCGTGCCGATCCTCGAGCAGCAGCTGGCCGACCACATCATGCCCGACGTCACATGGACCGGCGGCATCACCGAGCTCAAGAAGATCGCCACGCTCGCCGAGGCCTATTACGTGCCGATCTCGCCCCATGACGCCAGCGGGCCGATCAACGTCATCGCTGGCGCTCATGTCATGATGACGGCGCCCAATTTCTACCGCATCGAGACCGGCAATTTCGACCTGAGCCATTATGGCCGGCTGATGGAAAAACCGCTCGACAATTCCGGCGGCCGCATCAAGCTCGGCAGGGAGCCGGGCTTGGGCGTTGCGATGAATCTCGACGACCTCCGCGCCAACGCGATCGATGGATTTGATGATCATGAGATACGCGGCTAACGACGCCCAAGGACCGGTCGAGCGCCACGCGCGAGCGCCACAGAGAAGGAGAGCGGATTGAACACCGGGATCGAGATCAGGGACATCAAGCGGCCGCCCCGCGCTCTCGTGGAGGCGCTCGCGAAAATCGGTTCGGCGACGCTGAGCAGCGAGCTCGCGCAGCGCTTGGGGATACGCGATCCGCAGATCAGAGGCCCGCGTCCGCTCAAACCCGGCCGCACCGTCGCCGGCCCGGCGCTGACGCTGCAGTGCATGCCCAAGCGCGAAGATCTCTACGGAGAGGCCGAATACGAGGACCCCGAGCGGCAGTTGCATCGCCATGTGCTCTACCCGACCCAGCCGGGCGACGTCGTGGTGGTCGATGCGCGCGGCGACCTCGGCAGCGGCATTTTCGGCGAGATGATGCTGACGTTCTTCGCCGGCAGGGGAGGGGCCGGCGTGGTGATCGACGGCTGCATCCGCGACTCGGCCAAAGCCGCCGAACTCGACCTCGGCGTCTGGGTCAAGGGCGTGACGCCGAACTACCATGCCCAGACCAACATCATTCCCTTCGCCGTGAACGTGCCGATCGCCTGCGCGAACGTGCTGGTCATCCCCGGCGACATCATCGTCGCTGACGATGACGGCGTGGTGCTGGTGCCGGCCGCGCTTGCCCCCAAGCTGGTCGAGATCGCCGGCGAGCACGCCGAATGGGAGGAATTCTCCCGCCTGCGCCTATCGCAGGGCGGAGACTTGAGGAAATACTATCCGCTGACGGCGGAGGGCGAGGCCGAATACCGCGCCTGGCGGGCCGCCCAGTCGCGCTGACCGCCGCCGCGCCCTCGGACCCGCGTCATCCGCGCGGTTCCGGCGCCGCGGCGTGAAGACGCCGCTCCCTGAGGCGTGCTATCGGAAACGCAGGCCGCGAGCGTTGCCGGCGAGGAAGCGCCTTGGGCTGACAGCTCCTGAGATAAGGAGCGCGGAAACACAACTCGGGAGGGCTTCTCATGCGCACGATCAAGGGGCCGGCGCTGCTCATCGCGCAGCTTGCGAGCGACCACCCGCCGTTCAACAGCCTCCCCGCGATCGCCAAATGGGCGGCGGGCCTCGGCTATAAGGGGCTGCAGCTCCCGAGTTCGGACACCCGATTTCTCGACCTTCGCCGGTGCGCCGAAAGCCAGACCTACGCCGACGAGATCACCGGGACCCTGAAGGAGCACGGCCTCGCGGCGACCGAGCTGGTGACGGCTCTTCAGGGGCAGCTCGTCGCGGTCCATCCTGCCTATGACGTGATGTGCGACGCATTCGCGCCGCCGAGCGTGCATGGGAACCCGAAAGCGCGCCAGGTCTGGGCGGTCGAGGAGATGAAGGCCGCCGCGGCCGCCTCGCGGCGCCTGGGTCTCAAGGTCGCCCAGACGTTCAGCGGTTCGCTTGCGTGGCCGTTTGTCTATCCGTGGCCGCAGCGCCCGGGACATCTCATTGAATCCGCTTTCGCCGAGCTCGCGCGGCGCTGGAGGCCGATCCTCGACGCCTTCGACGAAGCGGGCGTCGACCTCGGGTTTGAGCTGCACCCCTGCCAGGATGTTTTCGACGGCGAGACATTCGAGCAATTCCTGGCCGCCGTCGGCGATCATCCGCGCTGCGCCATCAACTATGACGCCAGCCACTTCATCAAGCAGGGGCTCGATTACGTCGCCTTCATCGATCTCTACCATGAGCGCATCAAGGGCTTTCACGTGAAGGACGCCGAGTTTCGCCCGACCGGCAAACAAGGCTTCTATTCGGGCTACCGGCCCTGGCTGAAACGCGCGGCGCGGGATCGCTCGCTCGGCGACGGGCAGGTCGATTTCAAGCAGATCTTTTCGAAGCTCGCCGAGTACGATTTCGGCGGCTGGGCGGTGTACGAGTGGGAGGATTGCCTGAAGCATCCCGAAGTCGCCGCCGCCGAAGGCGCTCCGTTCATCGCCGCCCATATCATCCGCGTCACCGACAGGGCGTTCGACGACTTCGCCTCGACAGGCGCCGAAGAGAAGGTCGTCGAGCGGATTCTCGGGCTCGCCTGAGGGCCCGGCGGCCAGATGCGGCGCGACGAGCTTGGCCGAGCTTGGTCTTATTTGGCCGCGACTTAGGCGGTCAGGCGCGAATAGGCGGCGGCCAGGGCGAAGATGATGGCGCCATAGAGGACCTGCTTGATCGGCTCTGGCGAATCGAGAAGGGTCAATAACCCGTCGAGCACCGTCAAAAGCAGGGCGCCGACGATGCTGCCGGAATAGCCGCCGCGGCCGCCGAAGATGGAGGTCCCGCCAATGATGACCGCCGCGATCGAAGGCAAGAGGTAGGTCGCGGCCAGGCTGAGATCGGCGGAATTGGTGTGGCCGACGAGAACGAAGCCCGCGATTGAAGCAAAGACCGCGCAGATCATGTAGTCGAGGAGGAGGAGCCGCCACACGCGCACGCCCGCGAGCCGGCAACCCTCGGGATTGTCGCCGATGGCGTACAGCAACCGGCCGAAGCCGGTTCGTCCCAGCGTCACCACGACCAGCGCCGCGATGGGCAGCCAAAGAAAGAGGTCGAGAGGAATAAGTCCGCCCACACGGTCGGAGCCGATCGCGTGGATGAAGTCCGGCACGATCGAGCGCGACGCCAATATCCTCTGGCTGTAGACGATGATGATGCCTTCGGTCATGAGGCCCGTGCCGAGGGTCATCACCAGCGGCTGGACGCCGAGCAGAGCGACGCCGACGCCGTTGATCGCTCCCACCGTCAGCCCGAGGGCGAGCCCGATCGCAACCGCGGTCAGATTGCCGAACTTCAAGGCGGTCGTCGTCATCAGGAAGGCCGAGCCGGTGGCGACGCTGACGACCGAGAGATCGATCCCTCCGGTCAGCATCACCATCGTCTGACCGGCGGCGAGAATGCCGAGCGGCGCCGCGAACAAGAGCGTGTTGGACAGCCAGACCGGATTGACCGTGCCCGGCTTCAGGAGTTCGACAATGGCGACAAACAGGAGGAGCAGGAGGATCAGGGCGACAATGGTGTTGCGCTGAAACCAGAGCAGAATGCTGCGGACCTCGAAGCGCCCGGCTCCCGTGGAAACGCCCGACGGGCCGCTCATTTGCGGCTTCTCATCGAGGTGATCAGGCCCCCCGCCATCACCACCAGCACGATCAGCGTTCCCTGGATGACCTGACCGAAATTGGGGTCGATGTTCAAGAAGATCAGGTCGGCGGGAATAAGGGTGAGCATAAAAGCGGCGATGACCGGCCCCACGATCCCGCCGCGCCCTCCAGTCAGGCTCACCCCGCCAATGACCACGGCGGCGAGCCCGCTCAGCGTATAGAGGACGCCGGCGTGCGGAGAGCCGATGCCCGTCGTCATTGTGAGGCCCACGCCGCCTATCGCGCTGAACAAGCCGCCAAGGGCATAGGCGACGAGCCGGGCGAACTCGACATTGACGCCGCTGCGAAACGCGGCGATCCGGTCGCTGCCAGTGGCGTAGATGCGCAGGCCAGTCTTCGACCTGCGGACCGGAATCCAGACGGCGGCGAGGGCGACGACCAACAGAACCAGCGAATTGGAGAGCCATTCGGTAATGAACGTCCCGGTCCCGAGATTGAGGAATTCGGGAGGCGCGCCGCCGCCGGGCTTCTCGAGAATCAAGAGCGCGACGCCGCCCCAGATGAAGCCTGTGGTCAGCGTCACAATGACATCCGGGACGCGAGAGACGATGACGAGGAGGCCGTTGATCGCGCCGATCGCCGCCCCGGCCGCCAGGATCGCCACGCCGAGCAGGAGCGCCTCGCCGAAGCTCGCGTCTTTCATCGTGCTCGCAGCGAGGACGTTTGCGACCGCCATGACCGATCCGATCGACAAGTCGATTCCGCCCGAGATCACCACCACAGCCTGCGCCGCGGCGGCGCAGGCCAGCGGCAACGCCGCCATCGCGACCGATTGCGCATCGAACGAATTGAAGGTGGGATGGATCGCGACGGTGCCTGCGATGAAGAGGGCAAGCAGCGCCGGCATGCCGAACAGCGCCGGGGAGGCGCCAAAGGCGCCGCTGATCCTGTCGAGAAGGCGGGGGCCTTGGCCGGGCTCTTGGACGTCCAGGGAGGGACGGTCATGGGACGCCGCAGCAGCGACCGATCCTTGTGTGGCGTTCATGCCATTCGCGCCGCCCGTTTCACGTGCGACGCCCATGCCATGCGCCGCGCGCAACAGGGTCCCCTCGTCCGCCTCGCGGGCGGACATCTCATCGACGACTTCACCCCCGAACAAGACGATTGCCCGATCACAAACCAGGCCGATTTCGGGAAGCTCCGACGTGAACAGCAGCACGGATGACCCGGCCTCCGCCATCTCACGCAGCAACCTATAGATCTGATGCTTGGTGCCGACATCGATGCCGCGTGTCGGATCGAAGCAAAGGAGGGTTTGAAACCCTGTGGCGATCCATCGCGCGATCACGACCTTCTGCTGGTTGCCGCCGCTCAGCCGTCGGAGCTCGGAGCCGGCGCGGGCGTCGATTTGCAGCCGCTTGACGGCGGCGGCGACGCGCTGATGCTCGCTGCGCTCGCGAATGAGGCCCCAGTTCGACGGGTTGCGGACAAGCGGCAAGGCAACGTTCTCGCGAATTGAGCGCTGCGGCAGGAGGGCCTGAAGCCGATTTGCCGGGACGAGCACGAGGCCCGCCGCGATCGCGTCGCCCGGGTGGTTCAGCTTCAACTTCCGGCCGTGGGCCACGACGTCTCCGCTGTCGTGCCGGGAGACTCCCGCGATACAATCAAACAGTTCCTGCTGCCCCTGACCCTCGAGCGCCGCAACACCGAGAATCTCCCCCGCCCGCAGGCTGAACGAGACGTTCTTGAGCATATGGCCGTAAGAAAGATCACGGACTTCGAGCGCTGCCGGCTCCTCGACCTTGTCTCCTTTCCGTTGCCGGGACGGGGCCTCCAAGGGGCCGGCTGTCACCGATTCGACGCCGAGCATCATCGACACGATTCGGTCTTCGCTGCCTCGGGCGGCGTCCGTGACGCCAACGGAGACGCCATCGCGCAAGACCGTGGCGCGATCGCAGAGCGCCGCCACCTCGGCGATACGATGAGAAATGAAGATTACCGAGGCGCCGCGCCCGCGCCAGCGCCGCACGACCGCGAAGACATGTTCCGACAGGTCTGCCGGGAGAGCGGCCGTTATCTCATCCAGCATAAGCACGATCGGATCGGACGCCAGCGCGCGCGCCAAATCGATGAGGCGCAAAATCGGATAGGGAATGTCTCGCACCAGCGCGCCAAATTTGAGATCCGGTATGCCGAGGTCGTTGAGATGCTCCCGCACGCTTGCGATGGCGACATCGGCCAATCGCATGTTTTGGCTCACGGTGAGGTCGGGAACGAGCGCCGGATCCTGATAGACCGAGACGATGCCGGCTCGACGCGCCTCGGCGGGGGAGCGAAAGGTCCGCACGGCGCCGGCGACCGTTATGGTCCCGCTGTCTGCTGGAAAGACGCCGGTGAGAATCTTGACGAGCGTGCTCTTCCCCGCGCCGTTGGCTCCCATCAACGCGTGGATCTCCCCGCGGGAGACGTTCAGCGTCGCCGCCCTCAGCGCAACGACCGACCCAAATCGCTTGCCGACGTCGCGGACTTCAAGCAGAGGCGCCGGATCGGTCATTGGGGCGCCCCCATGTCTGCTCGCGGCATATTGATGACCCGCGCCCTCGCGTCGACGAGCACGACTATACGATCGCAATTGTGGTCAAGAAGGAAGCGCCGGCGCGCGAAAAAAGCAAACGCCGGCGCGATTGGGTGCTATTCGCCCGGACCTTTGCAGTCCTTTTCCTGGGCGGCGGTAAAGTGACCGTAATCCTTCTCGGGGCCATAGGCAGGATCGGTCGGCGCGACGTTCGGGTCGTAGAGCGCCTTTAGCTTCGCCACCCCTTCGTCAGTCGTGTTGTCGTACCAGGCTGTTGGAACCGTCGTGACCTTGTCGCGCGGCTTTTTCTGCAAGACGTCCAGGGCGACGACCAGTCCGGCGGCGCCGATCGCGGGCGAATTGCCGACCGCGACGCCAGTCAGTCCGTCCTTCTTGTAGTCGATCAACTGCTTCATGAAGCCGTTGTTGTCGGCGCCCACGAACGGAACGAACGGCTTGTTTGCAGTCTTGATCGCCTCGATCACCGTGTAGTCGATCCCGGAAGTCCACACGCCGTCGAAATGCTTGCCTGAAGCGAGCATCGCGGACATCTGCTGTGCGGCCTTTTCGTTGGACCAGTCCATGAAAGTCGTCGCGACGACCTTGATCCCGGGGTAGTCCTTTAGAACCTCCTCGAAGCCCTTCTGCCTGACGCTGTCGCCGGGCGCCCCGTCGATGCCGCGCATCTGATAGACGTCGCCCTTGCCCTTCAGCTGCTCGAACAGCCACTTGGCGCCGACCTTGGCGTAGGTCTCCTGGTCGCCGGTGACGATATAGGCTTCCGGAGCGCTGACGGGCTGGTCCGCTGCAACGACGACGATCCCCTTGTCGGCCGCCTGCTTGATCACGCCGTTGAGCGCTTTCTCGTCCGAGGGGTTTATGATGATGGCGTTGACGCCTGCCGAAATCAGGGTGCGAAGGTCCGCGATCTGCTCGGATGGGCCGGCTTCGCGATTGGCCAGAACGATCTTCGAAACCAAGCCCGAGGCGAGCGCCTCGGCTTTGATCGAGCAAACGAACTCCTCGCGCCAGCTGTTGCCGATGTGGGTGTTCGAGACCCCGATTACGAACTGTTGAGCGGCGCTCGCGCCCCCGACGGGCGCCGCCGTCAGCAGGGCAAGCGCGGCAATTCCGCATAAGCGTCTCATGTTTTCCTCCCGGTGGTTCTTGGCTCAGCTACATCACTGTGGCGCGAATCTCATACCATTGCAATTTCCCCCCGCCAAAAGGTGAAGGAACGGCACTCCGGATGGCGCCTACGAAACTGCTGCACCGAGCTTGCGGACGCTGCCGACGGGGCGCGCCATTCCTGAACCCGAGGAATTGATAGCCGCGAAGGCCAGCGCCAAGCTTAGCAAGTTGTCTCGGCCATTGTTGGAGGGCTCGCGATTCTCCTCGATCGCCGAGAGGAGCTCCGCCATGGCCCCGTGGAAGCCGTCGTTGAACCAGGACCCCGTCAGCGCCGGACGCGCGGCGCCGGCTTGGGTATGGAGCGTAACCGTCTGCTCTTGCAGGTTCGGACCGATGCTCGACAGACTGCCCTTTGTTCCCGCAACGTACGTCGTGTCGAGGGGGCCGTAGCGCGTGTAAGCGTCAAAGACGAGTGAGGCCTGGCCGCCGTCAAAGGTGACGAGCGCCTGGGCAAGCATGGCTGGACGAATGGTCTGCCCCGCAGCAAAGCCGCGCGTCGCATAGACGCTGTTCGCGCGTCGTCCAATCAGCGAGGCGAGAAAATCAAACCAGTGAATGGCGAAGTCGTAGAAGATCAAGTCGTCCATCTGCTCGAAGACGGTCCCCTTGACCCACGTGTGGTCCCAATGGACAGCGGCATGGACGCCAATGACCTCACCGATCAGGCCGGCGCCGACAGCTTCGCGCATATAGGCGAAGTGAGGCGCCCAGCGGCCGTTCTGGTTGATCGCAAGCCGGACGCCTCTCTTCGCGGCGCGCTCGCAAAGGCGTTCGCCGACGTCGAGGTCGAGTACGAACGGCTTCTGCGACAGCACATGCTTGCCTGCCTCGATCGCCGCTTCGATCAATGCCACGCGCTGAGCTGGATGGGTCGCGATGTCGATCACTTCAACGCCTGGGCACGTCAGAACCGCCTCGGGGTCCGTCGAAATCCTGGCGTCGGGATAGAAGGCGTCGCGCCGCGCCGCCGCCTTCGCCAAAGTCGGGTTGCAGATCGCGAGAACCCGATAACCGGCCTTTCTGTAGGCGTCGAGATGGGAGAAGGTAATGCCGCCGGCGCCGATCAATCCAATGCCGGGCCGGTAGGCGCGGGGGTCACGGGGCCGGTAAGGAAGATCGGGAGCAGCGACTTCCGCGGCTTTTTCCGTGACCAGAGCGTAGCGGTCCTGGTCGACCGCCGTGACCTGAGGCGGCTCGCCGGTCATTGCGCCAGGTCCACGGTTCGCTTCTCCGCCGCGGAGCGCATCGCCGCGTCGACGATGCGTTGGCCGATCCGCGCAAGCTTTGGATCGAGCGGGCCGGCGATGGCCTCTCCGGTTTCTTTGCAGTGAAGCATGTATTCGATCGGATGGCGGCGGGGCGCGACGAGTTCATCAACCGGAATCTCGTGCTGCTCGGCGCGGGCCCGCGTTTGCAGACGGATCGTTTTTTCGTAGTCGTAGCTTGAGATGGTGCCGTCGCTGCCGACCAGCACGAAGCCGCACTTCGGCTGCGGCTGAAGCGTCCACGGATCGGTGAAGGTCCCCCACCGCGTCTCGAACTTGGACAGGCCGTCCTCGTAACGGCATACTGTGATGGAGTGCTCGTCGACCTCGAGGCCAGCGGGGCGGTCAATGATCGTCGTTACCTCGCTTGGGGCCCGTCCCCCTAGGTACCAGGCGCCGAGGGTGACGCCGTAACCAAGATAGTCGAGCAGGCTTCCGCCTCCAGACTCCTTCTTGTACCACCACGAGTTTTGCTTCTGCTTGGCGACCTCTCCCGGGCTGACCTCGATCTTATCGGCGACGTGATAAAGCGGACCGCGGTTGCCATCATAGTAATGAACCTCGGTGACGCGTCCGATGGCGCCCTCGTCCGCGAGGCGCTTGGCGGTGACGTGGCTCGGATACCAGGCGAGCGGCCAGTTTATGGCCATGCGGATTTGTGCCTTGTCTGCAGCGGCGATCATCCGGTCGGCGTCGGCCAGCGTCGCTGCAAAGGGCTTTTCGACGAGGATGTCGATCCGATAGGGGGCGATCCGTTCGACCCAATCGGCATGGGCGGCGGTCGCCGGACAGAGAATGATCAAATCCGGATTGGTCGTCCGGATGCAGCGGTCGGCGTCAGTGAATACGCGGTCATCGGGAATGTTGAGGGCCGCGCGGGCCGCCGCCATCCGCTCGATGTCAGTGTGACAGATCCCGACGATTTCAGCGTGCGGATGCTCGTAGACCTCGCGGAGGAGATCGCCCATGTGAGCGTGGTCAAAATTTATTCCCGCTACGCGCCACGATCGCATCCAAATCCCCCTTTTTTCTCATTCGCAATTGACACGCCGGGGACGGCGCGCTCCCCGAAGATACCAGCGTCGGCGCCGCCGGAGCCAGCCTTTAGTCTAGAGGAGCGCGCTCGCCCAAGCCGATGTGGCGACCTCCAATCACCGATTTGGGTCGACGTGAAAATGCGCCGCCGAGAATACGCTATCGGGCGGGCCCTAGTGACCTGGCTACGCTTTACGTCGGCTGATGCAGGACCAAGCGTGATGGTTTGGGCGCCCGCGTGAGATGAAATCCGAGCTGCGCCACCCTTAATTGAGGCGCTGTTGCGATCGACGCGTCAAATCGCTTCGCCTCTTCCCTAATGTGCGCGCTACCGTTCGCTAGACGAGCCCTCAAATCCAATCTTTTCGTTCTCGCCGAGATTCATTCGCGCGCCCGAGACAGCTGCAGTGACCAGCTTGACGGCGGTGACGACAGCCCCCGCTCCTTCCCAGAACTCCGCGCTTTCGAGGGTAACCCGAAGAATTCTTATCCGCGGATCGCTTTTGTCAGGCCAGAAGGCCTTGTCGTAAATCGACCAGAGTTCCTCGATTCGAGCCGGATCTTCGATGATCTCGCCGCGACCGGTAATTGACACGTATTTTCGGCTTTTGTTGTCCGCCAGTGCAAGGCAAATCGTGTTGTCAAGCCGGATTTCCTCGGCTTTGGGCGCGTCAACGTCGGTCAAGAAATAGATTGCGCCTTCCTGTCGAGCCGGCCGAACGGCCATTGGGCGGGCTCGCATATTCCGCCCCTGAGATTCATGGGTGACGACCATTGCAACGGGAATGTCGCTGATAAGAGTCCAGATTCGATCAACGTCCGCAGCCGAGTTGCACATGACCTCGCCTCTTTGACCACCGACCGTGGCGCCGGAAGCCGCGTGCGCTGGCGCGGCCGCTTTGCTACGCCAGCCACCCAGACGAACGAATCCTCTGCCGGCTGGTCTTCGAAATCGGAAGCGGAACGGAGCGATAGTGCTCCGTTCCGTTTGACTTGGGGGCTCAGCTTCTGCTCCCTGTCCACTGTCCCGTGTATTTGAATTCCGGCGCCGACTTGAGCTGGTCCTTGCTCGCGTTCATTGTCGCCCGCCAGGTGTTGTTGCTGGCGTCATATTGAACCAACACGGCGTTCGGATCGACCGCGACGTAGTGCGTGCCCATGCCGAGGAAGCCGCCGACTGACAGGATATAACCCGTCAACTGTTTCGAGGCGTTGAAGGCGACGTCCTGAATCTTGCCTATCTTGTCGTTCTGCTGGTTATAGACATCGAGGCCGACGACGTTTGCGGTCAGCATGTCGCTATTTTGCAGGTTGATGAAGCTCGGCTGACCCTTTGGCATTTCCTGAGCGGCGATCTTCGGCGCATTTGCTGGGTTGGCGCTATCCGGATTCGCGCCAAGGGCCGCGCCGCCCGGACTTGTCGAGGGATTCATATTGTCGTGCACGCCGGCGGTCCCGCTGGCCGGATCGTTCGGCGCCGTATTTTGCGCCAGGGCGCTCGCAGTTCCGAGAGCGCCAACCGCTGCCGCGGCAAGTAAGAATTTCCGCATGACCGTCTCCTTAGGTCGACTGATCCTAGGAAACGCCAACATGCTGGGAAGGTTCCAGCTCTGGAGCTTTGCGCGTGGCTCCTCGGAGGAAAGCCCGCCCTCAAGCGGCCGCGGCGTCGTATTCTTTGATCTCCTCGGTGATCACGGCGAAGCGCGTGAGCGCATGGGAGCCGAAGGTCGTGATCATCGGAACATCCGCCGCGTCGCGCCCGCGTGAAATCAATATCCGGCCGATTCGGGGCCGATTATGCCGAGGGTCGAAGGTGAACCATCGATCCCCGAGAAAGGCTTCGAACCAGGCGTTGAAGTCCATCGGCGCCGGATCGGACGGGACGCCGATGTCGCCGAGATAGCCGTTGCAGTATCGCGCTGGAATATTGAGGCAGCGGCACAAGGCGATGGCCAAATGGCTAAAGTCGCGGCACACGCCTACGCCCTCCGCCAAAGCCTCGCTCGCGGTCCGCGTCGGGCGCGCCTCGGGATAGCTGAACCTGAGGCGCTCATGAACGAAATCGCAGATGGCCTGCACGCGGGTCCACCCTCCGCGGATGGCGCCGAAGTTCGCCCAGGCGAAATCCGCCAAGAGGTCGGTCTCGCAATATCGACTGGGCCGCAGGAACGCCAACGTATCGGGTGGGAAGTCCGAAGGCGCGACAACTCCGGCGTCGACGTCGACCTCATCCGGGCGGCCATCGCTGCGAAAGACGCCGCCAAGTCGCAACGACGCCGACCCGGCCGGCGCAGTCAACCGCCTCAGGATGTTGCCGTCGCCGTCGACAAGACGTTGGGCCGACATTGCGGGTGAAAGTTCGAGCTCAGTCTCCTCGACGAGACTGCGCCGAAATTCGGAATGAACATCCATCAGGGCGAGAATTGTCGTCGGCTGCGTAAGTTCAAGCGCGAGATCGAAGCCATAGCGGATCAGCATGAATATACCCAAGCCCTCGGCCGGCGCGCCAAGCGACCGGCATCCGCCAAACAGCGTGGCTCCGGGCTTTGTTCCTTTCGCTCAACTCTCAGAACGCGCGGCGCCTCACGGTCCATTGCTCTCGCGTGTCGCCGCCAGAACCGATCCGGCATCCGCAGGCTCAGCCATCTGCTCCGCCTGGGGGTCGATGCGGTCCTGGATGTGCGGACTGTCTCTGCGCAATTCTTCAAGAAGCTGGATCACCTTGGCGATCTTGTGCTCGCTCAGGATCGCGAGCTCGAGCGTCAGAGTGTCGCGATGCGCATTCAGTTCATCCTCGTGTTTTTGAGCGACGAGCACGAGCATGACCAGGAACAGTGAGAACAGAATTCTCTGCGCCCTGCAGCCATGGAAAGGCCGGCGCGTCGAACGCCTGCAGACCAAACGAACTCGCGATCAGATTTGCGCCGATCCACCCAGCCACTCCGAGTCCCATCAGGGCAACGAAGGAGGGCCGAGCAATGAAGGCGGTTATCCGGTTCACGACACGCTGGGGGTTAGTGGCCCTGCCGTGGTGATCGGAATGGAGCTGCGCAACCGAACGCACCGCCTCATCAATGTGGTTTGGAATGCCCGACATAGAGGAAGGGTTGTCCGACATCCCGCGCCCGCATCCAGTAATCGTTACGGGGCCGGTGAGGCCCGCGCCGCGGCCTCGCCGGCTCTGATTCACCTCTGGGATTGGCTCTTGCCGTGCGCCATCTCAGAATGTTCATACGCCGCTTTCGAATGAGCAAAAGCTTTCGATGACTCCTCGCGACCCTTCGCGTGCTCACCCTTGGCGTGAAAATCGGCGGCCATCTTATGGCTCTTCGCCGCGTTCTCGTGGTGCTGGGCGGCGTTGGTATGGGCTTCCTTTGACATGTCTTCTCCTCTGGATCGCGTTGCGATGGCGGGTCAACGCACTGAACCCGCAATCGTTCCCCAGAGCAGGATCACGCGCAAAGGACGCGCCTTTCATTGGAACCTCGTCCGGACTTGAAGGGTTTAGACGGCCAGTAACCAGCATTAGCGTCAGGAGGACACCATGTTCGGCTGGGCGATCGGCTTTCTCGTCATTGCTCTTATCGCGGGCCTGCTCGGTTTCGGCGTGGTGGCCGGAACCGCATTCGCGGCCGCAAAAATCGTGTTCGTGGTCGCCTTGGTCGCGTTCCTGATTTCTGGCGTGCTTGGGATCACCAGACGCGGTTTGCCTTAGAAAATATAGCCCGGTTCTGGGGGGCGCCGTGAAAATTGTTTTCTGATGAGGGAACACGACGGTTCCCCCGGGCGTTTTCGGCGTGAGGTGGGTATTGATGACCGCGACGCGTACGAATAGAGCCAAGGCGCCGGATGTCGCGTCGCCCGATCCGAAGGCTGTTGAGGCCATCGGGCGGGCGCTCAAGGCTCACTACTCCGATCTCGTTCACGCGCCGCTTCCGGCGAAATTTGTGGAGCTGCTGGCCCAATTCGAGGACGGGGACAAGGCTTCCGAGACGAAAGAGAGTCCCGATGCCGTCGGCTAGCTTCAAGAACGAGCTGCTTGGCGAGATCAAGAATCTGCGCGCGTTCGCAATCTCTCTCTCTGGCTCCATTTCGCTCGCCGACGATCTTGTCCAGGAGGCGCTGCTGCGCGCCTGGAGCAAATCGGACCGGTTTCAGCCCGGAACGAGCCTCAGGGCTTGGCTGTTCACCATCCTGCGCAACATCTACTATTCGAACTACCGAAAACGCGCCCGCGAGGTTCAGGACAGCGACGGGGCGTACGCGCGCCGCCTCACGGTTCCGGGTGACCAGGAGAGCCATCTCGATCTTGAGGATTTCCGCAAAGCCATGGCAAAACTTCCCCCTGAGCAGCGTGAAGTCCTGACCCTTATCGGCGCGAGCGGCCTCTCCTACGAGGAAGCTGCGGTGATCTGCGAAGTGGAGATCGGCACGATAAAGAGCCGTCTCAGCCGCGCGCGCTCGAAGCTGGTTGAGCTTTTGGGGCTCGATGAGGCGGCCCGGGAGCCGGTCGAACGCCGGATGCGCCGCGCCGGGTAGGGATCATCGAGACAGGGCGGTTTTCACGGCGGACACCAGCACCCGCCGCGACGACGGCTTCTCGACGATTGAAAAGTCTCTCCATTCCGCCAGGCTCGGCTCGTGGCGTGACTTCCCGGTGTATAGAACGAACGGAACGCCTCGGTTGGCCAGCCGCCGCGCGACCGGAGAAGCGGTCTCGGATCCGAGAGCGAAATCGAGAACCGCTACGGCGAAATCCTCCGCCTCCACCCGCGCCATAGCCTCGTCCAGGGTATGGCAGAGCGCGACGACCACGGCGCCCGCCTCGACCAGGGTCGCCTCGAGATCCATCGCCAGCAGCGGATCGTCCTCGACGACGAGGACTCTGACGCCATTCAATCGATCATGACCACTCGACTCGACCATCGACCTGCCTTCCAGCGGAGACAATGCCCGCCCTGAGTGGTGTTTGCTCGCAAGACCTTAGCTCAACTGCCGCTAGGCCCACTTGTTCCAAGACGCAAACCCGCGCTGGTCGCAGCCGCGCCGCAAGCGGGAGGAACCTTCTCCGCAGTTAGGGGTTTGTCGCGGAGCGCCTGATCGGCGGCGGGAGGAAGTCAATGCCAAGCGGAGACAAGTCGAAATACACCGACAAGCAGGAACGGAAGGCCGAGCATATCGAAGAAAGCTACGAGAGCCGCGGCGTTCCGGAGAAGGAGGCCGAGCGCCGCGCTTGGGCGACCGTCAATAAGGACGATGGCGGAGGAAAGCGCGCCGGCGGATCGGGTCGAGGCAAATCGACGGGCCATCCGGCCGCGCATAGGGGTGGGCGGTTGGGCGGCGCGGCGTCGGCCGCGCGACCGCCGGCGAGTTCGAGCGGCAGCGGCCAAGAAGGCCGCCGCGACCCGCAAGCGCAGCAGCGCCCCCGCCCTGAAGGGAGGCCGCCATGACTGATCGCCACGAGCGGCTCAGCGAACTCGCCTATTTCCTGTGGCGCGAGGAAGGCTGCCCCGAAGGGGAAGCGGAGCGTCACTGGCTCACTGCCGAAGCCCTTCTGGACGCCGCCGAGCCCGCAGAGCGCAAGCGCACGGAGGGCGAGCCTCCGGGAGATTCCGGGGAAAAATTACAGATCGATTCTGGTATCCCAGACGCGGGCGTCGCGTCCCAGTTGTTCAGGCGGCGGGGCGCCCATCAGGGGGAGACCGGTGACGGTTCCCTGAGATCCAGGCCGGCACAAGCGATCCTGACGGGAGGCCGCGACTTCGCCTTGGCCGCCTCCCGGACGCCTCGTCTCGATCTGGCGCAGGGATGGAATACAGCACGGAATTCTGGTTTTCGAAAATCAATTACGGATGTCTTTTGCCTCTTGGCTTCAGGCCCTTCCGTCCAGTCGCACACGCTCCGCGGAACCTTTGAAAACGCGAGATTGCTGCCGCAGCCGCGCGCGTCGTCTGCGTCGACAAGACCCCGCATAGTGTATAACCAGCACGGCGGCTCGAGCTGGCGTTACAACTTGGATTTGCCATGCCGACTGTACGGCAAATCGGGATTGGGATTTTGTTTTTGGCGGGCGCGAGACTTTGAACCATTTGGAAGAGCGGCCTTCCAAGCGAGAGCCGGGGCGCAAGGGGCCTGGGCCCCGCCCCGCCCGCGGTCGCGACGATCTCGCGGCCCACCATTACCGGGCGATCATCGAATTGTCGGAAGACGCCATATTGTCCAAGGATCTCAACGGCGTGATCCTAAGCTGGAACAATGGCGCAGAGCGGCTTTTCGGGTTTACCGCCGAGGAGGCCGTCGGCAAGCCGGTGACGCTTATCATTCCGGTCGACCGTCACGACGAAGAGCCGGCGATCCTCGAGAAGATTCACCGGGGGGAGCGCATTCACCATTTCGAAACGGTCCGGCAGCGGAAGGACGGAAGCCTCGCCGATATTTCGCTGACGATCTCACCGATACGGAACGCCCGCGGGCGGATCGTGGGCGCTTCGAAAATCGCGCGCGACATCACGGAGCTCAAGAAGGCTCGCGAACGGCAGCGCTTGCTGCTGACAGAAATGAGCCATCGGATCAAGAATTCTCTTTGCCCTTTCCGGCAGCATCGTCGGTTTGAGCGCGCGCTCGGCGAACTCCGTGCGGGAACTGGCCGAATCCACCCGCGAGCGCCTCTCCGCGCTGGCGCGTGCTCATTCGCTGACGTTCTTTCACGACGTCGAAGGAGCCCAGCCACAGCCGACAACGCTCCAGTCGCTGGTGCGCACGATCGTCGCTCCGTTCGACGAATCGAAGAAGCCGCGCATCATGCTCTCAGGGATCGACTCCGAAGTGTCCGCGGCCGCGGTCAGCAGCCTCGCGCTGCTGCTGCACGAATTTGCCTCCAACGCGACCAAATACGGCGCCCTCTCTTCAGCTACGGGCACGGTGAAACTCGTCATCTCCGAGGACGACAACGCGATCGTCGTGAACTGGACCGAGCGCGGCGGCCCCGCGGTCACGGCTTCGGAGCGAGATGAGGGATTTGGGGGCGTCCTGTCGCGCATCGCGGTCGCCGACCAGCTGCACGGCCAGATCACCCGCGATTGGCGGCCCGAAGGACTCGCGATCCAGCTCCGCGTGCCTCGATCGAGCCTTGAAACCTAGTCCGCTAAGATGTGCAGGCCGACGGCATGAAAGGAAAAGGCCCCGGCTTTTCCGACCGGGGCCCAATCGTCGATACGCGATCGCTAGGCTTGGCGTTTGTACCAGGCGTCGATCTGCTTGTTGGCTTCGTCCTTGGCGATTCCGTAGCGGTTCTGAATTGCGCCTTCGAGCTTTTCTCGCTGGCCGTCGATCTTGGTGAGATCGTCATCGGTCAGTTTTCCCCACTGCTCCTTCACGGAGCCTTTCACCTGCTTCCAATTTCCTTCAACCCAATTCCAGTCCATGGCAACCTCCTTGACGCGAGGAGGAAACTCAACGCTGGCCATTCTGTTCCGAAAAACGCGTTCCCCCTCACTGCCGAAATTCTCGCCGCTTCGCGCCCGTTGCCGTGGAACGATCGGGTCTGGCGAACGTTGTTAGCCGGTCTGGCGCGGGCGCCGGCGCAGTGGAGGACGTTGCCATGAGCTTCGGAAAAGGGATGCTGCTTTGGCTGATCGGGATTCCCATTCCGATCATCTTGCTGATCGCGGTGCTGTGGCATCACTGACCGCGCTCGTTCGGATGCATGGATGGCCCCGAGGAGCCGGGGCCGTCGCCTATGGCGCCCTTTACCGCGCGCCTGAAATCGCGCCGCACTGGCGCGGTCGCTAGCGGCGACGTAGACTGTTTGGCAAGGACCAGGCGTCCTCGGGAGGCCGAGCTTGCTGCGCAGTCGTTTTGATGCCGTCTTTCGATAAGCCGGTTCCTCCAGTGGTCGAGCCCAATTCCGCGAGCGATGCGCCCGACCTGACGCTGCGGGCGCTGCATCAGCGGATCCGGCAGCAAGAAATCCTGGCCGAACTCGGTGTTGGCGCGTTGCAGGGGCCAGGATTCGACCAGCTGCTGGCTGAGACGGCGAGGTTGACGGCCGAGGGTCTTCGCACCGAGTTTTGCAAGGTGCTTGAATATATCCCGGCCGAAAACCGCTTCTTGGTCAGGGCGGGGGTCGGTTGGGATCCAGGCATTGTCGGCGTCGCCACTATCGGCGCGGATCTCGCCTCACCCGCCGGATTTGCGCTTAAGACCGGCCGGCCTGTCATCTCCAACCATCTCCAAAGCGAGGAACGCTTTCGAACGCCCGAGATTCTCGTCACACATGGCGTTCATCGCGCGATGAACGTCATCTTGCAGGGAGAGGGACGGCCCTTCGGCGTGCTCGAGGTCGACAGCCGTTCGGAAGACAAGTTCGTCGAACATGATCTCGCGTTCCTGCAGGGCGCAGCCAACATCCTGGGAATGGCGATCGAGCGGCAGCGGAACGAGCGCAATCTGAAGGCGGCGCTGGAGCGCCATCAGTTTCTCATCAAGGAGATGAACCATAGGGTGAAGAACAGCCTTGGGCTGGTCGTCAGCATGCTGCGTCTTCAGGCGCGCGAAAACAGCGAGCCGGAATTCGTCCAGCACCTTGAAGACGCGACCCTCCGCGTGGGGGCGATCGCGAGGGTTCACGAGCAATTGTATCAATCGACGGACATCGAGCGTTTCGATGTCGGGCGGTACATCGAAGCCATCTGCAAGGACCTCGGCGCCAGCTTCTCGCAATGCCAGATTATCATTGAGGCGCAGCCTGGCATTATCATCTCGACCGATCGCGCGATTTCAGCGGCGCTGATCGTCAACGAGCTTGTGTCCAACGCGGCAAAGCACGCCTACCTTGGCGACGTCGCGGGGCGAGTATGGGTCAACGTGGCCATGGTCGGAGACGACGTATTTTCGATCGCCGTGCGCGACGAAGGCGGCGGTCTCCCCGAGAGCTTCGAAATTGGCAAGGGGAAGGGACTGGGCACGCGCATGGTCCGCGCCCTCGCGGAACAGTTGGACGCCTCTTTGGCCGTCGTCCCGGGCAATCCCGGCGCCGAGTTCATAGTGACCGCGCCGCTCGCTCCTTGAGATTCGCGACGGAGAAGGCTGCGATGCGGTCAGCTCTTCCCCTCGTCGTCGAGCCGCTCGAGGAGCTTTAAAAGCCGATCGGGAACGGGCTCACTAGCCGCCTCGTCGTAGATGGCCTTCAACTGACCGGCGATATATTGATCCACTCCCGTTTGCGCCGCGCGCGGCGGCGCGGCGGCGGCTCGCTCCTTCCTCGGTCTCCTCTTCGTTTTCCCCGGCATCGGCGAACCCTCTGCGGCCTTATACCGATCCGGCTCGTGCGACGCGACTCACTCCGACAGCGCCGGGGAGGTCGTTTCGACGGTCCCACTCATCACGATCTCCTCCAATGGGGCAACCAGCCGCCAGCTGACGCCTCCGACGTCCAAATTAAGGGTCGAGGAAGCGTTGAGACTAGCTGCGGTCAGCCGTTCGAGCAGAATTGAGCCAAATCCTGAAACCCGCGCCCCATTCACCTGCGGGCCGCCGCGTTCGCGCCATGTCATCTCGAAGGTGGGCTTCGCGGCGCTGTCGTGGATCCGCCAAATGAGAGAAACCTCGCCCCGATCGTTCGAGAGCGCGCCATGCTTGAGCGCATTGCTGCAAAGCTCATGCAGCGCAAGACCGAGCGCCTGAGTTGCATTCGGGCTCAGGAGGACCGTCTCACCCTTGCTCGCAAATCGCGCTTCCCGGCCGTCGGAAGGAATCGCCACCTGCGCCCGCACCAGCGCCTCGAGGGGGACGCCGCGCCAATTCCGGTCGGTCAGCAAATCGAGACTGGTGGCCAGCCCGATCAGCCGGTCGGAATATCGCTGCTCAAATTCCTGGATCGTCGTGGCGGTCGAAACGCCGCAGCGCGCGATGGCTTGCGCGACGGCGAGCAGATTGCGGGAGCGATGATTGACCTCGGCCATGAGGTCCCGGATGTTCTGCTCGCGCTGCTTTTGATCGTCGATGTCGGTGGTCGTCCCATACCACCTCACGACCGCGCCATCCGCGTCGAGGAGGGGCGAGGCGCGGCTCAGGTGCCAAACGTATCCCTTCCCGATCGCAAACAGGCGGTGCTCCATCTCATAGGGGACGCCGGCCTCGCTCGCTCGAAGCCACGCCTCCGCTGTCGCGCGCCGATCATCGGGATGAATGATTCCTTCCCAGTCCGTGCGCCCGATTGCGCCATATTTTTCGCGGTGAGCGCTCGTGTAGTCGATGCGGCCGTCGGGGCGCGCGGTCCAAACGAGCTGCGGCAGGCTGTCGGCCAGAAGCCGAAAATGTTCTTCGCTCGCGCGCAGCTCGCGCTCGGCGAGACGTTGTTTCTCCGCCCGCTGCGAGAGAAGCTCGGAAGCTTTGGCCAAGGCGTCGGCGAGACGGTCGAACTCACGAACGCCGGTCGGCGCGGTGGTGATCGGCGCGCCAGTGAAGACCTTCTCGGTCTTCGATTCCAGTTCCCGCATCCTTCGCGCGAGGGAGCGGCTGTTCAGATAGGACATGACGAGGCTGCCGGTGATCGCCAGGGCGGCCAGAATCGACGTGAGGAGAAACGCGCCGGGTCCGAGTCCGAGTTCGTTCGCGCCCGCGGCGACCCCGACAGTCCAGCCGCCGGCCGCAGCCGCGTAGGCGGAGACGATCTTCTGCCCGCTGATGGATTTGTGCGTAACGGTCGATTCGGGCAGGCGCCGCGTCGCATCGCGAAACTCCCGGCTGGCGAGAGTCCCGGCCGTCCCGGGCTCGGCTGGGCGCCGCGCGACAAATGCGCCCCGGCGATCGACGATGGCCGAAAGCCAGCTTCCCGGCAGGTTCTGAGCCTGCAAGAGACGGTCGAACTGTTCCGGGGGAACAATCAATGAAACTTCGTAGATGGGTTTGCCATAAGCAAAGACCGGAGCTTCGATGGAAGCGTGCGCCTCGGGCTCCGCGCTGACGTCGGAGAGGAAGGCGGCGCCCGCTCCGATCGCTCGACTGACGAGCGCCGCACGGTCGCGCAACAAAGGCGATTTCTCGGACAAGGGAGGCACGCTCAATACGGGACGCCCGTCCGCGTTCGATACGATCAGCGTGAGCCCGGGCGCTTCGGCCAGGAGATCGCGCGCTTGCTCTGCGAAGCCGGACAAATCGCTTTGCTGGAGGAAATTCGAGCGGGAGAGCGCCGCCGACAGCAGGAACAGCGTGTTAATCTGGCGCGTGACGTCGTCGGCCAAAGCGAAAGCGTCGCCGATCAGCGCCTTGCGGGTCGCCTCGCGGTCGCTATAGGCGATCCACCCGACCATGATCAGCGCGAAGACGACCAGGGGCAAGACGACAAAAAGCGTCAACATGCCCAGACGCCAACTCAGTGAACGGGACTTGGCCATGGGTCCCGTCCTGTCAGCCAAATCGTCGGCAAAGGCGAACGCCGGCTCCGTCGGCAGGCGTCCCATGTACGTTTCCCGTTTCCGGGAAGTCGACGCGCTCCGTCGAGTCGCGATGTCGAACCGATCGATCTCAACTCAACGCCCGATGAGGTTCGCAGCCCGCGGAAAAACGTCCGCATCACACAATTTGTAGCCGTGGATTTCTTGGGTCGATACACCCCGCGGGCATTGAAACGATTGAGGAGAGCAAAGGTTCCCGGTCCAGACCAAAATAATTTCGGCCAATAAGTCGTCGAGGGCCGGCCAAGGATCGTCGGAGCGCGCGCTGGCGTCTGACGAGGATTTCGCTCAGCCGTTCGCTGCTTTCGCCATGGTTCTCTGCGACTTGCGGTTGAAGAATAGGGCTTGGCTGACCACGGCCTTGACCAATTCCGCGCTGAACGGCTTTGTGATCAGGAACGCCGGCTCGGGAGCCTGGCCGGTGAGAAAGCGCTCCGGAAAGGCGGTGATGAAAATGACCGGGACTTCCTGTAGTCCCAAGATCTCATTGACCGCCTCAAGCCCGGAACTGCCGTCCGCGAGTTGAATATCGGCGAGGATAAGTCCCGGATGGCCCTTGAGCGCCGCGCGCACCGCCTCCGCATGGGTCCGGGCGATGGTTGTGACGTCGTGCCCCAATTGTTCGACAATCGTCTGGATGTCGAGGGCGATGAGGGGCTCGTCCTCGATGATGAGCACCGTCGTCCGAATTTGGCCGGAGATCTCCTGCCCCGCCCGGTCGATAAGCTCGACCGCCTCGGCCTTGGAGCAATCAAGCGTTTCGGCGATCTCGCTGGGAGTAAAAGATTCAACCGCGCTCAACAGGAAAGCGATGCGCGGCTCGATTGAAATGGCGGCGAGATTTCTGTTCGCCGAGGCCTCGTCGCCGAACATCGGACTTTCGACATGATTGTTCGCGGGCATGTTGCGCCAGGTGCGCAAGAACAGTTTGTAAAGCGCGACCTTGGGATCGAGTTTCGCGTCCAAACAACTGGGGTCGGCCAGGATCGCCTCGAGCGTCGCCGCGACATAGGCGTCGCCGCTCGCCTGGGTTCCGCTGAGCGCCCGCGCAAACCGGCGCAGAAAGGATATGTGCGGCGCAACGGCGTCTGAGATCGACATGTCGTTCCTCCGGACGTTCAAAATGGTTCGGTTTGAGGGCGCAAGCTCATGCGTCCGGCTCCCGGCACGAACGCGTCCGCCGACATGCCCGACTTCCGCTTACGGTCGCTGCAAAACGCGCGGCGCGACATTATGTTCCCAGGAGCGAGAAAAAAATAACGGCAACCCAGGGCCGTGAGGCCCGGGCGCGGGTCGCCCTTCCTCCCGTGGGAAGCATTTTAGCGGCGCGAGGTCAAATGATTCCGAGCAAAGCCAGGATGAGCAGAATGATGAGGATCGTTCCCAATCCCCCAGCCGGATAATAGCCCCAGCCGCCGCTATACGGCCATGTGGGGAGCGCCCCGATGAGAAGAATGATAACGATAATCAGAAGAACAAGACGCATTCCTCGACCCCTTTGACAACGCTGAACCCAACGTGGGGCCTGCCGTCGAAGTTCCAAAAGCAGCGAAAATCATCCTGATTCGACGCAGGGTGGCGGGCAGGAACTGTTTTCGCTCTGGGGCGACGGGACGCCGGAACCCCGGGCGGCAGTTCTGCGACGACGCGAGAGTTGTCTGAGCGTGGGGCCTTTGTGAATGTCACGAAAGATCGCAATCCTTGGGGCAGGCGCCAATGGCGCCTCGATCGGCGCCGACCTTACGCGCGCGGGTCTCGACGTCGTTTTGATCGACCAATGGCCCGAGCATGTCGCCGCCATGAGGCGCCGCGGCGTACGCATTGAAATGCCCCAGAGCACAATCGAGACGGCAGTGCGCGCTTACAACCTCTGCGACGTCTGCACTTTCAGAGAAAAGTTCGACATCGTGCTGATGCTCATGAAGGCCTACGACTCCCGCTGGGCGAGCTGGCTGATCGAGCCATACCTGAAGCCGGACGGCCTTCTGGTCGGCGTTCAGAACGGCATGACAGTCGATGTCATCGCGGATGTCGTCGGGCCGTCACGGACCCTTGGCTGCGTTATTGAGATTTCCTCGGCGATGTTCGATCCAGGCGTCGTGATGCGGGACTCGGGGCACGCCCGGTCCTGGTTTGCGGTCGGCAGCATCAGCGACGCGGCGAAAGGACGGGAGAACGAGGTCGCCGAGATTTTGCGCCATTCAGGGAAGGTCGAGATCGTCGAGAACATTCGTGCAACGAAGTGGATGAAGTTGGTCAGCAATGCGACCACGCTGGTGTCGACCGCCCTTCTCGGTCTCTCGATCCACGAGGCCGCGGCGGTTCCTGAGATGCGCGACCTCATGCTTCGTTCCGGGCAGGAGGCGCTCGATGTCGGCGCGGCGCTCGGCCATCCCGTGCTGCCGATCTTCGGTCTCAAGGAAGCAGACCTCGGTCGATCAAACCGGGTGGTCGACATGCTGCTCGATGCGCTGCTGGCCGGTTTCACGCTGCCGACCACAAAGACGACCGTGCTGCAGGACTGGATGAAAGGCCGGCATAGCGAGGTCGACGACCTGAACGGCTTGGTAGCGGCGGAGGCGAAACGTTTGGGAGTGCGCGCGCCGGTGAATGCGGCGATTGTCGAACTTGCTCACCGAATCGAAAGTGGCGACCTCGTCGCCGCTCCCGAAAATCTTGGGCTGCTGGCGGATTTGGCCGCCGCGCGATCGAGGTGATGCGCGCGGCGAAGCGACGCCGGTCATGCGTCCGTTCGCTATCGACGGTGGTGACGGCCGACTTCGCCTCCGCCGCGTCTCATGGTTCGGGCCGCTCGTCCGCAATGGTCTTGCCGTCATTCGGCAGCGAGCCTGGCGCGACAAGCGCGACCTCGCCGCGGAGCTTCGTCAGCGCTTGCAGCGTCGCAGCGACGGCGTTCGAGAGCGTCTCGCTCGGACCGGCGGTCTCGGCGAAGAGCGTCATCGCGTCCTGTTCGCCCTCGCGCCGTACGGCTAGCCGCAGCGCTCCGAGTTCGCGGTGGCGTTTGCCGATCTCGATGATCTGGCCTGGATGGACGAAGAGGCCCCTCACCTTGGTTGACTGGTCGGCGCGGCCCATCCAGCCTTTGAGGCGCCCCGGCGCCGCCCAAGCGGAAAGATCGCCCGTGGCGAAACGCAGGAGCGGGTAATCGCCCGAGAGCCTCGTCACTACGATTTCGCCGACTTTGCCAGCCGGCGCCGGATCGTTCGAACCCGGCGTCACAAGCTCGACGAAACAGTCGTCATTGACCAGCATTCCCGGCAGGAGCGCGCCGCTGGCGTCGTCAGTCTCGTAGGCGATGACCCCAAGGTCGGCGGTGGCGTAGGTCTGGCGCGTCCGGACGCCCGCGCCTTCGAGTTCGGCGCGCAAGGATGGCGGCAACGCCGCGCCGGAGACGAGAGCCTTCCGGATCGACGACACGTTGGCGCCCGCGGCGCGCGCCTTGTCGAGCACGATTTTCAGGAAATCGGGCGGACCACAATAGACGCTGGGCTTCAGATGCGCGATTGCGCCGATGAGCTGTTCAGTGTTGCCCGGGCCGGCGGGAATGACCGGGCAGCCGAGCGCCAGCGCGCCGCTTTCCAGAATCCGCCCGCCGGGCGTCAAATGGTAAGAGAAGCAGTTGACGACGACTTCGCCGGGGACGACGCCCGCAGCGAGGAAAGCTTTGGACGCGCCCCAGGGATCGCGGCCGGCGGGTTCGGGCTCATGGATCCCCCCCGGAGAGGCAAAGAGGCGCGCGAAGGCGTTCGTCGGCGCCACGGCAAGGCCGCCGAAGGGCGGCTCGGCGGCTTGCAGCGCGGCGACGTCCGATTTTCGCATGACGGGAATAAGCGCGAGGTCGGCTGGGCTGCGAAGATTTCTCGGATCGAAGTCGCCACACTGGCGGGCGAGAGCATGGCTTCGTCCCCGCAACTCGCTGAGTCGGTCGCGCAGCGCCTGGAATTGGGCGTCGTCGATCATCCTCTTACCCCCGCCTCACGCCAGCCAGCGCTTGCGGCGCTTGTAGGTCTTGACGTGCTTGAAGGACCGCCGCCGGCCCTCAGCGACGCCGAGATAGAATTCGCGCACGTCCTCGTTGGATCTTAGCGCCTCGGCCGCGCCGTCGAGCACGACGCGGCCGGTCTCGAGGATGTAGCCGAAGCTCGCGTAGCGCAGCGCGATGCTGGCGTTCTGCTCGGCGAGCAGAAACGACACGCCCTCGCGCGCGTTGAGATCGCGCACGATCTCGAAAATCTCTTCCACCACTTGCGGCGCGAGCCCCATCGAGGGCTCGTCCAGCAAAATGAGTTTCGGGCGCGACATCATCGCACGCCCGATCGCACACATCTGCTGTTCGCCGCCGGAGGTGTAGCCGGCCTGCGCGGAGCGGCGTTGCTTGAGACCGGGAAAGAAGCCGTAGACGGCCTCAAGGTCACGCGCCACCGCGGCTCGTCCGTCGCGGCGGGTGAAGGCGCCGGTCAGCAGGTTCTCCTCGATCGTGAGATGGGCGAAGCAATGGCGCCCCTCCATGACCTGGATCGCGCCGCGGCGCACGAGATCGTTGGCCGAGAGGCGATCGACCCGCTCGCCTTCGAGCATTATGGCCCCCTTGGTGACCTCGCCCCGCTCGGCGCGCAGGAGGTTCGAGATCGCCTTCAATGTCGTTGTCTTGCCGGCGCCGTTGGCGCCAAGAAGCGCGACGATCCCACCCTTGGGCACTCTAAGCGACACGCCCTTCAGGACGAGCGCAACGGCGTTGTAGACGACCTCGATGTTGACGACGTCGAGGATCGGGGCGGGGGAGGGGGGCGCGCTTTGCATCTCGTCACGCTGAACCGGCTCTGCTTCATGGCCCTAGCTGCGCGCCCCCTATCCGGCCCGTGCAGGCCGGTTTCCGGAAGGGGGATCACATCCTCACTTGTTGTCGCAAGGCTCGCTGCGCGTCGGCCAGCCAGTGTTCTTCTCGGCGTAGGCTTTGGCGGCCTCGTCGAGCAGCGGCTGGACCCTGGCGGCGTCGGGCGTGACAAGGTCGCTGACTTTGGTCCATTTCGCGCCATCCCACTGCTGGACGAAGGTCGCCGAGTGGCTGTCGTGATCGGCGCAAGTGGTCTTGAACGGCGCGGCAAAGCCATCGAGCCCGAGCGCCTTGAAGCGCGCGGCGTCGAGGTTGAGATTTTCGAGACCGCGGCGCACGTCCTCGCCGGTGACGACCTTCTTGCCGCTGATCTTCTGCGCCTCTGCGATCGCCTCGGCGATCAAGACCGAATTGTAGACTCCGCGATTGTAGAGCACCTGGCCGAACTCGTCCTTCGGCGTCTGGCTCTTGCCGGCGTCAATGACCTTCGCCTTGATGTCGGCCAGGGCCGGATAGTCGGTCCCCGTGCCGTGCCAGTTCAGTTCCTTGAAGCCTTTGGCGCCGTCGCCGGCGGAGGCGGCGTCCGCGTCGTTCGGCCACCAGATCGAGACGAACTTGTCCATTGGGAATTCGGCCTTGACCGCCTCCTTGATGGCGGTCGGGTTCATGGCGCCCCAGCCGTACATGACGAGGAAGTCGGGGTTGTCGCGCCGGATGTCGAGCCATTTCGAGGACTGGTTCTGCATGTCCGCGGGCGCGACGGGATAGAGCTTCAGATTGAAGCCGATTTCCTTGGAGAGCGCCTGGAAGAGCGGAATGGGCTCCTTGCCGAAGCCGGCGTCGAAGTAGAGGTAGCCGATCGTCTTGCCCTTCAGCGCATCGATCGAACCGCCGCCGACATATTTGAGAATTTCGGAGAGGCCGTCCCAATAGGTGGCGGGCGGATTGAAGACCCAGGGGAAGACATCGCCTTTGGCGGAGGCCGAGAGGCCATAAGCCATTGAAAGGATCGGAATCTTGTCGACCGCGGCCTTTGGAATCAGCGACAAGGTGATGCCGGTCGACCACGGGTTCACGATCACCGGATTCTTGGGCTTCACCGCGTCGTAGCATTCGAGACCCTTCTTCGTGTCGTAGCCGGTCTCGCATTCGTCGACCACGAGCTTGACGCCGCCGATGCCGCCGTCGCGCTCGTTGAGCATGGTCAGGTAGTCGTGCATGCCGTCCGCAATAGGCGTGCCTGATCCCGCGAACGGACCAGTGCGGTAAGTGAAGAGCGGCACGTAGATCGAGTCCTCGGCGACGGCGGCGGTGACCGGCAATGTGAGGACCAGGGCCAGCCCGCCGACCGCGCTCTTGAACAGGGTCATCGTTTTCATCTCGCTTCCTCCTTTTCGGTTATCTCGCGCGCCCTCAGTACGGGAACGGCCAGACACGCATTTTCTGCTTCGCGGTTTGCCACAGTCGCGCCAAGCCATGCGGCTCGGCGATCAGGAACAGAATGATCAGAATACCGGTGACCATGAAGGTCAACTGGTCAACTCTCGCCGCGTCGATCGAGAGGCCCGCCATCGCGGGCAGGGCGCGCAGAGCGATCGGCAGGAGATGGATGATGGTCGCGCCGAAAAAAGCGCCGACGATCGAGCCGAGACCCCCGATGATGATGATGAACAGAATCTGGAACGAGAGATCGATGTTGAAAGCCTCGGCTTCCGCCGCGCCGAGCCAAAGGAAGACCATCAGCGCTCCGGCGACGCCCGCGTAGAACGACGAGATGGCGAAGGCCAGAAGCTTCGCGCGCAGGAGGCGGATGCCGATCAGCTCCGCGGCGATGTCCATGTCGCGCACCGCCATCCACATGCGCCCGATCCGCCCGTGCACGATGTTGGAGGCGATCCATGTCATCGCGGCGACGATCATCAAGACGACGAAATAGCGCGTGACTGGCGTCGCGGTCGGGCCGGTGACCGGTAGGCCGAACAGCGTCTGGGTCGGCACTTCGATCGCGCCCGAATCGTTGTCGTTCACAAGCCAGGGCACGCGTGTGAAGCACCACTGGAGAAAAAACTGCGCCGCAAGCGTCGCCACCGCCAGATAGAAGCCTTTGATCCTGAGGCTCGGCAGGCCGAACGCGACGCCGACAAAGGCGGACACGAATCCGCTCATGACGATCCAGACAAGTATGTTCACCTCCGGGAAGAACGTCTCGAGCTTGTAGCACGAATAGGCGCCGACGCCCATGAAGGCGCCGGTTCCGAGAGAGAGAAGCCCGGTATAGCCCGTCAGGAGATTGAGTTCGATCGCCGCAAGCGAAAGGATCAGGAATGGGATCATCATCGTGTTGAGGAGGAACTGATTGCCGAACGCAGGAATCGCGACGAAGGCGACGAGGAGGATCAGTGCGAGGCCGTAGCGGTCCTGGCGGATCGGAAAGATCGCCATATCCGCCGCGTAGGTGGTCTTGAATTGACCGGCTTCGCGATAGAACACGTCAGCGCTCCGGGGGCGCGAGCGAAGCGCGCCGTGACGCCGTCGCCTCGCCCGCGGAAAGCGAACGGGGGCGAGGGGCGATCTCAAATCCGCTCGAATGATTCTCTCCCCGAACAGGCCTTGCGGGCGGATCAGAAGAAAGGCCAGCGCAATGACATAGGCGAGCCAGCTTTCGATGCCGCCGCCCAGCAGCGGGCCCCAGTAGAATTCGCCCAGCTTTTCGCCGACGCCGATGATCAGCCCGCCGACGATCGCGCCGGGAACGGACGTCAGCCCGCCGAGGATAAGCACTGGCAGCGCCTTCAGCGCCACGACCTGGAGCGCGAAGGATACGTCCGAACGCGCTCCCCAGAAGATGCCGGTCGCGAGCGCCACGACGCCAGCGGTGAACCAGACGATGACCCAGATCTGGTTGAGCGAGATTCCGACCGAAAGCGCCGCCTGATGATCGTCGGCGACGGCGCGGAGCGCCCGGCCGATGCGCGTCTTCTGAAAGAAGAGCGCAAGCGCCGTTACCATCATGAGGGCGATGGCGGCGGCGGCGATGTCGAGCTTCTGCAACTGCACCTTGCCGCCGAGAACGTGCAGGTCAATCGAGCCGCTGGGGAGGAAGAGCTCGCTCGTGATCATCGATTTCGGATTGCCGCCGAATACGAGTTCGCCCAGGCCGATCAGAAAATAGGTGATCCCGAAGGTCGCCATCAGAAGGATGATGTCGGGCTGGTTGACCAGCGGGCGCAGCACCAGCCGCTCGATGCCGACCGCAAGCGCGTACATGACCGCGACGGTGAGAACGAGGGCGATCCAGGCCGGGACGCCCTTTTCGTGCAGCCCGACAAGCGTCAGAGCCGCGAACACCATCATGATGCCCTGCGCGAAATTGAACACGCCGGACGCCTTGAAGATGAGCACGAAACCAAGCGCGATCAACGAATAGAGGACGCCCCCGACAAAGCCTTCCCAGATCGTTTGCGCCAGCAAATCGGGTGAATGGATCATCTGGGCGAAGGGATCGATGAAGACGGCGTGGAGGAGGTCCATGGGGACTAGCGTCCCGTGCCCAGATAGGCGTCGATGACCCTTTGATCGGCCTTGACCGCGTCGGGGACGTCGTCTGCGATCTTGCGCCCGTATTCGAGCACAACGACGCGGTCGGAGAGGTCCATGACCACGCCCATGTCGTGCTCGATCAGCGCGATCGTTGCGCCGCGAAGGCGATTAGCCTCGATGATGAAGCGGCTCATGTCCTGCTTTTCTTCGAGGTTCATGCCAGCCATGGGCTCGTCGAGCAGCAGCAATTCCGGCTCCATCGCCAGCGCGCGGCCGAGTTCGACCCGCTTCTGCAGACCGTAGGGGAGCGCGCCGACCGGCGTCTTGCGGATGTGTTCGATCTGAAGAAAGTCGATAATCTCCTCGCAGACGCGCCGGTGCTCGATTTCTTCCTCAAGCGCCGGCCCGCGCCGCAGCATCTGCCAGAGGATGTTGCTCTTCATGCGCAGGCTGCGCCCCGTCATGATGTTGTCGAGCGCGGTCATGCCCTTGAAGAGCGCGACGTTCTGGAAGGTGCGGGCGATGCCCTGCTCGGCGGCTTCGTGCGGCCTCATCCGCGTGCGAGTTCGCCCGCGATACGTGATCTCCCCCTTCTGGGGATGATAAAAGCCGTTGACGACGTTGAGCATCGACGTCTTGCCCGCCCCATTCGGTCCGATGATGGCGCGGACCTCGCCCTTGCGGATATCGAACGAGACGTCGGCGATCGCCCGGACTCCGCCGAAGGACAGCGATACGTTCTCGACCGAAAGAAGGATGTCGCCGCTCATGCCGCGCATGCTTCCTTCGGACGTGGAAACGGGACCATGTCGACGATTTGCGATCTTCCGGCGAGTTGGCTTTTTCGCCCGTCCTCAAAAGTGATCTCAGCCGCGATCGAGGCTTCTCTGGCGCCGTTGTACAAGCCTTCGACGAGCGGGGCGTAGCGGCCGGCGATGAAGCTGCGGCGCACCTTCTGCGTACGGGTCAGTTCGCCGTCGTCCGCGTCGAGCTCCTTGGGCAGGATGAGGAAGCGCCGGATTTGCGCGCCCGCCATCGCCGGCTCCTCGCTCAGCGAGCGGTTGACGGCGTCGATGTGCTTTTCGATCATCGCGTAGATCTGAGGATTGGCGGCGAGCTCCTGATAGGAGGCGTAGGACACGTTGTTGCGCTCCGCCCAGTTTCCCACCGAAGCGAGCTCGATGTTGATCATCGCGGTGACAAAATCACGTCCGTCGCCGATCGCTACCGCCTCGCGAATGTCGGCGAAGAACTTGAGCTTGTTCTCGATGTATTTGGGCGCGAAAATCTGCCCGTTGTTGAGACGGCCGACATCCTTCGCCCGATCGACGATCTTGAGCTGACCGTCGCGCTCGAAAAAGCCGGCGTCGCCGGTCTTGACGTAGCCGTCGTCTGTCATTGCTTCGCGCGTCTTCTCGGTCTCGCGGAAGTAACCGACGAACATGCCGGGCGACTTGAACTGCACCTCGCCGTCGGGCGCGATGCGAAGATCGACATTCGGCGCGGGCGGACCGACGGCGTCGGAGCGCACGGCCCGGTCGGTCTGGGCGGTCACGAACAGAAAGGCTTCGGTCTGCCCATAGAGCTGTTTCAGGTTGAGGCCGATCGATCGATAGAAAGCAAAGAGATCGGCGCCTATGGCCTCGCCGGCGGTGTAGGCCACCCGGATGCGAGAGAATCCCAAGGCGTTCTTCAATGGGGCATAGACCAGAAGGTCGCCGAAACCATAAGCGATCCGCGCGCTCCACGGAACGCGCTCGCCGTTGGCGATCTTTTCGCCCCAGCGCCGGGCGACGCCGATGAATTGACGATAGAGCCAACGTTTCAGCGAGCCTGCGTCCTCCATCCGGATCTGTACCCGCATCAGCAGCGCCTCGAAGACGCGAGGCGGCGCAAAATGATAGGTCGGGCCGATTTCGCACAAGTCCGTGGCCGCGGTTTCGGCGCTTTCCGGGCAGGCGATGCAGAAGCCCGCCACATAACCTTGCGCATAGTTGAGATAGTGGTCGCCGACCCAGGCGAGCGGGAGATAGGCGAGCGCCTCGTCCCTGTCGGTCAGTTTGTCGAAGGCGACGGTGTCGCGCGCGGCGGCGATTGACCGCTCCCCGCTCAGCACCACGCCCTTCGAGCGGCCGGTTGTGCCTGAAGTATAGAGGATGATGGAGGGATCGGCGCCAAGGCCATTGTCGATACGGCTGTCGAGCGCGGCTGCGAGGCTCGCGTCGCAGAGCGCGCTGCGGCCGTCGGCCACAATCGCGTCCAGCGCCTGAAGAGACGGCTCATCGTAGTCCGCAAGGCCGCGCGGTTCGTCGTACAGGAGAACCCGAAGCCGCGGCAGCTGGGGCCGGACCGAGAGGATCTTGTCGACCTGCTCCTGATCCTGGGCGACGATGATCGTAGCCTCCGAATGGCCGAGCACGGCGGCGATCTCATCCGCGACCGAATCGGCGTAGACGGGCACCGGGACGGCGCCGATCATTTGCGCGGCCGTCATCGACCAGTAGAGCCGGGGGCGATTGGCGCCGGCGACGGCGATTGTGTCGCCACGGTCGAGACCGAGGTTCAGCAGTCCTTGAGCGATCGCGCGCGTCTGCTCAAAGACCTCGGCCCAGGTCCATGTCTGCCAGATGCCGAAATTCTTGTGACGGAAGGCGGGGCGTGCGCCACGCTCGGCGGCATGCGCCCGCAAGAGCTTGGCGAAGGTGTCATTGGAGTCTCGTCCTCTTCGCGCCGACCCCACGCCATTCTCCCAGTCGCGCCCCTTGTTGTCGCGCGAAACGCGCTGGTCACGCGCCGCGACCCAGGGCGGTTCTCCCGACCCGGCAGACTATTCCGTAAGGAAGCAGGAATTACAACAGCCCCAGGTTTGTCGACGGACGCGGGCGGCTCATAAGCCAATCGTGGACTGTCGCCCGATTGCCGGCCGCCGGCAGGCAGGACGACTGCTCGCCCTGCAAGGCCCGCTTCAAGGTCGAAAGTCGCTAGTCCGCGGTCGACTCCGATCCTTGGGCGATCGGGTCGGACGATCGAGCGTCGCGCACCGGCGATGATCGATGGCGGACCCGCTGCGCGTCGATAAACATCGCAATCATTGAGGGATAAAGTCATTGACGTCGTTGAGTTGCTTTTGGGCGTCGCCGCCGGAAGGCGACGCTAAAAAGCACGATCTGCTGAATCAATGTGATAGTCTGATAGGTTGACAGGTATCCGCCTGGGCGTCTCGGCGACCGTCGAGAGGCGACATCATCCCGCGGCGAGTGCGCGGATTTCATCAGCATCGAGGAGTTGCGCATTGTGACCTCGCGTGAGGAAAGCGAGTTTGGCTGTTTCCTCGAGCTCCTCAGCCGCATAGACCGCCGCATCTAGCGACGCCCCCGAAACCACGGGGCCGTGATTGGCGAGGAGAACTGCAGCCGCGCTTGGCGCAAGGACTGCAACAAGAGCGCCCGTCTCCGCGGATCCGGGCCGCGTGTACCGAACCAGCGGCACCCTGCCGACACGCATGACCACGTACGGCGTGATCGGGGGGATCGCATTCTCAGGATCAACGTCGACGAGGCAGGACAAAGCCGTGGCGAAGGTCGAATGCAGATGCACCACTGCGCCAACCCCAGGCCTCGACTTGTAATAGGCTCGGTGCAAGGGAATTTCCTTGGTTGGCTTGTCTCCTGAGACATGCCGCCACTCGCTGTCGAGTTTGGAGAGGAGGGATGGTTCGAGTTCGCCGAGGCAGGAATTGGTTGGGGTCGCCAGGAAGCCGTCCGGGCAGCGCACGGAGAGATTGCCGGAAGAGCCTGAGATGTAGCCGCGCCGGTGAAGGCTCGCGCCCCAGTGGACCATTCGCTCGCGCAGTTCGTCTTCCGTCATGTTCCCTCCAGGACCCTGAGCGCGTCTTCAAAGAACTCCGCGCCGCCGAAATTGCCGCTCTTGAGGGCGAGACGGAGATCCCGTCCGTTCCTTCGCGCCGACAGCGCCGGCACGCCCGGAGCGATTTCCGGTCCGACGGCAAGTCTCGCCAACCCGAGAGCGCCCACGACGGCGCCCGAGGTCTCGCCGCCGCCAACTACGAGACGGGTGACCCCATCATCGGCCAGGGCGGCTGCAAGGGCGGCGAAAAACGCCTCGATCGCCGCCGAGACGCGCTCCCGTCCGAAAAGCGATTGCGCGCGGGCGACGTCGAGCGGATCGGCGGTCGAGTGGATGATCGGCGCGGCGTCGAGCTTCTCGATCGCGAACGAACGTCCATCGGCGACGCAAAGCCGACCCTCGATCAAGGCGACTGGATCCACCAGAAAGCCAGGGTGGTTTCGAAGATACTCCGCCACCTGAGCGCGGGACGCATTCGAGCACGAGCCGGACAGCGCCACGCACGGTCCTTTCAGTCCGACAAATGACGCCTTCGTTTCCGAAATCCGACCAGCGCGGCGGAAGTTCTCCGGGAGTCCGAGCGCGAGCCCGGAGCCGCCGGTGACGAGCAGAGAGCCGCCGAGGGCCGCTCCGATCGATCGCAGATCGTCCTCGGTCACGGCGTCGACGACGACAAGCCTGCGGCCGGCTCTTTCTTCGGCAACGAGCGCCGAGCGGAGCGCCGCGGGGCCACCCTGCACAGTCTCAAAGGGGATCCAGCCGATTTCTCCCCGCGTCTGCCGGCGCAGCCAGCGACGTATGTCGGCGTCGGTCATCGGGTTGAGGGGATGCGTCTCCATGCCCAACTCGCTGAGGAGGCGGTCGCCGACGAAGAGATGACCGTGAAACAAAGTTCGCCCCGTCGCGGGGAACGCCGGGCACACGACCGCGGACGGCGCATCGAGCGCCTCGAGCAGCGCTTCTGCGACCGGACCGATGTTGCCCTTCGGGGTCGAGTCGAAGGTCGAACAGTATTTGAAGAAAAATTGCTCACAGCCATGCCGCTGGAGCCAGCGCAGCGCCTCGAGCGACTGCTTCACCGCGTCCGCCGGGTCGATCGAACGCGTTTTCAGCGCAACGACGCCCGCTTCACAGCGCGGGCCTGCGCCCGCAGGGACACCGGCGAAAAGAAGCGTCTCCATACCCTGCCGCGCAAGCGCGTTGGCAAGGTCGCTTGCGCCGGTGAAATCGTCGGCTATGCATCCGAGGAGCACTGGAGCGGCATCTCCAATCAGGGCGGCATGGCTCGACGCGTCACGATCGGCCAAGCGCTAAAGGCGGCCTCGCCGGCGTGGGCGTCGTCCACAAGAAAGCGTCTCACAGGCGCCTCACGTCAGGCCGGTCGCGGCGCCTTGACCAGAAACTCCCCGATAGTCTTTTTGGTCACAATGTCGCGGGTCGCGGCGTCGAACGCGAGGAAGTGCGGCGAGGCGAGATGCGCGGCAAAGGCCGCGCGGTCCGTGTAAACCTCGTAGAGAAGCACGTCCGGTTGGCCGGGGCCGATCGGCACAAGGACATCGAACCGCAGGCACTCGGCCTCAGCTTCGAGCGACGCTACCGCGTTGGCCCTGACAAGCGACAGGAAGTGGTCGCGGGCCTCGGGCCTAACCTCAAAGGCGACAGTGATCGCAAGCCGCTCGCCGACAGTCTTCGGACGCTCGGCGATATCGAGGGAACGGCTCATCGCTCGCGCTCGCGCGCCGGCGCGACCACCCGACCTGACGCCGCCGCCTCGTATGCCGCCTCGACGAGCGCGAATGTCCTTAGATTGTCCCAACCATTCGTTTCGGCGTCGGCTCCGTCCCGCCACGCGGCGATTACGGCGCGCTGGGTCTGCAGCACGCTCTCCTGAACCACGTGCCAGGGCTCTTGGGCCCAGGGCAGCGGCGGCGACCGGAAGTCGAGGCGCTCGCTCCGGCCACCCCGAGTCATGTGCACGCCATATCCCGCGCCAAGTTGAATCGATCCGCGATCGCCTTCGATCGCCACGGCGGTTTCCGGGAACGGATCTGGGTCCACGCGCGCTTCGTACGTGCATTCGACGACGCTGACCGCCCCCGACACATGGCGAAGAAGCACGGTCGCGGTGTCTTCACCCACGTTTTTCGGATTGCGCCGTTGCGCCTCGCAGGACACGCGCTCGACTTCGCCAAGGAAGTACCGAGCGAGATCAAGAACATGAATACCAACGTCGAGGATCGCGAGGCGCGCGACTTCATGAAGATAGGGTTGATTGCCATAAACGTCGAAGCCAGTGCGGAATGAGATTCGAGCCCAGGTGGGCCGCCCGATCGCGCCGCCATCGAGGAGGGCTTTGAGCTTGCGCATCGGCGTCTGGAAGCGGAAGTTCTCATGAACGGCGAGACGCACGCCGGCCGCTTCGGCAGCATCGACGATCGCCAGCGCCTCCAACCAGGCGGGTGCGAGCGGCTTCTGCACGATCACATTGACGCCGCGAGCCGAGGCGAGCCTGACGAGGCCCAAGTGGCTCGACATTTGGGTGACAACGTCGACGAAGTCCAAGCGCTCTTCGGCGAGCATCGCCTTGGCGTCGTCGTACGCGCGTCGAACGGCGAATGTCTCAGCAGCCGCCTCCGCCTTCTTGCGGTCGGCGTCGCATACGGCCGCGAGTTCGACACCCTCGGCCGCGAGGGCGCGCCAGGCGTTCAGGTGGTTCTGCGCGAAGAAGCCGCAGCCGATGAGCGCTCCCCGCATGTCAGCCGCTCATCCGCGTACGATCGGATTGCGAAGGACGCCGATGCCCTCCGCCTCGATCTCAATCATGTCGCCAGGCTTCATGAAGACCGGCGGCTTCTGGAAAAGGCCGACGCCCGCCGGCGTGCCGGTCGAGACGATGTCGCCCGGCTCGAGCGTCATCACCTGACTGAGGAAACTGATCAGATGGGGCAGCGGGAAGAGCCAGTCGCTGGTCGAGCCGTCCTGAAGCGTTCGGCCATTTAGGCGCGTCCGCAGGCGCACCTTGTCCGGATGAGGCATCTCATCGGCGGTGACGATGCAGGGTCCGATTGGCGCAAAGCCGTCGAAATTCTTGCCGAGCGTGATTTGGCTGTCCTTGAACTGGACGTCGCGCGCCGACACGTCATTGAGCAGCGTATAGCCGAAGATCGACGGAATGATGCTGCTTTCGGCCGCCTTGCTGAGCGGTGCGCCGATCACCACGGCGAATTCCACCTCGTAGTCAAGCTGCTGCGTCCGCGTCGGATGAACGATCGCCTCGTTTGGCCCAATGACCGACGTCGGCAGTTTGGCGAAGAAGAACGGCTCGGTCGGCATTTTAGCGTTAGGGTTCTCGAGCGCGTGGCCACGATAATTGATGCCGGAGCACAGAATCTTGCTCGGCCTGATCGGCGCAGCGACTTCAACATCCGCGAGAGGCCGCCGCACCCTTCCGCGCTCCGCGGCGGCGCGCGCGCCCCTCAGCGCTTCCGCGCCCGCGCGAACCAGCTCCAGCATGTTCGGCGCCGCTCCCGCCGCGGTGAGGTCGACGAGACCGCCCTCCTTTTCGGCCCCGACCCAGTCTCCGCTGGCGTCCTTGACGGTATAAAGTCTCATGTCCCCTCCGTAACGAACACCGCCTTGTGGTAGGCGTCCGCGCTTTCCGCCAGCCGGGCAAAGACTTCAGGCGCCTGGGGCAAACCGAGGCGCGTTGCAATTCGCGGATAACGGACGGCGCCAGAGGCGAGAAGCCGCAGGGCTTCAGGAAAGCAATCGACAGAGGCCCGCGACCCATGCAGGGTTATCTCTTTGCGCGTGAGATCGAGCCCAGGAACCTGCACGGGCGTGCCCTTCTTCACGAGGCCAACAATGACGATCCGGCCGCCGGACGCGACGAGCTCAAACGTTTGCTCCATGACGCTCGCGACCCCAGTCGCCTCGATGACGACTGGCATGCCTTCATCGTTCGTGAGTCGCCTGACCTCGTCAAAGACGCTGCTCGCCGGCAACGAAACCGCGCCAAGCTCTCGGGCCGTTTCGAGCCTTTCTGGCTTGATGTCCGCGATGAAGACTTCGGCCCCGTAGGCGCGCGCGACTTCCACTATGGCGAGCCCGATGGGGCCGGCCCCCAGGACAAGAACCCGGTCGCCCTCGGCGACCTGACCGCGCCGGCAGGCTTGCACCCCGATCGCTACGGGCTCGGCGAAAGAGGCCTCGAAATCGGACATGCCGGAGGGGATCCGGTGCAGGTTAGCCGCCGGCGCCCGAACGGTCTCGGCGAAGCCGCCGTCGCGATGCACGCCGATGATCGAGAGAGTGGCGCAGCAGTTCCTTTTGCCGATGCGACAAGGGTAGCAATGCCCGCAGCCTATGAACGGGTCGACCACAACCCGATCGCCGAGCGCCACACCGGTCGTCCCGGTCCCAAGGGCGCTCACAACCCCGGCAATCTCGTGCCCGCCGACTCGGGGATAGGTCACATAGGGGTTCTTCCCGAGATAGATGTAGAGATCGCCCGCGCAGAGGCCGACAGCGCTGACCCGAACCTCGACCTCGCCGGCGCCCGGCGGCTCGCGCGGAACATCCTTCAGCTTGAGATCGAACGAGGCGTCAAAAACTGCGGCGCGCATGGCTGTCAGGCCGCCTTGGGCGTCTGGACGCGTCCCGAAGGATCGATCTCGATCTGATCGCCCGGACTGAGCACCAGCGCGTCGGGCGTGCGCTCGCCGCGCGCCTTCGCCGCGGCATGGTGGCGCATGAAGGCGCGGACGTCACCATCATCGGGATTGCAGTAGTGGCAAGGGAGGACTGTCTCGAGCCCCAACCATTGCGCCGCCAGTAAGCCTTCGTAAGGGCTCATTTCGCCGGTGAGCATCTCGCCCGGCATTGGATTGCGGTGCAGAATCTCTTGCGGATTGGCGATGCCGATACAGCCGATGTTCGGTTTGTAAAGCTCGGCCTGCAGCTTCATGTCGCTGAAGATCGCGGTGTCGCCGTAATGATAGAAGCGCACATTTTCATCGGCGAAGACGACGAACGCCATCGGGACGCCGGACGCAAGAGCTCCGTCCGGCATCCGGATCTGCGACCAGTGGCGGCATTCGACCGGCTGGACCTCGACCCCGGCGACCCGGACCCGAATCCCCCAAACCGTCGCCCGGACCTGCGTTGGCGGGACGCCCTTCGCCGCGAGATAAGCGCGCACTTCGCCGCCGGCGATCACCGGACAGCCGTAGCGCTTGGCGAGCGATTCGGTATCGCCGAGGTGATCGTATGCCGCGTGACTCACGATTACGAGATCGACCTTGTCGAAGGAGTCCGATCGCACGGGCGACCCCGGATTCTCATCAAGAAAGGGGTCCAACAGAATGCGTAGTCCCGCTCGCGTAACGATCTCGTATGCCGCGACGCCGAAAAAGCGGATGCGGGTCGTCGGATGGAGCGTCACTTTAAACCTCTACGGTTTGCAGCGGAGCCGAACGCCGGGACCATTCGGCTCCAACATGAGCGGTCAATCTACTTGACGTTCATTGCCGCCAGAACTTTGTCGACATTGTCCTTGGCGACAACGAGCACGCCGGTGTCGACACTGGGCGGGATCGGCACTCCGCCCTGCTTGGCGTCGAGCCCTGAGGTCCTCAACCCATTGTGATTGTAGTCATAGAGCAAACGAACAGCGTAGTAGATGAACAGCTCGCGGTTCTGGACGACGATGCCGTCGGTCCAACCCTCCTTGGCGGTCTTGAAGAAATCCGGCGTCTGCTCCATCGCGGTGACGTGGATCTCACCCGGCTTCTTTCCCCCTTCGCGCAAGGCGGTGACGATGCCGGCGCCCGATTCCGAGTCGAACCCGGCGATGCCGGCGAGATCGGGATGAGCGGCGAGAAGCGCCGACGTGACCTGAGCCGCCTTCGAAGCGTCGCCGTTGTCGTCCTCATTTGCGACGAGCTGATACTTATCGCCGCCATGCGCCTTAATGTAGGCGGTGAACCCCGCGACGCCCTCGCGCATGTTGTTGGCGTTGATGATCGACGTCGTGGCGATCTTGCCGCCATTTGGCAGCGCCTCCATCATCTTTTTGGCCTGCGCCTCGCCAATCGCCGTCCAGTTGGTCCCGATATAGGCGAGGCGGCCGGAATTGGGCAGATCCCCGTCGTCGACCACCGTCGGGACGCCTTGCGCGATGCATTTCTTTACTGATTCCGTGAGCGAGGGATCCCAGCCCCCGACGACCGATACGCCCGCCGGCTTCTGGGCGCAGACCTGATCGACAGCGGCGATGAACCCGGGGAGATCGAAGTCCGTCGGACCGGCGACGCGCACCTGCACCTGGAGTTCGTCGGCGATCTTCTTCATACCGACGTAGTCGTATTTCACGAACAACGGCAGGTTCGCTTTGTTCGACACCCAATAATAGACCTCCTTGGCGTCCTTAGGGCCAAAGTTCGATTCCTGCGCGACCACAGGCGCTGTGAGCGTCGTTAGCGCCAAACCAAGAAGCGGCAGTTTCCAGCTTGCTTGCATCATGTTTCCTCCTCCACTGCGCCACTCGAACGGTCAGTCGAAACGCCGCCGCTCGCTCAAGTCCGTCATCCTCGGTGCGCTTGCTTGTAACGATCGAGCGAAACCGCGAGCAAAAGCACGAGCCCTACAATGATCGGCTGCCAGAAAATGCCGATGCCATTGATAATCATCGCATTTTGTACGAGCGCGATGAAAAGAACCCCGAGCACGCCGCCAAGAATCGTACCCTCGCCGCCCTTGAGGCTTGCCCCGCCCAAAACGGTTGCGGTGATCACGCTTAGCTCGACGCCGATCCCGGCCGACACGACTGCCGAGTTGAGCCGCGACGCGGCAAGTGCGCCAGCCAACCCCGCGAGCGTCCCCATGATCGTAAAGGCGATCAAGGTCAGCCTCTCGACTCGGATGCCGGAGAGCTTCGCTGCGCGCGCATTGCCGCCGATGAAATAATACTGGCGGAAGAAACGCGTTCGGGCGACCGCCCATTCCGCGAGCGCCACCATGGCCAGCATCGCCCAAAACGGCGTCTGAAGACCGAAGAAGACTGTCTGCCCATAGACCTTGAAGTCGTCGCCAATGGGCGTGACCCCTGTGCCCGCGGTCAGGTAGGTCAAACCGCGATAGATGGTCATTGTCGCAAGCGTTGCGATCAGCGCGTTAATTCCGAGCCGCGTCACGATCGCGCCATTCACCAGGCCGGCGATCGCTCCAACCAGCAACGCGGCCAGGGGGCCGAGCGGCGCGGGCCAGTGCCACCAGCCGACCACGACGCCGGCCCAAACGCCGGTCAGCGCAAGCGTCGAGCCAACGGAAAGATCAAATGATCCCGCGATCATCAGCAGCATCATGCCGGCAACGAGAATCCCGTTCTGCGCCGCGTTCAGGAGCACCGCGGAAATGTTGAAGGAAGTGGGAAAATTGTTTGGATAGACGATCGTCATGCTCAGAACGAGGACGACGATCAATACGAGGAGCATCAACTCGCGCGAGTTCGCGAGCGTAAGCACGAGCCGGCCAAACAAGGGCTGTCCGCGCGGCCTGGCGCTGGGTCTCGTCGTAGGGTCGCGACCGCTCGACGCGGCGGCTGTCGGAGCAGTTTCATTCATTCGGGGCGCCTCCAACCGAGCCCCGCGCCGCGTTGACTTGCGTATGTTGGGTCGCCAGCCTCAGGACGGCCTCCTCGTCAGCTCCTGGGCCGTCGAGTTCGCCGACTGTTCGTCCGTCGGCCATCACGACGATTCGATCCGCAAGCGCCAGCACCTCGGGCAAGTCGGACGAGACGACCAGAAGCGCCACCCCTTTGCCGGCCAGAGTCCGCAATATGCGGTAAATCTCGGCGCGTGCGCCCACATCGACGCCGCGGGTCGGCTCGTCGACTATAAGCAGCGACGGATCGAGAGCGAGCCATTTGGCCAGCATGACCTTCTGTTGGTTGCCGCCGGAAAGGTTCGCGACCGGCGTCCGGACCGACGGCGTCGCAATGCGCAAATCCTCGACGAAGCGACGCGCGAGCGCCTCGCTCCTCGCGTTTGAAACTCTGCCGGCCTCAGACACCCGGTCCATTACCGCGACTGAAATGTTGCTGGCGACGTCCATCGTCAGAAAGAGCCCCGCTTCTTTGCGGTCCTCGGGAGCCATGCCGACGCCGGCGGCGATCGCATCATGAGGGTCGCGAAATCGAACCGGGACCCCGCGAAGCCTGACCTCGCCGGCCGACTTGGCGCGAGCGCCGAAAATCGCCTCGCAAACTTCCGATCGCCCGGAACCGACCAGTCCCGACAGGCAGACAATCTCGCCAGCGCGCACCGAGAGGTTGGCCTCGCGCACGAAGGGTTCGGCCGACAGGTTCTCGACTTCGAGAATCGTGGGTCCCGGCGCTCTTTCTTTTGACTCCCGCGAGAGGGCGACGTCGCGCCCGACCATGAGGCGGATCAGTTCGTCCGTCGACGTGGCGCCGACTTCACGCGTGCCTGTGAGCTGCCCATCTTTCAGAACAGACACTCTGTCGCACACCATGAAAATTTCCGCGAGACGATGCGACACATAGACGATGGAGACGCCGTTGGATTTCAACCGTCTCAAGGTTTCGAACAGGCGCTCCGATTCGGTGAGCGTCAGCGCGGCGGTCGGCTCGTCGAGGATGAGCAGACGGAGGTGGTGCGAAAGCGCCTTGGCGATCTCAACGACCTGCGCCTGGGCAGACGAAAGGGTCGAAACCTTGGCGCGCGGATCGATGTCGACGCCCAGCTGCTCAAGCAGCTCCCGCGACCGGGCGACCATTTTGCGTTCGTCGATTCGGCCGAAAGAGCGCGTCGGCTGGCGGCCGGCGAAGACATTGTCGGCAATGGAAAGCGTACGGACAAGGCTGCCCTCCTGGTGGACAATCCCAATTCCGAGCCGTCCGGCTTTCACTTCATCAATGTCGCCGACCGGCGCTCCGTCGAGCGTCATCCAACCTTCGTCACGCGCATAGACGCCAGCGATTATCTTGCCGAGGGTCGACTTGCCCGCTCCATTCTCGCCGAGGAGCGCGTGCACTTCGCCGGGCAAAACGTCCAGCGAAACGCGCTCGAGCGCCCTCACTCCGGGAAACGATTTCGATATCTCATGCAGTTCGAGCCGCGGCATCATTTGCTAGGCAGCCTTCGCCGCGAGATACTTGGCCTGCAAGGCTCCGATCATGGAGACCATCATCTGGTTTGCCGGCGTCGCGACGCCGGCCTTGCGACCAGCATCGACGACCGCGCCGTTGATGACTTCGATCTCGGTTCGACGTGAGGCTTCGACGTCCTGCAGCATCGAGGGCTTCCCGCCGACCGCGCGGGCCAGGAGCGCCGTGATAGCCGACCAGCGCTCGTCATAATCGAGCCCGACGCCTTGCGCGTTGGCGACAGCTACGACCTCTTTGAGAATGGCGGCCATCGCCGTCTTGGCGTCCTCGTGCTGCACGAGCTCGTGGGCAAAGAAGCGTAGAAGAGCCGCGGTCGGCAGGGTGCAGGCGTTGAGCGCCAGCTTTTTCCAAACCTCCGTCAGGATTGTCGGGGTGACCGTCGTTTCGACGCCGGCGGCCCGCAGCGTCACCGCGACGCGCTCGAGGCGCGGCGTCTCCCGCCCGTCGAGTTCACCGAGATAGGTGACGCCAATTCCGGGATGCTTGATCCGTCCAGGGCCAAGCAGCGTGCCGCTGTGATAGGTCAGTCCAACCAGGACACGATCCTGACCGACGATGCGCGCGATCCGCTCGGCGTTGCCCCAGCCGTTCTGAAGCGTCAATACAGCGGTGTCCGCGCCCAGCATCGGCTTCGCTGATCGCACGGCCGCATCAGTGTGGTAGCACTTGACGAAGTTGATGATGAGATCGACCGGGCCGACCGAAGTCGGATCATCGGTTGCGCGGACTGGGACAACCTCGGAGCTTCCGTCCCTCTCCTCGATCGAGAGCCCGGCCTCGTTGATCGCCCTAACCAATTCGCGCGCGACATCGATCAAGGCGACGTCGTTTCCGGACCGCTGGAGCCAGCCGCCGAACAGGCCGCCCATTGCTCCCCCGCCGCCAAGGACCGCGATCCTCATAAGTCTCCACGCCTCCCTGAATGCGGAACCAAGGACATTCTGCCTCCGGTAGGCGGCGCGCTTGATCCGTGACTTATTGTCGGTCATAGTGTCGCTTGGTCCGCCTGTTGTCAAGTATGATGGTATGATAGGTCCAATGCTGGAAGCGGTCACAATCGAGCGCAAGAAGCTGTTTCAGCAGGTTGCGATCCATCTCGAAGGCCAGATCCTCGAGGGGCGGCTGAAGCCTGGCGACCGACTGCCGCCCGAACGGGACCTGCAGGCCCGGTTTGGAGTTGGCCGACCCGCCATCCGCGAGGCGCTGATCGCTTTGCAACGTTCCGGTCTGATTGAAATTTCGAACGGCACGCGTGCTCGGGTCGCGATGCCAACCGCGCAGGGCGTCGTGTCAGGCATGGGGTCGGCGATCCGGCAGATGCTCTCGACCCCCGAAGGTCAACGGCATTTCCAGGGCGTCAGGTTCTTCTTCGAGACCGCCCTGGCGCGCCATGCGGCGCGCGAATGCACCGGTGAGCATATTGCGAGATTGAAGGAGAAGCTGGCCGCCAACCGTGACGCGATCGGCGACCGCAACAAATTCATCGAGACCGACGTTGCCTTTCATTTCGTGTTGGCGGAGATCACCGGCAACCCCGTCTTCGCCGCGCTGCACGACGCGCTATCGGAGTGGCTCAAGGAACAACGCGTCGTGACGCTGGACGCGCCGAGACAGGAGAGAATCGCCTACAAGGCGCACGCGGCCATTTTTGACGCCATCGCCGCGCGCGATCCCGACCGGGCGGAAGCCGCAATGGCCGCTCACCTGCGCCAACTCGAACAGACGTTCTGGCGGCTGCAAGGCGCCGCCAGCTGAATCGCCGTCGACGCGTTCCGCCGTGGGGGGCGATCACATGCGGTTCGAAAAGGGGCGTCTGTCGGGCCTGATCGACGACAACGGCGCTTTTTTTCGGGAGATAGCGGTTGGCGACGAAGAGGTGTTCCGAGGCGTCGGATTCGTCGTTCGCGATGATAGCTGGGGAACTCCAGCGCTCGCCGGCGTCGCGCGATTGTCCGAGGCCGGAGATGGCTTCAGGGTCGAGTTGGGAGGCGAACTCGCGACGGGCTCGGGCGACCTTACGTGGTCGATCGTCTGGACGCTGGCGGAGCCTACGGTCGAGGCCAGGGTTGAGTGGTCGTCGCGCTCGGGCTTTCTCACCAACCGTACAGGAACTCGTCATCCTGCACAGCCTGGGCGCTTCTCGCGGCCGCCCGGTGCGGGTGACACATCCCGACGGCTCGGTCGAGAACGCTTCATTTCCGCGCCTCGTCTCGCCCCATCAGCCGTTCTTCGACATTGCGGCAATGGATTATGAGACAGCGGCCGGAAACCGACTGCGCATCGCCGTTGGGGGGGAGGTGTTCGAAATCGAAGACCAACGCAATTGGTCTGACGCCTCATACAAGACTTATTGCCGACCGCTGCGGCTGCCCTTTCCCTATCGGATCGAGGCGGGCGCGAGCGGCTTTCAGACCGTCCGCATCGAAGTCATTCCCAGCGCCTCGAACCATCGGCCGGCAGAAGCTGCTGCGGCGCCTTCCATCGGGCCCGAGATGCGGATGCCGCTAATCGGCGCAAGCCTGCCGCCCGGCCCGCTCGGTGACCGGGCGCCCGCGGCGATCTCCGAACTCGGACTGAGCTTCACCGCAATCGAACTGTCTCTCGAAGGCGGCGAGCCGCTCGGAGACATCGATGCGAAAATTCGAAGCGCAAACCGGCGCTGCCGCATCGACGTTCGCTCTGCGCCCCGCGAAGCCGTTCTGGAATGCCTGCGGGCTCTTGGGCCGAAACTCGCCGGCCGCGATAGTCTGGGCGTGACTCTGTTCGGCGCCGACGACAAGCTGATTGCGGAGGCCCGAATGCTCGTGGGCCGTCACCCCATAGGGTCAGGCGCCGTGGCGAATTTTGCTGAACTCAACCGAACAGACCCGCTACCAGGAGCAGACTACATCGCATGGGCGTCGAACCCGACCGTTCACGGAGTGACCGACGACACGATCGGAGAGACGACAGAAACTTCGGAAGACATTCTCGCAACGATCGAGTCCAGGGCGCCGGCGCGCATTTTTGATGTCGGCCCGCTCACCCTGGGCGCGCGCTTCGATCCAGCTGCAATATCGGGCGCGCAAACGCCTTCCGATCCACGCCAAAACGAGGGGATCGCTGCCGCCTGGGCCGTCGCCACCCTTTGCGGATATCTTTCGGCAAATGTTCGGGCTGTGACTATTTTCGAACCGTTCGGCCCGAAAGGACTTATGTCCGCGTCGGGCGCGTTGGCGCCAGCAGGCTTCGTCCTGCAGCGCCTTGCCGGCTTCGAGGGCGCGCCGACTTGCTCTGTCCGATGGGCGGGCGCGCCTCGGGCACGCGGTCTGCTGATCTTTGGATCAGAACGCATCTCGCTTTGCGTCGCTTATGCGCGCCACGATAGCGTTACGCTTACATTGCCCGAAGGCGAGTGGCGCGTAGAAGAACTCGAACCCAGGGGTTTTTCGGTTGCTGGACTCGGCGGCCGAAATCGCCTCCGCGTTGGCGACTTTTCAGTCCATTGGCTCGAGAAGATCTCGGATACGTTCTCGGATCGAGAGCGCGACAGGCCTACGTGACGCCAATCCCAGGCGGCGGCGATCGAGGTCGCGCAAGGCGGGTTGTTCGGGCTCACGGCCTTCGGCCGAGTTCTCCGATCGAGGCCATGAGCGTCGTGCGGGCGGTCGTCATATGGGCGCGGCAGCTTTCGATCGCCCGCACCCTGTCGCGGCTCTCAAGCCCCTCGATATAGACGAGATGTTCGCGAATGGCGGCGATGTTGCGCTTTTTCTCGTCCCGTTTGTTCCACTGATAGTGATAGTGAAATATCATCGAGATGAGATCGTAAAAGCTAACGATGAACCGGTTGCGCGACGCGTCGTTGATCAGACGATGGAACCGCTCGTCGAGCTCCGAGAAATCGGCAAACCGGCTTTCCGCCTGATCAAGCAGGAGCAGATGCTCCTGCTTGATGCGGTCGAGAGCCCCCCACGCCGGGTCGTCCGCCGCGAGGGCCACGAATTGTTGGGCGGAGCGCAATTCGAACATCTCCCGCACCTCGGACAACTCTTCTGCGAATTCGTCGGTGAACCCCTTGAAGGCCCAGCTTCCGCTCGGCCGCCGCTCCAGAAGGCCAAACTGGCTGAAACGATTGAGATAGTCGCGAATCGCCGACGTCGAGACGTCGAACTGGCGCGCCAGTTCGAGCCCGTTGATCAGTTGGCCAGGCTTGCAGTCGCCGTCCAAGATCCATTTCATGAAGCGCTTTTCGACGATGGCGCCAAGTTGCTCGGTCTCAAGGTCCGGGTAGAGGTCGGTTGGAATGGGACGCCGGAGAAGCACCTTGCGTCTCCCTTCATGAGCCAGGATTCCCTTCGCGGCGAGCGCCGCCATCACTGACCGAACGGTTGTTCGGCTGACCGTTAGCGCCTTCGACCAATAGGGCTCCGATCCAATGTCGGAACCGATCGCATAGGCGTCGAGCCGCGAGATCCACTGGTTATGGGCGCGCTTGAAGACGGTGTTGGTCTTCACCCCCCGAGCCCCTCCGATTTGGCCTGTTTTTAGCAGCTGGCCATTTTGTATAAAAAACAAATTGACTCGCCGCATACCAAGGTTTTTTGTCCATAACATACAAAGCTTCCCATTGGGAGGGCGAGAGTGCGGGCCCTTGTTTGCGACCGCCCCGGCGACATGACGATCTCCGACCGGCCGCGCCCCTCTCCGGGTCCGGGGCAGGTCTTGGTTCGGATCAAACGCGCCGGCGTTTGCGGCACCGATCTCCACATTTTCGAAGGCTCCCATCCGTTCCTCGAATATCCGCGGGTCATTGGACATGAGCTGTCCGGCGAGATCGTGGAGACAGGGCCCGGGTGCGCGATCCCGGTCGGTCAACAGGTTTATGTCATCCCCTATCTTGCCTGCGGCGTCTGCATCGCCTGCCGACGGGGCAAGTCCAACTGTTGCCAGCGCATCGGCGTCCTGGGAGTGCATATCGACGGAGGCATGGCGGACTATGTCTGCGTGCCGGAAGGAAATGTCGCGCCGGCCGATGGCGTCTCCCTCGATCAGGCGGCGATGGTTGAATTCCTGGCCATCGGCGCCCATGCCGTCCGACGCGCCAACCCGCGAAGCGAGGACCGCATTCTCGTTGTCGGCGCAGGACCGATCGGCATCGGGTGCATGCTGTTCGCCGGAATGCAAGGAAGCTCGGTCACGGCGCTCGACATCCGCCACGATCGGCTCGATTTCTGCCGCGCTAAGCTTGGCGTCGATCACGCGGTCGCGGCGGGACCGAACACGGGCGAAGCGCTATCGGCGCTCACCTCCGGCGAGTTCTTTGACGTCGTCATCGACGCGACCGGAAACGCCAAGTCGATGATGGCGGGACTGAACTACGTCGCCCACGGCGGAACCTATGTCCTGGTCAGTGTCGTGCGTGACACGATTTGCTTCGCCGATCCCGAGTTCCACAAGCGCGAAACCTCGTTGCTCGGCAGCCGCAACGCCACTCCCGAGGATTTCTCCAAGGTGTACGAGGCTATGCGTCAGGGCTTGGTCGCAACCGAAGCGCTGGTCACACATCGCGCCACGCTCGACGAGGCGCCCGACAACTTTCCCGCTTGGATCAGGCCCGAGACCGGCGTGATCAAGGCTCTCATCGAGATCTAGGCTCTCTTGACCGCATTTCCGATCCTCCAGTTCGGCACCAGCCGTTTTCTTCAGGCTCATGTCGACCTCTTCGTCAGCGAGGCTCTCGCTCGCGGCGAGGCCATGGGCCGCATCGCGGTCGTGCAGACAACGTCGAGCAGGGAGAGCCGCGCGCGCCTCGAAGCGTTCACGACGGGCTCGCCTTATGTCGTTCGCGTAAAGGGACTCGCCAACGGGACAATCGTCGACGATAGCGTGGAGGTGACGAGCGTCGGCGCCGGTTTCAACGCGGCGTCGCAGTGGGACGAGGTTGAGCGCCTGTTCATTGCGGCGCGATGCGTGGTGTCGAACACCGCCGATCGCGGCTACGAAACCGATCCGGGCGACCGGCCGGACGCTGGGCCGCCCAGGTCGTTTCCAGGCAAGCTCGCCAAACTGCTGCTCGCGCGCCATCGCGCCGGCGCCGAACCGATCACGCTTTTCCCGTGCGAATTGACGCCAGCCAATGGCGAGGCGCTGCGCGCAGTGGTCCTGGGCGTGCTCGATGGCTGGGAAGTTGGGCCGCAAGCGCGCGACTGGGTCGAGAATGAGTGCGTCTGGGTCAATTCGCTGGTCGACCGCATTGTCTCCGAGCCGCTCAAGCCGTTAGGTGCGGTGGCCGAACCCTACGCGCTCTGGGCCATCGAGGACCAGCCACGTCTCGAAGCGCCCTGCCGGCACGCCTCGATCATTGTGACGGGGGATCTCAAACGATACGAGCGGTTGAAGCTGTTCATTCTCAATCTGGGCCACACCTATCTAGCGGAGATGTGGGCGCGGGACGGCGGCGCGCCGACGCTCAGCGTCCGGCAAGCAATCGCGGACAAGGCTATCCGCGCCGAGCTCGATGATCTCTACGACGAGGAAGTGCTGCCCGTGTTCGCCGGAATCGGAAAGAAAGAGGCGGCCGATGAGTATCGGGACAGCGTCATCGAGAGGTTCTCAAATCCCTTTCTCGATCACCGCCTCGCCGAGATCCATGACAACCACGGCGCCAAAATGCGCCGGCGCTTCGGCGGCCTTATCGAACTCGCGAAGGCGAATGGCGTTCGAGTTCGATCAGCCGCGGCTCAAAGCCGCGCTCGCGTCCCAGCTCGGAGACCATGCGAACCACACGGGATGACGTCGTCGTCATCCGGACGAGGCACCCTCCGGGCGACCGGAGATGCAAATGAAACCGAGAGCGGACCTGCTCTCAATCACTGGAGGAAACCTCATGAAGACTATCCTCATTGCCGCGGCCGTGGCCATGGCGGCCGCGCTCAGCACCCCGGCTTATGCCGCCGATCAGCCGACGATCCCGATCATCGTCAAGGACACGACGTCGAACTACTGGCAAATCGTATTAGCGGGCGCGCGCAAGGCCGGTCAGGACCTCGGCGTCAAAGTTCCTGAGCTCGGCGCCCAGTCGGAATCCGACATCAACGGCCAGATTTCGATCCTTGAGAACGCCGTTGCTGAAAAGCCAGCCGCGGTCGTCATCTCGCCGACCGAGTTCAAGGCGCTCGGAAAGCCGGTCGACGAAGCGGCGAAGAAGGTGCCGATCATCGGCATTGACTCTGGCGCGGACTCGAAGGCTTTCACTTCGTTCCTGACCACCGACAACGTCCAGGGCGGCCGTATCGCCGCCGATGGTCTCGCCGAGGCGATCAAAGGGAAATACGGCAAGGCTGAGGGCGACGTCGCGCTGATCACCTCGCTGCCGGGGGTCGGCTCGCTCGATCAGCGGGCGAAAGGATTCAAGGAAGAGATTGCGGCAAAATATCCCGGCCTCAAGCTGGTTGCGGACAAGGTCGCCGACGGCCAGGCGACGACCGGCCTAAACATCATGACTGACCTTATCACCGCGAACCCGAACCTCCGCGGCGTCTTCGCCTCCAACCTGATCATGGCGCAGGGCGCGGGACAGGCGATTGCGGAAAACAAGAAAGCAGACACGATCAAGCTCATCGGCTTCGATAGCGACGACAAGCTCATCGGCTTCCTCAAGGACGGCACAATCTATGCGCTCGTGGTCCAGGACCCTTATCGCATGGGCTATGACGGCGTCAAAACCGCGCTCGCGGTGTCGAAGGGCGAAAAAGTGCCGGCAAATGTGGACACCGGCGCCAACCTGATCACCAAGGCGAACATGGACGGCGAAAGGGAGCACGCACTGCTGTTTCCGAAAGTGAAATGAACCCCGGGGCGCGTTCGCGCCGATGCGCGGGCGCGCCCTTCGGTTTTGGCCCGATTGCTGAGCCGTCCGAGCGTCGCTTGCGCGACGTCGAATTGCGGTCAATGATCCCGCTCGGGCAAGAAGAACCCACCTCGCAATGAGCGCGACGATGACCTTGGCAGAGACAACCGCCCGGACCGACGGCGAGCCGCTTCTCGCCCTGCGGAAGCTCGATAAGCGGTTTGGCGCGACCCACGCCCTTAAGGCCGTCGATCTCACCTTCGAACAAGGCGAAATCCACGCAATCGTCGGCGAGAACGGCGCGGGCAAGTCGACGCTGATAAAGCTCCTGACCGGCGTTCATTCGCGCACGTCAGGCGAGGTCTTATGGCGCGGCGCTCCGGTTGCGCTTGCGACGCCGCACGAGGCGATCAACCTCGGCATCAACGCGGTCCATCAGGAGGTCGTGCTGTGCCCGCACCTCACCGTCGCGGCGAATATATTTCTTGGCGACGAGGAAATACGCTGGCGGCTCCTTGATCATAAACGAATGGTGCGCGACGGGCAGAAGTTGCTGGACGACCTGGGGTTCGCTTTGCCGGCCTCCGCTATCCTTTCGTCCTTGACCATCGGCCAGCAGCAACTCGTCGCAACCGCCCGCGCCGAGCGGCGGGGGGCGAAATTTCTCATCTTCGATGAGCCGACCGCGTATCTGACCCGGCAGGAAACGGCGGCTTTGTTCGAGCTGATCCGACGGCTCAAGGCAAATGGCGTCACCATCGTCTACATCAGCCACAGGCTCGAGGAAATCTTCGAGCTTTGCGACCGCGTCTCCGTCCTGCGCGACGGCGCGCTCGTCGGCACCCGTCAGATAGACGAAACGAACGAAGCGGCGCTGATCGCGCTGATGATCAACCGCACAATCGAACAAATCTATCACAAAGACGCCGTCCCGGTCGGCGCCATGATTCTCGCCACAGACGCGCTCACCGGTCGGGGCTTTCGCGATGTCTCGATTGAGGTTCACGAAGGCGAGATCGTCGGACTCTATGGCCTCATAGGCGCTGGTCGCAGCGAGTTCGTCCAAAGCGTCTTCGGCCGCCATCCGGCCAGCAGCGGCCGCATTGTGTGGCAGGGCCGCGAGGTCTCGATCCGCAGCGAACGCCAGGCGATGGATCTGGGCATCGCGCTCGCGCCCGAGAGTCGCAGGGACCAGGGGCTTTGCCTTGGTCTTGGCGTCGGCTTCAACATCAATCTGCCGATCTTCCAGCGGCTGAGCGTCGGGCCGCTGATCAACCTCGGACGTGAGTCAGCCGCCGCGGATAAGCAGATCCGGGATGTGCAGATCAAAACGGCCTCGCGCGCCGCCGCAGCTTCCAGCCTCTCAGGCGGCAATCAGCAAAAGGTCGTGATCGGCAAATGGCTCAATCACGGCGCCAAGCTCTTCATTTTCGACGAGCCGACCGTTGGGGTGGACGTCGGGACCAAAGCGGAAATCTATCGCCTGCTCGGGTCGCTGCTCAAGAATGGCGCCGGCGTCATCATGATCTCGTCCTACCTTCCAGAAGTCTACGAACTCGCGGACACCCTGCATGTTTTCCGCCGCGGCGGTATCGTCGCCAGTCACGGGCATAAGGACGTGTCGCACGAAACGATTCTGACCGAGGCAATCGGCGTCTAGGCAAAGGCGAGGAAATGACCACGGAAACGACCGACCAACCGATCGCCGCCGCTCGCCGAAGCGGCTCCGGGTTGAACGTGCTTCTGAGCCTCACGTTGCTCGGGCTGTTGCTCATCATGTGGCTCGCCCTGTCGATCGAGACGACCACATTCTGGACCGCCAACAATATCTCCAACCTCTTGCGCCAGGGCGCGATGATCGCGATCCTCGCCATCGGCGAGACATTCGCCATCATCACCGGCGGCATTGACCTGTCCGTTGGGGCCATCGCGGGCTTCGTCTCGATGATGGTCGCATTGCTGCTGACGCACGATCTCGGCATCGCCTCGTCGATTGCCGGCGCGGTCGCGATCTCGCTCGCCATCGGCATCTTCATCGGCCTCTTTCATGCCTTCGGCATTGTGCAGATGGGCCTGCCGCCGTTCATCATGACGCTGGCGACGATGTACGCCTTGCGCGGCATCGGCCTTCTCATCACTAACGGCGCGACGATTTCCATCACCAACGACACCTTCACCGGTTTCTCGCGGGCGAGTTTTCTAGGCTTTCCGTGGACCGACGGAACGTGGTTTGCAATTCCGATGCTGTTCTGGATGGTCATCCTAGTCGCGGTGCCGGCCTATATCCTGCTCAACCATTCCCGCTGGGGCCGCTACCTTTTCGCGATTGGCTCGAATTCCGAAGCCGCCCGCCTCTCCGGCGTCAACGTCAAGGCGGTCACCTACCTCGCCTATGTTATCTCGGCCTTCTGCGCCGCCTTTGTCGGCGTCCTGCTCGCCATGCGCATCGGCATAGGCAATCCGACCCAGGGGGAGGGCTGGGAATTGCAGGCGATCGCCTCGTCGGTCATCGGTGGGACCAGTCTTTTTGGCGCCGTCGGCTCGGTGCAGGGCCCATTGATCGGCTCGTTCATCCTCACCACGATCAACAATGGCGCCAACCTTCTCAACCTCAATCCGTTCTGGCAGCGCATCATCACCGGCGCGCTGATTATCATCGTTGTCTATTTCGACAGCCTGCGGCGAAGGAAACGCTGAGAGCGAGCGGCGCGCCGCTCGCTTGGCGCCGCCTATTGTTGCCGGCCCGTCGGGCATGGCTGGGGCGCTTTCGATGGTGCCTGGCGGGTTCGGCGGCTTTGAACCGGCGTTGACTTGCCGTCAGCCAGCGTTACAGAAATCATGTTTCGGCTGTGCCCGCCTATTTGAATACTTTCATCGGGGTTTGCTTCCTGGGACCGCGGCAGATCATGCACCGAAGTCAGAATCGAGCGCCCTCAACCGGGGCGCAGCCTTGATCTCTTACCCGATATACCGGCGTGTTTTTGCACGCCATGGTTGATCGCGAACGACGCCGCCATTGGCACGGGTTAGCGGGCGCGCTTTTAGGCCAGTCGTGCTTCGGCGCCCTGAAATATTCGGCGCGCCTTACGCCCGAGTCCTTTGGCAATGGCAAGCGCTTCATGTCATCCCACAAGTATGATGAAATAATCAAGTCGATATGAAACGTTCTCTTATCGAGTATCTTGGCAACACGCCGGCTGATCGCGCTATCAATTGGCTTTACGCTTATCTCGATATAGCGGTATTGTCGGTTTTGAACGGGCCGGAGCGTCTCGCGCTGATCAAGGAGATCCGCAGAGAGGACCGGCTCCTTCTGTGCAGGCCGAGCGAACTCTTTATGGTGCACAGCATGGCCGCCGGGCAAATTAGCGTGCCAGGGGACTATGCTGAGGTCGGGGTCTGCAGGGGAGCCACCGCGAAGCTGATGTGCGAAGCCAAGGGTCAAAAGGATATCCATCTTTTCGATACCTTTTCCGGCCTCCCTGGCGCATCAAAGGTCGACGTCCGATTCCACGCTGGAATGTTTTCGGCGCAGGAGCAGGCCGTGCGCAATCGGTTGGCGAAGTACTCGAATGTGCACTTCTATCCAGGGACGTTTCCAAGCACTGCCGCAGCCGTTCAGGATAAGCGATTCGCGTTCGTACATATCGATGTGGATATCTACGAGAGCACAAGGGATTGCCTCGAGTTTTTCTATCCAAGAATGTCGCCATGCGGTGTCATAATGTCGCATGATTACCCGTCTTCTGCCGTCGGGGTGAAGAAGGCGTTCGACGAGTTTTTTTCTGATAAGAGAGAAACTGTTGTTAATCTGCCAATGTCGCAGTGCATGGTTATCAAGTCGTCGTATTAGATTAACGGCAAAATCAGCTCGTTATAGAATTTTATTATGCTCGCAATGGTTTGTCCCTGCGACCCAACGATAGGACATCGCCATATCTAATCGTACGCCAGATGAGGCGTCACTTTCATTGCCCAACTCATTGAGGAAACCCGGCGTCACAGGTTTTGGCGATGGCCAAAGTGTGATCGCTTGTCGCCCAGCCGGCGCACGCCTCGATCATGTGCGGGGCTGCAACCCGCTTTGTGCAATAGCCGCGGGACGATCCTCAAATCTCTCCAGAACGCCGGACCTAAAGAGCAGACCCAGCTAGCCGATTAACTTAGAAATCTGGATAATTGTGGCGTTTTGGCTGTTTCCCGGCAGAAGTGTGTGGCCTGCGATCGAATCCATCCACCGGTTACCTAACTGGAATGGGAATAACAAATCTGTCATTGTAAGCATAGACAAGGCATGATATTGGTAATCTCGCGAATTGTACATTGATCAACCGTCTAGGCAAAAGAAAGGAACTCGATGAAGACGTACAGTTATGCAGTGATTCTGCTGCTCAGCTTTGTTTTTCCTGCCTATGCACAACAGGTTTATTCCAGCTGCACAGCTCCGCCGACGACATTCAGGCAAGTTTGGTATATTGACCCCGTACACGGCCAAACGACGGCCGCTGGCGGCAATGGCTCTCAGGCGCACCCCTGGAACTCGCTCCAGGCGGTCTTCCTGACACAGCCGGGTTACGCGGCCCCGCTTCTGACCACCGTCCCATACACTCGCAATTCCGCGGGCGCGCTGGTTACCGGTCCCAAAGCTGGTCCGATAGCGCCCGGGGATGAGGTCCTGCTCATGAGCGGAAACTATGGGCCAATTGTCATCGGCCAATACCTCGTGGAGATTTCGAACCCGTCGTTCCTGACGATCGCCGGCGCGCCTGGTCAAACACCGGTTCTCACGTCGCTCACCATCGCCGCGGTCAACAAGTTGGCGTTCAGCGGCCTCAAAGTGCAAAACACCGCCACGTCGCCCTACCAGGCGGCGCTCGTCGCGATCGGGGATGCGGGCGCCGCGTATCCGACGTCCAACATCGTGCTCTCGAAACTGCTCATTTCGTCCGCGGACAGCACAGCCGGGTGGACGGCGGCCCAATGGAATTCGAATGCGCGCGACGGGTTTTCCGCCAAATCCTCGGGAAGCTACAACACCAAATGCGTTTCAATGACCGGGTCCCACATCACAAATGTGCGGAATGGCATGGTGGCGGGGTCCAACCTGTCCGTCTTTTCGGGAAATGAGATTGACCATTTTGATGAAGACGGAATTGATTTCGTTGGGACCAGTCTTGCGATCACCAAGAATTACATACATGACAACCTCATGGCCAACGCCAACCACAATGACGCGATGCAAGGAGTGATTGGCGCGGCGGGACCTACGGGGCATAATTATGCAAACATCCTGATCGACAGTAATAAAGTCATTCGTCAGACCGACTCTGCTCCCGCGTTTCCTGGGTATCTGCAAGGAATCAACGCCTTCGACGAGGATTGGACCAACGTCACCGTCACCAACAATATTGTGATTTCGAGCGGCTGCAACGGCATGTCGTGGGGAAGCGTTCACACTGGTATGTTTGCCAACAATACGGTAGTTAATGATGGGCTGATTCCACAGAGCGGCGGCTGCATGCCGAATATTCAAATCTCCGACAAGACGCATGAGGGCAGTTCCAGCAACAACGTCATACTGCGTAATAATCTTACAAGTGTGCTCGCCCTTTGCCTCTGCGCCGCCACCATCGAAGCTGATCATAACGTCGTGCTGAAACCGGCAGCCGGCCCAGCGATAGCCTGGCCTGTGAACGGGGTCTTTCAATATCTGGGAAATCCTGGAACCTACGCGAACAACAACATCATCGATTCGGGTGGGGCGACGGGCGAATTTGTCAACTTCGAGCCCTCGTCGCTGGCCTACAATGTGATGCTCAAGGCGGGCGCGCAGGCCATAACCGGGGGGATCTCGACAAGCGCCCCGACCGTCGACATCCTGGGCGTGAAAAGGGTTCCTCCCACTTACACGGCGGGGGCCTATTCGTACCCTCAATGACGATGGGGATTCTTAGCGATTCCCAGTTTGACTTGCGCGCTGTGCGACAAAATGAGGTAGTGGGTCAGTGACCCGCTGCCTCGCTTTCACCTCGCTTGACGTGTCGGACGCCGCGATCACCTCACTGGCCGGTTGCGCGTGGCGTCGAATTGCCGTCTCAGCGATGTGCGACGCGTCGTGAAGAGGCGATTGGTTGTCGCCGCGCTTGTTGCCGCTGCGCTGGTTGCGGCGGGCGTGGCGGGACGGAGTTCGCTCCACCGGGCGTATCCCGGGAGGTTGTCCCTGGTCGTAGCCATCATGTGGAACACTGTACGCAGCTGGACCGCGCCTGCGGGCGCGACCAGCACAGAACTCAATCCGGCCTATAAAGTCGGTGAGGTATTGCCGCTCGCGCCTCCGGTCCAGGCGGCGGCGACCGATGCAGACTGGCCAAGCTACAACAGGACGCTCACCTCCGAGCGTTACGCCCCGCTGGCCGAAATCAATACCAAGACGGTCAGCAAGTTGAGGGTGCTATGCGCCTACGACACCGGACAATACACGAGTTTCGAATCCGGCCTCATCGTTGTCGAAGGCGCGCTGATAGGGACCACCAGAACCGACATTTTCTCGCTGAACCCTGCGACCTGCGTAGAGAACTGGCGCACTCACGAGGACTTTTCCCCGAGCTATTATTCGACCAACCGTGGTGCAGCCTACCTCAACGGCATGCTGTTTCGCGGAGTTGAGGATGGGCGGGTGCTGGCCTATGAATTCAAGACCGGCAAACGGATTTGGGAAACGACCATCGCGGACCAGCGAAAGGGCGAAGCGGTGCCGGCGGCGCCGATCGCCTGGAACGGCCTCGTATTCGTCGGCAACGCCTCGGGCGATTCGAAAGGCGGCAAAGGCCGCATGTACGCTCTCGACGGAAAAACGGGGAAGATCATCTGGGAATTCTATCTCGCGCCGAAGGCGAAGGATGATCCGACGCGCGGACCCCAAGGCGCATCGCCGCTAGACACATCGAGCTGGAATAACGCGCCCGGAATACCGATCAGCGGCGGCGGAACGTGGACGTCCGCGACGCTCGATCCGAGCGCGGGAGAATTGTATGTGCCGGTGGGCAATCCGTCCCCCGACTACGCGAGCGGCATACGCGGGGGCGAGAATCTATTCACCGGCTCCATCGTGGTGCTCGACGCCAAGACCGGGGCCTACAGGCGCCACATCGGGCTCGTGCCCGCGGACAGGCACGACTGGGACGTAGCCAGCCCGCCGAGCCTTTTCGAGACCTCGGGCGGCAAGAAGCTCATGGCGGAGGCCCCTAAGGACGGCTACCTCTATGGCGTCGATCCTGCCCGAGGCGCGATTATCTACCGCGTTCCGGTGACCACATTCGAGAATGTGGAGGCGCCATTCTCGGTCGACGCTCGGGTTCGATTTTGCCCCGGCGCGAGCGGCGGGGCCGAGTGGAACGGACCAGCCTATGACCCGCAGACCAACCTTATCCTTATCGGGGAGATCGATTGGTGCACGACCGTCAGATTGCAGACCGACCAGCAACTCCGGGACACGCGCATCGGCGAGGTTTGGTTCGGGATGGCGGCCCTCAATCCGTTTGACATCCTGGGCAGGCAAGACGAGGGACGAGGATCGTGGGGCGGCTGGGTTTACGCCGTCGATGCGGATTTTGGCGTTTGGAAGTGGAGGCTTAAGTCTAATTATCCGATCCTTGGCGGCATGACGCCAACTGCCGGGGGCGTGTTATTCTTCGGCGACGCCGGCGGAAATTTCTATGCGCTCGACGCCGCAACCGGAGAGAAGCTGTGGGGTCGGAAGATCGGCGGCGCGATCGGCGGCGGGGTCATCGCATACCAGGCGGGCGGCAGGGAGAAAATCGCTGTGACGACCGGCTTCACCGGCGTCGCCTGGCCAACCGAGTTCGCGACCGGCAAGATCGTGGTGCTTGGCCTCGACGATGCGCCCGTGAGCCCATGACGGCCGCTCCACGTGGTCCGCATGCGAAACTGCCGCAATGACTCCTGCGATCGCAACGGGAGCGGTGGAAAGCCCAACCGCAATTTCATCCCTTCCATTGATGGATGAGTCCTCCGGGGCACCGGTCTGACGAGCCTCGAGACCAACTTTGCTTCTGGTTGCCCGAGAGGTCAGGAAGGGCGCTGACGGAACTTGAGACGGGGTCGAAAAGCTGCAGGCACGCGGAGCCGTCGTCCACCCAGCCGAGACGCCAGATCCGTCTTTCCGGGTAGCGTTCGATCGCAAGCCGATTAAACTCGGGGTCGTCATTGATCCAGATCGTCCTTTCGTGGTCGACGTCGGGGTCGTTGGAAACAAGAATCTCGTCTCTTGGCGCCGTCGGCCCAGTATCGACTATGACCAGGTTGCGCCCCTCAAAACGATCAATCTCGTCAGCGACAGTCATGTGAAGGGAGCGCGGCCGAAGCCAGCAGCAGGGCGTTGAAAAATGCGTGTTGACGAGCATGGTCAGGGTAGGCCAGCCGGTCAACGCGGAGCTTATGGGAATGGCCGACCCGAGAACCAACACGAGCGGCAGAAGCCGACTGAGCGACAGCCCATAAGAGTAGCCCCAAGGCCGCCATTGGCGCAGGCTCTTGAATCCGGCCATGATCGCCAGAATGACAAAACCAAAACCGGGCGCGGCGTAATGAGCAAAATCGTAGGTCCCGAGCGATAGACCAAGGCCGAGCGAAGCCGCTGCAAGCAGAAGTGTCGGCTCTCGCCTGAGAGCGTAAACTCCGAGAACGAACGGAATGAAAAGCGCAAATCCAACGTAGAAGTTCCAGTAGTTCCGAATTCGGAAAACCTCCGCCGAGAGAATTCCGGCCCATGTCGCTCGGCGATTGTAGGAAGTGGCTGAGACGTCACGACTGTATTGGGTTTTGGCGTACCGGCCCGGCGTTCCACCTTGTGGATACTGGCTCATCACTAAAAACGGGGGCGCCTCTGCGTATGCCTGGCGATAGAGCGAGTCAGGCACAACCTTCCAGTCCCCGGTCACAACCTCATTGTGAGCGAGGGTTAGACCAAATCCAGCCGCGACCAGGACCGCTGCCATGAGGCCGGCCGGGATCAGAGACCTCCGCTCCGGAGCCGTCGATCGGATGAATCGGAGAACCAGGGCGGCTCCCAGCGGCAAGGCGAAAAACATTCCCTCGTATGGCCTCGTGGTCATCAGGATGAAAACGCCCAGGCCGATCAGGGCGCCGTTCAAAAGGCTTGGATTGGATCTGATCGCCATGAACCCGCCCAGCAATAAAACTCCGCCGAGCGCAGTAAAGGCGCCGCCCCAATAAGAATTAGCCCAGAGGCTAAAAAGTCCGAATCGTAGAATGACGATTAAGGCGGCGATGAATGCGTATTTCGAGTTGATCCATTCCCGAACTGTCCAATAGACCGCGACGATCAGCCCAACCATCGAGAGATAAACACCTCCCCACGCACCAATTTTCAAACCTAAGCCTGCGAACAAGGGGAAGGATCGCAGGACTGGATACATCGACGCGTAGGTGGGAGACAGGATTACGTAAAGAGACTCAAAGTCCGGCAACAGCTTCGTATGGTTAGTCAGATGGCCGCTAAGATATGTCTTGGCCTGCAACATGAGGCTGACCTCGTCGGCGACAATCGGCTGCGGGGTTCCGAGAAAGGGGGACAACGCCAGACGGGCGCAAGTCGCCGCCGATGCGATCAACACGGCGCTCAGGTACGGCCGGTCGGCGATTTTACTGACGAACCCTTCGAATCCGGTGAATAGTCCAATTGGGCGTTTCGTGATGAATACGGCAGTTAGGAGCGCTGCGAGGGTCAATGGCAGCTGCCACGCTTCGTATATTCCGACTCTTACAACAAAATCGCTACCGAGAGTCGACAATAGATGCATGTTTTCCCTCTGTAGAGCGCAGATGACGACCGCGCGGATGGTATTTGCAGACGCTCGGTCTCAATTCAAGATTATAGTTTGTGCGGCGCAATAGGGTCAAGCGGAGGCCTCGGCCTGGAGAAGCTCACTCGCGATGGGTCGAAATAGTTGGCAGCCTTCAATCAGCAAGGGAATTCGTGCCAGCCGAACGCGTCTGCTTGCGCTTCGGGTTTTCCGTTGGAAGACTAATGGCCGCGAACATGTCAAGTTTCCCGCCCGACTCTCCTCGACCGGAAGCCCGGTCGTTCCGAGCGCTGCCCGTCAGTGTCGGCCAAATGGGTAGATTGGAATTAAAATGTAGCGCCGATTGACCAGCTGCCTGAGCGATCGCCATTTTTTCGCTCGTCGAGAACCGACCACCGTTTTTGACGCCTTGATCACAGATTTGCTTGTCGCTCATCCCAAGTTCGTTCATGATCGGACCCGCGGAACTTGGGATTTTCGTCGTCGAGTTGTCGCGCCGAAGAAAGGGCCGCCGGTTGATCCTGTCCATTGGCCAGAAGGCTGGCCTGCCACGATGGGGCGCGGAAGAGTGCGGATGTTCGTAACCGCTGCGGCGCGGAAGAGGGTTCAAGGTTTGTGAGCAGCTTGGCGCCTGTCTAGCGGGAACCCCCATGGGGCAGTCTGGATAACCCTCGATGAAGCTGAAATTGGTTATATTCAGCGGCGGCCGGGGTACGACATCCATCGTTGAAGCTCTTCTGCGCCACGATCAGACCTCGGTAACGAGCATTGTGAACGCCTACGATGATGGGCTTTCGACCGGCCGTATCCGCAGCTTCGTCAAGGGTATGCTCGGCCCGTCGGATATCCGCAAAAACATAGCAACGCTCATGCCGACCGGCGAGCGACCTCAGCGGGCGCTCCGGCGAATCCTTGAACATCGACTTCCAGCTGGAACGACGCGAGAGGATGCGCTCGGCAGTTTGCGCGCGCTCGCAGACCTGAAGGGTGTTCCGACGGATCGAGTGATCGCAGCGGAGCTCCCTCAACTGACGATCGCCCAGGCCCGAAGCCTCTCAGCTTACGCAAGAGCGTTCCTCGATTTTGAAGCAGATGAACTGCAGAAGGGGCGCAGCCTTGATTACGACGACTCTGCGGTAGGCAATATTCTATTCGCCGGGTGCTTTCTGCTCAACAATAGGGACTTCAACCTCGCGACGGCGGAACTTTCGGCGCTGTGCGAACTGCGGGGTCAGGTTCTGAACGCGACGACCGGGGAAAATCTTGTGCTCGTTGGTCTCGACGAAGCCGGCAATTTCATTCGCGACGAATTGTCGGTCGTTTCGCCACGTACTCACGGACAGATTCTCGAGGTATATCTATTCGCGCACTATTTAAATCCAAATGAAGTTTCCGCGCTATCTGACTTGAGCTTTGTGCAACGTAAAGATTATATGCATGGGCATGCCAAGTTGCCTTCGGCAAATCCGGCGGTGCTCGATGAGATCCGTTCGGCGGATGTCATACTCTATGGGCCAGGAACCCAACACTCGTCTCTGTTTCCTACATACCTGACCCAAGGAATTGCAGAAGAAATCGCAAAGAACGAAAGAGCAGAAAAGATTTTCATCGCAAATATCACGCCCGATCATGACATCGGTGGCGAAACAGTCAAATCCCTCTTGAAGAAATTTCTTTACTATATCAATCGGTACGACTCCCTGAATTATAACTTAAAGGATCTTGTCACGCAGGTTATAGCGAACGCGCCCGATCGATCGGCAGGCAACGACCCTGGATCCCAGTATGTTCCGCTTGATTTGGACACCATCTCGGCTAATGGAACGGTCATCAAAACTCGCAATTGGGAAGGGGGTGCAGGTCGACATTTAGGTGGGATGATCGTAGGCAGTATTCTTCAGTCCTTGCCAGCTTTTCAGGCCGGCGATATTCGCACGCGTCCGCACATGGCTTCAATTGTCGTACCGGTGTTGGATGAAGCGAAAACGCTGCATAGGGTGCTGTCGGATCTCAAGTCGCTCGATTTCTCTGATCTCGGTCTTTCCACAGAAATCATAGTCGTCGATGGTGGGTCAACCGACGGTTCGGTTGAAATCGCTGCCGCGTTCGATGCTGCCCGATCCTTTCGTATGCCGCGTGGCGTCGGCCGCGGGGAGGCTTTTCGCCATGGAGCAGAACACGCCAAGGGTGATATTTTGGTCCTCTTCCCCGCCGATAACGAATACAGTGCCGATGATATCCGTGCCGTCATCGAACCAATCGTCGAGCGTCGGCATTCTGTTGTGTTCGGCAGTCGCTTAATCAAATGTATCGATATGGGCGCGCAGATCAGATATATTTATGGGCAGGATCGGCTTGGGTTTATATTAAGCAAATATGGCGGGATTTTAATTAGCGTTGTGAGTTTGCTTATCTATAATCGTTATGTGACCGATGCTTTGTCTACGCTGAAAGCTTACGATAAGACCGTGTTGGATCGCTTAAATCTTGTGAGCAATGGTCTCAGTCTTGAAGGGGAGATCATTGCAAAATTGTCAAAACGCAAGGAATTCATCTTGGAGGTGCCAGTCGCCTTTTCTCCCCGCAAACGCGCGGAGGGTAAAAAGATGCGGGCGCGCGATGGTCTTGGTCTGATTTGGGCTCTCATCAAGTTTCGCGATGCAGGTGCGTGAGCGGTTGAAGGGATCAATATCTGGACTCGTCTTAATTCATCAAACGGGTTCAAACGTACGGCGGGGGTGCCTTGCGTGCTGTTCGACGAAGATATCGCGGTCGTGATATTTGATATGGACGGAGTGCTCTGGGCGTCGAGCATAGCTCACGGGGCAGCCTACAACGCGGTTTTCGCGGTTGCGGGACTGGCTCCCGTTGATTACTCGGATCTGGCAGGACGTCGCACCCAGGACGTGTTTCGCTCGCGCCTCGCGACGAACGCGCCGAAGGAAACTATTGAGGCGTTCACTACCGCCAAGCAAACCATCGCACGCGCATTGTTGCGGGCGGCTCCGCCAGTTGCGCCGGGGTGTCTGCACGTGCTTTCGACTCTCAGCGCCTGCGGAAAAAGGTTGGCGCTAGCGACTTCGGCCAGCGCAGAGACCGTGCGTTTGTTTCTCGACGCGAGTAAGACGGCGGGACTGTTCGAAGTTATTGTTAATGGTGATGACGTCCTGCTCGCGAAACCGGCGCCCGATATTTATAAGCTTGCACTGAGTAAAATGGGCGCGCGTCCGAAGCAAGCGGCAATTGTCGAAGATTCCGGGGCGGGCGTCGAGGCGGCGCGAGCCGCGGAGGTGGCGCTCGTCGTTGGAATTCAGGGCACAATGTCGCCAAGCGTTCTGCGACAAAAAGGAGCCGACCTCGTTGTCTCGGATCTATCTGAGCTGGTAAATTGAATGGATGGCCGGATTAGAAATGTTGGAGAGGCGTATAACCAACGAATAACTCCGTCGCTGTGGACGGCGATCATCCCCGCCGCGGGGAGAGGAACGCGGTTGGAGTATAATAAACCAAAAATACTTTTTCCAATCGCTGGCAGACCAATTTGTGACTGGTTGATAGACGCTCTGGAGGGTCTTTGCGAGCGGTTTGTTTTTGTTGTCTCGGCGAACGCCGTCGACGTTATTGACTCCGCGGTGCGCCCGCGTCTCGGAGATTGTGTCTCTTTCGCTGTCCAAGCGGCCCCAAACGGCATGGGCGACGCAATCCTAATGGCGGAGCCGTTTGCGGTCTCTCCGTTTTCAACTGTGATCTGGGGCGATCAGGTCACGTTGCGCCGACAGACCGTCGAGAACTGCATGTCGTGGCATGAGGAGCGGGTAAATCCGACGCTGACTCTGCCAACCATTATACGTGACGACCCCTACATCGACATCGAACGTGACAATGAGGGTCGGATTTCTCGTGTGAGACAGGCTCGGGAAGGAGAAATTGAGCGAGCCAGCGGTGAAAACGACTGCGGCTTGTTTTGCTTCACGACTTCGATTCTTTTCGCCGAGCTTCGACGTGCCTCAACATTTGCCGAGGGGCTTGGGCGATCAACCGGTGAGGTCAACTTGCTTCAAATTCTTCCGATGTTCGAGCAGGGCTTCGATAGTGTGGGCACACTTCGGATCACGGATGTGTCGGAGACGTTCGGAGTTAATACGCGTAACGATGCAGCTGGCGCTGAGCGCGTCTTGACCGAACGCGTGGCCCATAGTAATACCTGAAACATTTGAATAGCTATGAACCATAAACCAATATCTGCTCAGTCTGCTGTGTCTAATAAAATATCGATTATTCTACCGGCCTACAATGAAGCAAGGTTCATTGGGCGGGTACTTGATGAGCTGATCAGTTTGTCTCTTGATAAATATAACTTTGAAAAAGAGATTATTGTTGTCAACGATGGATCAGTCGACGCGACCGCTGAAATTGTAGGTCGCTTCGCCGGGGTGCTTTTGATCAATCAAGACAATCAGGGGAAGGGCGCTGCAGTTCAGCGCGGCGTCCGCGAATTGAGCGGACAATGGGTGCTGGTGCAGGATGCGGACCTTGAGTATGACCCGAGAGAGATTCCGTCGATGCTTTCCGCGATCGCTGGCCGCGAAAAAGTCGCGGTATATGGCAGCCGATTTCTCGGTGTGATTCAAAAGCACGGCGTGAAATGGCCAACGCCTGGCCGGGCCCCGGGACAAGACATCGGGCCTTGGCTAATGAACAGAATCTTGACAATGTTGGCGGCCGTCCTATTCGGCCGAGCAATTTCAGATCTGCTCACGGGATACAAGATCTACCCCGTCGAGTTTCTCCGTTCCATAAATACTAAGACACGCGGGTTTGAGACTGATCACGAATTGACGGCGAAATTGATCCGCAATGGCTATAAAATCATAGAAGTCCCCATTAGCTATGTTCCTCGTTCGGTCGCGGAGGGGAAGAAGATACGCTTCCGTGATGGAATCACGGCGATCGGTACATTGATTTGGTTTCGGTTCTCTAATTGACGAACGCCAGTACTTAGCGAACAAACGCCTTTGCATCCCCCCAATCAGATCAGAGTCGCACTATTCCAACTCGACAAATGGCGCATGAACGAATCCTCCGGGGCATCGATCCGGCGAGCCGGGCGACCACCCCCACTTCTGATATCCCAAAGAACGACCATCTTCGGGAAGCGCGCCAAGAAGGCTTGAAACTGCCTCGGAGGTCTGAAGGCATGCGGCGCCGTCGTCGAGCCACGCAAGGCGCCAGATCCGTCTGCCCGGATAGCGATCAATCGCGAGTTGGTCGAATTCAGGATCCTCATTGATCCAGACCGTCTTTTCATTGTCGACGTCGGGATCGTTGGAGACCACAATCGTTTGCTTGGGCGCCTTCGGCGCGTTGCTGTCGACGATAATCAAGTTCCGGCCTTCGAAATGATCGATCACGTCCGCGACGTTCATGTGCAGAGAACGTGGCCGAAGCCAACAACAAGCCGTCGAAGGATGAATGTTAACCTGTAGGATGAAGAGCGGCCAGCCGGTCAACGCCGCGCTAAGCGGAATGGCCGACCCGAGGACGAGAGCCAGTGGCAGGACTCGACTGAGCGACAGCCCATACGGATATCCCCAAGGCCTCCATCGGCGTAAGCTTTGAAATCCGGCCATGATCGCCACAATGACGAATCCAAAACCGGGGGTCGCGTAATTGGAGAAATCCCAGGTCTCGAGCGAATTTGCAAAGCCGAGGGAAGCCGCGGCGAGCAATAGGGCCGGCTCGGCCCTCAGAGCGTAGACTCCGACGGCGAACGGAATGACTAGCGCAAACCCCAGGTAGAAGTTCCAATCGTTCCGAAACCGGTATGTTTCCGCAGACAAAATACCGGCCCATGTCTTCCGGCGGCCGTAGCTCTTGAGTTCGCCGTCGAGGGTGGTCTGGGCCTTGGCGTACCGAGCTGGCGCGCCAAAGGGTGGATCCCGGCTTTGAACCAGTAAGGCGGGCACTTCAGGACCCGTCTCGCGGTAGAGCACAAAAGGGGGAACATTCCAGTCTCCGCTCACAGCCTGATTTTCAGCGAAGGTCAGAACGAACCCGCCGGCGATCAGCGCGGCTGTCATCAGCCCGGCCGGAATCAGCAATTTCCGTTCTGATGCGGTCGACCGAACGAATTGAACGACCAGAGCGGCTCCAAGCGGCGCCGCGAAGAACATTCCCTCGTAGGGCCGCGTTGTCATCAGGATAACGACGCCCAGACCGACCAGGGCGCCGTTCAAAAGGTTCGGACGCGATCGAACCGCCCTGAAACCCCCGACTAATAAGACTCCGCCAAGCGCGGTAAAGGCTCCGTCCCAATATGAATTCGCCCAAAAACTAAACACCCCGTAACGTAGGGTGACTATAAGGGCGGCAATAACGCCATATCGCGAATTGATCCATTCGCGCACCATCCAATATACCGCCACGATCAACGCGACCATCGAGAGAAAAACACCGCCCCACGGTCCAATTCCGAGACCTAACCCTACAAATAGGGGGAATGACCGGAGGACCGGGTACATCGAGGCGAAGGTGGGAGACAGAATGACGTCGGTCTGCTCAAAGTCAGGTAATAGCTTTACATGACTAGCGAGATGTCCGCCGAGATAGGTCTCGGCCTGCAAAAGGAAGCTGACCTCATCGGGGATAATCGGTTGCGGGGTCCCGATAAAGGGGGCAAGCGCCAGACGAGCGCCGGCTGCGAGGCCCGCGACTAGAGCGGCGCTCAGGTAAGGCCGGTCGGCGATCCTCCCCACGAAGCTTTCAAATTTAGCGAATAGTGCAATCGGATATTTGGTGATCAATACGGCGGTCAGGAGCATAACGAGAGTCAATGGCAGTTGCCATAGCTCGTATATGCCAATTTTCGCATCCAAAGCGCCGAGAGACGACAACAGGTGCATGCTCACCCTCGGTAGGGTCGCGGTAAACGCTTAGGAGGCAATTTACCGATGCTCTGTCCCAGTCAAAAATCATAGATTGAGCCGCGCAATACGGTCAAGTCGTGACCCATGCCTTGAGATTCTCGACTCAGCGGTTTGGTCGCCGGACGCGCGGCAAAGCTCTCGAAATCTCGTAATCACCGAAGCTCGCGGCGCGAAAAGGTCGGCTTCTTCTTGAAATTAGAGACGCCAGGCCTGCAGCCTGCTCCAAGTCAGACACCAACATCTCGATACAATAAATCGGGTCGCAGATCGGACGGCGCGTCCGCCTTGTCGCCATCACGCAGGATCCCGCTCCGCCATCGATCAGACCGGCGTTGACGACGCGGAAATCCGCGTCATCGGTCGAAAGACCCTTTTGGTGCGGCTTGTCATGGGCGGCGGGGCGGCTCCCGCCGGAGAGCCCAGTTTTGGTCGGAGGTGGCTCCCCGAGCAGGACTTCGAACCTGCGACCATTCGATTAACAGTCGAATGCTCTACCAGCTGAGCTATCGGGGATCAGCGCGGGGGATATAGCAGAATCCCGCGCGATGGAAAGCGCGTTTTTGCCGCTTGCGCCGGGCGGCGCGGGCGAGCACCCTCGCCGCCATGCTCGACCCTCTGGCGTTCCCCGAGCTTCTGACGCCCGCCGAAATGAGCGAGGCCGACCGTTTCGCCATCGCTGCCGGAACGCCCGGCATCGCGCTCATGGAGCGCGCGGGCCTCGCGGTCGCGGATGAGGCGGCGCGGCTCACGAGGTCGCGCGGGCGGATCGTCGTCCTCTGCGGCCCCGGCGGCAATGGCGGCGATGGCTTTGTCGCCGCCCGCTTGCTGGCGAGGCGCGGCTATACGGTCGAGCTTGGGCTCATGGGCCGGCGCGACGCGCTGAGCGGCGATCCGGCGCTTGCCGCCTCGCGCTACGAAGGGCCGGTTCTCGACGCGGCGGCCGCCGATCCGCGCGGAGCCGACTGCGTGATCGACGCCCTGTTCGGCGCGGGGCTCGCGCGCGACATCGAGGGCGCCGCGAAGACGATCGTCGAACGCATCAACGCTTTCGCGCGGGGCGGCGGGCGCGTGCTCGCGATCGACGTTCCCTCCGGCGTCGACGGGGGAAGCGGCAAGGTTCGCGGGGTCGCGGTTGAGGCGAGCGCGAGCGTCACCTTCTTCCGCCTGAAGCCGGGCCATCTGCTGCTGCCGGGACGCGAGCTCGGCGGGTCGATCCGGCTCGCCGACATCGGCATTCCCCAAGCCGCGCTCGCGCGGATCGCCCCGCAAGCCTCGGTCAACGCGCCCGCCGTCTGGCGGGCCGCGCTCCCCCGCGCCAGCGCAGAGAGCCATAAATACGCACGCGGAGCGGTGCTCGTCCTCTCCGGCGGAGCGCATCATACCGGCGCCGCCCGGCTCGCCGCCCGCGCGGCGCTGCGCTCGGGGGCCGGCATCGTGACGCTGGCGAGTCCGCCCGGCGCGGTCGCCGTCAACGCCGCGCAGCTGACCGCGATCATGGTCGCGCCGTTCGCGGGCGCAAGCGACTTCGAGGCGCTGCTCGCCGATGAACGAAGGCGGGCGATCGCGCTTGGCCCCGGGGCCGGCGTCGGCCCGGCGTTGCGCAGACTGGTCGCGGCGGCGCTGACCACGCCCGCCGAGCGGCGCACGATCGTGCTCGACGCCGACGCGCTCACCAGCTTCGCGGGCGAGGCGGCGCGGCTCAAGGCGCTCATCGCGCGCGGCGGACATGGCGCCGTCATGACCCCGCACGAGGGCGAGTTCGCGCGGCTGTTCGACGGCGCGCCCGGGGTCAGGCCCGACGACGACAAGCTCGCGCGCGCCCGGGCAGCCGCGCGCTTCATGGGCGCGGTCGTCCTCATCAAGGGCGCCGACACCGTCGTCGCCGCGCCGGACGGGCGCGCGGCCATCGGCTGGGACCTGCCGCCGTGGCTCGCGACCGCCGGCTCTGGCGACGTGCTGGCGGGCCTCGTCGCCGGCCTCGCCGCGCAGGGCATGGCGCCGTTCGAGGCGGCCTCGGCCGCCGTCTGGCTGCACGGCGCCTGCGGCCGCGCGGTGGGGGAGGGCCTCATCGCCGAGGACCTGCCCGAGGCGCTGCCCGGGGTGCTCCGGGCGCTGGCGTAGGCCAAGCCTCACGGAAGCCGGGCAAAGCCCGGAGGAAGCCGAGCCAAGCCCGGCGGAAACACCGCAAAGCCCGGCGGAAAGGAATCAAAGCTTTTCCTTTCCGCGAATCCAACCCTTTCAAACGGTTATGGCGATCTCCAGCCAAATTCACGTTTGCCGGCGCGCCGCCCCAATATCATGCACGCCTCTGGTGCGTGAAAACTATCGATCGCCCGTCCGCCATCCGCATATCCGGCCCAATCTCTCCACGGGAGGACCATAGCACAGCCTTCTGCTTTTCGGAAGACAATGTCCGGCGCCGTCATCGCGAGCGTGAGCCGAAGCGATCCAGTCCTCTTCCGCCGCGCCCCGCATGATTCCTGGCATCGCCCGGCGCCTGCCGGCGCCTCGCGATGACGAGGCCCCTCCTCGCGGCGACGGGGCGTGCCGAAGGCGCCGTGCGCCTCACTCCGGCGGCACCACCCCTTTCTTGAAGATGAAGTCGCCGTAGAAGCGGCGCTCGCCGGTGACGAGGATGACGAAGGCGTTTTTCGCCCGTTCGTAGAAGTCGAAGCGCTCGACGCCTTGCAGGGCTACGTGCTTGCCCGCGGCGCGGTCGAGCACCGCCTGCACTTCGCGCTGCACCGGCGGGATGGCGTTGGGGTCGCCGACCACTTCCATCCGCGCGGCGGGATCGGGGACGAACGTGTCGAGCGGCATCACCGAGAGGATCGCTTCGACCGCGCGCGCGGCGGAAACCCCGGCCATCAGCAGCGGCTCGCCGGTGGTCGTCGACATCGCGGTCGATGCGGCCGGATAATTGGTGTCGACGACGACGATCTCGTCGCCATGGCCCATCCGCCGCAAGGCGTAGAGCAGTTCCGCGTCGAGCAGCGGATCGATCCCCCAGAGCATGTTCCCCTCCCTCCGTCCATGTCGCCTTCGCGAGGGACGATAGCGGCATTTTTGGGGGTTGGCGAATGGCGCCGCCCCGCCTCAATATCCCCTTTGCCGGTCGACGACATGGCTGAGCGGCTCGCCGCGTTCGTGCGCCTCGATCTGGCGGGCGACGAAGGCGGCGACCGCTTCCGGGGTCGAGACCGCGGCGTTGTGCGGGCTGACATAGACGGCCGGATGCGCCCAGAGCCGCGAGTCCTTGGGCAGGGGCTCGCGCTCGAACACGTCGAGCGAGGCGCCCTTCAGCGCGCCTGAATCGAGCGCGGCGAGGATGTCGGCTTCGACCTGGAGGCCGCCGCGCCCGGCGTTGATGAGGACGGGGCCGCCGAGCCGGCCGCCCTGCCTGAGCCGGCCCAGGAGCGAAGCGTCGATGAAGCCGCGCGTCGCCTCGGTCAGCGGCAGCAGCACGACCAGAATGTCGGTCATCGCGAGCAGGCGGTCGAGGCCGTCGGCCCATGGAAGCAGGCGATCGCCGGGAAGCGACCTTTCGCTCGCGCTCCAGCCGGCGACCTTGAAGCCGAGCGACCTGAGCTTCGCCGCCGCGTCCGCGCCAAGGACGCCGAGGCCAAGCACGCCGACCTGAACCTCGGCCGCCTTCGGCTGATCGTCGTCGTCCGCCCAGATGCGTTCGCGCTGCTGGCGCTCGTAGCGCCGCAACTGGCGCAAATGCGCGAGCGCATGCATGACCACCCACTCGCTCATCCGCGTGGTGAGGTCCGGGTCGACAACGCGGATAATGGGCGCATCGGGCAAAGCGGGGTCGGCGAAGAGGTGATCGACGCCGGCGCCGAGCGAGAAGATCGCCTCGAGCTTCGGCAGATTCGCGAGCGCGCCCGGCGGATGGCGCCAGGAGAGCGCATAGCGGATCGCTGCGCGGTCGAACGGCTCGCCGAGCGTCGCGATGGCGTGCGACGGCAGCAGGGCTTCCAGGCGGCGGCGCCAGGAGCCCACGTCCCAGCCGGAAACGGCGAGAAGGATGGTCATGGAAAAGGCGGCGGCTTCATCCGCCCTCGTGGAACAGGCGCGGCGGGGCGATCCGCTCGATCACCGGGTCGGCGGGCGAGAGGGGCGCTTCGCCGACGCGATAGGCGGCGCGAAGGCGCTGCGCAGCCGCTTCCGCCTGCTCGGGATTGCGCGCATGGATGCGGGCCAGCGGCGCGTCGGGCCCGACCTCGGCGCCGATCGGCGCGAGCTCGGTCAGGCCGACGGCGGGGTCGATCGCGTCGGCGGCGCGCGCCCGGCCGCCGCCGAGTTCGACGACGGCGAGCCCGACCGCGCGAACGTCGATCTCTTCGACGAACCCGGCCGCCCCCGGCGTCGCGTCGACCAGGACCGCGGCGCGCGGCAGAAGCTCATGGGCGCGCTGAATGAAATCCTTCGGTCCGCCGAGGCCGGCGACCATGCGCTCGAACCGCTCCGCCGCCCGGCCGCTCTCGAGCGCGCGCCTCAAGGCCGCTTCGCCGGCCTCCGCGTCGCGCGCGAGGCCCGCGAGCGCGAGGAGCTCGGCGCCGAGCGCCATCGTCACCCGATCGAGGCGCGGATCGCGCCTCTTGCCGGTCAGATAATCGACGGCGTTGCGCACTTCGACCGCGTTGCCGGCGGCGCTGGCGAGCGGCTCGTTCATGTCGGTGATGAGCGAGACCGTCGGCAGGCCGGCGTCGGTGGCGACGGCGGCGATGCTCTCGGCGAGCTCGCGGGCGCCGTTCAGGGTCGGCATGAAGGCGCCGGAGCCGGTCTTCACGTCCATGACCAGCCCCTGCAAGCCCGGCGGCGAGCTTCTTCGACAGGATCGAGGCGGTGATGAGCGCGACCGACTCGACCGTCGCGGTGACGTCGCGGATGGCGTAGAGGCGCCGGTCGGCCGGGGCGAGGTCCGCGGTCTGGCCGATGATCGCTGAGCCCGCCTCCTTGACCACGCGCTTGAACAGCGCGAGGTCCGGCTGCGAGACGTAGCCGGGAATCGAATCAAGCTTGTCAAGCGTGCCGCCGGTGTGGCCGAGACCGCGGCCGGAGATCATCGGCACATAGGCGCCGCAGGCGGCGAGCATGGGCGCGAGCATCAGCGACACGTTGTCGCCGACGCCGCCGGTCGAGTGCTTGTCGAGGATCGGACCGGGGAGGTTGGCTTCGCGCCAATCGAGGCTTGCGCCAGAGCGGGTCATCGCGCGGGTCAGCGCGACGCGCTCGTCGAGGGTCATGCCGCGAAAGAAAACCGCCATGGCGAAGGCGGCGCCCTGGCCTTCGGTCACCGCGCCGCTCGTGAGGCCAGCGATGAAGTCGCCGATCTCGCCCGCGCTCAACGTCTCGCCGTCGCGCTTTTGCCGGATGATTTCCTGCGGGAGAATCATGACGCTAGACCCTCCCCGCTGTCGGCGTTGCAATCAACGCTTCGGATGGCGGCTGTAGGGCGCGGTCGCTGACCGCGCCACGGCCGGGTCATCGACCCGGCCCTACAGGGGGCGCCGCACATTCAGGCCACGCCGCGGATGAAAGCGCGCAAGAGCCGCTTGAAGCGGTCGGCGGCTTGGGCGGCGACCGCCTGCGTCTCCGCGTGGCTCGGATCGCCGCCGGCTAGACCGGCGGCATAGTTGGTGACGACCGAGACGGCCGCGCAGCTTAAGCCCGCGCGCCGCGCCAGGATCACCTCCGGCACGGTCGACATGCCGACGAGATCGGCGCCGAGAATGCGCGCCGCGCGAATCTCGGCCGGCGTCTCGAAGCTCGGACCGGAGAACCACATGTAGACGCCATCGTTGAGGGTCACGCCGCTCGCGCGCGCCGCTTCGTGCAGGCTCGCCCGCAGCGCCTCGTCATAGGCTTTGGTCAGCGGCACGAAACGGTCATGGCCGATATGGCCGATCAGCGGATTGGTCCCGGAAAAGTTGATGTGGTCGGTGATCGCGACCAGCGACGGCGGCGCCCAATCCGTGTTGAGGCCGCCGGCGGCGTTGGTCAAAAGCAGCGTCTCGCCGCCGAGCTTGCGGAAGGCGTCGATCGCGACCCGCATCGCGCCGGCGTCGCCCCGCTCGTAATAATGCCCCCGGCCCTGGAACAGCGCCACCCGCCGGCCTTCGATCGCGCCCACCACGAGGCGCCCGGCGTGACCCTCGACGGAGGGAACCGGAAAGCCGGGGATGTCGAGGTAGGAGATCGCCGTCGCGTCACGCGCCTCGTCGGCGAAGGCCCCGAGCCCGGAGCCAAGCACGATCGCGAGCGGCGGCAGCGAATTGAGGCCACGCGCTTTGAGCGCGGCGATCGCGGCGTCAGGGTTGGGGTCCATTGCTCACTCTGCCTGCGCTTCGCGCAATATCGCGCCCGTGGCGTTCGACCGCGCGCCGGTCACCGGGCATAATAGCGCCGCAGTCGCAATGCGGAAAGAATATGGGAAGAGGGAGGTTGCATCATGGACCAACATGCGAGCCGTCGCGATTTGCTGCTGACGTCGCTGATGGCGGCGCTGCCGCTCGGCGTATCGGGCGCGGCCGCGAGCCCGCTCAATCCGGAGCAGACGATCATCAAGCCGCCGGATGCGCTGCCGTGGAAGACCTTGCCGCCATTTCCCCCGGGCAGCGTCGACACCGTCGCGCTGACCGGGGCGACGACCGAGCCCGGCCTCTACTACACGCTTGTCCGCTGGCATCCGGGATATTTCAGCGCGCCGCATTTCTATTCGACCGACCGCTATTGCATGGTGCTGTCAGGGACATGGTGGTGCAACAGCGGCGCCGATTTCGACCCGGCCGCCTGCGTGCCGGTTCCTGCCGGGAGCTATGTGCGGCGCGTCGCGCTCACGCCCCATTACGACGGCGTGATCAAGAGCCATAACGAGCCGGTGGTGATCGCAATCTGCGGCGTCGGGCCGGTCAACTTCACGCTCAGCGATCCCACGAAGCCGCCGTGGCGACGTGAGGCGTGAGGGCGAACGTCACGCCGCCAGATGCTCCGGCCCGAACGACTCCGGCAGCAGTTCGCCTAGCGTGAAGGATCGCCACCTCAGCGCTCTTTGACATGTGGTATCCCCGACGCCTTGGGCGGGATCGCCTTGCCGATGAAGCCCGCGAGCACTTCGGCGGTATCTTTCGCGACACGCTCTTCGAGCGCAGCCTTGGCTTTGGCGATGTAGACATCCTCGCGTTGGGCCAAGAGCAACTTAGCCGCTGCGGTGATGTCTTTCGCCGGGACGGTGCTGATGCGGACCTTAGCCGCCTTGAGGCGATCACGGACGACTTCGTTGCACTGACGAAGGGTCGCGGTGAGAACTTTCCTGGGTTCCTTCTACATTGACTTGGAAGCCGGCTTCTTCGCCAGCTTGCCAGGCTTGAAATCCGCGTGGTTTTCGGCAGCTTTCACAAGCGCCGACGCCGTTTGAAGCTCCGGGTTTGCATCGAACGCAGCAAGGTCGTCGAGCTTGACCTTGAGCGCCTTCGCGATCCGCGCCATCATTTCGAGCGAGCCGCCGTGCTTGCCGGATTCGAGGTCGGCGATATGCGGCTGTGTCGTCTTCGCCGCCTTCGCCAGCGCCGCCTGCGTCAGCCCGCGCTTGGCGCGCCAGAAAGCGAGCGGGGTTGGCGCGGCGAGCAAAGCGTCGACTTCCTCGAGCGTCAGTCCCTCGTCGCGGCCGGCGCGATATTCGGCCATGGCGTTGGCATGGGCGAGGGCGTCGCAGAGGTCTTCGTATTCCTCGGCGGGAAGAATGGCGAGTTTTTCGCCCTTCGGCGTGGTGATCAGTTTGGCGGTCATGGCGGCAGCAACCTTATTCGTAGATCGAACCGCGGGGACCAATTCGCGAGACGATGATCTCGGTCGCCGTTTCCTCGAAGACGATCCGAAAATCCCCGACCCGCAATCGCTTCAACGAGCTTCCCCGCAATTCCGTCACCACATTGGCGAGCGATTTGGGATCGGCGGCATAGTCAGAAATTTTCTCCTCGATCCGCCGAGCGATGTTCCTGTGTTTGAGCAACGCCATTCGCGCAGGTCTCAGAAAGACGATTTTTTTCACCCGTGCAGGATATAGAGATATTATATATCACGGTCAATTGGAAGCAGCCGCTCGGAGGCGCCTCACACCGCCAGATGCTCCGGTCCGAACGACTCCGGCAGAAGCTCGCCGAGCGTGAAGGTCTGCGCGCACGCCCTCCGGGCCGGCGATATGGATCGGCGTCGTGGGGCCGGCGAATTCGCGGATGCGCTGGCGGCAGCCGCCGCACGGCGTGCACAAGGCCTCGCCGTCGCCGATGACGAGGATCTCGGCGATCCGCCGCTCGCCAGCCGCCGCCATCGCGGCGATCGCGCCGGCTTCGGCGCAGGTCGCCTTGCGGATAGGCGGCGTTCTCGACATTGCAGCCGGCAAAGATCGCGCCCGACGGCGTCCTCAACGCGGCTCCAACCTTGAAGCGCGAATAGGGCGCATAGGCGTTCATCTGCGCCGCCTTGGCGGCGGCGAACAACTGCTGAAGCGCCGCCCCCTCATCCGTCGGGCCAATAGCCCGTCCGGAAGGACGGGCGTCCTTCCTGACGCCCTTTGGCCCGCCACCTTCTCCCTTGGGGAGAAGGGTCCTAGCGCTCTTTGACATAAGGTATCCCCGACGCCTTGGGCGGGATCGCCTTGCCGATGAAGCCCGCGAGCAAGACGACAGTGAGGATATAGGGCAGCGCTTCGATCGCCTGCACCGGCACCGGCCCGATCACCGGCAGCTCGGCCCCCTGCATGCGGATCGCGACCGCATCGAGAAAGCCGAACAGGAGGCAGGTCGCCAGCGCCGGCCACGGCCGCCATTTCGCGAACACCAGCGCCGCGAGCGCGATGAAGCCTCGCCCCGCGCTCATATGCGGCTGGAAATAGGCCTCCTGCGACAGCACGAGATAGACGCCGGCGAGACCGACGAGAACGCCGCAGATCATCACCGCGCCATAGCGCAGGCCCCTCACCGATATGCCGGCGGTGTCGACCGCGGCCGGGTTCTCGCCGACCGCGCGCAGGCGCAGTCCGAAACGGGTGCTGTAGAGCGCCCAGTAGGTGATGGGCACGAGGAGAAAGGCGACGTAGGTGATGATGTCGTGGCCCGAGATCAGGCGCTCGTAGATCTGCCCGACAATCGGAACCTTCCCGAAAGAGTGGGCGAACGGCAGCGTGATCGTCTGGAACTGGGCGTAGTCGGGCAGTTGCGGAGTGCGTCCACCCTGGGACCAGATGGCGTTGCCGATCAGCGCCGTCATGCCGTCCGCCACCATGTTGATCGCGGTGCCGGAGACGATCTGGTTGGCGCGCTGGTCGATCGAGGCGTAGCCGTGGATGAGCGAAACGCCGACCGTAGATATGACGCCTGCGAGCAGTCCGAGCCAGACGCTGCCGGTGAAGGTCGCGACCGCCGCCGAGCCGAACGCGCCGACCAGGATCTTGCCCTCGAGCCCGATATCGACGACGCCCGAGCGCTCGGACCACAGACCCGCGAGGCAGGCCAGGATCAACGGCGTGCCGAGCCGGATGCCGGAGGCGAAGACGACGATGAACGCGTTGAAGAGGTCCATCGCGCTCCGCCCTCTCAGATCGGCGGGGAAGTCGTGCGCCGCGCGAGCAATACGGCGACCGGACGGCGGAACATGTGCTCGAGCGCGCCCGCGAACAGGACCACCAGGCCCTGGATGACGACGATCATGTCGCGGCTGATCTTGGGCTTCTCGAAGGCGAGCTCGGCGCCGCCCTGATAGAGAATGCCGAACAGGATCGCGGCGAGGATGATGCCGGCGGGGTGGGCGCGCCCCATCAGCGCGACCGCGATGCCGACGAAGCCGAAGCCCGCGGTATATTCGAGGATGAGGCGATGCTCCTCGCCGAGGATCACGTTGACCGCCATGCCGCCGGCGAGCGCGCCCGAGAGCAGCGTGGTGACGATCGTCACCCGCGCCGGCGAAATGCCGCCATAGACGGCGGCGGTGGCGTTGGCGCCGACGGTGCGGATCTCGTAGCCGAGCCGGGTCCGCCAGATCGTGAGCCAGACCGCGAAAGCGGCGGCGAGCGCGAGCAGGAACGACAGGTTGAACGGCGTCGCCGGCCAATGGATTCCGAGCGGCGCCAAAAGTTCGTGGAACTGCGGCACCTGCCCGTAAATGGAGAACCCCGGGGTCTCGGGGTTCATCTGGCTGGGCTCGCGCATCACGTTGACGATGAGATAGCCCATCAGGGCCGAGGCGATGTAATTGAACATGATCGTCGTGATGACGATGTGGCTGTCGCGTTTTGCCTGAAGGTAGCCGGGTATGAAGGCGAAGGCTGCGCCGAACAGCGCCGCCCCGATGATCGCGACGAGGACGAGCGAATAGCCGGGCAAAAAGCCCATATGGAGCGCCACAAGCGCCGCGCCGAGGCCCGCGACATAGGCCTGCCCCTCGACGCCGATGTTGAACAATCCAGCATGGAAGCAGATGGCGACCGCAAGCCCGGTGAAGATGAAACTGGTCGCGTAATAGAGCGTGAATCCGATCCCTTCGAGATCGCCGAGGGCGCCGGTGATGAGGATCTGCACCGCCTCGAGCGGATTTTCGCCGATCGCCAGCACCACGAAGCCGGAAATGACGAAGGCCGCGGCGACATTGACGAGCGGGATGAGGGCTACGTCCGCCCAGACGGGCAGGGGCCTCAAGGGCGAACTCATGCCGCCCGCTCGCTGACGCCCGCCATGAGCAGGCCGAGGTCCTGCGCGTTGGTGTCTTCGGGTCGCCGCTCGCCGGTCACCCGCCCGGCGCAAAGGACGATGATGCGGTCGGAAAGGGCGAAAATCTCGTCGAGCTCGACCGAAACCAGGAGCAGCGCCTTGCCCGCGTCGCGCTGCGCGACGATGCGCTTGTGGATGAATTCGATCGCGCCGATGTCGACGCCTCGGGTCGGCTGGCCGACCAGGAGGATTTTGGGATTGCGCTCGATCTCGCGCGCCAGCACGATCTTCTGCTGATTGCCGCCGGAGAAGTTCGCGGTCTTGAGCAGCGGCGACGGCGGCCTGACGTCGAAGGCCTTCATCTTGCTCTGGGCGTCGGCGATGATCGCCTTGCGGTCGAAGAGCGCGCCCTTGCCGTAGACGCGCTCCTGATGGAAGCCGAGCATCGCGCTTTCGCACGCCTCGAATGGCATGATGAGGCCGACGCGATGGCGATCCTCCGGCACATGGCCGATGCCGATGAGGCGCTCCGCGCGCGGGTTGCTCTGCACGTGCGTCAACGGCTCGCCGTCGATGAGGATTTCGCCGGCGCTGGGCGGGCGCATGCCGGCCAGCGCCTCGAGAAGCTCCGACTGCCCGTTGCCGGCGACGCCGGCGACGCCGAGGATCTCGCCTTCGCGCAGAACGAACGAGACGCCGTCGACGCGCACGACCCCCCGGTCGTCGCGCACCACGAGATTGCGCGCCTCGAGCGCGATCTTGCCCGGATGGGCGGGGCCCTTGTCGATCTTGAGAATGACCTTGCGCCCGACCATCGCGTCGGCGAGCTCCGGGGGCGAGGTCTTGTCGGTGTCGAAGGTCGCGACCATCTCGCCGCGCCGCATCACCGAGACGCGATCGGTGAGACTCATGATCTCGCGCAGCTTGTGGGTGATGAAGATGATGGTCTTGTTCTCGCCCTTGAGCACGCGCAGCATTTCGAACAGCTGGTCGGCCTCGGCCGGCGTCAGGACCGCGGTCGGCTCGTCGAGCACAAGGATGTCCGCGCCGCGCACCAGCGCTTTGAGGATCTCGACGCGCTGCTGCAGGCCGACCGACAATTCGCCGACGATGGCTTCGGGATTGACCTCGAGGCCGTATTCCCGCCCGAGCGCAGCGAGCTGCTTGCGGATTAAGCCCGCGCCTTCGGCCAGCAGCGGCCCTCCCTCGGCGCCGAGCATGACGTTTTCGAGGACGCTGAGCGGGGGCACGAGCATGAAGTGCTGATGCACCATGCCGATGCCATGGCTGATGGCCTCGCGCGAGGAGCGAATCCTGACGGGCGCGCCGTTGATGCGGATCTCGCCGGAGTCGGCCTCGTAGAAGCCGTAGAGAATCGACATGAGCGTCGATTTCCCGGCGCCGTTCTCGCCGACAATGCCGTGGATGACGCCGCGCTCGACGACGAGATTGACGTGGTTGTTGGCGTGAACCGGGCCGAAGCTCTTGTCGATGCCGATCAGTTCGATCGCGGGAGGAGCTTTGCCGGCCATAGTCATCACCCACCGATCTTGCCGACTACGTCATGGCCGGGCTTGACCCGGCCATCGACGCAGCGCGGATGCAGGCCATTTGAACGTTGACTTGCCGCTCGTGGATTTCAATCAACAACCGGGCGCATGGAAGGACGTGGATGGCCGGGTCAAGCCCGGCCATGACGCTCGTGAGCGAACGCTTCCTTGGTAGCCTCGCGTCAGGTCGGGCACTTGTTGTCGGACATGTAGTCGTGGACCTGGATCTTGCCGGAAATGATGTCGGCCTTCGCCGCTTCCGCCTTAGCCTTCGCGGCGTCGCTCAGGATGGCCTTGTTGTTGTCGTCGACCGCGTAGCCTACGCCGTCGTTTTTCAGGCCGAACACCTGGACGCCCGCCTTCCACGTGCCATCCTTCGCGTCCTTGAACGAATTGTAGGTCGCGACGTCGACGCGCTTGAGCATCGAGGTCAGGACATGGCCGGGAAAGAGGCCGTTCTGGTTCGAGTCGACGCCGATCCCGAACTTGCCACCGTCGGCGGCGGCCTTGAGCACGCCCTGGCCCGTCGCGCCCGCCGCGGCGTAGACGATGTCGGCGCCGCGATCCATCTGCGACTTCGCCAATTCGCCGCCCTTGACCGGATCGTTCCAGGCCGCCGGCGTCGTGCCGGTCATGTTGGCGATGACTTCGGTCTTGCCGGTGGAATTGTATTTGACGCCCTGCGCGTAGCCGCATTCAAACGCCGAGATGAGCGGGATGTCCATGCCGCCGACGAAGCCGACCTTCCCGGTCTTCGACGTCTCGTTGGCGATCACCCCGACCAGGAACGAGCCTTCCTCGGCCTTGAACACCATCGATTGCACGTTGGGCTTGTCGACGACCATGTCGATGATGCCGAACTTGGTGTTCGGGAACTCGTCGGCGATCTTGCCGAGCGCGGTCGCCCAGGCGAATCCGGGCATGATGATCGGGCTGAAGCCGTCCTTGGCGAACTTGCGCAAGACCTGCTCGCGCTGGGCGTCGTTCTGGATCTCGAGGTCGCGGAAGGGGACGTTGAACTCCTTCGAGAACTTGGTCGCGCCGCTGAACACGCCCTCGTTGAAGGATTTGTCGAACTTGCCGCCAAGATCATAAATGACGGCAGGCTTGATGTCGGCGGCGTAAGCCGCGGACGCGAAGAGGCCGCCCGCGCAAATGGCGGTGGTCACGAGACAGCGAGCGCGAACGAACATTACAACCCTCCGGGTTTGGGGCGGGAGCCGAGTCGGCCCCTGCGCCGAGAAGCGCAAAGAAACTGACCAGATGGTCAGCATAAGTCCAGCCGGCGCCGGGCATGTCAACCGAAGAGGCCGAAGCCGAATGACTCCGGCAGGGCCGCTCGACCCCGTCGTCCGAATTTCGACCGCTTGCCTACGGCCGGATCGAGACTATTCGGGGCGCGCGGGGACGGCAAGTCGGGAATGGAAAATAAGCGCCGCGCCCCAAAGCTGTGCGTCAGCGTCGGAACGTGCCTATGATCGGACGGACCTTAAGGAGCCCCGCCCGCCGCGACGCCGATAGCGCGTGTAGCCGCCAAGCCCCGCGAAGCCGATCAGCAGCATGGCCCAGGTCGAAGCCTCGGGCACAACGGCGACGCCGATCTGCACCTCGCCCGATTGGGCTGCGCCTTCGTACAGAACGTCCGCGACGACGATGGCTTCGGCGTTTGCCGTGTTCTCACACGCCTGCGGACCGGTGGCGATGCAGTAGGCGCTGGTCGCCGGCGGGCCGGTGTCGATCGCAATAAAATAGCTCGCGGTGGCCCCACCCGTGTAGTCGAAGAACAGACCGGCGCTCGTGGCGCTCAGGCTCGACCCGACGAGCTCATAGGGGATGGTCAGAACGACAGAATTTGAGCTGTCGCTGACCGTGAGGTCGATACCGATGATGTTCGCGAGCGTGAGCGCGCCCAGCGTGCCGTCGGTCGTGATCGTGCCCGATACGGTCGCGGGCGGAATGTCCTGCCCCTCGATGGCGTAGACGGTCGCGTCGGCGGCCGCCGCCCAAATGAGGGCCCCGGCGACCGCGCCAGCCGCGGTCGCGCACGAAAGCCGCGTGAAGTTCCCCATTGTCGCCCCCAAAATGGATTTGCGCAAAGACCAACGCGCCCGCTTCCGCATTTGAGCCGGGCGCAGGGGGTAAGGTCCGCTGGACGATCGCGCCGTGTCAACGCGCCAAATTGGGGGGTCAAGCAACCGTGAAAGGCGGCGCGGAGGCGCGCGTCCGCCTTCAATTGAAGAGCGACGAGACGCTCTCCTCCTTGGCGATCCGCGCGATCGCCTCGCCGATCAGAGGCGCAATCGAGATTACCCGGATGTTGCGCGCGACCCGGACCGCCTCCGTTGGCTGGATCGTGTCGGTCAGCACGAGCTCCATGAGCCGCGAGGCGGCGATCCGCGCAACCGCCCCGCCGGACAGTACGCCGTGGGTGATATAGGCGGAGACGCTGGCCGCTCCCTTCTCGAGGAGCGCGTCGGCGGCGTTGCACAGCGTGCCGCCCGAATCGACGATATCGTCGAGCAGCACGCAATTGCGCCCCTGCACGTCGCCGATGATGTTCATGACCTCGGATTCGCCCGCCCGGTCTCGCCGCTTGTCGACGATCGCGAGCGGCGCGTCGAGGCGCTTGGCGAGCGCACGCGCGCGGACCACGCCGCCGACGTCGGGCGAGACGACCATCACGTTCTTGCTGCCGTTGTGATGGGCCTCAATGTCGCGCACCATGGTCGGCGCGCCGAACAGATTGTCGGTCGGAATATCGAAAAATCCCTGGATCTGGCCGGCGTGGAGGTCGACGGTCAGAACCCGGTCGGCGCCGGCGCGGGTGATGAGATTGGCCACGAGCTTGGCCGAGATCGGCGAGCGCGACGCCGACTTTCGATCCTGCCGGGCGTAGCCGAAATACGGGATGACCGCGGTGATGCGTTGCGCCGAGGCGCGGCGCAGCGCGTCGATCATGATCAGAAGCTCCATCAGGTTGTCGTTCGCCGGATAGGACGTCGACTGGATGATGAAGGCGTCGCGCCCGCGCACGTTTTCGAGAATCTCGACGAAGATTTCGAGGTCGGCGAAGCGCCGGACATGGCAGCCGGTGAGCGGCTCGCCGAGATAGGCGGCGATCGCGTCGGCCAGCGGCCGATTGGAATTGCCGGCCAAAATCTTCATTTTGCCGAGCACGGGCTGGGTCTCCAGTCTCAATTCGTCATCGCGAGGAGCGAAGCGACGTGGCGATCCAAGGACACAGGGCGCCCTATGTCTCCTGGATTGCTTCGCTTACGCTCGCAATGACGGCTGCGGAGCCAGGCTCCCTGAGCGCGCGGCGCGTCATAGCAGCCGTCCGGCGCTCGAACAACATGACGGTTTGACTACGCCCCCCGCTTGCCGGCGGGATGTCCACAGGAAAAGCCATCTACTGCGCGTAGCTCAGCGCCGCGCCCCCCGGCGCCGCCTCCGGGGTGTTGGAAAGATAGGCGGCGAGGTCGTCGGCGGATTTGGCGGCGACGCTGTCGAGCGCCTGCTCGCCAATGATCGCCCAGGGATCCTCGCCCGACCCCTTGACCGCGATCGCGTCGCTGAGCCTCTGCACGCGCTTCTTTTCGGGAGTGAAGACATCCCAGACAAAGTCGACCTCGGCCCCGCCCTCGACGAGGGACGCCGTGAGATAGCCGCGCACGAGATAACGCGCCTTGTCCTGACTTACGACTGCGATCCGGCGCGCGGCGGCCGCCTCGTCGAGGCTCTGGTTGAAGTGGGCCGAGAGATCGGCGGGCGCGCCGTCGACCGATACGATCGCCGCGGTCGCGGCGGCCATGTTGGAATCGTCGCGGCGCACGAACTGCGCCTGCGCGTCGGCGCTCGGCGGGTTCGTGGCGACATCGTTGCAGCCGCCGAGCGTTGCGCACGCCAGCAACAAAGCGAAGGCCGCGAGAAGGGCCTTCACCGGATCCGTTATGGTTGAACGCAAGCTGAACCCACTCCCGCCGTCGGCCCGGCCGCCGCCGCGAGGCAAGGTTAATAGTCCGTTAAGCCGCCCGCGCCAACAGCCAGCCGCAAAAGCGCCCAAGGTCCGGCGCGGCTCCCCCTCCACCATGCTTCGGATGGTCCCCCTCTCCCGCTTCGCCGGGGAGGATAATGCGGCGCGCATCCTCCCCCATAGAATGGGGGAGGGGGACCGCCCGGAGGGCGGTGGAAGGGGCGCTATTCCCACCGCCCCCGCGCGCGCCTAGATAGGCTCAGGATGACCGGCGCATCGAAAACCTTCCCCCCTGGCGAAGCGCCCGCAGCCGAGGCGCGGGCGGAAGCCGCGCTCGCGCGGGAGCTTGCGCCCGATTCCGCGCCCCTCGACATCAGCCTCGACGAAGCCCCGGCCGAGCCCGGACGGCTTGCGCGCGGCGCCGAGGCAATCCGCGAATTCTGGCGCCACGCGCCGCTCGGGCCTGGCGTCTACCGCATGATCGGGGCCGAAGGCGAGGTGCTCTATGTCGGCAAGGCGCGCTCGATCAAGAAGCGCATCGCCGCCTATATGGCGCCCGAGCGCCAGCCGAGCCGCATCGCCCGCATGGTGGCGCAAACGCGCTCGATGGTGTTCGTCACCACCGAATCGGACGCCGAGGCGCTGCTGCTCGAGGCCAATCTCATCAAGCAGCTCAAGCCCCGCTACAACGTCACGCTGCGCGACGACAAGAGCTTCCCCTATATTCTCATCGCGACCGGCCATCCCGCGCCGCGGCTCATCAAGCATCGTGGCGCGCGCTCGCTTCCCGGCGATTATTTCGGCCCGTTCGCGAGCGCCGGCGCGGTCTTTCGCACCCTCAACGCCTTGCAGCGCGCGTTCCTCTTACGCACCTGCTCGGACAGCTTTTTCGCCAACCGCACCCGGCCCTGCCTGCTCTATCAGATCAAGCGCTGCTCGGCGCCCTGCACCGGCGAGATCGCGCTCGGCGACTATGCGCAGCTGGTCTCGGAAGCGCGCGATTTCCTCTCCGGCAAGAGCCGCGCGATCAAGAGCCGCCTTGGCCTCGAAATGAGCGAGGCGGCGGCGGCGCTCGACTTCGAAAAGGCGGCGCGACTGCGCGACCGGATCAGCGCGCTCTCGGCGATCCAGGGCGAGCAGAGCGTCAATCCCCGCTCGATTCCCGAGGCCGACGTGTTCGCCGTGTATGAGGAGGCGGGGCAGTTCTGCGTCGAGGCGTTCTTCTTCCGCACCTACCAGAACTGGGGCAACCGCGCCTATTTTCCGCGCGCCGACCGGGCGCTCTCCTGCGAAGAGGTGCTCGACGCGTTCCTGGCGCAGTTCTATCTCGAGCGACCGGCGCCGCGCCTCGTGCTCTTGAGCCATGCGGTCCCGAGCGCCGGGACGCTCGGCGAAGTTTTGAGCGCGCGCGCCGGCCATCGCATCGCCATCGGCGCGCCGCGTCGCGGCGAAAAAAAGGATCTGGTCGATGCGGCGATGCGCAACGCCCGCGAGGCGCTCACGCGCAAGCTCGCGGAAGCCGCGAGCCAGGAGAAGTTGCTGCAGGCGCTCGGCAAGACGTTCGGCGTCGATCATCCGATCCGCCGGGTCGAGGTCTACGACAATTCCCACATCATGGGGACGAACGCGATCGGCGCGATGGTGGTCGCCGGCCCCGAGGGCTTCGTCAAGAACCAGTATCGCACCTTCAACATCAGAAACGCCGACCTCACGCCCGGCGACGACTACGCGATGATGCGCGAAGTGCTGACGCGCCGCTTCGCCCGGCTGATGCGCCAGGGCGAAACGGCGGAGGCCGGGGCCTTTCCGGATACGCCCGATCTCGTCGTCATCGACGGCGGGCGCGGGCAGTTCGAGGCCGCGCGCGAGGTTCTCTCGGCGCTCGGCGTCGAGGGCGTCAGGCTCGCCGCCATCGCCAAGGGGCCCGACCGCAACGCCGGACGCGAGACGTTCTTCGTCGAGGGGCGGGAATCGTTCCGGCTTCCGCCACGCGATCCGGCGCTCTTCTTCATCCAGCGCCTGCGCGACGAAGCCCACCGCTTCGCCATCGGAACCCACCGCGCCCGGCGCAAGAAGGAGTTCGTGAAGAGCCCGCTCGACGAAATCCCCGGCATCGGGCCGTCGCGCAAGCGGGCGCTCCTGTTCGCCTTCGGCTCAGCCAAGGCCGTCGCCCGCGCGGGCCTCGCCGATCTCGAAAAGACGCCGGGCCTCAACGCCGCGACGGCGAAGCTGGTGTATGACTTTTTCCGCGACGCCGGCGGGGGGTGAGGAGGCCATCATGAGACGATCCCAGACAAGCGCCCTTGGCGCGATCCTCGTTCTCGTGACGTTGGTCGGCTTCTGCCAGGCCCTGACGGCGCGCTCGGCGCGGGCGGCGACGGTGTTCAGCAACACCACCGGGTCGAACTGCAAGTGCGGATTTGGCGGCGCGTTCTACGCCGAGGAGTTCTCTCCTTCGAGCGATTTTGATTTCATCAGCGCGGCGGCGTTCGTCGACAACACGGACATTGAGGCGCAGTCTTTCTCGATGGGTCTCTACTCGTCGCTCTCCGGCTCGCCGCTGTGGACGAGCGGAACTCTGACCGCGCCTGCGACAAGCGCGACCCTTGTCAGCGCGAGCAACAGCGGATCGCCGATCCTGCTGCAAAGCGGAACTGACTATTTCCTGGTGCTCGACCTTTCCGGCGGCAACGCCCCCAATTGGCTTGGCCAGGGATCGTCGTCGGTCCCCGCCTTTACCTCTACTGATGGGTCGTCGTGGAGCGGCCTTGGCGAGCAGAACCTTCAGTTCGAGGTCTTGGGCGTGGCCCCCGGCGCGGCGATCCCGGAACCCGCGCCCTGGGCCATGCTGCTCATCGGCTTCGAACTCGCGGGCTTCGTCGCCAACAGACGGGGATTGTCCGTGGCGTTCTCCCGCGCCGGGTGATCCGACCTGGGAAGGACGCGCGGCTGCTCGCGCAGCCAGCAGCCGCTGTCCAGGGAAATTTGCTTGGATTAATTTGGTTTGGTCGGGTTTAACTTGGTCCGCCATGCTCGAAGGTCTGCCGCCCAACAACGCCGCGCATAAGCTCAGCCTCGTCAGCGACGAGCGGCGGGCGCGCGCCGTCGCCGACCTGATCGCCGAGAGTTTCGAGGCGGGCGAGGCGGCCTCGACCGTGTTCGAGACCGATGAGCGCTGGCAGGGCGGGGGCAGGGCGTGGGCGATGGAGGCCTATTTCGGCTTGAAGCCGGACGAGGAGGCGGTGCGGGAGCTGATCGCGGCGGCCTCCGACGAGGAGACCGCGCGCTCCGCGACCTTCGGCCTCACGGAAAAGCGCGACTGGGTGGCGAATTCGCTCGCGGGCCTCAAGCCGGTGCGGGCGGGCCGCTTTCTCGTTCATGGCGCCCATGATCGGGCGCGGGTGCGCGCGAACGACATTGCGATCGAGATCGAGGCGGGGCTCGCCTTCGGCACCGGCCATCACGGCACGACGCGCGGCTGCCTTCTGCATTTCGACCGGCTCCTCAAGCGCCGCAGGCCGCGAGCGGTCCTCGATGTCGGCTGCGGCGCGGGCGTGCTCGCGATCGCCGCCGCGAAGGTCCTCAAGCGCAAGGTCTGGCTCGGCGACATCGATCCTGTCGCCGTCGAAGTCGCCAACGCCAACGCGCGCCTCAACGGCGTCGGCGCGCTCTGCCGGGCGGTTCAGTCGCGCGGGGTCGAGGCGCGCGCGATGCGCGAAGGCGCGCCTTACGACCTCGTCTTCGCCAACATCCTCGCCAGGCCGCTCAGGCTCATGGCGCCGTCGCTCGCCGGGGTCGTGGGCCCTGGGGGCGACGCGATCGTCTCCGGCCTCATTCTTGCAGATGTTCCCGGCGTGCTTGCGTCCTGGCGAGCGCAGGGGTTTCATCTGGCTGAACGCATCGACCTCGAAGGCTGGGCGAGCCTCAGACTGCGCCGGTGAAATAGCCAGTTCGCAGGCCCCACGAGGCGCTGTCGCGCTTCTGTCGCATCGGCCGGGGAAACTCGCTTACGCTGATTTTGAAGGGTGGAGAACGCAATGGCCAAGGCGCCGGTCGGGGTTGGCCCCAAAAATCCGCAGGTCGTGGTGCTGTTCGGCGCGACCGGCGATCTCGCGCATAAGAAGCTGCTGCCGGGCCTCTTTCATCTCTGCTCGCAGGGTTTCATTCCAAAATGCCGGATTGTCGGGGTGTCGCTCGATCCCATCGACGCCGAGGGCTTCCGCGAGATCGCCCGCGGGGCGGCGTTCGACCGTCATGACAGGAAGCCGCACAAGGAGGCTTGGCCGGCCTTCGCGGAGACGCTCGACTACGTGCCGATCGCCGCCGGCGCCGAAGCCCTCAAAGCCGCGGTCGAGAGGGCGGAGAAAGCATTCGGCGAGGAGACCCAGCGCGTCCACTATATGAGCGTGCCGCCAAACGCTGCCTTGTCGGCGGTCAAGATGCTTTCCGAGGCCGATCTCGCCAGGGGATCGCGGGTGATCATGGAGAAGCCGTTCGGCACCGACCTCGAAACCGCGATCGCGCTCAACGCCGCGCTGCACAAGGTCTTCGCCGAGGAGCAGATTTTCCGCATCGATCACTTCCTCGGCAAGGAGCCGGCCCAGAACATCCTCGCCTTCCGGTTCGCCAACGGCCTGTTCGAGCCGATCTGGAACCGCAATTTCATCGATCACGTCCAGATCGATGTCCCGGAGACGCTCGACATCGGCAATCGCATCGGCTTCTACGAGCAGACCGGCGCCTATCGCGACATGGTCGTCACCCACCTTTTCCAGATCCTCGGATTCATGGCGATGGAGCCGCCGACGTCGCTTGCGCCGGGGCCGATCAGCGAAGAGAAGAACAAGGTCTTCCGCTCGCTCATGCCGATCGATCCGGCGCATACCGTGCGCGGTCAGTTTGTCGGCTATCGGAAGGAGGAGGGCGTCGATCCGGAATCGGACACCGAGACCTTCATCGCCATCAAATGCTTCATCGACAACTGGCGCTGGGCGGGCGTGCCGTTCTACCTGCGCACCGGCAAGCGGATGGCGGAAGGGCAGCGGATCATCTCGATCGCCTTCCGCGAGCCGCCGAAGAGCATGTTCCCGGGCGATTCGGGCATCAGCTCGCAGGGTCCGGATCACCTGACCTTCGATCTCGCCGACCAGTCGAAGGTGTCGCTGTCGTTCTACGGCAAGAAGCCGGGTCCGGGGATGCGGCTCAACAAGCAGAGCCTGCAATTCGCGATGCACGAGACCGGCATGGGCCGCGACGTGCTCGAGGCCTACGAGCGGCTCATCCTCGACGCCATGCGCGGCGATCACACCCTGTTCTGCTCGGCGGACGGCATCGAGCGGCTGTGGGAGGTGTCGACGCCGCTCATCGATTATCCCCCGGCGGTGAAGGTCTATGCGCCCGGCACCTGGGGGCCGCAGTCGATCTACCAGCTGATCGCGCCCCACGCCTGGCGATTGCCGTTCGAGCGCGCCTGGCGCGCCCCCAATCTGGAGGGCTCCTGACGCTTTGCGTTGCGGCAGCCGCCTGGGAACGTGCTAAGCCGTCGCGATGCCCGATCTCCCGCTTGTGCTCGAGCCGGCGTCGGATGGCGACGCCGAGCCGATCGAACGCCTCAACGAACGCGTGTTCGGACCTGGCCGGTTCGCGCGGAGCGCCTATCGCATTCGTGAAATGACGGCGCCCGATCCGGCGCTGAGCTTCGTCGCCCGCGTCGGCACGCTCCTGGTCGGCGCCTCGGCCATGACCCCGATCGTCATAGGGTCCGCTGCGGCCCTGCTGCTGGGGCCGTTGATCGTCGAGCCGGTGTTCCGCAGCCAGGGGATCGGCGAAGCGCTGGTCGTGCGCTCGCTCGAGGCGGCAAGGGCGGCGGGATGGAAGCTCGTCATCCTCGTCGGCGATGAGCCCTACTACGCGCGAATGGGATTTCAGCGCGCTCCCGCAGGCCGGATATGGCTGCCGGGCCCCGTGGATCCTGCCCGACTCCTATTCTGCGAGCTTGAGCCGGGCGCGCTCGCCGCCGCAATCGGCGAAGCGCGTGGCGCGTGAAATTATGTTGATAGATTTAGGGGATAATAGCAAAATAATATTTGCAGGCGCAGGAGTTGGCCCTATTATCGATTCGGGGCCTGGTGATTTGCCGTGCGTCAGCTGGGGCGCTGCTAGTGGAGATCGTCGAACTTCCGCCGCTGAATCGCCGCATTGAGTGGCCGACCGCGCTGCTCGCGGCGGTCATCTACGGGTCGTGGCTTCTGGCCACCTATTTCTACCGCGATCTGCCGTGGTGGGGGCTGACAATCATCGGCGCCTGGATCATCGCCTGGCAATTGAACCTCCAGCACGAGACCATTCACGGCCATCCGACCCGTAAGCGCGCGGTCAATGAGGCGATCGGCCGCTGGCCTCTGTCGCTCTGGCTGCCTTATCCGATCTACCGCTCGACCCATCTCGCCCACCACCGGGACGAGAATTTGACCGACCCGCTCGATGATCCTGAAAGCTATTATTGGGCGGACCACCAGTGGGGAGCGCTCGGACCGGTCGGGCGCGCCCTCGTCGCCGCGCAGTCGACCTTGCTCGGGCGCATGATCGTCGGCCCGGCCTGGGCGATCTCGCGTTTCCTTCGCTTCTTGGCTCGCGACTTCTGGCGGAGCAAGGGAAAAACGCGAGCGATCGTTGCGCGGCACCTCCTCGAATGCGCGGTCGTCCTCATCTGGGTGATCGGCGTCTGCGGCATGCCGTTCTGGGTCTATGTCGCGTGCTTTGTCTATCCCGGAGTGAGCCTCGCCCTGATTCGCTCCTTCGCCGAGCATCGCGCCGAGCAGGAGGTGGGCAGGCGAACAGCGATCGTCGAGAACGCCTGGGTTCTTGGACCGCTTTTCCTGTTCAACAACCTGCATGCGGCGCATCACCTGCGCGGCAGACTGCCCTGGTATCAAGTCCCGAAATTCTATCGCCTTAATCGCGCCGCGCTGATTGAGGGCAACGGCGGCCTTGTCTACAACAGCTATTTCGACGTCGCGCGGCGCTATCTCCTTACATCCCACGACAGCACGATTCATCCCGGGTGGGGCAACCCCGCCGCATGAACGGGGCTGGGCCGCTCGCGGCGCTGCCGATGTACGACTTCCCATGGACCGCGGCGGCCAACGACGCGCTATGGGCGGCGATCGCCGCCCGGCTCGACGAGGCCGGCGTCGCAGCGCCGAAAACGCTGACCCGCGCAAGCGACCTCGACGCGCAATGGCGCGATCCCGGCCTCGTCTTCGGCCAGACCTGCGGCTACCCTTATGTGACGGAACTCAAGGGCGCGGTCGTCCTGATCGCGGCGCCGGCCTATGCCTTTCCCGGCTGCGACGGCGCCTCCCATCGGAGCTTCATCATCCGTCGCGCCAGCGACCCGCGCCGGTCGCTGGCTGAGTTTCGCGGCGCGACCGCGGGGCTCAACGGCTGGGACAGCAACACCGGCATGAACCTGTTCCGGGCTGCGATCGCCCCGATCGCAGGCGGGGCGCCTTTTTCCGCGCAATCGTGACCACCGGTTCCCATGCGGCGAGCGTGGCGGCGGTCTCCGAGGGAGAGGCCGATCTCGCATCGATCGACTGCGTGAGCTTCGCGCTTCTGGGACGCGGCCGACCCGAGCTTATCGAGCGCGTCGCGATCGTCGCCGAGAGCCCGCTCTCGCCCTGCCTGCCGTTCATCGCCAACGCCCGCCTTGGCGCCTCGACGATCGCCACAGTGCGGGAGGCGCTGTTCGCCGCGCTGGCCGACCCGAACCTCGCGGAAGCGCGCGCGAGCCTCGGCCTCGTCGGCGCGCGGGAGGCGGGTCCGGCAGAGTATGATCGGGTGGCCGGGATCGAGCGGGACGCTGCGGCCGCCGGTTACGCCCGCCTGGCCTGATCACGTCTCCGCGATGCCGCCGAGATCGCCGGCCTGCGATCCGCGGTCGCGGCCGTGCGGCAGCGCGAGATAATCCGCCGAGCGCATCTCGAAGAGGCGCGAGGCGGTGCGGGCGAATTCGAACGCCTCGGCGTTGTCGGCGCCCGCATATAGCGTGTCCGGTTCGCCAGCTGCCGAGGCGATCAGCTTGACGCGCATGTCATAGAGGGCGTCGACCAGGATGATGAACCGCTTGGCCTCGTTGCGTTCGCTCACGCCGAGCGTGGGGATGCGGTCGAGGATGAGTGTGTGGAAGCGCTGGGCGATCTTGAGATAGTCGGTCGAGCCGAGCGGACGGCGGCATAATGCGTCGAAATCGAACCGGGCCACGCCGTCGATCGCCTGGGGGACGTCGAGGTGGCGTCCCAAAAGCTCGATCCGAATCGGCTCGCCCCTTTCATGGCCGGTCAGGGCGAGGAACGCGGCGTCGAGCGCGGCGTCGGCCTTTGGGCTCAGAGGCATGTAGTAGACCGGCGCCCGCTTGAGTTTCTCGAGCCTGTAGTCGGTCAGCGCATCGAGCTCGACGATGTCGAGCCGCTCCTCGATCAGCGCGATGAATGGCAGGAAGAGCGCGCGATTGAGGCCGTCCTTGTAGAGATCGTCCGGGGCGACATTCGAGGTCGCGACCACCACCACGCCGGCGGCGAACAGCGCCGTGAACAGCCGGCTCAGGATCATCGCGTCGGCGATGTCTCGCACCGAGAATTCGTCGAAGCAGAGAAGGGAGGCCTCGCGCGCAAGCTCCGCCGCGACCGGCGCGATCGGATCATCGCCCGCGACCTCGCCGCGTTTCAGCGCCTGGCGCCATTGATGCAGCCGGCTGTGCACGTCGGCCATGAAGGCGTGGAAATGCGCCCGGCGCTTGAGCGGCGTGGGGGCGGCCTCGAAGAACATGTCCATGAGCATGGTCTTGCCGCGCCCGACCGCCCCGTGGATGTAAAGGCCGCGCGGCGGCTCGGCGGCTTTGAGCCCCATCAATCGGGCGAAGGCGCCGGGCTTGGGCTCGGCGCGGTAGCCCTGGAGCTTGAGGCTCAGCGCGTCGAGCTTCTGCGCGAGCGCTGCCTGCGCCTGATCGTACCGAAAACTGTGGTCGTGAACGAGCGCGCGATAGCGCTCGACGATGAGGGTCATTCAAAAGATCGTGTTGGAGAGAGCGTTGCACGCAACCTACCTCCCCGACGGCGCTGCACAAGAGAAAATGGGAACCGCAAGTGCGCCGCGAGGATGTCGCGCGATGGGAGGACGCGCAGCTGAACCGCCCCTTGACCTCTGTTTCGGGCCTGTCCATGCTGAACGAGTGCTGTAGGGCGCAACGGCCTCGGGCCGGTCGGGCGATGCCCGCCTACGTATCGTCAACCCAACCGCGCCCATGCCCAATCTTGAGAATCTGAAGAAGCAGGCAAAGCTTTACTTGCGCTGGCATCGTGACCGGTATTACCCGGTTGCGGCGCAAATCCGCGCAGTTCTGCCGCGCTTTCGGCATCTCAGCGACCATGAGGTGCTTGCGAGCGGCTTCAAGCTGTCTGACGCGCAGGAGTTGGTCGCGAAAAAGAGCGGATTCGCGAATTGGGAGGCGCTCCGCAAGGGAATCGAGATCATGATTGACACAGACGCCGAAAATTTGGCCAAGCCTGCGCTGCTTGCCGCCGAGCCGCAGCTTTTCGTAGCCGACATTGCCGAGTCACTCAGATTTTATACTGGCAAGCTCGGATTCGCGGTCGCATTCAGCTATGGAGAGCCGCCGTTCTACGCCCAAGTGTTCCGCGACGGCGCGAGGCTCAACCTCCGTCATTCGTCGCGACCGCCGATCGACCCGCACCTTCGGGACCGTGAGGATCTGCTGTCCGCGTCCGTTACGCTCGATGACGCGAAGCCGCTGTTTCTTGAATTTCAGGCGGCGGGAGTTGAATTCCATCAGGCCCTCAGGACAGAACCATGGGCGCCCGAACGTTCATCGTTCGGGACCCTGACGGAAATCTGATTCTTTTCGCAGGGTGAGGCGACCGACAAGGGCCATCGTATGGAGTGGCGGGAGCGAAGGCTCCCTTAATGCGCCTCTGCCCAGTTCTGCGCCGCGCGCGTCGACTTGCAGCGGCAGTGGCCGTCCGATTCAAGGTCTCCAGTTGCGGCGCGCGCTCTACCGGAAGTCCGCCGGAAGCTCGGCTTCGACCTGGCGGATGGCGGCCGCCTTGTCTTCCTCGAGCAAATACCCGGCCGCGACAAGGTCGGCCGCCTTCTGGCGCGCAAGCTCCAGGTAGTTGGCGCGCGAATCGTACCGGCGCGCGAGCTCGTCGGCCGGGAAAGCCCGCCAGCCGGAGAAATTGCCGCAGGTTTCGCTTATCGAGGCGATGACGATGGGCGGCAGCGCCGGAGGCTCGGCGAGCCCGAGCGGCAGGGTCGCTTCGAGCATGGGGATTCCGCCGAGCGGGCCGCCATCCGCGCCGGATTGGGGAATTGCGAGCGGCGTCGCGCCGAGCCGGTTCAGGCCTTCGAGATCGGCTGGCGCGGGGGCGAGAATGAAAGGCGCTTCGGGTGGAAGCCCGCGCTTGGCTCCGGCGTTGGCGCCGATCTCGGCGAGGAGCCCAAGCAGCAGGGGGCGAAGATAGAGCGCATCGCTCATGTTGCTCAGCGCTGTGGGTGCGCCGCCGTTGCACTTCATCGTCCCAAAGACAGTTTCCGGAGGCGCTCCGCCGCCGCGCGCGTGCGGCGCCGCCGTCGCATAACGGTGCAGCCCGGGCCGTGTGGGAGCGCGGGCGAAGAGGCTCGCGCGCAGGCGGTAGAAGTCGTTGAGCGAGGCGACGTCGACAAGTTCCGGGTCGCTTGCGCGCCTCGACAGCAGCTCGTCCGGCGTAAGCGGCGCGAGGTCGTTTCGCGCATAGGCGAATTGCGGCCCGCCCGCCGCGAATCCGTTGATCGCCAGCACGACGCCGTTGCCGTTGCGGGTGAATGCGCCCTGATAGACGGCGCGGCCCGTCCTGGGATCGGCGTTGAAGCCCTCGGCCACGAACGTATTGACGAACCATGCGCTCTGGCTGACGCCCGCGAGCACGCGGTGGCGAAACACGGGCGCTCGCTCCTTCCCACTGCGGAAGGCGCCGCCGAGCCAGCGGCCGAAATCCCGCATCGCGACCTCGCCGAGCCCTTGCGCGCTCTCCGGCGGACCGCCGGGGAGGCCCGCCTGCCACTGCGCGGCGGCGAGGGCGATTCCATGCTTGAGCAGGAACCCGTCGCCGATCTCAGCCAGTTCCTGCGAAGCCGCGGCGCCGCCAGGCGCGCCGAGACTGCGCGCGATGATCGGGTTGCCGCGATTGGGCGCCTCCACCACGACGGCGTCGGCGTTCGAAGCGGTCTCCGGCGCGACGATCCGGAACGTGATCGCGTAGGGAACGGCGGGGCGACCCGCCGCGAGCGCGCTCAGGCCCGCGACCGGCTCGCCGGCGGACGCCTCGCCGCGGATGACGCCTTCGATAGCGCGCCAGTCGACGCCGCCGAAAGACCCCGCGGGGACGTCGCGCGCGATGTCGATGGCGGTGATCGCTGAAGGGGCGGCGTCGTCCGCGTCGGCAGGCCCGGTCATCGCCGCAACCGCGAGCGCGCTGAAAAGAAGGACATGAGCCCTCATCGCCATGGCGCCTCGCCTCGTCAACGGCGGCGCCTCAATGGGCCTCTTCCCAGTTCTGCGCCGCGCGCGCGTCGACTTGCAGCGGCACGTGCAGTTTGAGCGCGGGCTCAGGCGCGTCGACCATCACCCTCGCCACGACCGGCAGCGTCGCCTCGACCTCATCGTCCGGCGCCTCGAACACCAGTTCGTCGTGAACCTGGAGCAGCATCATCGCGCCCAAGCCGGCGCGGGCGAGCGCTTCCTCCATATGCGTCATCGCCCGGCGGATGATGTCGGCGGCGGAGCCCTGGAGAGGCGCGTTGATGGCGGCGCGCTCGTTGAACGCCCGCTCCGAGGGGTTCGAGGCGTTGATGCGCGGATAGTGGCACTTGCGGCCAAAAAGCGTGGTGACGTAGCCATTCGCGTGAGCCGCCTTCTTCGTTGCGTCCATATAGTCGCGGATGCCGGGGAAGCGCTCGAAATACTTCCTGATATAGGCGCCCGCCTCCTCGCGCCCGATGCTGAGCTGGTTGGCGAGGCCAAAGGCCGAGATGCCGTAGATGATGCCGAAATTGATCGCTTTCGCGCGCCGGCGGATTTCGCCGGGCATGCCCTTGATCGGCACGCCGAACATTTCAGACGCGGTCATCGCGTGAATGTCGAGCTCATCGGCGAAGGCCTGCTTCAGCGCCGGGATATCGGCGATATGGGCCAGAAGCCGCAATTCGATCTGGCTGTAGTCGGCCGAGATGAGCTTGCGGCCCTTCGGCGCGACGAAGGCGCGACGAATCTTCCGGCCTTCTTCGGTGCGGACGGGTATGTTCTGCAAATTCGGTTCCGACGAGGAGAGACGCCCGGTGGTCGTCGCGGCGAGCGCGTAAGACGTATGAACGCGGCCGGTCGAGGGATTCACGAACCCTTGCAGGGCGTCGGTGTAGGTCGATTTGAGCTTGGCGATCTGCCGCCACTCGAGCACGCGCGCCGGCAATTGATGTCCTTCGGCCGCCAGGTCCTCAAGGACGCTGGCCGTGGTCGACCACGCGCCGGTCGCCGTCCGCTTGCCGCCCGGCAGGCCCATCTGGCCGAAGAGGATGTCGCCGAGCTGCTTTGGCGACCCCGGGTTGAAGGGCGCGCCGACGATCCCGGCGATCTCGTCCTCGAGCCGCGCCATGCGCTGCGCGAACTCGCCAGTCAGGCGCGACAGGATGTCGCGGTCTATCGCGATCCCGCGCCGCTCCATGCGCGCCAGAACTTCGGCGAGCGGACGCTCCAGCCGTTCGTAGACCGTGGTCATCCTCTCGGCCACGAGGCGCGGTTTCATCACCCGCCAGAGCCGCAGCGCGACATCGGCGTTTTCCGCCGCATATTCGGACGCCTTGTCGATGGGAACGCGGGCGAAGCCGACGAAATTACGGCCCGCCCCGGCGACCTCGCTCAGCGCAATCGTCTTGTGGCCGAGAAACCGCTCGCAGAGCGCGTCCAGCCCGTGATCGTCGCCAGTCAGGCCGCCATCGAGCGTATAGGAAATGAGCATCGTATCGTCGAACGGCGCGACGCGAATCCCGCGCATCGCCAGCACATGCAAGTCGAACTTGACGTCATGGCCGATTTTGAGGACCCCCGGCGCCTCGAGCAAAGGCTTCAACAGCGCGATCGCTTCGGCCTCCGCGATTTGGCTGTCGACGAGCGCGCCCCCGCCGAACAGATCGTCGGCGCCGGCGCGGTGCCCGATCGGGATGTACCAGGCCTCTCCGGGCTTCACCGCCATTGAGACGCCGATGAGCTCGCCTCGCAGCGGGTCGATCGAGGAGATTTCCGTGTCTACCGCGACGATCCCTTCCGCCTCGGCGCGGGCGATCGCGGCGGCGAGCTCCGGTCCGGTGTGGATCGTCTTATAGGCTGAGCGGTCGATCGGCGCGCGCGCCTCGTTTGCGCGTGATGAGGCGAGGTCGGCCGGGGTGGCGCTTTCCAGCACGGCATTCGCGGGAGCCGTCGAAGCGGCGGGTCGGCTCGGCTGGGCTTCGGCGGTCGCGTCGCCCTCGGAGGGGCGCGCCGCCTCACCGTTGCGGGCGCGCCAGCCAGCGGGGCCGACGAATTGCGGGTCCGGCTCAACCGAGGATGCGTCGACGCTGCAGATTTCGCTTACCCTGCGCGTGAGGGTCGTGAGCTCCATCGCCTTGAAAAAGGCGATCAGGCGCCTGCCGTCGATCTCCGGCGCCGCCAGGGCTTCGAGCGGCGTTTCCACCGCCACATCGCGAACCAGCGTGACCAGCTGCTTCGAAACGCGGATGCGCTCGACGTTTTGAGGCTCGGTCAGCGCCTCGCGCCGCTTCGGCTGCTTGATCTCGCCCGCTCGCGCGAGCAGGGTTTCCAGATCGCCGTATTCGAGAATGAGCTGTGCTGCGGTCTTCAGCCCGATCCCGGGGGCGCCGGGCACGTTGTCGGTCGAATCGCCGGCCAGCGCCTGGACGTCGACGACTTTGTCGGGACCGACCCCCTCGAAATATTTGACAACCTCCTCGACCCCGATGCGCCGCTCCTCCCGGGAGCCTGCTACTCCGGCTTGGCCGGAAGCCGGGTCGTACATCGCCACTCTGGGCCCGACGAGCTGCATGAGGTCCTTGTCGGCGGAGACGATCAGGACGTCGGCTCCCGCTTCGCTCGCTTCGCGCGCATAGGTCGCGATGAGGTCGTCGGCCTCGTACCGGTCCTGCTCCACCGGGATCATGCCGAACGCGCGGACGGTCTCGCGCATCAGCGGAAACTGCGGCAGCAGATCGGCCGGCGGCTCCGAGCGGTTCATCTTATAGGGAGAATAGATCTCGCGCCGGAACGAATCCTCCGACTTGTCGAAAATGATCGCAAGATGGGTCGGCTTGATCCCCGCCGCTCCGTCGCGGATGAACTGCAGGATTTTGGTCGCAAACAGGCGCACCGCCCCGATCGGCAGCCGGTCCGAGCGGTAGTTGTACTTCTGATCCTGCCGGATCGACTGAAAATAGGCGCGGAACACGAACGACGAGCCGTCGACCAGGAAGACATGGTCGCCTGGACCGACCGGACGATGGGGCTGGGTCATCGGACGAAGATAGGGGATGCGTCCGCCAAGCGCCATCGACCTTCCCTTACGTTCCGTTCATCGAACAGTCATCCTTGTGGTCGCACGCTTCCGTTTCGACGCGCTCCGCCGAATCGCCTTTCCAGCCGGCGGAGCCGATGGATAGGGCAACATGGGGTTTCGCAACGGTCTCGCCGCCGCCGCAGCGGCGGCCGCGATCGCAGCCGGCGCCGGCTTTGGACTGCGCAGCGCGCAATCGTTAACCATTCCGAGCCCTTGCGCAGGGGGCGCCGCCTGCGCCGCCATTTGTGGCGATCCCGGCGAGGAGGGCCGCACGGAGGGCGACTTCATTGCGCTCGCCTCCTACCAGCTCGGTCCCCAGAAGCCGCTGCCCCTGCCGCCCGCCAACCTCTCGATGCCCGCGCCCGTCGACCCGCACAACGTCTACGCCGGGATGGGCGCGGGCATGTTCAGTCCCGCCGTCGCGGGCCAGCCGTCACGGGTCTATTCGCCCAATCTCGTGACTGGCCGGGTCGACGTCATCGATCCGGAGACGTTCAAAGTCATCGACAGCCTGACCGCGATGCCGAGCCCCGAACACATCGTTCCATCCTGGGATCTGCAGACGCTTTGGGTCTCGGCGGACGTCAGCGCTCGCGGCGGCCACGGCGGCGTCGCGCCGATCGATCCGAAGACTGGGAAAGTCGGCAAAGTGGTCGACGTGCCGGACTCCTACAACATCTATTTCACCCCGGACGGCAAATCGGCGATCGTCGTCGCCGAGGCGATGCGGCGGCTCGAATTCCGCGATCCCCATACGATGGAGCTCCAGGGCTACATCGCGACCCCGCAATGCGCCGGGATCAACCATGCCGATTTTGCGCCCGACGGCTCCTACGTGATCTTCACCTGCGAATTCAATGATTCCCTCGCCAAGGTCGACCTCGTCCATCACACGCTCGTGGAGACGCTGCCGCTGACGCCCGGCCACATGCCCCAGGACATCCGGGTCGCTCCGGACGGCAAGATCTTCTTCATCGCCGACCTCATCGGCGACGGCGTCATGGTGGTCGACGGCGATTTGTTCGGGCAGGTCGATTTCATCAAGACCGGAGTCGGCGCGCACGGGCTCTACCCGAGCCGCGACGGGACCAAGCTCTATGTGTCGAATTGCGGCACCCACAGCCTCGGCGGCGCGCGAAAAGGCCCCGGCAGCGTGTCGGTCATCGACTTCGCCAGCCGCAAGGTCATCGCAACCTGGACCGTTCCCGGCGGCGGCAGCCCGGACATGGGAAACTTGAGCGCCGACGGCAAATGGCTATGGCTGTCGGGCCGCTATGACGGCATGATCTACGCCTTCAACACCGACGACGGCTCGGTGAAGTCCATTCCTGTCGGCGGCATGCCGCACGGCCTCACCGTCTGGCCGCAGCCCGGGCGCTATTCGCTTGGGCATACCGGGAACATGCGCTAGTCGGGCGGGGCGATGCCTCTCTCGCCCGATTGGTCAGTCTTCTTCGCCGCCGAACTCGCCGCGCTCGCCGCGTTGACCGGCTTCGTTGTGGTCGCGATCTCGATCAACCTTTCGCGCATTCTCGCTTATCCCTGGCTTCCGAGCCGTGCGGGCGAGGCTCTGATCGGTCCGGTCGGCGCGATCACGGCGACGAGCCTCGTCCTTATCCCGGGGCAACCGGCGTGGCTCCTGGGCAGCGAAGTCATCGTCGCTGGCCTCATGATGGCTATCGTTCCGATCATCGTTCAAGTGCGGTCGTGGGGTTCCCGCATCGGAGCCACCGCGGTCGAGCGCGTGACCCGCGCCGTGATGAGCGTGGGCTTCGCGCTGGCGTTCGTCATCGGCGGCGCCTTTCTTTTCCTTGGATCGGTCGCCGGGCTTTTCTGGATCGCCGCCGGCGACATTGCATGCCTGATCGCCGTAGTGTTCAACTCCTGGGTGCTGATGGTCGAGATTTTGCGCTAGCGGCGGGGCTCGCCGACGGGTCCTGCGCGACGCCGGATCGCGGGTCGAAGGGACGGAGATCACGCCGCCCGGGATTACGATGCTGACCAGGGCGACCAAGCCCGCCTGAGTGAAATCGACGCGGTCGGCCTCAGGGCAGCTCTCTCCAGTTGTCGGCGATATACCCTTGCGCATCGACCGCGCGGTTGGCCTTGCCGGCGACGGCGCGCTTGCCCTCGCACCGCCAGTCGTAGATCGTGTCGTGACCCGTAGCCGCCATCGGGATCGAATCCGATCCCGGATTGTCGCGGCAATAGGCGTTCGCGCCAAGAAGCGAGCGATGCACGTTGGCTTTGCCGCAATCGAGATTGGCCCCGACCCAACAAGCCATGAGCTTCGCCCCGGCGCAGCGGACATAGGCGCTCTCGCGCGCTTGATCCGCGCTGATGCCGAACGCCTCGGCGACGAGCGGCGCGAGCCTCTTGGGGACCGCAACCGCGACCCGCCCCACTGCGCCCGAGGCGCAAGCGCGCGCTCCGTCCGCGGCGAACGCGGGCGGGACCGGCGCGACGAAGCCAATCGCCAGCGCCAGCGCGCCCGGAAGCCCCCAAGAGCCGGCGAAGATGCGCACCTTTTCGCCCGGGCCTATTTCATCTGCGCCAGCAGATGCTCGGCGCTCGAGACGTCCGCCTTGCCGGGCTCGGGCTCGATGTTGAGCTCTTTCACCACTCCGTCCTGAACCAGCATCGCATAGCGCTTCGAGCGCACGCCCAGGCCCCCGGCCGAAGCGTCAAACTCGAGGCCGAGCGCCTTGGCGAAAGCAGCGCCGCCGTCGGCGAGAAAATCGACATGGCCTTTGGCGCCGGTCGCGTCCGACCAGGCCGAGAGCACGAAATGATCGTTGACCGAGGTCATGGCGATCTTGTCGACCCCCTTGGCCTTGAACGCGGCCTCGCTGACGATGAACCCGGGCAGGTGGTTCTTGTGGCAAGTCGGGGTGAAGGCGCCCGGCAGGCCGAACAGCACGACTTTCTTGCCGGCGAAATAGTCTTTGGTCTCGACCGGCTTCGGCCCGTCGGGGGTCACCTGGCGCAGAGTGACATTAGGCAGGCGTTCGCCGACTTTGATGCTCATGGGAGATCCTTGCTTTACGGGAGGGCCGCGCGCGAAGGCGGCGGCTTCGGGCCAAGACTAGACGACCGGCGGTCGGCGCGCAAAGCGGGGGGCCGCCCATCGCGCCTAGTTTGACAATGGCGTGTTCACCGTCGTCTCCACCGCGCCCGCGCCGCCGGTCAGCGTGAGCCGGAGCGCGACGGGGAGCGCGGCGCCCTTCGGCTTGTCGCCGAGCGTGAGCGTGAAGCAGTCGCTGGCCGCTGCGCCCCCGGCGCGGGCGCGGGCGCGACCTTCATCCACCAGCCCTCGGGCGGCTCGGCGAAGAGGTCGCGCGGCGGGCCCTCCTGCGCGCGGCGCGCAGAGGCGCCAGCTGTCGGCGGCCACGGCCTCGAGCGCGCCGAAATCCTTCGCTTCGACGACCCGCGGCGCGGCGGCGAGCGCGGCGTCGATCGCGCCCGCATAAGGCGAGCCGGCGCCCGCCGGGAGCGTCAGCGCAAGATGCGCCTTGGCCGGCAGGCAGACTTTCTCGCATACCGCGAAATCGGCTTGGAGCGCGAGCGTCACCGGCTTGGCGGGATCGCGCGGCGTGACGCGCAACGGAAAGATCACGCCGCCGTCGTAGCCGAACGCTTCGCCGCCGTCGGCCTCTGGCAAGCGCCTCGGCGCCGGAAACAACGGCTCGACGCTGGCCACATTCTCGGAAGCCGAGAAATCGAGCGTCGGCGGCAGCCCGGCGTCGCCGGGATCGCGCCAATAGGTGATCGCGCCGGGCGCGAGTTTGATTTCGAACCCCGCGAGGCCCGGTCCACCCGCGATGAGGCGCGCCTGAGATTTTGCCCCTTGCGCCCAATCGGTGGCGAAGGAATCAGCGGCGCGCGCGGGCGCACCGAAGAGGGCGAGCGCGAGCGCGACGGCGAGCGCGGCCCTCGCGGGGCCGCCGGGGGCCGCGCGAGGCTTGTCGTCCCACGATCCTGTGAACATTGCGCCTCCGCCTATACCACGCCGCAGATTTCGACTAGCATTCCCACATCACTCTTGGCCCAAAGGAGCTTGGCCCAAAGGAGCCAAGCCAGAGGCGATCATGAGACGGGCAGAGGCCCCGCCGCCAACCAGTCTGGAAGGACAGTTCCTGATCGCGATGCCTTCGCTTCGGGAGGGCCCGTTCGCGCGCTCGGTGGTTTATATGTGCGCCCACCGCGACGACGGCGCCATGGGCATCGTCATCAACCAGCGGGCGGAGGAGATCGATTTCGGCAAGCTCCTGGTACAGCTCGACATCGTGCCGGAAACCGAGGCGATCCGGCTGCCGCCAAAGGCCGAAGCGGTGAGGGTCTTGCGCGGCGGGCCGGTCGAGACCGGCCGCGGCTTCGTCCTGCATTCGAACGACTACGGGGTCAACGATTCGACGGTCAAGATCGGGGAGCAAGTCTGCCTCACCGCGACGCTCGACATTTTGCGCGCGATCGCCGAGGGGACCGGCCCGGCGCGGGCGGTGCTCGCGCTCGGCTACGCCGGCTGGGCCTCGGGCCAGCTCGAGAGCGAGATCCTCGCCAACGGCTGGCTGACATGCCCCGCCGATCCCGGCCTCATCTTCGACCCCGACTTCGCCCATAAATACGATCGCGCGCTCGCGATCCTGGGCGTGGACGAGGGAATGCTGTCCTCCGACGCCGGCCACGCGTGAGGCTCCCTCATCCGGCGCTTCGCGCCACCTTCTCCCGGAGGGAGAAGGGATGCCCCCTCTCCCTCGGGGAGAGGGTTGGGGTGAGGGCCCTAGGACGGCCGCACGCCCCTCTCCGCCGACACCTCGAACATCTGCGCCCGGCCCTGAAGCTCCGCGAAAGCGGCCGGGTCGGCGCCAGTGACAAAAACCTGGCCGCCGAGGCGCTCGAGCGCCTCGAACAGCGCGGCGCGGCGGCGCGGATCGAAATGAGCGGCGATTTCGTCGAGGAGCGCGAGCGGCGCGATGCCCGACATCTCGGCGACGAGGCGCGCGTGAGCGAGCGCGAGGCCGACGAGGAGCGCTTTCTGTTCGCCGGTCGAGGAGGCGGACGCCGGCGCCTGCTTCGGCCCGTGCCAGACCATGAGGTCGCTGAGATGGGGCCCGACCAGGGTGCGGCCGGCGGCGGCGTCGCGGGCGCGGTTGTCGCTGAGGATCGCGCGGTAGCGGTCCTCCGCCGCCAGCGCCGGCCCGCCTCCGGCCATCGCCTCGATCTCCCCCTCGAGCGCAAGCTTCGCCCAGGGAAACGGCGACGAATCGTCGCGCTCGGCGGCGATCAGCGCTTCGAGGCGGCGCACGCATTCGAGCCGAGCCGCGGCGATGGCGACGCCGAGTTCGGCCGCCTCGCGCTCGATCGCGCCAAGCCACGCAACGTTCCGCCCGCCCTCGTTCAGGAGCCGGTTCCGCCCGCGCAGGGCCCGTTCGAACTGGCCGACCCTCGCGCCGTGATTGGGGTCGATCGCCAGCACGAACCGGTCGAGGAACCGGCGCCGCTCAGCTGCCGGCCCGGCGAACAGCGAATCCATCGCCGGGGTGAGCCAGACGATCCTCACATGGTCGCAGAACGCGCGCGAGGAGGCGACGGCCGCGCGGTCGATGCGGTTCAGCCGCTCCGCTTCGCCGCCGTTCACGCTCGCCTTCCAGCCCGAGCCGAGCTGATGGGTCTCGCCGTCCTCCTCGATTTCGACCGAGAGCGCAAAGCCGCCGCCGCCGCCGACGCGCGCGCATTCCTGAAGCTCAGCCCGGCGAAGGCCGCGCCCGGGAGCAAAGAGCGAGATCGCTTCGAGGAGATTGGTCTTGCCCGCGCCGTTCTCGCCGCATAGGACGACGAGCCGGCCTTCGATCGCAAGATCGAGCGCCGCGTAAGAGCGAAAATCGCTGAACATGATGCGCCCTACGCGAGGGCGCCTTCGGGCTTGAGGGGCGCCGCCGAGGCTGGTCATGGAGGGGCCGTGTGCCACGTCCGCCCGCCGCGCGAAAGTGGAAAGGAGAGAGGATCGGTCCCGCGCCCAGGCTTCAACTCGGCGTTGCGCGAAACCGCCTCGGCGGAACTCCCGTCCATCGCCGAAATGCGCGCGTGAACGTGGCCTGATCGGAATAGCCCAGATCGGTCGCAATGGCTGCGATTGTCAGGTTTCGCTCCTTGAGCCGTTTGAGCGTTTCGCCGCGCCGGACATGGGCCAGCAAGTCTGAAAAGCTCGCGCCCTCTTCCTTCAGTTGGCGCTGAAAGGTACGCGCGCTCATTCCCGCCGCCGCGACCACGCGCTTCATGTTCAGCGCCTCCTCATTTTCAATCATCAAGTTGAGGAAGGCTTTGACCGAATCCGAGAAGGTCTCGCCGCCGCGCAGCGAGGCCCGGCTGTCTAGCCCTCTCGGATTGAGACGGTCTCTTGCCACCTGTCTAAAGGCGCGCTCCATGACCCGGTCCTCGATCAGCACGGTGATCCCGCGTGATTCCGCTTCGAACACACGGTCGCCGAACCAGCGCCGAAGGTGCTCCACCTTGTGCACGGGGTGTGGAGGAATTTCGATCCTCGCGAATCGAGGCGGAGGACTGCCGGCCATGCTGAGTATGCGATCGATCATCGCCGCGGCATACTGCAGGAGCGCGTGCTTCGTCTCGGAGTCGAACCTGTGGGAGAAGAACTCCCGCACGACATACTGACCGGGCTTCCTCTCGAACGACACCTGCTCGTGCGAGCAGTAGTACGGCAGCGCGGCCACGATCCTCGCCAGCGCCTCCGCCGGCGTTCGAGCGCCGAGAGCAACCTTTCCGAGCATCGCGATCTCGAGGCTGCTCGTCCTTGAAACGATACGGCAAGGAAGGTCCGGTCCGTGTTCCCGCGCAGCGTTCCGGAGCAGAGCGGCCGCGTGCGCCAAAGGTATCGGACGAAAGGGGTGGGTAATCGGACTCAGCGAAAGGTCGACCTCCGCAAGCGCGCGTTCCACCGCGACGCCTTCGCGGGCGAGCCAGTGCAACGTCGGCAACAGCGCGAAACCACGTATCAAAGGAATTGCGGCAGGCACCACACTATCCGATCCGGTAATTCAGGCCGCATCAAGCCGCACGGATATTTTGGCGTCAAATGCCAAGCCGGCGTTCCAACTTGTGCCTAGACCGCCTGGAGGGATGAGTACGCGATCGCCGTTCGCCAGGAAATGCTCCTCCGTTGGCGCGAGTCCGTCGAGCTTGCATTTGTGTCCGGGAGGGAGAGACGACCGATGAATCCGGGAGAGGCGCCTTCGGCGACGCTTATGGATGCGCGCGGCGTCGGGCCTCGAAGTCCTCACCGCGCTCGGACTGGTCTTCGCGCCATCGCTCTTGAGCCGGCTTCTCTTCGGTTCCGACTTGAACGCGGCGGGGGAGGCGACGGGCCGCATCGCCGGACTCGTCATGCTGTGTCTTGCCGCCGGCTGCTGGCCGCGCGCCGCCGGCGCCGAGGCTCATGTGCTCGTCCCGCTCATGGCTCTGAGTTGGCTCGCCGCGGCCTTCCTCATCGTTACCGGCTCTATCGGAGCGAACGTAGGTCTGTTGCTCTGGCCTGCCGCCGCGGTTCACGTGATTTTGGCGGTCCTGCTTACGCGCGGCTGGATGGAAAGCCGGCGCGAGGCGGTGATGACGAAACACCGCGAGGCGAAGGCAACTTTGGCAAGATTCCGGAGCGGATCGGCGGATCGAGCGCCCCGGAAGGGTTGGAGAGGACTAGCGAAATGAAGAAAGCGATCGCTCCTTGGTTGCGCGGCGGTTCTATCCGCCATCGGCTGGGCGAAGGCAGATCCCGTTGACCTTTCGGCGTATGTCGACGCCAACGGCTTTATCGACGTGCAGGCGCTGACCTGCGCGCAGCTCGCCAACACCTATCAGCAACGACGCTAACGCCCTGATGGCCTGGTACAGCGGCTGGTACAACGGCCTCGGCCACAAGCACTACTTCGACTACAAGAAAGGCCGCGAACTCGAGCACCTCGTCATCGAATACTGCAAGGCAGAACCTGAACGAGACGATCATTCACGCCATCGCCGTGAACCTGAAGGACATGCGCGCCGAAGGCATGATGCAGGAAAAGTGAGGGGCGCCATGAGATATCTGCTTCTATCGGCGGCGCTTTGCATCGCAGCGCCGATCTGCTTGGCGACTGCGGCGAGCGCGCAGCAAACCGTGACCTTTCTATGCGCGGCGCCGGCTGGACATGTGTGCCAGTTCGCCGTGCAAACCGGGGGCTCTCAAATGGCTTTCGCCCTGCCCTCGGGCGAGCGAAAGGAAGTGCCCGGGATCACGCCGCACGTCGACAAGTACTGTGTCTGCGACCCGGGTCCGGTCACGCCCGACTGCAAAGCGCCCCGGTTGGACCATTGGTGCATGGGCTCCTGGCTCGACGTCGATACAGGGCTCAATTCCGAGAACGACGTAGCCAACGACCGATTTGCCACTGGCCCAGAAAGCCCGTTGGTTGAGGCCCAGCGCGCCTCGCAATGAACAGACCGAGGCGCAGCGCGATGGACGACCGCCGTCGCCCACGAGGACACGGGGCGTTCGGCACCTCCCGCCTTGCTGGGGGTATGAAGGGATGAATCCGGACCTGTTCGCGCTCGCCGTCGGCGTCGCCGTGTTCGTCGGCGGATCGCTCGGTCTCATCTTACACCGCGTTCTTCCCGAGAAACACGTGACCGGCAGCGGGAAGGACATGGTCGGCGCGGTCGTGGGTCTCTTCACCTTGCTGTCCGCTCTCGTTCTGGGCCTCCTCATCTGGACCGCCTACGGCGTGTACGCGGGCCAGAACGTCGCCATCCAGACCCTTGCCGCCAAAGTCCTGCAACTCGATCTCACGCTCTCCGACTATGGGCCTGAGGCGAAGGATGTCCGAGCGCAGCTGCGACAAGGTCTCGGCAAGACCATCGACGAGGTCTGGGGCTCAAATGAAAGCGACGCCAATTTCATCGCCAACAACTTCGCCGCGGCGATCCACAACTTGCGCAGCAGGGACGCGTCCCTTGCGGCGCTCCATCCGTCGACGGATGCTGAGACGCAGGCGCTCGCCGCGGCAAAGGCGACGGTCGAATCAATCGAACAATCGCGATTGCAGATGTCCTTCGCGCTCGCCGCTCCCATTTCCATTCCGCTCATCGTGATCGTCGCCGCTTGGGCGGCGCTTCTCTTTTTCGGCTACGGGTTGATGTCGGGTGGCGGCGCCACGCCTTTCGTCGCCGTAGCCGTCGGGGCTCTTGGGGTCGCAAGCGCCGCTTTTCTGATACTTGAATTGAGCAGCCCGTATTCCGGCATTTTTCGTGCTTCCTCAGCGCCGCTCGAACAGGTGCTGGCGGTCATGGGCAAGGAGTGAGGGCCATGCGCGCCAAGACCGCGCGATCAATTTCAATATCTGCCGGATTTGTATAGCCGACCGTCTATCCGGCGATGCTCTCGCGACAAAGGAGTGATCGAGATGTTGTCAAACTGGAGTAGGGCTGCCAAGACGCGGCTGATCGGCGCGGGGTTCGCCTGCGCGCTGATGGGCCTGGCGGGCGCAGCCGCGCCCGCGCTGGCGCAAGAGCGGTTGGAGCAGGATTTCGGGCTCATTAAGGCGTGCGCCGGCGACGTCTGGCGTCTCTGCTCCGACGTGCTGCCGGATGTCGGGAAGATGAAATCGTGCATGCAGGACAAGATGGGCCAGCTTCCCAAGGCCTGTCTCGACAAGCTTCTCGATGCCATGGCCGGGTCGTCATTCAAGGTCTGCAAGGATCAGACCTACGCGCTTTGCGCCGCCGCGCGCTGCAACGTGTACGACGGGGTCGCCTATTGCCAGTGCGAGGAGAAGCACGGCGACAGCATCAGCCTGCCGTTCCCGATGGGCAAGGACGTTGACGTCTGCGCGGTCAACGCCTCTGGCGCCGACAACAAATACATGGTGAGCACCTACAGCCTGCCGGATCAGATCGCCTCGCCGCAGGGCGGTGGCGGGGTCTACACTTGCAACGGCGGAAAGTCCGGCGGCGCCTATGCCCAATGCGACGGGGGCTTATGCTTCCGCAGCACCGAGGACACGACGTTCCCGGGCTTCGACAAGCCCGTGCCGAAAGGACAGATCATCTGCTCCTGCCCGATTACCGACGCAAGCTCCGGCAGCGCGCAGGGCTATCAGATCCTCGGGCCATACCCATGCGACAAGTCGTTCTTTAAATATTGCAAAAGCGACGTCGCCAACAGCAATACGGGCTCGACGATTTATGTCGGCGCCCCGATAGGCACTGCCGCTGCTTTGACCGTCCTTCTCACCGGCAAGGCGGCCCCGCCCTTCAACGAGTGCGGGTCGGAATAAACGACTGACCTGAGACGTCTCCAAACCGAACGGTCGTGCGCCGCCGCCCGCGCATGGCGCCGAAAGCGTGACGATATGCAGGGCTGTCTTTCCCGCGAGTCCTCGATAAGGTCGCCGCGTGCTGACGCCGTGGCGCGAAAACGAGGCGGGGAACGCGGAAAGAAGGAGAGCGCTGCCGATGAAGTCGCTTGACGTTCTGATGCCCTCCGAAGGCATGGGGCTGATCGGCGAGCTGATCAGCGCGCGGCTGCCGCTGCACCGCCTGTGGCTCGAGCCCAACCCTGAGCTCTGGCTCGCCGAATCAGGTCAGAGCATCCGCGCGATCGCGACGGCCGGCGGGCATGTGCGGGTCGACGACGCCTATCTCAGCCGGTTTCCCGGTCTCGAGATCATCGCCAGTTTCGGCGTCGGCTACGACCATATCGACGCCCGGGCGGCGGCCAAGCGCGGAATCATCGTCACCAACACGCCGGGCGTGCTCGACGACGAGGTCGCCGACACCGCGCTCGGCCTCATGCTCATGACGGTGCGCCAGCTGCCGCAGGCGGAGCGATATCTCCGCGCCGGCCTCTGGCCGAAGGGCGCCTATCCGCTCACCCCTTCGCTCAGGGGCCGGACGGTCGGCATCATCGGGCTCGGGCGGATCGGCAAGGCGATCGCAACGCGAGTCCGCGGCTTCGGGCTCGACGTCGTCTACCACGGCCGCAATCCTCAGGCCGGCCTCGCCTACCGCTACTATCCCTCGCTCGTCGAGATGGCCAAGGCCTCCGACATTCTCGTTGTCGTCGCGCCGGGCGGCTCCTCGACGCGCCATGTCGTCAACGCCGAAGTGCTCGAGGCGCTCGGGCCGGACGGCGTCCTCATCAATATCGCGCGCGGCTCGCTCGTCGACGAGGCCGCGCTGATCGAGGCGCTCAAGAGCGGCAAGATTTTGGCCGCGGGCCTCGACGTCTACGAGAACGAGCCCAACGTGCCGCCAGAGCTGATCGCGCTGCCCAACGCGGTGCTTCTGCCCCATGTCGGCTCGGCGTCAGTCAAAACCCGCCAGGCGATGGCCGAATGCGTGGTCGAGAACATCTTCGCCTGGGCCGACGCCAAGCCGCCGCTGACCCCGGTGCCCGAGACGCCGTGGCAAGGCCATTGGGGCAGGGGCGGGTAGGGACAGCCGGGTCAGCGACCGGACCGGGTCATGACAAAGTCGTAGTTCAGCGTGCGATAAGCGCCGTTCATCTTGCGCCCGTCAGGCGCCACGCCTGGCGCGTGCTCCGTGAAATCGGCAATCAGGGCCGGACGCACGCCGAAGGCCACGTCGCAATCGATATGCTCGCTGCCGCGCACGAAGATATGGGTTACGAGAGTATCGGCGGTCTTGGTCTCAACCGCAAAATGGAGATGCGCGGGTCGCCAGTAGCGGCCCGTCGTGTTGCGGATCAGATCTCCGAGGGCGGCGTCCATGGGCGCGGGGTAGGCGGTCGGCATCACGCTCCAGAAGGCGTAACGGCCCTCGGGGTCGCATTTGATGCGCCCGCGTCCCCACATCTTCTCCGGATCGAAATTGTCCTGCACGTCGTAGAGGCCGCGGTCATCCGACTGCCAAACGTTCACGATCGCGTCCGAGACGGGCTTGCCCTGCGTGTCGAGAACGCGGCCATAGGCGTAGAGCGGCTCGCCGGAAGCGCCTCCCGCGATATCGGCGCCGATCGGAAACACCGGCGCGTCGTCGATGAAGAAAGGTCCGATCAGCGTCGGGATCGTGGCGCCAGGGGGCTTCGGCTGGGACGCCGCGAGCACCTGCATGCTGATTCCGATCGAGTCGGAGAGGGCGATGAACTCATTCCGGCCGTCCTTGGTGACCGCCGCCGCGCGGGCCAGGAAGCCCATGAAATATTCCCACTCCGACCATGTGACCTTCTGCTCTCGCACAAAGGCGTGAAGATGGTCGATCAGGCCGAGGATCAGTTGACGAATCCTCGGATTCTCGGTCGTCTCGAAGCGAGCCCGGACGTCCGCCAGAATCGCTTTTTCCGTTTCGCTTGACGTTTCCGTCTCGGCTTGAAGTGTATCCATGAGTTTGGGCCGTCGCTCCCTTGCGCCATTGCGCGGGCCAGCAGGTTCCCAAGCCATCGCAATCAATTTTCCGCGGATCCGGAACCTTCGATGCCAGTATCGTAGAAGCCGGCAAATCAGGCAAGGCGGGCGTCGCTAAACCCGGCGTCGGTCAAGACGCGTCGTGGAAGTGGCGCGCGAACGTGATCCACGCAATGTTAACGAGGCCTTGCTAACTGGTGATCTGAGTCTGGATCAAGAGGCTATCCGCATTGGAAACCGACCTCTATCCGCCCGTCAAGCGTCATCTCGAGAAGCTCGGCCTGGAGGTCAAGGGCGAGGTGCGCGGATGCGATCTCGTCGCCCTGTCCGATGGCTCGCCCGAACTCGTCGTGATCGGCGAGATGAAGCAAAGCTTCACGCTCGAACTGGTGCTTCAGGCCGTTGAGCGCACATCCGCCTGCGACGAGGTCTGGCTCGCCGTCGGCGCCTCCAAACGGGGGCGTGGCCGGGAGAACGACGCCCGCGTGAAGAAGCTCTGCCGATTCCTGGGTTTCGGCCTTCTCACCGTCAGCACGGAGGGCCGGGTCGACGTGGTGGCGGAGCCAACGCCATGGAAGCCGAGGCGCGACGCCAAACGGCGTTCGCGCATCGTCATGGAGCATCGTCGCCGTAAGGGCGATCCCGTCATGGGCGGTTCGACCCGGACGCCGCAGATGACGGCCTACCGTCAGCAGGCGCTCGTCGTGGCAAACGCGCTTGCCGGCGCGCCGAGTTGTCCGCGGGACCTTCGGATGCTTGCTCCGGACGCCGCCAAGATTCTTCAGGGCAACGTCTATGGCTGGTTCGAGCGGATCGAGCGGGGACTTTACCGGCTGACCTCGTCCGGCCATGCCGCCCTCGTCACATGGGCCGACCATGTTTCCTAGGAGGCTCCCCGGCCAGAGCGGGAAAGCATTTGCCGCCTCTAGCTCGGCCACGACTCGCAAAGCCGAGGCCGACGAAGCCAAGCAGCAACATGGCCCAGGTCGAGGGTTCAGGGACGGCGCCGCTCAGGCCAAAATCCTGGGCGATGCCATTGCTGTAGAGGAAGTATAGATCATTTGCGTCCGGTGACGACGGGTCGATCGTGAACAGCGGGTCCGCGAAGACAGAGGCGTTTGAAATATCGCCTTGCGTGAAAACCGAGGCGTAAACTTCGACGTCATAGACCGAGCCGACGGTCATCATAAAGGAGCTCTTATAGGGGTTGAGTTCCGAATGCGCCTTGGGCGCTATATCCAAAGAGCAGGTTATCGGAGCTGTCGGTAATGTCTATATTCGCGCTGCCCGAAGACCAGCTGCCGCTTGATTCAGGGCCGGTCAGGCCTTGCCCGAAGATCACGCCGGATACTGTGACCTTTTCCAGCGTCCCATCCGGAGCATCGTCCGGGTCGTGCGAGACGAGTGAAACCTGATAGTCGATGACCCCCTCAGCCGTTGCGCCTCCAAGGGCAAGGCCATAGGGATTGCTGTTGCTCGACTTGGCGTCGACGTCGACGGACGGATCGCCGTTACTGCTCACGTCCAGGGTCGCGGTCGCCGTCGCGGTTTCATAGTTTTGAACCGGCAGCGAAAAGTCGCTGCTGACCTTCAACGGCCTGAACGGGACCAAATTTGAAGACTGGTAGGTCAGCGACCATTCGACGTCTTGCGAATTTTGCACCACCGCTTCGCCATCGGTCGTGCTTGCGCTCACCGAACCCGAGGTCACCCTGAGCGGATTGGCGCGATAACAAATATAAACCGTGCATGGCACGAGGTCCGCACGCGCGGATTGACAGTCCATGAGCGCGCAGCTGACAGCCGCGAGAGCCGCAAGCCGCAACCGTTTGACATCGAACTTTGGTTTGCCCGGCCGTTCAGTCATGTCGGCCTTCCATCGATCGGGAGAATGTCCCACTTGCCGCCCTGTGGTGGATCATAGTCCGGTCTTGTGAAAAGGATCAACATCAACGCTTGGCCAAAATCCCCCGGTCTGGTTTCGGAGGCTGAGGCCTGATAACGGGTGGACCGCCGCCAAGGACGGGAATGGCGGCGCCGGGAACGGCGCCAAGGCAAGACAGGGAGAGACCATCGATGCTGAACGGCAAAGCAGTCGGCCTATCCGCGGGCCTCGTTGCGCTCCTGGCGGCGCCGCTTGCGGCGTTGGCCCAGGATGCGATCACCGCGCCCGGCCAGAAGACGATCGGCCAGTCCCAGGCGGCCAAAAGCGACATGATTCCCTCGCTCGCGGTCATCAACTCCCGGGGCGCGACTCTCCAGGGCAACATCCTGACGATGACCGGCGTCGGGCTCGAATTCGATCGTCTTCGCCGATCGTCCGTTCCGGGCCGCCGGGCACGTCCTGACGAAGCACTTCCTCAAGGAATGGGACGAGGGAAGCGACAGCTTCGCCAAGGATCCTCCGAACGCCACGATATCGGTGCTGAGCGGCGAAGGCGATGCGGTCGAGGACGCCGTCGTGATCCTGAAATCGCCGAAGCTCGACGGCGACAAGCTGACCTTCGAGGTGTCGGTGCTCGAGGGCGGCCTGTCGAAGGCGGACGGACCTGCCTCGCTGTTCATCGACTGGTTCGCCGCGCGCGGTTATGGCGGCCGCGGATTCGTCGCCGGCGGCTATGGCGGCGGGTGGCACGGCGCCTGGTATGGTCATCCCAACTATGGCGCGGTGGCGGGAGCGGCGGCGCTTGGCCTCGGCGCGGCGGCGGTCGGGGCGGCGGCCGCGGGCGCCTACTACCACCCCTACGCCTATCCCTATTACGCGCCTCCGCCGCCGCCGGCCTGCGGCTATTACCCCTATCCGCCCTGCTACTGAGGCCCGCGCCTGAGCGGGACCTGCCGCGCGCCCACTTTAACCTGATCAGGACGGAGCGCGGGTTTGGCTCTCGTTAACGATATCGACCAGCTGAGCCAGGCGATTTCGCACGCGACAGCGCCCGCGTTCATGCTGGGCGCGGTCGCCGCGTTTTTGTCGATTCTCATCGCGCGCCTCGAACGGGTGGCGGACAAGCTCAGGGCTCTGCGAACCTCCGACCCCAGCCTCGATCCAACCGGCGTCGTCGCCGCCTCGTTCGCGCGCCGCATGGAGCTTTTGACCCGGGCCATCTATTTCGCGGTGCTGAGCGCTCTCCTCACCGCGGCGCTGCTGATCGGGGCATTTCTCGCCGCGCTGGTGGGATTAGGCCATGGCCAGATCATAGCCATGTTGTTCGCGGCCGCGCTCGCGTTGCTGATGGTCTCGCTCGTCGAGCTCACGCGAGAGATACGCGTCTACATGGCGCACATGCACCTTGAATGAGGGCCTCGCTGTCGCGCCCCCAATTGAGCTCTGCCTTTGTAAGGCTGGGCGATTCGGTCGAATATTGCCGGACGCTGCGGTCTTCTCTGATTTTCGCGGCGGTTTTCGCGAAAAATCACTATCCACTTTTCCGCTGCGCGCTCTAGGATGCGCATGGGCTATTTGGGGAGGATCGCATGCTCACGACATTGTTCACCCGCCGCGCCGCGTTTTTGAGCCTGGGGGCTTTCGCGACCGCAGGCCTCGCCGGCTGCAACACGACGCCGACGGCCGCCGTTCAGCCGGGCGCGGCGCCGCCGTCGGGCCTGCGGATCGGAGCCGTCAATGTCGATGACGCGCCGCTCGTCGCTTACGTCGGCAACCCGACCGCGTCCTGGGCGCAGCAGGCCCTGCCCGGCGCGCTGGCCCAGGCGTTTGGCGCGCGCATGGCCCCGGGCGATCCCGGCGCTGTGCCGCTCAACATCACTCTCAATACCCTCTATTTCGGCGGCGGCGGGCCGGCCGATCCCGACCGGATGACAGGGGTCGCGACGGTGGGCGGCCATACGATCAGCGTGCGGGCGGTGTCGACCTACATTTCCAGCCCGACCGATCAGGCGCTGCCGGAGCAGGCGTTGCAGGGCCGGGCGCAGGCGCTTGCGGTCGCCTTCGCCTACCGGCTTAAGAGGAAGCTCGGCGCTTGACCGGGCCAGAAGCAAGAACGAGCGAGATTTGTTGGCGATAAGCCGAAATCCGCGCCATGCCTTGCGCCCGGTTTTGATTTCCTAGTCTCGCGCGTCATGGCCGGGGGCTCAAAGGGCGCGGTCGGGCTAGCCGGCGGCGAGCGCGCCGACTTTTGGCTCTTATGGCGTTATCTGTTGGTCGACCGGTTTGCTGTTCGTTCGTCGAACCCTTGCCGTCATGGCCGGGCTTGTCCCGGCCATCCACGCCGGGCCGCCGCAAGAACGAGTCCCGCCTCGCCGCGACCGGCAGGAAGGCGGACGGTCGTCGTTCGTCGAACCCTTGCCGTCATGGCCGGGCTTGTCCCGGCCATCCACGCCGGGCCGCCGCAAGAACGAGTCCCGCCTCGGCGCGACCGGCAGGAAGGCGGACGGTCGCAAGGCTTTTCGCGCTTGCCTGCGTAGATGCGCTGGGCCTTCGTGGATGGCCGGGACAAGCCCGGCCATGACGCCTTGATGGCGCCGTCCGCCACCTCCCCACCCCGATTCCTTCCCCACAACAGCCAACGCGATAAGAGCCCGACTTTTTCTTGCGATTATCAGAAACCACGGATAGAGTGGTCCTGTCGCCGAACGAGCCGCCTCGAGGAGCGGCGCCGGGAATGCGGGGAGAAGCGGGGAGAAGCGGGTTTTTGCGCCGGATCGTCGTAACCCATTGAAAAGGCCCAATTCGCGGAAGGGTTTTCCTTTGATACCTTTCCGGATTCCTTTGCCCCGCTTCCGGTTTCCTTTGCTGGGCTTCCCGGAGTTTTTGCTGGGCTTCCTCCAGGCTTGGGTCTGACCGGCGCCATTGGCGTCATCGACCGGATCGACGTCTTCGACGGGCTATGGCGACGAAGTCCAAGGCAACGCAAGGCCCCGACGCTCTCATGGATTTGCTTCGGCTAGCCGCCGGCGGGAGCGTATTGCACCCCGCTCGCGGGCCGGCGGTAGAGCGCGAGCGTCGCAATCAGGCCGCAGAGCGCGGCGAAGCTCATCCAGTAGCCGGGCGCGGCTTTGTCGCCGGTATGCTGGATGAGCCAGGTCGAGATCAGAAGCGACGAGCCGCCGAGCGTCGTCGCCAGGCTATAGGCGAGCGAGAATCCGGAGGTGCGAATTGAAGCCGGGATGACCTCGGTCAAGGCGACGACCATCGCCCCGTTGTACCAGGCGTAGATCAGCGACAGCCACAGTTCGACCGCGAGCAGCTTGCCGAACGTCGGCTCGCGGACCAGCCACGCAAGCGCGGGATAGGCGGTGAGAAGCGCGAGAACCGTGAAGCCGACCAGGATCGGCTTGCGGCCGATGCGGTCGGAGACCGTCCCCGAGATCGGGAGCCAGATGAAATTCGAAACGGCGATCGCCATCGTCGCGAGCAGGGCCTGCGACTCGCTCAAGTTCAGCACCCGACGGCCGAAGGTCGGCGTGTAGACGGTGATGAGATAGAACGAGACGGTGGTCATGATCACCATCGCCACGCCGCCGAGCACGAGATGCCAGTCGGCGGCGAGGGTGGCGAAGATCTGCCTTGTCGTCGGGTGGGTTTTGCGGGAGGCGAACTCTTTGGTTTCCTGCAGCGAGCGCCGGACCATGTAGAGGAACGGCACGATCGCGCAGCCGATGAAAAACGGGATGCGCCAGCCCCAGCCGGAAATCGCTTCGGGAGACATCAGATTGGCGATCGCAAAGCCGAGGAGCGCGGCGAACACCACCGCGACCTGCTGGCTCGCCGATTGCCAGCTGACGTAGAAACCCTTGGCGCCGGGCGGCGCCATCTCCGACAGATAGACCGAGACGCCGCCGAGCTCGACGCCGGCCGAGAATCCCTGCAACAGCCGCCCGAGCACCACCAGCATCGGCGCGAATACGCCGATCGTCGCATAGCCCGGCACGAAGGCGATGAGAATCGTGCCGCAGGCCATGATCGCCAGCGTGACGAGGAGGCCCTGGCGCCGGCCGATGCGGTCGATGTAGGGTCCGAGCACCAGCGCGCCGACCGGGCGCATCGCAAATCCGGCGGCGAAGCTGAGGAACGTCGCCATCAGCGAAGCATAAGGGTCGTCGCTTGGGAAAAAGGCTTGCGAGATCTCTCGGGCGAAGATCCCGAACAGAAAGAAGTCGTACATTTCGAGGAAATTGCCGCTCGTGACCCTGAGAACGGTCTTGACCTTGTCAAAGCCAGTGTCGGGCATCTCGGCTTCTCCTCGCACCGCGGTCGCCGCCGGCCGCGCTTCCTCCCCTTAAGGCCACACTACGCGCGTTGTCGCATCGCGCGCAATTGAGCCTCGCGGAGAATTGCGATCGGCGGGCCTGCTCGACTATCGTCAGGGCGAAAGGTTCGGGGAGGGCCGATGACCGACGCCGCCGATTTCCGCCGGATCGCGCTCGCGCTTCCTGGCGTCGCCGAATATCCGCATTTCGACCGGCGCGCGTTCAAGGCGGGGGTCACCTTCGCAACGCTCGCGCCGGATGAATTGAGCGCCAACATCAAGTTTGCGCCCGATGAGCAGGCGCTCAAATGCGCGGTTCATCCCGACGGCTTCGCCGCCCTCGACAACGCCTGGGGCCGGCGGGGCTGGACCCGGGCCACGCTGGCCGCGCTCAGCGAGCCGGAGCTCGCGGCCGCGCTCGAGATGGCGTGGCGCCACGGCGCGGCGAAGGCGAATAGGAAGCGCCGTCTCTGACTGAACGTCGGAGCAAGCTTCGGATTGTCGCAGCTTTTCCGCCGATCTACCTGGAGGCGCGGCCGGCGGCGAAAAATCGAGCTTTGACGCCCCGCGCGCGCACCGCTGGGCGCGCGGCTGCTGGAGGGACCAATGCGGCTCTACTATTATCCAACTTCCGCCAATTCGCGCCGTGTCCTTTTGACGGCGATCTTGTTGGGAACCAAGCTTGACCTCGTCATTGTGGATCTCCTCAAGGCGGAGCATCGAGGCGAGGCCTATCTTCGGATCAATCCGAACGGCAAGGTCCCGGTGTTGGACCACGGCGGCTTTCACCTTTGGGAATCGCACGCGATTATGCAGTACCTCGCCGACCTAAGCGTCGGCCAATCGCTTTATCCAAAAGACGCGCAGCCGCGCGCTGACGTCAACCGATGGCTCTTCTGGTGCGCATACCATTTCACTCCGGCTGTCGGCTTCATCAGCAGAGAGCGGGTATCGAAGACAATGGTCGGCGGGGTGGGGCCGCCAGATCCGGCCGAGATTGCCCGAGGCGAGGCTCTGCTCGCCTCGGCGGCGCAGGTGCTCGACACGCATCTCGCTGATCGGCAATGGCTCACCCAGGGCGGGCTTACGCTCGCCGATCTTGCGATCGCCTCACCGCTCATGCACACGGAAAAGGCGCAACTTCCGGTCGCCCAATACCAACATTTGCAAAGGTGGTTCGCACAGGTCCGCGCGCTGGATGCTTGGAAACGCTCAGAGCCTGCCCGGGCAAGCGAACTGCGCCAAACCCTCCTGCCGGGCTGACGGGCGGGTCGCGATGCTCAGGATGCTTTCGCAGCCAGCGCTTGGCTCGCCTCCCACAACCGCTTGGCCGCGACGTCATCGCGCGCGGCCGAGGAAGGCTGCGTTATCTTGCGCCTGACAAAATACTCGCCCGTCGTGTTGGCGACCTCCGGCGAAGCGGCGAGGTAGACGATCGTCTCTGCGCCCTTCTCCGGCGGCCGGAAGAACGGCCTCATGAAAGGGATCGCAAGGCCGGCCAACCCGCCGCTCGAAGAGCCGAATCGGGTCGCAACGACGCCCGGATGCAGGCAATTGGCCGTCACTCCCGTTCCGGCGAGGCGCCGCGCAAGCTCGCGCGTGAACAGGATGTTGGCGAGCTTCGAGCGGCCGTAGACCCCGAGGCCGCTGTATCCCCTCGCGCTCTGCAGGTCGCCGAAATCGAGGACCGCGCCCCGATGAGCCGTCGAGGAGGTCGAGACGATTCGCGCCGGCGCCGAGGCGACGAGATTGTCGCGGAGCGCTTCGGTCAGCACGAAATAGGCCATGTGGTTGAGCGCGAAGGTCAATTCGAGGCCCTCGGGCGTCATCCGCCGCCCGGAATAGAGCGCGCCGGCGTTGTTGATGAGCACGTCGATGCGCGGCTCGGCGGCGGCGATCGCCGCTCCGACCCGGCGCGTCTCGGCCATGCTCGAGAGATCCGCCAGATGCATGCGGTGGCCGAGCCCCGGCGCCTTCGCCTCGAGCTTCAGCATCGTCGCCTGTGCGCGAGCCTCGTCGCGAGCAATGAACACGATGCGCGCGCCGAGGCCGGCAAGCTCGATGACCGCGGCTTCGCCGATGCCGGACGTCGCGCCTGTCGCAACGACGGTTTTGCCCTTCACAGAACGGTCCTTTGGCTGGCGCCCGACGACGTTCATTTAAGCGCCTGCCGGCGACGCAAAAAGGGGGAAGCGGACAAATTCGCGGCCGCGAAGGGGCCGAAGGACGCGCCCGCGATTTCGATCGCGATGGGCTCACGTTATGGTAGGAACATGGCCGCGCGACCGCCGGAGCACCGATGAATGGCCAAGGACCAGCAAGGTCTGACCCTTGCCGGCTCGCCCGAGTCGGCCATCGCGTTCGATCGGGCGATCGCCGACTATTACGGGCTCACAGGCGATCCGGTCGGGATTCTGAAGCAGGCGCTGGCGCGCGATCCCGAGTTTGCGCTCGGCGGCGTAGCGGTTGCGGCGCTCTACATGGTTGGCGGCTTTCGCGGCGACCACGCAGAGGTGGCCCAGGCGCTTGCCGTGGCGGAGCCCGCGATTCGCCGCGCCTCGGAGCGCGAGCGGCGCCATTTCGCCGCCGCCAAGTCCTGGGCGGCAGGCAAGACCGGGCAGGCGATCCTGGACTGGGAGACAATACTCGCCGATCATCCGACCGACGCGCTGGCTTTGCGGCTGGCGCAGGACGCGTACTACTTTCTCGGCCGATCGGCCGAGATCCGCGACTCCGCGGCTCGCGTCCTGCCGGCGTGGGAACGCGATAGTCCCCTCAGAAGCTTCATCCTCGGCCTCTACGCCTTCGGGCTCGAAGAGACGGGCGATCTCAAGCGCGCCGAGGACTTCGGCCGCGAGGCCCTGGCCAGGAACCCGCGCGACGCCTGGGCGACTCATGCGCTCGCTCACGTCATGGAGACCGCGAACCGCCACGACGAAGGCGTCGTCTTTCTCAAGTCGACCCGCGAGCACTGGAGTCCCGCGCATTTCATGGCCGGCCACAACGGCTGGCATCTGGCGCTGTTCCTGATCGAGCAGGGACGGTTCGATGAGGTTCTTGCCGACTACGACCGCTTTTCGGCGCCCAAACTCGCCAACGACGCGACGCTCGACCGCGTCGATGCCGCCGCGCTTTTGTGGCGGCTCGAGCTTGCGGGCGTCGAGGTTGGGGATCGCTGGGCGCCTGTCGCCAACCAGTGGATGGCGCATGTGGACGACCACGTGCTCGCCTTCAACGATCTGCATTGCGCCTTCGCCGCCGCGCGCTCGCCCGACCCGGCCGACGTCGAGCGGTTCAGCCGTTCGCTCGACGCCTACGAACGCCACGGCTCCGGCGACAATCGCCATGTGACCGCGGAAGTCGGCCGCCAGCTCATCGACGGAGCGCTTGCCTTCTCTGGCGGCGACTACGCTCGGGTCCTCGAAGCGATCCTCCCGGTTCGCGATGAGGCGGTGAGGATCGGCGGCAGCCACGCCCAGCGCGACGTCATCAATCTGACCCTGATCGCGGCCGCCGAACGCTCGGAACAATGGGGTCTCGCGCACGCGCTGCTCACCGAGCGCGCGGGCGTCCGGCCGACCGCGCGCACCCTGGCCGCGCTTGAGCGCGCGCATCGCCGCGCGGAGGCGCTAAACCCCACCTAGAGGCGGTTTTGCCAGGTTTTCAATTGGTTAGCGACGGGCTCAGACACGGGGTGGCCAAGGCCGGCGGACTGCGTTAAGAATGGTTCAACGCATACGCGATATTTTGATTCGAGTGGTTAAGCGTAAGCGTAGGGCTAGGGATGCAGGGGACAGACGCGACATTCGACGAGCTTGCGTTTGAGGGTGGGGATAGCCCTCGGCGGGTGCTTAACAAAGTCCTTCCCGGCGCCGCCGCCTTGGCGTTGGCCGGGGTCGTTGGCGTTTGCGCGCTGCACCTGCGCCAGCCGGCCGCTCCGGAGGCCGGCTATGCCGGATTGCCTCAATCAGCCCCGGCGCCCTCGAAGTCCTTTGGCGACATTGTCATCGACGCCAGTCTGCGTGCGGAACTGAACGCCCGCGCCCCGGCGGGCGTTTCGTCGCAGGTGGCGGCGCTTGAGCCCCAGCCGCCCGCTTCTTACGCGCCGATCCCGCTACCCAGCCTGGAAGCGTTTCCACCGGTTCCCCCGACAACTCCGCAAGCCGAGAGCTTGCCCTTGCCGCCGACGCGCGAGGGTCCGGAAATCGGCGAGAGCGTGCCGTTGCCGCCCCCCCGACCGCCGGAACTCAACGCGCCCGTCGCGCCTACGCGCCATCCGCCCCAGCCCAGCCTTGCGACCGCTCCCCCGGCGGCTCCAGCGGACAATCGCAGCATATTCCAGAAGCTTTTCGGGCTCGGACAGCCCTCCGCGCCGGCCGTCGCCTCCGCACCGCCCGCAAGCGGCGCCGCGAGCAGGACAGTCTCGACCGCCTCCGCGGTTTCCAGCACTTCCGCGGCGACGGAAAACCGCGGCGCGGGCAGAGGGCCGCTCTTTTCATTCCCCTCGCCGTTCGGCGGCTCGGCCCCGGTTTCCGGATACGACCGGCAAACCGCCGTCTATGACATCTCCGCCCGCACCCTTTATCTCCCTGACGGAACCAGGATCGAAGCCCATTCGGGCCTTGGCGAGGCATTGGACGATCCCCGCTACGTCAGCCAGCGCGCGCGTGGTCCGACCCCGCCGCATCTCTACGCGCTCACATTGCGGGAGGGCTCGTTCCACGGCGTTCAGGCGCTCCGCCTCAACCCGGTCGGGGAGGGCGGCATCTATGGCCGGGCGGGGCTCCTCGCCCACCCATTCATGCTCGGGCCGAACGGCGATTCGAACGGCTGCGTGTCCGTCAAGGACTACGAGGCCTTCCTGCGCGCCTATCAGAACGGGCAGATCAACAAGCTCGCGGTCGTCGCCAAGCTCTGACCCCGATAGGCGCTTCGAGAGCCGGAGGGAGGGCCTTCGAGGCGGCTACAAGCCGTCGCAATATCTGATCACGTTGAAGCCTTCGTTCGGGGCCGGCGGCGCGAAGAAGCTCGTTACATGGGTCAAACTCGGCGTCGCTGACGCCGTCGCCTCCAGCGGACTTTCGCGCGTGCATGCGCGCGAGACATCTGCCCGCAGAAGATCGACGCTATGCGACGAAAGCGTTCCGCGCAGCCAGTCGCTACGCTCGAAAAAATCGGCGATCGTGCGGAGCTCGGGGCCATAAAGCCGAGCGATCCGACGATCCTCGCTGATCAGCAGCGTCCTTTCCGCTCGGGCAAGTCGGGCGGAAATGCGTCGATTTGCCGGCGGCGATCTTGCCGCGCAGCATGTGCAGCGTCGCATTCGAAGCGGACATTGGCGGCCCCTCTGATATGATAGGACTTGGGGCGAGCCGGCGTTCCCCTGGCCAGCGGCCGCGCGGATGGCCGGGCCGCGGCCGTGGGCCCGAATGGCTTGAGGGAGGATTGAATGACGAGGAACTTTGCGGCGCGCAAGCCTGCAGGGATCATCCAGACCTTGACGCCGCCGCTGGCGGCGCTCCTGTTCGGCTCTTTTTTGTCCACGCCGGCGCAGGCTATCACGACTCTCGAGCAGGGTTGGCAGGTCTCGAATTCAAAGTGCAAGGGCGGCGACGCCAAGCAGTGCGAACTGCGTGACAGGCTGAGCGCGGTGCTGAAGCGGAAGGGTTGCGTCTACCACGAGGACGGGGACTGGTGGAAATGCAGCGGCGCTCGCTGAGCCGCTGACCTTTCAGCGCCCATCGGCCTCGAAGCCGCGTTTCCGGAAGAGCGCCTCGGGCGATGGCGGGCGGCCGCGAAAGCCTCGGTAGGCTGCGTCATAGTCGCGGCTCCCGCCGGCTGCATAGACGAAGTCATGCAGCCGCTTGGCCACGGCAGGATCGAAGATATCGCCGGCCTCCTCGAACGCCTCGAAGCCGTCGGCGTCGAGAACCTCGGACCACAAATAGCTGTAGTACGCGGCCGAATAGCCGCCCGAGAATATATGCTGGAAATGCGGGGTGCGGTGCCGCGCGGCGATCGCGTCGGGCATGCCGAGCCGCGCCAATTCCTGCCGCTCGAACGCGACGACATCGACGTCCGCCGGCGAGGGATCGAGGTGCAGCTTGAGGTCGACCAGCGCCGAGGCCGTATATTCGACGGTGGCCCAGCCCTGATTGAACCGGCGGGCGTCGAGAAGCTTGCCGATGAGCGCCTCCGGCATCGGCTCGCCGGTCTTGTAATGGAGCGCGAAGCGGCGAAGCATATCCGGCTCCTTGATCCAATGCTCATAAAGCTGCGAGGGAAATTCAACGAAGTCCCCGGCGACGTGGGTTCCGGAAATCAGCGGGTAGGTCACGTCGGACAGCATGCCGTGCAGGGCGTGGCCGAACTCATGGAAGAGGGTGCGCGCGTCGGCGAGGCTCAAGAGACTCGCCTCGCCCTCGCCGCCTTTGGCGAAATTCATCACATTCACGACAATCGGCAATTGCGGCCCGTCGAGCTTCCGCTGGCCGCGGAAATTGCTCATCCATGCTCCGCTTCGCTTCGAGGGCCGGGCGAAATAGTCGCCGATGAACAGCGCAACGGGCGAGCCGTCGCGTCCGCTCACCGTCCAGGCGCGGACGTCAGGATCATAGAGCTTGAGGTCGGATCGCTCTTCGAAGTTGAGGCCGAACAGGCGGTTCGCCACATAAAACGCCGCGTCTATGATGCGGTCGAGCTGCAAATGGGGTTTGAGCTCGCCTTCGTCGAAATCGAACTCCGCCTTCCGCCGCTTTTCGGCGAGATAGCGCCAATCCCAGGGCGCGACCTTGAAATTGCCGCCCTCGTCCGCGACGATCGCCTGTAACGCCTCCTCTTCCTTGAGCGCGCTCGAAACGCCCGGCGTCCACACCGATTCGAGCAGATCGAGCGCCGCTCGCGGCGTCTTGGCCATGGTGTCGGCGAGCCGGTAGTGGGCATAGGATTTATAGCCAAGCAGACGTGCGCGCTCGGCCCTGAGCCGCACCATTTCGGCGGCGATCGCGCGGTTGTCGCTCGCCCCTCCGTTTTCGCCGCGCGCGGCCCAGGCGCGAAAGGCGGCCTCGCGCAAGTCCCGCCGGGCCGAGAATTGCAGAAAGGGCTCGATGCTCGACCGCGACAGAGTGACGGCATGCTTGTCTGCGTGGCCGCGCTCGGTTGCGACGCGGGCCGCGCTGGCGACGAAAAAATCCGGCAGGCCGTCGAGATCGTCGTCGCCGAGCAGCATGAGCCAGGCTTTTTCGTCGGCGAGGACATTCTGCCCGAACTGCGCCGCGAGCGTCGCCAGCCGCTCGCCAATCGCGGCCAGGCGCGCCTTGGCCTCGGGCGGCAGCCCCGCCCCGGCGCGGGTGAATTTGAGATGGTAGCGTTCGAGCACGCGTCGCTGCTCGGCCGAAAGGCCGAGTTTGTCCTCCTCCGCTTCAAGGGCGTCGACGCGCTTGAAGAGCGCGTCGTTAAGATAGGTGTCGCTCGACAGACGCGCCAGAACTGGCGCGATCTCGCGCTCGACCGCCTGGAGTTCGTCGTTGGTCGCCGCCCCTGCGAGATTAAAAAAGACGCCGGCGACCCGGTCGAGATTGCGCCCGCTTCGCTCGAGCGCCTCGATCGTGTTGGCGAAAGTAGGCTTGTCCGGATTTTTCGCGATGGCGTCGATCTCCCCCCGCACCTGTTTCAGCGCGGCGTCGAAGGCGGGGCGGAAATGGCCGGGCTCGATGCGCTCGAATGGCGGCGCCTCGAACGGGCCGGTCCAGGGTTCGAGAAGCGGGTTCTTTTCGAGGCTCGACGTGGTCATGGATGGCCTTTCTCGTTGCATCGCCGCTTCCGGACAGGCGCCCTCACTCCCGCGCGAGCAATCGGCCAGCCGCGAGCCAGAACGGCGGAAGACACAAGGGAGTTGACGACAGAGGCAGAATCGTGTCCCTGATCGCGATTCCGACCTCATCGCGAACGAACCTGCGGCGCGCTTCGATCCGTTCGTGTACCGCTGGATGACGCGCGCTCAAATCGGCCCGGAGCGCTGAGTCCGCAAACACCACGCCGTCTTCGCAATTGAGCGCCCATCCGGGCGGCATGGGCGTCGGGATGATGTCGACCTGGAACGGCATGCCCGAGGCGATGCGCTCGTCCGACCCTTTGCGGATCGGCGAGTGAATCCATTCGTCGTGCCCGGTCAGGTGCCCAGGATTGAGGGCGGGGCGCAGACCGCCGCGCGCCAAGGCCGTTGTCGCGGCCTCGAACACCATGTCGCCGGACGCGCCGATGTCGGCCGTCTCGTACCATGCGGCCAGGCCAGCGAAATAGGCTTTCGCGACCTTCAGGAACGCCGCGTCATCGTCTGCGACCAATCCGGCGCGGGCGGAAAGGCCGCCCCAGAAGCCGATCGCGGCCGCCACGCCATCGCCACGTCCGACGATGCGCCCGCCGGGCGAGCGCAAGCCGATCACCGGATTGTGTGCGTCGCCAGTCGCATACATGACATGGGCGCTCAGAACCTCGCCCGCGTAGCCCATGACGCTCGCCGCCTCGAGCTCGCTGACGCCAGGCCGCGTACCCGTCACGATGCGCCAAAGGGCCGCGGATGAGCGCGCGGCCCCCCATTCGTGCAGCGCGACCTGGTCGGCGTCGATCTTCGAACGCAGCCCGGTTGTCGGGTGCATGAGCACCGCCGTGACGTCCCTCAACGCCTCCGGTCCGCCAGTGATCCTGCTCAGCACGGCGGCGAGATAGTGGGGAACGAAGAAGCCAGGCGATGCATCGTCCCATTCCGCCGGCTCGAAATATTTCCAACCCGCCAAGCCGATCGTCTGGCCGCGGCCCAGGCCCGCTTCCCGCAGGACGGACGCGAGATCGGGCTTTTGCGAGCGATCCTGCCCCATGAGGCTCATGCTTTGGGCCAGCGCCGTCTCGAGTCCGGGAAGACGCGCCAGGGGAGCGTAGGCCTCGCCCTCATTGCCGACTACGAGAACTCGCCGGTCGCGCGGGCCGAGCAGCAGCAGCGCCTCCTCGAAGCGCGGATCGTAGCCGCTCAGAAACGCGATATTGGCGAGATGTTCGCGGTCGGCGTAGACGACGAGCCAATCACACCTCGCCCTTGCGTATGCATCGCGGCAGCGTTTTTCGTAGGTCGCCGCGGGAATGGGAGGCGGCTCAAGCGGAACGCCGAAGGCGGGGACGGCGACCTCGCGCAGCGCTATCGGCATGAAATTCCTCCCGCCCTTGAGGCGTTGAGCGCCAGGCGGTCGCCCGGTCGCTTACGCCGCCTTCTGATAGTCCTTCACGTCAGCGAAGGCGATCTTCGGCCAGCGCTCCTGCTCGTAACGCAGGTTGAAGGCGCTCGAAGCCATGAACACCGGCGCGCCGTCGAGATCGGAGGCGATCGAGGACGGGTAGGCGTCGACAAACTTCGCGAGCTCGGCCTTGTCGGGAGCCGAGACCCAGCGGCAGATTTCGAAGCGGCTTGGCTCGAAGCTCACGGGGAGGCCGTATTCGGCATTCAGACGTTCGACGAGCACGTCGAGCTGAAGCGCGCCGACGACGCCGACGATCGCAGCCGCGCCGTCGTGGGGCAGGAAGACCTGCACCACGCCTTCCTCCGCCATCTGCTGCAGCGCCTCGCGCAGCTTCTTGGCTTTCATCGCGTCGGCAAGCTTGACCCGGCGCAGGATCTCCGGGGCGAAGCTCGGCACGCCGCGAAAAACGATTTCTTCGCCCTCGCTCAAAGTATCGCCAATTCTGAGCAGCCCGTGATTGGGGATGCCGACCACGTCGCCGGCGAACGCCTCCTCGGCCAGGGAGCGATCCTGGGCGAAGAAGAATTGCGGCGCCGAGAGCGTGACCGGCTTCCCCGTGCGCACGAGCTTCGCCCGCATGCCGCGCTGAAGCTTTCCCGAGCAGACGCGCAGGAATGCGATGCGGTCGCGATGATTTGGATCCATGTTGGCCTGGATCTTGAAGACGAAGCCGGTCATCTTGCCCTCGTCCGCATTGACGACGCGGCTGGCGGCGGCCTGCGCCCTCGGGCTCGGCGCGAATTCGGCCAGCGCGTCGATGAGCTGCTTGACGCCGAAATCCTTGAGCGCGCTGCCCCAGAGGACCGGGGTCATGTGACCTTCGAGGAAGGCTTTCTTGTCGAAAGGCTTCAGGCCCTCGACGGCGAGGTTGAGCTCGTCGATAGCGTCCTTGCGTTCGTGTTCGGGCAGGAGTTCGGCGACGCGCGGGTCGTCGGGTCCGTTCACGGCAATCGTCTCAGCGTCCTTGCCGAGCGGCGTCAGCCGACTCCTTCGAATGTCGTAGGCCCCGGCAAGCGATCGGCCGCGGCCGATCGTCCAGGTGAGCGGCGCGGCGTCGAGCGCGAGCGTCTTCTCGATCTCGTCGATGAGGTCAAACGGATCGCGAGTCTCGCGGTCCACCTTGTTGATGAAGGTCAGAATGGGGATGTCGCGCAGGCGGCAGACCTCGAACAGCTTGCGGGTGCGCGCTTCGATCCCCTTTGCGGCGTCGATCACCATGACCGCCGAATTGACCGCGGTGAGGGTCCGGTAGGTGTCCTCGGAGAAGTCCTCGTGGCCAGGGGTGTCGAGCAGGTTGAAGACACAGCCCATGGTCTCGAAGGTCATGACGGAGGTCACGACCGAGATGCCGCGCTCGCGCTCGATCCCCATCCAGTCGGAGCGCGTTTGGCGGCGGTTGGCCTTGGCGCGCACTTCGCCGGCGAGCTGGATCGCGCCGCCGAACAGGAGCATTTTCTCAGTCAGCGTCGTCTTGCCCGCGTCCGGGTGCGAAATGATCGCAAAGGTGCGCCGGCGCGCGACGGGGTTCGGGTCAGGCATTGGATCTTGGCTTGTGGGAGAAGAAGGTTTCACATAATGCGGGCAGCGCGGTTCGTGAAGGGGCCACTTCAGCTCATGCCTTGATGGCATTCGGCCATACGGAAAATCCTGTTTCGACTGGGCGAATCAAAAGCGATGGTTCGCGACCTCCTCATTGAAAAGGCGCAAGACCAATGCTCGACCGTCCCACCACCCGCGATGGCTGGCTCGCCCGCGCCGCCGCGGTCAAGATTGAAGGCCGCGCCTTCATCGACGGCGCCTATGTCGCGGCGACGGATGGGGCGACCTTCGCCAAGGTGTCGCCAATCGACGGCAAAGTCTTCGCGCATGTCGCTGATTGCGCCGCAGCCGACGTCGACCGCGCGGTCGCCTCCGCCCGGCGCGCGTTCGAGAGCGGCGTCTGGCGCGACGCCGATCCGGTGAAGAAGAAGAGGGTGCTCTTGCGTTTCGCCGAGCTCATCCGCGAGCACGGCGAGGAGCTCGCGCTTCTGGAGACGCTCGACGTCGGCAAGCCGATCGCTAATTCCCTCGCCGTCGACGTACCGTTCTGCGCCAATTGCATCCAGTACTACGCCGAGCTTGCCGACAAGCTCGCCGACGAGATCGCTCCGGTTGGCGCGAACGACGTCGCGATGGTCCGCAAGGAGCCGCTTGGCGTCGTTGGCGCGATCGTGCCCTGGAACTATCCGCTCATCATCGCCGCCTGGAAGCTCGGTCCGGCGCTGGTCGCGGGCAATTCGGTGATCCTCAAGCCGGCCGAGCAGTCGCCGCTGGGCGCGCTGCTCCTGGGCCGGCTCGGCAAGGAAGCGGGGCTGCCGGATGGCGTGCTCAATGTCGTGCCGGGCTTCGGCGAGAAGGCCGGCAAGCCGCTGGCGCTCCATCCCGACGTCGACATGATCGCCTTCACCGGCTCGACCGAGGTCGGCAAGCTGATGCTTGTCTATGCGGGACAGAGCAACATGAAGCGCGTCGCGCTCGAATGCGGGGGGAAATCGCCCCATGTCGTGATGCCCGACGCCGATCTCGACGCCGCCGCGGAGGCGATCGCCTGGGGCATCTACTATAATCAGGGCGAAACCTGCCACGCGGGCTCACGCGTGCTGGCCCACGCCTCGATCCGCGCCGCGTTGGTCGAGAAGATCGCCGAGGTGCAGAAGGCGCAGATTCCGCTTGGCCATCCGTTCGACGCCGGCGCGCAGCTTGGCGCGCTCATCGAAGAGCGGCACATGGAGCGGGTGCTCGGCTACATCGACCTCGGGGTCAAGGAGGGGGCGCGGATCGCGCATGGGGGAAAGCGGGCGCTCGCCGAGACCGGCGGCTTCTACGTCGAGCCGACCATTCTCGACGGCGCCAGCAATCGGATGCGGATCGCCCAGGAGGAGATCTTCGGGCCGGTCGTGGTCGTCATTCCATTCGCGACCGAAGCCGAGGCGGTCAGGCTCGCCAATGACACGATCTACGGGCTTGCCGCGGCGGTATGGACGAGCGACATGAACGCTGCGCATCGGCTCTCGCGCGCTATTCGCGCCGGCACCGTCTGGGTCAACACTTTCGACCGCTCGTCGCTGGCGACGCCGTTCGGCGGCTTCAAGCAATCGGGCTTCGGCCGCGACCGCTCGCCGCACGCGGTCGACAAGTACATGGACTTCAAGACGATCTGGACGAGTTACCGGTAGCCGCAAGGCCGAAGCTCCGAGGGGCCGCCGCTTCGGAGCGCCGCAACGGTTGGCCGCCGCATGCTCGATCGCGGATTTACGCCCATGATCATATTGGCGGATTGCCCCTGAATAGGTTATGGACTTAACTCTGGCGCGCTCGCGATAAGTCGACGAAGCGAGTGCGCCGCGGGTGGAGGAGGAATGGATCGCAAGTGGTTGCCGCTCAACGCGCTCAGAGCGTTCGAGGCGGCCGGGCAACATCTCAGCTTCACCGCCGCCGCCAATAGCCTCACGGTCGCGCAGAGCGCGGTCAGTCGTCACGTGATCGTGCTCGAGAACTTTCTGGGCGTGGCCCTGTTCGAGCGACGTCCCCAACAGCTCGTGCTCACCGAGGCCGGGCGCCACATCCTCCCGGTCGTATCGAAGTCGTTCGATCGAATTGACCAGGCCTTGGGCGAGGTGATCAAGGAGAAGGGCCGGCCAAAACGGGTTTTGAAGGTCGCGCTGCCGACCTCGTTCGCGCACCGGCTCGCCATTCCGATCTTGCGCGACTTCCGCACCGAGAACGCCGGCATCTCCCTCGAAATCGTGTCGAAGCCCACAACCGGGCCCGAAGTGGACGGCGACATCGACATCGCCATCGTCTATTCCGAGCCGCGGGTCACCGACGCGATCCACGATCTCCTGTGGATGGTCCGCTCGACGCTGGTGTGCAGCCCGAAGCTGCTTGAAGGAACCGACGCCAGCGACCCAGGACGGCTGATCGCGGCAAGCGACCTCCTGCATCTCAAGATCGACGGCCGGCCACGCCATTTTTTCTGGGAAATGTTCGTGCGCTCGATTGGGCGCCCGGATATTGCCGTCGATCGCGGCCTGGTGTTCGACACCCAGCAGCTCGCCGCCCAATATGCGATGATGGGCGACGGCCTGGCGCTGCTCGATCCGCTCCTGTTCCATGAGGAAATCAAAGCAGGCCGGCTGGTGCGGCCCTATGATCTCTGGCTCGACGAAGGCTACGGCTACTATCTCACGACCCATCCCGAGGATCTCAGCAACGAGGCGGTCGCCCTGTTCCGCTCGTGGCTGATCGCCCGGTTTTCCTCCGGAGCCGCTGCCCGACCCGCCGATCCCGAGCCTGCGGCGGCCGAAGCTCCGAAGTTGCGCGCCGCGAAATAGAGGCCGAAGCCGAGCTGCGGCGCGAATTGGCATGCCGCGATACCATTTTGGCGCGAGGCGGATATAAGCAGCGCGGCTAGAACGCTACACGCGGCAAGCGACTGCGGTGGAGCGCGCCGGCGGCTGGGCTAGAATTTGGGGTATGTCATGACGACCGACTTGCCGCCGCAGGACACGGGGCGCAGGCGCAGGCGCGCGGTCGAGCGCGGCGGAGGCGCCCCAGCGGCGCCCGCCGGCCAGCCGCTCTCGCCGTTCGCGCCGCTCGACCTCGTCTCCCGCGACGAGCTTGAGGCGATCCATCAAGCCGCGCTCACAGTCCTGAAGGAAATCGGCATCGACTTCCTGCATGACGAGGCTCGGGCGATGCTCAGGCAAGCAGGCGCCGACGCCGACCCGGCCTCGCGCCGAGTTCGGTTCGACCCCGCATTGGTCGAAGCGCATATTGGCCTCGCGCCCAGGGAATTCACGCTGCATGCGCGCAACCCCGCGCGCAATCTCAAGATCGGCGGCGCTCACCTCGCGTTCGGCTCCGTGGCGAGCGCGCCCAATTCGTTCGACCGCGCCGGCGGCCGGCGGCCCGGAAACAAGCGCGACTATCAAGATTTCCTTCGACTGGGCCAGTCCTTCGACTCGATTCATTTCTGGGGCGGTTACCCGGTCGAGCCGATCGACATTCACGCGTCCATCCGCCATCTCGACGCTCTGTTCGACATGCTCACGCTGTCCGACAAGCCGATCCATGCCTACAGCCTCGGACGCGAGCGCATCCTGGACGCGATCGAGATGGCCAGAATCGCCCGCGGCGTCGACGACGAGACGCTCGAGCGCGAGCCCTCGCTGTTCACGGTGATCAACTCGTCGTCGCCTCTGAGGCTTGATACGCCGATGCTGGAGGGGATCATCCAGATGGCGCGGCGCAATCAGGTCGTGGTGCTGACCCCGTTCACCCTCGCCGGCGCCATGGCCCCGGTCACGCTTGCGGGCGCCCTCGCCCAACAGCACGCCGAGGCGCTCGCCGGCCTCGTCCTGGCGCAGATCGTGCGGCCGGGCGCGCCATTCGTCTATGGCGGCTTCACCTCGAACGTAGACATGAAATCGGGCGCGCCGGCGTTCGGCACGCCCGAATACATGAAAACCGCGATCGTCGGGGGACAACTCGCCCGCCGTCTTGGTCTGCCCTATCGGTCGTCGAACACCAACGCCGCCAATTCGCTTGACGCCCAGGCCGCCTACGAGAGCGTGTTTTCGCTCTGGGGCGCAATCATGGGCGGAGCGAACTTCCTGATGCACGGCGCCGGCTGGATGGAGGGGGGTCTGCAGGCTTCATTCGAGAAGATGGCGCTCGACGCCGACCTCCTGGCGATGGTCGCCGAATTCCTGAAGCCCCTGCGCGTCGACGAAGCGGAGCTCGCCGTCGAAGCGATGCGCGAAGTCGGCCCCGGCGGGCATTTCTTCGGCGCCGCGCATACGCAGAGCCGCTACCGCACCGCCTTCTTCCCGCCGATGATCTCCGACTGGCGCAATTATGAGAGCTGGCGCGAGGCCGGCGCGCCGACGGCTCTCGACGCCGCCGAGCGCATCGTCGCCGAGCGGCTGCGGGATTTCGTCGCCCCGCCGTTTGAGGCCGAGCGCCTCGAGGCGCTTACCGCTTTCGTCGCCCGCCGGAAGGCGGAGGGCGGCGCGCCGACCGACTTTTGAACGCGATCCTGCCGCAGCGCGACTCCCGCGCCAGCGTGCTCTTGCACGCCGCGGTCGCCGGGATGTTCTTCGCCTTGGGTCTCGGGATCGGCCTCTGGGGCGGCGCCTCCGGCGCGATCCTGACCCGCGCGGGCGTCGACGCGGCGACTTTCGGAATCCTGCTCACGGTCTATACCGGGGCCTATCTCATCGCCATGTCCGCGGGCGGGGCGTTGGCGCATCGTTTCGGCGTCGAGCGCGTCCTGCCCGTGGCTGCGATCGTCTACGGCGCGGCCCTATGCGGGCTGCTCAACGCCTCGAGCAAGGTCGAGGTCGCCCTCGCCCTGATCGTCGCGGGGTTCCTCGGCGGCGTTGTCGACGTCACCATGAACGCGGAAGGCGCCAGGATCGAGCGGCGGCTCGGGCGCCCGATTCTCGCCCGGCTGCACGCTGCGGCGTCGGCCGGGATGGCGATCGGCGCGATCCTCGGCAGCCTCATCGCCGCCAGCTCCGCCCCGTGGGCTGGCGGAATTCTGGCGGCGCTCGCGCTTGCCGGCGCCGGGGTCGCCTATGATCGGGCGGCGCGGGGAGATCGTTTCGCCCCGGCGCCGGCTCACGCGCGCTCGCGGAGCGGATTATCCTTCGCTCCCGCTCTGATCCTGCTCGGCGTCGTCATTGGGGTTTCGATCGCGGCGGAATTGGCGGCGTCGCTCTGGTCGACGCTGCTTCTGCGCGAGGAGGCGCCAAGGCTGGCCGCGATATCCGGCCTCGGCGCGGCGTTCTTCTCCGCCTGCCAGGCGGCGCTGCGCTTCAACGCCGACGCGATCCGGCTTCGGGTCCCGGATCTACGCATCATTATCGCCGCCTTCGCGATCGCCGCCGCCGGTTTCGCCCTGGTCGGAGCCCAGGCGGGCTTTGCCGCGAGCGTCGCCGGCTTCGCCCTTATCGGCGTCGGCACCGGCCCGATCGTTCCCTGCAGCTTCGCGCTCGCGGCGCGCCAGTCGGAGGCTGGTCCCGCGGTCGGGCTCGCTTCCGCCTCACTATTCAGCACGCTGACCCGTCTCCCGGCGCCGCTGGCGACCGGGGCGATCGCGCAAACGCTGTCGCTGCCGAGCGCCTTCGCCGCCTTCGCGGTCGCGCTCGCGACGACCGCCGCCGCCGCGGCGGTGTTTGCTTCCATGCGCCGGCCGGCCCGGTCGCCCGGCGCGAGGTGAACAGCTGGGGGCCGTCCGGGCATTGCCTTGGCGCGGCCGGTATTGCAGAGGAGGCGCATGGGGGCAGGCGATTCCGAACGCCGGAGGCCGACGCGGAGAAACGATGGCAAAAATCCTGCCGGTGATCATGTGCGGCGGATCGGGGTCGCGCATGTGGCCGGAATCGCGCGAAAGCCTGCCCAAGCAGTTCATTCCCCTGATCGGCGAGCGGTCGACATTTCAATCGATCGTCAGCGTGGTCGGCGACTCCGAGGTGTTCGAGCCGCCGATCGTCATTACGAATGTCGAGTATCGCTTTCGGGTCGCCGAGCAATTGCGCGAGATCGGCGCCGAGGCGACGATTCTGCTCGAGCCGGAGCGGCGCGACAGCGCCGCCGCTGTCGGCGCTGCCGCCGCCTTCGCCGCGGCGCGCGACCCGAAGACGGTCGTGGCCGTGCTCGCGGCCGACCACGTCTTTGAGGACGGAAAGCAATTCGCCCGGCTCTGCGCCGAGGCTCGCGATGTGGCCGCCGCCGGCGAGATTGTCACCTTCGGCATCACGCCCGATCACCCGGCGACCGGTTACGGCTACATTCACCCGGCTGCGCCGCTCGCGATCGATCCGCGCGTGCGGCGCATCGAGCGATTCGTGGAGAAGCCGGACGAGAAACGCGCGCGCGCGTTCATCGAGGACGGCTACCTTTGGAACTCGGGCAATTTCGTCTTCCGCGCGGACGTGATGCTCGCGGAGCTAGCGCGCTTCGAGCCGGAGATCGCCGCAGCGGCCACGGCCGCGGTCGCCGGGGCGAAAAAGGACCTCGGCTTCGTCGTCCTCGACCAGGATTCCTTCGCGCAGGCGCCGAAGACGTCAATTGATTACGCGGTGATGGAGCGAACCGACAAGGCGGCGGTGCTCACGGCCGACGTCGGCTGGTCGGACGTCGGCGAGTGGTCGGCGGTCTGGCGGCTGAGCCCGCGGGACGCCCAGGGCAACAGCTTTCGCGGGCGGGCGGTGGCGATCAACTCGTCGAACGTGCTTGTGCGTTCGGAGGAGCAGGTGGCGGCCGTCATTGGCCTCAGCAACGTCGTCGTGGTCGCAACTCGCGACGCGGTGCTGGTCGCCGACCGGTCGCAGACCAACAAGGTCAAGGCGCTGGTCGAGCGGCTCAAGGCCGAGGGTCAACCCGAGGCGACCCAGCACGTGCGGATCTACCGGCCATGGGGCTATTACCAGAGCGTCGACCAAGGCTCGCGCTATCAGGTCAAGCGCATCGTCGTGCGCCCTCAGGGCCGCCTCTCCCTGCAAAAGCACCACCATCGCGCGGAGCACTGGGTGGTCGTGCGCGGCGCCGCTGAGGTCACGCTCAACGGCAAGGTTGAGCACGTGCACGAGAACGAATCGATCTATCTTCCGATCGGCTCGACCCATCGCCTCGCCAACCCCGGAAAGATCGATCTCGAGCTGATTGAGGTTCAGACGGGCAGTTATTTCGGCGAGGACGACATCGTTCGCATCGACGACGACTATAGCCGGACATGAGACTATGGCGGCGCCGCTCAGGGCGCCGCCATTGAGATCAGTCTTGCTCCCGCGAAGCCAGGCGGGCGATTTCCTGAATGTCGGCGCGATCGATGCCGATGTCGTGCAACTCGCGGTCCGTATAGTTGGACAGTTCCTGCAACACGCTCCAATATACGCGGCGAGAGCGCAGGAATCGCGTGAGAGAGAACATCTTCATGGCGGTCTCCTTTGTTGACCACCCTCCCGATTTCAGCCTCGACGGATCGAGGCCCGATCGGACGCTCCTTTTCCTAGACCACCATCAAGTACGATACTGCGCTGCAAAAGTCAATGGTGCAATGCGATAGATCATGTGAAAATCGCATGATTATTCCGTGTCAAAACAAAGACGGAATGCTAACTCGGCACTCAAATGCATGAAAACTAACAGAATCTACACCAATGTTTTTCATAGCCATGCGAATCGAACATGGCAGCGGCCCGCCCCGGCCTTCCCGCGCGTCGTCCGCCCACGCCGGGGTTTGACAGTCGCGCCCGGCTCCTCTAGGAAGCCCGCGCTCAGGCGCGCTCTCGGCTAAACGGGAGCGCGTTTGTCGTTTGACGCACCTGCGGCCCCAAGCCTTGCTCGGCTCATGGCCTGTCGGCGCCTTTGGCGCAGAGGAGGGCGCGTTCCTCGTTGAACCTAATACTGAATGAAGAGGAATCGCGATGACGAAGCGCGCGGAAGCAAAATACAAGATCGATCGCCGCATGGGCGAGAATATCTGGGGCCGGCCCAAGAGCCCCTTCAACAAGCGTGAATACGGGCCCGGCCAGCATGGCCAGCGGCGCAAGGGCAAGGCGACCGACTTCGGCACCCAGCTCAAGGCCAAGCAGAAGGTCAAGGGCTATTACGGCAATATTTCCGAGCGGCAGTTCCACAAATATTACGTCGAGGCGCGCCGTCTCAAGGGCGACTCCAGCGCCCATCTCATCGGCCAGCTCGAGCGCCGGCTCGACGCGCTGATCTATCGGGCGAAGTTCGTGCCGACCGTGTTCGCCGCCCGCCAGTTCGTCAACCACGGCCACATCAAGGTCAACGGCCGCCGCGTCAACATCGCCTCCTACCAGGTGAAGGTCGGCGACCTGGTCGAGATCAAGGAATCCTCGCGACAGATGGCTCTGGTGCTCGAAGCCAACGCGCTCGCCGAGCGCGACGTGCCCGACTATATCGAGGTCGATCACGCCAAGGGCACGGCCAAGATGACCCGCATCCCCAGCCTCTCCGAAGTGCCCTATCCGACGCACATGGAGCCGAACCTCGTCATCGAATTCTACTCGCGCTGACGTTCGGCGCCGGACTTCCGGGAGCCTTTGAAACGACATGGGCGGAGGGGACGACGCTGCGGAGTTTCGCGCTCGCGCCGAGGCGGCGTTTGCGGCAGTCCGCGCGGGCCACGGGGCGGCGGGCCACGCGCCGCCGGGCCGCGGTTTCGGCTCCGGCGCCCTCAAGGTCGACGGCAAGATCTTCGCGTCGCTCTCCTCGGGCGATCGCCTGCTCCTGAAGCTGCCCGCGGCGCGCGTCGATGCGCTGATCGCCGAGGGGATCGGCGAGCGCTTCTCGACCGGCCACGATCGGCCGAAGCGCGAATGGGTGACGATTGCTCCCGCCCACGCGGCAAGATGGATCGCCCTCTCCGACGAAGCGCGCGCGTTCGCGACCGCCAAGACGAAAGTTTGAGCCGCGGGTGACCCGGCTCGTGACCTCAGCGCCGGGCGCGCCAGCGCTCGGCGTCGTCCTCTATCTCGCCGGCGTCGGTTTTTTCTCGATCAACGACGCGCTCGGCAAATGGCTGGTCGCCGACTACGGCGTCGGCCAATTGATGATGTTGCGCTCGGTCGGCGCCGCCGCCGTGCTGGCGCCGATGATTCTGTCCTTGCGCGTCAATCTCATCGATCGGCGCCAGGCGCCGCTGCAGGTCCTGCGCATCCTCGTCGCGGCGGTCGACACGTTCGCTTTCTACTACGCGACGCGATTCATGCCGCTCGCCGACGTGATGACTTTCTATATGGCGACGCCGCTCATCGTCACCGCGCTCTCGGCGCCGCTGCTCGGCGAGAAGGTCGAGCGCTTCCGCTGGATCGCCGTCCTCGTTGGCTTCATCGGCGTGCTCATCGCGCTCAGGCCCTCGCCGCAGATGTTCTCGTGGGCCGCGCCGCTCGCCCTGTTCGGCGCGATCATGTTCGCGCTGAGCCAGACAATCACCCGCGAGCTCCGCGGCGTACACTGGCTGCCGCTGGTCTTCTGGCAATTCGTCGGCAGCGGGATTATCGGCGCGGCGACCATTCCCTGGGCATGGACGACGCCAACGCCTTTCGATGTCGGCTTGATGTTCCTGGTCGGCATCGTGTCGATGACCTGCTTCATCTGCATCGTCCGCGCGCTGGCTCTGGCGCGCGCCGCCGTCCTTGCGCCGCTGCAATATTCGGCGATCGTCTGGGCGGCGATCATGGGCTGGCTGGTCTGGCGCGACGCGCCGACGCTCCCGATCGTCATCGGCAACGCCATCATCATCGGCAGCGGTCTATTCGTGGCCGCGCGCGGCAAGATGATCGGCGATGCGGTCGAGTGAGGAAGCGCGTTCGCCGTCTCGGCGCAGGCGGAGCCGCCTCTATTTGTTAGGCCTTTGTCAACCATCCGGCGCCAATAACAATGCCGTCGCGTAAGGGGCTGGCATATGGCGGGGCAGGGCGGCGTTCCGACGGTAGGCACCATCCTGCTCGCCCTGTTGCTTTGCGGCCTTCTCGGGACGCTCGGACAGGGCGTCCGCGCGATTGTCGGCCTCAAGAACGCCGGCTCGCTCAATTCGACGACGCCGAGCGAGCAAGCGGAATTCAGCCTCGCCTATCTCGTTCTGAGCCTGATGATAGGGTTCATCGCCGGAATCCTCGCTGGCGTCGCGCTCAATCTGGAAAACATCATCACCGTCGATCCGGGCAACTGGAAGCTTCTGCTCGGAATCGCTGGGTCAGGCTATATCGGGGCCGACTTCATCGAGAACACGATGTCGGTCGTCATACCGGGAGCGAAAAGCTCCGCGGCAAGGACCGCGCCGTCGCCCGTTCCGGCCCCCCCGCCGGCCCCGGTCGCTCCGCCGGCTCCGGAGGCGCGCTTGGCGGCGCCTCGGCGCTGACCGCCGCGATGCGGGCCGTTTGTCCGCAGGCGAATGCGGCGGTCTGGGTTCCCGCGCTGATTTCGGCCTTCGAGAAATTTGATTTCTCGAACGACCGGCGGCGCGCCGCCGCCATGGGCCAATTTCTGGTCGAGGCCGGACCGGCGCTGAACGAGATTGTCGAGGACCTCTATTACACGCCGGGACGCGCGTGCCAGGTCTGGCCGGCGCTGTTTCCGACACCGGCGGCGGCCGAGCCCTATTGCGCCGATCAGCGACGGTTCGCGGATTTCGTCTACGCGAACGTCAATGGCAACGGCGACGCGGCGAGCGGCGACGGCTACCGCTTCCGCGGCCGCGGCCTCATCCAGCTCACTGGCCGCGACGAATATTCCGCCTTCGGTCGCGCGATCGGCAAGACGCCGGAACAGGCGGCGGAATATTGCGACACGCAAGAAGGCGCCGCCTTCTCCGGATGCTGGTATCTCGCGAGCAACGGCTGTCTTCCGTTGGCGGACGCGTGGGACATCGACGCCATCACCCGCCGCGTCAACGGCGACGCGATGGAGGCCGCAGGACTCCGGCGCCAGTATTCGGACGAGATGGTGAGCCGGCTGAGAGAATACCCCGCCGCGGCCTAGCGTCCTGATTGACTCGAGGCGGACGGCCTACCAGCCGCCGCCGTGCGCCGCGGCAAAATTGATCGGCGAAAGCAACGAAGAGAAGTCGGCGGGTGCGATCGCGCATCCGGCCGCTTGGCTTTCGCGCTAGTATGCGCGCTCAAAAGCGGAGTGCGCTATCCATGGCCGATCTCGAGCCAATCCCCTATTCCGACGCCAAGATCCGCTCGATCCTCGAGCGGGTGAAGACCATTGCGATGGTCGGCGCCTCGCCGAACTGGAATCGGCCAAGCTACTTCGTCATGAAGTACCTGCAGGGCAAAGGCTATCGCGTGATCCCCGTCAATCCGGCGATTGCGGGCAAGACCCTGCTCGGCGAGAAGGCCTATGGCTCGCTGCGCGATATTCCGGACCGGATCGACATGGTCGACATGTTTCGGACCTCGGACGAAGCGCCCGGCGTGGTCGAGGGCGCGATCGCGATCGGCGCGAAAGTGGTCTGGATGCAACTGGGGGTCCGCAACGACGAGGCGGCGTCGACGGCGGAAGCCGCGGGCATCGAGGTGATCATGAACCGCTGCCCGAAGATCGAGTTCGGCCGGCTCGGCGGAGAATTGTCGTGGAGCGGCGTCAACGGCGGCATCATTCGCAATCGCGCCCCCGCGCCGCCTTTGCCGCGGCGAGTGAAAGACCGCGCGGCGCCGCCGCTCAACCTTGAATACGGCTTCGAGACCCGCGCGATCCATGCCGGCGCGGCGCCAGACCCCACGACCGGCGCGCGCTCCACCCCGATCTACCAGACGACGGCCTACGTGTTCGACGACGTCGATCACGCCGCCTCGCTCTTCAATCTGCACAATTTCGGCTACATCTATTCGCGACTGACCAACCCGACCGTCTCCGTGCTCGAAGAGCGGATCGCCGCGCTCGAGGGCGGCCGCGCAGCGGTCGCTGCGGCGTCAGGCCATGCGGCGCAGTTCCTCACCTTCTTCACGCTCATGGGGCCGGGCGACGAGTTCGTCGCCTCGCGCAACCTCTATGGCGGCTCGCTCACCCAATTCGGTCTCTCCTTCAAGAAGCTCGGCTGGAGCTGCCATTTCGTCGATCCCGCCGACCCCGAGAATTTCCGTCGGGCGCTCACGCCGAAGTGCAAGGCGATCTTCATCGAGAATCTCGCCAATCCGGGCGGCGTGGTCGTCGACATCGCAAGCGTCGCGCAAATCGCGCACGACGCCGGCCTGCCGCTCATCGTCGACAATACGCTCGCGACCCCCTATCTCTGCCGGCCGATCGAGCATGGCGCGGACATCGTCGTCCACTCGACGACCAAGTTCCTCGCCGGCCACGGCAACGCGCTCGGCGGCGTGGTGGTCGAATCGGGCAAGTTCGACTGGTCGCAAGGGAATCGCTTTCCCTCCTTGACCGATCCCGAGCCCGCCTATCATGGGCTGAAATTCTTCGAGAATTTCGGCGATTTCGCCTTCACCATGAAGGCCCGCGCGGTGGGCTTACGCGATTTCGGCCCGGCGCTCGCGCCGATGAACGCATTCCTCACCATCACCGGCGTCGAGACTCTGCATGTGCGCATGGAGCGGCATGTCGAGAACGCGCTCAAGGTCGCCGAATTCCTGAGTGGGCATGCCAAGGTGGCCTGGGTCTCCTACGCGGGCCTCGAGACGAGCCCGCACTACAAGCTCGCTCAAAAATATTTGCCCAAGGGCGCGGGCGCGGTGTTCACGTTCGGCGTTTCGGGCGGCTACGACGCAGGCGTCAAGCTGGTCGAGAACGTGCGGCTCTTCTCGCATCTCGCCAATATCGGCGACACCCGCAGCCTCATCCTCCACCCGGCCTCGACCACTCACCGCCAGCTCACCGACGCGCAGCGCGTCGCCGCGGGCGCCGGCGATGACGTCATCCGCCTGTCGATCGGGCTCGAGACCGCGGACGACCTGATCCGCGATCTGGATGAGGCGCTGGTAGGGTAGGGCTTCCTGGGAGCGCTGGTCAGAACAGAGAAGCCCGCTGCGCCTCGTCCGGAGGCCCGATGCGCACGCCTTCGAGTTCAAGCATCCGCATCTTCGTACTCGCGCCGCCGGGAGCAGAGAATCCGCCGATCTTGCCGCCCGCCGCCAGGACCCGGTGGCATGGGATGATCAAGGGAACGGGATTCCTGGCCATGGCCTCGCCGACGTCGCGCGCCGCCTCGCGGCCGGCGCCGACCTCCTTGGCCAGCGCGCCGTAAGTGGTCGTGCCGCCCCACCGGACCCGGCGCAGGGCCTCGTAAATCCGGCGGAAGAAAGCATTCTCGTCGCTGAGGTCGAGCCGGACCTCGGAAAAGTCCGTTTCCTCGCCACTGAAGTACCGCTTCGCCGCCGCGACGACCGCCGCAATGTCTTCCGGCGGCGCGGCCGGCTGCGCGCCCTCGGCACGGCGCTTGATCAGCCGGTCGGCGGCCTCCGCGCTCTTCGTGGGCAATTGGAAGCGCGCGACGCCCTCCTCGCTCCAGGCGATGGCGCAGAACCCCATTGCTGTTTCGAAGATGTGATGGCGCATGGTTCTGGTCCCGTTCGTCATCAGCCTAAGATGGGCCGGCCGCGGCGCAAGTTCCAACCCGTTTCCTGCGCTCGTATTCCCGCCCGCCCGCGCCGGGCCCGGCCAGACCGGCCTCCCCCGATCCCCGCCGCGCGATGATCACGCGCATGGCCCGGACCCGTAACCGCGGCGAGCGTCAAACCTGAGTCTCCGGTCCGGCGCCGCCCTTCCCCCGCCCCTCGACTCGCCCCATATTCCGGCCATGCCCGCCCCCAAAAAACCCGCCCGCGAAGTGAAGTCCAAGGCTTCGCGGCCGGAAGTCCATCCGCTCGGCGAGCATCTGGCCGAGCTGCTCAATCCCGCCCTGGTCGAGCCGAAACCGCAAGGCTTGGGCGAAGCGCCGCAGGCGAAATTCGAGAGCGCCGCGCCCGACAGCCACCCGCACGGCCTGATCGGCGCGCCCGCGAGCGCGGAATCGCTGAAGGCGCTTATCGAGGAGGGCGACCCCAACATCCGCAACCGGCCGCCGTGGATGCCGCATCGGCCGCCGCGGCCGGAGAAGTCGGAGGGCGGGCGACGGTTCCGCGTCGTGTCCGAGTTCGAGCCCGAGGGCGACCAGCCGCAGGCGATCGAGGAGCTGGTGAAGGGCGTTCGCGCCCAGGAGCGCGACCAGGTGCTGCTCGGCGTCACCGGCTCGGGCAAGACCTTCACCATGGCCAAGGTGATCGAGGCGACCCAGCGGCCGGCGCTGATCCTCGCGCCCAACAAGACGCTCGCCGCGCAGCTCTACGGCGAGTTCAAGAGCTTCTTCCCCGACAACGCGGTCGAATATTTCGTCTCCTACTACGACTATTACCAGCCGGAGGCCTACGTCCCGCGCACCGACACCTATATCGAGAAGGAATCCGACATCAACGAGCAGATCGACCGCATGCGCCACTCGGCGACGCGCGCCCTGCTCGAACGCGACGACGTCATCATCGTCGCTTCCGTCTCCTGCATCTACGGCATCGGCTCGGTCGAGACCTATACCGCCATGACCTTCTCGCTGAAACTCGGCGACCGGGTCGACCAGCGCCAGCTGATCAAGGACCTCGTCGCCCTGCAATACAAGCGCGTCGCAGGCCGGCGATTTTTCACGCGGCTTGTTTCGTGTGAGGGGCGACTCGATCGAGATCTTCCCCGCCCACTACGAGGACCGCGCCTGGCGCATCGGCTTCTTCGGCGACGAGGTCGAGACCATCGCCGAATTCGATCCGCTGACGGGTCAGAAGACGCAGGACCTCGAATTCGTAAAAATCTACGCCAACTCGCATTATGTGACGCCGCGCCCGACGCTCCTGCAATCGGTCGAGGCGATCAAGCACGAGCTGAAGGAGCGCCTCGACCGGCTCCATAGCCAGGGCCGGCTGCTGGAAGCGCAGCGGCTCGAGCAGCGCACCATCTTCGATCTCGAAATGCTGGAGGCGACCGGCTCCTGCGCGGGAATCGAGAATTATTCGCGCTATCTCACCGGGCGGCGCGCCCGGCGAGCCGCCCCCGACTTTGTTCGAATATCTGCCCGACAACGCGCTCGTGTTCACCGACGAGAGCCATGTCACCATCCCGCAGATCGGCGGCATGTATCGCGGCGACTATCAGGCGCAAGGCGACGCTCGCCGAATATGGCTTCCGCCTGCCGTCGTGCATGGACAACCGGCCGCTGCGCTTCGAGGAATGGGAGGCGATGCGGCCCCAGACGGTGCATGTCTCGGCGACGCCGGGCAAATGGGAAATGGAGCAGACGGAAGGCGCATTCATCGAGCAGGTGATCCGCCCGACCGGCCTCATCGACCCGCCGGTCGAGATCCGCCCGGCGCGCGCTCAGGTCGACGACCTGCTGGGCGAGATCAAGCAGGTCGCGCTGCGCGGCTACCGCACCCTCGTCACCGTGCTGACCAAGCGCATGGCCGAGGACCTCACCGAATATCTGCACGAGAACGGCGTGCGCGTGCGCTACATGCATTCCGACATCGACACGATCGAGCGCATCGAGATCATCCGCGACCTGCGCCTCGGCGCCTTCGACGCGCTGGTCGGCATCAATCTCTTGCGCGAGGGGCTCGACATTCCCGAATGCGCGCTCGTCGCCATCCTCGACGCCGACAAGGAAGGCTTTTTGCGCTCCGAGACCTCGCTCGTGCAGACGATCGGCCGCGCCGCGCGCAACGTCGACGGCAAGGTCGTGCTCTACGCCGACACGATCACCGGCTCGATCACCCGCGCGATGGAGGAAACGCAGTCGCCGCCGCGAGAAGCAGACGGCCTATAACGAAGCCAACGGCATCACCCCGGCGTCGATCAAGCGCGGCATCCAGGACATCCTCGGCTCGGTCTACGAGGCCGACCACGTCACCGTCGACATCGGCCTCGCCGACTCCGCCGCGATCGGTCAGAACCTGCAGGGCACGATCGCCGATCTCGAGAAGCGGATGAGGCAAGCGGCCGGCAATCTCGAATTCGAGGAGGCGGGGCGCCTGCGCGACGAGATCAAGCGCCTGCAGAACGTGGCGCTCGCGATCGGCGACGACCCGCTCGCGCGGCAGGCGGACGTCGAGGCGACCGCCGGCGCCTACGCCGGCGAGCGCAAATTCGGCCGCGCCGCCAACCTGCCCTCAACACGGCCCCGCAAACCCACCGACGCCGACATGGGCCCGCACAATTGGGGCGGCGGCGAGGCGCAGGCCGAAGGGCGGGAAGATGAGGGGGCGGAGGAGGGGGTGAACAAGATGGCTAAATTTCCCACAGAAAAAATCGAGAATGGTCCGAAATCATTGACTTGCGGGTTATGCCGATTTCTCCGAAGCCGTTGAAAATATTTCTCCCGAAAAATTTTTAATAAGAATGGTCAGAGATGCTGACGATGTTGGAGTAACACCAAAGGCGCCACCTTTTCCGCTAATACTCACGGCTGATTATATCCTCAACTCCGACGGGGGCTAGGGGAGTTGGCGTGAAAATCAAAACCGTGACCGTTAATCGCTTTCGGCGATTTGAGAGCCTGTCTGTTCCTGACCTCCCTCCAGCTCGCCTCATTGTAATGGCCGGCCCAAACGGGTCGGGGAAATCCTCGCTATTCGACGCGTTCTCGGTCTGGCAACAAGCCATGTACTACGGCCTTTCCTGGGACGCCAGCTATCACCAGCGAGACGCCACTCACCCGGGATGGAGCAATCAGGTACAGATCGAATTCCATGGCGCTCATACAGAGAAGAAGACGTTTTATCTGAGGTCTGCGTACCGCAACGATCCGGATTTCAAAATCAACGCCCTTCAGAATTTGCCGGTGGCCACAGAACATGTGCGTGTGCGGCGTATGATCGAACAGGATGGTGCTGTAGCTGAGAATTACCAACGCCTTGCATCAGACGCTTTCCAAAATGCCTTCGAGCGCGAGGATGAGAATACAACGCTGAAGGATTTTCGGCACGAAGCTATCGGCGATATTCGGACCGCCGTCTTGCGCCTATTTCCCGACCTCGACTTGAATACGCTGGGCAATCCTCTTCGTGACGGTACCTTCACATTCACCAAAGGTACGGCGAAGGGGTTCAGTTACAAGAACCTATCGGGCGGCGAAAAGGCAGCCTTTGGCCTGCTCTTAGACATGGTCATTAAGACTCGGTCCTATAACGACACTGTATTCGCCATAGACGAACCCGAAGTGCATATGAACACGCGACTTCAAGGGGCTCTGCTTGGTGAACTCTACGAGCTAATTCCATCCGGCTCGCAAATGTGGGTCGCGACCCACTCGATTGGCATGATGAGGAAAGCGCGGGACCTTTACGAGAAGCACCCTGGGGAAGTGATCTTCCTCGATTTTGAGGGCCACGACTTCGATGGGCCTGTTGTTCTCGCTCCAGTTGCACCGACCAGAGGCTTTTGGGAACGAGTGCTTCGAGTTGCGCTGGACGATCTCGCGGACCTCGTAGCTCCTCGTGAACTAGGGTCCGGACTTATAACCAGTAGCTGACGGTTGCGGCGATGCAGACTGCGGCGAGGAAATTGGCGGCGTTTCGGTCATAGCGCGTGGCTACTCGCCTGAAGTCTTTCAAGCGGCAGAACATGCGCTCGATGGCGTTGCGCGCTCGATAGAGGAACGGCGAGAAGCAATTCTTCCACTTGCGATTGGCTTTGGGCGGAATGTTGGGGATCGCGCCGCGCCCCTCGACTTGCCTGCGGATTGCGTTCGAGTTGTAACCCTTGTCCGCGTGCAGGATTTGGCAAGGCGGAAGCCGCGCCAAAAGTTCCGCGCCCGCTCGGCAATCGGCGACTTGGCCGCCTGTGAGTGTGAACGAGAGCGGACGGCATTGTGCGTCCGTCAACGCGTGGATTTTGGTCGTCCGTCCCCCGCGCGAGCGACCGATCGCCTGGTTTTTCTCCCCCTTTTCCGCCCGAAGCCGAGCGATGGGCCTTCACGGCGGAGCTGTCGATCAAGACTTGCTCGGGCGGCCCTCCGGCCTGCGCAAGCGCGTGGAACAAGTCGACCCAGACGCCTCTTGCCGCCCAGCGGACATAGCGGTTGTAGAGGGTTTTCCTCGGCCCGTATTCTGGTGGAGCGTCGATCCAGCGACCGCCGGACCTCAACACATTGATGATCCCGCTGATCACCCGACGATCGTCCACCCGCGCCTTGCCTCGCGTGTCCGTCGGCAAATGCGGCTCGATCTTCGAAAACTGATCGTCCGTCAGCCAGAAATGGTCCCGATTCATCAGCGCTTCCTTTCGGAAGCCGTGAATCACAAGCCGGACATCATGCCAACCACTTTATGGGTCCGGACCCTAGGTCAACTGACCACCTGTCACGCGCTGCCATGCCGACATTATGCGCGTTCGCTGCATCAATTCCAAGGCAAGGTCAATCGATGCCTCATTCAAACTGGCCCACTACCGGCGTTTCGTCCCTGGGGGGCCCCGGCGTCGGGGCGGCGCCTGGGGCGCCCTTGCCAGCGCCGGCGCATCGCGATAGCGCACACGACCTAACTGACGCGAAAAGCTGACGGCCGCACGCATGTCCATGTCTTTCACGCCCTACGGCGCCGCGCCCGGCCGCGAATGCGGCAGCTGCAACATGTGCTGCAAGGTCTATACCTTTCCCGAGATCAACAAGCCGGCGGGCGTCTGGTGCAAGTTCTGCAAGCCCGGCAAGGGATGCACGATCCACGACAATCTGCCCGGTCAGTGCCGTGACTTCTTCTGCCTGTGGATGACCGACGGGACCATGCCGGACGAATGGCGGCCCGATCGCGCCCGGTTCGTGCTGACGGTCTATCCGGGGAATGGCTTCGTCTACGGGCAAGTCGATCTCGGCTCGCCCAACGCGTGGCGAAAGCCGCCTTACTACGAACGGCTGCATGCAATGGCGAAAACCCTGCTCGACCAGCATCGCCATCTCCTCATGTTCGTGGGCGAGCAAGCCACGCTCGTCATGCCCGACGAGGATGTGCCGCTGGGCAAGATGACCCCGGAAGATAATTTCCGCATCGAGCCGGCCTTCGGCCCGAACGGCCCCAGCTGGCGGGCGACAAGGGTCTAGCCGCTCTGCGGGCTGGCGTTGCGGCAAAACGACATGAGGAAACGCGTCGTGGATATGACTTGCGAAAAGCAGAAATATACGCTATAAGGTTCTCTTTCGCCGACTAGCGAAGCCGCGTGCTAGGCAGAGAAACGAGGAGCAAAGAAAGCATTTGAATTGTCCGTAACACTCTGAAAAGCCTCAATTCCAAAAAGCAAAAAACAGCAATTTCGTTTTCGTGGATTTTCGCCAGTTTTCCTGGGCCGCCGCCCCAGCTTTCCTGATGCGGAACTCGGCCGCCCCTCGACCCGCCCGGGCCAAGCGGCTATCCTGATTGCTGGAGCAGGGAGTCCGGCTGGATGATTGGACGGGTTGCTTTTGTGGTCTTATTCGCCGTCGGGTTGGCCAGTCCGGCTTTCGCCGAGCTCGCGATGACGGGATCACACGTCACGATGCGCGCCGCGCCATCGGGGAAGGCGGCGGTCGTGCAGCGCGTCCCGGCGAGCGCCGAGATCGAGGTTGACAAGAGATGCCCGCGCGGCTGGTGCCGGGCCTCGTGGCGGCATTTGTCGGGCTATATCCCGGCCGAAGCGGTGGTTCTGGGCCCGCCGCCGGCGACATTGCCGGGCGACGAAATGCCGCCGCCGTTCGTCTATGTGCAGCCGACCTGGATCACGCCGCCGGTATGGCGATGGACGGGCGCCTATGTCGGGACCAACTTCGGCTTCGGCAACGGCGGCTGGTAGGACCGGACCGGCCATCGGCGCCGCCCCTACCCATGAGCGCGGCGCGGTCCTATATGGCGGGTCGACCCCTCGAGAGCAGGAGATGAACCGCGTGACCACAAGCCACGAGCCGGAGAGAATTCCCGTCACGGTGCTCACCGGCTATCTCGGCGCCGGCAAGACGACGCTGCTCAACCGGATCCTGAGCGAGCCGCACGGCAAGCGTTATGCGGTCGTCGTCAATGAGTTCGGCGAGATCGGCATCGACAACGAGCTGATCGTCGGCGCGGACGAGGAAGTGTTCGAGATGAACAACGGCTGCATCTGCTGCACGGTGCGCGGCGACCTCATTCGGATCATCGAGGGCCTGATGAAGCGCAAGGGCCGGTTCGACGCGATCATCGTCGAGACGACTGGCCTCGCCGATCCCGCGCCGGTGGCGCAGACCTTCTTCGTCGACGAAGACGTGCGCGAGGCGGCCCGGCTCGACGCGGTGGTGACGGTCGCCGACGCCAAATGGCTCGCCCAGCGGCTCCGCGACGCCCCGGAGGCGAAGAACCAGATCGCCTTCGCCGACGTCATCATCATCAACAAGATCGACCTCGTCAGCGCCGCGGAATTGCGCGAGGTCGAGGCGCGCATCCGTGCGATCAATCCCTATGCTACGCTTCATCGGGCGAAGAAATGCGACGTTCCGATCGCCGACGTGCTCGAGCGCCGCGCCTTCGATCTCGACCGCATCCTCGACATCGAGCCGGATTTCCTCGTGACCGAGGACCACGATCACAGCCATCACCACGAGCACGGCGAAGACCATCACCATGGCCTCAAGCACTATCACGATGAGGACATGCAGTCGGTTGCGGTCAGGCTCGATGGCGACGTCGATCCGGCCAAGTTCATGCCGTGGATCAATCGCATCACCCAGGAGCAAGGTCCCAGTATCCTGCGTTGCAAGGGCATCGTGGCGATGAAAGGCGACCCCAAGCGCTTCGTGTTCCAGGGCGTTCACATGATGCTCGACGGCGATTTGCAGCGTGAATGGAAGCCGGACGAGAAGCGGGAGTTGAAGGTGGTGTTCATCGGCCGCGACCTCGAGGAGGAGGACATCCGCAACGGATTCCTGGCCTGCGCGGCGTGATTGCTGATCGCCTCAAATGACCGACGCCCGCGCCGCCGCCACCCTCGTGCAGCATGCCCGCAAGTTCGAAGCGAGCGCGCATGTCGTCGCCGCGGCGTTTCTCGACGGCGCTCCGGCTCTGGCTCTGGCTGACGGAGCCGTGCTGATCGGCGAGCCCGGGGCAGCAGAAGCGTGTGGCGGCTCATCCCGAAGCGGCGATCCTCACTGCGATCAGCGACGGGAAGACCCTGCTCACCGGCGGCGACGATGGCCGCGTCGTCGCGGTCGAGGCTGATGGCGCGCAGCAACGAGATCGCGCACGAAAAAGGCCGGTGGATCGACGCTCTCGCGATGCGAGGCAAGGCCTATGCATGGAGCGCGGGAAAGCAGGTTCGCGCCCGCGATGAGACTGGGGCGGTCAAGAGCTGGAGCGCGCCGACGACCGTTCGCGGCCTCGCCTTCCAGCCCAAAGGCTTTCGCCTCGCGGCGACCCACTACAATGGCGCGACGCTCTGGTTCCCGAAGGTGGAAGGCGCGCCGCAAACGCTGGAATGGAAGGGCGCGCATCTCGACGCGACCTTCTCTCCCGACGGGCGCTTTCTCGTCACCTCGATGCAGGAGAACGCCCTGCACGGGTGGAGGATCGCGGATTCGCGCAACATGCGGATGACCGGATACCCCGCCAAGACGCGCTCGCTCTCCTGGTCGCACGACGGCCAATGGCTCGCGAGCTCTGGAGCGGACGCGGCCGTGGTCTGGCCGTTCAAGGACAAGGACGGCCCGATGGGCAAGGCGCCTCGCGAATGCGGCGTGCGCCAAGCGCGGGTGACGAGGGTCGCCTTTCATCCCAAAGCGCTCGTCGTGGCGATCGGCTACGCGGACGGCGCCGTTCTCTTGTGCCGGCTGGCGGACGGGGCCGAGATTCCCGTGCGCGATCCCGGCGCCGGTCCGGTCAGCGCGCTCGGTTGGGACGCCACGGGCGCGCGGCTCCAGTTCGGCCTCGAGTCGGGCGCGGCGGGCCTTCTGACCTTGCCGGCCTGACGCCGGCGCTTCCTCGCTTGCCAGCGGCGCGCGAAAGGGAGAAGTCTCCCGCCGCAAGCGACGCCGGGAGCGCCATGCGCGAAGCCTATCTTGGAGTGGATGTCGGGACCTTGAGCGCGAGGGCCGGCGTTTTCGATTCCGCGGGACAGCTCATCGCCAGCGCTCGGCGTCCGATCGCGATCTGGCGCGAGCCAGGCGAAATCGTCGAGCAATCGTCTGACGATATCTGGTTGGCGGCCACCGCGGCGATCAAGGAGGCGGTCGAGGCGTCGGGCTTGCCGCCCGAGGCCATCGCCGGCATCGGTTTTGACGCCACATGCTCGCTGGTCGCGCTCGACCGCGATCGGCGTCCGCTGTCGGTGAGCCTGACCGGCGCGCCCGAGCGCGACGTGATCGTGTGGATGGACCATCGCGCCGCCGGGGACGCCGACCGGATCAACGCCAGCGGACACGAGACGCTGCGCTACGTCGGCGGCAAGATCTCGCCAGAGATGCATGCTCCGAAGATCGCATGGCTCGCGAAGCACAAGCCGGAGACGATCGCCAAGGCCGGGCATGTGTTCGATCTCACCGATTTCCTGTCGTTCCGCGCCACGGGCTCGCTCACCCGCTCCGCATGCACGGCGACCTGCAAGTTCGGCTATCTTGCGCATGAAAAGCGTTGGCCGGACGAATTCTTCGACGGCGTGGGCCTGAGCTTTCTGAAGGACGACGACCACGCCCTTATCGGCGCTCGCCCGGCGCCGCCCGGCGCGCCGCTCGGGCATGGATTGACCGCCGACGCCGCCGCTGCAATGGCCCTGCGCAAGGGGACGCCGGTCGGCGCCGGGCTCATCGACGCCCACGCCGGCGCCGCAGGCACGCTCGGCGCACGCGCCGGCAGCGAGCACGGCGATCCGCGGCGGCGGCTCGCGCTCATTCTCGGCACCTCGTCGAGCTGCATGGCGCTCTCGGACGAACCGCGGTTCGTCGAGGGCGTGTGGGGGCCGCATTTCGCGGCATTGACTCCCGATCAATGGCTCATCGACGGAGGCCAGTCGGCGTTCGGCGCGGCGATCGATCATCTGTTGCGGCTGCATCCGGCGTTCGCCGAACTCAAGGGGCGTGCTGGGCCGCATGCGCTTGCGGCGCTGGAAAGGGACATCGTCGCCCGCGCGGGCGGTCTGTCGCCCGCGGCGCTCATCGCCGAAGGTCTGCATATCCTGCCTGACTTCATCGGCAGCCGGTCGCCTATGGCCGATCCGGCGGCGCGCGGCGGGGTCTTGGGGATGGACCTGCGCGAAGACGCTGCGAGCCTGCAGGAGCTCCATGTCGCCGCCCTCTGTGGTCTCGCCTACGGCCTTGCGGACATTTTCGCCAAGCTCGAGCGGGCCGGCTATCGATTCGACGCGATCGTCGTCAGCGGCGGCGCCGCGAAAAGCCCGCTGGTCCGCCAGATCATCGCCGATGTGTGCGGCAAGGCGGTCGAGGCGCCGGCCACGGCGGAGCCGGTGCTGCTCGGCTCGGCCATGATCGGCGCCGTTGCGGCGGGGAGGCGGACGCTTGCCTCGGCGATGGACTCGATGTCGACCATCGCGGAGCGGACCGAGCCCGCGGGCGGAGCGATCGCGGCGTTCCACGCCCGAAAGCGCCGCGCGCACGAGACCCTGCGACAGGCCGAGCGGGATATTCGCCGCTTGGCTCTGAAGACCCGTTGGCCCGAAGTCGTGATTTTCGATTGCGACGGCGTCCTGGTCGACAGCGAGGTGATCGCCCTCGCCGTGACCCGTCGCCGGCTGGGCGAAGTCGGCCTTCACTTGAGCGATGAGGAGACGCGCGAACGCTTCCTGGGGCTGCGTCTCGATTCGGTCTTGCGCAGGGTCGAGAGCGAACTCGGGGCGCCGTTGCCGAAGGGATTTTCCGACGATCTCGCGCGTGAGATTCTGTCGACGTTCGCGCGTGAGCTCAAGGGGATTGAAGGCGTGCGGCAGGCCGTTGCGGGCTTGCGGACACGCGTTTGCGTCGCTTCTTCGAGCGCGCCCGAACGTCTGAGCTTCGCACTCCAGGTCACTGGTTACGAGACGTTGTTCGCGCCCAACATTTTTTCCGCCGCCGAGGTCGCGCAGGGAAAACCCAGTCCCGATCTTTTCCTGTTCGCGGCCCGCGCGATGGCCGGCGCGCCGAAAGATTGCCTGGTGATCGAGGACAGCGTCGCGGGCGTCGCCGCCGCGCGCGCCGCCGGAATGAGGGTGTTCGGTTTTGTCGGCGCGAGCCATTTCTCGCCCCACGACGAGGGAGCGGATTTGACTGCGGCCGGCGCCGAACTCATCTTCGACGACATGACGAAGCTGCCCGACATCGTGGCGGCGCGGGCGCTATCAGGCGCGACGAACACTGGCTGAGGTCATGCCGCGCAAGTCGGATCACGACGGTCTGAGGCTCGACGAGGCCGCTCGCGCCGGGTGGCTCTATTACGTCGCCGGCAACACCCAGGACGAGATCGCCCGCAAGCTCGGCATTTCGCGCCAGGCGGCGCAACGCCTGGTTTCGCTGGCGATCAGCGAGCGGCTGATCAAGGTCAGGCTCGACCATCCGATCGCCCGCTGCATGGAGCTCGCCGCGGCGCTGAAACTGCGCCACGATCTGCGTTTCTGCGAAGTCGCCCCGACCGATCCGGACTCGACGTCGTCGACGCTCGGAATCGCGCAGGTTGCGGCGGCCGAGTTCGAGCGCTGGCTGAGGAGGCCCGAGCCGGCCGTCATCGGCATCGGCACCGGGCGCACGATGCGGGCCGTCGCCGATCAATTGCCGGCGATGGAATGTCCGCAACACAAGCTGGTCGCGCTCGTCGGCAACACCAAGACCGACGGCTCGGCGTCGTTCTACGACGTCATCATTCGGGTGTCCGACAGCGTGCGCGCGCCGCACTATCCGATCCCGCTGCCGGTCATTGCGCGCTCGGTCGAGGAGCGGAACTTGCTCACGAGCCTCGCCTCGGTCAAGAGCCTGTTCGCCCTCGTCGAGCGCACCGATGTCAGTTTCGTCGGGGTCGGCTCGGTTGGCGATTCCGGCGCGCTGGTGCAGGACGGGATCATCACCCGGCAGGAGGCCGAGGCGCTCCGCCAGGCGGGCGCGGTCGGCGAGATCACCGGCTGGGCGTTCGATTCGGCGGGGAAAGTGCTGTCCGAAGGCACGAACCAGCGGGTCGCTTCGGCGCCGCTGCGGCGGGCCGACAACCGGCTGGTCATAGGCGTCGCGATGGGGCCGTCGCGGCGGGCGCCGATACGCGGAGCGCTCGCGGGGCGGTTGATTTCCGGATTGGTCACCGACGAGGCGACGGCCGAGCATTTGCTCCAGCGTTGAAGCCATCGAAAAAACACCATAAACGTCAAATACTTGGATCAAAGCTGCGTCGTTTTTGAGCGTCGCGGCCAAATTCGCATTGACTTGCGCGGGTGGATATGGCGAATATTCGCCCGCTTACTTGGCAAATGCCCAATGCTCGGCATTGCCTCATCGGAGGAAACACTATGAAGGTTCACGTGAAGGGCGTGCTGGGGGCGGTTGCCCTGGCTAGCTTCTCGCTTCCCGCATACGCGGAGACAACGCTGACGATCGCGACCGTCAACAACGGCAATATGATCGACATGCAGAAGCTGACGGACGATTTCACCAAGGCCAATCCCGACATCAAGCTCAACTGGGTGACGCTCGAGGAGAACGTTCTGCGCCAGAAAGTGACGACCGACATCGCCACCAAGGGCGGCCAGTTCGACGTGATAACCATCGGCACCTACGAAGTTCCGATCTGGGCCAAGAAGAATTGGCTCGTGCCGCTCGACAAGCTCGGCGCCGATTACGACGCCGACGACCTGATCCCTGCGATTCGGGCTGGTCTCTCCTACGACGGCAAGCTTTACGCAGCGCCCTTCTATGGCGAGAGCTCCTTCGTCATGTACCGTACCGACCTGATGGAGAAAGCCGGCCTCAAGATGCCGGAGAAGCCGACCTGGGAGTTCATCAAGCAGGCGGCCGACAAGATGACCGACAAGGCCGCCGGCGTTTATGGCATCTGCCTGCGAGGGAAGCCCGGCTGGGGCGAGAACATGGCCTTCCTGACCGCGACCTCCAATTCGTTCGGCGCGCGGTGGTTCGACGAGAAATGGGAGCCGCAGTTCAATTCGCCGGAATGGAAAGCGACGCTCGACTACTATGTTCCGCTGATGAAGGCCGATGGCCCGCCCGGCGCCTCGTCGAATGGCTTCAATGAGAACCTCGCCCTCTTCGACGGCGGCAAATGCGGCATGTGGATCGACGCCACCGTCGCCGCCGGGCTTATTGGCGGCAAGGATTTCGAAGGTTGCGGGCAAGGTCGGCTATGCGCTCGCGCCTGACAACGGCCTTGGCAAGCGAGGCAATTGGCTTTGGGCTTGGTCGCTTGGCATTCCAGCCGGCACGAAGAACGCCGACGCCGCGCAAAAGTTCATTTCGTGGGCCACCGATAAGCACTACGACGAGCTCGTGGCTTCGAAGTTGGGCTGGGGGAGCGTCCCTCCGGGCACCCGGACCTCGCTTTACAAGAACCCGGACTATCTGAAAGCTGCGCCCTTCGCGGAGATGACGCTCGAGTTTATCAACTCCGCCGATCCAACGAAACCGACGGTGAAGCCGGTTCCCTATACCGGCGTCCAGTTCGTCGCGATCCCCGAGTTCCAGGGCATCGGCACCGACGTCGGGCAGGACTTCTCCGCCGCGCTCGCCGGGACGATGAGCATCGACGACGCGCTCGCGAAGGCTCAAGCTTCGACCACGGCTGCGATGAAGAAGGCCGGCTACATCAAGTAAGCCCGCAGGAATTCGCCTCGCGAGAGTTTCGCGCGGGGCGGCCTTAGGGACGTTCCTCCCCGTCCCGCCCCCTTTCCGTTCGCGGAAAGGGGATAGGGGGAGGTAGAGAACCGAGCGAAGAACTCGCATTATGTCTCGCAGCGGCCCGGTAGAGCCGGGAGACGATCCGCGACAAAAGCCTGCGTCGGCGAACCCTTAGGGCGGTCGGCGCGGGAAACCGGGGAGGGAGGCGGCAAGGATGGCGACGCAGCAAACGGCGACAGCGGGTCGAGCTCTCGTCTCCCCATCGGTGATCATCCTCTTCATTTGGATGATCGTGCCGCTGGTGATGACGCTCTATTTCTCGACGCTGCGCTACAGCTTACTCGATCCGGACAATGTCGGCTTCGTCGGCCTGCAGAACTACACAGCGTTCCTCACCGACCCGGATTTCATCGCCGCTCTCGTCAACACGCTGGTTCTCGTCGTCTCGGTGCTCGTCATCAGCGTCTGCGGCGGCATCCTCGTTGCACTTCTGATGGATCAGCCGGTGTACGGGCTGAACGTCCTGCGTCTCATGGTGATCGCGCCGTTCTTCGTCATGCCGACGGTCAGCGCCCTGGTGTGGAAGAACCTGTTGATGAACCCCGACTTCGGGCTTCTTCGCCTGGATCGCGAAGTCGCTGGGCTTCCAGCCGATCGTCTGGTTCACCAACTGGCCGATGCTGTCGGTGGTCATCGTCGTGTCCTGGGAATGGCTGCCGTTTGCGAGCCTCATCCTCTTGACTGCGCTGCAATCGCTTGACGAGGAGCAGAAGGAAGCCTCCGCGCTCGACGGCGCCGGTCCGTTCTCCTACTTCTTCTACATCGTTCTGCCGCATATCTCGCGCGCGATCACGGTCGTCATCCTGATCGAGACGATCTTCCTGCTCAGCGTGTTCGCGGAGATTTACGTCACAACCTCCGGCGGGCCGGGGGTGGCGACGACCAACATCCCGTTCCTCGTCTATAAACAGGCGCTGCTCAACTTCGACGTCGGCAGCGCGTCCGCGGGCGGCATCGTCGCCGTCATCCTCGCAAACATTGTCGCGTTCTTCCTGATGCGCATCATCGGCAGGAACCTGGAGGGCTGAACGATGGCGTTGCGACAGACTACCGGCCAGCGCATCAGGGTATCGATCCTCGCCTGGATCGTAGCGTTCATCATCTTCTTCCCGATCCTGTGGACGATTCTGACCAGTTTCAAGAGCGAACTCGACGCCATCGCCATGCCGCCGAAGTTCCTGTTCTTCAACTGGACGCTCGAGAATTATGTCGAAGTGCAACAGCGTTCGAACTATCTGCATTTTGCCTTCAATTCGATCGTGCTCTCGATCGGCGCGAACATCGTCGGCCTTATCTTCGCTGTTCCGGCCGCGTGGTCGATGGCTTTCGCGCCCGGGAAGCGCACCAAGGACCTCCTGATGTGGATGCTCTCCACCAAGATGATGCCCGCCGTCGGCGTGCTCGTGCCGATCTACCTCGTGTTCAAGAGCCTGGGTCTGCTTGACAGCCTGTTGGGGATTGGCCTCGTACTCATGCTCATCAACCTGCCGCTCCTGATCTGGATGCTCTACACCTACTTCAAGGAAATCCCGAACGACATCCTCGAGGCGGCGCGGATGGACGGCGCGTCGCTCATGAACGAGATCGTCTACGTGCTTACGCCGATGGCGGTCCCGGGCATCGCGTCGACGATGTTGCTGGCGATCATCCTGTCGTGGAACGAAGCCTTCTGGACCCTCAATCTGGCGACCTCGAACGCGGCCCCTCTGACGGCTTTCATCGCCTCATACTCCGCGCCGGAAGGGTACTTCTGGGCCAAGCTTTCGGCGGCCTCGACGCTTGCCATCGCGCCCATTCTCATTCTTGGCTGGTTCTCGCAGAAACAACTGGTCCGTGGCCTGACGTTCGGCGCGGTGAAGTGATTCGGAATTGAGGGAAAAGCACCCATGGGCAGCATCCAACTGAAGTCCGTGCGCAAGGAGTTCGGCCCGGTCAGCGTGATCAACGGCGTCGATCTCAATATCGAGAACGGCGAGTTCGCGGTGTTCGTTGGGCCGTCGGGCTGTGGAAAGTCGACGCTTCTGCGGCTCATCGCGGGTCTCGAGGACGTCTCCTCGGGACAGGTGCTGATCGACGCCAAGGATATGACCAATGTCGGCCCCGCGCAGCGCGGCCTCGCGATGGTCTTCCAGTCCTATGCGCTCTATCCGCACATGAGCGTGCGCGGCAACATCGCTTTCGCCCTCAAGATGGCGGGTCAGAGCGCCGACGTCATCGAGCAGAAGGTCAAGAAGGCGGCGTCGACCCTGAACCTGACCGATTATCTCGATCGCAAGCCACGCCAGCTTTCCGGCGGGCAGCGCCAGCGCGTCGCCATCGGACGCGCGATCGTGCGCGAGCCGAAGGCGTTCCTGTTCGACGAGCCGCTCTCCAATCTCGACGCCGCGCTGCGTGTTCAGATGCGTATCGAGATCGGCGAGCTTCACGAAGCGCTCAAGACGACGATGATCTATGTGACCCACGATCAGGTCGAGGCGATGACCATGGCCGACAAGATCGTCGTGCTCGACCGCGGCTCGGTCGCGCAGGTCGGCTCGCCGCTCGAGCTCTACAACAAGCCCAATGGCCTTTTCGTCGCCGGCTTCATCGGCTCGCCGACCATGAACCTGATCAAGGGCGCGCCGGCGGCCAAGCGGGGGGCCGAGACCATCGGCATCCGTCCCGAGCACGCGGATATATCCACCACTGCGGGCGAATGGCCGGCGAAGGTGCGCCTCACCGAGCACCTCGGCTCCGATACCTTTGTTTACGCGGAAGGCGAAGGCATCGGACCCCTCACCCTGCGTCTGGAAGGCGAAGCTCCGCTGAAGCCGGGCCAGAGCATCTTCGTCACCCCGCGCGAAGCGCATCTGCATCGTTTCGACAAGGACGGGCGGCGCATCGCCTGAGGGCGGCGCTCGGCCCAAGAATTCCCGGGCTGGTTGCGGGCGGGCGTCGCGACGAGGGTGACGAGATGAGCGTGAAACTGTCTTCGACGACCCTATCGAGCCTGCCGAAGACGGTCGGCGTTCCGAAATACAAGCGCTCCGACCTCAAGCCCGGCATCTTCCACATCGGCGTCGGCAACTTTCATCGCGCCCACCAGGCCGTCTATCTCGACGATCTGTTCAATTCCGGAACCGACCACGACTGGGCGATCGTCGGCGCGGGCGTCCGCGAACCGGACATCGCGATGCGCGAGAAGCTCAAGGCGCAGGACTGGTTCACCACTGTCGTCGAGCAGGAAGCCGGGTCGAGCGCCGCGCATGTGACGGGGGCGATGATCGATTTCGTCAAGCCGTTCGATGTCGCCGCCAACCTCGCCATGCTGACCGATCCCAGGATCCGCATCGTTTCGCTGACCGTCACGGAAGGCGGTTATTACGTGTCTCCGGCCACGCAGCATTTCGATCCCGGCCATCCCGACATCGTCGCCGACGGCAAGAGCCCTGACGCGCCAAGGACGGCCTTCGGCCTCATCGTCGCCGGGCTCAGAAAGCGACGCGCGGCGGGCGTCGCGCCTTACACGGTGATGTCCTGCGACAATCTTCCCGGCAATGGCCACGTCACGGAAAACGCCGTCGTCGGACTGGCCGAGCTGTCAGATCCTGCTCTGGCCACGTGGATTCGTGGAAACGTCGCGTTTCCCAACGGCATGGTTGATCGCATCACGCCGGCGACCACCGACCGGGAGCGCGCGATCCTCAAGGACCAATGGGCCGTCGAGGACAATTGGCCGGTCTTCTGCGAGGAGTTCAAGCAATGGGTGGTGGAGGACAAGTTCACGTCCGGCCGCCCTGCGCTCGACAGGGTCGGCGTCACCTTCACCGGCGATGTCGCGCCCTACGAGTTCATGAAGATCAGGATTCTCAACGGCGGGCACGCGGCGATCGCCTATCCCGCCGGCCTTCTCGACGTTCATTTCGTCCACGAGGCGATGGAGGACAGGCAGATCGCCGAGTTCCTCGAAACGCTGACCAGGCGCGAGATCATTCCCACCGTCCCGCCCCCGCCAGGCGTCACACTCGAATCCTATCGCAAGAAGGTGGGGGAACGTTTCGCCAACCCGAAGATCGGCGACACAATCACGCGCCTCTGCCTCGATGGCTCGAACCGCCAGCCGAAATTCATTCTCCCGACCGCGCGCGACCGGCTGAAGGCGGGCGCGAGCGCGAAGGGCCTTGCGCTTTGCTCGGCGCTCTGGTGCCGCTACTGCTACGGCGAGTCGGAGAGCGGCAAGCCGATCCCGCCCAACGATCCGAACTGGGGCCGCCTGCAAGCGGCGGCGAAGGCCGCCCGCGGCGATCCGAAAGCTTGGCTGGCGATGGGCGACATCTTCGGCGATCTCGCCAAGAACCCGGCCTATGTCGCCGCCTTCTCCGACGCGCTCACATCGCTGTGGACGAAGGGCGTGCGCGCGACGCTCGCCGACTATCTCGGCGCCAAGTCCTGAATTGGCGGATGTGGTTCTTGGATTGGGCGCCAGTCGCGCGTTCTGGAGCGCGCTTCGACACGCGCCGGGTTCGGCCGTGCTCCATTGCATGAGGGAATAGGGAGTTCCATGTATCTCGAGCGGTTCAAACTCAAGGGTCGGGTGGCGGTCGTCACTGGCGGCGCGCAGGGCATCGGCTTTGCTTGCGTTGAGGCGCTCGCGGAAGCGGGCGCGCATGTCTACGTGGCCGATCTCGACCTGACCGCCGCGGAAAAAGCGCGCGATGCAATCAAGGCCAAGGGTCTTTCCGCCGACGCGATCCGCATGGACGTGACCAAGCCGGCCGAGGTCGACTCCTGCGTCGCGCAGGTGCTCGCCGAGAAGGGCAGGGTGGACGCGCTCGTCTGCAACGCGGGCATCGCACGCTCGGAAGTCGCGGCCGAGGACGTGGAGAACGAGCGCTGGCTGAATGTGCTCGACGTCAATCTCAACGGCGTCTTCTGGTGCTGCCGCGCCTTCGGTCGCCCGATGCTCGCCGCCGGGCGCGGTTCGATCGTGACAATCGGCTCGATGTCCGGCTTCATTGTCAACAAACCGCACGCGCAATCCTATTACAACGTATCGAAGGCTGCGGTGCATCATCTGACCAGGTCGCTTGCGGCCGAATGGGGCGCCCGCGGGGTTCGGGTCAATTCCGTTGCGCCGACCTATGTCAACACGCCTCTCACCGCCTACGCCAAGACGAACCGGGCGATGTACGAGACCTGGATGGAGATGACGCCGATGGGGCGCATGGGCGAGCCGGACGAGATCGCCTCGGTGGTGCTGTTCCTCGCCTCCGACGCATCGAGCCTGATGACCGGGTCGATCGTCGTGGCGGACGGCGGCTATACCTGCTGGTGAGTGGGCCGAATTTCAGAAGCGGGAGGGGCGCATAAATGGACCTTGGGCTCAAGGGCAAGGTCGCCGTCGTCACTGGCGGCAGCGTCGGCATCGGGCTTGCGATCGCCGAGGGGTTGGCGGCGGAGGGCGTCGATGTCGTGATCGCGGCGCGCGGCGTGGAGCGTGTCCGCACGGAAGCCGGCCGCATCGCCAAGGCTTTCGGCGTCCGCGCCGAGGGGGTCGCGTGCGACGTCGCCACCCGTGAGGGGACGGACGACCTCGTCGCCGACGTCGAGCGGCTTTTCGGCGGCGCCGACATCCTCATCAACAACGCCGGCTCCGGCAGCAACGAGACGGTGATGGAGGCGCCGGACGACAAATGGCAAGCCTATTGGGACTTGCATGTGATGGCCGCGGTCAGGCTCGCGCGCGGCCTCGCGCCGATGATGAAGAAGCGCGGCGGCGGGGTCATTCTGCACAATGCGTCGATCTGCGCCGCCCAGCCCTTGTGGTACGAGCCGATCTACAATGTGACCAAGGCGGCGCTGATGATGTTCTCGAAGACGCTCTCGACCGAACTCATCGGCGACAATATCCGTGTTGACTGCGTCAACCCGGGCCTCATTCTGACGCCCGACTGGATCAAGACGGCAAAGCAGCTCACCGCCGACAAAGGCGGCGATTGGCAGGGCTACCTCGACAGCGTCGCGCGCGAATACGCGCCGATCAAACGCTTCGCCACGCCGCAGGAACTGGCCAACTTCTTCGTCTTCCTGTGCTCCGAACGGGCGAGCTATTCGGTCGGTTCGACCTACTACGTCGACGGCGGGATGCTGAAGTCGGTGTGAGCCTGGCGGCGCGCCGCTCGCCGGGCTCGGGCCTCGTTCAGTGCCGGCTGTCGGCGATCTGGCCTGCTGGCAGGCTGTCCATAAGCCGGATCCGGTTGGTGACGCCGACAACTCCGGCGACGCTTCGGGCGTCGGACTCGGCGCATGTCCGCTGATAGGGCAGGGCGACCGTTCCGGAAACGGTGACCCATCCGTTCTCGACATCGACGCTCAACTCATGCCGAGGGACCCGCAAGTCCCAATAGAGCGCGTTCAAAACGCCCGCGCGCACGTCATCGCTGTGGGAACGCATATCTTTGCCTCCTCCCGGCGCAGTATGTTCAAGCGCTGGACCCTCGACGCGCTCGCGCGCGGCTCGGCCTCGCTACATGTCAAAGCTTATAGGGCGTGAGTTGAGCAGAATTTTGGCTGACAGGCCCCGGAACCGCCCGCGAGCGTCTCGCGGCAGCTCAAATCTGCGGTCGCGGCTCGGACTCGGCTTCGCTGAACATGGTTTCGTCGACGCTCATCGCATTGCCGCGCCAGACGATGGCGCGGCCTGTCCAGGCCTTGGCGAAGACCAGCGGCAGCATGAGGTCGCGCATGATCCACGCAAGGGGCATTCGCCACGTCAGCGGCCAGCCGGCGATGAGGGCGAGCATCGCCTCGGCGCCGTACCAGAAAACCGCTACCGCCACGACGGCGATGACGACGCTCACCCCGAATTGCGGCGCCGCGAATCCGGCCGCCGCGAGCGTGAACAGGCTCGTCGTCAAAATCTCGGGCAGGAAGAATAACGGAAACGTCGCGCGCCGGAGCCGCGCCCAGCGGACCTGCCGCGACCAGACGTCCTTGAGGCGCCGCTGGCCGAGCGGCTGCTGGAACGGCTGATCCACGAGGTGGGCGTTGAAGCCCTGCGCGTTGATGAGCTTGGTCGCGGCCGCGTCCTCGGCGATTTCGGCGCCCAGGGCTTCGATCCCGCCCCCGGCCTCCATGATTTCGCGGCGCCAGAGCATCGTCTTGCCTTGGGCAAAACCGTACCCGGAGCATTCGCCAGCATATTGCCAGCGGGCCTCATAGGTGTTGAGGAAGGCGCACTCGACCTCGGCGGCGAAAGTCTCAGGCCGCGCGCCGATGGGCGGGGCGCACACGATTCCTGTGTCGGGGCGCCAGCGAGCGAGCAGGCGCTGGATATAATCGCTCGGCATCAAGACGTTGGAATCGGCGATGATCACCCAATCGTAGCGCGCCGCCTTCCATCCCTTGACGACATTGTTGAGCTTGGGATTGGCGCTGATCCGGTCGTCGCCGATGAGCAGACGCGCCGGACGATGCGGGTTTGCGTCGATCGCGCCGCGCACCAGGGGGGCGACCGGATCGTCGGCGCTGGCGAGGCAGAAGACGATCTCGTAGATTGGATAATCGAGCGCGAAGATCGATCTCAGCGTGTCGCGCGAGAACGCCTCCACGCCGCACAGGGGCTGCACGATCGTGACCCCCTGGGCGTCCTTCGGCGGCGGCGTCCGCCCGGGCCGCTTCCGGCACCGGGGAGCGGCCAGCGCGACGCTCAGCCCATGAATCCCGGCGCTGGTAACGCAAATCCCCGCCGCCAGGGCGCTGATGGTCATGGGTGGAGATTACCCGAATCCGTTGGCCATGTCACACCATATTGCCGCGCCGTCGCGACGCTTCTATGAAGGCCGAATGACCTCCCCCCCGGTCGTCCGTTTCGCGCCCTCGCCGACCGGGCGGATCCACATCGGCAACGCCCGCACCGCGCTCCTCAACTGGCTCTTCGCCAAGCGCCGCGGAGGAACGTTCATCCTCCGTTTCGATGATACGGATCTCGAGCGTTCAAAGGCGGAATACGCCGACGCCATCGAGGACGATCTCGAGTGGCTCGGAATAAGGCCGGACCTTGTGCGTCGCCAATCGGAGCGTATGGCGGCCTATGAGGAAGCAGCCGCGAGGCTCAAAGCTCTCGGCCGGCTCTACCCCGCCTATGAGACGGCAGAGGAGCTCGACCGGCGCCGCAAGCGCCAGCAGGCGCTCGGCCGGCCGCCGATCTACGACCGCGCCGCCCTGCGCCTGTCGGAGGCCGAGCGCGCGGCGCTCGAAGCCTCGGGCCGCAAGCCGCATTGGCGCTTCCGGCTCGAACCGGCGGTTGTGCGGTGGGACGACGTCGTGCGGGGCGAGAGCCACATCGACTGCGCGTCGCTGTCCGATCCGGTCCTGCGCCGTGAGGACGGAACCTACCTCTATACGCTGCCCTCGGTGGTCGACGACATCGACTTCGGCGTCACCCATGTGATCCGGGGCGAGGATCACGTGACCAACACGGCGGTGCAGATTCAGATTTTCGAGGCGCTCGCCGGGGCCGCGCCCCGCTTCGGCCATCACAACCTCTTGACCGACGCCGGAGGCGGGGGGCTGTCCAAGCGCGCGGGCGCGCTGTCGATTGGTTCGCTCCGCGACAAGGGAATCGAGTCGCTGGCGGTCGCCGCGCTCGCGGTGATGGTCGGCTCGGCCGAAGCGGTGCGCCCGGTCGAATCGCTCGACGAGCTCGCCGGCCTCGTCGATCTCTCGCATCTCTCTCACGGCGCCGCGCGCTTCGATGAAGCCGAGCTCGATGCGCTTTCGGCGCGCATGCTGCGTCATATGCCCTATCCGGCGGTCGCGGACCGTCTCGCCGCGCTGGGCGTCGCCGGGCCGAGGGCCGAGACGCTGTGGCTCGCGGTTCGCGGCAATCTCTCGCGTCTCGCCGACGCGGCGATCTGGCGGGAAGTCGCCGAGGGCGAGGTCGCCCCGATCGTCGAGGACGCCGACTTCCTCAGGCTCGCCGCCTCATCCGCGCCCGCCGAGCCCTGGGACCAGTCGACCTGGGGCGCGTGGACGAGCCGGCTGAAGGAGCTTACCGGCCGAAAGGGGCGGGCGCTGTTTCATCCCTTGCGCCTGGCGTTGACCGGACGCGAGGCGGGGCCGGAGCTCGCGACGCTCCTGCCTTTGATCGGCCGCGCTAGAGCGTTGGCCCGACTATCCGCACCGTCCGTTTGACGCCATCGGGGCCGGTGACTTCCGCCGTTCGTCCCTGTTTCACGGTGAAGCTCTTCGCGCTCTGGACGTCGTCGCCGGCGATGCCGGACGCCTCGCGGCTGACACTGGCGGCCTCCGCGCTGAGCTTGGTGTCGGCGCCATTGGCGTCGAGGACCGGCGCGCTCGCCGCGTCGGCCGCCGGCGCCGCACCGGCGTCGAGACCCGGCGTGGCGGGGAGACCGGGCTTGGCCTTCGGGTCCACCGCAGGCTTCGCCTTCGGGTCGATGATCGGGCGCGCCATTTCCGCTGATTTCTCCGGCGTCACGATGATGTCGTGCTTCTCGTGGCCGTATCTCGCCTCGGCGTCGGCGAGCGCTTCCGCCCAGCTCTCTCCCTTGCGCCGGCAGGAGCAGGTCGGGTCGTTGGTCTGCTCAAATTTCCCCGCGTTGGGCAAATTCGCATAAGGGTCGCCGGACGCGGAAACGGCCTCCTCGATCGTCCCGCCAAACGGGTAGGAGTAGAGCGCCATGTCGGCGTTCGGACACAAGGCCCGGCAGACTTCCTCCAGGCTGTCGGCGCGACTGCCGGCGCCCGAATAGGAAACGGGAAAGAAGCTGCCGTCACAGGTGCGCACGCAAACCGCGTAGGAGCCGGCATGCGCCTCGACTTGCGACTTTTCCCCGGTTGGCCGGTTTTGCTGATTTTGCGATCCGTCTTCGAGCGGATCGACCCTCGCCTCCATCGGCTGCTGCGGCTGAGGCGCGAGCCTGGCTACGCCGCCGAACAAAGCCTCGAGGAAATTGGTCGGCCTCGGCGGCGCGTTGAGGCATTCGGCGTTATAGCGGGCGACGAGATCGCCGCCGCCGCCGGAGCGCGACTCCAGATCGGCGAGATTGGCCTGCATCCGGGCGATTTGCCCGTTCAACTGGCCGCATTGCGCCGGCGGATCGGAACCAAAGATCAGGAACTTGCGGTTCTCGCAGCCGAGCGACCGGGCGTAGGCGCTGGTGTGGCTGAGTTCGGCGCGCTGACGCTCGGCCGCCGCCTGCGCCCCGCTCGAATTGTGGCGCGAGGCGATCGCCTGCTGCAGACGGGCGCACTCCGCGCTCTGCGCCAGCGCCTCGCCGCTGGCGAAAACCACGATCGAGGCGGCGAGCGCGGCCAGGACGCCAGCCGACCGCAGAATTCCGGCGCCTCCGAGCGCGCTTCCCATGCGTGTCATCGCCGCCTTCATCTCGTCAGCCGCCTCCGTGCCTCGCTCTTCCCCGAGTCCCGGGCCGGCGCAACGCCGACCGGCGCGTTAGAACCCGACATCGCGGCGCGAACAAGGCGCGCACATGAGCCGGCGCGCTTCATACGTCGTTTCAACCGGCGGCGCCATAGCCTTTCCAACCGCCGTCGCGGCGGCTCTCCGCTCATGGTTTCGGGCGCAAGGATGAGGCATAATGGGGCGATGCCCGAGCCGGACGCCCGCGCGAGCAATGCGCCCGAAATAACCGTCAGCGAACTTGCGGGAGCGCTCAAGCGCGCCATCGAGGACCGGTTCGGCTACGTGCGCGTCAGGGGCGAGATCTCCGGCTATCGCGGGCCGCACTCCTCGGGACATGCGTATTTCAGCCTCAAGGACGCCAACGCGCGCCTGGACGCCGTCATCTGGCGCACCGCCTTTCAGCGGCTCAAGCTCAAGCCCGAAGAGGGGCTCGAGGTGGTCGCGACCGGCAGGCTCACCACCTTTCCCGGCAAATCGAGCTACCAGATCGTGATCGAGGCGCTGGAGCTTGCCGGCGTCGGGGCGCTGATGGCGTTGCTCGAGGCGCGGCGCAAGAAACTCGCCGAAGAGGGGCTCTTCGACGCCGCGCGCAAGCGGAAAGTCCCGTTCCTGCCAAGAAGTCGTCGGCGTCGTGACGTCGCCGACCGGCGCCGTCATTCGCGACATCCTGCACCGGCTCGCCGGCCGGTTTCCGGTTCGGGTCGTCGTCTGGCCGGTGAGGGTGCAGGGCGAAACCTCGGCGGGCGAGATCGTGGCGGCGATCGACGGCTTCAACGCGCTCTCAGCGGGCGGCGTCGCGGCGCGGCCTGACGTTTTGATCGTGGCCCGGGGCGGCGGCTCGCTCGAGGACCTCATGAGCTTCAACGACGAGGCCGTGGTGCGCGCGGTCGCGCGCAGCGCGATTCCGCTCATCGCCGCCGTCGGCCACGAGACCGACTGGACGCTGATCGATCACGCGGCCGACATGCGCGCGCCGACGCCGACCGCGGCGGCCGAATTCGCCGTGCCGGTTCGCGCGGAGCTTCTCGCGGCGATCGCCGACCTCGACGCCCGCGGCCGAGGCGCGATCCTGCGCTTCGCCCAACGTTTGCGCGCTGATCTGAGGGCGACGTCGCGAGCGCTGCCGGGGGGCGAGGCGATTATCGCGCAGCCGCGCCAGCGCCTCGACCGCGCGGCGGATACGCTGGCCGCACGGGTCCGCTCGGGCCTCAGCCAGCGCTCGCTGCGGGCCGCGGGACTGGAGCGGCGCCTCGCCCGTCACTCGCCGCGCGCCCTGCTCGCTGGCCAGCGCGAGCGCGTGAGAGGACTGACCGGCCGCATGGCCCGGCTCGGGCCGACGCTGATCGAGCGGACACGGCGGGCCGCAAGCGCGGCCGGCCGCGCGTTCGCGCGCGAGACGGCGCTGCTCGCGAGGCGGCGCGGCGAGCGGGCGGAAGCGTTGGCGAGACTCGCGGTCCGCATGGAGCGCGCCTATGAGGAACGGCTGCAAAATCGCCGCGCCCAGCTTTTTTCCGCTTGGCAGCTCTTCGGCGCGATGAGCTATCGCGGCGTGTTGTCGCGCGGGTTCGCCCTCGTTCGCGACGAAATGCAGCGGCCGGTGCGGCGCGCGGCGGAGATCAGCAGGACCCAGCGGCTCGAGATCGAATTCGCCGATGGCAAGGTGGACGCCATCGCCGGAGGGCGGGTCGGACCTCCCTTGACGCCGCCTCCGCTCCTCACTCGCCGAAGGGCGAAACCGGACAAAGGCTCGGACGGGCAGGGGTCGCTGTTCTGATCCTCGTCAGGCGCGGAGCTCCGCCAAATGCGCGAGGGGCGGACGCCGCCAACGGCCCCTGGGTCCGGGGGAGGCGAGGGGCAGCGCATTCCCTGTTGCCGGGGTCGCCGGCATAACGCAGATGTTCGCGGCCCTGCGCCGCTCTGATTCGACGAACTCAAGCGGCGCATGATCCGCGAGCTTCGAGACAAGGCGACAATGGCCGCATTTCCATTTCGCGCAGCGCACTTCATCGGCCTCGCCGGCGTCGGCATGAGCGCCACCGCCATCCTGCTGCGCGACAGCGGCGTTGCCGTAACAGGCTCCGACGAAGCCATCTATCCGCCGATCTCGCAGGTGCTGGCTCGTGAGGAATTCGTCTGCCGAACGCCTTACGCGGCAGAGAATATTCCTGACGGCGCCGATCTCATCGTCATCGGCAAGAACGCGCGCTTGGTTCCGAGCGAGAATGACGAGGTGGCCGAGGCTTTCGCCCGCGCCGCAAGACCCGGCGGGCCGAAAATTCTGTCCTTCGCCGAAGTGCTCGCGCTTCTTTCGCGTGGACACGAGAACATTGTGGTGGCGGGATCTTTCGGCAAGACGACGAGCGTTTCGATGATGGCGCATTGCCTCGCGAGCGCGGGGCTCGATCCCTCGTGGATGATCGGCGCCGTGCCTTTGTCTCCTGCCCGGGCATCCAATGCCGGCGCGGGACGGCTGTTCTTGCTCGAGGGCGACGAATATCCGTCCTCCAATACCGACAACCGGTCGAAATTTCTGCACTATCATCCCGCGCATGTGTTGCTGGCGCCGCTCGCGCATGACCACGTCAACGTCTTTCCAACGATCGAGTCCTATCTCGCGCCCTTCCATCAGCTCTTTGATCTGGTCCCGCGCGACGGGCTCATCGTTGCGGCGACCTCTGGCGAACTCAGCGAGCGATTTCTCACCGAAGCGAAACGCGATGTCGTGACCTTCGGGCTCACAAGGGGCGACTGGCGGGCGGAAAATATCGAGTATGGACGCAGTCTCCCAATTCACGTTGACTGAGCGAGGCCGCGAGATCGCCCGAGTGAAGACCACCCAGCTCGGCGCGCATAATATCGAAAATATGGTTGGGATCGGGGCGTTCGTGCTGACCCGCGGCCTTGCCAGCGTCGAGCAATACGCAGCGGCGATGGCGAGCTTTCGCGGCGTCATGCGCCGGCTCGACCGAAAATCAGATCGCACCAGCGTGCAAATGTTCGAAGGCTTTGGATCATCCTATGACAAAGCCAAGAGCGCAATTGCGGCGATGAGAAAGCATTTTGCGGAGCGGCGCCTGCTTGTCGTGTTCGAGCCGCACACGTTCTCGTGGCGCAATCGCAACAAGCTCGAATGGTATGATGACGTGTTTAGCGGCTGCGATCGCGTTTTCATATTCGAGCCGGCGAACCAGGGCGCCGGCACGCATGAGCAGGCAAGTCTCGGCGAGATCATGGAGCGAGTGCATGGCGCCGGCGTGGACGCTACGCCGATACGTTCCTGCGAGGAGGGCCTCGCCAAAATCGGCGCTGAGCTGCGCAAGGACGATGCCGTGCTGTTTCTGACTTCCGGCGATATTGGCGGTCTGATTGAACTTTTGCCGCGACTTGCGGAGAAGCGATACCCGCTTCCTGGCTCTGTATAAATTGGGCTCGGTCCTTCTTGGCCAAGCCGACCTTGCGTGAAGCGCTCCGTTGGTCGGCTTTGGGTTGAAGCTGCGACGCGCCCGGCCAAAGTGCTTTTCGCGAAATTCGCTCTTATCGCGTTGGCTGTTGTGGGGAAGGAATTGGGAGCACGGCGGAGGTGGCGGACGGCGCCATCAAGGCGTCATGGCCGGGCTTGTCCCGGCCATCCACGAAGACCCAGCGCATCGACGCAGGCAAGCGCGAAAAGCCTTGCGACCGTCCGCCTTCCTGCCGGTCGCGCCGAGGCGGGACTCGTTCTTGCGGCGGCCCGGCGTGGATGGCCGGGACAAGCCCGGCCATGACGGCAAGGGTTCGAACAGGCAAACCGGTCGACCAACAGATAACGCCATAAGAGCCGCGAAATTGCTTGCGAAAAAGAGAAAATCAGGGTAGACTTTCTGATTAATGCATGTTGCGTTTGGGCGGAGCCAGACTGGTCATTGCGAACCCTGCCGCCCGGCGCTCAGGCGCCGGGAGAAATGGCAGGCGAGACGCGGCTGAGAAGCCTGGCCTGAGGCAAGCCCGGTTTTTCGATCTGGATTCGCCGCAACCCGTTGAAAAGGCTCGATTCGCGGAAGAGAAAAGTTTGGATACCTTTCCGGCGGATTTTGCTCTGCTTCCTTTTGTCTTGGCTCGGCTTCCCGAAGTCTTTGCTCGGCTTCCGCGAGATTTGGCGGCCTGCGGCCGGCGCCGGCGCCCTCAGGCCCCGGCGTAGCGAACCGCGGGCCCAGGGGCGCGGTTGAGGTTGGCGGCCGCCGATGCGGCGATCGGCTGGGCGTCGGGCAGCCGCCCCTCGAGCCATGCCGGCAGGAACGCCTCGAGCCATGCGGCCACCCGGCCGTCGTGCTGGAACCAGCCGCCGAGATGCTCGGGGCGGCTGAGCGCCCCGGGCCGGGTCAGGCGTTCCGCGCCGCGATGGGTCCAGCGGCACATCATGTGGTAGGTGACTTCGGGGTGGAACTGGAGCCCGACTGCGTGGCGGCCATAGCGGTAGGCCTGGTTGGGGAAGGTCGCGCCGCCCGCGGCCAGAAGCTCGGCGCCCTCGGGCAGATCGAAGCCGTCGGAATGCCATTGATAGACTGTGCGCGGGAACGGGGCGGCGCATAAGAGATCGCCGGCGGGCGTCGGCTCGATCGGGTAGTAGCCGATCTCGCTGCGCTTGTCCTCGTAGCTGAACACCCGCGCGCCGAGCGCGCGCGCCAGCATTTGCGCCCCGAGGCAGACGCCGAGCATCGGCGTCCCCTTGGCGAGCGGCGTCGCCAGCCAGTCGATCTCTTGCCTGACCCAGTCGAGCGTGTCGTTCGCCCCCATCGGCCCGCCGAACACGATGACGCCGTCATGATCCGCGAGCCTCTCCGGCAGCGGGTCGCCAAGGCAAGGCCGGCGGATGTCGAGCCTCGCGCCCATGGCCTTGAGAACCGCGCCGATCCGGCCAGGCGTCGAATGCTCCTGGTGGAGGACGATCAGTACAATGGGCCGCCGGGCGAGACTCGCCATGGGCATCGTGTCAGAACTCCAATTCGACGGACTTGATTCGCAACCCCATTCACGAGGCAAGTTCGGCGCCAGAAGCTTAACGAAAGGTGAACCGGGAGCCGGCGGCGCCCGTTCAATTCGTCGCGAGACCCCCGTCCATCTTGCCTAGACCGACAAGCGCCGATATACAATCGCCCTTCCTGCAAAAAGCAGCGCCGCTCCCATCGTCTAGCGGTCCAGGACGTCGCCCTCTCACGGCGAAAACAGGGGTTCGAGTCCCCTTGGGAGCGCCAGATCTCACGTAATCGCGCCGACAGCAGCCGTCCGATCTCCGGAACTGGGTTTCGCTGGTTGCAATGCGGGCGCTAGTCGTTGTTTGATGAGGCCGCCCTCTGCGTCATCCCCGAGGCCAAGCGATGCCCTCTCCCTTCGCCGCCCTCAAAGCGCGCGGCTCGCCCTTCCCTGGAGTTGGTCGAGGGCGCGCTGCTGATTCACAAGCCTAGCTTGAGCGCGCTCCGCACCCTTGCCGGCCTCGTTTTCTTGGCCGCGGCCGCTGCTGGCGGAGTGCAGCGCGCCCGCGCCGATTCGCTCTGCGACTCGATTGGCGACGCCATCATGGAGCAGACCCACGCCCAGATGATCGAGCGATTGCCGGACACCGGAAGCTTGAGGCTGAGCCACCCCGCGGCGAAGGAGATGGCGGTGTTGTGCCCGACCATCGCCGGGACCGGGCGTCCGGACCTCACGGTCGATTACGAGCACGCGCCGGACCAGCGCTTTCTCGCCCTTGCCGCGGAGGCTGGAGAACTCGCCGCCGGCGGGGCCGCGCCGCCGAAGGTGATCGCCGATTGCATACTTGACGCCACAGTCGATCCCAGCGGCGAGGGCCGGCGCAAGGCGGGAAACGTGCTGATCGAATGCAAGGCGTCTGGCCCGGACCATGGGACAGTCAGGATATCTCAGGAGCGCGAGTAACGCGCGGCTCGGGGTCTCGAGGCTCCCCTCGGGGTCCCTCGATCGCTTACATGCCTATCGCGCGCTTGGTGAGCGAGAGAGCGGCCTTGGCCCAAAGCTTTCTCCAACCAGGAAGCGGAGAGGCTCGGATGTCGCCCCTGATGCGGCGGATCGCGGCCTCCAATCCGGTCGGGTTCGGCTCCTTTGCCGCTTCTCCGGGAGTGGGGCTCGTTGCGGGCGAGGGCGCTTCCCTTACAACGACGGGAATGTGCAGCGGGGCCGAAGCCATCTCGCCAAACCACTTCACGCCCTCTTCAATCAGATCAACCTCGAGAATATAGCGCCCGCTCGTCGGTGGAGCGGTGATTTTGAGCGTCGCCGTCCCCCCGCGCGCTGCGGCGATGGTCTCTGTCAGCGGCGTGCGTCCGTCGGACCATGTGAGCATTTCACCGTCCAGCGAAAGCCAGTGGTTGCCGACCGTTATTCCGCTCGATTCGAACGCCTCCCAATCCGTCGGGCCGTCATTGTGGAGATCCAGATTGAGGTCCGCCGTTTCTCCGGGAGCGAGCGTCAATTGGGAGGTCCGGGCGGCGATCCTGTTGTGGTAGGCCGAATTCGGATAGGCGCCGGGATTGACGCCGGAAGGCGGGGGCGAGATCTGGTCGGACCAGGCGATGGCCTCTTCGAGATCCGCGCTCAACTGGGCGAAGGCGTCTCCCCTCATGATCTCGGTGTATTCGGCGGATATGACCGTCATCCGGCAGCCGGCCGGCAAGAGCTTTTTGAGGCCATGCGCCGGAAAGCGGTATTTCCGGTACGGGTTGAACTTGCTGCGGTTCGCCACATACGCCGCGACCGGCGCGCCGAAAGGCGCGTTTTGGAACAACTCGAACGGCGGCGTATCCACGACCACCAACATCTGAACCTTGCGGCCCTCGCGAAGCAATTGGCGGGCGACGTCCAGCGCGACAATCGCGCCCTGACAGTTTCCAGCGATGACGTAAGGCCCGTCGGGAAAGGCCTCCTTGATTTCCTCGACATACCGTCTGGCGAGCGCCTTTGCGGCTGGCGTTCCGTAGTCGACCAGGAGGTAGCCGGAGCGCATCGCAAACGCCGGACGGCGGGCGCCGACGATCGCTGCGAGTTGCTCCACCTCCCAGGCCGCCTGCAGGCACCAGAACACAGGGATGCCCTTTTGCGCCGTTCCGACGCGCCGGATAAATCGGCCATCGCCGATCGGCGTCCCGGGCCACGGTCTCAGCAGGGAGCGCAACCTCGCGGCGATCGAATCCGGAAGCGCGTTGTCGTCGCCCGTCGGCTTCAAACTCGCCGGCGGGCCGACGTGAGCGGGCGCCCGCCCCGTCCGGCCGGCGATGTACTTTGCGACCTCGAATACGCTGACGCGTTCGGCAAACTCTTCGAACGGAATTGGAAATCCGAACTTCTGCTCTAGCGACAAGGACAGTTGCAGGGCCAGGACGGAATCGCCCCCGACGGCGAAAAAATCTGCGCCACGGTCGAAATCCTCAGGACAATTCAACAATCGCGCCCAAGTCGCCGCGACCGTCGCCTCGATCTCGCCGTCTCCCCGACGATAGGCGAGCGGCGGCGGTTGGGAATTGAGCCGATGAACGTGTTTCTCGAATTGAGCTTGGCCGATCATCGCGGCGAGGTGGAGGCGCCTTACCTTTCCGAGTGGCGTCCTCGGAACGTCCCGGCGATCGATAAGCGCGACCGCCTCAGGAGCGAAGCGATAGGCCGAAGCCAGGATTCCTCGGACCTCGGCCGCGACATCGGCGAGCGCGAAATCGTGAACGTCGTCGACCGCGACGAAGACGGCGAACGGCTTGCCTCGGCCCGGGTCTGGCGACGAAACGGCGCTGTCCAATGGCGCTGCGTACGCCTCCACGAATTCGCTTCGCCTCTTGATCGCCTCCTCGATCTCCTGGCAGGAATATTTGCGCGCGTTGACGACGATCAGCTCCTTCTCGCGGCCGATGACGGCGAGCCTTCCGTTCTCGAGCACGCCGAGGTCGCCGGTTCGCAGCCATCCGTCATCCGTGAACAGCCGATCCGTCTCCAACGGATCGCCAATATAGCCGGAGGTCATCGTAGGGCCGCGCACTTCGATCGCGCCGACGCAATCCTCCTTGAGGATTTGACCGTCTTCGCCGACAACGCGAACGGCATGTCCCGCTGTCGGCCGGTCGAGAAGGATCCGCCCGTCGTCTGCAGGTGTCGCGTCGGGAGAGAATGCGGTTCCGCCGCCGACAACCGGACCGCATTCGGTCAGGCCGTAGCCCAGAATGATTGCGTCCCCGCGCAATCCGAATGGCGAGAGGCGTTCGAAAAACCGCCGGCAGAGCTTGGGAGAGACGGGTTCCGCGCCGACGCCGATCTTGCGGACATGGCCGAGGCGCCAGGATCTCTCGGGGTTGGCCTGAACGGCGTCGATGACCAGCGAAAGGCCGAAGCTGGTCATGGTCGCATGGGTGGCGTGCGTCTCGTCCATAAGGTCGAGCCACAAAAGCGGATCGGCGACAAAATTCGCCGCCTCCAGGTGGACTTTGCGTCTCAGGTTTGGAGCGGCCAGGCCCAGCCCCATGACGTGGTCGTAAGGGGACCAGGAAAGAAACGTGCTTGCGTTCTCGGCGTCAGGCACTTTGGGCCACCAACGCGCCAGAACTGCGCTTTCTCCGAGGCCGACCATCTTGGGCCGGCCCGTCGCGCCCGAGGTCGGGACGGCGAGGCAAAGCTTCTCGCCTCCGGAACTGAAACCGCTGGGGACGTTCCGGCGGTCGCCCGTCCGGGAGGCGAATTCGTCGAGAACGATAGCCTCCACGGGAGCGTTTTTCGAAAGGCGCAGGTCGTCCGTGATGAGCGTCGCCCGCTTCAGGGCTGCTCGAACGAAGGCAAGAATCTCTTCAGGTCCCCTTTCTCCCAAGCGCCGCCTGAGATGTTGAGCCAATGGCGCGGCGACGAAGCCGCCGAAAACGGCGGCCCAAAGCGTCGGGACGAAATCTTCGCTGTTGCGCAGATCGATGATCAGGCCATCGCCGGGGCGCATTCCACGCTCAATCAGACCCGACGCGAGGTTTGCCGCTTTCTCGAGCGTCTCCTGATAGGTCGAAATAAGGTGCTGCGCGTTCGCCTTCGCGTGGATGAACTCCCCGTCAGGCATCAGCTCGACCGCGCCGACGATGGCGTCGCGCAGCGAGGCGTATGGCGGCGGCTCGACGGTTTCGCCATGCGCGATGGCGAGCGTCATGCCGTCCTTTCCTCGTTTCGGCGCATCGAGACGGCGTAATATTTTTCGATTTTGCTGATTTCCGAGGCGACGTTCTCGCGGCCGCGGTAGGAGGCGCGCCAATCGGTCGATGAATAATGCCTGCTCGGATAGCAAACCCACCCAATCTCGATCGATCTTGGGAAATGACGCCGAGCGGCGATAATCGCCCGTCTGATGTGGTAGTGGATCGTGACCAACAGGATTGACCGCAATGCGCTGAGCCCGATCTCGGCGTCGAGCAGCTCTCTGGAAAAAGCCATGTTCTGGTCGGTATGGGCGGCTCGGGGTTCGACAGCGATATTCGCCGCCGGAACATCCAGGGCCCGCGCCAGCGCCGCCATCCTGATCGCCTCGGTCGCGTCGATCTTCGAGTTGTAGCCGCCGGTGAAGAGGAGCCTTTTCGCCTTCCCTTCTCGGTACAGTTCGACCGCGCGCATGACCGGTCGGCGCCAATCGCTCATCCCAAGAACGATCGCCACGTCCGCGTCCAGAAACCTGTCCGGCACGAAAATGTATTGTCCGGCGCGGGCGACCTCCATCTCCGTTTCGAGCGCTAGTTCCAGCATCGCACGGGACCCATTAGGTTGTTCGGTTCAGCTTATCGCGCAGCTTCCGGACGCGGTCCACTGATTTGTTTAGGGAGCTGATAGTTAACGATCCGTAAGTCAGCGCCTCGCCGATCCATGACGCTAACGTTATTGGCAGGATTGGATCGTAATTCCTGCGATTTCTTACCATAAGCGCATCATTACCTGCCTGAAGGGCCTGCATGATGGCGAGGCGCCGGGTAAAGCCAAACCCGACCGCGCCCATGTCGAGATCGTCGGTCATCGCGACGCCGTCGAACTCGAGCTCTTCATGGAGGAGTCCAGTGACAATATCGCGCGACAGGGCGGCCGGCCGGTTATCGGAAGCTAGGGGCCGAAGGAGCGAATAGCCGCTCATGACCGCAGCCGCGCAGCCTTCGCGGACAAGCCGCCGGAACGGGAGAAGATCGGCCTGCGACCAAGCCGCGGATATGTCGGGGGCCGTCTCGTGGCTGTCGTCTTGCGCGCCGCCTTGCCCCGGGAAATGCTTGAGGACGCAGCAAACTCCGCTCGCCTCAAATCCACGGATGAATGCCCGCGCGTAGGCCGTCACTTTGTCCGGGTCGCGGCTGAATGATCTGCCAAATCGGCCGATCGCCGGATTATCGTCGTTCGCGAGATCGACGACGGGCGCGAGGTTCAAGTTGAACCCGAGGCGAGCGACCGCTTGCCCGGCCTCGGAATATAACTCCTGCGCCTCGGCCACAGTCAGTTCCGCGGCCACGCGCTGAGCCGAAGGAAGTTTGGCGCAGCCGTGCGCCTCGACCAGCCGCTGGACGGCGCCGCCCTCGTGATCGATGGCGAGGATCAATTTCCGCGGCGCGGCGCCGGAAAAGAGATCTGTCAGCCCTAGTACGTCGTCCCTACCGCCAATATTATCTTTGACGAAGACGACCCCGCCGACCGAACCGTCGCGAATCTGCGCCGCGAGCGCCTGCGCAGATGAGGATTGCGCGTCACTGCCGGAAAATCCGAGGATCAGCAGTTCGCCCGCGATGGCGCGCGTTTCGTCGATCGGAGGAGGGGGGGCCGCTCGCGCCGCGCCGGGAAGGGTCGACATCCCGACGGCGCCGAGCAGAAAATTGCGGCGGTCCATTTTCCCCCGCGGTCAGCGATCGTTCGTCAAATGGGGCTTGACCAACAATTGTTCCCGTTGAGACGGCCTATGCCCACCAGAGTTAACGTTACGTTAGCCGTACGTGGCCGCGCAACTGGCAGGCCCGGCGGCCGCCAAAGCCTCAAGGGCTTGGCCCATGCCGAAACGGGGATGATCGACGGCGCAATCAGCGGCCGGCATAGAAGCCGCTTGTTTGCGCCTGATGGATCGGATCCTGCACGGCGGAGACGGCAAATCGGCCGGACTGCGCTGAGGCGTCGGGCGCCGGGCTCGCGTTGCAGCCGGCGAGCGCGAAGGCCGCGAGAGCGAGAATGATCGGAAGCCGCATGGGCCTGCGCTCCTATTTGATTTGAAGGTCGACGACCACCGCGCGTCGGCGCCATGGTCGCGCCGTTTTGCGAGGTATGGAGCAAAAAGAAGGCCCCGCGGTTTTCGCCTTGGGGCCTGAGCCAGCGGGAGAAGCCAACCTCGCTTGATACGCGGCGGGGCCCGCATTGGATCAGACCAACAAGGCAATCACGAAGTTTGCCTGGCGCCACAGCTATCGGGAGGTCCGGAATGATCGTGGTTGATGACTGCAGCCTCGCCGAACCGCGATGGGATGGCGCGCTGCAGGCTTACCCGGAATTCATAAAGTCCAACGGTCTGCCGGAAAACATCGTCTGCGACAGGCTCGGCATCATAGAAAAAAGCCAGGCTCACGCGTAGAATTAAATCGGTTGGAAGCTCGCAGCCCGGGCGATAAGCTCGAACGAACGCAGTCGCCTGGCATGGTCATAGACATCCGAGACTACGATCAACTCATCCGCCCCGGTTTCCGCGACCAGGGCCTCTATGCCGGATTGGACCGTATCGGGAGAGCCGATAATCGAGCGGGCGAGCATTCTTTTCGCCTGAGCCTTCTCGGTCGGCGACCAATAGCTTTCAATGTCGTCAATCGGCGGCTGGCTTAAGCCGCGCGCGCCGCGAAAGATGTTTGTGAACGACATCTGCTGGGTCGTGGCGAGACGGCGCGCTTCGTCGTCGCTGTCGGCGGCGACGATGTTGACGCCGACCATGGCGTAGGGCCGGTCGAGTTGCTCCGACGGCTTGAACCGGCTGCGATAAATCTCAAGCGCGGGAATGAGCAGGTCGGGCGCGAAATGCGAGGCGAAGGCGTAGGGAAGGCCCAGCTCAGCGGCGAGCATCGCGCCGAAATGGCTCGAACCGAGGATGTAGAGCGGCACTTCCGTTCCCGCCGCCGGGACCGCCTGGATGCGCTGGGCGGGACCTGCGGGAGCCAGGAACGCCTGCAATTCGAGAACGTCCTGGGGGAAGGTTTCCGCCGCCTCCGGGGGACGCCGCAGAGCGCGGAGGGTCGTCTGGTCGGTGCCGGGGGCGCGCCCGAGGCCCAGGTCGATGCGGCCGGGAAAGAGCCGGGCCAGCGTTCCGAATTGCTCGGCGATGACGTAGGGCGCATGGTTCGGCAGCATGATCCCGCCCGCCCCGACCCGGATGGTCGCCGTCCCGGCCGCGAGATGGGCGAGCACGACCGAAGTCGCCGCGCTGGCGACGCCCGGCATGTTGTGATGCTCCGCCACCCAGATGCGGCGGTAGCCCCATTTCTCGGCATGCGCCGCGAGATCGCGGGCGTTGGCGAGCGCGGCGCTGGCGTCGGCGCCCTGGGTGACTCGGACGAGCTCGAGGATCGATAGGGGCGTCATGAAGGAAGGGTCAGTGTGCGCGCCTCGTTGTCACCCGGACTTTCGGGTTCGCCCCCAAACCGAGGGCGTCCCGCAACGGGAGCCTCGACACGGCGGTCGCTGGCGGGTAAGCGGGGCGCTCCCGTATTGCCCGGACTCCGCGACGATGGTCAACAGGATCGCCTTGATCGGCTTGGCGGCTGGGCTGGCGCTCTCGCCGTTGGCCGCCCTCGCCCAGAGCGGCCAGCCGGGCGCTTCAGCGACTTCGGCGCCCGTCGCGTCGAGAATGGGGGCCGGCGCCGGAACGAACGCGGCCCGGGCCAGGCATCGGGGCACGCTCAACCGACAACGCGCCCGCTCCACCGCCGAACATGCGCGCCACGTGCGCGCCACGCCCCGTCTCTGATCGGACGGCCGGCGGGAGGGAGGACGCTCCTGTCCTCACCGCGCCATGAATCCGATCGCGAACGCATTCGCGATGTCGATGAAAAAGGCCGAGACCAGCGGCAGGATGATGAAAGCCTGGGCGCAGGCGCCGTGCAGCTTGGTCACGGCGGTCATATTGGCGATTGCCGTTGGCGTTGCGCCAAGGCTGATGCCGGTGAACCCAGCCGAGATCACCGCGGCCTGATAATCTCGGCCCATGGCCGGGAAGACGGCGAAGACGATATAGGCGACCGCCGCGACCGTCTGCGCCGCGAGGACGACAACCAGGGCCGGTCCGAGCCCGCCAAGCGTCCAGAGCTGCATGCTCATCAGCGACATCGCCAGGAAGATGTTGAGCGACAGATCGGAGATCAGCGCGAGCGAGCGCGACCGCGTCGGCCATTCGAGTTTCGGATAGAGCCGCGGAACAATGTTGGTGATGACGATCGCGACCAAAAGGCAGACGACGAACAGCGGCAGCTTGACGCCGGTCTCTTCCACCGTTTCCTCGAGCCCGTAGCCGATCAGGATCACCACATTGAGCACGAGAAGCGTGCGCAGAAGCCGGACGTGGCTGATATCGTCGACCGGCCTGTCGTCCGGTGCGTCGGGCAGGCCGACAACCGGATCGGCCGCCGAGGGGCCGCTCAGTTTGTGGCGGGCTATGAGGAAGCCGGCGATCGGCCCGCCGACCAGGCTCGCGACCACGAGCCCGAGCGTCGCCGTGGCGATGCCGACTTCGAGCGCGTTGGCGAGCCCGAAGCGCTCAGCGATGATCGGCGCCCAGGCGATCGTGGTTCCATGACCGCCGATGAGCGACGCCGAGCCGAGAAAGGGCGTGATCCCCTTCGGCAGGCCGAGCGCCGCGACGCTGCCGGCGGCGATCAGGTTCTGGATGACGAGATAGGCGAGCGTGAGGCCGAGCAGCATGAGAAACGGGCGGCCGCCCGCAATGAGGTCGTCAAGTTTGGCGTTGAGGCCGATGCCGGTGAAGAAATAGAGCAGCAAGAGGTCGCGCGCCTCGAGCGAGAAGCCGATCTCGATCCCGAGCCCGAGATAAGCGATGAGCGTCAGCACTGCGGCCAGCAGCCCGCCGGTCACTGCCTCGGGAATGTTCCAGCGTCTCAGCGGCGGGATGAGACGATTGAGCCCGGCGCCGGCGAAGAACACCAGGATCGCGATCGTGAACGTCAGCAGGCCGGGCGCCTCGATCGACCTCATTGTCTTTCCGTTCCCTCTGAACATGCCGCGTCCACGGGGGATCTGTCATCGCGAGGAGCAAAGCGACGTCGCGATCCGGAGATACTGGGCGCCCTACGTTGCCCTGGATTGCTTCGCTGCGCTCGCAATGACGGCGCTGTCGCCACCTCAAGGCTCCGCCGCCGAGGCAAACAGGCTCAAGCCCAGGCGTTCCGAGAGGTAGCGGGCGGCAAGCTGTCCCTTGACGCTGTTGCCGGCTTCATCGAGCCGCGGGCCGAAGGCGCCGAAGCCCCCCTTGCCCGGCGAAACCGCGACAATGCCGCCGCCGATCCCACTCTTGCCCGGCAGGCCGACATCGTAGAGCCAGTCGCCCGAGGTTTCGTAGAGCCCCGCCGTCGCCATCACCGCCAGCGCGCACTTGCAACTCTCGGAGCCGATCACGCGCGTATTCGTTACTGGATTGACGCCGCCATCGGCGAGCGTCGCTCCCATGACGGCCAGATCCTTCGCGGTCACGTTCAGCGAGCATTGCCGTGTATAGAGTTCGACGGCGTCGGATGGCTCGATCGCGATCTGCCCGTAGTTTTGGAGCAACTGGGCAATCGCCTGATTGCGCGAGTTGCCGCCCATCGCGGAAGTGAAGACCGCGTCGTTGATCTTGAGCGCGCGGCCAGCGAACCGGGAGAGCCCGTCGAGAATGAACCGCCATTGCTCGTCGATGGTCGCCCCGGGGGCGAGGCTCGTCGTAGCGATCGCGCCTGGATTGACCATCGGATTGGTTCGCCCGTCAGCGCTGTGCTCAACCGCAGTGAGCGAATTGAACGGCAGGCCGGTCGCGTTGACGCCCAGGCGCTTGCGCGCGGCCTCCGGCCCCAGAGTCTGACAGATGAGCGCAAAGACGAACGGCTTCGACACGCTCATGATCGAGAACGGGAAGTCCCAATCTCCGCTCGCGTAGGCCTGCCCTGTGACGCCGACCACGCAAAGCCCGAGGAGATCCGGCGCGACATTTGCGAGAGCAGGGTAAACGTCAGAGTTGGCGCCGTCGCGGTTCGCCTTGAAGCGCTCGTGCGCTTGGCTCACCAGCGTCCGCACCACATCCGAAGACGGTAGCCGCCCGGTCGAAACATAGGGCGGATCGACTGATGCGTCGCTCGGCCGGTCGGAACTCAACCCTTCGCTCCAAGTCCCGAGCCGCCTCACGCCCGTTATTCCAATGCGCGTCAGATCGGCACGGCGCGAACCGCGACATCCACCTCGAGCCCGATCGAATCATCGGGACCGCCGACATATCCGCCGGAGATCGGCACCGCCTGCGCCGCCGACCTCGCGACACCGACGCGGACGAGGTTGGACCCCGCAACCAGGCCGTTGGTCGGATCGTATTCCATCCATCCAGCCCCGGGCAAATAGACATTGCACCAGGCGTGGGTGCTGCCGCCGCCCCGCGTCGTTCCCGATGTGTCGTCGTAGAGGTATCCGGTGACGAAACGCGTGGCCACGCCAAAGGTGCGCAGCGCCTCCATCATGAGAACAGCGAAATCACGGCAGGTTCCCGATCCGCGCGCGATTGTCTCGGCCGCGGTCCGCGTGCCTTCTTCATGTCGGGCCTGATAGCGGAATTCCGCTTTTATCGCATGCGTCATCGCCTCCATGACGGCGAGCGTTTTGGCCGCGCCTTTTTCCCCGAGGAAGCGGCGCGCCCACGCATCGACCGCTCCATCCGCGTCCGGCGCTCGCCGTTCCGCGAGGCTCGCGAGATCCGGCATCTCGTCGGGCGCATAGGTGAACGGAAAAGTTTCGGCGCCCGGGTCGAGGCTATAGACCGGCAGCGGCGGCCCGTCGGGATGATGGGTCAGTTCGAGGGTCGAAACAATGCTGAGACGATCCGCTCTCAGCCTCTCCGGCCATTCGAGAAAGCAGATCGAATTGTCGAACGCGTCATGCGTCCAATGGACGAGCGAGGGCTTCGGATCGATGTCGAGCGCTGCGTGGTGAAGCTTGAGATCATGGCTGTCGTCCGGCCGCAGCATCAAGCGATGACGGGTGAAGCCAACCGGATTGCGGTAGGCGTATTCCGTTGCATGCACGATGCTAATTCTGGCCATGCCCATTCTTAGCAGAGATCGGAGCGCCGGTGGGCGACTGCGAAATTCTGGCGGCTCGCGTTTTGCCGAAGCGGCTTTGTTCTCGCCCTGGGCGATGGCCTGGGCCAATCAGGCTTGCGCGATGGGCTGTGGAGGGGCACACTGTGGTCAGAGAGTCGGGCTGATCCGGGACGGCCCGCCAATTCGCGAGGCGTGGGGCAGAAATGCGAATTGTCTTCCTGATCGGAATGCTCGCCGCCGTGGGCGGCCTGAGCGGCTGCGGGGCCTATCGCGACGTCACGTTCATCTACTATCCCAACGCGCCGCCCAGCCCCCCGTTTCCGCCGCCTTCCGCGTTCTACGCCGAGGCAAGTCGGGAATGCGCGAGATACGGCATGCAAGCCGTGCACAATTGGGACAGCGTCGCGGATTTCGATCGCGTCAGAGTAAATTACTATTGTGTCCCGTGAGGACCTGGCGCCGGGCTGACCGGAGAGCCCGGGCTTAACGTCTGCCGAAATTATAGGTCAGGTAAAGGGGCGACCAGTTCGGTGGCGCGGGGTACGGCGCAGCCGCGGCGATCGCCGCCATGACCGCCAGATCCAGGTTCGGCGACCCGCTCGAACTGATCAGCTTGCGACCGACAAGATTGCCGCCCTCGTCGACGTAAAAGTCGACTACGCCCCGCTTGTTCGCGCTGTCGAGACGAAGCTCCGCGGTTTCGTGCAAATGCTGCTTGATCATTCCATAGACGATCGTGAGATACCGGGATTCGGCGTTCCCCCCCACCACCGGCGAGTGCTCGACCTCGCGCGCGAACTTATATTGCGGCAGGTCCTCGATTGTCGGCAGCGCCTCCCCGACCGGCGCCTTGGCCGGGGGCGACGGTGCGGCCGGGGCGGCCGCCTCGGCCGTTTCGTTCTGTGGCTTCGGGCTTATGTCCCCTGGCAATTCGCCCTCCGGCTCCGCCTTTAGGTCGTGCGACGCCGGCGCGCTCTGCGGCTTCTGCGCCTCGGCCGGCGCGGGTGTGGGGGACTGCGCCTCGCTCTTCGGCGGAGCGCCGGGAGTTGGCGTCGGCGGAGCCTGGGCGGCCGGAGCTTCGGTTGTCTTGTCGGGTGCCTCGCGGTTGACCTTCTCCTTGGTCTCCGGCGCAGGCGCATCGAAGGCGGGCTTCTCTTCGAAAGGCTTCGGCGGTGGTTTGGGCTTATCCTCGGGTTGTTTTGGCTTGGGCGGCGGGGCTGGCGGCGGCTGCTCGACCACCACTTCGACCGGAATCTCCTGGACCGCGGTCGGGGTCATATACGGCCAGATCAGGTAATAAACAAAGAGCGCCGCCGGAATCAGGAGATGGAGCGCCGCCGCAGCGATGAGAGCTATCGCCAGGCCCCTGCGCTCGGCCGGGGTAGGCGTCTCCGGCGCCATCAAGCGCTCGACCGGCTCGGCGGTGAAATCGGCCTCGGAGGACGACATAAGGGACAGCGCGGGACTCCCGTCGCGAAAACGCGAAGCCTCTCCTTGGCCGAATCGTTCTCGCTGGGTCAATGGCCCAACCCACCTTTGCCGCGGGCGCCCAATTGGCGTAAGGCGTCCGCAAATGAATAAGGCGGCCGATGAGCGTGGCGAACTGGGGTTAGGCGTAGTCGCCGATTTGGGCGCGGACACGGCGTCGCCGCGCGCCCTCGTTTTCGATTCGGGGCTTGGCGGCCTCTCGGTGCTGGCCGAAATCAGGCGCCTCAGGCCGGATGTCGAGATCGTCTACGCCGCGGACGACGCCGCCTTTCCCTATGGCCGCCTCGATGAGGCGGCCCTCGTCGCCCGGGTCGAAACGGTAATGGGGCGCCTCGTCGCCGACGCCGAACCCGACGTCGTTGTGATCGCCTGCAGCACCGCCTCCACCCTCGCCCTGCCGCCGCTGAGGGCCGCCTATCCACGTCTGCCGTTCGTGGGCACTGTGCCGGCGGTCAAGCCGGCGGCGGCGGCGTCGCGATCGCGCCTGATCAGCGTGCTCGCGACCCGCGGGACGGTGGCGCGGGACTATACCCACGCGCTGGTGCGCGAGCATGCGCACGATTGCGAGGTGGCGCTCGTGGGCTCGTCGCACCTGGCGGTGATCGCCGAACGCGTCATGCGCGGCGAAGCGGTCGACGATCAGGAGATCGTGCGCGAGATCGCGCCGTGTTTCGTCGAACGCGATGGCAGACGCACCGACCATGTCGTGCTCGCCTGCACCCATTTTCCGCTTATCGTCGATCGGCTCGAGCGGCTTTCCCCCTGGCCGGTCGGCTTCGTCGATCCGGCGCCGGCGATTGCACGCCGTCTCGACGCCGTGATCGGCGCGGCCCGGGCCGAAGCTCCAGCGGCGCACGGCGGGGCGGCGATCTTCACCAGCGGCGTTGCGCCGCCCGCGGCGCTGCAAAAGACCTTGCGCCGCTACGGGTTGACGTTTACCCCCTCGCCGACCATCGGCTCGGCTCCGGCCTGATCGCGGAGCAAATCCAACACTCCGAAAGGCCGCCCATGCGCACATCGGTCGGACAGCCGGTTCGCCTCACCGACTATCGCGCGCCGGACTATCTCATCGACCTCGTGGAGCTCGATGTCTCACTCGACATCCATGCGACACGCGTCGTCTCGACCCTGTCGATCAGGCCCAATCCAGCTGGCCGCGAGGGAGCGGCGCTGGCCCTCGACGGCGATGAACTCCTGTTTATGTCCGCGAGTTTGGACGGCGAGCCGCTCGGCGACGCCGACTTCGAGACGAGCCCGTCGCAGTTTCTGCTTCATCGGCCCCCCCAGCGTGCGTTCAAACTCAAGGTCGAGACCCGCCTCGATCCGGCGGCCAACACCAAGCTGATGGGCCTTTATCGCTCCGGGTCGGCCTATTGCACGCAATGCGAGGCCGAGGGCTTCCGGCGCATCGCCTATTTCCTCGACCGGCCGGACGTGCTCTCAACCTATCGCGTGCGGCTCGAAGCGGATCGGGCCGAAGCGCCGGTGCTGCTCTCCAACGGCAATCTCGAGAGCGTGGGCGAAGCCGACACTCCCGGACGCCATTACGCCGTTTGGCGCGATCCGCACAAGAAGCCGTGTTACCTGTTCGCGCTGGTCGCCGGCGATCTCGGCCATATCGCGGATTCGTTCGTCACGATGTCGGGCCGAAAGGTTGCGCTTGGAATCTTCGTTGAGCACGGCCGCGAGGAGCGCGCGCATTATGCGATGGACGCGCTGAAGCGGTCGATGGCGTGGGACGAACGGGCCTACGGCCGCGAGTATGATCTCGACGTCTTCAACATCGTCGCCGTATCCGATTTCAATATGGGCGCGATGGAGAACAAGGGCCTCAACATATTCAACGACAAATACGTCCTTGCGTCGCCCGAGACCGCGACCGACGACGATTACGCGGGCATCGAGGGGGTCATAGCGCACGAGTACTTCCACAACTGGACCGGCAATCGTGTGACCTGCCGCGACTGGTTCCAGCTGTGCCTGAAAGAGGGTCTGACCGTCTTTCGCGACCAGGAATTTTCCGCCGACATGCGCTCGGGGCCAGTCAAGCGCATCGCCGACGTGCGCACGCTGCGCGCGGCCCAATTCCCCGAGGACGCCGGCCCCTTGGCGCACAACGTCCGCCCGGAGGTCTATCACGAGATCAGCAACTTCTACACCGCGACCGTCTACCAAAAAGGCGCCGAGGTCATCCGGATGCTGAAGCGCCTGATCGGCGCCACGGCGTTTCGCGCAGGCATGGATCTCTATTTCGATCGCTACGACGGCTGCGCGGCGACGATCGAGGATTTCATCGGTTGCTTCGAGACGGCTTCCGGCCGCGATCTGACCCTCTTCATGCGCTGGTACAGTCAGGCAGGCACGCCGAAGGTCACCGTTCGCAGCGCCTATGACGCCGTCGCCAAGACCTATCAACTCGACATTGCGCAGAGGCTCGCGCCAACTCCGGGACAAGCCGTCAAGCTGCCTGCGACGATGCCGCTCGCGCTCGGCCTTGTCGGTCCCAATGGCGGCGACTTGCCGCTTTCGTCGTCGGATGCGACCGCCGAGGAGCTCGCGGGCGGGGTCTTCGAACTCAGGGACGCGGAGCGTTCGATTGTATTTCGTGATGTGCCTCAGCGGCCTACCCTGTCATTCTTGCGCGGCTTCTCCGCGCCCGTGCGGGTGGCGGACGACCTGACCGAAGAGGATCTCATTGTCCTCTCTCGCCATGACAGCGACAACTTCAGCCGCTGGCAGTCGCTTCAAAGCCTTGCGACGCGTGTCCTGATCCGCGGCGTGACCGCAATCCGCGCCGGACGCGCGCCTGAGCGTGACGGAGGGCTCGCTTCAGCGTTTGGCGCGCTGGTCGAGGACGCGCGCGCCGGCCGGATCGACCACGCTTTCGCCGCGCTGGCCATGAGCCTGCCGACCGAGGCCGACATCGCGCGCGAGATCGGCCAGGACGTCGATCCGGACGCGATCCACGCCGCGCGCAAGGCCATGCGCGGAGCGCTCGGGCGCGCGCATGGGCCGGCGCTCGCCGCCCTCAATGCCGAGCTTGCCAATTCCTCGCCGTTTAGCCCCGACGCCGCCGCCGCGGGCCGGCGGGCGCTTCGCAACGTCGCCTTGAGCCTGTTCGTCGACGGCGACGTGATCGAGGGACTGCCTCTTGCCCACCGCCAGCTCGCTCACTCCGACAACATGACAGAGCGTCTCGGCGCGCTCTCGGCAATCGCCCTCAAGCCGGACGCCGCGCGCGAACATACGCTCGACAGTTTCGGCCGCCGCTATGCGATGGAGCCGCTCATTCTCGACAAATGGTTCGCGCTCCAGGCGCTCATTCCGGAGCGCGAGACGCTGGAGAGGGTCCGCGCGCTGATGAATCACCGCGGCTTCTCGCTTGCCAACCCCAACCGCGTGCGTGCGCTGATCGGCGGGTTCGCCGCCAATCAGACACAGTTCAATCGCGCCGACGGCGCCGGCTTTGCTCTGCTCGAGGAGGTGGTCGTCTTTCTCGATCCGACCAATCCGCAAATCGCCGCGCGTCTCCTCACCGCGATGCGGTCGTGGCGCTCGCTGGAAATGGTCCGCCGCGGCCATGCCGAAGCGATGCTGAGGCGAATCGCCGCCCAACCCACGCTGTCCCCCGATGTTCGCGACATCGTGACCCGAAGCCTCGGCTGAGACGTCCGGCGGGGAGGCGATTCTCGCCGCCGCCCGGCCGCCACATTTTTTCCCCCGACCCCCTGTCAAGGGTATGGACAAAGATTCGCACAAGGATTCTTATCGTAGTGATTCGGGCGTAAAGGCGGCTGCCCGAGTGTAATTTGTGGCGAAGTCTGGGAAGGGCGATGACGCGTGTAAGCGCGGCAAACGGGGACGCTTGTACGGAAGGGCCAGCTCGAGCGCTGGGCGGCGAAGCGGCGTTTCGCTTCGCCCTGGCGTGCGCGCGCCGCCCGGTCCTGACGCTCGGACGGGTGCGTCGGCGCATCGCAAGCGCCGGGGCGCGCCTCAGGTCGGCGCCGTCGGCGGCCTCGATCGGGGTCGCCGTGGCGATCGTTGGAATCATGGCCCTGACGCTTCAGCAATTGCGGTTCGAGCGCGACCTGGCGCTCAGCGCCGCCGCCCGCGAGGTCGACATGCGGGCCACGCTTCTTGCCGAGCAGCTGGACGCGGCGCTGAGCGCCGAGCCGCAAGTGTCGGCGGCCGAAATCTTCCGGCGCGTTCTCGACGCCCATCCCGAGGAACGGTTCGCTCAATCGATCCTCGTGGACCGCGACGAACGTCTGGTCGAATACGACCAGACGCAGGCAGGCTCCGATTCTCCGTTGGCGGTCCTTGCCGGCGGCCGAGGCGCCGTGGCGGCGCGCGACGATCGAGACGGCGTGATCCGCCTGCGGACGGAGCGTGGCGACGAGCAGTTTGCCGCGGTGCGAACGCTGTCGAAAACAACGGCGCGGGTGGCCTTTGCTTCGCCGGTGGACCTGCATCTCGCCGCATGGTGGCGCACCACGGTCGTGACGGTCTTCCTGCTTGCCTCGACAATTGCTTTGATTCTTTTCGCGGCCTCGCTCTACGCGATCGAGACCAGAGGCAAGCGCAGGCTCGTACGGGAAGAGCGTGCGCGGCGCGCCCTCGTCGACTTGGCGCTCAATCGCGGATGTTGCGGTTTGTGGACGTGGGATCTGGGGAGCGGCCGCATACAGTGGTCGGCCTCGATGTTCGATCTGCTCGGGTTCGATCAGCGTCCCGGCTCCTGGTCCATCGCTGACCTGCAACCTCTCGTGCACCCCGACGACCTCAGACTGGAGACGATCGCGCGAGCGGCCGCGGAGCGCCGGGGCGAGTGCGTCGACATCGAGTTTCGGATGCGGGCGGCGGACGGGCGTTGGGTATGGCTTCGAAAACGGGCGGATGTCCTGGAGGATGCGGAGACCGGCTCGGCTAGCCTGGTCGGCATCGCCTTCGACGTCACAGAGCGCAAGCGCGAAGCCGAACTGTCGGCAACCTCCGACCAGCGCCTGCGTGATGCGATCGAGGCGATCTCGGAGGCGTTCGTCTTGTGGGATTCGGGCAACCGGCTCGTGTTATGCAACTCGAAGTATCAAAGTCTATGCAATGTCGCCGACGAGGCGGCGCAGCCCGGCGCTCGCCGCGCCCCGTTCGCCCGCCCGGGCGACGGCGCCCTTGCCGGCCGGTCGCGCACCTACGAAGCGCGCCTTGCCGACGGGCGGTGGCTTCAGATCAACGAGCGCCCGACGCACGACGGCGGCTATGTGTCGGTCGGCGCGGACATCACCGCCCTCAAGGAGCATGAACAGCAGCTTGTGAACTCCGAGAGGCTGCTTCTCGCCACCGTGGCTCAGCTCAAACAGTCGCGCCGGTCGCTCGAGGAGCAGGCCCAGCAGCTTGCCGATCTGGCCGAGCGCTACCACGAGCAGAAATCGCGCGCCGAGGCCGCCAACCGCGCCAAGGCGGAGTTCCTCGCCAACATGAGCCACGAATTGCGAACGCCGCTCAACGCGATCATCGGCTTCTCGCAGTTGATGGGCAGCCAGACCTTCGGGCCGCTCGGATCGCAAAAGTACCACGATTACTGCGCTCACATTCTGGCGAGCGGCGAATATCTGATGCATGTGATTGGCGACGTTCTTGACATGGCGCGGCTCGAAGCAGGCCGGGAACGCCTGTCCTACGCCCGCTTCCACGCCGAGCAGGCGGTGAGCCGAGCGGTGCTCGATATCGCGCCGGCAGCGCGGGAGAAACGGATCGAAGTCAAGGTCGAGGTCGGCTCGGAAATGATGCTCGAGGCGGACCCCATGGCGGTCGAGCGGATTCTCACCACGCTGATGCGCAACGCGGTGAAGTTCGCGCCTGAGGGCGGAGAGGTCACGATCGGCGCCGTCACGGTCGCCGAACTGATCCGCTTCACGGTCGAGGACAATGGGCCGGGCATTGCCGCCGAGGATGTCGCGCGCCTTGGTCGGCCTTTCGAGCAGGGCGACGTTGCCATGGCCAACGGCATGAAGGGATCGGGGCTCGGGCTTGCGATCGCCAATTCGCTGGTCGAGCTCCATGGCGGGACGCTGCGTCTCCAGCCGCGCGCGGGCGAGGGGGCGGTGGCGGTGGTCATCCTGCCGAGGGTCCAGCGTGGCGCGCGCGCGATCGCGATGGCGCGCGTGGCGTGAGCGAGACAGCGGGGCTACTCGCCCGCTGCGGTGCGCGCGCCATAAACTGTCAGGCATTTTATCGCTGAATCGGCGGCGTTTCGCCGCCCTGCCAAAAGCCATTCTCCGCGCCGGCGCCGTTTATGGGACCGCGCCACCCCAATAAACCCATACACCGCTCCGCCGGCCCGCGCTGTGACGCCGCTCACTGCCCCCGCTGCAGCGCCGTCTTAGAGTTCGGGTGTTCCGGACGACGGTGGGATGTCCGGGCGCTCGGTGGGAGCGCACCCCGAAAGTGAACTTGGGCTATCGGCGCGAGCGTAGATCGCGCAGCAGCGCCGGTCGTTGCGGCGTTATGGCGGATGGCGCGGGTTTTCGAGCGGGAGGCGGTCCGAGCGAGGGTTGTCACGGAGGATTGGAGCAATGGGTAATGTGCATCAGTTGCGGAGCCCCCGTCAGGTTCGCGTTCGAAGAGGACGAGCGCCTTGTGGAGGCCCCGGAGCCGTCAGAATCGCGTGGCTTGGCGCGAGACCGAGAGGACACAACCACGGCTTTCGGCGCTTCTGCGGCGAGCGACGATCCGTTGGCCAGCGGGTTGACGGTCGAGGCGATTGTGAAATGGTTCAACGCCGAGAAGAGCTATGGCTTCGTCGAGCTGACGGGCGGCGGAGGCGATGCTTTCGTGCATCTTAAGACCTTACGACAGATCGGACGCGAGACGCTGCCTTCCGGCGCCAAGATTCGCGCTGTCGTCCGCTCCGGGTCCCGAGGCGCGCAGGTGGTCCGGGTTATCGAGGTCGACACCGCGAGCGTTGTGGAACGGCCGGAGCGGCCACCGCGACGACCGCCTCCCGACGCGTCGACCGCAGTGAATATGACCGGCAAGGTCAAATGGTTTGATGGGGCTCGCGGCTTCGGCTTCGTCGCCAGCGACGACTTTGGCAAGGACGTCTTCCTCCACAGCTCGATTCTTGGCGCTGCAGGAGTCTCGAGCCTCTTTGAAGGCCAACCGGTTTCGATGCGCGTTGTCGAGACACCCAAAGGCCGCGAAGCGATCGCGATCGCCCTCTAGCCGGGGAGCGGCTTCAATCTGGGTTGGGCGCGACGAGAGCAACTGGCGCCGGCTTTCGCTCTTATCGCGTTGGCTGTTGTGGGCAAGGAATTGGGAGCATGGCGGAGGTGGCGGACGGCGCCATCAAGGCGTCATGGCCGGGCTTGTCCCGGCCATCCCCGAAGGCCCAGCGCATCTACGCAGGCAAGCGCGAAAAGCCTTGCGACCGTCCGCCTTCCTGCCGGTCGCGCCGAGGCGGGACTCGTTCTTGCGGCGGCCCGGCGTGGATGGCCGGGACAAGCCCGGCCATGACGGCAAGGGTTCGACGAACGAACAGCAAACCGGTCGACCAACACATAACGCCATAAGAGCCAGCCGCTCTTATCGTTGGCTGTTGTGGGGAAGGAATCGGGAGCATGGCGGAGGTGGCGGACGGCGCCATCAAGGCGTCATGGCCGGGCTTGTCCCGGCCATCCCGAAGGCCCAGCGCATCTACGCAGGCAAGCGCGAAAAGCCTTGCGACCGTCCGCCTTCCTGCCGTCGCGCCGAGGCGGGACTCGTTCTTGCGGCGGCCCGGCGTGGATGGCCGGACAAGCCCGGCCATGACGGCAAGGGTTCGACGAACGAACAGCAAACCGGTCGACCAACAGATAACGCCATAAGAGCGCGACTTTTTCTTGCGATTATCAGAAACCACGGATAGAGTGGTCCTGTCGCCGAACGCGCCGCCTCGAGGAGCGGCGCGGAGAAGCGGGTTTTTGCCCCGGATCGTCGTAACCCATTGAAAAGGCCCAATCCGCGGAAGGGTTTTCCTTTGATACCTTTCCGGATTCCTTTGCCCCGCTTCCGGTTTCCTTTGCTGGGCTTCCCGGAGTCTTTGCTGGGCTTCCTCCAGGCTTGGGTCTGACCGGCGCCATTGGCGTCATCGACCGGATCGACGGCCTGGAGCAGCTTGCGCCGGCCTGGAATCGTCAGTCGCGAGGAGCGATAGGCGTTCTTCCGAACGCCCGTCTCCGACGGGCTATGGCGACGAGGCAATCCAGGGGAACGCAAGGCCCGACATTCTCATGGATTGCTTCGCTCACGCTCGCAAATGACGAGTCTGGCTCCGCCCGAACGCAACAGGCTCTAGTCCATCACCGCATGGGCCGCGGCTTCACGAGACGCGGCCGCGGCCACCGACTTCGGCGAGCGGATGAGAGCGAGCAGCGGGAAGGCGCAGAGCGAAATGAAGGTCATGAACAGGAAATCGTTCGAATAGGCCATCGCCGCCGCCTGCTGGGTGACGATGCCTTCGAGCATCGCCAGACTCGGCAAGCCGTGTCCCGAGAGCATCGAGGCGTTGGGCATTCGCATCGCGTCGTTGAACGGCGTCACGTGCTCGACGAGCTGGCTGTGGAATATGGTGATCGAGCTCGTCAGCCGGGCGATGACGATCGAGATGCCGACCGCCGATCCGATGTTGCGGATCAGCGTCCACAGAGCGGCGCCCTCGGTGCGCAGTTCGCCCGGCAGGCTGGCGAAGGCGATGGTGTTGAGCGGCACGAAGATGAAGCCGAGGCCGAACCCCTGCGCGACCGAATTGATGGCGATGACGCTCGCCGGGACGTCAAGCGACCAGCCGACCATCAGCCAGAGCGACGAGGTCGCCAACACGAGGCCGATGAAGATGAGCAGGCGCGCATCGACCTTGCCGCTGAGGCGCCCGACCAGGAACATCGCCACGAATGTGCCGATGCCCCGTGTGCCAAGCAGATAGCCGCTCGACAGCACCGGGTAGCCAAGCATGTTCTGGATGAACGGCGTCACCAGGGCCATGGTCGCGAGCAGGATGATGCCGATCAGGAACATGAAGACGAGGGCGATGGAGAAATTCCAGTCGCGGAAAATGCGAACGGTGATGAACGGCCGGCTGGAGGTGAAGCAGTCGGCGAGAAAGAAGTAGAAGCCGACGCAAGCGAGGATCGTCTCGAGGATGATCTCGGGCGAATCGAACCAGCCGAGCTGTTCGCCGCGATCGAGCATCATCTGCAAGGATCCGATGCCAAGCGAGAGGCTCAGGAAACCGAACCAGGAAAAGGGCACGTCCCGGCGGGTCGGGGTTTCGCTCATGAAGAGCCATAAGCCCGCGGTGGTGAGAATTCCGAATGGAAGGTTGACGAAGAATACCCAGCGCCAGGAATAGGAGTCGGTGAGAAAGCCCCCCAGCGTCGGACCCATGATCGGCCCGAGCATCACTCCCATGCCCCAGATCGCCATCGCCGAGCCGCGCCGCGCCGGGGAAAAATGTCGAGCATCACCGCTTGGGAGAGGGGCACCAGCGCCGCGCCGAACACGCCCTGCAAGAGCCGGTAGGCGACCATCTGCTCGATCGTGAGCGCAACCCCGCACAGCATAGAGGCGACGGTGAAGCCGGCGGTGCAGACGATGAACAGCCGCTTGCGCCCGAAGCGGGCCGCCATCCACCCGAGCGGCGAGGTCATGATCGCCGCGGCGACGATGTAGGAGGTCAGGACCCAGTTGATCTGGTCCTGGGTCGTCGAGAGCGAACCCTGCATATAGGGCAGGGCGACGTTGGCGATGGTCGTGTCGAGCGCCTGCATGATTGTCGCCATCATGATGCAGACGGTCAAGAGCCATCGCAGCGTTGGCGAGATGGTCTCGTAGAGCGGCGGAGCGGGAACGGCCGCGTTCATCGGATGACGGCCGTCCTCGCGCCGAGAAGAGTGTCAACGTATCCGACGACCCACTGCTTGATCCCTTCAAGCGTGCCGGCAAGCGTGCGCGTACGCCCGGTGTCGATCGTCAGATAGGCGCTCATGCCCGCTCGCAGGCCCGTCGTGTCCTCCTTCGGATCGAAGCAGAACCGGAGCGGCACCCGCTGGACGACTTTCACCCAGTTTCCGGTCGCGTTCTGCGCCGGCAGGATCGCGAACTGCGCCCCCGTGCCCGGGGCGATCGAGCAGATCGAGCCTTTCCATTCCCGGTCAGGGAACGTGTCGACGCTCACCCGCGCCGGCAGGCCGGCGTGGACGTAGGTCAAGTCCGATTCCTTCGGATTGGCGTCGACCCAGAGGCCGGTGTTGGCGACAATCGCGAAGACCGGCTGGCCCGCGGCCGCCACGCGCCCAACCTGAATCTCGGGCACTTGCGTCGCAACGCCGTCGATCGGCGCGACCACCTTGGTGTCGCGCAGATTGCGCTCGGCATCCTCGAGTCCTGCCTTCGCCTGCATGTAGTCGGGGAAGTTGTCGATCGACGCGTCGGGGCCGCCGCCGAGCTTCACCGTCACAGTCGCCTGCTGCTGACGGACGAATTCGAGGATCTGTTTGGCCTGGATGAGGTTGCCCATCGAGGTGTCGCGATCGGCGGTGGTTCCCGTGCCATGGATCGCAAGACCGTTCTTCCGGTCAAAGTCGGTCTGGCGCACGGCGACGGCGTCCTCGCCCATTTTGATCTGTTCCGCGTTGCTCAGGTACGAGGATTTCAAGTTGGCGAATTCGACCTTCGCCGCTTCGAGGCGGCCCTTGGCGAGCGCGAGCGCGATCTCGTAGGGCTGCGAATCGATATCGAACAACGGATCGCCGACCTTGACCTGCTGCCCTTCGACCACATGAACAGCCGTGATCGCGCCTGTGACCTGGGGCGTGATGAGCGACTTGTCGGCGCCGACATAGGCGTTGTCGGTCGAGACATAGCGCCCGCTGCTAAGCCACCAGCTGAAGCCGAGCGCCAGCGCAACGAGCGGGATCACGACCAGCATGACGAAGCGGCTCACGCCGCGCTTCTTCTTGATCGTGATCGGCTTCTCGGCGGCCGGCGGCGCGCGCCGCCGGGGGAGATTGCGGGGTCGGCGGAGGCGTTCGGGCCGGCGTGAACTGGATCGGCTGCGACGGCTGGGCGGACGGCGTTTGTGGGGCTGTCTCGCGTCCAGTCGCCGGCGGAGCGGCGCTTTTCGCCGGCGTAAAGGCCAGCGGCTGCGCCGCGGGTAGGGCGGGCTTGGACGGGTCCTCGGGCGCGGGATCGCGCCCGGCGGCCGACTTTGGTTGGGTCACTTTGTCAGGCTCCAGGAGTCAATTGATTCTTGACGTTGGCTTTGATGACCTTGAGGCCGTCGTGCATGACGCGGATCGTCGTTTCGTCGACGCCCGCCAGCGCCCGTCCCATCAGGTCCTCGGCGAGTGCGCCGAGTTCCTTTAGAGCCGGCGTCGCCTTTTCGGTCAGGTAGAGGCGGTTGGCGCGGCGGTCGGCCGCATCGTCGCGCCGCTCGACGAGGCCTGCAGCCGTCAGTTTGTCGATCAGGCGCCCGAGGGTGATCGGCGCGAGGTCGAGCGCCTCCGCAAGTTCGCTCTGCTTGACGCCCTCGCAGCGCTGCAGGCGCGAGAGCACCGCCCACTGGGCCCGCGTCGTGCCAAGTTCGCGGGCGCGCTGGTCGGAATAGGTCCTGAGTAGGCGCGCCACGTCGTGGAGCGCGAAGCCGAGTTCGCGCGCCGGCGAGACCATGGGCTGCGAGACCATGGGTTTTTGAGCAAGTGATAACATAAGCATGCTTATAATATAGTGAGCACGCTTATGCAAGGGGCGGCGAGCAAAAATATCCCTGAGCGGACGCCATTGGGCCGTTTTGGCGTCTGCGCTTGGCGAGACCGCCTGGTCCCGGCGGAATACCGCGGTGCGCTCCGGCTAGGATCAATCAGACGGCGGTCTTGACGCCGCCGGCGGATAGGATTTCTCAATCAGGAAGACTGTGTCGCGCTCGCCACGCTCGACGCCCTCCAACCGGTCGCCGGTCACTCCGACGAGATGGGGAATGTCGATTGCCGCGAGCGGATCGGTGCAACGCACTTCCAGCCGATCGCCAGGGGTCAGGGTTTTCAGGGCTTTTCGGGTCTTGAGCGCCGGGAGAGGGCACCTCAGCCCCGATAGGTCGAGCTTGATGACGGCCATGTCCTAACCTGCGCCATTCGTTTGCGGAGCGTCAATCGCGCCCCCGCCGTGATAGAAGCGATCGCGAGCCTATTCCGCTCAACCGGCCGTCCGGCAATGGCGCCAGCGACGATTGACATCGAATCCGCCTCACGCATGCAAGACGCCGACCGTGACGACTGAACTTGGGGCTGTCGCCCGGCGTGGTGCTCGCGGGGGGTCTGGCGCGCCGCATGCGCGGCGGGGATAAGCCGCTGCGCGAAATCGGCGGCCGCACGATCCTCGCCCGGGTTGTCGCCCGGCTCGAGCCGCAATGCGAAAGCTTGGTCATCAGCGCGAACGGCGATCCTCGGCGCTTCGCCTCGTTCGGCCTGCCCATCGTCGCCGACGGGGTCGGGGGCTATCCGGGACCGCTAGCCGGAATCCTCGCCGCGCTCGACTGGGCCGCGGCGAACAGGCCGAAGGCGCCGTGGATTCTCAGCGCGCCGGGGGACTGCCCGTTCCTGCCGCGCGATCTTGTCTCCCGTCTGGGCCGGGCGGTGATCGCGGACGGCGCCGAACTCGCGGTCGCGGCCTCCAACGGGCGATCGCATCCCGTCGTCGGGCTCTGGAGCCTCACGCTGCGCGATGGGCTGCGCGAAGCGCTGGTTGTCGAGGGCGTCCGCAAGATCAGCCAATGGGCCGCGCGCCACCGATTGGCGACTGTGACCTGGCCGGCCGAGCCGCTGGATCCGTTCTTCAACGTCAACACGCTCGACGACCTCGCCGAGGCTGAGCGGCTTGCGGCAATCGACGACCTCGCTTGATTTGGGTTCAGCTTCGACCCCCGAACGCGACGCGCGGCGCTGCTCGCTGATCGACATGCATCCGGCCTGGGAACGGCGCCGAGCTGCGCCCGGCCAAGGTCACGCTTTGCTGCTCAGGGCAGGGCGCCGCGCGCCTTCAGTTCCCTTTCGAGATCGACGCCCGGGTGGAAGTGGATCGTCGCCATGCCAAGGGCTTCTGCCGCGCGGACGTTCGCGGGCGAATTGTCGATGAACACCAATTCGTGCGGCCGTTTCCCCGCCTTATCGAACAGGATCTCGTAGATGCGCGGGTCGGGCTTCGCCGCGCCGACGTGGCCTGAGATCACCGCATGGTCAAACTCGTTCAAGAAATCGAACATCTGGCGGGCGATCGCGAACTTGACGGTGGCGAAGTTGCTGAGCGCGTAAACCGGCCGGCCGGCGTTTCTGAGCCGGCGAAGCAGCGCGACGTTCTCCTCGATCGGAGTGCCGAGCGTCTCGACCCACCGATCGTCGAAGAGATGGAGTTCGCGGGCGAATTCCGGAAATGCGCGCGCCCGCTCGGTCACAGCCGCGGAGAAATCCGCGACGATATCGGTGAGAGAGACAAAATCCATGGCGAGCGCGGTCGAGAGAAACCGCTCCATCCGAGCCTCGTCCTTCATCGTTTTGCGGAACAGGTTGCGCGGATTCCAGCGCACAAGCACATTGCCGATGTCGAAGACGACGATCAAGGGCGTGTCCTTTTTGCAGCACGACGCCGTGCTTTGCCGCACCCTACCGCGAAAATTTCTTATATTTCAGCCGGTGCGGGATGACGCTGTCGATCCCCAGCCGGCGTTTCTTGTCTTCCTCGTAGTCGCCGAAGTTGCCTTCGAACCATTCGACGTGGCTGTCGCCTTCGAAGGCCAGCATGTGGGTCGCGATGCGGTCGAGGAAGAAGCGGTCGTGGCTGATGATGACGGCGCAGCCGGCGAAGTCGAGCAGGGCCTCCTCCAGCGCGCGAAGCGTGTCGACGTCGAGGTCGTTGGTGGGCTCGTCGAGCAGGAGCAGGTTGGCGCCGCTCTTGAGCATTTTGGCCAGATGTACGCGGTTGCGCTCGCCGCCCGATAGCTGGCCAACCTTTTTCTGCTGGTCCGCGCCCTTGAAGTTGAAGGCGCCGACGTATGCACGGCTGTTCATCTCGCGCTTGGCGAGCGTGATGATGTCATAGCCGCCGGAGATTTCCTCCCATACGTTCTTCTTGGCGTCGAGCGCGTCGCGGGACTGGTCGACATAGCCAAGCTGAACGCTCTCGCCGATCTTGATCGCGCCCGAATCCGGCGTCTCCTGACCTGTGATCATGCGAAACAGCGTCGTCTTGCCGGCGCCATTGGCGCCGATCACGCCGACGATCCCGCCGGGCGGAAGCCGAAATGAAAGCTTGTCGATGAGCAGGTTCTCGCCATAGCCCTTGGAGAGATCGACGAAGTCGATCACGTTCTGGCCAAGCCGTTCGGCGACCGGAATGACGATCTGCGCTGTGGTCGGCGCCTTCTCGCTGCTCTTCCTGACCAGCTCGTCGTAAGCGGCGATGCGGGCCTTCGACTTGGTTTGACGCGCCCGTGGCGAGGAGGCGATCCACTCGCTTTCCTCGGCAAGCGCGCGCTGCCGGGCCGCGTCCTCGCGGCCTTCCTGCTCGAGCCGCTTCTGCTTCTGTTTGAGCCACGCCGAATAATTGCCCTCATAGGGAATGCCGCGGCCGCGATCGAGCTCGAGAATCCAGCCGGTGACGTTGTCGAGGAAGTAGCGGTCGTGGGTGACGATGAGGATCGCGCCCGGATAGGCGCGCAAGTGCCCTTCGAGCCAGTTCACCGTCTCGGCGTCGAGATGGTTGGTCGGCTCGTCGAGCAGGAGGAGGTCGGGCTTCTCGAGCAAGAGGCGGCAGAGCGCGACGCGGCGGCGCTCGCCGCCGGAGAGCGTGGCCACATTCGCATCATCCGGCGGGCAGCCCAGCGCGTCCATCGCCTGCTCGACCTGGCTGTCGAGATCCCACAGGCCCTTGGCCTCGATCTCGTCCTGCAACCGGGTCATCTCGTCGGCGGTGTCGTCGGAATAGTTCATCGCCAATTCGTTGTAGCGGTCGAGGATCGCCTGCTTCTCCCTGACGCCGAGCATCGCGTTGCCGCGCACGTCGAGCTCCGGATCGAGCTGAGGCTCCTGTGGCAGATAGCCGACCTTGGCGCCTTCGGCGACGAAACCCTCGCCGACAAACTCCGTGTCGAGCCCGGCCATGATGCGGAGCAACGTCGACTTGCCTGAGCCGTTAACGCCGAGCACGCCGATCTTGGCGTCCGGATAGAACGACAGGTTGATGTTTTCGAGAACCTTCTTGCCGCCCGGCCAGGTCTTGCCGAGGCCCTGCATATGATAGATGAACTGGCGCGCGGCCATGCGAGGACTGTCCGTGAGGGGAAAGGGAAGTTGGCGGCTGACTAGCAGTTGGCCGCGTCTTGAACAAGCGAGCTTCAATGCGACGCTGACCAGACGGGGTGCTGCGCGCCTCACAACTATCGTCGCAATGAGCATGACCGCGGTCGCCGCGGCCGAGCCGTCGCCGACCATCGAGGGCCTGCTCGCCGACGGGTGGGAGATTGCCGGCTATGCGAGCGGCTACGACAATCGAACGTCGCTGATCCTGTTCCGTCATCCGGGGACGAACGCGCTTGTCCAGTGCGGCGTGCTCTATGACGTGACGCGCAATCCGCATACGATCATCAACTGCTACCAGCTGCGCTGATTGTCGACTGGTCGATTAAGCGTTTGGCGGAACGCCTGTTTTCCGACGAGTTGTGGAGGGCGGCCCTGCCGTAGTGACCGCCCAACTCACGATAAAATCCCAACCCTCTCGAGCGACAGATACGTGGTGGGCGCTTGATTTCTGAGCGTCGTCATCGCGCTCTCGAATATGGGCTGGAAAGTGCCGCTTACGCCCTGTTCCAACGCCGACCATACAAGTGGAAAGGTCTTGCGGAACTGGTTCGCGTGATGGTCGTTGATAAAATAGGCCGTGTCTTGAAATCGATTGGGGAGGGTGCGGCGCTGCTTGCCCAGAAGCAGCAACGCGCCTCCGCCACTTCTTTCGTATTCCGCGATATCCAGGCGAACCTTGGCGTAGAGTTCGCACAGGTCGCGTGGGGTGAGCTCGATCGCCCCGCTAAGCCGGGTGCCGTGCTTCTGCAGGAACTTGTGGACGAGGAATGTCGCGATCAGGCCGATCTCGTTCTTGGTCCGGAACACCCCGGTCGAGTGGCCGCCGGGCATGTAGTAGAACCTGGTCTTGATCCCCGGCGCGGCGTCTTCGTCGATCAGCGCCGGTCTGAATATCTTGCGCCGCTCGTCCTGCTGCACCACCGCCGAATAGTGCTGCACATTCGCCGGCAGCGTCACCTTGTCGGGGTCGTCGAAGTTCCCCGGGCCGGGGACAGGATCCAATGCAAAGATGTTCACCGCAATCGCGTTCGTCCGTGGATTTTCACTGAGCGCATGGGCGATCATGAAGCATGTAATCGCGCCCCGGCTCCAGCCTGCCATGTTGATGGTGCGCGGCAGGTCGAGGGTCCCGTTCAGCACCGCCATCGTATGCTCGACGTTGTGCTCCCAGCCATAGCCGCTAATCATTCCGCGAATGACCGCGAAGTTTGAGGCTTCCTCCAGCCCGGTGACCGGATCGCGCGTCCCCGGCGCGCTGGCCTGCGCCGCGAGCCCCCGATCAAGGGCCGTCCCCGACTTGCCTGGGTCGTGAGAGTGGCTTCCCGGGCCGTCGTTTATCATCCAGTCGCGATTCTCCGCACCGGCGCTGCGGCGCGCCAGATCCGCGACCGTCTCATCCAGATTTTGGCGGTTGTGCGAAGTCCCACAATTGTAGATGGAAAATACCTCGGGCATTTGAGCTCTCCCTTTGCCCGTTCAATCAGCTGCGGATTCGGGCCATGACGCTATCCGCCACCCCCTGCGCCGCGGCCCCTAATCCGCTCAGGAGCTGCTGCGCCAAAGTCTTGCGCGGCTCCGTGCTCACCTCATAAAGCCGCGCGCTGTCGCGGGCGCGAAACAGAAGCTCGTCCCCTGTCATGATCTCATCGACGAGGCCGAGGCCGAGCGCCTCACGGGCCAGCCAGTGGTCGCCGTTGGCGACTTTGGCCATGTCGACCTGGGGGCGGCATTGAGCGACATGGGCTTTGAACGCCTCGTGCGTGTCCTCGAGCTTGCCGCGGAAATGCTCGCGCCCCGCAGGCGTGATCTCGCCCAGGACCGAAACTGTGCGCTTGAATTGGCCCGAGGTCATCTCCTCGAAATCGATCTCGTTCTTCTGCAGGAGCCGATGGAGGTTCGGGACTGGCGCCACGACGCCAATCGAACCCACGACTGCGAATGGCGCGGCGACGATGCGGTCCGCCGCGCAAGCCATCATGTAGCCGCCGCTCGCCGCCACCTGATCGATCGAGGCGACAACCTTGACCTTGTGCTCCCGCAATCTCAGGATCTCTGCCGCCGCAAGCCCATAGCCGGTTACGGTGCCGCCCGGACTTTCAATTCTGATCACGGCTTCGTCGGTTCCGGGCCGAGCCGCAATCAGCACGGCGTCGATCTCCGAGCCCAGTCGCTTGACCGCGGTCGCGCGCAGGTCGCCCTTGAAGCCGAGCACGTAGATGCGTTTGCCCGGCGCCTGCCCGCGTCGCGCCTTGGCGGCGGCCTTGTCCTCCTTCTTGCGCGTTTTCAAGCGCGCCTTGCGCTCCTTCTTGTCGAGGAGGGCGCCATCCATCGCGTCGCTCATGTCGTCATAACGCTCGTTGAGCGAACGGATCTTGATCTCCAATTCCTTGGCTTCGCCCGAGCGCGCCAGCCGCGCGATCAGGATTGCGAGGCTGCCGATGGCGGCGACGATGATGAGCGCCTTGACCAGAAAGGCCGCAATGTCCAACCAGAACGCCATGAAACCGGGCTCCTAAGAGGCGAGAGGCCAGATATAGGTCGAGCGCGCGCTTTTTCACGGCGCGGTGCGGAAGGCAAGCCGCTAAACGCCGAGCTTTTCCGCCAGGGCGGCGATGATCGGCTTCTGGCCTTTCGTCACCTTCTCCATCGCTTCATCGATCGAATACCAGGCTGCTTTGTCGACCTCCGGGAACTCGGCCACACGTCCGGAATGGGGCGGCCATTCGGTCGAGAACATGTTGCTCAAGAGCGATGCGGGATCGAAATCGCCCTCCTGCGCATAGGCCACGATCGTCTTGCCGCCGAGCTGCCGATACGCGCCGAGCTCGAGAAAATCCCAATCGATCGCCGTCCCCGTTTCCTCGAGGAATTCCCGCTTCGCCGCCTGGAGCGGGTCTTCCCCCTCGTTCATGAGCCCCTTGGGAATCGACCACGCGCCCAAGTCCTTCTTCGCCCAGAACGGGCCGCCCGGATGCACTAGCAGGACTTCAACTCCCGCCGGGCGTCTTCGGAAGAGGAGGATGCCGGCGCTTATCTTGGCCACCGGCTATTCCCGAAAGGGCGTCGCGAACAGGCCGCCGGTTTCGGCGGGCGCATTCGGGCCGCGAGGGAGCTTGAGAGGCGACGCGTCGCCGAGGTTGCGCGCGTAGATGTCGGCATAGGATCCGGCGGCGCCGATCACATGCTTGATCCAGTCGTCGGGGAGGCCGAGCTCCCGCCCCTCGACGCCAAGGGAATCGACACCCGCCGCCGCCCATGGCGAGGCCGCGAGCTCGGCGCGCTGCAAGGCGAAGATCGCCCAGGCGACGATCGCCGACCATTGCGGGTCGCTCGCCGGGGTCGCCGCGAACACGGGAAAGGCACCGAGCGGCTCGGAGAGGATGCGGCTCGACTTTTCGGCCCTTTCCTCGAGCCGGGTGGACGCCAGATCGCCGCTTTCGCCGACTTGAGCCTCACAGATCCGGGCATTGAAGGCGTCGTGAAGCTCGCCATACTCCATATAGCCCATGCGCACGAAGCTCTGTCGATGCGCCGCCATCCAGCCTTCCAGATGTCGGTGGGCGCTGTCGCCCTGGTAGAAGCAGATCGACTTCGCGCCTAGGTCGTCCAAGCGCCGGACCGCCGAGTCGCTGTGGACCATCGCCGACGTCGAAACGAAATAAACCGGCGGACCGAGCGCGACCTTGGCGGCGAGGCGATGATCGGCGATGTCCGAGCCGTCGAGAAAGGAGAGATCGTCGGCGCCGGTCTCGACGCGCTCGAAGGCGTGATCGGAATCGTAAGGGTGGAACTCGAACCTGCCGTTCTGGGCAAGGAGCGCTGCGCCGACCGCGCGGCAAAGGTCGAGATAGAACCCGCCCGGCCCACGACCCACAGCCGGCCGGTCGGCGAGGCCAGGACGCGGAACGCCACCGCAGCGGATGACGCCGGACGACTTGATGCGATCGACAATCGCGCCCGCGTGGGCGGCGGGACACGAGGCGAGCGCGACGGCGATCGCGACGCCGAGCGCTGGAGTCGTCCTTCGAGACGCCCGCTTTGCGGGCTCCTCGGGACGAGGGCTTTGCGTGCGACCTCTCGCCCCAAACCTCGTCCTGAGGAGCGATGCGAAGCAGCGCGTCTCGAAGGACGACTCGAGCAGGCTCGGTTTCAATTGTACGCCGGCAGCGTCGCGGGCAGCGAATTGAACCCTTCCGGTATCGCGTTCGGGATCCCCTGGCGCACGTCTTCCGGCGTGATCCCGATCGCTTCGCAGCCCTTGCCACCATAGTGTGGGAATGTCTCGACGATGTCGCTCGGGATCGTCGCGTAGGATCCGGGCAGAGCGGACAGGGCGCCGCTCAGCCGCGCCTTGTCGAAGCCCGACAACAAACTCTCCGCGCTTGGCGAGTTGGCGTCGCGAGGCCCGAGATATTTCTGTTCGAAACCGGGCGGCGCAACAGCGTTGAACGAGGGCGAATCGCCGGCGGCGAGCGCGTCGGCTTCGTCCGGCAGGCTCGAAAGGGCGGGCAGGCCGAAGAGCGCGTTGATCGTCTCGATCACCGCATTGTGGTCCCCCTCCGCGTGCGACACCGCATGGACGCGCGCATAGGGCGAAATGAGCAGAAGCGGAATTCGGACGCCGCGCGCGAGCGGCAGTCCGTCGGGCCCGTAGCTCAAGATCCGCGGCGACACATGGTCGTAGAGACCGTCGGACTCGTCGTAGGTGATGATGATTGCGCTCTTCTCCCAGATGTCCCTGTTGGCGGCGATGGCGTTGATTGCGCGCGCCGCCATGGCTTCGGTGAGCTGGCTGTCCGAATAGCTCGGATGATCGTCGTCGCCGGACTTGGAGACGTCGATCGCCGCGATTTCGGCCGGGGTGAGGCCATTTTTGTTCGGGTAGTTCGGGTTCTGGATGATCGCGGTCTGCTTCGGGTAGTTGAGGTTGTAGTAGCCGCCGCGAAGATAGAACACGCCGCCGTTGCGCGGCAGCGCGTTCTTCGCCAGGTCGGCGAAGAAGTCGCCTTCGCCGCGCATGTTGGTCTCTTCGGCCGGATTGTTGGCCAGATAGCCGAAATACTGAGGGCCGTTGTGGTGACTGACGTAGTTCTCGTGTGACGCCGGACCGCCTTTGTCGGTCGGCTCCTGGTCGTAGCCGTTCTGGTACCAGCGCCACTGGACCGGCTCGCCGCCGAGATTGGCGATGAAGGGGATGTCCTTCTGGAGGTCGAGAAGGTCGAAGGCCGCGTTGCGGTCCAGGTTGGTGAACCAGTTGATCCAGCCGCCCATGAAGGTGAGCGGCAGCGTGGCGAAGGTGAGGTTCGAAGCGATGTTGGCGGAGTTGTAGGACTCTTTCCCCGCCGCTCCGGCCGGCTCGCGTCCTGCGGTCGTGTCGTCGAATTCGGAGCCCCACCAGGGCTCGGGGTCGTTGACCAGAGGCGGCCCTTGCGTGGTCGCCGAGCCCGAATAGGTCTGGCCGTTGATCGTGCCGCTGATAGGACCGGTGAAGCCGTCATTGGCGGGGTTCGCCGCCGCGCCCGGGTGCTTGACCCATTGGGTTTCGCCCGACTGCCCGGCGATCATCGCGACGGCGTTCGGCGTCGAGGGCGTATCCTCGGTGGCGAAGATATTGTCGAAGATCGTGAAGCGGCTGGCGTAGCGCCAGAAGAACGGGATGGTGTCGCAGTCGATATGCGTCATGACGAGGCGGGCGAACTGCTTGCCCATCGCCTCGCCCTTGGCGCTGCCGGTATGGGCGTATCGATACCACTCCACGGCCGCGAATTTGTCCATCTGCGGGACCCCGTTCTGGACGTCGAGTTTCGCTGCGAGGCCGGTATGGGAATGGTCGGTCGAAGTCCTTGATGGTCGCGTTCTGCTCAGGACCGACGCGGAATGGCTGGACGGTTACGGTCTGCCCGGTGTTGGCGTCGAGATAGCTCTCGGTAAAGCCCGGCGTATCGGCGGGGCTGCGCGCATTCTTGCCGTCGGAATAGAGGCCGTTGACGCCGGGAAGCGTCCCGTATTCGTGGTCGAACGAGCGGTTCTCGTTGAAGATCACGAACACGTACTTCACCTTCTGCCGGAGCGCGGCGATGTCCTCCGCCGACCAGTTCGCGTCGGTCCAGCGCGGGTCGGTGTCGGCGACGAAATAGGGCGCGACGTCCGCTGGCGGATCGGGTTGCGTCGTGACGGCAGGGAGGGAGGATGCGGCTCGCGCCGGGTTGACGAGGCTTACGCAGGCCGCAAGAGCAGCGATGAGGGGAAGGGTGAGCTTCATTCGAACGTTCCGCGCATCTGAGTTTGGGCGCGCCTCTCGTGGCGCCCGCCCCGAGGGACGACCGGCCGTCGCCCGACGGCGGAGCGAGGCTCCGACTTCCTCGCGCAGCGGTCGAGGATAGGTCAAGCGCGCGCCACGTATATGACAGCTCGGGCTGCTAGGATGGACCCAATGGGATCGGAGGACGCTCCATGGACGGTTTCGACGCGACGCTCACCCTCATCGGCGGCCCCACGGTCCTCATCGAGTTCGACGGCTTCAGGCTGCTGACCGATCCGACCTTCGATCCGCCGGGCGAATATCAGGGCGGCGCGGTGCTCACCAAGACGGCCGGGCCCGCGCTGACGGCTGAGGAGGTCGGCGCGATCGACGCCGTGCTGCTCAGCCACGACCAGCATTTCGACAACCTCGATCGTTCCGGCCGCGCCCTTCTCGAGAAGGCGAAGACCACTTTCACGACCAAAGTCGGCGCCGGACGGGTCGGGGGCAAGAGCAAGGGTCTCGCGCCGTTTGAAACAGCGACCATCGAGGGCGCCGGCGGCTCCCGGCTCTTGATTACGGCGACGCCGGCGCGGCACGGACCTGCCGGAGTCGAGCCGCTGACCGGCGACGTCGTCGGGTTCCTCATCGGGCGCGGGCGTGAGGGCGACGCGATCTATGTCACTGGCGACACGGTCTGGTACGACGGAACGGCGGAAGTGGCGCGGCGGTTCCAGCCCAAGCTCGTCATCGCATTCGCCGGATCGGCGGAGACGCGCGCGCGGTTCCACCTGACGATGGACGCGAACGACGTGATCGAGACAGCGCATGCGTTTCCGAATGCGAAGATCGTCGGGGTTCACAATCAGGGCTGGGCGCATTTCAAGGAGAGCGCGGAGGACCTCACGCAGGCCTTCGCGGTCCTGAAGATCGCGGATCGACTCACGAGCCTGCAGCTCGGCAAGCCGACCCGCTTCACGCTCTGATGGCTCGGCGAAGCTTGAGCCCGCGCGCCTCTATGAACGGGACGACGCGAGGCGCGCGCGCTCAGATCACATACGACTTGAGAGGCGGGAAGCCGTTGAAGCCCACGGAGGAATAGGTCGTCGTATAGGCGCCCGTTCCCTCGATGAGGACCTTCGCGCCGATCTCGAGCGAGATCGGCAGGAGATAGGGCTCCTTCTCGTAGAGCACGTCGACCGAGTCGCAGCTCGGCCCCGCGATGACGCAAGGCCCGAGCGGGTCATCGTCGAAAGCAGTGCGGATCGGATAGCGAATCATCTCGTCCGTCGTCTCGGCGAGCCCGTTGAACTTGCCGATGTCGAGATAGACCCAGCGGCTCTTGTCCTCATTCGCCTTCTTGGAGATCAGCACCACCTCAGCTTCGATGATCCCCGCGTTGCCGACCATGCCGCGGCCAGGCTCGATGATCGTCTCGGGGATGCGGTTGCCGAAATGGCGGCGGAGCGCACGGAAGATCGTCTGACCGTAAGTCTTGATCGCAGGCACGTCCTTTAAATAGCGGGTCGGGAAGCCGCCGCCGAGGTTGATCATGGCGAGCTGAACCCCGCGCTCCGCCAGGTCGCGAAAGATCGCCGCCGAGGCTTTCAGCGCCCGATCCCACATCCGCGGATTGGGTTGCTGCGAGCCGACATGAAACGAGAGCCCGTGGGCGACGAGGCCGAGCGCGTGCGCGCGCTCGAGCACGCGAGCGGCCATATCCGGCGCGCAGCCGAACTTGCGCGACAGCGGCCATTCGGCGCCCGCGCCGTCGCACATGATTCGGCAGAACACTTTCGCCCCCGGCGCGGCGCGCGCGATCTTCTCGACTTCCGCCTCGCAATCCATGGCAAAAAGCCGGATCCCGAGCCCATAGGCGCGCGCGATGTCCTTTTCCTTCTTGATCGTGTTGCCGAAGCTGATGCGGTCGGGCGTCGCGCCGGCGGCGAGCGCCTGCTCGATCTCGGTGAGCGAGGCGGTGTCGAAACACGCCCCGAGGCCTGCGAGCAAAGCGAGGATCTCCGGAGCCGGATTCGCCTTGACGGCGTAAAACACGCGGGTGTCCGGCAGGGCGCAGGCGAAGCCCATATAGTTTTCGCGCACGACGTCGAGATCGACGACGAGTCGCGGTCCGTCCTCGCAGTTTCGGGCGAGGAATTCCTTGATGCGGTCCGTCATAGCGGCATCCCCCAAGCGCGCGGTTGCTCCGCGCCTGGAAACATGAAGGACTCGCCGGCGATGCGACTTTTCACGCCGCGCGTTGGAGACGCGACGCGAAGTCGTTGACCCGCCGACGCGATTGCCCGTTGGCCCCCGCGACGGCTTTGAAAAAGCCGCCAACGAAGACGCGAGCAATCAGCTGCTGCGCCGTAGCCGTGACACGCCCGGGCCTGTTTGCAGACCTAAGCGATCGAGAGCCATCGTTTGGACGAGAAATGCCCGTCCGCACGCCCGGCAAGATAGACAAGCCTCTTTGGGCGCCAACCTTTGGAGGGTCGGCAGAGACCAAAAAAGCCCGGTCCGTCGTTGCTTCAAGTCGCGTCCCCCGTTTGGCGGGGTTCGCCGGTTGGCCTCCGGCTGCCGGTCTTCCAGGGGCGGTTGACTGGCCTCTTGTCCAGATCCCCGCCGACCGACACACGACCACAGGCACGTGCGTATTGGGCAGCCGACTATTTGTGCGAATTGGACCTCATGCGCAAGAGGTTTCTGCGATTTCGGCTAACAAATTTACGCGACAGCGGGCGATCCGCTCGACGTGGCGATTGAAGCGCGCCCAGAGCTCCGAGTTGCGGGAGGCTGGACATGAGGAAGGAAGCGATTTTGAATAGTTCTAAAATGGATCGTTTCTAATCTTGCTCCACAGCACTTGCTATAGATATTTGCTGCGAAATAATATTTGCGAAGCGTCGGAGTCGAGTTTGCTCTTCAGTTGGGGGTTCGAAAACGGCTGGAATGAACAGTCGCTCCGACACACCAAGACTCACTCTGGCGATGGTATAGGTAGAAATACTGATGAGGCCAACCGCATTCGCGGTTGATCTCGGGTTTTGCCTGTAGTCGCGCAGATGATGACTGTCTTCGCAACATGGGTTGGGCCGGACATGATGCTTTCCAGAACCCTGCTGTTTGGCTCGGCGGCCGCCTTCGCTCTGGCCGGGAGCGCCAGCGCGGCCGACCTTCCGACCCGGAAGGCCGCGCCGGTTGAATATGTGAAGGTCTGCAACGTCGGCGGCGTCACCGGCTGGACGTTGCCGGGCTCGGACATCTGCGTGAAATTCTCGGGCTACATCACCGGGCAGTTCACGGGCGGCGTTCTCAACGCCCAGTACAATTGGGCCGACACGGCCATCCTCGAGGGAATCGCTGGCGTTCCCTCGTTGCCGTTCACGCAGGGGCTCTCGACTCAACGCGTGCTCGTTGCGGCAAGCGCCGCCCAGGAGAACACCACCTTCCACTGTCATCAGACCGGCTGGACGACCCGCGGCAACTTTGGCTTCGACACGGCTTCGAACACCGCATACGGGCCGCTGATCGGGCATTTCGACCTCAACGCCGAGATGGCCAACGGCTTCGACGCAATCTCGAACACGACCTATGTCAACACAGCCTACGTGACCTGGGCCGGCGTCACGGCCGGCGTGGCGCAGTCGTTCTTCTCGTTCACCGCGGGCGGCGACAACTGGGCAAACTTACTCTCCCCGGACCGCAAGGGTTTCAACGAGCCTCCGCTGCTGGCCTATACCGCCTCCTTCAGCAACGGCTTTACGGCGACGATCTCGGCTGAAAGCCCTGGTCCGCTCGGCTCTTCGGGCCCGGGCGTCCAGTTGACTGGCGCGGCCGGCTCCAATCCGGGGAACATCACCTATGGCGGTCAGAAGTGGCCGGATGTCGTAGGCTCCGTCCACGTCAAGCAGGATTTGGGCGAAGCGCAGCTTTCCGGCGTCATCCACAACGTCAACGCGAGCTCTGACGCGATCACCAGCGGCGCGATCGCGGCCAACGGATGCGGGGTTGTCACGCCGGTCAATTGCGACTTCCAACAAAACCAGATTGGCTGGGGCCTCGACGCAGGCGTCAAGGTCAATCTTCCGTCCTTCGGCGACGGCGACAACGTCCTCCTTACCGGGGCCTATAGCCGGAGCGCCGTCTGGTACGGAGGCATGGGCGGCGGAGAAAATGATGTGGGGCGAGGGCGGCCAGGTTAATGGCAACGGCCAGCCCATGTATCTCGCCGACGCCTTCTTCAATCCGCTGACCAATGTTTGGTCGAAGCCGACGGCTTGGTCCATCACCACCGTGCTCGAGCACCACTTCACCCCGCAGATCTATCTCGATCTCGAAGGATCGTACGGCGAGATCAGCTGGAGCGGCATGGGCGGCGGCTGCTCCTTCAATGGCTTCGGCTGCGGCCTGGCTCAGGCGATCCGGGGGCCGCTCTCGCCAAGAGCGAGGACGTGGATCATCGGCGCCGACCTCGGCTGGAACCCGGCCGCCAATCTCAATTTCGATCCTGAGCTCATGTATCAGGGGACGAGCCAGGAGCGGCCGAGCGGGTTCCTCGGCACGGTCTACAATCTCGGCGACGTAGGCGGCGCGGTCTTTGTTCCGGGCGACTGGCATGGCGACAGCGACGGCTTCGCTGGCCGCTTCCGCATCACTCGCTATTTCTGATTCGCTTCGGCTGGAGGTGAAGAGAGGCGACAGGGCGGGGGCTCGTCGCCTGTCGCCCTTCCGCGGACCCGCAGAATTGAAATCGCTCCAAATTGGAATCATTCCGATTTGTCGACCGTATCTTTCGGAATGCGGGGGTGGAGTGTTCCTCGTTTGACTGCATGCCGCAGTCCCAGAAGCCGTTGGACTGCGGGGCACGATGACTATTCGACGGGGGCGGCGCTCGAGCGCGCCAATACTCGCGGCTGTATCAATGTTCGTTGCGGGATGGGGAGGAATCTCGGTCGCCGCCGCGCAGGCCGCCAATTCCAGCAATGCCGGAGTGACGCTGCCCAGTCTGGGACAACTGAGCACGCCCGACCCGTATCACGAGCTCGAGACCAAATACATATTCGGCTTCACTGAGGGCGCCGACATTGGCGCTGAAGGTGAAAAGTCGATCGAATTTGAGACGACGACCGCGTCGGGCCTGCGCGGCGGCACATACGGAGCGCTCGAGCAGGAGGTTGAGTTCGAAGGGGTTCCGACACAATATTTTGGCTACGAACTCAGCGCGCATGGGCTTGGCTTCTCCGTCAATGACGTGCCCGGAATGCCGGATGCGCACGGGTTCAACTTCAGCGGCCTGTCGGCGGAATTTCGCTACCTGGTGATTGGACGCGGTCCGGGCTCCCCATTCGGGTTCACCTTGGTCGCCGAGCCCGAGTGGGCGCGCATCGACGATGGAGGTCAGCCGATCACGGATTTCAATACGACGTTCAGAGCGATCCTCGATACAGAACTCATTCCCAATCGGTTCTATGCGGCGACGAACGTCTTCTACACCCCAGATTACGCTCGGTCGCCTGGAGAGTCATGGGCATGGTCCGCAGAATACGGAGTATCGGGCGCGCTCGCCTACCGTTTCACGCCCAAACTGACAATGGGCGCCGAGATCGAATATGACGCCGCCTATGACGGCGCGGGCATTCAGTCATTCCAGGGCCAGGCGATCTATCTCGGTCCGACGTTTCACTATCAATTTAATGGCCGTGTGATGCTGGCGGCGGCGTGGTCGGTCCAGATCGCTGGCCATGCCACGGGCGAAAACTTCGGCCTCGACCTCACGAACTTTCCGCATCAGCAGGGCAACTTGAAGTTTGAAGTCGAGTTCTGAAGGCGAGCATGGAGTTCAACATGAACAGCAAACGTTGCGTTTCGATTGTCGTTTTGGGATTGGCGCTCGCTTGCGCAGGCGGCGCGCCGCTCGCCCTTGCGGAGGACTCAGCGAGCGTCAGCGTCACCCTGAAGGACCATCGATTTTCTCCGGCGGAGCCGACCGTCGCATCCGGCAAACCGATCGTCATCGAGGTCACCAACCTCGATCCGACCCCTTCGGAGTTCGAGAGCAAGACTTTGCGCGTCGAGAAGGTGGTCCCCGGCGGGGGCAAGATTTCCGTGCAGGTGCGGCCGCTCTCCCCGGGCCGGTACCGGTTCTTCGACGACTATCACGAGGACACGACGGAAGGCTTTCTGATCGTGAAATGAGCGCGGCTGCTGCTCGAGTGGATGCGAACGGGAAACGTCGATGCTCGGCGCGCTGATTATCGTCTTCCGCGAGGTCATCGAGGCCGGCCTCATCGTCGGGATCGTCCTTGCAGTGACGCGGGGCTTGCCGGGGAGCCGGCTCGTCATCGCCGCCGGCGTTGCGGCCGGCGTCGTCGGAGCCTCGCTGGTGGCGGCCTTCGCCGGGGCGATCGGCGAGGCCTTGGCGGGCGTCGGCCAGGAGATCTTCAACGCTTCGATCCTGCTGATCGCCGTTGTCATGCTGATCTGGCACAATGTCTGGATGGCGAGCCACGGGCGCGAGCTCGCCGCGGAGGTCAAACGCGTGGGCGAAGCCGTGCGCACCGGCTCCCGCTCCATTGTGGCGCTTGGCGTCGTCTGCGCGGTCGCGGTCATGCGCGAGGGCTCTGAAATCGCGCTCTTCATGTACGGCCTCGTGGCTTCCGCGGGGTCCACGACCGCTGAACTTGTGATCGGCTCGTTTCTCGGCCTGGCCGCGGGCGTCGGCGTGACCGCGCTCACCTACCTCGGCCTGGTGACGATCCCTCAGCGCCGCCTGTTCGCCGTCACCACGGCGCTCATCAGCTTTCTCGCCGCGGGACTGGCGGCTCAGGCGGTTCTTTTCCTGCAACAGGCCGGGGTCCTGACGCTGTTGGCGGAGACCGCCTGGGACACTTCCACCATCCTTTCCGACACCAGTCTGCTCGGGCGCGTATTGCACACGCTGATTGGCTATTCGGACGAACCGTCGATATTGCAGGTGGTCGCCTACGGCCTGACGCTGGCCGTCATCGTCGTCTTGACCCGGGCGTTCGGGTCGCGCCGGCCCTTGGCGACGAAAGCGCCCCGCGCGGCGGCGGAATGAGCGCGAGCGCTTCGACCGCCTAGGCCGATTTGAAACGCTTCTAAATTGAATCGTTTCTAATATTTGCGGGCCATTCTTGTCGCCCCGGCGCCCCCTTGTTAACGGAAAATCCGCGACGAAGCGGCTCGGTCCGCTCTCGGAACACAGGAATTGCTATGCCCCGCTCCCCCTTCGTCCGTCTGTTTGTGTGCGCCGCCGCGATGGGCCTGGGGCTCGGCGTCGTCTCCGGCGCCGGAGCCGCCTCGATCAACGTGTACTCGGCCCAACACGAGCAGACCGTCGACATCCTGACCAAGGAGTTCACCAAGGAAACCGGAATCGATGTCAAGGTTCATTCCGGCGAGGCCCCGGAGCTTGCCAGCCAGATCGTGAAGGAAGGACGGTCGTCCCCCGCGGATGTGTTTTTCACCGAGAACTCGCCGGAGCTTGAATTGCTGTCGGAGAAGGGGCTGTTGGCGAAAGTCGCCCCGGAGACGCTCGCGAGCGTGCCGGCTCAGGACAGCGGGTCGGCCGGCGATTGGGTCGGCGTCCTCGCGCGCGAAAATGTGCTCGCCTACAACACCGGCGTGATCCAGGAGTTGGCGCTGCCCGCGTCGCTGCTCGACCTCGCGAAGCCCGAGTGGAAGGGCAAGGTCGCGATAGCGCCGACCGACGCGGACTTCCTGCCGCTGGTCGGGGCCGTCGCGGCGGTAAAGGGGCGCCCAGCCGCCCTCGAGTGGCTCAAAGGGCTGCGCGACAACGCGATGATCTTTGACGACGACGAAGCGGTTATCGCGGCGGTCGACCGGGGCGCGGTCGCGACCGGGATCATCAACAACTACTACTGGGCGCGGCTGAGGATGGAAAAGGGCGCCGACAAGATGCAGAGCGCCATTCACCACTTCGCCGGCGGCGATGTCGGCGGGGTGATGAATGTCTCGGGGGCCGCGGCGCTCAAGAGCTCGCGCAACCCGGCGGCGGCGCAGAAGTTCCTCGCGTTCCTGGTCAGCAAACCGGCTCAGGAGCTGGTGTCGAAACTCAACATCACTTTCGAATATCCGCTCGCCGCCGGCGTGGCGGCGAACCCGCTCCTGAAGCCGACCGGCGAGTTGCAGCCTCCGACCCTGACCTTCAAACAGATTGGCGACGACCGCGACGCTGCGGCGCTGTTAAGCGAGGCCGGACTGATCTGATGTCGCAAGCCGTCGGCCTGGATGGCGCGGCGCGCGCCTTCGGCTTTGGCCAGCCCGCGCTGGCCAACCGGAGAGCGCGCGCGCCTGCTGGCCTGATAGCCGCCGCTGCTTTCGCCGCCGTGCTCGTCCTCTTGCCGATTCTCGTGACGGCCATTCAGGCGTCCGGCGTGAGCGTTGACCGCGCGATAGGCTTGCTGATTCGTCCGCTCGTCGGACGGCTCTTGGTCAATACGGTCGGGCTGGTGGTGGCCGCCTCCATAACCTGCAGCGTCATCGGGACGGCGACGGCGTGGCTGGTCGAGCGGACGGACGTTCCGGGCCGGAAAGTTTGGGCTGCGCTCGCAGTCGCGCCATTGGCGATTCCGCCATTCATCTCGAGCTATGCCTGGGTTTCGCTCAGCAATGGGCTCCAGGATTTTGGCGGCGCGCTGCTGGTTGTGACGTGCGCCTATTATCCACTGGTCTATCTGCCGGTCGCCGCCGCCTTGCGCGGCCTCGACCCGGGCTTGGAGGAGACAGCGCGGTCGTTGGGTCAGGGCGGGTGGGGATGCTTCCTCCGCGTTGTGGCGCCTCAACTCCGCCCGGCTCTCTATGGCGGCGTATTGCTGGTCGCGCTCGATGTCCTGATCGAATTCGGCGCCTTTGCGCTGCTGCGCTTTCGCACCTTCACGACCGAGCTTTACGCTCAATATCGGACCGGGCTCGATGGGCCCGAATCCTCCCTGCTCGCGTTGGTGCTCATCGCCTTGTGTCTCGTGTGCGTCGTCGCGGAACTGAACATACGCGGAAAGGCCCGCTATGCGCGGGTCGGCTCCGGCGCGCGGCGGATCGCGGCGCCCGTTCATCTCGGGTGGCTCCGATGGCCGGCCCTGCTGGCGTTCGCGGCGCTGACCATCGCGACGCTTGGCGTGCCCTTGGGCATGATAGGCTACTGGCTGACCCAGCACGCCCAGGCCGCCACCTCCCCGGTCGCGCCATCCTGGCCGCTTCTCATCGACGCGACGCTCGCTTCCCTGAGCTATGGACTGGCGGGCGCCGGCGCGGCATTGGTGCTCGCGGCGCCGCTCGCCTATCTCGCGACGCGATACCCGAGCCGGCTCTCGATCATTCTGGAGCGGATCGCCTATCTTGCCCAGGGCGTGCCCGCCATCGTCGTCGCGCTGGCGTTCATTTCGCTGACCGTCCAGGCGATCCGCCCGCTCTATCAAAGCGCGGCGCTGCTGGTGATCGCCTATGCGATCCTTTTCCTGCCGTTCGCTCTGGTCGGCGTCCGCTCCGCCTTGGCCCAGGTCCCGGTCGGGCTCGAGGAGGCCGGCCGCTCGCTCGGGCTTGGCTGGTTCGCGGTCACGGTCAGAGTCCTGGCGCCGCTGGCGGGACCGGGGGTAGGCGCCGGCGCCGCCATGGTGTTCGTCTTCGTCGCCACCGAGCTGACCGCGACGCTGTTGCTGTCGCCGATTGGCACCCGGACTTTGGCGACCGAGGTTTGGGCCAACACGACATCGCTGGCCTTTGCGGCGGCTGCGCCGTTCGCGGCGATGATGCTGGCGATCTCGCTCCTGTCCACTTGGCTGCTTGCGCACCGTTTCGGCGCCGCCGCATTTCCGGTTCGGGCCTGACGATGGCGGACGTGCGCTTATCCGCGGTGACCAAGGCCTTTGGCGGGACGCCGATCCTGCGCGGGGTCGACCTTGCCGTGCCGTCGGGCGCGCTGTTTGCGATTCTTGGCGCCTCGGGCAGCGGCAAGACGACCGTCTTGAGGCTGCTCAGCGGATTCGAACGCGCCGATTCGGGGACGATCGAGATCGACGGCCGGAAGGTGTCCGGTCCTGGCCTTCACCTCGCGCCGGAGAAGAGGCTGGTTGGCTACGTGGCGCAGGAGGGCTCGCTCTTTCCTCACCTGTCGGTCGCCGCGAACGTGGTCTTCGGGCTCCCCTGGCGGGAACGGCGCGACCGCTTCAGGGCGGAGACGCTGCTCGAGACGGTCGGCCTGCCCGCATCCTACGCCGGCAGGGGTCCGCATGAACTCTCGGGCGGGGAGCAACAACGCGTGGCGCTGGCGCGCGCGCTGGCGCCGCGGCCGAAGCTGGTGCTGCTGGACGAGCCCTTTTCGGCACTCGACGCCTCGCTGAGGGTGGAAACCCGACAAGCCGTCGCGGCGGTGCTGCGGGCCGCGGGAGCGACGGCGCTGTTGGTGACGCACGACCAGTCGGAAGCCCTCTCCATGGGCCGCGAGGTCGCGGTCCTCCGCGACGGCGTGCTCGCGCAGGTCGCCCCGCCTGAAGTCCTTTACCGCGAGCCCGTGGACGGAGCCCTCGCCCAATTCGTCGGCGAAGCGGCGCTCATGCCCGGCGTCGTCTCTTCGGGCTTAGCCGACTGCGCGCTCGGACGGCTCGAACTCGCGCGGCCCGCGCCAGACGGCCCGGCGGAAGTGATGATCCGCCCAGAGCAGATCCGAATTGAGCCGGAAGGCGCGGCGGCGCGGGTTCTCGCGGTGACCTATTACGGTCATGACGCCAGCGTCTCGCTTGCCCTCGAACCCGGGGGCGAACCGGTGACCGCGCGCGTCGCCGGCCATCTGGCGCCGCGGGAAGGCGTTCGGGTCTCGCTCAAAGTCGAAGGCCCGGCGATGGCCTATCCGCGCGCAGCCCCGCCCTCGCCCGCGAGGGCGCCGTCCACGGGGGAGCGCGCGGGCGCAACGTCTCAAGCGACCCCATTGGCTTCAATCATCAAGGAAAGACTGGCATGACCAAGAATTGCGATATGTCTCCGCGCCGCCGCGAGGCGTTGCTCGGCGCCCTCGTTGCAATCGCGGCGCTCGCGCCGCGGGCGGCGCTGCCCGCGACGCAGCCAGCGAGCTTCCTCGACGGAATCCATCGGCAGACGGTGCTGATTTCGACCGTCCCGGAGAATGGCGATCAGAACCCGTATGCGATCGTGGTCGCGCCGGCCTCCGTCGGATCGATCGAGAAGGACGACGTCCTCATCACCAACTTCAACGACGCCGGCAACCTGCAGGGGCTCGGCTCGACCATCGTCAACTACAATCCGACGATCAAGAAGCTCTCGACCTTCGCCGCGCTCCCTCGCGATCTCGCGGGATGTCCGGGCGGCGTCGGCCTGTCGACGGCGCTAGCCGTGCTCAAGAGCGGCTGGGTCATCGTCGGCAGCGCGCCCAGCGCGGACGGCACGACCGGGACCAGGGGCGCGGGCTGCCTGATCGTGCTCGACTCCAACGGCAAGGTCGCGAGCGTCATCGCCGGCGACAAGATCGACATGCCGTGGGGAAATATGGCGGTGATCGACAACGGCGACAACGCGACGCTGTTCGTAAGCATGGCGGGCTTCGGCGTCGGCTCGCCCGAGGGCGATCCTCGCGTCGTCAACCAGGCGACGGTGCTGCGCATCAAGCTGTCCATTCCCGAGGGCAAGCCGCCGGCGGTGGTTGACCAGACGGTGGTCGCGAGCGGCTTCGGCTCGCAGCCGAACAAGGACGTATTCCTCGTCGGGCCGACCGGCCTCGCGCTTGGCCCGAACGACACGCTCTACGTGTCGGATGCGACCGGCAACCGGATCAGTGCGATCTGGGACGCGACGACCCGCGATCACAGCGCCGGCGTCGGCCGGACCGTGACAAAGGATGGCCTCCTGCAAACGCCGCTCGCGATGGCGACCGCGCCGAACGGCCATCTTCTGGTGATCAACGCCAAGAACGGGCAGGTTGTCGAGATCGATCCGGCGAGCGGCGAACAGCTAAGAGCGCGGTGGATTGATCCCAACAAGGCGCAGAAGCCGCCGGGCAGCGGCGATCTGTTCGGCATCGCCGTGACCCCGGCGGGCGACGGATTCTATTTCGTCAAAGATGAGGACAACACATTGGCGATCGCAAAATGAGTTGTCCGTTCGCACCGGGCGGCGGTCCCTCCCGGCGTGGCCTTCTGGCCGGCGCCGGGGGATTGCTGGCCGGCGCGGGCGTGGCGAAGCTTGCGCGCGCCGCGACATCCGAGACCTCCGGCGCCGGCCGCATCGGGTCATGAAGCGTTCTTCGGCCAGCATCAGGGCGGCATCGCGACGCCGCAGCAAACGAATACCTACTTCGTCGCCTTCGACCTCGTCGCCAAATCGGTCGACGAGGTGACGATGATGCTGCGCCTCTGGACCGACGCCGCCCGGCGTATGACGGTGGGAGAGACCGCGCGCCCTCTCGGCGACGACGTCAGCGTCGAGGGGCCGGACGGCGGCTCCGCGCTCGGCCTTCCGCCCTCGCGCCTGACCATCACCTTTGGCTTCGGGCCGGGTCTCTTCATGAAGAACGGCGTCGACCGCTACGGCCTTGCCGCCAGGCGCCCGGAGGCGCTCGTCGACCTGCCCAAGTTCAACGGCGACCAGTTGCAGCCCGCACGCACCGGCGGCGACCTCTCGGTGCAGGCTTGCGCCGACGACCCACAGGTCGCGTTTCACGCGGTGCGGGAACTCGACCGCCTCTCATACGGCGCGGCGCAGATCCGTTGGGCGCAATCCGGTTTCCTGCCCCAAACGCGCGCAGGCGAAACGCCGCGCAACCTGATGGGCTTCAAGGACGGCACCGTCAATCCGCCGCTCGCCGGCGCGCCCGCCGGCCCCGACGCTCCGCGGGGGTTCGATGATGTGGTGTGGGTCAGCGAGGAGGGCCCGGACTGGATGCGCGGCGGCAGCTACATGGTGGCGCGGCGGATCAGGATTTCGCTCGAGCATTGGGATCGCACGGAGGTCGACTTTCAGGAGCAGGTGATCGGCCGGCACAAATATTCCGGGGCGCCGATCGGCAAGGCGCGCGAAAACGATTCCCTCGACCTTGACCGTGCGGACAGCGACGGCAATCCGCTCATCGCCGACAACGCCCATGTCCGGCTCGGCGCGGCGTCGGTCAACGACGGCGCGCAAGTCCTGCGGCGCGCCTACTCCTACAATGACGGGGTCAGCTTCACCGCCGAGCGCTGGCCGCCCTGGCGCCAGGGCATGCTTTATGATGCGGGTCTCTTGTTCCTCGCCTACCAGCGCGATCCGCGCGCAGGCTTCATCAAGATCTACGAGAACATGTCCAAGCTCGACGCGCTCAACCAGTTCACCACCCACACCGGCGGGGGCCTGTTCGCCTGCCCGCGCGGCGTCCTCGAGGGCGAATTCATCGGGCAGCGATTGTTCCAGCCTGGCGCTTGAATGCGGACACGACGTCCCTCCCGATCCTTCGTGACAAACCACGCTCCCGGGAGTAGCCTCAAGTCAAAGAGCCCGCGCGAGACTTCGCGACGTTAAGGTCTCCTCCTGACGCCCGAATCTCATGCGGCGTGAGATGCATGGAGGAATCGCCATGACTTCCGCTTTCCACGTCTATTTCGGCCCCGAGGCGCTCACCGCGCCCGTGAAAGTGCGCTCGATCGGCCCGCGCGACTGCTTCTCCGCGCTCGCCGAAGGCTTCGACGATTTCTTCGCCATCCCGACCTATCCCGTCTTTGTCGGCTTGTTCTACGCGGTGGCCGGAGTGGCGCTCGTCGGGATGTCTTCATTCGCGAGCGCGTTGCAGCTCGTTTTTCCGCTCGCCGCGGGATTTGCGCTGATCGGCCCCTTCATCGCTCTCGGGCTCTATGAAATGAGCCGCCGTCGCGACCGCGGGCTTGCGGTGAGAGGCCGTGACGCTTTCGCCGTCTTTCGCTCGCCGGCGCTGCCGTCGATCCTGGCCTTTGGCCTGCTCCTGCTCGCGATCTTCGCCGCCTGGATCTTCGCCGCCGAGCTCGTTTACTCTTGGCTCTACGGACCCGATCCTCCGGCGGCGGCGCTTCCCTTCCTCACGGACGTGCTGACGACGACGCGCGGCTGGCTGCTCATCATCGTCGGCGGCCTCGTCGGCTTTTGCTTCGCCGCGCTTGCGCTCTGCATCAGCGTCGTTTCCTTCCCGTTGATGCTCGACCGCGACGTTGGGCTTGTCCCGGCGCTAGAGGCTTCGCTCAGTGTGACGCGCGCCAATCCTCTCGCCGTCGCGCTATGGGGTCTCATCGTCGCCGCGGCGCTCGTCGTCGGCTCGCTGCCGGTTTTCACTGGCCTTGCGGTCATCATGCCGGTGCTCGGGCATGCGACCTGGCGGCTCTACCGAAAGGCGATCGAGCGCGATCCGGCGCACGAGGTCGCGGTTGAGCTTCCGCGCAGCGAGGCGTTCGTCGAATCGCCGATCCTGCGGCCCGTGTGGACATTCCTCGATTGCCTCGAGGCGATGCGCCGGAAGTGACGGAATTAGCCATCGGACGTGATGGAGCGCGGGGAGCAACCGCCGGACCTCCTGCCTTTTCGTCGCCCTCCGCCGTTCTCGTACGCAAGAAGACGCTTGCGAACGGCGCCGCGAGCCCGCCTCTTTTCCCAGCCTCGCCTGATTTTTGAGGCGTTTCCGGAGATCGGGAAGTCATTGCATTTGCAGGAAAGCAGCGTCTGTCGGCTTGATTTCTCGCAAATTGATCGGAGCGTTTGGTCGTGATTCTGTTGCTCCGCCGACTCCTCGAATGGCTGGCCGCCCTTTGCCGCGTCTTCGTCATGGCGATCCTCGCCACCGCCCGGAACCCTCCCATCCCCGCGCAAGACTGCCCTTGAGGTTCATCCAAACGTACCGTCGCGATAATATATATATTATATATATATATATATACGCGCCGTTCTTCACAGGCGACGATTGGTGATTAGAACGAAAGCGACGCGGTGCAGCCTGGCGGCGGGATTTCTACCGTTCGTCGACGAGTCGAAGGCCGCCGAGGCAGATCAGCAGCACCGCGGCGAGCATCGTGAACGTCACAATCGGAACCCCACCGCCGTTGTGCCAGAAATCATACATCGGATAGGACTGCGCCATCAGCGCGATGCGGAGGGTGTTGAGAGCCACAGTCACGGCCGCCATCGCCGCGCAGATCCAGAGGTGCGCGGCCTTCAATGTCAGCGTGTCGAGCTTGACCAGCGAGATCCAGATCAGCGATGCGAGCGAGACATTGCGGAAAGCCGAGCAGCCTTCCTCGACCATGATGCTGTGGCCGGCGCCGTTCGAGATCACCAGATTGTCGCGCGCGAACCCACCCATCGGAGTGAGGACGGCCTCGACCGCGATCGTTTCGATCTTTAGCACCCACGGCGCCAAGAGATGAAAAATCCCCGGCCCGAGCCACTCATAGAAGGCGAGAGCCAGCAAGACCTGGCCGAATGACGAAACGCGCGGATCGCGCCGAAACAACAGCTTCCCGCCGACCAGAATCATCGGAACGCTCGCGGCCAAATGCAGCGGGAATGCAAGCGCGAGACTCGTGACCGCGATCGCCAATAGGTCGCTCGCATTCAACAGCCTGCCGTCGCCGAAGCGAAACGCCAGCGTGGCGAGCACCGCAATTGCAAGCAATTCGGCTGCTCCGATCCCGGAGCGGGCCTTCAACAGATCTTCAGATATGTCAGAGAGGGAACTCGCCGCGGGGTTGCGCCAACAAATCGCGAGCCCAAGCCCCAGGACGAAGGCCAACAGAACATCGCGGTCGCGCACGCGGGGCAGCGCCAGATCGCCAACCCCTGCTCGCGCGTCCGAACTCATGGGTCGAATCTATTCGACTGTGTTCAGCGGCGGCGAAGGCGGCGGGCCAGAAGCGCCGCGCCCGCGACCATAACGAAGCTTGCCACGCCGAGATCCGTTTCCGGCGATGGGCCGCGAACGACCAGCGCATATGCGGCGGCCGGTATCATGAAAAATGCCAGGGAGGTCAAATATCGCATGTGAATTACCCCATTTTTCGCCAAGCCGGCGTGTCACGCCGTAGTGGCTACCTTAAACAAAAACACGGTTTGCGCAAGTCCTTTTCCCTCAGAGGAGCGTCGGGGCGATAGTACCAGGCGGGGATACCTCCGCTTGCCCGCCCCGACTCTTTGGTCGAATCTGTTCGACTGTGTTCAGCGGCGGCGAAGGCGACGGGCCAGCAGAGCCGCGCCAGCGACCATAACGAAGCTTGCCACGCCGAGATCCGTTTCCGGCGATGGGGCGAGAGCCACTGCGTAGGCCGCAGCCGGAATCATGAAGAACGCAAGAGAAGTTAAATATCGCATGTGAATCACCCCATATCTCGCCCAATCGGCATTCTGCGCCGCATTCCTGAAGCTACACAGAAACACGGTCTGCGCAAGTCCTTTTTCCGGGCAGCCCGGTCGGCGACACGCTTCCTGCGAAATCAGGACCTTAGCGCGCCGAGGATCTCCCGCCACTCGCCGGATGCCTTCAGCTCTTCGCCGCCCTTTCGTTGAGCATCGGGAAGTCCCGCTGGTGCCAGACCGGATAGGCGGGGATGACCTCACTCGCAGCGTCGAGCTTCGCCGCCTGCTCGGGGGTCAGTTTCCACCCCACGGCGCCGATGTTCTCAAGCAATTGCTCTTCGTTGCGCGCGCCGATGATGACGTTGGCGACGGTCGGACGACGAAGGAGCCAGTTGAGCGCGATCTGCGGAATTGTCTTGCCCGTTTCGGCGGCGACGGCGTCGAGCGCGTCGACGATGGCGAACAGGCGCTCGTCGTCATAGCGCGGACCGGTTTCCGGAATGGCGTGGGCGCGCGTGCCGGGCTGCGCCGGCTGTCCGCGTCGAATCTTGCCCGTCAGCTTGCCCCAGCCGAGCGGGCTCCAGACGACCGCGCCGACACCCTGATCGCGGCCGAGCGGCATGAGCTCCCATTCGTAGTCGCGATTGAGCAGCGAGTAATAGGCTTGGTGCGCGACGTAGCGGGCGTAGCCATACCGGTCCGACGCCGCGAGCGATTTCATCAGATGCCAGCCGGAGAAATTCGAGCAGCCGATATAGCGGACCTTGCCCGCCCGCACGAGCTGATCGAGCGTGGAAAGCGTCTCCTCGACCGGTGTGTTGTAGTCCTGTCCATGCAGTTGGAAGAGGTCGATTGTCTCGACGCCGAGCCGCTTGAGTGAGCCCTCCGTCGCCTCGATGAGATGTTGGCGTGACGAGCCGTAGTCATTCGGACCGTCGCCCGACGGGAATGTCGCCTTGGTCGAAATGAGCACCCGGTTGCGCTTGCCCTTGATCGCCTGGCCCAGGATCTGCTCGGCCAGGCCGCTGGAATAGCCATCCGCGCTGTCGAACAGGCTCACTCCATGGTCAAGGCATACGTCCACGAGCCGGGACGCGCCCGCAGCATCGGTCGATCCCCAGGCCTTGAAGAATTCGTTGCCGCCGCCGAAAGTGCCGGTTCCGAAGCTTAGCGCCGGCACGCGCAGGCCCGAATGGCCGAGACGATTGTATTCCATGGGTGACTCCTGTCGTTTGGCGCAGCGCCGAACGGAGGCGCCCATAAGCGGACCATACACGGCCGGCGGCCATCGGGGCGCCCGCGCAGCTGTCGCCTGAGAGGACCCCGTTTTCTGGCGCGGCGTTGACGTCGCATTGCCGCTCATGGCTCATGGGTCGGTCGGGGAATCGTCTTTCATGGCGTCGGCGAATTTGCGCACGAGGCGCGTGAGATTGTCGATGTCGCGCGCATCCCATGTCTCGAAAATTGCGCCGTAGATCCGGTCCCGAGCTGCGTCCAAGCGATTGGTCATCGCCTTGCCCTTTGGGGAGATGGCCGCTTCGCGCATGCGTCGATCGGAGGGGATTCGCTTGGCGCTCGACGAGGCCGAGGCCCTCGAGCTTGGCGACTTGGCGGCTGACCGTCGTGTGGTCGCGCCCAACGCGATCGGCGAGCTCCACAATCCCGATGGGGCCAAACCGCTCGACCGAAACCAGCAGCGGAAACAGCGCCCGATCGAGGGGAAATCCCCGCCTGTTTGATCAGTGTTTCATCGCGCCGGGATCGGTTTATGGCGCTGACGATGTCCAGAACCGCCCCGTGAAGCCGACGGAGCTGGGCTGTTATACGTGTATTTTGCACTTTTTTTGTTGACTGCATCGCCTATGCCTCGTATCGGTGCATCATACACGTATATGCAGAGCGCGGAAAAGGAAACAGCGATGAAGGCGGCTGTGGTGCAAGGCGCAGGACAGACGCCCGTCTACACAGAATTCAGCGAGCCCCAGCCGGCCCCAGGCGAATCGCGCATCGCGGTCGTCGCCGCGGCCATCAGTCCAGTGGTGAAGAGCCGAGCCTCCGGCCAGCACTATAGCTCGTCGGGCCAGTTCCCGTTTGTGGTTGGCATCGATGGCGTCGGGCGGCTCGATGACGGAACCCGCGTTTATTTCGTCTTTCCGCGCCCGCCTTACGGCAGCATGGCCGAACGAACCGTCGCGCCGTCGGCCCGGCGCCTGGCCTTGCCTGACGACCTCGATGACGTCACAGCCGCCGCAATCGCCAATCCCGGGATGTCGTCGTGGGCGGCCTATACCGAACGCGCGAAACTCAAGGCGGGCGAAGCCGTGCTCGTAAACGGCGCGACGGGCACGGCCGGGCGGCTGGCCGTCCAGATCGCAAAACATCTCGGCGCGAGGAAGGTCATTGCGACCGGCAGAAGCGCCGATGCGCTCAAGTCGGTCGCAGGGCTGGGCGCCGATGTGACAATTCCGCTTGTCGACGACGAGGCAGGGCTGGAGGACCGCTTCAAGGCGGAATTCGCGCAAGGCGTAGACGTCGTGATCGACTACCTTTGGGGGAAGAGCGCCGAGCGCCTGCTGATCGCCGGGGCGAAGGCGGGAAAAGAGGCGACGCCGATCCGGTTTGTGCAGATCGGGTCAGTCAGCGGACCGGACATTACGCTACCGAGCGCGGCGCTCAGGTCCTCGGCGATCGAACTGATGGGCAGCGGGATCGGTAGCATTCGCTTCGACCGCATGCTCCATGCAATTGACTCGCTGCTTCGCGCCGCCATGCCGGCGGGCCTCAAGATTGCGGCCAATCCGGTTCCACTCTCAGAAGTCGAACAGGCCTGGCCGCGCGATGACAGCTCCCGGCGAACCGTACTCACCATGGGCGCATGATCATGACTTCGCGGCGAATGAAGCCGGGTTTCCTCGATCTTCGGGCCGGTGAGGGTGCGCCGGTTCGCCGCCTCCCGAACTTTCGAGCGGAACAGCGAGCGCACGGCGGGCGTTTCCGGGCAAAGACGAGGTTCGCCAGTGCTCGACGCCGAGGTTCATGTTTCCGTCGATGTCGCCATTCCGACGTCCCCTGGCCTTCACTATGTGTGCGACGACGCGCCAGCCATCAGGCGCAGGAGGGCAGGCAAAGGCTTCCTCTATGTCGATGCGACGGGGAGGCGAATCGCGAATGACGCCGCTCTCAAGCGGATACGCTCGCTCGTCATCCCGCCGGCTTGGACAAGCGTTTGGATCTGCGCGTCCGCGGACGGGCACATTCAAGCGACCGGGCGCGACGCGAAAGGACGTAAGCAATACCTCTACCATTCCGACTACCGCGAGGCGCGCGAACAGTCGAAGTACGAGCACTTGCTCGAATTCGCCCAGGCGTTGTCGACGATCAGGGCGAGGGTCGCCGAGGACATGAGTCTGCGTGGATTGCCGCGCGAAAAGGTTCTCGCAACGGTCGTGCATCTGCTCGAGACTACGCTGATCCGTGTCGGCAACGAGGAATACGCGAGAACCAACCGGAGCTACGGGCTCACCACGCTCAAAACTAAGCATGTGTCGGTCGAAGGGTCCGAGGTCCATTTCCGCTTCACTGGCAAAAGCGGCAAGATGTGGTCCCTCGCGATGCGCGACCGCCGCGTGGCTCGGATCATTCGGGCCTGCCAGGAGCTTCGGGGACAGGACCTCCTGCAATATTTCGACGATGAAAAGGAGGTCCGCGCCGTTTCGTCCGGCGACGTCAATGCGTACCTTAGAGAGATCTCCGGCCGCGATATTACGGCTAAGGACTTTCGCACGTGGGCGGGGACTGTGCTGATGGCGCGCTTCCTATCGGCGTCTGTCCCATTCGCAAGCGCGATAGAGGCCAAGCGAGCGATGAGCGCGGCGGTGAGGCAGGTAGCCGCAGCTCTTGGGAACACCGCGGCCGTTTGCCGTAAGTCGTACATCCATCCCGGCGTCGCGAGCGCCTGTCTCGGCGGCGGACTCGTCCTCAAAGCCGTCCAGGTCAGCGGTCATGTGGCGCCTATCGGCCTGAGCGCCGAGGAGGCGGCTGTACTCTCGCTCTTGAAGACCTCATGATCCCTGTTGGCTGTCTGCTTTCCTCTGAGCGCCGGCGGACTCGGGGTCCGTCATGAGCGCGCCAAGCGCCAGCGGCCGGTGGCGTCCCGCTCCAGCACCGTCGCGCGCAGTCCAAATGGTTCCGGCGTGACGCCTTGAATCCAAAGCTCCATGCGCTGGACGTCATCCTGGTAGACTAAGCCGAGCCAAGCCGGATCCAAAGGCTTCCAGGCGCAGCGCTTCGCCTGCGAAGCGCCAATTGGCCCCCAGCGCGGAACAAATCCCCCCTTCGCACGTTCAGATCACTCTAAGGACCGAGACTGAAAAGGTGGATCAAATGAACAGGGATAATGTGGAAGGGGCGCTTCGCTCAGCGGCAGGACAGGGCGAAAAGATGTTCGGCCAGGCCATGAACGACAAGTCGACCATGGCTCAGGGAAGCTATGACGATGCAATGGGCAAGGCGCGCTCAGCCTTGGGCAACGCCAAGGATGCGGTCAGCGACAGCGTCGACGCGGTTTCGGCCTTGGATTTCTCCGCGTTAAGCGACCAAATTGCGAAGCTGACGCAAACGGTGGCGGGCCTGACCCAAAAGCAGGTTATCGCCGGTCGGGATCAAGTCGTCGGAGCGATGGGAGCTGCCGGCGACAGTTTGTCCCAGACTGCGGCTGTGGCGCAGGACAAGTTCGCCGCCGTTGAGGGCGATGTGGAGGCACGGATCAAGAGGAATCCCTGGGGCGCGGTCGCGGTCGCTGGTCTGATCGGGCTTCTCATCGGGAAGATGAGCTAGTCGATGCAGCCGGCGCTCGGGCTGCTTCTCGACCTTTCGCGTCAGGTTCGGGAACTTTTTCTGGTGGAGTTGGCGCTCGCGCAGACTGAACTGCGCGAGCGGGGAGGCGTAATCTCATCCAGCCTCACCGCCGTTGCGGTCGGGCTGGTCCTTCTTCCCGTCGGAGCCGTTCTGTTTTTTGTCGCCGTCAGTTTGGCCCTGACGCGCCTGGGGGCGCCGCTGGATCTTTCTTTCCTGATGGTCGCGCTGGTGTTGCTTGCAGGCGGCCTCTTTGCGCTGCGCTGGGGCGCAAAACGTCTGAATCCGTCGCGACTTGCGCCGGTTAAAAGCATGTCGCAAATTTCGTCGCTGTTGGGGGAGTTCTAACCATGGCTCTGACAGCTCCGACTTCCAGCGATTACGAAGCGAGGGCCAACCGATTGCGAGCCCAAATCGGGGACACGATCGAAGACCTGCGCTTCAGCCTAAGGCCGTCGAATCTTGCGTCGGAAGCGGCGGCGCGGGCGGGGATCGCCGACTTGTCATGGGGCGGGACATTTGAGTTCGCCAGCAAACGTCACCCGCTTCCGACCGCGATCATTGGACTGGGCGTCGCTTTTTGGGTGTTGGCTGCGTTTCGGAGACGAAAGATTGATGGAGTTACAAGTCTTGCGCCGTCGCTGCTGAGCGAAACGTCGGCTTCCCTGGTCGACAGCGCAACAAGAGTCCTCCGCGACCGCGCCGAAATCAAGCGGCGGGAATTCGTTAACGTCGCGCAGGCGCAAATCGCGACCGGGGCAGCGAGATTGTCCGATGAAGTCGAACGAAAGCTCGAGGGCGTGATTGATCGATTTCCAGGGGGGGCTGAAGTTCGACCGCTCGTGGAGGCCGCAATTCAGATCGCCCTTTCGGCTGCGCTGGAAGGACTATTTGCGAAGCGGAGGACCTTCTGACGTCCGGTTGCGTCAGGTTCAGACCAGCCTGACAATTTAGAACCCGATCCGCCCAATTGCCGCCCAGCGATACTCACGAAGCCGGGCGGGCTTGATCGGGGAAGACCCAATGCGGATCATCAATGCGGCGGCCATCCTGCCTTTGTTGGGCGGCTGCGCCGTTCAACCGCCGGCGCCTTATGCCCAGGTCGCGCTTCCTTATTCGGCGTGCGGGGCCATGGCCGGCCTCAGGAGCAACCTGACCGCGAGCCTCACACCCTCGGCCAGGAGCGACGCTCAGCTTCACCGCCTTGGAGTTCGCTGCATCGGGGACAGCGCCGGGGCGTACGTCAGCGGCCGCTAGCGAGCGCAAAGCGCCAAGCCTGCCGTGGCTGCGGCCGGCGCGAAAGCGGTGCTCACTTGTCTGGATTCGCTCAGCGCAGGATCGCGGCCCAATTCACCGGCCACGACAATGAGAGACTGACGATCAGCCCAAACGCCGTCAGGCCCGCCAAACGTAACCTTTCCCGAGCGCCCTCCGGGAGCGCCGCAACGGTGAGCACCGCTAGCACGAGGACGAGGAATCCCATGGGCAGGCTGGCGACCGAGGGATGGATCACGGCGTCGATGAGAGCGCCGAGGGTCGAGCCGATCTGATTGATGGCATCCATGAACGTGAACCTTTCAAAAGCCATAAGCGGATCGTGACATGAATGGCCGGCCTCGCAAAGGACATCCCGGGAGTAACCTTTATTGGCGCAAGCGGACGCCTGATCAGCGCGCCTCCCGCATGGCGCAGCCGAATTCAGCGCTGGCGGCCCGTGGGATTTCGATGTCAGGTGCGATTGACAACGAAGCCGCGGAGTGGCCATTGCCGATCCGCCGCGCAATGGGCTGACACCCCCTGCGATGCCCGCTCGAGGAGATGTGATGCGCATCGAGCCCGCGTTTCTGTTTGATCTCGACGGCACGCTCGTGGATAGCGTCTACCAGCATGTTCTCGCCTGGAAGGAGGCTCTGGACAGCGAGGGCGTTGACCTCTCGGTCTGGCGCATCCATCGCAAGATCGGCATGAGCGGCGGCCTGTTCACCAATCAGCTCGAACGCGAAACCGGCGTCGAGATGAGCGAAGACCGGCTCGAACGCCTCCGCCGAAAGCACGCGGAGACCTATCGCGGCATGTCAGATCACATCCGGCCGTTGCCGGGCGCGTGCGAATTGCTGGAGTGGCTCACCAAGGCAGGGCTCCAGTGGGCGATCGCCACGAGCGGGCGAATGGAAACGGCGGCGGTCAACCTTGCGGCGCTGGGTGTCGATCCGACGAAAACGCCGGTCGTTACCCGCGATCAGGTCAAATACGCCAAGCCTGATCCAGATCTGTTTCTCGCCGCCGCGGCGCGACTGAATGCGCCAATCGAAACAGCGGTCGTAGTGGGCGACAGCATCTGGGACATGCTGGCGGCGGCGCGCTGCCGAGCGCTCGGCGTCGGGCTCCTGTGCGGGGGCTACGGCGCAAGCGAGCTCCAGCAGGCTACGGCCTTCCGCGTCTACGATGATCCAGCCGACCTCCTGGTCCATATCGATGAGCTTGGCGGAAGACGGTGAAGCAGCGCGTTCTCGTTCGTTAGGCCGGCTGCTGGCTCAGCTCGCGCATTGTCTTTGCGAATTGTTCGGCGATCTGGTCTCTGAAGACGTGGCGGCCTCCGGAAACGACTTTAAGGCCGTTGCTCCAGACGCAATCAACAAGCGCATTTCCCACCGCGAAGATCCACGCGTCGAGAATCTGATCGTCGGTCTTGCCCGCAAGCGTCGGATGGTTGGCGCGAAAGGTCAGGATGTCGCCTCGGGCGCCGGGCGCGAGCCGGCCTGCGCGGCGCCTCAGCGCCTGGGCGCCGCCGGACCAGATCGTATCGAGCATCGCGCGGCCCGTCGATCCCCCCGGCTGGCCCAAAACATTGCGCGACCGCTTACGCAGCCTTTGTGCATACTCGAGCTGACGCAACTCCGTCGCGACGCCGATCTCGACGTTGGAGTCGGTCCCGACGCCATAGCGCCCGCCAGCATCGATGTAATCCGCGGCTTTGAAGATTCCATCCCCGAGGTTGGCTTCGGTCACCGGACATAGCCCCGCAATCGCGCGCGAGCGGGCGAGGTCTCGGGTTTCTCCTTCATCGAGGTGAGTCGCGTGGACGAGGCACCACCTTTCATCGACGTTCGCATGGTCGATCAGCCAGCGCACCGGTCGCGCGCCCGACCATGCTACACAGTCCTCGACCTCCTTGATCTGCTCGGCGGCGTGGATGTGGATCGGCGCGTCGCCGGCGAGCGAGATCAGTTCAGCAAGCTCGTTTGGGGTCACGGCGCGCAGGCTATGGGGCGCGATGCCGATGGTCTCGTCCGCCTCCCTGAGCAGGTGACGACAATCGTCCACGAGACGCGCGAACGACGCGATGTCGTTGACGAACCGTCTCTGCTCCGGCCTGGGGGCCGCGCCGCCGAAAGTCGAATGGGCGTAGAACACGGGAAGCAGAGTTATTCCGATGCCGACGCGTCGGGCAGCGGAGAGGATGCGTCCGGCCATTTCCGACGGCGGCCCATAGGGCGAACCGTCCGGAGCATGATGAAGATAGTGGAATTCAGCGACGGCGGCGAAGCCAGCCTCCAGCATTTCAACATAGACCTGCGCGGCGACCGCCTCGACATCGTCGGGCGACATGGCGAGCGCGAAGCGGTACATCGTCTCGCGCCAGGTCCAGAACGTGTCGACATCCGGTCCACGTATCTCGGCAAGTCCCGCCAAGGCGCGTTGGAAAGCGTGGCTGTGCAGGTTCGCCGCCGCCGGCGCCATGATCGCGTGACGCTCGTCCCCGTCCTGCGCCTCGGCGTCGATCTCGACGGTGGCGATCGCGCCCGCCTCGATCGTGATCCTGACGTTGGACTTCCAGCCGTCAGGAGTCAGCGCCCTTGCGGCGTGTAGAACAGACAAAAGTCAGCTCCCTTGCACCGAACTCACCGCCGCCGGCCTCGCCAGCCTTACTCGGCGAGCGCGGCTACAGTTGTCCCGGCGCGCCGCTTGCCTTCCGCGCCATTAGGTCTATGCAACAAATGACCCGCGGCGGGAAGCCGCTGAGCGCCATGGTTCACCCAGAAGACACGCGCCCACTCGATTCGGTCTGGCTCAACGCCCGTCTTGCGACCCTTGCGCTTGGGCGGCCGGGGCTCGGGGTCGTCGAATCCGGCGCCATCGGCGCGCGCGACGGACGCATCGCTTTTGTTGGCCAAGAGAACGAACTGCCGGCCTTCGCAATCAACGGCGCGCGTGTCGTTGATTGCGAAGGCCGCTGGATCACGCCGGCCTTGATCGATTGCCACACTCACCTCGTTTACGGCGGCGATCGCGCGCATGAGTTCGAGTTAAGGCTCGCCGGCGCTACCTATGAACAGATTGCTCGCGAGGGCGGCGGCATTCTTTCCACCGTCCGCGCGACCCGCGACGCGAGTGAAGACGAGCTCATCCGATCGACGCTTCGCCGTCTGGACGCTTTGATCGCTGAGGGGGTCGGCATGGTCGAAGTCAAATCCGGTTACGGCCTCGATATTGCCGCCGAGCGCAAGTCGCTTGCCGTCGCGCGCCGCCTGGCCGAACACCGGCGTGTCACCATCCGAACGACATTTTTGGGCGCGCACGCACTGCCGCCGGAATTCGCCGGAAAACGTGACGCATACGTCGCTTACGTCGCCGACACCATGATTCCGGCGCTCGCGGGCGAGGGCCTGATCGACGCCGTTGATGGGTTTTGCGAGCGGATTGCGTTTACGCGCGATGAGATTGCGCGCGTGTTCGCCGCCGCGCGCCGGGCGGGGCTTCCGGTCAAGCTGCATGCCGATCAATTGTCGAACTCGGGCGGCGCCGTCGCTCGCGGCCAAGTTCGGTGCACTTGTCGGCCGATCATCTCGAATATGCGGATGAACATGGCGTTGCGGCGATGGCGAATGCCGGCGTGACCGCGGTCCTGCTTCCCGGCGCCTACTATGTGCTGCGCGAGCGCCAGACGCCTCCAATCGACCTCATGCGCAAGCATCGCCTGCCGATGGCGGTCGCGACCGACTCCAATCCCGGCACCTCGCCCCTGACCTCGCTTTTGCTCGCGCTCAACATGGCCGCGACGCTGTTCGGGCTCACTGTCGAAGAATGCCTCGCCGGCGCAACGCGCAATGCGGCGCAAGCGCTCGGCCTTGCGGCCGAGACTGGAACGCTCGAGGCCGGCAAGTCGGCCGATTTCGCAATATGGGACATTGAGCGTCCGGCCGAACTCGTCTATCGGCTCGGCTTCAACCCGCTCCAAGCTCGCGTCTGGAAGGGACAATGACCGTCGTCATCCGCGCCGGCGAGGCGTCGCTCGCTGACTGGCGGAAGATCTGGCGGGGCGCGGCGCTCGCGGTCGATCCCGCCCATCATGCCGGCGTGGCTGCGAGCGCCGCGTCCGTCGAGCGTATTCTGGCCCGTGGCGAGCCGGTTTACGGAATCAACACAGGCTTCGGCAAACTCGCAGCCATGCGAATCGAGCCGGCCGATTTGGCTCAGCTTCAGCGCAACATCGTCCTGTCGCACGCGGCAGGGGTCGGCGAACCAGCATCGGTTGCGACGACGCGGCTGATGATGGCTCTAAAGCTCGGCAGCCTGGCCCAAGGCGCTTCGGGCGTGCAGCCGCAGACGCTTCTGCTCATTGAGGCTATGCTCGCCCGTGGGCTAACTCCAGTGGTACCGGCGCAAGGGTCGGTCGGCGCGTCGGGCGATCTTGCGCCCCTTGCGCATATGGCGGCGACGATGATCGGGGTCGGTGACGCGCGCGTGGGCGAGCGTATCGCGCCCGCCGCCGGAGCGCTCGCCGAAGTTGGCCTTGAGCCGATCGCGCTTCAGCCCAAGGAGGGGCTTGCGCTTCTCAACGGCACCCAGTTTTCGACCGCCAACGCGCTGGTCGGCTTGTTCGAAGCGGAGACGCTACTCCGCTCCGCGCTTGCGACCGGTGCGTTATCGACCGACGGGGCGCGCGGATCGGATACCCCGTTCGACGCCCGGATCCACGCGCTGCGGCGTCACCAAGGCCAGATCGAGGTCGCCGCCGCACTGCGCGCCCTGCTCGCGGGAAGCGCCATTCGCGCTTCGCACCTCACCGGGGATGAACGGGTCCAGGATCCCTACTGCCTGCGCTGCCAGCCGCAGGTGATGGGCGCCTGTCTCGATCTTTTGCGCCAGGCCGCGGCCACGCTGACCGCGGAAGCCAACGCGGTCTCCGACAATCCTCTCATCGTCGCCGACAGCGATGAAGCTCTGTCAGGAGGCAACTTTCACGCCGAGCCGGTCGCCTTCGCCGCTGACATGATCGCGCTCGCCATCTGCGAAATCGGCTCACTCGCCGAGCGGAGGATCGCGCTTCTGGTCGATCCCGCGCTCTCGGGGCTGCCCGCGTTTCTCACGCCCAAGCCGGGCTTGAACTCGGGGTTCATGATCGCCCAAGTGACGGCGGCGGCGCTGGTCGCCGAGAACAAAAGCCGGGCCTATCCGGCGAGCGTCGATTCGATTCCGACCTCCGCGAACCAGGAGGATCACGTGTCGATGGCGGCGCACGGCGCGAGGCGTCTCGCCTTCATGGCCGAAAGCGCAATGTCGATCATCGGCATCGAGCTCCTCGCCGCCGCGCAGGCTTGCGACTTTCACTTGCCTCTCATGTCGAGCGCACCGCTTGAAGCGCTCCGGGCGCGTCTGCGCCGCGAGGTTCCGCGGCTCGAGGACGACCGCTTCTTTCATCCCGATATCGCTGCCGCGACCCTGCTCGTACGCGAGGGCGCAGTCATGCAAGCGGTCGGCGAGGCGGTCCTCCCCGGCCTGGAGAAGCTTGCGTGATGATCGGCGATTTTCCCGAGTGGCTCGTTGTCAGGCGCGGCGACAAACCGCTCATCGTCAGCATTCCGCACGCCGGCGATGACCTGCTCACGTTCAAGCCGGCGTTCGTCGATCCGTGGCTTGCGCGGAAGGACGCGGACTGGCGTCTCGACGAGCTCTACGATTTTGTCGAGCCGCTTGGCGCGACGGTTGTGCGCACGAAACTCTCGCGCTCGATCGTTGATGTGAATCGCGATCCGAGCGGCGCCTCGCTTTATCCCGGTCAGGCGACGACCGACTTATGCCCGACTACGACCTTCGACGGCGAGCCGCTTTATCGGGCGGGCGAGGCGCCCGACGCGGCGGAGATCGCCGAGCGGCGGCGACTATACTTCGATCCCTACCATGCGGCGCTCAGCGGCGAGATCGCGAGATTGCGCCGGTCGTTCCGGCGCGTCGCGCTGTTCGACGCCCACTCAATTCGTTCGCGCATCCCGCGTCTGTTCGACGGCGAACTGCCGGTGTTCAATCTGGGGATCAACTCGGGCCGCAGCTGCTCGTCGAACTCTGCGCGCGAAGGTCGAAGCTGTTCTTTCTTCCTCGGGTTCGAGTTCCGTGACCGATGGCCGCTTCAAGGGCGGCTGGATCACGCGCGCCTTTGGCGAGCCGGCTGAGGGCGTCGAGGCCTTGCAACTCGAGCTCGCCTGCCGCGCCTATATGCAGGAACCGAAGCGCCCGGCGCCGAGCAACTGGCCTTCGCCGATTGACCGAGAGCGCGCGGCGCCGACGCGCGCGACGCTCAAGAGCATTCTCGAAACAATTCTTGCCTGGATCGCCGACGCAAAACCGTGAGAGGCCCATGACCGCCCCAGCCCGCTTGGATAATATGCGCGTCGTCCGCAGCCCCCGGGGAACCGAACTCAGCGCCAAGAGCTGGCTGACCGAAGCGCCGATGCGTATGCTCATGAACAATCTGGATCCCGACGTCGCCGAGCGGCCGGGCGAGCTCGTCGTCTACGGCGGCATCGGCCGCGCGGCCCGCGACTGGCCGTCCTTCGATCGTCTAGTCGCCACCCTTCGGCGGCTAGAGGGCGATCAGACGTTGCTGGTTCAGTCGGGCAAGCCCGTCGGCGTGTTCCGCACCCATGCCGACGCGCCGCGTGTGCTCATCGCCAACTCGAATCTTGTGCCGCACTGGGCGACCTGGGACTGCTTCAACGACCTCGATCGCAAGGGCCTGATGATGTACGGCCAGATGACCGCCGGCTCCTGGATCTATATCGGCTCGCAGGGCATCGTGCAGGGCACCTATGAGACCTTCGTCGAGATGGGGCGAAGGCACTATGGCGGCGATCTTCGGGGACGATGGATTCTCACCGCCGGTCTTGGCGGCATGGGCGGCGCGCAGCCGCTCGCCGCGTCGATGGCCGGCGCGTCGCTGCTCGCTGTCGAATGCCGTCCCTCCAGCATCGAATTCCGCCTCCGCACCGGCTATGTCGACGTTCAGGCCAAAGACCTGGATGATGCGCTCGCGATCATCGAAAGGGCGACCAGAGAGAGGAAAGCCGTCTCGGTCGCGCTTCTTGGCAATGCCGACGAAGTGATGCCCGAACTCGTGCGTCGCGGCGTCAGGCCCGACATCGTCACCGACCAGACTTCCGCGCATGATCCCATCAATGGCTATCTGCCGAAGGGGTGGACGCTCGCGCAGTGGGAGGAGCGCCGCGCGAGTGATCCGAAGGGCGTCGAGCGGGCGGCCAAAGCGTCGATGGCCGAGCATGTGCGGGCGATGCTCGCCTACGCCCACGCCGGGGTTCCGACCGTCGACTACGGCAACAACATCCGCCAGATGGCGCTCGAAGAAGGCGTCAAGGACGCCTTCGACTTCCCCGGCTTCGTGCCGGCCTATATCCGGCCCATGTTCTGCCGCGGCGTCGGCCCGTTCCGATGGGCGGCGCTGTCGGGCGACCCGGAGGACATTTACAGGACGGACGCCAAGGTCAAGGAGCTGATGCCGGACAACCCGCACCTGCACAACTGGCTCGACATGGCGCGGTCGCGGATCAAGTTCCAGGGCCTGCCGGCGCGGATCTGCTGGGTGGGCTTAGGCGACCGGCACCGGCTCGGCCTCGCCTTCAACACAATGGTCGCCTCGGGCGAACTCAAGGCGCCGATCGTCATCGGCCGCGATCATCTCGATTCGGGCTCGGTCGCCTCGCCCAATCGCGAGACCGAGGCGATGCAGGACGGCTCCGACGCCGTCTCCGATTGGCCGCTTCTCAATGCGCTCCTCAACTGCGCTTCGGGCGCGACCTGGGTGTCGATCCATCATGGCGGCGGCGTCGGTATGGGCTTCTCCCAGCACGCCGGCATGGTGGTCGTCTGCGATGGCACGCCAGAAGCGGCGCGGCGGATCGAGCGAGTGCTCTGGAACGATCCGGCGAGCGGCGTCATGCGCCACGCCGACGCCGGCTATGAGGCGGCGGTGGAATGCGCGCGCGAGAAGGGGCTCGATCTGCCGAGCATCCCCCCGCCCTGACCCCCGCTCGGGTCGCGCAGCATCAACCTCTCAGCGCCTGGTCGAGGTCGGCGATGAGATCGTCCGGATTTTCGATGCCGACCGATAGGCGGATCAAGGCCGGCGTGATCCCTAGGCGCAGCTGTTCCTCCGCCGGAATGTCGGAATGGGTCATGGCGGCCGGATGTGAGGCCAACGTCTCGGTTCCGCCGAGGCTCACCGCAAGCTTGATCACCTCGAGTTTGTCGAGCGCTGCGAAGGCTTCGGGCTCCCCGCCCTTCACTTCGAAGCTGAAAGTCGAGCCCGCGCCTTTGCATTGACGCTCGAAGATTGGCCGATCGGGATGGCCCTCGGGCAACGAGCCCAGATACCAGACCGAGGAGACCGCGTCGTGGCCGCGCAGAAAGTCCGCGACCTTGCGTGCGCCCTCGGCGGCCGCGGTCATTCTGAGCTTGAGCGTTTCGAGCGACCGCATCAGCATCCAGCCGGTGTTGGGATCGCACATCGTGCCGAGGATCGTACGCATGCCGCGGATCGGCTCGAGCGCTTGCGCCGCTCCCGAGCAACCCCCCGCGATCAGATCGGAATGGCCGCCGACATATTTGGTGAGCGACGTCACGACCAGATCGGCGCCGTGGGCGATGGGCGTCTGATACAAGGGTCCAAGCATCGTGTTGTCGACGATGAGCACCGGGCGCTTTCCGTCCTTGGACACGAGAGCGTCAGCGATTTCCCTGGCGCGACGAATGTCCACGAGGCCGTTGGTCGGGTTGGCAGGCGTCTCGAGATAAATCGCCGCGATTGGGCCGGCCGCGCGCGCCCGGCTCACTGCTTCCTCCATCGCCTGGGTCCCGCTCTCCGCCGGGAAGCCGATGGGAGTGACCCCAAATTGTGGCAGGATCCGCTTCAGAAGAAAATCGGTTCCGCCGTAGACCGGGCCCGAGTGAACGATGACCGAGCCCGGCCGCGCATAGGCCCAAAGACTGGTCGAAATTGCCGCCATGCCCGAAGCGAAGGTCAGGTTGGCCTCCGCTTCGTCCCAAATCGCCAGCCGGTCCTCGAGCATTTGGAGATCGGGATTGTTGATCCGGCTGTAGATGAGACCCGGCTCTTCGTTCGGCCGCTTCTGGCGCAGGCCATAGGCCAGCTCGAAGAATTCCTTGCCGTCCTGGGCGGTGCGGAAGACGAAGGTCGATGTGTGAAAGACGGGCGGCTTCAGCGATCGCTCGGACAGGAGCGGATCGTAGCCATAGCCCATCATCAAGGTTTCCGGCGCGAGTTGCCGATTGCCAAGGAACCTCTTGCGCCATCGTTGGTCGGACATGAACATCGCCTCCGGCGCAGCTGCGCGGATGGACTGTTCTTTTAGCGCTTTTGCGCGGCCCCGTCCGCTCTCTGACCGGATTCGGCGCGAACGATCGCGTGATATCCTATTCGCACTGGCTAGATCGGGCGGACCCGTCCCGGAACGCCAAGCGGGCATTCCAGGGCGGCGCGATCCCAGCGTCCGGCGTCAGCGGCGGCCGCATAGGTCGTCGAGAGGAAGTCGAGCAGCAGGGCGTCAGGCTCCGGCGCTTGCGCAACCGTGTCATACGGCAGGATGAATTCTCCCAGCGTCGCATCGAAGGCGGCGCCGGGCGCGACCGCCCGATCGCGAAAGCCCGACGGTTCGGGATAGGCGTAAGCGTAGAAGGCCGCGCGCGGGAAGGCCTCGTTCCCTGGCCAGAACCCGGCGCTGCTCACCTCGTGCGAATAGGCTTCGCGCGCGACCGCGTCGGGCAGGCCAGGCACGCCGCCCGGATGGAGCGGCGCGCGGCGGCCGGAGAAGCGGGTCACCGCGAGATCGAAGCTGCCCCAGAAGAAATGGACCGGGCTCGCCTTGCCGAGGAAGCCGGTGCGGAACAGCTTGAAGACGCGATCGGCCTGCACGAGCGCGCGCCAGAAGCGATGGGCGGCGGCCGCGTCGTAAGACGCGTGGGTCTGGTCCTCCGAAAACCGGATCGGGTCTGGAACTTCGTTCGGCGTGTCGTTGATCGCGACCGCAACGCCAACGCCGCGCAGGAGATCGATTGTCGCGCGATAGAAGTCGGCGACCGGCTGCGGCTCAAGCGGCAGCGACCGTTCGTCGCCCCGACTGGTTCGGACCATGAGCCGATGGCCGATAAAATCGAACTCGATCTCGAAAATCTCGGCGCCGATCGGGATAGGCGACGCGCCAAGACCGCGGGCGGTTACATAGAGGGGCGTCTGCCAGCTATGATTGAGCCAGGGGGTGAGCGAGAGGCGGATCTTGCCCACGATCTGGGTCCAGAGATGCAAGGTCGCGAGCGTGTCGCTCCACGCGGAAAAGGTGAGGTCGGGCCAGATCAGGTCCGCGCCGTCCGTGGCGTTCATCCTGTTCCTTTCGCCGGGAAGGGCTTTCCGGCGTTGCAAAGCCTCGCGCCGATCAAGGCGCTGCGGCGAGCCATGAAACTCGCGCAGGATCGAGCCGGCCGCAACAGCTTCCGTCATTCAAAGTTTCGGCGCCTGCTCCTAAATCACTATGGAATTGGCGCGAAACGCAGATTAGGAATCACGCGATGTTTTGCCGAACGTTCATTGCCCTCGCCCTGGCCGGGGCGCTTTCGTCGCTCGCGCAACAAGCGATCGCCCAGGATTCCCGGCCGCTCCACGAGGGGGACTGGCCGATTCAGAATGGGGTCAAACACCAGCCGACCCGGAGCGCGGTGGGAAGCGAGTTCTCGAAAGGCCAGGCGGAAGAGACGGACCGACTATACAATGAACTTATGTCAAACAGCTTTGGCGGCACCCGCCACACTGGAATCGCGCGCATGCGCTAGCGCGACGCAGGCAGGTCGACCCCGGAGATCTCCCGGCAGATGTCGATGAGCCGGTCTTGCAGAGCAACGTCGCGCGTCTCGGGGTTCGGCTCGCGCCGCTTCAAGTGATAAAAATAGCCGCCGGTCGTCCGCGCGGCGGGTTCGTCGCTGGTCGCGAGCCAGGCTTGCGTGAGATGCGCCTGATCGATGTCGTCGGGCGCGCCCGCCCCGCCCATTTTCGTCGCCACCCAGCCCGGCGTCATCGCGTTCGACAGCAAATTCGGCCAGAGGCGGGCGACGGCGAAAGCCAGCATCACGTCATGCAGCTTGCTCTCGGCGTAAGCCGACGATCCGTCCCAGCGCCGCTTGCGCCAGAGAATATCGTCAAGATGCGCGCTTGCGCGCGTCGTGCATGCCCGAGCTCAGATAGACGAGGCGCTTCGGCCGTTCGATCAGCGCGGTGAGAATATAGGGCGCGAGCGTATTGATGGCGAAGACATGCGGCAAGCCGTCGCCGGTCACGCGATGATCCTCGCGGAAACCGACAGCGGCGTTGTGGATGATGGCATCGAATGCGCCGAGCGCGTTGACCTGCCCCGCGACGTCCTTGGCGGCGGCGATGCTCGCGAGATCGCCGACGACGACGGCTTCGGCCTTGGGCGCGGCCTTCTTCGCGTCCGCGGCGCGCGCCTCGTTGCGCGCATGCAGGACGACCTTGTGGCCTTGATCGGCGAGATGCCGGCCGGCCATCAAACCGAGGCCGTCGGCCGAACCGGTAATGAAAACGCGCGCCATGCGATGCTCCCAGTGTCGCGCTTGCCTCAAGCACATAGGCCGCCTCGCGTCGACTACGACGCGCGTTCGAGTCTCCCGGGCCGATCCAGCGGGAGCGAAAGCGGGCGAAAGCTCACGAAAATGAAATTGCTTTCTTTTGCTTTCTTTTATTTTTCGAAATTGGGCCTTTTCAACGGGTTACAGCCGATTCAATTCGTTTTTTTCCCCCGTTCCGCTAACCCCATTCCGCGAACCGAAGGCTTACCTACGGTCGCAATCTCCGCGACTGATCCCGTCATGAGCGGAAGGTAGCACCGCCTCCGACGTTTGTACATCTTTTGTTCTTATTTTTCCTGGACCAAAAGGCCGTTGCGGCGAATGGCAGCCGCGCCTCGCTCACCCGGCGATCCAATACCCCCATGAATCGGCCCCTGATGGCCCTGATCGGCGAGATGGCGGCCGACCATGAGCCCAAGCCCGTCGGCCGAGCCGGTGATGAAAACGCGCGCCATGCGATGCTTTCGGTGTTGTGGTCGGCCGAATCCTTGGATGATCGTAACGCGTCATGGCCGGGCTTGTCCCGGCCATCCGCCGGGTTCGGCGCGCTGGACGAGAGAGAGCGCGCAGCAATGGCCGAAATCGACGCGTCATGGATGGCCGGGACAAGCCCGGCCATGACTAGCGGGGCAAAGGACGCGCGGCCGGAAAGCCGGACAAGGCGCAACCCGATGAGAGCCATTGCGCGATTATGGTGTGGAAAGTCTGCGTCGTTGTAATTCAAATACTTTCCACTGACGCGGAAATTGTGGTGATTCCTAAATAATCTTCCCCTTCTGTCTGCCAAGCCGAGGAAATTCGTCACCGTGCTAAAAAGGAAGCCACCTTGCGGGGCAGTTTGAATTTTTCGACGCTCCTCCAGTCGCTGCCGACCATCCAGAATAGAGCGAATGATTCAGCATCGGCTTAGGTCAATGGATTGCATTTTCGATATCGTAAACTAGCAGCGCTTGAGGACTTCCAACTCGGAAGAATAGGTATCGGCAAGGCGCCAAGTAAGGGAAAGTTCGCTTCGAGGATCCACGTGGCCCTAAACGCGCCATAGCCTTGCGCCATCACTCCAAGCGCCAACCCTCCCCGGAGCCGCCCATGACCACCCATCCCCGCAACTTCCCCTCGATCGACCCGCAGAAGCTCGACCGGCTGGCGGAGACGGCGGTCAAGGTGGGGTTGAACCTTCAACCCGGGCAGGATCTCTTCCTCACCGCGCCGGTCGCCGCGCTGCCGCTGGCGCGCAAGATCGTCGAGCAGGCCTATAAGGCCGGCGCCGGCCTCGTGACGCCGATCCTCGCTGACGAGGAGATCACGCTCGCCCGCTTCCGCTTCGCCCCCGAGGCGAGCTTCGACCGCGCGCCCGGCTGGCTCTATGACGGCGTCGCCAAGGCGTTCGCCGCCAATACCGCGCGCCTCGCCATTGTCGGCGAAGACCCGATGCTGCTCGCGCATGAGGACCCCGACAAAGTGGCGCGCGCCAGCAAGGCGAACTCGGTCGCCTATCAGCCGGCGCTCGAGAAGATCGCCGGCTTCGACATCAACTGGAACATCGTCGCCTATCCGACCGCCTCGTGGGCGAAGCGGATCTTTCCCGGCGAGACCGACGAGGTCGCGGTCGGCAGGCTGGCGGAGGCGATCTTTTCCGCTTCGCGGGTCGACGGCGACGATCCGGTCGCCGCGTGGGAGGCGCATAACGCGGCGCTCGGCCGCCGGCGGGACTGGCTGAACGCGCGGAAGTTTCACGCGCTCCACTATTCAGGGCCGGGCACGGATCTCACGATCGGGCTCGCCGACGGCCACGAATGGCAGGGCGGCGCGGCGACGGCGAAGAACGGAATCCTCTGCAATCCGAACATCCCGACCGAGGAAGTGTTCACGACCCCGCACGCGCGCCGGGTCGACGGTCACGTCGCCTCGACCAAGCCGCTCTCCTATCAGGGCGCGCTCATCGACGGCATCGCGGTCCGGTTCGAAGCCGGACGGATCGTCGAGGCGAAGGCCGCGCGCGGCGAGGATGTGCTCAACAAAGTGCTCGACAGCGATGACGGCGCGCGGCGCCTCGGCGAGGTCGCGCTGGTGCCCCATTCGTCGCCGATCTCGAAGAGCGGCCTCCTGTTCTTCAACACCCTGTTCGACGAGAACGCCGCCTGCCACATCGCGCTTGGGCAATGCTACGCGAAATGCTTCGTCGACGGCGCGAAGCTCACTCCCGACGAGATCGCGGCGCGAGGCGGCAACAAGAGCATGATCCATATCGACTGGATGATCGGCTCGGACAAGATCGACATCGACGGCGTCGATGCGAATGGCGGCCGGACGCCGGTGTTCCGCAAGGGCGAGTGGGCCTAAAACCTCTCCCGCCCTTGTGACGCTCAGACGGGGATCAGATAGGGACCCCAGAGATCGACCGTTCCGCGCCCGGAAACGACGGGAGCGGAGCTGGTTCGCGCGACCTTCGGAAATTTTCCTTTGACCACCACCTCCGTTGAGCCGAGGCCTCTGCCGTCGACGTTGAACACGACGCCGTCCGGCACGCAGTAGAGGCCAGTCCCGATATCCATGCCGTAGGACGGGATCAGGAGGATCTGGGTCGAGCCCTCCAAAGGCTGCGCGCGCTTGATCGTATGGTGGTGGTCAAGGCAGACTTCGAGGGCGATCCGGATGCCGTCAATCGTGACCCGACAGCCGCCAAGTCGTTCGTCGTTATGGCTCACGAAACTGTGGGGATGGCCGCCCCATCGGGCGTCTGTGCTGCCACTTGGAACAACCGCGCTCACTGTCGTTTCGTTGGTCGTCCCCGGGTGGATCGTCACCTCTCCCTGGTCGGCGCCCACGTAATCAATGCTCGAGATATATTCCTTCGCGACCAGCCCGGTCTCCTGTCCCTTCTGGATGAGAGCCACGTTCTGGACTTCCGCCCCCCACCGTCCCCTTCTCAGGTCGTGCGTAGGGGGCTTCGTATCATTTTTGCACTCGGCTATGGTCTTGGTCGGATTCATCGGATCCGGGACAAATTTAATCGTTGAAGGACGCGCGCCGCACGTTTTGCAATAGGTGACCTCCAGCTCGATTGCGGCAACGGCCGTTCCGAATACAAACAGCCAGTCCGAATAATTTGGCGACTGCACGCCGAGCTCTTTCATCTTGGGCAGGATTTGCGACACGATCTCGGGAGAATAGGCTCCATTTTTGCCGCGAAAGTAGAATTCGGGAGCCAAGAAGATTTTCAAAGTCTGCGCGTTGTCCTGGTTGGTCGCCTGAACGCTGGTCAAAGCGGCGGAGATTGCCTTGTACATCTCCGCGCATTTCAAGATCATATCGGTCTGGTCGTCAGGCGAATGCCGGAAGTAGTCGTCATTGTCGCCGGGGTTCGGCGATGTGATTCCGGTGGTGTGATCGTAGTTGCACCCGACATTCCAGCCGACGCACATGACCTGGGAATACCGTCCGGCCTTCGGCATGTCGGCCAACAGGCGGCCGACAATATCCTTGAGCGCCTTCACGCCCTCGTTGGGGGTGTTCGCGAACTTCCTCGCGAGGTCGGCCTGGAGATCGAAAAGCACATTGTACTTGGACATGGGCGCGAACGCCCGATTGTAGAGATCGACCAGGCGATCGATCGCCGCGAGATCGGGAGAGCGCGGCGCCGGCGGCACGACCGGCTGATTGGCCATGGCCGGGTTGAACCTCGCCGCCAAAAACTGGACGCGGCCGTGCGCTTCGTTCGAGTCGATGAGCCAGTTGTCGAGGGTCGGGAATTTCTCGTACCGCATGCTTTTCCTCCAACAAAGAGAGGTCCGGTTTTCATGCTGTGCAATAATGGACGTCGCGGCCCCGGCCCTGCAGGGACAGCAAATTCACGACGGACTGCAATTCTGGTTGAGGCTCGCTCGCGCCTCCAGAAATACGCCCGAGTCGGCATCGCGGCAAGACGGCGGGTCATGAAACTTAAGCTCGCCTTGTTCGTATCATATTTCGGTCAGACCCAGCGTCTAGAACTCGCGACCAAGACACCCATTGGAGGCATGTCCATGTCCAGCACGCGCTACGTCTGCCGACGGAACGCGCCGCTCGCTTGGCGGCTCAAGATTGACGAACTTCACGCGCATCTTGCGCCGATCGAGCGTTACGGTCCGACCGGCTTTGGCTCCGCCATCGCCGAGGGCGTCCGCGCGCTCGCCAATGTCTGGAAGGCTGCGCTGCGCGGCGCGCTTTTCTGCGGCGGGGGCCGCGGCCCCGATTTCGAGGCTGTCTGAGCAGCTTCGGGCGCTCACCTTCGAGTACAAGAACAGATCTTGCGTGACCGGACGCCATTTCAGTTTGGCGCCGCCGGCGATCATTTTGTCAGTCGCCAGCGGCCGCGGTTTCCGGTAGCTGTTCGGGGCCGGAAGCGTCGGCTTCGCGTTCAGGGGAAGGGTCAGAAAAATGCCCACGGTCACGACCAGCGACGGCGTCGAGATTTTCTACAAGGACTGGGGCAGCGGGCAGCCGATCGTTTTCAGCCATGGCTGGCCGCTCTCCGCGGACGATTGGGACGCGCAGATGCTGTTCTTCCTCGCTCGCGGCTATCGCGTCATCGCGCATGACCGGCGCGGCCACGGCCGCTCGACACAGATCGGCCGCGGCCACGACATGGATCACTACGCCGCCGACCTGGCCGCGTTGACCAAGCATCTCGACCTCAAGAACGCGATCCATGTCGGCCACTCCACCGGCGGCGGCGAAGTGGTGCATTACCTCGCGCGCCACAGCGATCGCCAAGTGGCGAAGGCGGCGATCATCAGCGCGGTGCCGCCGCTGATGGTGAAAACCGATGCGAACCCCAAAGGCCTGCCCAAGAGCGTTTTCGACGATCTGCAGGCGCAGCTCGCCGCCAACCGGTCGAAGTTCTACTACGACCTCCCCGCCGGGCCGTTCTACGGCTTCAACCGCCCGGGCGTGAAGACAATCGAGCCTGTGGTCTGGAACTGGTGGCGACAGGGCATGATGGGCGGGGCCAAGGCGCATTACGACGGCATTGTCGCCTTCTCCCAGACCGACTTCACCGAGGATTTGAAGGCGATCAATGTGCCGGTGCTGGTCATGCACAGCGAGGACGACCAGATCGTGCCCTATGTCGCCGCCGGACCACTATCGGCGAAGCTGCTCAAGCACGGCACGTTCAAGACCTACAAGGACTTTCCGCACGGCATGCCCACGACTCATGCCGAGACGATCAATGCGGACCTCCTGGCGTTCATAAAGAGCTGAAGCCGCGCGACGCTCGCAATCGATCCGACCAACACCGACTCGCGCTAAAGGGGCAGCGACGCGCGGGTTTCGGTCAGGATCTCGTCCGATAGCTTGTCGTCGTCGACGATACGGGCGAGCACCATCGCGCCGACCATCGCCGACCACGCCGCGATCGCAGCGCGCCGCTTGTCGCGCGCCGTCCCGCCCTTGGCCTCCGCGCTGAAGCGCTCGATCTGCCGGCGGACGGACTGAGTCATCGCCCGGCGGAGATCGGCGGAGCCGCGCGCGGCCTCAGTGCCAAGCGACGAAAACGGACACGAGGCGCCGCGATCGTCCCGATGGCGCGGGCTGAGATAGCCGTCGGCGTAGGCTCCGATCGGCGCGCGCGCTTCCGCGGCGCCCGGCGCAGGGGCGAGAGCATCCCCGACAGCCTCGGCGACGAGCGCCTCCTTCGAGGGGAAATGTCCGTAGAAGGCGCCGTGGGTCAGCCCCGCATCCTTCATCACGTCCGCTACCGTCACATCGTCGAACCCCCGCTGCCGGAACAGGCGCGCGGCGGCGTCCAAGATTTCGCGTCCGGTGCGCGGCGACCTGATCCCGGCTGACTTTCATTGCCTGCAAGCTCCTTCCCGCTTGACATTGTAGATGATGATGATAATGATTGCAATCATGATGATTATCATCAATAGGAGTTCGGCTCATGGTTCGTCAGCTTCCGACCGTTCTCGTCACCGGCGCATCCTCCGGAATCGGAGCGACCTACGCCGACCGTTTTGCCCGGCGCGGACACGATCTGGTTCTGGTTGCGCGCGATGAGGCGCGCATGGAGGAGCTTGCGTCCCGCCTGCGCGCCGAGACGAATGTCAAAATCGACGTCGTGCGCGCCGATCTCACGGTGAGCGCCGACCTGGCGCGGATCGAAACCCGCCTGCGCGACGACGACAGCATCGGCGTCCTCATCAACAACGCCGGCGTCTCGGCGCCCGGCGGCTTCGCCGGCGGCGATCTCGATGTGATGGACCTGCTGATCCGTCTCAACGTCACCGCCGTGACCCGCCTTGCGGGCGCGGTCGTTCCACGATTTCTCGCCCGCGGCGCGGGCGCCATCGTCAATATCGCGTCAGTGCTGGGCCTCGCGCCGGAGATTTCGTTTGGCGCCTATGGGCCCGAGCAAGGCTTATGTTCTGGCCCTGTCGCAAACCCTCCAGGCCGAGCTTGGCGGCCGCGGCGTCTATGTCCAGGCGGTTCTGCCCGCCGCGACCCGAACCGAGATCTGGGCGAAGTCCGGCCGCGACGTGAACGCGCTCAAAGGCGTGATGGAGGTCGGCGAACTGGTCGACGCGGCGCTCGCCGGCTTCGACCGGCGCGAGGCCGTGACCATTCCGCCACTGCCCGACGCCGGCCAGTGGGAGAGGTTCAACGCCGCGCGGCAGGCCATGCTGCCGAACTTCGCCAACGAGCACGCGGCCGAGCGCTACCGCACCCGCGAACTCGGGCAACCCTATCGCCGCGGAGTGAGCACGGGATCAGCCGACGCGCTCGATGAGCGCCATCGCGGCGGCCGGGTTGCGTTCCTTGGCCCCGCTGATGACGTAGAGAAAGACGTCCCGGCCGCCCTTGTCCGGCTCAGAGCGGCGCGACGACTTTGAGATCCGGCGGCGAGCCGCCGGCGGCCCATGTCTTCGCGCGCTTCGCCCATAGGTCGAGGGCCGAGTTCGAATATCCAGCGGGCTCGCTCTCCCTCGTTCCCATGATGCGCGCATAGACGAACGGCGCGGTGGCATCGGCGATTTGGGGGTATTCGGAGTCGCCGGCGACGACCACGGCGACGCGATGCTCTCGCGCCAGCGCAATGAACTCCGGCGTTCGGAAGCTTTCGTTGCGCACCTCGACGACGTGTCGGACGGCGAGGCCGTCGACCGACGCTGGAAGCAGTTTCAGGAACGCGGCGAAATCCTCGCGGGTCGAAGCGCTTCGTCGCCGCGAACTGCCAGTTGATCGGCCCAAGCTTGGCCTTGAGGTTGGTGACGCCGCTCTTGAAGAACCGCTCGATTGTCGGTCCCGCTTCGGCGAGGACCCGGCGGTTCGTGGCGTAGCGGGTCGCCTTGAGCGAGAAGACGAAATCGTCGGGCGTCTCGTCATGCCATTTGGCGAAGCTCTCGGGCTTCTGCGATCCGTAGTAGGTGCCGTTGATCTCAATCGACGTCAGCTTCGCGCTCGCATATTCGAGCTCGCGCTTCTGTGCGAGACCCTTGGGATAAAACGCGCCCCGCCAAGGCTCGTAAGTCCAGCCGCCGACGCCGATCCTGATCTTGGCGCCGGCTTTGTCTTTCGCGGGCATCTCGGGAACGTCCTCTACCCGCGCGCGATGGCGGCGATCCGCCCGCCCGTCAACGCCAGGAGATCCGATGGAGTCAGGCGAAAGACCGCGTTGGGTGTTCCCGCGGCGGCCCAGATTTCCGCGAACGACATGAGCGATTCGTCGATCAGCACGATTGGCCGCTCCTTGTGCCCGACCGGCGGCACGCCGCCGATGGCGAATCCGGTCGCCTCACGCACGAAGTCGGCGTCGGCGCGGGCGATTTGCTCGCCGACCGTCTCCGCGACCTTCGCTTCATCGACGCGATTGACGCCGGAGGCGACGACGAGCACCGGCCGGTTGCTGCCTACGGCGCGGAAGATGAGCGACTTGGCGATCTGCGCGACGGTGCAGCCGATCGCCGCCGCGGCGTCCGCGGCGGTGCGGGTGGTGGCGTCGAACTCCAGCACCTGATGCTTGTCGCCGAGCGCGGCCTGAACCTTGAGCGCCGAAGGGGCTGTCGCGGGCTTCATCGTCTCCGCTCCCGAAACGGATTGACGATCCGCAATCGCTTGTCGATCGCCATCCCGTCCTGCATGTCCTCGGACCACAGACGGTCGCATTCCGCGAGCAGCGCGGACGCGGCGATGAACGCGTCGTAGATCGCGAGATTGTGACGTTCAGCCAAAGCGAGTCCAAGCTCGTGGGTCTCGAGGGTGACCGGATGGACGGTCAACAATCCCCGCAGCGACGACAGAAGGCTGTGGGTTTCTCGCCAGGACATTTTCATCTTGCGTCGGGCGACATTGGCGACCTCGTTCAGCACTTGAACGCTGATCGCGCCCCCGTCGCGAAGTACCGCTTCCGCACGGTCGGCCTTCGACGAATCGCTGGAGGCGAGGTAAACGAGAATGTTGCTGTCGAAGAAGCTACCGGGCATTGGCCTCGTCGCGGTCGAACTTGAAATCGGGCGGCAGCCGCCCGCGAAAGGCCCGCAGCCGGTTCAGGAAATCCTCGCGGCTGGGTTTGCGAGCGACGGCGAACGCGCGCTCGCCAGCGACATGCACTTCGATCTCGTCGCCTGGCTTGAGCCGGAGCGCTTCGACAACGGCGGCGGGAAGGCGGACGGCCAGGCTATTGCCCCATTTGGCGACCTGCATCATGCCCTTTCCGTCGGATAGACAGCTGGACCAGAGTATATCCATCGAAGTCCGCGGTCAAGCGCGCAAAGACCGCGTCCGCGGCTTGGCGCCAGCTCCCTCGCGACGTCAGGCGACTCGGGCTTGCGCGTCCGCGGCGCGAAGGTCCTTCTTCGAGATCTTGCCGACCGGGGTTTTTGGCAATTCGTCGCGGATTTCCATCGCGCCGATCATCTCATGCTTGCCAAGACGGTCCTTGAGGAACGCCTTCATCTCATCGAGCGAAACCGGCGCCGCGCCGGCCTTGAGTTTCACGAACGCCTTCGGGGTCTCGCCGCGGTATTCGTCCGGGACGCCGATCACGCTCACTTCCTCGACCGACGGATGCTGATAGATCGCCTCCTCGATGTTGCGCGGATAGACGTTGAATCCGCCGCAAAGCAGCATGTCCTTGGTGCGATCGACGATGAAGACGAACCCGTCCTCGTCCATGTAGCCGACGTCGCCGGTGCGGAAGAATCCGTCCTTGGTCATCGACTCGGCGGTCGCGTTCGGTTGTTTCCAGTACCCCTTCATCACATTCGGGCCCTTGACGCAGATCTCGCCGCGCTCGCCGGGCTTAACCTCGCGCTCAGGGTCGGCGACATCGATGAACTTCATCTCTGTGGTGGGGTAGGGGATCCCGCAGGAGCCGGGCTTCCCGGTACTCGCGCGCGGGGTGAAGGTTCCGATCGGCGCGGTTTCCGTCATGCCCCAGCCTTCGGTCAACCGGCAGCCGACGATTTTTTCGAACCTCTGCTGCACGGCGAGCGGAAGCGGCGCTCCGCCCGATGCGCACAATCGAAGCGACGACCAGTCCATCGATTCGGCGCCGGGCACGCTCAGAAGCGCGACATGCATCGTCGGCACGCCCATATAGACGGTGATCTTCTTGTCGACGATGTCCTTGGCGGCGGCAGCGGGATCGAACCGGGAATGGAGCACGAGCTCCGCCCCCAGCCGGAATCCGAGCAGCATGACGACGGACAACGAATAGATATGGAACAGCGGCAGGATGCAGAGAAAGCGCTCCTGGCCAACCTTCAGCGAGTCCGGGCCGCTGCGGGTCATGACCTCCATGTAGAGCGAACACGCAGCGGTCAGATTGGCGTGGGTCAGCATCGCGCCTTTCGGCGTGCCAGTTGTGCCGCCGGTATATTGAATGACGGCCAGCGCGTCGCTGAGGTCGCCAAGCGGATGGGCGCGATAGCTCCCGTCGTTGTCGATCAAGTCGCGGAAAGCGAGGCGGCGGTCGTCGTGCTTGACCTCGGCCAGCATGCCCGCGGCGCCCATCTGCGCCTTGACCGGGCCGGGCGCCGGCGACATCTCGGCGAGTTCGCCCACGACAAGCGTCTTGAGGCGGGTGGAGGCCGCGAGCTTCTCGGCCTGGGGATAGAGCGCGGCGAGGTCGAGCGTCACCAGGATGTCGGTCTCGCTGTCTTCGATCTTGATTTTGAGCGTCTGCAGCGCGTCGAGCGGCGAGTAGTTGACGACCGTTCCGCCGGCCTTCAGCGCGCCGAAGAAGGCGATGATGTAGTGCGGCGTATTGGGCAGGTAGAGGCCGACATGCACGCCGGGGCCGACGCCGAGCTTCTGGAATCCGGCGGCTGCGCGGTTCGCCAGCGCCTCCAATTCCGCATACGACGTCCGCTTGCCCATGAACTCGAGCGCCGGCCGCGAACCGAACCGCTCGGCGGCCTTCTCCAGGACGCTCTGCACGGAAGAGAGATCGAGCGGCGCCTTTTCGCGCACGTCCGCAGGAAAGGACTTCACCCAGGGTTGAACCGTCATCGCCTGTCCTCGCGTTTCCTCGCCGCTTGGCGTCGTTCGGCAGCTTTGCGCCGCCGCCGCTTGCGTCTGAGTTGCCGCGTTCTCGGCCAATCGTCAAGCGGCCCAAGCCGAAGCGCCGCCCGGGAGGCGCGAGGCGGCTCGGTTCGCCGTCGTTGCGCGCGGGGCGCGGGCGGCGCAGGATAAACTCCAAACGCGGGTGAGGCGAGGGGTCGCGTCATACCCGGCTCACGAAGGAATTCAGCAATGGCGGATGGAACCAAGCTTCCGGTGTGCGCGGTCGTCGGCGTCGGTCCGGGCAACGGCGAGGCGTTCGCGCGGCGGTTCGCCGCCGACGGCTATGCCGTCGCGCTGATGGCGCGGCGAACCGAACTCACCGCCAAACTCGCCGCCGGGCTCAAGGGCGCCAAAGCCTATGCCTGCGACGTCGCCGACGAAAAGTCGGTCGAGGCGGCTTTCGCGAAAATGCGGGGCGAAATCGGCGATCCCGACGTGCTCATTTTCAACGCCGGCTCGGGCGTCTGGGGCAATGTCGAGGAGGTCAAGGCCGAGGACCTCGAGCGCTCGTGGCGGATCAATACGCTCGGACTTTTCCTCGCCGGCCGGCAGGCGATCCCGGCGATGCGGCAGAAAGGGCAGGGGGCGATCATTGTCGTCGGCGCGACCGCCACGCGCCGCGGCGCCGCGGGCGCGGCGGCCTTCGCGCAAGCCAAGATGGCGCAGCGCGCGCTCGCCGAATCGATGGCCCGCCATCTCTGGCCGGCGGGCATCCATGTCGCGCTGATCGTCGTCGACGGCGTGGTCGGGGGGCCGGTGACGCGATCGCGTTTCACCGACCGGGCGGACGATTTCTTCATCGCTCCCGACGGGATCGCGGCGATCGCGGCCGACCTCGTCAGCCAAGACCGCGCGGCCTGGAGCTTCGAGGTCGAAGCGCGGCCGTTCAAGGAGAAATGGTGAAGGGGCGAAAGCGGTCGAATTGTTAAGACGGCGCCGCACGTGTCATTGCGAGCGTAGCGAAGCAATCCAGGCGCCACCGCCGTTGGCGGATGATCTCTGGATTGCTTCGTCGCTTCGCTTCTCGCAATGACGGATTCCCTCTCAGCGCGCGATGCGCCAAACGTCATGCCGGCTGCGGCGCTGCCGCCGGTTCGATTCTCGGAAACGGCTTGAAAGTCAGCGCGATCAGGAAGGCGCCGAGGCCGATGCCGAACGAGCCGAGGTAAAGCCAGGCGTAGGTCGCGTAGGCGTCGTAGATCCAGCCGCCCGCGAGCGGCCCGAGCGCCATCCCGAGGCTGCCCGCCGTCGACGTTCCGCCGATGATCGCGCCCATCATCCGAGCCGGGAAATTCTCGCGCGCCAGCACGGCGTAGAGCGGCATGACGCCCGCGTAAGTGAAGCCGAACAGCGCCGCGACCGCATAGAACTGGTCGAGACTGCCGACGAACATGTAGGCGAGCGCCCCAAGAGCCTGGACGAGGAGGCCCGCGACCAGAACCGGCTTCGCGCCGAGCCGGTCGCCGAGGACGCCGAACGCGAGGCGCCCGCCCATGCCGGCAAAGCCCTCGAGGCTGTAGATCGACACCGCCGCGAGCGGCGCGACCCCACAGGCGATCGCGTAGCTCACCGTATGGAAGATCGGTCCCGAATGGGCCGCGCAGCAACAGAAATTGGTGGCGGCCAGGATGAGGAAGGGCGCCGAGCGCAGCGCGGCGGAAGTCGTCATGCCCTGATCGTCGGCGGAATCGCGGACGGCCGGGCTCCCGGCTTCGGCGCCCGAGGGCGGCTTGCGGATCAGGAACGCCGCGGGAAGCATGAGAGCGAGAACGAGGCCGGCGATGATCAGCATCGCGCTTCGCCAATCCGTCCGCCCGATGAGGAAGGCGGCGAACGGCGACATCGTCATGGGCGCCATGCCGAACCCGGCCGAAACGAGCGAGACGGCGAGACTGCGCTGGGTCTCGAACCAGCGCGTCACCGTCGCCATCAGGGGCGGCAGGATCGCCGAGATCGAGACGCCGACCAGGGCGCCGAAGCAAAGCTGGAACTCGATGAGGCTGGTCGCGCGGCTCGCGAGCGCCAAGCCCGCGCCGAGCATGACCGTGCCAACGAGCACGACGGTTCGCGGGCCGATGCGGTCGACGAGCAGCCCCCAGGCGAGGCCCGAGGCGGCCATCGTCAGAAAGCCGATCGTCATCGCGCTCGAGACGCCGGTCCGCGACCAGCCCGTCGCCGCCGTCAGCGGCACAAGGAACACGGGCAGGCAAAACATCGCGCCGATCGCGACGCAGCCGAGAAAGCCGCCCGCGGCGACGATCACCCAGCGGTAAGGCGATTGCGTCATCCAAGGTCTCCGATTTCGATTTGTCGGCTGGCGCCAATCGCGCGTCAACCTGACGCGAGGGCGCATCGCGACTCATCACCCTTCAGGCGGCCCTCGACGCGCGGCTGCGCATGTAGGCGACGAGGTTGTCAAGCGTCTGGCCGGTGCCGACATTGACCCCCATCTTGAGAAACTGATCGAGTTGCTCTTCGGAGCGGCATTCAATTTCCACTGTCATGCGAGTTTTGCCGTCCGCCTCTCGAAGCAGAACCCGCCCGGTCGATCCAATCGCCTCGAATACAAGCCGATCTGGCGGAGCAATCTCGCGATAGACGCCGGTGAAGGGCATATCGGGATGGCTCTTGGTCACGAACTTGAACGCGCCGCCTGGCCGCAAGTCGATCTCGCAGATTGCGAGCGGCCCGCCCGCAGCGTCCCACCAGCAGGCCAGATGCTCCGGCATTGTCCAGGCTTCGAATATTTCTCTGCGCGACGCATCGAAGTCGCGCGTGAGCCTTATGGTGTTCGACGCGCGATCGATGCCGAGGTCGGTTTCGGAAGCGGTTTGCGATGTCGACGGCATGTCATTTCTCCTGTTGTTTCATACTGGCGAGATAGGCCTCGAGATTGTCGAGGCGGCGTTCCCACTGTTGGCGGAAGGGTTCGACCCAGTCCGCGACGTCTTTCATCGCCGACGGCGCGAGCCTGCGCGGACGCCTCTGCGCGTCGCGCCCGCCCACGATGAGCCCGGCATTTTCGAGCACCTTGAGATGTTTCGAAATCGTCGGCTGACTGAGCTCGAACGGCGCCATCAGTTCCGAGACGCTCGCTTCGCCGCCCGCGAGGCGCGCCAGGATCGCCCGCCGGGTCGGATCGCCGAGGGCGTGGAAGGCGGAGCTAAGCGGGTCGTCCATATGGATAGCCATGTAGATATATAGCCATATAGCAATTTAACAGTCAAGCCCGTCGCGCTCGCTCGCCAGCCGCGACCGGCGGCCACATGGCGCTTCGTGTCCGCCGGCCTTATGAGCGAACTGAAAGCCGCGCGACGCTTGGCGGATGGTCGGGGGAAGGATGACGAAGCAACGTTTGGCGGTCGTCGTCGCGGCTGTTTGCGGCCTCTCAATGCATTCGCCTTTTGCCGGCGACGCGCGGGCGGATGAGCCCGCCTGCGCCGCGGGCTCCGCGATCGCCTTCGACGGCGGTTCGACCGTCTGCGGCGTCGCCGCCAACCGCCCAGGGGTCGTCGTCTACAAGGGCGTCGCCTACGCGACCGCCGGACGCTGGCAGGCGCCTCAGCCTGCGCCCTGGCCGCCGGCTGGCGCGCTCGAGGCGGTCGAGTTCGGCCCGATCTGCCCGCAGGACGACCCGCCCCAGCGAAGCGCGGAAGATTGCCTCTATCTCAACGTCTGGGCGCCCGAGAACGCGATCAACGGCGCTCGTTCGCTGCCGGTGATGCTGTTCATCCACGGCGGCGCCTTCGTTAAGGGTTTCGGCTCGTCGCCGCTCTACGACGGCAGCGCCTTCGCCGCGCGCGGCGCAGTGGTGGTGACGTTCAACTACCGCCTCGGCGCGCTCGGCTTCCTTTCAGGAAATGCGCTCGGTTCGGGCGACATCGGGGGCAACTTTGGCCTCATGGATCAGCAGGCGGCGATGGCTTGGGTCCAGCGTAATATCGCGCGGTTCGGCGGCGATCCGAAGCGTGTGACCCTGTTCGGCGAAAGCGCGGGAGCGATGTCGGTCGGCCTTCACACCTTCGACATGCCGTCGAGCGGCCCGCTGTTCGCCGCGGCCCTCATGCAGAGCAATCCGCTTGGAACCCAATATCTCACCCCGCTCGAGGCTGAGCCCCGCGGCGCGGCGTTTCTCAAGGCCCTGTGCGAGGCGGTCAACGCCGCGGCCGGCGCAAACCGATGCCCGGGCGACCCGGCCTGGGCGAGCAAGGCGACGGTCGCGGACATTCTCAAGGCGCAAACGGAGGCGAGCGGGCGCCTCGAGCGCGCAATCGGGCTTGCCGACCTGCGCCTCTCGGCGCTCATCGAGCGCCTGCTCGAGATCCAGTCGCTGCCCTGGGCGCCGGTCGTCGACGGCAAGCTCGTCGTCGGCGAGCCTTATGCGGGCTATGCGCCCGAGGTGAGCGCATTCAAGCCGATTGCATTTGGCGTCAACGCCGACGAGGGCGCGCTGTTCGCCGCCCGGGCCTACGCGAGCAGGCCGCAGGATTTCACCCTGTGGGCGTACCGCGGCTTCCTCGCCTTGCGGTTCGGCTGGAGAAGCGCCGCGATCCTGCGCTATCCGCGTTATGCGCCAAAGGCGCAAGTTTCGGCGCCATACTGGAGCGCCGCCGGCGCGGCCTACGCCAATCTGGCGACCGACTTCGTGTTCGCCTGCGGCAATCTCTCCGCCGCGAACGCCGCGGTCGCGCAATCGTCGGCGCCGGCATTCGGCTACCGCTTCGCCCAGCCGCCGTTTGCCGACCTCTACGGCCGGCCGCCGGCCACTGTTCCCGACTTCGGGGCCTGCGCGCCGGACGGCGCCAAATCCAATGTCTGCCATGGCGCCGAGTTGCCCTATGTTTTCGACACGCTCGACGTGATGGCGACGGCGAACGATCGCCCGCGCGCCTCCGATCGCGCGCTGGCCGAGGCGATGAGCGCGGCATGGTTCGCCTTCGCGGAGAATCCGGTCGCGCCCGGCCAGCCGTGGATTGCCTATGACGGGCAAGGCCATGTGCTGCAGTGGAGCGGCGAGGGGAAGGGCGTCGCCGATCTTGACGGCCTCGCGAGCTGCAGCGCTCTTTGGCTGCACGCGTTGCCTTATCGGGGGGCTGCGGCCGCGCCTCGGCGCTGACGTCCGCGCCAGGCCGGGCTCATCGAGCCGCGAGCAGCGCCGGCAGCTCGGCGAGCGTCGTGATCTCGAAGTCAGGCTTGCCCGGCAGCCGTTCGCGGCGCTGGCCGTAGCGGTTGCACCAGACGACGCGCATGCCGAAGTCCGAGGCCGCATGCGCGTCCCAGGCGTTGGACGACTGGAAGGCGATCGCGCGAGCCGGCAGGCCAAGCGTATCGAGCGCATATTGATAGACCTTGGGATGGGTCTTGAACGCGCGAACTGCATCGACCGACATCACCGCGTCGAACATCGCCGCAAGTCCCGACCGGTTGACGAGCGCTTCCAGCATCGCTGGCGTGCCGTTGGAGAGAATCGCGGTCCTGAATCCCGCCTCGCGCAGCCGGGCGAGGACGGCGGGAACCTCCGGGAACGGTTCGAGGCCGAGATAGAGCTCCATCAGCCGCTCGCGCAGCACCGGGCTCGCAAGACCAAGGCTTTCGAGCGCGAAATCGAGCGCCTCGCCGGTCACCTGCCAGAAGTCGGCGTAGCGGTTCTCGAGCGTGCGCAGCCACGCATACTGAAGCTGCTTGTCGCGCCAAAGCGCCGTCAGCGCCGCGCGCCGGTCGGCTGGAATATCGGCGCAGCGCGCCGCCGCGGAGGCGAAGTCGAACAGCGTGCCGTAGGCGTCGAAGACACAGGCGCTGACGCCTTCCAGGGACGGGGGCTTTTGCGTCAAGACGATCGCCTCGCGATGCAATCGGAGGTTTGGCGCCCCGCAGGGTCAGCCAGGCTCAGGGGCCTGCGCGAGCTGGCCTTCCAGCAGCGCCACCCTGCTTCTCAGCTTCTCGCACTCGATTTGCGCATAGGCAACCTCCGCGTCATGGGCGAGGGCGCCCAGGAGGCGCCGCTCGCTGCTGTCGAGATCGGTTCCGGCGTCGTGGCCGCCATAGAGCAGGATCGCATAGCAGCGCCGCGGATTGCCGACCGGAACGGCGAGGATCGGTCGCGCGAGGTCATGCGGAAGCCGGACGTGGGACGCATGGGCGGGGTCGACGCTATCGACAGAATAGGGCTTTCTCTCGAACCTTGCGGCGAGCAGGGGTTCGTCGGCGGCGAGCGCGTCCGTCTCATCGGCGTCCCACCCGGCGCTCGCGCGCCGATGGAAGACGCCGTCCTGCTCGCGGAACAGGGCCGCTGACGCGAGGCGAAGCGAATGCATCGGCTCGTTCACCAGAAGGCGCTCGATCTCGGAGAGACTGCGCGCATGGAGAACGGTCTCGGCCACCGTGGCGAGATGGCGCTCGGCGCGAATGAAGTCCCGGTCGAACAGCCGGTCCGTGAGCTCGGTCGTGAACTCGTGCGCGCGCGCGATCAGGTAGACGAGACCCGAAGCGACCGCCAGCCAGGCCCAGTAGGGCAGGTGGATATATTCGTCGATCACTTCGATCTGCTTGTGCAGGAAGAGGACGGGAACGCTGAGCAGGAGGCCGAGCACGGTCGCGCGCCGCAGCGGGATCGAAACATTGACCACCGTCGGGCGGCGCACGGCTTCGACGACGAAAAGGCACAGGACGCCGTTGACGAGGTAGAGGAGGCCGGCGACTTCCTCCGACTGGAGCCCCTGGCCGAGCACATCGGCAAACAGCGAGGTTTCCTGGGACAGCTGGGCGAGCAGATAGGCCGGGAGGCCGATCAGGCAACCCCAGATCACCCAGCGAATGCGCTGATAGTCGCGCGGCGAGAGGTCGCCGCGCCGTCCGATCAGGATCGCAAGCGAGGCGATGCTCACCGCAAAGCCGACAAAGAGCATGCTCCGCATCCATCTTTCGACGGGATAGCCGAACACGCTTCCCATGCCCGCGAGCGCGATCGCGAGGAACAGGAGCGAAATCGCCGGCAGGGCTCGCTCGATGTTTCGCCATCGGCCTTCAGCCCGATCGAGCGGGGCCCTCAGCGCAAACAGCAGGAGCCCGGTATAGGCGGCCGCCTGCATCAGCACCGAAATGAAGTCGTTGATGAGGAGCGCCCACGGCCAGAGCTGGGCCCAGGCCCAGAACTGGAACGCCTGGCCGGGATTGAACTGAATCACATAGACGAAGAAGCCCCAGGTCATGCCTCCGGGACGCGTCCACACCAGCCACGCCGCGCCGAGCACCACCAGGATGCCGGCGATGATGTCGAGCGCCACGACGATCTCGAACAGGCGATTGTCGGGGCGCGGCTCGGCCGTGAGCCTGACTTCGCGCGCCGGGCGGTCTCCCGCCGCGGTGATCATGAGCCTCGCCTCGCGGCCCGGCATGACGTAGTTCACCCCGCCGAACTGCGAAAGCAGGCTCGCGCATAGATCGGTGTCGACGGGTATGCAGCGCATCGCGACAAGATCGAGCCGGTCGCCGACCCGAAGGCCCGCCCGCGCGGCCGGCGAATCCTCCTCGCTGTCGAACGGGCCCTGGACGTCGTAGATCAACCCGTCGCCGTTGGTCGCGAGACCGAACGAACCGAGCGGGCGCACGACCCTGAGAAAGTCAGGCGCGACCATCGCCAGCGCGTAGATCGTCAGAATCACGAGCGCGACGCGGCCGAAAAGACTCGCGCTGTCCCGGTCAGCCATCAACCGATACTCCGCCGGGCAAGACGAGAGGCCTCCTTCAGCCGTCCATTGGCCGGGGGAAGCTAGCCGCGGCGAAGGTCTTTGTACATAAGTCGCGTCGCTTCGTAGCGGTCCTCGAAGGCGTGACGCGCATAGCACGGGATTGTCCCCGCGAGCCGATAGCCGAGCGAGCGGTAGAGAGCCTCGGCGGCGTCGCCCGCGGTGTCGAGGGTGAGGAGCCAGCGGCCCTCCATCGCCGCGCGCCTTTCGATCTCTTCCATCAGGGCGCGACCGACGCCAGCGCGGCGAAAGGCCGGGTCGACCAGCACCTTGGAGACTTCTGCGTGATGCCGCTTGCTCGGCATCGAGTCGAGGTCGAGCTGGGCCGTTCCGGCGAGTTCTCCGCCAAGCGTCGCGACAAGCACGATCCTGGCGCCGGCGGCGTGTGCGGGGACGACCCGGTTCTGCCAGTAGGCGCGGGCCTCCTCGCGCTCGAACGGCATGACGAAGCCGACGCTTGCGGCTTCGCCGACGCAGGCGCGCAGGATGTCCGCGAGCCGGTCAAGGACCCGGGCCAGCGAGGCCGGATCGAGCGCGGCGACCTTTATCGACGCGGCTTCCATGCGCTTCACCGCAAGACGAGAATGTAGCGCGCCGGACGGCGCCCGGCGGCGCGGAAGCGGCTTGCGCCCCTGAGCTTGTAGCGAAGGCAGTCGCCGGGGCTCAGACGATAGACTTGACCGTGGATCATGAGTTCGAGCGCTCCGTCTTCGAGATAAAGATGATGTTCGAGGCCGAGGTGGGGCGGCAGCGGATAGTCGATGCTCGCCCCGGCGGGCAGTTCGCAGCGCAGCACCTCGCAATCGAAGTCGCGCGAGGGCGGCGAGACAGAGCGGCGGCGAAAGCCCGTCGCGGGATCGACCCACTCGCGCTGGTCGGCGCGGGCGACGAGCGCGGGCGCCTCCCCTTCGATGTCGGCGAGAAGGCGCGAGACGGTCGAGCCATGCGCGCCGGCGAGCCGTCCGAGCACCGAGGCCGTCGGGCTCACCTCGCCGTTCTCGATTCGGCTGAGCGAGGCGCGGCTCACCCCGCTCCGCGCCGAGAGCTCATCGAGCGACCAGCGCTCAGCCTGCCGCAATTCCCGCAGGCGCGCGGCGAGGCGCAGGTCGGCGGCGTCGCCGGGCGCGGCTAGTGTTTCCATATATGGAAAATACTCTCGCAATCGAGAGCGTCAAGGCTAGCCGCGCTGAGCCGAGGCGGCGACACAAGACTGGTTTTGCAGGGCGCCGCGCATCTCGTAATCTTCGCAGCATTCAAGCCCGTTTCGGCCGTAGGATGGCGCGGCGGAGGCTGGGAGAACATCCCTGCACGACGGAGGATTGGTCCAAATGAGAATTCTCGTTGTCGGAGCGGGCGCGGTCGGCGGTTATTTCGGCGGACGCCTGCTTGAGGCGGGCCGGGACGTCACGTTTCTCGTTCGGCCGCGCCGGGCCGCGCTTCTGGCCAAAAACGGATTGACGATTCGAAGCCCGCTTGGCGACTTCCATCTCCCGCCGCCCCCGACCGTCACGCAGGAGGCCCTCGCCCAGCCGTTCGACCTCGTGCTGCTGAGTTGCAAGGCCTACGACCTCAACGGCGCAATCGAGTCATTCGCCAGGGGGGTCGGGGAGAGCACCGCGATCCTGCCGCTCTTGAACGGCATGCGGCACCTCGACGCGCTCGCCGGTCGCTTCGGGCAGAAGCGCGTGCTCGGCGGACAGTGCGTGATCTCGTCGACGCTCGACGCTGACGGCGCCATCGTGCACCTCAACGACCTGCACGCGCTGAGCTTCGGCGAACTCGACGGCTCGCGGTCGCCGCGGATCGAGGCGATCGCCTCGGCGCTGCTGAATGCCGGCTTCGACGCGCGGCTCAGCGACGCGATCCGCCAGGAGATGTGGGAAAAGTGGGTGTTCATCGCCTCGGCCGCCGGGATTGGCTGCCTGATGCGGGCTTCGGTCGGCGACTATGTCGCAGCGGGCGCTTCCGAGCTGGCGACCAGGCTCCTCGGCGAATGCTCGGCCATCGCTGCGGGCGAGGGCTATCCGCCGCGCGCGGCGGCCCTCGACCGGGCGCGCGCGATCCTGACCGCACCCGGTTCGCCCCTCAAGCCCTCGATGCTGCGCGACATCGAGGGCGCCATGCCGGTCGAAGGCGACCAAATCCTCGGCGATCTCCTTCGCCGCGCCGCGAAGCCGGACCAAAGCCCGCTCCTTGGCGTCGCAACCCTGCATGTGAAAGCCTACGAGGCCCAACGGACACGCGGCGCGGCCACAACCGCGCGTTGAGGCTTGCGCCCCCGCGCGGCTTGGTATATCCGCGGGCGCTTCGCGATCACCTTGAGGAGAAAGCGCCTTGGCGGACGCCGCGCCGATCAACTGGACCAATGCGATGACCCTGATCAGCGTCGCGATCCTCGTGGGGACCGAGCTCATCGGCGCCGGCGCCGCGGCGGGCTGGGCGATCGGCGGGCTGTTCCAGCTCGGCGAGAGCCTTACCCGCATGCTTGAAGGCGTGCTCATTCTCGCCGCGCTGACCGGCCTCTTCTATTTTCTCCGCGCGGCGCTCGCGCACGAGCCGATCCGCGGCTAGTCGTTCGCCCGCGGCATCCTCGGCGCCCGGGGCGGGGAGGTCCCGGTCCATGCGTTGAACGGAGGCGGGGCCAACGGTTGGAGCATCGCGCAAATGCCGACGCCAATGACCATGCCCGACCGGCGAAGCGCGCTCCTCGTCGATCTCGACGGAACGCTGACCGATCCGGCCGAAGGCATCGTCGGCTGCTTCCGCCTCGCGCTCGAAGCGCTTGGGAAAACGGCGCCGCCGGCCGCCGACCTTGCCTGGATTATCGGCCCGCCCTTGCGCGGCTGTTTCGCCGAGGTCCTGGGGCCCGAAGGCGACCCCGAGGAGGCGCTCAAGGCCTACCGCAGCCGGTATTCGGTCGCGGGCCTGTTCGAGGCCATCGTCTATGAGGGCGTCGATGACACGCTCGCGGAGCTGCGCGCCGCCGGAACGCGGCTTTTCCTTTGCACGGCGAAACCGATCGTCTACGCCGAGCGCATCTTGCGTCATTTCAACCTCGATCGCCATTTCGAGGGGGCTTACGGCGACGATCTCGACGGCCGCTTTCAGGACAAGGCCGATCTCGTGGCGCATATTCTCGAGAGGGAGGGGCTCGAAGCCGCGGATTGCTGCATGTTGGGCGATCGCAAGCACGACGTGCATGCGGCCAGCCGGCACGGGATTCCGACCATCGGCGCGCTTTGGGGCTACGGCGGGTTAAACGAGCTTCGCGACGCGGGGGCCGCGGTCTTGTGCGAAACGCCGTCCGATGTTCCCGCCGCCTTTTGGGCGCTTGAGCGGGCGCGCTCATTGCGACAGGCGCGAGCGCGATGACCGGCGCCGGATCGCGGCCGGGCGAGGGAGCGAGCGCGCACGATTCCATACCGGCGCCCCCGCGCGCCGAGGCGCGGCCGACGCGGCGCTCCGCCCACGGCGTTGGCTGGGTTGACGATTATGCCTGGATCCGGGCCGACAACTGGCGCGAAGTGCTGCGCGATCCCCGGCGTCTGCCTTCCGACATTCGCGCGCTGCTCAAGGCCGAAAACGCCTATGCCGACGCGCTGCTCGCGCCAACGGCCGGGCTGCAAAAAGAGCTTCGACGCGAAATGCGCGCGCGTCTCAAGGAGGACGACAGCGAGCCGCCGCAGGTCGACGGGCCGTGGGCCTATTACTCGCGCTTTCGTCCCGGCGGGCAGCGCCGCATCTATTGCCGCAAGCCCCGCGAGGGGGGCGTGGAGACGGTGCTGATCGACGGCGACGCGCGCGCGGAGGGGAAGGCTTTCTTTCATCTCGCCGGCGGGCGCCATTCGCCCGACCATGCAAAATTCGCCTGGATGAGCGACGATCTCGGCTCCGAGATCCTGACGATCGCGGTGCGCGGCCTCGAACGCGGGGAGGACCTGGCGGACCGGGTGCACAGGGCGACGGGAGATATCGTCTGGACGCGCGATTCGACGGCGTTCCTCTACGTCGAGCAGGACGAGAACCATCGCCCGCGCCGGGTCATGCTGCATCGGCTCGGGACCGCGCAGGGCGACGACGTCGAGGTGTTCGCGGAGGACGATCCGGCCTGGTTCATCGCCATCGAACCGACCCGGCTCGGAGCTACGGCCATCATCTCGGTGCATGGGCACGACGCCTCGGAGGCGCATGTCGTCGATCTCGACCATCCGACCGCCCCCCCTCGGCTCGTCGCCCCCCGCCGGCCGGGATTTCGCTACGAGGTCATGGACCACGGCGATCGTTTCTTCATCCGCACCAACGCCGAGGCTCCCGATTTCAAGATCGTGGTCGCGCCGCGCGAGGCGCCGCAAGAAGCGAACTGGCGCGACTTCGTCGCCGTCCGCGATGGACGGTTCATCGCCGATGCGACGCTGTTCAAGGACCGCCTCGTGCTGCTCACGCGCGAGATGAGCCGGCCGCGCCTCGCCGTTCACGACCTTAAGAGCGGCGAGTCGCACGAAATCGCGTTCGAGGAGGAGACATACTTTCTCCGGTTCGAGCCCGTCTATGAATTCGACACCTCGCTCGTTCGTTTCAGCTATTCCTCGCCCGCGACCCCGCAGGAGACCTACGACTACGATATCGCCGAACGCCGCCGCACCCTCGTCAAGCGGCAGACGATGCCGCGCGGCTTCGATCCTCAGGCCTACGTGACCCGTCTTGTGTTCGCCCCAGCCGAGGATGGCGAGAGCGTGCCGGTGTCGCTCATCCACAGGCGCGGCATGACCCTCGACGGCTCGGCGCCGCTGCTCCTCACCGGCTATGGCGCCTACGGCTATGCGGTCGAGGCCAGCTTTTCGACCAACCGCTTCTCGCTCGTCGATCGCGGCTTCGTATTCGCGATCGCCCATGTGCGGGGCGGCACCGACAAGGGCTGGCGATGGTACGAGGACGGCAAGCTCGGCAAGAAGCCGAACACCTTCCGCGATTTCCTCGCCGCCGCGCGCTTCCTTATCGCCGAGGGCTACGCGAGCGCGGGGCGGATCGTGGCCCAGGGAGGCAGCGCCGGGGGTTTGCTCATGGGCGCTGTCGCCAATCTCGCGCCGGACCTATTCGCGGGAATCATCGCCGACGTTCCGTTCGTCGATGTGTTGACGACGATGCTCGACGCCAGCCTGCCGCTGACCCCGGCCGAGTGGCTCGAATGGGGCGACCCGATCCACGATCGCGAGGCGTTCGAGACCATCCGCTCCTATAGCCCGATCGACAACGTTCGGGCGCAACGCTATCCGGCGATCCTGGCGCTCGCCGGCCTCACCGATCCGCGCGTGACCTATTGGGAGCCGGCGAAATGGGTCGCGCGGCTGCGCGCGGCCATGACCGGGGGCGGACCGATCATGCTGCGCACCGCGATGGAGGCAGGCCACGCCGGCGCGTCAGGCCGTTTCGACCGGCTCGAGGATATCGCCCGGCAATACGCGTTCGCTCTTCGCTGCGTCGAGGGCGGGCTCGGGCAGGAGGCTCGGTGAGGTCAGCCCCGGCGGGGGGACACCGGCGGATACGACAAATACGCAAGCCTCTTCATCTCGCTGCGCATCGTCGCCACCACATCGAGGATCAGTCCGGCGAGGCAGCTCAGGAAACCGCTGAGCGTCATTCCGATAGCGAGAACAGCCGTCGGCAGCCGGGGAACCAGTCCCGTTTCGAAATAGGTCTCGGCAATCGGAATCGCGAGCGCCACCGCGAGAAGGATGAGGGCGACGCCGGCAAGGCCGAAGAACTTCAACGGACGCTCGTTGCGCAGGAGATCGAAGATAAGGCGAAGGATCCTCGCCCCGTCCCGAAAGGTGCTGAGCTTGCTGACCGACCCGGGAGGACGCTCGCTGTAGGCGGTCAATTCTTCTCCGGACGGCATGCGCAGTTCGAGCGCGTGCACAGTCAATTCGGTCTCGATCTCGAAGCCTCTCGACATCGCGGGAAAGGATTTGACGTAGCGGCGCGAAAAAACCTTGTAGCCTGACAGCATGTCGGTGAATTGCTTGCCGAAAATATCCTGCACCAGTCTCGTCAAGACATAATTGCCGAGGCGGTGGCCGGTCCGGTAGGCTTCAATGCTGCGGGATACGCGCGCGCCGTTGACGAAATCGAGATTATCATCGATCGCCCGGCGGACCATCCGGGGCGCGGCCTCGGCTTCATAGGTCGCGTCGCCGTCCACGAGGACAAAGATGTCGGCGTCGATGTCGGCGAACATGCGACGAACGACGTTCCCCTTTCCCTGCCGCGGCTCGTTGCTGACGACCGCCCCCGCCGCCCGGGCGACGTCGATGGTTCGGTCCGTCGAGTTGTTGTCGTAGACATAGACCCTCGCCGAAGGCAAAGCTCCGCGAAAGGCGGCGACAGTCGTTCCAACCGTCAGCTCTTCATTGAAGCATGGGACCAGAATCGCGATTTCGTATTGACGCAACGTCGCCTCGATCCCTGAATTGGGTCTCTCTACGTTCGTCTTCATTTGCTCAATCTTCCCTCCCGCGACGCTTAGCATGGCTCTAGAGCAAATTGCATTTGGGTCGAACCATAGCCGTCATTGCGAGCGGAGCGAAGCAATCCAGGGATCGTAGAGCGCCCTTCGTTCTCTGGATTGCTTCGTCGCTGCGCTCCTCGCAATGACGAACCCATCAAACCGCAACACGCTCTGGCGGCGCCGGAACCATTCGGTCAGCGCCCAACTGTGATTCCATTTGTCGCCAGGAGAGAAAGCGGTGGGGGCAAACCTTGCCCGGACGCGCATGGCCTGCATCGAGGGCGGCCCGGGCCCGGCTAAGGCTTCCTGATGCGAGCCAGGCGCGGGACCCGCTCGCCTCAGTAGGCCGCCGCGAGATAGTCCACGATGATGGCGGCGTCGCTTTCCGCGATCGGCGCCTTGTAGACCTTGATCATCTTTTGCACCTCGGCCTGCCAGAACGCCTTGCCCTGCCGGGGCGGCTGGGTGCTGATATAATCGGCGGAATGGCACGCCTGACAGACGATTGCGGTTTCGACGCCCGGCCCCGCCTTGAGCTCCGCCGTTTCGTCCGGCAGCTGGTAGACCATTGGGCTTGGAATTGCCGGCGAGCCGAGGGCGACAGGCAAGAGGAAGGCTGCGATCGCAAAGCGCCTCATTGGCCCTCTCTTCATGCCGCGACCACATTGGTGGCTTCCACGACGTTGCGCATATAGCCGCTGGGGTTCCACAGCGGCTCAAGGGGCTGCGACTGGCCGGCGCGATTGGCGGCGCGAACCATCAGCCGGCGCTTGCCGGGCGCCAGCATCACATTGGCCCTCCACTCGCGGAACGAATACGGGCCGAGGCTGTCGCCGAGCGCAGCTTCCGTCCACGTCTTACCGTCGTCGGCGGACACCGCGACGTCGGAAATCCCTTGGCCGCCGTCAAAGGCGATGCCGCGCAGACCCAGGTCGGTATTGGCCGCGACGGTCGCGCCGTCGACGATATTGGTCAAGAAGGAGCGGACGTTGAAGCGGCCGATCGGCGCCGTGGATGATGGCGCCTTCCCAGGCGGCGTGCAGGCGCAGGCGTTATTGGGAATGCGGTAGGCGGTCTTCATCCAGAAGCTGTCGAGCGGGGCGTCGAGCACGTTGATGGTGTTTAGATGCTTGACCCAATAAGTCCCATACCAGCCGGGAACGACCAGCCGGACAGGAAACCCATTCAGCCACGGCAGGTCCTCGTCGTTCATCGCATAGGCGATCATCACTTCGCCATCGAGCGCGTGATCGAGGTCGAGCGCCTTCATGAACGCGGGCGTCTCGGGGAGCACGGGCCGATCAAGCCCCTGGAAGGAAACCTGGACCGCGCCGGCCTGCACCCCCGCCTTGGTCAACAAGGCTTTTAACGGCACGCCCTTCCATCGCGCGTTGCCCATTGCGCCATTGCCGATCTGGCCGCCGGCGACTCGCGGCTCGAAAAAACCACGGCTGTTGCCGGCGCATTGATTGACCGCGACGAGCTCGATCGGCTCGAAGCCGGTTTTGAGCTCCGCGACTGACAAGGACAGCGGGGTCTCGACCTTGCCCTCAATGGTGACACGGAAGGCGTCCGGGTCAATCTTCGTTGGAATATCGGCCAGATGATAGCGGACGAAAAACGCGTCGTTTGGCGTGATGACCCCCTCGTCGAACACGCTGAACGGGGTCTCGAGTTGCGGCGGACGCGTGGTCAGACGAATGAGCGGGCGCTTACCCGGATAGGTCGCAAGCGGGCGCTCGCCGTTGGCGAACGGAAGCGTGACGGTTTCGGATTCCGTCGCGGCGAACGAGGCCGTGCTGGAGCCAGCCACGCCAATTCCCGCCGCGACCACAGACTTCAGCGCTTCCCGCCGGGTGATCATGAACGTCGCCTGCCTCCTGTACGCCGCTTCAACCTTTAACGCGCCGCCCGGCAGCCCGCAGCGGTGTCCAAAGACGGCTCAAGGTTGAAGACATAATCTGCGCCATCCGGGCGGCGGCGGCAATCGGGCCCGTTTGCGCGCGGCGCGGCGTCGGTCCGCGCAATGGCCGATGGAGGATCGGTCGTGTCGGTTCGAGCTCGCGCGTCCGGCGGACGACCGGCTCACTCGTCTTCGTCTTCGGGCTCTCGCGGGGCGCTCGCGCCGGGGATGACGTAGCTCCCTTTCAGCCAGCGATGAAGGTCGACGTCGGCGCAGCGCTTGGAGCAGAACGGGTCATACCGTTCGCTTCGCGGCTTGCCGCAGATCGGGCAGGGCAGCTCCGTTCTCCGCGTGGCGGGCGGTTTGTTGTCGTTGGCGCTCATCGAACCGCGCTCCCGCCCCAACCCCGGTGAACATGATAGCCGTGGCCCGCGAGCAGCGCCGCGGTTTCGGCGAGCGGCAGGCCGACGACATTGGAGTAGGAGCCGACGAGCCGCTCGACAAAGGCGCCCGCGAGGCCCTGGATCGCATAGCCGCCGGCCTTGCCTCGCCATTCGCCGGTCGCCAGATAGGCCTCGACCTCGCTGTCCGACAGGCGTTTGAAACGCAGGCGCGTCTCGACCAGGCGCCGCCGCGTCGCGCCGCCCGGCGCGATCAGCGCGAGGCCGGTATAGACCCGATGGCCGCGGCCCGAGAGGAGACGCAGACACGCCTCCGCTTCGTCCGCCCTCTCGCATTTCGGCAGAATCCGCCGGCCGACGCCGACAACGGTGTCTCCGCCGAGCGTCAGGGATGGCCCGAGATCGGGCCCGTTCGCCAGCGCAACAGACGCGGCGAGCGCCTTTTCGAGGGCCAACCGTTCGGCAAGCGCGCGCGGCAATTCGCCCCGGCGCGGCGTCTCGTCGATTTCGGACGGCAGGATCGCGTCGGGCTTGACGCCGATCTGGGCGAGGAGCGCAAGCCGGCGCGGCGAAGCCGACGCGAGCACGAGGCGCGGACGCAGCAGCGCCCGAGGGGTGGACGCGCCGCCATCGGCCAAGTTCATTTGAAGCGGTAGGTAATGCGCCCCTTGGTCAGATCGTAGGGCGTCATCTCGACGAGCACCTTGTCGCCAGCCAGCACCCGGATGCGGTTCTTGCGCATCTTGCCCGCGGTGTGAGCGATGATCTCGTGGTCGTTTTCCAGTTTGACGCGGAAAGTCGCGTTCGGCAGCAACTCGACGACGAATCCGGGAAATTCAAGCAGTTCTTCTTTCGACATAAGGCTCCTTGTCGTATCGCCGCGCCGCCCACGGCGAGCGGAAACGGCTGCTCACGCCGCCCCTAGCACAACGGCGGGGCGCTGTCCTACTGTCCGGCGGTTTCAAGATCGAACGCCCCGCCTGGCCCGGCGTCGAACCCACTTCTCCTGGACGCAGTTTACAGGCGCGATCAATTCAAACCAAGCGACTTCGGAGCCGTGGCGTCCCTTTCGGTGAGAAAACCGATGAGGGCGCGCGCCTTCAAACGCCAGTCTCCGCCGTGCGTGACGCGCGGCGCCGAGAAGGGCGGGGGCGGGAGGGATCAGCCTCCCGACGCGCCAGCCGCGTCCTTCGGCTCGGCGAGCGCGGGAGCGGCCTGGCCGGCAGGCTTCCGGGTCCAGCGCTCGTCGAGCCACTGCATGACGACATAGAACGAGGGAACGAACACCACCACGAGACAGGTCGAGGCGATCATGCCGAAGAAGACCGCCATTCCAATCGATTTGCGCGCCGAGGCGCCGGCGCCCGTCGCCAGCACGAGCGGCAGGACGCCCAGGATGAAGGCGAACGAGGTCATGAGAATGGGCCGGAACCTGAGCCGCGCCCCCTCCACCGCCGCCTCGACGAGCCCCTTTCCTCCGGCTCGCTGCTGACGAGCGTATTCGACGATCAGGATCGCGTTCTTGGCGCCGAGCGCGATCAAAAGGATGAGACCGATCTGCGTATAGAGATTGTTGGCGGCGACCCCGCTTTGGCTGGCGGCGACGCTGGTGGCGGCGAGCGTGGTCAGCGCCGCGACTGTCCCGAGCAAAGCGAGGGGCACGCAAAGGATCACCGCCAGGGGCAGAATCCAGCTCTCATACTGGCCGGCCAGAACGAAATAGACGAGCAGGAGCGCGAAGCCGAAGACGTAGTAGGTCTGGTTGCCGACCTGCTTCTCCTGGAAGGACATGGCTGTCCATTCGAAGCCCGTTCCGGTCGGGAGCGTGCTGTTTGCGATCTGCTCCATGATGTCGAGGGACTGCCCCGAGCTGAAACCGAGCGCCGGACTGCCCACGATGGTCGACGACGGATAGAGATTGTAGAGGCTTATCAGCGACGGCCCCTGGACCTCCTTGATGTCGACCACCGTTCCGACCGGCGTCATCGTTCCGTCGCCCGCCTTGACCTTGAGATTGCGGATGTCCTCGACGTTGGCGCGATACTTGCCCTCGGCCTGCGCGTAGATCTGGAAGACATGGCCGAACTTGGTGATCTGGCCGACGTAGTTCGAGCCGATGTAGTCGGAGATGGCGGCGAACAGCTGTCCAACCGTGACGCCGATCGTTTCGGCCTTGATCCGATTCACGCCGACGAAGATTTGCGGCGCCCCGGCGCGGAATGTCGTGGCGACCCGCGAAAGCGAAGATTGCGCGTTGCTGTTGGCGACCAGGGTGTTGGTCAGAGTTTGCAGCAGCGCGTAGTCAAAATTTCCGTTCCTGAGCTCAACCTGCATCGAGAAGCCGCCGACGTTGCCGATGCCCTGGATCGGCGGCGGGGGAACCGCAAAGGCGAAAGCCTGAGGCACGCCTTGCAGCCCGCCGTTGAGCCGCTCGAGAATCGTACGGACGTCCTGTCCCGGTTCTTTGAGACGCGCGTCCCAATCCTTCAGGACGACGAAGGCGACGCCGGCGTTGGCGAGGCTCGCCCTGTTGTCGAGAATGGATATGCCGCTGACCGTGACGACGTGCTCGACCCCGGGAACCTTGCTTGCCATGGCCTGAATCTGAGCCAGCACCGCATCCGTCCGCTCCTTCGACGCGCCGTCCGGCAGTTGCGCGGCGACGATCACATAGCCCTGGTCCTCGGTCGGCAGGAACGCGGTCGGCACCTGCGCCAGTCCCCAGAGCGCGACGCCAACCATAATAAGCGCGAGCGCGACCATCAGGCCGCTGCGATGGATCATGGCGCCGACGAGCCGGGTGTAGCCGTGTTCGACGTAGCCGTAGGCGGCGTTGAAGCCGCGGTAAAAAAAGTTGCGCCGCTCGGGGGGCTTCGGCGGCCTGAGCCACAATGCGGATTGGGTGGGTTTGAGGGTCAGCGCGTTGACGGCGCTGATGAAAGCGGTGGAGGCGATGACGAGTGCGAACTGCCGGTAGAGTTGCCCGGTCAGCCCTGGCAAAAAGGCGGCCGGAATGAACACCGACATGAGGACGAGGGTGATGCCGAGGACGGGGCCGGTGAGTTCGTCCATCGCCCGGGCCGCCGCCTCGCGGCCGGGCATTCCCTCCTCGACGTATCGCGCGACGCCTTCAACGATGACGATTGCGTCGTCGACGACGATGCCGATCGCGAGCACGATTGCGAACAGGGTCGGAAGATTGATCGAGAATCCGAGCGCCGCCATCGCCGCAAACGCGCCGATCAGGGTCACCGGCACGGTCGTCGCCGGCACCAGCATCGCCCGCCAGTCCTGGAGGAAGACGAGGATGACGATGAGCACCAGGATCGCGGCCTCGATGAGCGTGCGGTAGACCTCGGCGATCGCCGCCTTGACGAATTTGGTCGTGTCGTAGGGCACGACATACTCGAGGCCTTGCGGGAAGGCCTTGGCGAGTTCGTCCATCTTCGCCCTGACTTCGCTGGAGACCGCAATCGCGTTCGCCTCCGGCAGCAGCGACACGGCGATGCCGGCGGCGGGCCGGCCGTCGAGATTGAACGATTCGCTGTACGTCTGCGCGCCAAGCTCGGCGTGCCCCACGTCGCGCACCCTGGTTATGCGGCCCCCGTTCGCAGAATCGACCTTGACGATGATGTTCTCGAACTCCCTCGGATCGTCGAGCCGGCCCTTGAGGTCGAGCGTATATTGGAAGTCCTGGCCTTTAGGGGCGGGCGGAGCGCCGACCTGTCCGGCCGCGACCTCCTGGCTCTGCTGCTGGATGACGTTGATGACGTCCTGCGGCGTCAGTCCGCGCGCCTGCAAGAGGTCCGGGTTCAGCCAGATGCGCATCGCGTATTGGCCGGCGCCGAGCACGGACACGTCGCCGACGCCGGGAAGACGACGCAGTTCGTCCTGCACATTGATGACGGCGTAGTTCGACAGGAACAGGCTGTCGAAGCGGCTGTCGGGGGATACGAGCCCGACAAACTCGAGGATCGAGGTCGATTGCTTTTTCGTCGTCACGCCCTGGAGCTGCACTTCCGGCGGCAGCGACGAAATTGCCGCCGACACGCGGTTCTGCACCAGGATCTCGTCTTCGTCGGGATTGGTGCCGATCGCGAAGGTGACGATCAGGCTGTAGGTGCCGTCGCTCGCGCTGGTCGACTGCATGTAGATCATATTCTCGACGCCGTTGACGTTCTGCTCGATCGGCAGCGCGACGGTGTCGACGAGGGTCATGGCGCTCGCGCCGGGATAGCGCGTCGTCACCTGGACGGTCGGCGGAACGACGTTCGGATATTGCGAGCTCGGCAAATTAAGGAGCGAGACGAGACCGATGACGACGATGACCAGCGCAAGCACATTGGCGAGCACCGGCCTGTTGATGAAAAAGCGCGAGATTGCTCCCGCCCGGCCTTCAGGATTCATTTCTGACCCGGGTCGGCCGCGCCGGTTTTGTCCGCGCCCGGCGGTTTGGCCTCGGCCGAGGCGAGCTGCGTGCGCTGCGGATCGACCTTGGCGCCCGGAAACGCGCGCTGGATTCCCTCGGTCACGACCCAATCGGTCGGGCTAAGGCCCGATTTGATCTCCCTGAGCTCTCCCTCGCGGAGCCCCGTCGTAACGACCTTTCTCTCGACGACGTTGTCGGGACCGACAACCAGCACATAGCTCCCTTCCTGGCTTGTTCCGATCGCGTCGTTTCGCGTCATCAGCGCCTTGTCCTGCTCGGCGACCGGGGTGCGCACCCGCACGAACAGGCCCGGCAGGAGGGCCCCGTCCTTGTTCTCGAACAGGGCGCGCGCGGTCAGCGTGCCGGTCGCGAAGTCGACCTGCGGCGAAGCATAGTCCATATGGCCCTTGTGCGGATAACCCTCCTCGCCCTGCAGCCCGATCTCGACCGGGACGTTGGACAACCCCGAAGTGCGCAAGGCCACGCCGTGCTTGGCGAGGTTCCTCTGGACCGACAGGATTTGCGGCTCGCTCAAGGTGAAATAAACATAGAGCGGGTCGGTCTGGATGATCGTGGAGAGTTTGGTCGGCCCGGAGACGCCGACGAGCGCGCCCACGTCGACAAGGTGATTGGTGACGACGCCGTCAAACGGGGCAAGCACCTGGGTATAGCCGAGGTTGATTTTCGCGAGCCAGATGGCGGCCTGAGCGTTCAATATGTCAGCCGCCGACTGATCCCACTTCGACTTCCACTCCTGCGCCGTCGCCTGGCTGGCGAAATCCTGTCGGGCGAGCGTGGCCTGGCGCCCGTATTCCGCCTTGTTGTATTCCTCGGTCGCCTGGTCCGAGGCGAGCGTCGCCTCCTGCTGGTTGAGCTGCGCCTGATAGATGTCGCGCTCGATGCCAAAGAGCTGCGCGCCCTTCTTGACCGTCGCGCCGTCGACGTAATTGATCGATGTGAGAAAGCCCTGAACGCGCGCGACGAGGTCGACGGTGGCGAACGGGGCGGTGTTCCCCGTCAGCTCGAGATATTCGGTGATCGGCCGCTCGACCGGCTGCGCCACGAGGACTTTCGCCGGCGGCGGCGCCACATAGGCGTTCCGGGAGCCGTTGCAGGCCGCGAGCCCCGCGGCCGCGGCGCCCACGCACGCGGCGCGAACGACCCAAGCGCGCATTCGAGGCCGGGATCGAAAATCATCCGTCGACATTAAGGCGCCAATCCCCCACAAGCAGGATAACAATACCCATCGTTGAGGCCGCTGGCTACCGCCGCTCCAGCGCGCCGTCGCGAGACTATCTTGGCTCACCGGCGCTTGAGCGCAAGAGCGAGCGATCCGCGCGATTGGGCGCCTAGTGGGCCGCGCGGTCGAGCGCGCGATAACGCCTCACGGCGAAGGGGATCGAGCCGAGATAGGCGAGCGTGACCGCGACCAGGGCCTGCATCGGAAAGTTGAACAGGAGCAATAGCGCCGCCGCGACGCCCACCAGCACGACCGCGACATATTCGCGCGGCACCCGGCCAAGCGACTGGCCAGAAAAGTGCGGCACCCGGCTCGCCATCAACAGCGCGACGCCGAGAACATAGAGGCTCTCGACGAGCGCGAAGCGGGGGGTCGGGGGCCCGAGGTCGAGGGCGTAATGGAGGTAGATCGGGAGCAGGCCGACGATCGCGCCAGCGGGCGCCGGCATGCCGACGAAGAAGGTCTTGCGCCAGGCCGGACGATCCTCGTCGACCATGACATTGAATCGCGCCAGGCGAAGCGCGCAGGCCATCGCGAACAGGAGCGCGGCGACCCAGCCGAAATTCTTGGCCGCGTGGAGGGCCGCCACATAGAGGACGAGCGCCGGCGCGACGCCGAAATCGACGAAGTCGGCGAGCGAATCGAGCTCGGCGCCGAAGCGCGAGGTTCCCTTCAGCGCCCGCGCGATCCGCCCGTCGAGACCGTCGAGCACCGCAGCGGCGGCGATTGCGCTCACCGCCCATTCGATCGAACCCTCCATCGCGAGACGGATCGCGGTGAGCCCAAGGCCGAGCGCGAACAGGGTGATGAGGTTCGGAATGAGAAGTCTGAGCGGCACTGCCCTGAAGCGCGGGCCGCGCGACGGGCCGGCCGCCTCGACGATCGGCGCCCGGGGCAGCGGACCGGCCTCGTTCACGCCTCAGCTCCGCTGAAAGGGCGGCGGCTCGATCCCGGCGGCGATCTTGCCAATCACCGTCTCGCCGGCAACCGTCCGCGAACCGACGCCGACCACAATCTGCGGGCCTGGCGGGAGATAGACGTCGACGCGCGAGCCGAAGCGAATGAGGCCGATGCGTTCGCCCGGGCCAAGGAACGCGCCTTCGTGGGTGAAACAGACGATCCGCCTTGCGACGAGGCCCGCGATCTGCACGACCCCAAACCGCCCGGCCGGGGTGTCGATCATGATGCTGTTGCGCTCGTTGTCCTCGCTGGCCTTGTCGAGGTCGGCGTTGAGGAAGAGCCCCGGATGATAGACGATATGCGCGACCCGGCCCTGGACCGGCGCGCGATTGACGTGGCAATCGAAGATCGACATGAAGATCGACACCCGCTGCACCGGCGCCATGCCGAGGCCGAGCTCGGGCGGCGGCGCGGCAAAGCCGGCGAAACTGACCACGCCGTCGGCGGGGGCGATGACGAGATCGGCGCTGACGGGCGTGACGCGGGGCGGATCGCGGAAGAAATAGGCGCACCACAGCGTGGCGATGAGGCCGAGCCAGCCCAGCGGCGACCATATCCACCATAGGACGAGCGTCGCGACGGCGAAGCCGAGCACGAACAAATAGCCTTCCGGATGGATCGGCGCGATTTGACCGCGCAGCGATTTGACGATGCTCATGGACCCGCGCTCGAACAAAAACCGCGCGCACTCATGGCGCCAAACTCCGCTGATGTCACGGCGTCGGCTGGGAAACGGCGCCGGCGGCGAGGCCGAGATCGTCTTCCCTCCCGGCGCGCCGCAACAGTTCCTGCGCCGCGTCGACCTGCCTCTGGCGGCTCCACATCGCCGCATAGATCCCGCCGCGCGCCAGAAGCTCCTGATGCGAGCCGCGCTCGGCGATTTCGCCTTTGTCGAGCACCAGGATCTCGTCGGCGTCGACGACGGTCGAAAGCCGATGAGCGATCACGATGGTCGTGCGTCCGCGCGAGACGCGCTCGAGCGCCGACTGAATCTCCCGTTCGGTGAAGCTGTCGAGCGCCGACGTTGCTTCGTCGAGCACCAGAATCGGCGGCGCCTTCAGCATCGTGCGGGCGATGGCGACGCGCTGTTTCTCGCCGCCGGAGAGCTTGAGGCCGCGCTCGCCGACCGGCGCCTCATAGCCGAGCGGCAGCGAGCGGATGAAGGGATCGATCCGAGCGTTCTCGGCCGCCGCCATGACCTCCGTTTCGCTCGCCCCGTCGCGCCCGTAGCGGATGTTGTAGAGGATCGTGTCGTTGAACAGCACCGTATCCTGCGGCACCATGCCGATCGCCGCGCGCAGCGAACTCTGGGTGACCGCGCCGATGTTCTGCCCGTCGATCAGGATGCGCCCCGCGCTCGGCTCGTAGAACCGGAACAGGAGCCGCGAGATCGTGGACTTGCCGGCGCCCGACGGCCCGACGATGGCGATCGTATGCCCTGCGGGCGCGTCGAACGAGACGCCGCGGAGGATCGGTCTGCCGGGATCATAGGCGAACTCGACGTTCTCGAACCGGACCGCGCCGGCGCTCACAACCAGCGGCTGGGCCCCGGGGATATCCTCGATCTCGGGATTCTGCGCCAGGATGGCGAACATGGCCTCGACGTCGATGATCGCCTGCTTGATGTCGCGATAGACCATCCCCATGAAATTGAGCGGCTGGTAGAGCTGCAGCATGATCAGGTTCACCAGCACGAAAGCGCCGACGGTCTTTGTTCCGGCTTTAACCTCGGCGACGCACATCACGAGGACCACGATCAGGCCGAGGGTGAAAATGACTGCTTGGCCGGCGTTGAGCACCGCAAGCGAGACATAGGTTCGCACGCTCATCCGCTCATATCGCGCCATCGACTTGTCGTATCGCATCGCCTCACGCTCTTCGGCGCCGAAATACTTCACGGTCTCGAAGTTCAGCAGGCTGTCGATCGCCTTGGTGTTGGCGTCCGTGTCGCTCTCGTTCATCGAACGGCGGATGCCGATACGCCAATTGGTGGCCAGGGTCGTGAACACCAGATAGGCGACCACCGTGACGCTGATCGCTGCGACGTAGCGCCAATCGAACGAGAACAGCATTGCGCCGACGACGAGCGCAAACTCGACGGCGGTCGGAACCGCGGTCAGCATCGAGGTGCGAACCAGGGTTTCGATGGCGTTGCGGCCGCGCTCGAGCACGCGGGTGAGCCCGCCGGTCTTGCGCTCCAGGTGAAAACGCAGCGACAGGCGATGCAGGTGGTCGAAGACCTCGATCGCCAGCCGGCGGACCGCATTCATGGCGACGGCCGCGAAAAGCGCGTCGCGCCCCTGCTGGGTCAACGCCATCACGATTTGCAAGGCCCCGTAGAAGACGGTCAGCGCAACCGCGCCGAGAAGCAGGCGCGGCAGGGGAACCGTGTCGAGGGCAAGCTTGCCGGCAACCGCATCGGTCGCCCACTTATAGGAATAGGGAATTGCGATTGTGAACAACTTGGAGAGCAGCATCAGGGCGACGGCGAGAAATACACGCAGCTTCAGGTCAGCCCGGTCCGCCGGCCAGATATAAGGCCACAGCAGTTGAACGGTTCCGGTCAGCGTCGCCTGCCGCGCCGGGTTTTTGCGCGCGGCGATGAATGTTGACGTCCTGTGATGTTGCATTGGAGCCCATGAGAGCCGGTCAACTGGCTCGGCACCGGGCATATAAGCGCTTTCCGCGCCGATGACATCCTTCAGATCGCCATTGTCTTGTGGTCGACAATAGCGGCCCGAAGCAGCGAGGCAGGTGGAAGAGCCCGGCCGCGGCGAGCAGCGAGGCGCCCAACTATCCTTGGGCCAGAGTTGGGATGCATCGAAATCTTGCGCTTCGAGGCAAAGCCATCTTGAATTCGGCGGGCGATGATTCGCTGAAAGCTTGTTGACGACACGCGAACCGCATTCTGTCAAGTGAAGAAAGTTCTATTTTTGTGTGAATTCAGCATCCAGGCGTCGCAGCACGCTGTGTATTCGACGAATCCCGGTCGATGCCCTAGTTAAAATCACCACAGTTTGTCTTGTGCGATGTTTTATTTTGCGCTATAGGCATGCTCGCCCAAGTCGCAATAAGCGGCAAATAATGAGAACGCTCGCCGTGGTCGGGCGAGCAGAATGGCCTGAAGCTGATTGCCGAAAGGGTGGTCTCCGCAGGTAGCCATTTGGAGTATCGTCAACAATGAGCGAATCCACCAATCACGTTGAACTCGCCGCGGAGATTGTTTCCGCCTATGTCTCGAACAATTCCGTTCCGTCAAGCGAGTTGCCTTCGCTTCTCAGCGACGTTCACGCGGCAATCGTGCGGGTCGCGACCGGCGCCCAGCCTGTCGTCGTCGAAGCCGCCAAGCCTGCCGTTCCGCCCAAGAAGTCGATTACCAGCGATTACATCATCTGCTTGGAGGACGGCCGCAAGTTCAAGTCGCTGAAGCGCCACCTGCGGACCCAATACAACCTCTCTCCCGAAGAATATCGCGAGAAATGGGGTCTTGCGTCCGATTATCCCATGGTCGCTCCGGCTTACGCCAAGGCGCGGTCAGCCCTTGCGAAGCAGATGGGGCTTGGACAGCAGCGCCGGCGCCGCAAGTAAGACGCAAGCAGGAGCCAGCGGTCGAGATCCCGGCCCGGCCCGCCGCCTGGTTCGTCGGCGTGGGCGGGTTGGGGCCGGCCCCCAGCCGGGCGAACGCGCGCCCAATCCGGCTTTTCCTATTTCGTGCCGAACATCCGGTCTCCCGCGTCGCCGAGGCCGGGAATGATGTAGCCGTGATCATTGAGCCGCTCGTCGATCGCCGCCGTCCAGACTTGGACGTCAGCATGCGCCTTGGTCAGCCGTTCGATCCCCTCGGGCGCGGCGAGAAGGCAGACGAAGCGGATGTCTTTCACCCCGCGGCGCTTGAGGCGGTCGATGGCGGCGACGGCTGAATTGGCGGTCGCCAGCATCGGGTCCATGACAATGACCAGCCGATCGGCGACGTCAGCCGGGGCCTTGAAGTAATATTCGACCGCCTCGAGGGTTTGCGGGTCGCGATAGAGGCCGATGTGGGCGACGCGCGCGCTCGGCACCAGACCGAGCATTCCATCGAGAAATCCCACGCCCGCGCGCAAAATCGGGGCGAACACCAGCTTCTTGCCGGCGATCGTGGGGGCCATCATCTTGGCGAGCGGCGTCTCGACCTCGACCATCTCGAGCGGCAGGTCGCGCGTCACCTCATAGGCGAGCAGCATCCCGATCTCGTTCATGAGCTGGCGGAAGCCCTTGGTCGACACGGTCTTGTCGCGCATCAGGGTGAGCTTGTGCTGCACCAGCGGATGGCCGACGACGTGAACGTTCGACATGGGGCTTAGGTCCTTGAGGCTCGGTCCGGGCGATGGATGTGGGCTCGACTCTAGACGATGCCGCCCGCCGTGAGGGCAGGGAGCGCGCCCTCGTCCCCAGTTTTGTCGGCGACCTGGAGTGGACGCCGACGCCCGCACCCGCCCTGATTGAGCGCTATTGACGGGGGAGCGGGCAGGATGTCTCTTGCGCTGCAAATGGCATCCTCGACCGCTCGCCCGATCAGCCGCAACTGGTCCTTGCCGAATATTCTGACCTACGCGCGGGTCGCGGCGGTTCCGCTCGTCGCCGGGTTTCTGTTCTGGCCCGAGTTGCCCTGGGCGCGATGGACGGCGCTCGCGATCTTCGTCGCCGCGGGGATCAGCGATTTCTTCGACGGCTACCTGGCGCGCGCCTGGTCGCAGCAGTCGTCGCTGGGACGGATGCTCGACCCCATCGCCGACAAGCTGCTGGTGTCGGCGGCGATCCTCATGCTGGCTGCGAACCAGACGATTTCGGGCCTGGCGCTCTGCGCCGCCATCGTCATCCTGTGCCGGGAAATCCTGGTCTCGGGATTGCGCGAATATCTGGCCGAGCTCAGGGTTCCCTTGCCCGTCACCGCCCTCGCGAAGTGGAAGACCGCCGTCCAGTTCGTGGCGCTCGGCTTCCTGATCGTCGGGCCGGCGGGCGAGGCGGTGCTGCCGGGGTCGATCACCACCGGGCTTGTGCTCCTCTGGATCGCCGCGATCCTCACGCTCTACACCGGCTGGGACTATATGAAGGCGAGCTACGATCATTCCGGGGGCGGCTGAGACGAGAATGAAGGCGCTCTATTTCGCCTGGGTGCGCGAGCGGGTCGGCAAGGCGGAGGAGGCGCTCGATCCGCCGGCGACGGTGACCACCGTCGGCGACCTGATCGCCTGGCTCGCCAATCGGGGCGAGGGCTATGCGCTGGCCTTCGCCAAGCCCGCGGCCGTCCGCGCCGCCCTCGATCGCGTTCACGCCCGCAGCGACGCTTTGATCGCCGGCGCGAAGGAGGTCGCTTTCTTTCCGCCGATGACCGGCGGCTGAAGCCGATGGCGACTGTCCGCGTCCAGCGAGAGGATTTCGATCCCGGCGCCGAGGCCGAAGCGCTCGCCCGCGGACGAACGGACGTTGGCGCGGTCGCAAGCTTCGTCGGCTACTGCCGCGACGAGGGCGGACGGCTCGGGACCCTCGAGCTTGAGCATTATTCCGGCATGGCGGAGGAGGAGATCGCCCGCGCGGCGAGCGAGGCGGAGGCGCGCTGGCCTCTTCTCGGCGTGGCTGTGATCCACCGCTACGGCCAGATCGCGCCGGGCGAGCGGATCGTCTTCGTCGCCGTCGCCGCGGCGCATCGGGGTCCGGCCTTCGCCGCGGCCGAGATGCTGATGGATTACCTCAAGACCCGCGCGCCGTTCTGGAAACGAGCCATTGGCCTCGACGGCGCTGCGGCGGGCTGGGTTGAGGCCAAGGGGGATGACGACCGGTCGGCGGCGCGCTGGAACGATGCCGACCTGCCTTGAGCGTCAGGCCCGCGAGACGACCGCGCGGTAGACCAGGAGAACCACGACCGCGCCGATGACCGCGATGATGATGCTGCCGATGTTCACTCCGGTCACGCCGCCGATTCCGACAAAGCTCGCCAGGAAGCCGCCGACGATCGCGCCGATGACGCCGAGGGCAATATCCATCATCATGCCCGAGCCGGTCTTGTTGACGATCTTGCTGGCGATGAATCCGGCGATGAGACCCAGAATGATCCAGCTTAAAATGCCCATGTCACACCCTCCCTTGCGCCGCCCCGCCGGCCTTGCGAATGTGCGGTATGGACGGGGAAAACGCAAGCCGGTACTCTGGATCGTCATATCTTCGCCAAGCGTGGCCAGTCTAATCCGGCGGGGCCGCTTTTCGTCTTGGCCTTGTTCCTTGTGGAGGAGACAGCAATGGGTACGTTTGACGATGCAATGAAGAACGCAGTTCCGGGCGGCAATCTGGCGACGCCGATTGCGGTCGCCGTGGGCGCGTTGATCCTTGGCAAGATGTTCGGCGGAAGCTCCGCGCCCTCGCCCGCGCCGGGGCGGGCCGCGCCCGCTCCTGCGCCAACGCCGATACCGGCGGATGTTCCGGCCGGCAGCCTGCTTGGCGGCCTTGGCGACCTCATCGGCAAGCTCACCGCCGGAGGCGCCGCGCCTCAGGTCAATTCCTGGGTCGGCCCCGGGCAGAACCAGCCGATACAGCCCGGGACGCTCGGCTCCGCGCTCGGCCAAAACACGCTGAACGAACTCTCGCAGCGTACGGGCATGAGCCAGCAGGAGCTCCTGAACCAGCTCGCCACCGTGCTGCCGCAGCTCATCAATCACCTGACGCCGAACGGGCGGATGCCGACGCTGGCCGATCTCGAGCGGTAGCCAGATCTAGGCGCGCTCCAGCCCTCGGCGAGCGGGCGGCTAAGAAGCGCGGTCGTTGACGGCGCCGGCGATCCTCACTCCGCGGCGTGGCGCCGCGGGGCAACGGCCTTGTCGAGCGCCTGGCCCAAGTCCTCGATCAGGTCGTCGGCGTCCTCGAGGCCGACCGACAGCCTCAGAAGGCCCGGCGCGATGCCGAGCGCGGCGCGCTGCTCGGGCTTGAGCCGCTGGTGGGTGGTCGTCTCCGGATGGGTGACGAGGCTCTTGGCGTCGCCGAGATTGTTCGAGATGCCGATGATCGTGAGCGCGTTGGCGAGGCGGAACGCCGCCGCCTTGCCGCCGGCGACTTCGAACGCGAGCATCGTGCCGCCGCCCTCCATCTGCCGCCGGGCCAGCGCCGCCTGGGGGTGATCGGCGCGGCCGGGATAGAGCGTGCGTACGACCGCGGGATGACCGCTGAGGTAGTCGGCGATCTTGCCGGCGGCGCTCATTTGAGCCGCAACGCGCACCGTGAGCGTCTCGAGCGATTTGAGAAGGGTCCAGGCGTTGAACGGCGAAAGGCAGGGGCCGGTCTGGCGCAGGAAATTGTGAATATTGTCGGCGATGAATTTCTCGCTCGCCAGGATGATCCCGCCGAGCACGCGCCCTTGCCCGTCGATGTGTTTGGTCGCCGAATAGACCACGCAATCGGCGCCGAGCTTCAGCGGGTGCTGCAGCAGCGGCGTCGCGAACACATTGTCGACCACCAAGGTCGCGCCAGCCCCATGCATGATCTCGGCGACGCCGGCGATGTCGACGATTTCGAGCGTCGGATTGGTCGGCGACTCGACGAACGCCGTCTTGGTGTTCGGACGCAGCGCCGCCCGCCATGCGTCGAGGTCCGCGCCGTCGACGAGGGTCGAGGCGACGCCGAAGCGCGGCAGAAGCTCCTCGACCACGTAGAGACACGAGCCGAACAGCGCCCGCGCGGCGACGACGTGGTCGCCTGCCTTGAGCTGGCCCATCAGGCTCGCGGTGACCGCGGCCATGCCGCTCGCCGTCGCCCGCGCGGCCTCGGCGCCCTCGAGCAGCGCCATCCGCCGCTCGAACATCGCGACCGTCGGATTGGAGAAGCGCGAATAGACGAAGCCCGGGTCCTCGCCCTTGAACCGCGCCTCCGCGATCTCCATCGTGTCGTAGAGATAGCCCTGGGTGAGAAAGAGCGCTTCGGAGGTCTCTTCGAATCGCGACCGCAGCGAGCCGCCGTGGATGAGCTGCGTGGCGGGGCGGAGCGTCTTCGGATCGCGGGATTTACGCGGGCTCGTCATTCTTCTAGTCCTCTCCGGGCTTGACGCCCGTGGGCTTGTAAGACGAGGCCGATTGTCGTGAAGCCCCGATCTTTTAGCCCGATGTTTAACGTGGCGGCAAGCCGACCGGCTCAAATGACCACGGGAGAGGCCTGCATAGCCGGGGCGATGTCTTGGCGTCAAGGCCACGGCGATCGACGTCAGGCGAGAGACTCGAGAGTGGGCCGAAGGTCAGCTCTACGCCCGAGTACGCTCCACACCTCCATTTCGTCGGCGCCTTTCACCTTGATGGTCCCGCGGGATTCGCAATCGAATTGGTCCCCGATCAGGTCGTGGGTGCTGCGGGTGATCTGGATGGTTCCGCTCGCGCCCTGGGATTCCATGCGGCTCGCCACGTTCACAGCAGCGCCCCAGAGGTCGTAAATGAACTTCTTTCTGCCGATGACGCCCGCCACCACCGGGCCGGAGTTGATGCCGAAGCGGAACGCGAGCTTGCGGTCATCGAATCTCGCGCGTCGCCACCGCCTCGCGCATGTCGATCGCAAGTTGCACGAGAGCAGCCGCGTGGTCGGGGCGCTCCCTCGGCACTCCCGACGCGACCATGTAGCAGTCGCCGATGGTCTTGATCTTCTCGAGACCGTGCTTTTCCACCAGGTCGTCGAAGCAATGGAAGACGTCGTTGAGCAGGTTGACCAGGCGCAACGGGGCCATCGTTGCGGCCATCGGCGTGAACCCGACGACATCAGCGAACAGAACGCTGGCGGACTCGTAATGCGCGGCAATGGCGCCGCGGTCGGTTTTGAGCGCTTCGGAGATTTCCTTTGGCAGGATATTGAGCAACAGCGTCTCCGAGCGTTCCTCGAAGAAGTTTCGCTGTCCGACGAAATAGTAGAGAAGCGCGAAGACGATGGCGATCACGCTGCCGAGGTTCAGCGCGAAGAACCAGGTCACGAACGCCTCGGGCAGTCCGGAGCGCGCGAGATAGGGCTGAAGAATGGCGCTCACGATCAGGAGCAGGACAAAGCCCACGATCCAGAGCACGGTCCGGGGCAGATCCTCGACCAACAGCGAGACGACAGGGCAGAGCGCCGCCCAGATGATCACCGCGCTTGATTCCTTGAAACCGCCCAGGCTCATCATCATGACCCAAGGCAACACAAGGGTTATCAAAAGCTGAACGAAGCGGTAGAGGCGGAAGTTGCGGCTCCAGCCCAGAAGAGCCGTGTTCATCGGGGTGATGAGCGAATAGACCGCGGGCGCCGAAGCGGCGAGGGGCGCCCCGGCGGCGAAGTAGATCACCGACCAGAGAACGGTCATCGGAAGCGTGCCAAGGCTCATCAGCACGAGCAGACGCCGCTGCAAGGCTGCGTCGCTGCTTTCGAGAGGATCGGCGCCGATCCGCCCGGCGAGCGCGACGAGCCTCGTGGCGCCGGCCGCCCAGCCGAACTTGCGGGCATCCGGCGCGCGATCCTTTTCCATCTCCGCCCTCAGACGGGCCGGCGGCACGGCAAACTGCCGTCCCGCCTTAGCGGTTCCCTCGGACGGGCGTATGCCTCAGTCCCGCCGGGGACTCAACCTAACTCACCGCGACCGTCACGCGCAGGAACGTCGCCGGGATCGAAGTGGCGTCCTTGCGGGAGCTTGTATTTTGGCTCTCGAACAGCGCGTCCAGCTCTTTCCGGAGTTTGGCCGCGCCTCCGCTCTTTTCCGCCGCCTCGAAGGCGTTCATGGTCGGGCCGTAGTAGTGCTGGAACTCGTCCACCAGCCCGGACGGGGTCCCGCGGAAGTTGAACTTGTACGTGTCCCGGGCAAACGACACGTTCTCCCTTGGAACTCCGGCGCTCCCAAATCGCTCGATCACATTGGCCTCGATTCCCCACGTCATCGGGCTGATGAAACCTTCCGGCGGAGGGGGCGTGTAGGCCGCGCTGATTTTCAGGATTTGGGCGACCAGGGTCGGGTCGCCCGGAATCCAATTCCCCATGACGATGCGGCCCCCGGAACGGGTTACGCGCACCATCTCCTTGGCCACATCAAACGGCTTCGGCGCGAACATGGCGCCGAATATGCTGACGACGAGGTCGAACGTCTTGTCCGGCAGCCCGCGCAGGTCTGACGCGTCTCCTTCCTTGAAGGTGAGGTTGGCGAGACCCAGCTCCCTCGCGCGACGGTTTCCGGCCTCGACAAGGTTGCTTGCGATGTCCACGCCAAGCACATCCGCGCCAAGCCTCGCCGCCGGCAGGGCCGTTGTGCCATCGCCGCATCCGAGATCAAGGACCTTGAGACCGCTTTTGATCCCGAACGCGCCGACGAGGGCCTCGCCGCTCTCGCGCATGCTCGCGGCGATGCGGGTAAAGTCGCCTTTCTCCCAAAGCGCCTTGTTCGGATTCATCGATTTTCCCCCCATGCCCGACGGCAGGCTGCGCTTACTGTTCTCTGTTCGCCGGGCGCCCGAATTGGCGCCGCACACTCGCCCGGCAGAAATCGTACGTCAACAGCGCGGAAAATTTCACTGAAGGACGCAACCTCCGTCCACCGGGCGGTCATCGGCGCACGCAGGCGATTGAGTTTTGACCAAGCCTTCAGGGCCAAGCACTTCCCCGCGCGGCCAAGTCCTCCCTTCAAGGCCAAGTCTTGGCTTCGAGGCTGCGCGGCGCTAACAACTTGAACCGCCCTTCGAGGCTCGCCATTTGACCCCGACCCGGCCGCTGCTGCCTGTGATCCTCGACGCCGCCGAGCCCGGCGTGGCCGACGCCTTGTTCTCAGCCCCGTTCGGTCTGTTCGGGCGGCAGAAGATCAGGGCGATGATCGGCCGCAAGCTGATCCGCTCGGAAACCGACTTGGAGCCGTCGCAGCTCCAGCCCGCGAGCCTGGACTTGAGGATCAGCAAGGAGGCCTATCGGGTCCGTGCGAGCTTCCTGCCGGGACGCGGATGCTCGGTGCGCGAACGGCTCAAGAGCCTCAACGCCGAGCCGGTGTCGCTCGCCGGCAAGGGGGCGGTGCTCGAGAAGGGCATCGTCTATGTCGCCCGGCTGATGGAGCGGCTCGAGCTCAGGCCCAACCTCTCGGGCGCCGCGAACCCGAAGAGCTCGACCGGCCGGCTCGACATCTTCACTCGCCTCATCGTCGATGGCGCGGAGGCCTTCGACGACGTGCCGCTCGACTACAAGGGCGAGCTATGGCTCGAGATTTCGCCGCGCAGCTTCAGCGTCCGCGTCAAGGCGGGGTCGAAGCTGAGCCAGGTCCGGTTCCGCAGCCGCCATCCCCAGCAGCGCGACAGGCATACGTTCACCCTCGACGACGCCGACGTCCGCAAGCGGCACCTTGTCTCCCCGCTTGTCGACGGCCAGCTCGACTTGCGCGAAGGCGTCGTCCTGCGGGTCGATCTCGGCGGTCTCGGCGAGAGCATTGTCGGCTATCGGGCGATCAAGAACAGCGACGTCATCGACGTCAGTCGCCTGCGCGGCTACGCCGTGGCGGATTTCTGGGAGCCGATTCACGCCCGCGAGGACCGGCGGCTGATCCTCGATCCCGACGAGTTCTATATTCTCGCCTCCCGCGAGAAGGTGCAGATCCCGGCCGATCTCGCCGCCGAGATGGCGCCGATCGACCCGGCGATCGGCGAGTTTCGCGTCCATTACGCCGGCTTCTTCGATCCCGGCTTCGGGCAGGGGGCGGACGGGCGCCCCTCGGCGCGCGCGGTGCTGGAGGTGCGCTCGCGCGACGTGCCGTTCCTGCTCGAGGACGCCCAGCCGGTCGGGCGCCTCGTCTACGAGAAGCTCGCCGGCCCCGCCGACGAGCTCTACGGCTCGGACGCGAGCTCGAACTACCAGCACCAGGGGCTGAAGCTGTCGAAGCACTTCCGGGTTTAGTCTCGAAGACCCGGCGAACTGTCCTGTTCACGCTGCAGCCAAATTGAAGGAGCGCCGATCAAGGGACCGGGGAGTATCGACGGCGAGACTGTCGGGCGGTATCAGTACCCCAACTCGCGGGTTTTGTGGAAATGAGCGAAGGCGATTTCAAACTTGAACTCGAGAACGCTACTCTGCGGAGGCTTCTTGATCTCGCCGCGACTGACGCCGCAAGACGCGATAGCGCCGAAAAACTACAGCGGCTCATACTGGAAGAATTGCATCACCGGGTGAAAAACACCCTGGCTATCGTGCAGTCGATAACCAACCAAAGTGTGCGCACCGCCGTTGATTTGCCGCACGCTGGCGAGGCGATCTCGGCGCGGTTTGCTGCTTTAGGTCGGGTCCATGACCTGCTTCTGCGGACGAGTTGGGCGGGCGCGATGCTGCCTGAATTGTTGAAAACAGCGATTGAACCTTTTGAAACGCCCGGTCGCCAGCAATTCCGAATCCAACCCACGCCGATACGGATCAATCCCGCCGCAGCCCTCCCCTTCGTTATGACGATCAATGAATTGTGTACGAATGCGAGCAAACATGGGGCGCTGACAGTCCCCAATGGACACGTGAACATCGCGACGAAAGTCAATGAGCGCGGCGGTACATTTCACTTCAAATGGAGCGAAAGGGGAGGTCCTCCCGTTGGAGAGCCGTCTCGTCGAAGCTTCGGGATGTTTTTGATCGAAAAAGGCTTCGCGGAGCAATTCTCGGGCTCGACGCGAATGCAATTCAAGCCGGGCGGCGTGGTCTGCGAAATTGATGTCCCGTTGGCCGCAATTCAACAACAAATTTAGAATTGGGGCGGTGGCCGGAACCGACATCAAGCGCTCATTCTGTTGAAGAGGCGTCGCGCCAGCGCCTGTTGATCCGGGGCGGTCAGCACACGCAACGATCTCAGGGCAGACGAGTGCGCAGTTTCCGAGCGTTGCTTCAGCGGCATTACGCGCGCTTTTAGAGCAAATTGCATTTGGGTCGAACCATAGCCGTCGTTGCGAGCGGAGCGAAGCAATCCAGGGATCGTAGAGCGCCCTTCGTTCTCTGGATTGCTTCGTCGCTGCGCTCCTCGCAATGACGAACCCATCAAACCGCAACACGCTCTAATGGGTCCGCTCGAGGGACGCGCCTCCGCGCGCGGCGCAGAAGGCTCGCGCGACGCGCCGTTCTTGCTCGAGGCTGCCCGGCCGACGAGCTTTACGCAAGGGCGGCCGAAACGGCCTCGCGTTCACTGGGCCTCGAAGGTGACGAGCGCCGCGGCTTCGCCCGGAAAACGGGGTCAGCGCCATCGGGCGGGCGAAGCCTGGAATGACCGCGACGTCGTAAAGCTCGCCGACCGCGCCGTCGATCCGGAGCCAGTCGACGCAGCCGCCGGTGTCGAGGTCGATGATCTGCACCCCGCACCAGGGCTCGGCGTCGGCCTTTCTCAGCCTTCCGTCGAGCGCCAGCCCCTCGAAGCGTTTGTAGCGCGGCTTCGACAGGCCGACGAAAGCGTATTTGTCGTGGAAGGCGAGGCCGCGGAGAAAGCCGGGGCAGAAGGCGCGGGGCGCAAACCGGCCCTCGCCCTCGCTCAGGCCCTCGACCGCGCCGAGTTCGCCCGTCCCCGAATTCAGGAGCCACAATTCGCCGCGATGGATCCGCGGCGAATGCGGCATCGACAGGCCCTCGCAGACGATCGTGTCGGCTTCGACGTCGATGAGGACGCCGCCGGCCGCGCGCCGGTCGCGCCAGCCGTCGATGACGTCCGAGCGGCTCGCCGCGGTGACATAGGCCGGCTTGCCCCTGCGCATGGCGAGCCCGTTGAGGTGGCACTTGTCGCCGTCGAGCAGGCCAGAGACGAACGGCGGCTTCCAGACCGGCGCGAAACTATGCCGGGGCGACAGCGTCGCCAGGCAGTTGAACCGCGTGTTGACGAAGATCGGCCGGTCGTCGCGATCGACGCCGATGTCGTGCAGGTCGAGGTCGCCGGTGAGATGGAAGGTGCGCGGGACGTAGCAGGCGTCGAAGCAGTCGTTGATGCGCTCGTGGGGCGCGAGGACATTCTCAAATCGCACGACCTGGGCGCCCGAGGCGAGCGTCAGCCGGCCCGGGCCATCGACCGAGATTCCCATCGGCTTCGGCAACACCGACTGATGAAGATGGGCGCCCTCGCGGCCGCGGCCGAGGAAATAGAGAATGCCGGACTGATAGGACGAAAATGCGATCGAGACGTCGAGGCTCGCCAGCCGCGCCGCCATGCCGTTCGAGAGCGTGTATTCGACCGCCTCGTCCGCGCCCGCCCGAGCCGGCGCGACGGCCATCGCGTCGGCGTCGACAGAATCCATGGGCGCATCGTTGCGTGATTCGCCGCAACGTCAGTCAAGACAGGGCGATGTCGCGGTAGTGTCTCAGTTTGAAATTTGATGGGTTGACGCGCGCTCGCGTCGCTTCGATGTCCCGTGCTATGCTTGACGGAAAGCAAGGGCGCGTATGCCTGATTCAATTTGGTGAGGCGCAATTGGACCCGACTAAGGTTCGAATTGGGATTGTCGCCATGCTCGCCATGATATGGAATTCCGGCGCGGTTTCGCAGCAAGGGAGGCTAATTACCGCAAGCGACATCTCAGGCAGAAAAATCTGTTGGGACGCCGGCGACTGGGACAGATTTGCAGCTAACGGCCAGCATTTTTGGGGATCTGGCACTACGACGGACCCACGGGGGCCCGACACTTGGGCGCTCTCTTCAGGCGTCATCCATACTGGCAGTAAGTATCGCCAAACTGAGGTCCTTTCGGACGGCAGATTTCACACTTACTCAATTCGTAGAAATGGTCAACAACGTGATAAATGGGGGTCCGTGTGCCATTAACTTTTGGAACGAAGAACGGCAAGCCCGATGCCGACCGACCCTAAAGTCGAGAAGAGCCCCGCCGACGTGAATGCGCGCGCCGTCCTGATCGCGAAGATCGCAACGGGCGAGATTGATGACGCGCCACGCGATTCCACAGGGAGCCTCATCGCAAGGGTGGGCTGAAGGGCGGTAAGGAGACACTACCGACGTCGCCCAGCCGGCCGCATCGTGAGCCCGCTCCCTTCGGGCGGCGGCGGGCGGCTACGACGATCGGTCGAACCCTCTCAGAGCCTCGATGATCTGCCCTGGGCCGAAGCCGTTCTCTTCGAGGATCCGAACGATCGTCCAGCGCGGCACGCCTTTGCCGAGGTTGCCTTCCGTCCACTCCCGCCATTGCGGCGGCAGAAGTTCGCGCGCCGGGCCGGGCTCTTCCGACCGCGCCAGTTCCCCAAGCCATTTGGCGTCCGGCGCCTTCCGCGCGAGCGCCTCGGCCGCAAGGCTGCGGGCCGCGGCGAGATTCCCGAGCCGGAACTGGGCCCGGCAGAGCGCTTCCCAGGGGCCGTGGGCGTAGGCCTCCGCTTCCGGGGTCCCATCTTGGGGAATCGGGATCATGCTGGCGGTCGTCAAGAGCGGAATAGCCGCGGCCGGGCGGTCGGCCTTGTCGCTCAGGTGCCGGCCGAGCCTGTAATAGGCCTCCGCGCGTCCCGGGTCCTCCGCGATCGCGCGGGAGAGCGCGCCGACCGCCCGCTCAAGCTCGCCAAAGTGGGCGTAGAAACTGTACATTTTGCAATATATTTCATAGCGATACTCCGAGAATTTAACCTGATGAAAGAAGCGATCGAGGACCTGTTCGCCTTCCTCTTTAAGCAGGCTGTGCAGGCACTCGACGGCGTAGACAAAGAGGCTGCGGTCGTCGGTCGCTCCGCTCGCGTAGTGTTTGCGCAGAATTGAGATGTTGCGATCCTTCTTGAGAGCGTGGCGGTCGGGCGGGGTGTCGTGCAGGATCGCGATCTCGCCGAAATATCGGACCTTCCGCGCGTCGATGCCGTCGATCACCTCATGGATGGGCTGCTTCCAGGCGAGCTTCTTTTTGACGAACAGGTCCCGCCTCGCCATGCGCTCCCGCCACTGCTCGAAAGGCGGGTAGACGTAGCGCAGGTAGATCGCCTCGAGCTCGTCGTCCAACACGTTCCGCTTGAGGTCGAGGATGCGGCTTTGGTTCTCCGGCGAAATCACGTCGTCGCCGTCGAGCCAGATGACCCAGTCCATCGCGCACTGGGAAAACGAGTGGTTGCGCGCCGCGGCGAAATCGTCGCTCCAGACGAAATGACGCACTTGGGCGCCCATGGCCCTCGCTTTGGCCACGGTGTCGTCGGTCGAGCCGGTGTCGACCACGATCATCTCATCGGCGAATGGTCTGGCCGAATTCAGCGCCCGCTCGATCGTCGCGCCTTCGTTTCTGACGATCATGGCAAGCGAGAGGGTGGTCATCGTGACGCGTTACTGGTCTGGCGGCCTTGCCCGCGGCTGGAGGCCGGGGCGGTCATCGGGACCTGTCGTCCGTTCGCTCCACGCGCGAGCGATTCGAGGCAGATTCGTCTCGATCCAATCGGCAAGGACGCGGACATGCTCGGACGCTTCGCGACCGAGCGGCGTGAGACTGTATTCGACGTGCGGCGGGACGACTTCGAAGGCGACGCGGCTGATCAGGCCGTCGCGCTCAAGCCATTGCAGCGTTTGAGCGAGCATCCGTTCGCTTACCCCGTTGATCGAGCGCCTCAGCTCGCTGAAGCGGCGGGTGCGGCCCTCGAGCGCGATCAGGACAAGCGCCCCCCAACGGCTGGTCATGTGCTTGAGCACCTCGCGCGACGGGCAGTCCGCGGACATCAGATCGCCGCGCTCGAATTGCTCCGAGAGCGATGCGGCAGGGCCAGCTGGCAGGGAGCGCTCTCTTTTCATGCTTACTTTATTGTAAGTACTTCCAAAAAATAAGCAAGCGTCATAGAGCTTCATCCCATCGGAAAAAGAGGATGAAACTCATGACCATCGCCATCACCGGAGCCACGGGCCAGCTTGGGCGCCTCGTAATCGAGAAGCTCAAGGCCAGAATTCCCGCCAACGATATCGTCGCGCTGGCCCGCAGCCCCGCGAAGGCTGCCGGCCTCGGGGTCGCCGTGCGCGAGGCCGACTATTCAAAGCCCGAAACGCTCGCCAAAGCGCTCGCCGGGGTCGACACGCTGCTCCTGATCTCGTCGAGCGAGATCGGCCAGCGCACCTCCCAGCATCGCAACGTGATCGAGGCGGCGAAGAAGGCCGGGGTGAAGCGGATCGTCTACACCAGCCTTCTGCGCGCCGACGCGTCTCCACTCAGCCTCGCTGGGGAGCATCTGGCGGCCGAGGCCGAACTCAAGGCCTCCGGCGTCCCGTTCACGATCCTGCGCAACGGCTGGTACACCGAGAACTACACCGGCTCGATCGGCGGCGCGCTGGCGAACGGCGCGTTCGTCGGCAGTGCCGGCGAGGGCAAGATTTCGTCCGCCGCGCGCGCCGATTACGCGGAGGCGGCCGTCGCCGCACTGACCGGCGAGGGGCACGCGGGCAAGACCTACGAACTCGCCGGCGACGAGGCCTTCGCGTTGAAGGATCTCGCGGCCGAAATCTCCCGTCAGAGCGGCAAGACCATCCCATACAAGAATTTGCCTGAAGCGGACTACGCGGCCGCTCTCGCCGGCTTCGGGCTGCCTGAAGGCATCGCGAAAGCGATCGCGAGTTGGGACGTCGGCGCGTCCAGGGGCGCGCTGTTCGACAATGGACGGCAGCTCTCGAAGCTCATTGGACGGCCAACCGCCCCACTGTCAGCCACGGTCGCCGCGGCGTTGAAGTGAGGCGCGACCTTGGTTCGTCCCGCGCGTGAGCGATTCGAGGCGGTCTGGTCTCGATCCTGACGCCAGCGACCCGGACATGCTCCCCTCCGCGCCCTGAAGCGGCGCGGGGGGAGCGCTTGAGCGCGCCCACGAGAAGCGCGCCGAGCCGCCCGGCTTAAACATTTCTTTACTGGAAATAACTGTAAACCTGTGATTGACTGTAGGTCTGCGGGCGAACGCAGGAACGACCATGAGCGGGCAGGATGCCCAGCATTTGGCCAATATTGGCAGAATGTTGGACGATATTTTTTATGTTTTTTTAGTGGTTGGGATCACCATCGCGGGGATCTGCGGCGGCTGGGCGGCGCTGTTGTGGCTTCGGGACAGGCGCCGCTCGGAAAGCGCGGATATCCGCGGTCGCGACGGCAGCGGCCTGGCGGGGCGCGGACCAGCGCTCGAGGCGCGCGTCGCGAAATTGGCGTCCGGCCCGCGGCCGCCCGCAAGGCTCGAATAGCCGTCACATAACGCCTCCGTGACGGATATCTGATATTTCGCTTGGCGAGAGGCCATCCGATCCTATATGGGGTTTAGGTGGCGCGGCGCCGGGAGGCTCCGCGCCGCGAGTTTTTCTGGCTGGGCCCCGTCGCCCGTTGCGCTGGAAGCCCCCAAGCCCACATTGCGAGCAATGACCAACCCGTTCGAGTTCATTCAGCAAGTCCGCGCCGAGGCCGCCAAAGTGATCTGGCCGACGAGACGCGAGACTCTCATCACCACCGGCCTCGTGCTGGTGCTGGTCGTGTTTACAAGCCTGTTCTTCGTCGTCGTCGACCAGGTGCTGCGTACGGTCGTATCGCTGGCGCTTGGTTTCGGGCGCGGCGGTTAGCGCCGAACATGGAGGCGAGGCTTAAGAATTGATGCGGAACGCCTGAACATGAACATGCGCTGGTACATCGTGCACGCCTATTCCAACTTCGAGAAGAAGGTGGCCGAATCCATTCGCGAGCAGTCGCGTCAGCGGGGCCTCGAGGAGAAATTCGAGGATATCCTCGTGCCGACCGAGCAGGTCGTCGAGATCCGGCGCGGGCGCAAGATCAATTCCGAGCGGAAGTTCTTTCCCGGCTATGTGCTGGTCAAGTGCGACCTGACCGACGAAGTCTACCACCTGATCAAGAACACGCCCAAGGTGACCGGCTTTCTCGGGGCCGACAAGAAGCCGATGCCGATCTCCGACCTCGAGGCCGACCGGATCAAGGGACAGGTCGCCGACGGCGTCGAGCGGCCAAAGGCGGCGATCCGGTTCGAGATCGGCGAAAACGTGCGCGTGGCGGATGGGCCTTTCGCCTCTTTCAACGGCGTGGTCGAGGAGGTCGACGAATCGCGCTCGCGGGTCAAGGTCGCGGTGTCGATCTTCGGCCGGGCGACGCCGGTCGATCTGGAGTACGGTCAGGTCGAAAAGGTCTGAACGGCGGAGCGTCTCTCGTCTCTTCAGGCGTGGCCCGCCGCCAATCGCGGGAACGCCCGTCAACGGCAATAAGCCTGCGGCTCCTCGCGTCCTTGCGTGGTCGCAACGCGTGTCGCGCTGACCCGACCCGTTCGCCTCCCGGTCTTGCGCTCATCGGCTATCCGTGCATATTCCGCGGCGGTTGGCGGAAGCCCCGTGGGCGCGGCGGCAACTGGCGGAAAGGGGCGAAATGAGTCGTATTTCCGAGCCGCCTTCTCCAGCCCTTGCTCCGCCGAAGAAAAGCAGAGTCCTCGGATTCGGCGCGTCCATTTTCGACCCTCGCGCATGGCTCCAGCTCCTCCGCCTCGTCCACTACTACAACTATAGCCACGTCGCCCCGCGACGGCTGGCGGACATCGGACCTGGGGTGCGGATGGCGCCCAACGTTTCGCTGCGCAACGGGGAGCGGATCAAGATCGGCGCCTATTCTCACATTGGGGCCCACTGCTCGATCTGGGCGGGGGATTCGGTTGGCCGGATCACGCTTGGACGCCATGCCCTGCTCGGACCCGAGGTCTTCATCACCGCATCGAACTACCAGATCGAGCCGGGGATCCCGGTCATGGATCAGCCCAAGCTCGAGCGCGACGTGATTATTGGCGACGACGTCTGGCTTGGCGCACGGGTCATGGTGGTCGCCGGGGTGGAGATTGGGGACGGGTGCATCATCGGCGCGAGCTCGGTGGTCACGCGCTCGATTCCCGCCGGTTCGATCGCGGTCGGAATCCCCGCGCGCGTTGTCGGGCGCCGGGGAGATCCGAAGGTCGAGGCGGCGGTGCGGCAAGCGGATGTCCTGGTGGGGGCCTCCGGCGCGAGGTGACGCCCGGCTTCTTCCGGCTGCCCTCTGGGTCAAAGCCTTAACAGTTGCGGAGGTAGTCAATGACGGTAAGGGACCGGGTCTATAGCGCGTTCAAGGAGAGCTTCGACCTTGACGACGGGGCCAATACGTCAGCGCTCGTTTACCAGGAGTACCCGGCTTGGACGTCAATCGGTCACATGATCCTGGTCGCCGCTCTTGAATCGGAATTCGACACGATGCTGGAGACCGACGACATCCTCGAAATGAGCAATTTCGACAAGACGGTGTCGATCATGAGCAAATACGCCACCGAGGCCTGAAGCCGACGAATGCCGCCCATCGAAAGCAGAGCCCGAAGGGGACGTCGAGGCGGGTCTCCGGGCCGCTCGAGACGCGGGGCCGCGTTGGGGGGCGCGCGTCCGGACGAGGGCCGGAGCCGGTCATGACGGCCGGTGAGGCCGAGCCCGCCGCGAGGCTCGAAACGGGCGGGCGGCCGGAACGCATCCGCCTCGTGTCGGTGATCGTGCCGCACCTCGATGACTACGACAATCTCGACGCGTGTCTGACGCTGCTTGGAGGGCAGAGCTTTCCCCACGACCGCACCGAAGTCATTGTCGCCGACAATGGCAGCTCGCGCGGGTTCGACGCGGTGCGCCAGATCGTCGGAACGCGCGCGCGCGTCGTCGAGGTGGACGAACGCGGCGCCGGACCCGCCCGCAACGCCGGGGTCCGAGCCTCGCGCGGCGACGCCATCGCGTTCATCGACAGCGATTGCCGGCCGGATCCGCGCTGGCTCGAGGAAGGCCTCGCTGCGCTGCGGTCGGTTGATTTCGTCGGCGGGCGGGTCGACGTGCTGGTCGATGATCCGCGGCGGATGACGGCGGCCGAAGCGTTCGAGAGCGTCTTCGCGTTCCAGAACGAGCGCTACGTCAATGAGCTCAACTTCACGGTCACCGCGTCGATGTTCGTCTGGCGCCCGGTGTTCGACGCCGTCGGCGGCTTCGAGAATGGGGTCCCGGAGGATATGGATTGGTGCCGCAGGGCGCGGCTCAAGGGATATCGCCTCAGTTTCGCGTCGAGATCGATCGTCCAGCACCCCGCCCGCCGGACGATGCCGGAGCTCAAGCGCAAATTCCGGCGGCTCACGCTCGAGTGGTGCGAAGCGGCCCGGCGCGACGGCAAGGGCCCGTTCTACATGTTGGCGCGGCACTGGGCGATCCTGTTCTCGATCGCGCCCCATGTGCTGGTCCCCATCGTCTCGAAGCGCCTGAGCGGCGTGAGAAACCGCCTTTTGGCCATCGGCGCCCTGGTGCAGATCCGAGCCTATCGGTTTGCGCTCGGGCATCGGGCTATCCTGGGTTCGTTGGGGGAGTGATCCGGCATGATGGCCGACTTCGAGGTCCCGATCGTCATTGTCGCGTTTGGACATCCGGAGGACGTCGCCAAATGCCTGGGCGCGCTCGACTTGCAGCGCCGCTGTCCGAAATTCGAGGTCTTCATCTGCGAGAATGGCGGTCCGGCGGCGTTCGAGGCGCTTGTCAAGGCCCTGTCCGAGAAGGGCGGGGCGTGCGAGGGGAGCGTCGAGGCGGCGGAGCCGGCGTCGAACGACTTCGCGCGGGCCTGCCGGCTTCGGCTCGCCGGCTCGCGGACGCCGGTCACCATCGGCCAGGCCCGCGACAATTCCGGTTTCGCCGGGGGCACGAATGCATGGGCGCGGCCTTTGCTCGCCGAGCCGGGCTGGAGCGCGATCTGGATTCTCAACCCGGACACCTGGCCCGAGCCCGACGCGCTGGCCGAGCTTGCCGACTACGCCAAGAAGCGAGGCAAGGGCATGGTCGGAAGCCGCCTCATGATCCCCGGCCGGTCCGACATCATCTCCTCCCGGGGGCTCAAATGGAACAAGCTCAGCGCCCGGCTGACCGGCGTCGACATGTTCGCGCCGGCGTCTCCCGAGCCTGACCCCGAAGACGTCGAGCGGCGGATGGACTCTCCGACCGGGCCCTCGATGTATGTCACGCGAGAGTGCATCGACCGGATCGGCCTGATGGACGAATCCTTTTTTCTCTATTGGGAGGAAGTCGATTGGGCGGTCCGCGCCAAGGCGACCTGCGGCGTCGGCTATGCGCATAAATCCGTGGTCCCTCACATCAGCGGCAGCTCGACCGGCGCGGTGAGGGATCGCGCCAAGCGATCGTCCTTTTCGGTCTATCTCAGCAACCGTAACCAGCTTCGCTTCGTCCGCCAGCATCACCCGCGCTGGCTTCTCTGGACGCTGCTCGTCGCTTTCCTGAGAAGCGGACTGTTTCTGACGGCCGGATCGACGCGCAATTTCGCCGCCGCGGTGCGGGGCCTCGCCGCCGGCCTGCGCGGCGAGAAAGGCCGCCCCGACGCGGCGCCGACCCAGGCCTCCGTCTGAACCCGCGCCGAGGGGCGCCGCCTTCAGTACCGCCAGCGCTGCGCGGAGGTGACGAGGAAGTCGCGGAAGGCCTGAACCCGGGCGACATTCTTGAGCTCCTCGGTATAGACGAGGAAGCAGTCCATCTCCGGCATGTCGGCCTGCGGCAGCAGGCGCACGAGCCCCAACTCCGGCTGCACGCAATAGTCCGGCAATACGGCGATGCCGACGCCGTGCTCGACCGCGTGGGTCATCGCGGCGAGATTGTTGACGGTGATCTGCGCCGTGCGGGGGGTCTTCGGGTCGCGCCCGACGCTCAGAAGCGAGTTCAGATCGTAGAGGAGATGGGTCGCGGTCGGCGCGCCGAACGCCACCAGATGGTGCTGGTCGAGGTCCTCGACCTTGCGCGGCTGCGGGTGCTTTCTCAGGTAGTCGGCGGACGCGTAGGCGTGGAAATGGACGGTGAACAGCCGGCGCCGGATCAAGTCCGGCTGGATCGGCTCGCGCAGGCGCAGCGCGACGTCCGCTTCCCGCATGCCCGAGGTCGAGATCGTCGTCCGACAACAACAATTGCAGCTGGATCTCCGGGTAGAGATCGACGAACTCGCCGAGCCGCGGGGCGAGCCAATTGGCGCCGAGGCCGAGCGTGGTCGTGACCCGCAACTCGCCGTGCGGCTTCTCGCGGCTGTCGATGAGGCGCGAGCGCACGGCGTCGAGCTTGAGGACGACGTCGCGCACCGCGCCGAGCAGCATCTCGCCCTGCTCGGTCAGGATGAGGCCGCGGGCGTGGCGATGAAACAGGGGCGCGCCGAGGTCGGTCTCGAGCGCGCCGACCTGACGGCTGACGGCCGACTGGCTGAGACCCAGCGTCTCGCCCGCATGCGTGAACGAGCCCGCGTCGGCGGCGGCCTGAAACACCCGCAGCTTATCCCAATCCATAGACGTTTCCCCGGCCGGCTCTTTTGATCTGTTTCCGCCGCCCGCGGCGGGCGCGCCCGCGCCGGCTTATTCGGCCGCCGCGCGCTCCGGCTCCTGCGCCGCGAGCCAGCGTTCGGCCTCGAGCGCGGCCATGCAGCCGAGCCCCGCGGCGGTGACCGCCTGCCGGAACACGTCGTCGGCGACGTCGCCTGCGGCGAAAACGCCCTCGACGCTGGTCGCGGTCGAGCCCGGCGCCGTCTGAACGTAGCCATTCACCTTGAGCTCGACTTGCCCGCGCACGAGCTCGGTCGCCGGCTCATGCCCGATGGCGACGAAGACGCCGTCGACGGCCAGGTCGTCCAGCGCGCCGGTGACGACGTTCCTCAGCCTGACGCCGGTGACGCCGTGCGGCGTCCCTCCGCCGAGGACCGTTTCGACGACAGTGTTCCATCGGAGCGTCACATTGTGGCGCGACGCCAGGCGCTCGCGGAGGATTTTTTCCGCCCGGAACGAATCGCGGCGATGCACGACCGTGACACGGGCGGCGACATTCGAGAGATGCAGCGCTTCCTCGACCGCGGTGTTGCCGCCGCCGACCACGACGACCGACTTGCCGCGGAAGAAGAACCCGTCGCAGGTCGCGCAGGCCGAGACGCCAATGCCCTTGAACGCGTCCTCGCTCGGGATGCCGAGCCATTTGGCTTTGGCCCCGGTCGCCAGGATGATGGCCTCGGCGGCGATGGTCCGGCCGCTGTCGCAGCGCGCGATGAACGGGCGCCGTCCGAGCTCGAGCGCCGTCACATGTTCGGTTTCGACGCGCGCCCCGACATTCTCGGCCTGCGCCCGCATCTGCTCCATGAGCCACGGCCCCTGGATCGGTTCGGCGAAGCCCGGATAATTCTCGACATCGGTCGTCGTCATCAGCTGTCCGCCGGCCTCGAAGCCGGAGAGGACGAGCGGCTTCAGAAGCGCCCGCGCGGCGTAGATCGCCGCCGTGTAGGCGGCTGGCCCCGAGCCGATAATGACAATGCGTTCGGTCGCAATTCTGGACGAAGACAATTCGACCCCCGATATGGGCGTTCGCCCGCAACCCCGCTCGCCGGGCCTGCGTAGCCTCGCCCTTATATGGGGGTGAAAGTTCGCCGACAACGGCGCCGTCTTGTCGAGGCGTTCCTGAGGCCGCTGCCGCGCCGCCAGGGCCGGAAAGACGCCCCGGGACGAACGGCGGGCGGGCGCGGCCTCAATCGGCGGACGGCAGCCGGCGCATGACGAATTCGATCCGGTCGTCGGCAAGTTCGCGCCAGGATTCGATCTCGGTCATATAGGCCGCCTTCGGGAAGCGATCGAGCCATTCGCGCGCTTTCGCCCGCGCTTCCTCGCGCGGCAGGCAAAAGGCCTCCCGCCGCCATGCGCCCTCCTCGGCCGCGCTGGCGCCCGGGCGCCTGCCGCGCCGATTGGCGGCGCGACCGGCAAGATCGATCGGCTTTTTGATTTCCGTCGCCATCGCGGCCCTCTCTGCCGAGAGGTTAGCGCGATTTCTCGCCGGTGGGGAGCCGAGAATCACGCGGCGCGGGATCAGGGCTAACGCGGGCGACCAGGGCGCGGGGCAGGCGGCCGTCGATGAAGGCGAGCCCGGCCGCGATGAGCGCGAAGCCGAGGACCTGATGCGCCGTCAACCGTTCATGCAGGAATAGCGCCCCCAGCATCACCGCCGTCGCGGGGGTGAGCAGGGTGACCAGCAGCACGTTGGTCGCGCCCGCGCCGGCCAGAATGCGGAAGTAGACGACATAGGCGAGCGCCGTGGAAAACGCCGCGATCCCGAGCACCGAGGCAAGAGCCGCCAGGCTTGGCGCCGGAAGGGTCCAGGGCGAGTCGACGGCGAGAGCGAGCGGCGCGAGAAATATGGCCGCCGCCGTCGCCTGTCCGGCGGCGACGTCGATCGGCTTGAGGCCAAGGGAGCGCACGCGCCGGGCGTAGATGGCGGCGAGAGCGTAGGACAGCGCCGCGGCGAGAAGCGCGAGCTCCGCCCATAGGTTGTTTGCCGCGCCAAAGAGCATGTCCGGGCCGATGAGCCAGGCGACGCCGGCCATTCCAGCCAGCGTCCCGAACAGTTTGAGCCCGCTGAGCTTCTCTTCCGCCGTCAGGACATGCCCGGCGAGGACGCTGAAGAGCGGCGTCGCGGCGACGAGGATCGAGGCCAGGCCGCTCGCCAGATGCGTCTGGCCCCACGTGATCAGCACGAAGGGCAGGGCGTTGTTGCCAAATCCGAGCACCGCCAGCGCCGCGAGGGCCTTTCTGCTTCGCGGGAGCGCGACGCCGAGGAGCGGCGAGCACAGCCAAAGCAGCGCCGCCGCAAGGCCGACCCGCAAAGTGACGAGCGTCAAGGGCGGGATCTCCCTCACCGCCACGCCGACGAAGAAATACGATCCGCCCCATAGCAGCGAGAGCAGGGCCAGAAGCCCCCACTCGCGCGCGTTCATCGGGCGCTGCGCTGCGACGGTCATGCCAAATCATCCCCCTGGATCGGGTTTCTAGCGCGGCCTGTTCGCCCCGTCCGCCCGATTCCTGCGGTCTAATTCGGCGGGGCCACGCGGGGAAACCTCGCCATCGCCTCGAGGTCGTCGAGGTCCATGGAGTTGCGCACATATTGCCGCGAGGCGTCGCGGAACGGCTGGAAATCCCAGGCGCGGATCTCGCCTTTGCTCAGCGCGGCGTCGACCAGCCGGCGCCGGCGCTGGCTCGCGCGAACGTCCGCGTCCAATGCGGCCAGATCCCAACGCTGCACGACTTCGGCGCGAAAAGCGGCCAGAAGCGGCATGGATTCGGCTTTGGCCGCCAGATTGTCGCGCTCGCCCGGGTCCCGCTTGAGGTTATAGAGCTGGTCGGGATCGGCGGGCGAGTGAATGAATTTGAGTTCGCCGCGGCGGATCATCACCAGCGGCGCGACCGCGCCCTCCGCCAGATATTCGCCGATCGCTTCATCGTGCCCGGCGGCGCCGGCGAGATGGGGCGCGAGGCTGCGTCCGTCGATGGCGATCCCGAGCGATCGCGCGTCCCCGCCGGAGAGGTCGACGAGCGTCGGCATGAGATCGACGAGCGAGACGCTGGCGGCGACGCGGCGCGGCGCGAAGCGGCCGGGACTGGCGATGACCAGCGGGACGCGGGAGGCGCCCTCGAAGAAGCTCATCTTGTACCAGAGGCCGCGCTCGCCGAGCATCTCGCCGTGGTCGCTGGTCAGGATCACGATCGTGTCCTCGGCGAGGCCGGTCGCGCGCAGCGCCGCCATGAGGCGCCCGATCTGGTCGTCGATATAGGCGATCGCGCCGTAATAGGCGTGGCGCGCGGCGCGCACCTGCGCCTCCGTCACCGGCTCGGAATCCATGGCGCAGACGTGGCGCAGGCGGCGCGAATGGGGGTCGAGCCTGTCGAGGGCGATTGCCGGCCCCGGCATGTCGATGTCGGAATCGCGGTAGAGGCCCCAGTAGCGCTCGGGCACGGCGAACGGGTCATGCGGATGCGAGAAGGAGGCGACGAGCAGGAAGGGCCGCGGATCCTTGGAGCGCGCGATGTCGAAGATCGCGCGCTCGGCCATGAAGGCGGTTTCGTCGTCGAAGTCGAGCTGATTGGTGCGCACGCAAAGGCCGGCCTGCTGGACCGAACTCATATTGTGGTACCAGCTCGGGCGATGCTCGGGACGATCCCAGTCCGGAGTCCAGTTGAAGTCGGCCGGATAGATGTCGGTTGTCAGGCGCTGCTCGAATCCATGCAATTGATCCGGACCGCAGAAATGCATTTTTCCAGATAATATGGTCTGATAGCCCCGATTCCTCAGACAATGCGCGAAGGTGGGAACGTCGCTCTGGAATTCCGCCGCATTGTCGTAGGCCCGCGTGCGCGAGGGAAGCAGGCCGGACATGAACGAGGCGCGCGAGGGCGCGCACAGGGGGCTCGCGCAATAGGCGCTGTCGAACACCACGCCGCTCTCCGCCAGGCGGACCATGTTCGGCGCGCCGGTCAGCGCATGGCCGTAGATCGGCAGGAACGCCGGCGCCATCTGATCGGCCATGACGATGAGGATATTGGGCGCTTTGGCGGTCATCCGGCGGGAATCCTTTTTTCGCGTCTTTTCTATCGCGCCGCCCGAGCCGGCGCCCGCGCTTTTCGGCTCGCCCCTGCAATCCCGCGTCATGGAGGCTGCGGCGCTTGAGGAACGGGCGGAAGTCCCGTATCTGAGCGGGTTTTCTCAACATTCTCTTATGGCGTTATTTGGTCAGGTTGCGTGACCTTGCCGTCATGGCCGGGCTGTCCCGGCCATCCACGCCGGGCGCCGCAAGAACGAGTCGCAAGGCTTTTCGCGCTTGCCTGCGTATTGGGCCTTCGGGATGGCCGGGACAAGCCCGGCCATGACGCCTTGAGCGCCGTCCGCCACCTCCGCCATGCTCCCGATTCCTTCCCCACAACAGCCAACGCGATAAGAGCGAACATTTTCTTTCAGATTTTCCAAACCCAGGCTATGCTCCCCGCGTTCGATCACCATGAAACGCGCGGGGCTTGCAGGAAGGGACGAACCGGCGGGCGAGCATCCAGGGCCTCGCCTCCAGCGCGCGTTGAACGAGGGCCGCGGGGGCGGATAAAATTCTCGACGTTCAGCCGTAACCCATTGAAAAGCCTCATTCCGCGGAAGACTAAAGCTTGGATAGTCTTCCGCCGTCCTTTGGCCGGCTTCCTTCAGATTTGGCTGGGCTTCCCAGGACCTTTGCCGGGCTTCCGGCGGACTTGGCGCCGTCCAGCGATTGCCCGTCGCCGCCGACCTCGCTAGGGCATGACGGCGATGCGCCGTTCCGGCGCTTCGAGAGGAGTGCGGCGGCGCTGACCGGCATGAGCAAGCTTCGATCGCGCTTCGATCGCGCCATCCGGCTGAAGCCGAGCCGCGGCGCGCTCGAGAACCACGTCTCGCAGCTGCGAATTGTTGGAGAGAAGACCAGCCAGATCGTGCTGCTGCCCTATTCCCAGGGCCTCGGCTATTTCGTGGTGCCGACCGCAGGGCCGACGCGCTCCATCGAGGCCGAGGACTTCAGCGCCGAGCCGCTGAGCCTGGCGCTCACGCTCTGGGTGCGGCTGCGGCTGCAGATCCTGTTCAAAAAGAAGAAGTACCTGCAATTCGATGAATTTGCTCTGTTTTGTTATGGGGTGAAGCCCGAGCGAAAGCGCTTCACCACCTTCAATCAGCACATGTTCAACACCGGAGTCGCGCTCGACGGCCGCCTCGTCACCAGCCACCCCGAGCTTCTCCAGGGCTGGGCGCCGATCGAGCGCGCCCCTGTGGCGCGCTCAAGCTCGACGCCCGCCGCGGCCATTGTCGTGCATGTCTACTATGACGACACATGGCCCGATATCGCCGGCGTCCTCAAGCGGCTGACCATTCCCTTCGATCTCATCGTGACCACAGCGCCGGGACGCGATTCGCTTGTCAGCGCGGTTGCCCGCGACTTCCCGGAGGCGGAGGTCGTCGTGACGGAAAATCGCGGGCGCGACGTGCGTCCCTTCCTGCAACTCCTCGAGGCCGGGCGGCTCGATCGTTATCGCTACGTCTGCAAGATTCACGGCAAGAAATCGAACGACGGCGGGCGCACCTCGTATCTCGGCGCGCTGTGGCGCCGACGATCGCTGTTCGACCTGCTGGCCGGACCAGGAATTGCCGAATCGATCGTCAGCGCTTTCGAGGCGGACGCGAGCGTCGGGATCATCGGTCCGCGCGCCTTTCGTCTGCCGAGCTCGAACATTCCGCTGGAGCCTTCCTGGGGCAAGACTCGTCCGAAAGTGTTGGAGCTCGCCGCGAGAATGGGCGTTAAGCCCGAGCAATTTCGCCTCGATTTCTACGGCGGCACTATGTTCTGGGTCCGTCCCGAAGCGTTGCGCCCGCTACGCGAACTCGACCTCGTGCGCGCCTTTCCCGAGGAGCAAGGGCTGTTGGACGGCGGCCTGGAGCACGCGGTCGAGCGCCTCTTTTCGACCGCGGCGGTCTTGGCTGGGTTCAGGCTTGTCGACAGCGATGGGCGACACGTCCTGGCGGCGCAGGAATGAATGATTGCCGCGCTCCCATGCTTTCGCGAAATGCGCGGACCGCAGGTCCATGCTTGCGATCACCCGTGCGCCGCTTGGCCCTCCCGCAGCGCCTTGAGCGCGCATGCGCGCCGCGCGGCCTCGAGGAAGTCGGCCGCAGCGCCGCTCGGGATGGACTTGCCAGGACTCGCGACGCGCAAACCGGCGACGCCCGCCGCCGCAGCAGCCCCCATATCGGCGTCGCTGTCGCCGATGAGGACAGCGTCGTCGGGATCAAACCCGAAGTCTCGCAACGCCGATCTCACCATCCCCGGCGCCGGCTTGCGGCAATCACAGCCGTCATCGGGGCCATGCGGACAGACGTAGATCGCCTCCAGCGCCAAACCTTCCGCGGCCAGCATGGAGCGCAGCCGGTCATGGATTTGGTCCAGCCTCGCCGCGTCGAAATAGCCGCGCGCTATCCCCGACTGGTTGGTGATCAACACCAGCGCGAAGCCCGCGTCCCGCAGCAGTCGCAGCCCTTCAATCGCGCCCGGCGTGAACTCGATCCCATCCGGATCGCTGAGGTAGACCCTGTCGATGATGATCGTCCCATCGCGATCAATGAGCGCAAGCCGCCTCGAGGCGGCCGAAAGGGTCATGAACGCGCTCCGGCGCGGGCGCGCAGGGCGACCGGGGCCATGCAGCGAGCCGCCCCGATCCCGCTTGGGACCTTCGATACCCCCGGCTCGGCGGCGCGCAACGCGTTCATGAGGCGATCTCGAAGAAAAAGGCCATGTTGGCGTATAGAACTCGGCGGTGTGATAATCACATCGACATCGCCGATACAAGTTTGTTTGCGAGTTCTGACGTTTCGTCATCGACTGTGCGCACGAAGTCGTGGCGCTTGTCACAGCAAGACGAACTGGACACGCAAATGATCACAGTGGTAGGGGCCCGCGCAGAAATGTCAAAGTGCGTTACACGATGAATCTTGAACGCTGCGCCGCGATCATACAACACCATCGGCCATGACCGGGCGCCCAGGCGATTCGGGTGACGCTGCTGGATTGAACACGTGAACCATTCGACGCCGTTGGACGGCGATGCGATTGTCAGAATTGGAACGCCCGTGCGCCGGCATATGTTGCAGGTGTCCGAGGATCCGATCTGGATTCCTGTCGGTCCCCAGAATTCAGGGCTGAAGCTCGGCTATCGCAAGACCGCCGAAGCGGGCCTCTGGTTGGGAGCGCTCATTACCGATGGCGCCTGGTCGGAGACCATGCTCGGGCCAGCCGACGACGATAACGCGCCGCCGGGAGCTCTGACCATCGGGGAGGCGGCGCGCGCCGCCGTCGCGTGGGCGAATCGTGAGCGCGCGACAGGCCGGGTCAGGGCGGCTCCGGGGTCGGCGAGCGAGGGGGAGCAAACGCGCGCGTGCGATCTCGCCGCTGAGCGGGACGCCGCCCGCGAAGCGCAGGCGAAAGCGGAAGCGCGAGCTTCGCAATATGAGACGGAGCGGAATACGGCGCTGGCGTCGCGTGACTCGCTCCGCGCCGTGGTGGCGCATTTGACCGGCGAGCGAGCCGACCTCGCGGGACAACTCAAACGGACCTACGAGCGGCCATGGAGGCCGATCAAATTCGCCCTCGGTCACCGGCTTCTCAAGACATTGAGCGCGGCGACCCGACCATTGTCGGGCCGCATGTCGGCGCGGTTCGCAAGCTCCGCCGAAAGGCGCGGCCTCGAACGCTTCGACAGGTACTTTGGACCTCCGGGCGCGCCGGCGCCGCGCCGAATGTCGATCGGACCCTTCCTGACGTCTGAGGATGAACGGCCGATACGCGCCGCCGATGTCGCGAACGTGCGGCTGCCGACCAGCGATCGTCCGCTCGTGTCCGTTATTGTCCCTTGCTTCGGGAAGCCGTCGCTGACTTTGCAATGTCTGAAATCCATCGCCAGATTTCCGCCGGCGGCTGCATTCGAAGTCATCGTCGTGGACGACGCCTCAGGCGATCCGGGCGTTCAAATTCTGAGAGAGGTGGCCGGGCTGCGACTCGAGATCAATCCGACCAACCTCGGCTTTCTCAAGTCATGCAATCGAAGTGCTGAACTGGCCAAAGGAGACCACTTATTTTTCATAAACAACGACACGCTGGTCTGTGAGGGGTGGCTCGAACCCTTGCTTGCCGTGCTCGATCGATTTCCGGACGCCGGCCTGGTCGGCTCCAAATTGCTCTACCCGGACGGGACCCTGCAGGAAGCCGGCGGGATCGTTTGGGACGACGGTTCCGCCTGGAATTACGGCAGATCGGATGATGCGGACAAGCCCGAGTACAATTACGTGAGGGAGGCCGATTACATCTCGGGCTGCGCGATCCTGATCCCTCGCACGCTGTGGGCAGAGCTGGGCGGATTCGATGAAGCTTTCGCGCCAGCCTATTGCGAGGACAGCGATCTTGCGTTCCGCGTGAGGGCGGCGGGCAGAAAGGTCTATTACTGTCCCTTCTCCGCGGTCGTGCATCTGGAGGGACTGACCCAGGGCAAGGACGTGAAGTCCGGGATCAAGACCTATCAGATCGCAAACACCAAGAAGTTCTACGAGAAATGGCGTGAGACCTTATTGAAGGAGAATTTTCGCCCGGGCGTCGAGTTTATGCAGGCGCGCGATCGAAGTCGCGATCGAAGGACAGCATTGATCGTGGATCATTATATTCCGCAGCCGGATCAGGACGCCGGCTCACGGACGATGCTTGCGATCATCGAATGTCTGCTGAACGCCGGATACATCGTCAAATTCTGGCCGGATAACCTCGCCTACGATCACGAATATACCGCGCCGCTCCAGCGCCTGGGCGTTGAGGTGTTCTACGGGTTCGGCGTTTATTTCGACGACTGGATCAAGCAAAACGGCCACGCGATTTCACTCGCCGTACTCAGCCGGCCGACCTTCGCGGCGCGATACCTCGGCCCGTTGCGAAGGCATTCCAAGGCGAAGATCGTCTACTACGGTCATGACCTCCATTTTCAGCGAATGGGCATGGAGGCTCAAAGGACGGGCGAGCCGAAGATGGCGATTGACGCGGCCGTCATGGAGGGAATTGAGAAATCCGTCTGGGGACAGGCGGACGTCGTGCTCTATCCGTCGCCGGAAGAAACCGCTGTGGCGCTGCCGTTGTCGGCGCGCGCCGCGACGATCGTCCCCTACGCTTATGAGGAGTTCGGCTACGGGCGTGAACCGGCAGGCAATCGCGAGATTCTATTCGTAGCAGGGTTTGGGCATCCGCCGAACGTAGACGCGGCCGTATGGCTCGCGAGGGATGTCATGAAGTTGATTTGGGAGGAGGTCCCCGACGCGACGCTCGCGTTGGTCGGCGCCAATCCCACCCAACTGGTGCGCTCGCTCGCGAGCGCCCGGGTCGAGGTCAGGGGTCGCGTCAGCGAAGATGAGCTCAGGGCGCGCTATTCCCGGGCTCGGATTGCGATGGTGCCGCTTCGGTCCGGCGCGGGGGTGAAATCAAAGGTGGTCGAAGCATTGCGTGAGGGATTGCCGCTCGTCACCACGAGCGTCGGCGCCCAGGGCCTGCCCGGCATTGAAGAGTGCGTCGCCATCGCCGACGACGCGCCAGGCCTCGCGGACGCCGCGGTGAAATTGCTTTTGGACGACACCCTTTGGCGGCAGACGTCGCTTCGCCAACTCGATTATGCGCGAAGCCGCTTTTCCCGCGCCGCGTTCCGACGCTCGTTCCTTGAGGCGATCGGCGATCGGCCGGCGGACGCTGAGCCGGAGCCCGCCAGCGTCAGTTCAGTCGGAACTCCCCGCTGAGCGCCCTGTATTCCGCCGGCCTGATGAGGCGTGCGTGGGCGACCGTGACGGAGTGCAGCAGGCCCTCGAGCTCGCGGGACCAGAAATCCAGGAACTTCCTCAGCTCCGGAAAATGGGGATGCAGGTCGTGCTGCTGCCAGATGTAGTTTTGCAGGATCCCCGGGTGGTCGGGCATGTGGTAGAGAATGCTCGCCGTCGTGAGACCGTAGCCTTCGAGTTGACGGCGGAATTCGGCGCTGGCCATGCGGATTCTCCTGATTCCCAGAGCGATGGTGTCATCCCCAACGCTTCCTGGCAATCGTTCGTTCCGCAAAAGCCGTGCCAAATCAATCTGTTAGCAGCAGGTATCATTGAGTGCTGACGCCTCGCTCGACCCGGCGCGCCAGCAGGCTCCAAGCGGACGCTGGGACCTCAAGCCGCCTTTTGTTTCTGGCCGTAGACGCCGTAAAACGTCTCGCCCCGCTCCGCCATCGCTGTCAGCTTGTCCCCGGGCTCGAATCGGGGCCCATATTTTGCCGCGAGCGCCTTGGCCCGCGCGACGAAGGCCCTGAGACCCATGCCGTCGATGAACGAAATGGCGCCGCCCGAATAGGGAGCGTAGCCAAAGCCAAGGATCGAACCGACGTCGGCCTCGCGCGGATCGGTGACAATGCCTTCGAACAGGCAGCGCGCGGCTTCGATCGCCACCGCGAACAGGTAACGGTCCTTGAGGTCCTGGACGCTGATCGTATCGGGGTCGAGCCGTTTGCCGACAATGGACGCCAGTCCAGGCCATAGGGTCTTCGGTCCGGTCGCCGGGTAGTCGTAAAACCCCTTGCCGTTCTTCCGGCCGAACCGGCCGTGACCGACAACCATCGCTTCGATGAGCTTTTCCTGCGCCGGATCGATGGCGTTCGCGCCCAGATCCTTCTTGGCCGCCTGGAGGATCTTCCACGAAAGGTCGATGCCGACTTCGTCGTTGAGCGCCAAAGGCCCGACCGGCATGCCCGCCATCTTTGCGACGTTCTCGATCATCGCTGCCGGGACGCCCTCCATTACCATCGCATGCAATTCAACCATGTAGGCGCCGACGCAGCGGTTGACATAGAAGCCGCGGCAGTCGTTGACGACGATTGGCGTCTTCTTGATTGCGCGCACGTAGTCGATTGCCGTGGCCAGCGCCTTCGCGCCGGTCTTTTCTCCCGTGATGATCTCAACCAGCATCATCTTGTCGACCGGCGAGAAGAAATGGACGCCGATGAAATGCTCGGGGTTCAGCGACGTCGCGGCGAGGGAGGAGATAGGCAGTGTTGAGGTGTTGCTGGCGAAGACGACGTCCGGCCCGACGACTGCCTGCGCGTTTCTGGTCGCCTCGGACTTGACCCCGCGATCCTCGAACACCGCTTCGATGATGAGATCGCAGCCTTTGAGCTGAGAATAATCCGCCGTCGCCACGATGCGCGAGAGGAGCGCGTCCTTCTCGGCGGGTTTGGCGCGTCCCTTGGCGATCTGGGAGCTCACGACCTTGTCGGAATAGGCCTTGCCCTTGTCGGCCGCTTCCTGATCGCGGTCGATGAGCACCACCTCGAGACCGGCATTGGCCGAAACATAGGCGATGCCCGCGCCCATGAGCCCAGCGCCGAGTACGCCGATCTTGCGCAGATTCGTCGGGGGTACATTGGTCGGGCGGCGCGCGCCCTTGTTGAGTTCACCCATCGACAGAAATAGCGACCGGATCATCGCCGCGGCTTCCTTCGAGAGCAGGATATTGGCGAAATGCTTGCTCTCGACCGCCAAACCCAGATCCATCGGCAATTGAAGGCCTTCGAAGACCGACGTCAGGACCGCCTTCGCTGCCGGATAGTTGTCATAGGTTTCACGGCGATAGATGGCGTTCGCCGGCGGCCAGATCATCATGCCCTGGGGTGAGAAGACCTTGCCTGACGGCAGCTTGAATTTCGGGTCGTCCCACGGCGCTTTCGCTAGCGGATTCGCCTTCACCCAGGCCTTTGCCAGAGCGATGATCTGATCCGCTGGCGCGATTTCGTGGACGAGGCCCATCTTTTTGGCGACGGCCGGGCGCAAGTGATCGCCCTTGAGCAGCATCTGCAGCGCGTCAGGCGTCGGCATAAGTCGCGCGACGCGCTGCGTTCCGCCGCCGCCCGGGAAGAGCCCGACCTTGATCTCCGGCAGTCCGACCCGCGCCTTGTCGCTGTCGGCGACGATACGATAGTGGCACGCGAGCGCGAGCTCGAATGCGCCGCCCATGCAGACGCCGTTGATCGCCGCCGCGACCGGCTTGCCGCAAGTTTCCAGTCGTCGGAAGATCAGCGAGGATTGCTTCGTCCCGTCGACGAAGGCGCGCATCGCCGCCTCCTTGCCTTCGGCCTTGGCCCGGCGGGCGAATTCCTTGCCCGCGGTTTCGAGCATCGTCAGGTCCGCGCCCGCCGCGAACCCGTCCTTGCCCGACGTGAAGACCGCGCCCTTGATCGCTTCGTCGCTTGCGATCTTGTCGACGATCCGCCCGAGCTCGCCGACGACCTCGGCATTGATGACGTTCATCGACCGGCCCGGCATGTCCCAGGTCACAAGCGCGACGCCGTCGGCGTCCATTTCGAAACGGAAATTGACGAGGTTCATTGTCGAAGCTCTCCGCTGCAGTCAGACGCGCTCGATGATCGTCGCGGTGCCCATGCCGCCGCCGATGCACAAAGTGATGAGCGCCACGCTCTTGCCGGTGCGCTCGAGCTCGTCGAGCGCTGTGCCGAGGATCATGGCGCCGGTTGCGCCGAGCGGATGACCCATCGCAATCGCGCCGCCGTTTACATTGACCTTGCTCTCGTCGAGGTCGAACGCCTGGCGAAAGCGCAGCACGACCGAGGCGAACGCCTCATTGACTTCGAAGAGGTCGATGTCGCTCATTTTCATGCCGGAGCGGGCCAGAACCTTTTTCGTCACGTCGACTGGACCGGTCAGCATGATCGCCGGCTCCGAACCAATATTGGCGAAAGCCCGCACCCGCGCCCGCGGTTTGAGGCCGGCCTTCGAACCCGCTTCGCGCGAGCCGAGGAGCACCGCCGCGGCGCCATCAACGATGCCCGACGAATTGCCAGCGTGATGCACATGAATGATGCGTTCGACATCGGGATGCGCCTGGATCGCCACCGCGTCGAAGCCGCCCTGTTCGCCGGGAATGACAAACGACGGCTTGAGCGAGGCCAGCGACTGCATGTCGGTGTTCGGCCGCATGTGCTCGTCGTGGTCGAGCAGGGGCAGGCCGTTGGCGTCGAGGACGGGCGCGATCGATCCTTTGAATCTGCCCTCTTTCCACGCCGCAGCCGCCCGCCTCTGCAATTCGACCGCATAGGCGTCGACGTCGTCGCGCGAGAAACCATACTTGGTCGCAATCAGGTCCGCCGAGACGCCTTGCGGCATGAAATAGGCGGGAATCGCGAGCGAAGGGTCGGCCGGCCAGGCGCCGCCCGACGCGCCGATGCCGACGCGGCTCATCGATTCGACGCCGCCGCCGATCGTCATGTTGTGTTGCCCGCTCATGACCTGGGAAGCGGCGAAATTGACCGAGTCGAGGCCTGAGGCGCAGAAGCGGTTGATCTGCACGCCCGGGACCGTCTGACCAAATCCCGCCGCGAGCGCGCCCATCCGCGCGATGTCGCCGCCGGCCTCGCCGACCGGATCGACGCAGCCCATGACGACGTCGTCGACGTCGAGCGGGTCGAGATTGTTGCGGTCCTTGACCGCTTTCAGCGCCGTCGCCGCCAACTGCAGCGTAGACGCGGTATGCAGAGCGCCGTCCGGCTTGCCGCGCCCGCGCGGCGTCCGCACATGATCATAGATGAAGGCGTCAACCATTGGGCGTTCTCCTTGCGGCGCAAGCCGCGCGGCGTTCACACTTCGTGATCCGGATACTGATGATTCCCGATTGCGGCGATCTTCTTCCGCGCAAGCCATTGGTCGGTCGGCGTCTCGGGCGTGGCCAGAGAGCGCGCAAGCCAGCGCACTTTCGACTCGACGCCGAGCTGCCCGGTCGGCTCCACTTCGTTCGGATCGTCGAGACTGCCAAGCGTCACGCTGACGCGGTCGGCGCCGAAGCCTCGATAAGTCAACGGGGTCCCGCAATGCGCGCAAAAGCCGCGCTCGGCGATGTCCGAACTCTTGAAAATCGAGATCGCGCCACGGGTGACCACAAATTCCGCCAGCCGCACGCCGCCGAAGGTCATGAACGGTCCGCCGCCTGCTTTTTGGCACATTCGGCAATGGCAGACGTTGACGCCGGTCGGCTCGGCCATGAGTCGATACCGCACCGCGCCGCACTGGCAGCCTCCCGCCAAGCCAGCCGCCGCTTCGATCGCCATCGCCCAGGACCTCCCTTCAACGCGCTTTCAGAATGCTTCCATCGGCAGCGCCATCAGCGTCGAAGCGCCGGAGCTGAGCCGCGCCAGATGGGTCGCCGTTTCCGGCAGCATACGCTCGCTGAAAAACTTGGCGAGGATCAATTTGGCGTCAAGGGCGGGATTGCTCTCGCCTCGGGCTTGGCGAGCCAAAACCGCCCTGACCACGCGCGCCCACATGTAGCCGAGCGCGGTCAGGCCGAAGAGGTGCATATAGTCGGTCGACGCTGCGCCTGCGTTGTTCGGATCCGCGACGCCGTTACGTGACAGCCAAAGGCTCGCCTGTTGCAAATGGCCAAGGGCGGTTTGCAGTCCGCCGAGATAGGGAGCCAAGGCTGTGTCGTTCTTTTCCGCCGCGATGAACTGGGACGCTTCGCCGAGGAAGGCCATGAGCGCCCGGCCGCCATCCTTCGGCAACTTGCGGGCCACCAGGTCGAGCGCCTGAACGCCGTTTGCGCCTTCGTAGATCATGGCGATGCGCCCGTCGCGCACGAACTGCTCCATGCCCCATTCGGCGATGTAGCCGTGGCCGCCGAGCACCTGCTGCGCCTTGACCGCATTGGCGAAGCCGTAGTCGGTGAACACGCCCTTGAGCACTGGCGTCATGAGGCCCAGCCGATCTTCGGCCGCCTGCCGCGCCTTCTCATCCGGGGCGTGACGCGCTTCGTCCTGAGTGAGCGCGATCCAGACCAGAAGCGCGCGGGCCCCTTCATTGAAGGCGCGCACTTCGAGCAACATGCGCCGGACATCGGGATGCACCAATAGCGGATCGGCGGGTTTGTCCGGTTCGACTGGCCCTTTGAGCGAGCGACCCTGCCGGCGCTCCTTCGCGTAAGCCGCTGCGTTCTGATACGCGACCTCGGAAACGCCAAGTCCCTGGACTGCGACGCCGAGCCGGGCGCCGTTCATCATCACGAACATTGCTGGAAGGCCTCGGTGCGGTTCTCCGACCAGCCAGCCATCGGCGCCGTCGAAGTTGAGCACCGCCGTGGTGTTGGCGTGAATGCCCATCTTGTGCTCGATCGAACCGCACACGACGCCGTTGCGCTCGCCGACGCCCCCGTCGGGACCGGGCAAGAACTTCGGCACAAGGAACAGTGAGAGGCCCTTTACGCCCGCCGGAGCGCCGTCGATTCGCGCCAGCACCAGGTGGACGATGTTGTCGGCGAGATCGTGCTCGCCCGCAGAGATGAAGATCTTCTGCCCGGTAATGGCGTAGGAGCCATCGGCCTTAGGGGCGGCGCGGGTCTTGATGAGGCCGAGATCGGTGCCGCAATGCGGCTCGGTCAGGCACATCGTCCCTGTCCACTCGCCGGTGGTCATCTTCGGCAGGTACCGCGACTTGAGCTCCTCGCTGCCGTGGACGGTGAGAGCCGCAACCGCGCCATTGGTGAGGCCGGGGTACATCGAGAAGGCGATATTGGCGCCATAGGCGTATTCGCTGAACAGAACCGCCAGGAACAGCGGCAGACCCTGGCCCCCATAGGCCGGATCGCCCGCCAGTCCCACCCATCCGCCTTCGACCAGCCCCTTATAGGCCTGCTTGAAGCCCTTGGGCGTGGTCACGCTGCCGTCTTCGTGGCGCTTGCAGCCCTCGATGTCGCCGACGCGGTTGAGCGGCTGGACGACTTCCTCGACGAATTTCGCGCCTTCTGTGAGGACCGCCTCGACCACGTCGATCGGCGCTTCGGAGAAACCTGGCGCATTGGCGTAGTTTGCGTAATTGAATACGTCGTTCAGCAGAAAGACGGTGTCGCTTACCGGCGCCTTGTATGTCGGCATCGCACGCTCCCAGAAAAAGCTTAAGCCCGCGCGTAGCGGCCGCGGCGCAAACCCACCACGATAAGGTTCATATATGAACTATATTGTCGCCGCTTGCAAGAGGAATCCTGACGCCGCCGCTCGTTCAGCTGGGGCGGCGCGGCACGATGGCGATCGGGTTGACCGTGTAGACCGCCTCGCCCCGCTGATTGAATGCCGTCCACTTGACCCGCACGATCCCCTGCGGCTTTGACCGCGACGGCGTGAGCTCAACGACTTCGCCTTCAAGATGGAGGATATCGTCTGGACGCACTGGCGCCAGCCACCGCAACTCGTCGACGCCGAGTCCGAGGAGGGGGTGCGACCCGAACGGACGCGTTTCGACCATCAAGCCCATCGCGATGGCCGCCGTGTGCCAGCCTGAGGCGGCGAGCCCTTTCAAGGGCGAACCCTCGGCGGCCGCCTCATCGATATGATAGGGCTGAGGGTCGTATTCCGCCGCGAATTGCTTGATCTCTTCGCGGGTCACCCGCTTCTCGGGACTCTTGAAGCGCATGCCGAGCACGAGATCATCGAACCACTCAACCATCGCCCAACCTCTCCGACGCGCGGACGCGGAATTCGCGATCCGATCGAGGCGGGTCCGTACATGTGGGCGGAAAGCGATGCAACCCGATTTCGCCGGTCTCGGGGGCGCCTCCGAAGCTGATTTACCCCTGGCGCCTCTCGCGGTTCCGGCTAAGCTGCGTTCGGGTCGAGATTTCAACGGCGAACCTCGTCATGAGCCGAGCGCGTGGAACGGTCGCAAGCTGTCGGACAGCCTTTCGATGGGCGTTAGCGGCGTTCGCGTTGACGATGGCATCCGGCGCCTCGGCGTTCACGTCATCGCCGACCTTAACCGAGGTGAAGACGCGCGGGTCGCTGGCCTGCGGGGTCAATGAGGGATTGCCTGGCTTCTCGTTCGTCGACCAGCGGGGGATCTGGTCTGGTTTCGACGTTGATTTTTGTCGCGCGATCGCCGCCGCGATCTTTGGCGATCCGAGCAAGGTGAAGCTCGTGCCGCTCTCTGCGGACGCGCGGTTCCAAGCGTTGAGGGACGGCAAGATCGACGTTTTGTCGCGTAACTCCACCTGGACGATGGGGCGCGAAGCCGAATTCGGCCTGACATTCGTCGGCGTGACCTACTATGACGGGCAGGGATTCATGGCGCCCCGCTCGATGCGGATCAATTCGGCGCTGGAGCTCGACGGGGCGAAGGTGTGCGTGCAAAGCGGCACCACCACGATCGACAATCTCGCCGATTTCTTCACGAGCAACAACATGACCCTCCAGGAGGTTGTATCCTCCTCGACCGACCAGGCGATCAAGAATTACGACGCGGGCCTTTGCTCGGTGCTTACCAGCGATCTTTCCCAGCTCTATGCGTTGCGGCTCAGGCTCACCAATCCACGGGCTCATGTCATTCTCCCGGATGTGATCTCGAAGGAGCCTCTGGGGCCGGTGGTGCGCGACAGCGATCTGCAATGGATCAGCGTCGTGAAATGGACCTACTTCGCCATGGTCAACGCCGAGGAGCTCGGGATCGGGGTGAAGACCATCGATCAGGCGCTGAGGTCGCAGAAGCCCGAGGTGATGCGCCTCGTCGGCACCAGCGGCGACTTCGGCGAGCAAATCGGCCTGACTAACGCCTGGGCGGCGAACATCCTCCGATATGTCGGAAACTATGGCGAAGTCTTCGAGCGCAATCTCGGTTCGAAGACGCAGCTCTCGATACCACGTGGACTCAACCAATTGTGGAACGCCGGCGGCATTCAGTACGCGCCGCCGATCCGGTGACTCGCGCCGAAGGCGGGGCATCTCGAGTTCAGCTCTGACGCGCGGCCCGCCGGCCGGTGAGAGCGGTGCGAGACGCGCCTTCCCGGAACCTACGCGAGCATCCCGCTCGTTACGAAAGCTGGATTGGGCCTTGAGGCGCTCGCCAACCACATAACATTGGCGTTGTTAAACGGGTTCTCGCGGGCGACCTCGATTCGGCCGAAGTGGAAGGAGCCGAATTGTTCGCTTGCGCTAGCCGCGCCCGGACTCTCGCTGCATCGATGCGGCGGGACCGGAATAGGCCTCCTGCCGATCGACGCTCCAATAGCGCAGATCCTCAAGAGCAATCGGTTCGCCGGTGACAGCGCAGCGGACGAATGCGCCGGGACGGACAATGCGATAATCCCCGTCGACGTATTCGATTTTCGCTTCGCCTGCGTCGATGGGACGACGCTCAAATCTGTTCATTGTTCACGTGCTCGATTTTGAGGATGTATGCCATGATCGTCGTGCGAAGGAAACTTCCCAATCCCGCCCCGGCGGCGGTCCTGTCCAGGACACTACCCCGGCGTCAGCGCTCTGGACAAGAAATAGCCTCTCTGGTAAAGGCCCCCACAACTCCGCCCGCGCTCGCCTCGAAAGAGCGAGCACGATTGCGGTTCGCGCCAATCTTCAGACTTTTACGAGGCTCGGCCTCAATACACAGGATAAACCGTGCAGGTACTCGTTCGCGACAACAATGTCGATCAGGCACTCAAGGCGCTGAAGAAGAAAATGCAGCGCGAGGGAATTTTCCGCGAAATGAAGCTTCGCGGGCATTATGAGAAGCCGTCAGAAAAGAGGGCGCGCGAGAAGGCCGAGGCGGTGCGGCGCGCGCGCAAGCTCGCGCGCAAGAAGTTGCAGCGCGAGGGCCTGCTGCCGATGAAGCCGAAGCCCGTCCCTGGGGCGCCGCGGTCCTCCGCCGGCTGATTCGGGCCGGAGCGTGGCGGCGGCGATGCTTCGGGGGAAGCGCGCCTGACCGGCGGGGATTTGGAAATGGCGTCGCCAATCATTGATCGAGACGCTCGTTCCGGGTTGCCCGTCGCGCTCGCGGCGGAGTTTTGCCCGCGATGAGCGCAAGATTGGCGCTGAAGCGCGCTTGGATGCCGGCGGTATTTGCGGCGATCGCGCTGATGCTCGTCGCATGCAGCGAAACGATTGGCGGTTTCAGTCCGTCGACCCACGTGGCCGAGGTCGACGCCGACTCCGCGGCCCAGGCCTCGAACGCCGGCAATATCGCCTCCCTTACCGAGGTCATCGAGCGCAATCCGCGCGACGCTGCGGCTTACAACACCCGCGGCGTCGTCTATGCCAAGCTCGGCCATTATTCCGACGCGATCGAGGACTTCACCCATACCATCGAGCTCGATCCGAATTTCTCCGGCGCCTACACCAATCGGGCTCTGGCGTATCGCCAGATCCATAAAGACAATCTCGCGCTCCAGGATTTCAACCAGGCGATCACCATCAATCCCAACGACGCAGCCGCCTATCTTGGGCGAGGCAATCTTCTGCGCTCGAAAAACGATTTCACCGCCGCGCTCGCCGACCTCAACCAGGCGATCAAGCTCGATCCTGAGGGGGCGCAGGCCTATCACGCGCGCGGGCTGATCTATCAGCGCCAGGGAGACAACGTCCAGGCGATCACCGACTTCAACAATGCGATCGACCGCGATCCGTTCGCGGGCGCGCCATACCAGGCGCGCGGCCAGAGCTTGATGGCCACCGGCAAATACGACGCGGCGATCGAGGACTTCAACGCCGCGCTCAATGTCAACGCCAACAACTCGGAAGCCTGGGCGGGTCTCGGATTCTGCTACGAGAAATTGAACAATCACGCCAAGGCGGTCGAATCCTACCAGCGCGCCGTGCAAGTCAATCCCAACAACGGCGACGCTCGCGCCGCGTTGCAGCGCCTGAGCTGAGTCGGCCGAACCCCTCCCGCCCGCAGATGCCGCCTCCCGGCGGATTCGTTCCCGGAGGGGCAACGGAGAATTGCGCAAATCCTAAAAAACTGAAGCAATTGGTCGCGAAAATCGGAAGTCCACGCTATTTGGTCAGCGAGGCGCTCAGGAAACCCTCAAGCCAATGGATGTCAAATTGGCCGTTCTGAATGTCGGGGTTTCGGACAAGGGTGCGAAAGAGGGGCAGCGTCGTCTCGATCCCGTCGACGATGAATTCGTCGAGCGCCCGTCTGAGACGCATGAGGGCCTCGGTCCGGGTTCGTCCGTGTACGATCAACTTGCCGACCAGGGAATCATAAAAGGGGGGGATCACATAACCCTGGTAGGCTGAGGAATCGACGCGAATGCCAAGGCCTCCTGGGGGATGGAAGTAAGTAATCCGACCCGGCGAGGGCACGAACGTACGCGCATGCTCCGCGTTGATGCGGCATTCGATTGCGGCGCCAAGGAAGCGAACATCATCTTGCGCGAAGGAAAGTGGTGAGCCCGCCGCGATCTTGATCTGCTCATTGATGATGTCGATGCCGGTGATCATTTCCGTAACCGGGTGCTCTACCTGCACGCGCGTGTTCATCTCGATGAAGAAGAACTTTCCGTCCTCATAGAGGAACTCGACCGTGCCGGCGCCGACGTAGCCCAGTTCAGCCATCGCCCGGGCGACGATTCCGCCGATACTGTCGCGCTGCTCGGCGTTCAAGGCAGGGGAGGGACCTTCCTCCCACACCTTCTGATGGCGGCGCTGAAGGGAGCAGTCGCGCTCGCCGAGGTGAATCGCGTGGCCCTGGGTGTCGCCGAGCACTTGAACTTCGATATGGCGCGGCTTGTCGAGATATTTCTCGAGATAGACGGCGTCGTCGCCGAAAGCGGCCTTGGCTTCGATCCTGGCGACGCCGATCGCGTCGGCAAGGTCATCGGGTCCGCGCGCGACCTTCATCCCTCGGCCGCCGCCGCCGGCCGCAGCCTTGACAATGACCGGATAGCCGATCTCCGCGGCGACCTGTCGCGCTTCTTCTTCATCTCGCACGCTGCCCTGGGAGCCCGGAACACACGGGATTCCGAGCCGCGCCGCGGTGCGCTTGGCCTCGATCTTGTCGCCCATCATCCGAATGTGCTCGGCCTTCGGACCGATGAACGTGATCTCGTGCTCCTGGAGAATGTCGGCGAAACGCGCGTTTTCGGCCAGGAACCCATAACCCGGATGCACGGCGTCCGCGCCGGTGATTTCGCATGCCGCGACGATCGCCGGGATGTTGAGGTAACTGTCGCGCGCGGGCGGCGGCCCGATGCATACGCTCTCGTCAGCAAGCTTGACGTGCATCGCCTCCCTGTCCGCGGTTGAATAGACGGCGACGGTCGCGATGCCGAGCTCCTTGGCCGCACGCATCACTCGCAACGCGATCTCGCCCCGGTTGGCGATCAGGATTTTATCGAACATCGAGGCGAGCTCCTCGATTGCCCGCTAAGCTCGCGACACAACCGCGCATATCTGTTATTCAATGATCATCAGCGGCTGGTCGTATTCGACTGGCGCGCCGTCTGCGACCAAAATGCTGATAACTTTGCCGGCCCGCGGCGCGACAATGTCGTTGAAGGTCTTCATCGCCTCGACGAGCAGCAGCTTTTCTCCAATCTTCACCACCGATCCAACCTCCACGAAGGGTTTGGTTTCGGGGCTGGAACGCAAATAGGCGGTGCCGACCATCGGCGACCTCACCGCGCCCACCAGATCTACGGCCGGCGGATGAGGCGCAGCCGGAGAGACGACGGGCTCCTCCACGGGATTCGCCGCAACGGGGGCGGCTTCAGGGATCGTGGCTACGATCGCCTGAGTTGACGACGCCAGGCGGCGCGCCACGCGCACCCGCAGGTCTCCGAGGCTGATTTCGACCTCATTGAGATCGTATTGCGCCACGATCTTCGCGAGCCGGTCGATTGCGGCGACGTCGACAGGGCTTTGCGCAGACGCGGTTCGCGCGCCGGACGGTTTCTTCATTTCGTTTTGCTCGCGCGGAAGGGATTCGCCCGTCAACAATCGGATTTTCGCATATCTCGCCGACCCCGGCAAAGAAAGCGCGACGAGCCGCCCCCGCTCATGCCCGGCGCGCCCATACGCTTACGTCATGAAACGCGACGCCGCCGTGCGGAGCGACGCTGTCGTCGCCTACGAGCGCATTGATACCCCACCCGTCGAGGAAGGCCGAAGGGGGCCAAACGCCTTCGCTGACCAGCATTCCCGGCCCAACGCCTTCGAAGATCCGCACATGCAGGCGCGTTTTGCCGTGCTCATTGCCCAGCTGCACGACGCTCCCTTGCACAAGCTCTAACCGAGCTGCATCCGACGGGTTCATGAGCACTTCGGGCCGCTGCTCGCGCAAACGCGATGTTGTTGTCTCAGTGAAACTCGAATTCAGGAAATTGCGGGCAGGCGAGGTCGCAAGTTTGAACGGGCGAGCTTCATTGGCATCGTCGTTTGTGGGCCAGTAGTCGGGCAGAGTCGGCATTTCACGCCAAGGTCCGCGCAATCCGTCATTCGCTACAGGGACGTCCGTCCAATCCGCCTTGAACCGAAACTTTCCATCGGGAAAGCCAAAGCCGTCAAGGAAGTGCGATTCTTCAAACGGCGGCTGCAGGTCAAACCAACGCTCGGTTTCGAGCCTCGCAAGATCGCCATAACCGGATTCGCGGAGGGTCCAGTCGATGATCTCTCGTGGCGACATCGAAAACGCAGGGTGTTCAGCGCCGACCCGGCGAGCAAGTGCGGCGATCACCTCGTGATTCGTGCGGCAACCGTCCGGCGGGTCGATCACCTTCGGCGCAAACTGCAGGTGCTGATGACCTCCGGCGGTGTAAATGTCGTCATGTTCCAGGAACATTGTGGCGGGCAAGACGATATCTGCGTAGCGCGCGGTGTCGGTCATGAACTGCTCATGGACGCAGGTGAAGAGGTCCTCGCGCGAAAATCCCCGCCGAACCTTCTCCTGATGCGGAGCGACAGCGAGCGGGTTGGTGTTCTGGATCAACATGGCCCGCACGGGCGCTCCGCCTTTCAAGGCCTCCGGCTCGCCAGTAAGTATCGCGCCGACGCGCGACTGGTCCATACGACGAACGCTCGAGTCGCGCACGTCAAGACCCTCGATCATCGTCTTTCGAAGCTTGTACACGCCGCTATTGCTGTGGAACGCGCCGCCTCCCTCATGCGCCCAGGCGCCGGTGACCGCCGGGATGCACAGAGCCGCGTGCATGTTCGCCGCGCCATTGCGTTGGCGCGAGAAGCCGTAGCCGAGACGGAAGAAGGTTCGTTTGGATCGGCCAACCAGCGCGGCGAATTCCTCGATCTTAGCGGCGCTGACGCCGGTGATGGCGCTCGCCCATGCCGGCCCGCGGCCCTGCAAGTGCGCCTCGAGCTCGTGGGGCGCATCGGTATATCGCTCAAGATATTCCCAGTCAGCGAGGCGGTCGCGAAACAAGATATGCATCACCGCGCAAGCCAGCGCCCCGTCCGTCCCCGGTCTCACGCATAATGCCAGATCGGCCTGGCGCATGGTTTCGGTCTCATAAATGTCGATGGCGACAATCTTGGCGCCACGTTCTTTGCGTCCGCGGATCGCATGCGACATGACGTTGACTTGAGTTGCGACCGCGTTGGTGCCCCAGATGACGATGCAATCTGATTTCGCCATTTCGCGCGGATCGGCGCCGATCAGCCGCCCGGCGCCGGCGACATACCCGGGCCAGGCGATCCCGACACAGATTGTCCCGTGGAATCGGGAATAGCGCTTCGCGTGCGTGAGGCGTTCGATTCCGTCGCGCATCACGAGGCCCATCGTGCCTGCGTAGAAATAGGGCCAGACCCCCTCGGATCCGGCCTCCCGCTCGACACGCAGGAAATTCTCGGCCACCCGGTCGAGCGCTTCATCCCAACTGATCGGCGCAAATTGTCCCGTGCCTTTCGGGCCCTTGCGACGCAGTGGCTGGGTCAATCTGTCCGGGTGATGAATTCGTTCCCAGTAGCGCGCGACCTTCGCGCATATAACACCGGACGTATATGTCTGACCGGGCGCGCCGTAGATGCGCCCGATGCGCCTGTCGCCGATCACTTCGACATCGAGAGCGCATACCGAAGGGCAGTCGTGCGGACAGACTGAAGGACGTCTGGTGACTTCGGCGACCGCGTTCATGGGTCCTCATTATCAGACAAAGCGCGCCCTACGAGCAATTTTGTAGGCTTATTGCCTTTGCAACGCGATACAACTATGAGTTGTAGAGGTCTCCTTCAAGTCAGCCATGTCGACGAGAATCTATCTCACAGTTTGCATCGCGGTATTGATCTCGCCAACCACAACGGGGGCGGAGAGCGGACCCAAGGTCGAGATCCACTACGCTCCGCGAGAGAATCTCGAAGCGGTCGACGTTCAGGAGATTCGCCGCGCCGAATTGTCCATCGACATGGCTGCTTATGTCCTCTCCGACCCGCAAATTATCGAGGCGCTGACTGACGCCGCCGAACGCGACGTGGTCATCCGGCTCTATCTCGACGAGTCTCAATTCGCCGAGCATGGGCCGGTTCGAGGGGGACTTGTCGAAGCGTTGCTTGCCCATCCCAATGTCCTCGCGCGGGTGAAACGCGAAGGCGTCCTGATGCATTTGAAAGCCTACGCGGTCGATGGGGAGGTGCTGCGCACTGGTTCGGGCAACTTCTCCCGCTCGGGGCTCGCCAGCCAGGACAACGACCTGATTCTGATTACGGATCAACGTGTCGTCGACGCGTTTGAGGCCAACTTCGACCGGATATGGGCGCGCGCCCGAAACGTCGAGGCGCTCGACTGGTCTCGCTGAGGAGCCGAAGCCCGACCTATCCAAAGCCCGGCCAAACTAACCCAAATTAAACTGCTTGGATCAGCTTGGCTTCGTTCTCGAGCGTGAGCTAGCCCGGCGCAAGACCTCGCAGCCCGGCGCAAGCCCTCAGGCCGTGCGGCTCCTGACGGCGCGAACGATCCAGATCAAGATGCAAGCGCCAATGAATCCGCAAATCAGGTAGCCGATCCATCCGCCCAGGACGATCCCAAACAAACTGAGAATGGCGCTCGCGATCGCCGCTCCGACGATCCCGAGCACGATATTCATCAGCATTCCCATGTTGCTCTTCATGAATTGCTCGGCGAGCCAGCCGGCAATTCCGCCGATGATAATGGCCGCGATCCAACCGATTTCTTGATCTGGCATGGCGCTTCTCCCTGGAATGAAGCCCAGCCTCGCAGCAATCGGGGGCGGTTAGCAAGAGCGGCTGTGCTGGCCGGAGCGAAGCCGAACCGGGAGGCTTCCGCTAGCCCACGATCTCGTTGCCCGAGAACCATTGCGCGATCTCCGCCGCCGCCGTCTCGGGCGCGTCGGAGCCGTGAACCGAGTTCTCGCCCATCGACAGGGCGAAATCCTTGCGGATCGTGCCGGCGGCTGCCTTCTCGGGATTGGTCGCGCCCATCACGTCGCGATAGCGCTGGATCGCGTCCTCGCCTTCGAGCACCTGCACGACGACGGGGGCGGCCGTCATCATCTCGACCAGTTCGCCGAAGAACGGGCGCTCGCGATGGACGCCGTAGAAGGTCTCGGCCTGCGGCCGCGTCATGTGTACGCGCTTCTGCGCGACAACGCGGAGCCCCGCGGCTTCGATCCGCTGATTGACGGCCCCGGTCAGGTTGCGGCGGGTGACGTCGGGCTTGAGGATCGAGAACGTGCGTTGAACGGCCATGGGCTGTCGGGTCTCTTTTCAGGTCTGTCGGGAGAAGCGGCGCGCTTATAGCCGCCGCCCCGTGGGCCGGCAAGCCGACGCGCAAGGGGATGGTCTTTCACGCGGCGAGCGTCCGACGTATTGTCGGGGCGCAGCAGGCCCACCATTCGCGGAGGCGAACCAGACATGTCGAGACTCATCTCCGTTGCCGCCGCGGCGCTCCTTTTTTCGCTCGCTTCCGCTCGCGCTGATGAGCAGGTCTGGGAGATGAAGGAGTGGCCGGGCGACATCGACCTCATCCCGTGCAGCGCGTGGAGCAAAGCCCCCGACGGCACTTGGGTCTTGCACGGCGGGGTCAAGCTCGGCTCGGAGACTCTCGACAACATCGGCGTCAAGGGCGACGCAGCGGCCCGCAAGCTGGACAGGACCTGCGGCAAGAGGTGAGGTGAACGGACGGGGCCATAAAGGCGAAATCAAATGACACACTTCCCCGTGGATACGATCGAATTGGCGCTGAACGTTCAAGGCCGGCGTTGGAGGCCATGACGGCTGGGAACGACCCGGCAAAGGGGAGCAATTATGGCTCTTATCGCGTTGGCTGTTGTGGGGAAGGAATTGGGAGCATGGCGGAGGTGGCGGACGGCGCCATCAAGGCGTCATGGCCGGGCTTGTCCCGGCCATCCACGAAGGCCCAGCGCATCGACGCAGGCAAGCGCGAAAAGCCTTGCGACCGTCCGCCTTCCTGCCGGTCGCGCCGAGGCGGGACTCGTTCTTGCGGCGGCCCGGCGTGGATGGCCGGGACAAGCCCGGCCATGACGGCAAGGGTTCGACGAACGAACAGCAAACCGGTCGACCAACACATAACGCCATAAGAGCCCAAATCGCTCTTATCGCGTTGGCTGTTGTGGGAAGGAATTGGGAGCTGGCGGAGGTGGCGGCGGCCATCAAGGCGTCATGGCCGGGCTTGTCCCGGCCATCCACGAAGGCCCAGCGCATCTACGCAGGCAAGCGCGAAAAGCCTTGCGACCGTCCGCCTTCCTGCCGGTCGCGCCGAGGCGGGACTCGTTCTTGCGGCGGCCCGGCGTGGATGGCCGGGACAAGCCCGGCCATGACGGCAAGGGTTCGACGAACGAACAGCAAACCGGTCGACCAACAGATAACGCCATAAGAGCCGCAATTATCTTTGCGAAAATCAGAATTCATGCTATGATTTTCGAATCTCCATTACGGCGAGCAGCGCTCAATGGGACGGGAGATTGCCATAGGCGGCTTGCTATTTAAATTTGCGGCGAGGGACAGGGCGCAAGAAAACTTTTTGCCCCGGGGGGGTCAGCGCAACCCCTTGAAAAGGCTTATTTGCGCGAAGAGAATCAAAGGAAATGCAAGCCTTTTCCTTTGATATCTTTTGTCGCGCCTTTGCTCAGTTTGGCTGGATTTGGCAAGATTTGGAATTGATTTGGCCGACTATGCCTGGACCGGCGCGGCCTTGAGCCTCCTCAGCCGCACATAGAGCGCGCCCGAGCCGCCGTGGGCGCGTCCGGCCTCCTCGAAGCCGAGCACGACCGCGCGCAGGTCGGGTTCGCGGAGCCAGTGCGGAGTGAGCCGTCTGAGGACGCCCCGTTCCTGCGTCCAGGGCGCCGGCTCATCGAGCGGGCCGCCCTTGCCGGTGACGATGATGACCAGCCTCGCGCCGCGCGACTGCGAGCGGCGGAGGAATCCGCGCAGCGCCTGGTGCGCCTCGGCCTGGGTGAGCCCGTGCAGGTCGAGGGCGGCGTCGATCGCACCGCGCCCGCGGCCGAGCTCGCGCTTGAGCCGGCGTTCGATCGGCGCGAGCGGCGGCGCGGACGGCTTCGCCTGGCGGCTTGGCGGCGCCTCGGCCGCGATTTGAGACGGGACGGGGGCCGGATCGCCGGCCGCGGACTTCGGCGGCGCCGGCAGCGTCGCCCCGCGCCTCCTCGCGACCCCGCGCGCGACCTCGGTCCATAGCGCGATCTCCTCGTCGCTCAGGCGCCTCAGACGATGCGGTCGGTGGGGCGCTTCCTTCACCGCTCGTCTCCGCGCGGCAGAAGCACGACGACCTCGCCGCGATGCCGGATAGACCCGGCGCGCGCGCCGGCTGCGTCTCCGCTGCCGAAGAAGAGGTCGGCGCGCGCCGGTCCGACAATGGCCGAGCCGGTGTCCTGGGCGATCATGAGCCGGCGAAACGCCTGCGGCGTCTCGTCCCCCCACGGCAATTCGGCGTCGATCCAGAACGGCAGGCCGTAGGGCCAAATCGCCCGATCGACCGCGATCGAGCGCAGCGGGGTCAGCGCCACGCCGGCGCCCGCGACCGGGCCCAATTCAGGATCGAAATCGTCGACGAGCCTGAAGAAGACGAATGACCGGTTGCGCCGCATGAGCGCCAGTCCCCTCTCGTCGTCCGCGCGCAGCCACGCCTTGAGGCTCGAGAGCGACATTGCGCTTTCGGCGATCTCCCCCGTCTTGATCAGGATCCGTCCGATCGAAGCATAGGGCAGGCCGTTGCGCCCGTCGTAGGCGAGGCGCGCGCGGCGGCCGTCAGGAAATTCGAGCTGCGCCGAACCCTGCACCTGGATGAGAAAAGCCTCGGTTGCGTCGCGGAGCCAGACGACGGGGTCGCGGCGCTCCGCCTCGATCTGAGCCCGATCGGCGTAGGGAACAAGCGAGCCGTCGCGGAGGCGCCGGGCGCCGCTCACCCCATCCGGAAATCCTGTCGGCGCCGCGCCGGGAGCGAAAGTCACGAGGTCGGCCGGGCGCGCGAGGATGGGCCAGCGGAATATCGTCGTTTCGACGGGCGAAGCGGCCGCGCATGGCTCATAATAGCCTGTCAGAAATCCCGCTTTGTCCTCGGGAACAACGCGGAAGGCTCGAAATCGCGTTTCGAAAAACCGTCTGGCGTCTTGCGGCGGCGCGTCGGTCGCGCAAATCGCGGCGCGCGCGCTCGCGATCAACCCCGGCGGCGGCGCCCGGGCCGGCCGCGGGCTCTCCTGGCTTGCGACGATCGCGCGCGCCGATCGCTCGAAAGCGCGAAGCGCCGCCAGATGATCGTCCTCCGCCCAGCCCGCGAGGCTTTCAAATTCAAGCTTCTCGAGGCGAGCTTGCACGGCGCGCTAGCGCGGCGCTGCTCCGCTCTCGGATTCCGTGGCCGTCAGCGTCCAGTTGGGGTTGCGGGAGCGGATGTCGCGGGCGAATGTCCACAAATCGATGTGGTCGACGACAGTGCTTGGCGACCCGTCGACGACTGCGCCTTGCGCGTCGCGGGTCACGGACACGAGCTTGGCGGCGAAACGCACGCTGAGCTGTGCGGTTGAGGCGACGAGCTGCGCTCCAACGATACTGGCGTCGTCGATCGATACAACCGTCGTCGTCATCGTGTGGCTGGCCGCCGCGCGGCTGCGAATCGCCGCGTCGAAATTGGCGAAGGCTTCGGGAGACATCAAATTGCGCAGGGTCGCTGAATCACCGGCGGCGAAGGCGTGGACGACCATGTCGTAAGCCATGCGCGCGCCGGAGAGAAAAGTCTGCGGCGAGAAGCTGCGATCCGCCGCCGCGATGGCGTCGAGGCCGCTCCAAACCGCCGCGTCAGGCCCAGCGACGCCCTTCCACCGATCGGCGGCGGGGAGCGCGGCGGGAGTCAACGCCGGCCCGTCGGGCTCGACAACGGGCGTGGGCGGAGCAGGCACACGGCGCAGCGGAGCGAGCAGGCCTCCCGGTTGACGCTCCGAATCCTGGCGCATTCCAAGCACCGAGCGTAGTTTGTACGCGACAAACAAGGCGACAAGCGCGAATATGACGGTCGGCAGGTCGATTTCCGGCATCGCTGTTAAGCTCCTTGCTGCCTGCGGCAAAGCGTTCCGCCGGCGGCGCGCTGACCCCATAACTAGGCATAAGCGGGCCTTTTGGCTAGGAGCAGGTTCGACGGGGCCGCTGGTCCAGGGCTTGCGCGGCCGGCGCCGGCGTCGGCGTCGGCTCTGTTCCGGGAGCTAGAGAATGCGGCGCGAGACAGCGTGACGGGCGTAAACGTGATCGGCGTCGCGGGCGCAGGCGCCTGGGGCATAGCGCTCGCCAACGCCGCCGCCGTTGCAGGCCGAAGCGTCGTCCTCTGGGGTCGCGACAACGCCCGAATGCGCGACCTCGCGGCCACCCGCCGCAGCAATCGGCTTCCCGGCGTCGCTTTGGCGGGACGGGTCGAGGCGACCTCCCATCTCGGCGATCTCGCGCGGTGCGACGCGATCCTCGTGGCGACGCCAGCTCAGGCGAGCCGGGAGATGGCGATGCGGCTCGCGGCAGGGCCGGGATCGGCGCCGTTGGTCTCCTGCGCCAAGGGCATTGAGCGCGGCACGCATGCCTTCATGACCGAGGTCCTGCGGCAAGCCGCGCCCGGACGGCCGGCGGCGATTCTCTCTGGACCCTCCTTCGCCGCCGACGTGGCCGCGGGCCTGCCGACCGCCGTCACGCTCGCCGCAAGCGAGGAAGGCCTTGCGCGCGCCCTGTGTGAGGCGCTGCGCGGGCCCAACCTGCGCCTCTATCATTCGAACGACGTTCGCGGCGTCGAGATCGGCGGAGCGGCCAAGAATGTGCTGGCGATCGCCTGCGGCGTCGCGGCGGGTCACGGTCTCGGCGCAAGCGCCGTTGCGGCCCTGATCGCGCGCGGCTTCGCCGAGCTGCGCCGTTTTGGCGAGGCGTTCGGGGCGCGAGGGTCGACGCTCATGGGTCTCTCGGGGCTTGGCGATCTCGTTCTGACGTGTTCTTCGGCGCAATCGCGCAACTTCGCCTTCGGCCAGGCGCTGGGGCGCGGCGCGAGCGTCAAGGACGCGGGAACGGGGGGGCTCGCCGAGGGGGTTTCGACCGCGCTTGCGCTGGTCGAGCTGGCGCACGAGCGCGGCGTCGACATGCCGATCGCCAATTGCGTCGAGGGCTTGATCGAGGGCTCGCTCGACGTTGCGGCCGCGATCGAGTTGCTGCTGGCGCGGCCGCCGAAAAGCGAGGAGTGAGAGGGCACGCTTTGCTTTCCGGGCCGGGCTCGCTTAAGGCTTCATTCGCGCAGGGAGCCCCGCGAGGCGAGCTGCCGGCGTCGGAGGGCGAACAAGCGTCTGGAGTGAGTGGGCGATGGCGCACTGGCTGTTCAAGAGCGAGCCTTCGGCGTGGTCTTTCGACAAGCTTGCACGTCTCGGCGACGCGGGCGTCGACTGGAGCGGCGTGCGCAACCATTCCGCCAAGCTCAACATGCAGGCGATGAAGGTCGGCGAGCAGGGATTTTTCTACCACTCCAACGAGGGCAAGGCGATCGTCGGAATCGTCGAGGTCAGCAAGGCTTACCGGCCCGATCCGACGGACGCGAGCAGCAAGTTCGGCATGGTCGATATTCGCGCGGTGCGTCCGCTGCCGCGCCCGGTCACGCTCGAAGAGGCCAAGAACGACAAGAAGCTCGCCAATATGGCGCTCGTCACCAACTCGCGCCTGTCGGTGCAGCCGGTCACCGATGCGGAGTGGGCGCACGTCTTGAGGCTTGGCGGCCTCTGACGCGAACCGAGGTGCGCCTTCGCCGCCGGGCGATTAAGACCAAAGGCTGCCTTGCGCTGGCTTGCCGGATTTCCCTCGGATGAGGCATAAACGCGATCCGGCGAAATGCGCGCGGCGCGGAAGCCGCGCCTCCGGATTGCCCGGGAGGAGCCCGTGTCCGACAAGTTTTATGACGTTCCCGCCGAGTGGGCGAAGCGCGCCTGGGCGAACGCCGCGAAATACCAGGAGATGTACAAGCGCTCAGTCGCCGATCCCAACGGCTTCTGGGCCGAGCACGGCAAGCGCATCGACTGGCTCAAGCCTTTCAGCAAGGTCAAGAACACCTCGTTCGACGCGCATGACGTCTCAATCAAATGGTTCGAGGACGGGGTCACCAACGTAGCGCTGAACTGCATCGATCGGCATCTGCCGAAGCGAGCAAACCAGACCGCGATCATCTGGGAAGGCGACGACCCCTCGAAGTCCAAGCACATCACCTATGCGCAGCTTGCTCAGGAGGTCGGACGTTTCGCCAACGTGCTGAAGGGCCACGGCGTCAAGAAGGGCGATCGCGTCACGATCTACATGCCCATGATTCCCGAAGCGGCCTATGCGATGCTCGCTTGCGCTCGCGTCGGCGCGATCCACTCGGTCGTCTTCGGCGGCTTTTCGCCCGACGCCCTCGCGGGCCGCATTGCGGACGCCAAATCCGAGGTTGTCATCACTGCCGATGAGGGCCTTCGCGGAGGCCGCAAGGTGCCGCTCAAGGCCAACGTCGACGCGGCGATTGAAAAAGCAGGCGGCGTCAAGACGGTGATCGTCGTCAGGCATACGGGCGGACACGTCGGATGGCGGCACGGGCGGGATGTCTGGCTGGATGAGGCGGCGAGGGCCGTGACCGCGGAATGCCCGCCCGAGCCGATGAACGCGGAGGATCCGCTCTTCATCCTGTACACGTCGGGCTCGACGGGCGCGCCCAAGGGCGTGGTTCACACGACCGGCGGTTATCTCGTCTTCGTCTCGATGACCCACCAATATGTCTTCGACTACCACGAGGGCGACATCTATTGGTGCACGGCCGACGTCGGCTGGGTGACCGGCCACAGCTACATCATCTATGGGCCTCTCGCCAACGGCGCGACGACGCTCATGTTCGAAGGCATCCCCAACTATCCGTCGATGAGCCGGTTCTGGGAGGTCATCGACAAGCACAAGGTCAATATTTTCTACACGGCGCCGACCGCGATCCGTTCGCTGATGGGAGCGGGCGAGGAGCCGGTGAAAAAAACGAGCCGCGCCTCTCTGCGTCTCCTGGGTTCGGTGGGCGAGCCGATCAATCCAGAGGCCTGGGAATGGTATCACCGCGTCGTCGGCGACAGCCGTTGCCCGGTCGTCGACACCTGGTGGCAGACTGAGACTGGCGGCATTCTGATCTCGCCCTCTGCCCGGCGCGACGAGACTCAAGGCCGGGTTCGGCGACCAACCCGTTCTTTGGCGTCATTCCCGAGATCGTCGACGCCGCGGGCGTTGTCCAAAAGGGCGCGTGCGAGGGCAACCTGGTCATCGCCGATTCGTGGCCCGGCCAGTCGCGCACCGTCTTTGGCGACCATGCGCGATTCGTGAGCACCTATTTCGCCGCCTATCCGGGCAAGTACTTCACCGGCGACGGCGCGCGCCGCGACGCCGACGGCTATTACTGGATCACGGGCCGCGTCGACGACGTCATCAATGTGGCGGGCCACAGGATGGGCACGGCGGAAGTCGAGAGCGCCCTCGTCGCCCACCCGCACGTGTCGGAGGCCGCTGTCGTCGGCTATCCGCACGACATCAAGGGGCAGGGCATTTACGCTTACGTGACCTTGATGACGGGCGTCGACGCGACCGAGGACCTGCGCAAGGACCTGGTCGCCTGGGTGCGCAGGGAGATCGGCCCGATCGCTTCGCCGGACCTGATCCAATTCGCGCCGCTCTTGCCCAAGACCCGCTCCGGCAAGATCATGCGCCGGATACTGCGCAAGATCGCGGAGAATGAGTTCGGTTCGTTGGGCGACACATCGACGCTGGCGGATCCCGCCGTTGTCGCCGATCTCATCGACAAGAGGCAGAACCGCGGCAAGAATTGACGACAAGCTTCGGTTCAGCTCCGGACCCCTGACAAGCCTTGGCCGTCAGGACGCGATCAGCAATTCCTGAGCCAACTCGATTTTGGTCGCAAGAATGACCGCCTGGGTTCGGCTGTCAACTCCGAGCTTTTGCAGGATCGCGGACACATGCGCCTTGATGGTCGCCTCGGAAACGCTGAGTTCGTAAGCTATCTGTTTGTTCAAAAGACCCTGCGACAGCATCATCAGCACCCGAATTTGCTGCGGGGTGAGCGAAGCAAGCCTGCGCGCCATCGCGCTCGATTCGGGGTTGGGCTGGGAGCGCGGATCGAAGTCGGGGGGAGTCCATCGACCACCCTCGAGAACCTGAGCGATGGCGCCTCGCATCGCTTCGAGGGAATTTGACTTCGGAATGAAGCCAGCCGCGCCGAATTCCATGCAATGACGGATGACCGCCCGATCTTCGTTGCCCGAAACGACGACGACCGGAGTTGAGGGGCGCTCCGACCGGAGGAACAAGAGGCCAGAAAAGCCGCGAACGCCGGGCATGGTCAAATCGAGCAGCACCAGGTCGGTGTCCGGTGAAGCTTCGAGGGCGGCGACCATGCTTTCGAAGTCGTGGGCGACCGCGATCTCAGCCTCCGGCGCCGCCGCAAGCACGGCCTCGCGCAACCCGCCGACGACCAGCGGATGGTCATCGGCGATCAGCACCCGGGGGGCGCTCGATTCGCTCATCGTTTCCTCCGGGCCGCTGCGGCCACAATCGTTGATCTGGACGTCGTTGTCACGCCCCGCCGACTCAGCGTTTGATCGCGATTCACTGCTCGACTTCCATGGCGGACGGCAGGCGATCGAGCTGGCGCAGCGCTTCGGTGACCGCGATCGTCGCCGCGACCCCGACGTTGAGGGAACGAAGGCGAGGCCGAATGGGGATGCGCAGCCGGCTGTCGGCCGACGCGCTTACGGCTTCCGGGACGCCAGCCAACTCACGACCCACGAGAATGATATCCCCTTCACGAAAAGCGAAATCCCATAATGGGGTCTCCCCCTTGGTGGTCAAGAGCGCGAGCCTGCGCCGGCTGGAGGCTCGCCAAGCCGCGAAGGCGGCCCACGAATCGTGGATCTCGATCGTCAGGGCCTCGAGATAATCCATTCCGGCGCGCCGGAAGCGGCTGTCGCCGATTCGAAATCCAGCCGGTTCGATGATCGCCGCTCCGACCCCAAGACAGGCGCAGGTGCGCATTATCGCGCCCGTGTTTTGCGCGATATCGGGCTCAAACAAGGCAAGCAGGAGGGGTGGGGAAGGCGTGTCCATAGCACGCCGCCATTACGCGCAAGAAGACAAAAACGAAAGCGGAGCGTCGTCCGCATGACGCGTCGCCTTCGCGTGTCAAACCCTGAATAGCCGCGACGCTCCCGCCTATGGACATCCAATTCGATCAATGCGAAAAACCGCGTCGAACGTCGACCCGCGCTGATGCGCGGCGATCGACGAGGACGCCGGAAAGGTCCGGTTTGCAAAGTGGGGCCGCTGCCGTAAAGGCAGTCCGAAATTCAAGCGAAGCCCGCGAGCGCCGCGCCGGGGCGAACGTTGGGGGTTCAATTGACCAGCGCCGCGACCATCCCTGAAGCGACTTGCAGGGACGGCTTGTGTTCCGATAGGTGTGCGGTCGCTGACCGGCGCCGGTCACCCTCCCATCCACGAGTTCTTCGCCCTAACGCCAATCAGAGATCCATGACATGAGCGGCCCTTCGACCTACGTTCCAAAAAGCGCAATCGGCCGCTGGTTCGAATCGCGTCTTCCGTTGATGGGCTTGGTTCATTCCTCGTTTGTCGCTTATCCGGTCCCCCGCAACCTCAACTACATGTGGACGTTCGGCGCGATTCTGTCCTTCATGCTCGTCGCGCAGATCGTCACTGGCGTGGTCCTCGCCATGCACTACGTCCCCTCGGCGACGGAGGCGTTCTCGTCGGTCAACTTCAGCATCATGCGGGACGTCAACTATGGCTGGCTGATCCGCTACATGCACTCCAACGGCGCGTCGTTGTTTTTCCTTGCCGGCTATATTCACATGTTTCGCGGTCTTTACTACGGATCCTTCAAGCCGCCGCGCGAGGTCTTATGGATTATTGGCGTCATCATCTACTTCCTGATGATGGCGACCGCGTTCATGGGCTACGTTCTGCCCTGGGGCTCGATGAGTTTTGCCGGCGCGACCGTCATCACCAACCTCACTTCGGCGATTCCCCTGGTCGGAAACTCGATCGCGCACTGGCTGTGGGGCGGATTCGCGGTTGGCGGCCCGACGCTGAACCGGTTTTTTTCGCTCCACTATCTACTGCCGTTCATCATCGCCGGGTTCGTCGGGCTTCACATCTGGGCCCTTCACGTCGCCGGACAGAACAATCCCGACGGCGTGGAGGTCAAGGACGTGGAGCGTGACACGGTCGCCTTCACCCCTTACGCGACGATCAAGGACGTATTCGGGCTGTCCGTGTTCCTCATCCTTTACGCCTGGCTGGTCTTCTACATTCCGAATTATCTGCTCGACGCGGACAATTCGAATATCGCCAATCCGCTGGCGACGCCCGCGCATGTCGTGCCGGAATGGTATTTGCTTCCGTTCTACGCGATGCTGCGGGCGATCCCCAACAAGCTCATGGGCGTGATCGTTCTGTTCTCGGCGATCGCGGTGCTGGCGATCGTTCCCTGGCTCGACCGCTCGCCGGTCAAGTCAGCGAAGTACCGGCCGTCCTACCGCTTCTTCTTCTGGGTCTTCGTCGCTATCTGCATCGGCCTCGGCTATCTCGGTTCGCAAGAGCCGACGTCGGGCCTCGCGCTGATCGCCCGGATTCTCACCTTCGGCTATTTCGCCTTCTTTCTCATCATCATGCCGGTGCTGAGCTTTACCGAGAAGACGAAGCCGATCCCGACGTCGATCGCCGATGCGGTTCTCACGAAGACGAAGACTGCGGCGGCCGCAGCCCACTGACGCGCGACCGCTCCCAAGGAATTCCACGATGATCCGTGTAAAGTTCTCCGCCCTTGCCTTCGCGGTCACGGCGCTTGTGGCGGCAAGCGCTCCCGCGGCGCTCGCGCAAGAGGATGATCAGCCGAACCCGCCTCGTCAGGACTGGACCTTCTCCGGCATGTTCGGCATCTACGACAAGGCGCAGCTCCAGCGCGGATTCCAGGTCTACAAGGAGGTCTGCAGCACCTGTCACGCGCTGAGCATTCCCTTCCGCGCGCTCTCCGATCCCGACGGCCCGGGCTTCAGCGAGGATCAGGTCAAGACGCTCGCCGCCACCTACCAGGTCACGAACGCCGAGCCCAACGACAAGGGCGACATCTTCAAGCGCCCCGCGACGCCGGCCGACATCATCCCGCGTCCCGAGGCCTATCCCAATGACCAGGCCGCCGCCGCGGCGTTGGGCAAGGCGCCGCCGGACATGGCGCTTCTCGCCAAGGCGTTGAAATATGAGCGCGGGTTTCCCTGGTTCGTGCTCGACGGCCTGCCGGGGCTCGAATACCAGGAGATGGGGGCCGACTACATCCACGCGATCCTGACCGGCTACACAAAGCCCGACGATCCGCAATGGAACCTGTACTATCCGGGCCACAAGATCGCGATGCCCCAGCCGATCACCAATGGCGCGGTCGACTACAAGGACGGCACGCCGCCCACCTTGGACAATTACGCCAAGGATGCCGCCGCGTTTCTGAGCTGGGCGGCTGAACCCAACCTCGCCGAACGCAAGAGAATCGGCCTTCGCGTGATGATCTTCCTCATCGTGCTGGCGGTGCTGATTTACTTGACCAAGAAGCGGATCTGGGAGCGGGCGCACTAGCGGCTCCCGCGCTTCGACGCTGACTGCGGCCAGGCTCCGGGCGAAACTGGCGCGAGGCGCCGTTCGATCCCGGGGCGCGCGCGGTTGCGGCGCCTCGCCCAGGAAATATGCGGTTCGACGAGAAGGGGCGCTCATGGCCAAGGCTGTCGTCGGAGTGATCGGAGGCTCCGGAGTTTACGATCTTCCCGGCCTGACCGACCTGCGGGAGGAGCGAATCGCGACGCCCTGGGGGGAGCCCTCCGACGCGTTGCGCTTTGGACGGGTGGGGCAGACGCAGGCCGTGTTCCTCGCGCGCCACGGACGGGGCCATCGCTTCTCGCCTTCCTCGATCAACTATCGCGCCAATATCGACGCCCTGAAACGCGCCGGCGTGACCGACATCATCGCCCTCTCGGCCTGCGGATCGTTTCACCGCGAGCTCTATCCCGGCATGTTCGTGATGATCGATCAATTCGACGACCGCACCTATCGCCGACAAACGAGCTTTTTCGGCGACGGCTGCGTCGCTCACGTCTCGATGGCTCACCCGATCGCCCCGCTATTGCGCCGGCGCCTCGTCGCCGCGGCCGAGGCTGAGAAAATCCCCTGTCGCGATGGCGGAACATATGTCTGCATAGAAGGTCCGCAGTTTTCGTCGCTGGCCGAGTCGCTCCGTTTCCAGGCGGGCGGCGCCGATGTCATCGGCATGACCGGGGCGACGGAGGCGAAATTGGCCCGCGAAGCGGAAATCTCCTACGCATCCGTCGCGATGGTCACCGACTACGACTGTTGGTACGAAGAGCACGGCGCGGTCGACGTCGCCGCCGTGATCAAGGTCATGGGGGAAAATGCCGAGCGCGCGAGCGCGGTCGTGGCGCGCACGATGCGCGAGTTTCCAGCCGATCACGAGGCCTGTCCGGTCGGATCGGATCGCTCGCTCGAGTATGCTATCATCACGCCTTCTGCCTATCGCGACCCCGAGGTCGTGAAAAGGATCGACGCGGTCGCCGGGCGCGTGCTGCGGGGAGCTTGAGTTAAGGCCACGGTCGGCTTTTTTGGACCAACGCGGGAATCGATGATCAGGCGCGCACTGGAACGGATCATCTTCGCGAGCCGATGGCTCTTGGTGCCGCTTTATATTGCGCTCGCGCTGAGCCTTCTCGAACTGCTCGTGCAGGGGACGGTCAAGCTCTATTCGGCGGTCATGGACTTCTCGTCCCTCGGCGATGCAGGGGTCCTGCTGTCGGTGCTCGCGGTCGTCGACCTGACGCTGACCGCCTCGCTCGTCGTCATCGTCATCATTTCCGGCTACACGAATTTCGTCACGCCCGTGGCGATGCGCGCCGAAGACGGCCGTCCCCACTGGGTGGCGGAGATCGACTTCAGCGAATTGAAACTGAAGCTCATGGCGTCGATCGTCGCCATCTCCGCGATCAAGCTGCTCGAAGGTTTCATGGAGATTTCGAGCCTTTCCGATCGCGAGCTTTACTGGCTCGTCGCGATCCATTTGACGTTCGTCGTCTCGGCCGCGCTGCTTGCTCTTGCGGACCGGCTCGGGCACCGCACCCGCGCCGGCAATCCCCGCGAAGGCGTGTGACCGGCGGCTTATTTCGCCGCTATTTCTCCAAGACGACCTTTCGGCATTCCGGCGGCAGCGCCGCCACGGTCATCGGCGGTTTGGCGGGTTCCGCGCGCGGATGGAGCGCTTCGTCGGTGAACCACCAGTCGAGGGACTTGTCGCAGCCGTCGCCCGGCGGCAACCGCTCCTGCGTCTCACAGCCCGTGTCTCCCGCGGGACATTTGATGCGGATGTGGAAGTGATAGTTGTGCCCCCAATAGGCGCGCACCTTGTTCATCCAGGGCTCGCCCCTCGCGGTCTCGCACAGGGCCTTCTTGATCGCGGCGTTGACGAAGATGCGGTCGACCTCGGGCTCCTCGGCGGCAGCCTTGATGATCGCCGCCTGTCCCGGCGTCCAATGCGCCCTGTCGACCGAGAGCCCGTCCTCGGTCACCATGTTGACCGCCGACATGTTCTCGCGCTCCTCGTTCGAGAGCCTATGGTCCGGCATCGGCGTCAGCCAGACGTCGGCGTCGAGTCCGACCTGATGCGAGGCGTGGCCGGTCAGCATCGGGCCGCCGCGCGGCTGGGAGATGTCGCCGACCAGAATGCCGTTCCAGACGCGCTCGGCCTTCGCCTTGCGCGAGAAGCGCTCGAGAAAGGCGATCATGGCCGGATTTCCCCACATGCGATTGCGCGACAGGCGCACCACCTGCCAGGACTCGCCGTCGACCGGCAGCGCCTTGGCGCCTGCGAGACAGCCGCGCCAGTAATAGCCGATCGAGCGGGCCTGAGCTTCGACCGGGGTCAGAGCCCGCCCGAAGACTTCCTTGGCGGGGAGCGCCGGATCGGCGGGATTGGCGAGCGGAGGCAGCGGTTTGGGATTGAGCGTTCCCTTGTCCTGCGCGTGCGCGGGCAATGCGGCGGCCAGCGCGCCCAATACAACGAACCGGCGGATCGCTGAACGCATGAGGCGCTTCCGAAACGGGCCTTCGGTCACCATCGGCCGGGCCGCCTCAACAAACCGTTAACCAATCCGCTCCGTCACGCTCTCGCATCCGACTGCTTGGCCCCGCCTAGGTCGGCCGCGCATCCTTGTAGAGCTTTCCGTCCTTCATGATGACGAGAAGCGATTTCTCCGGATTGGCCATGAGCCCAATGTCGTCGAGAGGGTTGCCATCGACCACCAGAAGATCGGCGAGCGCGCCTTCCTGGATGACGCCGAGCTTGCCGGGGTAGGGGTTGCGCGGACCCGAGAGGGCGAGCAACTCCCCATTTCCCCCAGTCGCCATCCTGAGAATGTCGGCGTTGTCGTACCAGCGCGCAAGGTGGGTCAACATCACCCCCTGGCGCTTGGCCAAGGCCGGAGAGAACAAAAGATCGGCGCCGAACGCGGTCCTGATCTTGTACTTTTTTGCAAGAGCATAGACGCTGTCCGTCCCGGCGAACATCCGAAGCGCGTTGCTGCGGCTCTGGCCTGCGAGCGGACCGGTGTCATCCTCGCTCAAGAAAGGCTGGGTGCTTAGCCAAACGCCCTTGTCGGCGATGAGGCGGGCGGTTCCCTCATCCATGAGATGACCGTGCTCGATGCATTGCGCGCCGGCCGCGACCGCCCGCTCAACCGCTTCCGATGGATAGGCGTGCACGGTGACATAAGCCTGCCGATCGCCCGCCGTCTCGACCGCCGCGCGCAGCTCCCCCTCGGTCAACGTCACCATGTCGAGCGTGGTCCGGGGCGACGATACGCCGCCGCTGCCCGTGAGCTTGATCTGGGAAGCGCCTTGCATGAGTTGTTCGCGAACCCTCAGACGCATCTGGTCCGCGCCGTCAGCGATGCTGACAGCGCCGGTTCGCTCGACCGTCGTCGGAGCGCCGCCTGCGTCGCGCGGAAGATCGGACAACGGGCGAAGATCGCCGTGGCCGCCGCTCGAGGTGATCATCGCGCCTGACGGATAGATGCGCGGCCCGATCGCGAGGCCGTCGTCGATCGCCTGTTTCAGGCTAAACGCAGGACCGCCGAGGTCGCGGACGGTGGTGAAGCCGCGCATCAGCGTCCGCTCGGCCTCCTCGGCCGCGGCAAGCATGATGTAGCCGATGTCCGCGGAGACGAGGGTCGAGATCGGCAGGCCCGCGAAGATCGTATGCCAGTGCGCGTCGATCAGACCGGGCATGAGCGTGCGGCCGCCGCAATCAATGACCCGCGCTCCGTCCGGGGGGGAGAAATCGGCGGTCGCGAGCGCTTTTATCCGCCCGTCCTCGACAAGGAGGCGAAGTCCGCCTCGAAGCGCTCTGGAGTCCCCGTCGAACAGGAGGAAATTGGAGAATACGACGGCATGGACCGGATCCGCCTGCGCCCTCGCGCGAGGCGCAAAGCCGAGCGAGGCGAGGGATGCGCTGACGCCGGCGATGAAACCCCGCCGCGTAAGCTCGCGGTCAATGCGCCGCGCGATCGAACGCACTTCCGGCGTGCAGCAACCACAGCCGTTGTGCGGAATCGGGCCGGCGCCCTCATCGGCTGGCGTGCACGAGAACATGGCGGACCCACGGACCAGGGCGGCTTGTCTAGACTGAGCGAGCCGCCCGCGCAACAAACCCCGGAGAACGACCGCGGCCACACTGTTCACGATTTTGTAAGTCGGCTTTGAAAAGGTCTTTTGGCGCCGCCCACGGATTGTTAAGGATCAGGCCATGCAAGGTCGTCTTTTCGGGCGGGCGCAGTCGGTCGGTCTGGCGGTTGGCGCGGCTCTTCTTGCCGCCGACTGCGCCGGTCCGACCGTGCCCTCGGCCGGGCCGCCCGGCCAGTCTATGGGCGTGACCTCGATCGACGGCGCCAAGGTCGAGCTCGCCTCGTTCGAGAACTCCGCCTTTCCCTATCACGGTCTGATCCCGAACTATCAGGAGACGGGCAAGACCCGGCCGTTCCTCGACGTCGACGACAACGGCCGGCTCGGCCATTCCTCGCCGCGCGGGGGAATCCACTGGGAAGACCAGACGTACAGCGACCGCAGCGTGCTTTTCGCGGCGCCGCAGTCGTTCGATCCCTCCCGGCCGGGGGTGATCATTGTCTTCTTCCACGGCAACATGGCGACGCTCTCCCGCGACGTCATCGCGCGCCAGCAGATCGTCCGCCAGCTTGCCGATTCGGGCTTGAACGCCGTCCTGGTTGCGCCGCAGCTCGCGGTCGATGCGCAGGATTCGAGCGCCGGGCGGTTCTGGTCGCCCGGCGGGTTCGCGGCCTTTCTCGGCGAGGCGCAGACGAAGCTCGGCGAGCTCTATCCCGGCGCCCACGGCGCCTTCCACCGGATGCCGGTAGTCATCGTCGCCTATAGCGGCGGCTATCTGCCGGCCGTTTATTCGCTCTCCGTCGGCGGCGACCAGGGCCGCATCCGCGGCGTGGTGCTGCTCGACGCGCTCTATGGCGAGCGGGACAAATTCGTGCGCTGGGTCGAGGGACCGGGACGCAACGCCTTCTTCATCAGCGCCTATTCGACCTCCGCCCGCCAGGGCAACGAGGCGATCCGCGCCGAGCTCGAAGCCGGCGGGATAGCGACCGTGAGCGGGCTGCCAGCGACGCTGACTCCGGGCGTGGTCGCGTTTGTCGACGCCGGGTCGGTCGACCACAACGACTTCGTCACCTCCGCCTGGGGCGGCGCCCCGCTCAAGGACATCCTCGCGCGCATCGGCGGGTAGGGCGGCGTCTGGCCGCTGGGCGTTTGCGTTAGACGTCCTTCCGCGCTCTTCGAGTTTCAGAAGAATTGTTTGCCTGGCCGCTGAAAGCCGCCGCCACCGAATATATCAAGAGCGTGGACGCGCAATCGGCGTCACACGCTCGGGGCAGGCGTCATGTGGAAAAGTTCAATCCAGGCCGCTCAGTTCGCAGCGCGACCATGCCGCAGCCTTGCGCGGCGCCCGACTGATGAGCGCGCGCAAGACTGCGGTCAGGCAACCGACGGGATCGATCCGTCGGTCTTTAGTCCACGGCCTCTGGCGTCTTCACCAGGCCCTTCAGCGCATCACGCTCGAGCAGCGCCGGCACATAGGCGTGAATGCCCGGCTGCAGATCCTGCAGCGAGACAAAACGCCCGTCCGCCAACCTGAGACCGTCGCGATAGAGGCCGGCTTCGCGCTGAGCGAAGGTCGTTTCCGCCTCCGGCCCGACGCGCAACGCCGTCTGCAACGCAGCCGGAATATCGGTCAGCATCACCTTGGTGTCGCACTGCATGCAAACTGCGGTTCGGGGATCGCCGGCAGAGGCGAAGCCGATCGAACCGCTCGGAAAACGCGTCGTGGTGTACAACTCGCCCTCGCGGGCGGGACGCGATCCATACATCTCCAACGAGTAATCGCACATGACAGGCTCCTGCGTTTTTTGAGCCCCCCAGTTCCTTGTGCGGAATCAACGTTGTTTTTGTTCTATGGTTCCGGACGCTAGCTTGGCATTGGGGCATTATTGAGGGCAAGGGCCCGGACGCCTCAATCGGTTGCATCGCACACTTATATTTTGAGCAGGCGTTCCTCTTTTAGTGCAGATGCAGGCGAGGCCCGCTCGCGGCGCGATCCGATTCGATCTGCCCCCAACAGGCGCCGAACGACTCGACGCTGAAGCGCTTCGCCTCAAGCCCCTCCGGCCAGCCTTCCGCTTCGAGGCCGGCTTTGACGAGAAGACGCCGCACGAACGCGCGCGCGTCGGGAAGCTCGCGCCAGACGCTCGGCAGGAACAGGGCGCGGCGCTTGCCCAAGCCGAGAATGAGCCCGTCGCGATCGGGTTCGAGCGCGCTCACGAGTTCGGCTTCGCTAGCCGCCGGAATCCGCCGCGGATGGGAGAGAATCGACACGTCGAGGCGAAGGCGCGCGAGCTCGTCCGCCTTCAGCGGGGGAAAGCGCGGATCGGCGAAACCCGCGTCAATCGCGTTGGCGACCGCGTCGTCGACAAGCGGGCGCCGCGCCGCGGGCGAACCGATGCAGCCGCGCAAGCAGCCGCTCTCGGTCAGCGTGACGAAGGTCGCGCGCCAGGGGGAAAGCGCAGGCGATCCGCGATTGGGCTCAAACGTCGGCGGCTTGCCGCGTCCCTCTGCGCGGCGCCTGAGGGCGGCCATGCACGCTGAAAGCAGACGTTCGCGATCGGCTTCCAGGAGCCGCGCCGAAGCCGCGTATTCAAAGGAGAAGGCGCCATAGCCGACGACGCGCGAGGCGTCGGCGCCGACGTCGGCCGAGGTCCCAAGATGGAGGGCGCTCACCCGCATATCGCGCTCCGCGGCGATTTCGAGCGCTCCCTGGATTGGCAGGAAGCCGCACGCACGGCTCGCGTCGAGCTGTGGCGCGTCAAGCGTCTCGATGCGTCGGGCGGTGTCGGCGTCAATTGCTTGGGCGCTTCCCCGATCGAGAAAATGCGACAGGTCGGACGAAACGGCGACGACCGTCTCGGGCCCGCCCCAAACGATGCGCAGGGCTTCGGCGACGAGATGCGGAGCGGCGTCGCCGACCAGAATGGGGACGATCTCGAACGCGGCAGGCAGCATCGCCTGCAGCATCACGAGATGCATCTCCAGCGAATGCTCGCCGGCGAACGGCCGCGGGTCGGCGAAAAGGCCGCGAGCCACGGCGAGTTCGCCGTGCGTGACCGGCGCGACCGGCGCTTCGCCGAGCGGCGTGCGCCAGCGGCCGGCCGGATGGATCGCGAGCCCGCGGAACGCGGCGCGATGCGCGGGGCCGATGATGACGATGCGTCGCGGCGGCTCGGCGCGGCGCGCCCAGGGGCCGAACGCTGTCGTCGCGATCGCGCCCGAGTAGAGGATGCCGGCATGGGGCGCGACTGCGAGCTTTGGCGCGACGCCGCCGTCGGGCTTCGCACGCCTGCTCACGTCCGCGATCAAAGCGCTCAGGGATTCTGGCTCCGCCGGATAGAACATTCCCGCGACTTGCGCGGGATGGACTTCGCTTGACGCCATGGCGACGCCCCATCGCTTTGTTGCTAGAATGTAGGCGCGAGCGCAGCGCCCCGCCAGGGCGTTGGGCAGCGTTCCGCCGCTCGCCGAGAATCGAGCGCAGAGAGCGGCCGGGCAAAACGGCGGACAAGCGATGGACGCTGAGGATTGCATCGACGTCGGATACTGGACGAGGCTCGTGGACGGGCGCGTCGAATGCGGCCTATGTCCGCGCTTCTGCAAGATGCGCCCAGGTCAGCGCGGCCTTTGCTTCGTGCGCCGCGCGCGCGAAGACGGCGAGGGCATGGAGCTGACCGGCTACGGCCGCTCGACCGGCTTCTGCGTCGATCCGATCGAGAAGAAGCCGCTCAATCATTTCTTGCCGGGATCGGCGGTGCTCTCGTTCGGAACGGCGGGCTGCAACCTCGCCTGCGCGTTCTGCCAGAACTGGGACATTTCCAAGAGCCGGGAAGTCGCGCGCCTGAGCGCCCGCGCGACGCCGGAGACGATCGCGCGCGCGGCGGAGCGTCTCGGCTGCGCGAGCGTCGCTTATACATACAACGATCCGGTCATCTTCCTGGAATATGCGCTCGACACGGCGGCGGCCTGCCGCGCGCGGGGCGTCAAGAACGTCGCCGTCACCGCGGGCTTCGTCTGCGAGGAGCCGCGCAAGCGCTTGTTCGGGGGCATGGACGCGGCGAACGTCGACCTCAAGGCGTTCACGGAGCGCTTCTACGCGAAGCGATGCGCCGGCTCGCTCGCTCCGGTGCTCGATACGCTCAAGTATCTGGTGCGCGAGACGAGCGTGTGGACCGAGATCACGACGCTGCTCATCCCCGGCGAGAACGATTCCGATGAGGAGATCGACGCTCTGACGCAATGGGTGGCGAAGGAGCTCGGGACCGATGTTCCGCTGCACTTCACCGCCTTCCATCCCGATTATCACATGCTGGAGACGCCCCCGACGCCGGCCAGGATTTTGCAGACGGCGCGCTCGATCGCCATCCGCAACGGGCTTCATCACGTCTATGTCGGCAACGTCCGCGATCCGGCGCGCCAGGCGACGCTCTGCGCGACCTGCGGCGCGCGGGCGATCGAGCGCGACGGATACACGATCACGGGCTACGCCCTCGACGCGTCCAGCGCCTGCAGGAAGTGCGGGTCGGAGATGGCGGGCGTCTTCGCCGACACGCCCGGCCGATGGGGATCGCGACGCCTGCCGGTCGACATCGAGCGCTACGCGACGTGAGGCTATCTGCCGATCGACGCCAGCATCTGGTCGAACGCGCCGGAGGGCACGCGGAACACCCCGGCGAAGGGCTGGCTCAGTTCGAGAATGAGGAAGAGGGCGCTGCCGACCGCGAAAGCGCCGAAGGCCACAGCGGCGAGCGTCGTGACGTTGAGTTTGGAGAGCAGGCCGAACCCGCAGAAAAGGATCAGCGCCCAGGACACCACGACGACCACCAGAGGCCAGGAGATCGAGCTCGCCAGTTGCATCGATATGAGCACGCGCGTCTGCTCGATCGCGCCGGCGTCGGCGGCAGCGGCCGCCGCGAATTGCCGCTGGGCCGGCGTTTTCGGATCGAGCGAAGCGACATATTCGTCCAGCTCTCGCAAATGCCCGAGCGGGGCGCTGACCGAGATGTCCGGCGTGGCGTTCGCGCCCTTGCTGTCGCCCCACACCATCTTGCGGACGCCTTCCAGCGTTTCCTTCATCCGCACGCGCGCCTCCTTCGTCTCGTCCCCGAATTCGGCCAGCGCCAGGTCGAGCTGGACCTCGCGCGCCGCGAACGTCTCGATCTCCGATTTCTGCGTCGAATAGAAACTGTACGCCGAGCCGATCAGCGTCCCGAGAACGAGAGCGAGCAGGAGGGAAACGAGCCCGACGATGGCCCCGATCATGTCGCGCGAGCGTTCGACGGAGTGCGGCTCGGGCAGGAGCTTCTGCAAGTAGAGCCCAGCGACGCCAAAAGCGAAAGCCAGCACCGCGACCCCGATGCAAAGCGTGACTGTGCCCATCGATACTCCCTCGGCGCGGCGCCCGAATCGAACCGCCCTCGCGGGGGTGAGGCGAGAGAATTGGGGCGCGTCGCCGCCCACAATGGGATGTCGGGGCGCGCAATCCAAGTCCCGGACCGCTCAGCCCGCCCCGCGGGCGGCGGGGGCCGTCAGTCAGGCTGAAGTATCATCGGGCGCAACGTCGGAGAGGTCCATCTCCTCGCGGGGAAGCGGCGGCTCGTCGAGGCGTTTCGACCTCAGAAGCCTGATTTGATGCTTCTGACACTCCTCCGGCAGCGTCGTCTGTTCGGTCCCGTAGGCGGCGACCGAACCGGCATATCCGAGGCACGCCAGCCGGAAGATCAGCTTCTGCGTGACCGTTCCTTTGAAATAGCCGCCGTGGACGTCGATGCTCGCCCAGCGAAGCACGTAACGCGCCATCAGCCAGAGATGCCCGACATAAGAAATGCGCCCATTGCGATTCCCGGCCTTGTAGTTCCGGGCTTCGGTCAACAGTCCCGGGCCGCGCGGCGCATCGACGCAATCCGTGCAGTCGAAATAGGTGAACGCCTTGGCCACCTCGGCGGGCTTGTCCGCGTCGTTCTGGGGCGCGCCCGCGACGGGCGGCGACAGCTTCGTTCGTTCAGGCGCCTGCGCATCCGGATCGGTGGCGTCCGACAATTGCCGCAGTGTTCTTCCGCCAACGCGCAGCATCTCCAGCAATCCGTCCTTGGCTTTGGGAATCTCGCCAAAGCCCTCGGACAGGATCTCCAGATTGCCGAGCCGGTAGCCGTAATCCCGCTTCCTCGTCGGGAAGGTGAAATAGTTGGCGATGGTCGAAACGAGCAACAGAACCTCATCGCCTTCGTTGCTGAACAGATAAGCCTCACGAAACCGCTTGAGCGACGAAGCCAGGAAGTTGCCGCGGCTGGTGAGAAGGGTTTCGGCGGGTATGTCCGGAGAGGCGAGGACGAACCGTTCAAGCGTGAATACGCGCCCGATCCTACCCGGGACTTGGGCGGTCTGCGCTGGCTGGGCGGCCGGCAAACGCGACGCGCCCGAAAGGCGGTTGAGAATGGCCCGCTGGTCGAACACGTCGCAAAGGACTCGGATCGCGTTGGTCACGACGAGGCCGCCCATGCTGTGGCCTATGAATGAGAGGGAGATGCGCCTTCGCGTCCGGCCGTCGGACTTTCGAACTCCAGCCGCGCGCTTCGCCGCTTCGAGGTCGATTTGGCGGATCACTTCGACAAGATCGGGCACGCCATAATTGGTCGCGCGGTAGACGTCGCGGAAATAGACGATGCTCCGCAAGAGCAGGGCGACGACGACAATAGCCAGCAGCGCGACCGCAACGAAGGTAAACCACCAGGCGAAACTGAATAGCGAGGTCAGCCAGCCCTCGTCCCAACGTCGCCATTGCGCAAAGTCATCGACAATCCGCAAAAGGACAACGAGGGAGGCGAAGCCGAGGAGCCAGAGCGGCAGGATCGGCAGCGCCGGCAGGCTGCTCCATAGAACCTGACCGATCGATTCCGACGGCCAGCGATAAGCGACGCAAACGATCCTGCGCCTCCGGCTCCCAAAGATCGCGGTCTGGTCCGCCTCCAGCGCCCCGAGCGCCCGCTCGTAGAATGCCAGCGCTCGATCCGGCGGGGTGTTGAATCCGTGCACCATGACGATGAGGTTCACCTCGTCGTCAGGATCGTCCAGCGGGATCAGTTCGGCGGCGATCTTCGTGACCGCCTCATCCGGCCCCAGCGGCGACAGGCGCTCGTGGTTAGCGGACCCGGCGTCAAATGGCGGGTCGACGTTGTCGGGCGCCATGCTCTCGATAAAATAGAAGGTGACGTTTTCTATGTCGCCCGTGAGCGTCGAGACCTGAAAATCGGCCATGGCGTTCAGCCCCCGAAAAACGAGCAGCCCGGTACCCCCGACACCCCATGACGCTAAGCACGCTGGCCGCAATCAGGATGTGACAAACGTCACAGGCTGAAGGTTTCCCGGCGCGCCTCTCCCGCCCCTCTGCTCGCGAGCGCGAGCCCGGCGGCCCGTTCGAGATGCTCGCGCATGCGCGCCGACGCGCCTTCGGCGTCGCGCTCGAGGATCGCCTCGGCGATGGCGCGATGCTCCCGAACCGAGGCCTCGAGGACAGCGGGCGTCAGCACGTCGCCGACCTGGGCCATGATGAGCGGCAGTTGCAGCCGCGCCGCGAGATCGCGCAGCTGCAAATTGTCGGCGAACGCCATCACCGCATCGTGGAACGCGGCGTTCTCCTTGAGATATTTGCAGGCGTCGCGAGGCGCGTCGCCGTAGATTGGCTCTATCGCGACAAGGAAGCGCGCCCGCCGCTCCGGCGCATGAGCCGCAGCGGCGAGCCGTGCGGCGAGCGCCTCCATTTCGATCCGGATCGCGAAGAGCTCCCGGATCTCGCGCTCGCTGAGCCGTCTTACGAGCGCTCCGCGGTGGGGCCAGTGTTCGATCAGCCCGTCCGCGCTGAGGCGCCTTAGCGCCTCCCGCACCGGCCCGCGGCTGACGGCGAAGCGGGCGGTGAGGTCGCTTTCGACCAGCCGAGACCCCGGCTCCAGCCGTCCCGCCAGGATGTCCTCGCGCAAAAGCTCGGCGATGAAGCCGACGGTCGCTCCGTGCGCGGGCGGAACGGGCCGGCCATCGCGCCCGCGGCCCGTGCTCCCGCTCTTTCGGCTCACCGCGTTTGACACAGGCGCCCTCTCTGATATTGTCCTACAATTGTCCTACACCCATTCGCCGCCGGCGGAAACGGGCAGGGGAATGGACGCCGGGAGGACGCCATGCTGATCGGCAAGCCGGGAGCCGCCAGGACCGCGATCGCCTCGGCCTCGAGCGACCGGGTGACGGTGAGGGGACGCGACCTCGCCCAGGATCTCATGGGCCGCGTGAGCTTTACCGATTATGTTTTCCTGCTCGCGACCGGCCGGGCGCCGACCGACGACCAGCGCTTCTTTCTCGATCTCAGCCTCGTGGGGCTCGCCGAGCACGGCTTGACTCCATCGGTGCAGGCCGCGCGCATGACCTACGACGCCGATCCCGCCGCGCTTCAGGGCGCAATCGCAGCCGGCGTGCTCGGCTGCGGCACCGTGATCGTGGGCGCTGCCGACCTTTGCCGCAGGCTGATTGAGGCCGTGCTGGCTCGCGCCGACGCCTTGGGCTCGGTCGACGCCGCCGCGCTCGAGGTCGCGCGCGAGCACCGCAAGGACCGCAAGGCGCTGCCCGGATATGGCCATCCGCTGCACAAGCCCGTCGACCCTCGCGCCGAGCGGATGATCGCGTTCGCGCGCGAGCGCGGCGTCGCCGGGCGATCGGTCGAGGCCGCGCTTGCCCTGACCAGGGCGGCGGCGGAGGTCTGGGGCAAGCCTTTGCCGATGAACATCTCGATGACCATCGCGGCGACGCTCCGCGACCTTGACGTCCCGCCCGGCCTCGTTCGCGCCGTGCCGATTCTCGCCCGCACCGCCGGGCTCATCGCCCATTGCATCGAAGAGGCCGAGACGCCGATCGGCTTCCTGATGGCCTCGAAGGGCGAGGAGGCGATCCATCACGCCGCGGACGCGGGCGAGGCGGCCTGATGCCGATGGTCGAACCCGACATCGAAGCGGCGCCGTGGGAGGCGCAGGCCAGGTCCGACGCTCCCCTTTACCTCAAGCAGGTCGAATATTTGTTCGAGCGCTCGCGTTTCTATCGCGACAAGCTCGAACGGGCCGGGTTCGCCACCCATGGCGCGGTCGGCGGGCTGGATGCGATCGAAGGCGCGCCCTTGACCGAAAAGGACGAGCTGAGGCGCTCGCGCTCCCCCGACGAGCCGATCGGCGCGCACCGGACCGCCGCGCCCGAAGACATCGTGCGCATCTATTCGACCAGCGGCACCACCGGGACGCCGAGCTATATCCCGCTCACCGCCGCGGATCTCGAGGTCTGGGTGCGCACGTCCGCGCGCTCCTATGCGGCCTCGGGGTTCGCGCGCGGCGAGCGCATCGTCTCGACCTATAACGCCGGTCCGTTCGTCGCCGGCGCGGCGCTTGGCGCGTTCGACCGGCTCGGGCTCTGCCATATTCCCGTCGGCTCGGGAAATACCGAGCGGCTCGTCGCCGCCGTCGAGCTTCTCAAGCCGACCGTCGTCGCGATGACGCCGTCCTACGCGCTGCATCTCGTGGAATGGGCCGCGGCGCGCGGCAAGGACCTCGCGAAGTCCAGCGTCAAGCGCGTCATGGTCGCGGGCGAGCCGGGCGGGGGCGAGCCGGCGATGCGCGCCAAGCTCGAAGCGGGATGGGGCGCGAGCGTCACCGAGGCCATGGGCATCGGCGACATTTCCGTTTCGCTGTGGGGCGAGTGCGAAGAGAAGGCGGGCATGCATTTCAGCGGCCGCGGCTTTGTCCATTTCGAGCTGATCGACCCCGGAACCGGCGCCGCGAAGCCGCTTGTCGACGGCGCCGAAGGCGAATTGGTCCTGACCCATCTCGTCAACCGCTCCGCGCCGCTCCTGCGCTTCCGCACTCGCGATCATGTGCGGCTCAGCATGGGCAAATGCGCCTGCGGACGCACGGCGCCGCGCGTTCGCTGCATCGGGCGCACCGACGACATGCTGATCGTGCGCGGCGTCAACGTCTTTCCCTCGGCGGTGCGCGAGGTCGTGAACGAATTCGCCCCGGCGGTCGCCGGCGTCATCATGATCCGCCCGCGCGCGCCCGGAGTGAGGCAGGAGCCGCCGCTGCCGATCAGAGTCGAGCTCGCGCCGGGAGCGGAGGCGGAAGGCCTCGCGGAACGCATCCGCGCGCGCCTGCGCGACAAGCTGCTGGTGACGACGGAGGTCGAACTCCTGCCCGCGGGCGCCCTCCCGCGCAGCGAATACAAGTCCAAACTGGTCGAGAAAGCCTGAAGGAGGACGAAATGCAAAAGCTTCAGACCCAGGGGCTGCATCACATCACGCTGGTCGGCGCCGATCGGCAGACCTCGATCGACTTCTGGGAGGGCCTGCTCGGCATGCCGTTCATTTTCGAGCAGCCGAATCTCGACAATGCCGGCGAGAGCCACATCTATTTCGATCCCGGCGACGACCGGCTCATCACCGTGTTCACCCGCGAGGATCGCAAGGCCGTCAAGCGCCGCACGCCGACCGACACCGGCTGCGTCCATCACATAGCCTTCAACGTCTCGCGCGCCGTGTTCATGCAGATTGTCGAGCGCCTCCGCGCGCGCGGCGTCCCCAACACCGGAGTGCGCGACCGCATGATCTTCGACGCCGTCTATTTCGAGGATCCGCTCGGGCTCCTGATCGAGCTCTCGTGCTGGAAGTTCGATGCGCCGAAGGGCTTCACCCGCTCCGACGTGCTTTTCGCCGCGCACAATCTGCGCGTCGCGCGCGGCGACGGCGCGATCATGGAAGTTCACATCGCCGACGCGATCGAAAGTCTCGTCACGTCGGCGACCAAGAGCCTGTCGGCCGACCGGTCTCCGAAGGACCCATACTCGCGAGCGGAACCGGCGCTCGCGCATTCGCAATAGCTGAAAGTCGAACCCAACCAGGAGGAAGCCCAATGTCCGCGATCAAGCTCCATGTCATCAAGCCGAGCGTCAACAACATGACCGCGCGCGTGTTCGTCCGCGCGGCGAAGCTCGATTTCACCGAGGACGACGTCTACGGCAAGACCCGCACCGACGAGTTCCTGGCCAAGAACCCGGCCCATCTGACGCCGATGATGGAGGCGCCGGGCCTGCCGAGAGGCGTGATGTGGGAGAGCTGCGCCATCATGCAGTATCTCTCGAACAAGCATCATCTCGACAAGTTCTATCCGACCGACCCGGAAAAGCGGGCGATGGTCGACAGCGCGATGTTCTATATCGTCGGCACGCTCTATCCTTATATCGTGCGCTCGACCTATGGGGCGCTGGGCTTCCCGCAATATCCCGGTGAAGTCGGAGCGAGCGACGCAAGCCGCGGCGGAGAAGGAGAAGGCGCAGAAGGCGGCGGTAGGGGCGGTCGACGAGACGCTCGCCGCGCTCCACAAGTTCTTCCTCGAGGGCAAGACCTTCATCGGCGGCGACCATCCCTCGATCGCCGACATCCGGCTCGCGGCGAGTCTCGAATTCATGAAAGCGATCGACTACCGCTACCCCGAATGGGCGAAGACCTACATGAGCGCGGTCGCCAAGGCGCTCGGCGACGCCTATGCCGAGCCGGCGAAAGACGTCGAAGGCTACATCGCCTATGTGAAGGGGAAGAAGGGGTAGGGCGAAGCGCCGGTGAGACGCGTCGTTTCCGGCTAGGCGAACGCGCAAAAACAGCGTGGGCCCCGACGCGCTCGGGCGTAACGGGGCCCTGTTTCGCTGCTCGCGAAACTTCTGGGATGTTGCAGATGATATCTCGGCGGCGGAGACGCTTGGCCTTCGCGGCCGCCGCCGCGATGTTTGGTCAGCGATTTTGTTGAGCGCCCTTCCGCTCTGGCATGTCGGGCGGCGACGGCGCTTCGACCCTGGTCAGGCCAGGGTCATTCCCTTTGGTCCGGCGGAGTCATGGCTACCCCGTCTTTCTGCCGCGCCTTGAGATCGGCCGGCGGTTGCGCCGCGTTCACATTGCCTGTTGACGTCGACGTAGCGCCATTCTCGCCCGAAGGCCGCGACTGTCAAATTAAATTTCGGGCCGCTTGTGGACAGGCGTCTTGCGGCAAGCGACGCGCCTATCCGCTCGCGGCTTCAACCGCCGCGATCGCCGTCATGTTGACGATGCCGCGCGCCGTCACCGAGGGCGTCAGCACATGCGCGGGCTTCGCCGGCCCGATGAGGATCGGGCCGACCGGCAGGGCGTCGGCGATGACCCGGGTCAACTGCAGCGCGGTGCTTCCGGCGTCGAGATTGGGAAAGATCAGCACATTGGCCTCGCCTTGAAGGCGCGAGTTCGTGATCACGCGCTGGCGCGCGACCAGCGACAGCGCGGTGTCGGCCTGCATTTCCCCGTCGACTTCGAGGTCGGGCGCGCGCTCCTCGCAGCAGACGCAGGGCCTCGCGCATCTTCAGCGCCGAGGGCGTGTCGGCCGAGCCGAAGTCGGAATGGGAGATCAGCGCGATCTTCGGCGCAATGCCGAAGCGGCGCACATGATGGGCGCAGGCGATCGCCATGTCGGCGATCTCTTCGGCGCTCGGATCGTAGCGCACATGGGTGTCGGCCAGAAAATAGACGCCCGCCGAAGCGATGACCAGCGACATCGCCGAGAAATCCTTGACCCCCGGCGCGAGGCCGACGATGTCGCGAATATGCTCGAGGCGGGAAGTGAACCGCCCTTCGAGGCCGCAGATGAGCGCGTCCGCTTCGCCGCGGTGCAGCGCCAGCGCGCCGATGACGCTCGGCGAGGACCGCACCACAATGCGCGCGACATCCGGCGTCACGCCCTTCCGCCCCGCGAGTTTCAGATAAGTCGCGACATAGTCGCGGTAGCGCGGATCGTCGCTCGGGTCGATGATCTCGAAATCGACTTTCGGATGGATCGTGAGGCCGAAGCGTTTGATGCGGTCGCTGATCACCTCCGGCCGGCCGATCAGGATCGGACGGGCGAGGCGCTCCTCGAGCACCACCTGCGTCGCCCGCAGCACGCGTTCGTCCTCGCCCTCGGAGTAGATCACGGTTTTCATCGCCGCGCGCGCCTTGGCGAACAGCGGCTTCATGATGAAGCCGGAGCGGAAGACGAACCGGTTGAGCTGGTCGCCGTAGGCGTCGAAATCGACGATCGGCCGCCGGGCGACGCCGCTCTCCATCGCCGCCCGCGCCACCGCCGGCGCGATGCGCAGCATGAGGCGCGGGTCGAATGGGCTCGGGATGAGCGAAGTCTTCCCGAACAGCGAGGCCTCTCCGCCATAGGCGAGCGCGGCGACCTCGGAGGGCGTCTCGCGCGCCAGCGCCGCGATCGCGGCGACCGCGGCCTTCTTCATCGTCTCGTTGATCTCGCTCGCAACGACGTCGAGCGCGCCGCGGAATATGTAGGGGAAGCACAGGACGTTGTTGACCTGGTTCGGATAGTCGGACCGGCCGGTGCAGATCATGACGTCGGGCCGCGCCTCGAGCGCCAATTCCGGCATGATCTCCGGCGTCGGATTGGCGAGCGCCATCACCAGCGGATCGCGCGCCATCAGCTTGAGCATCTCCGGCTTGAGGACGCCGCCGGCGGACAGGCCAAGGAAGATATCGGCGCCGGCAATGGCGTCGGCGAGCGTGCGGGCGCTCGTGTCGCGCGCATAGACCGCTTTCCAGCGGTCCATCAGCTTCTCGCGGCCCTTGTAGACGACGCCCTCGATGTCGCAGACGATGATGTTCTCGCGCTTGGCGCCGAGCGAAACGAGGAGGTTGAGAGAAGCGAGCGCCGCCGCCCCCGCTCCCGAACAGACGATCTTGACCTCGCCGATCGTCTTGCGGGCGAGTTCGAGCGCATTGACGATCGCAGCGGAGACAATGATCGCGGTGCCGTGCTGATCGTCGTGGAACACGGGGATGCCCATCCGGGCCTTCGCCTTCTCCTCGACCTCGAAGCACTCGGGGCCTTTGATGTCCTCGAGATTGATTCCCCCGAAGGTCGGCTCGAGGGCGACAATGACGTCGACCAGCTTGTCGACGTCCTTCTCCGCCACCTCGATGTCGAACACGTCGATGCCGGCGAATTTCTTGAACAGGACCGCCTTGCCCTCCATCACCGGCTTGCCCGCGAGCGGCCCGATGTCGCCGAGGCCGAGCACCGCGGTTCCGTTGGTCAGGACCGCGACGAGGTTCTGGCGCGCCGTGTAGAGCGCAGCGGTATGAGGATCGGCCGCAATCGCTTCGCAGGGAAAGGCGACGCCGGGCGAATAGGCGAGCGCGAGGTCGCGCTGGTTGGCGAGCGGCTTGGTGGCGACGACCTCGAGCTTGCCTGGCCTTGGCGCGGCGTGGAAATGAAGCGCATCCGCCTTGAGATCGGCCGCGCCTTCCTTGGGCATTCGCGCCTCCCGTCGATAGCTATGCGCGAGACTGTTGCGCCATCCCGCCGGTAAGGACAAGTGCGCCCGAGCCTCACGCGGCGCGGCGCGCTGAGATCTACTGGTCGTCGGCTTGTTGAACGCCGGATTGCGGCTCGGCCGGCGATTGCGGCGCGGGTTGCTGTTCGGCGGGTTGCGCCGCGACAGCTTCGGGAGCCGGAGCGTCCGGAGCGGCGGCTGGCGGCGCGCTCGAGCCTCGCGGGTCGGCTCTTCGCAAGCCCGATTGCTCGTCGCGGAGAAAGGCTTCCCACTGCTTCTCGGTGCCGAAAAAGGCGTCGCGATCGACATGGGACTGGATGCCGGCGATCGAGCCGTCGGACTGGTACTGCCAAAAATTCCAGGGCCGCGGCCCGTATTTGACCGAGGGCTTGTATTTCACCGACCGGACCCAGATCGGGTAGTCCATGAAGGCGCCGTCGGCCAGGATCGCCTGATAGAAGTCGACGGTGGTGTAGATGATCGGCCGCTTGCCGTAGTGCCTCTCCATCTCGTCCAGCATCACCTTCATCTCGGCGATGGCGCCCTCCTGGGTGAGATGGCGATGGCAGGTCCTCGAGGTCGGCGTCGCCTCGACGTCGAGCACAGGCGGCAGCGCGTCGTTCTCGACCGGGGCGTTCTGCTCGAAAAACGCCATCTCCTCCATCGGCGGACGGCACCAGTAGACGAAATGATAGGCGCCGTGCGGCACCCCGGCGGCCTTCGCGCCGGTCCAATTGGCCTGGAACCGCTCGTCGGCGTGGTCGCCGCCCTCGGTCGCCTTGATCCAGGCGAATTTGACGCCGCTGCCCGCGACCGCGTTCCAGTCGATGTCGCCCTGGAACTTCGATACGTCGATCCCATGGATCGGGTAGTCCGTCGCCCTGGGGAGATCAGAGTCGAGCGCATCCAGCGGGCCGACGCCGCCGCCGCAACCTGAGAGCGTGGCGGCGAGCGCGAACGCCACGGCGCCCCATGCGCGGGAAATCAAAATCCTGCCTTCCGGCATCGTCAGCCTGTCAATATCGCGCGGTGGACCGTAGTCTCGCCGGACGATCGCGTGTAAGCGGTTGGCGGAAAACTTAAAGCGATCCTTGTAACGCTTCGTTAACACGCCCCCGCGCACGTCGTCTCCTGATCGAGCCGAACGGGCTACCGCCGGAACCCCTCTATGTCTTGCCGACTGGACCTGTCAACGTGGATCGTGGTTGCGCTCGCAGCGCTCCTGGCCGGGGCAAACGCCGCGGGAGCGGGGACGTGCGAGCCCGACAAGCTCGGAACCTCGCGCATCGTCGAGGTCGGCACGCAAGGCGGGCTCCAGGTGGGCCTGAAGACCTATCGGCAGACGATCCCGCTCGCCGACCATGAAGTGATCCTGACTTTCGACGACGGTCCCGATGCGGCAAGACACGCCAAAAATCCTCGACGCGCTCGCCGATGAGTGCGTCCGCGCGACGTTCTTCGACATCGGCCGCAACGCCGAGGAGCTGCCGCAGATCGCCAGGCGCGAAGTCCTGGACGGCCACACGGTCGCCCACCACACCTGGTCGCATCCGCAGCCGACGCTGCGCTACCTGCCTGGCGGCGAGGCCGCCGCGCGCGCGGACGTGCTCCACGGCATGATCGCGGTCGAGAAGGCGGCATACGGGCAGACGTTTCCCGACGGCGAGCCCACGGACCTCAAAGACCTCAAGCTCCATACGCCCTGGTTTCGTTTTCCCGGTTTCGCCGATACGCAGGACCTGCGCGACTGGTTCGCCGCCAACAATGTCGGGATATTCGGCGTCGACCTCTGGGCGTCCGACTGGATCAAGATGACGCCGGAGGAGGAGCTCAAGCTGGTGATGAGCCGGCTCGAGCAGAACGGGCGCAGGGGCATGCTGCTCCTGCACGACAGCCATCCCTGGACGGCCGAGATGGTTCCGATGCTGCTCAAGGAGCTCAAAGCGAAGGGCTACAGGATCGTTCACATCGTTCCCGGTCCCGGAACGGGCCCGACCGAGCCGGCGCCGAAGGGCTGGTCCTCGGAGACGGAGCGGGTGATCGACGCCGTGAGACCGCGGCTGACGAAATCCGCCGCCAGGCGCGACGACGGGCCGATTCCAGTGAGGCCGGCGCCGGCGGATTAGCCATCGTCAGGGCTATCCGGGCGACCTTGCGCTTCTCCGATCGGGCGAAACGCCGGGGATAAGGGTTTTGCGGTCGGCGCGGGGGCTGGGCTCTCCCCTCGCGCCAAGCTGAGGCAGAATTGACAAAAGATGCGGACCGCTCGTCGTTCTTCATTGCGCTCGTTGTCGTCGACGTGCTCGTCGGCCTCGCGGACGCGATCTCCGGCCCCTATATCGTGCTCTTTCTCGTCAATCAGGCGCATCTCGGCCCCCTTGCGCTGAGCGCGATCCTGACCGCGAGGGCGCTTGCGGGAATCACCTTCGGCACCGTCTTCGGAGCCTGGATCGACAGGCGCACGAGCGTCGTCCCGCTGCTCATCGCGCTCGGCGGTTCGGCTCTCGGCTATGGGCTGCTCGCCTTCACGGACAGTTTCGCGTTGCTGCTCCTCATCGCGGCGGGTCCGATCGCAATCGGCGCCGCCGCCTTTTCCCAATCGATCGCTCTCGTCAAACGGCAGTTCGAAAACGCGAGCCCTCACACCGCCAACCGCGCGATCGGAGTCATGCGCGCGAGCTGGTCTCTCGCCTGGGCGATCGGGCCGGCGATCGGGGCGGTGATCGCGGCGGCGTCCGGCTTCGGCGCCGTCTTTCTCACGAGCGCCGCCTCGGCGCTCATCGCGCTTGCGACGCTCGCCTTCGTGCGCGCGCGGCCGGCTTCCGCCGAGCCGGCTCACCCCAGCCGGAGCGATTCGACGGGCGGAGGCGCGAGGATCACGCTTGCTTTCACCGCCCTCGCGTTGTTTCACACCGCGCTGTTCATGGGATCGATTCCGCTGGCCATCGTGGTGACCTCGTCGCTCGGCGGCTCCGAGGGCGATGTCGGACTGATGTTCAGCCTGTGCGCGGCTCTGGAAATCGTGGTGATGGGCCTGCTCATCTGGCGGCCGCTCAGGCGCGGCGAGCGCGCGGCGATCGCCGCCGGCTTCGCGGCTTTCGTCGCGTATTTTATCGTACTGGTAATGGCGCGATCCGTCGTCCCGGTCTTCTGGGCCCAGATCCTCCGGGCGATCAGCATCGCCCTCGTCACCTATCTTGGAATTGGCTTCCTGCAATCGCTTCTGCCCCATCGCGCCGGCGCCGCCGCCGCGCTGTTCTCGAACGCGGCGCAAGTCGGCTCGGTGGTCGCCGCCCTCGGCGTCGGCGCGTTGGCGCAATCGTTCGGCTACGGCTCGGTATTCCTGGCGTGCGCCATTCTCAGCGCCGCGGGTTTCCTGATGATCTGCCTGGTTCAGGCAGAGCCTGACTAGCTGGAGCGGCTCGCCCTTTGCGCCTGGGGCGGTTCTTTCGCGCGCTCACGCGAAGCTTATGGGTCCCTTACATTCGGAAGCGATATTCCCTCTCGAAGCCTTATGCCGGCGCGCGCATCTTCCCGGTACGAAAATGAAGACGTGGAGAAAAGCCAATGCGCGATTTCTCGCCTGAGCCATCGAGCCCGGCCCCCTTTCGCGATCCGCCAACCCCTGGTCTGGACCGGTACGATCCGCGTGAAATCGAGCCGCCGGCGCCGTTGCAAATGTTCACCCGCCTCGGGCTTTTGCTTGTGATCGCCCTGGGCTTCGGCGTGGCGGCGGAGCTTCTGGTCCGGTTTCCGCCCCATTGATGGGGCTCGAGTCCAGAACTCCGGCACAGACCGCGCGAGAAAGCGCCGGTCCCGCCGCGATAAGAGGCAAACCAGATGATTCACCGACACGTCAAAGATGCGGACGCCGCCCTGTTGACCTGCCTCTATATCGGGCGGGATCACGACGGACATTGGGTCGTCAAGGACGCAAGGAGCCTCTGCGGCGGGTTGTTCGCAAACCAGAAAGAGGCGATCCGGTTTGCGATGTACGAGTGCCAGCGCCGCCCTCAATCCGTCATTATGCTGCCCGATGGTCTCGAACTCGACGGGCCGCTCGACGAAGACCACGCAAGCGATCCGCCGAAAAGGCGCGCGGCTTAAGCCAAACCGGCGAAATCCGGAAACCGCCGAGGCGCCCGAGGAAACGTCCAGACCTGGCAGGCGGCGTCGTCGGGCCAGGCGGAGGGTAGCAGCCATGGCGTCTCTGCCGGCCGACGAGGATTACGCCCGCAGCGTGCTGGCGATCTTCAGCTTAAAGAACGTCAGGCCACGAGAGAGCCTGGCGCTCGGCGACCTGAAGGCCGAATTCCAGGTTCAGAACATGGGAAGCCCAGCCGATTTCGAGGCCGCCCTGCAACACGCAGCGAGCGAGGGTTGGCTGACGCGCTCGCTCGAGCGGATCCGCCTGACCACGTTGGGGGCGGAAGAAATGCAGACGGTGTCGTGGCCCCTCCGGGGGGCCGATTGGCGCCCGTCGGCCCCCGGGCGCTAAGGCAGCGACGATAGCCTTCCCGCGGGCTGAAGCCCGCGCCGGCGCTCGGCGGCTCAATCGCCCGCGTATCGGCGCCAGTTGTGCGCCTCCTTGAAGCCGAGCACTTCGCGGATCTTGCGGTTCGACAGCGGAGCCTCGAACTCGCCCATTTCCCGCGTGACCGGCGTTTTCGGCGCAACCTGCTTCAGCGCCTCCCTGGTCGGCATGTTGAGCGTGATCGTGTCGTTGGTCGCGTTGAACACCTGGAAGCCGAGTCCGTCCTTCTCGAGGCAGAGCCGCACGATCTCGCCGAGATCGCGCGCGTCGATATAGCTCCAGGCGTTGCGCTTGCGCATGGGCGGGTTGGCGGCATAGCCCTTGAACGGCCCATATTCGTGCGGCTCGATGACGTTGCCGATGCGCAGCGCATAGATGTCGGCGTGATAGCGCATGGCGAAGGCGCGCGCGGTCTTCTCGTTGCAGACTTTCGACAGGCCGTAGGAGTCCATCGGGTCGACGTCGTAATCCTCTTCGAGCGGGAAGGATTTGAAATCCTTGTCGCCCTCGGCGAAGCAGACGCCGTAGGTCGTCTCGCTCGAGGCGATGATCGACCTTGCGCACGCCGAGCTTCATCGCCGCCTCGATCACATTGTAGGTGCTGATCACATTGGTCGCGAAGGTGACGTTGTCGGGCTCGATCAGGACGCGCGGTATGGCGGCGAAATGCACGACCGCGTCGGGCGGGCGCGGCGGCCGGCCGTGGCTGAAGCCGGCGAAGGTGGGGTGAGTGGTCAGCGCGTTGAACGCCTGCCCGCTGTCGGTGAGATCGGCGATCAGCGTCGGCACGCCCGCAACGTCCAGCGGCTTCAGATCGACGTTGAGGACTTCATAGCCGTGCGCGACGAGATGGGGGACGGCGTGCCGGCCGGCCTTGCCGGTTCCGCCGGTGAATACAATGCGCTTGCCCGACATGACCCTTGCTCCTCGCGATTGCAGCTCGCTTTCTTAGCGCCCTCAAGGGAGGTCGTCGATAAGGGGATCGGCGCTCACGCGCGAGGGTGGGCGGAGCGATAAGCCGCGAGCAGGCGGGCGCTGTCGACGCCGGTATAGACCTGGGTCGTCGACAGCGAGGCGTGGCCGAGCAGGTCCTGGATCGTGCGCAGATCGCCCCCCCGCGCGAGAAGATGGGTGGCGAAGGAATGACGGAGCGCATGCGGCGTCGCGGTGTCGGGGAGCCCAAGCGCGCCGCGCATCCGCTCCATCGCCAGTTGCACGATCCGTGGCGACAATCGCCCGCCCCTGACGCCGACGAACAGCGGCCCGTCGGGCTTGAGCGCGTAGGGGCAAAGCTTCAGGTAATCCTCGACCGCCTTGCGCACCGGCGCGATGATCGGCGCCGAGCGGGACTTCTGCCCTTTGCCGACGACGGTGATCGCCTCGGCGTCGCCGACCGGCGCGTCGGCGCGCCGGATCGACAGCGCCTCGGAAATGCGCAGGCCCGCGCCGTAGAGGAGCGCCAGCACGGCGGCGTCGCGCGCCAGCACCCAGGGTTCGCGCGCCTCGCCCTCGCGCGCCTCGATCGTCGTCACGGCCCGGGCGTCCGGCGCGCTCAATGGCCGCGGCAGCCGGCGCGCGGCCTTGGGAGCGCGCAGGGCGCCGAGCGCCGCGGCGGTCCGCCCGCTGTCGCGGGCGATATGGCGGGCGAGCGAGCGCAAGGCCGAGAGCGCGCGCTGGAGCGAGCGGCCGTCGATTCCATCCGCGCGCCGGCGGGCGAGAAAGGCGCGAAGGTCCGCAGGCGCGCAATCGGTGAAATCGGCGATTTTCGGCGGCGCGCCGAACCGCTCGCCGAGAAAGGCGAGAAATTGCCGGGCGTCGCGGCCGTAAGCCTCGATCGTTCGCTCGGACAACCGCCGCTCGCCGGCAAGATGGGCGAGCCACGCGGCCGCCGCCTGGGCGAGGTCGGGCGCGGCGGGGAGGGCGAGGGGCTGATCGGCGCATTTCTGCATGAGACTATGATGCGCTGCCAAGGCTTAAGCGGCGGTTGCCGGCATGGGACTGGCGCCGGGCGGTAGAGGGCATTATATCTCAGACTGGTCAAATTGACTGGTCAATCAATGACGGACATTCTCGAATATCAAGCCTCCGAGGCCAAGGCCAAATGGGCGGAGCTTCTGGACAAGGTGGAGCGCGGCGACACCGTCCGCATCACCCGCCACGGCAAGACAATTGCCCGAGTGGTTCCTGAGGCGAACGGACGCGGGGCCGAGGTGGCCGAGGCGATCGCGAGGTTGCGCGCCTTGCGGGGAAAAGTGGTCAAAGCGCCTCTCGCTGAAATCCTCGCGAGCCGCCACGAGGGGCACAAGTATTGAGCTTCGTAGTCGACGCGTCGATTCTGGCCGCCTGGTTCCTCGACGAAAAATCCGATCCGCGCGTCGAAGCCGCGTTTGACACGTTGACGCGCGTCGCGACGCGCGCTCCCATCTTAATGTACTATGAACTTCGCAACGCGCTTCTCGTGAGCGAGCGGCGAAATCGCATCACCGAAGCCATGTCGGCCGCTTTCCTTCGCGATCTCGCGTTGTTGCCAATCCGCCTCGCGCCGGCGCCCGACGACGACGTCAGCCTCATGACGCTCGCCCGCAAGCACAGGCTCACTGTTTACGACGCCGCCTATCTCGAGCTCGCGAGGCGCGAGGCGCTGCCGCTGGCGACCCTCGATCGCGCGCTCGAAAAGGCCGCGGTCGCCGAGGGCGTCGCGCTGTTCGGGGCTTGACCCTTGGCCTTCTCGCGGCGGATGCTTGGGTCCGGCGACTGCCGGCGCATCCGCTCGCCGCGCCGGCGACCCCTGCCGTCGCGCGCGACGGCGGCCGAAAGGGACAGGAGAACGCCCCATGCGGTTTCTCGCTTTCATCGGCGCTCTTGCGATCATCGCCGCCATAGCCGCGGCCGTTTACCTCTTCGGCGGCTTTTTCAACGTGGCTGAAAACGTCGATAATCCGGCCATCGTCGACTGGGCGCTGGCCAGCGTCCGCGGCGCCTCGGTGGCGGGGCACGCGACCGACCAGCCGCCCGCCAATCTCGACGACCCCGAGACCGTCAAGGCCGGCGCGAAGATTTATTCGACCATCGGCTGCGTCAATTGTCACGGCGGACCGCCCGGACGCCAACTGGGCCAAGTGGTCCGAAGGGCTGAAGCCGGTTCCGGCCGACCTCAAGGTGATGGCGAAGGAGCGGACAGCGCCCCAGCTCTTCTGGGTGATCAGGAACGGCATCAAGTTCACCGGCATGCCGAGCTTCGGCCTGGCCGGGGCGTCCGATCAGGACATCTGGTCGATCGTCGCGTTCATCAAGAAGCTGCCGGGCATCTCGGACGACGAATACAAAGCGTGGACCGCGTCGCCCTGAGCCAGCGGGAGCGGCGCCTCACCCCAGCAGATCCTCGAGATGGGGGATCAGCGGCGCGTCCGCCGGCGGCATCGGATAGCGGCGCAGGTCCTTTGGCCGCACCCACTTCAGCGCCTGCCCGTCGAGCGGCTGAACGAAGCCTTCCCACCTGCGGCAGATATAGAGCGGCATCAGCAGGTGGAAGTCGTCGTAGGCGTGGCTCGCGAAAGTGAGCGGCGCGAGGCAGGCCGCCTTGACGGCGATCCCCAGCTCCTCGGCGAGCTCGCGGATCAGCGCGTCCTCCGGCCCTTCGCCGGCGTCGACCTTTCCGCCCGGAAACTCCCACAGGCCCTCGAGCGCCTTGCCCTTCGGCCTCTGCGCAATGAGCACCCGCCCGTCCGCGTCGATCAGCGCCGCCGCGACGACGAGCAGGAGCTTCACGAGGCGCTCCGAGACGCCTCGTCCTTCGAGACGCGCCTTCGGCGCTCCTCAGGACGAGGGAGCCTCACGAGCGATAGTCGCCGTTGATCGCGACGTATTCCTTGGTCAGGTCGCAGGTCCACACCGTCGCGCGCCCGCGCCCGAGGTGAAGGTCGGCGGTGATCTCGATCGCGTCGCGCTTCATATAGGCCGACGCGGCCGCTTCGTCGTAGGCCGGGTCGCGCATGCCTTCATGGGCGACGCGGATCTTGCCGAAGAAGACGTCGAGCTGGTCCCGCTCGGCCTTTTCGCCCGCCTTGCCGACCGCCATGACCACGCGCCCCCAATTGGCGTCCTCGCCGGCGCAGGCGGTCTTGACCAGCGGCGAATTGGCGATCGAGAACGCGATGCGCTTCGCCGCCTTTCGGGTCGCCGCGCCCTCGACCTTGACGGTGATGAACTTGCGCGCCCCTTCTCCGTCGCGCACCACCTGTTGCGCGAGATTGCGCAGGAGCCTGTCGAGCGCGCGCCTGAACTCGGCCGCGCGCGAATCGGCGGCGTCCTCGATGCGTTGCGCGCCGCGAGCCTGCCCGGTGGCGAAAATCATCAGCGTGTCCGAAGTCGATGTGTCGCTGTCGACGGTGATCGCGTTGAACGACCGCTCGACCGATTTCGACAGCATCGTCTGCAGCGCGCCTGGCGCGATCGCCGCGTCGGTGAAGACATAGGCCAGCATCGTCGCCATATCCGGCGCGATCATGCCGGCCCCCTTGGCGATGCCGTTGATGACGACCTCGGCGTCGCCGATCTTGACCCGCGCGGTCGCGATCTTGGGATAGGTGTCGGTGGTCATGATCGCCTTGGCGGCGCCGAGGAGCCCATCGGCCCTCGCTTCCGCGACCAGCGTGTCGATGACGCGCGCGATCCGCGTTCCGTCGAGCGGCTCGCCGATGACGCCGGTCGAGGCCATGAAGATTTCGCCCGGGATCGCCCCGATCGCCCGGCTGGCCGCCTCGGCGACATGGGCGACCGCGGCCACGCCGACGCCGCCGGTGAAGGCGTTGGCGTTGCCGGAATTGACGATGAGGGCGCGCGCCTCCCCGCGGCTCAGATGCAGGCGGCACCAGTCAACCGGGGCCGAGGGGCATTTGGAGCGCGTGAACACTCCCGCGACCGCCGCCGGCCCGTCGAAGAGCGCCATCATGACGTCGGTTCGCCCCGCGTAGCGCACGCCCGCGGCGACGGTCGCGAAGCGGACGCCGGCGATCGGGGGCAGGGCGGGGTAGGTCTTGGGCGCAAGCGGCGAAAGGGGCGCGGGAGAGGCCATGAACGTTTCCGAAGCAGGAACCGGAGCGGGCGGCGAGCCCGCTCCCCGTGAGCGCCAACCCTTCGCGTCAGGGCGTCTTGGGCTTGTCGGCGGGGGCGGGCGCGGCGGCGGGGGCGTCCTTGGCCGGATCGGCCGCCTGCGCCTGGGGCGGCAGCGGCTTGCCGTCGGCGTCGAAGAGTTCGATCTTCGCGGCGCTGTGGAGCTGCGTGATCGCCTCGCTCTCCGCCTTCTGGGAGACATAGCGCGCCGCCTGTTCCCTGATCTGCTCGAAGGGCGGGAAGGACTTGGTGCGCACGCCCTCGACCTTGATGATGTGCCAGCCGAACTGCGTCTTGACCGGGTCGGAAATCTCGCCCTCCTTCAGCTTGAAGGCGGCTTCCGAGAATTCCGGCACCATGCGGTCCTTGGTGAACCAGCCGAGGTCGCCGCCTTCGCCGGACGGGTCCTTGGAGAGCTCGGTCGCCACCTTGGCGAAGTCCTCGCCGCCTTTGACCCGCGCAAGCGCTTTCTTGGCCTCGTCCTCGGTCGGCAGCAGGATGTGGCGGGCGTGAATCTCCTGTTGCGGCGGCTCGGCCTTGGCGGCTTCGTCATACGCCTTCCGCTCCGCCTCCTCGGTCGTCGCCGCCTTGGCGACGGCGCCGAGCAATTGCTCCATCGCCAGCTTGTCGCGGTAATAGGTGAGCTTGCGCTCGAACTCCGGCGTCGAAGTCAGCTTGTCGGCCTCGGCCTTCTTGGCCGCGAGCTTGAGGTCGATGAGATAGTCGAGCACGTATTTCTGCCGCGCGGCTCCCTCGAGCTTCTGCGGCAGGCCGGGGCCGATGTCGGTCATCGCGTCGTTGACGTCGTCCTCGGTGATCGGCGCGCCGTCGACCTTCGCCAAAACCTTCGGATCGGCGAGCGCCGGGCCGGCGAGAATGAGCGTCGCGCCGAGTCCGAGCGCAAGCGCGCCGGCCGCCGTGCGCAAGCGCGCGGAAAAGAGCGTTGTCATGGGAATCTCCTCTGGGCGGGCGAAACGGCGGCCGCCGGTCGTTCTTGTCTGGCGGGCGCCGCTATAGAGGGATTTGGGCGAGATTGCGAGCGTCGCGAACGGGCGCGGGCGAAATTTGCTCGTCGTCCCAAGCCGCCCGCGCCCGGCGCAATCGATTCTCGATTGGCTGGACAGGGTGAAGCTTTTCGCCGCTTGTCTTCCGCCCATGGACTCTCTCGCCCTTTTCGGGCTCGCCGCGGTGACGGCGATGCTGATTTTCTACGCTGTCGAGGATCGAAGTCCCTGGTTCAGCCTCGCCTTCGCCGGCGCCTGCGCGCTGGGCTCAATCTACGGCTTCCTCCAGGGCGCTTGGCCGTTCGGTCTCGTCGAGGGCGTCTGGGCGCTTGTCGCGGTCAGGAAGTGGCGGACAAGACGCCGCGGTGGTTGAGCCACGGCGGCGAGGCGCGGCCAAACACCATGATTTCTGTCGAAAAAGGGGGGCTGTGGCGCTTTTTGCTTGACAAGCGTCAATAAGCCCCTAAATCCGCGTCATCCTGAAGCCGTTCTGGGTCCCCGCGCCATTTCCGAGCGCGTGGGACTTTTTGCGTTTTCGCGGATTCTCGACATGGGCCGGCCTCCACCGGACGTCGAGACGGGCAGTCCCGCGGCGCCCGGCGCGCCGCCGAAATGGAGCGTCCAGGCGAATGGCTCGTATTGCAGGCGTCAATATTCCCACCAACAAGCGCGTGATCATCGCGCTGCAGTATATCCACGGGATCGGGCCGAAGAAGGCTGAAGAGATCGTCGAGAAGGTGCATATCCCACCCGAGCGCCGGGTTTCCCAGCTGACCGACGCGGAAGTGATGCAGATCCGCGAGACGATCGACCGCGACTACATGGTTGAAGGCGACCTTCGCCGCGACGTTGCGATCAACATCAAGCGCCTGATGGATCTGGGCTCCTACCGGGGCCTGCGCCATCGCCGGCAATTGCCGGTGCGCGGCCAGCGCACCCACACCAACGCCCGCACCCGCAAGGGCAAGGCGAAGCCCATCGCCGGCAAGAAGAAGTGATTGCCGCGCCGTTTCAGCGAATCCCGGATTAGGACGCGCCCAGTCTAAGGCGCGATTGAAGGATAGTTTCCATGTCAAAAGATGCGACCCGCGTCCGCCGTCGCGAACGCAAGAACATCGTGTCGGGCGTCGCCCATGTGAATTCGTCGTTCAACAACACGATGATCACGATCACCGACGCGCAGGGCAACACCATCTCGTGGTCCTCCGCCGGCACCATGGGGTTCAAGGGGTCGCGCAAATCGACCCCGTTCGCGGCCCAGATGGCGGCCGAGGACGCGGTGAAGAAAGCCTCCGAACATGGCATGCGAACGCTCGAGGTCGAGGTTTCGGGCCCAGGCTCGGGCCGCGAATTGGCGTTGCGCGCGATCCAGGCGGCCGGCTTCAACGTAACCTCCATTCGCGATGTGACGCCGATCCCGCACAACGGCTGCCGCCCGCGCAAGCGTCGCCGCGTCTGATACGCCCCCCGCGTCAGCGCGCCACCGGATTTCAAGGCGCGCGCGTAGCGGGCTTCGGCGTCATGGCGAGACGCCCCATTTAGCCCGCGCACCCGCCGAAAGAGAAGGCCAACCCCGTGATCCAGAAGAACTGGCAAGAACTCATCAAGCCGAAGAAGCTCGACATCGTTTTGAGCGAAGCCTCGCGCAAGGTGGCGACCGTCGTCGCCGAGCCGCTCGAGCGCGGCTTCGGTCAGACGCTCGGCAACTCGTTGCGCCGGGTGCTGCTCTCGTCGCTCCAGGGAGCGGCGATCACCTCGATTCACATCGACGGCGTCCTGCACGAATTCTCGTCCATTCCGGGCGTGCGCGAGGACGTTGTCGACATCGTCCTCAACGTCAAGGACATCGCGGTCAAGATGCAGGGCGAGGGCGTCAAGCGCCTGGTGCTCAAGAAGCGCGGCCCCGGCGCCGTGACCGCCGGCGACATCCAGACGACCGGCGATATCCAGATCCTCAATCCGAACCTCGTCATCTGCACGCTCGACGAGGGCGCGGACCTCAGGATCGAGTTCACGGTGACGACGGGCAAGGGCTATGTGCCGGCCGAGCGCAACCGGGCGGAAGATTCGCCGATCGGCCTTTTGCCGATCGACAGCATGTTCTCGCCGGTCAAGAAGGTCTCCTACCGGGTCGAGGCGACGCGCGAGGGGCAGGACCTCGACAAGGACAAGCTGACGCTGACCATCGAGACCAACGGCGCGATGTCGCCGGAGGACGCGATCGCCTACGCCGCCCGCATCCTTCAGGACCAGCTCGCCGTGTTCGTCAACTTCGAGGAGCCCCGCCGCGAGGAGGCCCAGCACGCGATCCCCGAGCTCGCCTTCAATCCCGCGCTCCTCAAGAAGGTCGACGAGCTCGAGCTTTCCGTCCGCTCCGCCAACTGCCTCAAGAACGACAACATCACCTATATCGGCGACCTCATCCAGAAGACCGAGGGCGAGATGCTCAGGACGCCGAACTTCGGCCGCAAGTCGCTGAACGAGATCAAGGAGGTGCTGGCCCAGATGGGCCTGCATCTCGGCATGGAAGTGTCGGGCTGGCCGCCGGAGAACATCGACGACCTCGCCAAGCGGTTCGAGGAGCACTACTGAGAATCCCTTCTCCCGTTCACGGGAGAAGGAAATAAAGAGCGGCCGTTCCTTGGCACGGCGGCCGCTAGACCCGAAAAGGAGAGAGCCACATGTATCACGGACGCGCCAAGCGGCGCTTCAACCGCACCGCCGAGCATCGCCAGGCGATGTTCGCCAACATGGCCCAGGCGCTCATCAAGCATGAGCAGATCACGACCACCCTGCCGAAGGCCAAGGACCTGCGCCCGGTGGTCGAAAAGCTGGTGACGCTCGGCAAGAAGGGCGACCTGCACGCCCGCCGGATCGCGATCTCCCGCCTGCGCGACGCCGCTCTGGTCAGGAAGCTGATCGACGTCCTGGGCCCCCGCTACAAGGACCGCAACGGCGGCTATACGCGGATCATGAAGGCTGGATTTCGCCCCGGCGACAACGCCGCGATGGCGGTGATCGAGTTCGTCGATCGCGACGTCGATGCGAAGGGCAAGGATTCCGGCCCGACCCAGGCGGCGGCGGAGGCGAGCTGAAGCCTGCCGCCGCTGCGAACGATACGAGGCCGGCCCGCTGGAGCCGGCCTTTGTCGTTTCGGACTTCGACCGAGACCGCGGCTCACGCCCGGTAGCGCAGCGCCTCGACGAGAAGCGCGAAGGCCGGCGTCTGCTGCCTGCGGCTCGGAAAATAAAGGTGATAGCCGGGAAACGGCGGGCGCCAGCTTTCCAGTGCGCGTATCACCCGCCCCGCTTCGATGTCGGCTCGCGCGTAGTCTTCGGGCAGGTAGGCGACGCCGAGGCCGTCGCGCGCCGCGGCAAGCGCAAGCGCCGTTCGAGAACGAGGAGGTCGTCGGCGAGGCTCTGCGCCCGGTGCGCGACAAGGTGGTGATTGCGACCAAGTTCGGCTTCGACATCGACTTCAAGACCGGCGAGAACCGCGGCGTCTCCAGTCGGCCGGAGCGCATCCGGCAGGCTGTCGAAGGCTCGCTGAAACGCCTCGGAATCGAGACGCATCGACCTGCTCTACCAGCACCGCGTCGATCCGAACGTGCCGATCGAGGACGTCGCGGGAACGGTCAAGGAATTGATCGCGGAGGGCAAGGTCAGGCATTTCGGGATGTCGGAGCCGGGCGTTCAGACGCTCAGGCGAGCCCACGCGGTTCAACCCGTCGCCGCGCTGCAGAACGAATATTCGCTCTGGACCCGCGGACCCGAAACCAACGGAATCCTCGAGGCCTGCGACGAGCTCGGCATCGGCTTTGTGCCCTATAGCCCTCTCGGCAAGGGATTTCTCACCGGCGCCATGAACAAGGAAACGAAACTCGGCGCGGGCGATTTCCGCAGCACCGTGCCCCGGTTTGCGCCGGAGGCGATGGAGAAGAACCAGACGCTGATCGACCTGCTCAAGCGCGTCGGCGACAGAAAAAACGCAACGCCCGCGCAGGTCGCTCTTGCCTGGCTCCTCGCGCAGCGCCCCACCATCGTCCCGATCCCCGGCACGACGAAGCTCCATCGGCTCGAGGAAAATATCCGCGCCGCGGGCGTTCATCTGACGCGCGCCGATCTCGACGAGATCGAGCACGCCGCCTCGAACATCGAGATTGCCGGCGAACGCTATGCGCCGGCGCAACTCGCCATGGTCGGGCGCGACGCGCCGCCGGCCGGAAACAGCGCGGCTCGTCAGGAGGCTCGGTCTTCACACGCATAACAGCAGCGAAAAATGCGCGGTGATTGTTCGTCGACAGTTTCTCTCGCAATTTCTTGCGAAAATCAGAATCCGTGCTATGCTCCCAACTCGCCGGATCGGGGCCGCTTGGGCAGGCCCGGCGAGGCCGGAGGGAGAGTTAGAAAGTCCATTCCGTCGGCCGGAGAGAGTTAAAGTGGCTCTTATGGCGTTATCTGTGGGTCGACCGGTCTACTGTTCGTTCGTCGAACCCTTGCCCGTCATGGCCGGGCTTGTCCCGGCCATCCACGCCGGGCCGCCGCAAGAACGAGTTCCGCCTCGGCGCGACGGGCAGGAAGGCGGACGGTCGCAAGGCTTTTCGCGCTTGCCTGCGTCGATGCGCTGGGTCTTCGTGGATGGCCGGGACAAGCCCGGCCATGACGCCTTGATGGCGCCGTCCGCCACCTCCGCCATGCTCCCAATTCCTTCCCCACAACAGCCAACGCGATAAGAGCGTAGAAAGTATTGGAATTGCCGGCAACGCGTTGAAAAGCTTGAATCCCGAAAAGCAAAAGAAAGCAATTTCGTTTTCGTCGGCTTTCGTCGGCTTTCGGCTATTTGAGGCCCGGCCGGCCGAAATGGGCGTGGAGATGAAGTGAGCGCCGAGGCGCTTTGCAACGGGAGGACATCCGGGATGAAGACGCTGACCTCGATTTTTGCGCTCGGCGCGGCGCTCATGATGACGCATCCGGCTTTGGCCGCTTCGTCCGCCGCGAAGATCTGCGCGTCGGACATCAAGACGCAATGCGGCGACGAGATGAAGTCCGGCGGCGGCAAGCTCAAGGACTGCATGAAGACCCATTTCTCCGACCTGTCCGAGGACTGTCAGGTGGCGATCATCCGCGCGGCGGCGGTCGGAAAAGCCTGCAAGGCCGACGCCAAGAAGCTTTGCGCCGACGTCAAGCCGGGCAAGGGAACTGTCGCGGCGTGCATGAAGTCGCATGCGGCGGACCTCAGCGACCGCTGCAAGGAAGCGATGGCCAAGGCGGAAGCCGGCGCCAAGTAGATCCGACCGGAGCGCCGCTTCGTACGCGCCGGATGACGCTCCTCGGCCGCGCCATTGGATTCGCCCATATTGGCGGGGAATTCCGTTCGCGCCAGCAATATGCTAGGAAAACCTGCTGAGGAGTTCCCGGAAAGAAAGATTGAAGCACCGAAGCAACAGTTCGAGGATCCGGGAACAGGTGTAACGGGCGACGCGAATAGGCGAATTGCTTGCGACGATTTGGGTTGGGTTTCATCCCCTGCCTGCTCGCGCGTGAAAGGCATTGCGCCTCACCGCAAGCAGATCGCGGGACGGGGAGCGCGTCAATGAACACCAACGCCATTCGATTTGCCGCGGGGCTCGGGTTGTTCGCCGCCGGCGCGCCGTTTCCCGCCTTCGCGCAGTTTATCTATCCGCCGGTGCTCGTCGTGCCGCCGCCGGCCGAGAATTATATGACGCCGAAGCTCGTTCCCAGGTCGTCGCCAGACAAGTCCAAGCCCGCCCAAACGCCGACGCAGACGAAGCCGGGCGGGCACTATGAAGGCCGGACCTACGTCCCGGATTAGGGGGTCGCGCTTAGCGGATCGGCGGGGCGTATTGAATGCCGCCGTTGTCCCAGAGCTCGTTCAATCCCCGGGGAATCCCGAGCTTCGAATCCGAGCCGAGGTTACGGTCGAACACCTCGGCGTAGTTGCCGACCGCTCGAATGGCGCGGACCGCCCAGTCCTGCGACAGCCCGAGCGGCTTGCCGAAATCGCCCTCGGTTCCGACCAGCCGCTTGACCGCGGGCTTCTGCGACTTCAGCGCGTCGTCGAGGGTCTTCGAGCTGACGCCGAGCTCTTCGGCGTTGATAAGGGCGAAATTGACCCATTTGACGACGTTGAACCACTCCATATCGTCCTGCCGCACGACCGGACCAAGCGGCTCCTTCGAGATGACGTCGGGGAGGATCATGTTGTCGCCCGGCTTGGCGAGCTGCTGGCGGATCGCGAAAAGCGCCGATGCGTCCGTTGTCATCACATCGCATTTTCCAGCCTGGTAGGCGGCGATCATATCGGCCGCGCTTCCTTCGTGGACGGCCTCAAATTTCATGTGGTTCGAGTTGAAGTAGTCGGTGAAATTGGGCTCGGTCGTCGTTCCCGGCTGGACGCAAACCTTGCTGCCGTCGAGCTCCAGCGCCGACTGGAGGTTCCGGCTCTTGGGCACGAGAAACGCCTGGCCGTCGTAGTAGGTCGTGCCGGTGAACACGACGCCGTTGTCGCCCTCGCGGCCCATCGTCCAGGTCGAGTTGCGCGACAGCACGTCGATCTGCTTGTTCTTCAAGGCGTCGAACCGCGCCTCGGCCGAGAGCGGCACATATTGCACTTTCGACGGATCGTTGAAGATGACTGCCGCCAGGGCGCGGCAGAAATCGACGTCGAAGCCCGTCCACTGACCCTTGTCGTCCTTGATGGCGAAACCGTCCAGTCCCTGGTTGACGCCGCAAATAAGCGAACCGCGGTCCTGCACGGCCTTGAGCGTCTGGGCCTCGGCGCCGGCGCCGAGCGAAACCGCCGCCGCGAGGGCGAGGAGGGCCGTCATCTTGCGCATGGATGATTCTCGTTTCCGTTCGGGGCGACGCCGGCGCGCTCCCTTAGAGTGCGACGGCTTGCTTGATGATCACCTTGGTTCCGACCGCCACACGGCCATAGAGGTCGATCACGTCCTCATTGACCAACCGGAAGCAGCCCGACGAGACAGCCGTTCCGATCGTCTGCGGCTGGTTGGTGCCGTGGATTCGGTACACGGTCGCGCCGAGATACATCGCGCGCGCCCCGAGCGGATTGCCCGGCCCGCCGGCCATGAACCGCGGCAGATAGGGCTGGCGCTCGATCATTTCCGGCGGCGGACGCCAATCCGGCCATTCCTGCTTGCGCGAGATCTTCTGCAGGCCGGCCCACTGGAACCCGTCGCGGCCAACCCCGATGCCGTAGCGCAGCGCCCGATTGTCCGGCTGCACCAGATAGAGGAACCGCGACTTCGTATCGATGACAATCGTTCCCGGCGCCTCGGAGGTGCGGAAGAACACCTCCTGCTTCTCGAAAGCTCCACTAAGCTGCTCTTCCTCCGGCGTCGGCTGGTAGCCGGGCTGGTCGACCACACCCAACTCGTCCTCGCCCGGGGTTGCCGCTCCGGCTACCGCGCCCATGACGATCGCGAGCATCGCGCCGAACGCAACCCGCAATAACAAACCTGTTCGAACCTTCATGCGTGCTCCGTCGATTATAAGAATGACGTCGAGTTCCCGCGCGGATCGCTGCTCAGCGCTTCACGCCGCACCGCTCATAGACCATCGTTCCATAGCGCGACGCGTTGTCGGGATCGACCCAAATCGTCGTGAACGAATTGGGATCGACATTGGTGACGATGCGATCGTCCGCCGTACCCGCGTCGCCTGGCGGCCCAAGATAGGTCTGGCCGCTCGGCCCGGCTTTGAGAACCACTTCAGACAGCTCTTTTTGATCCGCCAGATACATCATCAAGCCGCCGTTGGGCCCCTTGTTGATGACGTAGGGCTTGTTGCACTGGGCGGCCGCCTCTTTCATGGTCCGCGCCCGGTCCTCGTCCTTGTGGTAGGATGCAAGCCCCCATTTGCCGACCAGCTGATCGGCGTTGATCGAGGGCGCGACGATTGCTGGCGTCGGCGCAGGCGTTTCGCCGCAGCCGGCAAGAAAAGCGGCGAGAAGACCGGTTAGCGCCAGCGCGCCGCCGCAACGTGCGATCCCCACGAACGCCCCCCTCATTCTTGCGGCCATTTGAAGCATTCCAGCCGAAGCATGCCGAACCATGCGACATTGCATTTTCCGAGCCCTCGCTAGCAAACCCGGCGCGTCGGGTCAATTCGAGCCTCAAGCGAAGCGTTGGTCTGAAAGCGGGTTGACGTTGCCGCGGTCAGTGTCGGGCGACTAAGGATCGATCGCTTTGGCCTTTGTCGCGGGCGGAAGCCGGGTCATCGCCAATCCGGTTTGCGTGCCGCCTGCGGCGAGCCATTCGAGGTCAGCAAGCGCCATAAGATCAGCATCGAATGGGGACATCGATGGCGCACGGGTGGTCCATGCTGATTTGGCGCAGCTACAAGGCGGGCGATCAGGAATTCCTGGCGAACGGCGCGCGCCCGGCCGCGCGCGGGACCTTCTACGCGACACAACTCAGACGAGGTCGGCGAGCCGGCCGCGCGCGGCCGACCGGACGAGCCGCTTTTCGGCTTCCCATTGGTCGGCGCTCGCAATCTCGGTAAGGAACTGCGTCTTGCCGCCGGTGAGCGCGGCGACCGGCAAACCGTCGCGGTAGACGACGCGATTGGCTGTCAGCGCCGAAAGCCGCTGGCCCGGCGTGAGAATACCGATCAGATTGAGCGGATCGGCGCCTGACAGCGACACCCATTCGCCCGACCCGGGCTTTCGGCGAATCTCGCGCATGAGGCCCACAGCCTCCGGCAGCGCGAATTGCTCGCCGGAGAAACCGGCGACGAATCGGCCGCCGCGAATTTCCCCGCGCGCCTCGAGCCGGCGGTAGACCCTGAGCAAATCGCGCCACGGCGGCAGCCATCCGGGCTCCTGCGCGAGCAGCCGCCAGAAGACGACGCCGTAGCGCCTGAGCAGCGCGCGGGCCGCATATTCGACCGCCGAGACGCGGTCGCCGCCGCCGCTCCCGCCGGCCCGGCCGATCATCGACCAGCGGCCGGCGCTCTCCATGTCGAAGGCCAGCACCCGACCGCGCCGTCGCGCGCCTGGCGGCGGTTTCCGCTGGCCCGAGGGGACGAGCAGAGCACGCAAGCCGCCGAAACTGTCGGAAGCCGCGAGCCCTAGCGCGACCAGTTCGCCGAGCGCCTCTTCAAGCTGGGGGCGCAGCAGACGCGCGGCGTCCGCGAGTTCGTCAAAGAACATTGCGCCGCGCGCCTTGAGACAATCGAGCGCGGCCTCGGCGCGCCCGCTCATCGGCGCCGCGCCGCTCGACGACGCGAGCACCATCCACATGGGCCCGCCGCGCCGCTCGATGAGGGCGATCGGGGTCGCGCCTACAGGGGTCGCGTGGCGGGCTCTTCCGTTCGCGGGCGTCGGCGGCGTCAATCGCGCCCAGGCAGTCCGTCCGGCGAGACATTGGGCGTCGAGCCACGAAGCCTGGTAGCCTTTGAGGCGCGCCGGGAGGATTTCGGTCTCCCAGGCCTTGGCCGGCGCCTCGAAGCCTTCCAGCGCGCTAAGGACCGCAGGGAGCGAGTCGGGTCCCTCGAGACGCGTCTCATCCGACACGTGCTGCCAGGAGAACAGGAAGCGGAGAAAATCGCGCGCCGCCACGGGATCGATTTCCGACCTGAGGCGCCGGACGGTCGAGTGGTGGATGCGTGCGAGGAGGCGCCGGTCGCACCATTGCTCGTCGTTGACGCCGGGCAGGAAGCGGCCTTTGAGAATTGCGCCTTCGCTCTCCAGCGCCGTGAGCGCGGCGGCCGCCGCCTCCGGCTCAAGTCCGAGCGGGGCAGTCAAGGCCATCGGGGTGACGGGCCCCACGCCTTCGAGCCTGCCACGCAGGATCTCGACCAGCGCCTGCTCTCGCGAGCATGTGGCTCCAGCGTGGTCGGCGGGCGGGGCGATCGGCGGCTCAAGCACACCGTTCGGCCACAGGGCCTGGAATTGGGTGAGCCGCTCCGCCGGGATCCAGAGGCTCGCCCGCGGGGTCTTGAATAGGGCTACGCGCCTGTCGCACGCCAGCGAGTTCGAGCCACTCGCGCCACCCTGGCGCGGCGCCGGCCTCAGCTTCGGTGAGCGAACCCAGCCACAGGAGCGCGTCGTGGAGTTCCTCGGGGTTGATAGGATCGGGCCAGGCCTCGGCCTGAACCTTGGCGATCGCTTCCGGATCGAGCCGGCCAAGATCCGAAGCGCTCTTCGGATCTTGCCAGCGCCGGGCCATGACCGCCTGGGTCCGCCGCTCTTCCAGCGGCGCGTCGTCGAGGAAGGCGTATGGCCTCGCCGACAACGCCTCGAGCGACAGCGGCGAAGGCTCCGTAAGATCGCAGGCGACGACGCGAATGTCGCCCGTTTCGAGGCGCCGCAACAGCCGTTCCAGCCCCTCGATGTCCATGGCCTCGTACAGGCAGTCGCCGATCGCCTGGTTGGTGAGCGGGTGGTCAGGGACCTCACGCTCGCCGACCAGATTCTCGGCGCAGGCGATCTGATCGGGGAAGACCGCGGCAACGAGGTCCTCCGCCTGCATGCGCAGAAACTGGGGCGGGACCTTCTTGCCCCCGCGAAACCGCGGCAGCGCGAGCGAGACGCCGGCCACCCAGCGCCATCGGGTCGTAAACATGGGAGCGTCGAGCATCGCTTGGATCAGCACCCGCCGCACGCTTGCGGAATTGAGGTAGCGCGCAACGTCGGCGAGCTCGAAGCTGTGCGCGGTGGTCAGCGAAAGCACGATACTGTCTTCGGTCGCGGCCGCCTGCAGCTCGAAGTTGAATTTGCGGCAGAAGCGCTTGCGGAGCGCCAACCCCCAGCCGCGATTGATACGGCTGCCGAAGGGGGCATGGACGATGAGCTGCATGCCGCCGGCTTCATCGAAGAAGCGCTCGAATACGATCTCGTCCTGGGTGGGCAGGCAGCCGAAAGCGGCGTTGGCGGCGGCGAGATAGTCTGCGAGTTGCTCAGCGGCGACCTCGCCGGCGCCAACGACCTCAATGAGCCAGCGCCGAAGCGACGCTCCCGCTGGGTCGGCGCCGAGCCGCGCCGCCGCCTCCGCGCGCAGCCGTGATACGGAAGCGGAGAGCTCGTCAGTCCGGCCCGGCGCCTCGCCGAGCCAGAAGGGAATGGTCGGCGGCAATCCCTTGGCGTCCTCGACCCTGACCGTGCCGCGCTCGACGCGTTGAATGCGATACGAAGTGTTGCCAAGCTGAAAGATGTCGCCGGCCATGCTCTCGATGGCGAAATCCTCGTTCACTGAGCCGATTACGAGGTTCTCGGGCTCGAGCAGCACCTGGTAGTCGGCCGTGTCGGGGATCGTGCCCCCCGAGGTAAGCGCGGTCGTGCGCGCGCCCCGCCGGCCGCGCAAGACGCGATTGACGGCGTCGCGATGGATCAGCGCCCCACGCCGGCCCCGGCGGGTGGCGAAGCCCTCGGCTAGCATTCGAACGACCGCATCGAAATCCTCGCGCGCGAGCGAGCGGAACGGCCAGCCGCGCCTGAGCCGGTCAAAGAGCAGGGCTTCCGGCCAATCTTTGGCCGCGACTTCGGCGACGATTTGTTGGGCGAGCACGTCTAGCGGCCGCTCGGGGATCCGAAGCCGATCAAGCTCGCTGCGCCGGACGCTGTCGATGAGCGCGACGCACTCGACGAGATCGTCGCGCGAGAGCGGAAACAGGCGCCCTTTTGGCGTGCCGCCGATGGCGTGGCCGGAGCGCCCGACCCGCTGCAGGAAAGTGGCGATCGACCGCGGCGAGCCGATCTGGCAGACGAGATCGACGTCGCCGATGTCGATCCCCAGCTCGAGCGAGGCGGTCGCCACAAGCGCTTTCAGTTCGCCGCCCTTAAGCCTCTTCTCGGCCGAAAGCCTGAGCTCCTTGGCCATGCTGCCGTGATGCGCAGTGACGAAGCGCTCGCCAAGACGGTCGCTGAGCTCGCGGGCGACGCGTTCCGCCATGCGGCGGGTGTTGACGAACACGAGCGTCGTGCGGTGCTCCTCGATGAGCGAAGTGAGACGCGCGTAAACCTCGGTCCAAACCTCTTTCGACATCACCGATTCGAGGGGAGAGCCAGGCATTTCCACGCTTAAGTCGCGCGGCCTTTGATGACCGGCGTCGATGGTCGCGACCTCCGCGGCGGGGCTGCCGTCGACGGCGGCGCCGGCAAGGAAATGCGCGACGGATCGGATCGGATTTTGGGTCGCCGAGAGGCCAATGCGCTGCAGGCGGTCGCCGCACAGCGCCGCGAGCCTCTCCAGCGACAGCGCGAGATGGGCGCCGCGCTTGTTCGGCGCGACGGCGTGTATTTCATCGACGATCACCGACCGGGCGGTCGCGAGCATTGCTCGTCCGGATTCCGATCCGAGCAGAACGTAGAACAACTCGGGGGTCGTCACCAGGATGTGCGGCGGACGGCGGCGCATGCGATCGCGTTCCGCGGCCGGAGTGTCGCCCGTCCGGACCCACGAGCGGATCTCGACATCCGCGAGCCCGCGTTCGCGCAATCGTTCCCGGATGCCGGCCAGCGGCGCCTCGAGATTGCGATGGATGTCGTTCGACAGCGCTTTCAGCGGAGAAATGTAGACGACCTGGGTCGCGTCGGTCAGGCCACCGTCCAGGCCTTGTCGCACGAGGTCGTCGATCGCAGCTAGAAAGGCCGCCAAAGTCTTCCCTGATCCGGTCGGCGCGGCGATGAGCGTATGCCTGCCGGCCTTGATCGCTGGCCAGGCCTCGGATTGAGCGGGCGTTGGCGCCGCGAAGCTCGCGGCGAACCAGTCCGCAACCGCCGGATGGAACAGGTTCTCAAGAAAGGGCGAGGACGGGGCAGGCGCGAGGCGCGAGTCCGCGGCGATTCGCTCAGTCAGCGTCAGTTCGGATTCGGGGTGGCGCTGCACGCAGCGTGGCTCCTCGGCGGGACCGTCGGTGGTTTTGTGGCTCCTATATATGGCGCCGGATCGCGTTTTGCGCACCCTCCAACGCCCGATCGCTTGCCCGGCGCGGCGACTTGAGCCAAGGCTCGGGCCGCCTCGGCCGAGCGTCCGGCGCCGGGCCCACTCTCCGCCAACAATGAGGACGGCGCGATGACCGACCACGTTCAACCAACCGTCGCCCTCAACGACGGCGCGTCTATGCCGCAATTCGGACTTGGGGTTTTCCAGACGCCGCCCGAAACGACCGAGCAGGTTGTGAAAATGGCGGTCGAGGTGGGCTATCGCCTGGTCGACACGGCGGCAATGTATCGAAACGAGGATGGCGTCGGCAGGGCTTTGGCCGGACGGACGGACGTCTTCGTCACGACGAAACTCGGCAATTCCGACCACGGTTTCGATGAAACGCTTAGGGCGTTTGACGTCAGCGCGGGGAAGCTCCGCGACACGCTCGATTTGTACCTGATCCATTGGCCGCGGCCGCGGACCAACCGATACGTCGAAAGCTGGAAGGCGCTCATCCGCCTGCAAAAGGAGGAGCGGGTCCGCTCGATCGGGGTTTCGAATTTCAATCGCGACCACCTCGAGCGGATCATCTCGGAAACCGGGGTCACCCCGGCGGTCAATCAGGTCGAGCTTCATCCGCGGTTTCAACAGAAGGCGCTCAGAGCGTTTCACGATCAGCGCGGGATCAAAACGGAATCCTGGAGCCCGCTCGGGCGCGGCGGCCCGCTCAGCGACGCCACGATCGCCGGCATCGCCGCAAAGCATCGAAAGACGCCGGCGCAAGTCGTGATCCGCTGGCATCTCGACAGCGGCCTGATCGCCATTCCGAAAACGGTGCGCCTCGAGCGACTGAAAGAGAACATCGGGGCGCTCGACTTCCGGCTCGATGACGACGACATGCGGCGCTTCGAAGCGCTCGATTCTCCCAATGGCAGAATCGGTCCCGACCCAGGCACGGCGACTTTCTAGTTCGCGACGCGAAACCGCCTCATGCGGTCGAGGGCGCCTTTCGCCCCAGTGCCGCTTGCGCCGCCGCGAGGCGGGCGATCGGGATGCGGAACGGCGAGCACGAGACATAATCGAGCTGCGCCTCCTCGCAGAAGGCGATCGAGGCCGGGTCGCCGCCGTGCTCGCCGCAGACGCCGAGCTTGAGGTCGGGCCGAGTCGCGCGGCCGCGCTCGCAGGCGATTGTGATCAATTCGCCGACGCCTTCGACGTCGAGGGTCACGAACGGATCGGTCTTGAGCAGCCCCTTCACGGTGTATGCGCCGAGGAATGAGGCGGCGTCGTCGCGCGACACGCCGAGCGTCGTCTGGGTAAGGTCGTTGGTGCCGAACGAGAAGAACTCGGCGCTCTCGGCGATTTCTCCGGCCCTGAGCGCTGCGCGTGGCAGTTCGATCATCGTGCCCACGTGATAGGGGACTTTGACGCCGGTTTCCTTTGCGACCGCCTCCGCCATCGCGACGATGATCGGCTTGACCGCGTCGAGTTCCGCCCGACCGAATACGAGCGGGACCATGATCTCAGGCGTCACCGGAGCGCCGGTCTTGCGGCCGGCTTGAACCGCCCCCTCGAAGATCGCGCGAACCTGCATTTCCGCGATTTCAGGATATCGGATCGAGAGACGCACGCCGCGGAAGCCGAGCATCGGATTGAACTCGTGCAGTTCCGCCGCCCGGGCGCGCAGCTTGTCCGCGCCGACCTTCATCGCCTTCGCGACCTCGTCGATTTCCTCATCCGTCTTCGGCAGGAATTCATGCAGGGGCGGATCCAGGAGGCGGATGGTGACCGGAAGCCCCGTCATGATCTCGAACAATTCGGCAAAGTCCTGGCGCTGCATCGGCAGCAGCTTTGCGAGCGCCGCGCGACGTCCTTGTTCGGTGTCGGCAAGGATCATCTCGCGCACCGCGACGATCCGCTCGCCGTCGAAGAACATGTGCTCGGTGCGGCAGAGGCCGATGCCCTCGGCGCCGAAGGAGCGGGCGACGCGCGCGTCTGTTGGGGTGTCGGCGTTGGCGCGCACCTTCATGCGCCTGACCGAGTCGGCCCAGGTCATCAGAGTGGCGAAATCGCCGGTCATCTCGGGTTTCACCATCGGCGCCGAGCCAGCCATGACCTCGCCAGAGCCCCCGTCAATGGTCAGGACGTCGCCCTTCTTCAGCGTCACTCCTCCGGCGGTCATGGTCTGCGCCGCATAGTCGATCCGGATCGCGCCGACGCCTGAGACGCAGGGCTTGCCCATGCCGCGCGCAACCACCGCGGCGTGCGAGGTCATGCCTCCGCGCGTCGTCACCACGCCCTCGGCGGCATGCATGCCGTGGATGTCTTCGGGCGAGGTCTCGACCCTGACCAAAATCGATTTTTTCCCGGCCTGGCGCAAGGATTGTGCCTCGTCGGCGCTGAACACGATCTCGCCGCTGGCCGCGCCGGGCGAGGCCGGCAGGCCGGTCGCCAGAGGCGCGGGCTTCGCCTTGGGATCGAGGGTCGGATGCAACAACTGATCGAGCGCGCTTGGCTCGACTCGGGTCACTGCGTCCTCGCGCGAGATCAGACCGTCATTGGCCATCTCCACTGCAACCCTGAGCGCGGCCCGCGCGGTGCGCTTGCCATTGCGGGTCTGCAGCATCCATAATTTGCCGCGCTCGACGGTGAACTCGAGGTCCTGCATGTCGCGATAATGCTTCTCGAGGAGCTGCGTGACCGCGACAAACTGGGCGAAGACCTCGGGCATCAGCGACTGCAGCGAGGGACGGTCGGAGCCTGCCGCCTTACGCGCCGTCTCGGTGATGTTCTGAGGCGTGCGGATGCCGGCCACTACATCCTCGCCCTGGGCGTTGACGAGAAACTCGCCGTAAAGCTGGTTTTCGCCGGTCGACGGATTGCGCGTGAAGGCGACGCCTGTCGCCGACGTCTCGCCCATGTTGCCAAACACCATGGCCTGGACATTGACCGCGGTGCCCCATTCGGCGGGAATCGCATTCAGGCGGCGATATGTGATCGCTCGCTGGTTCATCCACGAGGAGAACACCGCGCCGATCGCGCCCCATAGCTGATCGCCTGGATCCTGGGGGAAGGGCTTGTCGGTCGCTTCGACGACTTTCGTCTTGTAGTCGGTGATGATCGTGCGCCAGTCGTCCGCGTTGAGGTCGGTGTCGAGCGCGTAGCCCCTATCGTCTTTGTATTGTTCGAGGACGTCCTCAAAATTGTGGACGTCGACGTCGAGCACAACGTTGGAATACATCTGAATGAAGCGGCGGTAGGAATCATATGCGAAACGCGCGTCGCCGGAAGTCTTCGCCAGAGTCTCGACGGCGGCGTCGTTGAGACCGAGGTTGAGGACGGTATCCATCATCCCGGGCATCGACGCGCGCGCGCCAGACCGGACCGAGAGCAGAAGCGGATTGGCCGGGTCGCCGAAGGCGCGTCCCGTCTGGCGTCCGACCTCCGCGACCGCCGCGTCGACTTGCGCCTTGAGGTCGGGCGGGTAGGTCTTTCCGTTGGCGTAGAAGAAGGTGCAGACCTCGGTGGTGATGGTGAAGCCCGGAGGCACGGGCAGGCCGAGCGAGGCCATCTCGTGCAGGTTTGCGCCCTTACCGCCAAGCAGGTTCTTCATCTCGCCGCGGCCTTCGGCGCGCTCGGCGCTGAACGAATAGACCCACTTCGTCATTGTTGGCTCCCCCGAAACCATGCGAGCGCGCGCCCGAGCGCGTCAGGCTCGCGCGTGCAATCCCATCCCGAAGCTCACCCAGCCGACTCCGTGGAACAGGAGGTCGACGCCGAGCAGAGTGCCCAGGACATAAACGCTGTCGAGCGGCCAGTGACTGACAATGATCAGGCCCAGAAGGATTGTGACCGCTGCAGCGAGAAAGACGAGGCCGCGCGGCTGGTCGGCCGGAAGCTGCGTCGCCAGATAGGCGCGGACTACGCCCGCGGCGATGAGGCCGGCGCCGAGCAGGAGCGTCAGAACGACCGAAGCGAGCAGCGGGTTGACGATGCACAGGATCCCGGCGGCGACATAGAGAAGGCCGCCAACCACCCAGAGAAAGAACCGGCCCCAGGTGCGCGCATGCATGCCGATGCCGATTTCTGCTGCGCCGGCGATGAGAAACAGGACGCCGTTGAGCGTCACGGTGGCGATTGTCGCGACGAGGGCGAAGAACAGCGCCGCGAAGCCCAGCACGGCGAGCAGGACCCCGAAGGCGGTGATCGCCGCCCATTTGCCCTTGAGCCGCTCGATGGCCTCGCCGAGGCTATGATGAGAAGTCCCGACATTCGACGCGTTCGACATAGCACACTCTCCCCGCAGCGAAATATTGACCCTCCGCGCTAGCGGGGGCGCCTGAGCTCGCCGAGCACTTGCGCCGCATATTCGACCATCGGCACGATGCGGCCGTAATTGAGCCGGGTGGGCCCGATCACGCCGAGCACGCCGGCGATGCGATGGTCGCTGTCCCGAAGCGGCGCGGCGATCATCGACGATCCGGACAGGGAGAAGAGCCTGTTCTCCGAGCCGATGAAAATCTTGACCCCGTCGCCGGCCTCGGCCCGATGCAGCAGCTCGATCACGTCGGTCTTGGTCTCGAGGTCTGCGAACAGGGTGCGGATGCGCTCGAGGTCCTCTGAAACGCGCACGTCTTCGAGCAGGTTGGCCTGTCCGCGAACAATGAGCTGGTCGCCCGATCCGCCGGCGCCGGACCATGAAACGAGGCCAGCCTCAACCAGCCGGGCGGCGATGTCGTCGAGCTCCTGGCGTGCGTCGCGTCGCGCGGCCTCGATCTCCGCCATCAGCTCGGCGAGCGTGCGGCCGCGGATGCGAGCGCTGAGAAAATTGCTGGCTTCGACGAAGGTCGAAGCCGGCATGCCCGGTGGCGTCGCGACCACACGATTCTCGATCGAGCCGTCCTCGGCGACCAGGATCACCAGCGCCCGGCCGGACTCGAGGGGCACGAATTCGACATGCTTCAGCTGCGCGTCGGTCTTGCTGGTCAGCACCACGCCGGCGCCGCGGGTCAGCTCCGAGAGCAGGCTCGTCGTCTCGGCGAGCGCGCCTTCGAACCCACCCCCCTCCGCCGCCGCCCGCACCTGGGTGTCGATGCGCGCCCGCTCCTCGCGGCCCAAATCGCCGAATTCGAGCAGCGCATCGACGAAGAGCCTCAGCCCCTGCTGGGTCGGCAAGCGCCCGGCGCTGGCGTGTGGGGCGTAGATGAGCCCGAGCTCCTCGAGATCCTGCATCACATTGCGCACCGAGGCCGGCGAAAGCGAAATCGGCAACATGCGCGAGAGGTGCCGGGAGCCGACGGGCTCGCCGGTCGAGAGATAGGAGTTGACGATGTTGCGGAAGATCTCGCGCGAGCGCGCGTTGAGGGTCGCCAGCGCGCTCGGCTCGGCGGGACGTTCTGTGGGAGCTGACATCGTCCGCAAGAATGGCTGGAACTTGGCTCATGCGCAAGGCGAGCCTCGCGATTGAAAAGCAGCGCCTGACCTGCCAAACAAGGCGCCAGCGAGGCGGAGCGAGGAGCGACGGTTGGGCGGGGCTTTGCGAACGGGCGGACAAATTCTCATCGACCAACTCGTCATCCAGGGGGTCGAGCGCGCGTATTGCGTTCCCGGAGAATCCTTTCTCGCCGCCCTCGACGCCATGAACGACTCTCCAATCCAATTGGCCGTGTGCCGGCAGGAGGCGGGCGCAGCGATTATGGCGTTGACGGAGGGTCGCCTCACTGGGCGGCCGGGCGTCTGCTTCGTGACCCGCGGCCCTGGCGCGACCAACGCGGCGCATGGCGTCCATATCGCTGAGCACGATTCTGCGCCGATGATTCTGTTTGTTGGCCAGGTCGAGCGGGCGATGATGGGGCGGGGCGCGTTTCAGGAAATGGACTATCGCGCGTTCTTCGCCTCGACCGCCAAACTGGCGACGCAAATCGAATTCGCCGCTCAAATCCCTGAAGTCATCCACCGCGCATTTCACGTCGCCATGCAAGGGCGTCCGGGGCCGGTGGTGATCGCGCTGCCCGAAGACATGCTGACGGAAATGGCCGCAGCGCTCGACGCGCCGCGCGTCGAGCCGGCGCCGATCTGGCCGGGCCTCACGCAGATGGCCGAATTGCAAAAGATGCTGTGGGCGTCGGAACGGCCGATCGCCATCCTTGGCGGAGGCGGATGGACCAAGCGGGCGAGCGCGGCCTTCGCCCGGTTCGCCGAGCGCTTCGACCTGCCTGTCGCGGGCTCGTTTCGCCGCGCGAGCGCCTTCGACGGCGAACACGACAACTTCGCCGGCGAGATCGGCTACTCCGTCAATCCGAAGCTCAAGGCGCGCGTCGAAGCGGCGGACCTCGTGCTCCTCGTCGGCAGCCGGATGTCGGAGGCGGCGGCGCAGGGCTACACGCTGTTTCGCATTCCGGCTCCGCGCCAGAAGCTCGTCCACGTCCACGCAGACGCCAACGAGATTGGCCGAAACTACCATCCCACGCTCGGAATTGTTGCGACTTCCGCAGAGTTCTGCGCCGCGCTCGAGGGGGTTGAGCCGCCGGCGGCGATTCGCTGGGCGGCCGAAACGCGCGCTGCGAGAGCGGATTATCTGGCATGGAGCGAGCAGGCGCCGCCCAATCCGGGACGGGTTCAATTGAGCGAGATCATGTTCGCGATCCGGCGGCGCTCGCCCGACGGTATCTTCACCAACGGCGCCGGCAATTTCTCGATCTGGGTCGGCCGCTTCCTGCGCTTTCGCGGCGTCGAGCAGCAATTGGGCCCGACGTCGGGCTCGATGGGCTTCGGCTTGCCGGCAGCGCTCGCAGCCCAGCGGATGTTCCCGAAGCGGACGGTCGTATGCTTCGCGGGCGATGGCGATTTTCTCATGAATGGACAGGAATTCGCCACCGCGGTTCAATATGGCCTTCCGGTCATTGTCGTATTGATCGACAACGGCATGTACGGGACGATCCGGATGCACCAGGAGCGCATGTATCCGGGGCGGGTCATCGCCACGGCGCTGCGCAATCCGGACTTCGCTGCATATGCGCGCGCATTTGGGGGTCACGGCGAAACGATCGAGGAGACGGCCGAGTTCCTGCCCGCATACGAGCGGGCTCTGGCCTCCGGCCTGCCGTCGATCTTGCACGTCAAGGTCGATCCTGACGCGATCACGCCGGCGACCACGCTATCCGCCATCCGCGCGCAGGCGCTGGCGAAGGCGGCAAGCAGTTGAGGTGTCGCCGGTATCGGCTATGCTTCGATGATGACCAAGCTCTTCGAACGCGCCGTTGAGACCGTCCGTAGTCTGCCGCCGGAGACCCAGGACGCACTTGCCCGAATTGTTTTGCAACTCGCCGGAGAGAACGATCTTCCCCCGATTGCCGATGAGCGTGGAGGACGACACGTCTTTCGCGGAGTCGCTGGCCGAGGCCGAGCGCGGCGAGTTTGTCAGCAATGAGGCTGTCCAGGCATTCTGGGTGAAGCACGGTCTGTGATAGTCCGGTATGCGCCGCGCGCCTTTCGCGAGCTGCAGGACATTCTTGCATACATCCACGATCATTCTTCGCTGGGGGGACGAAACGTCATGAGTTCGCGTCTACGCCATGATCGAGCTCATTGCATCTCATGCGCGATGCGGCCGGCGGCGATCGCGACATCCTGCCCCTTGCGCCCGTCCGATAGCGCAACGTTGCGGAAGATCAGTTCGAAGGTCATGCTGCATCCATTGTTTCGCCGCTCAGGAGCGCGCTCGCACGGCCCAGTCGAGCCCCTGCTCCAGCCGATCATTGCCCCAGAACACCTCGCCCTCGCTTGTCACGATCGAAGGCGCGCCGACGATGCCGATCTCCGCCGCCCGGGCGCATTCGACCTTGAGGGCCGCCTTGTTGGCGTCAGATTCAGCGCGCTCGAGCGTCGCCGCGGGATCAAGGCCGCACGCGGCGAGCAAACCCGCGATAACCGTGCGATCGGCGATCGACGCGGCCCGGCCGAATTCCGCCGCGTAAACACGACGCGAAAAATCCGCCCGCACTTCGCCCTGTAGCGCCAATGCGACCCGCGCGGCGAGCAGGCTCGGTTGGGGAAAGGGCGTCGGCCGCCTGAACGGGACGCCCATCGCCTCGCAAGTCCGCTCGAGGTCGCGCCACATATAGCGCCCCTTGGCGGGATAGATGTTGAACGGCGAGTCGCGCCAGCCCTGCGCGGCGAAAATAGGGCCCAGCAGGAACGGCCGCCAGATGAGGGTTACGCCCCGTTGCTCAGCGAGCGCTCCGACCCGGAGCGCCGCCGGGTAGGAATAGGAGCTTGCGAATTCGTACCAGAACTCCGCGCTCGCCATTGCGCCTCCTGGGCCATTCGCCAACTCTACATGAGCGGCGATGCGGTGAAAGCGGCTAGCCGCAAAAATGAAGAAGCCGCCCCATCCAATGATGGGGCGGCTCCGTTGGCTGACTTCGATTATTGCGCTCTCGACGACTTAGCTCTTCGGCGCTTCGGCCGGCGCGGCCGGCGCCGCATCGTCCGCAGGCTTTTTCATCTTCTTGGCCATGTGCTTCTTCGGCTTCTTGGCCTTCTTCATCGTGTCCTTGGCGGGCGCCATCGCGTCCGAGGCGGCCGGAGCGGCGGCGGCCGGCGCCGCGGGGGCCGTCGTGTCGGTCTGGGCGAGGGCGGCGAGAGGGGCGAAAGCGATCGCGGCGGAGATCCCGAGCGCGGCGAATGTCTTCAGCATTGTACAGTCTCCATGCAAGTCGTTCGACTCTTGGTTTTGGCGGGACGAGGGAATGCGCCCGTCAAGATGAATTGGCAATGAATGCAGCGTGGCGGGAATTGGGTGGGATTCAACGCCCGCGCGCGGAGTTTGACGCGACCGAGGGCTGTCGCGTATGAACCCGCAAGGTCCGCCATGTCCCACAACAGTTTCGGGCGCCTCTTCCGCGTCACTACTTTCGGCGAAAGTCACGGGGCCGGGATCGGGTGCGTCGTCGACGGCTGTCCGCCGCGAATTCCGCTCGAAACCGCCGACATCCAGACGGAGCTCGACCGGCGCCGGCCCGGCGCCTCGCGCTTCACCACCCAACGCCGTGAGCCGGACGAGGCGCGCATCCTTTCCGGCGTGATGACGGATGAAGCGATGGGTCGTCAGGTGACGACCGGAACCCCGATCGGGATCTTCATCGACAATCTCGATCAGCGGTCGAAAGACTATGGCGAGATCAGGGACAAGTACCGTCCCGGTCACGCTGACTACACCTATGATGCGAAGTATGGGATCCGCGACTATCGCGGTGGCGGCCGCGCCTCGGCGCGCGAGACTGCGGCGCGTGTCGCGGCTGGCGCGATCGCGCGCAAGGTGGTTGCCGGCGTCAACATTCGCGGCGCGCTGGTGCAGATGGGAAAGATGAAGATCGACCGGACGCGCTGGGATTGGGACGAAGTCGGCCGCAACCCGTTCTTCGCGCCGGACGCCGCCGCCGCCGAGCGCTTCGCTGACTATCTCGACGACATCCGCAAGTCAGGCTCCTCGATCGGCGCCGTGATCGAAATTGTCGCCGAGGGCGTGCCCGCCGGGTGGGGCGCGCCGATCTACGGCAAGCTCGACGCGGAGCTCGCCTCCGCGCTGATGGGGATCAACGCCGTCAAGGGCGTCGAGATTGGCGATGGCTTCGCGGCGGCCGAACTCTCGGGCGAACAGAACGCCGACGAAATGCGCCGCGGCAACGACGGTCAGCCGCGCTTTCTCTCAAACCACGCTGGCGGCATCCTTGGCGGCATCTCGACCGGACAGCCGATCGTCGTCCGGTTCGCTGTGAAGCCGACATCTTCGATCCTCGCGCCCCGCCGCACGGTCACGCGCGCGCTCGAGGAGACGGAGATTGTGACCAAGGGCCGCCACGACCCATGCGTCGGCATCCGGGCAGTCCCGGTCGGCGAAGCGATGGTCGCCTGCGTGTTGGCTGACGCATTCTTGCGACATCGGGGGCAGGTGGGGGCGTAGCCCCAGAATTCGCGCGCTTCACCAAGGCTCAAATGCCAAGGCAAGAAGCGGAGTGTGGCGCACGCGCGGAGGGTTTAGCCGTTCGCTCGGTTCATCGAGCGATATCGATGTTCCTCCGATACAGATGCGCGAGGAGCGATTTCCATGAGCAAGGAAGAAGACAACAAGGCCGTCGTCGGCCGCTGGTTCACCGAATTCTGGGGCAAGGACGTCAATCTCGCGGTCGTCGACGAGATCGCCGCCCCGGACATGCTGCTGAAATATTCGCTGCACGCGCCGCGCCGCGGCCGCGACGAGATCAAGGCGTTCATGACCGGCTTCCGCGCCGCGTTCCCCGACCTCAACTTCTGGGGCACGGCCGATCTGATCGCCGAAGGCGACTTTGTCGTCGGCCGCTGGGAGGGCGGCGGAACCCATTCAGGTCCGGCCTTCAAGGATTTCCTGGCCGGTGGCCTTCCAGCCGCGACCGGTCGCAAGATGCGCTTCACCGGCACGACGGTGCTGAAGGTGATCGACGGCAGGATTGTGGAGGAGGTTGGCCTCGACGACGGCGTCGCCGCACTCACCCAGCTCGGCCTGCTCAAGGCCGCCTGATCAGCCGAGAACCGCCGCCGGCGGGCGTGTCCAATTGTGTGCGATCGAGCGATCAAGTACAGTTGCGAGCTCGTCGGCGAGCGTGGGGAAAGATGCGCATCTATCTGGCGTTGGCGGCTGCTCTCGCCTCAGTTACGTGCGCGCTCGCGGAAGACGACGGGCGGCCGACTGCGATCCTGGTCAGGCCGATTCACGACGCCCAGGTTGTTCGCGGCGACGACGGCATGGACCACGTCGAATACGAACTTCTCGTCGTCAGCGTGTTCTCCGAGCCCGTGACCTTGTCGAGCGTGACCGTGCTCGATCCGAACGGCAAAGAGCTGACGCGGATCGATGGCGGCGCGCTTGCGGCCGCGACCCAGGCGCTGTTCTCGAAGACGCCGTCGCCCGTCATTCCGGCGTCGGCCGCCGTATCGGTTGACGTCGATCTGATGGCGCCGCCAGGCAGCGCGCCGGAACGGGTCACGCACCGGATCGCCTACACGATCGAGACAGGCTCGCAGCTTGCTCCTATCCTCGGCAGCCTGGAAGTCAGCGCCCCAGAAGTCGCTGTCAACCGAAAGCCCGCTCTCGTGATCAGCCCGCCCGTCAAGGGGAATGGCTGGCTCGCCACCACCGCCTGTTGCAAGCCGAACGTCCACCGGGACGAACGGATCGCAATCGACGGCGTCCGTATCGAGACGGGCGAAACCTTTGCGGTAGACTGGGTCAAGGTCAAGAACGACAGGATCTTCGACGGCGACGGCAAGAGGATCGAGCAGTACTATGGCTTCGGCGAAGACGTCCTCGCGGTCGCCGACGGCGTGGTGGTTTCCGTCCACGACGGCATGACCGATCAGACGCCGTTTGTCTCCATGGTCCCGAAGTCGAAGTCGGACTTTGGCGGCAACAACGTCATGGAGGAAATCGCTCCGAATGTCTTCGCCTGGTACGCGCATTTGCGCCAGGGCAGCCTTAGGGTGAAGGTGGGCGACGTGGTGAAGGCGGGCGCGCCTATCGGCAAATTGGGAAACACTGGCCCCTCGGAAGGCCCGCACCTCCATCTGGGTCTGCTCGACAAGCCGGACCCTCTCGCCGGGCGGAGCGTGCCGTTCGTCTTCGACAGTTTCGCCTTGGTCGGCGCTATCGATTTCGACGCTTCGAAGGGTGATCGGCTGGTGGTCCTGCCGGATTCGCGCGAGGTTCGCGCCGCCTATCCGCTCTATGGCGGCATTGTGAACTTCCCATAGCGAATAGGCCGTCTCCGCGGGTACGGTGACGCGGGTTCCCTGCCATCTCGGCGCGCTCTATAGCTTCGGCGCCGCAACGGCGGATCGTCATGACGGAGTCATGCGCGGGCCATTTCCTGTGAAGAAAGTGAAGCGGAGGTCGAGAAATGTCGGAGCATCACGGCGACGGGTTGACGCGGCGCGAGGTGCTGATCGGCGCGGCGGGCGGGCTCGCGCTTGCCGCGGTCGACGCTTCGGGAGCGCTGGCTCAGGATTCTCCAGCGTCGAGAGTTTCCGGCCTCGTGTTCGAGGATCGCGACGGCTCGGGCGCGGCCAGCGCCGGCAATCCCGGGCTACCGGGCGTCATCGTCTCCAACGGCCGCGAGGTCGTGGTCACCGGCCCGGACGGCCGCTATACGCTGCCGCTGCCGGACGAGGCGACGATCTTCGTCGTCAAGCCCGCCGGCTTCATGCCGCCGCTCGAGCCTTCGACCAATCTGCCTCTCTTCTACCGCCATAATCAGCCCAAGGGCTCGCCGGCCGACCTCAACCTGACATTCGAAGGTCTGGCGCCGACCGGGCCCTTGCCGGTGTCGGTCGATTTCGCCCTTCGCCGCCAGGACGAGCCAAGCACGTTCGACGTGGTGATGGTGACCGACCCGCAGCCCGAGACTGGGGCGGAGGTCGACTTCATCCGCGAGGACCTGATCCAGGCGCTGGCCGGCGTAGAGGCAAAATTCGGCCTCACCGCCGGCGACATCATGTTCGACGACCTCTCGCTCTATCCCCGCTCCAACGCGATCATGGGCGCGATCGGACTGCCTTGGTGGAACATCGGCGGCAACCATGATCTCAATTTCGAGGCGCCCGATCGCCGCTACAGCCGCGAGACTTTCAAGCGCGTCTTCGGCCCCAACTACTACGCGTTCTTCTACGCAAAGACGCTCTTCCTCATGCTCGACGACGTGAACTATCTCGGCTTCGATCCCCATAAGCCCGGAGGTGGGGGAAAGTACGAGGGGAGGCTCGACGAGGCCCAGCTCGAGTTCGTGCGCAACCTGCTCGCGCATACGCCGGAAGACACGCTGATCGTCATCGTGATGCACATCCCGATCCGCACCTTTCTCGACGACGAGCCGTATCAGAACCTGCAGAACCGGGAGGCTTTCTTCTCGCTGTTCGAAGGGCGACGCTTCACAGTCAGCTTCGCCGGCCACACCCATACGACCGAGCACCATTATTTCGACGCCGCGGACGGCTGGAAGGGGGCGGCTCCGCTTCATCAGCACATCCTGACCACGCTGTCGGGCTCGTGGTGGAGCGGGCCGTTCGATCATCGGGGCGTGCCTTCCGCCGACAGCCGTGACGGCACGCCGAACGGCTTCCACATCCTCTCGGTCGATGGCTTGAGCTACAAGACGCGCTTCGTTCCGGCGAAGGAGCCGGACGGCCGCCAGTTGCGCCTTTCGATCGACAGCCGCTTCCACGGGGTGGGCAAGGACGCCGACCGTGATTTCCGCCAGGTGCGGCTTCTGGGGTCGCCGGTCCCGCGCGACGCGCTCGGCGCTTCGACGCTGATCGCCAATGTGTTCGACGGCGGCGACAAGACCAGGGTCAAGATGGTCATCGGCGACCGGGCGCCGGTGGAGATGATCGCGCCGCGCCCGGCCCGATCCGTTCGTCCAGGAAGTGTTCGCCCGCAATGAGGCGACCAAGAAGCCGTGGGTCAGCGCCGACAATTCCTCCCACATCTGGACCGCCCGCCTGCCCGGCGATCTTGCGCCTGGAACCTATCGGGTGGTGGTCGAGGCGTTGGGCGAATACGGCCAGCCGCTCAGCGGGCGGCTCGCGCTCGAGGTGACGGGGTAGGGGACGCGGGCGCTCGCGTTTGCCGCGATATTGGTCCATATATTACCGAGAGGCTGATGCGGCGGGCGAGCCCGCAGCCCCTTCGAAATCAATGGGAGAGAAACGATGGATCCGAAATCGACTGCGGTCGTTCTCATCGAATACCAGAACGATTTCACCACCGAGGGCGGCACGCTGCATGGGGCGGTGAAGGGAGTGATGGACAAGACCAACATGCTGGCGAACACCATCGAGACGGTCAAAAAGGCGCGCGAGATGGGGGCGACGATCGTCTATGCGCCGATCACCTTCACCGAGGATTATCGCGAACTCAGCCAGACTCCGTATGGCATCCTCAAGGGCGTGGTCGACAGCAAATCATTCCGTCAGGGCACCTGGGGCGCGGCGATCGTCGATGCTTTGAAGCCCGAGCCGGGCGATATCGTCATCGAGGGCAAGCGGGGCCTCGACGGCTTCGCCACCACCAACCTCGATTTCATCCTGCGCGCCCGCGGCATATCGACCATCGCGCTCGGCGGATTTTTGACCAATTGCTGCGTCGAATTGACGATGCGCACGGGATACGAGAAGGGCTACGACGTCATCACGCTCAAGGACTGCACGGCGACCGTCAGCGAGGAAGAGCAGAAGGCCGCCGTCGAGAAGAACTATCCGATGTTCTCGAAGCCGATGACGCACGACGAGTTTCTGTCGGGCCTCAGGAGCGGCAAGGCGGTCGAGACGAAGTCGCGCGGCTACGAGGCGGCTTGAAGCAAAAGCGCTAAGCGCGCCCCCTCCACCGCCCTTCGGGCGGTCCCCCTCCCCCGCCGCTTGACAAGCGCAGGGGAGGAGAAGCGGGAGCGGCGGCGCGTCCTCCCATGCGTAGCGGGGGAGGGGGACCATGCGATAGGGCGTCCGGAAGGACGCCCGTCTCTCGACGGGCTATGGCATGGTGGAGGGGGCGCTGCGTTGGCGCTGGACGGGTCATGGTGCGATTGAACGAAGTCCGCCAGAACGAGGTCGCGGTCGACGCGCCCAAGTCGTTCGACGCCGGCCTTGCGTTCATCGGCCTGATCCGCACGCCCTGGACGTCGCGCCTCGACTGTCCGCGTCAGGGGCGGGCCGATGGGCCGATCTGCCGGATCGAAGTCTATCGAGCCGTGGGTCGGGGCGCTCGACGGAATCGAAGCGTTCGAGCGTATCGAGGTCCTCTATTGGCTGCACGAGTCGCGCCGCGACCTCGTGCGTCAAAGCCCGGCCGATGACGGCTCGACCCGGGGCACGTTTTCGCTGCGCTCGCCGGTCCGGCCGAACCCGATCGGGACGGCGCTCGCCACGTTCGTCGCGCGCGAAGGGCCGATCCTCAAGGTGAGGGGCCTCGATTGCCTCGACGGGACGCCGCTGATCGACCTCAAGCCCGACCGCTGCCTGTTCACGCCGCTCGCCCCGCCGCAGAAGGGGGATTTCGAGACTGGGTGACGGGAGCAGACTGAGACACTACCCATTATGGCCTACTCTTGACTCCCCCGCTCTTTATGTCCAAAACAAGAACAGATAGAGAACATACAGGGTGCGGACCGGATGTCGCCAAGCGGCAGAGCGGAGGGGATGGCGCGTTTGCGGCGCGCCGTCGCTGAGATCGAGGCTGAAGCCGGCCCGGCCGGTATCCGTCCCGCAGGCGAACGCGCCACGCGGCGCCTTCCGCTCGGACGCGCTTTCGATTCCTTCCTCGGCGGCGGACTCACGGAGGACGGCCTGCATGAGATCGCGCCCGCCGAGCCTCAGGACGGGGCGGCGGCGATGGGCTTTGCGCTCGCGCTTGCCGCGCGGTTCCTGGACCGGCGGCCCGCGTCGGCGCTCATCATCGGCGAAGGCTTCGCCGCCCACGAGGCAGGCGCCCTCCATGGGCCCGGCCTGATCGCCCACGGGCTGCCCTTGAGCCGCCTCGTGTTCGTGCAAGCCCCCGACGCCGCCCTGGCCTTCTGGGCGATGGAGGAGGCGCTCAAATGCGGCGCGCCGGCCGCGGTCGTGGGCGAGATCTGGAATCTCAAGGGCTATAGCCTCGCCGCCTCGCGCCGCCTCCTGCTCGCCGCGCGCAAAGGGCGGACGCCCGCGCTGCTCATTCTGGCCAGCGCCTATGGCCAGGCGGGGCGCCTCTCCAGCGCCGCCGAGACCCGGTTCGAAATCGCCGCCGCGCCGAGCGCCAGGCTCAAGGCGGCGGCCGGCCGGGACCTGCCGGGCCCGTTCGCCTGCGGAGCGCGGCTCGTCAAGGCGCGTCTTACGCGCGCCGGGCCCGAGGGGCCTTTGCGGGCTTTCGACGCCGAGCGCGTCATCCGTCTGGAATGGCGAAGCCAGGACAATCATTTCGAGGAATTGGCTTTTGGCGATCCGGCGATTTCTCTCCCTGTGGCTGCCGCGGCTCATGACCGACCGCGCGCGGCGTCTTCATGGCGTCGATAAGCGCGCGCCGCTTGCGGCCGTCGCCAAGGTCGACAACGCCCAAAGGCTCGTCGCAGTCGACGCCGAGGCCGCGCGGCTCGGATTGACCGCGGGCCTTACGCTTGCCGACGCGCGCGCCCGTCATCCGAACCTCGTCGCGGTCGACGCTGAGCCTCTGGAAGAGGCGCGGCTCATCGAACGCCTCTGCGACTGGTGCTCGCGCTTCACCCCGCTCGCCGCGCTCGACGGGCGTGACGGGCTCATGCTCGACATTTCCGGCGTCGCCCATCTGTTCGGGGGCGAAGCGGCGCTGATCGAGGATTGCCGCGCGCGGCTCGCCGCTCAAGGGCTCGCCGTCGCCGCCGGGATCGCCGGCAATCCGCGCGCGGCTTCAGCGCTTGCGCGGTTTTCGCCGACGAAAATCGCCCCCGATCCCTTAAGCGACAAGGCCTTCGCCAAGCTCTTCCACGACCTGCCGCTCGCCGCGCTTGGCCTCGACGAGAAGACCCTGGCCGATATGGCGCGTGCGGGCTTGCGCCGGATTGGCGATATCGCGCTGAGGCCCCGGGCGCCGATCGCGGCGCGGTTCGGGCCAATGCCGATCGCGCGGCTCGACGCGCTCAAAGGCCTCGAGCGCTCCTCGATCGCGCCGCGCTTCAGGCCGCCGGATTTCTGCGCCGAGCGACGGTTCGCCTCGCCCATTGAGACGATCGAGGCGATCGAGACGACGCTCTGCAAGCTCGCCGACGATCTCGTGGTCATGCTCGAGCGCCAGGCTAAGGGCGCGCGGCGGATCGAGCTTGCGCTCTATCGTGTCGATGGCGATGTGCGCCGCATCCGTGTCGGCGCCTCTCGGCCGCTCAACGAGGCGCGCGCGATCGTGCGGCTTTTTGCCGAGCGGCTGGCGAACCCGGACGAAGACGCCATCGACGCCGGTTACGGCGTCGATCTCATGCGTCTCGCCTGTCTCGCGGCCGAGCCGCTCGCGCCTTCGCAGGCCGAACTCGAGCGTGCGCACGAGGCCGAGCGCGCCCGCGCCCTCGCCGAGCTTCTCGACCGGCTCTCCGCGAGGCTCGGGGCCCGCGCGGTGACGCAGCGCGAACTCATCGAAGCGCACCTGCCCGAGCAGGCCGAGGCGGCTGCGCCGGCGACGCTTGGGCGGGCGCGGATGCGAGGGGAGGGGGAGGGGATAGGGGCGGTTGTGGCTGGCGCGCCTGCGCGGCCATTGCGCCTGTTCGTGCGCCCGGAGCCGATCGAGGCCCTGGCCGAGGTGCCCGATGGGCCGCCGTTGCGCTTCCGCTGGCGGCGCGTCCTGCACGACGTCGCCGCCATCGAGGGGCCGGAGCGCATCGTTGCGCCGTGGTGGCGGCGCGATGGCGCGCCGACGCGTGACTATTTCCGCGCCGAGGATTCCCATGGCCGCCGCTTCTGGCTCTACCGCGAGGGCTTATGGGGCCGCGAGACAGCGCAGGCGAAATGGTTCGTGCACGGAGTGTTCGGGTGACGCCCTTCGCGCAGCGCCTGGCCGCGCGCACCCCCCGTCCGTCGCCTTCGGCGACACCTTCTCCCGCAAGGGGAGAAGGGGCGCGCGATGACAAAAGTATGAGGAGATCATGACGGTTCATCATCATCTCATTTCGCCAGTTGCCCAATCTCGTGCTCGCGCGTTGCGTGTTCAGCAGACGGACGCCGAAAGGGCGTTGTGGCGTCTCTTACGGGACAGGCGGCTGCAATCGACGAAGTGGCGCCGTCAGGTCCCAATCGGCGTCTACATCGCCGATTTTGCCTGCTTCGAATATCGCCTCATCGTTGAATGCGATGGCGCTCAACATGCCGAAAGCCGTCGAGATATTAGGCGTGACGCTTGGCTTGAGGCGCAGGGGTTCGCGATCGCGCGTTTCTGGAACCACGAGATTCTGCGCGAACGAGAGAACGTACTGAATACGATTCTCGCTCGGTGCGGCCTGCCATGGTGAATGGGCGCGAGATCTCCCTCTCCCCTTGTGGGAGAGGGGTTAGGGGTGAGGGGTCAGCGCCGCGAGGCGCGCGATGCAGAGGCGCCTTGCGGCGCCTGACTCCTCATCCGTCGCGCCATAGCCCGTTCGGAAGAACGGGCGTTCTTCCGAACGCCATATCGGCGACACCTTCTCCCGCAAGGGGAGAAGGGGGGCGCGCGAGCGAGCGTGGTTGCGGTTTCGGCGCCCCATGCGGGAGAAGGGAGTGGTGATCCGCATCGAGCCCCGCTTCGCCGAACTCTCGGCGATGACGAATTTTTCGTTTCTGCGCGGGGCTTCGCATCCCGAGGAGATGGTTAAGCGCGCCGCCGAGCTGGGGCTTGCGGGAATCGGGATCGCGGATCGCAACACGCTTGCAGGCGTCGTGCGTGCGCATATTTTCGCGCGCGAGAATGTGGAGGCGATGGGCTCAACGCGCGTCGTCCCCGGGGCGCGGCTCGCCTTCGACGACGGCGCGCCGGATGTGCTCGCCTATCCGAAGGATCGCGCCGCTTACGGCCGGCTCTGCCGGATTCTCACCGCCGGAAACCTGCGCGCGCCCAAGGGCGAATGCCGGCTCCGACTGGATGACCTGCTGGAGCGCGGCGATGGGCTGCAGGTCGTAGCGCTGCCCCTCATCCGGCCGCCGCGCGGCCGCCTTCTCCTGCAAGCCGGAGAGGGGAACTCCTCACCCCTGGCCCCTCTCCCCCAAGGGGAAAAGGGAATCCTCCACCGCCTCCGCGACGCCTTCGGCCAGCGCCTGTGGATCGGCGCGAGCCTGACTTATGGCGAGCATATGCGTGGCGGGTTCGCGCGGCGCGCGGCGCTCGCGCGTGAGGTCGGGGCGCCGCTGATCGCGACCAACGACGCGCTCATGCATGCGCCCGAGCGGCGCATGCTCGCCGATGTCGTCACCTGCATCCGCGAGAAAACCACGCTCGAGGCCGCGGGACGCCTCACGCAAGCCAACGCCGAGCGCCATCTCAAGGCGCCAAGCGAAATGGCGCGGCTGTTCGCCGAGGCGCCTGAGGCTGTCGGCGAGACCGCCCGCTTCCTCGACGGCCTCGCCTTCAGCCTTGACGAACTCAGGCATTGCTATCCCGAAGAGCTGCGCGAGGGCCATGCAACGTCCCAGGCGGCGCTCGAAGCCTTCGCTCAGGCAGGCGCAAGAGCGCGCTATCCGTACGGCGTTCCGGAGCGCACGCGGGAAGCGCTGACACACGAACTTGAGCTGATCGCCTCGCTCGATTACGCGCCTTACTTCCTCACCGTGCATGACATCGTGCGCTTCGCGCGCTCGAAGGGAATCCTCTGCCAGGGCCGCGGCTCGGCGGCCAATTCCGCCGTCTGCTATTGCCTTGGGATCACCGAGGTCGATCCGGCGCGTTTCGATCTTCTGTTCGAGCGCTTCATCTCGCCCGAGCGCAACGAGCCCCCCGACATCGACGTCGACTTCGAGCACGAACGGCGCGAGGAGGTGATCCAATACATCTACCAGCGCTACGGGCGTGAGCGCGCCGGCCTCGCGGCCGCGGTGACGACCTATCGCACGCGTTCGGCGATCCGCGAAACGGCCAAGGTCTTCGGCCTCTCCGACGATGTCGTCGCCGCTCTCAACGGGACCGCCTGGGGCCAGGAGACAGCGCCGATCGGCGAGACCCGCGTGCGCGAGATCGGACTTGATCCTGCCGACCCGACGCTGGCTCTGGCGCTCAAGATGGCGAAGGAGCTCATCGGCTTTCCGCGCCATCTCACCCAGCACAGCGGCGGCTTCGTCATCACCCGCGACCGGCTCGACGAAGTCGTTCCGGTGATGAATGCGGCGATGGAGGAGCGCACGACGGTCGAATGGGACAAGGACGACCTCGATGCGCTCGGCCTGCTCAAGGTCGACGTGCTTGCGCTCGGCATGCTGACGGCGCTGAGCAAGGGCCTCGATCTTCTGGACCGGCATTATAGCAAGCGCCTGACGCTGGCCACCATTCCGCCTGAGGAGCCCGAGGTCTATGCGATGATCCAGCGCGCCGACACGATCGGCGTGTTCCAGATCGAAAGCCGCGCGCAGATGTCGATGCTGCCGCGACTGAAGCCGGCGAGCTATTACGATCTTGTGATCGAGGTCGCCATCGTCCGCCCCGGCCCGATCCAGGGCGACATGGTTCATCCCTATCTGCGCCGCCGGCAGGGCCTGGAGGAGGTCTCCTATCCCTCGAAGGAGCTCGAAGCCGTCTTGAGCAAGACGCTCGGCGTGCCGCTGTTCCAGGAGCAGGCGATGAAGATCGCCATCGTCGCGGCCGGATTCACACCTTCGGAAGCCGATAAGTTGCGCCGCGCGATGGCGACCTTCCGCCGCGTCGGCACGATCCAGACCTTTCAGGCGAAGATGGTCGAGGGCATGGCGGCCAAAGGCTACGACCGCGAGTTCGCCGAGCGCTGTTTCCATCAGATCGAAGGGTTCGGCGAATACGGCTTTCCCGAGAGCCACGCCGCGAGCTTCGCGCTTCTGGTCTACGCCTCGTGCTGGATGAAGTGCCGCTATCCGGACGTGTTCGCCGCGGCGATGCTGAACTCCCAGCCGCTCGGCTTCTACGCCCCCGCCCAACTCGTGCGCGACGCGCGCGAGCATGGGGTCGAAATGCGCGAGGTCGACGTGAACCTGTCGGACTGGGACTGCACGCTGGAGCCATTACCCCCTCTCCCCGTGCACGGGGAGAGGGTTGGGGTGAGGGGCGGCGCCAACTCTTCCGACGTGGATTCCGCAGCCCCTCATCCGGCCGCTGCGCGGCCACCTTCTCCCCGTGAACGGGGCGAAGGGGGGCGAGCGGGAGAAGGAATTCACCCCCGCCATGCCTCCATGATCGAGCATATCCGCGCGACTCATGCCGTACGCCTCGGCTTGAGGCAGATCGTCGGCATCAGGGAGGAAGACATGCGCCGGCTCGTGGAGCGGCGGGGGCAGGCTTATGATTCCGTGCGCGACCTGTGGCTGCGCAGCGGCCTCACGCCCGGCCGCGCTGGAGAAGCTTGCCGACGCCGACGCCTTCCGCTCGCTCGGGCTCGACCGGCGGCAGGCTTTATGGGCGGTGCGCGGCCTCGACCGGGTCGGCGACCAGGACGACCTGCCGCTGTTCGCCAGCCGCCCGGCGCGCGAAACCGAGCCGGACGCGAAATTGCCGCCGATGCCGCTCGGCGCCCATGTGGTGGAGGATTATCGACGCCTGTCGCTGTCACTGAAGGCCCATCCGGCCTCGTTCATGCGCGCGCGCCTTGCAGCGCGTGGAATTGTGCGCTCCGACGCGCTTCCCAAGGTCAAGAACAACGAGCGGGTCACGGTCGCCGGTCTCGTGCTGGTGCGTCAGCGGCCAGGCACCGCCAAGGGCGTCATCTTCATGACGCTCGAGGACGAGACGGGCATCGCCAATGTCATCGTCTGGCCGAAGGCGTTCGAACGGTTACGCGCGATCGTGCTCGGCGCGCGCTTCATCGCCGTGACCGGCAAGCTCCAGAGCGAATCGGGCGTCATCCATATCGTCGCCGAGCGTATGAGCGACCTGACGCCGATGCTCGGGCTTCTGTCGGAGGCGGGCGAGACAATCAGCGCGCTCGCGCGCGCCGACGAGGCGCACCGGACGGAGCCGACGGAGACCCGGAAGCGCCAGGGCAACCGCTTCGCTCAGCCGCCTCGGCTGGACGACCCGCGCGCCGCACCGATCCTGCCGCTTGATGGGGTGGACGCGACACGGGCGATGCCGGCGGGACGCAATTTCCGTTGACCGCCGCCGACGAGACCGCATAGCTCGCGGCCAACCAACTTCGGATCTCTCATGGCGGCATATGCGGCGTTGGCTTTCCTGTCGTTCCTCTGGGGCTCGTCCTTTCTTTTCATTAAGCTCGCAGCTCGCGCCTTCGATCCGGTAAGTCTTGCACTCGGCCGCGCCGGCATCGCGGCTGTTGCTCTGCTTCTTACGAGCGTACTTTCGGGCAGGATCTGGCCAGAGTTCCGACTGGCGCTGTGGATGAAGCTCCTCGCGCTCGCGCTGGTCGGGCAGGTCGTTCCCTTCATCCTGCTCGGCAAGGCGGCGACGCTGACGACCAGCGCCGACATGGCGCTGATGATGGGCGCCCAGCCCATCTTCGTCTTCCTCTTCGGCCGCCTTCTCGGATCCCGCGACCGCTGGACATGGCTTGGCGGTCTCGGCCTTCTGATTGGCTTCGCCGGCGTCGGGGTCACCTTCTGGTCGCCTGGCGGGGAAGGCGGCGCCCATTCGGTCTTGGGGCGGGCTTTCGCTCTCCTGGCTGGCATTTGTTACGGCACGGGCGCGATCATCTCCGGCGCCGCCACGAGGGAGATCGGCGCCGTCAGAGCGGTGACAGCCTCGATCACGATTTCAACGCTCGTTCTGACGCTGATCGGGGCGCTGTCCGGGAATCTGCCGCCGCTTGCGACGATCTTTCAAGCTTCGCTCGCGTCCATTCTCGGGATCGTCGCGCTCGCACTTTTCAACACTGCGCTCGCCTATTACGTCTATTTCCGGCTCGTGCATCAGGAGGGACCGACCTTCGCGAGCCTCAACAACTATATCGTGCCGCTCATCGGCGTCGTCGGCGGAGCGGTCGCGCTCGCCGAACCGATCGCGCCCTCGGCCTGGGTGGGCCTCGCGCTTGTGCTGTGCGGCGTGGCCCTGACTGGCCGGTCGCTGCGGCCGGCAAGGAGAGACTCTAAGGCTCGCTCTGGCGACCAGCTTCACCGGCGCGAATTGAAGCGTCAGCGGCTGCCCTTCAGCGCGTCGGCGAGCCGCATCGACGCCGACCCCGGCTCGAGCGGCTTCGGCTGGCTTTCGTGCGGCGCCCAGCCGGCGAGCCACACAATATCGAAAGTCGCGCGCACGCGGCCGTCCGGATCGGCGAAGCGCTCGGCGTAGAGGGCGGCGGCGCGCGCCAGCACCTCGCGGCGCAGGGGCGTGCGGGCGCGAGCGTCGAGCGCGTTTGTGGCCCCCATCGCGCGCAGGTCGGCGAGGAGCGCGAACATGTCGGAGTAGCGGACGATGGCGCGGTCGAGATCGACAACCGGCAGCGCCAGCCCGGCGCGCTGGGCGAGGCCGCCGAGCGCGCGCACGTCGACGAATGGCGCCACCCGCGGCGACGCGCCGCCGAGAACTTCGCTCTCGGAGATCGTCAGGCTCTGGCGCAGTTCGGTCAGCGTATCGCCCCCGATCAGCGCGGCGACGAGAAGGCCATCGGGCTTCAGCGCCCGCCGGATTTGAATGAGCGCGCCGGGCAGATCGTTCACGCTCTGGAGCGCAAGCAGCGAAACGGCAAGGTCGAGAGAGCCATCCGCCGCCGGCAGGCGTTCGAGGTCGCCGACGGCGGCGAGGAAAGCGCCTGTCCCGACGCTCGTCCACGTCGGAGCGATCCGGACGACGGAGTCGACCTGCCCGCCGGCCGCGAGAACGGCGGCCCCGTGGGGGCCGGGCGAGCCGAAATCGGCGGCAACGGCGAAGCGCCGTTTGACCAGCGACAGCCGTTCGCCGAGGTCCTGCGCCGCCCGGGCGAGGAGGAAGTCCACCCGCGCGTCGTCGGCCTGGCGCGCCCATGCGCGGTCGAGGCGCCGATTGATGAGATCGCGATCGAATATCCGCGGCGGCGTCGGAGTCGGCATGGATCGTCCCTTATGCTCCAGACCGCCTCTCGCGCAAAGCCTGGGCTCAGGCTAATGTTGGCGACATGGACGCCATTCCGGCGCTTACCTCCGACCAAGTTGCCGGCCCGTCGTGGGCGGGCCGAGCCGGCGCGCTCGGCCGGCGCCTGGCTCGAGCCGCGCTCGACACGCTCTATCCGCCGACCTGCCTTGCCTGTCGCGCGGCGACGGATTTGCATGGCGCGCTCTGCCCGCGCTGCTGGAGGGCTATGCGATTCATCGAGCGGCCCTATTGCGAGCGCCTCGGGACGCCGTTCGAGCAGGATCTTGGGCAAGGCCTCATCTCGCCCCAGGCGATGGCCGATCCGCCCGTGTTCGCCCGCGCCCGGGCGGTGGCGCGGTTTGAGGACGGGCCGGCGCGCACGCTCGCCCATCGGCTCAAATATTCCGACCGCGCCGAGCTCGCGCGGCCGATCGCCAGCTGGATGGTCCGCGCGGGCGTGGAGGTGCTCGCCGACGCCGATCTCCTGATCCCGGTGCCGCTGCATCCGCTGCGGCTTTGGCAGCGGCGGTTCAACCAGGCGGCGGCGCTGACGGGGGAGATTTCGCGCCTGACCGGCAAGCCCTGCGACCACGGCGCGCTTCTCAGGGTGAAGGCGACCCGCAGCCAGATCGGCCTCACCCGGGCGCAGCGGGCGGAAAACGTCCAGGGCGCGTTTCGCGCCGCCGCGGGCGTTGCGCTGCGCGGAATTAACGTCGTCCTGATCGACGATGTTTTGACCTCGGGTGCGACCGCCAACGCCGCCTCCCGGGCGCTTTTGAGGGCGGGCGCCAAGCGGGTCGATGTGCTGGTGTTCGCCCGGGTTGTGACCGGCGCTTAACTTCCCATATAGTGAGACGGGCGCGAATCCGGGCGCCAAGGGATTGTTCACGCGTGCCGCCGATCGTCATCTACACCAAGTCGACTTGCCCTTACTGTCACGCGGCGAAGGCGCTGCTCAAGGACAAGGCGGCGCCGTTCGAGGAGATCGGCGTTGACGGCGACCGCGCCGCCCAGGCGGCGATGGCGGTGAAGGCGAACGGCCGCTGGACGGTGCCGCAGATTTTCATCGGCGAGACCCATGTTGGCGGCTGTGACGAATTGCACGCCCTCGACGCCGCGGGCGAACTCGACGGGCTGCTGGCGGCGGAACGATGATCAAATACGCGCTCGGCTGCGCCGAAGGGCATTCGTTCGAAAGCTGGTTTCCCGACAGCTCCGCCTATGAGAAGCAGCGCAAGCGCGGCTTCGTCGTTTGCCCGGAATGCGGCTCGACCAAGGTCGACAAGGCGATCATGGCGCCGGCTGTCGTCGGCGGCGAGCGCGCGGCGAGCGAATCGGCTCCTCAGCCTCTCGTCGACGATCGGCGCAGGCAGGCGCGCGAGTTCTTCACCCGGATGCGCCGCGAAATCGAGGCCAACACTGACGACGTCGGCTCGAAGTTCCCGCAAGTGGCGCGAGCCATCCATCTCGGCGACGAGCCCGAACGCGCGATTCGCGGCCGCGCCAGCCTCGAGGAAGCGCGCTCGCTGGTGGAGGATGGCGTCGGCGTGTTTCCGCTGCCGATGCTGGAAGACGAGCTGAACTAGAGCGCAGCGACCGAATGGGTTCGCCCTCGCCGCCTACTTGTCTTCGACACGGAATTCCGTCGCCTCGACAACGGTCGTGCCGATCATCGTGCGCACCGAAACGCGATACGGAATCAGCACCTGGTCCTTTTCGATCGGCGCCAGCCAGACCTCGAGGTCCTTGTTGTCCGCCATGAACTTGGTCGCGGGCCGATCCCGCCGATGGCCGGCGATCGGAACATAGCGCGCGGCGCAGACCACGACCGGGCCCTCATAGCCCTTGGTCGCCACTCGCCGCTGGCCGACATACGTGAGGTCGATGTCGAAGCGGGTGTAGCCGTCGAAAATCGGAACCTTGCGATCGCATGCGGCCCGCGACAGGATCGGTCCCGAGGCCGGCGCGGGAATGATGACCGCGCCGACCGGATCGACGATGCCCTTCTCGTCGCCAGGCCCGAGCGGAACCCGGTCCGGCTTGTCCTCGTACGGCGGCGAGATGTCGATGCCGGTCACCGCGTTGTCGGCGAGCGCCATGCGAATGGTGCGGGTCATGTGCGAATCCGCGGCGATGGTGGCGAATGTCGCAGGCGACACGTGGCCCTGGACGATCGTCCCGGCGCCGGTCGAGGCGCCCCGGGCATTGCCCAGGAGCCGGGCGAGACCGGTCAGTTTGGCGTCGCCGTGAATCGAGTAGCTGGTCGGACTGAGGTCGGCGTTGAGGTTAACCGCGCCGATCGGAAGCCCGATCAGCGATACGCGATAGGTCACGTGCAGGACATCGGCGCGCGCGCCGGCGCCGGCGAGCGCCGCCATCCAGACGGCGCCCAACGCCAAGCGCGTCCCTATTGATCGCGGCGGCATTGTTCCGAAGCTCCCGGGTCCAGCGCGGAAAGCGCGTTGAATAGCGACCGTGTGAATAGTGGGGCGCGAATGCGCCGACTCAAGGGCAGGGCAGGGTGAGCAAAAAAGTCATCCAACGCCGCTGTCAAGACCTTGCGGCAGGCCCACGGGCCGACTTAACATCCGTTCATGGTGGAGACGGTCATTTCCATTCGTGCGGCGCGGCTCGGCGACGAAGGCGAAATCGCCTCCGTGCATGATTCGGCTTGGCGCGAGGCCTATCGAGGCGTCATTCCAGGCCGCGAGCTTGAGCGGATGATCGCCCGCCGGGGGCCGGCGTGGTGGCGCCTGGCGATCGCGCGGCGGACGCCGCTCTTGGTGCTGGAATTCGCCGACTCGGTGGTCGGCTATGTCAGCTACGGACGAAACCGTGTGCCGGCGCTGGGGTACGGCGGCGAGATTTTCGAGCTCTATCTCGCGCCGGAGTGCCAGGGCTGTGGGTTTGGACGGCGCATGTTCGATGCGGCGCGAAAGGATCTGGCCGGCCATGGGCTCTCGAACCTCGTCGTCTGGGCGCTCGCCGACAATGAACGGGCGGTATCCTTCTACCGTCGGCTTGGCGGGCGCGTGCTGCGGCGCGCGCGCGAGACTTTCGGCGGCCAGCAGCGTGAACGTATTGCTTTCGGCTTTGGCTGAGGAACCATTCCTCGTATAAAAGTCGCTCGACGAGCCGGTGAATTCACCGACGGCGGGGTCAACGCGCGGCCGCAACGAGGGAGGGCCGAGGTGAATTTGAACGCTGTCTCGATCGGGAAGAACCCGCCGCACGACGTCAACGTGGTGATCGAGGTGCCGATCGGCGGGGAGCCGATCAAATATGAGATGGACAAGGAGAGCGGCGCGCTTCAGGTCGACCGGTTCCTGTACACCTCGATGCGCTATCCCGGGAATTACGGCTTCATCCCCCACACGCTGTCCGACGACGGCGACCCGTGCGACGTGATCGTCGCCAACACCCGCGCGATCGTTCCGGGCGCGGTGATGAGCTGCAGGGTGGTCGGCGTTATGATCATGGAGGACGAAGCGGGCGGCGACGAGAAGCTGCTCGCCGTGCCGTCGGCCAAGCTCACCCAGCGCTACGCTCACGTCCAGAACTACACGGACCTGCCCTCGATCACGCTGCAGCAGATCGAGCATTTCTTCGCCCACTATAAGGACCTCGAACCCAATAAGTGGGTCAAGATCGTCCGCTGGGGCGACGCCGACGAAGCGCGCCGGATGGTGCTCGATGGCATCGAGCGGGCCAAGAAAGCAAAGACCGCCGAGAAGGCGCAGAGCTGAGCGCCACGCGCTTCGTGTCAAGGGAGGATATGGCGTGCGACGACGCGAACGCGCGTGGGACTTGAGACGATGAAGCGCTCCTTCATCGACGCCCGCATCGACCGGATGCGCGAACTATGCGACCGCCACGGTGTCGCGTTGCCGCCGTTCGCGCTCTGGGGCGAGGGGGATTTCCAAGCCAACCCGGACGCAGCAAGACTGATCGCCGAACGCGGCATGGGCTGGAACGTGGTCGAATTCAAGCCGGGCCTATTCGCGCGCGAGGGCCTGACCTTGTTCACGCTGCGGATGGGCGACTGGCGCGAGCTCGGCGCCGGGCGCGGCCGGCTCTACGCCGAGAAGGCGATCCTGGCTGAAGACCGCCAGCGGGCGCCGCATCACTATCATAGGGTCAAGACGGAAGACATTCTGAACCGCGGCGGGGCGCGGTTCGTGGTTGAGCTCTCCAAGGTCGATGCGCAGGGCGCGCCGCTCAAAGACAGGTTTCGCGCGCTCAAGGACGTCAGCGTGCTCGATCTCGGTCCCGGCGACCAGGTGCGGCTCGAACCCGGGGAGAGCCTGACGCTCGAGCCGTTCGTCGCCCACGCGTTCTGGGCTGAGGGCGGCGCGGCCATCGCCGGCGAAGTGTCGCTCGTCAACGATGACACGACCGACAATTATTTCCTGCCGCCGCTCGAGCCTTTCCCGCCGATCGCAGAGGACGCGCCGGCGCGCTATGTCACAGTCAGGGACCACGGGCGGACGTAAGGGCGCCGCCAATCGGGATGGATTTATACTGCCCACGCCGGAGTGTGCGCTTTCAAGTCCGACGCCCAATTCAGCGGAATCGTCATTCGCGAGGAGCGATGGGGCGTTCGGAAGAACGCCCGTCTTCGACGGGCTATGGCCTATGGCGACGAAGCCATCCAACCAATGGCGCAGGATGGATTGCTTCGCTCCCGCTCGCGATGACGGCTGAGTTGCCGTCTAATCGAGTCAGGCGCTAAAGCGCCTTGCAATTGGGTCTGCGCGCTTCGCTTCGCCTCGACCTCGCGCCTCAAGCCGGCGCCGCAGCCGCCGTGTCGAAGGGCGATCCAGTACGCGCCCAACTGCGCCGCTTCCTGTAACGTCCTTCGAGACGCGCCTTCGGCGTTCCTCAGGACGAGGAAGCGCCGGCCAGCCGAAATGTCGCAAACGCCTGCAGCGCCGCGATGACCAGCGGGCCGATCGTCTTGCCGGGGTCGTGCTGCACAAGGCCGACGCCCGCGTCGAGGAGTTGAACGACCCCCGCGAGAGCGCCGAGCACGATCAGCGCCGGAACGTTGCGCCGCGCGATCGCCCACAGCGCAAAGGCCGCGAGCGGCAGGCTCCGCGCGGCGGCGTAGAGCGCGAACACGAACGAAGCCTCGCCCGGAGCGGCGCCCGCCGGCAGGATCGCCTGCGGCGCGACGAGCCCGGCGATCGCGAAGCCGCTCGCGACAACGACGTTGATCGCCGTGATCCACGCCGCGAGACGAAAGGCCGAGGTCTCGTTTCGCGGAGGTCATCCGTTGCCCTTCGCTCGAACCTTCATCTCGGCCAGCTCGGCCTCCATCTCCGCAACGCGGCGCTGGGCGATCGGCAGCCAATAGCCCTCGCCCGGCTTGCTGATAGCCGTCGACGGCGCCGCGCATGGATGCGAGCGCGTCTTGCAGAAGAGCGGGGTCTTCTCTGTCGCTTCGCGAGCGCCGCCAGCGCATTCGCCAAGCCCTGTTGAGTCGTAGGCCCAGTCGAGCGGAACCCGCGCCCGCGTCCTTTCCATCCAGCGCCGCGCGATAAGCCGCGACTGCCTCCTCGAGCCGTGCTGTCCCGCTCTCCCGCTCGCCGAGCGTTCCGAGCGCATTGCCGAGATTGCTCTGCGCCATCGCCCAGCCGAGCGGAACCCGCTCGCGTGTCAATTCCTCCGAGCGCCGCGCGATAGGCCGCTACCGCCTCTTCGAGCCGCGCCGTCCCGCTCTCCCGCTCGCCGAGCGCTCCAGAGCGCGTTGCCGAGATTCGCTCTGCGTCATCGCCCAGTCGAGCGGAACCCGCTCGCGCGTCCACTCCTCCAACGCCGCGCGATAGGCCGCAACCGCCTCCTCGAGCCGCGCCGTCCCGCTCTCCCGCTCGCCGAGCGTTCGGAGCGCATTGCCGAGGTTGTTCTGCGTCTCGCCCAGTCGAGCGGAACCCGCTCGCGCGTCCGTTCCTCCAGCGCCGCGCGATAGGCCGCAACCGCCTCCTCGAGCCGCGCCGTCCCGCTCTCCCGCTCGCCGAGCGTCGAGCGCATTGCCGAGATTGTTCTGCGTCATCGCCCAGTCGAGCGGACCGCTCGCGTGCATTCCTCCAGCGCCGCGCGATAGGCCGCACCGCCTCCTCGAGCCGCGCCGTCCCGCTCTCCCGCTCGCCGAGCGTCGAGCGCATTGCCGAGATTGTTCTGCGTCTCGCCCAGTCGAGCGGAACCCGCTCGCGCGTCACTCCTCCAGCGCCGCGCGATAGGCCGCGACCGCCTCCTCGAGCCGCGCCGTCCCGCTCTCCCGCCCGCCGAGCGTTTGGAGCGCATTGCCGAGATTGTTCTGCGTCCTCGCCCAGTCGAGCGGAACCCGCTCGCGCGTCCATTCCTCGAGCGCCGCGCGATAGGCCGCGACCGCCTCCTCGAGCCGCGCCGTCCCGCTCTCCCGCTCGCCGAGCGTCGCGAGCGCGTTGCCGAGATTGTTCTGCGTCATCGCCCAGTCGAGCGGAACCCGCTCGCGCGTCCTTTCCTCCAGCGCCGCGCGATAGGCCGCGACCGCCTCCTCGAGCCGCGCCGTCCCGCTCTCCCGCGCGCCGAGCGCTCGCGAGCGCATTGCCGAGATTGTTCTGCGTCGTCGCCCAGGCGAGCGGAACCCGCTCGCGCGTCACTTTCCTCTAGCGCCGCACGAAAGGCCGCGACCGCCTCCTCGAGCCGCGCCGCCCCGCCCTCCCGCTCGCCGAGCATTCCAAGCGCGATCGCCGAGATTGGTCCATGCGGCGCCGCGTGCGTCACCGGGCGAAGCCAGCGCCAGAAGTCTCCTGCGCAACGCGATCACAGCGATCAGATGCACGTTGCTGCCGCGGTCGCTCGCCATATTCGTAAAGCGTCTCCGCCTCCGAATTCAGGAACGCCGCCGTCGCCGCCGCGTTCGCCCCGTGAATGGCCTCGGCCAGCGCCAAGATCGCCCCGGCCGCGGCTTCGCCGTCGTAGGACGCCGAGCGCAATGTCGCGCTCGCGATTGTAGAGCGCCGTCTGGCCCGCGACATAACGCTCGCGGCGCTCTTCCTCCTCGCGCCGCATGGCCTCGGCGGCTCGAGCGCAGGGTGGCGCGGGCAAGGCGCGACTGACCCTTGTCGACCTGCTCCTTCGCTCTCGCCAAAGCGCGGCCGACGATTTCGTCGAGATTGGTTTCGACCGGCCGTCCGGCGATCTCCTTTTCGTAGATCTCGATCGCGTTCAGCACGGCCTGTTTCATGCCGTCGAAATCGAGCGCCTTGTCGCCGGCCACTCGCTTCGCCATCTCCCTGATGAAGCCTTCGGCGACGTCGCGCTCGCGCGCGGCCTTATCGGCGTAGTCCTTGACGAGCAGATCGAGGATCGCCGAATAGGCGATGTGTTTGGCGAGATCGTCGGGATTCTCGAACTCGCAGCCCGGATGGCGATGAAACGCCTTGAGCCGCGCGAGATGCGCCGCTTGCGAAGCGCGCGAACCGTCGGTCGGCGCGTCCTTCGGCCCGCGCGGCGCGTCTGGCGCCGCCTTCGCGATCATGAGCGGCTTGCTGATGATAGAGCGCGAGCCAGGCCTCCCAATGGGTATAGGGAATCGCCGCGCCTTCTCGCGAGCGCGCCGCCGAGGGGCGGCAGTCGCTGCGGGAGATCGGGATATTTGGCGACCAGCGCGTCCTGCTGGCTCCTGTCCGCGGCGGCGCCGCACATTTCGCCGACGAGATGCACCACCGCGTCGCAATGCGCGACATACGCATCGAGCTTGTCGAGCGTGTCGCCGCCGAGATCCTTGAACCGCTCCTGGACCTTCACCGCGACGTCGTGCCGCGTCAGATCGCCTTCGAGCTTGACGCGGTAGGCGCCGAACTCGTCCGTCACCGTCGACAGAAAGACGCTGATCGACATGCGCCCACGTTATTTGAGCGCCGGCGCCCTGTCACATGGCCGATGCGCCCGGCCGCGATCGTCGTCGCGCGCGAGCGGGGCGAGGCGCGCCAGCTTCTAATTTTTGCGGGGCGCCGGTAATTCCTTTACGATAATCAGAATTCGTGATAGGCTCGCGCCATGATCGCCCCCATCGAAACCGCCGCCCGGCGCGTGAGAGGCGCCTCGCGCCTGCGGCGCGTCGCGCCGGAGGTGTCGCGTCCATCAGGCATGGAAAGACGGGCTGCGGACGTTTTCTGGCGCGGACCGCCGTAAGCCTCTGAAAACACACGATTCGCGGAAGAGAAAAGCTTTGATACCTTTCCGCGTTTCTTTGGTCGGCTTCCTCTTTCCTTTGCTCCGTTTCCCGCGGGCTTGGGGAAATTTCCGCCGGATTTGGCGGTAAGCCCCGCTCACGCCCGCCAGGGGAAGGTCCAGGTCTCCGTCAGCGCCCTCGTCCCGGCGCGCAGGAAGACGCGCAGGTCGGTGCTCTGGCCGGCGTCGACCGCGACATCCACCCCGGCGCGGAACCCGCGGATATGGGTGTTGGGGATCAGGAACGTGCGCAGGATCCGCCCGGCCGAGGCGGTCGCGATCGTCTCGATCATCGACGGGTCGCCCATGTAATAGGACAGGTCGCCGCCGGAGAAGTCGATGAGGAACCGCGTCGCCCCGGGCGGCGGGGATTCCGGCGCGCCCAGGGCGCGAGGCGCGACGCGGAAGGTGCCGACGGTGCGGCCGCCCGGCGTCAGGCTTTGGTCCATCGCGATCGCCGTCATGCGATAGCCGTAGGCGAGCGACTTGCCGGCGTCGAGCCCGTCCTTCGGCGACCAGGCCACGACGATGTTGTCGTTGGTCTCGTCGCTCGTCGGCAATTCGGTGAGTTCGACCTTGCCCTCGCCCCACCCCTCGTGCGGCTCGATCCAGTAGCTCGGCCTCAGCTCATAGGCGAGGTCGAGATCCTCGTAGTCGCTGAAATTGCGGTCGCGCTGCAGGAGTCCGTATCCGCGCGGGTTCGAGTTCGAGAAAAGCCGACACGCTGGGCGTCGCCGGATTGCTGAGCGGACGCCATATCCATTCGCCCGAGCCGGTGTGCATGAGGAGGCCGTCCGAATCGTGGAGTTCGCCACGGAAGTCGTCATGGAACCGCCGGTCGGCCTTGCCGACGAAATACATCGAGGACAGCGGCGCAAGCCCGAGCGCGGGCGTCGCCTTGCGCGCGAATAAAGTGACGGTCGTATCGATCACGCTTTCCTGGCCCGGGACGAGATCGAAGCGGAAGGCGCCCGTCACCGATTCGCTGTCGAGCAGGGCGAAGATGACGATGTGTTCGGCCGTGGCGTCCGGGGTCTCGATCCAGAATTCGCGAAAGAACGGGAACTCCTCGTTGAGGCGGGGTCCGGCGCCGATCGCGAGGCCCCGCGCCGAGAGGCCGTAGCGCTGGCCGCGGCCGAGGAAGCGGAAATAGCTCGCGCCGAGAAAGGCGATCACTTCGTCCCATACGTGCGGCGCGTTGAGCGGAAAGCGCAGGCGAAAGCCGGCGAAGCCGAGATTGATCGGCAGCGCGTTGTCGACCTTGGTGCGCCCATAGTCGAACAGGTTGGTCGCATAGGGAATCGGCGCCGGAATGCCGTCGCGCAGCACGTTGACGACCACCGGGCGCTTATAGAGATGTCCGAGATGAAAGAGCTCGAGGCGGAAGTTGGCCCCGTCCTGCCCGAGCAGCGGCTTACTGGCTTTGAACCGGATGTCGCGCCACGCGTCGAAATCGAGATTCGCGAGACCGTCCGGCAGCGCGGGAATCGACGCGTCGAACGGCGCGGCGGCGAGGTCGCGCGCCCGTTTGACCACCTCCGGGTAGCCGAACGGGGCCGGCGCGCCGGCCGCCGCCGGCTGAGCGTCGCCCTGGGCCTTCGCGCGGGCGACGAATGGGGCGCCCGAGGCGGCCACCAAGCTGACGAGCACCGCCCGGCGGGACAGATCGCGCATGAGCGTCATTCAGGCTGGGCGGCGAGGTTTCGCGCGACGCGGCCGCTCGGACCAGGGCGCCGCTACGGCCACGGCGCGAATGGGCCGCTGCCGGGGTTCGTATGCACGATCGCCTCGACCCCCATGCTGAAATTCGAGGTGATTCGATAGTTGACGCCGACGCCCACCGTGCCGACGGCCTGCACCGCGCCAGGGCCGGAGAACACGCTGTTCACGGCGTCGCCGGCGTTGAACGCGCCGACGCCGAACCGGGTCGGGCGGATGAAGTCGACCCCGGTCATGATGTAGGGGGTCACCTGGCCGAAATTGTATCCGATGATCGCCGAGCCGCCGGCGAAGGCGCTGCCGGTAAACTGGGTGAATCCTGGACTGGACTGGAGGAACGGCATGTAGCCGGTCGAAGCCTGCACGCCCAGCATGATTCCATTGTCGAACACATGCTCGTACGTCAGGTCGGTATCGCCGCCAACGCCGCCCTTGACCCCCTTCCCGCCCCAGACGGAGATCCCCGCGCCGACGGAAAGACCGGCCCAAGGATCGGGCGCAGCGTCCGGTCCGGCGGGCCCAAGCGCCGGATAGGTCGACGGAGCGCTTGGCAGGTCAGCCGCGACGGCCGTTCCGACCCCTGGACAGACCGCTGCCGCGCACCCGGCCACGGCGGAAAGAAAAGCAATAACGACGCGCATGGTGTTCGCTTCTATCACAAGTCGGCGCGCGATGCATTGCTGTTTCGACTGCGGCATATTGATGGCCGCCCACCGCGACGCCCGCGGCGCGGAAGGTCAGCGGCCGGCCCAAAACAGCTTGACGCCCTCGCTGGACAAGGCGAGGCGTCAATGCCTATAAGCCCCTCCCGCTGCGTCTCGACGGCGCCAGCCGCCCAGGTAGCTCAGTTGGTAGAGCATGCGACTGAAAATCGCAGTGTCGGTGGTTCGATTCCGCCCCTGGGCACCATCTCCCTCCCGCCTTCAGCCCAGTGGTGCTCGCTTGTGGCGACTCGCGTACCGCTTTGACGGAAAGCAGAAGCTCCTGGCTGGATCCGACCTATCCGCTTCGGGGAGCGCTGAGCAGCGACGCTACGCCTCGCCATTAACCCCCTCAGCGAGAATGGGCAATGGAATCCCGAAGAGCTGAAACTCGAATTCTAGGAGCTGAATCTCAAGCTCGATCGACCGACTGCACGAGGAGTTCAAGCGCGGATCAAAGCCCAGACCGTGCTGCCCCGCGCTGAAGCCGCCGCCATGGTGTTCCGGGCGCTGCTCCCTCCGAGTAGATCACCATGCGAAAGCTAGCCTTCGAAGAAGGCCGGGCGCCGGGAACAAAATCCTCAAGCTCCCGCCGTAGGGACCCAAGATGCGCCGTCATCGATTCCGCCGCGCGTTCCGGGCGCGCGCCGGCGCGGTTCGCAATCCCAAGCGTCACGCGTGATTGGCGTGGCGACAGCAGTCGTGAGAACGGCGCCTGCGATCATGTATCGAAGACATGACGGCAAATCGAGCATGTCAGACCGAGCGCGATTGACTGGTGAGGCGTTTCGCAATCCACGAGACAGAAGGCGCCCGAAGAAAACCGGCGGCAAAGCGATAACGCCGGTCAAAATCGTATCGGCCGACGCGGCGTGCCGTGGTAGCCGGCGCCATCAATCGGCGCTAGCTTGATCGAAAATAAGCTGAATATCCGTGCAAGACACCGAACCTCGTCACTTCAGATGGCAGGCTTTGGGAGGAGAATATGGGACCCGATCTGGAACTGATACAGATTCGGCCTGGCGAATCCTTCGCGGTGAAGTCGCACGGGTATCCCTATCATACTGTCCGCTGGCATTTTCATCCGGAATTCGAGCTTCACCAGATCGTGGAGACCAAGGGGCGGTATTTCGTCGGCGATTTCATTGGCGAGTTCGAGCCCGGCAATCTTGTCCTTACCGGCCCCAACCTGCCGCACAACTGGGTCAGCGACGTTCCGGACGGCCAGACGGTGCCGCTGCGTTGCCGGTTCATCCAGTTCGACGAAGGATTCATCGAACAGGCCATCCTGGCCTTCCCCGAGCTTGGCGCAATTTCGCCCCTTCTCAAGCTTTCGCGGCGAGGCGTGCTGTTCAGCCAGAGCACGCGCCGCGAGATTTTTCCGCTTCTCGCCGAGATCACGCAAAGCCATGGCGTTCGGCGGATCGAACTCTTCATGGCGATCATGGACGCCGTGAGCCGCGAAACCCAGCCTCGGGTGCTTGCCAGCGAAAGCTATCTTCCCGACCCGTCGGGCTATCTGTCGACCGGCATGAATCGGGCGCTTGCCTATATCCGGGAAAACCTGACGCAGCCGTTCAGCGAAAGCGATCTTGCCGACATCGCCGGCCAGGCGCCGAGCGCTTTCTCGCGCTCGTTCCGCAAGCATACCGGCATGTCGCTCCTCCAATACATTCGGCGGCTTCGCATCAATTTGGCGTGCCAGATGCTGATGAGTGACGAGCGGGCGCAGATTTCCGACATCTGCTTCGAGGTCGGCTTCAACAATCTGTCGAACTTCAACCGGCAGTTTCTTGCGGAGAAAAGCATGCCGCCGTCGCAGTTCAGACGGCTCGTCATGGATAACTTCTCGCCGGCGCACGCCGCTTAACGGCAAGGACGTTCGGCAGGAGCAAAAGGCGAGGCGTCGTGGAAGGAAAACCGACCCGGCACAGGTGTGTTCGGGCAATCAATCTGCATGGAGGAAACGCAAATGGTCCAATATTCATTTAGACTGACGGGCGCCGCTCTCGTGGCGATCGCCTTTGCGACGTTAGGCGGGACGGTCGCGCGCGCCGGCGATATCTCGGGGTCTACAGTGGCCTTCCTGATGCCCGACCAGGGCTCGACGCGCTATGAAGAGCACGATCATCCGGGCTTCGTCGCCGAAATGAAGAAGCTGTGCGAGAGCTGCAAGGTGATCTATCTCAACGCCGACACCGACGCAGCGAAGCAGCAGCAGCAGTTCAACTCGGTCATCGCTCAAGGCGCGAAGGTCATCGTGCTTGACCCAGTCGATTCGTCGGCTGCGGCCTCGCTCGTGCACAACGCCCAGAGCCAGGGCGTGAAGGTGATCGCCTATGATCGCCCCATCCCCGACGCCAAGGCTGACTTCTACGTCTCGTTCAACAACGAGGCCATCGGCAAGGCGATCGCCTCCTCGCTCGTTGAACTCCTGAAGTCGAAGGGCGTCTCCGCTGACGGCGGCGTGGGCGTCCTCGAGATCAACGGTTCGCCGACGGACGCAGCCGCGGGCCTGATCAAGAAGGGAAGCCACGAGGGACTTGAAACCGGCCCATACAAGACGCTTGCCGAATTCGACACGCCGAACTGGCTCCCAAGCAACGCCCAGCAATGGGCGGCCGGACAGATCGCGCGCTTCGGCGGCAAAATCATCGGCGTCGTGGCGGCGAATGACGGGACCGGCGGCGGCGCCATTGCGGCGTTCAAAGCGGCCGGCGTCAATCCGGTCCCGCCAGTGACCGGCAATGACGCCACGATCGCGGCGCTTCAGCTCATCATCGCCGGCGACCAGTACAACACGATCTCGAAGCCGAGCGAAATCGTCGCGGGCGCCGCTGCCGACGTGGCCGTGGACCTCCTGAAAGGCGAGACGCCCAAGGCGGAGACCACACTCTATAATACGCCCTCGAAGCTGTTCGTGCCGGCCGTCGTCACCCGGGAGAACCTGAAGTCGGAGATCATCGACAAGAAGATCCAGACCGCTGCCCAGCTCTGCACCGGCCGGTACGCGGACGGCTGCAAGCAGCTTGGCATCGAATAAGCGTTACCGGCGCGGACGATTGCGCCGCGCCGGATCCGATCCACCTGTGGTTGGGCCAAGCCTGTCCGGCCGCCGTTCTCCGGCGGTCGGACGTTCCTCTTGAACCTTGAGGCCGGATACCAGGGAATGGCTGAACCTGCTGCGATATCGGCGCCGGACCCCACGGCGGTCTTGAGCCTCCGGGCTGTCTCAAAAAACTTTGGCGCCGTTTCCGCGCTGACAGATGTCGACCTCGACATTCGAAGCGGGGAGATTGTCGCCCTCGTCGGCGACAACGGCGCCGGGAAATCGACGCTGGTCAAGATCCTCGCCGGCGCGCATGCGCCAAGCTCCGGCTTCATCTCGTTTGAAGGGAGGCCTGTGACGCTTTCCAGCCCGGTCGACGCGCTGCGGCTCGGCATCGCGACCGTGTTCCAGGATCTCGCGCTGTGCGAGAACCTCGACGTCGTCGCGAATATCTTTCTCGGCCGCGAACTCGATCCGTTTCAGCTTGACGAAGTCGCCATGGAGGTTCGCGCCTGGACCTTGCTCAGCGAACTCTCCGCCCGCATTCCGAGCGTGCGCGAGCCGGTGGCCTCGCTTTCAGGCGGCCAGCGCCAGACGGTGGCGATCGCCCGTTCGCTATTGATGGAGCCGCGTGTCATCCTGCTCGACGAGCCGACCGCCGCGCTTGGGGTCGCGCAGACCGCCGAGGTGCTCAATCTTATCGAGCGCGTTCGTGATCGCGGCCTGGGCGTCGTCATGATCAGCCACAACATGGAAGACGTGCGCGCGGTGGCCGATCGGATTGTGGTGCTGCGCCTCGGCAGGAACAACGGCATCTTCTTGCCGACAGCGTCAAATCATGAGCTTGTCACGGCGATCACCGGTGGCGACGACAATGCCGTCTCGCGCCGGACGCAGCGAACCGCCGAAACCACGAGCAAGGCTGCAGGAGACCAGCCGTGAGCCGGACCACCGAGCCCGGCCGCGCGCTGCTCGATCGCGGCGACGAGCGGCTCAAGTATCAAAGCGGCCTCCTGGGCTCCGTAAAGGTCTTCGCCGATCGCGTCCGGGCCGGCGACCTTGGCTCGCTCCCGGTCGTCGTCGGCCTCGTCGTCATCTGGACGATCTTTGAGACGCTCAATCCGGTCTTCCTGTCGCCCAACAATCTCGTGAACATGCTGTTCGACTGTTCGACGGTCGGCGTGATCTCGCTCGGCATCGTCTGCGTGCTGCTGGTCGGCGAGATCGATCTCTCCGTAGGCTCGGTGAGCGGCCTTTCATCGGCAATACTTGGCGTTCTCTGGGTAGAGCTGGGCTGGCCCGCCGCACTTGCGATCCTCGCCGCGCTGGTGGCCGGATTCCTGATCGGCTGCGTCTATGCGCTTCTTTTCAACCGCCTCGGCATGCCAAGCTTCGTCTCGACCTTGTCGGGTCTGCTCGCGTTCCTGGGCCTGCAGCTCTACATCCTCGGGCCGACCGGCTCGATCAACCTGCCCTATGGCTCGCCCCTGGTGAATTTCGGCCAGACACTGGTGATGCCGCCATGGGTCTCCCATGCGCTCGCAGCGCTGCCAGGGCTGCTGATTTTGTTTTTTGGCTATCGCAACGCGCGGCGCCGCCAAGCCGCGGGTCTTTCCTCCCGCTCGCTCAGCGGGCTCGCGGCCCAGGCCATCGTGATGATCGCCGTCATCGAGGCGGCGACCTCCTACCTGAACGTCTCCCGGGGCGTCCCGTGGATGTTCGGGCTCTTCGTCGGACTTGTCGTCGCGATGAACTACGCGTTCAAGCGCACCAAATGGGGACGTTCGATGACAGCCGTCGGCGGCAACCGGGAAGCGGCGCGCCGGGCCGGCATCAACGTGCCCCTGATCTATACCAGCGCCTTCGCCCTCTGCGCGACCTTCGCGGCGGCGGGCGGCGTCCTGGCCGCCGCACGGCTTGCAAGCGCGAGCCAGCAGGCCGGCACGGGCGACGTCAATCTCAACGCCATCGCGTCCGCCGTCATCGGCGGAACCAGCCTGTTCGGCGGCCGCGGCAGCGCCTATTCGGCGCTGCTCGGCATCATCGTCATCCAGTCCATCGCAAGCGGCCTGACGCTGCTCGATCTGTCGTCGTCGCTCCGGTACATGATCACCGGCTGCGTCCTCGCGGTCGCGGTCATCGTCGACTCTCTCGCCCGCCGCTCGCGCGTCTCCCATGGCCGCGCCTGAGCGGTCGTTGCAAGAGGGTCGAAATGCCTGACAGTCTTTCCGGCAAGGTGGCGGCGGTCACGGGCGCTGCGTCGGGCATCGGCCTGGCGTGCGCGCGCGCCATGCTGGAGGCCGGCGCGCGCGTGGTGCTGGTCGATCTGGCCGAAGATCGCCTGCAATCGCTGTGCGCGGAACTCGGCAAGGACGCCATCCCGCTCGTCACCAACCTTCTCGACCCGTTGAGCGTCGCGCGCATGACGCCCTCGATCCTGGAAAAGACCGGACAGCTCGACATCTTCCACGCCAACGCCGGCGCCTATGTAGGCGGCGAGGTCCTCGAAGGCGACCCCGATGCATGGGACCGAATGCTCAGCCTCAATATCAACGCCGTGTTCCGCACGGTTCACGCGGTCTTGCCCCACATGGTCGAGCGCAAGACCGGGGATATCATCGTGACGAGCTCTGTCGCCGGCTTCGTGCCGGTCGTCTGGGAGCCGATCTACACGGCGTCGAAATTCGCGGTCCAGGCCTTCGTCCATACGCTCCGGCGTCAGGTGATCAAGCATGGGATTCGGGTCGGCGAGGTTGCCCCCGGCCCGGTCGTAACGGCGCTGCTCAAAGATTGGCCGAAGGCGAAGATGGACGAGGCGCTGGCCGCGGGCAGCATCATGGAGCCCAAGGAAGTCGCCGACGCAGTGCTGTTCATGCTCAGCCGGCCAAGGAATATCACCATCCGCGACCTCGTGATCCTGCCCCACGCGCTCGATCTCTGACTGTCCCCCGCCGACTCTCGAAGCGTGAGCCCGAATTGAATGGAGAGATCAATGAACCGATTTGGCCTGCACGCGCTGGTTCTCGTAAGCGATTGGGACGAATCGGGCGCCGAAAAGGCGATCCGGACGGCTGCGGCGATCGGCTACGATCTAATCGAGGCGCCAATCTTCGACCCGGCTTCGGTCGACCTCAATCGCACGCGCGACCTGTTGCGTCAGCACAAATTGACTCCGTCGGTCAGCCTTGGGCTCACGGCTGAGACCGATATCTCCAGCGCTGACCGAGCCGTCTCGGCCGCAGGAATTGCTCGGCTGCATAAGGTCGTGGACGCGACAGCGTTCATCGGCGGGAGCGTCGTGGCCGGCGTGATCGGCTCGGCGTGGCAGAAATACCTCGTCCCTCCCACCGACGCCGGCTACCAGAACGCGGTCTCCGGCATACGAGAGGTGGCCAAGGAAGCTCGCGGAAAGGGAGTAACGCTCGCGGTCGAGGTCGTGAACCGCTTCGAATTGAACCTGCTGAATACCGCCGCCCAGGCGGTCCGTTTCGTCGACGCGGTTGGCGAGGACAATGTCGGCATTCACCTCGACACGTTCCACATGCATATCGAGGAGGCGGACGCCGCAGCGGCGATCCGCGCCTGCGGTTCTCGTCTGCGCTATTTCCACGTCAACGAAAACCACCGGGGTTACCTGGACGCGGGCAGCATCGATTTCGCTCCAGTTTTCCGCGCGCTTGCGACTGCGGAATACGACGGCGTCATTACATTCGAGGCCTTCTCGTCATCGACCTGCAGCCCCACGGTTGCAGGCAACGCGGCGATCTGGCGCAGCGTATTCGAGGACGGCGAAGATGTGGCGCGTCGCGCTCTCGCCTATCTCAAGGCAGGCATGGCGAGCGCCCGCCTCGCCATGGAGTTGGCGCACGCCTAAGGTCAACGCCTATCCGCGCGTTCGCTGGACAACCCGGTCGATTCACCAGGCTTGCATTAAGGGCGCCGGTCAGACCCAAGCCTGGAGGAAGCCCAGCAAAGAATGCGGGAAGCCCGGCAAAGGAAACCGGAAGCGGGGCAAAGGAATTCCGGAAAGGTATCAAAGGAAAACCCTTCCGCGAATTGGGCCTTTTCAATGGGTTACGACGATCCGGCGGCAAAAACCCGCTTCTCCCGCGCTTCTCCCGGCGCCGCTCCTCGAGGCGGCGCGTTCGGCGACAGGACCACTCTATCCGTGGTTTCTGATAATCGCAAGAAAAAGTCGCGCTCTTATCGCGTTGGCTGTTGTGGGGAAGGAATCGGGAGCATGGCGGAGGTGGCGGACGGCGCCATCAAGGCGTCATGGCCGGGCTTGTCCCGGCCATCCCCGAAGGCCCAGCGCATCTACGCAGGCAAGCGCGAAAAGCCTTGCGACCGTCCGCCTTCCTGCCGGTCGCGCCGAGGCGGGACTCGTTCTTGCGGCGGCCCGGCGTGGATGGCCGGGACAAGCCCGGCCATGACGGCAAGGGTTCGACGAACGAACAGCAAACCGGTCGACCCACAGATAATGCCATAAGAGCCAAAAGCCGGCGCGCTCGCCGGCGGCCTGCCCGACCGCGCCCGTGGAGCCCGGCCGTGACGCGCGAGAGCAAATTGCATTTGGGTCGAACCATAGCCGTCATTGCGAGCGTGAGCCGAAGCAATCCAGGGGAACGTAGGGCGCTCAACGACTCTGGATCGCCACGCTTCGCTCGCGATGACGGATTCCGTCTGAACGCGGCGTGGTCTAGCACCTGCGCGCCTTCTCTGGCCTTGCTTGATTGCGCGCTGAGCTTCCCTGGACGCTCATGCCGTCGAGGCGCCGAGGGATCTTTGTTCGCGGGCGATGCGGTCCATGAGCGCGTCCTCTGCGCTTGTCTTGGGGCCGTCCGATTTGAGCCGGGCCTTGAACGATGCGACCGGCTCGGCGAGGACGTCCGCGAGATCTTTCACGCAATCGAAATCGCCGGCGACCCGTTTGACCTTCGTGTTGTCGAACAGCGCCGCCCACGTCTTGTCGCCCATGAGCGGACCCTCCCAGTCGGGGTGGTAGCGGATCAGCGTGTCGGTGGGGACGTGGACGATGTCGGCCTCGACCCCCAGGCCGGCGGCGATCGCGCGGGTGATGTCGTTCCAGGTGTAGGCGTTGTCCGAGGTGATGTGGAAGACTTCGCCTGACGCCGCGCTTTTGCCGAACAGCCGGACGAACGGGACGGCGAAATCGGCGCAGCGCGTGAGCGTCCAGGGCGTCGCGCCGTCGCCGGCGACAATCACCGGCTTTCCCGCAAGCAGGCGCGAGCCCAGCGCGTCGCCCTCGTTGAAGACGGTCGGCAGCATCGTCCGCACCGTGTGGCTCGGCCGCACGATCGTCCAGTCGAGGCCGCGCGCGGCCTTGAGCGCCCCCTCGCAGGCGATCTTGTTCTGGCTGTAGAGCCAGTAGGGATTCACCGCCGGCGTTTCCTCCGTGATCACATGATGGCGCGGCGGCTTCTCGTAGACCGAGGCGGAGGAGATGAAGACGTATTGCGCGCCGCCGCCCGAGAACACTTCGATGTCCCTGGCAATCTGGTCCGGCGTGAAGGCGATGAACTGGCAGACGACATCGAAGCCGCCGCGGCCGAGGTCGCGGTAGCGCGCGCCGCCCGTCTCGCCCTGGATCGAGTCGACGCCCCCGGGCAGGAGCCCGCTCGTCGCGCCCCGGTTGAAAACCGTGACGCGGCAGCCCGCGCGCGCCGCCTCCGCGACGCAGGACAGCGAAATGTTGCCGGTCCCGCCGATGAAGAGAACTTTCAAGCTCATGTGAACGGCTCCTGTCGGCCGGCGGATTGCGCGGGGCCCCCGTCGAGGTTTCTGCGGCAGTCGCGGCCCGCCAGCAACCCCAGGGCGGCGCACGTTTCATTGATCGGGGAGGTCAGGGCAGGCTTGCAGCGGCGGGCGGCAGCCCGGCCCCGACGCGCTCTCGGGTTTGCCCGGCAGGCTGCCTGCCGCGACGAAAATACGAAGCAAGACTATAAAAGGAGCGGTCACACGAGCTTAACAAGATTGACCGCGCTTGCTAATAATCGGCGCGATATTGACAGCCTATGTTCATTTTCGGTGTTTATATTGAAACCAGGAAGGGAAACAACCGGCAACTGCAGTATTATCTGCCGGATGCGAGGAGAAGAAAATGCGCGATTGGTATGTTGGTCAAAAAATTGTTTGTATCAACGCACAACCGATCGGCGGCGTCGTAAATCGTTTTATCGACGAATATCTGAGGGAAGGCCGAATTTACAAAATCAGGCAGATTGTAGAATTCAATTTTAAGGTCGCGGACAAACGCGAGGAGAAACTTGCATTCAGGTTGCAAGGAATTGTTCCTTATCTGATTCAAGGCGCCGAATACGCATTCTATAGCGGCAGGTTCAGGCCGCTGGAGGAGCAGCGCCGCGGTCAGGAGGCGGATATTTCGATTTTCCTGGATGGGCTGCGCAAGGTGAACGAAGGCTTGATCTGCGTCACGGACGAGGAGGTCCGCGAACTCGAGCCCACCGTCTAAGGGTTCAGGCCGCTTCGAGAGCGAGCGCTATGCCCTGACCGCCTCCGATGCAGAGCGTGACGACGCCCTTGCGCAGGCCGTCGCGCTTCATCGAATGGAGAAGCCGGGTCACGAGCACGGCGCCAGTCGCGCCGATCGGGTGGCCGTGGGCGACGCCGCCGCCGATCGAAGCCTGCCGCGCCGGGTTCATCCGGTTGCCGGCCTGTATGACGTTCCCCATCACGACCGAGCCGATTTCGCCTGGACTGAGCCCGGCGCGGCGGAGGGTCTCGCGGACGACCACGGCGCCGAGGGCGGTCGCGGGCACGCCCTTGAGCGTCCCATTATAGGCGCCGATCGCGGTGCGGACCGGCTGGCAGAGAACGATGTCGCGCGCGCTCATGGAGATTTCCCGCGGAAATTTCATGTATATACATATGATTGTGGTCGGGTAAAGACAAGACGCTGCGATTCTGCGCCGGGCCGCCGGAACCGGAGAGGATTTGCCGAAGTTTATCGTTGATGACGCAAAGGAGCGGCGCTCATGCAAACAACCTGGAAGCCTCATGAGAAGCACGGACGGCTGACGAAGCAAAGCGACCTGCCGGACTCCGTCTTCGCCTTTCCGAAGCAGCGCAAGGAGCCTCTGACCGACGCGAAGCATGTGCGCAACGCGGTTGCGCGCTTCGACCAGGTCGAGGACGTCTCCAGCGCCGATCGGGAGCTCGCCTTCGCCAACATCGAAAAGGCGGCCAGGCATTATGACGTCGACCTGTCGGAGACGGATTGGCGCGAGCTTGGCGCGCGCCCGCAGGCGCACCGGAAAGAAGCCGCCGCCAAGGCGGCGGCGACGCGTGCGCGAAAGAGCTAATGTAACGGGTCGCATATCCGGCATAAGTTACTGAATAGACTGTTTTCTGATTGAAGCCATGAAGCAGCGCGCGAGCCTCTCGCGGGCCTGGTCGCAGGGCTCAGCCGAACCACCGGGCGAGGGCGGTTTCGAGCGGTTGGGCGCCGCCGGCGGACCAGGCGATGTCGCCGTCGGGCCGGATCAGAACAGCGTCGGCCTCAGCGCGCCGTCGAAAGAAAGCAACAGGCCCCGGCCGGAGCGCAGGCGGCCCTTGAAACCGCGCAAACGTGTCTTGAAATTGGTGTTAATAAAAAAGTGAATCCGATAATGTAAGCGGTAAGACGCGCTCTCTGGCGAAGCAGAAGGGGGTCGGCGTGCGCAAGGACTCGAAAGTCGCGGAAGCGTTCAGCATGCCCCTGCGGCCGGCGCCCGGCTCGATTGGGATGTCCTCCGCTCAGGATCATCGGCTCACCGCCATCGACATCGCGCTCGAACCCGACGCTACGATGGTTCGCCACGCCCGAGCCGACAACGCGCGGCTGCTCAAGGTCTATCCGAAAGGCTTCACCCTGGACGCGACGCATCACCCGCATCTCACGCTGGTGCAGCAGTTCGTCCGCGCCGCCGAGCTCAGCAAGGCCTACGCCGCTTCCGACAAGGTTCTGATCAAGGAGAGAGTGGCGGAGTGGAAGCTGAGAGCGTTCAAATATTACTATATCCCGGTGCCCCCGGACGGCATCGCCGGCATTGTGGTTGAGCGGACGGAGGATTTGCTCCGGCTGCAACGGGAGCTTTTGGAGGCGGTTGCGCCTTTCGTCGACAGGAACGGGACGGCCGCCGCGTTCGTATCGAGCGACGGGGGCCGCGACATTCAGCCTGGGCTGATCGACTATGTGGCCGATTTCGTCACGGTCGCCGCCGGCGACAAGTTCAATCCGCATGTCACGATTGGCATTGCGACCCAAGCCTACCTCGACAAGATGCTCGCCGAGCCGGTCGCGAGCTTCACGTTCTCGCCGGTCGGCGCGTCGGTCTACCAGCTTGGGACTTACGGCTCGGCGCGCAAGAAACTCCGGGAATTGTCGCTGACGCGCTGAACGCATTCGCGCCCCGCCCATTGTCGCGCGGAACAGCCGCCGAAACCGGCGCTTTGCTCCTTGCGCCGTGCGTTCTTTCCTGCTAGCGGGTGGCGCGCGCGATACGGGCTTCCCATATGGCGCTTAACCCCGGGTTTCCGTCGTCGGCCGATATGCGCCGGCCCGCCGATGAGGCGGCGACAGGCGCCGCGCGAAATCAAACGCGGCCCTCTCCGACCGGCGGACGCCTGAACGTCAACTCGAACCCAAAGCCGGCGCCGCCCGCATAGGGCATTCCAGGAGAACCAATGGCTTCCACTCAGACCTTTGCGCCCACGCGCGAGGATTTCACCGCGCTATTGAACGAGACCTACGGCGAGGACGAAGCGTTCGAAGGAACGGTCGTCAAGGGCAAGGTCGTCGCGATCGAAAAGGACATGGCCGTCATCGACGTCGGCCTGAAGACGGAAGGGCGCGTCGCCCTCAAGGAATTCACCAATCACGGCCGCGATCCCGCGCCGGGCCTCGGCGACGAGGTCGAGGTCTATCTCGAGCGGATCGAGAACGCGCTCGGCGAGGCGGTCATCTCGCGCGACAAGGCGAGGCGCGAGGAGAGCTGGGTCAAGCTCGAGCAGGCGTTCGAGAAGAACGAGAAGGTCGAAGGGGTCATCTTCAACCAGGTCAAAGGCGGCTTCACCGTCGACCTCGATGGCGCCGTCGCCTTCCTGCCGCGGAGCCAGGTCGACATTCGCCCCGTTCGCGACGTGGGGCCGCTGATGAACATTCCCCAGCCGTTCCAGATCCTGAAAATGGACCGGCGCCGCGGCAACATCGTTGTCTCCCGCCGCACCGTGCTCGAGGAGAGCCGCGCCGAGCAGCGCCACGAGATCGTCGCCAACCTCGCCGAAGGCCAGGTCATCGACGGCACGGTGAAGAACCTCACCGACTACGGCGCGTTCGTCGATCTCGGCGGGATCGACGGCCTCCTGCACGTGACCGACATCGCCTGGCGGCGCGTCAATCATCCGAGCGAAGTCCTGACCATCGGCCAGCAGGTCAAGGTCAGGATCATCAAGATCAACCACGAGACCCACCGCATCTCGCTCGGCATGAAGCAGTTGCAGGAAGATCCGTGGTCGAACATCGAGACGCGCTACAGCGTCGGCCAGAAGCTCAAGGGCCGCGTGACGAACATCGCCGACTACGGCGCGTTCGTCGAGCTCGAGCCGGGCATCGAGGGCCTCATCCACGTCTCGGAAATGTCCTGGACCAAGAAGAACGTCCATCCCGGCAAGATCGTCTCCACGAGCCAGGAGGTCGAGGTCCAGGTGCTCGAGGTCGACGCCGCCAAGCGGCGCATATCCCTCGGCCTCAAGCAGACGCTGCAGAACCCGTGGGAGGCTTTCGCAGAGAAGCACCCGATCGGCTCGACCGTCGAGGGCGAGGTCAAGAACAAGACCGAGTTCGGCCTGTTCGTCGGCCTCGACGGCGACGTCGACGGCATGGTCCATCTCAGCGATCTCGACTGGTCGCGTCCGGGCGAGCAGGCGATCGAGGACTACAAGAAAGGCGACACGGTCAAAGCCAAGGTTCTCGACGTCGACGTCGAGAAGGAGCGCATCGCCATCGGCGTCAAGCAGCTGGCGAATGATCCGTTCGCGGCCAAGAAGACAGGCGAGGAGGGCGGCGCGGAAGGCGAGTTGCGCAAGGGCTCGGTGGTGACCTGCGAGGTGGTCGAGGTGAAGGACGGCGGCATCGAGGTCAAGATCGCCGGCACCGACCTCACTGCCTTCATCAAGCGCAACGAGCTTGCCCGCGATCGCGGCGACCAGCGCCCCGAGCGCTTCTCGGTCGGCGAGAAGGTCGACGCCCGCATCACCCAGTTCGACCGCCGCGCGCGGAAAGTGGCCGTCTCCATCAAGGCGCTCGAAGTCGCCGAGGAGAAGGAGGCGATCGCGCAATATGGCTCGGCCGACTCGGGCGCGTCGCTCGGCGACATCCTCGGCGCGGCGCTGAAAGCTCGCGACAAGGGCGAGAAGGCGAAGTAAGCCGCTCGTCTCAGGACTCTCAAGGCCAAGGCCCGCGTGGAGCGATCCGGCGGGCCTTTTTTGTCGCCGCCTCTCCGTTCGCCTGGATTGCTTCGGCTCACGCCCGCGATGACGGCGTCGCCTTGTGAACGCACTATTCTCCGGGACCTCGTGTTCAGCTCTCGATGAGGAATTCCGCGTCGACCGGCAATTGCAGGCCCGTCACCAGAGCGTTCGTCTGCGAGGCCATGCCGACGACAGCGAGAAAATCGGAATATTGCGCGTCGGTCATTCCCTTCGCGCGGGCCGCGGCCGTATGCGAATGGATGCAATAGGAGCACTTGTTCGTGATCGAAACGGCGATGTAGATCAGTTCGCGCGTGAGCGGGTCGAGCGGTCCGGGCGCGCCCATCACCGCTTTCACCGCGCTCCAGGCGCGCTCGAGGGATTTCGGGCTGGTTGGCGAGTCCGCGCCAGAAATTGTTGACGAAGTCCGACTTCCGTGTCGCCCGGATATCGTCGAAGACCGCCTTGACCTTCGGGTGCGCTTCCGCTTCCGCGTCGGTCCAGAGTTTGACTGTCGCCATCCTTGCCTCCTCGTGAACGCAGCCCAGCCGGAGGGGCGCGCGGGTCACGGCGAAAGCGTCTAGCATGGCGGCGGCAAGTCCAAAGCGGCGGCCGGGCGGAGCGAGCCCGCATTTTGGCGGCTCGGGGCCGCCGATGCGTCCGTTCACGGACTTGTGTACGAGGGCGCCCCTCCGCTATACTGACATGTCAGCGCGGCGGAAAGCCGATCAAATCTGGCCGGGTTCATACTCCGGACAAGTTGGCGTGCTTGACGGTTGCGCGGACGACAAGATTGGCCTTCGATGGCAGCCGGTTCTCATCGGCCGGCCGTGGGGCCGATCAAAAACACTCGGGAGGAAGACCATGAGTCATCATCGCTTTGCCGCCATCGCCGCAGCCTGCGGCATGATCACCGCAGCTTGCGCATTCTCCGCGCCCGCCTACGCCGCCGGACCCGAGGTCGTGTCAGGACCCTCCGCGGAGCCGAACTGCTTCGTGCCGTGGACCGACAAGACCAAGTTCTTCAAGTACCCGGCCAAGAAGGGGCCGTTCCGCATCGCGCTCGCCAACGGGTTCATCGCCAACACCTGGCGCATTCAGATGATCCAGACGGCCAAGGCCTACGCGGCGCAGCCCGACGTCGCCGCCAAGCTGAAAGAGTTCAAGGTCGTTTCGACCGGCGAGGACGTTGCGGCGCAGATCGCGGCGATCAACAATTTCATCGATTCCGGCTTCGATGCGATCGTCGTCAACGCTCAGAACCCGTCGGCGTTCAAGCCCGTGATCAAGCGCGCTAACGACGCGGGCGTGGTGCTTGTCGCCTTCGACAACATTCTCGACAGCGAAGACGCCATCAACGTCGACGTCGACCAGAAGGGCCTTGGCGTCTATTGGGGCAAGTGGCTTGCGAGCCATATCCCCAATGGCGGCAAGGTTCTCGAAGTGCGGGGCGTATCCGGCACGTCCGTCGATCGCGACCGTCACGACGGCATTCACGAGGCGCTCGACGCGACCGGGAAGAAGTGGGATGTCGTCGAAGTTTACGGCAAGTGGGACGATCCGACCGCGCAGAAGGTTAGCGCGGACGCGATTGCGGTGCAGAAGCATTTCGACGGCATCACGGCGCAGGGCGGCGACACCGGCGTCGTGCAGGCGATGCTCGACGCCAAGCATCCGATGGTCCCGTTCGGCGGCGAGACTGAGAACGGCTTCCGCAAATTCTGCGCCAAGTTGGCCGATCAGGGCCTGAAATGCTCGTCGGGCGGCACCGGCCCGGCGCAGGTCGCGGTCGCGATCAAGACGGCGATCGCCGCGCTTGAAGGGCAGGTCGTGCCGCAGTCGGTCAAGCTGCCGCTGGCCACGGCGGAGGATCCGAACTTCAAGGATGGGGAGAACTACTACGCCGCCCAGTCCGACAACTTCTTCGTCGGCAATTCCTTCCCGACCTGCAACATCAATTTCACGGCGCAGGAGATCATGGGACAGTCCAAGGAAAACAAGTAGCCCAGTCGACAGCGCGGACGTCGCGGAGCACGCTGCTCCGCGACGGGCCGCCGAATCGTGAGCCTTTTGTTTCTTCTGTAGTTCTTTGCGGGCGAGGTTTGGCGGCGTGACGCAACTGGGGCCGACAGCCTCGCCGATTTTGCGCATGGAGGGGGTTTCCAAGCGCTATGGGGGCGTGCGGGCGCTCGCCAATGCGGACCTCACCGTATTCGCCGGCCGGATTTACGCCATTCTCGGCGAGAACGGCGCGGGCAAATCGACGCTGATCAAGATTCTTGCGGGGGTCGTCGCGCCAGATTCCGGGCGCATCGTCCTCGACGGGGCGGAAGTTGCCTTCAATGCGCCGGCTGCGGCCAATCGCGCGGGAATTGTCTGTATCTTCCAGGAGCTCTCGCTCGTTCCCGAGCTCTCGGTGGCGGACAATATCGCCATCTCCAACCCGCCGCGCCGGTTCGGATTGATCGACCGGCGCGCACAGCGCCGAATCGCTGAAGAAGCCTTGGTGCGCGCAGGGGCGCCCAACATCCATCCGATGGCCCTGGTCAAGGACCTGCCGCTCTCGCGCCGCCAGATGGTGGAGATCGCCAAGGCTCTGGCGCGCAAGCCGCGCGTCCTCATTCTCGACGAGGCGACCTCGGCCTTGACCGCGGCCGACGTCGCGAAGGTGTTCGTGGTCCTGAAGCGCCTGCGCCAGGAGGGGCTCGCGCTCCTGTTCATCTCCCACCGCATGCACGAAATCGCCGAGCTCGCCGACGAATGCACGGTGTTCAGAAACGGCGCCAATGTCGCGACCTACGCCGCGGGAACCAAGTCCGACAGCGAGGTCGTCGAGATGATGATCGGGCGCGAATATAGCCACGTCTTTCCGCCGAAGCCGGCCGCGCGAGGCAACGGCGCGGCGCCGCTCCTCGAGGTCAGGAACCTGAGCTGGACGGACCGGCTGCGCGACATTTCGTTCACCGCCCAGGCAGGCGAAGTCGTCGGCCTCGGCGGCCTTGACGGGCAGGGCCAGCGGGAATTGCTGCTGGCGCTGTTCGGCGTCCTGCGCGGCGTTTCGGGCGAGATACGAGTTGCGGGAGCGCCGGTTTCTCCTTCGAGTTCCGCATGCCGCGAAAGCGAAGTCGATCGGCATGGCGCTGATCCCCGAGGATCGCAAGACCGAGGGGTTGATGCTGCCGATGTCGGTGCGCGAGAACCTCTCCTTCGCCGCGCTTGGGCGGGTGTCGAGGGGCGGGGTGGTCGACGCGGCGCGTGAGAATAAGCTGGTCGCCGAGATGGTCGACCTTCTCGAGATCCATATGGCGGGAACCGACGCGCCGGCGGGCTCGCTCTCGGGCGGCAATCAGCAGAAGGTCGTGATCGCCAAATGGCTGATGGCCGAGCCGCGGATCATCCTGCTCAACGATCCGACGCGCGGCATCGACGTCGGCACCAAGCAGGAGATCTATGTGCTCCTGCGCCGCCTCGCCGACGCCGGCGCCGCGATCGTCTTCTATACGACCGACTATGACGAACTGATCGGCTGCTGCGACCGCGCGCTCGTGCTCTATGACGGCGCGATCAAGCGGGTGCTGAGCGGGTCCGAAATCACCGAGCGCGCGCTCATCAGCAGCGCGCTCAACATCGGTGCGGAAGCAGACGCCGCAGCGGCTGCGGGACCGCAGCCATGAGCGACTGGCGCTATCGGCTCGCCCAGAATTGCGCGACCCTTCTGGCGTTCATATTTTTCGTCGTCATGTTCGCGATCTACTCGAGCAACCATCCGGCCGGATTCAGCGCCAATGTCGTGCAGACGGCGGCCAACAAGGGCGTGCTGCTGGCGCTGGTGGCGATGGCCCAGACCTTCGTCGTCATCACCGCCGGCATCGATCTTTCGGTCGGCATGGTGTTCGTGCTGACCAATTGCCTTGCGTCCTGGATCGTCGTCGGCACGGCCGCGACCGCCACGCTCGGCGTTCTCGGCGTTCTTTTGACCGGCCTTGCCTGCGGCGCGATCAACGGGCTCATCGTCATCTACGGGCGCCTCCAGCCGATCGTCGCCACCATCGCCACAGGCGCGGTGTTTTTCGGTTTCGCCCTGCTGCTCAGGCCGATTCCCGGCGGCGACGTTTATGGACCCCTTGCCGACGCGCTGACCGGACGCGTCTTCGGCGCGGCGCCCGCAAGCCTGATTGCGCTCGCCGTCGTCGTTCTCGTGCTTTGGGTTCCCTATGCGCGATCGGAAGTCGGCCGGGCGGCTTACGCCGTCGGCTCGTCCGAGACCGCCGCCTATATGTCCGGCGTTCCGGTCGACGCGGCGAAGTTTTGCGCCTATCTGCTTTCCGGATTGACCGCGTCCGTCGGCGGATTGTTCCTGACGTTCGTGACCTATTCTGGCGAGGCCTCGGCCGCCAACGGCAACTCCTATACCCTGTTTTCTATCGCCGCGGTGGTGCTGGGCGGGGTTTCGCTCTTCGGCGGATCGGGCAGCGCGATCGGCGCGATCTTCGGCGCGCTGATGTTCCGGACCATCGGCGACCTTCTGTTCGTGTTCAATCTCGACCCGCTCTGGCAGCCGCTGTTCCAGGGTCTGGTGCTGCTCGCAGCCGTCTGCGTCGGCTCGGCGAGGCTGTTTCAGGTTCGCAACCGGCTGGAGCTCTTTCCATGAGCCAAGGGACGCAGGCGCGGCTCACTGGCGCCATCCTGCGCCGCGTCGATCCGCCGGTCGCGATCGCCTTCGGCTGCGTCATCGCCATGCTGCTCCTGGGCTCGCTCTACTCGCGCAGCTTTCTGTCGCCCGAATACCTGCTGCAGCAATTGAAGGTCGCCTCGTTTCTCGGCGTCATCGCGACCGGCACGATGATCGTCATTCTTCTCGGCCAGATCGACCTCTCCGTCCCCTGGGTGGTCGCCGTCGGGGGCATGATGTCGACGGCGGCGACCGGGTGGGGCCCGGTTGGCGAAGCGATAGCGATACCCTTCGGCGTCGGATGCGGGGTCGCGCTCGGCCTCCTCAACGGCTTCGGCGTCGCCTACCTGCGCATCCCCTCCATGATCATCACGCTCGCGGTCAACGCGGTCGCGCAAGGGCTGATGGTGGCGCATACCGGCGGATTCTCGCCGCAGGATTCGTCGTCTCCGGCGATGCGCACGCTCGCGACCGGCGATTTCCTGTTCGGGCTGCCGAACGCGCTTCTGGTTTGGGCGGTGGTCGGCGCGGGCGCGATCTTCCTCCTCAACCGCACGACCTTCGGCCGCGCGGTCTATGGCATCGGCAATCGCGAGCGCGCCGCCTATCTTTCGGGCATCGACACGCAGCGCGTCGTTCTGATCGCCTTCGCCATCGCCGGGGGCTTGTCGGCGTTCGGCGGCGTCCTGCTCGCGGGCTACGCCAGCAAGGCCGCGCAGGCGATGGGGGACGCCTATCTCCTGCCGGCGATCGCCGCCGTCGTTCTCGGAGGCGCGTCGATCCTTGGCGGGCGCGGCAGCTATATCGGCACGATCGCCGGGGTCATTCTCATCACCCTGCTGCAGTCCATTCTGTCGGTGGTGCAGATGTCGGAGGCGGGACGGCAGATCACCTATGGCGTCGTCATCATCGCGATGCTGCTATTGTACGGACGCGAGGGCAGGGCGCGCTAGCGCCGATCAGGCGACCGCGGCCCTCTGAATGGCGGGCTCCTCTTGGGAGTGATGGGCGCCGGGGCATGTCTTCAAACGCTCGCGCAGATCGGCGATCAGCCAGCGGCCAGCCCGGCCCGGCGCGCGGCCGCGTTCGTGCACGACATAGACGGGCAGGGCGACTTCCTCCCGATTGGCGAGCCTGAGCTTCTTCATCCGGCCGGCGGCGATGTGTTCGGCGACCATGTGGCTCGGCATGTTGCACCATCCGAAGCCGGCGAGCAGGAAATCGAGCCGCGTGGCGAGGTCGGCGAACCGCCAGATGTGCCTGCTGACGACGCCGCCAACCCAGTTTTGCGTCAGCGCGGTTCGATCGGTGAGCACGAGCTGCACGTGCGGCTCGAGATCCTCGCGCGTCAGCGGCTCGGGCAACGCGGCCAGAGGATGGTCCGCCGCGACCACCGGCCACATGTCGATTCGCGTCATGAACTCGATCGAGAGATCGCCCGGGCCCGTCGGCGCGACGGTGTAGATCGCAAGCCGCGCCGCGCCGTCGCGCAGCCTCTGCTCGGCGCCTCCCAGCGCCTCGGTGAACACCGTCGCCGGGAGTTGCGGAAACGCGACCCGCAGCGCCTTCAGGCTCTCCATGAGAAGCGGGATGGGAAACATGGAATCGACCGCGAGCGTCAGCTCCGGCTCCACGTCGTCGGCCATGCCCTCGGCGCGCGCGCGGATCGCCTGCGCCGCCGCGATCAGCGCTCGGGCGTCGCCGACCAGCGCCCGTCCCGCATCGGTCAGCCGCGGCGTCTTGCTCGAACGGTCGAAGAGGGTGAGTCGCAGCGTTGTCTCGAGCGTCTGAATCGACTGGCTGATCGCCGACTGGACCCGGCCGAGCTTTCGCGCCGCGGCGGAGAAGCTTCCGGCGTCGGCGACCGCGACGAGAACGCGCAGCTGGTCAAGCGTGAGCGGATCGATCATCGGCCTTGCTCCTCGATCTATCAGCGATACCGATCATACCTACCACAATTTTGCCGATTGTCATGATGCATGATTGGCCCCAAGTTTCGGGGTGACAGAAGTTTATGCGCGCATCTCATGTGATTGTGGATGCCCCGAAAGGACCTGCTCGTGAGCAAGCCAAAAATCGCCATCATTCTTTCCACCGCCCGCGCCGCTCGCTTTGGCCACAAGGCCGGGCAATGGATCCACGACATCGCCAAGGCGCGAAGCGACATGGAGTTCGACTTGGTCGACCTCCGCGATCATCCGCTGCCGTTCTTCGACGAGGTCGCCAGCAACGCATGGGTTCCGACCCAGAATGCGGAAGGCGTGCGCTGGCAGAAGAAAGTGGGTCGCTACGACGGCTATATTTTCGTGACCGCGGAATACAACCACGGCGTTCCCGCCGTGCTCAAGAACGCGCTCGACTACGCCTATCCCGAGTGGAACAAGAAGCCGGCCGCTTTTGTCGGCTACGGCGCGATCGGCGCGGCGCGCGCGATCGAGCAATTGAGGCTCATCACCATCGAACTGCAGATGGCGCCGACGCGCTCGGCGGTGCATCTGGCCGGCGCCGACTTCATGGCCGCGCTGCGCGAGGGCAAGCCCATCTCCGATTTCGCCTACCTCAAGCCGACCGCCGATGCGCTGCTCGATGAGCTCGCCTGGTGGACGAACGCGCTGAAAACAGCGCGCGAGGCGAGCGCGAAAAGCCCGGCCGTCGCGGCCGAGTAGCCGCGACCCGAAAGCCGACAAGGTTCCTCGATTTTCACCGCGCGCTGCGCTCGGATCGCGGCGATCGGACACGCGCGCGATTTTTCGAACGGGAGAACGAACATGACCATTTCAGTCAACCCAAGAAAAATCGCCCGCCACGCGTCGCTCCCGGGCGAGGCGCTGGCCCAGCTGTTCACCGAGGCCCGCACCCACGGCGCTTTTCTTGACCGGCCCGTGCCGGAAGCGTTGCTGCGCGAGGCGCTCGACCTCGCCAAAATGGGCCCCACCGCTGCGAACCAGCAGCCCATGCGGGTCGTCTTCCTGCGCTCGAGCGCGGCAAAGGAGCGCCTGCGTCCGGCTATGGCTCCGGGCAATGTCGACAAGACGATGGCCGCTCCCGTGGTCGCGATCGCCGGTTACGATCTCGAGTTCTACGAGCATCTGCCCTATTTGACGCCGCAACGGGACTTCAAGAGCATTTTCGCCGGCAATCCCGAACTTGCGGCAAAGAGCGCGGCGCAGAGCGGGACGCTCCAGGTCGGCTATTTCATCCTCGCGCTCCGAGCGCTCGGCCTCGACGCCGGCCCGATGGGCGGTTTTGACGCGGCCAAAGTCGAGGCGGAGTTCTTTCCCGAAGGAAAGATCAAGGCCAACGTCATCATCAACATCGGCTATGGCCACGACGAGAAGCTTTACCCGCGCAATCCGCGGCTGACGTTCGATCAGATGGCGACGATTCTCTGAAAGCTTCGTTCTGCAAATCAGGGAGGGTTGGATGGCGAAAGTGCTGGTCCTCTATTATTCGAGTTACGGCCACATCGAGGCGATGGCCTACGCCGAGGCGGAGGGAGCGCGTTCGGCGGGCGCGACGGTCGACGTCAAACGCGTCCCGGAGACCGTTCCCGAGGCGGTCGCCAAGGCGGCGCATTTCAAGCTCGATCAGCCGGCGCCGATCGCGACCCCCGCCGAGCTTGGGAACTACGACGCGATCATTGTGGGCGCGCCGACGCGTTTCGGCCGCATGCCCTCGGCGATGGGCAGCTTCTGGGAGCAGGCGGGGCAACTCTGGGTGAGCGGCGCCCTGCACGGAAAAGTCGGCGGGGCCTTCACTTCGAGCGCGACCCAGCACGGCGGCAACGAAACGACGCTCTTTTCGATCATCGCCAACCTGATGCATTTCGGCCTGGTGATCGTCGGGCTCCCCTACAGCCACGCCGGCCAGATGACGCTCGAGGAGATTGTCGGCGGAGCGCCTTACGGCGCGACCACGATCGCCGGTGGGCAGGGCCAGCGCCAGCCGACCAAGATCGAGCTCGAAGGCGCCCGGCATCAGGGCGAACTGATCGCAAAGGTCGCAGCCAAGCTCGCGTCATGAAAGCCAACGGAGCGCTGGCGGTTTCCCACAATCAACTCAGCATGAAGGTGATCCAATGAGCAGTGCTATTCCGACTTCCCTGGCTCCGGCCGTCAACACGGCGCGATTTGCGCCTTATCTGCTTTCCGTCCTGCGCATCGCCGCGGGCCTCGCCTTTCTCGAACACGGGACCGGCAAGCTGCTCGGCTTCCCGGCCGGCCTGCCGTTCATCGACAAGATGCCGGTAGGGCTTCTCTACGTCACCGGGACGTTGGAACTCGTCGGCGGCGTGCTGATCACGATCGGCCTCTTCACCCGGCCGGTGGCGTTCATTCTGTCGGGCTTCATGGCCGCCGCCTATTTCATGGCCCATTTCCCGATGAGTTTCTTCCCCGCGCTCAACTTCGGCGAGCCGGCGCTGCTCTATTGCTTCATCTTCCTGTTTATCGCCGCAGCCGGCCCTGGCCGATGGGCGATCGACAAGGCTTGACGTAAGGAAATAGAGCGCGCGCTTCGGCGCGCCGGGCGTTCGCGGATGGTCTTTAGCGGGCGCTCCTCAGGAAGCGCCCGTTTCTTCGAGCGGCGCCTCTTGCCGAGGGCGCCCCTCGGGCGCGGCCGCTATTGCTGCGCGCCGCGAAGATCGTCTGGACTGGCGGCCGCGGGCGTGGTGGCCTTGAACCCGCCGAATGTCAGGCTGCCGAACAAGCGGGCGAGTTTTTCGGCGGTTGACGCCATGACGCCGCCGCTGGCGGGCGCCTCAGGCTGCGACGGAGCGGCGGCCGGCTGCGCCGCCGCCTGGGAAGCGCTGACATTGGCGACCGGCATTGGCGGCAAAGTCACCGTGAGCGCCGCCGCCTTGGCGAGCAGCGCGCCGTCGTCGCGCAGCTGCGCCTGGGGCATTTCGGCGAGCGCGAGCGCGCCCGTCGGCGCGCTGTCGACCCCGGACGTGATGACCTTGGGCAGCAACGCGCGCGGCGCGGCCGCGCCTGCGGGCGCGCGGTTCGGCGACGGCGGGGGAAGAATGGCTGGGCCGCCCTGAACCGCCGAGGCCAGGATCAACTCGGCCGGACGCACAGGAGGCGCCGGAGCCCCAGCGAGAGCCGCAGCGAGGTCGAGGCCGGCGGGCCGGCGCGGCGGCAGCGGGCCGAACGACTTGGCGCCGAGAGCGCTGCGCGCGTCGCTCGGCGTGACATCGGTGGCGATGTCAGGCTGCTCGAGGGCCGCAACCACCTGAGGTTTGACCGGCGGCGCGGGCGCGGCGCTCGCGAAGGCCGGCCCGGTCGGCAAGTTGCGCTTGGCTTTGGCGACCGCCTCCGGTCCAGTGTCGGAATCCTGCGGGTTGGCGGCGGCCGCTGGCGGGGTCTCGATTGGGCCTGCCGAGGCGGGACCGGACGGCAGGTCGCGCTTCGCCTTCGCCACCGCTTCGGGGCCCGCGTCGGCGACCTGAACCTGCGGCGCGCCGCCGCCCCCGCGGCCGCCGCGCGCCATCCCGATCGTCGTTGTCGTCGCCTCTTGCCCGCCTTCCTCTTCCGCGTCGTCCGCGCCCCCGCCGCGCGCGCCGAACAACCAGGAGAAGATTCCAAACCCGCCGCCCGCGACCTGGATCTGCCCGCCGCGCGCTTCGATCTCCGCCCGCGCCTGCTGGTAGCCGGGCATCGGCTGACCGTCGGCCGGGATGAACACGGTTTTTCCGTCAGGGAACAGCCGTGTCAGAGCGTCTCGACTCATGCGCGGCCAATAGCGGACGGAGCCGCTGTCGATGTGTACCCAGGGCGTCGCGCCGGTCGGATAGAAGCCGACGCCGCCTTCCTCCATCCGCATGGCGATGTCGCGGATGCGCGCCGTGCCGACGTCGAGGAAATGGGCGTCGATCGCCTTGCCTTCCATGTGCTGGGAATGTTCGGCGACCTGGCGCGAGCGCCGGCGCAGCATCGCGTTGGTCTGCGGCGAACGGTAGCCGGAGAGAACGTCGACCGGCTGGGTCGAGCCCGATTCGCGATAGACCTCCCAGATGATATCGAACAGGTGGGGGTCCATCTTGGTCGGCTCATTGAGCCGCCAGTCGCGACAGAACCAGTTCAGCTTGTCGAGCACCCCTTGGTCGTAGACGCCATTGACCATGAAGGTGAACGAGCCGGATTTATTGGTGTGCTGATCGGACAGGACGATTGTGCGCGTGTCGCCGTTGGCGACCGCCGATTTAGTCGAGTTCGGGACGAGCCAAGCCGCGACAAACGCCGCCGCCACGGCCATCTGCGCCCCCGCCCCGCCGCGGCCGGCGCCAATGTTCACCCTCAACCCCGCCAACCAACGATCCTTCCCAAACACGGCGCCGCCAACGGCGAAGCCGGCGGACTGTGCCTATCGATTCGTACGCATACGCTTTGGCCGGCCTCTCTCCCGCCGGCCCCTACGCGACCTGCCGAGCGCGCCTCCCCGTGCGCGCTGTATTCGGACCTCGCATTGTGACGATCACGCCACAGTTAGGCAAAAAGCGACTTGCCAAGCCTATAGCCCGATATGGCATTCCTTTCAATCTTGACTTGCCTGAGCGAGTATGCCTGCGACCTTACGGGTGAGCCCGTAGATGTCCGGCCGGTCCTGAAGTCCACCGAATTCGTCAACGAATTCAGTGAAGTATTCGATGTGGATGGGCAGCGGGCGGGGCAGGAAGACGGTCCTTTCCGGGCCGCCGATCGCCGCTTCGATTCGCTCAGCCGTCCACCCGCCGGTTCCGCCCCCGAGCACGAGTTCCGCCAGAACTCAGCGGGTCTTCGACGCGGACGCAGCCGTGGCTGAGCGCGCGCGCATCCTCGTCGAACAGCTCTTTCGACGGCGTGTCGTGCAGGTAGACCGAATAGTCGTTCGGAAACATGAAGGCGATCCGCCCGAGCGCGTTGTCGTCGCCCGGCAGCTGGCGCACCGTCAGCCGTCCGCCGACGGTTTTGACCTCGTAGCCGCGGCGGCTCAAGGAGCCAAGCTTCGACATCAGCTCTTTCTTGATGATCGAATCGGGCACCTGCCAGGACGGATTGAGGAGCACATAGCGCATCATGTTGGAGAAGATCGGCGTCGGCGTCTCCGGTTTTCCGACGATGACCCGCGCCTGATGGACGACCGCGTCGCCCTCCATGAATGCGACCGAGAAGTCCGGGACGTTGACCTCGATCCGCCGCTCGCCCATTTCGCGCGGCTCCCAGCGCCACATCTCCATATTCGCGAGAACCGACGCCCTTTGGCGCGCGAGCGAGTCGAACGCCAGTCTCGCGTCGGTCGATGCGATGTGGATGCGCCCGCCGAGGGCGTGCTTCCCGCGCCGGGCGGCGCCGTCCGGCTGCGGATCGGCCGAGAGATCCACGGCCGGCCGCGTCGCGCTGGGCTCGGCGTCGAGCAGGCGCTTCCACTCCTCGCGCAGGTCGCGATAGCCTTTCTGCGGCGGATTGAAATCGGCCAGCCGTTGCGCCGGATCGGCGGCCGCCGCGGTTTCGGCGAGCGCCGCGCCCGGGTCGGCGACGCCGGCCCCTCGGGCGATCAGCAGGGAGACGCGCGACGGCGAGACGCGCGACCCTGTCGCCTGCTCGGCATAAGTCACGACCGCCGAGGCGATCGCCGTCTCCGCCTCGGCGATAGCGTCCGGGCGGAGGCCGCCGGCGCCCTCGCGCGGGAGGGCCGGGGTCTTGAGGCTGAGGCCATCGTCCCTGGCGCGTTCGAGCTGGGCGAGCGCGCCGCGCCCAGCCTTGGTCAATCCGTCCGCGTTGACCCACACCGGTTCGTAGCCGCGCGCGGCGTAGAAGAAGGCGATCGCCGCACGGGCGGCGCGCCAGTCGCCGGCGCCGAGCGGGTTCGGCTGATCGCTCTCGCCAACGAGCCGCTCCAACGCCGCCTCGAGCGCGCTCTGCACGGGCGAGAGCGGGGGGACCGCCTCGGGATCGGACATGGCTGGAGGCGAAGCCTCCTCGCGGACCAGGCGGGAGGGCGCGGCGGCGGTCGCGACTTCAGCCCCCGCGGCAAACTCGGACTTCAACGCCGCAAACTGGCCAAGGCTCGGCGCGCCGTCTCTCTTGATGCGCGCTGCGTTGAACATTAAAAGCAACGGGCTCGCCTCGATGTCGCCGAACGCCAGCGGGGCCTCAGCCGAGACGAGCGAAACCGCGGCGCGAACGGCCGGGGAGGGACCGGCGGCCGGCGTGTCTTCCGCGCAGGCGAGGCTCGCGACGAGCGTGGCCGCTATGGCGCCGGCGGCTTGCGGCAAGCGGAAGCTCAGCCAGTTTCCCCGCCCGAACGCGCTCATTCGCCGCTCCGCCGCGCCGTTTGACGGCCGCTCACACTCCGCCCGCTTCGGGGCCGCGCTCGTTCCGGCCGACGCCCGCCGACGCTTGGCCCCCATTATGCCGCAGCGTCGCCGAGCATGTCATCAGCGATTCCGATGTCCTTCATCTTGCGATAAAGTGTCGAGCGCCCGATGCCGAGCTTGCGCGCCATTTGCGACATTTGCCCGCGGTAGTGGGCGAGCGCGAAGCGGATCGCCTCGGTCTCGATCTCCTCCAGCATGCGGACATCGCCGTTGTCGTTGATGAGCCTCAGCGAATGGGGATCGTCGCGGTCGAGGATCGTCGGCTGGAAGTCGAGGGCGGCTGTCGGATCGGCGGCGATCGGTGGCGGCGCAGGCGGAATGCGCACGTCGTAGCCCGCGACCTGCGCCGCGATCTGCGGAAACTCGGCGACCGTCAGTTCGTCGCCGTCGGCCAGCACCACCGCGCGGAACATGGCGTTCTCGAGCTGACGGACGTTGCCCGGCCAATCGTAGGCGGTGAGAAGCGCGAGCGCTTCGTTTGCGAGCCCGCGGATGCGCTTGCCCTCCTCGACGCAGAAGCGGGCGAGAAAGCGCATCGCCAGATCCGGCACGTCGCAGATTCGGGCCCTGAGCGGAGGAATCGAAATCGGGAACACATTCAGGCGGTAGAAGAGATCTTCGCGGAAGCGCCCGGCTTTGACGAGTTCGATTAGGTTCTGGTTCGTCGCCGACACCAGGCGGAAATCCACCTTGACGGGGCGCCGCGAGCCGACCGGGTCGATCTCGCCCTCCTGCAGCGCGCGCAGGAGCTTGACCTGAGCTTCAGCTGGCAGCTCGCCGATTTCGTCGAGGAAGAGCGTCCCGCCGTTCGCCTCGGCGAACTTGCCTGTGTGCCTTTCAATCGCCCCCGTGAACGAGCCCTTCTCGTGCCCGAACAGGATCGACTCGATCAGCATTTCGGGCAGCGCGCCGCAATTGACGATGACGAACGGCTTGCCTCGCCGTTCGGAGCCGCCCTGAATCGCGCGCGCCATAAGTTCCTTGCCGACGCCGGATTCGCCTTCGATCAGCACCGGGATGTTCGACTTGGCGGCGCGCTCGGCGAGCCGGACGGTCCGCGCCATCGATTCGGCGCGGGTGACAATATCGCGGAAGCTGAGTTCGCCCGCGTTGCGCCGCGTCGCCCGGCGCAATTCGTCCTCGAGCGCGTCGACGCGCAACGCATTGCGGATCGAAACCTGGAGCCGTTCGGCGCCGACCGGTTTGACGACAAAATCGGTCGCGCCCGCCCGCATTGCGGAAACGACGACCTCGATGGAGCCGAGGCCCGTCTGGACGATTGCGGGAATTGCGATGTCGCGCCCCCGCATCCGCGCCAATACGCCCATGCCGTCGAGATCCGGCATCACGAGGTCGAGAATGACGAGATTGACCGGCGCCCTGTCGCTGGCCTCGAGGCGCGTGAGCGCGGCTTCGCCAGAGTCCACGGTTTCCGCGTCATAGCCGAAGCGTCTGGCCATCGCCTCGAGCAGGCGGCGCTGGATGGGATCGTCATCAACAATGAGTATGAGAGCGGTCATCGTCGTCCCGAAGGCGGCTTCGAAGGCCGCGCATTGCGCCACAGTGTGTCATCACGGTAAATGCGATGTTAATGCTGTCCCTTTCCGACCCGCCCTCTCTCCGGAAGCACCGCTTTATGGGCGCGCAGCAGCCGCGGACGCGTTAGCAAGAGCCAAAAGGGGCTTTTTCCATGAGCTTTTCGGCCCATTCTCTTGACGCCGCCGTGGCGCCGCCGCCCTCGTCGACGGATCTCGGGCAATTGCCGGAGTGGCGGCTCGAAGACCTGTACGAAGGCATGGACTCGCCCCACTTCGCCGCCGACCTCGAGCGCGCCGAGCGGGAGGCGAAGCTGTTCGCCGAAACCTACCGCGGCAAGCTTGCCGGAACTCGCCGACCGGACGGACGCGGGCGACACGCTGGCCGCCGCGGTCCGGGTCTACGAGTCGATGCAGGATTTGACCGGCCGCCTCATGTCCTACGCCTCGCTGCTTTACGCCTCCGATACGAGCGACGCCCGGCGGGCGAAGTTCTACGGGGACACGAACGAGCGGGTGACGGCGCTCGCCGGCGATCTCCTGTTCTTAGAGCTTGAGCTCAACCGCATCGATGATGCGAAGCTCGAGGCGGCGATGCGAGCGCCGGCGCTCGGACATTACCGTCCCTGGCTCGAGGACATTCGCAAGGAGAAGCCGCATCAGCTGCCCGACGATCTCGAGCGATTGTTCCTCGAGAAATCGGTCAGCGGCGGCGCCGCCTGGAACCGGCTGTTCGACGACACGACGGCGGCTTTGAGGTTCGACTTTGAAGGCGAAAGCCTGAGCCTCGAGCCGCTGCTCGGCAAGCTGCAGGACCCGGACCCGGAGAAACGCGAGGCGGCGGCGAACACGCTTGCCACGACGCTCGGCGCAAACCTTCGGCTGTTCGCTCTCATCATGAGCACGCTGGCCAAGGACAAGGAGATCTCCGACCGCTGGCGCAAATTCGCCGACGTGGCGGATTCGCGGCACCTCGCCAACCGGGTCGAGCGCGAGGTCGTCGACGCGCTGGTCGCGGCGGTGACGGACGCCTATCCGCGTCTGTCGCATCGCTATTACGCGCTGAAAGCCCGCTGGTTCGGCAGGGAGCGCCTCGACCACTGGGACCGCAACGCGCCTTTGCCCAATGCTCTGCGGCGCGTCTATCGCTGGGAGGCCGCACGCGACACGGTGCTCGGCGCCTATCGCGAATTCTCGCCGCGCATGGCCGATATCGCCCGACGCTTCTTCGACGAGCGGTGGATCGACGCGCCGGCGAGGCCGGGCAAGGCTCCCGGCGCCTTCTCCCATCCGACGACGCCCTCGGCGCATCCCTATATTCTTCTGAACTACCTGGGAAAGACGCGCGACGTGACGACGCTCGCGCACGAGCTCGGCCACGGCGTCCATCAGGTGCTGGCCAACGTCAACGGCGCGCTCATGGCGCCGACGCCGCTGACGCTCGCCGAAACGGCTTCGGTCTTCGGCGAAATGCTGACCTTCCGCTCGATGCTCGCGGCGATCACCGACCCGGCCGAACGCAAGTCGATGCTCGCGGCCAAGGTCGAGGACATGCTCAACACCGTGGTGCGCCAGATCGCGTTCTACAAGTTCGAGCGGCTCATCCATCTCGAGCGCCGCAGCGGCGAACTGACGGCGGATCGGATCAGCCAATTGTGGATGAGCGTGCAGGCCGAAAGTCTCGGCCCGGCGATCGAGCTTAAGCCTGGCTATGAGACTTATTGGGCCTATATCGGCCACTTCATTCATTCGCCGTTCTACGTCTACGCCTATGCGTTCGGCGACTGTCTGGTGAATTCGCTCTACGGCCTCTACGAGCGTTCGCGGGAAGGCTTCGCCGAGCGATATCTCGCGATGCTCGCGGCCGGCGGCTCGAAGTCCTATTCCGAGCTGCTTGAGCCATTCGGCCTCGACGCGAAAGACCCGGGCTTCTGGAAGATCGGCTTGTCAGTGATCGAGCGTATGATCGGCGAGCTCGAGGCGATGGCGTAGGGCGGGAAGCACACGGGCGCTGGAGGGGGGCGGGGAATGGACGGGGCTTCCGTGCAGAAGGCGTCGGACATGCTTACGCGCTGCTGGCGCGAAGGCCGGGCGATCGATGCGCTGCCTTCTCCGTTGCGCCCATCATGCCGGGCGGGAGGTTTGCGATCAGGCGAAGGTCGAGGCGTTGAACGAGAAGCCGCTGTTCGGCTGGAAGATCGCCGCGACGGTCTCGCTGGAGGCAGATGCATATGGGCGTCGACGAGATCGCTTGCGGCCGCCTGCTCGCCGGGAGGATTTACGGCGCTGACGTTGAGAGCGCCGGGGCGTCACCGCATGCGCGTCGCGAGTGGAGTTCGCGTTCTCGCGCGCGCCGCGACCTACGCCCGAACGCGACACGGACTATGAATGCGAGACGTGCTCGACCCTGTCGGCCGATATCTCGGTTTATGACTATCGTAGGCTTGAAACTGCTCTATCGCCGAGCCTGTTGACGGTCCGGCTGACGCAATCATCGACCGCGACGCTGCGCTCAGCCTTATATTCGTCCGCCTGTGGAAGGCGACGCCGTTATGCCGCGGCTCGATCTCGCCGGCATCCGTCGTCGCATATCGCCCTCACTACGATCCGCGACAGGATCCTGCTCGCACGCGGCTTCGTCATCCGCTTCGCGCTCACGAACGGTTCGCGAAGCCAACTTGTACCTTACGCCAGTGTTCGCGGGCGTCCTGAAATTATCTCGGAGGCGTCGAGGCGCTTACGCCGACGCGATGAAAAACCGGCATCCCGAAATTCCCGGTCAGATTGTGGCGGCTGGCGGGTAAGCGTCGTTCCGACACGACTATGAACGACGCACACCAGTCGCCGCGCTTCCGCGATCACGGTGAAAAGGATCTTCCGACCTTGCTGGCCTGTCTTGGAATCCCCATGAGCCCCGCGAGCTCGGAGAATTGCCGGTCTTGGACCCATGACAACGAAGCGAACCGCCTGAGCGCCCGCGCAACGCGCTACGCGCGCCTCGGCGTCAACGCCGGCGCGCTCGCGGCGAGGGTCGGCGTCAACCGGCTGCGCGGGGGCGGGCGTGAAACGGACGCCAAGGCGCTTGCATCCGCGTTAGGCTCGATGAAGGGCCCGCTGATGAAGGTCGCACAGATGCTGTCGACCATCCCGGACGTATTGCCGGCGGAATTCGCCGCCGAGCTGATGCGGCTCCAGTCTCAGGCGCCGCCAATGGGGGCGGGTTTCGTGCGCCGCCGCATGCAGGCCGAACTCGGGCCAAACTGGCGCGAGCGCTTTGCGGATTTCGACTTCAAGCCCTCGGCGGCCGCTTCGCTCGGGCAGGTGCATCGCGCGACCAGCCTCGAGGGCGAGCGGCTCGCCTGCAAGCTGCAATATCCGGACATGGCGTCGGCGGTCGAGACCGACCTCGCGAACCTCGATCTCCTGTTCTCGCTGCGTCGCCGCGCCGGCGCGCCGATCGATACGCGCGAGATCGCCGGCGAGATCAGGGAACGGGTACGCGAGGAGCTCGACTATCAGCACGAGGCCAAGATCGCGCGCCTCTATCGCGTCATGCTCGCCGACCGGCCGTTCGTGCGCGTGCCCCGCGTCGACGAAAGCCTTTCGACGCGCCGGCTTCTGACGCTGCAATGGCTCGACGGCGAGCCGCTCGTCGCCTTCGAGACCGCGTCCCAGGAGGCGCGGAACGCAATCGCCGTCGGGCTGTTCGAGGCGTGGTGGCGCCCGTTCCTGCGCTATGGCGTGATCCACGGCGATCCGCATCTCGGCAATTACACGGTCGCGGCGTCGGGGGAGGGGGAAACACGCGAGGTCGACGGCGTCAATCTGTTCGACTACGGCTGCGTGCGCATCTTTCCGCCGCGGTTCGTGCTCGGGGTGGTCGAGCTTTATCGGGCGCTGAAGGCGAACGACAGGGCGCGAACCGCCGACGCCTATGCGATGTGGGGCTTTCCAAGGCTCACGCCCGGCACGACCGAGGCGATGACCATCTGGGCCCGGTTCATGTGCGGCCCGATTCTCGACGATCGGGTGCGCAGCGCCGCCGACGGAGTCAAGCCGGCGGATTACGGACGGCGCGAGATTGGTCAGGTCATGCGGGCGTTGAAGGCCGAGGGCGGCGGCTTGCGCGTGCCGCGCGAATTCGTCTTTCTCGAGCGGGCGACGATCGGCCTCGGCGGCGCGTTCCTGCGGCTTGGCGCCAGGCTCAACTTTCACCGCATCTACGAGGACGCGATCGCCGGCTTCGAGGAGGAGGAGGTCTCGCGCCGGCAGGCCGGGGCGCTCGAGGCGGTGGGGTTGTAAGGCGCAAACCCCCTCTCCCCTGGGAGAGGGGCCGGGGTGAGTGTTGGAGAGCCGAGGCGACAGCGGTCTCGCCCGAGTCCGCGCCGCGCTGCATTTGCCTTTCGACTGACGGCATGGTCCCTTCACCCCGCCCCTCTCCCGAGGGGAAAGGGGCGAGGGAGGATAAATTGCGCCGCACGCAGGTCGCGATCATCGGGGGTGGGCCGGCCGGCCTGCTCCTGTCGCATTTGCTGCATCTCGACAAGATCGACAGCGTCGTCCTCGAGCGGCAGAGCAAGGCGCATGTCCTCACCCGCATTCGCGCCGGCGTGCTCGAACCCGGATCGGTGAAGGTGCTGCGCGACGCGGGCGCGGGCGAGCGCATGGACCGCGAGGGCCATGAGCACGACGGCAGCTGGATCGTGTGGCAGGATCGCGAGCCGCTTCTCATCGACACCAAGACCCACGCAGGTCGCTCGATGTGGTCGCACGGGCAGACGGCGATCACCGAGGAATTGTACCGCCTCCGCGAGCGCGACGGCGGGCGCATCGTCGAAGAGGCCGAGAATGTGCGCCTCCACGGCGTAACCCTTGCCGCCCCGAAGGTGACTTACGACAAAGGCGGGGTGACGGAGACGCTCGAATGCGACTTCATCGCCGGCTGCGACGGGTTCCACGGCGTCTCGCGCCAGAGCATCCCGAAGGAGACGCTCAGGACCTTTGAGCGCGCCTATCCGTTCGGCTGGCTCGGAATCATGTCGGAGACGCCGCCGGTCGGTGATGTCATCTACGCCCGGCACGACCGCGGATTTGCGCTCGCGTCGCTGCGCAACCCGATGCTGAGCCGCCACTACATCCAGTGCGGCCTCGATGCGCGGATCGAGGACTGGCCGGACGACAGGTTCTGGGACGAGCTCAAGCGGCGCTTTCCCGACGACATTGCCCGCAAGATCGTGACGGGCCCGTCGATCGAGAAATCGATCGCGCCCTTGCGCAGCTTTGTCGCCGAGCCGATGCGCTACGGCCGGCTTTTTCTCGCCGGCGACGCCGCGCATATCGTCCCGCCGACCGGGGCGAAAGGCCTGAATCTGGCGATCTCGGACGTCTTCTATCTCAACCGCGCGCTTACCGCGCATTTCGCCAAGGGCGACGACCATTACCTCGACAGCTATTCGGACATGGCGCTGAGACGGGTCTGGGGGGCGGTGCGATTTTCCTGGTGGCTGACCAAGCTCCTGCATGTCTTTCCCGACGACGATGCGTTCGAGACCAGGGTCAAGCTCAGCGAATTCGACCATCTCCACCGTTCGAAACAAGCCGCGGCCGTCATGGCGGAGCAATACGCCGGTCTGCCGTTCGAGCCCTGAACGCGCGTTAAAGCCGCGACAGGATCGGCAGCCTCGGCGCGACGGCGTAGTTGAGCTGGATGAGGATGATGAACGCAAGTCCGAGGGGCACGCTCGCAAGCCCAACGAGCGCGCCGACCGCATAGAGCGACTGGGCGACGATCACCCGCCGGCGAAAGGCGCCCAACAACGCTGGGGGCGCGTCTTCCCGAAGCAGTTTCGCGCGTTCGGAATAGGCCCAGGTGACGTAAACCGCCGCGCCGAGCAGGAAGATGTTGAGCCAGTAGATCAGGAACGCTGTGCGGTAGGTGAAGAAATCCGCGAGCAGCCGGGTCGTGAACGGCAAGGCCGTTATGATCGCGAGAAACGCGAGATGCAGCCAGGTCAAGTCGCGGTTCGAGCGGGAGAGATTGCTGAGCTGGGTCTGCTGGGCGACCCAGAAGATGCCGAGCGTGAGCAGGCTGAGCAGCCACGGCATCAGCCGGTGCGATGAGGCGATAAGGGCGCTCAAGAGTTCGGCCTCCGAGTGGATGTCGGCAGGCTCGGGCGAGCGGAAATCCAGCATCAGCACCGTCGCCGCGAAGGCGAAGACCCCGTCGCTCAGCGCCTCGATGCGGCCGACGTCGCCCCCGGCGAAGGCGTTGTAGTGGCTTCTCATGAGCTGACCATCGCCCTTGAGGCTCAATCGGGTCAATCCGATGGATGGCTTCGCGGGCCGGTCGCGGAGCGTGCCGCCTCGATTCGGCGATGGAGCCGGGCGTTTGACTGGGCGCCGCGTCCATTCGAGGATCGTCGTCAAGCGCTGTTCGAGGAGCAAGCGATGTCGCCGCAGCCGTTCACATTGCGCGTCCCCGACGAGCAGATCGCCGACCTCAGCGAGCGCCTCGCGCGCACGCGTTTCCCCGATTCCGCGCCGGGCGGCCCGTGGGCCTATGGGACGAGCGTCGATTACCTGCGCGATCTCGTCGCCTATTGGCGTGGGCGCTTCGACTGGCGGGCGCAGGAGGCGCGGCTGAATCAATTCCCGCAGCTGAAGATCGCGCGATCCGAGTACGACCTGCACTTTCTGCATGTCCCGGGAAAGGGGCCTGATCCCATGCCGTTGCTTCTGATGCACGGCTGGCCGGGCTCAGTGTTCGAGTTCATTGACTTCATTCCCCGCCTCACCGATCCGGCGAGCTTCGGCGGCGATCCGGCGGACGCCTTCACCGTCGTCGCGCCGTCGCTGCCCGGCTATGGCCTGTCGTTCAGGCCGGGGCAGAAGCGCTTTGGCGTCGAGGAGATCGCCGATTGCGTCGCCGATCTCATGACCGATACGCTTGGCTACAGGCGCTTCGCGGTGCAGGGCGGCGATTGGGGCGCCATCACCGCCGCGCGCATGGGCTGCGTGCATGCCGACAAGCTCATCGGCATTCATGTGAATTTCCTGGCTGTCCGCCGCGAGCCGGAGCGCGTCAAGAACCCGACGCCGGAAGAGCAGGTCTTTCTCGATCAGCTCAACCATTGGCTGAGCGAGGAGACCGGGTACACTTGGATTCAGGGCACCCGCCCGCAGACCCTGAGCTTCGGGCTCACCGATTCTCCCGCGGGGCTCGCGGCGTGGATCGTGGAGAAATTTCGGGCGTGGTCGGACTGTGGCGGCGATGTCGAGAGCGCCTTCACCCGCGACCAGATGCTCGCGAACATCAGCTTCTACTGGTTCACCGGCGCGATCGGATCGTCGTTCTACCCCTACTACTTCCGCCGCCGTCGACCCTGGATGATTCCCGACGGCGCCTCGGTCACGGCGCCGACCGGATACGCCGAATTCCCATGCGAGATCCTGAGACCCCCGCGATCGCTGGCGGAGACCGATGTTCACGAACATTCGCCGCTGGACCGTCATGGCGAAGGGCGGCCATTTCGCCGCAATGGAGCAGCCCGACCTGCTCGCCGACGACGTGCGAGCCTTTTATCGCTCGCTCAGGGGATGAGACGCGCCGCCGCTCCGCTCGGCCAGCAGCTGCGCGATACGGGCGCGCAGTTCCGCAACCCCATCCCCGGTCCGCGCGGAGGTGAGGAGCACTTCGGGATAGGCCGCGGCATGTTTGCGCAATCCCTCGAGCGTCGCCGCGATCCGCGCGCCGCGGTCAGCGGCCTTCACTTCGTCGCCCTTGGTCAGCACGACCGCATACGACACGGCGGCCGAGTCGAGCGCGCGCATCGTCTCATGATCCTTGTCCTTCAGGCCATGCCTGCCGTCGACAAGCACGAACACGCGCACGAGCGAAGCGCGGCCGCGTAGGTAGTCGCGCGCGAGCGCGCCCCAGGCGACGAATTTCGCCTTGGCGACCGCGGCGTAGCCGTAGCCCGGCATGTCGACCAGCCGCGCCTTGCCGTCGAGGTCGAAGAAGATGAGCTCCTGCGTCCGGCCGGGCGTGCGCGACGTGCGGGCGAGGGCCGATCGGCCCGTGAGCGCGTTGACGAGCGAGGATTTGCCGACGTTCGAGCGCCCGGCGAAGGCGATTTCCGGCGGCCCGGCCGGCGGCAACCCGTCCGATCTCGCGGCGGCGAAGATGAATTCGCAGGGGCCCGCGAAGAGCTTGCGTCCCGGCCTCCGTCCATTCCGACGCGGACGCCGCTTCGCTCATGCGCTCGGGGTCTTCGCCTGCGGCCTCGCGAACAGCTTGAAGAGATTGTCCCAAAGCTCGACCTTCACGCCCGCCTTGGTCATGATGTAATATTGCTGGATGACCGTCAGTGTGTTGTTCCACGTCCAGTAGATGACGAGGCCGGCCGGGAAGGTCCCGAGCATGAAGGTGAAGATCACCGGCATCCATGCGAACATCGACTTCTGAACCGGATCGGCGGGCTCCGGGTTCATCTTCATCTGGAAGAACATCGATACGCCCATGATGAGCGGCCAGATGCCGAGCGCGAGGAAGTGGCCAACGACCGGCAGCGCGGTCGGGTCCCAGGGAATCAAGCCGAACAGCGTGAACACGTTGGTCGGATCGGGCGCCGACAAATCCCTGATCCAGCCGAAGAACGGCGCATGCCGCATCTCGATGGTGATGAAGATGACCTTGTAGAGGGCGAAAAAGACGGGGATCTGGATCACCATCGGCAGGCAGCCGGCGACGGGATTGACGCCCTCGCGCTTGAACAGCTCCATCTGCTCCTGCTGCTGCTTGGCGCGATCGTCCGGATAGAGCTCTTTCAGCGCGGCGATCTTCGGCTGAATCTTCTTCATCTTCGCCATCGACTGGTAGGAGCGGTTGGCGAGCGGGAAGAACGCAAGCTTGACGAGCACGGTGACGATAAGAATTGCGATGCCGAAATTGCCGACGACCTTGTAGATCGCGTCCAAAAGCCGGAACATCGGGATGGTGATCATCCAGAACCAACCCCAGTCGATCATCAGGGAGAACTTCTTGATGCCGAGGTTGGACTCGTAACTGTCGATGGTGCTGACCTCTTTCGCGCCGGCGAAGACGCGTGTCGTGGCCTCGACCGAGGCTCCCGGCGCGACAGTTTGCTCCTTGCCTAGGAAATCGGCCTGGTAGTCGACGGGCTGCGTCGTTCCGCTGGCTGAAAACCGCGCTTCGATCGGAGCGGTCTGGTCGGGAATAACCGCGGAGCCCCAATACTTGTCGGTGAAGCCGAGCCAGCCGCCCTCGCCGTTGAACGTGTCGAGCCTGCCGGCCGCTTTCTCGATATTCGCGTAGGTGACTTCCTGAACTGGCAATGTGAGGGCGACCTGCGACGCGCCGCCGCCGGTGATGACGCCGACGAACCCCTCATGCAGCACCGAATATCCAGCGACATTCGGCCTGCCGTGTCTCAGGATGAGACCGTAGGGCCGCACCGTCGCCGCCGCGGCGCCTGAGTTCGCGACCGATTCCTTGACCGTGAACATGTATTTGTCGTCGATCGCGATGACGCGCTTGAAGGTGAGGCCGGCGCCGTTGTCCCAGGTCAGCGTCACCGGCTGCTCGGGGGTCAGGGTCTTGCGGTCGGCGGTCCAGATGGTGTCGAGATTGGGCGTCTTGGCGCCGTCCGGGCTGACGAATCCTGTCTCGGCGAAATAGGCGTCGGGCGCGCCGGGCGGCGAGAAGAGCCGGATGTTCGGAACTCTTCGGGTCGATGGTCTCGCGATAATCCTTGAGAATGATGTCGTCGATCTTGCCGCCCTTGAGGTCGATCGAGCCGCCGATGCTCGGCGTATCGATCGTCACGCGCGGGCTTGCCGCCAGGACCTCGCCGATCGTTTGCGGCGCCGTCGCCGCCGGGGCTCCAGGCGGCGAAACGTTCGCCGCGCCGCCCGGCGGCGAAGCCGTCGATGCGCCCGACTGACCCGGCGCGGCGCCGGACTGAACCTCGCTCTTTGGAGCCTGATTGCTGGCCTGCATCTGCGCCTGATGCTCGCGCTGATACAGCGGGCCGGCGTAGAAATATTGCCAGGCGGCCATCACCAGCACCGACAGCGCGATAGCGAGAAACAGGTTCCGGGTATCCTCGGACTTCATGTTCGCCTGTCTTTGACCTTCGGCCCAATGTCGGCCGCCGCCCGCCCGCGACTATCCGCCCCTCGGCGCCGAGCAGCGCGGAAGGCATGACGCACGTCCTCGATGAGCGCGGCGAAGCGGCGCCCCAGCGCCTCGCGCCGGGCCATCAGCACGTAGTCGTGATCGCCCTCCGCCTCAAGAGGCGCCGCGGCGCGCAAGGCTTCTTTGAGACGCCGGCGGACCCGATTCCGCTCGACCGCGCCGCCGACGCCCTTGGTCACCGTCAGTCCGACCCGCGCGCCAGAGGCTGCTTCCGGCCCCTCGCGACGGCGCGACTGGAGAGTGAATGTCTCGACCGAAACGCGCCGCCCGCGCGAGACGCGCTGAAACTCGGCTCGCCTGGTCAGGCGGCCCAGGCGTTCGCCGGCGGGCTCCGGCCTTCCATCCTCATGCAAGGAGTTGAGGCTCCATTCCGCCGCTTGTCCAGGGCCAGACGAAGGGTCATTCGGCGGCGAAGCCGAGGGCGGCCGATCAGGCGGAGAGTTTCTTGCGGCCGCGCGCCCGCCGTGCGGCGAGCACCTTGCGGCCGCCGACCGTCGCCGAGCGGGCGCGAAAGCCGTGACGGCGCTTGCGCACCAGCTTGCTGGGTTGATAGGTCCGCTTCACGGTTGGTCTCCGAATTCCGTTCGCGCGCGAAGACGATCGAACCGTCGGCCGACTTCCACGCGAAAAACCGGCCACGCACCGCACAGGCCTTCAAAGCCGCGCGGGGAAGCCGGAAAAAGCACAGCGGCGCTCTCGCGCCGCTTTGAGAGCGCGGCTTATGGCGCGCGAGGCGCGGGAAGTCAATTGCGAACCCGTGCCTTCGAGCTCCCTGCCGAGGGAGAGCGGATGCGGCCCGCCTTACTTCTGAATCTCGAGCGATTGCCCGCAATTGTGCCGCCCCGAATCCAGGCAATTCTGCAGTTTTCGTTGCTGATCGAGGTAGTTGAACGCCCAGTAGCCGAGCGCGACCAGGACGACGACGGCGATCAGGGCGAAGAGATTGCCGCGCCCGCTCGCTTCAGGTTCTTCGCCCCCGGAGGACGATTGGCTCACGCGATGCGGCTCGATGCGCGACGGTCGATGCCGCCGAGCGCGGAGACCGCTTTGGCGACAATGCCTTTCGCATCGAGCCCGGCGGCGGCGTACATGCGCTCGGGCTTGTCGTGATCGAGGAATTTGTCCGGCAGGGCCATCGTCCGCACTTTGAGCCCGCTGTCGAGCGCGCCGGCTTCGCTGAGCAGGGTGAGCACATGCGCGCCGAAACCGCCCGCGGCCCCTTCCTCGATGGTGATGAGGAGTTCGTGATCCGCGGCGAGCTGCAAGATCAGGTCACGGTCGAGGGGCTTGGCGAATCGAGCGTCGGCCACGGTCGTCGACAAGCCCCGCGTCGCGAGCTCGTCGGCCGCCTTGAGCGCTTCGCCGAGCCGCGTCCCGAGGGAGAGGATCGCGATGCGCGATCCCTCGCGAAGAACCCGGCCCTTGCCGATCGGAAGCGGAACTCCGCGCTCCGGCATTTCGGCGCCGACGCCCTCGCCGCGCGGGTAGCGAAGAGCGATCGGGCCCGTGTCATGGGCCGCGGCGGTCGCGACCATGTGTTTGAGCTCGGCCTCGTCCGCTGCCGCCATCACCGTCATGTTCGGCAGGCAGGCGAGATAAGCGATGTCGAAAGCGCCGGCGTGCGTTGGACCGTCCGCCCCAACCAGCCCCGCGCGGTCGAGAGCGAAGCGGACCGGCAGATTCTGGATCGCCACGTCATGGACGACCTGGTCGTAGCCGCGCTGCAGGAAGGTCGAATAGATGGCGCAGAAAGGCCGGAAGCCTTCGGTCGCGAGCCCGGCCGCGAACGTCACCGCATGCTGCTCGGCGATGCCGACGTCGAACACGCGCTCGGGAAACTCGCGTTTCACCCGATCGAGCCCGGTCCCGTCGGGCATGGCGGCGGTGATGGCCACGATTTTTTCGTCGCGCCGCGCTTCGTCGAGCAGCGCTTCGGCGAAGACCCTGGTGTAGGCGGGCGCATTGCTCTTGGGCTTGGCCTGGGCGCCGGTGATGACGTCGAACGCGGTCACGCCATGATATTTGTCGTGCGCCGCCTCCGCCGGAGGGTAGCCCTTGCCCTTCTTGGTCACGACATGGACGAGGACCGGACCGCCGTGCATGTCGCGGACATTTTTCAGGATCGGCAGCAGGTGATCGAGATTGTGGCCGTCGATCGGACCGACGTAGTAGAAGCCGAGCTCCTCGAACAAGGTGCCCCCGGTCCAGAAGCCGCGGCCATATTCCTCGGTGCGCCTGGCCTTGTCGTAGAAGAATTTCGGCAGGCGGCGCGCGAGCTGCTTGGCGGCGTCCCTGAGCGACCGATAGGTATGGCCCGAGACCAGTCGGGCGAGATAAGCCGACATGGCGCCGGTCGGCGGCGCGATCGACATGTCGTTGTCGTTCAGGATGACGATGAGCCGCGAGCCCAAGGCGCCGGCGTTGTTCATCGCCTCATAGGCCATTCCCGCCGACATCGCCCCGTCGCCGATGACCGCGACCACGTGGTTCTGGGCGTGCGACAGGTCGCGCGCGACGGCCATGCCGAGACCAGCGGAGATCGACGTCGAGGAATGGGCTGCCCCGAAGGTGTCGTATTCGCTTTCCGAGCGCTTGGTGAAGCCGCTGAGGCCGCCGCCTTGCCGTAGAGTTCGGATTCGGTCGCGTCGTCCGGTGAGGATCTTGTGGGGATAGGCCTGATGACCAACATCCCAGACGATGCGGTCGCCCGGGGTATTGAACACGTGGTGCAACGCCACGGTCAGTTCAACGACGCCGAGCCCCGCGCCGAGATGCCCGCCAGTCACCGAGACCGCGCTGATCGTCTCGGCGCGTAGTTCGTCGGCGACCTGGGCGAGATCGCTCTCGCTCAACTTGCGCAGATCGGTGGGCGAATTGATCTGATCCAACAGCGGCGTGAGAGGTTTCGTCACTTCATCCCCAAAGCGCGGCGTTTTCGCTTCGTTGCCGCGCGAATAAACAGACCTACACCAAGTCACACGCGGGCCGCAATTGCCACAATCCGCGCCCTTCGCGCTGGATTCCGGCCGGTTGGCGACCGCGCTAAACCCAAGGCGCCGCCGGAAGATGGGACAAAAAACAAGAAGTACAATCGCTCCTTTCCGTTTTACGACTGCGATGCATGGGTCTCATCGAATAAGCCTTTGCGGGAGCTGGGTAGCGTTCCCGGCCGGAAGCTCGCCTCGCGGACGATGAGAGCGACGAGCAGGAGAACGCCGGCGCCCAGCCACGTATAGGCCTGGGCGAGGAAAATCCTCTTGAACGCCTCCACCCAATCAGGCCTCGGCGGACGCGACAGGAGGGCCGGCGGCAGGGCGGCGTGAATCGCAGGCGTATCGAGCAGTTCACGCAATCGTGATGCGTCCGGCGCCGGAATATCCGTAAGCGGGACGCCGGCGAGATGCGCGGCGTCGCCGGTGGCGAGGTAGTCGCGCAGGTTTCTCTCTTGGACCTCGGCGGTTTGGCGCCGAAGCTCCATCGAGCCGGGCAGCGGGCGCTTGGGATCGATGAGCGACCCCATTGTGATGACGAGCCAGGCCGCGAGCGCCGCGAACCACCAGCGCCTGCGCCGCACGGCGGTCGGGTCCCACGTCACGAGCCAGAAGAAGCTGGTCATGTTGACGGCAAGTCCGATGAGCAGCGTGTCGAGGTAACGCGTCTCGATGGGGATCAGCGCGCGCCCGGCCGCGAAGGCGATGAACTGGGTCACGACCCATCCGAACGCCGCGACATTGAACCAGCGCGGGTCGCCGAGCGCCGGCCGGTCGGCGAATGTGCGCAGGCAGAAAATGACCGAGGGCAGGGCCATGAGCGAGCCCAGATTGGGTGGGGCCGGCCAGCTCGCGAGCTGGAAAAGAGCCGCGAGGAACTGCCAGAGCGAGTGGGCGCGGTAAATGTCCGAATCCGGCACATTGGGGATCAGCCTCACCAGGACGGCAGTCGCCGCGATGAGGGCGGCGACCCCGAGCCATTCCCGGGCTCCCGCCCTCCGGCCGCAGGCGATCTGGATGAGATGGAGGCCGATCGCCGCCGCGAGGGTCAGCGCGCCCGAGGCCATGCAGAGAAACGACCCGAGCGCGAAGAGAGAGCCTGCCGCCCATCGAGACGACCACGCCCGACTGTCGGCCAGGAGCCACAGACTTGCGAACGAAAGCGTCAGCAAGAGGTAGAAGTGGGTGTTGAACCCGAGCAACATATTGTCGTAACTCAGCGGAAGAGCATTAACCAAAGCGGATAAAATCATCGCGGCCGTCGCCCAGGCGCCGCGAAGCGGGCGCGAGAGCGCGTAGCTGATTCCAACGACCGTGGCGGCGTCGAGGATCGCATTGACGATCATTTGCAGGATGACGTCCCAATAGCCGGAGAGGTTGAAAACGCCGAGCGTCACGAGGCGGGTGAAAAAAATGACGTGCTCGTTATGGGCGTGAAACAGATCGGCGACCCCCAGCGTCCCTTGAAGGTAAGGGCGCAGCAGGTTCGCCCCTTCGCCTTCCCACTCGTCGGTGAAGGGCGTCGCGTTTCCTGCATGGCCGATGACCGCCGCGCGCGACCCGACGACGATCAGGAAAAGCGACGCCAACAGCAAACCTCGGCGGCGGTCGTCGAGAACTTGCAAAATCCGCCGCGCGGGTTGCGCCAAGCTTCGCATCTGTCGCCCAGTCATTTTCCACCGGCCCGAACGCTTCGCCCGTCTCGGCCGCCTCGCCGCCGCTGCTTGCCATCGGAGCACCGGCGCCGCAAGGTTGGGCAATGACCCCCTCGCTGGCCGAATCCTTTGAGAGCGCCGGCCGCTATGCGCCCGACGGCCGCTATAGCTTTTCGCGGCTCGGCCTGGCGCTTCTGATCTCGACCCTGATCGGGGCGGGCATGTGGGCGATCATCGTCGTGATGCCGGAGGCCCAGCGCGACTTCGGCGTCGACCGGGCGGCGGCCTCGTTTCCCTACACCTTGATGATGTGCACGCTCGCCTTCTCGACGATCGCGCTCGGGCGCATGACGGACCGGCTCGGCATATTCTGGCCACTGGTCATCTCCGGTTCGAGCCTCGGGCTCGGCTTCGTTCTCGCCGGATACGCGCCCAACCTCGCAATATTCTCGGCCGCCCATGTTCTGATCGGGGCGGGCGCGGGGACCGGCTTCGGGCCGATGATGGCGGATATTTCGCACTGGTTCGTCAAGCGCCGCGGATTGGCGGTCGTCGTTGTCGCATCGGGGAACTACATCGCAGGCACGATCTGGCCGATGCTGATGAGTCTCGGCATACCGCTCATCGGCTGGCGGGCGACCTATGCCTGCCTCGGGGTTATCGTCGCAGCCGCCGTACTGCCGCTGGCGCTGGCGATGCGCCGGCGCCCGCCCGCCGCTGCGCTCGACGAGGCGGAGGCGGCGACCGCCGCGGCGCGCGCCGATGTCGGGATATCTCCGCGAACCCTGCTCGCGCTCTTGGTCGTGGCCGGCTTCGCCTGCTGCGTCGCGATGTCGATGCCGCAGGTTCACCTCGTCGCCTACTGCGGAGACCTCGGCTATGGCGTCGCGCACGGCGCGCAAATGCTGTCGCTCATGATGGCGCTCGGAATCATCTCCCGAGTCGGCTCCGGCTTCGTCGCCGACGTCATCGGCGGATCGGCGACGCTGATGATCGGCTCCTTCATGCAGGGCGCCGCGCTTCTGCTCTATCTTTATTTCGACGGACTGACGTCGCTGTTCGTCGTCTCGGGGATCTTCGGCCTGTTCCAGGGCGGAATCGTGCCGATGTACGCAGTCATCTGCCGCGAGCTGCTCTCGCCTCGCCAGGCGGGCGCCGCGATCGGCCTCGTCGTATCAGCCACGATTTTCGGCATGGCGTTCGGCGGCTATTTTTCGGGCGTCATTTTCGACCTCACAAGCTCCTACCGGATGGCGTTCCTGAATGGCGTGTTATGGAACGTGTTGAACTTCGCGATCGTCGCTTGGCTCTTCTGGCGCCGGCAGCGGCGGGCGCCGGCGGGCCAACTCATCGCCGCCTGACGCGCCGCGAGGACAAGGGGGTCTTCATGCGTCGTCCCGTCATATCCGCGGCGCGCTCGGGCCTCCGCGCCCTGGCGCTCAGTTTGGCGCTCCCGTGGCTTGCGGCCGCGGCTGGCGCCGCTACCGTGTTCGACAATTACACTGGAGAGACGAGCGAAAACTTCGGAACGATCGATGTCGCCGCGGCGTTCACGCCGACCGCGAATTTCGACTTCACCGGGGAGGCCGCGTTCGTGGTTGGCCAGGAGGGGGAAACGCCGCAGGACTTCACCCTCTCGCTCTATTCATCGACGGGCGGTTCGCCGGGCGCCGCCCTCTGGACGAGCGATGACCTTTCGGTCTCCGGGTCGGCGTCGCTTGTCAGCGCGATCTACAGCGGCCCCGCTATACCGCTGCAAGACGGCGCCCAGTACTTCGTCGTCCTGCACCAACTCGGGGCCGTCAATTGGTGGGGCGGCGGGTCGGAATCGGTCCCGATCTACATAATCGAGTCTGGATCGACCTGGTCGTTGCAAGGCTCGGGAGACCAGCAATTCGAGGTCTTCGGCGATCCGGGAGCGATGGCCGCCCCCGAGGCTCCGACATGGTTCATGATGCTCGCGGGCCTCGCCGCGCTCGGCGTCGCCGGAAGTCGGACCCGGCGCGCCGCTGGCGTGGGCTGATCCACGATCGCCCGCCTGGGTCCTGGCGCGACCCCGAAGCAAGTCCGCGCGATCCGATCCGCAGCTGGGAAATTTTACCCGCGTGACGCGGACGGGCGCAGGCTGTAGGGAGACCCGCCGCAGGAGCGGTGAACTCTCGGGAGGCGAAGATGGCGCTTAAGGAATATAAGCCGGGACAGGCGTTCCCAGGCGTGATCGGGCGCACCTTCGACGTGTCGAAGCCGGCGTGGCCGGCGCCCAACCGGGCGAAAGAGGGCGCGCCCAACGTGCTCTTCATCATCCTTGACGACACCGGCTTCGGCCAGCTCGGCTGCTTCGGCAGCCCGATCGCCACCCCCAATCTCGATGCGCTCGCCGCGGACGGTCTGAGATACAACAACATGCACACGACGGCGCTGTGTTCGCCGTCGCGCTCGTGTTTCATGACCGGGCGCAATCACCACTCGAACGGCATGTCCTGCATCACGGAAGGATCGACAGGCTATCCGGGCGGCAACGGCAACATCCCCTTCGAGAATGGGATGCTCTCGGAAATCCTGCTGAAGAACGGCTACAACACCTACGCCCTTGGCAAGTGGCATCTCACACCCGCCGAGCAGTCGTCGGCGGCGGGCCCGTATGACCGCTGGCCGCTCGGTCGCGGCTTCGAGCGCTACTACGGCTTTCTCGGCGGCGACACCCACCAGTACTACCCGGAGCTCGTGCGCGACAACAGCCAGACCGAACCCGACAAGACACCGGAAGAGGGCTATCACCTGACGCCCGATCTCGTCAGCAAGGCCAAGGCGATGATCGCCGATTCGAAGCAGGTCGCGCCGAACAAACCCTTCTTCATGTATTTTTGCCCGGGCGCGATGCACGCCCCCCATCACGTGCCGAAGGAATGGGCCGACAAATACAAGGGCAAGTTCGACGCTGGCTGGGACGCCTATCGCGAGCAGGTGTTCGCCAGGCAGAAGAAACTGGGAATCATCCCCGCGCATACGAAGCTTTCGCGCCACGACCCGGACGTGCAGGCTTGGAGCGAGCTCTCCGCCGACGAGCGGCGCCTCTATGCGCGGATGATGGAAGTGTTCGCCGGCTTCCTCGAGCACACCGATCACTACATCGGCGAGTTGATCGCTTTCCTCAAGGACATGGGCGAATACGACAACACGCTGATCATGGTCGTGTCCGACAATGGCGCGAGCGCCGAAGGCGGGCCGACCGGCTCGGTGAACGAAGGCAAGTTCTTCAACAACGTGCCCGACGATCTCAAGCAGAATCTCGCGGCCATCGACGACCTCGGCGGCCCGAAGTATTTCAACCACTACGCTTGGGGCTGGACCCACGCCGGCAACACGCCGTTCCGGCGGTGGAAGCGCGAAACCTATCGCGGCGGAACTGCCGATCCCTTCATTGTCACATGGCCGAAAGGCATCAAGGCCAAGGGCGAAATCCGCTCGCAATACGCCCATGCGATCGACATGGTCCCCACCGTGCTCGACGCGCTCGGCATCGAGCCGCCGGCGCAGATTCGCGGCGTTACGCAATCGCCGCTGCAAGGATTCAGCCTCAAGTCGTCGTTCGACGACGCGAAGGCGCCGTCGCTGCACATCACCCAGTATTTCGAGATGATGGGCCATCGCTCGCTCTATCACGACGGCTGGCGGGCGGTGTGCCCCTGGCCGGGGACGTCGTTCACCGAGTTGGGCCTCCCCTTTGGGGCACCCATCGACTACCAGAAGCTCACCGAACTCGACGCCAAGGGGTGGGAACTCTACAACCTCAACGAAGATTTCGCCGAGACCAACAACCTCGCTGAGAAACAACGCGACCGGCTGATCGCGATGATCGGCATGTGGTACGTGGAGGCAGGCAAGTACAACGTCCTGCCGGTCGACAGCCGCGGCACGGCGCGCTTCTCCGACGAGCGGCCGCAGATCGCCGTCGACCGCAAGAAATACATCTACTACGCCGGAACCCAGCAGGTGCCGGGCAACGCCGCGCCTCGGCTGGTCAACGTGGCGCACTCGGTCTCGGTCCACGCCAACGTACCGAAGGGCGGCGCAGAGGGCGTGCTGTTCTCGATGGGCGGCGTGGACGGCGGGTTCGCCTTCTATGTGCAAAATGGCAAGCTCACCTACGGCTACAACTATGTCGCCGACCAACGCTTCAAGGTGCAGTCCGATAAGGCCATTCCCGAGGGCGACCACATTTTCAGCTTCGAGTTCGCGCCCACCGGCAAGGCCGACATCGCCAAGGGCAAGGGCGTGCCGGCGGCGATAACGCTTCTCGTTGATGGCGCGCCGGTGGGGAAGGGCGAGTTGCCGGTCACGATCCCGCTCTCGCTCGGCCTGTCGGCCGGCGTCTCAGTCGGCTCCGACGCCGGCGCGCCGGTCATGCCCGACTACAAGCCGCCGTTCGCCTTCTCGGGCACAGTGAAGAAGGCCCTCGTGGATGTGACGGGCGAGGCCGTGGAGGACATGGCGGCGAAAATGAAGATCTATCTCGCTCGCCAGTAGGGCGCGGGGCAGCGAGCGTGGCGCTTGGGCGAGTTGGCCCGGAAGGGCCGTGGCTTACTCTTCCAGTTCGCTATCCCAATAGAGATAATCCATCCAGCTCTCGTGCAGATAATTGGGCGGGAACAGGCGCCCGTTCTGGTGCAGGTCGTGCACGGTCGGCTGGTATGGCTTGGTCGCCGGCCACATGCGCGCGACGGCGGGCAGCATATCGGCTTTCTTGAGATTGCAGTCCGAGCAGGCCGCGACCACGTTCTCCCAGGTTGTGAACCCCCCCTTCGAGCGGGGAACGACATGGTCGAAGGTCAGGTCCTCGCGCTCCCCGCAATATTGGCAGGTGAACCGGTCGCGGAGGAACACGTTGAACCGGGTGAAGGCGGGAAAGCGCGTCGGCTTGATGTAGCTCTTCAGAGACACCACCGAGGGCAGGCGCATCTCGAAGCTCGGGCTGCGCACGAGCGTGTCGTATTCCGACAGGATATTGACCCGATCGAGGAACACCGCCTTGATCGCGTCCTGCCAGCACCAGATCGACAGCGGGTAATAGCTGAGCGGGCGGAAGTCCGCGTTCAAAACAAGGGCCGGACAATTCCCCGGCGTGACTGACCGAACATGAACCGTCACAAAGACGCTCCGTGCCTCCGATTGTCCAACTTGGCCGGCGCTGATCGCCGGCCGTCGCGATAGTCTACAGGCAGCGTGACGCGCTTGTGAAGGCGCCGAAATCCGCCCGTTTCCGGGGCTTTAGCGGCCGGCCGGTCCGTTCAGCGCGCGAATCGGTCAGCGCGCCGACCGTTCGATTCCTTCCATATCGGCGTCCGAGAGCCCGAAATGATGGCCGATCTCATGGACCAGAACATGGGTGACCACCGCGCCGAGCGAGTCCTCGCCTTCACACCAGAAGTCGAGCAGCGGCCGACGATAGAGCCAGATCATGTTGGGCAATTCGCCCGTCTCCTCGACCGCGCCGCGCTGGGCAAGCCCCCGGCCGCGAAACAGACCGAGCAGGTCGAATTCGCTCTCGGCGCGCATCTCCTCGAGCGTCTGGTCGTCCGGAAAATCGACGACCTGAATCACGAGACCCTCGCTGAGGCGTCTGAACGTGGCTGGCAGCCGGTCGAACGCGGCCTGGGCGAGAGCGTCAATGTCCTCTGACGTCGGCGCACGCAACGAGTCGAGACTCGCCAGCGCGTCCTCGGTCATTGCGCCGCTCTGGGCGGGGTTGCTGCGGGGCTTTCGAACGACTTGATCCGGGCGGCGTCGAGCCCGTCGACGAGACGGCGGGTCCGCTCGGCGAGCACGGCGCGAATCTTCTCGGCGCCCGCCGGGAATTCGGCCAGCACGCGCCGAAACGTTTCGCGCGGAATCCGCAGCACGACCGCATCCTCGGCCGCTCGCGCGGCGACCCTGCGCGCCGTCGGGACAAAGAGGGCGCTCTCGCCGATCAGGGCGCCAGCCCCGACGCGCCGCTCGCTCTTCGGTCCGGCTCCATCCGTCACAAGAGCGATCTCGCCGGAATGGACGAAATAGCCGGAATCCGCGCTCTCGCCAGGGAGGAAAAGCGAATCGCCGGCGCTGACGCGACGCTTCTCGCAGGAAAAGGCGATGAGCTGGACCGCCTCGCGCGGCAGTAGGCTAAAAGGGTGAGTGCGCGCGAGCCGTCCGACGTCATCGTCCAACGTCACGCCGTTCGCCCTCCCGCAGAATTCGCCACGAGCTTGTAGCCGCCGCCTTCGGTGACGAGAAGCTGTGCTTCAGCCGGATTGTGCTCGATCTTCTGCCGCAGGCGGTAGATGTGAGTCTCGAGCGTATGCGTCGTCACGTTGGCGTTGTAGCCCCAAACGTGCTTCAGCAGGGTCTCGCGCGCCACCGGCTGTTGTTCGGCGCGATGGAGATAGCGGAGGATCGCAGCCTCCTTTTCAGTCAGCCGCAACTTGACCCCCTGCGGGTCGACAAGGTTCTTCGAGGTTGGCCGGAAGGTGTAAGGACCGACCTGAAACTCCGCGTCCTCGCTCGCCTCGTATTGACGCAGCTGCGAGCGGATGCGGGCCAGAAGCACGTTGAACCGGAACGGCTTGCCGACATAGTCGTTAGCGCCCGAATCGAGGCCGAACACCGCATCGGCGTCCGAGTCATGGGCGGTCAGCACGATGATGGGGCGGCGGTATCCGTCCCGTCGCATGCGCTTCACCGCCTCCCGCCCATCGAGGTCGGGCAGGCCGACGTCCATAATGACGAGGTCCGGCGCTTCCGCCTCGACCGCATGAATCGCGGCTCCGGCCGTCTCGACGGCCTCGACCTCGAACTCAGGATGGAGGGCGAGCTGTTCGACCAGCGCATTACGCAAGTCGGCGTCATCGTCCACGATCAGCAATCGCCGCGCTTGGGTCATTGGCCTTACTTTATCGACTGGATGGCCCGGCGGCTAGCGCAGGATTGCGGCAAGCGTGCGGCTGACGTCCAGTCGTGCGAGACGCCCGGCACAAGATCCGGCGGCTCTCAAGACGCTTATCCACCGCAAAGGACGGGCGGCTGTTGCGGCGGAAACAGAGCTCTGCTCGGCTTCTTGAGCGGCAAAGGCTGGCAAATTCGCCGCCCCGGCGGCCGCCCGCTTCGATGATCGGCGCTAACCTCGCGCGCCGTCATTCGCAGATGCGGGCGTTGCGGTCGGACCCATGCCTTTCGATGTCGAGATGCATGTTGTCGGCGTGAAACGAATCGGCGCCGGGACCCAGGACCGTGGTAAACCAGCCGCAGGCGGCAAGCCGCAACGCACGGAAATAGGACGCTTCGTCTGGGCTTTCCTGGCGTTCGATCAGGACGCGCCGCTTGTCGGCGAATTCGATTGCGACGAAGTCGACCGCGAGCCCCTTGCCATGGGCGCTGATCTTGGCGCCCGCCACGTGGTCTCGGCTTCGGCATTCGTAACCGGGGCCGGTCGCGATGGCGACCAATTTCGTCCGCAGCATCGCCTCTCCCAGCGGCGCGGCGATCAGGGTCACGTAGTCGGCAAGCGTGGTCGCGAATTCGCAGTCGATGAGCGGCCGATCGGGAAAGCTCACCACATCGCCGCTCGCAAGCGTCAAGGCCGACAGGCGAACCGGCGAAGCGATCCCGCAGCCCTCCGCGGTCGGCTTTGGCGCGGATTCCGCTTCCGCTCGCGCGCCGGCCGCGATCAGTTTGGAGAGACACGTCGCGGCCGCGCCCTCGGAGCCCATTTGAACCGGGGCGGGCGCCTCGGCTGCCGGGGGCGGGCTCAGATCCGGGGGGCGTGGGGGAGGCGTTGGCGGCGCTTGCGCGAGCGCCAGGCTGTGGAGCCCGACAGCCGAAGCCGCCAACCCGCCGAGCAACCCCTTCCAAAACCGCTCCATCGAGTTCCCGCCTCTTTCGCAACGAGATTGAGAGGGCAGGGCCCCAAGAGAGAAGAACGGGCGGAGGAGCGCGTCGTTCCCCGGTCCGATTCGGCCGCCTTGTCGATGGCTGGCAGGGCGGCCTATGACCACCCAGTTTAACGCAGCCGCGGCCCTGCCGCCGGTCACGGCTTCAGCGTCAGCTCTCGGGCGCCGGCTTTTTTGAGTTCGTCTTCGCCGCCGGCAAGCGTAGTCGACTTGACGTCGTTCCACGGCGCGACAAGATCGCCGTAGTGGGGCGAAAATACATGGCCGGATTCGCCGGTGGCGATCATGAAGCGAGATTTTGCCGGGTCGCCGAGATCGTAGAGACCGCGAAAGCCGCCGCCTATGGTGCGGGCGAAGGGCATTGCGGGAGAATCCGATCCGCCTCCGCGATCGAGAGTGTAGAAGCCGCCGTTCGACGCGACGCTGAGGTCGGTCAGCCGATCAAGAACCGGGACGTGGCTGAACACTTGATGTTGCAGCAGCGCTTTGTGCTCATCGCCCCAGCGCCAGCGGGTCATGTCAGGGCCGTCACGCTCGACGATGAGCGCAAGCCCCTCGTCGAAGGCTCGCCCAAGCGCCTTGCGGCAATCCGGATCGGGGGCGTCGGGCGCGTCGCACCATGAGGGGTGCTCGCGCATGAGCGAAATGAGGGTGGTCGCGGCGAACGGGCCTTTCTCTCTCATCGCGAGCCCGGTCTTGTCCCCGATCAGGATCTTGTGCAGCGATCTCAAGAACGCGGTGTAGATCAGGGGCTCGGCGCGGTCTTTGTCCATGACGCCGTTCCAGCTCTGGATCATCGCCTTCGCCTGCCGGGCGCGATCGTCGCTGGGCGCGATCGAGGCGATGAACGGCTGCATGTCCTTGACGTCCAGAGAGAGATGATCGGCCTGCATTTCAGCCGACGTCTCGAGGCTGTGCTTGTCGATCGTATCGAAGAACTGTTGGATGCGGCGGGCGCGGAAATTCTCTTCCCAGTCCTGGCCGAAATATGGCTGATGACCGTCGGGAACGTCGGCGTTATTGGCGTTGAAGGCGAATCCGATCTCCGGATTGTAGAGCTGGGGCATTTGATCGAAGGGGATCGTGCCGGTCCAGTCGAAGGCGCCCGACGCGCCGTCGACCGGGGTGAGGCCATCCCCGGACTTTCGGACCGGAACCAAGCCAGGATTAAAGAAGCCGATCGATCCGCCGACATCCGCATAGACGAAATTCTGCGTCGGCGTCTGATAGAGGCGCAGGGCGTCGAGAAACTCGCCCCAGTTCCGGGCGGCATTGACCCGCATGAATGTTTCCGCAGTGGTGTCGCTATCGCCAAGCCCGGTATACGCGAGGGCGACGGCCTTTCCCGCCCCGGCAATGTCGGCGAGATCGGCGTTGACGTCGGAGAGCACCGGACCGTGCCGGGTCGTCCGGATTGTCAGCCTGAGGTCGTCGGCGCCCTTCACATGGATGGTCTCCTCCCGCGCCTCGAAGGCCTTCGGCCCGTCTGGCGTCAGATATTTCGCCGGATCGGCCGGGTCGACGGTTTCGATGAAGAGATCCTGAACCTCGGAGTCCGCTGTTGTCAGGCCCCAGGCGATCGAGTCGTTCTGGCCGAGGACGAAAACGGGGGCGCCGGGAATGGTCGCGCCCTTGACCGATCCGTCAGGCGTGATGACGCGGGCCAGATACCAGAGGATCGGCGCGCTGAGCTCGAGGTGTGGGTCGTTGGCGAGGATCGGCTTGCCCGTCACGGTCCTCGAACCGGAGATCACCCATTCGTTCGATGCGCCGCGGCCAATTCCGGTCAAGGCTCCGAGCTCATCATCAACGCTTTCGTCTCCCGCGTGCTTTTCGCCGATCGCCGGGAGGGTGGTGATCGGCTCGCCCGGCTGTGCGCTCGGAAAGAGCCAGTTCGCCCGTTCCGGCCCGAGCTTCTGGAAGAGACGGGCGCGCATAAGCTTGAGCTTGAAGTTCTGCGACAGCTGATAGGACTCGATCTTGCCGATGACCAGGGAATCAGCCGGCTTCCAGGGCTCGGGATGGTCGCCGGCGAGGACGAACTCGGGCGGGAGCGCATGGCTTGCAAGGAATGCGTTCACGCCCTCGGCATAGGCCTGAAGCCGCTTCTGCGCCCAGGGCGAAAGCGCGGAAAAGCTCGTCTCCGCCTCGCGGTAGAAGCCCAACGTGCGGATGAATTTGTCGACGCCCAAAAGGTCGGCCCCGCGGATTTCGGCCATCCGCCCCTGACCGACCCGACGCAGGATCTCCATCTGGAACATGCGCTCGCTCGCATGGAGGTAGCCCAGCGCGCGCGCCGCGTCGTCCATCGAGGCGGCGAAGATGTGGGGAACGCCATTGGCGTCGCGCCACACCCGAACCTCGGCCGAAAGGCCGGGAAGTTCGTCCGCGCCGGAATATGCCGGCATGGCGCGATAGAAGAGGTATGCGCCCGCCAACAGCGCGAACACGACCAGCGCGAGAAGCAAACCCGCCGCCCGATTGACCCACCGCCACGCCATAGTTTCCCCTTGTCGATAGCGGCCATGCGCCATGCCCCAGGGTCAAGACCGTTGACGCACAGCTCGGCCTTATACCCGGCTTCCGCACAGAACCGAACGACGGCCAACGGCTTGCGGATCGGTCTTGCGGGACTCTAAATCGCCAATTCCGCCATGACTGGCGCGTGGTCGGACGGGCGCTCCCAGCCGCGGGCGTCGCGCAGGACGCGCATCGACTTGACGGCGTCGGCGAGCGCGGGGCTCACCCAGATGTGGTCGAGGCGACGCCCCTTGTTCGTCTTCGACCAGTCGAACGCGCGATAGCTCCACCATGTGTAGAGCTTCTGATCGTCGGGGACGAATTTGCGCAGCGCGTCAAACCAGGGCCCGGCCGCCTGGGCGCGGTTCAGTTTGTCGACCTCGATCGGGGTGTGGCTGACCACGCTCAAGAGCGCCTTGTGGCTCCAGACGTCGTGCTCGAGCGGCGCGATGTTGAGGTCGCCCACCAGAATCGCGCGCTTCGCCGCCGGTTGCTCCTGCCGCCCCCAATCCGCCATCTCATCGACGAAGGCGAGCTTGTGGGCGAACTTGGCGTTGATCTCGGGGTCCGGCTCGTCGCCGCCAGCCGGCACGTAGAAATTGTGCAGTTCGAGCCCATGCGCGTCATCGCCGAGGACGACATGAAGGTGGCGGGCGTCGCCCTTGGCGCAAAAGTCGCGCTTGGCCGACGCGGCGAGCGGCCAGCGCGAGATTACGGCGACGCCGTGATAGCCCTTCTGCCCGTTGATCGCGATATGCGGATACCCAGCGTCTCTGAACGCGCCGAATGGGAAATTGGCGTCCGGGCATTTGGTTTCCTGCAGGCACAGCACATCCGGCCGGTGCTGGTCGAGAAAGCGGGTGACAAGATCAATGCGCAGGCGCACCGAATTGATGTTCCATGTTGCGACGGAAAACGTCATGCGCGGCTCCGAAGGATGGACCAAGCCAGTCTCCCGGCCGGGTCGACCGCGCAAGGCGCGCCGACGACTTCTCCACAGCCGGCGGTCTTCACTTCCGACGGTTGCCGGGCTGGTTGGCCGGCAATTCGTCGATGTGGAACAGCGCCATGTCCGGTTTGGCCGCGAGATCGAGATTGAACAGGGTGACGACCGTCTGAAAACCCTGGGCGTCGATCACGGTCCATTGCTTGAGCGCGAAGGTCGAGGCGTCGAAAACGAGGGTGAGGCGCGCGGAGCCGCCCAGCGCCGCCTTGTCCTCGATCTCGATGCTGACCGAATTGCCCTCCTGGGAGACGCCGAGCACCCTTGTGTCGCGCGCGAGGTCGATGTGGTCGGCGAGCAGGAACTTGAGTGGGGTCTGGCCGATGAAATATTCGTCCTGAGTGTTGAGCTTGCGGTCGATGACGGCGACGCTGCGGCCGTCGGCGACCATCTCGAATCGATCCGAAAATTCGAACCGCGCGCGGCCAGGGCGCAGGAGGCTCAAGGTCCCCTCGGAGCGCCGCCCGTCAGGGCCGATCTGGACGAAGTCGGCGGTCATGGCCCGCAACGAATCGAGCCAGGCGTTGGCGCGCGCAACCGCTTCAGCAGCGGGGATTGGCGCTACGCTTTTTGCCGATTTGGCGGGCTTCTGGGCAACCGCGGCAGGCGCGTTCAAGTCGAGCGGCGCCTGCTGGGCGAAGCCCGCGCCGGCCGCGACGAGGGCGGGAACGAAGCCAAGCGCGAGCCGGGTGAAACGTTTCGCCACGAAGTCAAATCCTTGTCTGCCGTCGATCGGGGCGCGAATCAGCCGCGCGGAATGATCGGAAATATCGCGCACTGACGGAAGCGTCCGCTTTCCATAGGCACTGCGATCTTTCTATGGCGGGGGCGCGGCCTTTGCACGGCTATCCGAGGCCGGCGAGTGCGGCCTCGAGCGCGGCGCCGAGGCGCGCGACGATCGCGTCGACCTCAGACGGCGCGACGATGAAAGGCGGGGCGAGGAGAACATGGTCGCCCCTGACGCCGTCGACCGTGCCGCCCATCGGGTAGACCAAGAGGCCTAGCGCCATCGCCTCGCGCTTGACCCGGGCATGCGCCTTCAGCGCCGGGTCAAACGGCCGCTTGGTCGCACGGTCGGCGACGAGCTCGAGCGCCCGGAAGAGCCCGCGCCCGCGAATGTCGCCGACGAACGGGTGTTGGCCGAAACGCTCCTTGAGGCGCCGCTCGAGCCTTGCGCCCATCTCGGTCACGTTCGCGAGGAGCCGGTCCCGCCGGATGACGTCCTGAACCGCCAGCGCCGCCGCCGCGGCCACAGGATGGCCCATATAGGTGTGGCCGTGCTGGAACGTGCCTGAGCCGTTGGCGAAGGCCTCATAGATCCGCTTCGACAGCATCACCGCGCCGATCGGCTGGTAGCCGCCGCCGAGGCCCTTGGCGACGGCCATGAGGTCAGGCGCAATACCGTCCTGCTCGCAGGCGTGCAGCGTGCCGGTGCGGCCCATCCCGCACATCACCTCGTCGAGAATGAGCAGGACGCCGTAGCGGTCGCAGATCGCCCGGATGCGCTTGAAATAGTCGCCGGCCGGCGGAACTGCGCCCGCGGTGGCGCCGACCACGGTCTCGGCGACAAAGGCGATCACGCGATCGGGGCCGATTTCGATGATCTTCTCCTCGAGCGCCGAAGCGGCCCTGGCCGCGTAGTCGGCGTCGCTCTCGTCCTCGCGCTTGAGTCGATAGGCGTAGCAGGGGTCGATGTGATGGGTTTTGATCAGCAAAGGCTCGAACTGCGCCCGCCTCCACGCGTTGCCGCCGACCGCAAGCGCGCCGAGCGTATTGCCGTGATAGCTCTGGCGCCGGGCGATGACATGGGCGCGCTCGGGCTCGCCGATCTCGACAAAGAACTGGCGGGCCATCTTGAGCGCCGCCTCGATCGCCTCCGACCCGCCGCTGACGAGATAGACATGGGTGAGCCCCGGCGGCGCGTCCTCGATGAGACGGTCGGCGAGGCGCTCGGCGGCCTCGGTGGTGAAGAAGGCGGTGTGCGCATAGGCGAGCGCATCGAGTTGTTCATGCATGGCGGCGAGCACGTCCGGGTGGCCGTGCCCGAGGCAGGAGACCGCCGCGCCGCCTGAGGCGTCGAGATAGCGCTTGCCGTCGGCGTCGACGATCTCGAGCCCCGAACCGGAGACGGCGACGGGCATGACAACATTTGCGGCGCGATGCAGTATATGCGTCATGGGGGTGTACGATGGCGGGCCGAGAGAGGAACGGGTCCAGCCCAGTCTACGCGCCTGAGCGAATTTGCGGAAAGGGCGAGAGCGGTGGCCGGGGCTGAGACGCGGGGACATGTCATGGTGGCGGTCGCGCCCAACGGCGGGCGCAAGACCAAGGCCGACCATCCTGCGCTGCCGCTGAGCGCCGACGAACTCGCCCGCACGGCCGCGGAGTGCCTCGAGCGCGGAGCGTCGATGATCCACCTGCATGTGCGCGACGCCTATGGCCAGCATTGTCTCGACCCGGAGGTCTACCGCACCGCGATCGCCCGCATTTGCAAGGAGGTGGGCGATCGGTTGGTCATTCAGATCACGAGCGAATCGCTTGGCCTCTTCACGCCGAGCCAGCAGAAGGCCGCGGTGCTCGAAGCCAATCCCGAGGCGGTGTCGCTGGCTCTGCGCGAGCTCGCCCCCGAGCAGTCCGACGAGAAAAGCTTCGGCGAATTCCTGGGCCGGCTCAAGCAGATGCGCGTCTGGCCGCAGATCATCCTCTACACAGCCGACGAGGCTGAGCGCCTGGGGGCGATGGTGAAGCAGGGGCTTGATCCCATTCGACGAACTCTCCGTTCTCTACGTGCTGGGAAGGTTCGCGCTCACCCGCACCGCAATTCCGCGCGACTTGCTTCCGTTTCTTGCCGCCGGCATGCCGCGGTTTGAGTCGTGGAGCGTGTGCGCCTTCGGCCGCCGCGAGGCCGCCTGCGTCACCGCCGCTGCGCTGCTCGGAGGCCAGGCGCGGGTCGGGTTCGAGAACAATTTCACTCTCCCCAACGGAGCGCGCGCCGCCTCGAACGGCGAATTGGTCGGCGCGGCGGTCAGCGCGATCGAGGCGGTCGGGCTTCAGACCCAAACGGCGCATGGCTTGAGGGAGCAGATCGCCACGGCGATGGGACAATGACCGCGCCGGCGGGATTTGGCGAAAACGACGCGGCCGATCAGCGGGAGAGTCGGAACGCGTCGTCATGCGGAGACGGACGCACGGCGCCCGAAACCTTATTCCCGCAGCAGCTCGTTGATGCCCGTTTTCGCGCGGGTTTGCGCGTCGACGGTTTTCACGATTACGGCGCAATAAAGCGAGGGGCCCGGGGAGCCGTCGGGGAGGGGCTTGCCCGGGAGCGACCCCGGGACGACGACCGAGTAGGGGGGCACCGCGCCGATATGGACCTTCCCGGTTGAGCGGTCGATGATCTTGGTCGAGGCGGAAATGAAGACGCCCATCGACAGGACCGAGCCCTCGCCGATAATCACGCCCTCGACCACCTCCGAGCGGGCGCCGATGAAGCAATCGTCCTCGATGATGGTCGGGTTCGCCTGCAGGGGCTCGAGCACGCCGCCGATGCCGACCCCGCCGGAGAGATGCACGTTCTTGCCGATCTGCGCGCACGAGCCGACCGTGACCCAGGTGTCGACCATGGTCTTCTCGTCGACATAGGCGCCGAGATTGACGAAGCTCGGCATCAGAACGACATCGCGGGCCACGAACGCCGAGTGGCGCACGATCGCCCCGGGAACGGCGCGAAAGCCGGCTTCCTTAAAGCGGTTTTCGCCCCAGCCTTCGAGCTTCGAGGGAATCTTGTCCCACCAAGTCGCCTGGCCTGGGCCGCCGTCGATGAGCGCATTGTCATTGAGCCGGAAGGAGAGCAGCACCGCCTTCTTCAGCCACTGATTGACCTTCCACGAATTCGGCCCCGTCGCGCCGGGGAGCTTCTCGGCCACCCGCGCCTTGCCTCGATCCAGCAGGTCCAGCGCCGCCTCGACCGCTTCGCGCACCTCGCCTTTGGTCTGGGGGGTGATCCTGGCGCGCTCTTCGAAGGCCTTTTCGATCGTCGTCTGAAGGCGGGCGTCGGTCATAAGCGGTCCTGTCGTTGAAAGCGCGGGACGTTTCCGCGCGCGGGCGAGGCTTGTCAACGGGGGGAGAGATCGGGGATTCTACGGAAGCGGCGGAAGGGATCGGCGTATTGAACCGCGAAGGTTTTCCGTGCATGGTCCGCCGCGACGAGGACCAGCGAGGAACGCCGGGTTCGCAGGGAGGAAGATCATGACTGACCAAAAATCAAGCCATTCGGAAGACCGCCGCAAGCTGCTCAAAGCTGCGGCCGCTGGGGCCGGGGCTGCGGCTCTATTCGGCGGACTGGGCGTCAACCCGATGATCTCTCAGGCCCTCGCCGAGGCCGCGGGCCGTTCGGAAAAGCCGCTTAAGGCGGCGTTCTCCAACGCCGGATTGCAGGCGACCTGGTGCGCGCAGGGCAAACAGGCCGCCGAATATTGGGGCAAGCTGTTCAATGTCGACGTCACCTGGTTCGACGGCCAGCTTGACGCGGTCAAGCAGCGCGCCGCGATCGACAACATGGCTTCGCAGAAGTGGGACTTCGTCGCCATCCAGGCGTTCGGCATCGGCACGCTGACCGCTCCGGTCAACAAGATGATCGACGCCGGCATTCCCGTCATCGACATGGACACGCTGATAGCGCCGCTCGACACAATCAACGTTCTCACCCTTCTCGCGCCCGACAACGTATATATGGGCTCCTCGGTCACTCAGGCGCTGGTCAACGCCATCAACGGCGAAGGCACGATCGTCATGACTCAGGGGGCGCTCGGCCACACCGGCGCTCAGGGGCGCGCGAAGGGCTTCCACGAAGTCGTCGCGAAATTCCCGAAGATCCAGGTTCTCGACGAGCAGCCGGCCGACTGGGACGTCACTAAGGTCGCCCGCATCTGGGAGACGCTGCTCACCAAGTATCCGAAGATCGACGCGGCGTTCTTCCACAACGACGATATGGCCCTCGCCGCCCTCAAGGTGATGGAGGCCAAGGGCCGAACCGAGACGAAGGTCGGCGGCGTCGACGCCATGCCCCCGGCGATCAAGGCGGTCCAGGACGGCAAGATGTATGCGACGGTCCGCAATCCATCGTGCCGCATTCATGGCGGCGCGATCGTTGCCGGCGTGCAAGCCGTCGTCCATGGCGCGAAGACGGGCACGGACATTCCGAAGAACATTGTCACTGACGGACCAGTCGTCACCAAGCCGAACGCCGACGGCATGCTGTGGATGCAGGAGCAGTTCCTGATCTGATCTTGTTGAAGCTCTCCAATGGCGCTGCTCGAACTGACTGATATTTCGAAGTCGTTTGGCGGCGTCCAGGCGCTTCGGAGCGTCGACTTCACCCTGAACGCCGGCGAGATCCATGGTCTCGCCGGCGAAAATGGCGCGGGCAAAAGCACGATGATGAAAATCATCGCCGGCGTCCATGGCGCGGACGCCGGGCGCATGCGCGTCGACGGCAAGGATGTCCATTTCCGCTCGTCGCGCGACGCGCTCGCGGCGGGGATCGGCATGGTGCATCAGGAGCTCAGCGTCGCGCCGGAATTGAGCGTCGCCGAGAATGTCTTTCTCGGCAGCCAGCCCGTGAACGGAATCGGCGTCGTCGCATGGCGGAAGATGGCCGAGCGCGCGGCGGAGGAGCTCAAGAACCTCGGACTCGAGATCAACCCGCGCGCCCGCCTCGGCGATTTTCCGATCGGCGTCCAGCAGCTGGTCGAACTCTCGCGCGTCCTCTTCTCGGGCGCCCGCATCATCATTCTCGACGAGCCGACCTCGGCCCTGTCGCCGCCCGAGATCGAGCGCCTGTTCGGGGTGCTCGGCAAGTTGCGAGAGGGCGGCCGAAGCATCATCTTCATCTCGCATTTCCTGGACGATATCCTCAAGATTTCGGACGCGATCACCATCTTCCGCAACGGGCGTAACGTGGCGACATCCGAAGTCACGCCTGCGATCGACAAGGGCTGGATCATCAAGCGAATGATCGGTTCGGGTCGCGAGGAGCTGGAAGAGAGCTATCTCAACGACATCAAGCTCGACAGCCGCCCTGACGCGCCGGTCGTGCTCAAGGTCAGGGATCTGACGCTTGCGCCTTCCTATCGCAATCTGACTTTCGAGGCCCGCGCAGGTGAAGTGCTTGGCGTCTACGGCTTCATGGGCTCCGGGCAGCTTGAGCTTGCGCGCACGCTCTTCGGCCGCCTCCGCCCGCAGAGCGGATCGCTCGCAATCGACGGGGCGGCCAAGGCGCTCAAGAGCACGACTGCCGCCAAGAAGGTGGGCGTCGCCTATGTCGCCGAGAGCCGCCGCTCGATGCTGTTCGGCGACGAGCCGGTCTACAAGAATATCTCGATCGCCATCCTGGAACGCTTATCTCGCTGGCTGCTCAAGCCCGAGCGCGAGCGCGAAATCGCCGCCGAGCAGGTGAAGGCGCTCGACATTCGCCCGCCCAAAATCGAATTGCGCCTTGGCGGCCTCTCCGGCGGCAACCAGCAGAAGGTTGCGCTGGCCAAGTGGCTGACCCACGCTCCGCGCATCCTCTTGCTGGCCGAGCCAACGAGAGGCATGGACGTTGGAGCGAAAGAGGACGTGGTCAAGATCGTCCGCAAGTTGCGCGACCAGGGCATCGCCATCATTGTTTTTTCGACCGAACCCGAGACGGTTCTTTCCCTCGCCGACCGGGTCCTGGTGATGCGAAAGGGCGAAATCGCACATGAATTCGCGGGCGAGGCGATCAGCAAGGACCGCCTGTTGGCGGCCGCTTGACGATGGGATTTGAATGAACACGCCAAGCATCGAAGCGCGTCCCGCCCGGGCCTTCCGGGTCGGGGATTTCCTGCGCGACCAATTGCGCAACATCGCGCCCTTCATAACACTGATCGCGCTGGTGGCGTTCTTCAGCATTGCGAGCCCGACTTTCGCCTCGGTCAGCAACCTCGTGAACATTCTCCAGCAGGTGTCGATCACGGCAATCATGGCCGTGGGCCTTACCTTCGTCATCCTGACAGCGGAGATCGACCTTTCCGTCGGCGCGATCGCCAACGCCACGGCGATCGTGCTCACCTACTTCACGATGCAGCCGGACTATGTGAACATCGCCAATCTGCCCATGCCCGGCGCGATCGCGATCATTTTCGCGCTTCTTGCGTGCGGCGCGCTTGGCCTCCTCACCGCCTTCGGCGTGACCCGGATCGGCATCCCGTCCTTCATAATGACGCTCGCCATGATGCAGATCGGCGCTGGCATATCGGCGGTTCTCGTCCGCGGCCAGATCGCCTATACGGTCCCGCCTCTCATTCTGACGCTTGGATCCAAGACGATCTTCGGCCTGCCGTGGATCATCGTCGTTGCAGCGACCCTGCTGCTCGTCGCCCATCTCGTGCTGACCTACACGCGCTTCGGCCGCTACGTTTACATGGTCGGCGGCAACCGCGAGGCGGCGGAATATTCGGGGGTCAACGTCCGCTTTGTCGTCGGCGCGGTGATGGTGATCTCGGCTGTGTGCTCAGGCTTCGCCGGGATGGTCGGGGTCGCCTATTTCGGCAGCGCCCAGCAGAACGAGTTCGACACCTTCCTGCTCGACGCCATCGCCGCGGTGGTGGTCGGCGGAACGAGCCTCTTCGGCGGACGCGGCGGCATCGGCAACACGATCGTTGGCCTCTTCGTGCTCGGCGTCCTCAACAACGGCCTCGACTACGTGAAGATCGACAGCTTCCTCAAGATCCTCATCCGCGGCCTCATCCTGCTCATCGCGCTGATTATCAATGTCTACGCCGAGCGGTTGCGCACCGCGCGTAGCGGCGAACGGGCCGGCTGAACCCATGGTGACCTACGCGCCGGTCGACGGCTCGCGCCTCGCCGGCTCACTCAGCGATATCCCGGCCGCCCGCGAGAAGCTCGGAGGCCCCCCGTCCAGCTGGCGGATCCGCGAGGTCGGCGACGGCAATCTCAATCTCGTCTTCATCGTCGAGGGGGCGCGTGACGGCGTCGTGGTCAAGCAGGCGCTGCCCTACGTGCGGCTGGTCGGCGAATCCTGGCCGCTGCCGCTCGAGCGGAGCTGGTTCGAATATCGGGCGCTGACCGAGCAGGCCCGCCACGCGCCCGGCCTGACGCCTGAGGTGTTCCACTTCGACCGCGCGCAGGCGATGATCGTGATGGAATATCTCCGGCCCCATGTCATCATGCGCAAGGGGCTCATCCAGGCGATCGAATATCCGCGTTTCGCCCGCGACATATCCGAGTTTCTCGCCTCGACGCTGTTCAACACCTCGGCGCTGGCGGGAACTGCGGCCGAGCACAAGGCGCGGGTTGAGCTGTTCGCGCCGAACACCGCCTTGTGCAAGATCACCGAGGACCTCGTCTTTACCGATCCTTACCGCGAAGCTCCGCTCAACCGCTGGACCCGGCCTTACCTCGATGGACAGAAACAGGCGTTCGAGCGCGACAGCGCGCTCAAGGTTGCCGCGCAAGCGCTGAAACTGAAGTTCATGACCGAGGCTCAGGCGCTGATCCACGGCGACCTCCACACCGGTTCGATCATGGCGACTCCGGACGACACCCGCGTCATCGACCCGGAATTCGCCTTCATCGGGCCGATGGGGTTCGATGTCGGCGCGGTGATCGGCAATCTCTTCCTCGCCTATTTCGCGCAAGGCGGACACGAGGCCGCACCCGGCGCGCGAGACATTTATCGCGAATGGATTCTCTCTCAGGCTGAACAAGTCTGGTCCGGGTTCAGCGATCGCTTTCTCGAATTGTGGCGCGGGGCGACCTCGGGGGACGCCTATCCCAGAAGCCTGTTTACGTCCGAAGACGACCGGAGGGCGATGGAAAAGGAGAGGGGTCGATTCCTGCGCGCCCTGTTCGAGGACACATTGGGCTTCGCAGGAGCAAAAATGATCCGCCGCATCCTCGGGCTCGCCCATGTCGAGGACCTCGAGTCGATCGCGGACCCGGAGCGGCGCGCGCAATGCGAAGCGAAGGCCCTTGGACTCGCGCGCGAGCTGATGCTCGGCGCAAAAGGCTTCGCCGGCATAGCGGACGCGGTGGCCGCTGCGCGCGCCGTAGAGCGCGGGAGACCGTGATGCGTCTGGCGTTCACCGGGGCGATCTGGCTATGCGTTTGGCTCCTCGCGGCGACGATCGCTCTTGCCGCGCAAGGCGGCGGCCGCATCCTGACGCCGCTGGACGTGGTTGCGATCCGGATCGTCGACCATCCCGATCTGGACTGGAGCGCGCGGGTCGAACCCGACGGCACGATCAACTTTCCCTACGTAGGCAGAATCAAAGCAGCAGGTCGCACCGAAGACGATTTGGCGCGCGCCATCGAAAGACGGTTGGTGGAGCTGAAAATCATTGCCCAGCCTTGACTTAGCCAAGGTGTTATGACGTCCGAGGTTGCCGCCGCCGTGCAATTGCGGGCTATATTTCACAAAGGGCTCTAGCATTGAAATTGACGCCCTGCATCCCATCTGTAGATGGCTTGATAAAGCAATGATTGGAACCTCAAACGAAAAACAGAACGAATATGCCCTGCTCATCGAATACCGAATACGGCCGGTCTGAGTCCGCTTCACCGCTGCTCGTGTGCGATCTCAAGGCTCAGCTCGCACCGTTGAACCGTTACGGTCCTTCCGGCCTCGGCGTCGCCATGGCTGAGGGCCTTCGTGCGGCAATTGTCTTGCCGAAGACGATTTGCGCCGCCATTCCGCCGGTTGCCCGCGTACTGCTCGCTCGCTGAAGCGGCGTTTGCGCAGCCGACGCCCAGGGTCGGCCAGGAGGGCCGCCCCTGATCTCTAAATAATCACGCCACCAGAACGTTGCGGAACTGCCAGGGATCGCTCTCGTCGATGGCCTCGGGAAAGAGGCCGGGGCGACCCACGAGCGGCGTCCAGTCGGTGTAGGCGCCGATGACCGGGCCAAGATAAGGCGTCTGAATTTCGAGGCAGCGGCGGAAATCGAGCTCGTCGGCCTCGACAATGCCGGCGCGCGGATTCTCCAGCGCCCAGACCATGCCGGCCAGCACCGCGGAAGTGACCTGCATTCCGGTCGCGTTCTGATAAGGCGCGAGCGCTCGTGTCTCCTCCACAGAGAGCTGCGAACCGTACCAGTACGCGTTGCGGGCGTGACCGTAGAGGAGCACTCCGAGTTCGTCGATGCCGTCGAGGATTTCGGCTTCGCCGAGAATATGATGGGCGCTCTGGATCTCGCCGGCGCGGCCGAAGAGTTCGTGCAAGCTCAGCACCGCATCGTCGCACGGGTGATAAGCATAGTGACATGTCGGCCGGTAGACAGCTTCGCCCTTCGCGTTGCGCACGGTGTAGTAGTCGGCGATCGAGATCGAACTCATTGTGGGTGACGAGAAAACCGAACTGTCCCCTGGCGGTCGGGGTCCATGAACGCACCCGTGTGTTGGCGCCGGGCTGGTTTATAAAGATCGCCGCGCCGCAGCCGCTCTTATGGAAGCCCGCATTCGCCGGGGCCCATTTCTCGTGCGTGCCCCAGCCAAGCTCGGCCGGCTGCATCCCCTCGGACAGGAAGCCCTCGATCGACCAGGTGTTCACGAACACGTTGCGGGGCTTCGGCTTCGTCGCGCGCTGGGTGTCGCGCTCGGCGATATGGACGCCCTTGACGCCAAGGCGCTCAGCGAGACGGCCCCACTCGCCCTTCGTCTTCGGCGCGGGGGCTTTATCCTTGAGATCGTGGGCGAGATTGACCAGCGCCTGCTTGACGAACCAGGAGACCATGCCGGGATTCGCGCCGCAACATGAGACGGCGGTCGGACCGCCGGGATTCTTGCGCCGTTCGGCCAGCACCGTCTCGCGCAAGGCATAGTTCGTGCGCGCCTCGTTGCCGAGCGACTTGTCATAGTAGAAGCCCGGCCACGGCTCGACGACGGTGTCGATGTAGAGGGCGCCGATCTCGCGGCAATAGCGCATCAAGTCGAGCGAGGATGTGTCCACCGAGAGGTTGACGCAGAAGCCTTGGCCTTCGCCCGCGGTCAGGTACTTCTTGAGTGCGTCGCGATAATTCTCCCGCGTCAGGCCGAGGTGGACGAAGCGGACTCCACGCTCATCGAGAAGCTTGCGGTCGGCGTCGTTCGGGTCGATGACGACGAACCGTTCCTGGTCGAATTCGAAGTGGCGTTCGATCAGCGGCAGCGTCCCTTTGCCGATCGATCCGAAGCCGATCATCACGATCGGGCCCGCGATGCGCCCGTGCTGTGGCCAATGCGGCATGGCGTCAGGTCTCCTCTCAAGGACGAGCGACGCCGAGCGCCTTCGCGAGGCGCTTAAAGCCATGGCGCATCAGGGCGCGTCAATAGCGCGAGAGGCTGGGTTTCTGTCGCAAAACTGTCGCATGAGCCGGGCCTTGACGCCTGCTGTCTATTCAACGGAGGCTGCAACGTCGCCGACGGGCAAACCGGGGAGCAAGCTATGTCCAGGATAAACATCAAGGCCGCTGTTGCGATGATTATATTGCCTTCCCTCTTGGCGGGAATTGCGCTGGCGGCGCAGGACAGATATTCCGTGCAGGTGCCCGGCGGGCTCGCGTTCTCAGAATTCAGGGGATACGAAGATTGGCAGGTCATCTCCATCAGTCACAACGGAGACAAGCTCGCGACGATCCTCGGCAATCCGGCGATGATCGAGGCCTACAAGGCCGGCATTCCCGACAACGGCAAGCCTTTCCCCGACGGCGCGAGGTTGGCGAAGATCCACTGGACGGCGAAGAAGGCCGATGACCAGCCCGGCCCGCCCATCGTGCCAGTCGCCCTGCATGACGTCGACTTCATGGTCAAAGACAGCAAGAGGTTCGCCGACAGCGGCGGATGGGGATGCGCCGCGTTCGAGTATGACGCTGCGTCCGAGACGTTCAGGCCTGGCGACGACACGGATGCGCCGCCGCAGGAGCACGACGCCAAATGCGGGTTCGCCTGCCACACGATCGTGGCGGCGAAGGATTACGTCTTCACGGCCTACCCGGAGCGCTAGCTGGGCCGCAAACCCACAAACTGCCGAGCGGATGGCTTGCTGAGTCGGCGAATGCACTCGATCAGGGCCGAATTGCTGCGTTGCGGTGAAACGACGCGATGCGGCCGCGTCGCGTTCAAAATTAAGCGCGGATGGAGCAGAAAAATGAGCAAGTACAGCGAGTACGAGTACAGGAACCAACCCGGGTTCGATATGAACACCTTCGAAGGAGCGTACCAGGCCATCCCGATGAAGACCCTGGTGATCCACTGCTTTGACCCCCGTGCGGCCGAAATCCCCCAGGCGGTCGCCGCGTATTTTGGCGATGAGGTCTACCCGGGCGAAAATATTCTCGACAAGAACGGCAATCGGGTTGGGTCTACCCGAACAATGTTTGTCGAGACCAACGCGGGTGGACGCGCCGCCTTCGCTCTCGAGTCCGTGGCGGCCATGGACTATATATTCAACGTTCAGAATGTCGTTGTTGTTCACCACTCGTTCTGCGGCACGACGACTCTCACGCCCGAGCTGCTCATCGAGGAGTTCCACGATCATCATCACGCTGACATCTCGACGATGTTTGATCACGATAGCCTTGCCATCATGGATTTCGAGAAGTCGATCAACCATGACGTCCAGTTGCTTCGCTCGAGCCCGGCAGTCCCGAAACATGTCAAGCTGTACGGCTTCTTCTTCGAGATCAGTTCCGGCCAGTTGACTGAGGTGGTGCGGGACATTCCTGCATAGATCGCGCATGTACCGCACTCGCTCGGATTGTTCGCCAGGGGGTCTATCGGTGAGAAATTGACGGCGCGTTGCGACCGGTACGACAAGCTCGCGGCCAACTATCTCGCGTTTGTGAAGCTCGCCTCCATGCGCATTTGGCTGCGCGCCAACGAGTCCGCGCGCTAATAGTCCCGGCGCGCCCCAGTCCCGCCGTCGAGGCCGATGAGCCGGTCGAGCGACGCCGCGCCCGGCCCGAAGGTCATGATCGCGAGCGCCATCGCCGCCCAGGGCAGGTGATAGTCCGGCCAGGCGTCCGGATAGGTGAGCTGGATGACCGCGGTCATGCATAGAAGCCCGAGCGCGGCCCAGCGGGTGAGGAGCCCGAAGGCGACGAGCATCGGCAGCACGATCTCGGCCGTGCTCGCCATCGCCGCGACGATGTCAGGCAGCGGAAACGCGATCTCGGCGCCGAAGAAGTGGAGCTTGTAGTCCTGCTCGAACAGGATCTTCGTGCCGAAGGAGAGATTGAACCAGCCGTCCCAGCGGGTGAGCCCGGAGGCGAAAAACGGCCGCGCCAGCGTCAGGCGCAACAGGAGGAGCGGGAGCCAAGCGGGGATCAGGCTGAATACGGCCTCGGTCAGGCGGGCGATTGGATTGGATGGGGCGAGCGCCATCGTGCGTCCGGCGCCAGCGGCCATCACAGAATGCCTGGGATGATGGAGGCGACCGCGCCGGATTCGACCAATCCGACGAGATGGGTTCCGAAGTCGAAGGCGGGGTGGTTCAGCGCCAGCGCCGCCTCGATGAGGGTCGCGCCTTCCTTGAGCTCGAGCGCGAAATCGTAACCGAGCGGCGGCAGGATGCGCACCCGGACGTCGGCGTCGGGGCGAGTGACGAGCGCGTCTTCGGCGATATCCCTGATCGGCTCAGCGGCGCCGGCGCAGCCCTGAGCCGAGGCCCAGATCGAGGCGGCCGGCGTCGAAAAGCGCAAGATCCGCGCGGCAGGGTGAAACGCGATCCGCGCCTCCGGCAAACAGTCGGGCCTCAGTTCGGCAAGGTCGCCGAGCGTCGCGGCGGCGGCGTCGGCAGCGTGATAGGCCTCGACCCAGGCGTTTTCGAGCCGCGCCACGTCAGCGAGGCGCGCATCCGTTCCCTCCCATGCGGCGACGAACTCCGGAAAATCCTCGCCATAGGCGATCATCACCGGCGAGCGCGGCTTATGGGAGCGCACAAACGCGCGCGCCATGGCGCGGAACAGATCGTCGCCCGCGAACCGGCGCGAGACGGGATAGCGGGCCTCGAGCGCGCCGATCAGCCCCACAGCGACATTGTTGCGGTAGACCGAAAAGCGGTGGCCATCGGTCGTTCCGAGGCGTCCCCGGGTCATCGCTGGCGGAGCTAGTGAGGGCTCGCCGAGCGCCGCCGCAAAGGCGCTGATCGTCGCCTCAAACGGCATCGGCGCGCTCCGGTCTTTTCGCGGTTGCGACCGCCATGACCCGCTCGGCTCGGCGCGCCTCGGCGAGCAGCGCCGGCCACGCGGGCACGTTGTTGTCCCATTCGATCAGGGTCGGCGTGGTCCCGAGCCGCCAGATCGCCTCGGCGTAAAGCGCCCAGACGGCGTCGCGGACCGGCGAATCGTGGGAGTCGATCAAGAGCGGAAGGCCGGCGTCATCCGCGTCCTCGGCGTAGCCCGCAACATGGATTTCGCCCACCGCATGGAGCGGAAAGTCGGCTAGGTAGTGATAGGGGTCGTAGCCGTGGTTCGCGGCGCTGACGAAGACGTTGTTGACGTCGAGCAAGAGGCCGCAGCCGGCGCGCCGCGCGATCTCGCGCAGAAAGTCGCTCTCGGCGATCGTGCTCTCTTCGAACACAACATAGGTCGAGGGATTCTCGAGGAGCATCGGCCGTCGCAGCGCGTTCTGCACTTCGTCGATGTGGTCAACAACCCGGCCCAGCGTTTCGGGCGTATAGGGCAGGGGCAGGAGGTCGTTGAAGAACGCGCCCTCGTGCGTCGACCAGGCCAAATGCTCGGAGACCAGAGCCGGCTCGAAGCGCCTGGCGACTGCCGCGAGCCGCTGAAGATGCTTGGCGTCGAGCGGTCCAGGCGAACCGATCGACAGGCCGACGCCATGCAGCGAAACCGGATAGCGCTCGCGGATGCCGTCGAGGCGGCGATGCGGCGGCCCGCCCGCGCCCATGTAATTCTCCGCGTGGACCTCGAAGAACCCGAGCCTAGGCCTGGTTTCGACGATTGCGTCGAAATGCTCCGGCTTGAATCCGACGCCGACGCCGCTTACCGCGCCAAGGGGACTTCGGCGATCAGCGTTGGTCATTTGCGTCTCCCCAGAGTTCGCGGCTCAACGGCTTGGCGCTGCCGTCTTCGCTGGCGCGCCGGGGCGTGTTACATCGGAGGGCCGCGTCATTCGCGTTTCGCGCCGAAATATTTTCCCGGACCTGTAACGGCAGACAAGACGAAACGAAGCCCGAATGAAAGCCCCATTGAGCGAGGGTCCCCCGGACGATCCGTGGTCTCAAATGATGAGAGCCTCGATCACGGGCGATGAGGGGGCTTACCGGCGACTGCTGGAGGAGATCGGTCGTTCGGTGCGGGCGATGGCGCGGGCGGCGTTCGCGCGCGCAAGAGTCGGGGACGCGGATATCGAGGATGCAGTGCAAGAGACCCTGTTGGCGATCCACCTCAAGCGGCACACCTGGGACGCCGGGCAGCCGCTTGCGCCCTGGGTCTACGCAATAGCCCGGCACAAGATCGTCGACCTCCTGCGCCGGCGCGGCCGCCGGCGTGTCGAGCCGCTTGAGGATTTCGAGGAGTTCCTGGCCGCGCCCGAGGCCGAGGACCCGCATGCCCTGAGCGACGCGCGCAAGCTTCTGGAGACTCTTCCGCCCCGACAGCGCGACATCGTGACCTCGATCTCCCTCGACGGCCAATCGATTGCCGCGACCGCGGGACGCCTCGGGATGTCCGAGGTAGCGGTCAGGGTCGCGCTCCATCGGGCGCTGAAGTCGCTCGGCGCGGCCTGGCGGAGGTCGGTCGCGTGAAAACGTCCGAGCTCATTGCGGCGCTGGCCGCCGATCCAGTTCCCGAACCGGTCCGCCTCGACCGGCGGGTCGCGATCGCGCTTGTGGTCGGCCTTGCGGTCAGCATTGCGCTTTACTTCCTGCTGCTTGGCCCGAGGCCGGACCTCGCCGCCGGCGTCGATACGATGCGCTTCTGGCTGAAGGTCGTGGACTTGCTCGCCTTCGCTTTGCCGTCGCTTTTGCTGACGCTGCGGCTCGCCCGTCCGGACGCCGAGCCGAGAGCGCTCGCGCTGTGGCTGCTTGCGCCCTTCATTTTGCTGGCCGCCGGAGTGGCGGCCGAACTGTTCCTCGTGCCGCAAAGCGAGTGGATGTCGCGCCTCATCGGCGCGAACGCAGTGCACTGCACGATGACGATTCCGATGCTTGCCGCTCCCGTTCTCGCGGCGCTCATTGTCGCGTTGCGCGCGGGCGCGCCGCTCCATCCGGGCCTGACCGGCGCGCTGGCCGGAGCGGCCGCGGCGGGAGCCGGCGCGTTGGTGTACGCCTCGTCCTGCCCCGACGACTCTCCCCTGTTTGTCGCGACCTGGTATCCGCTCGCCACGCTCATCTGCATGGGCGTGGGCGCGTTGGCGGGGCGGTGGTTGCTGGACTGGTGAAGCGAAAGCGCTATTTCTTGACCAGCGGGTCGAGGATCGCCCTCAGCTGGTCCATGGAGAGTTCGCCGCCATAGACCTTGCCGTCGATGACGAAGGTGGGCGTGCCGTTCATCTTGATCTCGTCGGTAGCGCGCTTGCCGACCGCCGCGACCGCGTCGACTTTCGACTGATCCTTTAGGCACGCCATCGCCTGGTCGTGGGTCAAGCCGGTCGGGCGCATCGCGGCGATCAGCGGCTCGAGCGGCTTGTCGACGAACGCCCATTTGTCCTGCGTGCTGAACAAGAGCTCAATCGCAGCGAAAGCCTTGTCGTCGCCGACGCAGCGCGCCAGGACGAAGGCCGCGACATCGAGCGGATTGCGCGAAAATTCGCGGAAGATGAACCTGACCTTGCCGGTGTCGATGTAGTCCTTCTTCAGTTCAGGCAGGACCTCGTGGCTGAACGCTGCGCAGTGAGGACAGGTCAGCGAGCCATATTCGATCACCGGCACGCCCGAGGCGTCCCCGATCGACAATTCCGGCAGCGTGCCCGGCTTGAGCACCGAGGCCATGTCGACCGTCCGGTCAGGCTCGGGGGCCGTCGTCGCGGCAAGGGCGCCGTGGACGGTCAGCGCCACAGCGGAAATGACGGCGGCGAAGGCGAGCCGGCGAAGAGAGGCAAAGGCCAAGTCGAGCTCCTGGACGAAGATGTCGTGCGGCCGGACATTGCGCATAAAGGCCTTCGGGCGGCAAGCCCGTGCCCGGCCGCCCCGGCCTGGTTCGGCTCCTGAGACAAGCCGCGCTGCCTCTCGCTCCTGCGGCTCACAAGCGCGTTACCAAGGCGGACGACAATCTTGGCTCGTCCGAGCTAGCATGTTAGTGGCTCGCGCGCGCAATTCGGACGTCGAGCAAGGAGCGGGCGATGGAATACCGGCAGCTGGGCAATTCGGGCCTCAAGGTTTCCGTGCTGACGATGGGGACCATGACCTTCGGCGGCAAGGGCAACTTCGCCAAGGTCGGCAACGTTCCGCTCGACGAAGTGCGCAGGCTGATCGACATCGTCGCCGACGCTGGCGTCAATCTGATCGACACCGCCAACGTCTATTCCGCCGGCGGCTCCGAAGAAATGCTCGGCGAGGCGATGGGACCGAAGCGCCGGCACGGCATGCTGATTGCGACCAAGGCGCGCTTCGGGATGGGCGACGGCCCAAACGACCGCGGCCTCTCGCGCTGGCACCTCATTCGCGAATGCGAAGCGAGCCTCAGACGATTGCGCACCGACGTCATCGATCTCTACCAGGTCCATCAATGGGACGGCGTGACCCCGCTCGAGGAGACGATGGAGGCGCTCGACAGCCTCGTGCGATCCGGCAAGGTGCGCTACATCGGCTGCTCGAACTATTCCGGCTGGCACATGATGAAGGCGATGGAGGTCGCGCGTCGCGACGGCCGCGTTCCCTTCGTAGCGGAGCAGATCCACTACACCCTGCAGGCGCGCGAGGCCGAATACGAGCTCATTCCCGTCGCGATCGACCAGAAGCTCGGCGTCCTTGTGTGGAGCCCGATCGCCGGCGGCCTCCTCAGCGGCAAGCATCGCCGCAATCAGCAGGCCGAAGGCACGCGCCTGGTGGCCGGCTGGCCCGAGCCGCCGGTCCGCGACGAGGAGGCGCTCTGGACGATCGTCGACGAACTGCTCGCGACCGGCATGGCGCACGGCGTCTCGGCGGCGCAGATCGCACTGGCGTGGCTGCTTCAGCGCCCGGCGGTGACGTCGCTCATTATCGGCGGCCGCAACGAGGCGCAGTTTCGCGACAATCTCGCCAGTATCGATGTGAAGCTGAGCGACGAGGAGCGGGCGCGGCTCGACAAGGCGAGCCAGCCGCCGCTCATCTATCCCTACTGGCATCAGTCGCGGGCAGCGAGCGACCGGCTCAGTCCGGCCGACCTCGCGCTGCACGCGGCGTATCTGAAGAAGTAAGGTCGAAACTCAAAACAGCATTCGCAGAGAATTTGCACCCTGAGCCGCGGACAAGGCCAAAGGCGCCACGGCGCCCTGTCGCCGCTGCGTTCGTTCGGTGTAACAGAAAACAAGACAAAATCTTGTGGTATTCAGAATGATGCGCTATGCTGCTTCCTATTGGGGCGCAGCGGCTCGGATCGAAGACCGCAGGCCTCGGGCTGTTTGACTCGGGCATGCTGTCAACTTCGTCAGAGGAGCGGATTTTGTCGATTCTGACAAAATCGAACATGCAAGCCATTGAAAAGTCCCGATCCACGACCGGAATTGCACTCGATTTTGCCGCGTCTGACTATGTATTTGCTGGCGCCGTGTTGGACATCCTCGCGGCCGGCGTGGATTTTGGTTTCTGCGGGCGAGCCTAATGCCTTACTGGCTCGACTGGATGTGGTTTCGCAGGACCGGATAGACCTGCGACTCCCAGCGCTTGCCGTTGAAGACGCCGTAGTGCCCGACGCCTGTCTGCAAATGATGGGTCTTCATATAGGGCCTTAAACCCGAGCATAGGTCCTGCGCGGCAAGCGTCTGGCCGACGGCGCAAATGTCGTCCTTCTCGCCTTCGACTGTCAGCAGGAAGGTCCGCTTGATCGCCCTGAGGTCGATCGGCTCGCCCTTGTACCGCATCTCTCCGAGCGGCAGCAGGTAGCGCTGGAACACCTGATCGACGGTCTCGAGATAGAAGTCCGCGCTCATGTCCATGATGGCGAAATATTCCTTGTAGAAGTCGCGGATCGCGTCAGCCTTCTCCATGTCCCCGGCGATGCGATGATGGAAGAGGTCGACGAAGGATTTCGAGTGCCGCTCGGCGTTCATGCTCATGAAGGCGCAGAGCTGGAGAAAGCCGGGATAGACGCGGCGACCGCGGCCTTCGAACTTGGCCGGCACGGTTCCGATCATGTTGGCGCGGAACCAGTCGATCGGCTTCTCCTGGGCCAGTTCGTTGACCTTGGTCGGCGAAACGCGGGCGTCGATCGGGCCGGCCATCAGCGTGAGGCTCGCGGGCTGAAGCCCGTTGTGCTCGCGAGCCAGGACCGCGGTCGCCGCGAGCGCGGAGACCGTCGGCTGGCAGACGGCGACGATATGGCACTCCTCGCCGATGAAGCGCACGAAGTCGACGAGGTGGGTCGTATAGTCCTCGAGCGTGAAGTCGCCTTCTTCGACCTTCACGTTCCGCGGATTGATCCAGTCGGTGATGTAGACCTGGTGGTCGCGGAGCAGCGTCCGGATCGTGCCTCGCAACAGGGTCGCGAAGTGGCCAGACATCGGCGCCACCAGAAGGATCTTGGGATCGTCTTCGCCGCCTGTTTTCCGGAAGTGGAGCAGTTGGCAAAATGGCGTCCACAGCGCACCGCGCTCTTCCACCGGGACCGCGACGCCGTTGACGTCGACACTGTCGATTCCATAGTCGGGGCGGGCATGGGTGAAGCCGGCGAGCGCCACAAGCTCGTAATAGGCGGTCATCCGCCGCCAGGGCGACGCCGTCGGATGGGCTGCCCAGGCGCCAAGGATCATTTGCGCGTTTTGGGCCAGCAGACGCATGCGATCGCCGACGTCGGCCATCCCTTGATACGCGTCGTACATCATGAAGTTGCCCAAGCTCTTCGGCAAAGTTAGCAAACGCTATGCCACCCAGGCGTGGCACGTCCTTTGCTAAATCGCCACTGGATGGAGTTCGTTTTCCTGTCCGCAGTGGGCCGCCCAGATGTCGCAAACGACGCTGACCTTGAGCAGCAAGAACTATTCGTCCTGGTCGCTGCGAGGCTGGCTGATGGCCAAGCTCGCCCGGATCGAATTCGAGGAAGTCATCGTCGCACCCAATGACGCAGGCGCTCGGGCCGAAATTCTGCTTCTGTCGCCGTCCATTCTCGTGCCCTGCCTTACCTATAAGGGCGTTCGGGTCTGGGATACCCTGGCGATTGGCGAGTTCTTGAACGAAATCGCGCCAAAAGCGGGACTTCTGCCCAAGGATCAGGCAACTCGCGCCCATTGCCGTTCAATTTGCGGCGAGATGCATTCGGGTTTCGTGTCCCTCAGACAGGCGCTGCCGATGAACATCAAGGCTACTTTTCCCGCCTTCAAGATCTGGTCCAAGGCGCGGGCCGACATCGACCGCATTGTCATCATATGGAGCGAATGCCTTCAGGCTTACGGGGGGCCATTTCTGTTCGGCAGGATCTCGATGGCCGACGCGATGTATGCGCCGGTTGTAAGCCGCTTCCGCACCTACGGGATAAAGCTCGATGGGGAGTTGAAGACCTACGCAGAGCGCATCTGGGACCTCCCGGCGATGCAGGAATGGCGTGAGGCCGCTCTCGCTGAGAGTGAAGAGATCGAGGAACTAGAGGTCGAGTTCTAAGATCGTTTTGTGCGTTTTTCGCTCGGCGCCGCGACGTGTGTCTCGAAGGCGCCATGAGCATCGCTCACACGCAGCGGCCCATCCGCGAAGCATCTTTCGAAGGCGCGAACGTTCGTTCCCGCAAGCTCTCACTCCGCCGCCACCGCCGTCACCGGAACATAGTTCAACACCGGCCCGAGCCAGCGCTCCACTTCACCCACGTCCATGCCCTTGCGCGAAGCATAGTCCTCGACCTGGTCGCGCTCGACCTTGGCGACGCCGAAATAATGCGCGTCGGGGTGAGCGATGTAGACTCCGCTCACGGACGAAGCCGGCCACATGGCGTAGCTCTCGGTGAGCTGGACGCCCGTCGCACGCTCCGCGTCGAGCAGGCGGAACAGGGTCGCCTTCTCGGTGTGGTCGGGCTGGGCCGGATAGCCGGGCGCCGGGCGAATGCCTTTGTAGGGTTCCGCGATCAGTTCGTCGGGCGCGAACGATTCGTCAGGCGCATAGCCCCAGAGTTCGCGGCGCACGCGCGCGTGCATCGCCTCCGCGAAGGCTTCGGCGAAACGGTCGGCGAGCGCCTTGACCATGATGGACGAATAGTCGTCGTTGGCGTGCTCAAAGCGCTTTGCGATCGCGTCATCCGCGAGGCCCGCGGTGACAACGAAGGCGCCGACATAATCGTGGGCGCCGCTTGAAGCAGGCGCGACAAAATCGGCGAGCGCGACGTTCGGCCGCCCGTCCCGGCGCGAGAGCTGCTGGCGAAGCGTGAACAAAGTCGCAACTGGCGTCGCGCGCGCATCGTCGGCGAACAGCTGGATGTCGTCGCCGGCTTGCGCCGCCGGCCAGAAGCCGACCACGGCTTTCGGCGCGAACCATTGCTCGTCGACGATGCGCTTCAGCATCGCCTGCGCGTCATCGAACAGGGCGCGCGCCGCCGCCCCCTGAGCCGGGTCGTCGAGGATGGCGGGATAGCGGCCCTTGAGCTCCCAGGTCTGGAAGAACGGGGTCCAGTCGATATAGCGCGCGAGGTCGGCGAGATCGCTCCATGCGAACGCGCGCGGCCCGAAATAGGTCGGCGCGGTGGGGCGATAGGCGCTCCAGTCGTTTTTGAGCGCGTTGGCGCGCGCCTTGGCGAGCGGCACTCGGACCTTGTCGGCTTCGCTGCGCTCGTGCGCCTCCGCCACTTTACGATACTCGGCGCGCACCGACTGGATCGTCGCGGTGCGGGTCTCTGGCGAGAGGAGCGACGCGACGACGCCGACCGCGCGGCTCGCGTCGTTGACGTGCACCGTCTGACAGCGGGAATAGCGGGGATGAATCTTGACCGCGGTATGGACGCGGCTAGTGGTCGCGCCGCCAATCAGCAGGGGAATGTCAAAACCCTCGCGCTCCATCTCGGCGGCGACGTGAACCATCTCGTCGAGCGAGGGCGTGATGAGGCCGGAGAGGCCGATCGCATGCGCCTTTTTCTCGCGCGCGACGGCGAGGATCTTCGACGCTGGCGTCATCACGCCGAGATCGATGATCTCGTAATTGTTGCAGGCGAGCACGACGCCCACGATGTTCTTGCCGATGTCGTGCACGTCGCCCTTGACGGTCGCCATCACGATCGTGCCTGCGGTCCGGCGCTGATCGCCGCCCGCGGCCTTTTCGGCTTCCATATAGGGCAAGAGGATCGCCACCGCCTGCTTCATCACACGCGCGGACTTCACGACCTGCGGTAGGAACATTTTTCCAGCGCCGAACAGGTCGCCGACCACGTTCATGCCCGCCATCAGCGGGCCCTCGATCACGTCGAGGGGCCGCTCCGCCTCCAGCCGCGCCTCCTCGGTGTCGGCCTCGATGAATTCAGTGATTCCGTTGACGAGCGCATGAGCGATGCGCTTGTCGACCGGCCAGGTGCGCCATTCGAGATCCTGGGGCTTTGCCCCCATGCCCCCCTTGCCGCGGAAGCGCTCAGCGATGGCTAGCAGGCGTTCGGTCGCGTCCGGGCGCCGGTTGAGGACGACATCCTCGCACGCGTCGCGCAATTCCGGTTCGATCGTGTCATAGACCGCAAGCTGGCCGGCGTTGACGATGCCCATGTCCATGCCAGCCTGGATGGTGTGGTAGAGGAACACCGCGTGCATGGCCTCGCGCACCGGCTCGTTGCCGCGAAACGAGAACGAGAGATTCGAGACGCCGCCGGAAATGTGCGCGTGAGGCAGGGTCTCGCGGATCTGCCGCGTCGCCTCGATGAAGGCGACGCCATAGCCGTTGTGCTCTTCGATCCCGGTCGCGACGGCGAAGATGTTCGGGTCGAAGACAATGTCCTCGGGCGGAAAACCAGCCTTTTCCGTCAAGAGCTTGTAGGCGCGCGTGCAGATCGAGACCTTGCGTTCGAGCGTGTCGGCTTGGCCCTGCTCATCGAAGGCCATCACGACGACAGCCGCGCCATAAGCGCGCACCAACCGAGCCTGACGGAGGAATTCTTCCTCGCCTTCCTTCATCGAGATTGAATTGACGATCGGCTTGCCCTGGACACATTTGAGTCCGGCTTCGATCACCGAGAACTTCGACGAATTGACCATCACCGGCACGCGCGCAATATCGGGTTCCGAGGCGACGAGGTTGAGAAACTCGACCATCACCGCTTTCGAGTTGATAAGGCCCTCGTCCATATTGATGTCGATGACCTGCGCGCCGTTTGCAACCTGATCACGCGCGACGACAAGGGCGCCGGCATAGTCGCCCGCGGTGATAAGCTTGCGGAACTTGGCGGAGCCGGTGATGTTCGTGCGCTCACCGACGTTCACGAACGGAATGTCAGACGTGAGCGTGAACGCCTCAAGACCCGAAAGCCGCATCAGGGGCGCAATCGTCGGGGCCGTGCGTGGCGGATATTTGCCGACCGCTTCGGCTATGGCGCGAATATGGTCCGGTGTCGAGCCGCAGCATCCGCCGACAATGTTGACTATGCCGTCGGCTGCGAAGCGGCCGATTTGAGCCGCCATCGCCTCGGGGCTTTCGTCATATTGGCCAAAGGCGTTGGGCAAGCCAGCGTTGGGGTAGGCGCACACGAATGTATCGGCCGCCGCTGCGATCTCGGCGAGATGTTCGCGCATGGCGTTCGCGCCCAGGGCGCAATTGAGACCAACGGCGAAAGGTTGCGCATGCCGGACCGAGTGCCAGAATGCGGTCGGAGTTTGGCCGGAGAGCGTGCGTCCCGAACGGTCCGTGATGGTGCCCGAGATCATCAGCGGCAAGCGGACGCCACGCTCAGCGAACGCCTCGAAGCAGGCGAAGATCGCAGCCTTGGCGTTGAGCGTGTCAAAAATCGTTTCGATGAGGATAAGGTCGGCGCCGCCGTCGATGAGTTCACGGATCTGCTCGCCGTAGGCCATGCGCAATTCATCGAAGGTCACGGCCCGAAAGCCCGGATTGTTGACGTCAGGCGACAGCGACGCGGTGCGGTTTGTCGGTCCCAATGCGCCGGCGACGAAGCGGCGCTTACCGTCCGCCTTCTCCGCCTTGATCGCGGCCCGCCGCGCCAATCGCGCCCCGTCGCGATTGAGCTCGTAGACGAATTCCTGCATTCGGTAATCGGCTTGGGCGATTGAGGTCGAGGAAAAGGTATTGGTCTCGAGGATGTCCGCGCCCGCCATCGCGTAGGCGAAGTGGATATCCTCGATCGCGCGCGGCTGGGTCAGCGTCAGCAGGTCATTGTTGCCCTGCAAGCAGCGGTCGCAGGAGTGAAAGCGATCGCCGCGAAAATGCGTCTCGTCGAGACCCAGGTCCTGAATCTGGGTGCCCATCGCCCCGTCGAGCAGCAGAATGCGCCGGCTCGCGGCTTGGGCCAGGGCTGACGCGGCATCGTCGCCTCGATCGAACGCCGCGTCGATGGCCGAACCAGAGGGCTCCATCAAACATACCGCCTATGTTATTGCGATGCCATAATCATATAAACATGTCTTTATATGAAAGCAAGGGAATGGACTGGGCGCCTAGCGATTTGCCAAAAGCCCAACGCCCCCTCAGTATGGCGACGAGACTGAGCGGCGCTTCTGATTTCATGTGAGTGGCACGGGCCGTGGGAGGAAACCAGCGAGAGGCCGCGCAATGCCCTTTCCGAACCCTAGCGCGCGTCGTCGGCCTTTGCGCCGCGCCGCACGCTTTCGATTTAAGAATCCAGGCAGGTTTGAGCGATGGCTGACAAGGCCGAAGGACCGACCAAACGTCCGTCAATTACTGATCAGGAGGCGCTCCAGTTCCACTCTCGTGGGCGTCCCGGCAAGCTCGAGATCGTGCCCACCAAGCCGATGGCCACGCAGCGCGACTTGTCTCTCGCCTACTCCCCGGGCGTCGCAGCCCCGGTCAAGGCGATCGCTGCCGATCCGTCAGCTGTCTTCGACTACACGACACGCGGCAACATGGTCGCGGTCATTTCCAATGGCACGGCGATCCTTGGCCTTGGCAACCTTGGGGCTCTAGCGTCAAAGCCAGTCATGGAAGGCAAGGCGGTGCTGTTCAAGCGCTTTGCTGACGTCGATTCGATCGACCTTGAAGTCGGGACGGAGGATCCCGACGAATTTATCAATGCGGTGAAATACCTTGGGCCGTCATTTGGCGGTATCAACCTTGAGGACATCAAGGCGCCGGAGTGCTTCTACATTGAAGAACGCCTGCGCGAGATGATGGATATTCCCGTCTTTCACGATGACCAACACGGCACGGCGATCATCGCCGCCGCGGGAATGATCAATGCGATTTATTTAACCGGACGCGACATCAAGACCACCCGTCTGGTCTGCAACGGGGCCGGAGCGGCGGGCATCGCCTGTCTCGATCTGATCAAGTCGATCGGTTTCGAGGCTGCCAACGTCATCTTGTGCGACACCAAGGGCGTCGTTTATCGCGGCCGCCACGAAGGCATGAACCAGTGGAAATCCGCCCACGCTGTCGAGACGCCGTTGCGCACGCTTGCGGAAGCCATGGCGGGAGCGGACATTTTTTTCGGTCTTTCGGCGAAGGGGGCGCTGACGGCCGATATGGTCCGGACGATGGCGCCCGATCCGATTATCTTCGCCATGGCGAACCCGGATCCGGAAATCACGCCCGAGGAGGCGCAGAAGACGCGGGACGACGTGATTATCGCCACCGGGCGTTCCGACTACCCCAACCAGGTCAACAACGTCCTGGGCTTTCCCTATATCTTCCGCGGCGCGCTCGACGTGCGCGCCAAGACGATCAACATGGAAATGAAGATTGCCGCCGCGCGAGCTTTGGCCGATCTCGCGCGCGAGGATGTTCCCGATGAAGTGGCGAATGCCTATCGCGGCGCGAGGCCGCGCTTCGGCCGCGACTACATTATTCCAGTCCCGTTCGATCCGCGCCTGATTCACGTCGTGCCGATCGCGGTGGCCAAGGCGGCGATGGCTTCGGGAGTGGCCCGGCGGCCGATCGTCGACCTCTCGGCCTACAAGGCGCAATTGTCCGCCCGCCGCGACCCGATCGCTGGCGCGATGCAAAGGATCATCGAGCGCGTCCGCCGCACCCCGAAACGGGTGGTGTTCGCCGAGGGCGAGGAGGAGCAGGTCATCCGCGCCGCCTATTCGTTCGTCAATCAGGGTCTTGGCGAAGCTATTCTGGTCGGCCGGGAAGAGCGCGTCCGGGCCGCGGCCGAGGCGTCGGGTCTCGATCTCTCCGACAAGGGTATCGAGATTCACAACGCTCGCCTGTCGCAGCGAAACGCGATCTATGCGCAATTCCTCTATGAGCGGCTGCAGAGAAAGGGATATCTGCTGCGCGACTGCCAGCGCATGATCAACCAGGACCGCAATTACTTCGGCGCGGCGATGGTCGCGCGCGGAGACGCGGACGCGATCGTAACCGGCGTAACCCGCAACTTTTCAATCGCGCTCGAGGAAGTGCGGAGGGTGATAGACGACAAACCAGGCCATCGCGTGGTCGGCGTCTCCATCATTCTTTCGCGCGGCCGGCCGATTCTGGCCGCCGACACTGCGATCAGCGAAATGCCGACCGCCGAGGATCTGGCGGAGATTGCGATCGAAGCCGCGGGCGTCGCCCGGCGTCTTGGCTACGAGCCGCGCGTCGCCATGCTTGCATTCTCAAATTTCGGCCATCCTCCTGGCGAGCGCACCCAGCGAGTGCAGGAAGCGGTGAGAATTCTCGACTCCAAGCGCGTCGACTTCGAGTACGACGGCGAAATGGGCGCCGACATTGCGCTCAACAGGGAGCTCATGGCCGCCTATCCCTTCTGCCGGCTCAAGGACACCGCCAATGTCCTCATCATGCCGGCCTTTCACTCCGCCTCCATCTCCACCCGCATGCTGCAGGAACTCGGGGGCGCTACGGTCATCGGACCCTTGATCGTGGGGCTCGAGAAGCCGGTGCAGATCGTGTCCCTCGGCGCGAAGGACTCCGACATCGTCAACATGGCTGCGATGGCGAGCTTCAATATCGGCGGGTGAGCCCGCTCCGCGCGGGCGAGCCGATCGAGCGCCGGCAACGCGCAACAAGTTCAAAATACACGGAAGGGAATCAAAGGCCACGCGGAAGGAAATCAAAGCCGACCGGAAGGGAATCAAAGCCCACCGGAAAGGAATCAAAGACTTTCTCTTCCGCCAATCCAGACTTTTCAATGATTTAAGAGATGATTCAGGATAAAGCGGTCCTATCCATCTTTGACTTGCAGCTCGAGCGGAGATCGATATTCAAACGGCGTGGGGAGCGGCGTTTCCAGCCGACCCGCGCGCGACCGACAATTCGGCCCCAACAGGAGAATAGGTCAATCTTCTGATTATCGCAAGTATTTGCCGATTTTTCCCATTTCCGCCGCAATCGCGCGGCGACCGCGGCTCCGGCGCAGCGTCCATTGGCTTCCTACAGGCGACCCCGAGTTCAACCGACGCCGACCGTTGTCGTGACGAGGCCCATGACGGCTTTCTGATAGGCCCATTCGATCGAGCCCGCGGCGTGGCGGGCGAGGCGGAACGTCTCGCGTCCGAACTTCTCGAGCGTCGAGGCGCGACGACGCGGAGCGACGCTCCCGTCGCCGCCGGCCATCGCGGTGGCGAATGTCTTGCCGCCCTGGTCCGGCGCCAGAAGGTGATCCTGGATCGCGATCGCGGGGCAAAGCTGATAGATGCGCAACCCCACCCGGAGGGGGTGATTGGGGAATAGCGCGTAGTCCGCCGGCGCCGAGGCGTCAGCAGTCAATTCAAGATACCGGGCGGCCCCCTCCCGGGTGAGGATGTAGGCCGCGCTGCTCTGGTGGCGGCTATGGAGTTCTGGCGAGCTCGCGGCCGGCGACCGCCGCCAATTTGCCGCCGAGCGCGACCGGCTGCAGATATGTGTCGAGCTTGATCGAATGCGCGTCCGGAGGCGCCCATACCCCGCTTGCGACAAGAGCGCCGAAGCCGGGCCAGACGTGCAGGTCGTCCTCGAGGAAGCAAGCGTAAGCCTCTGGCCCGGCAAGGAATAGACGCCACGCGACCTTGTGGCTTTCGAGGCATGCCAACTCGAAGCGGTGTGAGGCCCTTCGCGGTCGGCGGCAGGCTCGACCCGTCGACCGCGGCGATGCGCTCGAACGCGATTGCGCCCAATTGGTCGCGCATATGGGCGAGGCGCTCGGGGTTGCGATCGAGATTGATCAGATAGACTTTCATCTCAAGACGCTCGGCGCTTCCCGGCTCTTCTCGCTCGGCGCCGAACACTCGCGACGCCGCTCAAGGCGAGCCCTCACACCTTCATCTGCGCTCCGAGTTCGACGACCCGGTCCGAGGGCAGATTGAAGAAGTCCGGCGCGCTCGCCGCCTGTTTGGTCATGGCGATGAACAGCTTGTCCTGCCAGAGCGGCATGCCGGAATTCGGCGCAGTCTTCAACGTGCGTCGCCCGAGGAAGAACGAAGTCGTCATGATGTCGAACTTGAGGCCTGCCTTTCGCATCGCCGCCAATGCCCGAGGGATATGCGGCTGCTCCATATAGCCGAAATGAAGCGTGACCAGCATGAAGTCGGGAGAGAGGCTGGTCATCTCGTAGCGGCTCGCGGGCGCGGCGCGCGGGGTCGTCTCGGTGCGCACGTTCAATAGCACAACGCGCTCGTGCAACACCTTGTTATGTTTAAGGTTGTGCATGAGCGAGGATGGGGCAGAGGTCGGATCGTTGGTGAGGAAGACCGCCGTTCCTGGAACCCGGACCGGTTTCGATTTCTCGAGCATCTTGATCAGGTCGAGGGTCGGGATCGAGTCTCGATGGGTGCGGGCCAGCAGAATTGCGCTGCCGCGCGACCAGGTCCACATCACGACGAACATCGCCGCGCCGAGGGTGAGCGGCACCCATCCGCCCTCCATGACTTTATACATATTAGCGATGAAGAAACCGATGTCTATCGAAAGGAAGGCGCCGGTGAGGGTCAGAGCGGCCCAGAGCGGCCATCGCCACAGCTTCCACACGACGAAGAAAGCAAGCGACGTCGTCGCCACCATCGTGCCCGAGACCGCGATGCCGTAGGCGTTGGCGAGCGCGTCGGAAGAGCGGAACAGCAGCACCAGACCGAGAACGCCGATCAGCAGCACCCGGTTGACCCGCGGAATGAAAATCTGGCCCTCCTGGGTCGGGGAGGTGTGGACGATTTCGAGGCGCGGCAGCAATCCGAGCTGGATCGCCTGGCTGGCGAGCGAAAAGGCGCCGGTGATCACCGCCTGGCTTGCGATCACCGTGGCTGCGGTCGATAGCAGAATGAGCGGCGCCAGACCCCAGCCCGGGGCGAGCAGGTAGAACGGGTTCTCAACCGCCTTGGGGTTGTTGAGAATGAGCGCCCCCTGGCCGAGATAGTTGCACACTAGCGCCGGCAGAACGATGAACAGCCATGCCGCCTGGATCGGCCGCCGCCCGAAATGGCCCATATCGGCGTAGAGCGCTTCCGCCCCGGTGACTGCAAGAAAGACGGCGCCGAGCACGATGAACCCGATCGCGCCATGGGCGTGGATGAAGCCCAAACCGGCCAATGGGCTCAGAGCGCCCAAAATGCTCCATGCCGAAGCGATATGGACGAGGCCGAGGACGGCGTTGACGGCGAAGAAGATCACCATGATCGGGCTGAAGAAGGCCGCGACTCTCGCGGTCCCCCGGCTCTGGGCGCCGAACAGAACGACGAGGATGACGACCGTAGCCGGCAGGATGTAGGGCGCGAGTTCGACGTCGACCTGTTTCAGTCCTTCGAGCGCCGACAGCACCGAAATCGCCGGCGTGATGATGGCGTCGCCCGAGAACAGTGCGGAGCCGGCGACCCCGAGCAGGAAGGCCAGCGTCGTCCGCTGTCCGAGCGCGCGTTGCGCCAGCGCCTTGAGCGACAGGATGCCGCCTTCACCCTTGTTGTCCGCCTGCATCAGGAACAGCACATATTTTCCGGTGACGACGATCAGCAGCGCCCAAATGATGAGCGAGACGACCCCAATCACCTCGGCCGGTCCAAGCTCGGAGCCTTTGAACTGACCCAGCGCCGTCTGCAGAGCGTAGAGAGGGCTTGTGCCGATGTCGCCGAAAACGACGCCGATCGAGCCGAGAGCGAGAACCCAGAAATGCCCGGGCGAATGGGTGAGGCCCTCGCCCTCGCCGCTCACGGCTGCGGGCGGAACGACGTCCTTCGAAAGCGGGTGGGACATGCGAAACGGGAATCCCGCGGTCACCGGCTGCCGCCGGGCCTTCGAAACGGTGCGTGTCTATACTCTCTCATCTCATGAACGGGAAGGGGCAAGGTTTTCCGCCCCCGGATCAACTCTTGGCAAGACGGCCCGGCGGCAGGAAGGCGGTCCGCGTGACGTGTTCGGCGATCAGTCGCACCACGGCGACGGGTTTCTCGACGTTCGGGAGATGACCTGCGCCCTCGATGATCTCGAAGCGAGCGCCGCGAATCAGCGCCGCCGTTTCCTGCACCAGGGCGACCGGCGTCGAGCCATCCTGGCCGCCGACGAGGCAAAGAGTTGGCGCTTCGATGAGGCCGGCGTAGGGCCGAAGGTCGGCGCGCTTCAAGGCGCCGCAGGCGGCGAGATACCCCTGCTTCGGCGTCCGCGTCAGCATGGCGCGAAAACCCGCGAATTCCGGCGCCCGGCAGGCGCGAAACTCGGCCGTGAACCACCGCTCGAGGATCGCATCGGCGATTGACTCAACGCCGCCCGATTCGACTGCGGCGATGCGCTCATCCCAGGATGCGTCGGAGCCGATCTTCGCGCCGGTGTCGCAGAGGACCAACGCGGCGACCAGCTCAGGGCGCTGGCGACAAAGCTCCTGCGCGATCACTCCGCCGATCGAGATCCCGACGATTGCGGCGCGGCGGATTTCGATGGCGTCGAGGAGCGCGCCGACGTCGCGGGCATAATCGGCCATGTCATTGTGGTCCGGGCCGGATTCGGAAAGGCCGTGGCCGCGCTTGTCGTAGCGGATGACGCGAAACTCCGGCTTCAGGATCGCGGCGACCTCGCTCCAGACCCGCAAATCGCAGCCGAGCGGGTTGATGAAGACAAGCGGCGGCATGCCTTCCGGCCCCTCGTCGAGGTAGTGGATCACAACGCCGTTCGCCCGGACAAATCTCATCGGCGCGGGTTCCTCCGAGTTGCCGCGCTTCGATCAGCCGAAGTTCGTCGTCTGCCGCTCGGCCACACCTTTGCGGCCGCGGCGCGCCTCGCGGAAGAAGGTCCACCAATACCAGATGAGGGCGATCGGCGCGCCGATATCGATGACAGCGTCGAGGCCCGGGATCGGGGTCGCTGGAATGACAAGCATCCCCGCGGCCGCGGTCGCGCCGACCCGATAGCTCAGCGCAACCATGATCCGCTTCAACGGATTGTCGTTCGGCATTCTCGAGACAATGACAAGGAGCGCCGCCAGGATGACGCTCATCGCGACAATGAAGATCAGAAGGTCGCGAACGATCCGTTCGATTGCGGACAACGTCTCCATGCGAACCTCAAAGCGCCTCGGCGAAGCCGACGCTAGCTGCCGCGATAGGTCGAATAGCTCCAAGGCGAGACGATAAGCGGAACGTGATAGTGCGCGCTCCGGTCGGCGATGGCGAAGCGGATTGGGACGAGGTCGAGGAACGGCGGATCGGCCGATTTCGCCCCCTCGCGGAGGAAATGGTCCCCGACATGGAAGATAAGTTCGAACTGGCCGGGGCGAGCGTCGCGGGCGCCGATCAACGGCTCATCCGTCCGCCCGTCCGCGTTGGTCACAACATCGGCGACAAGCCGGCGCTCGCCCGCGCCGAGAAACTCATAAAGCTCGACCCGGACGCCTCGCGCCGGTCCGCCGCGGATGACGTCGAGGATATGCGTCGTAAGGCCCGCCAAATCCTGCTCCCCACCGCGCCGAGCGTCCGCCAGCGGGACTCGCGCGCCGGGCACTCTATAACTACGGGCATGGGGCGGCTACAGCGCCGAGTTTCCATGCGCGATTGACATAGCAGCGGCGCGGTCCGTCGCGATTGCCAATTCCGTGGGCCCGTGAGAAGACACAGTGAAAGTCACGCTTGCGACTTTCGAATGGAAGGGAGGGCGGCCGCGATGGACGACCGAGTTCTGAATCATTCCGACTCCGACGAGACCGAGGAATGGCTCGACGCGCTGGATTCGGTCGAGGCCTTCGAGGGCATCGGCAAAGTCGATGACATCCTCGGTTCGGTGGTCGCCGCCGCCCGCCGCAAGGGCGCAAAGCTGCCTTTCGCCGCCAATACCGCCTATGTCAACACCATCCCGCCGGAAGCGCAGCCGGCCCATCCCGGCGACCGCAAGATCGAGCAGCTTATTCGCCGGTACGTGCGCTGGAACGCCGCCGCAATCGTCGTCAAGGCGAATAAGGAGTTGTCCGAGCTTGGCGGCCACATCGCGAGCTTCCAGTCCGCGGCGACGCTTTACGATACCGGTTTCATGCATTTCTGGCATGCCTGCGATGATAAGCATGGCGGCGACCTGATCTATTTCCAGGGCCACAGCTCGCCGGGCGTGTACGCCCGCGCCTTCATGGAGGGACGTCTCAGCGAGGAGCAACTCGTCAACTTCCGTCAGGAGGTCGGCCGCAAGGGACTGTCCTCCTATCCCCATCCCTGGCTGATGCCGGACTTCTGGCAGTTCCCGACAGTCTCGATGGGGCTCGGGCCGCTGATGGCGATCTATCAGGCGAGGTTCCTGCGCTATCTGCATTGCCGCGGCCTCGCCGACACCGCGCCGCGCAAAGTGTGGGTCTTCTGCGGCGACGGCGAGATGGATGAGCCGGAATCCCTCGGCGCTGTCTCGCTCGCTGGGCGCGAGAAGCTCGACAATCTGATCTTCGTCATCAATTGCAACCTGCAGCGTCTCGACGGCCCCGTGCGCGGCAACGGCAAGATCGTCCAGGAGCTCGAGGCGGACTTCCGCGGCGCGGGCTGGAACGTCATCAAGTGCCTGTGGGGGTCGGGCTGGGACCTGCTGCTCGCCAAGGATACGGCCGGGAAGTTGCGTCAGCTGATGGAGGAGTGCGTCGACGGGGAGTACCAGGACTTCAAGTCCAAGGACGGCGCCTATATCCGCAAGCACTTCTTTGGCCGCCATCCCGAGACGGCGGCGATGGTCGAGGACTGGACCGATGCGGAGATCTGGGCGCTGACCCGGGGGGGACATGATCCTGTCAAAGTCTACGCAGCCTACAAGGCGGCGGTTGACCACCGGGGCCAGCCGACCGTTATTCTCGCCAAGACGGTAAAGGGTTACGGCATGGGCGCGGCGGGCGAGGGGCAGATGATCGCCCATCAGGCCAAGAAGCTCGGACATGATGCGCTCAAGGCTTTCCGCGACCGGTTCCAGATCCCAGTCACCGACGCTGACCTCGACAAGGTTCCGTTCCTGCGATTCGCTGAAAATAGTGACGAAATGAACTATCTGCATCAACGGCGGGCCGAGCTTGGCGGCTATCTGCCGGCGCGTCGGCGCCAGAGCGAACCGCTTCACGTTCCCCCGCTCTCCGCCTTCGACGCGGTCTTGAAAGCGACCGCCGAGGGACGGGAGATCTCGACCACCATGGCCTTCGTCAGGGTTCTGACCACACTCCTGCGCGACAAGGACATTGGCCCGCATGTGGTCCCGATCGTGCCCGACGAAAGCCGGACGTTCGGCATGGAGGGATTGTTTCGGCAGGTCGGCATCTTCAGCCAGGTGGGCCAGCTCTATCGGCCTCAGGACGCCGATCAGCTCATGTATTATCGTGAGGATCCGAAAGGACAGATCCTCCAGGAAGGCATCAATGAGCCGGGAGCGATGGCTTCTTTCATCGCCGCTGGCACATCCTACTCGACCTCGAACGTGCCCATGGTGCCGTTCTATATCTATTACTCGATGTTCGGCTTCCAACGCGTCGGCGATCTCGCCTGGGCGGCTGGCGACATGCGCACCCGTGGGTTCCTAATCGGCGGCACGTCGGGCCGCACGACCCTGAACGGCGAGGGTCTGCAGCACGAGGACGGCCACAGCCACATTCTCGCCTCGACCATTCCCAACTGCGTGACTTACGATCCCACTTACGGCTACGAGCTAGCAGTAATCGTCCACGCCGGGTTGAAGCGCATGCTCGTCGATCAGGACGACGTCTACTACTACATCACCACCCTGAACGAGAATTACGCCCACCCGGCCATGCCGGAAGGGGCGGAAGAGGGCATTCTCCGCGGCGCTTACAAGTTGCGCGTGGTCAAGGCCGACCAACCGGGATTGCAGGTGCGGCTGCTTGGCGCCGGGGCGATCCTCCGCGAGGTCGAGGCGGCGGCCGAAATGCTGGCCAGTGAGCACGGGGTAAGCAGCGAAGTTTGGAGCGTCACGAGCTTCACTGAGTTGCGTCGGGAGGGCCTCGACGTCGAACGGTGGAACCTTCTGCATCCGGAGTCCGACGCCAAGACTCCGTTCATCACGCGGGCGCTGTCGAACGGGAAAGGGCCAGTCATCGCCTCGACCGACTACATGAAGGCGGTCGCCGACGGGATCCGCCCTTATGTGCCCGCGCGCTACAAGGTGCTTGGAACCGACGGCTTCGGACGCTCCGACTATCGGCGACGCTTACGCTCGTTCTTCGAGATCGACCGTTATCACGTCGCGGTCGCAAGCCTGAAGGCGCTGGCCGACGAACAATTGCTGCCGACTCGGCGGGTCGCCGAGGCGATCGCGAAATACGGCATCGATCCGGAGGGACCGAACCCGGCCCGAAGCTGACAGCTCGCCGTCCCCATTCAACCCTTGTCGCTGAGGAGAAGCGCCGGTGGCGAAAATCGACGTGAAAGTTCCCGATATCGGGGATTTCAAGGACGTTCCGGTCATCGAGATCCTCGTGAAGCCGGGCGACGTGGTGAAGGCCGAGCAGCCGCTTATGACGCTCGAGTCCGACAAGGCGACAATGGACGTTCCATCTCCGATGGCCGGAACCCTCGCCGAGGTCGTTGCGAAGGTGGGCGACAAAGTCTCGATGGGAACGCTCATCGCACGCATCGAATCCGAGACCGCCAAAGCTGCCAACGCCAAAGTCGCCGCGCCCGCCGCCAAGGCCCCAGCCCCTGCCAAAGCGGCTGCAACCCCTACACCCGCCAAAGCAGCGACGATCGACGTCACGGTCCCCGATATCGGCGACTTTAAGGACGTTCCGGTTATCGAGGTTTTGGTGAAGGCGGGCGACACGGTCGAGGCCGAGCAGCCACTGGTTACCCTCGAATCCGATAAGGCGACGATGGATGTGCCGTCGCCCGCGGCGGGAAAAATCACGCAGATCGTCGCCAAGGTCGGCGACAAGGTGTCGATGGGCGCCCTGATCGCGAAGCTTGACGCGGGCGGGGCGGCCGCGCCGGTCTCGCCGGCGCAGCAGGACGAAGCGGATGCGAAGGAGGAGGAGGACGCGGCCGAAGCGCCCGAAACCTCGCCCGTCGCGCCCAGGGATCTGCCGCCCCCTCTGACTCCGACTTCCGGCCCCGCCAAGGCCGACTTCTCCGGCGTGTTTGCTGGCCCGGCGGTCCGACGACTGGCGCGAGAGCTTGAGCTTGACCTCAACACCATCAAGGGCACCGGAGAAAAGGGTCGAATCACCCGCGAGGATGTCAAAGCTGCATTGTCGCGTGGCGCCGGCTCAGGCGTCGCTTCCGCCGGGGGCGGCGCGCTCCCCGCAATCCCAGCGATAGACTTCGCCAAATTCGGGCCGATCGAGACCGTTCCTCTGTCCCGCATCAAGCGCATTTCCGGCCCCCGCCTGCACGCGTCATGGGTCAACGTGCCCCATGTCACGCATTGCGACGAGGCCGACATCACTGACCTCGACGCCTTCCGAAAGGCTCTCGACGAGGAGGCGAAGAAAGACAAAGCAAAGCCTTACCGCGTGTCGTTGCTGCCGCTGCTGATGCGGGCCACGGTTGCGACCCTGAAAGCTTTCCCGACCTTCAACGCCGCTCTAAGTCCCGCTGGCGACTCAATGATATTGCGGCGCTATTGGCACATCGGCGTCGCTGTCGACACCCCCGACGGCCTTGTCGTCGCGGTCATCAAGGACGTCGACCGGAAAGGCGTGATCGAGCTCGCCCGCGAGCTTGGCTCCCTCTCCGAGAAGGCGCGCTCCGGCAAACTCACTCCGGCCGAAATGCAGGGGGCGACCTTCACAATTTCTTCCCTGGGCGGGATCGGCGGGACGGCGTTTTCCCCGATTGTCAACGCGCCTGAGGTGGCGATTCTGGGCGTGGTGCGCTCAAGGATGGCGCCGGTCTGGGACGGGAAGGCGTTCCAACCGCGCCTGATGCTGCCGCTTTGCCTCTCCTATGATCACAGGGTGATCGACGGCGCCGCGGGTGCGCGCTTCATGCGCCATCTCGCGGGAGTTGTTGAGGACATGCGGCGCGTGCTTCTGTGATTGCGGCGGGATAGCGGGAGACACGCGGCCATGGCCAAGGAAATCAGGCTCCCTGACATCGGTGACTTCAAGGACGTGCCAATCATCGAGGTCGCGATCGCGCCAGGAAAAAGCGTCCGCAAGGAAGAAACCATTCTCACGCTGGAAAGCGACAAGGCGACAATGGAGGTGCCGGCGCCCGAGGACGGAGTGATTGGCGAGGTCCGCGTCAAGGTTGGCGATAAAGTTAGCGAGGGCGCACTACTTGCGACATATGCCGAGGGCGCTGAAGCGAAGCCGGCCGCCGCTGCTGCGGCGCGGCCCGCAGCGGCATACGGCGGCGCTGAGATCCAAGAGCCCGCGCCCAAGGCTGCGCCCACGCAGGCGCCGGCCCCCGCGGCTGACCCCGGCGGAAAGGCGGATGTCGAGGCGGACATTCTCGTCCTCGGCGCCGGCCCCGGCGGCTATACCGCCGCATTCCGGGCCGCCGATCTTGGGCAGAATGTCGCGCTGGTCGATGCGCGCCCGACGCTCGGCGGCGTCTGCCTCAACGTCGGCTGCATCCCGTCGAAGGCGCTGTTGCATGTCGCCAAGACGATCGACGAAGCCGCCGCCATGAGCGCCCACGGAGTTAAATTCGGGCCGCCGTCCGTCGAGCCCGCCGTCATTCGCGGCTGGAAGGACGGCGTGATCAAACGCCTGACCGGCGGCCTTGCCGGTTTGGCCAAGCAGCGCAAGGTGAAGGTCGTGACTGGCGAAGGCCAATTCACTTCCCCAAACACCTTGCGAGTCGAAACGGCCGATGGCGCGAAAGTCGTGCGTTTCAAGAAAGCGATCATAGCGGCTGGGTCCGAGCCTGTCGCGCCGGTATTCATCCCCTCGGATCCGCGGATCTGGGATTCCACCGCGGCGCTCGAGATGAACTTCATCCCGAAGCGAATGCTGGTCCTCGGCGGCGGCATCATCGGCCTGGAGATGGCGACGGTCTATCATTCGCTGGGCGCCGGGATCACCGTGATAGAGATGATGGACCAATTGATGCCGGGCGCCGACCCCGACGTCGTCGCGCCGCTGGCGAAGCGGATTGGCAAGCTCTACGACAAGATCCTCCTCAAAACGAAGGTGACCGCGGTTAGCGCTGGGCCGGGTGGCTTGAGCGTCAGCTACGAGGGCCCGGACGGATCGAAGACGGAGGTCTTCGACGCGATACTGGTCTCAGTCGGGCGCCGGCCGAACGGCAAGCGCATCGGCGCGTCGGCTGCCGGCGTCGCCGTCGATGAGCGCGGTTTCATTCCCGTCGACCGCCAGATGCGCACCAATGTCGCGCATATTTTCGCCATCGGGGACATCGTCGGTCAGCCGATGCTCGCCCACAAAGGGACGCACGAGGGAAAGGTCGCAGCGGAGGTTGCGAGCGGGCAAAAATCCTCGTTCGACGCCAAGGGGATACCATCGGTTGCTTACACTGATCCTGAAGTCGCCTGGACGGGTCCGACCGAGACGGAGCTCAAGGCGAAGGGGGTCAAATACGGCAAGGCCGTCTTCCCCTGGGCCGCGAGCGGCCGGTCACTTTCGCTCGGCCGTGAGGAGGGCATGACCAAGACCTTGTGGGATGAGGAGACCCAGCGGCTCATCGGCTGCGGCATTGTCGGGCCCAACGCTGGCGATCTCATCTCGGAGGCGGCGCTGGCTATCGAGATGGGCGCCGAGGCCGAGGACATCGGTCTCACCATTCACCCGCATCCCACCTTGTCCGAAACCTTCGCCATGTCCGCCGAAGCGTTCGCCGGGACGCTCACCGACCTTTATATGCCGAAGAAAAAGAAGTAGCGGCTTTCGCTAGGGCAGCCGCCGGTGAGGGTGTTCTTCTTCGGCCTCGGATATTCCGCCCGCCGGCTCATTGCCCGTGAATCCTGGATCGACGCGAGCGGAACGGCGCGATTCGGCGAGCGCGTCGCCGCGTTGCGGGCCGAGGGCATTGACGCTTATGCGTTCGACGGCGAGCACGCCGATCCGGGGCTGGAGCGGGCGCTCGAGAAGGCGGAGGCGATCGTCGTCTCCATTCCACCGCGGGACGGAGCAGGGGCTGTGGTCGAGCGCTTCGCGGCCTCGATGGCGGCCGCGCCGGACCTGCGCCGAATCGTCTACTATTCGACGATTGGCGTTTATGGCGATCACGGTGGAGCCTGGGTCGATGAGACGAGCGCGACGCTCACCCGGACGGCGCGAGGGCTCGCCCGGCTCGAGGACGAGGCGCGTTGGACGGCGGCGGCGAGGGCCCGGGGCGCCGCGCCCGATATCCTTCGCTTGGCTGGCATCTACGGCCCCGGCCGCAATGCGCTCGTCAATCTGCGCCAGGGCCAGGCGCGCCGGATCGTTAAGCCGGGGCAGGTGTTCAACCGCGCCCATGTCGATGACATCGCCGAACTGACGCGCCTCGCGCTCACGCGAGGGCTCGCCGGCCAGGTCTGGAACGTCGCCGACGAGGAGCCGGCCCCGCCGCAAGACGTCGTGGCCTATGCGGCGACGCTCCTCGGCCTGCCACCGCCGCCCGAGGAGCCATTTGACGGGGCGCGGTTGTCGCCGATGACCGCGGAGTTCTATGCCGACAACAAGCGTGTCTCGATCGCCAAGGCGAAGCAGGCGCTCGGCTTCAAGCCGGTGTATCCGACCTACCGCGAAGGCTTGAGCGCGTTGGCCGAGGAGGCAGAGGAGGAGTAGGGGGCGTGACGGCAGCCCTGTCGCGACCAATGAGCGGGTTCGCGCTCAGTGCGCCGCGGAGCCTCGGCCTCCGAGCTTGACCTTGCGCAGGCTCAGCGCCAGCGGCACCGCGGCGAGCGAAAGCAGCGTCAGCGCCCAGAACACATCCATATAGGCGAGGTACGACGATTGCGCCTGCACCTGCTGGCCGATCCAGCCGACGGCCTGCTGCTGCGCCTCAGGCAGCAGACTTCCCTGCGCGAGAAAATACTGCGTCGCGCGCTGCAGCGTGTCCTGATATTGCTGGCTTGACGGAATCGCGTGCTCGATGAGCCGGCTCTGGTGGAACTGCTCGCGGTGCTGGAGCACGTTTGAGGCGAGGGAGACGCCGATCGATCCCCCCGTGTTGCGCGCCGCGTTGATGAGCGCCGAGGCCATGTCGACCCTGTTTGGCGGGATGCCGTCATAGGACGCCGTGATGATCGGGATGAAGATCAGCGGCAATCCGACGCCAAGCAACATGCGCGTGCGGGCGAAGAACCAGAAGCCGAGATCGCCGTACACGTTGGTGAGCTGATACATCGAGATCGCGACGAAAAGCGCGCCGGTCATGATCAGGTATTTTGGCTGAATCCGGCCTGAGATCTGCCCCACGATGAACATCATCACCATGGTGACGAGGCCGCCCGGGGATAGAACAAGGCCCGCCCAGGTCGCGGTATAGCCAAAGTCCGTTTGCACCAGCAGTGGCAGGAACTGGGTGGTCGCATAGAGGATCGCGCCGGTCGCGCCCATCACGAGGAAACAGGCGCCAAACTGGCGGGTCGCCACCATGCGGATGTCGATCATGGGGTCATGTCTGCTCATCTCCCACGGGATCATCAATACGAACGCGATCGCGCAGATGATCGTGAACGTGATGATGAAGTTTGAGCCGAACCAGTCGTCCTCCAGGCCGCGGTCAAGCACGATCTCAAGCGCGCCGAGAAAGGTCGCAACCAACAGGAATCCGATGACATCGAACCTTACGGACCGACCGAGCCCGGGTTTGTCGGCGGGCAGAAGGATGGCGATCAGAGCAATCGTGGCGAGACCGACTGGACCGTTGATCAGGAAGCACCAGCGCCAGTTGAGATTGTCGGCGAGCCAGCCTCCGAGCGTCGGCCCGACCACCGGCCCGACAACGACCGCCACGCCGAACAGCGCGAAGGCCTGCCCGCGTTTCGCAGGCGGAAATGAATCGGCGAGGATCGATTGCGACACCGGCACCATGCCGCCGCCCGCGAGGCCTTGCATGATACGGAATAAAAGGAGCGAACCGAGATTCCATGCCTGCGCGCACAGCAGCGAGCTGATGCTGAAGAGCCCGAGGCAAATGAGGAAGAAGGTCTTGCGGCCGAGCCGCTTGGCGAGGAAGGGGCTCGCCGTCAGACTGACCGCATTGGCGACCAGATAGGTCGTGACAACCCACGAGGCTTCGTCGTCGCTGATCCCCATCCCGCCGGCGATATAGGGCAGGACCACGTTGGCGATCGTGGTGTCGAGCACCTCCATGAACGCTGCGAGCGCGACCAGAACGGCGATCAGCCAAGAGCCCGAGTCGGCGTTGCTGGCCGCTGGAGGCGCGCCGGCGCGAGCGGCTGCGTCGCTCACGCCCCCCTCCGCCATTGCTCGATGCGCGCTGTCAGACGCTCATAGAGCGAGGGCGGCGGATCGACGCGCACAGTAGGGACAACGGACATGCCAGGGCCCAGCGAGACGTCGGCTGGCGGATTTTCCAGGATAATCTTGACCGGCACGCGCTGGACGATCTTGACGTAATTGCCCGTGGCGTTTTCGGGCGGCAGCAGGGAAAAGGCCGGCCCCGAGCCAGGCTGGACGCTCGCGACGTGGCCGTGGAAAGCGCGCTCGGGGTAGGAGTCGATCACTATGTCGACGGGCTGGCCCGGGCGCATGCGGTCAAGCTGGGTTTCCTTGTAGTTTGCGACGACCCAAATTTCGTCCGGCACGAACATCGTGAGATTCGTACCGGCCTGCGCGTATTGACCGACTGCGCCGGTTAGATTGACCACACGGCCCGGCTGGTCGGCGGTGACTGTCGTATAGCCGAGGTTGAGCTTGGCCTCGTCGCGTTGCGCCTCGGCCTGCTCGAGGTTTGCCTCCGACGATGCGCGCTGGGCTCTCAATGTGTCGATTTGGCGCTGGGCGACTTTGAGAGTCGCTTGAGCGCTGTCGACAGCGGCCTGCTGAGCCTTGAGATTCTGCACGTCAACCGTGCCTTGCTGCGCAGTCGCCCATCCCTGATTGACGAGCGGCTTGTCGCGCTCCCAGGTGACCTTGCTGAGATCGAGGTTCGCCTGCGCCTGATTCACTTGGGCCTGCGCCGAAGCGATCTGCGCATCCTGAGTGGAAATCTGCGCGTCGATGTTACGGACGCCGGCCTCTGCGCCTGCCACTTGCGCGTCAGCCTGCGCCAGGACCGCCTGATAATTGCGCGGGTCGATCTCAGCGATCACGCCGCCCTTGTTGACATGCTGGTTGTCCGTTACCGGAACCGCCGTCACGTAGCCCGGCACCTGGGGCGCGATGGCGAACTGGCGCGCCGCGATGAAGGCGTCGTCAGTCGACTCGAAATGCGATGTATGATCCCAGTAAAGGTATCCTGCCGCCGCGGCGAGTAGGAACGCGATGAGGCCGAGTGGAGCGAGAACTGGATGTCGGCTTAGCCAGTTCTTGCGCGGTTTTTGGTTGAGCCTCGCTTCTTGCGCGCCAGGCGGAGTGCTTTCGGCCTCCTTCTCGGCTGGCTCCGCCGGTCGCTCCGTCCTCTCGGCCGGCTCGGCCGGGCGGTCGGCTCTCCGCGTCTCCTTGGCCGGAGCACGCAAAACGATGATGTCGCGCCGCGGGGCCGTCGATAGCGAACCCAGGTCGTTACTGGCCAGATTCTCGTCCCAATCGGGCTCGGATGCCTGCGCATCTTTGAACATCTGCTGGCCTCGGTTCTGATTCCGGCGCGCCATGGCGGGAACTCCCAAGGGTGAACCCGTCGGGCGGGTCAAGGTTTCAACGAAACGAAACCGTTCCGTTACGTTTTTAGTTTACGTTGGCCGGGGGCACGCCTAAATCAAGGCGCGAGAGGGACGTTGGCGGTCACGGTGTTGTGAAAGGACTCGCGAATGGAGGGGGAACGCGAGATGGAAACGGAAGGAGCGCCCCCACTCGGTCGAGCGGGACCCGGGTCAGTGCGCGCTGGCCGTCCGCCGCGTGGCCTTGCCGGGCTGGTCGAGGAAAGAATCCTCGACGCGGCCGGACGAGTCTTTCTTCATCACGGCTTTAGCGGCGCGAGCGTCGATGAGATCGCCGAGGTCGCCTGCGCCGGTAAGCCAACAATCTACGCCCGATATCCAAGCAAGCAGGCGTTGTTCGCGGCCGTCGTCGAACGGCTGGTCCGTCGAAACACCAACCTCGAGGCGATTTCCTGCGCCGGGGGCTCGATCGAGCAGCGGCTTGAGGCTGTGGCAGCCGTTATATTGACCAGGGTGCTCACGCCGGAAACGATCGGGCTCATGCGGGTCGCGATCGCGGAAGCGCGGAGGTTTCCCGAACTGGCGACGAGCGTCAGCCGCATGGGGCGCGAACGCCCGACGGAAGCGTTGACTCGTGTGCTTGGCGAATTTGCAGCGTCCGAGAACGTCAACGTTTCGTCCGCCTTCACGCCGGACCGGCTCCCGGAGACTGCGCGGCGGTTTCTTGACCTAGCGGTGTTGCCGATGCTGGTCAGGGCGCTATTCGGGGAGGATGTGGCCGCCCTCCGCGCCGGGATCGGTCCCCATGCCGCCCGTTCGGTTGGTTTCTTTCTCGCCGCCTGCAGCCATGCGCATACCCCGGCTCACGGATTCGCGGCGCAGGCGGACGAGAGGCCGCCGGAGAACCTCGGCGCAATCGCGGATTGAGGCGCCGCGCCCGACTATGCCCTTGTGTCATCCCCTTCCGACGGAATGACGACGCCGGAGTTCGGTTCGATCCAAGCCACGTGATCATGGATAGCGGTGACTCCCGGCGCATTCTCGGCGATCACCCTGAGCCCCTCACGCAGACGCTGGTCGGTGATCGCGCCCGAATAAGTCACGGCGCCGTTTGAAACCTCGACCCTGACACTTGCGCTCGGCGCCCAGCCGAGCTTGTCGAGTTCGGCCTGGATAGCGGCCTTGATCTCAGCGTCGGGATGGTGAGCGTCCCCGCGTGGCGTTGTGGCCAACAGTCCCTTGAGGAGGTCGGAGCGCGAGATAACGCCGACGACGGCGTCTCCCCGCAGTACCGGCAGCCGCTTGATGTCGCGGTGAATCATCCGATCGACCGCCTCGCTGAGCTCCGCGTCCTCTGCAATCGACTCAACATTGCCGGTCATCACTTCGCCAGCCTTGCGCCCGTGCTCGTGTGCATAAGCCTCGGCCAGTCGTCCGTTGCCGAGCAGGAGTTCAAGCCAATGGGGGCGCTTGCGTTCGGTTCCGATTTCGCCACGGCGAAGGAGATCGCCTTCGCTCACAACGCCGACCAACGCGTTATCTGCATCAAAGACGAACAGCGCGCTCACCCGCGACCGCAACATCGTCTCGACCGCCTCCGTGAGGCTCGCGCTCTCTTGCACGCCGATCACGCCATAGGTCATCACGTCACGAACCCGCATTCTCTCATTCCTAGCCGCATGGACGTTCCGGATATCGACGGAGGGCCGCGCAAGTAAGCGCTCGGTGACCGGCAATAAGCAATAGAAATCACGGTAGATGTCTCGACTGCACGGCGCGCGGCTCTTTTGCTATTGCGTTACAATGCGTCTGCCGCGAGGAGAGGAACGATGGCGAACCCAGTGGTCGTGGAGGCCACGCGCGGACACAGGGTTGAATCGACTCACCGCGGCGCCGGCGCAGTCGTCGACGGGGATGGCGTCGTCGTGATGACGTTCGGTGACGTAGAGCGCGCGGTCTTTCCGCGCTCCGCGATCAAGGCGCTCCAAGCCCTGCCGCTCATCGAGAGTGGAGCGGCCGACCGCCTGGGCCTGAGCGACAAGGAGATCGCGCTCGCCTGTGCGTCCCACTCGGGGAGCGACGATCATGTTGCGACCGCGCGTGCGATGCTCGCCAAGGCCGAGCGCGACGAAGGGACGCTCGAATGCGGCGTCCAATGGCCGCTCGGCGAAGTCGAGGCGCGCGCGCTTGCCCGTTCAGGCCGGGCGCCGAACGCGTTGCACAACAACTGTTCGGGTAAGCACGCTGGCTTTATCTGCCTATCGTGCGCCATGGGCGTCGAGGCGAAGGGCTACATCGCGCCGGATCACGACGTGCAGCGCGAGGTCGCTGCAGCGATCGAGGTCACGATCGGTGTTCGGTTGAGCGAGGAGATGCGCGGCGTCGATGGCTGCGCCATTCCGACCTACGCCGTGCCGTTGATCGCACTTGCGCGGGGTTTCGCGCGGCTGGGAACCGGGGAAGGGCTGTCGCCGACGCGCCGGAAAGCCGCGACGCGCATTCGCTCTGCGGTCGCCGCTCACCCCGCGATCGTCGCCGGAGAGGGCCGGTTCGACACCGAGGTCATGAGTCTCCTTGGCGCTGCCGCCTTCACCAAAGGTGGGGCTGAGGGCGTGTTCTGCGCCGCGCTGCCCGAAGCAGGGCTCGGCCTTGCGGTCAAGGCCGACGACGGCGCCGGGCGCGCCGCGCAGGTCATGATCGCGGCGCTCATCCGCCGCTTCGGCGGCTTCGACGACGAGACAGCGTCGCGTCTTCAACCCTTCATTGCCCCGCGCCTGTTGAATTGGAATGGCGCCAAAGTTGGAATTCTGCGTCCGGCGGGACCATTGGCGTGACAGTCGTGGGAGTGCGAATAAGGTCCGTGCGTCAAGCCTCAGCAATAGCGCGGCCGCCCCGAGAAGGGGTCGATGGCTTCTCCAAGGGCGCGCGCCTCTTTAGACGCTCTATTGGCCTCGTCTTGCCCAGGGCGTCCCCGCCGCTGCGGTTGGCGGCGCTGGCCAGCTTCGCGCTCATTTCAGCCGCAAGCCCGTCCCGTGCCGCTGACCCCTGCGCGGACAAGGCGCTCGCCGTAGAGGCGGTTCACTCGGGCGAGGAGTACCAAGCCGCGGCGCTGTTGTTCACACTCGCGCGACTCGGCTGCGAGCCCGAAGCGCGCGCGCTTCTCGATCGCGGCGCGGCGATCGACGCAAAGGACCGCGAGGGCGCGACCGCGCTCAGCCGCGCTGCGCAAGCGGGCAAGACCGCGCTCGCAACGCTGCTCATCGATCGAGGCGCCAAGGTCAACGCCCGCGCTGTCGACGGTTCGACGCCGCTCCTCTATGCCGCCGAAGCGGACCGCGCCGCGGTCATCCGCCTGCTCATCGACCGGGGAGCGGATCCCAACATTCCTGGGCGCAAGGGCATACGCCCACTCGCCGCCGCCGCCTACGACGGTTCGGCGGCAAGCGTCGAGCTTCTGCTCCAGCACGGCGCGGATCCGAATGCTCTCGACGACGACGGCAAGAGCGCAATCATCTATGCCGCAGGCCGCGCCTATGCTCGGGTCGTCGAGCGCTTGATCGCCGCGGGCGTTGACGTCAACCGCCGCTATGCTCATGGCCTTACTGCAATGATGTGGGCCGCTGGGCACGACGCGTCGGCGGGCGTCGACGACGTCGAGGCGACGGTGAAAGCGCTGATCGACCATGGGGCCGCACTCGACCTCAAGGACGACCGCGGCCAAACGGCAGCCGACATCGCCCGGGGCCTCGGGCATGAACGGGCGCGAAGGCTTCTTGCAACGATAGGGAGCCTCGCGTCTCGCGCAGGTCTGCCACAGCGGCGAGGCTCACGGGCCGTCACAAACCAGCCAGATAATTCGGCGATCTGCGTGCAGCTGCTCGGGCGTGACGGTGTTCATCAAATCGGACATGCCGGGGTTGTTGGCGCGCGTGTGGTCGCGGAAATCCGTCATCGTCTTGAATAGATAGCCGTGCTCCTGGCCCGCGAGACGAGGCACCGACGAATCGCCCTGAAACTCCTCAAGATGGCAACTCGTGCAAACGACCGAGTTGATCGCCGTCATCGCGACTTCGACGTCGGCCTTTGAAGCTGCCGCCGCGTTGGTGTTCAGGCCATGGCTTGGCGGAGAAATATTCGGCGAGCGCAAGCGCGTCCTCCTTGCCAACGCATTGCGCGATCGGCGTCATCCGATCGTCCTTGCGCGCGCCCTTCTGGAAATCGCGGAACTGAAGATAGAGGTAACCCTCGTTCTGGCCCCAAATAATAGGGACGTCGGGTCCTCGGGCAGCCCGTTCATGCCATGACAGACGCCGCAGACGCCGGCCTTCTCCGCGATCGAATTCCGCCCAGGCGGCGGTTGAGCCGGCCAGGAGCGCGGCCAGAGACAGCGATACGCAACATTCAGTGATTTCCCTCGCGCGACAAGCTCGCGCCCATGTGCGCGCCGCGTCGCATAAGGTCAATAAAAAAGGGCCGCCTCGCTCGTGAGCAAGGCGGCCACGGAGGCGTCGAGCGTCTACTCGATCGTGAAAGCGATGATGTTGTTGCCGCGCTTCGAGTTGATCTGGGCGTTGCCGCCCGAACCGACGACGATGTACTGCTTGCCGCCGACCTCATACGAAGACGGGGGGGCGTTGGCGCCTGCGCCGGTCTGGAACTGCCACAGCACTTTGCCGTTGGCGGTGTCGTAGGCTTTGAACCAGCCGTTGGCTTCGCCCGTGAACAGAAGTCCGCCGGCTGTGGCGAGGCTACCACCGATCATAGGCTCCGGCGTCTTCACCTGCCAGGCGATCTTCCCGTTGTTGTAGTCGACCGCGGTGACATTGCCGAAGCTCTCTTCTCCCGGAATGATGGTGAACGCGCCGCCGAGCCAGAGCTTCCCGTCCGGATAGGCGGCGCTCGCGACCGTGTAGGTCATCGGCTGGTGTAGATTGATCGCGAAGGCCATGCCGTGAGCCGGGTCTGTCGACAGCGGCGACCACTCGACACCTCCGTTCGCGCCCGGGAACATCCGCGCCGACTTGGGGTCGAGCGGCTGGGTCGGGGTCGGCAGGGTCCAACGATCCTGCTGCGACACCATCGGGTCGGAGAACCTGATGAGGCTGCAGTCCTTGCGATCATGGACGTAGACGTAACCGGTCTTGCCAGCGTGCATGACGGCCGGGATCATCTTGCCGGACTTGTCCGCCGCGTTGACCAGAACGGTCGGGCTCACGGCATCAAGGTCCCAGACGTCGTGAGGGACATACTGGAAGTGGCAAACGTACTTGCCGGTGTCCAGATCGAGCGAGACCAGCGAGTTGGTGTAGAGGTTGTCGCCGGGCCGAACCGCGCCGTCGAGGTCCGGCGAGGGGTTGCCGACGACGAAGTAGATGCGCTTCGCCGCCAGATCGATCGACGGGTTCTGCCACACGCCGCCGCCGAGCGTCTTGTAGGGGTCGCCGTTCTTCGCCAGCGCCGCCTTCTCGGCCTCGATGTCGCGGTGCTCGTCGCGGCCGGTAGGGTCCTTCGTCGCCCAGACGCCGACCGAGTTCTCGGGGATGGTGTCGAAGCTCCAGATGAGCTTGCCATCCTTGGCGTCGTAGGCCTTGACGAAGCCGCGGATGCCGTACTCGCCGCCGTTGGTGCCGATCAGGATTTTGCCGTCGACGGCGGTTGGCGCCATCGTCTCGCTGTAGCCCTTCTCGGGATCGCCGACCTGCTGCTCCCAAACGACGGAGCCGGTCTTGGCGTCCAGCGCGACCAGCTTGGCGTCGAGGGTGCCGACATAAACCCTGTCCTCGTAGACGGCGACGCCGCGATTGTTCGGGCCGCAGCAGAAGGTCGTGACCGGGCCGAGCTTGGGCTTGAAATGCCAAATCTCCGCGCCGGTCTTGGCGTCGAGCGCGTATACATGGCTGTAGGAAGTCGTGACGTACATGACGCCGTTGACGATGATCGGCGAGGTCTCCATCGACTCCTTGACCTCGGTGGAGAAGATCCACGCCGGATGCAGATGCGAGACGTTGCCGCGATTGATTTGCGCGTTGGGATAGAAGCGCGTCTGGTCGTAATTGGCGTTGGTCTGAAGGAAGTTCACCCCGTCTTTGGCGGCGTTGCTGAGCTGCTGCTGCGAAACTGGCGCGATCGCCGCAGTCGCAGTCATGGCGTTCGACGCTCCCTTGACCTCCTGCGCCGTTGCCGTCCCGCCCCCGGCAAACGCCGCGACGCAGACCGATGCAAGCAACAGTGATTGACTGACAACTTTTGCCATTTGGCTTCCCTCCCTGAAGATTCGCATCTTGCCTCCCTGCAAGGAGTTTGTCACCGTTCCTCTAGGAATTTCTCCCGAAATAATATCAATCGCTTGATAGGCATACTCTATCCTCAAGGGGGCGGAGGCCGGCGGCTGGTCGTGAACGTTTGAGTTTTTGGCGAGACAAAAGTTCTCCGATGCGCTAACTGACGAATCCGCCAGAACCAAACTTCGGGGGCCACTCGATTGACGTCACATTCCAGCGCATCGCGTTTCAGCGTCGCCGGTCCGAAGGTCTATGACCGGATATCGCCGGACGAGGTTCTTGGCGCGCTGAGGCGGATGCGCCGCATCCGTTCGTTCGAGGAGGCGGCCGAAGATTCGTACATTCGCGGCCTGAGCTACGGCACGATGCACCTGTCGATCGGGCAGGAGGCTACGGCGGTTGGCGCTTGTATGCCGCTCAAGGACGCCGACTGCATCACCTCGACCCACCGCGGCCACGGCCATTGCATCGCCAAGGGCGCCGAGCTCAAACCGATGTTCGCCGAGTTCCTCGGCCGCGAGAGCGGCTACTGCCGAGGGCGCGGCGGCTCGATGCACATCGCGGAGCCGGCCAAAGGCAATCTCGGCGCCAACGGAATAGTCGGCGGCGGCCTGCCGATCGCAGTCGGCGCTGCCCTCAGCGCCAAAAAGCGGCGAACGGACGCGGTCGCGCTGGCGTTCTTCGGCGACGGAGCGAACAACGAGGGCGCTTTTCACGAGGCGCTCAACCTCGCCTCAATCTGGAAGCTGCCAGTCATCTTCGTCTGCGAGAACAACCAATACGCGATGTCGATGTCGATGGCCCGTGCAACCGCTGTCGCGAATGTCGCCGACCGCGCCGCGGCTTATGCGATTCCCGGCGTCATCGTCGACGGCAACGATTTCGCCGCCGTGGCCGACGCTTCGTTCGAAGCGACGGATCGCGCGCGGGCGGGCGAGGGGCCGACCTTGATCGAGGCCAAGACCTATCGCACCCGCGGCCATTCCCGTTCCGACCGCAACCGCTATCGCTCCCGCGAAGAGATCGAGGCCTGGAAAGCGCGCGATCCGATCATCCGCTTCGAAACTGACATCGTCGCGCTCGGCCTCGCGGACGAGGCGCAGGTCGCGGCGATCGCGGCTGAAGTGGAAAAGGAAATGATCGAAGCGGCGGCCGAAGCGAGCGCGAGCCCCTGGCCGGCGGCCGCCGACGTCCTGCGCGACGTCTATTCGCCCGCCGAGAGCGCGCGTCCATGAGCAGTCGCGAGCTCTCATACGCCGAGGCGATCCGCGAAGCGCTCGCGATCGCGCTCGAGCGCGACGAGCGGGTGTTCCTGATGGGAGAGGACATCGGCGTTTACGGCGGCGCCTTCCAGGTCACGGGCGATCTCGTCGAACGGTTCGGCGAGGAGCGGGTCATGGATACGCCGATCTCGGAACTCGGCGGAGCGGGCGTCGCCGTCGGCGCGGCGCTGACCGGGATGCGGCCGGTCTACGAGTTCCAGTTCTCCGACTTTTCGATGCTGGCGATGGAGCAGATCGTCAATCAGGCGGCGAAGCTTCGCTACATGTTGGGCGGAGCGGTCAACGTTCCGGTCGTCTTTCGGATGCCGACGGGATCGGGGCTCGGCGGCGCCGCCCAGCACAGCCAGAGCATCGAAGCATGGTACGCCCATGTCCCGGGCTTGAAGGTGGTCGAGCCCTCGACGCCTGAAGATGTGAAGGGCATGCTGCTCGCGGCGATCAAAGACCCCGACCCGGTGATCGTGTTCGAGCACAAGCTGCTCTACAAGATGAAAGGACCGACGCCCGAGGGCTATTATGAGACGCCGCTCGACCGGGCGGTCGTCAGGCGCGAAGGCCGCGATCTGACGATCGTCGCGACGGCGATCATGGTCCACCGCGCGCTCGAGGCCGCGGACATCCTGGCCAGGGAGGGGATCGAGGCCGAAGTTATCGATCTTCGCTCTCTAAGGCCGATCGACAAGCCGGCGATCTTGGCCAGCGTCAAAAAGACGGGGCGGCTTCTCGCCGTCTACGAAGGGGTCAAGACGCTCGGCATTGGAGCCGAGATCTCGGCGATCGTCGCCGAGAGCGACGCGTTCGACTATCTCGACGCGCCGATCATGCGACTCGGCGGGGTCGAAGCGCCCATTCCCTACAGCCCGGTTCTGGAGAAGGCGGCGGTTCCGCAGGTTGACGACATTGTCTTGGCGGCGCGGCGCCTGGCGCTTGGCGAGGTCTGACGTGGCGGTCGAGATCGTCATGCCGCGCGTCGATATGGATATGAGTTCGGGCCGGATGGGCCGCTGGCATGCGGCCGAAGGCGCGCATGTCGTGAAGGGCGCGACCCTGTTCGAGATCGAGACCGACAAGGCGGCGATGGAGGTCGACGCGCCAGCGACGGGGGTTCTCAGCTACGTTGCGGCGTCGGAGGGCGATGTGCTGCCGGTCGGCGCATGCATCGGCTGGATCGTCGCCGAGGGCGAGATGTTCGCTCCGCCGGCGAAGGCCGAAGCCGGGACGCGTCCCGCCAAGGCTCGGCCGGTCGCTGCGGCGGAGACGCGTCAAGCGGCTGAGGTTGACGCGGCCCCCGGCGCTCGCCCGCGCGCCACCCCCGCGGCCCGAAGGGTCGCGCGGGGAGCGGGGGCTGCGGCTGGAGGACGTGAGCGGGTCCGGGCCGCTTGGGCGCGTCCAGCGGCGCGACGTCGAGGCGCCTCGCGCTCCGGCGCCCGCGGCGGCGAACGTGCATCGCCTCTGGCTCGCGCGAGGGGAGGGCGCGCCGATCGTGTTCCTGCACGGCTTCGGCTCCGACCTCAACGGCTGGCGGGCTGTGCATCGCCTGCTGCCCGAGACCCGTCCGGCGCTGGCGATCGACTTGCCCGGACACGGTCTCACGCCGCTTGGCGAGGATGCGAGCTTCGAGGCGCTCGTCCGAGCAGCGCGCGCGGCGCTCGCGGAAGAGGGCGTGGCCCAAGCCCATCTCGTCGGCCATTCGCTGGGCGGCGCGGTCGCCGTGGCGCTTGCGCATCAGCCGGGGGTCGAGGCGCTGTCGCTGATGCTGATCGCGCCTGCGGGGCTCGGCGACGAAGTCAACGCAGCCTTCTTCGACGGCTACCTGCAAGCCGACACCGAAGCCGGGCTCACGCCGTGGCTCAACATGCTTGTCGTAGACCCGGCGGCGCTTGGCTCCGCCCTCGTCAGGACCACGCTGCGCCAGCGCCAGGAGCGGCCGCTGGTCGCGGAACAGCGGCGCCTCCTCGGCGCCGTTGTCGCTGGCGGCCGGCAGGCGCTCAACGTCCGCGGCCACCTCGCTGAGCTTCAGGCCCCGACCAAGATCGTGGTCGGGGTCGAGGACCGGATCGTTCCGGCCCATCACGCCGACGGCTTAAGCGGCCTGATCGCGCTGCATCGCTTGGCCCATGTCGGCCACATGCCCCATCTCGAAGCGCGGCGGGAAGTGGCGACGCTGATCGAAGAGCTGGCGAGGGCTGGCGCGCCGGCCAGGGCTTAGCGCGCGCCGCCGGACAAAGATTTCCAAGCCCACCGCAAGGGCAGCAAAGCCCGGCGCAAGCAAATCCAAGCCGGGGGCGAGGAAAACAAAATCCAGCGCAAGGAAATCAAAATCAGTTGTGGCGACTTTTCAAATGCTTGGGTCAGAACTGGGCTCGCCATCCGCGGGGCCGGGCGGGACGGCAGCCGCCTGCTTCGCCGCTTTGCGCTCTCGCTCGGCCTCGAGGCGGGCGGCGACGCGATTCAACTTCGCGAACAGCCTTTCCCGCGCGGCGGCGTCGTAGACCTGCTTCGCCGCGCCCGCCTTGCGGTGGCGATCGATTCTTTCGAGGACGTCGAGAAAGGGCCTGATCGCCTTGAGGTCGCCTGCGGCGACCAACTCGGCGGCGAGGGCCTGGGCGCCTTCGAGGCGGACGAGCTGAATGAGCGCATGATCGCGCGGTTCATCGATGCTTTGGCGCTGAAGCACTTGGCTGACGATCTGCTGGATCCGCTGCTCGCTCAGCCCCTCTTCGCCGGCGATGTCGGCGTAGGACCAGCCGAGCCGCCGCCGCGCAAGGATGCGCTCCCGCCTGAGCGCCCTGGTGTAGGGGTTGAGCCGCGGCCGCGCCGGGTGGGGAGCCATATCCATAGTCATGTCCGCTCTTCCTTTCCGCCGCGCCCAGGTCGCGGCTTTCGAAAAACCGCAGTATAGCGCCGATTTCTGAAAAAAGAAAGTACAAGTTGACTTTTTGTTGAGCGAAGGGAGGGAGGGCTCTCGCCCCTTCTGAAAGGCGCAGTCCAGCCTTCGTTCAGTTGCGCGCCGTCCGCAAACCGTCGTGGTCATTGCCCGAAGGCGTCAAGGCCCGGACCGCGTTTTGCTGGAGTATCCTAACCGACCAACGCCTCGGAGCAGCCGATGGCCGAAGCCCTCGGCGAATTCGATGCGCCAACGGCGTGGCGACCAAAGCGGCGGTCGACGGAGCCCGAGCTTTTGATATGCGCTTTTGAGGTCATCAATTTCTTTGGGTCAAATGCGCTTTGCAATGCAAAGTCATGACACTGTAGCGTGGGATTGAACATTCGCCCGCGGCGGCAGGCGACCGTCATGGCTTCGGACATGTCTTAGCCAACCCTGCTCGTCAGTCTGCCCGCCGTCGCCACGTCGGTCACGAGCGTGGTCGGCTTGAGGAGGCGGATCGCGCCGGCGATCGCGGCCAGCTTGTGGGCGCCGCCGGCGGCGAGCACGCGGACAGGGGCGGCGCGGACGGCCTCGAGCGGGACCGACATCACGCGCTGGTTCAGCGGATGGTCGAGGATGCGGCCTTCGTGATCGAAGACGTTGCACAGCATTTCGCCGACTCCGCCACATTCCCGCAACGTCTTGCGGTCAGCGTCGCCGATCAGCGCGAAGCGCGCGATCGCCGCTTCCGATCCGAGCGAGCCGACGCTGACCACCACGGCGTCGAGGGTCTCGGCGAAGTCGTAGACGGACCTGAGCCCGCAGCGTTCGATCAGCGCCGCCTTGGTCGCCGGGCTGTCGACGAGCGCGGGCGAGGGAATGAGATAGCAATCGGCGTTGAAGGCGCGGGCGAAGGCGGAGGGAAACTCGGCCGGGTTGTCGTGCACGAAATGGGTGACGCCGCCGACCAGCGAGACGACGTTGAGGCCGCGGAGCGAACGCTCGCGCAAATATTCGAGCGAGCGATTGAGGGTGCGGCCCCAGCCGAGGCCGATCTTCATGTCGTTGCGCAAGAGCGCCGAGACGTGATCGCCGAGCGCGGCGCCGATGGGCGCGGTCGGGTCGGCGCTCGCAGACGACAGGGGTGCGACGATCGCCTCGGAGAGCCCATGCTGCTTGCATAGAGCCGCCTCGAGAGCGCCAAGCTCGGCGTCGCCGCGCGAAAGCGCGATTCGAACTTCGCCCAGCGCCTTCGCTTCCGCCAGCATTCTGACCACCGTGACCCGTCCGACGCCGAGCGCATCGGCGATCGCGCTCTGGGTCATCTCCTCGACGAAATACATCCAGGCCGCCCGCTGCCGCAGGCGCTCGCTGCGCTTGGGCGCGCGCAGAGTGTCGGCCGCCGGAAGATCCTCAAGTCATGGTTTCCTTTTGATCGATCCTTCGCTCAGAGTTCAACCCCTGGAAGCGGCGAAAGCAACGAATATGCGGTCCTGGCGAGGGCCGCGACGGCGCCGAAGCCGACGATCGGCCGCGCGCCCCATCAAGGGCGGGTCTTCGGGCGAGGGCGAAGTTCGTCAGGCGAAATGCGCTCGGGAATCGGATGCCCGATCGGCGCGGGATCAGCTGCTGCCGACGCCTCAGCCGCAAGCCGAGCCGGCGGAGCGGGCAGAACGGCGCGCGCCGGCCTGACTGCGCGGCGCGGCGGGCGTCGTTCGGCGCCCTCGCCCGCGAGCCAGACGAATGCGGCGCCGAGCGCGGGAGCGAAGACGGCGAGCGCCGGCGCGTTGGCCTCGACCCAGCCTGCGACAAGCGGATCCGAAACCGCCATCTCTCCCGCGATCCAGCCGAGAACCAGCGCGCCCAGGGTCAGGATCGCCGGCGCGCGGCGAATGATTCCGGATAGGATGAGGCCGCCGTAGGCGATGATGGGGATGCTGAGCAGCACGCCGAGCGCCAGCAGCCAGAAATCTTCCCCCGGCGATCGCGGCGAGCGCCACGACATTGTCCAGGCTCATCGCGGCGTCGGCCAGCATGATCACCGCCGCCGCGGTCACGAAATCGCCGGCGCCGGCGGCCTCCGGCGCCGCAGGGCCTTCGTCGGCCTTGCGGGCGCGCACGTTGAGGGCGATGACGATCAGCGTCCAGGCTGCGACGAGCTTGACGAGAGGCACGCCGAGAAGAGCGTTGGCGAAGGCGACCATGCCGAGTCTCAGCGCGATCGCGCCGACGGCGCCGAGCATCACCGCGCGGCGCGTTTCCTCGGCCGGCAGCCTTGAACAGGCGAGCGCGATCGCGACGGCGTTGTCGGCGCCGAGCAGGAGATCGACGCAAAAAATCTGCAGCAGGAGGAAGAGCCAGGATGCGCCGTCGATCACGTCGCGCGCCCGTCAGGGCGGCGTCGGTCGGCGAAGCGCTCGCACCCGCCGCCGAAAGCGCGGGGAAGGCGCGGCAGGCTCAAGGCTTCGGCCCCTCCGCGACCGGCGCCGGCGCTGCCTCGGACCTGGGGCCGGATTTGAGGATCTGGATGAAGTCGGCGTCGGGACTCACCACCATTGTCGGCGCGGAATTGGCGAGCGCGGTGCGGTAAGTCTGGAGTGAGCGGTAGAACGCATAAAATTGCGGGTCCCGCGAGAAGGCGATGGCGAGCGTGCTGTTCGCCTCGGCGTCGCCGTCGCCGCGAGCAATCGCAGCGTCGCGGCGAGCCTCCGAGAGGATGACGGTGCGATCGTGGTCGGCGCGGGCCTCGATCTGCTGCGCCCATTCGAAGCCTTGCGCCCTCAACTCCTTCGCCTCGCGCTGCCGTTCGGATTTCATCCGGTCGTAGATCGCCTGGCTGGTCTCGAACGGCAGGTCCGAGCGGTCGAATCTCACTTCATCGACGACGATGCCGAGCGGCTCGGCCTTGGCCGCCACTTCGCCCTTGATGACATCGAGGATGTGGCCGCGCTCCTCGGTCAGAAGCGCGCGCAGCGGAACCTGGCCGAGCGCGCGCCGCGTCGATGAGCTCACGAGCTGGGCAAGCTGCGAATTCGCCGTCTCGCTGGTGCGCAGAGCCTGATAGAAGCGGAGCGGATCGACGATGCGGAAGCGCGCGTAAGGCTGGACTTCGAGACGCTTCTCGTCGCCCATGATCACCTGCTCGAGCGGGGGCTCGAGGAGGAGCGAGCGCGTCGACGTGACGTAGACGCTGTCGATGAAGGGGGCCTTGAATTCGAGCCCCGGCTTGTCGACGACGCCGACCGGCGCGCCGAGCCGCACGACAAGCGCCTGCTCGCCCTCATTGACGACATAGAGCGAGGAGGCCCCGAGGTAGAGGACGACCGCCCCGACGCCAAGCGCGGCGAAAAGCAGCCGGGGGCTCATTTGCCGGGCTCCCCAGCCGGCGCGGGCAGCTTGAACTCGGTCACCGGCATGTAGGGAACGACGCTCGACACGCCCTTTCCTGACGTGTCGACGATCACCTTGGACGAGCGGCGCAGGAGCTCGTCGACGCTGTCCATGTATAGGCGCCGCGCGGTCACATCCTTTGCCGCCTCGTAGCTTCTCACGAGCGGCGCGAACGCGTCCGCGTCGCCATGCGCGAGATTGACCACCTGGACCTTGTAGGCTTCGGCGTCCTGGCGAATCCGCTCGGCGTCGCCGCGCGCGTGCGGCAGGATGTCGTTGGCGTAGGCCTCAGCCTCGTTGCGCGCGCGCTCCTGGTCGGCGCGTGCGCGCTGCACGTCGTTGAACGCGTCGATGACGGCGAGCGGCGGCTCGACCCGCTGCAACTGCACCTGGGTGATCTCGACTCCGGCCTGCTCGTCGTCGAGCAGCTTCTGCAGCAACGCCTGGGTCTCGTCGGCGATCTGCTGACGCTTGTCGGACATCGCCGCCTGGATCGGCGTGCGGCTGATGACGTCGCGAAGCGCGCCCTCGGCGGCGATCCTCACCGCCAATTCCGGATCATCGACCTTGAACAGGAATTGCCCGGGATCGCGGATTTTCCAGAAGACCGCGGCGTCCGCTTCGACAATGTTTTCGTCGCCTGTCAGCATCTGCCGGCCGCGGCCCGTCCGGGCGTCGTTTGGAAGGGCCGCCGAGACCATCCCGAGTTGGACCTGGTTGATCTGGGTGACTTTCGGCAAAAGCACGGTTTCGATCGGGTAGGGCAGATGGACGTGGAGGCCGGGCTCGGTGGTCGCGACCCATCGACCGAAGCGCAGCACGACGCCCTTTTCGTCCGGCTGGACGCGATAAAGCGAGGTCGCAAGCCAGGCGAGAAGAATGAGCCCGGCCAGGGCGGTCACTCCGCGCCGGTCGAGGCGGGGCAAGCGGAAGAGATCGCCGACGCTGGCGCGAAGGGCGTGGGCGAGATCAAGCGGCGGCGCGGACAGGCCGTCCTCGCGCGCTTCGTCGCTCATTGAAGCGCGCCCAGGGTCGAGCGGAAAATCGCGCGCGCCTCACGCCTGTCCAACGGCCAAACTCTCCTCAAGCATCAGGCGCGCCCGCGCCCGCAATTTCTCGCTCTCGCTCTTGAGCTGGCCGCAGGCGGCGAGAATGTCGCGGCCCCTCGGCGTGCGCACCGGGCTCGCGTAGCCGGCGTTGAACACGATCTCCGAAAAGCGCTCGATCGTCTCCCAGTCCGAGCATTCGAACGTGCTTCCGGGCCAGGGGTTGAATGGGATGAGGTTGATCTTGGCGGGCAGACCCTTGAGCAGGCGCACGAGCGCCCGGGCTTCGGCGGGCGTGTCGTTCACGCCCTTCAGCATCACATATTCAAAGGTGATGCGCCGCGCGTTGGAGGCGCCCGGATAGTCGCGGCAGGCTTGCAGGAGCTGCTCGATCGGGTATTTCCGGTTGAGCGGCACGAGCGTGTCGCGGAGCGCATTGCTGGTCGCATGCAGCGAGACCGCGAGCATGCTCCCGCACTCGGCCCCGAGCCTCGTCATTTCGGGAACGACGCCAGAGGTCGAGACGGTGATGCGCCGCTTCGACAGTGAAAGTCCGTCGCCGTCGCTCAGGATCGCGATCGCGTCGCGCACCGCCTCGAAATTGTAGAGCGGCTCGCCCATGCCCATGAAGACGATGTTCGACACCGCCCGCACCCCCTCGCCCGACGGTACGAGCCCGTCGGAGGGCGCGGCGCCGCCCGGAAAATCGCCAAGCCGGTCGCGCGCCACCATGACCTGCCCGACGATCTCCTCCGCCGTCAGGTTGCGCACCAGCGGCATCGTGCCGGTATGGCAGAAAGAGCAGTTGAGGGTGCAACCGACCTGGCTCGATACGCAGAGCGTGCCCCGGTCCGATTCCGGAATATAGACGCATTCGATCTCCGCGCCCTTGTCGAACCGGTGAGCTGGAGCCAAGCGCAGGAGCCACTTGCGGGTCCCGTCGGCCGAAACCTGCTCGGCGATCACTTCGGGCCGGGCGAGCGTGCAGCGCTCGGCGAGCCTTTCGAGGAGCGGCCGGGCGATGTTGCGCATCATGGAGAATTCACGCACGCCGCGATGGTAGATCCAGTGCCAGAGCTGGGACGCGCGCATGCCGAGCTCGCGCTCGGGCGTCCCAATTTCGGCGAGCGCGCGCTGGAGCTTGGCGCGTGAGGCTCCCGCCAGGGTGGCAGTGACGGTCGTCTCGGCCTTCAAGGCGGTGGCGGTCATGAGCGGCCTTCTATCATGGGCGGCCGGAGCGGTCGAACTTCTCACGCGCCCCCTCCGCTCTCTGGAGAGCAATCTCGCGGCTTGATTGAGCGAGAATCGTCATCGCGAGCGGACGCGAAACGATCGAGAGATGGAGGACTGCGGCGACGGCGCTCGATTGCCGCGTCGGCCTATCGGCCTCCTCGCGATGACGGATTCCCAGCGCTTTTCCGCCCCGCCTCAGGCGACGCGCAAGCCCTTACGGTCGCCGCCGAGATTCCGCTGCATCGTCCGGCAGTACCAGTCCACGAATTGCGTGACCCCGCCTTCATGATCGGGCGCATAGGGGCCGGGCTCGTAGGCCGGAGAGCGGATGCCGATCTGGTTTTCCTCGACGACGCGGCGATCCTGGTCGTTGGTGGCGAGCCAAACGTGGGTCAGCTCCTCGACCGAGTAGTCCTTGCCCTCGACGGCGTCCTTGTTGACCAGCCATTTCGTCCTGACCTGGGTCTGCATCGGACCAATCGGCAACACCTGGAAACTGACCGCGTGGTCGCCCAGCACGTGATTCCAGGTTGACGGATAGTGGAAGACCAACAGCGACCCGATGTTCGGCTCGGTGACGGCGTCGCTTAGCGGGCGACTGACCGCCGCCCTGCCCGACATCGTGTAGCTCACCGCCCTGTCCGCGAGAGGGATCCGGCTTGTCCGGTGCTGTCCGGATTCTGAAAGCTGAAATGCGCTCGGCAGTCCGGCCGCTTCGCAGCGGTCCCAGTGCGCCTGGACCTCGGGGTCGCCGCCGAGTTCCGTTATCCCCGACAAGGTCGGGCGCTCGGGGAAGGTCCTCAGCAATTCGGGATGGTTCGCGGCGCAGTGATAGCACTCGCGGTTGTTCTCCCACACGAGCTTCCAGTTGCCGTTCTCGACGATCGTGCTTTCGAAGGCGATCCTGGCCTCGGCAAGCCGATGCGGCGAGGCATATTGTTCAATTTGGGTCCGAAACGGCTCGAAGCTCGGCGCAACCGGCGCGACGGAGACGAAGATATATCCGGCGGCGCTTTCGCAGCGCGCGGGCTTGAGACCGTATTGCGCCTTGTCGATTCCGCCGTCCTGGTGACGGGCTCGGATTAGGCTGCCGTCGAGGTCGTAGGTCCACTGATGATAGGGGCAGACGAGCCGTTTCGCCACGCCCCTGGCCGCCGAGCAGACGCGGGAGCCGCGGTGGCGGCACGTATTGTGGAGGGCGCGGATCGCCCCGTCGCGCCCCCGCAGGACGATGATCGGGTAGTCGCCGATCTGCATCGTGAAATAGTCGCCCGGCGCCGGGATCTCGCAATCGTGGCCGGCGAACAGCCAGTCGCGGTAGAAGATCGTCTCGAGGTCGAGGCGGTAGAACTCGGCGTCGGTATAGAATTTCCGGTCGAGGCTCATGCCGGGACGACGAGCATGAAGCTCGGCAAGCATGGTTTCGGTCGCGTTCATTTGAGCATCCCGGATAGAAGAGGGCGAATCATGCATCCTTGCCTTTCCCGCCATCGGCCGCGTCCGCGAGGAGACGGCCCACTGGCGAGGCGTCAGCCCCCGGCCGCACGACCTCAAGGTCGTCACGACCCAGGACATTCTAGAAACCTTCGAGCGGAGCAAGCTCAAGACAAATATTCCGATGATGACATAACCGAGGGCGCGGGAGTTTACCGCTGACCTCGCCGATTGGGCCGCTGCGGCCAGCCGGTCGGCCAGAGAGCGACGCGGGACACGGATTTGACAGCGCAACTGTTCCGCGTATCATCCCAGCGCGTATTGCTTCGGGCGCAGAAGCCGGTGGGAATCCGGTGCGGTCGCGCCACTGTGATCGGTTCTTTGGCCGAAAGTCAGACCTGCTCCCTGAGCCAAGCGCATCTCGAATGGGGGACGCGAATTCCCCGAGGAGTATGACCTCATGAGCACCGCCACCCGTCTAGCGCCGGCCGCCGGTCTTGCGCCAATTCCCCTTAGCGAAGCGCTCCCCTGGGTCATCTTCGCGGGACTGATCATGTTGCTTGGCGTCTATTTCGTCGGCGCCGAAGAAGGCGCGACCTCGATCATCAAGGGCATGTACGTGCACGAGTTCGTGCACGACAGCCGCCATCTGCTCGGCTTCCCCTGCCACTGACGGTTTCTGCGGGTTGGGGTTCCGCCGGCCCGTAAGCCGCGCAGCGAGCCCTGATCCGGACATGCGCTTTTGTTTGCGAGGCGGTCGCCGAACATCTCTGTCGGCGCGCCCTCGCCTGTCTTTAGGATAATCATGATGACGACGGGATCGTTGCTCCTGCGCGGCATGATCGTCGGCTTTTTCGCCGGCTTGCTTGCTTTCGGCCTATTGAAGACGATGGGCGAACCCGCGGTCGACAAGGCCATCGCCTTTGAAAGCGCGATGGACGAGGCGAAAGCGAAGTCCGAACACGACGCCGCGGTGGCGAAAGGCGAAAATCCGCCTCCTCAGGACGAACAGCCGGAGCTTGTGAGTCGCGGCGTTCAAGGCGGCATAGGGCTCTTCACCGGGGTCATGACCTACAATATCGCTTTCGGCGGTCTGTTCGCGCTGGCTTTCGCCGATTTGCCACCGCCGGATGGGGGATTTCAGCCCGCGCCTCACCTCGGCGCTTGTCGCGCTCAGCGGCTTCATCGCCGTCTATGCCGTCCCTATCCTGAAATATCCGGCTAATCCGCCCTCGATCGGCAACCCCGACACGATCGGCCTGCGGACCGCGATCTATTTTGGGATGATTCTGTTGTCGCTGGCCTCGATGATCGTCGCCTGGAACGTCCGGAATCGCCTCATCGAGCAGTTCGGGGCCTGGAACGCGTCGCTGATCGGGATCGCGGTCTTCGTCATCGCGGTCGTGGCCTTTGGCCTCGCGATGCCGCCGCTGGACGAAGTTCCCGAGAACTTCCCCGCCGTCGTCCTCTGGCAGTTCCGCATGGCCTCGCTCGGCGCGCAGGCGATCATGTGGACGGTCATCGGGCTAGGCTTCGGAGCATGGGTCGAGCGCGATTTTGGGCTCGCGAAGCGGGGCAGGCTGCAGACGGCCTGAGCCGGGCGCGGGTCATGACCGTGCGTCTTGACCTCCTCGCCCACGGCGCTTCCCCAGCGACGCGCGCAGGCCGGTTTCCCGATGACGAAGCCCTTGAGGCGTCGGCGGTCGCCGCCCTCGAAGGGTTGAGAGGGCGGCTGCGATCGTACGGTTGTGTGCTGACCTCTCCCGCTCGCGCGGCGCACGGGACGGCGGCGGCCCTTGGCCTTAGGGCTGACGTCGAGACGGCGTTGCAGGATTGCGACTATGGACGCTGGCGCGGTCTCGAAGTGGCCGATGTCATCGGGCGCGAGCCAGATGGGTTCGCGGCGTGGCTCGGCGACCCAGCCGCCGCGCCCCATGGCGGCGAGTCGCTCGCGGCGCTGATCGAGCGGGCCGGCGTTTGGCTCGCGCAGGCGTTGACGCGGGAAGGCGCGACGCTGGCCATCACGCACGCCGCCGTTCATTCGAGCGGCGGTCGTCAGCGCCCTGGGCGCGGGTTCGTCGGCCTTCTGGCGGATCGACGTCGCGCCGCTTTGGGTTGTGCGGCTCAGCGGCCGGGACGGGCGCTGGAATTTGGTCGCGCTCGGACCCTTGGCGGCGCAGCTCGTGATCCGCCTGCTCGCTCCGCTCATTGCGGCCCTGCTCATGTTCGGGACGGCGCCCAGCGAAGCGCACCGGATCTCGTCCCGCGAAGGGCCGCCGCCGACCGGCGTCCCGATACCGAGCCTGACGCATGGCCAGATGGCGGTGATTGGCGACAATCTGCCGGCGATCCGGGCGCTGGCCAGCTCCCGGATCGGGTTCGACATGACCGTGTGGCGGCTGGAGGACTATCTCAATCTCCAGTCCTTCGCCTGTCTCTGGGGCGTCGTTCCCGGCAGCATCACGGACGAATCGAGCCCGTTCAACGAGTGCGCTCACGCGTACCTGGCCTCCGCGCGGGCTCTCCTCCTGCAATTGCGCCAGGCGCCCGGCGTTGATCGCGGCGCGGTCGAGGCGCTTATCGGCAAGATCGAAGCCGAGATGCTGGCCAACGGCGCTTCGCTCACGCTTTGCCGCTTCAGCGATGAACCCTTCAACACGAACGAAATCGTGTTTCCGCGATGGAGCGAAGCGCTGACTCACCCGCCGACCCTCGCGTTCGCCGCCATGGCGCTTGCAGCGATTGCCGGGACGGCTTGGACGCTATGGCCAAGGCGGAGCGCGAGGCGGGAGCCGGAACAAGCCGCGGCTTAGGCTTTGCCCAATTTGCGGCGCCGAACGTCGAGCGCGGCCGCTGGCTTGACGGCCCGCGCGGACAGTTCCACGATCCTCTCCATGAAAACGGCGCCGCGAAAGTTCGAACTGACGGCGGACATTCTGCTCCGGGCCTATTCGATCGGCGTCTTTCCGATGGCGGAGAGCCGCGACGCGAAGGAACTGTTCTGGGTCGAGCCGCACGAGCGCGGAATCTCCCCCTCGACGGCCTCGCCGTCTCCCGCAGTCTCGCCAAGACGGTGCGGTCGGATCGATACCGCGTCGTCTCGGACTGCGCATTTGAAACGGTCGTGCGCGCCTGCGCCGAGCGCGAGAAGACCTGGATCAACGACGAGATCGTGCGCCTCTACGGCGAATTGTTCGTGGCCGGCCATGCCCATTCCGTCGAGGCTTACGACGGCGACAAGCTTGTCGGCGGCCTGTACGGCGTGAGCCTGCGCGGCGCCTTTTTCGGCGAAAGCATGTTCCATCGCGCTCGCGACGCTTCCAAGGTTGCGCTCGTCCACCTGTTCGCGCGGCTCAGGGCGGGCGGGTTCCGGCTGCTCGACGCGCAATTCTCGACCGAGCACCTGGCGAGTCTCGGCGCAGTCGAGATTTCCCGTGAGGCGTTCCGGCTTCGGCTTGCCGATGCGCTCGAGGTCGAGGCGGATTTCGGCGCCTGGCCGGCGACGGCCGTGATGCACGGCGCCGAGGCGCTCAGGCGCGCGCGAGGCGACGGCATGGAAGTTGCGACGACTGATTCACCGAAGCGGAGCGTCGTTCGGGCCTGAAGGCGCGGGCGTTGAGGTTTGGGCAGGCGGAATGGCGGCGTTCGACGAGATGGGGATTGCCGGCGGTCCTACGAGGCTGCTCTACGATCAGGTCGCGCGCTGGCTCGAAGAAACGCCGCCCGAACTTCTGGCCTCCCGTCGCGCCCAGGCCGAATATATGTTTCGGCGCATCGGCATCACCTTCGGCGTCTATGGCGACAAGGACGCCGCCGAACGGCTCATTCCCTTCGACATCGTTCCACGCCTCATCTCGCGCGCCGAGTGGCGCAAGCTCGAGGCTGGCCTCGCGCAGCGCGCGCGGGCGCTCAACCTCTTCCTTAAAGACGTCTACGGACCGCGGGCCATCCTGAAAGAAACGATCGTTCCGCATGAACTGATCGCGCGCAATCCGTTCTATCGGCCGGAAATGATCGGCCAGCGCGCGCCGCACGACATCTGGGTGCATATCGCCGGCATCGATATCGTCCGGGTGGACGACGAGGAGTTCTACGTCCTCGAGGACAACGCGCGCACGCCGTCCGGCGTGTCGTACATGCTGGAAAACCGCGAAGTGACGATGCGGCTCCTGCCTGACCTGTTCGCGCGCCACGCCGTCGCGCCGGTTGACGATTACCCCGACCAGCTGCTCGCCTGCCTGCGCTCGGTCGCGCCTCGCCAAAACGGCGGCGAGGCGACGATCGTGATCCTGACTCCGGGGGCCTTCAATTCCGCCTACTACGAACACTCGTTCCTCGCGGACAAGCTTGGCGTCGAACTGGTCGAGGGTCGCGATTTGTTCGTCGACGACGATCAGGTGTTCATGCGCACCACGCTTGGACCGCGCCGGGTCGATGTGATCTACCGCCGCGTCGACGACGATTTTCTCGATCCCCTGGTCTTCAATCCCGCCTCGGTCTTGGGCGTGCCGGGCCTCGTGGGCGCCTATTTGGCTGGCAATGTGACGATCGCGAATGCAATCGGCACTGGAATTGCCGACGACAAGGCGATTTACAGCTATATACCGGACCTCATCCGCTTCTATTTGTCCGAGGAGCCGCTGCTCAAAAACGTGCCGACTTATCGCTGCCGGGAGCCGGCGTCGCTCAAATACGTGATGGAGCGCCTCGATCAGCTCGTGGTCAAGGAAGTGAACGGCTCGGGCGGCTATGGCATGCTGGTTGGCCCCCATGCGACCGCTGCCCAGCGCGAGCAGTTCGGGGCCAAGATCATGGCCGATCCGAACAATTACATCGCCCAGCCGACGCTGGCGCTGTCGACCTGTCCGTCCTCGTTCGAGAGCGGCGTCTCGCCGCGCCACGTGGACTTGCGCCCGTTCGTGCTTTCCGGGGCGGACGGGGTGCGCATCGTGCCCGGCGGTCTCACCCGCGTCGCGCTGAAGGAAGGGTCGCTCGTCGTCAATTCAAGCCAGGGCGGGGGGACCAAGGACACCTGGATCGTCGACGGCCTGGAAGGCCAGGCTTGACGTCGATGCTCGCGCGCACCGCCGACAATCTTTTCTGGCTCGCCCGGTCGATGGAGCGGGCGGACTTCATCGCCCGCGCCATCGAGGCGACGCTCCGGCTCGAATATCTGCCGAAGACCGAGAGCGACAAGGTGGGCGAATGGGAAGGCGCGCTCAACGCCGCCGGCGCCTATGACAGCTTCGTTGAGAATCACGGCGAGCTCGACGAGGAGGCGGCGATTGAGTACCTGACCTTTGACCTCTCGAACTCTTCGTCGATCCGCAATTGCCTCGAGAATGCGCGCGCCGCGGGACGCGCGGTGCGCACCGCGCTGACCGCGGAGACCTGGACGGCGATCAACGACGCCTGGCTGCAGCTCAAGCGGTTCGAGACCAGCCGGGGCCGAAACCGTTCGCTCCACCGCGAGGAGCTCATGCGCTTCCTCGACTATGTGAAGAAGGCCTCGCTCGATTTCGACGGCGCGTGCTACCGCACGATGCTGCGGAACGACGCCTATTGGTTCAACCGGCTCGGCGTCTTCGTCGAACGCGCCGACAACACGGCGCGCCTGCTCGACGTGAAATACCACCTCCTGCTGCCGTCGACGGAGACGGTCGGCGGACCGCTCGACTATTTCCAGTGGGTGGCGATCCTGCGCGCGGTTTCGGCGGCGACCGCCTATCACTGGGTCTATCGCGATCGGGTGAAGCCGTGGCTGATCGCCGATCTTCTCATCCTGAAGCCGGCGATGCCGCGCTCGCTCATCTCCTGCTACGAAAGCATCGACCGCGCCCTCGACGCGCTCGCCCGCGACGACGGACGCAGCGGTCTCGCCCAGCGCCAGGCGCGCGCGATGTACGCGAAGCTCGAGCGTTCGAGCATGACCGAGATTTTCCAGGGCGGCCTGCACGAGTTCATCACCGAGTTCATCGAGGACAACGCGCGCCTTTCGAACACGATTTCCGAACAATATCTCTTCACCTGAGAAAGGCCGCGCCAGTCACGACATGCGGATCAGGGTTTCGCATCAGATCGTCCATCGCTTTGCCCCGCCCGCGCGCACGGTCAACCAGATCCTGCGGCTGACGCCGCGCTCCTTCGACAGCCAGTATGTGCTGCGCTGGCGGATCGACGTCGACGCCGACGGCTCGCTGCGCCAAACCGAAGACGCGCACGGCAACGCCGTCGCGTCCTATTCCCACCACGGCATCATCGAGCGCCTCACCATCACTGCGGCCGGCGAAGTCGAGACCAGCGACGCGGCCGGTGTGGTGAGGGGCGTGGTCGAGGGGCTGCCGGCGGAAATGTATCTGCGCGAGAGCCCGCTTGCGCACATCAACGGCGCGCTGCGCAGTTTCGCCGCCGAGGCGGCGGCGGGCGCCGAGGATCGGCTCGAACTCGATGCATCGGCTGATGACTGCGCTCAATGAGGCGATCCCCTATCGCCCCGACGAGAAGGACGCCGCGGTCTCCGCCGTCGAAGCCTTCGCGCTGCGGCGCGGGCAGGCACGCGATTTCGCGCACATCTTCATCGCCTGCGCGCGGTTTCTCGGCGTCCCGGCGCGCTTCGTCTCCGGTTACCGCGTCGCCGGAGAGGGCGTCGAGCGCGCGGGCGCGCACGAATGGGCCGAAGCGCATGTTCCCGAGCTCGGCTGGGTCGCCTTCGACGCGACCGCGCCGATCTGCCCCAACGACTGCTATATCCGGGTCGCCGTCGGCTTCGACGGGCAGGACGGCGGCATGACTCGAAGCGCCCACAGCGGCGGCGATGAGAAGATCGAGACCGCGGTCCGCGTCGAGCAGGCCGGCGCGCAGAGCCAGGCATGAGCGCTCCTCCCGTCAAGAGCGGCGACCTCTTCGCCGACGTTCCCGCGCTTCTCGAAACGGAGGAGACCGCGGTCCTCGCCGAGCTTCCCGGCGCGCGCATCGAGCGCATCGTCTCGACCGGACAGGCGAGCGCGCCCGGCTTCTGGTACGACCAGGACTGGACGGAATGGTTCGTCGTTTTGAGCGGTTCGGCGGGCGTCAGGATCGAGGGCGAGGAGAAGCCGAGAATCCTCGCCCCCGGCGCCTGGCTCGAAATTCCGCCCCACGTCCGCCACCGCGTCGACTGGACCGACGCCGACGAGCCGACCGTGTGGCTCACGGTGCACGCGCGGTAAACGATTGTCTGCGCCGCCGTATCGGCTCGGCATGAAACCCCCGGCGATATTGTATAAGCTCTGACCCGAGGCTCTCAACGCGAGTTCGCGCCCGCAGGATGCCGCGCGCCGCCGCTGGATGGGATTTTGTTTTTGCCGCTGGGGAGGCAAGCGCGTGAACCCGATATCGAGGACGATTGTGGTCGCGGCCCTGACTTTTGCCGGCGGCCTCCTCGGCTTCCTGCTGCAATGGCTGTTGCCGGTTCAGGTGGTGACCGACGCGAAGGGCATGGTCGGGTCGATCACCGGGCTCGTCATCCTCTTGCTCGCGCTTGTGCTCGGCCTCCTCGTCTGGACGAGCTACGGCGTCTATACGACCCAGACCGTCGAGTCGCAGTCGCTCGGGCCAGTGATCCTGCAGCTTGATTTCGCGCTCGAGCAATATGGGCCGGAAGCGCGCGCCGGACGCGAGCTCTTGCGCGAGGCCGTCGTGCACGCGCGCGAGCGCCTCTGGGGCGGCAAGTCGGGCAACATTGCGCCTTACGCCCAGGCGCGCGCCGACCTGGAGAACATCGCCGCCTTTTTCAGCGGCCTCAAGCCGGCCGACGACCGGCAGCGGGAGCTCATCGCGACCGCCCGGCCGTTCTTCATTCAGGTCATCCAGACGACGCTCCTGATGAGCCGGCAATTGGCGAGTCCCGTGCCGAAGCTGCTCTTGTTCGTGGTCGTCGGGTGGTCGGCGCTATTGTTCTTGAGCTTTGGTTTTCTCAACCCGTTCAACCTCGTCAGCGCCGCAGCGGTGGCGCTTGGCTCGATCGCCGTCGCCAGCGCCATTTTCATGATCCTCGAATTCAGCCAGCCCTATTCGGGCCTTGTCCGCATTTCGCCGGTCGGCGTCGACAACCTGATCGCGACGCTTAGCCGCTGACGGCGCAGCGCACGCGCCTCGACAACCTGTAACCGCTGAGGCAATCTCGATTTCCCGGGCGCGGCCGGACCAAAGAGCGGCGAGGGTCGCCACGCCTGCCGACCGGCAAGCTCTATAAGGGGCCTTTGCGCGAACGGTACTGGAAGGGGCGGGGGAGCCGCATCGTCTGACGACAATACGCGCCCGGTAGGAGCCCTTGCATGTATCCTGGCCAGCACGCGGACGCGCGCGCGGATCAGCCGGCCGTCGTGATGGCGGGATCGGGGGAGACCGTCAGCTATCGCGACCTCGAGGCGCGCAGCAACCGTCTGGCGCATCTCCTGCGCGCCCTTGGCCTCCGGCGCCTCGATCACTACGCCATCTTCATGGAGAACCACCCGCGCTTCGTCGAGTGCTGCGCCGCCGGCGAGCGCTCGGGGCTCTACTACACCTGCGTCAATTCGTATCTGACCGCGCCCGAGCTCGCCTTCATCGTCAACAACAGCCTGTCGAGGGTGCTCATCACGTCGCAGGCGAAGCGCGAGATCGGCGCTCTCTGCGCTCGCCGATTGTCCTCGGGTCGAGCTCTGTCTCATCGTCGATGGGCCCGGAGAAGGCGCGCGCGTGCGCAATCTCGGCGAGGCGACGGCCGACTGTCCGGCAACGCCGTTGCCCGACGAGGCGCTGGGCGCGGCGATGCTCTATTCCTCCGGCACGACCGGAAGGCCCAAGGGCGTGCTGCGCCCGCTGCCCAGCCAGCCGCCCGCCGAACCTTTGTCGGCGCTCGCCGCGCGGCTGAACGTCTGGCGGTTTCGCGTGGGCCAAGTCTACCTTTCGCCGGCGCCGCTCTATCACTCGGCGCCGCTGGCCGGCGTCGGCGGGACGATCCGGCGCGGCGGAACGGCGATCGTCATGGAGCGGTTCGACGCGGAGCGCTTCCTCGCGCTGGTCGAGCAGTATCGCGTCACCCACGCCCAGCTTGTCCCGACGATGTTCTCGCGCATGTTGAAGCTCCCGGAGGCTGTGCGCCGACGCTACGATCTCACCTCGCTCGAGATCGCCATCCACGCCGCGGCGCCCTGTCCGATCCCGGTCAAGCAGGCCATGATCGATTGGTGGGGGCCGATCATCCTCGAATATTACAGCGCGACCGAAGCAATGGGCATGACGGTCTGCGACAGCGCAGAGTGGCTCGCGCATCCGGGCACGGTCGGCAAATCGGTGTTCGGCGAGATTCACGTTCTTGACGACGCAATGCGCGAGGTTAAGGCCGGGCAGACCGGCAAGCTCTGGTTCAAGACCGCTTCGCCCTTCGAGTATTTCAACGATCCGGTGAAGACCGCCGAAGTGAACTCCCCGGACGGAACCATGAGCACGCTCGGCGACATCGGCCATATCGACGAGGACGGCTACGTCTATCTGACCGACCGCGCATCGTTCATGATCATCTCCGGCGGCGTCAACATCTATCCGCAGGAATGCGAGAATCTGCTTGTCACCCATCCCAAGGTCGCGGACGCCGCCGTCTTCGGCGTCCCCAACGAGGAGATGGGCGAGGAGGTGAAGGCCGTCGTGCAGCTCGCGCCCGGATTCGAGCCGAGTCCGGAGACGGAGGCCGAGCTCATCGGCTTCTGCCGCGCGAATCTCGCCCACGCCAAATGCCCGCGCTCGATCGACTTCGAGACCGAGCTTCCGCGCCTTCCGACGGGCAAACTCTATAAGGCCGCGCTGCGCGAAGGCTACTGGAAGGGCCGCAAGAGCCGCATCCTGTGAGTCTCCGCTCAACTCGCGTTCGCGGCCCGGACGAAGGCGGCGAGCTCGCGGTTGAAGCGCGGCGCGTCCTCGAAGAATGGCGAGTGCCCGACGCCGCCATAGAGCGACAATTTCGCGTTCGGAGCCGCGGACGCCGTGAACTCCGCCATCGCCGGCAGGATCATGCGATCGCCGGCGCCGTGGGTGACAAGGACCGGGACGGTCAATCGCGACAGCAGGTCGCCGGGATTGGGCGTCCGGCTCATGACGCTGGCGCGCGCCTTGGCTGGACAGGCCATGTTGAACTTGAGCATGGCTTCGAAATCGTCCGCGCCGGGTTCGTTCAGAAAGCAGGCGCGGAGGAACGCGCGCGTCGCCTCGATGTTCATCTCGGGAGTTTCGACGAAGGTCGGCGGAATGAGGTCGTGGTCGGGCCCGAGGAACTCCGCGCCGCTCCTTGTCACCGCGGCGACAAAATTGATCCCCGCGATGGAGCCTTCGCCATGGAAGCGGAGATAATCCGAAATCACTCGGCCGCTGTAGGACCATCCGACCAGCACCGGCCGCCTCAGCCCCGCAGCAGCGATGACCGCGGCTGCCTCGTCGGCCCACAGGCGGTCCTGCGTGTATCTTTCTTTCTCGATCGGCTTGTCGGACCCGCCGTGGCCGCGCAGATCGTAGGCGATCATGCGAAACTCGCTGGCCAGCTCCCTGTCGGTCAGCTGGCGAAGCCAGGAGAGCGAGCACTGCATGTAGCCGTGCAGGAATACGATCTCCGGTCCGTGCGGGTTGCCCCATTCGCCCGCCGCGATCGTCAGTCCATCCGGCGTCGTGACTTCGATCTTTCGCATGGCGATCTTCGTTTGCGCTTCGCTCACCGCATCATGTCGGCAAGCGCGTTGCGCATCGACGTGCTGGGGACGCCGAACAGGCCGCCATAGGGCTGATCCATATCGAGGATCACAAAAACAACGACGGCGACCGAGAGCGCGCAGAGAGCGACCACCGTCACCACCATCGAATTGGGCGGGGAGGTCAGGCAGAAGGTGCCGAAGAGCAGCGCCAGCCAGAATGTCAGCACCCAATAGAAGGGGGGCGAGATCGACCCGTGCGCGCCTTCGATCACCTTCCACCGCGCCTGCACGAGATCGCGGAATTGCTCGACGCAGGCGCCGATCAGGTTCTGGTGCAGACCATCCTTGGGCAAAATCGACCGGGTCTCGACGCCGACGTCGTTCACGAGATCGGCCAGTTCCGGGTACTCGCCGGTTGCCGGCATCTCCTTCGTGTCGGGATAGTCGACGTCCTTCGGAGGCGGCTCATCGGGCCAGGTGCTGGCGATGACGGCGGCCGCGTAGCTCTTGAGCTTCGACCGGATCGGGGCGGTCTCGGGCCCGTAGTCGCGCAGGCAGCGGTCCATCTGGGCGAGCTCGGCGGCGTATTGGCCGCGGGCGTTATAGGCGGTGTCGAATCCCGCCTTGACCGAGGTCGTCAGGAGGCCGAGCACGATCGCGGTGAAGGTGACGAGGAGCGAAATCGCGAGCTGCACGAGCGCGATCGACTGCGCCGTGCGATGGCGTTCCGGCAGGCGGGGATGGACGAAAAAGCCGAATGCGGCGCTTGCGCACAGGATCGCGAAGAGAATGACCGAGTTGATTGGATCCTGCATGCGGCGTCTTGCGGTCGGCGAATTGCGGCATGCTTCAACGAATTGGCGGGAGGTGCAAGCCCGAGAGCTGGGGCGGGCCAGGCCGCCCCGGCAATTTGCTTAGGACGCCACGGCCGCCGCGCGGCGAGTTCGCCACCGGACTACGCCAAGTCCGGCGAAGCCGATCAGCATCATCGCCCAGGTGGACGGCTCGGGCGCCGTAATCGGATCGGGCTGGCCATTCAGCACGGCGACCGCGAGCTCCGCGGTGAGGGCGTAGCCGGCGGCCGTCGGGTGCTCCGAGTCCCAGAACAGATGCTGGTCCGGATTCGAGCATTCCGTTCCTGGCGCGAATATGTCGCCAGACAAGCACGGATCGGTCACGTTCGTGAAGCCGAACTTCCCTGGGTCGTTCACCAGTACCTCGAGAGCGTTGAAAATCGGTACGTCGAAGACCGTCAGCCCTTCCGTTTCAAGAGGCGCGATTCCCGCAAGTACGCCCTCGTTGAATTGCTTTGCAAGCAGGCCGCCTGCTGTCCCGGCCTCATCGAAAGCCGGCACGAGCGAAAGGTCGGGCACCTCGAAATAGAGCAGGTTGCGCATGCCGTCGGCATAGAGCGCGTCGATCGCCCCGACGGTATTTCCGATGGCTTGCGTCAAGAAGGTCGTTGTATCGAAACTGGGGTCGGTCGCGGCCGCAGCGAGCGCATTGCCGATGTCGTTCGCGCCGATGTCGAGCGTGAAGAGCGCGCCGCCGGGGCTCGCCGCGGAAAAGTCCGCGACCTGGCTGACAAGATCGGTCGGAAGCGGAGTTCCGGGAGGAACTCCGGGATTTACGTTCGTTATGCCGGTCTGCGCGCCTCCGAATGCATAGTCGTTACCTCCTGGGTTGTTGCCCCCGCCTGGCGCGATGATCGGGAGCATCGGCCCCAAGCCGAGTGTCGCCGAGAGATCGTCGAGCCAATTTGCCCCGTTACTGAAGCGCCCATTGGAATAGGGAGGCTTGGGAATCCCAGTGATATTGAAAGCATTTCCCACATCCGAGAGGCTGTCGCCGAAAGAATAGATTGCGGTGAAATCAGACGCGCGGGCTTCTCCGCACGCGAGAGACGCAGCCAAAACGGCCAGCCCAAAAGACCATTTCATGGATTTCCCCCTCAGTTTTAGGCAAATGGCTTCCTCAAGCCGCCCTTCGACTGATCACAATACGCTATACGTGCGGAACGTTCCAGCGGTTCACGCAGCGTCGCGGGGGAACTGCGTCTGCGCGATATGGCTATAGGTGCGGCCTTGCGCGAGAAGCTCGACATGCCGGCCGCGCTCGACGACGCGGCCGCGATCGAGGACGCAGATTTCGTCGGCCTGCGCCACCGTCGACAGCCGATGGGCGATGACGATCGTCGTGCGGCCCTCGCACAAGGTGCGCAAAGCCTTCTGGATCGCCTGCTCGGACTCGGAATCGAGCGCCGAGGTTGCTTCGTCGAGCAGGATGATCGGCGCGTCCTTGAGGAAGGCGCGGGCGATGGCGATGCGCTGTCGCTGGCCGCCGGAAAGCTGGAGGCCCTGCTCACCGCAGGGCGAATCGTAGCCGCGCTCGAAGCTCATGATGAAATCGTGGGCGTAGGCCGCCTTCGCGGCGGCGACGATCTCCTCCTCGCTCGCCTCCGGCCGGCCCATGGCGATGTTGTCGCGCACCGAGCCCTTGAACAGGAAATTATCCTGCGCGACATAGGCGATCTGCCGGCGCAGCGAGTAGAGCCCGACGGCCGCAGTGTCGACGCCGTCGCACAGGATCTGCCCCGAGCCGATTTCGTAGAGGCGCAGGATCAGGTTCATGACCGTGGACTTGCCGCCGCCGGAGCGGCCGACCAGCGCCGTCGTGCGGCCCGCTTCGGCGACGAAGCTGATGGCGTGGAGGACGGTCTCGCCGGGCCGGTAGGCGAAAGTCACGTCGCGAAACTCGATCCGGCCAGCCCGGACCTCGAGCTCGCGCATGTTCGGCTCGTCTTCCTCGTAATCGCGCTCGTCGAGGAACTTATAGAGCAGGCCGACGCCGAACAGGTTCTGCGATACGTCGACGTGCAGCCGCGCCACGCGCTTCATCGGCTCGTAAAGCATGATCACCGACGTGATGAACGAGAACAGGTTCCCGGGCGAATTGCCGCGGATGATCACGGAATAGCCGCTGTACAGCACGACCGCGGCGATGGCGAAGCCGCCGAGCGTCTCCATGATCGGGCTCGTGCGCGAGCTCACCCGCGCGAGCTTGTTCGAGGCCGCCTCGAAGCCCGTGATGGCTCTGTCCTGCCGGGCGCGCATGAAGTCTTCGAGGGTGAATGCCTTGACGATGCGGATGCCCTGCACGGTCTCCGCCAGCGACTCCATCATCTGCAGCGCGCCCTGGAATTCGGTCGCCATGATGCCGCGCACCCGGACGCCGATCTTGCGCACTCCGACCGCGGCCAGGGGCACGAACATCAGCGCGAGGATCGACAGAAGGGGATCTGTCGCCAGCATCACGATGACGAGCCCGACGATGGTCAGCGCGTCGCGCGAAAAGGTGGTGATGAGGACATTGAGCACGCCGCTCGCCGACTGCGATATGAACGACTGGCGGGCGATGAATTCCGAGGAATGCGACCGGCTGTAGTAGCTGACCCTCATCCGGAGCATCTGGTCGAAGATGCGCCGCTGGATGTCGGCGACGATGGCGTTGCCGACTCGCGACATGACGACCTGTTGGCCATAGGTGGCGAGGCCCTTGACCGTATAGATGATCATGATCGCGGCCGTGATCTCCGACAGCGCCGTCAGGTTGCGGCCGACGAAGACCTGATCGACGACCCGCCCGATGATCCAGGCCGAGAGCGCGGTCGTGGCCGCGATCAGGCCCATCATCGCAAAGGAGAAGACATAGCCTTTCCAGTGCGTTAGGCCCTCATCGAGAAAGAGCCGGCGCAGGAGCGTGTTCGAAGGCGAGTTGAGAAAGGAGCTCAATCGCTCGCGGGCGTGACGCCATGCCAACAATGCTTCGGTCCCTCGCGCCCGCCGATCTTCGGCCTGGGTTGCCGTTCGCCGGCGTCCGATTGCGCCGGGACCTCCATAACATCGGCGGCGATTTTATGGAAATGGCCGGCCGACGCGGATCAAGTCTTTTCCCTGAGCCGCGCGCCCTGCTCGACCTCGGCATGATATTTATTCCTGATTTCCACGAGGTTAACCGAGGGCGGCGGGTAGGCGAGCTCAAGATCGGCCATTGCGTCGGCGATGATCTGCGACACCGCCAGATTGCGGAACCATTTGACGTTCGCGGGGATCACATACCACGGCGCCTCGGCTGTGCTGGTGGCGCGAATCGCGTCCTCATAGGCTTCCGCATAGTCATCCCAGAACTGGCGTTCCGAATAGTCCGCCTCGCTGATCTTCCAGTTGCGGTTCGGGTCGTCGAGGCGTTGGGCGAAACGCGCGAGTTGTTCTTCCTTGCTGATGTGAAGGAAGAATTTGAGGATGGTCGCGCCGTTTTGGCCGAGGAGCGCCTCGAAATCGCGAATTTCGCGGAAGCGCCGCGTCCAGGTCGCCTTGTCGATGAGCTTGTGGACCCGCGAGACCAGCACGTCCTCATAGTGCGATCGGTTGAAAATCGCGATTTCCCCGCGTCCGGGCGCGTGCGCGTGGACGCGCCAGAGGAAATCATGCGCAAGTTCGGCCGGGGTCGGCTGCTTGAAGCTCGCGACGTGGACGCCCTGCGGATTGACGCCGCTGAATACGTGTCTGATCGTGCCGTCCTTGCCGCCCGCGTCCATCGCCTGCAAGACGACGAGGATCGCGTGTTTGTGCCCGGCGTAAAGCAGGTTCTGCTGATGGGCGAGCTTGGCGCGACAGCGTTCGATCGCCTCCTTGGCCATAGCGTCGGATTTGTGCTCGCCGGTGAATGACGGGTCGAGCTTGCTCAGCCGCAGCTTTTCGCCCGGCCTGACGCGGAACTTCTTGCGATAATCCAAAGGTTCGAGCCTCTGTTCGCTCAGGCGCGGGCGCCGCCGGCCGTTCGGCGCGGGTCACGCTCGGACGAAGGACGAGGCTGCGCCGAAAGGGCGGCCGGTTCTATAGTGATAATAAAATGACGGTCGAATCAACCTGGGCTTAGGCGGGAAATGACGACTTGACGCAAACGGGCGAAGCAGCCGCCCAGGGGCCGGCGGCGCGGTTCCATATTCTCGGCGGCCTTCTTCCGATCGGCCCGCGCGAGCTTCTGCGCGACGCATTCGCCGGCGTGACCCTCGCCTCGATGAACATTCCGCAGGTGCTCGGTTACACCCGCATCGCCGGCACTCCGGTCGTAACCGGCCTCTACACCGTTCTCCTGCCTCTCGTCGCCTTCGCCGTCTTCGGCTCATCGCGTCACCTCGTGGTGGCGGCCGATTCCGCCACCGCCGCGATCTTCTCGAGCTCGCTCTCCCAGATGGCGCCGCTCGGGAGCGAGAGATACATGGCGCTGGTTGGCATGCTGACGCTGGAAACCGCCGGCCTCCTGCTGCTCGCGCGCATCCTCAAGGCCGGCTTCCTCGCCGATTTCCTGTCGCGCACGGTGCTGGTCGGGTTTCTGGCCGGGGTCGGGGTGCAGGTCGGCGTCGCGATGCTAGGCGACATGCTCGGGGTGGCTGTCGCGTCCCGGGACACCGCCATCCAGCTCTGGGAGGTCGTGCGGGCGGCGCCGTCGGCGGACGGGCGCGTCGCGGGCCTATCGGTCTTCGTCGTCGCGGCCATTCTCATCGCCCGCAGGTTCGCGCCCCGTTTTCCGGCGCCGCTCATCCTCGTCGTCGGCATGATCGCGGCGAGCGCCTGGCTCAATCTCGCCGGACACGGCTTTGCAGTCATCGGCCCGGTGCCGGGCGGGCTGCCGTCGCTCAAGTGGCCGGACGTGGGCTGGAGCGAGACCATGGCGCTTATCCCGGTCGCCGGCTCGTGCTTCGTCATGATCATCGCGCAAAGCGCGGCGACGGCGCGCGTCTACGCGGTCAAGCACAAGGAGCGCGTCGACGAGAACGCCGACATCCTCGGGCTCTCGGCCGCGAACGCCGCCGCGGCGCTCAGCGGCGCCTTCGTGGTCAACGGCAGCCCGACCCAGACCGCGATGGCGGAAGGGGCGGGGGCGCGAAGCCAGGCCGCGCAGCTTGTCTTCGCCGCCGTGGTCGCCCTTGTGCTCATGTTCCTGACCGGCTTTTTGCAGCACCTGCCGCGCTGCGTGCTGGCGAGCATCGTGTTCACCATCGCCGTCGGCATGATCGACGTCGAGGGACTGGCCGCGATCAACCGCGAAAGCCGCGGCGAATTTTATCTGGCTTTGTTCGCCGCGGCCGCGGTGCCGGCGATCGGCGTCGAGCAGGGAATCCTCCTGGCGATCGCGGCCTCGCTCGTCCGCCATGTCCGCCACAGCTACCGACCGTTTGCGATGGTGCTGGTTCCCGGCGGCCGGGAACGGTGGGAGCCTTTTGCTCCCGGCCTCACGACCGATCCAGGCCTCATCGTCTACCGGTTCGGCGCCGACCTCTTCTACGCCAACGCCGACCGCTTCGCCGATCAGGTGCGCGCTCTTGTGGCCCACGCGCCCGAGCCGGTGCGATGGTTCGTCGTCGACTGCGCCGCCGTTTTCGACATCGACTATACCGCAGCGCGGACGTTCCGCGACCTCATCGACGAACTGAAGGGCGAGAAAGTGGGCCTCGTGCTCGCGCGCGTAAACGCCTTTCTGCACTCGGATCTCGTCAGGCACGGCGTCGCCGAGGCGGTCGGCGAGGACCGGATCTTCGAGACCCTGCACGAGGCGATCGACGCGGTCCGCCCAGGGGGCGCCTCGCCGGCGCGAAAAACGCGCTCGAGGCCTAGCGGTTCAGCCTCCGGCCCTCACCGGACCGCATCGGCCACGGGCGACGCCCCGTCCGCGGCAGGCTGCGGTCCTTCGCGGGCTGGACCGGGTTCCGTCAGCTCCACTTTACGCGCCTCCTCCAGGCATTTTCGCACGGCCTCATGGAGCGAGCAGGCGAGTTCGGTTGCGCCGGCCATTCCCTGCTCCGACCGGTCCTGAAGCAACGGGTCGTCCGGCTCCCAGAACCCGACGATGATCGGACAAAGGGGAAATCTCTGTCTGGTCCGCCGCAGGAGGTAGCGCAGATGGGGCGGACTGCCGATGATCTCGGCGTAGGCGACGCACACCATCGCGACGCCCGTCGTGTCGAGTTCGACCGATCGCCGACCTCGAGGCGCCGTCGCTTGGCGCGGCCTGCGCTCCAAGTCCATGCTTGCGCAGCAACTGCGCCAGCATCGCCGCCGCGACGGCGTCGAGAACACCACGCCCCGGGATGCAGAGCACGCTTCGTTCGGTCCGCCAGACTTCGGGCAGGTTGGTGTCCTCATGGACATGTTCTTCCGGCGCCGGTTGGTTTTCAGTTTCACGTTCCGGTCGGGCGACGCCCGCAACCTCGACGACCGCCGCTCTGGCTTGCCTGGCGGTGAGCACGGGGTCGACATCCTCGTGAGGCTCAAGCTCCTGGATCAGTCCAAGCATGTCGTCCTGCATTTTTTCAAGCTGAGCATCCTGCAGCACTCCGCGCGACATGTCGCTGGCCACGAGGCGAAGAGCTTTCAACGCGATGTCATCATAGTAGGAGGAAAGGGCCCGCCCTTTCAGCAACGTCTCCGCTTGCTCCAATATTTCGTCCGGGTCGCCGGCGAGCAATCGCTGATAGAGGCCTTCGACCGGCGTCAGCGCCGGGCGGTCTCCGAGCAGCACGTCGAAGAATTCGAGATGCCGGACGTGCCGGCCGAGGACGACCAGGCACAAGGTCAGCGGCGTCGACAGGATCAGTCCGATCGGTCCCCAGATCCAACTCCAGAAGATCGCGACGATAACGACCGCCGTCGGCGACAGGCCCGTGCTGCTGCCGTACAAAATCGGCTCCAGAAACTGTCCGGTGACGGTCTCGGCGACGATGAAGAGAGCGGCCGTCCAAAGCGCCATTGACCAGCCCGGATCGACCGCGGCGGCGAGCGCGATGGGAAGCAGAGCGGCGGTCAGCGACCCGACATAGGGAATGAATCGCAAGAGGGCGGCGAGAAGGCCCCAGAGCACCGGGCTCGGGAGTCCGATGAAGAAGAGCCCGACGCCGATGGCGAGCCCAAAGCTCGCGTTGACCGCGGCCTGCGTGACAAAATACCTGGTCAGGCGTCGCGTTGCGTCATCGATAGCGAGGGTCGTTCGATGAAGATCGTTTGAGCCGAAAAGCCGTATCACCCGATCGCGGAGATCCTCCTGCCGGATAAGAATGAATATTGTTACGATGAGAACGATCGCGAGCGTGGCCAAAGGCGAAAGAATTGGCTCCAGAATTTGCCGCCCAGTCTCAAGATACCCGCTCGACGAAGTTTCAATGACAACCGGAATCGGCCGGTCCGCCGCGGCCTCGCCGAGCGGGCCCGACGCGGGGGTCGGGAGTTCGTGGAGCCTGCCGAGGCGACTCGTCGCCTGTTCGACCAGGCTGTTTATGACGCGATGAACCAACTCGATCTTGTCGCTCACCGTCGACACATATTGCGGCAGATTCTCGACGAGCGCCCTGATCTGAGAGCCGATGATCGCGCCGACCAGCAATATGACCGCCAGCGCCACCGCCACCGCCAAAATGACGGCGACAGCTTTCGGCAGCCGGGCGCGCTGGAGCAGCTTGACGATCGGCGCAAGGAAGAAGCTGAGGAAGACCGCCAAAGTTATCGGGATGAGAACATCCCGCGCCAGATAAAGCGCGGCGACGACGACCACGCCGCTCGCCAGCACCAGCAAGGCCTCGGGCCTCGGGGTGGGGGCGCCCGGAACTTTCACTTTTGGCAGTTGCGCCAAACCGAGAGGATCATCGGCCATTGGTGACGATACTACTCTCGGTAAGTCTGGCGCGCGAGTATTGGAACACAACGCCGGAAGCTGGATGTTTGTTCCCCGGATCAGTTGGAGCCGCCAGTTGGGGTTGCGCCGCCCTGACTTGGCCCTCGCGCGGAATCGGCCCTAAAATCCGGATCGGCGGATAGGTCTGACCCGCCGCTGGCGGCGCGGCCGCATTCGCTTTGGAAAGATCGATGAACATCACCGTCATTGGGGCAGGGGCGATCGGCGGCCACATCGCGGCCAAGCTCTCGGCCGCGGGCGAGCGCGTCACCGTGGTCGCGCGCGGCGAGCATCTCAAAGCGATCCGCGCGCGCGGCCTTGTCCTGAAAGAGGGCGGCGAGGAGACCGTCGCCCGGGTCGAGGCGACCGACCGCATCGCCGACGTAAGCCCACCCGACCTCGTCGTGCTCGGGGTCAAGGCCCACCAGCTCGCCCCGATCGCGGCCGACGTCGCCGCGATCCTTGAGCCGGCGACGATTGTGCTGACGACCCAGAACGGCATCCCCTGGTGGTATTTCTTCAAGCACGGCGGCCCCTACGAGGGGCATCGGCTCGAGAGCGTCGACCCCGGCGGGGCGATCGCCGGCCATCTGCCGATCGAGGCGATCATCGCCGCCGTCAGCTATCAGGCGGCGGAGATCGAAAGCCCGGGCGTCATCCGCCACGTCGAGGGAAATCGCCTGCCGCTCGCCGAAATCGACGGCGCGAAAAGCCCGCGCGCCGCGGCGCTCTCCGAACTCTTCACGCGCGCAGGCTTCAAGTCGCCGGTCCTCGGCGACGTCCGCACCGAAATCTGGATGAAGCTCTGGGGCAACCTCACCTTCAATCCGGTGAGCGCGCTGAGCCACGCGACGCTCGAAGACATCTGCCGCTTCGCGCCGACGAGGGCGCTTGCCGCGGCGATGATGCGCGAAGCGCAAACGGTCGGCGAAGCTTTCGGCATCCGCTTCCGCCTCTCGGTCGAGAAGCGGATCGCCGGCGCCGAGGGGATCGGGGCGCACAAGACCTCGATGCTGCAGGATGTCGAGCAGGGGCGCGCGATCGAGATCGACGCGCTGCTCGGCTCGGTCATCGAGCTCGCCCGCCTGGCCAGCGTTCAAACGCCGCACCTTGACGCGGTCTATGCGGTGACGAAGCTTCTGGGCGAGACGGTGGTCCGGGGCCGGGGCGGATTGTCGCTCATGCCCCGGTAAGGCGGTTTGGAGTTGAGGAACATGAGCACGGATCGAACCTTGCGCGGCCTCGTCGCATCGGGGCGGGACGATGCGGTCGCCATCGCCGCCGACGGCGCGCCGCCCTTGAGCTACGCCGCGCTGCGCGCTCTCATCGACCGCACCGTCGCCGCCCTGAACGCTCTCGGCGTCGGGCGCGGCGACCGGGTCGCGATCGTGCTCCCGAACGGGCCCGAGATGGCGACGGCGTTTCTCTCCGTGGCCGCCTCGGCGGCCTCGGCGCCGCTGAACCCCGGCTATCGCCGGGACGAGTTCGAGTTCTACCTTGGGGACCTCAAGGCCAAAGCGCTCATCGTCGAGGCGGGCAGCAAGTCGCCGGCGCTTCTCGCGGCGGAAAAGCTCGGCGTCGCGCTCATCACCCTCATGCCCGAACCCGAGGCCGGGGCGGGCGCGTTCCGGCTTTGCGGCGACCCGGGCTCAGCCGCCGCGCGGCCCGGTCCCGCCGAGGCGGAGGATGTCGCGCTCATCCTGCATACGTCGGGCACGACTTCGCGGCCGAAGATCGTGCCGCTGACCGGCGCCAACATCTGGACTTCGGCCAATTCCATCGCCGCGACGCTCGAGCTTGGCGAGCGCGACCGCGCGCTCAATGTCATGCCGCTCTTCCACATCCACGGGCTGATCGCCGGCCTCGCCGCGCCCTTGTCGCGCGGCGGCGCGGTGTTCTGCACTCCAGGGTTCAACGCGCTCAAGTTCTTCGCCGAGATGGAGGAGGCCAAGCCCACCTGGTACACGGCGGTGCCGACGATGCATCAGGCGATCCTGAGCCGGGCCGCGCGAAACAAGGACATCATCGCCCGCCATCCGCTGCGCTTCGCGCGCTCCTCGTCGGCGTCGCTGCCTCCCAAGGTGATCGGGGAGCTCGAGGCGGTCTTTCGCTGCCCGGTCATCGAGGCCTATGGCATGACCGAGGCGGCGCACCAGATGGCGTCCAATCCGCTGACAGGAACGCGCAAGCCCGGGTCGGTCGGCGTCGCCGCCGGTCCGGAGGTCGCGATCATGGACGACAAAGGCCAGTTGCTCGGGCGCGGCGAGACGGGCGAAGTCGTCATCCGCGGCGAGAACGTCACCTTGGGCTATGAAAACCACCCGAAGGCCAATGCGGAAGCCTTCGTCGGCGGCTGGTTCCGCACCGGCGACCAGGGCGTCATCGACGCCGAAGGCTATCTCACGCTGACGGGCCGATTGAAGGAGATCATCAACCGCGGCGGCGAGAAAATCAGCCCGCGCGAGGTCGACGAAGCGCTGATGGATCACCCCGCCGTGCTCCAGGCGGTGGCGTTCGCGGTTCCCCATGCCATGCTCGGCGAAGACGTGGCCGCGGCGGTCGTGCTGCGCGAGGGCGGAGTCGCGACCGAACAGGAGTTGCACGCGTTCATTTCGCAGCGCCTCGCCGCGTTCAAGACACCGCGCAGGATCGTCTTCCTGGCCGAAATCCCCAAAGGCGCGACCGGCAAGCTGCAACGCATTGGGCTTGCGCAGAAGCTGGGGCTGGCGTGAGCCGTTCGCCTATGTCTCCGGTCCCTTGTCGAGCAGCATGGAGTTCGCAGATCAGACCTTCGCGTCCCCCGGGTGACGCGCGGACGTATGTTTGGACCTGGGGCTCCGGCGCGGACGCGGACAGCTTCACTTTGCAGGTCGGCCCCGCCGCTGTCCGCCGAGCCGGCGGGCTGGATTCTGCCGGCCGCGGGCTTTGCTGGCCTGGCGGCGGCGCTCGGCCTTTGGCCGAAGCGCGAGCTCGCGGCGCGCCGCACCAGCGGCTTGCTGACGACCTCGCTGATCCCCCTGGCCCATTTGGGACTGCGCTCAACTGATGCAGCCACTGTCACCCCTGCAAAAGCGGCGGGTCCAGAGAGTCGCCGCCATTCTGGACGCATCACTTCACCGCGTGCGGCTCCCAGATTATCGGACTATCGCAATAATCGGGAATTATCGGGAATTATCGGTGACACATGCATATTTCCCCATATGCGGGGATTACCTCTCGGGGGGTCAGGGGACTATCGGTGACATATGCATATTTTCCCCATATGCGACCAGCTCAGCGCCCCGCTGTCGCCGGGTAGTCGGGGATTATCGGGGGATTATCGGTGACACATGCATGTTTCCCCAAAATGAGCCCAGATCGCGATTATCGGTGACACATGCATATATCACCATCTGGGGCCGGCTCACCCCTCGGTCGCTGAGGCCGCGCGCGGCTTACGCCCGCGCTTGCCGGGCCGCGGGTCGCGTCCGGTCAGGGCGGCCAGCCGATCCAGGAAGCCAGCGGCGCCGAGCGGCCGGCCAATCGTCTCGGCGGCGCGCAAGGCCGCGATCCGCGCCGGATCGGGCGCTTCCGCGATGAGATCGGCGAACCGGCCGCCGCAGCGCTCGAGGAGAGGCGCGACCTCGACCAGACCGTCGTCGCGGCCGGCGAGATGGGCGCGCACGCTCGACCAGGGCCAATCCTCCGGCCTTGCCGCAAGCCGCGCGCGGACCGGGTTCAGCGCGACATAGCGCGCAGCCGCCATCAGATGGTCCTCGTCCATGACGACTGAGGAAAAGCGCGCCTGGAAAAGATGGCCCGTCACCCGCATCCGCGCGTTGACGAAGGCCGAATAGCGCCGATGCGCCTTGCCGAGCGCGCGCCCCAGCGCCTCGGGCGTCCGGGGGCAGAGGATCAGATGGACGTGGTTCGGCATCAGGCAATAGGCCCAGACCGCGACCCCCTCGCGGCGGCAGGATTCGGCGAGAAGGTCGCGGTAGAGCGCATAATCGTCGTCGCCGAAGAACAGTTTCTCGCCCCGGTTGCCGCGCTGGGTCACATGATGGGGCAGATCGGGAATGACGAACCGGCCGATGCGGGACATTGAGGCTCCGGAAAGACGCGGTCAGGGCTCGCACGTCTTGGGGAAAGATGCAAGTGTCACCGCATTCCTCCTCCGTCACAGCCAAGTTCATCTCCCGATCTGGCGGCGGAGTGGACCTGCGCGCACAAGAGCCATGCCTCTTCGACTATACCGCCGATTATCTGATCGACACCGATGCATCGCGGCGGTGGCGTGCTCGCCCCGAAACGCATCTACAAGCTACGGCGAGGCCTCGACCACATTTCAGTCTTGCCAAAGTCTTCCTATGTGCGCATCCTCGGTCGCGATAAGGCTGTCATCTGGCGAATTCCCGATGATAGTATCGGCGCGCCAAGGGCCTCAGCGTTCGGAGGCAAAGGCGGGGCATAATAAGCATGGATCCCGTTGTCCTATCCCGGATCCAGTTCGCGTGGGTCATTGCGTGGCATTTTCTGCTGCCCGCCTTCACCATCGGTCTCGCCGCCTTCATTGCGGTCCTCGAGGGGCTCAATCTTTTCACCGGGCGCGAAATCTATCTTCGCATCTCGACGTTCTGGATCAAGATTTTCGCGGTTTCATTCGGCATGGGCGTTGTTTCCGGAATCGTCATGCCATTCCAGATCGGCACGAACTGGAGTCGTTACTCCGACGCCACCGCCAACGTTGTCGGGCCGCTCCTGGCCTACGAGGGGCTGACCGCTTTCTTCCTGGAGGCGGCCTTCCTCGGCGTGCTGTTGTTCGGACGCAAGCTGGTGCCGCCCTGGGCGCATTTTGTCGCGGCGTTGATGGTCGCCTTGGGCACGCTCTTTTCGACCTTCTGGATCATCGCCACCAACAGCTGGATGCAGACGCCCGCCGGTTATGAAATCGTCGACGGCCGTTTCCTGCCGAAGGACTGGTTGCAGATCATCTTCAGCCCGTCTTTTCCCTATCGGCTCGCTCACGTCGTCGACGCGGTCTACATAACCACCGGCTTCGTCGTTGTCGGGGTCGCGGCGTCATATCTGAGACAACGACGCTTCGTCGAAGAAGCGCGCACCATGCTGTCGATGACGCTGTGGCTGCTCACCGTGCTCGTGCCCCTTCAGTTCCTGCTCGGGGACGCACACGGCCTCAACACGCTCGAACATCAGCCGGCGAAGCTGGCGGCGATCGAGGCGCTCTGGGATACGCATGGCCGCGTTCCGCTCAATCTGTTCGCTATCCCTGACGAGAAGGCCGAGATGGACCGCGACGTCATCGCGATTCCCGACCTCGGCAGCCTCATTCTGACCCACGACCTGAACGGAGTGGTGCATGGCCTCAAGGACTTCCCAGCGGACCAGCGCCCCTCGCCGATCATCGTCCCCTTCTTCGGCTTCCGGATCATGGTGGGAATTGCGGTCATCATGCTGGCGATGGTGGTGACGAGCCTGTGGCTGCGCTGGCGGGGCGAGCTCTTTCACACCAACTGGTTCCTCTGGTGCTGCACGCTGGCCTCTCCCTTGGGCTTCATAGCGGTGACGGCCGGCTGGGCGACGACCGAGGTCGGCCGTCAGCCCTGGACGGTCTACGGGCTCCTGCGCACAAGCGACTCCGTCTCTCCCTCCCTCACAGGGTTGGACGTCAGCATTTCGCTGGCCGGCTATTGTCTTGTGTACCTTGTCATGTTTTCAGCCGGCTTCGCGCTGATCGCGAGACTGGTGCGACAAGGCCCCACCGAGGCTGCTGCCGAGCCCGAGCCAATTGAAGGCGGGCGCCCGCGGCAGCCGGTTCAGGCGCTCCCGGCGACAGAAACGGGGCGGCGGCTATGACCCAGCCCTTTCTCGATCTCGTGCCTGTCTGGACGCTCGTGCTTGGGCTTGGCGTCTTTCTGTATGTGCTCCTCGACGGCTTCGATCTGGGCGTGGGCATCCTCTATGGATTCGCGCCCGATCGGGATTCGCGCAACCTGGTCATGAACTCGATCGCGCCCATCTGGGACGGCAACGAAACGTGGCTGGTGCTCGGCGGGCTTGCGCTTATGGCCGCGTTCCCGCTTGCTTTTGCGATCATCATCCCGGCGGTCTATTTCCCGATCGCCATCATGCTGCTGGCGCTCGTTTTCCGTGGCGTTGCGTTTGAGTTCCGCTACCGCGACGCCGAGCATCGGACCTTCTGGGATCACGCCTTCAATTACGGCTCCGTCCTTGGCGCCTTTGCGCAGGGCGTTGTGCTCGGTGCGTTCATTCAGGGCTTTCAGACGGAAGGTCGCCATTTCTCCGGCGGCTCGTTCGACTGCTTCACGCCCTTCTCGCTGCTCACCGGCGTCGCGCTGGTTTTCGGCTATGGCCTGCTTGGCGCGGGCTGGCTGATCTTGAAGACCGAAGGCGCGCTTCAGGACTGGGCGCGGGCGCTGGGGCGCCGCGCGCTGATCGGCGTTCTGATCGCAATAGCCCTGGTGAGCCTGTGGACGCCTTTCGCGAAGCCGGAGATCGCCGAGCGGTGGTTTGCCTGGCCCCATATTGTGATTCTGGCGCCGGTCCCGATCGTCACCGCGTTGATCGCCTATTGGGAATGGCGGTCGCTGAACAACCGCTCCGAGGCGGCGCCGTTCATCGGCGCAATCCTATTGTTCGTGATGTCCTACCTCGGCCTCGCGATCAGCCTCTTTCCGCTGATCGTGCCCTATAAATTCACCCTTTGGGACGCCGCATCTTCACCATCCACGCAAGCCTTTTTGCTGGTGGGCACGGTGTTCCTGCTGCCGGTCATCCTCATGTACTCGGGCTGGTCCTATTGGGTGTTTCGCGGCAAGGTCCGCGGCGACCTGGGCTATCACTGAAAAGGCGCGCCTGAAGCAGGTGCGGCGCGGCGTGCAGCCCAAATGCGTCAACCACAACGGCTTGGCCAAACCAAGCTCTTTTCTCGGCCATTGTGAATGTCAGCTCAACAGGTGCCCCTTCCTCAACTCAAATCTGTTCGGCTTCATCGATGCCTACGAAGATCCGCTCCTGGGCGCTTTCCATCGGTTCATGGCTTCGAGCCTAAAGGTCGCGTTTGGGGTCGATATGGTGCGTTCCCCGAGCCATCGGCGAACGGCCACGGCGGACAACTCGAGTCGACGTGAAGCGGCCGTTGTCGATCAACTATAGATCTCGGAATTGGGCCCGGATTCCGGTATTCCACGCGTGCGCCGCAACGGCAAGGTTGCACAAGTGGGGTTCTAGTGGTCGGAACTTATTTATGCTTGGCTGCACGGACATCCCTTCGTCGGCGGGGGAGGTGGCGGAGGCGTCGTTCCCACCGTAAAATCGGACGGGGTGGAATTCGATCACGGACCCGGCCGGTGGCGCGGCCTAGAAGTTTCGGGGCCTGACGAAATCACGGCGGCGGCGTCACTGCTGACGGCGATCAGCTTGAAGGTCGCCGCTGTCGGCATGCCGGCGCTGGAAGGGGCGATGGACGCCCGCATCAGCGCGATGATTGACGACTATTGTGGAACGCCTCCGGGTCCCTGGCCCGGGCCGTGGCCGTTCCCCTATGGCCTTGCCGCCGGGTTGTCCTTCATCGCTGGCACGCTCGCGCCGCAGAGCAAGCTGCAAACCGCAGTACAGGAGGCGTCGGCCCGCGTCCTCAGGAAGATCGACTTCGCGGCTCTGAACCCGCAGCCCTTGCCGCCACAGCTTGCGCGGTCTGTTTTGACCGGGACGCAATAGCGCTCATCTGAGCCATCCCGCTCCGGGTCCAGTTCGGACTTCGCGCTCGCTCGGAGCGGGAATCCTCGGCGCCGACTCCGCCGGGCGCAAAGCCTGACTCGCCGCATGGTGGAACCAATGCTTTTCTGAAAAGCGAAATCGTGGTATCCTTCCAGCATGGTCGAGATGATGGATCGCTTGCCGGCCCTGGCTGCGGCCAAAGCCGCCGCCCCATTCGGGTCGCCCGATGATCACTTTGTCGTAATGTTCTATCTGGCGCCGAAGTCGTCCAGCCGGGAACAAGGGCGTTTTATCTTGGAAACCGGCGCAACCCCTTGAAAAGGCTCAATCCGCGGAAGGGAATCCAAGCGATTTCCTTCCCAATTCCTTTGCCCGGCTTCCCAAAAGCTTTGCCCGGCTTCACGTAATCTTGGCTTGGCTTCCCGTCGGCCCGGTCGCGACCTGGCAGTCGTCGCGCGAGCCCCATTCGGCCCACGAGCCGTCATAGAGGCCTTCGACCTTGCCGCCGGCCTCCTCGACCGCCAGCGCCAGGATCGCGGCGGTGACGCCGGAGCCGCAGGTGGTGATGATCGGCTTCTTGAGGTCGACGTCATGCTCGGCGAATGCCGCCTTGAGCGCCTCCGGCGGCTTCAGGCGCCCATGCTCGACGATCTCGACAAACGGCAGGTTGAGGCTGCCGGGCATATGGCCGCTCCTGAGACCCGCCCGCGGCTCTGGCGCCTGGCCGTGGAAGCGGTCGGCGGGGCGGGCGTCGACCACCTGCGCCGAGCCGGTCGCGAGCGCCTCGCGGACCTCGTCGAGCGAGGCGACGAAGCTTTCTTCAAGCCTCGGGGTGAACGGGCGGGGCGTCTTCGGCAGCGCCGCCCCTTTTTCGAGCGGACGCCCCTCCCTGATCCATTGCGGCAGCCCGCCCTCGAGGATGCGGACCTCCTCGACGCCATAGGCGCGCAGCGTCCACCAGACGCGCGCCGCCGCGTAGAGCCCGAGCACGTCGTAGACCACGAAGCGCATCCCGTCGCCAAGCCCGAGCGCGCTCATCGCCTGCGCCAATGGCTCGGGCTTGGGCAGCATGTGCGGCAGCCCCCGCTCGATATCGGCGATCGTGTCGATATCGAAAAAGACCGCGCCGGGGATATGCCCTTGCAGAAATTCGGCGGCGCCGATCCTTCCGGCCGCCGGCAGGTGCCAGGAGGCGTCGATCACGCCGAGGCCGGGGTCGCCGAGCTCGGCTGCGAGTTCGGCCGTGGTGCGAAAGTTGTGCGAGGGCATGGGGCTCAGGTCCGGGTTAAGAGGCGCCGAGCGCGATGCGGACCCGGCGGTTGATCTTGCCCTTCTTCTCGATTCCGGTCACCGCCGCCAGGCCGATTTCGCCCGTGTGCGCGACATGCGTTCCCCCGCATGGCTGGAGATCGAGGCCCTCGATCGCGATCAGCCGGACGCGGCCCGTTCCCATCGGCGGCTTCACCGACATGGTCTTGATCAGGCCCGGGTTGGCCTCGAGCTCGGCGTCTGCGATCCAGCGCTGGCTCACCTCAGCGTCGCGCGCGATCAGTTCGTTCAGCCGGCGTTCGACCTCCGCCTTCTCGAGGACCGCCTCGCCCGAATCGAAATCGAGCCGCCCTTCAGCGTCGCCGACCGATCCCCCGGTCACCGGATAGGGCAGGACGACCGAAAGGAGATGGAGCGCGGTATGGGCGCGCATGCGCTTGTAGCGCAGGCCCCAGTCGATGCGCGCGATCACCCGCGCGCCCGGCTCCGGCAGGGCCGCGCCCTCCGCCAGCACGTGCAGAATGGTCGCGCGGTCGGCGTCGTAGACTGTGTTGACGACCGCGATCGGCGGACCGCCGTCGACGATGAGCGCGCCGCGATCGCCGCTCTGTCCTCCGCCTTGCGCGTAGAAGACCGTGCGATCGAGCGCGACGCCACGCGCATCGGAGGACGTCACCGTCGCTTCCGTCTCGGTTCGATAGGCGTCCTCGCGAAACAGCGCCTCTGTCATTTAAGCGAACACCTCGGGCGCCTTTCCTTTCGCCTCCAGGAAGTCTGGAACCGGCAGGTCCTTCGAGCGCAGAAACGCAGGGTTGAAGAGCTTGGAGGCGTAGCGGGCGCCGGAGTTGCACAAGAGCGTCACGATCGTATGGCCGGGACCGAGCTCGCGGGCGAGATGGAGCGCGCCAGCGATATTGACCCCCGACGAACCGCCGAGCAGCAGCCCTTCGCGCTCCACGAGCTCGAAGACGATAGGCACGGATTCGTCGTCGGGAATCTCATAGGCGAAATCGACCGGCGCGCCTTTGAGATTGGCGGTGATGCGGCTTTGCCCGATCCCCTCGGTGATCGACGAGCCGGTCATCTTGAGTTCGCCGGTGGTGTAATAGGAGTAGAGCGCCGCGCCGGGCGGATCGGCCAGCGCGATCTTGATGTTCGGGTCGCGCTCCTTGAGCGCCATGCCGACGCCGGCGAGCGTCCCGCCGGTGCCGACGGCGCTCACGAATCCATGCACCTTGCCGTCGAGATCGTCGTAGATCTCCGGCCCGGTCGTTTCGTAGTGGCCCCGCCGGTTGGCGACGTTGTCGAACTGGTTGGCCCAGACGGCGCCATTGGGTTCGCTCTTGGCCAGCGCTTCGGCGAGACGCCCCGAATAGCGGACGTAATTGTTGGGGTTCGAATAGGGAACCGCCGGAACCTCGATCAGCTCGGCGCCGGCGAGGCGCAGCATGTCCTTCTTTTCCTGCGCCTGGGTGTCGGGAATGACGATCACGGCGCGATAGCCGAGCGCGCTCGCCACCATCGCGATGCCGATTCCCGTGTTGCCGGCGGTGCCTTCGACGATGACGCCGCCCGGACGCAAGCCGCCGTGCGCGATCGCGTCGTCGATGATCGCTTTCGCCGCGCGGTCCTTGACCGATCCGCCGGGGTTCATGAATTCGGCCTTGCCGAGAATCGTGCAGCCCGTCGCCTCGGAGGCGGCGCGGAGCTTGATCAGCGGCGTGCGGCCAATCGCGGCGACGACATCGCGGCGGAATTTCATCGCGCTCCTCTTTTCAAGTTTCAGGTTAGGCGACGGCGCGACTTGCGACAAGCCGTAGCGCTTGCCACAAGGGCCACGGGTCAAGGGAACGCGCCGCCGGTGTTTTTCATCGCCTCGAAATTGTTCTGGACGTTCGTTTCGCCGATCGACGTATTGTTGTTGGGCGCTCTGATTGGGGTGTTGCTTTGCTTCGGGCGGCGCGCCCGGTTCGGCAGATGGCTGGCGTTGGCGTCGGTCCTCATTCTGCTCGGAGCCGCGACGCTGCCCTTGCACGCGCTTATCGGCCCGCTGGAGGATCGCTTCCCCCAGCCGCCAGCGGACATGAAGCCCCCAGACGGAATCATTGTGCTTGGCGGGGCCGTCAATGACGTCATCAGCGCCGCCCGAGGCCAGACCGTGTTCGACGAGGGCGGCGAGCGGATCACGGAAGCGGTCGTCCTCGCCAAACGGTATCCGCAAGCGCGCGTCATCTATACCAGCGGCACCAACTCGATGCTCGGAGGGACTTCGACCGAGGCGGCCAGGGCCAGGGACTTCATGATCCAGATGGGCCTCGCGCCGGACCGGATTACGATCGAGGGCAGGGCGCGCAATACCGACGAAAACGCCCGCTTCACCGCCGCGATCGTTCACCCCCAACCGTCGCAGCGATGGGTTGTCGTGACCTCCGCTTTCCACATGCCGCGAGCGATGGGCGTGTTCGAGAAGGCCGGATTTCACCCGATCGCCTATCCGGTCTCCTTCTACACCGACGGGCGGGTGTTCGGTTTTTATCCAGCCTTCAATCCGGTTCAAAACCTGCGGATCTTCACGTTGGCGCTGCATGAATGGATCGGACTCGCCGCCTATTGGGCCAGCGGGCGCATCGATCACCTGTTTCCGAGTCCTCACGACGCCGCGTGACGGGCAACCTCGTCCGGCGGCCGTCGCGGCTTGCCTTCCCCATTCAACTGATTAGACTGTAGGCAGAATGAAGTGTGCTTATTCTCTAGGCGCCGCGCCGGTCATCGCCATCGGACCGATCCGGCTCGAAGGCAGGGCGTTGCTCGCGCCGATGTCGGGGGTGAGCGATCTCGCCATGCGTCGGATCGCGCGTCGCTTTGGGGCTGCCCTCGTGTTCTCGGAGATGGTCGCGGCCGAGACCTATCTCGAGGGCGACGCCGAGGCGTCGATGCGCGCCGAGGGCGAGGGGTTGGCGCCCCACGCCGTTCAGCTCGTCGGTCGCGACGCGCGCGCCCTGGCCGAAACCTCGCGGCGGATCGTGGACCTGGGCGCCGCGCTCGTCGACATCAACATGGGTTGCCCCTCGCGGAGGGTGTCCGGGGTTCTGGCGGGCGCGGCGCTGATGCGCGATCTTGACCACGCCGAGCGTCTCATAACCGCTGTCGCGGAGGCGGTTCGGGTTCCTGTGACCGTCAAGATGCGGCTCGGTTGGGACGATGCGTCGGTGAATGCGCCGGAACTCGCTCGCCGCGCCGAGCAAGCGGGCGCGCGGATGCTCACGGTCCATGGGCGCACGCGCGCACAGTTCTACGACGGGCGCGCCGACTGGGCCGCCGTTCGCGCAGTGGTTGAGGCGGTCCGGATCCCCGTTATCGTCAATGGCGACTGCGCGAGCCTGGAAGACGCGCGCGCCATGCTCGCGCTTTCGGGCGCCGCGGGCGTGATGATCGGGCGCGCGGCGCTTGGAGCGCCGTGGCTGGTCGGCGGCGTATCGCGTGCGCTCGACGCCGGCGGCCCGGTTCGCGCGCCGCGACGGGAGGAGCGCCGCGAGGCCGCGCTCGAGCACCTCGATTGGCTCGTTGACAAGCTCGGGCCTCACGCGGGGCTTCGCCACGCGCGAAAGCATCTCGCGGCCTACTCCGACCGGGCGGGGGCGGACGAGACGCTCCGCCGCGAAATTGTGACGAGCGTGGATTCGCGGAAAGCGCGGGCCCTGCTCGCGTGCGCCTTCGACGCCGAAGCCGACCGGGCGAGGCAGGCGGCATGACCGCCCATCCGGCTCAGCGGCGCCCGGACGCCCTCAGGGTGCTGAATGCGCTCGCCCAACCTCTGCTTACGGTCGACGCGCAAGGCTTGGTCACCGACGTCAACGCGGCGGCCGAGACATTCTTCGACATGGGGCGGGGCGCGCTCGTGCGGTCGCGACTGACCGAGCTTATTCCCGCAGACTCGCCCGTCCTGGGTCTCGTTGCGGACGCGCTCAGCAATCGCGCCACCGTGAATGGCTACAAGATCGATATTTCCACGCCCCGAACGGGCAATCGGAATGCTGTCGACGTTTTCATCGCGCCGCTGCCGCAGGCTGACGATCAAGTGGCGATTATGCTGCAAGAACGGGCCATTGCCGAAAAAATAGACAGGCAGCTCACCCATCGCAGCGCCGCACGCTCGGTCACGGCGCTTGGGCTCATGCTGGCGCACGAGATCAAGAACCCTCTTTCGGGCATTCGCGGAGCGGCGCAATTGCTGGACGCGAACGTCAGCGACGAAGATCGGGCGCTCACGCGGTTGATCTGCGACGAAACGGACCGGATCGTGAAGCTCGTCGACCGGATGCAATCGTTCGCGGATTCGACACCGTCCCAATGGGAAAGCCTCAACATTCACGCGGTGCTGGATCACGTCAAGCGTCTGGCTCAGGCGGGGTTTGCGCGCCACATCCGCTTTGTCGAGGTGTACGATCCGTCGCTGCCGCATGTGAACGGATCCCGCGATCAGCTGATCCAGGTGTTCCTCAATCTGGTTAAGAACGCTGCAGAAGCCATTGGCGCGGATAGTATTGATGGTGAGATAACGATCACCACTGCGTATCGTCCGGGGGTGCGCTTGCGCACCGCTCCAAGCGCCGAGCCGGTCGCGCTGCCGCTGGAGATCTGCATTCGGGACAATGGCCCGGGCATTGCGCCTGAAATACTTGGCAATTTATTCGACCCCTTCGTCACGACGAAGGCGCAGGGCTCTGGTCTAGGTCTTGCACTGGTCGCGAAGCTGATCGGCGACCACGGCGGCATCATCGAATGCGAGTCCCATCAGCGTCGAACGATGTTCCGGGTGCTGATGCCGCTGCAGTCGCTGCGGGCTGTTTCGAGGTGAGGGCTGGACCAGGTGGCGAGCTGGGCGTCGGGGCGAAGGAGCTAATCGGAATGCCGTCAGGGCATATTCTTGTCGCCGACGATGACGCGGGAATTCGTACAGTTCTCAATCAGGCGCTGACGCGCGCCGGCTATGAAGTTCGCGCGACCGGAACGGTCGCCGGCCTTTGGCGATGGGTGGCGGCGGGCGAGGGCGACCTCGTAATCACCGACGTTGTCATGCCCGACGACAATGCCTTCGATCTCCTGCCGCGCATCAAGCGGATGCGACCCGACCTTCCGATCATTGTGATGAGCGCGCAAAACACCTTCATCACCGCGATCAAGGCTTCGGAGCGGGGCGCGTATGAATATCTGCCGAAGCCCTTCGACCTTCGCGAACTCGTCGCGATCGTCGGACGCGCGCTCGCCGAGCCGAAGCGGCGGCGAGAGACGGCGGAAACGACGGCCCCGGCCGAAGTGATGCCGATCGTCGGGCGCTCCCCGGCGATGCAGGACATTTTCCGGGTTCTGGCGCGACTGATGCAGACCGATCTCACGGTCATGATTTCGGGCGAGTCCGGGACTGGGAAGGAACTGGTCGCCAGAGCCCTGCACGACTACGGCAAGCGCAAGGGCGGACCATTCGTCGCCATAAACATGGCCGCCATCCCGCGCGATCTCATCGAGAGCGAGCTCTTCGGCCACGAGAAGGGCGCCTTCACCGGCGCCGCCGCTCGGTCCGTCGGACGCTTTGAGCAGGCCGAGGGCGGGACGCTGTTTCTCGACGAGATCGGCGATATGCCGATGGAGGCCCAGACGCGCCTCCTTCGCGTGCTTCAGCAGGGCGAATATACGACCGTCGGCGGCCGCACGCCGATCAAGACCAACGTCCGCATCGTCGCCGCCACCAACAAGGATCTCCGTTTCGCCATCCAGCAGGGAGCTTTTCGCGAGGATCTCTTCTTCCGCCTCAACGTCGTGCCGATCCGCCTGCCGCCGTTGCGCGAAAGACCGGAGGACATCCCGGATCTCGTGCGCGCCTTCTTTCAGCGCGGCTCATCCGAAGGCCTTCCGGTCAAGTCGTTCGAGCCCGCGGCAATGGAGCGGCTAAGGCGTTATCTCTGGCCCGGCAACGTCCGCGAGCTCGAAAACCTCACCCGCCGTCTTGCCGCCCTGTATCCCCAGGACGTGATTGGGGAAGCCTTGATCGAAGCCGAACTCAGCGTCGGGGCCTCGCCGCTTTTCCCACCGCCCGTCGCGCCGGACGACGGGAGGAAACGTGTCGCGCCGGCGGCGGCTCAGGTCGCAGGCGACGGTTTCGACGCGGCGATGGAGCGCGCGGTCGCCGATCTCTTCCGGTCGTTTGGAGGAGCCAACCCCCAGGTCGGGCTTTATCACCGCGTGCTCCACGATCTCGAAGCGCCGCTCATCGCCGCCACCCTTACCTGGACCCGCGGCAATCAGATCAAGGCGGCTGAAATTCTGGGACTGAACCGCAATACCCTGCGCAAGAAGATCCGCGATCTCAATCTCCGGGGCGTCGCCAGCTTCCGTTGATTGGGGAGCGAAAGCGTCGCAGTTAGGCAACATCGTTGCAGCTTTGCCACGGAGGCGCTAAACACTTCGCCATTGCATGGCGAGTCTTGCGGCACCCGGTTCAACCCTTTTGACTGGCACGACCACGATCAGCCCGCGCGGCGCAGGGCTATTTGACGACACCCGGCCCACGGGCCGGTTCGGAGTGATCGTGGTCGGCGCGGCCTTCGTTCTCGCGCTGGCGACGTTTCTCGTCTTCGCCGGCTTTACGCCGATCATTCCGACCGCCAATGTGGTTGCGACGCTGCTCCTGGGGGACGGCCTCGTCGTCGTCATCCTGATCATCCTCATTTCAATGGAGCTGACGAGGCTCAGGGCGGCGCGGCGGGCGGCGCGCGCCGGAGCCAGATTGCACAGCCGGGTCGTCGCTCTATTTTCGCTGGTCGCCGCGATTCCGGCGATTGTGACCGCGGTCGTCGCCACCGTTTCGGTCGAATGGGCGATCAATCCGCGGTTCATGAGCGATGTCGCGGCCTTCATCAATGAATCGAACCAGGCGACCCAGCTCTATCGCGAATCCCAGTGCCGGGCGCTTCTTCGCGACGTCGAGCTGACCGCGAGCGACATCGCCCGCAGCGCGATGCTGCTCCGAACGGATCCGAGCCAGTTCACGGAATATTTCAGCTCGCGGTCGAAGACCCTGGGGTTCAACGCCGCGACGATCATGAAGAGCGACGGAACGCCGATCCAGATCGCCGAGGGCTCCGACGAGAAGCTGATCGCCAAGCCGGAAGCGTCGGACTTCCAGGACGCGGCGAATGGGGAAGCGCTCTGCGGCCTGCTGGGCGTCGGCAACATATTCGTTGGTATTCGCCCGATACCGGGCGTCGACGGACAATTCCTGTACGCCGCGCGCGGCATCGACCCGCTGGCTGCGAAGGTGGCCAATGACGCCGCCGACGTCGCCGCCGTGTTCGGGCGGTTTGAAGCCCATCGGCACAGCCTCGAGCTTGGCTTCGCCACCGTCTTTGTGCTCCTCGCGCTCACCATGCTGTTCTCCGCGATCTGGCTCGGTCTCGCCTTCGCCAATCGGTTGGTCGGACCGATCCGGCGCTTGATCCGGGCGACCGACGAGGTCGCCTCCGGCAATCTTCATGTCCAGGTGCCGACCCGCCGTTCCGACGGCGATCTCGGGCATCTCGGGGACACCTTCAACAAGATGACGTCCGAGCTCTTGCGCCAGCAGACCGGCCTGATCGACGCGAACGCGCTGAACGATGAGCGGCGCGCGTTCATCGAGGCGGTGCTGTCGGGCGTGCCCGCCGGCGTTCTGGGCGTGGACAACGACGGCGTGATCACCGTTTCGAACGCCGCCGCCGAGCGGCTGCTTGGCGGCGACCTAGGCCTGATCGGACGGCCTTTGAGCGCCGTCCAGCCCAGCATCGGATCGATCTGGGAGCAGGCGCGATCGCTGCGCTTGCGGCTCCACCAAGGGCAGGCGACCGTCTCGCGAGAAGGGCGCGAGCGCGTTCTCAACGTTCGTGTCACCGGAAATCCGGCCCGCGACGATCGCGCCAGCGTTATCACGCTCGACGACATCAGCGATCTCGTCACCGCTCAGCGAACCGCCGCCTGGGCCGACGTCGCGCGCCGCATCGCCCACGAAATCAGGAATCCGCTCACCCCGATTCAGCTCTCCGCCGAACGGCTGAAACGCAGGTACGGCCGGCATATCGTCGAGGGGAGGGACATATTCGACCAATGTACGGACACGATCATCAGGCAGGTGGACGACATCAAGCGCATGGTCGACGAGTTCTCGGCCTTCGCTCGCATGCCGAAGGCGCGGCCGGCGCATGACGACCTGACCGACTGCGTCCGCCAGGCAGTCTTCCTGATGCGGGTCGGCCGCCCGGACATCACTTTCGAAGAGCGGCTGCCAGAGGAGCCGGTTCTCGCCAACTTTGACCGCAGACTGGTGTCGCAGGCGCTCACAAACGTCCTCAAGAACGCCACCGAAGGAATTGACGCGCTTTCGGAATCTCAGGCCAAAGGCGTTATTCTTACAACTCTCGACGTCGACGGGTCGGACGTCGCGGAGATCACGGTCAGCGACAACGGCAAGGGATTTCCGCGCGAGGACCGGCATCGCCTCGTTGAGCCCTATGTGACGACGCGGGCGGAAGGCACGGGCCTCGGCTTGCCGATCGTCGTCAAGATATTCGAGGATCACGGCGGCGGCGTCGATCTCCTCGATGGGCTTGCGCGCGCCAACGGCGGGCGCGGCGCAAAGGTTCTGATGCGGCTGCCCCTGCACCGCCATGAGCACGAGGGCGTGCAGCCCGAGAACGAGAGGATTGGATTGTCCTGATGGTTGCTGACATTCTCGTCGTCGACGACGAAGAGGACATCCGCCACCTCGTCGCCGGCATCCTTGAGGACGAGGGACATGGCGCGCGGCTGGCGCGCGATTCGGACGAGGCGGTCGCCGCGATCGAGGCGCGCCGGCCTCAGCTGATCCTCCTCGACATCTGGCTGCAGGGATCGAAGCTGGACGGGCTGCAGCTTCTCGAGGCGATCAAGCGCCAGCATCCCTCGGTGCCGGTGGTGATGATCTCAGGTCACGGCAACATCGAGACGGCGGTGACCGCGATCAAGCTCGGCGCCTACGACTTCATCGAAAAGCCGTTCAAGGCCGATCGCCTCATCTTGATAGCCGAACGGGCATTGGAGACCTCGCGGCTGAAGCGGGAGGTCAACGATCTCAAGGCCCGCGGCGGCTCGGTGGACCGCATGGTCGGATCTTCGTCGGCGCTCGTCAATCTCAAGCGGGTCATCGACAAACTCGGGCCGGCGAATTCGCGCGTGCTTATTTCCGGCGCCGCCGGCTCAGGCAAAGAGCTTGCCGCGAGACTCATCCACGAAAGCTCGGGGCGGGCCGGCGGCCCATTCGTCGTCATCAACGCGCCGGCGATGTCGCCTGAAAAGATGGAAGCGGAGTTGTTCGGAGTCGAGGCTGGGGTGGATGGGGCTCCAAGGATCGGCGCTCTTGAGGAGGCGCATGGCGGCACTCTTTATCTGGACGAAATCGCCGACATGCCCCGCGAGACGCAGGCGAAGATTCTCCGCGTGCTCGTTGATCAGAATTTTCAGCGGGTCGGCGGCGGATCGCGGGTATTCGTCGATGTGCGCATCATCTCGTCGACCAGCCGCGATCTGGCGGAAGCAATAACGGAGGGGCGCTTTCGCGAGGATCTTTTTCACCGCCTTTCGGTCGTCCCGATCCGGGTCCCGTCGCTCGCGGAGCGGCGAGAGGACATTCCGGAGCTCGTTCAATATTTCTTGAGAATTGTCGCAGCCAGCATGGGTGTTGCGCCACGCCGCGTTGGCGCGGACGCCATGGCGGTGCTGCAGTCCCACGACTGGCCGGGAAATATCCGACAGCTCCGAAACAACGTTGAACGATTGATGATCCTCGCGCTCGGCGACCCCCACGCGGAGATTTCGGCGTCAATGCTTCCGGCGGAGGTCGGCGCGCTCGTGCCGGCCGTGCCGAGCGGCATAGGCGGCGAGAAATTGCTGAGCCTTCCGCTTCGCGAGGCGCGGGAGGCCTTCGAACGCGATTATCTCGTCGCTCAAATCAACCGCTTCGGCGGAAATATTTCGCGGACCGCGGAATTCATCGGCATGGAGCGCTCGGCGCTGCACCGCAAGCTTAAGTCTCTCGGCGTAGAGTAACGTGCGCGGAGAGAGGCATCCAGGCGAGCCCGTCGGCCGGTCATGAAAGCCGTTTTAACATCGTAATATCGGCTTATGAGTTCGCTCGCCATACTTTTTATGATATAAAGTCTTGGATCGCTTCCGCTGAGGCGCGGGTGAATAGCAAACGACGCCGGCCGAAAAGGCCCAACGAACGGAAAGACGAATGGCAACCGAGAAGGCGCAAAACCTCCAGGACACGTTTCTCAATCACGTCCGAAAGTCCAAGACGTCGGTCACGATTTTTCTCGTCAACGGAGTAAAACTGCAGGGTTTCGTCACTTGGTTCGATAATTTCTGCGTCTTGCTGCGTCGCGACGGGCACTCTCAGCTCGTCTATAAGCACGCAATTTCGACGATCATGCCGGCGAGCCCGATTACGATGTTCGAAGCGGTCGAGGACGGCTCCGACGGCCATTGAGTGGATTGATTTGGGTGCGTCTGGCGACGACTTAGACCAACGAGCGCGCGTTGTTTCGACCGGAACTCGCGCGCTGGTCGTTTGTCCGTATCTTTCCCGGGCTCAGTCTGACGCGACGCGAAGTCCCGATGCGCGGCGCGTGGAGGCTACGGGGCTCGCCGGTGCAATCGATCTCATCGTCATAGGCTCGGAAACCATCGCGCTGAGCGCGATCAATCCCGCGACCTATCTCGGAAAGGGCAAGGTCGCCGACATAGCGGCCAGGGTGAAATCCGAGGCGATTGATCTCGTCGTGATGGATTGCGCCCTGTCCCCGGGGCAGCAGCGCAACCTCGAAAAGGCTTTCGGCTGCAAGGTAATCGACCGCACCGGGCTCATCCTCGAAATCTTTGGGCGCCGAGCTCGCACCGCCGAGGGGGCGTTGCAGGTGGAGCTCGCTCATCTCGAGTATCAGCGCTCTCGCCTTGTCCGCTCGTGGACCCATCTCGAGAGGCAGCGGGGCGGCTTCGGGTTTCTCGGCGGGCCGGGTGAAAGCCAGATTGAAACGGACCGCCGCCTCATTCAGGAGCGCATCGTCCGCATCAAGCGCGATCTCGAGGCGGTCAAACGAAGGCGCGCTTTGCAACGAGCGAGCCGCACTGCCGTGCCTTATCCGATCGTCGCGCTGGTCGGCTACACCAACGCCGGCAAGTCGACCTTGTTCAACAGGCTCACCCGCGCCGAAGTGATGGCGGCCGACATGCTGTTCGCCACGCTCGACCCGACCATGCGCCTCATCAGGCTGCCGCACGGCGGTTCGGCGATTCTCTCCGACACAGTCGGCTTTATCTCCGATTTGCCGACGACGCTCATTTCCGCCTTTCGCGCCACGCTTGAAGAAGTGCGGGGAGCCGACGTCATCGTGCACGTGCGCGACATTTCTCACCCCGACAGTGAAGCGCAAAGTCAGGACGTTCAGGCGATCATGGCCGAGATCGGAATCGCTGACCGCGCCGATCGCGTCATTGAAGTCTGGAACAAAGTCGACCTCATCGACGCCGACGCGCGCTCGGCGCTCGCCGACGAAGAGAAGACGCATGCTTCGCCGCCGCTCGCGATTTCGGCGGCGACCGGGGAGGGGATCGATCGCCTGCTGCAGGCGATCGAAGATCGCTTGGCTCGTGGCCGGTCGCTGGTCGAACTGACGCTCGACGCCAGCGACGGGCGCGGACTGCATTGGCTCTACGAACACGCCGAGGTCATGAGCCGGTGTGATGAAGATGCGGGTCTGCGCCTGACCGTGCGCGTTGCCGCCGACCAGGTCGAACGGGTCAAGCGGCGCTTCGCGGGTGGGAGCGCCGCCCCGCGTGGGGGCGAGGAGCGGCCTGCCGATCGCTGACGGTTCCACTCTGCCAGCCGGCTGAGGAGGCGCGTGTGCCCACCGCGGCTGGACGCGTGCGTCTCACCGCGCCGGCTCGTTGCCCTTGGCCTCGACCCATAGCCGCTCCATTTCATCAAGGCTTGCGGTTTGAGGAGTCTGGCCGCGCTCCGCCAGACGACGCTCGATATGGGCGAAGCGCCGTTCGAACTTTGCGTTGGCGCCGCGCAGAGCAGTTTCGGGATCGAGTTTGAGGTGACGTGCGAGGTTCACGACCGCGAACAGGAGGTCGCCGACCTCGGCTGGGAGCGATTGCGCCGAACCGGCCGCAATCTCCGCTTCGACCTCGACGACCTCCTCCCTGATCTTCTCCAGAACCGCGCCAACATGGTTCCAGTCGAAGCCGACCTTGCCGGCCTTCTCCTGCAGCTTGAGCGCGCGCGTCAGCGCGGGCAGGGCGAGCGGAACGCCGTCGAGGGCGCTCGGCGCGGCCTCCTTCGCGCCCGGTCCGAGCTTTTCGCGCTTCTCCTCGGCCTTGATGCGCCCCCAGAGCGCCTTCACGTCGTCGGAATTGAGCGTCCCGGCGTCGCCGAACACGTGCGGATGACGGCGGATGAGCTTGGTGGTGATCGCCTCGACCACGCCGCCGAAATCGAACAGCCCGGCCTCTTCGGCCATGCGGGCGTGAAAGACGACCTGCAGCAGCAGGTCGCCAAGCTCCTCGCGGAGGTCATCGGTCGCGCCGCGCTCGATCGCGTCGGCCACTTCGTAGGCTTCTTCGATCGTGAACGGCGCGATCGAGGCGAAAGTCTGCTCGACGTCCCATGGGCAGCCGGCGATGGGATCGCGCAGCCTCGCCATGATCTCGATCAGACGGCGAACATCGCTCGAAGCCTGCATGGGCACGGCCGACAGTCCTTGGTTCAGCACTGCGGCCGGCGGCTTGGCGCCTCAGCGCGCCGTTATGGCGGGCATTCGCGTCGCGGTCCTCAGAGCGAGAGCGAAATCGCCTCGCGCCCCTTCGGCGTATCGACCACTCGCATTGTCACCTGCTGGCCTTCGGCAAGATGAGAAATGCCGGCAGGCCCCAGGATAGAGATATGGACGAACACGTCTTTTCCGCCGTCCTCGCTCGCGACAAAGCCGAATCCCTTGGCGTCGTCGAACCACTTCACCTTTCCGGTGACCGAGACCGCTGTCGAGGGGTCAGGAGCAACTCGGCGCGGCCGAAGCCCGTCGCTGGATGACCGTTGTGGCCGCTCGACGACTCCGGTCGTATCGACTTCCAGGACTCGGGTGACCTGCGCCCCCTTGGCGCCCGCCCCGACTTGGACACGGAGTTTCGCCCCCGCAGGAACCGTGTCATGTCCGGCTGCATGCAAGGCGTTGGCATGAAGGAACGCGTCGCCTTGGCCGCCCGCCAGCTCGACGAATCCGTAGCCCTTGTCCGCCTTGAACCATTTGACGAGCGCGTCAATCGCCGGCGCGCTCGAGTTTATCGGCGCCGAGGATGGCGCCCCCATGGGCGCGCCGCCAAATCCGCTGCCGTCGGGAGCTCCGCCGTAACCACGCGCCTGGCGAGGCTTCAACTCGTAGGACATCGGTCCATCGTCATCGAATCCGCGCTTGCGTGGCGCCCGAAAGTCCTTACCCTTGCTCATTTTAGTCCCAATTCTCCACCCAAAAGCCGAACCAATGAGGGGACGCCACGGCCCCTCGCTGTCGCCGTCGAATTTCGGCGCATCTTCCTTGCGTCATTTCCGCGTGAACGATTTCCGTCGTTTGCAGGCTCAATCCCAATGTCCCTCGACCCCTTCAAAAACGGGGCTCCTGAGTCCACGAGGAGAGCTCGGGATGTCGTCCGGCGCAGTTCCACCCCACGAACGGCGAATGGTTCTTCGCCCTCGGCGTAAAAGCAATAAATCGCGCCCGCATCATCGAAAACCCGCTAGGCCGGTCGCAAAACATGCGCGTACCTTGCGACGTTAGTCTAGCGCAATTTCAATGCAGTTGCCAGATGGTCCAACAGAGCGCCATAAACTATTTGCAGATTTAAACCTTCAGACAAGGTGATTTATTGGCCGATCGCCCTATTGATATGTTGAGAGCAGGATTTCCCATCCTTTCGTCGCCGGAGGACAGGTCTTTGCGCGTTGAAGGCCAGGGCCTCATCGCCGCTGGCTCGGAATCCCGCCGCATGGTCCAAGGGTAACAATCTCGCGCCGGCAAACCGGCTCGAGGGATCCCGTCGCCGCATAGTCGAGTCCTTTGGGGTTGGCCTCGGACAACCCGGCGCTGTCCGGTTTTGGCATTGACGTCAGCGGCATTGACGTCAGCGGCAAGCCGGGGCGATGGCCCTGCGCATAACGCTCGGCCTCGCCGCTGAAGATGATCGCTCCCAGGCTCCCGAACGCGGCGACCGTGGCGAATCCACGCATTGTTCTACCGTCGCCGAAATTTCCGAACCGAATGGTCATCGCTGGACCCGCTAGAGATTATCGAAGCGCGGTCGAGCATTGCACGATCATGGTAAAATAAAGGTTTTCGGGCGGACTCAGACGTCCACGAGCTCGAGCGATCTCGGCGCGCGTTCCTGAATGAACGCGAAGCGGGCCTCGGGCTTCGAACCCATCAGACGCTCGACCGCGTCAGCCGTCGCGTCGCTCTCCTGCGCGATGAGGGCGACGCGCAAGAGCATGCGCTTGGCGGGATCCATCGTCGTGTCGCGCAGATCACGCGCGGGCATTTCGCCGAGGCCTTTGAACCGGCTGACCTCGATCGCGCCGCGGCCGGTAAATCCTGTCTTCAGAAGTTCGTCCTTGTGCGCATCGTCGCGTGCGTAAAGCGAGCGCGCTCCCTGAGTCAGGCGGTAGAGCGGCGGGACGGCGAGATACAAATGGCCTTCCTCGATGAGCTTCGGCGTCTGGCGGTAGAAGAAGGTGATCAAAAGCGAGGCGATGTGGGCGCCGTCGACGTCCGCGTCGGTCATGACGATGATCTTGTCGTAACGGAGGTCGGATGACCGGTAATGGGCGCCCGCGCCGGCGCCGAGCGCCTGCATGAGGTCGGAAAGCTGCTGGTTTTGCGCCAGCTTGTCGCGTGCGGCCGACGCGACGTTGAGGATCTTCCCCCGTAATGGCAGCACAGCCTGCGAGGCCCGGTCGCGCGCCTGCTTGGCCGATCCGCCCGCCGAGTCGCCTTCGACAATGAACAATTCGGAGCCCTGCGCCGACGAGTTTGTGCAATCCGCCAGCTTGCCGGGTAGGCGGAGCTTACGGACCGCGGTCTTGCGGGCGACCTCTTTCTCCATGCGGCGGCGAATGCGTTCCTCAGCGCGCTCAATTCCCCAGTCGAGGAGCTTGGCCGCTTGGCTCGGCGCGGCGGCGAGCCAGTGGTCGAAGGCGTCGCGCACTGCTCCCTCGACCAATCGCGCGGCTTCCCCCGTCTGCAGGCGGCCTTTGTTCTGACCCTGGAATTCGGGCTCGCGGATGAAGATGGAAATCAGCGCGGCGCAGCCCGCCATCACGTCTTCGGTCGTGAGCGCCGCCGCCCGCTTGCTCTGGCCAATTCGATCCGCATGATCCTTGAGGCCGCGCAGCAAGGCTGTGCGGAGACCCAATTCATGCGTCCCGCCATCGGAGGTCGGGATCGTGTTGCAATAGGAATGAACGAACCCGTCAGCGTCCGCGAGCCAGCAAACCGCCCATTCGACCGAGCCGTGCTTGCCGCTTTTATCGACGCGTCCGGTGAAAACCTGATCGGCGACGAGTTCCTGACCCTCGATGTCCGCTGCTAGGTAGTCGCGAAGTCCGCCGGGAAAATGGAACGTGGCTTCGGGCGGGACTTTCGCTCCTTCGCCGATGAGCGAGGCCGCGCAGCGCCATCGAATCTCGACGCCTCCGAACAGATAGGCCTTCGAGCGCGCCATCTTGAAGACGCGCGCGGGATCAAAACGCGCCTGCGCCCCGAAGATTTGCGGATCGGGCAGGAAGCGCACTTTGGTGCCCCGGCGGTTCGGGGTCTTGCCGACGATCGTGAGTGAACTCGTGGGCTTGCCGCGTTCGAACGTCTGCCGATACAGCGTCTGCCCGCGTGCGACCTCAACCTCGAGCTTTTCGGACAGCGCATTGACCACCGATACGCCGACGCCATGAAGACCCCCCGACGTCTCGTAGGCGCCGCTGTCAAACTTGCCGCCCGCGTGCAGCATTGTCATGATCACTTCGAGCGCGGATTTCTTGGGAAATTTCGGGTGCGGATCGACCGGCATGCCGCGGCCGTTGTCGACGACGCTCAGCCACCCTGCCTCCTCGAGCGAGACTTCGATGAAGGTGGCGTGTCCGGCCACCGCTTCATCCATGGAATTGTCGATGACCTCGGCAAAGAGGTGATGAAGGGCGTTTGCGTCAGTCCCGCCGACATACATTCCGGGACGCCGGCGAACGGGCTCGAGCCCCTCGAGCACTTCGATCGAGGCGGCGTTGTAGGCTGCCTCGCCAGGGGTTCCGTTGCGCTGGGCGGGCTTGCTGTTGATCGGCCCGGGTTTGACACGCCGGGGCGCCGCGGCGCCAAAAAGATCGTTCATATCCTCGTTCACACTTCTGACGAATCGCGCTCTTCCAACGTACCACGGGGCAGCCGAGAACGAAAATAGAACGGACGCTCGCCGCTCGATCGGCGGCGAAAATCCAACAGCGCTCGCGGCAACGAGACACGGCTCAGGCGCGCTTGGCGTGTCTCAGCGAAATCCGCGGGGCTTGACGCGCGCGTTCGCGGGTGAGCCCTATCTCATGCTAGGCCAAGCAGCAATCACCGGAGCCACGTATGCCAGATCGGCGAGAGCTCTACCGCAGCCCGAACGGCGATACCTGGTTCCTTGGCCGGGAGCCGGCGAACGGTCACGCCTTCGTTATTCATCAGCCCAACGCCCCTTCGGGAGGCCGCCTTTCACATATTGAAATAGGAGTCTTCTTGCGAGAGGGGATTGGACCTGAGCAGCAGGCGCTGCTGCGGCTCATTGGAACATTGGTGGAGGTTCCGCCTTACGCGAATCGGTTTGAAGGCGAAAAGAACCCGTAAACGCAAATGCGATCGCCCTACATTCCGGTCAGCAATGTCCGGGTCGCCGCGGCGACGTCCTTATGGCGCATCAGCGCCTCGCCGACCAAAAAGGCTTCGACGCCGGCCTTGGCGAGTCGCTTGCAATCGGCGTGATCGGAAATGCCGCTTTCGGCAACCACGATCTTCCCCTTCGGAATAGAAGGCAGCAGCCGTTCGCAGACCTCGAGAGAGGTCTCGAACGTATGCAGGTTCCGATTGTTGACGCCGATCAGCCGCCCTTCCAGTGTGAACGCGCGCTTGAGCTCATTCTCGTCATGGGTCTCGATCAGGACGTCAAGGCCGAGATCATGCGCGGCCTTGTTGAGCGTTTTGGCGGCCTCGTCGTCGACCGCGGCCATGATGATGAGGATGCAGTCGGCGCCCCAGGCCCGCGCTTCCAGCACCTGATAGGGGTCGAACAGAAAATCCTTGCGCAGAATGGGAAGCGTCGTCGCCTTTCGCGCCTTGATCAGGTGCTCCGGCGCGCCTTGAAACGAGGGTCCGTCGGTCAAGACGGAAAGGCACGCGGCGCCCCCCGACTGATAGGCTTTCGCGAGGGCCGCCGGGTCGAAATCCTCCCGGATCATGCCTTTGGAAGGGCTCGCCTTCTTGATTTCTGCGATGAGGCCGAACCGTCCCTCTTCGATCGCCCGCTCCAGCGCCTTGATGAAACCGCGCGGCGGAGATTGGCCGTCGATCTCGCGCTCCAGAGTCGCCCGCGGCACCCGGACCTTGGCCTCTGCGATTTCGCGGCGCTTGTAGCTTTCGATCTTTTTGAGGATGTCAGCCATCAGCGCTCCCGACTTTCAGGCGTTCGAGACTGCGATCAATCGATCGAGCGTCCGGCGGGCAGCGCCGGATCGGATGGCCGCTTCGCCCATCGCAACGCCGTCCTTGATGGTTCCGGCTTTGCCGGCGACCACGAGCGCGGCGGCCGTGGTCATGAGCCCGATATCGCGGAACGCGCCGGGCGCCCCGTCGAGGACGTCGATTAGCGCTTTTGCGTTATGCGCTGGGTCCCCGCCCTTGAGCGCCTCCGGCGCGGACCGGGCGAGGCCTGCCGCTTCCGGCGTCAGCTCAAAGGCATGGAGGGCGCCCCCTTTGAGTTCGACGACTTTGGTCGGACCGGTGGTGGTGATCTCGTCGAGACCGTCGAGGCCGTGGGTCACCCATACCCGCTCCGAGCCAAAATTGCGCAGCACTTCGGCCATCGGCTCGAGCCAGGCGGCCGAAAAGACGCCGACAACCTGGCGCTTGACACCGGCAGGATTGGAGAGCGGTCCAAGCAGATTGAAAATGGTGCGCGTGCCGAGTTCGACCCGCGTAGGACCGACATGTCGCATCGACGCGTGATGGGTCGGCGCCATCATGAAGCCGATTCCAGCCTCGCTGATGCAGCGTTCGACGTCTTCCGGTGATAGCCCGATCTTCACCCCTAGCGCGGCGAGGGTATCGGCGGCCCCGGAGCGCGAAGACATCGCGCGGTTGCCATGCTTGGCGACCGTCACGCCGCAGGCGGCGGTAATGATCGCGGCCAGTGTGGAGACATTGTAGGAGCCCGACCCGTCCCCGCCGGTGCCGACAATGTCGATGGCGTCGGCGGGCGCTTTGACCGGGGCCATCTTCGCCCGCATCGCTGCGACCGCCCCGGTGATCTCGTCGACCGTTTCGCCCCGCACCCGCAGCGCCATCAAGAACCCGCCCATCTGCGAGGGCGTCACTTCGCCCGAAAGCATCGAATCGAAAGCGGTTTCCGCCTCGGCCCGGCTCAACGTCGCCCCTGCGGCGACCTTGGCGATGAGCGGCTTGAACGATTCCATGGCCCCCTTTCGCGTTCCCTCAGAGAGCCCGCTCGCGTTGATGAAAGGCGGCCGTCAAGTCCAAGAAATTGCGCAGGATTTGCCGCCCGTGTTCGCTGGCGATGCTCTCCGGATGGAACTGGACCCCGAAGACTGGGCGATCGCGGTGCTCAACGGCCATGACAAGGCCGTCATCGCTTTCTGCGGTGATCTCGAGCTCGGAGGGCGCGCTTTCTCGCTCAATGATGAGCGAATGATAACGGGTCGCCTGGAAGGGGCCGTTCACGCCGCGAAAGAGGCCCCGGGCGCGATGGGAAATGCGCGAGACCTTGCCGTGCATCGGCGCCGGCGCGCGCACGATGTCGCCGCCGAAAGCCTGCCCGATCGCCTGATGGCCCAGGCAGACGCCAAGCATCGGTGTCATTTCGCTGCCCGAGCGGACGAGGTCGAGGCAGACGCCGGCCTCGTTCGGGGTGCACGGCCCGGGCGACAGCACGATCGCGTCCGGCTTCGAGCCGAGCGCGTCCGCCACTGTGATCTCATCATTGCGCCACACCGACACTTCGGCGCCCAGCTCGCCAAGGTAATGGACGAGATTGAACGTGAAGCTGTCATAGTTGTCGATCAGCGTGACGCGTTGCATCCGGTCTCCCATGCCGAGGGGAGCCGTCTTTTCCGATGCTGCGCCGCGCCCGTCAAGCCAAGCCCGCAACGCCGCGCAGACAGACGCATTCCCGAAACGTCACGCGCCTCAAAGGGCAAGCGGCAGCGCCAGTCCCTCGTGCGTCAATGTCGCCGCTCGAACACGAGCGTCATGCGACGCATGCGCTCGACGCGCTCGCCCTGAGGGGACGCCCGAGGACTTCAGAGGCGCTGCGTCGCCGCCAAGGCCCAGGGGTCGAGCGAAGGCTCCTCGTAACCAAGGATCGCGGCTCGTTCGCCGACTGTCATGCCAATGTCGTCGAGGTGGCGGGGCGCCAGCGCCGCAAGCCGGCTGCGATCGACGGCGGCTTGGGCCCGGTCGGCCAGTTGGTTAAGAATTCGTTTCACCAAACGAGCCGCCGGCGAAATTTCGAAATCGGCACGGAGAGGAGCGAAATTTGTCGTCGAGGCCGTCATCTTACTGTTCCTTAACCATGAATCGTGTCGTTTGTGCTGCTGTCGCGAGGGTATATAAGGAGAATGACGCCTGCAGCAAGTCATTCCTTCTGTGACGATCGTATAGAAAAACTAAACGATGAACCTTCTCCACCGCCTGCCGCCCCTCAACGGGCTCCGCGCTTTCGAGGTCGCCGCACGGCATCTCTCGTTTGCCCGCGCGGCAGAGGAATTGCACGTGACCAAGGCCGCGGTCGCCCAGCAGGTGCGAGCGCTCGAGCAGGATCTGGGCGCAAGGCTCTTCGAGCGAAATGGCCGTGGACTTCAATTGACCGAATCCGGCGCGGCAGGCGCGGCGACGCTGACCGAGGGGTTCGCGCTTCTCGTCAGGGCTGCGCGTGCGATGCGCGAGGGCAGGGGACGCCGCTTTCTCGTGATCAATTCGACGCCGTCGTTCGCCGCGACCTGGCTCGTCGGCCGGATCGGCAGGTTCAAGGCGCGCCATCCGGAAACCGACGTCCTCATCGATGCCGATCCGGTCGACGAGGCGCTCGAATCCGGGGCGGCTGACGCGCTGATCCGCTGGGGCGCGGGCGAGTTCCCCGACCTTGCGGCGACGCTGCTGTTCAAGGAGGACGTGTTTCCGGTTTGCGCGCCCGAGCTTGTCGCCGGCCCCGACCCGCTGCGCTCGCCCGAGGATCTCAGCCGGCACACGCTCCTGCATCTCGACTGGAACCCGGCGCATGCGTCCTGGCCGACTTGGTCCGACTGGCTCAAGGCCGCCGGGGCGCGCGACGTTGAAGCCACCCACGGGGTCTTCTTCAACAACATGGCGATGACCCTGCGCGCCGCCGCGCAGGGGCAGGGCGTGGCGCTGACCTCGTTCGCCATCGCCGCCGACGAACTCGCCGCCGGCCGCCTCGTCGCCCCATTCTCGACCAGCGTCGCGACGCCCTTCGGCTATTATTTCGTGTGCCGCCCTGACGAAGCCGGCTCGCCGCGCATTAGAGCCCTGCGCGAGTTCCTTACGCAGGAGGCCGCGCTGTCCACGGCGGAGCCCGGGTAGTTCTTCAAGGCTCGATTTAATTTGGGTTAACTCGGCAGGCTCGCTGATCCGAGCTCCAACCGGATGCGGGCGCGCCCCGCGTCGCGCGGCGGGGCGAGCCGCCGCTTTGCGGTCACCCCCGCCCGTGCCACACTTGGGCGGCGATCCTTGCGCGAGGCGCTTTGAGCGTGACGCGCGGAGCGGAGCGATGGCGGTTCAGCTTTTCCTGTCCTGCGTGTCCAACGAGTTCGGCGCCGAGCGGGAAGCCTTGCGCCGCGCCCTGACCCGCCCGAACGTCGAGGTCAAGATCCAGGAGGATTTCAAGGCGCTCGGCGGCGATACGCTGGCCAAACTCGAGGATTATATCCGCCAGTGCCAGGCGGTCGTGCATCTCGTCGGCGATATGGCCGGATCAGCGCCAAACGCCTATGTCGTCAGCGAGTTGCTGGCGCGCCGACCCGACCTCAAGACCCGGCTTCCCCCGCTCGGGGCCGCGGTCGACGCGGGCGCGGCGATTTCCTACACCCAGTGGGAGGCTTGGCTCGCGCTTTATTTCCGCAAAGACCTGGTGATCGCGGAGCCCGCGCCGGGCCCCGGCCAAGATGCGGCGTCGCCAGCGCTGGCGCAGTCCAAGGTCGCGCAAGCTGAGCATCTGGATCGCCTGCGTGAGGTCGGGCGGTATCCGGAGGTCAGGTTCACCGACCGGAACGACCTTGTCGCGCAGATCTTCGCCTCCGCGGTTATCGATGCGCTGGTCAAGGCCGCGTCCATTCCGGTGCGTCAGCCTCGCAACGTTCCGTTCGCTTCGCTTGGGCCCCTGTTCATCGGCCGCGACGCCGCGCTCGACGCTTTGCGCGCGGCGCTGGAGGGCGGCGCGGGCGCAGCGGTCGTGGGCAGGGCGGTCCACGGCCTTGGCGGGATCGGCAAGACGCGGCTCGCCATCGAATATGCGCTGCGCCACGAGGCGGACTATTCGGCGCTGCTGTTCGTTCGCGCCGCTGATCCGGCGACCTTGAACGCGAGCCTTGCCGCGCTCGCCGGCGCCGAGGTTCTCGATCTCAGGGAGCAGGAGGCGCGCGAAGATGAGGTGAAGATCAGGGCCGTGCTGCGATGGTTCGAGGCGCATCCGACCTGGCTCATGATCCTCGACAATGTCGACGATGAGCAGGCCATTGCGGCGGTGAGCGCGCTCATGGCGCGGCTGAAAGGCGGGCGGGTGATCGTGACCGCGCGCGCAGCGGATTTTCCCGCGCACATCCAGACGCTTGAACTTGGAGCGCTCGATCTCGAGCCCGCGACGCGATTCCTGATCGATCGCACACAGAACAGGCGCGCGGCCGCGGCGGACGACGCGGTCCAGGCGCGCTCCCTCGCCGAGGAGCTCGGAGGACTCGCGCTCGGACTCGAACAGGCCGGCGCCTATATCGCGCGCCAGCGCATCGGCTTCGCCGGCTATCTCGCTTTGTGGCGCCAGAAGCGCGAGAGCGTGCTGGACTGGTTCGACAAGACCCTGATGAGTTACAACCACGACGTTGGCCTGGCCGCGACCTGGGCCGCGTCAGTCGAGAAATTGACTCCGGACAGTCGCCGGCTGCTTTATCGCCTGGCGTTCCTGGCGCCCGACCCCATTCCCGACGCGCTCATCGACGTCGCCGTTCCGGGGAGCGCAGCGGGCGCCGGCGCGCGCGAGGCGCTGGTCGGGCTCTATGCTTATTCTCTCGTCAGCAGCGCGACGGGCGAGGACGGCGCGTCGAGAGGTTTCGTCATCCACCGTCTGGTGCAGGATTTCGTGCGCCGCGCGATGAGCGGGGAGCAGCGCCGTGAAACGCTCAATGAGGCATTGGGCTGGATGAACGCTGCTTTCGTAGGCGTCCCCGACGACGTGCGGAGTTGGCCAGTTCTCGACCCGCTCGCGCCCCATGCGCTCGCCGTCGCGTCGCAGGCGCATGATGGGGAGATCTTGACCCCGACGGGGCGGCTGTTCGGCCGGTTGGCGACTTTGTCTTACGGAAAAGCGCGCTACGCCGAAGCCGAGCAGCTCTATCGGCGCGGCCTTGCGATCGACCTCGCGAGCTTTGGACCGGATCATCCTGAGGTGGCCGCAGACCTGCATAATCTCGCTGAACTCTTGCGGGTTACGAACCGCAACAACGCCGCCGAGCCGCTTCTTCGCAGCGCCATGGCGATTCATGAGCAAAAACTGGGGAAGAATCATCCGCGCGTCGCGGCCGACCTCAACAGCCTTGCGACCTTGCTGCAGCAGACGAACCGCCTCGGCGAGGCCGAGCAGATGTTTCGACGCGCCCTCGCCATCGACGAGGCGAGTTTCGGGCCGCGCCATCCTGACGTTGCGAGGGACCTCAACAATCTCGCGATGCTGCTCAGAGCCACGAACCGCGTCGAGGAGGCCGCCCCTTATTCTCGCCGCGCGCTTGCCATTCTCGAGGCCGCCAACGGGTCGAATCATCCCTCCGTCGCGATCGGCCTCGACAATCTGGCTGGCATGCTCCGGGACGCCAATCGATTCGACGAGGCCGAGCCGCTGCATCGGCGCGCGCTGGCGATTGTCGAGGCCAACTACGGGCCGGATCATCCCGAAGTGGCGACTGTCCTCACGAATCTCGCGGGCCTCCTGCAAAGGACCGGCCGGTTCGCCGAGGCCGAGCCGCTGTTTCGCCGCGCGCTCGCAATCGACGAGGCGACCTTCGGGCCCGCTCATCCGAATGTCGCGGGCAGCCTGAACAACGTCGCGTCGGCGTTGCGGGCGGTCCATCGCCTGGATGAGGCCGAGCCGCTGCTTCGTCGCGCGCTCGCGATCCAGGAGGCGAGCTACGCCCCGGACCATCCTGAAGTCGCGGGGGGCCTCAACAATCTCGCGGTCCTGCTTCTCGATCGAAACTGTCTCGACGAGGCCGAGCCGCTCTTTCGCCGTGCGCTGGCGATTCGGGAAAAGAGCCTCGGGGCCGATCATCCGAGTACGATCCGCACCCGTTCGGGTCTCGCGATGGCGATGGCGGCGCGGCGCGGGAGCGCAGACAGTGGGCGAGGGGCGAAAGGGCTCATTCGCCGGCTGTTCGGGCGGCGCTGAGCGGCCGAAGACGACAGCGCCCCGTCGGCGCAATTCGCCGCCTCATGCAAGCTGCGATCTTCCTCATGAGCCGGCCGGCGATCGCCCCGCTTGCCGGCGCAGCGCTCATCCCCTTCGCCATCGCCGGCGCGACCAGGCTGCCCTGCAAGGAAGTGTTCGCGCTGGTGAAGAAGCTCTTGGTGCTTTAGCTCGGCTCGCCTCCGCCGCGCATTGCGGCATATGCGCCGAGCGCGCGGGCGCGGGCGAAGGCGTGGTCGACGATCGGCCTCGGATAGGTCCTGCCAAGCACGATATCGGCGCGCTTCAGCGCGTCGGCCGGCGCCCGCCAGGGCGCATGGATGTCCGGCGCTGCGAGCCGCCCGAGCTCCGGGACCCAGCGGCGCACGTAAGCGCCGTCGGGGTCGAACTTTTCCGCCTGCAGCACCGGATTGAAGATCCGGAAGTAGGGCGCGGCGTCCGCCCCCGATCCGGCCACCCATTGCCAGCCCATTGGGTTGCTGGCGGGGTCGGCGTCGGCGAGGGTGTTCCAGAACCACTGCTCCCCCCGGCGCCAGTCGATGAGCAGATGCTTGATGAGGAATGAAGCCGCGACCATGCGGATGCGGTTGTGCATGAACCCGGTGCGCCAAAGCTGGCGCATCCCCGCATCGACGATCGGATAGCCGGTCCGGCCATGCGCCCATGCGCGAAAGCCTTGGTCGTCGTCGCGCCACGGGAAGCGCTCGAATTCGCGTCGGAGCGGCCGCGTCGCGAGATCGGGATGTCGATAAAGGAGCGCGGCGGCGAAGTCGCGCCAGCCGAGTTCCGCCGCAAATTTCTCGGCGTCGCGCTCAAGGGCGGGCCTTGCGGAGGCGGCGCTCTCCACGGCGGCGGCTGCGCGCAGCGGCGAGATTTCGCCGAAGCGCAAATGCGCCGAGAGGCGCGAGGTCGTCTCGCCCGAGGTCAGGTCCCGGCCTTCGGCGTAGCCGCTAAGAGCGCCGTCGATGAACCGGTCGAGCGCGGCGAGCGCGCCCGCTTCGCCGGGCGTCTCGCCGAGCGCAAGTTCGCCCGACCAGTCGGGCTCGGTCGGCGTGAGCGGCAGCGCCTCGATGGTGACGCGCTCCGGGCCATCTTCGGGCCAGGGCGCCGCGTTGAGGCGATCGGGCGCGCGCGAGGGCGCAGGCAAGCGCGGAAGCGCCCTGTGACGGCGCCAGAAGGCGGAAAAGCTGCCGGAGGGGACGCCGTCAGGCTTTGCGACCTCCCATGGCTCACGCATGAGCCGGCCGTTGAAGCTCAAGGCCTCGGCGCCGCGCTCGCGCAGGCGCGCCTTGACGGCGGAGTCGAGCGTGATCGACGCTCCCTCATAGCGTCGGGTCCAGAGAACGCGTCCCGCTTTCGCGGCGGCGGCAAGCGCGAGGATCGCCTTGTCAGCTTCGCCGCGCAGGACATCGAGGCGCCCGCCGCGCGCCGCCAGGAGCCGCTCCATCGCCTTCAGCGACTGGGCGAGGCGCCATTTCGCCGCCCCGCCGAGCGGGCGCCCGTTGCGCGGTGAATCGTCGTAAACATAGACATGGAGGGCAGGACAACCCGCAGCGGCGAGAATCGCCGGGTGGTCGTCGAGGCGGAAGTCGTCGCGCAGCCAGACGATATCGCCGCTCACGCCGTCGGTCTTCCTTTACTGCCCGGGGCGCGTGGCCCTCAAGCGGTTGGCTCCGGCGGTTCGGCGTCTTTCCACTCGAGGGTGACGACCTTGCCGTTCTCGACCGTGAGCGCGAGGCGCCCATGCTTGAGCTCGAGCGCCCGTTCGCCAAACAGCGCCCGACGCCAGCCGCCGAGCGCGGGCACTTCCGCCCTGTCGCTCGAGGCGATCGAACTCGAGATCGTCGACGGTGGCGATCAGCTTGCCGGCGACGCCGCTCTGTTCGCTCACCTGCCTCAGCAGCACCTTGAGCAGCTCGACCGTCGCGCCGACGTTGGCGCCGTTGCGCCGATCGCGTTCGATCTTCGGCAGCGTCTTGGGATCGCGCGCGAGCCCGCGCTCGACCGCCGCCAGAATCTCGCCGCCTGCGCGCGAGCGCTCCATCCCGCGCGGGAACGCGCGCAGGTTCGCGAGCGCTTCGACGCTGCGCGGAGCGGCGAGCGCAAGCTCGATCAGCACGTCGTCCTTGAGCACCCGCGCGCGGGGCACGTCGCGCGCCTGCGCCTCGCTCTCGCGCCAGGCGGCGAGCTCCATCAAGACCGCGAGATCGCGGGGCTTGCGCGCCTTGGTCCGGTAGCGCTCCCAGGCGCGCTCGGGATGCTGCTCGTAGGTCGAGGGCGAGGTCAGCGTTTTCATTTCGTCATCGAGCCACGATTGGCGCCCGGTGTCGGCGACGCGCTTCGACAGCGCCCGATAGATGTCGCGCAGATGGGTCACGTCGCCGATCGCATACTCGATCTGCGCCTCGGCCAGCGGACGGCGCGCCCAATCCGTGAATCGCGACGACTTGTCGATCGCGACATGACAGATCGAGTGCACAAGCTCGCTGTAGGACACCTGTTCGCCGTAGCCGCAGACCATGGCCGCGACCTGAGTATCGAACAACGGCGTCGGCAGGACGCCGGCGAGCTTCCAGAAGATTTCGAGGTCTTGCCGGGCGGCGTGGAACACCTTGACCACGTCCTCGTCGGCCATGAGCCGCAGCAGCGGCTCGAGGTCGAGGCCTGGCGCAAGCGCGTCGATCGCCATTGCCTCATCGTCGGACGCGAGCTGGACGACGCAGAGAATCGGCCAGAACGTGGTTTCGCGCAGGAATTCCGTGTCAACCGTAACGAACGGCGAGCGAGCCAGGCGGTGGCAGGCTTGATCGAGTTCGTCCGTCGTCGTGATGAGGGACACTGTTTTCGCTGGCTCGGTCAGTGGTCGCGCTGCGGCAGGGCCGGCTTCGCCCGGTCCTTGCGCACTGGCGGGGGCGCATGACGCGGCATGCCCAGACGCTTGTCGAGATAGGCGCCGACCACCGTATGGAGTTCGTCGATGCAATCCTCGAAGAAGTGATTGGCCTCTGGGATGACCGCATGTTCGATGAGGATGCCCTTCTGGGTCTTCAGTTTCTCGATCAGCGCCTGGACTTCTTTCAACGGCGCGACGCGATCCTTGTCGCCATGGACGAAGAGACCGGACGAGGGACAGGGGGCGAGAAAGCTGAAATCGAAGCGGTTGGCGGGCGGGGCGATGGAGATGAAGCCCTCGATCTCCGGGCGCCGCATCAATAGCTGCATGCCGATCCAGGAGCCGAACGACACGCCCGCGATCCAGCAGGCGCGCGCCTCCGGGCTGATCGACTGCGCCCAGTCGAGGGCGGAGGCCGCGTCGGACAATTCGCCCTGGCCGTGGTCAAAGGCGCCTTGCGACCGTCCGACGCCGCGGAAATTGAAGCGAAGCACCGAAAACCCGCGGTCGGCAAAATTGTAGTAAGTGTTGTAGACAATCTGATTGTTCATCGTGCCGCCAAACTGGGGATGAGAATGCAGCACCACCGCAATTGGCGCCCCGCGCTGCTTGGCCGGATGAAACCGACCCTCGAGCCTGCCGGCGGGACCGTTGAAGAAAACCTCGGGCATGAACACTCCACAATGCCTTGAAGCGCGCTCGGCCGGACGGGAAACGCGAACGCATGCGCCTTCCGGCTTGGGACGGCGCGCGCGCATTTATCGGTCAGTCGGCGGGGGCTGGCCTCGGAGGCCGCCTCATAGCACGCTAGGCGCTGGCAATTGCAAGGAAAAACGGCAAGCGCCCGCGCGTTTCGCGCCCCGACTGCCCGGAAGGGAGCCGCAATGGCCGCCGCACGGCCTCTGAGCCGAACCTATCTCGACTACAACGCGACCGCCCCCCTGCGCGCGGAAGCGCGCGAGGCTGCGCTCGCGGCGATGGCCACGACGGGCAATCCTTCCTCGGTGCACGCGGAAGGGCGCGCGGCGCGCCGGATCGTCGAAAACGCGAGAAGCGAAGTCGCGCTTCTGGCCGGCGTCGCATCCCGTTGCGTCACGTTTGTATCCGGCGGCACCGAGGCGGCGAACGCCGCGCTCAATCCGCACTTCGGCGCCGGGCGCGGCGCGGCCCCGCTCGAGCGGCTCATCGTATCGGCCGGCGAGCACGCCTGCGTCCTCTCCGGGCATCGGTTTCCGTCGGCCGAGATCGCGCCTTTGACCCCTGACGGCCGGGTGGATCTCGATTGGCTCGAGGCCGCTTGCCGCCGCCCCGGACGCGTCCTTCTGGCGCTGCAGGCCGCGAACAATGAAACCGGAGCAGTCCAGCCGGTCTCCGAGGCGGCGGCGCTGGTTCACGCCGCTGGCGGCTTCGTCTTCTGTGACGCGGTGCAGACGGCCGGCCGGATGGATTGCCTCATCGCCGGCCTGGGCGCCGACGCGCTCATGCTTTCGGCCCATAAAATGGGGGGAATGAAAGGCGCGGGAGCGCTGGCGACGGCGAGCGCCGGCATCAGCCTGGGGGACGCCCTGGTGCGGGGAGGCGGGCAGGAACGCAACCGTCGGGCCGGCACCGAATCCGTCGCCGCGATCGCGGCCTTCGGCGCCGCCTCGCGCGCGTGTCTGGCCGAGACCGCGAGCGAGGCGCCACGGCTCCTCGCGTTGCGTGACCGGCTCTCCCGCGCCGTTCGGTCGGTCGCCGAGGATGCGGTCATCTTCGCGGAAGCCGAGCCGCGCCTCCCCAACACGGTCTGCTTCTCCATCCCGAGCGTCGAGGCGGCGACGCTGATGATCGCGCTCGACCTCGCAGGCGTCGCGGTCAGCTCCGGCTCGGCCTGCTCGTCGGGCAAGGTCGCGCCGTCGCATGTGCTGGCCGCCATGGGCGTGAAGGAGCGCCTGGCGCGCGGCGCGATCCGCCTCAGCCTCGGCTGGGCCTCACAGGAAGCGGACGTCGAGCGTTTCGCCGAAGCTTTCGGCGGCGTCATGACGCGACTGCATGCGGCGCGCCGAGGCGCCGCGTGAGCCTTCCCGGGGGCGAGAAAAGCTTGCATCCCGCCGGGGCGCAGTGTAGGAGGCGCGCTTCCTCACACTTTCTCGATTCCGAAGTTAAGGAGTCTGCATGGCTCGCGTCACGGTCGAAGATTGCATCGACAAGGTCGACAACCGATTTGATCTGGTTCTGATGGCCAGCCATCGCGCGCGGGCGATTTCGTCCGGCGCGCCGATCTCGGTTCTACGCGACAACGACAAGAATCCGGTCGTCGCGCTGCGCGAGATCGGGGACGGCAAGTTGTCGCCGGGCGACTTGCGCGAGGACGTCATCCATGCGCTGCAGAAGCACGTCGAGATCGACGAGCCGGAGGCCGAGGCTGCGCCGCCGATGGTCAATCCGAATCTGCAGACCCAGATCGAGCTTGGCGGCGAGGTTCAATTCGACCGCATGACGGAAGAGGATTTGCTGCGAGGACTCGAAGGGCTCACCCCGCCGCCGGAGCCGGAGGACGATGGCGAATAGCTCCTGCTATTCCTCGTCCATTGCGTCGCGGGGCCGCGTGCCCCTTCGTGATCCCGTCGGGCTTGTTGGGCGCGGCGGGTTTTTTTTGCCCCCTATCCACAGCCACGCTCAAGTTTCGCGTGTTTCCTATATTCAACGCCGGACGATTTGCTATCTTCGGGACAGAATCACTTGCGTTGCGGATCTTCGCCGTGATGGCGGAGCCGAGCGGCCGGTCCCAATCGTGACGCGCAAGAGGTTCGAGGGCGGCGAGGATGTACAGCCGGCGCGTTGAGTGGGGGCCGAATTGAGCGAGGACTTCGTCAAACCGTCGGACGCGGTGGCGCGCGCGGAGCAAGGCGACGAGCGCCCTGCGGGGCTCGTCGAAATTGCCGGGCGGGTCAAATGGTTCGACGCCGCCAAGGGCTACGGATTTGTCGTGCCCGACAGCGGCGAGGCCGACGTTCTGATCCATGTCACCGTCCTCAGGCGTGACGGGTTCGCAACCATTCGCGAAGGCGCTCGCGTCGTCGCCGAGGCGCAACAGCGCGAACGCGGGCTTCAAGTATTCAGGGTCATCTCGATCGCCGAGCCGGACGCGACCGTGGCCGCGCCGCCAGCGCCGGCGCGCACCCGCGCGCAGGCAAGCTCGATCGGGGGGTTCGAAATCGTCATCGTCAAATGGTTCAACCGCGCTCGCGGCTTCGGCTTCCTCACCCGCGGCGAGGGCACCGAGGACATTTTCGTCCACATGGAGACGCTGCGCCGCTACGGGTTCGTCGATCCGAAGCCCGGCGACAGCATGCTGGCGCGGTTTGGCCCGGGCCCGAAGGGGCTGATGGCGGCTGAGGTGAGGCCGCTCGAGGGCTCGAAGACCCTGCCGCACTGACGCTCGGTTCGCCCGGCGCGAGCGCCACCCAGGCTTGACGGGTCCATCGCGTTGCTTTTCAAACCCGCCCCAAGTGGCGTCGCGCATTTGTGACGCATAGCGAGCGAGGAGCGGCGGCGATGCGGGCGATCGGAATTCGGCTATGGGCGGCGCTCTCGTTCGTCGTCCTTGTCGTCGCTTCCACCAGCGCTCCCGCCCTCGGCGATGGGCTTGAATCGCTTGAGTTCAAGACCTCGACGGGGACGCATGCGTTTCAGGTCGAAATCGCCAAGGACGACGCAACGCGCGAACGCGGACTCATGGACAGGCGTTATATGGCGCCCGACCGGGGCATGCTGTTCGAGTTCGATCGGGACGCCCCGGTCTCCTTCTGGATGAAGAACACTTATATCCCCCTCGACATGGTCTTCATTTCGCGATCGGGCGTGGTGACGCGCATCGTGGCGAACGCCGAGCCGCTATCCGAGCGCGCCATTCCGTCCGGCCCTCCTTGCGCGGCGGTGGTCGAACTGAACGGCGGGACCGCGGCTTCGATCGGGATCAAGGTCGGCGACAGGGTTGAGCATCCATTCTTCAGGCCGTAGCCCGGCTTGGGCCCGCGTTGCATCCGCCGCCCGGACTGCTACACTCGCGTGTCAGATGTCCCCAGGACGGGGAAACTTGGTCCGGGGCCTCGCGGGGATTGGTTTGAGTCAGGTTTCAACGTGGAGTTCTGAGCCGCGGGTTCACGCGCCGTTTTCGAGTTCCGGAAGCCAGCCGGCCGGCGCGCGCAATGGCCGGAGCGGGACTTATGCGGCGCTGGACCTGGGCACCAACAATTGCCGGCTGCTGGTCGCGCGGCCGACCGCCGAGGGATTCCGGGTCATTGACGCGTTCTCGCGCATCGTTCGCCTTGGCGAGGGGCTGTCGCTGACGGGAAGGTTGAGCGAGGCGGCGATCGCCCGCACGCTCGAGGCGTTGAAGGTGTGCCGCGACAAGATGGCGGCGCGGGGCGTGACCCGGGCCCGCACCATCGCCACCGAGGCCTGCCGCTCAGCCGCCAACGGCCTGTCCTTTGTCGCCACGGTTCGCGAGCGGCTCGGGATCGACCTCGAAATCGTCGACCGCGAGACCGAGGCTCATCTCGCCGCCGCGGGGGTCGGCGATCTCGCCGACAGGGAGGCCCGCTCGACGGTGATGTTCGACATCGGCGGCGGATCGTCGGAGATCATCTGGCTCGACTTCGATAACCGCACAGCGCGCAGGAATCGGGTCAAGGCCTGGGAATTGCTGAGGCTCGGGGTCGTGTCGCTCGCCGAGACGTTCGGCGGCGTCGACGTGAGCGATGAAGCCTTCGCCGCGATGACCGCCTATGTCTCCGACGCGCTCGCGCCCTTCGTCGCCAAGGTGGCGAACGAGCAGCGCTGCGCGCGCTTCCACCTGCTGGGCACGTCGGGGACGGTGACGACGATCGCCGGGGTGCATCTGAACCTCGCGCGCTACGATCGACGCGCGGTCGACGGCCTCTGGCTCGGCCGGGCGGAGGTCGACGGGGCGATCGCGCGTCTGCGCGCCATGAGCTACGCCGAGCGCGCCGCCAACGCCTGCATAGGCCACGAACGCGCCGACCTGGTGCTCGCAGGCTGCGCCATTCTCGAGGCGATCCGCTCGCATTTCCCCGCCGAGCGCCTGCGCATCGCCGACCGGGGCCTGCGCGAGGGCATCCTGAGCGACATGATGCGCGACGACGGGGTCGGCCCGCATCGGCGCACCCGCTGGTGACGAAGAGCGGCGGCTCGGGTCGCGAAGGCGGCCGGGCGCTCAAGGTTCGCGTCAAGACCGCCCGCAAACGCTCGCTCGCTTCGACGCTATGGCTCGAACGCCAGCTCAACGACCCCTACGTCGCCCAGGCGCGCCGCGAAGGCTACCGCTCGCGCGCGGCCTATAAGCTGATCGAGATCGACGACAAATATAAGCTCATGCGGCCGGGCCAGCGGATCGTCGATCTCGGCGCCGCGCCCGGCGGCTGGAGCCAGGCCGCGGCGGCGCGGGTGCAGGCGCGCGAGGGCCGGGGCCGCGTGATCGCGATCGACCTTCTCGAGATGGATTCGATCGAGGGCGTCGAGTTCCGGCAGATGGACTTCCACGACGCCGAGGCGCCGGCGGCTTTGCGGGAATGGCTCGGCGGCCCGGCGGACGGCGTGCTCTCCGACATGGCCGCCAACGCCACCGGCCATCGCAAGACGGATCAACTGCGCATCGTCGGCCTCGTCGAGCTCGCCGCCGACTTCGCGGGCGAGGTGCTGGCGCCGGGCGGCTTCTTCCTCGCCAAGGTGCTGCAAGGCGGCGCCGAGTCCGACCTCCTCGCCCGCCTCAAGCGCGATTTCGCCGCCGTGCGCCACCTGAAGCCGAAAGCGAGCCGCGCGGACAGCGCCGAGCTTTACCTGCTGGCGACGGGATTTCGGGGGACGAAGGAGGGGTGAAGCAATTTGCCGATCGATGTCGGCGGTCTGACCGGCGGTTTGAGAGATAACCACAACAAGAGAATGCGGTCTCGTTCGCGCCTACGGCCGTTGTCTCAAAGTTTGCTATTACCCCCGGCGCGGCGAGTCAGCGGACCAGACCCGACTAGGTCGGCGGATCATCGCGTGCGATAGCCAACCTGGGCGTCGGACATAGAAGCTAGCAATATCTGCCCCGCGAAGGTGGGTCGAATGAAGCGGTTCTTGAAGACAATCATCGACGCGGGCGTTCACTCGGAAATGTCAGCCCTCGATGCGCGCTTCATCAGGGCCTGCAACTTAGTTGCCATGGTCACTGTTGCCTGGGTTCTTCTAGTGATTCCGACGGCCATTCCGTTTTTGCCGGCTGTGCGCAACATCATTCTTTCGAGCGCGGCCTGCGGGCTTGCACTATGCCTTGTCCCCGTGTTGAACGGCTGCGGCCTGTATCGTATCGCGCAGTTGTATGCGGTAACGGTCTCCATGTGCACCGTAGCCTTCAACGCCTTGCACCTTGGGCACGCGTCCTGGAACCATTTGCTGCTGCTTGGCGGTATTTTGATTAGTTTTTACTACGTAAGGTCATTGTACGTACTTTTGTGGATTACATTTTTTGGCCTTTGCCTCTTCGCCGGTGTGGAGGGCTGGTACGCTTCTGGACAGCAAGGGTTTCTTGAGGGCGACGCTGCCCTGGAGCCTTTTCTCGCCTCGGTCAAGAATACATCCGTTTATAGTCTGGTCGCATTGACGATTGGGTTCGCCTATTACAATCGCGCGCTTCTGAACTCGGCGCAGCAAGCCTTGGAAAGGGAGTCAGCGCGTTCAGAAGCTCTTCTCTTGAACATCCTTCCCAAACCGATCGCCGAGCGGTTGAAAAGCTCGACGCAATTGATTGCGGATCGCATTCCGGAAGTCAGCATCGTGTTCGCCGACTTGGTCGGGTTCACCGCGATGTCTCGAACTATGGAGGCGAGCGCCGTCGTTGAAATGTTGAACGAGATTTTTCGCGGCTTTGATCGGGCCGCGAAAAATCTAGGCCTGGAGAAGATAAAGACCATTGGCGACGCTTACATGGTTGTAGCGGGCATTCCGCAGCCCCGCGCTGACCACGCCCGCGCGGCCATCGAAATGGCTTTGGCCATGCAATCGCATCTCGAAGAGGTATCTTCCCGCTATCCAGACCTGCGCCTACGGATAGGGATTCACACGGGTCCGGTCGTCGCCGGTGTAATAGGCGAGAACAAATTTTCCTACGACCTTTGGGGCGACAACGTGAACATCGCCAGCCGCATGGAGTTCTCACGGCCTGCCAGGACATATCCATGTCTCCGAGACATTCATGCGCGCGGCGGGCGGCGCAGGGTGCTTCGAGCCGCGAGAGCGGATCGAGGTCAAAGGCCAGGGAACAATGCAAACTTATTTTCTCCTGCGTCCCGTCTCCTGAAAGATATTCGCTGAGCAGATGCCGGGAGCCGTGACCGGCCGGCCGGAACTGATGGCGGAGCGGCTCGCCAACCGGGCAGGGGCGCGCGATAAAAGGCCGACAATTTCTTGCCAAAGCCGCTGGCGCGCGGTATTGTTTTTCAGAAATCTGCGGCGCCTCGGCCCGGGCTTCTCATCGGCGCGGGCCACAGCGGCTTTGGCGGCGGTGCGAAACGAAATGGAGTTGAAGCCATTGAAAACAATGAATTCCGCGAAATGCCGCATTTCGCGCCCCTAATGATCTCAAGGGCTTACGCCTGCGTCGCGAAATCGTTCGCTTCGCTCCGCGAAATGAATCCTTCGGCTTCTCCGGGTTCCGCGCGTCGGCGCCGCCCAAAGCGGGGACGGCATTGCGCGGCTCTGCGGCTCGGAAGGGGCGGACGGCGGTCCCAAATGGCGCCGCAAGTGGCTGAAATTGTTCAAAACGGGATCGAAAATAGCGCCCCGGCTCGCGGACGCCAGGGAACCGATCAGGCGAACTCCGTTATCATGCTGACGGACGCGATGTTCCGCCCTATGCTTGGGGCAGGCGAAGCTCACCCGGGAGGAGCGACGATGAATGTCCAGGCCAAGGAAACGAAGGCGCCGGCCGGCCGCGGCGCCGGCGATCGGAAAATTGCCCATGCCGCCGAAATTCGCCAACCATCGCGGAAGAGCGGCTGCATCGCAAGCAGCGGCTCGCCGCTGGCTTTCGGCTGTTCTCGAAGTTCGGCTTCGACGAGGGGGTCGCGGGCCATATCACCGCGCGCGATCCCGAGTTTCCGGACACCTTCTGGGTCAATCCGTTCGGCGTCCATTTCAGCCTGATCAAGGCTTCGAACCTGATCCGCTGCGACCATAAGGGCAATGTCGTCGAGGGCGATTATCCGGTGAACACCGCAGCCTTCGTCATTCACTCGCGCGTCCACGCGGCGCGCCCCGACGCGATCGCCGCCGCCCATTCGCACTCGACCTATGGGCGGGCCTTTTCGACGCTGGGGCGTCCGCTCGCGCCGATCACCCAGGACGTCTGCGCCTTCTACAACGATCATGCGCTCTATGCCGATTTCGGCGGCGTCGCGGTCGAGCTCGACGAGGGCCAGCGGATCGCCGAGGCGATCGGCAAGAAAAAGGCCGCCATCCTCCAGAACCACGGCCTGATCACGGTCGGCGGGACGGTCGACGAAGCGGTGTGGTGGTTCATCACCATGGAGCGGTCGTGCCAGGTGCAACTCATAGCCGAGGCTGCGCTGAAAGAAGGCGAAAGCCTCAAGACGATCTCGCCCGAAGCCGCAGCGCAGGCCTTCAAGATCACCGGCAATCCGTTCGCCGGCTGGTTCCAGTTCCAGCCGCTCTATGCGCGGATCGTCAAGGAGCAGCCGGATCTCCTGCAGTGACCCGGGGGCTCAAAGGGCGCGGTCGGGCAGGCCGCCGGCGAGCGCGCGACTTTTCGCATCGCGTTGGCTGTTGTCGGAAGAATGGAGCATGGCGGAGGTGGCGGACGGCGCCATCAAGCGTCATGGCCGGGCTTGTCCCGGCCATCCACGAAGGCCCAGCGCATCGACGCAGGCAAGCGCGAAAAGCCTTGCGACCGTCCGCCTTCCTGCCGGTCGCGCCGAGGCGGGACTGTTCTGCGGCGGCCCGGCGTGGATGGCCGGGACAAGCCCGGCCATGACGGCAAGGGTTCGACGAACGAACAGCAAACCGGTCGACCAACAGATAACGCCATAAGAGCGCGACTTTTTCTTGCGATTATCAGAAACCACGGATAGAGTGGTCCTGTCGCCGAACAAGCCGCCTCGAGGAGCGGCGCCAGGAGAAGCGGGAGAAGCGGGTTTTTGCCCCGGATCGTCGTAACCCATTGAAAAGGCCCAATTCGCGGAAGGGTTTTCCTTTGATACCTTTCCGGATTCCTTTGCCCCGCTTCCGGTTTCCTTTGCTGGGCTTCCCGGAGTTTTTGCTGGGCTTCCTCCAGGCTTGGGTCTGACCGGCGCCATTGGAGCGTCATCGACCGGATCGACGGCCTAGCGCTTCTGCCCGCGCGGATCGTCGCTTGGATCCAGATATTCGAGGCCGAGCGGACCGATCGCGTTGACCTGACTGACGTACTCGCCGGATTTCGCCCAATGAAAGTGCCAGGTATCGCCGGGGAGCACGATGACGCTGCCGGGCGGATAGGCGGCCGCCTTGTCGCCGTCGAACCGATCTCCGAGGCCGATGTAGAAGACGCCGGAGATGACCGTATAGATCCGGTCCTCCGGGTGTCGGTGCGGCATGAGCTTGACGCCCAGCGGGACCTTGACCCTGATGACATAGGGACCCGGCGCGGCAGGATCGCCGATGAGGATGGCGAGGCGCACCGAAGGCGGGAACGCCGGGAACGGCCGCCATTCGACCTCTTCGGGCAGCACGGCTCGGAAAACGGCCTCGCCGGGCTGGTGCGCTCCGCTCATTGACCTCCTCCATTCATGAAGCCGCGGATGAGTTGCGCAACCTGGTCGGCTGCGGTGTCGAGCGCGGCCACGGCGCTCAGACGAGCTTGGCGTCGAGCGTGATCTCGGCGTTCAAGACCTTGGAGATCGGGCAGTTTTTCTCGGCGCCTTTCGCCAATTCGGCGAATTTCGCTTCGTCCAGGTTCGGGACTTTGGCGCGCAAGGTGAGGGCGGATTTGCTGATCTTGAAACCTTGACCCTCTGGCTCGAGAGTGACCGCAGCCTCGGTCGTGAGCTCGGTCGGGTTGAGGCCGGCGAGCTGCATCCCGAACGCAAGCGCCATGGTGAAGCAACCAGCGTGCGCTGCGGCGATCAGCTCTTCGGGATTGGTCCCCTTCTCGTTCTCGAACCGTGTTTTGTAGGAGTAGGGGGTGTCCGCCAGCACGCCGGAATTGCTTGAAAGCGAGCCTTTCCCGTCGCGACCCGTCCCATGCCAAACCGCTTTTGCCTTACGGATCATTCGAATTCTCCCTGTTGTTAGAGCCGCGAGCGCGGCGCCGTCATGCGGCTTCGGCGGCCTTGGCGCTGAGAGCGATGATGGTCAGCCTGCGGAGCAAAGGCAAGCCGACCGCCTCATCGGCTGTCATCGCGGCAGCCGAAGCGACGAAGCGACGGCCCTGGGCCGAAGGGGCTCAGACCAGGTTGATCCTGACGTCGATGTTGCCGCGAGTGGCTTTGGAGTAGGGACAGGTTTCATCGGCCGCCTTCGTCACCGCCCGGGCGAGTTCGCGCTCCATGCCCGGCAGGCTCACATTGAGACGGGCGCGAAGGAAGTAGGCGCCGCCCGCCATGTTCAGATCGACCTCCGCGTCGATCGCGAGGTCGGGCGGAAGCGCGATCTTCATTTTTCGCGCCGCGATCTCCATCGCGCTTTCGAAACAGGCCGACCACCCGGCGGCGAGCAATTGCTCGGGGTTGGCGCCAATTCGCGCGGAGCCGGGGATCGACAGCTTGACGTCGAGGCGCCCGTCGGAGCTGCGGGCGACCCCGTTTTCCCGGCCTCCCGTGGTATGGGTTTTGGCGGTGTACAAAAGCCTTTCGTCGGGAATTGTCGATCGTGCCGTTGCGAGTTCCGTCAAGGCGTTTTCCTCTTTCCGTTGGTCTGCGGCGGAGCCGATGGCGTGAGGTCGAATCCCCTGGCCGACCTAAGCAAAGGTCGCCCGGAAGCGCCCGTTAGGGGTTGTGAAAGGCTGTGAGCGTTTGTGAGCGCCGCCCGGAGGCGGCTGCGAATGGCGAATGGCCGCCCCGCGGTCGGTGAATTGAGCGAGCGCCATAGCCGCCGGTCGCGGCCTAGTTTTTCGCTGGCGACCCGGCGACGAGGAATTGAGCCATGACGCGCTCAGCCGCGGCCTTGTCGTCCCTTCCCCGTCCGAGCAAGGGGCGAACGCTATTCCTGCTTTCGTCCCACGCCGCCCCTCGACCCGCGAACCGCGCGACAATCGGACGCTCCGGGACCTTCTCCTCGCGGTAGGAGTTCATCGCCACCGTTTCCCGCTCAGCCGATTGTAACGCCGCAAGGCGCTCCTGGAGCACAACGCGCGCATACTCGGGCACGTCGTTGCGGGGCCGGGCGGCCTCCGTCAGGGAAATTTGAACCGGAATGGCCGGGAGCAGGCTCCAGACGCCGGCCGCCGCCGCTGCAACAAGCACGCCACGACGCGCGGGCGCAGACAGTGCCCCTAACATCGATCAATCTCCGGGACGTAAATCGGTTGCGACAGGCTCGCCGCGCCACATCATCGGAAAATCTGCGTGTCCGCGACGGCGCCCACGATCTGCTTAAGCAAAAACGCGGCGAAACGCCCGTTTGCGCTTGTGAGCGGCTGTGAGCAGTTACCAGCGGGCGCCAGTGGAAGTTAGCGGTCGCGGGCGGGAAAGCTCCTCGGGCGCGCATTGTCCGCGCCGCCAAGATCTATGGCGCAACGCTGATCCTTGAGCTAGGGTGGCGCGTAAGCTGTGCGGCAGCGAGAAATGGCCATGGCGGGGCCAGCGGAGCAACCTCGGGACGTCCTGTCGTTCGGCCCGTTTCGGTTGGCCGCGAGGGAAAGGCTTCTGACCAGGGACGGCGCGCCGGTGGAACTGGGCGCCCGCGCGCTCGACGCCCTGATCGCGCTCACGTCCCATCCCAACGAAATCGTCAGCAAAAGGGATCTCCTCGCCCAGGTCTGGCCCGACGTCACGGTTGAGGAGAGCAGTCTGCGGTTTCATATCGCCGCGCTGCGGAGGGCGCTCGGCGATGGAGAGCGCGGCGCGCGCTACGTCACCACCGCGGCGGGGCGCGGCTACTGCTTCGTGGCTCCGGTCTTACGGACCAGCGATCAGGAACAGACCCGCGAGGCGGCTGTCGCAAGTTTTCCCCACGCGAACCTCCCCGGCCGATTGACGCGAATGGTCGGGCGCGACGATGACGTTCTCAAGATCTCGGCCCGGCTGACCGCCGCCCGGTTCCTAACCATCGTGGGCGTCGGCGGAGTGGGCAAGACCACGGTCGCGGTCGCGGTCGGTCATCATCTGGTCGAGGCATTTGGCGGCGCCGCGCTGTTCGCCGACCTCGGCATGCTGAGCGATCCCGCGTTGGTCCCCACGACGCTCGCCTCCCTGCTCGGACTCGGGGTTCAGAGCGACGACGCGACGCCCAGTCTCATCGCCTATCTTCGCGACAAGCGAGTTCTTTTGATCCTCGACACCTGCGAGCACCTCATCGAGGCGGTCGCGAAGCTGGCGTCCAAAATCTTCCTGGCGGCGCCGCAGGCGCATATTCTGGCGACAAGCCGCGAAGCGCTCCGGGTCGAGGCCGAGCACGTCTACAGGCTGGATCCTCTCGCCTGTCCGCCCGAAGACGCCAGACTGAGCGCGGCGGCGACCGAGGCGTTCCCGGCCACCCGGTTGTTCATCGAGCGGGCGCTCGCGAGCGGCGCCAGGCTCACCCTCAACGACGCGGACGCCGCGATCGTGGTCGCGATCTGCCGCAAGCTCGAGGGCGTAGCGCTCGCGATCGAGTTGGCCGCCAGACGTGTCGAGGCCTACGGCCTGCATCAGACGGCCGCGCTTCTCGATCAGCGGCTGACGCTGCTGTGGCTCGGGCCGCGCAACGCGCCGTCGCGGCAGAGGACGTTGCAGGCGACGCTCGACTGGAGCTACGGGCTCCTGTCCGAGCTCGAGCGGATCGTGCTTCGCCGCCTCGCCGTCTTCGTCGGACATTTCACCCTCGACGCGGCGTTGGCCGTGGTGACGAGCGCGACCGTCGATCAGGCGCGCGTTTTTGACGCGATCGACAGCCTCGTCGCCAAGTCGATGGTCGCGACCCGTCCCATCGGGGCGATGATGCGCTACCACCTTCTCGACACGACGCGCGCCTATGTTCTCGAATCCAGAGTTCGACGACGCCGAGGTCGATGACCTGGCCGTCCGCCACGCGGCCTACTACCGGCGCTGGCTGGATCAGGCCGGCGCCGACTGGCGGACCTTGTCGACGGGTTCGGAACGGTCGCCCTACTTCGCGGCGCTCAACAACGTCCGCGCCGCTCTGGAATGGTGCTTTGGCCCGAACGGCAACGTCCAGGTCGCCGTCGGGCTTGCCGCCGCGGCCGCGCCGGTTTTCCTGGCGATGTCCCTGCTGCCCGAATGCCATCGCTGGTCGGAAAAGGCGCTTCTGGCTCTCGATGACAACTCACGCGGCGGCGTCGAGGAGATGCATCTCCAGGCGGCGCTCGGAACGTCCCTGATGCACCTGCGGGGAGAAATCGATGCGGCGCGGGCGGCGTTTCACCGAAGCCTGGCCATCGCCGGCGAGCACGGAGACGCCCACGAGCAGATCCGACTTCTGGGTCCGCTGCACATGTTCCACCTGCGCAGCGGAGACTTCAAAGCCGCGCTTCTCTATGCAAGGCGCTGCTCCGCGATCGCGCAAACGCTGGAAGATTCGGTCGCGACCGCGCTCACCCATTCCATTCTCGGCATTTCCCTGCACCTTGCAGGCGATCTCGACGGCGCTCGCCGGGAGCTTGAGGCGGCGCTCGAACGTTGGCCGGGCTTCCAACAGGCCAGCACGATCTATCTCGGCTTCGATTACCGCAATCGGGCCGGGATCGTCCTCGCGAGGACCCTGTGGCTGCAGGGCCATCCAGCTCAGGCGATGGAGCGCGCGCGCCAGGCCATAAGCGACGCCGCACGCATGGACCATCCGGTGTCGCTGACCATCGTCCTGCACTGGGCGGCTTCAGTGTTCCTTTGGACCGGCGATCTTCAGGGCGCCGAAGAACACATCGACTGGTTCATCTCCCGCTCGGAAACCCACTCGCTTGGGCCTTCACTCGCCATCGGACATGGTTTCAAGGGGGAGCTCGCCATCCGTCTCGGCGACGCGCACCGCGGGGTCGGAATCGTGCAGAATTGCATCGATAAGCTCCGCGCCGCGCGCTACGAGTTATTGACCACGCCATTCAACATCTCGCTCGCCCAGGGCTTTGCGGCGACCGGCCGCTTCGCCGAAGGCATAGCTCTGGTCGACGAGACGATGCGCGTGGCGGAGGTCAATGAAGATTTCTGCTACATGCCGGAATTGCTGCGGGTGAAGGCGGGACTTCTCCTTGCGTCGCCGCAGCCGGGCGTTGACGAGGCGAAAGCCTGCTACATGCGCGCGCTTGGAGCTGAGCCGTCGTCAGGGCGCACGCGCGTGGGAGTTGCGCACCGCGACCGACCTCGCAGCGCTGCTCGCCCGCGAGGGAAAACCGGAGCGCGCCCGGGCCCTTCTGCAACCGGTGTTCGAGGCGTTCACCGAGGGCTTGGATACGGCGGACCTCAAGGCGGCGCAAAGCCTGTTGTCGAGCCTCGGCTGAGACCCGACGAATCCGGTCTACCGATTGCCCATCGGCTTATATTCGCGAAGCGGAGACCCGGTGTAGAGCTGGCGCGGACGGCCGATCTTCTGCTCCGGATCGACGATCATCTCCTTCCACTGGGCGATCCAGCCGACGGTGCGCGCGACCGCGAACAAGACGGTGAACATGTCGGTCGGGAAGCCCATCGCCTTCAGCGTGATGCCGGAATAGAAGTCGATGTTCGGATAGAGCCTCTTCTCGATGAAATACTCGTCGTGAAGCGCGATGCGCTCAAGCTCGATCGCGACGTCGAGCAGCGGATCGTCCTTGACCCCGAGCTCGTTGAACACCTCGTGGGCGGTCCTCTGCATGATCTTGGCGCGGGGATCGTAGTTCTTGTACACCCGGTGGCCAAAGCCCATCAGGCGGAACGGATCGTTCTTGTCCTTCGCCTTGGCGATGAATTTGGGGATGTTTTCGACCCTCCCGATCTCGCCCAGCATCTTCAGCGCCGCCTCGTTGGCGCCGCCATGCGCCGGACCCCAGAGACAGGCGATGCCGGCGGCGATGCAGGCGAACGGATTGGCGCCCGACGATCCGGCGAGGCGCACCGTCGACGTCGAAGCGTTCTGCTCATGGTCGGCATGGAGAATGAAGATCCGGTCGAGCGCCCGCGCCAGCACGGCGTTGGCATTGTATTCCTCGCAGGGAACCGAGAAGCACATGCGCAAGAAATTCGACGCATAGTCGAGCTCGTTCTTCGGATAGACGAACGGCTGGCCGATCGCATATTTGAACGCCATCGCGGCGAGCGTCGGGACCTTGGCGATCATGCGGATGGAAGCGACCTCGCGCTGCCAGGGATCGGTGATGTCGGTCGAGTTGTGGTAGAAGGCGGCGAGCGCGCCGACGCTCGCCACCATCACCGACATCGGATGCGCGTCGCGGCGAAAACCGTTGAAGAACCGGTTCATCTGCTCATGCACCATCGTGTGGCGCGTGACCCGGTAGTCGAAGTCGGCTTTCTGCGCCGCGGTCGGCAGCTCGCCGTAGAGGAGCAGGTAGCAGGTCTCGAGGAAATCGCCGTGCTCGGCGAGCTCGTCGATCGGATAGCCCCGGTAGAGGAGCACGCCTTCGTCGCCGTCGATGTAGGTGATCTTCGATTCCGTGCTCGCCGTCGAGGTGAAACCGGGATCGTAGGTGAACATTCCCGTCTGACCGTAGAGCTTTCCGATATCGACGACCGATGGGCCGATCGTCCCGCGCTTGATCGGCAGCTCGATGGATTTCTGCCCGACGGTCAGGGTGGCGGATGCCGGGACCGGCCGTTCGGCGGGTTTGTCGTCGAGGGCGAGGGTGGCGGAAGTCGGCGTCATCGAGCGTCTCCCATGGGCTTAAGCGCTCTTGCACTGCAATATCTCATATTGCAGCGCATTACGCGCAATAAGTCAAACCACAATGAGTCAAATCAACGAGAGGGACGCACGGCCGTTATTGCGGATTTTCGTAACTGAACGTCTGGCTGTTTTCGTCGTACGCGAACAGCTCGCCATATCGGCCGAGATTGATGATCGCCCTCAAGGTCCGCTCGGCGTAGTCTTCGCTCATGTAGTCTTCCAGCTCCTCGCGGAAGCGGGTGGCCGGCGCGCGATGCGTCGGGCGTTCGTCGAGAACGCGCTTGATGTGCGACGCCAGCGGGATTTGCGCGAGCAACTGGTCGCCGAACACCTTTTTGCGCTGATCGACATCCATGTCGACGAAGCGCTGGCCGAGCGGCGTGAGCTTGATGTCGGCGTCCTCGAATTCCGCCAGGCGCAGCAATTGCAAAGTCTCGCCGAGCGGGAACAATTCGTCGATCTCGAGCTGCAGCGAGTTGGCGAGATGGGGAAGGTCCGCCTTGCCATTGTAGGGAGGAGCGGCGATCTCCTCGAGCATGCCGGCGAGCGAATTGGTCGAGACCCGCGGGAGCGCGAGCCCGAGGCCAGCCGCGGCGGCGGCGGCCTCGCGCGCCGCCGGCTTTGTCGTGTCTGGCCTTTGGGTCATCAGCGCATAGATCCGATCGACGAGCTCGCGGAAGTTCGGGTCGAGCCGATCGCGCGGGTGGGGCAGGGTGACCGCGATTTCGGATGCGATCCGGCCGGGATTCGACGCCAGAACGAGAATCCGGTCAGCCATCAGCACCGCTTCCTCGATATTGTGGGTGACCATGAGGATGGCCTTGATCGGAATGCGCCCTTCCTGCCAAAGATCGAGCAGGTCGGTGCGCAGGGTCTCGGCGGTGAGCACGTCGAGGGCCGAGAACGGCTCGTCCATCAAAAGGATCTTCGGCTGCATGACGAGCGCCCGGGCAAAGCCTACGCGCTGCCGCATCCCGCCCGACAATTCTTTCGGATAGGCCGATTCGAAGCCGTCGAGCCCGATGGTGTCGATCGCCTTCAGCGCCCGTTTGCGCGTCTCGTCGAGCGGCACGCCATTGGCGCGTGGTCCGATCTCGACGTTGTCGAGGACGTCGAGCCACGGGAAGAGGGCGAAGCTCTGGAACACCATCGCGACCTCTTCCGCCGGTCCATTCACCGGTTCGCCGGAGATCGTGACCGTCCCCTCCGTCGGACGGGTGAGCCCCGCGATGAGACGCAAAAGCGTCGACTTGCCGGAGCCCGAGCGGCCGAGCAGGGCGACGATCTCGCCTGTCTTCAAACTCATCGAGACGTCGCTCAGAACCGGCGCGCGGGTCTCGCCCGATCCGGTCGAGAAGACCTGGCTGACCTTGTCGACCTTGAGCAGCGTCGCTGCGGCTGGGTCCAACATGCGTGAAGCTCCCCGATTGAAGCCAAAGGGTCAAAGTCGCAGTTGCCGCTCCGCGTAGGCGTATAGCCGGCGCCAGAACAGGCGATTGAACAGCGTCACGAAAAGCGACATCATCGCGACGCCAAGGACGATGCGCGGAAAGTCGCCCTTGTCGGTCGCCTCGGCGATATAGGATCCGACGCCCTGAGCGACCACGGTGTGGTCCTTCCATTTGACGTATTCGGCGACGATCGAGGCATTCCACGAGCCGCCCGACGCGGTGATCGCGCCGGTCAAATAATAGGGCGCCACGGCTGGAATGATGACCTGCGTCCACCAGCGCCAGCCGCGAATGCGGAAATTCGCCACCGCTTCGCGCAGGTCGTTGGGAAAGGCCGCCGCGCCGCCGATCGTGTTGAACACGATATACCATTGGGTGCCGAAAACGATGAGCAGGCTCAGCCAGATATTCGGGTTGAGATTGAACGCGAGCACGAGGCTGACCGCGGCGCCGAAGAGGAGGTTGACCGGGAACGCGGCCAGGAATTGCGCCACCGGCTGAACGGCTTCCGCCCAGCGCGGCCTCAAGCCGATCCACACGCTGATCGGCACCCAGACCACGGTCGCGATCGCCATAAGCACGATGACGCGGATGAGGGTGTAGAAGGTCAGGACGAAGACATGCAGCACTTCGTCCCAGCTCAGCTCGGTCGCGACATAGGAAATCGTGAGCCAGGCCGCCCACGCGGCTACGGCGACGATGACGAGAATCCAGATCGCGTCGATGAGGCGCGAGGGCGCATCGGAGGTTCGGCTTCGCATCGGCGCCATGCCCCGGAAGCTTATCGGGAAGAGACTCACGCCGCGCAAGGCGGCGAAAACCGGGGTGACGCCGAGGCGCAGCCAGTGCGTGCGCTTGATCAGGTTGAGCACCCAGGAGGATTCGACGTCCTGACTGACCGAGAGCTCGACCCTGAACTTCGCCGCCCAGGCGACGATCGGACGGAACAGCAGCTGGTCGTAGAGGAGAATGACGATCCCCATCGTCAGCACCGCCGCCCCAATCGCCCGCCAATTGCCCTCGTCGTTCGCCTTGGCGATGAAGGAGCCCACTCCCGGAAGGGTGATGGTCGTGTCGCCGACGGTGATCGCCTCCGAGGCGACGACGAAAAACCAGCCCCCCGACATCGACATCATCGTATTCCAGATGAGGCCGGGCATCGCGAACGGCGCCTCGAGCTGCCAGAACTTCTGCCAGCCGGTGAGGCGGAATCCGCGCGCGACCTCGTCGAGATCGCGCGGGACGGTGCGCAGCGACTGATAAAAGGAAAAAGCCATGTTCCAGGCCTGGCTGGTGAAGATGGCGAAGATCGCCGCCAGTTCCGCGCCCAGGGTGTTGCCGGGGAAGAGGCCGAGGAAGAAGGTCACGGTGAAGGACAGAAAGCCGAGGATCGGCACCGACTGCAAAACGTCGAGCACCGGGATCAGGACCATCTCGGCGCGCCGGCTCTTGGCCGCGAGCGTGGCGTAAGTGAAGGTGAAGACGAGGGAGGCCGCGAGAGCCGCAAACATGCGCAGCGTGGTTCGGAACGCGTAGTAGGGCAGTTGCCAGTAGTCGAGCGTGATCGGCGATTCGCTCGGCGCCGGCAGAGGCGCGGAAATGCCGTGGTAGCTGCGAGCAACCGCCGTCAACACCGCCAGAATCGCGGCGAACGCGACCAGATCCCACTGGTTCGGCAGGATGCGCCGCCCGGCGGACACAAAGGTTGTCAGTTGAGGCATCGGCGACTTCCGCTTGGCGAGACGATGCGGGCGGGCGAACGGGAGCGGCCAAACGGACGCCGAAAAACGTCAGAACACGTTTGTCGCGACCGAAGCAATCGGAATTTGAGCGGCCCGCCAGTCGCCGGTAAGTCAGCCTTGGACAGCGCTCATGACAGTATGACGACAGAGGCGGCGGGGCGCGGACCGGCCTCCCCTGAGGCGGAAAACGCGACGCCGGACAGGGCGGAGTTCGCTCGGCTTGCCTTTCCTCCCCGCTTCTCCTATATGCCGCGCCATTCCACAGGCGGATTTTTCGCGGCTCCTGCTTCAAGGCTCCGCTCCGGTGGCGAAGTTCGCTTCGCCTTCAAATGATCCGCCGAGGCTCAACCGGACAAGGACGACCCCCATGGCTCTGCCAGATTTCACCATGCGCCAATTGCTCGAGGCGGGCGCGCATTTCGGCCACCAGTCGCATCGCTGGAACCCGAAAATGGAGCCTTACATCTACGGCTCGCGCAACTCGATCCATATCATCGACCTCGCCCAGACCGTGCCTTTGCTCCATCAGGCGCTGAAGACGGTGTCCGACACGGTCGCCAAGGGCGGGCGGGTCCTGTTCGTCGGCACCAAGCGTCAGGCGTCCGACGAGATCGCGGCCGCGGCCAAGCGTTCGGCGCAATATTTCGTCAACGCGCGTTGGCTTGGCGGCATGCTGACCAACTGGAAGACGATATCGGCTTCGATCTCGCGCCTGCGCAAGGTCGACGAGCTCCTGGGCGAAGGCGCGAAAGGCTTGACCAAGAAAGAGCGCCTGATGCTGTCGCGCGAGCGCGACAAGCTCGAAACCGCGCTCGGCGGCATCAAGGACATGGGCGGCGTTCCGGATCTCGTGTTCGTCATCGACACCAACAAGGAAGCGCTGGCGATCAAGGAGGCAAACCGCCTCAAGATTCCGGTGATCGCGATCCTCGACACCAACAGCGATCCGGACGGCATCGCCTTCCCGGTGCCGGCGAACGACGACGCCGGCCGCGCGATCCAGCTCTATTGCGATCTCGTCGCCCGCGCGGCGATCGACGGCATCTCGCGCGGGCAGGGCGCGCAGGGCGTCGACGTCGGCGCGGCGGAGACGCCGATCGCCGAGCCGCTGCCGGAGCCTGCCGATCTCGAGGCGGCTTCGACGGGCGAGGCCGAGGCGTCGCCGACCGAGCAGTTCGAGCTCCTGTCGGCGCCGCGGGGCGCGCCGGACGATCTCGCAAAGCTCACCGGCGTCGGGCCGCAGATCGTCAAGAAACTGAACGAGCATGGCGTCTTCCACTACTGGCAGCTCGCCGCGATGACGCCGGACGAGGCCACGAAGCTCGACGCCGATCTCAGGTTCAATGGCCGCGTCGCCCGCGACAAGTGGAGCGAGCAGGCGCGCGCGCTGATGGCGGCCGAGTAGGGTTTTTGTAATCAAGGGTCGGCGCCGCGTTCGGCTCGATCCGGCGGAGCGGCCCGGTTTGGACCGGGCTCGAATCTGGCCGAAAGTCGCGTCGCCGTCATGGGTTCAAGCCGGGCGCGCGGCGGTTGAGGATATGAAGAGGGACGCCATGGCGACCATTTCCGCGGGGCTGGTCAAGGATCTGCGCGAGAAGACCGGCGCGGGCATGATGGACTGCAAGAATGCGCTGAGCGAGACCAACGGCGACATCGAACAGGCGATCGACTGGCTGCGCAAGAAAGGGCTCGCCAAGGCGGCCAAGAAGAGCGGACGGGTGGCGGCCGAGGGTCTTGTCGGAGTGGCGGTTGAGGCGAATCTCGGCGTCGTCGTCGAGGTCAATTCCGAAACCGACTTCGTCGCCCGCAACGATGACTTCCAGGCCCTGGTCAAGGGCGTGCTTGCGGTGGCGCTCGACCACGCCCCCGAGGTCGACGCTGCGAAGGTGCTCGGCGCGCATTATCCGGGCGGCGGCACGGTTAGCGAAGCGATCGCGAACGCCATCGCCACCATTGGCGAGAACATGACGCTGCGCCGCGCGCAGGGCCTGCATGTCGCCGAGGGCGCAATCGGCCAATACGTGCACGGAACGATCGCCGACGGCCTCGGGCGTATCGGGGTCATCGTGGGGTTGAAATCCGCCGGCGATAGGGATCGGCTGGCCGCGCTCGGCCGTCAGCTCGCAATGCACGTCGCGGCCGCAAGCCCGGTTGCGCTCGACGCCGCCGGGCTCGATCCGGCGACGGTCAAGCGCGAACGCGCGGTGCTCGCCGAGAAGAACGCCGGCAAGCCCGCGAACGTGCTTGAGAAGATCATCGAATTGGGCTTGAAGACTTACTACAAGGAAGTCTGTCTCCTCGATCAGGCCTATGTCCACGATCCCGCCAAGACCGTCGCTCAGGCGATCAAGGAGGCTGAGAAGACGGTTGGGGCGGCGATCGCCGTCACCGGGTTCGTCCGCTACGCCCTGGGCGAGGGCGTCGAGAAACCGGTGGAAGAGGCCTGACAGCCTCGCAAGTTCTTGAAGCGGCCCACGGGGGCCGCTTTTTTTATCGGTCATGATCGCCCGGCGGGCGACGGCGCTGCGGCGGGCGGCGCGAGGGCGGTTCGAGGAGGGCTTGAATGACGACGAAAGCGCCGAAACCCTTGTTCAACCGCGTCGTCGTCAAGCTCTCGGGCGAAGCGCTGATGGGACCCGACACGCACGGCCTGCACGCGCCGACCATGCAGCGCATGGCGGGCGATCTCAAGGCGGCGGCCGAGCTTGGGGTGCAGGTCGCGGTCGTCGTCGGCGGCGGCAATTTTTTTCGCGGGCTTGAGGGGGCAAACAAGGGCATCGAGCGCGCGCGCGCCGATTCCATCGGCATGCTGGCGACGGTCATGAACGCGCTGGCGATGGAGGGCGCTCTCGAGCAGATCGGTCAGGCCGCGCGCGTGCTCTCGGCGGTCGCCATGCCGTCTCTTTGCCAGCCTTACTCGCGCCAGGCGGCGCTCGCCCATCTCGTCAAGCGGCGGGTCATCATTCTTGCGGGGGGCACCGGCAATCCGTTCTTCACCACCGACACCGGCGCGGCGCTGCGGGCCGCCGAGCTCTCCTGCGACGCAGTGATGAAGGCCACGCAAGTCGACGGCATCTACACTTCCGATCCCAAGAAGGACCCCACCGCCAAGCGCTATGAGCGCCTCACGCACGATGAGGCGATCGCCCGCAATCTTCAGGTGATGGACACCGCCGCCTTCGCGCTTGCGCGCGACAACGGGATCCCGATCGTTGTCTTCTCCGTCGACGAGCCCGGCGCCATCCCGTCGGCGCTTCTGGGCAGGGGCCGAGCGACTTACGTGATGCCGTGAGCGCGCGATGAGCGCCAATTTGGGCCCAGAGAGACAGGGTTGCGAATGTGTCTCGACACTGGCGAGAAAGTCGCGGCAAATAAGATCGCCTGCTTGCGTGTTTAGCGTGTTCAGCGACTGCAAAGGGATGCCGCAATGATGTTTGCTTCTTTTCGATCCGATCGCGAAATCCGTCATGGCCTCGCATCGGCGTTTTGCTGCGGGATTCTCGTCGTCGGCCTGGGGCTCGCCGCGCCGGTGGCGATGGCGGCCGGGGGCGACGAAGGCGGAGCGACGGGAGCCAACCCTGCCGCTGCGCCGGGAGCCGGCGCCGGGACCGAAAAGAAGCCTCCGCGCGGCGTCAACAAGACCGACCTCACCACCTGCGAACCCGGTCAGGTCTGGGACAAGAAAAAGCACAAGTGCCTTGAGAGGCACAGCGGAGTCCTGCCCGATTTCAGAGCTGACCGAATACGCCTATCGCGCTTGCCAAGGCCGAGCGCTTTCAAGAGGCGATCGACGTGCTCGACCTGCTCGAAAATCCGAATACCCCCCGCGCCCTCAACTATCGCGGCTATGCGACTCGCAAGCTCGGACGAACGGACGAAGGCATTGGTTACTATCTGCGGTCTGTGGCCCTCGATCCGAACTATTCGCAGGTGCGCGAGTATCTCGGCGAGGCCTATGTCATCCAGGGCAAATTCGATCTCGCCAAGGATCAATTGGCGACGATCGAAAAGCTCTGCGGGTCGAAGGATTGCGAATACTACGAGGATCTCGCGGACGCTCTGAAGACCGCGCACGCTCTTTAATGGGAGCCGCCTCGCGCGCGGCCGGGAGGCGCCGCGCGCAAGGTTTGGCTCACGTGAGCTGAGCGACCAGCTCCAGCAAGTCGATCAAAGCCCCCACACCCCCGTCAGCGTCGCCTTGGCGAGCGTGTGGAAGTGAAGCATGAAGCCAACGAGGGCGGCGCTGCTGTTCTCGTCGCCATCGAGCTTCGGCGTATCCACGGCGAATATCGTGAATTGATAGTGGTGCGGGGGATCGCCTTGGGGAGGGCACGGACCGCCGTAGCCTGGGACGCCGAAATCGGTTCGGCTCTGCACCGCGCCCTTGGGCGCGGCGGCGCTCTTTGGATCCCCCGCGCCCTTGGGAAGGCTTGTCACGTCGGCGGGGATATTGAAGACGACCCAGTGCCAGAAGCCGCTGCCCGTCGGCGCGTCGGGATCGTAGACCGAGAGCGCGAAGCTCTTCGTCTCCTTCGGCGCTCCGGACCAGGACAAAGCCGGCGAGATGTCGCCGCCCGAGCAGCCAAAGGCATTGAACACCTGCTCGTCGGCGATTCGCGCGCCCGGAGCGATGTCCGGACTGGTCAGGGTCATCGTTTGCGCGGCGGCGGGCTCTGCGCCCAGGAAAGCGGCGAGTAGCGCGAATGCGGTCGTTTTGAGCATCTGTCCTCTCTTTAAGGGAGAGCGGCGGCGCGCCCACAATTCCCCGGGCGCGCAACACTCGCCGGGCCGCCTTTATTCGTTGCTCGATTTGGAGCCGGGGCCGCAAACGCCTGCCGCAGCCGAGACCAGGACTTGACTCGATCGGAGCGGCTTGTACCAACTACCGAAATGTAGCGATTTGGAGAATCAAATAGTCCGAGTTTTCGGGCCTTGCGTGATTTTGGAGGCAAGACGATTCCGTCTTTGCCCGTGCCTATTGCATCTACCCAGAACTGAGGTGGCTGAAGTCTACTTGTGTCGCCATTGGACGTAGCCAGATTATCTGTAATCGCCGATAGTTCTCTTCAAATCAACGAGCGCGTGTTCCAGGCGTTTCCAGTCTGATTTTGGAAGACAGGTTTGGGACGAATGGTTCTTTTACGTAGGCTGAGGCTGCTCACTGTCCTTTGCCTTTCGGGATGCGCAATTCACCCATTGCCCGAAAACTTCTCGGGCGTCAGCAGCGACCAGATGGCGCGGCAGATTCGGTGCGAGACGCGCGACGCGGTTATGGATTCAATCGTGGGTTATTTGACCGCTCCAGGCAGTCGCGATCCAAGAAACAAAGTTCATGTCGACGACAATTCAGCCAAAATCGGCGAGGACCTTCAGAATGGCGTCAGATCATTCCGGACCTTCAAGCCTGCTCAACTTTCCGGATACGCGAAGGAGGTCGTTGGTCTGATCTGGAGCACCGGAGTCGCCTTTAATTACAATCTCCAAATGACCGAGAATAATAACAATGACGCCTCCCTTGATTTGCTCGGCGGGATCCCGACTTCGGGGCGGTTTTTCGGCTTCAGCTCAAAGTTTGACCTCGCGCGTCAGAACACCAGGATCTTCACGACGGCCGACACTTTGGGCAAGATGGCGGCCGAGTTGGACGATCAGTATTGCAGCAAGAAATACATAGTGAGCGAGAATATCGTCTATCCCCTGACGGGCAAGATCGGCATCGAGACCGTTCTCCAGCAATTTGTCCAGATGGCGATTTTTGACGGCCTGACCGGCAACGGAAAAGACGATTTCACCAAGCCGAAAGGGCCGGCGCAAATGTCCGAGGGGCTGCAATTCACCACCACGCTCAACCTCTCGGCGACGCCGAAGGTGGTTTTCGCGCCGGCGACTCACGATCTCCATGTGCTGGACGCGTCGTTCACCGCGCAAGCGATCAGGGCCGATCTGCATACGCTCACCATTGGCCTCTATGTCCCGAAGGCCGGCGAGCTCGACGCCATTCGAGGGGGCGTCTTCAGACGAAGGGGCGAGGTTTCTTCATACGCATTCGGGCCGTTAGCCTCGACGCCGATTTCCTCGGACGCCGAGGCGGGCGCCCTCGCCGCCGTCAATCAGGCGCTCGCGCTCAAGCTTTTCCAGGCCCAAGTGGTCGTGCCGCAGTGAGGAGGAAAAATGGCCAAGGCTCAGACAGGGCGATCAACCGCCAAGAAGACGGGATCGAAAGGCCGCGCCGCCGCGCCAAAGCGGACGCAGGGAAAGGCCGCCCGGAGCGCGAAAAAAAAGACGCCGGCCAAGGCCCGCACTCGTTCGCCAAGGCAAACTCGTAGCCCAGCGACGGTAAAAGTGTCGCTTCACGGAGCTGTGAGGGTGTTTAAGAAGATTGGCGACGCCGGTCATTTCGAGGCTCTTTCCGAAACGATCGGGCGCAACGATTCTGTCCTGAACATGCAAAGGAGCACGTTCCAGGCCATCCGTAACCTCGTCAGGAACACGCCCGCTCTTCAGCACGACGCCGCCATTCAGGCCGCGTTGCCTCCTACGGCTGACGACGATTACGATCCGTACAGAGTTTATTTCAAATGATGACTGCGTCGCGCTTCGGCTGACCGCAAGGCGACTCGGGCTCCAAGGGCGCCCGATTCTCACCTCGGAGAAAAGCGCTTGAACTCGCCGGCGTAGGGCTTGGCGAGGGGCGCGGCGTAAGTCCTGCGCTTCGATGTCCTCAAGCCGAGCCTCACCATGCTCTCCGCGAGGCTCACCGCGCAGGCGACGCCGTCGAGCACGGGCACGCCGGCCTTGCGTTCGAGGTCATGCGCGAGATCGGTCATGCCAGCGCAGCCGAGCACGATCGCTTCGGCGCCGTCCTCGGCGAGCGCGCGCGCGATCTCCTTTTCGATTGTTTGGCGTGCGCCGGAATGCGGCTCCTCGAGCGCGAGCACCGGAACCTCGGCGGCGCGCACCCGCGCGCAGCGGACGCCGAGGCCGTATTTCGAGAGGTTGTGTTCGATCGGGACAATCGAACGCGAAAGCGTCGTGACGACGCTGAATTTCGCCGCGATGAGGCTCGCCATGTGAAAGGCCGCCTCGCCGATGCCAATGACCGGCGCTGACGTTGCGCATCGCGCCGCGTCGAGCCCGGTGTCGTCGAAACAGGCGACGACGAAGGCGTCGGCGCCCGCCGCCTTGCCGACCTCCTCGATGAGGCCCGGAACCGAGAACGCCTCATCGAAATAGCCTTCGATGCTCGACGGCCCGAAATCGGGATTGCTCACTGTAACCTCGACGCCCGGAGAAGCAGCGGCCTTGGCGGCCAAGCCGATCTTCAGCGTCATCGAGCCGGTGGTGTTGGGATTGACGACGTGGATGCGCATGCGCTTCGTTTCTCGATGGCGCATTCGGGATAGAGGCGCCGGGCGCATTCGTCCATGAGGAAATCATCGGGCAGGCGCGCGAAAGCGAGGCCCGGGGCCTCAGTGCGCGGGCGCGGTTTCGGGGCGCGGAGAGACCAGGTCCGCCGATCGGGCGCGCAACCGGACCTTCAGCCCCGCTGGCGACATGGTGAAGCCAAAGAGCTCCGTCACATCCTCGGCGCGGCCCGCCCGCTCCACATCGAAGCTCCTGTAGGTCATGGACAGGAAGGTTTTCATTTCGAGGAGGGCGAGCGAACGCCCCGGGCACATGCGCGGACCCGATCCGAACGGCATCTGGACCGAGGGGTCGTGCGGGTGGCCGTGATTGTCGATCCATCGCTGCGGCCGGAAGGCCAGCGGCTCAAGGAAGTGCGCCTGATCGGTTGCGCCGATCCGCGGAAGGATTGCAACCGTAGTCCCCTTGGGAATGAAAAAATCGCCAAGCGCCGTATCGCAATTCGCATCGAACAATCCGATCGGAGCCACCGGCCGCAAGCGCATCGTCTCGTTGGCGACCGCAGCCGCGTGGACGAGCCGGTTCGCGGCGTCGATGTCTTCGGCAACGTCGGCGGAGCGCGCCACCTCGTCCGCCTCGCGCCGGATTTCCGCCGCCCACTCGGGACTGTCGCAGAGCTGGTGGATCGCCCAAGCCAGGGTATAGGCGGTCGTGTCCTCGCCGGCGAGCAGCATCGTCATGAGATTGGACATGATCACATCGTTGGCGAAGGGCTTGCCTTCATCGTCGACCGCGACCAGCATGGCCTCGAGAAAATTCGACGGCTTGTGCGCGCGCTCGGGATCGGCCTTGAGGGCTGAGCGGGCGCTGTCCACGAGGTTGCCCAGCCAGTCGCGGACCCGCTTCAACGCGCGGTCCAACCGCCGGTCGGACGGCGAGCGGACAACCCGCCAGATCGGAAGAAGCGCAAAGAGGCGGCGGTTGACCGCTGGAAAAATGATTTCCAGCTCATTCTGAATGATGTCGCCGTCCTGCTCGACAGTGTTGACGTCATAGCCGAACGCGATGAGCATGGTGACGTCGACGGTGAACCGCTTGAGCTCCTCGACGATATCGAGAGACTCGCCGGAAGCCGCGAACCGCTCCCAGCGGGTCTTGAGCCGGCTCGCCACGGTTCTGATGCTCGGGTAGAGATGGCGAAGGTTGCGCTGCGCCAATGCGGCGACGGCGAGTTTTCGCTGCGGGCGCCAGGCGTCGCCCTCGGCGTTGAACACGCCCTTGATCCCAATCTCTGAAATGATGGCGTCCATATTGGCGCTGCGACGGAAAACTTCCGGCCGCGCCCGCAGGAGTTCGTCGATCAAGGCCGGGGCGCTGATCGCGACCACCCGTCTCTGGCCCAGTCGAAGCTTGTACATGGAGCCGTAGCGTCGCGACCAATCTTCCAGAACGAGATGCACTTTCGTAGCGTCGACCTGGTGCAGGTTGCCGACGAGCGGCAGCGCTCGCGGCCCAGGAAGGTCTTCGAGCGAGCGTGTCGCCGCGGTCTTCGGGCCGCCGTCCTTCAGCGCCGAAACATCGACGAAAACGGCGCCGTCGCGCTCGATGACTGGACAGGACGCAAGACATTCCGGCCCGCCGTCGCGCCGGCCGGAGTTCGAGGGAGAATCGCCAGCGATGGTTGCGGCAGACCAGCCTCTCGCCTTCGATCTCGCCTTCGCCGAGCAGCGCGCCCTGATGCGGGCAGCGGCCCTGGAACGCGCGCCAGCCGGCTCCCGTCCGCACGAGCGCCACGTCGACGCCGCCCGCCGACAAGGCGAAGGGGCCATGGCCGACGAGGTCGCCCGAATTGGCGACGCGAAGGAACGAATTGTGCTTCATGGCACCTGTTCCGGCTTGAGCATCTCCAAAAACGCGACGCCGACCACCTTTTCGAGCCGTCAAGAAGGCGGAATTCTGCGCTTGCGGGCCGTTCTTGGCAAGGCTTGCGCGTGACGCGAGCGGCGCCTAAAGCCTTCGCCCGGGCGAAGGAGTTGGCGGGCCCGGAGCTCGCGAAAGGGAGGCGTCATATGTCGCACAGGATCCTGGTCGCTCAGGGAGGCGGCCCGACCGCGGTCATCAACCAGTCGCTCGCCGGCGTGGCGCTGGAGGCGCGGCGATTTCCTGACGTCACGCATGTCTATGGCGCGCTCCAGGGCGTGCGCGGCATCGTCAACGACGACCTCGTCGACCTCGGCCAGGAGACGGTCGCCAATCTCGAGGCGGTGGCCGCGACCCCCGCCGCGGCGCTCGGCTCGACCCGCGACAAGCCCGACCGCAAATATTGCCAGGACATCTTCAAGGTTCTGAAAGCGCATGCGATCGACACGTTCTTTTACATCGGCGGCAACGATTCGTCGGACACCGTGCGCATCGTAGCGGAGGAAGCGAAGGCTTCCGGTCATGGGCTCCGTGCGATCCATATCCCCAAGACCATCGACAACGATCTCGTCGGCTTCGACCACACGCCGGGCTATCCGTCGGCGGCGCGCTTCGTCACCCAGGCTTTCGCCGGCGCCAATCTCGACAATCTTGCGCTCAAAGGCGTTTATTGCGCGGTGGTGATGGGCAGGCACGCCGGATTTCTTACCGCGGCATCGGCGCTGGCGCGCAAATATCCCGACGACGGACCCCATCTCATCTATGTCCCCGAGCGCGCCTTCGTCGTCGACAAGTTCCTCGCCGACGTGAAGCAGACCTTCGAGCGGCACGGGCGCTGCATCGTCGCCGTCTCCGAGGGCGTCCACGATGAGAGCGGCGAAGCCATCATCACCAAGCTCATGGGGAAATCGGAGAAGGACGCGCACGGCAACGTCCAGCTCTCCGGCACCGGCGCGCTCGCCGATCTCCTCTGCGAGGAAGTGAAAGCGAAGCTCGGCATCAAGAGAGTGCGCGGCGACACGTTCGGCTATCTGCAGCGCTCTTTCGTCGGCTGCGTCAGCAAGGTCGATCAGCGCGAGGCGCGCGAGGTCGGCGAGAAGGCGGTGCAATATGCGCTTCGCGGCGCGGGCGACGGCTCGGTCGCGATCAGGCGCGTCGCCGATTATGCGGTCGACTATCCACTGATCCCGCTCGAGACGGTCGCCGGCAAGACGCGGGTGATGGAGGATCATTTCATCAACGCCGCCGGCAACGACGTCACCCCGGCCTTCGCCGACTATCTTCGCCCGCTGCTTGGCGCGGATACGATCGAGGTCGCGCGGCTGCGCGCGGCGAAGGTCGAGAAGGCGAAGGCGCTGTCGGGAGATGCGACCTGAGGCTCCGAGCCCGTGGCGGCGCCGCGAGAGGATCGACTGGCGCCTTATCGCCGAGGCGCTATTCTCTTTTTAACAATAGTGCGCATTTGAGTTCTGATTGCAGGAAATTCGATCAAGGCGGCGGCTCGGCCGAAGGTCTACACGCGGCAGATTGCCAAAAGTGAGTTGACAATAGCCGCGGGGGCCGGCTTTAAGTGACGCGCGGAACTACAAACAATGAGCGTTGAGAAACCCGTCGAGTGCGCGGGGGACTTGGGGTTTTGGCGCGGGCGGGAAGGCCGCGGCCTTCAGCTCATACGAAAGAAAAAGGACAAGGGGTAATGGTCAAGAGATCTGCTTTTGGATGGGGGCTTGCGTCGATCCTCGCGCTTGGTTGGGCTTCGACGGGATCGGCGGACGCCGAGACGGCTCAGGAGATCCTGTCGACGTTCAATCTGGTTACAACGGGCGACGTGTCGACCCAGTCCGACATCGTGGGCAATTCAGTCGTCGGCGGCGACCTCAATGGTGCGAGCTTCTTTAGTGGCGGATCCAATATACCGACATCGCCGGTCCTCTATGTGTACGGAAACCTCACGAACTCGAATCCCCTGAACATCAACGCTGGCGGAACTCTTTTCTACACCGGTTCAATCAACCCCCCGACTGTGAATTTCAACGGCGGCGGCGGTCAAAACACAACGCTGCCGCCGGTCACGGACTTCACGGCTCCGCTCCAGGCTCTGTCGACCCAGCTTGAAAACGAGGGCAACAACCCAACGCCGGGGACCTCGGTCGACCTCACCGGCAATACGCTGACCTTCAACGCCGGCGCTAACACCGGCATTGTCGTGTTCAAAATCTCAGGTTTGCAGTTGCAGACCGACCTGCAGAACAGGGACATCGACTTTGAAGGGACCGGGGTGACGTCCTTCATCATCGACGTCAGCGGGAATTTCAGCCAGCCAAGCAGCTCGCATCTCAACACGCTCCAACCGGACGCGCTGTTCAACTTCTATAGCGCGACGACCGTCGACGTCGGGACCTGGTCGGGCGCGTCGATCCTCGCGCCATTCGCCGACGTGACGATCACCGGCGGAGGCAACATCTCGGGCTCGCTGTTCGCCGCGAGCTTCTCCGGCGGCGGAGAGCTGCACAACGACAATCTCTTCAGCGGCGCCCTGCCGCCGACAGGGGTTCCCGAGCCGTCGACCTGGGCGATGATGCTCGCCGGCTTCGCCGGCCTCGGCTTCGTCGGGTTCCGCCGGTCGCGGAAGCAGGCGATCGCGGCGTTCTGATCGTCCTCGATGATTCCTTCTGAGCGAAGGCCGCCGTCTCGGCGGCCTTCGTCGTTTTGGGGCTCGGTCTCCTACGCGCGGGGCTTGGGCCTTCGCGTCACGCCGAGCGCCTTCAGCGCAACCGGCGCCGTCAGTCCCTGGACGATGACCGAGAAGGCGACCACGGCGAAAGCGGAGATGAGGATGTCGTCGCGCCGCGGCAGGTCGTAGGGCAGGGCGAGCGCGAGCGCCAACGCCAGCGCCCCGCGCAAGCCGCCCCACCACATGAGGTGCTGCTCGTTCAGCGGGATCGCCCAGCGCGACCGCGCGAATGCAAGGCAGACCGGATAGACCGCGACCGCGCGTCCTGCGAGCGCGAGCGCAAGGATCAGCGCCAGCGCGAATGCGCCTTCCCGCGCGAAATCGATTGTCGCCATCGCCGAGCCGATCAAGAGAAACACCAGCGAATTGGCGAGGAAGGCGGCGAATTCCCAGAACTCGAGCACGAACGCGCGTCCCTGCGTGGTGAGCGAGAGGCCAAATCGCTCCCTTGGTCCCAACACGCCGATATTGCCCATCGTCATGCCGGCGGCGACGGTCGCAAGCACCCCCGACGCGCCGAAATGCTCGGCGATCAGGAACGAGCCGAACGCAGCGACCACGGTCAGCGCCGTCTCGACCAGATGATCGTCGGTCGCGCCGGCAATCATGACCGCTATCAATCCGACGCCAAATCCAGCGGCGAGCCCGCCGCCGGCGATGACGAGGAACGCGGTGAGCGCCGAAATCGGGCTCTGCGCCGTCGACGGGTCATGCGCGGCCCAGACGAGAATGAGCGTGAACAGGACCGCCGCCGCGCCGTCGTTGAACAGGCTCTCGGCTTCGATGATGAGGCGGAGGCGTCCGGTCACGCCCGATTCCCTGAGCAGCGCGATGACCGCGATCGGGTCGGTCGCGCCGATCAGCGCCCCGAAGACAAGCGCGGATTCGAGCGGCCACCCGAGCCACACGGTGAGCCCGCTCGCGACGACGAGCGCGCAGAGCACAACGCCAACGGTCGACAGCGCGACCACCGGAACGAAGTCGCGCTTGAGATCGCTCCAGCGCAGGTTCAGCGCCGCCTCGAACAGGAGCGGGGGCAGCACCACGTCGAAGATCAGATCGTGAGTCAGCGCGAGACCCGCCTGGCTGCGGGTCAGGGCAAGCGCGGCGCCGGCCAGCGCGAGGCCCACCGTATAGGGCAGGCGCAGGCGCCGCGCCGCGAGCGCGACCAGAATCGCCAGTCCCAGAAGGGCGAGCGCCCGGAACACGAGGACGTCCATGCCGTCCTGTTTACCGGCCTCCCCGGGAAAGCGGAACCGCGCGAAGGCTCTATTCGGCCGCCGTCAGCTCGGCGCCGGCGCGCAGGTAGCGTTCGGGATCGACCGGCTCGCCGTCGACCCGCACTTCATAGTGCAGATGCGGCCCGGTCGACCGGCCGCTCGAGCCGATCCTGCCCAGGACCGCGCCCTGAGCCACATCCTGGCCTTCTGCGACCAGCGCTTGCGACATATGCGCGTATCGGGTGGTCAGGCCATTGCCATGATCGATCTCGACCATGATTCCATACCCGCCCATCGGCCCGGCGTGGACGACCCGTCCGGCGCCGGCGGCGTGAATTTCGTCCCCGTAAGCCTCGATGAGATCGACGCCGGGATGGAGCGCGAGACGGCCGAGGAAAGGGTCGGCGCGATAGCCGAACGGGGAACTGACGCTTGCGTCGCCGAGAAGCGGCATGCGCACGGGCATGAACGGCATCAGCGCCTTTAGCCGCTCGGCCATGGCGAGGTCGCGCGCGGCGCGCGCGACCGACCGGTTGAAGGCCGACCCGTCCGTGCCGGCGTCCGCCGGGATGAAGGGGCCGCCGACTCCACTTTCGCCACGCGGCGGCGCAAGCTTCGCCGGATCGAGCCCGGTCCGGGCGACGATCGCGGCGTCGCGCGAGGCCGATCGCGCCGCCGACTGATCGATGGCGGCAAGCGCCTTCATCTGGCCGTTGTCCATTTGCTCGAACGAACGGTTGATGAGGGCAAGGCGCGCTGCCGCGTCGAGGTCGTCCGCGAGCGCGGTCGGGCTTGACGGCGCGGGTCCGGTCAACAGGCTCGAGGTTCCGCCTGGCTCGTCGAGCGGATGAGGCTTGGCCGCCCGAGGCTCGACGCCGAGCTCGGGGAGGGGCGCGTAGGCGCGCGCCGCGCCGGCGTCCGCGCTGGCCGGCGTCGGGGGGCCGAGAGCCTTGATCGCGCTCAGCGCGTCGCCGGCGGGCGGGACTGTCGGCGCTCGCCCGCGCTCAAGCTCAGACGGATCGCGAGTTTTGGTCTCGTCGGCCAGCGCGGCGACGATCTTGCCGCGTTGTTCGAGCCGGGCCTGCCGGGACATGAGCTCGCGCAGCTTGCCCGCGAACGCGTTCTGATCGAGCGCCCGCCGGTTGGCGACCTCGGCGAGCTTGGCGCGGGCTTCGACCAGGCGACGCTCGTAAGCCCTTTCCACATCCGCCTGTCGGGCCAGCATCGCCCCCATCAAGTCGCCATGAAACGCCAGATAGGCGCTCGCAGCGGCGCTCCAGACGAACAGCAGGGCGGCGAGCGCCGCAATCGCCCACAATGCCGCGGGCCGCACCATGCAAGTCCGGATGGCGTCGCCGCGGGACAGTGAGAGAAAATAATGCGTCGTCGGCAGCCCCGGCGCCGACGCGCCCTCTCGCAGCGACATGAACCAGCGCTCCAGCCCAGCAAACGTGCGCCTTCTCTGGCGCGGAGCAGACCTGATTAAGGTTAACGGTTTGCAAAGCCAGGGTTTCCCTAGGGAATATCGTTCAATGGCGCCGGTCAGTAATCGGTCCGAGCTGTCCCTTAACAATCCTTTTACACGCACGTTGAGAGTGATTGACATGCGTTGGTTAATGGTACTATACCTGTGTGTCTAATATGGCTGAATTCGCCAAATACGACGGAGTGAATTGCAACAATCGGCGGGACGAAATTGACGAAAGTTGAGGGTTGGCGCCGACGATCAAGAAAAGCGGCTTTTTACGTGAGGAGCGGGATGTTCCGCGAGAGGGAGGTTCGAATGCAAAAGCGTATCGCTGCTCTGTCGGCCGCAGCCCTTGCGGCGGCGCTATCGGGTTCCGCGGCGAGCGCCGCGACCTTTGATATCACCAATGTCGGATTCATCGGCGACACAACGAATATCTCCGGCTTCGTCAGTGACACCGGCGCGGATACGGGGATCATTCTTCTGACGACGACAGGCGGGACCATCATCCCGGTGTTCTGCATCGACCTGTTCCACACCGTCAGCATCGGGGCGCAGAGCCCGGACCTCGTTTACACTACCGGGATGATTATCGCAGACTTATCGTCGAATCCGGCCGGCACGGGCGGCATTTCCGCTAACGCCGCTCGTGGCGGGGGAAATCCAGACCCTGGTGAACATCGGCGTTTCGGATTACGAGCACGGCACGGGAAGCGCCGACATCTACGCCGGCCTCGCGGGCGCGATTTGGGAGCTCGAATACAACACGAATGGCCATACATTGGCGGTCGCCGGCTCGGCGGGGGTCAATTCCCTGATCGCCAGCGACGTCACTTTTGCCGAGGCGCATCCTCAGTCGTACAGCGTCAGCTTGTTCCCCGGCGCGAACGGAGACGCGTTCGGCGCCGGTCAGGCTTTCTCGACAACCGTTCCCGAGCCGGCGACCTGGGCGATGATGCTGCTCGGCTTCATGAGCCTTGGCTTTGCGGGCTGGCGAAGGGGCAAGCAGAGCGTTTCGATCGTAGGATAAAGCTGCCGCTTCGGCATCCGGGGCCGCCTGCGGGCGGCCCTTTTTCTTTGCGCCTGGCCGCCGGGAGGGACAGGGGGCGCCAGGCGATCAGAGCGCCTTCGCCGCCGCCAGAACCTCCTCGGCGTGGCCGGGGACCTTCACCTTGCGCCAAACCTTGGCGATGCGCCCATCGCGGCCGATGAGGAAGGTCGAGCGTTCGACGCCGAAATATTTGCGCCCGTACATGCTCTTTTCCTTCCAGACGCCATAAGCCCCGATCGCCGATCGCTCCGGGTCGGCGGCGAGCGCAATTTTCAGCTCGTGCTTGCGTTTGAACTTGTCGTGGCTCGCGGCGCTGTCGGGCGAGACGCCGATGACGACGGTTCCGGCCGCGGCGAATTTGGCCCGCAAGCCGTTGAAGGCGATGGCTTCCGCCGTGCAGCCCGAAGTGTCGTCCTTGGGATAGAAGTAGATCACCGCCGGCTTGCCTTTGAGGTCCGCGAGGCGCGTCCGGCCGCCGCCGTCGGTCGCGAGCTCGATATCCGGGGCTGCATCGCCCTCGGCCAGTTCCTTCGCCATGTCGCCCTCGTTTCGTCTCAATATGGGATCAGTGGGGCCGCCCCAGAACGCGGCCTTGCGCTCGGTCCGACATTGACCCGAGGCGCCGGGCGTTTCAAGCAGCGGACCAGGGCGACCCCGCCCGGGCCGCGGACACGGGGGCAGGGCGCGGCGCCTTCGAATCCCCTAAGATATCGTCTACAGCTTGTTCGTCCCACGGAGGATCATCGTTATTGGTCGGTCGATTTAGCGTGACGACGCGGGCTCGCGCACGGGCCGCCGTGCGCGGCATGACGGCGGGCGCCGAAGGTCCTCGCCTCCGTTCGCGCTGGCGCAGGATCAGCGCCGGACGGATCGCGCATGTTTGCCTCCGAACGGTCGAGTTTTTCGCCGCCCTGTTCATCGTCGGCGGGCTGGTCTTGGCCTCGATGCTGGCGCGCGGCCCCATTCGGCTGGTCGGCCTGCACAATCAGATCGAATTATCGCTGCAGGAGCGGGTCGGCGACAGTTACTCGCTTACCCTCGGCCCGACCTATGTCATGCACGATTCCTGGGGGGTGGGTCTCGGCTTCAAAGGCCTCACGCTGCGTGACGCCGCCGGCCGAACGGTCCTCTCGGCCCCGAGCGGGAAGGTCGGCCTTGATCCGTTCGCGCTGGCGCTGCTCGACGTCAGGGTGCGCCGGCTCGAGCTCGACGGACTCGATCTGCGCCTGCGAGTTGCCGCCGACGGCGCCCTGTCGCTTGCGGTCGCCAGCGATTCGGGCGCGACCCCGATCCCGCTCCCCGCCGCCGCGCCCGCGGGCGAGGGCGCTCCCGGCCTGGCGGGTTTCGTCCGCGTCGCAGCCGAAGCGATGGCCGGCGCCGCGCAGGCGCTCGACCGGTTGACGCTCGCCAACGGCCATTTCGAGATTGACAACGACGCGACGCAACGATCGGTCGTGTACAAGGATTTCGCTGTCGTGTTCGATCATTCGGGATCGAGGGCGCACGCGACGATCTCGGCGACCGGCCCCGCCGGACCATGGACAATCGCCGCGCAGGCCTCCGACGGAAAGGCCGCGGCCCTCTCGATCGATGCGCGCGACCTCAGTCTCGCCGACCTCCAGGTGTTCGACAAGCGGCCTCCTCCTCTCACCGCCGAGGGGCCGATTGCAATCAAACTCGACGCCGAACTTACGCCGCAGTCGACACTCCAGACTTTCACCGGCCGGTTCAGCGTCGGGGCCGGACGCGTTCGCTTCAACAATCCCGACGCCGTGCCCTTTGTCATCGACGAGGCGACCGGCGCCGTCGCCTGGGATGACGACGAGAAGCGGTTTCGCATCGACAAGCTCGAGGTTCTCGCCGGATTGACGCATGTGCGGGCGGAGGGATGGGTCGCGCCGCCCGCGGACGCGAACCCGATCTGGACCGCCCATCTCGAGTCGCGCGATGCGCGGTTTAGCCCGGAGCATGCGGGCGCGAATCCGGTCGCGCTCGAGTCCATCGTATTCGACGCGCGTCTCATCGAGCCGACGTCGCGGTTTATTGTAGACGGGCTCACCGCCCGCGGTCCGACGGTCGATCTGGGGCTCAAGGCCGAATCGGCGCCGGACGGCGACGGTTCATCGCTCAAGCTCGAACTCCAGGCCGGCCCTAGCGCCACCCCCGATCTGATCCGTCTGTGGCCGCAATTCATCAATCCCGATGTCCGCGAATGGTGCGCGCACAACCTGCATGGCGGGCGGCTGCAGGGATCGCTGAAGGCCAATTGGAGCGGCGCCGATCTTGATGCGATGACGCATAAGCGCGGTTTGCCTCGCGAGAGCCTGCACGGAGAGTTCACCACCCGCGACGTAGGCGTCGATCTCTTGCCAGGCTTGCCGATGATGATGACCGATGTGGGCACGGGGTCCTTCACCGGCCACGAATTCTCCCTCTCGGGCGACCGCGCCACCATGACCCTGTCGCCGACCCGTCGGGTGCAGGCGACCGACCTCGCCTTCAGCGTCGCCGATCTGACGCCAAGAGCGATCATCGACGCCACCACCCACGCCCATATGACCGGAACGGCCGACTCGCTCGCGGATCTGCTCACCCGCGAGCCGTTGCGCCGTCAGGTGGGCCTGGCGCTCGATCCGGCCACGGTCAAAGGGCAGGCGGAAGGCGATCTCGCCCTCGACCTCAAGCTCGGGAAGACCGCGCGTCCCGACGACACGCAGTTCCACGCCACGGGAGCGCTCACCAACTTCCAGCTCGAGAAGTTCCTCGCCGACGAAAGACTCGATTCTGCGACCGCGACGTTTGAAGCCGACCGCAACATGCTGAAGATCCTGGGCGACGGCACGGTCCTCGGCGCCGCGACCCATATCGAGGTCAACCGCTCGGCCGGCGAGGAGGGCGCGGCGACAGTCACCTTCGCGCTGGACGCGGCCGCGCGCGCCAAGCGCGGAATGAATTTCAGCTCGTGGCTCACCGGAACGTTGCCGGTCAAGCTCAAGGCGCCGCTGAGCCGCACGAGCGCGGAGGTCGAAATCGACCTTACCCCGGCGGCCATCGACAACCCGGTGCCCGGCGTCCTGAAGCCGGCGGGAAAACCCGGCAAGGCGACGTTTGTGGCCAAACCCGCTCCCGAAGGCCCGGTCCTCAGCAACATCCTTATCGATCTCGGCGTGACGACGATGCGCGGGTCGGCGCAGGTCGGCGCGGACGGAGAAATAGCCAGCGCGACGATCACCCAGGCGCGCATCGCGGCGAGCGACGACTTCAGGGCCGAGGTCGCCAACAGCTCTTCCCTGATGAAAGTCTCGGTGCGCGGAGCGGCGCTCGACGCGCGCGTCGTCGTGAAATCGCTCCTTGACGGGACGTCGTCCGCGCAGGCTCCCGCCAAGGACCTCGACCTTGACGTGAATGTGGCCAATGTCATGGGCGCCAACAAGCAGGCGATCGCCAACATGGAGCTGACCGCCTTCCGTCGCGGCGGCGAGATGCGGCTCGGCTCCCTGCGGGGACGGATCGGAAACGGGCAGGTCACCGCGACCGGCAGCGGCGCGGAAACGCAGCTCACGACCACCGACGCCGGGGCGCTGGCCCGCTTCGCCGATCTCTATGCCCGCCTCGAGGGCGGCAATCTCAATCTCATCCTGCGGTCAAGAAGCGACGGCAGCGCCGGCGAGGCGGTCCTCACCAATTTCGTGCTGCGCGACGAGCCGGCCTTCCGCCAGCTGGTCACCGCGGGACGGCCGCGCGGGCCGGAGGACGGCGCCGCGGCCGTCGATCCGTCGCTTGTGCGCTTTCAGAGGATGACGGCTTCGTTCGAGCGCTCCCCGGGAAGGCTCAAGATCCAGGACGCCGTCATCTACAACCCCACCATGGGGCTCACCACTCAGGGGCTGCTCGACTTCGAACACAACCAGATCGACGTCAGCGGCTCGTTCGTTCCGGCCTATCAGGTCAATACGATGCTGACGAAGATCCCGCTCGTCGGGCTGCTTCTCAGCGGCGGACAGAATGACGGCGTCTTCGGGGTCAGCTATCGCGTGCACGGGCCGATGAGCGGACCGACGCTGACGGTCAACCCGCTGTCGGCGATCGCGCCCGGCATCCTGCGCCGGATTCTCGGCGCAATCGATGGAACGACGAGCCGCGGCGGCGCGCCCGAGCCGGCTCAAGCGGAGGAACTGCCGGCCCAGCGGCCAGCGCGGTAGCTTATACCGCCCGCAAAAGCACGTGCTTCTTGCGGCCGAGCGACAGCTTGACCACGCCGCCGGCCTGAAGCGCCTCGCGGGTGATGACGGCCTTCTCGTCGCCGACTGCCGCGTCATTGACCCTCAAGCCCCCGCCGCGGATCTGGCGACGCGCCTCCCCGGTCGAAGCGACGAGGCCGGCGCGAACGAAGGCGTTGAGGACGCCGAGCCCAGCGTCGAACTCGGGCCCCGGCACGTCGACCGTCGGCAGGCTTTCGGCGAGCTCGCCTTCCTCGAAGGTCTTGCGCGCCGTGGAGGCCGCGGCCTCGGCCGCCGCGCGCCCATGCAGAAGCCCAGTCGCCTCGTTGGCGAGAGCTTTCTTGGCCTCGTTGATTTCGGCGCCTGACAGGCTTTCGAGCCGCTTGATCTCGTCCAGCGGCAGGAGGGTGAAGAGCTTCAGGAACTTGCCGACGTCGGCGTCGTCGACGTTGCGCCAGAACTGCCAATAGTCGTAGGGCGCGAGCATCGTCTCGTCGAGCCAGACCGCGCCGGCCGCCGTCTTGCCCATCTTCGCGCCCGAAGCCAGGGTGATGAGCGGCGTGGTCAGGGCGTAGAACTGCTCAAGCCCCATTCGGCGGCCGAGGTCGATGCCGGTGACGATGTTGCCCCATTGGTCGGAGCCGCCCATCTGCAGCGTCACGCCATATCGCCTGTTGAGCTCGGTGAAGTCGTACGCCTGCAGGCACATGTAGTTGAATTCGAGGAACGAGAGCTCGTGCTCGCGGCTCAGGCGCAGCTTGACCGAGTCCATCGCCAGCATGCGGTTCACGGAAAAATGCCGTCCGACGTCGCGCAGGAACTCGATGTAGTTGAGTTTGGCCAGCCATTCGGCGTTGTCGGGCATGATCGCGTCATGCTTGCCCTCGCCGAAGCGAATGAAATGCGCGAACGCCTTGCGGATGCCCGCCTTGTTGGCGTCGATGTCCTCGAGCGTCAAGAGCTTGCGGCTCTCGTCCTTGCCGGATGGATCGCCGACCATCGTCGTTCCGCCGCCCATCAGGGGGACGGGCTTGCCGCCCGTCTCCTGCAGCCAGTGCAGCATCATGATCTGCATCAGATGACCGACATGGAGCGAAGGCGCCGTGCAGTCGAAGCCGACGTAAGCCGCGAGCGTCCCCGAGCGCGCCTTGTCGTCGAGCCCCTGGAAGTCGGAGCACTGGTGCACATATCCGCGCTCCAGCATCACGCGCAGGAAGTCGGATCGGGGTCTGAACGCGTCGGTCAAAATCGTTCGCTTTCTTTGCTTGCGCCTTTCGGGGTCGTTTATGCAGAGAGGCGCTCGCGCGCAACTCACGCGGGCGGCGGCGCGGGGACCGGGACCGCCGAGCGTCGGGCGCCGATGAAGGTCTATTTGCCCGCGTTGTAGCGGTAGGCGCCGATATCGACTGGTTTTCCGCGCGCCGATCCCGTGATGTCGACCGCAGGCGCGTCGGTGGGGCTTCCGGCGCCGATCGCCCGCGCTCCGGCCTTGAGCCTGAGGTCGAAGACGAGCTCGGCCGGATTGAAGTTTACGAACTCGCTCTCATTGCCTCGGGCGTCGATGATGTTGTGATCGCCATATACGCTTGGCTTGTAGATGCCCCATTGCGCCTTTCCGTTCACGATCGGGAGGATGACGCATCTCCCCTCGATTACGGAGCAGATGTTGTGATCGAGGACCATGCTTGAATCGGACTGCGTGATGCCGAGCCCGTTCGACAGGTTGTTCCGGACGACCACGTCGTTGGACGCCGACCCCTGATGGGTCTTGTCGCCGACGGCGATCCGCGGATTGCACTTTGCCAGGGTCGGATCGTCGGAAACGACGGTATTGTTGATGACCCGGCCCCCGTGCACGCTCGCAAAACCGACGCCCCAGCATCCCCTTGTGACCACGACGTTGTTGGTCAGCGTGAGGTTCGTCCAGTCGCCGTCGAAAGCGTCGATACCCTGAAGATAACCCGCCGCGAATGGCAGTTTCGGATCGGCCTGCCGGATGATCCGGTTGCTGTCGATCAAAATATTGCTGAACGTGCCTGGATACCCCTGCATGCCGTCGATATGGGCGCCGATGTTCCATTCCATCGCGTCGTGGATATAGTTTCGCGTCATCGAGATGTTGCTCGCCCCGTAATCGATCCCGTCGTCGCCGAAATGATCGATCTCATTGCCGGCAACGAGCATGTTCTTGGCGAATACCTCAACTCCGTAATGAGTAGCGGTGACGCGTGAATCAACGACCGACACGCAAGTCGTATTGAAACCTTTCGCCGACACGCCTTCCCGGGTGTTGGCGGCCCAGTCAGCCTGGCTCCACGCGGCGTAAACAGAAGGGTCCGCGGCGGATACGTTGAGCTTGTTGAAGACGATATTGGACGCTGGAAATGTCGCGCCGCCATCGCCGACAAAGACCAACGGCATTCGACCGGAGCCGAGAGATTAAATCTTGAGTCCGGAAAACACAAAACCCGAAGAGGCGACGATATAGAGGGAGGTCAAGACTGGGGCTTGACCGGGCGCGGGCGCGATCGTCAGGAAACCTGGCGAGTTGTTCGCGCCGCCGTACTGCGAGCCGATCGCGACGTTGCCGTAGTCCCCGCTCATGAGCAGGATCTGGTCGCCGGGTTGTATCGGTCCTCCGCCGGGATAGAGCGTGTTTGCAGGGTTGGCCGGATTCGGGTGCCGGTAAGGCGTCGTCGAGAGAAGCGGAACGGTGTAGCCGGGCTGGACCGAAAATGCCGCCTGAAGCGAATTCCACGGCGCCGCTTGCGTGCCGAGGCCGCCCTCAGCCGCTGTCTTGCCGTTCACCGGATCGAAGTACCAGACGTGATTGAACGTCGTCGGCGGGACGGCGCAGCCTGGGTAGACCTCTATCGCGTCGGCGCCGCCGCCAAAGACGGCGGCCACGCAGAAAGCGCCGGCCGAGCAGGCGAGTCGCAACTTGTCCAGAATCATGGCGGACTCTCCAGGAGGTCGCATGGGAGCGGAAATGTATCCATGGTCGCGCGGCTCTCTAGCCGATATGGCGCGGCAAGCCAAAGGCGGAGCTGGGCGAATCAAGTTCCCCCGTCGCTTTCCACGACAGAGCCGTTCCAAGGCGCTAAGAGAGCGGTCTTCGCGCCTCGGGCCCGGGCGCACGCCAAAAGGACGCACGCCCTCCATGCCCCAGCGCCTTGGCGAAGACGAACTCATCGCCCGCTATTTCGCACCGTTGGCCGGGGCGGCGGGTCTGGGGCTCCGCGATGACGCGGCGCTGATGCGCCCGTCGCCGGGCGAGGATCTCGTGCTGACCGCCGACGCGCTGGTGGCGGGCGTGCATTTCCTCCCCGACGACCCGCCTCAGGCGATTGCGCGCAAGGCGCTGAGAGTGAACCTCTCCGATCTCGCCGCCAAGGGCGCGCGGCCGCGAGGGTTTCTGCTCACCCTCGCGCTTCCCGGCGACTGGCGCGAGGACTGGCTCGCCGCCTTCGCGGGCGGTCTCGGCGCCGACGCCTCCGCCTATGACTGCCCGCTGATCGGCGGCGACACGGTCTCGACGCCGGGGCCGCTGACATTGAGCATCACCGCGATCGGCTCGGTTCCTGAAGGGCGGATGGCCCGGCGCACCGGGGTCAAGCCAGGAGATCGCCTCTATGTCACCGGCACGATCGGCGACGCGGCGATCGGGCTCAAGATGCGGCAGGGGCGGGGGCCCGACATTCCACAACCCGACAAGGCGTTCCTCATCGAGCGCTACTTGACGCCCGAGCCGCGCGTGGCGCTGGCCGGCGCGATGGCCGCCCACGCGAATGGCGGCATGGACGTCTCGGACGGCTTCATCGGCGACCTTGCCAAGATGCTCGCCGTTTCCGGCGTCACCGCCCGCATACCCCTTCTTCGCCTCCCGCTGTCGCCGGCGGCGCGCGCGGCGATCGCGGCCGATCCCGGCCTGTTCCAGGTTGCGGCGACCGGCGGCGATGATTATGAGGTTCTGGCCTCGGCGACGCCCGAGTCCGCGCCCGCGTTCGAGGCTGAGGCCGCGGCGGCGGGCGTGCCGCTGACGTTCATCGGCGAAGCGGTCGAGGGACGACTGCCGCCGAGCTTCATCGGCTCCGACGGCGATCCGGTCGTCTTCGCCCGCCGCGCCTATAGCCATTTCTGAAGGCCATCTGGATGACTGAAGCCGCCTCGGCGCTCATGGACATGCGACTGCTCGCGGCGCAAGCGGTCGCGCGCGAGGCCGGCGCGACGGCTCGGCGCAGGTTTGTCGAGGGTTCGTTCAAGGTCGGGTTCAAGGGTCCGCAGGACTTTCTGACCGAGGTCGACGGCGAGACGGAGGCCTTCATCGCCGAGCGCCTTCTTGGGGCGTTTCCAGGCGACGGATTCATCGGCGAGGAGAGCGATCCGCGCGCCGCTGGCGTCGGCGGCGCGGTTTGGGTCGTCGATCCGATCGACGGGACGGCGAACTTCGCCCGCGGCGTGCCGCATTTCTGCGTCTCGATCGCCTGCGTCGCCGATGGCAGGGTCGAGGTCGGGGTCATCTATAACCCGATGCTCGACGAATTGTTCTCAGCCCGGCGCGGGGGCGGCGCGCGGCTCAACGGCGCGACGATGAGCGCGTCCAAGGCGAGTTCCCTCGCCAATTGCTCGGTCGAGGTCGGCTGGAACTCGCGCGCGGGCTACGGTCAATATGTGGAGCTCTTGCGGCGCGTTGCGTCGACCGGCGCTTCGCCGTCCCGCACCGGTTCGGGCGCGCTCGCCATCGCTTATGTCGCCGCCGGGCGCTGCGACGGCTTTGTCGAGCATCACATCAACGCCTGGGACTGTCTCGCCGGAATCCTGCTGGTGAGCGAGGCCGGGGGATACGTCAGCGATTTTCTCAAAGGCGATGGGCTCGCCAAGGGCAATGCGCTTGTCGCCTGCGCGCCGGGCGTCAAGGACGCGCTCATCGCCGCCGCCGCCTTCGAGGGAATCGCCGCATGAGCGAAATCACACTGACCCATGGCGACGCGCGGGCGACGGTCGCGCTTCTCGGCGCCGAGGCAAGACAATGGCGGGTCGGCGGGCGCGACCTCCTTTGGCCCGGCGATCCGGCGATCTGGAGCGACATCAGTCCGATCCTCTATCCCGTGGTCGGCTGGACCCGGAACGGGGAGGAGCGGGTGGGAGGCCGGACTTACCCGCTGGCGCTGCACGGCTTCGCCCGGTTTGAGACATTCGCCGTGGAGGCTCAGAGCCCCGATTTCGCGCGGCTCACGCTCAGCGACAATGCGCGCACGCGCGCGCTCTATCCGTTCGCCTTTGCGCTGGCCGTCGAGTACCGGCTGAGCGCCGATGCGCTGGCGATCGCAATCGAGGTCGCCAATCCCGGCGCCGCGCCTGCGCCCTACGCCTGCGGGCTGCATCCGGGCTTCCGCTGGCCCCTCGGGCCTGCGGGGCGCGAGGGCGCTTTTGTGCGGTTCGATCAGGCGGAAAAGCCCGAGGTTCCGCGCCTTGCGCCGGGCGGACTCGTCCGCAAGGCCACGCGGCCGATTCCGCTTCACGGGCGCGAACTCAAGCTCACCGACGAGCTCTTCGCTCACGATGCGCTGTGCTTCCTTGATTGCGCCAGCCGGTCGCTCGCCTTCGTCGACGCTTCGGGGGCGTCGATCACGATGGAATTTCCGAGCTTTATTCACGCCGCGTTGTGGACGAGGCCCGCCGCGCCGTTCGTTTGCCTCGAGGCGTGGACCGGCTACAGCGATCCCGATGGGTTCGAGGGCGAGCTCATCGACAAGCCGGGCATGCGCGCGCTCGAGCCCGGGGGGCGCGCGCGCCACGAAGCGCGGTTTGTCTATCGCGCCGGGTAGAGGATTTTGCGCCAATGGCTGCGCAGGGACGATCAATGACCGCTTCCGCTTTCGTGCTCGACGGCGCGGCGATCGCCGAGGGCGTGCTGGCGAAGGTCGCCGAGGAGGCGCGCGCGCTTGCCGTGGGCGGCGTAACTCCGGGCCTCGCCGTCGTGCTGGTCGGCGACAATCCGGCGAGCCAGACCTATGTCGCGGGCAAGGGCAGGGCGGCAAAGTCCTGCGGCTTCCATTCGATCCAGCACAATCTGCCGGCGGAGACCGGCGAGGCGGAGCTGTTGGCGCTGGTCGAGGCGCTCAACGCCGATCCGGCCGTGCACGGCATCCTCGTGCAATTGCCGCTGCCCGCACACATCGATTCGTCTCGGGTCCTGGAAGCGGTCGCGCCCCAGAAGGACGTCGATGGCTTTCATCCGGTCAATGTCGGCCTATTGTCGATCGGCGACACGCGCCGGGCGCTCATCCCCTGCACCCCGGCCGGCGCGATGATCCTCATCGACAAGGCCTGCGAGCGGCTGGGCTGGTCGCTTCCGGGCATGGAGGCGGTGATCGTCGGCCGCTCGAACATCGTCGGCAAGCCGATGGCCCAGCTCCTGCTCGCGCGCCACTGCACGGTGACCGTGGCCCATTCGCGCACCCTCGACCTGCCCACGGTCGCGCGCCGCGCCGACATCCTTGTCGCCGCCGTCGGCCGGCCGGAGATGGTGCGCGGCGACTGGGTCAAGCCGGGCGCGATCGTGATCGACGTCGGCATCAACCGCGTTGCGGCCCATGGGGCTGATGCTTCCGGCAAGCCCAGGACGCGCCTCGTCGGCGACGTCGCTTATGCCGAGGCGGCCGAAGTCGCGGGCGCGATCACGCCCGTGCCCGGCGGCGTCGGCCGGATGACCATCGCCATGCTCATGGCCAATACGCTCGAAGCGGCGAAGCGGACGCTCGGAGCCTGAGCTGATTGCCTTCTACGTTGGCTCCTTCACGACATGATATTCGATGCGGCGATTCTTCATCCGCCCTTCGGCGCTGTCGTTGGTGGCGATCGGGTCAGCTTCTCCGTAACCTTTGGCAACCAGCATGTCGGGATCTGCCCCGTATTTTATCAAGGCATCGCGAACCGCGTCGGCGCGGTTTTGCGACAGCGCGAGATTCAGCGCCGCATCGCCGGTGTTGTCGGTGTAGCCCGCGATCTCGAGCACATGACCCGCCTTGAGCTGCTTCAAATCCGCGGCTGCGGTTTTGAGGAACGGCGCCATCGATTCCGGCACTTCCGCGCTAGACGATGCGAAGTTGACCACCGAATCGTTGAGCGCGAACAGCAGGTCCTTGACGCCGAAGCCCGATTGCAGCGAGGCGAGCTCGGTCGTCGCCCGATCGTTGGCGACGGCGACCGCGGCCGCGGTCTGGTCCGTCAGGGCGCCGACGGCGACGCCTCCGCCGAGCGCGCTCTTTAGCGCTGCGATGATCTTGTCGCGTTCGGCGTCGCCCATGGCGGCGCCCCCAACGTCGACTTTGTCGCCTTCGAAGATTGCATCGACGCTCCCGCCCTTGAGCGCATCAAGTGCAGCGCGGAAGGCCCCAAGCCATGACGCAGCAGTAGCGTTCTGATCGATGCTGATGTCGCTTTTCACGTTGTCTGCGCCAAAGGCGGCGGAGAGGGCGTCAACGATCGAGGTCTTCGCGTCCTCATCGTGCACGACCCCTGACGCGCGCACGGCCCCATTGTCGCTGCTGAGCGCGACGCGAGTAGGCTTTGCGGCGGATACAGGCGCGGTCGGCTCGGTCGTTGCCGCTATCGCAGGCGCCGGGGTTGCAGACGGTTGTTCGGTCGCTGGGGCCGAAGCCGAGGCGGGAGCTGGCGGAGCCGACGGTTGCGGGGCTGTCGCTTGTGCTTCCGACGAGGGAGGCGGCGGCGCCGGCGCGGGAGCGCTCGCCTGCGAGTCCGTCGAGGGAGCAGGGGCCTGCGCCGCCGGCTGAGGCGCGGGCGCAGGGGCCGGCGGCGCTGGCTCGGGCGGCTGTGCGACCGTCGGAGCCGAAGGCGGCGGGGACGGCGCCTGCGCGAGGGCGGGCGCTGGCGCAGGGGCCTGCGCGGTTGGCTGAGGCGCCGGCGCGGGGGCTTGCGGCGCTGGCGCGGGCGTTTGCGCGACCATCGGAGCCTGTGGCGGCGGCGAGGGCGGCTGTGCGTCGGCGGTGGGTGCGGGTGTCGCAGGCTCCGGCGCCTTTGCGGGCGGAGCCGGCGGGGTTCGGTTGAGTATCGCTCCGAAATAGGAAAGCAGACCAACGACAACCACCGCAGCCAGCGCCGGCAATACCCAGCGCGAGACGCCAGACGGGCTTTGCCGGCTCGTCGCGTAGGGGTCGACCCGCGGCGGCGCGGCCTGTTGCGTCGCCGTGGCGGCTGGAGCCCGCGAGAGAAGAGCCGTGACTTCGGCAGGCAGTGTGGCGGGAACGACGCCGCGGGGCGTCAGAAGGCCAACGATCTTCGGTAATGCGTATCCCAGCGCGGTCGAAACCGCGCTTTGCGTCAGACCAAGGCGGCTCGCGATCCCGCCGAGCGCAGTCGTTCCGAGCGCTCGTTCAACTTCTCCCGCAGCGACCGCGCCTGCATCAGGATGGCCGAGCCAGGACGCGACATTTGAAGCGAGCCCAGCCGATCTAAGCCTGTCGAGGAAACCACCCAATCCCCCCGGGGAGTTTGTGATCAACGCGAGGACTTCTTTGACGAGCGACCGGGCGTTGGCGCCAAGTCCGTACCTGCTGGCCAAATCGTCGATCAGGCTATCGAACGCCGCCATGCTTTCCTCCCCTATTGTTGCTCCCGAATTGAGCCTCGCAGAAGACCTTGACCGCTCGATGGCGGTGAACGGCCGTCCAAAGGCTGTCCCAGGCTGTCCTATTCGATGAGTCTCTTCGCTTTGGCGTAATACAAGAGCGCGATCGTCTTGGCGTCCGCGATGAGGCCGCGCTCGATCATTGCGAGCGCTTCCGCAAACGGGATCTCGAGGACGGTGATGTGCTCGTCGTCGTCGACGCCGCCGCCCTTTCCCGCGCGGTCCGCTTCGCCATAGGGAGCGACGAAGCAGGCGATCTTCTCCGTCATGCCGCCGGGGCTCATGTAGGCGTCGAACGCATGGGCGGGCTCGCGGATCACAATGCCCGTCTCCTCCAGCGCCTCGCGGACGGCGCAGACGTTGGGCGGGTCGCCGTCGAGCATGCCGGCGCAAGCCTCGATCGTCGCCAGCGCGCCGTCGCTGAGATAAGCGCCGGCGCGGAACTGCTTGACGAGCGTGACGACGCCGCGCTTCGGATCATAGAGCAGCACCGCCGCCGCCAGCCCGTGGCGATAGACCTCATGGGCGAGCGTGCGGGCCGAACCGTCCTCCTCGGTCACCTCGATCTCGGTCTTTGTCAGATCGAACCGGCCCCGCGAAAGGAGCGTCTCGCCGAGCACGCGTGCGGATCTGGCCATGGCGCGGCGCCTAGTAGCGGAACTGTTCGCCCAGGATTCGCTCGTCGAGCGAATGGCCCGGGTCATGCAGCAGGACGAGCGACGTCGCCTTGTCCATCGCCACGTCGACTTGGACCACGCGCCGGATTTCGAAATGGTCGGCGGCGGCGGCGACAGGGCGCTTGTCGGCTTCCAGCACCTCGATGGTCACGCGTTGCGAATCGCGCAAGAGCGCGCCCCGCCAGCGGCGGGGGCGGAAGGCCGACAGCGGGGTCAGCGCCATCAGCGGCACCCCGAGCGGCAGGATGGGGCCGTTGGCGGAGAGGTTGTAGGCGGTCGAGCCGGCTGGCGTCGCGACCAGGATGCCGTCGGCGATCAATTCGTGGAGCTGCGTTTTGCCGTCGATCTCGATGCGCAGCTTGGCCGCCTGGTAGGTCTGGCGCAGCATCGACACCTCGTTGATCGCGCGCGCTGTCGTCTCCGCCCCGTGGACGTCGCGCGCGCGCATGATGAGCGGATGAATGATCGCCGGCAGCGCCGCCCGCAGCCGCTCGCGCAGGCCAGCTTCCGAATAGTCGTTCATCAGGAAGCCGACCGAACCGCGGTTCATGCCGAAGATCGGCTTCGGCGTCTTGATCGTCATATGCAGGGTCTGAAGCATCAGGCCGTCGCCGCCGAGCGCGACGATGACGTCCGCCTCCTCGAGGGGGCTCGCGCCGTAAAGAGCCGTGAGCTTCTCGAGCGCCTCGTTCGCCTCCTTGGCGCCGGAAGAGAGAAAGGCGATCGATTGCGTTCGCGCCGCTGGCGTCACGGCCGACATGCTCATTCCCCCGTCTCGGAGCCGCGCCTTCTTATCCGAGCCGCCGGACATTTCGGAAGCGGCGCGGTCCACGCGCCGCCTGGCGCGGCCGATGCTGTCGGATGTGGACTTGACTTTAAGGCCCCGATCAGACTTCGGGCAGAACGCGCGCGGCCTTGCGCGCGGCGCCTTCGGGGGTAGGCAATTTGATGAGGAACCGCGCGCCGCAGTAGAAGTCATCGGACTTTGCCGGCGCGAGCGCGATAGCCCCGCCATTCCGTGTGACCAGATCCGCCGCGATCGCGAGGCCCAGGCCGGCGCCGACCTCGCTGGTCGACTTGTGGAATGGCTCGAATATCCGCTCGCTTTGATCGACAGGAAACCCTGGGCCCGTGTCGCTGATCTCGATCAGCGCGAGCCCGTCGGTGCGAATCGCGGCGAAGCGGATCGCTTTCGGACGGCCATCCTCGGCGCCCTTGGCCACCAGCGCCTGGGCGGCGTTGCGGCTGAGGTTCTCGAGCACACGGAGAATATGGTCCGCGTCCGCATAGACGTCGAAGCGCGGCGGAATGTCGATGTCGTAGTCGATCGCGGTCGTGCTTTCCGCCTGCGCGGCCTCGACAACCTGCCGGACCAGCTCGCTCAAATCGAATCGCCGGCGCGAAGGGGGTTGGTCGCGGCCCGCGCCATAAGTCAGAGTCGCCTGGCAGAACTGGATCGCGCGATCGAGCGTCGCCACCAGCCGAGGCGCGAGCCGCTGCGCGAGCGGATCGGGGATCGCCGCCAGGCGATCCGAAATGAGCTGCGCGGCGCTGAGCATGTTGCGCAGGTCGTGATTGATGCGGGTGACCGCCATGCCGAGTTCAGCAAGGCGCTTGCGCTGCGCCAGTTCGTGGGCAAGCGAACTTTGCATCACCAGAAGCGCAGCCTCGGCGCGGCCGATCTCGTTGCGCCGGCCGCTCGGCGTGATGACGTGCGAAGCGTCTTGCGGGCTTTCGCCGAAGGCGATGATATTGGTCGTCAGGCGTTGCACCGGCCGCAGCACCATTTGCCACAGCGCCGCCCACAGCACGCAGGTGACGACGGCGGCGATGGTGAGCGAGATCGTCAGAAAATTCCTTGTAACGCGCCACAACGACTCGATGAGCGGGGTCTCATCGAAGGCGAATTCGATGGCCGGTTCATTTGCCTGCGCCGGGGCGCCGAGTTTCACGATCGTCCCGAGCGGGTCGAACATTGCATGAAACGTCGCTGCGACTCCGTCGACATAGGAGCTGTCGTCGGCTGTGATCGCCTCGGCGCCCGCCGGAGCGCCGCCGGCGGCGATGAATTCACGCCGGCCTGCCGGCGTGTCTACGACAATCGACTTCGCCTCGACGCTGTTGAGGATCTTTTGCGACAGGTCCTGGGCCGGGGGCGCAGGGCCGGCAAGGCCGAAAGCCTCGACAATCGTCTGGGCGGCGGTCACCTTGTTGTGCAGCCACATCTCGCGGTGGGCGACGAGTCGGGTCACATAGAAAAGACTCATCGCGAGAAGGACGAACCCGATCGTGACCGCAAGCACGCGCGCCGCCAGGCCGAAGCCGCGCAGGGGCAGCGCGTGTCCTGGCGCCCTCGCATGCTTTGCGAGCGCCCTGGCCAGCGCAGACGGCTCGGCGCCAATTTCTCTTTGGACCGGAAAGTCTAACATCCTGGGGTCACGCTGCGTTAGCCTTTGAGTTCATCCTCAATATACGCATTGATTATAGCCGAAAAGTTGGCGTCGGCGTGAAATCCGAGGCTTTTTGCCCGCGCCGGGTCGAAATCTCGCGGCCAGCCGGCGACGATGCGGGCGATCGTCTCGTCTGGCTCGCGGCGGATGAGAGCCACCGCCTTGTCGCCGGCGACGGCGCGCAGCGCCTCGATCTGCTCGCCGACGGTAACGCTGACCCCCGGCAGATTGAGCGAGCGGCGCGGTCCGAGCAGGCTGAGGTCAAGTTCGGCGGCGCGCATGAGGAACCCGACCGCCGCCCGCGGCGAGGCGTGCCAGTGGCGCACGTCGTCTCCGACCGGCAGGAGCGCCTCCTTGCCATTGAGCGGCTCGCGGATGATGCCGGAGAAGAACCCGGACGCCGCCTTGTTGGGCGCGCCCGGACGCACGCAGATCGTCGGCAGCCGCAGTCCGATTCCGTCGAGGAAGCCGCGCCGCGAATAATCGGCCAGGAGAAGGTCGAGGATCGCCTTCTGGGTTCCGTAGCTGGTCAGCGGCGCGCAGAGGAATTCGTCTCCGATCTTGTCCGGGAACGGCGCGCCGAACACCGCGACCGAAGACGTGAAGACGACGCGCGGCCGATAGGCGCCGCCGGAAAGGGCCTGCTCGCGCCGGATCGCCTCGAACAAAGAGTGGGTTCCGCCGACATTGATGGCGTAGCCTTTGTCGAAATCCGCCTCCGCTTCACCCGAGACTACTGAGGCGAGCAGGAAAATGAGATCGGGCCGCGGCGCGATGAGCTTGGGCGCGACATAGGGCGCGGCGATGTCGAAGGCGGCGAGACTAACCGGAAAGGGAGCGTTCGCAAGCGGCTCTGGCGCGACGATGTCGACGAGATACGCCTGATCGATCGCCTGCCCGGCGACGCGGCCATCGCGCGCGAGGCGCGCCGTGAGCTTGCGCCCGATCATGCCGGCCGCGCCGACGATCAGCACCTTCATCAGAACCACTCTCCCTTCAGCTCTTCGCAACAGGCGTCCGCTCGGGATTGGAATCTATAGCGATTTTCCTGCGCCGCATATGGCCGCGTTCTTGTCAAGTTGTTCTAAGCATTGCAGCTGGTGAAAAAGGACATGCCTTGTTTTGGCCCTAACTTCCTTCCAGACGAACCGCGCAACGTTTGGAAAAGAAGGTTAGGTGAATGCGAAAATTCGTTCTTATGTGCGCTCTATTCGCCGGATTTACGAGTGCGGCGTCGGCAGGGGAATTGGGTATAGCCTCATATTATCAAAATCCGTACTATGGTGGACTGATCGCAGCTCACAAAACGCTGCCGTTCGGGACCCGAGTCAAGGTGTTCAATCTCGACAACGGTCGCACCGCGATCGTGAAGATCGTCGATCGCGGCCCCTTCATTCGCGGGCGGATCATCGACGTCTCGCCCGCCGCTGCTGGCGTGCTCGGCTTCCGCCAGGCGGGCCTTGCGCGAGTGAGGATCGAAAGGCTCTAGTTCGCCTTCCGCGCCCAATCGGGTATCTCTCGGTCTCCGTTGTCTGGATCAGGCGCGGAGATCGAGGGGGCGGGCGTGAGGAGGCCGCCGATGTCGGCAAAGCTCATGATCTACGGCGCGACCGGATTTGTCGGCGGCCACATCGCCCGAACGGCAGTCGGCTCAGGGCTTCCGACCATCCTCGCCGGCCGCGACGCGGCGAGACTCGAACTGATGGCGGCGGATCTCGGGGTCGAGCGCCGTGCGTTCGGCCTCGACGTCGCCGCCGAAGCGGCGGACGGGCTCAAAGGGGCGGCCGCCGTTCTCAACTGCGCCGGACCGTTTAAATATACGGCGGAGAAGCTGGCGAGCGCCTGCCTAAGCGCGGGCGTTCCCTATCTCGATATCACCGGCGAGATTCCGGTCTTCGAGGCGCTGCAGGCCAAAGACGCGGAAGCGAAAGCTCGCGGGGTCATGCTGCTTCCCGGAGCCGGCTTCGACGTCGTGCCGACCGATTGCCTCGCGCTGTACTTGAAGCGCCGCTTGCCGTCGGCCGCGAGGCTGCGGCTCGCGTTTCAGTCAATCGGCCCGGCGGGCATGCCTCCCGGGACGCAGCGAACGGCGATCGAGCTCTTGGAATACGGCGATCGCGTTCGCCGCAACGGCCGACTGATCCGCCCGGACAGGCACGAGACGATTTCGGTAGATTTCGGCGCCGGGCCGGTCGAAGCGGAGGCCATTCCCTGGGGCGACGTGTTCACCGCCTTTTACAGCACCGGCATTCCCAATATCGAAGCCTACATCGCAGCGCCGCCGCCGCTCAGGCGCCAACTCGCGGTCATGCGGGCCGTTGCGCCGATGGCGAAATGGGCGCCTTTGCGCAATCTCATGCTCATGGGCGTACGGCCCGGCCCGATCCCGGCGTTGCGGGCCCGAACGGCGACCCATGTCTGGGGCGAGGTCGCGGACGACAAAGGCCGTAGCGCAAGCGCGAGGCTGCATGGCCCCGAGGCCGGCGTCGAATGGACGACGGCGGCTGCGCTGGGCGCTGCGCGGAAGGCGTTGAGGGGACTTGCGCCCGCAGGCTACCAGACGCCGGCGTCGGCCTATGGGCCGGACTTCGTGCTGGAGGCGGAGGGGGTGACGCGGGAGGACGTTGGCATGAGCGCAATCGACGCGCTGACGGATCGCCGTCGCTCTCCTCCACAACGTCGCTGACAAGGATGCAGATGCGCCCGTCCTCCGCCCCTTCGGCATTGCGTTCGACCATCGCGTTCTGCACTTCGATGGCGCAGCGCATCGCGTCGACGGCGCTCCGAAACTCGACAATCCGTCCCCGATTGGCTCCCTCCCGGCTTCCGGGCGCCGAGGCTTCGACTGAAAAACAGGTAGACACGAATCTGCGCTCTTATGGCGTTATGTGTTGGTCGACCGGTTTGCTGTTCGTTCGTCGAACCCTTGCCGTCATGGCCGGGCTTGTCCCGGCCATCCACGCCGGGCCGCCGCAAGAACGAGTCCCGCCTCGGCGCGACCGGCAGGAAGGCGGACGGTCGCAAGGCTTTTCGCGCTTGCCTGCGTAGATGCGCTGGGCCTTCGTGGATGGCCGGGACAAGCCCGGCCATGACGCCTTGATGGCGCCGTCCGCCACCTCCGCCATGCTCCCGATTCCTTCCCCACAACAGCCAACGCGATAAGAGCGCGAATCTGCTTGCTAAAAATCAGAAATGGCGCTATGTTGCCTAACGACGGGTAATGGGATGATGCCGCAGAGGGAAGGAGCGCGCGCGAGGCGGCGCGGGAGAAAAAAATCACTTGAATCGCGCGTAACCCTTTGAAAAGCCTCGATTCCGAAAAGCAAAAGAAAGGAAAAGAAAGCAGTTTGATTTTCGTGGGCTTTCGTTCGCTTGCGTATGTTTTTGCGAAGATGGGGGCCGCTCGGCGCCGTGCAGGGGCAAGCGCCCCTAGTTTCCCCCCTCCAAGAGCCGCCGCGCGATCACCTGCGCCTGGATCTCCGCCGCGCCTTCGAAAATGTTGAGGATGCGTGCGTCGCACAAAACCCGCGAGATCGGATATTCGAGCGCGAAGCCGTTGCCGCCGTGGATCTGCAGCGCATTGTCGGCCGCCGTCCAGGCGACGCGCGCGGCGAGCAGTTTCGCCATGCCCGCTTCAAGGTCGCAGCGCCGGCCGTCATCCTTGGCCCGGCCGGCGAAATAGGTGATCTGGCGGGCGATGTGGATTTCCACCGCCATCAGCGCGAGCTTGTCGGCGACGCGGGGGAAATGGATGATCGTCTTGCCGAACTGCACCCGCTCGCGGGCGTAGCGCAGGCCAAGCTCGAAGGCGCATTGGGCCACGCCCACGGCGCGCGCCGCGGTCTGGATGCGCGCCGATTCGAACGTCTCCATCAACTGCTTGAAGCCCTGGCCCTCCTCGCCGCCGAGCAGCGCCTCGGCGGACAGGCGGAAGCCGTCGAAGGCGATCTCGTATTCCTTCATGCCGCGGTAGCCGAGCACCTCGATCTCGCCGCCCGACATGCCCGCGGCCGGAAACGGATCGGCGTCGCTGCCGCGCGGCTTCTCGGCGAGGAACATCGAGAGGCCCCGGTAGCCCTTCTCGTTCGCGTTGGTGCGCACGAGCAGCGTCATGAGGTCCGCGCGGACCGGATGGGTGATCCAGGTCTTGGCCCCGTTGACGACGTATTCGCCGCCTTCGCGCGCCGCGCGCGTGCGCAAGGACGCGAGGTCGGAGCCGGTGTTGGGCTCGGTGAAGACGGCGGTTGTCAGGATCTCGCCGCTCGCGATCTTCGGCAGATACTTTTGCTTCTGCGCTTCCGTGCCGCCGACCAGGATGAGTTCGGCGGCGATCTCGGAGCGGGTGCCGAGCGAGCCGACGCCGATATAGCCGCGCGACAGCTCCTCCGAGACCACGCACATCGCCACCTTGCCGAGCCCCATCCCGCCATAGGCCTCGGGGATGGTGAGGCCGAAGACGCCCATTTCCGACAGGCCCGCGATGACCTCGAGCGGGATATAGGCGTTGGCGCGATGCCAGCCTTGCGCGTGCGGGACGACCTCCGCGTCGGCGAAGCGGCGCATCTCGCCGCGAATGGCGTCGAAGGTTTCGTCGAGGCCTGGGTCGCCGATCGCGCCTTCGCGCGCTTCGCCGATCAGCGCAGCGAGCGCGGCGCGGTTTTCGCGGGTGTTGCCGGAGGCGATCAGCGTCTCGACAATTTCGTTGCGAAACGGCGCGCTCTCGTCTGCGCCGAGGCCGAAGTCGGCGAGGCGCACGATCTCGCCCTGGTTCATTGGGATGCCGCCGAAGACCTGCGCGAGATATTCGCCCAAGCCGATGCGTGTGAGCAGCTCCTCGGTCTTGCCGAAGCGGCCCTCTTCGCGCATCCGCGCCGCATAGGCGGCCATTTCCTTGATCGCCTCGACATAGGTCGCAAGCCACGCCAGCCCGTGAGCGGCGTGCTGCTCGGCTTCGATCAGGGCGGCGCTGAGCTTGCCGTTCTCGCTCACCCGTTCGCGCACCGCGGTCAGCGCGCAATCCAGGAGGCCCTCGACGGCGATCTGGGCTTGACGGGCGAGATTGTCGACGGTCACGGGGGCGACTCCATCAGGCTGGCGCCGTTGCTGCGCCGCAGCATGCGTCGTCGCTTTCTCGGTTGCAATGCGTCTTTTTGCGGCGCCCGGGCGAGAATTCGTGGGCGCCACGGGTGGCGTTCGCTGTCGCGGCGGGCCAAAATGGCCCTGGCGGGGAAAAACTCGAGGCGAGGGTGGGCAGAGGCTTCAGAATCGTCTGGCAGGCGGCTGAGAAGTTCGCCGCCGATGACGGCTGGGCGATCGCCAGCTACATTGGCCTGACCCTGCTAACCTCCTTGTTCCCTTTCCTGATTTTCGTGGCGGCGCTCGCCGGATTCATCGGCTCGGCCGATCTGGCCAACGAGGCGGCGAAGCTCGTATTCGCCGAGTGGCCGGACGTCGTCGCCCGCCCGATCGCGGAGGAGGTCGGGCGGGTCTTGACGACTCCCCGCAGCGGCGGGCTTTTGACCTTTGGCGCGGTGTTCTCGTTCTATTTCGCTTCGAGCGCGATCGAAGCGCTTCGGGTCGGGCTTAATCGCGCCTATGGGCTGGTCGAAATGCGGCCGTGGTGGATGCTGCGGCTCCAGTCGCTGGGGCTGGTGCTGGTGGGGTCGATCGCGCTCCTGGCGCTGGCCTTCCTTGTGGTGCTCGGACCCTTGATCCTGGACACGCTCGCGGCCTTTTTCCCCGCGGTGGAGGAAGCGCATGAGCTCCTGACGTTCGTCCGCATCGGCGTCGCCGCCTTGATGCTTGCGACGTCGCTCATTCTCGCCCACATCATCCTCCCCGCTCACCGGGTGAGGTTTCTCGACATTCTGCCCGGCGTCGCGGTGACTTTCGTCGCCAGCATCGCGTTCGGCGAGGTCTTCGGGGCCTATTTGAGCGAATACCTGCGCAACTACATTTCGACCTACGCCGGTCTCGCGTCGGTGATGATCGCGCTCGTCTATCTCTATTGGGTGGCGCTCCTGTTCGTTTTCGGCGGCGAGTACAACGCGTCGATCATCAGAGCCCGAAAGGAGCGTACGGGGGGATGAGCGCGCCAGCGCCCCGGGGGCTCGGGGGCCTCGCAACATGACTTTCCTCAGTCTGCGGCCAGGAACACAGCGATCACTCCGGGGACGTCCTGGGCAGCCTCCTGGCGCGCCGAGGCCGCCCGCGTCAGAAGCGGCCGGAGTCCAGCCTCCAGCGCGGTTGCCTCAAGGTAAGTGGGGGCATGCGCGAAGCGGAGCGTTTTTCGCAGGCTAAAGCCATCGCCCTCATAGCTCTCGAGCGAAAGAGCAAAGACGCCGTCAGCCGCGAGCGCGCGTCTGAGAGCCCCGAATATGGGGCGAAGGTCGCCCAAATAGCAGAGCGCGTCGGCGGCGAGAATGCAATCGTACGCGCCCGGCGCGGATCGAACGAGGAACTCGGTCGCCTCGGCGGCTTCCAACGCGTCGTAAAGTCCGCGCCGGCCGGCTCTTGCGATCATGGCGGGCGAAAGGTCGACGCCGGCAAGACGATCGACCCGGGCGCGAATGGCTTGGCCCATGAGGCCTGTGCCGCAACCGATGTCGAGCGCCGCCGCGAAGCGCCGGCCCGGTGTGGCGAGATCGAGCGCTTCGGCGATCAGGCTCGGACCGCGATAGTTGAGCTTATCGGTCAGATGCGCGTCGTACCCGGGCGCGTACTGGTCGAAGAGCCGCGCCACAAAGGCGGTGGGCAGCTCTTTGGCGCCGTCGGCGCCGCCAAGCAGCGCGAGGCGCGCCGCCGCGCCCAGCGCATCCGACGGATCGGCCGCAACGGCGGCGCGAAAGGCTGCGGCGGCGTCGGCAAGCTCGCCCAGCCTCTCTCTCGCCTCGCCCAGCGCGAACCACGCCGCGGCCCAATCGGGCGCGCGTTCCAGAGCCTGTTCAAGAACCTCGGCCGCCGCGGCCCAGTCGCCCTCCCTAGCTGCCGCCGCCGCGTAAGCAAAGCGGCGCCCGGCGATGAGGTCGGGGCAGGCGAGTGGATCGCGGGTCATGCGACGACCGCGCTCCCTATGGTCCCTTTCATCCGAACCCGATACGGCTGGTCCGCCGCAAAGTCACGCTTCGAGAGAAAGATCGTCGCCAACATGTCAGTGCGCCCCCGGCTCGCCGATCCAAAGCGCCATTCCACACTTCCCTTCCCACCGAAATCGCTGGAGATAATTCTGCGTGATGGGTTGCGCTTCCGAACCCGGCGGTTGATTTTTTCGCTCGCCTCTGGTTGAAGGAGATCATGCGAACGTGGTCGACGACCCTGCAACTTAGCCGCCCGGCGCGCTAGACGCGCCGGGGCGCCTATCTTCGCTCTGAACTCGATCAGACCTCAGAGCCTTTCTCAGATTTCCAGCTTCTTCGCGGCCGGCTTTCCAGAAAAGCCAATGGCCGCCGCAACGCTTCTCAGGTTCGCCATGACACAGATGCCCATTCAGAAATATCGCGCCTACGCCCCCATTGTCCTGCCGGACCGCCAATGGCCGTCGCGGGTCATCGACAAGGCTCCGATCTGGTGCTCGGTCGACCTCCGCGACGGCAATCAGGCGCTCATCGAGCCGATGGGCGTCGATCGCAAGAACCGCATGTTCCGGCTGCTCGTCGGCATGGGGTTCAAGGAGATCGAGGTCGCCTTTCCCTCCGCCTCGCAGACCGACTTCGACTTCGTCCGCTCGATCATCGAGAGCGGCGCGGTCCCCGACGACGTCGCGATCCAGGTTCTGACCCAGTGCCGCCCCGAACTCATCGAGCGCACCTTCGAAGCGGTGAAGGGCGCAAGCAAGGTCATCGTCCACTTCTATAACTCGACCTCGACGCTCCAGCGCGAGGTCGTGTTCAAGACCGACCGCAAGGGAATAACCGACATCGCGGTCAGCGCCGCAAGGCAGGTCAAGGCGCTGGCCGACGCTGTTCGCGGCACGGACTTTCAGTTCGAATATTCTCCCGAAAGCTTCACCGGGACGGAACTCGATTTCGCTCTCGACATCTGCGAGGCGGTCAAGGACGTGATCAAGCCGACGTCGCACAAGCGGCTCATCCTCAATCTGCCGGCGACGGTCGAAATGGCGACCCCGAACACGTATGCCGATCAGTTCGAATGGTTCGGCCGGCGCATCTCCGACCGAGGGAGCGTGATCCTCTCCGTCCATCCGCACAACGACCGTGGCACCGCGGTTGCGGCGGCGGAGCTGGCGCTGATGGCGGGCGCCGAGCGGGTCGAGGGCACGCTGTTCGGCAACGGCGAGCGCACCGGCAATGTCGATATCGTCACCATGGCCTTGAACCTGTTCACGCAAGGGGTCGAGCCCAAGCTCGACGTAAGCGACGTCAATGCGATCCGGGACATAGCCGAGCATTGCACGCAACTGCCGGTGCATCAGCGCCATCCCTATGCCGGCGAGCTCGTCTACACCGCCTTCTCCGGCTCGCATCAGGACGCGATCAAGAAGGGCTTCGAAGCGCAGGAGAAGCGCAACGATCCCTTGTTCCTCGTGCCCTACCTGCCGATCGACCCGAAGGACGTCGGGCGCGACTACGAGGCGGTGATCCGCATCAACAGCCAGTCCGGCAAGGGGGGCATGGCCTATATCCTGCGCGCCGACCACGGGCTCGACCTGCCGCGCTCGCTCCAGGTCGAGTTCTCGAAAATCGCCCAGGAGCGGATGGACGCTGACGGCAAGGAGCTGACTTCGCCCGAATTGTGGGCGCTGTTCCGCAAGACCTACTTGCTCGACGACGCGCCGATGACGCTCGTCAAGCAGCAGGTCTTGCCCAGCAGCCCCGACAACCGCGAGCTCTACGCGACCTTGCGCAAGGCCGACGGCTCGACGATGACCATAGAGGGTGAGGGCAACGGGCCGATCGACGCCTTCGTTGACGCACTGAAGAATGCGTTCAAGGTCGAGTTCTCGTTCATCGACTATCACGAGCACGCCGTCGGCCGGGGCGCCAACGCGACCGCTGCAAGCTACGTCGAGATCCAGGACTCCGAGGGCCGCGTGCTTCACGGCGTGGGGATGGACCCGAACATCGTGATGGCCTCGCTCAAGGCGAGCTTGAGCGCGGTCATGCGGCTCATGCGACGCGAGGGGAGGGTTTAGCGCCCAGGGGCCGGGACTCGCCGCCAGCGACGGCGCTAGAATTCTGAGGTCAAGCGCGGCGATGCTCTGGCGGTCGGCGATCAGGCTGATCTCGACGATGCGGCCGCGCTCGACGACGAAGTTGAAGACCGCGAACGGCCGTCCCCCAGGCGCCCAGACGAGCCCGGGCGCCCCGGCGATGGTTGCGGGTTGCGCCGCCGCTGCGCGGCCGGCGAAGATCTTCGCGACGGCCTCGCCGCCGAGAACTTCCCGCGTCAATGGCGGCGCTCCGACGCTCGCGCGAGCGACGCTGGCCGCGACCGCCGCCGCGTCGGCGCGAAGCACGACGCCGGGGTCGAGCACCGCGATGAGCGCGGAAAAGTCCCCCTCGCGCGACGCGGCGAGGAAGGCCTCGACGACTTCGCGCTGCCTCGCGCGATCCGCGTCAGGCGACGCCGGCGCACCCCGAACGCGGCGGCGTCCGCGGCTCGCGAGTTGCCGGGCCGCCGCCGGCGATCGGCCGACGACGGGCGCGATGGCGTCGAAGGAAAGATCGAACATGTCGTGCAGCACGAAAGCCACCCGCTCCGCGGGCGGCAGCGTCTCGAGCACGATGAGCATGGCGACGCCGACGGAGTCGGCGATCTCCCTGTCCTGCTCGGCGTCGCCGGCGGGGAACTCCTCGACCTCGGCGCCGAGCGGCTCCTCGCGCCGCGACTTCCTGGAGCGCAGCATGTCGAGGCAGATTCGAGCGACCACGGTGGTGAGCCACGCCGTGAGATTCTCGACGCCAGCCCCCTCCGCGCGCATGAGGCGGAGCCAGGCTTCCTGAACCGCGTCCTCCGCCTCGCTCGCCGAACCCAGCATGCGATAGGCGACTGAGCGCAGGCGGCTCCGGCTCGCGGCGAACTGCTTGGCCAGGGTTTTTTTGTCGTCCATCGTCACATTTCCTGCACAGGCTTCGTCATCAGGATGACGATCGTCGGCCGAGCATTGTGACGCGCTATCCAGGTCAACTTGCGGCCTCGGCCTCGCCATCCCCGGCGTGGGCGAAACGCCGAAGGCCCACGATCAACCGAAATCCACGGAGGTTGAAGCCATGAAGTATGTCATGTTCATCTACCAGGCGGTTGGGTACGACCCCAAGGCGCTGAGCCCCAATGACCATAAGGACGTCGCTCAGCGCTACGCCGCCGTGAACAAAACCCCGAACGTAAGACCCGGGCCCCCGCTAGGGCTCGCCCAGGACGCCATCACCGTCCAGATGCGGGACGGCAAGACTCTCGCCCTCCCCGGCCCGTATGTCGAGCAGCCGGGCGGGACCGTTGGCGGCTTCCTTGAGTTCGAAGCCGAAACCGATGAAGACGCCGTGCGGTTGGCCTCCCAAATCCCCGCGGTCAGCCAGGGCGGCGCGGTCGAGATCCGACCGTCCAAAGTCTATTGGTGAGACGGGGCGGTCGCCGCCGAGCGGGTGGGCGCGATCAGTCGAGCGCGTCCTCAGCCGCCGGGCGTTGAGGTTTGCGGCGGACCGCGATCATTTCGGCGAGGATCGAGAGCGCGATCTCTTCCGACGAGATGGCGGAGATGTCGAGGCCGGCGGGCGCCTTAATCGCGTCGAGGGCGTCGGCCGACACGCCGTCTTCGGCGAGGCCGCGCTTGAGAGTCTCGGCCTTGCGACGCGAGCCGACAAAGGCGCGATAGCGCGCATCCATCGCGGCGGCGCTCTTCAACGCGGCGCGGTCGCCTGCTCCCTGGGTCGAGACGACGACGAAGGCGTGCTCGCCTTCCTCCGTCGCCGCGGCCACGCCCGCGAGGCGCCGGACGCCGGGATCGAACCGCTCGTGCTCCTCCGGCGCCGCGGCGATCGTGACCGCGAACCCCATCGACGGCGCAAGCCGCGCGAGGGCGACCGCGACCGGCGACGCGCCGAGGATGAGAAGGCGCGGACTCGGCAGGACCGGCTCGACGAAAATGTCCATCGTGCCCTGGCTCGGACAGGAGTTCTTCGCATAGAAGACGCCGCCGCGCTCCTCGCCCGCCGCAGCGCCGAGTTCGGCAAGCGCATCCTTCGGCGCGATCGAGACGAGCCGCGACTGGCCGTCGGCCATGCACTGGCGCGCCGCCTTCACGACCGCCGCGCGGGCGCATCCGCCGCCGATCCAGCCTTCCTCGATCGAGCCGTCCGGCCCGATCAGGGCCTTGGCGCCGGCCTTTGCGGCGGTGACGGAGACGGTGCGCACGACCGTGGCGAGCGCGAAGGCCCGGCCTTTCGCCTGACGCTGCGCCGCCTGTTCGAGCACGCCCATGGGGATCATATCCTCGCCAGATAAGGTTCGAGCGCCGCGAGACTTTCGAGATTGTGCGCTGGCGCCAGCAAATCAAGATAGGGGAGGGCGGCCTGCATGCCGCGCGCGCTGGGCTCGAAGCCGCGGCGGCCGGTGAGCGGATTGAGCCAGACGATGCGCCTGCAGCGGCGCCTGAGCTCGCGCATCGCCGCGGCCAGGACTTCCGGCGGACCGGTGTCGTAGCCGTCGGAGAGAATCATGACGCAGGTGCGCGAATGGATGACCCGCTTCGCGTGCCTCAGGTTGAAGGCGGTCAGGCACTCGCCGATCCTGGTGCCGCCGCCGACGCCAGCCGCCATCAGCGCGAGCCGGTCGAGGGCGCGCGCCGGATTGCGCTCCTTCAGCGCCGACGACACATGTGCGAGCCGGGTGTGGAAGAGGAACGCCTCGGACTCGCGAAAAACCTGGGTCACGGCGTGCAGAAAGCGGGTGAAGAAGGCGACGTAAGCCTCCATCGAGCCGGAGGCGTCGAGCAGCGCCACGAATTCTCAGCGGCTTGATCTTGCGCCGGCGGAACTTGAGATCAAGCGGCTCGCCGCCGTGGGCGACGCTGAGCCGGATCGTCGCCCGGAGGTCGAGCCGCCGCCCGCGCCGGCGCGCGCGCTCGCGCCGCGTGAGCCTCGCCCGCATCGCGCGCGCGAACCGTTCGGCGATCTCGGCGGCCTCGGCGCGCTCCCTCTCGCCCTCGAACGCCGCGATGTCCTTCTTCGACATCGCCTCCTGCGCCGACGCGCCGCCGCGCCGCCCGCCGCCGTCCGCGGCGGCGTCCTCGCGCCCGCGGGCGCCGCCGATGCGGGTCGGCTCCGGCTGGCGGTCGCTCCCGCCTGGACCATGCTGGAAGCGCCGGGGCGAGCGGGCGGCCAGCGCCTCGGCGTCGATCCTGGCGACGCTCTTCACGCCGCGCGCGCGCCAGTAGGCGTCGAAGAGGTCATCGAACCGCGCGAGGTCCGAGCGGCGCGACGCGAACAGGGCGCGCAATCCGGCGCGCAAGCCTTCGGGCCGCTCGGCCAGCGGGCCGGCGATCACCCGCGCGGCGTCCTGCGCCTCCGCCTGCCCGACGACGAAGCCGGCGTCGCGCAGGGTGGCGACGAAGCCCGCGAGGCGCCGTCGCATCGCCGGGCCCGGACCGGGGCCTTCGACCGCGAAAGCATGCGCGCCCATCAAGCGATGTCCCTCATGCGGTCTGGCCGACGAGCCGGCTCGTCGTCTCTGGACTGATCGCGAGACGGTCCTCGCGCGTCTTGAGGAGGGCGATCAGCGTCGCATGGACGATCTCCGGCTCCTGCCGCAGATCCTCGACGCCGAGCCCGGCAAGCGTCGCCGCCCAGTCGAGCGTCTCGGCGACGCCGGGGACCTTCTTCAGGTCTTCCTTCCGCAAAAGTCCGACCATGCGCGCGATCTGCACGGCGAAATTGGCGTCGAGGCCGGGCTGGCGGGCGAGCAGAATCGCCGCTTCGCGGTCGACGTCGGGGAAATCGAGATAGTGATAGAGGCAGCGGCGGCGCAGCGCGTCGGAGAGCTCGCGGGTGGCGTTCGAGGTCAGGACCACGCGCGGGATGGTGATCGCCTTGATGACGCCGAACTCGGGAATGGTGACCTGGAAGTCTGACAGGAGCTCGAGCAGGAAGGCTTCGAATTCCTCGTCGGCGCGGTCGACTTCGTCGACCAGCAGAACCGGCGGCGTCTCTCGCCGGATGGCCGCGAGCAGCGGGCGCTCGAGCAGATAATCCTCCGAGAAGATGCGCGCCTCGATCTCGGCGACGCTCGCGCCCGTTCCCTCGCGCGCCTTGATCGCGAGCAGCTGGCGCTGGTAGTTCCATTCGTAGAGCGACGAACTGACGTCGAGCCCCTCGTAGCACTGCATGCGGATGAGCTCCGCGCCGTGCACGGCGGCGAGCGCCTTGGCGACTTCGGTCTTGCCGACGCCCGCCTCGCCCTCGATCAGCAGCGGGCGCTTGAGCGCGTCCATCATCCAGAGCGCGGTGGCGAGATCGCGGTCGGCGACATAGCCGACCTCGGCCAGACGCGCCGCGATCGCTTCGCGGGGGATGGGGGTTATGGACATGCGTTTCCCCTCGCCCCGCTTGCGGGGAGAGGGCCAGGGTGAGGGGCGGCGCCGACGATGAAGGTTGACGTCGAAGGTCCGCGCCGCCCCTCATCCGGCCTTCGGCCACCTTCTCCCCGCGGGCGGGGAGAAGGGATCGCCGCGGCTCTCACCCGTGCAGCCCCAGGTTCTCCGCCGCCTGCCAGATGCGGTAGGCGTCGTGGGGCATGGCGATGTGGGTCGAGCCGGCGAACTTGAACGCGTCGTTCACGGCGTTGGCGAAGCAGGGCACGCTGCCGACGTTCGGGCTTTCGCCGACGCCCTTGGCGCCGATCGGGTGATGCGGCGAGGGCGTGACCGTGTAATCGGTCTCCCAGTGCGGGGTCTCGACCGCTGTCGGCAGGAAGTAATCCATCAACGACGCGCCCTTGACGTTGCCATCGGAATCGTACGCGATTTCCTGGCCCATGGCGATCGCGTAGCCTTCGGTGCAGCCGCCGTGCACCTGGCCCTCGATGATCATCGGGTTGATGCGCGTGCCGCAGTCATCAAGCGCATAGAAGCGTCGCACTCTGTGCGCCCCCGTGTCGACGTCAATGTCCATCACGCAGATATAGGCGCCGAACGGATAGGTCATGTTCGGCGGGTCGTAGTAGCTCACCGCTTCGAGCCCGGGCTCCATGCCGGGCGGGACCTGGTGATAGGCGGCCCAGGAGAGCGCGGTCATGGTCTGGAACTTCTCCGGATTGCCCTTGACCCGGAACCGGTCGACGTCCCATTCGAGATCGCCCTCGTGCACTTCGAGCATGTAAGCGGCGATCATCTGCGCTTTCGCCTTGATCTTCCGCGCGGCCATCGCGATCGCCGCTCCAGCGACCGGGGTTGAGCGGGAGCCGTAAGTGCCGAGGCCGTAAGGGGCGGTGTCGGTATTGCCTTCCTCGACCGCGATGTCGTCGGCGGCGATGCCGATCTCGGTCGCGATGATCTGGGCCCAGGTCGTCTCGTGCCCCTGGCCCTGGCTCTTCGTGCCCATCCGCGCGATTCCCTTACCGGTCGGATGGATGCGGATCTCGCACGAATCGAACATGGCGATGCCCAAGATGTCGCAGTTTTTGGACGGCCCGGCGCCGACGATTTCAGTGAAGAACGACACGCCGATCCCCATGAGCTCGCGGGTCTCGCCCCGCCTGAACGCCTCCTGCTTCGCCTTCTGCTCCTCGCGCAGCTTGCGGTAGCCAGTCGCGTCGAGCGCTTTCTGCATGGCGGTGTGATAGTCGCCGGAATCGTACTCCCAACCGAGCGCGGAGTGGTAGGGGAACTGCTCGCGCTTGATGAAATTCTTCATCCGGAAATCGACCGGATCCATCCCCAGTTTCTGCGCCATGATGTCCATCGCCCGCTCGATCGCATAGGCGACCTCGGTGACCCGGAACGAGCAGCGATAGGCGACGCCGCCCGGGGCCTTGTTGGTGTAGACGCCGTCGACAGAAAGGTGCGCGACCGGAAAGTCGTAGGAGCCGGTGACGATGTTCGAGAAGCCGGCCGGCCATTTGGACGGATCGGCGCAGGCGTCGAACGCGCCGTGATCGGCGAGGATGTGGACGCGCAGGCCCGTCACCCGGCCCTCGCGCGTCGCCGCGATTTCGGTCGTCATGTGGTAATCGCGCGCGAACGAGGTGGTGGAGAGGTTCTCGATCCGGTCCTCGACCCATTTGACCGGGAGCCCGGTCACGATCGAGGCGACCGCGGCGCAGATGTATCCCGGATAGGCGCCGACCTTGTTGCCGAAGCCGCCGCCGATGTCGGGCGAGATGACATGTATCTTGTGTTCCGGCACGGGGGCGATCAGCGACACCACCGTGCGGATGACATGCGGGGCCTGGAACGTGCCGTAGATCGTGAGGTCGCCAGTGATCTTGTTGAAACTGACGACGCACTGGCACGTCTCGAGCGGGCAGGGGTGGACGCGCTGGTAGCTGAGCAGGTCCTTGGTCGCGACTTCGGCCTTGGCGAAGGCGGCGTCGGTCATCTCCCGGTCGCCGACCTGCCAGTTGAAGATGTGGTTATGGTGGCTGCGCGGCCCGTGCGCGCCGTCCTTCTTGTCCTTGATGTCCTCGCGCAGAACAGGCGCGTCGGGGGCCATCGCCTTGAACGGGTCGACGACGACCGGAAGCGCCTCGTACTCGACCTCGACAAGGTCGGCGGCGTCGGCGGCGATATAGCGGTCGGTCGCGACGATGAAGGCGATCTCCTGATTCTGGAACAGGACCTTTCCGTCGGCCAGCACCATCTGGACGTCGCCGGCGAGCGTCGGCATCCAGGCGAGATTGACGCCCTTGAGATCCTCGGCGGTCAGCACCGCGAGGACCCCGGGCACGGCCTTGGCCTTGGACGTGTCGATCTTGACGATGCGGGCGTGGGCGTGGCTCGAGCGATGGAAGTCGCCGTGCACCATGCCCGGCAGCTTGATGTCGTCGACGTAGTTGCCCTTGCCCTGGGTGAAGCGCACGTCCTCGACGCGCTTGCGCTTGCAGCCCATGCCCTGCAGTTTTTCTGCGCGCTCGAGCGAGGTCGGAGTGGGTGTGTCGTTCATTCCGCGGCTTCCTTGAATTCGAGGCCGGCCATTTTCGCGGCGGCGTATTGGATGGCTTTGACGATGTTCTGGTATCCGGTGCAGCGGCAGAGGTTGCCCGAAATGCCGTAGCGGATTTCGCTCTCCGACGGGTTCGGGTTCTCCTTCAGGAGCCGGTAGGCGCGCAGGATCATTCCCGGCGTGCAATAGCCGCACTGGAGGCCGTGCATCTCGCGGAAACCCTCCTGAAGCGCGCTGAGCTTGCCGTCGGCGCCGGCCATGCCCTCGATGGTGAGGACCTCGGCGCCCGCGGCCTGAATCGCGAACATGGTGCAGGATTTCACCGAGCGGCCGTCGACATCGACCGTGCAGGCGCCGCAGTGGGTGGTGTCGCAACCGATATGCGCGCCGGTGAGGTTGAGGTTCTCGCGCAGATAGTGGATCAGGAGGGTCCGCGGCTCGACCGCCGCCGACATTGCCTTGCCGTTGATCGTCATGCTGACGTTGGTGAGCGACATTCCGGACCCCTTCAGGATGTTGCGCGGGCGAAGGCGCGGGCGAGCGCCCTCTGCGTCATGACGCCGGCCATCTTGGCGCGATATTCGGCCGAGCCGCGGCCGTCTGCGGCCGGCGAAGCGGCGGCGGTTGCTGCGGCGGCGGCGCGGGCGAGCGCCGGCTTGTCGAGCGCCGAGCCGACGACTGCCGCGGCGGCGTCGCTCGCCATGAGCGCCGTGCCGGCGACATTGGTGAGGCCGATGGCGCAAGTCGCGATCCGCCCGTTCGCGACGGTCAGGATTACCGCGGCGGCGGCGGTCGCATAGTCCCCAACCTTGCGCTTGAGCTTCTCATAGGCCCAGCCATGACCCGCGGGTGGCTTGGGCACGCGGATGGAGGCCAGCACCTCCGAGGGCTTGGCGGCGGTCTCGTAGAGCCCGAGGTAGTACTCGCGCGCCGGAACCCGGCGCTCGCCGTCGGGGCCGCGCAAGACGTAGGCCGCGCCGAGCGCCATCATCAGCGCCGGCATGTCATTGCCGGGGTCGCCGTTGGCGACGTTGCCGCCGATGGTCCCGACATAGCGCACCTGCGGATCGGCGATCACCTCGGCGGTTTCGCGCAGGATCGGAACATGCTCGGCGAGGAGGCCGTTGACGATGATTTCGCGCTGGGTGGTCATCGGGCCGATGACAATCTCGCCGCCTTCGAGGCGGACGCCTTTCAACTCTGGCACGCCGGCGAGGTCGACGAGATGGGTCGGCATGGCGAGGCGCAGCTTCATCATCGGAATAAGGCTGTGGCCGCCGGCGATGAGGCGGGCGTCGGAATCGAGTCGGCCGAGCAGGGCGACCGCGTCCGAGAGGCTCGCTGGGCGATGATACTCGAAGGAACCGGGAATCAAGACGTCCTCCCTGCGGGAAAGGCGCGATCCGGATCAGATTCGCGCGCGCACACTACGGTCCGGTCCTGTGCGCTGCACAATCAATGAAGGATGAACCGAGAGGCGAGAAAAGGCGCCGGTGGCGGCTTCCGCGCACGAAATGCGTCAGCCTGCATGACGCATTTCATGATCGGACGTTGATTTCACCCGGCGAGCGCGCCGATCCTGAGCTTGACTTGGCGGTAGTGGGCGCGGGCAATCGGGATGCTGCAGCGCACGGGCAAGCCCAACTCCGCCACGCCGGCCTCGCCCGATCGCTTGAGCCGCGCGATGCGGTCGACCGAAACGATGTAGCTGCGATGCACCCTCAGGAATGTCTTCGGATCGAGTTGGGCCTCGAGCGCGCTGATCGACAGATTGCAGAAATATTCCTGCTCCCCGTCGTGGACATAGGTGTAATGGGCGTTGGCGCGAATGGCGTAGATTTGAGCAATGGCGAGTTCTCGCGTGCGTCCATCCTTCTCGACCTGGATTGAGGCGGTGCGGGCGAGCGCCGCCTCGGCAGGGAAGGGCGGCGGGTCGGGGCGCCACGTCGCCGTTGGCGACGTGAGCGGGGCGGTTGTCGTGGGCTTTAGGTCCGGAGTTGGGGCGCCGGCGGTCCGGGGGGCGCGCGCGTCCGGCACAAGCGAAAGAAGGAAAGCCCCCGAGACGCCGAATGAGACGACCGCGGCGAGCAACGCCAGCGTGTTGCGCGATAGCGCCGGTTCGGCGCCCACGAAGCGGGAGACATCGAAGCACAGCGGGTCGAGCCGCATCCCCGCCATCGCGGTGTAGTGCATCCCGGAAATCGCCAGACCCAGCACCACCGCTCCGAGGAAGAGCCGAGGCCGTGTGGGTCGGCTGTCCAGCGCCCACAGGGCGAAAGCGCTCGCGCCGATCGCGATCGCAACCGCCGCGACGAGATAAGGGGGCTCGTGCCATGTCGGTCCGGCCAGATGGACCGCCGACATGCCGACATAGTGCATCACGCTGACGCCGAGCCCCATGCCGACGCCGCCGACGCCGATACGCAGGGCGGGAGAGCCCCAGGCATGCGCCGCATAGACCCCCGCGCCGACGACGATCACGCAAATGAGAAACGAGATCAGCGTCGGCAGCACCAGATAGTCGATGGCGCTCGGGAAATTGGCGGCCAGCATGCCGACGAAATGCATCGACCAGACGCCGGTCGCGAGCGTCAGCGCCGATCCGGCGAGAATTAGGCGACGGCGGAGTCCTTCGGCCGTATCGAGCTCGCGGGCGAGCGATAGGCCCACGAAACTGCCCTGGATGGCGATGGCGATGGAAAGGGCCACGAGCCAAGGCTCGTGCGGAATTGTCATGCCGCGCCTCCCTTGCGCGTCTCGTCTCCAGAGCGCGAAAAGCTACGCGCGCAAGGCGCCCCTTGCAACGATTAACCGTTGTATTTACTTGGGAATATCGCTTTGGCGTAGACGACCGCTATATGTCGGGACCTCGCGGCGACCATGTGGTCGCCAATAGACCGTGCGCGAACTCAAGGATGCCGCTGAGGGTAAGCCCGCCCCCGAGGCTTGGAGCCGAGAAGAAGGAGCCGGCCCCGACTGTCGCCGCCGCGCCGATGGGGTGTGGTCCGTTCATGACGACGTCGACGTCGAAATAGGACGAGAGGCTGCGCACGGTTGGAGTCAGGTTCTCGTCGCGGGTGAACGGCGACTGTGGTCCGGCGGCCAATTCCGCAGGCACGTTCTTGAGGTCGAGGACGAGAGTAGGGTGCTCGGGGCGACCGTCGCCGTCGGTTCGCTCGCCGCCGCAAAGCGACATCATGACCTCCATCTCCGCCGTCTGCCGCACGGAGGTCGGGTCACCAGTCGGGTTCAGATTGCAATCCCGGAAGCACTGATTGGCGTCGATCGGATGGACCTCGGCGCGTGCGCCGCCCACCGCCTCGGCAATTGCCGCGCCAACAACCAGCGCCCGCAGCGCTCCTCGTCGCACTGTTCTCCTTCCCATAAGTACGGAGATGTTCGGTGTGAGTTAGCGGTGCTGCGGCGATTCTGTCAATTGACACAATCACCGGGTTGACAACGCCAGCGAGCGAGCCAATCGCGCAGCCCAATTGTCCATTGCGCGCCAGCAAATCAGTGGCTAGGGTCCGGCCGACCGCGGCGCGGACCGTCGGCGGACGTTCATGAGGAAGGAAACCCCATGGCGACTTTCGTCATTCTTTACAAATACACCGAGCAGGGCATCAAGACCATCAAAGACGGGCCGAAACGTCTTGAAGCGGCGAAGAAGGCGATGGCTCAAGCCGGATTGATCCTCAAGGAAGCGCTCTGGTTGCAAGGCGAGTACGATTTCATGGCGATCGTCGAGGGCGACGAAATGGCGGGGACCGCGTTCAACCTCAATATTCTCAAGCAGGGCAATCTTCACAGCCGGACTATGCGTGCGTTCACGGCGGCGGAGATGACGAAGATCCTCGAACGTGTCGCCTAAGGGCGACCAGCGAGCACATCCCTGAGGAAGCTCGCGATCGCGATCGTTATCCGATCGTCCGCTTCCTCCTGGGTCGAACCGAGCGCCTTCAGGGTGGTCTTCGCGAGCAGAAGTGAGTGGTCGGCGCCGTCAACGACGTGGAGCCTCGAGGGCGCGCGCATCCGCTTCCTGACGCCCTCGAGAAGCTCGAGCGGGCAGAGGGGGTCGCGCGTTCCCTGAATGAACATCGCCGGCGTCCGCAGTTCCAATAGAACCTGATCGCGGAGCTTCGACCGATCGCCGGCCCCGCAGAGCGGATAGCCGAGGCAGATCACGGCCTCGACCGGCTCGACGAGCGCGGCATGGCATCCGATCCGCCCGCCCATGCTCTTGCCGGCGAGAACGATGGGGCCGTCATGCCTGGCGCGAAGCGCGGACAGCGCCGCCCGATGGGCGGCGATGAGCTTGGGCAGCGGGTCGGGCCGCTTTCCGGCCGCGAGCGCATAAGGATAGTCAAACGGCTCGACCTTACCGAGCGAGCCGAGGAGGCGGGTGAAAGTCCGCATCCGCGGATGCGAGGAGGGCGCGCCTGCGCCGGGCGCGAGAAGGAAAGCAACTTCGCCACTCGGCATTGTGGCCGAGTCTATCCGCTCGATCCGATCGGGCGCAATCTCTAGCCACGGCTGGTTGACCGTCTCTTCTGGATTCCGCATTCGTCGACGTATAGGCGTCTCGGCGGCCCGCCCTGTCGTGGCCCTCCTGTGCTGGAGGATCTCTCAGGACGGCGGCTGGCTCCCAGGCGCTTGGCGCCGGCGCGTCCCGTCTCCCGCTTCAACCGAGGCTTTACTCGATGATCGAGATCAACATTCCGGAAGTGGTCGCCGAGGTCGAGAAGGCGTTCGCGCGCTACGAGCGCGCCCTGGTTTCGAACGACATCGCGGAGCTCGACGCGCTCTTCTGGGAAAGCCCCCACACTTTGCGCTACGGCGCCACCGAGAACCTTTACGGCTACGACGAGATCGCCGCCTTTCGCAGCCGCCGCCCGGCGATCAACCTCGCCCGCGATCTCACCAAGACTGTGATCACCACCTATGGGTGGGACTTCGCCACCGCCAACGCCGAGTTCAAGCGCGTAGGCGCAACCAAGCCCGGACGGCAGAGCCAGGTTTGGCTGAGGACCGAAGCCGGCTGGCGCGTCGTCGCCGCCCACGTCAGCCTGTTACAAGAGCCTTGAGGCTGGATGGACCCCCAGAGACTTGTGGCGGAAAACCGATACCTTAACAAGGTACTGCGAGGAGAAGCAAACAGAAAGATTTAATTTGGGGACTTGCCTTTTGGCGGATAAGGCGCGCAATGAACGCCTGTGGGAAGCCCGGCCACGACAACCCGGGCAGAGGCGCTCCCGGTTCGGCGGCTAGCGTCGATCAGCCTTTAGGCGCTCGAAGAGTTCAAAGCCCTCGTCGTCCAGGATCCTGAGGCCGATCGCTCGCGGCGGCCAATCGACGTCAGCCGCGGCGCGGATCGCTGCGGATGCGTCGGCGGCTCGAATTTCGGTTTCGACCACAATCGCCGGGCCGCGATCCGTAGCGACGGCGAAGAATTGAAACCGGAAGAGTCGGGGTTTGCCGGCAAGAATGCGTTCGACCTCGTCCAACGGATCAACCTCGGCATAAAGGTCGCGGGCAACGCGCCTGAATGCGAGGTCGGAGAGCGTTAAGGGTTCCGCGACCCGCGGCTCGCTCATTCGCCGCGGAACGCGACCTGCGGTCCGGCTCCGCTCGTCGGCCGCCTCATCGGCTTGCAGCTCCCCAAGCGTCGCGGCGTATTCGAGCCTGGGAAGCGCGGCCTCCGGCGCGCCAGCGCTCCCTCGCGGCGCCGTCGGGCGACGGGGACGCGAATGCGGCCTTCTTCCACGACCGGGCATCGTAAGAGCCTCGTTACGCGCGGTCGACGGTTTCAACGCCGCTTCGGATCTCCCGATCGCGCCACAACCAAATCGGCAACGGTTTGAGCAGTCTCGACCGATTCTGTTTAAAAAGGCAATAAGCTCAAGAGTCAAGCTCCACAACCGCGCAGTTCAAAACTGACTTAATCGGCTCTTGCCACGTCTATTCCCGGCTTTCACGTCTACCCGAGACTCCCCTCCGCCAGACGAGACGCGCGACCGCGGCCGACGACGCCGAGGCCCGCAAAGCCCAGTCCGAGCATCGCCCAGGTCGACAACTCTGGTACGGTCGCAACGCTGAGAGTTCCGCTCTCTTCGATCGGATAATTATAGGAATTGGCCGATTCCCACAGGGAATATGCGCCGGGGGAACTCGCCCACAGGTTCCAGTAGCCGCCCGGATTCTCCACGGTTGTGAAGAGGAGGCCGTAGACGTCCAAGGCCATGCCGGTCGTATAATACAGATTGTTGTAGATGAACGATCCGTCGGGGCTATAGGCGGGGGCGGAAAAGTTCGGATTGGAAGTGACCGAGGCGATGGTCTCATCGGTCAGGCCGGTAATCTTGCCCGAAATTGCCGTCACCTCTCCGGCGTCGTTGACCGTTATCTCGCCCGACGCCGTGATCGCGTCATCAAAAGATTCGAAAGTGAATTCATAGATGGCCGCGTTCGCTGCCGGGGCCATCAATAGCATCGCTGTCACCAATGAGGCAGCTATGGTTTTTAGAGTCTTATGCATCATGCATCTCCTGCCCAGATATCTAGTCATGATCTGGTGTTGATTGAGGATGGGACTGCAAGGGAGCGTCATTGCTTGTCCCGTCTTTTATTAAATACGTGGGCAAATTGCCGAACACAAGCACAGGTTGTGCTCTTAGTTACGCCCGATTGAACGGCAATTGCGCTAAAGTGTAATCAAACGGCTACCGCAATCATCGACTCGGCGAGAGCCGCCCGGGGGCGTCTCGGGCGCGGGACGCCATGGCGCCGCGGCGGCGGCGCGCTTCACTGCATTGACGCGACGCACGAATTCAGGCGCCATGGCCCGGCGCCTGAATGAATGCGCTTCGCCCTGTTCGACCCGCTGTCGAACCGTCGCCCGATATTGAGAGCGAGGCGAAGGCTCGACCCATCCAGAATTGTCCTTCGAGGGCGCTTGGCGGCGCTCAGGACGAGACTGAAATATTGGCAGTTGCCCGGAGACCGGAAATGATCAAGATCGCCATCGTCGGACTGGGACTCGTGGGCCGAGCTTGGGCGATCAGCTTCGCCCGCGCCGGCCATGAAGTCGCCCTTTGGGACGAAAAGGCGGACGTGGTCGACGAGGCGCTGCGGTTCGCCGACAAGGTTCTGCCGGATCTGGCCGCGAACCAGTTGCTCCACCATCCCCTGGGAGAAGTGCGCGCCCTCATGCGCCGTGCCGCGACGCTGGAGGAGGCGCTTAACGGCGCGAGCCACGTCCAGGAGAACACGCCGGAGGACGTCGGCGTCAAACGCCAGGTTTTCGCCCGGCTCGATGCGCTCGCAGGGGCCGACGCGGTCCTCGCAAGCTCCACCTCGGCGATTCTGCCGTCGCGTTTCACCGAGGCGTTGCCCGGCCGTGCGCGTTGCCTCGTGCTCCACCCGATCAATCCGCCCTACCTCATTCCCGCCGTGGAGATTGTGCCAGCGCCGTGGACCGACGCGGCGGTCGTCGAACGTACGACGTCGTTCATGCGGTCCGCCGGACACGCGCCGATCGTCATGAAGCGCGAGATCGAGGGTTTCGTCATGAACCGCCTGCAGGGCGCGCTGCTCGAGGAGGCGTTCCGACTCGTCGCCGAAGGCTATGCGAACATTGAGGATGTGGACACCGGCCTGCGCGACGGGCTCGCGCTGCGCTGGTCGTTCATCGGTCCGTTCGAGACCATCGACCTCAATGCGCCGGGAGGCGTGCGCGACTATGCGAAGCGCTACCAGCAGATCTACGAAGGAATCTTCCCCTCCTGCCAATGGCGGGCGGACTGGTCCGGGCCGGTGATGGAGACGGTCGAAGCCGACCGGCGAAAGCGTCTTCCGGCAGGTGAATTGGCCGCCCGCCAGGCTTGGCGGGATCGGCGGTTGATGGCGCTCGCTGCGCACAAGCGGCGCGCGGCGAAGGAGATCGGCGACTAGCGCCGGGGCCCGCGGCGCCCGCCGGTTGCCGAAGCGCTCTCCGCGTGATGTAAGCGTCGGCAATTCTTCAAGACCGGAGGAGCTCAAGTGACCACTCATCCTGCGCTGGCGCCCGACAGGGTCGCGGTCGTCACTGGAGCCGCGAGCGGCATCGGCCTCGCCGCTTCGTCAAGGTTCGCCGCGCTCGGCATGAGCGTATGCATGGCGGACGCGAATGGGGAGGCGCTTGAGGCCGCCGCCGCCAAGCTCCGCGAGAGCGCTCCGCGACCCGACGCCGTGCGGACTTACACCGTCGATGTGAGCAACCCCGATAGCGTCCGGCGTCTCAAGGGGTCCGTCACCGATGCGTTCGGCGAGGTCGCTCTGTTGATGAACAATGCGGGAACCGGCGGCGGGGGCGGCTTGTTCGGAGACCCAACCCGGTGGCGGCGCATCCTCGACGTCAATCTCTTGGGCGTGGTCAATGGGGTGCAGACTTTCGCCCCGGACATGATCCGTCAGGAGACGCCCGCGGCGATCGTCAACACCGGCTCCAAGCAGGGCATCACCTGTCCGCCCGGCGACACCGCCTATAATGTCTCCAAGGCCGGGGTGAAGGTGGTGACCGAGGCGCTCGCGCACGAATTGCGCAACATCGACGGCTGCCGGGTGAGCGCGCACCTGCTCATTCCGGGCTTCACCTTCACCGGCATGACCGCCGGATCGCATGCCACGAAGCCCCCCGGGGCGTGGACGGCGGAGCAGGTCGTCCATTTCATGCTCGACTCCATGAGCAGGGGCGACTTCTACATCCTTTGCCCCGACAACGACGTGCCGCGCGAACTTGACGAGCGGCGAATTCTTTGGGCGGCCGGAGACATTGTCGAGAACAGGGCGCCGCTCTCCCGCTGGCATCCGGACTATAAGGACGCGTTCGCCAAGTTCGCGAAAGCTTGAGCTCGCTTCCCCGCCGCTGGACGCGACTCCGCGGACGTGCCACCTAAGCGCGTCCGGTGGAGGCGGAATTGCCCGAAATGAGTTCGCTCGCCATCTCGATCATTGTCACCGGCGTAATCGTCCTGGGCGGCGTCGTCGGTCTCGTGCTTCAGCGCGTCCTTCCGGAGCGGTACACGATGGACAAGGCCCGCGACATGATCGGGGGCGTCGTCGGGCAGCTCACGCTTCTGCTGGTGCTGGTCAACGGTCTCCTGATCTGGACGGCTTACGGCGTCTATAGCACCCAGCAAACGGAACTACAGACCAGCGCGGCGCGGGCGCTCGAGTTCGATCTCGAAATGCGCCAGTACGGGCCCGAGGCGGATCAGGCCCGCAGCATCTTGAGGACCGATCTCGTTTGGGCGCACGAGCAGTTTTGGGGCGACGACATTTCGCGCGCTGCGGCCTATGACGCCTCCTATAAGGCCATGGGCAGCTTGAACAAGTTTCTCGATAGTCTTGAGCCGAAGACGCCCGCGCAGACGAACCTGCTCGCTGCCGCGCGCGCGAACTACGCGTTCATCGGCGAGCAGCGGCTCCTCATGTCGCTGCAGGCCGCGACCCCGATTCCCTGGCCCCTGATCTACGCGGTGACGTTCTGGGCGGCCGTCCTGTTCGCCGCCATGGGGCTGTTGTCGAAATTGAGCCCGATGTCTCTTGCGATGCTCATCCTCGGCAGCGCGTCGATCGGGCTTGCAATCTTTCTGATCCTCGAGTTCAGCCAGCCCTACACCAGCTCGGTCCGTGTCTCGCCGGCGCCGCTTGAACAGGCGATCCTTCAGCTTGACCAGCCGGGCGACGCGGCGCCGAGCGGCGCTCAGTGAGCTAAGGAGGCAAACGCATGGCCCACTACAAAATTCTCAGCGACGCCGAGATTCGCTCGGCGCTGGCCGACCTGCCCGACTGGTCCTTGAAGGCGCCCAACATCGAGGCTCGCTTCGCCCTCAAGACCTTCCGCGACGCAATCGCCTTCATTGTCGAGATCGCCATCGAGGCCGAAGTGATGAACCATCACCCGGAGTTCCACAATTCCTACAACATCGTCTCGTTCTCGTTCTGCACCCACGACGCCGGGATGAAGATCACCGATCTCGACATCGAGACGGCGAAACGGATCAGCGCGCTCGCGAAGCGGTTCCAATCGATGGCGTGACGCCCTGAGACGATGGAGTTCGCCGGCAAGGTTGCGATTGTCACTGGCGGGGGCGCCGGGCTCGGCCATTCAATCGCGCTCGCGTTCGCTCGCGAGGGCGCGCGGGTGGCCATCGCTGCGCGGACTCCTGAGACGCTCGCGCATTCGGCGGCGGCGATCGAGAAGGAATGCGGAGCGCCAGTCCTGGCGGTTCGGGCGGACGTCGCGGACCCTCGGGACTGCGACCGGATGGTCGCGGCGGCTGCCGAGAAGTTCGGCGCGGTCGATATCCTCATCAACAACGCCGCCCGTTTCGCCGTTCTGCCGCTGATCGAAGCCGAGGCGGCGGAGGCGCAGCGGATCTTCGCCGTCAACGCCATCGGGCCGCTGAATTGCGGGCGGGCGCTGGCGAAATGGGTGATCGAACGCGGGCGGAGCGGCGCGATCGTGAACGTCAGCAGCATCGCGGCCGGGCGGCCGGTCCCGGGCCTCGGCCTCTATTCGGCGTCGAAGGCAGCGCTCGAGAACCTGACGCGCTCGATGGCGCTGGAATGGGCGGGTAAGGGCTTGCGCGTCAACGCGGTCGCGCCTGGCCACGTCAAGACGGAGGGCGTGCTCGAGGATTTCCGCACCGGCAGGCTGGATGAAGAGGCAATGAACCGCCGCATCCCCGTGGGTCGCATCGCTGACGGGGACGACGTCGCGGAGGCGGTGCTCTTCCTATGCAGCGACCGGGCGCGCCACATCGTCGGCCATGTGCTGACCGTCGACGGCGGGGAGGGGTTTTAGGCCTGCTTCGCGCTAGTCGTTTGGATAGCGGCTTCGCTCGTCTTCGCTCCTGATCGGCGCTTCCTCGCAGCTCCAGGCCTCGAGCGCACAGGCCCAGACCGTGGCTGAAAGGGCCGCGCCCACGAACAGGATCTGCTGGTACAACGCCCAGTCTATCGCCACGAGAACGCAGATGAGCGTGACCACGAAGGAAATCGGCAGAATTGGGGACATGGCGGAACCCGTTGACGGCATGGGTCGCGCGGAGCGCAACATTCGCCTAACGCCGACAACTGAGTTCGGTTCCCGCAAAGAGAGGGGGTAAGCAAGAAAAAATTCACCCTGATCCGAAAGGGCGCTCGCGATCGGGGTTCGGAGCCGTCCGGCCGCGGCATTGACGCCCCTCGCCGCGACAGTCAAAAGAAACCCCGGGAGGGAACCCCGAGTTGGGCAAGAACAAAATAGCGAACGCCTCCAGCAAGGATCGCCGTCGCAAGGAGCAGGGCGCGGCGCCCATGAACGCCGCTCGCGAACCCATGGACCGCAAGGACTACGAGAGGGCCTTGCGCGAATTGCAGGTCGAACTCAGCGCGCTGCAGGAATGGGTCAAGCACAAGGGCCTGCGGGTGGTCGTCGTATTCGAGGGGCGCGACGCCGCCGGCAAGGGCGGAGTGATCAAGGCGATCACCGAACGGGTGAGCCCGCGCGTGTTCCGGGTGGTGGCGCTGCCCGCGCCCTCCGATCGGGAGAAGTCGCAGCTCTATCTGCAACGCTACGTGCCGCATCTGCCGGCGGCCGGCGAGGTCGTGATCTTCGACCGCAGCTGGTACAACCGGGCCGGGGTCGAAGTCGTGATGGGCTTTTGCACCGAGGCGCAGCATCGCCGCTTCCTCGTGCTTTGCCCCGAATTCGAGCACGTGATCGTCGACGACGGGATTTTCCTCGTCAAATTCTGGCTCGAGGTCAGCGACGCCGAGCAGGAGCGCCGGTTCGAGGCCCGCATCAAGGACCCGCTGCGCCAGTGGAAGCTGAGCCCGATGGACCTCTCCTCGCGCGGCAAGTGGTACGAGTATTCGCGCGCGCGCGACACCATGCTCAAGGCGACCGACACCGAATGGGCGCCCTGGGTCATCGTGCCCTCCGACGACAAGAAGCGGGCGCGGCTCAATTGCATCCGCCACCTGCTCAAGGCGATCCCCCACGAGGCCGCGCCGCGCGCCAAGGTCAAGCTGCCCAAGCGCTCGACCAAGGGCGCCTACGACGACGTGGCGTCGCTCAAGGGCCTGCGCTTCGTCGAGGAGGGGCGGTAGGTCCTCAGGCTGAGGCGGCCCTCGGTCGAACTTGAGGAGGAGGGCTCAAAATGGCGACATTCGTCCTTGTCCACGGCGCCTGGCAGACAATCGCCACGTGGGATCTCGTTACGCCGAATTTACAGGCCGCTGGTCATCGTGTCGTCGTTCCGCGCCTGCGCGGCCTGGAGAACGATTTCGACCGCGCTTTCGACCGCCGTCGGCCTGCAGACTCATGTTGACGACGTGCTTGCAGTCCTGGCGCGCGAAGATCTCCAGAAAGTGAACCTCGTCGGTCACAGCTACGCGGGTATGATCATCAGCGCGGTCGCCGAGCATGCGCCGCAACGACTGGATCGGCTCATTTATGTCGATGCATTCGTGCCGTCTGACGGCCAATCGGCAATGGACCTGTTTCCTCCCGCTTTTGCCGACCGGTTCAAGCAACGAGCCGACAAGGAAGGAGAGGGATGGCTTCTACGACCGAGCGAGGCGACATTGGATGGTTGGGGTCTGAAGCCCGGCGCCGAACGCGACTTCGTGAAGGCGCGGTTATCCAATTTCAGCATTCGCTGCTTCACGGAGGCAGTGAGACTTCCCACGAACGCTGCGGCGAGATTCCATCGCACCTATGTGGCCTGCGTGGCGCAGGGATATCCCGCCCGTCCGATTTTCAAACCCTTTGGCGACCGGGCGAAGGAAGACGGATGGAACTACCGGGAGCTTCCTACCGGCCACGACTGTCATGTCGAGATGCCCGAGGCATTCCTGTCGATATTGCTTTCGGCCTGATGGCCGCTTCCCGCCTATGCCGGCGCATGGGTGGAACCTACCCTGCGAGCACGGGTGCGCGCGAACGCATGGCGCGGATGATCGCCTTCTCGGCCTCGACGACGAGGAAGAAGATGAGGCCGCCGAGGAAGAGCCAGGGCCAGACGCGAAGCGGCACCCCTTCGGTCTCGAACAGGGACTGCAGCGGCGGCGCGTAGGTGTAGAGAAGCTGCAGCACGATGACTGCGCCGATTCCCGCCGGCAAATACGGGTTGCCGAGGTGGGCCATCGGCGACAGCGACGAGTTGATCTTGAAGCGGCTGTTGAGGAGATAGAACACCTGCCCGATCACCAGCGCGTTGACCGCGACCGTGCGCGCGAGCGGGTCGGAGCCGCCTTGCGACTTCATCCAGAAGAACGCCCATAGGGTGAGCACGAGCAGCGCCGCGCCGACAAAGACGACGCGCCACACCCCGAAGGCGTCGAGGATCGGACGATCGACCGCGCGGGGCGGCCGCAGCATCACGTCGAGCTCATGGGGCTCGAAGGAGATCACGAGGCCGAGCGCGACCGAGGTCACCATGTTGACCCAGAGAATCTGCGGCGCGGTGATCGGCGTGGTGAAGCCGACGAAGATCGCGACCAGGATGACCAGCGCCTGCGCGACGTTGGTCGGCAGCATGAACAGGATCGCCTTCTCGATGTTGTTGTAGACGGTGCGTCCCTCCTTCACCGCCGCGGTGATCGAAGCGAAATTGTCGTCGGCCAGCACCATCTCGGCCGCCTCCTTGGTGACCTCGGTGCCCTTGATGCCCATGGCGACGCCGATGTCGGCCTTTTTCAGCGCAGGCGCGTCGTTGACGCCGTCGCCGGTCATCGCCACCACCTGACCGTTGGCCTGGATCGCCTTGACGAGGCGCAGCTTATGCTCCGGGCTTGCGCGGGCGAACACGTCGACCTTGGCGACCGTCTCCTGCAGCGTCGCCATGTCCATCTGCTCGACTTCAGCGCCGGTGACCGCGGTCTTGCCGTCGCCGATGGCGAGCATCTTGGCGATCGCCGCGGCGGTGATCTTATGGTCGCCGGTGATCATCGTGACTTCTGATCCCGCCGGCATGGCATTCCCTGACCGCCTCGATCGCCTCCTTGCGCGGCGGATCGAGGATCCCGACCAGCCCGAGCGCGACGAGGGTCTTCGGCAAATCCGCCGGACCCAGGCTCCCGGCCTTGAGTTTGGGATCGGGCAGCCAGGCCAGCGCCAGCACCCGCTCGCCCTGCGCCGCCAACGTGTCCGAGGCGGCGTCGAAATGGGCGCGGTCGATCGGCGGGCGCTTTCCCGCCGCATCCTCCTGCCGGTCGCAATGGTCGAGGATGACCTCCGGCGCGCCCTTGACGAGCAGGATCTGCCCGCCCTCGGGCGCGCCGTGCAACGTCGCCATGAACCGGTGCTCGGACTCGAACGGGATGACGTCGACGCGGGGATAGACGGCTGCTTCCTTCGCCCGGTCGATCCCGAGCTTGTCCGCGAACGGATAGAGCGCGCCCTCGGTCGGATCGCCCTCGACCTTCCATGACCCTTCCTCGTTGCGGAGCTTGGCGTCGTTGCAAAGCGCCGAGACGCGCCCCATGAGCTCGAGAACCGGGTCCTTGCCGACCGGAGCGCCGTCGCTCGTGACTTTCCCCTCGCTGGCGTAGCCTTGGCCGCTAACCTTGAGCGTCCTTTCCGCCGTCACCGCAGAGGCCACCATCATCTCCATCAGCGTCAGCGTGCCGGTCTTGTCGGAGCAGATGCGCGCGACCGAGCCAAGCGTCTCGACGGCGGGGAGGCGCCGCACGATGGCGTTGCGGCTCGCCATGCGCTGCACCCCGATGGCGAGCGTGATGGTGATGAGAGCCGGCAGGCCTTCCGGGATCATCGACACCGCGATTCCGGTGACCGCCTGGAACATTTCGACGAAAGGAATGTTCTGGACGAGGCGCCCGTAAGCGAAGGTGATCGCGCTGATGATGAGAATGATGACGGTGATGGCATAGCCGAACTTCTTGATCTGGAGCAGGAGCGGCGTCTCGAGCGCGCTGACCCCGGCGAGCATCTGGTTGATGCGCCCAAGTTCGGTGTCGGCGCCGGTGGCGACGACGACTCCGGTCGCCCGGCCGGAGACGACCAGCGTGCCGGAATAGGCCATACCCATCCGATCGCCGACCGTCGCCTTGGCCGAGACAGGGCCGATCGACTTTTCCGACGGCACCGATTCTCCGGTCAGCGCCGCCTCCTCGGTGCGCAGGTTCTTGACCTCGGTGAGCCGGATGTCGGCGGGGATCTTGTCGCCGGACTCGAGGGAGACGATGTCGCCCGGCACGAGCTGCTCGGCCGGAATCATGGCGGTCTGGCCGTCGCGCAAGGTTCGCGCCTCCGCCGAGAGCATGTTGCGGATCGAATCGAGCGACTTCTCGGCCCGGCCTTCCTGGATGAAGCCAAGCAATCCGTTGATGACGACGACGCCAAGAATGATCGAGGCGTCGAGCCAGAGGCCCATCATCGCTTTGATGAATCCGGCGGCGATGAGGACATAGACGAGGACGTTCTTGAACTGCAGGAGGAAGCGCATGAATGGGCCGCGCTTGTGCGCGGTCGGCAAAAGATTGAGGCCGTATTGAGCCTGTCGGCGCGTGGCCTCGGCGTTGTCGAGACCGGACGTCACGTTGCTCTTTAGCCGCTGGACAGCTTCATCCGCAGCGAGGGAATGCCATGCCGTCGCATCTGTTTGGTTCATTGCGGGAGCTCCATGCGGGAGGCGGCGGCGACCTCGAGATGCGCAACCGCGCGCCAGGCGTGGTGAGCGAGCCGGCTCAGGAGCGCGACCGCATCGACGCGCGCGATCGCCGCGGTCGCGGTGAGCTTGCCTGACGCGACCATTTCAAGCGTGGCGCTGCGATGCGCCGCCTTGAGATCGGCGAGCGCCCTGGCGTCGCGCTCGAGGCTTAAGACAGCGTCTTTCGCGGGCGCGTCCGCGGCGCCTTTCGCCAAGTCGTCATCGGCTGCATGCCCCGGTCCGGCGGAGCGCGCAAGGCCAACCGCGGCGCCGGCCGCCTCGCGCATCGATTGCGCGCATAGGGCCGCGGCGTTGAGCTCCTCCGGCCCGTCAGTCGCAACGCCCGTTTTCGCCATCGCGTCGGCGGCTTCGGCGAGCCGGGTCGCGTGGTCGAGCGCATGCACGGTGCTCGTGTACCAGGCGTGGCCTCCCTCCGAAGGCGGCGGGTCGGCCTGGGACAGAAAATCGCCCGCCTGCCGCAAGGCTTCCGACGCCTGCGCGAGCGTCGCGTCGTCGATGGCCGGGCGCACCGTGGCGCCTGCGGTCGCGCCTTCGAGCCCAGTTGCGGTCGCGACGCACAAAGTTTCGACCGCGCGCTCGACCGTCCGGCGCACCGCCTCGACCGCGACGGTCGGCGAGCGAAGCGCCGCGGGATCGAGGTATTTCGTGAACGGCGAGCCTCGCTCCGGCACGAAACGCTCGATCAGGCGCGTGAACGGTCCCATGAGCGGCAAGAGCACCGCGACGCCGATCACGTTATAGGCGGTGTGATAGGCGGCGAGCAGGGTGGTCGGGTCGATGCTCTGCGCGAGCCTGACGATAACCGGCGTCGCAAACGGAAACAGCACGATTGCGATCAGCGCGGCGACAAGTTTGAAGGCGATATAGGCGACAGCGAGCCGCTTGGCGGTGCTCGATGCGCCGATCGCGGCGACGGCCGAGCTTGTCGCCGTGCCGATGTTCTGCCCGATGACGAGCGCCAATCCCTGGTCGAGCCCGACCGCGCCCGCATAGAGCGCCGACAGCGTGACCGCGATCGATGCGGTCGAAGACTGCATGACGGTTGTCATCACCGCGCCGGCGACCACCAGGACGAGCACGTTGACGAGGCCGGAGAGAGTAACGGCGCCGGCGGCGTTCGTGATGGTTGGCAGATCCGACGGGTGAAGCGATTCCGCAAGGCCGCCCATGCCTTGCTGAAGCGTCGACAGTCCGACCAGGATGAGCGCGAAGCCGGCGATCGCGGCGCCGGCCGCCGCGAGACGCCCACGTCCGACCACCTTGAGCAGCGCGCCGATGAACACGATCGGGAGCGCAGCGGCAGTGAGCGAGATCCTGACCCCGAACGCCGCGACCAGCCAGCCGGTGCCGGTCGTGCCGATATTGGCGCCGAATACGAGGCTCAAGCCTTGCGGGAAAGTGAGAAGCCCGGCGCTCACCAGGCCGATCGTGGTCATGGTGGTGGCGCTCGAAGACTGCACGAGCAGCGTAATGACGGCGCCCCAGAACGTGCCGAGGAGCGGCGTCGCCGCCGCCTTCTCCATCACCGTCTTGAGCGCCGTGCCGGCGAGCGCCTTGAGCCCGTCGGTCATCACCGCCATGCCGAGCAGAAACAGGCCGATGCCGCCGACAATCGAGACGATCGTCTCCAAATTTCCTCCCGGCCCCTATGTTAGCGCGCGTAGGGTTCGCACCCGTAGCGTGCGATGGCGCGCTTGTCGACCGCGCGGCCTCATCTCGACTTGCGGGATTTGCGGCGCTTCTCAGCTCGAAAGGCGGGCGATGTGATCGATCGCCATGTCGAGCGCGAGCTCCAGCGGCCGGCTTGAGCGCGCAGTCTGCGCGAGCAACAGCCCGCCCTGCAGCGCGGCGATCATCGTCGTCGCGAGGTCCTCGGGTTTGGCCTCGGGCTTGAGCGCGCCGCGGTCGCGCATGGCCTGCAACCCCCTGACGAGATGGGATTCCCACAGCGCAAAGCCGCGTTCGAGCATCTCCCGCGCGCTTTCGGAGCGGTCCGCCAGTTCGCTCGCCAGTGATCCGAGCGGACATCCGCCGATTCCGCGGGTGGCCTCGTTCATCGCCACGATGCCGTCGCGCCACCGCCTGAGCTTGTCGATCGAATCGAAGGCGTCGATGAGCACGGCGTCGCCGCCCGTCACCCGGCGGGTCTGGAACTCGATCACCGCCCGCATCAACGCGTCCTTGTCGGCGAAGTAGTGATAGAGCTGCGACTTCGAGGTCGCGCTCGCTTCCATGATGTCTTCGAGGCTGGTCGGGCTCGCCCCGCGCAGGTGGACGAGGCCGGCCGCCGCCTCGACGATGCGCGCCCGCGTTGCGGCGCCGCGGGCGGTCGCCGGTCGCCTTTCGTGCGAGCGGGCTCTGCTTCGTTCCGGCAACATATTCTCCTTTGTCGATGAGGGAGAATAGGCAGAACTGGACTTGACAGTCCAGTTTCCGTCTCGGACTCTCGCCGCGACGCCTGGACCGGTCGGTCCAGGACAATTGCGAATGGAGAACCCGAATGCCTCTTCTGAACAGCGGCGACGCCTTCCCGAAGCTGACAGTCCCGGCCGTTGGCGGGGGCGCGATCGCCCTGCCGGACGCGGTCGCCGGATCGTGGGGCGTGGTGCTGATCTATCGCGGCGCATGGTGCCCGTTCTGCAACGCGCAGCTTGCCGGCTACGCGGCCGAGAAGCAGGCGCTGGACGGTCTCGGAATCAAGGTCGTCGCGCTCTCGGTCGACGATGAGGCGACCAGCGCCGCCACGGCGGCGAAGGCTCATCTGCAGTTCCCGGTCGGCCACAGCGCTGACGCGGACGCGGTTGCGGCGGCGACCGGGGCGTTCGTCAATCCGAATCCCCGCTTTTTGCAGCCCGCCGGTTTCGTGCTCGCTCCAGACGGAACCGTGCGGGCGTCCGCCTACGCGACCAGCGCCATCGGCCGGATGCTGGCCAAGGACGTGGTCGGCTTCGTCGGCTATCTGCAATCAGTGGCCGCCAAGGCCGCCGCTGCCGAGTAACCCGCGACGCAGCGGGGCCGCGCCTTGACTGAGTTCGGCTTGTGGCGGCGCTCTCGACAGCGCAGAATGCATCTCGACGCCAGGGAGCGCCGCCGGCTGAGCGCGCGTGAGGAGGGAGGCCCATGCTGTTCGCCGTCAGTGGTCTCATGGATTGCCCGGTCGAGGCGAGCGACGGCGAAGTCGGGTCGGTCAAGGACTTCCTGTTCGACGATCAGACATGGAAGATTCGCTGGATGGCGGTCGAAGCCGGTCCCTGGTTGGCTGGGCGCCGCCGGGTGTTCATCCATCCCTCGGCCATCGCGCCGCTGGCGCTGCCGCCAAAGCCCACCCTCCCGATGATGAGTTCGCCCTCGACCCTTCAACTCAGCGTCAATCTGACAAGAGCGCAGATCGCGGGCGGCCCGCACGCTCACGAAGACCAGCCGGTGACGAAGGACATGGAGGCGCTCCTCTATGATTATTACGGCTCGGATCCTTATTGGGGGGCGTCGCATTTTGGCGGCGCCATGCCAAACGGGGAGTTGCGGATCGTTGAAGACGCAGCGCGACGCAACGCTGACGCGCAGGTCCCGCCCGTCGACGGCGCGGATCACCTGCACGGCCTGGCCTCGATCACGGGTTATCATGTTCACGCGCTCGACGGCGACATCGGCCATGTCGAGAACGTACTCGCCGACGACGCCAATTGGGAGATCCGCTATCTGGTCGTCGCGACGCGAAACTGGTGGCCGGGGAAGGTTGTCCAGCTTTCGCCCTATGCGGTGAAGGACATCGACTGGTTTGGCCGAAGCATCAATATGAACGTCAGCCGCGATCAGGTGAGGTCAGCCCCCGCCTGGGACCCGCTCGCGGCGATCGACGCCGTCAGCGAGGAACAGCTCCACCGCCATTTCGGCTGGCCGGGCTACGGCCGGTAGGCAATGCTTCCCGCCGTTGCGCATCTCACCCGCGCTATTGCCCAGCGGCCGGCCCGGGGCGGCAGCTGCCGGCGTCGGTTCGCTCGAGCAATTCGCGGCGGCTGACGGAATGTTCGCGCCCGTCTGCCAGACCAGCGTCGTGAGGCGCCAGAGCGCGGACAAGCGCTTTATCGCTGGTCGTCATCCAAGGCGGCCGCGGCGCCATGGGTGTGTCACGGCCGTCATATCCCGTCAGGGTTCAAGCCGGAGGGCCGCCAGCGTGGCCTTCGCCTCGCGCCACAGCCGCTCGGTGAGCGCGCCCGCATCCTCTTCGACCGCCAGCGCCGCCGCCTGGCCCGCCCAGAGCGGTGAATAGTCGCCAGAGCCGCGCTTCTCCCAATGCGCGCGCAGCGGCGCGACTGCGCCGGTGGCGAACGGAAAGGCGGGGGCGGCGTCGCTCATCGGCCCGTGCTCGCGCATGAATCGGTTGAGAACTCCGCGCGCCGGACGGCCGGTGAAGAGGTTCGTGAGCCGGGTCGCATCGTCGCGCGCTTCCCTCAGCGCCGCGCGGTGGTGCGACGTCGTAGCCGCCTGCGGAGTCTTCAAGTACGCGGTGCCAATCTGCACCGCATTCGCGCCGAGCGCGAATGCGGCGGCGACGCCCCGTCCATCGGCGATCCCGCCCGCGGCGATGACCGGAACGCTGACCGCGTCGACGACCTGGGGCAGAAGCGCGAACAGGCCCGGCTGCGCGTCGACGTCCTCGCTCAGGAACATTCCGCGATGGCCGCCGGCCTCCACCCCTTGCGCGATAACGGCGTCCACTGCGCGCGCTTCGAGCCAGAGCGCCTCGGCGACTGTGGTCGCGGAGGAATAGACTTTTGCTCCGCTCGCCTTGACCCGCTTGAGCAGAGCCTCCTCCGGCAGGCCGAAATGGAAGCTTACGACGGGCGGCTTGAGCGCCTCGACGACCTCGGCCATCGCGGCGTCGAACGGCGCGCGGCCGGGACCGGCTCCCGTGGCGGAGGAATCGAGCCCCGCTTCCGCGTAGGCGCCAGCGAGGCTCTCGAGCCAAAGAGCCTGCCGCTCGGGATCGGCGGCCGGGAGCTCGTGGGAGAAGAAGTTGACGTTGAAGGGAGCGCGCGTGCGGGCGCGGATTTCCCCGATCTGATCGCGAAGGACGTTGGGGGTCAGCATTGCGCTCGGGATCGATCCGAGGCCGCCCGCCTCGCTGACCGCGACGCAGAGCTCGACGCCCTGCGATCCCGCCATCGGCGCCTGGATGATCGGCAGGCGCGAAGGAAGCCATTCGCGAGGCATGGGAGTCTCCAAGTCCGGACTTTTCCCCGATCCTATCTCAACAGGGCGAGGCCCCAATGCGGAGCCCGATTCACGCAAACGCCCGCGCCGCCGCCTTGTGCCTGGCGATCAGCGCCCGGAGATCGACGCCCTCTGGCTCCCCGTCGATGACCCGCCAGCGGCCGGCGGCCATCACCCGGTCGGCGCGATGGGCGCCGCAGAGGACGAGTGCGGCGATCGGGTCCTGCGCGCCGCTGAAGCGCGGCTCGTCGAGGGTATAGAGCGCGAGGTCGGCCTGCATGCCGGCGGCGATGGCGCCAATATCGTCACGCCCAAGGCAGCGCGCGGAGCCTTGCGTCCCCCAGCGCAGCGCGTCGTATGGGGTCACGGCCGACGGTCCATAGCGCAGCCGCTGGAGCATCAGCGCGTGGCGCAGGGCTTCCATCATGTTCGACGAATTGTTGGACGCCGAGCCGTCGACGCCGAGTCCGACCGCGACGCCGGCGGCTTCGAGCGGCGCCGTCGGACAGACGCCGACGGCGAAAGCCATGTCGGCTGCGGGCAGATGGCAGACCCCCACTCCCGCCTCGCCGAGGCGCTCGATCTCGCTTTGGTTGAAATGCACGCCGTGCGCGACCCACGTCCGCGGCGAGAGCCAGCCGGCCTCTTCGAGGATGTCGACCGAGCGTTTGCCGAAGGCCTGCACGGCGTACACGTCCTCGTCGGGCGACTGGCAGAGGTGACAGTGCAGCCTGGCGTCGAAGCGCTCGGCGAGCGCCGCCGAGCCGTCCAGCACCCGCTTCGGCACCGCGAGCGGCGAGCAGGGCGCGAGCGCGACGCGGATCATCGCCCCGGCCTTCGGATCGTGGTAGCGCCCGAGCACCCGTTCGCTGTCCTCGAGGATTGTGTCTGAGTCCTGCACGATCGAGTCTGGCTGCAGACCGCCGTCCTTCTCTGAAATGCCCATCGAGCCGCGCGTGACGGTCATCCGCAGGCCAAGGTTCGTCGCCTCCTCGACCTCGATGTCGATCGCGTTTTCCAGGCCCGGGGGAAAGAGATTGTGATGGTCGGCTGTGGTCGTACAGCCGGAAAGCATCAGCTCGATCAGCGCCATCCTGACCGCGATTTGGAGCGCCTCCGGCGTCATGCGGTCCCAAACCCGCTCCATCGCCACGAGCCACGGGATGAGCTCCTTGCCGAGCCCGGCCGGGTGCGCGCGGGTCAGCGTCTGGTAGAAATGATGATGGGCGTTGACGAGTCCCGGCAGCACGACATGGCGCGAGGCGTCGAAGGTCGCGTCGGGGCGAATCGCCGGCGCTCCGCCGCGGGCGACGCATTCGACGATTTCAGCGCCCTCGACGACGATTCCGCGCTCCGCGCCGGCGGCGAGGATGGCGAGCGGGTCCTTGATCCATAGGCGCATGCGGCAAACGGCTCCGTCTCTGTCAAAAGGCCAGGCGAGAGGGCGCGCATAGGCGAGGCGAGGCCAAACGTAAAGCCGCGCACTCGCTCCTCCCGGCGGCCTCTCCCTCGCCGCGACAATTCACAAAATTCGATTCGACGTCCGGAATTTCGGCCCTTATGGTGGATCGCAGTGGGAGGCGAAACGACCTTTTTGCGGCGCATCGGCGACAAGCCGACGGCGTCCCGCGAGGGAAGGCGTGCCGCGGGTCGAACGCCTCCGGAACTGGACGGCTGGAGGAAATACGAATGCGCGTTGCGATCATGGCGGCTTTGGCGGGGGCGATCGGGTTCGCTGGACCGGCCTTTGCTCTCGACAAGGTGACCTTCGGCACCAATTGGGTCGCCGACCCCGAGGCTGGCGGCTATTACCAGGCCCTGGTCGACGGGACTTTCGAGAAATATGGCCTCGACGTCACCATCCTCCAAGGAGGCCCGACCTCGAACGGCGGCATGCTGCTGATCGCCGGCAAGATCGAGTTCTTCATGGGCGGCGACATGATCGGCGACTTCCTGGCGGTGCAGAACAATATTCCCACCATTGCTGTCGCCGCCCATTTTCAAAAGAACCCGCAAATCTTCATGTCTCATCCCGGCCAGGGTCTCGACAAGTGGCTGGACCTTCCCAACGCCAATCCGGCCTTTGTGAGCAGCGGCGCGGTCAATACTTTCTGGGCCTGGATGCGGCTCGCCTACGGCTTCAAGGATGAGAACATCAAGCCGTACAATTTCAATTCGGCGCCGTTCATCGTTTCTCAGCGTTCGATCCAGCAGGGCTACCTGACCTCGGAGCCGCTCGAGGTCCAGAAGCAGGGCGGCTTCAAGCCCAACATCTTCCTCCTCGCCGACTACGGCTACACGACCTATTCGACGCTGGTCGAAACGCGCCGCGATTTCATGGCCGCGCATCCAGACATCGTCCAGCGCTTCGTGGACGCCTCCACGGTCGGCTGGTACCACTATCTCTACGGCGACAACTCCAAGGCGAACGAGGCGATCAAGAAAGAAAATCCGGAAATGACGGACGACCAGATCGCCTTTTCGATCGGCAAAATGAAGGAATACGGCATCGTCGATTCTGGCGACACGCTCAAGCTGGGCATCGGCGCGATGACCGACGATCGCTGGAGCGAATTCTACAACACCATGGTGAAGGCTGGAGTCGTGAAAGCCGGGATCGACTACAAGAAAGCCTACTCCCTCCAGTTCGTGAATAAGGGGGTCGGGCTCGAGTTGCGTCCGAAGTGACGGACGCCGCCGCTATTTATGCGACGCCTGCATTGCATTGTAGGCGTCGGCCGGCAGGGTGACGGAGACGAAGACCGTCGCCTTTTCCTTAGGGCCAATCGGGCCGGCGTTCTTGTGGTCGACCGCCGGAACGCTCTTGAGGAAGGCCGCGATCGCCTGCGCGTCCTCGTCGGTGAGATGCGAGAGAGCGGGCCAGGGCATGACCGGGCTCAAGTCCCGCCCGTCCGGCGTCTTGCCGGTGCGGATCGCGGTCACGATCTGGTCGCTGCTCCACGACCCAATTCCGGTTTCCTTGTCGGGCGTCAGGTTCTGGCCGACGAATATGCCGGCGCCCGGAATCTCGAACCCGACATCCGATCCGCCGAGGTAGCGTTTCATGTCGGGCGACCCGAGCAGCGCGCCCGGCGTATGGCAGTCCGAGCATCCGGCGAGCGTCACGAGGTAGCGACCCCGTGCAATTTGCGCGTCGTCCGCCGAGGCGGGCGAGGGCAGGGAGGTGAACGCGGTCAGCGCCGCGCCGAACGCCGCGGACAATGTCAATCGAGCCATGGACCTCTCCTTTTTCGTTGCTGGCGGGCGCGTCAGGCTGCGGCCTCGCCCGATATCCTTATCCCGGTCAGGTGATCGGGAACCTGCCAATGCTGCGCCGGATCGGGCTTGTGCGCCACCGGCGCGATCGCGCCGCGCCACGCGACCCCCATCATCTGCGCCGTCTGATACGCCATCACGCTGAAGCCCCTGTCGGCGAGCGCGCGCAATCCGGCCGACACATGCGGCGACACGAGGTCATGAAACATGACCATTGCGGTCGTTTCGAGATAAGGCGCCAAGCTGAGCGCATCTCTGCTTGGCGCGTCGCCATCGTGGTCTCCGTCGATGAACGCAAATGACCATCGCGCCCCCGCCTCGCCGAGCCGGGCGACCGCGCCTGGGCTCTTCTCCGGGACCAGGATCGTCGAAGCGGTCCCGCCGGCGCCGCGGACGATCGTCGCGAATTCACCCCGCCATTCGGCGTCCGCGAGCAGCGGCTCGACGACATGCAGCGGCGCGAGCCCGGCGGTGACGAGATAGGCGGTCGACCAGCCTCGCCACGCGCCGATCTCGATCCCGCTCCGCCCCCTGAAGGCGCAGGCGCTGGCATAGAGGATCGAGGCTTCGTCGCGGTTGATGAAGCCGACCGTCGGATTGCGCCTGTCGACCCGAAAGGGATGGTCGATCTCTTTGCGAAAATAGGGCCAGGTCGAGGCGCTCTTGTCCGCCACGATCATGTTCGGGAACAGGTGGTCGAGGACGGGCGCTTCGAGGTGGTCGAAAACGTAATCCGTGGCCATCGATCGCACCTTGGGCAAAGGAACAAGAACGGCCGCGCCGGCGTTCGATTGCATTGTCGTTCTGGCGTGTTTCTTGGCTTGGCGGCCGACGAGACGGACGCGATGGCATGCCGCGCCGCCCGGCGTCAAGAACGTCGCTCGCCAACGAGCGCTTCTGTTGCAATGCAGCGAACAATAGCCTCTTGTACTCCGCTTGTTCTCGCATTACCTGTTGTTTGACCGGGAATAATGAGGTCTATAATCTCCACCATACAAGCGCGTTGGCCGGGCGCCATGGACAACGACCTTGGGAGGGATGGGATGCGAGCGGCGGGTGCCTGGGCGCGGAATCCGGGGATGACGTTGGACCGTTTGCGGCATGCAACTTGCGTTGCTGGGAGACGGGGTCCCCGGCCCGAATGGCTGCGGCGAAGAGACGACAGGTTCGCACCATGAACAAGATTGCGACGCTGAGGACGAACGAGACGGCGGTCCGCGTGGCCCCGCCTCCGCTGGTGACGCTAAAGGGAGTCGATAAGGTCTTCGCCAATCAGGTCACCGCTCTCAATGGCCTCAACCTCGAGATCCGCGCAGGCGAATTTCTCTCCTTGCTTGGCCCTTCCGGGTGCGGAAAGTCCACGGTCCTGCGATTGCTGTCCGGCCTCACCTCGCCGACGCGAGGCGAAATCGTCTGGAAGGCGAAATGTCCCGAACTCGGCTTTGTGTTCCAGGAGCCGACGCTGACGCCGTGGTCCGACGTATTCACCAATGTCTGGCTGCCCCTGCGCCTTGCTGGCGTATCGAAGGAAAAGGCTCGGCCTCGGGTCGAGGAGGCGCTGGAGCAGGTTGGACTTGCGGGCTTCGCCAAGGCCTATCCGCGGCAGCTCTCTGGCGGCATGAAAATGCGGGTGTCGATTGCCCGCGCCCTTGTCACCCGGCCGACAGTCCTGCTGATGGACGAACCGTTCGCCGCCTTGGACGAAATCACCCGTCTCAAGCTCAACGACGATTTGGCGGCGCTCAGGTCGGCGCTTGGAGCCACGGTCGTGTTCGTGACCCACTCGGTATTCGAGAGCGTCTATCTCTCGGACCGGATCGTCGTAATGGCGGCGCGGCCCGGACGCGCGGTCGCGGAGATCATAGTCGAGGCGCCCACGGCATCGCGCCAGGAAGGGTTTCGACTGTGCAAGGAGTACTCCGACACCTGCGTTCAAACCTCAGAAGCTCTCCACATCGCGATGGGCGATAAGCCGCCGAAGATGCTCGAGGGCGCCACGAAGTGAGTCGAGACGACTTTGTCGGCTATGCGGTTCCGGCGCTGACGTTGGGTCTTGGGCTGTTCGCCTGGGAAGGGCTCGTCCGCTACTTCGCCATCCCATCCTATCTTCTGCCGGCGCCCAGCCTCATCATCGCGACCCTGTTCACCGATTGGCCCACGCTATCGGCCTCGCTGTGGGTCACATTGTCGATTACTCTTAAGGCGCTTCTTGTTGCGGTCATCGGAAGCGTTGCGCTCGCCATTCTATTCGCGCAGTCGCGGATCATCGAGCGCGCGTTTTATCCGTTTGCAGTCGCGATGCAGGTAACGCCGATCGTCGCCATCGCGCCCCTGCTCCTGATCTATCTGACGCCTGGCGTCGCGGTTCTGGTATGCGCGTTTCTGGTGGCGTTTTTTCCTCTCCTGGCCAACACCACGCTCGGTCTCTCTTCGGCCGACCACAACTTGGTCGACCTTTTCCAGATGTACCGCGCCTCGAAGATGCAGCAGTTCATGCTGCTGAGGCTGCCGTCGGCTTTGCCCTATTTTCTGGCTGGCCTGCGGATTAGCGGCGGCTTGGCGCTGATCGGCGCGATCGTCGCCGAGATCGCTGCGGGATCTGCCGGTCAGGGTTCGGGACTTGCCTATCGCATTGTCGAGTCCGGATTTCGCCTCAATATTCCACGAATGTTCGCGGCCCTGCTCTTGATTTCGGTCGCGGGCATCACAATTCATCTGCTGCTGACTGCGCTGTCGCATTGGTTGTTGCGCGATTGGCACGATAGCGAGCGCGGACGGGAAACCTGAACCAGAAGGCGAATCAAGCCGTATAAATTCACACGGCGGGGTCGTTGCGCCCGCGCGCCGGCCCGACCGGCTAGTTTTGCGCCGACAACAGAAGGCTGGACCAGCCGACAACAGAAGGCGAGATCCTATGAACATCGGTTATCTCAATGTGGAGCGGCGGACCTCGCCGCCGCGAGCCTCGGTCCTGCGCAAGCTTGGAATCGCCAATCTGGTGAGCACGGCGAAGTTCGACATCGCCGCCGCGCATGAAGCGCTGGTGCGCCGTCAGGCGGTGCCCGAGCGAATCCACGCTGACGGCTTGATCGTCGATGTGCCGGCGGGGGTCTATCATCCGCTGCCGGACTCGAGCTCCGAGTTTTTCATCCGCAATATCAAAGCGATGGACCAGAACCTGATCGCCAAGACGCTTGAGATCGGCGCCGGTTGCGGCATCATCTCGCTCTATATGGCGGCCAATTGGGCGTCGCGGACGGTTGCGACGGACATTTCCCCCATCGCGGTCGAAGCGACGATCGCCAACGCCAAGCTCAACAATGTCGATCTGACCGCGTTTCAGTCCGACCTGTTCGAGAATATCGACGAGAAGGACTTTGATCTCATCGTCTTCAATACGCCGATGGTCGACAAGAATCCCGAGAACGACATCGAACGCTTCAGTCTGTGCGATCCGCACGGGCGCACCACCGAAGCCTATCTGCGCCAGGCGCGCCGGCACGTGTCGAAGGACGGGCTGATCATTTTCCCGATCTGCAACAATTCGGCATACGAGGTGATGGACGCGATCGACCTCGATTATCAGATCGTCGGCTTCGAGTTGGCCTATAGCGGCTTCTGGCGAGCGATCGTCGGCGCGCGGAACTGAGCCCGGCCGCCCGAATGTCGAGTCCTACCCCACGGTTGCGCGGAGCCGACGGGTCCAAGCTTGCTGGCGCGGCCTTGGACGGGCCCTGACTGACGCGGCGACCGCGTGCGTGATAGGATTTGCGCGAGCGCGCAAGTCGCGCTCCCGCCGCGGATCGGACGCAAATGATGGTTGACCCGGATTCGGCGCATTTGCGCGGCGCCGCCGAGTTTCGGCGGACCAGGAGATGGGTCAGCCTGCTTGGCGAGGCGCCCTATCTCGCCATAGTCCTCATCGGCATTGTCGGCATTTGCTGGACGAGTTTTTTTCGCCAGCCCTCGGCAGGCTACTGGGTGATCATGACGCCGGTCACCGCGCTTCTTTGCGTCGCGGTTGGATTGGCCGCCGCGCCCCATGGTCGTGGGCGAGTCGAAATGGTCGCGATCCAGGCCGCTCAATGGGCGGCGGTGCTCGTGGCCATGTTTTTGATCAATCTCAGCAACGTTGGCGGCCTTGCCACCAGCGACGCATTGGGCGGCATGATGCTGACGCTGCTGGCTCTCGGCGTCTTCATCTCTGGATTGGACCTGAGAGCCTGGAGGCTAGGGGTCGCCGGGGTGTTCCTCGCGATTGCCGTGCCGCTCGTCGCCTGGTTCGAGCAGGCGGCGCTGCTTTTCGTTTTCATCGGCGCCGTCCTGATTGCGCTAGGCCTCGTCTTCTGGTGGGGGCGCGGCAAACTCGCCTGAGAGCGCGCGGGGGCGCCCCGCCGGGGGCCGAGGAAGGCGCCGAAACGTGTTCTCCCGGCACTTGCGCCGCCAGAGCGGATGGCGCCTAAAGGCGGCTGGCAAAAGGGTCAGGGCTCGGCAAGCCGGCCGGGAGGGGGACTTCACTATCGCCTTGGGCGGCCAGGACATAGCCGGCGCGTTGACGGCGAGTGCGGGGATCGGCGATCTGAGGCTCGTCGATACGCCCTCGTTCGCCCGTGGAGCGACGCCGCGCATTAAGCCTTTGCTTGCTGCGCTCACGCTAACCGGCTGCGCGGCGGTTGGCCCCAACTTCGAGCGGCCTGCGGCGATCGTATCGCCGCAGTTCAAGGAGATCAAGGGCTGGAAGATCGCGACGCCGCGCGAAAGCGAGCCGAAGGGCGAGTGGTGGTCGGTGTTCCGCGACCCGGAGCTCGATCAGCTCATGCCCGACGTTGTCGTCTCCAACGAGACGGTCAAGGCGGACGAGGCCAATTATCGCCAGGCTCTGGCGCTGATCAACGAGGCCCGCGCCGGGCTCTTTCCGACCGTCAATGGAACTGGTTCAGCAACCCGCTCGTCGGACACCGGAACCCAGCTCACCGCTGAGGCCTCCGGACTCTGGACGCTCGACATCTGGGGACAGGTCCGGCGCGAGGTTGAGGCGCAGCAGGCGGGCGCGCAAGTGAGCGCCGCGACCCTCGCCAACGCCACGCTTTCCGAGCAATCGCTGCTGGCGCAGGCCTATGTCACGCTGCGGGAGGCCGATTCGCTCGAGGACCTGCTCAGGAAAACGGTTATCGAATTCCAGCATTCGCTGACGATCACACAGAACCAGTATAACGCCGGGACCGCCGCCAAATCCGACGTCATCACCGCTCAGACGCAGTTGCTCAACGCCCAGGCGCAGCTGATCGCGGCCGGCGTCTCGCGCGCCCAGAGCGAACATGCGATCGCGGTCCTGATGGGCCGTCCGCCCGCCGGCCTTTCGATCCCGCCCGGCGCGCTGGCGACCCGCGTTCCGGCGGTCCCGGTCGGTCTTCCGTCTTCGCTGCTCGAGCGCAGGCCGGATGTCGCGGCGGCGGAAGAGACGATGCGCGAGGCCAACGCCGAGATCGGCGTCGCCTTCGCCGGTTACTTTCCGGCCGTTTCGCTCAACGGCCTCGTCGGCTATTCTGGCAACCCGTTCGCCGCCGCCTTTGGCCCGACCAATCCGGTCTGGTCATTCGGCGCGTCGGTCGCCCAGCCGTTGTTCAACGGCGGCCTCACCACCGCCCAGGTCGAGGCGGCGCGCCAGACCTATCAGGCGGATGTCGCGACCTACCGCCAGACGGTGCTGACGGCGATCCAGCAGGTCGAAGATTCCCTCGCGGGGATTCGCATTCTCTCGCAGGAGGCCAAGGTGCAGGCCGAAAACGTGCGCCTCTCCCGCCAGGCCACCCGGATCACGCTCAACGAGTATCAGGCCGGGACCCAGGCCTTCACCGCAGTCGTCGTCGCGGAAGCCCAGCAGCTGTCGGCCGAAGAAAACCTCCTCACCACCCAGGCGCAGGTCCAGACCGACGTGGTGACCCTCCTCGTCGCTCTCGGCGGCGGCTGGACCCAGTCGAAACTGCCCGACGTCGAGGCGCAAACGTCGGATATTCCCCCGCATTGAGACGCCGCGTGCGATTGACAGGCGGGCGGACGGGGGCGAAAACTCGCTCGATCTCCGGGAGGAAAGGGGCTGGCGATAATGAAAACGGTTCGAGCGGGCATTGCGGCTCTTGCCGCGTCAGCTATTCTGGCGGGTTGCGTGACCGTCGGCGCGCAGGAAAAAGAAGGACAGCTCGCTGCCGCGGGGTTCATTCGGCAGCCGGCGGACACGCCGGCGAAGATGACCAAGCTTCAGGCGCTGCCGCAAAATACGATCGTCACTGCGCAACGCAAAGGCCACAACGTTTATATCTACGCCGACGCGGCCGGATGCGGCTGCGCCTTCATCGGCAACGACGCCGCCTTCCAGCAATATCAGCAGATCCGCACCGCCAACAATATTGCCCAGATGCAGGAGACCACGGCGATCCTGAACCAGGAGGCCGCGATGGACTGGGGAGGGGTCTGGGGTCCCTACGCGCCCGGCTGGTATTGACCGCGACACCGGGCGTTCGACGCTCGCGTTGGCGAAGCTTGGCGCCGAAGGCAAGGCGGGCTGCGTTCCCGCCGGCTGAAGCCGTTGCGGCGCGCGACCGTGTTTGAGGGGGCTTGGTCCAACGATTGGGCCTGGAGCCTGCCGCTGATCGTGTTGACGGTGCTGGCCCACACGTACGGCCTCGCCCTGATCCGCGAACAAGTCGTGCTCCCGCTAACCGGGACATTCGGCCGCCATCGGACTTCGCTGGCGCTAGCCGGCCTGATGGCGCCGACCGTCATGCTGGTGACGGTTCTGCACGCGATCGAAGCGGGCGCCTGGGCCGTCGCTTATGTCGCGCTCGGCGCGCGCGCCGATTTTGCCTCCGCCATGCTCTATTCGCTGAGCGCCATGACGACCTTTGGCCATGCCGAAATATTCCTGGCCGCCCACTGGCGACTGATGGGAGCGATCGAGGCGCTGAACGGCATGATGCTTTTCGGGCTGACCACCGCGTTCCTGTTTGCGGTCCTTCAGCGCCATTGGCCAGCGCCAAGCCGGTGAGAGACTAAACTGCGAGTCCTTCGAAGGGAATGACGCGGCAGGCGTCGCCCGCCTTCGCGGATGGGGCATGCGGCGCTCTGATTATCAGACCATCAGCGCGCGCCATAGTTTTCACCAGCGAAGAATCCTGCGAGGCGGCCGGGGTGGCGACGAGGATTCCGTCCGCGCCGCGGGCGAGCGAAGCGCGGATATAGTCCTGCCGCACCCCGTTGGCCGGAAGGTCGACAGCAAGACGTGCGGGCTGGCTGAGATCGCCGCCCGGGTCGGGTTCGCCGTGCAGGGCGCGGATGAGCGGGCGAAGGAACAGAACGGCGCAGACCGTCGACGACGTCGGGTTGCCGGGCAGGCCAAGGACGCGCATCGCGCCAAGCCGTCCATGTATCAGGGGCTTGCCCGGACGCATGGCGATCCGCCAGAAGCCAAGCTCCATCCCTTCGGCGACCAGCGCCCGCTGCACGAGGTCGTAGTCGCCGACCGACGCTCCCCCGAGCGTGACCAGCACATCGGCTTTGGCGTCGAGCGCGCGGCCGACCGCGTCCTTCAGCGCGCCAAGCTCATCGATTGCGATGCCGAGGTCGATTGCGACGCCGCCGCACCCCTCGACGAGCCCGGCGACGGCGTAGTTGTTTGAGGCGATGATCTGCGCCGGGCCGAGCGCGCCCCCGGGCGCGACCAGTTCGTCGCCTGTAGCGAGAATGGCGATCCGGGCGCGCCGGCGGACTGCGAGGCGGGCGTGGTTCGCCGCCGCCGCCAGCGCCACATCGCGGGGCGTCAGGCGGCGGCCTGCGGGGATGAGCGTTTCACCCGCCTGAAAGTCCATGCCCGCGATGCGCACATTCTCGCCGGCTCGAACCGTCGTCGAGAGCCTGATGTCTCGCTCACCCGCCCGCTCGACATCCTCCTGAATGACGACCGCGTCGGCGCCATTGGGCATTGGCGCGCCGGTGAAAATGCGCACCGCCTCGCCCCGCGCCAGAGCGCCCCCGAAGGGGCGGCCCGCGGCAAATTCGCCAATAACCGCCAAGGTCGAGTGGGCCGCCGCCGTGTCGGCGGAGTTGACCGCATAGCCGTCCATGGCCGAGTTGGGAAACGGCGGCTGGGTTCGCAACGCGCTGAGGTCGCGTGAGAGGATGCGCCCATAAGATGAACTCGAGGGCTATATTTTCTTCCTCCAAAGGAGTTTCAGCGGAAGCCAGCACCCTGGCCAGCGCCTCCTCGACGCTGATCATTGGACTCATCGGCGCTTCTCCTTCGCCGCCCGCCATTCGCCCGATTTGCCGCCCCGTTTCTCGAGGAGCCGCACCTGTTCGATGCTCATGCCGCGATCGATCGCCTTGGCCATGTCGTAGATCGTCAGACAGGCCACGGAGACGGCGGTAAGCGCCTCCATTTCGACCCCGGTCGGCCCGAAGCACCGCGCCTCGGCCCTGACCGAGAGGCCGGGCAGGGCGTCGTCGGGCGCAATGTCGACGAGGACCTTGCTGAGGCTCAACGGATGGCAGAGCGGGATGAGGTCGGCTGTCTTCTTGGCGGCCATGATTCCGGCGATCCGCGCCGCCCCGATCACGTCGCCTTTCTTGGCGTCGCCGGCCAGGATCGCGGCCAGGGTGGAGGCGGCCATGCGCACGCGCCCCTCCGCGATCGCGACCCGGCTCGTCGCCTCCTTGCCCGATATGTCGACCATTCGCGCATCGCCTTGCGCGCCGATATGGGTGAGGGTCTTCGGCTCGTCGGCGGGGAGGACCATTCGTTTCAGCGCCTTTCGCTCAAGCCTTCGTCCGCGCTCATTTTCGACGCTCCGACCGCTGATCAGCGGCCCGTTCAAGCAAAATTCAACGCGCCCGGCAATCGCCGCCGCTGGCAATTTGTCCTCGCTCCCATCGGCATGTAAGGACGCCCGGTCATGGTTGGCGCCCCCAAAATCGCCTACGTGCTCTTGCGCAATGCGCATTTCGGGCCGCGGCTTGCGTCGTCGGTCGAGCTTTGCGTCCGCGATCTCGTCCTCTACAGCCGCTATGCGTCCACAACTCTGGTCGCCTGTCCCCCGGTCGATGAGCCGTTCGAAGGCGTCGATATCGCGACCATTCCCGATGCTTCGATCGGCGGAAACCTCGGCAAGGCGCTCGGCGTCGCCCGGCTTCTGCGCCGGCGCGGCTTCGACCTTGCGGTGGTCGAGAACCATCTCCCCGCCGCCGCGCTGATCGCCGCGGCCTCGGGCGCGCGGGTTGTGCTGCAAAGCCACGCCTACGAGACCGCGCCGCGCGGCGCCGCCACGGCTTCTGCGCGCCTCAAGGTTGCGCCGCTTGCGGGCTTCGTGTTCGTCAGCGAGGACGTCTTGCGCCGCTTCCGGACCAACTTTCCCTTCGCGCGCGCGCCCATGCGCGCGGTTCCCAACGGCCTCGACATGCGGGCCTGGTCAGCGACCGAACCCAAGGACCAATCGATCCTTTGCGTCGGGCGTGGGCTCGCAGACAAAGGCCATATCGAGGCGATGGGGGCGGTCGTCAGCGCGCTTGAGACCCGGCCCGGCTGGAGGGCGCGCTTCATACTGTCCGCCGCCGATCGGGAGCCCGAAACTGTCCGCGCGCTCCGGAGCGCGGCCGACGCCTCCGGCGGCCGGGTTCGGATCGAACTCGAATCTGCCCCATGCCGAGGTCAAGGCGGCGTGGGAAAAGGCGGCGATCGGCCTTGCGCTGACCAAGACCCCGGAGCCCTTCGGTCGCACCGCCCTGGAGGCGCTGGCGGCAGGGGCGGCGCTGATCACATCAGGACTGGGCGGTCTCGCCGAAGTGTGCGGCCCCTGCGCGCTGACCGTCGACTCCACCGACGCCGGCAACCTGGGGGCGGCCCTTCAGGGCCTCATGGATGCGCCTGATCAGCGCGCTGATCTCGCGCGCGCTGGACGCAAGCGGGTCGAGGCGCTGTTCGACATCCGCATGGTCGCGCGGCAGATGGACGATTTTCTCGACCATTGCCTCGGCCTGAGGGGCGGGCAGGCGCTCGAAGCGCCAGTTGCCTTCCCGCCGCGCAACCGATAACTCGCGCGGACGCTCGCGAACTCGAGGGGGTCAATGAGTCCGGAAAAATTTGCGTTGCTCGTCGCGGTCGCGGTGTTCGCAGGGGGAGCGGTCGGTCTTATTCTGCAGCGCGTCCTGCCGGATAAATTCACCACCGGCGGGCCGCGCGACATGATCGGCGCGGTCGTCGGCCTGCTGACGCTTTTGTCGGCTCTTGTCCTCGGCCTCCTGATCTGGACCGCATATGGCGTCTACGCCGGCCAGAATCTCGCGGTGCAAACTCTCGCCGCCAAAGTCCTGCAGCTCGATCTCTCCCTTGCCGATTATGGCCCCGAAGCGATGCCGCTGCGCATTGCGGTGCGGCAAAACCTGGGCAAAACGATCGACGAGATTTGGGGCGCCAACGAGAGCGACACCAATTTCGTCGCCAAAAACTTCGCCGCCGCGGTCGAGAGCCTGCGCAACCGGGACAAGGCGCTGGCCGAACTGCATCCTTCGACGGATGCGGAAAGGCAGGCGCTGGCCGGCGCGACCGCCACCGTCGCGGCGATCGGCCAGTCGCGGTTGCAGATGTCGTTTGCGCTGTCGAACCCGGTGTCTTATCCGCTCATCCTGATGGTGGTCGGATGGGCGACGCTTCTGTTCTGCGGCTACGGCCTGATGTCGAAAGGCAACCCGATGTCGATCGCGGCGGGCGTGGTCGGCGCGGTCGCGGTTGCAAGCGCTGTCTACCTGATTCTCGACCTCAGCGATCCTTATTCGGGCGCGTTCCGCACCTCCTCGGCGCCTCTCGAGCAGGTGCTTGCGGTCATGGGCAAAGAGTAGGGGACGAGGGCCGCACCTCTCCGTTGGATTTGTCTTGCATTTAGGGCGCCGCGGCGGAAAAGCTGCCGACGTGGCGTCGAGCTCCTCGGTTTCGCGAAACCTTGCTCCCTCCGGGGATCCGCCGCCGATCGGGCGCGGCGAGCCGCAGTTCTGGCGCGTGAGCGGCGGTCTGTTTCTAGCCGGCCTTTCGACCTTCGGCGTGCTCTATTGCGTCCAGCCGCTGATGCCGGGCTTTGCGCGCGCGTTCTCGATCTCTCCAGCCGTCGCGAGCCTTTCGCTCTCAGCGGCGACCGGCGTTCTGGCGGTCGCGATGATCTTCGCCGGGACGGCCTCCGATGTCGTTGGACGCAAAGCGGTCATGACCGCTTCGCTGGTCGCCGCTGCGGCGGCGACCCTCGCCGCCTCGCTGTCGCCGAACTGGACGACTCTGATCGTGCTTCGCGCGCTTACCGGTCTTGCGCTTTCGGGGGTCCCGGCGGTGGCGATGGCCTATCTGGCCGAGGAGATGGATCGTTCGGCGATCGGGCTGGCGATGGGGCTCTATATCGCCGGCAATACCCTGGGCGGCATGGCTGGACGCCTGGCCGGCGCGGCGATCGCCGACGTCAGCGGATGGCGTGCGGCTATCGGCGTTGTGGGCCTGGTTTCGCTCGGTTCAGCGGGCGTGTTCGCCTTCGCCCTGCCGAGAGAGCGGCGGCCCGCGCCGAAGACGCGGCCGACTGCGCTTCTGCCGGCGATTCGCGCGCATTTCAGCGATCCCGGGTTGAGATACCTGTTCTTTCTGGGCTTCCTGTTGATGGGCGTTCTTGTCACGACCTATAATTATGTGGGTTTTCGGCTCGCTGAGCCGCCCTTCTCGCTGAGCCAGGCTGCGATAGGGTTGGTGTTCTCCATCTATCTTGTCGGCGCGGTCAGTTCGGCGGTCATGGGCGAACTCGCCGGACGTTATGGCCGACGTCGCGTCATCGGCTTCGCGATTGTGCTCATGCCGATTGGAATCGCTTTGACCTTACCCGACAGCCTGCCGCTGACCATCCTGGGCGTCGGCGTGTTGACTGCCGGATTCTTCGGCGGCCATTCGATCGCCTCGAGCTGGGTCGGCCTCCGGGCCGAGACGGCGAAGGCGCAAGCGAGCGCGCTCTATCTCTTCTTCTACTACGCCGGTTCGAGCCTGGCAGGCTCGGTCGGCGGCTGGGTTTTCGCCAGCGATGGTTGGCCTGGGGTGGCCGTGTTCGTCGGCGCGCTTTGCGCGTGCGCGCTCGCGGTGGCGACGAAGCTCGCGCGGGTTCCGCCGCCGGCGCATCTTCGAGCTTCATAAAGCGGGCGAGCGGAATGGAGTGGCGGGACGAAGGGCTCATCATCGGGATCCGCAAGCACGGCGAGCAGTCTGCGATCGTCGAGGCGATGACCCGGGCGCACGGCCGCCATCTCGGCCTCGTTCGCGGCGGACGCTCGGCGCGGCTCAAGGCCACGTTGCAGCCGGGCAACACCATCGGCGTCGTCTGGCGTGCGCGGCTCGACGAGCATCTGGGCGCCTACGCCGTCGAGCCGGTCGCGCTGCGGGCCGGGCGGCTGATGGAGAGCGCGCTGGCGCTGGCCGGGCTGAATTATCTTGCCCAGTTGATCCGAATCCTGCCCGAGCGTGATCCGCACGAGCGGGTCTACGATACGCTGAGCCTCGTCGTCGATGTCCTCGACGACGCCGCGCTTGCGCCAGCGCTCGTCGCGCGCTTCGAGGCTCAGATACTCGCCGAGTGCGGATTCCAGCTTGATCTGAGCTCCTGCGCGGCGACTGGCGTGACGGAGGACTTGGTCTTCGTCTCGCCCAAGTCCGGGCGCGCGGTCAGCGCCGAAGCCGGGGCGCCGTGGCGCGACCGTCTCCTGCCGCTGCCCGCTTTCCTGCGCGAAGGCGCGCGCCTCGACGTGGCGCCGAGCGCGGCGGAGATCGCCGACGGGTTTCGCCTGACCGGCTTTTTTCTCGCCCGCGAGCTGTTCGCGCCGAGCGGCGTGGCCCTGCCGGACTCGCGCGCCGCGTTCTTGTTGGCGGCGGCGAAGGCGGAGGGGTCGCGATAGCGGTCAAAAGCCTAGCCGACTTCGAAGACTTCGAGGGTGACCCGATCCGGATGCCTTGCGCCCGACGCGATGAACAGGGGTCGCATCAGCCATTGATGCGCGCGCGCGGCGGTTTCAAAGCGCGGCGCGCTGCGGAAGTAGACCTCGGCTGGATCGACCGGTTCGCCGCGTGTGATGCGCGCCATCGCCGCGGGAGGACCGAAGCGGACGCCGGCATTCTCAATGTAGACCATGCTTCCATCGTCGAGCCGGGCGACGTAGCGCGCCTCGAGCCGGGTGAACCCGTCCGGGCCAATGACCTGATAATCCGCGCCGGCATTGAGAATCGTTCCGTTGAGCCTTTCGCCGCGAATGACGCCGCCGGTGATCGGCACCACCCGTCGCAAGCCTTGCGCTGTCTCTCCGATCGTGATCGGCGCTCCGACCTCGACGAGGAAATCGGCGACATGGGTGAGGGTGGGAAGTCATGAGGGCGGGCCCTTGGGATGATTTTCTTGCACGCAGGAGACACCGTCCCCGCCGGTCAGATCCCGGCGTACCATTCGTAGCCGCGGTCTTCCCAGAACCCGCCGCGTCCGCGCGAGATTTTGGCGAAGCTGTCGATCGCCTCGATCCGCATCACGTATTTGGCCATCTTGTAGCCGAGGTGACGCTCGACCCTGAGCCGGAGCGGCGCGCCGTGTTCGACCGCCAGCGGCGCGAAATTCATCTCGTACGCCAGGATGGTTTGCGGATGAAACGCGTCGATAAGGTCGATCGTCTCATAATAGCGGCCCGTGCCGTCGAGCGTCTGCTCGAGCGTATCGGCGCAGAAGAAGGCGAGGTAGCGGGCCTGAGACTTCAGTCCGGCGGCGGTAAGGAGAGCGGACAATTGGACGCCCTTCCATTGCCCGATGCAGCTCCAGCCCTCGACGCAGTCGTGGCGAGTGATCTGCGAGCGCGACGGAAGACCGCGCAAGTCAGCGAGCGTGAGCTGCGTCGGCCTTTCGACGAGGCCGCCGACCTCGAGCTTCCAGTCGGCGAAACCACCCTGGCGAAGGGCGACATAGTCGGGATCGTCAGGGTCGATCGAGCCGTTGGGCTTGAAAGTGGGAGTGATTGCGGATCGGGGATATTCCGGCGCTAGCGCCGTGCGCGGCGCTAGCAGGGCGCGCTGAACCGCTTGCGTCAGCGCTTCGGCTTTGTCCAGGATCGCGAGCGCCGCCGGCGAGCCCGTATCGCAGCCAGAGAGCGGGGCGGCCGCGACCCCCGCGGCGAGGCCGAGAAGGAGCTTGCGGCGGCTAAGCCGCGGTCCCGCGGGCCGCAGGAAACCCTGCCTCGTCATCGCCGGGCCTCCTTGATGCGATACCAGCCGGTGATCATCGAGCGCATATTGTTGATTGGTCCCGAAAGGACCACCATCACAAGATGCACGATGACGAACAGGACCAGATAAGTCGCGAGCAGGAAATGCGCCGCGCGCGCCGCCTGCCGCCCGCCGAAGAGGGTTAGCAGCCAGGGGAAAGCCGCGTCCATCGCCGGCGACATCGTGAGGCCGGCGAGGACGAGAACCGGAAAGGCGATGACGACGCTGAGATAGGCGAGCTTCTGCAGCACGTTGTAGTGCAGCGCCTCATCCCCTTCGGGAAACCTGAGCCGCGCGTGATCGGCGATCGCGCGCGGGATCGCCCGGATGTCGGCGAGGCTTGGCCAAAGGTCGCGAATGTGGCGTCGGCCAATGAGGTAGGCGAAATAGACGAGCCCGTTGAGCACCAGGATCCATGCGAAGAAGAAGTGCCAGCGCCGCCCCATGGCCAGGTCCTGGTCGCTCGGGAGCGTGGCCCAGGAAGGAAAGCCGCGCTCCTCCAGTTGCCCGTCGTCGCCGCGCGAGGCGCCGAGCAGGCCGGTCGTATCGAATGGGCGCCCGAAGATTGTCGTCACGCCGGCGGTCGCTTGTCCGTCGTCGTTCTCCTGCGCGGACAGCGAAAAGAACGGGTGGTCGAAACTGGTGGCGGGGCCCCAGGTAAGCGCCGGATCGGCATTGAAGATCTGCATCCCGCTCATAAGGAGCACAAGAAAGCAAACCGCATTGACCCAGTGACAGACGCGCACGACCGGCGAGTGGCGGAAGACGACTCGGCCGATCGACGCATCGCTCGCGGGGAGGGTGGAAGAAAGCGATGTCACTTTGAACTCTCCAAACCACTTCGTGCGCCGACTCCGATACGTTTTGGCGCGGCCCGTCGTTTCGCGGCGATCGGGATTTTATCGGGCGCGCTTTATTTTTGGCCCAATCTCGAAACTTTGGGGGAAGCGTCCCGTAACCAATCCGTCCCGATCAAGGCGCCAACGCGGCGATCGGTTCGAATGAACCACGGAGACGAACATGAACGTCAAGATTTTGTGCTGCATCGCGGCGCTCGCCGCCGGCGTCGGACTTGCGGCGCCCCATATCGCCCCGGCCTACGCCGAAATGACCAAGATGGTCGGCGGCGCGCCGATGTATCCGAGCAAGAACATCATTGAGAACGCTGTCAACTCGAAAGATCACACCACGCTCGTCGCCGCGGTCAAGGCCGCGGGGCTGGTCGACACGCTTCAGGGCGCGGGGCCCTTCACGGTCTTCGCCCCGACCAACGAGGCCTTCGCCCGCCTCCCGGCCGGGACCGTCGAGACGCTGTTGAAGCCGGAAAACAAGGGCGCGCTGACCGCGATACTGACCTACCATGTCGTGCCCGGCCGTCTGACCGAGGCCGAGATCGACGCCATGATCCGCGACGGCGGCGGCAAGGCGATGCTGAAGACCGTCCAGGGCGAGGAGCTTACCTTCCAGCGCTCCGGCGGACGACTTTGGGTGATCGACGCCAAGGGCGACAAGGCCGAGGTCACGATCCCGAACGTCATGCAGTCGAACGGCGTCATCCAGGTGATCAATAAGGTCCTGCTCCCGAGCTGAGCCTCCTCCTACGGGCTCACCTGGAAGCCGCGGGCGGGCGCTATTGGCGTCCGCCCTTTTCGCGCTCGACACGCCAGCGCGGAAGGCGCTCCGGTTGCGCCAGTCAGTCTCGGCAAATTAGGATGCCTGAATGACAATCCGGAGAGAGGCGCCGGGCCGGGGAGCGCTGGCGGGGGCGGGAGACGATCTGGCCGATCTCCTTGTCCGCGTCGCGGCGCGTGACCGGACGGCGTTCGCCGCTGTCTACAAGGCGGTCAGCGCGAAACTCTACGGTATCGTGTTCCGTATTCTTCCGAGAGGCGACGCAGCCGCCGACGCGCTTCAGGAGGCCTTCGTGCGGATCTGGGAAAAGGCCGGCGATTTCGATCCCGCCAAAGGATCCCCGCTCGCCTGGATGGCGACTATCGCGCGCAATCGCGCGCTCGACGAGGTCCGGCGGGTGCGTCCCGGCTCGATCGAGGACTTGCCCCAGAGCTTCGAGCCGCTTGCGGATGAAGTCGATCCGCTGGCGACAAGGGAACGGTCTGAGGGCCTCGCGGCGCTCATGAAATGCCTCCAGGCCCTGGATGAGGAGAAACGCGCGGTTGTATTGCTCGCCTACTACCGCGGCGCGACCCGCGAGGCGCTGGCGCAGCGTTTCGGGCGGCCCGTGCCGACCATCAAGACTTGGCTCCATCGCAGCCTAGCCCAATTGAGGGATTGCCTGGCCTCATGACGGTCACGCCCGACGACGATTTCGCCGCCGCCGAATATGCGCTCGGCACGCTCGACCCGGGCGAGCGCGCGGTCATCGCGGCGCGGCGGTTGCGCGAACCGGAGCTCGATGAGGCTATCCGCGCCTGGGAGGCGCGGCTCGCTCCGCTTGCCGAAGCGGCGGGGCCGATCGAGCCGCCGCGCGACCTTCTGCCCGCACTCGAATTGCGCATTCGAGGCGCGCCGCCCGAAACGCCGCCGGCGAACGGGGCCATCGTGGCGCTGCGGCGCAGCGTGACGCGTTGGCGGGCGGCGGCCATCGCCGCCTCCGTCATTGCCGCCGTGCTGGCTGTGGGGCTTCTCGCCCGCGAGACGACACGGCAGGCGGTCCCGCACGAATATGTCGCCATTCTGCAGAAGGACGCTGCTTCGCCCGCATTCACGATCACCGTCAATCTCGACACGCGCGAGTTTACGGTCCGTCCGGTCGCGGCGACCGCCCCGCCCGGCAAGGCCTACGAATTGTGGCTCATCGATCCCAGGATCGGCGCGCCGCGCTCGCTTGGCGTGATCGGCCCAGACAGCGCGACCCGCCGCGCCAATCTGGCAGGATACGATCGCGGCGTGGTCGAAGATGCGACCTATGCCGTGACCGTCGAGCCGCCCGGCGGCTCGCCCGACGGCAAGCCATCCGGGGCGCCGGTCTTCGTCGGCAAGCTCATTCCAGTCGGGCCCTGAGCCCGACTGCCGCAGCGGGACGTCGATTGAACGAGGTTTCTCGCCCCGGCCAGGCCGGTTACCGCGGCGCCGTGAAAGAAGCCGAGCGCCGCCCCGGAAGAGGCGGCGCCAATTTCTTGAGAGATGACGAGGCGCCGTTTTTTGGGGCGCTCGCTGACGTGGAACCAATGACGTCCGCCAACGTTAGATTCCTAGGTTTGGCCTGACGCAGTCGCGCACGCGCGGCACTCGGCGGGGGTGATCGCGGTCGCGCTCCTTCTCACCGAATCGATGCTTGCGAGGTTGGCGTCCGGAAACAGGAGGACGTCATGAACAATGCGTTGGTGGTCGTAGCGGCCGCAGGATTGGCGGGTCTCGGCGGATTAGGCTTGCACGCTCAAAGCGCTCAAGACGTGAGCGCGCCACGCGACAGCGAAGAGGCGGGCGTCTTTTCGCAATGGCTTACTCCGGCTGCGCCCCAGTGCGTCCCTGTCTCCGAGATCGGCTCCGTCTCTCACCTGATGAAGCTCACGCCCGAGCAGTTCCAGTTCGTGCGGGCGCTTTACATCGCCATTCCCCCGATTTCCCGGGAGCTTCCCCCCGGCGACAGCGCCGTGGTGGCGAGCGCCAGCGGCAGGTCGATGATTGCGCTCGTCGCGGGCGGGCAAGCCTGCGCGCGCTTCCTTGCGCCCGATTTCATATTGTCGATGCTGGTTGAGGTCGGCAGGGGCGAGAACGGCGCCATTGGTCAGCCGATCTGACGGGAACGCGCGCCTCGGCAAGCTTGAGCGCAGACGCGGACCGCGCGCCTGCACGCGCCTATCAATTGAAATTCGCGCCGGGGACAAGGCGCGGGCGAGCGGCGCGTCCCCGGATCTGGGCGCCGCTATTGCCGCCTCCGCCGTTCCCTTCTATGAAATCAAGAGCTTTCGAGTTCGCGGCGCTCGCGCAAGGCGGGCTTGGCGACGGGTGACAATCCCGCGCCTTGGGCATGGCGTTCGATTGCGCAGACCGAGGGGCGGCGGGGATGCGGAAATTTTTGGGAGCGTTTTTTGCCGCCGCCGCGCTGTGCGCGGCGCCTGCGTCTGCTGCGGACCTGCCGACTACCAAGCCCGCGCCGGAGCCATTGGCGGCTCCGCCGCTCCCCTCGACCTGGCGTTTCGAGATCACCGGCTATTTTTGGGGATCCAGCGTCGCGGGAACCACCGGCTTCGGCGCCCTGCCGTCGCTGCCCTATTATGCCTCTTTCCCCACCCTGATCCAGCACTTCCAGGGCGGCTTCATGAGCAGCTTCGTCGCCCGCAACGATACGTTCATCGGCGGAATCGACTTTGTCTGGTCGCGTATTGGCGGGTCCGGAACCCTGAGCAATCCAGATAATGCGCTCTACGGCGGAAAGACGAGCCTCACCCTCAACGAGGGGTTCATCACCGCCTTCGGCGGCGTTCGCGTGCCGCTCGGGGTGCCGAACCTCGAACTCTACGGCACGGTCGGCGCCCGCAATTTCTACAGCGGGAACAAGCTCAGCGTCAGCGGCCCGCTCGGGTTGTTCAACGGGACCGAAACCGTGAACAAGGACTGGATCATGCCGGTCGGCGGCTTCGCCGCGCACTACCGGTTCGACGACCGCTGGTTCATGAACATGCTCGGCGACCTCGGGGGCTGGTCCGACAGCGCGACCGGACAGGCGCTCGCCTCGGTGGGCTACAACTGGACGCAGAACATCTCAACGACCATCGGCTATCGCGTCATGTACACCTACACCCACCAGGACACCGGCTTCAGCGAGCTCACCTTCGAGCCGCGGAGCTTCCGCTACCAGCAGTGGATGTACGGTCCTTTCGCCGGATTTAAATATTCCTGGTGAGCGCCGAGTTGTTCGTATTCACCAAGCCTCGAACGCACGCGCGACGCGCTTCATGAAGGCCGCCCGCCGGGCGGCGGTCGAGAAATTCATGTTGTAGTGGGGGAGGTATTCGAACCGGCCCTTGGGATCGATGAGCGCGCCAATATTGTAATGCACGAAGCGCCGCGCCGGATTGTTCTTCGCCGCCACCGCCCGCCGGTCCTCGCCATAGGTGCAGACCGCCGCCATGCGCTTGAGGTTCCACAGGTTCGGGTGAAAGAGGCCCGCTTCGTCGATCCGCAATGCGACGCCTGGCAGAAACACCCGCTGGAAGTAACCCTGCATCATTGCCGGCAGGCCGTCGAACCAGACCGGAAACACGAGGACGAGCGCCTCCGCGGCCCGCAGGCGCGCGACATAAGGCTCGACTTCACGGGTGTTGAGCTTCGTATCGACGTAATGGGCGAACTGCTCGCGCGACATCGCCGGATCGAACCGCTCGGCGTAGAGATCGCAATCGTCGACGTCGTGGCCCTTGGTTCGCAGGGTCTCGACGACCCGGACGTGGAGCGCGGCGATGAAGCTCCTCTCCAAGGGATGAGCGTAGACGACAAGAACGCGCAACCGCTAGACTCCAGCAGGCTCGGCCCTCCGATGCCGAACGGGCGGGCTGCGCTCGGCGGCTACGAGGAATTCGATGCGCGGCGGGGCGACCAGCATGTCCCGGATTTCGTCCTCGAGGACCCGGTCGGCGTTGGTGACCCGTTCGCGCAGATGCATGAGCTCCAGCCACGTTTCGATGAGGTAAGTTTCCTCATAACGCCCGATTTCGCTCGCGTCCTCGAATATTCCCCACGCGAACGCGCCGTCGCGGCGGCGCTCGAACCCAAGCTCGTCGAGGGCGTGGAGAAACGGCACGCGATCCTTGGGGTCGATCCGATATTCGATCTTGACCAGGACCGGCCCGCGGTTGTTGGCGATCTCCTCGTGGGTCTGCGGCATGCCCCAATGTTGAGAGGGCGAAAGATCAAGCGCCGCGCTCTGTTGCAGCTTCCATCGCCAGGTCAGCGGGATCGCCACAATCGCCGCGGAAGCCGCGAGAAGGAGGGCAGTCGGCAGTCCGGTCCTGTCGGCAATGTCCCCCCAAGCCGCGCTGCTCAGGGTCATCGTTCCGAAGATGACGGTCAGGAAGATTGCGAGGCCTCGCGCCCGCACCCAATCCGGCAGGACATTCTGGGCGGAGGTGTAGAGGCATGTGAGGACGGTGACCCACGCGACGCCGGCCAGCAAGCTGGCCAAAAGCGCGAGCGGGAGATTATACGTGAACGCGAACAGCGTAAGCGCGATCGCGGTCAGGATCGTGGCGAAGGCGACAAGCCGGTCCGCGCCCAGCCGCTCGCGCAAGGCGCTGTGTTTGAGCGATCCAAGGATCGCCCCGGCGCTGATCGCGCTCAGCAGCAGGCCGTAATGCTCCGCGCCCTCTCCGGTCCGGCGGGCGATCAACGGCAGGAGGCCCCAATACGCGGCGGTGAAGGGATAGACCGCCATCGTCCGCACGAGAGTGGCCCATAGCAGGCGGTTGTTGGCGGCGTGCCGAAGGCCGGTTCGGAGCGCGCTGCTCAGCCTCTCCGCTGGAATTGGCGCGGTCGGTTTCGCCGGCGCGCGCCACCAGGTCAGCGCCGCGATCACGGCGAGATTGGCGGCAAGGAAAATCCAGAACGGAGTCGCCACCCCGAACCTTGCAATCAGCAAGCCGCCCAGCGCGGGCCCAAGGGTGCGACTGATGTTATAGCCGACGCCATGCGCCGCGATGGCCCCGGGGATCTCGGGCTTCGGCACGAGGAGCGGCACGATCGACAGCCAGGCGGGGGTGTTCAGCGACCAGGCCGCGCTGAGAATGAACGTCGTCGCGAGCAGGAGGAGCGGCGAATTGAACTCGAGAGAGATCGCCGCGGCGAAAACCGCGATCAGGGCGGCGATCCCGTAGGAAACCGCGATGATCATCCGCCGCGGATCGACGATGTCGGCGATCGCGCCCGCGGGCAGGGTGAAGAGAAACATCGGCAGCGTCGTCGCCGTACGCACCAGCGAAACGTCGAAAGGGTTGAGATCGAGCGTCGTCATCAGCCAACCTGACGCCGTGTCATACATGGCGATTCCGAGGAGGGCGCATGTGCTCGCCGCCCAGACGACCGCGAACGCCGGATGGGCGAATGCGCCAAGCCAGGGAGGGGCGCTCGGGCTAGACTCTTGAGGAAGGCGGAAGTCCATGTTCGAATCGCTCCTCGCGGCCGGGACAGCCTAGTGCGACGCGAGAGTGCAGCGGTCTGGACGCAGGAGAAGGTCCCGCGTCACGCCGCCGAACACCCATTCGTGCAAGCGGCCGTGCCCGAACGCGCCCGCCACAATCAAATCGGCCTCGACGTCGTTGGCGATCGCCGCAAGATGCGTCGCCTCCGCGCCGTTCAGCCGTGAGGCCGTACATTTCGCTTCGACTCCGTGCCGGGCCAACCAGTCGCCGACGTCCGAGAGACGGCGCCGCGCCGCTTCTATTTCTCGCTCGTGGACGAGTTCGACCACGTCGACCGCCTTGCTGGCTTTCAGGATCGGCAGAGCCTCGGCGACCGCCCGCCGCGCCTCGGGCGTGTCCTTCCAACAAACAAGAGCCTGCCTCAGTTTTAGCCCGGCCGCGCCTGCAGGCGCAATGAGAACGGGACGGCCGGCGCGCATCAGGAGATCGCTGACATCGATCTCGGGAGGGGGAGCCAATATCCCCTCGCTGGATTCCGCGGCGGCGACAATCACGTCAACGCCGCGAGCTTCGTCGGCGACATGCTGGGAGGGCGGGCCAGCCGTCATTCCCGAGCGCCACTGAAGATCTTCCACCATCGACAGTGCGGAGCGGAACTCAGCCTCTGTTGCGGCGGCCCACTCACGAAATTTTTCGAGGTCGTGGCCGGGCGGCTCGCCGGGGCGGCCCGCCATCATGGCAGTATATGTCGAGGGTTGCCGCGCGGCGACGCCAATGACGGCGGCGGAAAAGCGCTGCGCCATGTCGGCGACGACAGAAAGAAGGTGCGCGTTCGACCGATCCGAGCGCATGCAGGCCATCAGGATGGAAATCGCCGCCAACCGAATCTCCAGGCCGAATCGCCCGCGAGGCGCCGCCGGCCCGGACGGGACCATACGAACGTCCGCCGACGGCTGCGCGCTCCCGCTCGAGGCGCTTCAAACATAGCGGCAAGATCGTCAATTAAAAAGCGCGGCCGCTGCGATCAGGGCGCCGGACTCGCGTGACGCAGGGACCGATCAACAAAGATTGACCGTCTCGAGGCTCTCGCTCGGCTCGGCTCCGCCTCTTCCGGACTGCTGCGGCGTCTTGAAATTTCGACCGTTCTTCTCCATCTAGACTGCGCTTTCGCCGCGTTTCCGCTTTCCAAGTCTCGCTTTTCCGGTGGGGTTTTTCTTGTCCAGCGAGTCCAGCGTCGATCCGGACGCGCCCGTACGCCGGGCCTGGCGCTGGGGCGTTTTTGGCAATCTGGCGTTCACGATCGTCCTCATCGCAAGTTCCGCCTCGAACATCGGATTTGCGATGTTCGATACGTCGACCAACTGGCTCATGACCAGTCTCAATCCCAACCCGATGATGGTGTCGGCGGTCCAGGTCGCCACGACGCTGCCGATGTTCCTCCTGACCCTGCCGGCGGGCGCGCTGACCGACATCATCGACGCGCGCCGGCTCCTGATCGGCGCGCAAGTTGCGGTGACTGCGATCTCGATCGTCTTCGCAGCGGTGGTCACACTGCATTTGGCGACGCCCGCGGTGTTGCTGGCGACGACGTTTGCTCTCGGCGCCACGGGCGCCCTCGCGGCCCCGGCCTGGCTCGTCATCACGCCGATGCTGGTGCCAAAGCACGATCTCGACAGCGCCATCGCCATCAACAATGCGAGCTACAATGTCAGTCGCGCGATCGGTCCGGCGATCGGCGGTCTGGCGATCGCCGCTTTCAGCATCGTCCTGCCGTTCTGGTGCTTTTGCGTCGGCAATGTCGCGGTGCTCGTGGCGCTTCTGTGGTGGCGCGCCCCGCGGCGGGCGAAGGAAACGCTGCCGGCCGAGCGCCTCATCAGCGCGGTCCGCACGGGCCTGCGCTATGCGCGGAATAACCGCGACATCGACTCGACGCTCATCCGCGCCGTCGCATTTTTTCCCTTCGCCAGCGCCTACTGGGCGCTTCTGCCTCTCATCGCGCGCAAGCAGATGCACAATGGGCCGGAGGTCTACGGCATCCTGCTCGGCATGATCGGCGTCGGTTCGATCCTCGGCTCGTTCGCGCTGAACGGCCTCAAGGCTCGCCTCGGGCCGGATCGCCTTGCGGCGCTGGCGACCATCGGCACAATGCTCGCCCTCGTGCTCTTTGGCGCGGCGCGCGAACCGAGGATCGCGGCCGTCGCGAGCCTGGTCGCCGGCGCGTCGTGGATCACGATGATGACGACGCTCTTTGTCTCGGCCCAGGTGGCGTTGCCGGAATGGGTGCGCGGACGGGGCCTGGCGATCTTCCTCACCGTGTTCTTCGGCGCCATGACCGCGGGGAGCGCCCTCTGGGGCAAGGTTGCGAGCGTCGAAGGGCTGTCCACGACGCTCTATCTTGCCGCCGCAGGCGCGGCGCTTGGCCTTGTCCTGACAGCCCGGTGGGGCCTGCAGAGCGCCGCCGGGCTGGACCTGACGCCGTCGATGCACTGGCGTACGCCGGTGTTCGTGCACCGGGTCGAAGACGATGAGGGGCCGATCCTGTTGACGGTCGACTATCGGATCGACCCGAAAGACCGCCGGCCTTTCCTCGCCGTGATCCACGAGATCGGCCTCGAGCGAAAGCGCGACGGCGCTTATGCGTGGGGCGTTTTCGAGGACGCGACCGTCGCCGGCAGGATCGTTGAGACGTTTCTCATTCAATCGATGCTCGAACTGAGGCATCTGCGCACGCGAGTGACGATCGCCGACCGGATGATCGAGGATCAGGCGCGCACGTTTCTGACGGAGCCGCCAAAGGTGACGTTCCTGGTCGCGCCGAAGCGCCATCGCCACGCGCGCCACAGAGGAGCGGCGCGGCGGCTCGCCCCGCCGCGGGAGACTGCGGAAACCGTGCAGCGCGTCGAGGCAGGGTAGGGGGCGGGAACGAGACTTTCTCGGCTCAGTCCGGCGGGGCGACGTTCGCGGGCGCGGCTCGCTCGGATTGCGCGATCGGCTTCGCCATCAGGCGAAGGACCTCCTCCTCGCTCGCGATCCGGCGAAAGCGCGGAAACGCCCCGACGCGACGGAAGGCTTCGTGCAAGTAGGAGCCGGCCGGCGGGCAAGCCCAGAAATCGTAGCCGCCCCAGACGATGGCCTCGCTCCACAGATGCATGAAGGCCGCGCCCCGCGCCGCCTCGTCGGCCCAGTCCCGGTAGGACGGCAGGAAAAGCTTCCAGAACTGTTCCGGCTCGACCGGATAGCAGAGATGGGAGTTGAGCGCGCGGTCATAGAGGCCGTACTTGATCAGGACCGGGGTGAGCAGGAACGGACCGATCGCGCCCCATCTCTGGTCGACGTCGATCGCGGCCTCGGCGGTCGCGGCGAGTTCGGCGAGCGCAGGATGCGACGGCGGGAGCCTCAGCACCGCATTGTTGACGAGGCCCGTTCCGACGGCGTCCGCCTGGCGGCAGAAAATCAAGTCGTCATTCGAGAAGGCGGGCTTCGTCAGGCAAAGGATGTCTGTGTCGACCCAGCAATAGTCCCTCTCCCGCATCATCCGGTAGCGAAAGAAGTCCGCGAAGGTCGCGATCGACGGCTTGCCGTTGGCGATAAAGCGGCGAACCAGCGATTCATCTGGGCAAATCGCCTTTGCGTCCTCGAGGCGCACCCCGGGCGGGAGATCGAGGCGCGGATCGTAACTGAAAACGCGCACGCTCGCGCCGGCCTCCGGGAATGACGCCAGGCAAGCGTAAGCGAACGGATTGAGCGTCCCGTGCCAGAAAGAGGCGAATTCGCGGTTGTTGGCGGACAAGCGGCTCCCAGTCATTCGAAAAAAAGCTATCCCTCGCAGCCGCCCTGAGGCTCACTCGATCCGGGCCAGAACGTTCCGGCCGGCCTCTTCCCAGTCGCCGAAAAACGTCTCGGTCGTCAAATCGCCCAGCGCCACGAATTCACAATAGATGTCGAAGATCCAGCTCGCGTGAACGTCGTCAAGCATGAGATGCCGGCCCCGCTGGCCCCTTGCGATCTTGATGCAGTTGGCCATGTCGGAGCGGCAGACTTCGCTGGTGTGGCCGCCATCGACGTGAAAGATGTCGAACGTGAGCTCGGCGCGCCGGTTGACGAGCCAGGGCAGGACCTCGCGCGAATCGCCGGGAAACAAGTGCACCCGGCCGGGGAACTCCCCTTTGAGGTAGTCGACGCACTCGGCCGTGTAAGCGTGCGACATGATATCGACGCCGTAATATTCGAGCGTGGCGTTCGACGACAGGGCGAGGAGCGCGCTGTGGCCGGCGTTGACCCCGACCTCGAGCAGGCGCTCCTTGAACCGAACCGCCCGCCAGACGTTGCGGCGGGCGGGCGCGAGTTCGGCGGCGGGAGGCTCACCGCCAAACCGCTCCTCGCCGTCGGCATAGAAGATATTGCCCTCGAGACGTTCGCCGGACTGACTGACGATGTCGGCGAGGCGCGAGAGACGCTGGCGGAATCCTTCGGCGAAGATCTCGTCGAGCGTGTCGCGCCGGATCGAATAGTCGGGAATGTCCGCGGCGGGCAGCGGCTTGCCTGGAATGAGCTTGCGGCCGTTCATGGATTTCGCGCCCCTTGCGGATTGAACGCCCTCAAGCGGCAATGACCGCCATGGCGTCCGGTCATATCGCGGTTTGAGGATTGCGGCCTCGGGTCGGAGATTCCGATCGCGCCGGGCGTCCAACCGCACCTGAGCGCGGCCGCCGCCTCAATCCGACCGACGCCTTTACCGGAAACTGAGGATATAGGCGATGAGGTCGGATTGGTCCGACGGGGTCAGCGCCAGATCCGGCATCATGGCGTGGGGCGTCTGCAGGAACGCGCTCAGGGAGGCTTCCGTCGTCGACGGCATCGCTGCGATCGTCGCGAAGGTCGGCGCCCCGCCCTGCATATCGATGAGGCCGTGGCACTGGGAGCAGTTCGCCGCCGCCAGCCTCTCGCCGGCTGCTGGATCGCCGGCGATTTGCCCAAGCGCTGGCGACGCCATCGCCGCGACGGCGAACGCGCTCCATGCAATGGAACGGATGGACATGGGCGCTCCCTTCAACTCGACAACATTTACCGCTAGCGACCCTCCTTTGGGAAGGCGGACAATTGCGTCCTTGTCGCCTACGTCGCCGCGCCAATGCCTTTCGAGCGAAAAAGCGCCTATGGAAGAGCCGATGACGACTGAGCCTGCAAACCGCGCCGCCACGCTGGCCGCGCTCTTGCCCTTGCTCCGCTATGGACGACGCTATCTCGGGCGGGCGCTGGCCGCGCTCGCGGCGCTGACCGTATCCGCCGCGGCGACCCTGGCTGTTCCGTTTGCGCTGCGTTCGATGATCGACTTCGGCTTCTCGAAAGACAGCGGCGGCGCGATCGACGTCTATTTCATGGCGATGGCCGCGGTCGTCATCGTCATCGCGCTCGCCGCAGCCATCCGCTACTATCTGGTGACAACGCTCGGCGAGCGTGTCGTCGCCGATCTCAGGCGCGACGTGTTCGCGCATCTGTCCGGTCTCGACGCCTCGTTTTACGACAGCGCGCGGACCGGCGAACTCGTATCGCGCCTGACCGCCGACACGACGCAGATCAAGGCGGCGTTCGGGGCCTCTGCGTCGATCGCGCTGCGCAATCTCTTCATGTTCGTCGGCGCGACCGCGCTCATGGTCTACACCAGTCCCAAGCTCTCGGCGCTGGTGCTGGTGGCCATTCCTCTCATCGCCGCGCCGCTCATCGCCTCCGGACGGGTGGTGCGCGGACGCTCGCGGCGCGCTCAGGACACGCTGGCCGACGCGACCGCGTTCGCTTCGGAGAGCCTCGGCGGGGTCCGCGCGATGCAGGCGTTCGGGGCCGAAAGCGCGAGCCGGGCGCGGTTCGACGAGGACATCGAGAGCGCCTATGGCGCGGCGCGGGACGCCGCCGCCACCCGCTCGCTCTTGATCGCTGTCGCGGTCTCGCTTGCCTTTTGCACCGTGGTGTTCGTGCTCTGGCTCGGCGCGCGCGATGTTCTCGCGGGGCGAATGAGCGGCGGCCTCTTGTCGCAATTCGTACTGTTCGCGGTGCTCGGCGCGACCTCGCTCGGCGAATTGTCGCAAGTGTGGAACGAAGTCTCCGCCGCGGCGGGTTCGGCGGGGCGGATCGCCGAACTTCTGGCGGTGAGGCCCAGGATCGTTGCGCCGCCGAGGCCGGTCGCGATGCCCTCGCCCCCTCGCGGCGCGATCGAATTCAGGCGTGTCGCTTTCGCCTATCCGAGCGCGCCGGAGGCTCGCGTGATCGACGATCTGAGCTTCTCGGTCGCGCCGGGCGAACGGGTCGCGATCGTCGGCGCCTCGGGGGCAGGAAAGTCGACCCTGTTCCAGCTCATCATGCGCTTCTACGATTGCGATAAGGGCGAGGTCCTGATCGATGGCGTCGACGTGAAGACGGTCGATCCGATGGCGTTGCGCGCGCGCATCGCGCCCGTCCCGCAGGAGGTCTCGATCTTCGGGACGACGGTCGCGGAGAATATCGCCTATGGCCGCGCCGAGGTCAGCGCCTCCGCAATCGAGCTGGCGGCGCGTCGCGCGGCGGCGGACGGTTTCATCCGCGAGCTCCCCTTGGGCTATGCGACCAAACTCGGCGAGCGCGGCGTGACGCTGTCGGGCGGGCAGCGGCAAAGGCTCGCGATCGCGCGCGCGATCCTCAAGGATGCGCCGGTGCTGCTGCTCGACGAGGCGACCTCGGCCCTCGACGCCGAGCACGAGGCGCAGGTTCAGGCCGCGCTCGACGAGGTCATGAGCGGACGCACGACGCTGGTGATCGCCCATCGGCTGGCGACCGTCCTCAAGGCCGACCGCATCCTGGTGATGGAGGCGGGGCGCATCGTCGAGGAGGGCGACCACGCCTCGCTGGTCGCCCGCGACGGCGTCTATGCGCGCCTGGCGCGGCTGCAATTCGACTCCGGGGCGCCCGCGCTCAGCGAGGCGAGCGTGAGCAGCGGCGCTGTCGCGGGCTTCGATCGTCGCGCGTTTTAAGGCGCCGGCCCGCGCGCGCCAGCCGCGCGAAGTCGCGAAAGCTTGACTTTTGGGATCGATCATCGTTGCATTTCCGTTAGCAATTTCGCCGCGATTGACTTAAATCCGCGTGCGGTCTCGCCAGTGGGACGCGCCCTATGCGTCCGGCGACGGCGCGAATTCAGGTGGAGCAGAGTGACAGTTCGGGTGACAGCAGTTGCGCGCAGAGGCGGCGACCGCACAGCGCCGCGTCCGCGTTGGTGGGGCGGGGTGGTCGACCATCTGGTGCTGCTCAAGCCGCGCGTCATGTCGCTGGTCGTGTTCACCGGCGCAGTCGGCTTTGCGCTCGCGCCTGCCCCGTTCGACTGGCTGAAGTTTCTGGCCACGATATCGGCGATCGCCGCGGGAGCCGGCGCCTGCGGGGCGCTCAACATGTGGTGGGACGCCGACATCGACGCCAATATGGCGCGAACCGCGACGCGGCCCATTCCGCGCGGCGTCGTGCCGCCGCTCGAGGCGCTGGCGATCGGGGTTCTGCTCGCGGTCGTATCGGTCGCGGCGCTGGCGATGAAGGTCGATGGCCTCGCGGCGGCGCTGCTGGCGCTCACGATCGCGATTTATGTTCCCCTCTACACGATGGTGCTCAAGCGCTGGACGCCGCTCAATATCGTGATCGGCGGCGCCGCCGGGGCGCTGCCCCCGGTCATCGGCTGGGCCGCGGCCGCGAACAGCCTCTCGGCGGGTCCGATGGCGATGTTCCTCATCACCTTCCTGTGGACGCCGCCGCACTTCTGGGCGCTCGCGCTTTGCCGCAGCGGCGACTATGAGCGGGTCGGCGTGCCGATGCTGCCCAATGTCGCCGGCCACGCGGCGACCTGCCGGCAGATCGTGATCTATTCGGCGCTGCTCATCCCAGCCTCGCTCGGCCCGCTGGTCATTCCGGGCGTGGGTCTCCTCTACGCGGTGGTCGCGCTCGGCGCCAATGCGGGCTTCATGTGGCGGGCGCTTGCGCTCTATCGGCTGCGCGAGGGCGATGAGTTGGCGCGGCGCAAGGCGGCGATGGCCCTGTTCGGGTTCTCGATCCTCTACCTCTTCGCTCTCTTCGCGGCGATGCTCGCGGAAGCGATGCTCAGGTCGCGCGTTTAGGACCGCGAGGGCCAATGGCGAACATCGACCCGAACACAAGGCGACGCAATTGGATCGTCCTTGTCGTGCTCGCCGCGGTCGCTTTGGCGATGTACGTGAGTTTCATCATGAAGATGGGCAGCAACGGTTGACGCCGCCATGATCGCCATTCGCGACCTGCCGCATGTGCTCGCCGTCATCAATGCGGCGACGATCGTGGTGCTTCTGCGCGCCTATAGCCTCATCCGCGCCCGCGACCGCGAGGGGCATCGGCGCACGATGTTCGTCGCGATCGGCCTCGGCGTCGCGTTTCTCGCGGTCTATCTCGTCTATCACGCGTTCGCGGGCCTGGCGAAATTCGGCGGCCAGGGGCCCATACGGCCGATCTATTTCACCCTTCTCGCCGTTCACGTATTCATGGCGTTCGTCGTCGCCGTGCTGGTGCCGATCACCTTCTACAATGCGATGAGGCAACGGTTCGCGACCCATCGCCGCTTCGCGCGCGTGACCATGCCGGCCTGGCTGTTCGTCGCCGTCTCCGGCCTCATCGTCTACGTGATGGCGATCCACCTCTATCCGATGCCGGTCAGTTGACAGCCCAGCCGTCATTGCGAGCGCCGCCCGCCAACAACGCGACACGATCGTCGCTGCGGGCGATGGAGGCCGTCGACGGCGCCGGGAGCGCCGTCAGACGTGAGCTTCTGGGGTGGGCGTGGCTCGCCGTCGGGGCGCTCGCGGTCGCCGGCGTGTTCGCGCTTCTGCTCGCGCTGTCGCGAATCCCGGGCATGGAGAAGACGCCGTTCTGGCCGATCGATTTCTTCTACAAGGGCCTGGTGATCCACGTCATCTTCTCGCTGGTGATCTGGCTTCAGTGCGTTTTCGCCTTCCTTGTCGCCGTCGCGACGCTGAAGCTCGCAGGCGACGACGTTCGCCTGGCCCCGCTCGGACGGATCGGGCAGGGTGCGATCCTCATCGCTTTCCCCTGCCTGTTCGCGCCGGCCTTTTTCGAGAAGACCCAACCTGAGCTCGCCAATTACATTCCGCTCATTCTCCATCCGATCTACGACGTCGGACTGGTCGCCCTTGCGCTTGGCGTTCTCGCACCCGTCCTCCGCCTCCTCGTCAATCTGCCGGGGCGGCTCGCCGGGCCCCCGCCGCTCGCGGTCGCGATGGCGCTCGGCGGCTTCATCTACATTTGGGCGCTCGCGTGCTTCGCGATCGCGGGGACGTTGCTTGCCGACGAGGGGAGCCTCGCTTGGTCGCGCGATCAGCTCTACTGGGGCGGCGGGCATCTGCTGCAATTCGTCTACGCCGCGTTGTTGCTGACCAACTGGTCGATCCTCGCCCGCACGAGCCTGGGCGATGAGGCGGTCGACAACCGCGCTTTCCTGGTCAGCCTCCTCCTCATTGCGCTGATCGCCCTGCCGGCGCCGGCGTTTTACGCCGCCTTCGAGCCGTTCTCCGCCGGCCAGCACGAGGCCTTTCGCCTGCTGCAGTTCGGGATCGCGGCGCCGACCTTGATCTTCGCCGTTTCCCTATGTGTCCGCGCGCTTCGCTCGCCCACCCCGTGGCCGTGGCGCGATCCCGCGTTCTTCGCCCTGGCGGTCTCGCTCGCGCTGTTCGCGCTCGGCGGGGCGATGGGCTTCCTCATCACCGGTTCGGACACCCGCACGCCCGCGCATTATCACGCGGTCATCACGGCGGTCAGCGTCTCCAGCGCCGGGATGCTCTTGACCTTCGGCCTGAGCGAACTGGGCCGGGCGCCCGCGCCGCCGCGCGCGACCCGCATCCTCATCGCCCTCTATGGCGGCGGCCAGTTCGTCGCCTCGATCGCGATGTTCGTCGCAGGCGGCTACGGCGCTCTGCGCAAGACCCCCTCCGGCGCCGGCTCCCTCGACGCCGTCGCCGCCGCGGGGATGGCGGTGCATGGGATCGCCTCCATCTTCACCATCATCGGCGGCGCGGCCTTCGTCGTGATCGCCATCCGGGCCTTGTGGCGGGCCGGCGCTGTTTCATCGATGGTCGTGACGCCGAAGGCCTGACCGCCCCGATCGGGCGACCGGCCCTGGGCGCTGACCGGCCATTGAAGAAAACGAGCAAGAGAAACACGCCGACAGTGAGGATCACCGCGCGCTCGGCTGACGTTTGGCCGACGAGTTTCTGCCGATCGTATCAGGCGTTTGGAACTCTTTCGCTTGCTGCGCGTTGTGAGCCCCGATGGATGATGGGCAACACGGCGTCGGGCGCATGCTGCTTCAGGCTTTGCGGTTCGGCGAGCACGTCGTGCGTTCGTCGCTCAGCGGCTCGTCGAGCGACGTCGGGAACGACCGTCCACCGCGCGGGAACGTTCGATTTGGCGATCTTGCCGGGACTGCGCCCATCGACCCTTATTTCGGCTTCGGCCGAGGCACCCCGATCGACCGCCATTATATCGAAGCTTTCCTTGACAGGAATTGCAATGACATTGCCGGGCGCGTCCTGGAGGTTGGGGATTCAAGATATTCGGCACGGTTCGGGCAAGGGCGCGTGACCCGGCAGGACGTGCTGCATATTCGCTCCGGCGAGCCGCGCGCTACGATCGTCGGCGATCTGACAGCGCCCGATGTCCTGCCGCGCGACAGCTTCGATTGCATCGTCTTCACCCAGACGCTCCAATTCATTTACCCGCTGACGCCCGCGGTGGCGCAGCTTCACGCGGCGCTGAGGCCCGGCGGGATTCTTCTTCTCACCGTTCCCGGCATCAGCCAGATCGACCGGGCCGAGGACTGGCGGGGAACGTGGTATTGGTCGTTCAGTTCCGCCTCAGTATCGCGGTTGTTCGCGGATGTGTTCGACGTTGAATCAATCTCTGTCGAAAGCCACGGCAATGTCTTCGCTGCCACGTGTCTCCTGCAGGGCTTGGCGTCGGAGGAGCTGCCTCCCGCCAAGCTCGCGGTTCAAGACGAGGACTATCCCGTGATTATCGCGCTGCGCGCGCGCAAGCGCGGGTAGAGCAGCGCCCTTTGAAAGGCGCCTCGAAAGCGCTATCCGTAAGCGTCCGCAGGCAATCGCGGCCGGCGTTCTTTTGTCTATTGGTCTAGAGCCGACCCAGAATCCTTTCAGGAATAAATTGCGTTATCGGGAGGTTGGACAGCATGATGCGTCGCCCATTCACATTCTTCGCGCTCGCGTTCTGTTCGGTTTTTTTGGCAAGGGCGGATTTGGCGCGGGCCAACGACGACATGCCGCTTGACCAGGTCGGCGGGGTCTGCGTTCCCGATAGCGCGACCATCCGCGCGGGCGGCTACGAAACGCGCGGGTTCGGCGTCGGATTCAGCGGCCAGAGCACCGGATCGATCCGGCTTTTCTGTCCGTTCACCGTGACCGCGAACATGCTCGGCACGAACGTCGGGCTCATCTTCATGAGCGTCATCGACGCCGACGGGATGAATACCGGGGCGCGGGTTCGCGCCTTCTTCCGTCACGCCGGGATCGGAACGAACGTGGCGATCACCGACGCCACCTGCGATTCGAACACCTCGAATACAACCGGGCCGCAAAACATGGCCTGCTTCTTTCACTCCGAGCCGATCAAGATAAACGTGTTCTACTGGTGGGACATCTTGATCGAGCGGACCGATCCGAAGGTGAACGTTGAATTCCTCGGCGTCGGTATGCGCGGCGCAGCGAGCTAGTCTAGATTTTCGAACTTTCCCTTTTGGAAAACAGAAATCTCTGCTATTGTCTTTCTTGTGGCGGGAAATGTGGGCAAGCGCTGGGCGCGCGAGACAAGGGTCCGCGGCGCCTCCTTGGGGCGAATGGGGAGGCGTCCGGAGGGGGATTGCGGCAGACAAATGTTTTTGCGCCCAGGGGGTCGGCGCAAGCTCTTGTAAAGGCTCATTTCGGCGAAGAGAATCCAAGAAAATCAAAGCCTTTTCCTTTGAAAAATTTGGCTGGGCCTTGGCTGGATTTGGCCCAGTTTTGATAGATTTGGCGGCAATTTGGAATTGGACGGCCGGATAGAGAACAAACATAGAGAGTTAAATATGGCGCTCCATCTCGGTCGCGCGAAGGTGGACGACGGCGAGGCCGAACAGCACGAGCGCGAGCGCCTGATGGGCCAGCGCCAGCTCTATGGGCACGAGCGAGAGAAGGGTCACAACGCCGAGCGCGACCTGAAGCATCGCCGCCGCGGCGACGACCAGCGCGCGGCTTGCAAACGGGGCGCCGGGCGCGGCGCGGAGCGCGGCGGCGGCTTGAACGATCGCGAAGGCGACGATGACGTAGGCGATGAGGCGATGATCGAGCTGCGCCGTCGCCGGGTCGCCTCGCATCGCCTGCAGCCAGGCTGGCTTGAACGCTTCGCCCGGGATGAAGCTCGATCCCATGAGCGGCCAAGTGTTGTAGATGAGGCCGGCGCGCAAGCCCGCGACGAGAGCGCCGAAGCCGAGCTGGCAGAACACGAGGCCCACGAATATGCGGGCCGAAGTGACGAAGCCGCGGCGGGGCGCTGCGTCGCGACGGGGCTCGCCGCCCAGTCCGGCCGCCGCGTAGAGGAGGGCGCCGAAGGTCGCCGCGGCGATCATCAGGTGCAGCGCCAGCCGCTCCTGGGCGACCTCGGTGCGCTCGCTCAGGCCCGAGGTCACCATCCACCAGCCGACGATCGGCTCGAGCGCCAGAAAGCCGGCGGCGAGAGCGACCTGCCGCCCGAGCGGGCCCTTGAGCTGGCCTTGCCGCCAGAACCACAGGCCCGGAAGGATAAAGGCCGCGCCGACCACGCGGGCAAGCAGCCGATGCCCCCATTCCCACCAGAAGATGGTCTTGAAGCCGTCGAGCGTCATGTCCGGATTGAGCGCAGCGAACTGCGGGATGTGCCTATAGCGGTCGAACTCCGCCTGCCAATCCGCCCCGCTCATCGGCGGGATCACGCCGGTCACCGGCTTCCACTGGGTGATCGAGAGGCCCGAACTCGGTGAGACGGGTCGCGCCGCCGATGAGCACCATCAGAAAGACGAGCCCCGCGACCGCGATCAGCCAGAACCGCACAGCGGCGCGCGCCTCGAAGCTCGCGGTTTGGGCGCCGGCAGGCGCGCTTTGGGTCAAGGCCATCAAACGCGCTTTTCCCCCAAACGCGTCCTCGGCGCAACGCCGGCCGGGCTAGGCGATCACGCGGCGGTAGAGACGCCAGGTCGTATGGCCGAGGAGCGGGAAGATCACGAGGAGCGCGGTGAAGGCCGTGACGAAAGCAATCGCGAGGGCGGCCCCGATCACGATCGCCCATGCCAGCATCGGGCGCGGATTGGCCAGGACCGCGCGCGCGCTCGTGGTCATCGCCGTCACGAAATCCACGTCGCGATCGACGACGAGCGGCGGCGCGATCGCGGTGATCGAGAAGACGAACAGCGCGATCATCGCGCCCAATCCGTTGCCAACCAGAACGAACGCCACGCCGTAAGCCGTGCTGAAAAGGCTGGCGAGCAACTGCGGGAACGATGGAATATCAGCGCCATAGAACGCGAGGAAGATAAAGACGGCGAGGTCCAGCCAAATGATCAGGGTAAAAAGACTGACGATCGCGAGCCATGCGAGCTCCTTGCCCGACCTGCCCCACACCGAGCCGATGATCGACCTCCAGGACAGCGGCTCGCCAATGTCGAGACGGCGCGAAATCTCGTAGACCCCGGCCGCGCCGAAAGGCGCAAACAGAGCGAAACCCATGGTGAAGGGATAGGCGAGATAGGGATAATCGAGCGCAAAAGCCGCCCAAACGATGATGAGCCCCCCAACCGCGTAGACAGCGCCGAAAAACATGCCGTAGAACGGGGCGCGTTTGAAGTCCCGAACGCCTTCGACGATGCAGCCGAGGACGTCGGCGACCTCGATCTTACGGATTTCGAGTTGCGACGCCCGGCCGGCGTCCGCGGCCCGTTCGCTCGCGGGCGGCCCCGCGCCAACCACAACGGCCATCGCTTCGCTCCGCTGGTCCCGGTCTCTCGCCGGGCGCAGGCGGAGTGGATCACGTTCCGAGCCGTCGATCAATACGCCGGCGCAACGAAGCCGGCCTCGTCGTGCGTTGCTCTTGGCGCATCGCCGACCTGCGGCGAAAACCATTGCCGATCGCGCCGTGCTGTGCCATGAGCGCGCGTTCCCAACAACCAATCGCCTAGGAATGCGATGTCTTTCTTGAATGGCAATAAGTTCACCGACCGCCAAGCCGCCGCCGCTAACGCGCGTAAGGCGATGGCGGAGAAATTCCTCGCCAACTCGAAATACGATCCGACCGATCCGGCGATCGTTGAGCGCGAGGCGAAGCGCAAAGCAATTCTCGAGGCCCGAATCGTTCGCGACGCCGAGCGCGCCAAGCGCAGGGCGGAGGAAGCGGCGGCCGAGGCCGCGCACCGCGCCGCCGAGGACGCCGCGCGGCAGGAGCAGCTGAGGCTCGAGGCGGTTGCGCGCGAGGCCGAAGCTCAGCGCCAGCGCGAATTGGACGAGCAGCTCGAGTATGAGCGCAAACTTGAGCGAGACGCCCGCTACGCCGCGCGCAAGGAACGCAAGAAGAAGCGGAAATCGGCCTCCGAACGGTACGGCTAGGCGTCCGTGCTTCGTTGAGCCCGAGTTGCGACTCGGGCGCATGGCCGTTCGCAAACCAGATCTGCGGAGGGCGGAGCGACGACAGAATGACCAAGCCGATCCGTTTGGGGGTTGCCGGCCTCGGTGTGGTTGGGACCAGCTTCGTTCGACTTCTTCAAAGGAGGCGGGCCGGGTTCGCCATACAGACTGGCCGGGAATGCTCGTTGGTCGCCTATAGCGCGCGCCGCAAGGGCGACCGCGGCGTCGATCTCGGCGAAGCTGGTTATTTCGCAAGCGCGCCGGAGCTTGCCGCCTCGGCCGGCATCGACATTTTCGTCGAATTGATCGGCGGGGCTGATGGAGTCGCTTTCGACGCGGTGAGAGCCGCCCTCGCGCGCGGCGTCTCGGTGGTCTCGGCCAACAAGGCGATGCTCGCGGCGCATGGTTTCGAGCTCGCAACTCTCGCCGAACGATTCGGCGCCCGGCTGTATTTTGAAGCGGCGGTGGCTGGCGGGATACCCGTCATAAAGATCTTGCGCGAGAGTTTGGCCGGAAACGTGATTCAGCGCGTTTCCGGCATTCTCAATGGCACTTGCAACTATATTCTCTCCCGCATGGAGACCGAAAATCTGCCGTTCGAAGTCTGTCTCGGCGAAGCTCAGAGGCTCGGCTATGCTGAAGCGGATCCGACGTTTGACGTCGGCGGCTTCGATACAGCTCACAAGCTCGCGATCCTGGCCTCGCTCGCCTTCGGGGCCAAGATCGACGCAGGCGCGGTTTCAGTGGAGGGCATCGAGACAATCACGCTTGCTGACTTGAGCGCCGCCGACGAACTCGGATTTCGCATCAAGCTGCTAGGCGTCGCCGAACGAACGCCCCATGGCGTTGAGCAGCGCGTGCATCCAACGATGGTAGCCAAGAGCGCGCCGCTTGCGCAGACTATGGGGGTGCTGAACGCGGTCTCGATTGATGGCGACGCCGTCGGAGAGCTAACGCTAGTGGGACCGGGAGCGGGCGGCGACGCCACGGCGTCGGCCGTTATGGCCGACATAATCGACATCGCCCGCGGAATCCGTGTGCCGCCGTTTGGCCGCCCCGCGGCCTCGCTGGTCGACGCAGACCGTGTGCCAATGCAGCGGCATGAGGGTGGTTACTACGTGCGCCTTGCCGTCGTCGATCGTCCAGGCGCCATGGGGGCCATTGCGGCGCGGATGGGGGAGCGGCTCATCTCGCTCGAGGCGATCACGCAGAAGCGCGCCACGAAGGAGGCGGCCGCGGCAGGCGTCGTGCCGGTCGTGCTGATGACTTACGGAACGACCGAAGCGTCGATTCGGGATGCGCTCGCGCATACGGTCGAGGACGGCGTCGTGCGCGAGAAGCCGCAGGTTATTCGTATCGAGCGCGAAGCATTATGAACGTCCAGGGGAAACCCTCGGGGTCATCCGCGGCGGTCAGCGCCGAAGCCGAGGACCGGCGCATGGGGATCCTCGCGATCGCGCTGATGTGCGGGGCGATGATGTGCTTCACCGGGCTCGACACCTGCGCCAAATGGCTGAGCTTCGAGCTGCCTGCGGCGCAGATCATATGGGCGCGGTATGTTGGAGCGGCGGTGATCGCTCTCGCAGCCTCGCGGCCGTTGTCGCGGCCATCGGCGCTACGCTCGAACCGCCCCGGGATCCAGTCGGTGCGCTCGTTGCTCCTCTTCGGTTCGACCGGCGCAAACGTCTTGGCGCTCCGACAGCTGCAACTTTCGGAGACGGCGACGATTTCGTTCCTGACGCCAATCTTTGTAGCCCTGCTAGCTGGTCCGGTCCTTGGAGAGCGGGTCGGCGCCGAGCGCGCGGTGGCCATCGCGATCGGATTTCTTGGCGTAGCGATTGCGACCCGGCCAGGCGCCGCTGCCTTTCAGCCGATTGTGCTCGTCGCCGTCGCCGGCGTCGTCTGCAACTCGGCCTACGTGCTCGCGACCCGCAAGCTCGCGGGAGCGGATGCGCCCCAGACGACGCTTGCTTGGACCCAAATCGCTGGGCTCGTTCTCCTGACGCCCGCGCTGCCGTGGGTCTGGCGACAGCCGGGCGCGGTTGGGGTGTGGCTGGTGATGGCGGCCATGGGCGTGTTTGGCGCCGCCGGCCACGGCCTCCTGATCGTTGCCCACAGATTCGCTCCGGCGCCCGCCCTGACGCCCTTTTCCTACACCCAGCTCATCTGGATGATCGTTTCCGGTGTTCTCGTTTTTGGCGATTGGCCAGCCCCCGAAACCCTGATCGGCGCTTCCCTGGTCGTCGTCTGCGGCGCCTTTCTGGCGCTTCGCGAGCGGGCTGCGACTCGCCGCAATTCGACCGTTGACAAAGTCTAGTAACTCAGTCAACTACGGTTCGGCCCGCGCAGGAACCGTCGCATGTTGCATTGGATTCAGCCCCTGTACTCCTTGTCGGGCCTTGCTGTCGGGCTGCTTGTGGGCTTCACGGGCGTCGGCGGCGGATCGCTGATGACGCCGCTGCTGGTGTTGGTGTTCGGAGTTCACCCGGCGACCGCGGTCGGCACGGATCTGCTCTACGCCGGCATTACCAAGATCACCGGGGGAGCGGTACATGCTTCTCACGGTGCAGTCGACTGGAGGATCACGCGCCGGCTGGCTTATGGAAGCGTGCCAGCGTCGCTCTTGTCGCTGCTGCTGCTCGCGCATCTGGGAGGTACGTCCGGGGGCAGCGGCGGAGTCATAACCACCACCCTCGGCATAGCGCTGCTAGCCACTGCGATCACGCTGGTCTTTCGCAAGACGGTCCTTTCACGCCTGGTTCGCGCGCTGGACGGAGCGAGCGAGCGAGCGATCGCCACGCTGACCATCGTGCTCGGAGTGGTTCTTGGCGTGCTGGTGACCATCTCTTCTGTTGGCGCGGGCGCGATCGGCGCGACTGTTCTCCTCTCCCTCTACCCGAAGCTGCCGATCGTGCGCATCGTTGGCTCAGACATTGCCCATGCTGTGCCGCTGACGCTCATAGCCGGCCTGGGACATTGGCTCGTCGGCTCGGTTGACCTGTCGATGCTCGCTTCGCTCCTTGTCGGGTCGATCCCGGGGATCATGATCGCCAGCCACTTCGCCTCACGTATTCCGGACCGCGTCCTGCGGCCAATCCTCGCGGGCACCCTTGCGGTCGTCGGCGGCCGTCTGGCGTTCTGACAGGGTCCGCGCTCCCACGAAGCCTCACGGCTGCTCGAAGTCCGCGAGCACTGTTTCAAGCGGGTGTGAACTGATGTGCACCGGTCCGGTAAACGGATGGTCGGTCGAGACGATCACGACCAGCCCCAAAGTGACCAGGATCGACAGGACGCCGGTCATTGAGATCTGCGCAAGCAAATTCTCGCTGCCGAAGAAGAGGGTGAAACCCACCGTCAAAAGCGCGCCCGCGAAGAGCGCGATCCAGATGACGTTTGGCACGAGCCCGGTCGCGAGATGCAATCTCGTCCGGCGCGCCGTGGTGACATTGTCGAGTTGCGCGAACACTTCCGACATGTCCGCGGTGTCCCGCGTCTGCGTTCGGTTGAGGGCGAGGGCCGCGTCGTAAACGGCGTTGAGCGCCTTCGTGGTCTCGTGGCTTTCGGACTCGCGGTCCATCGCTGGCCACTCGACGCTGATCGCGCTCTTCAAGTAGTCGGCGAGGGCTGCGCGCAACTTGGCGGACTCCTCCTCTTTGCCCTCGGCGTATCGGAAAAGCGAGGCGGTCGCGCCCGCCTCCTGCGCGACTGCGACTTCCGCTTCGCTGAACTTTTCCCACACCGCGATGACCGTGAAGGCGAGAAGGACCGCGTATATCACTCCAACGGTCGCGAACTTGAACCCGGCGATCTCGTTGTTCTTGACCAGCGTCTCGACACCGACCCATCGCCGGATCAGAACCTGCGCAACCATCGCGATCGCGGTCGGAAGAACCACGAGCAGCGCGATTAATTGCCAAAGCTGAAGACTCGATAGGAAGAGCGACATTTTGCCCCTTCACCCGACTGCCTTGCCCGCCGCCTCGCCGAAGGCGGCGCTCGCCGCGCTGCGCAAAGGCACGATAGCTCCTGCCGGACTTCCGTCCAAGGCGGCCGCGAGCGCTCCCAGGCGGAATACCGGGGGAAACCCCAGCTCGCCGTTTTCCGCACCGCCCCGACTCCTTTTTGATCTGGGAGGGCTATGGCATGGTGGGCTCTGGCGACGCTGCGGCCCGGCGATTCGCTTGCCGCTCCGCGTCGCGGGATCGAAAAGGCGAGAATTGTCTTCTTCCTCCGGCTATTTCCTTGACGTCGGGGCCTCTGCGCTCGGGCGCCCGTGGCGGCCGCGGCTCGACGCGGAAGGGGAATTGCGCGCGCTCGCGATCACGCAAGTTGGCGGGCACAACGAACTGGTCGCACGCGTGCTCGCCGGGCGCGGCGTGAAGCCGGAGACGGTGACGCGCCACCTCGATCCCACCCTGCGCGATCTGATGCCTGACCCCTTCTGCCTGCGGGATATGGAAAGCGCGACGGACCGCCTCAGGCGTGCGGTCGAGCGGGGCGAGCGGGTCGCGATCTTCGGCGACTATGACGTGGACGGCGCCTGCAGCGCGGCGCTCCTCAGTGAGTATCTGAACGCCTGCGGATTGGAGACGATCGTCCACATTCCGGACCGAGTGACGGAGGGCTATGGCCCCAACGCCGAAGCCATCCTCGGCTTCGCGGCGAAAGGCGCAAATCTCGTGGTGACCGTCGATTGCGGAGCAGTCAGCGGCGAGCCGTTCGAGCTCGCGAGCCGGCTCGGCCTCGACGTGATCGTGTTCGATCATCATCAGGCCCCTGAGACGCTGCCCAAGACGCTGGCGCTGGTCGATCCGAACCGCGAGGATGACCTTTCCGGACTGGGCCATCTCTGCGCCGCCGGGGTGGTCTACATGGCCCTCGTGGCGCTCAACCGGGCGCTGCGCGAGGCCGGCTTTTGGAGCCGGCGCCAGGCGCCGGACCTGATCGGCGGGCTCGATCTCGTCGCGCTCGCGACCGTGGCCGATGTCGTGCCGCTGATCGGCCTCAACCGCGCCTTTGTCGTCAAGGGACTCGCGGTCATGCGCCAGCGGCGCCGGCCGGGGCTCGCGGCTCTCTTCGATGTCGCCGGCGCCGACGGGCCGCCGCGCCCCTATCACTTGGGCTTTCTGATCGGGCCGCGGATCAATGCGGGCGGACGGATCGGCGACGCGGGCCTCGGCGTCCGGCTGCTGAGGGCGCCCGACGACCTCGAAGGCCGCGCGATCGCGCTCGAACTCGACCGGCTGAACCGCGCCCGCCAGCAGATCGAGATCGCGGCGCTCGCCGAGGCCGAAGCCGAGGCGCTCATGTCGCTCGGCCTCGAGGAACGGGGAGCGGCGGTCGTCGTCGCCGCGGAAGGGTGGCCGCCCGGGGTCGTCGGCCTGCTCGCGGCCCGGCTCAAGGAACGGTTCGAGCGCCCCGCCTTCGCGCTCAGCCTCGCCGGCGGGCAGGCGATCGGCTCCGGCCGCTCGATCCCCGGCGTCGACCTCGGCCGGGCGGTGCGCGCCGCGGTCGAGGCGGGGGTCGCGCTCAAGGGCGGCGGGCACGCGATGGCGGCGGGGGTGACGCTCGGGCGGGAGCGGCTCGGCGAGTGGCGGGCCTTTCTGGAGGAGCGGCTCGGCGAGGCGGTGGCGAGGGCGCGCGCGGACGCGGGGCTCGCGGTCGATGCGGCGCTGACCGCGAAAGCGGCGACGCCCGAGCTCGCCCATCGCCTGGAGGCCGCCGGTCCCTACGGCTCAGGCAATCCCGAGCCCGTGTTCGCTCTGCCGCGCCACCGCCTCGCGGACGTCATGCCGGTCGGCGCCGGGGGCCATCACTACCGCCTGCGGGCGGTCGCCGGCGACGGGCGGGCGGTCGAGGCGATCGCGTTCCGCGCCGCGGGCAAGAAGCTCGGCGAGGCGCTCCTGCGCCTCCGGGGCGCGCCGGTCCATCTCGCGGGCGCCCTGACCGTGAACCGCTACGGCGGCCGGGAGCGGGCCCAACTCAGGGTTGTCGACGTGGCCGAGGCGACGCGGTAGATACGCGCTAAGTCTGTGCAATCCAAGCCGGATCCAAATTTAGCCAAATCCAGCAAAATCGAGCCAAGGCCCAGCAAAATCCATCAAAGGAAAAGGCTTTGATTTTCTTGGATTCTCTTCGCCGAAATGAGCCTTTTCAATAACTTGTGCCGACCCCCCGGGCGCCTTTTTCTTCTTGCTCCCGGCCCGCCGCGGCAGCCAAAGCCCGCCGCCTGTCCGTTAATCGTTTCGCCCTCATGATGGCCTCCCGCCGCGCGCCGCGGTCTGGCCGCCGAAGACGGGAGTATAGCGCGACTTCTGGCGATCAGAAAGAAATTGTCGAAAAAACTGTCGGCGCGTGCACAGCCGGGATTTGAGCCGACGCGGTCGGTGTCCGAACCGCGTCGCTTCCCGCGCATGGCCGTCGCCGCTCGCCCGCTTGCGTTGGTTCGAGACTTCTATTATTGTTGAACTATGGAAGAAAAGCAAGCCCTGGCCTGCCTCTCGGCTATCGCCCATGAGACGAGGCTGGCGATTTTCCGCCTTCTGGTGCAGCAGGGACCGGATGGCATGCCCGCGGGCGAGGTCGCTTCACGCCTATCGGTTCCCCCGCCTACGCTCTCCTTCCACCTGAAGGAACTTGAACGCGCGGGCCTGATCGGGGCGAGGCGCCAGCAGCGGCGGATCATCTACGCAACCGACTATGCCGGCATGCGGGCCCTCATCGACTTCATCATGCGCGATTGCTGCCAAGGTCGCCCTGAGCTGTGCGGCGGCGCGTCCGCTTGCGACGCCCCGGCCAAAACGAAATCGACCAGGGAGGCCGCCGATGTCTGACGGAGCGTTCAACGTGCTGTTCCTTTGCACCGGCAACTCGGCCCGGTCGATCATGGCCGAAGGGATTTTGCGCAAGGAGGGCGCTGGGCGGTTCAACGCTTTCTCCGCCGGGAGCCACCCCAAGGGCGCGGTGAACCCCCTGGCGATCAAGGTGCTGGAGTTGTTCGGGTGCCCGAGCGACGGCTATCGCTCGAAGCCGTGGGATGAGTTCACCAAGCCTGGCGCGCCCCGGCTCGATTTCGTCTTCACCGTCTGTGACAGCGCGGCGGGCGAGGCGTGTCCAGTGTGGCTGGGCCAGCCGATGACCGCGCATTGGGGCATCGAAGATCCGGCGGCGGTCGAGGGCGCGGACATTCAGAAGGAAGCCGCCTTCGTGACCGCGTTCAAGTCTCTGCGCAACCGCATCACGGTGTTCACGGCATTGCCGATGCGAAGCATCAGCGCCATGGCGCTTCAGATGAAGCTGCGCGAGATCGGTCGAATGGAAGGCGCGTCTTTCGGCCCCAAGAAGGCCTCTTGAACGGTGGCCTTCGATCTTCGCCGCCGGCTGACGGCGGAGGCCCTCGGCGCGGCGCTCCTGGTCGCAACCGTTGTCGGTTCCGGCATCATGGCCTCAAGCTTGAGTCGCGACGCCGGAATTCAGCTGCTCGGCAACACCCTGCCGACCGGGGCCATGCTGGTCGTGCTCATCGCGATTTTCGGTCCGGTTTCCGGGGCGCATTTCAACCCGGCGGTTTCGCTGGTGTTCGCGCTCAAGCACGATCTCCCGCCCCTCGACGCCGCGTTCTATGTGCTTGCACAAGTGGCGGGCGGCGTCCTTGGCGCGATCGTCGCCCATGTCATGTTCGCGTTGCCGCTCATCGCGCTTTCCGAGAAGGCGCGCACCGGCGGCGCGCAATGGTTCGCGGAATGGGTCGCGACCTTCGGTCTCATCGCCACGATCCTGGCCGGCGCCCGGTTCGAGCGATCGGCCGCGCCCTGGCTCGTCGGGCTCTACATCACCGCCGCCTACTGGTTCACCGCCTCCACTTCGTTCGCCAATCCGGCGGTGGCGATTGCGCGGTCTCTTACCAACACCTTTTCCGGCATCCGGCCGGTCGATCTGCCAGGATTCATCCTCGCCGAATTGCTTGGCGCGGTTTGCGCGCTGGCGCTGATGGGCTGGCTGCTGCGCGAGGATTGCGATGCCTCCGCCGGCCTTCGCGAACGACGAGCGCGCCATCGATCTTGAGCGCCGCGGCGGGCGGCCCATGCGGCGCGTAGAATTCCAACCTGGTTCTGAGCATCATGATTTCGAGGGCGCCGTCTCCGGCAGAGCAAACAATATCGGAAGGACGCAGACGGCCACCACGGCGATCATCGCGCCGGGGACCAATGCCCAGCCGGTTCGTTCGGTAAGAACCTGGGCGACATAGGGGGTGAGGCCGCCGAATATGGCGGTCGCGGTGGTCGCGCCCAGGGCCAAGCCGCTGATGCGGCCTTCTCCCGGAAATTGCTCGGCGGTCGTTATCGCGCCGACTGCGCTGACCGCGCCAGCGACACAGGCGAGAATGACGCCCCCGAAGAGGGCGTATGAAGGCGAGCCCCTGTCCATGAGAGAAAATAGCGCGATCGGCAGGATCGCGCTGCATAGGCTGAGAAAGATCAGGACGGGTTTCCGGCCAAGCCGGTCGGACAATGCTCCGGCAAAGGGCGTGACAAGAATGACGGCGACCGCCGCGGTCGTAGACAGCCGAAGCGACTCGCTCTCGCTCATCTTTCCGGCGGAGATCAGGAATGTGGGAACATAGGTGATCCCGACATAATAGGTGATCGATCCCAGGGCGGAGATGGCGAACGACCGCAGGATGCCGGCGCGATGGTTCGTGAGCGCGTAAAGCAGCGGGCGAGCGGGCGCCGTTCCGCTCGCCTTCTGCCGTTCGAAGTCCGGCGATTCTTGCATCGTCGTACGGGCGATCCACACGCTTGCCGCCAGAACCGCGCCGACGAAAAAGGGGATACGCCATCCCCACGAGTTTAGATTTGCCGCGCTCATCGAATTGACGGCCAGCAAACAGACGCCGACCGCGAGGAGCCCGCCGACCTCGCTGAACGCGGAGGCCATCGATGTGATCAAGCCGCGCCTGTTGGGAGGCGCGCCTTCAAGCAGGTAGGCGACGATCGCGATGTACTCGCCTCCGACCGAAAACCCCATAAGGCAGCGCAGGAGAAAAAGAAGCCAGCCAGCCGCGGCGCCTGCCTGCGCGTGGGTCGGCAGCAAAGCCGTCCCGAGCATCGTCATGGTCATGAGCGCTACGGAGAGGAGCATCGTCCGGCGGCGGCCGAAGCGATCGCCGATATGACCAAAGACGAAGCCGCCGAGCGGGCGCAACAGGTAGGCGATCGCGAACGAGGCCAGAGTCGCCGTCAGCGCGATTTCGCCCGCGCCGAAAAACACCCGCGAAAGCACGGTCGCGAAGTAGAGGTAGAGGGTAAAGTCGTACCATTCCAGAACAGTGGAGAACGCCGCGACGGCGATAGAGGCGCGAGAGATGCTCGTACGCGGACGGGGAGAGTCGGCCATTCGTGTTCGCAACGCTCGGCGCCTGGACGGGTCACGCGACCATTACATGATGATGGCGGGGTTCGCCATTTGCCCGGCGGCCGAAAACGGCGCCCGCGACGCGCAAATCGCTCTGAGCGGATGCGAGGTCAGGATTTACCGGCGATCAGCCGCCGGTATGCTCGATCGAGCCGCTGATTCTCTGCGCGATCTCGCGCGCCACCCGGGCGGTGACGGCGTTGGGGATATCGACGCCCGATAGCCGCCATGTCGCTCCTGAGAGATGCAGGTGGACGCCATAGCGCCCGTCCGGGCTATCGAGCCCGACGACGAAGCTCGCCGGTCCGTCGAAATGGGAGTTCATCACCGCCTGCCACGGACCTCCCTGAAACGCCTCGCCCAGCGCCGGCATGCGCCAGAGCGTCCCGGCGCCCGCGCCGCCGACGCGTCCCTTGTTCAGGAACGCGGCGATATTCTCCGGCGTCAACACAGCGCGCAGCAGCATCTCGGCTGCGCTGGCGTTCAAGCCGACGCCTCCGGCAAACCCCTGCTTCAGCGCCAGCAGTTTCTGAAGCTGCGGATTTTGATCGACATAGGCCTGCGCGATCTGCCCGCTGAGCGAATGCGTCAGCGCCTGCAGATCGACGCGCTCGATCACCGCCTCCGCGTCTCCGCGCGATGCGGCCGACGCAAGCTGCGCCGCGCCGACGAGCGCCCAACTCCAGTAGGCCGCGACAAGGACGACAAGCACGATGGCGGCGCCGATAATTTTTCGCATTGATCTGCCTTAAAGCCTGAGCCCCGGTCTCAACAAGCGCGCGCTGGGCTCCCGGCGCCATCGTTTTCCCAAGTTTGGCTCCAGATTGTGACCCCGCCGTGGCCCCGTCGGATGCGTTTCATGCGGGCGGTCGCGGGACGCGCCCATCGCAGGCGTGCGAAACGAACGCCGGCGAAGCCCCCCTCTCGGCCGACGGAACACCCGCGCGAGGCCGAGGTTACTAGCGTAGCGGAGAGAGCAAGGCGCGCTCAATCCGCCGATTGCAACAGGATTCTGTGGCAAGGCGCGGGAGTTCGAACCTGCTCCGTCGAGAAAGAAAACGATCGACACCGGCAGCGAAAACAGGATGCGGAGCATAAGTATGAGAGCAACTGTAACGGAGAAAGAATGGGGCGCCAGGGCGAGCCGCTTCCTCAAGGCTGAGTTGAAGCGGGCGAATGTAGGCTACAAGGAACTGGCGCGCCGGCTCAATAGTCACGGACTGGAGGAAACGGAGACGTCGATAACCGGAAAGCTCGCGCGCGGCGCCTTTGCCGCGTCATTTTTCCTCGCCTGCCTCGCGGTATTGGATCGCCGGGAGTTGAGGCTGGAGGATATTTGACGCGCTGAGCGCCTCTTTTAGAGGCCGCCGTGGCCGGGCAGGGTCGCGTTGCTCGCGGTCGCCGTCGGCCCAATGGGCATAGGGGGCACGGGCGCGTTGCGGTCGCTCAAATTCGGGAAGGGATCGAAGGCGTCGTGGCGCGCGCTTGGCTCCGGTTTTGGGGCGACCCGAGCGGCGGCGCCCGAGCCGTCGGCTGGAGCATCGGCGAGCAGGGTCGCGATCTTAAGTCCAATGCGATCGATCCGCCCGCCTGGTTTGGAGGCCTTCGCGGGCGACTTGACCGGAGAGCGCTCGACCTTGCGGGACGGCTCGGGAATGGCCGCTGTGCGCACAGGATCGAGGCGAGGATCCTCGGCGGCGCGGGCCCTCTCGGCCCCTTGTGCGCCGGCCTGCTGGACAATCGTCCTGACCGGGTGCTCAAAATGCGGCCCCGCCATATAGGCGACGGCGATGATCCAGGCCATCAGGGCGCCATAGGGAGCGTAGCGGGAGAAGCCCGCGGCGGACGGCGTCTCTCTCTTCCTCGACGCGGCCCTGGGGGCGGCGTCGGCGATCCTCGATTCCATCCGCGGCAGATCCTGCTCCGGCCGAGCGGGGGCCGAAAACGGCCGGGTGTTGTCCCGAAAATCACGCACATGACCCTCCGGGAAAGGTTAAGGCTTTCAATGGACTTTGCGCCTATTCCGTTAAATTCGCATTAACTCCTCTGGCCCCTCCCAGCGATTCGATTCGGCGCTGACGCGGGGTGGCTGAAGCGCCCGAAGAGCGCTCCGCTGTCGGGCCTGCCATGCACAGTAATTGACATCGTCCAGACGCTTGTTCGCGTAATGATCCCAAGTGTACATGGGTTTTATAATGCAGGCAGTCAATATTTCTCTCGCATAGGCGCCGAAACTAGAATAGCCTGCGTCTCGGCGAGACCTTCAATTCGTCCTGTTAACCCTTTGCATCTTGTGTTTGACGATTTGAGCGGAGCAAAAGTTATTTCTTCAACTTGGCCGTGGTTTTCGGCCGTTGCGGGAGGCGGCAATGAAGACGGGGACCTTGAAATGGTTCAACGCGCGAAAGGGCTATGGTTTCCTGAAGCCCACTGACGGCGGATTCGACGTTTACGTCCATATCAGCGCGGTCGAGCGCGCCGGAATGATGGACCTGAAAGAGGGGCAGAAGATCAATTTCGAGATCGTCGTCGATGACCGCACGGGCGAGGTGCGGGCCGAAAATTTGAGCGCTCAACCCGGCAAGTCAGGGCATGCGCGCATCCCGCGCGCCGCGGCTAGCCGCGCGCCAGCCGCCGCCCCATTCGCCGGGTTTCTGGCCGGGCTGAAAGGCTCCCGCCTCGCCGGGCCCCGCCGCATATGACGAGGGGTGTCACTGACGGGTCGGCGGACTGGCCGGCCGAGCCTCGAGAGGGCGCCGAAGCTCGGGTTTCGCGGTGAGAAGGCGCAGAAGCTCGGCGATCTCCTCCCGCTCCTCCGCGGAATAGTGCGCGACCATGAGGCCGACGTTGGCCGTGAAATTGCTCGCGCGGCCGGCGCGCTTGCGAACGCGAGGGGCAATGCCAGTCCACTGGTCTTTGTGGGTCGAGGATCGGTCTTTGAGACTATTCACCGGGAACCCCCATTTCGAACGCCGCGAACGTCACGCGAGCGTTTCATTCCCGTGAGTTAGAATAATTCTTCGCCGCGCGCTGTGATCCGCGTCACAGACGCGGGCCGCGTCAGGATCGGCGGCCGGGCGCGGCGCTATCCGAAAACTTCGCGCGAATGGTTTTCGCCGATCGAATAACCGCAGATGCGTGAGAGATGCGCATAGGAGAGGCCGGTCTCCTTCGCCCAGGCGTTGAACTGATCCTGAACCAGCTTGAGGTCGCGCTTCGACGTCGGGGATTCCGCAATATCGAGCCCGGCGTCGCGCAGGCAGGCGACAACGTCCCTCGACGTCACGAAGCCGTCCCAGCCGAGAAACCTGAGCAGCATCTGGCCGGTATTGCCGCCCAGCCGGTCGCCGCGCTTGGACAGGAGTTCGAGCAGGCCCACCTCGTCGGCGGACGGCCAGGAGGCGAGGAACCTGCCGAAGCCGCCATGCTCCTTGGCCGCCTCCTCGACGAAGCGCGCATTCTTGCGCACGGAGCCGATCTTCGCTCCGTTGCGCACGATCCGGGCGTCTTTGACGAGCCCGTCCCAGAAGTCGTCGGGCTGGAACGTGAGCCGGGACGGCTCGAAGCCGAGAAAAGCCGCCTCGAAGCCGGGCCACTTCAATTCGATCACGCTCCAGGCGAAGCCGGCCGAGAACACGCGCCTGGTCATTTCCGCGAGAACGCGGTCGTCGCGGAGCTTGCGCAGCGCGTCGGGGTCGGGCTTCTCGGGCATGAGCCTGGCGAGCGCCGCGGCGCCGCCTTTGCGCTTCTCGGCCCGGGCGCGGATGGTTTTGAAGGCGATCATGTTTTCAGGCAACTCCTGCCGCGGCCCTGGTCAACCTACAGGCGCGGCCCGCGCCGAGCCAGGCGCGCGACGCGTCCTTCCTCCGGAATGGGAGTGTAGAGAGCCATCGGCGCGCCTCCCCATATCTTGCCCTTGCGTGATCTCACGCGGCGCACGTAAGCTCTTGCGCAGGGTTTCGCCGCTGCGGCGACCGCGAACCTGCAAACCAGCAAATCTGGAGGATTCGTCATGAGGAGCGAACGCGCGCTTGTTTTGGCCGCTCTTGCGGCGGGGCTCATCGGCGGCGCGACAGCCGCTCGGGCTGACGGCTGGGTCGGCAGCTGGGGGGCGAGCGACGTCTTTCCGGTCGGACAGGAGCTCAACTACCAGACGTTGCGCCAATTCGTACGGCTGAGCGCCGGAGGCAACGAGGCTCGCGTCCAATTCTCCAACGCCACGGGCCTCTATCCGCTGGTGATCGGCTCGGCGCATGTGGCGAAGCCGGCCGCCGACGGGGCCCCGGGAGCGATCGACCCCGCCAGCGACCACGCGCTCACGTTCGGAGGGGCCCCCGCGGTCACGATAGCGCCGGGCGCAGAGGTGGTGTCGGACCCCGTCGGGATCGACATTCCTCCTTTGTCGACGCTCGCCGTAAGCATGTTTCTCCCGCGCTGGACGGGGCCTTCGGTGATTCATTTCGACGGCGTCGCGACCACCTACATCTCGGGCGACGGGGACCATACGGCTGACACCGTCATTCCGTCGCCAAAGACCTCGACCTCGCGATTTTTCATCGACGAGGTCGACGTGGATGCGGCCGGTCAACCAGCGACCGTCGTCACGCTCGGCAATTCCATCACCGACGGCTATCGTTCGAAGGTGGACGGCAACCATCGCTGGCCCGACCGTCTGGCGGAACGTCTGGCCGCCCGCTCGAACGCCGAGCCTGTCGGCGTCGTCAACGCCGGCGTAAGCGGCAACCGCATTCTGCACGATCATCCCGAGGAGCTGTTCGGCCCGACAGCTCTGGCCAGGCTCGATCGCGACGTGCTTTCCGTGCCGGGAGTCCGGTGGGTGGTGCTGATGGAGGGAATCAACGATATCGGCCATCCCACGAGCGCGGGCCTTCCCGAGCAGGACGTGACCGCCGATCAGATCATCGCCGGCATGAAGCAGATCGTCGCCCGTGTGCACGAGCATGGCGCCAAGATCTACGGCGCGACGCTGACGCCCTACGAGGGCACGGTGTTCCACGGCTACTACCAACCCGAGGGCGAAGTGAAGCGGGAGGCGGTCAACGCCTGGATACGCGCGCCGGGCTCGTTCGACGCGGTCATCGACTTCGACGCGGCCGTTCGCGATCCCGCACACCCGACCCGTATCCGACCCGACTACGATGTGGACGACCATCTGCATCCGAACGACGCCGGTTATCGCGCAATGGGGGACGCGGTCGATCTGAGCCTGTTTCAGTAGCAAGCAGGTCCAAGGCGACCACGGGCGAGGGGTGGCGACGGCTTTCCGCGACCCCGCGCCGCCGCGACAACTCCGCGGCGCGCTCTTATCGGCGCGGGGGACGGCCAGTCACGAGAGAATTGTATTGCCGTCCCGGCAAGAGTTTCTAGCCTATGCGAACTCGATCCTCGCCGTGGGACCCTCGGCGAGGACAACCCTTGACCAACCCGGAGCGCCCCTTTGATCCGTTTCTACTTCCATCCGACGCCAAACCCGGCAAAGGTCGCGCTCCTTCTGGAGGAACTCGGCGCGCCTTACGAAGTGATCCCTGTCGACACCAGGAAGGGCGAGCAGCACGCGCCGGCCTTTCGCGCCATCAATCCGAACGGCAAAGTTCCCGCGATCGTCGATGACGAGGGGCCGGGCGGGCGAGAAGCGCGGGTGTTCGATTCGAGCGCGATCCTGCTCTATCTCGGCGAGAAGGCCGGACGCTTCATCGGCTCGCCGGCCGACCGTCCGGAGCTGCTCTCCTGGCTCTTCTTCGTCGCGAGCGGGATCGGGCCCTTCTCGGGCCAGGCGGTGCATTTCCAGCACGCGGCCCCCGAGAAGCTTCCCTACGCCATCAACAGGTACAGGCGCGAGATCGAGCGGCATTACCGGGTGCTCGATCGGCATCTGGCCGGGCGCGAGTTCATCGTCGGCGGCCAATATTCGATCGCCGACATGTCGGCCTGGGGCTGGCTCGGACGCGCGGACCGGGTGTTGCCCGGCGAGGGCGATTCGCTCGCGGCGTTCCCGAACCTGAAGCGGCTTTATGAGAGGGTCGACGCGCGGCCGGCGGCGGCTCGCGCCAAGGCGGTCGGCAAGGACCATCCGTTCAAGCAGGAAACCGACGACGAGGCGAAGCGCGCGATGTTCCCGTCGAACTATGCCGATATTGCGATGTGACTTGGCCGGTCCGCGACGCTTGAGGCTGAGCCGCCCGCGTCATCGTGAGGAGCCGTCGGGCGTCGAAAAGACGCCCGTCTTTCGACGGGCTATGGCGACGCGGCGATCCAGGGCGACCTCCGGGCCCCTTCATCTCTGGATCGCTTCGCTTACGCTTGCGATGATGGGCGCCTGCACCGGGTCGAACACGATCTGATCCGCCCACTTGCCCGCGGCCTCCCGCTGCTCGGCGGTGCGGACGGTCCAGGCCATGACCGGGGCGCCGGTCAATTGTTTCAGCATGAACGGGATCTTGTGGGGAAGGTCGTCGACGTTCCAGGACAGGAAATCCGGGCGGGCGCGGTCGTAGTGGTCAAAATCCGTCCAGTCCCGCTTCTTCTCGGGATTCAAGAGAGCCCAACCCGGATCGTCGTAGGACGCCTGCGCAAGGATGCCGATCGGGCGCTCTCCTCCTGACGAACGCATGTGCGGGCGGCGGAGGCGCAGGTAGGCGGCGAGATCATGATCGAAGGTCTTGAACGCGAGCGGACCGTCATAGCCCGCGACCAGCGCCGCCGCGCGGTCGGCGATGCGCCAGTCGCCGTCGAAGCGGCTCTTGAGCTCGCAAATGATCGGAGTCCGGCCCGCGACCTTGCCCAGGAACGCGGCGAAGGCCGGCGGCGACTCGCTCGACCCCTCGATCCGGATGGCCGCGATCTCGGCCGCGCTCCGAGCCGCGACCGGCCCCGAAGCGCCGGTCAGACGGTCGAGCGTTTCATCGTGAAAAACAATGGCTTCGCCGTCGCTGCTCATTTGAAGGTCGCACTCGATCGCAAAACCGCCGGCGATCGCCGCTTCCGCTGAAGCCAGCGTGTTCTCGATCACCCCCCTGGCTTTGTCGTGCAGGCCTCGATGGGCGATCGGGCGCTCCATGAGCCAGGCGGGGGCGTTGAGCGGCCTCAAGCCTTGATCTCGAACACCGCTTCGACTTCGGCCAGCGCATTGAGCGGCAGGTGCGATACGCCGACTGTGGTCCGCGCGTGGCGCCCTTTCGCGCCGAACAATTCGGCGACGAGGTCGGAGGCGCCGTTCATCGCCTGGGGCAGGGCGTCAAACGTCGTCTCGACATTGAAGAACCCGCCGAGCCGGACCACCTGGGCGATCGCGTCGAGATCGCCGAGCGCGGCATGCGCATGGGCGAGCACGTTGATGACGCAAAGCCTCGCCGCCTCCCGCGCCGGGTCGATCTCGGAGCCGGCCGTTAGCTTGCCCCGGTGGCGCTCGGCGAGCTTGCCGTCCGCCCCAAAGGGAATCTGGCCGGAGACGAAGAGAAGATTGCCGGCGCGCGCGGTGGGAACGTAATTGGCGACCGGCGCCGCGGGGGTGGGAAGAACCACGCCCAGTTCCTTCAGGCGCTTGGCGGTTTCGCTCATTGGCGGGACTCCGGGCGAGGGAAGGCGGGCGTCGGCCTCATTTGGCCGCGCTCGCCGGGCGCGGCCGGCGCGGCGGGCTCACGGACCGTTTCTCGCCTATGTCGCCCGCTTTGCTAAGGCAAGCTTGTTTTTGCCTCCCCGCGCGCTTAGGTTTGCCGGCAAAGAGAGGATGCGCCGGCGGCCTGACGTCGGGCGGCGCGGAATGGGATGACGGCCATGGGTAGCTTTAGCATTTGGCATTGGATGCTGTTCGGGGCGGTCGCGCTCCTCTTGTTCGGCGGCAAGGGCAAGATCTCGGACATCATGGGCGACGTCGCCAAGGGCGTGAAGTCGTTCAAGAAGGGCATGGCCGACGACGACGAGCCCAAAGCGGCTCCGACCGTCCAGAGGACAATCGACAGCCGGGTCGGCGTCGACGCCAACGACGTTCACAAAGTCGGCTGAGCGCGTCCTCGAGCGGAGCCCCCTGCGACAAGGGCGCGGCGCGGGCCGCGCCGCGGTTCGGTCGCCGGGTCCGGTGAGCCATGTTCGATCTCGACATCAGCAAGATGATCATTGTCGGCATCGTCGCTTTGGCGGTGATCCCGCCGAAGGACCTGCCGCGCGTCATGCGCACCGTCGGTCAGACGGTCGGCAAGATGCGGCGCATGGCGGCCGAGTTCCAGGGCCAGTTCATGGATGCGATGCGCGAGGTCGAGCGCGAGGCCGACCTTGAAAGCGTGAAGAAGGAATTCCAGGCGATCAACGACCAGGCGAAGATCGACACGAGCTTCGATCCGGTCGGCATGATGCGCGACGACATCACCAAGGCGGCGGCGCTTCCGGCCGAATCCGGGGCCGCTCAAATCGCCGGCGCCGAGACCAGCAAGCCCGAGATCGGGCCCGCCGACATCGGCAGGTCGGAAATCGCGCTGACCGGCCCGGAGCCCGCTGAAACCGCGCCTGCGGCGGCTCCGCCCGAGGCGCCGTCCGAGCAGCCCGCCGCCCGGCAGAGCGCGGCGGAATGAGCCAAGAGGACATCGACGCCACGAAGGCGCCGTTGATGGACCATCTGATCGAGCTGCGCGCTCGCATCATCCGGTCGCTCTACGCCTTTCTCGCCGCCTTCATCGTCTGCTTCTATTTCTCGCGCACGATCTACAACATCCTCACCCTGCCTTACGTGCGCGTGGTCGGCGCGGAGAAGGCGACGCTGATCGCGACCCACTTTCTCGAGCAGTTCTACACCAACATCCGCCTCAGCATGTTCGGGGCTGCGGTCATCGCCTTCCCGATCATCGCGGTCCAGCTCTACAAGTTCATCGCGCCCGGCCTCTACCGCAATGAGCGCATGGCCTTTCGGCCCTATCTGATCGCGACGCCGATTTTCTTCCTGCTCGGCGCGCTGCTCGTCTATTTCGCCGTCATGCCGCTGCTCATCCGGTTCTCGGTGTCGCTGCAGCAGGTGAACGTGCCGGGCGAGGCGACGATCGAGCTTCTGCCCAAGGTCAGCGAATATCTGTCGCTGATCATGACGCTGATCTTCGCCTTCGGGATCGCCTTCCAGTTGCCGGTGATCCTGACCCTGCTCGGCCATGTCGGGATCATCGACTCCGCCTATCTCATCCGCATGCGGCGCTATGCGATCGTGGCCGTGGTCGGGATCGCGGCGATCCTGACCCCGCCGGACCTCATCAGCATGACCTCGCTCGCGCTGCCTATGCTCCTGCTCTACGAGGGCTCGGTGATCGCGGTGAAGATGGTCGAGAAGCGGCGCGCGCAGACCCAGAGCGCAGCGAACAACCCGGCGACCTGAGCGGGAATCGCGCTCAGGCCGGAAAGAGCGACGGAAGGTTGAGATGCTGCTCGACGCGGCGCATGCGGGCCTCGAGTTCGCTGATGAGGATCCCGTGGCCGATGACCGACGTATGGTACTCCACAACGGCGCGGCGCAACCCAACGATCTGCTCGCTGAGTTCCTTGCGGGTTGAGAGAAGATCGGAGGCGACGTCGGCGCGGAGCGAATGGATGGATGCGACGTCGGCGCGACGAGGATCGGCCCGGAGCAAATTCAAGTCGGACTTCGTCGCCATTTCCGACCGCACGTCGCCAAGCTCTGCGCGCATCTGGCGCAGAAGCTCGAGAATGAGGCTTTCGGGCTCTTCGGTCATGGGGCGATTCTAGCAGCTTCGCCGGCCGCCGTCAGCGGGTCGTTTGAGGACTGCTCTTGGTGTGATAGCTCCGCGCATGATTTCCGACATTTCAGTCTCTGTCCGGACCCCGCCATGAGCCCGCGCGACATCCTGGCGGCGCTGAGCGTCGCGATCGTTTGGGGCCTCACCTTCATCGCGATCAAGATTGGGGTCGGCGAGACCACGCCGCTGATGCTCGCGGCGCTCAGGTTCTTTTTCGCCGCCGTCCCTATTGTATTCTTTCTTGCCCCGCCGAAGGCGCCGGCATGGACGGTCGCGCTCTACGGACTCCTGATCGGCGCCGGACAGTTCGGCGTCTTGTTCATCGCCATTCGCGAGGGCGCGCCGGTCGGGCTGACGTCGCTGGTCATCCAGGCGCAGGTTTTCTTCACCATCCTGCTCGCCTGGATCTGGCTTGGCGAATCGCCGACTCGCGTCCAGATCCTCGGCGCCGCGGTCGGCTTTGCCGGCATGGCGGTCATCGGCGCGGAACGCCTCGGCGGAGCGAGCCTCGGGCCGTTCCTGCTGGTCATTCTCGCCGCGGCGTTTTGGGGCTCAGGCAACGTATTGGCGAAAAGCGTCGGCAAGGTCGACATGCTCGCCTTCACCGTCTGGTCGAGCCTCGCCGCGCCGCTGCCCCTGTTCGCGCTGTCGCTCATGGTGGAGGGGACCGGCGACTTCGCCGCGCTCGCTCATCCGAGCGTGAAGCTCGTTCTCAGCGTCCTGACCATCTCCTACGGCGGGACTTTGTTCGGCTATGGTCTATGGGCGCGGCTCCTGGCGCATCATTCGGCGGCGACCGTCGCCCCGTTCGCGCTTCTGGTGCCGGTCGTCGGCATGATCGCCGCCGCCCTCCTGTTCGGCGAGAAGCTGACCGCGCTCGAAGTCGTCGGCGGCGCTCTGGTGATGGCCGGTCTTGCGCTCAACGTGTTCGGCGGCTGGGCGCTTAGGCGCCTGCGTCGGGGCGAATACGCTTAGAGGCCTCCGCTCAGGTTGAGCTTTTCGCCGGCGTTCTGGTAATGGCTGGCTTTGCACCGAAGATCGCCGACGAGCAGACATGCGGCGCTCTGCCTTTGCCGAGGTCGGATCATGCACGATATCAGAGCGATCCGCGAGAATCCTGAAGCCTTTGACGATGGCCTTCGGCGTCGCGGCTTCTCTCCCCGCGCCGAATCGCTGATCGCGCTCGACGAAAAGCGCCGGGCGGCGATCGCGGCGCTTCAACATGCGCAGGAGCGCCGCAACGCCGCCTCGAAGCAGATCGGCATCGCGATGGCGCGCAAGGATATGGTCGCGGCGGAGGAGTTCCGCGCCCAAGTCGCCGACGCCAAGGCGAAGATGCCGGAGCTCGAGGCGGCGGAGCGCGAGGCGACGGCGGCGCTCGAAACGGAACTCGCCGCGATCCCGAACCTGCCGGCCGACGACACGCCGGAGGGCAAGGACGAGAGCGACAATGTCGAGCTTCGCCGATGGGGGGCGCGGCCGGCGCTCGACGGCATGAACAAGCCGAAGGAGCATTTCGAGATCGGCGAGGCGCTCGGTCTCATGGATTTCGAGACCGCGGCGAAACTGTCGGGCGCGCGATTCGTGGTGCTCAAGGGGGCGTTGGCGCGGCTCGAGCGGGCGCTCGAGCAGTTCATGCTCGACCTGCATACTGGCGAGCATGGCTATACCGAGATCGCCCCGCCGGTGCTGGTGCGCGACGCGGCGATGTTTGGGACGGCGCAGTTGCCGAAATTCGAGAACGATCAATTCTGGGCCGTTGGCGGCGAGCTTCTGCGAGCCCCGTCTGATGAGGAGGTCGCGCTACTCGACCCGCTCGACGCGCAGGCGGCCCTCGTGAGCCGCCTCGTCCAAATCAGGAGCGGCCGGCTTGGTCTCATCCCCACCGCCGAAGTGCCGCTGACCAATCTCGTCCGCGAGAGCATCGTCGACGAAAAAACCCTGCCGCTGCGCTTCACCGCCGGGACGCTGTCCTTCCGGGCGGAGGCTGGAGCGGCGGGCCGGGACACGCGCGGCATGATCCGCCAGCACCAGTTCAGGAAGGTCGAGCTGGTCTCGATCACGACGCCCGAACAGTCGCGCGACGAGCACGAACGCATGACGGCGTGCGCCGAGGAGGTGTTGAAGCGCCTCGGGCTTCATTATCGCGTCATGGCGCTCTCGACCGGCGACCTCGGCTTCGCCTCGCAGAAGACCTATGACCTCGAAGTGTGGCTGCCGGGGCAGGGGCGGTTTCGCGAAATCTCGTCCTGCTCGATCTGCGGCGACTTCCAGGCGCGGCGCATGAACGCGCGGTTTAAAGCCGCCGACGCCAAATCGACCCGCTTCGTCCATACCCTCAACGGCTCCGGCGTCGCGGTCGGCCGGGCGCTCGTCGCGATTCTGGAGAATTTTCAGGAGCCGGACGGCTCAGTCGCCGTGCCCGAAGTCCTGCAGCCTTACATGGGCGGGCTCGCGCGGATCGAGCGATAGCGGGGCCCCGGAATCCGGGGCCCCCAAGATCTGTCCGGCCTAGCAGGTCCTGACGAGCTGCTGGCCGATATAATTGCCGTAGGCGTCGTACATCGGCTGATAGGCGGTGCAGCCGTAGCCGTTGTAGCCGTAGCCGTACGCATAAGGCGCCGCGAGCAGCGCGCCCGCGGCCAGACCGCCGACGACCGCCGGGCCTGCCCAGCCGCCATGCCAACCGCCGCCATGCCAGCCGCCCCCGCCGCCATGCCAGCCGCCGCCCATCCTGCCGCCGCCATGGAAGCCGCCGCCATGGAAGCCGCCGCCCCCGTGAAATGCGGGGCCCGCGGCCGCCGCCGGTTCAACCGTGGCGAACGCGGCAGCTCCCAGGGACAAAGCCGCCACGCCGGCGATGATCGCCTTGGATATGGTGTTTCGCATTGTTGACCTCCTAACTCGGCGGTCAACGCTCCAGCGACCAAAGGGTTCCCGTTCTCCAGGGCGCGATTGGGGAAACGAAATTCACTCTTCGACAAGCCGGAAAGCCTGGGCGCGCCCGGTCAGGAAGAGGTCGCGAAGGGCGCGCGCCCCGACGGCGTGCGCGACTTCCTGTATGCCGAAGAAGGGAACGAGGGCGACAAACATGATCGCCCCCAACGTCAGGAATCCGGCGAGCGTGCCGCCGCCGAAATCGCTGATGCTGGTTGCGAGGGGCCGGCCCTCAAACCACGCCTTGATCGCGTCCTCGACAATATGGAAGACGATAAGCACAATCATGAACAGGGCGGAGTTCCCGAGAACGATCCAGATACGGCGATATTTTCGCAATCCGGCTTCGAGATGGAGCGCCTGGGCGATCAGTATGACCTTGCCGAAAACGAGCGCGTTGACGATCGCGAAGGTTTGCCCCCAGACGCTGATCCCGTTTTCTTGCAGGATCAATCTCTTATAGAGGCTGAACACGGCGAAGAGGAGCCAGAGATAGAGCGTGATGATGACATAGTGGCGCAATTCATCGAGCGCCCGGTCCTTGAGGCTTGGTTTCTCCGGGGCGGCGGCCGCGGGCGTCGTACCGATGGCGTTCGGCATTGTGACCTCCTCGGATGGGCTAGATCGCACAAGTCCTGTTCATCCGGTGCTTCCTCGGGGCGACGATGTCAAGGCTTGGCGAGGGGTTGGAACGAAGCGAATGAAAGCCGCGCCGACTGCGGCCCGAGCGCCTTCATCATGGCCATCTTTTCGCTAGCGCGGACAGCCGTCGTCGGCTTCGCCGTCATGTTCCTGTCTGTCGCGCCTGCCTATGCGGCGGAGGTCCAGCCTCAGCTCACGGGCGATACGCGCATCCATGATCCTTCGGTCATCGAGGTCGAGGGACAATACGCCGCCTTCGGCACCGGCCAGCAGGGGCCGACCCACGGCGCGATCAGAGTGAAAACCTCACCCGACGGGGTCGAATGGACCGAGGCGGGCGTGCTTGGAAAGGGTCCGCCCGACTGGGCGCGAGCGGCGCTCGGCTTTCAGCCGCTGAATGTCTGGGCGCCCTCGATCAGCAGGCGTCAGGGGACGTTCTTCCTCTACTATTGCCTGTCGAGCTTCGGCCGCAACGCAAGCGCGATCGGGCTCATGACCAATGCCTCGTTCGATCCGATGAAGCCCGGCGAGGGCTGGCAGGATCAGGGCATGGTCCTGATGTCGAAGGACGGCGACGACTTCAACGCCATCGACCCGTTCCGGATCGATGCATCGGACGGGCGCGCCTGGCTCGCCTTCGGCTCTTTCTGGTCCGGGATCAAGCTCAGCGAGCTCGACCCGGCGAGCGGCAAGCTCATCGGCGAGGATGCGCCGCGCATCGCGCTTGCAAGCCGCCACGGCGGCGCGGTCGAGGCCTCGTCGATCCTCGAACATGACGGCAGGTTCTATCTCTTCGTCAGCTTCGACCAATGCTGCAAGGGCCTCGCCTCGACCTACAACATTCGCGTCGGCCGCGCCGACCGGATCGAGGGGCCGTACCGCGACCGGGACGGCAAGGACATGCTGGACGGCGGCGGGACTTTGGTCCTCGCCACGACCGGCCGCTTCATCGGCCCGGGCGGGCAGGAGCCGGTGAAGACCTCCAAGGGCGATATGCTGGCTTTCCATTACTATGACGGGGGCGCGTTTGGCGCCTCCAAGCTTCAGTTCTCGCCGATCCTGTGGTCCGCGGACGGCTGGCCGGAATTGGGGCCGCCGCCGCCATGACGCGGGCGTCGAGCGAATCGTTTCCCGATCGCCAGAACCCGCTCGCTTCGACCCGGCCGCCATGCGAAAAGGCGCACCATGCGAATCCTGCTCACCAACGACGACGGCATCCATGCGGTAGGGCTCAAGCTCCTCGAAGCCATCGCGCGTGAGCTTTCGGACGACGTGACGGTGGTCGCGCCCGAGAACGACCAGTCGGGGGTGGCGCATTCTCTGTCGCTCAGCGACCCGCTGCGGTTGAGAGAAATCGGCCCGCGCCACTTCGCCCTGAAAGGCACGCCGACCGATTGCGTCATCATGGGGGTGAGAAAATCCTGGCCGACCGCCGGCCCGATCTGGTGCTCTCCGGAGTCAACCGCGGCCAGAACGTGGCCGAGGACGTCACCTACTCGGGCACCATCGCCGGCGCGATGGAGGGCGCGATGCTCGGCATTCCCTCGATCGCGCTCTCCCAGGCCTATGGCGGCGCGGTCGGGCGCCCGTTGATCGAATGGAATGCGACGGAGGCGCATGCGGCGCCGGTCATCCGCAAGATCCTCGCCGCCGGCATCGCTCCAGGCGGCCTCGTCAACGTCAACTTTCCCGCCTGCGTGGCGGACGAGGTGGCCGGGATCGAGTTCACCCGGCAGGGCCGGCGCAACGCCGAATTGATGCGGGTCGAGGAGCGCCGGGACGGCCGCGGGTTCCCGTATTTCTGGCTGATGTTCCAGCGCGGCGCCTACGAGCACGAGGACGGGACCGATCTCGCCGCCTTGGCGGCGAAGAAAATCTCGATCACGCCTCTGAGACTCGATCTGACCGACAATGATTCGCGTCTGCGGTTCGAGGAGGCGTTTGCGCGGCGGTGAGGCAAGACGACCGACCTTGGGAGGGCAGGGGGCGACGGTGAGCGAGACCGAGGCGGAGGAACGCGCCCATTTCACCCTCACCATGCGAGCGAAGGGCATCAACGACCTTGGGCTTTTGCGCGCGCTCGAACGGGCGCCCCGGGCGCTCTTCATGCCGCCGCGATTCGCCGACATTTCCGGCCGGGACCTCGCGCTGCCGATAGGCTGCGGACAGACCTCGCCGCCGCCGTCGATTGTCGCCGCGATGATCGCGGCGCTGGAGGTAGGGCCATCGCATCGGGTGTGCGAAATCGGAACCGGAACAGGATATTGCGCCGCTTTGCTCGCCCAACTTGCGAACACGATCGTGTCGCTCGAACGGTTCCAGACGCTGGCGCTCGAAGCCTCCGCCCGGATCAAGACCTTCGGACTCGCCAATGTCGCGGTTCGGTTTGAGGACGGGTTTGATTTTCACCGCTCGGGCGAGCGCTTCGATCGGGTGATCGTGCATGGCTTGATCGAGCCGCCCGGCGAGGCGTTTCGCGGCCTCATCGCGCCGGGCGGGGTCATGGTCGCGGCTATCGCCGGGCCGGAACGCGGCGAGCAGAGAATCGTCAAATTGACCGGCGATCGCGGCGGCGCGTTCGAGGCCGCGGACGTCGGCGCCTCGCGGGGCATGCGGCCGCTCGAACACGGCCTCGCCCGCGCGCTTTAGAGGCGACTTTCGTCGGCCGGCGTATTCGACGCGCGCTTTTGGAAGATAAAGTCACAGTCGATTCATCTTAAACCTTCCCTTAACTCGATCGGCGCAAACTGCCTGCGTCTTTCGTTGCGTGGGCGTGGGTGGGATGCCGATGAGTGATCGCGTTGCGTGGATAAGAGGACGCGCATTGCCGCGTCTCGCGCTGGCTGGGCTCGGCCTTGCTTTTCTCGCCGGGTGTTCGTCGGACGTCACGCGCTTCAGCAGCAGCCCAAGCCCGTTCTCCGGGAATGGCTTCTCCAATCCCTTCGCGAGCAAGACTGCGGACGCCGCGCCGACGCCCGGCGTCACGACATCGCCGCTGACGCAGGCGGCGCCCGCCGCGGCGGCGGCGCAGACCGCTTCCGCCGGCCCGAAGCCTCAGCCGGTCGGCGGATCGGCGGTCGGCTGGACCGCGACCGGCGGCTCGCCGATCGTCGTTGCGGACGGCGAGACCCTCGACACGGTCTCCACCCGCTACGGCGTTCCCTCGGCCGCTCTCCTCGCCGCCAACGGCCTGTCGAGCAGTTCGGAGGTCAAGGGCGGGATGCGCATCGTCGTGCCCGTCTATCACGCCGACGGCCACGCCGTCGCCAGCGCCGAGACGCGGAAGGCGGCGAAAAAGCGGGCGGCGGACGTCGCTGACGCTGAGCCAGCCAAGACCGCGAAGATCAAGGCCAAGGACAAGGAAAAAGACGACGCCGTCGCCAAGGCCGACAAGCCGAGCGAAGAAGCGAATAAGTCCGCGTCGAAGGACGGCGCGGGCGCCGCCGTCGCCTATGCCGAGCCGTCGAAGTCGTCAGAGGTCAAGAAACCGTTGATCGACAAGGAGCCGACCGGCAATCTCGAAACCGACGCCGGAGCGGCGAAGGCGCCGCTGACGGGCGCGAAAGCCGACGCTTCGGGCGTCGAGCCTGAATTCCGCTGGCCGGCCCGCGGCCGCATCATCCAGGGGTTCAAGGCCGGCGGCAACGACGGCATCAACATCTCCGTCCCGGCCGGGACCTCAGTGCGGGCGGCGGAGAGCGGCGTCGTCGTCTACTCGGGCGATGGCCTCAAGGGTTACGGCAACCTCGTCCTGATCAAGCATCCGAACGGCTTCGTCACTGCTTACGGCAACAACGGCGAACTCGACGTGAAGCGCGGCGAAACGGTCAAGCGCGGCCAGATCATCGCCAAGTCCGGGGACACCGGCAACGTCAACGCGCCCCAGCTCCACTTCGAATTGCGCAAGGGGTCGACCCCGGTCGATCCGACGAATTATCTCGCCGGCCTCTGACCGGGCTTAAGCGGGATTGACCAGGTCCAGGCTCCTGTCTGGCGAACCCTGACCTTCGAGGATTTCCGCGAGACACATCATTCTTCGAGGGACAACGAGGGCGGCGGGTCCAAGGAAAGGCCCGCCGCTTTCGCCGTTTGTCGCAGGCTCAAGGCGCCCTTGATTTTTCGCTCCCGAATGGCGAGGGGGAGCGATGAAAGCCCGCCCCCTCGACGCCTTCGCCGCGACGCTCGTCTTCGCGCTTTGCGTCGTGTGGGGCTTCAATCAGGTCGTGGTCAAACTTGCGCTGCCGGATGTCGGGCCGATTGCGCAGACCGGCATCCGATCGGGCATCGGAGCTCTATGCGTCATCGCCTACGCTCTCATCGCCAGGCGCCGCATCTTTGAGATTGACGGCACAGAGGCTGCGGGGGCGCTGGCGGGCGCCTTGTTCACCGCCGAATTCATCGCCCTTTACGAATCGCTGCGCTTCACCACCGCGGCGCGCGCGACGGTGTTTATCTACGCCGCGCCTTTCTTTGTCGCCGTCGGCGCGGCGTTCCTGCTTCGGGACGAGCGGTTGAGACCGATTCAGTGGGTGGGGCTCATGTTCGCCTTTCTCGGCGTCCTGTGCGGCTTCCTGGGGCGGACGAGAGGCGGCAGTCTCGCCGGCGACGCGCTGGCGCTCCTGGGCGCGGTCCTCTGGGCGGCGACGACCATCGTCATCAAGGCGACGCCGCTCAGACGCATTGATCCGATCAAGGTGCTGCTCTATCAGATCGGATTCGCTGCGCTCGTTGCGCCGCTTGTGGCCTACGCTTTCGGCGAGGCGTGGCCGACGCATCTGACGACCACATCGATCGTCGCCCTCCTGTGGCAAGGCGCCGTTGTGGCCGGCGTCAGCTATGCGCTCTGGTTCTGGACGCTCACCCGCTACGCTGTCGCCGAGCTTTCGGCCTTCACCTTCATCACCCCGCTGGTCGGCGTGCTCGCTGGCTGGCTCGTGTTCGGCGAGACTCTCGAGCTGGGAGTTTTCGCTGGCGATCGCGCTCGTGCTCGCGGGCCTCGCGCTCGTCAATTGGCCGCGCCGGCGCGCAAGCGAATCTTGAAGGGCCTACTTGGCCCCGAGCGTCGCGTCGAACAACGCCAGCGCGTCGTCGATCGCGGCCTTATGCGTCGCGGCGCGCGGGACCGCCGTCGGGCAGACGGGGACGACGGCGTCCCCGGCGGGCGTGCATTCGGCCAGGAAATCGTAATGGCCGACATGCGGCAGCACGGTCAGTCTGGCGCCGGGAATGAGCGCCGCGGCGACTTCGCCGTTGGTCGCGGGCGGGGCGACCTTGTCGGCGTCGCCCAGAAGGATTGCGACCGGAAGCCGCATGCGCCTGAGGCTTTCCGGATCGAGGCTCTGGACGATGCCGGGGGCCATCACGAACGCGGCTTTCACGCCCGGGATGGCGTGATCGTCCTTGGCGTGGGCGAGCGCCGCCGCGCCGGCGGGCTCAGCGAAAAACGCTTCCGAGTCGGCGTGCGAGAACTGAAACTCCTTCTGCGGCGCGCAGATCCCATCGTCCGGATGGGCGTCGCAGAATCGCAGAAGGCGGTCGAAATCCACGCGTGCGCCGGCCTCGACGAGGGTCGTGAAGCCGCCGGCCGAGAAGCCCGCCGCGCCGAGCCGGTCGAGGTCGAGATGAGGGCCAAGCGACGGGTCGCTTTTCACCTTGTCGAGCGCCGTCGCGAGGTCGCCCGGCCGCTCCCAGAAGAGGACGGCGCCGCCGATGGTCATCGGGTCGCGCCCGTTATTGCCGGGATGATCGACCGCGATCACGACATAGCCATGCCGCGCCAAATCGGTTCCGAACCATCCCATGATCCGCGCGGAGCCGCCGAAGCCGTGCGACAGCAGGATCACCGGGCGCGGGCGGGCGTCCTCGAAATCCGCGCTCGGCGCCGCTGAGCCGGAGGTGAAATTCGGCTTGCCAGGCGGGCCGACGTCGAGCGGCGCCTCGACCGCGTCGGGCGCGGCCGGATACCAGACCGTGATCCGGAGATCGTCCTTGTGCGACGCGCTGCGCAACACTGCGGAAGCTTCGTGAGCCACGAGATGGCGCTCGCCGACCGTCGCGGCCATGGCGGGCCAGGCCGCGAGCGCCGTGAACAGCATCGCGAGAATCGCGATCGGGAGCCGTGCTCGCATCTTCGCCACCCCTCTCACATCGGTCCGATCACTCGCCCTCGGCCTCGAGCGGCCTCCCAAGGCGCCCCGCGAGATCCTGGATGAACTGCCACGCGGTGCGGCCGGAGCGGGAGCCCCGCGTCGTCGCCCATTCGAGCGCTTCCGCTTCGATCTGTTCGACCGGCGCGTCGAGACGGAAATGCTTGGCGTAACCGTGAACCATGGCGAGATAATCGTCCTGGCTGCAATGATGGAAGCCGAGCCAGAGGCCGAACCGGTCGGAGAGCGACACCTTCTCCTCGACCGCCTCGCCCGGATTGATCGCGCTCGAACGCTCGTTCTCCATCATCTCGCGCGGCATCATGTGCCGCCGGTTCGAGGTCGCGTAGAAGAGCACGTTCCCGGGCGGCCCTCGATCCCGCCCTCGAGCGCGGCTTTCAGCGACTTGTAGGATGTGTCGCCGGCGTCGAACGAAAGATCGTCGCAGAAGACGATGAAATGGAAGGGCGCGTCGCGAAGGAGGCCCATGAGCGCCGGGAGGCCCTCGATGTCCTCGCGATGGATCTCAACCAGCTTGAGGCGCCCGGCCACGTCGTCTTCGCGGTTGATCGCGGCGTGGGCCGCCTTGACCAGCGACGACTTGCCCATGCCGCGCGCCCCCCACAGCAGCGCATTATTGGCGGGGAGGGCCCGGGCGAAGCGGCGGGTGTTCTCGACCAGAAGGTCGCGCACCCGGTCCACGCCGCGCAGAAGCGAAAGGTCGATGCGGTTCACGCGCAGAACGGGCGCGAGCGCGCCCGTGTCGGCGCGCCAGATGAAGGCTTCAGCGGCGTCGAAATTGGGCTTCGCCGCGGCCTCGGGCACAGCGCGCTCAAGCGCCTCGGCGATGCGGCGAAGGAGGTCGGCTTGGCTCTCGAGCGGCGGCAAGGGGAATCCAGTTCGTTTGAAGGGTGAGGCTTTGCCACAAGGAGGGCCCAAGCTCCAGAGCGCCGCATCTCATGACAGGGCCGCGGGAGCCCGTAACCGCGTTCCCGCCATTGCCGCTTGGGACTGCAGGGTCGACAACCTTTGGGGCATTGGGCCTGAGAAGCCACCGGGATGGCCTGCGAAAATCGGCGCGCGGTCCTTTCGCCATATTTTCAATCTGTTCGGAGCTAGTGCTCAGGACCAGCTGTAGGCGAACAGTCCCATGACGACGACGATGATCACGGCCGCCAGAATGTAATGTTTCGCCTCCCATTGATGCATGGTGAGGAGGGGCTTGGTGCTCTTGCCGGGACGCTCTGAGGCCATGGACTTCGCCTAGCACGAACTGGAGACGCGGCAAACAAACAGCCCGAGCAAGGCGCGCCGCGGCATTTTACCGCGTCGGACTTGCATTTCAGCGGCGCCCGCGCTCTCATCGCCTTGCGTCGTTCAATGGGGCGAACCCATGGATATCCTCGTGGCCGCTTTCGGTTGCGTACTTATCGCGCTTGGACTGATGATGGCCGCTAACCGGAGCGGCTATGTCACTTTCATCGTCGGGCCCCGCGCCTTGCTCCTGCTGGCCGGGGCGGTGGGCGTGTTCGGTTACTGGGTCATGCGCGGGGCGCACTGAAGGCTGCGCCGGTTCCCGCCCTGTCAAAACAGCGCGCGCGATGCTATATGTGTTTCAGTCCGCCGGGCCTTGAACCCGGTCGAGGAGAATTTGAAATGGCGTCGCGACTGCTCAGGCGACAGGTGATGACTTTGACCGACGCGGCGGCGGCGCGGGTGCGCGAGCTGACCGAGGCCGCCGGCAAGCCGGTCGCGGGCTTGCGCGTCGGGATCAAAAACGGCGGCTGCGCCGGCATGTCCTATACGATGGAACTCGCCGAGACCGCGACGCCGATGGACGAGGTGGTCGAGGACAAGGGCGTCAAGCTGCTCATCGACCCGAAGGCGGTGCTGTTCCTGCTCGGCTCGCAGATGGATTTCAAGGTCGACCACCTGTCGGCGAGCTTCGCCTTCTCCAATCCCAACGAGACCTCGGCCTGCGGCTGCGGCGAAAGCGTCGCGATCACGCCGGCGAGCCCAGAGGCGCTCAACGCGCCGGCCTGAATAAGCCCTGTTGGACGCCGAGCGCCTGAAGGCGCTGTTCGAGCCGTTCGCGGCGGTTGCAGCAAAGCGGATGTTTGGCGGCGCCGGCGTCTATGCCGAGGGCCTGTGCTTCGCCATCGAGCAGGGCGGCGTCGCCCTTCGTGTATGTCGCGAGCGGCAAGCCGATGCCGACCTCCTTCTGGCGCTTTCCCGCGATCGCCCATGAACAGAACGATGAACTCATCCGCTGGGCGTCGCTTGGGCTGGAGGCCGCGCGGCGCGTGGCCAAGGCGAAGCCGAAAGCGAATAGAAAGCGGAATAGCGCCGGCGAAAGGTCGAAAGAAGTCGAAGTAGGGCGCGTGTCGCGATGACGCCGACGAGCCTCGAGGCGCTGAGCGCCCCAGTGAGCGGTGGAAGCAGCTCGCCCTAGTAGGTCCCGGGAATTGTGGGATTGCCTCCCAGAGTCAATGGAGCTCCCGGAAGCGCGGTGAGCGAACCGTTGCTTGGGTTGAGTTTATGGCCGGTCAGGGTCTGAGCGGGAAATGTCCGCATGTATATGAAGCGTCCGGTCGGCTCTGCGACGATCGACACCGGGCTCAGCGCCGTCGGCGATGGCAGTGGGTTGAGGGCCCCGGTCCCCGACACGCCAAACAGAGAAACCGTATCGCTGCCGGTCAGGAGATAAAGGAATCCCCCGGCCGGTTCGAAGGTTAAGGCGAACGCGCCGTTTGGCGCCGGGGTGGAGGGCAGTTCCTTGAGCGTTGGCTTTGTGGGATCAAACTGAAATTGGAATGTTCGCACGGTTTGGGCGACCTGGTCGTGCATGTAGAGGTACCCGGATCCGGGATTTATCGTCATGAAGCTGAGCCCGCCTTGAGGTTCGGTCGGGACTGGAGCGAGGTTCTTGACCGGGCTGAGCGCGCCGGTGTTACGGTCGATCGCGTAGGCGGCGAGCGTTTCGCCGGTGAAGGGCGCAGACAGGACGTAGAGGAAGCCGCCGCCGCTATCCATCGCGATCGACTCGATGCCCAACGCATCGACATGGCCGGCCGAAACCAGATTTCCGGCGGGCTGGACGGCAAACGCATCGACGCCGTCGAGCGTCGCCGCGTAAAGAAATTGGCCGCTTGGATCGATCGCCAGGCCAAAAGGATCGACCGTCGCGCCAGCTCCGATCATCTGACCCGGGTCGAGCGCGCCGTCGGACTTGATTTTGTAGGTCAGGATCTCGTTGTGGGTCGAATCGATCGCAAACAGGAAGCGGCCGCGCGGATCAACGGCGAATATTCCCTGATCTTGATCGCCGGAAAGGAAGGTGTCGGCGACAGGCTCGCCAAGATCCGTGACAGCGCCCGTGGCCGGATCGATCTTGAGAGTTGAGATTTCGCCCGCTTGGTCCGCGTAGGCGTATTGGCCCAACCTCGCGATAGCCGTCATGTCGCCGCAGTCGGGGGTGTAAGGCCAGATCGTCCGCGCAAGATTGAGCCTCTCGAAGAGGACAGGCGGATCATTGGAGCCCGAGTTGTAGTTGAGGAAGTAGCGGGCTTGGTTGGCCTCCATCGCGCCATCTTTGGCGCCTGTCGCCACCGTGACGACGCCAAACGCCTCCGGGGGGAAACTGGCCTGCTGGCCTCCGGGAACCGTTTTGGCGGGCGCCGCGCCCGTGTTCAGAAGGCTAAGGATCGGCGCAGCCGTGCTGAGTTTCTGCTGCCCGGCGCCGGTCACGTAAAGTTTCGTGGGATCGAATGCAAACTGGGTGCTGCTTTCGTTGTTGATGCCGGTGATCTGAAACAGCACGAACGCGGCATTGTCCCCGGCGGTGACGTCCCCTCCGCTGTTGCAGGCGCCGATCTGCCGGTATTGGATAACCGCCGCCGGTCCGAGAGGCGACGAACATCCGCTCAGAAGGAGCGCCGCCGCAGCGAGGACCCAGGGTGGCTTGAAGCCTCGTTGCGCGGCCGATTCGGGCCGCAGCATGCGACCGCTTGACACAAGCTTTGCCATAGACCCCCCACAAACCTACTCAACGCACCGGAGAAAGTCCGTAACCACGCGCCTCAAACCAGGTCGAGACCATGAGGCTGTGTTCAGCGTTCCGCTGTGATCTGGCTCACGAAGCCAACGTAGTCGGCGGGTCGATCGCCGTCTGTCTCGAGATCGACAGCGCATGCCGCGGGCGCGATCACCGCGCCGGCGGCGCAAGCGAGTTCAGCGATGCTTTGCAATCGGTTGAACGAACCTAAGCCCCAGACCCACACAGGTCGCGAGCGTCGAAGCGCCTACGAATACGAGGAGCAGGGAGCCGGACGGACCCGGGTTCTAGCACCCAATTTCGCCCCCGAGGGCTATTCCTCAGCCTCGATCGTCTCCGGCGCCGCGCGGACGCGCGCCTTGACCGGGCGGAGGAGGAAGTCGGGGACATGATCGCCGAGCCCGACCACCGGCGCCTCGGCCTCCCGGCGCGAGCGTCCGTCGTCTCGGCGCGGAGGGGGGTCGGCGAAACGCGGCGCGCGGGCAGGCGCTGAGCCGTTTGCGGGAGGCGCGGGCGCGCGTTCCTGCCGCGGACGTTCGCGGCGCGGCGCGGGATCGGCCAATCTCACGGCCTCGGGCGCCGAGGCGCGTTCCTGATCGGCGGCGACCCGCTCGCGCGGCGGACGCCCGGCGTGATGGCGGCGCGAGTCGGGGCGATGATCGGCGTGCCGGTCCGGGCGGTCGCCGTTGTCGACCGGCGCGGCGCGCTCGGAGCGCCTGTGACCACCGCCGCGGCCCCTGTGCGCGCGCTCGCCGCGCGGCGCTTCGACCTCGTCGTCGGGCGGCAATTGGGCGCCGTCCTGCCAGTCGATCTTGCGCGCGATGAGCTTCTCGATCTCGGCGATCGCCTTCTGGTCGATGCGCGAGACCAGGGTCAGCGCGACGCCCGATTTTCCGGCGCGGCCGGTGCGGCCGATGCGGTGGACGTAATCCTCGGAATGATGGGGCGCGTCGTAGTTGATCACGTGGCTGACGTCGGGAATGTCGAGGCCGCGGGCGGCGACGTCGGAACAGACCAGAAGCTGGACCTCGCCGGCGCGGAAGGCGTCGAGGGCCGCCATGCGCATGCGCTGGTCGAGATCGCCGTGCAGCGCCAGGACCGAGAAGCCATGCTTCTGCAGCGAACGATAGACCACCTGCACGTCGCGCTTGCGGTTGCAAAAGATGAGCGCGTTCTTGAAATTCTCCGCGCCGCGAATGATGCGGCGAAGCGTCGAGCGCTTCTCTTCCGGCGTTCCGCCCGAAGGAACGAGCGTCTGGGTGATGTTCTCGGCGGTCGTCGCGGCCCGGGAGACTTCCACGCGCACTGGATTGTGCAGGAAGGCGTCGGCGAGGCGGGTGATTTCGGGGGGCATGGTCGCCGAGAAGAAAAGGGTCTGGCGGGTAAAGGGCACGAGCTTGCAGATCCGCTCGATGTCCGGGATGAAGCCCATGTCGAGCATGCGGTCGGCTTCGTCGATGACCAGGATTTCGATCGCGTTCAGCAGCAGCCCGCCGCGCTCGGTGAAATCGAGCAGGCGCCCGGGGGTCGCGATGACCACGTCGGCGCCGCGCGCGATCTTGGCTTCCTGATCGCCGAACGACACGCCGCCGATCAGCAGCGCGAGATTGAGCTTGTGGTTGACGCCGTATTTGGCGAACGCCTCCTCGACCTGCGCCGCAAGCTCGCGCGTCGGCTCCAGAATGAGGGTCCGGGGCATTCGGGCGCGGGCGCGGCCGCGTTCGAGCGTCGACAGCATCGGCAGGGTGAAGGCGGCGGTCTTGCCGGTCCCCGTCTGGGCGATTCCGAGTATGTCGCGGCCTTGCAGGGCGAAGGGAATGGCTTGTTCTTGGATCGGCGTCGGCGTGTCGTAGCCCGACGCTTCGACGGCTTTGAGCACTTTCTCGCTCAGGCCGAGTTCGTTAAATTTCATCATTGCTCGCTTGCGCGAATGCCTCGCATTCGCAATTGGTCATATGGAGGCTTCGTCGACCCGCGTCAATGATTGGCGGGACACGGCGCGCAAGCCTCGCGCCACGCGTCGGCGCGAAGCGCTCGCCAACGCCTCGCCGGAGCCTTCATTCGCCCTCGGCGCGTCTCCCCATAGATCAAATCGGGGAAAAGTCAACAAATCGCCGGTGTGCGCATTGCGATTATCCGCCGCAATTGACGGCGCGCCCTCATCGCGCCGCCTGCGCTTCCGGAAACGTCCATGCGCCATTCAAGATTTCCGGCTTCGGCCGATAGAGGCGGACCAGATAGTTCCAGCCGGGCGGCGTGGGGAGGCAATTGGGGATCTTGCCGTCGCAGCCGCCGAACTGAATCGTGAACGACCCATCCTCGCCCGACTTCGCCGTGATGTTGTTGAGCGAATAGGCGTTCTGCGGATTCGGAGCGAAATAGCCCTTCTCGTCGTAGACGCTGATCGACCAGAAGCCGTCGACGGGCACGTCCTTGACGTTCACCTTGTAGACGGTCTTGCCGTCGTTGTGAGCGGGAGTGACGTTGAGGTAGAGCGCGTCTTCCTCCGGATTGCCGCCCCAGGCGGCGGCCGATCCGATCAGGCGCCGGACCGGGTCGACCTTTCCGCGCGGCCCGAACATGCCCTTTGTGTCGGGCACCGTTGAAGCAAGGTCGAGCAGGGCCTGGCGGACCTTGATCTGACTCGATGCGTCCCAGTTGGGGATCTTGAACGTTCCCGGTCCGCCGGGCTGGCTGACCTGGATTGCGTCCTGCAGCGCTCGGACGGCTTCGATGTCCTTCGAATCGCTGGGGTCGACCAGGATGCGAACCGCGACGATGACGTAGCGCGTCCCGATCTCATCCTTGCTCAGCGTATGGACGCCGCCGCCATAATCAACCGCGGATGTGTACTCGTCTTCGTCGATCACCTGCATCGACAGGAAACGCTTGCCCGGGTCTGGCAGCGTGATGGTGACAGGACCCGCGTCGAGATCGAACACCGCCGCCGAGTAAAGGGTGTCGCGGTTCATTCGGATGACGGTCTGCTTCGTGAGCGGCGTGGGTTCCCGGCGATGCATGAATTTGCCGAAACCGCCGTCCTTGACCACGCCGCTGAAAAAGAGGTCCGATTCCGCGCGAGGGAAATTGTCGGGGGTGACCAGGACGGAGCTCTCCGCGGCCCATCCCTCCGCGCCAAGCGCGGCCACGGTCAGCGCCAACGCATATTTCGCCAACTTCACCTGCATATTGCTCCTGACGTCGATGCGAGCAGGGCGGCGAATCGAACTGAGCCGTTGGCCTCCGCTCTGTGCGAGGCGCCCGCTAGCAGTCGAATCAGGCCGTTTCACGGTACTGCGCCATTCCTGGGTTCGGCGGCTCACCTTGGCCCTCGCAGGACTCCCGGCGGCCAGCCGGAGCCGCACCAGTTCGCCTGCGTCGAAACGGTTGCGCAAACGTTTCGATATGCTAATTTCGTCGGCAAGAATACGAAAGCCCCGCGGCTGCGACGGGGAGGCCTTGGGGGGCGGCGTGACGACAATTGCCGACGTGGCGCGGGAGGCGGGCGTATCTGTTTCGACCGTCTCGCACGTCATCAATGGCACGAGGCGGGTTTCGCCGGCGACCGCGAGCGCCGTCAGAGCGGTCATCGATGCGACCGACTATCATCCCAATGTCGTCGCGCGGTCGCTGAAGACGGCCTCGACCCGCTCGGTCGGAATCGCCATTTCGGCGATCGCAAACCCTTACTTCACGGATATCATCTGCTCGATCGAGACCGAATGCGCCCGGCTCGGCATGATGATCTTCCTCTCCGACACTCAGGACGATCCGCCGCGTGAGCTTCAGGTCCTCACCGCGCTGCATCAGCGCCGGGTCGATGGCGTCATTCTGGCGCCGAGCCCCGACCCCGAGCGCCGCGCGCTCGCCTATCTGCAGGCGACGCGGCTGCCGTGCGTCCTGGTCGACCGCACGCTCGATTCCGCCTTCGATCAGGTCGGCGTCAACAATCGCGAGGCGATGCGCGAACTGGTCGATTATGTCGCCGGGCTCGGGCATCGCCGCATCGGCTATATCGGCGGCCACCCCGGTTTCCAGACGACGCTCGAGCGCATCGTCGGCTATCGCGACTCGCTCGCCCGGCTGGGGCTCACGTTCGACGGGCGCTATCTCATCAACGGCGCCGCTTCGACCGCAAGCGCGGCCGAGGCGACCCACGCGCTCCTTTCGCTGGCCGATCCGCCGACCGCGATCGTGACCGGCAACAATATGGCCACGATCGGGACGATGCGGGCCGTTCGCGCCCGAGGACTTCACGTTCCCGCCGACATTTCGATCGCCGGCTTCGACGACTTCGAGTGGGCGGACTGCTTCGAGCCGCGCCTGACCCTGGTTGCGCAACCGTGCGAGGAAATCGGCCGGCGGGCGGCGTTCCTGTTGATGGAGCGGATCGCGGCGCCCGACGGGGCGCGCCGCACGGTGCGCCTCGACGCCGCGCTCAAGCTTCGCGACTCCTGCGGGAGGCCGCGATGACCGTGGAGGCGGAAGCCGCCCCGCCGCTGCTCGCCATGGAGGGCGTGGTCAAGCGCTTCGGCGGCGTCCAGGCGCTGCGCGGCGTCGACTTCGATTTGAGCCGGGGCGAGATCCATGCGCTGCTTGGCGAGAACGGCGCCGGCAAGTCGACGTTGATGAACATTCTCTCCGGCGTGATCGAGCCGGATTCAGGCGACATGCGGATCGACGGCGAGGCCGTGCGGTTCGCCGATCCGCGCGCCGCGCAAGCGGCCGGCGTCGCCACCATCTTCCAGGAGCTCGACCTCGTGCCGAGCCTCGACGTCACCGCGAACCTCTTTCTCGGGCGCGAGCTGACGCGAGCGGGCGTGCTCGATCGCGCGGCCATGCGGCGGGCCGCCCGCACGCGCCTGGAAGCTGTCGGGGTCGAGATCGACGTCGATCAGCCGGTCGGCGACCTCTCTGTGGGTCGGCGGCAGATCGTCGCCATCGCCAAGGCGCTGACCTACGCCTCGCGCATCCTGATCATGGACGAGCCGACCGCCGCGTTGACCGCTGCGGAAGTCGAGCGGCTGTTCAAGGTGATGCGCGAGATCGCCGGGCGGGGCGTCGGCATCGTCTATATCTCGCACCGGCTCGAGGAGGTTCCGCGCGTCGCCGACCGGGTGACGGTTTTGCGCGATGGCCAGGTGGCCGGCGTCCAGCCCGCGGATGCGCCGCAGTCGGAACTGGTGCGGCTCCTCGTGGGGCGCCCTCTCGATGAGCTTTATCCCCGTCGCGCGACGCATGTCGGCAAGCCGGTGCTTCGCCTCGAACATGCGCGGTTCAGGCCGCAAAACGAAAGGCCCGGGTGGCAGGCGCCGGAAGACGTGACGCTTGAAGTGCGCGCGGGCGAGATTGTCGGTCTTGCCGGCATCATGGGCGCCGGCCGCACGGAGCTCCTGACTGCTCTTTATGGAGCGGCGGGCGCCGGCAAATGGTCGGGACGGGTCGAAATCGACGGCGCGGCCGCGCGTCTCGCCTCGATCCGGGATGCGCGCGGGGAGGGGCTCGGCCTCGTCACGGACGACAGGCGCGGCAGCGGTCTGCTCATCCGCGATACGGTCGGGCGCAATGTCGTGTTGACGGTGCTCGAGCGCGTCTCGCCGCTGTTCCTGATGTCCGGATCGCGGGAGCGCTCGCTCGCCCGGGAGGCGATTCGAGCCTTCGACGTGCGCCCGCAGCGGCCGGAGATCGTCGTCGGCGCATTGTCGGGCGGCAACCAGCAGAAGGTGGTCATCGCCAAGGAGGTCATCGGCGATCCCCGACTGCTCCTGCTTGACGAGCCCACCCGTGGCGTGGACGTCGGCGCGAAGGGTGAGATCTATGCGCGTATTCGCGAATTGGCGGAGAGGGGCATGGGGGTGCTCGTCGCATCAAGCGAGATGCCGGAGCTTCTCGGCCTGTGCGATCGCGTCGTCGTTCTGCGCGGCGGCCGGACGGTGATGGAGTTTCCCGGCGGGGCGAACGAGCACGACGTGCTCGCGGCGGCCGAAGCGAACGAGGAAGCGCCCGCATGAGTCAACCCGCGACGATTCGCGACTCCTCCGCCGCCCCTTCCGGCCGGCGACGGATCGACGTCTTCGCCATCCTGGTCCGTTTCCAGAGTGTGATCGGCCTTGTTCTGGTGGCGATCGGCGGGATCATCTTCTCGCCGCGCCGGCACGGCCTCATCCTGTTTCTCGCTCCCGACAACATGGCCAATATCGTCCGGGCGGTGAGCGAGACCGGGATCATCGCTGTCGGCATGACGTTCGTCATCATCACTGCGGGCATCGATCTTTCGGTCGGCGCGCTTCTCAGCCTGTCGAGCGTGCTGACCGCAACCATCATGACCACTGCCGGCTGGGGGCTGATCCCGACGGTCCTGTTCGTCGTCGCTTGCGGGGCCGCCTTCGGCGCGGTCCAGGGCGGCATCTCGACCCGGTTCCGGCTCGAGCCGTTTATCGTGACATTGGCCGGCTTGCAGGTGGCGCGCGGTCTCGCGCTCGTCATCTCGGGCAACCAGTACATCAATATCTCCTACGGCGAGGGACCCGGTCTCGCGCCGCCGGTGTTCGCCATTCTCGGCGATCGGCTGTTCAACAATATCGTGCCGGTGGCGACGCTGGTGTTCGTCGTCGTCGCCGTCATCGCCACCTTCGTGCTCAACTTCACCCGGTTCGGGCGGTATGTGTTCGCGGTTGGCGGCAACGAGCGCGCGGCGCGCCTCTCGGGCGTTCCCGTGACCGCGGTCAAGATTTCGGTCTATGCGATAACCGGCCTCGTCTCGGCGATCGCCGGCATCGTTCACGCCGGGCAGTTCAATTTCGGCAGCGCCAACGACGGCACCGGTTACGAACTGACCGCGATCGCCGCCGTCGTGATCGGCGGCACGAGTCTCTTCGGCGGCGCGGGCTCGATGGTCGGAACGGTCGCGGGCGCGGTCATGCTCGGCGCGCTCGCCAATGTGCTGCAGCTCAACAACATCAATGCGGCTCTGCAATTGCTCGCGACCGGCGCGATCATCGTGCTCGCCGCGGTTCTTCAGTCTCTCGTCCGTCGCCGCGAGGGATTGGGTCGATGAACTTCAGGCGGCGCAACAATGAGATCGCGGAAACGGCCCATGCGTCCGCGATCGCTATCCGGCTGCAGCCGGGAGCCCTCACTTCTGACATGGACAACCCAAGGGAGAGACTCATGGCCTTTGTATTCGGAAAAGGACCAACGGCGCTGATGCTCGGCGCGGGAGCGCTTGCGCTCGCGGTCGGCTCGGCGAGCGCCGCGCCGCTCGTGAAGGACTGCGGCAAGAACGGCAATTACGTCATCGGCTTCTCGCAGGCCAACAATGCCGAGCCCTACCGTCAGCATGTCAACGACGAACTGACCGCCGCGGCGAAGAAGGTCCCGCAATTCACCCTCCAGATCGCCGACGGCGCCGGCAACGTGAATACGCAAACCTCGCAGATGGACAATTTCATCACCCAGAAGGTCGATCTGATCTTGATCTCGCCGTTCGAGGCGGCGCCGCTGACGCCGGTGGTCGCGCGGGCGATGAAAGCCGGCATTCCGGTGATCGAGCTCGATCGCAGGAGCGTAGGCGACCCCGGCAAGGAATACACCGCCTTTATCGGCGGCGATAATTTCAAGATCGCCCAGGAGGCGGGGCACTATGTCGCCGAGAAGCTGCTTCCCGACGGCGGCGAGGTCGCGGTGCTGGAGGGATTGCCGAGTTCGACGCCTGCGGTCGAACGCCTCAACGGCTTCAAGGACGGGGTCAAGGGCAATGGGAAGATCCAGGTGGTGGCCGAGCAGGCCGCCGACTGGCTGCCGGACAAAGCCCAGACCGCTTTCGCCGCGATGCTGCAGGCCCATCCGAACATCAAGGCGGTCTACGCCAGCAACGACATGATGGCGGCGGGCGCGCGGCTCGCGGCGAAGGGCGCCGGCAAGAAGGACGGCGACATCAAGATCCTCGGCACCGACGGTCTGCCCGGACCGGCGGGCGGGATTCGCGCCGTCGCCGAGGGCGAGTGGGCGGCGACGTTCACCTATCCGACCGGTGGCCCGCAGGCGATCGAGATGGCGAAGTCGATCCTTCTCGATTGCGCCGAAAGCGTGCCGACGACGGTTACCGTCCCGACGACGGCGGTCACGCCGGACAACGCCAAGTCGATGATGGGGAACTAGGCTCGGCCGTCAGCTCCAGCACACAGGGCGGAAGCCATTCCTGAGGACGGGGTGGCTTCCGCCCAACGAGCCTACCCCTCGACGCTCGCGCTCACCGGCCGCGCACCTGCGAATTGGTCCCGACGCTAGACGAGCGCGATCATCGGCCCTGGCGTGGCCTTCGGACGCGGGCGCGCCTCAAACCGCCATGACCTGCGGCCCGCCGAACAGCCGCCCGAATTCGATCTTCGGGCACCGGTCCATGACCACGGTGACGCCTCGGGCGCGCGCCCGCTCGGCCGCCTCCTCGTCGATGACGCCGAGCTGCATCCAGATCACCCGGGGCATGGGGTCGAGGCGCAGGGCTTCGTCGACCACGCCTCCGGCCGCGGACGATCTGCGGAAGACATCGACCATGTCGATTCGCAGCCGGGACGTCGGCGAGGCGCGCATAAGCGGGCCGGCCGCGTATGAGGCCGCCGGCATGACCCGGGTTGACCGGGTAGGTCTCGAAGCCCCTGGCGATCAGAAAGCCGAGCACGCCATTCGAGGGCCGCGCCGGATTGGGAGAAGCGCCGACCACGGCGATCGTGGAGACGCCGGTCAGGATCGATCGTATCTCGTCGTCGCTGACCTCGTCGATCGTTGGCAAGTCATGATCCCCACACCGGCCGCCGCTTGTCGAGAAAGGCGCCGAGGCCTTCGACCGAATCCGGCTCGGCGAGATTGTCGATCATCGCCACCGAGGCGAGCGCGTAAGCCTCGTCGAGCGGCCGCTCTATCTGGGCGTAGAACGCGCGCTTGCCGATCGCCAGCGTCGGCGCCGAGTGGCTGGCGATTGTCCTTGCGAGCGCGCGCGCCTCCTCGAGCGCACGGCCTTCGGGAACCACGCGGTTGACGAGGCCGAAGCGTTCGGCCTCCTCAGCGGAATAGAGCCTGCCGGTCAGCGCCATCTCCATCGCCTGCTTGCGCGAAACGACGCGGCCAACCGCAACCAGGGGCGTCGAGCAGAAGAGCCCGTAGTTCACACCCGAGAGGCCGAAGCGCGCCTTTTCGCCCGCGATCGCAAGATCGCAGGCGGCGACGAGCTGGCAGCCCGCCGCGGTCGCAATCCCCTCGACCGCCGCGATGACCGGCTTCGGCAGCTTGACGATCGCCTGCATGAGCGCCGAGCAGCGGGCGAACAGCTCGACATAGAATTCGCGGCCTCGATCGCAATCGTTGCGATGCGCCTGCATCTCCTTGAGGTCGTGGCCGCCGCTGAGCGCCGGTCCGTCGCCCGTGAGCACGACGACCCGCGCCTTGCCGTCATTGGCGACGTCGTCGAGCGTCGCAATCAGCGCCTCGAGCATTTCGAGGCTGAGCGCATTACGGTTCTGCGGCGTATTCAACGTCAAGGTGACGACGCCGTCGTCGTCGTCGCGTCTGACAAGCCCGGGCGACGCGGCGGCGGCTGACGAACCGGTCATGAACTCTTCCCGTTTGTCTACTGACGTGGCCCTTGAGCCTACTTGCGCCGGGCGAGACAGTAAATGGAGGCGGCGGCCGGTCGCTGACTGGCGAATTTCCGCGCCCCCGGGAGTTGGCGCTTTCCCCTCCGCGCGTTTTCGGTTAGGCAGCGGCGCAACGCGCCCCAAGCCAAAAAGACCGAGTTTTCATGCATCGCTACCGCACACATACCTGCGGCGCCCTGACCCTCGCCGAGGAGGGCGCCGACGTCCGGCTTTCCGGCTGGTGCCATCGCATCCGCGATCACGGCGGGCTCCTGTTCATCGACCTGCGCGACCATTACGGCCTCACCCAGTGCGTCGTCGATCCGGATTCGCCGGCTTTCCGGCAGGCCGAGAAACTACGCTCGGAATTCGTCATCCGCATCGACGGAGGGGTGCGGAAGCGCCCGCCGGGCACCGAGAACCCCGAGATGCCGACCGGTCTCGTCGAGGTCTACGCGCGCGAGATCGAAGTTTTGGGACCGGCCGACGATCTGCCGCTGCCGGTGTTCGGCGACCAGCCCTATCCCGAGGATACGCGGCTCAGATACCGGTTCCTCGACCTGCGCCGTGAGAAGCTCCACCGGAACATCATGCTGCGCGGCCAAGTGATTGATTCCTTGCGAAGACGCATGAAAGGGCAGGGGTTCTTCGAATTCCAGACCCCGATCCTCACCGCCTCGAGCCCCGAAGGCGCGCGCGACTTCCTCGTGCCCTCGCGCCTGCACCCGGGCAAGTTCTACGCGCTGCCGCAGGCCCCCCAGCAATACAAGCAGCTCCTGATGATGGCCGGCTTCGACCGCTATTTCCAGATCGCGCCCTGCTTCCGCGACGAAGACCCGCGCGCCGACCGTCTGCCGGGCGAGTTCTACCAGCTCGACATCGAGATGAGCTTTGTCGAGCAGGAGGACGTTTTCGACGCGATGGAGCCGGTGATCCGGGGCGCATTCGAGGAGTTCGCGCGCGGCAAGCCGGTGACGCCGTCGCCGTGGTCGCGGATTCCCTATGCGGAGGCGATGCGAAAATACGGGTCCGACAAGCCGGACCTGCGCAATCCGATCGTCATGCAGGACGTCTCCGAGCAGTTCCGCGGCTCCGGCTTCAAGCTGTTCGCCCGCCTGCTCGAGGTCGAGCAAGAACGAGGTCTGGGCCATCCCCGCGCCCGGCGGCGGCCAGCGCACCTTCGCCGACCGGATGAATTCCTGGGCGCAGGGCGAGGGCCAGCCGGGGCTGGGTTACATGCTCTTCTTCGACCGCGCGAAGGATGAGACGGCGCTCGCCGCCGACCCCAAGGCAACCGGGGTGGGCGCGCGCGGGCCGCTCGCCAACAACATCGGCCCCGAGCGCTCGGAGGCGATCCGGACGGCGCTCGACTTGAAGGCGGGCGACGCGGCGTTCTTCGTCGCGGGCGATCCGGCCAAGTTCGCCAAATTCGCCGGCCTCGCCCGCACGAAACTCGGGCAGGAGCTGAAACTCGTCGACGAGAACCGGTTCGAGTTCTGCTGGGTCGTGGACTTCCCGATGTTCGAGTGGAACGAGGAGGAGAAGAAGATCGAGTTCTCCCACAATCCGTTCTCGATGCCGCAGGGTGGCCTCGACGCGCTCAAGAGCCAGGACCCGCTGGCCATCAAGGCGTTCCAGTACGACGTCGCCTGCAACGGCTACGAACTTGCTTCAGGCGGCATTCGCAACCACCGGCCGGAGGCGATGGTGAAGGCCTTCGAGATCGCCGGCTACGGCGAGGAGACGGTGGTCGAGCGTTTCGGCGGCATGTACCGCGCCTTCCACTATGGCGCCCCGCCGCATGGCGGAATGGCGGCCGGCGTCGACCGGATCGTGATGTTGCTCGCGGGCGAGCAGAACTTGCGCGAGGTCGCGCTTTTCCCGATGAACCAGCGCGCGGAGGACCTGCTCATGGGCGCGCCGGCGCCGGCGACGCCCAAGCAGTTGCGCGAGCTCTCGATCCGGGTGGTCGCGCCGGAGAAGTGAGGACCTCCGCGACGCTTCGTCCGTCTCGGGCTTGTCCATGGCCGGCGGCGCATGATAGCGAAACGATGAGGATTCCGGGGTATAGCGCAGCCTGGTAGCGCGGAAGTTTTGGGTACTTCAGGTCGCAGGTTCAAATCCTGCTGCCCCGACCATCGCGATCGAGGAATGAGACTTAAGGATCGTCATGACCGCTCGCATCTATAAGCCCGCCCTGAGCGCCATGCAGTCGGGGCAGGGGAAGGACCATTGGCTCCTCGAATACGAGCCCGAAAAACCGCGCGAGATCGAGCCGTTGATGGGCTGGACGAGCTCGACCGATATGAAGTCGCAGGTGAAGCTGCTTTTCGACACCAAGGAGGAGGCGGTCGCCTACGCCGAGCGCAGCGGCATTCCCTATCGGGTCGAGGAGCCGAAGCCGGTCGCCCGCAAGATTCTGTCCTATTCGGACAATTTTTCCCCCAATCGCGTCGTTCCCTGGTCGCATTGACGCGCCGGAGGTCGCCGCGAGCAGTCGCTTGTTCGGCTCCGTAGCTCAGCTGGATAGAGCAGCCGCCTTCTAAGCGGCAGGTCGCAGGTTCGAGCCCTGCCGGAGTCGCCAGTAAAATCAGATGCTTATGCGACGTTGTGCTCCAAATCATTGACGTCTAGGGAAGGAAGCGGAGTGGTGTTTGGAAATCCTTGAAGAATGCCTCCGGCACTTCGACGTCGGGCCCGAGATCGCAAAAGCGAGGAAGGCCGCTCTTGACGCGAAGCTGGTTGCGGCCGGGAGGCCTCCATCCAAAAAGTGACGGCGCCCACCGCACCGGCAGCCGCCCCATATGGTCGAAATGAAGGACTTTCATCGCGACTTCGATCCCGTCCAGATCGGCATGCTCGTCCTTGCCGTGATTATCGCCCTGGCGCTTGCTGGCGCCGTCGTGGCCTACGTCGGCGGCGGCCCTGGCTGATCTCCGCTCTGAGAGCGGACCGCCGAGATGACGGCAGCGTAGCGCAATAACGCCGCGGCCTATCCCTCATTCAGTCCGGCGCCGCGCTCGCCGAGAAAAGCGTTACCCTTGGCCGTCAGCTCAAAGGCCGCGCCCGGATGGTCATCCGTCGGCTTTACGTAGCCCCAGGAGAGAAGCCGTTCCAGGTCGAGTCGCCTGTCGCTGGCAAATTCAGAATGGTCATACTCACCGATGGCGCAGAGCAGCGCGATTTGGGAGTTTGTCAGATCGTCGGACATTCCTTTGCCTCCGGCTCCCGCCGTGCCGCGAGTCGCCGCAACCAGCAATGTGCGCCCCGGCGTGATCGCGAGAAATTGTCTTCAGAACATCACGTTTTCTGATGCTGGAGCACACATATCATTATTTTCGCGGTCGCCAAAGTCTTGCTACCAGCGCGCGTGACTAACTCTGATGATAACCGTTGACGGCGATCAGAGGCGCGACATCTTTATTGCGCAGCGCGTTTGTCGGGAGGGTCAACGTCTCGATGTCGTATCTTCGATCCAAGCAGCAGCTGCTGTCTCGTCGGGCGCGCGAAGTTCGTCATCGGCGTTGGTCAGCGCTCGGCGGGCTCGAGGCGGATGTTGAAGAGACCGTCATATGAATGTGATCGCGCGACGGCCGCGCGTCTTTGTCACGCAGCCCATAGCAACCAGTGCGCTCGATAGGATTAAAGCGGTCGCTGACGTTGCGGTTAATCTCGACGACCGCCAGATTCTCCCGAGAAAGTCGTTGCTGGCCGGCGTTGCCGAGTGCGACTATCTGCTGTCGCTGATGCACGACAAGATCGACGGATCGGTTATCGGGGCGAACCCCGATCTTCTGGCGATCGCGTCGATGGCGATCACGCCCACGGACATCGACGTCGAAGAAGCGACGCGACGTAACGTCGCGATAACAACTGCGCCTCCCCTCGTGACCGAGGCGACCGCGGACCTGTGTTTCGGCCTTATGTTCGCCGTCGCGCGTCGTGTTGTCGAGGGAGACAAGCTCGTTCGGCGCGGGACGTTTCCGGGCGGCCAATCGAACCATCTCCTTGGAGGAGGCGTATTCGGGAAGACATTGGGCCTGGTCGGCGGCGGAGGGCGTATTGGCTCCGCGGTCGCCCGCCGAGCCCGCGGCTTCCGGATGACGGTTCTGTACTGGTCACCGCGCCGCAAGCCATCCGAGATTGAGAAGGAGCTGGAGCTTAGCTTCACCCCGCTCGACGAATTGCTGCGGCGATCCGACTTCGTCTCGATCCACTCGCCCCTTCGGCCGGAAACTCGAGGCCAGATTGGGGCAGACGAGCTCGCCCTTATGAAACCGACGGCATTCTTGATCAATACGTCGCGCGGACCCATCGTCGATGAGCTTGCTCTTGTCGCCGCGCTTGAGCGCGGTCGGATCGCTGGAGCGGCGCTTGACGTGTTCGCTCGAGAGCCCGAGGTCACGCCGGCTCTTCTCAAAATGTCGAACGTCGTGCTGACGCCGCACCTTGGCAGCGCGGTGGTCGAGACGCGCGAGGCGATGGCGAACTCCGTCGCCGACAATCTTCTCGCGTTGATCGACGGGCGGCGGCCGCCGAACCTCCAAAATCCTGAAGTCTTCCCTGCGTGGAGCGCGCGTTGGCAAGGCGCCCAGAAGGGTTCGTGAGGCGCGACTTCGCGCGTAGAGGAGGGACATCGCAGTAATGCGCCTGCGCTCGCGGAAGCAAACAAGGGAGGAATGGCGATAGGATGCCCAGTCGTCACTTCGCTCAGGGGCCGTTCAACGTCGGCTACGAACAGCGGCTCGACCTCGCGGCCTTGCGCGGCAAACGCGTAGCCAAGGCTGACGCGCAGCGCCGCGCCTCTGGATTGGACGCGCTCCTGGTCTTCAAGGATGAGAATTGTCGGTATCTGACTGATCTGCGCCCCCAGATCATCGCCGGCAAATCAACTGCATTGAACGGGGCGCTTCTCGTCGAGGGCAGGGAGCCGATCCTCTTCTGCTCCGGCGGAGAGCGCGACCGAGTCGAACGGACGATGCCGTGGATCAAGGAAGCGCATACCATTCCGATCGTCGAGGAGAAGGCGCTGGTCGAGGAACTCGTGAAAGACATCCTCGGACCCGTCTTGAAGAAACATGGGCTGACCGACGCCAGGCTCGGCCTGGACGAAGCGAACATCGTTTTCACCAAGGCGCTGGCGTCGCATTTTCCCAAGCTCAAGGTCGAGGACGGCGATACGCCGATGCAGGCGTCGCGGAGGATCAAGCTGCCGGAGGAAATTGCTCTTCTCGAGGAAGCAAGCGCGCTTGCCGACGCTGTCACGGCTTCCGCCACTGCAGCGGTCGCCGAGGGCGTGCGCGAGTGCGAGGTTGCGGGCGAGGCGATGAGGACGCTGTTTCGGCTTGGGGGTGAATACGCTCATGTGATGACGCCGTTTGTCGCGTCGGGTGAGAACATGGCGCCGCCCCACCGCATATGCAGCGACAAGCTCATTCGCCACGGCGATATGGTGTTCATCGATATCGGGGCGTGCTGGAACGGATATTTCGGCGACATCGCTCGTGCGGTCATTTGCGGCAAACCGTCGGATGAGCAACGCCGAATCTATTCAGCCGTCTATCATGGCCTCCAGGCCGGAATTGCGGAAATGCGTCCGGGCCGGACCAACAAGGATGCTGCGGACGCCCTCATTCGGGCTGCCGACAAATTCGGTCTCGGCGGGCGCTTCCTCTCGCTGTTCATCGGTCACGGCGTAGGCATAGGCGCCAACGAGCCGCCCTATATCGGGGAGACTCTCCCGGGAGCTCCGACATATGAATTCGAAGCGGGAATGGTGTTCGCCGTCGAGCCGCTCATTTGGGTCGAAGGCGTGCGGGGCGGCGGCGGCGTGCGGCTTGAGGAAATGGTGCTCGTCACGGAGGGCGAGCCGCATGTGATGTCTCGCGCTCCGTTTGACGATCGTCTGCTCGCGTAGTCTCGCGGCAGGCCGGCGCTGAAAGGAGCTGTGCGGTGAGCTCTACGAACGACGAGCGATGGCCGAGATCGGTCGGGGTGATCGGGCTGGGTATAATGGGATCAGCCCTCGCTCGTCACCTGTCCCGGGCCGGCCGCGAGGTGATCGGTTTTGACATCGACGCCGCACGCATTGACGCGCTTGCCGGAACCCGTTTCCGGAGTGCGCCTTCATGCTCCGCGGTGGGTGACGAAGCGGACCTCATTTTGACCAGCCTTCCGAGCGAGGAGGCGCTGACCACCGCGGTCGGCGGCATCCTCGAGGCCCGGCGGCGACCGGACCGGGCGCTGGTTGAGCTCAGCACGCTCTCGCTTGGCTGCAAACATCGCGAATACGAGCGGCTCGCTCGGGCCGAAATCGCCATGCTCGACACGCCGATCAGCGGCACCGGCGCCCAGGCCGCGGCCGGCGATCTGGTCCTTTACGTCAGCGGCGACGAAGGGGTGAGCCAGCGCTGTCGTCCCGTATTCGCCGACTTCTCGCGCCAGCAGATCTACCTTGGAGCGTTCGGCGCTGGAACGAAGATGAAATTGGTGGCGAACCTGCTGGTCGCCATCCACAATGTCGCGGCCGCCGAAGCCGTGAGCTTCGGCTCACGCCTTGGCCTCGATGCTGCGTCGCTTTGCGATGTCCTCGCCGCGGGCGCCGGCCAGTCGCGGATGCTCGAGGTTCGGGGGCCAATGATGGCCCGAGGCGTCTACGAGCCCGCAACCATGAAGCTCGACGTCTGGCAGAAGGACATGCGCCTCATCAAAGCGCTTGCCGAGGACTCCGGCGCGGCGACTCCTTTGTTCGACGCGACCATTCCCCTCTATTTCGCGGCCATCGCGGAAGGCCACGGTCAGATGGACACGGCGGCTGTCAGATTGGCCCTGGAAGCTGCGGCAAAGAGACCCTGAACCCGGCCCGAAACAAGGAACGTACGCATCATGTCTTCTCATAATCTGGGGACGAAGTCCGCGGCCCGGCTTGAAGGACGAATCGCATTGGTCACGGGAGGAGCGACCGGAATTGGCGCCGCAATCGTGCGGGTGTTCGCGGCCGAGGGTGCGCGCGTTTCGTTCTGCTCCCGGTCTGACCAGCCGGGGCGCGACCTCGAGCGCGAGCTCAAAGGCGACGGCTACGATGTGGCTTTCTTCAAGTGCGACGCGGCAATCGAGAAAGAGGCCAAGGCGCTCGTCAAGTCGACTATCGACCGCTTCGGCGGGATCGACATCCTGGTCAACAATGCCGCAGTGTCAAAGCTGGTTCCGGTCGAGGAAATGTCTCTCGATGATTGGGAACTGATCCTGTCCAAGAACCTGACGAGCATGTTCCTGATGTCGAGGGAGTCGATCCCCGCGCTGAGACGGTCGCGGCATCCGAACATCATTAATTTGGGATCCACCTATGCGGTTGTCGGGGCCGCCGGATCGGCCGCCTACGCCTTGACCAAGGCCGGGGCGGTGAGCTTCTCGAAGACGCTCGCTCTCGAGCTTGCGGGCGATGGCATCCGGGTGAACGCGCTGTGCCCGGGCGCGACCGAAACGAGGCTCTATCACGAATGGCTCGGCTCCCAGGCGGACGCCGAGAAAGCGAAATCCGACTTGGCTGCGAAGCATCCGCTTGGACGCATCGGCCAGCCGGAGGAGATGGCGAAAGCCGCGCTCTATCTTGCGTCCGAGGATGCTTCGTTCGTGACCGGCCACGCGCTGCTCGTCGACGGAGGCTACACCTCGCAGTAGCCAGGCAAGGAGCTCTCGCGCGCCGCCAACCAGGGGGCGCTGCCCTGCGGCTTCGCGCAGGTCTGAATTGCCTCCACGAGCCGCTGAACCGCTGGCGCGTCCCGCCGAGTTGTGGCGGGACCTGCGCCACCAAGGAGTGATTGATCCGAAAGCTCCCACGCCCGCCTGAATGAAGCTCCCCTTGTCAGCGCTGAACGCATGCGAATTGGGGAGGTTGGCCTACGGCGTCTCCGTATTCCGGTTCCTGAATTCGGCCATGGTTTCTTCGTTTGGCGGATAGAGACCCGGCAGTTTGCGGCCTTCAAGGACGCGCTCGAGAATCCACTCTTCGAGCGCCTCCATTTCCTGCCCGGCTTCGATCGTCTCGCTGAGCATCGACGGGGGAATGACGATAGCGCCGTCCTGATCGGCGACGATGACGTCGTCAGGAAAGATCGCGACGCCCCCGCACCCAACCGGCTGCCGCCAATCGACGAAGGTGAGTTGCGCGACCGACGGCGGCGCGGAAATGCCTGAGCACCAGATCGGGAGACCCGATTTGCGGATCCCTTCGACGTCCCGCATCTTGCCATCCGTAATCAGCCCTGCGGCGCCGCGGCGAGCCATGCGCGCGCATAGGATGTCCCCAAAGATTCCCGCGTCGTCAACTCCGCATGAGGACACTACGGCAATGCTCCCCTGCGGCATTTCCTCGATTGCGTATCGCGTCGAACGCGTTGAGGAGAGCGACGCGGGGGTTGCGAGGTCCTCCCGTCCCGGGACGAAGCGCATGGTGAATGCGCGGCCGGCAATCCGGCGCGCGCCGGGATCAAGCGGGTTGGCTCCCCTGATCCAGACGTTCCGCAATCCTTTCTTCAACAGGACCATGGTCAGGGTCGCGGTCGAGAGCCGGCAAAGCGCGGAAATATCGTTTTCGGTCATTGTGGGCGGAACGCTCCGGGCCAGCGCGGGTCAGACGCTTGCATTCAAGCCGCCATCGATAATATGCGCGGAAATGTCGACTTCGCCGAGCGCGGCCTCGACCGCCGCGACATTGGCGTCGATGGCGGCGAGGTCGAAGGGAAGCGCCAGCGCTTTCGCGCCCTCCTTGGCCAGACTTGCCGCGATAGCGCTGCCCAACCCGCCGGCCGCGCCCGCCGCCAGTGCGACTTTGCCCCCGAGCCCAAGATCCATATGTCGTCGATCCCCCACGGTTCTGCGGCGTTGAGTCAGGCGGCGTGCAAGGCCCCGTCGTGCTGAGTCATCCTGACCGACGCCGGAATCTCCAGGGGCTTGTTGCCGCTGTCGAGAAATTCGACGGTCACGAAAACAAGATCCTTGTCACCGGTATTTTGTAGGTCATGGATTTTGAAGGTCCCTGCGGGATAGTTTTCAAATCGCGTCGAGCCCGGCTTCAGACTCCACTCGGCGACCTCGAACGTCTTATTGAGCGTAACGTGAGATTTCGCGCGGCCGCCGGAAACGCAAGTCCAGAAATAATCGAGCACGTGAGTGTGGAACGGAATTCTCTCGCCGGGCGGCACCTTGAGGTGCCATACGCGAGCGCGCTCGCTTTCCGCTGCAAGCACCTGTCCCACGCAACCGTTTCCCTTCTGGTTGCGAAAGTCCTGCTTGACCCATTCCGGCCACGGACACTGGGAAAGGTCGACCTGGTCTTGCAAGTCAGTCATGGTGCGGTCTCCTGGTGCTAAGAAGAGAATTGAAGCGCCTGTGCGCCGCCGTTCAGGAAATCGAGCGTCGCCGTCTCCCGGATGACGGTTTCCGGCGTTCGATAGCCTTCCGCGGCTTTTTTCTCGGCGTCCGTGCTTCTGCTGGCCTGCATGTAGGCGCCCAATTGACGGGCCCGCTCAACCATTTTTCGTCCAACCGGCAAACGTTCAGTTTCGAATTCCTGAAGCGCCCGTTCGATGGACGTGTTTCGGTCGAGCGCCCGGCACAGCGCCATCGCATCCGAGAAACCCTTTGTCACGCCGGCCCCGAGATGAGGGCGCGCGACGAACGCTGCATCGCCGAGCAGCGCGACGCGCCCTTCGATCATCCTGGGCGTCTCGACGTCGTAGATCGGCTGGAAGAAAAGACCGTCCGCCAACCTTACCGCCTCCGAAAGCTGGGGAGCCAAAGTCCGCTCCGCGTCCTCTTTCGCCTTTTGCCTGTGTCGCGGATCGACCAACGGCGGCGGGATATTCATTTCATGACGATGGCCGCTGGCGTCGGTCAGAAGCACGTCAAGCTGACGGTCATCGATCGGACGGTACCAGACAAAATTGAAGTCACGCTCGGAGCCAACATGTCCGTCCTTCACCCGCCGGATTGGGTAACCCGCCATCTGTTCTCCGACCGGCAGGCAAAAACAGAAGTAGTCTAGCAAAGCGGCTCGCGCCGACGGCGAGAACCGCTCTTCCGGAATTGTCCCTCGCCATGCGACATAGCTGACGTAGAGCGGCGCGATCTGTGGGTAGAGGACACTCCGGACGCTGGATCGGATTCCATCGGCCCCGACGAGCAGGTCCGCGTCAAACTCGCCCCCGTCCTCGAACTGCACGGATACGGACCCCGAGCCCTGGGCGAACCCGGTCATCTTTTTGCCGAGGTGGTAGCGCCTGCGCTCGATCGAGCCGAGAAGCAGCGAGTAAACGCTGTCCCAATGCGCCAAAACTTGCGGATATCGGTGCTCGTGGGTGACGCGCCCGGCTTTGTCGAATATTTTTCGCGTGGTTACGTAGACGCCGATATCCGGCCCGTCCGGCAGGCCGGCGGCGCGCAGCACATCGAAGAATTCCGCGTGCGTGCCAATGCCGGCGCCCCGGCCGGAAAGAACTTCGGGCACGCGCTCGAAAACGTGAGCCGCCCACCCCCTCTGAGCCAGGAGCCTCGCCGCGATAAGGCCCGTCAGAGATCCTCCGATGATGGCGGCTGTGCGTTGTCGACGAGGCATCTCCGCACCATTAATTATCAGTTGATATTTAACGTCGCGCCTCCTAGAATGTCAAGCGCGCTAGACCGCAATGCGCTTACTAGGCTTGGCAATTCGCTCGATGTCGCGCACGAGAAGAGAAAACGATAATGATCGGCCGATAAGCGGTTTGGGAAGACACGATCCGGCCTTCGCTGAATGTGTGGACGACAATGCGAGTCAGGCGCGGCCCGCGCGACGCAGGGATACCGTATGCTTCTGAACTCGTCTGCCAGCGGCGTCTTTCCAATCGCCCCGACTCCCTTTCGACCGAATGGCGATATCGACAATGGATCGATCGAGCGGCTCATTGCGGCGTACCGGAATGCCGGATGCTCCGGCGCGACTGTCTTGGGGATGATGGGAGAAGCTCAGAAACTCGAAGGTTCCGAAGCCGTTGAAGTCGCCGCGCAGTTCATCAAGGGAATGAACCTGCCGGTGGTTGTCGGGGTCTCGGCGCCTGGATTCGCCGCGATGCGGTCGCTGACCCGCGCCGTCATGTCGCGCGGCGCGGCCGCGGTCATGGTCGCGCCGCCGCCGCATCTGCGCACGGACGAGCAGATCGTTGGTTACTTCAAACAGGCGGTGGAAGCAATCGGCAGCGACGTTCCGTTCGTGATCCAGGACTATCCTTTGGTGCTGACCGTGCAGATGACCCCGAAGGTCATCCGCCAGATTGTTCAGGACAATCCGTCCTGCGTCATGCTCAAGCATGAGGACTGGCCGGGTCTCGACAAGGTCTCCGCGCTGAGGCGATTCCAGAAGGAAGGTTCGATGCGGGACGTTTCCATTCTCACTGGGAACGGCGGCATGTTCCTCGATTTCGAGATGGAGCGGGGCGCCGACGGCGCCATGACCGGATATGCCTTCCCCGAGATGCTGGTGGAATTGGTGCGTCTGCAACGGTCTGGGCGCCGCAAGGAAGCGCACGACTTGTTCGACCGCCACCTGCCCTTGATACGATACGAATTGCAGCCCGTGATCGGGCTTGCCGTTCGCAAATATATTCTGGTGAAGCGCGGCATGCTCGAGTGGGACGCGCTTCGGTCGCCGTCGATCGCTCTCTCGGAAGCCACCCGGGCCGAGGTCGACTATTTGTTGGACCGAATTGGCGCTCAACCCGCCGGGTAGCTGTATTCCGTATCGCGGGTGATCATCGGATATGGTGGATCGATGCTGATGACGAAGAAACGAGCCCCTAGGCTTCTCCCTTCGGACAGAAAGGCGAAAATTCTGGAGGCCGCCGTTAAGTTCTTTTCGGAAGAAGGATTTGATGGTTCCACCCATGATTTTGCAAAGAAGATCGGAATTACACAACCGCTGATCTACCGTTACTTTGCCTCTAAAGACGATTTGATACGAGAAGTCTACAATATGCTGTTTGAAGGGCGTTGGAAATTCGAATGGGAGGTCGTCCTGAGGGATCGGAGTAAATCACTTCCTGTACGGCTTTTTGATTTCTACGTTATGTATACTGAGGCTGTTTTCGCCAGAGATTCCATTCGAATCTATCTGTTCGCCGGGTTGAGAGGTCTCGATATTAATCGCTGGTGGAGCACCTTTGTCGAGTTCGAGAATATTGTCTACGATTTGTGATGAGCTGAGGTATGACAATGGTGAGGACTTTATAACCGTCCGCTCTCCGGCAGCTCAAGAGCTGGAGCTATTGTGGAGCTTTCAGGGTAGCGTTTTTTACTACGCGATCCGCAGAGATGTCTATCGTTCGAAGGTCCATCTCGAGTTCCGTTCGTTTCTGGTCATGATGATCGACCTTCTGATTCTTACTTTTCGTAAAGTTGCGAACTCAACCTACGGCGTGAGCGATCCTAGCTGGATCCATACTCGCTATCCTTCCAATGCAAGCAACTGATCACGTCAAACACGACCCTAAAGCGCCCGCCGTCGACGGCCGGGAAAGGCGTCTAGCGCGGCTTACGACCCTCCTCGAGGTCGCGAGCATGCTAAGCTCCGAGCACGATGTTTCGGAGATTGTGCGGCAGGTTCTGATCCGCGCGATCGCCGCCATCCCGGCATGCGACGCTGGCACACTGTATCTTGAAGACGCTACGACCGGGCGCCTCGTTGTCCGGGATTCCGTCGGCTTCGGGCCGAGCATCTTCAAATTGTCCCTCGAGCTCGGCGAAGGAGCTGCGGGTAGGGCCGTGCTCACCCGACGGGCGCCCTCTACAACAGCCGCGAGGAAGTGCTCGCCGTGATCGGAGAGACTTCGCCAGACACCTTCAAGTACTTTCAGGAGGCGAGCGACGGACCCCGCGCGCCCCATGCCGCAGCGTCGGCGCCGCTGATATACAAGGGCAAGGCGTTGGGAGCGCTGGTGGTCGACGCCTTTCAAAACAAGGGCGGCTTCATACCCGAGGATCTGGAGATGCTCGAGCGTTTCGCGCAGATCGCGGCGATAGCGATCGTCAACGCCCGATTGTACGAATCCGAGCACGCGAACCGGGTGCGGCTCGAGGTGCTTAACAACGAGATCACACGGCAGCGCGACGAACTCGAACAAAGAGTGGCCGCAATCGATTCGATGGCTCAGCTGGCTCGACAGGAACTGGGGCTCGGCGCGCTCGCGTCGCTACTCGCAAAACTCACCTCCTCGCGGGTTTTCATTCTCGACGCGCTGATGCGCACGCGCACCGTCGAGCCAGCCACAATGAGCCCGGAACGAACAAGCGACCTTTTGGAGTCGCCCGCCTGCGCCAGCCTTCTCGACCGCGTGGGCGCGGACTTTCAACCGAGGTGGTCGGTCTGCGAAACCATCCACATTGCCGCTACTCCGATCGTCGGGGGAACCGAGCTCCTCGGATATGTCGTGGTTGAAGCGAAGGAGGGCTTCGCACCCGGAATTATCATGGCTCTTTCGGAGATGGCCGCGCTAATCGCGTCGTCGGTGTTCGCGCGGGAGAGGGCGCTTGAGGAAGGTGTCGTTCGCGGCCGGGTTGATCTTCTGGAGAGACTCCTGAGCGGTAATGTTCCCAAGAGCTCGCGCTCGTTCCAGTCGTTGCCGCCGCCCCTTCGGCTCGCTGTGGGGAAAGTCCAGAATCCCAAGGGCGAGAAGGGCTCGTTCGTCAGCGATAGCAATATCTTACGCGAGGTCTGCTCGGTCGCTCATCAGGTCCTGAAGCCGCAGTCCGTGCCGATTGTCGCCGCGGTTAGGGGCGACTGCGTGGTCATCGCCTGGTCCTCCCGGCAGCGTGACCTCAGGTTCAACGCGAAGGCCAAACTCGAGGAAATCGCGGCGCAGATACTTGCCGCGACCTCGATGCAGATCCGGTTTGTGCTGAGCGACGTAGCCAAAGATCCGATGCTCGTCCCCCAGTTGTTCAATGAGGCGAGGCTCACGGCGGGACTGCGCCGGTGGGGGGACACGGTGGTCGTCGAATTGGCGGCGCTGGGAGCATATCGACTGATTATCGGCGCGCTATCCACTAATCATGCGGTCGAGTTCAGCCGGCAGACCCTCTCAAGGGTTATCCTACATGACAATCGCAACAATGGGTGTCTGGCGAGCACATTGCGCGCTTATCTCGAGCACGGCGTGAGCTTGACGCTGACCGCGCGCGAACTTGGCGTGCATGTGCACACCGTGCGCTACAGATTGACCAAGATCGAAGAACTAACTGGCCTCAGCCTTCAATCGACCGAGGACAGGCTCACTTTGGAGCTGGCTTTTCGAATCCTTGCGCTTGCAGAGGGTGTCGACGACGGTTCCACGACTCGGCATATGCATGAAACCGACAATCCCGTTTCGGCGCGATAGCAGACGACTGGGACTCGTCAGAGGCTCGACGCTCCTTTCGTCACACCAGTCGCCCGCATCTGCAGGTCTGTCTGACGTTGCACTTCGTCAAGGGCGCTCTGGTGTGCTAGCTGGGCAAGACCAGGGCCGCAGCAGACACATCGGACTGGACCGCGCGAGGCCGAGAGCCGCGCCCGAGACTTGGCGAGAAAAAGCTCGCCGTTGCAACGCGGACATGGATAAAGGCGCTCGCCGCCGTCTCTCACATCCGAAAACCACAGATAGCCGGTCGAACGGCACGACCAGCCGGCCGCCTCGTAAGTGCAACCTGCCGTCGCCTCATGCGCCGTCCAGTTCAGGCCATCGAGAAGTGTCGTATCAGGCGCCATTGTACCTCAGCACGTAGATGCCGTGGTTCTTGTCCGTCACGAATATGTTTCCGCGTTTGTCGACCAGGACGTCCTCCGACTGGGTCGCCAGTCCCGTCGCGGGCAATAACCCGCGCCGTTCTCGCGGATCCGGAGGGATGAAGAATGCAACCTCCCGGGGCGTTCTTTCGTCCGAGATGTCGTAGATGCGCAGGCCTGCGTTGAAGTAGGTGAGAAAAACCAGATTTTCGTTCTGATAGAGAGCATCCTGATACTGGGGCTGGTGCTGGTTGTGCGGGCCGAACCGGCCCGGGCGCTCGAAAAAATTGCGCACGCCCAATCCCTCGGGCGGCGTCGGCTGAGGAAACAGCGAGATCAGACGGGGTTTGGTTTCATCCGAAATGTCGACGATTCCCGCATAGCCTAGCGGCTCGGCGCCTTGCTCCTCGATCGCCTCCGAGTTGACGACGACCAGAGGCCTTTCGCCGAGGGGGATCGCCGTATGAACGCAGATATAGGCTTGGAACGGCGGCGAGAAGGGCAGGTCGCTGACGAGCTTCGGAGCCTTGACGTCCGAGATGTCGAGGATCACGAACCCGCCGGCGCTGTAAGGGAGATACGCTCTTTTCCCGCGGACATACGCGCCCCCGTGGAGCAGCGTCCCAAATTTGACGCCAGGCTCGCCGCCGGCCGTCCATTGGCCATGTCGCCACCAGCGCGACACTTCCATCGGCCTCGCCGGATCGCTGATGTCGACGATCTGATAGATGTGACCGTCATAACCCTCCGGAAGCGCCGTCGTGTGAACGTACGGACCTCCGGCATAAAAGTTCCTGTGCGTGCCCTTTCCGCCGGTACGATAGATGCCGAGCTGTCGCGGATTCTCCGGGTCGCTCAGGCTCCAGATCACGAATCCTTCGCCGAACGGCTGGCCGGACTGATTTCCCCATCCCTGAGGAATTTGCTCTTGGGAAGTGATCATCAGACCATCTGCGATCTGAACTTGGAGCGTCCATGTATTCGGCGGACCAGGCACAAAGCGTACGACGCGTGGATTCGCTGCGTTGCTGATATCCAGGACCGAGAAACCACTTTGCCAGAGGTGCGCAACGTAAAGATACCAGCGATCACCGTCCTTGTGAATCGCCATCTTAAAGCCTGGGCGGCGTTCTAAATCCGTATAGCCGAACGCTTCTATGTTGCTAGAAAACGATTCGCCCTTCGGGAAATGTTCAGACAAGGCGTACTCCCAGAGTCATGATTTATTCGACGCAAATCTTTGCGCCGATTCGCCTATCCGGCGGTATACAATAGGTTGTCCGGCAAACAGCAAGTTGACGCTTGCCTCCCATGGTGACCTATGTTGTTCCGATTGACTATTCGGGATCGATGTCGAACGCCTTATGTCCCAAAGAGACCTTCTCGTCGTTGGCAAGATATGCAAAATCGTGGTGATCAGTTTGTTTGGAACGCCATAGCGCCTGGAGACCCTCGTTGAGGCGTGTCAATTCCCGAGGCTCAAGACGAGAAGCCGAAACCGTCGGAGATTCCACGCGGCCCGGGTCGGGGACAGGCGCGGCTCCAGCGAACTCGGTTCGCACCTCCAAAATCCAGCCCGACGCCGGTTGACGGCGGTGTTCCTCGTCTGACCCGGCTTCTCCAGGTGGCGCGGATGCTTACTTCCGAGCTCGATCTGGCCGAGATCGTGCGGCAGGTGCTCGTTCGCGCGATTGAGGTGATACCGGCGGCTGACGCTGGCACGCTTTACCTCGCGGAGTCGGAAACCGGCCGTCTCATCGTTTCGGATTCGGTTGGCTTCGGGCCCAGCATTTTCAACCTGTCGCTCGAGCCAGGCGAAGCCGCCGCGGGCAGGGCTTTCGTCACCGGGCGGGGCGCCATCTACCCCAATCCGGAAGCCGTGCAAGAAGCCGTCGCCAACGCCAAGCCCGAAACCTATCGCGAGTTTCGGAAGGCGAGCCTGCGCCCGCTCAAAGCCGCGATGGCGGCTCCGCTGATGTTCAAGGGGAGGCGTCTTGGCTCGCTGGTCGTCGACGCTTTTGTGGGCGAATCGACTTTCACGCCGACCGATCTCGAGATGCTGGAGGACTTCGCGCAGATCGCGGCTATCGCGATTGTCAACGCCAGAATCTACCAACTCGGAGCACACCAAGCGGGTGCGGCTCGAAGTGATCAACGACGAGATTACCCGCCAGCGCGACGATCTCAACAAGCGGCTTTCGGCTCTGGATTCGATGTCGGAGATCGCCAGACAGGAACTTGGCCTGCCGACGCTTGCAAATCGCCTCGCTGACCTCACGTCGTCGCGCGCTTACATCCTCGATGGGCTTGCCCGAATCCGTTCCGCCGAGCCTAACCAGGCGAATTCGGACCATTTGAGTGAGCTCTTGCGCTCGGAGCGCTGCCAGGAGGCGCTTCGTCGCGTCGAACGCGATCGTCATCGCCACTCGACGATCGTCGGCGGCGTCCAGCTGACTATCAGTCCCATCGTCAGCGGTCCTGATCTGCTCGGATACGTGCTCCTCGAGGCGACCACACCGGCGTCGCCTAATGTCAACGAAGCGCTGGCCGACATGGCGGCCCTCATTTCATCCACAGTCTTTGTCCGCGAACGGGCGCTCGAAGAGGGCCTCGTGCGGCGGCGGGCGGACCTCCTCAAGAGACTGCTTGAGGGCGACGTGCCGAAGAGCGCGTCCTCGTACAGAGCCTTGCCGCCGCCGCTGCGCCTTGCTGTCGGCAGAATTCGAACGAGGGGCTCGGAGCAGGAAGGTCAATCTCGGGTCGACGACAATATCCTGCGCGAGGCTCGCGCGGTCGCCGAGCAAGTGCTGCGAACCTCAGCGACTCCCACCGTTGCTGCAATTCACGGCGAGAGCATTGTTGTGGCCTGGTCGGTCGCGCAACGCGACGGACGTTTCAACCCCACGGAAAAACTAGAGGCGATCGCCTCCCTCGTCAGCTCTTCCACCGGCGCTCGGATTTGTTTTGCGGTGACCGAGGTCGTCGCCGATCCGCAGATTATTCTCCAATGCTACCAGGAGGCCCGCCTGTCCGCCGACATACGGCCGTGCCACAAGACCGCGGTGATCGACGCAGGCGGCCTCGGGGCCTATCGGTTCATCATCGGCGCGAGCTCCAGCCGGCACACGTTGGAATTCAGTCGCCGAACGCTCGGCAAGGCGCTGGAGCACGACGCGAAGCGAAACGGCGAATTGATCGGAACGCTGCGCAGTTATTTGGAGAACCGGTCAAGCGCCTCGCTAGCCGCTCAAGCGCTGGGAGTCCACGTTCATACAGTTCAATATCGGTTGAGTTGGCTCGAAGAGTTGACTGGGCTTAGCCTGCGGACGTCCGAAGAACGTCTGACCTTGGAGCTTGCGCTACGGATCAACGATTTGCGTGGCTCGGACGGTCTGGATCCGGAGTAGCCTGCGCATTGGCGAATGGCACAAGGCGGTCTTCTGAATTTGGGCGGAAGAGCCATCGCCTTGCTCCGGCTCGCCGCGCCAAGACGGTCGTAAGCCTGACGGCCGCCTCGGAGGAAACGCAATGCCGTACCCGCCATTCTCGATCAGCGAAGTCAGCACCTACCCCGCGACTTTCGAAGAGGATCTCGCCGCATATAAAGCCGCAGGCGTCGATGGCGTCGGCATCTGGGAGTTCAAGCTTCCAAAGGGAGAGGACGCGCGCAGCGTCGAGGCGCTACGCGCTTCAGGGCTCAAGGCGACGATTTGCGTTCCCACGGCGCCCTGCATTCTGCCGGACTTTCTCTTCCCCGAACCGCGCAACCCGGCCGAGCGGCGCAAGCTGCTCTGCGAGTTGGTGCGCAGGTTCGCCGCTTTCGATCCTGTCGGAGTGATGATCGTCCCCGGACCGCCGGGCGACGATCCGGCTCAGACGCGGCGAATGGTCATCGACGGCGTCAGAGCCGCCGCCGATGTGGCGGGCGAAGTCGGCGTTGCGATCGGATACGAACAGATACGCAAGGACGCCGGTTCGATCACCTGGACCCTGCCCCAGACCCTCGAAATTCTCGAGGACATCGGCGACCCAAAGATCAAGATCATCTTCGACACCTGGCACTTCTGGGACCTGCCGAACATTCTCGACGATCTGCGAAAATACGCGAACCGGTTCATCTGCGTTCAGGTCAACGACCGGCGCAATCCGCGCAGCTGGGGCGACAGGCAGCTTCCCGGCGATGGCGATTTTGATCTCCCGGGCTTTTTCGGGGCGCTCGAGGCCGGCGGTTTCAAGGGCTGGTACGACCTCGAGATTTTCTCGGACCGGGGCATCTGGGGCGAGAACTACCCGGACTCGCTCTACAATCTGCCGCCGGTCGAGCTCGCCAGACGGGCGGTCGCAGGCTTCCGGAAGCAATGGGACAAACGGAAAGCCCCCGCCGCTCAGAAATAAGTGAGCGGAAGCGGCAAATCTAGAACCGCCTCGTCCTGGCTGCGACCACGAATGAGACCAGCAGCAGCGGCAGCAAGGTCCAGGGGAATGCTGCGACGCCCGCCCGGGCGAGCAGGAGTCCGCCGATGACCCCGCCGCCGGAGATGGCGCAGTTCCAGGTCACAACGAGCAGCGACTGTGCGACGTCGGCGCCGTCGCCGGCGACAATCGCAAGCGCTGTCTGGAACAGCGTCGCGCAGCCGCCGAAGGCCAGTCCCCAGGCCGCGACGCTCAGGAACACAACAACGGGATCGCGTCCTGCGAGACCCAGCGCGAGAGAGGCGACCGCAAAGATCACGCTGCTGGCCATGATCAGCGGGCGCAGCCAGCGATCGACCAGAAGGCCCGTGATCCAGATGCCCGCAAGCGCCGCGAAGCCGAAAACGAGAAGGACAAGGTCCACCCGTTCGCCGAGGCCCGCGGGAGCCACGAACGGGGCGATGTAGGTGTAGAGGATGTTGTGAGCGAGAACGAAGGCGAAGGTGAGCATCATCACTGCGCGCACGCCGGGATTTGCGAACACCTGCCCGACCGACATCCGCCTCCCCGCCGGCGTTCCTGGAAAATCTGGCAGTCCGAATGTGATCCAGGCGATGAGCGCGAGCGCGATGAGGCTGAGCAGGCCGAACACGGCTCGCCACCCGATCGCATTGCCGAGGAAGGTCCCAGCGGGAACGCCGATCGACATCGCAATCGATATTCCGACCATCGCGATCGCGATCGCCCGCCCGCGCAGGTTCGCAGGCGCCATTCGCGAAGCGTAGCCAGGCAACAAGGCCCACAGCAGGCCGGCGCCGGCGCCGGCGCAAAATCGCGCCGCCATCGTCAACGCATAGTCGTTCGAGATCGACGTGACGGTGTTGCCGATCGCGAATCCTGCGATCGCGGCCAGCAGTAGCGGCTTTCGCCGAAATCCCTGGGTCATGACAGTAACGGGGATCGCCACAAGAAGCGAGGCGATCGAGTATATCGTGACGACTTGCCCCGCTGCGGCCTCGGAGACGTTGAGGCCGCGGCTGATCTGCGGCAAAAGCCCGGCGGGCAGGGCTTCGGTCAGAATGCTGACGAAGCTCGTGGTGGCGAGCGCCAGCAGCCCGAGGAGAGGCAGGGGCCCGGGAACGGTCTCGTTGGTAGCCGAAGAAGTCGTCACGTTGTTTCGGCTCAAGGATAGGTGTTGGGAAGTTCTGCTCGCTTGACTGCGAAAGTGAAGTTTTCGCTTTGCGATCGTCGGAGGGACGCGGTCCGTCCGGCGTGCGAATTATCCAGGCAATGGAGCCTTGGGATGGATGAGTCCGCTGTCGCGCAGCTCCCGCCATAGCTCCGACGGGACCGGCGTTTGCATCAGTTTGACATTGTCCATGATCTCGCTCCCCGAACGCGCCCCGGTTAGAATCTGCGCCACCGCCGGGTGGGCGAACGGGAATTGAATTGCGGCCGCCGGCAACGGAACGTTGTACTTCTGGCAGACCGCCTTGAGCATAAGCGCCTTCTCGATCATCTCCGGGGGCGCGGGCATGAAGTCGAATGTCGAGTCAGGCTTGGGGTCATGGAGAATGCCCGTGTTGAACGGACTTCCGATGATGACTGAAATGTTCTTGCGCACACAAAGGGGCAGGACCTCATCGATAGCGGACTGGTCGAGAAGCGTGTAGCGGCCCGCGATGAGGAAGCAGTCGAAGGAGCATGCCTCACCGAGATCGATCAGCACCTGATTGATCTGGGCGCCCACGCCCGCAGCCGTGATGACGCCTTGCTCCCGCAATTCAGCGAGAACCGGGTAGGTCTCCTCGATCGCCTCCTTGACGTGGCTCACTCCGCTCGCAAGCTCGATGACGTCGTGGATGTGGGCGATGTCGATGCGCTCGAGCCCGAGCCGCTCTCTGCTCTCCACCAGCGACTGCCGTGTCGCTGCGGCGCTATAATCGTAGACGCTGCGCAGCGCCCCAGGAGGCCTGCCTTTTGGAAAGTAAACCGCTTCGGCGAAGGGATCTTCGGGCGCGTCCGCTCTCAAGAGCCTCCCGACCTTGGTCGAGACGACGTAGTCCCTGCGATCGTGTTTGGCGAGCGCCCGCCCAAGCCGAATCTCCGAGGCGCCAAAGCCATAGTACGGAGATGTATCGAAACTTCGCACGCCGGCGGACCAAGCTGTCTTGATGATCTCGCTCCAGGGCTCGTCCTCGTGCAGCGAGCCGAGGAGCCCGGTGCCGAGCCCGAGCCGCGTGACCTTCAGTTTCGTCTTGCCTATTGCGACTTTCTCGGCGGGATTTATGACGTCACCTTTGGATCGATATTCACGAACGGGTCAGGCGTCGCGCGCTGAGCTTGGCGAGCACGATCGCGACGAGCAGCACTGCGCCGTCAAAGACCGGCTCCGTGTAGGACGAGGCGCCAAGCATGAAGAGGCCGGTCGTCCCGAGTCCAACCAGATAGACCGCGATCACAGTGCCCCAAATGTTGTATTGGCCTGGACGGATCGAGGTCGCGCCAAGAAAGGCCGCCGTGAAGGCGGGCAGCAGCATCGACTGCAGGACGCTCGGGTTTGCGGAGCCAACGCGCGCGGCCTGAACGACTCCGCCCAGTCCCGCCATGAAGGCAGAGGCAACGAAAACGAGCGCCACCAGCCGGTCGACTTTGATCCCGACCAGGCGCGCCCCCTCTTCGCCCCCGCCGATGGCGTACATGTAACGGCCGAGCGGCCGATATTCGAGGATGTACCAGGCGATCAGCGCCACGATGATAACGTAGACAAAAGGTAACGGAATTCCGGCAATTCGGGACTGGCCAACCGCGAGGAACGCCTTCGGCACGTTCTGGTAGATCGTGGCTCCGCCCGAGTAGATCTCGGACGCGCCGAACAACAGCGAACCGGCGGCGAGCGTCACGACGAGAGAATTCAGCTTGGCGTAGGCGACGAGTATCCCGTTCACCAATCCTACCAGCGCCGACACAGCGAGCGCGACAACGATCGCGAGCCAGACCGGAGCCTGATTGAAGGACAACAGACCGACGACGATCAGGCTCGCGAAGGTCGCCGTGAATCCGGCTGCGAGATCAAACTGCTGGACGATCAAAGGCAGCGTGACGCCAATAGCGATCATAGCCAGAGCCGCGCTTCCGGTCAGGATTGAGCCGGCGTTGGCGACTGTCGGGAAGGTGTCGGGCCTGAGAATCGAGAAGGCGGTCGCCAGCGCGACGAGAGCGACGAGGAGCCCGTATCTGTAGAGAACGGACCAGGTCCGCCCAAGCCCGGCGCGCGGCGCCCCGCTGCGGTCTTCACGCTCCATGCTCGATGCGTCCGGCATCCGCGGCGCCTCCCTTCGCTCCCTCAGAGTCCTCGTTCATGCGGTAGGCCTCGGCGAGCACCTCCGGAAGGCTGAATGGCGGCTCAGAAAACTCGGCGCTCGCCCGTCCCGCGTTCATCACAATGATTCGGTCGGCGTATTTGACAAGTTCCTCGATGTCCGATTCTAGCCAGAGCACGGCCAATCCCTCGGCTCGGGCGCGTTCCTTGATCGTCGTCATTAGATCTTGCTTCGTCCCGATATCGATGGCCTGGGTCGGCTCGTCGAGAATGATGAGCTCGAGCGGCAGTTGCATCCATTTGCCGAGCGCGACCTTCTGCTGGTTGCCGCCCGACAGAATGCCGACTGAGGCGACAGGATCGGCCGGCCTGATCTGAAACGAGCGGATGACTTGCATCGCCGCGTCCCGCACTCTCTTCGGCGACAGCCCGAACCATCGATTCAGCCGTTTGGCCGCGGTGATCGTGATGTTGTCTTCAACCGAGAGGCCGGGAAAGAGGCCCGCGCGCCGATCCTGTGGGATGTATCCGATCCCTCTCGATGCGAGCGCCAGTTCGATTGGCTCTCCTTTGACGCGCACGTCTCCGGCGGTTCGAGATTGCAGACCGTACACGATGCGTCCCAGCTCCGACCGCCCCGAGCCGATCAAGCCGGTCACTCCCAATACCTCTCCGCGATGGACCGTCAGGTTTATGTTCGTCAGGCGCTGCGAACTGACGCCCTTTACCTCAAGCACCGGCTTGCTGCCGGCGGACTTCTCGGCGGACCCTCGAGGCCTGTTCGCTCTGACGGCGCTTCCTGTAATCAGCCTATGGAGATCGTCTCCGCTGAGCCTGGACAATGGGCCGCTGAATGCGGCGCGCCCGTCCCTTAGGACCGTGACGGCGTCGGCTAGCTTGTAGACCTCGTCGAGCCTGTGCGTCACGTAGACTACCGGCAGCCCACGCTGCTTCAACGCCACGAGCCGCGCGATCAGCTTGGCGGCTTCCGACTGCGGCAGGCGCGCCGTTGGCTCGTCCAGGACGAGAATGTTGCGGGCCCCGTCGAGACGGTCGAGCGCGCGCGCGATTGCAACGAGCGTCCGGTCGACCGGCCCGAGGTGCGCCACGAGCTCGCTCGGCGCTGCATGCACGCCGACGCTTTCCAGTTCGCGACGGACGCGTTGTTCTTCACGCCTCCACCGGATAGTGCCGCTCCCGTCCCGCACATAACCTCGCCCCAACGCGAGGTTATCGATGATCGAAAGATCCGGGATCAGCGCAAGATCCTGGTGGACGAAGCGCAGGCCGGCCGCTCGTCCCTGTTCCGCGAGCCTGTGCGGATTGAGATCCTCGCCATGAATCTGCACGGAGCCGGCGTCCAGCAGGTGATAGCCGGCGAGCGCGCGGATGAGGGTCGATTTTCCGGAGCCATTGGCGCCGAGCAGCGCGCAGATGGTCCCCTGCGCGACGCCGAGACTCACATTGTCCAGCGCGAGCGCATTGCCAAAGCGCTTCGTCGCTCCCGTAACCATCAAAGCTTTGGGCTTTTCGTCCGTCATAGTCTGCTGACACATGGGGTTGCTTGGCGTCCGTCGTCGTTCAGACGAGACGCCGCGGAAGATCTTTCGCCTTCCTCCGCGGCGATCCCCTGGCGCTCTTAGCCGCCCCACATCTTCTGATAATACGATTTGTAGTCTATTCCGCCCTGCCACCCCTCTTTGAGATCTTCGGCCGTCAGGTCGGCGAGGTTGCTCTTATCGAACAGACGAACTGGAATCTTCTGATCGACGAAAGGCTGTCCCTGCATAAGCCGATTGGCGGTGTCGATGGTCGCCCATGCCTCCCAGTCGCGCGGGTCGGCGATGCAGACGCGCTGCACCTTGTCTTCCTTGATCAGCGCAAGGTTCTGGGCGTTGCAGTCGAACCCAGCGCCCATGATGTCGCCTTGCAGACCGCGCGCGATCAGGTCGGTCGACACGTTCGCCAAACAGAAGTCATAGCACCAGACCCAGTTGATCTTTGGGTCGCGCTGGACCCCGGCGGCGGCAAGTTGCGCCGGCTGAGAGTTGATCTGAGCGATCGTGAAATCCTCGACTGTCACCTTGCAGTCGGGACAAGCCTTCGGGTCGGTGAGTTTGCCGTTGGTGCCAGCGAACTGCCCGTGCAGTACGACGACCGTCTCGGGATTGTTGAGCAGGAGCGCATCGACCTTGCCGTTGGACTTCCAGATCATGTAGTCGCCGATCAGCTCCCCGGTCTGGAACCAATCGTGCGAAATGTCAGGAATTTGCGACAACGCCTTGCGCGCGTCGCTGTAGAACGGCTGACCAAGGGTCACGACGGGAATATTCGCTGCGATCGCTCTCTGGATACCCTCATTGATCTGGGTCGGGTCGATCAAAATCAAAATGATCGCGTCGTATTTGCCGTCGACGGCGGCGTTGATAGCGGCGAGTTGCTTCCCGGTGTCGGCTTGACCGTCAAGGACGGTCGGGACCCACCCGATCGTTTTGGCGGCCTCCGTCGCGGCGCGCGCCGGGCGGTTGCAGCCTTCCGTGATCAAGCCGCAAGGAATGATCGCGACCCGCTTCCCGGGAATTGGCTTCGGACCTGTCGTCGGACCCTTCCACTCGCTCGGCGACGACAGCGCCGCGGCGGCCGCCTGCTTCGCAGCGGCGACGGCCGCTGCCGCGTCCTGGCTGAACGCTGTGCTTGTCTGGACGCTCGCGAAACCGAGCGACAGCCCAAACATGGCTGCGATCGACAGCAGTTTCTTTCCGATAGGCATCTCTCCCTCCACTCCAGGCCCAACTTGTTGCTCGCGGTTGGTCGGGCCTGACATCAGAACCAAACGCGAGATACGGCAGGTCTGCCAAAAACCTGCCCCATGAATTGGTCAGCCGGCCTGAGGGGCCGACTAGTCGGCGGTCCACCCTCCGTCCAGAACGAGCGCCGAGCCGGTCATGAGGGAAGATGCGTCGCTCGCCAGGAAAACGATGGCGCCCATGACATCTTCGACGTTGCCCAGTCGGCCAAGTTTGATTTTTTTGAGCACCGCAGCGCGGAACCCCGCGTCGGCGAAAAACGGCCGCGTCATTGGGGTCTCGATAAACGTCGGACAAATCGTGTTGACGCGAATGCTGACGGGCCCAAGCTCAACGGCGACGGCCTTGGTGAAGCCCTCCATCGCCCATTTCGATGCGCAATAGACCGATCGCGTCGCGCCTCCGACCAGTCCCATCTGCGAGGAGATGTTGATGATCGAACCGGCTCGTCGCTCCTGCTTCATCTTGCGGGCGACAGCCTGTGCGACAAAGAACGCCGCCCGGACATTGATCGTCATAACGTGATCGAAATCCGACGGCGCCACCTCGAGAAACGGGGCAGGGCGATTGGTTCCGGCGTTGTTCACGAGGACGTCCAGCGCGGGCAGGCTGGCGATGGTGGCCTGCACCGCGGGAAGGTCGGTCACGTCCAACTGGACGGCCTCGGCTACGCCTCCCGCCGCGACGATTGCGTCGCGCGCCGCCTCGATTTCGGCTTGGGTGCGGGCCGCAAGGATGACTTCGGCGCCCGCCTGCGCAAGAGCGGCGGCGGCCGCGAGGCCGAGGCCTCGGCCCGCTCCGGTGACGAGCGCGCGCTTCCCATCGAGACGAAGGGACGGCGTGCTGGGAATCTCGGTCATTCAGCGGCTTGCGCATAGGGGACGTTGCGCCCGCCGTAGCGCCTCACTCGGACGTTGGCTTGTTCGGCGTGACCGGCGAAGCCCTCGAGCATGCAAAGTCGCGAGCAGTACGCGCCTACCATTGTGCTCGCCGCATCGGTCAGAACGCGTTGGTAGGTGACGGTCTTCAAGAACTTGCCGACCCATAAGCCCCCGGTGTAGCGGGCGGCCTTTCTTGTCGGCAGCGTATGATTGGTGCCGATGACCTTGTCGCCGTAGGCGACATTGGTGCGAGGTCCCAGGAACAGGGCTCCGTAATTCGTCATGCGCTCAAGAAAGAAATCCGGGTCGCGGGTCATCACCTGCACGTGCTCGGAAGCGATCCGGTCCGCCTCTCGGACCACCTCCTCGTCGCTGTCGCAGACGATGACCTGGCCGTAGTCCGCCCAGGCGACGCGCGCGATCGAGGCGGTCGGAAGGATGTCGAGCAGGCGATCGACTTCGCGCATTGTTGCTAGCGCGAGCGCTTCCGAAGTCGTCAGCAGCACCGCCGGCGAGGTCGGCCCGTGCTCCGCCTGCCCGAGCAGGTCGGTCGCGCAAAGCTCCGCATCCACGCTCTCGTCGGCAATGACCAGCGTCTCCGTCGGACCAGCGAACAGGTCGATGCCGACCCGGCCGAAGAGCTGCCGTTTGGCTTCGGCCACATAGGCGTTGCCAGGACCCACGAGCATGTCGACCGGGCGAATGCGCTCGGTGCCAATGGCCATCGCGCCGACGGCCTGGACGCCGCCCAGGCAGTAGATCTCGTCCGCTCCGGCAAGATGCTGAGCCGCGACGATCGCCGCCGCTGGCTTGCCGTTGAACGGGGGGGCGCAGGTGACGATGCGGGGAACCCCCGCCACCTTGGCGGTCACGACGGACATGTGCGCGGACGCGACCATCGGATATTTTCCGCCCGGGACGTAGCTGCCGATCGAATTCACAGGGATGTTCTTGTGGCCGAGCACGACGCCGGGCAGCGTCTCCACCTCGATGTCCCGCAGCGCCTTCTTCTGTTCGTGCGCAAAGTTGCGCACCTGCGCTTGAGCGAATTTGATGTCGTCGAGGTCGCGGCGCGTGAGTTCCGCCAGCGCGCCTTTGATTTCACGGTCGGTGAGGCGGAAGTCCTCGCGATCCCAGCGATCGAACTTCATCGATAGTTCGCGCACTGCAGCGTCGCCGCGAGCGACGATATCGCTGAGTATGCCTTCGACGGTCGCGCGCACCTTCGCGTCGTCAGCCGCGATTGCATCTGCATTGCGGCCTTGCTTGAGGAACTGGACCATTTGCGCCTTCCTCGCGGCCTGTCGCGCGCGATCTATTTGATCGCTTGCGGATTGATCGGCGATCCCGCAGCGCCCGGCAGGTGCAGCGGAGGAGCGGTAAAGAAGAACTCGTAGACCTTGTCCGCGGCGCAGTCGTCGGCGAGTTCCTTCAGATAGAAGATCTCGCCCATCGAAATCCCCATTGCGGGGATGACGACCCAATGCCACGGCTGGTTCGCCGCGTCCGTCTCGTTGGGACGCACCTCGCAGCCCCAGGTGTCGGTACAGATCGCGGCGACGTCTTTGCTCTTCAGCCAGTAGCAGGTTTCGAATGCAAGGCCGGGCGCGTCGCCGCCGGCGTATCCGTTCCAATCCTTCTTGGCGAGGCACCGTTCCTGATGGCCGGTGCGAACGATGACGAAATCGCCCTTGCGAACCTCGACAGCCTGGGCTGATGCGCACGCGTCGAGCTGCGCCGACCGGATCGCATATCCGTCAGGCAAGGAGTCGAGCTTCTCGTGACGAGCGACGTCGAGCAGAACCCCTCGGCCGACCATCTTGTCGCGAACGTGCTCGATGCCGAGCTTCTTCGCGCCCCTCGCGCCGACCAGCTTCGCGTCATACCCGTTGTACATCTTGTCATCGAGGAAGATGTGGCAGAGCGCATCCCACTGGGTTGACGCCTGGCACGGCATGTTGATCGCATCATCGGAATAGCGGAGGTAGGGATAAGGAACGTCCTGGTTGCCCGCCGCCGCGTCCGTCCCCGTCGCCAGCATGGTGTGGATCGGATTCCATCGGCCGCCGAACAGGCCAGATTGGATCGGTTCCTTCAGCGACAATCCGAGCGAAAAGACCTGCCCCTTCCGGATCAGCCGGCTTGCAGCCACGATATCGTCCGGGCTGATATTATTGAGCGTTCCGATTTGATCGTCCGCCCCCCACCGCCCCCAATTCGATACCGCCTTCGCAGCCTCATAGATGGCCTCGCGAGTGACTGTCTTTGGCGGTCTAAGTGCCAAGGCGCCCTCTAATGATCATTTGATCTCTAGCTTGGTTGTTACGCCGAAAGGCGGCGTCTGTCAATAAGCAGGCCTGGCAAATGTCCGCCTAGCGCTTCCGCAAGCCCGGCGGCTGACTTACTTATGAATTCGAGGAGAACAGCCGGGTCGAGCGAACCGCGAAGCCGAAAGTTGGCGTATTGGTATTGAGCGATCGCTCTCTGTCGGGTAGTCTGCCGACGTTCCCATTTCGAGGCGCGATTCCATTGGCGCGAGTGAGACTTACTAGGGAGGCCCGGGAGAAACTGATCGTCGACGGAGCCATCCGCTTCTTCGCCGAAGTCGGGTTCGGCGGCCAGACGCGCGAGCTCTCGCGCCAGCTCCGGATGTCGCAATCACTATTGTTTAAATATTTTCCAACGAAGCGCCACCTCATCGACCGTGTATACCAGGAGGTCTACCTGTCTCGATGGAATCCATATTGGGAGGTGCTTCTTCGGAACGATACACTTCCTTTGCGTGAAAGATTACTGAAGTTCTACTCCGAATACGCTAGCAGAATCATGGATTATCATTGGATCCGTATCTTCCTATACGCAGGACTGCTCGGGAGCGAGATCAACAAGAACTATCTCGATCTGCTGAAGACCCGGATCATCTACAAAATCTGCCATGCGGTGCGTCGCGAGGCGGGCTTGCCCGAGGTGTCGGACGAAGACCTCAATGAACGCGACCTCCAGCTGGTTTGGGCCCTTCAGGGGAGCGTCCTCTACCTCGCGATTCAGAGGCACGTATATCGGAACCTCTCGGACGAAGGGATCGACCGCATCGTCGAAGATCGAGTGGACGCGTTTCTGCATGGAGCGCTCAAGGCGATCCGGCGCGGAGCCGACGCGCTTCCCACCCAAGAAGCCAACGTCTGATTCGGGCGCCGCACCTTGTGGCGCTCGTTGCGAAGGATAACCAGGGAAACGACCAATGAAAGGCATAGGCAAAGTTGGCGGTGTCGAGATCGGGCGCGTGTTCGACAGCTACCTCCTCGGCGAGACGATGCAGGCGTGGTTTCCGGACTTCAGCCCCGACGCGGTCAAGCCGCACGAGAACTGGCTGTGTCCGACCCACTATGATCCGGAAAGCGGCCACTTTCCGATGCCGGTGCACAGCTGGCTCCTGCGAGTAGGCCGCTACAATATCCTGATCGACACCTGTTTGGGGAATGATAAGCCTCGGCCGGGCCTGGCCGAGGCGCACATGCTCCATACACGCTACCGCCAGCGCCTTGAGGAGCTCGGTGTAACGGCAAGCGACATCGATTTCGTGCTGTGCACCCATCTCCATGTCGATCATGTCGGGTGGAACACCAGACTGGAAAACGGACGCTGGATTCCGACGTTTCCGAACGCCTGTTACGTGCTGTCGAAGACCGAGTACGAGGCCGCCAAAAAGCAGGCTCTGGATCCGGCATCTCAGCCTTCGCTCAGGCATGTGTTCGAAGATTCCATCCATCCGGTCGTCGAGGCGGGCAAAGCTCGCCTGGTCGACGGGCCTCATGAAGTCGTCGATCAGATCTTGCTTCGGCCGGCGCCGGGACACTCGCCCGGCCATTTTCGCATCGAACTGAGATCGCAAGGGGCAATCGGCGTCTTTGCGGGCGACATGCTGCACTCGCCAATTCAGGTTCCACTGTGGGAATGGAGCACCCGCGTCTGCTGGGACAAGCGCATGGCCGCCGCCTCGCGTCGGGAGCTTCTCGAATTCTGCGCTTCCGAGAATGCGCTGCTTCTGCCCGGCCATTTCGAGGCCCCGCATGTCGGACGGATCAAACGGGCGGGGGGGACATTCGCCGTCGATATCCGATGGTAGGACTTTCCGCGAGACTGACTCGTCCGCGCGTTGATGATGGGGCTCTGGCTTGCTAGCACCGGCAAAACAATGAGCGAAAGTCTTCGACAGATACGTCTGTTCGTTGCGGCCTACGAGGAAGGTTCGTTCACCGCTGCCGCGCATCGGGAGAACGCCACTCAATCCGGCGTGTCCCAGCACATCCACCAACTCGAGGCGCGCTTTGGAGCGGCTCTTTTCTTGCGCGAGGCTGGAGCGGTGCGCCCGACCCCCGCGGGCGATCTCTACTACCGATATTGCGTCGAGATTCTTCGCGTCCACGAGGCGTCGAGGAACGAAATGAAGAGGTTCGGGACTGGTTTGAGCGGCGAGATCGTTGTCGGGTTGATGCCGACAATGACCCGTTCGGTCCTGGGTCCGGCCCTGGCGACTTTCGCAGCGGAAAATGCAAACGCTCAGGTCAGGATAGTGGAGGGTTTCAGCGCGGTGCTGACGGAGCGTGTGCGAGCCGGCGAGTATGCCTTCGCCATCGTTCCAGCGTTTCAAGGCGCGCCGGGGTTGAACTCGAGACTCTTCCATTCGACCCCGGAAGTGCTGGTATCGAGACGCTCGTCGCGCTGCGCGCACATGACTCCGGTCCGTCTCAAAGACCTCGGTCCGCTCGATTTGCTTTTGCCAAGTTCCCCGAACACCCGGCGACGAACGCTCGACGCCTACCTCGCCGCCAACGGCGTCCGCGTGCGAAGGGTGCTGGAGATCGATTCGATGTTTGGCGCGCTCGACCTTGTCGCGAACACGGACTGGGTTGGCGTGTTCCCGGGCATCATGATGGCGTCGGACGTCGATCGCGACATGGTTATGATCAACCCGATCGTGGAGCCGCAACTCATTCTTGATCTCGTGCTCATCGAGCCGATACGCCAACCGATGGGGCCCATAGCGGAAACCTTCCTTAAACTCCTCGAGAATGAGACCGCTCGCATCAGCGTCCGCTTGGCGACGGTCCCCGCGACTATCGTCGCGCGCGAGCAGGCGAACGATGGAGTTCTCGACGAGGTTCGAACCGATCGGACAATCCTTGGGGAGAGATCCCATGGACGGCCAAGCGAGCACTCGCTAAAATCGTCGGCGGGCGCCGATGCGGTTCGCCGGCAAGCGAGAACGGCGACCAAGGCGCCAGCATAAGGTCGCCTTAGCCTGATCCAGCTATCAGCATTTTGAATTTTCGCTCTGCTCGGTCGTCCGCGGAGGACCGTTCCGTCGCGCGCAGTCCGCTCCTGCTGTGAGCGTATCATCATGATTTCTGATGCAGCGCGACAGGTAAAATCATTTTCTTGGAGCGCCCTGCGAGCGGTACTTTGCCTTCAACAAAGCGGCGGTCGGCGTCTCGACTGGTCGATCGGCAAGAGGGAGCCCATGGGAGCCAATTTCGGCATCGCCGGCGTGGACTGGCAGCAGCGCGTCAACTGGGACCGCCTGCGGGAATACCGCATCGACAGAGCCCGAGCGATGATGAAGAAGCATGGGCTCGGCGCCATGCTCTGCATGTACGACGAGAACGTCCGCTACATCACCGGCACGCTGACCCCCGGGTGGAACAGGCTGAAGCCCGGATTGAGGTACGCCATGTTGTGCGGCGACGGCCGCCCGATCCTGTTCGAGCAGGGCGACCTTGGCTTCCAGATCGAGCGCCACAGTCCCTGGATTCCGAAGGAGAACGTGCGGCATTCTTTCGCCTGGATCAAAGGCGCGGCGGGTCCCGCATCGACCCAACAGGTCACCAAATTCACCCAGGCGGTGATGCAGGCGATGCGCGAGAACGGCGTCGCCGGAGAAAAACTTGGCGTCGACTTCGTCGACATCAACATGATCAACGTGTTCAAGGAGAACAACATCAACTGGGTCGACGGCATGACGCCGATGATGGAGGCGCGTGCGGTCAAGAGCGTGGACGAACAGGAATGCTTCCGCATCGTTGGCGCCATCGGCGACGCGACGCATTGGGAGTGCATGAAGTTCCTGCGCCCCGGCATCACCGAGAACCAGGTCACGGCGCATTTGATGGAGTACCTCTACAACATCCCCGGCATGGAGGACGTCGAGGACGTGATCGTCTCGTCCGGCCCGAATACCTGGCCAAACTGGCGCAACTTCTCGGACCGCATCATTCAGCCGGGCGACATCGTATTCATGGATTTGGCCGCGCTGACCTGGAATGGCTACAAGTCCTGCTACTATCGCACCTATTGCGTCGGGAAGGAGCCAAGCGCCGAGCAGAAGGAAACCTACGCCACAGCGCTTGGCTGGCTCTATGACTCGATTGGCGCGGTCAAGGTCGGCGCGACCACCCGGGACATTGCGCTCAAGTGGCCGTCCGCACAGGAGACCTGGGGCTACGAGGACGAGGATCAGGCGGCGGCGAACCTTTGGGGCCACGGGCTCGGGCTTGCGCAATACGATCCGCCGGTGATCTCGCGCATCTGGTCGCTCGACCATCCGATCGATATCCAGGAGGGCATGACCTTCGCTCTCGAGACGCAGCACGGCAAGCGCTTTCGCTATGGCGTGCGTATTGAGGAGATGCTGATCGTGAAGAAGAACGAAATCGAGATTGTCTCCAATTTCCCGGTGAAGCAGATCACGGCTGTCGATCCGCTGCCGGGCTACGGAGACCACGTGAGGTAGCGCCTCTCGCGACCAATGATGTCCGAGTTCATCATCCCTCTCGGCGTTCCCGCCGCGCTCCGCGTCAAGGAGGTCGGCGGCAAGGCCGCCAATCTCGCCCGCCTCTCGCGCGCCGGACTGCCGACGCCGGGCGGTTTTGCCCTCTCAGCCGCCGCCTATCGCCGTCAACTGCGCCATATTGGCCTCGATCACGAAGCTGCGGCCTATGGCGATGCGGATTTTTCCGCACAGCTCCGGATGTCGGTTCGGATCCGGCTCGCGCTCTATCAGGGACCGATCGCCCCTGCGGTCCTCGAGCCGCTGCTCGACGCCTGGCGCGCCCTGCGAGCGTCGGCTCCGCTCGGCGTCGTGCGCTCGTCGGCAATCGTCGAGGACAGCGAGGACGCCAGCTTTGCCGGTCAGTTCGAGAGTTTTCTCGGCGTGGGCGAGGAGCCTGAATTCCTCACGGCGGTCCGCGCGTGCTGGGCCGCGTTGTGGACTTCGCGCGCCCGCCGCTACATGGAGCCTCACGGCCTGTCGCCTGCGCAAACCGCTATGGCTGTTCTGATCCAGCCGCTGGTTCAGGCGCAAGCTGCTGGCGGCGGCCTCAGCCGCACTGCCGACGGGGAGATGCTGATTTCCGCGACCTGGGGCCTCGGCTCCGCTCTCGCGCAGGGCGAGGTGGTCCCAGACCGGATCGCGCTCGATCGGAATGGCGCGGTCTTGTCCATAGATCCGGGCCGCAAACCGCAGAGCGACCGGTGCCTGCATGGCCTCGGCGTCGCGCCCAGCCCAGTCCCCAAGAGCTTCGCCTGCGAGGCGAGTCTCGGCGTCGAGCAAGCCGAGGCGCTCGGCGCGATGCTTCTCGAGGCTGAGCGCGTCTGCGCCGGCCCGGTCGAGATCGAATGGGCGCTGGACGAGCACGGTCCGAAGCTCCTTCAGGCGCGGCCTCTACGCGTCGGTCCTGGTCCCGCGCCCGACAAGATCTGGCTCGACCATCCGGGCCTACGCGGCCATCCCGCCGGAATCGGTTGGGGATCGGGCCGCAGCGTGGTGGTGCGGTGCGAGTGCGAGCTGGCCCGCGTCGGCCCGGGCGACATTCTCGTCACCCAGGTGGCCGGACCCGCCCTCAGCCAGATCCTGCCCCGGGTGGCGGGCGTCGTGACCGAACTCGGCGGCTCGACCTCCCATCTCGCCTCCCTCGCCCGGGAGCGAGGCATACCTATGGTCCTCGGCGTTCTCGGCGCGACCCAGCGGATTCCGGATGGCTCGCAAGTCGCCGTGGATGGGGTCGCGGGCATCGTGCGGTGGATGAACTGATAGGGAGCTTTGCAGTTGCGGCCCCTTCGTTCGTGAAAGGAGACCATGGGCCGTGAACGAGTTGATCGTGGCGGTCGCCGACAGTCCGTTCCCGTCGCTCGATCCGGTCGAAAAGATTCTGCGCCCGTTGGGCGCGCGCCTTCGCTTGTCGGCGAGCCCCGCGGCCGAGGACATTCTCGCCGTGGCTCGCGGCGCCGACGCTTTGATGGTCTGCTACGCGAAGATCCCAGGCGACCTCATTCACCAGCTCGCGCGTTGCCAAATTATCGGCAGGACGGGGCTCGGCGTTGACAATATCGATCTCGCCGTCGCGCGCGATCGCAAGATCGCCGTCACCTACGTCCCCGATTATTGCATGGACGAAGTCTCCGACCACGCGATGGCGCTCCTGCTCGCGCTCACGCGTAAGGTTCCCTACGCCAACGGATTGGTTCAGTCGGGCCGCTGGGAGATGGCGGCAGTCGCGCCGATTCATCGCCTTAAGGGTCGGACGCTTGGGCTTGTCGGGTTTGGCAATATCCCGCGCGCTCTTGCGCCAAAGGCCCAGGCGTTTGGTCTTAAGGTTCTCGCCTACGATCCCTTCGTTGCGCGGGACAAGTTCGCTTCCTGCGGTGTCGAGGAGAGCGGGTTCGATGAGCTGCTCGCCTCTTCGGACTTCGTCTCCGTTCACGCTCCGCTCACCCCTCAGACGCGAGGCCTCCTCAACGCAAGCGCTCTCGCCAAGATGAAGCCGGGCGCCCTGCTCATCAACACCGCGCGCGGCCCTCTCGTCGACGAGAATGCGCTGATTGCCGCCTTGGATAGTGGCCGGCTCGGCGGCGCTGCACTCGACGTGCTCGAGAGCGAGCCTCCGCCCAAAGACTCGCCGCTGATTGGCCGGCCCAATGTCGTACTGACGCCGCATACGGCGTTCTACTCGGTCGAGGCGCTCGAGGAGCTGCAGACCAAATGCGCGACCGACATTGCCCGCGTCCTCTCGGGACAGCCGCCGGTCTATCCAGCTCCCGGTTAATATTTGAGCACGATGCCCATCGCGTCCTGCGGGGTGGCGTCAAGGATCCGGTAGGCCTCAGGCGCTCGGCTGAACGGCATCTGGTGCGATATCGGGGTTACGAGCCAGTCGGAGCGCAGCACGTCGAACGCGGCGCCATTGCGCCGCTCGCGCGTCCAGCGCGGCTGAAGGCCGGAGCCCAAGCTGCTGACTTGCGAGCTGATGACGCGAAGGCGCCCATAGTGAAACTCGGGCGAGAGGATGAGCGGCACCTTTCGCGTCCCAAAGAATGAGAGCACAACGACCGTGCCTTCTTGCCCGGTAGCCTTGATCGCCGCCTGAAGCGCGCTCGGCGCGCCGGTCGCCTCGATGCAGATATCGGCGCCCCGGCCCTTGCTCAATTCGGCGATCGCGGCCGAGGACTCCTCCGGCGAGACAGCAGCGTCGGCGCCCCATTGGCGCGCCGCCTCTCTTCGCCCTGCAATCGGATCGACCACGACGACCCGGCCCGCCATCCTCCGGGCAAGCTGGGCCACGAGGCTGCCTACGACCCCCTGGCCATAAATGACGACCACGTCGCCAAAACGGACGGGAACGTCGAGATGGCAATTGAGCGCGACTTCAAGCAGGTTCACGAACACGGCGCGCTCGGTAGGGAGCCCGTCAGGAACCTCGGAAACCAGCCAGCTGTCGCTTCGTACGGTAAACAGGTCCTGATGTGGATGGCGGACGAACAATGTCTGGCCCGGCTTGAACAGCGCCTTTGGTCCAGCCTCGATGACTTCCCCCACCACCTGATAGGCGTATTTGACCGGGAATCCGAAACTCCCGGCGCATGTCTCAAGCCCGAGTTCGTCTTCGGCCGGCAATTCGCCGCGATAGACGAGCATTTCGGTGCCGGCGCTGACCAGGGATGCGATCGCGCGGACCGTCACTTCGGCCCCCGTCGGGGCTTTGACCGATTCTTCGATCAGCTCCGCATGCCGCGCCTTGGTGAACCACAATCCGCGTGCGGCTCTCGTTCCCGGCTTCTGATCGACCGCCGTGCTCGTCTTCATGTCAATCTTGCCTTTCACTTCGCCCGTCCCGACCGCCGAGAGGAATCGCGTCAATTTGTCACCGCGCCGAGAAACCGCCGTCGATCGGAACAAGCGTGCCCGTCATCTGTATGGGCGCGTCGAGAAGCAGGAAGACGCCCACGGTCGCAACTTCTTCCGGCTCCGAGACGCGACCCGTCACCATACCGGCTGCGAGAGCCTTAAGTCCGCCCTCGGGGTCCTGCGGATTGAACCCAGCCGCGGTGTCGATGTTCATCGGCGTATTCATCGACCCGGGGCAAAGGATGTTCACCCGGATGTTGTAGCGGCCATATTCGAGCGCGGCGGTCTTCGTTAAGCCAACGAGCGCGTGCTTGGAGGCGTTGTATGGGCCGAGCAGCTCGCATCCATGCCAGGCGAGATAGGAGCCGGTGTTGACGATCGCTCCGCCCCCGCGGGCGATGAGGGCCGGAATCCCATATTTCATCCCAAGCCAAGCGCTCTTCGTGTTGACACGAATGACTTCATCGAAGCCTTCGTTCGACGAGTCTGCTATGGGCTTGAATTCACCGAGGATGGCGGCGATGTTGAAGATGCCGTCAAGTCCTCCGAACCGGTCGACCGCACGCTTGACGAAGGCCTGGACGTCGGGCGCCGACCCGACGTCCGCGACGACCGGATCCACTTCGCCGGGCGACGACTTGAGCTCCTTCTTGAGTTCGCCGAGCTGGTCGCCCAGACGGTCGACGGCGACGACATTCACGCCCCGCGCGACAAGCTTGCGCACCGCCGCCGCGCCTAATCCTCTGGCTGCGCCAGTGACAATAACGTTCCGCGTTTCGTTGGACATCGTCCCTCTCCAGATCTGTTGTGACAATTAAGGCGCCGCCAGTGTCACGACGCTCCGCGCTTCGCGCGGGACAACGCTATTTCTTCGAATCTCGCCGGTGCTCCGCTTCCTCGAGCGCGACGAGCCATCGCCAACGGGCGCGCCGACCGGGCCGCGAACTGACGACGACCGCGGCGACGATGATCACGCCCTGGACCATCACCTGCTGAGGAGCGCCAAAGCCGACCAGCACGAGGGCGTTGTTGAGCGTCCCGACAAGCAGAGAGGCGGCAACCGCGCCGAGTACGGTTCCCTTGCCGCCCTCAAGAGCCGCTCCGCCAATTATCGCGGCGGAAATGACGGACAGAAGATCGGTCGCGCCGATGGTGAAATTGGCGGCTGCGTACTGACCATCGTAGAGAACTCCCGCGAGTCCCCCGGCGGCGCCGCTCGCCGTCAGAACTCCTATTTTGACACGTCCAGTCCGGACGCCGGAAAAGCGCGCCGCGGCGGCGTTGGCTCCCGTCGCAAGGACGCGTCGCCCCGTGGCGGTACGGGAGAGGATGATCGAGCCAATGATCAACCCGCCAAGCGACCAGAAAGCCAGGACCGGTACCGGGCCGATCGAGCCGCCGCCGAACCAGAACAGGAAAGAGTCGTCAGCGATCGAAACGGTGCTCGCGTTGGTCACGATTTGGGCGAGCCCCTGCATGATGCCCATGGACCCGAGCGTCACGACAAATGAGGGGATCTTGAAGAAGACTACGGCGAGCCCGTTCATGAGGCCGACTGCGGCCCCGAAGAGGACTCCGGCGAGGGCCGCGACCACAAAGTTATAGTCCCATGAAAGGAGGACCGCCGTGATCAACGCCGAGACCGGTACGACTGCCGCAATCGACAAGTCGATTTCGCCCGCGCAGAGAACGAAGACGATCGCGATCGCCATGATGGTGATCGTCGTGGAGACACGTACGATGCTAAGAAGATTGATTGGGCTCATGAAGCCCGTGTCGCGCAGAAGGTAGGCGAAGATCGCGATGAGAATGAGCATCGCGCCGATCAAAATGCCGGGATTGTCGCCGCGGTAAGCGCCCCATGCGACCGTCCCGCACCAGCGGCGGAGCCTGAGCCAGAGTCCGCCGCCCCTTGCTTTGGGCGGGGCCGCGCCACTCGCCTTAGCCGCCGACATGAGCGCTCTCAGCGCCTGCGGCGCCCTCGAATTGCCGGCGCTGCATCATGGCGACGAGGGCGTCTTCCGTGAACAGCTCAGCTTTGTCCTGGCCTATTTCCGCGCCCACGGTCCCGTCACGCAGGACGATGATCCGGTCGGCGACATGGGTCACCTCGAGGAGATCGGAGGAGGCCCACACGACCGTCGCTCCGTCCTCGGCCATCGCGCGGACCTTCGCGATGATCTCGCGGGTGGAGCCGATGTCGACTCCAAAGGTCGGCTCGTCAAGCAGCAGCAATTCCGATTCAAGCGTTAGAGCCTTAGCCAGCACCACCTTTTGCTGATTGCCGCCGGAGAGCTCGTTAACAATCTGATCGATCCCCGTGGCGCGAATATCGAGGATCTTCATCATCTTTTTGGCCTGCGCGCTTGCCTCCGAAAAGCGCAGAAACCCCATAAGCCCGCTCAATCGACGAAGGATGACGAGGGTAACATTCTCCGCAATGGATTTCGCCAGCATGAGCCCATGAACGCCGCGATCCTCCGGGATGAGGAAGACGCCTTCCTTCATCGCATCCTGCGGCGAACCCGGTTGAAAGCGCTTCTCGCGGAAAATAATCTCGCCGCAGTCCTGACGGAGGTCTCCGAACAGCGCGCGCAGCAGGGTCGTCCGACCGCTTCCCGCCAGGCCCACGACCCCAAGGACCTCCCCCGGAAAAGCCTCGAAGGACACACCAGCCAGTTTAGCTCCGACCGCGAGGTTTCGAACGACGAGCGAAGGCTTCGACTTTTGAGGCGCTGTGGCTTGCCCGTTTGATTGGACCCGTTTCGCCCCGTGTGCGCCGAGGTGCGAATCCTCCCATGGACGGCGGCCGAGCATCGCCGAGATTAGACCCTGCATGTTGGTGTTCTTGGTCTCGGTCTGGAGCACGACCTCGCCCTCGCGCAGACAACTCACCATGTCACTCACGGCAAAGACTTCCGCTAGGTGATGGGTAATGAGCACGATTCCGGCTCCGCGCGCGGCGATCGTCTTGAGAACGCTAAACAGTCTTGCGATCTCTTCGCGCCCGAGCGGCGCGGTCGGCTCGTCAAGGATCAGAACCTGGCTGCCGAGGCGGAGAGCTCTCGCAATTTCGATGAGCTCCTGCTCGATGGTGCTCATGTCGGAGGCCATCGTCGAGAGGAGCTCTCGCGGGATCGCGAGCTCCTCGAGCAGGGTCGCAACCTCCATACGTTGCCTGCGGACGTCGATCAGGCCCGCGGCGCTCTTGTGTTCCGCGTTGAGGTAGAGATTGTCGAGGCCATTAAGGGTCCGAATCAGGCTTCGCTCTTGCATGACCATGCCCAGACCGAGGGTGCGGGCTTCGGCGGGACGCGAGTACGTGAGTTCATGCCCGGCCACGCGCACCTCGCCCTCCGTAGGCGTCACGGCCCCGAGCGCTATCTTCATCAAAGTGGACTTGCCGGCGCCGTTGTGCCCGACGATGGCGTGAATGCTGCCGCGACCGACAGCGACACTGACATTCTTCAGCACCCAGACCTGACCGAAGCGCTTGCCGACGCGCTTCATCTCGAGAACAGATTCGGCCTGGTGCGACGCAACCATTCGATACGGCCTGTCAAACTGCGATCTCGACTTCGGGAGGCGGGCTCCAAGGGGCGGACGCAAACGGTCTGCCCCTCCGCCCGCAGCGTCAGTCGCTGCAAGCCCCCTTCGGACACTTGACCTCCGGGCCGTGCATGAAGTCCCAAGCCGCGGTCATATCCGTCTTGGTCGTGACGGGGAAGGTCGGGACCATCACATACGGATGCGTGTTCTTACCGATCGCGGAGAGCGCCGCAGTTAGCGCCATCATTCGGCCGCCGTCATAGACGTCCTGCGCCATATCCATCGCGATGATGCCTTTGTGCCGGATCTGGTAGGCGCCCGCTTCGCCCAGGTCCATGGTGGCTATCTTGACCTTGTCTTCGAGCTTTAGCGCCTTGATCGCCGCCGCTTCGCCGATCGCCGGCGGATCCTCCCATGGCGCAAAGAGCACATTCACTTGCGGGTGGCCGGTCAGGAACGCTTGCGTGTAGGGCGTCGAGTTGCTGGGATCGGTGAAGCCGGACGCTGAGTTCTTGGGGTTCGGATCGCCGGTGGTGATGATCTTGATGTTCGGGTATTTCTTCAGCCCGTCAAGCAGACCGTTCTCGCGTGCATGGATCGCGTAGATATCATTGATCCAGTGAATGTATCCGAAGTTTGCGCCGTCCGGCCATGTTTCGTGGACAGCGTCAGCCATCTGAAGGCCAAGGTTGTAGAAGTCGTAGGTGATCAGGGCCTTCAGCGGCTCATTCTGACCGATCTTCAAGGTCGGCGATCCGATGCCCCATGACGTCACGACGATGCCCTGATCGAGCGCTGGCTTGAGGATGGCGGCGAACTGCGCGGGGTTCACCGTTCCGCCCGTCACCAGGATGTTCGGCCGCAATGGCAATATCGCCGCCAGGACCCCGGCCATTCCGTTCGCGTTGAAGCTGTAGTCGGCGAAACGAAGGATCTTGACGCCAAGCGCGTTGAAGACGGCCTTCGCGCCGCTTCTCATCGCGAGGTTGTAAGGGACGCCGCTCCAGTCGAGGTAGACGGCGGTCAGCTTCTTCTCGCAGATTTCCTTCGCCTGCTCCGGCGTGACTCTGACAGTGTTGTACCAGGTCGGGTCCATCGGGTCCGCCGCGCCGAGAATGGTCGCCGGCGTCTTGAACCCGTTCTTCGAAATTGAATTGAGAAGGCCCGGACCGCCAATCGAGTTCTGGAATTGGCCTCGGGTCGAGCGCCGCCGCATCATAGGTTCCGCACGGCTTGAGATCCTCGGGCTTCTGCTCGATGACGTCACCGGCCAGGCTGGCGCTTGCGAAAGCGGATAGAGACCACGCGATCAGGGTGGCCGCTAGAGCGCCGTGCCGGCGCTTCATTGTCGTAGCGTTCATGTTTCCTCCTCAACAGTTGGCCGGGCTTCCGCCTAAGACGGAAATCACAGAGCCTGATTCGCCTCGTGGGTTGGTTCCCGCTGAGCTACCGGCGCAAACAAAAATCTATTCGCAGCTGCTTGTTGCGGACAAATCAATTCATCCACTGAGCGGCATCAGGGTCGGTGATGGGCACGTCGAAACACCGTCGGTCGCCTTCGAGAAACTGGGCTGCATGAATTGGCCGCACAGGCTGGCGTCTTCCGGGAATTCTTAGTCACCCAGCTTCCGGGTGTCTTTGGCAATTGGTCCAACCCGGATTGTTCCTATTTGTCTCCATTCGTAGAAAGGATGACTCACCCGCTAACCTGCGGTTTCGGCGCCGTCGACGGGGACGATAATTCCCGAAAGATGTCGCGGCGCGTCCAAAAGCAGATAGACCGCGACATTCGCGACTTCGTCCGGCGGTGCTATCCGGCCGTTCGGGCTCAGCGCGTTCAGCCGCTTGTAGCCGAGCTCAATGTCGCCATCGCCCACCGACTTGGCGACCGGCCCCAAGAGGGGCGTGTCCATCGAGGCGGGGCAAAGCAGGTTCGCGCGGATGTTGTCGGCCCCATGCTCGAGCGCCACGCACCGGGTCAGGCCCAAAAGCGCGTGTTTGGACGAGACATAGGACGACACTTCCTTCCAGCCGCGATTGGAGAGCGAAGAGCCTGTATTCACGATCGCTCCTCCGCCCCCGCGGACCATGTGTGGAATTGCGTATTTCATCGTCAGCCAGCAGCTGTAGAAGTTGGCCTGCATCACGCGCCAAAGCTCTTCGTCTTCATAGTTGACGAACGGCTTCACGGCGCCCTGAATCCCGGCGTTGTTCGACAGCGCGTCGAGCCTCCCCCAGCGGTCGATCGCCGCCTGAATCAGGCCCTTCACGGCGTCCGGCTTCGTAATGTCCGCGGGGTGGGCGACGATCTCCCCGCGCGACTTTCGCTTCGCAGCGCAGTCGCGCAAAGCCTTTTCGTTCAGGTCCGTAGCCATCACATTGGCGCCGCGCGCGCTGAGCTGCCCCACGATCTCAGCGCCAAGTCCGCCCGCCGCGCCCGTGACAATAGCGACCTTTGCTTCCGCCACCTAAGCCTCCTCCCGTCAAAAACTCATATCGAAACGCCGCGGCTACATTTGCCATCGCGCGCAAGCCCAGTCTTTGGACGACGTGACAAACAATTCGACCCCGTTCTGGACTCTTTGCCTGCCGGTTCGGGCGGGGGGAGGCGGGCCTTTCCGCCAAAACGCGTCTGGCTCTAGATCCGATTCCTGACGTGCTCCTCGCGGGCATACACGGCCACGACGACCATCATGACGATCCCGAGCAGGATCTGGAGTGTTGTCGAATCGACGTTGAGGCCATTGAAGAGCAGTGTGAACTCGGTGAGGATCAACGTGCCAAGGACGGTTCGCCAGTAGTCCCCGCGTCCCCCTTGCAGGGTCGTTCCGCCTAGGACGACGCAGGCGATCGTCAGGAACAGATATGGATCCCCCAACGTCATTGCGCCCTGGTCCGCGAAACCAGCAAGCATGATGCCGGTGATCGCCGCAAAGACGGAGCTCAGCGCGAACGCCCCCATCCACACCGCGGTGGTGTCGACCCGCGCCAGATCGGCTGCGCGCGGATTGGATCCGGTCGCATAGATATGCCGGCCGAACGACGTCCGCGTTAGAAGCAAACCGATGAGGATCGCCGCCAAGAGCCACAGCAGTACGACCGGCGGGAGGGGCACGAAGCCGGTTGTCTGACCAGGGGATGCGAAGGCTTGCAACCATGCTGGCGGGGCGGCCGTCGCCTTTCCCCCGTTCGGACCGATCGCGCGCACAAGGCCAGTGAGGATTGCTCCGACGCCAATCGTGATCAGGAGTGGATGGATCGCGAACCGCTTTGATACGAAGCCGTTGAACGCCCCAACAACCGCAGCGATCAGAAGCAGGAGTCCGGCGGCGAATACGAACGGCCAACCGCGGGCGCCGGTCAGCTCGCAGACAAAGACATTCGCCATGCCGATGACCGCCGGAATCGACAGATCCAGGCCTCCGAGCAAGGCTGCGAATGTCTGCCCAGCGCTGGCCAGGCCCACGAACGAGGCGAGGACGAGAATTGAGGTGATGCTTCGCCAGCCACTGGCCCCTGGAACAATCGCGACCGTCACGAGATAGACCACGACCACGGCGGCCAACTGCAGCCAAGGCAGATCGCGGTCGCGCCTGATGATCGCTGCGACAAGACCCTCTGGCTTCGCGGCCGGGCCGGCGGTCATGCTCCGCTCCGGCGCGTTCCGGCTCCCGCTGTCAATCTTGAGCCGATGATGAGACTAGCCACAAGAATCGTGCCGTAGATGAGCGGGAGCCAGAGCGAGGTCAGTCCGAGCGCCGCCAGAAGCGATTGGATGAGGAAGATCACCAGCGCGCCAAGGAACGCTTCCGTGAGGCCGCCTTTGCCGCCCGCCAGGCTCGTGCCGCCGAGCGCCACGGCGGCGATGGCGACCACCGTATATTGGGGACCGAGCGCCGCATCGGCGGCCGAGAGCCCCGAACTCAGCGCGATCCCGGCGACCGCCGCGAACAGGCCTCCCAGGCCATAGGCGACAACCTTCACGAGCGCCGTATTCGTTCCGGTCGAGAACACCGTCGGCTCGTCGCCGCCGACGGCAAGAAGCGCCTTGTGGTATGGGATTGCCCGCAGACCGGTCCACACGACCACGGGCGCCGCCATGAGCATGAGGGAGCCCGGGATGGGCCCGATCCCTGCCTGAAGCTGCGTCGCCCAGTCGGGTGCGGGACCCGCAGGGATCGGGAGCAATTTGACGTCAAGACCGGCCAGGATCAGGTAGGTTCCGATGGTCGCCACGACGGGCTGGATCCGGACCACGGCGACGATCAGGCCGTTGACGATTCCAACGCCAGCGCCAACCGCGAGGCATATGAGGGGCGTGACCAGGGGGCCCTGAAGCGCCGGCGGCAGCAGCGGCGCAACCGCCAGGATGTTCACAAGTCCAAGCAACGGGCCGATGGAAACGTCGATTCCGCCGGCGAGGATGGATGGCGTGCTCGCTACAGCGGCCAACGCGAGCGGCGCAAACAAGTCGAGGTTGCCGCTGATGTACTGCGGCGCGGCGAACTGCGGCTCGACGAGGATGTTTACAACGATCAGGAGGGCCGTCAGGACGGCGGCCAGGGCCCAAGGCCGGCTGAACGCGGTCGCCCACGACCTCATGTTCTGTGCTCTCGCCCGAAGAAACTGGCGATCAGGCGCTGCCGGTCGAGGTCGCCGCGCCCGAATTCGGTGAACAGCGCGCCCTCCCTGAACACCATCACCCGGTCCATGTAGGCGAGGAGCTCATCGACTTCCGTCGAGAGCATGACGATCGCGATGCCTCTCGCAGCGATCTGGTGCAGCCTCGCGTAAATGTCCTGCTTGGTTGCGTGATCGACGCCGCGGGTAGGATCGTTGAGCAGCAGTACGCGGGGCTCCGTCGCCAGCCAGCGAGCGATTATGACCTTCTGCTGGTTGCCGCCGCTCAACGACGTGATCCGGAGGGAGGGGCGCGCCGCCTTGATCGCGAACGCTTGCGCAAATGTCCGATAGCGGCGGATCATGCCCCGCACGGACAGGAGCCCCCAGTGTGAGTCTCTCGAGATGCTCGGCATGACGAAGTTGTCGAGAACCGAGAGCGGCGCAAAGATGCCCTCCGCCTTGCGGTCGCGAGGGACATAGGCGACACCCATCGCCGCCGCGTCGTTCGCGGTGGCGATGGCCCGTCTGGCGCCCTCGTTAATCGCTGCGACGCCGCCCGCGAGCGGCCTCACAAGCCCAGCCAGCGTCTGCAAGAAGACCTCCTGCCCGTGACCCTCGAGGCCGCCGAGCCCGACGACCTCGCCCGCGTGCACCTTGGCGTCGAAGGGTTTCGCGCCTTCACGGAGCACGACGCCGTCGGCCGCGATGGCGAACGAGGCGTCGGCGTCATGCGCCCTGCTGTTTGTCCGTTCGGCGGCTGACTGGGTCTCCAAGCCCGACATCAGCCTGACCAGGGTCTCCGGCGTCGCCTCGGACCGGTCGAGGGTCGATACGGTCGAGCCGGAGCGCAGCACCGTCACGCGATCCGCGATCGTCTCCACCTCGTCCATCCGATGCGAGATGAAGGCGGTCGCCACGCCGCCGGTTTTGAGTTCCCGGATGATCTCGAACAACCGATCTCGGACCCTGAAGTCGAGGGCCGAGGTCGCTTCATCGAGCAGCAGCACCCGGGGCGCCTGCATGAGCGCGCGAACAATAGCGCACACCTGGCCGACACCGAGCCCCAATGACCCGACCGGCGCGTCGAGATCGATGTGCTGGTCGAGCAGCCGGGCGAGGTAAGCCTCTATCCGAGCCCGACGACCGGCAGGCTGGCCTCGGCGCCGGACCAGCCGGTCCAGCCCGAGCTGCACGTTGTCGAGCACGGACAGCCCAGGGACGAGGAGCACCTCCTGGAACACCGTCGCGATTCCGAGCCGCCGCGCCGAGCTCGGCGACGCGAACCCGGGATGCCTGGACCCGGCGACAATGATTTCGCCACGATCGGGCCGGACGAGCCCCGACAGGATCTTGATCAGCGTGCTCTTGCCGCTGCCGTTCTCGCCCATCAGCACGAGGATCTCGCCGCGGCGCAAGGCGAGGGAGCACGAAGTCAGAGCGCGGGTTTCGCCGTACGCCTTGGCGACTGCGGATACCTCGAGGATCACGTCCCCTGAATGCGCCGCGTCGTCGATCATCTCAACTCTGTCAACGACTCGCGAATACGCAGGGCGGGGGAAGCGCCTCAGGCGATGCTCCCGCCCTCGCGGCTATTTCCTTAGGTCTGCCTAGATCATGGGATCGTCGGCGCCGGCTTGTTGAACAGAGGCGCGAGAATTTCATCGCTAAGGTACTTGCCCACCGTCTGGTCCGTCATGCCGGGCGTATCGGGCGTCCACGAGGCGTCGACCCAGCTGCTCAGGTCGTTGGCGGTCACGGTCGGGATCTGCGCCGGAATGTCGCTCACCTTGAGGCCTTGACCCTGAAGCACCTTGAGCGCCACTCGCATCGCCGCGTCCGCCCCGCTCGCCGACGGCAAGGCGTTGGCGCCGCCGAGGAAGCCCTTGCCCTTGTTGATGCTCCAGTATGCGAGGTAGCCCTTGTCGGGGTTGCCGTTGACGACCGAGGGCACCGCTACGCCGCCGGTCTGGAACGCCTGGATGGCGGGGATCGCCATGCCCGAGGAATCCCAGACGCCGTCGACGGTCTGGCCCCGGTGAGTCTCGAGATATTGAAGCGTCATCGACTTGGCCTGCGCCGGGTCCCAGCCGGCCTCCAGGGTCTGCACGACCTTGATGCCGGGGCAATTGTCCAACACCGAATGGGCCCCTTTCTCGAAGAGGGCGTTATCGGGATTGCCGGGGAGGCCGGAGACCATCAGGACATTGCCTTTGCCGCCCAGGTTGTCGGCCAGCAATTCGGCCTTCGTTCCGCCGTACTGGACAGCGTTGCCGCCAACGTTGATGGCGTTGATGGAATTGGCGGGGAAGTCCTGGATCACGACGACGATCCCGGCCTTGAACGCCTGATCGATGACCGCGTTCAGCGCGCTCTCCGAGTTCGGCTCGAGAACAATCGCATCATATCCCTGCTGGATGGCCGTGCGCATCTGTTGAATCTGAACCGGGACCGACGCATCGGCGTGGACCTGGCTGAACTCGCTGATCAGGCCGGCCTTCTTCATCGCGTCGGCCGTCTTCTCGAACTGGGCGATCTGGATCACGTGCCAGTCGTTGCCGACGAAGTTGCCGATGTGGATGACCTTCCAAGGAGCTCCGTGCTTGGGCTTGAAGTTCTCGTACGGGCTTTTCTTTATGGTGATCGGATAGTCGAGATAGCCGGCGAGGGTCGCCTGCGGAAGGCCGGCGAGCACACCGGTATTGTCCTGCGGCAGCTTGCCCGGCATCCTGCCGCACGGATAACCCAGTGGGCCGTTGTCCGCGGCTAGGGCGCCAGCAGGCGCGAGGCTCAAAGCCGCCAGCGCGGCGAACGTCAATCGGGGGCGCCGCGATCTTCCGGTCCGCTCAAATTCAACTTTCATCGACTGCTCCTCCCGCTACCCGGCGCCGTCATTTGTGAGCTAGGTTCTCCGGTAACCCCTAGCTTCGTCGGCGTCCGAAACACGCAACCCGGCCTCTTTGGCATGTCGACATCGCCCAGTCTTTGGACGAGACAACAAAAATATCGCGTCCGTTCTGGACTCTTTGCCTGCGTCCTGCTGGGGAGCGCGCCCGCGCCCGCGACCGCAATCGACCGGATGCGGCGTTTCAGGTCGCGGCGCCGCGCGGGCGCGAAGTCAAGGCGGTTGTCGATCGAGGATCGAGCCCGCGGGGCAGGGGGCGTCCCGCCTGGGTCGGCCTACTCTGTTAGGTCTCGCGAGCCGGGGACTGGGCGCCCGATGCGATTGGGACACGATCCTCCGCTTCGGCTTTTCGCGCGAAGGCTTCTTTCCTCCGCCTTAAGATCGGCGTGACGCGCAGGATCGATCGGGAGACGCTAGGCTCTCGATCAACGTACCGGCCGCCGACGCAGCCAGTCGGCGGCCACTGCGAGCTCCTGGGTTTCAATCGGCTGGTACGGACAGCACGGCGTGTATTTGAACCCCGCGAGCTTAGCGATCTTGTCTCTTGACGACGACGCGTCGCGCCTGAGTTTATTGATGTCCTGACCAACAAGCTTGCCGTTCCACTTTCGCGGCTTGCCGCTGACCATGACGTGACGAACGCTGCTGCGGTCCGTGCCCTGAACGACCGTCCCCACCGCGTTGTTTAGCGGCAGATTGGAGTATTCCCACGCTGCGATGCAGACAATGTCGGCGAATTTGCCCGGCGTCAGAGTTCCGGCGACGTCGCCCAGGCCGAGATCGTGTGCGCCCTGGACGATACACATTTCGAGGACGTCCCGATTGGTGATGTAGCTGGGCCTTGCGACCTCGCCCTCATAGGTCGCCTTGGTTTGGAACATTCGCTGCGTGCTGAGAGCGTGCCTCATCTGCGTGAACATGTCCGTGGCGAGCGACACCTCGACGTCGCTGCTGAGGCTTGGCCGTATGCCGAGGTCCAAAGCTTCCTGTACTGGGGAGAGGCCGTTGCCGAGACCGATCTGCTCGTCGGAGGTGGTTGCGAGTGTCACCCGCACACCATTCTCCTTGATCATCTTCCAGGCGCGTTCGGTAATGCCGGACAGGTGTATGAGCGTCATATCGGGGCCGAGCAGATCAGCCTCGCCCAGCTTCTCGACCTCGCTGCAGAACTCACCGCAGACGCCGTCCATCGTGATCGAAAGGCCGAGATCGCGGCCGTGGACAACCATCTTCTCAAGGGGCCATGGACGCATCTCCACAAGTCCCATACGCACCGTCGTGAGGCCGTTCGGGTCGTGATAGGCGTCGCGAATGCGTTCAAGGTCCATCGGCCAATGTTGGTCCCAGGTCCCCGCGGAGGGAGCGCTTGAAGCGTGCACCGCCCGAATGCCCGCCTGTTCATAGGCGCGGAAAACAGCGTCCGTATGCGCGGGAGAGCGCGTGTTGTGCGAGAAGTCGAGGACGGTGGTCACGCCGCAGTCGAGCAGGCCAAGGGTAGTCACCATGTCGCCGACATACATGTCCTCAGGATCATAGGCCTTGGCGAAGCCCGCGTGCACCGTCGCCATGTACTCGCCGATCGAGGCGTCCACGATCAGGCCGCGAAACTGGTTCTGCCAACAGTGCTTGTGGCCGTCCACAAGGCCGGGGATGACGATCATCCCTTTGACATCGATAACGAGCGCCTCGCTTTGAGCCGCAACTTCGCTCAGGTCTGTGCCGACGCGAAGAATCCTGTCGCCTTTGATGAGGACGTCGCCTCGATCGAAATCACCGATCTGCTTGTCGAGCGTGATGACCGACCCTCCGCGCAACAGCACGAGGTCATCGCCGCGACGCCGCAACAGCGCATCAAGTTGAGTTTGCCATTCCGAATCTGAAACGTCATAGTACCAACGAGCTTCAGCGTCGGGCATATTCAGTTCCTCCACTCGATGCTTTTTCCCCTGGCGCGCCGAGGGCGCTCAGGGTTCTTTCCTTGACAAAACAGCCCGCGAGGCATGCGCCGATCCGCCGGGGCTGCCCCAGCGGACGACCGAAGAGATAGCAGTTGCGCCGGCGGATACAATCGCGCGGAAAAAGCCGGGGAGCGATGCGAGGTTTAGGCCGGCTTCACCCGCTTGTCCCAAGCCTCCCTGAAGCCCTTGATCGAACGCTTCGCCGCTTCCTCGGGCGGGAGATCCCAAATCGAGTCAGGCCACTTGTTTCCAAAAGATCCGTTGTCGGAAAAAACCTCGACGTCGTACCAGCCGTCAAAGCCGGCGCTATCCAACGCGCCGAATATCGCTGGAAGGTTGATCTTGCCTTCGCCGGGGAGCCTGCGATCCGCCCATCCGCGCACGGGGTCGCGCCAGTCATTAACTTGAATGCAGGTCAGTCGGTCCACGTGTTTTCGCAACAGGTCGAGCACTTCAGGTTGGTCCCAGAAGTGCCAAGTGTCGTAGATGATCTTGATGTTGGGCGCTCCGATGTCCTCGATCATTTCAATCGTTTCGGGCAGGGTGGTGATCATCGAACCCGCTCCCCTGCGATAGGGCTCCAAGCCCAGCGGGATTCCGACTTCCCCCGCAACGTCGGCCGCGGCGCGAAGGCCTTCGACCACGTGACGGCGCGAGGTCGCTGGATCGTCACCGGCAGGGCCGGCGAGCACCATGATGCTCGCCGGTTTGAACGGCGCGAACCGTCGTATCGCGGCGCAGAGCGCCTTCCGCCGCGAGACCGGATCGACAGGCTCGGGGAAGAAGGGCTCCGGGATGATCGAGGGGGTCCGAGGAACGCACGTGCTCGCAAGCAGCTTTGATTTGGTCAGTTCGTCGATAAGCCGGCCGTCCTGTCCGTTCGGAAGCTTGTACTCCCATATTCCGATGCCATCGAGGCCAGCCGCGCTGTAGGCGGCGAGATCCTGTTCATAGGAAGCGGGATGGGTCGTGGTCTCGCTGATTGAGAGCCGCGGATAGGCCATTACGTCTCCTCCAAAAACCACTTTGTCGTCCCGAATTGAACGCCACCCTAGCCCAGCACCCGCGCAGGGCGATGGCGTCGTTGCCGGATTTCAAGCTTTCATTTTGGATCAACTGCCATATGAACGGCCAGCTTTCTTGCGGTGGATTGCGGCTGTTGTTCCATTCGATATAGCGGGCTCAGCGCGCCCCTCGCAAAGCGGCGCCCAGGTCCCGATCGTCAATGAGGTTGCGCTATGACGCGGACTCCGAGAGATCGGATTCCCTATTCGCCGATCGTCAACAGGCCGCCGCTCGTCTTGCCTGGCGGCGCCCGGCTCGTCGTCTGGGTCATCGTGAATATTGAGAACTGGGATGCGGAGCGGCCGATGCCGCGCGCCGTGCTTCCGCCTCCAATGGGCGGCAATCCTCTTATCCCAGACCTTCCCAACTGGGCCTGGCACGAATACGGGATGCGCGTCGGTTTCTGGCGCGTGCTTGAGGCGCTTGGCGAACGGGCCATCGCGCCGACGCTTGCGTGCAACGGCTCGGTCTGTTCGGCTTATCCCGAAGTTGTCGCCGCCGGACTGAAGGCGGGCTGGGAGTTCATGGGGCACGGCTACGTGCAGGCGCCGATGCACAACGTCAAGGATCAGCGCGATTCCATTCGGCGCACGCTGAATGCGATTGCGGAGTCGACGGGCAAGCCCCCGCGCGGCTGGGAGAGCCCAGGGCTCACCGAGACGTTCGAGACGATTGATCTGCTTGCCGAAGAGGGTGTCGAGTACGTCGCCGACTGGGTGCTCGACGACCAGCCCTGCTATGTCGCCACCACCGCGGGGCCGATCGTTTCGCTTCCCTACACGGTTGAGATGAACGACGTCGCCATGATGGCTGTCGCCCAGAGACCGTCGGAGGAATTCCTGACCCGAGGCAAGCGCCAGTTCGATCGGCTCTACGCGGAGAGCGGCAAGATCGCCCGCGTCATGTCGATCAGCGTCCACCCTTATCTCATCGGCGTCGCCCACCGGATCGGCTATTTCGAGGAGCTGCTCGCCTATATTGCCGGCCACGAGAATGTCGTGTTCTGGACCGGCGAGCGGATTCTCGATTGGTTCCGCGAACAGCGGCCTTAAGCGGCAGGTCGCAGGTTCGAGCCCCGCCGGACTCGCCGGTTCAAGCGCAGCACCCAATGGGGCCGGTTGGACCGGAAGCGGCAGCCCCGCGCCGAGGCGAACCGGCGCGGGGCGAGACGCGCACTCGTGTGCGAGCCGCGAGGGGCCGAGGCGCGCCCGCTTAGTGAGTGCCGCTGGTAGGGACGCGATGGCAATGCGTATAACTACCCAAACGAACGCCGTGGCCTCAATTCGCGGCGTCGCGGTCGATCCAAACGGTCATTCCCGGCTCGACATGTTGGTCAGGCTGATCCGCGTCGGCGCGGACGAAGAAGCTGTTCAGGTCATGATCGTTGACCGCGCGGGCGGCGCGCCAGACCGCGAACTCGCCGAGCGGCCGAAGCTCGGTGACTTTGGCCTCGATCCGATCGCCGTTGGCGGCGACCAACCGCACCGGGGACCCGACTGTCATTCCCGACAGAAGGTTCTCGCGGATGGTGAACGTGAACCACCGCTCGTTCGCAGGGGCCAGAGTCAGCACCGGCTGTCCGGGAGAGACGACCTCGCCAAGCTCGGCCACGAGCAGGCTTACGACGCCGTCGACGGGAGCCACGAGGATGGTCTTGGCGAGCTTTGCTTCGAGGTCCGCCAGCGCCGCCTCCGCATAGGCGACCTGCGCTTCCGCGATGGCGCGCTCCTCGACGGTCGGGCCGGCCTTGTCCTGCGCGTGAGCGGCTTTGGCCGCGTCGAGCTTCGCTTGGGCCTGGGCGAACGTCGAAGCTCTCTCGTCGAGCTCCTGTTTGCTGGCGAAGGCCTTGGCCGCGAGCGTCGCGGACCGGGCGTATTGTTCTTGAGCGAAAGCGAGGTTGGACTCGGCGATGCGAATTTGCTCCGCCGCCGTGTCGACTTCCTCGCTGCGCACGCCCGCGTCGACATTGGCCCGATCGGCCCTTGCCGTGGCGAGGTTGGCCTTGGCTTCCTCGACCTTGGCGGCAAGCTCGGGATTGCTCAGCGTCGCGAGGATGTCGCCCTTCCGCACCGATTGTCCCGCGCTGACCCGCAACGAGCCCAAGCGGCCGTCTATTTCGGGGGCGATCCGGATTTGGGTCTCGTGAACGACCCCGATGATCTGCGCCGGCGCCCGGCTCGCTTCCCACGGACGATAGACAAACGCAGCCGCCGCTCCGATCCCGAGGATGAGCGCGAGCAGGGCGAGCGGGCGGCGCAAGGACTTAGGCGCCATGAGCGGCCTCGTCCGTTGTCAGCAATCGGGCCGCGGCCACGGCAAGCAGGCCATAGATCGCGGTCAGGACCCAGAGGTTCGTCCAGTCGCGCCAGACATCGTGCAGACTTGCGCCCATCTGGTTGATGCGGACGAGCCCGTCGATCGCCGATGTGCTGGGAAAGATGCGGCTCGCCGAGCGGATTGCGTCGGGGATGGCCTCGACCGGCCATGACACGCCAACCATGAAAAAAAGCGGAAGGCTCGCGGCGATGAAGAGCACGACCGCCGTCTCGCGCCGCCTGAACCAGACGCTGACGAACTGGGCGAGAAAGCTCACTGAAAGAACGAAAGGAACGGCCATCAAGAAGAGGTCGAGGAGCTGGCCAAGTGTTGAGAAGCCATAAATGCGCGGCAGGATGATCAGATAAAGAGCGATCCCGGGCATAGCGAGCAGGAGGTGCGCCAGCGCCTGTCCGAGGATGGCGCGCGCCCCCGCCCGCCGCCGCCGGCCCTCGCTTCCCCGCTGCTCGTAGGCCACGCCTCCCACGGTGGCGGCGCCGAGGAACAGCGTCTGCTGCAGGATGAGGATGAAGGCGGCGGGAACGACATAGCTCGCATAGCCGCCCGTCGGGTTGAACAGCGGTTGCGACAACAGCTCGACCTGAGAAGAGCGCGTGAGAGCCGCGTGAGCGAGGCTGCCGTCGACTCGCGCTCCGCGCTCCGCAACCTGGGCGCTCACCGTTCCGCTCGCTTCCGAGATGCCTTGCAGGGTGCGGTTGTAGAGAAGGAAATAGGCCGAATCGACATAAGCGGCGATGCGGGTCTTGTTGCCCTTCAGAACCTCTCGTTCGGTGTCCTTCGGAATGTCGACGATCCCGAAAACCTCCCGCCGCGCCAGCGCCGCATGGGCGTCGGCGAGCGTGTCGGCGCGAACGGCGACCGTGATCGCTTCGTCGGCGTTCAAAGTCTGGACCAGATCCCGGCTGAGCTCGGTGTGATCCTGATCGACGACCGCGATCGGGATCTCGCGCAACAGCTGGCCGAGATAGGGTTGCGGGTAAAGCACGCCATAGAGAAGCGGCGCGAGGACGATGAGCCCCAAGACGCCACGATCGTTGAGGATGCGTCGGAGTTCGGCGGTCATGGCGGCTCCGGCGCCGGCGCCGGCGAAGGCTGGCTCGGCGAGCGCCGGCTCGGGAGCGCTCGCGATCGAGGTCGCGGAGATGGCGCGAAGCCGCAGCCAGGCGAGGCCGAACAGGGCGATCGCGAGCGCGCCGAGGAACATGAACGGCCGAGCAGAGTCGGATGAAGGCAATCCGCGAACCGCCTGGTCGAACAGGATCTGGATGTACCAGCGCAACGGCAGAAGCGCCCCCCAGAAGCGCGCGAAGCCGTTCATCGCCAGAACCGGGAAGCCAACGCCGGCGAAGCCGAAGGCCGGGTTGCAGATGATGGCGGTCACGCTCATGCCCAGCGCCATATTGCGCGTCAAAAGCTGAAACAGGCTGCCGAGCGAAAGATAGGCGATGAGCAGAAGGCAGGCGGAGGCGCCCATCAGCAGCGAGTCGCCGCGAAACGGAACCTCGTAGACGCCATGGATGATGCCGGCGTCGACGACCATCATCATCAGGAAAATGGTGAACAGCGGCGCGAGCTTGCCGACGAGCGCGGTGAGCGGGCTGCCGCCGGCGGATTTGAGCCAGGCCCGCAGGCTGCGGCGCGAGAACTCGGACCCGACGGCATATCCGGCTGAGATTGCGGTGACGACGTGCAGGACGGTCGGCAGAATCGCGCGCAGCAGAAACTGGGCGTAGTTCAGCGCCGGATTGGTCAGAACATATTGCTCGACCGTCAATGAGCCGGGCGCGAACGGCCCGCCGCTCGCCTGCGGAAGGCGGGGCAGCGTCGCAGTGGCGGCCGAGACGGCGTTGGAGATCGCAGCCGCTGCGCTGTTCCCCGGAGTGAAATACTGCCGGTTGTACAGGTCGACGATCGTCGGCCGTTTCTGCGCGATGAGGTCGCGCTCGAAATTCTCGGGGATGTAGACGGCGGCGATGACGTCGCCCGAGCGGATGGCGCGCATCGCGCTCCTCATGTCGCCGGAACGCTCGGCGAGGCTCACGCCCGGCGCCGAGGCGATCGCCTGAACATAAGTGAGCGAGGTGGGGGAGCGATCGGCGTCGACGACGGTGACTTTGAGATTGCGGACCACCGCGTTGCTGAAGATCAGGGCCAGGATCGTGAAGGCGAAGATCGGCACGCCGATCGCCAGAAACAAAGCCAGGCCGTCGCGCCGCATCCATCGCCATTCGCGGGCGGCGACGAGAAGGAACCCCGGCCGGGGGGGTCTCCTCATCGCCCGCCGCCAGGCCAAACGGCGTAGACGCTCATTCCGGGTCGGAGCTCGGGAATTGGGGTCGCCGGATAGGCGCGAACCTGGAAGGTGCGGAGGTCAAAGTCGCCGGTGGCGCGCGTGGCGCGCCAGCCCGCATATTCGCCCTTGGTCTCGATCACCCTGATCGCCGCGGTGATCAGCCGGTCGCCGAGGGCGGGGACGCGCATCTGGAATTGGTCGCCCGGCTTCAAACCCTTGACGAGGTCCTCGCGGAGGTCGAAGCGCAGCCATACGTCGCTCAGATCGATGAGCGAGAGGAGCGGTACGCCGGGCGAGACATATTCGCCAATCTCGGCGCCGATCTGATAGACCTGCGCGGCGATCGGCGCCCTGACCGTGAGTTCGTCGACCTCTGCCTTGGTGGCGTCGAGGGAGGCCTGCGCCTGGAGGACGTTGGCGCGCGCGATTCCCCGCTGTTCCGGGGTGGCGCCGGCGACGGCTTCCTGATCGGCGAGTTTCGCCTGGTCCAGACTGCGCTGGTCCACCGCCAGGTTGTTCGTGGCCTCGTCGAGGCGCTGGAGCGGCGCGTTGCCGGTTCGAGCCAGCTCCTTGATCCGATCGTAGGTCTGCTGAGCGAGCGTCAGATTCGCGGTGGCGCTTTCGACCTGGGCCTTGCGTTGCGCGATCTCCTCGGCGCGCGTGCCGGCCAGCACATTGGCAAGCTTCGCCGAGGCGACCGCGAGTCCGGCTTCGGCTTCCTTGAGTTTCGTCAGAAGCTCCGGATTGTCGATCTCGTACAGCAACTGGCCCGCGGCGACGTTGTCGCCGCGCTCGACCGGGCGCTTGCCGACCCTGCCGTCGACGCGCGCCGCGATGTCGATGCGCGTCGCGTCCGCTTCTCCCTGAATGATGAGCGGCTGCGGCTGGACCAAATACCAGAGCGAAAGGCCAACGATCGCGGCGACGATGAGCCCGACAGCAAGCGCGGGCCCTCGCGAGACCTTCGGAGGGGCCGCCGGAGGGCCCGATTCGCGGCTTGGCGCGGTCGAGGTTTCGGAGGCGGCGGGGGGGCCGTCCGCCTCCTGCGGACCTGCCGCGGCGCCTCCGGCGCGATTCGTCATCGGGTCTTCCCTTACCGCCAAAGCGTCTGCCCGTGACTTTTGCCGCAACTGAGGCGGTCGCGCCAGCGGGACGAAGCCCGTGTGCGAGACCCCGGGTTCGGGGTCTGAGGCGAATGCAGAAGGCCATCGCGCTTGATTTTCGAAAATCGGAAATTGATGCTATAGGTTCCTACAGCCATAACCAGTTGAAAAGGTCGGATTCGAACGAGCTAGTCCAGATTAAATCGCGCGATTTAATTTGGATTAGTTTGGCGTAGCTTGGCCGAGCTTGGCCTTATTTTGAGCTGGCTGTCCGGGCGCGGGGCTTGGGCGGCGGGCGGGCGGCGCCGCGCGGGTCGGGCGCTGGCGCCCAGCCAAAGACGGTCCGGCCGGAGAAGGCGTGTGAGAGCCGGCGCTCTTCCGCGATCATGTCCGCGACAGGGGGCCCGCCCGCGCTGCTTTCGACCCGCCGCGCCTCATCGTCGAGCCGCTTGATCGCGGCGAGCATTTCGTCCCGCCCGAGCTTGGCTTTCCGCACCGCCGTCTTCATGACGCCGATCGTCTCGTCATAGACCTTGAGCGGGATCGGGAAAGGATGTCCGTCCTTGCCGCCATGAGCGAACGAAAAGCGAGCTGGATCTGTGAATCGAAATGGCGCGCCATGAACGACTTCGGCCACCATCGCCAGCGCCCGCACCGTCCGGGCGCCGACGCCTGGAACAAGGAGCAGCTCGGCGAAGTCGGCCGGCCCCCGATTTGCAGCGGCCGTGAGGGTCGCGTGAAGGCGTGGCGCCAGCACGTCGCTCGCCCGGACGTCGTGATGAGCGGGCATGACGAGATGCGGCAGCGTGGGCTGGAGCGGAGATTGGGGAGGGGGCTTGCGAACGCAGCTTCCGATCGCCGCGAGTTCGTGCGCGAGGCCGTCCGGACCCAGGACCTGCAACAGTTCGAGCTGGCCCCTGCGGGAGGCGTCGGCGCGGCGATCGGTGAGGTTGACGATCTCGCCTTGATGGATTCCCTCGATCGCCGCATGCGGCTCGTCGACGAAACTCCTCAACCCTTCGGACAGCCAATGATAGCGGCGAGCGGTTCGGCTGGCGTCGTTCATGCCTTGTTGGACCACGACCCAGCGACCGTCGTCAGCGACGATGAATCCGTGCAGATAGAGATCGAAACCGTCCTGAACGGCGGCGCTGTCGACCTTCGCCACAAGCCGGCTCAGATCGGCGAGCGCCGATCCGTCGAATCCGACCCGCTGCCCGATCGCGACCAGTTCCTCCGGCGTCTTGCGCGAATGCTTGCCGCGGCCGCCGCAAACATGAACGCCGAGTTCGCCAGCGAGCGGCTCGAGGCCGCGCTTCAGCGCCCCGATCACGCTCGTCGTGATGCCCGAGGAGTGCCAGTCCATGCCCATGACCGAGCCGAACGACTGGAACCAGAACGGATGAGCAAGGCGGCGCAGGAACTCGTCCCGGCCGTAGTGATGGATGATCCCCTCGGCGATCACCGCGCCAAGGCGGGTCATCCGATCGGCAAGCCACAGCGGAACCCGCCCGCCATGCAGTGGCAAATCCGCGCTTCCCGCTCGACGGACCATGCGTCCCCTGCGTCCCGCTCGTGCTGGCGCCCGCGCTCCCTATGGAGCGCGAGCGACTCCGAACCAGCGCGCCAGACTAGCATCTGCGGGAGCAAACGCACGCCAGGGCCAAGCCGGGCCCTAGCTCCCGCCGAAGCTCTCGTTCAGGGCGTAGCCCCCGCCGCGCACGGTGCGGATCGGGTCGCGTTCCCGGCCCTTCGACAGCCGTTTGCGCAAGCGGCCGACATGCACGTCAACCGTGCGTTCGTCGATCTCCGCCGACCGCCCCCAGACAAGGTCGAGCAATTGGGCGCGCGAGAACACCCGGCCGGGCTTTTCGAGCAAACATTCAAGCAGCCGAAAATCGGTTGGCCCGAGATTGATGTCGCGGTCGCCGCGCCGTACGCGCCGGGTGAGCCGGTCCAGGTCGAGGTCGCCGGCATAGAGGCGCTCGGCGATGCGCTCCGGTCGGCTGCGCTTGAGCAGCGCCCGCACGCGCGCCATAAGCTCGGGGACGGAGAATGGCTTGACGACATAGTCGTCCGCGCCGGTCGCGAGCCCTCGAACCCGCTCCGATTCCTCGCGGCGGCCGGACACCATGATTATTGGCAATGTGCGGGTCGCCTCGCGCGCCCGGAGCCGCCGGCAAATCTCGATGCCCGACACGCCGGGCAGCATCCAGTCCAGGATGACGAGATCGGGCGCAGTTTCCGCCAGACGCAACGCAGCCTCGTCGCCGCGCGCCACCGTCTCCACGACATAGCCCTCGGCCTCGAGGTTGTAGCTGATGAGCAACGCCAGATCGGTCTCGTCCTCGACGACGAGGATGCGCGGCGCGGAGGCGGCGGCGAGTTGGGCGACGTCCTTGCTCGTCCAATTCATCAGAGGTCGCCTCCGGCGGCAATCGAGACCCCAATGCCCCTCGACAATTCCTCCGTCCGCTCTCCGCTCGGGTCAGCTTGGTCAGGCGCCCGAGCGTAGGCCTTGTCTCCATTCCAGGCGGCGGCGCTGACATGCCAAAGGAAGAAAGACATGGCCATTGTGCGGGGTAGGTCGGTGGCGGAGCGGCGGCAACCGGCAAAAATGTGGAGGCTACGAGCTAACACTGTCGCAATTCGTCACGAGCCCGAAGTGATTATGCAGAGCAAAACGCCCGCTCTGGCCCTCGGTGACCGAGAGTTCCACTAAGATCATCGCAATTGCTCCGCCCCATCCCCGCGCTATCTACTCGAAACTAGGCGCCATGAATGCCGAATTTGGCATCATACCTTATCGAATACTCCGAGGTCTCCGCCTTGGTCTTGGTGCGGCCCTGCGCCCTGTGGTCCAATCGTCGTCGATATTGCCGCATGTCAGGGCGCCCGGCCCGGGCGCTCGGACACAATAACAGCCGGTCGTCTTCGCGGGACCCGGCAAATTGAAGGCCTGGTTAATACGATTCCCTCGGAGCGCGGCGCGGGTCGGGCCTAATGTTCTGCGCCGTTTGTCGTCGAGCGGGTTCGGGACAGGAGTTTCCAGCCCGAGAGGGCAATATTGGGCGAAGAAACTCGCCGAATGGCCAGATGATCCGACATTCATCTCCAATTCATGATGAGAAGCGCAGATTCACAGCGTTCTAGAAACATGAGTCTGAAGACTCGCTTGAAGAGGAACTGCAATGATCAACAAATTTGTCGCGATCGGCCTTGGCGCCGTCCTGGCCTTGGCGCCTCTGGCCGCCGTGGCCCAAACCGAGCAGCTGGCTCAGGCCGCCCCCGCCGCTACGCCCAACATGGCCTCCCCGGCGACGGGACACACGGGGTCACATAGGGGACACATCCGCCGCAAAAACAACACGGCCAATCATCGGGCAAGGGAATCGGCTCACCACATGCATCACATGCACACGAAGGCGGCCGCGCCTATGGCTCCGAAGAGCTGATCAGTCGCCGCGCTCGCTCTTTGGGGCGCGCGAATCAATGCGGTCGGAGGGGGGTCGACTTTTGCGGCCCCCCTTCATGCTTTCACTGCCGTCGCGCTCGAGGCCCGTGTCGTTAGACTGATCTCGGGTTAGGTTTTCGGCTCCCGGCATGTCGCCGCGATGGCCAAAAAGGCTGTCACGACTCCGGCGAAGTCCGGCCTTCCCAAACCTTCCTCTCGCCTCGTCCGAAAGTCGACACGCCGCGTTGGGTGGAGCTTGCCGTGCACCCGCCGGCTATCGGCGCCATCCTTCCCCCGTTACGGGGAACATGATAGCTCTGTTCGCTCGCAGCCCATCGATCGAGGATCTCGGATGTCGAGACGCGCCAGCGATCAGCATGGCCAGATTCGCCTGGGGCTCCGGAACGAGCGGCCTGCGCGTTCGCGCGTCGCAACGTCTGCGCACTTCGGACTTTCCTTTTGACCGGCGATGCTTCCCCCGGCCTTGCGCGGGCCGCCGCCCTTCGTGCGACGTGCTTCCTCGCGTTTTGGCTCATGATCTCGGGCTGGTCGCCCGCTGATCTTCCGGTCGGCCTCGCGGCCGTCGCCGGCGCGACATGGACCAGTCTACGCTTTCTCCCTCCGCGAGGGTCTCGGCTGAGGGTTGGATCTCTCGCACTGCTTGCGGCGAGTTTTCTGCGCCAGTCGATTGTTTCGGGCGTGGATGTCGCGTGGCGGGCGCTCAATCCGAGATTGGAGCTGCGGCCAGGATTCGTCGCCTGTCCACTGCGTTTGCCCTCGGGCCTGGAGCGAAGCGCGTTCTGCGCGCTGTCGAGCTTGATGCCGGGCACGCTGCCGACCGGCATCGACGAGCAAGGCGCCCTTTTGGTTCATTGCCTCGACATCGACCAGCCTGTCGCGGCCAATCTGGCGGCGGAAGAGCGTTTGCTCATGCGGGCGGTCGGCCGTGTCTGATTTTCTCCTCGCGACGGCGGGCGTGATCCTCTTCACTGTGGCGGTCGGACTGGTTCGGATCCTGGGCGGGCCTCGCGACGCCGATCGCGTGATGGCGGCCCAGCTTATCGGCACCGGGGGAATCGCCTCGCTCCTCCTGATCGCCGCGGCGACGGGCGCGCGGGGCGTAGAGGATGTGGCCCTCGGGCTTGCAATTCTCGCCGCCTTCGCCTCAGCCGCCTTCGTCAACAGCGCCGCGCCCGCGGAGGAGTCCCATCCTCGTCGCGCGGACGACCGATGAGCCCCGTCCTCGACCTCGCCAGCATCGCCGCGATCAGCGCCGGGGTCTTTTTCTTCCTTGCCGGCGCGGTCGGATTGTTGCGTTTTCCCGACGCATTGAGTCGTCTGCACGCGCTGACCAAGGCCGACAACCTCGGTCTCGGCCTCGTCGTTCTTGGTCTCATACCGCGCGCGGAAGGCCTGCTCGCCGGACTCAAGCTCGTGGCCATTTGGGCCCTGGTTCAACTCGCCGGCGCGACAGCGGCGCAGCTTATCGGACGCGCGGTCAGGCGGAACGGACCAGCCGCATGAGCGTTCTTGAGGCGCTCGACATCGGCCTCGCCTTCCTTGTCTTCGGGGTGGCCGCCTGGACGATTTTCGCCCCCGGAGCCTTCGCGGCGACCGCCGGCTACGTCGTCTACGGACTGCTGTTGTCGCTGGTCTGGATTCGCCTGTTTGCGGTCGACGTGGCGCTGACGGAAGCGGCGATCGGCAGCGGCGTGACCGGCGTTCTGCTCATCGGCGCCGCCGCGCGGCTGCGAGGAGCCGAGACAATTCCCGCGCAGGAATCCCTTGGCGGATTGCCGCGCTTCTTCGCGGCTTGTCTGTGCACCCTTGTCGCCGCGGCGCTGGCCGGCGTCGTATTGCTGTTGCCCGACCAAGGCCCGACGCTCGCCCCGCAATCGATGGAAAAACTGCCCGACACCGGCCTTGGCAACCCGGTCACAGCGGTTTTGATCGCCTACCGCTCTTTCGACACCATGCTCGAAAAGGCGGTGCTTGTTTTGGCTGTGGTCGGCGTCTGGTCGCTCGCCGCCGACCGATATTGGGGCGGCGCTCCCGGAGAGGCTCGCGCGGCCGAGCCCGAGCCCACGCTCGCATTCCTTGCCCAAGTGCTTGCGCCGCTCGGGATCCTCGTTGGCGTCCACGTCTTCTGGGTCGGGGCCGATGAGCCGGGCGGCGCCTTTCAGGGCGGCGCGATCCTCGCCGCCATGTGGATGATCGTTGTGATGGCGAGATTGACCGAGTGGCCCCGGTCGAGCGCCTTTTGGCTGCGCCTCGCCCTCATCGCCGGTCCGGGCGTATTTCTCGCGGTCGGCGTCGCCGGGGCTCCGTTCGCCGGTGGATTCTTCGCCTATCCGCCCGGGCTCGCCAAGCCGGTGATCCTGTTCATCGAGACGTTCATGACGTTCACCATCGCGGTCACTCTCCCCATGCTGGTCGCGGGTCCGCCCCGCCGCGAGCCGCGGCAATGAGTTCGGCGACGCTGGCGGGGCTGGTCGGGGCGGCGCTTGTGGGTCTTGGGCTCTATGGCGTGATCGTCGACCCGCGGCCGCTGCGAAAAATTCTGGCGTTCAATCTCATCGGCAGCGGCGTTTTCCTGGTGTTTGAAATCATCGCCCGCAAGGGTGCGGCGGCGGGCTTGTCGGCCGATCCGGTCCCGCAGGCGATGGTGATCACCGGCATCGTGGTCGCCTTCGCGGCGAGCGCGCTCGCTGTCGCCCTTCTTTTGAGACTGTTTGAGGCGACCGGCCGCGCGACCCTGCAACTGGACGCCAAAACGGAACCGGCCGGCGACGGAGCCAGCGGCGGATGACCGAGGGCGCCTCCGCCATCGCGACGACTGCGGGCGGAAGTCTGCTGGCGCTGCCGATCCTCGTTCCGGTCGCGGGCGTGCTCATGTCGTTTCTGCTCGGCGGCCGGCAGGCGGAGCGGATCGCGCTCGGCCTCATGGCGGCGCAATTGGCCGTCGCGGTCGTGATCGCCAGTCTGATTTGGCGCTCCGGCGAACCTCTCGTCTATACGCTCGGCGGATATGTTCCGCCGCTTGGCATCGCCCTCCGGGCCGACGGATTCTCGGCGGTCATGCTCGGGGCGGCGGCGCTGATCCTGCCGGCCGCTGGGCTATACGCCCGGGGCAATTTCGCGACGCCGCCGGAAGTGGCGGAAAAGCGGGCGCCGCTGGTCTTCTGGACTCTCTTGCAAGCGATCCAGGCGGCCTTGAGCCTCATCTTTCTCGGCGGCGATCTGTTCAACCTCTATGTCGCCCTCGAGCTTCTCACCTTCGCCGCCGTGCCGCTGGTTTGTCTCGACGGCCGGCCGGAGACGTTGGCCGCGGCGCTGCGCTATCTCATGTTCGCGCTGTTTGGCGCGCTCTTCTATCTCCTCGGGGCGGCTTTGCTTTATGGGGCCTATGGCACCCTCGACATCGCGCTCCTCGCCCACATCATTCGAGCAGAGCCCGCGGTATGGCTCGCGGCCGGACTGATGACCGCCGGACTTCTGGCGAAGACCGCTCTGTTCCCTTTGCATTTGTGGCTGCCGCCGGCCCACGCCAATGCGCCCGCCGCGGCAAGCGCGGTGCTGTCGGGTCTGGTGGTCAAGGGGTCATTCTTTCTCATCGTGCGTATATGGTTCGACGTTCTGCCGGCGCTGCCCAGCGCAGTTCCGGGGGCCATTCTCGCAACACTTGGTTCGGCGGCGATCCTCTCGGGGAGCGTGCTTGCCTTGCGTCAGGAACGGTTGAAGCTTTTGATCGCCTATTCGACAGTGGCGCAGATCGGCTACCTGTTCCTGATGTTTCCGCTAGCCGCGGGTCCATGGGCGGCGGACGCGTTTGCCGGCGGCGTGATGCAGGCGCTGTCGCACGCGTTCGCCAAGGCGGCGATGTTCCTGTCCGCGGGCCTCATCGCGGAATCGCTCGGCCACGACCGAATCGAAAATCTTGGCGGCGCCGGCCGGGCGATGCCGGCGACGTTTCTCGCTCTCGGTCTCGGCGGACTCTCGCTCATGGGTCTGCCGCCAAGCGGCGGCTTCGCCGCCAAATGGCTCTTGATGAAGGCCTCGATCGAGGCCGGCCAATGTTTCATGGGCGGTCGTCATGGCGGCTGGCGGACTGCTTGCGGGCGGATATCTCTACCGGGTGCTCGCCCCGGCGCTGTCGGGCGAAACCCCGCAATTGCAGAAGGCGCCTGAGCGCGGCCGCCAAAGCGTCGCTCTCGCTCTGGCGCTTGTCGCCGTCCTGCTGGCGTTCGCGCCGCCCGCGTTCTTCGCCTTTCTGGAGATCGGCCGTCCGGCCGGGGGCGTCGCGCTGCAATGAGCGCGCTCTCCGGGTTGGCGCAACAGTTTGGTCCGGGTCTGCTCGTCGCGGCGTTGGCGGCGCCGCTCGTCGTGCTTGCCGTCTTCCTCGTCCCGGGGCTCAGCGCCTTGGCGAGGGCGATCACGCCGCTCGCGCCGGCGCCCGCTCTCGCAGCGGCCATCCTGGCGATCGGGGGCGCGCCCTTTGGGGTCGAACTGCCGGCGCTGCGGGTGAGCCTCTGGCTCGATCAGCCGGGCGGGATGCTGCTCGCCACAGCCGCGGTCGTCTGGCTCCTCGTCAGTCTATTTGCCCGGGCGGATGAAGCGGGTGATCCGAATGCGGACCGGTTTGCGGTCTCGTGGCTGCTCACGATGGCCGGCAGTCTCGGGGTCTTCATCGCCGCCGATCTTTTGACCTTCTATCTGGTCTATGCGCTGGTGAGCGTCCCGGCCTATTATCTCGTCGCGCACGACGAGGACCCCGCGTCGCGTCGCGCAGGCGCGGTCTATATGGCCTTTGCGCTGCTCGGCGAAGCGGTCCTGCTCATCGCGTTTGTCATGCTTGCGGCGGGAGAGCCGGGCGGCTCCCTTGGCGTCCGTGACGCTGTCGGAGCGCTGACGACTTCGCCTTGGCGCGATGCGGCGCTCGCGCTCCTCATCGTCGGCTTCGGGATGAAGATCGCGCTCGCGCCGCTGCATGGCTGGATGCCGCTCGCCTATGCCGCGGCCCCGGTTCCGGCCGCCGCCGTGCTCAGCGGCGCCGCCGTGAAGGCCGGCGTCATCGGACTGATCAGGTTTCTCCCGCTTGGCGCGGCGATTCCGGGGTGGGGCGAGGCGCTCGCGTGGGCAGGGTTCGTCGCCGCGTTCTATGGCGTCGCGATCGGCCTGACGCAAAAGGATCCGAAAACGATCCTCGCCTATTCGAGCATCAGCCAGATGGGCGTGATCGCGGCGGTCTTGGGCTTGGGCCTGGCCGCCGGCGATCAAGGCGCGGGGTCGGCGGCGGCCTTCTACGCCGCCAACCACGTTCTGGTGAAGGCCGCGCTGTTTCTGACTGTCGGCGTCGCCGCTGCGCTCGATGGGCGGCGCCAGTCGCTGGCGCTGATCATCGCGGCGGCGCTGGCGCTGAGCCTCGGCGGGCTGCCGCTGACCGGTGGAGCGTTCGCCAAGCTGGCGGTCAAGGAGACCTTCGGCGACGGCCCGGCCAAATGGGCCGCGGCAGCGTCGGCGGCCGCAACGACCGCTCTCATGGTGCATTTCCTCGTACGCCTTGCGCGAACGTCCGGCCGTGCGCGGGCCTTGCGTGCGCCGGTCCTGCCGTGGCTCGGGTTGGCCGCGGCCTCCATTCTGGTCCCGTGGCTCATGTTTCCCGCCGTCGGCGGCGATCTCGCCGGCGCTTTCAGCGCAGGCGCGCTGTGGGACGCGCTTTGGCCGATAGCCCTCGGGGCCGCGATCGTTGCCGCGCTCTACGGCACGGGAGGCGAGCTCCCGCACATCCCTCCAGGAGACATTCTCGTCGCCGAGGAGGCGGCCTTCCGTGCTGCCGCGCCCGTCGGTCCTGCCTTCGAGCGCCTCGACTGGGGCTTGAGGCAATGGCCGGCGGCGGGCCTGTCGCTTCTGACGATCGCCCTTCTCCTGGCCGCGGCGGGCTTCGCCAGCCGTTGAGCCTCACCGGCGTCAGGCGGCGCTCTTCGTCCCCCGTGGCCAGAAGGCGACAGCGAGGCCGGCGACCGCGACGCCGGCCAGAAGCAGCAGCAGCGAGGCCTGCTTGAGCCACGTCATCGCCGGAATGGACAGCGCCATGGCGAGACCCAAAAAACAGAATTCGGAGCGAGACAAGGCTGATTCCGGCGAGAAAAGTCCCGAGCGCCAGCAGCATCATCAGCACGAGGCCTGCGGCCTGCACCGGCATCAATTGCTGGAAGCCTTGCAAAAGCACGAGATTCATCGCGACGATGACCGCCACCCAGTGCGCGGCTTGGGTCCAGACGAGTTTCAGCCGGGCCTCGCGGTCGGACGCGCTCGACCATCCGAGGAAGATGCACAAAAGCCCCATGGCGATGGCGAGGAATTCCCAATAGCCATTGATCGGGCGGCCGGAGAAATTGCTGTAGGCCACGCCGAAGATCGCCAGCGCCAGCACCGCGACGTAAGGCAGGTTTCGCAGCATGGCCCCCATCGAAAAGAACTTGTCCGAATGGGGCTCAGTTTCCGGGTCCGAAAACTCAATAGGGTCGGTCATGCTCAATCCAATTTGCGGCGAAGCCCAAAACTCTTTATCGCTTGCCAGCTCCGAGTTCTATCCTCAAAAACGCGGCGGCGTCCGATTTGACGCTTCGAAAGTCTCCGCGGACGGAATCAATAGTTAGACCGACCCCTTGAATCTGGCGCGTGCGGATTTCGATTCTGCGGACGCGCGACGCATTCAGGCTCGTCCCAAGAGAGCAGGGGTCGTGAAGACGCCCGGCGCCGAGCGCGTCCCGACGAACCGTTTGAGGTTACGAGATGCCGACTGAAGCCACGAAGCCGATTGCGCGCAAACCCGTCCTGGTCGATCTGGCGCTGCAGGGCGGCGGCTCGCATGGCGCGTTCACCTGGGGCGTGCTCGACCGTCTTCTCGAAGAGCCCTGGCTTGAGATCGACGGCATCTCCGGGACCTCGGCGGGCGCGATGAACGCGGCGGTGCTGGTCCACGGCCATCAGAAGGGCGGAGCGGCGGGGGCGCGCGAGGCGCTCGAAACCTTCTGGCGGCGCGTCTCCGACGCTGCTCGCTTCAGCCCGTTCCAGCGCGGGCCGCTCGACGTGATCCTCGGCCGCTGGTCGCTCGATTCGTCGCCGATCTATGTCGCCATGGACCTCATGTCGCGCGTCGTGTCGCCATATGCCCTCAACCCGATGGGCAAGAATCCATTGCGCGAGATTCTTGCCGAGCTGATCGATTTCGAGCTCCTGGCGCAATCGCCCATCCACCTGTTCATCACCGCCACCAACGTACGCACCGGCAGAGGCAAGGTGTTCAAGAACGACGCCGTGACGCCGGACGTCCTGCTCGCCTCGGCCTGCCTGCCGACGATGTTTCAGGCGATCGAGATCGACGGCGAGGCCTATTGGGACGGTGGCTATACCGGCAATCCGACCCTCTCCACCCTGGTCCGCGAGTGCAAATCCCACGACACGATCCTGGTGCCGATCAATCCGATCGAGCGTCCGGGGGTGCCGCGCAGCGCCAGCGAGATCTTGAACCGTCTTAATGAGGTGTCCTTCAACGCCGTCGTCCTGAAGGAGCTGCGCATGATGGCGCTGTTGCGCAAGGTCGCCGATCCGGGCGAGGGCGAGGGCGCGCTATGGGCGCAGATGCGCATCCACTCCGTGCGGAACACGGTCCTGACCGAACTGGGCGCGTCGTCGAAGCTGAACGCCGAATGGCCATTCTTCACCTATCTGCGCGACGAGGGAAGAAAAGCCGCCCAGGCGTTCCTCGATGCGCACGCGATGGACCTCGGCAAGCGCTCGACCCTCGACATCGACGTCCTGCTCGAGGGGATCTGAGCGCATGGGGCTTCTCGGCATACTGGTCGCGCTCGGGCTCTCTGATCTTTCTCGCCTACCGGGGCTGGAGCATCCTTCTGCTTGCGCCCGCCGCCGCGATCCTCGCCGCCGGACTGGCCGGCGAGCCGCTGCTCGCCCACTGGACGCAAACCTTCATGGCGAGCGCGGCCCAGTTCGTCATGCAGTTCTTCCCGATCTTTCTCCTCGGCGCCCTGTTCGGCAAGCTGATGGAGGACTCGGGCTCGGTGAGCTCGATCGCAAAATTCATGACCGAGCGGCTGGGCCATGAGCGCGCGGTGCTCGCGGTCGTGCTCGCCGGCGCGATCGTGACCTACGGCGGCGTCAGCCTGTTCGTCGCCTTTTTCGTCATCGCCCCGATGGCGCACCAGCTCTTTCGCTCGGCGGCGATTCCGCGCCGCCTGATGCCGGCGGCGATCGCGCTCGGCACCACCACCTTCACCATGTCGGCGCTGCCGGGAACGCCGGCGATCCAGAACGCGATCCCGATGCCGTTCTTCGGCACCACGCCGTTCGCCGCGCCGGGACTTGGAATCATCGCGGCGATCGTGATGTTCGGCTTCGGCATGTGGTGGCTCGGGCGGGCGGAGCGAAGCGCCCGCGCCAGGGGCGAAGGCTATGGCGATGCGGCGCCGGACGCCGGACGGCGCGGAGCATGCGGCGGAGGATCTCGTCGTGCGCGAGCGGGCGACGACCGCGAGCACGTTCGATCCCGCCGAAGCCGCCCACAGCCATCAGGACGCGGCCGGCCCGCCGATTGCGCTTGCGGCGCTGCCGCTCGTCGTTGTCGTCGCCGTCAATCTCGCGATGTCGTTCTTCGTTCTGCCGCGCATGAACGCGTCGTTCCTGGCCGACAAGGCCTGGGGCTCGACCTCGCTCGCGGCGGTCGGGGGCGTGTGGGCGGTGGTGACCGCGCTCGCGGTCGCGATCGTCGTCCTGATCGCGATCAATTTTCGGCGCCTGCCGGCGCTGCGCGACAGCATGGACGCCGGGGCCAACGCCTCGGTCCTGCCGGTGGTCAGCGTCGCGAGCCTGGTCGGCTTCGGCTCGGTCGTCGCCGCGCTGCCGGCGTTCGCGCTGGTGCGCGACTGGGTGCTCGGCATCGAGGGCGGGGTGCTGGTGTCGCTGGCGGTCGCGACCAATGTGCTCGCGTCATTGACCGGCTCGGCCTCGGGCGGCCTGACGATCGCGCTCGACGCGCTGGGCGCGACCTATCTCAAGATCGCTCACGAGCAGGGCATCGACCCGGGGCTCCTGCACCGGGTCGCGGTCATCGGCGCCGGCACGCTCGACAGCCTGCCGCACAACGGCGCGGTGGTGACGCTGCTCGCGGTCTGCAACTCGACCCACCGCGAGAGCTATCATCGACATCGTCATGGTGTCGATCGTCGGCGGCCTCCTGGCGCTCGCGGTGGTGATTGTGCTCGGGAGCGCGGTCGGGTCGTTCTGAGGGCCGAGGGCAGGGGGATCGGGTTCTGCCGCTTGCGCGCGCGCCGATCCGCCACGATCACTCCTTGAAACCTATGACGTTCTGACGACCGGCATTACGACATCACAGGCCGGCGCCGGGGCATAGCGGTGGCGGCAGAGCGATATCGGCCGCATCATGATCATCGCCGGCGACGCGATCGCCTGTCGGCGTGCGGGCAGGCGGTCGAGCACTGAGATCGACGTCGAGCGGCGGCACATGATGCCGCTCGGCCGAGTCCAAGCTCCTCGATCAGCGTCCGTCAGCGGCGGGGCGTGGCATTGACGCAGTCTCGATCTCGGAGGCGGTACGGGAAGCGGGATGGCGGCGGCATGGGCGCGCCGCGCGCGGGAACTTCGTTGGCGCAGGCGGCTCTGGTGCGAGGGCTTCTCTGGCTGCGGCGAGGCTATAGAGGCTCCATCGCCTTCTGCGGCCAGCGCTTTTGCGCTGCCGCATGCGGCCCAAGGGGAGGCGGGGCTTCGGCGGCTTCTACTCTGGCGGCGGCGGCGGCGATACACCGGCGGCGACGGCATGCGACGGCAGCCCTTGCGCCGAGGCTACGAGAATTCGGCGACATGCCGCGCGATCTCCTCGCCAGATATGGCGTTCCACGTGCTCGCAGCCCTTCTCGCGCTTGATATCCAGGATCTTCTCGGCTCAGCTGCTCGCGCTTCATCGTCGATTTCCTTGTCCGTTCAGGCCGCTGCGGTTGCGATCAACCGATGGGGCCGGAGCCAAAGCGGATGCAATAGATCGGGCCGGAGTTCCATCTGGTCCGCCATGACAGGCGCTCTTTATCTTTGTCCGTCCGTGACCGAAATGCGCGCGCCGCGCTGGCGGCAGACAGCCGGCGCACCCCCAGCCCCCATGCCTCGCGCATGGCCCTAGAGGACGGTGGTGGGGGCGATAGCAATGCCGAAGGCGCCCGCTCTAAGTGGCGGCCGCGGCTGCTCTCGGGCTGCTTCGCCCGGTAGAGCGTGATGTAGAACACCGGCAGCACCAGCAGCGTCAGCATCGTCGCGACGAACAGGCCGCCCATGATGGCGAAGGCCATCGGGCCCCAGAAGACGGTCGGCGCGATCGGGATCAGGCCGAGCACGGTCGAGATCGCGGTCAGCATGATCGGGCGGAAGCGGGAGAGGGTCGCTTCGACCACCGCGTCCCAGATGTCGCGGCCTTCAGCGCGCTCGGTCTCGATCTGGTCGATCAGGATGACCGCGTTGCGGGCGATCATCCCGACCAGCGCCAGAATGCCGAGGATGGCGACGAAGCCGAGCGGCCGGTTGGAGATGATGAGCGCGAGCACGATGCCGATCAATCCGAGCGGCACCGTCGCCACCACCAGCGCCACCCGCCCGAAGCTGTGCAGTTGCATCATGAGGAAGAGCAGCATCAGGAACAGCGCCGCGGGCAGGAGCGCGAACACCGAGGCCTGCGATTGGGCGCTCTCCTCGACCGTGCCGCCGACCGCGATGTGGTAGCCGGCCGGCAGGCCCGCCTCGAGCTTCTCGATCGCCGGCTCGAGCGAGGCCACTGCGCCTTCCGGCGTCGCATCGCCGCGCACGTCGGCCTGCACGGTCAGGGTCGGCACCCGGTCGCGCCTCCAGATCAACGGAAACTCCTGATCGAAGTCGAAGGTGGCGATCTGGCTCAACGGCACGGTCCGCCCGCCGGGCAGCGGCAGTTGCAGCGACCGCAGAGTGGAGAGCGAAACCCGCTGCTCGTCATTGGCGCGGGCGACGACATTGATGAGATAGATGCCGTCGCGGACCTGGGTGATCGGCGTCCCGCTCATGACGGCGTTCAGCGTCTCGGCCAGCGTCTGCGAGCTCAGGCCGAGCAGCCGCGCCTGATCCTGGTCGATCCTGACGCGGACCTCGCGCGAAGGCTCCATCCAGTCGAAATTGACCAGCCTGAGATTCGCGTTCTCGCCCATCGCCTGGCCGAGCTTGAGCGCGGTCGCCCGCACTTCGGCCGCGTCCGGTCCGCTGACCCGGTATTGCACCGGCCAGCCGACCGGCGGCCCAAGCTCGAGCGGCGACACCCGCACGATCGCGCTCGGCAATTGCTCGGCCAGCGCCTTCTCGAGCTTCAAGTGCAGCCGGTCGCGCGCCGGCACGTCCTTGGCGATGACGACCGCTTGCGAGAAAAAGTCATTGGCGAGCTTGACGTCCAGCGGCAGATAGAAGCGGATCGCGCCGCGCCCGACATAGGTGCTCCAACTTGCGACGTCGGGATCGTCCTTCAGCATCGCGTCGAGCTTGGCCGACGCTGCCTCACTGGCGTAGATCGAGGCGTTCTGCGGCAAGGTCAGATCGACGGTGAGCTCCGGACGGTCGGAAGCCGGGAAGAACTGCCGCGGCACGTAGGGCAGGGCGAGCAGCGAGGCGACGAAACAGGCGAGCGTCACGGCGATCGTGACCCAGCGCATCGCGCATCGCGCCGACCAGGATCGAGCGGAACGTCCGCATGACGAAGTTGGGTTGCTGCGGCGACGGCGGTCTCCGGCTTCTTCAAAAGCCAGACGCCGAGCAGCGGCGCGAACAGCACCGCGACGAACCACGACACGATGAGCGCGATCGTCACCACGGCGAAGATCGAGAACGTGTACTCGCCGGCGGCGCTGCGGGCGAAGCCGATCGGCACGAAGCCGGCGATGGTGACGAAAGTGCCGGTGAGCATCGGCAGCGCCAGCGTCTTATAGGCGAAGGACGCGGCCTCCTCCTTGCTGTCGCCCTGGGCGAGGCGGGTGGTCATGACGTCGATGGTGGTCATGGCGCTGTCGACCAAGAGGCTCAAGGAGATGATGAGGGCGCCGAGCGAGATGCGCTGGAGGTCGATGTGCATCGCCCCCATGATCGGAAACACGATTGCGATGGTCAGCGGGATGGTCAGCGCGACCACCGAGCCCGGCCTCAAGCCTAAGCTGATGATGCTGACCGCCATGATGATGGCGATCGCCTGCCAGAGCGATTCCATGAACTCGCCGATCGCGGTCTGGACGACGACCGGCTGATCGGAGACCAGCGCCGCATCGATGCCGAGCGGCAGATTGGCGACGCTCGCGTCGACCGCATGTCCGACATTGCGGCCGAGCGTGAGAATGTCGCCGCCGTCGCGCATGGCGATCGCAAGCCCGATCGCCGGCTTGCCGTTGACGCGGAACATCGGCTGCGGCGGATCGGAATAGGCGCGTCTCACGGTCGCGATGTCGCGGAGCCGGATCAGCCGGCCGTTCGACAGGAAGTTGACGTTGAGCAGGTCCGCTTCCGACCGGAAGGCGCCCGAGACCCTGAGTGAGATCGTCTCGTCGCCGGTCTGAAGTTCGCCCGCGGGGCTGACGGCGTTCTGGGCCCTCAGCGCCGCCATCAACGCCGTACGGTCGATGCCGAGCCCGGCCAGCTCCGCCACGGAGAACTCGACGTAGATCTGCTCGTCCTGGGCGCCGATGAGCTCGATCTTCGACACGTCCGGAACCTGCAACAGGCGCGAGCGGATGTCCTCGACCGCGTCGCGGAGCTCGCGGTGAGTGAAGCCGTCGGCGGTGAAGCCGTAGATCAGGCCGAAGGTGTCGCCGAAATCGTCGTTGAAGCCGGGTCCGACCACGCCCGCGGGCAGGCTCCCGCGGATGTCGCCGACATTCTTGCGCACCTGATACCAGATGTCCGGCACCTCCGAGGCTTTCGTCGAGCCCTTGAGGTTGACGAAGATCGTCGTGAGACCCGGGGTGGTGTAGCTGCGCAGGAAGTCGAGGCCCCTGGTCTCCTGCAGCTTGCGCTCGATCCGTTCGGTCACCTGCTGCAGCGTGTCGTCCATGGTCGCGCCGGGCCAGGCGGCCTGGACGATCATGGTGCGAAAGGTGAAGGGCGGGTCCTCGGCGCGGCCGAGGCCGAAAAACGAGGCGACGCCGGCGAGCGTCACCGCAATCATGAGAAAAACGATGAACGAGCGATGCTTCAGCGCCCAATCGGAAAGATTCAGTTGCAAACCGTTCCCCAGATTTCACGATTTCCCGTAATGGACCCGCACCGGCCGCAGAACGTGTGCACGTAAAAGCGGCCGTCCGGTAACATCTGGTAGGGAATATAACGGAGCCCAATTTTAACAATTCCGGGCTCGGCGATCGACCAGGTCGAGTGGCGACCCTGCCGGTTCGTGAATTGACCGTCGGCTGCGAACATACCGGTTCCCCCGTCGTTCCAGCAGATCTTCTTGCCAGAAAGATCACCTGCGATCACTGGCCGACCCTCTCCCGCAAATGCTTTCACTGCGGCAAAAGTCACAATTGCAACGGCCATCAACAGAGACGGTTTCATCCTCAGCGCCCCTTGGCGTTACGCGCACCCACAAATTCAATCGGAAAGATTGAGTCCGCTCACGAAGTCGCCCCGAGCAGCCGGACCTTCTGGCCCGGATGCAGCGCCTGAACGCCGGCCGTCACCACCACGTCGCCGGGCTCGAGCCCCTGCGAAATCACCGCCGTCGCCGGATCGAAGCGTTGAATATCGACGTTGCGCAGCGCAACCGTCAGGTTCGCCGGATCGACGATCCACACCGCCGGATGGCTACCGATCGAGGTGAGCGCGCTCGCCGGAATCGAGATGCCCGTGCCGCCCTCGAGCTGGAGGCGCCCGGTCACTGTCGCGCCGAGGCGCATCGCCTCCGGATGGTCGATCAGGCTCAGCCTCACGCGAAAGGTGCGGGTGACCGGGTCGGCCTGCGGATCGACGGTCCGCACACGCGCCTTGGCGGTGACCGACGGGTCGTCGGCGAGCGCGATCGTGACCGTCGCGTCGGTGGGCGCGGCGCGCAGCACCTGGGCGGGAACGTCGAACACGGCGTCGCGCCCGTCCTGCCGGGCGACGGTGAAGATCGGCTGGCCCGCCTGCACCACCTCGCCCGATTCGGCGGTTCGTGCGGTGATCGTCCCCGAGACATTGGCCTTGAGTTCGGTGAAGCTCACCCGGTCCTGGGCGACGTCGAGTTGTGCGCTTGCGTCGTCGACCCGCGCCTGCGCCGTCTGCAACCCCTGGTTGGCCGCATCGAAAATCGCCCGGGTGGTGAAGCCTCTTTCCATCAGGTGGCTCTGGCGGTCGAAATTGCCCTGCGCCTCGACCTCCTGGGCGCGCGCGGCGGCGAGCGCCGCCTGCGCCGAGCGAAGCGCGTTGAGTTCGTCCTGCGGATCGAGTTTCGCCAGCACCTGGTCCGGCTCGACCTTGTCGCCGACCCCGCCCTTCCGTTCGATGATCCGCCCGCCGATGCGGAAGGCGAGATTGACCTCGTTCTCAGCCCGAATATCGCCGGTGAGCATCACCGAATCGCCGACCACGCCCTTTTCGACGGTGACGGTGCGGACCGGGCGCGGCTGCGGCGGCTCGGTCTTGGCTTCCTGATTGCAGCCGGCGAGCAAGAGCGCGAGCGCCGGCGCGACGACGAGCGCGCGAGCGAGGCCGCGCGCGGCTGGACGACGGATGGATGGAGCCAAGTCGCGGGTCCTCTGGCGAAAAGTTGGCCAGTGCTTATCGCGCAACCGGATCAGGCGCAACGCGCGGGGTATCGGCTTTCCCCGCCATGAAGGACGGCGGCGGGGAAATCTCCGGCGAGGCTCGAAGCGGCCTCCGGGCCGGCTCAGCTGCGGCGCTGTCCCCCACCGCGATTGCCGCCGCCGCCGCGATTGTGCCCGCCGCCGCGATTGCCGCCGGACGGACGGTTGTGGCCGGGCCTGTTGTTGTTCGGCCGGTTGTGGTTCGGCCGGTTGTTGTTCGGGCGGTTGGCGGGGCGGTTGTGGTTCGGCCGATTGCCGTGGCCGGGGCGATGGACGGGCCGATTGTTATGGTTCGGCCGGTTGTTGTGGCCTGGACGATGGACTGGCCTGTTGTGGTGGTGAACGACGTGCGTAGTCCGGTGGACCGTGCGATGGTTCCAGCCGTGCCAGCCGGCGCGGCCTCCCCAGCCAAATCCGCGCCTCCACGCATAGCCGCACCAGTACCAGCCTGGGCCTTGCCAGGCCGAATTGTACCAGCAGTAATTCCTGCCGCCCCAGACGAACTGCGCGCTCTCGACCGGCGAGCTCGAGGCCAGCGAATCGCGGACGGCGAAGCCGCCGACGCCAAGCTCAGCCGAAGCGGGCAGGGCGAGCTGGACGATCAATGCCGCGCACGCGGCCAGGGACAGGGCTAGTTTCCGAAACATTTGTGTGTTCCTCCGCGAAGCTTCATTGTCGAAAGCCGCCCTTGAACACGAGATGAATGGCGATGCGGCGCATGCTATGGCGTCGGCTTCCGTAGAAACCGCAAAGTTGCCATGTCAGCGCCGGCATCAACACCCTCGAGCGCCGAATCCGAGCCGCAGCTCTTCGAGCACGGTCCGGCGAAGCCGCTCATCGATCCGCGCGACGGCGACGCCGAGGACGACGCCTCGAGCCCCAAGCAGAAGTCGCTGCTCGGCGATCGCCGGGAGTCTATTGGCCGAAATCAGCCTGACGAAGCTCCTGCTGGCCTGGGCGGCGTCGATTGTCTTTCCGGCGGCGATCCTGGGTCTCGCGCCGCTGGTCGCGACGGCGTGGGTTGGCGACGTCTGGTCCAGGCTGCTGGAACTGTACGGAATAGGCGCCGCGGTTGTGCTGCTCGGTGTCGCCGGCGCGGGCTGGATCGGCTGGCGGCCCTTGTTTCGCGCCGCGGAAGCGAATTTCTGGGCGCTCAACGCCTTGGGGGTTCAGCCGGGATACGCTCTATGCCGCGAGGCGATCCGCCATCTGGCCGAGCGGGCGTTCAAGCCCGAGGGCGGCGCGGAACTCGCGCGGATGCGGGGAATGAGTTGCGCCGGCGCGGGGATCCTCCTCGCGGCGATCGCGGCCCTGGTCGCGTTCGTCGTTTGGCCCGCGACCCGGTGGATCGGATCGGCGTCGGATCTCGCGATCCCCCATCATCTGATCGTGCCGACGCTCGCCAACGCCGTGGTCATCATGTCGGCCTACCTCGCCGCCGCGTCGCTCGTCTGGGGCTTCGCCGACGCCAGCATGGACCAGCCGCTCGACCTCGAAGGGTTCGACGCGCCGATCTCCGGCGGGCGGGTCTTCAGGGTAGCCCATCTCTCCGACATCCATATCGTCGGCGAGCGCTACGGCTTTCGGATAGAGAGCGGGCGGGGCGGGCCGCGCGGCAACGACCGGCTGAAGCGGGTGATGGCCAGCCTCGAGACGTCGCACGCCGCGCGGCCGCTTGACCTCGTCCTGATCACTGGAGATATGACGGACGCCGGGCGTTCGGCCGAATGGGCCGAATTCTTCGACATCGCCTCAGGCCATCCCAGCCTCGCCGAGAGGATGCTCATTCTGCCGGGGAATCACGACGTCAATATCGTCGATCGCGCGAACCCGGCCCGTCTCGATCTGCCCTTCAGCCCGGCGAAGAGCCTTCGCAAGATGCGGGCGCTCTCGGCGATTGCGGCTGTTGCGAGCGACCGCCTGCGGGTGATGGGCGACGGCGCCGCCGGGCCCGGACTCACGCTGGCTCAGGCGCTTGAACCGCACCGTCAGGCGATCGAGACCTTCGCCGATCTGGGCGGCGTTCGCGCGTCGGCCCGTCTCGCCCGCCTCTGGGACGAACTCTTCCCGATGATCGCGCCGCCGAGGGACGATGACGGCCTCGGGGTCGCCATACTCAATTCGAACGCCGACACGAATTTCTCTTTCACCAACGCGTTGGGAATGATCTCGGCCGGTCAGGCGAACCGGCTGACCGCGGCGCTCGACCATTATCCCAAAGCCCGTTGGATCGTGGCGCTGCACCATCATCTGATCGAGTATCCGACGCCGGTTGCGGCGTTCTCCGAGCGGATCGGCACCGCCCTCATCAACGGCAGCTGGTTTCAGCGCGTGCTCAAGCCCTATGCCGATCGCGTCGTGGTCATGCACGGTCACCGCCATATCGACTGGATCGGCGCCTGCGGTAGGCTCAGGATCGTCTCGGCTCCGTCGCCGGTGATGGCGCCGCAATCCGCCCCGACGCACTTCTACGTCCACGCGCTCGGCCTTGGGGTGGACGGGCGCGTGAGGCTCATGAACCCGGAGCGGATCGACCTTGCCGGAACGCCGGCGGATAGCGCCGGCGCCTAGAGGTTTCTTCTCAGGTTTTGGCGCGGCGGACGGCGCGCTCGCCGGCGGCGAGCATGTCCCCGGTCACGAGGCTCGCGAGGCCCAAGCGGTCGTAATCGACCCGATAATATCCGTCCGCGCCCACTTTGACCGCGGACCGATTCCGTTCGTCGGCCAGCAGCTCTTGCGCCATGACGCCCCGGAATTCCTGATCCTCGCCGGCATAACGGAAACTGTACAAATTCAGCCCGTCGGCCGTCCTGGAGGCATGCTTCACGTGGGTCTTCAAACGACGGTCGGAAACCACAGGCACTTCCCCTCGCTTGTTGAGAGCGAGCGCGACGGCGTCTTCGGTCGAAGTGGAAGAGGCGGGCGCGGTCTCGACATGCTGGAACCCGAGAAGCTCGGCATCGTCGAGATCTGACGTTTCGGGCGTCGCCATTCTTTGATCCGGGTGTTCAGTCATTTGGATTCTCCTTCCGACCGAAAGTCAGAAACTTGAGGCCCCAGCCATGCGGCGGCGCAAAAAATTCTTCTGCTGGCGTTACTTGGGTGTGGGGCCTTCCAACCCTCTCTTGTTGAAGGCTATGCCTATCGCCTGTTCGCTTCTCGCCTCTTCCTCGCGCCCCGGCTCAAGCCATTCGAACCCGAGCAGTTCCGCATCGTCGAGGTCCGCCGTCCCAAACGTCGCCGTTTCTTGATCCCGTAGCTCGGCCATTTAGAAGTCTCCGCTGTTATGAGAAAAGTAAACAATTTCGTATCACGCTCCGTCGCCCGCAGGTGCTGATCGCGAGGCGGGGGGCCTTCCCAACTTTCATGTCGAGGGCCCCCCTCCTAGCCTAGCGACGGGACGGGCCTTCAACTCTCTCGTCGGGCGTGCCTTCTCCCCCTCTTTTATTGAACGCCAGGCCTAGCGACTGTTTGCTTGTGGCTTCCCCTCCCCGCTCTGGTTCGAGCCTTTCGAACCCGAGCAGTTCCGCGTCGTCGAGTTCGACCATATGGGGAGTCGCCTTAAGCCCCGGGACGCTCTCCTCGACCGCCATTCTATTCGTCCGTCGCGCCATCATTTGAATTCTCCACCCCGTTGGGAAATGCACGTCGGTTACGCTTACGACGCCGCGCCACGAGGCGCAGATCAGATCAGTTCAGATCAGGCCGCGCCATCCAAGATCGCCAATCAGCGTCGCCGAAACCCCACTCTCGAAGAATCTCAAAGTTCGGCGACGCCGAGGGCCTCTCCCGTTCCAGTCGTGTGGACTTTCCCACTCCAAACGCGGAAAGTCCTTCATTCTAAACCGGCCCCTCCTCAACCCGCACCATGGTCGGTCCTTCCTCGACTTTTATCATCGGAACGCCTTCTTCGACCTTTGCCATTTTGGTTCTCCACTGGAAATGGGAAGTTCTACGCAATTACGCTTTTACGCGACACGCTCGCATACGCGGGTCAGACAGGGCGACCTCCCAACTCGTTAAATCGGTCTATCGGCCTTTTTCCTGCCTCGCGGTCGCCATATTCGCCCAGCCCCGCCCGGCAACGCCCACACGTCGTCAGTTGTGATTCTGCCAGAAATTTGTTTATGTTGACCGAACGGAATTGTAAAGACATGTGACGGAATTGAGACGAACCTGCGGAGGGGCCGGCGAAGGCCCCCGGGCAAGCTCGGTTCGAATATGCTGTTTTGGGGCTGGCGCCATCGATGCGGCTTTTTCTCCCGCAAAGTGAAGTCGATGTCGCTGATCTCGACCGCAAGATGCGGCGTAAGCTCGCGTCAAGTTTGGAACATATCCTCGATCGCGCCGCCTCGATGCTCGCAATCGAGGATGTAGAGACAGGGCTGTTGCTCTCCGAGATCCGGGCGCATCGTCAAGCGCCTTCGGTATTCGGCAGCTATTTTGAGCTCGTGTTCGCTTTGAAGGCGAAGCGCCACGAGGAAGCGGCGCATCTTTGGCGGCGAATGGCGGCGGCGGCGCGCGGTACGCCGCTCCTCGAGGTCTTGCCGCTCACCGCCGAAGCGCTGGGCGAGGATGCCGCCCGCTTCGTCCGGCTTTTGAACGCGGGCGAGAAGGGGCAGATCATCGGTCCCCCCGATCTCGCAGACCTGCCGGCCTTCGCCGCAGGCGTGGCGGAGGCCCTGACCCTCCTGGAACAGACGGATGGGGCTCTCGCGGCTGAAATTCGCGCGCTGATCGTCCAGGTGATCGGCGCCGCGCCTTGCGACCCTTCCCAGTCGTTCGGCGGCGTGACCTCGCTTACCCTTTGGGGCGCGGTCACGCTGAATGTTGAACAGCATCGAACGCCGCTGGAGATCCTTGACGAAATCGTCCACGAAGGCGCGCATACGCTGTTGTTCGGCTATGCGCTCGACGAGCCGCTCGTCCGCAATCCGAATTCCGAGCGCTTCTCCTCGCCCCTGCGTTCCGATCCGCGCCCGATGGACGGCGTCTTCCATGCGACCTTCGTTTGCGCACGGCTTTATCTGCTATACCGTGGTTTGTTCGAGCGCCCTCCTGATGGCCTGAGGGGTTTCGATCGGCGCGCGGTTGAAAAGAAGATGGTGGCGCTCGCCGGCCGCTTCGACGACGGGGCCCGGCTCATCGCCGACCGGGCCAGTCTAACTTCGCTGGGGGAAAAGGTATTGCGCTCGTCCGTCGAATATATGTCCCATGACGCTGCTGCTTGACGTAGAAACCGTTAGCGCGGTCATTCATGGCCCGCCGCGCGCGCTCATGGACGGCGCGGAGGCGACAGTCATAGGGAATGTCGCCCGGCGAGTCGCCGAGGCGCCGGACGGGGTGATTCGCAGCTTCCAAGCCGATGGGACGCTGAGGGAGCAGACTTTCGCCGAGATGTGGAGGCGGTCCGGCGAAATCGCCAGCCGATTGCGAAGCCTCGGAGTCGGTCCCGAGAGCCAGGCGCTATTGCTGCTCGGCGACCTCCTCGATTTCGTTCCGTCATTCTGGGCGTCGCTGCGCGTCGGCGCGACCCCGATACCGTTCACCGGCGTCACCCACGCCGCCACGGCTGAAGAGCTCAAGAGCCTGGCGGCGCGCCTGGAGCGTCCGGCGCTTATCGCCGATGGGCCCACGCCCGACCTGGACCGGCTCGCGTCCTTGCTGGGCGATGCGCCGATCCTCCGCCTGTCGTCGCTCTCCGGCGAAGGCGACGAAGACTTCGATCCCGGCGAGGAGCCGGACATTGTCTGTTTGCTCCCGACTTCAGGCTCGACCGGGACGGTGAAGATCGTAATGCTCGACCGACAGGCTGTCCTGCATCGGAATTTCTCGCAGAACTATTCGCTCAAATCGTTGAGCTCCCATATCCTCAACGTCTTTCCGTTCGAAGGCATCAGCGGGATGCGCGCTTTGTACCCGACGTATGCAAGTATGACGCAATTGCATCCGCGCATCCTTACGGCCCGCCCGTTGGCGATCTTCGAGGCGATCGAGCGGTTCGCGATCACCCATGCCTACATGACCAATTCGATGGCGGCGCGTCTGGTGGAAGACGCGCCGAAGGGTGAGGGCCGTTTCAATCTCGGCTCGCTCAAAATGGCCGGACTCGGCGGCGAAACGGTCACGCGCTTCGTCGCCACGCGCTTTGATGAACTTCTGACACAGCACGGAGCCCCGGGCGTTCTGCGCGCCGGCTATGGATCGACCGAGACAAGCTCGTTGCTGGTCGGCGCGGACCCCGCCGCTTGTCCGCTGGATGACGCCGGCGCGCCGATCCTGGGCGGTCCGGCCGCGGGCGTTTCGCTGCGGATAGTCGACGACGACGGCTTGACGCTCGGCGAAGGCGAGGCCGGCCATGTCGAGGCCTTCGCGCCCCAGACCCTGTTCGCCGGCTATTGGAAAGAGCCGGAACTCAGCCGTGACTGCTTGACCGCCGACGGGTGGTATAGAACGGGAGACCTGGGCGCGATCAAAGACGGGGGCTTTTCGTTTCGTGGCCGCGCAAAACAGACCCTGGTCGTGGGAGGACGAAAATTCTCGCTCGACGACATTGACGCCTGCTTGCAAGGCGACGCGAACATCGGCCGGCAAACCGTGTCGTTCGTCGTTCGTGACTCCTCCGACGCAACGGACGGGCTCGGCGTCGCCATCGCGCTCTCGGAAGGCGAGTCGCTCCGCAGCAGCTTGACCGACAGGGTTCGTCACGCTCTCGTCCGCCGCTACGGCTTCGCGCCCGCGGTCGTCATGCCGGTCCAATCCGGAGAATGGCCGCTGACAGCTACCGGCAAGGTCGACCGCAGGGCGCTGGCCGAGCGGGCGGGGAAGGCCGGCGAAAACTGGAAGGGAGAAACGGCGCCCGCTTCGTCCGACGGCGACGACGAGGCGACGTTGGCCTTTCTTTGGCGCGAAGCTTTGAATCTCGGCGACGACTTCGGCTACGACGACAACTTTTTCGATTGCGGCGGCAACTCTCTGCGCGCGTCGACCCTGTTGATGGGCGTTGAAAAGCGCTTCAATCGCCAACTGGCGCTTGGCGAGTTTTTCAATCTTCCGACGTTCAACAATCTTCTTCGCCTGACGCGAATCGCTTCGGCGTCGCCGGCAAGCGATCAAGAACGGAGTTTTTGGCCGCTGCCTCATGTCATTGGCCGGGGGATATTGTCCTATGTCGAGGCCTGGAGCGGAGAGCGGGTTTCCGAGGACCGCCTGATGCTCGGCGCGAATCGGGATGGTTCTCTGCCGCCGCTTTTTTGCGTGCTTCAAGAAGGCTACGAGTTCGATTATCTGGCCAAGGCGCTCGGTGCGCAGCAGCCGGTTTATGCGTTTCGTTCGATTTTCAACGTCAGCGACGACTACGACGAGGACGTGGTCCAAGCCCTGGCGCTGCGCTATGTGAAGGACATTCAGCAGGCCCATCCGGACGGACCGCTGTTTCTCCTGGGTCATTGTCAGGCCGGCAAAGTCGTCATTCCGATGGCGCAGCATCTCCTGCGCCGGGGCCGTCATGTGCCTCTGCTCACTTTGGTCGAGTGGACCACGGAACCCGTATCCTACCCAGGCTCGGTTCTCCTCGTCTTCGGACGCGACAGCGACTACCGTCCTGAACTCGCTCGGATCGCTCCCGAGCCCGCGTGGCGGCGGATGTTCGGGGAATTCTCCTGCGCCCTGATCGATGGAGAGCACGAGATTTATCGCGACAGCCCTGTGTCGCTTGCCGGCGAATTGACGCAGCGATTTGCCCAGGCTCTCGATCGACCGCCTACGGTTTCGCCGCTGGCGGACTGCGCCTTCGAATTCGCCGTCCGCAATGCCCCCAGGCGTGCGCCGCCCGAAGCGGGTTTGCGCCTCGAAGTTTCCGTGAAAAATGTGGGCAAGGCCCCGATAGGCGGGGAACGCGCCAATCTCCGCATCGGCGGATTTTGGAGCCGCGACAGCGCAATTCTTGGGTCTCGGTTCCTCGAGGCCACGCAATTGCCGGAAATCGCGCCGGGAGGCGTCTGGGCGGGAGAGATGCTTGTTGTCGCGCCGCCGAGCGAAGGGAGATTCGACCTCGTCCTCGATCTCTTCGAGCAACGGGGACATTCGTTGACGGGGCTCGGCGCTGCGCCTTCCGGCGCGAGGGTGAAGGTTACGCGCACGGCGACGCGCTTGCGGGACTTCTTGAGTCGCCCGTTTTCGGCGCGAAGGCTGGACAATCGTCTGAACGCGTAGCCGCGCCGGGCTCGGCTAACTGATCTTGGACGGCTTCGCATCGACTGGACCGCCGAGGAGGTCGGCGACCCATCGGCTGGACGGATGGAAGCTGCAGAAGGTGAGGATCGCAAGCGCAATCGGGACGCCGATGAAGGCGCCGAACAGACCCCATAGGAACGTCCAGAAAAAGACCGCGAACAACACCACCGAAGGCGACATGGCGAGCACCGCGCCGGAGACGCGGGGCTCGATATAACTCCCGACGACGAACTGGATGATGTTGAGGCAGACGAAAACGCCGATCACCGCCTGCAACGAGGCGAATTGGGCCATCGCCAACAGGGTCGGAAACAGCGTGGCGATAAACGGGCCGATGAACGGAATGTAGTTGAGCGCGAACGCGATCACACCCCATTCGAGGGCGAATTGCAGTCCGGCGATCCAGGCGAACGCGCCGACGAGAACGCCCGTCGCCAGGCTCATCAGCGTCCTCACCTCCATGTATTTGCGGATCTTCTGAGCCGTCGCGGCGGTCGCTGTCAGCAGGATCGCGGCTCTTTCCTTGCCGACGTAGGTTTCAATCCGTCCGCGAAGGTCTTCGACCTCCATCAGCCCCAGGATCACGTACACCAGCGCGATGAGCCAGAAACTGAGCGTGGTGTTGACGCGGCCGGTCACCTGGCTTGCCCAGCGAAGGAGCCAGCCAACGTTGAAATGCTCGCTCCACACCCCAGCGGCTGAGACTCCGTGCCCTTCGAGCCAGGCGATCGCGCTGTCGTAGAGAGCCTGATAGCGCGCCGAGTCGGCGATAAGCGATCGTCCGACCCGGCCAAAGCCCCATACGACCAGCGACGCAAAGAAGAGGCAGGCGGCGACGGTCAGCGTCATGGTGATCGCAAGCGCGAGGAGGCCTGGCATTCGGGCCTTGAGCCAGCTCTGCAGCGGCCATACGATGGCGATGATGAACAACGCCAGCGCCAGGGGAGCGAAGACCACGCTCGCCTGGTAGGCGGCGGCCGAGATCACAACTGCCGCAATGATCCCGACCGAGACATCGAGCGCCGAGTTGCGAGCCATGCAAGAGTTCCCGGAACACTGACGTCATTGGAGCACAAGGCTTTGTCGGTTGTGCCCGAACAGGGGCGCCCTGTACAGGCAACGGCCGCCGCGGTCGAGCGTGATCCCGAGGCCGCGCGGAGGCGCCCGATCGCGCCCCAGCTCCGCTCCAGGGACGAATCACATTGTCGATATAGATAATGCGGGAACGTCCCCGATCGCTAGACGGAGAAACTAACCCCGCAGCCGCACGAGGCGACGGCGTTCGGGTTCTTGACCCGGAACGACTGACCCATCAAGTCGTCGACGAAGTCGAGTTCGGCCCCCTTCAGAAGCTCGAGCGACACCGGATCGACCAGCACCGTCGCGCCGTCGCGGGTAACCGCCACGTCATCCTCGGCGCGGACCCGGTCGACGTCGAAGCTATATTGGAAGCCCGAGCAGCCGCCGCCCTTGACCGAGATGCGCAACGCGGCGCCTGTCTCGCCTTTGAGGATAGCGTTCAGCCGCCGCGCCGCGCTGGCGCTGATCGAGACGCCCTCGAGGGCGGGAGAAACGGCTTCATTCATCGACTATAGCCCCTAATCGCTTGCGCGGCCGAGCAGGCAAAGCCAAGACTCGACCGCACTCAAGATATGGACGACCAGTGAAGAGCGCAATGTCAAGGGACCCAGTGGGGGATGGAACCGGACGGTTGGGTCGCGCTCCCTATGCCGCCGACGCGGCGCGCCAGCCTGGGCGTCTCGTCCACGAGCCGCCGTCGCCGACGCGGACCGAATTCCAACGCGACCGGGACCGCATCGTCCACTCGACCGCCTTCCGCCGTCTCGCCCACAAGACGCAGGTGTTCGTCCAGCACGAGGGCGATCATTTCCGCACGCGCCTCACCCACACGATCGAGGTGGCGCAGATCGCGCGCACCCTCGCGCGCGCCTTGCGGCTGGACGACGACCTTGCCGAAGCGGTCGCGCTGGGCCACGACCTCGGCCATACGCCGTTCGGACATACCGGCGAGGATGCGCTCGACGCCTGCATGGCCGAACACGGCGGCTTCGACCACAACAGCCAGGCGCTCCGCATCGTCACCGAACTCGAGCGCCGCTACGCCGCCTTCGACGGCCTGAATCTGACCCAGCCCACTCTGGGGGGGCTGGTGAAACACAACGGACCGCTGCTTGACGCGACCGGGGCGCCCGCCGAACGATACCGGGCGCGCGGCGTTCCGGCCCTGATCCTTGAATACGACAAGCGGCAGCCGCTCGATCTCAGCCGCCACGCCAGCCTCGAAGCGCAAGCGGCCGCGATCGCCGACGACATTGCGTATGACGCCCACGACATTGACGACGGCCTGCGCGCGGGCCTCTTTCCGATCGCCGAGGCCTGCGCCGCCGTTCCCTTCGTGGACGAGCTTGTCCGCGAGATCGACGAGCGCTACCCGAGACTCGAGGAGGCGCGGGTGGTCCATGAGCTCACCCGGCGCGTCATCACGAGGTTCATCGAGGACGCGATCGGCGAGAGCGGCCGACGGATCGCCGACGCCGAAGTCGGCAGTCCCGAGGCGGTCGAAGCCGCCGGCCGGAACCTCGTAGGCCACTCGGCCGCGATCGAGGCCGCGGACCGGGACCTCAAGGCGTTCCTTTTCGCCCGCATGTACCGTCATCCGGACGTCCGCAAGGTCCGCGACCGCGCCGACGCGATCGTGCGGCGTCTGTTCAAGGCCTATCTGAGCGACCCGTCCGCCATGCCGCCCGATTGGGCCGCCAAGGCCGGCGACGGCGAGCGGTCGCGGGCGGTCGCGGACTATATTGCCGGGATGACCGACCAATTCGCGATCGCCGAGCACGCGCGCCTTTTTGACGACGCTTCGGACTTGCGATAGAGGCGCCCGCTCTTGAGGCGGCCGCGGCGTCGACGGCGTGGAGAGCAATGAACATTTTCGCCGACTTCCACTCGCGCGTCGGCCGGCTGATCGAGAAGCGGATCGCGGCGGGCGAGTTGCCCCTCGGCCTCGATCTTGCCCGCTTCGTCGTCGAGCCGCCGCGTGAGGCCGCCCACGGGGATCTCTCGACCAACGCGGCGATGGTTTACGCCCGCGAGGCGAAGCAGGTCGGCTCTAACCCCCGCGCCTTGGCGGCGGGCCTTGCAGCTGATCTTTCGCGAGAGCCGGACGTGCTTAGCGCCGAAGCCGCCGGGCCGGGCTTTATCAACATCGTCCTGCGGCCGGAAGTCTATCATCAGGTTCTGAGGGCGGTCCTGACACAGGGCGGCCGGTTCGGCGCCGGGGAGCCGAGCGCGACGGGGCCGGTCAACGTCGAATATGTGAGCGCCAACCCGACCGGGCCGATGCATGTCGGCCATGCGCGCGGCGCGGTGTTCGGCGACGCGCTCGCGAGCCTCCTGATCTTTTCCGGCCGCGAGGCGACGCGCGAATATTATGTCAATGACGCCGGCGGCCAGGTGGACGTCCTGGCGCGCTCGGCGTTCCTGCGCTACCGCGAAGCGCTCGGCGAGAACATCGGCCCGATCCCGGAGGGCCTCTATCCCGGCGACTACCTGAAGCCGGTCGGCGAGAAGATGGCGCGCGAGTTCGGCGCGTCGCTCATGGATCAGCCCGAGGCGGTATGGCTGCCGAAAACGCGCCAGCGCGCCATCGACGCGATGATGGCGATGATCCGGGCCGATCTCGCCGCCCTCAACATAGGCCATGAGGTGTTCGCCTCGGAGCGCGCGCTCACCGGCGCCGATGGCGGCGCGGACAGGGTGCGCGAGGCGATCGACTGGCTGCGCGAGCGCGGTCTCGTCTACCAGGGGCGGCTGCCCCCGCCAAAAGGCGGCGGAGGCGGCGACGATTGGGAGGACCGGGAGCAGACCCTCTTCCGCTCGACCGACTTTGGCGACGATGTCGACCGGCCGCTGATCAAGTCCGACGGCGGCTATACCTATTTCGCTGCCGACATCGCCTACCACAAGACCAAGATCGATCGCGGTTATCGGATCCTGGTCGACGTGTGGGGCGCCGACCACGGCGGCTATGTCAGACGGATGCAGGCCGCGGTCGCGGCGCTCTCTGGCGGAAAGGCCAAGCTCGAAGTGCGCCTCTGCCAGCTCGTGCGCCTCATGCGGGCCGGCGAGCCGGTCAAGATGTCGAAGCGCTCCGGCGATTTCGTCACGCTTCGGGAGGTCGTGGACGAGGTTGGCGCGGACGCGGTCCGGTTCATGATGCTGATGCGCAAGAACGACGCGCCGCTTGATTTCGACTTGGCCAAGGTTATCGAGCGGAGCCAGGATAATCCGGTCTTCTATGTGCAATATGCTCACGCCCGCGTGCGCAGCGTTCTGAGACAGGGGAAGGCCGTCTTCGACGATTTCGATCTGGATCCTCAGGCGCTAAGCCATGCCGATCTGACGCTTCTGACTGATGCGGGAGAACTGGAGTTGCTGCGAACCCTGGCGCAATACCCGCGCCTTGTGTCGCAGGCCGCCGAGGCGCACGAACCGCATCGCGTCGCGTTCTTTGCTCACGAGCTCGCGACCAGGCTCCACGCCCACTGGAACCGGGGAAAGGATGCGCGCGATTTGCGGTTCGTTAATGAAAATGAGCGAAAATTATCATATTCGCGACTGTCCTTGGTGGCGGGCGTCGGCCTTGTTTTGGCCTCCGCACTGTCAATTTTGGGGGTTAGCGCCCCGGAGGAGATGCGTTAGCGGATTGTCATAATCGCCCGGGGGCGCCAGAGGGGTGGCCGGGCGTGACCCGCGATGAATGAGGACGAAATGAGCGCTTCCGGGTCGCGTGCATCGGACGACATCAATCTCGAAGAGTTCGAGCGGCGCCTGCGCGCCGCGGGAGCGCAGCAAGCAAACATCGAAGACCCGCTGACGGAGCTTGCGCGCCTCGTCGAGTCCGCCGACGCGAGCGGCCAGACATCCGCGCGGCCCGTCTCCCAGGCAGATCGGGGAAAGGTCGAATCCGCGCGCTCGATCGAAACTGAGGCGCTGCGGCCTGCAATCTATGAAACGGAAGACCTAGTTCCCGCAGCGTCAGAAGCCGATCGCGCGGCCCGCCAAGACTACGAGGTCGACGCCCCTCGTCCCTACGACGCCCATGCCGCCGGGGAGGCCTCGGACCGGCAGCCTCGGCGCTGGAAGCTCGCCGTATCCGCCCTCGCGATCGCGGGCCTGGCGATGATTGGCGCGGTGTTTGCGCTCAGGGGCGGGGTGCCCGGCCTGCCAAAACAGCCTCCATTTATCGCAGCGGCTCAGGGGCCGACCAGGGTGCAGCCGCCGAGCGACGAGACAGTCGCGCCGACCCACGAGGCCGGCGCCTCTCTCCTCAAGGACAACTCCAAGCCGGCATCCGTCAAGGTCGTCGATTCCGAGGAGCAGCCCGTTGATTTGAGCGCGCAGCAGTCCCCGGGCAGCCCCCCTGCGGCGCCGGCCAATGCCCCGGTTGCGGCGACGTCCGATCCTGCCCCGGCCCCGGGATATCCCCCGGGGTTGAGTCAGCTTAAGACTGTCAGCGACGCAGCGGGCGCGACGCCGGTCGCCGCGACGATCAATACGCCGCTCGTGCCGCCTGCCGCCGCGCAGCCGCCAGCCGTGACTTCGGAGTTTCCGGATCCGAAGCCGGTGCGGACAGTTTCGCTGCGGCCCGACGGGACGCCAATCGTCTCCTCAAATCCGCCGGCGCAAAGCGCGGGGGTCGCTCCGCCAGCGGCCGCGCCGACACCGCCGCCGCCTGTTCCCGCGGCGCCCAAGGCGGCGACCGATGCGGCGCCGGCCGCAGTCGCGGAGGCCTCGACGCCCAAACTCGAATTGCCCACCAAGCTTTCGCCGAAGTCCTCCGCCCGTGTCGCGGTCGCGAAAACCGACACGACGGCGCCAGATGCGGCCGCGCAAACTCCGAACGCGCCGGCGGCGCAGCCAGGCGCGCAAGCCAAGCCAGCGGAAAAGACGCCGAAGAAACCCAAGGGTGAGCAAGCCACGACGGAGGCGGCCACAACGCCGGTCGCCGCGCCGACAACGCCGGCCGCGGCCGCGGAGCCTCCCGTTGACGCGACGGCTGCGACCGTGTCGAGCGGCTGGTCCGTTCAACTTGCCGCGCCCCGGTCCGAAGCGGAGGCGAAGAGCGAAATGTCGCGCCTGACCAGCAAATACAGCGCTGAGCTTAACGGCTCTGCGATCGGCGTGCATAAGGCGCAGGTCAACGGCGAGACGATCTATCGGTTGCGCGTGGTTGGGCTGACAAAGGCTGACGCCGCCGCGCTCTGCGCTCGCCTCAAGGGCGAGGGCGCCGCCTGCTTCATCGCCAAGTGAACGCGGCGATCGGCCGGTTTCCCCAGGCTGGAGCGTAGGTCCCCAAATGCCTAAAGCGTTCATCTGCGGCTGCGCGGGCCTCGCGCTTAACGCCGAGGAACGCGCGTTCCTGCAGCGCGAGGATCCGTGGGGCCTGATCCTTTTCCGGCGCAATGTCGCCGATCGCGATCAGTTGCGCGAGCTGACGCGCTCGTTCCGGGAATGTGTCGGCCGCGCCGATGCGCCAGTTCTCATCGACCAGGAGGGCGGCCGGGTTCAGCGCATGGCGCCGCCGCACTGGCGCGCCTATCCCGCAGCAGCTGCGGTCGAGGCGGGGCTCGAGCCCGCCCAAGCCGAAGCGGCGGCGGGTCTCGTTGCTCGCCTGATCGCTTTTGATCTGGCCGAAGTCGGGATCACCGTCGATTGCGCGCCAGTGCTCGATGTCGCGGAGACCGGGATGCACGCCGCGATCGGCTCACGGGCCTTCTCCAGCCGACCCGAGCGCGTCGCGGCGATGGGGCGCGCCGTCGCCGAGGGATTGCTTGCCGGCGGCGTCGCGCCCGTTATCAAGCACATGCCTGGACATGGCCGCGCCCGTGTCGACAGTCATCACGAGCTGCCGGTCGTCGAGGCGTCGCGCGAGGACCTCAAACGCGATTTCGCGCCGTTTGCCGCGCTCAAGGACCTGCCGATGGCGATGAGCGCGCATGTCCTCTACGCCGCGATCGACCCGCGCCATCCGGCGACCGCATCCTCGACCGTGGTTGGGGAGATCATGCGTGGCGAGATCGAGTTTGACGGCCTCATTCTTAGCGACGACGTATCGATGAAGGCCTTGGGCGGTCCTTACGAGGAGCGCGCCGCTGCGATCATCGATGCGGGGCTTGATATCGTGCTCCATTGCAATGGCGAACTCGATCAAGCCCGCGCGGTGGCGTCGGCCACGCCTTTGCTTTCAGGCGTCTCGCTGCGTCGGGCCAGTGCGGCGTTGGCCGCCATATCGGCGCCCAAGCCGTTCGACGCCGATGAGGGCGCAAGGCGACTCGCTCTCCTCAACGCTAAGCTTGGCGTCGCTTGACGGCGTGCTTTCGCCTTGGGCCCCTTCACGGGGCGAAAGCAGCGCGAGCCGTCAAGCGGCGTCCAGGGTGACGCGATTGCGGCCGGCTGATTTTGAAAGATAGAGCGCTCGGTCGGCTCGGCGATAGAGTTCCGCCGAATCCCGCTCGCCGCGCAAATCAGCAAGGCCGATTGAAACAGTAATGGAAACCGAGCCGCCGTCGCCGCCGAGCGCGAACTCCTTTTGCTCTATGGTTCGACGCGCGCGTTCCGCCATCCGCGCCGCTTGGGCCGCGTCGACGCCTGGCATGGCGACGACGAATTCTTCTCCGCCCAATCGACAGACAAGGTCGCCGCCGCGGACCATCTCCTGGAGTTCAGCGGCGAAGCCCTTGAGCACGAGATCTCCCGCATCGTGACCGTGAGAGTCGTTGACTTGCTTGAAATGGTCGATGTCGAGAACCATCATCGTTAACGCTGCGCCGCGCTGATTGGCGGTGTCGATCATTCCTGGCAGGCGGCGGTCGAGAAATCGGCGGTTATTGAGACCAGTCAACGGATCGTACAGCGCCATCTCCATGGACTGCTGCAAAGACTGGCGCAGTCGATCCGCATAGCGCTTCTGGCGCACATTCGTGCGGGCGCGCGCGAGAAGTTCATTTCGGTCGATCGGACGGGACAAATAGTCGTTCACGCCGAGTTCGAGGCCGCGCAGAACCTTCTGCCGATCTTCGCGATCAGCGATCAGGAGGATCGGAAGATTTCGCGTGGGCTCGTGCGAGCGCGCCTGACTGCAAAGCCTCAATCCGTCGAACTCCCCGGAAGCCAGGCTCACGATCATGAGATCGACATTCTCGTTGCAAGCCTTGGCGAGGGCCTCGCTCGGCTCGTCGGTCAGGATGACGTCATGGTGCGGCGCGAGCGCCCTCGCCGCGCGCTCAATGGAGCTGCGATGGCAGTCGACGAGCAGGATGCGTCCTCGGTTCGAGGCGTCCGGCTGCAATTCCTCGATAAATTCCATCACCCCTGCCGCGGCGCTTTGCGCAGCGCGGCTCCGCAACTCATCGATAGAATATTTGAGTCGCGCCAACGAGCGAACGCGAGCGATCAAGGCGAGCTCATCCACCGGCTTGGTCAGAAAGTCGTCGGCGCCGGCTTCGAGGCCGCGCACCCGATCCGCCGGCCGGTCGAGCGCGGTGACGAGAACGATCGGCAGATGGGCTGTCTCAGACGTCGCTCTCAAGCGTCGGCAAACCTCGAGCCCGTCCATGCCGGGCATCATCACGTCGAGAAGAACGATATCGCAGCCGCCGCTCTCGCAGATCGCGATTGCGTCAGGACCATTGGTCGCCGTCAGCACTTCGAAGTATTCGAGTCTCAGCCTCGTTTCGAGCAGCTTCAGGTTGGCGTGAACATCATCGACGACCAGAACGCGAGCCGTCATTGCTTGACTCCCGGCCCGAGAAAGTGATCGATGGTCTCGAAGAATTGGGCGACGGAAATGGGCTTTGACAGGTAGGCTTCGCAGCCGCCTTGCCGGATTTTTTCCTCGTCGCCTTTCATGGCGAACGCGGTGACCGCAACCACGGGGATTGTTCGCAGCTCTTCGTCATCCTTCAGCCATTGCGTAACCTCGAGCCCGGAGACCTCCGGCAACTGAATATCCATGAGGATGAGATCAGGCCGGTGCTGACGCGCCAAGCCGACTGCTTCGACGCCGCTGCGTGTTTGGACAATTCGATGCCCGCGGGTCTCGACGAGGTCATTGAACAGCTTCATGTTGAGTTCATTGTCCTCAACGATGAGCACGGTCTTGGGCATTGCCTGTTCCATCGAATGCGAAATCGGCGGCCTCGCTCGGCGACGCTAATCTCGAGAGATTTACGAAAGGAGAATCGGAGTATGCGCCATTCGTCGAAAGCGCGACAACCGGTCAGCCAGGACTTCGGCCGATCGTTGGCCGCCTCCGCGCTTGCCTTTATCGCGGTCGACCCGGAACGGCTCAACCGATTCCTCGATCTTTCCGGACTTGGCCCTCACAACCTGCGAGACGCGGCCAAAGATCCCGGGTTCCACGGTTCCGTGCTCGAATATGTTCTTGGGGACGAAGAGCTTCTGCTCCGCTTTGCCGCCGAGGCCGACCTGGAGCCGGAGATCGTGACGCAGGCGCACCAGGCGCTCTGCGGGCCGGCGCACTTTGACGACCCCTGATGGATGCAGCGATGGTCAGGCTCTGCCGCGACTGCATGAGACGCTTTCCCGGCGAGTTGGTCCGCTGCGCCAATTGCGGGTCGCCTCGGACAATCGATCTCGAGGCTGCGGCCGGGCTCACGATCGCCCATGTCGATTGCGACGCCTTCTACGCCTCGGTCGAAAAGCGAGACCACGCCGAACTCAGGGATAAGCCGGTGATTGTCGGCGGTTCAGGGCCGCGGGCGGTTGTCGCGACCTGTTGTTATATTGCTCGCACCTTCGGCGTCCGATCCGCGATGCCGATGTCGCGCGCCCTCAGGCTATGCCCCAACGCCGTGGTGTTGCCGCCGGACATGGCGAGATACGCGCTGGTGGGCCGCGATATTCGCACCCAAATGCTGGCGCTCACGCCCCTGGTCGAGCCGCTGTCGATCGACGAGGCTTTTCTCGATCTCACAGGCTGCGAGGGGCCCAACGGAGCAGGCGCCGCTGAGACGCTTGCGCGCTTCGCTCGCCGGATCGAAGTCGGGATCGGCGTGACGGTTTCGGTCGGGCTCAGTTATTGCAAATTTCTCGCGAAACTCGCTTCCGATCTCGATAAGCCGCGGGGTTTCGCCTTGATTACCCGGGAGGAAGCGAAGACCTGGCTTGCGCCGCTCAGCGTCGAACGTCTGTGGGGGGTGGGCAGGGTAGGGCGCGAGCGACTTGAGCAATTGGGTTTTCGCGTGATCGGCGATTTGCAGCAGATCGACGAGCGGGCCGCCGCGTCGCGTCTCGGCGACGACGGCCTCCGGCTGTGGCGTCTGGCGCAGGGGCGCGATGATCGTCGCGTCAGCGCAGAGCGCGAAACCAAAAGCGTTTCGAGCGAAACGACATTCGATCGCGACATCAGCGATAAAACTGAGCTCAGGCGGATCTTGCTCGCACATTGCGACCGCGTCGCCGCGCGCCTGCGCAAGGCCGGCCTTTCGGCCTCCGGCGTGACCCTGAAATTGCGCCTGCCCGACTTCAGTCTGCGCACGCGCAGCCGTGTTGGGATCAAGGCGACACAGCTTGCGCCACGCCTGTTCGAGGCAGCGCGTCCGCTTCTCGACGCCCAACCGGACGGCATGACGTATCGCCTGTTGGGGATCGGCGCGACCCAACTCGCGCCCGCTGAGGGCGCGGACGAGGATGACTTGATCGCGGGCGGGGCCAATCGTGAGAGGATACGCGAGGCGGCGATCGCGAGCCTCCGCGACAGGTTTGGCCCTGCCGCGGTCCAGCGAGGCCTCACCTTTCAACCGGAGCCGAGGCCCATTCAGCCAAAGCGAGGACCAAGGTAACGACGGACTTCATTTTCCGCAGGCCGACGTCGGCAGGATCTCGAGCTTTCGCAACCGCGCCTGGAGGGCGAACGCGCCGTAGTCCAGTTTGAGGCTGCCGGAGACGCCGTTCTCATAAAGGTCGAAGGAAAGCGTGTATTCCGGGGCAGAATCGGTCGCGGCTTCGTCGAAATAGGAGATGACCACCGGCCACCGCCTGACTCCTCCGAGCTCTGTGGCGGTTTGGGCGTCCTCCCCCGGCTTTGTCGCTTCCTTCCCGATCACCGACATGGTTGCGAATATTTTCGCGCCGGTGTCGGAGCCGTCGTAGACGCGCGCCTGGATCGCGCCGCCGCCATGCTTGGCCGCGTCGATCAGACGTTCGATATGCTGGGTGGGGAACAGGACGTCGTGACCGAAATCGAGCGTCTTGCTCGTCGGTTTGGTCAATTCCACGCGCATGTCGTCGTCGGCTTCGCGTGTTGCGGTCCCCGCGACGGGTTGCGCCTCCTGCATTCCTCGCGCGTCGATCTGGAAACGCATCGACTTTCCGTTCGCCTCCTCGAAGGACATGGCGTTCACCTGCATCGAAAGCGGGTCGCCCTCGCTGCGCTCCATTTCCGTCATCTGGCGGAAATTCGAGGTGTAACCCTCGCAAGCCGAGCCACGAAATTCGTAAGCGATCAGGCCGGTCGCCGATATCGGAGCCTGCGCGGCCGCCCGCGGCGGGTTCGACGGGTCCGCCAAGGTGATGTCATAGGCCGCGCGATGAGATGCGAGCGGCAGAACTGGCGAAGGATCGGCGAGCGCGACGGCGGAAGCGCAGACGACGGCGGCTACGCTAACCGCTATCCGGGAAACCATGGTCTCTCCACGGGTTGGCGACGATCATCAGAATCCGCCGCGTTTTCGGCGCTTTCGTGACGCCGCCGAACTTGGCGCCGCCTACTTCCGCCGCGGGGCTGCATCCACGCTCAGCGGGTCTCTTCGGTCGTGACTGGCGACCAGGCCCGTTCAAGCGGAGAAGGATCGTCGAGCGGATCCTCGTCCGACCGGAGCGCCGACGCATCGTCCGGCTGCGGAAGATCGTAGCCGGCTGGCAATTTCCCGTCGAACAGACCGGCGCCTCTGAGCTCGTCAAGTCCGGGCAGGTCGTTGATCGCATCAATTCCGAATTCGACGAGAAACTGACTCGTGGTGCCGTAGGTTATCGGCCGGCCCGGCGCCTTCCGGCGTCCGCGCATCCGCACCCATCCCGCCTCCATCAATACGTCGAGAGCGCCTTTCGACACCGCAACTCCGCGAATCTCTTCAATATCCGCGCGAGTGACTGGCTGATGATAGGCGACGATGGCGAGCGTCTCGAGCGCGGCGCGCGAGAGCTTCCGCTTCTCCTCGCGGTCGCGAGCCAGGAGCCAGCTAAGATCGCCTGCGGTGCGGAACATCCATCTGCGCGCGACCCGAACGAGATTGACGCCGCGTCCCGCGTAAAGTCGCTGCAATTCGTCCATCACCGCCCCGACATCCGCGCCCTCCGATAGGTTGGCGGCGATCATCGTTTCCTCGACCGGTTCAGCCGAAGCAAACACCATCGCTTCTGCGATCCGCACGTCGTCAGGCGATACGCCGGTCGCGACCGGACTGAACAATTGGGCGACGTTATCAGCCGCGTTCGTACGGCCCATGGAGCGCCTCTCTTGAAAGGGGACAACCGATCGCGACCGCGGTCGGAACGAGGGCCGGGGCATTGCGCCCTATCCGCTCGGCGGGCGCGGTTGAGTCTCGATAGATGGAGGGGCGAGCAGCGGTCAAGCGGCGCGCTCCTCGGCGGACTGCGGACTTGCCGCGCGGAGCCAGAGCGGCGCGAAGGCTTTTTCCTGGCGGATCTCGATTCGGCCCTCCCGCGCAAGCTCGAGCGACGCCGAAAAGACGGATGCGCGCGCGCTTCGGCGCAAGCCGGGATCGGCGCAGGCCTGGAGCAAGAACGCGTCGAACGCCTGCCAGTCGGCCGCGCCGCCGATGAGCCTGGTCAGCGCCTGTCGCGCCTCGGCGAGCGACCAGACCTCGCGGGTCTTGAACCGCACCCGCGCGAGCGCATGGCGCTGGGCTTGCCGGGCGTAAGCCGCCAACAGGTCGTAAAGATTGGCCTCGTAGCGCGTCCGGCGCGACGTCTCGATCGGTTCCGGCTCCCCCCTGGCGAAGAAGTCGCGGCCGAGGCGGGGCCGGCTGAGCAAGAATTCGCCCGCCTTGCGGATTGCGGCCAGCATCCGAAGGCGTCGCGCGAGAGCCTCTGCGAGCGCGGACGCGTCCACATCCGTCGGCTGCGGGGGAGCGGGAAGAAGCAGGCGAGACTTGAGAAAGGCGAGCCACGCCGCCATGACCAGATAGTCGGCGGCAAGCTCGAGGCGCATCTTCCGCGCCGCCTCGACGAATTCCAGATATTGCTCGGCCAGCGCCAGGATGGAGATGCGCGCGAGGTCGACTTTCTGCCGGCGGGCGAGCTCGAGCAATAGGTCGAGCGGGCCCTCGAAACCGTCGAGATCGACGGTGAAGGCGGGTTCGCCAACGGCCTGAACACGTTCGAAATCGACGGCAAACGCGTCTGCTCGCGCCACGAATCACCTCCGCTCGGCATGCTGACGCACCGGCGAGGGGCAGGCAAGGGCCGCCGGGAGCGCCTCAACAGCCCGCCGAGCCGGACAAACTCGCCGCGCCTGCAGTGACCGTTAAAATATATGGTTCACCAGGCGGAAGTGTTACAGCGTATAAATCTATAAAGCGCGGCGAATAATGATTACGTAACGTAAGGATTAACTGAGTCTATTGAGGTAAATACCACGATATTGACTTTAATGCTGTGATTAATCTTGCGTCGACGGCGGGCGAGCGTATCGTCTCATCTGTCAGCCAACACGGAGCTGAAAGAGACGCCCAGCCGGCGCCGGGTTCCGCCGCATCTCCCGGAGCTTGCAGGGCTGGCCGGCCAGAACGCGACCTTTGAGCGGTTTCCGCACGACGCGTTCGGCCGGCCTCCCTCTCGTGGCCTCGATTGTCAGTAACGGCGAATGAGACTGATCATCTTTCCCTGAACCCGGACCCTGTCCGGCCCGAAAATCCGGGTTTCATACGCGGGATTCGCCGCCTCGAGCGCGATCGAGGCGCCGCGCTTGCGCAAACGCTTGAGCGTCGCCTCCTCCTCGTCGATCAGCGCGACGACGATGTCGCCGGTCTCGGCGGTGTCCTGCTTGCGGATGATGACCGTGTCATTCTCAAAAATTCCGGCCTCGATCATCGAGTCGCCGCGCACTTCGAGAGCGAAGTGTTCGCCGCTCCCGAGGAATTCCGGCGGCATGGCGAAGGTCTGCATCCTGGTCTGGATGGCGGAGATCGGGGTGCCGGCCGCGATCCGGCCCATGAGCGGCACCATGACCGTGCGCTGCTCATCGGCGTCGCGCGAGGTCGCCTGCGGCCGGAGGCGCCCGAGATTGCCGGGGATGACGCTCGGCGAGAACTTCTGCGCTCTCGGGGCTGAAACCGTCGCCGATTCCGGCAGCCGCAGGACTTCGATGGCGCGGGCGCGATTGGCGAGGCGGCGAATGAAGCCGCGTTCCTCGAGCGCCATGATGAGCCGGTGAATTCCAGATTTGGAGCGCAAATCGAGCGCCTCCTTCATTTCGTCGAATGAGGGAGGCACGCCTGACTCCTGCAGGCGCTCATGAATGAAACGCAGTAGCTCGCTCTGCTTTTTGGTCAGCATTATCAATCTCCACTCAGCTCGCCGCGATTCGCCGCCAACCGCCGTCAGGCGGAGAATCGCGGGCGCGGGTAAACAAATCACGAACAAAGCCTAGATGTTCACGGCTTGTTCGGCAAGAGGGGATTCGGGGATTCTGCCGGCATTCGGCCCGTTCCGGCGAAAAAGTCGAGGCTGGCGAGGCGAAGCGATCCAGTCGGCGGCGCCGGATCGCGGCTTCGCGCGGTGCTCGCCAGGGGATTCAAAGCCGGGGCAAGGCTGGCAAAACCGGTCGCAACGAAATCCAAGCCGGACAAAGGTTTGAGCCGAAATCTGCATCTCGCGCCGCATTTGCGGCCGCCTGGTGGTCGCCGAGCGACCGCCGCCTCGGAGAAACCTGCTCGCACCCCGTGTCCGTTCCCGCGCCGAGCGCCGGCGACGCCCAATTCCAAGCGCCGCAGCATAGCCCATATTTCGTAAAACAGAAAGGAGAAGTCTGCTTTTCGTTGAGGCGAAGGCTCCGTCTCCTCCCGCTGAAACGGTGTTGCCGGTTCGGACGTCCTCCCTTTAGCCGGAATACCCCGTGCCGTTGCTGAACACCGATGAATTGGCTTTAGCCTGATGACAGAGCATGGAGCGCTTATTCTGCATGCGATCGTCGCACCGATCGCCTTTGCGGGCCAGAGTTGGGGCTACCGCATGTTCTTATATATGGTCTCGTAATCCTGCTTAGTTATTTCGAAGAAGCCGAAGCGAAAAATATATCCCCATTTGGCTTTATCCTTAATAAACGTAAGTGAATCGATTAAAGGAGCTATGGGCGTATCGTGAGCTTTGAAATACCGGATGTTCCGACGCATAGGCTGGAAATCCCCGGACATAACCCCGACATGCGACTTGTCGTCTATTACTTCACCAATGGCGGTAAACATTTGATAGGGCTCGGGCTTGCCAAAGGTTTTCTTGGAGGAATAGTAGATGATCTTATCACCGCGCGATAGCCGCTTCATGGGCGAGCGCTTGCCATGGTTTGCTTGAGCAATTCCTTGCGTAATCCCATTCGCTACGTGGTCTTTTGACGCTACTGCGATCCAGTATCGTTCTTTCGCAGACGTCTTAGACCCGATGTTCCTGGTCAACACAGCGCGCGGCTCGGGCGCAACCGCGCGCGCGGACGCCCCTTGCGGCGCGCGGGGCAGCCGTCCTCCATTCGCCATCGCGGAGACCTCCTTGGGTTCTTCAGCAGAGGCAAGAATTCCGGCATAGCGGTGACTCGGAAGATCGCGCGGCCGAGGAGGGATTGATATTCCGGTTTTCAGGCTGAACTGCGACGGTAAAACCCAAAGCTGCTTAGCCGACGTTCGCCAGATGACAGCCTCACTCAAGCGGAGGTTGCGCCCATGGCAAGACTTTGACAAGACTGAAATGTCGTTGAGACCCGCCGCGGCAGTAGATACGTCTCGGGGCGGGCCGGCTTGCGATTGCGCGCCGCTGGGTTCGTCACGACATCAGCTGTCGAATTGGCTTAACATGCTGATTATTGAAGCTGAATTGTCGAGAAGGCGCTTCGAATCATTGCCTCATCCGGCGAATGCGGGTTTAGGTAGTGGGGCTGTTGGTTCGCTCGATCATTTCGTCGAAGCTCTCGTTTGTGGCGGCGCAGCGTTTTGCTTTGAGGGCTATGGAGATGGGCGAGATGGCGAACCGCACGGGCGGCCTCATCCTCATCTTCGTGGCCTTCGTTGTCGCTGCCGGCGTGCAGCCGGCGCTCGCCAGAGGCGGAGGAGGGCCGCCAGTCTGGACAATGACCTTGAATTATTGCCGGGAAATGGTGGTCAACAAAGGCATTTCCGACGCCGCGAGATTCCAGCAGGAAGTCAACAAATGCGTCGCCAACCCCGTGACTTACCCGCCGGCCTACAAGTAGGGCTGGTTGTAAGCCAATGGCCAGACGACGGTCCGCAACAATTTAGACGAAATTGGCAAACTGAAATGTGACCTAGATCACAGTCATTGACGATGGAGGTCAATACTGTGAATATTGGGCGCGATCATTATCTTACTGTCTCGTTGAGCTAATATTCAAGTTATCGCGATAGCTTTAGGGAGTTTTCCATGGCCAATCAGCTGCAATCCCCCTTCCAGATCCCCACGAACTTCAAGATCCATCAGGTTCCGACCGCCCCTCCAGGCCATGTGCTCGCCGAGGCGGCGCTGCTTGCTCCCCCGTCGCTCGGACCGCTCGCCGCTTTCGTCGGGACCTGGAACGGCATGGGCTTCAACACGATCTTCCGCCCGCAGAAGACGACGACGCCGTTACCGGTTCCGGTTCCAGGCTCGGACAACGTCCTCGAACTCAATCTGACGACGGAAACACTTTCGTTCTCGCCCAGTCTTGGGTCCATTCCGAACCGCGGCATGGTCCAGGACGACATATTCATGAACGGCGTGCCCTACATTCAGTCGATCAGCGACGTCACCAACCCGGGGCAGTCGACGGGGATCCATTTCGAGCCCGGCATCTGGCTCGCCGTGCCGCCGACGACGGTCCCGAAGGAAGGCATGACCGTCGCGCGCATGGCCTCCATCCCGCATGGCGCGACGATCGAGGCGCAGGGAACGGTTGTGACCGTCGCGGGGCCGCCCACAATCAATCCGGTCGACATCACGCCGATCGTGATCAAGACAGGCGCGAAGGTTCCGAAATTTCCCAGCCAGACCGCCGCGAATCAACAGACCGCCCGCATACCGCAGGACCTGACGCCGTTCATGCTGCAGGGCACGATCAACCAGGCGCTGCTCGACGATCCCAATTCGCTGCTCAAGAATCAGATTGCCGGACAGAGCATTGTCTCCACCACGGTGCTCATAATCGCCACCAACCCGCCTCCGCCGCTGTTCGGCGGCGGCACGGACAATATCGCGTTCCTGCTTGGCGATCCGGCGGCCGCGAGTCCAAATGCGCAGTCGGTCTCGATGTCGGCGATATTCTGGATCGAGACTGTGCGGTACACGCTGCAAATCCCGGTCTTTGCGCCGGGGCAGGGGCCGATAACGATCCAGCCGGACGGCCCGCGGCCGTTTGGGCGCCCAATCCCGACCTTCCTCGTGGCTCCTCCGGTTCCGGTCACGGCCCCGCGGACGCTGACCGTGACCGGAACCCAGATTCAATATACGCAGACGGTGATGCTGAACTTCAACGGCCTCTCCTGGCCGCATGTGTCGGTCGCGACCCTCGTTCCCTCGGATCCGATCTCGATTCCCGACTCCGCCTGGGCCTGAGAAAGAACCTCGCGGGCGAAAGAGGCTCTCTCCCGCGGTCTATTCCGCCGCCGCGGGCTGAGCTTCCGGCTGCGCCGGAAGCTTGCCCGAAACAGCCGCGCCTGCGTCCGGCTTCAACCGGGCGAAGACGAAGACCGAAAGACTCGAGATGATCGCCACCATGACGAAGGCGAGCGAGAGGTCGCGCGCCTGAAGCGTGGGGTCGCCGAAGCCGGACTGGATCGTTTCCACCGCGATCGCCGCCGCCGCGACCCCGATCGCCCCTGACATCTGCTGTGAGACGCTGGCGAAGCTGGTCGCGCGGCTCATCCGCGGCGGGTCGATGTCGGCGTAGCTGATGGCGTTGAGCGCGGTGAATTCGAGCGAGCGGAAGAAGCCCCCGGTCAGGAGCGTCAAAAGCAGCATCCAGTGGGGCGTCGTCGGCGTGAACAGGGCGCAGGCGGCAAGGAAGGCGCCAGAGATCAGGCCGTTGACGACGAGCGTGCGCCGGAAGCCGAACCGCCGGAGCAGGGTCGTCGCGGTGAATTTCATCAATAGCGCGCCGGCCGCAGTCGCGAAGGTGAGCGAGCCCGATTCGAACGGCGTCAGGCCGAACCCGATCTGGAGCAAGAGCGGCAGCAGGAACGGCATTGCGCCAATGCCGACGCGGAAAATGAGCCCGCCGATCACGCCGGCGAAGAAGGTGGGGATCTTGAGGAGCCTGAGATCGAGGATCGCGTCCTCGTTCTCGCCGGCGTGGCGGACGTAGGCCGCGAGCGCAAGCGCCCCGACCCCGATCATCGCCACGACGAGCCACGCCGGCGCAACGCCGCGCCCGATCAGGCTGACGCCCGCGATCAGGCTCAGAAGCCCCACGCCCGAAAGCACGAATCCCTTGAAATCGAAGCGGGGCACCTGCTCCTCGCGCAGGTTGTGGATGAACCTGAGCGAAAGCAGGACGCCAAGAATTCCGATCGGGACATTGATCCAGAAAATCCAGCGCCACTGAAAATAGGTGGTGATGAAGCCGCCGAGCGGCGGCCCGGCGACGGGGCCGAGGAGCGCAGGCACCGTGAGGTAGGCCATTGCGCTCACGAGCTCGCTCTTTGGCACGCTGCGCAACAGCACGAGCCGCCCGACCGGCACCATCATCGCCCCGCCGAGCCCCTGGAAGACGCGCGCCGCAATCAGGGTTTCGAGCGAGGTCGAGGCGCCGCAGAGGATCGAGCCGAGGGTGAAGATCACGATCGCGGTGCAGAAAACGGTGCGCGCGCCGAAGCGATCCGCGACCCAGCCGGAGGCGGGGATGAAGACGGCGAGCGTCAGCATGTAGGAGGTCAGCGCCAGCTTGAGGACGATCGGGTCCTGGTGAAAATCGCGCGCGATCGCCGGCAACGAAGTCGAAATGACGGTCCCGTCCATGTTCTCCATGAACAGGGCGGTCGCAATGATGAGGGCGGTGAGAAGGGCGGAGCGCATGGGCGGCTTTCGGGTCGGCGCACTTGTGGCGCCGCGGGACCCTGACGGCAAGGCGGCCAATCGGTCGCGCGGTCACAATGGGTTGAAGCGCCCGTCAGCCGCCGAACACGACCTTGTTCATGATCCGTCCGGGCGCGAGCGTGAAGAGGCCGGTGACGACGAGCGCGAGGGTGAAGATCCAGATCATCGCCTGGCGATGGCTGCGGATGTCATGGCGCCGGGCGCGCCAGACAGCGACCGGAACGACCGCGAGCGTGAACAGCGACAGGAGATGGATCGGACTCCACGGCCCCCACATCCGGATCGTATGGATGAAGAGCGAGGTTCCCGCGACCAGCATCATCAGGATCGCCCAGGCCCACCCGACCGTTCGGTGCGGCAACGTTCCCTTCGGCGATAGGAATTGGACCGCGCCGAGCCCGATCGCGGCGAAGGCGAAGGCGGCGTGAAACTGGATGACCGCCGGGGCGTCCAGGAGAGGCGCCAGCGTCACGACGGCCGGGTCCGGCCGAACGAGCGGCGCTCGAGGTGAGAGCGAGAGCTCGCCCGCGCCGCGTTCAATTGGTGCAGTTCATGGTTCCCGCATTGGCGCCGCTCGACCCGGTGCAATGCATGGTCGAGATGTCGGGCATGCTGCTCTTCGGGATGCCGAAGCTCGTCTGGTCCGGGTTGTCCACCGTCGTGCCGATTCCATGGCCGCCGGTATAGGTTCCGGAGGCGTCGTAATTGGCCTGCCCGTAGCGGTCGAAAGCCGGCGGCGGGGGCCCGGCTTCCGACATGGTTGGTCCCGTATTCGGGGGCAGGGGCGCAATCGCCGGTTTGTAGGCCGCCGGCGACGGGCCCGAGGGGCCGCAGCCCGTCATCCCGAACGCGCAAACGACCGCCACGCAAAGCAACGCTGCTCTCATCTCCAGCCCCCGACCCCATTTCCTGCGACACCAGCTCCCCTTGCCGGCGAAGTCTTCGTTCGGACAAGGAAATTGCCGCGCCTATTTGCACGACGAGGCGAGCCAGAGCAAGGCGCTCGCGGCCGCTAGGGGTGAAGCATCTTCTCGGCCTCGTTCAGCGCCTTTTCGCAGGCGGCGCGGTCGCCCTTGTCGTCGGCGTCGCGCGCGTCGTCCAGCTTCGAGGTGATCGCCTCGACCTGGCCCGAGGACAGGTCGCCCGCCTTCTCTTCCGCGTTGGCGACGGTCCCGGGCGTCGGCTGCCGGTGCATGGTCGCAAATGTCGATTCGGCGGTCGGCTTCGCGTTCGCTGCGGCGGCGTCGAGGACCTTTTCGACCTCGAGGTCAGTCTGAATGATCCGATCGGTGCAAGGTCCGGCGTGCGCCGGCGCGGCGAAAAGAAGGAGCGCGGTTGCGGCCGGCGCGATTGCGTTGCGGACGATCATGTCATCCTCCTCGGCTCTGGCGGCGCAAGTCAGGCGCGCGACCGCGTCGAAACGCGCCGATCCTATATAACGCAGCCGTCGCCGAGTCGGAGCGAGAGGACAGAGACAAATCTTCGTGCGCTCCCCTCGCGCCGTTCAGCGAGGAACCTTGCGTACGCCATTCGCCGCCGCTGGGAGAGTCGTGGCCCACGCGCCGGCGCGCAAGCCTCACCACGCCGACAAGCGTCCGAGAATCTTGAAGATTTCCGGATATTGATATTCAAAGATTCCGCAGGCGTGGGCGCTGGCGCTCACGTACTGCACATAGGTTCGGTCGGAGTCGTATCGTTTTGCGGTCAGCGCATACGGAAATAGTCGACTCGTGTAGGCATGCAAAAGTATGGCGTCCACCAACCGCGAGTTCAGTCTCTCTGCGGCGACAGGCTGCCGATCAAGAAGCGATTGCAACCGCGCATGCTGAACCTGCAATCGCCGAATGCACTCGGCCAGTCGCGGAATATCGTCTTCTTCAGCGTTCTCGATGCAGCCCCGAATGATTTTGACGACATCCGCGGGAACTGCGGGCGCGCTGGGCCCGAGGCTGGCAAACCCGTCGCGGTCTTCATCCGTCCGATCGAGGTACGATCGCAGCACCCTGGCGCATTCCTCCGAATATTTGCAGATGTCCATCAACGCGCCCGGAAGCACGGCCCGGGCCGCCAACCCCCGTCTTCTGCATTCAAGGGCATGTCGGGCGCCGATTTGACGCTGCTGCCGAATCCAAACCAGAAACACTGCGACAATGCATATGGTGGAGACTATCGGCGCTAACCGTTCGGGCGACATCGAAACCGCCTAGGTGATGGCAGACCTCATTTTTTCGTTACCGCTCGCCCTTAAACCATAGGCCTGACGCGCCTCACCTACAATGAATGAAAAGTTCAATCGGCCGGCGGCCCGCGTACCAGAAATTGCGCGAAAACGAGCTGGCGGGCGCTTCATTTCCGGCGCAAGAAGCGCGCCGGGCCGGGCCCGCGCGTCGAGGCGGCGCGTGATGTGATCGCCACGCCGCTTGAAGCGGCTTGAATCCGGCGGGCCGCGCGTGTCAGAATATTTGAAGCCTCCATAAAAGCTGCCCTTAAGAGAGCACGATGAGCAAGATCGCCACCAAACGGCAGGTCAAGACCGAGCCTCGCGTCGAGCGGCCTCGCCTGCACAAGGTCATATTGTTCAATGACGATTACACGCCGCGCGATTTCGTGGTCGGGGTGTTGAAGGCGGTTTTCCGTCTCAATGAGACGCAGGCGCTGAACGTCATGATAACCGCTCATCGCAAGGGCGTCTGCGTCGTCGCCGTCTTCGCCCAGGACATCGCCGAGACCAAGGCCGCGCGCGGGACCGAGGCAGGCGCAGCCAAGGGCTATCCGCTGCGGTTCGGAACCGAACCTGAGGAATAGGCGGCGGCGGTTCGCGCTTTTCGAGATTAGAGGGTCACTCATGAGCGGCGCGAATTCTTCCGCCCCTGAAGACGCGGAAACTTGGGCGGACGAACGTCAGCGTGACCGAGCTCGGCCTCGGAACCGCGCCGCTCGGCGAGCTCTTCGACCGGATTGACGACGACGAGGCCGCGGCGATCGTCGCGGCGGCATGGGAGGGCGGCGTCCGCTATTTCGACACGTCGCCATGGTACGGACGCGGGCTTGCCGAGCATTCGCTGGGGCGGGCGCTCTATCGCAAGCCGCGCGGCGACTACGCCATATCGACCAAGATCGGCCGCATCCTGCGGCGACCGTTGGGACCCAACGCGATCAAGGATCAGTGGCTCGGCGGTCTCGAGTTCCAGACCGTGTTCAACTACGGCTACGACGGCGTGATGCGCTCTTTCGAGGACAGCCTCCAGCGGCTCGGCATCAACCGGGTCGACGTCCTCTTGATTCACGACCTCGACCCCTGGGACCACAATCCGCCAACGCTCAACGCCTATTTCGCCGAACTCAAGACGAGCGGGTGGCGGGCGCTCGCGGAATTGCGCGAGGGCGGGGTCATCGGCGGGATCGGCGCCGGCTTCAACTCGATGGGCTCGATCCCGCGCTTCCTCGACCTCTTCGACATGGATTTCTTCCTGCTCGCGATGCGCTACACGCTGCTCGAACAGGAGGTGCTCGAGACCGAGTTCCCGCTGTGCGAGAAGCGCGGCGTCGGAATCATAATCGGCGGCGGCTACAATTCGGGCATTCTCGCCACCGGCGCGGTCCCAGGCGCCTTGTACAATTACGCTCCGGCGGGGCCGGAGATATTGGAGCGGGTGAGGAAGATCGAGCGCGTCTGCGCTCGCCACAAGGTTCCGCTGCCGGCGGCCGCCCTCCAGTTTCCGCTCGGCCACCCCATTGTCGCCTCGATCATCCCCGGCGCGATCACGCGCGCCCAGGTTGAGAAAAACGTCGCGGCTTTCCGCCATCCCATTCCCTCCGAGCTTTGGGCGGAGCTTAAGCAGGAGAAGCTCATCCGCGCCGACGCGCCCGTCCCGGCCTGAGCCGACGGCGCTCGCTCCCACAAATGCCCCGCATGTCGGCCAGATCCGAAGGCGTCGAGGCGTGATCCATCCCGCGGCGGCGTTCGTACCCAAACCGTTGGCGCCGCCCCACGATTTGACGCTTTAGAGGGATCGCGATGTTCGCCTGCGCGCCGGATGACGAGAGAGCGCCCCCGCCCCTGGGATGCCTCTGCCACACGCCGGCCTTCGCCCGGCTCAACCGGCGTCTGAGCGAAAAGTTCGCTTCGCCCGCGTTGGCGCCTCACGCGTTCGCGGCCGGATCGGGAGCGGTTTCCCCCGGCTCGCCGGCCCGCGCGGCGCAAGTCGCGTTCATCAACGCGCGGGTCTTCGACGGCAAGTCGGACGCGCTCCGAAACGGCCTCACGGTCGTGGTCGAAGGCGCGGCCATCAAGTCGGTGGCGTCGGGCGGGAGCGCCGTCGCGACGGATGGCGAAACCATCGATTGCGGCGGCCGCGTGCTCATGCCCGGGCTCATCGACGCTCACTGGCACGCGATGATGGCGGCCATTCCTCTCAACACGCTGCTCACCGCGGACGTCGGCTACCTCAACCTCCTTGCAGCGCAGGAAGCCGAAAGAACACTGATGCGCGGCTTCACCAGCGTGCGGGATATGGCCGGACCGGCATTCGGCCTCAAGCGCGCGATCGACGGGGGAGTCGTGAAGGGCCCCCGCATCTGGCCCTCCGGCGCGATGGTCTCGCAAACGGGCGGCCACGGCGACTTCCGTTTCCCCTACGAGATTCCCTCCGCCTCCGATGCGCCGCCGAGCCGCGTCGAGGCCATCGGCGGCGCCGCGATCGCCGACGGCGTCGATCGCGTGCTGATGCGAGCGCGGGAGCAATTGATGCTGGGCGCGAGCCAGCTCAAACTGGCCGCAGGCGGCGGGGTGGCCTCGAACTACGATCCGATCGACGTCAGCCAGTACACCGAGGCCGAATTTCGCGCCGCCGTCGACGCGGCGGAGAACTGGGGCACCTATGTCGCCGTGCACGCCTATACGCCCCGCGCGATCGCGACCGCGATCCGGGGCGGCGTCCGGTGCATCGAGCATGGGCAGCTCATGGATGAGGCGACGGCGCGGCTCATCGCCGACAGCGACGTCTGGCTCTCGACCCAGCCGTTTCTCGCCAATGAATACTCGAACCGGATGCCCACTCCCGAAGGGGAGGCAAAGGCGAGGCTGGTCTACGCCGGAACGGACGCGGCCTATCGCTTCGCCATGCAATACAAGCTCAAGACGGCGTGGGGCACCGACATTCTGTTCGATGCCGCGATGACCGCCAACCAGGGCGCGATCCTGACGACGCTCGCGCGGTGGTATGCCCCAGCCGAGATCCTGAGGATGGCGACCTCGGTCAACGGCGAGCTCTTGGCGATGTCCGGCCCGCGCAATCCCTATCCTGGCAAGCTCGGGGTGGTGGAGGAGGGCGCGCTCGCCGACCTCATTCTTGTCGACGGCGATCCGATCGCCGACATCAAGCTCATCGCCGATCCGGAGAAGAACTTCGCCGGTCATCATGAAGGACGGGCGGATCGTCAAGAAGGCGATGTAGCGGCGATTTCGGCCTTGCGAGGCGCGCCTCTCATTCTGCCGCCGCCTTCTGCGCCGCGCCCGCCGCCTGGGCGTGGGCGATCGCGCTCGCGACCGTCGCCATCGCCGGCATGCCGCCGAGCTGCATCGATTCGACCGCGGTCGAGGGCACGATGACGATCGTCGCGTTGCTGCGCTTCAGGCCCTCGTAAAGCATGTTCATCGCCCGCAAGTGAAAGGCGGTCGGGTTGTCGGCGTAGGTCTTGGCCGCCTCGCCGAACTTCTCCGCCACCTGCCGCTCGGAATCGCCGAGGATCACGCGGGCCTGCCGTTCGCGCTCGGCCTGCGCCTGCATCGACATCGCGTCCTGGAGCGCGGCCGGGATCTGCACGTCCTTGACCTCGACCGAAATGACATTGACGCCCCAGGGCTCGGTGCGCGCGTCGATGATGCGCTGGAGGTCGACGCTCAGCTTCTCCCGCCCCTCGAGCATGTCGGCGAGCATCGTCTTGCCGATCACGTCGCGCAGCGCGGTCTGCGCCGCCCAGTTGATCGCCGAGACATAGTCGGCGACGTCGAGCGCCGCCATTTTCGGATCGATCACCTTCCAGAACAGGACGGCGTCGACATCGACCGGCACGGTGTCGCGGGTCATCGTCTTTTCCGCCTTGAACGTCGCGGTGATGACGCGAATGTCGATCCGGAAGGCCACGGCGTCGAGGACCGGCACGATGAAGAACAGGCCCGGGCCCTCGAGGCTGCGGAACTTGCCGAGCCTCAAGACGACGACCCGCTCCCATTGACTGGCGACCTTGACCGCGCTGGCGACGATCGAAGCGACCACGAAGCTTATCACCGCAATCGTTACGCTCGCGCCGAGGCTCTCTGGGCCGAAACCCGAATAGGCCAGAAGCAGGCCGGCGGCGAAAATGACGATGAAGATCAGCCCCGGCAACGGATTCGCGTTTCTCTGCGGCATTGCGAAGGCCTCCTTCGCTTCTCGGCGCCGGCGCCCCACGCGGCGCATCTCCCCCTCGCTCTATGTGGGGCGATTTCCGCTCAGCGCCAGACCGTTCCGCAGCTCGGCGCAGTCAATTTCAGAACCGCTCCGCCCCGCGCTCGGCAGCGAAAAATGTGATCGCAACCGGGATTGCGCGGGCGTTCACATCTCGTTAATAATTCGTTAACGGGATGGGCGGGCGCGAATGAGGGCGCACATGAAACGCCTTTGCATGACGCTTCTATGCCTCGCGAGCGCCGTGGCCTGGACGCAGGCGTCGGCCGAAAGCCCGTCCGCCGGTCCTCCGAAATCCGCCCGGCCACACGCGGCAAAAGCGAGGACAGCGAGCATGCGCCGTTGAAGACGGCAAGCGTCGGCGAAATCCACTTCTCGGACCCTTACGCCCCGCCGGTCGGAGCGGGCAAGAAGGCCGCCGCGCAGTTCCCGACGGCCGAAAGCGAGGAGCCGTCCGCCAGTCCCCAGGGCGGGTTCTCGCTCACCGCCGGGCGCGAGGCGCCTGACGCGCCCTTCACCGGCGGCCTCAAACTCCGCTTCTGATCGGCGCGCCGCGTCACGTAAGGCGCGCGCTCTCGCGCAATTGACTTTCCGTTTCCCGTTCCCTTAGTCCAGCCGCCAGCAGCCGGCGCCTTCGCGTCGGGCGGCGCGGTCGCTGTCTGAACGGTCGCCCGCGTCGGGGGGCGCATATTCGGCCGCCGGCGCCGACGATCGCTTGGGAGAGCAGCCGCGATGAAGGCCGAAGCGGAGCCGGGCGCCGTCCGCGCAGCCTCTATCGCTCGCTCGCTTGCGATCTGGGGACCCGGCCTGCTGGTGATGCTGGCCGACACCGACGCCGGCAATGTCGTCACCGCCGCTGAGGCCGGCGCGCAATGGGGCTATCGCCTTCTGCCGCTCGTGCTCATCCTGATTCCAATGCTGTACATGGTTCAGGAATTGACTGTGCGGCTCGGGCTCACCACCGGCCGCGGCCACGGCGAACTTATCCGCGAACGGTTCGGCGCCGTTTGGGCCGCCATTTCGACGCTGGGGCTGGCGGCGGCGGTCATTGGCTCGCTCATCACCGAGTTCACCGGCGTCGCCGGCGTCGGCGAGCTGTTCGGCCTGTCGCGGAGCCTCACCCTGCCGCTGGCGGCCGCGACTTTGCTCATCATCGTGGCCAGCGGCTCCTACAAGCGAGTCGAGCGGGCCGCGCTCTTCATCGGCCTTTTCGAGCTGGCGTTCTTCGTCGTCGCGTGGCGCGCGCACCCCGGCCTGGCGGCGCTCGCGAGGGACGCAATCGACTTGCCCATCCGAGACAGCGGCTTCCTGCTTCTGGCCGCGGCCATCATCGGGGCGACCTTCAACCCATGGATGATCTTCTACCAGCAGTCCGCCACCGTCGACAAAAGGCTGCAGCCGGGCGAACTCGTCCACGCGCGCTGGGACACGGCCGTGGGCGCGATCCTGACCCAGTGCCTGACGGGCGCGGTGCTCGTGGCCGCAGCGTCCGCGTTCGGCGCCGGGCCGTCGAGCGCGAGCCTGTCGAGCGTGGGCGAGATCAGCGGCGCTCTCACGCCGGTCCTCGGCGAGACCGCCGGGCGGGTGGTGTTCGGGGCCGGCGTGCTCGGCGCCTCGCTGGTCGCGGCGATCGTATCCTCGCTGGCGCTCGCCTGGGGCGTCGGCGAAGTCGCTGGCTACCGCCGCTCGCTCGAATACCGGCCGTTCGAGGCGGGATGGTTCTACGGCGTCTACGCGGCCTGCGTGATCGGCTCCTGCGCCGTCGTGTGGTTCGCCTCGAATCTCGTCTGGCTCAATATCGCGGCCCAGGTCCTCAACGCCTTCCTGATGCCGCTGATCGTCGGCGTCCTGGTGGCGCTGGCGGTCAAAGCGCTGCCGGAGCCGCATCGCCTCAGCGGCTGGTATCTCGGACTGATCGTTGCGGTTTGCGCGCTGGTGTCGGCGGTCGGCCTGTTCGGGGGTTTGCAGGCGGTGATGTGAGGCGGGCGGCGACCTGCCAGCGATACATCTCCGGTCTTTGCGCCGTCTGGCCGCCGGTCGTATATCGGGCCGGCGCGCATACCGGAGGAAATCTTGAACGTCATCGTTTACGCGATTCCCGTCTTCATCGCGCTCATGGTGGGGGAGTTCGGGATTGGGCTCGCGCTGGGACGCAACGTCTACCGGCTCAACGACGCGATCGGCTCGCTGACCGCCGGGATCCTGAGCCAGATCTCCGGCGTGTTCATGCTGGCGCTGAGCGTCGGCGTCTATGTGCTTGTCTACAACCACTTTGCACTGGTTTCGCGCGGCGTCGGCTTTCTGCCGTCGCGCCCGGCGCTGGCAGCGATTGCGGCGTTCGCCGCGCTCGTTCTTATCTTCATCTGGCCGGGGGTCGCCCCCGACTTGAAGGCGCCGGTCGCGGTTTATGTCGGCGTGATCGCGCTGATGGCGGCCCAGGCGATTGGGCGAGCGGCCGCCCTTCGCACCGGCGCCGCGGCCGCGGTCGCCGCCGGGGCGCTGGTCTTCATGCTCTCCGACATCACGATCGCGCTCGGCAAATTCGGCCATGTCGGCTGGCCAGCCGATCAATGGACGCTCCCGACCTACTATCTCGCCCAGGGGCTGATCGCCTTCTGCGTGCTGCCGCGCCGGCGCTAGCGCATGTCTCATCTGGCGAGTACGGCGGGTGTCTCTACCGGTCAGCCTCGCCCGGAGTGACAGACAATCAGAGAGCCGTCGGGGGTCTGGCAGAGGGGACCGATCTGCGGGACGCCGCTGTGCGCGGAGTGACAGACAATCAGAGAGCCGTCGGGGGTCTGGCAGAGGGGGCCGATCTGCGCGACGCCGCTGTGCCTGTGGTGACAGACAATCAGCGAGCCTTCAGGGGTCTGACAGAGGGGACCAATCTCCGCATCGGCCGCGAAGGTCAGGCCGACTGTAGCCGCGACTGCTAACGCGATTTTAAGCATCCTATCCTCCCTCACCGCCAGCTCGTTGGCTCGTGCGGCGTCGATCCCAATAGCATAGATGCGGCCAGACCGGCAGTTGCTTTCTTTGTCGGCGCCGGGCCGACGGCCCTGGAGGCTCCATCCGCCGTAGATCCACCAAAGGCGCTTCGTCCCGCATTTCGGGCGTCCCCGGTCCATGTTCAGCCAGGCGCCGCAGAGCCCCATGGCTTTCGCTCTTATCGCGTTGGCTGTTGTCGGGAAGGAATCGGGAGCATTGGCGGAGGTGGCGGACGGCGCCATCAAGGCGTCATGGCCGGGCTTGTCCCGGCCATCCACGAAGGCCCAGCGCATCGACGCAGGCAAGCGCGAAAAGCCTTGCGACCGTCCGCCTTCCTGCCGGTCGCGCCGAGGCGGGACTCGTTCTTGCGGCGGCCCGGCGTGGATGGCCGGGACAAGCCCGGCCATGACGGCAAGGGTTCGACGAACGAACAGTCAAACCGGTCGACCAACGGATAACGCCATAAGAGCCAGGGCCTCTCTTGCCAAAAACAGAAATCGATGTTATGGATATTCCCATCGACCGAAGTGAGACCGCGTCCCGCGGGACCGCCCGGCGGCGAGGAGGGCCGGGGATTTTTTTATTGTTTGAATCCGCCATAACCTATTGAAAAGTCCCGATTCCGAAAAGCAAAAGAAAGCAAAAGAAAGCGATTTCGTTTTCGCCGGCTTTCACCGGCTTGCGGCCATTTTCGCCGCAAAGACCGAGTTAGGCCAGACGAGCTTGGGAGGAACGCCTTTGAGAATAATGGTGGATCGGGATCGTCGGATGGGCGCCCCGGGTTTGATCGCATGAGCGACGCGGGGCAGGGACGCGGCGTGTGTCTCGTGATCGGGGCCGGCGACGGGCTCGGCGCTTCGATCGCGCGCGCCTTCGCCCGGGAGGGACTTCATGTCTGCGTCACCCGCAGACCGCGCCACACGGACGCCATCGACAAGCTGGCGGAGTTGATCGGGGCCGAAGGCGGAAAGGCCACTTCGTTCGGGCTCGACGCGCGGGTCGAAGCCGATGTCGCGGCGCTTGTCGAGCGGATCGAGCGCGAGATCGGCCCGATCGAAGTCCTCGTCTTCAACATCGGCGCCAATGTGCGCTTTCCCGTGGTCGAGACCACGGCCCAGGTCTATTCCAAGGTTTGGGAGATGGCCGCGCTCGCCGGCTTCCTCGCCAGCCGCGAGGCCGCGCGGGCGATGATCGAGCGCGGGCGCGGTACGATCCTGTTCACCGGCGCGACCGCGAGCCTGCGCGGCGGCGCGGGCTTTTCCGCCTTCGCCGGGGCGAAGCACGCGCTGAGAGCGCTGGCGCAGAGTCTGGCGCGCGAACTCGGGCCGAAGGGCGTGCACGTCGCCCATGTCGTCATCGACGGCGCGATCGACGGCGCCTTCATCCGCGGCCTCATGCCGGACGCTGCCGAGAAACTGGCGCGCGAGGAGATCCTCGCCCCCGACGAGATCGCCCGCAACTACGTCTGGCTCTATCGCCAGAAGCGCGGCGCGTGGACCTTCGAGATGGACCTGCGGCCCTGGAAGGAGACGTGGTGATGGGCGCGACGATCGAGTTCATATTCGACTTCGGGAGCCCCAACGCCTATCTCGCCTACCGCGCTTTGCCGCCGATCCTCGAACGGACCGGGGCTCGTCTCGTTATCAACCCCTGTCTGCTCGGCGGCATTTTCAAGGCGACCGGCAACCAGGCCCCCGCCATCGCCTACGCGCCGATCAAGGGCAAGTTCGAATATGAAATGCTTGAGCTGCGCCGATTCGTCGCCAGGCATCGCTTCGAGAAGTTCCGCCTCAACCCCCATTTTCCCGTCAACACCCTGATGCTGATGCGCGGACTGGTGGCCGCGCGTGAGGCCGGCTCGGGAGACGCCTATCTCGAGATGGGTCTCTCCGGGATGTGGGAGAAGGGGCTCAAGCTCGACGACAGGCAGGTGCTGGCGAGCGCGATCAGCGACGCTGGACTTGATTCTGCGAGCCTGCTCGCGGCGGCCGAGAGCGATCCCATCAAGCAGAAACTCGCCGCCAACACCGCCGCCGCGGTCGCGCGCGGCGTCTTCGGAGTTCCAACGTTCTTCGTCAATGACGAGATTTTCTTCGGCAAGGAGCGACTTGGGCAGGTCGAAGAGGCGGCGGAGGCGGCGAGGGCGCGCGCGGCGTCGTAAGCGTCGGCGGCGCACGCCGAATTAATCTTAAGATGCAATCACGGGTCCGTATTGGGGAACCGTGAGAACTTTAGCGATCCCCTCGAAGGTCCGGTAATCGGTTGCTGCAATTTTCGATTGTGAGCGGGATCTTGCGCCTCAGGACACGGGCCCCCTCGAACATGTGGAGAATCCGATGACTCGAGTTCAAAAGTTCCTTGGCGATGAATTTGGCGTGACGGCGATCGAATATGCGCTGATCGCGAGCCTGATCGCAGTCTTCATCATCGTCGCCGTCCAGTATGTCGGCACGCAGGTCAGCACGGTGTTCACCGAGGTTGGCGCCTCCCTCAAGTAAGAGGGGTCGCGCCCGGAAGGGCGCGCGCAAACAGAGCGCCGGGCTGCGTACGCCGCCCGGCTGAGCGCGGATCATGGCAAGGCCCTGTCATCAGGGGACCTCGCGATGATCCGCGCTTCGCGCTGTCCTGCGCGGCGCGCTCCTGCTTCTCGGCGGTTCGATCCCGCCGCATCATGGCGCGGACGGCGGCGGCCTGTGCGCCGGGCTCGGGGCGCATCGCGCGCCGCGAGCTGGCCTTCGCGGCTAGGGCCGCGAAGGGCGCCCTGCTCAGCCGATCGCTGGCTCCCCGCGCGCGGCGGCTGCCCACTCCCATGGCGTTCCGAGGCGCATCTTTCTGGCGGCTTCAACCAGACTTGCATAATGTCTATAAAAACAATAGACTTAAAAATATTAGCAGCCGGTGGAACGCCGTCTGCGAGGGGATCGGCGATCACAGCGCCGGGGCAGGCGGGGCGGGCGATGACGGCATTGAGGTCGATTCTGATGGCCGCGGGGGCGGCGCTCGCGCTTGCAGCGCCGGCGCGCGCAGCCGACCTGCCGACCACGAAGGGCGCCACGACGCCTCCGCCGACGAACTGCTTTTCGAGCCTCTGGACCTATTTGAATTCAAGTCCCGCCGAATGCCCTCTGAGCTATGCGGGCATCACTGTCTACGCCACGATCGACACCGGCCTCGGCTACAGCTCCAACGGCGCGCCTTTCAACGGGTCGTACGCCAATGGCGTTTACAGCTTCGTCGGCAAGCAGAGCTACGGACCCAAGTGGTTGTGGACGCCGAACGGGATGAGCCAGTCGGTGGTCGGGATCAACATGAAGGAGGCCATTCCCGTGGTTCCCCGGATGGTACGCTCGTCGGCGCCCTGGAAACCGGGTTCGACCCCTATTCCGGCAACCTCGTCAATGGTCCGCGCTCCCTCGTGCAGAACAATGGCCAGGCGCTGACCCTGCAGACCGCAAACAGCGACTCAAGCCGCGCCGGCCAATTCGATAACTCGGTTGGGTACATCGGCCTCAGCAATCAGACCTTCGGAACCCTCACCGTCGGCCGGGTGACCTCGCTGACGCTGGACGGGGTCATCGGATACGATCCGATGGGCGGCTCCTACGCCTTCTCACCGTTGGGCTATTCCGGTTCCTACGCCGGCTTCGGCGACACGGAAACAAACCGCGCCAACACCGGAGTGAAGTACCGCGTGGCCTACGAGAATTTCCACGGCGGGGGCCTGGTGCAATGGGGCGGCTATGCTCAGGGCAACGGCACGACCGGTCTCTATCAAGGCGATATCGGCGGCTGACGTGCAAAACGTCTTTGGCGGTCTCCTGTCGGTGGATCTCGTCGGCAGTTACGCCCAGAATGCGGCGAGTCTCTCCAACTTCACCGGCACGTGCGCCATGCTCACGAAGGGGCCGTTCAAAGGCCAGACCGCCTGCACGAATGGGATCCCGGAGTTCTACGGCCCGGACGACCTGAAGGCGACGCTGTCAAACAACAGCGGGGCCATGCTGCTCGCCAAGTACAAATGGGGCCCTGTGACGGTCTCCGGCGGCTGGATGTGGTGGCAACAAGCGAATCCCAGCGACGATTTTTTGAACGGCTTCCAGACCCTCGGCGGCTATAGCGTCCCGGCGACCATCGTCACGAACAACAAAGCCTTCGCCAAACTCTTTCCGACGGCATGGACCAATTACACTGCCTATAACAAGATGAGGGTGGTTAATGTCCCCTTCATCGGCGCCAAATATTCCTTTAACTCGCAGCTGGACGTGATCGGCGCCTTTTATTACGAAAACCAGAACAACTATAATTCCTCGACGACGCCCTGCGCCTACGCCAAGACAAGTTTTGTCCAGCCAAACGGGAATGCCCTCAACGTCATCCGCGAGAACAGCAGCGCCTGCGCCGGAACGCAATACGCCGTCTCCGCGATGATCGATTATCGGCCGCTCAAGCGCGTGGATCTCTACGCCGGCGTGATGTTCTCGAACGTTTACGGCGGCCTGGCGAACGGCTTCCTGGCGACCCAGAACATCGCCCCGACGGCCGGCCTGCGCGTGAAATTCTGACCTCAGCTCCGCCTGGCTTGGAGGGGCGTCGCGCGACGACTCGCGAGAGCCGCCTTCACCTATGGTCGATGCAGCCCCACCTCATGCAATCGTCTGGATTGCGGCTGAGGCCGTCGGTCCGGTGAACGTTGTAAGGGTAGGACTGGTAGGGGTTCGGACTTATGAACATCTTCGGCAGTTGGTCCGGGGGAAGCCGCAATGCGGCCCGCAGCGTCATGACCGGGATGTTTTGGTCTTGGGCGTGCGCCGCGACGGGAGCCGCCAGCGAACCCGCGAGCGCGGCCACAAACATCATCCGGCTTTTGAGCGATAGCCTCATTCTTGCCTCCTGATCGCAGGACAGTCGAAGCGCCTCCGCAGCCTTTGTATCGTGTTGTCTAGCATATTGGGCGGAGCGGCTCCAAGAAAACTGGTAAATTCAGATTTAGGAAGCGGAAACTTCGCCGTGGCGGCCGCGCGCCCGCCTACTTGCACAGGCATGGCGGGACGCTTGGGAGTCTTCCGAGGTTGGAAAGGCTGGCTGCGGCGCCCTAGATTGGGGCGCCGCCGGCCGTCCGGCGCGGGACGTATGGGACTGAACGAACCGGCGCATGGACAACCTTCTTCTGCTGGCCGCCGATCCAGGCGCCTGGGCCGCGCTTGCGGCCCTGTTCGCCATGGAGGTTGTGCTCGGCCTCGACAACCTCGTGTTCATCGCGCTGCTGTCGAACCGGATCGACGAGCGTCGTCGACGTCTTGCGCGAAGCCTCGGCCTGTCGCTGGCGCTTCTGTTCCGCCTGGCGTTTCTCGGCTCCGCATCCTGGGTCGTGCGGCTCAGGGAACCGATCGCGACGGTGTTCGGGCACGCCTTTTCCGTGCGCGACCTGCTCTTGCTGGCTGGCGGCCTGTTCCTGGTCTGGAAGGCGACGACTGAGATCCACCATAAAGTCGACCCGGACGCCGACACTGACGAATCTAAGGCCCGCTCGCCCCTCAGCCTGACCGCCGGCCTCATACAAATCATCGTGATCGATATCGTCTTCTCGGTCGACAATATCATCACAGCCGTCGGCATGACCGACCAGTTTCCGATCATGGTGGTTGCGGTCGTCGCCGCGATCGGGGTCATGATCGCGGCCTCCGGGCCGCTCGCGGCGTTCATCAACCGCAATCCGACCGTCTTGATGCTGGCGCTGAGCTTCCTCCTCATGATCGGCATGACGCTGATCGCAGACGGTTTCGGCTTTCACATCGAAAGAGGCTATATTTACGCGGCGATGTTTTTTTCGTCGGTGGTCGAGGCGCTCAACGCCCTGGCCAGACGCAAAGTCAGGCCGACCTCATGACGCTGTCCTCGCTCTTCATTTTCGCCGCCGTCTATTTCGCGGCGGTGGCGACGCCGGGACCGGGCGTGGCGGCGCTCATCGCGCGGGTCCTGGGGCAGGGCTTGAAAGGCGTCGCGCCGTTCATCGCCGGCTATTTTGTCGCCGACATGATCTGGCTCATCCTGGCCGCGACCGGACTTGCGGTCGTCGCCAAGGCCTTCGCCGGCGTATTTCTTGCGATCAAGTTCGCCGGAGCGGCCTATCTGCTCTATCTCGCCTGGAAGATGGCGACCGCGCCCGTGGCCCTCGGCGCCGCGCCGCCGCCGGCCTCGCGCGGTTGGCGCGCGTTCTTTGGTTCGCTGTCGCTGACGCTCGGCAACCCGAAGGTGATGGTGTTCTTCCTGTCGATCATGCCGCTCATCGTCGACGTCCGGACGCTGACCCCGCTTGCGCTGGCCGAGCTCGCCGCCGTTTCGGCGATGGTCATTTTCTCAACCCTTGCCGGTTACGCGTTGGCCGCGAACCGCGCGCGCGTGTTTCTGTCCTCGCCCCGGGCGATGCGGTTCGTGCATCGCGCCGCCGGCGGGCTTATGGCTGGGGTCGCGGTCGCTGTCGCCACGAGGTAGGATATGTCGGATCTCCTGGCTATCGGGGAGGCGCTGGTCGAACTCAACCAGGCCAACGACGGGGCGCCCTTCGTGCAGGGGTTCGGCGGCGACACTTCTAACGCGATGATCGCGGCGGCGCGGCTCGGCGCCGACGCCGCCTATTTCACCGCCGTCGGCGCCGACCGTTTCGGCCAGGCGTTGACCGAGCTCTGGCTCAGCGAAGGCGTCGATGCGAGCCGGATCGCGGTCAACGGCGGCGCTCACACCGGGCTCTATTTCGTCACCCACGGCCCTGATGGTCATGAATTCTCATATATGCGCGCGGGTTCGGCGGCGAGCAGGATCAGCGAAAGCGACCTGCCCGACGGCCGCATCCGCGCCGCCAAGATCCTGCACGTCTCCGGGATCAGTCAGGCGATCTCGTCCTCGGCCGCCGACGCGGTGTTCGCCGCGATTGACGTCGCTCACGACGCCAAGCGGCTCGTCTCTTACGATCCGAACTTGAGGCTGAAGCTGTGGCCGCTCCGACGGGCGCGAGCGATCATTCATGAGGCGATGCGCTCGTGCGACATCGCGCTTCCTGGTCTCGATGATGGGCAGGCGCTGACGGGGCGAAGCGACGCCGATGCGATCGTCGATTTCTACCTGAGGCTGGGCGCGACGGTGGTCGTGCTCAAGATTGGGAAGAAGGGCGCGGTCGTCGCGACGCACAAACGCCGCGAGCGCCTTGCAGGCCATGCGGTCGCGGCGGTGGACGCGACGGGAGCGGGCGATTGCTTCGACGGCGCCTTCCTCACCGAATATGTCCAGCGCGGCGATCCGTTCGCCGCCGCGCGCTTCGCCAATGTTGCGGCGGCGCTGTCGACCCAGGGCTACGGAGCGGTTGCGCCGCTGCCGCGCCGCGCCGACGTCGAGGCGGCGGTCGCGGCCGCCGAAGGCGCGCGATAGCGCCGACCGACGGATCTCATTGTTTCCGTTCCGCGTGCGGCCAAGCCGCGCGGTAGGCGGCCTCGACATACGGGCCGCACGCGAGCGGCGCGTATCTGGTCTCGACATTCGCCCCGGCTCCCGCGAGCGGCGTGATCACTGCGCCATAGTCCGGATTGGCGAAAAACGGCACGGAGATGCGATCGCGGCCGGTGCGGTTGCGCACCCGATGCGGGGTCGAGACGAAGCGGCCGTTGGTCCAGCGCTGCATCATGTCGGCGATATTGATCACCAGACTGCCGGGGACCGGTGTGGCGGCTATCCAGCGGCCGGCGCGAGTCCTGACCTCGAGGCCGCCGGCGTCGTCCTGCAACAGGATGGTGAAGGCGCCGGTGTCGGTATGGGCTTCGACGCCCTCAGCGTCTGAATCCGGCGGCTGCGGCGGATAGTGCAAGAGACGCAATTGGGTGAGCGGCTTGCGGAAATGGGCGGAGAAGAAATCGTGAGGCAGGTTAAGCCCACGCGCGAAGGCCGAAAGCAAGAGGGGCGTGAGCTCCATCATGGCGGCGAAATAGGCTTCCATCGCGGCGCGGAAGGCCGGCGCCGAGTCCGGCCAGCGGTTCGGGCCAAACATGATGTTTCCCGCCCGCACGTCGGCATCCTCGGGCGGAAGATCGAGCATCATCTGGAACGCCTCGAGCATCCGGCGCGGCTTGTCCGGACCTGTGATGCCCATCGGCACGTAGCCGCGGAAGTTCGGCGAGGTCGCGACGTCGAGCGCGTCACGAACGGCCTGCGGAGCAGCGAAGAACCAATGGGCGGCGGCGAAAATCCGGTCGATCGTCGGCTCGGAAACGCCGTGGCCGGTCACATAAAAAAACCCGGCGGTTTCGCACGCCTCGACGATCCGCGCCGCAACCTCATCGGCGCCGTCGCCCGTGCCCGTTCGCAGAGCGGCGATGTCGATCAGCGGGATCCCGGTGAAATCCGGTCCTGGCATTGCGTCCTCCCAAACCCCGTGCTTGTCGCGGCGGCGCCCGATCGATCCCGCGGGCCGAGCATGCCATGGCCGGAGCCGGCGTTCCAAGGGCGCTTTACCGCGGGCGCTTTCGGCGCCAACGTTCATGCGTCATGGACCTTGCCCTCTTCCGCGCCTCGCTCTCCTCGGCTGCGCCGCCCTCGACGTTGAGCCCTGCCTTGCGCGCACTCTGGCTCGACGCACGGGGGAATTGGGACGGAGCGCATGATTCCGCGCAGGCCGACGAGGGCGGGGCAGGGGACTGGGTGCACGCCTATCTCCATCGCAAGGAGGGCGACGCCGGCAACGCCGCCTACTGGTACCGGCGCGCGCGGAAGCCGATCTGCAAAACCTCCCTCGACGAGGAATGGGCGGCGATCGCGGAAGCGCTTCTGAAGGCCGAGGTCGGCGCGTTGGAGTAGGGCGGTGCAGGTCGAATTCATTCCGGACCGTCGCTCCGCTGCAAAGAAGCCAAAGGCTGGCGCCGTGCCCCGGTTCCTTCTAAACCCTTGTGATCGCGGCGGGGCTTCCGCGCGATCAAAGAGGGGGCGTTTGGCCGATGCCTGTCATTGTCGCGTTTGGCGATTCCAACACCTGGGGCTCCGATCCGGCGAGCGGTGCGCGATTGCCGCGCGCGCAGCGGTGGCCGACCCTGCTGCAGCGTGAGCTCGGCCCCGAATTCGAGGTGATCGCGGAGGGACTCCGCGGCCGGACGACCGTTCACGACGATCCGATCGAGCCTTATCGCTGCGGCGCTGATGCGCTGCCGCCGTGCCTGATGAGCCATGCGCCGCTCGATCTCGTCATTCTCGCGCTTGGCTGCAACGACCTCAAGAAGCGTTTTTCCGTCTCGGCCTTCGACATCGCTGAGGGCGCGGCGCGGCTCATCTTTCTCACCCGCGCCTACGGTGAGGGACCGGGCGGCGCGGCGCCGAAGATCCTGCTCATCGCGCCGCCTCCGCTCGCAAAACTCGGCGGCTACGCGGAGATGTTCGAGGGAGGGACGGAGAAATCCCGCCTGCTGGGTCAGCGGTTTGCAGAAATCGCCAAGCAGGAGGGTGTGGCGTTCCTCGACGCCGGCGCCGTCATTCGCTGTTCGGATCTCGACGGCATCCATTACGAAGCCGACCAGCACGCGTTGCTGGGACGTGCTGTCGCCGGCGCCGCGCGCAAGGCGCTCGCCACCCCGACCGGCTAGTCAGAATCCGCCGCCGCCGACGTCGACACAGCCCCATCTCGTGCAATCGTCGGGATTTCGGCTTAGTCCGTCGGTTTCGTGGACGTTGTAGGGATAGCCGTAGGGATTGGTGGGGTCTCTGAAAATCCTTGGCACCTTGTCCGCTGGCAGAGCCAGAGCCTGCGCCAGCGTAAGGTCTGGGATATTGCGTCGCTCGGTTTGACAGGCGGCAACGGAACCCGCGAGCGCGGCTGCGAAGGCCAGTCGGAGAACGGCGATTTGGCTCATCGGCGCCCCTCCTGGCGCGCTTTCCCGGAAGCGCCGTATGCCATCCCGCTCCGACCAATTCGGATATCCTAAGGCATCTGGGCCCCGGGCCAAGAGCCGCCAAGATCAAAATTTTGTTTATGCAGCGCTCGCTATATCAGCCGCTCCAAAAACTCGGTCGACGCGAGAGGCGAGCATAACTCTGCGTTTCGCGATTGCGCGCTGCCGTCCGCGCGGCTAAAGCCAAACGATAGGCGTTTCTCTTCCTTGCGGATATCCTCACCTTGAGCGTCGATGCGGACATTGACGCGCTTGCCGCGCGCGATCTCCTGGCCTCCGCCGCGCGCGAGGCCGGTGCGGTGGCGCTCGAATATTTTAGACCGGGAGCGCGCACCTCGGCGCAAGTCGAGACGAAACTGGGCGGCTCGCCGGTCACAGCCGCGGATCTCGCGGCCGATCTGCTGCTCAAGCGCCGCTTGCGTGACGCGTTGCCCGAAGCCGGCTGGCTTTCTGAGGAAACGGTCGACGATTTCGAGCGCCTCGCCCGCCGCAGCCTCATCGTCGTCGATCCGATCGATGGCACGCGAGCGTTCGTAACCGGCGATCCGCGCTGGGCGGTGTCGGCCGCGCTCGTCGTCGACGGGCGCCCGATCGCCGGGGTCGTCCACGCGCCGGCGCTCGACGAAACCTACGCCGCCGCGCGCGGGCGGGGCGCGACACTCAACGGCGCCCCGCTTAGCGCCGGCGGTTGGCCGCCGCGCGCCGCCGCCGGCCCCAAGTCGATCATTCAGGCGATGGCGGCGAAGCTCGGCTCGTCCGTGGAAATCACGCCGCGCGTGCCTTCGCTTGCTTACCGGCTGTGCTTGGCGGCCCGCGGCGCCGTCGATTTCGCTGTCGCGGCTGAGAATTCGCACGACTGGGATATCGCCGCAGCCGATATTCTGCTCGAGGAATCGGGCTTGCGGCTCATCGATGGTTCGGGCGATCGGCTCGTTTACAACGGCCGGCACGTCCGGCGCGGCGCGCTTCTCGCCGCGCCGGACTCTGCGGCGACCCGCCTTATTGAAGCGTTCCGCTCGGCCATCGGCTGGTCGGCGGATTGACGGGCGCGGCTCGCCGTCGTCCGGCTTGCGTTTTGGCCGCGGCGAAGGCAAAGGCCAACCCGCCAGCCAGCGTTTGCGCCTGTCCGCGCGCGTTCAAGGAAAGACGATCATGACGTCCCGCGATCCCAAAGCTAAAGACGAGGCGAAGCCGCAGCTCCTGCACCTGGTGTTTGGCGGCGAGCTGAAATCGCTCGACAGCCATGAATTTCGCGATCTTGACAAGATCGACATCGTCGGTCTCTTCCCAGACTACGCCAGCGCCGAGCGAGCGTGGCGCGCGAAGGCGCAGGCCACGGTCGACAAGGCGCAAACCCGCTACTACGTCGTCCACCTGCATCGGCTGCTTGAGCCAGAACTTACCCCCCCGACCCGGACTGCCTGAGCGCCGTATGGCGAGGCGTGTCGGCAGATGGGGGTGGGCGCAGGAGGCGATCGGATTCGGGCTCGCCAGCTATCTGCGATTCGTTCAGCACACGAGCCGGGTCACGACCGTTCCGGCTGATATCGACGCCTTCATAAAGGACGAGATGCCCCTGATCGCGGCGATGTGGCACGGCCAGCATCTGATGACGCCGTTCGCTCGCCCGGAGACAATGGAGCGGCTCGCGGTGCTCATTTCGCGCCACGAGGACGCCGGCGCCCAGGCGCTGGCCGCCGAACGCCTGGGAATTACCGCGGTGCGCGGCTCAGGCGGCCCCGCCGATCGCGCTTATTACAAGGGCGGCGCTCCGGCGATGCGCGAACTGATGCGCCAGCTTGAGGCGGGCGTCTCTGTCGCCATGACCGCCGACGTGCCCAAACGCGCCCGGGTGGCGGGACTCGGGATCGTCGTGTTGGCGAAACTCACCGGCCGTCCGATCGTTCCGACCGCGGTGGCGGCAAGCCTGCGCGTTCAGTTCAACACCTGGGACCGCGCTTCGCTCGGGCTTCCATTCGGCCGCGCGGCCGTTGTCGCCGGCGATTTCATCCGAGTCTCGGCTGACGCCAGCGAGGAGGAGTTGGAGGCCGCTCGACTCGCCGTCGAGCGCGGGCTCGACGACGTGCACCAGCGCGCCTACGCCATTGTTGGCGCGGCGGATCCCGGCGCCCATCTGAGACCGGCATGACAGCGCCGTTGTCGCTCACTGTCTATCGGTTGGCCTCATTCCTGGCGACGCCCCTCGCAGGGCCGATCCTGGCGATGCGCCTCAGGCGGGGCAAGGAGGATCCGCAACGTGTCAACGAGCGTCGAGGTCTGACGCGCGTCGCCCGTCCAGCCGGACCGCTGGTCTGGCTGCATGGCGCAAGCGTCGGCGAGGCCGCCGTGCTCCTGCCCTTTGTCGAGCGCGTCACCCGCATGGGCGCGACCGCGCTGGTGAGCACCGGAACGCTGACCTCGGCGGCGATGCTCGCGCAGCGCCTGCCGCCAGGCGCGCTGCATCAATACTCGCCGCTCGACAGTCCGCTGTTCGTGCGCCGGTTTCTCAGGCATTGGCGCCCCGACGCGGCGCTGGTGGCCGAAAGCGAGCTCTGGCCGAATATGATCGTGGAATTGAAGCGATCGGGGTCCGCGCTGGCCATGGTCAACGGGCGGATCAGCGAGCGGTCATTCCGCCGCTGGACGAAGGCGCGGCGGTTCATCGCAGCGCTGCTCGAGGATTTCGATCTATGTCTCGCCCGCAGCGAAAGCGACGGCGAGCGGCTCACCGCGCTCGGCGCGCCGAGGGTTTTGGTCGCGGGCGACATCAAGTTCGACGCGCCGACGCTGCCGGCGGACTTGCGTGAACTGGCCGAACTTTCCGGCCGCACCTCCGGCCGACAGATCTGGATCGCCGCCTCGACGCACGAAGGCGAGGAGATGATCGCGGCGCAAGCGCACAAGCGCCTCCGGCAGGTGTTTCCAGACGCGTTGACCCTGATCGCGCCTCGCCACCCCGAGCGCGGAGAGGAGGTCCTGCGCCAACTTGAAACGCAGGGCCTCGTCTGTGCGCTGCGTTCGCGAGGCGACACGATCGGCCCGGGAACCGCGGTCTATGTCTGCGATACGATCGGCGAATTGGGCCTATTCTATCGTCTCGCTGGCGTTGTGTTCGTTGGCAAATCTTTCGTCGGCGGCGGCGGGCAGAATCCCATCGAACCTGCCAGGCTCGCCTCGGCGATTCTGCATGGACCGAAGGTCGCCAATTTCGCCGACGCCTATGCCGCGCTCGATGACGCCGGTGGGGCGTTCGAGGTCGCTCGCCCGGAGGACCTGGGTGACGCGCTGATTGCGCTCTTCGCAAACGCCGCACGTTTGCGGGCGATGGCCCGCGCGGCCGGCGACACGGTGGAGCGCCGGGCGGGCGCCCTCGACCGCTCGATGCAAGCGCTGAAAGCGTTCTTGCCGACCGCCGAGGCGGTGCGGTGAAGGCTCCGGGCTTCTGGGCCAAACGAAGGCCGACTCTTCTCGCGCGCATGCTTCAGCCCGCCGGCATCGTTTATGGGCGGGCGACCGCGCGGCGGATGCGTGAAGCGGGCGAACGCGTAGGCGCGCCTGCCATTTGCGTCGGCAATTTCGTAGCGGGCGGGGCCGGGAAGACGCCGGCGGCCCTGGCGGTGGCGCGGATCCTGATCGGGAACGGCCGGCGCGTCGCCTTCCTGTCGCGCGGCTATGGAGGCGCAGAACGAGTCGAACCCTTGCTGGTTGACGCTAGCGCTCATACGGCGGTGATTGTCGGCGACGAGCCGCTGCTGCTCGCCAAGGTCGCTCCGTGCTGGGTGGGGCGGGATCGGGTCAGAAGCGCCAGAAGCGCGATCGAGGCCGGTGCGAACGCGCTCGTTCTCGACGACGGCCTCCAGAACCCGGGGCTCGTCAAGGACCTGGCCTTCGCCGTCGTCGATGGGGAGACCGGATTCGGAAATGGGCTCTGCGTTCCGGCGGGGCCATTGCGCGCACCTGTCTCGGCTCAGCTTCCCCTCGTGCGGGCGCTGATCGTGCTCGGGGGGGAAGACGCCGCGGTTTCGGGAATCGCCGCCTCTGCGCCAGGCAAGCCCATAATTCGCGCCAGCCTCGAGCCCGACGCGCTCGCTGCGGCGCGGCTGATCGGCCGCGAGGTCGTGGCCTTCGCCGGAATTGCGCGACCGGAGAAATTCTACGCCACGCTCCGCCGGGTCGGTGCGCAGATCGTCATGACGCGCGACTTCCCGGACCATCACAGTTACACGCCCCGCGAGATCGAGGCGCTGATCGAGGAAGCCGGACGGCGCGGTGCGCTTCTTGCGACGACCGAGAAGGACTTGGTTCGCCTCGGCCAGCGCCACGCCCGCGCCGTCGTAACCTTGCCCGTGACCTTGCGCTTCGAAGAGCCCGGGGCGGTGCAGCGAATGCTGCGCCGCGCGCTGCGGGGGTGACGGGAGTGACCAAAACCAAGCGGCTTCCGGTTAGCGATCGGACCGGAAGCCGTGTGTCGGAACGCGCCCTCGCATGGTTGAAGACCGCCATCGGCGTCGGTCAACTCCTTCGGCTTGCAAGCGATCGCAAACTCGCGCAGTTTTCCTCGCAGGCTTCAGGTCAACGGCGAACGCCAGCTGAAATCACCGGGAGGATACGATGCTCGACACGGCGCCCAATGCGCGCATTGCGGCCTTTCTGGGCAAATTCGATGGGGCGTTGGCCGCTGGCGACGTGGACGCGGCGGTCAAAATGTTTGGCGAGGAGAGCTATTGGCGCGACCTCGTCGCCTTCACCTGGAACATCAAGACGATGGAGGGGCGCGATCAGGTGCGCGACATGCTGGCGCATTGCCTCAAACGCGCGAAGCCGCGTGACTGGCGCGTCGCCGAGGGCGAGATGGCGACGGAAGCCGATGGCGTGCTCGAAATCCTGGATTTCGTTCGAGACAGATATTGCCCGCGGCTTTGGCCTCATCCGCATCAAGGACGGCCTCATCTGGACCCTGCTGACAACAATGGCCGAGCTGAAAGGCCACGAGGAGAAGGCCGGCTTCACCCGCCCGCTCGGCGCGAGGCACGGCGTCAATCCCGGCGCGAAGACCTGGAAGGAATTGCGCGACGAGGAGACGGAGAAGCTCGGTACAAAAACGCAGCCCTACGTGCTCATAATCGGGGGCGGGCAGGGCGCGATCGGACTCGGGGCGCGCTTAAGGCAACTCGGCGTGCCGACGATCATCGTGGAAAAGAACGAGCGCCCCGGCGACTCCTGGCGCAAGCGCTACAAGTCCCTCTGCCTGCACGATCCGGTCTGGTACGATCATCTGCCCTATATCGACTTCCCCAAGAACTGGCCGGTATTCTCGCCCAAGGACAAGATCGGCGACTGGCTCGAAATGTACGCCAAGGTGATGGAGCTGAACTACTGGACCAAAACGACCGCAAGAAGCGCGAAATACGATCCAAAGAAAAAGGAGTGGGCTGTCGTCGTGGATCGCGACGGCAAGGAAATCACTCTGCGGCCCAAGCAATTGGTGTTCGCAACCGGCATGTCGTCGAAGCCCGTGCTGCCGCGCTTCAAGGGCATGGAGACCTTCAAGGGCGAGCAGCATCATTCCTCGGTCCATCCCGGCCCCGACGGCTACAAGGGCAAGAAAGTCGTCGTGATCGGTTCGAACAACTCGGCGCACGACATTTGCGCTGCGCTCTACGAAGCTGGCGTCGACGTGACGATGGTCCAGCGGTCAAGCACCCATATCGTGCGCTCACCTTCGTTGATGGAGATCGGCCTCGGCGACCTCTATTCCGAGCGCGCGGTCCGTGGCGGCATGACGACGGCCAAGGCCGACCTCATATTCGCCTCGCTGCCTTACCGCATCCTCCACAAGTTTCAGAAGCCGCTCTATGACAAGATCAGAGAGATCGACGCGGACTTCTACGCCGCCTTGGAGAAAGCCGGGTTCGTCCTCGACTATGGCGACGACGAATCGGGCCTGTTCATGAAATATCTGCGCCGGGGCTCGGGCTATTACATCGACGTCGGGGCGTCGCAACTTGTGATCGAAGGCAAGATCAAACTCGCCTCCGGCCAGGTGGAGGAAATCACGCCTCACGGCGTCAAGCTCGACAGCGGCAAGGTATTGCCGGCCGAGGTGATCGTCTACGCGACGGGTTACGGCTCGATGAACGGGTGGGTCGCCGATATCTGCGGTCGGGAAATGGCTGACAAGGTCGGCAAGGTCTGGGGACTAGGCTCCAACACCCAAAAGGATCCCGGCCCCTGGGAAGGCGAGCAGCGCAACATGTGGAAGCCGACGCAGCAGGAGGCCTTATGGTTCCACGGCGGCAACCTGCACCAGTCGCGCCACTACTCGCAATTCCTGGCGCTGCAACTGAAGGCGCGTCTTGAAGGGATTCCGACCCCGGTCTACGGACTGCAAGAGATTCATCACAAGGCTTGAGGTTTGCCTCCTTCGCGGGCGACCGCCGCGATCCGAAACCAGTGCGGCGGCCTGCTTACGGCAATCGCACTGTCGCCGTCGCGAGGCACGCGACACCCTCGCCACGGCCGGCGAATCCGAGGCGCTCGGTCGTCGTCGCCTTGATGCCGACGCGCGCGATGTCGAGCCCGGCGATCTCGGCCACACACGCGCGCATCGCTTCGCGATGCGGGCCGATCTTCGGCGCTTCGCAAATGAGCGTCGCGTCCAGGTTAGCAATCAGACCGCCGCGCGCTCGGACGCGGCCTGCGGCATGGGCCAGGAAGACCTTCGACGCCGCATCCTTCCACTGCGGATCGGAGGGCGGGAAATGGGCCCCGATGTCGCCCTCGGCGAGCGCGCCGTAGAGGGCGTCTGCCAGCGCGTGCAGCGCGACGTCGGCGTCTGAATGACCGCTAAGCGCTGCGGAATGGGGGATCCGAACGCCGCACAGCCACACGTGGTCGCCGGGCGCGAAGGCGTGGACGTCGAAGCCCTGGCCGACCCTTGTCTCACCCAGACTCGCTGTAAGTCGCGCCTCGGCGGCGCTGAAATCCTGCATCGTGGTCACCTTGACGTTGGCGGGATCGCCTTCGAAGACATAGGCCGGCGCGCCCGCCCATTCGGCGACCGCGACGTCGTCCGTGAGGCCGGCGACGCCCGCCGCGGCCGCGCGCCGGTGCGCCGCCAGGATCAGCGGGAAAGCGAACGCCTGCGGCGTTTGCACGGCTCTCAGCGCGGCGCGCGGAGGGGTCGCCAGCACGCGCCCGTCGGCGTCGACCTGCTTGACCGTGTCGCTCATCGGCGTCCCGGGCGCCGCCGCGCCGTGGCGCTCCGCGGCCAAAACCGCGCGTGCGACCAGTTCAGGCGAGGGAAAGGGCCGGGCGGCGTCGTGGATCAACACAATGTCCGGCGCAGCCGCGGCCAGCGCCTCGAGGCCGGCAAGAACGCTTTGCTGACGAGTTTCACCGCCGGTCGCCGGGGGCCCAAGCGGCGGCGCTTCGGCTGCCGTCAGATGCGCCAAGGCCTCGTCATAGAGCGCGCGGTCGTCCGGGCGGATGGCGACAACCGCAGCCGAGAACCGCCAGCCAGCGGCAAGGGCCTTGAGCGTATGGGCGATGAGCGGCCGCCCAGCGCAGACAAGATATTGTTTCGGCCTCTCCGCGCCGAGCCGAAGGCCTCGGCCCGCGGCCACGACGAGAAGCGCGACTTTGGTTGAAGACAATTGCGGGCTCCGGCGCTGGGTCACGACCGCTTTTCGAGCCCATTTGAACCGGCGTCAACGCGGGCGCATCGGAGAGCGGCGCCTCGACCTGGATTTCGGCGTCCCATTCCACTCTGGCGTTTGGCGGGCCGCCGCTCCAGCCGCGTTAATCCGCGCCGCAGCCCGACAGACCGCCTGTTGCAGGTCTCGGGTCGGAGACGACAGCGATGGCATGCTCAATTCCTCCCGCGGCCTTGCGGCGCTCTGCGAACATTTATCCGCCGGAGCGCCTCCTTGACTTGGCCCTCGCGCGCGCCGATCAATCGCGGCGAACCCCCGCAGGAACGCCGTCGTGCCGCTGAAGCTGGTTGTCGCAAACAAAGCCTATTCGTCATGGTCGCTGAGGCCCTGGATCCTGCTCGTGCATTTCAGGATCCCGTTCGAGGAACTCGTCATTCCGATGGACGAGCCGGAGACGCGGGCCAGCATGCTCAAATATGCGCCGACCGGAAAGTGCCCTTCCCTGCACGACGGCAAGGTCGCGGTGTGGGAGTCGCTGGCGATCGTCGAATATGTCGCCGAGGCCTATCCCAAAAAGGCGATCTGGCCGAGGGGCAAAGCGGCGCGGGCGCACGCGCGCTCGCTCGCCACCGAAATGCACGCCGGCTTCGGGGCGCTGAGGCAGGCCTGTCCGACCAATTTCCGCCGGCTGGTCCGGGCGATCCCACTCACCGACGAGGTCCGCGCCGACATCGCGCGCATCGAAGGGGCCTGGGCGCACGCCCGCAAAATCTTTGGCAAGGGCGGACCGTTTCTTTTCGGGCGCTTTTCAGCCGCCGACGCGATGTTTGCGCCCGTCGTCAACCGCTTCCACGTCTACGACGTCCCAGTCTCCAAGCCGACGCGCGCCTATATGGATGCGATCATGGCCCTGCCGGCGTGGAAGGCCTGGATCGCCGATGCTCGCGCGGAGCCGTGGCGGATCGAACGCTATGACGCCATCTGACAAGACCAGAAGCCGTTGAGCGCGCCGGACGACAAGCCTGCCGGGACAAACGCGCAATCGCGCAGGCCGGGACGCCCTCGCGCCCGAGGGCGCGATTTTGCCGGACGCCGGATCATTGCAGAAGGCCTCGAGCGCAATGTCTGGAGCGACCTCTACTTCAACGCCATGACCATGTCGTGGCCGAGCTTCGTCGCCACGCTCGCGGCGGCGTTCGTGGCCCTCAACTTCATTTTCGCGGTGGTCTACGACCTCGGCGGGGCCCCTATCGCCAACGCGCGCGAGGGAAGCCTGGCGGACCTCTTCTTTTTCAGCGTCGAGACGACGTCGACGGTCGGCTATGGCGACATGCACCCGCAGACAATCTTCGGGCATGTGGTCGCGACGGCCGAGAATTTCACCGGCCTCCTGCTGCTGGCGGTGATGACCGGCCTCGTGTTCGCCCGGTTCTCGCGCCCCCGCGCGCGCATCATCTTCGCCAAATATCCGGTCGTGACCAGGCACAATGGCGTGACGACGCTGGTTTTCCGCATGGCCAACGCGCGCAGCAACTTCATCACCGAAGCGACCGCCAAGTTGTGGGTTCTGAGGCCGACCGTCACCGAGGAGGGCAAGCGCATGATCGGCTTCGAGCGGATGGGGCTGCTGAGGTCGGAAAACCCGACCTTCGCGCTGAGCTGGACGCTATTCCATCCGATCGATGCGCAGAGTCCGCTGCTTGGGCAAAACGAAGATACGATGGCCGCGAGCCAGATGAACTTCGTCGTCAGCGTCGTCGGTTTTGACGACGCGTCCGGGCAGATCGTCCGCGCCCGCGACGTCTTCGCCGCCCAGGACGTGCGCTTTGGCCAAGAGTACGTGGACTTCGTCTGGATCGACGACGAGGGCTTGCGCCATATCGATTATGCCAAGATCGATGCGACCCGGCCCGATTCCCCAATATCCGCGAGAGACGATGACGAGTTTTCACCGAGTAGGGAAATGGAGTCTGCGGGCCGGGATCGCCGAGGTTAGGGAAGTTGAGCGGCGGTGATCCCGTCTTTCCCTAAAGTCCGGAATGAGCGCCCAATAGAGCTATATGTTGCAAATAAACAACATCCCGCATGCTCTAACGGAAGCCAAGCATTCGCTGAATGATATTATGAAATCAGAAACAGCTTTGTCCGCAATGTCACGTGTGAACAACGGAAACAACGTTGACGTCCGCCGCAAAGGCGGAAGCTGGGATCAGGGACTTCGGACGCGATGACGCGGATCAAGAGCGCCTTGACGAAGGACGGCGATCGCCAGGCGAACGCGTCCGAGTGGCGGCGGCTCATCGCTGAACTCGACCTTCGTCGGCGCGCCGCCGCCGAGGGCGGCTCCATCAAAGCCCGCGAACGTCACGTCGGGCGGGGAAAGCTGCTGGCTCGGGAACGCGTCGCCGGCCTCATCGATCCAGCTTCGCCATTTCTGGAGATCGGCGCGCTCGCCGCCTTCGGCATGTACGAGGGTGACGTGCACGGCGCAGGACTGATCGCAGGCATCGGCCTCGTCGATGGGCGCGAGGTCATGATCATCGCCAACGACCCGACGATCAAGGGCGGAACCTATTACCCGATGACCGTAAAGAAGCATTTGCGGGCCCAGGAGATCGCGACCGAGAACCGTCTGCCCTGCGTTTATCTGGTCGACTCCGGCGGCGCCAATTTGCCTTACCAGGCGGAGGTGTTCCCGGACCGTGATCATTTCGGGCGCATCTTCTTCAACCAGGCGCGCATGTCCGCGGCCGGAATCGCTCAGATCGCGGTCGTGATGGGCTCCTGCACCGCAGGCGGCGCCTATGTCCCGGCGATGTCCGACGAGACGATCATCGTCGACAAGCAGGGCACGATCTTTCTTGCCGGCCCGCCGTTGGTCAAGGCCGCGACCGGCGAGACGGTGAGCGCGGAGGAGCTCGGCGGCGGAGACCTGCACACCCGGGTGTCGGGTGTAGCGGACACGCTGGCGCGCGACGACACGCATGCGCTCGCCCTCGCCCGGCGGGCGATCGCCAACCTGAACCGGGAGCCGAAGCGGGCGATCGAATGGACGAAGCCGATCGAGCCTTACTATCCGGCCGAGGAGCTGGAGCTGGTCATGCCGGTCGACCTTCGCCAGCAGGTCGACGCGCACGAGATCATCGCCCGGATTGTTGACGGATCGGAATTCGACCCCTTCAAGCCGCGATACGGAACGACACTGGTCACCGGATTTGCGCGCCTTTCGGGCATGTTGATCGGCGTCATCGCGAGCAACGGCGTGCTGTTTTCCGACAGCGCGCTCAAGGGCGCGCATTTCGTCGAACTCTGCGTCCAACGCAATGTGCCGATGCTTTTTCTCCAGAATATTTCCGGGTTTATGGTCGGACGGCGTTATGAGGCGGGCGGCATCGCCAAGGACGGCGCAAAGCTCGTCACCGCGGTCGCCTGCGCGAATGTGCCCAAGATCACCCTCATTTTCGGCGGGTCGTTCGGCGCCGGTAATTACGGCATGTGCGGCCGCGCCTATTCCCCCCGCTTCCTGTTCATGTGGCCCAATGCACGCATCAGCGTGATGGGCGGCGAGCAGGCCGCGAGCGTGCTCGCCACGCTAAGGCGCGAGGCGCTCGAGGCCCAGGGGCGCGAATGGTCCAAAGACGACGAGGACGCGTTGAAGGCCCCAATTCGAGCAAAGTACGAGGCTGAAGGGTCGCCGTACTACGCCACCGCTCGCCTCTGGGACGACGGTATCGTTGCGCCGCGGGAAACCCGGCGCGTTCTCTCGCTGGCGTTTTCGGCCACGCTCAACGCCAGGATCGAGCCGACGCGATTCGGCGTCTTTCGTATGTAGTTTTTGGATCGGGAGCATCAGAAATCGATGAGCGTGCCCAGTTTTCAGCAACTCATGTTGCCGGCGTTACAGACGATTGGGCAGCGTCATGACGAAATCAGCATCGCGGGGCTCGAGGACGAGGTCGGCAAGGCGCTGAGGATCTCCGCGGAGGAACGCCTGCTCAGGCTGCCGAGCGGCAATCAGACCCTGTTCGCCAACCGGCTCAACTGGGCAAGGTCATACCTGTCGAAGGCGGGGCTGATCGAGCTCCCGAGGCGCGGCTATTGCCGCGCGACCGACCGGGGACGGGAGCTGCTCGCGGAGGGCGTCAGCGAGATCGATCTCGGGTTGCTCGAGCGCTACCCGGAGTTCGTCGCTTGGAAAACCCAGGGCAAGGGCGGCCAGTTCGCCGAAGGTTCCGAGATACCCGAGGGTGCGGAGGGGCTGATCGCCTCGAGTTTCGAGCACCTCAACGCCGAACTCGCGCGGGAGATCGTCGAGAGGGTGCATTCGTTCAGCCCCGCGTTCTTCGAGCGCCTCATCATCGACCTGCTGGTGCGGATGGGGTACGGGGGCGGCCGCGCGGAGATGGGTCGCGCGCTCGGCAGGGTCGGCGACGGCGGCGTCGACGGCGTCATCAAGGAGGATGAACTCGGTCTTGACGTCGTCTATGTGCAAGCCAAGCGGCTCGATCCGAACAAGGGTGTTCCGTTGTGCGAAGTGCGTGATTTCGTTGGCGGGCTCGAAGGGCATCGGGCGACCAAGGGCGTTCTGGTCACGACCTCGTATTTTCCCAGCACCGCCTACGACTTCATTACCCGCGTCTCGAAGCGCGTGGTGCTGATCGACGGGCAAGAGCTCGCGAATCTCATGATCCGCCACCGGGTCGGCATCCGGGTGAAGGACGTGTACGAAGTGCGAAAGATCGACGAAAATTATTTCGTCGAGCAGGCCGTCTGACCTGACTGGAGCAACTGGCGCCGGCTTGGAATTGTCATTCGCGAGGAGCGATAGGGCGTTCGGAAGAACGCCCGTCTTCGACGGGCTATGGGGCGTTCGGAAGAACGCCCGTCTTCGACGGGCTATGGGGCGTTCGGAAGAACGCCCGTCTTCGACGGGCTATGGCGACGAAGCAATCCAGGGGAACGCAAGGCCCCGAGGTTCTCATGGATTGCTTCGGCTCACGCTCGCAATTGACGTGTCTGGCTCCATCCAAATGCAACAGGCTTTAGCGTAGTCCTTTCGGATTTCGCGACGGCGATGCAGGAGCGGCTCTTTCCGCCGTGGTCCAGTTTTGTTCAACAGCGCGACGCCGATCGTAAGGTGGGTGGCCGCCCGGTCGCGGATTTACTTCTTCTCGGACGGGGAGCCGCGCGCCATCAGTCCGAGCGCGAGCGCGAGCAGGACGGCGCTCAACGCCAGTTGCCGCGGCGATCGCCCTGGCGCGCTTTGGGCCAGAAGGGACACGATCTGCGGCAGGGTCGGGTCGGGCCGCGGGGGTGGCGGCTTAGGCCGTTTCCCGATCCGCGTAAGCAAAAGCGCGACGACCGCAAGGACGAAGGCGACCGCGGCGACGATCAGCGCGGCGGCGGGCGGCCCGTAGGTTTGCTCCTGCCAGAAAAACAGCGCGGCGAACAATGCGCCCAGCATGAAAAGAAACAGGACCATCGCGACCACACCGAGCGCCGCCGGAACGGCCGCGCGACGAATCGCGGCCTGCGCCTGCTGCTGTGCGATCGCGACGATCGGGTTCGGCATCCCCTAGCCGCGGGTGAGAAGGGCGAGCAGAAGACCGGCCGAGAATGCGATCCCGACCGCGGCAAGCGGATTCTTGCGGATGGCGGCGCTCAGCTGTTCCGTCGCTTGCGACAGATCCTCATTGCCGGCAAGACGATCGCGACCTTCCCGGTAGAGGGCCGAAGCCGTCGTAGCGGCCTTCGCGCCGACGTCGTCCAGGTGCGCCTGGGTGACGATATCCTTTGCGCTATCGAGCGCCTGTTGAGCGCGCTTAGCGGCGGCCGAGAGCACCGCGGCGCTGGCGCTATCATGGCCTTGCGCCGCTTCGTCGCTTTCGGGGTGGTCCTTTCGCGTCATGTGCTCCCTCCCTGAAACCAGCGCCGCCTTCGAGGCCAGCCGCTTGCCGGTAAGGTCAAGCGCAAGTTCGTTGCCTTTCGAACCGCTGTCTCGGGCGCGGCAGCCTCAGTCATCGAATCAGTGCACCGACGTCAATGTTACGGTTGTAATCCCCGCGGCGATGTTCACCCCTGTCTGACCCTGGACCGTGACCGGCTGCAACGCGAACGCGCGGCCCGTCCCTCCGACCAAGGCGTTGGCGCCGAGGCCCACCCCCGCCGTCGCCTGTGCGCCGACGCCGACGTAAGAGCCGGCGAGCGCGCCAAGCGGCACGCCGCTCGCCGGAGCGACGACGCCCCAGACCAGGGCGCCTTGCTGGACCGCCCCAAGCGCGAGGCCGAACTCGTCGATGCGCCCGGTATACATGTCGGGCGGTCCGCCGGCGGCGGCCTGGAAGGTGCAGGTCATTGTCTGCTTCTGGGTCAGTATCAAACCGATGCCGGCCGAGACGTCGCAGGTGAGCGTGCCCACATTCAAATTGGTCTGCGCCGGGGCAGGGGACGTCGCGAGCGGAGTCAGAGCCGCCGCTGCCATCAAACAGATAACGTGGCGAATCTTCATTTGGAAATCCCTCCCGGGGCCTTATGGCTCGTCTAATCGACGCCGCAAAGTTAGCGGCGAACGTAACGTCGAACGTTGATGGATGTCAAAGATGTGCTCCGAATGCGCGCCGAGGCGCCTGGGGCATGTCTCGCCTGAGCCAGAGGTCGCCCGCGACGCGGCCGCTTGCGTGCAGGCGTTCGAGGAAGGCCCAGTCGAGATTGCCCGCGCTTTCGTCCGCCAGTCCCTCGAATTCCTCGTCGACGGAAATGCGACCGAGGCGCAATCGTCGCAGCTTATCGGTAGCCCCGATCATTTTCGCGGCTTTGAGCGTCTCGAGCTCGCAGTTGAACGTGGCGTTGAACTGAATCTGCTCGATGCGCTTGGAAATCTCCCGCGCGGTCTTCGGGAGCCGGTCCGACCTGATCGGTGTGACCTGCACGACCAGCACATGGTCGCATTCCGATGCCCGGATGAGCGGGATCAGAGGCGGGTTAGCCGCATAACCGCCGTCCCAAAACGCCTCGCCGTCGATTTCGATCGTATGATGAAGGTGAGGCAGACAAGCTGAAGCGAGGACCGCCTCGACGGTCAGCTCGGAGTTGGTCAGAATTCTCAGGCGGCCGTCGCTGACCCGGGTCGCAGCGAGCAGGAGCTTGATCGGCGAGCCCCGTCGCAAGCGCTCGAAATCGATCGAGGCGAGCAGCGCCTCGCGCAGCGGATTGAGGTTCAACGGATTGAATTGATACGGCGACATCGAACGGATCATCAATTCGACGCCGGCGCCGAACGGAGTTTCGGCAGGTTTTGGCAATAGCGCCGCCGACTGGCTCATCCGCCGCCAGAACTGGGCAAGCCGCGCACGGGCTTCCTCGGGCCCGCCGTCGACGATCCCCGCCGCCATCACAACCCCGTTGACGGCTCCGGCGCTCGCGCCGCTGATCGCGTCAAAGTCGATTCCTGGCTCCTCCAAGAGCCGGTCGAGGACGCCCCAGGTGAAAGCGCCAAATGAGCCTCCGCCCTGAAGCGCGAGCGAAAGCCTCTCTGGCGGCCACTTGGGAATTGGCGTCGCGAGGCCAATGAAGGCGCGCGCTCTGTCGATGAAGGTCACCGGCTGGACGATCCTTTGAGGTTGCAACGAAGGGGTGCGGGTCGCTCAGTCTGGCGCTGCTTTGTGACTTTCTTTGGTTAGGGAGAGGCGAGACTGCTCCTGGTCCGACATTCGAACCGCTCGGATGCTCGCCATCCGAGGCGGTGTTCGCTAGACAAGGCTCTCCCGGAGCCTCGAATGTTCGCCAACGTCCTCATCGCCAATCGCGGCGAGATTGCCTGCCGCATCATTCGAACGGCGCGACGGATGGGCATCCGCGCGATCGTCCTCCACACCCAGGTCGACCGCGGGGCGCTGTTCACCCGGCTCGCCGACGAGTCGCACGAGATAGGCGACGGCGCGAATGGCTATCTCGATCAAGACGCCATTGTCGCGCTGGCGCGGAGGGTCGGAGCCGAATGCCTGCATCCAGGCTACGGATTCCTGTCCGAGAACGCCGACTTTGCCGAGCGCTGCGCGGAGGCCGGCGTCGTCTTCGTTGGCCCACCGCCTGCGGCGATGCGAGCCCTGGGTTTGAAAAGCTCGGCCAAGGCGCTGATGCAGCAGGCCGGCGTGCCGATTGTACCCGGCTATCACGGCGACAACCAGAACGCGAAGTTCCTCCGCGAGAAGGCCCATGAGATCGGCTATCCGGTGCTGATCAAGGCGATCGCCGGCGGCGGCGGGCGCGGAATGCGGAGGGTTGACGCCAATGCCGAGTTCGACCTGGCGCTCGAGGGCGCGATCCGCGAGGCCGAGGCGGCGTTCGGCGACGGGCGGGTGCTGATCGAGAAATTCATCGCATCGCCCCGCCACATCGAGTTGCAGGTGTTCGCAGACGCGCACGGGGCGTGCGTCCACCTTTACGAGCGTGACTGCTCGGCGCAACGCCGGCGCCAGAAGGTGGTCGAGGAATGCCCTGCTCCAGGACTGCCTGGCGATACGCGCGCCGCGATGGCCAAGGCGGCGACAGAGGCGGCGCTGGCCGCAGGCTATGTCGGGGCGGGGACCGTCGAATTCATCGCCGATCCGTCCCGCGGTCTCAAGCCGCACGACTTCTATTTTCTCGAGATGAACACCAGGCTTCAGGTCGAGCACCCGGTAACCGAGGCGGTGACCGGTTTCGATCTGGTCGAATGGCAATTCCGAGTTGCGGCCGGCGAGCCGCTGCCGCGCGCTCAAGACGAGATCGCCTGCGCCGGCGCGGCGATCGAGGCGCGCGTGTATGCCGAGGACCCGGAGCACAATTTTCTCCCTTCGGCCGGCCGGATCCATTTGATGAGCCTTAAGGGCGAGGAGGGGTTGCCAGGCGTCCGGGTCGATACCGGCGTCGCCGGCGGAGATACCGTTTCGCCCTTCTACGATCCGATGATCGCCAAGCTCATCGTTCACGCACCGACTCGAGCCGAGGCGCTGGCCACGATCAGGAAGGAGCTCGATGACGCCGTGGTTATTGGGCCGAAGACCAATCTGGCCTTTCTGCGAGCGCTCATCATGAGCCCGGAATTCGTTGCCGGGTCGATCCATACTGGCTTCATCGACGCCAATCTCGGGCGCCTCGGCGCCCAGCCGCATCCGCCTGACAGGGGCGCCGTCCATGCCGCCGCGCTCATGCTGTTCGACAAAAGGGAAGCAAGGGCCTCGCTCCTTGCTCCATTCGATCCTTGGCGGGTCGCCAACTCATTCGAACTCGCAGGCGTGCGCCGGATAGGCCTCGACGCCGCCGTCGACCGGGTCCCGGCGCGCCTGCATCTGGTCGAAACCTCCAACGCCGATTTCGGAGACGGCGGCGGCGCGGGCGCTCGCGATGAAATCACGCTCTATGAAGCGGATGGCGGCGCCTATGCCTTCGTTGGCGGCCGACAGGCGTTCGTCCAGCTCATTGACCCGTTTGCAAAGGCTGAGGGCGGCGCGGAGGAAAGCGACGCCGTGATCCGTGCCCCGATGAACGGCCGCCTCGTGGCGCTTGCGGTCGGGGAGGGGGAAAAGGTCGAAGCCGGCCAGCGCCTCGCGGTTGTCGAAGCGATGAAGATGGAGCATGCGCTCGTCGCGCCCCACGCCGGCGTCGTGCGCGACCTGATCGCTAACGTCGGCGACCAGGTTGAGATGGGGGCCCGGATCATGCGCGTCGATGCGGAACGCCGAGAACGCGGGACTCGCACGGGCGGCGAGGAAACTTGAACTCGTTCCCGAAGCGGGAGGACCATCGTCGCTGGCTGAACTGGCGGCAATTTTTTTCGGCGGCGGACTGAGCGCCGCCAATGAGTTTTCCTAGCGGCGCCGCCCTCACGGCCGATATTGACGGCGAGCGCGCGTCATTTATTACCGACGTCTCAGGCGCACGCCATACTGATTGGTCAACTCGGGGGACGGCTCGCCGGCTCGGGGTTCAGGTCTCAGGCCGCAATTCGCTCGGCTGGCGTTGCCGAGATCAAGTTTACTTTGGCGGTCAGCGGAAGGTGATCGGACGAGCGCCGGGCCAATGGGGTGTCGTGAACCGCGAGATCGCCGATCAATCCCGCCGGCCAGCCGAGAATTCGGTCGAGCGGGAAGATGGGCCGGCGCGAAGGGAAGCTCAAAATGGACGGGGCGAGTCCAAAGGTCGGCTCAAGTCGACGCAGGGCCGAACGGCCGCGCCGGCGCCATTCATTGAGATCGCCGAGCAAGATCGTCGGCATTTGAGGCAAGTCGTGGAAGGCGGTCAGAATCGCGTCGACCTGATCCACTCTTGAAAGGCGAAACAAGCCGAGGTGAGCGGCAATGACGCGAAACTCGCCCCCGCCGAGATCGAGTTCCGCAACAACGGCCCCGCGAGGTTCGCCCCCCGGCAGCTTCAGGCGCAGACGCCTGTAGGCTTTTGGCTCTCTGCGCACGAGCAGCGCGTTGCCGTGCCACCCGTGCCGATGGGAAACGTCGGATTGCACCAGAAGCCGCATTCCGGTCTCGCGCTCGATTGCGACCGGATCGAGGAGGCCGCCGCGGCGACCAAAACGACGATCGACCTCTTGCAGCGCCACGACTTCGGCGCCGAGTTCGCCAATCACCCCGACGATGCGATCGGGGCGGGTCATGCCATCAGCGCCGCGACATTTGTGGATGTTGTAGGATGCGACCTTCACCGGAACCTCGATTCAACCGACACTCAGATATAGGGCATGCAGAGGCGCGCCGCAGCATCTCGAAGCTTCACAATGAACCGCCGGTTGTCGATTTCTTCCAAAGTAATCGGCTGGGCGCGGCGGACGTCCACAATCTCAGCCAATACAGAGGCCAATTCGGGGTCGTAAAACTCGACAGTCAGCTCGAAATTTAACCGGAGGCTTCGCATATCCCAATTCGCGCTGCCGATCAGGCTCCATCCGTTGTCGATTGTCATCAGTTTCGAATGATCGAACGGGGGCGCGCTTCGCCAAACTCGACACCCCGATTCCAGAAGGGGTCGAATGTGAGGCTGCGACGCCCACGCAACCAATGGATGGTTGTTTTCGCCTGGCAAGAGAATATCGACATCGACACCGCGTAAGGCAGCCAATCGGAGCGCTGTAATCAGCTGCTCATCGGGCAGGAAATATGGGGTGGCGATCCTGATCGACCTCCGAGCCAGATTGATAGCGGACAGGAAGATCAGAATCAGCTGATCGACCTCCTGGTCCGGTCCGGCGACGATCGCGCGCGCCTCTGGCTCCCGACAGGGAGCCTGCCGCGGCGCGGGGTTTGTGGGAATTGCTTCCTCGCCGGTCGCAAACAGCCAGTCGTCGTCGAATTCCTGTTCGATCTGCTGGACGATCTGCCCCTCAAGCCGAAAATGAATATCCCGGACGGGCGCTTTCCGCCGCTGCGCAGTCAGATTTTCCACGCCAATATTCAATCCGCCGACGAAGGCGCAGTCCCCATCGACGATCAAACTCTTTTTATGCAGTCGTAGATCAAGGAACGGCATTTTCCAGGGCAGCGCCGAATGGAGGAAGCGCGAAACAGGGACGCCCTGATTGCGCAAGCGGTGGTAGGCGGTTGACCGCAGGAAGCCGCCGCCGAACCCGTCGATCAAAACGCGGGTTCTCACCCCTCGGCGATGGGCTCTGACCAACGCGCTAATGAATTCAAGGCCGGCTTCATCGGCCCGGAAGATGTAGGTGGAGAGGCGGACATGGAACCTCGCGCTTTCGATGGCGGCAAGCATTTGCGGGTAAGCTTGATCGCCGCAATCGAGAACGGCGACCACCTTGCCTGTCACAATGTCCCGGCCGGCGATCTTCCCGATCGCCGCCTTGAGGCGTTCGAGTGGCTCATCTGACGAGATGTCGCCCGAAACGAGATGGTCGAGGCCGCGGACCGCGCCCTTCATGCGACGAGCGCGGCGTTTCACGCGATTGACGCCGAATCCGACATAGAGGAGCGATCCGAGAACAGGAGCGAGCCAAGCGAGCCCAATCCAACCAATTGCGGCGGGAACATCCCGTTTGGTCGTCAGAACATGAATGGTGACGGCGCCGGCCACGACGAAGTGGATAGCGCCAACAAAAAGCGCGCGACTTTCAGGCAGCGCAGACGCCGCGACAGAGTAATCCACCTAGCGCACTGCCATTATTGTCTGCGATCGTCTCTCGCGACCAACGTTGGGCCGAATTTTAGTGCTTCGGCGGATTCGAGGCCAGCGTGAGAGGCGCATCTCGTTTCGGCGTTGACGAAAAACGGGCGCGCTCGTCGCCCTGAGACGGCTAAAGCTCGTGGACAGCGGTCGCGCGAGGCTCTTAGGGCTTCAGGGCTCTGCTATAACCAAAGCCAATGACTCTGCATCTGATCAAGCTTTGCGTCGGCGCGGACTCGCTCGTGGACCTGCGGCAATGGATGGCGGCGCGGATGGCCGAGGCCGAACGCCGCCGCGCGCCGCTCAGGCACGCTCACGTCACCCGCATGGCGCCGAAGCGGGCGGCGGACATTCTCAAGGGCGGCTCGCTCTATTGGGTGATCAAGGGCCAGATCGCCGCCCGCCAGCTCATCATCGGCATCGAACCGTTCGTCGATCCGGACGGGATCGGGCGCTGCAAGTTGTGGCTCGATCAAGCTGTGGTCGCGGTTGCGCCGCGGCCGATGCGGCCTTTTCAGGGCTGGCGCTATTTCGAAACGAAGTCCGCCCCACCGGACATCGACGAGACCCAGCCGGGCTTCGCCGACATGCCGGAGGCGTTGCGACGGGAGCTCGCCGGGCTGGGACTCCTGTAAATATGCGCCCTCCCGGCTTGTCGCGCGGTTCTCCGGGTCCAATCTATGGTCTGGTCGCAGATCTGAGGCCTTGATGGATAAGGATAACACCGGCCCGCCGGCCAGACGCGGCGGCGCCGACGACATCGCCGCCTTCGTCGAGGCGGCGAAAAAGGTTCCGGCCCCGGCTTCGTCCGGGCGCGGGCGGCTGATCTTCGCCCTCGACGCGACGATGAGCCGGCAACCGACCTGGGATCTCGCCCAAGCCCTGCAGGCGAAAATGTTCGACGTCGCGGCCGACCTCGGCGGCCTCGACGTCCAGCTCGTCTATTTCCGCGGCATGGACGAATGCCGGGCGTCGAATTTTGTCTCCGGCGGGAAGGGGCTGGCCGAGCTGATGAGCCGGATCGACGTGCGCGGCGGATCGACGCAGATCCGCAAGGTGCTCGCCCATGCGCTGAGTGAGGCCAAACGCGCCAAGGTCGCGGTCCTCGTCTTCGTCGGTGACGCCATGGAAGAGAACCCGGACAGGCTCGCCGCTCTCGCCGGCGATTTGGCGCTCCTCGGAGTCAAGGCGTTCATGTTTCAGGAAGGCCGCGATCCGACGGCGAGGCGAGCGTTCACCGAGATCGCGCGGCTGACCGGCGGGGCTTATAGCGCCTTCGACGCTGGCGCGTCGGCGCGCCTGGCGGCGCTCCTGCGCGCGGCGGCCGCCTATGCCGCTGGCGGCCAGACGGCGCTCGCGGCGGAGGCTGCTGCCGACCCAGCTGCGCGGCTCTTGCTGTCGCAGATGCAGGGGAGGTGAAGTTGGCGTAGTCTGAGCTCCGGCGGGCGGCTTGCGGCCACGGACGGCTCACTTCGGCAAGCCCCGTCGAATTGAAAGCGTTACCTCGATGAACTTCATCATCGGCTTGATTTTGCTGTTTATCCTCCTGTCGGCGATCAAGCAGTTCGCCCGCATGGACACCGCCGCCGCGGCGCGGCTGGTGCGTCACGGCGGCGGCGTGATGGGGATGATCGGCGCGCTTCTTCTGCTCCTGCGCGGGCGCGTGGGCCTTGCGGCTACGGTCGCCGGGATGGTCGCGAGCTTCGCCGGCTGGCGAACGACAGGGGCGGGGTGGTCTCCGTTTCGCGACGCCGGCCCCGGCGCGAACCCGGGCCGCGCCTCGACCGCCCGCTCGGCGATGATCGAAATGCGGCTGAATCTCGACAGCGGCGTGATGACCGGCTCGGTGCTCGCCGGGGCCTATGCGGGCAGGGCGCTGGAAACCATGTCGCGGCCGGAACTCCTCGGTCTTAGGCAGGAGCTTGCGCGCGACGATCCGGACGGCGTCAGTTTGCTAGAGGCGTATCTCGACCGCCGGTTCGCCGGCTGGCGTGAGGCAAACCAGGGTGAGGGTGAGGGGCGGAGCCGCGCTGGCGGCGCGATGTCGCGCAGGGATGCGCTCGAAGTCCTGGGCCTCGCCGAGGGCGCGAGCGCGGCGGACATTATTCGCGCTCATCGAACCCTGATGAAAAAGTTTCATCCAGATCATGGCGGCTCGACCGCGCTTGCCGCGCGGGTCAATCAAGCCAAGGATGTTCTGATGCAACGACAAGGCTAAACGAGGCTCCTGAGGGAGTAGCGGTTTCGAGCGCTTCAGTCGTGGGCGGGGAAGCAGGAAAATCCGTTGTGTTTGAGGGAGCGGCAGGCCGATTCGGCGGATGCCGAATCAAGCATTGCGAAGCGCGCGCGATAGACCGTGTCCGTGCCCCTGCGCACTTTCTCGGTGACCGGCTTGGCCGAGGCGAGAGTTCGAGCGGTTATGCTGGCGAGCGCGGACAAGGAGCGCATTCGCCTTGGCGGGATCGTCGGTCGCGCCGATCTGGATCGTCCAGCCTGTGCTCACAGTGGCGCCGCCCCGTTTGTGCGGCTGACCTGAAGCTTCGGGCTTCGCGCTGGCGAGGCTCACGGATCGTCCGGCGGTCGTCTGGTGCTTGAGACGGCGGTCGGTCTCGCGATCCGCCGGCTTTTCGGGCGGCGCGGCGGCCGCGCTGGTCTTTTGCGTTCGGGCGGGCCGTCGCGCCTTCGCTGCCGGTCTGCCGTCAGCGCCTTTGGCCAAGCCAGGGTCAGCAGCCGCCTGCTCGGCCTCGGGCGCGTAGGCCATCGTTGATGTGCGGGCGACGGTCGTTTGGGCCGCCGGGGCTTCGTCGTCGCCGGCCGCGGTGTCGCCTTCCTCGATCCCGGAATTCAGCGGCCTGGACGGGGGCATGCTGGGGCGCGGCCGGATGACGCAGGTGGGCCGGCGGCTCCAGACGCTCGTCAGTCGCCTCGGCGGCTGGGGCCGCTTCGGCGATCATGTTTGCGGTGTGTGCGGTGGAAGCCTCACTGAGGTGGTCGGCGATCAGGTTCTCCATGATCCGGTCGCGCCCAGCCGCGGACCGGCCGCCCATTACGACGGCGATCAGTGACCGTCCGTCGCGGTGAACCGAGGTCAGGAGGTTGAATCCGGACGCTTGGGTGTAGCCGGTCTTGATTCCGTCGACCCCATCGACGCGACCGAGCAGGTGGTTGTGATTGCCGATGACCTTCCCGCCATAGTTGAACTCGGCGGTCGAGAAATAGTGGAAGTAGCGCGGAAACTGCTCCTCGAGTGAGCGCCCGAGAATGGTCAGGTCGCGCGCCGTGGTCACTTGCTCGTCGTTCGGCAGTCCGGAAGCGTTGCGATAGAGCGTGCGCGACATGCCCAGCGCGCGGGCCTTTCGCGTCATCATGTCTGCGAAATTGTCTTCGGTCTGGCCGATTGCCTCCGCGATCGCAACCGCCACGTCATTCGCCGAGCGGGTCACGACCGCCTTGATCGCGTTCTCCACGCTGATCGTCTCGCCGGGGCTGAGGCCGAGCTTCGAGGGCTCTTGCGCTGCGGCATGCTCGGAGATCGAAATTGGTGTTTGGAGCGTAATCGAGCCACGGTCGAGCGCTTCGAACAGAAGGTAGAGCGTCATCACCTTGGTGATCGAGGCCGGGTGGCGCAGCCCGTCTTCACTTACGGAATAGAGCGTCTGTCCGCTGTTGGCGTCGACAACGATGGCCGAAAAGGAGGGCGAAGAGGGGATCGGCGCAACCGCCCGGCGGACGTGGGGGGCGTGCGCGCGAGCGGCGTAACGCGGGTAGTGAGACGCGTGCGTGGCGCGCGCGGAATAGCTACGGTGCCGATAGTGGTGAGCCTCAGCGGGCGCGCCAGCGACAAGAACGGCCGAGGCGGAGATGAAGGCCGCCGTCGCCAGTTGGACAAGCCGGCCGATTCGAGAGCTGCCTCTACGCAACGCCATGAACGCGCCCTATTGAACTTCACGCAACGGCCGAGGCCGAACCGCTCACAGTTGCGTAACTCACACGGTCGTAAACGATATGTCGGCGCGGTTACGCGGCGGTTAACGCCACGACGCTGAACCCATCGGAGTTGTCGCCAACCTTCCGGAATCACAATTCCGCGCGAGCGCAACGATGACCGCGGATAAAGCGTTAGTAAAAGATATTGATTTAAAACATTGAAATCTTGCGTAGGTTTTCTTAGCCATTGATCCGCGAATCCGGCATCATAAATCGGTCGTCGCGCAAAAATGCTGCAATGCAATAAAACATGCTTGACTTTCATTGTGCACTGCACATATTGGCGACACCGAGAGATCGCCGCCCTGATTCATGCTTCAGGAGCGAAATCGACGCCAACGAAGAGGTCCAACCATGACTGCCACCACTCCCACGTTCGACGACTTCCAGAAATTCTCCAAGGAGCAGATGGAAGCCTACACCGCCGCCTCGACCACCCTGACCAAGGGCCTGCAGGATATCGCCGCCGAGTTCGACCGACTACTCGAAGAAGGCCTTCGCCGCCGGCACAGCGATGTTTGAGAAACTTCTCGGCGCGCGCAGTGTCGAATTCTGCGGTTCAGATCCAGAGCGAGTTCGCCAAGCAGGCCTACGAGGGCTTTGTCGCACAGGCGACCAAGGTCTCCGAGCTGTACACCCGAGTCGCTTCCGACGCGTTGAAGCCGGTCACCACGGCCTACGCCAGCATCCAGAAGTAATCGGATGATCGACTCGTCGCAGAGGGCGGCGAGAGAAAATCGTTTTGAGCTGACGCCGGCGCCGTTCAAGCGCCGGCATTTTCATTTTCAGCCTCTGAAATATTTCTCATCATCGCAGCCGCGGAGGGGCGGACGCCATCAAAGCGCGCGAATTGGCGTCACCATGAGATTGAAAGCGCGCAATCCGCTCCCGCGTCGAGGGCCTTGCGCGTGACGGACAAATTGGCAATGCTGACTTTCGGCGACGACATCTGGCGCTGGCGGCGCCGCGTGCTTAGATTGAGTTGCTGGTGTTCAGCGTACGCGTAAAGATGTGCGTTCAGGCCCAACCGGCATCAATCGGGGTTTGTCCGTGGCTGCCGCTTCAAATCCGTTGGTTGTTCGCCTGCGAGCGGGGATGGCTCGTTTGGCGCGCTGGTTCTATCCGGCCTTCGGCGTGACCTCGGCACAAACGCCGTTGCGGCTGATGGCCTCGCGCGAAACCAAGAGAGGGGGAGAAACGCCTGGCGCCGGCGCAGCGGTCATCACGCGCACCCGGACCCAGACCAAGCGCCCGAATATGTATCGTGTTCTGTTGCTCAACGACGACTACACGCCAATGGAGTTCGTGATTTCGATTCTGCAGGCGTTCTTCAATAAGGATGCCCAAGAGGCGACACAGATCATGCTCCAGGTGCACCACAATGGCGTCGGCGAATGCGGCGTCTACACCTACGAGATCGCGGAAACCAAGGTATCGCAAGTGATGGACCACGCGCGTAAGAATCAGCACCCCCTTCAATGCATCATGGAAAAGAAGTGAAAGGCGCCCGATGCCCATTTTCTCCCGCGCGCTCGAAAAGACCCTTCGTCGGGCCCTATCGCTCGCCAACGAGCGCCGTCACGAGTATGCGACGCTCGAACATCTGCTGCTGGCGCTGATCGACGACGTAGACGCTGCCGCCGTCCTCAGGGCTTGTGGCGTCGATCTCGATGGGTTGCGTAAGACCGTTGTCCACTACCTCGATACGGAGCTCGAGAATCTCGTTGTAGACAGCCAGGAGGAGGCCAAGGCGACAAACGGTTTCCAGCGCGTCGTGCAGCGCGCTGCGTTCCATGTACAGTCGTCCGGCCGAGAGGAGGTGACCGGCGCCAATGTGCTGGTCGCGATATTCGCCGAGCGCGAGACCCACGCGGCATATTTCCTGCAGGAGCAGGACATGACGCGCTACGACGCGGTCAATTACATCAGTCATGGAATCGCGAAACGTCCCGGCCATGCCGATCCGTCGCGTTTACCGCGCGGAGCCGACGAGGATCATGAATTCGCGCGATGGTAAGGACTCTAAGGACGGTTCGGACTCGAAGAAAAAGGAAGGCGCCTTGGAAGCTTATTGCGTCAACCTCAATCGGAAGGCGCGAGAGGGGCGCATCGATCCGCTCATTGGCCGCGAGGCCGAAGTCCAGCGCACCATCCAGGTGTTGTGCCGCAGGCAAAAGAACAACCCGCTACTGGTCGGCGATCCGGGCGTCGGAAAGACGGCGATCGCCGAGGGCCTGGCGCGCAAGATCGTCAACTCGGACGTACCCGAAGTGCTGGCCGATTCGACCGTGTTCGCGCTCGATATGGGCGCGCTGCTCGCCGGCACGCGCTATCGCGGCGACTTCGAGGAGCGCTTGAAGCAGGTGATGAAGGAGATCGAGCAGCACAAGGACGCAATTCTCTTCATCGACGAAATTCACACCGTCATCGGGGCCGGTGCTACGTCCGGCGGCGCCATGGACGCCTCGAACCTGCTCAAGCCTGCGCTTGCGCAAGGGACGCTTCGCTGCATCGGTTCAACGACTTACAAGGAATACCGGCAGTACTTCGAGAAGGACAGGGCGCTCGTTCGCCGGTTCCAGAAAATAGACGTGAAGGAGCCGAGCGTCGCCGACGCAATCGAGATCCTCAAGGGACTCAAGCCCTATTTCGAGGAGTTCCACAAGCTGCGCTATACTGGGGAGGCCGTGAAGGCGGCGGTTGAGCTGTCGTCGCGCTACATCCACGACCGCAAGCTCCCTGACAAGGCGATCGACGTGATCGACGAGACAGGCGCCTCGCAAATGCTGGTGCCAGAGCCCAAGCGCAAGAAGACGATTGGGGTCAAGGAGATCGAGGCGACTGTCGCATCGATGGCGCGCATCCCGCCGAAGTCGGTTTCGAAGGACGACACCGAAGTTCTCCAGCATCTTGAAGAGACCTTGAAACGCGCCGTCTACGGCCAGGACGAAGCGGTGGGCGCGCTGGCGTCCGCGATCAAGCTCGCCCGGGCCGGCTTGCGCGATCAGGAGAAGCCGATCGGCTGCTATCTGTTCTCCGGCCCGACCGGGGTCGGCAAGACCGAGGCTGCGCGCCAGCTTGCGCTCAGCCTTGGACTGGAGCTCATCCGGTTCGACATGTCCGAATACATGGAGCGCCATACCGTCTCGCGCTTGATCGGCGCGCCGCCCGGCTATGTCGGCTTCGACCAGGGCGGCCTTTTGACGGACGCCATCGATCAGCATCCGCATTCGGTTCTGTTGCTGGATGAGATCGAGAAGGCGCATCCCGATCTGTTCAATATTCTTCTGCAGATCATGGATCACGGGAAGCTGACTGACCACTCTGGCAAGGCCATCGACTTCCGCAACGTCATCCTGATCATGACCACCAACGCCGGCGCGCGGGATCTCGCCAGCGCCGCCTTCGGCTTCCACAAGTCGAAGCGCGAGGGGGACGACCGCGAGGCGATCGACCGGCTGTTTGCGCCCGAGTTCCGCAACCGCCTCGACGCGATCGTACCGTTCGGGCGCCTGCCGGAGTCGGTCATCGCCCGTGTCGTGGACAAGTTCATCCTCCAGCTCGAGGCTCAGCTCAGCGACCGCAACGTCACGATCGAGCTGACCGATGAAGCGCGCGAGTGGCTGGTCAAGAATGGGTATGACGAGGCGATGGGCGCCCGCCCGATGGCTCGGGTGATCCAGACCCAGATCAAGACGCCGCTCGCCGACGAAGTTCTGTTCGGACGATTGAAGAGCGGCGGCGTGGTCAAGGTCGTGGTCACGGCCGACGAGACGGGCGTGAAGAAGCTCAGCTTCGTCTATCCGGAAGGACCGGCCCAGCCGCGGCTCGAGCGCGACATCATCGTCGCTGCCGGGGCGCGCCGTTCGCGCAAGCGCATCGAACCTGCCGATTCGGGCCCGGCTGACAAGAAGGAGCCCGCGCCCGAGGAGCCGTAGGCGGGTTCCGACTGATTCGCCCCCGAGAGACGGGAGGCGTCAACCATCTTGACGGAACCGGCGCCCAAAGCGGGGGGGCCGACACCGCTCGTGCGGAAGACTCCCCCGGCCCGCGACGATTGGGGGGCGCATTGGCGACCACTGGGCGCGTCGGCGACTCGCTCGGTCTTCGGCGCGAAGGGGGGGCGCCGACTCATCCATCGCGCCGAAGTCGAGAACTCGCTATCCGACCGCCCCACAGCCAAAAAAGAACCGGAGGAAAGTCGCCTTTCCCCCGGCCAAACTTAGTCCAGATCGGAGCGCCTAGCGCTCAGAATTTGTAGTTCACGAGAGCCCGGAAGATCGACGCGTTGTAGTTGAACTTTGCGGTCGCGTACACGTTCGGGAAGACCGTGTTGGCGAAGGAGTTCGGGCTCGTATTAATGTGGGTGCTGCCCAGGTCAGCGTAGAGATATTCAGCGCCGATTGTGACGTTGTTCGTAATCGCGTATTCGGCGCCCGCGCCGATGGTCCAGCCGACGCGCGTGGAACTCGGGCTGCCGCTCCAATATGAGTTGGTGACGGAGTTGAAGACATTGAAGTGCGCGCTGCCCCCGCCGTAAGCGATGCCGCCCGTTCCATAGATCTGGAGACGATTGTCAGGTGTGACAACGAAACCAACCTTGGCGCGAGTCGTTCCTAACCAGTCGAGGCTCGCCTTGGCGTTCACATTCAAGGTGTCGCCGTCAAGGAATCCGGCTCCAGTGAAGGGCGCGCTGCTGGCACTGAAGCTCTTGCCCAGGCTCGTGCCGTCGAAGTCGGTTACGATGCCGAGGACGAAAGCGCCAGTTTGCCAGTTGTAGCCGGCCTGGCCGCCGCCGATGAATCCGCTCTGGCCATTTCCGATCCCGTTGGGGAAATAACTGCTGAGCCAAACGTCGGCCGCTGGGACCGCAAGCGTCGCGCTACGGCTGCCGCTGGTAATGATGCCGCCGGCGTTAAGACCGATGTAGAACCCTGTCCAGGTGAAGGGCGGCGGAACGAACACCGGCGCCGGCGCCTCTTTCTTGGTCGGAAGGTCGGCCGCCTGCGCGGCGACTAGTCCAGAGGCCGTCAGCGCCGCAATCGCGACTCCTTTGAGCCAATTGTTGATCATCTCTGTCTCCGTTGTGATACGCGACGCCATACGCCACTCGCGCGCGCCCCGCCTAATAGCGATGCCGGAACTATACGGTCCGGCTCCAAAGCTGTCCACCCTCGGTTGCTGAATCGGATGAATTCGCGGCTAGATGTGGCAGAATCGTCACAGATTTGGCAACCACTCGTTAACCATCATCATCTTCTATTCGCTACAAGATTCGCCAAAAGCACCGCGATGACGCCGGTCAGGAATATCCCATCGAAAGTCCCGGCGCCGCCGATCGACGCGACTGGGGCGCCAAGGCCGCGCAGCTGGCTGAGATTGAGAAGATCGGCGCCGACGAGGACCCCGAGGCTGCCGCCGATATAGGCGACCGGCGCAGCAAACCGCCATGAGATCACCAGCGCCACGATCGCCGCGAGCAAGGGTGGAGCGAGTGTCGGGACCGATATGCCCATGCCCGGAATCGGCGTCGCCATCCGGTGAACAACCAAGGCGACGACCGCAGTCGCCAACGAGCCGGATCCCCAGAGGCGGTAGCGCATCAGCAGATAGAACGACAATAGTACGGGGATCACGCCGCCCCCGACGTTGATCGCGAGAATGGTGCCTGGCCAATCGACCGTGACAGGGGCGAGGAACGGGACACCGAAGATCTCAACAACCTCACGCGCGACGACGCGCTCCGCCGGCAAGCGCAGCAGGGGCAGATTGATGTAGGAGCCCAGAAGGGACCCGAACAGCGCAAGGGTCGCCGCTCGGGGATCGAGGCCGAGCGCCGAATAGGCGCGGCTCAATATGCCGATCTGCACCAGAAGCAGCAGGCCAAGCAGAATTGCGGCGAACAGGGTCGCAAGACCGACGCCCACCGGAAAGTAGTGCATATGGGTCAAGTCGTCGCCGTCCGGAGCGAAAGGCTGAGCGTCGGGCGCGCGGCTCTGACAATCACGCGCCGGCCAGCGCCGCGATGATCCTTTCGGCGTTGGGCCTCAACGCCTCGGCGCTCTGGAATGGTCCGCCCGGAGGCCTGAGCGGTATCCCGCTCCAGCGAGGGAGGAGGTGGAAATGAAGGTGGAAAACTTGCTGCCCGCCCGCCGTTTCGTTGAACTGCTGGAGGGAAAGTCCTTCTGCCTTCATCCCCGCCATGACCGCGCGCCCGACCTTCTGCACCGCGGGCATCAGCCGCGCCAGCTCCTGAGGATCGATGTCGAAGAGCGCGCGAGCGAAGACTTTGGGAATGACCAGCGTATGCCCCTCAGCGCGCGGCATGACGTCCATGAAGGCCAGCGCCGCGTCGTCCTCGTAAACCCTCACGCACGGCGCCTCGCCGCGCAGGATCTTGGCGAAGATGTTGTTTGGATCATACGTCGGCGTCAAAGGATTCTCCCAAGCGTTCGCCGCCGGGCGCATCGCTTTCGCCGCGGCGGAAGGGGGCGTGACCCTCGTAATAGGCGATCGCGCGTTCCACCGCCTCACGCTCGTGACCAAGGTAGTCGGCGATCGCCCTCGCAAGGCGCGCATCGCCGAACTCGTGCGCGGAATAGGTGAGAGCCGGCCGATAACCGCGCGCCAGCTTGTGCTCGCCTTGGGCGCCCGCCTCGATCCGGCGCAAGCCGCGAGAAATCGCGAAGTCGATCGCTTGATAATAGCAGACCTCGAAATGCAAGAATGGCCTGTCCTCGATCGCTCCCCAGTTGCGGCCATAGAGCGCGTCGTCGCCGATGAAATTGATCGCGCCAGCGATATAGCGCCCGGCGCGGCGCGCCATCACCAGAAGGACGCGGTCGGCGAATGTGGCTCCGATAACCTCGAAGAACGCGCGGGTTAGATACGGGCGCCCCCATTTGCGCGAACCCGTGTGCATGTAAAACTTGAAGAAAGCGTCCCAATGCTCTGGTTGAATAGATGCTCCCGTGAGCAATTCAATCTTGACTTGGCCGTCAAGAGCGTCGCGCCGCTCGCGCTTGATCGTCTTGCGTTTGCGGGATGCAAGCGCCCCAAGGAAGTCGTCGAAAGTCGAGTAGCCCTGGCAGGAAAAATGGAATTGCTCGCCGTTGCGGATGAGAAATCCAGCGTTGGAAAGCCGTTCGGCGTCCTCTGCGGTCGGAAAAGTGATGTGAATTGATGAGGCCTTGGTCTGCTTGCGCAATTCGCGCAACGCGCCGATCAGCCCCTCGCGCGCGCCTTGGGGCGCGTCTGCCGCCACGAGAAGTCGGCGTCCGGTAACGGGGGTGAACGGCGCCGCGACCTGGAGCTTCGGATAGTAGCGGCCTCCGGCGCGCTCGTATGCGTCGGCCCAGGCATGGTCGAATACATATTCGCCCTGGCTGTGGCTCTTGAGATAGCAGGGCGCGGCGGCGACCAGGCGACCGTTCGCGTCTTCGACCGTCACATGCGCCGGCGTCCAGCCCGAGCGGCCGCCGACCGAGCCCGAAACCTCGAGCGCATGCAGAAAGGCGTGGGAGATGAACGGATTGAACCGCTCGCCCTCGGCCTCGTCGGCGGAGCGGCCGGGCGGATTGGCGCAGGCGTCCCAAACATGGGCGTCGACATCGCCGATCGAAGAGATAACGCGGGCGGTGAAGGTTGTCGAAGTCATGGGCGGCTGGCATTCCGATCGGGCGGCGCCGCGCATCCTAGCATGCTCCGCGCCAATTCGCGGCCGGGCCTCGGCTGCGCCACGATGAACTCGCGGCCTTCCAACCCAGGCGCCCGCAATCGACACGGCCGATGGTTCGCCATGAAATCCGCAAAAACCTGAATTATTACAGGCGCCAAAGGCGTTGCTCAACGCCGCGTCTTACAAGGGAGTTTAAGATGTCAGGTGAAACTCTGGTGCGCGGGGACGAAAAGAACGTCCAGGACTGGATAAGCCTGGTCTGTGGCGTGCTGCTCTTCATCTCGCCGTGGGCCCTCGGCTTCGTTGGCGAACTGGCGGCGGCGAGAACGGCATGGGTCGGCGGAATCGTGATCGCCGCCATCGCGATCGCGGCGCTCGTGCAATTCGCCGAGTGGGAGGAGTGGGTGACCCTTGTCGTAGGCTTAGCGGTCGCGGCCGCGCCGTGGGTGTTTGGCTTCGCCGCCCTGCACCATGCGCTCGCGGTCTGCGTCGTCTTGGGACTGATCGTCGCTCTCGCCTCGGTCACGGAAATCTGGTCCGTCCATCGTCCCGCCGCCGTCGCAAGGCACTGAACCTTGGCGTGACCGGGCGGATCGCCGCCAGGGCGAGCGATCCGCCCTTCTCCTTTGCGGAAAAGCACGTCGCGCGAACGCAAGGGCGCCGTGCTTGACGGGGCCAGCGGGTGTAGCGAGTCACTGGTGCGGGGATGGACGCACGAGTCGCCCGCCGGGAGCCTCATTGCAATGAAGCCGCTTGCGCCGCTTGCTCTCGCCGGGTTGGCCCTCGCCGCCTGCAACGCGCCCGCGCCGCAGGCTTCAGCTCCGCCGACGCCCGGCTCCGTCACGGTGACGCCGCCTGGCTTCCAACTGCCGCAGGGCGACGACTGCTCAGCGAAGATCGCGCGCTATCGCGCCGTCCAGGACAACGACCTGTCGATGGGCCATGTCGTTCCCTCGGTCTATAACCAGATCAAGCGCGACATCGCCGCGGCGGAGAGCGCGTGCGCGGCTGGCCATGACGCTGAGGCAAAAGCCATGATCGCCGCCTCGGAGAGGCGACACGGTTATCCCACCGACTTGTGAGCAAATGCGTCGCGCAGGTACGCGGACACGAACACCGGCATGCGCGCCTCGTCGATATCGCGCGGGCTTCGCACGATATGCATGCGCGAAAGCTCGGCTTGCGGGTCGGCCGCGAGATGGGCGTCGATCCGCGTCTTGGCCCTCGCCGCAGGGACTGCGAGCGTCATCAGCTTCATGCAGGCAATTCGCTGCGGCGTGAACGCCAAGGTCCAGCCGGGCGCCATCGCGGTCTCGCCAGCGCTCACCCCGGTCTCCTCTAGTAATTCCCGACCGGCGCTGGCCTCCAAATCGACGACGCCGTCGAAAACGTCGTTCGGATCCGGCGCTCCCGCGGGAAAATAAATCTGTCCGGCGTTGAAGGTATGAGGGGCCATTTCGCCGAGCAGGAAAGCCCCGTCGGCGCCGCGCAGCGCCGCCATCGAAAAGCAGTTGTCCACCGGTTCGCCCGGATGACCGAATTCTTCCCACGCGAGATAGTCGGCAAAGTCCGCCTCGAAATAGACGCCTCTAAGCGTCAATACCCCATCCGAGCGGGTTTCGATCGCGCGCCGGCGCAGAAGCAGAATCCGCCCGTTGAAAAGTGACGGCTTCACCTTCCTCAACCGTGTCCAGTGCGCCGCGATGCTCGCGGCCTGACGTTCGGCGAACGCCCATGGCGCGGGCTCAAACGCGAGGTCAAGCTCGCCGACTTGGAGGAGACGGGGCTCGCTCAAAGGTCGAGCGAGCCGCTGGAGAGGATCACGACCGAGCCGCCGATCGTCGCGGCGCCGAGCACACCGGCCTCGATCGTAAGGCCAAGCACAATCAGGCTTGGCCGGCCCATTTCGAAGCCCTGCTCGATGATCAGCGTGTGTTCGCCGTCGCCAGGACTGTCGAACGCCTGGACGACGCCGGCGAAGGCTGCGGCGGCGCTGCCGGTCGCCGGATCCTCCGTCACCCCCCAAGCAGGGGCGAACATGCGGGCGTGATAGGCCGATCCGTCGCGCGCGACCTCGCGCGAATAAATATAAGTGGCTGGACCGTCGCTGGTCGCCCAAGCCATCGCGCCGGGCGAGGCGCGGCCGACAGCCTCAATCGAGCGGACCGGAACAAACAGATATGGCGCGCCGGCGCTATAGAGGCTCGGCTCGTGCGCGTCGAAACCGATGTCTCCGGGTTCGAGCCCCAGACTCGCGGCGAGCTCCGTCTTGGATGGCGCATTGCCGTTGAGTTTTTCGGGCAGCTTCGGCAACTCGAAATAGGCCGCGAGCGCCTGGCCCTTGCGCTGGCGCACGCTGCAAACGACATCGCCGATGGCTTCCTCCAGCACGATCCTGAGATCTTGGCCAGCGAGCAGGTCGCCGGCCCGCCAGTGGGCGATCAGAGCGGCGGCTCCAATCGTTGGATGGCCGGCGAACGGCAACTCGCGCTTTGGCGTAAAAATCCTGACCCGCGCGGTGTTGATCGCGTTCCTCGGCTCGAAGAGGAACACGGTCTCCGATAAGTTGAATTCGGCGGCGACCGCCTGCATTCGGGTGTCGTCAAGCCCCTCTGCGTCGAGCACCACCGCGAGGGGATTGCCAGTCAGCGCCGTCTCGGTGAACACATCGAGGGTTTGAAACCGGCGCGCCATCAACAAAGGTCGGGCCCCGCAACGCTCCTCAAATACGCCCGCGCGTCCCTTCAATACCAGGAAAACAGAGGCCCCTCGACGCCGGGCTGGGAGACGGTAATCAGCGGCCGATTCGATTGCGGGAGCGAAACTGGATTCGGCAGGCGGTCGGTTCCGCGCACGCCGACGAACGTCCCCTGGACCGTGTCGCGCTGCGGCGGCCGGAAGGTGTCGGCGACATAGCCGTTGCGTGAGCCGACGGGCGCCCAGGTGCCCATGGTCAGCCAGGGTTCGACGCCGCGCTCGTGAATGGTGATGTCATGGCCGGCGGGGGCCGGGGCCGGATGGTGCGCACGGTGATGAACCGTCTGCGCTTGGGCTGAGGACAACGCGAGCGCAATTCCGAGCGTGACGCCTGCGGCCAGACTGAACGGATGTGTCATGAACGTTCCCCTTCTCACCGCCCATATAACACCGAAATCCCCTCACTCATGCGCCGACGTGCAAAAAAAGTAAATCAGCGCCCGGACGGATCAAACCGGCTCGGCGGCGAAGAGCCGAGACGGCCGGACGAGTTCATCCTGGGCGCCGATCAGGGCCAGTTCGCGCGATCCCGCGGCCTCGGTCGCGGTCACGACGGCAAAAACCGACGACGCCGCTTGCGACAGGGCCACGGGCGTTGCGCCCGTCTCGAGCCAATGATGGAGAAAGAGCGCCGCGAACAGGTCGCCCGCGCCGTTGACCGCAATCGGCAGCCTTGGCGTGCGCAATCGCCAGAAGCCCGTTTCGTCGCCCGGCCAGCATGTCGAGAGCGTCGGCCGGCGTGTCGTCGAGCATCAGCGATTTGGCGACGACCACCGGCGGTCCGCGCTCGCGCAGCGCCGCAATCGCCCGCCGCGCCGCGTTGAGGTCGCTCGCCCGCTGCCCCGTCAGCCATTCGAGCTCGAAGGCGTTGGGCGTCGCAATGGTCGCCAGCGGCAGGGCGCGGTCGCGGAAGAATTCGCCGACCCCCGCAGCGACGTAGCTGCCGCGGCCGACGTCGCCGATCACCGGATCGCAGGCGTAAGCGGCTTCAGTGTTCGAGGCGCGGATCGCCGCGAGCGCGCGCAAGGCGGCCTCGCCGATCTCCGGTTTGCCGAGATAGCCGGTCAGGAGTCCAGAGCAGCGGGCGAGCGCGCCGATCGCCTGCAATCCGGCGACGCATTCGTCGATGAGGCCGGCGTCGAAGGCGCTGCCGCGCCAGCCCGCATATCCGGCATGGCTGGAGAATTGCACCGTCATCAGCGGCCAGACCTCGCGTCCGAGCCGCTGCAAAGGAAACACTGCCGCCGAATTGCCGACATGGCCGTAGACGACGTGCGACTGAATTGAGAGGACGGGTGCAGCCATGACCCACGAGAAGCCGATTTGGGGGAGGGCGCAGCTTGCTCTAGCGAGGCGGCGCCGACTGCCGCCATGACGCCTCGATATCTTCCAGCGAGCGGCCTCGCGTCTCGGGCACGCCGAAATAGACCCAGATGAGCCCTAGGACGCAGAAGGCCGCGAACAGCCAGAAGGTGTAGGCTTGGCCGATCGCATTGACAACCGACAGAAAGAATCCACTGACCAGAAACGCCGCGCCCCAGTTCACCGCGGTCGCCACAGCGACCGCCCGGCCGCGCACCTCGCCGGGATAGATCTCATTGATGACCGTCCATGTCACGGGCCCGAGCGAGAAGGCGAACGAGATGATGAACACGACCAGCGCGACCAGTGTGACGACGCCTGCGCCGCCTCCGATCTTGCCCGATTGCTCGAACGCGAACCCAACGGCGGCGAGGCTAAGCCCCATGCCTATGAGGCCCGTGATCAGGAGCGGGCGGCGACCGAGGCGGTCGATGAAGGCAATCGCGATAAACGTCGCGAGTACGTTGACGGCGCCGATCGCCCAGGTGGTGGCTGCTGTCTGGGCCTCGGGCGTCGTGAAGCCGGCGGCGGCGAAGATGTTGTCGGAATAATAGATGATGGCGTTGATGCCGGTTATCTGTTGCAGCACCGCGAGCCCGAGGCCGATTTTGAGCGGCGTCCGCCAGCGCGGCGCGAACACGTCCCTCCACGACGTCTCCTCGTGCTCCAGGCGCAAGGACGCCTTGATCGCCGCGAGCCGCGCGTCGGCGTCATCCTCGGCGCCGAGAGCGACGAGGTTGTTGCGCGCGTCATCGGGACGGCCGATCTTCACCAGCCAGCGCGGCGACTCGAGAGCGCTCAGGACGGCGAGCGCGAGGAGAACGCCGGCGACAGCGGAGACGCCAAGCATGGCGCGCCAGCCGTCGGGGCCGGCCAGCGCCTGGTCGACGAAATAAGCAACAAAGATGCCCACGGTGATCGCGAGCTGGTAGGCCGAGACGAATTGCCCGCGCTGCGCGGCCGGCGCGAGCTCCGCTGCATAGAGCGGGGCGGCGACCGCGGCGACGCCGACGCCGAAGCCGGCTGCCAGCCGACCCAATACAAGGACTGGAACATTCGGCGCAAACGCTTCGACCAGCGCGCCAATGATGAAAAGTCCCGCCGCGGCGAAGAGCGCGCGCTTGCGGCCGAAATGATCGGCGACGTAGCCGCCGCCGAGCGATCCGAACATCGCCCCGAGCGTGACCCAGCTGGTCACGATTTCGAGCGCGACCGCGCCGACCGCGAACGCCTTCTGGATGCCAAACAGGGCGCCCGAGATGACGCCCTGGTCGTAGCCGAAAAGGGCGCCGGCGAGCACGATGACGGCGATGATGCTCGCGGCGCGGGCGGAGGGCAGACGGTCTGGGACCGGATCGGGAAGCTTCGCGCCCGGATCGGCGCCGGGGCCGCCTGATGTTGCGCGCTGTGCCGCCACGATCATCCCCCCATCCATTGCGCCTTCGGCCAAAGCCGTTGAGGCGGCGAAGTCTCCGGCCGGTCGAGAGAACCGATCGCCGGGGTCGAGCCACGACATTCCTACCAGAAAGCGACCGTCGTTCTAACGCCCAGCACGAACGCATTGCGATCCGTCGGGGTGGTGTACCCGCCAGGACAAATGACGTATTGCGCGTCCAGCTTTAGGTTCAGCCAGGGCGCCGCCTGCCATCCGTACCAGGCTTCCGTAACATATTCGTTCCGCTGCACGTAGCCGGGACCGACGCCCAGAGTGTTGGCCAAGATCTGCGCGTCCGCGATGTTTGGATTCACGTGCGTCGTCCCGACCGCAATGCCGAATCCGTCCTTCGGCCTCCAGGTCCCGAGGCCGTATTGTACGATTCCCCAGAAGATCTGATAGTCCAGCATGGACGTGCGGCGGTCTGCGTAGGTGGCGAGGACGAAGGCGTTCAAGCCGTTCTTCGGGTCCGAGTTGCCGGGATCATGGGTCAGCTGTTGCTGCAGCACGGTGGAAAACCCGTACCGGCCATGGCCGGGAATCCCGGGCAGTCCCGACACAAGGATCGGCTCGCCATTGATGCTGGCGGCGACATTCGGCGCCGCGCTGTTGTTCCACCAGCCTCCGACCTGGTAGCTCCCCTGAAGCGCGCCGAATTTCGGGGTCCAAGCGACTTCGGCCGGAATGATGACGCCCTGCGAATTCTCGGGCGCCGTCGGCCAAAGAGCGGGATTCGGCGTCGTGTTGAGATAGGCAGGATTCGCGTCGAAAATTCCAGCTTTGATATAGCCCTCGGCGCCAAAATTGAGCTGCCCGACCGCGGCCCACTGGCTGACCGGCCAGTTGTAGATGTAGTTGCCCACCAGGTTGCCGGCCTGTCCGGGGCAGAAAGTCAGATTGATGAAATCACAAGGGAAGCTAAAAAACTCGTCGCCGAATGCGAGGCGGCCGACCGTGAACTCGATCCGGTTGTCGAACAGCTTTTGATCCCAAGCGAGTTGCTCGAGCCGCAGGATATTTCCCCGGCCATAGACCTCATTGAGCAGCTGAAGCGCGGGGATGCCCGCGTCCGTGGCGGCGTCCCGGCCCCAGCGGCTGACCAGCGTCATGAGAACGCTGGCGCCGGTCAGGCCCAAACTCTTTTGCAGGTCGAATTGGGCCTGCAAGGCGACTTGTCCGGCCTCCTGGGCGTTCTGGCGCAGGCCGCCCGAGAGATTCAGGACCGCTTCGTCGACGCCGGTCAGCGAAACCTGGATGCCGAGATCGCTTAGCTTCGAGCGGATGCCCGGCCATTCGCCGAGAAGATATGGCGTGGTCGCGAAATAATCGGCCGGCAGCGCGGAGAGGACGGGGAAAGAGGCGGGGCCGCTCGCGGAAGGGCTCGACGCCGACAAGACGGGCGCCGCCGGAGGTTGCGTTGCGCCCTGCATTTCCTGGGAGGGAGCCGAAGCATCTCCGGGCGACGCGTCAGCAGCGAGCGCCGCTGACCCGGTTAGAAGGAGGATCGCCAGTGAAATCGCCGCTGCGCGCGCCCTCTCGCGCGGCTCGCCCATCAGGCGGCTCATGAACGACGGCGCCTAGCCACGCCCGACTCCCGTGGGCGGAAGAGCGCTGCAGGGGGTTCCTCTGGTCAGCAGGTTTGTGTCACCCGAATCGTCTGAGCGCGATTGAGGACAGATTGTGCAGGATGGCCCACGCAAAGCAAGTCTGGGCCGGAATCGGCGTGATCGGATGTCAGCAGCCTCGCAGGCGGCGGGCGGGAGTTTCGACCGTGCAAGCAAGCGGAGCGCTTGAGCCTCGTGGGCAAGCCTGAGACAATGCGCCAACCTTCATCCCGACCCAAGGCCATTCATGAGCGACGCCATCGCCTATCTCTCGCGCGCCATCGAACAGGGGCAGGGGCTCGAACGGGCGGACGTTGTGCTGAAGGGCGGGTGGATCTTCGATCTGGTCAGCGGCGAGCTCGTCAAGAGCGATGTTGCGATATGCAACGACCGCATTGTCGGCACGATGGGCGACTACCGCGGGGAACGCGAGATTGATGTCAGCGGCAAGGTCGTGGTTCCCGGATTCATCGACACGCATTGCCACGTGGAATTGTCGCTTCTCACTCCGCTCGAATTCGACCGCTGCGTGCTGAGCCACGGAGTGACGACATCGATCTGCGATCCGCACGAGATCGCTAACGTGCTGGGGCTAGCGGGCCTGCATTACTTCCTCGACGCGGCCATGCTGACCGCGATGGACTTGCGCATCCAGCTGTCGAGTTGCGTACCCGCGACCGCGCTCGAGACCTCGGGCGCTCGTCTCGAGGCCGCCGATCTCATGCCGCTCGCTGATCATCCCAAGGTGCTGGGTCTCGCCGAATTCATGAATTTTCCGGGCGTGCTCGCGCGCGACCCGTCCTGTCTCGCCAAGCTCGCGGCCTTCCAGACCCGGCCGATAGACGGGCATAGCCCACTTCTCACCGGCGCCGCCCTCAACGGCTATTTGAGCGCTGGCGTGCGCACCGACCACGAAGTCACCAACCTTCCGGAGGCGAAGGAGAAGCTCGCCAAGGGCATGCAATTGCTCATTCGGGAAGGCTCCGTGTGCAAGGATCTGCACGCTCTCGCTCCCATCATCACTGAGCGCAACTCGCCGTTCATCGCCCTCTGCACCGATGACCGCAATCCGCTCGACATCGCGGAGGAGGGCCATCTCGACTTCATCATCCGCACCGCGATCAAGCTTGGCGCGCCGCCGCTCGCCGCCTATCGCGCCGCGTCGATTTCGGGGGCGCGCATCTTCGGCCTCAGAGACCGCGGCCTGGTCGCGCCCGGCTGGCGCGCGGATCTCGTCGTGATCGACGACCTTGAGCACTGCGCCGTGTCGATGACCTTTGCGCGCGGCCGGGTGGTGGACGAAGCTCTATTCGCCGCACGCGCTTCGATTCCGCCGGTCGGCCGCGAGAGCGTCAAGGCGCGGCGGGTCGAGGCGGCGGATTTCGCGGCGACCGGGCAGGGGCCGTCGACGCAAGCCATCGGCGTCATTCCGGGCAAGATCATCACCGACCGCATTCCGGTGACGCTGCCGTTCAGACAAGGCGAGCGCGGCGTCGATCTCAGCCAGGACGTGGTCAAGGTGTCGGTCGTGGCGCGCCACGGAATCAACGACAATCACGCGACGGCCTTCGTCAAAGGTTTTGGCATGAAGCGCGGCGCGATCGCTTCCTCCGTCGGCCATGATAGCCACAACCTATGCGTGGTGGGCGCCGACGAACGCGACATGGCGGCGGCGGTCAATCGCCTGCGCGAGATCGAAGGCGGGTTCGCCGTCGCGCGCGACGGCAAGGTGATCGCGGAACTGCCGCTGCCGGTGGCCGGACCTCATGAGCCTCAAGAGCTTCGAGGAGGTTCACGAGGCGCTGATCCCGCTGCGCGCTGCGGCCAAGGGACTAGGTGTGACGCTCGCCGAGCCGTTCCTTCAGGTCGCCTTCCTGCCGCTGCCGGTGATCCCACATCTCAAGATCACCGACATGGGGCTGGTCGACGTCGACAAGTTCCAGTTCGTGCGGGACTGACGGGCAAGAGCGCCGCCGCGGATTTTGGTGAAAAAGAAAAGTCGAAAATATCTTGCGATAAACCGAAGGTCTGTGCTATGACAGTTTGGGGGTCAGGCCGGCAGGGAGGATTGGGTTCTCGTTCAATCGGGCGGAGAGAAAACAGATCCGCGGACAAAAAAGTGGGTCTAACCGTTTGAAAAGTAGAGATTGGCGGACAGAAAATGACACGGGTCTTTCGCGTCTGATTTGGAAATGGCTTCGGCCGTGGCCGAAGCGAGTTCACGGATGCTCGCCCCGTCGGCAGGCCCCGTGCCGGCCGCCTGCGAGCGGGCCGCGGGGAAGCGTATCAGGGACGCTTCCCGGCGCGGAAGAAGTGGCCGCCCCCTCCGGTGTGCGCCGCGCCGCCCGCGAACTTTGGCGTGTTGACGACATTCGGGGTGACCGAGGCTGTCGTTGTGTTTGTGGTGTGGCGGTTCCGCTTCCCGCCGTTGCCGGTTATGGCGCCTGAGTAGACGCCGGCTAGCGAGGGCGTCAGCGTCGAGCCAGTCAAGGCGCTCGAGGTCGTGTTGACCCCACACGAGCTTCCGCCAGTCGAGCCAGCGGATGGTGTCGAGCCGGAGTGGGTTCCTCCGGCGCCCGCCGTCGGGGCGTGCGTCCCTGTGGACGCGCCGGTCCCGCCGCAGGCGGCGAAAGCATGGCCGGGCGCGGCGAAGGCGAGCGCGGCAAGGAGGGCGACTCCAGCCAGCAAGGGGCGGTCCGGATGAGCGTGGCTTTGGGTGTGCTCAATGGTCTGCATTGGATTCTCCTGCAGCTTCCATGGATTGGCCTCGACTCTAGCAGAAACCGTCCAGCAGAAAAATGACATTCGATCTTGGCGGGATAGATGAGTTCGGCAGTCGATATCGGCGCTCCGCGGGATGTCGCCTCAGCTGCGGGAACTCATCAACTCGGCGCCGCGGGTGGCCCGGACCGCGAGGCGACGGCGAACACGATCGCGAGCGCTACCCAGGAGAGGATTAGCGTCGAGCCGCCGATCGGAGCGGCGAAGGGGAAGATGCGCTTGCCAGTGAACGCGCGCATCGCGAGTTCGGCTGCGAAGAGAGTCGCGCCAGCTTCCATGACGAAGCCGGCGATGACCAGCGCGCGCCGCCGCGCCGTCGCGAGGCCAGCGAATGCTGCGATCGCCAGCGCCGCGCAGGCGTGAAGGAGCAGAAAATCCGCGCCCCTCAAAGCGAGTTCGCCCCCATTCGCATGAACGCCAGCCGCCGCGAGCGCGCCACCGGCTGCCCCCATGAGCGCGGCAAAGGCGGCGAGGATGTAGGGCGAGCGGGTCATCTCATGGCTCCGTCACCGACGAGGTCGATGATGCATTCAGAAAGCAGTCCACCGGGCGGGCCTTGTCAAGGCGCAACCAAGCCTTGATCCGGTGCCGCATCGACCCGCTGGGCTGATCGGGGTCGGCTCCAAAGGTCTGCGCGACGGGCTTGCCGCAGCGTCGATCTTCCCGCATGGTGCGCGGCCGGGTTCATCGGCGGGTTAGAACAAGGGGGCTCACATAGTGTCGCGGCGCCTCGCAACGCGCTCTCTCGCAATCGCCAAGGCGAACGCCCAGGCGGGGGTCGACGCTGCGCTGACGATCGCCGCTCGCACCCAGGGCTTGCTCGACCCTGGCGGCGGAGCGGAGAAGGCGCGCGAGGCGCGGCTTATGGTGCAGGAAAAGGTGGATGCAGCCATCGAGGGCGCTTTCGCCGCCCAGGCGGCCTGGGGCGCGTTCTTCGTCAAGGCCGCGTTCGGAGGCGTGCGCACTCCCCACGATGTTTCGGTGGGACTGACCGCCATCGCCGAGGCCGCCGCCGGGCCCGCGCGGCGGAAAGTGCGGGCCAACGCCCGCCGCCTGACCGGAGCCAAGGCGTTCCCCTGAGATGGACTTCGCGCAGCATCTGCATGGCGCGATCGCGACCTACGGCTATTTCGCGGTTTTTCTCATTGTCGCCATGGAAAGCGCCGGCATTCCGATGCCCGGCGAAACCGTGCTCGTCACCGCCGCGATCCTCGCGGGCCAAGGCACGCTCAGAATTTACGGCGTGATCGGCGCGGCGGCCGCCGGCGCAATCCTCGGCGACAATTGCGGTTACTGGATCGGACGGGAGTTCGGATTTCCGCTCCTCTACCGCTATGGGAGTTACATCAACCTGAACGAGAAGCGCCTCAAACTCGGGCAGTACCTTTTTCTCAAGCACGGCGGCAAGGTCGTCTTCTTTGGCCGCTTCGTCGCTGTTCTGCGTGCGTTCGCCGCCTTTCTTGCCGGCGTGAACCATTACAACTGGGAAGAATTTTTCCTGTTCAATGCCGCTGGCGGAGTCGTCTGGGCGACGATTTTCGGCCTCGGAGGCTTCTGGCTCGGCCGCGCGTTCGAGCATTATGCCCGCCCCGTGGCGCTTGCGGCGCTGATCGCGGCGGTAATCGGCGCGGTCTTCGCGGCGCGATTCATCCGCTACCATGAGCAGGCGCTCGAGGATGAGGCCGAGCGGGCTTTTCCCGGACCGATCGTGAAGCCGAAGCAGTCCGGGAACGCTTGAGCGTTCCAGGCTTCGGGTCGCTATGCGGCTTTGCGCTCGACCGGCCCGATCCATACTCTTTGCTGCTCCGAGCGGCGCAGAAAATCGACGCTGAGCGTGCGGTCGATCTTTTCCGCATCGAGCGCGCGGAGGAGGTCGCCGACGCTGGTTACCGGCTTGCCGTCGAGCGCGATGATAAGGTCGCCCGACAATAACCCCGCCTGCGCGGCTGGCCCTGCCTGATCGACGCTGAGAAGGCGCGCGCCCGTCGCCTGCTCGAGGCCGAGCCGGAGCGCGATGCGGCGCGGAACCGCCGTCGTCGCCGCGCCGACGCCGATATAGGCGCGTCTGACGCGTCCATGCCGCGCAATCTCCCCGGCTACGAAACTGGCGGTGTTGGAGGCGACCGCAAAGCAGATGCCCTGCGCCCCCATGATCACGGCGGTATTGATGCCGATCACTTCGCCGGCGGACGAAACCAGTGGGCCTCCCGAATTGCCGGGATTGAGCGGCGCGTCGGTCTGCACCACGTCCTCGATCATCCGGCCGGTGCGCGATTGCAGCGAGCGTCCGAGCGCTGAAACGACGCCCGTGGTCACCGTCGCGTCGAAGCCGAGCGGATTGCCGATGGCGATGGCGATCTGCCCGCGCTTGAGCTTCGAGCTGTCGCCCAGTTTCGCCGCCGGCAGGGATACGTCGGCCTCGACCCTGAGCAGGGCCAGATCGGTGTCCGGATCGTCGCCGAGCACGCGCGCCTGCAGTTCGCGGCCTTCGAGCGTGGTCAGGCTGACCAGCCGCGCGCCCTGGACGACGTGGCTGTTGGTGAGGGCGAGTCCGTCGGATGCGATGATGACGCCTGAGCCTGAGCCGGCGCTGCGGCCCTGCTTCTTCACGTCGATCCGCACCACGCTCGGGCCGACGCGATCCACGACGCCGGTGACGACGCGCGAATAGTCGTCGAGCAACGCAGCGTCATTGGGGGCTGAAAGTGCGCCGGGACCCTGGCCTTGGTTGTCGGCGTCGAGCAGGAACTCGGGGATCGGGGATAAGGGAGAATCGCTCATGGCGTGCGATATGGTGGTACGGAGAGGCCCGTGCAAGCGCGGGCGCCAAATCCCCCTGACCTTGCCACGACTGGGCAAATGGCCCAGATATCCGCTGGCGCCGAAGCCGGCGCGCGAAGACATTTGACCCATGGCTTTGACGCATCCTGCAAGCATCTCTTCCGTGCGTCCCGCCAATTCAACCGCGCCCGGCGCGCTCGCGGCGAGCGCGGCGATCATCTGCCTCAACGAGGCTGCCTGCATCGGCAAGTGTCTCGAGAGCCTCTCCGGGTTTGCGGAGATTGTCGTCGTCGACTCGGGCTCGTCGGACGAGACGCTCGCCATCGTCGAGACGTTTGCCCGCCGCGGCGTTCCGATCCGGCTCATCAGCCAGCCCTGGCTCGGATACGCCCGGCAGAAGCAATTCGCGCTCGACCAGGCGACGCAGCCCTGGGTGTTCAGCGTCGATGCGGACGAATGGCTCGATGACGATCTCAGGGCCTCTCTGCCGCAGCTCATGGCCGCCGACGAGGCGGTGTCTGGCTGGAAGGTGCGCCGCTCGCTCACCCTCTACGGGCAGTCGAAGCCGGTGAGCCGCTGGACGCGGCCGGAGCACATCCTGCGCCTCGTCCGGCGCGGCCGCGCCCGGTTCGACCCCGCGCTCATCGTCCACGAAGGCCTCGTCGCCGACATGGGCGAGACGCCGATCGCGCGCCAGGGCCTGCTGCGCCATGACCGCTCGCTGCCGCTCAACGAGCAGATGAAAAAGGAGATCGCCTATGCGCGGCTCAAGGCCGAGCAGCGGCTCAAGTTTGGGCGCAAGCCGTCGACATTAAAATTGCTGTTCAGTCCTCCGATCTATTTCCTGCGGATCTTTTTCTGGAACCGGTTCTTCTTAAGCGGCTGGGCGGGATTCATCCATGCGGCGACCGGCGCCATGTACTCGCTGATGACCGAAGCCATCCACCGCCAGCTCTATTACGACCGGGCAATTGAATAGGCCCCCGACCTTCAATGGGTTACGACCGAATCCAAATGAGAATTCTCCCGTTTCGCCCGCGCCCCCGCCGGGCGTCCGGCAAGAGGCGGGTCGATCCTCGCAAAGAGGGCTTCGCGAGCGTCCTGTTCCGCATCCGCCCCGACGATTCCCTCGAGAGGGGTCATACTCTAGAGAAGGCCTTCGGGCGGCGTCGGGATCGGGCGAGGCGGGATGGGTCGGGTACTCGATGACGACGCTCTCGACGCGCTCGAGGTCGTGATTCCGAACCTGAACTGGCGCTATTCGGGCGGCACGGCGGTGAACCGGACCATCGCCCCTCTGATCGCGAGGCGCTGGCGGGCGGCCTGGTTCGGGCCGGATCGGCCTGAGGGGATCGCGGGCTTGAGCTTCGCCGACCTCATCCGGCTGCGCCTCCGCGCTCCTGGACATGGGAAGGCGCGCATCTGGCATGCGCGCCGGAATGTCGAAATGCTGGCCGGGCTTTTCCTGAACCTCTTCGGCTATCGCTTCGCGCTGATCTTCAATTCGGCGTCCCAGCGCAAAAAGACCTGGCTCACCGACTTTCTCATCGCCCGGATGGACGCCGTGATCGCCACGAGCGACCTCGCGGCGCAATATCTGCGGCGTCCCGCGACCGTGATCCATCACGGCATCGACGTCGATCTCTATTCGCCGCCGCCCGACCGCATCGCCGCCTTCGCCCGGACAGGCCTGCCCGGAAAGTACGGCGTCGGGACGTTCGGACGGGTGCGGCGGCAAAAGGGCAGCGACCTCTTCGTCGAGGCGATGTGCCGGCTCTTGCCGAAATATCCGGATTTCTGCGCCGTGGTGGTCGGGCTCACGACCGTCGACAACCGGCCGTTCGTGGAGGGCCTGAAGCAGCGGATCGCGGCCGCGGGCCTGACGGAGCGCATCCGGTTCCTCGGGGAACTGCCGATCGAGGAGGTGCCGCTCTGGTATCAGCGGATTTCGATCTATGTCTTCGCATCGCGGGTCGAGGGCTTTGGGCTGACCATGCTCGAGGCGATGGCGGCGGGCGATGCGGTCGTGGCGACGCGCGCAGGCGCGGCGGAAATGATCATCTCGGACGGGGACGACGGCGTTCTGGCGCCGGTCGACAACGCAGAAGCGCTTGCCGCAGCGCTCGAGCCGCTGATGCGCGAGCCCGAGCGCATCGAGGCGATGGGCGAGCGCGCCCGCGCCAGAGTCGTCAGCGCATTCAGCCGCGACCGCGAGGCCGACGAGATCAGCGCCGTGTATCGGCAGGTCTGGGCGGCGCGGGGCGGCCTCTGACCTCAAAGGCGTGTTCAGATTTTGTCGCGATCCTTTGTTTTCAATGGGTTGAGTGTTCTTTTCTGTCAAATTCGGCGATTTGCGATTTGGGAGTTGGCCGCCCCGGTACCGTAGATTCGACCTCACGAACGCTCTCCAACTCCCCCCAGCCGGCTCGCCGCGACACGGGGCAAGATCGCCCGCCTCTCGGCAGGGTCCGTTTACGGTCAGAACATAACATGAACATTGTGCCCAGGGTTGCGGACCGAGTTCAAGGATTTGTTCGGGCGGCTGGCGCGGATCCGCCCTGCGATCTCCCAGGCGTCAGCCGCCGACTCGAAAGGAGCGCCGGCCTTCCATTCCCAAGTCCGTGTGGATAGGCTAGCCGCAATCAAATTCCAGGCGGATATTCATATTGTCTGAGCACCAGCGAAAGAAGCGTCTTGCAGCGCGTCAAGAAGAGGATGAGCTTGTAGCGCGTCAATACAAGGAGTGGGTCTATCCGCAACCCATTCCGGACATGTCCGAATTCGTCAAACAGTCTTTTGACCTGTCGGACCCATCGCTATTCCGTAGGAAGCTTTGGCCGAGAAAGATCGAGCCGGAGAACCTTAGCATTCTCGTTGCCGGATGCGGAGCCAACCAAGCCGCCCACTATGCATTCACCAACCGGAATTGCGAGGTTCTGGGAATCGACGTATCGGACAGTTCACTGGGCCACGAAGCCCACCTGAAGCAAAAGCATCGCTTGGACAACCTAGAATTGCTGGAGATGAGTCTTGGCGAGATAGGCTCTCTTGGGCGAACCTTCGACCTGATCGTATGCACCGGCGTATTGCATCATCTGCCAGATCCAGACGCGGGCCTACGCAGTCTGCGTGACGTGCTAAAGCCTCATGGGGTCATAAGCGTCATGCTTTATGGCTCCTTTCCTCGCGTCGGCGTTTATATGTTGCAAGAGGTGTTTCGCCTGCTTGCTCTGAAGCAGGACGTTGAGAGTATAGGTATCGTCAAGCGCACAATAGATGTGTTACCGAGGTGGCATCACCTTAATGTATACAGGCAAACGGCTCCTGACTTGGGCTACGACTCGGGCCTTGTGGATACATTCTTGCATCCCGCAGACAGAGCATACACTGTCTCGGATATTCTCAAATTAGCGCGGGACAACGACTTGACGCTTCAGTCATGGCTCGACAATCTGAAATATTCGTTGTCAGCAACCATCGGAGACCCGCAGAACCCTGTCAGAAAACTCGCCGAGACACTTCCCGTCGCCAACCAGTGGGAAATCGTCGAGCTGATCGGACAGTCCATGGCGCGTCACAACTTCCTTCTTTGCCGTCCAGAAAAAGACAAGCGAGATTATATAATCGATTTCTCTGGAGACGAATGGCTCGATTACGTCCCAAGCCGACGTCACCCGCTAGCGCTGCAGCCGACATTCGATGGAGCTAGGGCGTCGAGGCGACTAGTGATGCATCGCCTTTCTCATTCGGTAGCGCTGGAAGCGATTGAAGCTGAGCTGTTCCAACAGGTCGACGGCAACCGGACGATCAGGGACATTTTGCGCACAACGCATGTCGCACAAAACAATGAGGATTTGCTCCCCTCGGCAAGAAGGTTCTTCGGCAGCATGGCGGACTGGGACCATCTGCAGTTTGAAATTCCTTAGCGCAAATCAATACGCGGATTTGTGATCCGGCGTGTTTGAGGGATGGACACGCGAGCTTTGACAGGTTGCGGGCCCGAGCGACCCGGACTACGTCCGCTAATCAGCACCTTGTCCAGTTTCCCCGTGAGCGCCCGCACGGCGACGGCAGGTTGGGTTTTGACCCTACTGCGCCCCCGGCCGCACCGCCGCGAACAGGCGCTTCAGCGGCGCGGAAACATGGTGGCGCAGCATCGCGAGCTTGCGGTCGCCCTCCGGACGTGACCCAGTTGAACTGGATGACGCGCCGCTCGCCTGCAAACGGCATGTGGCCGTGCCACGAATTGTCCGCTCGCTTGAACGCCAATAGCGTCCCCTCGGTCGGAGGCACCTCCATGATCATGTCGTCGAGGTTTTCGCCCGATCGCAGAAGGCGCAAGCGGCCGCCGGAATTCTCCCAGCTCGGGTTCATGTAGATGAGGATGGTGATGATCTTGCTCTTCGTGTCGGTATGGATGCGGCCGTCCTTCGAGCTGCACTGACCGCGAACGGTGATCGTGGTCGGCCGCCCTGCGAGACCGAGGCCGAACTTCCGCTCGAACGCCTCGCGGAATTCCTCGCTCTCCAGGTCGTCGAGGAACTCGCGGAACGCAGGCCCATAGGAAAGCTGCGTGACCGGAAAGCTCCCGCCCTCGGCGATCTTCGGATAGTCGGCGTTGATCCTGGCCCGCGCCTCCGGCCGGACGAAGCCGGGAACGACGAAATACTCGAACGGCTCGCGGACGAGCGGGGTCGTTTCCAAGGCTTCGAGGTCGAGACTGCGCAAACTCATCGATCATTCCCGGGGACAAGGGCAGGGGCGTTCTAGATCGTGGACGGCCGCCCGTCAAAGACGGCAAAATGGCGCTTGCCAAGGATATAAGCATCCGCACACCTATGCCTGTCGTCCTCCGGGAGTCGCTCATGGCCCTTTTCGGTCAGCCGGCGGATGCCTCCTGTTCGAGGTTCACTACTACGAACCGGACCGTGGGAAATAACTCAACATCGCAAGATTGATGTACGCCCCAGGGCACAACCTCGTTTGTTAGACCCAAGATGTCGAGACGCTCGCCGGAGCCTGATCACATCTTCGTCACAGGGCAAGTTGTCTGCGAGGCGACAAAATTCCCCATCGGGGACAAAGGTACAGCTTTGCTAAAACTTCCAAGGAGATTGGACTCTCCGGCTCCGAGAAGCCGAGTAAACGGGCCAGTATTTCTGCCACCACCAGTTCGCCCGTCAAACAGTAGACACACGTGATCCGCGCCGTCCATCACAAAAACCTCAGCGTTCGGAAAACTGTCCCCTCTTAGGCGGCCCTCAAAGTGTAACATATCGCCCATCCATTTTGCGGAAAGGTCGACATAAGTGTCAATATCTGGCGCGCCAGGGATCATCGGATTGGATCCCTCCGTGAGCGCAATGAAAGATATTCCTAAGGCAGTTGTCTTGATGTCGGACACCGTAAAGCGAACGTTCGAGAAATGCCGACCGGCAAATCCGGCAAACGTCGACCCAAACCCAACATAGGACGAACCGCTACTAAACGATAGCGAGTGTCCGGCCCTTTTTTGATCGAAAATCAAACAACCCGTAGTTCGTGCCGTAGCTGCCAGGGAAATTGACGGGCTTGTTCGTGTGTCGCCCTCAAATCCTAGACCGAACGAGGCAAACGGTGCGTATCTTCTGAAGACCAAGAGAAATAACATTTCTAAATCCCCGGAGGTAAATAATGCGCTTTCACCTATCCGTAGCTCAAATCGAAACTTTGGCTGATAATCCTTTGGATGACAGTGACGGGGCTCACAATCTTGCACCGGCGTAAAGTTTTCCCACAAGGATAATTTCCTTGCCGATAGACTTTGGTGGTTTTTGCGAGCATCGAGGCATCGCGCAAAGCTCGGAGTTGGAAACGCCTCGATCCTCTACGTTCGTCCCTTGGCCAGCGCGCCCAGGATCGCGTGCGCGCGATGGCCGGCGAAGGCGCCGGCGACGTCCAGGCCGGCCTTGAGGCGCCAGTTGGGCCGCTCCCGGTCGGTCCCGGGCAGGTTGGTCTGGACGATGTCGCCGACGATGTCGTCGAACTGGGCGTGGGCGAGCATCGAGCCCGCGGCGCCGATGAGCGCGTGGACCGCCGCGGCGACGGCGTCGGAGAGCGGCGCATCCTCATCCGGCGCCGACACGATGAGGCCCGCGGCGAGAAGGGCCGCGACCAGGCCGCGCCTCTCGTCGCGGCGCCGGGCGATCTCCTCGCCGGCCGCCGGGAGGGTAAGAAGGCCGAGCCCGAGCCGCTCGGCGATGTCCGCCCCCTGCCACCAGCCGGCGAGCGTAGCGAGGTCGTGGGTGGCGACGCAGGCGACCGACAGCGGCGGATAGGATGCGGGCGGGCGCACCCGGGCGCCGTCCCGCTCGAACCACAGCACCCGCATGCCCTGGATGCTGGCGCGCGTCAGCCGGTCGCGGAAGCCTTCCGGCACGGTGCCCAGGTCCTCGCCGACGACGATGCATTGGGCGCGCTGACTTTCGAGCGCGATATGGCCGATGAGGTCATCGAGAGGATAGGAGAGGTAGGCGCCTTCCGCCGGCTTCGCCCCTTCCGGAATGAGAAACAGCCGCTGGAGGCCCATGGCGTGATCGATGCGCAGCATCCCGGCGTGGCGCATGTTTGCGCGGTAGACGGCGCTGAGCGACGCCCAGCCCTCCCGCGCGCCGGCCAGCGGGTTGGGCGCGGGCAGGTTCCAGTTCTGCCCCTGGGCGGAGAACGGATCGGGCGGCGCGCCAATCGTCACGCCGCGCGCAAGGATGGCGTCATGCGCCCAGGATTCGGCGCCGTCCGGGGCCGCGCCGACTGCGAGATCGCGGTAGAAGCCAATCTCGAGCCGGCCCTGACGGGCGCGCGCGGCGGCCTGGCCGAGCTGCCGGTCGCCGAGCCACTGGCAGAAGAGGGCGAATTCGAAGGCTTGGCGGTTGAGCTCGATCGCCTTGTCGATCGCCTTGGGATCGCCGTCGCGCAGATCTTTCGGCCAGAGCAGCCAATTCTCCCCGGCTTCCCCGCCCGCGACCGCCTGGAAGGCGGCGAAGCGCCGCAAGGCTTCGCCGCCCGATCTCGCGAACGCGTGGTAGTCGGCGATGAGCGGATCGCCGGGCCTCGCAGCGCGAGCGCGAGCGAAGGCGGCGCCAATGGCTTCAAGCGCCGGGCGTTTGGCGCTCCAGACCCTCTCATACTCGACGGTTTTCGTCCCGGAAGCGGCGTGGAGCGCCGGCGTCATCCCCGCCAGCGCCGCGGTAAGCGTCTCGTCGCGCGGCGGCCCCGCGTCGTCGAGCACGTCGATGTAGATGGGATCGAGGAATTGGCGGTCGGAGGGGAAATAGGGGCTCGCGCGGTCCCGGTCGCGCGGGAAGAGCATGTGCAACGGGCTGACGCCAAAATAGGCCGCCCCGGCGGCGCCGGCCTTCTCGCCCGCGAGCGCGAGCGCCGAGAAGTCGCCGATCCCCTGGTCGCGATCGTCCTCATCGGCGCGCTTCAGCGCATAGAGTTGGGCGGCGACGCCGAACCGCTTCCGCAGCGCCGCCTTCGGGCTATGCGCCCCCGGCGGAGCGACGGTCAGGGCGCAAGCGACGCCGTCAACAATGAGCCGGTAGCGCCCGATCGGCAGCGCCGGCAGCACGATTCTGCGCTCGACGACGGAACGTCCGTCCGGAAGGTCGCGCCGGGCGCCGTCGCCGGATTCCAGGCGCCACTCGGCGGCGTCGCCATCTTCCCGCTCAAGGCGCGCGCCGCCTCCGCCCGGCATGTCCCTCAATGGCGCGACCGCTGGCTCGCCAAGGCGCAGGACGAGCGAGAAGGGCAGGCGGCGGCGCTGGGTTTCATCGATGAGGCGGGTCAGGCTGTCGCGGGCTCCGGCTTCGGTCGAGACTTCGAGGCCAAGTCCGGTGAGAAGCGCGATCTTGGTTTCCGGCGAAACGATCGTGCGCTTGCCCTGGACGTCCCACCATTCGCCCGCGACGCCCGCTGCGCCGGCGAGGGTATCGATCGTCTCGGCCTTGGGCGCTCCGGAGCCGGGGCCCCCGCGCGCCGTCCGCGCCTCGGCGAGAATGAGGGATGAGCGGGATTTCAGCCGCCCGCGGTCGGCGAGCGCGAGCCGGCGCTCGGGCGCGTCCGGATCATGCGTGTCGATAAGGGCGCGCCAAGCCATGCCGGAGCGCGGCGCAGGCAGGCGGATTTCGACGTCCGCGCCGGACCGGTTCATCGCCACAGCGACGCGATCGACGCTGTCGCCCTCCGCCGCGGCGAACACGACGACCAGAACGGCGCCGGCTGAATCATTCCACCCGCTCTGGGTCAGCGGGCCGTCGGCGTCGCGCCATTCGACATCGGGGAGACCGCTGGCGTCGAAGGGGCTTCCGGTCAGGAAAGCGTCGCGGCGGAGCGCGGGGTTGCTGCGGCGGGCGCTGATAAGGCGGGCCGTGAAGGCGATCAGCGAGGCGTCGGCCGAGGCCCAGTGGATCGCGCTCGTCGCGTTGTCCTGGTCATAGGCGTTGTTGTTGCCGCCCTGGCTGAAGCCGAGCTCCATGCCCATGCCGAGCATCGGGGTTCCTCGCGAGGCGAGCAACAGCGTCAGCAGATTGCGCTCGTCGCGCGCGCGCGCCGCCAGGACCGCCGGGTCCTCGCTCGGTCCCTCGACGCCGTGGCTCCACGAGAAGTTTTCATCTCTGCCGTCGCGATTATGCTCGCCGTTCGCCTCGTTGTGCTTGTGCTCGTAGGAGACCAGGTCCCGGAGGGTGAATCCGTCGTGGGCCACGATGAAATTGACGCCCGCGGACGGCGCCGCGGCGCGCCCAAACACATCGCGCGAGCCAGCGATCCTGGTCGCGATTTCGCCGCGCAACCCCGCGTCGCCGCGCCAGAAGCGGCGGGCGGCGTCACGGAAGCGGTCGTTCCATTGGGCGAACGCAGGGCCGAACTGGCCGAGCCGGTATCCGCCAGGGCCGATGTCCCAGGGCTCGGCGATCAGACGCGCCTTGGCGAGGATCGGGTCGGCGGCCAGCGCCTGGAAGAAGGGCGCGTTCTCGTCAAACCCGTCAGCGCGGCGGCCGAGCGTGGTCGCGAGATCGAAGCGAAAGCCGTCGAAGCCGCCATGGATCATCCAGCGCCTGAGAGCGCCGATCGCCATATTGATGACCAGCGGACGGTCGAGCGCGAGGCAATTGCCGGTGCCGGTATCGTTGATGTAGGTCGCCGGATCGCGGGGATCGAGGCGGAACCAGGCGGCGTTGTCGAGGCCGCGAAACGACAGCGTCGGTCCGAACTGGTCGCTCTCGCCGTCGTGGTTGAAGACGACGTCGAGGATCGCCTCCATGCCCGCCGCGTGCAGAGCGTCGGTCGCCGCGCGCACCTCGGCCCAGCCGCCCGGGGCAAGTCGCGGATCGGGCGCGCCGAACACCACGGAGTTATAGCCCCACGCGTTCGAGAGGCCGAGCGGCGGCAGGTGCCGTTCGTCGACGAATATGTCCGCCGGCATGATCTCGACTGCGGTGACGCCGAGCTTGGCGAGATGAGCGATCGAGGCCGGATGGGCGAGCCCGGCGAAGGTCGCCCGTTGAGCCTCCGGGATCGCCGGGTTCAGGCGGGAGAAGCCGCGCAGGTTCAATTCGTAGATGACCAGCGCTTCCGGAGCGATGCGCTTGTGGCCCGGCTCGCCCGCGGGCGGCGCTCCCGCGATGGCCTTGGGCACGAAGGGCCCGCTGTCGTCGCCAAACGCAAACATCGACGGATGGATGCGGAACGGCCGGTCGAACTGCGAGGCGTAGGGATCGGCCAATAATTTCGAAGCGTCGAAGCGGGCGCCCTTCGCCGGATCGTAAGGCCCCTCGACGCGGAAGCCGTAGCGGGCGCCGGCTCCGTAGCCGGCCGCCGCGCCGCGGAGGACGCCATGCGCGTCGCGCACCATCGGCGCGCGAGAAACCTCGCGGTCGCCGTCGTACACGCACAAGAAAGCGCGCTCTGCATTGGGCAGGTCGAGCGCCGCCTCGAGGGATTTCGCCGTGACGACGACCCCGAGGCCAGCCGCTGGCTCGCTCATTCGGCCGGCCTCGCGAGCGCGCGGTAAAGCGCGGCGTAGCGCTGCGCGGGACCGCGCCAGGAGACATCCGACCGCATGCCGTTGAGCCTCATGCGCCGCGAGGTCGCCGGATCGTGGCCGATCTCGAACGCCCGGTCGAGCGCATAAGACAAGGCATCGACCGAGGGCGGATAGAACTGGACGCCCGTCGCGACGCCTGCCGCCCTGGCCGACTCGTTGGCGTCGATCACTGTATCGGCGAGGCCGCCGACGCGGGCGACGATCGGCAGGGCGCCGTAGCGAAGCGCGCAGAGCTGCGTCAGGCCGCAAGGCTCGAAGCGCGAGGGCACGACGATGAAATCGGCGCCGGCCTGGAAGAGGTGGGCGAGCCTTTCGTCGTAGCCGAGGACGCAGGCGACCGAGTCCGGACGCGCCGCGGCGGCGGCGGCGAAACCCGCTTCGAGCGCCCGGTCGCCCGAGCCGAGCAGCGCGAGCTGCCCGCCCTTGGCGATGACGCCTGGCAGAGCCTGCAACAACAGGTCGAGGCCCTTCTGATCCGAAAGACGCGAGACGACGCCGAACAGGGGCCGGTTCACCCCCGGGGCCATTCCCATCTGGGCCTGGAGGGCGGTCTTGTTGCGCACCCGCATATCGATACGCAGCGCGCTATAGTTCTGCGGCAACGCAGTGTCGGTGGCGGGATTCCAGACTGTGTCGTCGATGCCGTTGACGATGCCCTGCACGACGGCGGCGCGGGTGCGCAAAAGTCCGTCGAGCGCCATCCCGAATTCCGGCGTCATGATCTCCCGCGCATAGGTCGGGGAGACGGTGGTGATCCGGTCGGAGAGGAGGAGGCCGGCCTTCAAAAAACCCACGCCGCCGAAATACTCGACCCCGTCGATGGCGAGCGCGGTTGCGGGCAGGCCGAGCTCGCCGAAGACCGAGGCGGGATAGTGGCCCTGGAAGGCGATGTTGTGGATCGTGATCGCCGTGCCCGGACGCGGCCCCCCGGCGTAGTGCAGGTAGGCGGGAGCGAGCGCCGCCTGCCAGTCATGCGCATGCACCACCTGCGGCTTGAACGCGTCGATCTCCCCGAGCCCGATGTCGGCGCCGACCCGCCCGAGCGCAGCGAAACGCCGCGCATTGTCGGGCCAGTCGAGACCGTCTGGGCCGAGGTAGGGATTGCCAGGCCGGTCGAAGAGATGGGGCGCATCGATCGCGAACAGGTCGAGTCCCGCCGCCCTTCCCGGCGATGACGCGAGCCGGACCGCCGAAAAGATCGCCATATTCGCGCGCGGTGGAAGCAGCGGCGAGCTTGGCCATGACCGCCGGATAGCCGGGGACGAGCGTCCTCACCTCGACGCCTTCGCGCGCGAGAGCGGCAGGCAGGGCGCCGGCGACGTCGGCGAGCCCTCCGGTCTTGATAAGCGGGAAGATCTCCGAGGCGACCGAGAGAACGTTCAACTCGCTCATAGGGCGAGCTTGTCGATCATCGGCTGGGTGATCAGGGTGACGCCGCTTTCAGTGCGCCGGAAGCGTTTGGCGTCGAGCTCGGGGTCCTCGCCGACGACGAGGCCGTCGGGAATCCTCACCTCGCTGTCGATGACGGTTTTGGCCAGACGCACATTGCGGCCGATGCTGACGTAAGGCAGCACGACCGTCTCATGGACGGTGGTGTAGGAATGGACGTGGACGCCGGTGAAGACGAGCGACCGGCTGAGCGACGCGCCCGAGACGATGCATCCTCCCGAGAGCAGGGTCGACACCGCGAGGCCGCGCCGGCCGTCCACGTCGTGAACGAATTTCGCCGGCGGCGTGATCTCGCCATAGGTCCAGATCGGCCAGCCACGGTCGTAGAGGTCGAGGTCGGGGACGATGTCGGTAAGGTCGATATTGGCGGCCCAATAGGCGTCGACGGTCCCGACGTCCCGCCAATAGGGCTTGGCCTCCTCGGTCGACGTCACGCACGATTGCGAGAAGTGATGGGCGACCGCCTTCCCGTTCTTGACGAGGTAAGGGATGATGTCCTTGCCGAAATCGTGGCTCGAATTCGAATCCGCGGCGTCGCGCTTGAGGAGGTCGATCAGGAACGAAGTCTCGAACACATAGATGCCCATGCTGCAGAGCGCGACGTCGGGCTTGCCGGGCATCGGCGGGGGATTCTTCGGCTTTTCGAGGAAGGAGATGATGTTGTTCTTGGCGTCCACATGCATGACGCCGAAGCCCTTGGCCTCTTCCAGCGAAGCCTCGAGGCAGCCCACAGTCACGTCGGCGCCGGAATCGACGTGCTGCTGCAACATCTTCTCGTAGTCCATCTTGTAGATGTGATCGCCGGCGAGCAGCACCATGAACAGCGGACGATAGCTCTCGATGATGTCAATGTTCTGAAAGACCGCGTCGGCGGTCCCGAGATACCACATTGTCTCATTGACGCGCTGGGAAGCGGGCAGAACGTCGAAACTTTCGTTGCGCTCCGGCCGGAAGAAGTTCCAGCCGCGCTGGAGGTGCCGGATGAGGCTGTGGGCCTTGTATTGCGTGGCGACCGCGATGCGGCGAATGCCGGAGTTGAGCGCGTTCGAGAGCGCGAAGTCGATGATGCGCGACTTGCCGCCGAAATAGACGGCGGGCTTGGCGCGTCGGTCGGTGAGCTCGAGCAGGCGGCTGCCGCGGCCGCCCGCAAGCACATAAGCCATCGCGTGGCGCGCAAAGGGCGCCGAAACGCCGAGCTCCTTTGCCGATTTCGTTTTGGCCATGTCGAACTCCGTCAGGACGCCGCTTTTTCAGCCGCGGGCGGGCTGAACACCAGGAACAATGTCGAGAGCGGCGGCAAGGTCAAGGCCGCCGAGGCGGGGAACCCGTGCGACGGGCGCGCCTCAGCTGTGACGCCGCCGAGATTGCCCATATTGGAGCCGCCGTAGGGACCCGCGTCGCTGTTGAGCGCCTCGCGCCAGAACCCCTCATAAGGAAGGCCGAGACGATAGCCGACGCGCGGCTCCGGCGTAAAGTTGCTGACCACCGCGACCGGGGGATCGCTCGCCGCGCCGCGCCGCAGAAACGCGAGCACCGATTGCGTGTCGTCGTTGACGACGATCCAGCGAAATCCCTCAGGCTCGCAATCGCGGACATGCAGCGCGGGCGTCTCGCGATAGAGCCGGTTGAGGTCCCGGATCAGCGCCTGTACGCCTTGATGCGGCCAATGGTCGAGCAGCCACCACGGGAGCGACTCCGAAGCGTTCCACTCGGTCGTCTGGCCGAACTCCTGGCCCATGAACAGGAGCTTTTTGCCGGGGTGGCCCCACATGAACCCATAAAAAGCGCGGGCGTTGGCGAAGCGGCGCCATTCGTCGCCGGGCATTTTTCCGACGACCGAGGCTTTGCCGTGCACGACCTCGTCGTGCGAGATCGGCAAGACGAAATTTTCGCTGAAGGCGTAGAGAAGGCCGAACGTCAGTCTGTCGTGACTCCAGCGGCGATAGATCGGATCGCTCGCCATGTAGTCGAGCGTGTCGTGCATCCAGCCCATGTTCCACTTGAAGCCGAAGCCGAGGCCGCCGTGGTCGGTCGGCCGCGACACGCCGGGAAAGGCGGTCGATTCCTCGGCGATGGTCACCGCCCCGGGAAATCCGCCGTAGACGAGTTCGTTGGCGCGTCGGAGAAAGGCGATCGCCTCGCGATTTTCCCTGCCGCCGTCGGCGTTCGGCAGCCATTCGCCCTCGCGGCGGGAATAGTCGAGGTAGAGCATCGAGGCGACGGCGTCGACGCGCAACCCGTCGACGTGGAAGCGGTCGACCCAGTAGAGCGCGTTGCAGTAGAGGAAGTTTGCGACTTCGAGGCGGCCGAAATTATAGATCGCGGTGTTCCAGTCGGGATGGAAGCCCTTGCGCGGATCGGCGTGCTCGTAAAGCGCGGTGCCGTCGAAGTGCGCGAGGCCCTGAGCGTCGGTCGGGAAATGGGCCGGGACCCAGTCGAGGATGACGGCGAGGCCGGCCGCGTGCGCACGGTCGACGAAGCGCGCAAATCCGGCAGGCTCGCCGAACCGGCGGGTCGGCGCGAACAGGCCGATCGGCTGGTAGCCCCACAATTCGTCGAGAGGATGCTCGCTGATCGGCAAAAGCTCGATATGGGTGTAGCCCATATCCGCCACGTAGGGGATGAGCTGGTCGGCCAGCTCGTCGTAGGTGAGAAACCGCCCGCCGTCTCCGCGCCGCCAAGACCCGAGATGGACCTCGTAGATCGACATGGGTTTGCGCCGCGGCTCGCCCTCGCGGCGCTTGGCCATGTACTCGGCGTCGGTCCAGGTGAAGTCGTCGCTATGGGCGACGACCGAGGCGGTCGAGGGGCGAAGCTCGGCCTCAAAGCCGAACGGATCCGCCTTGAGCGGCAATAGCGCCCCGGTCGGGCCAACGATCTCGTATTTGTAGACGGCGCCGACGGTAAGCTCGGGGACGAAAATCTCCCACAGGCCGCTGTCGAAGCGCTGCCGCATCTGACAGCGCCGGCCGTCCCATTGATTGAACGAGCCGACAACGGAAACGCGCGTCGCGTTGGGCGCCCAGACCGCAAACAATACGCCGTCGACGCCTTCATGGCGGATGAGTTGCGCGCCGAGCCGGCGATAGAGCTGGCGATGCGTGCCTTCACGGGCGAGATAATCGTCAAGCGGACCAAGCGCCGGCCCGAACGCGTAGGGGTCGATGTAGGAATAGGTTCCGTGCGCGGTCTCGACTTCGACCCGATAGACAGGCCGCTCCTTGGCCGACGGGATCAGCGCCTCGAAAAAGTCATCCTTGCGACGCTCCGCCTTGGCCAGCAGTTTGCCATCAGGGGTGAGGGCGCGGACCGAGATCGCCTCCGGCGCAAACACCCGGATGACCCATCCCGCCGCCGTCAGGTGCGGCCCGAGCACGGCGAAGGGGTCGGATTTGCGGGCGGCTGCGATGGCGTCGAGCGCGTCTTCCGGCGCCCTCCATTCCTCGCCCATTTGATCCTCCCTGGTCACGGTTCCCGATTGCCGGTCAGCTTATCGGTCGAAACGGCGCGTTCCAGATCTCTTTCGCATATTCCGCGATCGTTCGATCGGATGAGAACCAGCCGACATTGGCGGTATTGAGGATGCTCGAGCGCATCCACCGTTTGCGGTCGCGCCAAGCTTCGTCGATCTTGATCTGCGTCGCCCAATACGCGTCGAAATCGGCGCAGACCATGAAATAGTCGTGGTGGGTGAGCGTATCGACGAGGCCGTGATAGCGCGCGGTGTCGTCGGTCGAGAACACGCCAGAGCCGATTTCGTCGAGCGCTTCGCGCAGGATCGGCGACGCGGCGATGTGTTCGGATGAATCGATTCCCTGGGCGCGCGCGGTCTCGACCTCGGCGGCGGTCAGGCCGAAAATGAAGATGTTGTCGTCGCCGACCAGGTCGCGCATCTCGACGTTGGCGCCGTCGAGGGTGCCGACGGTCAGCGCGCCGTTGAGCGCCATCTTCATGTTGCCGGTGCCCGAGGCTTCCATGCCCGCGGTCGAGATCTGCTCCGAAAGATCGGCCGCCGGCATGATGATCTCAGCCAGCGAGACGTTGTAGTTGGGCAGGAACACGACCTTCAACAGGCCACGCACGGTCGGGTCGGAATTGACGACTTTCGCCACGTCGATGGCGAGCTTGATGATGAGCTTGGCCTGAGTATAGCTCGCGGCCGCCTTGCCGGCGAAGATCTTGACCCGGGGCGCGAAGTCGATCGTCGGGTTGGCGCGGATGGCGTTATAGCGGGCGACAGTCTCGAGAATGTTGAGGAGCTGGCGCTTGTACTCGTGGATCCGCTTGACCTGAACGTCAAACATCGCGTCGAGATCGACGCGTTGGTTGAGCTGATCGGCGATGGTCCGAGCCAGCGCGCCCTTGCAAGTCTTGCGCGCTGCGGCCACCCGCTGCTGGACGGCCGAGTCGTCGGCATGCGCGGCGAGGCCCTTCAGCGCCTCATAGTCGTCGAGCGCGCGCTCGCCGAGGAGCGAGCGAATGATGTCGGCGAGCCCCGGATTACACTCGATGAGCCAGCGGCGGAAGGTGATGCCGTTGGTCTTGTTGGTGATACGGCCGGGATAGACCGAGTTGAGGGCATGGAACACGGTCTTGCGCATGAGATCGGTGTGGAGCGCGGAGACGCCGTTGATCTTGTGCGAGCCGACAAAGGCGAGGTTGCCCATTCTCACCCGCCGGCCGGCGTGCTCGTCGATCATCGAAATCGACGCCAGCAAGCCCTGGTCGACGAAGCCGCGCCGCCGTGCGCTGTCCAGGTGCGCCGCATTGATCAGATAGATGATCTGCATGTGGCGGGGCAGCATCCGCTCCATCAGCGGCACCTGCCAGGTCTCGAGCGCCTCCGGCAGCAGGGTGTGGTTGGTGTAGGAGAACACCGCCTGCGTGATCGTCCACGCCTCGTCCCATTCGACCTTGTTGAGGTCGACGAGGATACGCATCAATTCGGCGATGCCGATCGCCGGATGGGTGTCGTTGAGCTGGACGGCTGAGTGCTCGCCGAGCGTGCGCACGTCGCCCCATTGCTTGATGTGTCTGCGAATGAGGTCGAGGAGCGACGCTGACGCGAAGAAATATTCCTGCCGGAGCCGCAATTCCTGGCCAGCCGGGGTGGCGTCGCTCGGATAGAGAACCTTGGAGATCGCCTCGGCGCGCACGGTCTCGGAAAAGGCGGCGATATAGTCGCCAGCGTTGAAGGCTTCGAGCTTCAAGGGGTCCGTCGCCCGCGCCGACCACAGGCGCAGCGTATTGACGTGTCTGCCCCGCCAGCCGACGATCGGGGTGTCGTAGGCGACCGCCTCGACCGTCTCGGAGGGATGCCAGACATGGTGCGCGCGATCGTCGTCGCCCTGGATCATTTCGACCCAGCCGCCGAAACCGATGGCGTAATTGTATTCGGGACGGACGAATTCCCACGGATTGCCGTTGACGAGCCAGTCCTCCGGCGTTTCCTGCTGCCAGCCGCCGCGGATGATCTGCCGGAACAGGCCATTGTCGTAGCGGATGCCGTAGCCGTGCGCGGCGATGGAGAGGGTCGCCATGCTGTCCATGAAACAGGCCGCGAGGCGCCCGAGGCCGCCGTTGCCGAGCGCGGCGTCCGGCTCGATGCGGCGCAAGTCCGACAGGTTGACGCCGAGCTGATCGAGCGCTTCCGCCATCGGCTCAGCGACGCCGAGATTTGTCATCGCATCGAACAGGAGACGCCCGATCAGGAATTCGAGCGAAAGATAATAGACGCGCTTGCGCCCGTCGGCGTAGACGCCGTTCAGGGCTTCGAGCCAGCGGCCGACCGCGATATCGCGGGTGGCGAAGGTGACGGCGAGAAACCAGTCGCGTGGGCTCGCGACTTCCTGCGCCTTGCCAACGGCGTAGGTGAGCTTGGCCAGCACCGCCGCCTTGAGCTCGGCTGCGGTATATGGACGCAACTCGGCCGCGGGCGGCCGGGGCTGGTCGACGAACTCGTCCATGAAGTCTCCCGCCTTGCGGCTGCCTCGGCGCCAGCCCTGAAACTTGCCGGTCCGTTCAACGTTTAAACACGGGCGCCCCGGTCACACAATCTCCCGTCGGCCGAAGAAGCGCCGACGTAAGGTGAACCGCTCACGGGTTCGGGCTTGTAGTCGTCGAATTCGGTTCCGGCTTCGCCGCGCGAATTTGCGACTGAATAGAGTTGAGCTCGGCGGCGGCGGCGTTGATCTGCCCTTGTAGGGCCTGGAACTCCCTTTGCGCGGCTGCGGTCGCGGCTTGAGCCTCCGCCAAAGCCTTGCGCGCAGAGTTGGTGTCGCTCTGGAGACGAGCCTGTTCTGCCGAGAGGGCCTGGTCCTGGCTTTGGAGCGATGCGATGCGTTCGGTTTCGTCCTTGACCCTGGCGTCGACGGCCTGCAGGTCGCGCGTCTTGGCGCTGGCCTCTTCCTGTGCGCCCGAAATGGCGAGCTTGGCGTCGCCGATCTGCCGGGTCAGATCGGCGAGCTCGTTTTGCGCCGACGCCCTAGCCGCCGAGGCGTCGGATAGCGCCTTCTCCGCGTCCGCGGCCTGCTTTTTCAGGTCGGCGGCGGTCCCGGAGGTCTTTTGCAGGTTCTGCAAGTCCGATGCGAGGGACTCGCGCGCCTGCTCGGCGGCGGTCAGAGACTGGGTCAATTGAGACTGGGTCTGCCACGACTGCCACCACATGGCGGCCGCGGCCAGCCAGCCGATGGCCGCCACGCAGACCAGCGCGAGCGAAACCGGCCGGCGCGACGATGCGCGCATCTCGTAGTCCATCACACGTCTCCTACAGCCGCCGCGCCGAGCGCAGCAGCCTAAGCCTAGGAGGCTTCTCGCCATATTGCGGGCGCCGAGGCGCTCCGCCAAGCACAAAATTGCCGCCGTCGCCAAAAGCTGCGGGTCGATCGGCCCCGGCGATGACGAAAACGCGCTGCGGACGCCGCATATCGGCGCGGATCGACTTTGCGGCTCGGCGGGCGAGAGAATTTTTCATTTGTCAATGTCTCTCCGCGCCGTCTATTGTCGCCCTTGCGGCGGATTCGAGGTGGCGTGGGGTCCCTCGGCGCCGCTCACGCCCGATGCGTGCGAGAGTGAGGAGAAAAGGTCGGTATGCGCGTACGCTCAAACGCGATCAGGGCGGGCCTGGCCGGGCTCTTGGCTGCGCTCGCCGCGCCGAGGGCGGGTGCGCAGATATTCGGTGGTCCGAAGCCTGGTGGGATCGGCTTTCTGCCGCCAAACGGCGAAAACGCCGACAACATGTTCTGGTTCCACAACTGGATTCTGCTCCCGGTGACGATCGGCATTTCGCTCCTGGTGCTTGGGCTCATCGTCTACATCGTGTGGCGCTTCCACGAGACAGCCAATCCCGTGCCCTCGCGGCGGACCCATAACGGGCTCCTCGAATTCGCGTGGACGGTCGCGCCCGCGCTCGTGCTGGTGGTCATTGCGGTGCCCTCGTTCCGCCTGCTCGCGGAGCAGCTCATCATTCCCGCACCCGACCTGACGGTGAAGGTGACGGCCTCGCAGTGGCATTGGAACTACGGCTACCCGAAATCCGAGGGTGGGTTTTCGTTCGATTCGCTCTATGTCGAAGACAAAGATCTCAAGCCCGACCAGCCGCGCCTCATCACCGCCGATCACGAGATGGTCGTCCCGGTCGGCAAGGTGATTGAAGTCGACGTGACCTCGCAGGATGTCATTCACTCGTTTTCGGCGCCGTCGTTCGGCGTGAAGATCGACGCCATCCCCGGCCGGCTGAATAAGGCCTGGTTCAAGGCCGAACACGAGGGCATGTTCTACGGGCAGTGCTCGAACATCTGCGGCATCGACCACGCATTCATGCCGATCAACGTCCGCGTGGTCAGCCAGCCGGACTATGAGGCCTGGCTCGTCGAGGCCAAGAAACAGTTCGCTTCCTCGGGCCAAGTCGACCTCGCGGCGGCGCCGCTCGTCAATCCCTGATCGGCCAGGTCATGGGCCAGCCGATCATGCAGCACCGGAGTCGTTAAATATGGCGTCCGTCACCGACCTCAGCCATCACGACGTTGAGGCTCATCACGAGCACGCCCACCCGACCGGGTGGCGGCGGTATCTCCTTTCGACCAACCACAAGGACATTGGCACGCTCTATCTCTTCTTCGCCATCTGCGCTGGCCTCATCGGCACGGTGCTTTCGATCATCATCCGGGCGGAATTGATGGAGCCGGGAATGCACGTGTTCCCGCTGATTTCGTGGATCATGAGCGGCGACGGGTCGATCGACGCCGCCAAAAACATGTACAACGTGTTCTTCAGCAGCCACGCCATCATCATGATCTTTTTCATGGTGATGCCGGCGATGATGGGCGGGTTCGGCAACTGGATGGTGCCGCTTCTGATTGGCGCGCCGGACATGGCGTTCCCGAGGCTCAATAATCTGTCGTTCTGGCTTCTGGTGGCGTCGTTCCTGCTTCTCATGTGTTCCTTGTTCGCGGAAGGCTCGCCCGGAATGAGGGGCTTCGGCGGCGGCTGGGTGCTCTATCCGCCGATGTCGGGAACCGTGGGGACGCCGGGTCCGGCGGTCGATTTCGTCATCTTGTCGATGCATCTGGCCGGCGCGTCCTCGATCATCGGCTCGATCAATTTCATCGCCACGATCGTCAACATGCGCGCGCCCGGCATGACGATGTTCCGCATGCCGCTATTCCCATGGTCAGTGCTGATCACCGCCTTTCTGCTGCTGCTGGCGCTGCCGGTGCTGGCGGGCGCGCTGACCATGCTGCTGACGGACCGCAATTTCCACACCACGTTCTTCGAACCGGCCGGCGGCGGCGACCCGATCCTGTTTCAGCATCTGTTCTGGTTCTTCGGTCATCCAGAGGTCTATATTCTCATCATCCCGGGCTTCGGCATCATCAGCCAGGTCGTGGCGACCTTCTCGAAAAAGCCGATCTTCGGGTATGTCGGCATGGTCTACGCCATGCTGGCGATCGCTTTCCTGGGCTTCGCCGTCTGGGCCCATCACATGTTCACAACGGGCATGTCGCTCAATGCCCAGCGCTACTTCGTCTTCGCGACGATGGTGATCGCGGTGCCGACGGGGGTGAAGGTATTCTCGTGGCTGGCGACGATGTGGGGCGGCTCGATTTCGCTCAGGCCGCCGATGCTGTGGGCGATCGGCTTCGTCTTCGTCTTCACCGTCGGCGGGGTCACCGGCGTCGTGCTCGCCAATGCGGCGATCGACCGGTATCTGCACGACACCTACTACGTCGTTGCGCATTTTCATTACGTTATGTCGCTCGGGGCGGTGTTTTCAATCTTCGCCGGCTTCTACTACTGGTTCCCGAAGATGACCGGCTACCTCTACGACGAGAGGCTGGCGAAATGGCACTTCTGGGTGTCCTTTGTCGGCATCAACCTCACCTTTTTTCCCCAGCATTTCCTCGGGTTCCAGGGCATGCCGCGCCGCCTCGTCGACTATACCTCCGCCTATGAGACTTGGAATTTTCTGTCGTCGATCGGCGCCTTCATCTCGGGCGCCGCCACACTGATTTTCATCTATCTCATCTATGAAGCGTTCGCCGCCAAGCGCGCGGCTCCGGCCAATCCGTGGGGACCCGGCGCGACCACGCTTGAATGGACCGTGCCGTCGCCGGCCCCGTTCCACACCTTCGAGACGCCGCCCCACATTTTCGGCGACGAGAATGCGCATGCGCCGGCGATCGCGGGGCACGGGAGCGTGGCGTGACTGCTCCGGGCGACCGCGACGGAACCACGGTCTCGGTCGGGGGCCGTGCGGCGCGCAACAATCGGTTGATGGGCCTCGGCGGCCTGACGCTCGCGGTGACGATGATCGGGCTCACCTACGGCGCAGCGCCATTTTACTCCGCCTTCTGCCGCGCCACCGGCTACGAGGGCACGCCCCAGGTCGTGAAAGCCAACACCGACGGGGAAGGTCATCGGATTCTGCGTGTCGGATTCGACGCCAATGTCGCGCCGGGTCTCAACTGGAGATTCGAACCGGAAGTCGACTCGGTCCGGTTGCGCACCGGCCAGACGGCGACCGTCTATTTCCGCGTCCGCAACCTCAGCGACGAGCCGGCCGTGGCTCGGGCCACTTTCAATGTGTCGCCTGAAGTCTCCGGCGAATGGTTCGACAAGATTTCATGCTTCTGCTTCACCGAACAGCATCTCGGCCCGCACGAGAGCGCGGAATGGCCTGTCGTGTTCTTCCTCGATCCCAAGCTCGAAGGCGACCCGTCGATGGCGAGGGTCGATTCAATCACGCTTTCCTATACCCTGTTCGCCCCGCCGTCCGCGCGGCCGCAGCCGGCGCGCTCGGCCGATCGCGCGGGGACGGCGGGATGACCATCAAAGGAAGAAGACAATGACCGACACGGCGATTCAGGACCGGCCGGGCTTTCATCTCGTCGCGCCGAGCGCCTGGCCGATCATCGGCGCGGGATTCGCGTTTCTGTCGGCGTTCGGCCTCATCTTTTATATGCATGGCCTCTCGATTGCGGGCGCGAAGGTGGGCCCGGGGATCGTGGCTATCGGGATCGCCGGCATCCTCTTCACCATGGCCGGCTGGTGGCGGGACGTCGTCGCGGAAGCCCAGGATGGCTACCACAACGTGCTCGTGCGCTATGGCCTGACCTTGGGCATGATCCTGTTCATCGCTTCGGAAGTGATGTTCTTCGTCGCCTGGTTCTGGGCGTTCTTCTGGGGCGCGCTCTATCCCGCCGATCCCCAGGTTTACGGGCGCCTCGACTTCACCGGCGGAATCTGGCCGCCAAAGGGCACGGAGGTGATCAATCCGCTTGCGTTGCCGCTGATGAACACGTTTGTACTCGTGACGTCGAGTTTCGCGGTCAACGTCGCCCACGACGAGTTGCGCGAGGGCGACCGCAGAAAATTCAAGGGCTTCCTCGCGCTCGGCATCGCGCTTGGCGTCCTGTTCGTCTTCACCCAGGCGTACGAATACATCCACGCGCCCTTCAGCTTTAAGAACTCGATCTACGGCGCGACCTTTTTCATGGCCACCGGCTTTCACGGCGCGCATGTGATCATCGGCGTGATTTTCCTGTTCGTCTGCCTGGTGCGCGCGTGGCTCGGTCAATTCACGCCGCGCCATCACGTCGGATTCCAGTTCGCCGCGTGGTATTGGCATTTCGTCGACGTCGTCTGGATATTCCTCTTCAGCTGCATCTATATCTGGGGCTCCTGGGGCGCGGCGATCGAAGGCGGGGCGGGGTAGGCCGGCTCGCCCGGAAGCCTGGCGGCGCCGATCTCATTTCTGGCGACGGAGCCGAGCATGACCGAGCCGCTGGAGAACGTTCGGCCCGGCATGACCGGCCGCAAGGAGGTCGTTGTCACGCGCGAGCTCACCGTCGGCGCCCATGTCGACGGCATGCCGTTCGTGTACGGCACCCCGTTCATGATCATCGCCATGGAAATTGCGGCCGGCGAGGCGGTCAAGGCGCATCTGCCGCCCGGATGGGCGACCGTCGGCAGCGAAGTCAATATTCGCCATCTCGCCCCGACGCCGATGGGGCGTACGGTCGCCGCCACCGCGCGCGTCATCGAGGTTTCCGGCCGAAGCATTCTGTTCGCGGTCGAGGCGCATGACGGCGAGCGGATGATCGGCGAGGGTTCGCACCGCCGCGGCGCGGTCAATCTCGAGAGCTTCGCCAAGCGCTTGGCCGCTAGCTCAAGCTAATGACGGTCGCGGCCCCGCTCGCATCGGGGCCCCCTCATCTGCTATCATGGGCCAAGGGGGATGCGCTTGCCAACGGAAACGCTGGCGAGGGGAAGGAACGGGCGATGCTCGAACGAGTGCAGGACGCGCCGGCGCAGACGCTCGCCTTGCGCGTCAGCGGGACGATCATGGCGCCGGACGTCGAGGCGGCGATCGAGGAGGTTCTGGGCCGATCCGAAGCCGCGACCGGTCTCGTCATCGTCGTCGACCGCGATTTCGGCGGCTATTTTGCTGAGCTGGCGCGGGGACTTACCAGCGCCTCGCTAACTCATAAGTCGCTCGTCAAGCTCGCCGTGGTCACCGAGACGACCAGGATGGACGAAGCCAGACTCAGCGGGTTTGACGTGGCTGCGGTTCCTGTTCGGTTATTCGACGCGGCCGACCAAAGGGTCGCGATGGAGTGGGCTGCCGCGGCGCGCCGCGGAGAATAGCTGCGGCGCGGAGAGGTCACGGCTTCAGCCGCCATCCGGTACGGAAAATCAACACCAACGCTCCGAGGCACGCGACGATGAACAGCATCGTGAAGCCGAGGCTGGCGGCGACGCTGACGTCGCCTTTGCCAAAGAAGCTCCAGCGGAAACCGCTGACGAGATAGACCACCGGATTGAAAAGGCTCACGCCGCGCCAGAACGGCGGCAGCATGTCGATCGAATAGAAGGCGCCGCCGAGGAAGGTGAGCGGCGTGACGATCAGCGCCGGGATGATCGCCAGCTGCTCGAAATTCTTCGCCCAGATCCCGATGATGAAGCCGAACAGGCTGAACGCGACCGAGGTCAGGATCAGGAAGGCGACCATCCAGACCGGGTGCTCGATCCTGACCTGCACAAACAGCGTCGCGGTGATGAGAATGATGAGCCCGATGCCGACCGACTTGGTCGCCGCCGCGCCGACATAGGCGCAGACCGCCTCGATCGCCGACATCGGCGCCGAGAGGAGCTCGAAGATCGTGCCGGTGAATTTGGGGAAGTAGATGCCGATCGCGGCGTTGGAGATGCTCTGGGTCAAAAGCGTCAGCATGATGAGCCCGGGCACGATGAACGCGCCGTAGCTCACCCCCCCGACTTCGCTGATCCGCGAGCCGATCGCCGCTCCGAACACGACGAAATAGAGCGCCGTTGTGATGACCGGCGTCGCCACGCTTTGCCAGATCGTCCGCTGCGTCCGACGAAGTTCGGAGCGGTAGATCGCCCACACGCCGTCGAGATTGATTGCCGCCGAGCGCTTCAAGCCGCCCGCCCCACCAGATCGACGAAAATGTCCTCGAGCGTGCTGGTCGTCGTGTCGAGATCCTTGAAATTGACGCCGATCTCGTCGAGGCGACGTAACAGCGTCGGGAACTCCGGTGTCCTCAGCCGCCGCATCGAAGCGATAGGATAGCCGCCGGCCGTCGTCCTCGAGTTCGAGCGGCCAATCGGCGAGCTCCTTCGGCAGCGCGGGCAGCGGCTCCTGGAGCGCGAGCGTCAGGCGGCGCTTGCCCAGTTTGCGCATCAGCGCGGCCTTTTCCTCAACCAGCACGATTCGGCCGTGATTGATGACGCCGACCCGGTCCGCCATCTCCTCGGCCTCCTCGATGTAATGCGTAGTCAGGATGACGGTGACGCCCTCGGCGCGCAGCCGGCGGACCAGCGCCCACATGTCGCGGCGCAGGTTGACGTCGACGCCGGCAGTCGGCTCGTCGAGGAAGAGAATATCGGGCTCATGGCTCAGCGCCTTGGCGATCATCACCCGCCGCTTCATGCCGCCCGACAATTCGACGATCCGGGCGTCGCGCTTGTCCCAGAGCGACAGATCGCGCAGCAGCCGCTCGATATATGCAGGGTCGGCGGGGCGCCCGAACAGCCTGCGGCTGTAGGACACCGTGTTGTGTACGCTGGAGAAAATATCGAGCGCGATCTCTTGCGGCACAAGGCCGACGATCGCCCGGGTGGAGCGATATTCGCGCACGATATCATGCCCGTCGATGAGAATTCGGCCCGCCGTCATCGAAACCGTGCCGCAGATGACGCCAATCAGCGTCGTCTTGCCGGCCCCGTTCGGGCCCAAAAGCGCGAAAATCTCGCCCTTCGCGATCTCAAGATCGACCTGATCGAGCGCGACCAGGCCTGACTTGTAGCGCTTGGTTACGGCGGCGACGGATATTATCGGCGACATCGCCGTTCCTCCCAGTAGGGCACGCTCGAATGGCGACCCCTTGGCGCCGGACGACGGCGAGGCGAGGCGCGGGGACCCTGGCCCGGCGGTTGTCGGCTGGGCCACGTGCCCGACATGTAGGCGAAGAGGGGCGGCGCGTCACCCTCCCGGGCGCCAACAGCGCCCTTCGAGGCGAGATCCTTCGTTTCGGGCGCCGCGGATGGCGTCCACGTCGAGAGAAGCGCTCATCAACGCGCCGTCTTCGCGCCAGACGAAGGTCAGGCGTCGATCAACGGCAGAAAAGACGGCCGCCCGAAATCAGAAGTCCATCGGTACGAAGAAGCAGTAGACGCCGGACTGGCTGCCGCCTCCGTCATCCCGGTAGAAGATCCAATAGTCTCCATCCTGGCTGGGCAGCGCCTGCCCGACGGGTATGCGCCGGACGTAGCCATCGACCGAGTAAAACTCATCCGAGATCCGGTGGACCTGGTCTGGCCGAAGGTGGTGGGCGTCGGCCGGTCCGCAGCACGAAGCTTTCACCCAGTCTGGGATGGGTTTCCCGTCAGACCAATAATCATGAGCTTCCGCGCCGGTGGCGGAAAGCGCGAATAGGAGCGCCACGGTTCGAGCAATCATCTCAGTCCCCTTTACGGGTTGCTAAGTTGGAATCATGCCGAACCTTGGGAGTTTTCCTCCTTTCAACTCAAGTCCACGCTGTACACCTCGTTGCAGCAAAACTCATGCCGCTAGATCGACTCACCCAATTCGCTATTCTGAAGCCCGACTATTCGGATTGGCAAGCGTCAGAACGAGATCGCAACAATTATGATCGGCAACACCAACGGTGCCGAACGAACTCACGCCAACCTGCACAAGTTCCTGGCAACATACGCAACGAATCAGTTTCGACATGGTAGCCGGGCGCCTCGCCGACAAGATGGCGTGAATTTGTGCAGCTTCAACATGGCGTGATCTTGGGCAATTCGCGCCCGACGCGGGGCGTGTCGGGACCGCCACTGGCTCCGGCCGGCTTGCCGCGACTCAAGCGCGGGGCTAACCCCGCCCAATGGCCAAGTCCGTTCCGCCGCCGCCTCCGCCGCCCATGGCGCCGATCGACATCAATCTGCGCGAGGCGCTGGAGGAGCGGTATCTCGCCTATGCGCTCTCCACCATCATGGGCCGGGCGCTTCCCGACGCGCGCGATGGCTTGAAGCCCGTGCATCGCCGCATTCTCTACGGCATGCACATCCTCAAGCTCGATCCGGGCACGGCCTTCAAGAAATGCGCCAAGATCGTCGGCGACGTGATGGGCTCGTTTCATCCCCACGGCGATCAGGCGATTTACGAGGCTTTGGTGCGCCTCGCCCAGGACTTCGCCTCGCGTTATCCGCTGGTCGAGGGGCAGGGCAATTTCGGCAACATCGACGGCGACAACGCCGCGGCCTACCGCTATACCGAGGCGCGGATGACGGATGTCGCCCGCCTCCTGATGGAGGGCGTCGACGAGGATTCGGTCGACTGGCGCGACAATTATTCGGGCGACACGCGAGAGCCGATCGTCATGCCGTCCGCGGTTCCGAACCTGCTCGCCAACGGCGCGCAGGGCATCGCGGTCGGCATGGCGACGTCCATCCCGCCGCACAACATCGCCGAGCTCTGCGACGCCGCGCTCTATCTCATCGCCCATCCGGGCGCCGACGCCGAAGCGCTCGCCGAATTCGTGCCCGGCCCTGACTTCCCGACCGGCGGCGTCGTCATCGACGGCAAGGCCGCGATCGTCGACACCTACCGCGCCGGCCGCGGCGCCTTTCGTCTGCGCGCGCGGTGGACGAAAGAGGACGCGGGCCGCGGCGGTTGGGTTGCGGTCGTCAGCGAGATTCCGTACGGCGTCCAGAAGTCGCGGCTGATCGAGCAGATCGCCAATTTGCTCAACGAGCGCAAGCTCCCGCTGCTCGCCGACGTGCGCGACGAATCGACCGAGGACGTGCGCATCGTGCTCGAGCCGCGCACCCGCGCGGTCGAGCCTGAAACGCTGATGGAGTCCCTGTTCCGGTTGACCGAGCTCGAAGCGCGGGTCTCGGTCAACATGAACGTGCTGGTCGATGGCGTCACGCCAAGGGTCGTTTCGCTTGGCGAAGCGCTCCGGCAATGGCTCGACCATCGCCGCAACGTGCTTGTGCGGCGCTCGCGGCATCGACTGGCGGCGATCGACAAGCGGCTCGAACTGCTCGCCGGCATGATCATCGTCTTTCTCAATCTCGACGAGGTCATCCGCATCGTGCGCGAGGACGATGATCCGAAAGAAGCGCTGAAGGCTCGCTTCGCCCTCAGCGAACTGCAGGCCGTCTATGTTCTCGACACACGCTTAAGAAGCCTGCGCCGCCTCGAGGAAATGGCGCTGCGCAAGGAGCAGGATGAGCTCAGCAAAGAGAAGGCCTCGATCGAGGCCCTGCTCGCCAGCGAACGGAAGCAATGGCAGATGATCGCGGTCGAAATCCGCGACGTCAAAAAGAAGTTCGGGCCCGAAACGAAGCTCGGCCGGCGGCGCACCACTTTCGAAGCCGCGCCCGATGTCGTGGTCGCCGACTTGGCCCAGGCGATGATCGAGCGCGAGCCGGTCACCGTGGTCGTGTCGCAAAAGGGCTGGATTCGCGCGCTCAAAGGGCAGGTCGCCGACCTCTCTTCGGCGACGTTCAAGGCAGACGACGGGCTCAAGACTTCGTTCTTCGCCGAGACGACCTCGAAGATCCTGGCGCTCACGAGCGACGGCAAGGTGTTCACGCTCGAGGCGGCCAAGCTGCCGGGAGGGCGCGGGCAGGGCGAGCCGATCCGCCTCATGGCCGACCTCGACGAGAGCGCCGCGATCGTCGCGGTGTGGGCGTACACGGCAGGGACAAAGCGCCTCATCGCGTCAAGCGACGGCAACGGCTTTCTCATCGGCGAGGACGAGTTGCTCTCGTCGACCCGCAAAGGCCGCGCGGTCCTCAACGTCACGGCCCCGGCGACCGCGGCCCTCATTGTCCCAGCCGCCGGCGACCATGTCGCCGTCATGGGGGAGAACCGCAAGCTTCTTGTGTTTCCGCTCGCTCAGCTCAATGAAATGTCGCGCGGCAAGGGTACGAGGCTTCAACGCTACAAGGACGGCGGCATAGCGGACGCCAAAGTGTTCGCGCTTGCCGACGGCCTGACGTGGCGCGATTCGGCCGGACGCACTTTCACCGTCGACCGGCGCGACCTCAAGGACTGGATCGGCAATCGCGCCGAAGCTGGCCGCCTGCCGCCGAAGGGCTTTCCGAAGAGCAACAAGTTCGAAGGGTAAGCTCCACAAGGCTTGCGGACCTCCCGCCTGGCAGGCTGGGCGGCGAGGCGCCGAACCCGGCAAAACGTTGCCTCGCTCAACACGATTCAGGAACCACCACGGTATGAGTTTGGAGTTTATCCGCTGCGCCTAGGCGTTCGTTAACGCGTAGGGCGCGATGTTCCCTGCCATCAAGGCGAGAAGCGCGACCCTTGAGGTCGCGTGATACTGAAAGGAACTCACACGATGGCGATCCTTGCCCATTTCCTGCGCAACGAGCATGGCGCGACGGCGATCGAATATGCGCTGATCGCGAGCATGATCGCGCTCGTCATCATCACCTCGGTCCAGACCGTCGGCACCAAAGTGAGCACGGTGTTCAACGAGGTCGGCGCCGGGCTGAAATAACCGCTGGGCGCGCGCGCCGTTGCGAGCCGCGGCCCTCGTCCGCGGCCGACGACGACCGATGCGCCGGCGCCGAACCCGGCGTATTGTTCTCCTGAAGCACGAGCAGGGCTTCGGGATCTCATGGCTGACGCAATCGCCAAACGCCGGCAGTCTTACGCGGCTGAGATTGTGCGCCGCGCGGGCGTCAGCAACCCCAAGATCGAAGCCGCCTTCGCCGCCGTCCCGCGCGAGGATTTCGCGGGTCCGCCGCCGTGGCGCGTCGGCTCGGGCGGCCTCTTCGGTCAGGTCGCCGAGGACGATCCGGCCCGCCTCTACGAGGACGTTCTTGTCGCCATCGACGCTGGGCGCGGCGTCAACAACGGCCAACCGTCGCTGCACGCGCAGTCGATCGACGCCCTCGCGCTGAGGGAGGGGGATACGGTTGTCCAGATCGGCGCGGGCGCGGGCTATTACACCGCGATCCTCGCACCATCTCGTCGGCCCCGAAGGCCGCGTAATCGCCTACGAGATCGCGCCCAACATCGCCGGGCGGGCGCAAGCCAATCTCGCCAAATATCCGCAGGTCGAGGTGCGCGCTCGCTCGGGCGTCGAGGATCTTCCTGAGGCCGACGCCCTTTACGTCAACGCAGCCGCCTCGCACCCGCTCCGCGCCTGGCTCGACGCGCTCAAGGTTGGCGGCCGGCTTCTGTTTCCGCTTCAGGCGGCGCGCTCGAATGGCATGATGCTGCTGATCACGCGGCCCGAGCGCGGCGATGCCTGGCCCGCGCGATTTCTGACCGCCGTCGTGTTCATCCCATGCGAGGGGGCGCAAGATTTCAGAAATAGGCCGAAAACTCGATGAGGCGTTCCGCCGCGGCGGCTCGGGGCAGGTGCGTTCGCTGCGCTTCGGCGGCGCGCCGAGCCGATCGGACTGGCTGCGCGGCGACGGCATGGGCGCTCTCGACCGAGGCGGCGCAATAGGCCCCCTATCGTCCCCATCCCCGAACCCTCGACCTGGGCGACGATGCTCGCCGGCTTCGCCGGCCTCGGCTGGCTGGCGTTGGCGCGCAAGCGCAAGCTTGCCCGGCCTGTCGAGCCGATGGGATCGATCCATCATCATATGCACTTTTAATGAACTTGACGGGTGTCAATTTTTGCGTCCAAATTCCAAACGCTGGCGGTGAACGCGGGGGACGCGCATGGTCGGGCGAACGAAGATTCTATTGCTTGCCGGGGCTTCGGCGCTGGCGATTCTGGTAGGCGCGGCCGACGCTGACGCCGAGACCTTCAATGTTCCAGGGTCCTACGAATTCACCGTCCCGGTCACCGGCGAGTACGTGATCACGGCGGTCGGCGGAAGCGGCGGGAACTCTCGCCGGGAGACCGGCGGTCTCGGCGCCGGGGTCCGGGGCGATATCGTCCTGACGGCAGGCGAGAATTTGTACCTCTTTGTTGCGCAGCAGGGCTATAGCGGCGCGGTGGGCTACGGTTCTGGCGGCGGCGGCGGCGGCGGAAGTTTCGTCTTTGCGTCGGGGGGAAGCTTGCGTGCCGCTGCGGGCGGCGGCGGCGGCGCTGGTTACACCGTCAACGGCGGCGGAAACGGACAGGCCGGGACGAATGGCCAGGCGGGCTATGGATCTTTCGGCGGGTCCGGAGGCGTGAACGGAAACGGCGGCCAAGGTGGAACCTACGTATCTTCCGCAGCGCCATTTGTCGGCTTCGGCGGCAATGGCGGCGGCGGGACCGGCGTCCTTGGCCTCGGAGGGAATGGCGCGGGCGCCCAGTCTGCCCAAGGCGGCATAGGCCCGATTGGCGGTTTTGGCTACGCGTACGGCGGCTTTGGCGGCGGAGGCGGCGGCGGCTATAACGGCGGCGGCGGCGGCGGCGGCTTCTCCGGCGGCGGCGGCGGCGGCGGCAACTACATGGAAGAAGGTTTTACGGGCTACGGCGGCGGGGGCGGCGGGTCTTATCTCTCGTTCCTCTTCACCAAACAGATATTGGCTTCGGGGACGAATTATGGCGACGGCTACATCAGCATCGTCCCTGTCCCCGAACCCTCTACCTGGGCGATGATGCTCGCGGGCTTCGCCGGCCTCGGGGGCCTGGTCCTGCGGCGAAAGCGCAAGATTGCACCGGCCTGACGCGCCTTCGGGCCCAGGCTATAAGGGTGGCTTCGCGCCGCCCTTATAGCGATTGCCGTTGCCCGCCATGGACAACCGTCTCCACTTCATTTCCGGCCTGCCGCGCTCGGGCTCGACCCTGCTTGCCGCGCTGCTCAGGCAGAACCCGCGGTTTTCCGCCGGCATGAGCAGCCCGGTCTATCAGCTGTTCCGCTCGATGCTGAGCGAGACCAGCGCTCGTAACGAAGGCTCGGTGTTCATCGACAACGAGACCCGCAAGCGGCTGCTGACGGGCGTGTTCGACGCTTATTATTCGGAGGCTGCGCCCGAGACCGTCATCTTCGACACCAACCGTGGCTGGACGACCAAGCTTCCGGCGCTGGTCGAACTCTTTCCGGACGCCAAAGTGATTTGCTGCGTCCGCAATCCGGCCTCGATCCTCAACAGCATCGAGAGCCTCATCCGCCGCAACGCCTTCGAGCTCTCCGGCATCTTCAGTTACGATTCCGGCGGCACGGTCTATTCTCGGGTCGAGGGTCTGGCGTCCCCGGCCGGCATGTTCGGCTTCGCCTATAACGCGCTGCGCGAGGCAGTTTACGGCGAGCAGGCTGACCGGCTGCTCATCGTCCGCTACGAGAGCCTGGTCGCCAATCCGCTCGGAACGCTCGCCGTCATTTACGGCTTCATAGGCGAAGAGCTCCACCCGCACGACCCGAAGCATATCGAACCCAATTACGACATGATCGAGTTCGACCTTCGCCTCGGCACACCCGGCCTGCATGATGTCGGGCGATCGGTCGTGGCGCGGGAGCGCAGGCCTGTCCTGCCGCCGGACCTTCTGGCGCGCTATCAGAAGGAAGCGTTCTGGGAGGACTTGAAGCAACTGCCCCCGAGCGTGAAACTGATCTGATCACGGACCTTGGAGAACTGCTACAACAAGCCTAGTTGGAGCGGAGTGCGAGGCCATGCCGATCAAGAACCGAATTGCGGAAATGCAGGACGAGATCGCCGCCTGGCGGCGCGATTTCCACGAGCATCCGGAGCTCCTCTACGACACCAGGCGCACGGCCGCGATTGTCGCGGCGAAACTGCGCGAATTCGGCTGCGACGAGGTGGAGGAGGGGATCGGGCGCATCGGGGTGGTCGGGTTGATCCGGGGGCGGAGCGACTCGAACGGACGCGTCATCGGCATTCGCGCCGACATGGATGCGCTGCCCATCATCGAAGCGACCGGCCTGCCTTACGCCTCGAAGACGCCCGGACTCATGCACGCCTGCGGCCACGACGGACACACCGCGATGCTGCTCGGGGCGGCCAAATATCTCGCCGAGACCCGCAACTTCGACGGCGCGGCCGCGGTGATCTTCCAGCCGGCGGAGGAAGGCGGGGCGGGCGGCAAAGCAATGGTCGACGACGGGTTGATCGACCGTTTCCGCATCCGCGAGGTCTACGGCATGCACAACGCGCCCGGCCGGCCTCTGGGCTCTTTCGCCATCCGGCCCGGCCCGTTCTATGCGGCGACCGATACATTCACCATCAGTGTCATCGGACGTGGAGGCCACGCGGCGCGACCCCACGCGACGATCGACCCGACGCTCATCGCCAGCCATCTCGTATTGGCGCTGCAATCGATCGTCTCGCGCAACGCCGATCCGATGCATTCGCTCGTCGTCTCCGTCACCAGCTTCCGCACCGCGACCGACGCCTATAACGTCATCCCCGAGACGGTCGAATTGCGTGGCACCGTGCGGACTTTCGATTCCGAGCTGAGGACGCAGGCGGAAGCGCGGGTCAAGGCGATCGCGGCTCATACCGCGGCGGTCTTCGGCGGGCGGGTCGAGATGGTCTGGCAGCCCGGCTATCCGGCGATGGTCAATCACGAGGCGGAGACCGGTTTCGCCGTCGAGGCGGCGCGGAGAGTCTCGGCGTCGGTCGATCCTCAGGCGACGGCGGTCATGGGCGGCGAGGACTTCGCCTATATGCTCGAGGCCTGTCCGGGCGCGTATATCCAGGTCGGCGCGGGCGAAGGCGCGGGCCTTCATCATCCCGCTTACGATTTCAACGACGAGGTGATTCCGGCCGGCGCATCCTACTGGGTCGAACTGGTCGAGAGCCGGATGCCGGTGGGGTGAGCTGCGCTGCCCCGTCAAGCCGTCTCATTGCGCGCGCGGCGCGGTGCGGCGTAATGGACGCCCCATGTGCAATCTCTACAGCCTGACCAAGGGCCAGTCGGCGATCCGCGATCTGTTCAGCGTCAAACACGACCGCACCGGCAACCTGCCGCTGTTTCCTGGGATCTTTCCCGATCAGCTCGCGCCGATCGTGCGGCGAGGGGCGGATGGCGAGCGCGAGCTGGTCACGGCAAGGTGGGGCATGCCCGGGCCGCCGCAATTCGGCGGCCAGCCGGTGACCAACATCCGCAATGTGGCGAGCCCGCACTGGCGCGGATGGCTCGGGGCGCGAAGCCGCTGCATCGTGCCGGCGACCTCGTTCTGCGAATACGCCGACACCAAGCCGCGCAAGACCCCGACCTGGTTTGCGCTTGGGGAGGACCGGCCGCTGTTCGCCTTTGCCGGCCTATGGACTGGCTGGCGGGGCGTACGCGGCCCGAAAAGCGCGCCGGTCTCGGGCGAACACCAGCTCTATGGGCTTCTCACGACCGAGGCCAACGCGATCGTCGCGCCGATCCACCCCCAGGCGATGCCGGTCATTCTGACGACGCCGGCGGAGGTCGATCTTTGGCTCGAAGGGGAGACGCCCGCCGCGCTCACGCTGCAGAGGCCGCTGCCCGACGACGCCCTCGCCATCGTCGCTCAGGGCGAGAAAGAGGATGGCGCCGCCGCCTGAGGATTGAACCCGCGCCGCGGAACGGCGGATGGGCGAGCGCGTTTGAAAATCGCCAGCGCCGCGGAAAGCCGCGCCACGGCCGAGGGAAGGATGTGTCAATGGCCCCGCGCCCATTCTGGAAAGGGTACATGAAGCTCTCCCTGGTCACCTGCCCGGTGGCCATGACGCCCGCGACGAGCGAGGAGGAGAAGGTTCGGTTCCACATATTGAATTGCCAGACGGGCAACCGAATCGTCACCCAATCCGTGGACGCTGAAACGGGCCGGCCGGTGAGCGAAGACGACGAGGTCAAGGGCTACGCTCGCGGCGAGCAGGACTATGTCCTGCTCGAGGATGACGAATTGGATTCGATAGCGCTCGAAAGCGCCCGCACCATCGACATCGAGAGTTTCGTCGCCGCCGACAGCATCGACTGGGTCTGGTACGACGCGCCCTATTACGTGACGCCCGACGATCCGGTCGGCGAGGAAGCCTATTGCGTCATACGCGACGCGATGCGCGCGACCGCGATGGTCGGCGTGTCGCGGCTCGTCCTCAACCGCCGCGAACGGGCGGTGATCCTGAAGCCGCGCGACAGCGGAATTGTGTTGTGGACGCTGCGGTTTGGCGATGAAGTGCGCGATGCGGGCGAATATTTCGCCCCGATCCGCGAGGTAAAGCCTGACCCGGAGCTCATGCGCCTGATCGGCGACCTCATCAAGTCGCGGAAGAAGGCCTGGAGTCCCGAGATGGTCGCCGATCCCGTGCAGGCCCGGTTGCTCGACATCATCGCGGCAAAGAAGAAGGGCGCGAAAAAGGCCGCGAAACCGAGGGCCGAGGCTGAGCCGCCGAGCAACGTCATCAACATCATGGACGCGCTGCGCCGAAGCATCGCCGCCGGCAAGAAGCTGAAAGCGCGTTCGTGAGGGCGCCTGGGTCAGCGCTTGCGGACGGTCCTGGGCGTCCTCTGCGCCTCGAGGGGCGCTGCGGCGGCGCGAAAATCCGCCCACGGATCGGCGGCAAGCGAGGATAGCCGCACAGGCGTGTTGCGGACGGTGAAATAGGCCGGTCCGATTTCCGGCGCGAGCTCATCCCAGCCAAGCGGCATGGAAACCGGGGCGCCCGGGCGGGCGCGGGTGGAGTAGGGGGCGACGGCGGTCATGCCGCGCTGGTTGCGCAGGTAGTCGATAAGGATCTTGCCATGTCTCCGCGCCTTCGGAATCGTCGAGACGAAGCGCTCAGGACTGTCCGCCGACATTGAATCGGCGATCAGTTTCGTGAAAGCCTTGACAGCCGGCCAATCCGCCTTCGGCTTGACTGGAGCGACGACATGCAGCCCCTTGCCGCCCGATGTCTTCACGAACGCCGCCAGGCCCGCGCTCTTCAGTCGAGCGCGAACCTCCTCCGCCGCGGCGATCACCGAAGTCCAAGCCACGTCCTCGCCTGGATCGAGATCCATCACAATCATGTCCGGGCGTTCCCAGTCTGCGACTGTCGACCCCCAGGGATGGATTTCCAGCGCTGCCGACTGCACGAGCGCCATCAGCCCGTCGAAGTCGCGAATGCTGATCAGCGCTTCCGGTTCCGCCGGATCCTTGACGAGCACGATGTTGCGATTGAGGCCCTTCCAGGCATGCTTCTGGAAGAACGATTGTCCGCCGATCCCGTCAGGGCAGCGCACAAGCGCCAGCGCCCGGCCGACGATGAAGGGTTTCATATATGGCCAAGCCTCGGCGTAATAATTGGCGAGGCCTTCCTTGGTGACGCCGACGTCAGGCCAGTAGACGCGATCGGGGTGGGTCAGCGTCACGCTGCTTTTGGGGCGTTCTGGTGCGGCGGAGGAGGTCATGGCCGACTCGCGGACAATCTCGCGCGCTGGCTTGTCGTCGCGCAAGCCTTGGAACGACGCCTGGCGCAAGAGGCCGTCCGCGGTCCAGCCGCGGAAATCGACTTCCGCCGCGAGCTCCGGCCTGACGAAGCGAACGCCGCGGGCTTCGTTCGCGTTGAGGCGGCCGGCGAACGGACTTGACGAAATGCGCATCGCTTCGAGCCGGGAAAAGAGCCCCTCGGCGACCCCTGAGGAAAAGCCGGTCCCGACGCGGCCGACATATCGAAGCGCCTTTTTCTCATAGACGCCCAGGGCCAGTGAGCCGATCGCCTTCCGCCCGGTCGTCGAGGGAACATAGCCGGCGATGACGAATTCCTGCCGGGCAGAGCATTTGCACTTGATCCAACTCTTGCCGCGGCCGGAGGCATAGGCCGATCGGCTGAGCTTCGAGATGATGCCTTCAAGACCGAGCGCGCAGGCGCGCGGCAGCACCAACCGGCCGTCCTCCTCGAAGTGCGAAGAGTAGCGCACGACCCCGCCCCGGGTTCCGATCAGGCGGCTGAGAATCTCCTTGCGGCGGACGAGCGCGACTTGGCGCAGGTCGTATCCGTCGAGATAGAGGCAATCGAAAGCGTAGTATACAAATCGGTCGCGACGCCCGTCGCTGAGGTCCGCTTGCAAGAGCGAGAACTCGGAAACGCCGCTCTCGTTCTCGACCACGAGCTCGCCGTCGAGCAAGGCCTCGCCCAGAGGAAGGTCGCGAGCCGCCGCCTGAATGGCGCCGCCGAATTTCTCCGTCCAATCGAGCCCGGTACGGGTCCAAAGCGTGGCCCGGCCGTCCGCGATTTGCGTCTGAAGCCGATAGCCGTCGAATTTGACCTCGTGTAGCCAGCGGTCGCCGGCGGGCGGGGACTTCGCCAGCGCCGCCAGCATCGGTTCGACGAAGCCGGGCAGGGGGGCTTTGACCGCGCCCTCGACACCCGACGGATCCACCGCCACCCGCTTTCGCCTAGCGGCGCTCGGCTTGGCTGGGGCTCGGGCGTCGCCGGCTTGCCTGATGCGTCCCGTCTTTGACGACCAGCCTGGGGGCTCGCCTGCGACGTCGTCGATCGACCGGCCGGTCTTCACCGACTCCGGCCGCTCTTCAAGGATATCCGGGGCTTCGGCGGGGCGCGCGAATTCATCGTCGCCCTTGATCAGGAGCCAGTTCTCGCGCTTCTCGCGCGGTTTGGCGCGTAGTTTGACCAAATGCCAGCGACCCTCGAGTTTCTCGCCGTGAAGCTCGAACTCGAGATGGCCTTTCTTCAAGCCGCGATGCGGGTCGCCGATCGGCGACCACGTCCCACGATCCCAAACGATGACCGATCCGCCGCCATATTCGCCTTTGGCGATCGTCCCCTCGAAATCGGAATATTCCAGCGGGTGGTCCTCGACCGCGACCGCGAGACGCTTGTCCTCGGGATTGAGGCTCGGGCCTCGGGTCACCGCCCAGCTCTTCAGGACGCCGTCCAGGGCCAGCCGGAAATCGTAGTGCAGCCGAGTTCGCGTCGTGTTTCTGCACGACAAATATGTTGCTGCTCCCGGCCGGATCGCCCCCCCTCGGCTCGGCTGTCGCCTTGAAGTTGCGCTTAGCTCGATAAGCTTCGAGCGCCATGGATCACCCGGCCTTGCGTCGCGGCGCGGCGACCTTGGCCCTCTCCGCGGCGCTCCCGCCGGTCCGCTTTTTGCTGGCGGATTTGCGCCCGGGACGGCCGGCTGCGCCCGCGCTGTCGCGCAACGCCTGCAAGAGGCTGACGGTCGCTTCGCTTTCGGGCGGGGCTCGCTTCGGAATCGGCTTGCCTTCGAGCTTCAGCTTGACGAGTTCGGTCAGCGCGCCCTCGAAGCGATCGTGGAACGACCGCGGGTCGAATTTCCCCTGCTTGGTCTTGATGATGTGAATGGCAAGATCGAGCATCTCGCCATTGATCTTTTTGGCCGGCGCCGACGAGAAGACCTGCTCGGCCGGCCGCACTTCGTAGTCGAAGTTCAGAGTCGTCGCTGCGAGGCCCTTGTCATCCGGGCGGATGAGAAGCGTCCGGATGCGGCGAAAGAGCGTCGCTTGAGCGACCGCCGCGGTCTTGGCCGCGCGCATGCCCTCGCGCAGGAGTTCGAATGTCTCGTCGGCGCCGCGGTCCGCGGGCGCGAGGTAGTAGGGCTTGTCGAAATAGAGATCGTCGACGCGATCAAGATCGACGAACGCGGAAACTGTCAGCGTCTTGTCGCCGCGCGGAATGATTGCGGCGATTTCGTCCGGCTCAACCGAGACATATTCGTCCTTCCCAACTTCGTAGCCCTTGACCTGATCATCGCGTTCGACGGCCTTGCCGGTTTCGGCGTCGACATATTGGCGCCGGATCCGATGACCGGTCGACCGATTGATCGTGTGCAGGGCGATGCGCTCGGTCGTCGAGGCGCCGGCATAGAGCGCGACCGGACAGGTCACGTCCGCGATCTTCAGGAAGCCTTTCCAGCTTGCTCTCGGCGCCAATTTCCACCCTCGCGAGGTTCCAAGAGCGGCTTCAGCCGCCAAGGATTAAACTCCTTCAACGTTGGGGGGTCAAACTTTGCTCCACTTGGGAGGCGTTATTGATCGCCGCCGTAACTTTTCGCCTGCTGCGATTGAGTCGTGGATTGTCGGGATCCGAACAATCGCGGAGACCGATCGCCGCGCCGCAATCGCGGGTTTCGTCCAAATTTTGAAGTGCGGACGGACTCGCAATCCGAAATCGGCATATTGAACTTTCGTCGAAGCCGGACGTGCTCGTCTGAAACCGGGCGCGGGAGCGGGCTGGTGAGCTTCTTTTTTGTCAGGGCGACGCACAAATGCGCAGCGAAGCTTTGTTTTTTCGAACCAGCAGCGATTCGAATGACTTGCGCGAACAACGTAAACAACTAGCGTTCAATGCGGCCGGGTCGCGCCACGGTCCCCCGGCGGCGCACAAATTGACGAGATTGAGGTGGCCGATCGGTTTCCTGTGGATGAAGCTTTGGTGACACCGGGAATGCTATATTTTTGTGGACGTTGGTTAAGATTTGTGATTAATCCGTGACGCCGCGACGGGCGTGAACCTGGGCCTTCGGGTTGAGAACCCCCTTCGACCCGTTGAGCGACGCGGCATATGGAGGCGACGCGAATAGCACCGGCCGGGAGGGCTTGCAGCAAGTTCATCTGGCGATAATGTCGCTTCCAAAAAACTGGGCGGTCCGAGTGCTGCCGCGTTCGGGCCGCCCAGCCTTTGTCGGCATTGCCGATGGCGGCAGTCGGCGGGCTGGCTCCAGTTCGATTTCGTTTTCCGGCCATTCGACTCGGCCGGCCCGGCGCGTTTCTTCCGTTTGCATCGGCCGACGGGAAACAATCCGCCTTTGATATGACGCTATCGAGAATGGACTGATCCTAACGGAGTTTTCTGGCGGCGGGCTGGCCACGTTCTCGCCGCGATTGGGCGTCACTCCTCGCGGGTGGACGGCGGCGGGACGGCGGGCGCCTACGAGAGCGAATCATCGCCACTCGGCCAGTTTGGCGGCGCGGCTTCCTCTAGGCTCGCGAAGGTCGGAATTCGTTAGCGAATTCGAAACGCAGCAGGGTCGATAGTGAGCAACGGGGTCGATGATTTGGGAAGTATCTTGCCGCCGCGTTGGGGATCGGCGTAAGCGTTATGAGCGTTACGGGCTTTGAACCGCGCGTCTTTGCGGCCAAACGGAGATGGCGGGGCGCCGCAAGCCTTGGCGTGACTGTCTTGGCGCTGGCCGGCTGCGCCCCGCAAACTCCTCAGGTGTCATATTCCCACGGACACGAGCACTTCGCTCAGTCCAAATACGGCCACGCGAGTCAGAAGGTCGTGGCCGATGGGCAGCCGGTGCCCCGCGGCGGCGGCCAATATCTGGTCGGCCGTCCCTATACCGTCGCCGGCCACCGCTACTACCCGGCGGAAAATCCGTCGTATTCGGCGGTCGGAATGGCTTCCTGGTACGGCGCCGCGTTCCATGGCCGCCGAACCGCCAATGGCGAGGTCTATGACATGGCCTCGTTCTCCGCCGCCCATCCCACGATGCCGTTGCCGAGCTACGCGCGGGTGACCAACCTCGGCAACGGCTATTCAATCATGGTGCGGGTCAACGATCGGGGGCCCTATCACGGCGGGCGGGTGATGGATGTGTCGTCGCGCGTCGCCGAGGTGCTCGACATGAAGGCCATGGGTACGGCACGAGTGAAGGTCGAGTATGTCGGACCCGCGCCGATCGAAGGATCGGACGATTCGCAGTTGCTCGCGAGCCTGCGCACCGACGGATCGCCGGCGGAAATGATCGGCTATCCTGCCCCGGTGATGGTGGCGGCGGCTGAAACCCAAACGATCTTCTCGTTCTTTTCCGGCCGCGGCGCGCAGCAGACGCCGCCGCCGCCGCCCGAGCCGGTCGAAGTCGCAAGCGCGCCCGCGCCGGCGCCCGCGCCTGAGCCCGAACCGGTGCGCGTGGCTGCGGTTGCGGAGGCGCCTCCGGCCGAACCTGCGCCAACCGCCGAGCGCGCCCCGATCGCGGTCCGGCTGCCGCACGGCGAGGTTCCGTTGCCGCCGTCGCGTCCGTTCGATCTCGGCTCCAACCGTAGCGCTTTTGTCGTCGCGGCCGCCGCCGTTTCGCCGCGCGAGCGCGCCGTCTTGCCGCCGCGCCGGTCCGACCTCCAGGCGAGCGCCGGGAAAGCGCTGTACTTCTCCGATCCTCCCCACCCTCGGCGGAAGAAACCGCCAGCGGGCGCATTCGATAGGCTCAAGGCGGCAAGGTCCACGCTGACAGCCGACTGAGAGGCGCCTTGGCCCCAATGCGCCCCAGCGCCAAGCGCGGCTGGATTCGCTCGCGAGCTGTTGTTGCCAACGCGCGCCGAACGATGCACTGAAAACCGACGCCCCGCGGGGGATGGCGGTTTCTAAGGACGTGCGGTGGGTTTCATTTGGCGCGGTTTGACGGAGGTCGGGGCGCGAAAGTCGCCGTGGTCGAGGGCGCGCCGATGACCGGTGGGGCAAAAGGCCGCTTCATCACGCTCGAAGGCGGGGAGGGCGCGGGGAAGTCGGTCCAGGCGAAAAGACTTCAGGAGCGCCTGGCCACGCTCGGGCTGGCCGTCGTTCGGACCCGTGAGCCCGGCGGCTCGCCTGGCGCCGAGGCGCTGCGGGAGGCGATTCTGTCCGGCTTCGCGGCCGATTTCGGTCCCGCGGGGCAGGCGCTGCTGTTTGCGGCGGCCCGGGTCGACCATCTCGAGAAGACGATCCTGCCGGCGCTGACCCGAGGCGCCTGGGTCGTGTCCGACCGGTTCGCCGATTCGACCCGGGCCTATCAAGGCGTGGCTGGCAATCTGCCGCGGGACTTCATCGCCTCACTCGAGCATCTGACCGTTGGCGCGAACGGCCCAGACTTAACCCTGATCCTCGACCTTGCGCCGGAAATCGGCCTCGAACGGGCGGCCAGACGAAGGCAGGGCGGGGGAAGGGCCGATCGGTTCGAATTGGAGGGTCTCGTCTTTCATCGGACCCTGCGGCAGGCGTTTCTCGACATCGCCGCCCTTGAGCCTCGGCGCTGCGTGGTCATCGACGCGGGCGGAAGCGAAGATCACGTCGAAGCCGCGATTTGGTCGGCGGTCGAGGGCCGGCTCGATCCAGCGGGCGCGGTCGATGCGGTTCGCGCATGAGGAAGGGTGAGAGCGACGATCTCCCGGAAGCCGACACCTTTTCCGGCGCGCGCCATCCGCGCCACGTCATGTCGCTGTTCGGCCATCGGAACGCGGAAGCGGAACTGCTTTCGGCCTATCGCGACGGCCGCCTCGCCCACGCCTGGCTTATCGGCGGCCCGGAGGGGATCGGCAAAGCGACCCTCGCCTGGCGGTTCGCCCGCTTCATACTCGCCAATCCCGATCCGTCCGCGCCGGCCGTGCGCGAGGCGCGCGATCTCCATGTCGATCCGAACCACACGGCGGCGCGACTGCTCACCCAGCTCGCCCATCCCGATTTTGCCCTCATTCGGCGCGAGTGGCAGCCGGGCACGAAAAGACTCGCCAGTGAAATCTCGGTGGACGCAGTACGGACCGGCTTGCAGCTCTTCCAGTTGTCCGCTGCCTTCGGCGGTTGGCGAATCGCCATCGTCGACTGCGCCGAGGACTTAAATCGAAACAGCGCCAATGCGCTGCTGAAGATGGTTGAGGAGCCGCCCCAACGGTCGCTGATCCTGATCATCTCCCATCGGCCGGGCCAGGTCCTGGCCACCATCCGATCGCGCTGCCGCCGTTTGCGGCTTGATCCGCTGGCGGAGGAGGAGATCGTCGACGCGGCGATGGCCCTGGGGCCGCCGTGGAGCGAAGCCGGCCGGATGAATGTCGCGGCGGCCGCCAAGCGGGCCAACGGATCGGTTCGCGAGGCGCTGGCGCGCTTCGCTTCGGATTCCGACGGGGCGTCCGCGCTGATCGATTCGATCGTCGCCGGTTTGCCGCGCCCCGATCCCCGCGCCGTCGCCCGGCTCGGCGACACGATTGGCGGGCGGGCGAGCGACGGGGCGTATCGGGCCTTCCATCGCGAGCTCTACGACTGGCTGGCGTCATACGCACGCGAACTCCGCGCCATCCTTCCGGGCGGAGGAGATCGCCGAGCTTTGGGACCGTATCCGCACCGCAGAGCGCGAGACCGAAGCGCTCAACCTCGACCGCAAAGCGCACCTTCTGGCGCTCATCGCCGAGATCGGCGCGACCGCTCCCCGGCGCTGAAACCTTGGATTTTCATCGCCGGCAAAATGCTCTAGGACGGCGCGCATGAGCCGCTTCTACATCACCACGGCGATCCCTTACGCCAATGGCGCGCCGCATATCGGCCATGCCTACGAACGCATCGCGACCGATGCGATTCAGCGATTCATGCGTCTCGACGGGCGATGAGACGCTTGTTCGTCACCGGCCTCGACGAGCATGGCCTCAAGGTTCAGCAGGCCGCGGCGCGCCAGGGCGTGACGCCGCAAAGGTTCGTGGACGCCGTCGCCAAAGAATTCGAGGCGATGGGCGACCTGCTGAACGCGCGCGCCGACGACATCGTGCGGACGACGGAGCCGCGCAACGACCGCGCGGCGCAGGCGATCTGGGAGCGGATGGCCGCCAATGGCGACATCTATCTCTCGAAATATTCCGGCTGGTATTCGGTACGCGACGAAGCCTATTTCGACGATGGCGAATTGACCGACGGCCCGGGCGGAACCCGGCTCGCGCCAAGCGGCGCGCCCGTCGAATGGGTCGAGGAAGAAAGCTATTTCTTCAGGCTCTCAGCCTTCGGCGACAGGCTTCTCGCCCACTACGAACAGCATCCGGAGTTCGTGACGCCGGAGGCCTACAGAAACGAGATCGTCGCGTTCGTGAAGCGCGGGCTCTCCGATCTCTCGATCAGCCGCGCCACCTTCGATTGGGGCACGCCGGTGCCCGGCGATCCAAGGCATGTGATGTATGTCTGGGTCGACGCTTTGACCAACTACATCACCGCGACAGGCTTCCCCGACGACGGGCCGCGGGCCAAGTTTTGGCCGGCGGACGTTCATGTTATCGGCAAGGACATCACGCGCTTCCACGCCATTTACTGGCCGGCCTTCTTGATGTCCGCCGGGCTGCCGATTCCGCGTCAGGTGGTCGTGCACGGCTTTCTCTTCAACCGTGGAGAGAAGATGTCAAAGTCGGTCGGCAACGTAGTGAGCCCCGCAAGCCTGGTCGCGGCTTATGGCCTCGATCCGGTGCGCTATTTCTTCCTGCGCGAAGTGCCTTTCGGCCAGGACGGCAGCTATTCGCACGAGGCGATCGTCGCCCGGATGAACGCCGATCTCGCCAACGACATCGGCAATCTCGCGCAGCGCTCGCTCACGATGATCGCCAGAAACTGCGGCGGCCGGGCGCCCGACTGGCGTCGGTCGGAGCCGGCAGGCGAGGATCTCGCGATGCTGGCGCGTGCGGACGCGCTCATTGGCGAAGCGCGCCGTCACATGCAGAGTTTTGCGCTTCATCTCTATGTCGGCGCGGTCTTTGAAGTCGTCTCGGAAGCCAATCGCTATTTCGCCAACGCCGAGCCGTGGAGGCTCGCAAAGTCCGATCCGGCGCGCATGGGGCTCGTGCTCTACGTGACGATCGAGACCTTGCGCATCGCTGCGATCCTGCTGCAGCCGGCCATGCCCGCGAGCATGGGCGTTCTCCTGGACCTTCTGGCCGTCGAGCCGGAGGCGCGCGGGTTCGCTGCGATCGAGGCCGGGGCGGCGGCTGGTCGCCTCGACGCGCCGCACCGGCTCGAACCGGGCACAGCGCTGCCTGCCCCTGCGCCTGTCTTTCCGCGCTACGTCGACGAGGAGCCGAAGTGAGGCGGCGGCGGGTATCCCCCTCTCCCCTTGCGGGAGAGGGGTCAGGGGTGAGGGGTCTCCGCGGCAAGGCGAGCGTTGCTAGGGCGCGTGGCGCCGAACCCCTCATCCGGCCGGCCCTTGGCCGGCCACCTTCTCCCTCAAGGGGAGAAGGGGAGTCCGCATGACGCTCATCGACAGCCACTGCCATCTCGATTTCCCCGACTTCGCCGGCGACCTAGATGCAAGTCGTCGAGCGCGCGCGGGCCGTCGGCGTCGAGCGAATGATCACCATCGGCACGCGCGTCGCGAAGGCGGCGCGCGTCGTTGAGATCGCCGAACGCTACGACGACGTCTTTTTCACCGTCGGGACGCATCCGCATGAGGCGGCGAGCGAGGGGGCGGCCGATTTTGACGCGATGCGCAAGATCGCCGCACATCCCAAATGCGTCGGCATCGGCGAAGCGGGCCTCGACTATCATTACAGCTACGCTCCCCGTGATGTCGCCAAGCGGGTCTTTCGCGGCCAGATCGCGCTGGCTCGTGAGCTCGCTCTCCCGCTCGTGATCCATACCCGCGACGCCGACGATGACACCGCCGAGATTCTTGCTGACGAAATGAGGCAGGGGCGGTTCAGCGCCCTGCTCCATTGCTTCACCTCGTCGCGGGAGCTGGCCGAGACCGCGCTTGGCCTCGGGCTCACGATCTCGTTTTCCGGCGTCGTGACCTTCAAGAAATCCGAGGGCCTGCGCGCCATCGCCCGGGACGTTCCGCTCGACCGCATTCTCGTCGAGACCGACGCGCCCTATCTCGCGCCGACCCCCCATCGCGGCCGCCGGAACGAACCCGCTTTCGTCGTCGCAACGGCGAGCGTGGTCGCCGAAGCGCGCGGGATCGAGCCCGAGGCGCTCGCTGCGGCGACGCGCGCCAATACGCTGAACGTTTTCCCCAAGCTGCAATTGGCCGCCGGACGGTCGCATTGACCGTTCGTCTGACCATTCTGGGCTGCGGCTCGTCCGCCGGGGTGCCGCGCGTCGGACAGGGGTGGGGCGCCTGCGATCCCTCAAACCCGAAGAACCGCCGCCGCCGCTGCTCGGCGCTCGTCGAGCGTTTTGACGGCGGGGGCGCGACGACAATCCTCGTCGACACGTCGCCCGATCTGCGCGAGCAGCTGATCGAGGCCGGCGTCAATCAAGTCGATGGCATCCTGATGACTCATCCGCACGCCGACCACACCCACGGCATCGACGATTTGAGGCCGCTCTACCAGGAAATGGGCCGGCGCATCGACATGCATATGGACGAGCCAACCTCGCTCATCGTTCGCCGGGCCTTTTCCTATGTGTTCCAAACGCCTGAAGGAAGCTCTTATCCTCCGATCGCAACCGAGCTCAGACTCACCGCGGGAAGAATCCGCCGCATCGAGGGCGCCGGCGGCGCGGTTGAAGCCCTTCCGTTCGACCTCGACCATGGCGACATCGGCGCGCTCGGCTTTCGCTTCGGCTCGCTCGCCTACACCCCCGACGTCAAACGCATACCGGCGGCGAGCCGCTCCTTCCTCGAGGGCCTCGACACGTGGATCGTCGACGCGTTGCGGTATCGGCCGCATCCGTCCCATTTCAGCGTCGATGAGGCCTTGGGGTGGATCGAAACCATGCGCCCCCGCCGCGCCATCCTGACCAACTTGCATACCGACCTCGACTACGAGACCTTGCGCGCGCGCCTGCCCGGGCACGTGACGCCGGCCTATGACGGGATGCGGATCGAGGGCTTCGACGCCTGACGGCGCGATCAAAGGGGGGAAAGCGATGACGGCGGCCGAGAGCGCGATCCATGCCTTCGTGCGAGAGCACGCCGAAGCCCAAACGCGGTTCCTGGCCGAGATCGTCAAGGTTCCGTCCGACAATCCGCCGGGGGATTGCGACCCTCCCGCCGCCGCCGTCGCCAGGCTCCTGGAGGGACTGGGGTTCACGGTCGAGCGGCGCGAGGTTCCCGCGAGCCTGGTCAAGGCCAATGGCATGATTTCGGCGACCAACCTGATTGTCCGGCGCCGGTTCGGGCAGGGCGGGCCGACGATCGCGCTGAACGCCCATGGCGACGTGGTGCCGCCCGGCTCCGGCTGGACGCACGACCCTTACGGCGCCGAGATCGTCGACGGCTGGATGATCGGCCGCGGGGCGGCGGTGTCGAAGTCGGACATCGCAACTTACGCGTTCGCCATGCTGGCGCTGGAGAAGAGCGGCGCCGCGCTCAACGGCGCGGTCGAATTGCACGTCACCTACGACGAGGAGGCCGGCGGCGAGATCGGCCCGCGCTATATCCTCGAGCAAGGGCTGTCGCGGCCGGACCTCGCGATCGGCGCCGGCTTCTCCTACGCGGTCGTCAACGCCCACAACGGCTGTCTGCATCTGGAAGTCGAGGTCCTCGGCCGCTCGGCCCATGCCGCCCGGCCCTCGACCGGGGTTGACGCGCTCGAGGCGGCGAACGCGATCCTGAACGCTCTCTATGGCTGGCGTGGCGGGCTCGAGGCCCGGACCTCCGCGGTTCCCGGCATCGGCTCGCCGCAGATGACGGTTGGGCTCATCTCGGGGGGGATCAACACCAATGTCGTGCCGGACCGGGTCGTCTTCCGCCTCGACCGGCGCATGGTTCCCGAGGAAAGACCCGGCCGAAGTCGAGGCTGAGCTTCGCGCGGTGATCGCGAGCGCCGCAGCGCGGCGCCCCGAGGCCAAGGTCGCCGTCAAGCGCATCCTGCTTGCCGAGCCGCTGACGCCGACGCCCGCCGGGGCGAAGCTGACCGAGGCGCTTTGCCGCCATGCGAGCCGGATCATGGGCGAGACGGTCGCCGCCTCCGGCGTGCCGCTCTATACCGACGCGCGCCACTACGCGAAGGCCGGCGTTCCGATCGTGCTCTACGGCGCTGGCCCCCATACGATCGAGGAAGCCAACGCCCACCGCGCCGATGAGCGCCTGCCGCTCGCGGACCTGCACAAGGCGACCGAGGTGGTCGCGGCAACGCTAGCCGAGCTGCTCCGAGCCTGAGGGCGCCCGAGGGGCGGCTGTTGTCGGCGCAGGGGAGGGCGCCAAATTTCGGGGAAGCCGAGCAAAGACTTGCGGAAGCCGAGCCAAGACAAAAGGAAGCGGAGCAAAATCCGCCGGAAAGGTATCCAAGCTTTTCTCTTCCGCGAATCGAGCCTTTTCAATGGGTTGCGGTCGACTACCCGCCGAAAATGGCCTTGGGCTCCTTTCTTGGCCGCGGCCGGGGCGCAATGCGCGGGTCGGTTTCCCGCGACTGCCGGCAGCATAGCACGGGTTTCTGATTTTCGCAAAGACAAATCCCGCTCTTATCGCGTTGGCTGTTGTGGGGAAGGAATTGGGAGCATGGCGGAGGTGGCGGACGGCGCCATCAAGGCGTCATGGCCGGGCTTGTCCCGGCCATCCCCGAAGGCCCAGCGCATCGACGCAGGCAAGCGCGAAAAGCCTTGCGACCGTCCGCCTTCCTGCCGGTCGCGCCGAGGCGGGACTCGTTCTTGCGGCGGCCCGGCGTGGATGGCCGGGACAAGCCCGGCCATGACGGCAAGGGTTCGACGAACGAACAGCAAACCGGTCGACCAACAGATAACGCCATAAGAGCCAAAATTCGCGCTCTTATCGCGTTGGCTGTTGTGGGGAAGGAATTGGGAGCATGGCGGAGGTGGCGGACGGCGCCATCAAGGCGTCATGGCCGGGCTTGTCCCGGCCATCCCCGAAGGCCCAGCGCATCGACGCAGGCAAGCGCGAAAAGCCTTGCGACCGTCCGCCTTCCTGCCGGTCGCGCCGAGGCGGGACTCGTTCTTGCGGCGGCCCGGCGTGGATGGCCGGGACAAGCCCGGCCATGACGGCAAGGGTTCGACGAACGAACAGCAAACCGGTCGACCAACACATAACGCCATAAGAGCCACAAATCCGACATGAGGCAGGCGGCTCTCATGACGTTGATGTTGGCCGACGGCCTGGACTAGCGAGGTAGTGCGTCACTTCTCGCCTTTAGGACCGGTCGGCATTGGCAGCCTCCTCGCCACTTAGGCCGCGCAACTCCAGTTGCTCCTCATTGAAAATGTGAAGCATCCCCGAGAACGCAGGGTGGTCCGCCTCTACGACGTACCGGACGGCCCCGGACCGATTAGTGAAAGCCGAGACGACAACGCCGGGATACTCGTAACCACTCCGCTTTCGCACCATATCCCCGATTTTCAATTTCGCCTTCATGCCGTAAAGCATAACACGGGACATGGCGCGCGGGCGACGGGCGTCCGCTAGCGACGCCATCTTGCAAATTCTGCCCGAATGTGCTAGCAAACTTTCACTCGATTTCTTGCATGAAGGCAATTCCGGCAAGAAAGACGCATAGTGGCAATGTATTTCTATCGTTTTGAACGCGCGTGACGCGCCCAGCTCCGGGATTTGTCAACGGGAGCTTCAATACTGGTTCGAACACCGGCTGCAAACCCTGAAATATTTGAGCTCGGGCCGGGATTTCTTGAGTTGGGGGAGCGAGCCCGGTGACGCCGTCCCGATCGCAGGGTCCCGTTTCCGGTAAAGCGACAGTCAGCAGCCGGCCAGATTCAAGAGAAAGGAGGCGGGGCGACAGTCATAATTTGTAATCGCAAATTGCCTTCAAGGTATCAAGCCAATCCCATTTCATGGAGGTCTATTATGACAAGTAAATCCAGCGCGAAGAAGATGGTGGAAGTCCCGAACAGCGGGCATCAGCTGCCGGTGGGCTCCAAGGCCCTTGGCAAAACCAACGGCCGGCGATGGCTCGAAGTGACCGTCGGCGTCCATCCGATCGCCAAGCTGCCGGACCTTTCCGCTCTCGACAACAAGTTGCCGGCGGACCGGACCTACATGACGCGCAAGCAGCTCGCCGATAAATACGGGTCCGATCCGAAGTCGGTCAAGGCGATCGAGGCGTTCGCCAGGGATCATCATCTCGTGGTCACCCGCAACGAGCCAACCTCGGCGCGCATGGGGCTGGCGGGAACCGTGGACGACATCAATGCGGCGTTCGGCGTCACGCTGCTCGATTACGACCATCCCAAACTGGGCGAGTTCCACGCCCGGACCGGACCTGTTCAGGTTCCCCCTGAGGTTGCCTCGGCCATAACCGGCGTCTTCGGGCTCAACAATCACCGTGTGCTGCGGCGCGCGCTCCATTCGACGCGCCATGTCGCCCCCAGCATGGCGACGAAGTCGAGAGCCTGGTTCATTCCGAGCGAGCTTGGATCCGTCTATAATTTTCCCAACGCGAACGCGCAGCAGCAGTGCATCGGTCTGCTCGAGTTCGGCGGCGGCGTCGATACGAGCGACGTCACGAACTATTTCGACCAGATCAACCAGCCCGCGCCGAGCGTGACTGTGGTCGCGATGGACGGCGTCTCGACCGATCCAGGCGCCGACCCGGGTTCAACACAGGAAGTGATGCTCGACGTCGATGTCGCCGGAGCGCTGGGCGGGGGCGCCAAGCTTGCCGTCTACTTCTCGACATTCGACGAGAAAGGCCTGGTCGACGCGCTTAGCGCGGTGATCAACGATTCGACCAATGACCCCTCGGTCGTTTCGATCAGTTGGGGCTGGGACGAGAACCAGAGCTTCAACAACAGTGGCGTGATCTGGTCGCCGGCGGCGATCACGCACTGCAACGCGAGCTTCCTGGCCGCGGCGCAGCTCGGGATCACGACCTGCGTCTCGACCGGCGACGATGGGTCGGAGGCGCAGATGCAGGACGGCCGGGCGCATGTCAATTTTCCGGCGAGCAGCCCCTATGTGCTTGCGGTCGGCGGGACGACGCTCCACGTCCACAAGGGCGTCAACGGCGCAACCCAATTGACCGAGGTCGTCTGGAACGACGGGCCGGGAAGCGGTACGGGGGGCGGGGTCAGCGACATTACTCCGGTCCCGACCTGGCAGGCCGGCAAGGTCCTGCCATCGATCAATCCCGGCCATTTCGCCGGGCGGGCGATCCCGGACGTGGCCGCCAACGCCGACCCCAACACCGGGTATCTGACCATGTCCGGGGGGAAGATGGGGGTCGTCGGGGGCACCAGCGCCTCAACTCCGCTTTGGGCGAGCCTCATCGCGCGGGTCAATGCGTCGCTCGGCGCCCGCGTCGGCAATTTCAACGCGCTCCTCTATTCGAAATTCGGCCCAGGCGGAGTGCTGCGCGACATTACCGAGGGCGACAACGACACTGACGGCCTGCTCGAGGGCCAGTACGCGGCGGGACCAGGCTGGGATGCATGCACCGGGTGGGGTTGCCCGGACGGTGCGAAGCTGCTCGGCGCGCTGACCGGCCAGAAGGCTGGCGCCTGACTTCTGGCGCCGACTACGCCGGCGGGCCGCGCCGATTGCGGCCCGCCGGGCAGATCAAGCGTCTGTACAATGGCTTGTATCGATCCGCTCGTCCGATTGCGCAGCCGAGGCCCGGGCCGGACGAGATTTTGGCGATTGAAGCGGGGAGGGGTGAAATGATTGTCGACCGCGCATGGGTTGAGCGAAATATCGGCTTTGATCCGATCAAGACGGCGGCTCCCGCAGCCACTTTTGCGTACAAGCCGGCCGCGGGACCGCACCGCAGTCTCGAGGACATTCAACGGGACATGATCGACTTTGACTCGGAGGGTCCCGAGGGCGCGGCGTTCATGGCGTTCACGTCGGCGACGGGCCTCAGCCGGTTCACCAACATTCCCTGGCCGAGCGGCCTTGCGCCCCAGACGGCCGCCAAGTCGCCAGGGACGGGGAAGGGCGCTCTGCCCCGCGCCGACGTCCTCGTCGTAACCTGGACCGTCGACGAAGGCCACGCGCTCAGCCGGGTGCTGACCCCTGGCAAGGATTCGAGAAACGACTACGTGCCTTACACCCACAATTTCGCGTCGCTCTCGAGCGGGATGAGCCCTGGCTCGCCGGCCGTGAAGGCGAAGCGGCTCGGGGCGTTCTGGTTGACGACCATCGGCGGCAAGACCGTGCTGGTGTTCAAATCCGAATCTCACCTGTCGCAGGACACCGACAAGCATCTCCCGGCGAACGGGATTTTGCCCAATGCGGAGGTTTGGAAGCAGATCATCGCCGAGACCCAGCCGAAACTGGTGATCACGACCGGCACCGCGGGCGGCATCGGCGCGGACTTCGAGGTCGGCGACGTCGTGGTCAGCGCGGAAGCGCGCTTCGATTCGCAGAAGTGGCTCAAGCCCGCGCCGTTCGCCGCAGGAACGTACAGCGGCGACGCCGCGACCACGCAGTTCTTCGCCGAAGCGAAGACGCTCTTCGCCGCCAACGCGGGACAATTGCCGAAGGACAATTCGCGGCCGCCGAAGATTGTCGTCGGCGCGCCGGGCGTCCTGGCCTCCTCGGTCGTCACCACCGATTTTTTCGGCTTCGACACCTCGGACAACCATTTCAAGCTGCAGGGCCTGGGCGACGTGTCCGAGATGGGCGACGCGGTGCTCGGCATGGTCGCCAAGCAGCTCGGCGCCCAGGCTCCCGCCTGGATCGCGGTCAGGAACGTGTCCGATCCCCAGATCAAGGCCGAGGCCGGCATGACCATCACCCAGGAAGGCGACGTCGCCGACAAGATCTACAAGGCGTTCGGCCGCTGGAGTTCGGTCTGCAGCGCCATCGTGTGCTGGGCGCTGATCGCGGCTCTCTAGGCCCCCCGCCGCCGTCCGCGGCTTCTGGTTCCATAATATATATTATGCGAATCGGCATGCCGCGAAGGCTTGCCGGACTCGCGCTGGCTTCCGTCTGCCCCTCTCGGCCCGCCGCCCGCTGAGGCCTTGTTCACTCGCAAATTCGCGCGCACCGGTCGCAGGGTTTCGCGCAGGAGCGGGCTTGACCGGAAGCTGGCGCCGGCGCGGCGGCGCCCGCGGAGCCTCGCGTCCGGCAGCGAGCCAGGAACTGCGGCCAGGTCTCTCCGTGAGCCGCCCCGGCGCGGTTGGCGGTTTTCCACTGTTCGGCGCATCGTTCGACGACGCTGTGCGGCTGAGCCGCGGCTGAACCACAAAGAACGACGCCGAGCGCGATGGCCGCGAGACAGGCTCGCCGCGCCGCGCGGCCGCAACGCTTGCGCCCGACGCGGCCCAGGTGGAGGCTCATGCGGCGATTTCCAGGAAGGAAGAGCTCAAGGCGGCTTCAAAAGGCTGAATGGTCGGAGTGGCGGGATTCGAACCCACGACCCCTAGTCCCCCAGACTAGTGCGCTAACCGGGCTGCGCTACACTCCGACGGCGCCCTTATAGTGAGCGCCGCCGCCTCACGCAATGCAGCGCCTTGCGGAGAGGCGGGAGCTTACGATCCAGGCGAGCGGGCGTGGGTCAGGATTCGCTCGGCGTCCACGATTTCGGCCAGCGCGTCGCGCAGCGCCGCAAGATCGTCGTCGGCAAGCCTCGAGGCGGGCCCGCTTGCGCCTGCGCCTTCGGCGGACGCCGCGCGCCCCGCCCTGGCGCTTCCGGGCTCCACGGACGGCTCGATGTGCTGGGAGGCGGCGCCCATCAGCGCCTGGACGCCCTGCTCCTTGAACAGCTTCTGGACGCCCTTGATCGTGTAGCCTTCATCGTACAAGAGGCGGCGAATGACCCGGAGCCGCTCGATGTCGTCGGGGCGATAGTACCGCCGGCCGCCGGCGCGTTTCAGCGGCCGGATCTGGGGAAAGCGCGTTTCCCAGAAGCGCAGCACATGTTGCGGCAGATCCATCGAATCCGCCACTTCGCGGATCGTCCGATAGGCTTCGGGACTCTTCTCGACGGCAGGCGCCGAGGCCGCTGGCGGCGGGAGAATCATGGCGCCTCCGTTCGCATCGATAAACTATCGGCCGAATGGAGCGGAAAAGCCAGACCCGGCGCGGCCCCTACTCCTTTTCGGACGTGTGATCGCGGCCGTTGATCTTCGCCTTGAGCACGTTGGACGGCTTGAAGACCATCACCCGCCTCGGAAGGATCGGCACTTCGACGCCGGTCTTCGGATTGCGCCCGACCCGCTCGCCCTTGGAGCGGACGACGAACGAGCCGAAGCCCGAGAGCTTCACGGTTTCCCCGCGCGCGGCCGCGTCGCAGATTTCGTCCAGGACCGACTGGACCAGTTCGGCCGACTCGGTGCGCGAGAGCCCGATCTTCTGATAGACGATTTCGGAGAGGTCGGCGCGCGTCACCGTCCTGCCGGATTCGCGCCCAAGTCTAAATTCGCCGCCAAGCCTAGCGTTCGCCATTTGAAGCCCCAAACATTTCCCGCGACGCGCGCGACTCCAGTCCCCGACCGCGCTCAGGACCCGGAGGAGCGCCAGCAGCCTCGTCGTATCCGGATCGGACTTTCTTTTCGATCACGGCAAGTCCATAAGCGCGGAGCCTATTATCGGCGCCGATGAAAATCTACGTGTACAAGGTCGCGTTACCCGCGCGATCGACGCCGACGCCGCCCGGCTTCCCGTCGTTCCGCCGGCCCGCGATCATGCCCCGAGGGCGAACCTAGCAAATGATCCAGGGAGTGTCGATTGACTGCGTCGAGCAACGACGGGGCGCGCCGCGTCGCTCTGGTGACCGGGGCTTCCCGCGGCATCGGCCGCGCGGCGGCTCTGGCGTTGGCCGCTTCAGGCGCCCATGTGGTGGCGCTGGCCCGCACCCAGGGCGGCCTCGAGGAACTCGACGATGAAATTCGCGCGCTTCCGGGCGCGGACCCGGAAGCCACCACCCTCGTCCCAATGGATCTGCGGGACTTCGCGGCGATCGACCGGCTGGGAGAAGCGCTCTATCGCCGCTGGGGCCGGCTTGACGCCTTCGTCGGCAACGCTGGCGTCCTGGGCCTGCTCACGCCCCTCCACCACCTCGATCCGAAGACCTGGGACGACGTCATGGCGGTCAACGTCACCGCCAACTGGCGCCTCGTCCGGTCGCTCGACCCGCTCCTGCGCCGCTCCGGCGCCGGCCGGGTCGCCTTCATCACCTCCGGCGTAGCGAGCCGCGCGGAGATGCGCGCCTATTGGGGTCCTTACGCGGCTTCAAAGGCGGCGCTCGACGCCCTCGCCCGCACCTACGCCGCGGAGACCCTCAACACTTCGAAGATCCGCGTCATGCTCATCGACCCGGGACCGCTGCGAACCGCAATGCGCGCGACGGCCATGCCCGGCGAAGATCCCGCGACGCTGCGCACGCCCGATGCGCTGGCGCCCAAGATCGTCGAGATCTGCTCGCCGGGTTGGAGCGAGACCGGCAAGCTCTACGATTTCCGCTCGGACAGGATTCTCAGTTTCAACGCCCCGGCCTGAGCGAACCTCGCAAGTCCTGCCGCGCGCGGCCCCGGATTTTCCTTGCGGCGCGCTCGAAGCTTCTGTAAGGAGGCCGCCTCGTTCGCGTCCCGCTGGGGGCTGAACGGAGGGCCGGGGGCTCGCGTCTTGGCGAGCATCGGCAGGGTCATCGGCGCCCGTCCTCCCGTGTTCCCGCCTTCGAACGATCCGGTTCGAGCCTTTCCCGGGCTCGAAGGGCTCTGCGTGGGGCGCGGCAACAGAGTTGGAAAGGCAAGCAATGGCTCTTTATGAGCACATTTTCCTGGCGCGCCAGGACGTCACGCCGCAGCAAGTCGAGGCGCTGACCGAGCAGATCAAGTCGAAAATCGCATCGCTCGGCGGCGCGGTCACCAAGGTCGAGCCCTGGGGGCTGAAGTCGCTCGCGTTCCGCGTCAAGAAGAACCGCAAGGCGTACTTCACGCTGCTCAACATCGCCGGCCCCTCGGAGGCGGTTGTCGAGGTCGAGCGCCTCCTGAGCCTCAACGAAGACGTCATCCGCTACCTCACCATCCGCGTCGACGAGCATGAAGCCGGCCCATCGGCGATGTTGCGCAAGCGCGAAGACGGCGACCGCGACGACCGCGGACCGCGCGGTCCCCGCGGCGACCGGCCGGACCGTGGCGACCGGGGCGATCGTGGCGACCGGGGCGATCGCGGTGATCGTCCGCCGCGCCGGCCGCGCGATGAAACAAGTATCGGAGTCAGCTGATGGCCGTCGCTCCCCGCCGCCCGTTTTTCCGTCGCCGCAAGTCGTGCCCGTTCTCGGGCGCCAACGCGCCGAAGATCGACTACAAGGACACCCGTCTGCTTTCGCGTTACATCTCCGAACGCGGCAAGATCGTGCCGTCGCGGATCACGGCGGTCAGCGCCGGCAAGCAGCGCGAACTCGCACAGGCGATCAAGCGCGCGCGATTCCTGGGGCTCTTGCCTTACGTGATTCGCTGACGGCGTTCGGGCGGCGCCGCCGCCCTTGAAGTTTCGAACCGCCGCGGATCGGCCGGACCGGCCGCGGCGGGAGTTGGAGGCGGCCAGTCGCGGCCGCCTTCTAACCGCACCTCAACGCGGGACAGCGCTCGTGATGTTGCATCGATTTGTGATCGCGATCGGAGCGGGGTGCGCCGCTGCGCTGCTGTTCGTGGTGAGCGCGCAGCCGAGCCTTCTGGCGATGGCCCTCGCCTATCTCGCGCCGCTGCCGATCATGATCGCGACGCTCGGCTTCGGGCTCGACGCGGGCGCGATCGCGGGGGCGATTTCGGTCGCCGCGCTCGTGGTGTTGTCCGAACCGTTGTCCGCGTTGCTGTTCGCGGCTTCCGTGGCCGGCCCGGCCTGGGCCCTGGCCGCCTTCGCGATCTTCCCGGTCCAGCGATATTTCGGCGCCCGCCGGCCGGGCGCCCCAGTCCAAGCCTCGGTCGGCGCCATCGTCACGCTCGCGGCGCTGTTCGGAATCGTCGCGAGCGCTGCGGTCTTGACGACCGTTATCATCGTCTACGGCGGCTACAACGAAGGCGCGCGACAGGTGGCCTCGACCGTCGCCGCCCTTGCCGCCGATGCGTTTGAAAGCGCCCCGGACAACCTCAGCGCGCGCGATTTCGCCGCTGCGCTGGTGCGATATGGGCCTCCGGCGATCTCCGCCTCGACGCTGCTGATGCTGTGCGTCAACCTTTACGCCGCGGGACGCTCGACCCTGCTGTCGCATAATCTCCCCCGGCCGTGGCCCGATCTGCCGACGTCGCTCGCCCTGCCCTGGCCGCTCAGCGTTGCTTTCCTCGCCTGCCTCGTGGCCGCCTATGCTCTGCCTGCGCCTGCCGGCCAATATTTCTCGATCGGCGCCGGAGGCCTGGGCGGCGCTCTCGCCCTGCAAGGATTGGCGGTCGCGCACGCCTTGTCTCGCGGCCTCAAGATGCGGCCGCTGATGCTCGTGGCCCTCTACGCCTGCTGCGTTCTGAGAGCCAAATATACGCTTCCCGTCCTGGCGGCGCTTGGCGTTCTCGACGGTTTCCTGAGGCTGCGCACCCGCGCCGCCCTCATTCCCACCCCTACTCCGACAGGACACAAATAGGAGACGAACATGGACGTTATTTTGCTGGAGCGCGTCGGCAAGCTTGGACATATGGGCGATACGGTGCGCGTGAAGGACGGCTATGCCCGCAACTTTCTGTTGCCGCGCGGCAAGGCGCTCAGGGCGACCGAGGCCAACAAGAAGAAATTCGAGGCCCGGCGCGCCGACCTCGAAGAGCGCAACCACGAGCTCAAGCGCGGCGCGGGCGAGGCCTCCTCAAAGCTCGACGGGACGATCGTCGTCATCATTCGCCAGGCCGGCGAGACCGGGCAGCTCTACGGCTCGGTGTCGGCGCGGGACATCGCCGAAGCGCTGACCGCCGCCGGCCATGCCGTTCAGCGCGGCCATGTCGCGGTCCAGCAACCGATCAAGACGCTTGGCCTGCACCCGGTGCCGATCCATCTCCATCCCGAAGTCGAGACCAAGGTCACCGTCAATGTCGCGCGCTCCGTCGAGCAGGCCGAACGGCAGGCGAAGGGCGAGGACCTCACCGTGCGCGAGCAGACCTCGATGGACGACCTCGGGCTCGAGGTCGGCAAGGCGCTGGCCGAAGCCGGTCCCGGCGAGAGCCTCGGGCGGGAGTAGGCGGCGAGCGGCGCGTCGTTACGCGAAGCGAAATTCGCTCGCGTGCTGGTACTCGTCGTCCGGCCGCAGCACGCAATCGGTGAAATGGCGCCGGTTGGGCGAATCCGGGAAAGCCTGCGGCTCGAGCGCGAGGCCCGCATGCGCGCCGTAACGCGCGCCCCCGAGGCCAGGGACCGGAATGCTGAGGGGCGCGGCGGAGTAGAACTGGACGCCGGGCTCGCTCGAGAACAGGCTCATCGTCAAGCCGTTCTTCGGCGAACGCAGCGCCGCGATTTGCGCCAGACCGTCTTCGCCGGGCTGAAGCGCTCCGACGAAATTGGTGTCGTATGGCGTGAGCGCGGGATCGCGAACCGTGCGGGGCGTGCGAAAGTCGTATGGCGTGCCGGCTACGGCGCGGATTTCGCCGGTGGGGATGAGCTCCGTGTCGGCAGGCGTGTAGAAGTCGGCGAACAGCCTCAATTCGTGGTCGAGAATGTCGGGCGAGCCGTCGAGGTTGAAATAGCTGTGCTGGGTGAGATTGACGATGGTCGGGCGGTCCGAGACCGCCGAGAGCTCGACCCTGAGCGTCGCGGGTTCAAGCAGGCGATACACGCAAGTCGCGGTCATCGCGCCCGGAAAACCGGCGTCGCCGTCGGGCGATTCAAGGATCAACTCGACCGATGAGTTGTCATACGCGCCGAGCTTCCAGATCCGGTGGCCAAATCCATTCGGGCCGCCGTGCAGCGTGTGTTTCTGGCCGGGCCTGCGGTCGAGCTGATAGGCGACCCCGTCGAGGACAAACCGGCCGTTGGCGATCCGGTTGGCGAACCGCCCGGGCACGGCGCCGAAGGACGGCGAGTGGGCGAGATAGTCGTCGAGCGTGTTGAGCCCGAGCACGACCCGCTGCAAGCCGTTCGAGGCCGGCACGACGAGGTCGCGCACCACCGCGCCCCAGGTGAGGATTTTAGCGCTCGCCCCTGCGCTTGAGGCGATCGTGACCTCGAACACCGGCGTTTGATCGATCAGTCCGAAACTCTGCGCGCTCAATTTCGTCCCCCGTCCCTGCGCCTGAGTGAGGCGCGCCAAACCTATCCCGCCGCCGGCGCCTGCGCATCCGTGGCGTCGAGCTCGGCGCGCACGGATGCGAACACCTTGCGGAACATCGCATCGGTCAGCACGCCGGTATTGGTGTTGTAGCGCGAGCAATGATAGCTGTCGAAGAGGCTGACGCCGCCTGGCGTGAGCGCGTGGCGGGCGCCGTGCGCGAAGGGAAATTTCGATAAGGGCAGCTTGAGGGCGCGCAGCGCGCTTTCATGGGCGATCCGGCCAAGCGCGATCATGACCTTGAGCCGCGGCAGCCCCGAAATCGCAGGCGCGAGATAGCGCCGGCAGGCGGCGATCTCTTGCGGCGTGGGCTTATTCTGCGGCGGAACGCAGCGCACCGCGTTGATGATCGCGCAGTCGACCAGCTTGAGCCCGTCGTCCGGCCGGCGATCGTAGGTTCCCGAGGCGAAGCCGAACGCGATGAGCGTCGAATAAAGGAGGTCGCCCGCGTAGTCGCCGGTGAAGGGACGCCCGGTCCGGTTGGCGCCGCGCAGTCCCGGCGCGAGGCCGACGATCGCCGCCCGCGCGTCTCCGTCGCCAAAGGTCGGAACCGGCGCATTCCACCAGTCCGGGAAGGCGGCCCGGTTCGCGGCCCGAAAGGCCACGAGGCGCGGGCAATCCGGGCAGTCGTGCGGGGGACCGGCGTCGAAACGCACGCCCGCCTTCGGCGCCTTACTCGCGCAGTTCTTCAGCCGGCTGTTGGACTTGCCCGTAGGACTGGCGGCGATGATCGAGAGGACGCTGAGGCCGGTCGCCGGGGTCGCGCCCGATGCGCTGGATCAGATGGGCGAGATCGATGAACTCGTCCGCCTGACGGCGCAATTCGTCCGCCACCATCGGCGGCTGGGTCGAAATCGTCGAGACGACCGCCACCCGCACGCCCTTCCGCTGGATCGATTCGACCAGCGAACGGAAGTCGCCGTCGCCGGAAAACAGGACCATGAGGTCGAGATGCGGCGCCATGTCCATGGCGTTGACCGCAAGCTCGATGTCCATGTTTCCCTTGACCTTGCGCCGTCCCGTCGAGTTCGACGAATTCCTTCGTCGGCTTGGTCACGACCGAATAGCCATTGTAATCGAGCCAGTCGACCAGCGGGCGAACCGACGAATATTCCTGATCGTCGACCAGAGCCGTGTAATAGAAGGCCCGAACCAGGCGTCCTTTTGTCTGAAATTCCTTCAGGAGACGCTTATAGTCGATGTCGAACCCAAGAGCTTTGGCGCTCGCATAGAGATTTGCCCCATCAATAAACAGGGCGACTCGTTCTAATGATGACATATCGAGGTTCGTTTCCGTTTTACATAGACCGTGTGTTTATGGGGACCGTTGAGCGACCGCAGCACATGACATTTTTACGAAACCATGATCAAGCCTGAAATTGGACCGTTCGGAGGCGCCTTTGACAATTTTTCGTGCGCAGCCGGACGGCCGCCTCCTTGGGGCCCACACCCCGGGCGCCCGACATGTCGCGACATTTCCCGCAGGCGCCATCGGATGATTCCGCACAACCGACGACGCGAACATCCCGAATATAGTACGCAACTGAGCCGAAATCCAAGGGCTCCAGCATCAAATTTCTCAGCGTCGCAGGCAAGGCGATCTTCAACACTTCGTGCGGCGGCCCGCCGCGAGGATTGACGAGGCCGCGCCGCGAGCGTTTGGTAGGCGTTGATCGGCTGGCCCATGGGGCGGGCGCGACATGTTCCTGCCCGGCTTCGGGCGGCTTCAACGGGAGGGGTGATGAAACTCGCGCGATATGGCAGGGCGGGCAAGGAGAAGCCGGCGCTCGTCGACCGGACCGGAAAATTGCGGGATCTGAGCGAGGTGATCGAGGACATCGGCCCCGATACGCTCGGCCCGCGCGCGCTCGCGCGTTTGGCCAAGCTCAAGCCCGAATCCCTGCCCGCGGTGCGCGGGACGCCCAGAATGGGGCCGTGCGTGAGGGGGGTGGGCAATTTCATCGCTGTCGGGCTCAACTACGCCGACCATGCGGCCGAGTCCGGGATGCCGGTGCCGAAAGAGCCGGTGCTGTTCACGAAGGCGCCTTCCTGCATTGTTGGTCCGAACGACGACGTCATGATTCCGAAAGGTTCGAAGAAGACCGATTGGGAGGTGGAGCTCGCGATCGTGATCGGCTCGCGCGCGAGCTATGTCAGCGAACGCGACGCGCTTGCCCATGTCGCCGGCTATTGCGTGTGCAACGACGTGTCCGAGCGCGAATTTCAGCACGAGCGGGCCGGTCAGTGGGTGAAGGGCAAAAGCGCCCCGACCTTCGGCCCGCTCGGGCCCTGGCTCGTCACCACCGACGAGATCAAGGACGTGCAGGCGCTCGATATGTGGCTCGACGTGGGCGGCGAGCGGATGCAGACCGGATCGACGAAGACGATGGTGTTCGGCGTCAAGACGCTCATTTCCTACATTTCGCAGTTCATGATTCTCGAGCCGGGCGACGTCATCACCACCGGCACGCCGCCCGGGGTCGGGGCGGGCAGGAAGCCGCCGCGTTTCCTGCAAGCGGGCGACACGGTGTCGCTCGGGATCGAGGGACTGGGACAACAGGCCCAGCGCGTCGTCGCGTGGAAGGCCGCGTAGACCCGGTCGCGTGAAACGCCTGAGGTCGTGGACGGGCGGCGTCTTCGCCGTCCTCTATGCGCTGGCGTTCCTCGCGCTCTATGTCGACTATCGCATGCGCGCGGGGGCGTGGTTCGCCGATCTCCCGCTTTCGCTCGCCGCCCTGCCCTTCACGCTCGTCATGCGGGCGCTGAATGGAGGCTCTTATGACTTCGGCGGCGATATGACGGGACGGGTGATCGCCGCCGGCCTGTTCGGCTCGGCGCTGGCCTATCTAGCGGGCCTGATTGTGGAGACGATCGTTCGCCTTCTCGCGCGACTGGCGCTGGGCGCGCGGGCGCCGGAGCACTGACCACGCCAATTCCGCTGCAGACGACGGCGAGATCGAAACCGCCACCGCTGGCAGTTACGTTCCGTCCCCCTGCGCCTGCTCGACAAACGCGTCGTAGCTCTCGCGGGAGAGTGGAGAAGGCGGCGTGCAGAGATCTTTCTCGCTCTCGAAGAAAACATAGGCCCGATCGCCGCCAACCGCAGCGAACATTTTCGTGGCGATGAAGTTGCTGTTGGGCGGTGTCGCGTTGAACGCCTTCAGGAACGCCAAGGTCTCGACGTCGCTGAAATTCTCAATGTAGAGCCCATGGCCCTGCGCCGAGGCGATGGTCATTTGCTCATTTGCAACCGAGACGCAGCGCGCGCTCGGGTCTTGGGCATTAGCTTTCGGAGCTGGCCCGCCGATCGCAAGAACTATCGTCAGCCCAGCGATGCTTGCACGACGCATAGGGTTTTCTCCTCTATCTCAGGCTCACAGTCATCGAAGCCCCAAAACGCGATGACAAAGAGCCATCCGCGTAAACTGGAGATGTTCGGTCGGTAAACGGCTTGTAAACGGCGGAGCGTGGAGTAGGTTTAAGCCGGCATTCTGAAGGACGAGCGCTCATGCGCGACGCTGCGGTATTTGACGGCGTCAAGGCCTCGCGGGAAGCGGGCGCGTCGCTCCGCTTCGCCGGCCTTGTCCTTGACCTCGACGCCTGCATGCTCGCCCGCGAGACAGGCGAGGCGATACCGCTCACACGCGGCGAGTTCGCGCTGCTGCGCGTCTTCGCCGCGCGGCCGGGACGGGTGATCAGCCGGGACACTCTGCTCGACGCAGTCGCGAGCCGGCCGATGGAGCCGTTCGATCGCAGCGTCGACGTGCTGGTCGGCCGGCTTCGGCGCAAGATCGAGGCCGATCCGAAGGAGCCGCGCCTCATCGTGACCGTACCCGGCGAAGGCTATCGGTTCGATGGCCTTCGCTTCAACGCGCCGGAGAGCGCAAAGCTGACTGATGCCTACAGCGCCTCGAAGGCCGAAGACGCGTGCCCGCCTCGCCTCTCCATCGTCGTTTTACCGTTCGCCAATATCGGCGGGGATACGGAGCAGGCGTATTTCGTAGACGGCGTGACGGACACTCTGACCACGGAGCTGTCGAGGATCAGAGGCGCTTTCGTCATCGCGCGCAGCACCGCCTTCACATTCAAGGGCAAGCCTTTCGATGTGAAGATGGTCGGCCGCGAACTTAACGTCCGTTACGTGCTCGAAGGAAGCGTCCAGCGCGCCGGGTCCCGCATGAGGGTCAACGTTCAACTCGTCGATGCGGAAACCGGCGGTCATCTGTGGGCCGACCAGTTCGACCGGCCCGTCGCTGATTTTTTCGAAATGCAGGACGAAATTGTGGTGCGGCTCGCAGGACAATTGAACGCGACGTTGATCCTCACCGAGGCGCGCAGGCTCGGGAGATCGCCCAATCCCGATGCATTCGACCTTAGCCTTCAAGGAACGGCCTGGCTCATTGGAGGGTCGTATCCCTCGTCCTTTCGGCAGGCGCGCTCCTTCTTTGCCCGCGCGTTGGCGATTGACCCCGACGACGTCCGTGCGCTGTGTGGCTGCGCTGCTGCCGACATTACCGAGTTGTTCCGCTATGAGGTTCCGGACCGGCTGAAGGTTCTCGCGGCGGCCGAGGCTTCTTTATCGAGAGTGTTGTTCCTGGCGCCGGACAGGGCCGACGCGCATTTGTGGATGAGCTTCGTCAAGAGCTGCTCCAAACGCCCCGAGGAAGGCGTCGCCGAGGCCGAACGAGCCTTGGTGCTCGACCGGAACATGCCTATCGCTCTGGCCGCCAAGGCTACGGCGAAGCTCTTCCTCGGCTTTCCCGAGGAGGCGATAGAATGTCATCTTGAGGCGCTTCGCCTCTCCCCTCGGGATCGAGGCGTCCACACGTGGATTTACGGCATTGGCGCCGCGAAGTTGCATCTCGGTGATTACGAGGACGCGGCCAAGTGGCTAAGTCAGTCGGTCGTGGTCAACCCAAACTTTTCAATGGCCCATTTCCTGCTTGCCGCGGCTCTGGGCCAGCTTGGACGAGCAAAGGAGTTCTCGCGTCGAGGCCGAGGCCGGCCTCGCGCTCAACCCGGCATTCACGATCAGTCGCTTTCAGGACGGCGCGGAGAGTGACAATCCGATTTTCCTGAAGCAACGCCGCAACGTGTACGAAGGCCTTCGCAAGGCCGGGATCCCGCAGGCATGACCGCTCCGATCCGGAGCCCCCGCTTCACTTCCCCAGCATCAGCATGAGGTTCTGCACCGCCGCGCCCGAGGCGCCTTTGCCGAGATTGTCGAATTTGGCGACGAGCAGCGCCTGACGGCGGGCCTCGTTGGCGAAGACGTGGATCTCGATGTCATTCGTGCCATTGAGCGATTCCGGCTCGATGCGATGGGCCTCCTCGCCCTCGGCGACATGGAAATGCTTCTGGCCCCGGTAGTGTTTCTCGAACACGTGCCCGAGGTCCGCAGCGCCTGGCTTTCCCGGCAGCAGGTCGAGGTGCAACGGGACGGCGACCAGCATCCCCTGGCGGAAGTTGCCGACCGACGGCGCAAAGATCGGCCGCGCCGTCAGGCCTGAGTAGAGCTCGATTTCCGGCATGTGCTTGTGCTCGAGCTTGAGCCCGTAAAGCTCGAACGCGGGCGCGCGGCCGCTCTCGTAGGCCTCGATCATGGATTTGCCGCCGCCCGAATAGCCGCTGACCGAACTGACCGACACCGCCATGTCCTTCGGCAGGACACGGGCGTCGACGAGCGGGCGCAGAAGCGCGATTGCGCCGGTCGCATGACAACCGGGATTGCTGACCTTGCTCGCGGAAGCGACCGCCTCCGCTTGGCCCGCGACGAGCTCCGGAAAGCCATAGGTCCAGCCGGGCGCGACGCGATGGGCGGATGACGCGTCGATCACCCGCGGCGCGCCGGCGCCCATGGCGTCGATGATATGCGCTGCTTCCTTTGCCGCTTCGTCCGGCAGGCAAAGGATGACGACGTCGACTGCGCCATAGAGCTTCTGCTTGGCGCCCGCATCCTTGCGCGCCTCGGGCGGCAGGCTCAGGAGCTCAATGCCGGACAGCCCCGCGAGCTTGTCCCTGATCTGCAGGCCGGTGGTGCCCGCTTCGCCGTCGATGAAGATTTTCGCCGCCATGATCGCCTCGCAGTCCGAAAGCCGAAGAACAGTCGCGCTCGCGCGCGAACTCGCGCTTAGCTCAGCGTCGTCGGAGTCGGTTGGGCGAGCGGGCGGTCATGAGATGCGTCTTTCCTACAAACGGCCGTCATGGTCAAGGCGGAAGGGCGCGGGGCTCGGCCGCGCCGCGCCCGGCACGTCAGGGAACGATGGTGGCGTTGAAGTCACCGCGGGTTCGCTCGTCTTCTTGTTCGCTGGATCGGAGAAGAAAGCGTAGGTGCCGGGCTTCTCGAAATGGGCGCCGTAGAAGGGATTGGCGTAAGTCCCGTCGGCGAGCGCATAGCCGAAGCCGTGCATCGAGAGTTGCGGCGCTTCCGTCCTGACGAGATTATCGACCGGATAGCCCTCGTTGCCCGGGATCGAGGTCCCGGCCTGTTGCAGGCCGGTGATCGCCACGCCGTTGGCCTCCCCGGATATCGCGGTGATCTCGTAGAAGCCGTCAGCGTTGGGCGCGTCGTTCGTGGTGAACGAGCCCGACGCTTGAACCCCGTCCCCCTGATAGCTCCAGCGCCATTCCGACGCCTCGGCGCCGCGGCGAGCGAGCGCCGCGCCGATCAGGAGCAAGAGTGCGAACTTCAAGCGGAACCCCGAGCGTTTCGAGAAAATCTAGCCTGACGTCCCGCCCGGGCGCAAATGGCGCCAGTGAGCGCTTCGAACGTTTCGATAGCGACGGGCAAACAAAAAAGGCGGCTCGCGCCGCCCTTTTCCGATTGTCGTTGCGACAAGCGCCTCAGCGCTTGGAGAACTGGAAGCTCGCGCGCGCCTTGCGGTGGCCGTATTTCTTGCGCTCGACGACGCGGGAATTGCGGGTGAGGAAGCCTTCCTTCTTGAGCGTGGGCCTGAGGTCGGGCTCGAAATAGGTCAGCGCCTTGGCGAGGCCGTGGCGCACCGCGCCGGCCTGGCCGGAAAGGCCGCCCCCGGTCACCGTCACCGTCAAGTCGTACTGGGTGATGCGGTTCACCACCACGAGCGGCTGGCTCAGGATCATGCGCAGCACGGGCCGCGCGAAATATTGGTCGAGCGGGCGCCCGTTGACCGTCGCGAGACCCCTGCCCGGCTTGATCCAGACGCGCGCCACCGCGTTCTTGCGTTTTCCCGTCGCGTAGGCGCGGCCGTACTTGTCGAGCTTCTGGACATGGACCGGCGCCTCGGCGGGCGCGGGCGCGGCGGCCGAGCCCTTGAGGTCGGCGAGCGAAGCAAGGATCTCAGCCATGAATTTCAGCGCTCCGGCTGTTCTTGGGGTTGAGTTTGGCCACGTCGAGCACGGTCGGCGACTGGGCGGCGTGGGGATGGTCGGGGCCTTTGTAGACGCGCAGGTTGCCAAGCTGCTTCTTGCCCAAAGGCCCGCGCGGAAGCATGCGCTCGACCGCCTTTTCGACGATCCGCTCGGGGAACTTGCCCTCCAGGATCGACTTGGCCGAACGTTCCTTGATGCCGCCGATATAGCCCGAATAATGGTAATAGACCTTGTCGTCGCGCTTCTTGCCGGTGAAGACGATCTTCTCGGCGTTGACCACGATCACGTTGTCGCCGTCGTCGACATGGGGGGTGAAGCTGGGCTTGTGCTTGCCGCGCAGCCGCATCGCCACGATCGACGCCAGGCGCCCGACGACAAGGCCCTTGGCGTCGATGAGAAGCCACTTCTTCTCGACCTCGGCGGTCTTGGTCGAATGGGTTTTGCCGAACATGATGGGCCCGTTCTGAACTCAGGAGCCGGGCTTCTAGACGGCGCAAGGGCGAAATGTCAACGTCCGAGCGCCGGAACAGCCAAGAAAACGGCTTATCCTGGCTATGCGGTATTATAATACCGCGATTTGGTCATCCCATGTGAGGCAAAGGCGCGGGCTCAAGCATGAGACCCGCGCGGCTCATCGCCCGGGGCGCGCGGCCCGAGCGGGAAGGAAGGCGGATCCGCCTTGCCGCACAGGCTGAATCACGCCAGTTTATCCGCTGAACACCCAAAGGTTGGACGCCAACCGGGATCGTCGCCTGTGTCGACCGCCGCACGCCTTCGCAATTGGTCCTGGTGGCTGTTGGTCGCCCTGTGGGCGGCCCTGTCGGCGATCCTGTACGAACTGCTCGCGCATGCGATTTACTCCGCCGTGCTGGACTGGCTGGAGAAGCAATACCGGGAACAGGTCGCCCAATTTCTGGCTTACGCATCGGCGCATCTGGTTCCCATGGTCGCGGCGGCGGCGATTTGCGTCGTCGTCTACCTGCTCGGCGCATTCCGCCCGAGGCACAGTCGCCATGCGCCCGAAAGTCCGGCTCACGATGCTGTGAGCCCTCCATCCGCGCCCGCGGCCTCGCTCGCCGGCCCGGGGGCGCCCCTAGCCGACGCCAAAACCGAACAGGCTGTTTGCATGAAGGCGGACAGCGAGTTTGAAAGGATCAGGCGCGAGGCTGCTCGCTCGCCGTTCTCGGCGGAGCACCAGAAGCGGATCGAGGAAAACATTCATGGCGACTACGCGCCCCACGGCGCGTTGACCCGGTCCCTCAACATCAGAAGTCGAGACCGAGGTTATTCCCCTGATCGACAGACTGATCGATTCCGAGCTCGCGCTCAGGAAGCAATATGGCTGTCCGTTTTCTCAAGACAGGATCGACCTCGTCGGACAGCGCTTGCGGGGCCTGATCGCGGAGTTATGGGAATATATCGTCAACGCGAGTTGTCACGACGCCGAGCTGCATGTGATCGAGAACACGGGGGGTCTGGAAGATTACAAGCGCGAAGAGCTGCGCGAAAGGGCGGACGACCTGCTCAATAAATCTCCCTCGGTCCTTATCGATATCGTCGATCAAAAGCTTCGCGCCGCGATGGCGGATTCCATACTTTCATCTTCGCCGCGCTCGAGCGGTTAGGCCGGCGTCCGCTCATTGCGGCGGGTCCTCGCCGCGCGCCGGGATCGAATAGGTGCCCGTCGCATGAGCGACCATGTCGCCCTCTCCATCCGAATAGAGCGCCACTTCGCCAACCGCGAGGCGCTTGCCGAGCTTGATCAGCGTCGCCCTGCCGATGAGATCGGCGGGCGCGGGCTTGCGGAGGAAATTGATCGAAACGTTGGTGGTCACCGCATGCGCGACCGGCCCGAGCTCGCCCAGAATCGCGACATAGAGGGCGACGTCGCAGAGCGCGAACATGGCTGGCCCGGCGATCGTGCCGCCATATCTCAGGTGCCTCGGGTGATGCACGAGGCGAAGCGTTGCGGCCATGGGCGCGAGGCTTTCGATCCGAAAGTCGCCGCGCTTCCAGAGCTCCGGGAAAATCTCGGTCAGATAGGCGCGCAATTCGTCGATCGTGAAGGGACGCGGCTTGGTTTGGCTCATGATGGATTGGACTAGCAAATCCCTCGCGCCGCCTCTACTGGCGCGCTGGCTCGCGCCCGCGACGTCGCCCGTCCGTTATGCGCCGCTTATGTTGCGCACGAAAAACTCGCTGGAAGCATTTGCAATATTGCGCCTAACGCGGGCGATCGTTTCGACCGACGCAGCCGCCGGCACGATGGTGCGGCAAAAAAAGGCCCCGCGCCGGAAGGGCCAGGCGCGGGGCGAGCCGCGTGCGGATTGCCTCGCCGGTCAAAACTCGAGGCTCGCGACTTCCGTAACGTTGCCGCTGCGGCAGCTCCGAGCCAATAGACAAAAATGCGGAGGTCGGCTCTGTCCCATGCCGGGCGCGGTCGGTCCCGGCCGCGAGGGGGGAACCAAAAAGGCCCGAATAAATTATTGACTGCGGTGTTGCGCTGAGGCGAAGCGAGGTTAATAACATGATGAGCATGATCAATCGTGTCGATGACCGTCGCGCCGCCTCGAGACCCGAGCGCCTGTTGGGCAGCAGGACGTCGAAGGAGTTGCCCGAAGCGGCGCCGGGCCAAGGAACGGGCGACGATCAGGCCCTGATCGAACAGGGCCTGCGCCTCAATCGAGCCTTCATCCAGGTCAAGGATCACCTCGTGCGCGAGGCGATCATCAACCTCGTTATCGAAGCCGTAAAACACGCAGGCGGCAAGGAAGCAGGCCCGCGCAAACCGGATTGAGCAGCACGCGTTCGACAACGAGGCGAGCCCCGACAATCGCGCCTTGTGGACCGCGCCAGACAGCCGGTCCTGCGGCGATCGCTGCGGCCGCCGCTTTTTGCCGGGCGGCGAAAACGCGGTACTCTCGGCCGCGCCACCCGCCGATCAGATGCTCCATGTTTCCCCCCGACCTTCTCTCACGCGCCGTCGCGCTCATCGCCCGCTATCGCGGCGCGGGCTTGATGGTCGCGACGGCGGAATCGTGCACCGGCGGGCTCATCGCCGGGTTGCTCACCGAGATTCCCGGCTCGTCGAACGTGGTCGAGCGCGGCTTCGTCGTCTATTCCAACGCGGCCAAGGAGGAACTTCTCGGCGTTCCGGCCGCAACGCTAAGCGGACATACGGCGCGGTCAGCGAAGAGACGGCGCGGGCGATGGCGGAAGGCGCCCTGGCGCGCTCCCGCGCCGACGTCGCGGTCAGCGTCACCGGGGTCGCCGGGCCGGATGGCGGGACTGCGGCGAAGCCGGTCGGCCTCGTCCATTTCGCCTGCGCCCGGCGCGGCGCGCCCACTCTCGCGAGGAAAGAGCGGTTCGGCGACATCGGCCGCGAGGCCGTGCGCCTCGCCTCGGTCAGGGTCGGGCTCGATTTGCTCGAGGCGGCAGTCGGCGGGTAGCGCGATTTCTGGTCATGCAGTTTAGTCGCTGCCAATCGTAATTCGTTGATGCGTTTGAATTTGTGACGCACGCGGCCGCCGATCTTCGAACTGGCGCGCTCGAGACGGCGCCGCCCCGCCGCTGCGAAAGTTCATCTCCGCCGGGAACCGTCCGACCTCTTCGCCGTTGGTTTGCGGGCTCTGCGGCGCGGATCGAAGGATGAAAACCCATGACTGCTTTCACCCGGACTGCCTGTATGCTTGTGCTCGGCTGCGGCTTCGCCGGGTCGGCGCTGGCGGCGATGGACTCGGCCGAGAACGCCGGGGCTGACGCGCGAGCCCCCGCGCATCTCAGCCAGAGGCTGCGCGACGACCTCGCCAAGGCAGGGTTCACCGACATCACCATCATGCCCGCGTCCTTCCTGGTCCGGGCCAAGGATTCGCAAGGCAATCCGGTGATGATGGTCGTCAACCCGGATTCCCTGACCGAGGTGACGGAACACGCCGAGCCGCCCGTCTCAGGCGCGATCAAAGGCGACACGACCGGGTCGCCTTCCGCAGGGGCCATGAAAGCAAAGCCGTAGCTGATGGAGGCGCGTCGTCCGCCGGCGCGCCGCTTTCCCGAAATTTTATGAGCGCCCGTAGACGATATCCGCGCGCTCCTCGAACGCGCGGGCGAATTTACGGAACGCGGCGTCGAACATCGAGCCCATCAGGGCGCCGAGCGTGCGGCTCCTGAACTCGTAGTCGATGAAGAAGCCGACGCGCGAACCCCCCTCCTCGACATCGTCCCGGAAGGTCCAGATGTTTTCGAGATGGCTGAACGGGCCGTCGATATAGTCGACCCTGACCTTGAGGCGAGGCTTGTCGAGCTTGACCCGGCTGGTGAAGGTCTCGCGAATCACCGCGTAGCCGACCGTCATGTCGGCGACCAGCGTTTCGCAGCCGCCGTGATTCCTCCGGCGGCTCTTCACCCTCAGCGACTTGCAGAGGGGAACAAATTCCGGATAGCGCTCGACGTCGGCGACGAGATCGAACATCTGCCAGGCTCGGTGGCGAACCCGGCGCTCGTCGCGGAAGGAGGGCAAGGGTCGCAGACCTCCGCGCCCGGGTGGGGCCAGGGCTTCAGGGTTTGGGTTGAGGCGCGGGCGCCGCCGGGGCGGGCGCCGACGGTGCGGGCGCGGACGGCGCGCTTCCCTGGCCTTCCATCTGCTTCAATTGATCGAGGATGTTGCCGGGCGAGATCGGCGCCGGCGCGGTCTGCCCGGCGGGAGCGGCCGGTCCTTTTTCCAGGATCGAGTGCGGCGCGCGGCTCCAGCTCGCCATGATCGACATCAGGAGCGAGGTGGCGAAGAACAACGCCCCCAGGACCGCGGTCGCGCGGGACAGCGCATTCGCCTGGCCGCGGCCGGTCATGAAGCTGCCGGTTCCGCCCCCCGCGCCGAGCGCTCCGCCTTCGGAGCGCTGCAGGAGCACCACGGCGATCAGGGCGACGACGATGAGAATGTGGACAACGATCAGAACGGATTGCATGGAGGTCTCGAACGGGGGGACCGCCGGGCCCGGGGGCCGGCGTCCTCGAAAGGTGGCGCGCTCCTATCATGGCGCAAGGGGGGCGTCCATCATTCGTCTTGTCTCAGCGATAATGCGCGGCGATGGCCAAAAATTCGGCCGCTTTCAGGCTCGCGCCCCCGACCAGCGCCCCGTCGACATTGTCGAGGGTCAAAAGCCCATGGCAATTGGCGGGGTTGACCGACCCGCCATAGAGAAGGCGGGTTTTCGCGGCCGACGGGCCGCCGACCTCGGTGAGCAGCGCCCGAATCCCGTTGTGAATCACGGCGACATCCCGCGGCGTCGGCGTGAGGCCGGTGCCGATCGCCCACACCGGTTCGTAGGCGATCACTATTGTTTCACTCGTCGCCCCCCGCGGCAGGGACCCTCGCAGCTGGCGGATAACGACGGCCGCCTGCTGGCCTGCTTCACGTTCGGCTCGCGTTTCGCCCACGCAGACGATCGGCGTCAGACCCGCCTTCATGGCGGCTTCGGCCTTGGCGCGCACGAGCGCGTCGGTCTCGTGATGGTGCGTTCGCCGTTCGGAATGGCCAACGATGACATAAGCCGCGCCCGCGTCCTCGAGCATGGCTGCCGATATGTCGCCGGTAAAAGCGCCGCTCGGCTCAGGACTGCAGTCCTGGGCGCCAAGGGCGAGCCGGCTCCCCCGAGCTTCGCCGCCGCTTGAGCAAGCAGCGTCGCAGGCGGGCAGACGAGGAGCTCCGCGACGCCGGCTTCGCCAGCGTCCGCCGCGCGGCGCATCGCCTCGATTTCGACCAGCGACCCCGAGAGCCCGTTCATTTTCCAATTGCCGGCGACCAACGGGCGCACGTCAGGGGTCATTTCGAGCCTCGCGCTTCTCTGTCGGCGCGGGTGTTATCATCGCCCTCACGCCTATGCAAAGCGCCCCGCCGTCGCTAGATAGGGCGCGCTCGCGGCCGAAAACGGCGAGATTTTGGCGGGGCGTGCAAGGAAAGGCGAACGAGGCGAATGCTCGAAGCGATCCGCAAAGGGGCTCAAGGGGTCGTCGGCAAGGCGATCATGACCGTGGTCATGGGGCTCATCATCGTCAGCTTCGTCATCTGGGGCGTCGGCGACATGCTGCGCGGCTTCACCGCCTCGACGGTCGCCTCCGTCGGCGGCGCCAAGGTCTCCGCCCAGGAATACCGCGTCGCCTACGATCGGACGGTCCAGCAATATCAGCGCCGGCTCAGGCGCCCGTTCACCAATGAGGAGGCGCGTCAGATCGGCCTCGACCGCAGCGTCCTCCAGCAGCTCTTGAGCGAAGCGGCGGTCGACGAGGAGACGCGCAAGCTCGGCCTCGACATTTCGAACGACGCCTTGCGCGAGATCATCACCACAAATCCGGATTTCCGCGACAAGTCCGGAGCGTTCGACCCGGCCCGCTTCGCCGGCGCGTTGCGCGACATGGACATGACCGAGCGCGGCTTCGTCTCGGAATTGCGCAAGCAGGCCTTGAGGCAGTTCATCGTGGCGGCCTTGACCGCGGGCATTGCCGCTCCCAACGCCGAGGCCAAGGCGGAGGCCGACTACGAGGGGCAGACCCGATCGGTCGATTACTTCCTCCTCCCCGCGAGCGCCGCGGGCGACATTCCCCCGCCGTCCGAGGAGGCGCTCAAGGCCTTCTTCAACGATCGCAAGTCGAGTTACCGGGCGCCCGAACTGCGGGCGATGGACGTGCTGTCCCTGGAGCCGGACACGATCGCCAATCCGGCCGAAGTGAGCGACGCGGACGCTTCCGCCGCCTATGAAAAGCTCGCCGGCAAGGATCCGCGGTTCGGGGCGCCCGAGAAGCGCGACCTTCAGCAGATCCTGTTTCCGAACGAGGCCGACGCCGCCGCGGCCGACGCCAAGCTCAAGGCCGGCGCGACTTTCGATGATCTCGTCAAGGAGCGGGGACTGAAGGCGGAGGACACCGACCTCGGCGAGACGACAAAAGACGCGATGCTCGACAAAGCCGAGGCCGACGCGGTCTTCGCCCTGCCGCAAGGGGGCGTAAGCGGGCCGCTGAAGAGCCAGTTCGGCCCGGTCATCGTCCGCGTCAAGAACATCACCCCGTCCACCGTCAAGCCGTTCGCGGAGGTGGCCGATGAAGTCAAACGACAGGTCTCGGCTTCCCGCGCCGGCGACAAGATCCAGGCTCTGCACGACAAGATCGAGGACCTCCGGGTTTCAGGCAAATCGCTCATTGAAGCGGCCAAGGCTGTCGGTCTGACCGCGCAATCGGTCGCCGCGGTCGACGCTCGGGGCGACAACGCCTCTGGCGCGCCCGTCGACCTGCCGGACAAGGCCGAACTCCTGCGCGCCGCTTTCGCATCCGACGTCGGCCTGGACGAGGCAGCGCTGAACACCAAGGACGGCGGTTTCGTTTGGTTCGACATCACCAAGGTCGACCCGGCGCACGAGCTCACGTTCGAAGAGGCGAAGCCTGAGGCCGAGAAGCAATGGCGGGCCGAAGAGGTCGACAAGGCGCTCGCGGGCAAGGCGGACGACCTCGTCAAACAGATCAACTCCGGCTCGAGCGTCGCCGACGCGGCGAAAAGCGCCGGCGCGGAGGTGAAGTCGGCGCAGGACGTCCGCCGGGCCGAGCAGACGACCCTGCCGGAGTCGGTTGTGGCCGCCGTCTTCCGCGCGCCCGCCGACGGCGCGGGCTCCGCGGCGACGCCCGACGGCCGGGTCGTCTTCAAGATCACCGCCGACAAGACGCCGCCGGTCGATTTCGCCGACCCGCGCGTCAAGGCCATGGCCTCGAAGCTCGACGCCTCGACGCGCGAAAGCCTGCTTGAGCAGTATGTCGACGCCTTGCGCCAGTCGCTCGGCGTCGTCGTCCATCAGGACGTCCTGCAGTCGGCCGAGGGCAGCTGACAAGCCGATGACCACCCTGCCCGACTATGAAGCGTTCGCGCGCGCCTATGTCGCCGGCGAGGCCGAGGTCGCGGTGACGACGCTGGTCGCCGATCTCGAGACTCCCGTCTCGGCCTATCTCAAGCTCGCGCGCGGCCGGGCGGGCAACATGTTCCTGCTCGAATCGGTCGAGGGCGGGGCGCAGCGCGGCCGCTATTCGATGATCGGCCTCGATCCCGATCTGATCTTCCGTTCAATGGGCGACCACGCCGAGATCAATCGCCGCGCCCTCATCGATCGCGACGCGTTTGTTCCCTGCCCGGGCGATCCGCTCGACGCGCTGAGATCGCTCCTCGCCGAATCGCGCATCGCCATGCCGCCCGGCCTGCCGCCGATGTCGGCGGGCGTGTTCGGCTATCTCGGCTACGACATGGTGAGGCGCATGGAGCGCCTCGCCCCTGCCAAGCCCGACCCGATCGGCGTGCCCGACGCGCTGCTCATCCGCCCGACCGTCATGGTCGTGTTCGACGGCGCGCGCGACGAGATGGCGATCGTGACGCCGGTGCGCCCGGCGCCCGGCGTCTCGGCGCGCGCGGCTTATGAGAGCGCGATGGCGAGGCTGGACGCTGTGGTCGACGCGCTCGAGTCGCCGCTCGACCACGCCGCGGGCGCGCTCGTCGATCCCCTCGTTCGGGCGGGCGAAGCCGTCTCCAACACCGGCGAGACCGACTACAAGGCGATGGTCGCCAAGGCGAAGGACTATATCGCCGCGGGGGACGCATTCCAGATCGTGCTGTCGCAGCGGTTCACGAGCCGGTTCGACCTGCCAGCCTTCGCGCTCTACCGGGCGTTGCGACGGGTCAATCCGTCGCCTTACCTCTGCTTCCTCGACTTCGGCGGCTTCCAGATCGTCTGCTCGAGCCCCGAGATCCTGGTCCGCGTGCGCGGAGGCAAAGTCGTCATCCGCCCGATCGCCGGCACCCGCCCGCGGGGAAAAAGCCCGTCCGAGGACGAGGCGCTGGCCGCTGAACTCCTGAGCGACCCGAAGGAGCGGGCCGAGCACCTGATGCTGCTCGACCTCGGCCGCAACGACGTCGGCCGCGTCGCCAAGATCGGGTCGGTGAGAGTGACCGACAGCTTTTTCATCGAGCGCTATAGCCACGTCATGCACATTGTCTCCAACGTCGAAGGCGAGTTGCGCGACGGCGTCGACGCGGTGACCGCCCTCGCGGCCGGCTTTCCCGCCGGCACCGTCTCCGGCGCGCCGAAGGTCCGGGCGATGCAGATCATCGACGAACTCGAGAAGGACAAGCGCGGCATCTATGCGGGCTGCATCGGCTATTTCGGCGCCGGCGGCGAGATGGACACCTGCATCGTGCTGCGCGCCTCGGTGGTGAAGGACGGGCTCATGCATGTCCAGGCCGGGGCCGGCGTCGTCTACGATTCCTCCCCCGCCGCCGAGCACAAGGAATGCGGCGACAAGGCGCGCGCCCTGTTTCGCGCGGCCGAGGAAGCGGTCCGGTTCGCGGTGCGCGGCAAGCGCGGACAGTAGGCGGCCCTCGAGCCCCCTATCCAGCGCGTATTGCGGTTTCAGCCATATCCGCCCCCGACGGGAGTGTTTAAACCCGAGGCGCCGCCGCCCGGGCGTCGGGAGCAAATCCGCGAGGGTGGATGCCGATATACATGGACCGGCACGACCTGCGCGGAGCGACGGCGGAAGACGTGGCCGAGGCGCATCGGCGGGACGTCGATATTCAGGACCGGCATGGGGTCAGATACATGGCCTACTGGTTCGATGAGGCGACCAATGCCGCCTTCTGCCTCGTCCATGCGCCAGACCCCGCGACCGCCGAGCGCGTCCATCGCGAGGCGCATGGCCTGGTCGCGCACGCCATCATTCCGGTCGATCTTACCGCCGTCGAGGCGTTCCTCGGCCGCATCGGCGACCCGCGCGCCGCCTCCGGCGCGCCCGCGCCGGCCGTCGACCCGGGATTGAGGGCGGTCATGTTCACCGACATCGTCGGCTCGACCGAGATGACGGCCCGTCTCGGCGACGCCGCGGCGCTTGAACTGGTGCGCGCGCACGACGCCCTCGTCCGGCGCGGCCTCGAAGCCTATGCCGGGCGGGAGGTGAAGCATACCGGGGACGGCATCATGGCGTCGTTCGACAAGGCAGCGAACGCGGTCCACGCCGCGGCCGACATCCAGCGGCGCTTCGCCGGCTACAATGCGGAAGCCTCCGAGAGCCTGAGCATCCGCATCGGCGTCGACGCGGGCGAACCGGTTGCGGACCACAACGACCTGTTCGGGGCGACGGTCCAACTCGCGAGCCGCCTGTGCAGCGAGGCGGAGGCCAACGGCGTCGTCGTCTCCAGCCGGGTCAAGGAGTTGTCGGGGGAGAAAGCCGAGCGTTTCGTGGCCCTCGGCGAGCGGCGGCTCAGGGGCTTTTCCGAGAAGATTCCGGTATTCCGGTTCGAATGGCGGCCCTGAACAGGGTGGGCTCGAGGGGTTTGTCGGGCGTACTGCGCGCGCCCGTGCGCCGCCTGAGGCTCCATGGCGGCGCGGCGGGCTCAAGCTCAAGGTTGGAAAACCTCGCAGGTCTAGGTAATGATCCCCATCGCCGACTGGCTTCGGGGGTCGCTCCCCGGCATGGGCGGATCGGCGTTGGGCGCCAGAATGACATTGAACCACCGAGAGCAAGCGCTACAGCCCGCGTGGCCGTTCGGCGCCGCGAACTTTGGCAGACCGCCGTTTTGGCTGACGGGAATCGCCTTCCTCGCCCTTTACCTGGCGTTGAACGTGATGACCTCGGGGTATCAATTCCAGGAATTCGGCATCACCCTGTGGAGCCCGGACGATGGCCTCGCGGTGCTGCTGTTGATCGAAGGGACGCAATTCCTGCCCTTCGTCCTCGCCGGGGCGGTGCTGGCCGACGTCTTGATCTCCCACGTTCACCATGGCCTTCCGGTCACTTTCGTGGCCGAATTCGCCCTGACGATCGTCTACGGCGCAATCGCCATCACGCTGCGGGATCTCCTCAAGTTCAGCCCGAGGCGGACCGCTTTGGGCGATGTCCTTGTCATGCTCGCGACCGTGCCGGTCGGCGCGATCGTCAGTTCATTGGTCTATTGCGGCATCCTCTATTTATCGGATTCGCTCCCTGCCGATCAGTTTGCTTCCGCTGCGCGCCATTTCTGGATCGGCGACTCGGTTGGAATCATCGCCGTCCTCGCCGCGGCGACTGCGGCCTTCACGCTTCTCTCCAAAAGCCGATGGAACTGGCGCGGAGACCAGACGCTCAACTGGCTCAATTGGGCGGTGTTCATCGTCAGCTCCTGCCTCGTGTTCGCGCTCCTCTACCGGGCCAGCAGCGCCTACGCTTATCACCTGTTCTATTTGTTGTTTCTGCCGATCATCTGGATGGCGATGCGAACCGGCTATGTCGGCGTGGCGATCGCGCTTCTGGCGACGCAAGCGGCGTTTTTCATGATCGCCTGGCACATCGGGTGGAGCGACAACGATTTTAACGAGTTCCAGATCCTGATGCTCGTCTTGTCGATCACCGGCCTCATCCTTGGCGCGGCGGTCACCGAGCGCGAGCGCGCCAATCAGCTGCTCCGCGAGCAGCAGGGCGAACTGGTGCGGGTCTCGGCCCACGCGACCGCAGGCGCGATGGGCATGCTGCTCGCTCATGAATTGAGCCAGCCCCTGTCGACGGTGTCCACCTACGCCTTCGCCGCCCGCCGGATGTTGCAATCGGGCGCAGGCGTCGGGCCAGTAATGGACGCCTTGAGCAAGGCGGAAGCGGAGGTGCAGCGGACGCGCCAGGTGCTGGAGCGCATTCGCGACCTGGTCTCGGTCGGCAGACTTGAGCCGCGCCTTTTGGATCCGGCCGACGTCACCGCGAAGATCCGCGCGCTTTGCATCGAAAGCGCCAACGCCCGCAACGTCGACATCGCTCTCGAAACCGTTCGTCCGATCCCTTTGGTCAAGGCCGACAGGGTCGGAATTGAACAGGTGCTCAACAACGTCGTGGGCAACGCGGTCGACGCCGCCGCCGAGCGCAAGGACGCGCGCGGACGCGTCGTCATTCGCGTGTCTGGCGGGGATGGCCGGGCGATCGTCCAGATCGACGACAATGGGCTCGGAGTGGCTCCGGAGATGACCGAGAGCCTGTTCGAGGCTTACCAAACGTCCAAACCCCGGGGGATGGGGCTCGGTCTCACGCTCAGTCGTCGAATCGTGCAACAGCATGGCGGCCGCATTTGGTGGCGATCCCTGGCGCCGGAGGGGACAAGGTTTGTGGTCGAGCTCAACGTCAACGGGCCTGACGGCGATGCAGCGTAGACGCCACGTCACGATCGTCGACGACGAGGCCAGCGTTTGCGAGGCGCTGGCCTTGCTTCTGTCGACCGCCCAGATCGAGTCGCGGACATTCGCCTCGGCGGAAGACTATCTCGCGGCCACGCCGCTCGACGAGTCCGCCTGCATCCTGCTTGACAACCAGCTCCCCGGGCTCAGCGGTCTCGGCTTGCTGAAGCGAATTGCAGCGACCGGCGCCGACACGGCGGTCATCCTGATAACCGGACACGGCGACGTGCCGACCGCTGTTTCCGCCATGAAAAGCGGGGCCTTCCATTTCGTGGAGAAGCCGCTCGATCCCGAAGCGTTGCTGCTGACGGTCGAGGAGGCGCTGGCGAGGACCGAGGAGTCCCGCGATCGCCAGACCCAGGTTCTGGAGTTCAAGAGCAGGTCTGCGGCGCTAACTCAGCGCGAGCGCGAAGTCTTCGCTTTGCTTGTCGACGGCCTGCCGACGAAGCTTATCGCCCACCGGCTGGGAATCACCCCCCGCACCGCGGAGCACCACCGGGCCGCCGTCATGCACAAGATGCAGGCCGGCACTATTTCTCATCTTGTGCGCATGGCGCTGAGCTTCGGCCCGATCGCTGCGGGCCGCCCGGGCGACGGGTAGGTATATTTCTCCATTTTCGCGACGGCCGCCAGTCGATACACGCGAGGGCTCTGGTTAACCGGCGCCTCGGGGGCGGACCCATGGATGACGGGGCAATCGCAAAGTTCGCCCAGGGGCTGCGCGGCATTCTGATCGAACGGTCCCATCCCGAATATGAAGAGGCCCGCAAACTTTATAACGCCATGATCGATAAACGGCCGCTCATGATCGCGCGTTGCGCCGACGCCGCCGACGTGATCGCCGCCGTGAACTTCGGGCGCGACAACAAACTGCCGATCGCGATTCGCGGCGGCGGACATAACGGGCCAGGACTTGCCAGCGTGGACGAGGGCCTGGTGATCGACCTTTCCATGTTGAAGGGGGTGCGGGTCGATCCGGCGATGGCGACTGTGCGGGTGGGCGGCGGGTGCCTTACGGGCGACGTCGACCACGCAACGCACGCCTTCGGACTAGCGGTGCCGTTCGGCGTCGTCTCGACCACGGGGGTGGGGGGGCTGACGTTGTCGGGCGGGCATGGCTATCTGAGCCGACAATACGGGCTCGCCGCCGATTGCCTTATCGAAGCCGACGTCGTGCTCGCCGACGGAAAGTTCGTCACCGCGAGCGAGACGGCGAACCAGGACCTGCTCTGGGCTCTTCGCGGCGGGGGCGGCAACTTCGGCGTCGTGACGAGCTTCGTGTTCCAGGCCCATCCCGTAAGCATTGTGTACGGCGGACCCATCATTTGGGAGATGAAGGACGCGGCCACGATCATGCGCTGGTACCGCGACTTCACCGCCGGCGCGCCGGACGAAGAGTTCTATGTTTTCCTCGGACTGCAGACGGCGCCTTCCGGCGACCCCTTCCCCAGGGAGCACTGGGGCAAGAAAATGTGCGCCCTCGTGGTTTCCCACAACGGCTCCGCCGCGGACGGCGAAAAGGCGGTGAACGCCATCCGATCCGCTTTGCCGCCGCCAATCATCGATTGGGCGGGTCCGACGCCTTATCCCGCGCTGCAGACGCTGTTCGACGGGCTCTTGCCGAAGGGGCTGCAGTGGTACTGGAAGGGCGACTTCGTCAAGACATTGCCGGATGAGGCGATCGACGCCCATATCGCAAATGCGGCCAAGATGAAGAGCGACCTGTCCGGAATGCACCTTTATCCAATCGACGGAGCGGTGCATCGGCCGAGGAAGCATGCGACCGCGTGGAATTGCCGCGACGCGACCTGGTCGATGGTCATCTTCGGCGTCGATCCAGAGCCCGCGAACGCCCAGGCGATCAAGAAGTGGGCGCGGGACTATTGGAAGGCCGTCCATCCGTTCAATCTCGCCGGCGCCTACCCGAATTTCATGATGGACGACGAGGGCGAAGCGCGCCTGGCGGCGACATTCGGCGAGAATTACAGGGTCCTCGGGAAGGTCAAGAAGAAATACGACCCAAAAAACGTGTTCCGGGTCAACCTCAACATTCGCCCGGCCTGAGAAACCGCGAAGACGCGGCCTTGCGCCCGGGAGCACCGCGCGCGGTCGAGCAGAGGCCAGCATGACGAACGCGTGACAGCGATTTGTCGCGATCGCTGCTTTCGCGGTATAAGCCGGCGAAGGCGAGCGAGCATGCTGTCGCAAAATAGGTTGGTTTGGGTCGGAGGCGCTGCGGCGTCGATTGTGGTCGCGGGCGCGGCGGCGGGCGCGCTTATCTGGACCCATCCGGGATTCTTGTGGCCAAGCTCCGTTGCGACGCAAGTGGAGGCCAGCGCGCTCGAGCCCAAGGCGCCGAGCCTTCCCGCGGCCGCGCCGGTCGGCGCGCCCGAGGCGCCGTCGGCGGCGGCGGCCGAGCCGGGAAATCATGCCGCGGGCGCGGTTGTCGTGGCGGCCGTCCCGATCAAGCCGTCGTTCGACGTGGTCAACGTCGATCCCACCGGCGAGGCGGTCATCGCCGGCCGCGCCGCGCCGAACGCCAGGGTCGAGCTGCGCGACGGCGGCAAGACGGTCGCCGAAGCAACAGCGGACGCCTCGGGCCAGTTCGTCGTCATCCCGCCCGCCCTCGGCCCCGGCGATCACAGCCTGTCGCTGGCTGCGGACGCGGGCAAGCCGGAGCCTGAAACCTCCGCCGTGGTCGCGGTTTCCGTTCCCCTGACCGAAGCGAAGCTCGCTCCGGCGCCCGCCAAGCCGGCGATAGAGGCGCCGCCCGCGCCCTCGCCCCCCGCGCCGGCGATGCGGACCCTGGCGACGTCCGCGCCGGGCCCGTCCCGGGTCGCAATCCGGTCGGTTGAGGCCGACGGCGCCGGCGGGCTCATCGCCAGGGGCTCCGCCGGACCGAACGTCACTGTCCGCCTATCTCTCAACGGCGCCGATGTCGCGGACGCCCATACCCAGTCGGACGGCCGCTGGTCACTGACGATCAAGCACGGCATGACCCCCGGCGGCTACGTGATGCACGCCGACGAGGTCGGCCCGGGCGGCTCGTCCGTGGCGGCGAGCGCCGATACACCGTTCGAGTACCCGGCCTCGCCGGCGCGTTTGGTCGCGCCCCCGGCCGCGGCTTCCCCTGCGCCAGGCGCGGAGCAATCGGGAGCGCCGCAATCCGCCGATGTCATCGTGGACTTGGTCCAAACCGCGCAGGTCGTCACGGGCCATACGCTATGGGCGCTCAGTCAGAATTACTACGGCGACCCCACGCGATACCCGGTGATCTACGAGGCCAACAAATCGCAAATCCACAATCCGAATCTCATCTATCCTGGCCAGGTGTTCGTCGTGCCAAAGTCCGAGCCGAAGCCCTGAGAGGCCAGTGGCCTGGCCCTTCGCCGATGCGTCAGGAACGAAAGTCTCCCCATGTCCCCCGACGACCGCGCCGAGGCAATCTCCCGGCTCCAGATCAAGACGTTCGACGATGCGCTCGGCCATCGCATCATCGGGACCCACATGTGGGCGGTGCGCGAGGGGCTGCGCGGCGCCGGCGCCCATGATTTGTTCGACGGCTATTGCCAGCGGCTGGTCATCGACGGAATTGAGCTGTGGCGGGCGCATCTGGCGATGGAGACGCTCCATCCGCAATGGAGCGGCTATGGCTACACCTGGCGGCGCGACCTCAATGCGATCGAGCCCGAGCAATATGTCCACGGCAGTCTCGAAGAGGCGGATTTTCTCGACAGCCCTTTTAATGACCTCATCGTCAGGGCCCAGAGCGGAGAGGAGAATCCGTCAATGCGCCGGCGCCTCGACCAGGACGACCAGCGCGACTTCCCGGTCCTGGCGGAATTCTTTGCCCAAGGCGGGACGGACTACGTCGCGTATCTCTTCGCCTTCGGCAAGGACGGCGACCGCTCGCAGGGAACCGGCATCGTCTATTCGTTCGTGACCGACCGCAGAGGCGGTTTCAGCGACGACGACACGACGCTCCTGCAGGCGACGCTTCCCGGGCTTTCGCTGGCGATGAAGTCGCACGCCGGCTCCATCATCGCTTCGGGACTGCTCGCGACTTATCTCGGCGACGACGCCGGCCGGCGGGTCCACGCGGGCTCGATCATGCGCGGTTCGGTGGACAAGCTGCGCGCGGTGCTGTGGTACGCGGACATTCGCGGCTTCACGGCCATGAGCGACACGGCGCCGGGTCCAGTGGTCGTCGAACTGCTCAATGACGTCTTCGAAATTCTGACCGCATCGCTTCGCCGGCACGGCGGCCAGGTGCTCAAATTCATCGGTGACGGAATGCTCGCGGTCTTCTCGTTCGAGGAGCACGACCGGGCGGAGACCTGCCGGCAGGCGCTCGACGCCGCCATCGAGGCGATGCGCAACATCGACGCCCTGAACGCGACGCGCGGGGAGGACGGCCTCCCGGCCGCCTCGGTCGATCTCGCCCTTCATCTTGGCGAGGTGCTTTACGGCAATGTCGGCGCGACCGACCGGCTGGACTTCACCGTGATCGGCCCGGCCGTCAACGAGGCCGCCCGAATCGAGGCCTTGTGCGAACCGCTCGGACGCAGCGTCCTCGTCTCGGCCGAATTCGTCGCCGCGGCGATGGACGACGGCGCCCGGCTTGAGCCGCTCGGCCGGCACGCGTTGCGCGGGGTCAGGGAAGAGAAGGAGATCTTCGCGCTGGCGCTGAGCGATTCAGCACGCAACGGCTGATCGGCTTCGGCTCGGCCTCAAACAATCCCAGGCGCCCATGGCTCTCACTTGCGAGGATTTCCCAGATGCATATTTCCGGCAACACCATCCTGATTACCGGGGGCGGCTCCGGCATCGGCCGCGCTCTCGCCGAAGCCTTCCACGCCAAGGGCAATCAAGTCATCGTTGCGGGGCGCAGGGCTGGCGCGCTCGACGAGACGAGCGCCGCCAACCCGGGCATGCGCTCAGCCGTGCTCGACATCGAGGACCGTGACGCCATTCCGGCCTTTGCGGCCAGGATCGTCGCGGAGTTCCCGACCCTTAACGTCCTTGTCAACAACGCCGGGATCATGCGGCGCGAGAACTCTTACGGCAAACCCTGTCGACCTCGCGACCGCCGAGGCGACCGTGGCGACGAACCTGCTCGGTCCGATCCGGCTGACCGCGGCCTTCCTGCCCCATTTGCAACGCCAGCCGAGGGCGACCGTGCTGATGGTCTCCTCCGGCCTCGCCTTCGTTCCGATCGCGATAACGCCGACCTATTGCGCGACCAAAGCCGCGATCCATTCCTATTCGCAGTCGCTGCGGTGGCAGCTCCGCGACAGCAACGTCGAGGTGCTCGAACTCGCGCCGCCCTATGTTCAAACCGAGCTTATGGGCCCAGACCAGAAGACCGACCCTCGTGCGCTGCCGCTCGACCACTTCATCGCCGAGACGATGAGCCTTCTTGAAACGCGACCGGACGCGGGCGAGATTCTGGTTGAGCGGGTGAAGCCGCAACGACTTGCCGAAAGCGGCGGCAACTATGATGAACTGTACAAGGCGAGGAACGAGATGTGGCTGGAGACCTGATCGCCTTATCGGCAGGGCGTATTGCCGGCCGCCCTAGTTCCAGAGCGCATTCAAGCCGCGGCGGATGGTGATCGGCGAGCTTCATCCGCCCGCCGTCGTCGATCCCTCGGGAACGCCGGCGCGGCGCATATCGGCAATGACCCTGGCGCGCTGTTCAAGATAGAGGGGATTGTCGCTCGTCACGGCCAAGCGAAAATTCGCGATGGTGAACCCGGGGTCGAGAGCAAGCCCCGCCGCGAGTTCGGAGCGCGCTTCATCCACTCTGCCGGCGTTCGCCAAAACGGTCGCATGAATGAATCGACACAGGGCAAAATTTCGATTGGCCTCGATGGATCGACGAAACCACGACGCCGCTACCTCATTGCGGCCGAGAAGACAGGCCGCGAAACCGGCCGTCAGCAGCCAAATATAGGCCCAAGGATCACGCGGGCTCAGGCGAAGCGCTTCCAGAACATGCGCCTCGGTCTCCTGCGCCAGACCGATGAACAGCTTGTTCTGTCCGATCAGCGCATGCGCTCCGGCCATGTTCCGATCCAGGGCCAGCGCCCGTTCGTATTCGGCGATGCCCTGAGTGGCGCGGTTGGTGAAGCCAAGCACCATGCCCAGGGACAGGTGCGCACGAGCGTGGTCGGGCGCCAGCGACAAAGCCGCGGTCGCGGCGGCTTCTGCCGAGGCGAAGCGCGCGGCCTTGTCGTCCGTGGACAGAGAGATGGCGAAATTGGCCTCGACCTGCGCCATGCCGGCGAGCGCGTCGGCATTGGCCGGATCGAGAGCCAGGGCGCGTACGAAAAAGTCGCGCGCCTTGGACAAGCTTTCAAATGTGACCCCTCTGTTTACCCAAGCTTCGCCTTGAAAATAGAGGTCGAGAGAGTTCGGGCGTGGGAGCGCGCTCCGCCCGCCGCGCCTCGGCTGCGATCAACTGACCGTTCAGGGTGTTGGCGATGCGCGCCACGATCTCGTCCTGCATTTCGAAGAGATCGGTCACCGGCCTTTCGAACCGCTCAGCCCAAAGATGGCTGCCGCTCTGCGCGTCAATGAGCTGCGCGTTTACGCGCATTCGATTGCCGCTTCGTTGCACGCTTCCTTCGAGCGCATAGCGCACGTTCAGCTCGCGCCCGGTCCTGGTGATATCGATGGCTTTCCCCCGATAGGTGAACGCGGTGTTCCGCGCGATGACGAACGAGCCCCGAATCCGCGACAGATCGGTCGTCAGGCTCTCGGTCACGCCATCGACGAAATAGTCCTGCTCCGGGTCGCCGCCGATATTCACGAACGGAAGCACGACGATGGAGAGGCGTGGCGGCGCGGCTTCGGACGGCGGCGAGTGATGCGCGCCCGGAAGACCGTCAGCCTCGATGCGGACGGTATAGACATGCACCGGCCGGGCGATGTTCTTGAGCGGCTTCTCCCCGAGGTCGACGAACTCCGCCTCGACCCTCCCGCGCACGTGCTCATACGCGGCGCCCGAAATGGACACGTGGCCGGGTTCCGCGACGCCCTCGAGGCGGGAGGCGATGTTGACGCCGTCGCCAAGAATATCGTCGCCCTCGACCAATACGTCGCCGAGATGGACGCCGATCCGGTAGAGGATGCGCTTCGCCTCGGGGACGCCTTCATTGCCGGCCGCCATTTGCCGCTGCATCGCGAGCGCGCACTCGACCGCCTCGACGACGGACGGAAAGTCGATGAACATTCCGTCGCCCATGGTCTTGAACAGCCGCCCGCCGTGCGCGGCGACGATCGGCTGAACGGCCTCGCGCCGCTCGCGCACCGCATTCGCCGTCCCCGCCTCGTTCTCCCCCATCATGCGCGAATAGCCGACAACGTCGGCGGCGAGGATGGCGGCGAGCTTGCGGGAGGCGTTCATCCCGCGGACGTCACCGTATCGGCGGCGCGTATTGCAGGCCGCCCTTGTCCCAGAGCGCGTTCAAGCCGCGGCGGATCTTTATCGGGGAGCCCTGGCCCACGTTGCGCTCGAACGATTTGCCGTAATTGCCGACGTGCTTGATGATGCGATAGGCCCAGTCGTTGTCGAGGCCGAGCCCCTGGCCGAAGGCGCCCTCGACTCCGAGCAATCGTCGGATCGCCGGGTTGTCCGATTTGAGCTTCTCGTCGACGTTCGCTTGCGTCACGCCGAGCTCCTCCGCGGTGATGAGCGCATAGTGGGTCCATTGCACGATCTGGAACCACTGGATGTCGTCCTTGCGCACCGATGGGCCGAGCGGCTCTTTCGAGATGATCTCCGGCAGCACGACATGGTCGTCGGGAACGGACATCTTCAGCCGCTCCGAATAGAGGCCGGAGGCGTCGGTGGTGTAGGCGTCGCAGCGCCCGCTGTCGTAGGCCTTGGTCGCTTCGTCGTCGGTCGCGAACACGACCGCCTCCAATTTCATGTTGTTGGCGCGGAAATAGTCGGCGAGGTTGAGCTCGGTGGTCGTTCCCTGCTGGACGCAGACTGAGGCGCCGTCGAGCTTCAGCGCCGAATCGACGCCGAGCTTCTTGCGCACCATGAAGCCCTGCCCGTCGTAATAATTGATGCCGGTGAAGAACATGCCGCCGGTCTGGCGCGAGAGCGTCCAGGTTGTGTTGCGGATGAGCACGTCGATCTCGCCCGAGGCCAGGATCGTGGGACGGTCCTTGGCGTTGATGGGCAGGAATTTGACCTTCGTCGGATCGTTGAAGATGGCCGCCGCGATCGCCCGGCACTCGTCGACGTCGAGGCCCTTGTAGGCCCCCTGATCGTCGGGAAGGGCGAAGCCCGCGAGGCCAGGATTGGAGCCGCAGATGAGCTGTCCGCGCGCCTTGACCTGATCGAGCGTGCCCGCGTTGGCGGAAAGAGCGACGAGAGCGCCGAACGCAGCGCCTGCGAGCCAAGCAATATGCGATCGCATTCACAATCTCCTCATTGGCGCCGAAAGGGTTCGCCCACTGGCCGGTGAGGCCGGACGCATGTCTCATAGTGGGGAGCGCCGGTCGCTAGTCAATCGCCCCGTCCCCGCGACAGATCGAGTTGGCGTGGGGTGCAACCATGATTGGGTTGTTCCCCAATTGGGAACATGATATATGATCCGGATGCGGATAATCGCCCGCAATACTCTTGTCGGGTTTTGGACCGCTCATCCGGAAACCAAAGTAGCGTTGGAGCGCTGGCTGAAACGCGTCAAAGCGGCCCGTTGGTCATCAACGGATGAAGTGCAACGAGCGGCGCCGAAGTGCAAGGCGCTCAATGGCGAGCGAGTGAGATTCGAAGTCGCTGGAGGAAACTATCGCCTGGTGGCGGCGTTCGATTTCCGTCGGCAGGCGGTGTTCGTTAAGTTCATTGGCGCGCACGCCGAGTATGATCGTATCGATGCGTTGATGGTGTCGCTGTTCTAGGGACTGTTCCATGGATATTCGGCCGATTCGAACTGAAGAGGATCACCGAGCCGCGCTCAGGGAGATCGATGCTTGCTGGGGCGCGAGGGACGGCGCCGAGCAAGGCGACAGGCTGGATGTGCTTCTTGCCCTTGTCGATGCGTATGAAGACAAGCATTGGCCTGTGGATCTCGACGAGAGCTTTGATCCGATCGACGTCCTCAACCATGCGATCGAGGAAATGGGGCACACCCAGGCGGAGCTTTCCGCACTTCTGGGCTCGCGCTCGCGCGCGTCGGAGATCTTGTCGCGCCGGCGGGCGCTGACGGTAGCCATGATCCACAAGGTCAGCAAAGCGTGGAGCATCCCGGCCGATCTGCTCGTCCGTCCCTATCGGATTGATCATGCCGCCTGAGTGCGCGAGCGCACGTTCGTAGGACCGCAATGCCGAAGCTTACCGATGAAACGCGCGCCAGTTTGAGGCGCCGCTCGCGCCTCGTGAATCTCGGCCGGGACGCCGAGCTTTCGCACGGCTTCGTCAACCTGCCGGCCTTTCGCGGCTCGACGGTGCTCTACCCCGATGTGGAGACGCTGAAGAAGGGCGCTCAGCGCTTCACCTATGGGCGGCGCGGCACGCCGACCATGCAGGCTCTCGCCTCGGCCTGGACCGATCTTAGCGGCGCTGAGGGAACCATGCTCGTTCCCTCCGGCGTCGCCGCGATCACCGCGTCTCTCATGGCGACGCTCGGCGCCGGCGATCATCTCTTGATGAGCGACAGCGTCTATGGCCCCTCCCGCTTCCTCGCCAATACGACGCTCAGGCGCCTGGGGATCGAGACCGAGTTCTACGACCCGCGCATCGGCGCTGGGATCGACAGGCTGATGCGTCCGAACACCACGACGATCTTCGCCGAGTCGCCCGGCTCGGAGACATTCGAGGTCCAGGACATCCCGGCGATCGCCGCGGCGGCGCACGCGCGCGGCGCGTGCCTGATCCTGGACAACACCTGGGCGACGCCGCTCTTCTTCTCGCCGCATGCGCATGGCGTCGACATCGCGATCGAGGCGGGGACCAAATATCTTTCCGGCCACTCCGACCTCCTGCTGGGTCTCGTCTCGGCCAATGCGGACTGGTTCGAGCGGCTGCGTCGAAGCACCGAAACGCTCGGAATCCCGGCGGGCCCCGAGGACATTTTTCTCGCGCTTCGGGGCTTGCGCACGCTGGATTTGCGGCTGCGCGAAGCGGAGCGGCAGGGGCTCGCGCTGGCGACATGGCTGAGCGACCGGCCCGAGGTGTTGCGCGTCATCCACCCTGCCCTCACCGATCACCCGGACCATTGGCTCTGGCGCCGCGACTTCTCCGGCTCTTCGGGCCTGTTCTCGGTTGTGCTGAAGCCCGCCTCGGACGCAGCGGTCGCGGCCATGCTGGACGGGCTCGAACTGTTCGGCCTCGGCTATTCGTGGGCCGGCTATGAAAGCCTCGTCGTTCCGGTGGACTGCTCGCCCCGTCGCACCGCGACCCAGTTCGCGCCCGGTGGGCCGATGGTGCGCTTCAGCGTCGGCCTCGAGGACATCGAGGATCTCAAGGCGGACCTCGACCGGGGATTTGCGCGGCTCAGGGCGACGGCCTGACCTCATGCGCAATTTCGTCATCGACACCAACTCCGACGACGCGGTCATGATCGTCAGGGCGCTGGCGGCGCCGGACGTAAGCCGACGGCCTTGCCAGGAGTACTGAACTTCAGTATGATCGGCGGATAAAGTCTCCCATGGAGTTCGAGTGGGATAGCGCCAAGGAGCAAGCCAACCGCAAGAAGCATGGGGTCGACTTCCCAACGGCCGCGAGAGTTTTCCTTGACCCTTATGCAATCGAGTTCGACGATCGCAACGCGCTCGGGGAACTGCGTTTCAACGCCATTGGCATGGTCGAGGGCAGAGTCCTCTTTGTGAGTTACACTTTGCGAAACGACCACGTCCGCATCATATCCGCCCGAGGAGCGGAGCCGCATGAAAAAAGAAAGTATCACGAGATTTAGGCTCGATCCGAAAAGGCCGCCAAAGGCGGATTGGAGCAACTTTGACGCCATGAGCGAGCAAGAGCGCCATGACGCCGTCCTGTCGGACCCCGATGCTGCGCCGGCGACCGAGCGACAGCTTGAGCGCGCTCGCCGGATGCCGAACCTGGCCGCCCTACGTCGGAAGCTCAACTTGACGCAGGAAGAGTTCGCGGCGCGGTTCCACCTTCCGCTTGGCACTGTGCGGGATTGGGAGCAAGGGGCGCACCGGCCCGACCAGGCGGCCCGCGTGCTACTGAGCGTGATTGAAAAAGATCCGGACGGCGTGGCGCGCGCTCTCGAAGAGTAGACCCATGCGCAACTTCCTCATCGACACCGACACCGCCTCCGATGACGCCGTCGCGATCATGATGGCGCTGGCCGAACCCACCGTCCGCGTGCTCGCGCTCACCACCGTCGCCGGCAATGTCGGCCTCGAACAGGCGACGACAAACGCCCTCCTCACAGCCGAGATCTGCGGTTCCGACGTTCCCGTCTTCACCGGCGCCGAGAAGCCTTTGACCCGGGCGCATGAGCACGCGCATTGGTTTCACGGGAAGGACGGCATGGGCGATCGCGGCTTTCCCAGGCCCAAGCGCGCGCCCGAGCGCGAGGGCGCGGTCGACGCGATCCTGCAGTTTGCCACGGCCGAGCCCGGCCTCACCCTGGTCACGCTTGGTCCGCTCACCAATATCGCGCTCGCCCTCGAGCGCGATCCGAAGCTCGCGGAGAGGATCGGCCGCTGCGTGGTGATGGGCGGCGCGCCCAACTGCGAGGGCAACGTGACCCCGGCGGCGGAGTATAACATCTGGGTCGATCCGGAAGCGGCGCGCGCCGTCTTCCGCTCGAAGATGCCGATCGAGATGGTCGGCTGGCACGTCTCGCGAGGCCCGTCGGTGCTGAGGGACGACGAGATCGAGGCGATCGAGGCGCTCGGCACGGCGAAAGCCAAATTCGCGATCGAATTCGAACACGACCGCCCGCGAGGCCTACCGCGTCCAGACCGGCGAGGTCGGGCTCTCGCTCGCCGACCCGACCGCCATGGCGGTCGCGCTCGACCGGTCGGTCGGCCTCTCGTGGTCGCGCCATCGCGTCGCGATCGAGAGCGAAAGCGCGCTCACCCGCGGCATGACCGTCGTCGACCGGCTCAACGTGCACCACGACGCGAACAACGCCCATGTCTGGCGCGAGGCGGCCGGGGAGCACGAAGGCGCCGACATCCTCTGGACCCTCGACGCGCGCCGGTTCAAGGCTATGCTGAAGGCCGCTCTGACGGGTTGATAGAAAGGTCAGATTGATGAACAAAATAGCGTTAGCCGCAGCAGCTGCCGCAACCACAGCTGCCATATTGCCGACCGGCGGCGCTAAGGCGACAACATTGTCTGTAAGCCACCACTGCGATGCCAACGCCGGCGGCGTCTTGCCTTTTACGTGGCATTATAAAGCGACCATCATCGGCGGGAACTTCGTAGTCGATTGGATTAGTCCAGGCGGAGCGGAAGTACACATCAGAGGTACAGTACCACCCAACGGTGGAGAGACAGTACTTCAGCTGACGGGAACGACAGGCAATTCCAAGTTCACTACTGATATGCTCCCGCATGGGTCGCCAGTCAGCTTCCCAATCGTTGCGACATTTGGCCCTCCGCCACGCTTTGCTGGAACGGGGTATCGCAATGATAAGGTACGCCAGTGCCAACTTACATTTCAGTGATGATGAAAAGAAGGTTTTGAAGAGCTCGCCCTGAGGCGGTCTCTCTGCCCCCGGCAGGCCGCTATGAGATCAGCGGGGTGGCGGGTGCGCAATTCAGGCGCCATATTGGCCCCGCCTCAATGGAGACCCCAGGACCGAATGGCGATCGCAGGTTCTGGACACGAGACGCGGGGCAAGCCCATGCAGCCTGGCCACAATCTCCTGGGTGAGGAGACCTCGCCCTATCTGCTTCAGCACGCGCATAATCCCGTCCATTGGCGCCCGTGGGGCGCAGCCGCGCTGGCTGAGGCCAAGCGGCGCGACTGCCCGATCCTGCTCTCGATCGGCTACGCCGCCTGCCACTGGTGCCACGTGATGGCGCACGAGTTGTTCGAGAACGAAGAAACCGCCCAACGGATGAATGATTTGTTCGTCAACATTAAAGTCGATCGCGAGGAACGGCCGGACATCGATCATATCTACATGACCGCCCTCCATGCGCTCGGCCAGCAGGGCGGCTGGCCGCTGACCATGTTCCTCACGCCCGACGGCCAGCCGATGCTCGGGGGCACCTATTGGCCGCCCGAGCCGCGCTATGGCCGGCCCTCGTTCCGGCAGGTGCTCGAATCGGTAAACCAAGCATGGCGCACGCAGCGGGCTCAGATGGAGGGGCGCGGGCTGACCCTCTCCGAACACCTGGCGAAACTCGCCGAACTGAGCCCGGGACCCGGCGTGACGCCCGCAGATCTCACCCGCGTCGGCGACGCGCTCATGAGCGCCGTCGATCCCGTCCATGGCGGCCTTCGCGGCGCGCCCAAATTCCCCAACGCGCCGATCTTCCGCTTCTTCTGGAACGAGATGTTCCGCCGCCGCGAACCGGCCTTCGGCGAGGCGGTCCGCGCCATGCTCGAGGCGATGAACGCGGGCGGCATTTACGACCATCTCGGCGGCGGCTACGCCCGCTATTCCACCGACGAAGTGTGGCTCGTGCCGCATTTCGAGAAGATGCTCTACGACAATGCGCAAATCCTTGAACTGCTTGCGGTTGTCCAGTCTCTGCGGCCCGACCCGACCTTCGCCGGGCGTGCCCGAGACACGGTCGGCTGGCTCCTCCGCGAGATGCGGGTCGGCGACGCTTTCGCCGCCTCCCTCGACGCCGATCAGGATGGCGAGGAAGGCCTGTTCTACGTCTGGGACGAGGACGAGGTCGACGCCCTCCTCGGCGACGCCGCAAAGCCGTTCAAACTCGCCTACGACGTCACGCGCGGGGGGAACTGGGAAGGGCGGACAGTATTGCGGCGTCTTACCCCGCCCGGCTCGCCTGCGGACGAAGCCGGGCTCGCCGCCTCGCGGGCGAAACTCTTCGCAGCGCGCGAGGCGCGCCCCAAGCCCGGCCGCGACGACAAGGTGCTGGCCGACTGGAACGGCTTGACCATCGCCGCGCTCGTCCGGGCGAGCGCGGCATTCGGCGAGCCGGAATGGCTGGCGACCGCGCGCGCGGCGTTCGATTTCGTCTCGACCAAGCTTCGCGGGCCGGACGGGCGGCTCCTGCACGCGTGGCGGGAGGGACATCCCGGCGCCCGCGCGCTCCTCGACGATTACGCATCGATGGCGCGCGCCGCGCTCGCCCTGTTCGAGGCCGGCGGCGAGCCTCGCGACCTCAACGCCGCGCGAAGGCTTGCGGCCGAGGCTCTGGACCTGTTCGGCGACGGCGCGGGCGGGGTCTATCTCACCGCGAGCGACGCGGCGGATGTGCCGGGAGCGCGACCGCGCCAGGCGCATGACGGCGCGACGCCTTCGGGCGTCGGCCTCCTCGCCGAGGTCTTCGTCCGGCTCTGGCATCTGACCGACGAGGCGCGCTGGCGCGAGGCGGCGGAGGCTATTATCCGCGCGGTTTCCGGCGCGCCCGAAGGCCTCGGCGGCAGTCCGCTCACCCTGATGAGCGCCGACATGCTGGAGCGCGGCGGCTCGGTCGTCATCGACGGGCCGCTCGACGATCCGCGCGCCCAGGCTCTGGCGCAAGTCGCGCTCGGCGCGCCTGATCCGTCGCTGACCGTCCTGCGCCTCGATCGAAGCCTATGGCCCGACGGCCCGCCGCGCGCCGACCTGCCGCAAGCCGCCGAGCCAATCGCGATGCTCTGCCAGGGCCAGACCTGCACTCTCCCGGTCAGCGAGGTGGAGGCGCTCGCAACATTGCTCCGCGAGCGGATCGGCTGGACCTGATCAGACGTCGGTCGTAAGCACGAGCTTGCCACGCGGGCGCGGCCGATCGCCGGCCATCATCTCGTGCGCGGCGCGCGCTTCGGCAAGCGGCAGCGGCTTTGGAAAGCCAAGCGCAGTCACGCGATTTGACGATTTGACAATTCAGCGATCTGTGTCAAGTATGTCAAATGAGCTCGCGCGAGCGCATCCTTGATTCCGCAGCGAAGGTCTTCGGCCAGCACGGCTACCGGCTCGCCTCGATGGAGCTTGTCGCTCAGGAATCCGGGCTCACGAGACAGGCGCTCTATCATCACTTTCCCACCAAGGAAGCGCTGTTTCGCGCCGTGGTCGAGGCCGTCTACGAGGGGGCTTTCGCGGCCGAGCGCGCCGCGGGCTTGCGGCGCGAACAGGCCGGCGGCGGGCTCGCCGATGTTCTGGCGGCGCAGTTCGAAGCGCGGTTTCGCTATCTCTTCGATCTGATCAAAGGCTCCGCCCAGGTCGAGGAGCTGCTCTCCGAGGAGCAGCGGCAGACGCGCGACCTGCATCAGACCTTCGTCGACCGCAAATTCAGCCTGATCACCGACGCGATCGAGCGCGCACGCGCCGCTGGCAAGATCGTCTTGCGCGACGGCGTGACGCCGGCCGAACTGGCGCGCTCCATCGAGCTTGCGGCGCACGGCCTCGACCTCAAGAGCGCCAACGCCGGCGCGCTCGCCGATCTCGAGCGATCGGTCCGGTTGATGGTCGCCGGAGCAATCGCCGGCGCGCCCGAAACGATCGAACGGCGCCCGATGAGGAGACAGTCATGAGCAGCGCCATCATCAACGGCCGCGCGGCGCCCCTGCCCGACGACCCCGAGGCGCTGCTCGTCGATGTCCTGCGCGACGACTTGCGTCTCACCGGAACCAAGCTCGTATGCGGCGCCGGCGTGTGCGGCGCCTGCACGGTTCTGCTCGACGGAGTTCCGGTCGCGAGCTGCCTCCTGCCGGCGAAGTCGGCCGCGGGCAAAACCGTGACCACTGTCGAAGGCGTGGGCCAAGGCAAATTGCATCCCGTGCAGCGCGCCTTCATGGCGCTCGACGCGCTCCAATGCGGGTTCTGCACTCCCGGCTTCATCGTCGAAGCGAGCGCCTTCCACGACGCCTGGCGCGCCGCACGCGGCGCCCAGACGCCGACGCGCGAGGAGATCGCCCGGGCGCTGTCGGGGCATCTGTGCCGTTGCGGCGCATACGACAACATCTTCCGCGCCGTCGCCGAGGCCTGCGGCGGCAGATACGACAGCGACGTCGAGACCTCGCCGCGCATCGAGGCGCGGCAGAAAGTGACCGGCGCCGCGATCTACACCGTCGATATCCGCCATGAAGGGCAGCTCGTAGGCGCGGTCCTGCGCTCGCCGCACGCCCGCGCCCGGGTCGGGTCGGTCGACCTCGCGCCGGCGCGCGCATTGCCCGGCGTCGGGGCGGCGGTTTCCCTCCTCGACGACGACCGCATGATCCACTTCGTCGGCGAACCGGTCGCAGCCGTCGCCGCGGCCGATCGCAAGACGGCGCTCGCCGCATTGGCGGCGATCAAGGTCGACTACGAGATCCTGCCGAGCGCGATCGGGCCGGACGCCGCGCGCACAGCCGACGCGCCGATCCTTTTTCCCAAGGGCAAGGGGCAGAGGTACAACGCCGGCGAGGGCGGAGCGGCGCCCGCGTCGTGGTCAGGCAACGTGCGCGGGCCGACCTCCGCGTTTTCGCTCAAGAAGAAGTCGGCGCGCGGCGCAATCGAAGCGGCAAGGGCGGCGGGCGATCCGCTGCTGTTCGAGGGCACGTTCCGCACCGCCGTCCAGCAGCACACCTGCCTCGAGCCGCATGCGGCGGTCGCCCGCTTCGAGGGCGACGTGCTGACCGTCCATGTCTCGACCCAGGCGGTGGCCGACCTCAAGACCAAGATCGCCAAGACATTCAAGCTCGATCCCGGCAAGGTGCGGGTGCTCGCCGAGCACATCGGCGGCGGCTTCGGCTCGAAGGCCACGCTCGGCGCCGAGACTGTGATCGCGATCAAGCTTGCGCAAGCCGCCAAGGCGCCGGTCGGGGTCGCGTTCGACCGGCATGAAGAATTATCGATCGCGGGCTATAGGCCCGCGGCCGAGTTGAAGGTCGCGCTCCTGCCGAGCCGTGACGGCGCCTTCAAGGCGCTCTCGCTCACCGCCTTTTCCGATGCGGGCGTGGCGGTGAATACGACCGTCGCCGGCCTCGCCCGCCTCGTCTACCGGGCGGCCGGGGCGAAGGAGCTTCTCGACCACGACGTCGTCAGCAATCTGCCCCCCGGCTGCGCGTTTCGCGCGCCGGGCGGCCCGCCAATGGCCTTCGCGCTCGAGCAGGCGATTGACGAAGCGGCGCTCAAGCTAGGGACCGATGCGATTGCCTTGCGCAAGCGCTGGGATCCGAACCCCGACCGGCAGCGCCTCTACGACTGGGCCAGCGGGCTCGAGGCGTGGCGCCTGCGCGCACGCAAGCAGCCGCAGACCGGCCGCTACCGGCGCGGCGTCGGCGTGGCGATGGGCTACTGGCTCTATCTCTGGCAGCTGCGAACGAAGGTCGAGCTGGCGATCGACGGCGGCCGCGTTGTCGCGAGCACCGCAGTGCAGGACATCGGCACCGGCACCCGCAGCGTCATCGCCGACACGGTCGCGCGCGAATTCGGGCTTGATCCGCACGAGGTCGAGGTCCGCATCGGCGACTCGAGACTTCCGGAGGGGCCCACATCCGGGGGCAGCCGCGTCACCGCGTCGATCGTGCCGCCGCTCCTCCTCGCCGCCGGCAAGCTCAAGGCCGCCATCGCCGCGAAGACCGGACGAAAGCCGGCGCCGGGATCGAACGCGCCGTGGCGCGAACTGATCGCCGCCTCGCCCGATCTCAAGGTCGAGGCGGAGCGGGCGGAGGACCATTCGAAGACCGCCTACGGCAACAATTCGCTGGTGAAAGACGCGGGCATGATCGGGTGGATCTTCGGCTTCATGATGCGCCGCTCATCCGGCCTCGCGATCGGCGCCGGGGCGCCGAGTTCGGTCCAGGTGGTCGAGGTCGAGGTCGATACGCTGCTCGGCCATGTGCGGGTGCTCAGAGCCCATTCCGGCGTCGCCGTCGGCAAGCTCGCCTCGCCGACTCTGGCGCGCAATCAGGCAGCGGGCGCCGTCATCCAGGGGCTGGGCTACGCCCTCTATGAGGGGCGCGAGATCGACCGGACGAGCGGCGCCGTCTTGACGACGAGCCTCGACGACTACCGCATGCCGGGCATCGGCGACATTCCGCCGATCGACGTTTACTTCGACGAAGGCGGCTTCGACCACGTCCACGGCGGCAGCGTCGGCATCGGCGAGGTCGCGACCGTGCCGACTGCGGCCGCAGTCGCCAACGCCATCCGCAACGCGATCGGCGTGAGGCCGCAGGAAACGCCGATCCGGCCCGACCGGATTCTCGACCTCCTCCACCGGAGGGCCGCCGCGTGACGGCGATGACCCCCTTCGGCGAGCCCGAGTTCCGCGCCTCGGGCACCGACCTCTCGGAGCGCCGCCGCAGCGGCGTCTCGCGCGGACCGCTCATCGACATCATCCCGACGCCGGATATGACCGGGATCGCCTGGGACGCGGCCGGGGCGGCGCGGATCGGCGCCTCGACGTCGATCGCCGCGATCGCCGACGATGCGAGGCTTGCCGCGGCCTACCCCGGAATTGCCGCCGCCGCGGGCGGTCTGGCGACGCCTCAGATAAGGCATTTGGCCACGCTCGGCGGCAATCTCGCCCAGCGTTCGCGCTGCTGGTACTACCGCAATCCCCATTTCGCCTGCCTCAAGAAAGGCGGGAGCGAATGCCCGGCGCGCGAGGGCAATCATCTCTACGGCGTCGCCTTCGATCTTGGTCCCTGTGTCGCCCCGCATCCCTCGACCATGGCGGCGGCGCTCCTCGCCTACGAGGCGAAGGTCGCGACCAATCATCGTCAAGGCTTGAGCATCGAGCAATTGCTCGGCGACGGCTCGAACGGCGCGGCGGATCATGCGCTCGCGCCGGGCGAAATGATCGAAGCGATCGAACTCGCAGCCCCGCTCGCCGGCGAACGCGCGGCTTACAAGCGCGCGATCAGCCGCGCCTACGCCGAATGGCCGCTGGTCGAGGTCGTCGCGCGCGTCGTCGTCGAGCGGGGCGCGTTTCAGTTCGTGCGGCTCGCGGCGGGCGGCGTCGCGCCCGTGCCGATCCGACTCGCAAGCGCCGAGAAGGCGGCGCAGGGCGCCTCTGTTTCGGCATCGACCATTGCGGTCGCGGCCCAGGCTGCGACAGTAGGGGCGACGCCTTTGCCGATGACGGGCTACAAGCTCGACCTGCTCGCGGGCCTGGTGCAGGACCTGCTCGAGCAAGTCTCGGGCTGACAGCCGCTCCTCACTCTCCGAACTTCATCCTCTTCCCCGCCGGCGCAGTTGACTTGCGGAGGCCGAGCCTCGATGCAGGCTTCGCCGTTTCCCGTCGCATCCCTGTGCCCCAAACCGCAAGGACAGGAAAGCACCCGTGTCTCCTGAAGAGTTCCGCCTTTACGGCCACCGGCTCATCGACTGGCTCGCCGACTACCATGAGAGCCTGGCGAAACGGCCGGTGATGGCGAAGACGAAGCCCGGCGAAATCCGCGACGCCCTGCCCTCCGCGCCGCCGGAGGCGCCGGAGGACTTCGCTGCGGTCATCGCCGATCTCGATCGACTCGTCCTGCCCGGCTTGTCGCTTTGGCAGCATCCCCGCTTCTTCGGCTATTTCCCCGCCAACGCGCTTCATGCGGGCATCCTCGCCGATCTCGTCTCGACTGGGCTCGGCGTGATTGGCCTCTCGTGGCAGTCGAGTCCCGGCGGTGACGGAAGTCGAGGAGGTCGTGACCGACTGGCTCCGCCAGATGCTCGGCCTCTCGCCGGCCTTTAGCGGCGTCATTCAGGACACCGCCTCGACCTCGACGCTGGTCGCGCTCATCTGCGCGCGCGAGCGGGCGACAAATTACGCGCTCGCGCGCGGCGGCCTGCAGGGGGAAGCGCGAACGCCGCGCGTCTATGTCTCGGCCCACGCCCACAGCTCGGTCGACAAGGGCGCGCTGCTCGCCGGGTTCGGCCGCGACAATTTGCGGCTCGTCCCGTTTGACGCGAAATACGCGATGCGCGCCGACGCGCTGGCGGAGATGGTCGCCGCCGATATCGCGAATGGCGACCTTCCCTGCGCCATCGTCGCGACCGTCGGCACGACGGCGACCACGGCGATCGATCCGATCGCGCCGATTGCCGAAATCGCGCGCCGCCACGGAATCTGGCTTCATGTCGACGCCGCGATGGCGGGCAGCGCGATGATCCTGCCCGAATGCCGCTGGATGTGGGACGGGCGTCGAGGGCGCCGACTCGCTCGTGATCAACGCGCACAAATGGCTCGGCGCGCCGTTCGATTGCTCGGTCTATTATGTGCGCGATCCCGAGCATCTGATGCGGGTCATGTCGACCAATCCGAGCTTCCTGCAATCCTCGGTCGACGGCGAGGTCAAGAACCTGCGCGACTGGGGCATCCCGCTCGGGCGCCGCTTCCGGGCGCTGAAGCTCTGGTTCATCATTCGCGAGCAAGGCGTCAGCGGGCTGCAGAAGCGGCTGCGCCGCGACATCGCCAACGCCCGATGGCTGGCGGAAAAGGTCGCCGCCGCTCCGGGCTGGCGGGTCGTCGCGCCGGTCAACCTGCAGACGGTGTGCGTCCGTCACGAGCCGCCCGCGCCCGACGGCTCGGCGCTCGACGGCGAAGCGCTCGACGCCCACACGACCGCCTGGGTCGAGACGGTGAACCGCTCGGGCGCGGCCTATCTCACGCCCGCGATCCTCGACGGGCGCTGGATGGCGCGCGTGTCGGTCGGCGCGCTGGCGACGGAAACCGCCGACGTCGAGGCGGTCTGGGCGGCGATGCGGGCGGCGGCGGAGGGGTGGCTCCAGGCGCCATAGGGAGAGACGGTCTTGGCGCCCAAAGCGCCCGGTATCGCGCAGTAGCTTGTCGCGACCAACGGTGACCCATTAGAACCGTTGGGCGCGGACCTTCGAGGAGACAGTTGTGGAAAGGCTGGAACGGATTAGCCAAAGTGCCGAGATCATGGGTGGCAAGGCGTGCATCCGCGGCATGAGAGTTACGGTTGGCATGATCGTCGGACAGATCGGCGCGGGTTGCAGTATCGAGGAAGTTCTAAGCGACTTTCCCTACCTCGAGCGCGAAGACATCTTGCAGGCGTTGAGGTACGCCGCGTGGAGGGCTGAAGAGCGGGAAGTGGTGCTGGCCAGCGGATGAAACTGCTGGTTGCCATGAATTTATCGCCACGTTGGGTGAACAGGCTGCGCGAGGCGGGAATTCAAGCCTCGCATTGGTCAAGCGTTGGCCCGGCCAATGCTTCCGATAGCGCCATCATGGCGTTCGCGCGGGACAATGGATACGTCGTCCTCACTCACGATTTGGATTTCAGCGCTATCCTCGCGGCGACACAGGGAGCCAAGCCGAGCGTGGTTCAGATCCGGTCGGATGATGTCCGGCCGGAGACTGTTGGTCCGACGCTGATTGAGGCCGTTCGGCAGATGGCGGCGCAGCTGGAAGAAGGCGCGCTGCTCACGGTCGATCCGGCTCGATCACGATTGCGCGTGTTGCCCCTGCGTTCAAAATAATCAGCGCGATACCCGACAATTTACGTAGTGAGGAACCGTCATGGCGCCGAGGCTCAAATTCTACGGCTGGGGAAATGAGGGCGAGGGCCTCAGCGACGGCGAGCGCGCGCATCTCTTCCGCTTCGCCGCCGAGCGTCTCGGCGCCGAGCCGCGCCTGAGCGCGCCGCCGCAAGCCTCCGAGATCGCGCTCAAGCCGCCGCGCATCTCGGCGCCCGCCGCGCTCGCCGGCGTGCTCACGCATGAGCCGTACGAGCGTCTCGTCCACACCTACGGCAAGTCGTACCCCGAGACCGTCCGCGCGTTTCACCGCGACTTCGCCAACGCGCCGGACCTTGTCGCGCTGCCCGAGACTGAAGCCGACATCGAAGCCGTGCTCGATTGGGCGGGCGGGGCGAAGGTCGCGGTCATTCCGTTCGGCGCCGGCTCCTCGGTGGTCGGCGGCGTCGAGCCTATCGTCGGCGACGGATACAAGGGAGCGGTCAGCCTCGACATGCGCCATTTCGACCGCGTGCTCGAGGTGGACAGCGCGAGCCGCGCCGCGCGCATCCAGGGCGGCGTTCGCGGCCCGGCGATCGAGGCGGCCTTGAAACCGCACGGCTTCGCCATCCGCCACTATCCGCAGAGCTTCGAGTTCTCGACGCTGGGCGGCTGGATCGCGACTCGCTCGGGGGGCCACTTCGCCACGCTCTATACCCACATCGACGATTTCGTCGAAAGCATCCGCATGATCACGCCGGCCGGCGCGATGGAGTTGCGCCGCCTGCCGGGCTCGGGCGCCGGTCCCAGTCCCGACCGCATGATGATCGGCTCGGAGGGCTCGCTTGGCGTCATCACGGAGGCCTGGATGCGGCTGCAGGGCCGGCCCCGCTTCCGCGCTGACGCCGTGTTCGGCTTCCAGAATTTCTTCGCCGCCGCGCGGGCGGTCCGCGCCGTCGCCCAGGCCGGGCTCTACCCGTCGAACCTGCGCGTCATCGACAATGACGAGGCGGGCGCCTATGGCGTCAACGCCTATGAGGAGAGCGTGCTGGTCGTCGCCTTCGAATCCGGCGACCATCCGGTCGAGGCGTGGATGGCGCGGGCGGTCGAGCTCATGGCCGACTGCGGCGGGCGGCGCCATTCCGACGAGGCGGCGGGTTTACGCTGGCGCACCGCCTTCATCCGCATGCCCTATGCGCGCGAGCTGACCGCGCCGATGGGAATCATCAACGACACGTTCGAGACCGCCATCACCTGGGACAGGTTCGAGGCTTTCCACGCCGCCGTCCGCAAGGCGACGGAGGACGCGCTCACCGAGGCGACCGGCCGCAAGGGGACCGTCTCGACCCGCTTCACCCACGTCTATCCGGACGGGCCGGCGGTCTATTACACGTTCAACGTGCTCGGCGATCCCGGGCGCCTCATCGAGCAATGGCGGCATATCAAGACCCGCGCCTCCGACGCGCTGATCGCCGCCGGCGGCACGATCACCCATCACCATGCAGTCGGACGCGACCACATGCCCTGGTATCGCGCCCAGCGCCCCGACCTGTTCGGAAGAGCGTTCGCGGCGGCGAAGGGCGCGCTCGACCCCGCCGGGATCATGAACCCCGGCGTGCTGGTCCCCTAGTTTCGCGCCGCGCTCGAATGGGCGCTTCGCCCGCATGCGATCACAATCCCCTTGCCTTGAAATATTTCAGCAAGGTCCAGACCGCCGCCTGTTGTTCCTCGTTCATCGCGCTTGGGTCGAGCTGCGCGAAAAGCATTTCCGAAGGCTTCCTGCGCTCGATGGGCGGCGCAACCGGCAGAGGTTCGGACGGGTCCGCCTCGGCCTCCTTCGCCCTCGCGATTGTCCGCCTTGTCGTCCTGCGCGGCGCGAGCGGACGCGGCTTTCGGCCCTTGAGGATGCGGGCGCTCACCTTCAGCCCCGCGTCGGCCGCGGCGTAAAGAAAGAAGGTGACGCACTTCTGGATGACGGCGTCCGCGGCGGGAAAGGCATTGCGGAACGCCGCGCTGAAATGCGAGGGCGTGGCGGTTTCGAGGTCGATCGCGAACACGGGCGCATAGGCCTCCATGAGCAATTGCGATAACGCCTCGGGCCATTCCGCTCCGCCGTGCGCGACCGCGAGCTCTCCTAGACGCTGCGTCGTGCGCCCCTCATCGTCGATCAGGCCAAGAAAGCGAAGCGCGTGCATGAGCTGTCCGCCGACCGCCCCGGAAAAGCGCGTCAGCACGCTGCGGTCGATGCGCGACGGCACGCCATGCTCGCGAAGGTCCTCGATGAACGTCATGAAGGTCCTGTAGGACGTGTAGGGCGCCGTTCGCACGGACCCGGTCTTTCCTGAACCGCCCCTCGTCATGAGACGCTCCTCTCATTCGGAATGCAGATTGCGGCCATTCGCGACCCGCCGCAGCCATACCGTATAGCAGATCGCCTCGGACGGTTCGAAATATACCGTTGCGGCGCCCTGCCTTCCTGACAACCTCCTGAGATTAACGAGTTTTTCACCTTTTGACGGACGCGACATGATCCGGTGGCGTCCGCGAATTGCCTGCTGTCGGAATGGGCTCGCTTGATCGCTCCTTCTGAAGCGGCCGAACGTCTGGGGGAGTGCGGGATGCTGTGGACCGAAGAGTTGATCGAGGTCTTGAAGAGGCTGGCGCTCGAGGGAAGAAGCGCAAACGTCATCGCGCAGGCGCTCGGCGCGGCCTCCCGCAATGCCGTGATCGGCAAGGCGAACCGGATCGGCGTCAGGCTCAACGGCGACGGGCGATTGTCAGCCCCGGGATCAGGGCCGCGGCGCGCGCGGCGGCTGCCCGCTTCTTCCTTCCCCTGCGACGTCCGGACGAAGAGCCCGCATCGGAGGAACGCGCTTTGGGCCTTCGCCGACGCCGAGGTCGGCGACATGCGGCGGACAAGGTTCGAAGACATCCGGCAGGCAGCCTGCCGATGGCCGCTGGGAGACCCCAGATGCGGAGACTTCGCTTATTGCGGGCTCGCGCCGGCTGAGGGCCGTTCCTACTGTCCCGGCCATTGCCGCATGGCCTACCGCCCGGGGTGACGAAGGACGCTCGCGGCGCGCGGTGTCGCCATCGCGCCGGTCACGTGTCCAGAAAGTACCCGCTGACCGAGCAGGAGGCTTGTCCTGCGTCTCCGACAGTGGCCACTTGAAACTGCATCGACTGCCCGGCCTCGACATAGAAGCGGATCGCGTGGGTGGCGTAGTAGCGCCGGAGATTGAACGGACCGTCGGTAATGAGGCTCGGGATCATCATCAAGGTGAAGGGGCCATTGATCTGCATTGTGTAGAGCGACCCCGAGGTGGAGGTGACAAGCTGGGCGGAAACGGATTCAACCACGAGCCGTTTTTTTGGCGGAACAGGGCCAATTGCTCCAAAGCCTGAGTTGACCGCGGTCGAGTTCGCCAGGCAATTGCCCGCAAAGGGCTTGCGTCCAGGATCGTCTTTCGCCACGTGGGGATTCCCTCGAACTGCAATTTATCGAACGCTCGCCGGATCAGCGGGAGCGACTCTCAATATCCATATCGAGGCCGATGCGTCTGTGACGCCCCTCACGCTGCGTCGATTTAATCGTCCGGCCGCGCCGGGTCATCGCTCGGCTTGGCCGTCGAGCCACCGGGCGATGTTGTCGACCGTGTCCCGATAGAACCGCTCATAGAGCCCGCGGGAGACGTAGCCGATATGGGGCGTCGCAAGCAGGTTCGGCAGGCTCCGGAACGGGTGCTCGGGCGGCAATGGCTCCTCATCGAAGACATCGATGGCCGCGCCGGCGATCCTCTTGTCTCGGAGCGCTTGAAGGAGATCGGCCTCGACCACGATCGGTCCGCGAGAGGTGTTGATGAGGCGCGCGGTCGGTTTCATGAGCGCGAGTTCTCCCGCGCCGACAAGGCCCCGCGTCCTGTCGCTGAGCACGAGATGAATGGAAACGATATCCGCCTCTTGGAAGAGCTCATCCTTCGTGACCAGGGCGGCGCCGGCTTCGGCCGCCCGCTCGGCGGTGAGATTCTGGCTCCAGGCGATCGCCTTCATGTTGAAGGCGCGGCCGATCCGGGCGACCGCGCCGCCGATGTTGCCGAGACCCAGGAGGCCGAGCGTCCGCCCCGCCATGTCATCGCCGACCGACTGCTGCCATCCGCCGCTGCGCAGCGACCCGTTCTCGGCGATGAGATTGCGGGCGCCGGCAAGGATGAGCGCCCAGGTGAGTTCGATCGTCGGCGCGGAGGTATAGCCTGTGTGAGCGACCTGCACGCCGCGCTCCTCCGCCGCCTTGAGATCGATCGAGGCGTTGCGGCCCGCGGTCGAGGCGATCATGCGCAGCTTGGGCAAGCGCTCGATGATCGCGCGCGTCATCGGCGTGCGCTCCCGCATCACGCAGACGATGTCGAAGGGTTGGAGGCGCTCGACGATGGCGTCGGAGTCGGCCAGATGATCGTTGAATATCGTGACGCTCGCCCGCCCGTCCAGCACGGACCAGTCCGCCAGCGAAAGAGCGACGTTCTGGTAGTCGTCCAGGACGGCGATCTTGAAGCGCTCGTGCGTGGAAGGCATCGCGATTATCCTGTCCCTGCCCTGCGATCGGCCTCGTCGCGCTCGACGAGATGTTTTGCGAAGGCTCGCGGTCGTCCAGCCGGTTCTCAGACTTTGACCGGGAGGAGATATACATTTCGCCGCCCGGTCGCTCCATAGCCTCAGTCTGCTCTCGAGCCAGCAAGGGGGTGGAGGCTGAAAAGCCGACCCATGTCAAAGGGGTGTCGATGGCGAATTTGGGCTCTTATGGCGTTATCTGTTGGTCGACCCCTTGCCGTCATGGCCGGGCTTGTCCCGGCCATCCACGCCGGGGATATCGGATATCGGGATATCGGATATCGGTGGGATATCGGTGGATATCGGTGATATCGATACCTCAATGATCCCCAATGATCCTGAGTGATCCTCGCCGAGAACGGCGACAACTCGCACCTATTGGGTGATTGAGTAAAGTGTCACCGATATCCGCCGGCAACAGCCAACGCGACAAGAGCGCGAATTTCGGCTCTTCATGGCGTTGGCTGTTGTGGGGAAGGAATTGGGAGGTGGCGGACGGCGCGATCAAGGCGTCATGGCCGGGCTTGTCCCGGCCATCCACGAAGGCCCAGCGCATCTACGCGGGCATAGCGCGAACAGCCTTGCGACTGTCCGCCTATCCTGCCGATCGCGCCGAGGCGGGACTCGATCTTGCGGTGACCCGGTGTGCATGGCCGGGACAAGCCCGGCCATGATCCGCAAGGGTTCGGCGAACGACGATCGTCCACCTATCCTGCCGGTCGCGTCGAGGCGGTAACGTGTCACGCGGTATGCCCGGCGTGGATGGCCGGGACAAGCCCGGCCATGACGGCAAGGGTTCGACGAACGAACAGCAATACCGGCCGACCAACACATAACGCCATAAGAGCGCGAATTTCCTTGCGGAAAATCGGAAATTATGCTACAGCATTTCCCATTCGCAGCATCAACGCGGCTGGAAAGGCGGTCCGTCAAGGAGAAAAATGAGAAAATGAGAAAATGATTGGAATCGCTCATTACCCTTTGAAAAGTCACGAATCCGAAAAGCAAAAAAAAGGGTTTGAAAGCGATTTCATTTTCATGGGCTTTCGCTCCGCCACTCGTCCGCCTTACCCCTTCGGGAAGTCGAGCCCCATCGCCCGGTAGCGCTCGGGGTCGTCGAGCCAGTTCTCGCGCACCTTGACGAACAGGAAGAGGTGAACCTTTGCGCCATGCGCCTCGGCGATGTCCTTGCGCGCGGCCGTTCCGATCGCCTTGATCTTGCGCCCACCCTCGCCGAGGACGATCTTTCGGTGGCTCTCGCGGGTGACGAAGATTGTCTGCTCGATCCGCGCCGAGCCGTCCGGCAGGTCCTTCCAGCTGTCGGTCTCGACGGTCGCCTGATAGGGCAGTTCGTCGTGAAGCCGCTCGATCAGCTTTTCGCGGGTGATTTCCGCCGCCAGCGAACGGATCGGCGCCTCGGCGATCTGGTCCTCGGGGTAGAGCCACGGTCCCGGCGGGATGAGTTCGATGAGGCGCTCAGTCAGCCGCGCAAGCCCGTCGCCGGTCGCGGCGCTGATCATGAAGGTCTCGTCGAAGACCATCGCCGCATTGAGGGCGGCGGCGAGCTCGAGGAGCTTCGGCCGCTCGACAAGGTCGATCTTGTTGAGGACGGCGAGCTTGGGCTTGGCGGCGCCGCCGAGCCCGGCGAGGATCGCCCGGGTCTCCTCGGTCAGGCCTGGTTGGCTGGTCTCTTTCCTGGCGTCGATCATGAGCGCCAGCACGTCGGCGTCGGCCGCCGCGCTCCAGGCGGAAGCGACCATCGCCCGGTCGAGCCGCCGCTTGGGCGCAAAGAGGCCGGGCGTGTCGACGAACACGATCTGCGCGCTCTCCCTGGTCATGACGCCGCGCACGACCGAGCGTGTGGTTTGGGCCTTGCGGGTGACGATCGAGACCTTTTCGCCCACGAGCGCATTGATGAGGGTGGACTTGCCGGCGTTGGGCGCGCCGATGATCGCGACGAACCCGCATCGGGTCGCGCTCACGTTGCGCCCCAGCGGTCGAGAAACGCCTGCGCCGCGGCCTGCTCGGCGGCCCGCTTCGAGCTCGCGGCGCCGACCTCGGACTCAAATCCGTCGAGCACCACCCGCATCACGAAATGGGGCTGATGCGCCGGTCCGCTGCGCTCGACCTCCTCGTAGCGCGGGGGGGCAAGCGCGCGCGATTGGGCCCATTCCTGCACGGCGGTCTTCGCGTCGCGCGCCGGCTCGGCGCCGGCGGTGATCCGCTCGCCCCACGCGCCGAGCACAAGCGCCTCCGCGGCCTCAAAGCCGCCGTCGAGAAACACCGCGCCGATCAGCGATTCGCACACGTCGGCGAGGATCGCGGCTTTCTTGCGCCCGCCGCCGCGCGCTTCGCCCAAGCCCAGCGCCACATGCGGCCCGACGTCCCACTGCGCGGCGATCTCGGCGCAGGTCTCTCGACGCACGAGCTTGGCGAACCGCATCGAAAGCTCCCCCTCGCTCGCCTGAGGGAAGGCCTGATAGAGCCGGCTCGCGATTGCGACGCCGAGCACCCGGTCGCCGAGAAATTCGAGACGCTGGTAGGATTGCGCCCGCCCCTGCCCGCCCGAGCTTTGCGCGGAAAGGTGCGTCAACGCGAGCTGAGCGAGCCCCGGATTGCGAAATCGATACCCGAGCCTCAATTCCAGCGCCGGCAATTCCGCTCGCGGCTGTTTGTTCATTGACCAACCGATCTGGGGATGGACGGCCGCCCATCGACAGGGATCAAGCGGACAAGACGGCTGGCCCGACTATAGCGCCTTCCGGCTTATCGCGGGAGCCCGCAGGCGGGCCTCTAGCGGACGACTTGGAAGATGCGATTCCAGCGAACCGTCCACGGCCAGCGCCATATCTCCCACGCCGGCGTGCCCTCGTCGATCGAAAAGAAGATGATTTCGGCCCTTCCGATCAGGTTCTCGAACGGCACGTAGCCGACGCCGCCCTGGTCCGCCGCAAGCCTCGAATCGCTGGAATTGTCGCGGTTGTCGCCCATCATGAAATAATGTCCGGGCGGAACCTCATAGACCTTGGTGTTGTCGAATGTCCCCTCGTCGCCGTCGATCTGAATAATGCGGTGCTGGACCCCCCCGGGGAGCGTCTCGATATACTGCGGGGCCTCCATCGGCTTGTTGAAATGACTGACCGTCAGAAAAGGCGCTATCGGCTCGCGCGGCGCCATCTCGCCGTTGATGATAAGCCGTCCATGCTGGACCTGGATCTTGTCGCCGGGCAGGCCGATCAGCCGTTTGATGTAGTCGGTCTGGCCGTCGCTCGGAAGCTTGAACACAATGATGTCGCCACGCTTCGGCTCGGAGGCGAATATGCGGCCGGGCATCGCCTGGGGATCAAGATCGAGAAAGCTCGGCAGCGAGAAATGCGAATAGCCATAGGCGTATTTCGAGACGAACAGATAGTCGCCGACGAGCAGCGTCGGCACCAGCGATCCGGACGGAATGTTGAAAGGCTGGAATAGAACCGTCCGCACCACCAGCGCAATCAGAAGCGCTTCGATGATGACTTTGACGGTTTCCCACCAGCCCTCCTCCTTCTTGGCGGGCGTGACGGTGGCCTCGACAGGCTTCAGGCTCGGTTCGATCATACGGCTCAATACGCCCTTCCTCGTTTCGTCCGGAAATCGGTCAGCTCCGTGCGGCCGCGCCTCCTATACAGGGGCGGCAAGCCTGCGCCAAGGACTGGCTGGTGACGCGAAAACTTGGCGCAAGAAAGGCCGTGAGCCTGCTTTACGGTAGGAGAATGAGCGAGCCCGTCGTCTCCCGCTTTTCGAGCGCGGTATGAGCCTCGGCGGCCTCGCCGAGGGACCAGCGCCGGCCGATCTCGATCTTGACGTCGCCACGGCCGACCACGCGGAACAGATCGCGCACCATCTTCTCGGCTCGGGCGCGATCGGACATGAAGGTGAACAGCGTCGGTCGGGTCGCGAACAGCGAGCCCTTCTGCGCCAGAAGGCCAATGTTGAACGCCTCGATCCCGCCCGAGGAGGAGCCGAAGCTCGCGAAAGTGCCGAACGGGCGCAGGCAGTCGAGCGAAGCCGGAAAGGTCGCCTTGCCTACACCGTCGTAGACCACATGGCATTTCGCGCCTTTTGTGATCTCGTTCACGCGCTTGGCGAAGTCCTCCTCGCGATAGAGAATCGTGTGCTTCGCCCCCGATTTCTTGGCAAGGGCGGCTTTTTCCGCCGTACCGACGCACCCGATCACCGTCGCGCCCAAGGCTTTTCCCCACTGGCAGAGAATGAGTCCGACGCCGCCGGCCGCGGCATGGACCAGGATCGTGTCGCCCTTTTTGACCCTATAGGTCTGGCGCAGGAGGTACTGCGCGGTGAGGCCCTTGAGCATCATCGCCGCGCCTGTCTCATAAGAGATCGTCCGCGGCAGCTTGAAGAGGACTCTCGCTTCGATGTTGCGCTCTTCGGCGTAGGAGCCGGGCGAGCCGGCGTAGGCGACCCGGTCGCCCGGCTTTAGCCCTTTCACCGATCGGCCGACCTCGAGAACCTCGCCTGCGCCCTCGCTGCCCGGCGTGAACGGCAGCTTGGCTGGCGGATAGAAACCGGTGCGGTGATAGATGTCGATGAAATTGATCCCGATCGCGTGCTGCCGGAGCCTCACTTCACCCTCGCCCAGCGGCGGCAGCTCGGTCTCCTCCAGGCGCATCGCCTCCGGACCGCCGGTCTGATGAATGCGTATCGCGCGCATGTGTTTCCTTCGATGTTCCGTGCTGACCCGTGCTGGTCGATGGCTCCCCCGGCATATGCGCCAATCGAGCCCATGCTTCACCGCCGCCTAGGCCGCCAAGGCTTGCCAGCGGGAACCGCCGACCTTATAGCATCGCGCCGAACCGGCAGAACCGGAATCTTAGAGCCCGCGCCCATCGTCTAGCGGTCCAGGACGCCGCCCTTTCACGGCGGAAACGCGGGTTCGATCCCCGCTGGGCGCGCCAAAGACAGTCCGACAGAGGGCGGGGAAGACTTCGGCGCGCTCGACTTACCGAGACTTTGATCGCCCCGCTCACGCTAGCCGCTCAGCCGTCAGGACATAATCACCAGTTGATTTGGCTATGCCCGCCTTGCCTTCTGTCGGGCGAAGACTTCACGGCCTTCGCGATCAAGGATGCGCAATCCGATCGTATGAGGCGGCCACCTCGTATTGGCGGCGGCGACGATTGCGGCGGATCTGTCCGCCGCTTCGATATGCTTCTCGGTCAGGTTCATCGGGCCGCGATCTTGCGTCCCGCACACAAACTGGATCCGGAAGGGCTGTGGCAGGTCCGGCGCGACCCACGCGGATTCGGGAGCCGAGGCAAGTTCCAGCAAAGGCGGTCCGGTCGGCGTCTCGAGGCTGACGGGCGCGGGCATCCGCCGGGCGATGACCGAGGCGACGCGCCTCCACTCGAGCGCGTTGCCATCGACGCGAGCCTCGCGTTCGCGTCGGCGCGCTTCCGCCAAGGCCTCGTCGCCAAACTCACGGATGAACATACGCGCGACGGCGTGAATCCGTTCGAACCTCTCCAATTGCCAAAGCAGCCACGCAAGCACATCGGCCTCCCTTGTCCCGACGCCGAAGCTTCCGCTCGGCTCGACGTCGCTGCGTCAGAAGGGCCTGTCGCCTCGATCGTCGCTCCGTCAGGCGTTCTCGCCGAAACATTCTGACAGCGCGTCGATTACCCAACGCAATGGTCAGTATTCAGCCAGTTGCGTTGACAGAAAATTAACGCGAGCCAAATTGAAGCTACGAATTATTTTCGGACGTTGCTTGGATTTCCGTTCAGCCGACGAACTGGACGCGTGCGGGACGAGGCCAGGCGCCCCTGAACACCGTAGCTCTTGAAAAAGGATTCGAGCTACTGAGCGGAATCGCGAAGTCGCCGCCCCGAGCGTACCGCGGCGCTATGCGACATCACGCCAAGCTTAGTTCGTGGCGACCTCGATCTTGTCATACCCTTTGGCGCGATAGACGAGGAAAGAGATCAGCCAGCTCACGACAAAGATTCCGACGATGACGTATCCAAGCGCTCCGAAATTGTCGTTGATCGCTCCAATCGCGCCCCAGAACCCACCGCCGTCGGTAAGCCCGAGCCGGTCGCCGATCAGGTTGAGCGCCTCAAGCCCGCCGACGACGACGGCGATGACGACCGATACGGCGGTAATCGTGAGGTTATAGTAGAGCTTGCGGATCGGCTTGACGAACGCCCAGCCATAGGCGCCGAGCATCAGGATGCTGTCAGTCGTATCCATCAACGACATGCCGGCGGTGAAGAGCGCCGGGAAGACCAGGATCGACCAGATCGACAATCCCTGCGCGGCCTGGGTCGCCGAGATTCCGAGCAGGCCGACCTCGGTCGCCGTATCGAAGCCAAGGCCGAACAGCACGCCCAGGGGATACATGTGCCAGCTGCGCTCGATCAGGTGGAAGAATCGGCGCAGCATCCGCCCCATGAACCCGCGCTTGGACAGCATGAGTTCAAGGTCTTCCTCCACGAATTTGCCGCCGCTCTTCACGGTTCGGAAGGTTCGATAGATCGACGCGAGGACGATAATGTTTGCGACAGCGATGGCGAACAGAAACAGCGCCGAAATCAGCGAGCCGACCACGCCGCCGATGCTGGTGAAGTTCTCGAACCTCGATTGAAGCGCCGTGGCCGTGACCGCAATTGCGATCGACAGCGCGACGACGATCGTCGAATGCCCGAGCGAGAAGAAGAAGCCGACCGCGACCGGCCGCTTTCCTTCCTGCATCAGCTTTCGGGTCACGTTGTCGATGGCGGCGATATGATCGGCGTCGATCGCGTGGCGCAGACCGAACGTGTAGGCGAGCATCGCCGCGCCGAGCAGGATCGGATAGTCGCGAAACGCCGACAGCGCCCAAAGCCAGGCGCCGATATTGGCCCCGATCAGCAAGACATAGATGCCGGCGATCTTCGCGCGCAGATTGCCGCCCACGTCGTTGAACAGGCCTGATAGAAAGTCAGTCATCTCTGCCCTATCGCCCCCTTCAGCGAGAGATCAAATCCAGATTTCCGGATGTGCGTCAGCGCGCCTCTGCCCATATCTATACTGCGAGCGTCATGGGGCGCCAGCCACCGCTGTCGTGGCCGCGGCGCGCCGGCGCAAGCCGCCAAATTGCGCCAAGCCAGACCAAGCACCGCCAAGCTAACCCAAATTAAACCGCTCGATTTAATTTGGGTTAGCTCGTCCGAATCGGGAATTTTCAATGGGCGCTCCGCCAGCCCGTCCGTCAGCGTCGATTTCGATCCGACCAGTGGGGAAAGGTATAGCACGCAATTCTGCTTTTCGAAAACAAAGGCATGAACTCCTAATTCACCGAGGTTCGAGGGCAGCCGTTATGGCGTTGGCCGTTGGTCGACACGGTCTGGCGCGCCATGGGCGGCCTCGGGCGCGATCGATTGAGCCGCGAACCATCGTTTTGGAGCCCACGCGTTGAACGCGTCCAGCGTCGCCGATACCATGGCGCGGCGACCCGACCAGATAGACCGCCTCGTTGCTCCCGCGCTGACCGAAGGTCTCGACGGCTGGGCGCGAAGCCCGAACCAGGAAGCGCTGCGATCCCGCGTTGCTCGGGAGTCTTCTTCACCTTCAAAAGCGAGCGCATGGCCGATCTCCCCTCCCACGCCACCCTCCCCCGCTATCAGGAGACGTTCCCGACGCTGACCGACGCCGAAATCGGGCGGCTGCGGCGCTACGGAACGCTCCGCAAATTTTCGGATGGAGAAAAGCTGTTCGAGGCCGGTAGGATCAGCCCGGGCATGTTCGTGGTGCTGAAGGGCTCGGTGGCGCTCACCCAGCGCGACGGCCTCGGGCACGTGTCTCCAGTCGCGGAACAGGGAGTTGGCCAGTTCCTGGCGGACGTCGGCCAGCTTTCCACTCGCGCGGCCCTGGTCGACGGAATGGCGGAGGGCGACGTTGAGACGTTGCTGATCCCGACCGAAGGCCTCCGCGCGGTCTTGGTCGCCGAAGCCGAACTTGGCGAGCGCATCATGCGGGCGCTCATTCTTCGACGAGTGGCGCTGCTTCAAGGCGGCGCCGCGGGGGCGGTGATCATTGGTTCGGCCGGCGCGGCGGACGTGATCCGGCTCGACGGCTTTCTCACCAGGAACGGTTATCCTCATCATCTGCTGGATCCGGCCCGAGACCCCGAGGCCAAGGAAGTGATCCACCGATATGCCGACATCGCCGGCGGATTGCCTCTGGTCGTCTGTCCTGACGGGACGGTGCTCGGGAACCCATCCGAGCGGGTCCTTTCGCGTCAGATCGGCCTGACGGCCGCGTCGCGGGCGAACTTCGTCTACGACGTGGCGGTGGTCGGCGCCGGGCCGGCCGGGCTCTCGACCGCGGTTTACGCCTGTTCGGAAGGACTGTCGGTCGCGGTTCTCGACGCGCGCGCTTACGGCGGCCAGGCCGGGGCCAGCGCCCGGATCGAGAACTACTTCGGCTTTCCGACCGGAATCAGCGGCCAGGCGCTGACCGCGCGCGCCTTCATTCAGGCGCAGAAATTCGGCGCCGACGTCATGATCCCGGTCGCTGTCAGGACGCTTGATTGCGCGCGCGAGAACGGCGCCTTCGCCCTCGATCTGGATGGCGGCGAGCGCATTCAGGCGAAGACGATCGTGGTCGCGAGCGGAGCAAGGTATCGCCATCCGGCGATCGCGGACATCGCCCGCTTCGAAGGCCGCGGGGTGTGGTACTGGGCCTCGCAGATCGAGGCGCGCCTCTGCGCCGGCGAAGAGGTCGTTCTCGTCGGCGGCGGCAATTCGGCGGGCCAGGGCGCGGTGTTTCTTTCCGCTCACGCCGCCAGGGTGCGGATGATGGTCCGAGGCCCGAGTCTCGCCGAAAGCATGTCGCGCTACCTCATCGATCGCATCGCCGCCACCTCGAACATCGAGCTGATGACCGAGACCGAGATCGTCGCTCTGAACGGCTCCTCCGGCGCAGCCCTCGAAATGGTGCGCTGGCGCGACCGGCGCGCCGGGCGGGAGTCCGAGGCGCCGATCCGCAACGTCTTTCTGTTCGTCGGCGCCGATCCGGCGACCGAATGGCTGCAAGGTTGCGGCGTGACGCTGGACAAGGCGGGCTTCGTGGTCACCGGCATGCCGCGGAGCGACGGCGTCCCTGAGCGATCGCCGCTCGAATCCTCAATTCCGGGCGTGTTCGCGGTTGGCGACGTGCGGTCAGGATCGGTCAAACGGGTCGGCGGGGCGATCGGCGAGGGCGCCCAGGTTGTGGCGGCGATCCACAGTTTTCTCGGGCATTCTCAAGGCCCCCACCTCTAACCTGCCAGGCGAATCAAAGATGTCGAAGACCTGCACCCATCTGAACGCCATTCGCGACGTGACCCCGAGCGCGCTTGGCTGCGAGGAGTGCCTCAAGACCGGCGACGTCTGGCTTCATTTGCGGCTTTGCCGCACCTGCGGACATGTCGGCTGCTGCGACCAGTCGCCGAACCAGCATTCGACCAAGCATTTTCACGCGACCCGCCATCCGATCATCGAAGGCTACGATCCGCCGGAAGGGTGGGGGTGGTGCTTCGTCGACGAAGTGATGTTCGATCTTTCCGACCGGCGGACGCCTCACAACGGCAAGATCCCGCGCTTCTACTAGACGCGTTGCGACCCGCGTATCCGCTTCAAGTTTGCTTCGCTGCCGGCGCGGCCGGGCCGATATTTCGCGGGGATGCCGAAGGAGGCGATGACCGCTTCGCTGGTGCGGACGAAATTCGCGCTCGGACCCTCGGCCCCAACGCTGCGACGGCTCACCCGCGCGCCCTCGATGAGAAGGAAAAGCGTGTCGGCGAGCAGCCCCGGCTGCGACGCGCCGGCGGCCTGACAGAGACCCGCCAGGCGATCGCGCTGCCGGACCTTGAAGTCCTCGATCACCCTGAGCCCGGGATGACCCTCCTCGGTCAATTCGACCGCGGCGTTGGCGAGGTCGCAGCCGCGCTCGTCCTCGGCAATGAATGTCGCCACTTTGGAGACGAAATTGTAAAGCTGGCCGGCGGGATCGCCCGGGTCCTCGGCTTCGATCTCGGCCCAGGTTTCGTCTGATTTCTTTGCCTTGTAGTTGAGATATTCGAGAATCAGGTCGTCCTTGGAGCCGAAGTGACGATAGAGTGTCATCTTGTTGGTGCCGGCGGCCTCGGCGATGGCGTCGACGCCGACGCCGCGAATGCCATGCCGGTGGAACAAGTCCTGCGCCGAGGCGACGATCCGCTCGCGCGGCCGCGGCGCGCACGCCTGCGTCATGAGAGGGCCCAGCTCCTGTCTTGAATTTTCTTTCGCCATGGGTCTTGACCGGAATGTTACCGATCGGTATCTAGTGATTGTTACCGACGAGTAACACCCCCCGGCAAGCGAAGTCAACACCGCCCTGCCCGGCCGTCCGAACGAAAGGAACCGTCATGTCGCTTAGCTACAGTCCGACGATTGACGACCTCCTGGCGGATTCGCTGATCCAGTCCGTCATGCGCGCCGACCACGTCGAGCCGCAGGCGCTAAGGTCGCTGATGCAGGGCGTCGCGGGTCGCGTCGGCGCCGAATCGCGCGGCGCAACGTTGCAGCGGCCGGCGGTCCTTCTGCTCGGCGCGCCGAGCGACCGACGGATGACGCCGCGCATCTCGAATGTCCCGCCGGCCTCCCGCCGGCCCGCGCGCGCCCGCGACACGGCTTGCGGATCGGTGTTCTGCTGCTAGCGCTTCGCCGGTAAAAGCTTTCCTGATGGTCGCCTTCTTCATTCAACGGCCCATCTTTGCCTCGGCGATCGCCGCGATTTTCGTGCTGGCCGGCGCGATCTGCTTTTTTCTGCTGCCGGTTTCGCAGTTTCCCGAGATCACGCCGCCGCAGGTCGTGGTCAGCGCCAACTATCCCGGCGCGAGCGCACAGGTCGTGGCCGACACGGTCACCACCCCGCTGGAGGAGCAAATCAACGGCGTCGAGGGCATGACCTACATGTCCTCGGCGAGCTCGAACGACGGCTCCTCGACGATCACCGTCACCTTCAACGTCGGCTATCCGCTCAACATCGCGGCGGTCGACGTGCAGAACCGGGTGTCGCAGGCGGCCTCGTCGCTGCCTCCGATCGTCAATCAGGGCGGAGTGACGATCAAGAAGCAGAACCCGAACTTCGTCCTGATCGTCAACCTGACGTCGCCCGACAAGTCCGTCGATTCGGTGTCCCTGTCGAACTACGCCTACCTCCAGATCGTCGATCAGTTGAAGCGCCTGCCCGGCGTCGGCGACGTGCAGATCTTCGGCGAGCGGCGCTATTCGATGCGCGTCTGGCTCGATCCCGACAAGCTTGCCAATCTCGGGGTCACGGCGGTCGACGTCCAGAACGCCATCGCGGAGCAGAACGTCCAGGTCGCCGCCGGCAAGATCGGCCAATCTCCGGCGCCCCCGGGACGCCGTTCGAGCTGCAGGTCAATGCGGCGGGACGGCTCAGCGATCCGAGCGAGTTCTCGAACATCATCGTGCGCGCCGATCCGGCCAGCGGCGCGGTGGTGCGGTTGCGCGACGTCGCGCGCGTGGAGCTCGGCGCGCTGCAATATTCCTCGTCCGCCTTCTTCGGACCGGACCCGACGGTTGTGCTTGCGATTTTCCAGATGCCCGGGTCCAACGCGCTCGATCTTCAGCGGCGGGTGAAGGAGCGGATGGACGAGCTTTCGCAGCGCTTTCCGAGCGGGATCGCTTACGCCATGCACTACGACACGACGCGCTTCGTGTCCGCCGCCATGCGCGACGTCGTGGTCACGCTGGGCGAGGCGCTGATTCTCGTGGTGCTGGTCGTCTACGTCTTCCTGCAGAGCTGGCGCACGACGATCATACCGACGATCGCAATCCCCGTATCGCTGATCGCGACGCTCGCGGTGATGGAGGCTCTGGGCTTCTCGCTCAACATGCTGAGCCTGCTCGGCATGGTGCTGGCGATCGGCCTCGTCGTCGACGACGCGATCGTGGTTGTCGAGAATGTCGAGCGCCAGCTCGAGGCGGGACTCGCGCCGCTGGCGGCGGCCAAAAAGGCGATGTCCGAAGTGACCGGGCCGATCATCGCGACGACTGCGGTGCTCATGGCCGTCTTCGTACCGGTCGCCTTCATCCCCGGCGTCGCCGGCCGCCTCTACAATCAGTTCGCGCTGACCGTTGCGATCTCGGTCGGCATTTCCGCATTCAACTCGCTGACCTTGAGCCCGGCGCTCAGCGCCGCCTTCCTGCGCCACCGGACGAAGCGGCCCTTCATACTCTTCCGCTGGTTCAACGCGGGGTTTGAATGGCTCTCGCACGCCTACGCGCGCTCGGTCAGGCTTTTCATCCGCTGGAGCTGGGCTCTCGTCGCCGTTTTCGTCCTCATCATCGGCGCAGCTTACGGGCTGTCGCGGACGATTCCGACCACGTTTCTGCCGGTCGAGGATCAGGGCTATTTCTTCGTCATCGTCCAATTGCCGGACGGGGCCTCTCTCGAACGAACTGACGCGGTCGCCAAGAAGGTGCGGGAATTGCTGCAGGCGACGCCCGGGGTCGAAATCGCCGGCTTCATCAGCGGCCTCAACTTTCTCACCAACGCGGCGCAGTCGAACTCGGCGATTGAATTCGCGGTGCTCAAGCCCTGGCGCGAGCGCGGCCCGGAGGAGAACGCCTCGGCCCTGGTCGCCAAGGTGCGGCCGAAGCTTCTGGCCATCCCGGAGGCTTTCGCCCTCAGCTTCGACCCCCCGTCCGTCAACGGGCTCGGCACGACCGGCGGGTTCGAATTCGAAGTCGAGGATCTCGCCGGAAAGGGCAGCGTCGCTCTGAACGATGCGACCCAGGCGCTGCTCGCCGCGGCGCGCAAAGAGCCGGAGCTCAACCCGCAATCGCTGTTCACGTCGTTCTCGGCCTCGACGCCGCAACTCTACTACGACCTCGACCGCACCAAGGCGAAACTCCTGGGTCTGAGCCTGCCCGACGTGTTCAACACGCTCCAGATCTATCTCGGATCGCTTTATGTGAACGACTTCAACCTGTTCGGCCACACCTTCCGGGTCACCCTGCAAGCAGACAAGGATTCGCGCGCCTCGGCGTCCGACCTGAACAAGCTCTATGTGCGCAACGCGTCCGGCGGCATGACCCCGCTCAGCGCGCTTGGCGGGCTGAAGCCGATCGTCGGGCCCGAGACCGTGCCCCACTACAACAACTACGGCTCGGCGCTCATCAATGGCGCGCCCGCTCCCGGCTTCAGCTCGAGCCAGGCGGTCGTCGCGATGCAGCGCGCAGCCGCGGAAGCGCTGCCCCGCGACTTCGGCTACGAATGGACCGGCGTGACCTATCAGGAGCTCAGCGCCGGCTCGATCGCGACCATCGTCCTCGCCCTGGCGATCGTGTTCGTCTTCATGATCCTGGCGGCGCAATATGAAAGCTGGTCGATGCCGTTCATGGTGTTGTCGTCGGCGCCCTTGGCCTTGGTCGGCGCGCTGGGCGCGCTGTGGGTGCGCCAGATGCAGATCGACGTCTATTCGCAGATCGGTTTCGTCATGCTGATCGGCCTTGCCGCCAAGAACGCGATCCTGATCGTCGAGTTCGCCAAGCGCCGTCGCCTCGAGGGCCTCAGCGTCGTGGATGCGGCGATGGAGGCCGGTCGGCTCAGGCTCAGGCCGATTTTGATGACCGCATTCGCCTTCATCCTCGGCGTGCTGCCGCTCATGTTCGCGACCGGCGCCGGAGCCGCGAGCCGGCAGTCGCTCGGGACGACGGTCTTTGGCGGCATGGTGGCGGCGACTACGCTGACATTGATCTTCGTGCCGGTCTTCTACGCCCTAATCGAGCGGGCGCGCGAGGGCCGGCCGGCGGAGGCGCCGGCGCGCAAGCCGTCGCAGGAATTCGAGCCCCGCGCCGAGGCCGCCGAATGATCGACCGGAGCTTGCCCATGCGCTTCCTCAAAGTCGCACTGACTTCCCTCGCCGTGCTCGGATTGGCGGCGCTCGGGGCGCTCTACCTCGCTCTGCATCAGTTCGGCGGGGCCAGCGCCTCGGCGCCGACCGCCGCGATGATGGCGATGCCTGTGCCTGTAACGCCGGTCATCAAGAAGACCCTGTCGATCTATCTCGACTATCCGGGCCGGATCGAGTCGATCCGCAGCATCGCCTTGCAGGCGCGCGTCTCCGGCTACATTGACGCTCAGCCCGCCACGGACGGCGCGGACGTGAAGAGCGGAGACCTGCTCTACAAGATCGATCCGCGCGACCTTCAAGCGGCGCTCGATCAGGCGAACGCCCAGGCGCAGCGCGACACGGCGTCGCTCGAATATGCGCGAGCCAATTTCAGCCGTGGCGAGGAGCTCGTCAAAAGCGGGTTCGTCACCAAGGACGCCTACGATCAGCGCGAGAGCACGATGCGTCAAACAGAGGCGGCGCTTGTGCTCGACCGCGCCGCGATCGAAGCCGCGCGGCTCAACCTGAGCTATACCGAAATCCGGGCGCCCTTCGCGGGGAGGCTCGGACGCAACCAGGCAGCGAAAGGCGCTCTGGTCGGCCCGGCGAGCGGGCCGCTCAACACGCTGGTCGAGCTCGATCCGATCTACGTTTCCTTCAATCCGAGCGAGTCCGAACTTGCCGAAATCGCCGGCGCGCGCGCCAGCGGTAAAGTCAAAGCCGAGATTTTCTTGGCGGGCAAGGACGAGCCGGTAAGGAAGGGCGAACTGACCTTCCTGGACAATGTCGTCGACAAGATGACGGGCACGATTGTCGCCCGCGTCACCATCGCCAATTCCGATTTCGCCTTGCTGCCCGGCCAATATGTCCGCGTCCGGCTTCATCTAAGGGATGAGCCCGACACGCTGATGGCGCCCCAGGCCGCGCTGGGTTCGAGCCAGATGGGCAAATATGTCTATGTCGTCGGCGCGGGCGACAAGGCGGAGTTGCGGCTCCTTTCGCTCGGGCCGACGGACGGCGAACTCGTCAGCGTGGTCAAAGGCTTGAACGAAGGGGACCGGATCATCGTCGGCAACCTGCAAAAGATCGGGCCAGGATCGCCGGTCCAGGCGCTGCCTTCGACCGGGCAAGCAAAGCCGTAAGGCTGGGCTTCCGCTCTAAGCCGCAAATCGCCCCCGGCTGTCGGAATGTGACGGAGATCACAGCGGCTGAAATTCCGGGCGTCTACAAGGCGGTTTTCCGTTCGCGAGAGCCCCGGATGAACCAAGACGCAAAGTACCTGCTCGGCCATGGCGACGTCGAAATGGAGCGGCTCCAGCTTCAGGCCGCTTGCCTTGAAGGCCAGACGCGGCGGCTTATTCAGGAGTGCGGCATAGAGGCGGGAATGGCCGTGGCGGATTTCGGCTCGGGGGCCGGAGACGTCGCCATGCTGGTCGCCGAGGCCGTGGGACCCGCGGGCAAAGTCGTTGGAATCGACGCCGAACAGCGCGCCGTCGAAATGGCGGCCGCGCGGGCGCGGAAGGCGGGATTGCGCCGAATCGAATTTGCCGTCGGCACGGATTTCGACCTTGAGCGGCTCGGACCTTTCGACGCCGTGATCGGTCGGTGCGTGCTCGTCCACCAATCCGAGCCGGCTGCAACGCTGCGCCGGGTTGCGGCAGCCGTCAGGCCCGGAGGGATCATCGCCTTCATGGAGCCGGCGGTCCATGTGGATGTTCAAATGCTCCCCGAGTTCGAGCTCGGCCGGGCGCTCAGCGACAGCTTGTCGAGATTTCTCCGCGGAGCTCTCCCAAGCCCGGACATCGCGGGCCGGATCATCCCCTGCTACATCGACGCGGGATTGCCTGAGCCTCACGTGCTCTGGGAATCGGTCGTGCCCGGCTCCGACCCAAGACATCTTCGACTTGCCACCCTGACCTATGAGACGTTGCTGCCTCTCATGCAGCGTTTCGGGCGTGTCGACCCGAGGGTCGGAGACCCGGCCACCCTCTATGACCGCGTCTTGAGCGAGGCCCGAGCTGCTCGCGCGCAGATCGCGATGATGCCTTACGTCTCCGCTTGGGCGAGGCGCGAGTAAGCCGGTCGGCCCCCCTCATGCGCCCGGGCGCAGCCTCGGAGCGGCGGCGATGCGCTTGCGCCATGGCCGCAATTGACGTTGGGGGGCGACGAAATAACGGGTCTGGGGCGGCGCCTTCAAAAACCTGATCGCCTGATCCTCCATCGTCTGGTCGGCCATGGTCACCCGCCCCTGGCGAGATTTGAGCTCGAGCGCGGAATGGACGAGGTAGGTCTCGATCATCTTCCCCGCCTCATCCGGGTCCTCGAAAATGTGCCAAGCGTAGGCGCCGTCGCGCCTTCTCTCGAGGCCGACGTCCTCCATCGCGGCGAGGAAGGCGGCCGTATCCTTGGGGTCGATCACATATTCGGCGACAGCCAGCACGGGGCCAAGATCGTTGGCGAGCCGATTGAGGAAGGCGGGCGCGCGCCAGCGCATTGACGGACTGAGGTCGAGCGAGGCTCCGGTGTGCAGCTTCCATCGCCAGGTGAGCGCCATCGCGATCAACGCGCCCACGCCGGCCGCGGAAAGGGCGAAGGGCACTCCTTTGAGGCTCGCGACCTCGCCCCATACGGCGCTCCCGAGCGTCAAGGCGCCGAAATAGACGGTGAGGAAAAGCGCGAGGCCCCGCCCTCGCACCCATTCCGGCAAAGAGATCTGCGCCGAGACAAACAGGGGCGTCAGCGCGATGATCCATGCGGCGCCGGCGATGAGGCTTGCGGCGAGCGCGACTACCGGCTCGCGCGCGGCCGCGAACAGGAAGAGCGCGGCGACGGTGCCAACCGTGCCGAGGGCGGTCATCCCGTTCGATCCCAGGCGCGCCTTCAGCCATTTCAGCGCGAATGAGGCTGCGATAGAGCCGAGACCGATAACGGCCATCAGCTCGCCGTAGACTTCCGGCCCGTTGCCCAACCGATCGCGCGCCACAAGCGGCAGCAACGCGAGATAGGCGCTGGCGAAGGGAAGTAAGGCGGCGGCGCGGATGATCGTCGCATCCATCTCGCGGCTGTATCGAACGTATCGGACGCCCGTCGTCATCGCGCTTATCAGGCGTTCGGCCGGCAGATTTTCCGGCGGCCTGCGCGGCGCGCGCCACAGGATCAGCGCGCCAAGGAGCCCAAGATTGCCAGCGAAGCAGCACCAGAACGGCGCGGCAATGCTGAGCTTCGCGATCGCATAGCCGGCGATCGCGGGACCGATTGCGCGCGCCACATTGTAGCTCGCGTTGTCGATCGCGATGGCGCTGTCGAGCTCTGACTTCGGCACGAGGATCGGGGTGATGAGCAGCCATACCGGGGCCGAGAGAGCGCCTCCGACGCCGAGCAGGAACGAGGCCCAAAGCAAGGAGGCCGGACCCGCTGTCCCAACCGCGACCAAAGCCGCAAACGCGAGGGAAATCGCCACCATGCTTGTTTGCGCTACGATGAGAAGCCGGCGGGGATCGACGACGTCGCTCAGCGCGCCGGCGGGCAAGGTCAAGAGAAACAGCGGCAGCGTCGTGGCGACCTGCACGGCGGAAACGAGGCGCGGGCTCGGATCGAGGCTCGTCATCATCCAGGCCGAGGCGGTGTCGAACATCGTGAGCCCGACGCTCGAAAGCGAGGTGGCGACAAGAATGAGCACGAAGGCGGAATTGCCGAACACGCCCCAGCGCGACTGAGCCGTCAACGGCGTCTCGGGATTGCTGTTCAATTCGGCGGTCAACTCATTCGCTCGAAGTCAAGGTCGTCCGGTCCGGCCAATCGCGTGCCCCCGTTCGCCGCCTGTGGCAACCGACCGCGAGCGTCGAGCTTGCCACCTGCGGCGTGGGATGCAAACCCCGGTGAGGAACGTTGGAGATGGGCGGAGAGCCGCTCTTCCGCTGGCGACTGATCGGCTTGCTCACGCCGGCCGCCGGCGCCTCTGGCGCATCCGCCGCCACAGCGCCGCGAGCGCCACCGCCACGGCTGCGGCCATCCCGGCATGCAGCTTGAAGCGGCCGCCCGGCTGGTCGAGCCAGCGGAGCCAGGGCGAGGGGCCCGACTCGCCGGGACCGGGCAAGGCGAAGGCGATCAGCGTGTCGCCGGCCGGGGCGCCGGCTTCGCCGTCGCCGCCGGCCGCGATCACGACATATTGGCGGCCCTGCCAGAGATAGCTGGTCGGGGTGGCGATCCCGGCCGCGGGGAGGCGCCCGGTCCAGAGTTCGGCGCCCGTCCTGGCGTCGAAGGCGCGCAGGTAGTCGTCGAGCGCGGCGCCGATGAAGACGAGGCCGCTCGCGGTCGCGAGCGGGCCGCCGATAGTAGGTGTGCCGATGTTGCGGGCGAGGCCGAGCGGATTGAGTTCCTCGGTCGTGCCGAGCGGGACCTGCCAGAGGATCTTTCGGCTTCCGAGGTCGAGCGCGGTCAAGACGCCCCAGGGCGGCGGGTTGCAGGGCAATCCCAGCGGCGAGACCAGGAGCTCGCGCTTCATGCCATAGGGCGCGCCAAGCTGCGGCGAGACCTCCTTATCCGGGAAACGCTGCTTCATCGCGGCGTAATCGGCGGCCGGGAAGAGCGTGACCCGGTGCACCAGGTTCGAGCTGTTGACGTAGACCACGCCGTTTCCGCCGTCGACGGCGAGGCCGCCCCAGTTCACGCCGCCGCCGGTGAAGGGCATGACGAGCGTGCCTTTGAGGCTCGGCGGGGTGAAGCGGCCCTCGCCGCGCGCCGAGGCGATCGCTTTGGCGCATGCGCCGCGATCCCATGGCGTGAGCCCCCAGGCCTGATCGGGCGTGATGCGGTCGGGGCCGAGCGGCGGCAGATCAGCGGGGAAAGGCTGGGTCGGCGAAAGCGCCTCGCCTTCGACGCCGCCCTGCGGGACGGGGCGCTCTTCGACGGGCAAGACAGGCTTGCCGGTGTCTCGGTCGAGCACGAAGATGAGCCCCTGCTTAGTGCCCTGGATGACGACGTCGCGCTTTTTGCCATCGAGGGCGATCGTGACCAGGCTCGGCTGCGCCGGGATGTCGTAATCCCAGACGTCGTGGTGCACGAGCTGGAAGCTCCAGGCCGGCGCGCCGGTGTCGGCCTTGAGGGCGACGACGGAATCGGCATGGCGGTTGTCACCGGGGCGAAGGCCGCCGTAGAAATCCGGACTCGGGCTGGTGGTTGGCAGGAAAATCAGGCCGCGCGCCTCGTCGATCGCGATCGGCGCCCAGACGTTGGCGGCGCCCGTCGTGCGCCAACCATCGCCCCAGCTTGCCGCATCCGGGTCGTCGGCGCGCTCCGGAATCGGGTCCCAGGTCCAGCGCAGGGCGCCGGTCCGGACATCGAAGGCGCGCACGACGCCGCGCGGCGCGTCGACCCGCTGGTTGTCGTTGATCGAGGAGCCGAGGATGACGAGGTCGCCGATGACGGCGGGGGGCGAAGTGAACTGGAACTCACTCGGCCCGAGGAGCGGCTTGCCGGGATCGATGCGGACCACGCCATCCTGGCCGAAACCGGCGCATGGGCTGCCGTCCTTAAGATCGAGGGCGATCAGCCTGAGGTCCGCGGTCGCGGTCAGGATCCGCTCGGCGCATGGCCCGGCCGCGCCAGCAGGGCTGCGCCAGACCGCGACGCCCCGGCAATTGAACAGGTTGGCGGGGCGGTAGTCGGTCTTGATCTCGGGGTCGTAACGCCATAGCTCCCGGCCGGTTCCGGGATCGAGCGCGACGACGGCGTTGAAGGCCGTGCACGCGACGAGCTTGTCGCCGGCGAGGATCGGCGTGACCTCGAATTTCGAGCGCTTCAGAACGTCCGGGGCGCGGCCCTTGAGGTCGCCGGTATGGTAGAACCATGCCGGGATGAGTTGGTCGACGTTTCCCGGCGTGATCTGGTCGAGTGGCGCGAACCGGGCGCCGCCCTGATCATAGCCGTAATATTCCGCGGCGCAGGCCGGGGCGGCCAGCGAGAGGACCCCGAGCGTGAGACTGGCGAGCCAGCGCAGCGTGCGGGCGCTCCGATCTGGCGCCCGCGCTATCGCAGCCCCCTTCACAGGCATCGCCGGATGAACGCGCCCGCGCTCGACAGCGCCCGGCGCCCCGGCTCGAGGCGTGCGTTCCACATCGGCCAAGCATGAATCATGTGCGGCCAGACCTCAAGCGTCACGCTGACATCGGAGGCCCCAGCCGCGGCGGCGAGCCGGGTGGAATCGTCGAGCAAGGTCTCGGCAGAGCCAACCTGAATCAGGGTTGGCGGCAGACCTCTTAGATCGGCGTATAGGGGCGAAACGCGCGGGTCCTTCCGGTCCATGCCCGCCGGCAGATAGGCCGCGGCAAGCTCTTCGAGATAGTCCTTGTGAATGAGCGGATCGATAGCATTCTTGCTGGTGAGGCTCGCCCCGGACATCGTCAGATCTGTCCACGGCGAGATAAGCCAAAGGCAACCGGGCAACTCGTCGCCCCGGCGCTTGAGATCGCCGGCCAGCGCCAGCGTGAGCGCGCCGCCCGCGCTGTCGCCGCCGACGGCGATGCGGCTCGGCGCATACCCTAGCTCGATCACGCCTCGCCACGCGGCGAGCGCGTCGTCATAAGCCGCGGGGAACGGATGCTCGGGCGCGTGGCGATAGGCGATGGCGAGCGTCCGCGCCGCCGCCGCCCGCCCCGCTTCGCTCACCAGCCGGCGGTGGCTCCAAATCGACCCCGAGCAATATCCTCCGCCATGAAAGAAGATCAGGAGCCGCGACGGGTCGCTGCCGGGAGCGATCGACCATTCGCCGGGCACGCCGTCGAAATCCGCCAATTCCAGCTTGACGTCGCCGGCGACCGGCCAGGTCGAACCAATTTCGTCGATGCGGCGGCGCCGCTCCTCCCAGCCAACGGGCCGCGGCTTGGCGCCAAGAAAGTCCGAATTGCATCGATTTCGCTCTGGGCCATGAGGACGATCCCTTCATCCGGAAACGTCGCATACCACGCCGACGGCCTAAGCCGATCATTGGAGGACGCATTTCAACCCGTCGCGGTCAGCCAGCATCGGCAGAAGCTGCCGGAAGACGTCATGGGCGACACGTTCGTTGCCCGCCTCGGTGAAGTGGACGATGTCGAGATAGAGATCGCCGTCCCATTGGCCGTCGACCCCTGCGGTCATGTCGATGACCGGCGCGCCCTCATCGCGGGCGATCAGGCGCACCAGGCGATTGTGGGCGGCGTTGGCGGCGATGATGTCGTCGATCGGCTTGAAGACCGCGCCGTAGAAGTCCTTGACCTCCCGAGGGCTCTCTTCGTTGATCGCCATTGGCGACCCCGCGAGCGCGATGTCCACGCCGTTGTCGCGCGCGAGCGCGATCAGCTTGCGATAGGCTTCGGCGTAGCGGCTCTTCATGAGTTCGGCGTCGGACATCGGCGGGAGCGCGGCAGGCCGGGCCTCGGCCGAATTCCGGGCCCGCCAATCGTGGGCGGCGCGCTCGATCGTCAGCACGGCCCGGCCAAGAAGCGCCGAGGCGCGCGGCCTCACGCCCGGTTCGTTGGGTTCGGGAACGCGCCTGAGCCCGAGGGCGAGCAGGCCGTTCATGCCGTGGGTGCTGAGTATCAGGTCCGGCTTGAGCGGCAGGATGTCGCGGCGCATACGCTCGAGATTGTCCTCGAGCGTATAGGCCTCGGTTCCGGCGTTGATGACCTCGATCCTGCGCCCGCATGAGGCATGGCGGTCGAACAGATCCTGCAACAGTTCGGGCCAAGGCTTCTCGCCATCGCGCAAAGTCGGCCCGAAGGTTTGCGAACTCGCCCAGCGCCACAATGCGGAAAGCATTGCCCTTGTCACGCGGGAGATCCGGCCCGCGAAAACCAAGGTTGTTGATATGGATCGTTGTGTCGAACATGCGCCCCGAGGAGCCTGGAACCAGCACGAACGGCAGCTTCTTTTGCGGGTCAGGCGCGTCGATCGCGGCCCTTATGCCGTCCTCCCTGATCCATTCGTTGAGATAATAGAACCACCAGACCGCAAAGGCGGCCGGATTGGCCTGCGCGGCTCGATAGGAGTAGGTCGGCTGAGCAATGGTCGCGGCGAGCGGCATGCCAGTCGAATGGCGATAGAGAGCGTCGGCGAACGGCAAGGCGAGGGCGAACAAGAGGAAGGCCCGCGCCGCCGCGGCGAGCGCGCCAATCGAGGAAGGACGCGCCCTCTCGCTCACCACGAGCATGAGGCCAGCGGCGGCTATGAGCAGGCCATAGAACGCATAGGGCCTGTTGGCCATGAAGGCGTTGCGGGCGAGAACGCCGGCGGCGAGAGCCGCCAGAGCAAAGGCAACCGAAATCAGCGAGGGACGAAAGCGTCGAACCCCGCCGCGCGGCGCCGGGAGCGGCTGAGCTGCAGCGCGCCGCGCTGGGGTATAATAGGGCCGCGCGGCCAGGATCGGCCGCTCGAATCCGGTGAAGAAGATCGTCGAGAGCGCCAGGATCAAAGCGACATAGATCGCGAGTTGCAGGGCGAGCGGCGCCGCGGCGATCCTCGGCTTCAGCGTCATGACGATGATGAGGTGAAAGAGATAGACCGAGTACGAGACCCGCCCGAGATAGAAGCTTAGGCCTCTCACGAACCGGCCGCGGAACGCCTCCTCCGCCAGACGGAAGACGCCGACGCAGACCATGCCGAAGGCCGCCGAGACATAGGGAAACGCGTGCTGCGCCAATGGGTCGCCGTCGACGGCCAAGATCGCCACCACAAGCTCGATCGGGACCGACAGCGCAAGCAGCGCGACCAGCGCGCCGAGGCGCCTTCTTCCGGTCGCATCATCGAGCGCAAGGGGCCGAACGGCCTCGAGCGCGAGATAGAGCAGGAACCCCCAGACGATCGAGTCGATGCGGAAGAGCGTGACCCGCCGGACGTTCAGGTCCCAATCGTGCGGGTGAAGCGACAATCGCAGCGCCGCCACGACTCCAATGACCGCAATCCCGAACGTCGCCCCGAGCCGCCGATCGCGTCTCCCAAGCAGCATCGCGACCACGAACAGGCCGGGAGCGAAGAGGACATAGAACCATTCCTCGACCGCGAGACTCCAGGCGACGGGATAGAAATCGATGTGATTGGCGGAGACGAGGAGATTCTCGACGTAGAAGAGATAACGCGCGAAGTCGGCGGTCATCAGGTTGCCGGTCATGAGCGCGATGACGATGAGCGCGACCACGTAGGGCGGGATGGTGCGCATCCAGCGCCGGACAAGAAACACGCCGAGGTTGCGCCATGGCCTCCCGACCACCCAATCGACGATCTGCGGGGCGAGCACGAAGCCGCTGAGGACGAAAAAGATCTCGACGCCGGCGATCGCGGAGGCTTCCGCGAAGGGTTGAAACGGCGCGTTCAAGGTCAGGTAGTGAGGGATCGCGACAGCGAACGCCGCCCCTCCGCGCAGCAAATCGAGCGAAGCGCTGCGCTTCATTTGGGCGGGATATAGACGAACGGGGCGTTGACGGTCTGACCAGCGAGGGCGAAGAGCAGGACGAACGCGGCGAGGCAAATGAGCGCCGCAGCCGCCCATGGGCCCTTCAAGAGCCGGAGGCCAATTTCAACCATGCCGATCGCGTCTCCGTCGCGAACAGGGCGTCTCGCCGCAGGATGATCGCCGATCAGCCCGCGCCGTGAGGCGGCCACACATCGTTCAGCCGCCTACCCCATCCGAGCGCGTCTGTCATGCGTCGGCTTCGACCGAGTGGTTTCGAGAGAGGGGAGCCGTTCGGGCGCCTTTAAAGGGATCGCGACGCTGGTCCGGAGCCTGCGGCGCTCAGTGCGACGGCGAAACCCATCCGGCGAGCGGCAGGCCGAGCGGCCGGAGGAAGGTCTTGATGAAGCTTGTACCCGGAGACGAAGGGGGCGTTCTCTTGACGCGGGCGTCGCGCATGGCCGTGGCGGCCTGACGATCGTCGTCGCTCGCGAGCTGGAAGTCGCTCTGATAGAGGTCGCGTATCCATGCGTCCTGCGCGCCGTCCTTGGCGAAGCCGAGCCACATCAGCCCTCGCGCGCGCTGATGCGGCACGCCGTCGCCAGTGAATAGGAGGTGGCCCAGCAGCGCCTGCGACGGGGCGTGGCCCTTTTCGGCCGCCACCGCGAGCCAGCGGACCGCGGCGATATTGTCCTTGGCGACTCCGCCGGCGCCGACCAGATACATGTGCGCAAGGTCATATTGCGCGTTGGAGTTGCCGAAGATCGTCGCCGCATATTGAAACAATTCATGGGCGCGCCGGGGATCGGGCCTCACGTCGCTATTGGGTATGCCGTCCAGGCAATAAACGCCGACGGCGACGAAGGCGTTGGAGATCGCGCTCAGATTCCGCCGGTCGGGCTGGTCCTCGTCATAGTCTTCGACCATCTGGTTGAAGTAATGATAGGCCTTCACATCGTCGCGCGGCACGCCGTCGCCATCCGCATACATCTCGCCGAGTTTCCATCGCGCGATCGCCTGTCCGCCTTCGGCTGCATAGGTGAGAGCGGCGACCGAGGCCACCGCGTCGCCGGCCTTCAAGTCGTCGACGCCGACGCGAAGCGCCTGCTGCGGGTCGCTGAAGTTCCCGGGGATCTTTTCCGGCGCGTTCGAAGTCGAGCCGTCAAAGGCGAAGGCGGGCGCGAGCCCGAGAGTCAGAGTTCCGATGACTGCGAATGCGAACTGGCGGCGCAGCGGCGCCTTATCAACCGGAACTTCCGCACACGCGAATACGCTCATATCGATCCCGAGCTGCCATCCGGCCGCGTCGCGGTCCCTTGAGCGGCGCGCGACACGGACGACTTTCGTCATCAATTGAGTTTGAAATTGAGAGTTGTTTATGGCGCAATCGCGGCGCCTTCCAGCCGGAATCCAGGACTCGCGAGAGTTGCAGCCAAGCTGTTGCGCAAAAGCAACAACATGGCGCCTCGGCCATGCCGTCAGACGCGCTCCAGACGCTCCCGCGCCGCGTTAAGCTTAACGAGTCGCGACTGGAACGTCTCGAGCCGGCCCTCGTGCTCGGCGATGATGTCTTCTGGCGCGCGGGCGACGAAGTCTGGGTTGCCGAGCTTGGCCTCGACTTTCGCGATCTCCAGCCGCTCCTTTGCAATTTCCTTGTTGAGGCGCGCCTTCTCCGCCTCGAGGTCGACGACGCCCGCGAGCGGAAGCGCAACCACTTCGCCGCGCACCACGAGCTCGAGGGCGCCCGGCGGCGCGACCGCGGCCGTCTCGACCGAGCCGACGCGGGCGAGACGGCCGATGCTCTCGCTCCAGGCGCGCGCGCTTTGCGCCGCCCGTGCGCTCGGGGCGACGAGGACGAGCGGGGTCAGCGTCGAGGGCGCCACCCCCATTTCGGACCGGACCGAGCGAATCTCGGCGATGAGATCGACCACCCAGCCGATTTCGGCCTCGACCACGCCATCCACTTCAAAGCCCTGCTTCGGCCATGGCCCTAGAGCGAGCGGCGTTTCGCGCTCGGGGCCCGCTTCGCCCTTGATGGCCCAAAGCTCCTCTGTGAGGAACGGCATGAAGGGATGCATGAGAGCGTAGATCGTATCGAGGACGTGGGCGATCGTCGCCTGGGTCTCGGCCCTTGCCCCCCGGTCCCCCGGTCCTTGCAGGACCGGCTTGGCGAGTTCGAGATGCCAGTCGCAGAACAAGCTCCAGACGAAGCGATAGACCGCGTTGGCGGCGTCGTTGAAGCGATAGGCTTCGATCGCTCCCGCCGTTTCCGCCGCCGCTTTCGCGGCCTCGCCGAGAATCCAGCGGTTCAAGGGCTCGCGCGCGGCGGATGGATCGAATCCTGCGACGCGGACGCAACCGTTCATTTCGGCGAAGCGCGAGGCGTTCCAAAGCTTGGTGGCGAAGTTGCGGTATCCTTCGATCCTGGCCTCGCTGAGCTTGATGTCGCGCCCCTGCGCCGCCATGGCCGCCAAGGTGAAGCGCAGCGCGTCCGCGCCGAAGCGGTTGATGAGGTCGATCGGGTCCACGACGTTGCCTTTCGACTTCGACATCTTCGCCCCCTTCTCGTCGCGCACGAGGGCGTGGATGTAGACATCGCGGAACGGGATCGCGTTTTGAAAGTGCAGGCCCATCATCATCATCCGCGCGACCCAAAAGAAGATGATGTCGAAACCGGTGACGAGAGTATCGGTCGGGTAGAACCGCTTGAGCTCCGGCGTCTCATCGGGCCAGCCGAGGGTGGAGAAGGGCCACAGGGCGGAGGAAAACCAGGTGTCGAGGACATCCTCGTCGCGCACGAAGGTTTCGGCGAGCCGGGCCGCATCGCTCGCGAGCGCCTGCGCTTCGATCTCCGTCAAGGCGCCGCGTCCTACGCCGTCGGCAAGCGCCTCGGCGTAGGCCGCCTCCTCCGTCTCCTCGACATAGACGGCGCCCCAGGGCGCATACCAGGCTGGAATCTGGTGCCCCCACCAGAGCTGGCGCGACACGCACCACGGCTGAATGTTCTCAAGCCAGTCGAAGTAGGTCTTCTCCCATGTCTTGGGAACGAACTGGGTCTGGCCTTCCCGGACCGCGGCGATCGCCGGTCCGGCAAGCGCCTTGGCGTCGACGTACCACTGATCGGTGAGCCACGGCTCGACGACGGCGTTCGAGCGGTCGCCGTGCGGCACGGAATGAGCGTGCGGCTCGATCCGAGCCAATAGGCCGGCGAGCGCCATCATCTCTACAATTCGCGTTCGCGCGACGAACCGGTCCTGGCCGTCGACGGCGGCGATGAGCCGCGCGTGGTCGTGATCGCTCTCCACGCCCTCGAAGAAGTCCACATTGTCCTTGAGAACCACGCGCGCGTGCGCATCGAGGATGTTGATCGGGCGGACCCCCTCGGCCTCGTGCCGCTTGCCGACCTCGAAGTCGTTGAAGTCGTGCGCGGGCGTAATCTTGACCGCGCCCGTGCCCTTCGCGGGATCGGAATATTCGTCAGCGACGATGGTGATCAGTCGGCCGACCAGCGGCAGGCGAACCCGCTTGCCGACGAGATGCTGGAAACGAGCATCGTCGGGGTGCACGGCGACCGCGGTGTCGCCCAGCATCGTTTCGGGCCGGGTGGTCGCGACGGTCACACGCTCGCCGGTCTCCTCGCCCTCGGCGTCAACGACAGGGTAGTCGAGCTCATAGAGATGGCCGCTCGGATTCTTGGCAAGCGCCTTGGCAAGGGCGGCCGCGTCAAGCGGCGCGCCGTCCGCGCGCGACCATTTGAACGAGCCTTTGGTCTCGATTTGCACGACCTCGAGGTCCGAGATCGCAGTCTGGAATTTGGGGTCCCAATTGACGAGGCGCTTGTCCTTGTAGATCAGCCGTTCGCGGTAGAGCTGGACGAAAACCTTGGCGACCGCGCGCGAGAGCCCCTCGTCGAGCGTGAACCGCTCGCGGCTCCAGTCGCATGAGGCCCCGAGGCGCTTGAGCTGGGCTACGATCGCGCCGCCCGATTCCGTCTTCCACGCCCAGACCCGCTCGATGAACGCCTTGCGGCCAAGGGCGCGACGGTCGGGCTCCTGACGCTCCACGAGCTGGCGTTCGACGACCATCTGGGTTGCGATGCCGGCATGATCGACACCCGGCTGCCACAGCACGTCTCGGCCGTTCATGCGCCAATACCGGCACAGGATGTCCTGCAACGTGTTGTTGAGCGCGTGGCCCATATGCAGATTTCCGGTGACGTTCGGCGGCGGAATGACGACGCAGAACGGTCGCGCGGAAGCCCGCTCGGCGCGGCCCGCGCGGAACGCGCCGGTCTTCTCCCAAAGCGCGGAGACGCGGCCTTCGACCGCAGCGAACTCGAACGATTTGTCCATCATGGAATTCTGGTCAGCGCGGGGTCCCGCCGGATCGGCCAATCGAGATCGGGCGGCGGCTTTCCGCCGCGAGGCTATAAGCCCATCGCGGCGGCCGAAGTCAACGCGATCCCGCCGGCGAGTCGCCTACTTCCGTCCGCGCGCGACCCGCTGGATTTCCGCCCGCACCAGCCGCTCGACAAGGGCCGGGAGGTTCTCGTCCAGCCATTGCTTGAGCATCGGACGCAACATCTCGCGGACCAGCCCGTCGGCGAGTTCGGCGCTGCGCACCGAGAGATCGGCGGACAAAGCGCTAAATGACGCAGTCACGGCCTCGTTCGCTTCCGACGACAGAAGCGGCTCCTCATCGCGCTGAGCCGCGTCGGCGGCGATTTCGGATTCCGCCGGCTGCAGGCGGCGCCAAACGACCGTGGGCGCGTTCGCTTCGGAGCGTTGGGGCGGTTCCGAGGCGAAACGCTGAAGGCTCGGAGCGTCCTTCGAATAGACGATTTGCGGCGCAGGCGGCGGCGCCTGCGGCGCAGGTTTGGGCGCGGCGCTCTGCGCTGGCGCGCGGTCGTCGGCGATGATGCTGCGGATCGAGGCGAGAATCTCCTCCATCGACGGTTCGTGGGCGCGTTGCGCGCGGCGTATCGCCTCGTGGTCGCGATCGTCGGTGTTCGAATTGATTGCGCTCATCAGACCGCCCTGCCCCAATCAAGGAGCCCTATGCCACGCGCCTTGCACAAGACCGGAAATCAACCAACCCTGCCGCCGACGGTCGAATCGCGCCGATGGTACCCACGATAGTCGCTTGGGGCCGCCGCGGGCAAGCCGCGAGCGAAACACGCACTGCGCAAGCGGCAAGGCCTCACTGTCCGCTCGGAGTCCTTAGCCCGATCCACTTGTTCTTGACCTGGTCGAAATGCACGCGCGGATCGTATTCGGCGACAGCGAGGCCAAGGGTCGGGATGTTGAGACGGCCGATCGCCGACAACAAAGCATACGAATTGACCACCTGGTCGTGCTCGGCCTGAACAAGGGTTGTCCGCGCCTGCAGGAGCGCCTGCTGGGCGTTGAGAACGTCCAGCGTCGTCCGCTGGCCGACCTTGGCCTCTTCGCGCACGCCGGTCAGCGCGACTTCGTTGGCGGAGACAGCGGCGCGCGCCGCGCGCACCACGCCAACCGAGGCTTCATTCTGTCCCCAGGCGGCGACCACGGCCTGCCGGACCTGATTGCGCAGGGAGTCGGTCTGAATCTCCTGCTGCGACAGGCTTTCCTTCGCCTGACGGGTCGCTGCGTATTCAGCCCCGCCCTGGTAGATGGGGATATTGACTTGCCCCATCAGCTGTCCCGCGAGCACATGAAAACCGGGAATTCCGCTCGCATCGTACTGGTTGGTGACTGAGGCGCTGATGCCAACAGTCGGATAGAGGGCGCCCTCCGCGATCTTGATCTGCAGCTCGGCCGCATCAACGCCGTGCAGCGACGCGCCGATCGACGGATGTTCGATCTGCGAGATCGATATGGCCTCGGGCAAGGTTTTCGGAATCGGCCTTACGATCGGCTTGACCGGCGCGAGGCTCGTCGGCTGGTCGCCGATAACCTGATGATAGCGCGCGACCGCGGCTTGCAGCGTCGCCTCCGCGCTAATCGCGGTCGCCTGCCCGGTGGCGAGGCTCGCCTCCGCCTGCGCCACGTCGGTGCGCGTCACTTCGCCGACGGTGAAGCGGTCGCGGGTCTCTCGCAATTGCTCCTGCAACACCTGAACATTGTTGCGATCGAGATCCAGGATCGCGGTGTCTTCCAGCACATCCATGTAGGCGGAGACGCCTGAAAACAGGGTGTTCTGCTCGGTGTTGCGCAACTGCTCGCGCGCGCCCAGCACCTGCGATTCCGCCTGACTGATGGAGTTGACCGTCCGGTTGCCGTTGAAGACGGTCTCGTTGGCCTGAACGCCGTAGCCACGCGGTTTGAGCGTGACTCCAGCGCTGCCGACGGCGCTGTTGTCAGGGCCAATCAAACTGGTTTGTGCGCGCTCAATGGATATGTTGCCTGTCGCCTCGATGGTCGGGAGATAACCCGCGTTCGCCTTCGGGACATTTTCGTCGGCCACGCGCACCGCAGCGCGCTGCGTGTTGATGTCGGGATTCGTCAGATAAGCCTTGACCAGCGCCCCGTTGACCGTTTCCGCGCGACCCGCGCCGGCGCCGAGCGCGGCAAAGCCCGCGGTCGCGAGCAAAGCCGCACGCAAGACCCGCGTTGGCCTCCGACGGCAGGGTGCGCCGCGCCGCTCACAAAATGCGCCCGAGCCCCAAATCATCGCCGCCTCACGCGCCCTCGCCAGAACACAAAAAAGGCGGCCGACGCCCCCGCCGTCGCCTAACTCGCATGTCCGACGCGAAATTCAAACACGCCACCCTGGTCGCCGCAAAGAAGATCGATCACAATCGCGTCTCGCTCGCTCGTTGGAAGCCGTCGGACGGAGCATCATAGGCGATAATCCTCTCCGCGCCACGCCGGCTTCGTCAAGCCGTCGCGAGCGCGACGATTTTTCGCCGGAGCGTCGCAAACATGAGACACCTGACACATGGGAAAGAATCCCTTCCCGCGCCAAATCCGAGCTTTAGAAAGCGAAGCTCACCTGGGGCTGGAAGCCGTCCAGGAGGCTCGCGCCGGTCTCGAACAGCGCCCTTCGGCTGAGCGCCCCGCCCTTTTTCTCGTAGAGAACCGCTTGCGAGGGCGCGCTCGACGCATCGACGCCAACCAGACGCCCCGGGTCAGCCATGAGCGCGAGGAGACTGTCCGGAGAAACCGCGAATGCGCCCTCGACGACGATGAGGTCGAAAGGTCCGCGATCGCTCGCGCCCCGGTCGAGCGGGCCGTCGACCACGACAATGTTCGCCCTGTCCTTGAACTCGGCTCGCGCCGCCGCCGCCGCGCCCAAGTCCGATTCAAGCAGGACCACCGTCGCGCCCATGGCGTTGAGGAGGGCTGCGCCGTAACCGGACCCGCCCGCGACATCGAGCGCGCGATCGCCGGGGACGACCGTCGCCGCCTGCAGCATCCGCGCCAGAGTGGCCGGCGCGAGCAGTTTGCGGATTGCTGCGCCGCGCGCGGGCAATTCGCGATCGAGATAGGCTAGCGACTGGAGCGCTGGCGCGACAAAACGCTGGCGCGGCACTTCGAGGACCGCCGCCAGCAAGGCTTTATCGACGATACCGCCGGTGCGCAGCTGGCCATTGACCATATGCACACGCCGGTCGAGCATTGTTTCGGCGGAAATGTGCGCCCCCTTGGCTCATTGCCCGCGATACGGGGCGACTTGCCGCCCCAGGTGAAAAACCGGTTGGAGGCCTCGCCCGGAATCGAACCGGGGTGCAAGGATTTGCAGTCCTCTGCGTAGCCACTCCGCCACGAGGCCGACGATGAAGCCAGGCAGCATCGCGAGGGGCGGCTATAGCAAGGATTTGATCCCGATCGCAAGGCGCTTCAGTCATTTCGCGGGCTTTGGCGTCAGTCTCGCGCGAACGGAGATTGGCGCAGCAGGGGGAGGCACAGAAAATAAGCCGCCGTCACGATCAGGCCCCAGCCGACCCAGACCGGCGGCGCAAGCTTCTCGATGACCGCAATCGCCGCAAGCGCGAACCACGAGACTGTCATCGCAACGGTCAGGCTGCGCAACTTGGCGACCCGCAGCGGATGCACAAAGACGATCGGGGCGAACATGAGCGCGGCCGCGCCGAGCAGCAGCAAAGCGCTGACCACCCATGGCGGACGAAGAACGAAGAGGTAGAGGACGATGATGTTCCAGGTCGCCGGAAATCCGCGGAACCACAGATCTTCCGTCTTCATTCGGGTGTCGGCGAAATAGAGCGCCGAGGCGATGGTGACTATGAGGCCGATCCAGAACGAGGCCGAGGTCGGCATGAGGTCCGAGCGCCAGAGCGCGACCACCGGCACCAGGACATAGGTGAGGAAATCGATCACCAGATCAAGCACCTCCCCGTCGATCGCCGCCGCGGTGACCTGCACCCGCGCGGCGCGAGCCAGCGTGCCGTCGACGCCGTCGATGAAGAAGGCCAAGCCGAGCCAGGCGAAGCAGGCGGCGAAGTTGCGCTCGATCGCCGCGTAAAGCGCCAGCACCGCCACCGCCCCGCCGGACGCGGTGAAAAGATGGACGGAGAACCCCGCCGCGCTAGCGACGTCAACGGGCCGCTTTTCGATCGACATTCCTTGCCCTGTCAGCCTCGACCCTGGCGAATGCACAGCGCCGCCAGCGTCGGCTTGACCTCGCAGCTTCCGCCTTATCAAAGTTACGCGGCGCCGTCTCCCCGATCGTGGCCGTACGAACATCGGCTTTTTGGGGGAAACCGCCCGGGAGATCGACCATGACGAACGGCGAAGCGCCGGCCGCGAGCCGCTCGGACGTCCTGATCGCGGGCGCTGGCCTCGCCGGGCTCGCCGCGGCGCTAGGCTTTGCGCGCGCCGGCTTCGACGTCCTCTGTTGCGGCGCCGGCGAGCGGACCGGGCGCGGGCGCACCGTCGCGCTGCTCGACCCCTCGGTCGCCTTCCTCGACTCGCTCGGCGTTTGGGCGCCGTTGCAGGCTCAAGCGGCGCCGCTGCGGTCGCTCCGCCTCATCGATGACACGGGAGCGCTCTTTCCGCCGCGCCCGATCGAGTTCCATGCGGCGGAAATCGGCCTCGACGCGTTCGGCTGGAATATCGAGAACGATCGCATGGGGGAAACGCTCCGGGCGGAGGTTGAGCGCGCGCCCAGCGTCGAGCGCCTCGCTGACACAGTCGCGGCCTACGCGTTCGACGCCGACGCTGTGCGTGCCGAGCTCCGGGGCGGACGCACGGTCTCGGCCCGGCTCGTTATCGGCGCCGACGGCCGGGACTCGCAAGCGCGCCGCGCCGCCGGGATCGCCGCGCGCCCCCATCGCTATGGGCAAAGCGCTTTGACCGCCATTCTCGCCCATCGGCTGCCGCACCACGACTTTTCGACCGAGTTCCACACCCGCGGCGGCCCATTCACGCTCGTCCCGCTGCCAGCGAGCGCGATTTCGCCCCATCGGTCGAGCCTCGTCTGGGTAATGGCGGACGAAGACGCGCGGAGGCGCGAGACGCTCGCAGCCGAGGCTCTGGCGGAGGAGGTCGAGCGTCAGGCGCTGTCGCATCTGGGCGCGATGCGCATAGAGGGCGAGCGAGGAATCTTCCCGATGACGCGGCAAATCGTGCCGACGATCGCCGGCGAAAGGCTGGCGCTCGTCGGCGACGCGGCGCATGTCTTGCCGCCGATCGGCGCGCAAGGGCTCAACCTCGGCCTGCGCGACGTCGAGGCGATCGTCGCCTGCGCGCTCGAAGCGCGCGCCGAGGGCCGCGACGTCGGCGGGCGGGAGACGCTCGACGCCTATCAGCGCGCCCGGCGGGCGGACATCGCGCTGAGGACCGGCGTGGTCGACGGCCTCAACCGCGCCTTGCTCACGCGTTTCGCGCCGCTGGATTTCAGCCGTGGCGCGGCGCTTGCGGCGCTTTCCGCGATCGGGCCGCTCAGGCGCTTCGCCATGCGCGAAGGACTCGGGCCTCAGGCCATGCTGCGGCGCGCGAAGTCGTCCAGCCCAGGAGTTCCGCCGGCGGCGGCCACTCCCAGCCGCCCGAGATAGTGCGCCCAACCCTTACCGTGATTGGCGCACTCGGCGGCGTTGGGAAGCCCCGTATGGGTCATGCGGACGAGGGTGCCGCCATCCCGGTCAAGGAGGTCGATTTCGACCAGGCCCGAACCCGGGGGGACCGCGTCGTCTCCCTCCCAGCCGAAGCTGTAGGCGAGGCGATGGACCGGAACGACCTCGCGGAATTGCCCACGAGCCGTGCGGCCGGGCCGCCCGCCAACGTCCTTGACCAGATAGAGGCCGCCGGGATGGACCTCGGTCTTCGCCTCGGCGCCCATCCAGCTCAGGATCTTGTTGGGATCGGTCAGGAAGGCGAAGACGGTCGCGGGCGGAGCCGCAATCTGGGTCTCGCGCCGGACAATGAGCGATTGGTCCATCTAAGCCTCCTCATCGGCGCGCTCTGGGCGGCCCATATTAAACCCGATGGTTGAATATAAGACGTCCCGAAGGCGCGTCAATGACAAGACGAACGGAAGACCGCCAATTCTACCCGCCCGGCCCACGTTCGCGCTCCCGGGACGAAAATCCGCGAAAACAAAAGAAAGCGAAAACGCTGTTTTTTCCTTTCTTTTGTTTTTTGGAATCAAGCCTTTTCAATGGCTTGTAATCAAAACTAAGAATTTTTCTTCTCCGTCGCCAAGCCGCTGCGCGCCGCCCTGCCCCAGCGCTCTTTGAACGCTAGAACAAAGAGAGAACACTGTCAAGAAATCGTTCGCCAGAAATCGTTCGCCAGGGACCACGGCCCGGTCTCCGACGAGCGCCTTCGCTCGCCGCGGAGAAGGCGCCGCCGGCCCCTCTCATTCCCGGAGCCTTGAGAGGAAATCGGCGCCCGCGCCAGCGCGGCCCCTCGGCGCGCCGCGTGACAAACAGGCGGGCTCGGGCCGATGATCCCCTCCCCATGCCGCCCGTACCCACCCTCGCCTGGCTTGTCGACGAGGCCGCCGCCTCGCCGTCCGCCGAAGCCTTCCTCGCCAGCCTCGGCCAGCGGCTGATCGCAGACGGGCTCCCCCTCGCCGGCGGCGCGCTGACACTCGCCGCGCCGCACCCTCTGATCGCCCGTCGCACCTGGCTTTGGCGCGCCGACGGCGGGACGATGAGCGAGGCGCTCGGCTTCTTCGCCAACGGGCTCGAGCCCGCGCCGGGCGCTCCCGGCGACGCCGGTCAGCGCTGGCTCGCGGGGCTCGCGCCGGGCGAAACGCACGAAAGAACGGTCGGACAAGAGACGGGCAGCCCCCGCCTCGCCTGGATCGGCCCTCGCCCATTCACGACGGAAGAGGCGGGGCGCCTCTCCGAGGCCGCCCGCTTTTCCGCCGCCCCGCTCGCGGCGCTGACCGCGCGGGCGACGCTGACGGCGGCGCTCGAAGCCTATCTCGGCAAGCGCAGCGCGTCGCGGGTGCTCGCCGGTCCATTGCGCCGCGGGGTCGGCGAGACCATCGAGACGGCGCTCCTGTTCGCCGATCTGCGCGGCTTCACAGCGCTCTCCGAGACAAACCCGCCGGAGGCGGTGATCGCGGCGCTTGACGCCTGGTTCGACCGCATCGCCGGCGCGATTCACGCCTTCGGCGGGGAAGTTCTCAAGTTCATCGGCGATGGCGTGCTGGCAATCTTCCCAGTCGCCGGCGGCGATCCGCGCGCGGCCTGCGAGGCGGCGCTGAAAGCCGTATCCGCCGCCCGCGCCGGCATGGCGCATCTCGACGCGGCGCGAAAGCGTGAGGGCCTCCCGCCCCTGCCCTTCGGGGCCGCGCTGCATCTGGGCGAGATACTCTGGGGCTCGATCGGCGCCGCCGACCGGCTGGATTTCACCGCCATCGGACCGGCCGTCAATCTCGTCAGCAGGCTGGAAGGATTATGCCGGTCGCTCGACAAGGCGGTGCTGGTCTCGGGGGCCTTCGCCGCGGAGACCGGGACGGCGCTGATCCCGCTTGGCGAGCATGCCCTGCGCGGCATCGCCTCGCCGTGCGCGGTGTTCACCGTCCCGGAGATCTGAACGGCGGCGGGCCGCTACAAAACGACGACCGGCGTCCCCTTCGCGACCCGCCCGTAGAGGTCGATCACGTCGGCGTCCATCATCCGGATGCATCCGGACGACACCGCTTTGCCGATCGATTTGGGCTCGTTGGTGCCGTGGATGCGGAAGAGCGTGTCCTTCTTGTCCTGAAAAAGGTAGAGGGCGCGCGCGCCGAGCGGATTTTCCATGCCGCCCTCCATGTGCCGCGGCAGGCCAGGCTGGCGGTCGATCATTTCAGGCGGCGGCGTCCAGCCGGGCCAAAAGGCCTTTCGGCCGATCTCGGCCTGCCCCTTCCAGGCGAAACCCTCCCGGCCGACGCCGATTCCGTATTGCAGCGCCTGTCCGCCGCCGAGCGAGAGATAGAGCTTGCGCTCGTGGGTGTTGATGGTGACGGTCCCCGCCGGCTCGCGGGTCGGATCGCTCACCAATTTGCGGGTGGTGAGTGTTCTGTCGACTTCCTGGTCGTAGCCTCCGGGAGTCGAATAATTCGGATCGGCGTCAGGCGGGAGATAGGCCTCGGTTTGCTGGGGCGACCCGAATCCTGGCAAGTTGAAACAGGGTCTGGGCGCGCAGCCCGCCGGCCGGAATCACCAGCCCGGCCAGACCGATCAGGAGAAGACTTCGCGCCGCAAGCATGGTCGACTCATCCCATTAAGCTCCCGCCGCTTTCCGAACCGGAAAGTGGGAGCGACTTTTCAAAAACTAGGTCGGCGAGCGAGTTTCGTAAAGCCTGCCAGACACCGCGCCGTCACGGGCGCGGCAGGAGGTCCGGAAAGCCCGTGGTCCCACTTTACTCCGTCGCCCGGGCGGGATCGCGTCAAATCCTCGTGTGCTGTCTTCACGGCGAAGCGAGCTTGAGCCTATAGGTCGAATCATGCGGAACGGGGCGCGTCGCTTCGTCTTTGATCTACTGGAGAACCTGAGAGATGTCGTCAACGACCGCTGATGGCGCGGCTGCCCCCGCGACAGTCGCCGCCGGCGAGGCGGACGAGCGGAGGGTGAGCCTGTTCATCCTCTGCCTGCTCGCGCTGGGCGTCGGGATCATGACCGGCGTGGGCGCGGTGGCGCTCCGGGCGCTGATCGGCCTCATCCACAACGCGATGTTCAACGGCGTCTTCAAGATCGCCTACGACGCCAACATCCTGGAAGGGCCGAGCCGGTTTGGAAACTGGGTGATCCTTTCGCCGGTCCTCGGCGGGCTTGTCGTCGTCTACCTGGTCGAGCGCTTTGCGCCGGAGGCCAAAGGCCATGGCGTCCCCGAGGTCATGGACGCCATCCACTACAAGCGCGGCGACATTCGCGCCGTGGTTGCGGTCGTCAAGTCGCTCGCCTCCGCCTTGTCCATCGGATCGGGCGCGTCAGTCGGCCGGGAGGGGCCGATCATCCAGATCGGGTCGGCGCTGGGCTCGGCGTTTTCGAAAGCAATCGGGCTCTCGACCGGGCAGAAGATCACCCTGTTGTCGGCGGGCGCCGGCGCAGGCATCGCGGCCACCTTCAACACGCCGCTGGGCGGGGTCCTGTTTGCGATCGAGATCCTGTTGCCAGAGGTGTCCAACCGCACCTTCCTGCCGGTCGTCATCGCGACCGGCGCCGCCACCCTGCTCGGCCGCATTCTCATTGGCCCCAATCCGGCCTTCACCGTTCCGGAAATCGTCTTTCCCTCGGCCCGCGCTTTCGGCGTCGAGGAAGCGATCGCCTACACCGCGCTCGGGGCGCTGTGCGGCGTCGCGGCCTGGGCCTTCATCCGGCTGTTGGTGTTCATGGAGGACGGCTTTCCGAGGCTGCCCGGAAACGTCTACACGCAGAATATCGTCGGCATGACCCTGGTCGGCCTGATGATGGTCGGCCTCTCCAATGTTTTCGGCCATTCCTATGTCGACGGTGTCGGCTATGGGGTCATCCAGTCGATCCTCGACCAGGGGATGACGGCGGCCGGCCTTCTCGCGCTGTTGTTCGCGCTCAAGCTGCTCGCGACCACGATCAGCCTGGGCTGCGGCGCCTCGGGCGGCATTTTCTCGCCATCGCTCTTTCTCGGCGCGACCCTGGGGGCGGCCTTCGCCGCGGTCGCCGCGCGCCTCCTGCCCGACGCCGGCCTGACCCTGCCGTCGGCGGCGATCGTCGGCATGGCGGCCATGGTCGGCGCCGGCACCGGCGGCGTCATGACCGCGATCATCATGGTGTTCGAGATGACGCGCGACTACGCGATCATCGTTCCCGTGATTGTCGCCGTTGCGGTGGCCGCGGGCGTCAGGCGCGCGCTGATCCCCGAGACGATCTATACGATCAAGCTGCGCCACCGCGGCCATCGCATTCCGAAGGAGCGGCACGTCAATCTCTATCTCGTCCAGCAGGCGCAGGACATCATGGAGCGGCGGTTCATCCTGGCGGAAGCAGGGTCGACGCTCAGGGGCTGCATGGGGTGGGAAGACATCGACGACCTGCGCGCCATCATCATCGAGCGCGAAGGCAGAATCGTCGGCTTGATTCCGCCGCGCTCCGGCCTCTGGCGCGAGAGCGTCAACAACCCGGATCGGTTGGTGGACGACTTCGTCGAGAAGCAGCTTGTCGTCTGCCGCGACGTCGACTTGTTGAGCCTCGTGCTCGCGCGCCTCAAACGGCACAAGGCGGGCGCCGCGATCGTCTTCCACGGCGCGCGCCGGCCCCGCGCCGCCGATGTCGTCGGCGTCATCACCAAGCGCGCGATCGCCGACGCGGTGATCAACGAATATGTCGACTGACGGTTGTCACGATCACGTTGCCGCCCTGGCTCCTCGCCGTCTGTTACGCCGTGGTCGGCTGGTCGATCGGCTTGCGCTTCACGCGGCCGATCGTCGGCTACGCCGCGCGGCAATTGCCGCGTATCGCCGCCTCGATCCTCGCCCTGATCGCGCTCTGCGGCGCTCTCGCTTATGCGCTGCACGTTGCCGTCGGAACGGACCCGCTGACCGCCTATCTCGCAACCAGTCCGGGCGGCGTCGATTCCGTGGCGATCATCGCTGCGTCATCCAAAGTCGACCTGCCGTTCGTCATGACAATGCAGGTCGGGCGCGCGATTATCGCAATCCTGATCGGGCCCGCGCTCGCGCGGCTACTCACGCGCTGGGTCGTCCAGTCCTGACCGCCCCGGCGGGTCTTTCAGCGAGTCCCTGATGTTGAGCCTTCCTTGGTACATCTATCTCCTGCAATTCGTCAGCGGATTGTTTCTCGCCAACGGCGTGCCGCATTTCGTCCAAGGCATTAGCGGAAACTGGTTTCAGAGCCCGTTCGCCTCGCCGCCGGGCGTCGGCGAATCCTCGCCCGTGGTCAACGTGCTCTGGGGGTTCTTGAACCTCGCCGTCGGCTTCGCCCTGTTGTACGCGTTCTCGCCCAAGGGAAGCGACGTGATCCTGGAATGGTCGCTTGTCGGCCTGGGCGCGCTTCTGATCGCCCTTTATCTCGCTCGTCATTTCGGACGGGTGCGGTCGCGGCGCTAGGGCGCCGGAATTTCACTACAACCGTACTCAACCCGTATTACAACAGGCGCCACCTGTTTTCGACTCCGCGAGATTGGAATTTGAAGTCCTTCAAGGAGTTGGAAAAAAACATCGGTATAAATACCTAACCACGGCTCCTCTGTGATTCCAACGACCGTAATGCTAGACGGTTGTCAGTAACGATGCCCGGCGCCGAGGCCGGCGTATCACTGCGTATGTTTGAACATTCCGGCGGATACGATGCCTTTTCTCCGAGTTCGATTGAAACCTGCGGTTCGCTACCAGCATGAGACACGTCTAAACACGCCCAAATACCCAGTGATTTGACAACCTTAGGGAAATCGTACATAGGTATTTTTACTGAGGGGCGTACCTCATGGGGGGATCGTAAAATTTTGGCGGGATGACCAATGTCATTGCACGAGCCAATTTCATCGTATCGCGACTTGAAGCCGGGCTCCGATCGGACCTTCGGGATCGTGTTCGCAGTATTCTTTTCGCTGATCGGCCTGATACCGCTGGCGATCCACCGCGCAGCGCCCCGCTGGTGGGCGCTTGTGATCGCGGTTGCGTTTCTCGCCATAGCCTTCCTGGCTCCGAGGGTTTTGCGGCCGCTCAACAAGGCCTGGTTCAAGCTCGGCCTGGCGCTCAACCATGTGGTCAGTCCGGTCGTCATGGCCGTGCTGTACGTGGTCGCGTTTGTGCCGATAGGATTCGTCTTGCGCGCGTCCGGCAAGGATTTGTTGCGCCTGAAGCGCGATTCAGGGACGGAAACCTATTGGATCACTCGCGACCCTCCGGGGCCTGCGACGGGGACTATGCGGAGGCAGTTCTGAGGCAGTTCTAGACAGGAGAAGGGGTTCGCCATGTCATTTGTCGCCGAGCTCTGGGAATTTCTGAACGTCCGCAAGAAGTTCTGGCTGATGCCGATCTTGATTTTGATGCTTGCGTTCGGTGGATTGATCATCCTGTCTCAGGCTTACGCAGTCGGGCCGTTCATCTACACGCTCTTCTGACCTGGCGGACGGATGAATATCCTCGGGATTTCCGCCTATTACCACGATAGCGCGGCGGCGCTGATCCGTGACGGCGAGATCGTCGCCGCGGCGCAGGAAGAACGCTTCACAAGGAAGAAGAACGACCCCGATTTCCCAGCGAACGCGGTGCGCTACTGTCTCAGCGAAGCCGGAGTCGCGGGAGCCGACATCGACCGGGTCGCCTTTTACGACAAACCCTTCCTGAAGCTCGAGCGGCTGCTGGAGACCTATCTCGCATTCGCGCCGCGCGGGTTCAGCCAGTTTCGCAAGGCGATGCCGATCTGGATCGTCGACAAGCTGTTCCAGAAAGACATGCTGAAGAAGCGCCTCGCCGAGATCGATCCGGCTCTCGGCGAAGTCTCCAAGCTCCAGTTCGCGGAACATCATTTCAGTCACGCCGCCTCCGCGTTTTACCCGTCGCCGTTTAACGAGGCCGCCGTGCTCACCATCGACGGGGTGGGCGAATGGGCGACCGCGACGGCCGCCGTTGGGCGTGGCAATGCGCTCGCGATCTCCAAGGAGATCCACTTTCCCCATTCGCTTGGCCTTCTCTACTCGGCCTTCACGTACTACACCGGCTTCAAGATCAACTCCGGCGAGTATAAGGTCATGGGCCTCGCCCCCTACGGCGAACCCAAATACGCCCGCACGATCCTCGACAATCTGGTGGATCTGAAACCGGACGGATCCTTTCACCTCGATCTCGACTATTTCGACTATTGCACCGGCCTGAAAACGACGAACGCGCGTTTCGATGCGCTGTTCGGCGGTCCGGCGCGCAAGCCCGACGAATGGCTCGAGCAGCGCCACATGGACCTTGCGGCATCCATTCAGGCTGTGACCGAAGAAGTCATGTTGCGCCTGACCCGTTCGCTTGCGGCCGAAACCGGGTGCAAGAACCTGTGTCTGGCGGGAGGCGTTGCGCTCAACTGCGTCGCCAACGGCAAGGTCCTGCGAGACGGCCGGTTCGACAACATCTGGATTCAGCCGGCGGCGGGGGACGCGGGCGGCGCCCTTGGAGCCGCCCTCGCGGTTTGGCACCAGGAGGAGAGCCAACCGCGGCGCATCACTAACGCCGGCGACGGCATGCGCGGCGCCTATCTCGGGCCGAGCTTCTCGCAAGCCGAAATCGAGCGCCGGCTTACCGCGGCGGGCGCGAAATATCGGGTGCTTGACGAGGGCGAGGTCATCGAGGCGACGGCGCGCGCATTGGTGGACGGCAAGGCGGTCGGCTGGTTTCAGGGCCGCATGGAATTTGGCCCGCGAGCGCTTGGCGGGCGCTCGATCCTCGGCGATCCTCGCGCCCCTGCCATGCAGAGGACCCTCAATCTGAAAGTCAAATACCGCGAGAGCTTTCGGCCGTTCGCCCCCTCCGTACTGCGGGAGGACGTCCTCGATTGGTTCGACCTTGATTGCGACAGTCCCTATATGCTGCTCGTCGCGCCGGTGAAGGAGGCGCGCCAGCGGCCGATGACCCCGGCCGAACAGGCGCTGTTCGGGATCGACAAGCTGAACGTGCCGCGTTCAGACATCCCCGCTGTCACCCACGTGGACTACTCGGCGCGCGTCCAGACAGTCCATTCGGAGACGAACCCGCGCTATCACGCCCTGATTTCCCGATTCAAAGCCCTGACCGGCTGCCCGGTGGTGGTCAACACCAGCTTCAACGTTCGCGGCGAGCCCATCGTCTGCACCCCGGAAGACGCGTTCCGTTGCTTCATGGGAACCGAGATCGAAACCCTGGTGGTCGGCAACGCGATGCTGGACAAGACGGATCAGAACACCGCCCTCAAACTCGATTATAAGGACGCCTTTGAACTCGATTGAACCTGCGCTGGCGACGCTAGGCGACGTGCATGGATAGTTCGGGAGCGACAACGAAAGGACGTCTCCGCCTCATCGCGATCAACGCTATCGCAACAATCGTTTTATTCTTTACTGTCGATTTCATTATCAGCCACACAAGCATCAAATATCGCATATTGCCAGACGTGTTCGAGGTCTTGGACACGCGGATGAACCACATGTTTGCCCCAAACGTCTCGCATGCGACGGCCGTTTGGGGACGTCGCCGGTACGAAATGAACACAAACTCACTCGGCTTGCGAGACTCCGCGGCGCGACAAGTAGAACCGATCTCCGACAAGCCTCATAGAGTGCTCTTCCTCGGAGATTCATTTACTGAGGGTATCGGGCTCCCGTGGGAAGACACCTTTGTCGGGCTCTTCGCCGCAGCCTACCCAAACGTCGAGGTGCTCAATGGCGGCGTCCGGTCCTATTCGCCGAGTCTTTATCTGCAGCAGGTGGAACGGCTGCTCGACGCCGGTGTCAATTTCGACCACGTCATCATCTACGTTGATATTTCCGATATTCAAGATGAGGCCGCCGCGTACGTCACGGATAGCGCCGGAAACATCATCGACTATAAAGATCGTCCGGATTTTGGCGCTCACGTCGGCGACCGCACCATTCAGACCATAGTCCAGCCGTCCCAGGAGCCGTTTCTGGAGCGCTTTTTCCAAACAAATTTTCTCGTCAGCAGGAATATAATCAACAAGTTCTATACTCTATACCGATTGTTGACCCAAAAGGAACGTGGCGCCGTCGAGAACATGAGATTGCAGCTCAAGCTGATCCGCAGCAGTTGGACAATTTATGGAGACCTGCCTAGCGGATACGGCGAAATGGGGGTCAGCGGCGGGGTAAGGAAAGCGCTCGATAACATGACGGCGCTCGCCGAAATCCTGCGAGAGCGAAACATCAAGTTTTCGGTCGCGGTCTATCCCTGGCCGGACCAGGCGATTTATGACACTCCTCAAAGTGTCGGCATGACAATCTGGCGCGACTGGTGTCAGTCGCAAGGCTGCACGTTGTTCATAGATCACTTCCCTGATTTTTATGCCGGCGACCACGGTCCCGAGCAAAATCAAATAGCTCTCGATAAATATTATACCGTCGGGGACGTTCACTTCAATGAACGTGGAAACGAGGTCATAGCGAAACGCCTTATTGACGCCTTTCGCGACCAGTTCAATTAAAACAATGACGTCGCGCGTTTCGTGCAGGATTATCGCCGCGCTATTGTTTCGTCACGCCTCATGCGCTTAGGGACGAAGGAACGCGAATGTGAAGATTGGCGTGATCGGCTGCGGCTATGTTTTCGACCATTACATGGCGACGTGGGCGCGCCATCCCGGACTGGCTCTGAAAGGCGTGGCGGATAGGGACGGCGCCCGCCGCGACACGGTGGCGCGCGCTTACGACCTCAAGGCCTACGCCAGCAACGAGGACCTTCTCGCCGACCCGGAAATAGCCATTGTCGCCAATCTGACCAGCATCGGGAGCCATTTCGAGGTGTCCCGCGCCGCCTTGCTGGCGGGCAAACACGTCTATTCGGAGAAGCCCCTGGCGCCGGACATGGAACAGGCCCGCGCGTTGTTGGCGCTCGCCGATAGACTTGGACTTCGGCTGTCCTGCGCGCCATCGAACGCAATGAGCGACACGACGCAGACGATGTGGAAGGCTGTGCGCGATGGCGCCGTTGGCGATCCGCGTATCGTCTATGCTGAATTCGACGACAACGTGATCTACCGCATGCACCCGGAGACTTGGCGCAGCCGAACCGGCGCGCCCTGGCCCTATCTCGACCAATATGAGTGGGGCTCGACTTACGAGCATATCGGCTACCACCTGACCTGGCTTTGCGCGATCTTCGGCCCAGTGGAAAGCGTGACAGCATTCTCCAAGCAGACGCTTCCCGACAAGACGGACTTGCCGCTGGACCCGCCGGATACGCCCGACTTCTCGGTCGCGTCTTTGAACTTCCGAAGCGGCGTGGTGGCGCGCGTCACGTGCAGCATCGGCGCGCCGTTCGACAATCGCATGCGCATCATCGGCAACGCGGGCATGCTCACCGCCGACACCTACCGGAACTATCGGTGTCCGGTCTATTTGGAGAAGTTCAACCAGCTGACGCTGAACGCCCGCAAAGCCATGTCGGTGCGCGCCAACTCCACGTTGCAGAATTTGCTCGGCGTCGGAGGCAGAAAGCTGAAACTCGTGCGCAATCCCCCGCCGGGGGCGGGCGGGCGCGAGACCTTGCCCAAGACGCGCTGGTGGTCGCCGTCCGAAGTGTTGCAAGCGGCCAGGCGCCGTGAACTCGGCCAGCAGGACAAAGCCATTGGCGTCGCTGAGCTCGCGGACGCCCTGAAAACTGGCCGGCCGTCCTTCCCCCCGCATGACTTCACCTTGCATCTGACCGAACTGACCATCGCCATACAGAACGCTGGACCCTATGGCGGTTCGACAAGGTTGAAGACCAGTTTCGCCCCGATCGAGCCTCGTCCCGAGACTTTGGCGTCGAGGCTTGATTATTCGACGGCGGGAGATCTCTCCTGGGTCGGGCGGACGATCGAGCGCTGGCTGGTGCGGATGCATCAGCACTGAACGGGTCCGCTCTCTGTCGGCTTTCGCTGCCGGCCCGAGCGGATCGCCAGGTTCGCGTTTGTCGAGATCGGGGGGCGGCCGCGTGTTTCGCTGGGGAATAATCGGCACAGGATATGTAGCGCGCAAGTTCGTCTTGGGCTTGCGTAAGTCCGATGGCGGCGCGGCCACCCTCGTCTGCTCGCGGACCGAAGCGAACGCGCGCGCGTTCGCGCGGGACTTTGGCGTCGCGAACGTTCGCTTGACCGTCGAGGACGCGGCGCGGTCATCCGACGTGGACGCGTTCTACATCGCAACGCCGCCCTCGGCCCATCGGGAACAGGCCATCGCCTGTCTTTCGGCCGGAAAGCCGGTGCTGGTTGAAAAGCCCTTCGCCGCTACGAGCAGCGACGCCGAGGCGATGGCGGCGGCGGCGCGATCATCGGGCGTATTCTGCATGGAAGGAATGTGGACGCGCTTTCTGCCGCTCGTTGAGGAACTGCGAACGCGAATCCGCGGCGGCGCTATCGGAGCGCCGGTCAGTTTCTGCGGCAGTTTCGGCGCCTCGAACCTGCCCGACCCGAACGAAAACCTGTTCAATCCCGACCTCGGGGGAGGCGCGCTCCTGCATCGGGGCATCTACCCGCTGGCTATGGCGTTTGACCTGCTGGGAGAGGGCGAACTCAAGGCGGCGGTTGCGACCTGGGGCGCGACCGGCGTCGACGAGAACTGTGTCCTTGTGTTGCGCCATCAGGGCGGCGCCTTGTCGACATTGCGAGCAAGCCTGAGAACGCGCCTTGCTAACGATCTGACGATCGAGGGCACTCATGGCGCGATTCACGTCCATGCCCCGATTTTTCGGCCGTTCCGGATGACCTTGACGACGGCGCGCCCGGCGAGCCGCGTAAAAAGCGGCAATCTGCGCCTCGAGAGAATCCGCGAGAGCACGCTCGCTCAGACCGCGCAGCAGCGGCTTCGAGGATTGGCGGAGAGATTGCGAACCGGCGGAACGCAGACCTTGACGCGCGTCTATTCCGGCAACGGTTATCATTATGAGGCCGACGAGGTCATGCGCTGCGTCCGCCGTGGGGCGACAGAGAGCGGCTTGATGCCGCTGGCGCAAAGCGTGGCGATGGCGGCGCTGCTGGACCAGGCGCGGACGTCCTGGGCGGGCAATCGGTAGAATAAGACCGTCGCGGCGGCCCCCCTCGTTCAGCCGTCGTTCGATTGCGTCATGCCCCGCGACAAAAACTTGCTGGCGCAATCGGCCTTACAAGCATCATTGACGTATTTCCCTATGCGCAGCGCCGGTTTTTGGAATAACTCAAGCGGCAAGGCCATCGATTTCCAGAAATTGTAGCGAATTCCGATTCAAGCGCGGCGACCAGAATCGTTGCTCATTGGTACTGTGCCCGTTTCTGGATTAAGTCTTCCCTTTCGGCATGCCAGCGCTGGCGACGTATGTCATTATCACTTTAGGCTTGCGTCGCGGCTCAATCCGGCGGAGACTGTCGGTTACTTCCGCAAAAGATGGGCGGATTGGCGGCCCGGCCCACGAAATACAGTAAGGCTCGTTGGAACAAAGAGCTCGCAGGGCGCGTTTCGATGAGGCGTATTGCGAGAGGGGCGCATTGATGGCAAGTATTGTCCTTGTGCGACCGGGCTATTCCGATCGGATTTATGGCGCGGTATACAAGCAGACGAAAGACACTCGGCGCGAGGTCCGGCCACCGCTGGGCCTAATGGCTATTTCCGGCCATTTGAATACGTTCGGCCATCAGGTTCATATCGTTGATGGCGAGCCAGAATTACTCAGCGTGGATCAAACGGTCGCTGAGGTGCTTAAATTCAATCCCGGTATTGTAGGTGTTACCGCCACGACGCCCGAATACCCGTTTGCGGCTGGGATCATCCGCAAAATAAAGTCTATCGATCAGAATATTGAGACGGTCCTGGGCGGCGCGCATGTCACAAACCTTCCGGAACATACGATCGAGGATCTGAACGCATATTTGGACTGGGGCGTGCTCTATGAGGGCGAAAAACCCATGGCCGCGATTGCGGCCGGCGTTCCCAACCAGTTCCGGTGGAGAGAGGATCGCTCGCGGAAACTTTTGATGGCCGCCGATCGCCTCTCCGGCGCCGAGCTCGATGCAATTACGCCCGATCGGGACGGATTGAACATGTCCGTCTACAAATACGTGGATACATCGCTCGGACTTGTACAGAACGACGCGATTGAGATGGCCCGTGGCTGCCCTTTTGGCTGCGTATTCTGCACCAGTAGACGGACATTGATGGAAAGCCGTCGGGTGGGAAGCGTAATCGATGAGATCGTGAACTCCGCCGCGCGCTTCCATACCAAGATTTTCATGTTTTTCGACGATACTTTCACCGTTCATCGTGGCCACGCGGTTGAACTTTTTGAGGGTTTGATCGACAAGAAGCGTAAGGGGGATCTGGCTCGAGATGTCCACTTCTACGGATTTACCCGTGCGAACACGCTGGACATTGAACTCCTGGAACTCATGCACGAGGCGGGATGCGACAAAATAAGTCTCGGTGTAGAGACTGGCGACGCAGAGATTTTGCGTGCAACGCAAAAAGGGACGAAACTGCAAGATTATCGAACCGCCTATAGGATGATCGAAGAGGTCGGAATCACCAAGCGCGGTTCGTTCATCATCGGGCATCCCTACGATTCCGAAAAAACGATCAGAAACTCGATCGACTTCGCAATCGAGCTCGATCTTGACGAAATCGGCGTCAACATCATGACGCCTTATCCGGGCCAAAACACGTTCCGCGACGCTTACGAAGCCAAAGGAATATGGTTTGCGCACGATTTTCATTATCCGGAATTGCGCGCAAGCAAAGGGCTGTCGGAGAGTTGGCTGGACTTCGGTCAAGTCAATTGGCATAACTACTGGATGGAGCATCTTCGCTGGGGGAAGGCGGTCATCGAGACGGAGACGCTTTCTGCGGAAGCATTGATCTATTGGCATGGCCGCTTCCTGCAGGAAGTCTACGGATCAGAAAAAATGAGCGTAAGACGCCACAAGCAAATTGAGCGCGGCAACAACGACGATTATTGGCATCGGCCGTGGCGGGTTCACTCCGAGAAGAACTTGCAACGCTTGGAGAAGGAGAGGAATTCTCCGCCCGTCTTTGCGCAACCCCTCCATAAAACCTACAAGTACCGGCCTATCTACCTTCGTGATTACCAGAAGAACGAATTGCACCTCACGCCCAGGAAGAAGGCGCGGATGGCAAGCGCCGAGAGTCCGGCGATCGTCGTGTAAGATCGGTCGAATGCTGACTGGCGCGCGCGTCAGAGGAATGCGCCCGGTTTCCCACCGGTCCGGGGAATATCGAGGCCAGCGGCGGCGCGTTCATCTGTTCTCGATCAGTCTCGCCGCGTAGCGAGCCATTTGGTCGACCTCGATGTTGACGCGGTCCCCAGCCTTACGCTCGCCCCAGCTCGTCACTTTCAGCGTGTGTGGAATGAGGAGAACCTCGAAGCTGTCGCCCTCGACGGCGTTGACCGTGAGCGAGGTCCCGTCAAGGGCGACTGAGCCCTTCACGGCGATGAATTTCGACAGGCTGGCGGGAGCGCGGAACGTGAAATGCGCCATACCGTCGAAATCACGGCGCGTGAGGATCTCCGCGATCCCGTCGACGTGGCCGCTGACCATATGGCCGCCGAGCTCATCGCCCACTCTCAACGCGCGCTCGAGATTGACGCGCCTGCCTGCCCGCCAGCGCCCGAGCGTCGTCACCGCAAGCGTCTCGGCGCCCACGTCATAGGCGATTGCGGAGCCGCGACCTCGCGCCTCGACCCCGACCACGGTGAGGCAGGCCCCGGCGTTGGCGATCGAAGCGCCGACGTCGATCGACTTCGCCGAGTAGGCGCTCGCGATCCGAAGACGATTCAGCTCACCATTTTGCGTTATTTCAATAACTTCGCCGACGTCGCTGATAATGCCTGTGAACATTGGAAACCCTCAATAGCCCGCTCTTGGACGAGCTTTCCACGCACTTTGGCCTCCGGCGCGCCGCGCGTCATTCCTGTCGGACGGATTACATGATAGCTTCATGTCTGGCTCACTAAAATCTACATTCGAATCATGGCAACTGGCGCTGGTCACACCTCCTTCCGCGAACGGATTGATCCGCGCTCAAAATTGTACTGGCTGGACATTGACGTAACGTTCAATGACATCGTTCGTCAGCAAATAGGGGGCGTCTCGCGCGGGCCGCCGGCTTCCTTTCAATATTCCTCCTTGCACGGCGTCGGCGCGGTTGCGAACGCGCTCTCTGTCGGCGATCGGGCGAGGATTTTCGACCGTTTCGCGGTCGACGTCGCGGCGTTCACTCAGACGGACGAGGATTTCGACCCTTCAGATCGACACCGCTCGGCCAAGATGATCTGGAACGAGGTCGACGTACGCCGGCCCCGGCTGCAAATCTACGTGCAAAACAAAATGTTGCGACACCTGGTCGAACTATACGTGACAAAGAGAATTGATACTGTCGTGATGTCGATGAAAATCGAAATTGTACGACAGATCGCCGCAGGGTTAAGTTCGAACGAGGACCTGTTGCCGGTGCTCGACAAAGACGGGCGTCTATACTTTCGACGCACGCAGTGCGAACTCTTGTCGGTGCAAGCTTACCTGCTCCATGAGCGCGCCTGGAGGGAGACCTAATCGCCGCCCCCAAGCGCGCGCGATCATCCGATCCGCTCCCAGACCCGCAGCGTGTCAGGCCCGTAAGCCAGGATTTCCACCGGCCGATAGCGCGATGCGTCCAACAGCGTCGTGCGCGCCCCTTCGCTCAGCGCGCGGCCGCCTGGCCGGCCGAGCGGCTTTTCCGCCGTGATCAGGGCGACCTCGTCCGCAAGCCTGAGAGCGATAAGCTGGCCCGCGACGCGCGGGCCGCCTTCGCTGAACACCCGGGTGATTCCTCGCCCCCCTAGCGCCCGCAAGGCCTGGCCGAGATCGACCCGGCCGTCCGTGTCGACCCCGATGCGCTCGATCGCGACGCCAAGCTCGGCGAGCCGCCCTGCCGCCTCATCGGGCGCGTGCGGCCCGGCGAAGACCAGCGTCGGAACATCCCGCGCGCTCGCCGCGAGCCGCGAACGTTCCGGCAGACGCAGGTGCGTGTCGAGCACAACCCTGAGCGGCTTGAGGTGGACTCCAGGCAGTCGCACGGTCAGCGCCGGGTCGTCGGCGAGCGCCGTGCCGATCCCGACCATGATCGCCTCATGACTCCCCCGCATGACCTGGACCCGGAGATCGGCGATCTGTCCCGTGATGCGCAGCCGCGCGTCATGCGCGCTGCCGGAAGCGAACCCGTCCGCCGTTTCCGCGAGCTTGAGCGTCACGCACGGCCGTCCCTCTGTCACCTTCAGGATGTGGCCGAGATGGTCGCGCCGCGCCTGAGCCGCCCCCGCGCCAACGGAGACGGCGATCCCCGCCGCGCGGAGCCGGGTATGCCCCTGTCCGCCAACAAGCGGATTCGGGTCCTCCATCGTCGACACGACGCGGGCGACGCCAGCCTCGATGATGGCGTCGACGCAGGGCGGCGACTTGCCGAAATGCGAACACGGCTCGAGCGTCACGTAAAGCGTCGCGCCGCGCGCCGCCTCGCCCGCCTGCTCAATGGCGATCCGCTCGGCGTGCGGCCTCCCACCCGGAGCGGTCGCCCCGCGGCCGACGACCGCGCCATCCTTGATGAGGATCGCGCCGACCGAGGGGTTGGGGGCGGCAAGGCCGAGCGACCGGGAGCCGAGATTGAGCGCCGCCGCCATCCAGCGCAGGTCCTCGTCGGAGCCCGCGGCTGCGCTTTCGCTCATGAAGCCGGCGCGTCCCGGCGTTGACGCGGCGCCTCGCGCGCAGGGGCCGCGTCGGGCTCGGCCTCGAGCTCGCCGACGATGGCGTTGAAGTCGCGGGCCTCGCGGAAATTACGGTAGACCGAGGCGAAGCGGACGTAGGCGACGTCATCCAGCGCTTTGAGGCCCTCCATGACGAGTTCGCCGATCCGCTCGGTCGGGATGTCGCCGTCGGTCTGGCTCTCGAGCTGGCGCACGACGCCGTTGATCATCCGCTCGACCCGCTCGGGCTCGACCGACCGCTTGCGCAGCGCGACCTGCACCGAGCGCACGAGCTTGTCGCGGTCGAACGGCGCGCGCCTGCCGTTCTTCTTGACGACCTGCAATTCGCGCAGCTGCACCCGCTCAAAGGTGGTGAAGCGGCCGCCGCAGTCGGGACAGATGCGCCGCCGGCGGATCGACGAGGCGTCGTCCGTCGGCCGCGAGTCTTTCACCTGCGTATCGAGCCCGCCGCAATAGGGGCATCGCATGCAAGGCCGCCCTTCATTAAGATCGTCCCGGCGCGCTAGTAGATCGGAAACCGCCGGGTGAGCTCGGCGACGTCCGACTTCACTTTCGCCTCGACGGCGCCATTGTTCCCCAATTCGCCGTTCGCCGCCAAGCCGTCGAGAATCTCGACCACAAGCCGCCCGACCTTGGCGAACTCCGCCGTCCCGAATCCGCGAGAGGTGGCGGCGGGGGATCCGAGACGGATGCCCGACGTCACCATGGGCTTTTGCGGATCGAAGGGAATTCCGTTCTTGTTGCAGGTGATGTCGGCGCGGTCGAGCGCCGCCTCCGCCGCCTTGCCGGTCAGGCCCTTCGGCGTCAGATCCACCAGCATCAGGTGGTTGTCGGTGCCCCCGGTCACGAGCTTGTAACCGCCCGCGAGAATCGGCTCGGCCATCGCCTTGGCGTTGGCGACGACGGCATGCGCGTAAGCCGTGAACTCGGGCGTCAGCGCCTCGTGAAACGAGACCGCCTTGGCGGCGATGACATGCTCGAGCGGCCCTCCCTGCAGCCCGGGGAAAATGGCCGAGTTGATCTTCTTCGCCAGTTCCGGATCGTTGGTGAGGATCATGCCCCCGCGCGGGCCGCGCAAGGTCTTGTGCGTCGTGGTCGTCACAATATGGGCGTGGGGAAACGGCGACGGATGTGCGCCGCCGGCGACCAGTCCGGCGAAATGGGCGATGTCGACGACGAAAAAGGCGCCAACCGCGTCGCATATCGAGCGGAAGCGGGCGAAGTCCCAATGCCGCGCATAGGCCGAGCCGCCGGCCATGATGAGCTTCGGCTTGTGCTCACGCGCCAGCGCCTCGACCTGATCCATGTCGATCCGATGGGTCGTCCGATCGACCCCGTAAGCGACTGCCTTGAACCAGCGCCCGGACATGTTGACTGGCGAGCCGTGAGTTAGGTGGCCGCCCGCGGCGAGATCGAGGCCCATGAACACATCGCCCGGCTGCATGAGCGCCATGAACGCGCCCTGGTTGGCCTGGCTCCCCGAATTGGGCTGCACATTGGCGAACTTGCAGTCGAACAACCGGCAAGCCCGCTCGATCGCCAGATTCTCGACAACGTCGATGAACTGGCACCCGCCGTAATAGCGCCTGCCCGGATAGCCCTCGGCGTATTTGTTGGTCAGAACCGAGCCCTGCGCCTCGAGCACCGCGCGAGAGACGATGTTTTCCGATGCGATGAGCTCGATGCCGTCGCGCTGGCGACCGAGCTCAAGCCCGATCGCCCGCGCGATCTCCGGATCGGCGTCGGCGAGGGAGGCGGAAAAGAACGAGTTGGAGCGGGTCGCTGGCTCGGCGAGAGTGGCGTGCGTGGGAGCGTTCATTGGCGGCGGCCTTTCAAGTCATCGGCTGGAGGGGCTTTAACACGCGGCGTGCAAGGCGAGCAAAGAGGCAAGCGTCAAAGAAAGGGCCGCCCGAAGGCGGCCCGCTGCGGCTGGTCTTGCTTGACGTCGATCGCCCTCGCGCTCTCAGCGCTTCGGCTGGCCCGTGAAGATCACCACCTCATCCTTGGCGACGCGATCCAGGAGCGCGTGGGCCTCTTCGTCGAGCAGATCCCTGTCGACGCTTTCAGGACTGAGGCTCGCTACGCGCAATTCCCAGCGCGCTCGTTCAGCTTTAAGGGCGGCGAGTTTCGCCGCGAGCTCGGCAGACTCGGCGTCGAACTTGACCCTGGCCTCGAGCCCGTGCTCGCCGTTCGACGCGCCCCATACGAGGTAGCCGCTGGTGACCCCGAGCACGAGGTAGAAGACGATCGGGAGCACGATCGAGCGCAGGCGCGTCCTTACGACCATGAGTTGAGTTTTGCGTGGGCGGCGTTAGCGCCAAGTTAATGAACCGCGCGGCTTGCCTATCTTACGTGTCGGAGCAATCGTCAGGCCGGCGCGGCCTGGCGCAAGACCGGGTCAAGCGCGGAGCGCGTCGACAAGAGAGATGATCCATTGCGGTTGCATTCGCAGTTTCTCGGAACCATCAGCCTCGGCGTCATGATCGCCTTGCCGGGTTCGGGCCCGCCCCTCGCCGCTGGGCAGCCCCCGGACGTTCCCGCCTGGCTCGAGGCGCATGTGGGCGAAGGGGAAGGTCAGATCGCGCCGATTGTCTTGCAGCGGGCTCGCGCGCTTTACCAGCAGAAGGGGGTGAGAAATCCCTGTTACTTCGCCATGGACGCCACCCGGCCCAGCGATTTGGGCGGCGGGCAGCCGGGGCGCCGGTTTTACATCATTTGCGAAGCCGACCGGTCGTTTCGCGCCATCTCGGCGGGTCACGGCGGCGGCCGCGATTTGAAGGGGGTCGTCGATTTCGCAAACGGAAGACGGTGCGCGAAGAACTTCGGCAACGCAATGGATTCCGAGCTGACGGCGGGCGGAGCCTATGTCACGGGCGAAACGAAAGCGTCCTTCAAAGGCTACTATCGCGTCTCGGGCGGGGAAGACGCCGTTCTGCTCCGCTCGTTCGTGCAGTTCGACGGGGAAGGCGAGACGGCAAACGCCAGGCAGCGCGCAATCGGCGGCCATGCAGCCGAGGTGTTGGCGGGGGTCTGTCTTCGAAGAGTTCCGGCGAGCCCGTACGCGGACCATGACGGTTACGTTCCGGTCGGAAAACTGGTCGACTACGCTGGCGGCCGCAGCGACGGGTGCACGAGCTGGTCGCCATCCGACGCCCGGCAAATCATCCCGATGCTGAGGGACAATCCGACGACAGTCTACATTTATCCTGAGTCGCGCGACATCGCCGCCGTTGCGCAATCCGGGCGCGGAGGATCATATTGGAACGCCTCCTGCCTCAGAGAAATCGGCGCTCCCAAGTTTTGGCCCAAGGAAACCCTCGAGCCGATCCTTGCCCAATATGGGAGGGATCACCCAGCGCCGCCGCCGCGGGCGCCGCCGATTTGCAAGGGACCGTAGAGCGCGCCCGCTCGCCGCTAGCTCGCCTTGACCGCCGCGCGTCCGGCGAAGCGGGCCTGATCGCCGAGCTCCTCCTCGATCCGGATCAACTGGTTGTACTTGGCGAGCCGATCCGAGCGCGAGAGCGAGCCGGTCTTGATCTGTCCGCAATTGGTCGCGACCGCGAGATCGGCGATCGTCGAATCCTCGGTCTCGCCCGACCGGTGCGACATCACGGCGGTGTAGCCCGCGCGCTGCGCCATATCGACCGCGGCGAGCGTTTCGCTGAGCGAGCCGATCTGGTTGACCTTGATCAGGATCGAATTGGCGACGCCTTCCTTGATGCCCGCGCTCGAGGATCTCGGTGTTGGTCACGAAGATGTCGTCGCCGACCAGTTGCCGGCGCGAGCCGAGCTTGTCGGTCAGAAGCTTCCAGCCCGCCCAGTCCTGCTCGGCCATGCCGTCCTCGATCGACAGGATCGGATAGGCGTTGGCGAGCTTGGCGAGATATTCGACCTGCTCCTCGATTGAGCGCGTCAACCCCTCGCCGGAATAGACGTAAGCTCCATCCTTGAAGAATTCCGACGCGGCGGGATCGAGCGCGAGCGCGATCTCGCCGCCCGGCTTGAAGCCGGCCGCCTCGATCGCCTTGACGCAGAAGTCGAGCGCCGCCTCCGCCGAAGGCAGATTTGGGAGCGAAGCCGCCCTCGTCGCCGACGTTGGTGTTGTGTCCGGCCTTCTTCAACGCCGCCTTGAGCGCATGAAACGTCTCTGCGCCCCAGCGCACCGCCTCGGCGAACGAAGGCGCGCCGACCGGCATGATCATGAACTCCTGAAAGTCGATCGGGTTGTCGGCATGGACGCCGCCATTGACGACGTTCATCATCGGGGTCGGCAGGACCCTGGACATCGTTCCGCCGACATAGCGATAGAGCGGCAGTCCCGAAGCCTCCGCCGCCGCCTTGGCGACGGCGAGCGAGACGCCGAGGATCGCGTTGGCGCCCAGCTTCGACTTGTTCTTGGTGCCGTCGAGTGTGATCATCGTCTCGTCGACCTTGAGCTGATCTTCGGCCTCAAGGCCCGAGACGGCGTCGAAAATCTCCCGATTGACCGCCTCGACCGCTTTGAGGACACCCTTGCCGCCGAAGCGTCCCTTGTCTCCGTCGCGCAGCTCGACCGCCTCCCGCGTTCCCGTCGAGGCTCCGGACGGAACCGCGGCGCGACCCATCGAGCCGTCTTCCAGGACGACATCCACCTCGACGGTCGGATTGCCGCGACTATCAAGGATTTCGCGGGCGGCGACGTTAACGATCGCGGTCATTTTGCCTCCATTGCCGGAGCATCGGACGGGGTTCTTACGGCATCCCGGCGAGGGATGAAAGGCGGACGCAACCATGGTATGACGGTCGCTCGCCCGGCACTTTTGCATCCGCCGCTGCACATTTGACCAAATCGCCCCAAGCCAGAAAAAATTTGCATGGCAGAGCCGCCCAGACTGGTGACACGGCCAGAAATTTAGACTAGCAATGACGCGCCAAAAGGAGGCCGCTGCCAAAATATTTGGCGCCGGACGCCGTAGGGTCTGTGGGAGGACAAAGCGTAAGATAGTCCTGAACCAGCGCAACGCGCGGACAGACAATAAAAACAAATAATCAGGATTTCGAAACGCAAGGCATCGACCAAAAAAGGGGCGAGCCGCCAGAATAGGCGTCTCGCCCCTCGCTTTTTTATCTCGCGATGACGGTCAGCGACTCTCGGCCTCGCCTTCCGCCCAATTTCGTTGCGCCTCGGCGATATAAGCATCAAGCCGCGCTTCTTTTATCGCCTGCCGAGCGCCCGACATGAGGTCCTGATAATACGCGAGGTTGATTTCGGTCAGCGCCATCATCGCCAGGATCTCGCCCGACTTGACGAGGTGGCGCCAGTAAGCGCGCGAATAGTCGCGAGCCATCGGCGATGACGAGAGCGCATCCACAGGGCGTGCATCATCGGCGAAGCGCGCATTGCGGAGATTGAGCCGCCCGCGGCGGGTGAAGACCAGGCCGTGCCTTCCCGCCCTGGTCGGCAGCACGCAGTCGAACATGTCGACGCCGCGCCGCAACGACTGAAGGAGATCGTCGGGCGTGCCAACCCCCATCAGATAGCGCGGCTTGTCGAAAGGCAGGCGCGGGATCACGACGTCGAGCGTCTCGAGCATCGCCGCCTGCGGCTCGCCGACCGCGAGGCCGCCGATTGCATATCCGTGGAATCCTGTGGCGACGAGTCCCTGCGCGCTGAACACGCGCAGACCCTTCTCCGTCCCGCCCTGGACGATCCCGAAGATCGCCCTGCCCGGCTGGCGGCCGAAGGCGTCTTTGGACCGCTCGGCCCATCGCAGCGAGAGCCGCATCGCGCGCTCCGCCTCTTCATGCGAGCAGGGCAGCCTCACGCACTCGTCGAGTTGCATCTGGATGTCCGATCCGAGAAGCCGTTGGACCTCCATCGATCGCTCCGGCGTCAGTTCGCGCCGCGAGCCGTCGATGTGCGACTGGAAAATCACGCCGCTCTCGCTCACCTTGCGCAGCTTGGCGAGGCTCATCACCTGGAAGCCGCCCGAATCGGTGAGGATCGGATGCGGCCAGTTCATGAATTTATGCAGGCCGCCAAGCGCGGCGATCCGCTCGGCTCCGGGCGCGAGCATCAAATGATAGGTATTGCAGAGCACGACATCGGAGCCGAGCGCCCGCACCGCCTCGGGATGCATGGCCTTGACCGTCGCCGCGGTGCCGACCGGCATGAAGGCGGGCGTGCGAATGATTCCGCGCGTCGTCGAGACGGCGCCGATGCGCGCCTGCCCGTCGGCCGCTGTCACGGCGAAAGAAAATTCGCCGCTCACCGGCGCTCGCCCGGCGCCTTCGCGGCGCCCGCGCGGAGCAAAAGGCAGGCGTCGCCGTACGAATAGAAGCGATAGCCGGCTTGAACCGCGTGCGCGTAGGCGGCGCGCATGGTCTCAAGCCCGCTGAACGCCGAGACGAGCATGAATAGCGTCGATCTCGGCAAATGAAAGTTGGTGATCAGCGCATCGACCGAGCGAAACTCGTATCCGGGCGTGATGAAGATATCCGTCTGCCCCGCAAACGGTCGAATTCTCCCAGCTTCGTCGGCGGCGCTCTCCATGATGCGCGCGGCGGTCGTGCCGACACAGACGACCCTGCCTCCGCGCTCGCGCGCCGCGTTGATGGCGTCGGCGGTCGCAGCCTCGATCGATCCGTGCTCGGAATGCATTTTGTGGTCGCGCGTATCCTCGACCTTGACCGGGAGGAAAGTCCCCGCGCCGACATGCAGCGTCACGCGATGCAGCGCAACGCCGCGTTCGATCAGCCGCCCAACCAGCGCCGGAGTGAAATGCAGGCCAGCAGTCGGCGCCGCGACTGCTCCAGGTTTGGCGGCGAACATGGTCTGATAGTCTGCGCGGTCGGTAGGCGACAGAGCGCGGCGGGAAGCGACATATGGCGGCAAAGGCGGCGCGCCGAGCCTCTCGATCGCCTCATCCAGCGCCGCGCCGGCGAAGTGAAAGCGGAGCAGGACCTCGCCAGCCTCGCCCTTTTCCTCCACCTCGGCGTCGAGCGCCGCCAGAAGGCAAGCCATGCTTTCGCTCGTCTCGCCGAAACGGATGCGCTCGCCGATCTTGAGCCTCTTTGCGGGACGCGCGAGCGCCCGCCAGCGGCAGTCGTCGACGCGTTCGATCAGCGTCGCCTCGACGGAAGCAACCGCGTCGCCCCTGACTCGTACCCCCTCGAGCCGCGCCGCGATGACCTTGGTGTCATTGACGACGAGCGCGTCGCCGCGAGTCAGAAACTCCGGCAGATCGCGCATGTGAGAATCCGTCAGCCGGCCGTCTGCCTCGACGACCAGCATTCGCGCGCTGTCCCGCGGGTTGGCCGGGTGAAGCGCGATGCGTTCGGGCGGAAGATCGAAATCGAAAGCGTCGACGCGCATGGAACCCTTGTAGGGCGCGGTCGCTGACCGCGCCTCAGCGGCCTCAGCGAGGCCGCCCTACGGCGCCTGGCAGCGGAGAAGCCTCAGCTTAGCGTCGCCTTCACAATCTTGTCGGGATCGCGGACAGGCTCGCCACGCTTGATCTTGTCGACATTCTCCATGCCCGAAACGACTTTGCCCCACACCGTATATTTGCGGTCGAGGAAGGAGGCGTCGCCGAAGCAGATGAAGAACTGCGAGTTGGCCGAGTCCGGGCTTGCGGCGCGAGCCATCGACACCGTGCCGCGCACATGCGGCTCGGCGTTGAACTCGGCCTTGAGGTCGGGATATTTCGAGCCGCCGGTCCCGGTCCCCTTTGGGCAGCCGGTCTGGGCCATGAAGCCGTCGATCACCCGGTGAAAGACGATGCCGTCATAGAAGCCCTCGGAGACGAGGCGCTTGATGTGCGCCACATGCCCGGGCGCAAGCCCCGGGTTCATCTCGATCACCACCGGGCCTTTGCTCGTGTCGAGGGTCAGCGTGTCGCCTGCGTTCGCCATATCGCCGCTCCTCATTTCGCTTCGGGCGCCATGCGCATGGTCACGATCTTGTCGGGGTTCGTGACCGCGCCGTTGTTTTCCTGAGTTCCGGCCTTGATCTTGTCGACGACGTCCATTCCCGAGACGACCTCGCCGAACGCCGTATATTTGCCGTCGAGGAATCCAGCGTCGGCGGTGGTGATGAAAAACTGCGAATTGGCCGAATCCGGGTCCTCCGACCGCGCCATGCCCAGGATGCCGCGGGTGAAATGGGTTTTGTTGAACTCGGCCGGCAGGTTGGGCAGGGTGGACCCGCCTGTGCCGGTTCCGGTGGGATCGCCCGTCTGCGCCATGAATCCGGGAATGACGCGATGGAACACGATGCCGTCGTAGAACTTGCTCTTCACCAGCGACTTGATCTGCGCGACGTGCTTCGGGGCCCAGTCGGGGCGCAGGTGGATGACCACCTTGCCGTGCTTCGTCGTGAGCACGACCGTATTGTCGGGATCTTCGGCCGCCCAGGCGGCGGAGGCTGCGAGAAGAGGAAGCCAGAGCGCGGCGCGTCGGCTGAGCGTCATGAATTCGCCTTGTGAAAAGCGGCCGGAAGGTCGCCGCGCGCGGCTTGATAGCAGGTTGAGGCGCCATTGCAACCCGGGCCCGCCCCGTCGGAGCGGGATCATTCCGGCGCGATCGGAGCAAAAACTCGCCTCGTTCGCGAATTGGCGGGCCGCGCAAGCTGTTCTGCGCATGTTCAAGCTTCTCTGCGCATGTTAATCAGGCGCATCGTCGTTCACGAAATGAGCGTCCGAGCGGTCACGATCAACATGTCCCGCATTCGTCTCATGCCCGCCCTTTTCGCCGCGCTTGTGGCGTCTTCAACCGGCGCCTTTGCGTCGGGACCGGTGACGCGCCAGTGCGACTACAAGGGCCAGGGCAAGCTTGGCCCCCTCACTGTCGCCTATGACGAATCTGCCCGCCTCGTGCGCGTGACCACGACGGACGGGCGGATCTGGCGCTATCAGGATGGCGCAACCGGCCGCCTCGGTCCCACGATCGCGGCCGCGGACGATCCGGGCCCCGTCGAGCAGTTCGTCACCAACAAGGGCGGCAGGGTCGAGGTCGGTTTCCGCTGGCCCGACGACGGATCGACCGGCCACCTCGCCTATTTCGATCCGCTGGCCTTCAAGAACCCAGCCAAGCGATGCGTCTGGCGCTCCCTCTGGGATTTCGCGACGGGGTGAGAGGGGGTCGACCGATCGGCCGGCGCTCGTTGCGAATCGGACGGCGCCTACCCGCTACTCCCGATCACTCCGTATGACGCCTGAAACTCGCCGATCATAGGGCCCCAAGCGTCCTGTGCCGGGAAGCGCGGGAAGCTGTATTTCGCGGTCGTCCGCGCCCATGGCAGCCTTTCGTCGGTCCAGGTTTCGACGAACGGCGCCTTCCACGCCTCGCCGTCGAGAAGGGCCGATCGGACATTAACGAAACCCGCGCCCGGCATGCGGCTGAAGAGCCAGCTCATGCAATGCGCGCAGAAACGATGTTCGATCGCGCCGTGCAGGCCGCCGACCGCGGTCTCTCCGGCGTTCACCCGAAACCCATCTTCGGGAACGGCGACGCCGAGGGAGAAGGCGCTTGCCGTCATGCGCTGGCAGCCAGTGCAGTGACAGGCCATGGTGATGAGCGGCGACTTTGTGATTTCAAACCTGACCCGTCCGCACCTGCAGGCGCCCAACCCGGGCGCCTCGGCGCTCGGCAGGCCCTTCATTCCGCCGCCACTTTCGGAAGATGCGCCAGCGACGCCTCGAGCGCCTTCGGATCGTAGTCCTGATCCTCGAGCTTGCCGGCGAAATAGTCGGTGTAGGCCTGCATGTCGAAATGCCCGTGGCCCGAGAGGTTGAAGAGGATCGTCGGCGACTTGCCCTCTTCCTTTGCCTTCAGCGCCTCGTCGATCGCCGCGCGGATCGCGTGGGTCGTCTCGGGAGCGGGCACGATCCCCTCGCAGCGGGCGAACATGACGCCTGCCTCGAAGCACGGGTTCTGGTGATAGGCCCTCGCCTCGATCAGCCCGAGCTCCTTCAAGTGGCTCACCAGCGGCGCCATGCCGTGATAGCGCAAGCCCCCGGCATGGAAGCCGGGCGGAATGAACTCCGACCCCAGCGTATGCATCTTGACCAGCGGCGTCAGATGGGCGGTGTCGCCGAAATCGAAAGCGTATTTGCCGCGCGTCATCGACGGGCATGCCGCCGGCTCGACCGCGATTGCGCGTATGGTTTTCTTGTCTCGCAGCGCCTTGCCGATGAACGGGAAGGCGATGCCGGCGAAGTTCGAGCCTCCGCCGGCGCAGCCGATCACGATGTCGGGATAGGCGTCGGCATGCTCCATTTGCTCGATGGCTTCGAGGCCGATGACGGTCTGATGCATGAGGACGTGATTGAGCACGCTGCCGAGCGCATATTTGGTGTCGGGGTTCTTGGCCGCGACTTCCACCGCCTCCGAGATCGCGATGCCGAGGCTGCCCGGCGAATCCGGATGCGCCTTCAGGATCGCTTTCCCGGAATTGGTCTCGCTGCTCGGGCTTGCGACGCATTTCGCGCCGTAGGTCTCCATCAGCGCCCGCCGGTAGGGCTTCTGATTGTAGGAGACCCTGACCATGTAGACTTTGACTTCGAGGCCGAACAACGCCCCGGCGAAGGCGAGCGAGGAGCCCCACTGCCCTGCCCCAGTCTCGGTCGAAAGCTTGGTGACGCCCTCTTCCTTGTTGTAGAACGCCTGGGCGACCGCGGTATTCGGCTTGTGGCTGCCGGCCGGACTGACGCCTTCATATTTGTAGAAAATGCGGGCTGTGGTTCCGAGCGCCTTCTCGAGCCGGCGGGCTCGATAGAGCGGCGTCGGGCGCCACATGCGGTAGATGTCGCGGACCGGCTTTGGGATCTCGACGTGCCGCTCGCCGCTCACTTCCTGGCCGATAAGCGCCATCGGAAAGAGCGGCGCGAGATCGGCGGGCCCGACCGGCTGGCCGGTTCCGGGATGGAGCACCGGCGGCGGCGGCGACGGCAGATCAGCGACGATGTTGTACCAGGCGTGGGGAATCCGGTCCTCGCCCATGAGATATTTGGTCTGCTCGCTCATCTGTCCTCCCTTGCCGATTTGAGTTCTGCTTTCCGCGATCAATTTGCGTTACGCTTTAGCACAATATCGCCCGGCCGCTGAACCACGATCGACGTCCAGCGGCGCGGCCCGCCTCGGTTTCACATGCTGCCTGTCCGGTCCGCCGGCGGCTCGCGGTAATAGGTGTTGAGGATCGAGAGCCGCGGCTTTTCGACCGGAACCATGATCGCCTCCCTCCCGTGCCAGCTCGATTTCAAGAGCGAATAGGCCGGATGGATGACGACGAACGCGTAGCCGGAATTCGGCAGGAAGGGCACGGTCTTGTCCTTGACCAGGCCATACGACTTCCAGGCGAACACCCCAAAAGGCGAAATCTTGTAGATCGCGGTCCCGAGATCGCTCTGGCTCTCGTCCGACGGCAGGTAGATCTGCATCGTCAGCACCTTCCGGCGCGTGTCCGGGTGCGGCTTGATCGCGTAGCCGTCGAGGTCGGTGTAGAGCACCGGCCGGGGAAACATCGGCACCGGCCAGCTTTCGCGGCTGCCCTTGGCGCGAATCCGGAAGCCCGCGTCCAGTTTTGTCCTCAGCGCCGCGGCGATCTCGGGCGACGACAGGACCCGCCGCACGATCCCCCACAGTTCGCGGCCTTCCTCGGAGCCGGGGTCGCTCCGCTCGTCGTAAAGGGCGTATTCTCGCCGCGTGCCGTCGCCATTCAGGCCGGCGAAGCGGTCGACCGTGGGAAAACGACGCAACAGGCGTGCATAAAAATCGGCCGGGAAGAAATCACGAAAGAGGATGAGCGGATAAGGCCTGTCAAATGTCCGCGCATTGAGGATCGCGCTCGTCGCGCATTCGAGCACCGCGCCATATTCCCCGTCCGGCGCGGGTCCAGCCAACGCACCCGCCATTTCGCCGATCCCGGCCACACCCATCGCTCTTCAGCTCCAAGAACCATTTCGTTCGAGGCTCCATTATGGAGAATTGGCGCGGACGAAGGAAGCCCATCCCCGCCCGGCGCGGCGTTTGGCCGCACTGCTTGACAGCCCTCGGGCCTCCGCGCAATCAGGCGCCTTTGGCCCATAAGCCGATTTGCTGGCCGAGTGATGAGTTTCCCGAAAGACCTGCGCCATCGGCTCGAATATGCCGGATTTCGGCTATTCAAGGCAGCGATTTCCGCGCGCCCGCTCGAGGCCGCCTCGCGAGAAACCGGCATGGCGTGGCGGCTGATCGCGCCCCGCCTGCACCGCCAGAAGCGGGCGCTTGCCAATCTCGCGCTCGCCTTCCCCGACATGCCGCCCGCCGAGCGCGAGCGCATCGCCTCCGACATGTGGGAGAACCTCGGCCGCACCTTCGCCGAAGGGTTTTTTCTCAAGCAGATCATGGACGAAGGGCGCGTAACCTTTGAACCGATGGAACAATTGGCCGAGATTGCCCGAGGCGGACCCAGCATCTTCTGCAGCCTCCATCTCGGCAACTGGGAGCTTGCGGTCTATGGCGGCAAACTCATCGGGGCGCCGATCACCGGCGTCTATCAGCGCTTGAGCAACCCTTATGTCGACGCCGCGACGCTCAAGATGCGCGAGCCGGTTTACGAGGGCGGGCTCCTGCCCAGGACGACAACGACGGCGCGCGCGCTGCTCAGGAAGGCGAAGGAGGGCGGCTATCCGGCGTTCCTCGCCGATCTGCGCGACGATCGCGGCCCGGCCGTCCCGTTCTTCGGCGTCCTTGCGCGCTCGACGGTGTTCCCGGCCCTGCTCGCCCGCGTGACCGGCCTCCCCCTCTATGCCGCCGCTGCTTTCCGCCGCCCGGATGTCCGTTTCGTCATTCGCGCCACGCGCGTCCCGGTCCCCGAAACCAACGATCGCGAGGCCGACGCCATTGTCGCCACCGCCGCGCTGCACAAACAGTTCGAAGCCTTCATCCGCGAGGCCCCCGAACAATGGATGTGGGCGCACAGGAAATGGGACGAAGGCCGCGGCGGCCGGTATTCGGAGATCTTCGGAATCATTCCGGGCGACGAGTGACGTGTCTGGTTTTCGCCGGGCGGACGGAGGACTTCATCCCTGATTTGTCGCCGAGAGTTGGCGCGGCCGTGTTGTCAGCCTTTTGAAAAATGAAAAAGGCCGCCTGCCCCGGGCGGCGTCCAGATCGCGACGCACAATCGTGACCGCCGTAGCGTTTATGCCGCCGCTGTCGACTGCATAAAAGAACGGCGTATCGGGGCCGATCTCGAAGAGTTGGGAGTCAAAACTTTCCGATATCGAATTGCGCTCAACCGGGAAGAAAGGACCGTCGTCGGACGCTTGGCAGCCGCGCAAAAATAGGACCCCGCCCGGTTTTAGTATGCGCGCTATCTCAACCGCGTACTGGCGCCGGCGCGCGCCGCCTATGTGGTGAAAGCAGCCGCGATCCGTGATCAGATCAAAATAGCCGTCATCGAAGGGCGTATCCAGGGCGCTGCATTCGCGCCAATCAACCACGACGTTCTCTTGGGCGGCGCGCCGCTCCGCAAGCAGGAGCGCTTCTTTGGAAAAGTCAACGGCGTGGACTTCAAGGTTTTGCTTCGCGAGGAAGATCGCATCGGCTCCCGTTCCACATCCGAGGTCAAGCACCCGAGCCCGTGAAGGAAGCCGTGCCCCAAGTATGTAACCAACAAGCTCTGTGGATGGAGACGCGTGGTCCCACACGCAATGATCGCCTGTGCGGTAAGTCTCCGACCAGGCTGCCGGGGACGCCTGCCCCTCGCCCTTCACGTTCGCCAGAAATCGATCCCAAGCCTCAGTCATTGATCCTTCCTGCGCATCTCGGCAGACGAGTGCACGACGCTGCTTCGCCCCGCGCCTCAAGCGTCAGAAGTGGTAGTGGACGGTCTTCGTCAACCTATCCAGACATGCTGTTCGAGACAAGGCAATCGGGGCGGCGCGTGGGACAAACCTCGGCCAATCTTTCGCCCAAACCCGCTCGTTTCGCCCTCTCGGCGCCCCAGAACTCGTCGCCCGCGGGGCCGCATTTCGTGATTGCCGGCGACGCTTGGCCTCGGACGCCTCACTCCGCCGCCGCGGCCTCGCGCTTCGGCGCGCCACGCCGAGGACGCCCGCGGGCAGTCAAGAGGCGACGGCACGGGCTCGAAGGTCTGGACGGCTCTTGACGTAGCAAGTAGTCCACGCTCACAAATACTTGATGCGGGTTTGGACACCCGGGCCGTTCAGTTTCGTAGCGCGCACTCTTGGTTTTGAGACTGCGACAGCGCCTCTTCGGGCGCTCGAATCGCGACAGCCGGCGGAGACGACCCGCGCGGCGCTCCCGATTGCCGCGAACAATCGGAACTCTCCTGAATATCTCTTGGGAAAAAGCCGTTGATGGACCGCGAAGCGGGTGAGGACGCGAAACGCGCGATTCTGGCGCAGGACCGCCTGTCCCGCAATTTCCTGATCGTCGCCGTCGCGCTGTTTCTCGTGAAATTATTGTTGGTCTCGCACCGCGAGATCGTGCCTGAGCCGCATGATGCGGAGGCATATGTGAGCGCCTCTGTGGATGAGTTGGGTTCACTTTTTACTGGCGCCGCGGATCATCCCCCAGGCGCATCCTTGATCATGGCGTTGGCTCGCTCGCTCGGGATCCCCTTTCGGGTTTTCATGGAGCTCTTTCTAGGTGTAGCGGCATTCCTGTTTTTTAGGCCGCTGGTTGCTTCGATTCGTCTCGGGATAATTGCAGTCGCCCTAAGCTACGCCCTCTTGCTCTTCCATCCGGCTTTGATTCTCGAGATGGACCGAGCCATGTCCGACACTGTCAGTTTTCTCTGCTGGTTGATAGGCGCCGGAGGAATCATTGGATTTGTCGCCTCGCCGCGGGAAACCCCTCAGTGGTCAAGTCTCGCGCTAACGGTCGCGAGTTTCGCATTCGCGGGGATCACGCGTTCCGGCGAGGGAGCGATTGTCCTCGTCGAAATGCTCGCGGTTTGCTTATTGTCCATCCCTCTGTTTCGCGGAGAGAGCCGTTGGCGCCGCGGTCGCGCAATCGTCGCCTGCTTTTGCGCCGTCGTCGCCAATTTCACCGCCACTCAGGCGCTGTCAGCGACACATTACCTCAACAGCGGCTACTGGGGCGGTAGCGCCGTCGAGAGCCGCGAATGGTGGCAACTCTACGGGACCCTGCTTTCGCTTCCGGTTCCGCGCAATGATCGTCGTTTTCTAATCAACAAAGCCGACGTTGGATATGGCAGAGTCCTTCAGCGAGGACCTTCGCAGCATGAATGCGTGCCTTGAAGATTTTGCGGCTCAATATTCATCCGAGGGACTGGGAAACGAATACGTGTCATGGGCCATCACTGAATGCCTTCCAGGGAAGAATTCATCGAAAGAATACGCTAGAATGCGGACAATATAACGCGGATATTCTTAATGGCGCCCGCGAGCGTCATGTTGAACTGGCGGCCCCAGTTCTGGGGTTAATTCCGCAACCGCCTGTACAATGGCTTTCAAGCCTCCCTTCATCTGTCGTTCGAGTAGCGAATTGACGCAGTTCGGATTCCTGGCTCGACGCGCGTCGCCCAGAATTCCTGGCGCGCGGAGTTATTTGATCGGGGACTTCTCCGACGCACTGCCTTGGTCGCCGCGAGCGAGAACCCGGAACTTCCAGGCTATCAATCGTCGATCAAAATCATTTATACCGTATTGGCCACGCTCTTCTGGCCGTCTATTCCAATTATCTTTCTCGTAACGGCAGTTATTACAATGATTTCCGCAAGAATGACGACCAAAGGCCAGTTCATCGCCTTTGCACTTTCGGTCATGATGATCGACGTGCTTTGTCAGGCTTTCATTCTATTCATTTGTGAGTTGGATAATGTGGGATTTCGATCCCCGCTATATACTCGGAGCCCCGTGTACTGACGGTAGTCATTGTCTCAACTCTTTTAACTGTGTGGTCTGCCTCTAGCCGCAGGGGCCGCGCTCCAACCCTGGCTGGTGAAGCTTTCGGCCCTCTGGCGCTCCGGCAAGAAATCAGGGGTATCCCACCCGTCGCCCCTGACCTCAAGCCGCCGCCTCACTCCGCCGCCGCGGCCTCGCGCTTGGGCGGGGCGCCGTAGGTGTCGGGGATCTTGTCGGCGTAGCCGGCGACGAAATCGTGGTCGTGGTCGACCTCGATCGCGGGTTTCAGCGCCTCGTCGACATAGGCCGCGCCGTCCTTGTCGGCGAGCACGCGGCGCAGGATTTTTCGGTAGCGCAAGGCGAGCGCGGCCCATTTTCCCGCGACTGACAGGAAGTCGAAAGCCCGCCACGGGTAGAAGACAAGCGGGTTCACGACCGGCCGCCCATGCCTGCGCTGCGTCCTGATCTTGCGCCGGACGTAGCCGAACTGGAGCGGATGCACGCCCTCGATCCGCGATGATCCCGAGAACACCGTCATCGCGTCGACGATCTTGCGCGGATTGATGCCGCTGGCCACCGCCCGCCGCAGCACGGTCTCGACATGCGCATCGGAATAATAGCGCGCCCAGGCGTCGCGATAGACGCCGCGCCATTCGTCCGCCGACATGATCGCGTGGTCGGCGCAGACATGCTCGAGGTCGTAATTGTTCATGTCCTCTTCCATCCGCGCGCCCTTGAGATGAAGGACCTTGTGGTCCTCCGATCCGGGCAAGGGCGTGAGGAAGAAGAATTCGAGGATGTCGATCGGCAGTTCGCGCTTGATGGTGTCGATGTCGCGGGCGATCGATTCGGGCGTGTCGGTCGGAAAGCCGAGGATGTAGCCCGCCCAGGTCATGACCTTGGCGCGGCGCCACATCTGCAGCATCTCGCGATATTCCCAGATCTTGTTCTGACGCTTCTTCGCCCCCATGAGCGATGCGGGGTTGATGTTCTCGAGCCCGATGAAGACGGCGTTGCAGCCGGCCCGCGCCGCCTTCTCGATGAAGCCCGGGATCTTATGACAGAGCGTATCGACCTGGAGCAGGAGCCTGATCTTGAAGCCCTGGTTCTCGCGCAGTTCGATCAGCCGGTCGAGGATCGGCTCCCAGTTGCGGTTGCGGGCGAAATTGTCGTCGGTGACGAAAAACCGCGTGACGTCCTGGGCGGCGTTGGCGCGCACGATCGCTTCCACATCGTCGGCGGTGCGATAGCGCGACTTGCGTCCCTGGACGTTGATGATGGTGCAGAAGATGCACTGGAACGGACAGCCGCGGCCGGCGTCGAAGCTCGTATAGTGCCCCGCGACCCGGGTCACGACCGGGCGCGGCAGCACGGGAATCGCCGCCGCCGCCATGTCCGGCATGTCGTTGAGGTAATTGTACACCGGCTTCGGCGCGCCGCCGTGGATGTCGCGCAGGAAATCCGCGAGGCGGCCCTCGCCCTCCCCCGCATAGAGGATGATCCCGAGCGCTTGAGCTTCCTTGAGGTCCGGGGGCAGCTCGGGCAGCATGGCGATGCATCCCGAGACATGGAAGCCGCCGACAGCCACCGTCACGCCGCGCTTGCGAAATTCGCGCCCGATGTCGAGCGCGCGCGGAAACTGATTCGACTGCACGCCGACCAGCGCCACCATGCCTTGATCGGCGAGGATTCGCTCCGAAATGGCGGGAATATCGACGATGGTGTTGCACTCGTCGTGGATTTCCATGGCGATTTCGACGTCGGGGCCGAGAACGTGACCCTCCGCGCATTCGGCGAGCAGGCCATAGACGCTGGCGAGGCTGTTCGAGGGGATGGTCGAGCGCCGCCACTGGATCACATAGCCGTCGCCGTCGTAATGCGACGGCTTGATCAGAACGATTGTGAACTTTCGCCCGGCCATTCAATCCCCGTAAGAGGGTTTACGGACTCGCCGTTTCGTCGTCTAAGTCAGCTAGCGCCTTGGAGGGGCGGGGGCAACTCCAAATCGGCGAGCCGACCTGGTCGGCCGCGTCCGTGGGGCGGCGTCGCGATTTAGGAGGAAGCATGAACTACGCAGTCGAACCGTCCGAGGCGGTCGGAATGAGCGCGAGGCGTCTCGAACGGATTCGTCCCGCTATGCAGAGCTACGTCGATCGCGGTGTTTACGCCGGAATCAACACCCTGATCGCGCGTCGCGGCAAAGTTGTGCATGCGGGCGAGTTCGGCTGGCGGGACAAGGAGGCGGGCGCGCCCATGACCACCGACACGATTTTCCGCCTGTACTCCATGACCAAGCCGATCGTCTGCACCGCGATGATGACGCTGCTCGAAGAGGGGCGATTCAGGCTGATCGATCCGCTGGCGAAATACATTCCGGCCTTCGGCGCCGTGAAGGTTCTGGAGGCCGACGGAAGTCTGGTCGCTCCGGTTCGCCCGATCCTGATTCGGGACCTGATGACCCACATGAGCGGCCTCAGCTACCATTTTGTCGAAGAGTCCGGGGTCGGCAAAATGTACACCGAATCCAAGCTATTGGCCGCCCACCATTCGCTGGAGGCCGCCATTGATGATCTGGCGCGATTTCCCCTCGCCTTCCAGCCAGGCTCGCGTTGGCGCTACAGCGTCGGCATCGACGTCGTTGCCCGGCTTATCGAGGTTATCTCCGGCCGTCCGCTCGGGATCTTCCTGCGCGAACGGCTGTTCGAGCCGCTGGGAATGACCGATACGGCCTTCGGGGTCCCGCCCGAGAAGCGAGGCCGCCTAGCGGCGATGTATGGCTGTCCCGACGTGTTTTTGCCCAGCACGACCATGGGCAGCGAGTTCACGGCATGGATGAGCGGCGTCAACGATCGCCTTGATGTGTCGAACTCTTATCCGGTCAATTCGCCGGACGTCTTCGTCCGCGGAGGGCACGGTCTGTTCGGCACGATTGGCGACTATTTCCGCTTCGCCCAGATGTTGGCCAACGGCGGACAACTCGACGGCGAGCGCGTTATCGGCCGCAAGACGCTCGAGCTCATGCACTCGAATTTTGTGCCGGCTTCGCTTCTGCCCTTTGAGGTTGGCGGCTTTCCTATCCCCGGGTATGGCTTCGGCCTTGGCTCGCGGGTCCTCATGGACGTCGCGCAGTCAGGCGCGCCAGGCTCAGTTGGCGAGTTCGGCTGGTCCGGAGCGGCGAAGACTTACTATTGGGTCGATCCGAGAGAGCAGGTGGTCGGCCTGTTCATGGCTCAGTCGATGATGGGCTTCGACCTGCCCGACTTCGACCTGCGCGCCCTCGCCTATCAGGCGATTGAGGATTAGACCGGGCTGCGACACAAGGCGGCCTAATTCTTGAGTCGGCTCGGGCGGAGGAGCGAACGCAAGGAAAAGTCATCAGCCCAGCCGCCGGCACAGGACCAGATTCTGATCCTTGTTGACGCCCTTCTCGACAAAGCTTTCCACAGCGATAACCTTCGCCCATTCCCGCACGATGTACTCACGGGTATGGTAGGAAGTCTGGTAGAAATCCGGCAGGCCTTCGGCGCCTTTTCCGCCGCCGTGATGAAAGCCGCGCGCGATCAGCTTTTCCTCTTTCCGCTTGCGCGGCGCCCCGAACGAATGGGTGGAAATAATCGCCACCGCGCCCGGTTTCAGCACGCGATTGATTTCCTCGAGCCAGGCGAATTGCATCGCCTCGGGCAAGTGGGTGAAGATCGAGATCGAATAGACGAAGTCGAAAAACCGGTCAGGGTAAGGTAACGGCGGCATCGTCTCATTGACCGTGAACGCTCCCCGCTGGCCCAGATACGCCCTGCACCACTCGATCGCCTGTTCGTCGATGTCCGACCCATGCCACTCGATCGCCTCACGCCTTGGAGGCGCCCCGCGCGCCAGCTCCTGCAGCGGCTTCATGATCCGGGCGCAGCCGACGCCGAAGTCGAGGACGCGAAATTCGGGGCCCGGCGCTTTCACCCGGTCGAGATAGCCGATCACGTCCGCGGCGACGGCCCGGCCGACCTGCTCGAACGTGTTCACATCCTCCGAGCCGTGAATCCTTTTTCTCAAGAAAGCGGGGGGAAGGATTTGATCGACCTCGTAATTCTTCCGCCGACGCACCTCGTCGTAAACGGATGGCGGGACGCCCACACGGTTCTCGAGCCACCCCTCAGAGATGAAATGGCGCCAGCCGGTCATGCCCGGCGTCGCGCCGACCCTCGCCGCGACATCGGGGTTGGATTTGAGGTAAGCCAATTCGAGAAAGCCAGCCGCTGGCGCGGCGAGATCCTCGCCCGCAGGCTGCAGCGGCGCCTTGCCCGCCTTGGCCTTCCGTGAAAATTTCAGTCGCCCTAGCATGTCAGACTCGTCCGAGGAGCCCCGCCGCTTGCGCATCGCCACCTGGAATGTCAACTCCGTCCGCCAGCGGCTTCCCCACCTCCTCGACTATTTGAAGGAGGCGAGCCCCGACGTTCTCTGCCTGCAGGAGATCAAGTGCCTCGACGACCAGTTCCCGCGCATGGAGGTCGAGGAGCTCGGCTACAACATCGAGACCCACGGCCAGAAGGCGTTCAACGGCGTGGCCATTCTCTCCAAGCGCCCGTTCGAAGTCGCCCGCGGGCTGCCGGGAGACGAGAACGACTCCCAGTCCCGCTACCTCGAAGCGGTCATCTCGACCGACGGCGGCGTCGTCAGGGTGGCCAGCATCTATCTGCCGAACGGCAATCCGCCGCACAGCGAGAAATACCCTTACAAGCTCGGCTTCATGGAGCGGCTCATCGCCCATGCGCGCAAGCTCATGCAATATGAGGAGCCGCTGGTCCTGGCCGGCGATTTCAATGTGATCCCGGAGCCGCGCGACGCGGCCCATCCCGAACAATGGGTCAGCGACGCGCTGTTCCTGCCCCAGACGCGGGCGAGATACCGCGAGCTCATGGCGCTTGGCCTCACCGACGCGTTGCGGGCGACGACGGACGCGGGGGGCTTCTACACGTTCTGGGACTATCAGGCCGGCGGTTGGCAGAAGAACAATGGCATCCGCATCGATCACCTCATGCTCTCGCCTCAGGCCGCCGACCGGCTGCGCTCCGTCGTCATCGACAAGGCCATGCGCGGGCGCGACAAGGCCTCCGACCACACGCCGATCCGCGTCGACCTCGCCCTATGAGGCCTGAGATGACCATGCCCCACCTCTTCGATCTTGCCGGCAAGACGGCGCTCGTGACCGGCTCGTCGGACGGCCTCGGCCTGGCGATGGCGCGGGGCCTCGCGGCGGCCGGCGCGGCGATCGTGCTCAACGGCCGCAATGAGGGCAAACTGGCGGCGGTCGCCAAGTCCTTCGAAGCGGCCGGCCATCGCGCTTCGACGCGCGCGTTCGACGTCGCCGACGAAGCATCGGTTCTCGCCGCCTTCGATCATTTCGACGCCTCGGGCGTCGAGATCGACATTCTTGTCAACAACGCCGGGTTCCAGCTCAGGAAGCCGATGCTGGACCTCAAGACAGACGAATGGCGCCGTGTCGTCGAGACCCATCTCACCGGCTCGTTCCAGGTCGGGCGCGAAGCGGCCCGGCGGATGATCAAGCGCGGACGCGGCGGCAAGATCATCAATGTCGCCTCGCTGGCGAGCGAGGTCGCGCGAGCGACGATTGCGCCCTACACGGCGGCGAAGGGCGGCATCAAGATGCTGACGCGCGCGATGGCCGCGGAATGGGCGGTCCATGACATTCAGGCCAACGCCATAGGGCCAGGCTACATCGACACAGAAATGACCAAGCCGCTGATCGCCGACCCGAAGTTCGATTCGTGGGTCAAGGGCCGCACGCCGTCGGGCCGGTGGGGCAAGCCGGAAGATCTCATTGGCGTCGCCGTCTTTCTCGCTTCGCCGGCCTCGGCTTATGTGAACGGGCAGGTCATCTATGTCGATGGCGGGCTGCTTGCTGTGATATGAGGCTCAGGCCATGACCGCGGCCAGCCCCATCCTCGCAAGGCCCTCCCGCGCTTCGCTTGCCGAGACGCTGCGCGCCTCGACGCCGGCGCTCCTGTTCGGCCTGAGGCTCTGGGCTTCGGTCTGCCTTTCGTTCTATGTGGCGTTCAAGCTCGAGCTCAGCGAGCCTTCGTGGGCGGCGACCACAGCCGTGCTGGTCTGCCAGCCGGTGCTGGGCGCCTCGCTGCGCAAATCGCTGTTCCGAATGGTCGGAACTGTCATCGGCGCGATCGGCATCGTGGTCCTCGCGGCGTTTTTTCGCCAGGACCGGGTGAGCTTTCTCGTCGGGCTTGCGCTCTGGTGCGCGGCGAGCGCCTTTGTCGCCACGCTCCTGCGCAATTTCGCCGCCTACGCCGCGGCGCTTGCCGGCTATACCGCGGCGATCATTGCGATCGACGTTCTCGGCCCGATCGGGACCGCAGGCGGCAGCGTCACGATGTTCGCCATCTATCGCACGGCTGAGATTTGCATCGGCATCGTTTGCGCAGGCGTCGTGCTGGCGTTGACCGATCTCGGCCACTCGCGCCGCAAGCTTGCGGCCGAGTTCGCGGCCCTGTCGAGCGCGGTCATGAATGGTTTCGCCGACTGTTTTTTGGCCGCTAGCTCCAACGTCGCGCAGTTTCGCGCGCTTCGACACGACCTCTTGAGACGCGTGATCGCCCTTGATCCGATGATCGACGCGGCGGTCGGCGAATTGTCCGACCTGCGTTATCGCTCGGCGGCGCTGCAACGGGCGGTCTCGGGCCTCATGGAGACGATTACGGCATGGCGCAAAGTCGCGTTTGAGATCGAGCTGAACGCGAGCGCGACAACCGGAGAGGCCAACGCGGTACACGCGGAATTGCCGCGCGATCGGCTTCCGCCTGGCGAGACGGCCTCGACCAGCGAGCCGGCGGAGCTGCGCGAGGCGTGCTGCGCGGCGGCGCGGAGGCTCACCCGCTTCAATGCCCAAACACCGACGCAGAGGCTGCTCGCGGATAACGCCGCCATCGGCATGCTGGGCCTGGCGAAAGCGCTCAACGGCCTGACCGGCGTGATCGATCCCCGAGAGACGGTCGCCGTCAGGGGTACGGCGCGACTGCGCGTCGCCGACTGGTTGCCGGCTTTCATCAACGCGCTGCGCGCCTTTCTATCGTTTGGGGCGATCTCGCTGTTCTGGATCGGGAGCGCCTGGCCGAGCGGCGTCTCCGCGATCGCCTTCTGCGCGGTGATCGTCATCCTCTTACCGCTGCAGGGAGATCTGGCCTATTCCGCGTCAATGACTTTTCTCCAGGGAACCACGATCAGCGCCACCGCCGCGGCCGTGGTGGCGTTCGGGATCCTTCCGAGGGCGACGACTTTCCCCAGCCTGTGTCTCGTGCTCGGAATCATCCTTGTGCCGTTTGGATTTCTGACCGCCTTCCCGTGGCGACATTCGTTCCTGTTCGTGGCGGCCAGCTTCAATTTTGTGCCGATGCTCTCCATCACCAATGCGATGTCCTATGACGCAGCGCAGTTCTGGAACAGCGCTATCGCGATTCTCGCCGGCGTCGCTTTTGGGACGCTCGCCATGCTCGTCATCCCTCCGCTTTCGCCCGCGATCCGGACCGACCGGCTGCTCGCCCTGACCCTCGCTGATCTAAGGCGATTCGCCAAACGAACCTCGCCTGGAAGTCAGGATGACTGGGAAAGCCGCAACGTCGGCCGCCTGCTCGCGATGCCGGACCAAACCGAACCTCACGAGCGCGACCAGCTCGCCGCGGCGGTCGCAGTCGGAAAGGAGATGGTGCGGCTGCAGCGCGTCGCGCCGCGATTCGTCTCCCGCGAGGCGGTCGACGCGGCGCTTTTGGCGCTCGCTGACGGACGAAGCACCGAAGCGATCGAGCGCTTCAAGGCGATCGATCGCCTTCTCGCCGCCCTGCCCCGCGCCGGGCGGGCAAGCCGCGTCTCGCTCAGCCTCAGGGCCAGCATCCTGGTGATCTGCGGCCAACTCTCCGAATTCGGGCCCTATTTTGACGAGCGGCTCGGCGCATGAGATTCACCGAGATCAACCTGTTCGGACTCTATGTCGCGCCGATCGTGGTGATCCTCGGCGTGGCCTGGATCGTCTATCTCGTGATAAGACGAGCAGGCGACCGCTTTGGCCTTGCCGAGCAGGTCTGGCACCCTGCTCTATTTGAGCTTGCGCTGTATGTTATCGTCGTCTCGTCGATCGTCGTCATGATCGCGCGCTGGAGCCCTTGAGTGTCGCGGGTCGAGTTGAAAGCCAACGAGGTGTTGAAGCGAAGCGATGTCGCGACCACGCCCGCGATCAAACGCCGTTCGCTCCTATCGTCCCTGCGGGTTCTGCCTGTTCTCATCACGACCGCGGCCGTCTGCGCCGCCGCCGCGCTCGCTTATACGGCTTGGCAATATTACATGGGTACGCCGTGGACGCGCGACGGCACGGTGCGCGCCTATATCGTCAAAATCGCCCCTCAGGTCGCCGGCGAGATCGTGAAATTGCCGATCGCAGACAATCAGTTCGTCCGCAAGGGCGACCTGCTCATGCTGATCGATCCCAGGAACTACTCGATCGCCGTCCGGCAGGCGCAAGCGGCGGTCGAGCAGACGCGAGCGGTCGCCGAGAACGCCAACGCCGAAATGATCCGCCGGCTCAAGCTCAACGACATCGCGGTCACGATGGAGGAGCGGCAGACCTTTGTCAGTCAGGCGGCGAACGCCGAGGCCTCCTACCAGTCGGCGCTCGCGAATCTCGACCAGACGCGGATCAATTTTAAGCGCACGCAGGTTCGCTCGCCGGTCAATGGTTACGTCACCAACCTTACCGCCCAGCTCGGCGACTACGCCAATGTCGGGGCTCTCCAGCTTTCGGTCGTCAATTCGAACTCGTTCTGGGTCGACGCCTATTTCGAGGAGACCGCTCTTGGCCGGATCCATGAGGGCGACGCGGCGACGATCAAGCTCATGGGATATACCCCCCTGCTGCGCGGCAGGGTTGAGGGGCTCGCGCGCGGCATCGATGTCCCGAACGCCGTCCCTGACGCCAGCGGGCTGGCCACAGTCAATCCGCTCTTCACCTTCGTGCGCCTCGCCCAGCGCGTGCCGGTGCGCGTTCACATCGACGAGGTTCCGGAGGGGGTCAAGCTCGTCGCCGGCCTGACCGCCACGGTTGAGATCGAGCCCCACCTCGCGCCCTCCGCCACGGGGCCGGTCCCCGGCGCCGGGAAGGTGAGCGACAGCAAGCCGGATGCAACCCCGACGCTCGTGGCCGACGAGGCGGCGCCGCAACCGGCTCCTGCGCAAGCTGCCGGCGGCGCGCCTGCCCAGGCCGCCTCCCCGCAGGCCGATAGCCAACCGCTCCCGCCCGCCGCCGCGCCACAGGCCGCTGCTGCGCAGACGTCGTCGCCGCAGAACGCGCCTGCGCGCCCGTTCGCGGTCTTGGCGAACTCGCCGTTTCCGCCCCTCCCTCCGCCGCCGCGTCAAACGCCGCGGCCACGGCCTCCGCCGATCTCAAGACGCTCGAAGAACAGATCGCCGCCAACCCGCCATCGGGACCCGCCTCGCCGACGGCCAATGCCGGAAGCGGCGCCGCCTCGATGCCGGCGAGCGAATATCTCGGCCAGACCTTCGACCTCGAGGGAACTGACAACGCCGCGGCCACGCCCAGACCCCACTCGCCGTCGTCGATCCGCCGCCGCGCCCGCTCGAAGTGGCGGCACACCTACGGGCGACAATAGCGCCGGCGCAGCCGTCAATCCCTGGGACAACGGCACGCTCCTTGCGACGCGTCCGCCACCGTTGCGCCGACGCGAACGCGATGAGCTTCGGCCTCATCCGCGGCGGCCATCTCGACATGACCGTGCTGGGCGGCCTCGAAGTCGACGAGCGCGGCTATCTCGCCAACTGGATGGCGCCGGGCAAGATGGTCCCGGGAATGGGAGGGGCGATGGACCTCGTCTCGGGTGCGCGGAAAGTGGTGGTGGCGATGGTCCATACCGCCAAGGGCGGCCACAAGATCGTCCCACGTTGCACCCTGCCGCTGACCGCGACCCGGCGGGTCAGCCTGATCGTGACCGAGATGGCGGTGATCGAGCCGACCGAGGCCGGCCTCGTGCTTCGCGAGCGCGGGCCGGGCGTGACCATGCGCGACGATCGAGGAAGCCACAGGCGCGACGCTCATCGTCGAGGGCGAACCGCCGGAGATGGCGCTGAATTGACGGCGCCGCCTGCCGCGACCGGGAGGAAGCCCAGCAAAAACTCCGGGAAGCGCAGCAAAGGAAACCGGAAGCGGGGCAAAGGATTCCGGAAAGGTATCAAAGGAAAACCCTTCCGCGAATTGGGCCTTTTCAATGGGTTACGACGATCCGGCGCAAAAACCCGCTTCTCCCGCTCGGGCGCCGCTGCTCGAGGCGGCTTGTTCGGCGACAGGACCACTCTATCCATGGTTTCTGATAATCGCAAGAAAAAGTCGCGCTCTTATGGCGTTATCTGTTGGTCGACCGGTTTGCTGTTCGTTCGTCGAACCCTTGCCGTCATGGCCGGGCTTGTCCCGGCCATCCACGCCGGGCCGCCGCAAGAACGAGTCCCGCCTCGGCGCGACCGGCAGGAAGGCGGACGGTCGCAAGGCTTTTCGCGCTTGCCTGCGTCGATGCGCTGGGCCTTCGTGGATGGCCGGGACAAGCCCGGCCATGACGCCTTGATGGCGCCGTCCGCCACCTCCGCCATGCTCCCAATTCCTTCCCCACAACAGCCAACGCGATAAGAGCGCGAATTTTGGCTCTTATGGCGTTATCTGTTGGTCGACCGGTTTGCTGTTCGTTCGTCGAACCCTTGCCGTCATGGCCGGGCTTGTCCCGGCCATCCACGCCGGGCCGCCGCAAGAACGAGTCCCGCCTCGGCGCGACCGGCAGGAAGGCGGACGGTCGCAAGGCTTTTCGCGCTTGCCTGCGTCGATGCGCTGGGCCTTCGGGGATGGCCGGGACAAGCCCGGCCATGACGCCTTGATGGCGCCGTCCGCCACCTCCGCCATGCTCCCAATTCCTTCGCCCACAACAGCCAACGCGATAAGAGCGCGAATTTTGGCTCTTATGGCGTTATGCTGTTGGTCGACCGGTTTGCTGTTCGTTCGTCGAACCCTTGCCGTCATGGCCGGGCTTGTCCCGGCCATCCACGCCGGGCCGCCGCAAGAACGAGTCCCGCCTCGGCGCGACCGGCAGGAAGGCGGACGGTCGCAAGGCTTTTCGCGCTTGCCTGCGTCAGATGCGCTGGGCCTTCGGGGATGGCCGGGACAAGCCCGGCCATGACGCCTTGATGGCGCCGTCCGCCACCTCCGCCATGCTCCCGATTCCTTCCCCACAACAGCCAACGCGATAAGAGCGCGAATTTTGGCTCTTATGGCGTTATCTGTTGGTCGACCGGTTTGCTGTTCGTTCGTCGAACCCTTGCCGTCATGGCCGGGCTTGTCCCGGCCATCCACGCCGGGCCGCCGCAAGAACGAGTCCCGCCTCGGCGCGACCGGCAGGAAGGCGGACGGTCGCAAGGCTTTTCGCGCTTGCCTGCGTAGATGCGCTGGGCCTTCGTGGATGGCCGGGACAAGCCCGGCCATGACGCCTTGATGGCGCCGCCCGCCACCTCCGCCATGCTCCCGATTCCTTCCCCACAACAGCCAACGCGATAAGAGCGAAAAGCCGGCGCCCGCGAGGCCCTGCGCATGGCGGCCGAAGTCCGGCCGCGGTTGACGACTGCAATTGCGCTCGACGGCCTCAGATGGGCCTTGGTTAAATCGGCTCCCGGCTCATATGGCGCGCAGCTCTTCCATGGCTTCGGCGACCGTCATGACCGAAGTCATCGGCCGAAGCGCCGCGATGGCCGCTTCGTGCAATGCCGGCGAGAAGGCCGCGCAGCCGTCGGAGAGCAGCACGGTCGACTGGTCGCGGACATGCGCGTCACGGACGGTTGAAGCGACGCCGCCGTTGGTAACGATACCGGCGACATACAGCATCTCGACCCCCGCCTTGCGCAAAATCCATTCGAGCCGCGTCATGTAGAACGCCGAATATGCGATCTTCTCGACCGAGAGATCGGCGGGCGCAAGTTCTTCGACCAGCGCATGGCCCCAGAGGCCGGGCTGGAAGTCGCCCTTGGCGAGGAAGGGCCGCAGCGCCTTCAAGTGAGGCGAGATGATCGGCTCGCCATGCTTGCCCGGCACCAGCGTGAAGAGCGTCGAGACGATCCATCCGTCCTTGGCGCGCACGAGATTGGCGAACGGCGCCAGGCGCGCAGGCAGCGCAGCGATCTCCGGTGACGTCTCTCCGGCGCGTCCATAGGCGCCGCGAGGGTGGACAAAATCATTCTGCAAATCGCAGAGCAGCAACGCGATCTTGGCGCCGAAGCTCACCGCCCCGCCCTTTCGATGATGAGGTTGCCGAGATCGTCCACCCGCGCGACGAGGCCAGGGTCGAGCAACGTCGTAGCGTCGCTTTGTTCGAGCACGGCCGGCCCTTCGATGACCGCCCCGCATGGCAGATCGAGCCTCGACCAGACGGTTGATATGCGCCATTCGTCAGCGAACCAGACAGATCGGGTTCCCCGGCGAGCGGATTCGAGAACAAGCCCCGGCGCGGGCTTGAGCGCCGCCAGATCGAAATGTGGACGCCGGCCGATCGCGGCGGTGCGCAGAGACAGGATCCGAACAGGAATATCCGGCAAAAGACCGCTGAACTGACGACGATAGCTCGTCTCGAAGCCAATGCGGACAATCTCGCGGGTCAGCCCAATCACCCCGCCTTCCAACGTCACCGGAAGCGGCGCCGAAATCGTGTGGGTCTGGCCCTGGTAGTGCATATCCAGCTCATAGATCACTTCGATCCGCTCGACTGCGAGGCCGGCTGCCGCAACCACAGCCTTGGCCGTCTCGCCAGATGCGACCATTCTCGCTTCGAGCCCGGCGGCGTCGAAACCGTCCAGCATCATGTTGACGGTCTCGACGTGGTCATGCCTGACGTCCGCGATCACGCAGCCGAGGGCGCTGGTGATGCCGGGAAAGCGCGGCAGGATTGCGCGCGAGAGACCGACTTCGCTGATCAGCGCGCCCGCGTGCAACCCCCCGCCTCCGCCGAACGCCATGATGGCGAAGCGTCCGGGGTCGTGGCCGCGCTCGATGGAAACGAGTCGGATCGCGCGCGCCATACGGCCGTTGGCGACCCGGACGATCGCGCCGGCGGCTTCGATGGCGCCAAGCCCCAGCGGCGCCCCGACATGTTTCAGGATCGCTTCCTTCGCGGCCCCAATATCGAGAGCGGCCTGGCCGCCGCCGATCGGGCGCTCGGCGTTGATGCGGCCGAGCACGACATTGGCGTCGGTCAGCGTCGGACGCTCGCCGCCTTGGCTGTAGCAGACGGGGCCGGGCCGCGATCCGGCGCTTTCTGGTCCAAGGTGCAATAAGCCGCCGTGGTCGACACGGGCGATCGAACCGCCCCCGGCGCCGATCGTGGTGATCTCGATCATCGGCGTCCGGATGACGAGCCCGAAGTCGATCGTGGTCTGAGCGGCGAGGGTCGAGGCGCCGTCTGCGATCAGCGAGACGTCGAACGACGTGCCGCCGAGATCGGCGGTGATCACATCCTTGTAGCCTGCGGCATGTGCGATCGCTGCGGCCGCGATGACGCCCGCCGCGGGGCCGGAGAGGGCAGTCCGCACCGGAAGCTTCAGCGCCGTCGCGGTCGACATCACGCCGCCGTTCGACTGCACGATATGAAACTGTCCCCGGAAACCGCCGCTGGCGAGAGCGCCGTCCAGTTTCTCCAAATAGGACCCTACGACGGGCTGCAGATAAGCGTTGAGCGCGGTCGTGGACCCGCGCTCAAATTCGCGAATCTCCGGTAGAATTTCGGATGAGGCCGAGACGTGCCCGTTCGGCCAGACGCGTCGCGCGGCGGCCGCCGCGGCGCGCTCGTTGGCGGGATTGGCGTAGGCGTTGATGAAGATGATCCCGAGCGCCTCGGCTCCCTTTTCCAGCAAGGTCCGAGCGGCGTCCTCCACAACGCCGGGATCGACAGGCGTTCGCAAGGTTCCGTCGGCAAGGACGCGTTCGTCGACCTCGAGGCGCATGTCGCGGTCCGCGATTGGGGTGAAATCGCCCCAAAGGCCCCAGGTGCGGGGCCGATCACGCCGGCGCATTTCGAGCACGTCGCGGAAGCCGCGCGTCGTGATCACTCCGATGCGCGCGCCCTTGCGCTCGAGAAGCGCGTTGGTGCCGACCGTCGTGCCATGGACGACCGAGCCCATATCCTCGATCGCGCCGAGGCGCTTCATCCCATCGATGAACCCGACCGCCTCGTCTCCCCGCCGCGAGGGCGTCTTGGCGATGGCGAAGCGCCGCTCAAACTCATCGAACCAGAAGACGTCAGTGAAGGTTCCCCCGACGTCGACACCAACGACGGTCGCTGGATTCCTAGCGGCGGCGCTCAAGGGCGGTGTTCCGCGCGCAGCATCGTCGTGGCGGCCAAGTCCACTTCGCCCTTGTTGTCGGCGACCACACGGTATTGTTCGCGCGCAACCTCGGGCGTAAGATAACCCAAGCGCAGGTCGCGGGCGACAAGCGTCGGGTCTCTCGCCGACGGATCGCCCCAGCCGCCGCCGCCGGGCGTCTCCAGTCTGACGCGCTGGCCGCGCTGAATCTTGACGCCGGTTACTTTAGAGGCGAGCGGAGGCGAGTCCTCGCCAGTCGGGGTCTGCCAGAAAAATCGATTGAGCGCCGCCGGTCCCCCGCCATTGACGCCGAAGGGTGCATAGCGCCCCCGCTCCCCAAGCAGGAAAACATCCGCGCCCCCCGGCGCCAGCGCCTCGATCTCGTAGATCGCGCCGAGCCCGCCGCGATGCATTCCCGCACCCGCACTGTCGGGCCGCAGCGCCCATTGGGTGAAGGCGACGGGATAGGCGGCTTCGAGGATTTCGACCGGCGGAATCGTAGCCATCGAGATCGGGTTGTTGCCATGATTGAGGCCATCGGTCTCCGGATTGCCGCCGAGCCCGCCGCCGAAGAACGAGAACATCACCCAGCTCTGTCCATTCGCTCGTGTGCCTGCGAGCGAAAGCGCGTTGATCGTGCCGAATGGCGCTGCGGTCGCGCGATCCGGCATCGCCTTGGCAAGCGCGCCGAAGATGACGCCGATCACACGCAGGATCGTTTCGGTGTAACCGCCGACGGGCTTTGGCGCACGAACCGCGAGCAGCGTCGTATCGGGTATGATGAACCGGATCGGCGCGAGACAGCCGGCATTCGCGGGGACGTCGGTGAAGACGTGCTTCAGGGCCACATAGCAGCTCGCGACAGCGGTCGAGCGCGCGATGTTGAGCGGCCCCGCACATGGCCCGGAGGAGCGCGAAAAGTCGAGCGTCATTTCGTCGCCGGCGATCGTCAGATCGAGCGCGATCGTCAGTCGCTCGTCGGCGACGCCGTCGTTGTCGAGATAGTCCTCGAAAGTGAAGGCGCCATCCGGCAGCGCGGCGATATTGGCGCGCATCAGCGTCTCCGCGCGCCGGGTGAAGGCGTCGAAGGCTTCGGCGACGACGCCCTCCCCATAGTCGTCAAGGAGCGCCTTCAGACGCAGCTCGCCGAGATCGAGCGCGTTCAGCTGACCCACGAGGTCGCCGTAGTTGGATTGCGGGACCCTCGAGTTGGCGGCGAGAATTGCAATGATGTCGTCGTTGATCTTGCCGCGCGCGATCAGCTTCACCGGTGGAATGCGCACGCCTTCCTGAAAGCTCTCGGTCGCCCGCGAATTGAAGCCGCCGGGCACGTTGCCGCCTATGTCCAGCCAGTGGCCCGCGGATGCCAGCCAGCAGAAGAGTTTGCCATCGCGAAACAAAGGCCGCACCAGCCGGAAATCATTGAGATGCGTGCCGCCGTCGTAGGGGTCGTTGAAGAGGAATGTGTCGCCAGGATCAAGACCGCCTTCGAGCGCGACTTTGTCGATGACCGCTTTCACCGCGAAGGCCATCGCGCCGACGAAGATCGGCAGACCTGTCGTGCCCTGTACGAGCGTCGCGCCAGTCTCAGCGTGATAGAGCCCGTGGCATGCGTCGCGCGCCTCCGCGATGATCGGATTGAAGGCCGAGCGATAGAGCGTTGCGTCCATTTCGTCAGCGATCTGCTCAAGCCGCCCGTTCAATACCGCGAGCGTCACGGGATCGAGCGCGCTCATCGGGTCGGCCTCGCGGTCCGGTCGCCGCTCTCGTAAGCGCGTCCCCGCGCGAGCATGTCCGCCGTCCCCAGAATGCCGTTCAGCGCCTCGAAGTCGAACATGCGGTCGCGAAATGCATCGGTTGTACCGTCGCGTTTGAGCACCCCATAGAAGTCGCGCGCGGCCCGGGCGAGCGCCCTGACGATTGCGCCTGGGAATATCACGAGGCGAAAGCCGAGCGCCTCCAACTCCGGTCCCGAGAGGATCGGCGTCTTCCCGCCTTCGACCATGTTTGCGAGCAGCGGCGCACGGGCGCCCAGGGCTTTTGCGACCGCGCTGAGCTGCTCGCGCGTCCGCGGCGCTTCGACGAAGAGAATGTCAGCCCCCGCGTCCGCGTAACATTCGGCGCGCCGGATCGCGGACTCGAATCCTTCGGCAGCGATGGCGTCGGTGCGCGCAATGATGAGCGTCTGCGTCTGCCGTCGCGCGTCGGCCGCCGCTTGGATCTTGCCGACCATCTCATGCATCGGCACGATACCCTTGCCGTCGAGATGCCCGCACCGCTTGGGGAACGTCTGGTCCTCGAGCTGGATCGCGGCCGCCCCTGCCCGCTCGAACAGCTGCACTGTTCGCTCCACGTTGAGGGCGTTGCCATAGCCGGTGTCGGCGTCGACAATAATGGGCGTCTCGACGCGTTCGCAAACCTGGGCGAGCGCGTCGGCGACTTCGCTCGACGACACAAGGCCGATGTCGGGGCGGCCGAGCCTGGTGTAGGCGATCGCCGCGCCGGAGAGATAGAGCGCCTCGAACCCGGCGGAAGCAGCGAGCGACGCGGTCAGCGCGTCATAGACGCCGGGCGCCACCACAACTCCGTCCTGAGCAATCCGCGATTTGAGCGACCGGGTCGTCCGCAACGCGTCGATCTCATCCGTCATGGCCGCTTTTCCAGGTAGGTTGCAATTCCCGAGCCGCCCAACTCGGCGGACGAGTCGGGCCTGCCCCGCCGATGCAGCCCCTGGACCTCAGGGGTTGGCAACGCCGCGCAGCGTCGAAGAAGCAACGCTTTCAACAAAAATCTGCGCCGCCGGCTCTCCAGGACGCCTGTTTCCGGGCACATGAGAAGGATCGTAAAGCCCGGAACTTACGAGGGAGTCTTTTCGGGTCCGGCACGGTCGAGCTAGCCTCGCCAAGCTTGCGCCATCGACGCCGGACGGCTCAAGCCTCTCGAATGATCTTCTAAATGTCCAGCTTATGATACATCATGTGGCCGTCAAGCCGGAGTTCAGCGACAAGCCGCGATTGGAAGATGTCAAGGACTGGCCGCACCCTCGTCGACAAGCTTTGGGACGCCCACGCGATTACGACCCGCGAGGACGGGACGGCCCTCCTCTGGATCGATCGCCATCTTGTGCATGAGGGGTCGTTCCTTGCATTTGATCAGGTCGCGGGACGGGGCGGGCGTGTCGCGCATCCTGAACTCACCTTCGGGGTCGCGGACCATTACGTGCCAACGCGCGGGCGCGCCTTGGGTCTCGGCGACGGGGATTTCGCCCGAATGCTTCACCAGCTCGAAGACAATACCAGGCGTGCGGGTATCGGGTTGATCGGGCTCGACGATCCGCGCCAGGGCATCGTGCATGTCGTCGCGCCGGAACAGGGGTTGACGCTGCCGGGCCTGACAATCGTTTGCGGCGACAGCCATACCTCGACGCACGGCGCGTTCGGCGCCTACGCGTTCGGCATCGGGGCGTCCGAGGCGACGCATGTTCTGATGACCCAGACGCTTTGGCAGAAACGGCCGAAGCGAATGCGCGTTGCGATCAGCGGCGCGCTCAGCATCGGCCTGTCGGCCAAGGATCTCGCGCTGAGCCTCATCGCACGCATCGGGGCCGATGGCGCTCAGGGCCACGCCATCGAATACGCGGGCGCCGGCGTGCGCGCCTTGTCGATGGAAGGCCGCATGACGCTATGCAATCTCGCTATTGAGGCGGGCGCGCGGCTGGGGCTGATCGCGCCTGACGAAGCAACCTTCAAGTTTCTGCTGGGGCGCCCATTTGCGCCCAAGGGCGACGCGTTTGAGCGCGCGGTCGAGGAGTGGCGCGCACTTCGCAGTGATGAGGACGCTGAGTTCGACGCCGAACTGTCGCTTGACGCAGCCGACGTCGCGCCGACGGTAACCTGGGGCGTCAGTCCCGAGCAAGCCGCGCCGATCGACGCCGCGACGCCCGATCCCGCCGGCATTGCCGATGAGAGCCGCGCGGAGGCGGTACGCGACGCGCTCGCCTATATGGGCCTCGCGCCCCGGACGCCGCTGACGGCCATTCGCGTCGATCGGGTGTTCATCGGCTCCTGCACGAACGGGCGCATCGAAGACTTGCGTGCCGCGGCCGCCGTCCTCGCCGGGCGCAGGTCTGTCGTGCCGGGACTCGTCTCGCCGGGTTCGCTCGTCGTGAAGCGGCAGGCCGAAGAGGAGGGGCTTTCGCAGATCTTTGAAGGTGCGGGTCTCGAGTGGGTCGATTCCGGTTGCTCGATGTGTGTGGCGATGAACGGCGATTCCGTGCCCGCAGGCGAGCGCTGCGCCTCGACGACCAATCGCAATTTCAAGGGACGACAGGGACCGGGCTCGCGCACCCATCTGATGTCGCCTGCGATGGCCGCCGCAGCCGCCGTGACAGGCAGATTGACGGACGCACGCGATCTGCTCGCGGGCCGGGTGTAAGGAGCGACGCCATGGAGCGTTTCTCGACGTTGGAGACGAAGGCGATCGGGTTGCCGCACGCCAACGTCGACACCGATCAGTTGATCCCTGCGCGCTTTCTCAAGCATCCGCGCTCGGCCGGCTACGGCCCTTTCCTGCTTCACGACTTGCGTCGCGACGCAAGCGGGGCGCTCCGCGGCCACCCTCTGGACCACCCAAGCCGCGCCGGCGCCGCGCTGATGATCGCGCGGCGCAATTTCGGTTGCGGCTCGTCGCGCGAAGGCGCCGTCTACGCGCTCGCAGATTTCGGCATCCGCTGCGTCGCGGCCCCGAGCTTCGGCGACATTTTCGCCTCCAACGCGGTCAAGAATGGCCTGCTGCCGGCGCTGGTCTCCGAAACAGACGCCGAGGCCCTTTTGGCGTCGCATCTCCTCCGTGGGGAGGGACGCGCTTGCATCGACCTCGTCAATCAAACGATTGTCGCCGGAAACCTCGTCGTATCCTTCGCAATCGATCCGGTTTGGAAGACCCAGCTCCTCAATGGCTGGGACGATGTCGACCTCACGCTCGCGCAGCAAGCCCGCATTGACCGCTTCCGCGCCGACGACGCCTTGATGCGCCCATGGGCCACGCCGCAGGCTTGAACTCGCGACGCGGCAGGGGCGATCGGCAGATCGGTCCCAGCGCTCGGAGGCTCAACTCGGTTTTTCGGGCCGGGCCCAACGGCGCTCGAATTCCCAGACCTCCTCGAAGCCGATCAGGGAATTGAACTTCTTGAAGCTATACAGCGGCAATTCCGGCGATTGGCTGGTGCCCTGGGTCTTGAGGATATGGAGCGCCTTTTCCGCAGCGGCGGCGGAAGCAAGGCCGGTGATCGAGGGGTAGATAGCCAACGCGTAGCCGATCTTGGCCAATTCGGTCCCCGAGCGGATCGGCGTCTTCCCCCGTCCGCCATGTTCGCCATCATCGGCTTTCGTATCCGCGCGCAGGCTTCGCGCATTTCCGTTTCGCTCTCCAGCGCTTCAAGAAACACAATATCGGCCCCGGCTTCGCCATAGGCGAGGCCCCGTCGAACCGCGCCCTCGAAGCCGTCAGTCTGCCGGGCGTCAGTCCGGGCGATAACAAGCATTTCTTCGGGATTGCGTCGCGCCGCGCAGGCGACCTTTACCTTTTCAACCATGTCCTCGACCGGCACGACCCGCTTGTTGGGCGTGTGGCCGCATTTTTTGGGAAACTCCTGGTCCTCGATCTGGATCGCCGCCACACCCGCCGCTTCGTACCCGAGCACGGTATGATGGACATTGAGGAGCCCTCCATAGCCCGTGTCCGCGTCGGCGATCACGCCGGCTTTGACCGTTCGCGCCAGCGTCGAGACTCGGTCGAGCATCTGCGTATAGGTTGCGATCCCAGCGTCGGGGAGTCCGTAAGCCGACGCGGTCATCCAAAAGCCGGAGGCGTACACGAAATCAAAGCCCACCTCGTTGCTGAGGACGGCTGCGATCATATCGTGGATGCCCGGCGCGACGACGAAATGACCTGCGCGCAGGGCGGCCCCGAGATGTGGTTTGCTCATTTGAGTCCTCTTCCTCCCAAGATTTCTTGCCCGCGATGACGATCAATCAGTCCATCGCCTGCCGCTTGCGCACGAGCTGCGAAATCGACACCGCGACGACCAGTCCCCCGCCGTAAAAGAGATTCTGCACGTAGCTGTCGGCGCCAAGAAAATTGAGCCCGAGGATTCCCGTCGACAGGAAGAAAACCGCGACGAAGGCGCCCCAGGGATTGAAGCGGCCGGGGTAGATCGCCGTCGAGCCCAGAAAAGCCGCAGCGAAGGCGGGCAGCAGAAAGGCTTGCCCAGAACTCGGGTCGGCGGAGCCCCGCATGCCGACGTAGAGAACGCCCGCCCACGCGGCGATGACCCCCGAAGCGATCAGCGCGCCGGCGCGCACACGCTCGACCTTGACGCCCGACAGCCGAGCGACCTCCCGGCCGCGGCCGACGAACAGGAGACGCCGCCCTGTCGCCGTGAACTCAAAGAGATACCAAAGGCCTATGGTCAGGATCAGCCCATACCAGAAAAGGAGCGAAACCCCGAGAAGCTTCGTCGCGAAGACGACATTGACCAAGGGCGTCAGCGACTGCCCAAACACGACCGCGGAGCTCGAAGCCCAAAGGACAACCCCGTTGACGAAATACCCGACGCCAAGCGTGACGATGAGCGAATGGATGCGGAAATAGAGGATGAAGAAGGCGTTGATCGCGCCGATCAAGGCGCCGATCAAGAGCGCAACCGCGACCGAGAGGGCGATCGGAACCCCATTCCTGACGTTCAGGATCGCAACGATCATCGCCGAGAGCGTCAGCGTGCTCGCGACCGAAAGGTCGAAATCTCCGGCGGTCAGAGGGAGGATAAGGGCAAGGGTGAGGACGACGATGATCGAATTGAAACCCAGCATCGACGCATACGGCGGCCAGGTGAGCATCGTGGGAGTCAGGAGGCCGAACCCGATGATCAGGATCGCCCAGGCGGCCAGAAGGCCGAATTTTTCCGCCGTTGTCGTGAAGTCGAAACTTGCGCCTGCTTCCCGGCTGACAAACTGGCTCTCGATCGCCTTCAGCTTGGCCTCGAGCGCGGCAATGCGCGCCTCGTATGCGTGGACCGCGTCGTGGTCGACTTCGCTCATGCGATCAGGCGATCCGGGTCATCGAATGGTAGCAGCACTCGGCGATCGTTTGCTTGTCGAGTTGCGAGCCCGCCAGCTCCATCACTGACCGGCCGCGAGCGAACACGATCACGCGATGGCAAATCTGCGCCAGTTGCTCCCAATCGGTCGAGGCAACCAGAATACCCGCTCCCCCAACACTCGCCTCGTCCAGGGCCGCGAACAGTTGCTGGCGCGCCCCGATGTCGACGCCCTGCGTCGGCTCGTCCAGCAGAATAAGTCGCGGTTTCGTCTGCAGCCATTTGGCCAACAGCGCCTTCTGCTGGTTGCCGCCGGAAAGCGCCATCAGCGGGAGGACGGGCGCATTGGGCCTCACGTCGAACGAAGCGCCGAGTTCGAGCGCCGCCCTCGCCATGCGTCGCCGGTCGAGACCGAAACGCCCCCGCATCCGTTCGAGCACGGGCAGCATCTCGTTCTCGGCGACCGAAAGTCCGCCGACGCCGGCCTCACCGAGACGATCGGCTGGCAGATAGGCGAGCCCCGCCTCGATCGCTCGCGACGGCTCGATCGATGCAAGATCGATCACGTCGCCCCGCTCCAGTTCGAGGCTTCCCCCTAGCGCCCGGGTCGCTCCGTAGACCGCCGCGCAGACTCTGTCGAAACCCGAGCCGATAAGACCCGTCAGGCCAATGATTTCGCCCCTGCCCACGTCGAGTCCGACCGGACCGAGGCCGGGCGCGGTGAGGTCGCTGATCCGTGCGACGTTCGACCGTTTCGCGGCGCTCAGCTTGTGAACTTGAAACAGAGCGACCGAGCGGCCCACGATCCGCTCGACGAAATCCTCTTGCGATGCAGATCCGGTCTCCAACACGTCTACCAAAAGCCCATCGCGCAGAATCGTCGCGCGATCGGTTATCTCCATCACTTCCGAAATGTCGTGGCTCACGAAAATAACGCTCGCGCCATCAGATACGACCCGGCGGATGAGCGCGAACAATTGATCCACGCCGACGCGGGGCAAGAACGGGGTGGGCTCATCAAGCACCAGCAGTCGGTTGGCGCCACCCGAGCCAAGGTCCTCAACCGCCCGAACAATGGCGAACAGGGCTTGTTCCGCCGAGGAGAGGCTGGAAACCGGCGCCCGCGGATTGAGTTTCAAGCCGTATCGGGCGAGCGTCTCCGCTACGGAATCATGTTCGCGCCGCCATGATATTCGCCAGTCGGGCGCCGTCGCGAAATGAGTGAGCCGCATGTTCTCGGTCACCGACAGCGACGGTATCAGCGCCAGATTCTGATGGACGAAAGCAAGACCGAGGCCCCTCGCGTCGTCGGCGCGCACAGGCAAGGGGAGATCAGCGTCGAACAACCGAATGCTTCCGCCGGGCTCGGGCGCATGAAACCCGGCCAGTATCTTTATCAGTGTCGATTTGCCGGAACCATTTGCCCCGAGAAGGCCATGCACCTCGCGTCGGCGGACCGAGAGGCTCACGCCGTTCAGCGCGAGCTCCCCGCCGAAACGCTTGGACAGCTTCTCGACGACCAGCGCATCCCCAGCCGAAGCGCCAGCCGCGGGTCGCGCGGCCGGCGCTTCTTGGTTCATTGAATGCCCCAGAGCTTCTTGAAGCCGGAGATATGGGCGTCGCCGTAACCGTCGTTGAACGTAGCGGGCTTACCTGCCGTCGCGACGTTGGATTTGTCGAAGATATAGGCCGGCGTATTGAGTTCGGTGACCGGCTTCTGTCCGCACAGCAGGCGCATGTCAGCATCGATGCCCGCCATACCCACCCAACCCAGCGATTCGCCGACATTCATCTCGACGATGTCCCCGTCACGCATCATGTCGAGCACGAATGGCGTCCCATTGTAGGAGGCGATCTTGGCCTTGGATCCTGTCGCAACAATCGCCGGGGCGGCGTATTGGGACATCGAGTCGTAGAGGGGCAAGACGTAGTTGATCGAGGGATCGGCGAGCAACGCGGCCTGCACAGCTGGCTGGATCTTCGTCCCCCATTCGGCCGCGGGCGTGTTGATAAAGGTGGTTTTGCAGGATGGGCAGTTCTCCTTGAAATAGTCGAGGACTGCCTTCTTCAGCGGCCCGGTCGGCGTGATTTCCTCTGGTCCCAGAACCAACGCGTTCACTTTGCCGTCCGTCTTGGCGATCGCCCAGGCGGCCATCAGCTTGCCAACCGTCACGTAGTCGGTTCTGCCGGAACCGTCGAGAAAGGGAGGCGGCGTTTGGGTGAAGTCGTAATCATGGGTCGTCACGACTTTGACGCCCTTCGCACGGGCCTCGGCGATCTGCGGCGCGATATATTCCGGCGGCAGCCCGCCGACCAGATCGATCAGGTTATAGTGCTCCTCGACGGCCTTGTTGATCCCCTGAGTCCATTGGTCGGGCGAGAGCTGGGTCTGCCAGCCCCGGAAGTCGAAGCCGACCGTCTTGGCCGCCTGCTGCATGCCGCCGAGAATCGCGACTTCGAACGGATTGTCGTCGGTTAGCGGAATAGCGAAGATCTTCTTATCTTTCATGCAGGCCTTGGCGTCGAAAGCGGGGCCTGGCGCCTCGAAGGTCGGGAGCTTGGAATACTTCTCGATCAAGGCCTTTGAATCGCTCACGCCGTCGGCGGCCGCGGGTCCGCCAAGCGCTGCAATCAGCGCGCCCGTGCATATGCCAACCAGTGTTCTCATCGGTCTATCCTCCTCACTTGAGTGCTGCTACCGGCCGTCCGATGAGCGCCAATGCGCGCATGAGCGGAAGTACTCGGCGACCCGGCTTTCGGGCGCCACGTCGGCATATTTCGCGTTCATATCGTAGAGATTCGCTTCGTGCGGACGCGGATCGCGGTCGCCGACGCCTTCACGGGCGACGATCGTAATGAAGCCGGAACTCATGCTGTCGACGCAGGTCGCGCGCACGCACCCCGACGTCGTCACTCCGGTGATGACGAGGCTGTCGACGCCGGCTGAGGTCAGGGTTGGGGCCAAGCTCGTGCCGAAAAATGCGCTCGGATATTGCTTGGCGACGATCAGTTCATTTTCGGCGGGCGAAAGCCCGTCAGCGTAGCGCTGGGTCGGACTACCGGCCAAGAAGCACGACAGCACCGGCGCCTTCTTGAAAAAGACGCCGCCGTCCGCGCCGCCCTTGCGATAGATGACCTCGGTCAGCACGACCGGATGGCCGCATTCGTGGGCGACCTGCCGCAGCCGGAGCGCGGAGGCGAGCGCGGTCCGGCAGCCCTCTCCGCCAAACAAAGGGGCAGTAGGCTCGAAATAGGCCTGGGCGAAATCGATGAGGATGAGGGCCGGCCGCTTTCCCCATGTCTGCGCGGCGTGGTAGCCCGCGCGGGCGTAGTTCTCATCGAGCCCCTCGGAAACACCCGTCGGCATTTGTTCCGCCCCTACTCGGCAGCGATTTTGTAGCTCGTCCGGAAGCGCGGCTCGCTTGGCGGATCGAAGCTGGTTTCCGCCTTGCAGCGCGCGCGCAATTCGGCAATCGACTTGAAGCCGCGATCGAACAGGCCAGTCGAGCCGCGCTTGGCGGCCATGTCCCGTCTCAGCTTCTCGGTCGCGACCGCGTCGAGGCGGCCATCCTGGCTCACAACCACGCCGTAACGCGCCGCGCCTTTCGCGGTGACGAGATGGCGGGCCACATCGGCCGCGACTTTCTCCGGCTCCCGCTTGAAAGGATCGCCCCAGCCGCCCCCGCCCCACGTGTTGAAATACAGGATGTCGCCTGGCTCAACATGGACACGGTCGCACTTCGACGGGATGTTCTCCGCGGGACCGTTCTTGCGCACCAGCCGCTTCGACGATCGCATCCCCGGCTGGCCGCCGTTGACTCCCCACGGGTAGGTGAACCAGCGATCGTCGTGGATTGATATTTCTCCCGGTTCGAGCATCTCGTAGGCGATTGTGACGCCGTTTCCGCCGCGATGCAGGCCCGCGCCGCCCGAGTCGGGGATCGTCGCGTATTCGAGAATGCGCAGCGGAAAATAGGCCTCGAGGAATTCGTTGGGCACGTTGGTGAAAGCGGGCCAGAGCGAATGGCCATCGGGCCCGTCGCCTGCGGGACGTCCGGGGATGCCGCCAAACCCGATCTGGAAGAGCTGATACCACTCCCCCTTGCCGTTGAAGCCTGAATACATGAAATGCGGGCTGTCGGAGAAGCCCGCAGCGTTGAGTGCTTCGGGCGCGCCTTGGCCGAGGAGGCCGCCCATCAGATCAAAAATGCGCCCGAGCATGTGTGTGCGGCACGAGAGCGCGGCCGGCTTCTTGGGCTTCAGGATGCACCCCGCCGGAATCCGCACTTCGAGCAGATCGTAGAAACCGTCGTTGAACAGGATCTGCGGATCGAACAGATTGATGGTGAACGCGCCGAAGAACATCTTGAACATTTCTTCGTTCAGGAGAAAGTTGATCGACGAAAGCGACTGCGGGTCGCAGCCGTTGAAATCGAAGATCGCCTTCTCGCCTTCCCGCCATAGGGTGCAGGCGATCTTGTAGGGCCCGTTGCCCATCCCGTCGTCGTCGATCCAGTCTTCGAACTGCGCACGGTGATCGCCCTCGGGGATGATCATCTGAATGATCGCCGACATCGCGCGGCGATTGCGTTCGAGCATCTCCCACATCGCCGAGATATACGTGTCGATTCCGAAACGCGCGATGTTTTCGCGGACGCGCCGCTCGGCAAGCCTGAGCGCCGCGACGATCGCGAAAAAATCGGCCCGGTTCCATTGCGGCATCCGGGTGTTGCTGAGCAGAAGCTTCAGCATCTCCGCGTTCAACTCGCCGTGGCGGTAGATCTTGACCGGGGGAATGATGGTGCCTTCCTCGTAAATCATCTTGGCGTCAGTCGGCAGGGATCCCGGCACCTTTCCGCCGACATCGGTCATATGGCCGAACATCGCTGCCCAGGAGACGAGCCGACCGTCGAGGAAGATCGGCATCATCAGAAGCCAGTCGTTGAGGTGGCTGATCGCGCCGGCGCAGGAATAGGGGTCGTTGGTCAGGAAGACGTCGCCGTCTTCGATCGTGCCGTCGTATCCGGCGATGAAACCATGCAGGAACGAGCCGAACTGGCCGACCACCATCTTGCCTTCCTGATTGGCGATCATCGGGAAGGCGTCGTGCTGCTCGCGAATGCCGGGGCTCATCGCAGTGCGGAACAAGACGGCGTCCATCTCGACCCGCGCGTTGCGAAGCGCGTTCTCAACGATGTCGAGCGTGATCGGATCCACGGGCGTGCGCTTGAACGGCGCGGCCTTGGCCTCGACGACTTTGGCTGGCATCTCCCGCTCTCCCTCGAAAGTCCTGGGCCTTGGACCCGTTAGCGCGCCGAGTCCTTGCTCGCGCCCCAACCGGCATTGGGCCGAATGAGAATATTGCCGATATCGTCGACCATCCCGTGGTGGTCGGGCAGGATCAGCGTCGTCGCATCCATTTCCACAACGATCGCCGGCCCCTCGATCCGGTTGCCGGCTTCGAGCTTGCCGCGGTCGTAAATCGTCGCCTCGCGCCAGCCGTCGCCAACGTAGATGCGGCTCCGCTGCGTCGCCGCGGCCTTCGGATCAGCGCCGCCGCGCCGCAGATCGGTTGCGATGAAAGGCTTCTGCGGCCCGAGCACCACGGAGCGAAGTCCGACGAGCTCGTGGCCGGCGTCGAGCGCGAAGGTGAAGAGCTGTTCGTGCATTCGGTCGAAGCGCCTCGCGACGCCAGCAAGCCCGTCGGCCCGAAATTCGGCCGGCGTCGTGTCGACGGTCAGCTTCATCCCCTGCCCTGCGTAGCGCATGTCGATCTGATAAATCGTTTCCTGACCCGAGGACGCGACCCCCTCGGCGGCATGCGCCTTGGCGGCGTCGGATTCGAGGTCGACGAGGATCGCGCGCACCTGTGGGTCGGAGAGGTTCTCAAACCGCTGAACCAGAGTGCGCGACGCCTCGTTGCGCAGGCGGGTCGTCGCGTCGCCGTAGGCGCAGAGAACGCCGGGGCCCGGGGGCACGATGACCGGCCAGCTGTTGATGAGCTTCGCGAGCGCGTTGGCGTGCAACGGCCCCGCGCCGCCGAAAGCGATGAGGGCGAAGTCGCGCGGGTCGTAGCCCTGCTCGACCGATACGAGCCGCAGCGCGCCGCACATATTCTCATTGACGATGTTGACGATGCCCTCGGCTGCTTTTTCCAGATTCATGGCCAACGCATCGGCGATCTTCGCGACGGCCTTTTCGGCGAGGCCGCGGTCGATTTTCATGTCGCCGCCGAGCTTGGCGTCGGAGGGAAGATAGCCGAGAACGACATTGGCGTCCGTCACCGTGGGCGCCTCGCCGCCGTTGCGATAGGCCGCAGGCCCCGGCACGGCGCCGGCCGACTGGGGGCCGACCCTCAGCGCGCGGGTAAGTTCCGGGACATAGGCGATCGAGCCGCCGCCGGCCCCGACCGTTCTGACGTCGATCGAGGAGGCCCGGACCGTGACGTCGCCGACGCGGGTCTCGCGCCTCGTCTGCGGCGTTCCGTTCTCGATCAGCGCGACGTCGGTCGACGTGCCGCCCATATCGAAGGTCAGCAGCTTGGTGAAACCGGCGCGGCCGGCGATTCCGACCGCCCCCGCCACGCCGCCGGCCGGCCCGGACATCAGCAGGTTCACCGGTCTGGCCATAGCCGAGCGCGCAGTCGCGAGACCGCCGTCAGAGCGAAGAATATGCAGCTTGATCCCCTTCATCGTCCGGGAAAGCTGCCCTTCGAGGCTGTCAATATATTTCGACACGACCGGGCGAATGTAGGAATTTACGACCGTCGTCTCCGTCCGCTCGTATTCGTACATCTCCGGGATCACGTCCGACGATATCGACACCGGAATCGACGGCATGATCTCGGCCGCAATCTCGGCAATGCGCCGCTCGTGCCGGCCGTCGACATAGGCGTTGAACAAGGAAACGGTCAGCGCCTCGATGCCTTTGCGCGACAGATCCTTGAGGTCCCGGCGCAGCGCCGCCTCGTCGAGCGGGATCAGCACCTTTCCATCCGCCGCGATGCGCTCGGTCGCCTCGATCGTCAGTTCAAGCGGGGCGAGCGGCGGCGCCTTGTTGTAGATCACCCAGCCGCCAAGTCCGCCCGGCACATAGGACCGCGCGATCTGCAGCACGTCGCGATAGCCTTTCGTGGTGACGAGCCCGACCAGCGCGCCGGCCTTGGTCAAGACCGTGTTGGTCGCCACCGTCGTGCCGTGCATCACGTCGTCGATTTCGGTCGGATCGATGCCCGCCTCGCGGCAGATTTTTTGAATGCCGTTCAAAACGCCGATCGAGGAATCGTTTGGGGTCGATGGGACCTTCGCGGTGAAAAGCCGCTCGCGCTTCTCGTCGAGCAGCAGGAGATCGGTAAAAGTGCCGCCGACGTCGACGCCAAGACGATAGCCGCTGGCGCCGCGTCCACTGGCCGCCGGAGCCGCGGACGCGACGGGGCGGCGTTCGTGTCCTTTTTCGATTGCGGCAAGGCGGGCCTCGAAATCGGCCAGTCGACGTTCGTAAACGAGAATAAGATCGTCCGACGACGCCATTGCGCCTGCACCCTCTCAGAGGCTCACTTTGTATACATTAAAGAGATCGGCGACTGGCGAGTCAACGTATAACTTGAGGCGCTCGGATGCGCGGTTCAGGCGAACTGCCCATTTCGTATTCAAGGCGTTCAGCGGTTCTGCCGCCCGGCCATTCGATCCCGCAGACGCCTGAGCAATCCGCGGCCGCCTTGGCGTCCACCGATGCGGTCAAGGCTCTGCTCAGCGAGGTGAAAGACGCGCTCCAGCAAGGCCTGTTGCTTCACAGCGACTTCCGCCCGCCGGGTCACCTCCGCGTCGAGGCCCGCCGCGGTCGTCAAAGCGCGGTCCATAAGGCCGGTCAGGCGGGTGAACTCGGCGTCACTCCCTTCGATCTTGGCGAGCGTCTGTTCGATGAGCCGCTGCGATCGATCGTGGAGCGCAGCGACGCGTTCTGCGTCCAGTCCCGGTTCTATCGGCCTCTCCGCAAGGGAGAGCGCCCGGTCCAGCACGGCTTGCTGACGCTCGATCAGCGCGGCCATCCGCTCCTCGCTCGCCGCGCGCTCGCCCATCAGGGCATTGAGGTCCTCAATCTCGTCAAACAGCAGTTCGATCAGTTGCTGCGGGTCGGCGCGTGTCTCTTTGAGGCGGCTTATCGCGGCGCGGGCACCGCCGGCCAAAGATACCCGCCAGAACCCGCGATTGTCCCGCCGGGCCGCGATCGCATTGACGGCGATCGCCTCACGCAGACGCAGGCGGCTGACGCCGAGGCGCTCGGCGGCCTCATCCAGCGAAAGCCAAGCCTCGCTCGAATCGTCGGTCATCGCGTTGGCCCCGAACTCTCATGACTCATCCGCGTCACCGCTCCAGTTTCCGGCTCAGGAGATCAGAAGGAATCGAGGGCGGACTGGCGACTTGCGGGTATAATGTATACAATGACGCACCAATAAAGGAACAAGCGCGCGATGTCCTCCGAACTGACGGACCGGCCGCGGGCCCTCCGGCGAGCCTTGAGGACGAAGCGGAGAGAGACTCCGTGACAGCCCGGACTGAGTTCCACGACGCGTCCGAATCGACGCCGACCGCCGCCGAACGCGCGTACCAGGAGGTTCGCCAGCGCATTCTCGACGGGCGGTTGCCCGCGGGACGTCGGCTCAAGGAGCTCGATCTGGCGCGAGAGCTAGGCATCAGCCGGACGCCGGTGCGCGATGCATTGAGTCGGCTCAACGTGGAAGGGCTGCTCGATTTCCGGCCGAACCTTGGCGCGACGGTCGCCGTGTGGTCCGAGGTCCAGATCGAGCAGATGTTTCGCATCCGGGCGATGCTGGAGCCGTTCGCCGCCGAGATTGCGGCCAGCGAGATCGCGGAAACAGAGATCGCTGAATTGAGGGGCCTCTGTCGGATCATGGAGGAGGCAGCGCGTCGAGAGAGCGCCGCCGACCTGATGAAGCTCGCTTCCGCCAATGCCCGCTTCCATAGAATCATCATCGACGCGACGCGATCAGAGCACCTCGCAAAATTGATCGCCATGGCGATGGACGCGCCGCTGACCCTTCGGATTTTCAGCCAGTACACGCTCGAGGAAATCCAGCGCAGTATGCGCCATCATCTCGAAGTGGTGGACGCGCTGTCGCACCATGACCCGGCCTGGGCGGCAAGTGCGATGCGAACGCACATCTTGTCCGGCCTCGGCCCGGCTCGCAAGGCCAGCAAGACGGAGGGTAAGGGTGGCCCGCACTGAGCTCCCGCCGTGGGAGGCCAGGTCAACGGCGTTGGGCAGTCAAAATGTCTTGGCGAGCTCGATGAGATGGCGCTCGGCTGCGGCCCGCGCGGCCTTCACCTGATCGCCGGCGCCGACAGTTGGCCCGATGGCGACGAAGCGCACGCTCTGGACGCCGACGAACCGCAGTATATCGCGCAGATAGGGCGTCGCCATGTCGACGCGGCCCCGGTTCATTCCAGTGACGAAATCGCTGCCGCTGGCGAGAATGACGATGGTCGGCCGGTCCTTGACGAGACCCCGATAACCCTCGGCGGGACTGAAGGTGAAGGTAAGACCGGGCTGCACGATCAGGTCGAACCATTGCTTGAGCTTGTAGGGCACGCCGAAGTTCCACATCGGCGAGGAAATGAGCACCCGTTCAGCCAGCGAAAAGCGCAGCGCCATACGCTCGACGACGGCGAAAGCGTCACGCTCGGCGTCATTGAACCCCCTGCCGCCGAGGCGGGCGTATTTGGCCTCGAGCGCCGCGCCGTCGAATTCGGGCAGGGTCTCGCGCCACAGATCCTGAAGATCAACGTCCCACGACGGTCGCGTCTGGCGAAATTGCGCCAGGAAGGCCTCAGCGCCGGCGGAGGAGGCCGAGCCCGGCCGCGGCGAACAGCGCAAATGGAAGAGCTTCGGCACCTATGCCCCCGCCGCCCTCTGCCGGCGGCTCACCCGAGCGCCTTGATGACGGCCTCGGCATTTGTCACGACAGCGACGTTCCGCATCGCATAGTCGACCGAGGCGTGGTGCCAGACGGCGTTCATCGTCGAACAGCAATCCTCCGGCACCACCACGAAATAGCCCTTGTCGGCGCCGGTGCGCGCGGTGTGCTCGACCGACATGTTCGTCCAAGCGCCGGTGTTGATGATCATGTCGCGGCCCTGAGCTCTAAGGATTGTCTCGAGGCGCGAGCCCTCCCAGGCGCTCATCCGCATCTTCTCGACAACGAAGTCGCCAGGCTGAGGTTCGAGCCCGCTCACCGGCGCCGCGCCCCAGCCGCCGCGCACCAGCGCCTTATTGTCCACGATGCCCTCGAACAGCGGCGCGTTGAGCGTCAGGCCGGGAGCGCCCGGCTCTACGATGAACCAGACATGGATCACCGCGACGCCGCGAGCGCGCGCGGCCGCGGCCAACCGCCGCGTGTTCTCGACCACGTTCTGCTCGCGCGCGTGGCCGGGGGCGCCCGAGGCGGCGAACGCGCCGCCGTCGCTGATGACGTCGTTTTGCATGTCCTGAATGATCAGCGCGCAGCGCCTCGGGTCGAGGATCAGGTTCTGCGCGGGCGCCGGCTGGGGAGAGGACGAGGCGATCTCATCGCGTGGCGGCGCTCCGCGCGCTGTGGCTGCGGCGGGCGTTCTGGCGTTCATGTATGGCTCGCGCCGCGGCCCGACCTTGGTTTCGATCCGATAGACCGAATGAGTCGCGGTCAGGAAGAGGGTGCGGAAATCCGGTCCGCCCCACGCCAGATTGGCGACCTTTTCCGGCGCGCGCACCTTGCCGATCAGATCGCCCGAGGGCGCGTAGACCCATACGCCCCCTGGCGCGGTCACCCAGACATTGCCGCGCTGGTCGCATTTCATTCCATCGGGCACGCCCTGTTCGAGCGACGAACGGATGCCCGAAGCGAAGATGCGCCCGTCCGACAATGAGCCGTCCGCCGCAACGTCGAAGACGCGGATCAGCGTCTGCACGGTGTCGTTGACGTAAAGAAGCCTCTCGTCCGGCGAGAAGCAGAGACCGTTCGGCTGATCGAACAGAAGCCGATCGACCAGCAATTGCGGCCCCCCGCCGCCGGGCGGGATTCGGTAGACGCCCTGAAAGCCGAGCTGCCGCTGACGCTCGACGCCGTAGACGGGCATGCGCCCATAGTAAGGATCGGAGAAATAAATCGAACCGTCGGAGCGAACGCAGACATCATTGGGGCTGTTGAGCTCCTGCCCTTCGAAGTGCGTCGCAAGCGCCTCGCGCCGCCCGTCCGGCCGCTCGCGGACGAGCGAGGATGTCGCGTGCTCGCACACGATCAGGTTGAGGTCGGCGTCATAGGTCATGCCGTTGCATTTGTTGGACGGACGGCGCGCCTCCACGACGCCCCGCCCGGCGTCCCAGCGGCGGCGCACGTCTGCCGGCATGTCCGAGAAGAGGAGATAATGATCGACCGGGTGCCAGATCGGCCCCTCGGTGAAAGTGAACCCGGTCCCCACCTGGCCGACTGGCGCATAGGGGTCGATGAGTTCCTCGAATTCCGGCCGCAGCGTCGCGTGGGTCATCGCTCGTGGCTCCTTCGTGTCGCTCAGGCCGGGAACCAGCTGCGCTTGGGCAGCGTCTGGACGATCGGGCCGGGCACGGCGTCCTGCAGCCGCGCCACGACGACGCCGCTTTCGACCCTCGCAGGCCGGTCGTGCACCGGGAGGATGAAACGGGCGTTGGCGAGCACCTTCTTGATCGCGGCCTTCTCCGCGCGCTTCGTCGTGCCATGGTTGCCGGTCGTCTGCGGCTCGCCATCGTTGTTTTGGCGGAACGGCTCCACGATCTGGTCATTGATGTCGTAAATGACGTCGCCGCAAATCGTCGCCACGCCCTCGGCGGTGTGCACATGCACGTTCATCGATCCCTCGGTGTGGGCGCCTGCGGCCTCGCAGAAGACGCCCGGCATCAGTTCGACCGGGCCGCTGATCTCAAGATCAAGAAAGCGCAGCGCGCCCTTGGCGTGAAGGCGGTCGATCAGATGCTTGATGTCGGGAGCCGGATATTGCGGGTGCATGAGGCCGGAAACGGAATATTCGAGCTCCCGGCGATTGACGACCACGGTCGAATTCATGGGAAAGAGGTCATCCTTTCCGGCATGATCGATGTGCAGGTGGGTGTGCAGCACGAAACGCACATCGCCCATGCGCACGCCATGCTTCGAGAGCTGGTTCTCGATCATGTTCTCGTGAAACTGAAGCCCGCGCATGCCGAGCGTCTCCATGATCTGGTTCGAGCGGTAGCCGGTGTCGACGACAATGGGATAGGCGCCGCCGAGGATCAGAAAGCCGAGCGTCGGCACGCGGCGCGTGCGGCCACAATCGCGGCCAAGCACGAGGAAGCTCGATTCGAGTTCGATATCGCCGTAGTCGAGGATCTTGATTTCCAGCGCCATGATGCCCTCCCAAAGTCAGTGTTCTGGCGCGCGCTCAAGGCGCGATTCGATAGACGTTCATCGCCGTGTCGTGCAGGACCGCGCGCTGCTCCTTGACGGCCAGCGTCGCCACGGCGTCGCGATAGGCTTCGAGGAGCACGGAGTACGACGTCCAGAGCTTCTCGATCGGAAAATTTGAGCCGAAAAGACACCGCCCGGCGCCGAAAATGCCGATCGTCTCGCGAACGACGTCCGCCACATGACCGGGGTCGTTGCGGTGCAAGAAGGTGCCGAGAGCTGAAAGCTTCGATACGACGTTTCCGCAAGCCGAAAGGCGCACCATGCCGGCGCGCCATTCCGCGCGCCCGGCCGGCGAAAGGTCTTCAAGCATGCCGGCGTGCTGAAGAACAAACGTCACCTTGGGGCAGGACTCGGCAAGATCGGCGGCGTCAGCCATTTGCGGCGCGAAGACCTGGAGGTCGAAGCTCAAGCCATAGTCGGCGAGACGGCCGATGTTGCGCCGGATCGTCGGATCGGCGGCAAGGTCGCGCCGCGCGGCGAAGCGGTATTGCGGGTTTTCGTGCCAGTGCAATTGCATGCGCACGCCGCGCACCAGGGGATAGCGCGAAAGGCGGTCGAGTTGCGGGCGCACGTCATTGGCGCTCACGTTGGCGTAAGCGACGATTGCGTGCGGCCAGCCCGTCTCATCCGCCGTCCGCTGCACCCATGCGGCCTCGTCCTCATAGCGCTCGGGCGGCCAGTTGGCCTGCACGTAGACCGACTTGACGACGCCGGAGGCGGCGATATCGGCGCGGTACTCCTCGATCGGATAGTCGCGCCGGATCGGCTCATAGGAGCCAAAAATCCGCGGCTGCATCGGCCCGGCCAGCCACGGCAGGTCCCCCTGCCGCCAGATATGGTGATGGCCGTCGACTACCGGGATCACGCCGCCCTCCTGCGTCCCAACGCCAGGACGTGATCGACGATCGCGGACGCCGACCCGCCGTCGACCATGTCGTCGACGAAGGGGAAGATCGCGACCAGCGCTTCGGTGCGCGGACGAAAGTCCCGGCCAACGGCGAGCGGAGTGAGCCAGCTCAGCCGCCACGCGCCACGTGACAGCTTGGCGACCGCATGCGCCAGCGTCGCCGGATCGCCGCGCTCGAGACCATCGGAGACGACGAGGGTGACCGCGCCGCGCGCGTAGGAGGCGAAGCGGGGCACCGCGAGAAACGCCCGGAGCGCATCGCCGATGCGCGTGCCCCCGTCCCAGTCGCTGACGATCTGAGCCGCGCCGGCAAGCGCCTGTTCGCGACGCTTGAGCCGCATCGGCCGGGTCACCCGGGTAAGTCGCGTTCCGAAGGTGAACACCTCGACCCGAGGGCTCGCCTGGGTCAGCGCATGGGCGAGGCGCAGGTTCTCCTCGGTCCGCGCCTTCATCGAACCGGACACGTCGATCAGCAGCAGCACCTTGCGCGGCCGCATCCGGCGCCTGAGACGCGAGAGTTTGATGATTTCACCGTCGTTGCGGGTCGCGTCGCGCAGCGTCCGGCGCAGGTCGACGACGGCGCCGCGCCGGGCGCGCACGCGGCGGTAGCTCATCCGCTTCGGCAGTCGCCGGCCAGCTTCGCGTGTGAGGCGCCGCAGCGCTTCGCCGGTTGCGGAGGGGCCAAAGCGACGCTCGACCAGCGCCTCGGCGCGCGTCGCGGACTCGCCCAATTCGTTCGATTCGTCGGCGCTTAGCGGCTCGTCCGCGCCGCGCCGATCCTCCTGGACTCGAACCACGTCGTCCTCTTCGCCCTCCGGCAGGTCCTGCCCTTCGGCGCCGAGGAAGTGCATGTCGAACAGCGCGTGATAGGCGGCGTGACGCTCGGGCGGCGGGGCGAGCGTCGCCAGCCCCGCGCGGCGAATGTCCGCGGGATCGCGAGGTCCCAAAAGAACGATCGCCGACAGAAACGCGGTCGTCTGCTCCGGGGCGACCGCGAAGCCGTTGGCGCGCAGCGTCGCCACGAAAGCGATGAACGAGGCGACCGGAGGCGGGGGCGAGCCGATATCGCTCATGCCACAGACTCGGCCAGCATGGCGTCGAGGCGGCCGGAGACGTACTCCAGATCCTCCTCATCCTTCAGCGCGACGCCGATCGAGCGCTTGAACGCGTCGGGCCAGCGCGCGCCGCCACGGTTGAGGAGCGTCGCCGCCTCGGCCCAATCGACCGCCTCGGAGATGCCGGGCGCCTTGCTCAACGGCTCGCGCCTGAGCTTCCCGACAGCGGCGACGACCGCGCGCGCGGTTTCCTCGGCGACGCTCGAAGCGCGCAGCATCACGATGCGAGCCTCGCGCTCAGCGTTTGGATAGTCGATCCAGTGATAGACGCATCGGCGCCGAAGCGCCTCATGCAGGTCGCGGGTTCGGTTCGACGTGAGAATGACGACCGGCCGCTCGGCCGCGCGAACCGTGCCGCGCTCGGGGATCGAGATCTGGAAATCGGACAGGAATTCGAGCAGGAACGCCTCGAATTCCTGATCTGCGCGATCAATCTCGTCAATCAGGAGCACAGTCGAATCCGGCGAGCGCAGCGACGCCAGCATCGGCCGCTCGATGAGGAAAGGATCGCTGTAGATGTCGATGCTCTGCTCGCCCGCCTGCCGGATCGCAAGCATTTGGCGGGGATAGTTCCATTCGTAGAGCGCCGCCGACGCGTCGAGGCCTTCATAGCACTGCAGGCGGATGAGCCGGCGCGCCAGCACGGCGGCGACCGCCTTCGCCGCTTCGGTCTTGCCTACGCCGGGCGAGCCCTCGAGCAAGAGAGGCTTGCCGAGCGCCAGCGCCAGGTACGCAGCGGTCGCCAGCCCCTGGTCGGCGAGGTAATAGGCCGACCGCAGCGCCCTCTCGAGCGCTTCCGGGCTGTCGATGCCGACAATGTTGCCCCTGACCGGCATGCCCTGCCCTAGCGCCGCGTCTGTGGCCGCGCGCCGCCTTGCGCCTTGATCGCGCGAAGCACTTTTTCCGGCGTGATCGGCAATTCGTCGATCCTGACCCCGACGGCGTTGAAGATCGCATTGGCGACCGCGGGCAGGACCGGATTGGCGCACATTTCGCCTGGCCCCTTGGCCCCGAACGGTCCGTCCGGCGCGGGTCGCTCGAGGACGGCGATGTCGTGGGGGCAGATATCACCCGGACCCGGCATCGCGTATTCGACGAAGTCCCGTGGTCCGTTGCTTGGATCAGGGTAATAAGGCTCAGTCGTCTCGTACAGCGCGTGGCTGACCCCCATCCAGGCGCCCCCGACCAGCTGCTGCTCGACGAGGCGCGGATTGAGCGCGCGTCCCAATTCGTAGGCGCTGTCCATCCTGACCATCGCCACCTCGCCGGTCTCATCGTCGACCTCGACCTCGGCGACGAGACATGCATGCGCGTAGCAGGTGGCGGGCGACATCTCGCCGGTCTCCGGATCGACCGCCGACAGCGGCACAAGAAAGATGCCGCGACCCGAGATCGTCTTGCCCTGCTTGAACTGGGCGGCGATAGCGACATCCTTGGTCGAAATTGACCGGTGCGGGGCGCCCTTCACGTGAATATTGCCGCGCCCGTCGGTCTCGAGGTCGGCGACGTTGACTTCGAGCTCCTCGGCCGCGGCTTCCATCATGACGCCTCGCGCCTCGCGCGCCGCAGCCATGACCGCATTGCCGACGCGATGGGTGCCGCGCGAGGCGAAACTCCCCATGCAATGCGGACCGGTGTCGGAATCGGCAGTGTCGACATAGACATCCTCGACCGGCACGCCGAGCGTCTCCGCGCAGATCTGGCGCGTGACGGACTTCATGCCCTGGCCAAGGTCGATCGAGGAAAGCGACACCGTGAACTTGCCGCTCGGGTTGGAGTGGACCAGCGCCTGGCTGGGGTCGCCGCCCAGGTTCATGCCGATGGGGTAGTTGACTGACGCGATGCCGCGTCCGCGAAGCTTGGCCATCTCATCTCCTCCTGGCGCCGAACACCGACGAGAACCGCATCGCTCCATGAGCCGGCGCCGCGGGCGGGGCGTGCGGAGGCGGCGGCGGAGGCCCGACCGGCTCTGGCGGCGGGGCGGCCGGACGGTCGTAGACCGTGCGTTGCGGCTGGCTGGAAGGCCGGCCGACCAGGATCGGCTCGCGTGGCGTCGGCGGAACGGCGGCGCGCGTCCCGCCGCCGTCCTTGCGCGACGACATGCGCTTGAAGTCGTCTCTGAGCCGCCATTTCGCCTTTTCCGCCGCGACCTGGACGCATTCGATGAGCGCCGTATTCTTGGCCTCGCGCCGATGGGCCTTCATGTCGCCGTCGCGATAGGCGTTGAGGATGCGGAACTCCATCGGGTCCATGCCGACAAGGTGGGCGGCCTTGTCCATCTGGCATTCGATGGCGAAATCGACCGCGGTCACGCCGAAGCCGCGCATGGCGGTCGCCGGAACGCGATTGGTGAATACGCAATAGACATCCGCGTAGACATTCGGGATCGTGTACGGCCCCGGCAGGTGGGCGGCGCATTTGACCACCGCGTAGCTCGAAAGCCTCGTATAGGCGCCGCTGTCAAAGAAGCAGCGGAACTTGCGCGCGAGAATGCGCCCGTCGCGCGAAATTCCGTCCTTGATGAATATCCGCTCGGCGCCGCGTGGCGCGCAATAGATCATTTCCTCCTCGCGGCCGATGACATAGCGGACCGGGCGCCCGGTCAGCATCGCGCCGAGAATGGAGAGCGGTTCAGTGACTGTGTCGACCTTGCCGCCGAAGCCGCCGCCAACCGTTCCGCCAATGAAATGGAGTTGGTTCGACGGCACGTCGAGAATCTTGGCCGAGGTGTCGAGCGAGAAGAACAGAGCCTGGGTCGAAGTGTAGACGACATAGCGCCCGTTGGTGTCCGGCGCGGCAATCGAGCCGTTTGTCTCGGTGTGGGCCTGCTCGATCGGCGACATCTGGTAGCGCTCTTCGAGAATATGGTCGGCGGCGGCGAAGCCGCGCTCGACGTCGCCGAAGCGAAGCTTCTGATGATCGTAGACGTCGTGATAGGTGAACGTGTTCTTGGGATAGGTTTCGTTGACCACCGGCGCTCCCGGCTTCAGCGCCTCCTCGACGTCGAAGACCGTCGCCAGCGGCTCGTAGTCGACGCGGATCTTGGCCAAGGCCTCGAACGCCTCCCGCTCACTGTCGGCGACGACGGCCAAAATCGGCTCGCCCTTGTAGCGGACCTTGTCGACCGCGAGCGTCGGCTCGTCGTCCTCGCCGAAGTTGATGAGGCTCAGAAGCGTGTTGAGGTTGCGCGGAACGTCGGCGCCGCGAATGATGCGACGCACGCCCGGATGGCGCTCCGCCTCGGCCGTGTCGATCCGGCGTATGCGCGCGTGCGAGTGGGGACTGCGCAGGACCTTGAGATGCAGCATGCCCTGCAGCTTATGGTCGTTGAAATAGGTCGAGGTCGCGGTCACGTGGCCGAGCATGTCCTGCCGCTGCGTCGGTTTGCCAATCTCCTTGAGGTTGTCGTCGCGCTCGTCGGCGAAAATATCCTTGCGCAGTTCAAGCATGGGGCATCCTTCAAGCGCGGCGTTCGGTCCCGCGCGCGGCAGCGGCGAGAATTGCGTCGATGATCGGCTCATAACCGGTGCAGCGGCAGATGTTGCCGGAGATCGCCTCGACGACCTCGGCACGGCTCGCGCCCGGGTTGCGGTCGAGGAGCGCCTTGGCGGCCATCAGCATGCCGGGCGTGCAATATCCGCACTGGGCGGCGAAGTTGTCCATGAACGCCGTCTGCAGCGGATGAAGCGCCGGCCCGGTCTTGAGGCCGTCCGCCGTCTCGATCGATTTCCCGGCGACGCTCTCGGCGAGGGTTATGCACGAAAGAACCGGCTCGCCATCCACGAGGACCGTGCAGGCGCCGCAACCCCCTTGGCCGCAGCCGAATTTAGGCGAGTGATCGCCCACCTCGTCGCGCAAGGCGGAAAGAAGGCTCATGCCGCCGTCGACGAAGACCGCGACTTCGCGGCCATTGTGCCTGAATTGCAGCGCGGTTTTCGGCATCGGCCGATCAGTCCCCTCAGAAGTCTCGTCCGAGCAGCAGACGGCGCAAATGCGCCCCCACCACTTCGCGCCGATACCAGGCGCTGGCGATTGCGTCCGTAGCCGGCGAGGTCCCCTCCGCGGCCGCCGCAATCGCAGCGGCGACGCCCGACTCATCCAGCGTCTTGCCTTCCAGCGCCCGTTCGGCCGCCTTCGCGCGGATCGCGGTCGGCGCCATTGCGCCATATGCGATGCGCGCCCCGGAGACGCGGCCGCCGACAGCCGGAATGGAGGCGGCGATCGAAAGAACGGAAACACCCTTCGGCCGCACCCGCGCCACCTTGCGGAACCGAAACGATTCGGGATTGGCCGGCCGCTCGCAGCTCACTGTGAGCACGATCGCTCCGCGCGTGCGATCGCGGCCCGCCAGAAATTCCTCGAGCCCGATGTCGCGCGCTCCATAGCCGCTCATCACCGAGACTGTCGCATCGAGCGCAAGCAGCGCGACCGCAAGGTCGCCGTACGGGGCCGGCGCGAACAGATTCCCGCCGACGGTCGCCATCGTGCGGACAGCCGGACCGCCGATCAAGCGCGCGGGCGCGTGCAGGAACGAAAGTTCGCGCTCGCGAAGGATCTGCGCCAAAGTGACGCCGGCCCCGATACTGACACGCGCGCCGCTCACCCTGATCTGAGTCATCGCGCGATCGTCGAGGCGCACGATGGTGGCGATCGAGACATCGCCTTCGTTCAGCGCCCGCATGACGAGCGTGCCGCCGGCGATGAAGCGCGCCGAGCGGTCGGAGGCGAGCGCCGTGGACGCTTCGGACGGCGTGGCGCAGGTCCTGACAGTCACCGGCATCGTCGACTGTCCCGCGTCATGGAGCCTCGCTGAGGTGCTTGCGGATGGCCTCGAACCCGGCCTGGTAGATCTGCTCGCCGACCATATCCGCGAGGCGCTTCTCTTCGCCGGCTCGGGTCGTAAAGCGCGATTCCCAATGCCAGAAAGTGCGGTCGCCATCGGTCACCGGCAAAAGTCGCACATGCGCGACATAGTTGAAAAGAGGGATCGGGGTGTCGAGCAGACAATAGCTGAAACTCTGCTCGAGGTCGGAGAGCGCCAGCAACTGCTCGCGAAGCTCCGAGCCGTCGACGAGCCTGAAGCGGCGCACGCAGCCGATGCGGTCGGAGGTTTGATTGCGCTCGACCTGGCTGACCGCGACCTCGGGATGCCATCGGTCGTGGCCGTTGAAGTCGCGCAGCACCGCCCACACCCGGTCGGTGGACGCGTCGATGATCGTGCTTTTCACGACGTGAGGCATCTCTAGCCGCCGAACGCCCGTTTCAGCGCGTCGAAACCGCCTTGGAAGACGCCCCCTCCGATGCTGGCGACGAGGTCCGTCTCCCGCTCCGGCGCGCAGTCGAACTCGGCCGTCCACTCGACGAAGGTCCGCTCACCGTCCGTTACCGGCGTCAGCCTCAAGGTCGCGACATAGTTTTCGACCCCCATGGGAGATTCGAGAATGGAATAGGTGCAGAACATGTCGTAGTCGGAAAGGCCGAGCAACTTCTCCCGGATGCGGTCGCCGTTGCGCAGGCGGAAGTCGCGCACGCAACCGATCTTGTCCGAGGGTTCGCCGCCTTCGATTCGGCTCTCGGCGATCGCCGGGTGCCAGTTCGGCATGCCGTTGAAATCGCGCACCCGCGCCCAGACCCGGTCGCTGCGGCCGTTGATCACGCTTGAGACGAAAACCCGCGCCATGGACAGACCTTAGCTTTTCTTTCTCGGCGACGCGGGGCCGGCCGGGGGCGGCGGACCGTCAGCCTCCCTTTTCGGCGCCGTATCCTTGCGGATACCCTGCATGTCGCGCGCCTCCCGGATGAGGCCGGGCATTTTCGCCAGACTGCCGCCCTCGACGCCGATGTCGGAGAGGATCGAATTGATGAGCGGGGCCTGGACGCGATAACGAAGCGCGGAATCGATGACTTCGTCGGTCGCGCTGCGGCCCCCGTTGCCTCCAGAATGACCGCCATTGAGGCCATCGACCTGGAGGATGCGGATGCCTTCGATCTTCTCCAATGGCTTGACGCTTTCACGCACGATGCCTTCGATGCGGTCGAGCAGCTTCCGCCGGAACAACGAGTACCGCGCCGGCTCGGTCAGTACATTCTCGGCTTCGTTGAGAAGCCTCTGCGCCTCCGCCTCGACCGCCGCGCGCACCCTCTCGGCCTCCGCCGCGATGCGCGTCTCCTCGGCCGCCTTCTCGGCCAGCAGCACTTCGACCGACCGGCGCCTGCGCGCGACCTCGGTGTCCCGCACCGTGACGACGCGCTCCTCCGCCTCCGTGGCGCGCGCCTTCGCATTCTCGGCTTCGGCCTGCGCCGCCGAGTGCTCCAGCGACTTCTGATAGAGGACGATGGCCTTGTCCATCAGGGCGGTTTCCACCACTTTCTCGCGCTCGACCTCGAGCTTTCGCAAGTCTCGCTCGCGCGTGACGCGGGCCTCGTCGATACCCCGGTCGGACGCGATGCGGGCGCGCTCCACCTCTTCGCGGGAGGCAATCTCCGCCTCCTGCAGCGCCTGGAGGCGCGCGATTTCGAGTTGCTCGATCGACCGCCGTCTTTCGAGCCGGGCCGCGTCCAAGGCTTGCTCGCGCTCGACGTCGCTTCTCTCGATGTGCTGCTTTGCCGCTATCTCGGCCTGCCGCACCAGGCGATCCGCCCCGACCCGCTCGCTTCTCTTGGCCGACAGCGCGATCGCGCGATCCTCGTCGGCGATCTCGATCGCCTGTTTCTGCTCGATATTGAGCACTTCGCGCGTCCTTTGCGAAGCAATGCGTTCGGCCTCGAGCGCAAGCTCGACCCCGACGCGCTGACGCTCAACCGCGTCGCGGCGTCTGAGCTCCGCGGCCTCGATCGCCTCGGCCCTCGCAATCTCCAAGCCTCTGGTCTCCCGCTCCGCCACGATCCGCTCGGCGGCGAGCGCTTTTTCCTGGGCGATGCGGGCGGCCTCGATCGTCTCGCGCGCCTTGATTTCCGCCTCTTCCAGCGTCCGGGTCCGGGCAATCTCGCGCGCGCGGACCTCCTCGTCCTTGGCGATCCGCTCGGCCTGGATCTTCCGATCCTGGGCGATGCGCGCGGATTCGACGACTTCATGCGCCGCGATCTCCGCCCTCTCCAGCGCTTCGTTGCGCGCGATTTCGAGCCTGCGGGTGTCGCGATCGGCCGAAATCGACTCGGCGGAGGTCGCTTTCTCCTGCGCGATGCGGGCCGCCCGCGTCGCCTGCAACGCCGCGATCTCAGCCTCCTCGATCGCGCGCCTGCGGGCGATCTCTTCGCCTTGCGTCGCCTGCTGGCTCTCGATGCGGGTCAGCGCGATGGTCTTCTCCTGCGCTATGCGGGCCGCCTCGATCGCCTCGCGAGCGGAAATGTCGGCTTCTTCCAGCGCCCGGTTGCGCGCGATTTCAAGCGCGCGAATGCGCTCTTCCTGGGCGATGCGGGTCGCTTCGGTCGCCTCGCGGGCGGCGATCCCGGCCTCCTCGACCGTCCGGTTGCGAGCGATCTCGAGCGAGCGGGTCGCCTGATCGGCGGTGATGCGATCGGCGGCGAGCGTCTGCTCGCGAGCGATCTTCGCCGCCTCGATCGCCTTCTGGGCGCCTATCTCGGCTTCCTCGATAGAGCGCGTGCGCGCGATCTCAAGCCCGCGTACGCGCTCGTCGGAGGCGATCCGCTCCGCATTGATCGTCGTCATCTGCGCGATGCGCAGTTTTTCCGTTGTCTCCCGCGCGGCGATTTCGGCCTCTTCGACCGCCCGCGTGCGTTCGATCTCGCGCCGGCGCGTCTCCTCCTCATTGACGATGCGCGACTCGGTCACGGCGCGCTCCTGGAGGATGCGCGCCTTCTCGACGATCTCGCGCGCCTCGATCTCCGCTTCCTCGACCGCGCGCGCGCGGTCGATTTCGGTCTGGCGGACTTCACGCTCGGAAGCGATGCGCGCGGTATCGACCGATTGCTGGTTGACGATGCGCGCCCTCTCGATTCCCTCGCGGGCCGAAATCTCGACCTCCTCGACCGCGCGCGTGCGTTCGATCTCCTTCTGCCGCACCTCGCGTTCGGAGGCGATGCGCGCTTCGCTGATCGCCTGTTCGTTGGCGATGCGGGCCTTTTCGATCGTCTCGCGGGCGGAAATCTGGGCCTGCTCGGCTTCGGTCTCGCGCAAGGCGCGCTCGCGCGCGACCTCGGTGCGCTGCACCGCTCGCCTAACCTCGATATCGCGCTGCTGAGCGAGACGCGCGGCCTCGCTGTCGCGCTCGATATCAAGGGCCTGCCGCTCCGCCTCCAGGTTCCGGGTGCGGATCTTGATCATCGAATCCTGCTCGATGTCGTTGCGCAGCTTGCGGCGGTCCTCGATGTCCTCCATCAGGCGGGTCAGGCCCTCGGCGTCGAAACGGTTCGAGGGATTGAAGAATTCGAGGTCGGTCTGGTCGAGGTCGGTGATCGCGACCGATTCCAGCTCGAGGCCGTTTTGCGCCAGCGCCTCGGCGGCGGCTGCCTTCAATCGGGCGACGTACTCGCCACGCTGCTCGTGCATCTGCTCCATGGTCATCTCGGAGGCGACGGAGCGCAAGGCGGACACGAACTTGCCGGAAAGAAGCGCGTGCAGCCGCTCGGGCTCGAGCGTGCGCCGCCCGAGAGTCGCCGCAGCGATCGCTACCGCCTCGCGTGTCGACTGCACGCGGACATAGAAGTCGGCCTCGATGTCGATGCGCATCCGGTCGCGCGTGATCAAGGCGCCCTCCTTCTCGCGCACGATTTGCATCGGCAGCACGTTCATATTGACCGGCGTGAAGTCGTGGATGAATGGCAGGACGAAGGCGCCGCCGTTGATCACCACGCGCTCGCCGAGAAAGCCGGTGCGTACGAACGACACCTCGCTCGACGAGCGATGATAGAGCCAGTTGACGACATAGACGGCGATAACCACGACGATGATCGCGATGATGAGCCAGAGGATCAGAGTCCCGATCAAGAGCCCCGACATTTCCCATTCCTCCTTTGCGGTCCGCCTGCGTTCGCTGGTCGGATTGACATTTCAGCGCCGGCCGATGGCCTTGAACCGGCGGACCTGATCGGTCAGCGCGGTTTCGACCGGCAGGCGCTCCATCGACGAAGCGCCGTAGAATCCGTGGCAGATCTTGGTGGATTTCATGATGTAGTCGGCGTCGGCAGGTTCGGCGATCGGACCGCCGTGGGCTAAAACCAGGATATCCGGGCGGACCTTCATCGCCGCGCCCGCCCAGGCGTCGATGAGCGCCGGACAGTCCTGAAGCTTCGGCGCGGTCTGCGCGCCGATCGCGCCCCCCGTCGTCAGCCCGAGGTGGCAGACGATGATGTCGGCCCCTGCTCGCGCCATCGCTTCCGCTTCGCCCTCATTGAAGACATAAGGGGTGGTCAGCAGATCTTTCTCGTGCGCCGTTGCGATCATATCGACCTCGAGCCGGTAGGACATTCCGGTCTCTTCGAGGTTCGCGCGCAAGATCCCGTCGATGAGGCCGACGGTCGGGAAGTTCTGCACGCCGGCGAAACCGAGCGCCTTGATCTCATCGAGGAAGACGTCCATCCGCCGGAACGGATCGGTGCCGTTGACGCCCGCAAGCACCGGCGTCCGCCGGACGACCGGCAGCACTTCGCGAGCCATGTCGACGACGATGGCGTTGGCGTCCCCGTAGGCGAGCAGGCCCGCGAGCGAGCCGCGTCCCGCCATGCGATAGCGGCCGGAATTGTAGATGACGATGAGGTCGACGCCGCCCGCCTCCTCGCACTTGGCCGAGAGGCCGACGCCCGCGCCGCCGCCGACGATCGGCTCCCCACGCTCCGCCATCGCACGAAACTTCTGCATGAGCGTCGATCGGTCGAAGACAGTCATTCCCGCCCCCCGGCGCGCCGGCGGGCGCGCCCTTCCCCGTGCAGCGCCCGGAAGGCGGCGACGACGGTGGCGGCGAACTCCGGATCGTTGATGTGCCGTTTCACTCGGATCAATTGCCGGCTTGCGGTCCGCCGCACCGTCTGCTCGAGCGCGGCGAACAGGGCGGAGTCTGCCCGCGGGTCGTAGAAGGCCTGGCCCGGCTGATCGACGGCCGAGACGCCGAGTTCGGGCAGGAAGAAACGCACCGGCCCGTCCATGCGGTTGAGGCGTTCCCCGATCCAGCGGCCAATCCGATCGTTTTCGGCCGCGGTCGTGCGCATGAGCGTCACCTGCGGGTTGTGGGCGAGCAGAAGCCGGTCCTTATAAGCCGCGGGCACGGTCTCGGGCGGACCGAAATTGACCATATCGAGCGCGCCGACCGAGCCGATATAGGGGATGCGGGTGCGGATGACGGCGCCGAACCTGTCCTCGTCCGCCGGCAATACGCCCCCCATCAGCATGTCGGCGACTTCGGTCGTCGTGACGTCGATGACGGCGGAGATCGCTCCCGAGTTCGATCAGTTTCTCCATCGACCGGCCGCCGACGCCGGTGGCGTGAAAAACCAGGCATTCCCAGTCCGCCGCCAGCGTCGCCGTTATCTGCTGCACACAGGGCGTCGTCACGCCAAACATGGTCAGCCCGACCGATGGAGGCGCATTGCGGCCAGGCCTTGCAGCGCCCGCGGCTTCCTTCGCCTCGAAGCGGGCTTTCACCATCCCGATCAAGGCCTGGGCGCCGTTGGCCAGCACCTGGCGCGAGATGGAGTTGAGGCCCTGAACGTCGGTGACCGAATACATCATCGTGATGTCGGTCGGGCCGACGTAGCGGCTGACGTCGCCGGAAGCGATCGACGATATGAGCATCTTGGGAACGCCGATCGGAAGAGCGCGCATGGCTGGGGCGACGATCGAGGCCCCGCCCGAACCGCCGGCGCTGATAATGCCGGCGATGTCGTTCTGGCGCCTGATCCAACCCTCGAACGCTTCCGCCATCGCGGTGATCGAAGCGCCGCGATCGCGGCCGAACACCGCCGACCCGCCGCGGCCGTGATTGAGAGCGATTTCCTGCGCCGTCACGTCGCAGGTTGCCGGCTTCCCGCTCGTCGAAACATCGACGAGCCGCGTGCGCAAGCCGCTCCCCAAAATGAGGTCGCGCATGAAGCGCAGCTCCGGCCCCTTGGTGTCCAGGGCGCCAGCGACGATCACCACCCGCGGCCCGGAGGTCAGCGCCGTGGCGCGAGGCGCCGGCGCGGCTTCGCTCCTGGCGGGAGCGACCGAGGCGATCCGCGCGCTCGCTTCGATGCGCCCGTTGGGAGCAGGCTGCGACCACCGCGTCGGGGGCGACGGATTTGAGACATAAATCCGGATCGGCGCGGCGGACGGCTTCGCCGCGGCCGGGGCATGGGACGCCGCTTCCTGCGCGGGCTCCCATGCCCCGTCCAGCTCCTCGGAATGGCGGCCGACGCCGAGGAGCCGCTGCTGGAGCTCGCGATCGTTGGCGAGCCTGCGCAATTCGACAATGCGGTTGATCCGTCCGTTGACCATGATCGCGACGTTTTCGGAGATCGTCGTCGCGACGCCGATATTCTGCTCGATGACGAGGATCGCCATGTCGGCTTCCTCGCCGAGACGCAGCAGCATCTCCTCGACCTGCGCGACAATGACCGGCGCGAGCCCTTCGGTCGGCTCATCCATGATGAGAAGGCGCGGATTGGTGACCAGCGCCCGGGATATCGCCAGCATCTGCTGCTCGCCGCCGGAAAGCTGGCCGCCGCTGCTGGTTTTCCGCTCGGCGAGGCGCGGGAAAGTCTCGTAGATGCGTTCGACGGTCCACGCGCCTCGATTTCGCGCCGCCGTCATGCGCAGATGCTCGTCAACGGTCAGCGAGCGCCACAACCGCCGTCCCTGCGGCACGTAACCCACGCCGCGCCGGGCGACTTGCGTCGGCGGGAGGCCGAGCAGCTCCTGGCCCCGCATGCGGATCGAGCCGCTCGAGGCGCGCACAAGTCCTGTGATCGTCTTGCAAAGGGTCGTCTTGCCCATGCCATTGCGGCCGACGACCGACAGCACGCCATGCTCAAGCGTCAGGTCGACGCCCTGCAGCGCGTGAGACCGCCCGTAGTAGACATTGAGGCCCTTGATTTGCAGCAGAACGTCGGCCTCGGATCGCCGCGGCTCAACCATGGCCGCCTCCAAGGTAAAGCTCCTGGACTTCGGGGTCCGCCTCGATCTCCTGCGGCGCTCCCTCTTTGAACACCCGTCCGTTGTGCATCATGGTCACGCTTTCCACGACGCGCAGCGCGACGTCCATGTCGTGCTCGATGATGATGAAGCCCATATGCGAAGGGAGCGAGGAGAGGATGTCGATGAGTTCTGTCCGCTCGGCCGGCGACAGCCCGGCCGCCGGCTCGTCGAACAAGAGGAAACGCGGCGCGCCAGCGAGCGCGAGCGCCACCTCGAGCTGGCGCTGCTGCCCATAGGCCAATTCCGCAACCAGCCGATCCTTGATGGGCGTCAGATGGACCGCCTGAACGAGATTCTCGGCGGCGTGAACGAGCGCGTCATCGCGGCGAGGCTGAATGAGCGAGTAGCGGCCCCGCGACACGCCGCGGCAGGCAAGATAGACGTTGTCAATCAGGCTCAGGCCCGGAAAGAGCGCCGATATCTGATAGGTCCGGCGCAATCCGCGACGGATGCGCTCGTAAGGCGGGAAGAAGGTCACGTCCTCGCCGAAGAAGCGGATCGTTCCCGAGGACGGGGGGAAATCGCCGGTAATGCAGTTGAAGAGCGTCGTCTTGCCGGCGCCGTTCGAGCCGAGAACCGCGCGCCGTTCGCCGGGCCTGACCGTGATCGAGACGTCGGTCAAGGCGGCGAGAGCGCCGAAAAGCCGGGTCACGCCGCGCAATTCGAGCGCGTTGGCCGAGCCGACGCTGGAAAGCCGCTGCGCGACGCTATCCATGGGCGCCGCCGCGCGGTTGCGACCCCGGCGAGCCGGGCCGCGCGCGATTTTTCCATCGCGCCCACAGTCCGATGACGCCGTCGGGCGAAAGAAAGACGATCGCGAGGAAGCCCAGCCCGATCAGCAGGCGGAACCGGTTGCCGTCGAGCCCGAAGGCGACGAGGAAGTCGAGGGCGAAGGTCTTGAGCACGGCGTAGATGAGCGCGCCGACGAAGGCTCCGATCGGATTGCCGATCCCTCCGACGACCGCGATCACGAGGATATCGATCGCCGCTGAAACGCTGACGGTGCCGGGCGCGATCTCGCCGTAGCTCCAAACCAGCAGAATGCCGCCGAGCGCGGCGATGAGCGCCGCGAACATATAGGCCGCGACGCGATGGGCGTTGACGTTGAAGCCGAGCGCGGCCATCCGCCGGGGATTGTCGCGGATGCCCTGCAGCGCGAGCCCGAAGGGCGCCCGCGCGACATAGGACACCGCGAGCCAGCACAGGACGGCGACGGCGAGGGTGAGATAGTAGAAGGGTATGGGGTCGTGCCAGTCGACGCCCAGAAAAACCGGCGTCGGAACGCCGTCGATGCCCGTGTGGCCGTTGAAGATCGCGTAGTTCTCATTGGTGAAATAGTAAAACGCCGCCGCGATCGCGAGCGTGATCATGATCGTGTAGATCCCCTCGGTCCGCACCGCGAGCGCGCCGACGATGGCGCCGACGACCATCGAGAGGATGAGCGCGGCCGGAACCGCGAGCCACCAGGGCCAGCCCATCCCGCCGGGCACGCCGTTGACGCCGAGGATCGCCACGACATAGCCGGCGAAACCGGCGATGGTCATCTGAGCAAGACTCACCGTGCCGCCGTAACCGGCGAGGAACATCAGGCTCAGCGCGATCGTGCCGAGCATGTACGCCCAGCCGAAGATTTGCGTGAGCACAAAGCTGCTCGCGAGCACCGGCATGATAAGGATGACGGCGCCGACGATGACCGCGATCGGGTTGACGCTTTGCAGCCACGCCGGTCGCGAAGCGGCCCCGGGCGCGTCTCTCGCGCGGCTCTCGGCGAGCGCCATGGCCTAGCTCCTCGCCAGCAGGCCCTGCGGCCGCACGGCCAGCACGACCACCATGATCAGAAAGGTGAGAACGATCGCATAGGTCGGAAAATAGGCGAGCCCGATCTGCTCGGCAAGTCCGATAATGATCGCGCCGAGCGCGGCGCCCGGGATCGAACCCATGCCGCCGACGATGACGACGATCAGCGAGGCGAGCAGGAAGCGCGTGTCCTCTCCCGGCGACAGCGATTGAAACGTCCCGCCGACCACGCCGGCCATGCCCGCAAGGCCCGCGCCGAAGGCGAAGACGATGACGAACACCAGCTGAATTGGAACGCCCATCGCCGAGAGCATCTCGCGGTCGTCGACGCCAGCCCTTATGATCATGCCGATCCGTGTCCGGTTGAGCACGAGCCACATCGCGAGCCCGATCACGACCGAGGCCAGGAAGATGACCAGGCGAACGATCGGATAGGAAAGATAGACCGCTTCGCCCGAGGACTTGACCGCCGTGACGAGCGGCAGGTCCATCGGCCCTCTCAGCCACGTCGGGGTCTGGATCTGCCAGGAATTTCCGCCGAAGCCCCACAGCATCAAGTCGGCGAGCACGATCGAAATGCCGATCGTCACCAGCGTCTGGCGAAGGTCCTGCCCCTCCATCCTCCGGAATACGGCGACCTGGAGGATGACGCCAAGGAGCGCGGCGACGACGAAAGCGGCGATGAAGCCGACCAGCCAGGAACCGCTGGCCTCGACCGCCAGATAGCCGAAATAGCCGCCCAACAGGTAGATCGAGCCGTGCGCGAGATTGACGTTTCGCATCAGGCCGAAAATGAGGGTGAACCCGCTTGCAACGAGGAAATAAAGACCACCGAGCGTGATCCCGTTGAGGGTGGCGTTGAGGAAGAGCTTCTTCCTGCCGAACACCGCCTCGAAGCCCGGAGGCCACGGGGCGAACACGAGCCAGATCGCGGCAATCACCAAAACGACGATGATCAGCGACCAGATCGGACGGCGCGCGATGAAGCTGTTCATCAACTGCTCTCCTGGGGAAGCCGACGGACGCGCCGCCGAGTCGGACCGTTGGTCAGCCTCGGCGGCGCGCTCGGAAACACCCAGGTTGCGGGAGCGGGCGGATAGTGGACTTTCGCCGCCCGGCCGCAAGCCAACTCAGTACTTCTTGCACTCCGGGTTCGTTCGGCTGGGCGGCCCAATCTTTACGAACACGTCCCTTGGATAGCCCAGCGTCTGATGGACGTCGGGGACGACCTTGACGACCTTGCTGACAAGGCCGCCCTGGCCGTCCTCGGCCACCTCGGTCACGAAATTCGTTCCGATCGCCTGGCGGTCCTCATCGAGGCTGATCTTGCCGTTTGGCGCGTCGATGGTCAGTGCGGCCATCGCAGCCTTGAGTTTCGACTGGTTGTCGCTGAGGTCGCCATTGACCTTGTTGAGCGCCTCGAACAGCGCCATCGTCGAGCCATAGTAGTTGGTCGCCAGCAATCCGGGGCTCGGCAGGCGCTTATCGGCCGGAGTCGATTCCTGATAGAGCTTCACGAACGCTTTCCAGCCCGGATCGTCCCAGGTGTCGGCCATGCCGCTCGATGCGATCGTCCCGATCATCGCCCTCTTCGCGTCGCCCTTGGCCGAAAGCACGGTCTGGTCGACCATGATCGATCCGCCCATGAGATGGGCCTTGCCGCCGGCTTGCGAATATTGGTTGAGGAAATTGACCGCGTCCGCGCCGCCGAGGCCGAGGTAGATAGCGTCGACGTCGTCGGGCAAGGCCGCGATCGTCGAGGCGAAGTCCTTCGTGCCAAGCGGCACCCACTGCCGGTTCGTGACCTGCCCGCCGAGGGCACAGTACTCGAGAACAAGGCCGAACACCTGGGTGTAGACGAAGGAATAGTCTTCGCCAACGGTCGCGATCTTCTTGTAGCCCTTCGTGTTGTAGGCATAGTCGCCAAGGCCGGCCGACCATTGAGCGCCGTCCATATTCCAGCGGAAGAAATTGGGCGACGGATCGGGGAAAGTCGTCTCCTGCGCGCCGGAGGCGGCGTTGATGAAGGTCAGCTCCGGATGGGTCTTGGAGAAATTCTTGACCGCGATGCCCTCATCGCCGGAGAGCGGCGAGATAAGGATCTGCACGTGATCCTGCTCGATGAGCTTTTTCACCGCGCGCACGGCCGAGTCCGGCGTCGCGTCCGTCGAAGCGATGACGAATTCGAGCTCCTTGCCGCCCGCCTTGCCGCCGTATTTCTTGACTGCGGCGTTGAAGCCGGCGATGCCGTCCACGCCGAGAATTGTATAGGTGCCTTCGAGCGTCGCGGTGACGCCGACCTTGATCTTGTCCTGAGCGAACGCCCCGCCGCTCAAGAAGATGGTGGCGAGCGCGGTCGCGCCGAGTGCTCTCTTCAACATGTTCTTCCTCCCACTCCGGTTTCTTTGCTTCCCCAGCCGCAGCCCCAGCCTCCGGGAGTCCTCGTCGTCGACGACATCCGCCCGCTGCTGGCATGAAGAGTTGCGGCAAGGAATCCGCGCCGCACTCAAGCGGAACGCGAGCGACTTTACAAGCGGTCTCTGCTGCTGCGCCGCAGCGCCGCTTTCGCAAATGCAGCAAGTCATGGGCGACGCCTGTCGGGCGCCAATGGCGGTAAAGACTTCGAGCCGCTCGCGATAAAGCCGCTCCACCTCCTCGGCCCGGTCAACCGGGACCCGCTTGCCCGACGCCTTGCCGAGCCTGCGGTCCAAGAGCCCGGCCTCGCCCTCCTCCTCGTAGCGGCGCGTCCAGCGCCGGAACGTCCGCTCGCTCACCCCCGGCAAGTCGGCCGCCTCTTCCTGATTGAGCTCCGCAGATTCCTAGCGGTTCAGAAGTCGTTCAAAAACACCGCCATGCGCATTTGGCTCTTATGGCGTTCTCTGTTGGTCGACCGGTTTGCTGTTCGTTCATCGAACCCTTGCCGTCATGGCCGGGCTTGTCCCGGCCATCCACGCCGGGCCGCCGCAAGAACAAGTCCGCCTCGGCGCGACCGGCAGGAAGGCGGACGGTCGTCGTTCGTCGAACCCTTGCCGTCATGGCCGGGCTTGTCCCGGCCATCCACGCCGGGCCGCCGCAAGAACGAGTCCCGCCTCGGCGCGACGGGCAGGAAGGCGGACGGTCGCAAGGCTTTTCGCGCTTGCCTGCGTCGATGCGCTGGGCCTTCGTGGATGGCCGGGACAAGCCCGGCCATGACGCCTTGATGGCGCCGTCCGCCACCTCCGCCATGCTCCCAATTCCTTCCCCACAACAGCCAACGCGA
>CAVXHJ010000009.1:0-20947 GCA_963761435.1 uncultured Alphaproteobacteria bacterium | reverse complement strand
TGAAGGGATCTACCGCGCCATGGGTTATTCCGCCCGCAATCGGAAACAACCCCAGTTCACCGACCATTGCTTCACCGGAGACTATCCGACTCGCCTGATCGATAAGGACGGGGAGCCGGGGCGTCAGCACTTGCCGCTGCTCGCCGAAGCGAGCTGACGCCCGCTCCGAGCCCCTTTCCTAATGAAACAGTTTCATTGCGTTCAGAAGGGTGCCGTCAGATTCCCCACAGCAGAGGAATCCCGACAAACGCCCATGCAAGGGCCAACTCGAGCCGCGTCGTGCCGCTAACCTCATCGCCTGCGCTCATAGTCCTCTCCTTTACCCGACGCCGATCGCGTCGTCCGCGGTCTCGGGGTTCATGTGGTGGCGATCGTCGACCGCCTTGATCAGAAAGTTGCAGATGAAGCCGACCACCAGAAGACCCGCCATGATGAACATCGTTTCCGTATAGGCGTTCGACCTGGAGACGCCGTGCTCGAGCTGGTACTCGCGAATGTAATTGACCAGGACGGTGCCCACAATTCCCGCCGCGGACCAGGCCGTCAGCAGGCGGCCGTGAATCGCGCGCCTCGCGGTACCGAAAATGTCGCGCAAGTAAGCTGGAATCGTCGCGAAAGCCGCCGCCGTACATGCTGATGATGATGCCCCGAAGCCCAGCACGAACAGGCCCAGCATACCCAGAGCCGGCTCGTTTTTTGCGGCGTAACGGTGTACAGGACCGGGCCGAGGAGGAAGAAGACCGTGTACGTGCTCTTGCGGCCGATGATCATCGGACAAGGAAGACCAGGAAACACGGCCGATCATGTTGAAGAGGCTGAAGCAGGCCCACGAAGCCCGCCCGCCGCCGCCGGCTGTTACTTGGCCGGTGAACAGTTCCTGGATCATCGGCGATGCCTGTCCGAGCACGCCGATGCCGGCCGTCACGTTGAGGAAGAGGATGGTCCACAGCAGCCAGAACTGCCGCGTCTTGATCGCCTCGTCCGCCGTCAGGTTGCGCGTGCGGCGATTGAGCTTGTTCAGCGACTCTGGTGTATAGCCCGCCGGCAGCCAACCCGGTGGAGGCAAGTGAACCACCACCGCCCCAAACATCATGAAGCAGAAGTAGAGCACCCCCATGGGCGACCAAGGTCTCCGCAACGCCTAATGGAGGTCGGCGTGCGGAAGTACGGATGAGGGCCTCCCGGCCAGGGCGAGGCACCGAAGGCCCCGCCGCCGAAGCCCATGATCGCCAGGCCGGTCGCCAGGCCGGGCCGGTCGGGGAACCATTTGTTTAGGGTCGAGACCGGCGAGATGTAGCCGAGCCCCAGCCCGATGCCGCCGAAGACGCCGTAGCCCAGATAGAGGATCCAGATCTGCTGCAGCGACACGCCGATCGCCCGAAGGAAGCCGCCGCCGAAGCAGACGCGGCGGTGAACATGGCGCGCCGCGGCCCGCCTCCTCGACCCAGCGGCCGAACAGCGCCGCGGAGGGCGAGATCACGATCGCGATCGAGAAGTCCAACCGAGGTCGGTCAGCTTCCAGTTGTCGGGAGCCGACTTCGTTATGCCGATCAGCTGGTGATCGGCAGATTGAAAACACTGAAGGCGTAGGCCTGCCGATGTACAGGTATGCACAGCGCCGCCGGCGGCACCAGCCATCGACTGAATGCGGGCCTTGCGACCGAATGGCTGCGGTCCAAGATCGACGTGACACTCATCGAGCATTTTCTCCCGTCTTATGGTCTGTCAGCGGGGACGCGCCAGCATCACCCACCAATCGGCCGGACGAGCGCTTTGCGCTTCCCAGCTGCGGCGGCTGACGCGTGCAAGACCATTGCCCGCCGACCTGCGGTTAAAATTGCGCAACTGATCCACGTTGGCAATGCCTGTTTTCTAAGCCGCTTTTTAGAGTGCGCGCCGGCCAGCGGCGACAGCGTTCACATTCCTGTCATGCGGCCCGACGATTCCGAGGAACCGATCCCCATGACAGCCGCAAGCGCTTTCCAGTGGCTGCATCCGGCGGCGCCTTGAGGGCGCGGCCTTTTTCCGCCCCATCAGCTTTCCGGTTGTAGCTCATGGCAGGATCGAGCGGACCGCCCCGGGAGGATGAATTGTCTCCGCATGCCCGGCGCACACCAAGCCGATCAAGTCGATCCGTCGTCCGCCGCGCACGGTTGGAAGTGGAGCTTCCCTCCTGCTACAACTTGGAACGAAAGCATGAGGAGCAACTTTCGACCAAGGGCGGAATGCGATGGCTACGACTGACGACGACATATTGTCGGAGATCGACGCCGAACAGGGGCGTGCCCTGGAGCGGCTGTTCGCTTTTCTCAGGATCCCCCTCGGTATCGGCGGCGCCGGCCCATTTTCCCGACTGCGACCGTGCTGCCGACTGGCTCGTTCCCAGCTTGCCGAGCTTGGGTTCGACGCCGCCAAGCATCCGACCCAAGGGCGGCCGATCGTCGTGGGTCATGTAAAGGCCGTCCGCCGCGACGCGCCGCACGTGCTGTTCTACGGGCATTACGATGTGCAGCCGGCCGATCCGCTCGGCCTCTGGCGCAATCCTCCATTCGAACCGAAGCTCGAAAGCGGGCCGCGAGGCGAGCGCATCGTTGCACGGGGCGCGTCCGACGACAAAGGTCAATCGATGACGTTCATCGAGGCCTGCCGCGCCTTCCGGAAATCCGGCGGACTTCCGTGCGCCGTCACCGTGCTGATCGAGGGCGAGGAGGAGACTGGATCCCCTTCGCTGCCGGCTTTCCTCGCCAAACACGCCGAGACGCTGAAGGCCGAAGTCGCCCTCGTCTGCGATACCGGCATGTGGAGGCCATCGACGCTGGCGATCACCACAGCGCTGCGCGGCATCACGATTGACGAGGTCATTCTCCACGGCGCGAATCGCGATCTGCATTCCGGCATTTACGGCGGCGCGGCCGTTAACCCGATCCATGTGCTCTGCCGCATTCTTGGAGACTTGCACGATGCGAAGGGCGCCGTCGCCCTCCCCGGAATCTACGATGGAGTTAAAGAGCTGCCGGACGAAATCCGGGAGCAGTGGCGCGAGCTTGATTTCGACGCCGCCGCGTTTCTCGGCGACGTCGGCTTGACAACCCCAGCCGGCGAGCGCGACCGCACGCCGCTCGAACAGCTTTGGTCGCGCCCCACTTGCGACGTCAATGGGATCATCGGCGGCTACACGGGCGAGGGAACGAAGACGGTGCTGCCGGCTCAGGCCAGCGCCAAGGTCTCCTTCCGGCTGGTCGGCAAGCAAAGCCCCGAACGCGTGATCCAGTCGTTCCGGTCCTTTGTCGCGTCGCGCCTGCCGCCGGACTGAAGCCGAGTTCGTCGGCCACGGGGGAAGCCCGGCCATCGAGCTGCCGATCAGGAACGAGGCGCTTAGGCGCGCGCGACGGGCGCTGGAGACCGAATGGGGAAGGCCGCGGCGCTTGTCGGATGCGGGGGCTCCATCCCGATTGTCGGCGCGTTCAAGCGGGAACTCGACATGGACAGCCTGCTCGTCGGCTTCGCTTTCGAGGACGACAACGCCCATTCGCCCAACGAAAAGTATGAGCTGACGTCGTTTTACAAAGGCACCGCTCCTGGGCGCGAATCCTATCGGCCCTTGCCGCATGACTGTTGCGCCTTCTAAGGCAAAGGCGCCATGACCGAGGACGATCACGCCCGCCCCTCCTCGAGGTCGACGCAGCCCGCCCGGGCCCGCGACGGACGGGCCAGCGTGGTCTTCTCACTCGGCGGCAACGTTGGCGACAAGGAAGGCGCGTTGCGCCGCGCGCTCGGCGCGCTCGGAAGTGAGCCCGGGATCGAGTTGGCGCCGCATCGCGGCTATATCGAACGCCGCCATGGGGAAAGACCGATCAGGATTTATTCGTCAACGCCTGCGCGCTCGCGCTGACCACTCTCCCGCCTGAGGCGCTGCTCGATCGGGTCAAGCGGCTCGAGGTCGAGCTCGGCCGGGTTCCCGCCGAGCGTTGGGGCCCTCGCGTGATCGACATTGACATCATCGACTATGATGACGTCGCGCTGTCGACCGATTGGTTGACCCTGCCCATCCCGAGCTCTTCCACCGAGCCTTCGTGCCCGTGCCGCTGGCAGAGATCGCGCCGGACCGGACGATCGCGGGCAAGCGAGTCGGCGCCGCTGCCGCGAGCCTCGGTCCCGAAGCCGAGGGCATCGTTCCGCTGGACTAACGGAGGCAAAACGGCGATTGTCGGGGGCCGCCCGCTGTTCCAAGTCCGAGAGCCGAACGCCATGCCCGCCTGGTCTGAGACGTACACCTTTCTCGACGGCCAATGGATCGAGGGCAACACGCCCTTTATTGGCGCGCGGACGCATGCCTTCTGGCTGGGCTCGAGCGTGTTCGACGGCGCACGGGCCTTCGAGGCGTGACCCCCGACCTCGACAGGCACTGCGCCGCCTCAACCGTTCGGCCAGAACCATGTGGCTGAAGCCGATCATGAGCGAGGAGGCGATCGTCGAGCTCGCGCGCGAAGGCATGAGGAAGTTCAAGCCCGGGGCCCAACTCTATATCCGCCCGATGTACTGGGCCGAGCAAGGCGGCGCGACCTCGGTGCAACCCGACCCGGAATCGACCCGCTTTTGTCTCAGCATCTACGAGCCCCGCTGCCGCAACCGACTGGCGTGTCGATCACCCGCTCGCCCTACATGAAGCCGCTCGGCGTCACATGCCGATCGACGCCAAGGCCGGCTGCCTTTACCCCAACAACGCCCGCGCCCTGCTCGAGGCCCAGTCGCGGGCTTCGGTAATTGCCTGCTCTGCGACATGCTCGGCAATGTGGCGGAGCTCGCAACCGCCAATATTTTCATGGCGAAGGACGGGGTCGTGATGACGCCGATGGCCAACGGAACGTTCCTCAACGGCGTCACCCGCCAGAGGGTGCTGAAGCTGTTGCAGGCCGACGGAAAGGACGTCAGCGAGGCGACGCTACGGTTTTCGGATTTCGACGAGGCAGACGAAATCTTTGTCGTCGGCAACTATGGCAAGGTCATCCCGGTCAGGCGGATCGACGGCCGCGACCTGCAGCCGGGGCCGTTCTACCGACGGGCGCGCGAACTCTATTGGGAGTTGCCCATGCTCGACCCCGAAGCCGGTGCAGAGAGAGCGGAAGGAGGACCATGTCGACGCGGTTGACGATTCGACTCGATTTCGAAGGCGGCCGCCGGCTCGGCGCCGGGAAGATCGCGCTCCTCGAAGCGATCGACCGGACGGGTTCGATCTCGGCCGCGGGCCGGGCTCACGCCATGTCGTACCGACGCGCGTGGCTGCTGGTCGACGAATTTGAACCAGCTGTTTGTCGCCCCGCTGGTTGCCGCCCATCACGGCGGAACCAAAGGAGGCGGCGCGGAACTGACGGATGAAGGGCGCAGGATTGTGGCCTTCTATCGCAACGCCGAAACGAAGATGCGCTCGGCGGCGGACAGGAAATCGACGGGATCGAACGGCAGCTGGCGCCTGCAGCAAGGGCGGCGAGCGCCTGAGAGAGCCGCGCCGCCTTCCAGCCGGCTCACATTTTCTTGCCGTCGGGGCCGAACTGCTTGAGATAGGCGATCACGTTGGCGACGTCTTCATCCCGTTGCAGCCCAGGGAAGGCCATCTTCGTGCCCGGCACGACATCGCGTGGGAGGCGAAGATATTTCGTGAGCGTTGTTCATCCCAGACGACGCCCGAGTTCTTGTTCGCATCGGAATAGTTGTAGCCCGGGACGGAGCCCGCCTTGCGGCCGACGACGCCGTTGAGTTCGGGCCCAACGAAATTCTTCGCCCCTTCACCGATCTGATGACAGATCTTGCAGACCCTGAAGGTCGCCTCGCCGGCCGCCGCGTCGCCCGCGGCCGAGGCTGCGCCCCCGGACGCGGCAAGCACAAGCGCCGACCATAGGATAATTTGAGCGCGAGCCACCCGCTCCTCCTGGTCCTCGTTTTTGCATAGAAACGGCAACGGCCAGAAACAAGCCCGATTTGTCTTTCTGAAGGCGGCCTCGACGAAGCGCCTTTGACAGCCGGGGCGCTTTGCCCGAAAGAGGCGGCGATGACGCCGATGGTCAAAGTTTGCGGCCTCTCGACCGCCAAAACCCTGGAAGCCGCGCTGAAGGCCGGCGCGGACGTTGTCGGCTTCGTCTTCTTCCCCAAGAGCCCGCGCCATGTCGATTACGAGGCGGCACGCGGGCTCGGCGCGCAGGCCCGCGGCCGGGCGCAGATCGCGGCGCTCTGCGTCGACGCCGACGACCAGACGCTCGTTCGCATCGTGGACGCGCTCGCGCCCGACATCATGCAGCTGCATGGCCGCGAGGCCCCGGCGCGGGTCGAGGAAATCGGTCGGCGCTTTGCCTGCGCGACCATGAAGGCGATCGGGGTCGCGGCGCCCGGCGATCTCGCCGCAGCCGCGCGCTACGACGGCGTCGCGGACCTTCTTCTGATCGACGCCAAGCCGCCGAAGGACGCGACCTTGCCGGGCGGCAACGGCCTTCCCTTCGACTGGCGGCTCGCCAAGGACTTTTCGCCGCGGACGCCGTGGCTGCTCTCTGGCGGCCTCGATCCGGGCAATGTCGCAGAAGCGATCGAGTTGACCGGCGCGCGCGGCGTCGATGTCTCCTCGGGGGTCGAAAGCGCGCCGGGGATCAAGGATGACGCGAAGATCGCGGCCTTCGTCGCCACGGCGCGCAAGGCCTTCGCCTGCGCGACCGAAGGAGCCCGTTGAATGGCCAAGATCGACAAACCCAATTCCTTCCGCAAGGGCCCGGACGAGCGCGGGCGCTTCGGCATCTACGGCGGCCGCTTCGTCGCCGAGACGCTGATGCCGCTCATCCTCTCGCTCGAGAAAGCCTATGAGGCGGCCAGGGCCGATCCGACGTTCCAGGCCGAGCTCGATCATCTGCTCAAGCACTATGTCGGGCGCCCGAGCCCGCTCTATTTCGCCGCGCGCCTCACCGAGAGGCTCGGAGGGGCAAAAGTCTTTTTCAAGCGCGACGAGCTCAACCACACCGGAGCGCACAAGATCAACAACGTGCTCGGTCAGATCCTGCTCGCCCGTCGCATGGGCAAGAAGCGCATCATCGCCGAAACCGGCGCCGGCCAGCACGGCGTCGCGACCGCGACCGCCTGCGCCCGCTTCGGCCTCCAATGCGTCGTCTACATGGGCGAAGTCGACGTCGAGCGGCAGAAGCCGAACGTGTTCCGCATGAAGATTCTGGGGGCGGAGGTGCGCCCGGTCCAGGCAGGCGCGCGCACGCTCAAGGACGCGATGAACGAGGCCTTGCGGGACTGGGTGACGAATGTCGCCGACACGTTCTACTGCATCGGCACCGCCGCCGGCCCGCATCCCTACCCGATGATGGTGCGCGACTTCCAGTGCGTCATCGGCAACGAGACGCGGGCGCAGATGCTCGAGCAGGAGGGCCGCCTGCCCGACAGCCTGGTCGCGGCGATCGGCGGCGGGTCGAACGCCATCGGCCTCTTCCATCCCTTCCTCGACGACGAGGGGGTGGAGATGTTCGGGGTCGAGGCCGCCGGCCACGGGCTCGACCAGCCGAACGGCCACGCCGCCTCGATCTCCGGCGGTCGCCCCGGCGTGCTGCACGGCAACCGCACCTATCTCCTCATGGACGACGACGGCCAGATCCTGGAGGGCCACTCGATCTCCGCCGGCCTCGACTATCCGGGCGTCGGGCCGGAGCACGCCTGGCTCAACGACGTCGGCCGGGTGAAATACCTCTCCGCCACCGACAAGGAGGCCCTGGCAGCCTTCCAGCTCTGCGCGACCCTCGAGGGGATCATCCCGGCGCTCGAGCCGGCGCATGCGCTGGCCAAGGTGATCGAGCTCGCGCCGAAGCGGCCGAAGGACCATCTCATGGTGATGAACATGTGCGGCCGCGGCGACAAGGACATCTTCGCCGTCGCCGAGCATCTGGGCGGGATGTGAGGCCGGCGGCCGGCCGCGAGGCGTTGCGAAAACTCCCTGTTACTCCCTGACCACAGGAGAAAAGGGCGCGCCTGCGCCGCACTCTCTGGGCGAAAACTCGTTATTTCAGATGGTTAAGCGAACGGCCGGCGCCCCGCCGGCGGGAGGAACAGGGAGCGAAATCGCGAATTAACTCCCTGATCAACGCGGTAACAGGGAGCGAGGCCGGTGGGACTCCGCCTTCCCCAGCAAGCTGGGGCGAGCTGGGCCAAGCGGGACAGCAACAGATTGAAATAAAACCATAATAGGCTATGTTCGTGCTTTGTTCTTGACTTTACGCCGCTGATCGCCTACAAGGGTAACATGGCCCCCGTTGCGCGGGGCGCCCCCCGAAACCCAGGACAAAACCCCGATGAACGTCGAACCCAATGCGGCGCGGCTCGCCGTGCGCTGGCAGCCCGTCGACGCGCTTAAAGCCGACCCAAACAACGCGCGCGCCCATTCCGACCGCCAGGTCGAGCGCATCGCCGACAGCATCGCCGCATTCGGCTTCAACGTCCCGGTGCTGGTCGACGGCGAAGGCGGCGTCCTGGCGGGGCACGGGCGCGTGCTCGCCGCCAGGCGCCTGGGTTTGAAGGAGGCGCCCACCATCGTCATCGATCATCTCGACGAGGCGCGGCGCAGAGCCTTCATGATCGCCGACAACAGGCTCGCCGAGCTCGCCTCCTGGGACGGCGTCCGTCTCAGCCTCGAACTGGACGCGTTGCGAAAGCTCAATCCCGATTTCCCGCTTCGCGCGACCGGTTTCGAACTCCGCGAGATCGACCTCAGGATCGGATCCGCCGGCGCGGCCGGGGCGGACAAGGGGCGAGCGGGAGAAGCCGCCGCGGCCGATCGCCCGGCGCTTTCATCCGGCGCTTCGCGCCAAAGTCTGCCGCAGGCGGGAGAAGGGAGGCGGCCGGTCGCGCGGGCGGGCGACGTGTGGAGGTTCGGTCCCCATCGACTGGCCTGCGGCGAGGCGCCCGACGCCGCCCTGATCGCGATCGACGGCGCGATTAGCGCTGGCAGGCGCTCGCCGGCGAAGACGCCCGCCTCGATCAGACCGGGGAGACCTTCGCCCGCACGGCGCGCGCCCGACGCCGCGCCGCAAAGAAGGAGGATGGAGCGCCCGCCCGATGAACACCCCCTTCTTCCCCCACGCCGAGCCTCACGATCAGGCCGCTTGCGCGCCGGAAGAGGCGGAAGACGCGGTCGGCCATTGCCGGCCGCCGCGGCGGACCCGGTTCCAGCCGGGCTTGTCCGGCAATCCCCGCGGGCGGCCGAACCGCGCCAAGAATTCTCGGGACGCTGGTCGCCCGGGCTTTCCAGGAGACGGTCGACGTGCCGGAAAAAGACGGCCGGACGCGCCGCATGTCCAAGCTCGAGCTGGCGCTGACGCAGCTCGTCAACGCCTCCGCGAGCGGGGACTTGCGCGCCACGCAATTGGCCTTGTCGCTGCTCCCGAGCCCGCAGGAGAAGGCGGCGCCGCGCAAGATGAGACGCATCGGCAAGGAGGATTCGCTGGTCGTCGCCGAGATCATCCGACGCTTCTCCCGTCCGCCCGCGCCGGCCGCCCCAGCCGCGGACGAAGACACGGCCCCGCCCGAAGGAGAAACGCCATGACCGCCGTGCATGGCGACGATCCCCTGAGCTCACAATGGGCGCACGAACCCGCCGAACCGCGCGCTCGCGAGCGCGGTAAGCCGCTGGTCGGCGGTAACGAGCGGACATCCCTCGCGCATCGCGAGTGCGAGATAGAAGCAATCGTACAGCGGGTGATCGAGCTCGACGGCGAGCTTCGCGGCGGACGGGAGCAATTCAAGGACCGGCGCGACCGTGAGAGCCTGTCTCAAAAGTCACTGACCTCATCCTGAGGCGCCCTTTGCGAAGGCAAAGGGCCTCGAAGGATGCTCCAGGGGACGCTGGCGGCGCCGTCGGCGTCCACTGGAATCGTCCTTCGAGGCCCCTTCGGGGCGCCTCAGGACGAGGGCGATGAACTTTCGAAACAGGCTCTGAGAGGCACGTTCCGCAAACCGTCAACCGCCTTGCTGTAGTCCGCCCCGGACAAGACTTTCTTGCGCTGGAGCTTTCACAACGCGTTTCCCACCTCGGCGAAAATCAGGTCCGGCGCACAGACGCTCTCGCCCTGTAGCAAGCTGCTGAAGGAGTGCGTGCGCCTCGAAGCACGATGTGTGCATCCCGTAGCAGCTCGCTGGGGAAGAGGGCACCATGCGAATAGGCTGAGCCACCGGACCGTTGACCCAAGGCTTTCACACAGCCTCGGTCGCAGTCGCCCCTCAAGGCCAACCGCCAGACGCCCCCGGTTGGTTTAGAACCGGGCCGCGAGTGTTTGCGCCAGATCGGCGACCTGCTGTTCGGGCATATGCGCGACGAACATGTAGCTCTTTCCCCCACGGGACCACGCGACATAGGACAGGCCTTCGCGTGCGACAGTCCGCGGCGGCGCGTCCAACTCGCCGTTGGCGATCACGCAGAACAGCACCGGCGCTCCGCCAGCATGGGTGTAGGCGATCTCCGCGAGCGGCGCGCCGTCATAAGAGAGATTGAACGCCGTGCGGTAGCGCAGGCCGGGGACGGCCACCTTGTCCGGAGTGAAATCGACGCCGACCTTGGCGCTGACAGCCTGCAACTGCCTCGCCTCTGCGGCGCTGTCCGGATTCGCCAGCACGAAAGTGTCGGGCGTGTAGAGCTCCATGTACTCGACGACCGCCTGGCGCCAGTCGTCCTGCTCGCCGTGCGAGCCCATGACCCAGGAGGCCGCGGCCGCGATGAGAAAGCCAATAGCGAGCCCCGCCGCCAGCTCGAGCCAGCCAAACGAGCCGCGCTTCCTGAGAGCCGGAAGCTCGGCCTCCGCACCCGGAATGGCGGCGCGAAGCCGCTCCAGCGGCGCCTGGGCGAGCAGCGCGTCAAAGGATGCAACAAGCCGGTCGCGATCCCGCCGAAGCGCCGCAAGACGATCGCGAAGGGCCTCGTCCTGCGTCAGCCGTTCGAGCAGCGCGAGCTTTCTGCTCGCCGTCGAGCTCATTGTCGATCAGTGCGGCGAGCCGCTCCTCGTCGTCAGGCATCGATATCTCATACGCTCCTACTTCAGTTTCGCCAGCGCGACCCGCACTGCGGCGAGCCGGCTCATGATTGTGCCGATCGGAACGCCAAGCGCGGTCGCCGCCTCGGCGTAGGTATAGCCTTCGGCGTAGACCAAGAGGGCGGTTTCGCGCTGGGCCTCGGGCAGCCTCCCGACGGCCGATAACACTTCAGCCGTCTGAATATTCACCTCCATCGCCCGTGCGCCGTCGAGCGTCAGCGTCTCGGCGGCATCGACCCATCCGCCGCCTTCGCGCACCTTTCGGGCGCGGATCTCGTTGAGCCAGATCGACCTCAGGATCGCGAACAGCCAGTGGTCGAGCCTTGTTCCGGGCGCGAACTGGTCGGCCCGCTCGATCGCGCGCACGCAGGTCGCCTGGACGAGGTCGTCCGCGACGTCGCGCGAGGACGACAACACGACGGCGTAGCGCCACAGCCGGGCGAGATGGCGCTCGAGCCCCACACGCACTTCGCGTCGGCTTTCTTCGCTCATGGCCGCCATTGAAGCACGATCGGGCTGCCCGCGCAGGAGAGGAGGAATGGCGCCTTTGGCCGCGCAACTCAAACTTTCTTCATGAATAAAAGTCGCGCCGGCGTGTTTCCAAGGCTCCAAGCCAACAGCGAAGCCAAGGCGCCCCGCAGCGAAGCTCGCGAACGGCCTCATTGCCGAGCTCGAGACTGTCGAGGTGCGTAGCGACAGCTAACGGATGAGGCCGCTTTCGCCGGCAGCGTGCTCCCGTTCTTTCGTGGCGCGAGGTTCAAATCAATCGCGTCGCGCGCTTCGGCCAGCGCGGCAGCATCCGCGTCAATGCGCCGTCACGATCGACGACGTGATGCTTGAGCGCCCCCGCGACATGCAGCGCGACGAGGGCGAGGATCGACCAGGCGGCGATTCGATGCGCCAGGGCTGCGGCGGCGAACAGGCCCGCATCCGGGCGCGCGATGCCGGGGATGACGAAGAAGCCGAAGAAGCGCGTCGGTATCGGCAACGGCGAGGTCGACACGACGAGCCAGCCGGAGGCGACCGCGACGCCCGTCAGCGCATAGAGCGCCGCCTGAACGAGGCGGGCGAGCGTGCGCTCCCACGCCGCGCCGAACCGCGGCGGCGTCCCGCTCGCCAATCGCAAAACGAGGCGCGCCGCCGTGAGGGCGAGCACGACGAAGCCGATCGACTTGTGCGACTGATAAAGGCCGAAGACTGTTGCGGCGCTCAGGCCCGCGTGGACCATGAGAAAGCCGTGAACGAAAAGCTCGAGGATCAGCGCGCCCGAGAGCCAGTGCAGCACGATCAGGAACGCGCTCCAGCGCGCCGGCCGCGCCTTGCCGATCAAATCGCCTCCGCCACGCTCGAAATCTTCAGATCCACCTCGCGCGAAACGAGCGGATAGCCCGAGTTCATGCCGAACGCCAGCCGGTCGATCATCGTCTCGGCGCGGAACGCGAGCCGAGGACGCGGAGCTCCGTCTTGGTCCACAACGGCGACGTCAACGGCGATCGGCCTGGTCACCCCGAGCAAGGTCAGATCGCCAGTGACGCGCACGGCGCGATCGTTGATCTTCTTGACCGACGTCGAGACGAAGTCGATCGACGGATGCGCTGCCGAGTTGAGGAACGCCGTCGACCGGAGGTAATCGCTGAACGACGCGGAGCCCACGTCGACCGACTGCGCCTGGACATGAAAGATCACGCTGCTTCTGTCCGGATGCTCGAAGTCGACGGAAATGCGTCCCTCGAACCGGTCAAAGCGCCCCTCGGTGCGCGGAAAGCCCACCGCGTCGATGGCGAAGGCGATCGTCGTTTTGGCGGGGTCGATGCGCCAGACCGCCGCGAAGGCGGGCGCGGTCATTGCCTGAAGGACGGCGAGCGCCGTGATCGCGCTCGCTATCCAACGGAGATTGCTAAAATCGACACGCTTCATCTGAGCCTCCGTGAATTGTCCGGTTGTGAACAATCCAGTGGCCGCGAATATTCGGCGCACGCTCGCATTTGTGAACAAGCCCTCTAAGGGGGTGGCCCGAAATGAAGCGTCTGGCTGGGCTCCGCCGCTGATCGATCAGCAGGTGAGCACGATTTTTCCGGCCGCTCCTGGCTCAAGAATCTCCTTGTGCGCGCGCGCCGCATCGGCGAGCGGCAATGTCTTGCCGACAATGGGCCGCAAGGTCCCGTTTTCGAGGCCCGCAAACAGCCCGGCGTGGATGTCCGCCTCTTCGGCCGCGGTAATGGCCCAGAGCGTGAAGGCGCGAATCGAGGCTCGGCGCCCCATCAGCTCGCGGGGATTGATGGTGACCTCGCCACGACTGCCGATCACGATGACACGGCCATTGTTGGCTAAAAGCTTCGTGTCATCGGAAAGGTTCACGTTCGCGAGCATTTCCAAAATGACGTCCACGCCGCGGTTGTCTGTCGCTTGCAGAATTTCTTCCTGGTATCCGGCTTTGCGGTGATCGAAAACTTGATGCGCTCCCTCTCGCTTGGCCACTTCGAGGCCTTTCGGCGTGCCTGCGGTGCCAAGAACTCTAAGACCCATGGCGCGGGCGATTTGGAGCGCCGCTGTGCCGACGCCGCCGCTCGCGCCGTGTACGAGCACGGTCTCGGACGCGTGCGCTTTCGCCGAGTGATGCAGCGCATGATACGCCGTGCCGTAGGGCACCCAGATTCCTGCGCCTTGCTCGAAATCAATTTTCGCGGGGAGCGGATGCACCTGCTCTTCGAGCGCGAGTGCGTATTCCGCATAGGCGCCGGTGAGGGTCTTCGCGGTGTACACGCGATCGCCTCGCTTCACCTTTTTGACGTCGTCGCCAACGGCTTCAACGACTCCAGCGCCATCCGATCCGGGCGTGTATGGAAGCGGCGGTTTCACGGCATACGCGCCAGCGCGCATGTAGGTGTCGTAGGGATTGACCCCCGCCGCATGAATGCGCACCAGCACCTCGCCGGCTGAAGGTTTCGGCGTGGCTACCTCTTCAAGCTTCAGGACCTCAGGACCGCCGAATTCATGAACCCGAATTGCTTTCATTTTTCAGTCTCCAGATCTTCAGGCGCCTATGGAGCTGCCCCCGCTTTGATCGGCGCGTGGGGCCTAGGCGGCGGCTTTCCTCGAACGGGAGGTCAAGGGATCGGCCCGAGCCCAAGGCCTAGCACGGCGCTCACGAACCGTCGATCAGCGCGGATTCGATGCGCGAGCGAACCCGGGTTGCTTTGGCTCGGACATCCGCCGTTTCTCGACCTCGCGCCAGGCGATGGGCGCGATCGCGCTGCCGGCGACGCCGGCGACCGTTGCGCCTATCTGGCGGCCCTGGCCGATCTCCGTCTCAAGGCAACCTGTTTCAAAAATCCACCATCCTCGTCCTGAGGCGCCCCGAAGGGGCCTCGAAGGACGAGCTCCGTGACCAGGCGGCGCCGCCGGCGTCCTCTGGAGCATCCTTCGAGGCCCTTTGCTTTCCGCAAAGGGCGCCTCAGGATGAGGTTTATGATTTTTGAAAAAAGCCCAAGGTCTCGACCATTTCGCGCCCGCTTCGAGCTCCCAAAGCCGCCTCTCGAAACCGTCCTCAATCCCACCCACCTCGTCCTGAGGCGCTCTTGCGAAGCAAGAGCCTCGAAGGACGCTCCAGGTCGCGCCGCGGTTCGGCAGGCCAGCTCACCCGCCCTGCTTCGGACCCCTCTTCGCAAGCGCCACGAGCGTTGAGAAAGCCCCGCGCATATAGGCCTCCTTCTTCGCCCTCGACCAGCCTTTGATCCGTCTCTCCGCCGCGATCGCGTCGACAATCCGTTCGTAGTGTTCGGAAAACACAAGCTTCACAGGCCGACGCGTGAACGTATAGCCGGGCATCAGGCCTTGCGCGTGTTCGCTTACGCGCTCTTCCACCGAGCGTCGCGTGACGCCGGTGTAATAGCTGCCGTCGGAACACAGGAGGATATAGATCGACGCCCCGTTCAACTGGTCGCCCTATTCGTTCAAATCATATCGTCCGGCGCCTCTCCGAGACAGCGCGTCCCGTTTGGCGCTTTCTGGAATTGTCCTTCGACAAGCTCAGGACGAGTTCGAGGCCGCTTCGCGGCGCCCCCGGACTTGATCCGTGGGTCGCTGGGGCGGCGCCGGCCCCTAGAACACGGAACGCCGTACGCGAGCTTGGGAGTTACCGCCGATCAACGAAAGCGTCAAAGCGGTCATGCGCGGCATCCGGCGCAAGCTGGGGACTGCGCAGAAGGGCAAGGCGCCCGCCACGGCGGCGATCGTGGCGAAGCTCGTCAAGCGCATTCCCGATGACCTTTCGGGCAAGCGCGACAGGGCGCTGATTCTGATTGGCTTCGCCGCGGCGCTCCGGCGCAGCGAGCGCGTCGCGCTCACGCTCGCCGCCGCCTGCGCGCTTAGTAACCTGCGTAAGGAGAAACCATGATTGCTGAAACTCGCCGGGACGCCGCCCTTGGCGCCGAGGGCTCGGGCGCCTTGGCTTCCAGCGTCGTCGCCGCGTTCCAGCGGGACGACTTCTACTCCTTCTTCGTCCGCTGCTTCGAACAGCTTCACGGGGGCAAAGCGTATACGCCCGCCTGGCACGCGGAAGCCGTCGCGGCGCGGCTCGCGGGCGTCCGCGAGGGCCGCGCAAGGCGGCTCATCGTCAACGTGCCGCCGCGGCACATGAAGTCGGTCGCCGCTTCGGTCGCGCTGCCGGCGTGGCTGCTCGGCCACGACCCCTCGCTCGCCATCGTCAACGTGAGCTACGCGCAGCACCTCTCCGACAAGTTCGCCCGCGACTGCCGGGCGGTCATGTCCTCGGGCTGGTACCAGGCGCTGTTTCAGACCAGGCTCGCCTCGGCCCGCGAGCCGTTGGCCGAGCTCTCGACCGCCGCCGGCGGCTCTCGCCTCGCGACGTCGATCGGGGGCGTCATCACCGGGCGGGGCGCCGACGTGATCGTGATCGACGATCCCCTGCAACCGGACGACGCCATGTCGGAGAACCGGCGCCGGGCGGTCAACGACTGGTTCGACGGCACGCTCTATCCGCGGCTCAACGACAAGGCGAAGGGCGCGATCGTCATCGTCATGCAGCGCCTGCACGAGGACGACCTGGTCGGTCACGTCCTGGAGAAGGGTCGCTGGGAGGTGCTCAGGCTGCCTGCGATCGCCGAGGAGGACGAGGTCCACGTGGTCGAGACCCGCCACCGGCGCGACGTGTTCTCGCGCCGGGCCGGCGAAGCCCTCCAGCCGGGCCGAGAGTCGCTTTCGACGCTCGAGGGCATCCGCCTCACGACCGGGGAATTCAGGTTCGCCGCCCAGTATCAGCAACGGCCGGCGCCCGCCGGCGGCGGTCTCATCAAGGCGGACTGGTTTCAGCGCTTCCGCCCCGCCGAGGCGCCGCCCTTCGACCGCATCCTGCAGAGCTGGGACACCGCCAACAAGGCCACCGAGCTCGCCGACTATTCCGTCTGCACGACCTGGGGGCTGAAGGGGCCGAACTTCTACCTCCTCAACGTCATGCGCAAGAAGCTCGCCTTTCCCGACCTCCGGCGCGCCGTCAAGGAGCAGGAGCGGCTCTACCGTCCCGAGGCCATCCTGATCGAGGACAAGGCCTCGGGCACGCAGCTGATCCAGGACCTGATCCATGAGGGTCTGTCGCGCGTGACCGGCGTCAGGCCCGACGGCGACAAGATCATGCGCGCGCACGCGCAGACGGCGGTGATCGAGAACGGCTTCGTCCATCTGCCCGACAAGGCGCACTGGCTTTCCGACTACCTCGCCGAGCTCACGGTCTTTCCCGGCGGGCGTTATGACGATCAGGTCGATTCGACCATTCAGGCGCTCGCGTGGGCGAGGCCGAAGCCGGTGAAAAGGCAGGGCATCATCGATTATTGGGCGATGGAGGCGGCGAAAGTCACGCCGCCGCCGGGGACTATGGTCCGGATGCGCGCCCCGCCGGACTGGGACGACGACCAGCATGCCTCCGATCACGTGGCAGTCGGCGGCAATCGCTATCCGCTGAAGGACGGAATCGCCGAAGTCGAAGGATGGGACGCGAAGTTCCTGCTGCCCTTGGGCTTTGAGGTCGACGTCGGCCAGCGAACCCATCGCGCCTCGCAGGAAGGCAGGGCCGAAAGCAACGGCTGATCGAACATCTGGCGCGGCGGGGCGGGCCGCTCCGCGTGGTCAGCGGAACATCGGGCGGCCAGGGCGGTTTCCAGCTGGAACTCACTCAAAATGGAGATAGCCCGTGTTTCTTGCGAACAAACTCGCCGTTTCGGCGGCCGTCCTGTCCTTTGTCCTCGCCGTGCCGGCGCTGGCCGCGGATAACGCCAGCAACGGCGTCAACCTGTCGGGCCCCCAGCAGGTCGTCGACTTTTCCGCCAAGGTCGTCGCCGGCTTCAAGTCCAACCCCAATTTCACCAAGCTGCTGGAGAAGGCCAAGGGCGTGTTCATCGTCCCGGACCTGGTCAAGGCCGCGCTGGTGGTCGGCGGATCGGGCGGGACGGGCGTTCTCGTCGCACATGACAACGGACATTGGAGCGATCCCGCCTTCATGACCATCGGCTCGATCTCGATCGGCGCCCAGGCCGGCGGCAAGGCAGGCCCCGTCGTCATGTTCCTGATGACGCCGAAGGCGGTCGGCGATTTCACTCAGAGCAACAACTTTTCCCTCAACGGCAACGCCAACCTGACGATCGTCAAGTGGGCGCCGAACGCGCAAGGGTCGGTCGGCAAGGGCGACGTCGTCGTCTGGTCCGGCCAGGACGGCGCCTTCGCCGGGCTGGACATCAACGGCAGCGACGTGCACGCCGACACCGGCTACGACAAGACCTATTACAACAACAAGTACACTCACACCAAGCAGATCATCGAAAGCAACGCCGGCCCAGCGAACGCCAGCAAGCTCTTGACCGAACTGCCAGGCTGACGGAGGAGCATCTCGCGCGCCGGCGGGGCGGCGGGATCCGCCCCTCCGCGCGAAGCATGTTGCAGCGGAACATCTGCGCAAAGTTGGAGTTTACACGGTGAACTGACCAAAGAGGGAGGCCGTCGTGTTTTCAGCGAAAAGGGTCGCCGCTTCTCTTGTTTTTTCCGCTCTCCTGATCGTCCCGGCCTCTGCCCAAAACTTGGGAGCGAGTTCCGACGCGGCCGGGGCGCAAAACGTCCTCATCTCGGCGGCGCGCGACATCCACTCGCTCCGCTCCAATCCTGATTTCGCCGGCCTGCTCGAGAAGGCCAAAGGCGTTTTCATCGTTCCGGACCTGGTCAAGGGCGCCCTCGGGTTCGGCGCCTCCGGCGGTACGGGCGTGTTCGTCGCCCATGGCGACGAACATTGGAGTAATCCGGCCTTCCTGACGATCGGCTCCTTCTCGTTCGGCTTCCAGGCCGGAGGCGAGACGGGACCGGTCTTCATGTTCCCGATGACGGACAAGGCCCTGGGGTATTTCACCCAGAACAGCCAGCTCTCCTTCTATGGTGACGCCAGCGCGGCGTTCGTCAAGTGGTCCGCGGATGCCCGGTTCCCGATCGGCGGCGGAAGAAACGTCATCGTCTGGTCCGACGAGAACGGCGGGTTTGCCGGACTGGCCGTGGCCGGCGCCGACCTTCACGACAAAACCACCTACGAAAAGGCTTATTACAACAACAAGTATACCGAGGCGAAACAGATCATCGGCAGCCGAGGTGACCCGAACGCCAGCCCGCTTCTGAGCGAACTTCCAGGCTGATGCCGACGTCCGATCGGGGCCCGCCGGAGAAGAGGGCTCCAGTCGTCGCACGCGGCGCGGCGACCTCGATCCGACCCGAGCCGGCCTTGCGGCGGGCGGTCTGGCCGGCACTTTTTGCGCCGCTCCTGCTCGCCGGCTGCTCGTCAACCAACACCCATATCACCTTTCTCAATCCGCAAGGGCCCATCGCGCTGGCGCAGCGCAATCACTTTGCCGTCGTCGTGCTGATGCTCCTGATCGTGGTCGTCCCGGTCCTGGTCCTGACCCCGTTCTTCGCCTGGCGCTATCGCTACCGCAACGAGAGGACGCCCTACACCCCGAGGTGGGATTTCAACTGGCCGCTCGAGTTCGTCATCTGGGGCGTTCCGTTCGGCATCGTGACCGCGCTCGGCGTGTGGCTGGCGCAGGACACGGTGGGCCTCGACCCCTATAAGCCGCTGTCCGCCGACCCGCCGCTGCGAATCCAGGTCGTCGGCTACGACTGGAAGTGGCTGTTTGTCTATCCCGACCAGGGTATCGCCAGCATGGGCGAACTCCCGTTGCCCGCCGGCCGGGAGGTGGCGTTCGAGCTGACCTCGGACACGGTGCTGCAATCCTTTTTCATTCCCGCAATCGGGAGCCAGATCTACGCAATGCCGGGCATGGTCACCCGCCTCCACCTGCAGGCGGACGCGGCCGGTGGCTTCCTCGGCGAAAACACCCAATACAACGGCGAAGCCTTCGAAAAGCAGAAGTTCACGGCGTTGGCGATGAGCCCCGGCGACTTCGCGGCTTGGGTCCGCCGAGTTCAGGCGAACGGCATCCCGATGACCAAGGCGACCTACCACGTCGTCCAGTTGAGGAACTCGCTGGACGCCACCCGCGAGGCCTTGGGCGGCGGCGGCGCGCCTCTCGGCGCGCTCTACTTCAAGGCCGTGTCGCCGACCCTGTTCCAGGAGGTGGTGCAGTCTTTCCACCGGAGCGCGCACAGCTCGGCCATGAAGAATACCCGTCCCGAGGCTCCTCCACCGGCGGCGGGGCCCCCGTCCCCCCTTCCGGAGTGACAAGCATGTCCTGGTATCACTTCTTTCTCGGAAGGCTCAGCCTCCAGTGGCTGCCGTTCTGGGACGCGGTGCAGCATCCCGACCCGGTCACCCTCATCAATGACGTCATCGCGACCCTCGCCGCATCGCTCGTCATCATCGGCGCCGTCGTCGTCGCCGGGCTCATCACTTGGTTCGGCAAGTGGAGGGAACTGTGGTCGGAATGGCTGACCAGCGTCGATCATAAGCGCATCGGGATCATGTATATCGTGCTGGCGTTCGTGATGATGGGGCGCGCGGTCATCGAAGCGGCCCTGATGCGCACCCAGCAGTCCTTCGGTCTCTACGGCGTATTCCTCTCGTCGCACCATTTCGGCGAACTCTTCACCACCCATGGAACGATCATGGTGTTCTTCATGGGGATGCCGTTTCTGACCGGAATTATCAACTTCGTCATGCCGATGCAGATCGGGGCGCGCGACGTTTCCTTCCCGGTGATGAACTCCATCAGTCTCGGGCTGACGGCGGCAGGCGCCGCGATCGTCATGATCTCCCTGGACATCGGCAAGTTTTCGACCGGCGGCTGGAGCGGCTATCCGCCCTATACCGAGATGGCCTTTAGCGGAGGCGTTGGCCCCGACTATTGGATCTGGGCCGTCTCACTGTCGTCGCTCGGGTCGATGATGACCGGCATCAACTTTGCCGTCACCATCTACAAGCGGCGCGCGCCAGGCATGACCTGGTTCCGGCTGCCGCTCTTCACCTGGACGTCGCCGTGCACCAGCATCCTGATGATTTTCGCGATGCCGCCGCTGACCGTCGCCACCGCGTTGCTCGCCCTGTACCGCTACCTCGGCTACCACTTCTTCACCAACGACATGGGCGGCAACATGATGAACTACGCCAATCTATTTTGGCTGTTCGGCCACCCGGAGGTCTACATTCTCATCCTGCCGGCTTTCGGGGTTTACTCGGAAGTCTTTTCGATGTTTTCCGGCAAGACGCTGTACGGCGACTCGTCGCTCGTTCTTGCGACGATGGCGATCGCCTTTCTGTCATTCACGGTCCGGGTGCACCACTTCTTCACCATGGGCCAAAGCCCCGGCATCAACACCACGTTCGGCGTCGCCACAATGCTGATCGGGGTGCCCACCGGCGTGAAGGTGTACGACTGGCTCTGGAC
>CAVXHJ010000008.1:0-15759 GCA_963761435.1 uncultured Alphaproteobacteria bacterium | reverse complement strand
ATCGAGATGGAGAAAATCCAGCCGAGTTCGGTCAGTTTCCAGTCGTCGGGAGCCGACTTCGTGATGCCGATCAGCTTGGTCATCGGCAGGTCCAAAACACTGAACGCATAAACCTGACCGATGCACAGGTGAATGCACAGCGCGGCCGGCGGCACCATCCAGCGGCTGAATGCGGGCCTTGCGACCGAATGGCTGCGGTCTAAGATCGACGTGACACTCATCGAGCATTTTCTCCCGTCTTATTCTGTCAGCGGGGACGCGCCAGCATCACCCACCAATCGGCCGGACGAGCGCTTTGCGCTTCCCAGCTGCGGCGGCTGACGCGTGCAAGACCATTGCCCGCCGACCTGCGGTTAAAATTGCGCAACTGATCCACGTTGGCAATGCCTGTTTTCTAAGCCGCTTTTTAGAGTGCGCGCCGGCCAGCGGCGACAGCGTTCACATTCCTGTCATGCGGCCCGACGATTCCGAGGAACCGATCCCCATGACAGCCGCAAGCGCTTTCCAGTGGCTGCATCCGGCGGCGCCTTGAGGGCGCGGCCTTTTTCCGCCCCATCAGCTTTCCGGTTGTAGCTCATGGCAGGATCGAGCGGACGCCCCGGGAGGATGAATTGTCTCCGCATGCCCGGCGCACACCAAGCCGATCAAGTCGATCCGTCGTCCGCCGCGCACGGTTGGAAGTGGAGCTTCCCTCCTGCTACAACTTGGAACGAAAGCATGAGGAGCAACTTTCGACCAAGGGCGGAATGCGATGGCTACGACTGACGACGACATATTGTCGGAGATCGACGCCGAACAGGGGCGTGCCCTGGAGCGGCTGTTCGCTTTTCTCAGGATCCCCTCGGTATCGGCGGCGCCGGCCCATTTTCCCGACTGCGACCGTGCTGCCGACTGGCTCGTGTCCCAGCTCGCCGAGCTCGGGTTCGACGCCGCCAAGCATCCGACCCAAGGGCGGCCGATCGTCGTGGGTCAGGTAAAGGCCGTCCGCCGCGACGCGCCGCACGTGCTGTTCTACGGGCATTACGATGTGCAGCCGGCCGATCCGCTCGGCCTCTGGCGCAATCCTCCATTCGAACCGAAGCTCGAAAGCGGGCCGCGAGGCGAGCGCATCGTTGCACGGGGCGCGTCCGACGACAAAGGTCAATTGATGACGTTCATCGAGGCCTGCCGCGCCTTCCGGAAATCCGGCGGACTTCCGTGCGCCGTCACCGTGCTGATCGAGGGCGAGGAGGAGACTGGATCGCCTTCGCTGCCGGCTTTCCTCGTCAAACACGCCGAGACGCTGAAGGCCGAAGTCGCCCTCGTCTGCGATACCGGCATGTGGAGGCCATCGACGCCGGCGATCACCACAGCGCTGCGCGGCATCACGATTGACGAGGTCATTCTCCACGGCGCGAATCGCGATCTGCATTCCGGCATTTACGGCGGCGCGGCCGTCAACCCGATCCATGTGCTCTGCCGCATTCTTGGAGACTTGCACGACGCGAAGGGCGCCGTCGCCCTCCCCGGATTCTACGATGGAGTCAAAGAGCTGCCGGACGAAATCCGGGAGCAGTGGCGCGAGCTTGATTTCGACGCCGCCGCGTTTCTCGGCGACGTCGGCTTGACAACCCCAGCCGGCGAGCGCGACCGCACGCCGCTCGAACAGCTTTGGTCGCGCCCCACTTGCGACGTCAATGGGATCATCGGCGGCTACACGGGCGAGGGAACGAAGACGGTGCTGCCGGCTCAGGCCAGCGCCAAGGTCTCCTTCCGGCTGGTCGGCAAGCAAAGCCCCGAACGCGTGATCCAGTCGTTCCGGTCCTTTGTCGCGTCGCGCCTGCCGCCGGACGTAAAGGCCGAGTTCGTCGGCCACGGCGGAAGCCCGGCCATCGAGCTGCCGATCAGGAACGAGGCGCTTAGGCGCGCGCGACGGGCGCTGGAGACCGAATGGGGGAAGGCCGCGGCGCTTGTCGGATGCGGGGGCTCCATCCCGATTGTCGGCGCGTTCAAGCGCGAACTCGACATGGACAGCCTGCTCGTCGGCTTCGCTTTGGAGGACGACAACGTCCATTCGCCCAACGAAAAGTATGAGCTGACGTCGTTTCACAAGGGCGCCCGCTCCTGGGCGCGAATCCTATCGGCCCTTGCCGCATGACTGTTGCGCCTTCTAAGGCAAAGGCGCCATGACCGCGGACGATCACGCCCGCCCCTCCTCGAGGTCGACGCAGCCCGCCCGGACCCGCGACGGACGGGCCAGCGTGGTCTTCTCACTCGGCGGCAACGTTGGCGACAAGGAGGGCGCGTTGCGCCGCGCGCTCGGCGCGCTCGGAAGTGAGCCCGGGATCGAAGTTGTCGCCGCATCGCGGCTCTATCGAACGCCGCCATGGGGAAAGACCGATCAGGAATTATTCGTCAACGCCTGCGCGCTCGCGCTGACCACTCTCCCGCCTGAGGCGCTGCTCGATCGGGTCAAGCGGCTCGAGGTCGAGCTCGGCCGGGTTCCCGCCGAGCGTTGGGGCCCTCGCGTGATCGACATTGACATCATCGACTATGATGACGTCGCGCTGTCGACCGATCGGTTGACCCTGCCCCATCCCGAGCTCTTCCACCGAGCCTTCGTGCTCGTGCCGCTGGCAGAGATCGCGCCGGACCGGACGATCGCGGGCAGGCGAGTTGGCGCCGCTGCCGCGAGCCTCGGTCCCGAAGCCGAGGGCATCGTTCCGCTGGACTAACGGAGGCAAAACGGCGATTGTCGGGCGCCGCCGCGCTGTTCCAAGTCCGAGAGCCGAACGCCATGCCCGCCTGGTCTGAGACGTACACCTTTCTCGACGGCCAATGGATCGAGGGCAACACGCCCTTTATCGGCGCGCGGACGCATGCCTTCTGGCTGGGCTCGAGCGTGTTCGACGGCGCACGGGCCTTCGAGGGTGTGACCCCCGACCTCGACAGGCACTGCGCCCGCCTCAACCGTTCGGCCAGAACCATGTGGCTGAAGCCGATCATGAGCGAGGAGGCGATCGTCGAGCTTGCGCGCGAAGGCATGAGGAAGTTCAAGCCCGGGGCCGAACTCTATATCCGCCCGATGTACTGGGCCGAGCAAGGCGGCGCTACCTCGGTGCAACCCGACCCGGAATCGACCCGCTTTTGTCTCAGCATCTACGAGGCGCCGCTGCCGCAGCCGACTGGCGTGTCGATCACCCGCTCGCCCTACATGAAGCCGCTCGGCGTCACTATGCCGATCGACGCCAAGGCCGGCTGCCTTTACCCCAACAACGCCCGCGCCCTGCTCGAAGCCCAGTCGCGCGGCTTCGGTAATTGCCTGCTCTGCGACATGCTCGGCAATGTGGCGGAGCTCGCAACCGCCAATATTTTCATGGCGAAGGACGGGGTCGTGATGACGCCGACGGCCAACGGAACGTTCCTCAACGGCGTCACCCGCCAGAGGGTGCTGAAGCTGTTGCGGGCCGACGGAAAGGACGTCAGCGAGGCGACGCTACGCTTTTCGGATTTCGACGAGGCAGACGAAATCTTTGTCGTCGGCAACTATGGCAAGGTCATCCCGGTCAGGCGGATCGACGGCCGCGACCTGCAGCCGGGGCCGTTCTACCAACGGGCGCGCGAACTCTATTGGGAGTTCGCCCATGCTTGACCCCGAAGCCGGCGCAGAGAGAGCGGAAGGAGGACCATGTCGACGCGGTTGACGATTCGACTCGATTTCGACGGCGGCCGCCGGCTCGGCGCCGGGAAGATCGCGCTCCTCGAAGCGATCGACCGGACGGGTTCGATCTCGGCCGCGGGCCGGGCTCACGCCATGTCGTACCGACGCGCGTGGCTGCTGGTCGACGAATTGAACCAGCTGTTTGTCGCCCCGCTGGTTGCCGCGCATCACGGCGGAACCAAAGGAGGCGGCGCGGAACTGACGGATGAGGGGCGCAGGATTGTGGCCTTCTATCGCAACGCCGAAACGAAGATGCGCTCGGCGGCGGAACAGGAAATCGACGGGATCGAACGGCAGCTGGCGCCTGCAGCAAGGGCGGCGAGCGCCTGAGAGAGCCGCGCCGCCTTCCAGCCGGCTCACATTTTCTTGCCGTCGGGGCCGAACTGCTTGAGATAGGCGATCACGTTGGCGACGTCTTCATCCCGTTGCAGCCCAGGGAAGGCCATCTTCGTGCCCGGCACGACATCGCGTGGGAGGCGAAGATATTTCGTCAGCGTTGCTTCATCCCAGACGACGCCCGAGTTCTTGTTCGCATCGGAATAGTTGTAGCCCGGGACGGAGCCCGCCTTGCGGCCGACGACGCCGTTGAGTTCGGGCCCAACGAAATTCTTCGCCCCTTCACCGATCTGATGACAGATCTTGCAGACCCTGAAGGTCGCCTCGCCGGCCGCCGCGTCGCCCGCGGCCGAGGCTGCGCCCCCGGACGCGGCAAGCACAAGCGCCGACCATAGGATAATTTGAGCGCGAGCCACCCGCTCCTCCTGGTCCTCGTTTTTGCATAGAAACGGCAACGGCCAGAGACAAGCCCGATTTGTCTTTCTGAAGGCGGCCTCGACGAAGCGCCTTTGACAGCCGGGGCGCTTTGCCCGAAAGAGGCGGCGATGACGCCGATGGTCAAAGTTTGCGGCCTCTCGACCGCCAAAACCCTGGAAGCCGCGCTGAAGGCCGGCGCGGACGTTGTCGGCTTCGTCTTCTTCCCCAAGAGCCCGCGCCATGTCGATTACGAGGCGGCGCGCGGGCTCGGCGCGCAGGCCCGCGGCCGGGCGCAGATCGCGGCGCTCTGCGTCGACGCGGACGATGAGACACTCGCTCGCATCGTGGACGCGCTCGCGCCCGACATCATGCAGCTGCATGGCCGCGAGACCCCGGCGAGGGTCGAGGAAATCGGCCGGCGCTTTGCCTGCGCGACCATGAAGGCGATCGGGGTCGCGGCGCCCGGCGATCTCGCCGCAGCCGCGCGCTACGACCGCGTCGCGGACCTTCTTCTGATCGACGCCAAGCCGCCGAAGGACGCGACCTTGCCGGGCGGTAACGGCCTTCCCTTCGACTGGCGGCTCGCCAAGGACTTTTCGCCGCGGACGCCGTGGCTGCTCTCTGGCGGCCTCGATCCGCGCAATGTCGCAGAAGCGATCGAGTTGACCGGCGCGCGCGGCGTCGATGTCTCCTCGGGCGTCGAGAGCGCGCCCGGAATCAAGGATGAAGCAAAGATCGCGGCCTTCGTCGCGGCGGCGCGCGAGGCCTTCGCCTGCGCGACCGAAGGAGCCCGCTGAATGGCCAAGATCGACAAACCCAATTCCTTCCGCAAGGGCCCGGACGAGCGCGGGCGCTTCGGCATCTACGGCGGCCGCTTCGTCGCCGAGACGCTGATGCCGCTCATCCTCTCGCTCGAGAAAGCCTATGAGGCGGCCAGGGCCGATCCGACGTTCCAGGCCGAGCTCGATCGTCTGCTCAAGCACTATGCCGGGCGCCCGAGCCCGCTTTATTTCGCCGCGCGCCTCACCGACAGGCTCGGAGGGGCAAAAGTCTATTTCAAGCGCGACGAGCTCAACCACACCGGAGCGCACAAGATCAACAACGTGCTCGGTCAGATCCTGCTCGCCCGTCGCATGGGGAAGAAGCGCATCATCGCCGAAACCGGCGCCGGCCAGCACGGCGTCGCGACCGCGACCGCCTGCGCCCGCTTCGGCCTCCAGTGCGTGGTCTATATGGGCGAAGTCGACGTCGAGCGGCAGAAGCCGAACGTGTTCCGCATGAAGATTCTGGGGGCGGAGGTGCGCCCGGTCCAGGCCGGCGCGCGCACGCTCAAGGACGCGATGAACGAGGCCTTGCGGGACTGGGTGACCAATGTCGCCGACACGTTCTACTGCATCGGCACCGCCGCCGGCCCGCATCCCTACCCGATGATGGTGCGCGACTTCCAGTGCGTCATCGGCGCCGAGACGCGGGCGCAGATGCTCGAGCAGGAGGGCCGCCTGCCCGACAGCCTCGTCGCGGCGATCGGCGGCGGGTCGAACGCCATCGGCCTCTTCCATCCCTTCCTCGACGACGAGGGGGTGGAGATGTTCGGGGTCGAGGCCGCCGGCCACGGGCTCGACCGGCCGAACGGCCACGCCGCCTCGATCTCCGGCGGTCGCCCCGGCGTGCTGCACGGCAACCGCACCTATCTCCTCATGGACGACGACGGCCAGATCCTCGAGGGCCACTCGATCTCCGCCGGCCTCGACTATCCGGGCGTCGGGCCGGAGCACGCCTGGCTCAACGACGTCGGCCGGGTGAAATACCTCTCCGCCACCGACAAGGAGGCCCTGGCAGCCTTCCAGCTCTGCGCGACCCTCGAGGGCATCATCCCGGCGCTCGAGCCGGCGCATGCGCTCGCCAAGGTGATCGAGCTCGCGCCGAAGCGGCCGAAGGACCATCTCATGGTGATGAACATGTGCGGCCGCGGCGACAAGGACATCTTCGCCGTCGCCGAGCATCTGGGCGGGATGTGAGGCCGGCGGCCGCGAAAACTCCCTGTTACTCCCTGACCAGAGGAGAAAAGGGCGCGCCTGCGCCGCACTCGCGGAGCAAAAGCTCGTTATTTCAGGTGGTTAAGCGAACGTCTGGCGCGTAATTGCTCACCCCCTCTCTGGATAGCGTTTGGCGAATTTGACTCGGGAATCGTCTTCTGATTCTCGGTTAGGATGAATCGTGACGCCTTGATTCGCTGGATCGGGAAGGGGTGGTTGGCGTCGCCTTGGCGCAGGCGGAGGCGATCGAGCGGTTGAGCGCGAAGGTGGTGGCGCTTGAGGCGAAGATCGCTCAATTGGAGGCCAAACCGGATCGTCCGCCGAAGACGCCGAACAATTCGAGCGTCCCGCCGAGCCAAGGCCACAAGAAGACGACGGAGTTCGTGAAGAACCGCCGCAAGAAGAAGCCGCATCCGGGCGCGCATCGGCCCGTGCATCCCAATCCGACGCATGAGCGCGACATCCTGGCGAGCGTGTGCGACCGCTGCGGGGCCGACGTGTCGCAGAGCCCGCAGGAGGCTAGCGAGGTCTATGACCGCATCGAGATTCCGCCGATTGGGCCGGAGATCACGCGGGTGAGGCTGCATGGAGGCGTTTGCCCCTGCTGCGCGCGTCGCTTCAAGGCCGAGGCACCGGCGGGGTTGGAGCCTGGCTCGCCATTCGGCCCCAATCTCAGGGCGTTCGTCATCTATCTGCGCTTCACCCAGGGCGTCGGCTTCGAGCGGCTGTCGCGCCTGATGAAGGACGTGTTCGGCCTCGACATCAGCGAAGGGGCGCTGGTCAACATTCTCTCCAAGGCGCGCGAAAGCTTTGCGGCGACCAGCGCCGCCATCCGCGCCCGGCTGTTGTCGGGAACGGTGATCTGTTCCGACGAAACCGGCTTGCGGGTCGGCAAGCGAAGCTGGTGGCTGTGGGTTTTCCATCACGGTCAGAATGCGTGCTTCCTGACCCATCCCCGCCGCTCCAAGGAGGCGGTCGAGGAATTCCTCGGCGACGTGCGGCCGCAGGTGTGGGTCGCCGATCGCTATGGCGCCCAGGCCGGCTGGGCCACGAAAGATCGGCAAGCCTGCCTCGCCCATCTCCTGCGCGATACGCAATACGTCATCGACGAGGGCGACGGCGTCTTCGCCCCCGCCCTACGCCACTTCATCGGCGTGGCTTGCGACGAGGCGGCGCGGCGCGACACATGGAACGACGCCACGCTCAAAATCCACAAAAGGCGCCTCGAAGCCGATCTCGATCGCATCGTGGCCCTGACCCCCGCTCATCCCGCCGGAGTCAAATGGAAAAGCACGATCGAAAAGCTCCGCCCCAACCTCCTCGTCTTCATGTCCAACCGCGCCGTCCCCCCGACCAACAACGAATCCGAGCGTTCGCTGCGTCCCTGCGCCACCTATCGGAAAATCACCAATGGCTTCCGCTCCCAATGGGGCGCAAGACAATACGCCGACATCCGATCGGTGATCGAAACCGCCCGCAGGCAGTCGATCGGCGCCCTCACAGCCATCCGAAACGTACTCGCCGCCCCCGTCGGCCTCGCCGTCCCCAAAACAGGGTGAGCAATTACTCTGGCGCGCCGCCGGCGGGAGGAACAGGGAGCGGAAGCGAGAATTAACTCCCTGATCGACGTGGTAACAGGGAGCGAGGTCGGTGGGACTTCGACCTTCTCCAGCAAGCTGGAGCGAGCTGGGCCAAGCGGGCCAGCAACAGATTGAAATAAAACAATAATAGGCTATGTTCGTTCTTTGTTCTTGACTTTACGCCGCTGATCGCCTACAAGGGTAACATGGCCCCCGTTGCGCGGGGCGCCCCCGAAACCCAGGACAAAACCCCGATGAACGCCGAACCCGATGCGGCGCGGCTCGCCGTGCGCTGGCAGCCCGTCGACGCGCTTAAAGCCGACCCGAACAACGCGCGCGCCCATTCCGACCGCCAGGTCGAGCGCATCGCCGACAGCATCGCGGCATTCGGCTTCAACGTCCCGGTGCTGGTCGACGGCGAAGGCGGCGTTCTGGCGGGGCACGGGCGCGTGCTCGCCGCCAGGCGCCTGGGTTTGAAGGAGGCGCCCACCATCGTCATCGATCATCTCGACGAGGCGCGGCGCAGAGCCTTCATGATCGCCGACAACAGGCTCGCCGAGCTCGCCTCCTGAGACGGCGTCCGTCTCGGCCTCGAACTGGACGCGTTGCGAAAGCTCAATCCCGATTTCGGTCTTCGCGCGACCGGTTTCGAACTCCGCGAGATCGACCTCAGGATCGGATCGGCCGGCGCGGCCGGGGCGGATGAGGGGCGAGGCGGAGAAGCCGCCGCGGCCGATCACCCGGCGCTTTCATCCGGCGCTTCGCGCCGCCGTCTCCCGCCAGCGGGAGAAGGGAGGCGGCCGGTCGCGCGGGCGGGCGACGTGTGGAGGTTGGGTCTCCATCGACTTGCCTGCGGCGAGGCGCCCGACGCCGCCCTCATCGCGATCGACGGCGCGATTCAGCGCTGGCAGGCGCTCGCCGGCGAAGACGCCCGGCTCGATCCGACCGGGGAGACCTTCGCCCGCACGGCGCGCGCCCGACGCCGCGCCGCAAAGAAGAAGGATGGAGCGCCCGCCTGATGAACACCCCGTTCTTCCCCCACCCCGAGCCTGACGATCAGGCCGCTTGTGCGCCGGAAGAGGCGGAAGACGCGGTCGGCCATTGCCGGCCGCCGCGGCGGACCCGGTTCCAGCCGGGCTTGTCCGGCAATCCCCGCGGGCGGCCGAACCGCGCCAAGATTCTCGGGACGCTGGTCGCCCGGGCTTTCCAGGAGACGGTCGACGTGCCGGAAAAAAACGGCCGGACGCGCCGCATGTCCAAGCTCGAGCTCGCGCTGACGCAGCTCGTCAACGCCTCCGCGAGCGGGGACTTGCGCGCCACGCAATTGGCCTTGTCGCTGCTCCCGAGCCCGCAGGAGAAGGCGGCGCCGCGCAAGATGAGACGCATCGGCAAGGAGGATTCGCTGGTCGTCGCCGAGATCATCCGACGCTTCTCCCGTCCGCCCGCGCCGGCCGCCCCAGCCGCGGACGAAGACACGGCCCCGGCCGAAGGAGAACCGCCATGACCGCCGAGCATGGCGACGACCCGCCGTGGGCGGAGAGTGAGCTTTGGCCGAACGGTGGATCTGGCGGGATTGTGTTGAAAAACCCCTGAATTGGGCGGTCGTCCAAAACCGCATTTGCTGATCCGCATGCCTTGATTGGCGTTGAACGTGCCATTGGTGAGCCTACGAAGCTCGCCCGCCGGCAACCGCTTGTGTAAGCCGAACCCCCAGGCAAAATTTTTCGACGCGCGTCATTGGCCTCGCCAATTGTGATCGAACCGAAAATCGGGGTTTTTCAACACAATCGGTCGAGTCCGGCCAGTCAGCAGCAACCCAGATCAGGCTGCCGACCCCGATACGCTCAGGGCTGGGAATGTCTTTGAAGGGCGGAGAGCAGGCCTAGGCCGAACGGCAGGGGCGGGTGGTATAGCGGCCGTACCTCGCGAATATCGTCCGGGAGAAAGCGGCAAGGCGACGATTTCGCCGGAGCAGGCATAGGGCAGCCCCGGCTCGAACGCATCCCAAATTTGGCTCCCACCGCCCGGAGCGTTCCAGGTCCGAGACCGACCGTCACCGGATCTCCTTTTCGAGCAGCGGCGCAATCGCCTCGACGTTGCTCGCGTCGATGTAGAGGATGGCCGGGTTGAAACGCAGACCGGAGAAGCCGTCCTTCTTGGTCAGGCAGATGTTGAGGATCGGCAGGTAGCCCTGAAGAAACTTCTGGTCGTCAAGAACGAGGTTCACATAACCGTCCTTGATCCCCTGGACAGTCGTGGGGAGCAGATCCACCCCGGCGATAAAGAGCTGACCCGGCTTGAGTCCATACATCCGTGCAGAATAGGCGATATGCGCCGTTACACCGGTGTCGGCGATTATGACAGCCTTGAGGTCAGGATTGCCTTTCAGGACGCCGGCGAAACGCGCGACGATGCCTGAGCCCCAGTCGCCCCTCTCGAGCTTGAGGTACGCGACCTTCAAACCCGCCTTCTCGAGCGCGTCGGCGGCCCCGCGAGATGCTTCGCTCTCCCCGAGATTTCCCCACATCCACAGGAGCACCTTGTCACCAGTTTTGAGGCCGGCCCGTCGGATCGCCTCGTTGACAAACGCAAAGACCTGGCGATTCGACGCCCCCACGTATCCCATCCCCTCCGACGAATGCTTTGATTCGGACAGCGGCATGGCTTCGCCTGCCGTCATGACGATGGTCCCCTGTTCGAAGGCTTTGTCGATCAGGGCGACTGTGGCCGCGTCCTCAGGCAGAAGTTCCCCCTGGACCGCGACGCCGTCAGCTTTTGACTCGACGGCTCGCCGAAGCTCGGCCAGCGTGTCGGCTGGGTCCCAGTGGCCGTATGCGTAGCGCACCGAGGGCCCGAGATCGAATTCCGCCCGGCGATAGCCGTTGTAGAGCCTGTCCGACGCGAAGTCGCCGGACCCCACGGGCCATCCCACGATCGCGACGATATTGACGCCCGTACACCAGTTCTTCGGCCCCGCGACGACGGGCGCCGCCGCGCTTTCCGGCAGCCCCGCCTTTAGCAACCCCTCGACGATCCGGTCCCTTTCGCGGACAAACTGCGGGTCGGAGTAGCCTTGCATCCTTCGGTAATCCTGCGCGCTCGCCTCGGGCCGGCGCTTGCGAAGCTCCGAGACGGTGTTGGCGGCGTCTGCATTCCGCCCGAGCCACCCATAGGAGGCTGCGAGCTCGTAGTACGGCCAGAATGTCGACGGATTGGTTGCGGCCGATCTCTGGCACCAGTCGATCGCCTGCTCCCATTGGGCGAGATGCGCGTGCGCATTGCAGGCGAACCATTGCCAGATGTACAGGGACGGATCCTGCGGATCGAGCTGCAGCGCCTTGTCGATGAGATCGAAGGCTTCGGCCGCGCGCCCGTGCGCGATCATGTAGCTGCCTTTCTCGCCGTAGGCGCTCGCGAAATTCCGGTCGAGCGCGATGGCCGTGTTGATCTCCGCAAGCCAAAGGTCATAGCGGCCGGTTGCCTGTGCGATCACGCCCTTGATGCTGTGAGCTAGGGGGTCGTTGGGCTGAAGGGCGATGGCGCGATCGATTTCCGCTTCGGCCTCCCAAATCACCTCGTCAAAGCGCTCCCGCCCAATCCCAAGGTCCAAGAGCCCGATGACTTCCACGGTCGCTTTTCTGGCAAGCGCCTGCTCGTTGGTCGGGTCGAGCCGCAAAGCCTTGTTGTAGTCGTCGATGGCTTCAGCGAAACTGTTTGGCGTGTATCCTCGCCACCACGCCGCGCTGCCGCGCATGACGTAGTCGGCCGCGTCCGGGTTCGTCGGCCGCTCACGGATCGCGCGCAGCGCCTCGGCGTTGATGAGCTGAACGCCGAGCGCATTGGCGATGCGGGAAACCGCCCCGACCTGCAACTCGCCGAGCTTGGCGCGCTCGCCCTCGAACCGGTCGGCCCACAGATGCGCGCCAGTCCCGGTCGAGACGAGCTGAGCGTTTACCGTAATCGTCTCGCCGACCCGCCTGACGCTGCCTTCGAGCGCGTAGCGAACGCCGAGATCGCGCCCGAGCTGCTTGAGGTCGACCGACTTCCCCTTATAGGTCGCCGCGGTCGAGCGGCCGATCACGAAGCTGTCCGCGATATGGGAGAGATCGGTCGTCAAATCGTCGGTCAGACCGTCGGCGAAATAGTCCTGCTCCGGGTCGCCGCTCAAGTTCGTGAACGGCAGCACGACGATCGACAGGCGCGGGGCGTGCGCGAGCTTTTCGTCCGCCACAGCCGCGACAGGGGCTGGGGCGAGCGCGGGTGGCGCATATCGGCGCAAGCCAAACCAACCCGCTGCAATCAACACCGCGACGAGAGCGGCAGCCAGCGCGGACCATACGAGGACCTTGTTTCGCACTTTGTGCGGCATCGCGGGCGCACTGGCGGCGGCGCCCAGCTTCACCGCATACGCCCGGACTGGCCGCGCGATATTCTTGAGGTTCTGCTCGCCGAGATCGGCAAACGTCACTTGAAGCTTGTCGCGCACCTGCTCGTATGCGGCGCCAGAAAGGCAAATGCCGCCCGATTGACAGATCGCTTGCAGCCGAGCAGCGACGTTGACCCCGTCGCCCATCAGGTCGCCGTCCGCCTCTTCGACCACGTCGCCGAGATGGATTCCGACGCGGACCTCGATGCGCTGACCAGCGGGAACGCCAGCGTTGCGATCCGCAAGCCCGCTCTGCACGTCGATGGCTGCTCGTACCGCCTCGACCACGCTGCGGAACTCGACGACTGCGCCATCGCCAGTGCGCTTGACGAGCCGACCGTTATGGATCGCGATCGTCGGGTCGATCAGGTCGCTCCGCAGCGACCTGAGACGCGCAAGCGTCCGCTCTTCCTCAGCCCCCGCCAGCCGGCTGTAGCCGACAATGTCGGCAACAAGAATTGCCGCGACTTTTCGGGTCTCGGGCATTTGGAGTTCCCTCCGTCTAGCTCTTAAGGCTAGACGCTTCGTCAGGCTGTCTGAATGATCCAAATCAAACTAGGGCGCCCGATCGAGGGCGGAGGAAATTTCGCCTGACGCGTTCGCAACTCGATTCGGGAATGGACGGTCCCAACGCATCCCGCGCAGCGCTTACGGCTGGTTTCTGGTTTTCACCGCACGTTCCGGGGCTGGTCGGGAGGGACCATTTCGGGTCGAAACCGGCCCTACGGATTGAGTTTTGACGCGAGCGCCCGATTCGCTTTCTCTCGCGCCCCCCAAAATGACCGCCGAAGACAAGGCTTCCCGCCGCCGAAGGAGAAACGCCATGACCGCCGTGCATGGCGACGACCGCCCGTGAGCGGAGAGTGAGCGTTGGCCGAACGGCGGGAAATGGGCGGGATAGGGGGCGTAGAAGGACGTCGGAGAAGGTTTGGCGTCCACTCCAAGGAGGCGTTCCCGTTCTACCGCAGCCGGCGCCATGGACGCATTCATGCTGCCTGGGCGAGCAGGCTGAGCCAACGGACCGGTTGACCGGCCAATGGTCGCAGTCGCCCCTCAGACCAGCCGCCAGACGCTCCCGGTTGGTTTAGAACCGGGCCGCGAGTGTTTGCGCCAGATCGGCGACCTGCTGTTCGGGCATATGAGCGACGAACATGTAGCTCCTTCCCCCACGGGACCACGCGACATAGGACAGGCCTTCGCGTGCGACAGTCCGCGGCGGCGCGTCCGACTCGCCGTTAGCGATCACGCAGAACAGCACCGGCTCTCCGCCAGCATGGGTGTAGGCGATCTCCGCGAGCGGCGCGCCGTCATAAGAGAGATTGAACGCCGTGCGGTAGCGCAGGCCGGGGACTGCCAGCTTGTCCGGAGTGAAATCGACGCCGACCTTGGCGCTGACAGCCTGCAACTGCCTCGCCTCTGCGGCGCTGTCCGGATTTGCCAGCACGAAGGTGTCGGGCGTGTAGAGCTCCATGTACTCGACGACCGCCTGGCGCCAGTCGTCCTGCTCGCCGTGCGAGCCCATGACCCAGGAGGCCGCGGCCGCGATGAGAAAGCCAATAGCGAGCCCCGCCGCCAGCTCGAGCCAGCCAAACGAGCCGCGCTTCCTGAGAGCCGGAAGCTCGGCCTCCGCACCCGGAATGGCGGCGCGAAGCCGCTCCAGCGGCGCCTGGGCGAGCAGCGCGTCAAAGGATGCAACAAGTCGGTCGCGATCCCGCCGAAGCGTCGCAAGACGATCGCGAAGAGCCTCGTCCTGCGTCAGCCGCTCGAGCAGCGCGACTTTCTGCTCGCCGTCGAGCTCATTGTCGATCAGTGCGGTGAGCCGCTCCTCGTCGTCAGGCATCGATATCTCATACGTTCCTATTTCAGTTTCGCCAGCGCGACCCGCACTGCGGCGAGCCGGCTCATGATAGTGCCGATCGGAACGCCAAGCGCGGTCGCCGCCTCGGCGTAGGTATAGCCTTCGGCGTAGACCAAGAGGGCGGTTTCGCGCTGGGCCTCGGGCAGCCTCCCGACGGCCGATAACACTTCAGCCGTCTGAATATTCACCTCCATCGCCCGTGCGCCGTCGAGGGTCAGCGTCTCGGCGGCATCGACCCATCCGCCGCCTTCGCGCACCTTTCGGGCCCGGATCTCGTTGAGCCAGATCGACCTCAGGATCGCGAACAGCCAGTGGTCGAGCCTTGTTCCGGGCGCGAACTGGTCGGCCCGCTCGATCGCGCGCACGCAGGTCGCCTGGACGAGGTCGTCAGCGACGTCGCGCGAGGACGACAACACGACGGCGTAGCGCCACAGCCGGGCGAGATGGCGCTCGAGCCCCGCACGCACTTCGCGTCGGCTTTCTTCGCTCATGGCCGCCATTGAAGCACGATCGGGCTGCCCGCGCAGGGGAGGAGGAATGGCGCCTTTGGCCGCGCAACTCAAACTTTCTTCATGAATAAAAGTCGCGCCGGCGTGTTTCCAAGGCTCCAAGCCAACAGCGAAGCCAAGGCGCCCCGAGCGAAGCTCGCGAACGGCCTTATTGCCGAGCTCGAGACTGTCGCGGCGCGTAGCGGCAGCTAACGGATGAGGCCGCTTTCACCGGCAGCGTGCTCCCGTTCTTTCGTGGCCCGAGGTTCAAATCAATCGCATCGCGCGCTTCGGCCAGCGCGGCAGCATCCGCGTCAGCGCGCCGTCACGATCGACGACGTGATGCTTGAGCGCCCCCGCGACATGCAGCGCGACGAGGGCGAGGATCGACCAGGCGGCGATTCGATGCGCCAGGGCTGCGGCGGCGAACAGAGCCGCATCCGGGCGCGCGATGCCGGGGATGACGAAGAAGCCGAAGAAGCGCGTCGGTATCGGCAACGGCGAGGTCGACACGACGAGCCAGCCGGAGGCGACCGCGACGCCCGTCAGCGCATAGAGCGCCGCCTGAACGAGGCGGGCGAGCGTGCGCTCCCACGCCGCGCCGAACCGCGGCGGCGTCCCGCTCGCCAATCGCAAAACGAGGCGCGCCGCCGTGAGGGCGAGCACGACGAAGCCGATCGACTTGTGCGACTGATAAAGGCCGAAGACTGTCGCGGCGCTCAGGCCCGCGTGGACCATGAGAAAGCCGTGAACGAAAAGCTCGAGGATCAGCGCGCCCGAGAGCCAGTGCAGCACGATCAGGAACGCGCTCAGCGCGCCGGCCGCGCCTTGCCGACAAATCGCCTCCGCCACGCTCGAAATCTTCAGATCCACCTCGCGCGAAACGAGCGGATAGCCCGAGTTCATGCCGAACGCCAG
>CAVXHJ010000007.1:0-14905 GCA_963761435.1 uncultured Alphaproteobacteria bacterium | reverse complement strand
TCGAATTCCCGAAGGGGTAGGGGCCCGGGACGGCTCCATCAGCGGCGCGAGGGTCTACGCCTCGTTCAAACCCGCGCCGCGCTCGCCAAGAAACTCCATGCCCTTGGCGGTGACCATGAATTTTGAGCCGGGATGGGTCGCGCTCGGAGCCACATAGCCCCCGGAGAGAAGCCGCTCCAGGTCGCGCTTCTGATCGCCGGTAAGCTGTCCGGTAAGCTGTAACGGGTCACACTCCCCGATTTCGCAAAGGAGCTCGACTTGAGAGTTCGTCAGATCGTCAGACATTTCATCGCCTCCCGCTCCGCTTCCAGCGCCATCGCCGTCGTGGCCGCGGCGGACAGCAGTCTGCCACGCAATGGTCGGGAAGCCAGCGCCTGAGATTCAACTGCCCAGACTTACGCTTCTTAGTCGGGGTTGGCACCCTCGTCGCGCCACACCGAGTTGACCAGCACCCCCGGGTTCATGATCCCCGCCGGGTCAAGCGCGCTTTTCGCCGCTGCCAGCGCCTTGCCGAACAGGTCGGGGCGCTGGGTGCGGTACCAGGGCATGTGGTCGCGGCCGGCGTGATGTTGGGTGGTCGTGCCGACGCGGCGATAGAAATGACTGGAGTCGACGTTGAGCGGACATCGCGGCTCGCGACCGCCAACAACGTCGCGGGCGCGACGGCAAGCGGGCTGAGGCGACCCGGTCACGTTTCCCTACCATAGCAGCGCTGCCGTCGGCACTGTGCCGGCGCGGACGTTCGACATGACGTCGGCTTCCCCGTACAACTGACTTTCGCCGGATTGGTGAGCCCAGACAAAAGGGAGGAAAAGGGATGAACAGACGGAAGTTCCTTGCGGCAAGCGCGCTGGCCGCGGCGGTAAGCCTGACCGCTGTCGCGGCGTTGGCGGATGACACGGTCAAAATCCCTTGCGTATGCGAGCTCTCGGGCGCAGGCGCGGTGGCCGGGACGAACTTCCACGACGGCGCGCATATGGCCGTCGACGAGATCAACGCCGCGGGCGGCATTCTCGGCGAGAAGATCGAGATGACCGACATGGACACTCAGACCGACCCGATGACCTCGCGCGCGCTCGTGCAGAAGGCGATCGAACTCGGGCGCCTTTGCAATCATGGGAACGATCTATTCAGGCTCCACAATCGTGAACATGATCGTAGCGCAGCAGGCGGGCGTTCCGCAGTTCACAGGCGCCGAGGCGCCGAACATCACGGAGAGGCACAACCCCTTTATCTTCCGCACCTCGTCTGGCGCGGAAAAGGGGGTGCCTTCGTTGACGCCTTATTTCAAAGACCAGCTGAAGGTGAAGAAGATCGCCGTCGCATGGGTGAACAACGACTTCGGCAAGGGGGGGCATGACGTCTTCCTCGCCCAGATGGAGAAGGCCGGGATCGAGGTCGTGGCTGACGTGCCCAGCGAACAAGGGCAGGCGGATTTCTCCGCCGATGTCTCGAAGATCAAACAGTCCGGCGCGCAAGCAGTCTTCGTCTATTTGAACGAGGAGGAGGATGCGCGCTTCCTGAAGGAAGCCAAGAAGCAGGGGCTGACGGCGCCGCTCGTCGGCGAGGTGACTTTGACGGGGCAGAAGGTGATCGATCTCGCCGGTGGCGCGGCCGAAGGGGCTATCGCCCATGTGGGCTTGGCGACTTCAGCGCCCATCCCGTCGATCGAGAATTTCGTGGCGAAATTCAAGAAACGCTATAGCCGCGATACCGACCACAACGGTATCAAGGGCTACATCGGCGTTTACGCGATCAAATACGCCACCGAGCTCGTCGGCAAGTTCGACCGCAAGGCGCTCGCTGACAAGCTCCATGGCCTGACGCTCGACGTCACGAAATATCCGAACATGCTGCTGACGACCTCGTGGGACATGAACGGCGAGTTGAGCCGCGAGAGCTTCATCACTCAAGTGAAGGACGGCAAGCAGGTCGTGACCGGCACGGCGCCGGCGAATTGACGGAAAGTCGGCGGCAACCGCCCCTGGTCGGCCTCCATGGCCCAGTTCCTGCAAGTCTTGCTGTCGGGCTTGTCGACCGGAGCGATGTACGCGCTCGCCGCGATCGGATTTACGCTGATCTGGCAGGCCGCGCGGACCGTGAACTTCGCCCAGGGCGAGTTCGTCATGCTGCCAGCCTTCTTCGTGCTGGTCGGCGTTCACTGGCTGCATATGCCCCTCTGGCTGGCTTTTGTCTTTGGGCTGATCGTGGCGGTGATCGTGCTGGGCGTCTTGTTCAAGAAGGTGGTCGTCGAGCCGATGCTGCCTAACGGCGGCCTGCCCCTGATCATCACGACGATGGCGCTGTCGATTCTTCTGAAGGAAGGCGCGAAGCAGTTCTACGGCGCCGAGGCGCAGCCCTTCCCGAGCCTCTTCCCGCAGACGACACTGAATTTCGAAGGGGCGGTCGTTTCGGTCCAGGACTTGATGAACCTCATCGTCTCGCTCGCCGTCGTCCTGGGACTGACTCTGTTTCTCAACCGCACCCGGACCGGAAGGTGCATGCAGGCTACCGCGCAGAACCCGGGGGTGGCGGAGATCCTCGGGGTGAACATCAAGCGGATGGTTCTCTATACTTTCCTCGTGAACGCGGCGCTGGCGGCGCTGGCGTCCTTCCTGATCTCGCCGATCTATCTTGCCAAGTTCTCCAACGGCGAGACCCTTGGGCTCGTCGCCTTCATCGCGGCCATCGTCGGCGGCTTTAACCAGATCCGTGGGGCGCTCGCGGGCGGTCTGCTGATCGGGGTGCTGGACAACCTCACGGCCACCTACGTGACGACGGAATACCGAGCGGCATTGCCGCTGGTGCTGTTGATCGTCATCATCCTGTGGCGGCCCCAGGGGCTTCTCGGCGTCGACGAGGGGAGGAAGGTCTGATGAAGGGCCGGCTGAAGCCGATTCTCCTCCTCCTCGGCCTCGCCGCGCTAATCATGGTCCCGCTGGGGCGGACGGATTATGTCATCTACATCCTCTGCTCCTGGCTGATTTATTCAATCGCCGCGATGGGGCTGAACCTGACGCTCGGCTACGCGGGACAGATTTCGTTGGCGCAAGCCTCGTTCATGGGGATCGGCGCTTATACGACGGCGCTGCTGACGCTGACGGGCGTTCCGTGGTTGTTGGCGATGCCCGCCGGGGTGGCGCTGTGCTTCATCGTCGGGTTGGCGCTGGGCATTCCCGCGTTGCGTGTGCAGGGGCATTTCCTGGCCTTCGTGACGCTCGCGTTCAACACGCTATTCTTCCTCGTCGCCCGGAACGAGGAATGGCTGACCGGTGGCCCGTATGGGCTTTCAGGGCTGCCGCGTCCGGATTTCTGGGCTTTCGACACTGCGAAGAACCTGCCGTTCTACTATTTTACGCTGATTGTCTTCGTGGCTTCAGCCGCGCTGATGTGGGGCGTGGTGCGTTCGCCCTGGGGCCGCGCGTTCAAGGGCTTGCGCGAGAACTCGATCCGGGCCGAGAGCCTCGGCGTCGACACGCGTCGGATCACGCTTCTCGCCTTCGCCATCGGATCAGCCTACGGCGGCCTTGCTGGGGCGCTGATCTCGCCGCTCGTGCAATATATCGAGCCGGCCTCTTTCGCCTTCACCCAGTCCCTCAAGGTGCTGCTGATGGTGGTGGTCGGCGGCGCCGGCCTCTTCTTCGGGCCGGTTCTGGGCGCGGCGGTAGTGATCCTGCTGCCCGAGTTTCTGCGATTCGCCGAAGGCTATTATCTGATGATCTACGCCGCCGCGGTGATCGCGCTAATGGTGTTTTGCCCGACCGGCCTGATCGGCGTCGGGCAGCGGCTGCGCGACCGGTTCTGGCCGAAACATGAGGCGCGCGCGGATATGAAGGTCGGAGCTCAGTTATGAGCGCTCCCGTGCTCTCGGTGCGGGACATTTCCAAGACGTTCGGAGCGATCCGCGCGGTGGACGCCGTGAGCTTCGACGTGCGCACCGGAGAGATCCTCGGACTGATCGGTCCGAACGGCTCGGGGAAGTCGACGCTCTTCAACTGCATCCTCGGCCAGCTGACTCCGGACCGGGGGAAAGTGGAGGTCAACGGGCGGTGCGTTTCCGGCCGTCGAGCTTGTGAATTGAACAAGCTCGGCGTCGGACGGACGTTCCAACAGCTCTCGGTATTTCCGCAGATGTCGGTGCTCGACAACATCATTCTTGCCGGGCAGGAGCACCACGGCAGCCTGCTATCACGGCTCTTCGGCGCTCCGGACGCCGGGCTGACCGCCGAGGCAGACCAAATGATCGAATTCTTTCGCCTGACCCATCTGCGGAACGAGATGGCGGGCTCGCTGTCCTACGGGCAACAGAAACTGGTCGACGCCGCGATGGCCTTTATGGCGGGGCCAAGCCTCGTTCTTCTGGACGAACCGGCCGGCGGGGTGAACCTGACCATGCTTGCCGGGCTCAAAGAGCGGTTGGTGACCTACAACCGCGAGCACGGGACCACCTTCGTGGTGATTGAGCACAACATGGAATTCGTCATGTCGCTCTGCTCTCGGATCATCGTTCTCACGGAGGGTCGGATCATCGCCGAAGGTCCTCCGGACGAAGTGCGCGTCAATCAGACCGTCATCGACGCCTATCTCGGAGGATGACTTGCTGGAGCTGAAGGACGTCTACGGCGGCTACGGCAAGATCACCATCCTGAACGGGGTGAATTTTTCGATCCCGCCCGCGTCAATCACGACCGTGATCGGGCCGAATGGGGCGGGAAAATCGACCGTCTTCAAGGCGATCTTCGGATTGCTCGATATCCATTCCGGAAAGATTCTACTCGAGGGGAAGGATGTGACCGGCTCCAAACCCGCTCAGATGATAGGCCATGGCGTGACCTATGTGCCGCAGGGTCGCAACCTGATCCCGCAACTTTCGGTTTGGCACAATCTCGAGCTCGGCGGCGTGACCTCGCCCGATCAGCCGAAGGTTCGCGCGCGAATCGAGGAAGTCATGGAGCAGTTCCCGATGCTGCGGTTGCGTCAGCATCAAAAGGCGGTCGCGCTCTCCGGCGGCCAGCAGAAGCAGCTGGAGATCGCCCGATCGCTGATCCTCGACCCAAAGCTCATCCTGATCGACGAACCCTCCATCGGGCTCTCGCCCAACTTGGTGCACGAGGTCTTCGTCACGCTGCAGAAGCTGCGCGACAACGGCGTGACGGTGCTGATGGTGGAGCAGAACGCCAAGGCGGCGCTGGCGATGTCTGACTACGGGCTCGTCCTTGAGTTGGGTCAGACCCGGATGCACGACCGAGCCGACACGCTTCTAGCCAATCGGCGGGTGGGCCACCTGTTCCTCGGAGGGAACATTGAGGAAGAAGCGGTCTGACAACGGCGGAGTGTTTAGCATGTATGAACCAGCTTCCGATGTTGGCCCTTTTTCGTTGAAGGGATCGCCTTGATGCGTCGTCGTCTGCGAAACCCTGCGCCTAATGACAAGAAATGGCGCTCGTCGAGCATCCGCTGAGACCGTGCTGCCGATCGTCACCGCGCCCACGTGCTCGTCTACGGAACCCAGATCCGAGGATCAATTGACGCCTTCGGCGGCACGACGGCGACAGAAAGATTCCCGCCGCCCGGCCGATCAGGGAACCAGCACCCCCGGGTTCATGATTCCCGCCGGGTCGAGCGCGCGCTTGGCGCCCTCGAACGCCTTGCCGAACAGGGCGGGGCGTTGGGCGCGGTACCAGGGCATGTGGTCGCGGCCGACCGCGTGATGGTGGGTGATCGTGCCGCCGGCCGCGATCAGCGCGTCGGAGGCCCGGGTCTTGATGTGCCGCCATTGATCGATCAGCCGGCTGGGCTCGCCGCGGACGTTGAAGGTGTAATAGACCGCCGGACCGTCCGGATAGACGTGGGTGAACCGGGTCGACACGGTTCCGTTTTGTCCCGTCGCTTCCTTCAGCGCCTCTAGCGTCGCCTTGCGGACGGCGGCGTGGAAGGCCTCGAACCTGTCCCAGGTGATCGCGGTCTCGAACGTGTCGTTGATCAGGCCCATCGGGACGGTCAGTTCGCGGGCGTAAGGCATGCGGATGAAGGCTGTGCGCCATCGCAAGGCCGCCGCCTCGTCCTGATGCCGGCGGCCGCCATGATCCTTGAGGACCTCGACGGCCCGGGCCATCCAGGCGTCGACCGGATGGTCGGCGGATTCGAAGGCGAGGACGAGCAGGCTCTCCTCGTAGGCGTTGACGCCGTAGGCGCCGGCCTCGTCATTGTCGATGACGCGCAGGTTCGAGGGGTAGAGCCCGGCCTGGCCGACGGCGCGAACGGCCCGCGCGGCGGCGAAGAAATCGGCGAAGCCGAACACGGCGTCGGCCCGGAAGCGCGGCCGGCCCTGCAGCCGCATCCAGGCCTCGGTGATGATTCCGAGCGCGCCCTCCGAGCCGATCATCATCCGGTCGGGGCTGGGACCGGCGCCCGAGCCCGGCAGGCGGCGCGACTCCATCACGCCGGCCGGCGTGATCGTGCGGATGCTTTCGACGAAATCGTCGATATGGGTATAGAGGGTGGCGAAGTGGCCGCCGGAGCGGGTCGCGATCCAGCCGCCGAGAGTCGAGAACTCGAAGCTCTGCGGATAGTGGCGGATGGCGAGGCCGTGCGGCTTCAAGGCCGCCTCGATCGCCGGCCCGAGAATGCCGCCCTCGATGCGGGCGGCGCGGCTCGTCGCGTCGACCTCGAGCACGCGATCGAAATGGCGCATGTCGAGGCTGACCGCGCCGGCGTAGCTGTCGCCGACCGCCGGCTCGACCCCGCCGACGACCGAGGAGCCGCCGCCGAACGGAATGACCGCGACCTTCGCGCCGCTCGCCCAATCGAGCACGGCCGCGATGTCGGCTTCGGTCTTCGGCAGCGCGACGAGATCGGGCGCGTTGGCGAAGTCGCGAGCGAACGCGCGCACCGTTTCCGGGTACGACTTGCCATAGGTGTGCAGAAGCCGCTCGTATGGCTCCCGCGTCAGGACGCCGGCAAGGGCGGGCGGCGTGGCGACCCGGGGGGCGCGGAGCGCGATATCCGCCTCCCGCGGCGGCGGCTCGAGGCGAGGCCCAACGCCGAGACGGCCGGCGACGAAGCGGAACAGCTGATCGCGCTCGGCGTCGTCAAGGCCGGCGCCCTCATATCCCCAGCCGTAGAATTTGAGCCGGTGTCCCATGATCGCGTTTCCCCGACGAGCGCAGGGATCATGCGGTAAGGGAGCTCTGCTGTCACCCTGTGCGCTGGCAGCTAGGCGCCGCCCCGTTCATTTCTGCCCCAGAGGCAAAATGCGCAGTCTGGCGTGGATTGGGTCGATTGTGAGAAGCGCGCCGTCAGCCAAGGACGCGGCCATTTGTCTCAGAGCGCCGATGAGCGGCCCAGCGACGGCGTCCGGGCTGATGTTTTCCGCTCGGATCTGAACGACGCTCGGTCTTGCGGCTTTCGTCGCCGCCAGAATGGCGGCGAAATCCAGGTCATGGGTGAGAACCACGTATTCGTTGTCACGCGCGAACGCCATAATCGCGGCGTCCGAAGCATCCGGGGCGCCGAGACTTGACCAATGCGCCGCTTCAAACCCCGCCTGGGTCAGCGTCTCGACCCAACGCGGCGACAGGTTCATGTCCACCAACAGCTTCATCCGCTGGCGAGGACGACTTCACGCTCCTCGGCTCTCCACGCGGCGTATCGCAGCGCCTGCATGATGTCTTCGCGCTCAAGGTAAGGATAGTCGGAGAGTAGCTCGTCGATCCCGCGTCCCGCGCCAATCTGGCCGACGATCATGCCAACCGTCACCCGCACGCCGCGGATGCACGCCTTGCCGCCCATGATCTCGGGGTTCTGGGTAATGCGGTCGAGCTGTCCCACGACATCCTCCTCATCGAGACGCCGCGATGTTCTATCGGATGACCGACGGCGGCGACAAGCCGCTGCCTCGAACGAGCAGCCGGCCGGGCGAGCCGCCGCATTGCGAGGGGCGGCCACGGCAATGCCTCATCCAACAAGCGATGCCTCCGCCGCTTCCCGCATCGCCGCCCAGACGGCCTCGACGTCGCCGGCTTCCGTCGCTAGCGCGCCGACCGACACTCGCGCCATCCAGCGCCCGTCGAGGATCGCGGGCGTCAGATAGGCGGCGCCGGAGCGGTTCACCGCCTCGACCCAGGCGGTGGTGTGGGCGTCCAGCGCTTCGCCGGAAAGCGCCGAGCCGTCGGGCGCGGCCGGGTGGTGGCGAACGCAGACCGTCTGCAGGTTGACGGGCGCAACGACCCGCCAGCCCGGCGCGGCGGCGACGAGTTCGGCGAGATGGCGGGCGTTGGCCATGTCGCGCCGCAGTCGCCTTTGCAACCCGCTCACGCCCTGTTCGCGGATCACGAACCAGAGTTTCAGCGCCCGGAACCGGCGCCCGAGCGGGATGCCCCAATCGCGGAGGTTCTTGACCTCGCCGTCGACCGAGGATTGCAGGAAGCTCGGATTGGTCGACATCACCCGCATCAGGTGCTCGGGATCGCGCACATAGTAGAGCGAGCAGTCGAACGGCGCGCCGAGCCACTTATGCGCATTGACGACCAGCGAGTTGGCGCCCTCGACGCCCTCCCACATCCACCGGCATTCGGGCAGGATCATTGCGCTCCCCGCCATCGCCGCGTCGACGTGCAGCCAGATTCCGTGGCGTTTGGCCACCGCAGCGATGTCCGCCGACCGGATCGATCGCCGTCGTCGCCGTCGTGCCCACGGTCGCGACGATGGCGCAGGGGAGGTCGCCGTTGGCGATGTCGGCGGCGACCATTTCGGCCAAAGCGTCGGCGCGCATCGCGTATTTGGCGTCGAACGGAACAAGCCGCAGGTTCAAGCGGCCAAAGCCGGCGAGCAGCGCTCCCTTGTCGACCGAACTGTGCGCGTGCGCCGACACGTAGACGCGCGGCGTGCGCGTCTCGCCCTGTAGGCCGCCGCGCGCGAGCGCGTAGTCTGTCGCCCGCTCGCGGGCGCAAATCAGCGCCACCAACGTGCTGGTCGAGGCGGTGTCCTGGATCACCCCGCTCCAGGCGGGGGAGAGGCCGAGCATCTGCCGCAGCCAATCAGTGACGACCTCTTCGACCTCGGTCACCGCGGGGCTCGACTGCCACGAGAGCCCGATCACGCCCAAGCCAGTGCTGACAAGATCGGCGAGAATCCCCGCGGGCAGGGCGTTGGCGGGGAAATAGCCGAAGAAGCGCGGATGCTGCCACAGCGACAAGCCAGGCAGGACGACCCGATCGAGATCCTCGATTACCGCGCCGAACTCCTCCGGCTCGTCAGGCGGCGTGGCGGGCAAGGCGTCGCGAACCTCGCCGGGCCGGGTCTTGGCCATCACCGGCCGATCGCTCAAGCTTTCTTGGTAGTCGGCCAGCCAGTCGATAAGCCGGTGGCCATAGCGGCGGAACTCTTCAGGCGACAAGGGTCTGGCGTCCTTGCTGGTTGGGCCACGGGGGAGGATCGGGGCCTGCATCAAGATTCGTCGCGATCGAGTTAACCCGTGTCTCCCAGGGCGCGGCCCGGACGCTGGACATTGGAACGCCTTGTCCGTTAGCGAAACCCGGCAGGCGCCCGTTCGCCCGAACGGTTCGATTGGGTCAAAAAACTGGACGCGCACATGGCCGGAGTCAAAGCTTCGATCGCGGATATGAGGCCGACCCAATTGACGCTGGGTCTGTCCGAGGTCGAAGAGCGCGCGGCGAAGATCGCCGCAATGACGCCTGCAGACCGCGAGGCCCACCTCGAGCGCAAGCCCATTCCTCATGTCCTGGGCCCGGGAAAGAAAATCTACATCGTCGACCACCATCATTTGGCGCGGGCGCTTTGGTCGCTGAAAATCCCCGAGGCGGTCCTTGGCGATCGAGTTGCCGACTGGTCCGGCCTCGAGCCCAAGGCGTTCTGGCGGATGATGGAGTTGAAAGGCTACTGCTGGCCGATCGACGCCGACGGCAATCGCAGACCTTACGCCGCCATTCCCGCTTCAATCGGCGACCTCACCGACAACGTCTGGCGCACGCTGGCGCGACGAGTGCGCGGCAAGGCGTTCGAGGATCTGGACACGCCGTTTCAGGAATTCATGTGGGGAGACTATTTTCGCACATTCATGACCCGGCGGCTGATCGAGTTGGAATTCGAACTCGCCGTAGAGCTGGCGACGAAGCTTGCGCGCCTGTCCGAGGCGCAGGACCTGCCCGGCTTTCGAGGCTGACCCGCAGTTCCGCCAAGCCGGCGCCGATGACCGGCGGCGGCGTGACGGCAGGCATCGATTTCGCGCCGGCGCTGATTGCGGAAGTCGCGGGCAGAGAGGTTGCCGAGGCGATCGAACTCAGCCTCGAATATGCCCCCGCACCGCCTTTCAACGGCGGCAGCCCGGAAACCGCGCCGCCGCGGGTGGCGCAGTTCGCGCGCAGGCGTATGACCCCGATTCTCGAACAACGTCGCCGGCTGGCCGAGGCGGGGGCGCGCAGATTCGGGCTCGGCAGTTGAGGGGGTGCGGCTCGTCGGCGTTCTCACGTCGGTTCGCGAGGATAGGGCCGCGCGGGGGAGCCCCGAGGCTGAGGTCAGGCCGCCGAGGCTACGCGCCGCGCCTCGATCATCTCAATCAGCGCCTCCGGCGTCGTCACCGGCAGGCTGCAACTCTGGCCCTGACACAGCATGGCGATCGGCTCCTGAGCTCGCGGCAGGTCGGCGCGCGGCGGGCCGCCCGGCCACAGACTTCGATCAAGGCGCAGGACGGTCAGCGACGGATCGGGCGCGCCAAGCGCTGCTTCCGCCAGCGCCTGGGCGCGCGGATGGTCGAGGGGCCCGTCGATGACGACCGAGCCGCCGCGCTCCAGCATGTCGGCGCTCATCAAGGTGAGCGGGCTGCCGCCAAGGCCCTCGGGGGCGCCGGAAACGGCCCGGATCAGGTTCTCGGCCGCCTCGCGCCAGCGCGGCTCATCCGTCAGATGCCAAAGCCGCACGAAAACCTCGGCCAGGAGGCCGACGCCCGACGGGCTCGCGCCGTCATGCGCCTGGCGCGGACGCGCGCCCGGCACGTCGGCGGCGTCCTTGGCGGTAAGGTAGACCCCGCCCGCGCCGTCGCCGAACAGGTCCAAGGCCTCGGCCGCGAGCTTCCGGGCGGCGTCAAGATCCCGAGGCTCTCCGCTGGCCTCGAACAGGGCGAGCGCGGCGCGGGCCATCGACGCATAATCGTCGATGAGCGCGCGGGCGCCGGGATGTCCGTCCCGCCACGCGTGCAGGAGCCGGCCGTCGCCGCCCCGCAGCTTCGCCGAGATAAAATCGAACGCGGCGCGCGCGGTTGCAATCCAGGCCGGCTCGCCGAACACGGCGCTCGCGCGGACGAGCGCCGCGATGGCCAGGCCGTTCCAGTCGGCCAGCACCTTGTCGTCGCGGCCGGGCTTCGGCCGCGCCTCGCGCACGGCGAACAGTTTCGCCCGCGAGGCGGCGAGCTCGGCCTCCTCGTCGGACGAACCCCGCGGACTGACGCGACGCAGCACCGTCCGGCCTTCCCAGTTCCCCGTGCGCGTGACGTCATAGGCGGCCTTGAACCGGGCCGCGGCGTCGCCAAGCGCTGCGTCGATCTCGTCCTCCCGCCAGACATAGAAAAGGCCTTCCTCGCCGTCCTGATCGGCGTCGAGGGAAGCGGCGAACGCGTCGCCGACCCGCATCTCGCGCGTCAGCCAGCCGACCGTCTCGTGGGCGCGCTCGGCGAATGTCGGATCGGGCCAGAGCGAGTGGACCAGCGCCAGCAGTTCGAGGATTTGCGCGTTGTCGTAGAGCATCTTCTCGAAGTGCGGCACGAGCCATTCGGCGTCGGTCGAATAGCGCGCGTAACCGCCGGCGAGATGATCGTAGATGCCGCCTGCGTTCATCGCCTCGAGCATGGCGCGCAAAGCTTTGCCGAAGGCCGGGTCGCGGCGGCGGAACATCTCGTTCCAGAAGAAGCGGAAGATCGGCGCATTGGGGAATTTCGGCGCCCCGCTGAGGCCGCCATGAACGGGATCGACAGCGCTCAGCAAAGCATCGCCGATCCGGGTCAGATCCCCAGGCGTCACGCCCGGCCCGGGGTTTAAGGTCGACAGCGTCGCGAGGTGGTCGGTGAGCGTAAGGCCGCGCCGCTCCATCTCTTCCCGGCGCGTGCGCCAGGCCGCGTCGACGGATTCGAGAACCTGCCGGAACGAGGGGCGGCCCCAGCGCGGCTCGGGCGGCCAATAGGTGCCGCCTAACATCGGCTGGCCGTGGGGCGTAAGGAACATGGTCAGCGGCCATCCGCCCTGCTGGCCGAGCGCGTGGAGCGCGGTCATATAGATGTGGTCGATGTCCGGCCGCTCCTCGCGATCAACCTTAATGTTGACGAACAACTCATTCATCAGTCGAGCGGTTTCCGCATTTTCGAACGACTCATGCGCCATCACGTGGCACCAGTGGCAGGCGGCATAGCCGATCGACAGCAGGATCGGGCAGTCCCGCCGCTTGGCCTCGGCCAGAGCGGCGGCGCCCCACGGGCGCCAATGCACCGGGTTCCGCGCGTGCTGCAAAAGATAAGGCGACGTTTCGCCAGAGAGGAGATTGCGGTCAGGCCGCATGAGCTCGCCCCGCGTCTCGTGTCCAGAACCTGCGATCGCCATTCGGTCCTGGGGGCTCCATTGAGGCCGGCCAACTATGGCACCTAAATTGCTGACCCGCCACCCCGCTGATTTCATAGCGGCCTGTTCGGGGCGGAGAGACCACCTTAGCGCGGTCTCTTCAAAATCTTCTTTTCATCATCACTGAAATGTAAATTGGCATTGGCGTATCTTATCATTGCGATACCCCGTTCCAGCAAAGCGTGGTGGAGGGCCAAATGTCGCAACGATGGGAAAGCTAACTGGCGATCCTTGGCGGATCATACCGGTAGTGTGTTTGGGATCGCCTGTCGTTCCCGTCAATTGGAGTACTGTCTCTCCACCGTTAGGTGGTATTGTACCCCTAATGTGTGTTTCCGCACCGTAAACTGAAACGTAATCTGCTACGAAGTTCGTGCCTGTGATTGTCGCTTTATAATGCCACGTAAAAGGCAAGACTCCGCCGGAGTTGGCATCGCAGTGGTGGCTTACCGACAATGTTGTCGCCTTGGCGCCACCGGGCGACAATAAGACAGCTGTGGTTGCGGCAGCTGCTGCGGCGAACGATATTTTGTTCATTAAACTGACCTTTCTATCAACCCGCCAAGGCAGCCTTCAGCATAGCCTTGAACCGGCGCGCGTCGAGCGTCCATAGGATATCGGCGCCTTCGTGCTCGCCGGCCGCGGCGTTCCAGACGTGGGCGTTGTTGGCGTCGGCGTTGACGTTGAGGCGGTCAACGACGGTCATGCCGCGGGTGAGCTCGCTTTCGCTTTCGATCGCCACCCGGTGACGGGACCATGAGAGGCCGACCGAGCGGTCGAGCGCGACCGCCATCGCGGTCGGATCGGCGAGCGAAAGCCCGACCTCGCCGGTCTGGACGCGATAGGCGTCGCGGGCGCGGCTGTTCGATTCAATGGCGAATTTCGCCTTCGCCGTGCCGAGCGCCTCGATCGCGGCGATTTCGTCGTCAGTCAGCACCGACGGGCCGCGCGAGACGTGCCAGCCGACCATCTCGATCGGGACCTTCGAGCGGAAGACGGCGCGCGCCGCTTCCGGATCGACCCAGATGTTGTATTCCGCCGCCGGCGTGACATTGCCCTCGCAGTTGGGCGCGCCGCCCATCACCACGCAGCGGCCGATCCGGCCGGCGAGTTCGGGCTCGCGCTTGAGCGCCAGGGCGATATTGGTCAGCGGCCCGAGCGTCACCAGTGTCAGGCCGGGCTCGGCCCGCGCGAGGCGCAGGATCGCATCGACGCCATGCTCGCGCTCGGGCGCGCGCTTCGGGGCGGGGTAGCCGCGATCGCCGAGGCCGTCTTTGCCATGGAACCAATGCGCGTCCTCGTGCGGGCGGGTCAGCGGCCGGTCGGCGCCCATGAAGACGGGGACATCGGAATTGCAGATCTCGGCGGTCAGAAGCGCATTTCGTGTCGCCTGTTCGAGGCCGACGTTGCCGGCGACGGTCGTCAGGCCAAGCACCCGCACGTCCGGCGCCGCCAGCGCCATCATGATCGCGACCGCGTCGTCGGAGGCGGTGTCGGTGTCGATGAGGAAATTGCGCATGGCTCCAATATTCTCGAGCCCGCTCACGCAGCGCGCTTGGATCGAAAGAGATCGGCGAAAACCATGCGGGTGACATGGGCCTGGCTTGGCCAGTAGCCGCTGAGCTTCGGGATCGAGTTGGGAATGTCGGCAACGCGCCGATGATAGAAGGTGTGCCGGTCGGGAGCGGGCAGTTCGGCGGGCCTTGTAAAATTATGCGATGGGAAAAACGCGACGTTCACCCCGGGGACCATCGTCAGGAAGGCGACGACGGGATTGTTGCACTTGGCGCATATCCCGCGCCTCAGCGCCGGAGGCGTCCGGTAACGGCGAAACTCCACCGGCTGACCGGCCGGCAGCGCGACCGCATCGGCCCGGAAGTACGTCACGTCGGCGAAGGGCTTGCCGTAAACCTTCTGACAGATCGTGCAATGGCAGAAAAACCGGCCGATCGGTTTTCCGTTGACGGCAAAGCGCGAAGCGCCGCAAGGGCAGGAGCAGTCTTGGTTCAAGGATCGCCTCCTCTGTCCCGCGCTCTCAGGCCGTCGCCCGCAGGCGCGCGAAACCCCGGTCGAGGTCCGCTTCCAGGTCCTCGATGTCCTCGAGGCCGACGTTGAAGCGTACCGTCGGGCCGCCGGGCGAAAAGCGCGTCGCGGTGCGGTAGGCCGTGCAGTCGAAGGGAATGGCGAGGCTCACATAGCCGCCCCAGGAATAGCCGAGGCCGAACAGCTCAAGCGAATCGAGAAAGGCCGCGACCGCGAAGTCCGAAACGGGCTTCAGCACG
>CAVXHJ010000006.1:0-146965 GCA_963761435.1 uncultured Alphaproteobacteria bacterium | reverse complement strand
CCTGGTATCCCGCCCGAGACAGCGCATGTGCCGACAGCCATCACCCATCGCGGTTCGGCCATGGCGTCGTAGGCTGCCTTGAGCGGCTCGAACATGGCGTGCGTCACCGGTCCGGTAACGAGCAACAGATCGGCGAAGCGCGGCGACGGGGTGAAGAAGATCCCAAAGCGATGAAGATTATAGAACGGGTTATTCAGGCCCTGCAGCTCGGACTCGCAGCCGTTGCAGGAGCCGGCGTCGACGTGGCGGATGTGGAGGCTGCGGTGAAACGCACTTCGTGCGGATGGCCGCGCGGCCGCCGATCGCGCCCCATCGTTCGACCAGATAAGGTCGGCCCGATCACGGACGCCGAACGCCCAATCGTTGGAAGGCTTCATCGCGCCCGTCGGGCACGCTTCGGTGCACAGCTGGCACACGACGCATCGTCCATAGTCAACTAAGACGCGTTTGTCCCGGACTTCGATTGCCTGCGTCGGACATACCGCCGCGCAGTCTTCGCACCCCTCGCGGCACGCCTCAGGATGATGCCGCGGCATGCCGAGCACGCCGTCCTGACCGTCCGATCCGTCGCCCGCCGGCCACGGCGTCGTCGCTTTCCCGCTCGTCAGCCCAAACAGGGTCCATAAGGCCAAGGACGCCTCCTAACGATCGCAGCCGGCCACGGTGAGGCCGAAGCTTGCTTCGTTGATCGCATAGTCCATCATGTTCGAATTGTGCACCGTGAAGGGGAAGACCTTCCAATTGGAAAATGACGGCGACTTGATTTTGACTCGCGCCAGCCTCCCGTCGGCCCCGACATGGACCACGTAGAACAGCGCGCCGCGCGGGCTCTCAGCCCACCCCAAACCCTCGGACAAGGGCGGAGGAATACACTCTGCCCGAATGTCGCCCGGTTCGAGGAGAAGCAGGACGCGCTGGCACAGAACGAAGGCTGCTTCGACTTCGGCAATCCGCACTCGCTCGCGCGCATAAGCGTCTCCTTCGTCCAATGTCGGCACTGTGAGAGGGAGTTCCGCGTAGTGCGCATAGGGATGTTCGCGCCGCAGATCGCGGTCGATGCCTGAGGCGCGCTCGACTGGACCGGTCGCGCCTTCGTCGAATGCGACGCGACGCGAAAGCGGGCCTGTCGTGATGAGGCGATCGAGATGGCTTTCCGAGGCCTCGAGCCGCTCGACATAGGCGACAAATTCGACCCGAAGCGCCTCGAGCGCCTCGCTGAGCCACGCGCCCGTCGCGAGGTCCCGTCTTAACCCCCCGGGGACGAGGAGGCTGCGAAGGAAGCGGCTTCCGGTCAGCCGGGCGTTGATCTGCTTGGCCTTCTCCTCGAGAAGCTTACCTTGCGCCTCTCCGACCTTCAGCGTCGTCGTGTGGCACAGATGTCCAAGGTAGTGGAGATGATTGTAGAGCCGTTCGAGCTCAGCGAGCAAAACCCGCAGAGCCCTGGCGCGAACAGGAGCCTCGGAGTTTGCCGCGCGTTCGACGGCCTCACAAAAGGCGAGCGCGTGGGCGACAGTCCCGACTCCCGAGACGCGTTCGGCGATGACGACCGCCTGATCAGCCCGGCATCCTTCGAAGCGCTTTTCCATGCCGCGGTGTTTGAAGAAGAGACTCGGCTGGTAGTGGATGATGTGCTCGCCGACATAGAAGAACGTGAACTCCGCCGACTCCAGCACGTCGGCGCGAATGGGCCCGAAGGGAAGTTGCTGGACGTCCGTTGCGTCGATCGCCGGCAAGTGGAGTCTGCCGGTCGATGGCAGGGAGCCGGCGATATCGTGTCCGTTGAGCTGCGTGGAGCTCCCTGGGCGAAGCACCAACGGATAGGGCTCAGGATGATCGTTGAAGCGAACTGGGCTGAGATCCATGATCTCCCGTTCATACCAGCCAAGCGTCGGCCAGGTTCGAGCGAGGCTTGGAACGTTGCGCGCCGCCTTCAGCGTCCACATTTCGAAATCGCTCTGATTCGGCGCGGCCACGAGATAGCGCAGTTCGACTTCGTCGATGTTGGGCGACCAGGCGTAGGCAAACCGGATGCGTCCGCCAGCATCACGCAGCTTCTGAGCTTCAGTCGCGAGGGTCTCCGCGGTGACCGATTTCAACCGGGCGCCGTTCATGGCGCTGTCCCCGCCGGCGCGGACGTCGCCAGCGAGCCGGCAATGGCGAGGAAATGCTCCCACAGGGCTTGCGGCCACCAGAGGCCCATGATGAACAGCGGCGTGATCGCGAGCCACATCGGGGCGACGCACCACAGACTGACCGGTGGCATGGCCTTTCGCTCGCTGCGGCCGTCTTCGAAGTACATTTTCCTGAAATGATTCAGGAATCCAACGAAGATGACGACGAGAAGCACGGCGATGAGCCCGACCAGGAAATACTCGGACCGGATAAGACCTGCTCGGATGATCGTCAATTCGCTCAGGAACAGCGCGAAAGGGGGAGCCCCGGTGATGGCGACCGCTCCGGCCAGCCACAAACCCCCCACCACCGGATAGTGCAGGATAACCGAGCGAATGCCGCGGATTCGCCTGGTTCCGTATGCGCGCATCATGCTGCCGGCGCCGAAGAACATCGCCGATTTGTTCAGCGAGTGGTTCAGCATGTGATAGAGCGCCCCGGCGATCCCGAAGGGACCGCCGAACCCAAACCCAAGCGCAATCACGCCCATGTGCTCGATGCTGGAATAGGCCATCAACCGTTTGATGGCAGTCTGGCGGACAATGAAGAGAGCGGCGACGAAAAGCGAGAATCCGCCGAGCGCGAGGAGCGTTCCGCGCGCCATCGCAGCGATTCCCGCGGCGTCCGCAACGGCCAGATAACGCACGATGCCCACCATTGCGGTGTTGAGCAGCGCGCCCGACAATAGGGCCGAGACGGGAGCGGGGCCTTCGCTATGGGCGTCCGGGAGCCAGGTGTGCATCGGCGCGAGACCGGCCTTCGTTCCGAAGCCGATAAGAACCAGGAGGAATGACAGGGTGACCAGCGCGGGGTTGAGATGCGGCGCAGCCTGCCGCAGCGCGTCCCAGGTCATGTCGTAGGTGGGGCCGAGGACGAATGTCCCACTCCAATAGAACAGGATCGTCCCTAGCAGCGCCAGGCTGATCCCGGCCGAAACGACGATGATGTATTTCCAGGCAGCCTCGATGCTTGACGCTTCGCGCTCAAAGGCGACGAGGAAAGTGCTGACCAGCGTCGTCAGCTCGATCGCGATCCAGTAAAGGCCCGCGTTGTTCATCAGGGGTCCGAGCAGCGTGGTGAGGCCGAATCCTGCAAACAGCGCGTAGAAGTAAGGAAGGCGATCCGTTTCTCCGAGGAGGCGCATGTAGCCGATCGCATAGACCGAGGCGAGAAAGTAGACGATTGCGGCACAGAGTATTGCCCAGGCGCCGAGGCCGTCGACAATCACGTAGCCGCCCCAGAACAAGAATCTTCCGCTCGGTGCGAGAGTCACGATGCAGAGGATCGAGAGAAGCGAGATGGCGCTCGCGACGAGGTTGATCGTCTCCGCGGCCCGCGGGCGATTGATCAGCGCGATGAGGACGATCCCAGCGGCGGGCGCTAGCGTCATCGCGAGTGTGAGCGGCGCGATCGCGGACATCAGCCTACCAGGCGCTTGAGTTGGAGCGAACTCGTCGTTCCCACATGGGTCAACAGGTACCGGACCAGGACGCCGAAGCAGGCGACGACGATCAAGAGATCAAACAGGATGACGATCTCAATCAGGAGCGGCATGCCCGGCACCAGGATCTGCGCGCCGAGGAAGACGCCATTCTCCAGCACGAGCAGGCCGAGGATCTGGCTGATCGCCTCGTGCCGGACCGAGAGCATCAGGAAGCCAATCAGCTTCATCGAAAGCATGACCGTCAGCGCTAGCACCGCGATCGTGCCGACGAGATCGAGCGCCGCTCCAATGCGATAGGAGACCGCAAGGGCAAAGATGACGGCGAAGGCGCCAATGACCAGGCTCGAGCTCGCCTGCAGGATCACGTGAACTTCGCGACTGATCTCGAGCCGGCGGATGATTCGGAAGATCAGGTAGGGAAGCAGCATCCCGCGGAAAGCCGCCGTCAGGATGGCGACGATGTAAAGCTCGGGGTAGTTCCCATAGAATCCGACGGCGGCCGACAGTATTGCGATGAGCCACGATTGCGCGGCGAAGGCGAACAGATAGTGCCGCAGCCATCGCGATCCGAGCATTACGAACGAGAGAAGAAGGCTGCCGATCGCAACCAGGCCGAACAGCGAAGCGGGAAGAGGGGCGAGATGTGCCGCCAACATGGGATCACGTCAGCTGCGTGCTCACGATCGCAAGGACCGCGAGCAGAAACGAGGCGGCAAGCGGCTCCTGATACCGATAGAATCGGAGCCGGGATTGGACAGTCTCGACAATGACGACGACGCAAGCGACCGCGAGAAACTTAAGCAGAAGCGCGGTGATCGATCCAACGATCCCAAGGGCCGTTCCCTCGTAAGACAGGCCCCAGGGGAACAGCAGCACGTTGCAGAAGATCGTGTAGAGGATGAATTGCTTCATCATCGACGCCCACTTCAGAATCGCAAGCATCGGCCCCGAATATTCGAGGATTCGGGCCTCATCGATCATGTAAATCTCGATATGCGTGCTGGAATGGATCGGCAGCCGATCGGTCTCCGCCAGAAGAAGGACAAAGAACGCCGCCACCAGGAAGAGATGCGTCGGTCCCCAATAAATTGACGGCTCGGCGACAAGCAAATGGTTGACGACGAACGGCAGCATCGCTTTCGCCAGAAGCGTAATTCCGACGAAGACGAGGATCAGCGTCGGCTCCGCCAGAATCGTGACCATGACGGCGCGGCTCGATCCAATGCCGCCGTAGGCGCTGCGGGTGTCGAGGCCGGCCAACGTGATCATGAACGAACCAAGCGTCAGGATCAGCCCGCCGCCAAGAATGTCCCCCATGTCCGAGAGCGGCAGCGGATAGTTGGTCAGAACGGGAATGAGAATTGGAACTGTGAGCGTCGTGGTGAAGGCCACGACCGGCGCCGCCCAATAGAGCCACGACGCGGTTTCCGGGGCGACAATCTGCTTGTGGAAGAGCTTCCAGAGGTCGCGGTATGGCTGGAAGACGCCGGGCCCCTGGCCTCGCTGCACCCGCTCTTCGAACTGTAGGATGACCCCCTGAAGCAGAGGGGCAAGCAACAGCGTCGCAAGAACCTGGGCGACCTGAAGGAGGATATCCCGCACGGTCAAGGCGCAACTCTCCGTCTGCCAAACTGGCCGGACAGGAGTCATCAGCCCCGAGGGCAATTAAATGGCGAACTCCATCGCCATCCGCGACGTTGGGCTTACCGGCGCATCTTGTCAAGTCGCTGTCCGGGATCAGGACATATGAAACGGCGGGGTTTGGCTGGCTCGGCCGATTGAGAGGCGCTTTGCCGGGGTCATTGCGGCAAGGGCGCCGTGGGGTCTGTGGTTGTTGTAGAGGTTTTGGAAGGCCTCGAGGCGTTCGGCGATTTTGTTGATGTCGAGGGGCAGGTCGGAGCAGGCGTAGAACTCATACCGCCAGGCTCCGTTGCACCGTTCGACGGCTCCGTTGAGCTTGGGCGATCGGGGCGGGAGCAGGTAGAGGGGGATTTTGGCGTCGGCGCAGGCCTGCTCGAACTCGGCCATGAACTCCGACCCGCCGTCGATTTGAATGGCTCTGACGGGATCGGGCATTTTTCGCGCGCACGCGCTCCAGGAATTCGGCGGCGTTCTTGGCGGTTGCGCGTTTATAGGGTCTGGCGAGGGTCGCGGCGACGACTGACGCGGCGATTGACGCGCCAGTTCGGACCGCCAGACCTTGACAAAGCCCTCTGGAATTCTAATTCTTCGCTTGGTACTTCCACCGGGGACAGGGTTTGTGACGTGTCCCGGTAGGCGATGGAGTTCGCCTTAGGCGCCTGTGGGCTGATGACTCCTCCGAACGTCTTTTGACGAAGTGGGGGAGTGTGCATGGTTGCCGTCAAAGATCGCGTGTCATTGCACGCGCCCGGCGCGACAACATCGGAATTCGCCGGCTCCCATAGCAAAATCAAAGACAGACCAAGCGGCGTTGGTCGGCTCGACCGGCGCGACACGGCGCGGGTTGCGGATCGAACTCCTTCCGCGGCCGGAGACTTCCGGCCATGACCTTCCTCAGCATCCTCAATCCGTCGTTGCAGGATGATACGAGGGCGGAGATGTCCGAAGCGCCGGCCTATTTCGCCGACCTCAACCTTGACCAGATCGTCGCCTCGATCACCTCCGGCAAGGAGGAATACAAGCTGGCGCCGTTTTTCCACGAGCCGCTCAAGTCGCGCGAAGCCGTGGAATACCGCCAGGAGGCGATGCGCGACCTCGAGAACCACGCGCGCTATGACGCGGTGACGAGGTTCGCGGACACGATGAGATCGGTGCGGGAACACCTCACCCAGGCGGGCAAGCTGCACTACAAATACCAGAAGGAGGCTTGGCTGCTCGACGCCGTCACGCTCTATTGTAAGTGCGTCGAGCACCTGCTGTCCGATCTTCGCGCGGCGCCGCCCTCCTCGCCGGGGCTTGCCGGCTTCTTCGCCTTTCTCGACGGCTACGTCGGCTCCCCGGCCTTTCAACAATTGTTGAAAGAGATCGCGACAGTTACCGCGAGACTTTGCTCCATTCGCTATACGCTGCTCATCGGCGACGGCGTGATCACCGTCTCGGGCTATCATGACGAACCCGACTACGGGGCCGAAATTCAGGCGGATTTCGAGAAGTTCAAACAGGGCTCTGCCGCCGACCACATTTTCAAGTTCATGAACTTTGAGCAGATGAACCACATCGAGGCGGGAATCCTCGATCGCGTCGCGAGGCTCAATCCGGCGATATTCGCGGAGCTCGACGACTTCTCCGCCCGAAGCAGCAGCTTCTTTGACCGGACGATCCTGCGGTTCGATCGGGAGGTCCAGTTCTATGTCGCCACCATCGCCCATACACGCCGTATCAGCAGCGCGGGATTGGCGTTTTGCTATCCGCTTGTGTCAGCGGAAACCAAGGAAATCAGGGTCATGAATGCCTATGACCTTGCGCTGGCTAAATTGCTTGTCGATCAAAAGCTACCGGTGGTGACCAACGATTTTTTTCTCGACGGACGGGAGCGAATCATCGTCGTCTCGGGGCCCAATCAGGGCGGCAAGACGACATTCGCACGGACCTTCGGTCTTATGCATCATCTCGCCGCGATCGGTTGTCCGGTTCCGGGAACCGAAGCCCGCCTATTCCTGTTCGACAAGATGTTCACCCATTTCGAGAAGGAGGAGGACGTTCACAATCTGCGCGGCAAATTGCACGACGACCTGTTCCGGCTTCACAAGACGCTGGGAGAGGCGACATCGGACAGCATCATCATTCTCAACGAAGTGTTCAACTCGACCAGCCTTAAGGACGCGATCTTCCTCAGCACAAGGATCCTGACCAAGATCATCGCTCTCGACGCGCTGTGCGTCTGCGTCACCTTCATCGACGAGTTGGCCGCGCTCAGCAAGACCTCGGTCAGCATGGGGAGCATGGTCAAACCCGGCAACGTCGCCGAGCGCACCTTCAAGGTCGTGCGGCGTCCGCCCGACGGCCTGGCTTACGCCATTTCGGTCGCCGAAAAATATGGCCTTACCTATGCCCAGTTGCGGGAAAGGTTGCCGTCATGAAAGCGTTTCTCATGCACCGGGACCGCGATTTCGATCTCGAACGCGCTTTGCCCGCCAACGAGGCCGTTCTTGCCAAGAACCTCGAGCTGGACACCCTGTTCACGGTCATGGCTGCCAACGATCCGCTCGTCCTCGAGGTGGCGAAGAAGGCGATTCTGACCAGCGTCTTCAACGACGTCGCCGTGATCGACTATCGGCAGGCGGCGCTTAAGGATTGTCTGAGCAATCCCGAGATCGTGCGTAAGCTTTACGGTCTCGCGGTCGAATCGGCGCAGCGGCAGAAGAAGATATGGGCGACGTTTCGGGAGTATCCCTCCGGCCTGCTCGACACTTCGGTCCAGCGGATGGTCGCTTTCGTCGACGTGCTGAAGCGCTTGCGGACGGTGGCGGACCGGCATTCCACCCAATTCAAGTCGGAAGCGTTCTCAAATCTGTTCGCGATGCTCGCGCGCGAGCTCGACGACGACTATTTCGCGGTCATCGACAGACATTTGAATCGGCTCAAGTTTCGAACCATTGTGGTCAGCGCGGAGCTGGGCAAGGGGGTCAAGGGCGTGGACTACGTCCTGCGGCGGCCGCTCAGGGACCCGGGCAACTGGTTCACCCGCGCCTGGCGGGCCGTCTTCGAGGAGCGCCCCGAGAGTTACAGTCTTTACCTCGCTCCAAGAGACGAGGCCGGCGCGCAAGCGATGGGCGAACTGAGGGATCGGGGCCTGGGGCTCGCCGCCGACGCCCTCGCCAAGAGCGCCGAGCATATGGGCGCCTTCTTCAAGATGCTGCAAACCGAACTGGCGTTCTACGTCGGCTGCCTCAACCTGCATCAACGCCTCCTCGAACTCGGGGCGCCATTTACGTTTCCCTCGGCGACCGGACCCGGCGCCCCTCGCTTCTCCAGCAGGGATCTCTACGAGGTCTGCCTGGCGCTGACCGCCAATAAGCGCCCGGTCGGCAACGACATCAACGCGGACGGCAAGAGCCTGATCATTGTCACCGGCGCCAACCAAGGCGGCAAGACGACGTTCCTGAGAAGCTTTGGGCTCGCGCAACTGATGTCGCAATCGGGCATGTTCGCGCCCGCCGCGAGCCTTGAGCTCAACGTCGTCGACGGGGTGTTCACCCATTTCAAGCACGAAGAGGACGCGACGATGAAGAGCGGCAAGTTCGACGAGGAGTTGAGCCGCATGAACGACATCGCCACCATCGTCACGCCCCGCGCGCTGATCCTGTTCAACGAGTTGTTTGCCGCAACCAATGAACGCGAGGGATCTGAAATCGCCCGGCAAATCGTCTCCGCCCTGTTGGAAAGGCCGAACAAGATCGTCTTCATCAGCCATCAGTACGATTTCGCCCACGGCATTTACGAGAAGCAGCTCGAACTCGGCGCTGTTCTTGCGAGCCGACAGGCAGGAAGACGGACGGCGGACGTTCAAACTGGTCGAAGGCGAACCGCTCGGCACAAGTTTCGGCGAGGACGTGTACCGAGAGATCTTTGCGAGCGGAGAGACAGCTGAGGCTTCCGAAGCCAATGCAATTGAGGCTTCTGAGGTTCGGGCCTGGAGCCCGCTCTGACCACCTCTTGCCGGGGTCGGTGAATACCGCCGGCGAAAAAATCTAGTGCGGAGGTTGCCAGGGAGCGGCGCGAACCTATGTCGTTTTGAGGGATGGAGTCCCCTTTAACCGCCGATCGGCTGATGACGCCTGTCACGTGGATCGTGGTGGGATTCCGTCGAGATAGTTGCGGTGGGCACTTCGGGTCCGATGCGCCCGGAGTTCGCCGATGTCGAAAACTTCCTTCGACTATTCAGCCCATCGCACTGACGATGAACGCCTGTGTTCCGCCTCGGGGTGGGAAACATTGGGTCCAGGATATCCGCTTTCGAAACCATGCTCCGATGGCGCGGCCCGTGGCTTCTCGGGAGGGGAGGCATGGTGACCACGATCATCCTGACCCGGCACGGTCACGTTGAGGGAATAGGCCCACCACGTTTTCGTGGCCGACAGCCGCTCCCACTTTCCGAGCAGGGACTGCAAAAAGCGAGAATGACCGCTGATCGGATTGCCTCTACGTGGCGGCCTGCGACGGTACAGACCAGCCCACTTGAGCGCTGTGTAACAACTGGCCGAGTGATCGCCGGAGCGTGTGGCCTCCCGGCGGCCGTCAGCGCCAGCCTGCAGGACCTCAACTACGGCGATTGGCAGTGGAAGACGTATGACGAGGTTAAGGAGCAATGGCCGGCCGTCTACGAGCAATGGCGGTCCATGCCCCACCTTACTCGTTTCCCGTTTGGTGAGTCATTGCAGGATATCGTGTTAAGATCGACAGACGCTTTCCGGGCAGTGGTCGAAAGCTTTCCCGACGATCTCATCGTTCTCGTCGGACACGACAGCGTCAATCGTGCGCTTTTATTGCAGTTGTTGGGACCAGCCGCTCTCCGCTTACTGGCGAATTGCTCAGGACCCGTGCTGCATCAACGGCATTGAATACAAAAAAGGGAAAATCATCGTCAAATTGATCAACGACCCCGCCCACATCAGATGGACGAGCGCAAAATCTTTGCCGCCGCGAGTCCTTAAAAGACGAGGCGCAGATCGCGTCGCGGCATCCACGACGGCGGCCGAGAGGAACGCGGCCGAAGACCGCCGGATCATCGAGCCTTTTAGGCAGATCGTCGAGGCCTTTGAAAAGAATTCTGGCTGAGGGCGACAATGCAGAAGTTGAAGATCATCCGCGACAAGCTCTCGTCCTTGCCGGGTTGGCGCAAGGCGAGCTTGGGCTCGCGCGAATCCGACAGCACCCCAGTTCAAGGCGCTGCCGGGCAACCCCTACGACGGCCACACCCTGTAGGGCGGCATCACCCTTGGGTTCACGTCCATTTTATTAACCATCACTCGACGCCCCAGCGATTGTGGCCGCTCAAACTCTTCTGCCGTCGGCGCGGCCGGATGCTTATCAGCCGACGCCAAGCTCGTTGCGGACAAGGTCGCTGGACCAGGAAATAGCGCCCTCATCGGGCTCGATGTCCACATTGTTACGATCGGCATCGCCGCCGCAAGGACGTCCGACCGCGCGAAGTTGTCGCGCTGCCTCGCCTGACGGCGGCTGCTGCTACGGCTTCTGCGTCATCGCCGTCCCCAACCCGCGCGCCCGCCATTTGGAGACATCATCGGCGAAATGCTTCGCCTGACAGTCCGTCGTCGTGTTGACCTCGCCGAGGCCGCGCCACGATATCCGGCGGTTTCGATTCTAGAGCATAGAATGGGCTCAGATCCGTCGACGAAAGGGACGCTCTAAGCAAAAACGGCCCCGCAGGACCGTTCTAAACAATTACTTTTCTTGAGGAAAATTGGAGCGGGCGAAGGGATTCGAACCCTCGACCCCAACCTTGGCAAGGTTGTGCTCTACCCCTGAGCTACACCCGCATCCATGCGGCGGCAACGCCGCCGGCCGCCGCTTATGGCGCAGGGATAACGAGAATGCAACTCCCTGTCAGTTAGGCCCTGACACAAAATCGCCCAAGTCGCGCCACGCCGCGCACGCGGGCGTGATTTGAATTTGACCGTTTAACCGTGCAAGGCGTGATGGTAAAATGAGTTTCAGGGATGAATGAGGCCCTTAAACCCGACGAGGTCACGCAACGTTCGGCCCCGGCGCCCGTGGAAACGAAGCGCCCGCGTCGGCGGAGCCTGTTAACGAGGATCGCGATCGTCGCGGCGGTGGCGGCGGCCGCGGTGTTCGCTTGGCAGAAGTTCGAAAAAAGCGAGCAATCGCCAAACGATGCGCAAAACTCGGGCCGGCCCGAACATGAGCCGCAAACCGTCCGCGTGGCGGTGACGACGCTCGGCGAGATGCCGCTCACCATCGACGCGCTCGGCACGGTGACGCCGTTCGAGACCGTGACCATCCGCACCCAGATCGCCGGCACGCTGCAGAGCGTCGGGTTCACCGAGGGCCAAACGGTCAAGGCCGGCGACTTCATCGCCCAGATCGATCCGCGCCCCTACGAGGCCGCGCTGGCTCAGGCGCAGGGGCAATTGGCCAAGGACCAGGCGCTGCTCGGACAGGCGCAGAGCGACCTTGCCCGCTATCAACAGCTCGCCAAGCAGGATTCGATCGCTCAGCAGCAGGTCGCCGACCAGGCGGCGCTGGTCGCCCAGGACAAGGCCGCGATCGCCGCCGATCAGGCGATGGTCAAGACGGCTGAGCTCAACGTCGCCTACACCCATATCGTGTCGCCGATCACCGGGAGGGTCGGTCTACGGGCGGTCGACCCCGGCAACTATCTGCAACCCTCCGACGCCAACGGTATCGTCGTCATCACCCAGATCGATCCGATCAGCGTCGTGTTCACGACGCCCGAGGACAACTTGCCGCGCATCTCGGCCAGGCTCAATTCCGGCAATGAGCTCAAGGTCACCGTGCTTGACCGGGACAATGTCAGCACGCTGGCGACCGGAACGCTGACCACCTACGACAGCCAGATCGACGTGACCACGGGAACGATCAGGATGCGGGCGACCTTCGCCAATCCGAACGGCGTATTGTTCCCCAATCAGTTCGTCAACGTTCGCCTCCTGGTCGACACGATGACCGGCGCGACGCTCGCCCCCAACGCTGCGATCCAGCTCGGCGCATCGGGCAATTTCGTCTATCTCCTCAATGGCGATTCGACTGTCTCGAAGCGCGACATCGTCATTGGACCCACGGACAGCAAGCGCACGGTGATCGCCTCGGGTCTCAAGGCGGGGGACAAGGTGGTGATCGACGGCGTCGACCGCCTGCGCGATGGAGCCAAGGTCAAGGTCGTCGACAGTCCAGCGACCCCCGGAGCCCAGGCCGCGTCCGGCCAGGGGCTCGAGCAAGGCGGAGAGGGAGCCGCGGCCGGGGCCGGCAACGGCCAGCATCATCGGCGCCGCCACGACCAGTCGGGCGCAGGAGTGAACTCCCCCGCGCCCGATACCACCCCGGGTGCCGGCCAGCCGCCTGCATCCGCGCCGGTGGCTGGCGGGCCGGCGCCACAAAATCCGGCGACCGGCGGGTCGGCGACCCAAGGCGCGGCGCAATGACGCTAAGGTGCTTCGGGGCGGGGCGGTGAACCCGTCCCGAATCTTCATCGATCGTCCGGTCGCGACCTCGCTTCTGATGATCGCGATCCTCCTCGTCGGCATCGTCGCCTTCCGCTTCCTGCCGCTCTCGGCCCTGCCCGAGGTCGATTACCCGACGATCCAGGTCCAGACCTTTTATCCCGGGGCAAGCCCCGAAGTGATGACCTCTTCGGTGACGGCGCCGCTCGAGCGTCAGTTCGGCCAGATGCCGAGCCTGAGCCAGATGATGTCGCAGAGCTCCGCGGGGGCGTCGGTCATCACGCTTAGGTTCGACCTCGACATCGGTATCGACGTCGCCGAGCAGGAAGTGCAGGCGGCGATCAACGCCGCGGGCAATCTTCTGCCCGCCGATCTGCCCGCGCCGCCGATCTACGCCAAGGTCAATCCGGCCGACGCGCCGATCCTGACGCTCGGCGTCGCATCGGACTCGATGAAGCTGACCGAGGTCGAGGACATCATCGAAACCCGCCTGATTCCGAAGCTGTCGCAGTTGCCCGGCGTCGGACTGGTCTCGATCTCCGGTGGGCAGCGTCCCGCCGTCCGCATCCACGTCAACCCGCTCGCTCTCGCGGGCGTCGGCATCAACCTGGATGATTTGCGCACGACGATCGCCAACCTCAACGTTAACACGCCCAAGGGAAATTTCGACGGGCCGGCGCAGGCCTCGGCCATCAACGCCAACGATCAGATTCGGGACCCGAACGATTACGCGAAATCGATCATCGCCTATCGCAACAATGCGCCGATCCGGCTTTCCGACGTCGCCCGGGTCGAAATCGCCCCGGAGAACACGCGCCTGAGGGCGTGGATGAACACCACGCCGGCGCTGATCGTCAACATTCAGCGCCAGCCGGGCGCCAACGTCATCCAGGTGGTCGACAGCATCAAGAAGCTGTTGCCCTCGCTTACTCAGTCGCTGCCTGCGGCGGTCACGGTGAAGCCGCTGACCGACCGCACGATCACCATCCGCGCGTCGGTCGAGGACGTCGAGTTCGAGCTTGCGCTCGCCGTCGGCCTCGTGGTGCTGGTGATTTTCCTGTTCCTGCGCAACATCCCGGCGACCATCATCCCGAGCCTTTCGGTTCCCCTGTCGCTGATCGGGGCGCTGGCGATCATGTACCAGGCGGGCTTCAGCCTCGACAATCTGTCGTTGATGGCGCTGACCATCGCCACCGGCTTCGTGGTCGACGACGCGATCGTGGTGATCGAGAACATCGCCCGCTTTCTCGAGGAGGGTGACACCCCCTATGACGCGGCGATGAAGGGGTCGGCGCAGATCGGCTTCACGATCATTTCGCTCACGGTGTCGCTGATCGCCGTTCTGATCCCGCTGCTCTTCATGGGCGACGTCGTCGGCCGCCTGTTCCACGAGTTCGCGATCACGCTCGCCGCCACCATCATCATCTCGGCGATCGTGTCGCTGACCCTGGTGCCGATGCTGTGCGCCAAGCTCCTGCGTCCGCACGGGGGCGGCGGCGAGGCGAGCGGCGGGCGGTTCTTCCGAGCCCTGACTCGTTTCTACGCCTCGACGCTCCGCGTCGTGCTCAACCACCAGGGCGTCATGCTTCTCATCGCGCTCGGCACGTTCCTGCTCACCGGCTACCTTTACGTGACGATCCCGAAGGGGTTCTTTCCCATTCAGGACACGGGCGTCATTCAGGGCGTGACCCAGGCGGCGGAGGCGATTTCGTTCGACCAGATGGGCGACCACCAACAGGCGTTGGCGAAAGTCATCCTCGCCGATTCGGACGTCGAGAGCCTGTCCTCGTTCATCGGCGTCGACGGCTCGAACATCACGCTCAACTCCGGCCGCTTCCTCATCAACCTTAAGCCGCACGACAAGCGCAAGGCGACGGCGAGCGAGATCATTCGGCGCCTGCAGCAGGAGACCGCGAGCGTCCCGGGCATATCGCTGTTCATGCAGCCGGTGCAGGACCTCTCGATCGACACCGCGGTCAGCGCGACGCAATATCAGTTCACGCTCGAGAACCAGGATCTTGTGACGCTGCAGACCTGGACCCCCAAGGTGCTGCAGCGTCTCGGCCAGATCAAGTCGATCGTCGATGTCGCCAGCGATCTGCAGCCGGACGGACGCTCGGTGATGGTCGATCTCGACCGCGCCAACGCGGCCCGCTTCGGCATCACCCCGGCGATCGTCGACAATGCGCTCTACGACGCCTACGGCCAGCGGATCATCTCAACCATCTTCACCCAGTCCAATCAGTACCGGGTCATCCTGGACGTTGATCCGAACATGGCGCGATCGCTGAAATCGCTCGAATTCGCTCTACCTGCCCTCGGCGGCGTCCACCACCGGGCAGACGCCGCTCGACTCGGTCGCCAATTTCACGGTGAAGACCGCGCCCCTGCAGATCTCGCATCTCAAGCAGTTCCCGGTGACGACGATCTCGTTCAACCTCGCGCCGGGGGCTTCGCTCGGCGAGGCGGTTGACGCGATCGGCGCCGCCCTCGCCGACATCGATCTGCCGCCGAGCTTCGCCGTCAGTTTCCAGGGCGCGGCGCAGGCGTTCCAGTCGGCGCTGTCGAACGAGGTGTTCCTGCTCGCGGCGGCGATTGCGGCCATGTATATCGTTCTCGGCGTGCTCTACGAGAGCTTCATCCACCCGATAACGATCCTGACCACCCTGCCGTCCGCCGGCATCGGCGCGCTGCTAACGCTCAACGCCGCCGGGGCCGGGCTCGACATCATCGGGGTCATCGGCATCGTGCTCTTGATCGGCATCGTCAAGAAAAACGCGATCATGATGATCGACTTCGCGCTCGAGGCGCAGCGGCAGCAAGGGCTGCCGGCGCGCGAGGCGATCTACCAGGCCTGCCTCCTGCGCTTGCGGCCAATCCTGATGACCACGGTCGCGGCGATCTTCGGCGCGCTGCCGCTGATGCTCGGGACGGGCGTCGGCTCAGAATTGCGCCGGCCGCTTGGCCTTGCCATCGTGGGCGGTCTCGTCTTCAGCCAGGTGCTGACGCTCTATACGACCCCGGTCATCTATCTCTTCTTCGAGCGCCTCGGCGAGCGCTTCGGCATGGGCGCGACCGATTCGGGGCTGGCGGCGGAAGCGCCGTGAACAATCGCTTTTCCGAGATATTCATTCGCCGGCCGGTCGCGACGATTCTGTTAACGATCGGCATCGTTTTCGCCGGATTGCTTGGCTATTCGCGACTCCCGGTCTCGCCGCTTCCGCAAGTCGATTTCCCGGTGATCTCGGTTCAGGCGAACATGCCCGGCGCCAGCCCGGACACTATGGCGACCTCGGTCGCAGCCCCGCTCGAGCGCCATCTGGGCCAGATCGCCGACGTCAACGAAATGTCGTCCCAGAGCACGCTCGGCTCGACCCGCATTACCCTTCAGTTCGGCCTCGATCGCGACATCGACGGCGCCGCGCGCGACGTTCAGGCGGCCATCGTCGCCGCGCGCGTCGACCTGCCGACCAGCCTGCGCCAGAACCCGACCTATCATAAGGTCAACCCTGCCGACGCGCCGATCATGGTCATCGCCATGTCGTCGACGACTCACACGCCGGGTCAGCTCTACGATCTCGCTTCCAACATCCTGCAGCAGCGGCTGTCGCAGCTTCCAGGCATTGGCGAGGTCGACATTTCCGGCGCCGCTTTGCCGGCGGTGCGCGTCGAGATCAACCCCGGCGCGATCTTCCACTACGGCATCGGGCTTGAGGACATCCGCGCGGCGCTGGCGTCCGCCAACGCCAACAGCCCGAAGGGCGCGATCGAAGACGACGACTATCACTACCAGGTCTACGCCAACGATCAGGCGTCGCACGCGGCCCAGTATCGTGATCTGGTAATCGCCTACCGCAACGGCGCGCCGGTCCGCCTCGCCGATATCGCGGAGGTTGTCGATTCGGTCGAGGACCTGCGAAACGCCGGTTTAGTCAATGGCGAGCCTGGGGTCGCGGTGATCCTGTCGCGCCAACCTGGCGCGAACATCATCCAGGCCGTCGACGGAGTCCGGGCAGAGCTGCCGCGCCTCATAGCCTCGTTGCCGGGCGACATCGACCTGACGGTCGCCGTCGATCGGTCGAAGACCATTCGCCAATCGCTGCAGGATACCGAGAAGACGCTGGTCATCGCCGTCGTGCTGGTGATTCTTGTCGTGTTCGCGTTCCTGCGCAGCGTGCGGGCGGCGGCGATTCCGAGCGTCGCGGTGCCGACCTCGATCATCGGCTCGTTCGGCGTCATGTATCTGCTCGGCTTCAGCCTCGACAATCTGTCGCTGATGGCGTTGACAATTTCGACTGGTTTCGTCGTCGACGACGCCATCGTGGTGCTCGAGAACATCTCACGCTATCTCGAACAGGGGATGCCGCGCGTCGAGGCGGCGATCCGCGGCGCGGGCGAAGTCGGCTTCACCGTCATCTCGATCAGCCTTTCCCTGATCGCGGTGTTCGCGCCGCTCCTCTTCTTCGGCGGCATCGTCGGGCGCCTGTTCACCGAGTTCGCTCTCACGCTGTCAGTCGCGGTCATCATCTCGATGATGGTGTCGCTGACGACGACGCCGATGATGTGCGCCCTTATCCTGCCCAGCGGCCCGCAAGCCGCACACGGACGGTTCTATCAGGCGACGGAGCGCGTCTTCGATGCGATGCTGGCCTTCTATCGATCGACGTTGCGGATCGCGCTTCGTCATCCCGGGGCCGTCGCCATGTCACTGCTGGCCACGGTCGGGCTCAATTATTACATGTTCCGCTATCATATGAACTATGGCCTGTTTCCGGTGCAGGACACGGGCCTCATCATCGGCGCGATCCAGGCCGATCAAAGTATCTCCTTCCAGGCGATGAAGGAGAAGTTCACTCAGTTGCAGGACATCGTGCAGGAGGACCCCGCGGTCGAAAGCGTCGTCGGCTTCACCGGCGGACGGTCGACCAACTCCGGATTTCTCTACTCGTCGCTGAAGCCGTTCGCCGAGCGCAAGGTCACGGCCGATGAGGTCGTGACCCGGCTGCGCCCCAAGCTGGGTCAGGTCGCGGGCGCGCGGCTGTTCATGGTCGCCGTCTCCGATCTCAGAACCGGCGGGCGCCAGAGCAACGCGACTTACCAATATACGCTGCTCTCCGACGATACGGCGGAGCTCTATGCGTGGGCGCCGAAGCTGACCCAGGCGCTGATGAGCAACGACGTCGTGAAGGACGTCAATTCCGACCAGCAGATGGGCGGTCTGCAGACCAACGTCACGATCGACCGCGACACCGCGATGCGTCTCGGCCTGACCCTGAGCGCGATCGACAACACGCTCTACGACGCGTTCGGTCAGCGCCAAGTGTCGACGATCTACAATCCGCTCAATCAGTATCATGTCGTCATGGAGGTCGCGCCGCGCTATTGGCAGGACCCGCGCACGCTCGAGCAGATTTACGTTTCGACCTCAGGCGCCAATCCGACCGGCGTCCAGCAGACCGGAATCGCCGCCGGCGACTACGTCTCCTCGACTGGCGCGCAAAACACTGCCGCCTCGATCGCGGCCGACTCGGCGCGCAATCTCGCCACCAATGCGCTCGCAGCGAGCGGCCACTCGTCCGCTTCGACTGGAGCGGCGGTCTCGACCTCGCTCGAGACGATGGTTCCGCTTTCGGCCTTCGCCAAGTTTGCGAGCGGCCACACCCCCCTCAGCGTCAATCATCAGGGACCGTTCGCGGCGACGACGATCTCGTTCAACCTTGCCGAGGGCCGCTCGCTGAGCGAGGCCCGGACGGAGATCGACAACGCGATCGAACGGATCGGCATGCCGTCGACCGTGCGCGGCTCTTTTGCCGGCACCGCCGCGACCTATCAGCAATCGCAGTCGAGCATGCCGCTTCTGTTCGGCGCCGCGATTGTCACGATCTATATCGTGCTCGGGATTCTCTACGAGAGCCTGATCCATCCGATCACCATCCTCTCGACCTTGTTTTCCGCCAGCGTCGGAGCCGCGCTGGCGCTCTGGCTGTTCGATGTCCAGTTCACCATCATCGCCGCGATTGGGGTTTTGTTGCTGATCGGCATCGTCAAGAAGAACGCGATCATGATGGTCGACTTCGCGCTCGAAGCTGAGCGGCAAGGGCGCGACACTCGTGAGGCGATCGAGGAGGCCTGCCTCCTGCGCTTTCGCCCGATCATGATGACCACCTTCGCCGCTCTGTTCGGCGCGCTGCCGCTCGCGTTCGGGACCGGCGAAGGCTCGGAGCTCAGGCATCCGCTCGGAATCACCATCGTCGGCGGGCTCATCGTCAGCCAGGCGCTGACCCTCTACACGACGCCGGTGGTGTTCATCTACCTCGACAATTTCGGCAAATGGCTCGCGGGCTTGTGGCGCCGCTACTATCTGCGCGCCGGCGCGGCGCCGTTGGCCGGGGCGCGCTGACGGACCCAGCGCCGCGACGCTTGAGGTTCAGAGCGGCAGGGCGTAGCGGCGGGCGATCTCGGCCGCCGCGCGCGCGTCTTCGATCGAGATCGGGCCGTTGTTGGCGGCTCGGGCAGCTTTCAGCGCCTCGACCAGCTCCGCGGGGCCGCTGAGTTCGCCGAGCTCGCCCGATCCTTTGGCGAGGCGATCGCGCATCGCAGCTTGCGCGTCATCGTCCGCGAAGGCGACCGCCTGCATGAGCGCCATGACCGGCCGCGGCAAGCCCGAGCAGCGCGCCAGACGATAGGCGTTGAGGAAGCGCTTGGCGTCGCGTGGCGAATCGGCGGCGAGCGGGGCCAGCGCCGCGAGCAGCGTCGCTTCCGCGCTCGACAGCGGCTCGACGAGGGCCGCGGCCAGCTTCGCATCCGGCGCGGAAACCGGCTGCCCTGCGGCCGACAGGAGCCGCGCGACGACCCGCTCCCCATCCGCGCCGTCGCGAGCGGGCAGGTTCAACGTCACCTGCAGCCACTTGCCGAAGCGCCGGCGCGCTTTGCGCGGTCCGCCGAGCGACACTGCGAGGCGCGCGGGGTCGAAAGCCAGAAGGCCAACCGACCCCGGTCCGACCGCGCTCTGTGCGGCGTCGATCCAGGCGATCGCGGCGCCTGGCGAGAGCGCGTCGAGATTGTCGATGGCGAAGATGAGGCGATCCGGAACCGGCGTCGCTGCGTTCGGATGGCCGAGCCTCGCGCCCAGGGCGGCGAGAAACGCCCGCGCCGCCGCCGCCGGCGCATGGCCGGAATCGAGAAATTCCGGGCCCGGGGCGCGGACAGCCGCCTTGCCCCCAACGCGCTGGCTAGCAGCTTCGGCCCGCTTCGCCGCCGCCTCCGCCTCGGCGGTCAGAGAGGCGACGCGCTGATTGAGCCGCGTCGAGCGCTGATCGAGGTCGCGGCGCCGTTCGCGGACTTCGTGGTTGAGCATGCCCGCGCCACGCAGAAGGAGGCTCGAGAACCCGAGCGCGCGCCACAAGTTGAGCGCGATCGCAAGTGCGGCAAGGACGAATAGAACCTCGGCCGCCCGGTCGAACCATTCGCCGTGCGCCGCGATCCAGGCCGCGATCGGCTTGAACGCGTCGCCGAGCCGCTCAATCGCCGCGAGCCCGGCCGCGCCGCGCAGCAAGCCGAGCCCGAAACCCAAAGCGAAGGCGACGATCGCCCATGTGAGGAGCCGCGCCTGACTGCCGTAGGCCCATATTGATCGGATCACGACCGCTGAGCGGGCGCCCGCGCCGAGGGTCGACATGTCTCGCGCCAGATTGCGGAAGCTGGCGTCGGCGTCTGGCCCGGCGAGGGCGAACCGGCGCAATCGCGCCTCGATTGTGCCGCGGCGGGCGCGCGCGAAGACGTCGATGCGCGAGCCGGGGGTTTCGAACAGGAGAGTGTCGGCGAGCCGGGCGCGTTTGGCCTCGAGGTCGTCACGGTGCGACCGCTCCGCCTCCAGTTTCCTCATGAGATCGTCATGACGGTCGGAGGCGGCCCTTGCGACCCGGTGCGGATCGCCGCCCGCGTGACCGGTTTCGTCAAGCAAGGCGGAATAGTCGACGCCGTGGGGCTCACGATCAAGCGCCGCGTAGGCGGCGGAGGCGATCGCGACCGGCGCTTCAACGCCGCTCCCCGCGTCGACATGCGCTACCACGACCCGCGTTAGCGCGTCGCCGCCAGGGGCCGCTGACGAGGCGCCGAGCGCACCGATCGCCTGCGCAAGACGCCTCAAAGCGAATGTCTTGCCAGCGCCGGACCCTCCCGCGACCGCGGCCAGAAATGGCGTCTGAACCTGCGGGGTCACGCAAAGTTGAGCCAGCGGCTGCATCAATTGGGCGGTGTTCAGAACATCAGCCCCATCGGCCGAATCGCCGAGGAATATCGGCTCGGTCGGCGCCGGGGCGGGCGGCGGCGGAGTGATCGATACGGCGGGCGCCGCCGGCGCAGACGCGGGCGCCCCCCGCGCGGGCAGCGGGAAAGACGACTTGTCGCCCGTCCCGATCCCGCCGAGCAGGCGAACCTTCGAATTCACGCTGGGCTCGGACAATCGATCCTCCTCGGCGCGCGCTTCACAGGATTTCGCCCGAAGCGCCGTGATTGAACGCGCGGCCCTAACGAACCCAAGGGCGCCCCCAAGTCAAGACGCAAGGCGGCGCGCCTAGCCCGGGCCAATTCGCCCGGAGGCCCGCGGTTTGACCGGGCCCGCGGCGCTGACACGGAAAAAAGCGCCAGGCGCGCCCAACTTTACCCAATTCCATTACGCGCCTTTAACTCGCGACAGCCAAGGATGCGGATTAGGGGCAGCGCCGACTGATGATGAGCGTCTCGGGCCGAGTGCCAATGTCAGGGGGCTCTGGCGTGAGATCAAATACGGGGGGATTCTGCCTGAGATGACTTCCGACGTGGCTCCGCTCTTCCGCGCCTTTGCTTTAACGATGACAGTCTCCCGACGAAAGCGACCTGCCGACGAACGGCTGGGCGCACGGGCTGTTCCGGGGCTGGCTCGACGCGAACCGTGGGTCGGGCTTTGACCGGACCGCGGCGTCCTCCGATTGGGCCGGTATCCAGCGATTGCAGAGCCCTCCTCGTGACGCGGCCGACGCCGCTCGCGTCGCCGGCTTCTCATCCTTCGGCGAGTTCGAGCTCCGGCGCCTCGAGCGCAACGTCCGGCGATCCCGCCCTTGCCGCCGATATCGCGGGCCACGAGCAGAACGGCTCCTTGAGCTACAATTCCGTTCTGACGATCCTCGACGACGCTGCGGCGGGCGGGATGACGGCGTCCAAGTTCGCCGCCCTTAAAAGTTTCGCCTCTGAACTCAACGCGATCGGCGGCATCAGCGTCACCGCTTATGTGCAGCAGATCGCCGACGACGTAATCGACGGCAACTCCGCCAATGCGACTTGGAACGGCGGAGCGTCCACAGCAACCAAGCTCGGCAACCTGAGCGCAACGTCGAGCCAGACGCAGGCTGACGAACTGATCGACGAGTGGTTCCTGGGCGCCAATCTGCCGAGCCTCAGTCTCTCCGCAGTCGGGCAGGCAAACCTCAATCCAAGCTATCAGAACTCGACTTTGCGGCTTTACGGCCCATCCGGCGCCCCGACGTACCAAGACGTCAACCAGGGCTATCTCGGCGACTGCTATTTTCTGTCGTCGCTCGGCGAAGTCGCGCTCAAGGACCCCTCGGCGATTGAGGACATGATCACCAGCAATGGCAACGGCACTTACGCCGTCCGCTTCTTGGTCAACGGCCAGCCGGACTATGTTACGGTCAATTCCGAGCTTCCCGTCATGGGCGGGGGCTATCAGTGGGCCAATGGCTCGACGCAGGAATTCGCCAACGGCGACACCGACGAGTGGGTTCAGATCGTCGAGAAGGCTTACGCAGAGCTCAACGCCCAGACCGGCGCGCCACATGGCATGGAGCTCAACAGCGCCTCCGATTCCTATGAGGGCATCGCGGGCGGCGGCGCTTCGGCGCTGACCCTGATCACCGGCCAGTCCGAAACGGGATATTCGCTGAACCCGCGCAATTCAGCGATCGCGCTCGCCTCGATTATGTCGACCGCGGCCTCGGCCTTCAACGCAGGCGAAGAGGTCCTGATGTCGACGCCGGCGAGTTCGAGCGGCAATCTCGTTGGCGACCACATGTACATGATCACCGGCGTCAACGTCGCGACCGATACGTTCACGATCCAGAATCCGTGGAATACCGCCTACAGCGGCCCGCTGGCCACGACCTTCATCGAATCGATCCAAGCCCTCGCCCAAGACAATTGCTCGCTGTACGCCGCCAGCGGGCGCCCGGTCGCCTAAGCCCCCTCCGACCGGGATCGGCCGCGCCTCGTGCCCCTGCGAGGCGCGGCCCCAAATCTTCGCTTTCGGCAGGCGAGCGCCACGGCCTATGCCGACCCGGCGAAATGAGGTTAAGTCGTTCGGATCTTGTCCGCTCGACGGAGACCTGAGGCCTTGTCCGCACTCGCTTCCCCTACGCCCGACGCAACGCCGGTCTGGTTCATCAGCAGCGATAATTGGGAGGAGATCAAATCGTCGATCGGCGCCGCGGCGACGGCGTTTGCGGAGCGCTGCGGCTTCAAGCCAAAGGCCGGACGAATCCAGCTTCTTCCGGGTGAGGGCGGCGCTCTCGCCGGCGTACTGTTCGGCGTCGATGGAGAGAACGCCGCCGCCCGCGATCCCCTTGCCCCAGGCAAACTCGCGACGTCGCTGCCCGAAGGCGTCTATCGCTTCGCCAATCCGCCACGGGACGCCGATCTCGCCGCGCTCGGCTTCCTTCTGGCGCTCTACGCTTATGACCGGTTCAAGGCCAATTCGGCGCCGAAGCCTCGCCTCGTCTCCCCGGACGGCGTCGACAAGGATCGGCTCGACCGCATCGCCGCGGCGGTCGGCTTTGGCCGCGACCTTATCAACGCGCCCGCCAATGCGCTTGGGCCCCACGCGCTCGAACAGGAGGCCGTCAGGCTCGCCGAGCGTTTTGACGCGAGCGTCAGCATGATCCGCGGCGAGGAGCTGCTTGCCGCCAACTTTCCGCTCATCTACGCGGTCGGGCGCGCCGCCGCCGAGGACCCGCGGATCGTCGACTTTTCCTGGGGACGCGAGGACGCGCCGAAAGTCGCGCTGATCGGCAAAGGAGTCACCTTCGATACCGGCGGTCTCGACATCAAGCCGGCGTCCGGCATGGAACTGATGAAAAAGGACATGGGCGGGGCGGCGACGGCCCTGACGCTCGCGCGGCTCGTCATGGAGGAAGGGCTCGACCTTCGCTTGAGAGTCGTCATCCCGATCGTCGAGAACGCGATCTCGGCCCCGGCGATGCGGCCGGGCGACGTCCTTGTGAGCCGCAAGGGGCTCTCGGTCGAGGTCGGCAATACGGACGCCGAGGGGCGGCTGATCGTTGCCGACGCGCTCACGCTCGCCGATGAGGACGCCCCTGAGCTGATGTTCGATTTCGCGACCCTGACCGGGGCGGCGCGGGTTGCGCTCGGCCCCGACCTGCCGCCGTTCTACACCGACGACGACGCGCTCGCGGCCTCAATCGCTTCTCATGCGGCGCGGGCTCGCGATCCTGTGTGGCGCATGCCGCTCTGGCGCCCCTATGACGCGATGATTGAAGGGACGGTCGGCGACATCTCGAATTCGGGCTCGGGCGGCGGCATGGCGGGGTCGATCACCGCGGCGCTGTTCCTGCGCCGGTTCGTCGACAAAGCGAAGGCGTGGGCGCATTTCGACGTCTATGCCTGGAATCCGAAGCCGCGCGCCTATGGGCCGGTCGGCGGCGAGATCCAGGCGGCGCGGGCACTGTTCGATATGCTCAGCGAGCGCTATCCGAGGCGGTGAGGGCGCGCCTTAACCCACGAGCCACGGCAGGAGCGCGGGGATCACGGCCGGCGTGACGACGGCGTTGAGGCCCATCGCGAGGCCGGCGAAGACGCCCGCGACCGGATCGACCGCGAACGCGCGCGCCGTGCCGATGCCATGCGAGGCGAGGCCGACGGCGAAGCCCCGCGCGGCGTAGTCGGTGACGCCAAGCATGTTCATCAGTGGGGTGACAACGACAGCGCCGAGGATGCCGGTCGCGATGACGAGAACGCCGGTCAGGGGCGCCGGGCCGCCGAGCGCCTCGGTGACCGCCATCGCGACGCCAGCCGTGATCGACTTCGGCGCGAGCGCAATCAGGACCGTGCGCGGGGCGCCGAGTCCCTTGGCGATCAGGATCGCCGAAGTGATCGCGACGACCGACCCGACGATGAGCGAGACGACGAGCGGCCACAAGTTCCGCTTGACGAGCGCGAGGTTGGTATAGATCGGCACGCCGAGCGCGACCGTCGCCGGCCCGAGCAGGAAATGAACGAACTGCGCGCCGTTGAAATAGGTGTGGTAGTCCGTTCCCGTCAGTTTGAGCAGCGCACCGAGGAGCGCAATCGCAATCGCGACGGGATTTATCAACGGGTGGCGGTGGGCCCCACGCGCGAGAGCGTCGGCGACAAGAAAGGCCGCCAGCGTCGCCGTCAGCCAGAAGAGCGGCGTCGTCTGCAGGTAAATCCAGAGACGGAAGGGGGTCATGCCTCGCTCTTCGCGCCGACGAGGCGCTTGACGAGAAGGAAGACGCCGACGGTCGCGATCAGCGTAGCCAAGGTTGAAACGACGAGCGCCGCCGCCAGCGCGACGCCCTGGTCGCGCAGAAGGCCGAGGTATTGCACCACGCCGACACCCGCCGGCACGAACAGCAACGGAAGCGCGGCGATGAGCCCGCGCGCCGCCTGTCCGAGGTCGCTTGCGGCGAGCGCCTCTTCGTCGAACGGGCGCCAGCTCCGGTAGGCGACAAGCGTGACGACAATGAGCGCAAGCCCGATGACCGGGCCGGGCGCAGGAAGGCTTAGGCTGCGCGCCAAGACCTCGCCGACAAGCTGAAACACGAGCAGGATGAAGAAGCCGCGGATCATGACGGTTTGTCCCGCGAGGAGCGCGGAACGTCAACGAGCCCTCACGTCCCGGCGATGATCCCCTTCAGGAACGCGACGTGCCGGGCGAAGGCTCTCCGGCCCGCCGCGCTCGCTTTGACGGTCGTCCGCGGACGGCGGGCGACGAAGGCCTTGGTCACTTCGACGTAGCCCGCGCGCGCGAGGTGATCGAGATGCGCGCCGAGATTGCCATCGGTCGCGCCGGTCAGGCCTTTGAGCCGCGTGAAGTCGAGGCCGTCCTCGCCGGGATCGAGGGCGGCCAGCGCGGCCATGACGCGCAGCCGGATTGGCTGGTGGATGATTTCGTCCGGACCCTCCATCGCTTCAGGCCCGCCCCATCCAGAGGCCGCAGAGCATGAACCCGCTCTTCCAGTCTGACGGGGCGGTATAGCTCATCATCAGGCGGAAGGGAATATTGGCGGGTCACGTTCATTTTCGTCTCCCGCGCATTGGCGAAAGCGATCGCCGGCAGCGACTGTGGCCAGTCGATCCCGATCATTTCAAGTATGCGTGCAGCGACGATCCGCGGCATGTCGGGGAACGCCCACAGGCCCGGTCCCTCAGCCGGCCGGTTGGTCGGAGCCGAATAGCCGAGGTAGGGCGACATTCGGTGTCTTCCTCAGATAACTCTCCTGTACGGAGTAATCTGCAGATGTCAATGGCTCGCTGAGCGATGTCCCTAGACTTGTTCTGCGCGGCGCTGCGCGATACGTCGGGGCCTCAGGACTGGAGGGGAGACGCAATGGCTCTCGCCAAACACAAGCGGCTGACGGTTGGCGACCTGCGCGCGCTCAAGGGCAAGCGGCAACTGACCATGCTGTTCGTCGAGACGCACGACGAAGCGGCCGCCGCAGCGGCGGCAGGCATCGACATTCTTTCGATTATCGAGCCCTTGTGGTCGCCGGCGATGCGCGAGGCGGCGGGCGATTGTTTTGTCCAGGTCGGCCTCATCTACGGCCAGCACTGCACCTACGAGGACTATCTTCGCGCCGCGCATGCGGGCATCATGACGGGCGGCGATGCCTTCTACTGTGCGGGCAGCCTCGATACGATCGGGAAACTTGCAGCCGAGGGCATTCCGATCGTCGGACATGTCGGCCTCATCCCGGCGCGCGCGACCTGGACCGGGGGTTTCAAGGCGGTCGGCCGGACGGCGGCGCAGGCGCTGAGCGTCTACGAACACGTCAAGGCGCTCGAGGCGGCGGGCGCCGTCGGCGCCGAGATCGAAGTCGTGCCGGCGCGCGTCGCGACGGAGATCTCGATGCGGACGTCGCTTTTTCTCATGTCGATGGGCGCGGGCTCGGGCTGCGACGCGCAATATCTCTTCGCCGAGGACGTGCTCGGCTATACGCGCGGACACCGGCCTCGCCACGCCAAGGTCTACCGCGACTTCCGGACCGAACTCGACCGGCTGCAGAAGGAGCGCATCGCCGCCTTCAAGGAGTTCCGCTCGGACGTCGAAACCGGCGCCTATCCGGAAGAAAAGCACCTCGTCGAGATCCCCGACGCCGAGTTCACGGCGTTCAAGAAGGCGCTCGGGAAGTAAGGGCGCAGACGCGCCACCCCGCCGCCATTCGCGAGAGCGGGGAAGCGCCTAGGTCCGTTTCCAAGTCTACGCGCCGGGAGCCGCCAGCGCGGCAAGCCATGGCTGCAAGTACGCAGCATGTTTGCGCCGGCGCCCGGCCGCGGAGCGATAGATCGGCTGGCGCACTTGGTTTACGCTCGCCGTGCGCACCGGTCGCTCTCTCTCGTGGTATCTCAGGACCGCCGCCTCCCCTGGAACGACGCCGTCAGCTTCTGATAGCCGTGGTGGAAGCGGCCCAATTCGGTTTGCTCATAAGTGAACGCCTGAGTGAACGCCTGCTCGCCGGCAAAAAGTTTAGCGAGGCGAATGACCGCTCTCACGCAAGTCGCTCAATAGAAGTTCATTGCAATCGACGGAGCGCCGCAATCAGCCCGACGCGCCGTGGACGTTCGAAAGCCTGCCCGTCACGCATCCAAGAACGCGACGGCGCGGATGAAGCCGGCCGAGCCTTTCTCGATCTTGTATGGGAAGCACGAGATCCAGAAGCCGTCGGCGGGAAGTTGGTTGAGGTTGGCCAGCTTCTCCATCTGTCCGTAGCCGATGTCGCGGCCCGCTTTATGGCCTTCCCAGATGATCCGAGCGTCGCCACTGTCTGCAAAACGCTGCCGGGTGAATGAGAACGGCGCATCCCAGCTCCAAGCGTCGGTGCCGACAACCCGGACCCCCTGCTCAAGCAGGTAAAGTGTCGCCTCCCGCCCCATGCCGCAACCCGCGTCGACGTAGCCCGGCTGCCCGTACTTGGCGCCCGCTGCGGTATTGACGACGACGATGTCGAGGGGCTTGAGCGCGTGACCGATGCGGTCAAGTTCGTCCGCCACGTCTTTGGCGGTCGCGACATAGCCATCCCGCCGACTACGGAAGTCGAGCTTCACCCCCGGCTGGAAGCACCAATCAAGCGGCAACTGCTCGATCGTCATGGCAGGCTTGCCGCGGTCCTGCGTCGAGGCGTAGTGCCACGGCGCGTCAATGTGGGTGCCATTGTGGGCGGTTACGCGCAGGCGTTCAACGCCCCAGGCTTCGCCGTCCGGCAGATCGTCCGCTTTGAGCCCCGGAAACATCCGCAGCATTTCGCCGAGGCCTTGCTTGTGGTCCGCATATTCGATCTGCGGCCCCAGACCGGGCGGGTCGGTGTGAGGATTGTTGGAGAGAGTGACGGAGAGGTCCAGCAGGCGGAATTTCGGGAATACGAGGGTCATGGCGCTAAGGCCTCCTTGACAAGCTTTGTCGGCGTACCGTCGTGTGCAAAGCCGAGCGCCTCTTCCTTCGCGGTCGTCAGTTCGGGATAGCGGCCAAACAGCGCTTCGATGCGCTTGTCTGGATTGAACGAAACGAGCGCCCGGCGATCGGGCCCGAAAAGATCGGAAAGCGCATCGACGATCTCGGCGACTGACAATCGAAGCGCGGGAAGCTGAAGCTCGCCGCAGACGTCGATCGAGGCTGCTCTGGCCAGATTGCTGGCAGCGCAGCTTACCGACATCCACCATGCGGTGGCCTGCTCGGAGACCGGGCAGACGTAGGGCTCGGCCGCCGCATAGGCCCGCGGCAGTTCGCTCATGAAGGCCGAGCCGAAGCCGGTCGCTTTTCCGTGTCGCGCGATGAGGCCTGGAAGGCGCAGCGCTATTCCTGAAAGCTCGCCCCGCCGGGAATGATCTCCAAGCGCGATTTCCGCCATCCGCTTGTGCGCGCCGTAGGTGCTCGTGGGCCGGGTCGGACTGTCAGCCCCGATCGACTGTCCGTCCATGTCGCCGTAGACTGCGACGCTGCTTGCGTAAACAACCCGCGGCCGACGGCTGGACGCAGCCAGCCGATCGAACAGGTCAAGCGTCGCGTCGAGATTGACGCGCCGGCCCAGTGCGGGCTCGCGTTCAGCGAGAGCGCCGGGGACGCTGACAAGATGATAGACGATGTCAAACTCCTGAAGCCGGGCTTTCTCCATCACATCTCGTTCGCCAATGGCGCCCGTCAGCCAGCAGATCTGACCGGATGTGGCGACTTCGGATGAGGGGACGATCATGTCCAGCGCCGTGATCCGGTCGTCCCGCGAGCGCGAGGCAAGAGTGCGAAGGAGCGCCCGACCGAGGAAGCCCGCAGCGCCAGAAACGAGAACGCGCATTCAGTCTCCGATCAGTGTTCCGCCATCGACGACGACTGTCTGGCCGGTGATGAACGCCCCAGCCGGGGAGGCGAGAAAGACGACGACGCCCGCCACCTCCTTCGTATCGCCAAGGCGAGCTTACCGACGGATCGGTCAATTCCCTTGACCGAGGTGAACCCCAAATTCACGACAATATTCAAGGGAAAGAGCTTGGGGTCTCCCCACAGCTTCCGCGAAACCACCGAGCGGATGCCATCCGCCCCGACGACGAGATCGGCTCCAGCACGCGAACGTCATAGCCCTCGTTGTGCAGCGCTAGCCCCGCCGCCAATCCGCCGGGACCCGCGCCGATGACGGCGACCCGTTTTCCAATCCCTCCATTGTCAAACACGTTTCTCTCCAATCTTTGAGGTTTCAGGGCCGATTACCTTCTGGTCGATGCGTCCGAACGGTCCTGGGCGCCCGTCGGAGAAGCACGCCTCCATCTGGACGCGATCGCCGAACTTGAGGAACGGCGTGCGCGCCTCCCCGAGATCCAACTTCTCGATCACGCGTTTCTCAGCGAGACAGCTCGACCCCGCGGCCCTGTCCTTGTTTGAGACCGTTCCGGAGCCAATGACCGTGCCCGCGCGTAGGCGGCGCGTGCGTGCGGCGTGAGCGATCAGGTCCGGAAAGGAGAACGCCATCTCGACCCCAGAGGCGCTGCCGACGCGTTCGCCGTTTCGCGCGACGTGTAGGTGGAGGGCGACGCGACCGTCCCTCCAGGCCGAGCCAAGCTCGTCCGGCGTCACGGCGATCGGCGCGAAGCTGGTCGTGGGCTTGGCCTGTAGAAAACCGAAGCCGCGCGGCATCTCGTAAGCGCCGATCGCGCGCAGGCTCCAGTCATTGATCTGAACGATGAGGCGGATACAATTCGCCGCGGCTTGCGCGGACGTCCCCATCGGAACCTCGTCGACGATCACCCCGAACTCGCCCTCGAAGTCGATCCCGTGCATCTCGCTAGCGAACGGGGTGTCGACACAAGGTCCCAGAAAGTCGTCGCTTGCGCCCTGGTACATGACCGGGATCGTCTCGAAGTCCGGGATCGGCGGGGTGTTGAACGCCCGTTCCATCAGGCGGCCGTGATTCAGGAAGGCCGATCCGTCACACCACTGCGGAGCGCGAGGCAGCGGCGCCAGGCACAGCCGCGGTTCGAAGACGACGCCGACCGCTGAATGGTTGGCGTCGAGGTCCTCGGACAGACGCTTCAATGGCGCTTCCACCTCGCGCCAGTTCTGAAGCGCGCTAAGCAGGCTCGGAGCGATGGCCGAGGCGTCGACGGCGCGAGCATGGTCGCTGGAGACAACGTACAGTCGTCCGTCGGTCGAACCGTCGTCATGGGTGGCAAACTTCATGAGTTCCTCCCTCGCGCCTGGAATCCCTGGCTCGAAGCGGCCGTCGACAAGGATGAACAGCATCCGGCAGGGCTTGCCGGATCGGTTAGCCCATGCGTGGTTCGTGCCCCGCTGGATGACGACATCTCGCTCCCGCAGGAGCGTCTCGCCCTTGTCCAGAATCAGCGTCATTTCGCCCGAGATAACGATGCCGTAGTCGACCGACTCGGTGCGATGCATCAGGGGATGGGGGAGTCGACCTTGACGGTCGAGGCGTGTGCATCGCCGATCTCGGTGAAAGCCGCGTTCATCCGCTCGGCGCCCCGATTGAGGAAGTCGTCGGTGTCCGGCGGAATGTCCACGAAACGTATCCGCGTCCCGTGCATCGGCGGCGGCAATTTGATCGGGCCGGTCGATGGATCGGGTCTGTTTCCAACCGGGGCCGGACTGCCCTCCGTACTCCACACTTCATGGAAGACTGTTCCCGGCAGGGCGGAGAGTTCGACCACGGTTGGCAGTGGGCCGTCCGTAGCGACTATCGCTTGGCCGTTATCGTCATGCCCGGTAACGATCCGACGGATCGGTGGAAATGATGGTTCCTCGCTCATCGATCAGGCTGCCTTTGGCTCGTCGGACGCGTCGAGGACTGGGACGTGCGGCGCGTGCACCCTCGAGAAGAGAAAAACTGCAATCGCCGCGACAATGACGGCCACAACCCCGAGGCTGCCGTAACCGAAACCCTGTACGAGCGTTCCTCCTAGGATTGGACCCACCGCCGCTCCGATCATGAGCATCGCAGGCGTGCCGGCGAGAGCCCGGGCCGTCGGATCGAGCTTCGAGAGGACGCCGAACGCGAAGGTGTGGGTAAAAATCATCACTGCGGCAAAGAAGACCGCCGGCGCGGCGTAAGCAGGAAAGGTGACGCCAAAGGAAATGGCGAGCGCGATCAGGGCCTGTACGATCGGGCCGACCAACAGGACCGCGTGCGGTGAAACGCGCTTTTCGAGGAACGCGGCAAGCGGCGCAGGAAAGAGGTTGGCGAAGCCCAGCGCGATCAAGACGCCCGTTACAGCCTCCCGCCCAAAGCCGCGATCGATGCCGATCCGCTCAAGGAAGCTGAACATCATCGCCTGCGTAAGCGCCATGCAACTGATGCCTGCGATCCCGAACCACACCGCGGGGCGCAGATGGGAGACTTCTTCTATGATGTCCTCGTCGCTGCGCGCCGTCGCCGTCGGGAACGTGACTATCGCTGCGATCGCTGCGATAGCCATGATAACGGCGAAGGTTCTGAAGAGCACCGGGCCGCCAAGAGCTGCGATGAGGTTGGGCGTTGTCCCGAGAAAGACGATTGCAAACACACCGAGCGCCATCCCGACGATGGCGAAGAGCCGATGCGGATTGGCGCTGTGGGCGATCGTGCCGTGGGTGAAGCTCAGCGCGCAGCCGATTGCGACGCCTGCTACGAAATGCAACGCGGCAAGGGGAGTGAGATCGGAAACCATCGCCGCTGCCAGAAACGCTAGGCACGCGAGCGCGAACCCGGCGGTCGCTGCAGTGCGGGAATCGATCCGGTTGAACCGTGGCGCGAAGAACAAGCTGCTAAGCACCGCGCCAACCAGAAACAGCGTCGCGAGGCCGCCGGCCTGCGCCGGGGAAAAATGATATTGCGCGATCAACGCGCCGACCCATACCGGCAAGGCGACAAGGTCGACCATGCCGGCGCAATGAGCCAACATCAGCGCGATACGCCCCGGCCATTTCTCCGTGCTTGTCCTCATCGACATTCCCCCGTTCGCCGATTTCAGATCGGGGCCGCCAGCGAGATCATCGAAATCCGCATGAGATCGGCGTGCTCGGCCTTGTCGCCGTTGGTGATTTCGAGCTCGCCGAGCCGCACGGAGTTTTCGACCACCATGCGGCAGCGCTCCCAGCGGCGATCCTCGAAAGCTTTCAGCGCCTTTTCGACGCTGTCCGCGGCGCCGATCTCCTCCGCTAGTACGATGGCGTCTTCAATACCGATGCAGGCGCCCGAGGCGAGGTGCGGCGTCGTGGCGTGCACGGCGTCGCCGATAAGGACGACGCGTCCCTTCGACCACGGGCGAGGCACAAGCAGCGCCTCCAGCGGCCGGTAGACGATTCGGGACCGATCGTTCAGCGAATCATGGATCGCCCTGACAATGGGAGCTGCGAAGGGCGCGATCATGGCCTTCAGCAGGGACACGAACCGCGAAGGATCAATATAGTCGTTTGTCGGCCGGTCTTCCGTGACAAACATATACATCTCGTCGCGCGAGACCGGGTTGACGCCGACCTTAACCTTGTCCCCCAGCCACATGATCGGTGCGTTGACTTCAGCCATGCGAGGCACAACGGCCCGCCACACGCACTGCCCGGTGTAGCGGGGCGCGGGGGCGTCTGGGAAGATCGCTTTCCGTGTCTCCGAGTAGAGCCCGTCCGCACCGATCACGAGATCGTAGCTCGCCTGCCGGTCGTCGTTGAACGTCACGCGCAATATGTCGGGGCCGTCGGCGATCTCTTTGAAGGTGCTTCCGAGCCGAACCTTCGTTCCTGCAACCTTGGTGGCCTCCGCGAGAATGGCGGCGAGGACCGGCCGCATGATAGCGCCTGCACCGGGAACATCCGGGCCGGCGAGGCGCGGCGTCGGAATGCTCGCGATCTTATGTCCCCCTGCGGTGAAGAGATCGAGCCCGTCCGCTACGTCGCCGCGCTTCAGGAATTCGTCGAGGACGCCGATCTCGCGAAGGGCTCTCAGAGTCGCGCCGCCAAGCGTGATCCCCGCTCCGTACGATCGCCAGCCCGGATCGATCTCGACGATCTCCACGTCCGCGCCCGCCTTCCGCAGCTGGATGGCGGCGGTCATGCCTGAGAAGCCGCCGCCAATGACGAGGATCTTGAGTCCCTTGGCCAGCATGATATTTCCTCCCGCTTCCTTATGGATTGAAGACGATCGCGCCGTCCGCCGTTGCCGCGATGGGCGCCGGGTCAAGCGTCAGTCCGAGCGCGGCCCCGTGGACGCATAGCCCGGTTTCAATCTCGAATTCGGCCCCGTGCGAGGCGCAGACGATGCGATCGCCGGCGGCGTTGAGATAGGCGTTGCTGCGCCACGCCATCGGCGTTCCGCCATAGTGCGGGCAGGCGTCCCAATAGGCGTAGAGACAGCCGTTCTTGCGCACCGCGAAGGCTTTGACGCGCGAGCCGTCGAACGGCCCGAAAGCGTGAGCTTCCCCCTCGCGAAGATCGTCGATCTGTCCAATCAGACGGGTCATCAGTGGCCCGCCCCCTTCGCGCCGGGAGGCGGACCGCCCGGCGCCCAGCGCTCGCGGTACTCGAACAGAAACGCCTGGGCGCCTTCCGGTCCCATGGGAGCTTCGCGCGGAGACCATTCATCGTCGTGCTGGTCCATGTCGGCGTCGTATTCGACGTGACAGCCGAGCGGGCTGTTGAAGTACCAGAACCAATTCGAGCCGAACTTGTGCCGCCCGGGACCCCAGAAGGACTGGTAGCCCGCGCGCATGAAACGTGAGCCGGCCAGCATGAGCTCGGTGGGGCCACCCATGTGGAAGGCGAAATGCTCGCAGCCTTTCATGTAGACCGGCGTCTGGATGAAAAAGAGCGTGTGATGGTCGGTCGTGCCGGCCGGCCTCAGGAACGGGCCGACGCCGTTGAAGCGGTCCGTGACCTTGAAGCCGAGACGCTTCACGTAGAAGGCCTCCGCGCTGGGAATGTCCGGCACGAAGCAGACGACATGCGAGAGGGTGCGCGGCGCCGCGGGCATCTCTTCCCAGACGCCGATTTTGTTGGGGCCGCGCGGGGGACGGGAGCCCGGCGCATTGACGATCTCGGGCGCCATGTCGAGCTTGCGCCTCTTCGTCACCTGAAACTTCAGGGCGAAGCCGTGGTCGTCGGTCGCTTCGACGGCGCCGTCGTCGAGCCGATTGACCTGACGGTCCTTTGCGAGCTCGTCGCCGATCGCGTCGACCGTCGCTTGGTCGGCGACGCCATAGACGGTCTGGCGCATCATGGTCGCGGTCTCGAGCGCCGCCGGCAGCCGTGGATCGGTCCGGCCGCGGATGAGGACGCCGGTGCCGTCGAGGGCCTCGAAGAAGCCGCCGGTCTCGTCGACGCCTATAGGCTTCAGCCCGAAGGCGATCAGATAATCCTTGCAGGCGGCGACGTCGTCGACGCCGAAAGCGAGCGCGTCGGGTCCGATGATGTTCATGGGGCGTCTTCTCTCAATTGGCTTTGGCGATGGCGGTGTGGCCGCCGAGCGTCTCTGCGACCCAGTCGGCGATATAGGCCCCGGCATTGGCGGAATTGTCGAAGCTCGAATGCTGCACGCCGCCCTCGCGCTCGCCGAAGATTTTCAGCTCCCTCTGGGGGCTATTGGCGAGTTGCTCATAGGTGCGCTGAGCCCAGTGCAGCGGGATTTGCGAGTCCTTCTCGCCGTGGGTGACGAGGAAGGGGACCTTGATGCGGTCGAGCACCCCGTCGAGGTGAACGTTCTCGGCGATGCGCATGAAGTCGTCCTGGTCCTTCGCGCCCCAGACCCAGCGCACGTGCTCCCAATAATGCGGCACCGGGAAATTGCCCTCGCGCTCGAGGCGCTTCTTTTGGACGTCGCGCCAGTCATGATTGGCGCCCCAGACGACCCCGCAGGCGAAGCGCGGCTCGAAGGCGACGGCACGCGGGCAGTAATAGCCGCCCAGCGAAACACCCTCGAGGCCGATCCGCTTCGGGTCGACGTCTTCGCGCGTCTCGAGCCAGTCGACGATCTTGCTCGCCCAAATCTCCGAATTGTAGACGGCGTGCAGGCCCTGAAGGCGGAGCGCCTCGCCGGTTCCCGGCTGATCGACGACGAGGGACGAGACGCCACGCTGGGCGAGCCAGCGCGGCAGGCCGACGCGGTATTTCATCTCCTTTGTGGAATCGAGACCATTGAGCTGGACAAGGATCGGCGCGCGCCCCTCGACGCCTTCGGCGCGCGTGTAAAGCGCCGACAGATGGGTTTTGTCGTAAGGGATCTCGACGCGCTCGCAGTTCTCGTGCGCAAGCCGCACGCCGCGCTCGAAAACGGACAGCATGCGCTTGTAGAGGTCGAGGCGGCCCGGCGCGTTGTGCGCCTGGAGACGCTCGGCGGTCAGGTAATAGGTCGCCGCGCGCCCGTACTTGTCACCGGCTGAAATCAGCCGGCCCCGTCCTTCGTCCTCTTCGGCAAGCTCATAGAGCTTGTCGCCCATTCTCGACCATGTCTCGCGGAAGGCGGTTGTTCCGGAGGCGTCAGGCTGCTTGGCGGCCTCCAGCAGAGGCGCGCACATCTCCTCGATCTCGCCAATCTTGGCGCCCATCTCGATCGCGAGATCGACGGAGAGGTTCCAGACGTAGTTGGTCGGGAAGTACCTGAACATTGGCGTTACCCCCCGATTCCGCTTCGAGGCTGCGCGCCTGTCCGGCGCCTACCTGCGCTGGTCTTGCAAAGAGCCATGGACGTCCTCCTCTCCACGCCCACTAGCAGCAGATCTTGCACAAGAAAAATTGATTGTTAAAATAGCGACTATTGATTTCGTAAATGAATGAGCATTGACTCAGACTTCGACCTCTGCGTGACCCATGCGGTTCAACAAGCTCGATCTGAATCTCCTTGTGGCCCTCGATCACCTGCTCAACTTGCGCAGTGTGAGCGGCGCAGCGGCCCGGATGCACATGACGCAGTCCGCAATGAGCAACGCGCTGCTTCGTCTGCGCGACTATTTCGGCGACGATCTTCTCGTGAAGATCGGGCGTCGGATGGAGCTGACGCCGCGCGGCGAGGCCTTGAAAGACGCAGTTCGAGATGTTCTCGTTCGGGTCGAATGGACGATTGCAACGACAGCCGACTTCGATCCCGCCAGGTCGGATCGCCAGTTCAACGTGCTGGTCTCCGACTACACCCTTGCGACGCTTGTGCCGAAGGTTTTGGCGCTTTGTCGAATGGCGGGCTCGACGGTGAGGTTCAACTTTCTCCACCAGGTTGATGGGCCCGAACAACTCCTTGAGCGCGGTGACGTCGATCTGCTGATCATCCCGAAGGAATTCTGCTCACGCCAGCATCCTTTCGAGATCATTCTCGAAGAGGAATTCTGCGCAATCGTTTGGACTGAGGGAAGGCTCGCAAGGGAGAAACTCACTCGTCGTTCCTTTGCCGAGGCATCGCATGTTGCGATGCAGGCCCCAGGCGGCGCGCCATCGCTCGAATCGCTTTTCTTCAAGCGGCGCGATCTGGTCCGGCGAACGGACGTCATGACCTACAGCTTCAACACGATGCCGCTCCTCGTCATTGGAACTGACCGCGTTGCAACGATCCACCGACGGCTGGCCAATCAAGCCGCGCAGACGCTCCCGATCAAGATCATAGAGTTACCCTACCGTCTTCCGAAGATGCAGCAGTCGGTTCAATGGCATAAGTACCGCTCGCAGGACGCCGGTCTGATATGGCTGCGCGGGGTTATCCTCGAGGCCGCGGCGCAGGAGTAGCGAAGCTTTTCCCGCATTACGGGATGTCCGCTCAGGGTGGACATCTTCCCTACAAGTGTCGTCAGGGAATGCCCGCAGTCCGCCCCAATCCCCCAATCAGATTCCGAGTCCGCGCTTGCGCCCGAAATTCCAATCAATGTTACCGCCCGGAGCCATCACACCGGTGACCCGGTGGCCGAGTTGCTGCTCGAACGTCGGCTGCCAGGGGACGAGCTGAAAGCCCATCCCGTCATCGATCATGGCGAAACGTCCGGACGCGAGCGTCACGCGCTGGCGATAGACGCGCGCAACGTTCTCCCCCTCGGCTGATGGTCGATGGCCGAGTCCCGTCTCCGCCGACAGGCTGGCGGCGGCCTCGTCGAGCTCGCGCCTGCGGAGCGTATTGAGGAGGTCGCGAGCGAAGATGGCCCGCCGACCTTGCCGCCGGGCCAGATCCTGCTCGACAAGGTGATCGATTCGACGATCCATCGCCTGGTTGAGCTCGGCGCCAAAGCCGCCGCTGCTGAGCGCACACACCTTCGCGAGAACCTGGCGGTCGAGCCAGGTGGCGCCGGCCGCCGAGATCTACGCTTCGATCGTGAGATCCGATCGAGCGGCGAGCGACAGGCGCTTGCGGCCTGCGGCGTCGTCGTAGGCTCACGAACTCGACAATCGTCCCCGGCTTGGCGCCGCCTGTCATCTCCAGGTCGGAGAAGACGTCGCGTGCCTTCTCGCCGTCCGCGTCGAGCGGCTGGAACAGGCGGCGGCGGATGATCTCGTAAGTCTCGTCGCCAGACGCCGGCGCCAGGGCGACTGCACGGGACCGAACACCTTCTCCATGCGGCGCAGCGCGTCGGCGGCGCATGGTCCTCCGGCCTCCATGTCGCTCTCTGGCAGCGACCCGACGACCAGCACGCCTGGCGCCATTTTCGCGGCTTCGGTAAGAGTTTGATCAACCGTCGTCTCTCGCTCCACTCCCAGCTCTGCGCTGCCAAGCCTTTCTCGCCGACGGCCTTTCCGCCGCGCGGGCGCTCAAACGCGCCTTCCCTCTTGACCGCGAACATAAGAGACTAGGCCGCGCGCCTGACCTCGATCGTCAGGTGCGAGAGCGACCGGAATCCCGCTAACTTCAACCGATAGTCGGCCTCCGACCGCCCAGTTGGCGTGACCACGGACACGACCGCGCCAAGATGCCCAGGACCAAGGCGCCAGAGATGCAGATCGGCGACCCGGTCACCGTCGGTTTCGATCGCCCGGCGCAGATTGTCGGCCAGGTCGCGATCCGGGTTCATGTCCAGAAGAACGGCGCCGGTGTCGCGGATGAGCGCGACTGACCAGCTCGCAATCACGAATGCGCCGACAATGCCGGCGAAAGCGTCCATCCATAACCAGCCGAATGCCCATGCAAGCGCAAGGCCCACGATGACCATGACCGACACCGTTGCGTCGGCCATGACATGGAAGATGGCTGCGCGCATATTGTTGTCGCGCCCTGCCGCGCCATGCGTGTGCTCCTCGAAGAGGGTCGCATGCGTCTCTTCATTGATTGTGACGTTGGCGTCGAACGCGTGCGGCTCAGGAATCTCGTCGGTCGATTCAAGAAAATCGCCGCGATCGGCGAACGAAAACGTCTGCCGCGCGCCGTTCGGCCGCACGGTTTCGACCGAAACATCAGACGCTTTCAATTCGGGTCCAGTTTCGGCCTTGAGCCGGAATCGCGGCGGAACGCCGGCCTCGAACACGGCGAGCACGACGGCTCCATTCTTGGTCTCGATGCGCTTGGACTCGTCGTGGTCATGCTTGGGATGCGCTAGCGCGTGGCGGTGGTCGTGGCTATGGCCCAGATGAACGCCGCCGCTTAGCAACCACGCGCTCGCGATATTGACGCCGAGCCCAAGGATGGCGATCGGGATCGCCTCGGCGAAGCTGATCGGCGTTGGCGCGAAAAACCGGGTCGCCGCCTCATAGCCGACCAGAAGCGCGATCATCGCCAGAATGATCGCGCTCGTGAAGCCGGCGAGGTCGCCGAGCTTGCCGGTGCCGAAGGTGAAGCGGGGGTCATTGGCGTAGCGTCGGGCCAGGGTATAGGCGAGCGCCGCCAGGAGAAGCGCCCCGGCGTGCGTGCTCATGTGGACGCCGTCTGCGATCAAGGCGATCGAGCCGAACAGCCAACCGCCGATGATCTCGAGCGCCATCATCGCGGCGCAGAGCCAGATCACCGCCCAGGTCCTGCGTTCGCTTCTCTCGTGCCCTTCGCCAAGGAAAACGTGGCTGTGGAAGGCGGTAAAGGGCGCGCTCTCCGGTTCACTCATGGCGGCCCTCGCTCGAGGCAGGTTCTACCACATCGCAAGCTGGACGGCGGCATCTGCGTTCGGGCGCCGGGATGGCGGCCGGGGTCGACCCTATGGAGGCGCATGCTCCTCGACGACCTCGGCCATGAGCGAACTCATCGCCCCCGCGTGAGCCGCGTCAGGCGAGTCGGGCGCGCCTGCGTTCGCTCGTCAACCCCGCAAAACCAAGTCCGGCGAAGCCGATCAGCATCATCGCCCAAGTCGAAGGTTCGGGCGGTCATCCTCGCCCTCGAAAACTGCGATTGTCGAAAATGCCACAAACCGACTGTATTGGGACTTGCCGGCTTCCGCAATATGGGGCGCCCATCACGATGCTGTGACCTGCTCCGAGGCCGCCGAAGCGCTTGCGTCGCCCGCGAGAGCGTTCGAATATCCCTTGGCGGGCGGACCGCGGGGCGCAGGGCTTCCTAGGCTCGCGCTCGATCTTTTCGGGAGGAATGAGGCCATGCGGGCAATTGTGTTAGGGCCGGCGATCCTGGTCGGCGCGTTTTTGGGTGCGGGCGCAGCCAATGCGATGGCCGTGACCAGCCCGGACATCAAGCCCGGCGCCAAGATCGCCGACGAGCAGGTGTTCAACGGGTGGGATTGCACCGGCAAGAACGTGTCGCCCGCGCTCTCGTGGTCCGGAGCGCCGAAGGACACGAAGAGCTTCGCCGTCAGCATGTACGATCCCGACGCGCCGACCGGCAGCGGCTTCTGGCACTGGTGGGTCGCCAATATCCCCGCGACCGTCACCTCGCTGCCCAAAGGCTCGGGCGGCGGGACCGGACTGCCTGAGGGCGCGGTCCAGCCTCGCAACGATTTCAGCCTGGCTGGATATGGCGGCCCGTGCCCGCCCAAAGGCAGCAAGCCGCATCACTACGTGATCACCGTCTATGCGCTGAAAGCCGACAAGCTCGACATCGACGCCAACGCCTCGCCCGCGGTCTTCGGCTTCTACGTGAACGCGAACACGCTGGCCAAGGCGACGCTGACCGGCCTTTACGGTCGATGAGGCGCGCGGGCGCGCCTCATCGCAAGGGGTGGCGGCGTCAGGCGCCGCCGCGCGAACCGATGAGGAGCGCGACGCCGAACGCCAGGACCGCGAGCGCGGCGGCGAATTCAAACCCCCTCGCGACCAGGGCGAGGCGTGAATTCTCCCCCGCCGCGAGGCGCATGGCGGCGGATTTGGCGAACACGGCTATCCAGGCGAGCGCGCCGGTCGTCACGGCCGTGCCGAGCGCCATGGCGAAAGTGGCGGCGACTCCGGCGGCGAACAAGCCTTGCGACAGCGCGAAGACCAAGACCAGGATCGCTCCGGAGCAAGGGCGCACGCCTGCGGCGATCACCGTTCCGGCCGCCGCGCGCCAGGAGAACCCAGCGCCGAGCCGAGCGGGGTCGGGAGCATGGCTATGGCCGCACCCCTCGGTCGGGGCTGCGGCCTCGTAAGGATCGGCGGCGTGGAAGGAAGGCGCAGAAAGGCTGAAAGCGGGCCTCCGCCAGGCCACGCCCGCATAGGCCGGCGTGGAGGCGACCGCCTTGCGGCGGTCCAAATGTCGGCTGAGAGCAACAAGGAGGGCTCCGCCCTTGCGCCAGACCAGCCAGAGGCCAATTACCGCCACGCCGCAATAGCTCGCGAGCACGATCCAGTCGGCGGCTCTGTTCATCTGTGATGCGGTGGCGTTGAAGACGAAGCCCGCGGCGCCGACGAGGCCGATCGCGACCACCGCCTGAAGCAAGGCCGCCATCAGCGCCATGACTGCGCCGCGTTTGAGCGAGGTCTCGTTGGCTACCATGTAGGACGCGAGGACCGCCTTGCCGTGTCCGGGGCCTGCGGCGTGGAATACCCCATAGGCGAGACCAAGGCCGATGAGGCCCCAAGCCGCGCCGGGCTGGCCATGAAGCGCGTGCACTTTGGCGGCGATGAGATGGGTCAGCCGCGACTGCTCCGCCATGAGCCAGCCGGTGATCCCGCTTTCCTCCCCGGCTCCGCCCTCGCCGCCTCCGACGGCGAACGGACGCGGCGAGCCTTGCGCCAACGCCCCGACGATCGACGCCGCCCACGCGACAAAGCCAAAGCCGATTCGTCCGATTGTCCGCGTCGTCATGGGCACGCGATGATAGCGGCGCTCGCCATTTTGAAACCAAAATTGGTTCCCGGCGAGAGATTGGTGAAGAAGGACTCGCTCAGTTTCTGCTTGTCGGCGTCATCGATCGGCCTGGGCTTGGCGACCGAGGCCGAGCAACCGGACGGCGCGGAGGCGAGCCTCACCGGATCCTTGTCGTCGAATTCAAAATCGATGAAATACTCGGGATCGGCGACGCGCAGGGTGAGAAACTTGGTTACGGGCGTCGGCGTCTTCAGCGGCAAGGTGACGTGGAACTCGACGAGATGGTCCGGCCGCTCCTGCATCCAATAGTCGGTGACCGAGCCGAAATCGACCGCCTTGCCGCCAATCTTGAGAGTCGTGAAATAGCCGATCTCGGCCAGGCTGCCGGCGTTCTCCTTCGCCAGCGGAGCAAACTGCTCACGTTTGACGAGCTCGCCCGCGGGGGCGAGTCCCTGGGTGGCGAAGGACGAATACATTTCGTCGAAAACCCAGTCGTGGACAACCGCCGCAACCTTGCCGTCAGGCGTGAATGCGATCTCGCTCTTGACGGTGACCCAGACGTGCGGATGCGCGGCTGCCGGCGCCGCCGTGGAAAGCGCGACCGCCAGTCCGATTGTCGCTACTCGCCAACTTCCGGGCGCGCCGTCCAACAAACCGTCCCTTTCCGATCTTGGCGTCTCTCTTGGCGGCAAAGTGCGGCGACGAAATGGCGCGCGCCGCCACGCGCGCCCGACCATGGGCGAGCGATTCGCGAATTCCCGTGGTTTAGCGAATCTTAAACCAATGGGCAGATTTTGCCTGAATGGCGCGTTGCGTTCCGCCTGCATTGCTGCTGTTTTCCGCCGCTTTTTGTCTGGCGGGCTGCGGCTTCTTCGGCCGCGCCGAGCGGCCGGTCTGGCGGGCCCAGGCGGAGGACGCCTGCTTTGCCCGCAAGCTCGTCACGCCTTCCGAGACGATCGTCCCTGCGCCCGAGATCGACGGGCCCGGCATCTGCGGCATGACGCGTCCGCTTCATGTCTCGGCGCTGGCCAACGGCGCCATCGCGGTCGACAAGGTTCTGACCATCGATTGTCCGATGATCCCGGCCTTGGAGGCGTGGCTCAACGACATCGTCGAGCCTGACGCGCAGGCCCGTTTCGGCGAGAGGGTCGCGACCGTCAACGTATTCGGCGCCTATAGTTGCCGCTCCGTCGACAATATCGCCGGCGCGCAACTCTCCGAGCATGCCTTCGGCAACGCGGTCGACGTCGCGGGCTTCACCCTGGCCGACGGGCGGGCGATCGATTTCGTCCACGACTGGAAGAAGAGCGACAGCCAGGAGGCCGCGTTCCTCCACGAGGCGCACGCAGGGGCCTGCCGGTATTTCACCACCGTCCTGGGGCCGGGCGCGGACGTGTTCCACTACAACCACATCCATCTCGACCTCGCCAATCACGGCTCGACCAACACGGGCTCCCGCCGCATCTGCAAGCCGGCGCCTGCGCCGAACCTCCTGCCGGCGCCCGCTACGCCCGACGCGCTGCCGCCCGCGCCCAATATCGACGAGCCGCTCGACATCGCCCATTTGACCGCGCCTGACGTGACCTCAGGTCCGGGCAATGGGCCCGACGCCTCCCTGCCGCCCGCCCCGATCGGCGAGACCGATCCCGCGCCCCCCGTCCTTCCGGCCGGCGCCGGATCAAGCGTCGATGTGGGGCCGACCTCGTCGATCCGAGCGCACGACGACTGAAGCAGCCTCAGCCGGCGCCCGCGGCCGGCTGCGCCTTTGGCTTCGCCTCCTTCTGGGGTTTGCGCAGGGCGCGCCACGAGTCGTCCTGCGCGATCATTCGCCGGATCGCCTCGACATTGGCGCGCGCGGCGGCGGGCGGCAGGTCCGTGAGCGCGACCGCTTCGGCCTGGTCGAACTTGCCTTCGAGCGCGAGCACCAGCGCGAGGTCGCCTCGCATGCGTGCATCGGCCTTCGGGCTGGCGACCGCCTGCCTCAAGGCCTGCTCGGCCTCAGGCAGCTGCTTCGCGAGCGCCAACGAGAGCCCCATGTTGGCGAGCGCGCTCGGCTCGCCGGGAGAGACCTTGAGCGCCTCGCGATAGAACTCCATTGCGCCCGCGTGATCGCCGAGCTGGTCCGCCACGGCGCCCTGAACCGACATGACGTCCCATCGCGGATTATCGGGCGTATAGGCGCGCGTCAGCACATCCTTGGCCTGCGTGAGCTCGCCGGCGTCGGCCAGCGCCTTGCCGTATTCGCCGAGCACGTCGAAATCCTTGGGGGACTTGATGGCCGCCGTCTGGATGACCGCGACCGCCTCGCTGTAGCGGGTGAGCGCGCGCAACGCGCGAGCGTATTCAATCGACGCGGCCTTCGCGCCGGGATCGCGCTCATAGCGTTTGCCCAGATCCTCGGCGTAGGCGCGGAGCTTCGCCTCGTCCGTCGGCATCGCCGTCGGCGTCGATCCGCCGATCGAGCCGGTGACGTCGCCGAAGTCGTGGCAGCCGCCGAGCAGGGCCGCAAGCGTCGCCACGGCGAGGCCGAGCAATGCGCCTGACAGGAGCGAGGAGCGGCGTGGTTTTGGCGGTCGGGGCATCGGCGGGCTGCACTGGCAAAGGGATCCCTCGCGCCAGCCTCGGCCGGGAATCTTGCGTGAGGCTGCACCGGCCCCGTCCAAATCAGCGGAAGCCCAGCAAAGACTCCGGGAAGCCCAGCAAAGGAAACCGGAAGCGGGGCAAAGGAATCCGGAAAGGTATCAAAGGAAAACCCTTCCGCGAATTGGGCCTTTTCAATGGGTTACGACGATCCGGCGCAAAAACCCGCTTCTCCCCGCTTCTCCCGGCGCCGCTCCTTTCGAGGCGGCTCGTTCGGCGATGGGACCACTCTATCCATGGTTTCTGATAATCGCAAGAAAAAGTCGGGCTCTTATGGCATTATCTGTTGGTCGACCGGTTTGCTGTTCGTTCGTCGAACCCTTGCCGTCATGGCCGGGCTTGTCCCGGCCATCCACGCCGGGCCGCCGCAAGAACGAGTCCCGCCTCGGCGCGACCGGCAGGAAGGCGGACGGTCGCAAGGCTTTTCGCGCTTGCCTGCGTAGATGCGCTGGGCCTTCGTGGATGGCCGGGACAAGCCCGGCCATGACGCCTTGATGGCGCCGTCCGCCACCTCCGCCATGCTCCCGATTCCTTCCCCACAACAGCCAACGCGATAAGAGCGAAAAGCCGGCGCGCTCGCCCGCGGCTTGACCGATCGCGCCCTTGAACCCCGGCCATGGCCCGCTAGTCCGGGTTCCCGCCCCCGTTCCGCAGCGCGGTCGAGGAGAGGCCGGACCGCCGTCCGTGCAGAAAGAGGAGCGCCGGCGGCGCCATGCGCGCAAAGCGCGCCGCGTCGCGCTCGGGCGCCCGCCAGCGCGCCAGCGCCGCGCCGGCGCGCCCCGAGGTCGCGCTCAGCGTCGAGCCGGGCCGGTCGACGACGAGGATCGGCGCGAGGCGGGCGAGCCGGCGCCAATGGCGCCAGCGATGGAACTGCCGCAGGTTGTCGGCCCCCATGATCCAGACGAAATGGACGCCGGGCGCGCGGCGCTTGATCCATGAAAGCGTCTCATAGGTAAAGCGCGAGCCGATGCAGGCTTCGATGTCGCTCACGGCCACGCGCGGGCCGGCGACGAGGCGCCGCGCCGCCTCCACACGGTCCTTGAGCGCAGCCAGCTCGCCTTGCGATTTGAGCGGATTGCCCGGCGTCACCAGCCACCAGACGCGATCGAGCCTGAGACGCCTCAGCGCGAGCTCCGTGACGAGGACGTGCCCTTCGTGCGGCGGGTTGAACGAGCCGCCGAGGAGGCCGATGCGCATCCCCGGCGCGAATGGGGGCAGGCGCGGAACGAGCGTCACGAGAGGGTCTGCGCCGCGAGGAGCTCGGCCTGACGCTCGGCCGTCAGCGCGTCGATGATCTCGTCGAGCCCTTCGCCCTCCATGATCCGGTCGAGCGAATAGAGGGTCAGGTTGACGCGATGGTCGGTGACGCGGCCTTGCGGGAAATTATAGGTGCGGATGCGCTGCGACCGGTCGCCCGAGCCGACCTGTGAGCGCCGGGCCTCGGCCCGGTCGGCGTCAAGCTTCTGATTCTCGGCGTCGAGGATGCGCGAGCGCAAAAGCGCCATCGCCTTGGTGCGGTTGCGATGCTGGGACCGCTCCTCCTGCATCGCCACCACCACGCCGGTCGGCAGGTGGGTGATGCGAATCGCCGATTCGGTCTTGTTGACATGCTGGCCGCCGGCGCCGGAGGAGCGATAGGTGTCGATCTTGAGATCGGCCTCGTTGATGACGAGGTCCGCCTCCTCCGCGATCGGCAGCATGGCGACGGTCGCCGCCGAGGTGTGAATCCGCCCCTGGGTCTCGGTCGCGGGCACCCGCTGGACCCGATGAACGCCGCTCTCGAACTTGAGGCGCGCGAACACCCCGCGGCCGGAAATCTCGGCGACGATTTCCTTAAATCCCCCGGCCGCGCCCTCGCTCATCGAGAGAACGTCGACTTTCCATCGCCTTCGCTCGGCGTATTTGACGTACATGCGGAAGAGATCGCCGGCGAAGAGGGCCGCTTCGTCCCCGCCCGTGCCGGCTCTGACCTCGAGGATCGCGCCCCCCTCGTCGGCTGCGTCCTTCGGCAGGAGCGCGATCCTGATGGCCTTCTCCATCGCCTCGGCTTCGGCCTCGGCGGCGGAGAGTTCCGCGCCGGCCATCGCGCGCATCTCCGCCTCCAGGTCCGGCTCCCTGAGCAGCGCCGTCAGATCGGCGCGCTCCTTGTCCTTGGCCTGAAACGCCTTGATCGCCGAGACCACCGGCTCGAGTTCGCTGAGTTCGCGCGACAGGGCGGAATATTGGGCGCCGGCCACGCCTTCGGAAAGGCGCGCGGCGATTTCCTGGTGTCGGCGCAGGATCAGCTCGAGATTGTCGTTGGCGGCCATGCAAGTGCTCGAAAGGAAGGGGAGCGCGGGAAGGAGAGGAGGCCTGCGTCGCTAGAGGCGCACGCCGAGCCGCTCGGCCAGCCGCCCGAGCGGCTCCCTCAGCGAAGCGTCCTCGCGCCCTTTCGCCAGCATCGCCTCGACCTCGCCGCGAGCCTCGCCGATATTGAGCGTGAGCGTCATCGCCTTGACCGGGCCGATCGAGGGCGCCGACATTGAAAGATCGCGGTAGCCGATCGCCATCAGGGCCATCGCCTCGAGCGTTCGCCCGCCGATCTCCCCGCACAAGGTCACCGGCGTTCCGTGCCGTTCGCCGGCTTCGGCGATCGCGCGCAACGCCCGCAGGAAGCCGACGCTCATCGGATCGAAACGGCCGGCGACCCGGCGGTTGTCGCGATCGACGGCGAAGAGATATTGCATCAGGTCGTTTGAACCGACCGAAAGGAAATCCGCCGCCACGGCGATCTCGTCGATCTGCCAGAGCAGCGACGGCACTTCGACCATCACGCCGAGACTGGCCGAGCGCGGCGGCTCGTAACCGCGGCTGAGGCTCAAGGCGAGCTCGCGGTCGAACATGGCGCGAGCCGCCCTGAATTCGTCGACGGTCGAGACCATCGGAGCCATGACCTTGAGGTCGCGCCCCTCGGCTGCGCGGATGAAGGCGCGGAACTGCATCCGCAGCAGCGGCGGGCGATCGAGCCCGATGCGAAGCGCGCGCCATCCGAGCGCGGGGTTCTCCTCCTCGAAGCCCTTCATGTAGGGCAGGAGCTTGTCGCCGCCGATGTCGAGGGTTCGGAACGTGACATGCCGGTCGCCGGCCGCCTCGAGGATCGAGCGATAGAGCTGCTGCTGCGCGCCCGGCCGGGGGAAGCGCGAGGCGAGCATGAATTGCAGCTCGGTGCGGAAGAGGCCGATCGACGCCGCGCCGGTTTCCGCGAGGTGGGGCATGTCCACGAGAAGGCCGGCGTTCATGTGCAGGCCGATCGGAACGCCGTCGAGGGTGATCGTCGGCGCGTCGCGAAGGGCGCGGTACTGCGCCTGCTTCCGGGCGCGCATCCGCGCCTTTTCGCCAAAGGCCGCCTCGACGTCCGCCGGCGGGCGCAGGTAGATCTCGCCCGCGTCGCCATCGACGATGATCGCGTCGCCCTGCTCGACGATCTCGGAGATATTGGCGATGTCGCTGACCGCGGGAATCGACAGCGCCCGGGCGACGATGGCGATGTGGCTCGATTCGCCGGCTTCCTCGAGCACGAGCCCCCTGAGCCGCGCGCGGTCGTAGTCGAGCAGCGCCGCCGGGCTCATCGAGCGGGCGACCAGGATCGCGTTTTCCGGCAGCTCCTCGGGCAACAGGACGAGACTCTGGCCGGCGAGCTGATGGAGCAGGCGATTGGCGATGTCGGTCAGGTCGTGGAGCCGGTCGCGCAGGTAGGGGTCGGTCTGGCGCTGCAGCTTGGCGCGGGCGTCGTTGTGGACCTGCTCGACCGCGGCCTCGGCGGTGAGGCCCGAACTCACCGCCTCGCGCAGCCGGCGCAGCCAGCCGCGGTCGTGGGCGATCATCCGGAACGCCTCCAGGACATCGCGGTGCTCGCCGCCGACGCCGTCGTCGCTGCGGTCGACGAGGCTGTCGACATTGGCGCGCATGGCGCTGATTGCGGTCTCCAGGCGGATGAGCTCGGATTCCACGTCGTCGGCGACGATGGCCGACACCGTCACCCGCGGCTGGTGCATCACCACATGCCCGAGGCCGAGCCCGTCGGCGATGCCGAGGCCCTTGAGCGAGAGCTGCCGGCGCACCGCGATCGGCGCGCCGTGGGAGGCGATCCCCTGCAACTCGCCGGAGGCGATCATCTCGGCGAGCAGCATCGCGGTCGTCTGCAGCGCCTCGACCTCTTCCTCCGAATAGGCGCGCCGGGCGCGGTTCTGCACGACAAGCACCCCGATCGTCGCGCCGCCGCGCAGGACCGGCACGCCGAGGAACGACTGATAGATCTCTTCGCCCGTCTCACGCTTGTAGGAAAAGGAGGGATGGTGCTGCGCGTCGGACAGCGCCAGCGGCTCGGCGCTCGAGGCGATGAGACCGACCAGACCCTCGCCCGGCCGCATGGTGGTGAGATGCACCGCCTCGCGGTTCAGGCCTTCGGTCGCGAACAGCTCCATCGTCCCGTCGGCGCGCACGACATAGAGCGAGCAGACCTCGGCCACCATGTTGGAGGCGATGAGGACAACGATGCGGTCCAGACGCGCCTGTGCGGTGACGGGCTCCGCCATGACCTCGCGGAGCCGCCGCAATAACAGACGCGGTCCGCCCGGCGCGCGCATCAAAAACGTCCTGTTCCGTCCTCGGCCGATCGGGTAGGCCGACTGAACCATGCAATGATCACGCCGGGCGGAAAATCGCCCCCGAATGCGCTTCCCGCCCGTATCGTCGCTTGGCTTGGAGGCGGTATAGAAACGAAATGCGGGCGCGGCAAGGGCGCGCGGAAGAGCGCGGTTCGGGCGGCCGCCGGCCGGCCCGTTCAGGGCGCCCTGAGCAGCGCCGAAGTCGTCGCCGCGCCGGTCGCGCGGGCGGCGAGAACCTCGTCCAGCCACTCCGGCCGCATTTCGGGCACCGAAGACAGAAGCAATTCGGTATAGGGATGATAGGGCGGCGCGAACACGGACGCCGTATCGCCCGCTCGCCACCACCTTGCCCTTCAGCATCACCGCGACCTTATTGGCGATTCGCTTCACCGTGCCGAGGTCGTGGGTGATGAAGAGATAGGCGACGCCGAGGTCGTCCTGCAGCTTTTTCAGGAGGCGGAGGATCTCTTCGCCGACGAGCTGGTCGAGCGCCGACGTCACTTCGTCGCAGATGATCAAATCGGGTTCGGCGGCGAGCGCGCGGGCGATCGAGACGCGCTGCTTCTGCCCGCCGGACAATTCGCTGGTTTTGCGGGTGATGAACGAATCCGGCAGGTCCATTTGCCGCAGCAGTTCCGCCACGCGGGCGCGCACTTCCTCGCGCGAGCGGTTGAAATAGAACGCAACCGGCCTGCCGATTGTCTCGAGCAGGGTGTGCTGCGGATTGAGCGCGACGTCCGGCATCTGGTAGATCATCTGCACCCGGCGCAGCTGGTCCTTGGCGCGGTCCTTGAGGCGGGGCGGCAGGCTCGCGCCGTTGAAGCGCACGTCGCCTTCGATGCGCGGCAGGAGCCCGGTCACGACCCGGGCCAGGGTTGACTTGCCCGAGCCCGACTCCCCGACCACCGCCACCGTATCGCCCTTGCGGACTTCAAGGCTCACGTCGTCGATGACCTTGGGCTTGCCGGGATAGTTGGCGCTGACGTGGTCGATGGCGAGGATTGGAATCTGCGCGGCGATGTTCGCGTCGACGAAATTGTGGCCGGCGACGCGCTCGGTCACCAGACGGCGGGTGTATTCCTCCTTCGGCTGCTGCAGGATCTGCCGCGAATCGCCGAATTCGACCATCTTGCCGCGCCTCAGCACCATGATCCGGTCGGCGATCTGGGCGACGACGGCGAGGTCGTGGGTGATGTAGAGCGCCGCGGTGCCATGCTCGCGGATGAGCTTGCGGAAGGCGGCGAGGCACTCGACCTGCGTCGTGACGTCGAGCGCGGTGGTCGGCTCGTCGAAGATGAGGATGTCGGGCTTGGCGACCATCGCCATCGCCGCCATCACCCGCTGAAGCTGGCCGCCGGACACCTGGTGGGGATAGCGCGCGCCGATCGTCTCGGGGCTCGGGAGGTCGAGCTGCCTGAAGAGGCTCACCGCCTCCGCCCTGGCCTCCGCGCGCGACAGCACGCCATGCCTGACCGAGGCCTCGCAGACCTGCTCCATCAGCGTATGGGCGGGGTTGAACGAGGCCGCCGCGCTCTGGGCGATATAGGCGATCTTCGGCCCGCGCAGCGCCCGCCGCTCATCGAGCGTGATGGCGCGGATGTCGGTGTCGCCGAAGATGATGTTGCCGCCGACGATGTGGCAGTCGCGGCGCGTGTAGCCCATCGAGGCGAGGCCGATGGTCGACTTGCCGGCGCCGGATTCGCCGATGAGGCCGATCACTTCGCCGCGCCTCAGCTGCAGCGACACGTCGTCGACCAGCACCGGTCCGTCGCCGGAATCCGTGCGCACCGCGACGCGCATGCCGCGCACGTCGAGGATGACGGAATTGTCGTTGGGTCGGGGAGCGTCCTTGGACTGCTGGGTCACGCGCCTTCTCCCTGGCCCCTGGAATGGATCGAGAGCATCCAATCGACGATGAAGTTGACGCCGATGGTCAGGATCGCGATCGCCGCTGCGGGATAAAGCGGCGCGGCCGAGCCGAAATTGATCATGTCGCGGTAGTCCTTGACCATGCTTCCCCAGTCCGCATCGGGCGGCTGCACGCCGAGCCCGAGAAAGCTCAGCGCGGCGATGAAGAGGAAAGTGAAGCAGAAACGCAAGCCGAACTCGGCGGTCAGCGGGGGAATCGCGTTGGGCAGAACCTCGCGGGTGACGATCCACCACCATCCCTCGCCGCGCAGGCGCGCCGCTTCGACGAATTCGAGGCTCACGATGTTCACAGCGACCGATCGCGCGAGGCGAAAGACCTTCGTCGAATCGAGAATGGCGATGGTGAGGATCAGCACCGGCAGGGCGGAGCCGAGCACCGAGAGGATGACGAAGGCGAAGATGAGCGTCGGCATCGACAGAAGGAGGTCCACGAGGCGCGACAGCGCCTGATCGATCCAGCCCCCGGCGACCGCGGCGGCGAAGCCTGAGATGACGCCGATGAGGAAGGAGAGCGCGGTGATGACCAGCGACAGGCCGATCGACATGCGGGCGCCGTAGATGAGGCGGCTCAGGATGTCGCGGCCGAGGTTGTCGAGGCCGAGCCAATGCTGGGCGTCCGGATCGGCCCAGGCGTCGCCGACCGGCGTCGCCTGATCGAAAGGCGCGATGAGCGGCGCGAACAGGGCGACGAGCAGGTTGATCACGACGATGACGATGCCGATCTGCGCGGTGACGCTCACTTTATAGCCGCGGATACGCATAACGGTCTTTCTTTGCTCGCGCCCGGGGGCCCCTGGTCAGCGCGGCTGGCGAAGCCGCGGGTTGGACAGAATGGCGAGAATGTCGGCGGTCATGTTCAAAAGGATGAAGGTGGCGGCGAAGATGAGCCCGCAGGCCTGGACCACGGGCACGTCGTGCTTCGAGACTTCGTCGACCATGAGCTGGCCGAGGCCGGGATAGACGAACACCGTCTCGACCACGACCACGCCGACGATGAGATAGGCGAGATTGAGCGCGACGACCGAGATGATCGGCGCGAGCGCGTTCGGCAGGGCGTGGCGCACGACGATGCGCGACTTTCTCAGGCCCTTGAGGATCGCCATTTCGATATAGGGACTGGCCATCACCGAGAGCACGGAGGCTCGCGTCATGCGCATCATATGGGCGACGATGACCAGGACCAGCGTCAGCATCGGCAGGAACGCATAGTAGAGGCGGTCGACGAAGCTCGTTTCCGGCGTCACATTGGCGAGCGAGGGGAACCAGCCGAGATCGACCGCGACATATTTGATGAGAAGATAGGCGAGGAAATATTCCGGCACCGAGATCGTCATCAGGGTGAAGAGGTTGACCAGGCGGTCGAAGACGCCGCCTTGCCGGATCGCCGCCAGGAGCCCGAGGCCGATCGCGAGCGGCACCGCGACCACCGCCGCATAGGCGGCGAGAAACATCGTATTGGCGAAGCGCGGCGCGATTTCGGTCAGCACGTCGCGGCCATTGGCGAGCGAATGGCCGAAATCGCCGCGCAGCGCCCCGAACAGCCAGTCGAAGAATCTCAGGATCGCCGGCCGGTCGAGGCCGAGGTCGAGGCGCAGCTTGGCCAGGCTCTCCGGCGTCGCGGAGTTCTGCAGGATCGCCGAAGCGAGATCGCCCGGCAAAATCTCGGTGCCGATGAAGATGAGAACCGATGCGGCGAACAGCGTGAGAACGCCAAGCCCGAACCGCTGGAGAATGAGATTCAACACAACGCCTGTCCCCTCACTTCACCCTAGGCTCGTTGGAACTCCCCTGCCGATCTTAAGTCCCCAGTGCTCAATGATGTCCGTCCTTCGCCGGTCTCTCCCTGTACGACCGCTCCGCTTGGCGCGCGGCCCCGGTCGGCTGCGCCGCCGGCGGCCCTGCCAGTCCGAACCGCGCCCGCCACGATGGCGGACGCGGCCGGGTGCGGTCAGGTTTTAAGCCAGGCTTTCTCCATGATCATGGAGTTGTCCATGTCGAACCCGCCATGCGGCGTGTGGCCGCCGACTTTCTCGTTATGCGCGTCGAGCCAGTCCCGGAAGACGGGGATGATGGCGCCGCCCTGCTCGTGCAGCATCTTCTGCATTTCCCAGATGTAGGGCTTGCGCTTGGCTTCGTCCGTCTCGCTGCGGGCATCGGAGAGCAGCTTCTCGAACGTCGCGTTGTTCCAGTGCGTTTCATTCCAGGTCGCATTGGCCTCGTAGGCGACCGAAAGCATCTGCGTCGCCGCGGCGCGGCCGCCCCAATAGCTCGAGACGAACGCCCCTTTGAGCCAGACGTTGTCCCAGAAGCCGTCCGCCGGCTCCTTCTTCAGGTCGACCTTGATCCCCGCCTTGGCGGCGCTGGCCTGGAGAAGCGCGCCTTCGTCGACCGCGCCGTTGAACGCCGCGTCCGAGGCCTGCAGCAGAATCTTCGGATCGGCGATGCCCGACTTCTTCAGATAGAACGCGGCCTTTTCGGGATCGTATTTGCGTTGCGGCAGTTCACTGTTGAAATAGGGATCGGTGGGCGAAATCGGATGATCATTGCCCAGCGTCCCGTAGCCGCTGAACAGGGCTTTCAGGATCTGTTCGCGGTCGGTCGCCTCTTTCAGCGCCATCCGGATGTCGGGATTGTCGTAGGGGGCCTTGTCGCATTGCATCGCGATCACCGCGTGCCATCCGCCCGGTGCGCGCACGATCTGGATCTTGGGCGTCTTCGATAACAGCGCGACCGCCTTGTGGTCGACGCGGTTGATGGCGTCGATCTGGCCGGAGATCAGCGCGTTGAGGCGCGCCGAACCATCGTTGATGACCGTGACCTCGACGCCGTCGAGCCAGCCGCGGTCTGGCTTCCAGTAGTCACGGGTTTTCTTGAGCGAGACCCGTACGCCCGGATCAAATTTATCGAGCGAGAATGCGCCGGTCCCGACGGGTTTGGACCAATCCTTGAAGCCGTCCGGCACCATCAGGATGTGGTAGTCGGTCAGAGCGTAGGGCAGGTCGGCGTCGGCCGCCGCGAGCGAAATCTGGATCTGGTACTTGTCGAGCTTCTTGACGTCTGTGACCGGCTTCAACGATGCTGCGCCGCCGGACTTGCTGTCGCCCCGATGCAGGTTGAGCGAATAGATGGCGTCGTCGGCGGTGAACTCCTGGCCGTTCGAGAACTTGATTCCTTTCCGCAGGTTGAAGATCCAGTCCTTCGCGCCGTTTGTCGGCTCGAAGCTCTCGGCGAGTTGCGGATGCGGTTTGCCGTCCTGGCCCCATTCGACGATGCCGTTGAACAGGCCCGGCCCGACATCGATCATCACCGAGTCGATGTAGGTCGTAATGTCGACGCTGTCGGTGGTGCTGCCGCCGCCAAGGCCGAGCCTCAGCACGCCGCCTTTTTTCGGCGTTTCGTCTGCACGCGCGTCCGCGCTGGCGAGCATGGTTGAAATCGCGACGGTCGAGGCGCCGAGAGCGGCGGCGCGACCCATGAACTCGCGGCGCGAGATCGCTCCCTTGAGCAGGCGCCCGTTCCAGTAATCCAGTTCGCTCATCTGACAATATTCCTCTATAGAGTGCGCCCTTCCCCAGACAACGATCGGCCGTTGTTCTGCTGCCGGCCCGTCGTTTTTCGACTTGGCGTCAGAATTTCCCTTCTGTCAATTGCGTGGCGGCGAGCGGGGAGAGATTCTATTTCGGCCGACTGGGCGGCGCCGGCCATTCACCGCAAGAAATCCGCTGCGGGCCGGAATTGTTTGGGTTTTTGCATATCTTCTGAGCATGCGCTGACGCCATTTTGGACTGACGGTCTCAGCGCCGGCGCGTCGGAGGAAACCGATCCTCACGCGTTTGACTTGCGCCAGACCCGAGATTAGGGATTTCGGCCTCGAACGGCTTCGAGCGAACGCAAGGTTCGTCGGGAGTTCCGCCGCCCATGAAGATTCTCGTGCCCGTCAAGCGGGTCGTCGACTACAACATCAAGATTCGCCTCAAGTCCGACGGCTCGGGGGTCGAGCTCGCCAACGTCAAGATGTCGATGAATCCGTTCGACGAGATCGCGGTCGAGGAGGCGCTCAGGCAGAAGGAGGCAGGCAAGGCGACCGAAGTGATCGTCGTCTCGATCGGCCCGGCGCAGGCGAGCGAAACCATCCGCACCGCGCTCGCCATGGGCGCCGATCGCGGCGTCCTGATCAAGACTGACGCGCTCACCGAACCGCTCGCCGTCGCCAAGCTCCTCAAGGGCGTCGTCGACGCCGAACAGCCCGGCCTCGTCATCATGGGCAAGCAGGCGATCGACGACGACTTCGAACCAGACCGGGCAGATGCTCGCGGCGCTGACCGGCTGGGGCCAGGGGACGTTCGCCTCGAAAGTCGTCGTCGGCGATGGCAAGGTCGAGGTCACGCGCGAAGTCGACGGCGGCATGCAGACTGTCTCCCTGAAGCTGCCGGCGATCGTCACCACCGATTTGCGGCTGAACGAGCCGCGCTACGCCTCTCTCCCCAACATCATGAAGGCGAAGAAGAAGCCGATCGACGAGAAGACGCCGGCCGACTACGGGGTCGATGTTTCGCCCCGGCTCAAGGTCTTGAAGACCGCCGAGCCGGGCGGCCGGAAGGCGGGCGTGAAGGTCAAGTCGGTGGCGGAGCTGGTCGCCAAGCTGCATGACGAAGCCGGGGTGATCTGACGATGGCGACCCTCCTTCTGGCCGAAGTCGCGGGCGGACAATTGAACGATGCGACCGCGCGCGCGCTCACCGCCGCGCTCGAGCTCGGAGGTCCGGTCGACGCGCTGGTGGCGGGCAAGGACGTCGGCGCCGCCGCGGCGAGCGCCGCCAAGCTCAAGGGCGTGGCGAAGGTGCTTGTCGCCGACGATCCCCTGTACGCGCACGGCCTCGCGGAGCCGCTGGCGGCGCTGATCGTTTCGCTCGCTCCCGGCTACGACGCGATCGTCGCGCCCTCGACCGCGAGCGCCAAGAATGTCATGCCGCGCGTCGCCGCCCTCCTTGACGTGATGCAGATTTCCGACATCACCAAGGTGCTCGGCCCCAAGACCTTCGAGCGGCCGATCTACGCCGGCAACGCAATCCAGACCGTCGAATCGACCGACCCGAAGATCGTCGTCACGGTGCGCACCGCCTCCTTCGCCGCCACCGGCGAGGGCGGCTCGGCGCCGGTTGAGCCGGTCGCGGCCGTCGCCGACCCGGCGGTGTCGTCGTTCGTCGGCGACGCGCTCGCCAAGTCCGACCGGCCGGAATTGACCTCGGCCAAGATCATCATCTCCGGCGGCCGGGCGATGCAGAAGGCCGAGAACTTCAAGACCTATATCGAGCCGGTCGCCGACAAGCTCGGCGCGGCGATGGGCGCTTCGCGCGCCGCGGTCGACGCGGGCTACGCGCCCAACGACTGGCAGGTCGGCCAGACCGGCAAGGTCGTGGCGCCGGATCTCTATATCGCGGTCGGCATATCGGGGGCGATCCAGCATCTGGCGGGGATGAAGGATTCGAAGGTGATCGTCGCCATCAACAAGGACGAGGAGGCCCCGATCTTCCAGGTGGCCGATTATGGCCTCGTCGCCGATCTCTATACCGCGCTTCCCGAGCTTGCGGCGGAGCTCGGCAAGATTGGGCGCTAAGGTCCGGCTGAACTTATGAAAAAGCGCGGCGCGCCGACTGGACCCCTGTCGCTGCTCGTCTATGATCGCAGGTCTGCGCGGGACGTTTGCTGGACAGGAATATGACACTCAACATCGAGACGGTCGGCGTCATCGGCGCGGGTCAGATGGGCGCCGGCATCGCCGAGGTTGCGGCCCAGGCCGGACTGAACGTCTCCATCAACGACGTCGCCGGGGAGCGGATCAACGCCGCGCTCGCGACCATCAACGGCCACCTGTCGCGCCAGGTGTCGAAGGGGCAGATGGACGAAGCCGAGCGCAAGGCGATCCTCGAGCGCATCCACGTGGCCGCCCACCCTCGACAAGGTCGGCGATTGCGATCTGGTGATCGAGGCGGCTTCCGAGAACGAGGAGGTGAAGCGCAAGATCTTCATCGCGCTGCGCTCGTTCCTGAAGCCCGACGCCATCGTCGCCTCCAACACCTCCTCGATCTCGATCACGCGGCTTGCTTCGGTGACGTCCAATCCCGAGCGGTTCATCGGCATCCACTTCATGAACCCGGTGCCGCGCATGCAGCTCGTCGAGCTGATCCGGGGCATCGCCACCAAGGACGACACGTTCGAGGCGGCCAAGGCCTTCGTCACCCGGCTCGGCAAGACGGCGACGATGTCCGAGGATTTCCCCGCCTTCATCGTCAACCGCATTCTCCTGCCGATGATCAACGAGGCGGTCTATACGCTCTACGAGGGCGTGGGCTCGGTCGAGGCGATCGACACCGCGATGCGCCTCGGCGCCAACCATCCGATGGGCCCGCTGCAGCTCGCCGACTTCATCGGCCTCGACACGTGTCTCGCCGTCATGCAGGTGCTGCACGAGGGGCTCGCGGATTCGAAATACCGCCCGTGCCCACTGCTGGTGAAATACGTCGAGGCCGGCTGGCTCGGCCGCAAGACCCAGCGCGGCTTCTACGACTACCGCGGCGAGCACCCGGTGCCGACGCGGTGATCTGCGGCGTGCAATACTGTCACGCGATTCAATGATTTCAATGCCTTAACATCTCTTTTTTGTCAGTTTCCGCAAAAGCAAATTGCATTTCGGCAGAATATCATGGCGAGGAGCGACGAAGCCATCCAGACGCCACCGGCCGCTTCGACCTGACGGCCCCGGGACCAAGAATTCTTATAGCAGAGCTCCTGCTTTTCCGCAAGACAATGTTCTAGCTTCGGTTGGCCGAAATCCCGGACGCGGCCGGCCTAGCTGGGCTCGCCGGGTCGCCGCATGGTCGGTTTGACCGCCGCCAGATCCGGCCTTCGCGCCGTCGTAATCCGCTCCGCCTCGCGCCGCCGCCATTCGGCGATCTTGGCGTGGTCGCCGGACAGCAGGACGTCGGGGATCGTCCGCCCCTCCCACTCGCGCGGCCTTGTGTAGTGGGGATATTCGAGCAGGCCGTTCTCGAAGCTCTCCTCCTCGCCCGATTCCTCCTTCCCCATCACGCCGGGAATGAGCCTGACGCAGGCGTCGATGACCGCGAGCGCGGCGATGTCGCCGCCGGAGAGCACATAGTCGCCGGCCGAGACCTCGATGAGCCCCCGCGCCTCGATCACCCGCTCGTCCACCCCCTCGAAGCGCGGGCAGAGGATCACGAGCCCCGGCCCCGCCGCCCATTGGCGCGCCTGCGCCTGGACGAACGGCGCCCCGCGCGGGCTCATGATGAGGCGCGGCCTTGGGTCGCCGGGCAGGGCCGCCGCGTCGAGGCTCGCGGCGATGACGTCGGCGCGCATCACCATCCCCGGTCCACCGCCGGCCGGCGTATCGTCGACGGCGCGATGGCGCCCGATCCCGTGCTCGCGGATGTCGCGCGCTTCCAGCGACCACAAGCCCCGCGCGAGAGCCTCTCCTGCGAGCGACTGCCCAAGCGGCCCGGGAAACATGGCGGGAAAGAGGGTGAGGACGGTCGCGGCGAACATTTCGATTCCGGGTGGCTTATAGCCGATCCGGCCAGCGCTGGGCGCCATGCAGAATGCGCACAACCTCAATAGCGTCGGCGCGCACTCGATACGCCACAAGAAAGGGCGTTCGGGCAACGACCAGTTCGCGTGTGCCGGGCACACGTCCTTGCCGTCCGATTTCGGGATTGTCGGAGAGCGTAGTTGCGACGATTTCACTGATCCGACGAGCGATCCTTACCGCGCCCGCCGGACTCTCCGAGGCGATGAACGCGCGAAGCGCCGCAAGGTCATCGAGCGATTCCGCAGACCAGCGGACTCTCACGCTCGCGGCGGCTTCGGCGGATCAAGCTCCTCGTCCGTGCCCCAAGATTCTATCCACTCGCGGACCGCCGAGTGCGCGACAACCTCCCCGCGGTCGAGCGACTCGATACCCGCGTTGATCGCGGCAACTTGCCAATCCTGGACAGCGAGGAATTCCGCGACTGCCTCGGCGGCCAGCGACGACTCGCTTCGTCCGGTGGCTTTCGCAAGCGACCCAAGTCGCGCGCTGTCGGCGTCACTCAACTCGACGGTCACTCTAGTCGTCGCCAAGCCGGATATCCTCGCGCGCTCGCGCCTCACACCTGCAAAATCGAATTGAAGTCGAAATTCTGCCCCGGCGGGTTCTGGCCTACGCGCACCGTCTTGTCGTCCGGGAAATGATAGGGCGGAACGGGGAGGTTGTAGGGCGCCGGAACCCCCTGGAACACCCGGCCGGCGAGATCGTATTTCGAGCCGTGGCAGGGGCAGAAGAAGCCGCCCGGCCAGTCGGGGGCGGGATTGCTCGCGTTGGGCTCCGGGTCGAACAGCGGAATGCAGCCGAGGTGGGTGCAAACGCCGACCAGCACCAGTATCTCCGGCTTGATCGAGCGGCTCCAATTGGCCGCATAGGCCGGCTGCTGCGCCTCTTGCGAATTCGGGTCGCGCAACTGGTCGAGGAGCTTCTGGCTCTTGAGTTCGTCGAGCGCCGGCTGCGCCCGCTTGACGACGAACACTGGACGCGCGGCCCACAGCGTCACGATCCGCTGGCCGGGCTGAAGCTGCTGGATGTCGATATCGACCGGCCCGGCCGCGGCGATCGTCGCCGCATCCGGGTTCATCTGGTCGATGAACGGCCAGATCGTCGCCGCGGCGCCGACCGCGACCAGCGATCCGGTCATCAGGAAGAGCATGTCCCGCTTGGTGACCGGGTACGCCCCATGGCCTTCCGCCGTGTCGGAACTCATCGTCATTGAGCGCGTCTCCAGAACGACCGGGGATTTTTGAAATTTCGGCGCAAAGACGAGCGCCGCGCAAGAGTTTCTCTACCCGCCCCCCGCGCCCTTAGCAACCGCCCGCGGGCGCCGTGGCGAGCGAAATGGGCGGGGAGCGGCGCCCCAAGCGCAATGAGCCGCGACATCAGTCTTCGTCTTCGACTTCGCGCGGCGGCTCGACGACAATGCGCCCGGCGTCGAAATCGATGCGCGGCGCGACGCGCCTGGTGAACGGCAGGAGCACGGTCTCGCCGCCGTGCGCCGGCGCGATCTCGAGAATGTCGCCCCCTCCGTGGTTCATCAGCGACACGACCCGGCCAAGCAGCGCGCCCTTGGCGTCGACGGCGTCGAGGCCGATGAGATCGTCGTAGTAGAATTCCTCGTCGCTTGGGCTCGGCAACTGGTCGCGGCGGGCGAAGATCTCGACGCCCGTCAGCGCCGCGGCGGCCTCGCGGGTCGAAACCCCGCCGACCCGCGCGACAAGCATGTCCGCCTTGAGCGGGCGCAGCGCCTCGAAAGCGAAGACGCGCGCGCGTTTCCCGTCGGTGAGCGGCCCGTAGGCGCCGATCGCTTTGGGATCGCCGGTCAGCGATTTGACGCGAACCTCCCCGCGCACGCCCTGGGGCGCGCCGAACACGCCCATCAGGACAAGACGGTCAGGCGCTCGCGCCGGCCGGCTCATCCCGCGCTCAGGCGGCGGGCGCTTCGGCGGCCTTGGCGGCCGCGGCTTCGGCCGCCGCGGCGCGCTCCTGGGCCTTCTTCTTCGGCTTGGCCTTTTCGGGATTGTTCCGCGCTTCCCGCTTGGCGAGGCCGAGCCCGTCGAGGAGCCGCAGCACCCGGTCGGTCGGCTGGGCGCCCTTGGCGAGCCAGGCCTTGGCCTTCTCCTGGTCGAGCACGAGCCGGCTCGCGTCGTCCTTGGCCTTCAAGGGATCGAACGTGCCGATCTTCTCGACGAAGCGGCCGTCGCGCGGCATGCGCGCGTCGGCGACGACAATGCGATAGAAGGCGCGCTTCTTGGCGCCGCCGCGCGAGAGGCGGATTTTTAGCGACATTCAGGTTCTTCCTTTCAGACTGTGGCGCTGTAGGGCTGTAGGGCGGGGTCGTCGACCCCGCCCTGGCGCGGTCAACGACCCCGCCCTACAAGAGAGCCCCTCTCCCTGCGAGCGGGGAGAGGGGGATTTGGTCATTTCTTCTTCCCCCCGAACGGATTGAACCCGCCGCCGAGGCCGGGAAGCTTCGCGCCCCCGCCAAGGCCCGGGAATTGCGGCGGCAGGTTGAAGGCGCCGGGCGGCGGGGCGGCGGGAATGCCGGGCGGCCCCGAGGGCAGGCCGGGCGCCGCTCCGCCGCCCAGCTGCTTCTGCATGGCCGCGATCTCTTCGGGCGAGGGCATCGGCATGCCGCCGCCGAGGCCCATCATCTGCCCGAGCCTGCCCATCATGCCGCCGCGCTTCCCCCCCGCGCCGCCCATCGCCTTCATCATGTCGGCCATCTGGCGGTGCTGCTTCAGGAGACGGTTGACGTATTCCACCGTCACGCCTGCGCCCGCCGCGATCCGCTTCTTGCGCGACGCCTTGAGAATATCGGGATTGCGCCGCTCGACCGGGGTCATCGACGAGATGATCGCCCGCTGGCGCTTGACGAACTTCTCGTCGAGGTTCGCGCCCGAGAGCTGCTCCTTCATCTTGGCGACGCCGGGCAGCATGCCCATGATGCCGCCCATGCCGCCAAGCTTCTCGATCTGCGCCAATTGCTCCGAGAGGTCGTTGAGATCGAACACGCCCTTGCGCATCTTCTCGGCCATCTTGGCCGCCTGCGCCGCGTCGATGTTCTGCGCCGCCTTCTCGACCAGGCTCACGATGTCGCCCATGCCGAGGATGCGGTCGGCGAGGCGCGCGGGATGGAAATCCTCGAGCGCGTCCATCTTCTCGCCGACGCCCAGAAGCTTGATCGGCTTGCCGGTGATCGAGCGCATCGAGAGCGCCGCGCCGCCGCGCCCGTCGCCGTCCATCCGGGTCAGCACGATGCCGGTCAAGCCGACGCGTTCGTTGAAGTTTTTCGCGAGATTGACCGCGTCCTGGCCGGTCAGCGCGTCGGCGACGAGCAGGATTTCGTGCGGGCGCGCGGCGTCGCGGATCTCCGCCATCTCCGCCATCAGCGGCTCGTCGATATGGGTGCGCCCGGCGGTGTCGAGGAGGACGACGTCGTAGCCCTGGAGGCGCGCCGCCTGCTCGGCGCGCCTTGCGATCGCGACGGGGTCCTGGCCGAGAACGATCGGCAGCGTATCGACGCCCGCCTGCTGGCCGAGCACCGCGAGCTGCTCCTGCGCGGCGGGCCGTTTCACGTCGAGCGAGGCCATCAGCACGCGGCGCTTGTCGCGGTCGGTCATGCGCTTGGCGATCTTCGCCGCTGTCGTCGTCTTGCCCGCGCCCTGGAGCCCCACCAGCATGATCGCAACCGGCGCCGGCGCGTTGAGGTCGATCGCCTGAGATTCGCCGCCGAGCGTCTCGATCAGCGAATCGTGGACGATCTTCACGACCATCTGGCCGGGCCTGACCGACTTGATGACCGCCGCGCCGACCGCCTTGGTGCGCGTGCGGTCGACGAACGAGCGCACCACTTCGAGCGCCACGTCCGCCTCGATGAGCGCCCGGCGCACTTCGCGCATCGCGGCGTTGACGTCCTCCTCCGAGAGGGCGCCGCGGCCGGTCAGTTTATCCAGAATGCCGGAGAGCTTTTCGGACAGGCTCTCGAACATGCTTTGCTCCTCTGAGAGGCCCAGCCGACGGCCTCCCGCCTATATGGGGCGCCGCTTCGCGCCCGCACCCAGCCATGACGCCAACGCCAGTCGCGCCCGGGGGCGCTGAGCGCTGCCGGACGGTGACCGCTGGCCTCGAAGGGACAGTCGGCGTGATCGACGAGGCCAAAACCTGACGAAGGCCGCGCTGTTACGCGGGCGAGGCCACGATGTCAAATACCGCACCCCCCCGCGCGGGGCCGGGCAAAACTCTTATTCGTCCCGCGCAAGTCGAGTTGCTCTCAGCGAGATATTCCCTGTAATATTTCGCGGCTTCGCAATGAGTATTCCCCGGCGTGACGATGTATCTGATAGAATATACCGCTTTATCGATTGCTCCTTACCAAGTCAGATCATAGTATTTGGCGTCAGCCGTCATGCGAGGCGCTCGGCTCCCCGCTCTCGGCGAGCGCGGTCCATGAGGCGGCGGCTTTGGCAGGGAGGAAGGCATGGTCACTCTCAAGGTGAATGGCCAGGCGCAGACATTCGACGGCGACCCGTCGATGCCGGTGCTCTGGTATCTGCGCGATATCCTCGGGCTCACGGGCACGAAGTTCGGCTGCGGAATGGCCGCCTGCGGCGCCTGCACCATCCATCTCGACGGCGACGCCGTCCGGTCCTGCGTCACGTCGGTCAGCGACGCGAACGGCAAGTCGATCACCACGATCGAAGGCCTCGACCCGGAAGGAAATCACCCGCTTCAGAAGGCCTGGCGCGCGCTCAATGTGCCGCAGTGCGGCTATTGTCAGGCGGGACAGATCATGCAGGCCGCCTCGCTTCTGAAACAGACGCCCCATCCGACCGACGCCGACATCGACGGCACGATGTACGGCAACATTTGCCGCTGCGGGACCTATCAGCGCATTCGCGCCGCCATCAAGCAAGCCGCGGGAGCGTGACATGACCAAGCACAATCGCGCAATCGCGCCATCGGGCATCGAGAATGTCAGCCGGCGCAGCGTTCTCAAGGGCATGGCTTCAACCGGGGGGCTCGTTCTCGCCCTGACCATCCTGCCGCAACGCGCGGCGCCGGCCGACGCGCCCAAGTGGGGCGCGGACGGGATGCCGCACGGCACGGTCAACAACCCGCAGGCCTTCGTGTCGATCGCGCCTGACGGGACCGTCACCATCGTCTGCCATCGCTCCGACATGGGGCAGGGCGTGCGCACCGGCATGCCGCTCATTGTCGCCGACGAGCTTGATGCGGACTGGGCCAGGGTGAAGATCGCCCAGGCGACCGGCGACGAGGTCAAATACGGCAACCAGGACACCGACGGCTCCCGTTCGACCCGCCATTTCATCAAGCCGATGCGGCAGGTTGGCGCCGCCGCGCGCATGATGCTCGAAGAGGCTGCGGCCAAGCGCTGGGGCGTCCCGGTCGCCGACGTGGAGGCGAAGAACCACGAGGTCGTCCAGAAATCGACCGGACAGAAGCTCGGCTACGGTGAACTCGCCGCCGACGCCGCCAAGCTGGATGTCCCGGCGGCCGACTCGCTGCGCCTCAAGGACCCTTCGCAGTTCCGCTACATCGGCAAGGAAGGGACCAATATCGTCGACGGCTTCAACATCACGACCGGTCGCGCCAAATACGGTCAGGACACGCGCCTGCCCGGCCAGAAATACGCGGTCATCGCGCGGCCGCCGGTCATGGGGGGCAAGGTTGTCTCCTATGACGCGACCGAAGCGAAGAAAGTCGCGGGCGTCGTCGAGATCGTCGAGATCCCGGCGCCGTCCTATCCGATGGTCTTCCAGCCGTCAGGGGGAATTGCCGTCATCGCCGACAACACCTGGGCCGCGATGCAGGGCCGCAAGGCGCTGAAGATCACCTGGGACGACGGTCCGCATGCGACCTACGATTCCGCGGCCTATCGCGCGGCGATGGAGGCGACGGCGAGGCAGCCCGGCTTGGCGCTGCGCAGCGAAGGCGACTTCGCCTCGGCCTATGCGGGCGCGGCGAAGAAGGTCGAGGCCGAATATTACATCCCTCACAACGCGCATGCGACGATGGAGCCCCCGCGGCCACCTGCCAGATCGTCGACGGCAAGGCAGAGGTCTGGACAAGCGTGCAAAGCCCGCAGGCCGCGCATGATCTGGTCGCCAAGTACCTTGGGCTTCCGGGCGAGAACGTCACCGTCAACGTGACGCTTCTCGGCGGAGGCTTTGGCCGCAAGTCGAAGCCGGACTTCGCGGTCGAGGCGGCGCTATGCTCGAAGGCTGTCGGCGGCGCGCCGGTCAAGGTCGTCTGGACCCGCGAGGACGACATCCACAACGACTTCTTTCACACCGTGTCGCTCGAACGGATCGAAGCGGGGCTCGACAACGACGGCAAAGTGGTCGCGTGGCGGCACAACAGCGTCGCGCCGACGATCGGGGCGCTGTTCGTCGCGCCCGATCCGAGGCATGAACTCAATTGGGAATTGGGTCAGGGCATGTCCGACCTGCCCTTCGACATCAAGAACATCAGCCTCGAGAACGGCGAGGCGGAAGCGCACACCAAGATCGGCTGGTGGCGGTCGGTTTCGAACGTGCCGCACGGGTTCGCCATCCAGTCCTTCGCCGCCGAGCTTGCGGCTGCGGCGGGCAAGGACCAGAAAGCGTTCCTGCTCGATCTCATCGGCCCTCCCCGGATTGTGGACGTCCGGGACAAGGTGAAGAACTTCTGGGACTACGGCGAGAATCCGGAGGTCTACCCGATCGACACCGCCCGGCTTCGCAACGTCGTCGAACTGGTGACGGAAAAGGCCGGATGGGGCCGCGAGGTTCCGAAGGGCCACGGGCTTGGCCTGGCCGTCCACCGCAGCTTCGTGAGCTACGTCGCGGCGGTCATCGAAGCGGCCGTGGACGACAAGGGCAACATCACGATTCCCAGGGTCGACATCGCCGTCGATTGCGGTCCGATTGTCAATCCGGATCGGGTTCGCTCTCAGTTCGAGGGCGCCGTCATCATGGGTCTGGGCGTCGGCTTGATGAACGAGATTTCGTTCAAGAACGGCAGGGTCCAGCAGGGCAATTTCGACGACTATCTGGTGCTGCGCATCAGCGACGCGCCGCGCGAGACGCATGTGCATATCGTGCCGCACGGCTACGACATGCCGCTGGGCGGAGTGGGCGAACCCGGCGTGCCGCCGGTCGCGCCGGCGCTCATGAATGCGATCTTCGCGGCGAGCGGCAAACGCATCCGCTCGCTGCCGCTCGGCAAGCAGTTGGCGGGCGTCTAAACGCCGCGTCACGGCGCGGGCCGGGTTGTCCCCGGCCCGAGCGGAGTCCGCGCCCCGGACTGCGAGCGGCCGGCGGCTGCCAGGCCCGCCATTTGCGGGCGATCGTGGAACCAGCGCCGCCGCCGAAGCGTTTAGCCGCGCAGGATTTCGCCGGCGCGGCGTCCCCGGGCGCTTGCCGGAAACTCTGGCATGGCGAAAATTGCGGCCGGCCGCCAACCGCGGAGCGTCGTGGGCAGGGCGACAGGCGAAGGCGCACCAGAAATGCCGAGTCCACCTCGTCGCGCGAACTACCGGCTGGGAAGCCTCTATTCCCTGGTGACCGCGCTGCTGGTGGCGACGCAGGAGCCCTTCTCGGCGCTCGCCGCCAGACGCCTCAGTTCGTCGTATTTCATTTTCCTCACCCAATTCGCCCTGCTGTTGTCAGTCCCGCTGCTGACCTTGCCCCGCTCCAGCCGGGGCGACTTCATCAGGCTCTTCGGGGATGCGCGGAATCTGGTCAGATTGGCGGTTCTGTTCATCTTTGGCCTGTGCGGCCTCTTGCTCTATTACGTCGGCTTGAGCAGCGCGCATCCGATCATTACCGCGACAATATTCAATTTATCGCCATTCTGGGCGGCGTTGGTCGCAATCGTTGTGTCGCAGAAGCCTATTCCTGTGTCGCCTTACGTCTTCTTCGGATGTTTTGCCGTCGCGTTCGCGGGCGCAATGATTGTCGCCTGGAGTCAGATGGAGAACACGAACGGTCGGTTGGCGAGCGACATCATCGAAAGCATGCTGCATAGCCGATGGTCATACGCCATACCCATTCCGATATTTTTCGCCCTGAGCGGCAGCCTGGTCGGCAAATGGTTCTCGGACTTTGACGAGTTGGCGGCGATAGCCGCGAATTTCATCGTCTCCTCTTTTATTCTGATACCGTCAATTCTCGCGATGTCGCGGTTTCGTCCGGCCTTTCCCGTTGACGAGCATACGTTGCCGGCAATCTTGTTATTGCTGCTCGGAACATTGGCCGCCGCGGCGGCTGGGCGGGTCTTTTATCAGGTGGCGTTGACGGCGACGGACAATGACAATGGCTTTGTCACGATGTTCTTTCTGTTGATTCCGGCGCTCTCCGCGCTGATCACGGTCCCGCTGTCCTGGTGGATTCCGGACCTGCGTTTTGTGATCGACCCCATGTTCTGTTTCGGGCTGGGGCTGGTCATGGTTTCGTTGCTTTTTTTCCTGTTGAGATCGTGGCGGGATTCGCCGAGCTAGATTTCAAGTCTCGGCGCATCCGCGTCCCGGCCGCCTCCCCGACGGCACAGGCAAATTGCATGCGCGGGTCAAGTCAACGCAGGGACTTGGTGTCCTTGAACCCTCCGTCAAACCACGACGGGGACAGAAACGGCTCGGGTTGGACAGGTATCGACGCCGCGCCGCGAATGAACGAAGCCGCCTCCCTATAGGTCCTGTGCCGCGCGGATAAAGCAATTCTCACTGTTTGCGTCGAGGCAAGATCATCTTGATAGAGTTCGGCCAGGGTGTCGAAATGCCTGGCTATGTTTTCCATTTCATGCGCGATCGATTGTGTCATGGCTGGACCTCCACTTCATTCGCCATTTCGGAGGACGATGCTTGCACAGACGCTTGTTGACTCAGCTCTTTTCGAAGCCGGGCGATTTCACGCCGCAGCGCGATGTTGTCGATTTCCGCCGGGCTCGGGTAGCTCGGGCCGGACCTGGCCTCCCTTGCGGCGGGCGCCTTGCCCGGCGCGGGCTTCGCGATCTCGCCCGTCACCCTGACCTTGGCCGCGTCGGCGACCCTGGCGTGCGCCGTGCGAGCCGCGTCTTCGGCGATCTCCGGCAAGATCGGCCGCAGGCATTTGTGGAGGTACTCCCAGTCGGTCGCGATTCTGGGGAAGACCGGAAAAACAAGGGGAATGCCCGCGCCTGACGCTTTCAGGACGAGCTGGTGAAACTGAACCGCCAGCAACCGCGCCTGGTCGAGAGGGTTGAGCGAATAAACCAGCCCGCCGGCGGTATGGCCGAAGGCTTCCCATGTCTTGTTCAGCTTCTCCGCCATCCATGGGTTGTGCTGATGGATGGCGCGCTGCTCGAGGACCACGCGGCTCGTGGCCGCCTCGACCAGATCGCGCACCGGCACGATGAACGCGTCGATCTCGAGCTGTTTTTCCTCGAGGATTTGCTCGACATATTCGCTGATCCAGGGCGACTTGACCACGTAGGGAAGATTGGCGCCGGCGATCAGCAGGTTTTCGAGGCCGGCGTTGGCGTCGCTGTCCCATTCCGCCCGCTCGCCATTTCTGGCCAGGGTTGTGTCGAGGCCGAGTTCGGTCAAATAGCGGACAAGGAAAGTTGTTCCAGCGCGGCCGGTCCCGGCGATGATCAGGTGCTTTTCGGGGCTCTGTCCGGCGGGATCGACGCGATCCTCGCCGTTCGGCGACCTTTCCGGGTCCACGCGCTGGCGCACGGCAGTCATGTCTGGACTCCGAATGAGGGCTCTTCGCCGCAGCCCTCTCGCGGGGTCACCGTTATTGGCGTCGTTGCTTAGAGATCTAAATGATCATGGTTAATCATTGGTTAATGGCAAGATTTTGGCTAAAGAAAAAGATAAATATCATCGTATTATGGTGGAAATTTGTAAATAGTGTGCTAATAATCACGTCCAGATAAAATAGAAATTGTGGAATTTGACTTCTTACGTAGCGTCTCATCCGCTCAGCCGCAGATCTATCGGACACCGATTACATAAAGTAACCTAAATCAGGCGGCGGCCAGAACTACTGACTTGCTGGCGCGGCGGACCGCGGAGCCGCTTGCTGAGGCGGCCGTTGCGGACGCTAGAGACTTTCCTGGCGTTTTCTTCTGGGAGAGCAAGGCGCGGAGCGCTGGAACGAAAGCGCAGGCTCACCCCGGCTTCCGGCCGAGCCCGTCGATCAGCGCCTTCAACGTCGAGACGGTCGAGGCGTCCGCTTCGCCATCGACCCTCGCGGGCCGGAAGTGGCGCTGGAACGCCCCGACCGTCTGCCGGGTCTGGCGGTCGTATATCCCGGTGATTTCCACGCCATAGCCGTAGAGCGCCAGCATCGCCTGCAGCGCCCGCACCGCCGGGCCTTCCTCCTCGTGGGCGAAGAGCGCGCCGCCCGCGAGCGGCGCGGGCTCGGTCCAGTGGCCGATCCCGGCGCGCCATAGCGCCTCCCACGGAAAAACCTCGCCCGGGTCCTGCTTGCGCGCAGGCGCGACGTCGGAATGGGCAAGGACGCGCTCGGGCGCTATTCCCCAGCGCGCAGAGATGTCGCGCGCGAGCGCGATCGTCGCGGCGATCTGGCGTTCCGGGAAGGGCGGCGAGCCGCCGTCATGGCCGGGATTGACGATCTCCACCCCGATCGAGGCCGAGTTGAGATCGCTCTCGTCCTTCCACCGGGACTTGCCCGCGTGCCAGGCCCGCGCGCTTTCCCTGACCAGCTGGTCGATCGCCCCGTCTTCCCAGACCAGATAATGCGCCGACACCTGGGAGGCGGAATCGGTCAGCGCCTTGAGCGCCGCTTCTCCAGTCGACATGCCGGTATAGTGCAGGATGAGGCAATCCGGCCGGCCGCGCCCGCGCCGCTCGCCATGGTTGGGCGAAGACAGGAAGCGAGCGACGAGCGGGCTGTCCGGGGACGGGCGTCTGGTCATGTTCCAAGACCGCCGCCGCGCTCCGGGCGCGGGCGGGCCGCGCCATGGCGCAAGTGCTGGCCATGGCGCGTGAATCGTGGATCGATCAGTACCAGGCGCGGCAGTAGCGGTTGCCGTTGTAATCGTAACCCCACCGCGCGCAATGCCTGCGCGGCGCCGTGACGGCGTTGCCGATCAGCGCGCCAGTCCCCGCCCCGATAATGCCGCCGGCAATGGCGCCGCCGGCGCTGCCGCCGGTAAGCGCCGATCCGATCAGCGCGCCGCCGCCAGCGCCGATCGCGCCGCCGGCCAGGGTGCCTGTCTGCTGTTGCGGGGTGTAGCAGCCCGAAACGGACAGCGCGCCGGCCAGGGCAAGCGCGAGCGTGAAAGTCTTCTTCATGTTGTCCCCCTTGGATTCAGTAGAAAGCCGTGCACACCCGGTTGCCGTTGGGGTCCCAGCCCCACTGCGCGCAACGCCTGGGCGGCGCGGTCACCGCATTGCCGACGAGCGCGCCGGTTCCGGCCCCGATGAGCCCGCCGGCGATGGCCCCGCCAGCGCTGCCGCCTGAAACCGCCGAGCCGATCAGCGCGCCGGTGCCGGCGCCGATCGCGCCGCCCGCGAGGGTGCCTGTCTGCTGTTGCGGCGTGTAGCAGGCGGAAACCGATAAAGCGCCGGCAAGGGCCAGCGAAAGAGCGAGAACCTTCTTCATTGTTTCCTCCCTTGGGCTCAGTAGAACGCGGTGCAGATTCGATTGCCGTTGTAGTCGTAGGCCCACTGGGCGCACCGGCGCGGCGGCGGCGGCGCGCCGTAGGCCGGCCCGCCATAGTAAGTCGGCTGAGGCGTCGCGGCCGAGCCGATCAGCGCGCCGGAGCCCGCGCCGATCGCGGCCCCCGCGAGCGCGCCCCCGGCGCTGCCCCCTGAGACCGCCGATCCGATCAGCGCGCCAGTGCCCGCCCCCAGCGCGCCGCCGACGAGGGCGTTCTGCTGTTGCGGCGTCTCACAGGCGGAGACCGAGACGGCGGCCGCGAGCGCCAACGACAGAGCCACAATTCTTTTCATGCGTTCGAATCTCCCGTCCCCTCGCCCAAAAGGGCCATTGGATTGCCTTTTGACGTGCGGCCCCCCGCCGCCTTGAGGCGCGCCTGACAGCGCGAGCGGCACACCGTCCGCTTGCCGGACAATCCCATAAATCGCCTGAACCTTCAATCGTTCCGCCCTTCCGGGCGCCGTTCCGCCGTTTATCCGTCACGATTATCCTTGACCGCGATCGCCCGGGCCCCATATGCCCGGCTCGCCAGTCGGCCGGACGGCCGCCGTTGAAATGCGGAGGAAAGTCCGGGCTCCATACGGATGCGGCGCCGGATAACGTCCGGCGGGGGAAACCCCAGGGAAAGCGCCACAGAAAGCAAACCGCCGGACCGCGAAAGCGTAAGGCAAGGGTGAAAGGGTGCGGTAAGAGCGCACCGCGCGGGCGGCAACGTCGGCGGCATGGCAAGCCCCGCCGGGAGCAAAACCGAATAGGAGCGACGCGCGGCGCGGCGACGCGCCGCGGGGCTTGTCCGTTAGCCCTGCCGCTCGGGTTGGTTGCTTGAGGCGCCCGGCGACGGGCGTCCCAGAGGAATGGCCGTCACGCCGGGGCGCGAGCCCCGGCCATACAGAACCCGGCTTACAGGCCGGCTGGCGTTCTCTCCGCTTCTCGGTCAAAGTCGGCCGGGGCGGGTCGGGTCGAGCCGCGGAAAGGCGACAATGCTGCGCGCTGACAAAGTCGTACCCGCCGGCCAATGGACGGGCGCGCCGGCCGAGACGGTGGTGCTCGATTTCGAGGAGCGCTACCGCCGGCGCGTGACCATGACCGGCGTCGGCGGGCTCGAATTCCTGCTCGATCTCCCCGAGGCCGCGATGCTGCGCGGCGGCGACGGTTTGGGCCTCGAGGACGGGCGCATTGTCGAAGTCGTCGCGGCGCCCGAGCCTTTGGCGGAGATTCGGGCCGCGGACGCGCTGGCGCTGGCCAGGGTCGCCTGGCATTTCGGCAACCGCCATCTGCCGACCGAAATCCTGCCGAAGGCGCTGCGCATCCGCCGCGATCCGGTCATCGAGGCGATGGCCGAAGGACTCGGGGCGCGGGTCACCGCGCTCGAAGCGCCGTTCAATCCGGAGGGCGGGGCTTACGTCAAGGCCGAGGCGCACGCCCACGGCCACGCCGGGGATCATCAGGACCACGGCCACACCCACGATCATGACCGTGACGGCCATACCCACGACCACCGTCACGATCACCCGCACGGGCCATGAGCATTGATCGGGAAACGGCGCAGCAGACCCGCCTTGACGGCTTCTTCCTCTCCCGCGCCGCCCGCTGAGGCCGCGCTGCTGCCGCTCATGCTGTGGCTGTCGCCGGCGTTCCCGGTCGGGGCCTTCGCCTATTCGCACGGGCTCGAATGGGCGGTCGAGGCAGGCGACATTACCGATGCGCGCTCGCTCCAGGCCTGGCTTGCCGATCTCCTGGATTTCGGCGCGCCCCGCTCGGACGCCATTCTCTTCTCGGTCGCCTTTCGCGCGGCCGCGGCGGCCGATTGGCAGGCCCTCAACGAGGCGAACGCTCTCGCGGTCGCGCTCGCCGCATCGGCGGAGCGGCGCCTCGAGACGACCGCTCAGGGCGCGGCGTTCCTCGCCGCGTCGCGCGCCGCCTGGGATTGCGAGCCTCTGCGGCGGCTCGGCCAGGGGTCCGACGGGCGCGTCGCCTATCCGATCGCGGTCGCCGCGGCGGCGAGCGGCCACGGCATGCCGCTCCTCGCGTCTCTTGAGGCTTTCGCCCTCGCTCAGGCGGCGAACCTCGTCTCCGCCGCCTTGCGGCTCGGGGCGATCGGGCAGACGGAAGGCCAGAAGATCCTCGCCGCGCTCCTGCCGCGCATTCGGGATCTGGCGCATGAAGCTCGAACCGCCGGCCTCGCTGGGCTCGGGGGTTGCGCCTTCCGCTCCGACATCGCCGCGATGCGGCACGAGACCCAGTATTCGAGGCTATTCCGTTCATGACCACGCCAAGCCAGCCTCTGCGCGTCGGCATCGGCGGCCCGGTGGGTTCGGGCAAAACCGCGCTCATGGAGCAGCTCTGCAAGCGCCTGCGCGACGAGCTCGGCATCGCGGCCATCACCAACGACATCTACACCAAGGAGGACGCCCGCATTCTGGTCGAGGCCGGGGCGCTTCCCCCAGAGCGGATCATGGGCGTCGAGACCGGCGGCTGCCCGCATACCGCGATCCGCGAGGACGCCTCGATCAACCTCGCCGCGGTCTCGGAGATGCGCAAGCGCTTCGCCGATCTCGACCTCATCCTCATCGAATTGGGCGGGGACAACCTCGCCGCGACCTTTTCGCCCGAACTCGCCGACATCACGATCTATGTCATCGACGTCTCGGGCGGGGAGAAAATCCCGCGCAAAGGCGGGCCGGGCGTGACGCGTTCGGACCTGCTCGTCATCAACAAGATCGACCTCGCCCCTTACGTCGGCGCCTCCCTCGAAGTGATGGCGCGCGACGCGGCGGCGATGCGCAAGGGGCGTCCGTTCGTGATGGCGAACATGAAGACCGGCGCCGGCCTCGATGCGATCGTCGCCTTCCTCCGCGCCAAGGGCGGACTCGGAGGCGCCTGACAGGCCCTGCGACAAAAAGCAAATCTTTAGAGACGGATTGGCCGCTTTTCCCGCCCGCGTCGCCCGGAACTTCATCCGGCGCCGCGCGTTAACAGGGTTAACGTTGACAGGGTTAACCCAACGTTAGGGGGCCTCGGAATGCGCGCTCTACGTCCTTATCGTCACGGCAATCTGCCCGCTGCGCTCGTGTCCACGGCGCGGCAAATTCTGGATGAGAGCGGGATGCAGGCGGTGGGCCTGCGGGAGACCGCCCGCCGGGTGGGCGTTTCGGCGACGGCGGCTTACCGCCATTTTGTCAGCAAGGAGGACCTCCTGGCTTCCGTGGCCGCGGAAGGCTTCCGCGAGCTCTGCGCGGCGATGGAAGCGGCGACGCGAGGGCCCAATCCCCTGAGCCGGGCTGGCCTTGCCTATATCGAGTTCGCCCAGCAGAATCGCGGCGTCTTTCGGTTGATGTTCGGGCCGGTGCTGGCCGAGCGGGCGAAATATCCCGCGCTCCAGGAAGCGGCGGACGCCGTGGAAGCCCTGCTCCTGCGCGGCGTCGCCGAGGTCGACCAGCGGCCGCTCGAACTCGAACCTCGCGGCCATGGCGGCCTGGGGCCTCGTGCACGGGCTCTCGAACCTGGTCGTCGACGGCTTCATCCCCCCCGCGCGAGCCGTGACCATGGCGGAGGAGATCCTGGCCAAGACCCGCCTGCCGCGCCCGTCCGCCCCGGCCCCGGCCGGCTGACGCCTCGCCGCCCACGCCCGCCGTCATAGCCGGGCGACGACGCGAGGCGCCCCGCCGCGATGGCGCCAGGCGGGTGAAATAGGCTGTACGCTCCCCCGAATTGTGCATGGCTTCCGCGTGGCCGACGAAAATCTACGCAAGCGAGATGGCGGTTTCTTGTTTTTTCTTGTTTTTTGGAATCAAGGCTATTTCAATGCCGTACAGCAGATTCACAGGCTTTTTTCCGACCTCGGTTCCCTCCGTCCTGCCATGCGTGGATCGCTTGGCGCGACAACGTTTTGTGCAGATGCTGGGATGGCTTCGTTCATTCAGGAGCCATTCTATCCGACGATTCTGATATTCCGCAAGGAATTGTCGCATGATCTTGGTCGAGAACGGCGATAACTCGCACCTATTCGGTGATTGAGTAAACCCTTGCCGTCATGGCCGGGCTTGTCCCGGCCATCGACGCCGGGCCGCCGGAACGAGTTCCGCCCGGCGCGACCGGCAGGAAGGCGTGACGGTCGCAAGGCTTTTCGCGCTTGCCTGCGAGATGCGCTGGGCCTTCGTGGATGGCCGGGACGAGCCCGGCCATGACGCCTTGATGGCGGTCGGCTACCTCCGCCATGCTCCCGATTCCTTCCGACAACAGCCAACGCGATAAGAGCGGAATTGCTGATAAACTCTTCACGCGGTCGCTTACCGCGCGCTCATCCGCTTGATGGGGCAGGGGTTTGGTGTAGCAAAGATGCGGGTGGCATATCGCAGGCATATCGGGGGCATATCGGTGGGCATATCGGGAGCATATCGGTGGCATATCGGCGATATCGGTGACACTTTACTATATCCCCAATGATCAATATCCCCAATGATCCTGAATGATCCTGGCCGAGAACGGCGATAACTCGCACCTATTGGGTGATTGAGTAAAGTGTCACCGATAGTGGCCGATAGGGTCGGCGCACCGCGAAGACGTGGGTGGCCGGAACAAGTCCGGCCATGACGACGGGGGAATCATGACCGGCCTCGAAAGCTTCGCGTTCGGCGACAGTCCGGAGCTGGCGGATGAACTGCTGGCGCTCGTGCTCGCGGGCAAGAAGACCGCGACCTGCTGGGCGGCGAGCGAGGGCGACAAGGGCGTTGAAGTCGGCAAGCGGTGGATCGTCAAGGACGGACGGGACAAGCCGCGCGCGATCATCGAGACGGTCGAGCTCGCGCGGCGGCGGTTCGAGGAGGTCGACGAAACCTTCGCCCATGACGAGGGCGAGGGCGACCGGTCGCTTTCCTGGTGGCGGGAGGCGCATACGGGCTATTTCACCCGGCGGGGCGAGTTTGCGGCGGGCATGGAGCTCTATTGCGAACGGTTCAGGCTGGTCGAAATTCTCTGACCGCGTCGCCAAAGGGCGCAAACGTCATCGCGAGCGGAGCGAAGCGATCCAGAGGTGAAGAGACGCGGCGGTTGTTCTGGATCGCCGCGTCGCTTCGCTCCTCGCGATGACGGATGGCGCGCCGCTCTCCGCCTCGCGATGACGGCGCGGGTGACGCCCTCCGCTTCTCGGCGCTCCTTCAGTCCTCGACGAACTCCGCTCGCGGAATCCCCTGCGCGTAGAGAAGCGCGGCGAGGTCGGCGTGGTCGATGCGGGCGCCGGCCCCCGCGGCGACCCTGGGCTTGGCGCGATAGGCGACGCCGAGGCCGGCGGCCTGAAGCATCTTAAGATCGTTGGCGCCGTCGCCGACGGCGAGCGTCTCATGAAGGGCAAGGCCCCTGGCGGCGGCGATCTCCTTGAGCGCGTCGAGCTTGGCCTCGTGGCCAAGGACCGGCTCGACCACCTTGCCGGTGAGCTTGCCGCCCTCGATCACGAGCGTATTGGCGCGATCCTCGTCGGCGCCGAGCCGCTCGGCGATCGCTCGGGTGAACTGGCGAAAGCCGCCCGAGACGATGGCGACATGGGCGCCTCGCGCCCGCATCGTCCGGACAAGCGCCCGGGCGCCGGGATTGAGGGTGATGCGGTCTCTCAGCGCCTCGGCGATGACGCCCTCCGGGAGGCCGGCGATCAGGGCGACGCGCTCGCGCAAGGCCGGCTCGAAGGCGATCTCGCCCTGCATCGCCCGCTCGGTGATCCTCGCCACCTTCTCGCCCACGCCGGCGCGGGCCGCCAATTCGTCGACGCATTCCTGGCCGATAAGCGTCGAGTCCATGTCCGCGACCAGGAGGCGCTTCAGGCGCCCGGCGAGCGGCTGGACGATGACATCGACGGGCTCGCCGGCAAGCGCGCTCTCGAGCGCCGAGCGCTTGGTCTCAAGCTCGCCGGTGAATATGAGATCGGCCGCGACCCCTTCGCCAAGCCAGCGCCGGCGCTCGACGCCGCGAAGGGCTTGCGCGGCCCGGTCGAGTGTTGCTTCGCTGAGCCGCTCCTTCATGGGGTCGGCGACGAGCGTGGCGACGAGGATGGACATGAACCTTCCAGCGATGACGGCGAGAGACGGGCGGTGAAGCGCGCGCTCCTCATCGCAGGCCCGACGGCGAGCGGCAAGTCGGCGGCGGCGCTCGCGCTTGCGGCGCGATTCGGCGCGACGATCGTCAACGCCGATTCGATGCAGGTCTACGCCGATCTCCGCATCCTGACCGCGCGGCCGACCATGGAGGAGGAGCGGCTCGCGCCTCACCGCCTGTTCGGGACGGTCGACGGCGCGGTCAATTATTCCGCGGGACGATGGGCGCGGGCGGCGCGCGAGATTCTCGCCGAGCCCGGGGGACGGCCGGTCATTTTTGCCGGCGGGTCGGGGCTCTATCTGCGCGCGCTGACCGAGGGGTTCTCGGACATCCCCCAAGTGCCGGACGCGCTGCGTTCGCGGATCCGCGCCGAGGCCGAGGGGCGCGCGACCGCCGACCTCCACGCCGAGCTCGCCGGACGCGATCCCGAGACAGCGGCGCGGCTCAACGCCAGCGACCGCCAGCGCATCCTGCGCGCGCTCGAGGTCATGGCCGCGACCGAGCGCCCGCTCGCTTCGTTTTTCGGCGCCCGCGCTTCGCCGGCGCTCGAGCCGCACGAATGGGCGGGCCTCTATCTCGCTCCCGACCGGGCGGAACTCTATCGGCGCATTGACGCGCGGTTCGACGCGATGCTCGCTGAAGGCGCGCTCGACGAAGTCTCGGCGCTCATGAAGCGGGACCTCGACCCGGCGCTGCCGGTCATGCGCGCGCATGGCGTCCCACACCTCATCGCTAATCTCGAAGGCCGGATCACGCTTGCCGAGGCCGCGGAGCGCTCGAAGCTCGACATCCGCCACTACGCCAAGCGGCAGTTCACCTGGGCGCGCCGGCAGATGACCGGATTCAGGTGGGTCGCGCCGGAAGAGGCGGCGGCCGAGGGAGCGCGGGCGCTCGGGGGGAGCTGAGGGCCCGGGCGCGATCCGCCCCGACGGGACAGCGCTATAGCTCAGTTCTTCCGGGTCGCGACGAAGCGCGCGGTCGCGCGCAAGACGTCGCCCGCGGGGCCGACCCCGGCCGCATCCACCGCCGACTCCGCCTCGCCGATGAGGCGGGCGAGCTCGCGCCGCGCGCCTTCGAGACCGAAGGCGCCCACAAGCGTGGCCTTGTTCTGGACCGCGTCCTTGCCGGCGCGTTTGCCCAGCGTCGCCGCGTCGCTTTCGACGTCGAGAATGTCGTCGGCGATCTGAAACGCGGCGCCGATCGCGCGCCCGTAAGCGCCGAGCGCCGCGCGAGAGGAGGCGTTCGCGCCCGAAAGGATCGCTCCCGCCTCGACGCTGAATTTGAGAAGCGCGCCGGTCTTCATGGCCTGCAGGCGCCGGATCTCATCGATCGTGAGCGGCGCCGTCGCCTGCTCGGCGGCGATGTCGAGCATCTGCCCGCCCACCATTCCCGCAAGACCCCCGGCCCGCGCGAGGCCGAGGCAGAGCTCCACACGCACTTCCGCGCGCCCATCCGTCGCCGGATCGGCGAGAATCTCGAAAGCCAAGGCCTGGAGGCCGTCTCCGGCGAGAATCGCCGTCGCCTCGTCAAAGGCGCGGTGGGTCGTCGGGCGTCCGCGTCGCAGATCGTCGTCATCCATCGACGGCAGATCGTCGTGGATCAGCGAATAGGCGTGAATGCATTCGATCGCCGCGCCCGCGCGCAGCGGACCGTTGTCCGTTCGCCCCATCGCACGCGCCGTCTCGACAGTGAGGAAGGGCCTGAGCCGCTTGCCCCCGCCGAGCGTCGCATAGCGCATCGACTGGATGAGGCGCTCCGGCCGCGCGAGTTCGCCCGGCCTTGCTCCGGGCTGAAGCAGAGCTTCGAGCTCGCGCTCGATCGCGGCCCCGGATTCGGCGAGTCTGGCCGCAAACGCGCTATCGTCCATGAATCCGCTCAGACCCTACGCGCCGTAATCGGCTGGATTGAAGACCCGCTTGGTCGAGCAGAATTCGCAGGTGACCCCTATCATCCCGTCGTCGCCGACCATTTCCTTGACCTCGTGCGGCGGGAAGCTGCGCAGCATCGCATCGACCCCTTCGGCCGAACAGCGGCAGACGGCCGCGAGCGGCGTCGGCTCGAAGACGCGCACGCCACGCTCGTTGAAAAGACGAAACAGGAGCTGCTCGCCCGAAAGCGTCGGGTCGATGAGCTCGTGGGCTTCCGTCGTCGCCGCCCGGGCCTTGGCCTCCGTCCACGCGTCGTCCTCGGCGATGCGGTGAGGCTCGACGCCCTCCGGCGCGTCGCCGGGATCGAAGTCGGCCCTCAGCCGTCGCCCGCCCGCCTCGGGCAGATACTGGACGACGAGGCCGCCCGCGCGCCAGGCGCCGCCGCCGGGCGTGACGATCTCGCCGACCGCGAGCTTGACCAGGGTCGGAATCTGCTCCGATCGCTCGAAATAATGATGCGCCGCGACCTCCAGTCCCTGCCCCTCGAGCGCGATCACCCCCTGATAGCGATTCATCTCGCCGCCGGGATCGATGGTGAAGGCCATGTGGCCGCGGCCGAGGAGATCCTCGCCGGACGTAAGCGCCCGCTCGAGCCGCGTCCGGTCGAACCGGGCGAGCGCTCGCAAATGCGACGGCGCGTCGAAATCGACCAGGAGCATGGTGACCGGCCCGTCGCTCTTCGTCTGCAGCTGGAACCGGCCGTTCATCTTCAGCGTCGATCCGAGCAGGGCGGCGAGCGCCACCGCTTCCGCGACCAGCTTCGACACCGGTTCGGGATAGTCGTGGCGCTTGAGGAGCTTGTCGACCGCCGGCCCGAGCCGCACCAGACGGCCGCGCGTCGACAGGGATTCGACGGTGAAGGGCAGCACGATATCCTCGACGACCTCGGCCGAGGCCGCGCGCTCGAGGACCATCACGGCTCCACTCCGAGACACCAGGCGAGCACGCCCTTCTGGGCGTGAAGGCGGTTCTCCGCCTCGTCGAACACGACCGATTGCGGGCCGTCGATCACTTCGTCCGTCACCTCCTCGCCGCGATGGGCAGGCAGGCAGTGCATGAAGATCGCGTTCGGCTCGGCGTGGCTCATCAGCTCGCGATTGACCTGATAGGGCATGAGCAGGTTGTGGCGCCGTCCCTCGTCTTCATCGCCCATCGACACGAAGCAATCGGAGATGACCGCCGCGGCGTCGCGCGCCGCGGAGACGGGGTCATCGCCGATGACGACGTCGGCGCCCGCCGCCCGCGCGGCTTCGAGCCGCTCCCGGCCTGGCTGCAACTCGCGCGGGCAGGCGATCTCCAGCCGAAAGCCGAACCGCGCCGAGGCGTCGATCCAGGACGACAGCACGTTGTTGTAGTCGCCCGACCAGGCGATCTTGCGGCCGCGGATCGGGCCGCGCTTCTCCTCGAAGGTCATGAGATCGGCCAGCACCTGGCAGGGATGCGACTTCTTGGTGAGGCCGTTGATGACCGGAACCGTGGCGTGCGCGGCCATCTCCGCCATGTCGTCCTGGCTGAGGATTCGAATGACGATCGCGTCGACATAGCGTGAGAGCACGCGCGCGGTGTCGGCGAAGCTCTCGCCGCGCCCGAGCTGCATCTCGGCCCCGGTCAGCATGATCGTCCCGCCGCCGAGTTCGCGCATCGCGATGTCAAACGAGACGCGGGTGCGGGTCGAGGGCCGGTCGAAGATCATGCCCAGCGTCTTGCCGGCGAGCGGACGCCATGCCGACTCCGCGCCCTTGACCCGCGCCGCCTTGATCGCCGACGCCTTGTCGAGGATGGCGCGCAGCTCCCTGCTCGAATGGTCCAGGAGATCGAGGAAATGCCGCGGGCGGTTATGTACGAGCGCGTTCATGCTTCCGCTTCAGTTCATCGCCACCATCAGGCGCTCTTCCACCCCCGCGCAGGCCGCGTCGAGCCGCCGCACGCCCTCCGCCAACTCCTCCTCGGTGACGACGAGAGGCGGCAATACCCGCACGACGTTGTCGCCGGCGGGAATGACGAGCAGCTTCTGCTTCAGCGCCTCCGCGGCGAAATCGGCCGGCGGCGCTTTCAGTTTCAGGCCGATCAACAGCCCCTCGCCGCGAACCTCCTCGATCACCGAATGGCGGCGATCCCTGAGTTCCGCAAGCCGCTGGCGCATGTCGAGGCCAAGCCTCGCGACGCGCTCGAGAAAGCCGGGCGCAAGGATGACGTCGAGGGTCGCGTTGCCGACCGCCATCGCCAGCGGATTGCCGCCGAAGGTCGTCCCGTGCACGCCAACGGTGAGGCCGCGGGCGGCGTCGGCGGTCGCGAGGCACGCCGACATCGGGAAGCCGCCGCCAATCCCCTTGGCGGCGGTGAGGATGTCGGGATGAACGCCGCAGTGCTCGTAGGCGAAAAATCGGCCGGTGCGGCCGACGCCGGTCTGCACTTCGTCGAAGATGAGCAGGAGCCCGCGCCGGTCGCAGATCTCGCGTAAGCCCCGCAGGAAGGCGCGCGGAACGACCCGCACCCCCCCCTCGCCCAGGATCGGCTCGATCATGATCATGCCCGTCTCCGGCCCGATCGCCGCCTCGACCGCCGCGAGGTCGGTGAGCGGGATCTGGTCGAAGCCGTCGACCTTGGGGCCGAAGCCGTCGAGATATTTGGCCTGGCCGCCGGCGGCGATCATCGCGAGCGTCCGGCCGTGGAACGCGCCCTCGAAGGTGAGCGTGCGATAGCGCTCGGGATGGCCGTCGACCGACTGGCGCCGGCGCGCCATCTTCACCGCCGCCTCGTTGGCCTCGGCCCCCGAATTGGCGAAGAAGACGAGGTCGGCGAAGGTGGCGTCGGCGAGACGGCGCGCGAAGCGCTCGCCCTCGGGATTCTGGTAGAGGTTCGAAATGTGCCAAAGCTTCGAGCCCTGGCTCATGAGCGCCTCGACGAGGAGAGGATGGGCGTGGCCGACCGAAGTGACGGCGATGCCGGCGCCGAAATCGAGATAGCGCTCGCCTTCCGTCGACACGAGCCAGCAGCCCTCGCCGCGCTCGAAAGCGATATTGGCGCGGGCGTAAGTCGGCACGATGGCTGATGTCGCGTGGGCAGTTTCCACCTGTCCAACTCCTTGTACAGGCTCGAGATTCGGGCTTCCCGAGGGCCGGCGCGCGCGCCGCAAATAAAAACGCCGTCCCGCTGGGACGGCCCGCCGAAAGCACCGTAAGTATAGCGGAAGGCTCGCGATCTGGTCAAATCGACGGAGAGCGAGCTGCGATCGGCTCGGGGCCGGCGCTCAGGGCGCGGGCGCGCGACTAAGCCGTTGATGCGACTCGCGCAATCGAATCCGTCAAGCCGACGCCCGCGGACTTATCCACGAGAGTTGGGGAAAAGAGGGTGCGCGGGGCGCCGCGGACTCTCGCGTGATTCAACAAGTAGTGTAGTTTTGCTCCTGGGAGCCACGAGATGTCGTGGCGGCGGTTTCAGAGCGAGCGTTAACTCCGCGTCACGCCCGGCGGCCCTCCGCCAGGCGAGGGTGTTCGATTCTGTCTACTTGCGCTAACGCAATTTGCCGAAGGACGAACGAGGCGACGATGTCTTGGACGGACGAAAGAGTCGAGCAGCTGAAACAGCATTGGATGGAAGGCAAGAGCGCAAGCCAGATCGCGAGCCTGCTCGGGCACGGCCTGAGCCGCAACGCCGTGATCGGAAAGGTTCATCGGCTCGGCTTGGCGGGGCGGGCCAGATCGCCAAGCTCGGGGATTTCGCGTCCCCGCCGTTCGGCGCCCTCGCCGGCGGCCCATCGCGCCGCCGCGCCGCGCCTTGCCGCCGCCGCCCCCCGGATGACGCGCGGCGCGACCGCGCTTGCGCTGGCGCCGCGGGCGCTGATGGACGCCGAGCCTGAGGCGTTCGAGAGCGTCGTCGTGCCGATGTCGCTCCGGGTGACGATCATCGAGCTCGAAAGAGGCGATGTGCCGTTGGCCGCTCGGCGACCCGGCCAGTTCCGAATTCCGCTACTGCGGATCGCACGCGGCCTCCGGCCCCTATTGCGCCTATCATGGCGGGCTTGCCTACCAGCCGGCCCAGGACCGGCGGCGCGAACGCGACCGCCTGCGCCGGACGGCGCTACGCTAGGCGGGCCGGGCGACCCTCAGCCCCAGACCCAGGCCGAGCATGCGGTCCGACTTGGGCAGTTCGACTCACGAGGACTGTCTTTCGTACGCGCCGCCAACATAGCTCGCCACACCACGCGCGCGCTTCGGTCGCATCAAGCCGTTGAAAAACGAATTGGCTCGCGTTGGTCTCGCCGCGAGGCCATTCGGGGACAAAGTTCGCTCCGAACAAGCAGCGAGGCCCAAACCCAATCCTTAAGGACGCAGAGAAGCGAGCGTCTCGAGGGGCAAATCACCGGCAGGACTTTTCCCTTCACTCCAGCCTGCGGGCGACACTAATTTCATGAATTCGTTGGAGAAAAAAATTTTCGCGCCGGCTCTTGACGCGCCCTTCTCGCTACCCAAATCGTCGGACGCCGAGGCCCTGGGGCTCGGCGAGAGCGCCGGCGACGCCGGCATCGTAACCATGTTGCTTCACGGAGGATGTGGCTATGCGAACTTTCGATTTTACTCCCTACTATCGCTCGACGGTCGGCTTCGACCAGCTATTCGATTTGCTCGACAAGAGCATCAGGTCTGACTGGCCGCCTTACAACATCGAGAAGAAGGGCGAGGACCAGTACCGTATCACGATGACGGTCGCAGGGTTCACCGCCGACGAGATCGAATTGGTCCAGCACGGAGGCACGCTCCTGGTGACGGGCCAGAAGGGTGAGCAACCCGAACTGCTTCACCATGGCATCCCGTTGAGCTTCAAGCAGAGCTTCAATCTGGCTGACCATGTGAAGGTCGCCGGCGCCAATTTGGAGCACGGCCTGCTGACGATCGACCTCGTCCGCGAGGTGCCGGAAGCGCTGAAGCCGCGACGCATCGAGATCGGCGCAGGCGCCGGAACCAAGGCTGTGAAGCAGGAAAATCAGCCGAAGCAGATCGATATCAGCGCCAAGAAGGTCGCCTGATTACGAATGAAGACTGCGGTCCGCCTCCCGGTTTCGGCCGGGAGGCTCCGATTGCGGAGAACGGAGATGACCCAAAGCTCTAGCCCTTTTCAGTTAACCCGATCGCCTGCGCTTCCTCATGGAGCGGCGATCTACACGCACCCTGAAGACGTCACGAGCGATACGACCCTGACCACGGCGGAAAAGAGGGCCGTCCTGGCGTCGTGGATTTCGGATGCCCGGGCGGTCGAGAACGCCCCTTCGTCGCGGCGGCTCGATAGCGGCGCGGTCGTTGAAGTCGAGGCGATTCGGCAAGCGCTGGTTTCGCTCGATGACGTGGCGCCCCGCCGCGTGAGCGATCGCAAACCGCTGCCGCCCGCAGGGCGCAGGTATAGCGTAATTTCAAAGTGGTTGAGGCGGGCCGGGCCCCCGAATCGCGCCAACGACAATGATGACGATGACCCGCCGCCGGCGCCGGCAGGTTTCGGGGTCCCGTTTCGCCCCAAACCATTGTCGCCGGCCTATGGCGCGCGGCTCGAAAGAGCCGCAGCCTTGGCCTGCGCGCTTGGGTGATTCGGCTGAAGGGCGGGGGAAAAGTCCAGACTAGGACGGCTAAAACCAAATGAAACCAAGCCATTTTGCTCGGTTTTATTTGGTTTTGCTTGGATGGATTTGGCCCGAGAGCTGAATGCGCCGGCGCGCGTCAGGGCTTCGCTGTCGGATGCAGCGGCACCGTGACGACGAATGACGACCCCTGCCCGACGCGGCTCGTGATGCTGAGCCTGCCGCGATGGCGGGTGAGGATGTGCTTGACGATGGCGAGGCCGAGGCCGGTGCCGTTCTTGGCCCGGCTCTGGGTGGCGTCGACACGGTAGAAGCGCTCGGTGAGCCGCGGCAGGTGTTCCGGCGCGATGCCGTTCCCATAGTCCCGCACGCTCAGGCTTCCCTCCTTCTCGGTCATCGAGACCGAGACTTCGACCAGGCCGGCGGCCTCGGAGTCGCCCCGGACGCCGTATTTGATCGCGTTCTCGATCAGGTTCTCGGCCACCCGCAGGAGTTCGTCGCGGTCGCCAGCGACCATCACCGGCTGGGCCGCGCTGAGGCGGATCTCGACCCCGAGGTCGGCCGCCATCGGGCTCAGCGCATCGACGACGCTGCGAGTCGTCTGCGCGAGATCGACGACCGTCTCGGGCCGGACATGCTGCTTCTGCTCGATGCGCGAGAGCGAGAGCAGGTCCTCGATCAGGCGCGCCATGCGCCGCCCCTGCTCGCGCATGATGGCGAGGAATCGGTCGCGCGCCTTCGCGTCGTCGCGCGCCGAGCCTTGCAGGGTCTCGATGAAGCCGACGAGCGAGGCGAGCGGCGTGCGCAATTCGTGGCTGGCGTTGGCGATGAAGTCGACGCGGAGCCGCTCGACGCGCCGTGCTTCGGTTTGATCGCGCAAGGTGATCAGCGTCGCCACGACTTCGCCGTCTCCCGTCGCGAGCGGGGCGACGCAGACATCGAACAGCCGTTCGACCGGCACCCGTTCGCTCCATTGCACCGTCTCGGCTTCGCCGCTCGCCATCACCCGCCGGCGCGCGTCGACGACGTCCGGCGCGCGGAGGCCAAGCACGAACGGATCGCCGACCCTGAGACCCGGCAACAGCTCCAGCGCCGGTTTATTGGCCGCCGCCGCGCGCTCGTCCGGACCGACGATGATCGCGGGCTCCGGCATCGCGCCCACGAGCTGCGCCGCGAAGGGTGAGTCGACGTTTTCGGCGAGCGTCCGGGCGTCGGCGCTTCTCATCGCTTGGCCCGCTAGTCGTCGGACGCGGCCGACATCGCTTCCCGCAGCGAACGCCAGCGACGCGCCGCCTCGACGCCGCCGAGCATCGCCATCGCGGCGATGAAGGGAACGGCGTAGTAGATGCCGCGAAAGAGCAGGAGCGAAGCCAATACGGCGTCGCCCGAGCCGCCGACGCCCTGGAGGATCGTCGCCTCGAACACGCCGAGGCCGCCCGGCGCGTGGCTGGCTATGCCGAGCACGGCCGCGAAGGAATAGAGGGTTGCAAAAACCGGAAAGCCGAACCTTTCGGCTTTCGGCAAGAGGACGTAAAGCGCGGCCGACGCCGAGCAGATGTCGATCACGCCGAGCGCCATTTGTCCCAAAGTAAGCAACGGGCCGGGCAGCCTGAAATCGCCGAGAACGGCCGTCCCGCGCGAACGTATGCGGCTGATCCAGGCGAGATAGACGATCAGCGCGCCGACCACGCCGGCGCCGATGAGGCGATTGGCGATGGGATGGAAATGGTCGATGTCGGCGACCGGGTCGGACGCCGAGAGGAAGCCGGCTCCGACCACGAGCCCCATGCCGAGCCAGAACGTGATCCCCGCGACGATCGTCAGGCTTGCGACCTTGCCGGCCGAGAGGCCCGCGGGCCCATAGATCCAGTAGCGGACCGCTCCTCCGGTCACGAGCGGGAACCCGAGCGTGAAGGAGAAGGCGTAGCTGGCGAACGACGCGAGCGCGGTCAGCCGGTAGGGAACCTTGATCCGGAGGTGGCGGAGCGCGAGAGCGTCATACCCCGTGAGCGCGAGGTAGCTCAGCGCGGTGAAGGCGAAGGAGAGCGCGATCTGATCGCCGCCCGTCCCCGCGATCGCCGCCTTGACCTTGGTCGGATCGAGGCGAACGAGGGTGCGCATAAAAATCGTCGCGGAAATGGCGATGATGACGACGCTCGCGCCAATGCCGAACCGTCGGAGCGTCGCGCGGCGGCGCGACAGCGTCTCGATCAGACGCCCGGCGAACGAGGAAGGCTGCGGGGGCGGCGCTTCGACCGGCGCCCAGTTCGAAGCCGGGCGTCGTTTCTGGGCCTGCGCCATGCCGTGTTCCTGTTGACGCCGCCGCCTATAGGGCCATGCCGCTTCCGGCGCAAGCGAGGGTCCCGAGGGCCGATACGCCGGACGGGCGAGCGAAGCCCGCGATCCGCCGGACGCAATGCGCCCCCTGGTTTTCCAGCGGGCGACGCCCTGATCAAAATACGGAGGCCAGATCGACTGTCGATTTCGATTTGGCGGAGCGCGCAGCCGCTTCCGCGATGGCGAGCGCGTTCACGCCGTCCGCCAGGGTTACCGGAAGCGGGGTGTTCTTCGTGACCGCGTCGACGAAGGCCGCCCATTCGGCGGCGTAAGCGCGCATGTAGCGCTCGAGGAAGAAATACTCCGGCTTCGCGCTCACGACGCCGGCGGACGTCGCTTTTGAAACCGTGCTTTCGAGCACATTGGCGGCGGCGAGCAGGCCCGCGGAGCCCAGGATCTCGATCCGCTGGTCGTAGCCGTAAGCCGCCCGGCGGCTGTTCTTGATGACCGCGATCCGGCCGTCGCTGTAGCGCAGCGTGACGACGGCCGTATCGATGTCGCCAGCCTTGCCGATCTCCGGATCGACAATCGAGGTTCCGACCGCCGTCACCTGGTCGGGGGTGGCGCCCATGATCCAGCAGGTAATGTCGAAATCGTGGATCATCATGTCGCGGAACAGCCCGCCCGACACCTTCACATACGAGATCGGCGGCGGCGCGGGATCGAACGAGGTGACCGCCAGGAGTTCGCTCTTCCCGATTTCGCCCTTGTCCAGCGACGCCTTGAGCGCCGCGAAATTGGGGTCGAAGCGGCGGTTGAAGCCGATCATGACCGGGCGCCCTGTCGGGGCGACCGCTTTCTGGCAGGCGAGCGCTCGCGCGAGGCTGAGATCGACCGGCTTTTCGCACAGCGCCGCCTTTCCGGCTCTGGTCGCGGCCTCGATCAAATCGGAATGCGTGCTGGTCGAGCTCGCGATCAGGACGGCGTCGATCGCCTTGTCGCCGATGATGGCCTCGTTGCTGCGCGCCTCGGCGCCGTAGAGGGCCGCGAGCTTTGAGGCGGCCTCGGAATTGACGTCCGACACGGCCACGAGCCTGCTCCCCGGGTGGGAAGAGATCGCTTTCGCGTGAACGTTGCCGATGCGGCCGGCGCCGAGAAGACCGACTTTGAGCATGTGCATCTCCCTTGACTGTTGGTGACGGATTGCGGACCCGCCGGCGGTTAGACGGCGAACGCGGCGCGAAAGGCTGCAAGCGCCGTTTCAGGATCGCCGGAGGCGAAGGCCTCCATGCAAATCGGGCCATGATAGCCCATTTCGTTCAGCGCCCGCGCGACCCCGGGATAGTTGATCTCGCCGGTCCCCGGCTCCATGCGTCCCGGCACATCGGCGACCTGGATCTCCCCGATCCATGGCTGACACTTGCGGCACCATGAGATCAGGTTCCCTTCGCCGATTTGCACGTGGTAGAGGTCGAGGTTGAGGCGCAATTCCGGGCGATCGATCGACGAGACCAGCGCCAGCGTGTCCTCGACGCGCGCGAAAGGAACGCCCGGGTGATCGACCGGCAAGTTCAGGTTCTCGAGCATGAAGGTGACGCGGTGTTCGGCGCCGAGGTCGGCGATCCGGCTCAGCGTGTCACGCGCCTTGAGCCACATCGGCCCGGTCACGACCTCGCAGGGCGCCGCCGGAAGCCCGCCCTCGCCAAGGCCCGTGCCGTGAAGGTTGAGGCGGGCCACGTTCAGGCGCTTGCCGACATCGATCGATTCGCGCGCCGTCGCGAGCAACGCTTGCGCGCCGTCGTCATCGGCCAGCCGGCCGCGGACATAGCCGGTCATGGAGGAAAAGACCGCGCCGGACTTTTCAAGCATCGCAAGGTCATGCGCCTGCCAGCTCCAGAGGCCCGCCTGGAAGCCGAGCTCGGTGAGGCGCCGCAGGCGCCACGCCATCGGTTTCTCCCGCCAAAGCATTTCGGCGCAGGCGGCAAGCGTGAAGGGCTCTGCCATGTTCGGCTCTCGAATGGGCGCGTTTCAACGAGGACGATCAGGGCGTGCGCGGCGCCAAAGGCTCGCGCGCCGGCAGGGCGCCGCTGCGGTTCGCGCCCCTTGGTCCCGCCGCCAAAGATCCCATCCATGCCTCCCCTGGGGGGCGCGCGTCCACGCGCCCGTCCAAAAAAAAGAATATACGTTCCATATTGACTTGGGAATAGAATTTTTGTTTCATTCTGCCAAGAGCGCGGCGGCGCGAGGGTTGCGGCCGCGAGCGAACGCGCTGCGTCGACCCCTAAGGAGAGAAAACGCCCATGGCCAAGACCCCTGCGGCTGCCGCGCCGGCGCGCGCCGCCTATCGCGGCCCTGCGAATCTCAGCGGCAAGATCGCCATCGTCACCGGCGGCACGCAGGGCGTGGGCGAGGCCATCGCGCGGCTGTTCGCCGAGCGCGGCGCGGCTGGAATGGTGATCTGCGGCCGCAACAAGGAGAGGGGCGAACGGGTCGCGAAGGAAATTGAAGCGGCTGGCTGTCCGGTCGTGTTCGTCAAGGCTGACCTCGCCAAGGTCGCCGACTGCCGCAAGGTCGTCGCCGAGGCCGAAAAGCGTTTCGGCCGGGTCGACGCGCTGGTCAACGCCGCCGGCCTGAGCGACCGTGGCGACATCTTCGACACCACCGAGGAGCGCTTCAACGAGATTTTCAGCGTCAACGTGCGCGCGCCCTTCTTCCTCATCCAGGAAACGGTCCGGATCATGCGGCGCGAGAAGATCGCGGGCTCGATCGTCAACATCCAGTCGATGTCGGCCCACGGCGGGCAGCCGTTCATCACCGCCTATTGCGCCTCGAAGGGCGCGCTCGCGACCCTCACCCGCAACGTCGCCCATTCGCTGCTCAAGTTCCGCATCCGCGTCAACGGCCTCAACATCGGCTGGATGTCGACGCCGGGCGAGGACCGGATCATGAAGACCTATCACGGGGCCAAGGACGGCTGGCTCGAGGAGGCCGTGAAGAGCCGGCCCTTCGGCCGCCTGCTCGATCCCAAGGAGGTCGCGCGCGCCTGCGCCTTTCTGTGCTCCGACGAATTGGGGCTCATGACCGGCTCGAACATCGACTTCGATCAGAACGTCGTCGGAACCGGCGACCCGCCGCTTGAGCCTTGAGCAGGAGCCCCGCTTGGCCTTCGGTCCTCGCCTCGACGTCATTACCATCGGCCGGTCCTCAGTCGATCTTTACGGCGTGCAGGTCGGCGGCCGTCTCGAGGACATGGCGAGCTTCTCCAAGGCGGTCGGCGGCTGCCCGACCAACATCGCCATCGGTACGGCGCGCCTGGGCTTGAAGAGCGGCCTCATCACCCGCGTCGGCGACGAGCACATGGGCCGCTTCATCCGCGAGCAATGCGCCCGCGAAGGCGTCGATGTCACGGGAATCCACACCGATCCGGTGAGGCTGACCTCGCTCGTCCTGCTTGGCATCCGCGACGAGAAGACATTCCCGCTCATTTTCTACCGCGACAATTGCGCCGACAGCGCGCTCGACGAGGGCGACATCGATCCGGCCTATGTCGAAAGCGCCAAGGCGGTTCTGGTGAGCGGCACCCATTTCGCCCGCCCGAACACCGCCGCGGCGCAGCTCAAGGCGATGCGCATCGCCCGCGCCGCCGGCCGCAGAATCGTGTTCGACATCGACTATCGACCGAACTTATGGGGGCTCGCCGGCCACGGGGCGGGCGAGGAGCGCTATATCAAATCGGGCGAGGTCACGCGAAGCCTGAGCGGCATCCTGCCGCAGTGCGATCTCATCGTCGGCACCGAGGAGGAGATGATGATCGCCGGCGGCGCGGACGAACCGCTCGCTGCGCTCGAGGCCGTGCGCGCCGCGACCAAGGCGACGCTGGTGCTCAAGCGCGGCCCGATGGGCTGCGTCGTCTTCCCGGAAGCCATCCCCGATTCCCTGGAGAAGGGGATCAAGGGGCCGGGCTTCCCGGTCGAGGTCTATAACGTGCTCGGCGCGGGCGACGCCTTCATGTCCGGCTTTCTGCGCGGCTTTCTGCGCGACGAGCCTCTTGAGACCTGCTGCGCCTACGCCAACGCCAACGGCGCCTTTGCGGTCTCGCGTCTCTTGTGCTCGGCCGAATACCCGACATGGGCGGAGCTCAGCCGCTTCCTTGAACGCGGCTCGCCCCATCGGGCGCTCCGCCGCGACGAGGCGCTCAATCACATCCACTGGGCCACGACCCGCCGCCCCGAGGCGCCGACGATCATGGCGCTGGCGATCGACCACCGCGCGCAGCTCGAGAAGATCGCCGACGACGCCGGGAGCCATCGCGAGCGCATCAGCGCCTTCAAATTGCTCGCGGTCGAAGCCGCCGCAAAGGTCGCGGCCGGCCGGCCGGGCTACGGCATGCTGCTCGACGGCAAATATGGGCGCGAGGCGCTGTTCCGCGCCCTCGATCATGACTTCTGGATCGGCCGGCCGGTCGAGGAGCCGGGTTCGCGCCCGCTCGAATTCGAATTCGGCGGCTCGCTCGGGGTCAAGCTCGAGGAATGGCCGCTCGCCCATACGATCAAGTGCCTGTGCTTCTATCATCCCGACGATCCGCCGGAGATGAAGGCGCGTCAGGAGCGCGAGCTCCTGCGCCTCAGCGACGCCGCGCGCACGCTCGGGCGCGAGCTCCTGATCGAGATCATCGCGAGCAAGAACGGAGCGATCGACGACCGCACAGTCGCTCGCGTCATCGAACGCCTTTACGCGATCGGAATCATGCCGGACTGGTGGAAGCTCGAAGGCCAGGCGAGCAAAGCCGCATGGGACAACATCGCGCGCGCGATTCAAATTGGCGATCCCCTGTGCCGTGGGATCATGCTGCTCGGATTGGAGGCGCCGGAGGACGATCTCGCGCAGGCCTTCGCGCTCGCGCGCCATTGCAGCCTGGTCAAAGGCTTTGCGGTCGGACGCACGATCTTCGTCGAGCCGGCGGTTGAATGGTTCGCCGGACGAATCGGCGACCGCGAGGCGATCGAACGCATGGCGGGAGCATTTTCGCGTCTGTGCGATCTTTGGCGCGATTCCGGCCGCGGAGATGGGTGATGCGCGATTGTGGCAATCCCGGCCCCCCCGATCGGCCGGGCCAAGAACCCGGGCCAAGAACAATGAGCAAAACAAGAAAGTCTGCGCCATGACAACGATCCGGTTGACCGCCGCCCAGGCGATGGTTCGCTTCCTCGCCGCCCAGCAGGTCGAAATCGACGGCGTGAAGCAGCGCCTGTTCGAGGGCGTGTTCGCGATTTTCGGCCACGGCAATGTCGCTGGCCTCGGCGAGGCTCTCTACGCCGGGCGCGAGTCGCTTCCGACCTACCGCGCCCACAACGAGCAGGCGATGGCGCATGCCGCGGTCGCCTTCGCCAAGGCCTCGCGCCGCAGGCGCATGATGGCCTGCACCACGTCGATCGGCCCGGGCGCGACGAATATGGTCACAGCCGCCGCGATGGCCCATGTCAATCGCCTGCCGGTGCTCCTGATCCCCGGCGACGTGTTCGCCAACCGCACGCCCGATCCCGTCCTCCAGCAGGTCGAAAACTTCGGCGACGGAACCGCGAGCGCCAACGACTGCTTCAAGCCCGTGTCGCGCTACTTCGACCGCATCACGCGGCCCGAGCAGATCGTGCCGGCGCTCAACCGCGCGATCGCCGTGCTGACCGATCCGGCCGAGTGCGGCCCGGTGACGCTCGCCTTCTGCCAGGACGTCCAGGCCGAGGCCTATGACTATCCGGCGACTTTCTTCGACGAGCGCGTGCATCGCCAGCGCCGCGTCGTCCCGGACTCGCGCGAAGTCGAAGAAGCCGCGGCGCTCCTGAAAAAGGCCAAGAAGCCGTTCGTGGTCTCAGGCGGCGGGGTTCTTTATTCCGGGGCGGAGCGCGAGCTGATCGACTTCTGCGCCAGGCGCGGGCTTCCGGTCGCCGAGACGCAGGCGGGCAAATCGGCGACCCCGGCCGACCACCCGCTCAGCCTCGGCGCGGTCGGCGTGACCGGGACAGGCGCGGCAAACGCGCTCGCCGCGGAGGCGGACGTGATCGTCGGCGTCGGCACCCGGTTCGCCGACTTCACGACCGGGTCCTGGGCGCTGTTCAAGAATCCCGACCGCCGGTTCATCGGCGTCAACGTGCAGCCGTTCGATGCGCTCAAGCATCGCGCGGCGCCGGTCGTCGGCGACGCCCGAACGGCGCTGGCCGCGCTCGATTCCGCGCTCGGCGCATGGAAGGCGCCGCGCGCGTGGAGCGACGCCGCCGGCAAGGCCAAGGCCGAATGGGAAGCGACGGCCGCCCGCTATACCGCGCCGACCAACGCGCCGCTGCCGACCGACGCGGAAGTGTTGGGCGCGCTCATGCGGGCGGGCGAGGCGAGCGATGTCGTCGTCTGCGCCGCGGGCGGACTGCCGGGCGAATTGCACAAGCTGTGGCGGCCGGGAGCGGCGCTCGGATACCATGTCGAATATGGCTATTCGACCATGGGTTATGAGATCGCCGGCGGGCTCGGCGTGAAGATCGCGCTGCCGGAACGGGAAGTGGTGGTGACGATCGGCGACGGCTCGTACCTGATGATGAACTCGGAGATCGCGACCTCGGTGATGCTGGGGCGCAAGCTCATTATCGTCGTCAACGACAACCGCGGCTTCGGCTGCATCAACCGGCTGCAGGAGGCGACGGGGGGCGCGCCGTTCAACAATCTCCTGCGCGACGCGCGGCACGAGGCGCTGCCGGAGGTCGACTTCGTCGCCCATGCGCGCTCGCTGGGGGCGGAGGCGATGAAGGTCCGCTCGATCGCCGATCTCGAGGCCGCGTTCAAGAAAGCGCGCGCGGCGAAATCGACCCAGGTGATCGTCATCGACACCGATCCCGCTGGCTCGACCGACGCCGGCGGCAATTGGTGGGACGTCGCCGTGCCGGCGGTGTCGGAACGCAAAGAGGTCGGCGCGGCCCGGCGCGCCTATGAGGACGCGCGGAAGCTGCAAAGGGTTGGAGACTGAGATGAGCATTCGCATCGGCGCCAACCCGATCGGCTGGACCAACGACGATCTTCAGGAGATCGGCGGCGACACGCCGCTCGAGACCTGCCTTGCGCAAGCGAAAGAAGCGGGCGTCGTCGGCATGGAGAAGGGCCACAAGATGCCGGGCGACGGCGCCGCGCTCAAGGCGAAGCTCGCCTCGTTCGGAATGGATTTCGTCGGCGGCTGGTATTCGACCGAATTGCTCAGGCGCTCCGCGCGCGAGGAATTCGAGGCGGCAAGCGCGCATGTCGCGATGACCAAAGGCGCAGGCTCAAACGTCGTCATCGTCGCCGAGACCTCGAACGCGATCCACGGCGACCGCTCAAAGCCGTTGTCCGAGCGTCCGCGCTTGAAGAAGGGCGACTGGGCCTCTTACGGCGCCAAGATGACCGAATTCGCTCAGCGGCTCGCCGACGCGGGGCTCAAGCTCTGCTATCATCACCACATGGGAACGATCATCCAGTCGGAGCGCGACATCGACGCCCTGATGGCGCACACCAAGGCGCCCGTGCATCTGCTGCTCGACACCGGCCATGCGCGCTGGGGCGGCTCGGACCCGGCGGCGCTCGCGCGCGCCTATCGTTCGCGCATCGGCCACGTCCACTGCAAGGACGTGCGCGAGGCGAAAATGCGCGAATCGAACGCCGGCGACTTAAGCTTCCTCGATTCCATCCTGGGTGTGGGGAATGAGCTCGGCGTCTACACCGTTCCGGGCGACGGCGTCATCGACTATCCGGCCGTGTTCAAGGAGCTCAAGGGCTATTCCGGCTGGGTCGTGCTCGAAGCCGAGCAGGATCCGAAGAAAGCCCCCGCCCTGGCTTACGCGAAAAAGGGCGTGGCGCATATCCGCGCGGCGCTGAAGGAAGCGCTTTTGAGCTAGAATTGAAACAACGCCCTCGTCCGACCCTTCGGGTCACCTTCTCCAACAATCGGGAGAAAGGGGAATGTTGGATGATGATCGGATTTTTACGGAACTCGGCTGGCCGAAAGAACGTTCCCAGACATGTTCAAACTCAGAACATTCAAAAGTCTGTTCAAGAGAAAGACGGCGATATCAAGCGGCGTGGAAAAGCAGCTTGACGATGTCGTGATGGCTCATTTCGACCACGTGGCCGCAATTTTGATTTTTTAAAGAAGACGGCGATTGATATTAACCAAAAAGCCGTGTCGTTGATACCACTGCTCATCTGATTATAAGTGGAGGTAGTCACGGCCTATATTGTGGCCTAAGCATTATTCTGGCTCCACCGCGTACAAACCGGTTGATTTCCATTATAATTTGTGATGCATTTCTGAATGAGCGCGAGCGCGGTCTAATTGGCGGATAGAGCGAAACTGGCTCGACCAGCAAGGATCTGACGTCCGGCGTACTTACATCTTCCACTCGCCGGAGAAGGGTCGGGGGAGAGAGCCGCGCCGCAGGTCGCGCGGGCAGAGGTCACCTCGGTCGCGGCCGCGCAGGATGGAAATTCAAGCCGCACGCGGCTTGATCGCCTCAAGATCGGCGCCGATCTCGCGGCCGCGGGCCATCAGATCGTGATCCGCCTGCAGGCCAAGGAAGAAGCCGGGCGTGAGGCCGAAATACCGGGTCAGGCGCAGATCTGTATCCGCGGTGACCGCACGCTTCCCGAGCACGATTTCGTTGATCCGGCGCGGCGGAACGCGCACCGCGACGGCGAGCGCGGTTTGGCTAAGGCTCATCGGGCGGAGGAACTCTTCCAACAAAATTTCGCCCGGCGTCGGGTTGGGTAACCACTCGACATCAGTGATAGTCGACGATTTGGACACCGGCTGGACCTCCTTCCCGCCACGCAAAGCAGATGCGCCACTGGTCATTGACGCGGATCGAATATTGCCCCGCCCGCTCGCCCTTCAATGCCTCAAGGCGATTGCCGGGCGGGACACGAAGATCACTGACCGCGCGCGCCTGGTTGAGCAGACGCAGTTTACGCAGCGCCGTCGCCTGCATGTCGAACGGGAGCCGCCGACTTCGGCGGCCCGACCAGATCAGAGCTGTTTCCTCATCAGCGAAGCCCTGAATCATGCGCCAATATAACGCATAACGTTATGGGTTCAACATGGCGTTCGCAAAGCCCCCGGCTGCGCGATGTTTCTGCGTCGGACGTCTTGCGGTAGGATCGAAGCGGGTCCGACTGCCGCCGGTCGCGGTGTGAGCCGCGAGAGACTTTTCACCGGCAACGAGACCGATCAGAGGAAACGCAATGGCGCAATCGAAACTGCTCGTTCATCCGCAAAAAGGCGCCGACGGCGTCGGCCATCGGATCACGCCGGCTAGTGCCGGATGGCGCTACGTGGGCTTCGAGACGCGGAATCTGAAGCAAGGCGCGAAGTCCAAGCTCGACACCGGCGGAGAAGAGATCTGCGTCGTTATTCTCTCAGGCAAAGCGCGCGTGACCGCGGAAGGCTTCGATTCCGGGATCATCGGCGAGCGCGCGAGCGTGTTCGACGGCCTGCCGTGGTCGGTCTACCTGCCGCCGAAGAGCGCGGCGACGATCGAGGCGGCGACGGATTGCGAGGTCGCTTTGTGCTCGGCGCCGGCGACCGGCCGGTTCAAGGCCCGCGTCATCAAGCCTGGCGATGTCGGGACGCTGACCCGCGGAACGGGCTCGAACGCGCGCCACATCCGCAACGTCCTGCCCGAGGACGCCGAAGCCGAGAGCGTGCTCGTGGTTGAAGTCATCACGCCCGGCGGCCACTGGTCGAGCTATCCGCCGCACAAGCACGACCGCGACGCGCTGCCCGACGAATCCTATCTCGAGGAAACCTATTATCACCGGCTGAAGCCAGCCCAGGGCTTCGCCTTCCAGCGGATCTATACCGAGGACGGCTCGCTCGACGAGGCGCTGACGGTCAAGGACGGCGACGTCGTGCTGGTGCCGAAGGGCTATCACCCCGTCGGCGCCCCGCACGGCTACGACCTCTATTATCTCAACGTCATGGCCGGCCCGAAGCGCGTCTGGCGGTTTTACAATGATCCCGCGCACGAGTGGCTGATGAAGCAGGCGCCCGCGTGAGGCCGCAACGGATCGCCTATGCCCGTCGTGTGCCGGCGGCGGGCTTTGTCCCTTGCCTCTGAGGGCGGCGCTTATTTGCCGCCGAGGCGATCTTCGTCGTCTTCGACGGCGATTTGCGCTTGATCTTCTCGCCGAACCCGGCCGCGCGCAGCGCCTGCTCGACGCGAGCGTTATAACCGCGCCCGCTCGCCTTGATGCTTGCGACAACGTCCGACGCCAGCCGAAACCCGATATGGACCTTCGGCGATTGAGTCCTGGGGCGTCCAAGCTGACGACGGAATTCCTTCATAGCCTCGACCATGCCGGGATCGACCTCGGCAATCGGCTTGAAGAGGCGCATATCCTCCGCCGTCAGCTCGCGAACCTCACCATCTTTGTCCGTCAAAGGTCTTCGCATAGGCCTGCTCCTCTCGTTTGTTCGCCTTGCGAAAACTGATGATCCGGCGCGCGTCGCCGCGAATGCAGTAGCAAACCGCGTAGAGCCTTCCGTACATCGGAACCAGCGCGAAATATCGCTCCTCGCCATAGTCGCGCCGCTCGTCGGAGCGGACGCGCGCGTCGCTCCAATCCAACTCCGCAGTCAACTCGAACGGCAACCCACGCTCTTTGGCGTTTGTCGCGCTCTTCGCCGGGTCAAACTCAATCTTCACGCATTATTGTAGCAACAAAAATGAGGTTGATCAATCGGCGTGAGCGGCGCCGACTCGACGTGGACGGCCCGGACAGCTAGCGAGATGGCCCATTTCGTCCGACCGATGGAGGGTGCGTTGAGCCAGACCAAGGGACAAACCGGCCAGCGCCAGCGCGTCCTCGTCGTGGGGCTCGGCACCATGGGCCTGAGCCACGCGCGCGCCTATAAGGCGATCGACGGTTTCGACCTCGTGGGCTTATGCACCCGCAACGCCGCGGGCCGCCGTGACCTCGACCAGGAATTCGCTGGCCTGCCGCGCTTCGAGGGCCTGACCGAAGCGCTTGCGGCGCTCAAGCCCGACGCGGTCGCGGTGTGCGCCTATACCGAGCATCACGCGCCGATGGCGCTCGAAGCGCTCGCGGCTGGCGCGCATGTCTTCTGCGAAAAGCCGCTCGCGGACACTTTGCAGGCCGCGGAAAAAATTGTCGCCGCTGCGCGCGCGGCGAAGCGGGCGCTGCTCATCGGCTATATCCTGCGCGTGCATCCGTCGTGGACGCGCTTCGTCGAGATCGGCCGCACTCTCGGCAAGCCGCTGGTCATGCGCATGAACCTCAACCAGCAATCGTCGGGCTCGTTCTGGGGCGTGCACAAGGCGCTCATGCGCTCGACCTCGCCGATCGTCGACTGCGGCGTGCATTATGTCGACATCATGTGCCAGGCGACGCGGGCGAAGCCCGTCGCGGTGCATGCGGTCGGCGCACGGCTCACCGACGAGATCGCGCCGGCGATGGTCAACTATGGCCATCTGCATCTCGCCTTCGACGACGGCTCGGTCGGCTGGTACGAGGCCGGCTGGGGTCCGATGATGAGCGAGACCGCGTTCTTCGTGAAGGACATGATCGGACCGAAAGGCTCGGTCTCGATCGTCGCCAAGGAATCCGCGAGCGACGTCAAATCCGCCGATCACAACGCCCATACGAAGACCAATGCGCTGCGCATCCACCACGCGGCGCTCGACGCGGGCGGCGCCTTCGCGCGCCCCGACGAAATCCTCTCGACCGAGGACGAGCCCGGCCACCAGGACTTATGCGAACGCGAGCAGCGCCTGTTCCTGAAGGCGATCCGCGGCGAGGTCGATCTCGCCGACCATCTTCAGGACGCGATCAACTCGCTCAAGATCGTCTTCGCGGCGGACGAGAGCATACGGACGGGGCAGGTGGTGAAGCTTTGAAGCAAGGGCGATTCCGAATAGCGCTCATGCCGCCATGGCCCCGGTTCGCCGCGTCCCCCGGTCCAGGACCTGGGGATCCTGGCGATGACGATTCCGCCTGAACGACGCGTGCTGCAAGAGGACGGCGCTTGCCGAGCGCCGCAATTCGGGGTCAAACTGAGCGCTTCAAGGCAAGGGAGGATCAAAGTGGATCTCGGCGTCACCGACAAAGTCCGTCCGCTCATCGCCGCCGTGCGGGCGATGGTGCGCGACGAGATCATGCCGCTCGAGGACGAATACCACGGCGAGGTCGGGCGCGAGGGCGATCGCTTCAAGCCGACCAAGCGCTTCATCGAGATCCGGGAATCCCTGAAAGCCAGGGCGCGCGCCAAGGGTTTGTGGAATTTCTGGCTCACCGGCTCCGACAAGGGCTATGGCCTCACCACCGTCGAATACGCCTATCTCGCCGAGGAGATGGGCTGGTCGCCGCTCGCCTCCGAAGTCTTCAATTGCTCCGCCCCCGACACCGGCAACATGGAGGTGATCGAGCGCTTCGGCACGAGCGAGCAGAAGGCGCGGTGGCTGCCCGATCTCCTCGAAGGGCGCGCGCGCTCGGCCTATCTCATGACCGAGCCCGGGGTGGCGTCGTCCGACGCGACCAATATCGCCATGGACGCGCGGCTCGACGGCGACGAATGGGTGCTCAACGGCGAGAAATGGTGGTCGTCCGGGGCGGGCGATCCGCGCTGCTCCCTCTACATCACCATGACGCTGACCGATCCGGACGCCGCGCCGCACGCGCGCCATTCGATGCTGTTCGTTCCGGCCGCGACCAAGGGCGTCGAGGTCCTGAGAGCGATGAAGGTCTATGGCGACGACGACGCGCCGCACGGCCACATGCACATCCGCTTTCGCGACGTCAGGGTCCCCAAGGACGCCATGATCCTCGGGCGTGGGCGCGGCTTCGAGATCGCGCAAGGGCGGCTCGGGCCGGGGCGAATTCACCATTGCATGCGGGCGATCGGCCAGGCCGAACGGGCGCTCGAGGCGATGTGCCGCCGCTCGGCCGCGCGCACGGCCTTCGGGCAGAAGCTCGCGCGCCTCGGCGCCAATCCCGACATCATCGCCGAAGCGCGAATGAGCATCGAGATGGCTCGCCTGCTTTGCCTGAAAGCGGCCTGGGCGATGGACACGCAAGGGGCGCGCGCCGCGGCCCCGCTCATCTCGCAGATCAAGGTGATCGCGCCCAGGATCGCGCTCGAGGTGATCGATCAGGCGGTGCAGATGCACGGCGGCGCCGGCGTCAGCCAGGATTTTCCGCTCGCCCGCATGTGGACCCATGTGCGCACCTTGCGCCTCGCCGACGGGCCCGACGCCGTGCATCGCCGCGTGATCGCGAAAGCCGAGATGAAGCGCTACACCAACGAGGCGGGCGGGCGGTGACTGGCGCTTTCCCCGAGGACACGAGCGCGCTCGACGCCTGGGCCAGCGCCCATGTCGAGGGCTGGCGGGGCCCGTGCGTGGTCAAAAAATTCCCCACCGGCCAATCGAACCCGACCTATCTGATCGAGGCTGCCAGCGGCCGTTATGTGCTGCGCCGCAAGCCGCCGGGCAAGCTCTTGAAAATGGCCCATATGATCGAGCGCGAGTTTCGCGTGCTCAAGGCGCTGGAACGGGTGGGCTATCCGGCCCCCCGCGCGCTCGCGCTCTGCGAAGACGAGAGCGTGGCGGGCACGGCCTTCTATCTCATGGCCTTTGTCGAGGGCCGCATCCTGTGGGATCCGGCGCTCCCCGAGCTCGAGCGCCAGGATCGGCGCCCGATCCATGACGCCATGAACGAGGGCCTCGCGCGGCTGCACGGAATCGACATCGCCGCCGCGGGTCTCTCGGACTATGGCAAGCCCGGCAGCTATTTCGCCCGCCAATACCAGCGCTGGACCGATCAGTACCGCGCGAGCGAGACGGCGCGAATCGAGGACATGGAGCGCCTCATCGCCTGGCTCGCCGACAAAGTTCCCCCCGACGACGGCCGCGTCGCGCTGGTGCACGGCGACTGGCGCATCGACAACATGATCTTCGACGCGAAATCGCCGCGCCTGCTTGCGGTCCTCGACTGGGAATTGTCGACGCTCGGCCACCCCTTCGCCGACCTTGCCTATCAGTGCAAGCAATGGCGCCTGCCGGCAGGCAAATATCGTGGCCTCGGAGGGGTCGACTGCGCGGCGGAGGGAATCCCGACCGAGGCCGAATATGTCGAGGCCTATTGCCGGCGGATGGGGCTTGCGTCCATTCCCGATTGGACCTTTCTCATCGCTTTCAGCTTCTTCCGCATCGTCGCGATCGCGCAGGGCGTCTACAAGCGCTCGCTCGACGGCAACGCCTCGAATCCCGAGCTTGCCCGGGAATTGGGAGAATCCGTCCCGATGATGGCGCATATCGCCTGGGAGGGGGTCGAGACCGAAAGTTAGCGGCTTCCTGCCCCGCGCGCCCTTCCGCGCGCCGACCGTCTTGCCGGCGCCGACCGCGCATGCTAAGCGGCCCGCCGACCTCGCGGCGAAGTTTCAACCGTCGCAGCCGGCCCCGGAGAGGTGGCAGAGTGGTCGATCGCGCCGCACTCGAAATGCGGAGTACGCGCAAGCGTACCGGGGGTTCGAATCCCTCCCTCTCCGCCACTGGCGACGCCGCCGCTGATCTGATCTCAGGCGCGCTAAGGCAATTCCCCATGCTTCGAGCAACAGCCCTAATCTGCGTTTCGATCGCTATGCAAAGCGCGGCGATGGCGGAAGACGCCAAGCCGGACACCGTGCAGGTCCATGGCAAGCCCCTTCAGCTCAGTTGCGCGGAGTGGAAGCGCAATCAGGACGGCTCCTGGACAAGCATCGGACCGCTTCTTGTCGGGACGGACACGGTCAATGACGTGATATTGCGCGGCGCCAAGGACACCAAAGTCCTCGAGGACAAGTGTCGAAACCCGTCGAGCGCTCCCGCCGCCGCCCCGACACAGGCCGCGAGCCCAGCGAGACATCAGCATCATCACATGGGTGCGCCTGACGGGAGCAGTCAGCCCTCGGCCGGGCCGACGCACAGCGACTAGCCGTTCAAAGCCGCGCCCGATTGCCGAAGCGGCGGCCGCGGTGATAGGAACCTCCTGGCTCGCGCCAAGCTCGGATCGCTTCCACATCTGGGCTCAGGAAAGAATCTGGAACAGGGGGAGGAATCAGTCATGTCCATGGGTAGGTATTTTGCCTGCGCGACTCTTGCGTTGAGCATCGGCGCGGGAGCCGCGGCTCGGGCCGACGACAAGATCACGATCGGCTTCGTCACGCACTCGCAAGGCGACCCGTTCATCCAGCAGATCATCGAGGGCGCCCAGGCGGCCGCCAACGATCTCGGCGTCAATCTCAAGGTGGCGCAGCAGCAGGGCGCGGCGCCGGACGGCCAGCTCAAGCTCGTGCAGAACATCGTCAACGCCGGCGCGGCGGGAGTCGCGACCTCGGTCCCCGGCGATTCGATGGCGGGCAGCCTCAACGACATCATCGCGAGCGGCGTTCCGGTGGTTCAGTACAATCTGTTGAGCGCGGCGGTGAAAGCGCCCTATGTCGGCGAGAAATCCACCCAGAGCGGGCGCATTCTCGGCAAGGCGATCGTCGAAAAAATCGGCGGCGCCGGAGCGAAGGGAAAGGTCATTCTCGGCAACTGCTTTCCCGGCCTGACGGTGCTCGAGAACCGCGCGAAGGGCGTCGAAGAGTCGCTCAAGGCCGCGCCGGGCGTCACGGCGCTTGGCCCCTTTGACGTGAAGGTCAGCGCCGTCGAGAACTACAACCATTGGGAGCAGCTCTACGCCGCCAATCCCGACGCGGTCGCTCTCGTGGGCCTGTGTGCTCCCGACGTCGCGAGCCTCGGCAAGCTCAACGCCGCCAATTCCGATAAATTCGTCGCCGGCGGCTACGACCTGACGGCCCCCAACCTGCAAGCCGTGAAGGACGGCCACGCCTATGTGACGCTTGGCCAGAGCGCGTTCGTGCAGGGCTATCTTCCTGTCGCCCTGCTCGTCCACGCGATCAAGGCGAAGAAGCCGCTCGAGGTCGGGTTCTACAACGCCGGCACTCAGGTGGTGACCGCGAACAGCGTCGACATGGCGAACAATCTGCCGGCCATGACCTTTCCGCAGCTTCAGACAATGTCCGCGGACCCGAAGGCGACCGCCGCCTTCTACGCGCCCTGGACCAAATGCGTGAACGGCCCTGACGCAGGCAAGAGCTGCGCGACGATGGAGCCGATCGCCGCGGAAAGCCAGTAGGGGGCGCCAAAGACCGGACCGCGCGGCGTCGACCGCCGCGCGATCCGCTCGGATCGAACATGGCCGACACGCCGCTCGTCGCCGTTCGCAACCTCCGCAAGCGTTACGGAGGGGTCGTCGCCGTCGACAACATGAACCTCACGGTGCGCCGCGGCGACGTTCATGCGGTCGTCGGCGAAAACGGCGCCGGCAAATCGACGCTGATGAAGGCGCTCGCAGGCGTCGTTCGGCCGGACGCGGGCGTGATCGAATTCGACGGCGCGCCCGTCGTCATCAACTCGCCGGCCGTGGCCCGCCAGCATGGCGTCGGCATCGTCTACCAGGAGCTCAGTCTCTTCCCGCAGCGATCGGTGCTGGCGAACCTGTTCGTCAACCGCGAGCCGCTGCGGCGCGGGCTCGTCTCGGTTCGCGCCATGGAGGAGCGCAGCGCTGATCTTTTGGATCGGCTTGGCTTGCGTTTCGACGTCCATTTGCCGGTGAGCCGACTCAGCATCGGCGAGCAGCAGCTTGTCGAACTCGCGCGCGTGCTTCTGGAAGAGCCGCGTCTCTTGATCCTCGATGAGCCGAACTCCGCGCTCAACGAGCGCGAGACGCAGCGGCTCTTCGACGTGCTGCGGCAGCTCAATAGCCGCGGCATCACGATGCTCTATGTCTCGCACCGGCTCGAAGAGGTGTTCTCGATCTGCAACCGGGTCACCGTCACGCGCAACGGCCGGGACGTGATGACGAAAGACCGGGCTGATCTCACCATACCCGAGGTGATCGAGGGGATGATCGGCGCGCCGCAGACGGCCTTGTTTCCGCCGCCTCCGCCAAAGCCGGCCGATCGCGAGCCCGCGGCCGTCACGGTCAGGGGACTGAGCGGCGGCCCGCTGAAAGAGATCGACTTCACGGCCCGGTCGGGAGAAGTCGTCGGTTTTGCCGGCCTCGAAGGCTCCGGCGTCGCGGCGCTGTTCGGCATGCTCTTCGGGACGCAAAAGGCGCACGCCGGCGACGTGACCTTTCCGGACTCGCGTGGATTGCCGCGCGGCCCCACGGAAGCGGCGCGCCGCGGCATCGCGCTCGTCCCTGCTGACCGGCGGCGGAACGGCCTGATGCTCGACAAGAGCGTCGTTTTCAACATCAGTCATGTCGCCGTCGGCGCGCTCAAGGATGGCCTGCCGTGGTTCAATCATGGAACGGCGCTCGACCGGGCGCTCCGGCAAATCGATCGCCTGCGCATCAGGGCCGGCTCGCCCGACGCCCTGGCCAGTCAGCTCTCCGGCGGCAACCAGCAGAAGACCGTGGTCGGCAAATGGCTGGAAGTCGCCCCGAGAGTGATCCTGCTCGACGATCCCACGCGCGGGGTCGATGTGGGCGCGAAGCGCGAGATCTATCTATTGATCCGGCGGATTTCCGCCGAGGGGCGCATCGTTCTGTTCAGCTCGACCGAATTGCCGGAACTGATCGGACTTTGCGATCGAATCATCGTTCTCTATCGTGGAAGAATAGCCGGCGAGATCAGAGGACGCGAGATCGAGGAGCGCGCCCTCCTGCATGCGGTCAATACCGGCGAGATGCCTCGGGCGGCGCTTCAATGAGACGACGCCGCGCAACCTCAACTGAGAGAGAAGACCCATGATCCGTCGCGCCTTCACTATGCGCCTGAAGCCCGGCAAGCTCGCGGATTACAAGCGCTTCCACGACAACGTGTGGCCGGAGTTGGTCGCCGAGATCGAGCGGAGCGGCATCGCCACGATGACGATCTTCGAGAACGACCCGGTTCTCTTCCTCTATTCGGAGATCGCGGACGAGAACGCGTGGGACAAGCTCTGGCATGCCAAGATCCACGACAAGTGGTCGGAAGAGGCGATGAATCCGCTCATGGTCTTTCGCGACGACGGGATCGTCGACTCGAGCTCCTTGCGAGAGGTTTTCCATCTCGAGACCAAAGCCGCCGCGAAGCGATGACCGATCTCAAGGGCAGGATCGCGGTCGTCACCGGCGCGAGCCGCGGCCTCGGCCAGCGAGCCGCCATCCGGCTTGCGGAGAAAGGCGCGACATTGGTGCTTGTCGCACGCGATGGGGCGAGCCTCGCGTCGACCGCGCGCGGCATCGCTGAAAAGGGCGGACGCGCCGAGGTTGTGGCGGCCGATCTCAGCGACCCGAGTTCGGTCGCGGCGGTCGTCGCCTGCGCCAAACGCGTCGGCGCGCCGTCGATCCTCGTCAACGCGGCTGGGGTTTACGGGCCGCTTCAGCTCATCAAGGACAGCGAGCCGCGCGAGTGGATCGGAACGATGATGGTCAACATGGTCAGCCACTATCTGACCTGCCGGGCCTTTGTCGGCGGCATGATCGATTCGGGCTGGGGGCGGATCGTCAACGTCACCTCGGCCAACGCGCTGCACCCGCCGGGACCGCTTCACAGCGCCTACGCCACGAGCAAGGCCGCCCTCAACCATTTCACGCGGCACCTGGCTGCGGAGGTGAAGGGGACCGGCGTCACGGCGAATGTCATCCACCCCGGCGACGTCAAAACGGAGATGTGGGCCGACATCCGGGCCAAGGCGCAGCGGCTTGGACCGCGCGCGGAGCCCTTCGTGCAATGGGCCGACTGGGTCGAGAAGACCGGGGGAGACGATCCCGAAAAAGCAGCCGATCTGATCCTCAACCTGATGAGCGACGAGGCCGCTTCGGTCAACGGCCAGTTCCTATGGATCAAGGACGGGCTGCAGGCCCCCATTCCAAGCTGGAGCACGGCAACGGACGCGCCGCCATGGCAAAAGTAGCGTGATGGACGATCCCTCGCCGCCAGTTACAGAGGCCGCTGACGCGCCGCCGTTGCGCCGCAGATCCTTTCGCCTGCCCGATGAGATCGGCGTCATTGTCGCGCTTCTGGTCATGATCGCGGTCATCGGGATCGCGCGGCCGCGCTTTCTCAACCCGATCAACCTCCTGACCATTCTCGGCAACACCACCTTTCAGGGCATGCTGTCGCTCGGCATGGTGTTCCTGCTCGCAATCCGGGAGATCGACCTATCGGTCGGGTGGATGTTCAATTTTTCCGCGGTTGTCGCGGCGCTGATGATGGTCTGGGGCGTCAATCCCTGGCTCGCCGCGCTAGGCGGCGTAGGTTTCGGCGCTGTTCTCGGGCTCGTCAACGGCGTGCTGGCGATCGGCCTCAGGCTGCCGTCCATCATCGTCACGCTCGGCACCTATTCGATGTTCGAGGGGCTGTCGCTTGTCGTCAACCAGGGCCGGGCGGTCTTTCCGGCCGACCAGTCGAGCAGCTTCTTCGCCTTCGCCTCGACGAAGGTGTTCCGCGTCGTCCCGGTCGTTGGCGTCATCTTCATCGCATTGGCCGTCGTCCTCCACATCGTCCTTCACCGGACGCGGTTCGGCTATCGCGTGCAGGCGGTCGGCTCCAGCCCGGAAGCCGCGCGCTTCGCCGGAATCCCGATTGCGTTGGTGCGCCTGCAGACGCTCATCCTCATGGGCGCGATCTGCGGGCTTTCGGGGGCGATGTATGTCGGCTTCCGCGGCGCAATCGATCCCCAGGAAGGCGCCGATTTCGCGCTTATCGTCATCGCCGCCGTCATCATCGGCGGAACGCCCCTTTCCGGCGGCTGGGGGACGGTCATCGGCGCCGTCATCGGCATGCTGATCATCCAGGTGATCAGCAGCGGCATCATCTTTTTCGGCATCGACGCGACCTGGAGCACATTCGTGACCGGCGCGGTCATCGTGCTCGCCGTCGCGCTCGACCAGATCGTCAAGCGTCAGCGGGACAAAGCGCTGCCTTCATAACGGCCAGGCGTCTAACCGGTCTGGCGCTGCTCGTCTCGCCACGAATTCAGGCGCTGGGTCGAATCGATGAAGCGCGCCGCCATTTCCCCGACCACGAGAGCAGTGAGATTGGTGTTGTGCATGACATTGTCGGGATAGATGCTGGTGTCGGCGACGCGCAGATTGTCGAAGCCGCGGACGCGAAGGTCAGGCCCGACGACCGCGTTCTTATCACCGTCCGGACCCATCCTGTTCGAACTCGCCTGGTGATGCGCGGGTCCCATCGACTCGGCCAGCGCCTCGGCGATCGGCTTGTCGAGATCGTCGATCGCCACCGCGTTGTGCGAGCGGAAAGTCTTGCTCCCCAGCATGGCCTTGACGAACGCACGCGCATCGGCGAACCGGACGCGATCCTGCTCGCTCGTGTTGTACCGATGATCGATGAGCGGCGCGCGCGCCGGATCGGCGCTTTGGATGCGCACTTCGCCTGTCGGCTCCTGGCGCGTGAGATAGGTCCAGAAGCCAGCGGCATGCTCCTCCTCGTCGACCGGAAACGGGTGGGTCTGCCACTCCGGCTCGCCCGCCGCGTTGGCCGGCCCGCGCACGTTCGCGGCGAAGAAGCGCCCGGTCGTCACGCCGAGGCCGTCCGCCCTGAACATCATCGGAAAGCCGGGATGGTCGGTGAGGTTCTTCCCGACCGGAAGGTCGGCGACCACGTCGATTCCGAGCGGCCGCAGCCATTCGGCGGGGCCGATTCCGGAGCGCTGCAGGATGGCGGGGCTGTTGTAGACCCCGGCGCTGATGACGATCTCGTCGCCCGTCGCGGTACGCCGCTCACGCGCTGCGTTCAGATACGTGACGCCCCTGGCCCGGCCGCCTTCGAACAGGACCCGGTCCACGTGGCTGCCGGCGCGGATGGTCAGATTGGGCCGCGAGCGGGCGGAACGCACGTAGGTCACGAGCGTGCCGAGGCGGACTTCCTTGTAGCGGTTATGCGGCATCGGCCCGATGACGCCCGCCTGCCCATCGGGGGCGTTGAGGTCGGGCGCCTCGCGCACGCCGAGTTCGACGCAGGCGTCGTACATGGCGCGGTTCACCGGCGCCCAGCTCTGCGGCTTGTAGCGCTGGATGACGATCGGCCCGTTGCGGCCGTGGATCGGCTGGTCGCCGAAATTGATGTCGTTTTCGATAGCGATGAACAGCGGCAGCAGATCGGCCCAGGCCCAGCCCTTGTTGCCCATCGCCGCCCAGCGATCGAAATCGAACGGCGCGCCGCGCGCGGCGATCGTCGCGTTGATCATCGACGTGCCGCCGACGAGTCGTCCGCGAGGCACCCTGAGGCTGCGCCCCTGCAACGCGCCCGCGCCGTCGGTGTTCACGAAGTCCCAGTCGAACTCAGGTATCCCGGCCGCGCCGCGCCAGTGGTGCTCGCCGCTGAAGGTGAAGAGCGGCGGGATCGTTTCCTCCAAAGGAAAGTCCGGCCCGGCCTCCAGCAGCAAAACTCGCCGCGCCGCGTTTTCCGACAAGCGAGCGGCGACGACCCCGCCGCTCGAGCCCGCGCCCACGACAATCACGTCGAAGTGATCGATCGGCTCCGCCATAGAGCGTTCCTTGTCCCCGCTTCAGCGTGATCGTTTCAAGATTGAGCGCGTCAAGTCGCCGTGCGGCGACCTGACGCTTGTTCTCATCCGGTGCGATCGAGGCGGATTACTTCGCCGCCGCTTCGACATTGTCCTTGTTGTAGACCGTGAACGGCCCCATCAGGATGCGCAGGCCCTTGGCGCGGGTCGGATCCTTGGTGATGGTGTACTCGCCCATACGGCCGGCCTTGAGCTTTGCGCCTTCCACTGCCTTGAGAGCGTCGGTGGCGAGCAAGTAGGACGTGTAGTAGGCGAGGTACCCGAGGTCGACGAAGCTCCAGAGAGCGAACTCAGGAGCGCAGCCGTTCTTGGTGTAGGCGAGCATTTCGCTCGGCAAGCCGAGACCGCTGATCTTGACTTTGTCGCAGAGCTTCTCGTCCTGCAGCGCTTTGGCGGCGGCGACAATGCCGACCGAAGTCGGCGCCATGATCACTTTGAGGTCGGGATATTTGTCGACCAGCGCCTGCGCCTGCGTATAGCTCTTCTCGGATTCGTCGTTGCCGTAGACCGTATCGACGAGATTGAGCTTCGCGTATTTGGGATCCTTCAGCGCCGTCTTCATCGCAGCGATCCAGGCGTTCTGGTTGGCCGCGTCAGGCGAAGCGGAGAGGATGGCGAATTTGCCGCCGCCCGGCCCCGTAAGGTCGAGGGTCATGTCGGCCATCACCTTGCCGATCTCGGCGAAGTCGACCTGGGCCACGAACACGTCCTCGCCCTCGGACGAGGGAATCGGCGAGTCCCAGGTCACAACCTTGATGCCCTTGGCCTGGGCGGCCTTGGCCGCCGGCACGATCTGGTCGCCAGAGTTGTTCGAGATCATGATCGCCTTGACGCCCTGGGTCGTGGCGTTGGTGACGATCTCGATCTGTCCGGCGACGCTGTTTTGCGGCGTCGGGCCGAGGAACTGGAGCGGCGTCGGGTTCTGGAGCTCCTTTGCGGCCTCTTCCGCCCCCTTGTGCGCCTGGTCGAACGGCAGGATCCCAAGGAACTTGGGCAGGAGCACCATGCTGACGGCCTGGCCCGGCGTCGCGGTGGCGTCCTGCGCCAGCGCGTATCGAGGCAGGGCCGCGATCATTGCGAGCGCCGCGGCGCTCAAAAAAAGCTTCCTCATGTTTCTCTCCCTCTCCATTTGTTGCGGATGTCTTGCCACATATTCGGGATCAACACCGAGAGGATGAGAAGCCCCCCGATCACGTAATTCTGGGTGTTGCCCGTGATATCGGCAAGCCCCATTCCATTGCGAAGGTTCAAGATCACGAGCAGGGCCAGGCCGACGCCGACCAGGTTGCCCTTGCCGCCGAAAATGCTGACCCCTCCCAACAGCACGGCGGTGATGACGTCGAGCTCGAAGCCCTCCGCCATGTCTCCGCGCACCGACCCCAATCGCGCAGCATAGAGGATTCCGGCAAGCGCCGCCACAAACGCCGAGCCGACGAACAAGCTCGCCTTGACCAATCCCACCCGCACGCCGGAATAGCGCGCGGCCTGAACGTTGCTGCCCACGACATAGACCAGACGGCCGAAAGCGGAGCCGTGCAGCACGATCGCGAAGAAGGCGAAGAGGAGAAAGAAGAGTCCGATCGCCGCGGTGAGCGGGCCGATCAGAGCCTGCTGGCCGAGCGTATTGAACCAGTCCGGAAAACCGCCGATCGCCCGATCCTCCAGAAGGATGCGGGCGATCCCGCGATAACCGATGAGGCCGGCGAGAGTGACGGCGAGCGAGGGCAATCCGAGTCTCGCGATCCAGAAGGCGTTGTTGAGTCCGGCGAGAACGCCGGCAGCGAGCGCGATGAGAATAGCGAGCGGCATCGGCAGGCCCTCATGGAACGTCCAGGCCATGACGCAGGCGGAAAGCCCCATGACGGACGCGACAGAAAGATCGATTTCGCCCCCGATGATGATCAGCGCCATCGTGAGCGCGACAATGCTCTTCTCGATCGAAAGCTGGAACAGATTGACGAAATTGCCCACGCTCAGAAAGTACGGGGATCCGACGCTGTTGAAGACGACGATCGCGACCAAGAGCGCGAACATCATCGTTTCCCAGCCCTTGAGTCTCTCAAGCGCGCTCATGACCGTGGCGCGCCTTTCTCGGCAGCCGGGCCGGCTTCTTTCGCGACCAGCTTCAATTCCGCGCCGCCCCAAAGCTGGCGCAGGCGTTGCAGGATGACGGCGTCGCTCGCCACTGCGAGCAAGATGAGCAGCCCGAGCACCGCATCGAGCCAGAATTCGCTGATGCCCAGGCGAAAGAGACTCTGCTCGAGCGTCCCGATCATCACCGCGCCGAGCATCGCGCCCGATACGGTCCCCGAGCCGCCAAAGACATTAACGCCGCCGACGACGACAGCGGCGACCACGCTGAGCTCGAGCCCCCGCCCGGCCTCGACCGTGATGTTGCCGAAGCGCGCGAGCAGCATGAAGCCGCCGAGCCCCGAAAGAGCGCCGCAAATGACGAACGCGAGGAAGACGACGCCCTTGATCGGCAGTCCGATGAGCTGCGCCGCTTCGGGATTGGAGCCAATCGCATAGAACCGTCGGGCGAAGCTCAGATAGGTGGTTCCGACCTGGAAGACGATGACGATGACGAGCGCGAGCATGAACAGGGCGCGAATGTCGAGACTTCCGATGGGCGCAACGTTGAACAGGGGGAGATCGATAAGCCATTGGGGCAGGCTGTCCGTCGTCACGGTCTTCGCGCCGGAGAGATCGACCAGCACGCCCCGATAAATCGCCAGCGTTCCCAGCGTCACCACGACCGCTGGCACTCGGCCCCATGCAACGACGACTCCGTTGACGACGCCCAACGCGGCGCCGATCGCGATCGCGATCGCGACGGCCACGAGGGGATTGATGCTATTGTGGCTGGCGATCAGCGTCCCGACGAAATAGGCGGTGAAGCCGACGATCGAACCCACCGAGAGGTCGATATTGCGCGTCAGCACGACCAACGTCTGGCCAACGGCGACGACCGTGATGATGGCGACGCTCGACGCGATGCGGTTGAACGTCCGGAAGCTATAATAATTGTCGATGAACGAGCCGAAGATCAGGATCGCCACGACGATAAGCACGAGCAGGCTCAACTCTCGGATCTGCTCGGGGCGGACCCGACGCTTGAGCCAGTTCATGACAGCCTTCCGTCCGACAGCTCCGCCGATCTCTGGCCCATCGCGGCGGTCATGACGGTCTCCTCGTTGGCCTCGACCCGGTCGAGGATCGCCATTTGCCGTCCCTCCCGCATGACCAGAACGCGGTCGCTGAGAACCAAGACCTCAGGCAGATCCGACGAGATCACGATAACCCCGATGCCCTCAGCCGCGAGCTGCCCGATGATTGCGTGCACCTCCGCCTTGGAGCCGACGTCGACGCCGCGCGTCGGCTCGTCGAGAATCAAAACCGAGGGATTGGTGTTGAGCCATTTGCTGAGCATGACCTTCTGCTGATTCCCGCCCGACAGCTTGGCCACCTCCACATCGACCGAGGGCGAGCGAATCGCAAGCCTCGTGCGGAAGTCGTCAGCGGTCCTCCGCTCGAGGCCCGTCCGAACAAGTCCGAGGCGATTGAGATAACGGCGCAGAACCGGCAAGGAGATGTTGGCGAAAATCGCCATGGGGAGAACGAGCCCGAGCTGGCGACGGTCTTCTGAAACATAAGCGACGCCCAGATTCATGCCCTCGCGCGGAGAACGGACCGTTACCGGTTTGCCGTCGAGAAGGATTGTTCCGGAGGTCGCAGGCTCGATACCGAAGAGAGCAAGCCCGACATCGGTGCGCCCGGCCCCGATCAGCCCGGCGAAGCCCAGCACCTCGCCCCGGTGGAGATCGAAGGTCACGCCTTCGAACACGCCCTGGCGACCGAGATTTGTCACCCTGAGAACAAGGTCTTTTCGAGTCGCGCTTGTTCGCACCTTGGTCAGATCGATCTCGCGGCCGACCATGTCGGCGATCGCGCGCTGTGGGGTCGCCTCAAGGCGCGTGCGCGTCGATATCAATCGTCCGTCGCGAAAGACCGTGACCTTGTCGGCGATCTCGAACACTTCTTCCATGCGATGGCTGACAAAGAGGATGGCGACGCCCTGCCTTTTCAGGTCGAGGGCGAGCTTGAACAGCTCCTGAACTTCATGAGCCGAGAGCGAAGCCGTCGGCTCGTCCATGATCAGGATGCGAACCTTGAGAGAAATGGCTTTGGCGATCTCGACCGATTGCTGGGCGGCCAATGTCAATCCCCGCGCGGGATTTCGAACGTCGAGCGCGACCCCAAGCTCGGCCAAAATCTTTTCGGCGTCCTGGAACATCCGCCGCCAGTCGACCACGGCCCCCCGGTCCTGATGACTGATGAAAATGTTCTCCGCGACATTGAGATCGGGAAACAGCAGGGGCTCTTGATAGATGGCGGCGACGCCCAGCCGTTGCGCCTCGGCGGCGCTGCGTATCGTGACCGGCTGGCCAGAGAGAAGGATCTCGCCGCGATCCGGCTGATGCACGCCGGTTATGATCTTGATGAGCGTCGACTTGCCCGCGCCGTTCTCGCCGAGCAGGGCGTGAATTTCGCCGGCGTGAAGCGCGAGCGAGACGTCTTCGAGCGCCTGGGTGGCGTCGAAACGCTTGGCGACGCCGCGGATCTCCAGGACCGGCGCGACGACTGCTGCTCGGTCGGCGCCCTCTTGCGTCTCGAGCATGCCTGTCAGCGCCCGCCGGTAACGTCGATGATCGCGCCCGTGACATAGGAGGAAGCGTCGCTGAGCAGCCAGACGATCGCCTCGGCGATTTCATTCGCGGTTCCGGGCCGGCCGAGCGGAGTTGACGCGCCGATCTTATAGGGCCTCTCCGGCTCGCCGTAGGCCGCATGGATCTCAGTTTCGATGACGCCGGGGCGAATCGAGTTGACGCGCACGCCTTCGCGGCCCAGTTCCTTCGACAGACCCAGCGCCATGGCGTCGACAGCAGCCTTTGAACCGGCGTAGTCGACATAGGTGTCGGGCGCGCCGATCCGCGCCGCCACTGACGAGATCAGCACCATCGAGCCGCCCTTGCCGCCGCGGCTCTTGTTCATGCTTCGCGCGGCTTCGCGGGCCACAAGGTACGCGCCCAGCACATTCACGTCGAAGACCTGCCGCAGCCGCTCGACGCTCATATCGACGAGGGGCGACGAGGTGGCCGCCACGCCCGCGTTCACAACGACGCCGTCGAGTTGCCCTAGCGCCTTTGTCGTCGCCTCGAACATGCCGATCACGTCGCTCTCGCGCGACACGTCGCCTGCGACCGCGATCGCCTTCCCGCCCAGGCGCTCGACTTCAGCCACGGCCGACTTCGCGGACGCGCTATCCTTCAGATAATTGATTCCAACCGACCAGCCGCGCTTCGCCGCGAGAAGACAAGCGGCGCGGCCGATGCCGCGCGAGCCTCCGGTAATGAGGATTGTTTTGGACATGGCGCTCAACTCTCTATCCGGAGCGATTGAAGCCGCTATCGAGCTCCATGCGACAAAGATTGGCGCAGTCGCGGAGCTTTTGCAACGCCGATGCTGACCTTGACCCGGTTTCACGACGTGAGCGAAACTGCGCGGATGCGCCGAAGGGAGGACTATCACCGATGAAGATTGCAGTACTTGGCGGCGGCGGCGCGATGGGCGGTCTGTTCGGCGGCTATCTTGCTCGCGCTGGCGAAGATGTCGTCCTCGTCGATGTGTCGCAGGCGTCGGTCGACGCAATCAATCGCGATGGTCTTGCGGTTGAGGAGAAGGACGGCTCGACGGCGACCATCCGGGTCAAGGCCTCATCGAAGCCGAAGGACGTCGGGCCGGTCGATCTCATCGTCAATTTCGTCAAGTGCTACCACACCGAGGCCGCGATCACCGCCGCGTCGCCTATGTTGGGCAAGGATACGGCGATCCTGACCCTTCAGAACGGATGGGGCAACGCCGATCGCATCGCCGCGGTGGCGGGAAGACCGCGGGTGATGGTCGGCCTTACCTATCATTCGGGGACGCTCCTCGGCCCCGGCCGCGTCAAGCATTCGGGAATTGGGATGACTCACGTGGGCGAGCTCGATGGCTCGCAGTCACCGCGGCTCGAAGCCGCAGTCGCGGCCTTTCGCAAAGCCGGCATCGAGACGGCGTCCTCGCCGCGCATCGTCGACGAGATATGGAAGAAACTCGCTTTGAACGTCTGCACGCTGCCGACGGCGGCGCTCCTCCACTTTCCGGCGCATGAGCTTATCCAGCACGAAGGGACAACCGCGCTGATGCAAGGGCTGCTCGCCGAGGTCGTGACCGTGGCGAAGGCGCAGGGGATCAACCTCGACCAGGCGGAGCGCTGGCAGGCGATCACCAGCTTGCTGAAGCAGGCGATCGGCGCGCGCGCCTCAATGCTGCAGGATGTGGAGGCCGGCCGGCAAACGGAGATCGACGTCGTGAATGGCGCGATTGTCCAGGCGGGCCGGCGGCACTCGGCGCCGACGCCTCTGAACGACGCGATGGTCTGGATGGTCAAGAGCCTGCAGGCCAAATACCTCGCCGCCGCCAGTCAGCGATGAGAAGGGTTCGACCTCCTGGCGGGCCTCATTCCGCCGCCGGCGTCTGCAACCAAGTCGGCGCCTGGGGTATCCCCTGCACCGTCCAGCCGCCGTCGGCGATAATGGTCTGGCCAGTTACGTAGGAGGCTTCGTCTCCCGCGAGATAGCGAACGACGTTGGCGATTTCCTGCGGCGCGGCGAGACGCTTCATCGGCACGCGCGCCACCATCCAATCCTCTTGCAGCGAGCCGTCGGCCAATCCCTGCTCGATCAATTTGGTTCGCGTGAATCCCGGCGCCACCGCATTGACCCGAATGCCGGCGGAAGCGACCTCGAGCGCCAGCGACCGGGTAAGGCCAAGTATGCCCGCCTTCGCAGCGCAATAGGCGCTGCGTCCCGGCAGCCCGACAAAAGCGGCGGTCGATGCGATGCTGACGATCGCGCCTCCCTTGCCGCGCGCCACCATGCGCGGCACCGCCTCGGACGCGCAGAGGAAGAAACCGTTGAGATGGGTTGAGACGACCGCCGACCATTCCGCAAACGATATTTTCCCGACAAGGCCGACGCGCTGGATGCCTGCATTGTTGACGAGGATGTCGATCGCATTCGTCTTCGCGTCGATCGACTTGAACGCTTCGGCGACGCTCAACGGATCGGTGACATCGGCTTCGAGATAGACGACGCCGGCGCGCGGCTCGGCGGCAGGCAGCTTGTCGAGCGAGAACACACTCGCGCCGTCAGCGAGCAGCCTCTCGGCGATCGCGTCGCCTATGCCGCGCCCGGCGCCCGTGACGACGGCGACGCGGCCGGCAAGGGAATTGGTCATTGGCGTCTTCCTTTCGGCTTTGCGTGCGCTCAATACATCAGCCAGCCCCCGCTGACATTGATCGTCGCGCCGGTGACATAGCCGGCATGGTCTGAGGCGAGGAAGAGCACCGCTCCCGCCAACTCCGAGGGCGCCGCCATTCGTCCGAGGGGGATCGCGGCGACAGTCGCCGCCAACGCTTCGTCGGTCATGCCGCTGCGCATCATTGCGGTGTCCGCCGCGCCGGGCGAAACTGCGTTGACGGTGATGTTGTCCTTGGCGAACGAGCGAGCAAGGCCGCGAGTCATCGAGACGATTCCGCCCTTTGTCGCGGCGTAGGCCACCGAGCCGCCGAAGCCGCCGCTCCACCACCCTTGCGAGGTGAAGTTGATGATGCGCCCGCCGCGCCCCTGCGATCGAAACACCCGAGCCGCGGCCTGATTGAGGAAGAACGTCGACTTGAGATTGATATCGTGTTGCAAGTCCCAGTCGGCCTCGGATACGTCATCCACGCTCGCGCGGCGGACGAGGACGGCCGCCGCGCAGACCAGAACGTCGAGACCGCCGAGGGCGCCGGTAATGGTTTCGATAATTCTTGCATGACCGGCGACAGGGCGGAGATCGGCGGCTAACGGCAAGTGCGGGCCGCCCTCCATCTCGGCGACGACCGCCTTCGCTTTGTCTTCGGCCAGGTCGACCACCGCGACCCGCGATCCCGCGGCGCCGAAGGCTAGCGCGACTTCGCGCCCAATCCCGCCGGCTCCGCCGGTGACGAGAACGCGTTTGCCATCAAGGCCTGACGCCAGATTCCAGGTCATGGCCGGCTCGCTTCGACGGGCGGCGTCGCCCCCGGGGGTTCCTCGACATAGCAGGAATGAGCGTCGCCTATGAATTTCGCCCGGTCCTCAACCAGCATCTCGCGAAACGGGTCGGTCGCGAAAGCGCGGTCCGCGTCGGCGATGCTGTCGAACCACGTTTCGCCCACGCCATCCCACTGAGCCTCCGGAGGGACGCAGCGGTCGACGCGGCTGAAACGCAGACCGCGCAAGCCTGGAAGCTGGCGCACGATCTCCGCATGGCGCCCGGTCCAATGCGCGAGGAATTCCTGCGGGGTAAGGCCGGATTTGCGGCGAATGAAACTGACGCGCCTGATCATGCTCGATTAAGTCCTCAAACGCGCGCGGGCCGCTGAAACAGCTCGAGCGTGACGCCGTCGTGGATGCGCAGGTAGGCGACGCGCGCGCCGGCGTTGGGCCCGCCGTCAACCTCGACGGGGCCCTCGCGCCGCACGGGTCTTGCGCCGCATCGGACCGCGCGCCTCCACGCGGCGCCCGCGTCCTCGACGGCCAGGCAGAGATGAACATTACCCGGGTTCGCGGTCGCTTCCTGGTTGGGGCGCTTGTCCGGCGTTTGATAGTCGAGGAGCTCGAGGATGGTTCCGCCCGGCAAGTCGACGAACGCCGCCTTGATGGAGACGCCCGGGACGCCGACATGCTTTCCAAGATAAGGCCGATCCAGCGTCGTGCGCCAGCGCGCGCTGACGCCCAGGAAGGATTCCCAAAAAGCAAGCGCATCGTCGATGCTGGCGACGCTCATTCCAACATGATGGACAGCGGAAATCCTTGCGGCGTCGCCGGATGGATCGGCATCTTCGGCCAAAGCTCCTCCCCCCAAGCTCATATTCTGAAGAGCGTCTCTGCGTTTCGCGAGAACATCGCGGTCTGCTCGTCTTTGGTGAAATCTGAAATGATGGCCGCATAAGCATTGATCAGGTCGGGATAGGAGCTGAACATCCGATCGACCGGCCAGTTTGTGCCAAAGACCACACGGTCCACGCCAAACGCTTCGATGCTGCCGAGCACCCAGGGTCGCAACAACTCGATGGTCCAACGGCGATCCATCATCCCGAGGCCGGATATTTTCATCACGACATTCTTTGCTTTCGCCAGACTGCGCATCGCTGCCGACCAGCGCTTGAAGTATGCGTCGTCACGCGCCTCCGGGATAGCGCAATGATCGACGCAGATCATCGTGTCCGGGAAAGCGGCGGCGAGGTCGAGGAGATCGTCGAAATATTGGATGCGCGTATCGATGCACGAGACAAGATCATGTCGCCTCAGATGCTTGAAGCCGGCGCGCCACGCGCCGTCGACGAGGTAACGTCCATTGCCGAAATCCCGGATTCCGCGCACGTTCGCGTAGCGCATATGGCGCTCAAGCACCTCTTCGGCGTCGGAATTGGCGAGGTGGCATTCGGCCACGATGCCGTGCGGATAGCCGGTTTTGTCAGCGAAAGCCTGCAGCCACTTCGTCTCGTTGACAGGGTCCGGAACTCCGAGCGCCGCCTGGACATGGACAGCCTTCTGCACATTCGAGAATCGGATCTCGGCAATGTAATCGTCGATCCAGTAGTGCTGCGCCTTGAGGGCGTCGATGTCGCCCAAAAAGCCGTGGACGGCGTCTGGCTCGAGCCACGAATAGCGCAGCTCCCGGCGCTTCATGTCATGGAGGTGAAAGTGGGTGTCAACGAAGGGAATCGCGGCCATTCCGGCGTGTCCTCCCAAGAGGACTGCCGCCGACGCAGCCCTTGTCGCTTCTGTTCATAGCCCGACGAACCGACGGGCATTGTCGCTGGAGCTCTGAAAGCAAAGTGTTATCGTCGCGATCCATAGCCGACGCGCGCACGAGGCGTGACAAATCCGCGCTCGCGCAGACGATCCGTCTCGGTTGAAACGCCAGTTCAAAATGGGCTTGCACGCGCTGATCATCCTTCAATATAGTTTTGAACAAAAGGCGAAGCTTGCCGTCGGCAAGCGGTAGCGGGAGCGGCGCATGAGGGCGGCTGCTGGATGAGCCGCGGAAAGCGCGCGCGTCCCTGGGTCCTCGAATCGCCGTACAGTGAGAAGGCGTTTCGCGGATGACTCCGCCATCGCAACGACGTCGTGGAATCGTGACCGGCGCTGGCAGCGGCATCGGCAAGGCCGTTGTTCATCGAATGTTGCGCGAAGGCGTCGGCGTGCTGGGCATCGACATCAATGCCGGAAGCCTAAGCGAGCTTGAGCGCGCCGGCTGCGAAACGCTCGTCGCCGACATAACCGACCCCGAAGTCCGCATGAGAGCGGCCGACTGGGCCGAGGGCGCGCACTATCTCGTCAATTCCGCGGGCGTAATCGTCGTCAAGTCGATTTTCGATGTGACGGTCGAGGACTGGCGACGTTTGCAGACGATCAACGCCGAAGCGACTTTCTTCCTTTGCCAGCAGATCGGCCCGCGGCTCTCTCCCGGGGGCGCCATCGTCAACCTGTCTTCGAGCTCGGCCAAGCTCGCGACGACCGTCGAAGTGGCGGCCTACGCCGCCTCCAAGACCACGATCCTCTCCATCACCCGCTCCTTCGCCTATGCCCTCGCCTCGCGGCCGGTGAGAGTGAACGCGATCCTGCCGGGTATTGTCGACACGCCGATGCAGGACGAGGTGCTGGAGAAGGTGGCGCCTTTGCGTGGCGTCACGAGGCAGGAGCTGCATGACGCGCGAACCAGACTGGCGCCGCTCGGACGCGGCTCGTCGCCGGAGGAATGCGCCAGCCTGATATGGTTCCTTCTGTCGGATGAGGCGGCCTTCATGACGGGACAGGCGATCAATTTCACTGGCGGCCTCGTGACCTGGTGAACAGAAGGGACGGAGACTATGAAAAATCCGATCACCGTTTGTACGGGCGGCCTCGGTCACCCCGAGGGTCCCTACGAACTCGACGACGGCCGGGTCATCTACGCCAACACTTATCTGAGCGAGATCGGGGTATGGGATCCGAAGACCGGGAAGGCGGCTCCCTATGCGAAGGTAGGGGGCGGGCCAAACGCCTGCATGCTTGGGAGCGACGGTTGCGTCTACTCCACCCAAACTCCCAACGTCGGCGCCTGGTCTGCTCCCGTCCACCGTCCGCCGTCCATCCAGAAGACCAGCCCTTCCGGAAAGGTCGAGATCCTCGTCACCGAGGCTGACGGCCTGAAGTTCGACGGACCCAACGATCTGTCGTTCGGGCCTGACGGACGGCTCTATTTCACCAATTCGGGGGACTGGGCCCCTGACACGAAGCCGCATCCGGGGCGAATCATTGTCGTCGGGACAAACGGCAAGGCGAGCGTGCTTGAGGAGCTTGACCACGTCTATCCAAACGGCATCGTCGTCGAACCGGATGGGTCGGTCGTCTGGGTCGAATCCTACACCCTGAAGGTCGTGCGACGCAGGCCCGACGGCGCGAAACACGTCATCCATACGATGCCCGAGGGCCACATTCCCGATGGCTTGAAAATCGACACTGAAGGCAACTTCTGGATCACCGCGGTTGCCGCCGGCGGCGTCGATGTGATCGACAGGAACGGCAAGCCGTTGCGTTTCCTGGAGACGGGCGGCACGATCCTCAACTGCGTGTTTGGCAGGGGCGGCGCGCTCTATTGCTGTGATATGGGACCGTTCGATGTCACTGGCGCGGCGATGACCGGCAGGCTCATCAGGGTCGACGTCGGTGTTGAGGGCATGCCGCTGTTTCGCGGCGCGATCGGCTAGGGAATTCTTAACCAATGAAAATCACCAGGGTCGAGGCTATCCCGGTCAGCTATCCGGAGCCCAACGACTTCAACGCGCTTCGTCACCTCTGCCTGGCGAAGATCACCGCTGACGACGGGCAAGTCGGATGGGGTGAGTCGATCACGCAGTTTCCCGAGGCCAATTTCGCCGCCAAGGCGATCATCGAGGGCATGGCGCCGAATCTTGTTGGAAAGGACCCGGTCCAGACCGAGACGCTTTGGCGGCAAAACAAGCAGCAGGCGTGGTGGTACGGGTATCACGGCGGCATCGCCTCCTACGCCGTCGCCGCCATAGACATTGCTCTTTGGGACCTCAAGGGCAAGTCGTTGGGCAGAAGCGTTCTCGACCTGCTCGGCGGACCGGTGCATGAGCGCCTGCCGGCCATCGCGTCGTGCCACGCGCATTACGAATTGATTCCCGAGATGGCCGAGGAGACTGCCCAATGGGTCTCCACGGGGCTGCAGGGGCTCAAGACCGGTTTCGGCAAGCGCGGCAATGCGCGGCTCGGCTACGATCACGACCGCGACGTCGCCTACGTCAAGGCCATGCGCAAGGTGCTCGGCGAGAAGATGCTGATGATCGACAACGGCATCGCGATCAAGTGGGACGTCACCGACGCTGTGCGGCGAGCGAAGGCGATGGAGGAATACAATCTTTCGTGGATCGAGGAGCCTCTCGGCGCCTGGGATCCCGAGGGCTACGCCAACCTTCGCGCCAAGACGACGACGCGCATCGCCTATGGCGAGCGCGAGTGGACGCTTGAGCAATTTGAGCGGGTGCTGGCGACCGGCACGGTCGACGTTGTCGGCGTCGATCCCGGCCGCGCCGAGGGCATCACGGGGTTCAAGAAGATCGCGGAGCGGTGCGAGTTCTATCGCCGGCAGGCCAATGCTCATGCCTGGTCGTCGGCGATCGTCACGGCGGCGAGCCTGGCTATTTCTTTCAATTCGCCCGCTTGCAAGCTGTTTGAGTTCAAACCGCTGCGCAATCCGATGCAGCACGATCTGGTGACAAAGCCGTTTGAGCACGTCGATGGCTGGGTCTACCCGCCAACCGGCCCTGGCCTTGGCATTGAAGTCCTCGAGGAAGTGGTCGATAGCTTCCGGAGCGAAAAGATTTTGTCGGCGTGAAATGATCGCGCGACAAATCGGCAAGCGCCGAACCGTGGGAGGAATCAAAATGAAATCGAAGCTGAAACTTTACGTTGCGACGACTGTCCTTGCCGGCGCGGTCAGCGGGGTGACGGCGTTCGCGGCGGACAGCCAGTCACAGATCGCCGCGAGCGGCGAGAAGGTCGCCGGCGCGCCGTTCGAGGTCAAGCGCGACTGGGGCGCATTCAAGCTCGCCGACCGGATCGCCGCCAAAGTGAAGGCCGGCGACAAGATCAACTATGTCTTCTCCTATCAGGCCTCGGGCATCCCGCTGTTTTCGCCGCAGTTCGCCGCTGGCTTCAACACCGGATGCAAGCTCGGCAATGCGATCTATCCGCTCGACTGCGCGTCGATCGCGCCGGTGCAGACCGACGCCAATCAGCAGATTTCGCAGATCGAAGCCAAGCTTGCGGCGGGCGAGATCGATTGCATCTCGATCGAGCCGGTGACTTCCGATTCGACGACCGCGATCGTGAACAAGCTCATGGATCAGGGCATCCCGGTCTTCACTGTCGGCGTCACCTCGCGCGGGCACGAATTCACGAACTTCACTCAGGTGCCCCAGCTTGAGGGCGAGACCGCAGGCAAGATCGTCCTCGACTGGATGAAGGCCAACAACAAGGATCTCAAAGTGTTTGCGGTATCGGGCGGCGACCCGACGCAGTTCTGGGCGCAAGGGCGGATGAAGGGCTTCCGGGAGACGATCGCCAAGGCGATCCCTGACGCGAAGTTTGCCACCACCGAAGCGAACGGGCTCAACGTCAGCTACGATCCCGGCCAGACCTACGACGCCTACAGGACGTTCCTGTCAGCAAATCCGGACGTGCAATTCATCGAGAATGTCGATATCGGCGCCGAGCATGCCGACCGCGCGATTGCGAGCCTGAACAAGGCCGGCCAAGTCTTCACCATCGGCTGGAACGTTTCGAAGGGCCAGCTCGACGGGATCGAGAAGGGCATCCAAGTGGCGGCGCTCGATCAGCGATGGTCCGACCAGGCGGCGTTCGGCGGCCCCGCGTGCGCGCAATTCCTGAAGAACGGGGAGGTCCTCCCCAACACCCAGACGCTGTTGCCCGTGATGAAGGACCAGGTGGCGGCGGCGCGCGTCGAACTCGATCGCATCCTCGGGCAGAAATAAGTTGTAGCGTTCGGGGCCAGGTTTGTCCTGGCCCCTTTCTCCTCTAAAGCATGGCCGCGTAGCTCAATGTCCAGCGCCAACTCCCGCGACCCTGCCCCGGTCGAAGCATCGCGGCCAAGTCTGTCCTCCACCGGCGCCGCGACGTTCGACTTGGCGTTGCGCATGGGAGGTCTCGTCCTCGCCATCGTCCTCGTCGCACTTCTGATGTTCGTGCTCAAGCCGAAGTCGTTCAACATCGATGTCGGCATTTCCGTGCTCCGCGCCATGAGCTCAGTGGCGATCATGGCGCTCGGGCTAACTCTGGTGATCGTGGTCGGCGAGATCGATCTCTCCTTCGGCGCGATGTACGGCCTTGGCGCGAATTCGCTCGCTGTCCTGTGGATACTGCTTGGCGTCCCGATCTATGCCGCCCTGCCCCTTGCAATCGGCGTTGGAGCGATCGTCGGTCTCTTCAACGGCGTTCTCGTCACCTGGATGCGCATCCCCTCCTTCATCGTGACGCTCGGCACTTACAACCTGCTTTACGGCGTTTCGCTGTGGATCACCAAGACATCGACTTTCAACCCGGTCTATCCCCCGCCCGGATCCGAGATTCCGCCCGATCAGCTCGATTTTTTCACCGGCCTGACGACGAGCTTTGGCGCCCATCCGGTCTCGTTTGAGGTCGTGTGGATGCTCGGTCTCGCCTTGGCAGTCGGGTTTCTATTGCACCGCACGCTCTTTGGCTTTCGCTTGATGGCGATCGGCGGGAATCCAGTCGCGGCCCAACTCGCCCGCCTGCCAGTCACGCGCTACAAAATTCTGGCGTTCGTGATCTGCAGCATGCTGGCCGCCATCGCCGGAATCCTCGATTTCTCCTTCATCCAGACAACCCAGCCCAACATTGGCCTGTCCTATACGTTCCCGGTTTTTGCGGCGGTGATCATTGGCGGCGCCAGTCTTTCCGGCGGCAAGGGGACGGTCGATCGGCGCAATGAGCGGAGCGTTGCTGCTCGCTGAATTGCAGCAGGGCCTCGCGCTGCTTTCGCCCGGGCCGCACGTGCAGCAGCTCTTTCTTGGCTTCGTCACGATCGGAGCGGTCGCGCTCGACCTGGCGCTGACAAACATCCGAAAGCGCAGAGCGGCATGAACGGCGGCGCCTTCGGCATCTCTCTGCGCGGCTTGCAGAAACGGTACGGGGCGACCGTTGCGCTGAACGGTCTCGATCTCGATATTCGGCCCGGCGAGGTTCTCGGCATCGCCGGCCCGAACGGCGCGGGAAAAAGCACGCTCGTCCGGATCATCGCAGGAGAGGAGCGCCCCGACGGCGGAGAATTGACCTTCAATGGTCGCGCCTGGACGCCGGCCCTGGATTGGCGCCGGGTCGCCGTCGTTCATCAGGAGCCGCAACTTTTTCCCAACCTCACCGTGGCTGAGAACGTGCTCGTCGGGCGCGAAGGGCCCAGCAAGGGCTGGCCAAAACTGGGCGACGCCGACGCCAGAGTGATGAAAGCGTTCGGCATCGACCGTTTCGCCGACATTCCGCTTGACGCTTGCAGTCTGGCGACCCAACAGCGCGCCGAGATCGCTCGCGCGGTGGCGCGCGACGCCCAGGTCTTTCTGTTCGACGAGCCGAATTCGGCGCTGACGGACGAGGAATCCGACGAGCTCTTTCGAGAGATGCACAAACTCGCGGCGGACGGCCGGATCGTGCTTCTCGTGACCCATCGCCTTGGCGATCTGTTCGAGCACGCGAGCCGGGTCGCCGTCATCCGCGACGGTCGGGTCTGCGCAATTCTCGAAGGCGACTCGCTGACCGAGGACGGGATTGCCCAAGAGCTTGTGGTGAGCCGTGGCGCGGAAACCAGCGTCAAGACCGGCGCAGCTGTCGAGCGTGGCGGAAGCGCTCTCTTCGCCGTTCGCGACTGGTCCCACAGCGCCGCCTTTCGCAACGTTGCGCTCGACGCCAAACCTGGAGAAATCGTCGCCCTCGTCGGAGTGGAGGGCTCGGGCGCGCGGGAACTGCTGCGCTCTCTGGCGGGACTCGAACCGTGCTCGGGGGCGATCGAGATAGCCGGCCAGAGGGGAAAGAGCGCAGAGAGGCTTAGCGCCTATGTCCCCGCAACCCGGACGTTGAGCCTCTACAGCAATTTCTCCGTCGCCGAGAACCTCCTCGTACGCCTTGGCAGTCCAGAGATTGCGGGACTTGGCATGGCGCTGAGGAAGAAGCGGATGCGCCAGCTCGCCGATGGAGCGATTCAGCGCTTTTCAATACGCGCCCGCGCGGCATCGCAAGGCATCCGTTCTCTCTCCGGCGGCAATCAACAAAAAGTGGCGATCGCCCAGGCGTTGAATTGCGCCCCGCGGCTGTTGTTGCTCGAGGAGCCGACCCGGGGCGTCGACATTCACAGCAAGCGTGAGATCTATCGGCTGCTGCGTGACTACGTCGCCGCAGACAACGCCGTGATCATATTCTGCACCGAGGTGCTTGAAGTCTACGAGGCTGCCGACCGCGCGCACGTGGTCGTCGATGGCGGGCTGTCGCGACCAATCGTGGTCTCAGACTATCCCCATGTCGAGGCTCTCGCCACGGAGGTTGCGCAAATGGAGCGTCACGCGCGCGACGATCTCGTCGGAGCGACCCTGCGATCGTAGACGTTGCCGGCCGCGCGGCTACCAGCGCCCCCGCTCGATCCGCTCGGCGAGCGTATCGATGAATTGTGCGCCAAGGACTCCGTCGATCAAGCGGTGATCCAGCGAAAGCGTAAGGTTGGCGCCTTTTGCGAGCGCGATTCCGCCGGCCCGAGGGATCGCTCGCTCGTGCTGGCGCCCGACGGCGAGAATGCCCGACTGGTTGGGGTAGATGATCGCTTCGAAGCGGTCGGCGCCGCTCTTGCCGATATTGGAAAGCGAGAAGGAAACTTGCGCGAGATCCGCTTGCAGCAATCGGCTCGTACGGGCGCGCTGGACTGCGTCTCGCCGCGTCTGCATGATTTCAACGATCGATTTGCCTGCAAGGTTGCGCAAAGTTGGGATCATGACTCCATCGGACACGGCAACCACGAGGCCGATGTCGATAGTCTTCGAGCGCAGCCTGCCGACACTGCCGTTGTCTTCATGCCAGCGGTCGAGGATGCGGGGATGCGCGGTCAGAGAATCGGCGAGCGCCAACAGCAGAAAATCGGTGAAGGTTGGCTTGGCGCCGATCGCTTGTTCAGCCTCGCGCGCGAACGCGGCGCGCGCCTGATCAATGCCCGTGGTCTCCACCCAGCGGTCCATTACGAAGGAGGGGATCGACTTTCGGCTCAGCGTGACCGCATCGGCGATCTGGCGCCGCATGGGGGACAGCGGCTCGAAGTCCACAGAGGCGGCCGGGGCGAATGGCGCCTGTCCGTTCCTGGCCTCCACCGCGGCCATCACGTCGCGCCCGCGAATTCGCGTGAGCGGGCTCGAGGCGGCAATGCGCGCCAAATCCGCTCCATTCATTTTAGCGAGGCGCCTTGCCAGCGGAGAGGCGAGGATACGCGGCGCCGAACGCACGCCAGAGGATCGAGCCGTCGGCAAGGACGGCTCAGCTTTGCGCGCGCCCGCGCTGCGCGTCTCCGCCGGATTCGTCTGACCCGCCGATGCCGACACGCCAATCGCTCCGAGCCGAGCGAGCACGTCGCCGGCGGCCAGCTCCTCGCCCTCGGCGCCTACGACTTCTTCCAGTGTCGCTTCCACTGGGGACTCCACTTCCATCGCGGCCTTGTCGGTTTCGAGCTCCACGAGCGGCTCGCCCATCGCGACCTTGTCGCCAACCCGTTTCAGCCAGCGCAAGACCTTCACGGTTTCCATCGTCGCGCTGAGCTTCGGGACAAGAAAGTCCATGCGGCGCCTTTCAGAGCAGCGATCTGACAGTTGCAGCGATCGTCTCAGGCGAGGGGATCAACGCGTCCTCGAGGTGAGGACTGTACGGGAGCGGATGGTCCGGCAGTGTGACGCGCGCTGGCGGAGCATCAAGATAGTCGAAAGCCTGGCTGACGACGTCGGCGACAACGTCCGAGCTCCAGCCCCCGGTCGGAGCCTGCTCCTCAACGGTGACAAGGATGTTGGTGCGCCTCACGCTTTCGCTGATAGGAGCGACGTTCAGCGGTCGCAGCACCTGAATGTCGATCACTTCCGCTTCGATGCCCTCATCGGCCAGCTTGTCGGCGGCGGCGAGAGCCTTGCCGACCATTGCGAGGCTGGCGACTATCGTCGCGTCGCGGCCGGGCCGCAGGATTTTCGGGCCGCTGGGCATTGGCGCCTCCTCGGCGCCGAGCGGTACAGGTCCCTTCATCGAGAGGAGCGCCTTGTGCTCGAGGACGAGGACCGGATTGTCGTCGCGAATCGCAGCTTTCAGCATCAGATACGCTTGTCCCGGATTTGATGAGCAGACGATCTTGAGACCGGGCACTGACAAGAGCCATGACTCTCCCGTCTGCGAATGCTGGGCTCCAAAGCGAAGGCCGGCGCCGCCCAGGGCCCGAATGACGATCGGCGTCTTGACCCGGCCTCCCGACATGAAACGATGCTTGGCGATGCTATTGGCGATCTGGTCGAAGCAGACGCCAAGAAAGTCGGCGAACATGATCTCGACGATCGGCCTATAGCCAGTCAGAGCGAGGCCAAGCGCCGCGCCTACAAATCCTGTCTCCGCGATTGGCGTGTCGCGCACGCGCGCCGCGCCGAACTCCTCGTATAGGCCCTGGCACGTCTTGAAGGGGCCGCCGGACTCTCCGATATCCTCGCCCATGATCAATGTCTTCGGATCGCGCCGCATCTCCTCGCGCAATGCCGCGGCGATCGCTTCCCGATAGCTCATTTCCTGCATTGGCGCTTCGAGCGGCTGAAGCCTCGCCGACTTGACCCTCTCGTTCGCCGTCATTGGACAAAGGTTCTGGTCATGAAATCCTCGCTCAGGGAGGGCCACGGCGCAGCGGCAGCGCGATCGGCGGCCGCCTTGACGGCCGATCGCGTCTCGGCCGTCACGCGTTCCGCGTCGGCGTCGGTGAAAACATTCGCTGCGCAGAGTTGGGCGCGGTAGATCGAGAGCGGGTCTCGCTTCAACCAAGCCTCGACTTCAGCCGCATCGCGATACTTGGCCGGATCGGTGCGAGAGTGGCCGCGATGGCGATAGGTCTTGCATTCGATAAATGTCGGTCCCTCGCCCTCGCGGGCGCGTGCGACCGCTGCGGCCGCGGCCTCGTAGACGGCGAGGACATCGTTGCCGTCAACCTTCTCAGCGGCCATGGAATAGCCAGCGGCCCGGATGATGAGATCCTCGTAGGGCGTCGTGTGAAGGATATGGCTGAACTCGCCATAGAGATTGTTCTCGCACACGAAGATCACCGGCAGCTTCCAGACCTGCGCCATGTTCATGGCTTCGTGAAAAGCCCCGATGTTGACCGCTCCGTCGCCGAAGAAGCAGGCCGAAACCTGTCCGCGCCCGGCGAGTTGCGCCGAGAGTCCTGCCCCAACCGCGACCGGAAGGCCGGCGCCCACAATCCCGAAGGCGCCGATCAGACCGCGATCGATGTCGGTGAGATGCATGGAGCCGCCCAGTCCGCCGCAGATTCCCGACGCACGGCCGAATAGCTCGGCGAACGCGGCTTCGAGATCCATGCCTCGCGCGAGACATTGGCCATGCCCGCGATAGGTGTAGCTGACGTAGTCGTCGTCGCGGAGCGCCTTCGCGACGCCAGCCGAGACGGCCTCCTGTCCGTTGCACAGATGGGTCGTCCCGTGAACCAGACCCTCGAGATAAGATCGATGGACCTGTTCTTCGAACTCCCGAATGAGCGTCATGGTCCGGTAGAGGTCGATCCGATCCTCGGCGCTCAGCGCTGCGGCGGCCTTGTTGCTCGCGCTTCCGCTTCGCGGCGGCGGCGGCTCTGTCATCGCGTTTCGCTCCCTGAACTTTTCGTTGGACTGGTCATACGCGATATTTCTGGATCGTATCCCCGTCGAGCACGAGGCCGAAACCCGGCCCTGACGGCACGGCGTAAAACCCGTCCTTGAGCGGCGATCGATTGGCGACGAGGCGATAGAACATCGGATCGCGATCCGGGTGAAAGGATTCGAGGTAAGTCCCGTTCGGAATCGCAGCGAGCAGGTGCGCGGAAATCTGCGGTTCCTCGTGATGTCCCATCTCCACCGCGAACGAGGCCGCAAGCGCAGCCACCCTCCGCCATTCGGTCGGCCCGCCGCCCCAGCTGGCGTCGAAATTGCAGACGTCGATCGCGCCCGACATCATGAGATCGCGGCATCCAGAACGAGAAATCTCGCTCTGCCCGGCGCAGATGGGAATGCGCGTCTGGTTGCGCGCCGCGGCCATGTCGAGGCGGTCGTTCTCCCACCGTACGGGCTCCTCGAACCAGCGAATGTGGAGGTCGGCGGCGAGACGGGAGAATTCGACCGCCTGTCGCAATGTCCAGGCCTGATTGGCGTCGACGACGAGGATGAAGTCATCGCCCACCGCTTTGCGCGCGACCCGCACGCGCTCCGCGTCTTCGGCGGGAGTCCGGCCGCCAACCTTGAATTTGCAGCCCGCGTGCCCCTGAAGCTGGATCTGCTCCATTTCGCGGCCGAAATCGGCGAGCGTCTTGCCTTCCTCGTAATAACCCGCGATGCAGATCGAAGGCAGGCGGTCGGCGTAACCGCCCCAGAGCTTGTAAAGCGGAGTATCGAGGGCTTTGCCGACTGCATCCCAAAGCGCGCTGTCGACGCAGGCCTGGGCGCACATCGCAAGCTTCCGGTCGCGCAGGATGTTGGTGCTGGGCTTACGCATGAGCGCCCAGCAGCCCTCGATGTTGAACGCGTCCTTGCCGAGCAGCAGCGGCTGGATCTCATCGAGGATGATCTTGACGACCTCGCCCTGCGTTTCGAATTCGTCCCCGTTGTAGATCTCGCCGACGATGCCCGCCGAAGTGTAGACCCGGGTGACGATTGTGCAGCGATGCGTCATGAAGTAGTTGCTGCCGCGAAATGTTCGCGGCAGCGGCATGCTGAGCGGTACGCATTCGATGCGTTCGATCCTCAACTGCGGCGCCATCAGATGCTCGATTCCAAGAGATCGGCAAAGCTATGTGGAGCGTCCAAGAGGGTCAAGGCGGGAACGAGGCCCGTTGAGGTCCGGGCGCCGAGATGCGCCGCTCCGAAGTTGCAAGGCGCTGAGCACGTCGTAGCATATCAAGCGCAAGAATGGATGGTCGAAGCAAGGGCGGAAGCGGAATGACTCGAAAGGCGCGCATTGGAGTGATCGGCGCCGGCTGGTGGGCGGCCGTCAATCATTTGCCAGTGTTGAAGGCGAACGCGGATTGTGAGGTCGTCGCCGTCAATCGACTGGGCGCAGAGGAATTGGCCGAGCTGCAGCGGAAATTTGAAGTGCCTCTCGGCTTCGAGGATTATCGCGCCATGCTCGACCGTGTCCCGATGGACGGCGTCGTGATCTCCTCGCCTCATGTGCTGCATCACGAGCATTCGATCGCGGCGCTCGACAAAGGCTGTCACTTGCTGGTGGAAAAGCCATTGACGACGACGGCTGCCGATGCTCGCGACCTCGTCGCCAAGGCGGCCGCTGCCGGTAAAGAGGTGATTGTGCCCTACGGGTGGAACTTCAAGAGCTGGACCGACCGCGCACGTGAGCTGGTCGCCGGCGGAGAGATCGGCCTGATCCAACACGTCGTGCTTCAGATGGCCTCGGCGCTGGAAGACCTTTTCGCCGGCGAGCCGATGAAGGAGACCGAGGGACACATGTTCCGTCCTCCGCCGTCAACCTGGGCCGATCCCGCACGAGCGGGAGGCTATGGCTGGGGCCAGCTTGTGCATGCGCTGGGGCTCTTGTTCCGCATCGCCGATCTCGAGCCGTCCCGGGTCTTCGCGATGACCGGCAAGTCGCCTACCGGCGTCGACTATTACGATGCTGTCGTTGTGCGGTTCGCAAACGGCGCGACCGCCGCCGTTTCGGGTTCCGCAACATCGCCCAAACATCGGGGCAACCAGATCGACCTGCGCATTTTTGGTTCGGAGGGTGTGCTTTTGCTCGATATCGAACGGGAGCGCCTGGAAGTGCGCCGGAGAGACGGACGGGATACTGTCGTCGAAATGCCGGCCGGATCAGGCGCCTATGCATGCGAAAAGCCGTTGAACGCCCTGGTCGATATTTGTCTTGGCCGTCAGGTGGAGAACCAGGCGACAGGCGCGGTCGGCATGCGCGCGGTTGAGGTCTTGGACGCGCTTTACCGGTCGGCTCGATCCGGCCGTCTTGAAGAGGTGTGACTGCGTTGGAGCGTCTCCCGGGGGTCGCGGCATGATCGGAAAAGACTTGCGTCGCGGCGGTCTTGACCGTCTGACCGTAGAGGACATTCTTGCGCCAGGATTCTCGACGCCGTGGGATGCGCCGACCATCCCGCCGTTCCCGTTCACGTTCCGCAACGTCGAGGTGTTGACTCTCGCATGGCGGAACTCAAGAGGCGGCCGTCGCGCGCCTGCTGCCTCCGCCGCTCGAGCCGACATCTGACGTCGTGCTCGCCCATGTCTATCGGATGAATGACGTCGACTGGCTAGGAGCGTATGGCGAGAGCAATGTGTCAGTCGGCTGCAGACTATCCGGGACGGACATAGCCGGATCTTATTCCCCGTATCTTTTTCTGTCGTCGGATGTCGGCGTCGCGCATGGCCGGGAGATTCATGGCCAGCCAAAGAAGATCGGCGAACCCCTCCTCGAGAATCGCGGCGACCTGACGGTTGGCGTCGTCAGGCGCAACGGGATCGACGTGCTGACCGGGACCATGCCGACGAAGCAGCGGCCAGACAGTCTCGATAGCTTGACGAGGCATTTCGATTTCGCCCTCAACATCAATCTGAAGGCGATCGATCAGATCGACGGCCGCCCCGCCATTCGTCAACTGACCGCGCGACGGCTGGCCGACGTGCAGTGTGCACGAATGCTGGGGCGGACCCTGCACGGTCGAGTTGCGGCCAAACGCCCAGGCTCCCATTCATCGGCTGCCTGTCGTCGATATGTTGGACGGTCTTCACTGGCGGGCCGACTTTACGCTTGTCGCGGGGAAAGTTATTCACGATTATCTCGTCACGGGGGCCTGAAAGAGTCTCGCGCACCCTTGTCGGAGCGCGCGGCGATCATCAATCCTGAACGAAGCTCCCGCGTCTCCGCGTCTTCGCACCTGGTGCGGAAGTCGCGAGACGCCAGGGCTTTCGAAGCCGCCTTCGAGGCTGGTCACCCGGACGCTATTGCTCTGGTCGGCCGGCGTGGAATTTGTCTGGCCAGCCTATCGGGCTGGCGCCATCGTCCTCGCCCATGCTCGGGTCGCTGCCGCCATCAATCGAGCGGCGTTCGAGGCGAAGAAAGATTGCCGGGAGGTTGTCGGAATGAATCCGTTGGAAACGAGAAAGCTCGGAAAGACCACGGTCGAGCTCACGCAGTTGGGCTTCGGCAGCGCGCCGCTCGGCGAGCTCTTCGTCCGCGTCAACGAGGCGACCGCCGCCGCCACGCTGCAAGCAGCCTGGGACAATGGCATACGCTACTATGACACCGCGCCCTACTATGGGCGGGGCTTGGCCGAGATTCGCTGTGGCCGTTTCCTCGACACGAAGCCACGATCCGACTTCGTTCTGTCCACCAAGGTCGGGCGCTGGTTCTTCCCGCCAGCCAAGCCGCAAGACTTCAAATCCGAGCCATGGGCTGGCGGGCTCCACTTCGATCACGTGCACGACTACAGCTACGATGGGATCATGCGGTCTTACGAGCAGTCACAGATGCGCCTTGGAATGAACCGCATCGACCTCTTGCTCATTCACGACCTCGACTTCTGGTTTCACATGACCGAAGCCAAGGTCTCGGCCCATCTCAACCAGCTCTTCACTTCGGGCTGGCGGGCGCTCGATCAACTGCGCTCGCATGGCCTCGTCCGCGGCGTCGGAGCCGGAATCAACGAACTGGGCATGATGCCGCGGTTCCTCGATGCTGTCCCGCTGGATTTCTTTCTTGTGGCGCTCCGTTACACGCTGATGGAGCAGGACGTTTTGAAAGAGGAGTTTCCGCACTGCGAGCGAGCAGGCGTGGGCGTCGTCGTGGGCGGCGTGTTCAATTCCGGCATCACCGCGACCGGTCCGATACCGGGCGCCAAATACAACTACCGGGACGCGGCGCCCGAGGAATTGGATCGGGTCGCGAAAATCAAAGCGGTATGTTCAGCCCATGACGTCCCGCTCGCGGCGGCGGCTCTCCAGTTCCCGCTCGCACACCCGATCGTCGCCTCGATCATCCCGGGCGCGATCAGCCCTGATCAGGTCCTGCAGAACATCGACTTATGCCGCCGTCCGATCCCCCCATCGCTTTGGTCGGACCTGAAACGCGAAAGCCTGATCTCGCCTGACGCGCCCACGCCGAAGTGAATCGCTCGAGCGAGCCGGCGCCGGGCTGGGGGCTGCTAGCGGCCAACCAGGTCATGGATCGGGAGCGCGGTTTTGTACTTCACCTGTTTCAGCGCGAAGCTGGAACGGATATTTGCGACCCCGCGCGTCTTTGACAATTGTCCGACGATGAAGTGCTGCAGCGCGACCGTATCGGAGACAACGACGCGCAGCAGGTAGTCGGAATCGCCCGTCATGAGGTAGCATTCCATGACCTCGGGAAAACTCGCCATCGCCGCTTCGAACGCATCGAGGACCGGTTCGGTCTGCTTCTCAAGGGTGACTTGAATAAAGACGCTCACGCTCGCGCCGAGCTTGACAGGATCCAGGAGCGTGACCCGGCGGACGATCACCCCCGCCTCCTCCAATGCGCGGACACGGGCAAGGCAGGGCGATGGCGACAGGCCTACCCGTCGCGCCAAGTCCACGTTGGTGACGCTGCCGTCATCCTGCAGCGTTGCGAGGATTCGGATGTCGACGGCGTCAAGCCGGAGATCCGGGGCTTCATGCGGTATTTTCTTCCTCATGCGGCATATGTTGCCGAATTGCGCAAAAAACGCAAAATATTCGGCAGGAAATGCTGCTTTCGGGCGACTATGATGGCGTCTTCCCGACCATGGTCAGCGGAGCGACGGCATGCTCGAAAGACTTAATCCGTCCTCAATCTTTGCCGACCCCGTACGCGCTGATGACAGCGACCCGAGCGAGACAGCCGAATGGCTGGACGCGCTCGAATTCGGTCTTTCGGGTCGCGGGCGGAGAACGCGCGGAATTCCTCCTCTCGGCGCTTGACCGTAAGGCCAAAGATCTCGGCATCGTCGCCGACGTATTGCCCTTTGGCCCGTATCGAAACACCATTCCGCTCGAAAAGCAGGGCGCGTTTCCAGGCGACATCGAAATGGAGACGCGGATCACTGCGATCATTCGCTGGAACGCGCTGGCGATGGTCATGCGCGCGAATGCGGCTCACGGCGAGCTCGGAGGCCACGTCGCCAGCTACGCGTCCGCAGCCGAGATTTTTGAGGTCGGCTTCAATCATTTCTTCCGCGCGGCGGGCGACGGGCACGGCGGCGATCTTGTGTTCTTCCAACCGCACTCGGCCCCCGGCGTCTACGCCCGCGCTTTCCTCGAAGGCCGCCTTACCGAGGATCGGCTGAAGCGCTATCGGCAGGAGATCGGCGCTCGAGGCCTCTCGTCCTATCCGCATCCCTGGCTGATGCCGGACTTCTGGCAAACTCCGACCGGCTCCATGGGCATTGGGCCTATCAGCGCGGTCTATCAGGCTCGCTTCATGCGCTACCTGCGCGACCGCCGGATCCTTGACACCGACGGCCGGCGCGTCTGGGGAGTGTTCGGCGATGGAGAGATGGACGAGCCGGAATCGATCGCCGGCCTCTCCCTCGCGGCGCGCGAGAAACTCGACAACCTGACCTTCGTGATCAACTGCAATCTGCAGCGCCTTGACGGGCCGGTGCGAGGCAATGGCCAGATCATCCAGGACCTGGAGATGACCTTCCGCGGAGCCGGCTGGAGCATCATCAAGGTTCTATGGGGTTCGGAATGGGACGCTCTTTTCGCCCGAGACGTCAACCATGCGCTGCTGCGCCGCTTCGCAGCCACGGTTGACGGCAAGTACCAGACTCTCGGCGCGAGAGACGGGGCATACAATCTGGCGCATTTCTTCGACGAGGACCCCGAGGTCCGCGCGCTTGTCGCGGATATGTCGGCTCACGAAATCGATGGGTTGAGGCGAGGCGGCCACGATTTCAGGAAGCTCTACGCCGCCTTCCACGCCGCCGCATCCACGCCAGGCCGGCCGACGGTCATCCTGGCGAAGACCAAGAAGGGCTTCGGCATGGGCGGCGCCGGGGAGTCCCGAATGACCGCGCACCAGGCGAAGAAGCTTGATGTCGACGCGCTCCTCGCTTTCCGCGACCACTTCGCTCTGCCCTTGACCGACGAAGAGGTCCGCAATCTCGATTTTTATCGTCCGGCCGACGACAGCGCGGAGCTGGCCTATCTCCGCAGGCGGCGCCAGGCGCTCGGCGGCTATCTGCCGTCCCGGCGGCGCGCCGCCCCCGCTGTCGTCACCCCTGCGCTCGAAACCTATGCCCATTTCGCGCTTCACGCAGACGGAAAGAAGATGTCGACGACGACGGCCGCAGTCCGTCTCATCAGCAACCTTCTCAAAGACGAGACCCTTGGACCCCGGATGGTTCCGATCGTCGCTGACGAGGCCCGCACCTTCGGGATGGCGAACCTCTTCCGACAGGTCGGCATCTATTCGTCCGTCGGCCAACTTTACGAACCGGAAGACTCGGGCTCGATGCTCTACTACAAGGAATCCAGGGATGGGCAGCTTCTTGAAGAGGGCATCACCGAAGCCGGCGCCATTTCGTCATGGGTCGCAGCCGCCACGTCCTACAGCGTCCATGGCGTCGCCATGCTTCCGTTCTATATCTTTTACTCGATGTTCGGCTTCCAGCGCGTCGGCGACCTCATTTGGGCCGCTGCCGATCAGCGGGCGCGGGGGTTCCTGATCGGCGCCACGGCCGGGCGGACGACGCTCGCAGGGGAGGGACTCCAGCACCAGGATGGTTCAAGCCATCTTGTCGCGGCGACCATCCCCAACTGTCGCGCTTATGACCCGGCGTTCGCCTATGAGACGGCGGTAATCCTCGATCACGGCGCGCGCTCGATGATGGAGGAAGGCAATGACGAGTTTTACTACATCACCGCGATGAATGAGAATTACGAGCAGCCTTCGATGCCCGAAAACGCGGAAGCGGGCATCATCAAGGGCCTCTATCTGTTCGCGTCCTGCGGGGCGAAGAAAGGCGACGTCTTGGTCCGCCTGCTCGGCTCGGGGGCCATCCTTCCGGAAGTCGTCGAAGCGGCAAAGATGCTGGAGGCTGACTGGGACGTTCCCTCCGAAGTCTGGAGCGCCACCAGCTATGCCGAGCTTGCCCGAGACGCTCGGGAGGCGGAACGCCGCAACCGACTCAATCCGCTCGATCAGCCCGCAGTCAGCCACCTCAGCGCCTGCCTGCGCGGCCCCGCCCCCGTCGTCGCAGCCTCAGACTATGTACGGGCCTATCCCCAGATGATCGCCGCTTATCTGGATGCAAAGTTCATTGCGCTCGGCGCTGACGGTTTTGGCCGCAGCGATACGCGCCAGGCGCTGCGCGCTTTTTTCGAGGTGGACCGATGCTCGGTTGCGATCGCAGCGCTCGCGTCGCTCGCAGCGCAGGGCTTGATCGCACGGGAGATCGTAGCCTCCGCCATAGAACGCTATGGCGTCAAAGGCTCAGCCCCGCCGCCCTGGACGGTTTGACGCAAAGCGCGGGGGGACACGTCGTCTACGCGTCTCTTCGCCGGCGCGACCGACGTTACCGCGAGACCGAGTTTGCGGCGGTCATCTCCGAGACCGAGCTCGTGTGGCGAGGTAGGGTCGCGAACCCTGATGCTGATTTCGATTTCCGCGTCATCCGAGCCGCGCGGCAGGGCCATCGTCACGACGCCGCCGGGAACGGCGCCGCGCGCGATTTCGGCCGCTTCGGGAAATTGAAAACGGCAAGGCGCTTCCGACCCAACCTGAACCTCAAAGACGACCGGCCCGCCTGCGCTGAAAACCTGAGCGATGCTGATCGCGACGGCATCAGCCGCCTCATCTCTCTCGGCCGGTCGACGGAACCGGAGACGAGACTCCGCGCCGACCGTCCATCGTCCGAAGCCTTCCGGCGCGCCCCACCCGGTCCAGGCCATGAGATCGGTCTCCGAGCTCCCAAACTGCAGCGGGCAGTCGAGCATCGGAAGGCGCGCCGCGACCTCGGACGCCAGAAGCGCTTCGATCTGGTCGGCTCGCACGCCGAGCCGGCGAAAATCACCGAACGCCAGCTGTTCGTCGCGCGTAAACAGGCCATCGAGACGCAGCCACAAGACGCCCAGAGCGCCCCCTTCCTCGCCGTCCGTCCGCGGCAAAAGCCGACCACTCACGACAAAGACCTCCGCGCCGGAGGCGCTTCGGAAATCGAGGGTCTCGACCTCGCCACCCGCCCATGCCCGCGCCGTCAACCGGCCCAAAAGCTCGGGAAGAACCGCGAGCCGCATCCGCATCTGAAACGGCTCGCCAGCCTTTCCGTACGCGACGGGAACACAGAACACGCAGACGTCCGCCTCGGTCCATCGCCAGCCGTCCTCCGGAAACGACCAGCCTTCGAGGAAGACGATTGTGTCTGGAAACGCGAACCTTCCCGTGCGATCGGTTCCGGCAGAGGTTAGCGGCTGGCTCTCGAGAGCGAGCGCGACGGCGCGCTCGGGTTTAAGGGCGCCATCGATCGCGTCGCCAGCGAAACCCCGCGCTTTGCGGCCGTTTGAACGCGCCTTGAGATCGAGCCATGAGGACGACGGGAGTCCACGCTGGCGAATCTCTCGATTCTGCAGGACCCCTCGCCACGTCGGCGCAGCCTTGAGAAGCGCGCCCGGCGGCGGGGGACGCCCGGTAACCGTCTCGATCGTGGCGAGCCCTTTTCCTATCCAGCGATCGAGTTGGTGCGCGCGCGCCAGCCGATGAAACAGCGGCCAGTCCCACTCCTCAGGCGCGATGAGTTGAAAGAGGAGATCGACGTCGGCGATCCATTCGTTGCGACGCTCGAGATCGTCATGGAACGCGTGACACAGCAGAATGAACAGATGGTCGGTTGCTGAGGCGACCAAAACCGGCCTGCCTTCAAGGCTCGCCGCCACCGCGCGCTCCCGCACCCCTTCCGCATGCCGCGGACTCGCTATCGACGCGGCAGGACGCCAGTGGAGATCGACGCATGTTCCGCTGGGGCTCGACAAACCGACCGCGTGAAAGCGGTTCAGGTCGGCGTCCGAGAATGCCGACCCGATCACTCCGCGCAATCCTGACGCATTGAGGATCGCCAAAGCCGCCCGGGCCGAAGACCGGTCGATGAGCAGGTCGAAGTCGCCCATGGGCCGGGCGCCCACCGCCTTGGGAAAGCGGGCGAGCAGAGCTGCTCCCTTGATGAGCGCGAAATCGATGCGCCCACCTTCGAGCATGTCGAGGACCGGCATGAGTTCACGGCGGCGAAGCATGCCGGTAAGCCAGATGTGCTTCGCCTGTCCCCCTATCCATGCCAGCTTCTGGTCGGAAAAGCCGAGCCGTGTCATGTTTGCGTGCAAGAGCGGCGTGAGGCGCAACTCTCGCCCTTCCATTCGGTCGGGATTGGCGAATCGGCGCCATTTGCCGAAAGATTCGACCGCGCGGCTGTCGTCCCTGAGACAGGCTTCGAGTAGCCACCGCGCGCGATCGGGCAGCGGGAGGCCGTTCACGACACCCCCTCGCGGCGCCTTCGCCGCGCGTCCAGAAACGCCTTCATCGTGATGAGATAGTCGCTGCGCTGCCGGTCTCGATCCAACCGTCCCATGTTCCGCGCGTGAATGCGGCGGCGGCAGACGATGTCCGACTCCAGGCGCCATCGGAATCCTGCGCCGACTGCGCGAGCGTACCAGTCGAAAAAGTCGGCGTTGCGCCGCTCGGGGTCAAATCCGCCGAGGCGGTTGAACGCCGCCGTGCGGATGAGGATGCCGTTCTTGGTGAAGGCCGGCTCGGCCCGTTCCGGAACAGTGAGCCGCGAGCGTTCGTCCTCCGGCAGGTCCGGGCTGGCAAAAGTTTCCATGAAGCCGAAGACGGCGTCGAGTTCCGGATCCGACGACAGCGCTTGCGTCTGCCGCGTGACCTTTCCCGGCGCCCATAAATCGTCCGCGTCGATGAAGGCAAGCGCCTCGCCCGTCCCCCTTGCGGCGGCGCGGTTGAGGGCGGCGCCCACTCCCGAATTCGCCTGGCGGATTAGAACGAGCCGAGGCCCGAAGCGCTCCAAAACCGCCGCCGACCGATCTGTCGAGCCGTCGTCGACGGCGATGATTTCGTGCGGCGCCGGGCGCTGGCCCAGCACCGACTCCACCGCCTCCCCGACGTAGGATTCTGCGTTCCAACAGGCGAGAAGGACGGACACGCGCATCGGAGTTCTTGCGTTAAGCGCGGCGACGCAGAACGGCCGCGCGCAAAGTCGAGAGCAATGCGCTTGAGTTCGTGGGCGGCAGTCACTCGCGCCTGGTTTGCCGCGTGCATGCGATAGATCAGCGTCGCGGCGTCGATGCGAAGGATGTTCGCGCCGGATTCAATGAGGCGCAGATAGAGGTCCAGATCTTCCGCACAATCGCGCTCGCTCTCCACGCCGCCCAGGGCAAGCCAGTTGAGCCGGCGGATCATGAGGGCGCGGACCTGGAACGGGGCATCACTGCCTTCGGCGCGCATGAGCCGTTCCTCTTCATTTGCCCCGGGCTCGGCAAGCACGCGGAAAGCGCCGCAGATGACATCGGCCTCGGGATTCGCCCTCCAGGCGTGGAGCAAGACGGCGTTGCGCTCCGGCAGCCAGAGATCATCTCGGTCGAAGAACGCGAGCGCTTCGCAGCGTGCGCGCCGTGCTCCGGCGTTGCGAGCCGCAGCGGCGCCCCGCGCGGCTGCTGGATCAGGATGGCGTCGGGATGCTCGCGTCGAACGACGTCCGCGCAGCCGTCCGACAAATCGTCGACCACGACGATGATCTCGTCGGCGGGGAGCGTCTGGCGCCTCACGCTGCGCAGCGCATCGGCAAGGAAATGCGCCCCGTGGTGAACCGGAACGATCGCACTGATGCTGCTCGGGGCGACGCTCACTTCAGGCCCGCCATCAATTCGGCGAGAGCGTCTTCGATCCGCGGCCCCGGGTCGAACCGGGCGGGAGGCGCCGCCATTAAAAGGCGCGATAATTTCCGCAGTCGCTGCTCCTTGGCGCCAGGGGTTGCGACGAAGGTATTGGCCGCCATTGCGGCCAAGACCACCGACCGCCGGATTGGCGCGAAGTTCGGCGCGGGATGTCCGCTCCGTTCGAGAAACAGAAGTCGCTCCAGCCGGGCAGAGCCCGCGTGCAGATCGGGGTAGCGCCGCAGGCTAAGCTCGTGTCGCCGTTCGCCGAAGTCGTTCGAAATCGCGATGCGCGCTCCCGCGAGGTTCGGAAAGCGCTGAACCATGTCGTCTCGCAGCCGCGCAGTTGCGAATATCGGCGCCACGGCCGGCGCCCCTTCGGAGGTGTCGACGAGTACGTAGTCGTCTCCCATGAAGCGCCAGCCGGCGCCTAAACCAGCAAGACTGAGCGTAGTCTTGCCTGCGCGCCCAGGGCCCGCAAACAGAATTGCCCGATCCTTGATGGCGAGCGCGGCGGCGTGGACGGCGATCCAGGGCGAATCGTCAAGCATCGCCTGGAGCGCAGGGAGGAAGGGACGCGAGCGTTCCCACGCCCTGACGGCGCTTTTCTGAGCAACCCAGCAGACAGCGCGCCGGCTTGGCCGATCGACAATATAAAGAGATGGCGAATGCCGCCCCATCCACAGACAATAGCGCTCGGCGCTCTCCACGAGGCGCATTTCCGCTTCGTTCGCGCTGAAGCCGGGCAAGGGAAGCGGCTCGCTCTCTGCAGCCGCCCGCACGAAAAGGGACCAGGACGCGCGCCGAGTTGCGGGGGCCGGGTAGAAGGCATTGGCGAACAAGGCTTCGAGTTCTCGATCCGCGAAGTGGATCGCGATTGTCAGCGGGCCGACTTCCACAGTGCGGCTTGTCGGGAACCCCTGCTCCGCCGTCGCGTGGGCGAAATCGGACGTGGCCGACTTGCCAATGGCCCCGCCCCGCTTCGCCGCAATCATCTCAGCCGCGCGACTCCTCCGAACCTTGGACGAAGGGCCAACCGGCAGGCGAGGCTTCGTGGATAGGATCGACCAGCAGAAGGCCCTGGAGATCGTCGAATTTCTCGATCGAGGGGCTCGCAAATTGAGCAACAGAAACGAGGTCCGCTTTAGCGGGATGGGCCGTCTCGGCGAGGAGGCCCTCGCTCCGCAGCTCCGCGATGAACCGGGCAATCTCCGCCGCCCCGTCGGCGTCGGCTCTGGAAGCCGCGACGAACTGCCGCCCGGTGTGCCCAGCGACGAGCGCGTTCCAGATGTCCCCGCCCGATCCTTCGACGCTATAGAAGAACCCAAACTCCAGATTGGCGATGACCATTTCATCGCCGAAATTCTCAAAAATGACTTCCGGACCGGAAGCCGAGAATACCAAATCGAGCGTGTCGCTCATGTTCTCTATCTCTCAAAATTCCTTGTGCCGGCCATTCCCCGACAAAGGCCAAGTTCACTCTCGTGTCAAGCGCAGGTTCAGCGCTGCGAACATCTTGTTTGGACAACCTATCGAACAGGTCGAATCTTCGTTCGCCGTAGTCAGCCTCGTTCCGATAAGACGCGGCACTTCTTCAGCCAACCAAATCAGCCTATCACCTTCAATATCTTGCGCCGCGAGAATTGGCGATGCAGTCATGATGAAAGCTCGGGATCGACCTTCGCGGATTTGATCAAATCCGTCAGCCGCCGGTGCCAGCGGACGTCGCGCCACATGCCGCGATATTGCGGCCCACAGAAATTCGAAGTGCAGATAGCCGTCCAGCGGCCGGTCGCGGACGCCTGTTCGACGCCGGCGGCGCAGACGTCCATCATCCAATCCCAGTCCGCCATCGGCCAGTCCCTGTACATGATGGAAGCCCAAGCCTCAGTTGTGACGAGCGGCTTTTTCGTCAGGCGGGACCAGTCCGCCGCCTTGCCGATCCATTCCGTGAGATTGGCGTCGAACTTCGACTTGTTGGCCAGGTAATGGGATTTCGCCTTGCGGATGAGGGTCTGGAACTCCCGCGTGCGAAAGGAATAGCCGATATCGGCATAGAAAGTGCTGGTCGCTGGATGGGTGATCCAGATATGCGGCTCGAGGAAGTCGAGCATCGACACGTCCTGCTTTTCCCACAAATGGAACTGATCGGACTGCGAGAATGTGTAGTCGAGGCCGGGGTAGCGCCCCTTCAGGATGGCGATGCTGTCGCGCATCCAGGCGATAATGCGCGCGGAGGTCAGCGGCTCCGGCTCAACCGCGTCGGGAGCGTAGAGATAGGGCGCCCATTTGACGTTCGGGAATTCGTTGCAGAGATCGACATAGAGGAGCGCGTCGAGTAGCCCCGCCTGCTCGATGATGGCGAGCGTCGAAAGCCACACCCGAGCCTGGTCCTCGGCAGTGTGGATGCGCATGCGGACGTTGTCGGGATCGCGCTTGTACCAGGTGGAGAGGCCAACGGCGACGCCGCGCGCCTTGCAGCGCGCAATGAAGTCCACGAGTTTTTCGCCGATCCGGGTGATGTCGACCTCGCCCGGCGCGCCCCAGTCGCCATCCTGTTCGTCGGAGTAGATCGTCCAGATTCGGTCGGGGTCGACGGCGATGAGGTGGGGGAAGGCGTCGATGCGCACGGCGTCGTATCCGCGCTCGACCAGTTCATCCAGCGCCTGGTCCCAATCTTCGTAACCGGCTCCGGGCCATCGTCGTTCGATCCACGAAAATTCCCACATCGTGATCGCCCGCGGGCGACTTGTCTTGACGTGCGGCATGGGTCAGGGCTCCCGTCCGGTCGCAAACCTATCTGCTATGTTCACGCTCAGCTTATGCCAGGTCAATGGCGTTTGACAACGCAATGCCGCCATGCTTCTATACAAACTATTCTCCATCTATCATACAGATTGTGATGGCGAACCTCGGCGGCCGGCGACTGGTAAAGCACTCGGATGAAGAGGAGGCTCCGACCAGCCTCGTCTCCAAAGTCGTTCATCGCGTGCGGGGGATGATCCGCTCGGAGGGGCTCAGGGTTGGCGACGCGCTTCCGAGCGAGACGGCGATCGGGGAGCAACTCGGGGTGTCGCGAGCCGTGGTGCGCGAAGCCTATCGTTCAATGGCTGCTCTGCGCCTGATCAGCGTCGGCAACGGACGCCGGCCGCGCGTGTCCAAGGTGGACGAGGAGGTGCTGGCGCTTGTCATCGATCATGGCGTGCAGACCGATCAGGTGTCCGTGCAGCAGATCCTGGATGTACGGCGCACCATCGAAATGCGGACTGTCGGGCTTGCCGCGCTGCGGCGAACAGACGGGGAGGCGCGCGAGATCAAGGCGCTCGCCGCCGCCATGCGGGCCGACTTCCGAGAGATGGACAAGGTGATGGAGCACGACATCGCCTTCCATGAGACGATCGCGCGGGCCTCGCGCAATCCGATGTTCGCGCTGATTGTCGCGTCTTTCCACGTGGTGACCCGCCAGACCTGGCGGGTCGGCTGGCTCGCGCGGGCGGGCGACGCGGAGCGCTACGACAGCGTCGCTTGTCATGAGGCGATCGCTGCGGCCATCGAGGGCGGCGCCCGGGCCGCGGCAGAGTCGCAAATGGCGGCCCATTTTGACGACACCGTGAAGGTGCTGCTCACGAGCGGCATCAATTGACGATGGGGCGGGCGGTCGCGACGTGAAAATCAAGAAGGTGGAAACGATCCGGATCGCGGAACACGCCAATCTGTGCTGGGTCCGCATCCATGCCGACGACGGGCTCGTCGGACTGGGCGAGACCTTCTTCGGCGCGCAGGCCGTCGAAGCCTATCTGCACGAGACCGCGGCGCCCCTGCTCCTCGGCCAGGAGCCGCTGAAGATCGACGCGATCGCCCGCGCGCTCACGCCCTACGTCGGCTTCGGGTCCCCGGGAGTTGAAATGCGCGGCAATTCCGCGGTGGACATTGCGCTGTGGGACCTTTTCGGCAAGGCCTGTGGGCAGCCGCTCGCCCAATTGCTCGGAGGGTTCACGCGGTCGTCGATCCGCACCTACAACACTTGCGCCGGCTCAGCCTACATGCAGTCGGGCGGCCAAGCGATTTCGAACTACGGGCTTGGCAAGACCAACAAGCGTTATGCGGACCTCGATGCGTTCCTGAATTGCGCGGACGATCTCGCCGACGAACTCCTCGACGAGGGCATAACGGCAATGAAGATCTGGCCGTTCGATGCAGCGGCCGGAAAGACATATGGCTTCCATATCGGCGCGGCGGATCTCAAAGCGGCGCTCGAGCCCTTCGAAAAGATTCGCAAGCGAGTGGGCGACCGAATGGATGTGATGGTCGAGTTCCATTCAATGTGGCAGCTGCTCCCGGCGATCGAGATCGCCCGTGCGCTCACGCCATACCGCACCTATTGGCACGAAGACCCGATTCGGATGGACGCGCTCGCCGATCTCAAGCGGTACGCCGAGGCTTCGCCGGCGCCCGTCTGCGCCTCCGAAACGCTCGCGACGCGCGCGCGCTTCCGCGACCTTCTCGAGACGGGCGCGGCGGGCGTCGTGATGCTCGATCTGTCGTGGTGCGGCGGCGTGTCGGAAGCGCGCAAGATCGCGGCGATGGCTGAAGCCTGGCGCCTGCCCATCGCCCCACACGACTGCACCGGACCCGTGGTCCTGGCCGCCTCCACCCATCTCTCGCTCAACGCGCCGAACGCGCTCATCCAGGAAAGCGTTCGGGCGTTCTATCGGACATGGTATCCTGAGGTCGTGACCGTCGCGCCTGAAGTGCGCGACGGCATGATCACGGTCCCGCCAGGCCCGGGTCTCGGCCTCGATCTGCATCCCGATCTCGACAAGCGCTTCACGGTTGCGCGGCGAGTGTCGGCTTTGTGACAATCCAACGGGAGGAGCGACGATGAAGCTTTTTAGAACAGTATTTGCGGCGGGACTTGCGGTGGCTCTTGCAGGCGGCGTCGCCATCGCAGCCGACGCCCCGCTCAAGATCATCTATGTCTCGCACGCGGACAGCGGCAACGCCTTCTGGCTTACAGTGAAGAAGGGCATGGATGACGCGTGCGCGCTCATCAAGGCCGACTGTCAGATGCTGTATGACTCCAAGGCCGGCGACATTCAGAGCCAGGTTGCGAACTTCCAGTCCGCCATGGCGCAGTCGCCTGACCTGATCATCACCTCGATCCCGGACGATCATGCGCTGAACGCCGTGATCAAAGAGGCGATCGACTCCGGCATCCCTGTGATCGCGTCGAACGTCGACCACACGCAAGGCGCCAAAGGCAATGCGAGGCTTGCGTTCGTCGGACAGGATTTTGAGCTCGCTGGAAGAGCGATTGGCGACGCGGTCGCAACCAAGTTCCCTTCGAGCGGCCCCATCCATGTGCTGGTCGGTGTGAACGCTCCGGCCGACAACTGGTCGCGAACGCGCGCCAACGGCGTCAAGCATGCGCTCGCGGACTGGGCCGCGGCGCATCCAGATCGGCAGGTCAAGGTCGACGAGATCGACGCCGGACTCGATTACGGCACGACCGGCGACCGGTTCGGGAGTTTTTTGACCGGAGCGCCTGATCTGACGGCCTATATCGACACCGGATTCTGGGATGTCGGCGTCGCCGCTGCGCTCAAGGATCGCGGCGTCCCGCCGGGCAAGATCATTGTCGGCGGCTTCGATCTCGTGCCGGACGTTCTCGCCCAGATGAAAGCCGGCTACATCCAGTTCCACGTCGATCAGCAGCCTTACCTGCAAGGCTACGTCCCGGCGCTCCAGGCGCCGCTCATCAAGAAATACAAGATGTCCGCCTTCGATGTGAACACCGGCCGCGCCGTGGTGGGCAAGGACCAGGTCGACGCCATCGAGCAACTGAGCAAAGATGGCTATCGCTGACGATCGTCGCGGCGTGAAGGGGGGCGACCCCCTTCACGCTCCCGAGCGCGGCGCCAGAGGCAAGGGGTCGGCCCCGCTGAAGCGCCTCCTGAAAGTCTACATGGAGCGCCCCGAGTTGGTGGCGCTCTTCGTCCTTCTCGTGCTGATCGCCTTTTTCACGTTGCGCTCCGGCGGCGTGTTCCTTTCTTATCAAAATCTCCGGGGCATCCTCGGCCTGTTCCCAGAGCTGTCGATCATGGCGTTGGGCTTTGGCCTTCTCATGATCGCAGGCGAGTTCGATCTTTCGATCGGGTCGGTCTTCGGCCTTGCGCCAATGGTGCTTTGCGCGCTCTCGCAGCATACCGGCCTGTCGTTCTGGATCTGCTTCGCGGCGGCGCTCATCGTTTGCGTCGTGGTCGGCGTTTTGAACGGCGCAATCTCGCTGTCCTTCGGCATCCCAAGTTTCATCACCACGCTCGGGATGCTTTTCATGCTCCGCAGCCTCTGCGTCGTCATTTACCAGAGCGGCTCGGCGCCGTCCCTTCCGGCGAACGCTCCAACCTGGGCGTTCACGGATCCGATCGGCTTCTTCCGCGTGTCGACCATCTGGCTCGCGGCGATCGGCCTCCTGATCTACCTGCTGCTCGAGCGCACGAACTTCGGCAACTGGGTGCGCGCCACCGGGGGCGCGCTCGACTCGGCCAAGTCGATGGGCATCCCTACGAATTCCGTAAAGGTCGCCTGTTTCGTCATCTCGTCGGTCTGCGCCGGCCTGGCGGGGATCATCCAGGTGGTGCGCATCGCCTCGCCGCTCCCCTCGACTGGAGACGGCGTCGAGCTCCAGGCGATCGCGGCGGCTGTGATCGGCGGCATCGCGCTTTCCGGCGGCGTCGGCAACGTGCTGGGGGCGATCGCCGGCATGGCCATCATCCGCGTGATCGACTCGGGCATGGTGATGAGCAGGGTCGATGCGAACTGGTTCAAGTTCGCGGTCGGTTTCCTCACGATCGTAGCAGTGATCGCGAACATCTGGCTCGGGCGGCGCGCGCGGGCGCTCAAGGTCGAGACGCACGCATGAGTCCGCCGATCATCGAGTGCCATGGCCTCGAGAAATGGTATTCCGGCGTCCACGCGCTCAAGAACGTGAGCCTGTCGGTCGCGCGCGGCGAAGCTCTGGGCCTTGTCGGCGACAACGGCGCGGGCAAGTCGACGCTGATCAAAATCCTGTCCGGGGTCCACGAGCCCGACGGAGGATCGATCCGGATCGAGGGCCGTGAAGTCCGCATCCGCAATCCCCGACAGGCGATGGCCCTCGGACTGGAGACGATCTACCAGTACAATTCCATGGTTCCGACCATGACCATCTCCCGCAACGTCTTCATAGGCCGCGAGCCGCTCAAATGGTCGCTGCTTGGCGTGGGTTGGATGGACCGCGGGAAGATGGACCGCGAAAGCGTGCAGGCCATTGCCGACGTCGATCTCCATCTCAGGTCCCCCGAAGCGCTGGTGGGCGAATTGTCGGGAGGGCAAAGGCAGGGCGTGGCGATTGCGCGCGCCATGCATTTCAAATCCAAGGTTCTAATCCTCGACGAGCCGACCAATCATCTTTCGGTCAAGGAGACGGACAAGGTGATTGGCTTTGTACGCGACCTCAAGAAGCAGAACGTGACCGGCATCTTCATCTCACACAACATGCACCACGTCTTTCAGTGCTGCGACCGCATAGTGGCCATGGCCCGAGGCGAGATCGTCTTCGATCGCCGCGTTGCGCAAACCAGCATCGAGGAGGTTCATGGATTCCTGTGATGGACGCATATTCCGGCCCGCAAGGTTCTGATCGTGGCGGCGCTTGGAGCGCTGCGGAGGGCGCAAGCGAACCCGTTCGCTCGTTCGGCGCGGTGAGACGACGTCTTTGTCTTCAATTCTACCTATCCGAAATCGCGGCCGTCGCCATCGCATGGGCAGGGAAACGGATTTTTGCCGGTTGAGACTGGTTGGGCGAATCCGGCGCAGAAGGCGGGGAACGGCCTTGCGCCGATCCGCAGACCGGATATCTCTGGCTAACCGCCAGGAATCGCAGGACCTTTGTCAGCTCGAAAGCCGCGTCGGCTTGTCGGGACTGCCT
>CAVXHJ010000005.1:0-5984 GCA_963761435.1 uncultured Alphaproteobacteria bacterium | reverse complement strand
TCTGTCCCACGGGCATTGTCAGCGGAGCCTGTTTTTACTTATTCGTACTCATCCTGCAGCGGAAGCCGCGACGAGCGATTGCAATAGGTTCACGCTTCGCTCCAGCTGGCGGGAGCGACCACTACCAGCTTGATGTGTCAATGCCCTCAGCGGTTATGGCCGAGACCAATGCCGAGAATCCCCGCCTTTCGCCGCAGCGCCCTCTCGGTACGTTTCATCTTCTTGGCGATCTCGGGAAGAGGCGTCCGCGCTTTCGAATGCCCCTTTAGCTCGCGCACGTCCTCCTTGGTCCACGGAGTGCGATGGGCTGAGGTCTTCATCTTCGGCACTGACAGTTGCTCCGGGAAAGGCCCGAGGCTGCGGACAACACCAGTAGCGCGGTTGACGCACGCGAGCAAAAGAGGCCCGCGTCTGGGGGTTCAGCACGGGCGGGTGAATTTTCCCGTTAACGTCATGAAGGGGCTTTCCCGGCGACCCTCAGGGTTGAGGACAACAACATCGACACCGGCCTGCGCAAGGGCGAAGGACCGCTTGGCGGTTACCGCATTCCGCTAGGTCCGCTGTGCGCAAGAAGCGGGTGTTCGCAGATGGCGCGGCGAACGCGTCAAATCGACTCTAAAGCGAGCATTCCTGTTCCGTCTCGGTACTGGTTGAATGCGCCGGGACCGACCGTTCCGCAAGCAAGCTCCCAACGCGTCCCTTCGGCCCCGAGCGGAAGTAAACTCTTGAAGGACGATGGGCTGCTCAAGCAGTAGCTGCTGTCCACGAAACAAAACTGCGAACACGCCAGTTCACCGTGTTGGAGTCGATCTCGATCCGTGGCGTCGCCCGCTTGGATCACGTCCGCGGCGGCACGCGGCAACCCTGCATGCACAAGATGCCGCGGGTGAAGAAGGGCGGCGATGAGCCCTCCGGTCAAGATTTCAGCAAAGCCGCCATAATCCGTTCGCGGGTCAGTGGCAGATCGCGCAGGCGCGCGCCGAGCGCATGGGCGACGGCGTTGCCGATGGCCGCCCCGGTCGGGCCGCCGGCTGCCTCGCCGATGCCGAGCGGGGGAAGATCCGCGGCTGCACCAATGAGCTCGACCATAACCTCGGGCACTTCGGTGAAGCGCAACACCGGATAGCCCTCCCAGTCGCGCGAGCTGATGCCGTTGCCGTCGAGCCTGACCCCTTCCTTCAATGTCCAGCTAGCGGCCTGGATAATGCCGCCTTCGAGCTGATTGACAGCGCCGTCCGGGTTGATGACGAGCCCGGCATCGGCCGCGCACCACACCCGGGTCAGCCGGACTTCTTCCTCGACTTCGACCTCGGCGACGACCGCCGCGTAGGCGGCCATATTCTTGTAGCGGGCAAACCCGATGCCGCGGCCATGGCCGGTGCCCGACGGCAACCCCGCGCGCCAGCCGCTGATCTGCGCCACGTGCTCGACGACTGCGCGCGCCGCGGGCGTCGGTCAACAGCGACAGCCGATATTTCACGGGGTCTTCTCCCGCGCGCTCCGCCAACTCGTCGATCGACGATTCGATCGCAAAGACGTTGGCGTTGGCGCCAAGTCCGCGCAGCGAGGACGTGCGCACCGGGGTTTCGGGGATCAGGTGATGGACGATCCGCTTTGCCGGGAAATTATATAGCGGCTCGCCGTTGCGGGCGCCGGCACCCGGCGGATCGGATGATTCGGTCGCGGGCGGCGCCGGCGGCGGATCGGGGAGCGCTTCTGCGGCGAGCAAATTGCCCCCGCCCCCGGGCCGACTCACATGCCGTCCGCTCCAGATCTCGGTCGTCCAATCGGCGGGGCGTCCGGCATCGTCGAGAACGGCGCACGCGGTCACGACCATCGCCGGACCGACCGGTTCAAAGCCGAATTCCTCCTCGCGCCGCCACTGCACCCGGATCGGCTTTCCCGGGCGCTCTAATGCGATGACCGCCGCGTCGGCCGCCGCGTCGTCGGCGCCGTTATGGCCATAGCAGCCCGGCCCCTGCACATGGATGACGCGGATCATCGCCGGGTCGAGCTTCAACGTACTGGCGAGTGCGTCGCGCAGCGGATAGACACCCTGGGAATGCGTCCACACCTCGAGCTGCCCGCCGCGAAAAAGGGCGATGGCGCAGGACGGCGCCACCGAGGCGTGAGCGACGTGCATGCGTGTATAGGTCGCCTCGTAGCGGCTCGCCGCCGTCACCGCGGCGGAAGGTGACGGCGCGCCGACAAGCCGGTCGAGGGAGGGCTGCTGCAAAAGCCAGCGCGCCTCTTCCTGCAACGGGTTGAGCTCCTCGACACCGTCCCACACGACGTGGTTGGGCGCCGCCGCCGCCGCTGCATCGACAGCGGTTTCGTCAGCGCCCGTTACGGCGAGGAAATTTCCACGCCGGACAATGTCGACCGGTCCTTTCGCGGCGCGGCGCAGCGCCGCCTCGTCGACCGACCTGATCGTGGCACCCCGGCGCGGCTGCCGCACGACGCGGGCATGCGCCATGCCGTCCTGCATCATGTCGTGAAGAAACACCGGCTCGCCAAACACCTTGGGCCCGAGGTCGACGCGTCGCATGCTTAGCCCGACGACGCGGTAGCCATCCGGCGTCTTGGTCGGCGTCCCGCCTTGCGCATGGCGGTCAAGATCGACGGCTGGAGCGAGCGACCAGTAGTCGTACCCGGTCCTTTGCCCACGATGGATGATCGTACCGTCGTCCACCGACAAATCCGGCCGCAAATAGCCGAAGGCCGCGGCGGCGTGGTCGAGAAACAGGCTCTTCACTTCGGCGCAAGCGAGGCGTAACGCGACGCCGCCGAATTGGATCGACTGGCTGCCCGCGGTGTAGCCCTCGTTGGGCGTCAGCGCGGTGTCGCCCGATTGCAGCACGATGCGTTCGAAGGCGACATCGAGTTCCTCGGCGGCGATCTGCCGCATCGCAGTCAACACCCCTTGGCCGAACTCCACCCGACCGGTCGAAACTCTGACCAGCCCCGCCCGGTCGAACTCAACCCATTGCGCGAGCCGCGGATTGCCGACGAGCAATGGCGGCAGCGAGGCGGACGCCGCGCCGCTCATGGTGCTCCTCCTTCCGCCAGCGACCCCTCGCGCATCCGCTTCGCGGCGAGCGCCACGGCGCGCAGGATGCGGGTGTGACTGCCGCAGCGGCAGATATTCTCGTCGAGGGCCTCGGCGATCTCGCGCCGCGAGGGCGCGGGGTTGCGGTCAATGAGCGCCTTTGCCGAAATCAAGATGCCCGAAAGGCAATAGCCGCATTGGCCGGCCTGCTCGTCGAGGAAGGCCCGCTGGAGCGGATGCGGGCGATCGGGCGTGCCCAGCCCTTCGAGCGTGATGATTTCTGCGCCGGCGACCGTCGCCACAGCCTTGCCACAGGATTTCTCGGGCCGTCCATCGATCAGCACCATGCAGCAGCCGCATTGTTCGAGGCCGCAACCGAATTTTGTGCCCAGGAGCCCGAGATGATTGCGCAGAACATCGAGAAGCGGGGTGTCAGCGTCCGCGGTAACGCCGACCTCACGCCCATTTACGCGAAGACTGATTGCTTGCATCGCCGCCTCGCCCGTCGGGAGGGACGATGATACCAAATTTGCCGGTTTGGGAATTGTGTCGGGGCCGCTTCGGGCGGAGACCGCGCCTAATAGGTGTCACCTTGCAAGGCCCGCTTACCTGCCGACTTGCGACGTTCGCAGTCGCGATCTGCAACAGCTGCTTTACGTCGATTCCGGCCGACCGTTGCGCGCGTTCTTGGGCGCCTTAGCGAAAGCTTCGTGACCGCCGTTCGGACCGATCGCGGAAAGCGACCGTTGCGCAAGAAGCTGCCATTCGCCGATGTGCTTGCGAACGGGCGACTTCGACCCAAGTAAAGCCGTAGCGCGGCTGCGCCGTCGATCGCAGAAGCAGACGTTCAGGCTCGTTAGGCGGCCGGCTCGCGCTCTCTCCCGTCATTCAAAAGTAGGGTCGTCTACCCTGATAGCAGTCATCCGTGTGCCTCGGCGCGGGATCCGAACGCCGGCCGGCGCGCCAAGCATTTGACGATATTGGGTTGAGAGGGGTCAACATGTGACGCCGCTTCGCGCATAGCCTTGCTCATGCCGCGCCTCTATTCGCCTTGCGACGGCCCGTCTCGCATTTTCAAGCCAGGTCATGCCGCTGTCGGTGAAACCGCTCCCGGCGCCGTCGGCTCGGTCGTGGGCGACCAAGTCCTCAAGCGCGTCGAGCAAGTTCTTGTGCGGCACGGCGAAGTCGCAGGTCGTCGCCAAATTGGATGGCGACTTTGTCGCCACGGCGTGAGGCGGGGGCGGCGGCGCGCTCAATCGTAGTGCTTGAGCGCGCTCCAGATTTCTGCGACCGGCGCGCGCGGCTGGCGCAGGATCCAGATCGTCAGGCCGGTCTCGTATGGCATCGCGTAGGTACTGTCGATGCGGCCGACGGCGCGAACGTCGCCGTAGTCGCGCTCAAAGCCGGCGGCGTCGCGACCCAACGTGATGACCACGTCGCCCGAGGCGCCGCGCGGCCCCCACAGGAAATAGGAATTGTGGGCGCTGATCACCGGCGGGCCGCTGAGCGCCGGCCCATAAATGTCGAGCGCGGCGGCCTCGCCGTAGTTCGGCGCAAAGAAGACCGCTTGCGCGCGCTCTTCAGGCGGCAGGTCGCGATAAACGGCTGAGACCGCGGCCGCCATTTCGCGCCAGCCGAACATGTCGGCGAAATATTGCGGCAGCGCCGAGAGCTTCATGCTCTCGGTCTGCGTCGCCTTGGGCGAGAAGCCGCCCGCCTGCATATAGGCGACCAGCGCATCCGGCGACAGGATCGGCAGGGCGATCGGCACAGTGAAAAGGCCGGGAATGACGACGACGGCGACCGCGATCCCGCGCGCGATCGGGCGCTTGAGCCACGCCTCCCACGCGACGGCGCCCGCCGCGAACAGCGCCGGATAGATTGGCGTGACGTAGTAGGCCTTGCCGTTGCAGACGATGACGATCGCCAGCAGAACGACATAGGCGATCGCCAGCGCGCGCAGCTCGGGACGCGGCGGCCGCACGCTGAGCCGCCACAGGCCTGCGACCCAGACCAAGGCCGAGATCGTCCCGACAAACAACGCCTGCTGCAGCAGGAAGCCGAGCGGCGAACGCCCGACGGCCTTGCCGCCGACGTCGGAGCCGACGATGCCGAGGAACGGCCAGCCGTGCTGCGCCTGCCACAGGACATTGGGCAGCGCGATCGCCAGCGCCAGCGCGGCGCCGGCATAGAGCCACGGGCGCGCCAGGCTGCGTCTCAGCGGCGTGGCGACGATGCCGACCGCGAGCGCAGCCATGTAGAGGACGATCAGATACTTGCTCTCGAAGCTGACGCCGACGACGGCGCCGAAGGCGAGCCACCAGCGCTCGTCGCCGCCGTCGGCGAGGCGCGCGAGGATCCAGGCGCAGGCGAGCCAGGAGAGCGCCTGCAGGCAATCGGTCGACAGCAACACGCCGCCAACCAGCAGCGCAGGCGCGAGCAGGACGCAGAGCCCGGCAAGCGTCTGCGCGAAGCGGCCGCCGCCGAGGAGGCGGGCGAAATCGGCGGTCAGCGCAACCGTCGCCGACATCGCCAGTGCCGGAACCAGCCTGAGCGGCATCAGCGCTGTTCCGAACAGCTTGTACGACGCAGCGGCGATCAGCGGGATCAGCGGCGGCTGGTCGACGTAGCCGAACGCGGGATGCAGGCCGCAGACGATGAAATAGAGCTCGTCGCGAAAGACGTCGTAATGGGCGTTGGCGACGAAGTGAACGAGCAAACACGCGGCGCCGAGCCAGAATGCAGGCACGCGCGCGACCCCGCCGAGCTTTGCTGGCCGACCCAGGTTGGCGGTCGGTGCGATTGTCAAACGCCACCTCCTCCGTCGTGATTGCCTGGGCTCACAACGGGCGAAGCGGACCCAGCGGGCCCTCCAGCATGCCGGCGCGTCATACACAGCAGCGGCGCCAGCTGAATCCGCCGTCAAGACGGTCAA
>CAVXHJ010000004.1:0-12494 GCA_963761435.1 uncultured Alphaproteobacteria bacterium | reverse complement strand
CGCTCGCTTGCGCTTCCGGCGATTTCGGCAACTATCCACAGCTTTGATTTTATTGCGTTAGCGTCTGCGCTTGTTGCCTGCGCTTTCCGCGAATAGCGTTCCCGGTGGTTGCCAGGTGGTTGCCCCAGCCGAGCGAGCATGCCGAAAATCAAGCTGACCAAGAGCGTGATCGACGCCCTCCCGCCAGGCGCAAAGCGCGAGAATTATTGGGACGCCAAGGTCATCGGTTTCGGCCTGCGCGTCTCGGGCGACGAGCGAATTTATGTCCTGAAATATCGGGTCGGGAAACGGCAACGCTGGTTCCGAATTCGGGCGCCACGGATCGCCCTGGACGCCCGCGTCGGCGCGCGCTGAGGCGCTTCGTTTACTGGGGGAGGTGGCCGCTGGCCGCGACCCGGCCGACGCCCGGGCGGCGGGGCGGACAGCGATGACTTTCGCGGAGCTGCCTCGAGTCTCTACTTTCGCGAGGGCGTTGCGCACAAGAAGCTGAGCACGCTTCGATCGGACAAAGGGCGGGCCAAGCTCCATCTGGGGCCGCTGCTCGGCCGCAAGCACGCGGCGTCAATCACGCGCGCCGACGTCCAACAACTCCTCAACACGGTCATGAACGGCCGCGCCGTCCAGACCCTCGAGAAGCGGCGCGCCGGCGGCGTCATGAAAGGCGGCGCGGGCGTCGCTGCGCAATGCGTGGCCCTCGCCTCCAGCGTGCTCGAATTCGCGGTGCGGCGGGGCATCCGGTCCGACAATCCCGCGCGCGGCATAAAGAAGCCGCCGGTGCGAAGGATGCAGCGCTTCCTATCGTATGACGAGTCGCGCCGACTCGCCGAATTGCTCGATGTCGAGCTCGCGCAAACGAACGGCGTGCACGCGATCTCCGCGATTTGACTGTTGGCGCTCACCGGTTGTCGCCGCGGCGAGATCGTCAGCCTCCGTTGGCGAAGCGTCGACCTAGAGCGCCGCCTTCTGCACCTGAGCGATTCAAAGACGCGCGAGAAGGCGATCTATCTGAGCCCGGCCGCGGCCGAGATCCTGGCGACGCTCCCGCGCATCGTCGGCAACCCTTTCTGCATCGCCGGCAGCAACAGCAAGCCGAGCGGCGCGGTCGACAAGACTTGGAACCGCGTGCGAACGCGGGCGGCCCTTCGCGACGTGCGATTGCACGATCTCCGGCATACGTTCGCATCCGTCGGCGCTGGCGCCTCGATCGGTCTCCCCGTCATCGGGAAGCTGCTCGGGCATACGCAAGCCTCGACAACGGCGCGTTACAGTCATCTCGCCGACGACCCGATTCGCCGAGCGGCCGACGCGATCGGTGAAGTGATCGCCGCCGCGATGGAAAATCGCGAAGGGGAGCTGCGGGGCTTGACGGTTGGGCACCCGCTCGCATGACGAAGATTGAGCGGGTGCTTCTCGCTCCGGTCGCCCCGGTGCGGCCACCGGCGGAGCGGAAGGCGAATTTGCAGCGGCTGACCGCGCTGATCGCCGAGCTGACGACAAAAAGCGCGTAATAGCCCCGCCGCGCCTGGTTGGTCCCCCTCGCCTCCGGGTTCTCTCTCTGCCACCGAGCGAATGAACGATAAAATGCGATTTGCTCACCAGGAGCGACCTTTGATTGTCAGCATTTTGCCGCTCCTCCCACTGCCACCACCGAGTTGAATTTCGTCTGTCCGGATTGCCGAAGCAAAAACGACGGCCCCCAGCGAAACGGAGGTACGCGTTGCACGCGGAGCTTGCGCGCTCAAGCTTCGTCGAGACCCTTGCGGATGCGCTCTCACGCGCGCGCGAGGCGATTGCTTCCGATAATCTTTCCTTCTCGGAAGTAATTGGCCTCGCGCGCGCGAGGACGCCAGGAAAACACCGATGCTTACGATCAACGACGCGCTGACGCGGGAGGGCGACAGCCATATCCGCCGGACGGTCAACGTGATCAACGAAGCCGCCCCGGACCAGCGACCGCGGGAGGGGGAGGGGGGGTTTAAATCCTCTCGGCCACCCCTCCGCCGCAACCGGCTCCGCAGCCACGCAGAGATTTTTTTCTCGCCAAAACTTGAATTCCCGCAGATTTCAAGTTGTCGAGGCGTCGATTGGGCCTTGTTTTCAATGACTTGCGCACAGTTTGATTTCGGAATTCGGAAATCAAAGGGGAAATCCGCATTGAGGGACACCCAGATCAAGTTCGGAACGGTCGAGGCGGTAGACGAGGGCCTAACGGCGTCCCTCGAGGCGCTGGCGGCCCTCGGCGCAAGGCTGGGCTCGCCCTATGGCCTGGGGGCCGCCCATATCCTGCAGCGCCTCGAGGCGACCGCGGCGGCGCGTCTTAGGCGGCGCAATGCTGCGCTCGTTGAATTGCGGCACCGCTGGTACCCCGAGGCCTCCAACAACAAAGCGGCCTTCGAAATCTCGCGTGAGCTGATGCGTTACGAAGCCTCAGGGTGGCTACGGCGTGACGCGCAACTCAGCGAGCCGCCGCCGAGCGCGATCGGCACGGTCCGCGAGCTGCAGTGGCGGGCGCTCAAGGATAGCGAGGGCGGAGCGCCCGGGCCTCGCCGCTTGCGTCAGATCTTCGCCGCAAGCGTCGATTGGCAACAAAACGCGCTTCCAATTGCCAACCAAACACAGTTCCATCTGGGACTTGACACCCCCGGCCATAGCAGCGCGCGGAGCAGCTTCTTGAGCGCCCTACCCAATGTCGAATTAATCGTTCGCGAGATGCCCGGATTCAAGGAGGCAGCTAATCGCGCGCAGGCGACAGCGATCGCGGAGCGCCAAGCGCATCTAGACGCCATCGCGAAACTCGACGCCGGCGCGATGAAGGAATGGCCGCGCCAGGAGAAGACCATGGCCGACAGCCTGGCAAAGGAGCAGGACGCCCATCGCGCCTTCAGAGCCGCCGCTGAGGAACATCAGCGCGTGCTCAGCGCGGTCAAATCGGTGCGCATGGCCTACGAGCGCGACCGCGGCGCCCACGAGGCTGCCCTGATCGCCGGCGACTGGCCCGAGATCAGCGAGTTCTTCGATACCTGCGACCGCGAGGTTGCCCGCGCGAAGGCGGCTCACGTCTCGATGGAGCAAACCCCCAAAAATCCTCTGACCGGTCGCGTCACACGCATCACGGTCGGAAACGGGAGATCCGTCTCTGCCCGCCTGGTGGCGATCTACGCGTCAATGCGCGAAGCGCCGCAGCTGAAAATGATCGCCGATCGCCGACAGCTGCCCGCGGCGATCGCCGAAATCGTGGAAAGCTGGCCCGCTGTTCAACAGCCGCGGGCCCCCGAAGATCTTCCGAGAAGCGAGCCACGCTAGTGGGCAAAACCCTGACGGTCGACGAATTCGCCAGGCTCGCGCCGCGCGCCAGCGGCGTCTCCGTCCGATCAGGGGGCTACAACGCCGGCCGCGCCAACGATCGCGGGCGCCTAATCTCCTACGTGTTCTCGGATTCCAGCGTCGGCCGCGACAATCACGTCATCAAAGGCGGCGCTTGGGATACGGCTAATTTTTCCAGGAATCCGGTTTTCCTCTGGGCGCACGACCAGTCGTCGCCGCCGATCGGCAGGGTGGTCGATATTTCCGAGCTCGGCGGCAAGCTGCTCGGCACAGTCGAATATGCCGACGCGGATCTCTCGCCCTTCGCCGATTCGATCTTCCGCATGGCCAAGGAAGGCTATCTCAACGCGACGTCCGTCTCGTGGCTACCGCGCGAGTGGAGCTACAGCAGCGACCGCTCGCGGCCTGGCGGCATCGATTTTTCCAAGGTCGAGCTCCTCGAGGTGAGCCAGGTGCCGGTCCCGGCGCTGCCGAGCGCCTTGGTTACGGCGCGATCCGCCGGCATCGACACGGCGCCCTTCGCCAGGTGGGCCGAGGGGGCGCTGCGCTCTCCCGGCGCCGCAATCGATCCGAAGCAGCTTGACGCCATTCGAAGCGCCGCCGGCGGCGAAACCCTCGAAGTCACCGAGGATGACCTCTACCGGCTTAAGCAAAAACTCACTCAGCTCGAGGTCGCTTACCCGCGCCTCGCCGCTCCCACCGCCCGCGGCTTCGATACCCGCGCCGAAGAATTCGCCTACCTCCGGCGCAAGCTCAAGGCGCTTGAGGCCAGCATCAAGCGCAACCCATGTGGGTATCGGCTCTAGGAACGCTCGGCGGGAATAGTGAGCCCTCCCGAACGTCGCCGGCGTGGCGTCTTCGCACGGGCGCCACGCCGGAATGACTGATCGAAGGTCACCAGGTCGCCGGCGTGGCTGATCACGCCGCAAAAAAGGGAAAGAGTCGACATGAGCGAAGCACCTATAACCGCCGGAATCGCCGCCCAGCTCGCGGCGCTGCGGGCGTTCACGCTGAGCGGGCTCGCAGCGATCGAGACTTCGCTCCTTCGATCCGGAGCGGGAGTTGTGCGTCACGAGCACAGCCAACGGATGGCGGCGGCAATCGCGATGGCGACGGCCGCGGCGCTGTCGGCCGGCCTCGACCAGGCTGGCGCCGACGCTGTCGGGCTGGACCTCGCCATTGGACTCGAGCTCTCACGCCAAACCCTGCCGGACGTGGGGCGTGGATTACCAAATCCGCCTTCGAGGTCGCCGAAGCTAGACGCGCCAGGAGTTGTCTGACGAAAAATTGAATGAGGGCGGCGCCCTAAATGCCGAAACGCCCGGCGCGGCTTCAGCGAGCCCGCGCCGAACGTCCGCCGGCGTGGCGTTTTGGCGGACGCCACGCCGGTTCGGCGGCCGCGCCCGACTCCTTTTTTTGAAAGGTGAATCCGATGGGCGCTGAAGCATACGTCACGTTCGGCGCCGACACCGGCGAGCTCGAGGGCGCGTTCGCGCTCGCCCGCGCCCAGGCGCAATCCTTTCAACGCCAAATGGCTGCCGTCGCGCGCGAGATGGCGCAAACTGGCCAGTCGGCCGATTCCGAACTCGGCAAGCATCTGAGCGAGCTCTCCGCTCAGTTCGCCGCCGCCAAGGGACACGCAGCGGAGTTCGCGGCGGAACTGCGCCAGCACACGAAGGCTGTCGAGGAGGCCGGGGTCTCGCTCGAAAGGCTCGGCGATCTCGGCGAATACGCCAAGCGCGGCCTCGAGCTCGCCGGGATCACGCTTGGCGTCGACGCGTTCAAGGAATGGGTCGGTTCGACCACCGAGGCGGCCGAGGGCATCGAACGGATGAGCGCCAAGCTCGGCGCGTCGATATCCGAGGTGCAGCAGATCGGCGCCGTCGCGAAGTTGACCGGCGGCGATTTCGACCAGATGGCGCTGCAGCTCGAGCGGATGCAGCTCGGCTTAGCCAAGTCGCAGAGCGCGGCCTCGCCGGCGCGGGCCGCCCTGCATGCCCTCGGCATAGAGGCCGAGACCTTCCGGCAATTGCAGATCCCGCAGCAGATCGAGACGCTGGCGGAGGCCTTCTCGCGCTTCGCCGACGGGCCGAACAAAACGGCGGAGGCGATGGCGTTGCTCGGCCGCGCCGGCGCCGACATGATCCCCTATCTCGATCAGGGCAAGGAGGGCGTCCGCGAGCTGGCGGATGAGGCGCGCGCCGCCGGGGGCGTTCTTTCGTCGCAAATGGTCGCCGCGCTCGCCAAGACGCGAGAGGATTTGAACCTGCTCGGCGTCGCGATCGGCGGCGCGTCGGCGCGGTTCCTCGCCTTCATCAACGGACCGCTCGACGCCGGGATCAACGGGCTGACGCGGCTCATAGCGGCCGCCAATCCGGGCGCGCTCGCCAGCGGGATCAAGGATCTTGCCGACGAGGCGATCGACGAGGCGAACGCGGTTGTTGGTTTCGCGATAAAGACCGAAGGCGCCTGGAAGGGCCTGGTCGCGACCATCCTGGCTGGCGCCGACGACATCGTCGGCTCCCTCAACCGCGTCAACGAAAAGACACAAGAGGCCGGCGCTGCGTCCAGAAGCGCGCTGAACAGCGCGGCCGCCGCAGCCCTCGCCAGCGCAGACCCGACCGGCGCCGAAGGCCTGCGCCAGAAGCGCAATCTGTTCGATACGCTGAATCCGACCGGCGGGGCGGGTCTGCCATCGCTCGAACTCCTACGTGCAGGAGCAGGCGAATGAGCTTGCCCGCCTGAAGGCGCATCTCGACGCCGCGAAGGACGCCGCCATCGCCGCTCACGCCGCCGTCGCCGGCGTCCTCGGGGGAGGAGGCGGCGATCTGCACGATCGCAATCTCGGCGCCCTTCCGGTCGCGGCGAAGCTCCAGGCGCCAGAGATACCGACACTCGGCGGCGGCCGCGGCGGCGCCGGCCGGGGCGCCGCCAGCGGCGAAGCGCGCGAGCAGTTCACGGATGAAATCGACGCCGCGAGGCGCGCTGCGACCCAGATCGAAGACACGCTCAACAATGAGCTGAGACTGCATCAGATCACGTGGTCGCAGTGGGCGGCGCAATCAGTGGCGGCACTTGACAAAGAGAAGGCCGCGGTCGAGCTGGCGGCCGCGCAGGCGGTCGCCAGCACGGCTTTGTCGTCGGAGCAAAAACTGGGGATAGCGCGCAGGGAGGCTGACGCCCTGGCCGAGATCGCCAAGAAGGAGGCCGACGACCAGGCCAAGGCGACCGAAGAAATCACCAAATCGTGGGAGAGCCTTGGGAGTACGATCGAAGGCGCGTTCAATTCGCAGCTGAAGGGGCTGCTCAGCGGAACGGAATCGTTCTCGACGGCGATGAAGAAAACCGCCGAAGATCTCGGCTTGAAGTTCATCGAAACGGGCGAGAAGATCGTCGTCAACTGGCTCTCCGACCAGGCGGCCATGAGAGCGGGGACAACTCTGGGCGACCTGTTCACCCCTCTCCTCACCGCGGCGCGAAGCGCGATTGCCTCGCTCGCTGGCGTTGTCGGCGCAGGCGTTGCGGCGAATCAGGCCTTCATAACCGGGCCCGGCGCGGTCGCCGAAGGATTCGGCGCGGCCGCGGTGGTCGCGGGCTGGGCCGGCGGCATCGGCTCCGCCGATATCGGCATGTGGCGGGTGCCAGGCGACATGCTGACGCTGATCCACCACAATGAGCTCGTCATGCCGGCGCCCGAGGCCGGCGCGTTCCGATCGCTTCTCACCGGGGCGTCGCGGGGCGGCGAGAGGGGCCAAGGGGGAAGGAGTTCAGGCGGCGACCTTCACGTGCATGTGCATGCGATGGATTCCCAGGACGTCATGCGGGCCCTCTCGAACAACAGGCATCCGCTCTCCAAGATGATCGCGGACCATTGGAATGCGAACCCCTCGGTAAGGCCGAAATACTGACGAGGATACCTGAAATGTCTCGTTTCGCGACTCGTTCGCCTCGACTGTCTCGCTGTCTTCTCGCCGGCGAGCGGCGCTGGTGGCGCTCCTTCCGCGGCCGAGGTCAAGAAATTGATCGTCGCGCCATGACGACGCGGATTGATTGGATCATCGCGGACATGGAGGCCTCGTTGGGCACGCTTCCGATCGTCGCGCGCCGCAAGCTTCCAATCGCCGTCGCAGAGATGCGCATCTTCACGTATGCATGATACGTCGCATTTTACGCTCGCGATGAGCGGATCGGCCAGGCGAGCGCGTCTTCTCTTCGCGCGCATGAACGCGGACGTCTTTCGCCAGGCCGCGGCGACGACGAAGCACGGCAAAGTCGCCGCGCAAGGAAGTCTCATGGCCGCCGACTGCTTGACGAATTCGAGGCGACGATCCGCAACATGTCGAAGCGCCCGCCCGGCCGGCGAAGGACTGAAGCCCCGCTTCGAAAACCCCGCGCGACCGCGCGGCTTTTTTCCAATTTCACCTTGGAGACGCCCTGATGCTGACGCTCGACCCGAAAATCGACCTCTCGCACGCAAAGACGGTCCGGCTCGCCGGCGAGGACTATTTCCTCGCCCCGCCGGTGCTGCGGCAGACGGTCAAGATCGGCGCGCTAGTCCCCAGTTTCATGCAGATCTTCAGCCGGCGAGGACTCCCTCGTCGCCCCGACGCTGAAAATCTTCGACCGGACGGCGACGGCGATGGCTCGATCGAGATGGCGGCGCTCAGCGAGGACGAGATGGCGATCGCCGTCAAGATGGTGGCCGCGGGCTTGAGTTCGCGCCTATCCCGACGCGTCGCCGGACGCGCTTTACGACATGCCGATCACCGCGGACGAGATATTGGCGGGTGTGAAGGCCGTCATGCAGCAGCACACCCCCACTCGACGCGATGCGCTTCCCGACGGAGAGGCGCCGGCGAGTTAGGCTCGCGACGCCGCGTGCCGGTTTCGCCGCAGCGTCAATAGGTTACGCCTGCTCCCGACCGTGCTATTATGCAGCGGCGAGGGCGGGGATGGCGGCGGGCGCGAAGCGGCTGATGGACGTCGAAGACGTCATCGCGTGGGCTTGTTCGCAGGAACTGCCGAAGAAACGCCCGCCGAGCGGTCGCCAGCTCCCGGCGCTCGAGCTGCAGCGTGGCGACGGCGAGCTCATCGGCCGCTGGACCAAGCCTTCCGGCTTTCCGTCGATCTCGCCGATGTTCCGGCCGCATTTCGGCGGCGGCCCGTCGCGCCAACGCGGCGGCGATCCGGCTCCCGATGCGCTGATCGTCGAAGCGGCGATCCTGGCGCTCCCGCCCCGCATGGCCGGCCTCAAGCCGCCGGCGGCCCTCGCCGAGGGAATCGGCCTCCCCGTAGACATTGCCGGCGCTTTCGCCGCGGCGGTTGCCAATATCGTCAACCTGGTGCTGGCCTATGGCCGGCTTGGTAAGCGCCCCGCGCCTGGCGATGATCGACTGACCGTGCGGCCGCGCCTGGCGTCCAACGGCAAGCCTGGCGTGTGGCGGATCGAGCGGCTGCTCGACCGCACGCTCGACGGCGAGGGAATCGCTCGCGACTATGAGAGGCCGGTCAAGGCGATTCGGAAGGATCTCTATGCCGCCGGCGCCTATTGCGGCCTCGAGTTCGATCCGGATCCGCAATTGGTCATCAACGACCGGGCGGAGTATTTGACTTGGCGCCTGGCGCTCGAGGAGCTCGCGGCCGGGCTCTTAGGCGGGCTCGAGACGATCGAGCCCATAGCGCCCAGCGCGGCGCTCATGCCATGGTTCGGGGAAGCCGACGCCGCTAAGCCGCCGGATCTCTTCAGGCCGGGCGCGGAAGGGCTCCACAGCGCCCAGGAAGCGGCGGCAATGGCGTCCGACCGATCGACCGCTGCTCGGCGACCTCTCCGCCCCGGCGAGCGCCACACCGGCCGGCCGGCGCGACCTGGTCGCGGAGCGGCGACGGGGCAAGGCTGAAGGGCTTTCAGATCCGCCGGCGCTTGCGTGAAACCGCTGGGCTCGCGTCCCATGTTTCGGGGCCGTCAGGCGCCCGCGAGGGCCTGATCGGCTCGCCCAAGCCAGCGCGCGAGTCGAGGAACGCTCGCACCGCGGGAACATATCGTCCTTTGAAGACCGGATCGCGCTTAGGGAAGCCGTAATGCTCGAGCTCGGCGAGCGCGCGGATGAACGGAGCGAGCCGCATATGCGGAGCCACAAGCAGGCGCAGGACGTCGTCAGGCTGGAAAAGCGCCTCGCTTGGGACCGGCGTCCGTCCGGGCGCGTCCCGCGGGGGCTTCAAGGATCAACGAACTGCGCGATCCCCTGCAGCACAAAACTCGCGAGGATCAGAGCAAGACCGATTCGCTGCATTTTCTGGCGGCGACGGTTGCGCGCAATAAGCGGTTTGGAAACCGTGCCGGCGCGGTCATCCCAAACCGAGAGACTCTCGAAGGCGAAGCTCCATTTGAAGAGGATTGCCGCGCCAATGGCGCCGAGCACAGTGGCCGCGAGGTTGAGCCATCGATCCGGAGAGAGGTGCAAAGTCAGCGGCATATGATGCCCCTATGCGCGCGATTTGCGGAGGCGGACGCCAGGCCCGCCGCCATTTTCGGCGATGAACTCAACGCCAGCGGACTCGAGCGCGTGGCGGATCGCAGCGAGATTGTTGATAGCGGGAACGCGCCGACCCTTTTCAAAGTCGCGAATGGTGCTTTCGCTCAGATTGCTTCGCGCGGCCAAATCGGATTGCGACCAATCGAGGAGGCCGCGGGCGGCGCGAGATTGCTCGGGAGCGAGTATCATCGGTATTCGCCTACCATAAACGTTTTCCGTTGACGATATCGCATTTCTGCGGTATTCGTTTACCGTCAACGCTTACCGTTGAAATGGAGATCAAGAATGCCGAACGACCCCGTTCGGGCAAACGCCCGACCCATGCCTACCGACCGCCGCGCCGTCCTTCGTTCCCTTGCCAGCGCCGGCGCGCTCGGCGCCGTTGCCGTAGCGCCCGCCGCAGCGGCCGCCACGCCAGCCCCGTTGAGCGTCGCGGATCAACGCGCCCTCGACCTTTGGGCACGCCGCCAGCGGGCCAAGCGCATCTGCGACGAGCGCGAGGCCGCGTCGGCCGCGGCCGCTTCAAAGTTGCCAGAATGGGCTCGACCTGGTCCCAAATATCTGCGCCGTGATGGGAGTCCTTTCGGCGAGGACATGTCGCCATCGCCGATGGTCGTCGACTTGCGCCGGCGCCCTTTGATGCCCGGATCGATAGTAGACGCGCGACCCTCTGCCGAGGACCTCTACGCCGAATGGCGTCGCGCCGACGAGGCGGAGGTAAGGCGATCAGTCGAGAGCGATGACGGGTTCGCGGAAACGGGCGCAGCCCTTAGCGAATTTGTCCGCGCTCTTGCCGAGCACGAGGGGCGGCTGCGGCAAATGCGCGCGGAACACGAGCGTCTCGGGACCTACGGCCTCGACAATGCGCTCGAGGCCGCGTTCCGCGTCAGATCCGCGGTCGAACTCCAGCTCGAGAAACTGATCGATTTCTCCGACCTGGCGGCTGCCGCGATGCTCATTGTAGAGATCGGCTATGACAACGGCGAGGATGTGCCGGGCCTGCAGCGCGCCGCGCTCCGCGCACTGCGTCCGCGACTCGTCGGCGCGATCGCCGAGGACGCCGATCGCGTGCTCAGCCTGCCCGCGCACTCGCAGTGGGAACAAGACGAAAACGAGACCTCCGAACGGGTCTGAACGCCATCGCGTTGAGTCAATGGGTTACGTCGTAGGGCGGCAGGATTCGCCTGCGGCACGAACCACATTAAGGCCATGCACTCGTCGCTCTCCGGGAGCGCCGCCGGCCCGTCACGCCGGCGGCGAGCCGCGGCGTGGCGGCGGGCTACGGTCGATCGATCGCGCGCGACGTGCTCGCCATCGTTGAGGCCACGCTCGGCCTCAAGGCCGACATCGACGGAGAGGCGTCGTGTTAAGACCTGCTGCTCGCGGTATTTATGCCCCAAAATGTCTCAGCCGGAAATGCTCGCCTTCGCACAGCCGTATCGCTCGCTCTGACCGCCGGCGTGTTGCTGTGGACGGTGATTCGCCTCTCGCGGGTTATCGACGCCTTGCTCGAGACTACGAGTTCCATGCGCAGCGGCGCCGGCCGGCGAGCTCTCGCCGGCCTTTTTTTCTTTGCCGCGGCGGTGCTAATGACGGGCGCGGAGGCGAGAATGGCGGACGATTTCGCGGGCTCCAATTTGTCCAGTTGGCCGGTAGATGGTTTTGGCCAGGCGCTGTTTGAAGCCCTGGAGGGCGTAAGCTTGACGCAGTGCAAGCAATGGGACGCCCTATCCCCTGCCGAAGTAGAGGCCTACGACGACGCGGCAGATGCCCTTTTGGACGCCTACCGCAGCCGCCAGGAGCCCGCGAAGGGCGGGTGGGCTGGCGTCGACGTCACTGTGGCGATGATGGACGCCGGCTTCGCTGCGATCCGGCATTGCTGGGGGCGCCAGCTTAACGCCCACGTCATCGCGCGGAGCGACATGAGGAACATCTTCCGTGCGATGATCGCCGAAAGGGAGCGCGCCGCCGCGGTGACCGCCGAAACGGCGCGAGCCTTGGCGCCGGCCCTCGCGGACCCCTCGTCAATCCCGGGCCGGTCCGGCGTTCCCTAGATAATCGACCGGCCTCTCTGCGCGAAACGGCGCATGGGCTGGAAACAACGACGCCCATCGCCTTTTGCATGCATCCTTGGCGGCTCTATAGTGCCCCGCCGTGTGGCATTCGACCTTGTCGGCCATGATCAAACCGATGAACAATTCGAAGTCGGCGAAGCGCCCGAACACCCGCACCTGAGGGCAGCGGAACTCCCAGACGTCTTCCTCCGCCTCCTCGAGCAGAGCGAGGTCGGCTCTCAGGCTGCGCGAGGGCGGACTTCTGACGACGAGGAAACTTCCGGCCACGAAACGATTGAGGTGCGCGCGGACACGCCTCACCTTCGTGTCGAGCGCCCCGGAGGGCTGTGGAAGGCCAAGGGCAACCCAAATTTCCGGCACGCAGGACAGCGCCCGAACAGCGGGGCGCCTGGCGTCACAGCGGGGAAGCCGGATCAGGGCGCCGTCACGTTCCTGGTCGAGAACCGCCTCCGGCAGCATTGTTCTTTTCTACCGTTCCCCTGGTTGCCCGGTGGTTGCCCGCGCTCGAAACTGCAGAGACATTCACCCTTGGGCCGCGCCTGTAACTCCAACAATATCAAGT
>CAVXHJ010000003.1:0-7098 GCA_963761435.1 uncultured Alphaproteobacteria bacterium | reverse complement strand
CTGTTCTCGAAATTCGGCTTCGACGAGGGGGTTGCGGGACACGTTACCGCGCGCGATCCCGAGTTCCCGGACACCTTCTGGGTCAATCCATTCGGCGTCCATTTCAGCCAGATCACGGTCTCGAACCTCATCCGCTGCGACCATAAGGGCGCGGTCGTCGAGGGCGACTATCCGGTGAACACGGCGGCGTTCGTCATTCATTCGCGCGTCCACGCCGCCCGGCCCGACGCGATCGCCGCCGCCCACTCCCACTCGACCTACGGATGGGCCTTTCGACGCTCGGGCCACCGCTCGCGCCGATCACCCAGGATGTCGCGCCTTTTACAACGATCACGCGCTTTACGACGATTTCGGCGGCGTCGTGGTCGACTTGGACGAAGGCCAGCGGATCGCCGAGGCGATCGGCAAGCACAAGGCCGCCATTCTGCAAAATCACGGCCTGATCACGGTCGGGGGAACGGTCGACGAAGCGGTGTGGTGGTTCATCACCATGGAACGTTCGTGCCAGGTACAATTGGTGGCGGAAGCGGCTCTGCGCGGGTCCGAGACCTTTGACATATTTCACCGGAAGCCGCGGCGCAGGCCAATAAAATCACCGGCAACGCCTTCGCCGGCTGGTTCCAGTTCCAGCCGCTCTATGCGCGCATCGTCAAGGAGCAGCCGGACCTGTTGGATTGACGCGCGGGCTGGGCGGGGTGAAAAAATCGCTGGCTCAGGCTCGCGCCGACTCGCCGCGCTGCCGATTTTCGCTAAATCGCGTCTGGCCGCCCGGGTGACGAGGTTGGCTTCCGAACGAAAGGGCGCCGCGATGCGCTTTCTTGTTATCGCAGGCTTGGCTTTCGCGGGCCTTGTCGTCGCTGCGCCGCCGGCCGACGCGCAAAATGCATGGCTGGCGTCCAAGATGCTCGAGGGGATGTGCGGCAGCAGGCTGCCCCCGGCGATGATTCCGACCGCCTGGCCAAGCGGCTCAACCTGACCGATGCGCAAAAGGCGACGCTCAAGGATTTCGTTGACGCGTCGGCCGCTAGCTACGCGTCCGCCAAGACGGCCATGTGCGGCGCCAAGCCCGACCTTTCGACGGCGCCCGGCCGGCTCGCGTTCAGCGAAAGCATGATGCAAGCCCAGCTCGATGGGATGAAGGCGGTCGAACCCAAGCTTCAGGCGTTCTATTCGAGCCTCGACGACAAGCAGAAGAAAGCCTTCGACAACGGCGGCCGGGTCGGCGGCCTGTTCGGCTGGCTGGGGCGGTAGTTGGTAGGGCGTGCGGCTGGCGCTCGATAAGACTTGGGATGCGTGCGCGGTGTGACACAGATCACGGCGCAATTGTACGAGCCCATAGGACAGGGAGCTAAACCTCGTAGACTGTTTGACGTCTTTAACAGCAATTTTTTGGGGGTCCCGCGATGGCTGCGACCCATTACTTTCCTCTGGAGCTTTTAGCGACGGTCTACGAGGCCGCGATCGAGCCGAGCCTGTGGCCGCAGGCCGTGGCGGAGACAAGCCGCGCTTTCGAGGCGCCTCACATCATGCTTGGCGTACTCAACCGTCGCGGCAGCGAGGTCATGCGCGTGGCTACGCAAAACGCGGCCGAAGTGAGTATGGCGCGTTATTCGACGGTCGAAACCAATCCGGGCGTCGCCTTCGTCGCGTTGACCCCCCCGACCAAAGTCACGCTGCGTGACACATTTGTTTCCGACTCCGATCTCGAGCGGTCGCCGTTCTACCAGGACGCTATGCGTCCGCTTGATTCTTGGCACGTGGCGATCATGAACGTGCATCGCGACGAGGCGCATCTCGCGCCGATGGGCATCTCGCGGACGCGCCATCAGCGGCCGTTTGGCGAGGAGGAGCTGAGGGGCCTGCGCGCGCTCGCGCCCCATCTCAATCGGGCGCTGCGGGTCACGTTGCGGCTCAAAGAAATAGAGGCGCGCGCCGACGCCCTGTTGGCGGTGAGCCGATCGCGCGTTGACTGCGATCGTTTTCGCCGACGCCTTCGGCCGCGTCGCCGAGGCGAACAGCCTCGCGCGCGCCATTCTGGCGGAGAATGATGGGCTCGCGATACGCGGTGCCGTGCTGTGCGCCGCGCGTGGCGACGACAACGCCAAACTTATGCGCCTTCTCCTTGAGGCCGCGGGACCCGGAGTCATGCCGATGAGCGGGGTCATGCAGGTCGCTCGCCCATCCTGCCGCCGTCCACTGGCGCTCGTCGTCTCGCCGACCCGCAACGCCGCTTCGCCCTTCGGCGGCTCCCACGCCGTCACGATCGCCTTCGCCGATCCGGAGCGCGCGCCGGAGGCCGATGCGGATTTGCTGGCGCGTCTTTACGGCTTCACGCCACGCGAGGCGGCGGTCGCGTCGCTATTGGTGCAAGGCCGCTCGCCAAGCCAGGCCGCGGACGAACTTGGGATGACCGAGAACACCGTGCGCACCCATATCCGCCACGCCTTCGACAAAACGCGCGTCGAGCGGCTCGCAGATCTTGTTCGGCTGCTGATGCAAGGGCCGGGCGTCCGCGGGCGCTAGGCGCGTTTTGCCCAAAATTAGATCGGCCCCTCTCACCAATTTTGGTGACGCGAAAACGCTGTCGCGGGGGCAGCATGGCCGAGCGCAATCACGCCGACACACACGTCGCTGCCGTTCGCCCACGTCGCCGCCGTCGAAGGAGGGTGATATGGAAAAGACCAGGATATCGGGCAAACGCAAGCAGCTCGGCCTGCTGCTCGCCGCCCTGGCCCTTTCGGCGCTCTCCGGGGGCGCTGCTCGCGCGGCAACCGTGGCGGCGTACTCGTTCCAGGCGACGGGCTTGGCAGGCTCCGCAATCAGCTACTTCCCCTATCCCCAGCCGGGTTTCTTGGAGGCGTTCGTCGATCTCAACAGCCTCGGCGTCGTCGACGCAACCATAAGCGGGACAGGGGTGATCATGGACTTCTCTTGGAACGACAACTCCTCCGCCGCCACCCTCATCGCCACCACCCTCGGTGGGGGCAACCTCTATAGCCAGACCTTGTCCGGCAGCGGCGGCATCACCATTAGGGACACGTCGTATGACCTGCTCGGCTCCGGGTCGCTCAGCGGTGGCGTCATCTATTCGGCGCCGGGCGCGTCGACTGCGACCATTGTGCTCGGCGTCACCGATTACACCGGCATCGGGGCCGAAAGCGGCCCTCCGAGCGGGAATTTGGTGCTCACGGGCGCGACCGCGAGCCCCGTCTCGTTGGTAACGACCGAGCCCTGCATGGGTTGCTTCGGCCCGCTGCCCTATCTCGAAGGGTTTTCGCTCGATTGGACGGTAACCTACCAGAGCGCGCCCTATGTCCCATCGGGCTTGAGCGCAATTCCGGAGCTCCCGACCTGGGCGATGCTGGCGCTCGGCTTTGCTGGGCTCAGCGTGGCGGGCTGGGCCCGTCGGGCGCTGCTTTTTCGTGAGAACGTCCTTTGTACACAAGAGATTTGAGGAGTTCGCCATGAAGATCGGGTCGTTCCGACTAGCCGCAAAGGCGGTGATTGCGTGCATTGCCGCGGGGATCGCCTTCAGCGCGGCGCCTCGCGCCGCGGAGGCTCAAATCTCCGGGCTCGCCAACGATACCTCTTTCACAGGCGTTCTCGGCGCGACCATCACCTACAGCCCTGATTTCGGCGGCGGCTATTTTAACACGACGCTCTACAGCGGCGCCGATGTCGGTTTTGGCGAAGGCGAACCCGATGCGGGCACGATCACCGTCCCGGGCATGATCAACGGCGCGCCCGGTTTTTTAAGTCTCGGCGCGACAGGCGGGGGAGTGGGAGCGGAGGCGTTCCAAGTTGGGGATGGCACATACGATCAGAATGTAGGCGGGGGCCTCTTCGAGTTCGACAACGCCTCAGGCGCATTTATCGCCGGCGGCAATCTGGTTGACGGGATCCTTTCCGCGACGCCCGGCGCCTCGACCTTGTACATAGAGTTCGACATCGCCTCCACCGTTGAAACAGCCGCGGGCCCGGAGGTCGGACCAGTGGTGGGCTCTCTCCTCTTATCGGGCTCGACGTTGAGCCCGATTTCGCTCTTGACGGTTAATACCCTCTGTTTTCCTGGGATGACGGGCGCGTGCATTGAGCCGTATTTCAATCCTTTCACTCTCGACTTCACCGTCACGTATCTAGCGACGCCGTATACGCCCCCGAGCGGAACGAGCGCCATCCCCGAACCCTCGACCTGGGCGCTGCTGATCGTCGGCTTCGCAACGGTTGGAGCCCTCGGAGCGCTGCGGCGGGTTCGACTCGCCGGCGCACTCACGCAATCCTCGTAGGGAGCGGCCGTGCTGACAGGATTTCTTCTTCCCGGCGCCGCGCGGCGCGCGATGGTCGCGGGAGCGATCGGCCTGATCGCGGGAGCGCATGCGGCGGGGGCGGCCGTCGTCGGCTCGGACTCCGGCTTCACGCTGGTCGGCGACGCGGGCACGACAATTCTGTTCGACCCCTATCCTTTCCCGACGAGTTTCGAGGCGTCGGTGAAGTCGGCCTACCAGGCGGGCGTCACGATTGACGGTTCGCTCGGCTTCGCCACGCTCACGTTCAACGGCCCGGCGCCGCCTGCTGTCCTCTATGGCGGGGGCGTCTACGAGCAAGCGCTGGATGGAACGGGCAGCCTCACCCTTTACGATGGGACCGACACCGAGATTGGCTCGGCGACGCTGAGCGGCGGAGCCGTCTTCGCGACGCCGGGCGCCTCCACCGCGACGATTGAGCTCGATGTCACTTCGTTCTCCGGAACGCTCCCGCTGCAACTCTCGAGTGGCTATCTCGTTCTGGAGGGCGCGACCTCTTTCCCGGTCGCTCTGGTGACGAACAACCCAACCTGCTCCTTATCCCAGCCCACTCCATGCGCAGAGCCCTATTTCGATCCCATCCGGCTCGATTGGACTGCGACCTATCAAGCCACGCCCTATAAGCCCGGCGGCTCTGCCGCCCCTGAGCCCTCGACTTGGGCGCTGATGGTCGCCGGGTTCGCGGGCCTGGGGTTCATGGGCTGGCGGCGGGGCAGGGGGCGCGGCCCGCGTCTCGTTCTCCTCCCCAGGGGGCGCGGCGGACAAAAGCCCGCGCGCCCCAGCTCGCCGCCTCCGCTTACTCCGCCGCCGCTGGCTGGGCTTCAGGCGACGCCGCGAGCTTGCCCGACACCGCCGCGCCCGCGTCCGGCTTGAGCTTGGCGAAGACGAAGACCGACAGGCTCGAGATGATCGCGACCATCACGAAGGAAAGCGAAAGATCGCGCGCCTGCAGCTCGGGATCGCCGAAGCCGAGCTGGATCGTCTGCACGCAGATCGCCGCCACCGCCACCCCGATCGCCCCCGACATCTGCTGCGACACGCTGGCGAAGCTGGTGGCGCGGCTCATCCGCGGCTGCTCGATGTCGGCGTAGCTGATGGCGTTGAGGGCGGTGAATTCGAGCGAACGGAAAAAGCCGCCGGTCAGCAGCGTCAGCAACAATAGCCAGTGCGGCGTCGTCGGCGTGAACAGGGCGCAGGCGGCCAGAAACGCCCCGGAGATCAAGCCGTTGACGATCAGCGTGCGCCGGAAGCCGAACCAGCGCAGCGCGGTCGAGGCGGTGAATTTCATCAATAGCGCGCCGGCGGCGGTGGCGAAGGTGAGCGAGCCCGATTCGAACGGGGTGAGCCCGAAGCCGATCTGCAACAGGAGCGGCAGCAGGAACGGCATCGCGCCGATGCCGATGCGGAAGATGAGGCCGCCGACGACCCCAGCGAAGAAGGTCGGAATCCTGAGCAGCTTCAGATCGAGGATCGCGTCCTCGTTGTCGTTGGCGTGGCGGACGTAGGACGCGAGCGAGAGCGCCCCAACCCCGACCATCGCCACGACCAGCCACGCAGGCGCGATGCCGCGGCCAATCACGCTGATCCCCGCGATCAGGCTAAGCAGGCCGACGCCCGACAGCACGAATCCCTTGAAGTCGAAGCGCGGCACCGTCTCCTCGCGCAGGTTGTGGATGAACCTTAGCGACAGCAGAATGCCGAGAATTCCGATCGGTACGTTGATCCAGAAGATCCAGCGCCAGTGGAAATAGGTGGTGATGAAGCCGCCGAGCGGCGGCCCGGCGACCGGGCCGAGGAGCGCCGGCACGGTGAGGTAGGCCATCGCGCTGACGAGCTCGCTCTTTTGCACGCTGCGCAACAGGACAAGCCGCCCGACCGGCACCATCATCGCCCCGCCCAGCCCCTGGAAGACGCGCGCGGCGATCAGGGTCGGCAGCGACGACGAGGCGCCGCACAGGATCGAGCCGAGCGTGAACACGACGATCGCGCTGCAGAACACGGTGCGGGCGCCGAAGCGGTCGGCGACCCAGCCGGAGGCGGGAATGAACACCGCGAGCGTCAGCATGTACGAGGTCAGCGCCAGCTTGAGGACGATCGGGTCCACATGCAAATCGCGCGCGATCGCCGGCAGCGAGGTCGAGATGACGGTCCCGTCCATGTTCTCCATGAACAGGGCGGTCGCGATGATGAGCGCGGTGAGAAGCGTGGAGCGCATAAACGGCTTTCGGGTCGGCGCCTTCATGGCGCCGGGCGCCGTGACCGCAAGGCTGAGCGCGGAAGCCCAAGGTCACGATTGCGTTGAAGGCGCCTCTTCAGCCGCCGAACACCACCTTGTTCATGATCCGTCCGGGGGCCAGCGTGAACAGGCCGGTAACGACGAGCGCCAGGGTGAAGATCCAGATCATCGCCTGGCGATGGCTTTTGACGTCGTGCCGCCGGGCGCGCCAGACCGCAATCGGTACAACCGCCAGCGTGAACAGCGACAGAAGGTGGATCGGGCTCCACGGCCCCCACATCCGGATCGTATGGATGAAGAGCGAGGTTCCGGCGACCAGCACCATGAGAGTGGCCCAGGCCCATCCGACCGTTCGATGCGGCAATGTTCCCTTAGGGGCGAGGAACTGCGCTGCGCCGAGACCGATCGCCGCAAAGGCGAAAGCGGCGTGAAACTGGATGACCGCCGGGGCGTCGACGAGCGGGGCGAGCGTCATGGCCGAACCCTCCGGGCGATCGCTCGCCGCGTCAAGCGCGCGATGGGCGGCGGAGCGCGACCGGCCCTATTGATGGAGCATGC
>CAVXHJ010000002.1:0-7259 GCA_963761435.1 uncultured Alphaproteobacteria bacterium | reverse complement strand
GGACTAAACCGCTCGCGCAGTAGGGGCGGCGAGCGCGCGGAGAGGGTGAACGGGTAAGGACAACAGGAAGAACTCGGGCCTGTCTCAAGATCGTTGGGTTCAACCCCATGCGAGACAGGAGCTTTCGATGTCCGACAATTCCGTCAGCCTGTTGCGGCAACGCATGATCGAGGACATGACGGCGCGGCGGTTCAAGGAGAAGGTTCAGAAGGACTACGTCCGGCACGTGAGGACCTTCACGGAGTTCCTAGGCCGTTCTCCGGATAAGGCGACGAGCGAGGACCTTCGCCGCTTTCAACTGCACATGGCCCAGCAACAGATCGGCGCGCCGACGATCAATTCCGCCATCTCCGCGTTGCGGTTCTTCTTCACCGAGACGCTCGAACGGCCCGACCTCGTTCGTCCTCTGAGGCTCGTGAACGAGCCACGCAAGGCGCCGGTCGTGCTGAGCCAGGAGGAGGTGGCGCGTCTCCTCCAGGCCGCGCCGAGCCTCAAGTACAAGGCCGCGCTCAGCGTCGCCTATGGCGCAGGCCTTCGGGTGTCCGAGGTCGCGAACCTGAAGGTGTCCGACATCGACAGTGGGCGCATGATGCTCCGGGTCGAGCAGGGCAAGGGACAGCGGGACCGCGATGTGATGCTGTCGCCCCAACTGCTCCAGCTCCTGCGCGAGTGGTGGAAGGCGGCGCGGCCGCGGGTCTGGCTCTTTCCCGGCCAGAACCCGATCAATCCGGTGACCGCGCGTCAGCTCAACCGCGCCGTGACCGTCGCCAAAGACCTGGCCGGAATCTCCAAGCGCGTTTCTCCTCATACCCTGCGGCACAGCTTCGCCACCCACCTGCTCGAACAGGGCGTCGATATTCGCGTGATCCAGGTGTTGTTGGGCCACGCGAAGCTGGAGACGACCGCGCTCTATACCCGCGTCGCCGTCAGCACGGTCCGCGACATCAAGAGCCCGCTGGACCGGCTGGGCGTCAACCTCGCGAGCCGATCGCCGCCCGCCTGACCACGGCCGCGTGGCGCGGCCCCCGTCACGCCCGGAGGTCGCCGACGTCTTTCGCGCCCACGGGGCGGCGTGGCGAAAGGCCAATGCCGGTCACGTGAGCCTCGACCAGCTGAAGGTCATGTCGGCGATCGAGACCTGCCGGACCGCCGCGCTCGGCGGACACGTCGAGCGCTGCGAGGACTGCGCGCACGAACGCGTCGCCTACAATTCCTGCCGCAACCGCCACTGCCCGAAGTGCCAGGCGGCCGCCGCGCGGCGATGGCTCGAAGACCGCGAGGCCGAGCTGCTGCCGGTTCCCTACTACCACGTCGTCTTCACCCTGCCGGCCGCGATCGGCGCCATCGCGTTCCAGAACAAGGCCGCCGTCTACGACCTCCTGTTCAGGACCGCCGCCGAGACGCTGACCACCATCGCCGCCGACCCGAAGCATCTGGGCGCGCGCATCGGCCTGACCGCCGTACTGCACACCTGGGGCTCGGCGCTGACCCACCATCCGCACGTCCACGTCATCGTTCCCGGCGGCGGCCTGTCGCCGGACGGTTCGCGCTGGATCGCCTGCAAGCGCGGCTTCTTTCTGCCGGTGCGGGTGCTCTCGCGCCTGTTCCGCCGCCTCTTCCTCGAAGGGCTCGCCGCCCTGCATGCGGCCGGCCGCCTCGTCTTCTTCGGCGACCTCGCGCGCGCTCGCCGACAAAGCCGCCTTCGACGCCGACCTCGCGCCATTGCGCCGCTCGGAATGGGTCGTCTACGCCAAGAGGCCGTTCGCCGGACCGAAGGCCGTCCTCGCCTATCTCGCCCGCTACACCCATCGCGTCGCGATCTCGAACTCCCGGCTCATCCCGCTCGACGACAAGGGCGTCACCTTCCGCTGGAAGGACTATCGCGCCCGCGGCAAGGCGCCCGGCGAGGCCTGGATCAAGCCGATGACGCTCGGCGGCCGACGAGTTCATCCGCCGCTTCCTCCTGCACCTCCTGCCGAGCGGCTTCCACCGCATCCGCCACTACGGCTTCCTCGCCAGTCCCGGACGCCCCGCAACCATCGAGCGCCTGCGGGACCTGATCACGGCCTCCAACGCGACCGCTCGGCCTCGCGCCGAAACCGACGCAAGCGACGCCACGACCGGCCCCGAACCCGCCACGACCCAAGACATGGCCAGGATCTGTCCCTGCTGCGGCGGACGCATGCGCATCATCGAGACGTTCGCCCGTGGCTCTCGTCCTCGCAGCTTCACCGCCGAACCTGCCGGAATCGACTCCTCATGACCGCCGCCCCGGCCCGCGCCGTCACCGACCTCTGCTCGCCGAGGACCTTCCCCGGCGCCGCTCCGTTCGCGCCCGAGCCGATCTCGGCGGCCAACGTCGCGCGCCTCCTCGCCGCCGAAATGTCCGCCTATGCCGATCGGCCGATCCCGAGCCCGTCCGACGCCCTCGCGTCATCCGCAAACACGCCACTGCGGCCGCCCCGCGCGGCGCCGCCGAGCGCCAAATCCCCATAGCGCCCCCGCGGCGCCGGACGCTCACCGTCCCGCGGTTTCCTCCCCTTGAGGCTTTCGGACGCCGGCCCTCCGGCCCGACCTACGCCCGCGTCAGGGCCGACATCCGAAACCCTTCATAATAGCCGTCGTTCCCGACAGCGGGGCGAGTGGGTCAAATCGACCGATTAAGAACCTCAAAAGATACCGCCGTCGCGCACAGTATCGTGGGCTGTCAATTGGGCGTCGATTTTCAGATAGATCGCAGGTGGCCGTGACGAGCACTACCATGAGGAAACGAGGCCGTAGTCCTAACGTGAGTCGGGCCGAGTCCGTGCGCCGGATGGCCCCGCCGCGGTGTCCTCAATCGCCCCGGTCCCCTACGGCCACCCCACACCCGGTGCCGGCGCGCTCGCGGTTAGCAGCTGGCCCGTTCGCGCCCCGTCAAACATTGTCTCTGGCCCGCGCCAATGCGCTGCGGCGATGAACAGCGTCCGCCGGTCCGCCCCGCCGAGCATGCAGGCGAAGCCGCCGCGGTCGAGCGCGATTGTCTGCAACAGTTCGCCGCCTTCGCGCACGCGCACGCAGCGTTTGTTGGGGACGTCGGCGTACCAGACAGCGCCTTCCGCGTCGAGGCAGATGCCGTCGGGGCAGCCGTCGCCGAGGTCGGCCCAGACGCGGCGGTTCGACAGGTTGCCGTCAGCGGCTGTGGCGAAGGCGGTCAGCCTCCTGGCGTAGGATTCGGCGACGATCACCGTCGCATTGTCAGGGGTCACCGCCATGCCGTTGGGGAAGGCGAGGCCGTCAGCGACCTGACGGACGGCGCCGTTCGGCGTGACCAGCGCGATAGTGCCGGGCGCGAAAGCCTCTCCGGCCATCATGTCGAAGCCGGGACCGTTGACATAGGCGTTGCTGCGGCCGTCGACGACGATCTCGTTCCAGCCGCGATCGGAGAGGCCGTTGAAATCAGCATAGGTCGCCAATGAACCGTCGGTCTCCCGACGCAGGAGAAGGCCTTCGCGGCCGGCGACGATCAGCATGCGGCCATCGTGCAGCCAATCCACACTGAACGGGAGGAACGCCGTCGGCGCGGGCGAGACGACCTCGCTGCCGCCTTCGGGATCGACAGCGACGATCTCCTGGGCGCCCAATTGCAGACCCACAGGCGGCCGTCGCACCAGCGCGGCGATTCGGGGAATGCGAGACCGCTCAACAGGACTCGCGCTTCGGATGACGGAAACGCTCTTGAGCACATCAAACCCTCCTGGATCTGTTCTTCTCTTCAGGCGCGCTGCAGCCACCTCAGCGAACCCGGTGTCGTCAGAATTTCGCCGGTCTCCAGCAGGGTCTTGATCCCGGAGAGAACCATCGGCCAGCCGCCATAGAGCTGGTTGTTGGCGCCTTCGGGCAGCTGATCGTGTGTTACTTTGAGCAGGCAGGAATCGCCGACCGGCTCGATCGCCCAGGTCACGCGCGAAGTCCCCTCGGCTTTCACGTCCTGGCCCCATAGAGCGCGAAAGCTCTGGACGAGTTGGCGCGGCGGCTCGACCTCCAGATTCTCGCCTTCGAAAATCGTCGCCTCCCCGCCGACGCCCCGGTATCGGGAGCCCGGCGTCCAGTCCGAAGTGACGATCGCGCCGAAATTATATTTGCGCCGCATTTCCGTATCGGTGATCGCCTGCCACAGCCGCTCGGGCGTCGTCTTGATGTAGATTTCGAATATCTTTTCCATTTTTCTGTCCTCCAGTTGTTGTTTCAACTCGCTCAAGGCGGCGGCCCAGGGCGCGGCGTATTTGCTCACCCAGCGGTCGTGGACGAGCCGGATCGGGACTGGGTTGAGGAAATGCAGCTTCTCCCGCCCGCGCCGCCGGGTCGCGATTAGGCCCGCCTCTTCGAGCAGCCTCAGGTGCTTCATCACGCCGAAGCGTGTCATCGGCAGCCGCTCTTCGAGCGCGCTTAGCGTCTGCCCGTCTTGCTTGAAGAGCTCGTCGAGCAGGCTTCGCCGCGTCGGGTCGGCGAGCGCTTTGAACACGTCGCGCATGGGCGATAATAAGTGACTATTTGGTCACATGTCAAGGAGGATTTCGGGTAATACCTAGCCTTACCCGAGCTTAATCAGAGCCGCGCTCAACCGGTCAAAATCACTGCGCAAATGTTGGCTCCGATCCGACAAGCCCGCAACGCAGGTTTCGGCGGGAGGTCCCGCGAAAGGGATAGCGGACGATTTCACTCGCGCGTAGACGTCGCTGTAGACGACTGCATCGCGCAAATACCGGTCATTCCCCGACGGCGTGGCGCGTCGAGGTCGAAATCATCGCGGCCGCCAAATGAGGTGGTCGCGCATTGACAGTTGGTCGTCTGCCGATGCTCGGTCTATGAATAAGCACCTTGGCGAGGTTGCCGATGTCCCATCATTTCGACACGCCGACCGCACGCGAAGATCCGCGCATCAATCTCTGCGACTTTTATCTCTTCTCCGGCGGCCCGGCTTCGACGGTGATGGCGATGACCGTCAATCCCGACGCCGGACTGTCCGCTCCGGATACCTTCCGCGAGGAAGGGCTTTACGCCTTCCGGTTCGATCTCGACGGCGATGCGCGTGAGGAGCTTGCATTCAAGGTGACATTTGGCCCGCCGTCCCATGCCGACGGGGATGATCACAAGCATGGGCAGGCCTTTGAAGTCCGCCGTTCGCCTGGTGCGGCCGCTTTGAAAGGGGCGAATGGCGATCTCATCGCCGCCGGTACGACCGGTGGGGTGGTCAAGTCCAAATCGGGCGTCACGGTGTTCGCCGGTCTGGCGCCCATTTGTTCGCGGTTGACGCCGCCTCCTTCCGTGCCTTCAGCACGGCGCTGTTCAACGGTAGAGTCGAGGAAGGGCGCGGTTGCTTGGCCTTGCGGCGTCGCCCCGTTTCCCTTCCCCGCTCATCAAACCGGACGTGCCCGATTTCGGCATCCGGCTTTCCGACTGATTTCATCGCAGGGCTCACGGCGGCGGTCCAACTTGCACGCGTTGTAGACGCTGCACGCCGAGATCCCCGAACACTTTCGATAAGGGAACGTCGGACGCCGCGCCCTGGCTCCTTGTGCCGTCGCGCGAGGAAGTGCCGGACGCGGTCATGGACATAATGATCGACAGCCCGATACGCCGGCAAGCGCGAGCCGTAGCCGAAATACGCCGACCAACCGATCAGAAGCCTGTTCAGTCGAGCGCACACCTTGGGCCATGGCCCTTTCTCGCCGGGCCTCAGGAGGTCGCCGATCTTGGTCTTGATCCGCGGAACGCTCTTCTTGGATGGGCTCGCGCCCGGGTACCTGGCCGTCTTTCCAGTCACGGTGCGGGCCGAATGTATAGCCGAGGAAATCGAAGCGCTCCTTGCGGGCGTCCTTCACCGAGGTTTTCGCCTCGTTGAGCGTGAGCCCGAGCTTCGTCATCACCGCTTTCGTCCACGCCAGGGCCTCTGCCGCGCAACCGCGGCTGAGGATGACGAAGTCGTCGGCGTAGGCGACGACATGAGCCCGGAACGCCTCGCCGCGTCCGGTGAGCCGCCAATCCTTCAGGAAACGGTTCATGTAGAGGTTGGCCAGCAACGGGCTGACGACGCCGCCTTGCGGCGTGCCGCGCCTGCTGGTCTTGCCGCCGCTCATGCGCCGCGTCCCGTCCCCGTCCGCTCCTCGACCGGCGCCTCCAACCACATCTTGATCAGATGCAGCACGTGCCGGTCGACGATGCGCCGGGCCACCGATTGGAGCAGTTCCCGGTGCGGGATCGTGTCGAAATATTTCGACAAATCGGCGTCAACTACTCCGTGTGGCCCCGGGAGTAGCCGATGCACTTCTATCGCATCGCCTGCGCTCCGCCGAGGGCGATAGCCATAGGCGTGTCCTCGAAGTCCGCCTCGAAGATCGGCTCCAGCACCAGTTTGGCGGCGGTTTGCGCCACCCGGTCCCGAATCGTCGGGATGCCGAGCGGACGTTCGCCGCCGCCGGGCTTCGGGATCATCACCCGCCGCACCGCCTCGGCCCGATACGTCTTCGAGACGAGGTCCTCGCGCAAGCCCGCCAGCCACCTTCCACGCCCGCCGCCTCGATCTGCGCGAACGTCGTCCCGTCCACGCCCGGCGCGCCCGCATTGGCGCGGGCCAGCGCATAGGCATGTCGAAGGACGTCTTCGCGGCAGATCTTGTCGTAGAGCATGTAGAAGCGGAAAGCGGGCTCCGCCTTCGCCTTGCCATAGAGCTTTCTCTGAAGGCTCCGGATCTTTTCGGGCGTTTCGAGCTCATCGTCAATCACCCTTCCTCGCCCTCTTCGAAAGCGCATCGGAAGTCAGGGCCCTTGGCTCCGCCGGAATTACCCGGGCTCAAGCTCGTACGGCCCTGTCCGACTCCCGCTCGGGCCGCGCAACCTGCAGGGACGTTGAGGCTCGCGCCCTCCGCCCCGCGGGTCTCCCCCGATTACCCGCATCACCATTTCCGACGTGCCGTGCCCACTACCCCGGTGAACCGGACGGGTGCATGTGTCGATGCTTCCCCGTCCACTCGGCCTTCCCCGATATTCCGGCGGGTCGGCGTTCGTGTCTCGACTTTCGAGGCCTGCTCAGGCTTCACTCGCGTTACGGCCCGCTGGATTGCTCGACCGCCCAAAGGCGGCCTTTGTCACGAGGCTCCGATCCGGCCAGTCACCCAGCAAAACCGCTCGTCAGCTACCAGGGCTATCGACAACTCCCTGTGTGGAATCTTCCTCCACTGGTGATGCGCGCCTTCGGGGCGCACAGAACAGGTTCGAATC
>CAVXHJ010000001.1:0-645522 GCA_963761435.1 uncultured Alphaproteobacteria bacterium | reverse complement strand
AGATTGTGGCCCGAGAGCGTCAGCTTGCCGCTATAGCGCTTCCCGTCTGCGGGTTTGTACACGATACCTTCCCAGGCGTCGGCACCATTCGGCCTCATGTCGAAGACCTCTTCGCCGATTTTGGCCGGGCCATTCGGTTCCTTCTTCCAGGCGAGGAAGCCGCAGACCGCTCCGTCCCCACAGGCTGAGAACCGCACTCTGGCTGATGGATAGTGGAGTCGACTTTGTGGCGGTCGATCTTCCGCATGCCAACAGGTTCAGGTCGGCCCAGCCAGCTCACCGCCCTTTGCGCGTGTCCGCTCGAACCCGTGCCGGCGGGGTCGACCAGCGTGCTACTTTTGCACGACTTTATACTACTTCAATGGTCGAACTGTCCCGCAGCTTTCCGTCGAGGCCTCGAATTCATTTCAACATCCGTGACGATGGCTGGGACCGTAAGGTGATGGCGCGCAGTCTGATTGCGGACGGCCGACGGCGAACGGCCCGTCCAACGCTTGAAGTCGCGATTGAACGCCATCGGGCGCTCGTAACCCAAAAGCCACGCAATCTGCGCCAGCGTCAAGCTCGGTTCCTTGAGATACCGGAGCCCAAGGCGTCGGCGCAGTTGGTCGACGACGCCCGCGAAGGACGTTCCCTCCTCCGACAGCCGGTGCGACAGGGTCTCCACGGTGATAGCCAAGGCCATCGCGACGGTCTCGGCCTTAACTTGGCCGTTTGGAAGCAGTCGCTCGATCTCATTCTCGACCCCTTCGCGAAGCGGACCTGTCGCCGCGTTGCGAGCCCTTTCGGCTTCATCGCAGAACGGCCGCAGTACCTGTAGCAAACACGCGTCCTGAGTGATGAGCGGAAAGGCGAGGGTCTCGTCGGAGAATTCCAACAAGCCGGACGGCGCCGAGAACTTGACCGGGCAACCAAAGAAGCGCTCGAATTCCTCCAGATCGTCGATGCGTTGATGAGGGCATTCTACGCGGGTCGGTCGGACGCTGCGATCTGTGACCGCTCGGGCTGTCTGGACGACGAGTCCGAGCCAAAATTCCGTGTTCTGCTTCACCCGATCTTGTGAAACTCCGACAAGATTGAACTCGACCACGGCACCCGCGGGGCTGCGTACGAACCTGAAGCGGACGCTTTCGTTGACGATACTGAAGTAACGGGCAAAGAGCGCCAAGGCCTCGCCGAGGTCTCTTGCAGCTGTCGCGACATAGTAAAGCAGCCCGGCGTCGCGGGGGTTCGACCGCTCGGCCAAGTGAAGCCCGAATGCCGTATCGCCCGTCGCCTCGGCAGCGTATTCGATAAAGTCTCCCTGCGCCGCCGCGGAGATGCGACCGCCTGTGCTCGCAAACTGGGGATCGGATAGTCCGGCTCGATAGAACAGTTGCCGTACCGGTACATCGCGCTCCTGAAGCGCCGCGAGCGCGCACCTGATTGCGAATCCCGCAACCGTCGGAGGCGTCTGGGGTGGCGTGTTTTCGGTCACATTGACGGCTCCGGGCGGCGATGCCGCACGCTCGTGACGAACACGGTCAGCGCGTCTGGAGGCATAGCGCACGTGTAATTTGCGCGCAATCCCGGACCGAGTTTCGTACTAGGATGGCCGTCGCTGAGGCATGGTGCAAAGAACACTGTGACCCGCGCGGCTTCAGCCTATCCGCACTCAATCCAACTTCAAAAAATCATTTCCACGCGGGCGTTAAAATCGCTAAGCATTGCGTAAAAACGGGTGAGGGTGACTTGTGAAATGCTTTTTCGGCCGTCCGCTTCGCCGCCCTCGGCTGGCTCATTGGGAAACTCGCCGAGCGGATATGACCAAGCGCCGCGGCGTCTCGCAAATAGCTCGCGCGGGTTAGGCAGCCGCCCACTAGGTCACAAACTCATAAAGAGGATTCCTTTTTTGGGCGCGGCGTGATTCAAGCTCCGTGAGGGGGAGCGAACATGACGCCACGCCGGTACGAGCTATCTGATTTCGAGTGGTCGATCATCGAGCCTCTCTTGCCGAACAAGCCGCGCGGCGTGCCGCGTTCGGACGATCGCAAGGTGCTCAACGGCATTTACTGGCGGCTGCGCACCGGTTCGCCCTGGGCCGAAATTCCCGAGCGCTACGGACCATCGACGACCTGCTACAACCGTTTCGTCCGCTGGGCCAGGATCGGCGTCTGGGATCGGATATTCGAAGCGATCTCAAAAGCCTACGATGGCGATTTGCAGATGATCGACAGTTCCTCGATCCGCGTCCACCAGCATGGCGCCAACGGCAAAAAAGGGGGTCTGAAGAAACGTCATCCCCCGCTCGGGATCTCGCTGGAGCCCGCTGCATGGGGCGCTCGCGAGGCGGACTGACCACCAAGATCCATGCGCTCGTCGACGCCAACGGCCTGCCCATTCTGCTCAAGCTGACGGCCGGACAAGCTCATGACGGGCGAAGCGCGGCCGACATGCTCGCCGGTCTCGGCGAAGGCCAAATCCTCCTCGCCGACCGCGGCTACGACAGCGACGCGCTGCGGGCGCGCCTCGCAAGACAAGGCGCATGGGGCAACATCAAGCCGATGCCCCATCGGGTGAACGTCCCCTCCTTCAGCCGCTACCTCTACCGCTTTCGAAATCTCGTCGAATGCTTCTTCAACAAACTCAAACATTTCCGAGCCGTCGCGACACGCTACGAAAAACACGACGCCAACTACCTCGCCCTCGTCAAACTCGCCGCCATCCGAATAGGGTTCAGGTTTATGAGTTGGTGAACTAGCAGGCTGCTGAAAAAGTCGGCCGAATACGCGCTGGTGTTTGCCTTTATCCCGTGATTCCTTTGGATCGAGGCGATGATTCGGGGGGATCGATGCGGGGCGAGGATCGGACAAGCGGGGCGTTGTTCTCTTACGTCGATGTCGAGGCCAGGCTTCCGGCGAAGCATCCGTTACGGGCGATGCGGCGACTGGCCAATGCGGCGCTCGACGAGCTCGACGCGAGGTTTTCGGCGCTTTACGAGGCGGTCGGGCGTCCCTCCATACCGCCGGAACGGCTGCTGCGGGCCACGCTGTTGCAGCTTCTCTATTCGATCCGCTCGGAGCGACAATTGGTCGAACGGTTGGAGTTCGACATGCTGTTTCGCTGGTTCGTCGGGTTGTCGATCGACGAGAAGGTTTTCGACGCCTCGACCTTTTCCAAGAACCGCGACCGTCTGCTCACGCATGAGATCGCGCAAGGGTTTCTGGCTTCGCTGCTTGCCTTGCCGGAGGTGAAGGGGCTCATGAGCGCGGACCATTTTTCAGTCGACGGGACATTGCTCAAGGCCTGGGCGTCGATGAAGAGCTTTCGGCCCAAGGATGGGTCGGGTGAGCCGCCGACACCGGGGCGCAACGGGGAAACGGATTTCCGCAAGACGAAGCGATCGAACGAGACGCACGCCTCGACAACGGACAAGGATGCGCGCTTGTTCAGGAAAGGCGACGGGCAGGAGAGTCGTCTTTCCTATCTTGGCCATGCGTTGATGGAGAACCGCAACGGGCTTGTGGTCGGGGCCGAGGCGACTTTGGCCACCGGAACGGCGGAACGCGAGGCGGCCGCAGCCTTGAGCGAGCGGTTGCCCAAGGGCGCGACCCTCGGCGCCGACAAGAACTACGACGCCGAGGCCTTCGTCGAAGGCTTGAAGGCGCGCGGGATCGAGCCGCACGTGGCGATCAACGGGACGGTCAGCAAGACCGGCAAGGCGCGCAAGACCGCCATCTCGCCCGAGGTCGCAGCGAGCCTTCGCTATGCGATCAGCCAACGGCTGCGCAAACGGATCGAGGAATGCTTCGGCTGGAGCAAGACGGTGGGCGGGCTCGCGCAAGTGAAGGTGCGCGGCCTCGCCAAGGTTCGCGCCGTCTTCGTCTTCGCCATCGCAGCCTACAATATCGTCCGCCTGCCCAAGCTTCTGGCTCCGAGGGGCAAACTGTGTCTGACGGCTTGAAGAATGAGGGAACAATGATCCGAGGCCGAGGACATCTTCCCCGGATGAACCTTATCCAGGCGAAAAATTTCGCGCCTAACCCCATTCTTGCGGAAACGCAGTCAGTTTTTCAGCAGCCTGCTAGACGTCAATTTCGTTGAAGGACTCCGTTTCGGCTCGGCGGCGATTGGCGTCATGGGCGGCTTTCGGCGAGGCAAAGCTGGCCCTCTGCACCTCAGGTGGCGAAGATCGGCGCCGGGAAAGGGATGAGCTTCGCCAGTTTCCGCAGATTTTGGGCGGTGGCGGCCAACAGGAACTCGTCTTTGGCTCCACTCGGCCCACGTAGACGCAATCGACCGAGCCTGAGGATGCGCTTCAGGTGAGCGAAGAGCATCTCGACCTTCTTTCGTTCGCGACATGAGACGGCGTAGCAGGCCGTTGAAAAAGTCTCTGGCCATCGGACTCGCCGTGTGATTCCTTCGCCTTGCAGCTTGGCGGAGGGACCTGATGCGGGGCGGGGATGAGCGGTCGGGGGCGCTGTTCAGCTACGTCGATCTGGAAGCGCGGGTCGGCAAGGATCACCCGTTGCGGACGATCCGCGGCATCGTGAACGAGGCACTGGCGGCGCTGTCGGGCGAGTTCTCGGCGCTCTATGCGCGGATAGGCCGTCCCTCGATCCCGCCCGAGAAGCTTTTGCGAGCGATGCTGTTGCAGGCGTTCTATTCGATCCGCTCGGAGCGGCAGTTGATGGAGCGGTTGGAGTTCGACCTCCTGTTCCGCTGGTTCGTCGGCATCGGCGTCGACGACGCGGTCTGGGACCACTCGACATTCTCCAGGAACCGCGATCGCCTGCTGGAGGGCGACCTCGCCGCCAAGCTTCTGAGTGCTGTGTTGGCGCGGCCGCGGGTGAAGCGCCTGCTCAGCACGGATCACTTCTCGGTCGACGGCACGCTGGTCGAGGCCTGGGCGTCAATAAAGAGCTTCCGGCCGAAGGACGGTTCGGGCGAGCCGCCTCCGCCAGGCGGCGGGCGGAACCGCGAGACGGATTTCCACGGCCAGAAGCGCTCCAACGAGACGCACGCTTCGACGACCGATCCGGAAGCGCGGCTTTATCGCAAGGGACCGGGCAAGGAAGCCAAGCTCTGCTTTATGGGGCATGCGCTGATGGAGAACCGCAACGGCCTCGTCGTCGACGCGTGTCTGACCGAGGCCAACGGCCACGCCGAGCGGATCGCGGCGCTGCACATGATCGAGCCGCGCGCCGACCGGCCGAGGCCGATCACGCTCGGCGCCGACAGGGGCTACGACGCCGAGGACTTCGTCAACGAGCTGCGCTCGATGAAAGCGACGCCTCACGTGGCGCAGAACACCAGCGGTCGCTCGTCGGCGGTCGACGGCCGGACAACGCGCCACGCGGGTTATGCCGTGAGCCAACGCATCCGCAAGCGGATCGAGGAGGCCTTCGGCTGGATCAAGATCGTCGCCGGCCAGGAGCGAACCAAGTTCCGCGGCCGCGAGCGCGTCGGATGGGCCTTCACCTTCGCCGCCGCCGCCTACAATCTGGCGCGGCTGCCGAAGCTCCTGGAGGCCCCAGCATGAAGGCCCCGGCCGACTGCCGCCTGATCGGCCGCTGGCGGATCGTCGAGGCCGACCTCTGGGATCGCGATTACCTCGACCTCTGCGGTCCGGCGACGCTGACCGTCACCGCGCAGGGCGGCGAAATCGCCTTTGGAGCCATGGAGGCTGGTCTCGATGTCGAATACGCCCGCGACTCGATCGGCTTCCGCTGGGCGGGATGCGACGAAGGCGACGAGGTCCGAGGCGAAGGAACCGCCGAACTCCTCGACGACGGCACGATCGAGATCGAATTCGCCAACCACAACGGCGACGAAGCCGTCCTCAAAGCAAAACGAGACCCTTCTTCAACAGCCTGGTAGGCCTCGGTCTTTGCGATCGCTCGGGCCTTGTCGCGAGCGGCTTCATGAACAGAGCGCGCGATTTTGCGTGCAGGAACGTTCGGACAGCACTTGGGCTTGAGCGCACAGCACTCGCAATCATGCTTGCGCGCAAAGTAGATCATCGTGCCGTCCTTCGTCAGCCCCTCGCGTGGCTTGGCGAAAGCGCGGTGGTATTTCCTCAGCTCTTTGCCGCCGGGGCAGACATAAGGTTGCTTTCTTGATCGAATGCGAAGTCGCTGCGGGAGAAGGTTCCGTCCGTGCGCTCTGTCTTGTCGACCAAGTTCACGTGCGGTTCGATCCCGCGCTCGTCCACCAGCCACCCGACCATCTCGGCCGAGCCGTAGCCGCCGTCGGCGACCAGGCGCGATGGGTTGACGTCGAACTGTTCGGCCCTGCGGTCGAGCATCGTCTTGGCCGCGCCGACTTCGGCCTGGCGAATGGTCGTCGTCGCCTCGACGTCCATGATCACCGCATGCTTCAGATCGATGAGGTAGTTATCGGAATAGGCATAACCGGCGAGAGAGTTGGCCGAAGCGGTGTAGCGGGCCGCTGGATCGGTCGGCGAGATCGTCTTCGGCTCGACCGGGGTCGCGCCGCCGAAGGCCGCGTCGTCGAGGACTGACAAATACTCCGCGACTGCACGACTGGTGGTCGGATCGAGGTCCTCAATCTTGGCGACGCCGCGTCGGCGATGGGCGTCGGCCACGATAATGCTGGCGTCGACCGCGAAGGCTTCGCCCCCGACGATGCCTTCCTTCATGCAGCGCGCCACCACTGTCTCGAACAGCTTGCGCAGGAGATCGCTCTCTCGGAAACGGCCGTGGCGGTTCTTGGAAAAAGTCGAATGATCGGGGACATCGCCGTCGAGCCCCAATCGACAGAACCAGCGATAGGCCAGATTGAGGTGGACCTCTCGCACAGCCGACGCTCTGAGCGAATGCCGAAGCAGTAGCCCACAATCAACATACGCATCATCAGCTCGGGATCGATCGAGGGCCGTCCCACATCGCTGTAATAGGGCCCGAGATGCGCCCTCAGATCCGACAGGTCGACGAAACGGTCGATCTTGCGAAGCATGTGATTGTCGGGGACATGCCGCTCGAGGTTGAAGCCGTAGAACAGCGCCTCCTGCATCACCCGCCGCTCGCCCATCATCGGCCGAATCTCCTGTTCCAAAGAGAAGAGAATCAGCGACCGGCACCCAGATCAAGCAGCGTTTTTCAACACAATACGTCGATTGCGCCTCCGTAGGGCCGTTTGAAGGTCTAGGCCCGCTCGGGTCATCATTCGTTCTTAACTCGACCGGGTCGACAAGAAGGAGGCCTTCTCCGCTCTTCGACGCAGCCAACGTCTTGTAGTTCGGCGTATGACCTTCTCCTCCGGCGTGTCGCCTTCGGTGTTGGCGGCTGGCGCGTCTATGCGGTTGCGGAGATACTCGGCGGTCTCGGCCGGGGTGAGGTTTTTGACCTCTTGCGGTAGCCCAGCGGCAGGAGCGCCAAAGGGCTTAACGCCCCCGGTCTTTCCAGAGGAAGCTCGGCGAGCTTTTTTTGTTTCCGTGGGCGCAGCTCCCGGGCCGCCATTCGTCCATTCTCCGGCACCAGCGCCACCTTCACGGGCGGCTCTTCTGGGTTGAAAGCGTCCGCCGCAAGCGCCGCATGCATTGCTCGTCACCTGCCCGCGTTCCGGTGGCATATAGGCGCTTGTCCATCCCGAATGCGCCAGCCTACTGATCATCCGTCGGCGCGCCCGGGGGCGTCCATACCGAACACATGCCTCAGGCCGGGCTCGAGGGGCTGCTGGGCGGCCTCTGGGCCACTCACCCCTCCTGAACCCTGCCAGACCGGCCGCAATGCCCTTCCACGCCTTCGGGGAAGCCAGCACGCCGTCATTCTCGCGGCCAACGCCGCCTATAGCGGCGACGCCACCCACGATCTTGCCGCAAGCCGCTGACGAGGAGCCGCCGGGCCCGGGCACGAGGCCGCCAATATGTTGAGGCCGTCGATCGTCTTCCCCCAAGCATCAGGCTGAGCCTGACCGCTGGGAGCCCCGGGTGCCGGAAGCACCGCAAGCGGCATCTCCTGCTCGGCGAGATCGATGTACGGGCTGTCCGGATCGCCCATCAGCCAGATCGCGGGAGCAGCGCAAGAAGCTGACGCCGTCCAGAAAAGCTTACCTCGAAACCTTCGAACCACGCCGCTTTCGATCTCAGCTACACGTTCCCCAAGACTGCCGAACCTCGTGAAGCCTCCACAGCGGTCGCGCGAACGAGCGGCCGAACTCAAAACGTCCCACCGAGCAGGTTGTAGTATTTTGGTTACTCAGTCGGGGGGTTGACCGAAAGCGGCGGTGCGGCCTTCGTCGATGCGGAGAATTTGGCCGAAGGGCTCGGCGGCCAAGGGAGCGTATTATCAAGTGCCATGAAAAAAATTTGCGCTACTCACGGGGAGAAAGCAGCGGTCTTTGTCATCTCTGCTCTCATCCCAGACGGTCCTCCGCAAAGACAATTTGGATCTCTCCACCCAGGGCCGCGGCCCATCGAATAAGCGTTTCGACTTGGGGCATCCGATGACCAATCTCCCATCTTCCAACCTCGGATGCAGCTGCGTCGATTGCGTTGCCGACGTCCGCCTGTGTCAGATCAAGACGCCTGCGGCGGTCAACCAAAATGGCGATGAGCTCGGTCGGTGATCGGCTTTTGCTCATACGTTTAGCCCCTCCAACACGTCTCGGTGAACCAGCCGCACTAGGAACCGATCACATTCGCAATCGACGCGTTCCGTCCCGAAGGAAAGCGTCGGTGCGGGTTGTTGGACGTCCTAGGGTCCGGACTCATAACCAGTAGCTGACGGTTGCGGCGATGCAGACTGCGGCGAGGAAATTGGCGGCGTTTCGGTCATAGCGCGTGGCTACTCGCCTGAAGTCTTTCAAGCGGCAGAACATGCGCTCGATGGCGTTGCGCGCTCGATAGAGGAACGGCGAGAAGCAATTCTTCCACTTGCGATTGGCTTTGGGCGGAATGTTGGGGATCGCGCCGCGCCCCTCGACTTGCCTGCGGATTGCGTTCGAGTCGTAACCCTTGTCCGCGTGCAGGATTTGGCAAGGCGGGAGCCGCGCCAAAAGTTCCGCGCCCGCACGGCAATCGGCGACTTGGCCGCCTGTGAGTGTGAACGAGAGCGGACGGCATTGTGCGTCCGTCAACGCGTGGATTTTGGTCGTCCGTCCCCCGCGCGAGCGACCGATCGCCTGGTTTTTCTCCCCCTTTTCCGCCCGAAGCCGAGCGATGGGCCTTCACGGCGGAGCTGTCGATCAAGACTTGCTCGGGCGGCCCTCCGGCCTGCGCAAGCGCGTGGAACAAGTCGACCCAGACGCCTCTTGCCGCCCAGCGGACATAGCGGTTGTAGAGGGTTTTCCTCGGCCCGTATTCTGGTGGAGCGTCGATCCAGCGACCGCCGGACCTCAACACATTGATGATCCCGCTGATCACCCGACGATCGTCCACCCGCGCCTTGCCTCGCGTGTCCGTCGGCAAATGCGGCTCGATCTTCGAAAACTGATCGTCCGTCAGCCAGAAATGGTCCCAATTCATCAGCGCTTCCTTTCGGAAGCCGTGAATCACAAGCCGGACATCATGCCAACCACTTTATGGGTCCGGACCCTAGTATCCCGATCGAGAAATATGTGCGATTTTCTGCGGATTGATTCGCGGAGGATTGGCGATGGGCAAGACGGCGGTTGCGATCGGGTTGACGGAGAGCGACCGGCGCGAACTCGAAGGGTTTGCGTCGCGACGGCGAACGGCGCAGGGGGTGGCTCAAAGGGCTCGGATCGTTCTGCTTTCCGCGGAAGGGCTGGAAAACAAGGACATCGCGCTGCGGGTCGACGCCGCGCCCAACACTGTCGGCAAGTGGCGCAAGCGATTTGCGCAACATCGCATTGACGGGTTGATGGACGAGCCTCGACCGGGCGCGCCGCGGCAGATCGGCGACGACGAGGTCGCCGAAGTCGTTCGCCGGACATTGGAGACGACGCCGAGGGCCGCGACGCACTGGAGCCTGCGTTCCATGGCCGAAGCCGCAGGCTTCGCGCCCTCGACGATCCATCGGATATGGAAGGCCTTCAACCTCCAGCCCCATCGCACCGAGACCTTCAAGCTCTCGACCGATCCTCTGTTTGTCGAAAAAGTGCGCGACGTCGTGGGACTGTATTTGTCGCCGCCAGAGCATGCGATGGTCCTCTGCGTCGACGAAAAGAGCCAGATCCAGGCGCTGGACCGGTCCCAGCCGTTGTTGCCCATGCGTCCGGGACAAATCGAGCGGCGCACCCACGACTACACGCGGCACGGAACGCTCACGCTGTTTGCGGCTCTCGACGCCGCTTCCGGCGCGATCATCGGGCGTTGCTACCCGCGCCATCGAGGACCGGAGTTCCTCAGTTTCCTGCGAGAGATCGAGCGCAAAGTCCCGGACGACCTCGACGTCCACCTGATCATGGACAACTACGCCACCCACAAGACGCCCGCGATCCAAAAGTGGCTGGGCTCGCGGCCGAGATGGCATGTCCATTTCACCCCGACGGCGAGTTCGTGGGTCAACCTGGCGGAGCGGTTCTTCGCCGAAATCACGGAAAAACAGATCCGGCGGGGCGTCCACCGATCCACCGAAGAACTGGGAACTGCGATCCGCGCCTACATTGACGCCGTCAAAGCTGACCCAAAACCTTTCCGCTGGACAAAGTCCGCCGACGACATTCTCGCCGCCATCAAAACGCTTCTGCCTCAAGACGCTTGAGGTCGCTTCCGCTCAAGCCGAAATCGCAGGAAACTCAGAATCGGGACACTAGTTTTCATTGGGTGCGCGTTTGCAGCTTGCAGCTTAAAGACGCGCATGTGACGGCGCCCAACCCCAGCGACGGGGCGGCAGCTTCCTGTCAAAGGACGCAAGGCGGCACGCCACCGCAGTCTTAGGGCCAGCGCTTTGGGCAAGACGGACGACCGGTCGCCAGTCTACTCTAGGTCACCGACTCATAAACCTGAACCCTATTCGGATGGCGGCGAGTTTGACGAGGGCGAGGTAGTTGGCGTCGTGTTTTTCGTAGCGTGTCGCGACGGCTCGGAAATGTTTGAGTTTGTTGAAGAAGCATTCGACGAGATTTCGAAAGCGGTAGAGGTAGCGGCTGAAGGAGGGGACGTTCACCCGATGGGGCATCGGCTTGATGTTGCCCCATGCGCCTTGTCTTGCGAGGCGCGCCCGCAGCGCGTCGCTGTCGTAGCCGCGGTCGGCGAGGAGGATTTGGCCTTCGCCGAGACCGGCGAGCATGTCGGCCGCGCTTCGCCCGTCATGAGCTTGTCCGGCCGTCAGCTTGAGCAGAATGGGCAGGCCGTTGGCGTCGACGAGGGCATGGATCTTGGTGGTCAGTCCGCCTCGCGAGCGCCCCATGCAGCGGGCTCCAGCGAGGTCCCGAGCGGGGGATGACGTTTCTTCAGACCCCCTTTTTTGCCGTTGGCGCCATGCTGGTGGACGCGGATCGAGGAACTGTCGATCATCTGCAAATCGCCATCGTAGGCTTTTGAGATCGCTTCGAATATCCGATCCCAGACGCCGATCCTGGCCCAGCGGACGAAACGGTTGTAGCAGGTCGTCGATGGTCCGTAGCGCTCGGGAATTTCGGCCCAGGGCGAACCGGTGCGCAGCCGCCAGTAAATGCCGTTGAGCACCTTGCGATCGTCCGAACGCGGCACGCCGCGCGGCTTGTTCGGCAAGAGAGGCTCGATGATCGACCACTCGAAATCAGATAGCTCGTACCGGCGTGGCGTCATGTTCGCTCCCCCTCACGGAGCTTAAATCACGCCGCGCCCAAAAAAGGAATCCTCTTTATGAGTTTGTGACCTAGTCAGAGTCGTTGGCGTATCGTCGTGGGACGCGCACAAAAATCACTCGGCGGCGGAGCGCGAATTATCCGGCTTCGCGAGCCACCGACCGGCTACTGAGGTGATTGCGACGGATCGACTAGAAAAACGGAGCTTGACCTCCGCCCGCAACTCATTCAGTGGCGCGGATTCCACAACCACCGGAAATGTCCGCCGGCCTCACTGGTTGCAGCGCCAGATCCCGGATCGCGCTCAGAGCGCCTATCCGTAACAGATTTGTCAAACTCTCTCATGCTCTCGAGCGCGTCGGCCGAGCCCGTTTTTCTCCTGCTGACGAGCCCAAAGACGATGTAGGAAATCGCTGCGACAACGGAGACGGCCGCATACACTCCCAGAATCAGCCACGTCATCGGCGGACCAACTCAGCTGCGTAGCGCCCGGCGCAACAGACTTTGCTCATATCACCGCATCGTAGAGAAAGTCCTAACCGAATTGAATTCGACAAATATGGGCGACCCGAGTTCGTCTGCGCACCCAGAGTCAAGACTTGGTCTGCTGATTGCGGCTAAATATTGACCACCGAGAGGTGTTGCGCGGCGGATGGGGTGAGGATGATAAACGCCCTAACCTTTACGAACCATCGGACGGAAACCTTTTGGGCTTTGTGTTATCGGCGCGCTGGTGGATTTCCGCAAATCAGTTGAGCGCTTGAAATCCACGTTCAACGACTTAGAGTTGCGATACCCGAGCAGGCTCTCATGTCCAATGGCGCTCTCCCGCCCATGGGGACGAGCAGCGCCCATCAGACGTTTGAAATCGGCCAATCTGACAGAGAGTGCATTGACGGACGTTCGACATAGCACGGCGATTTGGATGACCTTCGCCTTCTTCGTCTCGGCGGGCGCGGCGATCACCGCTGTCGCCATGTCAAGGCATAGGGACATCACCGCCGCGCTAGCCGTGACTGCCAGGATCGCCTTTCTTTTCTTTTGGCCTGCGTATGTCGGAGGCGCATTGGTGTGCCTTTTCGGCGACGTCTTCTTGCCGCTCACAGCGTATGCACGCAACTTCGGCTTGGCGTTTGCCGCCGCGATCTTCGTTCACCTCGGTTTTGTAGTCCGTCTTTGTGTGGTCGGGTCCGCGCCACCGGTCAAAACATTCGTCATTTTTGGGACTGCGGCGTTGTTCGCCTGCCTTCTCTCCCTTCTCTCTATCAACAGTGTGCGGCAGATTTTTCCGCGCCTATTTTGGCGGCCGACTTTCTTCGTCGCCATGAACTACATCGCGTTCGCCTTTCTCCTCGATTTCGCTAAATTTCCGCCGGACGACCTGCGCCGGAGGCTTGCGTATTTCCCATTTCTCGCTTTGTCGGTCATTGGGCCGGCCTTGAGGCTTGCTGCGTGGGTGCGGACAGAATTGTTTGGCACCGGTCCAAAGAAGACTGCTCCGCCCTGAGACCTGAGCCGTTTCGAGCGATTCGCTGCGCGAGAACTTCGCTACCTGGCGGGCGGCTCTAACTCGTCCGCGAACCGCTCTTGAGACCCAATTTCATCGTAAAGTCTCTTATCGAGCAGTCGATAGCCTTTCAGTCGGGCGTCGTTAAAGAAAAGTCTGTCGGTAGTGACGGACGGGTCAAACCCGTCCCGGCGGTATTCTGCTTTTCTTGGTTTGAAAGTTTGGGTCATAGCCACTTTGTCGCAAAGCCGGAGAAATAAGGGGCGTGCGAACGAAGGCAGGTGTGAATTTATGTGACGTTGCAGCATCCCGATTTCGAAATCAGGCCCGACGGCGAGCGCCGCCATGCCCGCGCACCCTTCCGCAAACGGGACCTCAACCGCGTAGACCGCGGCGTCGAGGACGCCCGGAGCCGCGCACAATATGACTGCTACTTGCGAGTTTGAGACATTTTCTCCCTTCCATCGGAAGGTGTCGCCAATGCGGTCGACAAAATAATAGAACCCGCCCGAGTTCGATCCTCATTAGGTCGCCGGTGCGAAACCAGGCGTCGCCCTTGACGAAGACGTCGCGCAGGATCTTAAGCTCAGTCGCCTCGGCGTCGGAATAGCCCTCGAACCGGGTTGCGAGCTGCGAGCCGCGCTCATCGTCGATCATTCCGAGCGCCTCTCCGATTTCGTTTGTCGCGCAACGGAGACAAAAGCCGTTGTCGCCCCGAAGAGGCTTTTCCGTATTAGGGTCGATTCTCACTAAAGCCACGGGCAGGCGGTGCGCGAGGAGAGGTGGGGTGCGTCCGATTGCACCCGGTTTTCCTTCCACATTGAAAAGCGAAAAGCTGCCTTCCGTGGACGCATAAAATTCGACGATCCTCGGGATCGCGAAGCTCTTAACGAACGCCTCCCAAATGACATGGTTCAGACCATTTCCAAAACAGATTCTCAATTGATGTCGTGGCGCACCCCGTTCGCGTGCGGAGGCAAGCAGGTACCGGCACAGTTCGCCGATGTAGAGAAAAATTGTCGCCCTCGAGGCAATGATGTCTGCCCAAAATCGCTTCGCGGAGAAGTCGCGGCGCACGATGACCGACGCGCCTGCAACCAGAGCCGAACCGACCCCGACGACGCCGCCGACGCTGTGACAGAACGGCAAGCAGTTGTAGAGGCGGTCATCGTCTTGGACATCCAATATGCCCGCAAACCATTCGCTCCACATGACAATTCGGTAGTGGCTCACGCGAGCCGCTTTTGGCGCACCCGTCGTACCGGAGGTGAAGATGAGCATCGCCAGTTCGGACAAAAAGGGCCTCTCACCCTCTCCCGCCTCAAGCGGAATATCCGAGAAGCGGTCGATTGCCGCATCGATTCGTTCCAATTGGCCGTGCTGCGCTCCGTGGACGGACATGCGGAGCGAAAGCGACGCCCCGAGCGCCTTCCAGAGAGCGTCGTGATTCGCCGAGTCAACAATTACATGTTGTGCCTCTGCGACCTTCATGCAGTGAACAAGACTCGCCCCCACGAGCCGCTGATTGATAAGCGCGACAACGATACCAATGCGGGAGAGACCAATCCAAATGGCTACATAGTCAGGCTGATTGTTCATCATTAGCGCGACACGGTCCCCACTGCGAAATCCGCGGTCAATCGCCCAACGGGAGTAGCGCCGAGACCGAGCGGCGAGTCCGCCGAAGGTGAGTAAGTCGGCCTCACCCAGTAAGGCCGGTCGATCTGGATGTTCTCTCCCCAATTCATCGATAATCGCGGCCAGGGTTCGGCGTGAGCCAATCCCAACTCTGGCGGTTCTTTGCAAGGCGCGGACCCAATCGGCCTTGGAAGATGACCGCGCGGATCCGTCCATCTCCGCAAACGGGGAGCGTACTGTCATGCCCTCGACATTAAACTGATGATCCTCCAGCAGCTCGTCAGCGTTTTACGCTCGCGACCATGCGGTCGCTCTCCGGAGGTGGTCAGGTTGTGCTCCCTGCGTCGATCGTCAGAACGACGCCTGTGATGTTGCGCGCCTTTTCGCTCAGCAAGAACTCGACGGCAAGAGCGACATCTTCCCTCGTTGTGAGCCTCTTGAGGGCGGACCGGCGCGCTATCGCTTCGAGTTGTCCAAGATTGGATTTTGCGGTCAAGTCCGTTTCGACAAAGCCGGGCGCGATAGCGTTGACGGTGATTCCTAGAGGGCCGACCTCGCGAGCGAGCGAGTGCGTAAAACCGATCATTGATGCCTTGGTTGCAGCGTAAACGGATAGCCCGCTAAAGCCCGTTGTGGCGACGATCGACGCCATGTTGACTATACTACCCTCGCCTGACGCCATCATCGACCGAACCGCTTGCTTCGCGACCAATATTGGGGCCAGCACGTTCAACCTGACGATGCGCTCGATGTCCTTTTCGCGCAACTGCGCCAGTAAGCCTTCGACGCTCACGCCAGCGTTGTTCACGAGTCCATAAATCTGGCCGTGCGCTTTTCGGAGCGATTGCACGAAATCCGCAATGTCGTCTAATTTTTCGAGATCGAAAGAGACGAACCGAATGTCGCCCGAGGTTTGTGTTCGGGCCGTGTCGGCTGCTCCGCGCAATTCCGCGGTCTCGTGGCGCGCGACCGCGACGACGCAGTACCCAGCTCGCGCGAGCTCGCTTGCAACAGCGAGGCCAATACCCCGGCTAGCTCCGGTCACTACGACATTGCGCATCATTCTTTCGCGAAGTCGCGCTCAAGCTTTCCTCCCGCGCTCAGTTCTATCCTTTCGACGAACCTGATGATTGCCGGCAGTTTGTGGCGCTCGAGCCGCAACTGGCAATGTGCCAGAATCTCGCGTCCTAGCTCTTCTTCGTTCATCGGATCGCCACAGGCGACGACGTCGGCGACGACGATCGCGCCTATCAGCGGGTTCTTGCGGCCGATGACTCGCGACATTTGTACCGCCGGATGTCCGTTCAGCACCGCCTCAACTTCTTCCGGGTTGACCTTGAGGCCGCCGACATTGATGATTCCGCTGCGCCGGCCCACGAAAAAGTAGCGATCCCTGCGGCGTTCGACGAGATCGTCTGTGTCGACATAACCCTCGTTGTCGAGAAGGCACGGTGCGGAACGGCTCACATACCGAGTCGCCGTCCGGCTTGACCTGATTTTCAGCGCGCCATGGACGACTTTCATTTCGACGCCATCGGCCGGGCTATCGATGAGCGCGGCGGGAAATCCTTCCAAGCCGTCGTCAACCGCAAATCCGACGCCGGCCTCAGTCGAGGCGTAGGCGTGACCGATCCTAGCGTTTGGAAATGCGGTGCGCAGGGCGTCCAGCAGAATCTGATCTGCGATTTCTCCGGAGAGGCGAACATAGCGCGGCGCGAAGGCGCCTCTGTTCCGACACATCAACACGCGGCGCCAGTGCGAAGGCGTGCCGGAGATCGATGTAACACCGGCCGACCCGAGCCGGGCCAACTGTTTGTCGATCGGCTCGTTGGGACCATTCAGGATCATGTTCGCGCCGCCAATCAACGCGCGCAGAAAGATTTGCAATCCTCCATAGCGTCTTATGTCGTAGAAAGTCGACCAGACTTCCGGTTTCCCAAGGTCCCGTTTTTTGGAGATCGCGCCCGTCAGCGAGTTCAGGGAATGGATGACCATCTTGGGACGTCCGGAAGTGCCCGATGTGAGCAACACCCATTCCGTATCGATCGGACGCTGGCGCGGGACACTCCGCATCAGGATCGGCAAATCAATCGATAGGATCGACGGTTTTTCAATTCGAGGAACCTGCAAATAGTCAGTGACGATGGAATCGATCTCAGCGTCTGCAATGATAGTTTCGGCGTCTTCGGCGGGCAGCTCGGGGGGGGCAAGAACTATCCGTCGTGCGAGGCCATCAAGCACGACCATGGACACAGCGCTGAGCAGCTGCGATCGGGTTAATATGAGAACAGAACGTCCAGCAGCATCACCATCAGACGCTCTAAAGCATGTGCCCGTCGACAATTCACTCAAATTGACGCACGATTTGCTATCTTGGACGCGCCCCCGCGCAAAATCCGCCAGGCGGCGCTCTGCTCTTTCAGGCTGCCGGCGCCGCAACTTCATAGGTCCGAATGAGATCTCCAAGGGTATAGGGAAACTCAACGTCGTTATCGCTGCTGAACGGGTCGACCCCAAGAGTTTCTTCTAGGCGGACAACGAGTACGGCCAGACATAGAAAGTCAAGGCCCATCGACAAGAGCGGCGCCGCATCGTCGATAGGGGCGAGCAGCTTTTTGTGCTCTATGGCGATACGCTGGATTTCATTGAGAATGGCGGCGCGTACACGCATACAATCGACCTGCCCAGAATCGCCGGACCTCTTCCAGCTCACAACTGACAATCATCGCAGAAGGATTGACTTGGTAGTCGTTCAGAAATCAACCCAAGCTACCGCAGTTTGGGTGGAGCAAGGCCCGACCACAATAGAATCCAGAAGGACCGCTCGAATCTGCCACCTCGAGTGGCAGCCGTCAGCCCATCCGACCGTCTGGTTCTGTTATTCAATTAAGACGGAGTTCGAGTCAAGCGCAAACTCCAGCACTATCACCGGGCCAGGGGCGCGACGATTAGAGCGATCGGGAACGAAAGAGGTCGTCACCAAGACATTCATCGACAAGAACCGATTACCTCCTGGCGCTGATGGAAAACTAGAAGTGCGCGCCGTCATGCTCGCCCGGTAAACAAGCTCGCAAGCATGTTCACCTGATTTCGGGAGGCGTCGAAAAACCCGGAATTAGCTCGTCATAAACATCGAGCGTGTGTTTGATAACGTCGCTCTCGTTGAACGTCGTGAGCACTTTTTCGCGCGCGGCGATGCCCAACCTCGACGCCAAACCGGTATCGGCCACGAGTTGTGAAATCGCGTCAGCAAGCGCAATTGCGTTTCGCGCCGGAACGAGTATTCCATCTCGGCCATTCAGAATGACATCCCTGCATCCGGGAACGTCAGTCGCAATCAGCGGCAAACCGCTGGCCCCCGCCTCAATCAAGCTTCTCGGCAGGCCTTCACGATAGCTCGGCAACACAAATATATCAGCTTCAGCGAGAAAGCCCGGCATGTCCTCCACGTGACCGGGAAATTGAACCAATCCCTGAACCTCCCATTCGTCGATCGTCTTCATTGGCACCGCGGCGGGATTGCCAGGATCGGGTGCCCCTGCGGCAACGAATTCAAGCCCGAGTCCACGGAGAATTCCAGCCGCCTCCACCAACTCTCCGATCCCTTTATCCCAGAGCAATCGTCCGCAAAAGACGATCCGCTTGCGGCGGCGCACAGTGGTGGTTTCGTCCCGGGGAGCGAACTTATTGCAATCGACTCCGGAACTCTGGATCAATCGTAAATGCGACTTGGGCGCTCCCATGCGCATCATAGCGTCGCCGTCATCTCGATTTTGCACAATCACGCGCGTCCTCGTGCCGCTCCAAGCGAACCGCATAAGATTTCGCACGATCGGCGCCAAAACCCGCGCTTTCAGGTCCCTGCTTGTGAAAACATAGCCGAGTCCGGTAACGGCATTGATACGATTTGGAATTCCGGTGACAATCGCCGCAAGAGAGCCGTAGACCGCACATTTGATTGTGAAATTGTGCAAGAGACACGGTTTCTCGCGACGCAATATCTGAGCCAGCCGCCAGATAACCTGTGCTTCGACATCAAACCTCAAGCTGCGGCGTCGCATCTCGAGGGCTTCCCATCGTAAACCCAGATTCCGCATTCGTGGGCCGAATTCTCCATCCGGCGATATCATCAGAACCGGGTGGCCCAGCGACTGGATCCTTAACGCCAGAGATCTCCGAAAATTGTAGAGATACCAGTCGGTGTTCGCGAACATGAGGACCGGGGCCCGCGTCGTCGCAGTCTTATCCAAGGGAACCCTTCACTTTCAGGCGCTACTCGAATGTTTGCACGTCAGATGCTCGAGAGCTTGTTCTTGCAAAAACCTAGTACAGGATGGGCTGCTTTCCTACGCGGAGCGCCGCGCCCTACTCCACCGTCACTGATTTCGCCAGGTTGCGCGGCTGGTCGGCGTCCTTTCCCATGATGACAGCGGTGTGATAGGCGAGCATCTGGATCGGCGCGGCATAGACGATCGGGGCGAAATTGGCGCGCATGTCGGGCATGGCGAGGAAGTGCTCGATATCGACCGCGGCTTCCTCGGCGGCGCGCTTTTCGCCGATCAGTACAATCCGCCCGCCGCGCGCCGCGACCTCCTGCATGTTGGACACGATCTTCTCGAACACTGCGTCGCGCGGCGCGATGACGATCACCGGCATCGCTTCGTCGACAAGCGCGATCGGCCCGTGTTTCAGTTCGCCGGCGGCATAACCTTCGGCATGGATGTAGCTCAGCTCCTTGAGCTTGAGCGCGCCTTCGAGCGCCAGCGGATAGGCGGTGCCGCGGCCGAGGTAGAGCACGTCGCGCGCGCGAGCGACCGCATGCGCGAGCTTTTCAGCGGCGGGTTCGAGCTTCAGCGCTTCGGCGAGCAGGCCCGGCGTCGCGACGAGTTCGTCGAGCAGGGCGGCCTCGCCAGCCCCGTCGATGGTCCCGCGCGCCTTGCCGAGGCCGATGGCCAGCGCCGCCAGGGCGGCAAGCTGGCAGGTGAAGGCCTTGGTCGAGGCGACGCCAATCTCGGGCCCGGCGAGCGTCGGCGCGAGCGTGTCGGTCAAGCGGGCGACGCTCGAATCGGGCACGTTGACGACGCCGATCGTCTTCGATCCCCTCTCCTTCACATAGCGCAGCGAAGCGAGCGTATCGGCCGTCTCGCCGGATTGCGAGACGACGATCGTCAGGCCGCCGTCGTCGACCGGGGCCTCGCGGTAGCGGTATTCCGAGGCGACGTCGATCTCGACCGGCAGACGCGCAAAGCGCTCGATCCAATACTTGGCGGTGAGACCGGCCATGTAGGCGGTGCCGCAGGCGATGATCGAGACGCGCGTGAGCTTCGTCGGGTCCGCCGGCCAGGCGAACGGCTTGAGCCGCATCGCCGCCATGTCGACGTAATGGGCGAGGGTATGGCCGACCACCTCGGGCTGCTCGTGGATCTCCTTGGCCATGAAGTGGCGATAATTGCCTTTTTCCGCCAGCAGGCTGCCGGCCGGGCTGCGCTGGATGCGGCGCTTGACCCGTCTCCCGTCGCGGTCGCGAATGTCGGCGCCTTCGCGCGTCACCACTGCCCAGTCGCCCTCCTCGAGGTAGGCGACGCGGTCGGTGAACGGGGCGAGCGCGAGGGCGTCGGAGCCTAAAAACATCTCTCCGTCGCCGTAGCCGATCGCGAGCGGCGCGCCCTGGCGCGCGCCGATCAGGAGGTCGTCCTCGCCCACGAACAGGTAGACCAGCGCGAACGCGCCACGCAGTCGGCGAAGCGCGGCCTGAACCGCCTGCTCGGGCGTCTTGCCCTGAGCCAGCTCGTCCTCGACCGCGAACGCGGCGATCTCGGAATCGGTCTCGGTGGCGAAACGATAGCCCTTGGCGGCGAGTTCGTCGCGCAGAGCCTTGAAGTTCTCGATGATGCCGTTGTGAACGACTGCGAGCCGGGGCGAGGCGTGCGGATGGGCGTTGGCGACGGTCGGCTTGCCATGCGTCGCCCAGCGGGTGTGGCCGATGCCGATCGCGCCGCCCAGCGGCTCGGCGGCGAGCTTGGCTTCGAGGTTCTTCAGCTTGCCCTCGGCCCGCCGCCGCTCGAGCCGGCCGTTGTCGAGCGTCGCAACGCCGGCGGAATCATAGCCGCGATATTCGAGGCGTTTGAGCGCATTTACGATCGGCCCGGCGACAGGACCGCGGCCCAAGACGCCGACAATACCGCACATCGGCGATCATCCCTATCTACATACGGATGGACCAGGCTGTCATCAGCCCTTCATCGCGAGTTTAACAGATAATGTGCGCCATTTCCAACGGCCCAGCGATCGGCGCCGCGCCTGCTCCTACGTTTAGCTTGATTCAGTTTCGGCCGACCAAGAGGCACCAACCGGCAAGCGTGTCGTTGCATTTTTAACACAGTCGGCGTATGTGTTCGGTTTGCCGGCGCTCCTCTTGGTCTTTGCCGCGCAGCCACGGAGGGTTATGCGGCTCGAGACCATAGGGCTTCACGGGGGATTTCGCTGCGACCCCGCGACGCGCGCAATTTCGCCACCTATCTACCAAACTGTAGCTTATGAGTTCGACAGCGCCGATCACGGCGCCGCGCTTTTCAACCTTGAGGCTGAGGGTTTCCGTTACAGCCGGATTGCCAACCCCACAGTCGATATCCTGGAGCGGCGTTTGTGCATGCTCGAGGGCGGCGCGGCGGCTCTCGCGGTCGCTTCTGGACAGGCCGCGCTTTGCTATGCCTTTCTCACGCTCGCCGATCGAGGCGGCAATATCGTCAGTCCGCCTCAGATCTACGGCACGACTCATACACTGCTCGCCCACACGCTAAGGCGCCACGGGGTCGAAGCTCGCTTCGCGCGCAGCGATATGGCCGACGATCTCGCCATCCTTTTTGACGCGAATACCCGCGCGTTGTTTTGCGAGTCGGTCGGCAATCCGGCCGGTAACGTCTGCGACGTTGCGGCGCTCGCCACGCTCGCTCACGCGCACGGCGTTCCGCTGATCGTCGACAACACTGTCGCCACTCCGGTTCTTCAGCGCCCTATCGAACACGGCGCAGACATCGTCGTGCATTCCCTGACCAAATTCATGGGCGGGCATGGTGCAGCGATGGGCGGCGCGATCGTCGATAGCGGTCGGTTCGACTGGCGCGCGTCAGCGCAGCGGTTTCCCATGTTCTCCGAGCCAGACGAGAGTTATCACGGCCTTGTTTATGTTGAGCGCTTTGGGCCGGTCGCCTATCTGCAACGCGCGCGCAGCGTCTACCTGCGCACGACAGGCGCCGTCCTCGCGCCAATGAGCGCTTACCTCATCCTGCAGGGCATCGAGACTCTGGCGCTTAGGATGGAGCGTCACGTCGAAAATGCTCGTCTCGTCGCCGAGTTCCTGCGCTCCGATCGTCGCGTCAGCTGGGTGGACTACGCTGGATTTAGTGAAAGTCCCTATTTCCATCTGACGCGCAAATATCTCGGCGGACGAGCGGCGTCCCTCATGACCTTCGGCGTGAAAGGCGGAATCAAGGGCGCAAAGGCATTTTATGACGCGCTCGGTCTCATTAAGCGGCTGGTCAACATCGGCGACGCGCGTTCGTTATGCTGCCACCCCGCCTCAACGACCCATCGGCAGATGACCGTCGAAGAGCAGGCGAGAGCGGGAGTCACCGCGGAGACGATCCGGCTCAGCGTCGGCATCGAGCATATCGACGACATTCTTGACGACCTTGATCGCGCCTTGTCGGCAATGATCCAAGCATGAGGCGAAGTCATGCCGCTCACGGTTGAGCGCCCTTCGAAATCCTCGGAGAAGCCAGCCCGAGACCGTCGAAGCGGCTGCAACGAAACCGCCGTTGATCGCGATCGGCGCATACGGATCGGCCTCGTCAACAACATGCCGGACGCCGCGCTCGCGGCAACCGAGCGCCAATTCATTTCGCTCTTGCGTAGCACCAGCGCGGACTACGACGTCCTCTTGCGTCTGTACGCGCTGACCAGCATGCCGCGCAATCATGAAGTCCGCAGCGCGATGGAAGCCAACTACTTTCCCGCCAATAGCCTGCGGGAGATGCGTCTGGACGCGTTAATCGTGACCGGCGCGGAACCACTCGCGCCATTTTTGTCGGAGGAAGGCTACTGGAGCGAACTTGTCGAGGTCTTCGATTTTGCGCGGCAACAAACGGTGTCAACGATATTCTCCTGTCTGGCCGCGCATGCCGCCGTTCTGCATTGGGATGGGATCCCGCGCATTCCGCTCCCTGGCAAGCTGTCCGGGGTATTTGCGGCGCGGGTCGTTGGCCGCCATTCGCTGGTTGAGGAATTTCCCATCGATCACTTCATACCGCATTCGCGCCTGAATGGCCTCGATGAGGCCGCGTTAGCCGATAAGGGCTACACGACATTGGTTCGATCCGATGAAGCGGGCGTCGATCTCTTCATCAAGGATGAGGCAAGCCTTCTCATCTTTCTGCAAGGTCATCCCGAGTACGGGCCGGATTCGCTGGCGCGCGAATTTCGACGGGACCTCTCGCGCTATCTAGCCGCTCAGCGCGCTACGCCGCCGGATCCCCCATCGCGCTACTTCGCGGCGGATGTTCTGGCCGAGGTCGAGGCTCTCATAGAGCGTTCGCGATGCGATCGCCGTCCTCAATTTCCGGATTGCCTTTCGGACGCGATGCTGGACGAGGCGGGCGACGCAATATGGCGCCCCACTTCGCAGCGTCTGTATGGCAATTGGCTCTCAATCATCGCAAGACGTAAGTCAGGGGCTGATCGCCCGCTTGCCGTCGTGCGATCAGCTGTCTGAACGCGCACCTTATTCGTTCGGTGCGATCGCGACGTTACAGATAAGAGCCGCCGTGAATTGCACCTGCTGCTGTCCATTACGGCAACGGTAGGTGCTCATGCGGCGCACTGAACCTTAGCCTGGATGTTTGCATAAGCCCTGCGGTTTTGCGGAGCCTTTGGCGTCCTCCGCCCCGAGGAAGCAAATTCGCCATGACGGGATTCGAAGTGCGGCAATGCACGTCACATGCGGTTGTACCCAGAATCAGGAGCCACAGGCGTCCGGCGCGGTTTGCTCGAGACACCGTATTAACCACGACGCCGCGGAAAGCTAGGCGCTTTTTCATTCCGTGCTTTGTGCTTGACTCTGACGATGACGCAGGGTTAGTTGACGTTGTACCCGTACGGCCAGTTAGAAGGGACGCTAGCTGGCCGTCGGGGGACCCGAGGTTGTGGCTCTAAATGCGAGTTTCGTCGGCTGGCAGCGCATCCGCGCGCTGCCAGAACGGCGAGTATTGTCCCGATCATTCGAGCTTTTAGATCAGGGGTGAGGCATCGCTTCACCCAGACGGCGGTAGCTTGGAATGAGCGCCGCCGATCGGAGAGGCGTGGCTCGTGGGTTACATTCCGTCATCCAAGAGTACAATCGTCTATAGGCTTAGCCCCTTGGATGCGACCGCTGCCGTCGCCGCGCCCCTGATGGCTTTGTGGATTCGAAATCCGATCGCGTTCTTTTCCGTAGCGCCCAGCGTAGTTGCAACCTATGTCGCGATTTCCGTTTGCTTTTCGATATGGTTCTTCCTTTGGTTCAGCACCGCACGCAGCCTACCAGAACACTTCTCAATTCACGATGCCGGTGAGATTGCCAAGGCAACTCTTTGCGCGGTGACGTCAACCGCAGCTTTCGCTTTCACCATCACGCGCCTGGACCAAATTCCAAGATCCGTTCCCGCAATTCATTTCCTTACTCTTCTCGCTATATTATTGAGCATCCGGTTTTTTCAAACCAAACATGTCCAAAATCGAGAATTGAGGGCAGCGCGTGCAACGTCCCATGACTACGAGAAAAATGTCATCATCGTTGGCGCCGGAACTCTGGCGTCGCTCTACGCCGGATTTCTTGAATCGATTCCGCGAGGCGGATGGCGCATCGCCGCAATCCTCGACGACCACAAGTGGCTGCACGGCCGATCGCTTCTGGGTCATACCATCGTCGGAGGCGTCGAAGATGCGGAGTCGCTGCTCGACGATTTCGCCCAGCACGGGTTGAAGATCAGTTCCGTTGTCATATGCGACCATGATCCGAGCCGCGCATTCGATTACCGCGACCGACTCAAAGCGTTGTGCCTATCTCGCTGCTTGCCGCTTGAGCTTCTGATCGAAAAGCTCGGAATATTTGATAGCGGACCAGCCATTGCTCAGGTCCCCACTATCCGCGTGACCCCGCCGAACACGACGTATTTTCGCATTAAGCGGATATTCGACCTGACAGTCGCCATCCCCAGTCTGATCGTGTTTCTCCCGGTGATGGCCTTGACAAGTCTGCTTGTCCTGACGAGCGCGGGGCCGCCGGTGATCTTTTGGCAACGCCGTGTGGGGCGGCACGGCCGTACGATCTTCGTCTACAAATTCAAAACAATGCGCAATGCGGTCGATCGCAACGGCCGTTTGCTCTCGGGGAGTGAGCGCGGCACCCGAATAGGAGAGGTTCTTCGCGCAACCCGACTAGATGAACTCCCGCAGCTTCTCAATGTCATTAGAGGCGACATGGCCATTATCGGTCCGAGGCCGCTTCTGCCTATTGATCAGCCAGCCCAACCGTTGCTGCGACTTGCTGTCACGCCTGGATTGACCGGATGGGCGCAGATTCATGGTGGGCAACTGATCAGCGTCGACGATAAGAATTCGCTAGATGAGTGGTATGTGCAGAATGCATCAGCTCGCCTCGACGCCGAGATCCTTTGGCGCACTTGCCTGACTCTCTGGGGGGATCGTCGCGACGAGGGCCGGCTCACCGCGGCGCTTATGCGGGCGCGAGGCGACGCGAAGGGCCGCAGTGTCGCCAGCCCCTCAGCGCCTAAGCGGGACCTGCCGTCTCTTACTGAACATGAAGGGCGACGCACCGCCAGTTAGGGCGACGCAATTCAACTTCCGAAAAGAGACCTCTGCTCGTGTCTGAGCAGTGAACCCGACCCTCCCTAAACTGAACCCACGCGGTTATTCACTATGCTGACCTCTGTATCCAAGGTTCGAAAATTCCCTGCGGAATCTGTCGACATATCCCAACGGTTACCCTTGAGAGGCGGAGAACGATGGTACGTAGCTCGAACGCAGCCGTTTAGGGAGAGTTCTGCCCAGTTCAATATTCAGCAGTTGGGCTTTGAAACCTACTTTCCAAGGGTGCGGCGCACCGTGCGGCACGCTCGCAAACTGCGCAATGTTCTGGCCCCGCTTTTCCCCGGTTATATATTCGTCATTCTCAATCTCTCTCGTGACCGCTGGCGTAGCGTCAATGGAGCAACAGGCGTCGCTTCGTTGATCATGGGAGCCGAGCAGCCAATTCCGGCGCCGCAGGGCGTCGTCGAGGCGTTGATCTCCATGCGGGAAGGGTCCGGAGGGGTCTGTCTCAATCAGGATCTTTCGATCGGTCAAATGGTGCGCATTCTGTCCGGGCCCTTCGCCCAAGCCATTTGCCGACTCGAGCGACTCGATGACCGAGGGCGCGTTTGCGTCCTTCTCGAAATCATGGGCGGACAGATCGCCGCTTGTCTTGACCGGTCAGCTCTGGGCCCGGCGATCCAACAATCTCTGTGAAGCCGTCTTCAATAGACGCAACGCCCGAACCAACCGCGGACGATGGACTGGAGGGGATCAAAATTGAACCTTGAACCGTTGCAGGCCCTATCGGCGAGACAAGGACTTCTCGCCGAGCACCGGGAGCAATCTGCCGATCCTCGGGAGCTGCTCCATCTGGCCATCTATTTTCTGTGGCGCCGGTGGAAATTCGTCTTCATCGTTACCGCTTCAGCGTTACTGGCCGCACAGGTCTGGCTGACCCTGCAGACACCGCTCTATAGCGCCTCGACGCAGATCATATTCGACCCCATCAATGAGAAACTTTCCAGCGGCGACAACGGGTCTCAGAGTACGATTGATTCGCTTGCGCTCGAGAATCAAATCGCAATCGTCAAATCAACGGCGCTGCTGCGTCGCGCCGTAGAAAGCGAACATTTAGTCGACGATCCTGAATTCGGAGGAAGGCCGACCCAACACCCCTCCTTCTGGCTCGACGCTGCGAACGCCTATTGGGAGCGTGCTGGTCAGTTGATTCGCCCGTATTTCGCGCATCTCAGCGATGGCGAAGCAGGCGCTGCTTTCGTAAAGGCTATCAAAGCTATCGAGACCTACGTCGGCCTCGACGTTGAGGCTGACAGCCCCCCGGTCGACCAACGAGAAGTGCAAGGAGTTGGGTTCGAAACGCCGAAACGGGACGGCCCTGAAAAAGTCGAAGCGTCGGTCGCCGCGTTAGCGAAGGCTGTGACGGCGAAGCGTGTTGGCGAGGCAGACGTGATCAGCGTCAGCGTCACCTCCGAAGATCCGGCCCGCGCCGCCCGCCTCGCTAATGCGGTCGCCGAAGCCTATCTCGTCGATCCTCTCTACGCCCGATTGGACTCTGGTGTGCGCGAGTTCGGCTTGGCTCAATGAAAAGCTTCCAGCGCTGCGCGACCGCTTGCGCGAATCTGAAGAGGCGGTCGTCGCCTTCCGAGCGGAGCACAACCTTATCGACGGTGGCCGGAGCGTGTCTCTCGACCAACAACAGATGGCCGAGCTCAACGCTCGTCTGGTCGCGGCCCGCGCCGACGTGGCGGAGAAAAAGGCGAAGGTCGATCTTCTGCAACGTCTCGAGTCCGAGGGACGGGACGCCCAGGGCTTGCCCGAGGCGATGAACTCCCCCCTGCTTGCCAGCCTTCGAAACCAGCTCGGGGAGAATTCACTTCGCCTGGCGGGGCTCGCCGCCCGCTTGGGCGAGAGCAATCCCGAAGTCGTCAAAACGCGCGCCGAGCGCGCCGACACTAAGCGAGCAATCGCTGCCGAATTGGAGGCGGTCGCGCAGAATGTCCGCAACCAGTACGCGCTAGGTTTGGCTGAGCAAGAATCCATTGAAAATATCCTTCGTGATGCGGCCGGGGAAACGAATGCGGCCAGCAAGACGGCGATCGAGTTGCACGAACTGGAAGAATTGGCGTCAGTCAACCGAACTTTGTTTGAGGATTTTCTGAAGCGCGCCAGTATCATACACGAGCTTTCCGGCGACCAGGCGCGCTTGGGTCGCATCATTGTGCCGGCAAGTCCTCCGCAGGTCCCCACTTTTCCAAGGAAGCTGCTGGTCCTGTCGCTTGCGCTCGTCGTGGGGCTGGGCCTCGGTATAGGGGGCGCATGGGTTCGCGAACAGCTCGACAGCGGTTTCATCACGTCGCGCGAAGCCGAGGAACAACTCGGACTGCCGCTGCTCGTGTCCATCGGTCGAGGGCGAGCCCGGATGGCCTTGCCACGACACATCCGCCTCGATCCCCTCTCGCGCCTCAGCGAAGCCGTGCGCACGCTGCGGGTTACCATTCAAATGACCGAAATCGAAAGGTCGCCTAAGGTTCTGCAGGTGACCTCGGCTCTTCCTGGCGAGGGGAAGACAACCACGTCGCTCATGCTGGCGATTTCGTTCAGCGGGTCGGGCCTGAAGACGCTAGTCATCGATGCAGATCTGCGGAACCCATCGGTCACGCGTTATTTCGGTTTACAAGGGGAGTTCGGGCTCGTTGACCTTCTGCTCGGCCGGACCGGCGCCGAGAGCGCGATCCGCTTCAACGACGCTCATGGCTTGTGGGTCTTGCCCGCCGGCGCAAACAGCCAACGCTCAGGCGACCTCCTAACTCTCGATCGCGCTCGCAAGCTAATCGGGCACTACCGATCGACTTTCGACTGCATCGTGCTCGACACGCCGCCCGTCGGACAGGTTGTGGATGCGCGGATCATATCGAGTATCGTCGACAAGACCATTTTTGTCGTCAAGTGGCGGACGACGGATAAAGAGATGGTTCGTGAGAACATCAGACTCATGCCTGACCGGGGAAAAATCGCCGGAGTTGTGTTCAATTTCGTCGATGAGCGCCTCGCGAAGAGATATGGCGATTTGCGCTATTTCAATACGTGATCACCGCCAGAACCGAGCGCCGCTGAGGCGCGCGCTTCAAATTGCCCGCTGAGGACTGGCCGGGCGGCGCTTACCTTCCGGTCTCGCGCAGCGACAGATCCATCTAGCTTCCAGATGACCGCGCTTCAGCCGCCGCGGCCGGCCCAGGCCGGAAGCTCCGGAGAGTCCTGGTCGTCTCCATGCCCAAAAGGAAAATAGCGCTGTCATGCTCGACAAACCAGTCGCAGCCCCGCTTGTCGTCGGGTCGCTTGTTTCCGAACCGATTGTTGAAGCGTCTTCTCATGCGCGCATTGCCGTCGTGGGCTTGGGCTATGTCGGACTGCCGTTGGCCGTCGAGTTCGGCAAACATCTTCCCGTAGTAGGCTTCGACGTCAACCCGGCGCGCATCGCCGCGCTCGAAGCCGGCCACGACGCGACGCTCGAAATTAGCGACGAAGAATTGCACGACGTCGCAGACTTGTCCTTCACGCATGATCTTGCCGATATTGCGGACTGCAACGTCTTTATCGTAACCGTGCCTACGCCTATCGACGGCCACAAGCGTCCCGACCTCACGCCGCTGATCAAGGCCTCGCAGAGCATCGGAAAGGTTCTCAAGAAGAACGACATAGTCATTTACGAATTCGACTGTGTACCCTGGCGCCACCGAAGAAGAATGCGTGCCGGTCCTCGAGGCCTTCTCTGGTCTGACCTTCAATGAGGACTTCTATGTGGGGTACAGCCCCGAACGGATCAATCCGGGTGACAAGCAGCATAGGCTTTCCGCGATCAAGAAAGTGACATCGGGCTCCACTCCCGCCGTCGCCGAAAAGATCGATCGTCTCTACGCCCAGATTATCGCCGCGGGGACGCACCAGGCCCCCAGCATCAAAGTAGCGGAAGCCGCCAAGGTCATCGAGAATACTCAGCGCGACCTCAACATCGCGTTGGTTAACGAGCTAGCGATCATCTTCGGCAAGATGGGCATCGACACCGAGGCGGTGCTGCAGGCGGCGGGTACGAAGTGGAATTTCCTGCCGTTCCGGCCCGGCCTTGTCGGAGGTCACTGCATTGGCGTAGACCCGTATTATCTCACTCACAAGGCGCAAGCGATAGGATATCATCCGGAGATCATTCTCGCCGGAAGACGCCTTAATGATGGAATGGGGTCCTATGTGGTGTCGCAGCTCGTCAAAGCTATGCTCAAGCGGCGCATTCAGGTCGAAGGCGCGCGAGTTTTGGTGATGGGTCTTACCTTCAAGGAGAACTGCCCGGACATACGCAACACCCGGGTCGTCGACATCGTTCGAGAACTCGATGACTACAATGTTTGCACCGACGTTTTCGATCCATGGGTGGATGTCGGGGAGGCCAAGCGCGAATACGGCATTACGCCCGTCATGAAGCCGCTCCCGGGCAGCTACGACGCAATTGTCGTTGCCGTGGCGCATGACCAGTTTCGGGCTATGGGAGCACGGAGGATCCGAGAACTCGGCAGGGACGGCCACGTGCTCTACGACTTGAAATACATTCTTGGTCCAGACGAGGCTGACGTCCGTCTCTAGAGCCTTCTGCATTTAGGCTGACGCGTAACCTGCGCCGGTGAGATAGTTTGCGCATTCGTTTGGCGGGATGGTGGTTAGGGCTTGGGCGATTGCGTCGGATATGGCGTCGAGGGTTCGGGGCGCGGTTTTTCGGACGTAGCCTTTGAGCTTGGCGAAGAGCTGCTCGATCGGGTTGAGGTCGGGCGAGTATTTGGGCGGGAAGAGGAGACGCGCGCCGGCGGCCCGGATCGCGTTTCGAACCGCTTTGCCTTTGTGCGATCCCAGATTGTCGAGCACGACGATGTCGTTGGGCTTGAGCGTGGGGACCAGGAACTGTTCGACGTAGGCAAGAAAGCGCTCGCCATTGGTCGGACCGTCGAACACGCAGGGCGCGTCGATGCGGTCATTGCGCAGCGCGGCCAGGAATGTCGCCGTCTTCCAATGGCCGTGGGGAATCTTGGCGACAAGCCTGCTCCGCGCGTCGGCCAGCCGTAGCGCCGGGTCATGTTGGTCTTGGTCCAGGTCTCGTCGATGAACACCAGTCGCGAAGGATCGACGCGCTTCTGATGGCTTCGCCAGCGCCCGCGATGGCGCTTTATGTCGGCGCGATCCTGCTCGCGTGCGATGAGCGTCTTTTTTTTGAGCGTGACGCCAATGCGGCGGAAGAAGCGGCTCATCATCGCCGTGTCGGCTCGCACCCCAGGCTCCGCCAGCAACCGGTCGCAAAGCGCCTGCAGAGTGATGTCGGATTTCTCCGCTCTCAGCCCTTCGAGATACTCACGATGCGGCTCGAGCCTCGGACGCAGGTATCCGCCCATCTTGCTCGCCGCCCGCGAACCGCTCCGTTCGAAGCGCTGCACCCACTTGATCGCCGAGGACTCGCTCACCCCAAAGCGGTCCGCAGCCGCACGCCGGCTCATCCCCCCACCAAGCACCGCGTCAATCACCCGGTCGCGCAGATCCTGCGAATATGCACTGGCCATCCCTGCTGGCCTCCGTCCAGCCAGCAGGTTGAATCAGAACAACGCCGATTCGGGAATCCCAAGCCGATTCAAATTAGCTGCAGCTCGCTCTGGTGGCCGAAGCGAGCCGCCGCCGCTAGGCGCCGACAAATCTTCTTTGCAATCGAGACGCGCGCGCAGCCTTCGCTCGTGCCGATCGTCTACCGACGGCCCGAAGCGAGACCGTGTCGATAGCAAGGAAGAAGCTCCAGTGCATTTGCCGCCAGACGCTGGCGTCGTGGAGGGTCAGTTCATGAACGAAACAATGCTGAAGCAACACGGCGCACCCAACACTCCTGTCGCCTCGATTCGAGTTGTCGAAGCAATTTGTGCGCTGAACTGGTGCGGCCTTTCGCTGGATCAAATGATCGATGTGGCGTGGGCCTATTACTATTTTTCGGTTCAATTCCGTGAGAATCTTGCGGCCGCCCGCGAACTCCTCCCTGACGATGAGCAATTGGAGGAATTGGATCGCGGCGAGCGGGACACCGACAACTTGTCTCCCTATCCCGGAGTTGTGGCGGCTGGAGAGCGCGTAAATCACGACGAGTTCATGCGAAGAGCGCTGATGCTGACTCCGATTGACGACCTTCGCCGCCGGCGCCTCGAAGACATTGGAGCGGCTTATCTGGATAAGGTCCGCCAAGCGGACAATTGGACAAAGGCGACAAGCCTGGCCAGCTATGAGGATGGCGGGCTTGAAATGGTGTTCAGGAGCATGCTGCAGGCCCCACACTGGGATGCCCCCCTGCTGCTCGCTTTCAAGCATTTTCTTGAAAAGCACATCGAATTTGACAGCGACGTGGAGAACGGTCACGGCGGCCTTTGCCGTCATTTGCCGCCAAATGATGGAGTTCGCGAGTTGTGGACCGCTTTCAAGGAAAGCCTCTTGTCGGCGTCTCCTGCTTTGGGTTGAAGCCGGGACATTGGCAAGGAAAGCAATCTAGGCTCTCCACTCAAGCGAAATTTACACGGAATTCTAGGTTCATGGCCACTTCTCACGGCGCTCTGGGTTCGGGAGCTGGTCGATACTTGCTGTGTCGGTCGGAGCGTCGTGCGCCCCTTAGGCAGTGCGCGTCGATGAGAAAAGACTCGACCCTCTTCAGCGGGGCGCAAGGTCTTTCCTCCCAGGATTCCGATCTCCCTCGGTTCGCTTCTAGCAATTGCGGATCGAGGAGTTTTTCGATGACCCGCCGGTACGCGATCCGCGAATTGGAGCCTTCCGATCTTCCTGAAACGGCGCGCATCCTCGCAGAAGGTTTCCCAAGGCATTCATTGGATCGCTGGCGGAACCGGCTTCAGGTTCTGGCCCAGCGTAATCCTGCGCCCGGAACGCCCTTGTTTGGCTACGGCCTAGACGTCGACGGCCTGCAGGGCGTGGGTCTTACAATTGGCTCTTTGCACGGCCCTCCCGAGACGCGACAGACGATCGTAAACGGCTCGTCCTGGACGGTCAGACCCGCCTATCGCGGCCCGGCCGCAATCACCCTCCACCGCCATTCGATGAGCGGCGCGGGCCTGACCTTCAGCGTCCTCTCCTCCGGCGCGGACACGCGAAAAATAATCTCGATCTGCGGGTTTACCGAACACACGGCGGGGGTGGCCGTCGGGGTTGGCGTGGCCCAGGCTCGTGGACCGAAGCGACGAATTGTGTCGCTGACCGACGCGGTCCGTTCTGGGCTCTCCCCTGAGCGAGCGGCGATGATGCGTTATCATGAGGCGCGGGGGTGCCAGACCTTTTGCGTTGACGACAATGAACGGCTCGCACCGTTCATATTCATGAAGCGGACCATGCGAGCTGGCCTTCGAGTTGCCCAGCTTATCTATTGCGAGCGGCTTCCCGATTTGATCGACAACAGCAGGGCCATCACAGCCGAGGCGTGGAAACGCGGTTGCCTCGCGTTGCTCGTCGACGCGTCGGGACCAATCAAAGGGTTGAAGGGACGGTATTTCGCCGGCGTGGAACCGAAATATTACAAGGGGCCAGCGCCACTTTACGCTATCGATCACAGCTATTCGGAGTTGGTCTATTTCTGGTCACAATACCGCTCGGATCTAACATGAGCAAAGGTTTGGCGGGCGTTGCGTGATCCCCCGAAACAGATGGCCGTGTGCGGCGCTCGCCGCAAATACGAAACAATTCACAATCTCCTGATGTCGCTCAGCGAGCGCTTCGAAAAGCTGGTAGACGCTCCACTATACGCGCCCCCTTGCTGATGTGTCGTACAGAGAATTCCGATTTGCGAGCGTATCGCAGCATATTTCTTGACGATGGCTGGGCGCATCAAAAGTACTATGGTTGGTGTTTGACTGAAGACCATCCTGGACTTCGCGTCTTGCAAAAAACGCACCTGGGCATCACGAGAAGCCTCGTGCTGCTGACCTCCGGCGGTCAGTCTCGGCTCGATGAGGTTGTGGCGCGGTGCTCCGGACGTTCGGGTTTCACCGATATTATCGTCCATGACTTCGATAGAGTATTACCAGACCCTCCGCTGCTGGCTGGGCGCTGCTTTCAACACGTCGAGAATGACAGGTTGCTCAACATTGCTACCTTCGCGATCGACTTGACCGTCGGCGAGGCCAATATTCTCGCTCGGATGAGCGCTGACTACCGTCGCAAAATCAGAACCGCTGAGTTGCGCGGCATCGTCGTTGACGCGCATGACGCGCCGAACGCCCAACTTCGTGACAGCTTCTTCCATGCTTTCCAAGCCTTTGCCAAGGAGCGCGGGCTCAGTCCGGTAAATCGCGATGTAGTCTCTCGAATGTATTCAGCGGGCGACGCCATGTTGTTTACAGCCCGCAAAGGCGGTGGGGACGTTTCAAACTACTTGCATGTATACACGACTGAGAAGGCCGGCATCTTTATGTATTCGGTCAATCTGGTAAAAGAAAACGACGGAGCGGGCCAATATCTTCACTGGCGCGCCATCCAGCGGTTAAGGCAAAAAGGCCTCGATTGGTATGATCTCGGAGGCGTGGCGTCCCTGGACTCCGCGGATGGCATATACAATTTCAAGGCCAAATTCGGCGGGGAATTGACGTCGCTTGGTGTGGAATGGCGGTGCATGGGCGGGGCCTTTCGACTATTGAAAAGTGCGGCTGACGCTACGAAACTTTTGAACAGAACAATACGAAAAGAAACCGACTCGGGAAGAGTTCAATGACAGAACACGGCGTAACAAGCCCGAGGTTAGCCTTGGCAGGGGGATCGACAAGATCAAGGCGTTTGCCTGTAGATAATTCCATTGAAGCCTATAATGACGCTAAAATTGTTGCACACTACCTTAGCGTGTCAGACCTGCAGCCTTGTGAAATAGATTTGTTTGATAGATTTATTTCATCAAGTGCCTCGATCTTGGATATTGGTGTTGGTGGCGGGAGAACGACACCCTACCTCTCCAAAAGTGCAGGCCGTTATCTGGGTTTAGATTATGCCTCCTCGATGGTTGAAGCTTGCCAAAAGAGATTCCATGACCTCGAGTTTCGCTGCGAGGACGCTACCGATCTTAGTTCCATACCTGACCAATGCTTCGATATCGCTGTATTCTCTTTCAATGGGATTGACTGTATTCCGACCGACGACGGCCGTCGCAAATGCTTTGCAGAGGTTTTCCGAGTGCTGAAGCCCGGGGGAAAGTTCATTTTCTCTTCTCATAACGCAAAAGTGCTAGGGGTGTGGCCGATGTTAAGCGGAGCGGGACCCTTGAAAAAGGGTTGGCGTGTATTGCGGGCGATCGGAAAGACGTCGCTTCTATCCTTGCGCCAACTTCGGACGAGCGCTTTCTACGCCGGCAGTGGCTACGTTCTGGACCCGGTGCATGGAGGTTTGAAGACTTACACGTCCACACCGAGGACAATTGAACCTGAATTTCGGTCGGTAGGATTTGACCTCGTCGAAGTCGCCGGTCATCCTTCTACCGCGCGTTTCCCCGGTTTCCTTGTCCGCTGGTACTACTACGTTCTTGTGAGGCCGTGACAATGATTTGGGAAACCAACGTTCGGCTCATGCTGCCAGAAATACTAAGCTCGAAGAGGCGCTCTATCGCTGCAAGGGAGCCATCCCTAATTACCCTAGCGGTGCCGAACATTGGCGCCGGGGGCGCCGAAATCGCCAACGTGTTGCTGGCGAAGCAGTTTCTTCGTCGCGGTTTTCGGGTCCACATTGTTACGGCGGAAGATTTGCCCGGTGCTCGCCGCTTTATTCCGGCCGCGGCGCGCTACTTTATACTAGGAACGGACCGGGCTCGGGAATTCCTGTTTCCCTTCGCCCGTTATCTGCGCCACGAGCGGCCGGACTTCGTTATAGCGTCGATATGGCCTCTCACAACGATCTGCGTATTGGCGCATCGGCTTGCGCGCTCGCGAGCCCGAATGCTTGTCTGGGAACACAATACGCTATCTGATCAATATAGGGGTCGGGGCGCGGCCCATCGGTTAATGCTCAAGTCCAGCATCGCCTTGACATACCCGCTCGCGCACGGGCGTGTGGCCGTTTCGATGGGTGTGGCCGATGATCTTGCCGCTCTTTCAGGAATATCGCGTAGTAGCATTTGCGTAATCCACAACCCGGTGCCCACAAGATTCCAAGATGCAAGCGATTCTAACGTTGCAGAGAGCGCGTGGGGCGGTTGGCGGGGGCCGCGGATCATCACGGTCGGGCGCCTGAAGGCGCAAAAGAACCATGCCTTGCTGATCCAGGCATTCAGAAGAATGCTTTCGACACAAGACGCGCGACTCCTAATTCTTGGAACCGGCGAACTCGTCGAAGCCACTGCGGCCGTCGCGCGTTCGGAGGGCGTCGCCGATAAAGTCCTGATGCCTGGAGAGACAATCGACCCCGCGCCCTTTTATCACTCCGCCGATCTTTTTGCGCTATCCTCGGACTACGAGGGTTTCGGCAATGTGATCGTCGAGGCGCTTGCCTGCGGGCTGCCGGTGGTGTCGACCAATTGCAGGAGCGGTCCATCGGAAATCCTCGAAAACGGCCGGTACGGCAGGCTCGTCCCTGTTGGCGACGCTGACTCCTTGGCCCAAGCGATGGCCGACGCTCTGGCGGCAGAGCACGATCGCGAGGCGCTCAAGCGGCGGGCCGCCGATTTCGCGCCCGAGCTGATTGTCGAGGAATATCTGAAACTGCTTTTTCCGAGTTCGTCCGAGGCGCCCATAGCGGCAGGCGCGCCGGAAATAGCCTAGCTGCTCAGCGCAAGTACACTTGGTGGATTGCTCAGAGAGTCATGCTCGGTAAGGCAATGACCGTATTGTGGTTCGCGCAGCGGCCGACCCACTGGGCTCACGCCGCCGGCCTTGCGGTTCGCAAATTCAAGCCCAATCGGGATTCTGCTCTGAGCGGAGCAAACGCCAAGGCTTGGGCGGCATCCAAGGTCATGTCGGTTGCGCAGGCTTTGCGGCACATTGGCCTGTCTCCTGCGGGCGATATTCCGACTTTGCGGGAGGACGTGCTGGCGGAAGCGGGCTCGTTGGCTTCTCGCGCCAAAGCAAAAATGGGCGGTCCGGGCCACCTCGATCTCATCTACGCGGCCACGAAATTGGCTGGAGCTCAGCGCGTAGTGGAGACGGGCGTGGCGTATGGATGGTCCAGTCTGGCGATCCTTGTCGCCCTCTCTGAACGGCCAAATGCCCGTCTTGTCAGCGTCGACATGCCCTACCCCAAGATGAACAACGAAGACGAGGTTGGGGTCGCTGTTCCCGCTCGTCTTCGCACCCAATGGTCGCTCGTACGAATGCCGGACAGGCGCGGAATCCCCAAAGCTATCAAGCTTATCGGATACCCCATCGATCTTTGTCATTACGATTCAGACAAGTCCTACTATGGTCGTCAATACGGCTATCCCCTGTTGTGGAACTCTTTACGTTCGGGCGGGATCTTTATCTCAGACGACATTGGTGACAATTTTGCGTTTCGTCACTTTGTCGAAAAGCTTGGCCTGAGTTTCGCGGTGACTACGAGTGAAGGCAAATATGTCGGCGTTGTCCGTAAGCCATGAAAGCCATAAAAGCAGCACGCTCCCCCGTTCATGGCGTCGGCCTGGCGAGGCGCCGCCCTGTCGGCGCTCATCACGCCCGCTGCGAACGGCGCATGTAGGTTTTGCGAAGTGACCCGTTACGAAAAGGCGTGCGCAGAATTGCGGACCAGTCCGCGCGCCTGGCTGATTACCGGCGTCGCTGGATTTATCGGCTCGAACCTGCTCGAGACGCTTCTCACGCTCGATCAGCGGGTGGTTGGGCTGGACAACTTCACGACCGGCCACCAGCGCAATCTCGATGAAGTGAGGGCCCTGGTCGAGCGATCGCAATGGGCGCGGTTCAACTTCATCGAGGGCGACATCCGTAAGTTCGATGATTGTCGCCGAGCGTGCGGCAGCGTCGACTATGTGCTGCATCAGGCGGCTCTCGGCTCCGTGCCCCGCAGCGTCGCCGATCCGATTGCAACCAACGCCGTCAATGTCAGCGGTTTCGTCAATATGCTCGTTGCTGCGCGAGACGCCGGGGTCAAGCGATTCGTCTACGCCGCCAGCAGCTCAACCTATGGCGATCATCCTGGACTGCCAAAAGTGGAAGACGTCATTGGTCGGCCATTGAGCCCTTACGCTGTCACGAAATACGTCAATGAGCTCTATGCTAGTGTTTTTGCCCTTTGCTACGGCCTCGAGTTCGATCGGCTTGCGCTACTTTAACGTCTTCGGCGCAAGGCAAGATCCAAACGGCGCTTATGCCGCTGTGATCCCCAAATGGACTGCGGCCATGATCAAGGGCGATCCCGTGTTCATCAACGGGGACGGAGAAACCAGCCGCGATTTCTGTTACATTGCTAACGCCGTACAGGCGAATTTACTTGCCGCGACGGCGAAAGGTCCCGAACCGATCAACGAAGTGTATAATGTCGCGGTCGGCGATCGCACGACACTGAACAATCTCTACGCCGAATTGCGCCGGCTGCTCGAGGCCGACTTTCCGCATGTTCGGGACGGCGCGCCTCGCTACCGCGATTTTCGCGCCGGCGACGTCCGCCACAGCCAAGCGGACGTCGGCAAGGCGGCCAGCCGCCTTGGCTATGTGCCCACGCATCGCGTCGCAGATGGGCTACGGATGGCGATGCCGTGGTACGTTAGGTCACAAACTCATAAAGAGGATTCCTTTTTTGGGCGCGGCGTGATTCAAGCTCCGTGAGGGGGAGCGAACATGACGCCACGCCGGTACGAGCTATCTGATTTCGAGTGGTCGATCATCGAGCCTCTCTTGCCGAACAAGCCGCGCGGCGTGCCGCGTTCGGACGATCGCAAGGTGCTCAACGGCATTTACTGGCGGCTGCGCACCGGTTCGCCCTGGGCCGAAATTCCCGAGCGCTACGGACCATCGACGACCTGCTACAACCGTTTCGTCCGCTGGGCCAGGATCGGCGTCTGGGATCGGATATTCGAAGCGATCTCAAAAGCCTACGATGGCGATTTGCAGATGATCGACAGTTCCTCGATCCGCGTCCACCAGCATGGCGCCAACGGCAAAAAAGGGGGTCTGAAGAAACGTCATCCCCCGCTCGGGACCTCGCTGGAGCCCGCTGCATGGGGCGCTCGCGAGGCGGACTGACCACCAAGATCCATGCCCTCGTCGACGCCAACGGCCTGCCCATTCTGCTCAAGCTGACGGCCGGACAAGCTCATGACGGGCGAAGCGCGGCCGACATGCTCGCCGGTCTCGGCGAAGGCCAAATCCTCCTCGCCGACCGCGGCTACGACAGCGACGCGCTGCGGGCGCGCCTCGCAAGACAAGGCGCATGGGGCAACATCAAGCCGATGCCCCATCGGGTGAACGTCCCCTCCTTCAGCCGCTACCTCTACCGCTTTCGAAATCTCGTCGAATGCTTCTTCAACAAACTCAAACATTTCCGAGCCGTCGCGACACGCTACGAAAAACACGACGCCAACTACCTCGCCCTCGTCAAACTCGCCGCCATCCGAATAGGGTTCAGGTTTATGAGTTGGTGACCTAGCAGGCTGCTGAAAAAGTCGGCCGAATACGCGCTGGTGTTTGCCTTTATCCCGTGATTCCTTTGGATCGAGGCGATGATTCGGGGGGATCGATGCGGGGCGAGGATCGGACAAGCGGGGCGTTGTTCTCTTACGTCGATGTCGAGGCCAGGCTTCCGGCGAAGCATCCGTTACGGGCGATGCGGCGACTGGCCAATGCGGCGCTCGACGAGCTCGACGCGAGGTTTTCGGCGCTTTACGAGGCGGTCGGGCGTCCCTCCATACCGCCGGAACGGCTGCTGCGGGCCACGCTGTTGCAGCTTCTCTATTCGATCCGCTCGGAGCGACAATTGGTCGAACGGTTGGAGTTCGACATGCTGTTTCGCTGGTTCGTCGGGTTGTCGATCGACGAGAAGGTTTTCGACGCCTCGACCTTTTCCAAGAACCGCGACCGTCTGCTCACGCATGAGATCGCGCAAGGGTTTCTGGCTTCGCTGCTTGCCTTGCCGGAGGTGAAGGGGCTCATGAGCGCGGACCATTTTTCAGTCGACGGGACATTGCTCAAGGCCTGGGCGTCGATGAAGAGCTTTCGGCCCAAGGATGGGTCGGGTGAGCCGCCGACACCGGGGCGCAACGGGGAAACGGATTTCCGCAAGACGAAGCGATCGAACGAGACGCACGCCTCGACAACGGACAAGGATGCGCGCTTGTTCAGGAAAGGCGACGGGCAGGAGAGTCGTCTTTCCTATCTTGGCCATGCGTTGATGGAGAACCGCAACGGGCTTGTGGTCGGGGCCGAGGCGACTTTGGCCACCGGAACGGCGGAACGCGAGGCGGCCGCAGCCTTGAGCGAGCGGTTGCCCAAGGGCGCGACCCTCGGCGCCGACAAGAACTACGACGCCGAGGCCTTCGTCGAAGGCTTGAAGGCGCGCGGGATCGAGCCGCACGTGGCGATCAACGGGACGGTCAGCAAGACCGGCAAGGCGCGCAAGACCGCCATCTCGCCCGAGGTCGCAGCGAGCCTTCGCTATGCGATCAGCCAACGGCTGCGCAAACGGATCGAGGAATGCTTCGGCTGGAGCAAGACGGTGGGCGGGCTCGCGCAAGTGAAGGTGCGCGGCCTCGCCAAGGTTCGCGCCGTCTTCGTCTTCGCCATCGCAGCCTACAACATCGTCCGCCTGCCCAAGCTTCTGGCTCCGAGGGGCAAACTGTGTCTGACGGCTTGAAGAATGAGGGAACAATGATCCGAGGCCGAGGACATCTTCCCCGGATGAACCTTATCCAGGCGAAAAATTTCGCGCCTAACCCCATTCTTGCGGAAACGCAGTCAGTTTTTCAGCAGCCTGCTAGAGCGTTCGAGTCCGAAATAGGGTTCCGGAGTGTGGACGCGTAGGTTCCTCTCATGAAACTTTTCAACTTGAATTTTGCCAACATGAACTTTGGCCGCCCGGACAGCCTGGCGCGGAAGCTGATCGTGGCGATGTTGGGCAGCGCTGGCGCCCGTCTCCTCGGCGTGTTCCTTTCCTTTTTGGTCGGGTTGCAACTTGCTCGCTACCTCGGCCCAACAGAATATGGGCAATACGGGACCGTCATGGCCTTGGTGGCGCTTTTGCTCGTTCCCGCACAACTCGGATTGCCTCAACTCGTTACACGAGAGCTTTCCGTTTTTGTGACACGGGGCGCGTTGAACGAGGCCAAAGGAACGTTGCTCTCGCTCACCGCCGTAGTTTTTGGCGCGTCCGCAATTGTCGCGTTAGCGACTGCCCTAATATATGTCGCCCCGGCTTTTGCGCGAACCGATGCCGTCGCGCGCGCATACTATTGGGAACTCGTAAGCATTCCGCTTTTTGCACTGAGCAATCTCGGCGTGGGAATGCTTCGCGGCTATCACAGGGTCGTCGGAGCTCAGCTTTTTGACGTACTCTTTCGACCCGCGATATTTGCAATTCTGCTGCTGGGGATGGCCGGAATAACGGCTCGCCTGGACGCAGCCGGCGCGATGGCGATGCAGACGATCGCCGCAGCCATCACGCTCGGGCTGTGTTTTTGGACCCTGTCGGCATTGACGCCCCCCGATATTAAGCGGGCTAAGGCGGTCGCTCAGTGGCGCTCGTGGGCGGCGTTCGCGGTACCGACCACCGGGACGGAACTGCTACGTACAATCGATGGCCAATACGCGATTTTGATATTTGGAGCTCTTGCATCGCTTGACCAGGTTGGGATCTATCGGGTCGCGCTGGCTGTCGCCGCTTTCATCACGCTGCCGTCGGCAGTACTTACCCTTGTGATCATGCCGTATGTCGCCCAACTGCACTCCTCCGGAGAACTTAGGAAGTTGCAAATGATCGCAAGCGGTTCAGCGTTAGGTTTATTCACGACCGCGCTCGTGGCGACGGTTGCCCTTGCGCTGGTTGGCAAGGAGGCAATAACTTTAGTGTTCGGCATTGCCTATCAAGAGAGCTGGTTGCCTTTGGTTGTGATATCTGGTGCTTATACAATTAGTGGTTTTTTCGGTTCGAGCACAATTATTTTGATGATGACTGGGTTCGAGCGCGCTGTCACTCTGGCGTACGCCGTTGGCGTCGCAGTCGGCGTGACCCTGACATTGGCCCTGTACAGCCGCTTCGGAATAAACGCCGCCGCTATTGCAATTGTCGGATCCGAGCTTGTCCGAAGCGGAATATTGTGGAGCGTCGCGCGCGAAAAGCTAGGACTGGATATATCCGCCTTTTCCGCAATATTTGGCCCAACTCGTCTGTCGCTTTCTGGGCGCCCGCAGATTGTTTGAAGGGTCTTTGCCGCCTGGCTTCAATAACTCGGCGGCTTCTGAAATGTGCGGCGCCGGAGGGAGTCCGGCGACTTTTGTCGCGTGGCGCCGCCTACCTGCGCCGCCTTTCAGCGTGCGGTCGGGTATTGCGGGACACATGAGCGTCAAAGACTTTCTTAGACGGCGTACTCCTTGGCCAGTTCTCCTAGTATCGCGACGGCTACGCCGCCTCCCAAGACAGTGGAAGGATAGACGTCGAAGCACTGAGGACGTATTTACAGAGATCTACGCGGAAAATATCTGGGACACCGGCGAACCACGTGTTGAGAAGGAACCCTCGTTTTATTCTGGGCCAGGCTCTGGAGAAATAGCCGCGAGCCAGTATGCGGATCGTGTTAACGCTTTCATTGATACGCACGGAGTCAAGGCAGTGGTTGACTTGGGGTGCGGCGATTTTCGAGTCGGAGGCCATCTCGTACGCCCGACAATTCAGTATATCGGGGTCGACATTGTGGAACCGCTGAATTCAAGCGAATCAGGTTGGCTTCGGAACTGATCACATTCAGTTTCAATGCCTCAACATAATTACAGATGAGCTTCCCAAAGGCGATCTTTGCCTAGTGCGAGAGGTATTGCAACATCTCTCAAACGAGCAAATTTCCAAGATTCTATCAAAGCTGCACGTATTCAAGTGGATTATCGTCACGGAGTCTCATCCTGGCCCAATCGGTTCCTTCAAACCAAATAGGGACAAGGCGCATGGCCACGAATCCCGCGCCTATTTGAACTCTGGCATCGTGGTGACAGCGCCGCCGTTTAACGTACCGAATGTCACGCTTCTGTTCGATGCAACTGTAGGAGAATCTGAACCTCAAGGCGCACGAATCAGCAGCTTCCTCATTTGTAACTAGGGTATGCACTAATACCTGTCAGGATCATCGCAAAGGGAAGCCGCCTGTTTTACGTCAGGTGGCGCAGTGATGACTGGCGCAAGTCTCTCTAGAAATAACGCGAAGCTTTTTTATGTCATCCAGCGCGAAGTGCGATCTGGGGACACTGTTGTCGACGCTGGAACGAATATTGCGCCGTGACCGTCTCCCTCGCGAATTGTGTTGAGCCGACCGGACATATGGTCGCTTTCGAAATGATCCCCGAAACAGGGCGTGTCTGCGAAAGAACATCCAATTGAATCAAACCTTGATCGAAAAAGCGCTATGGGGCCTTCCCGATGAGAATTGTCGTTGCTTCGATGGAGCCAGGCCTCTATGGGCTGGCGAGCATTGTGGGTAAAGATTGGGTCGGTCGGGCGACGCCCAGCATCCCAGTGGAGTCTACTACTCTTGATGTCATCCTCGCCGCAGTTGGAGAGATCAGACTTCTTAAGCTGGATCTTGAAGGAGCGGAAGCTGCGGCTTTGCGAGGCGGGGCGATGGCGGCGAAGCCGCGTCGTTGCTCCGACAACTTGACTTTCAAGTCGCCGAAATAGATGGCCGCAATTTTTCTTGCTTCTCGCCGCGTGAGTGAAGCGCGCGCATGATTGGTTCTCTCGGCGCATCTTTGAAGCCGCTCGCTCTGTCAATTCTCGGCTCCAACTTCGCCGCGGGAGCCCGAATTCCTGCTCTCGCCCGCTCGCAGGCACTCGCGATCCTGAACTTTCACCGGGTCGACGACGCAGAGGGCAGCGCCGGCGCGGCGATGAAGCCGGCGCTTTTTGACGAACTTGTCTCTTGGTTGAAGCGAAGATTCGCGATCGTTACTTTCGCCGATTTGGGGTTGCGTAATTTCGGCGGCAGGCCTCCGCTAATCCTTTCATTCGATGACGGATATAAGGATTTTATCGAGGTTGTCGTTCCGATAGTCGAAAAGCATGGACTGCGCGTCAATCAAAATCTCATCCCCGCTGCGTTGGACAGCGGCTTGCCGCCGATGAATGTTCAGCTGCAAGATTTTGTCCGAACCGCGCCGACCGCGTTGTTGCGAGAGACGCCACTCCCTGGGCTGCCCGCCGGCGCGGATCCCGACGAACGGATCAAATCTGGTCTGCGCGCGTCAAAGGCTTTGAAGAACTGCCCAATCGCCAAGCAGAAAGAGATATTTGCAAAACTCGAGCCGGATTTCCAACGTTTCGATGGTTTTCGCCCCACTCCGGTCATGTCGATCGAGGAGGCTCGGCAGGTCGCATCTTGGCACGAGATTGGGGCCCATTCATTCGAGCACGCCACAATGGCCGAAGAGACCGACGCCTATCTAACTGAGGACATTAATAAATGCATAAGGTTTTTCAAAACACGCTTGGGGATTCGGCCGACCGTATACGCGTTCGCCAACGGGAGCGCGCGCGCGTCGCAACCGGAACTTATCCAAGCTGCGGGTCTTGATCATGTGCTCCTGACAGGCGAGCAGTTCTCACGCCCCTCGAACTGGCTGCATAAGCGCTTTACAATGTTCGGATCGACAATCACGGAGGCAAGATTTCGGGCGCTGGGCGGGCTTAGGAGCCCATGAGGCCTTGGAGTCCCAATAGCGCAGTAGTCGAGTTAGCGGTTGAGTTTGGCGGACCGGAAATACCGTATTTGGTGATCGACGTTTCCGCTTACCTTGCTCGACCAAGTGAACCACTAGTCTCCTGATGACAAGCCCACCAGCGGTTTTGTATATTAGCTATGACGGCCTCCTTGAGCCCCTCGGGCAGAGCCAGGTCCTCGCTTATCTCGAGAAGCTTGCGATCGATCATCGTATTTATCTCATAAGCTTCGAGAAGCCAAAGGACTTGGCGGAGAAGTCGAAAGTTGAGGCGTTACGTCGCCGCACGGAGGCGGTCTCCATTCGATGGACATCGCTGATTTATCACAAATCGCCCAGCACAGCGGCGACCGGGTGGGACATCCTTGCCGGAGGAACTCTGGCCATGTGGATTACGCTGAGGCATCGAATAAGAGTGGTGCACGTCAGGAGCTATGTGCCGGCAGTCATGGCTTTGGCGGTGTGCCGCTCCACCAAGACGAAGCTTCTATTTGATATCAGAGGGTTCTGGGTAGACGAGCGAGTGGATGGCGGACTCTGGCCGCGCAACAGCTGGCTCTATAGAACCGCGAAGCGAGTCGAAAAACTATTGTTCCTGTCCGCAGACCATATCGTAACGCTGACTCATGCTTCGGCAAAAGAAATCGCGACGTTCCCCTACCTCTCAAAGAGGACGCCGCCAATTTCGGTGATCCCTACCTGCGCCGACTTGGATCGCTTCTATATCGGTGGCCGCAATTTGGACGAGCCATTCGTCCTTGGCTATCTGGGAACGGTAGGCAGTTGGTATCTGTTCGACGAAACATTGCGCTGCTTTCAAGCCCTGCGCGAAATCGTTCCGACGGCCCGAATGCTGGTCGTCAATAGGACCGAACACGGCTTGATCAACGATTCCATCGCCCGCGCCGGCATCGATCCATTGCTTATCGAGGTCAAGGGTGCCGACCCTGCCGAAGTCCCGAATTTGGTGCGCCGTATGTCGGCGGGCGCAGCAATAATCAAACCGGCCTATTCCAAGCTGGCGAGCGCCCCGACTAAGGTGGCGGAGTATCTTGGTTGTGGTGTGCCCTGCCTATCCAACGCTGGCGTTGGGGATATGAAAGAGATTCTCGAAGGCGACGACGTCGGGGTCGTATTGCGAGATTTTTCTAAACAGACATTGGTCACGGGTATGCAAAAATTGGTGCAGCTTGCTCGTAACCCACAAACGGCCGGCAGATGCAGGCAAACAGCGACCAGATTGTTTTCCCTCGAAACTGGCGCTGCTCAATATGAGGAAATCTACCGGCAATTGAGCAAGGCAGAGTTAGACTAACAAATAATATGAATTTAGACCGAGCAGTCTTTACGTTGTCTCTAGATTGTGAAGGTCTTTGGGGAATGGCAAATAATAGCGCCGTCATCCGTAGTGGTGTAATCGATGATGCGAGGCTCAGGGCGGCCTATGAATTCATAATCAGAATATTGAGCGACAACGCGTTGAATTCCACTGCGGCGTTTGTCACATGCTTCGCCGCCGAAGTCGACTTGTTGCTGGAACAGATCCCTCTGATCGAGCAACTAGCGGCGCTTCGTCCTGAATGGTTCACCTGGATACTGCCTGCGCTCCGTCAAGGCAAACTGGACGGGTGGCGAGGCGCCAGTTTCTATCGATCCATGTCATCCGCCGGCTTCGAGATGGCCTGGCATGGCGCCACGCACCTCTCGCTGTCCGAGGAAACGCCCGCTCATGCGGTAAAGCTCGAGATCGAACTCGCGTCGAGATTATTTCCAACATTGGGAGACACGCCGAGGACGATTGTCTTTCCTCGTAGGGCGACGGGCCATCTCCTCCAGCTGCGCTGCGCGGGATTCAACTCCTATCGAGACCCCCGTTCCGACGGCAAGTTCAGCCGGTTGGGGGATTTGGTGAATGAATGGAATATCTGGGACCGTGGGTCGGCGGATAGGCCAGTGATGCGGGAAGGTTGGTGCATCTCTCCTGCCGGCCACTTCCTGAATTGGCCGTCGGGCGCGCGGGCCCTGGTCCCGATTTCAGCGACCGTCTGTCGGTGGAAATCCATGCTTCGGAACGCGGTTCGGCATGGCAGTTACGTGCATATGTGGTTTCATCCCCATAATCTAATAACTGCACCCAGCATGAAGATAGCGTTCGAAGAGATTGCGCGCTTCGCAGGTCAATTAATCAAAAGCGGAGATCTTGTCAGTCTGACGATTGCCGAAGCCAATCAGCACTACAAGGAAATTATTAGGCCTACAGATGATAATTCTCAGAATTGGTCCTGTTGATCGCGCAAATGTTCGTCAGCGGCCCAAACCATCTTTGGACGAATGAAAGCCCGGGCCATCCGGCTGGTCTCATCTGAACGGACAACATTGATCAGTTATTCAAATGACTCGGCGCTCAAAGCTGGGCATCGTGTGCGCGTGCTTTTCCAGGCCCCGCTCGGACCCTATGTGGTTTCGCTACCTCTGCTGATCCAAGGTGTACGCGCATGCGGGATTAAGGACATTGAATCCGTGAAGCCGTCTCATTTCCTCTCTCACCAACGGGCGCGGCAAGGCAAAATTTGGCGTGCTCTCCCGGGGCACTTGTCAGCGGTCGATTGTTGAGAGTGCTCAAGGTATTGGGCTTGTCGCTTTACGGACCTCAGGCGGCCAGCCCGCGATATAGATTGATGCAGTATGGTCCAGGCTTGCGCGCGTACGGCATCGAACTCAGCGTCAGTGGACTATTGGGGGACGACTATTTGCGGAAGACGTTCCAAGGACGCGCCTATTCACGGCGCAAATTGCTCGCGGACTATTTTGAAAGAATGATACTTCTGTTGCGGCAGCGTGACTACGATATTGCTATTTTGCACCTAGAGCTATTTCCTTTGATGCCAGGAATCGTAGAATCTCGATTAATTAGGATTCCATACATATACGATCTGGACGACGCATTTTTCTTGAAATATAGAGCGGCCAGATTTAAGCGAGTCTCTTTCCTCCTGAAGGATAAATTTAACCCGATTCTCTCTCGGGCGGCGGCCGTCATGGCCGGGAACAATTATCTTGCCGATTATGCGCGACGCTGGAATCCGAGAACGATCTTGACGCCGACTGTCGTTGATACAGATCGCTACAAATACGAGCCACGCAAAAGAGAGGACATTTTCACTGTAGGCTGGATCGGATCGCCGTCGACTTCAGTCTATTTGTCCGAATTGATCCAACCTTTGGCGGACGTCGCCCGAGAGGGGCCGCTTCGCTTCGTGGTGATTGGCGGGCGCTGTCCCGAAATAGAGCGCGTCGATGTCGTGCACGTGCCGTGGAGCGAAGAAACCGAAGTTCGTCTCATCAACACGTTTGACGTTGGCGTCATGCCGCTGTTCGACGATGAATGGGCGAAGGGTAAATGCGCGCTGAAATTGATTCAATACATGGCGTGTGGGGTTCCGGTTATCGCCTCGCCGGTAGGCGCGAATCTTAAAGTCGTTGATACTGGTTGCGGTTTGTTCGCGGGAACCCCCGATGAGTGGCGTGATCGTCTGCGCCGGATGAGAGGCGGCGCCTTGCTGCGACGGGCAATGGGGGAAAACGGTCGCAAACGGGTAGAGGAATTATATTCGCTCCGCAGTATTCTTCCGACTGTCGCGAGCACTATCAGTTTAGCTGCAGAAAAAGCGTAGGATATTTGTATATACACCAAACGAGGATAAAGCGCAGTTGCGCGCTCGGAACTCCCCGACAGCCTCTTTGTAATGCAGCTGAAAGAGCGCTTGGCCCATCGGCGCCCGACAGTCTCCATGCATATGATTGGCGCTGGGAAGATCGAGGGAGGAGCAGGGCTTCGGGATTACGGAATCAGTCGGAGCCGCCATGGATTGCTGATCGAGTTTTCGTCCTCTTTCCATCGGAGCCAAAGAAGTGAGGGATAGCGAATGCACTGCGGCCGTAATCGGCGCTGGCCCATACGGACTAGCCGTCGCAGCCCATTTGCTCGCACGGGGAATACCTACACTCGTGTTTGGCGAGCCAATGGAGTTCTGGCGGCGCCGAATGCCTCGTGGCATGCTTCTTCGGTCTTCGAAGCGCTCATCCAGTATAGGGAATCCGAGCGCAGGGTTTTGCCTCGACGACTATGCTGCGCAGGCCGAGAGGGAGTTTACGGATCGGATACCGCGCGAAGACTTCATCGCCTACGGTCACTGGTTCCAGCATAACGTTGTGCCTGAGTGCGACCACAGGCGAGTTTCCGACCTCGTTCGGTCGTCGAAGGGATTCCTCCTGTCGCTGAGCGACGGCCAAGCCGTGCAGGCAAAATACGTGATTGTCGCTGGGGGCATCGGTCCATTTGCCCATGTTCCTGAACTTTTCTCCGGTCTGCCTTCTGAGAAAGTGTCGCATTCTTCAGACCATGTCGATTTCCAGAGGTTCGCGGACAAACGCGTCGTCGTGGTTGGCGCGGGCCAAAGCGCATTCGAATCCGCAGCGCTACTGCTAGAAAGCGGCGCGGACGTCGAGATTGTTGTTCGCGCAAATCGTGTGATTTGGCTTTCCAGCGCCAATCCGGCCCGGCGTCTGCAGCGACATTTTCTTTCGCGCCTTGACCCGGGAACGGACGTTGGGCCGTTGGGATTGGACCAAATTGCAGCGCGGCCGCGGCTTTTTGCCTCGCTCCCCTACCGGCTTCGAGCCCCGATAGCCCACCGATGCGTCCGCCCCGCGGTATCCTCGTGGCTCAACGCACGCATCGGTCGGGCTCACGTAAAGACTTCGACTGATATCACCCGCGTCACCGTAAACGGGAATAGACTTAAAATAGAATTGAGCGACGGCGCGAGTTGATTGACAGATCATTTACTCTTGGCCACGGGCTTTCACATCAATATCTCCCGGTATTCGTTCATGAACGGAGACCTATATCGTTCGATTTCTCGCCTACATGGCTATCCCCTAGTAAGTCGTCGTTTTGAATCATCAACTGGAGGACTGTATTTTGCAGGCGCCGCTGCGGCGCTTAGTCTTGGCCCGCTATTTAGGTTTGTTGCAGGGACGCAATATTGCGCGCGCAGTATATCGGAATCAATCGCGCTCAAACTCGGGTTGCGACCACGACCGAGCGGACTTTCGCCGCGGATATATTCCGCGCGAGCTGACGCGAGTTGATGAGTAACGTTGCGCCAGGAGCATTGGTGCTGGACAGCAACCCGGGCGGGCTCGCGCTTGTTCGAAGCCTTGGTCGTCACAAAATCCCGGTGTGGGTTTTGACCGGCAGAAATCGTCTTGCGTCAATGTCGCGCTATTGCAAGCGATCGTTGCGCTGGCCGAACGCATCGGAGCAGGAGAAGGTGGAATGGCTCAAGGAGCTTGGTCGGCATCATAAACTCGACGGCTGGGTTCTCTTTTCGGCGAGCGATGAAACCGCCAGGCTGGTGGCTCGGAATCGTGGGCCGCTGGGATTGCAATACCGCCTAACCACGCCCGAATGGGACGTGATGCGGTGGGCTTATGACAAACGGCTTACTTATCGATTGGCATCCGATTTAGGGGTGAGCCATCCGAAATCCTTTTTCCCCCGCAACCGCAAAGAGGTTGAGTTGATCGACTTGGAATTCCCGGTGGTGCTGAAGCCCGCTTACAGGGAGACGCTCAATCGGTTTACGCGGTCCAAGGCCTGGCTTGCACGAGATCGGAGCAGATTGCTCGAACTTTACGATTCCGCGGTGCTTCTGGTTGACCCTAGCATGGTCATCATCCAAGAGTTGATCGACGGTGGAGGCAAGCATCAATTTTCTTTTGCTTGCCTCTGTTTGGAAGGCCGGCCAGTTGGCTCTTTGGTAGCGCGGCGCACACGGCAGTATCCAGTGGATTTTGGCTACAGCAGCTCGTTCGTGGAGACCGTCCAACTGCCAGAAATCGAGAGCGTGGCAAGTCAGATTCTCGGCAGTTTGCGGTATTCTGGAGTTGCGGAGCTCGAATTCAAGCACGACCCTAAAGACAGCAAATTCAAACTGCTCGACATCAATGCTCGCTTTTGGACTTGGCATTCATTGGGCGCACGCGCCGGAGTCGATTTTACGTACCTCCTTTGGAAAGTAGCCAACAATCAATCAATCGAGAACGTCCACGCGCTTGGCGGGTTTAAGTGGGTCCATATGACTGCCGACCTCTTGGCTGCGTTCGGGGAGATTTCGCACGGTCGCCTTTCGATCCACGAATACCTTCGCTCCGTTAGGGATACTCCAGAGTTTGCTATTTTCTCTCGTGATGACATGGTTCCAGCGCTGTTGGAAATACCACTACTTCTTCTAACGCGCGGCCGGCGATTGATCCGTACGCACTGATGTCCAGCATGCGGCGTATCTTTTCTAAAGTCACCTCGATCCAGCTGTTATCAAAGGCAGGAGGGGCAGACGGACAAATGTCCGCGCTCAGGCTATTGTCCGAAATGAATATCGACACCTGTCTTAGGTGGCTGGCGTGTCAGGCTCGAACTGAGATACAGGGATGCGCCGGACAATGCGCCACGGGGAATAGGCTTCTGGCATGTGCGGCATAGCCGGACTTTGGCTTTCTCGTCGGGAGGCCGGCGCCGAAATCCGCGCCGAGGTCCGCGGCATGGCCCACGCCGTTAGACACCGTGGACCTGACGCGGGGGGCGAGTGGGTCGATATTCAATGCGGAGTGGCGATTGCCCACCGCCGCCTCTCCATCCTCGATTTGTCTCACGCCGGCGCACAGCCGATGGAGGACTTCGCTGGACGTTTCGTGATTGTTTTCAACGGCGAGATCTACAATCACCTCGATCTGCGGCGCAGGCTTGAAGATGAGGGCGCAGCCCCCGCATGGCGTGGTCATTCTGATACCGAGACACTGCTCGCCGCCGTCGCTTCTTGGGGGCTCAAACCAACGCTCGACCGGGCTTGCGGAATGTTCGCGTTCGCCCTTTGGGACCGATCGAAGCGCGCCTTAACCCTGGTTCGTGACCGGCTTGGAGAGAAGCCCCTCTACTACGGATGGACGAACGACGCCCTGATCTTCGGCTCCGAGCTCAAAGCGCTTGTCGCATATTCGGGGTTCGACAATCCGATCAACAAGGAGGCTGTCACTGCATTCATGCGTTTTGCATACATTCCGGAGCCTATGACAATCTTCCGCGGAATCCGTAAGCTGCCCCCGGGCGCTCTCCTAACCTTTACGTCCGCCTCGGAGAGGCCCGAGCCTCAACCCTACTGGTCGCTGGAAAGCGTCGCCTCGGAGGGCGTGCGCGCGCGGCTTGATGAAAACTACCCCGAATTGTGTGATCGAGTCGAAGCGTGCCTCAGGGGCGTCGTATCATCGCAGATGCTAAGCGACGTTCCCCTCGGATGCTTCCTTTCCGGCGGCGTCGACTCTTCTCTCCTGGCTGCGCTCATGCAGCGCGCCTCCAGACGAAAGATACGCACTTTCTCGATCGGTTTTGAGGACGCACGTTTCAATGAGGCGGAGCACGCGCGCCGAGTGGCGGCGCATCTTGGCTCTGAGCACACGGAGTTCATAGTCACCGAATCGGACGCGCTCTCGGTAGTGCCGGACTTGCCCAGCATCTATGACGAGCCCTTCGCGGACTCGTCGCAAATCCCAACCATTCTATTGTCGAGGCTGACGCGACAACACGTGACCGTCGCGCTCTCCGGCGACGGCGGGGATGAGATCTTCGGCGGTTACAATCGCTACACTTTCGCTCCGGGCCTTTGGCGCCTTGCGACTGCTTTTCCAGCCTTCGGCCGAAGAGCAGCGGGGCGCGCTGTAACGGCGTTGCAGGCAGTTGGAGCGAGGGAGCAATCGCTACTGCGCCCGTCGGCGCGCTATCTCGGACTTCCTGTCACCACTCTTGATAAACTGTCGAAATTTGGCGGCGCCATCACTCGCGCCGACGATTTCAAAGGTCTCTATCAAGAGATCGTGAGTACTTTCCCGGATCCAGCTTCAGTGCTGCTGCAACCGGCGACGGAGCCCGACCAGGTGTATGTTCGCGCCGCGCAGGACGAACTCCTTGGGCGCGAAGAGTGGATGATGGCGACCGACGCTGTCACATATCTGCCAGGCGATATCCTGGTGAAGGTCGATCGCGCCGCGATGAGCGCGTCGCTCGAGACGCGCGCGCCGTTCCTTGACCGGCGAGTGGTGGAACTCGCTTGGCGATTGCCCCTCAGCGCCAAGATTAAGGGCCGCACCGGAAAGCGCATCCTTCGGGACATTCTTTGCCGCTACCTCCCGCGCGAATTGCAGGATCGCCCCAAACAGGGGTTTGCCATCCCACTGGACCGGTGGTTGCGCGGCGACCTGCGGGAATGGGCGGAGAGTCTTTTGTGTTCCACGCAGATTTCCGCGACCGGCGTGTTTGACCAGCGCCAGGTTCGCGAGCTATGGCTGGATCATCAATCGGCGAGGGACAATGCCGGATCGCGCTTGTGGGCGATACTCGCCATGCAGTCCTGGCTCCTCAACAATCGTTCACGCACAAACGGCCGCCAGAGTCGTGAAAGCGCGCCTGGGCGGCCACCCCTTTTGGTCACCCGAACGTAACTCTTGATCTATCTTCTTGTCTACTTTCTGCTTCTGCTTGCGGGCTTGGTATCGAGGAGAAGCACCTCCTTTCGTCGGACCCTCTACTATCTCTGTCTTGTTGGACTCTTTCTTTTTGCCGGATTTCGATACGAAGTCGGTTGCGACTGGTCAGGCTATTTGAACATTTTTGAGGTGACTCGACATGAGTTGGGGAAAACTGAAATTGCGTTCTGGTACGTCAACAGGTTCCTCCATTATTTCGATCTTGAGTATCCTTACGTCAACATCATTGCGGCTTTAGCCTTTTTCCTCGGCCTGCACGCTTTGGCGATACGTCAACCTGATTCCCTTAGCGTACTGATTCTGGCCTTTCCTATTTTGATTCTAGAACTTGCAATGTCCGGAATCCGCCAGGCGATTGCGGTTGGATTTCTCTGCTTCGCGTACAATGCATTCGTTGACGCTCGGCTGCCGCGTTACGTTCTGTTTGTACTGGTCGCGGCGTCATTCCACTCCAGCGCTATGCTATTCCTGCTCTTGGCGCCTTTCGTGCGTGGCGAACTTTCAAGCCGATCTATGGCTTTAGGGGGACTTCTCGCGTTGCCAGGTCTCTATTTCCTTCTTACCAGCGCAACCTTCGAAACGTACTCGCAGCGATATATCGGGACCGCATCTGAGGCCGCTGGGGGGGCGTGGCGCTCAGGGTTGCTGGCTTTGACCGGCGCAGCCTTCCTTTGGTTTCTCGACAGAGAGTGGAAGGCGCGGTCGATCCAGGACTACAAGCTGATCAGGATCTCGTCCTACCTAATGGTTGCAACGTTCCCGCTATCCCTGTTCTCCTCGGTTATCGGAGATCGATTTGGATTTTATCTTTACCCCGTTCAGTTGGTTATTCTTGCTCGGTCACCACTTCTAATCCGCGGTCGGTATTCAACCGCGGTCGCCGTCATGCCATTTGCCGTCGGCAGCCTGTTCCTCGTGGTGTGGACCCAACTGTCGGATCTATTCGAACGGTGTTACCTCCCATATCAAATATGGTGGTAAAATGTTATTTTTGCGCTTCACTGTTTCTACTCCGACCCGCAAATCTTGTAAGCAAGTCCCCTATTCAAAACTTTATCGAATACTCGTCGTAGTTCATATTTCCTAGCAATCCGGTTGTCGTGTAATTCCTGACGAATACCAGGCAGGTGTAGGTGCCAACCACGTTGCAGTTTCCGTTCGCGCCTACCGTAATTGTGACATTGCCGGCGCAAGGTCGTTTTGTCCACGGCAAGGTTACCTTGACTGATGGATCACTCGGCCCGTTTATTGCATTCGCGCCACTCATGACTTCGTACTGACACCGTGTCGTGTCGATTTTATATGGGGTCGTCGCGTTCCAGTAAAACCAATCCCATATGGTATGAGTAAAATTCTTCGTCTGTATTTGGTTCGTGTAGCTCGGATCAAACGCATAAGGCAAAATGCAAAACGACTGCACCGACCCAGTCGCTGCAAAGGTTTCTGCATTCTGTAGCCAGCTCCCATCGATCTCTGGCCCTATCCAGTGGCCATTGTTATCGAGGTCCCAAAAAGCAAAAATGTCCACGCTATTATTCGGCGCAATCCAGTTTGCTGGCGGTCGTTGTGAACACAATGTCTCAGTGTGGTAAGCAAGTAACATAGTCTGAACATTCGGATACTTCGATTTCATTTGAACGAACGGATTAATCCATGCGCAGCAACTATTGTAAGCCTCGACTGAAGCGAAATCTTCCTTAAGACCTGCTTGGAGCATAGACATATGAAGAGCAGAGCCGCCGTCGTCACCGATCGTGAGACCAAACTTAACCTTGGGATATTTCGAGTGGATGTAATTGTAGATAATATTGTATCCTTTCACGTCGTAAGCGATACTGATGGCGCTGGTGGCCGTGGATTGCCCTGGAGCGCCCCATGGCTCATCGACATAAATGTAAGTGGCTCCTTCGGCTGCAATCTTATCGATTGTCTGCTCGAGATTCGGAAGCCCACCCGCCAGACTGGACTGCGCCTGCTCCGCCGCGTAGCCGCCCAGCCCGCCCATGATGGCGTACCCTTTGGACAGGATTGTGGGCGCTAGGGCGTCCGGTTGGCTCCCAGGCGCGATCATGGTGACCCCCGGATGCGAGGATTGAAGAAACGTCGAAAGGGCAGAGTCGCTATACCACCAAAAGTCAAAACTGGGGCCCGGTGCGCTGGAACCCTGCGTGTTACCGGCGCCCTCTGCACTGGAGCTGGCGATTGCCGCCACTAAACCGCAAGCACAGATGAGGTTTACGCGGATCCGATGTTCCATTCGCGATTTTCCCAGCCTGACTTTTACCGAGAGAACTTGTTGAGAACGTCTCTCTTTCGCTTTTGATAAGGCCCCGCTATCCTTATTGCTTTGGTGGATAGCGATGTGTACCAGTGCGGAAATTATATGCCTGCGACGACGCTGAGGCAATCCACAAATATTGAGACGTCGGATTCTTTCTTTTTGACGGCCAGCCATGTGCAACTAACCAAGACAATTTGGGTGATCACAGGCTCCGTTATGCCCGCCGACTGATGTGATTGTGATTCCATCACGAGTTTCCAATTGCCCAGTATTCGATCGCTCCGAAGCGCAAGTTCTGGGGATCAAGGGCGCCGGCCGATGTGCGGTCTTTGGGGGCGCCGCCCCGCTACTGCAGAGCGGTCAGATCTTGCTGAAAGGCGAGATCCATTGACTTGCCGTGGTCAAGGGATGGCCGCAGATAGAAGGACCTGAAGTGATGTATGAGCGTAAGGTCGTCACTCACCGGCAGGCAACCGAGGAGTTCCAAAGCCTTCGTGACGCGATCGATTGGATGGCGCATACGCGGGGCGAGACCGTCTTTCTCATCAGTCCCGAGACAGGGAAAGCCCTTAGTTTTGCGGGTCTGCAGCAAGGATCGCTGGCAATCTCGACCCGGCTGCTCCAAACCGGGCTCAAGCGTGGCGACAAGGTCGCCTTTCTTCTGGATAATGGGCTCTTCGCCGCCCAGCTGTTCCTCGGAACTATGTACGCGGGTTTGGTGGCGGTTCCGCTGAACGTCCGGGGCGGCGTCTCCCAGTTGTCATACATGCTGGATCATTGCGACGCCAAGATTGTGTTCGTTGGCGGAGAGTATAACGCCATGATCACCGAGGTAATGGCGGACGTCCGCACGAAAATAGAGATCATATGCGCGGAGCTTGACAGCTGGGCGGAGGCGACTGAGCAACTGCCTTCACCGGCCATTTTCCCCTCGCTTCAGGCGGACGACCCGGCGCTGCTTATGTACAGTTCAGGGACAACAGGAAAACCGAACGGGGCGGTTCATACTCACGGATCTATCCTTGCCCACGGAAGAAATTCTATTTGCGCCCACAACCTTACAGCGGCCGACCGGTCTCTTCTTGTCCTTCCACTTTATCACATAAATGCCGAGTGCGTTACATTGATTCCGACGATTCTCAGCGGCGGCTCGGTGGTCATACCCCACGGCTTTGTGGTCAGTGAGTTCTGGAATTGGTTGGATGACTATCGCTGCACATGGTCGGCCTTGGTGCCAACGATCATCTCGCAGCTCCTGGATTGGAAGGACCCAAAGGCCGAAGACCGCGCGCCCGCATTCCAGCGCATCCACTTCTTGCGCACGTCATCTGCGCCGCTCTCCCCGGCATTGCACCGAGAGTTTCTCGACAAATTCAAGTTGCCGCTTATTCAGGCAATGGGCTCGTCGGAGGCGGGCAATGTTTTCTCGAATCCCGTGCCTCCAGGCGTAAACAAGATCGGGTCGCCTGGCCTGCCGTGGGGTTTCGACACTAAAGTTGTTGATTACGACGGCAAGGAATTGCCCGTTGGTGAGTTGGGCGAAGTCCTCATCCGGGGCAAAGGGATGATGGAAGGCTATTACAAAGACCCGGAGCGGACAGCCACGGCGCTAGATGCCGAGGGGTGGCTCCATACGGGCGACCTCGCGTCTCGGGACGAGGACGGCTACTTCTTCATCGTCGGCCGTTCGAAGGAATTGATTATCAAAGGTGGAATGAACGTCGCTCCTAAGCAGATCGACGAGATTTTGGAATCACATCCGGCGATATCGGAAGCCGCCGCAGTGGGTGTTCCGGATCGTTATGTTGGCGAGGATATCGTCGCCTTCGCTGTGTTGCGCGACGGAGCGCGCTGCGATGAAGGGGAACTGCTCAGTTTTTGCGAGCGCCGTCTCGGTCCCTTCAAGACGCCCTCACGAATTCAGTTTGTTGAGGATTTGCCGAAAGGGCCATCCGGCAAGGTGCAAAGGCTGAGGCTTCAAGAGGCGGCGCTGACTCTTGTTTCCGCAGCCGAGATCGACCCGAAGCCTCAGACCCCTCCGCTCTACAATGGGCGGACGCCGTCCGCGCCGATCGAACAGATCATTGCAGGAGCCTGGGCGAAGCTGCTGAAACAGCCGCACGTTGACCCTCACGCCAATTTTTTCTCGCTAGGCGGCAACTCGCTTCTCGCCATTCAAAGCCTATCGCTGCTCCGTGAGGCCATGCCCATTCGCATGTCATTGGCAGATTTCTTTGAGCACGCCTCGATCGCCGAGCAGGCTGCGCTGATCCGTATGCGCTTGGCTGTGGCCGTCGGTCCTTCCACAGAAGCGCACAACCTTTCGCGAACGGCTGGCCAGCCTGCGATCGATCAACCCATCCCGCAGCGCAACCGCTCGCTTCCATGCCCCCTGAGCCCCAATCAGCAGCGAATTTGGTTCATGGAGCAGATGACAGACGGAGAGCCGATCCACAATGAGGCCGAGGCGGTGCGGCTGCACGGAGAACTGGACGTCGAGCTGCTAGAAAACGCTTTCAACGCGGTCATCGCACGCCGCGAAAACCTCCGAACTAGCATTCGGATTATCGGCGATGAACCTTCGGCGTTTGTCCACGACGCCTGGCAAGTGCGCCTCAAACAAATAGACTTGAGCTTGGAACTCCCGGTGCAGCGTGAAGCCGAAGTCCGAAGGCTTGTGATTGAAGAGCCACGGATTCCCTATCGCCTTGAGGCAAAACCCGGCCTGCGCGTTACCCTGCTCCGACTCAGTCAAAGAGAGCATGTCCTTATCCTGATGATGCATCACATCGTTTGCGACTGGGCCTCGATCGGCAATCTCTGGCGCGACCTATCCGCTCTCTATCGCAATGGGCGCCACGGCGATGCGGTTGACTTGCCTTCCCTGCCTATCCAGCACAGCGATTACGCAGTCTGGCAGCGGCAAATGCTAGATCGCGGGGAATTTGAAGACGACCTGGCATACTGGGAGGAGAATCTTCGCGGCGCGCCCGCGCTGCTCGACCTTCCAACGGATTGGCCTCGGCCACCGACATTTTCCTACCGGGGCGCGAAACGACGTTTCCACATCCCCGGGACATCGGCCCAAGCGCTGCGAGATTTCGGTCGGCTGGAGAAAGTCAGCTTATTCACGTTGTTTACAGCGGCGCTCAACGCTCTGCTCAATCGCTACACCGGACAGGATGAGATCCTGTTGGGAATTCCAATTGCCGACCGGGAACGCCCGGAATTGCAATCGATGATTGGATTCCTCCTGCACACTCATTGCCTTCGAACGCAGTTCGCTAACGATCCAAGCTTTCGAGAACTCCTGATACAGGTGCAGAAATCGGTGCTTGAACTCTACACGCACCGTTCTCCGCCGTTCGACCAAGTGGTGAGCAGGGTTCAACCCACGCGGAGCTCCAGCTACACACCGCTCTTTCAAGTGATGTTTGTTTGGCGCGACCGCGAGAACGACCCCGCATTCATTGGCCTGGAAGGACTTGAGGTGGAGTCGCTGCTGGCCGAAAGCAGAACTGCGAAGTTCGATCTCACTTTATTCGTGACCGATGTCGGCGACGGCTTCGATATCGATATCGAATATTGCACCGATTTGTTCGACGAAGCTCGCATCCAGCGAATGGCCGGGCATTTGCGCGCGTTGTTGGCGTCCGCGGTCGCAAATCCGGATCGAAGCGTCAAGGATCTGTCGTTGTTCAGTGAGGCCGAACATCGGAAACTGCTCGAGTGGAATCAAACGGCGGTCGATTATCCCAGAGATCGTTGCGTGCACGAGCTCTTTGAACGGCAGGTCGGGCTGAGACCGCATGCGATTGCCGCGGAATTCGAAGGAGCTCGGCTGACCTACCGCGAACTTGACGAGCGCGCCAACGAATTGGCGCGCCGACTAGAGGGCCTGGGCGCGGGTCCGGGGACGCTTGTGGGGCTCAGCGTCGACCGGTCGCTGGAGATGTTGGTCGGGCTGCTGGGCATCCTGAAGTCCGGCGCCGCATACATGCCGCTTGACCCAATCTATCCGGTTGAACGGCTTGGGTTCATGCTCCGGGATTCGGGGGCGCTTCTGGTTTTGACCCAGGAGCGATTGCAGGACCGGTTGAAACTCGCCAATCCGAACGTCCAGATTTTTTGTCTGGATGCAGGTCGAGAGATGGCCGCCGCGCGACGGACTGAGAACCCAACGTCTGCCCCCACGCCCGAGGATCTCGCCTATGTGATCTATACGTCCGGCTCGACCGGCCAACCCAAGGGCGTCGAGATCAGGCATCGGAATTTGACCAATGTCCTGTGCGCGATGGCGAGGAAACCGGGCTTCGCGCCTGATGACAAGTTGCTCGCGGTTACGACGATGAGCTTCGATATCGCCGCTTTGGAACTGTTTCTGCCGCTGATTTCCGGGGGGCGGGTTGAGATCGCGCCGGCGTCCGAATTGCCTGATGGTTTAGCGCTGCGCGAGCGATTAGAGCGCTCGGGCGCCACAATTATGCAGGCTACGCCTGCCACATGGGCGATGTTGATCGAGGCCGGCTGGTCCGGAGATCGCAACCTCCGTGTGCTCTGCGGGGGCGAGGCGATTGCGCCGGCGCTTGCAAACGCGTTGCTCGAGCACGCGCACGAGGTCTGGAACGTCTATGGTCCCACCGAGACGACAATCTGGTCGTCGTTTGAGCGGATACGAGGCGGCCAACCGATCACGATTGGCGGCCCGATCGCCAATACGCAATTCTATGTCGTGGACAGGTCGGGCCATCCGACGCCAGTCGGTGTGCCCGGCGAACTGTTGATTGGCGGAGAGGGGGTTGCGCGCGGCTACTTGGGAAGACAAGAGCTCACGGCGGAGAAGTTCGTCGCCGACCCATTCAGCGGCCAGTCAGGCGCGCGCCTTTACAAGACTGGAGACCTGGTGCGGCGGCTCTCCAATGGGTCGATCGAGTACTTGCGTCGCCTTGACCAGCAGGTAAAGATTCGCGGGTTCCGTATTGAGCTGGGCGAAATCGAAACGGCCTTGGCAGGCCATCAGGCTGTTCGCGAAGCGGTCGTGTTGGCTCGTGAGGACGAACCGGGCGCGAAGCGGTTGGTCGCCTACCTAACCGTTTTCGGAGGAGAGCCGCCGAAGGATTTGGAGCTGCGTGACCTGCTTCGGGCGAAGCTGCCAGAATATATGGTCCCGCGCGCCTTCATGGTCCTGGATCGCTTCCCGATGACGCCCAACGGAAAGCTCGATCGCAACTCGTTGCCCCGACCGGACTTTCGATTCTCGATACCTGACGAGTTCGCGGAGCCAGCCACTCAGACAGAGAAGGCTCTGGCGACCATATGGCGCCAAGTTCTCGGGATTGACCGAATCGGAGTGCACGACAGTTTCTTTAACCTTGGCGGCCACTCGCTGCTGGCAGCCCGGGTCATCAGCAAGATCAATGCAAAGTTCGAGACAAAGCTTAGCGTCGGCGCGATCTTTCTTGCCCCTACCATCGAGTCGCTTGGTTTGGCGATCGAAAAGAGCTTGCGAGACGCTGACGATGGGCGAGCGCGAGTTTATTCGCTGCGAAACGGCCGCATCAGTCCACCGATCTACTTTCTGGGGAACGGCGCCGCCGAACATCGGCTCGCCGAGCTGATCGACAACGAACACGCCGTATTCGCTGTTGATCTGCCGATTGCCTCGGAATGGCGTCGAGCGATCGAGACGCGCGATCTGACGGCTTTGCCGACCTTTGAGGAGTTGGGCGTTCGCTTCGGTGAAGGTTTGCGCACGCACGCCGGCTCGACACCCTGCGTTCTGGTCGGATATTCTTTCTGGGGAAAAGTTGCGTTCGAAGCTGCGCGGGCGCTCATAGACGCCGGGGGCAAGGTTGCCTGCGTGCTGCTCATCGACGCTTATGCAACGACGGTCTATTACGGAGGCTGGCGCAATGTCACCAAGGGGGCGATTCACGCGGTTGGCGAATTGGAGAACATCGGCGCTGCGCTGTCGACCGCCGGTCGACTCCTTCGGTGGTTGCTCGCGCGAAAAGAGCCGTATTTCTCTTCCAATGGAAGGTCCCGCATATTGCTCTCAAGCCCGAGACCGCCCCGAGGTTCGATCGTGGCTGACCGGCAAAACAAACGCGTCGCCGAAGAGTGGGTTGAGGACGACTGGATGAGGAGCCTGGGTCCGATCATTGCGGACAGGTTCAATCCGCGGACGCTCAACGCAAGAGGAGTACTAATTCGCACCAGACTTTCCGGCGAAGAATCGCTGCCGAGCCAACACCTCGCCAATGGCTGGATCGATTTGTTCGCGCAGGGTCTCGAAGTGATCGGGGCTCCTGGAAGCCATGTCTCCATGGTCCGCGACCCGGCGAACCGGCTGGAAGTCGTTCGGGCAATAAAGAGCACTCTCGACCGATACGGCATGGCGAACGTGTGATGACGGTGTTCGCTATTCGTTGCTCCCTGCGCGCGCCGCCTTTCCGCGCCTTTCCCGAGGAAAACAGGCGACGTCAATTCCGCGGTGAACTGGACCTGGCCCAAGGCGAAAATATCCCGGCTCGAGATCGGCTCCGACACTGGACCAAGGGCTAAGTAGCCGATCGAAGTCCGTCAGGCTCGCCCCCAGCGTCAGCGTCCCACCGTGAAGAAACAATTCAGCTGATACAACCCAATGCAGGCTATGGGTGCAATTACTCACTAGACAAGTTGCACGTGGTGCGCTAGGTACATTTTTGGGACTGCTGGAAGGCAGAACGTGACGGACGAGCTAGAAATTTCGGGCTTGGCGAAGCAGCGGACCCGCCGCAACGTCATGAAGATGGGGGCAATCCTGACCCCTGCAGTTTTGGCCCGGGTGGCGCCAGCTCGCGCCGTTCCGGCGGTTGTGTGCTCGACTCCCGCGGCTCGCATTCTCTGCAAGTGTTTCCTGGCGGGCACGACGATTCGGACTGTCGACGGCGATCGAAAAGTCGAGAGTTCTGATGGACGGTGACCTCCTTCCGACAATGTTCGGCGGGATTCAACCGATCCAATGGATCGGACGCTATCCCCTGAAGAAGAGCGAGCCGTCCAAACCCTGGGTGACGGACGTTCTGCCGGTTCGGATCGCTCGGTCGGCCCTCGCGCCCGACGTCCCGAACGCCGACCTCCTTGTGACGAGCGGGCACGCGCTTTTCCTCGACGGGCTGCTGATTCCCGTCGGCTGCCTGGTCAACGGCATCACGATCACCCGCGATGACGCGCGCGAATACGACGAACTTGAGTTCTTCAACGTCAAGCTTGAAATCCACGACGTAATCTACGCCGAAGGGGCGCCTGTCGAGACGCTTTTGAAGGTCGAAGAAGGCGCGATTAACTTCGCCGACTATTTCCGCCGATTTGGAACTCCAAAGGAGGAAGAGACTCCCTGCGCTCCGCGCGTTTCCTATGGCGGGGGACGCGGCGAACTGAAGTCGAGGATCCGCAGTGCTATCTCTCCTTGGCTGGATCGTCGCGAGCGCATCGACATGATCCGCGATCGCCTCGAAGAGCGCGCCGACATGCTCGCGCGGCAACCAGCGCTCACAGGTTAGGCGCAAGGGCGTCTAACGGAGCCCTGCCCAGCGCTACGCGTCGATAGGGGCCTTCTCGGCGGCAACAATGATGGACGCCCGAGGCACTTCCAAGGCTTGGATTGCGATAGTGAATTATCAGAAAAGTTGGAGGGCGCCGACGCCACGTCAAATGGGCGCCCGAATGCGGCGGCCGGACTTTACGGAACGTCGTGGAACGGTATTCGCCGACTGAAAAAGGCTGAGCCTTGTCGCGAGTACCGAGGATCCTGTGTGTAGCAGCGGCCCTCGCGTTTTCGACCCACGCGGCGATTGCCGGCGTGGGTCGGGGCGCTCTTTGGCGGGTCGTTCAGGCGTGTCTGATCAACCACGCAGTGACCGGCAGCGCTTTCCCGTGCCTCGCTGTCAATATTATGGGTGGAAGCGAGCGAGGCTACGCGATCCTGCGGCCGCCATTCTCCGCCTCGGATCTTATTCTTGCGCCCACGAAAAGAATTATCGGCGTCGAGGATCCGTCCCTCCAGGCCTTGGATGCGCCAAATTATTTCGAAGACGCTTGGAGCGCTCGCAACTTTCTCGACAGCGCGGACCAAAGGCCGATTGCGCGTGACGAGATCGTTCTCGCGGTCAACTCGCGTCAAGCGCGGACACAGGATCAGCTCCACGTTCATATCGGTTGCCTCACTGCGGCGGCGCGCCGAAGTATTGGCGGCTTGGTTCCGGCGCTGTCCGACAGTGATTGGCTTCCGCTTGGAAGGCCATTCCATGGGCTGGAATTCTGGGGGCGCCTGATCGGCGCGGAAAATCTCGCCGGCCTAAATCCTTTTCGCCTCGCGGCCGAGGCGTGGCCCAAACAGTCCAAGGACAGATCACAGTTGACGCTCGCCGTCGCGGCAACCAGGCTTTCCGACGGGCGTGAGGGCTTTATCCTGCTTGCTTCATACGACAACCCCCTCGGCAAGTTCTCGGCGGAGGACTTCCTCGACTATTCAAGATCGCGTTGTAGGCAATAATCAGACAGCTGAGGAGCAGCCCGTTGCTCCAGCTGCTTTGACAAAGGGGCACATCGGCCTTAGACGCAACACTCCCCCGATTGCTACCCCTGACTTGATCCGGGGTAGCAAATGAGGACGTGGTTCCAACAATTCGCATCATGCTCTAAACGCGGGGTCGATGAACGCGAAGAGGACTTTGGTCCGGTCCGCATCGGCTCTGTGGCGCGATCACGATGGGCTGATGGCGCCGTATGTCGCAGTGATGTTGCCGGTGCTTGTCGGCTTTGCATTGCTGGCCGTCGATCTGTCGCGCCGGATGAGCTTGCAGACGCAGATGCAAGCCGCTGCGGACAGTCTCGCGCTCGCCGGCGCTCGCGAGCTCAACAAGCACTCAGGCGCCGAGGCGCGGGCGCAGTCGGCGATGGCGAACGCGTACGCATCGACCAAATCGCCCAACACATTGTTCGGGGTCGGGTCGTCGCCAACGCTGACCTATAAGTTCACCTTCTATTCGAGCCTTGCGGCGGCGAGCGATGGGATCGCAGGAACCGAGGCCTCCGGGGACTCCGATGCGAAATACCTCGCCGTGAGGGTCACGCCGCAGACTTTCTCCACCATACTCCCAGCATCATTTCTGGCGAATGTTTCGACAGGAGGATTCGCCGTCGGCGCAGAGGCCGCGGCCGGCTTCGGTGGAACGACCGTCTGCTCAGTTGCGCCGATCTTCATCTGCAACCCCTACGAGGCGAGCGGAGGCGCGATGACCGACGCGCAAGCGACGGCGGCCCTCAATTCCGCCATCGACAATCCTGCGATCCTGAGGCGCCAACTCAAGCTCAACCGAAATGGAATTGGTCCTGGCCACTTCGGCTGGCTCAATACGCCCGACGGCTGCGACAACGCCGCCTGCATGGCGAGAAACGTGGCCGGCGGCGGGGCCTGCTACAGCGACGCCGGCGCGAGCCTCGCCGTGGGCAACACCAACGCGGTCGAGCCGTACTTCGACACGCGGTTCGACATCTACAATCAGAATCCTCCAACCCCTCGGACCAGCGCCAATGCGCCGGCCATCAACGTTCGAAAGGGTTACCTGCCGGGAGCGAGGTCGAACGTGGTCGATTGGTGCGCCGCAGCGCCGGCCAGCACCTGGACCGTTTACTACATCTACCCTTCCAGCCGAACCACTGGCTCGGTGACCACAGGTTCTCCGACCGTAACCGACGTTGCGAGCGTGTTCGGCGTAGCGGCGGGGGAGCCGATTGTCGACTCCACCGGTTTCCTCATGAGTAGCGCGGATAATCCTGTCTCCGTGACAAGCGCCGCTGGTACAAGCCTTACGGTTTCGTCCCAGTCTACCGGGACGCAAGCTTCGGTCGGCCTGACGATCGAATGGACGACAAGCGGATTGCCGCAAGACAACGCCTTCTCGGGCCTTGGCGGCACCCAAGGCGACGGGGAGTGGGATTGCGCCGACTATTGGGGCATCAATCATCCCCATGGCCCGTCTGCCGCGGACGTTGGAGCGGCGCTTGGCGGCGTCTGCGGGGCGCCCGGCCAGACGAGCGTCAGCCGCTACCAAGTCTATCGCTACGAAATTAGTCAGGCAACGACGGCGGGAGGATTCGCCGACTGGTCTGGAAGAAATGGCTGGGCGAGCAACGGCCAACCGGATCCGCAGGGCGTCGGAAACCCGACGGGCAAGTTTCAGACCGAGAGCGGCACCCCGTATTGCGCCGGCTCAAACGGAATCGTCGGCATCGACACAACGACCGGCGGCGTCGATCGCCGCAACCTGATCGTGCCGATCATCAACTGTCTCGCTCAAACCGCTCTCGGCAACATTGCCGACGCTGGCGCGTCCTCCTCGACCCCGGTGGCCGCCTTCGGCAAGCTCTTCCTGACCCAGCCATACAGCGCCCTCAATGATGGCAATCTCTATGGAGAGATCACCGGTTTGGTTGTTCCGGCCGACAACGCGAGAATCTTCAATCTCGTCCAGCTGTACCGTTAGATGAAATCGATCGAGGAGAGGAGAGGAGAGGAGGTGAAAACCGCACGCCCAAAGGGAGGAGCGTGGGCAGTGTCGGTCCCGTCCCGAAGTCCTGACTTCCGTCTGCCGGGGAAGGACGAGCATCAATCTCCTCTCCTCTCCTCTTCTCTCCTCTTTTCTCCAGACGGCGCGTGAATCGCGATGAGCCGATGGCGATCTGTCTCACGCAAGAAGGTGATGCTGAGAGAATTGATGAGATCGAGGGCAGCTCAGATCCGCGGTCCCCGGCCTGAAGCGAGTTCGGAAGGTAAGGCATATCCAATCGTCCGTGAACTATCCGAAGTCGCCTGATTTTTGAGGTGTTTCCGGGGATCGGTGGGTCATTGCATTTGCAAGAAAGCGGCGTCTGTCGGCTTGCTTTCTTGCAAATTGATCCGCTGGTTCGGGCGTGATTCTGTCTTCTCCGTCGGCTTGGCGGAGGGTGATTCGATGCGGCCCAAGGAGCGGCGGGACAGCGGGCAGAACGATCTCTTCCGGGCCCGGCTCGACCAGATCGTCGACCTCGATCACCCGCTGGCCAGCGATCGACTGGCGCTTTCTCGAGGCGCGGTTCGGCGCGGTCTATTCCGACAAGGCCGGACACCCGCCGCTGCCGACGCGGCTGATGGCGGGGGTTTCGATCCTCAAGCATATGCACAATCTCTCCGATGAGGATCTATGCGCGCGCTGGATCGAGAACCCCTATTACCAGCTGTTCTGCGGCGAGGAGTTCTTCCTGCACAAGCTGACCTTCGACCGCTCGTCGCTGACGCGCTGGCGCCAGCGGATGGGGGAGGAGAAGCTCGTGGCGCTGATCCAGGAGAGCCTGTCGGTGGCGACGCGCACCGGCGCGGCTAGGCCCGCCGACTTCTCCAAGGTGATTGTGGACACCACCGTTCAGCCCAAGGCGGTCGCCTTTCCGACCGACGCCAGGCTCATGCATCGGGCGCGGGAACGGCTGGTGAAGCTGGCGAGGAAGACCGGCGTGAGCTTACGCCAGTCCTATGAGCGGGTCGGCAAACATGCTCTGATCGCCCATCAGCGCTACGCCCACGCCAAGCAGTTCAAGCGCGCCAACCGGGCGCTGAAGACGATCCGAACCTATCTCGGCCGGATCATTCGCGACATCGTGCGCAAGATCGAGGGCGAGGCTGAACTGGAGAGCGTTTTCGCCCATCCGCTGATGCTCGCCCGCCGGGTGCGCGAGCAGCGCCAGCATCAGCGCGGGAAAAAGATCTATTCGCTGCACGCGCCCGAGGTCGAATGCATCGGCAAGGGCAAGGCCCATCGCCCTTACGAGTTCGGCGTCAAGGTTTCGCTCGCCACCACCCTCCATCGCTCCACGGGCGGCCAGTTCATCGCCCACGCCAAGACGCTGCCGGGCAACCCTTATGACGGCCATACGCTGGCCGCCGTGATCCCGGAGATCGAGACACAGATCGGCGGGCGCCAACCTCACCCGCATCGTCGCCGACCGTGGCTACCGCGGCCACAACGCCCCGCCCGACCACAAGTTCAAGGTCTACATCTCAGGCCAGAGACGTCGCGTCACCGAGACCATCAAACGTGAACTCCGCCGCCGGTCGGCGGGTCGAACCGGTCATCGACCACGCCAAGGCCGAGCACCGCATGGGCCGAAATTACCTCGCCGGAACCCACGGCGACGCCGCCAACGCCGTCCTCGCCGCCGCCGGATACAACTTCAGACGCCTCCTCGAATGGCTGGCTCTCTTGTTGTCCGCGATCCTCGCCGCCCTCAACCCCGCCGCCACTCACCACAGCTCGCTCAAACCGGCCTGATTGCGTTCTTCACGGCCGACTATCCAAGATCTCGCATCCTGTGTCGTGTTTCGCTGGAGTGATCCTGGCCATCCAGGTGCTCTACTGACTTGTCATAAGCGCTCGCCATCGGGGCACGGCGACCAACCAGCGCCTCGAATCGAGCGTTGGCTTCGGAGTTGGGAGCGAGCCGGTCGACATTCTCCGCGAAACAGTTCGGTCTCTCGAATTTCGACCACCTCCCTTCGAGGCGTGAACGAGTTCCTCGGTTCGCGTCCCCGGTCGGTGCTATTGTGGGCCCGATGTCTGTCGTCGCCCATTTAACGATCACTCGACGAAAAACGATCGGTCGATTTACCCCCCAATTGCCTGACGCGCCCACCATCGTCACCCGCAGCCATCGTTTGTCAGCACCATCCGGCACTAGGGAAATGCGGGACCCAATTGCGGGCGAGATTGCCAGGACCACCGAGGAATCGGGTTCGGTGAGGCGGGCCGGCTGAGCGACGTTGGGGCGCCCGTCCAGAATGATCAAGCTGATCCATCTTGCTTCGTCGCGAATAGCGCCCCGCGCCGCCGGGGGATTAGCGGTGGACTTGACTGCCGGGGACCCTGGCAACCCAACACCGCCGACTGATACATTCGTGATTCGGCACGCTTGGTGCAATTAACATTTATGTAGAGGACGTGCCTTTTCGACTATCGACAACAACCTGCGCGCGAAAAGGCATTCTCTCTGCAGGCCAGGTCGTGGATTGCCTTGAGACGGTTTACGCTGAAAGCCTGATGTTGGCTCCGGCCCGAAGCCGACCCGATCAAGAGCACTCCGTCTGCGAAGAGGGCCGCGTGACCGATGGCCTCAAAAAGGAGAAGGCGCGCCCCTGAGCGCTCAGGAAGCGCGCCTTCAAAACGAGAGCTTGGCAGGGCGTCTCGACGAGCCGGGTACGCCAAGCGGAGATTCTCCGCAAGGGCGTCGCTACAAGAATTCCCGCAGCCGCACTTCGCCGACGGTCGAAAAAGGCGCGGCCTTATCGCTGCGTGCTGTCGGCGACCGCCGTGCGGTATCGCGACAAGCTGTCGAAGCCAGAGCAGAGCGTGCTCGACGCGTTGGTAAACCTCTACAACAAGGCTCCGGGCGAGCCGGTCATGACGACGGAGCGGCAGATTGCCGAACTTGTTCGCGTGTCGCACGCAACGGTGGCCCGCGCTCTTGTCGCGCTCGCCAAAGCCGGTTTACTTGAGCACCTTCCGAAGGAAAGCCGGGACCGAAGCGCACTCCGTCGAGCTATCGCCCGGACACGTCGAGTTCGGCATAGGCGCGAATTGCGGCTGGAACACCATTGGGATAAGGAGGGCAGCCTCCCGACACTCGCCGACTGCGCCGCCGTCTTCCTATTCCTTCGCGAGGGCTACGGCGTCAGCCACAACCGGGCGATGATGGAGCTTGCAAGGATTCCGGCTTGGGCGAAGTTTGTCGACGAGACGCCGGGCAACCTCTGCGACTACGTCTCGAACCCCATGTCACCCGAACCGCTACCGCGCGGCCGCTACCGCAGGGAGGATGAATTGGCCTTGCAGGACAGGATCGCTGCGACGCTTGGGGGCTCACGCCGGTCGGAAGAGTGCGAGTAAAAACGGGCTCGTTACCCCAGCGCATACCCCGACCAAAAGTGATCTGAAATTTTCGCTTCCGTTGTCCGTCGTAGGCTCTTGTTTTAATTTGGTGAGCGCGGTGGGAATCGAACCCACGACCCTCTGATTAAAAGTCAGATGCTCTACCTATTGAGCTACGCGCTCGCCTAGGGCTCGAAGGCGTGGGCCGTGCCTACAGCCTCGCGGCGGAGGGGTCAACGGCAATGTCGGCCTCAATGCGCCGCGGCGCGCGCCGCTCTCAGCCTCGCGAAGTCGTCGCCGGCGTGATGCGAGGAGCGGGTCAGCGGCGACGAGGAGACAAGCAGAAAGCCCTTGGCGAGGCCGATCTGAGAATATTCCGCGAACTCCTCCGGCGTTACGAAGCGCTCGACGGCATGGTGCTTTGGCGTCGGCTGCAGATACTGGCCGATGGTGAGGAAATCGACGTCTGCGACGCGCATGTCGTCCATCATCTGCAAGACTTCGTTGCGCCCTTCGCCAAGGCCGACCATCACGCCCGACTTGGTGAACAGCGACGGGTCGAGCTCCTTGGCGCGCTGCAGGAGCCTCAGCGACGCAAAGTAGCGCGCGCCCGGGCGGACGGTCAGATATTTCGACGGCACGGTTTCGAGGTTGTGGTTGAAGACGTCCGGCCTCGCCGCGACCACCGCCTCGAGCGCTCCGTCCTTGCGCAGGAAATCCGGCGTCAGGACCTCGATCGTGGTCTTGGGCGCGGCGCGGCGGATGGCGGCGATGGTGCGGGCGAAATGCCGCGCGCCGCCGTCGGCGAGATCGTCGCGGTCGACCGAGGTCACCACGACATGGGCGAGACCGAGCCTGGCGACGGCGTCGGCGACGCGCTCGGGCTCGTTCTCGTCGAGCCGATCCGGCAAGCCGGTGCGTACGTTGCAGAAGGCGCAGGCGCGGGTGCAGGTATCCCCCATGATCATGAACGTCGCGTGGCGCTTGTCCCAGCATTCGCCGATATTGGGACAGCGCGCCTCCTCGCAGACGGTCGTGAGCTTGAACGCACGCACAAGGCTCAGCGTCTCGGCATAGACCGGCGAGCCGGGCGCCTTGACGCGGATCCATGGCGGCTTGCGCGCAACCGGCTGGTCGGGCCGGTGCGCCTTCTCGGGATGGCGCAGAGCGCCGGGCGGAGGACGCTCAGCGAGCGTATCAATAAGCCTTGTCATCGCCGACGCTATTAAGACCGGGCCGAAGGGCGGTCAAACCTCGTCGAGGAAAAACCATCGCGGCGCTTTGGCGCGGCTCAGCCGAGCCCCGCTGAAACCAGGCGCTTGGCATCCTTCGCGAAACTCCTCGAATGGCCGAAAGCGCACCCGCGACGCTCACGCACACGTATGCGCCCAGATGTGGATTGCGGGAATAAAAGCGACGCCCAACCCCTACGTTTTTCCAGCGAAATACAGACCATGCGCTTCGCCGGTATTGGGGTTCCACGCCGACCACTTTCCCTACCTGACGTCGCCTGGCGATAGTCCTCGGCCTCCCGCGGTCGGGCGGCGCCGTCAGTGACCGCAGCCGATGCGCTGACAAAGCTCGCTCGCCGCATCGTTGGCGATGATCGCGTGTCCTTCCGCCGTCGGGTGGAAGGCCCCGCCCGTCGCGCGGCCCTGAAGATCGAGCGCGCCGGGGAGTCCTTCGTCGAGATATTGGTCCGGCCGGTCGTTGATGGCGAGAAAGACGTCGTTCATGGTGCGGTAAAGCCGGGTGCGGCTGCGGTAGGGCTCGAACTCCGCCGGCCGGAACGGCAGGAAAGTCGTGACGCCGGGGCAGCCGTTCGCCTCCGCTCGCGGCAGATGGGTCAATTCGGCGCTAAGCGCGCACTGCAGGTTGGCGAAATCCGTCACCGTGAAACAGGCTTCGCCGGCCGGCGGGTGGCTTTGCGGATCGATTGTCGCGCAAACCCCGCGCTTCGCATAAGCCGACGTGTAGGCGGTGACGACGTCGAAGGCCGGAGGCTTGAGAGCGAAAGCGGCGAGACTTTCGTTGAGCTTGACCCGCGCCTGCTCGACGTCCCTCTCCACCTGATCGCTTTCCGGATATTGCGCAAGCGCGCCTCCGGTAAAGGCCCAGCCGCCGCAGGAGCCCGCGAACGGATCGACAGGAACGGTCGCGATCGTCAGCCCCGAATTTCCCTGAGGGCAGAGGACGCCGGTCTCGTTCTCGAGCGCCGGCGGATAGACGGCGACGATCACATGCGACGGGTCGATGCCGAAATCCGGCAGCATGTATCGATCGAGGACCGTCCGCAGAAGGTCGTACCGGCGCCCAAGTCTGGCAAAATTGCTCTGCGTCGCGGCGCAGTTCGCTGTCCCGTCGAAGCATGGCGCCGCCGCGCCGGCCGCATCGCGCAGGAACGGGTCGCGCAGGATGATCGCCGCCACCCAGCCGGCGAAGCCGACGTCGTTGACGCCGATGTCGATCAGCAGCGCGTCGGCTGCGCGCTTGAAGACATTCGTCGCCCCGCAGCGCATGATCGCGCGGCGCAAACCCGGCGCGGCCGAATCGTAGAAGCCCGGCGCCTGTTCCTGCGCGTCGGTCGGAGGCTCGGTCCGCCCGCACCAGGGGAAGCCCGCGACGCAATAGGAGCGGAAAGCCTGAGGCTGGCAGATTTCCTGGTAGGCCAGCCCGATCTCCGAGCGGGCGCCGATGATGCCCGTGTCGCTCGCGGCGCTCCACTCGACGCCGTCATAGGCATAGAGGATGCCCTCCGGAATGGTCGCGCCCGAGCAGCCATAGGGGAGAATTGTGAAGGACTGGCGCGGGTCGCTCAGCGCGGCCGCCAGGACACTGCGAATCTGCCAGGAATAGACCGAGCGATGGCACCACCGGTCGGTCCATTGCGCGCGCGTATCCTTGCCCGCGAGCGAAACGGGATCCGGAGCGCGGGCGGGGAGATTGCCGCCTGTCCAGGGCGCGCCGGAAAAGTGGGCGACAAGTTCCGGATTGCCTTCGCCGGAGGTGAAGGAATTGCCGAAGCCGATCACCAGGCGGTCCTTTGGCGTGACCGTCACGCTCGCCTGCGAGCCGTTCATTGTCCGGGTGACGGCCGTCTGGCCGGCGACGGACTTCAAGTCGTTCGGATCTGACGGGACGACGACGCGAAGTTCGCGGCAATCGCCTGAGACGGTTGTCGGCCCCGCTCTGAGCGCCCGTTGGGTCGCCGCGACAAACGTCCGGGCGTCCGCGCCGCCCGCGGGGACTGCGCCAGCGAAAGTCCACTGGCACGTTTGGCCCGCCGCCGCGTCGGGGTCGAAGACGCGCACGATCCATCCTGGCGCCCGCACATAGTCGCCCCAGACCGCGCAGCCATTATGCAGCCTCTGGACCGGATTCCAGCAGGTCGCGGTCGATCCGGTCAGCGTCGGGCCTTCCGGCCGCTCGCGGACGAGCAGGCTCGCCCAGCCGCGCCGGTCGAGTTCCGGCTCAAGCGCCGGCGCCGGCCGTCCCTCCTCCGCCCTGAGCTGCTTGACAATGTCATAGGGCGTGGCGGCGGCGTCGCGCGGCCAGTCGATCGGCCAGCTTTTCGCGAGATCGCCGGCTTCGCTGAGCTTCGTGGTCCAGAAGGCCGGGCCGTTCATGAAGTTTTCAAGCTGCTGCGGCGTCGGCGCCGAGCCGTTCCTGGCGGCGTAAAGGTCGCGCGCCACCCGCTGCGCGGCGACGTCGGAGGGATAGAGGAAATAGCGAAAGTTGCGCTCGATCTCCCAGTCGAGGGCGAGCGCCGCCTGGGGCGCCAACGATCCGAGAGTGAGCACGGCAAAAAGGAAACGACGGGTGCCCATGATCGCCCTCCCCCACGCCGCCTATGGCCGGAGCGACATTCTACCCCTGCCCGGCCGAACCGCAACGACGCGCTCGGAAGCCGTAGACGCGGGCGCTCGCCCGCGCTGTGCGTGGGGTCACAAAGCGCGCCGCGCCGACGCCCGGCCGCCTGCTGGATGGCCCGCCTGCGCGACACGAGCATGGTCGCGACCGCCGTGTTGAGGATGAGAAGCGTCGCCGGGTAGAACGAAGCCGCGAACGAGATCGGGTCCATCGCCATCAGCGAAGGGACGAACTTGACCCCGTTCAGGGCGAAGCTCGCCGCGCTGTCTTTCCTGGGCTGCGACCAGCCTCGCACGAACGTCGGCCCGTAGCCGAGCGCGTCGGCTCGTGGGTGGTCTCTCCCGAAAAGTCAGCAAACGCAGATAAGGCTAGGTTCCATCTCACATTCTGGCTAGAGCCGTGATGTAAAATCCGTCCGTGCCCGTCGTCCTCGGGCTGAGGCGAAAGCCGGGGCCGAGGGCCGAGCGATGGTCGGCGAGCGCCGGCAGGCCCGCGGAGCGCGCCTGCGCCGCGGCGTCTATTGGCAACAACTCGTCGTGGCGCTCCAGAAATGCAGCAATCCGGTCCTCGTTCTCGGCCTTGAGCACCGAGCAGGTGATGTACACGATCCGGCCGCCACGCTTGACGAAACGCAAGGCGTTTTCAAGCGTTTCGTCCTGATCCTTGATCCGCTGCTCGAGCGCGCCGGGACGGATGCGCCACTTGGCGTCGGGGTTGCGCCGCCAGGCGCCGGAGCCCGTACACGGCGCGTCGATAAGGACGAGATCGCAACGCCCTTCGAGGTCGGCGAGCACGTCCTCCCGGCCTCGCGGCGCCCGGACCTGGACGTTGCGCGCGCCTGACCGGGCGAGCCGGGCGAAGATGGGCGCGAGGCGCCTCGCGTCGTCGTCGGCGGCGTAGATCTGGCCGTGGTTTTCCATCGCCGCGGCGATCGCGAGCGTCTTGCCGCCCGCCCCGGCGCAGAGGTCGAGGACCTGCATGCCGGGCTTGGCCTCGGCAAGCAACGCCGCGAGTTGCGAGCCCTCGTCCTGCACTTCGACGAGGCCTTTGAGATAGGCTGGGTCGGAGGCGAGCGGCGGCGCGCGGCCGTCCCCGCGCATGGCGATGCGCAAACCGACCGGAGAGAACGGGGTCGGCTCGGGCGCGAGGTAGGAAAGCGCGGCGAGCGCCTTCTCGCGCGTGCTCTTGAGAAGGTTGACGCGCAGATCAAGCGGCGCCCGCTCCGCCAGCGCCCTGCCCTCGTCGGCGGCCTGGTCGCCGAAGCTCGCCTCGAACTCGCTCGCCAGCCATTCGGGATAGTCTCCCGCGACATGCGGCGGGGCGCCGGTGAGATCGGCAGCGTCGAGCCGCGCCCGCTCGGCGTCGGTCAGCGCCGTGGGCGCATGGCCCTCGCCCGAGAACAGCGCCGCGATGGCCGCGGCGTCGAGCCCGCGCGTCTGCCTCAGCGCGCCGAGGATCTCGGCGCGCGGCGTGGACTCGCCCATGATCCAGGCGGACGAGCTTTTCTTGCGCAGAGCGTCATAGACGAGGCTCGAGATCGCGGCGCGGTCGCCAGAGCCGGCGAAGCGATGACCAAGGCCCCAGTCCTTCATCGCATCGGCCGCGGGGCGGCGGCGAGTCTCGATGTCCGCCAGGACCTCGATCGCGGCGGCGGCGCGGGCAGCGGGAATCATGGGAGACGCCTCCGACGCGGGAGCCGCGCTCCGGGTTGTGTTGCGTCAGGGTGGAATGGCTTCACTCGCGAGCGGCAGAATGTCACCGGCAGCGCCGATCGGTCCCGATGTCGCGCGCGTCGACCACCCGGCCATTCACGCTGGTGAGCTGGACACATTCTCCCGTTTGAGGATTGAAGTAGATTCCCGCGATTGCTCCGCCGGCCGCCGAGGTGCCGACGTTCCTGTATCCACGCGACGCCATCGTCCCCAGGGCCTGGACGGCTCCCATTCCGCTAACGTTGGGAATTCCAATGGTCGGTCGCCGGTGACGCGGCTGCTCTTCACCCCCGTGTTCCTCTTGCGCGGCGCGGCATCCCTGCCTGTAGGAGCGGCTGTACTGCGCCGCCCCCTCATCGTATCGGCCGTCGAGACAATCGGAATAGCCGCGATTGTATTCGGCCGGACCGGCGACGGCCGCCGGGGCGGCGAGCGACAAAACTAACGTCGCCGCGGCAACGCTGATTGGGATCCTCACGGGCTTCTCCTGCCGGTCTGCTTGACGAGGTTGACCAGGGTTCCTGGCGAGCTTCTTGTGACGCGCTGCGACGCCGCCTTTGCGCCGCCGATATCAGGACAACGCGCCGTCGTCCAACCGGGCGGATATTGCGCCTTTACCAGCGGTCAGGTGTTGGTTAGTCTCCTTGATGCGAGCGATTGTCTAACCTGAGACAATTTGGAGGGGGCAATGAAAAAGGCGTTGCTGGGCCTGATGCTGATTGCCGCCTGGCTGACCCCTTTCCCAGCTGGTGCAACAGCATACACTTATGACGTCGACTATACCTTTGCCGTCACAACGACCGGCAAGACCGGCTCGATCACCGGCCTCATCACGACCAACTGCGATTCATGCGATCTCGATTCGAGCAATATTCTGTCGTGGTCATTCAAGGCAAGCGACGGCACGAGCGGCAGTTCATCAAATCCGGGCTCGGGAATCAGCACGACGGACTTCATGCTCGAAGCGACGCCCGCGGGAATCTTCACAGTCGGTAGCGCCTCGCCTGGAGCGTCCATCCGGTTCTGCAGCGACATAGCGGGCGACGGAGCGGACTGCTTCCCCGGGGCGGGACTGGATGTCTACAATTTGGATCACGGCGGCGCGATGCCCGTGACCTGGTTCATCGCCTGGGTTGAGAATTCAGGGGCGGAATCGACCTTCTTGACCGATGGCGGGGGGTTTTCTCCTGATCCCGCGATAGAGATCGCTTCGATGGCCGGCGTCCCGGAACCGCCGGCGTGGGCGATGATGATGATCGGCTTTGCCGGTTTTGGCTTCGCCGCTCTTCGCCGGCAGAGGCTCAAGGCGAAACCCCGAACTGCGTGATGTGTGCGCCCCTATGACCGAAACAGCGAAGCTGGAAGCCAGGCTCCTCACCGCTGCCGAAATCGAGCTGGTCGCCTCGACGCGGGCGCCCGAGATCGAGCGCCTGTCCGACGACGAGCTCAAGGCCGCCGCGCGCCGGCTGCGGGAGGCGCATGATCGCGCCAAGAGCATCGCCGCGCGGCAGAGGCGCGAGATTCGCGGCAAGGCGGCGCCGCGTGGCGCGAAACCGGCGAAAGACAACCTCGGAACCATCGGAAAAGCGCAGGTTTTGCGCGCGGCGCTCGACCGCGTCGACGCCGAACAGCGCCGCAGGGCGGCGGCGGCGCTGCTTTAGCGCGTCATGGCCGGGGGCTCAAAGGGCGCGGTCGGTCAAGGCGCCGGCTTTTGGCTCTTATGGCGTTATCTGTTGGTCGACCGGTTTGCTGTTCGTTCGTCGAACCCTTGCCGTCATGGCCGGGCTTGTCCCGGCCATCCACGCCGGGCCGCCGCAAGAACGAGTCCCGCCTCGGCGCGACCGGCAGGAAGGCGGACGGTCGCAAGGCTTTTCGCGCTTGCCTGCGCGTTGGCTGTTGTGGGGAAGGAATCGGGAGCATGGCGGAGGTGGCGGACAGCGCCATCAAGGCGTCATGGCCGGGCTTGTCCCGGCCATCCACGAAGACCCAGCGCATCTACGATAAGAGCGCGACTTTTCGCTCTTATCGCGTTATCTGTTGTGAGGCGGGGAACCCTTGCAGTCATGGCCGGGCTTGTCCCGGCCATCCACGCCGGGCCGCCGCAAGAACGGGTTCCGCATCGGCGCGCCATCGGCGCATGGCAGGCTGGCCCGGTCGACGAAGGCCCTGCGCATCTATGCACAGCGCGAGACTTGCGCCGGCGCCGTCGTGGATGGCCGGGCAAGCCCGGCCATGACGCCGCTGATGGCGCAGTCCGCCATGACGGCAATGCTCGCGAACACCATCCCGACCAACAGCATAACGCCATAAGAGCCCGACTTTTTCTTGCGATTATCAGAAACCACGGATAGAGTGGTCCTGTCGCCGAACGCGCCGCCTCGAGGAGCGGCGCCAGGAGAAGCGGGCCGGAAGAAAGCGGGTTTTTGCCCCGGATCGTCGTAACCCATTGAAAAGGCCCAATTCGCGGAAGGGTTTTCCTTTGATACCTTTCCGGAATCCTTTGCCCCGCTTCCGGCTTCCTTTGCTGGGCTTCCCGGATTCTTTGCCGGGCTTCCTCCAGGCTTGGGTCTGACCGGCGCCATGGGAGCGTCATCGACCGGATCGACGGCCTGGTTTAGAGAAGCGGGCGCGGCGGCGCGTCAGCCGCCCTCAACTCTCCAGCGCTCGAGACATCGCCTCGCTACTGCCCCATCCCCGGCAGCGTTCCCATGCCCTTGCACAGGATCGTCAGCATCACCTCATCGGCGCCTCCCGCGATGGAAGCGAGGCGGCCGTCGCGGAAGGCGCGGCTCACGGGGGTCTCGTTCATATATCCCATGCCGCCCCAGTATTGCAGGCAGGCGCTCGGCACTTCGCGTCCCAATTGGCCAGCCTTCAGCTTCGCCATCGACGCGAGTTGTGTCATGTCGGCGCCCTCGATCATCGCCTCCGCCGCGCGATAGATCAGCGAGCGCAGGAGCTCGATCTCCGTCTGCAACTCGGCGAGCCTGAAGTGCACCGTCTGATTGTCGAGAATGCTACGGCCGAACGCGTTGCGCTGGCGAGTGTAGGCGATCGTCTCGGCGATCGTGCGCTCGTGCGCCTTGAGGCACGCCGCCGCCGCCCACAGGCGCTCCTCCTGGAACTGCATCATCTGGTAGACGAAGCCCTTGCCCTCATCGCCGATGCGGTTGCGCTTCGGCACCCTCACGCCCTCGAAGAAGATCTGCGCAGTGTCGGACGCGCGCATGCCGAGCTTGTCGAGCTTGCGCGCGACGGTGACCCCCTTCGTTTTCATCGGCACGCAGATCAGCGACTTGTTGCGATGTTTGGGTCCGTCGCCGGTATTGGCGAGGAGGCACATCCAATCCGCCTTGGCGCCATTGGTGATCCACATCTTGCCGCCATCGATGACGTAGTCGTCGCCATCGGACCGCGCGTTGGTTCTAATCCCGGCAACGTCGGAGCCAGCTCCTGGCTCTGACACGCCGACGCAGGCGACGACGTCGCCGGAAATCGCCGGCGCAAGAAACTCGCGGCGCAACTCATCGGAGCCGAACCGGGCGAGAGCGGGCGTGGCCATGTCGGTGTGGACCCCAATCGCCATCGGGACCGAGCCGCTGTGAACGGCCCCCAATTCTTCCGCCATCATCAAGGCGTAGGAATAGTCGAGCCCTAAGCCGCCGAATTCGACCGGCTTGTTCAATCCGAGAAAGCCGAGATCGCCGAGCTTCTTGAAGAGCTCATGCGTCGGAAACTCGCCTGCCGCCTCCCATTCGTCGACATGGGGATTGATCTCGGCGGCGATGAATTTCTGCAGGCTTCGACGCGGCTCTTCGTGCTCGGCCGTGAACAACATGAAATGCGCTCCGCTTCCGCCCCTCAAAAGCAATCTATCACCGAACGGCCGTCTGTCGCGCGCGCCGCCGAGCAACGCCGGTCCGCCCGAACCGGAGAGTGGCGCTGTTTGAAATTGTTCTAATTGCGAAATGCTCTCAAGCGCTTGCCAGCCTTAAGACAACTCTCTAGCTCTCGTCCGAATGCAGTCGCGCTCAGAGCTTGGCCTACGCGCCTGCGGAACGCGCGCGCCCCGCGCCCGAAACCGTCGAGAGGATGACGCAATGCATATTGCCGGCCCGACCGATGACGATACGATCGCCGCGCTCGACCAGATGAAGAGGTCTGTGCGGGTGGCCTTTTGCGGCGTCATGCAATCGACCCGGCTTCCGCCCATGGCCGCGCTGAGCCTCGCGGCGATGGCGGTCGGCTCGCTCTATCTCGAAGTCGCCGCCGCGCACCAGGGCGACAACCCCTGCCCTTGCGGCTGGAAGCCGCTGAGCGCTGCGGATGTGGAAGCCCTGCAAGCCTCGCTTGCGCTCGCAACCGAGCGGCCGCGCGCCGACTTCCGCGCGCTCCAGGTCGCGGGCAATGCCTGAGAGCCAAAAGCTCGGCGCCGAGCCCTCTCCCCCTCGCCACTCGAAAAACGCGCCGATCGAGCGGGCAGCGGTTCTCTCTCCTAGCGTGACCGAAGCTCAACGACGCCTCATTGAAGAATTCGAAATCTTCGAGGGCTGGAGCGAGCGCTATGAGTATCTCATCGAACTCGGACGCCGCTTGATGCCGATTCCAGAGACGATGAGAGACGACCGGGATCGCATTCGCAACTGTCGGGGCGACGCGTGGCTCGCCGGATTCCTTCGCAACGGCCTTCTCTATCTGAGCGCGGCGAGCCAGACGAAGGTATTGGCCGGGCTGCTCGCGATCGTCGTCGAAGTCTATTCCGGCCACTCGCCGGATGAGATTCTCTCACATCCGCTGACCGTTCTCGAGACGACAGGACTTCGCCAACACCTCTCGCCGCATCGCCTGGCCGCCTATGGCGAGATCATCTCGCAGCTCAGGGCTCTGGCGAACCAAGCAATCGGCGCCGCCGAGACGACCATTGGCGAGAAGAGCACGCCGAACGCGGCATCGACACGATTGTCGGCGACGATCCGGGGGGTCTATCCCGCGGGGTAGAGGCGATCCCTGCCCTGAGCGCGTCAGGCCCGGCGTCATGTCGGCCGCTGATGCGGCGCGACCGATTTTGCTGGGCGACATTGAGTCCGGCGGAATAAGATGCATCCGAATCGCGTTACCCGGCGAGTTTAAGATCGCTGTTCGGATGTGACCGCCGCGCCCTTTTTCTGAAACAAAGAGAACTCGCCGATGTCCAGAAGCCTTCGCATCCTTGCCGCCTGCGCCGCGCTCGCTGGACTCGGCGCGTGTACGGCCCCGCCGCCCCCTGCCCCTGTGATCACCGCCCCGCCGCCGAAGCCGCTCGATGCAAAGACCCAACTCGAGAACCACATGTGAAGAGGCGCCGAATTCGCACGCCGCCCAGGAATCGCGCACGCGAGAAGACGCAACGGGGAACCGCGTGACGTGAAGCCATGATACGCAAAGCCGATCTCCTCATCACCGGGCTCGCAGCGGTCATCTGGGGAACGGTCTATCTGGTGACGACGCGGTGGCTTCCCCAAGGCTATCCTCTCACCACCTCCCTTGTCCGCGCCCTCCCGGCGGGGCTTCTCCTTCTCGCCTTCGTGCGCGAACTGCCAAAGGGCGTGTGGCTCTTTCGCGTTCTCGTTCTCGGAGGACTCAACTTTTCGCTGTTTTGGTCGCTTCTCTTCGTCTCGGCCTATCGATTGCCCGGCGGCGTCGCCGCGACCATCAACGCGTTTCAGCCAGTCTTCGTCGTTCCGCTCTCGTGGCTATTGCTTCGCGCCCCATTGCGCTCATCGGCAATCGGCGCAGCGCTCGGCGGCGTTGTCGGGGTCGCGCTCCTCATCCTTCGACCCGGCGCGGCGCTGGATGCGATCGGAGTCGCGGCTGGCCTCGGCGCGGCAGCGGCGATGGCGCTCGGCACGGTGCTCGCGAGGCTCTGGCAGCCGCCGGTCTCGGCGTTGACCTTCACCGCGTGGCAGCTAGTCGCCGGCGGCCTTCTGCTTGCGCCATTGGCGCTGACGTTGGAGCCGCCCCTGCCCGCGCCTACGTTCGAAAACGTGGTCGGATTTGTGTGGCTCGGGCTGTTCGGCTCAGCGATCAGCTATTTCCTCTGGTTTCGCGGTCTCGCGCTGCTCGGTCCGCAAGCCGTCTCGCCTCTCGTGCTCCTCAGTCCAGTGACCGCGGTCCTCCTTGGCTGGATGGTCGTCGGCGAGACCTTCACGCCTGTCCAGCTCCTTGGAATCGCGCTGGTGCTCATCAGCGTCTGGCTGAGTCAGCGTTTCCGCCCCGCCGTGACCGACGCTACGGAAAGCGGGGAACACGCAGTTCGCGCGCAGTAACGGCGCCGACCGCCGCGGGCGCCGATCAGTGGATAAGGTAGGAGAGCAGCGACGAGCGCTTGGCCGTCCTGCGCTCGATCAGGGCGGCGACTCCGCTCCAGCCCTTGGCCATTTCGTCGCTGCTTGCTTCTTCCGCCCTGCGCCGCGCCACCCAATAAGCCTGGGCGCCAAGGGCGACCATGAGCGCTTTGGCTTCTCGGTCGACTTCGAGGCGCAACGCCCTCTGGTGTGCGTGATGCGACATCGCTCCGCTCTCCCAACTCTGCACCTAGTTTTAGCGCGCCGGCCGCGCGAGAACCGTGAGACGCATCACGATCATACCGTTGAGGCGACGCCGCTTCGTTTGTCGTTGCGAGCCTTCAAACCACGCCACGTTCGCAGGGCTGCGGCCCGCTCATACCCCCGACGGATGGTAGTTCGGGCTCTCTCTGGTGATCGCCACGTCATGGACGTGGCTTTCGCGTAACCCTGCGCTGGTGATGCGCATGAAGCGGGCCTTCTGCTGGAACTCTCCGATCGTCTCAGCTCCGACGTAGCCCATGGCGGCGCGCAGGCCCCCGGCGAGCTGGTGCACGATCGCAGCCACGGGCCCGCGATAGGGAACCTGCCCCTCGACCCCCTCCGGCACCAGCTTCATCTGATCCTTCACATCCTGCTGGAAGTAGCGGTCGGCCGAGCCGCGCCCCATCGCCCCGAGCGAGCCCATGCCGCGGTAGCTCTTGTAGGAGCGGCCCTGATAGAGAAAGACCTCGCCCGGGCTCTCGTCGGTACCCGCCAGCAGCGAGCCGATCATCACGCAATCCGCCCCGCCCGCGATCGCCTTCGCGAGGTCGCCAGAATATTTAACCCCGCCGTCGGCGATGACCGGGACGCCCGATGCGCGGGCGGCTTCGGCCGCCTCTAGGATCGCGGTGAGCTGCGGCACGCCGACGCCGGCGACGATGCGGGTGGTGCAGATCGAGCCCGGCCCGATGCCGACCTTGATCGCGTCGGCGCCGGCGTCGATCAGCGCTTTTGCGCCCTCACGTGTTGCAACGTTGCCGGCGACGACCGAAACCTTGTTGGTCGCGCGCTGGATGCGCCGGACCTGTTGCAGCACCTGCTCGGAATGCCCATGCGCGGTGTCGACGACGAGGCAGTCGACGCCCGCCGCCATCAAAAGCTCGGCGCGCTCGAATCCCTTGTCGCCGACCGAGGTTGCGGCGGCGACCCTGAGGCGCCCGTCGGCGTCCTTGGCGGCGTTGGGATGCGCGGTCGCCTTCTCGATGTCCTTGACGGTGATGAGGCCGACGCAGCGCCCGGAATTGTCGGCGACGACCAGCTTCTCGATCCGATGCAGATGCAGAAGGCGCCGCGCCTCCTCCCGCGTGACCCCCTCCCTCACGGTCACCACGTTGCGGGTCATGAGGTCGGTCACCCGCTGGCGCGGATCGTCGGCGAAGCGCACGTCGCGGTTGGTGAGAATGCCGACGAGCTTCGCGGGCTTGCCGTCCGCCCCGCGCTCGACGACGGGAATGCCGGAGATCGACGCGCGACGCATCAGGGCCAGCGCGTCGGCCAGCGTCGCATCTGGAAAGATCGTGATCGGATCGACGACCATGCCGCTTTCGAACCGCTTGACCTTGCGCACCTCCTCGGCCTGATCGGCAGGCTCGAGGTTCCGGTGGATGACCCCGATGCCGCCCGCTTCCGCCATCGCGATCGCAAGCCGCGCCTCGGTGACGGTGTCCATCGCAGCGGAAACAATCGGCAGGTTGAGGCGGATCGTGCGGGTGAGCTGAGCCCCGATGTCGGTCGCGCTTGGCATCACCGCGCTATGGCCAGGGCGCAGCAGCACGTCGTCGAACGCAAGTCCCTCGGGAATCGTCTCCGCTTCAATGATCGCCATCGCCGTGCATCCTATGTGGATTGAGGGGGCGGAAGGCGCAAGACTCGCATCCGCTGCATGGCGCGGCTGCCTAACATGGGGCGCGCGAAGTTCCTAGCGCTGAGCCAGAAGTCATCCGGAACCCGGTCAGGCGTAGAAATTTTCCCACTTCTCGAGCAGAAAGTTGGCGCGATTTTGTGCAATTGGCCTTGACGCTGCCGTTGCGGGTCAATCAGTTCGGCAAGGTCCGGGCTCCCGGCGGTTCATACGGTAGGAATTTCGGATGCAGGCGAATCTCTCCATGCCAGCGAACGCCATCATCCCGGTCCTCGAATACTCCGACGTCCCCGCCGCAGCGAAAAGGCTCGAGGAAGCCTTCGGCTTTGAGGTTCGACTGCGAATTGGCGCCCACCCGTCGCAGCTTCAATTCGGCGGCGGCTCGATCGTGGTTTCGCAGACCAGTTCACCGGACGCTCCGCTCGGAAGCGGACATTCGGTGATGGTGAGAGTCGAGGCGGTCGACACGCACTTCTTGCGGGCCCGTCAGCACGGCGCTCGCGTCACTCGGGACCTCGAGGACTTTCCCTATGGCGAGCGCCAATATTCCTGCCTCGATCCGGCGAGCCATTCATGGACGTTCTCCGAGACGGCTCGAAACGTCGATCCCGCCGACTGGGGCGGGGAACTGGCGTCGGGCCGCGCGCTCTGACCCGAACGCGCGCTCGGGCCGCGTCGCCGTCAAATGCACCGTCCACTTCCCTGAATGGCGAGACATGCCGGCGTTGCGGCTCGCGGGCGAGGCGATCGGCCGCGGCGACATCAAGTAAGACGGCGGCTCGGGGCTCATATGCACCGCCCCCCGTCGACCTCCAGCACCACGCCGGTCAGGAAGTTCGCGTCGTCGCTTGCAAGATAAAGCGCAGCGAGCCCAATGTCCTCCGGCTTCGAAAATCGACCGAGCGGCACGGTGGCCTTGAAGGCGGCCCGCTTCTCGGGGGTGTCCTCGCCCATGAACATCGCGAGCAGCGGCGTCTCGCCGGCGACCGGGGCCAGCGCGCACACGCGAATCTTGTCGGGCGCGAGTTCGACAGCCATCGATTTCGTCATCACATGCACCGCGCCTTTCGAGGCGTTGTAGACGGTCAGGCCCGGGCGCGGGCGCAAGGCCGCGGTCGAGCCGACGTTGATGAAGACGCCCCCGCCGTGGGCGCGCATATGCGGAACGAAGGCCTGCGCGGTGAGAAGGATCGATTTGACGTTGACGGCGAAGATGCGGTCGAACTCTTCGTCCGTCACCTCCATGATCGGCTTGTTGCGATGCGTGGTTCCGGCATTGTTGACGACGATGTCCACCCGCCCGAACGCGGCGATCGCATCGCGCGCCGCCCGGTCGACGTCCTCGCGTTTCGAGACGTCGGCGTGGAGCGCGATCGAACCGCCGCCGAACCGCCTGGCCGCGGCGTCGGCGACATCGCCCCTCAGATCGAGGCACGCCACTCGCGCGCCCTCGCGGACCAACGCCTCGGCGATGCCGAACCCGAACCCCTGCCCCGCGCCTGTCACCAGCGCAGCCTTGCCCTTCAAACGCATCCCTGAACTCCTCCCCTGCTCCCCGCGCCCGTCCGCTAGGCGCTCCCGGCGCGTCGTTGAGGTCTGCGCTCGGGATCACTACATTGTCGAACGGCGACGCCCGTTCTCCCGCCAGAAACTGGACAATCCATGCGTATCGAAACCGACGTCAAGCTCGATTTCAAGGACGTCCTCATTCGCCCCAAGCGTTCAACCCTCAACACGCGCAGCGCCGTCGACGTCGATCGCGCCTTCCGTTTCCTCCACACCGGCTCGGAATGGAAGGGCTTTCCGCTCATCGCCGCCAACATGGACGTGACGGGCACCATGGCGATGGCGCAGGCGCTCGGCAAGCATGGGGCGCTCACCGCCCTGCACAAGCACTACCCCGAGCCGAAGCTCGTCGAGTTCTTCGCCGGGCCGGACGGCGGGCATGCGTTCTATTCGCTCGGCACGACCGCTGGCGACGTCAAGAAACTAGCCTCGGTCGCCAAGGCGGCGCCGATCCGGTTCATCTGTCTCGACGTCGCCAACGGCTATGCGGAAAAGTTCCTCGACACGGTCAAGCGGGTGCGCGACGACTATCCCAACGCCGTGATCATGGCCGGCAACGTCGTCACCGGCGATATGACCGAAGCGCTGATCCTGGCCGGCGCAGACATCGTCAAGATCGGCATCGGCCCCGGGTCGGTCTGCACGACGCGGCGGGTGACCGGCGTCGGCTATCCGCAGCTTTCGGCGATCATCGAATGCGCCGACGCCGCGCATGGGCTGAAAGGTCAGGTCTGCGCCGATGGCGGCTGCACCGCGCCCGGCGACGTCGCCAAAGCCTATGGCGCGGGCGCCGATTTCGTCATGCTCGGCGGCATGCTCGCCGGCCACGACGAATGCGACGGCCAGATCCGGTTTGAGGAGCGAGGCGGCGAGAAGATCGCGGTCGGCATGACGTTCTACGGCATGTCGTCGGAGACCGCGATGCGGAAACATTCCGGCGGCGTTGCCCACTATCGCGCCGCCGAGGGCAAGACGGTCGAGACGCCCTACCGGGGATCGGTCGACGGCACGATGGCCGAGATCATGGGCGGCGTGCGCTCGATGATGACCTATATCGGCGCCGCCCACCTCAAGGAGGTCCCGAAGCGCACCACCTTCGTGCGCGTCACAGCGCAGACCAACGACGTGTTCGGCGGGTGAGGGGGCGCTGCGGCTCACCCGATTGGGGCTTCCAGCCTCTCCTCGGGCCGGTCTTTTCCGAAATGACGTGGAGTTGACTCAGGGGTTTCATGCAGCCAATTCCGTTGGTTTGAGAGGATTGGAATCGTGAATTGCTGCGAACTTCTTCGATCGGGCGTCGCGGCTGCCGCCTTGGCCGCGGCAGGGCCACGACCGTCCTCCGCAGCGAACACCAGCGCGACATTCTCGATCGATGAGTTCTCCATGTCGCCGCGAGCGCAGTGGATCGTCTCGTAGAGGAAGCAGCCGTGCATCTCGCCCTGCTTGAGCGGGGTGACGATGAAGCGCGGATTGGCCTCGCCCTTTGTCCATTCCGCCTTGCCGATCACCCGGCGCCGGCGCGACCAGCTGTCGAGGGTCGCATAGCGGAAGTCCCTCAAGCGGCGGGCCGGTTTGCCGGTCACGGCGGCTTCCGCCTCGGCCTGCGCGAGTTCGGCTTCGATCTCCTCGAAGAGCCGGGGTTTGCGCGCCAGGCCGAACACGAAGTCGACCCGGTTCTGTTCGCGCCAAGCCTTAGCGCCTCGCGGGCGAAGCCCGAGTCGGCGCGCAACAGGATGCGCGTCTTCAGCCAGCGCGCCCGAATTCGCCTGACGATCCGCGCCGCCTCCTCGACCGATCCGGCGCTGGCGTCGAGCTTGAGCGTCGCCGCGAGAGTTACTCGCGAATAGGCGCCCGCTCACGCCTGCTTCTTGAGCTTCACCACATTATGCAGCGTCTTGTCGGCGCTTTCGAAGAAGCGCCTGACGCCGCGCGCCGCCTGACGGATGCGCTGTTCGTTCTCGACCAAAGCGAGGCGGACGAAATCGTCGCCGTGCTCGCCGAAACCGATCCCCGGCGCGACGGCGACGTCGGCCTTCTCGATCAGAAGCTTCGAGAACTCGAGGCTGCCGAGATGGCGGAAGCGCTCGGGCACCGGGGTCCAGGCGAACATCGAGGCGCTGGGCTTGTCGATCGGCCAGCCGGCCGCGGTGAAGCTCTCGATCATCACGTCGCGGCGGCGCTTATAGGTCGCGCGCATCTCGCGCACGCAATCGTCCGGACCGTTGAGCGCCGCAGCGGCGGCGACCTGGATCGGAGTATAGGCGCCGTAATCGAGATAGGACTTGACCCGAGCCAGCGCCGCCAGCAGCCGCTCGTTGCCGACCGCAAAGCCGATCCGCCAGCCGGCCATCGAATAGGTCTTCGACATCGAGGTGAACTCGACCGCGACATCGAAGGCGCCGGGCGCCTGCAGAATCGAGGGCGGCGGCGCGTCGTCGAAGTAGACCTCGGCGTAGGCGATGTCGGAGAGCACGAAAATCTCGTGCTTCTTCGCGAACAGGACCAGATCCTTATAGAAGTCGAGCGAGGCGACCATCGCCGTCGGGTTGGACGGATAGCAGACCACGACCGCGATCGGCTTCGGGATCGAATGCATGATCGCGCGCTCGACCGCGGTGAAGAACTCGGGGCCCGGCTCCGCCGGCACGGAGCGGATGACGCCGCCGGCCATCAGGAAGCCGAAGGCGTGGATCGGATAGGACGGGTTCGGCACCAGCACCACGTCGCCGGGCGCGGTGATCGCCTGCGCCATATTGGCGAAGCCTTCCTTCGAGCCGAGGGTGGCGACGACCTGCGTCTCGGGATTGAGCTTCACGCCGAACCGGCGCGCGTAATAGCCAGCCTGGGCGCGGCGCAAGCCCGCGATGCCTTTCGAGGCGGAATAGCGGTCGGTCCGCGGCTTGCCGACGGTCTCGATCAGTTTCTCGAGCACGTGCTTCGGGGCCGGCAGGTCCGGGTTGCCCATGCCGAGATCGACGATGTCGGCCCCGCCGGCGCGGGCCTTGGCCTTGAGCGCATTGACCTGCTCGAAGACATAAGGCGGCAAGCGCCGCACCCGATGAAAGTCGCTCATTTCAGCCAATAGCCCCTGGATCGTTTCCCGCCTCGTCGGCTTATGCGCCGAGGTCCTGTTAGCACCGGAAGGTTAACGGTCGCAAACCCGCCGTCTATTGCTGGGCGGCGGGGGCGTTCGTCTTCGGCTTTTTCTTCGCCGCCGCTTCCTGCTCGGCGACCGCCTTGGCCGAAGGCGGATAGGCCGCCCGGAGCGCGTCATGCTGCTTCTGGACCGAGTTCGAGCTCGTTCTTGACCGCCTTCAGATTGACGCCCTCGAGCGCCGGCCGGGCGGGCTCGGGCGGGGCCTGAAAGACGGGAATATAGTCGACATCGCCGTTGGGCCTCGACTTGACAACGAAATCGGCCGGCGGCGCGACGTCGGTCGCGAACCCGAGGAGCTTGGCCCCCTGCTTGAAGATGTTGTCCTGCTCCTGCGCTTCGCTTGCACAAGCCGAGACGGCGAGCGTGGCGAGGGCGAGAAGACCCGCCGACATGGTTCGTCTCAGCCTGCATGCGCGGCGCTCCGCGCGAATGTTGCAAAACATCTTTCTTTCCGAAAGTCTTGATGGCGCCGCCGACTGTTAGTGACCTATTATGACCAAAACGGGACCGGGTCTGACGCCCGGCGACGAGGGAAACGCTTTCATGGCCAAGATCAGTCCGAGCAAGCCGAGGGCGCGCGCCAAGTCCCAGCCGAGCAAGATCGCCGCCCGAAGCGCCGCAGCGAGCCGCGGCAAAGGCCGGCCGTCGGGCGAAGCGCCCCGCCCGCCGGTTGAGCCCGAAGCGCCTCCGGCCAAGGCCGTTCAGGGGCGCAGTGAACTGGCCGCGCCCCTGGCCGCATTCGTCACGCCGGATCTGCGCGCCCAAAGCCGGCCCGAGAAAGGAAAGCCGACCCCCCCGCGGCGGGCCGAGCGGCGAACGTCGAGCGAAATCCAGACCGCGCACGCTCCGGCCGAGCCTCCCGCGTCGGTAGCTCCCCCGACTCCGGCGCCCGAGCCGGCGAGCGCCGCCGCAGGGGGCGCAGGGGCGTCCAGCGGCCGACGCCAAATCGCCGGGGGCAGACGCTTTCCAACCAACCCCCGACGTGCAGGCGCTCGCCCACAACATCACCCAGGCGATCGAGCTCGGGGGCAAGGTGCTGGCTGCCTACATGGGGCCGCGAGAGAGCGGCGAGATCAAGACCACCGTCGCCGACGATGTCGGCGAGATGTTGCGATCGATTGGCAAGGTGGCCGAATATTACATGGCCGAGCCGCAGCGGGCGTTCGCGGCCCAAACGGCGTTGACGACCAAGTTCGTCGAGCTCTGGGCGGCGACGCTGCATCGCCTGCAGGGTGAGAAAGCTGAGCCGATCGCCCCACCCGAGGCGTCCGACAAGCGCTTCGCCGACGCCGCGTGGCGCGACAATCCTTATTTCGACTTCATCAAGCAGGCCTACGTATTGACGACGCGCTGGGCCGACGACCTCGTCAAGCACGCCGACGAGCTCGAACCGCACGATCGCGACAAGGCGCAATTCTACCTCCGTCAGGTGACGGCGGCGCTGTCGCCAACGAACTTCGTCGCCACCAACCCCGAGCTTCTGCGCACGACGTTGGCGGAAAGCGGTGAAAACCTGGTGCGAGGCCTGAAAATGCTGGCCGAGGACATCCAGGCCGGACATGGAACTTTGCGGATTCGCCAGGCTGACGCGCGCGCCTTCAAGCTCGGCGTCAACCTCGCCGCGACCCCCGGCAAGGTCGTCTTCCGCAACGACCTGATCGAGCTTATCCAGTACGAGCCGACGACGCCGGAGGTTTACAAGCGCCCGCTCCTGATCGTCCCGCCATGGATCAACAAGTTCTACATCCTCGACCTCAATCCCGAAAAGTCGTTCATCCGCTGGGCGGCGGCGCAGGGGCTCACCGTCTTCGTCATATCCTGGGTCAATCCGGACGAGCGCTGCGCCGACAAGGACTTCGACAGCTATATGCATGAGGGCGTCCTGACCGCCCTCGACTGCATCGAACAGGCGACCGGCGCGCGAGAGATCGCCGCGATCGGCTATTGCGTCGGCGGAACGCTGCTCGCCGCGACCCTCGCCTACATGGCCGCCCTGGGCGACAAGAGAATCAGCAGCGCAACCTTCTTCGCGGCGCAGATCGACTTCACGGACCCGGGGGACCTCAAGGTGTTCGTCGACGCCGAACAGTTGAAGGCGGTCGAGGAGCGGATGGCCGAGCGCGGCTATCTCGACGGCTCGCAGATGGCCAACGCCTTCAACATGCTGCGCCCGAACGACCTCATCTGGTCCTACTACGTGAACAATTATCTCAAGGGCAAAGAGCCGATGCCATTCGATCTTCTCGTCTGGAATTCGGATTCGACCCGCATGCCCGCGGCCAACCACAAGTTCTATCTTCGCCACTGCTATCTGCAGAACGACCTCTCCAAGGGGCGCATGATCTTGAGCGGCAAGACGCTCGACCTCAAGAAGGTGACGATCCCGGTCTACGAACTGGCGGCGCGCGAGGACCATATCGCCCCCGCCCGCTCGGTGTTCACCGGGGCCAAATGCTTCGGCGGGCCGGCGCGCTACGTGATGGCGGGCTCGGGCCATATCGCAGGCGTCGTCAACCCGCCCAGCAAGCCCAAGTATCAGTACTGGTCGGGCGGGCCGCCGACGGGAGAGTTCGACGACTGGCTCGCGGCCGCCAAGGAGACGCCCGGCTCCTGGTGGCCCGACTGGCTCGCATGGCTCACCGCCCAGGCGCCTGAAAAGGCGCCTGCCCGCAAGCCGGGCGACGGCAAGCTTAAACCCCTCGGCGACGCGCCCGGCGAATACGTACGGGTGAAAGCTTGAGCCACGATCGCGCCCCGCGATCTTTTCCGTCCGGCTCTTTGTGCTAAAGCCTGTTGCGTTCGGGTGGAGCCAGACTCGGCATTCGCGAGCGTGAGCCGTCGAAGACGGGCGTTCTTACCGAACGCCCTCACGCTCCTCGCAAGCCCGGAGGAAGCCCAGCAAAGACTCCGGGAAGCCCAGCAAAGGAAACCGGAAGCGGGGCAAAGGAATCCGGAAAGGTATCAAAGGAAAACCCTTCCGCGAATTGGGCCTTTTCAATGGGTTACGACGATCCCGGCCAGAAAGCGCCTCCCGCCTTGCCGGGGCGCGGGCGCCTCTCGCCGACGATCCTCAAGATAGCACGCAATTCTGATTTTCACAAGGCGTTTCGCCGACGGCGCCATCAAGGCGTCATGGCCGGGCTTGTCCCGGCCATCCACGAAGGCCCAGCGCATCGACGCAGGCAAGCGCGAAAAGCCTTGCGACCGTCCGCCTTCCTGCCGGTCGCGCCGAGGCGGGACTCGTTCTTGCGGCGGCCCGGCGTGGATGGCCGGGACAAGCCCGGCCATGACGGCAAGGGTTCGACGAACGAACAGCAAACCGGTCGACCAACAGATAACGCCATAAGAGCCAAAAGTCGCGCTCTTATCGCGTTGGCTGTTGTGGGGAAGGAATCGGGAGCATGGCGGAGGTGGCGGACGGCGCCATCAAGGCGTCATGGCCGGGCTTGTCCCGGCCATCCACGAAGGCCCAGCGCATCGACGCAGGCAAGCGCGAAAAGCCTTGCGACCGTCCGCCTTCCTGCCGGTCGCGCCGAGGCGGGACTCGTTCTTGCGGCGGCCCGGCGTGGATGGCCGGGACAAGCCCGGCCATGACGGCAAGGGTTCGACGAACGAACAGCAAACCGGTCGACCAACAGATAACGCCATAAGAGCCAAAAGTTCGCGCTCTTATCGCGTTCGGCTGTCCCTGATGGCCGGGCAAGCGGAGACGGCGGTTCGTGGCGACCGGCGTGGATGGCGGACGCGCCATGCGGCGGTGAAGAACGGAGCATGGCGGTCGCGGCGCATCAAGGCGTGGATGGCCGGGACAAGCCCGGCCATGACGGCAAGGGTTCGACGAACGAACAGCAAACCGGTCGACCAACAGATAACGCCATAAGAGCCAAAAGCCGGCGCGCTCGCCGGCGGCTTTAGTGAATTGCCCGAACTTCGGGCTTCCCTATGCGCGGGTCTCGATCGTCTCGATGACCGCGCGAGCGGCGTGGGCGCTGGGCGCGCCGCCGTCGGCGAGCGCCATCAGACGGTCGAGCTGCGACAGGGCGTCGAGCTGGGCGGTCCGCGCCGGGCCGTCGCGCGCAATGTCGGCAAGCGCCGCGCCGAGCGCGGCCGGCGTGCAATCGCGCTGCAGGAACTCCGGGATCGCCCGCTTGCCGAGGATGAGGTTCGGCAGCAGGATCGAGGGGACCTTGATCAGATATTTGAGCTGCTCCTCGACAAGCGAGACCTTGTAGGCGCCGACCATCGGGACGCCCGCCAGCGCCAGTTCGAGCGTCACCGTTCCCGACGCCGCGAGGCCCGCGCGCGCGGCGCGAAAACCGGCATATTTGGCGTCCTCGCCGAGCACGATCTTCGGCGCCTCGGGCCAGAGCGCGGCCAAGCTCCTGACCTCGCGCTCGACATGGGGCAGCGTCGGCAGAACGACCGCGAACGGCCCGACCGACTGGCGCAGGACCTCGAGCGCGCCGCCAAAGTCGGCCATCAGCCGGCTGACCTCCGAGCGGCGCGACCCCGGCAGCACAACGACCAGCGGCGGAAGCGCCCCCCGGCGGCGCGTCTCATCCGCGTTCGGCCGCAATTCGCCGAGGCGCTCGATCAGCGGATGGCCGACATAGACGCAGCGCGGCCCCTTCAGCCGCCGATAGGCCTCGGGCTCGAACGGCAGCAGCGCCAGCACGCAATCGACATAGGCCCGCATCGCCCTGGCGCGCCCGGGCCGCCAGGCCCAGACGCTCGGACTGACGTAGTCGACGATCGGCAAATTCGGCAGGGCGGCGCGGACGCGGCGGGCTACGCGGTGGGTGAAGTCCGGGCTGTCGATGATGACGAGCGCGTCCGGCCGCGCGGCGACGATCGCCCTTGCCGTCTCGCGGATGCGCGCGAGAAGCTTCGGCAGCCGGGCCAACACCGGCAGGATGCCCATGACCGCGATGTCGCTGATCGGAAAGAGACTCGTGAGCCCCTCCGCCTCCATCGCCTCACCGCCAACGCCGGAGAATACGACCTCGCCTGCATGCGCCTCCTTAAGCGCGCGCATGAGCTTGTAGCCGAGCTGGTCGCCTGAGTGCTCGCCTGCCACGAGCGCGACGCGCAAAGCGCTCACCGCCCAGCGCCGGGAGGAGCGAATCCGGCGACGAACAGGCCAGCCGCGTCGGCTTCGCGCGCCGAGCGCTCCCGGTCGACGATCAGGACGCGGCCGGCCGCGACCGCCACTCCGCGCAGGCGCGCCTTGGCCGCCCCTTCGATGGTTTTTGGCCCGATCGCCGGCATGTCGAGCCTGAGATCCTGCCCGCGCTTGGGGGCTTTCACCAATACGCCGGCCGGGCCGGTAAAGCGCAGCCGTCCGCTTGCCCGCATCTCTGCGACGCGGGCGAGCATCGCGTCGGTGCCTTCGGCAGCTTCGATCGCTATGACCCGTCCCGCGGCGACGATCGCGCCCTGCCCCGCGTCGAAGCTCGCGAGCGCGCCGAGGAGATCGGCGCCGAATCCCATGTCCGTTTCGTCCTCTCGCGACCCCGAGCGCGCGCCGAACGGACCCGCCGGCGCGAGCAGGCCGGGCGCAACCTCGTGCGCGCCGACGACGCGGATGCCCTCGCGCTCGATGATCGCAGCCAGGCCGACCAGAAGCCCATTGTCGCCGCGGCGGAAAAGCTGCGCCAGTCCCGCCGCCCGCTTCACCGCTCCCCAGTCGAGCCTGAGGTCCGCAAGTTCGGGTCTCACCATGGCGCCGATGATCACCATCTCGGCGATGGCGCGCGCCTTGAGGACCGCAAACAGCTTGCCGACCTCGCCCATGCGCACCCAGGCGTGCGGGTAGGCTTCGATCGCCGGATCGGTCGCTCCAACGACGCCGACGAGAAACGGCTCCCGCCCGGCGCGACGCGCCTCTCCCGCGACCTCGAGCGGAAACGCGCCAGCGCCGCACAGGATCGCCAGCGGCGGCCCTGGGACGGCGGCGCGAGGGCCGCTCACCCCTCCTCCTCGCCCTTGCCGGCGCGCGGGACGCAGATTGCGCGATCCCCGCCCTGCTGGAGAAAAGCAACGATCTGCTGCACCGCTTCCTGCCCGGCGAACGCCTCGGCGATCTCGCCGACGCGCTCCTTCAGGGCGCCCCCGCCATTGAACAGCATCTTATAGGCGCGCCTGAGCTCGTGGATCGTCTCATGCGAGAAGCCCCGCCGCTTGAGGCCGACGACATTGAGGCCGGCGAGCGAGGCGCGATTGCCAAGCGCAATCCCGAACGGAATGACGTCGTGCTCGACGCCCGCCAAACCGCCGACGAAGGCGTAGGCGCCAATGCGAACAAACTGGTGGACCGCGACGCCCCCGCCCAGATTGGCGAAATCGCCGATCTGGCAATGCCCGCCGAGCATCACATTGTTGGACATGACGACCCCCTCGCCGATCCGGCAGTCATGTCCGACATGCGAGTTGGCCAGAAACACCGAACGGGCGCCCACGATCGTTTCCGAGCCGCCGCCGACGGTGCCGGGATTCATCGTCACACCCTCGCGGATGATGCAGTCCTCGCCGATGATGAGGCGAACCGGCTCGCCGCGATATTTGAGGTCCTGCGGCTGATGCCCGATCGAGGCGAAGGGAAAGATCGCCGTGCGCGCGCCGACCGTGGTGTCGCCAGCCAAACTCACATGAGAGACGAGGCGGACGCCGTCGCCAAGCTTTGCCTGCGCTCCAATATGGCAAAACGGCCCGATCTCGACCCCTGCCCCGAGCCGCGCGCCGTCCTCGACGACGGCGGTCGGATGGATCGTTTTCATCATTCACGCACCAGCATGGCCGACACTTCGGCTTCGCAAACGAGCTCGTCTTCGACTTTTGCCTCGCCGCGAAACCACCACATGTTGCGGCGCTTTGCGATGCGGGTCATGTAAAACCGCACCTGATCGCCGGGAACGACGGGCTTGCGGAACTTGGCCTTGTCGATCGTCATCATGTAGACGACGCTCGGCGCCGCGGTCGCTCCCTGCGAGGCGACGCAAAGCGCGCCCGCGGTCTGCGCCATGGCCTCGATCAAGAGCACGCCCGGCATGACCGGCCGGCCGGGGAAATGGCCCTGGAAATGGGGCTCGTTGGCCGTCACGTTCTTCATCCCCACGCCATATTCGTCGCCGCGCGCCTCGACGATGCGGTCAACAAGCAGGAACGGATAGCGATGCGGCAAGAGGGTGAGGAGCTTCTGGATGTCGTAGCTTTCGAACGTCCGGCCGATCGGTTCGTTCATACCGCTTTCCCTCTCCGTCCCCGGCGTCCGCTGAACGGGCGTCATTCTGCGTTGGTCGCGCCGCGCGCGTCTCCGGCCAGCCGCTTGATCGCGGCGACCTCGCGAAAGAACTCCCGGACGGGCTTGGCCGGCGCGCCGGCCCACCGCTCGCCGGGCGGAATGTCCGTCATGACGCCTGCCGCCGCCGCAACCTGGGCGCCGGCGCCGATCGTCAGGTGGCCGGCGATGCCGGCCTGCCCGCCGAGGGCGGCAAAATCGCCGATCGCGCTCGATCCGGAGACACCCGACTGCGCCACCAGCACCGCGTGGCGGCCGATGACCACGTTGTGGCCGATCTGCACCAGGTTATCGATCTTCGCCCCCTCGCCAATCACGGTGTCGCGGTTCGCGCCCCGGTCGATCGTGACGCCTGCGCCGATCTCGACATCGTCCTGAATGATGACGCGCCCGATTTGCGGCACCTTGAAGTGGCCGCGCGGCCCGAGAGCGAACCCAAAGCCGTCCTGCCCAATGTGCGCGCCGGGATGAATGATCACCCGGTCGCCGATCAGCGCCGCGCCGATCGTCGTCGAGGCGCCGATGGAGCCGTCGCGCCCGATCCGAACCTCCGGGCCGATAACGGCATTGGGGCCAATGACGGCGCCGGCGCCGATCTCGGCCCCGCGCCCGATCACCGCGCCGGGGTCGACGATCACGCCCGCTTCGAGCCGGGCCGAAGGGTGAACGGAGGCCGCGGGCGAAACGCCGCTCTCGCCGAACACCGAGCCCGGCTTGACGGCCGTGGGGTAGAGCTTCGTCATCACCACGGCCATCGCACGGTATGGCTCCTGGACGATGAGCGCGGCGCAGCCGGCCGGAGCGGCGCCGGCGTAGCGCGGCCCGACCAGGACCGCGGCCGCGCGCGTGCGCTTGAGCGCGTCAAGGTATCTCGGATTGTCGAGGAAGGTCAGTTCGCCCGGCCCAGCCTGATCAAGGGCGGCAACGTCCCTGATCACGCAGCCGGCGTCCGCCTCGGAGCCGAGCGTCGCGCCGCACCAGCTTGCGACTTCGGCCAGCGAAGGCGCGGAGCTTGGGGGAAAAAAGCGAATCCTGGGCAAAGGCGGGTTCCGTCGGAAGCGACGACGGGCGCGCCAGCCCTGGCGCGCCCGCTCGTTAAGGGGAGCCGGTTGATCAGCGCTAGAAGGTCGTGCCGCCGGAGAAGTTGAAGAACTGGGTCTGGTCGTACTTGCCCTTCACAACCGGGATGGCGAAGTCAAACCGGATCGGCCCCATCGGCGAGGCCCAGATCAGGCTCGCGCCCACCGAGGCCCGGATCTGGTTCGGGTCCCACACGTTGGCGCAACTCACCTGTGTGATAGGCAAAATAGCGCCAACCGACCCGGGAGCGGGACAGTAGGTATAGCCCAAGAAATTCGAGAAATTCGTCGGACCCGAATAGCCGATCAGGCTGCCGGCGTCAGCGAACACCGCGCCCTTGAGCCCGATTTCGCGCGGCAGGCCGAAGATTGGGAAGTCGACCTCGGCTGAAGCGCCATAATAGGTCGTGCCGCCAAGGGCCGCGGACTGAATGTCATACGGATTCGAGATGTCGCGCGGGCCTATGCCCGAAGGCGCGAAGCCGCGCACCAATGACGGACCCTGCATGAAGTTATTGATGATCAGCGGCTGGTTGCCTCCAAAGGAATTGATTTGGCCGGCCTGCAGGTGAATCTGGCCGATGAAATCCTCCGTGATTGGACGATACCAGCGCGCGTCAAACGTCTCGCGGATAAAGTCGGATTGGCCGCCGAGGCCAGCGAATTCCTGCTTGTAATTGACGTAGAAGCCGGTCGTCGGGTCCTTGCGGTTGTCGAGATTATTGTAGAGCAGCGAGAAGCCGGCAAGCGAAGTCACGATGCTGCCTTGCGCGGCTGCTTGCTTGATTTCGACCGGCGCCTCGCCGTTGCTCAAGCAGTTGATGACCGAACTTGGCACAACCGGGATGAAGGTTCCCCCCGGAAACCAGGTCTGATTGGGTCCAACGCAGTCGTCGTAGGGCTGAGATGAGGTGTTCGGAATCGTGATCTTCGACTCGTAGATCGAATAGTTAGGCTGGAACGTCAGGTCGTCGGTGATTGGAATGCCGAGCCTTACCGTCGCGCCGGTCGTCCAGTTCTGGTACAGCGCATACTGGTTGTTGTTGTTGACCTGATGGTAAACGTCAAAGCCCGCGGCCAGACGCTGGCCGAGGAAGTAAGGCTCGGTGAACGAGGCCTTCCATCCTTGGGTGTACTGACCGTCCGAGACGCTCAACCTCACATACTGGCCGCGGCCGAGAAAGTTCGTCTCCGTATAGGCGAGCTCCGCGAGGAAGCCCTGCGTCGTTGAATATCCGCCGCTGAGGCTGATCGAGCCGGTCGGCTGGTCCTCGACCTCGACGACGACGATGACACGGTCGGGCGCCGACCCAGGCCGGTTCGAAATATGGACCTTCTTGAAATAGCCGAGGCTGTTCAGACGACGCTCGGCGCGCTCGATCAGGACGTGGTTGTAGGGGTCGCCTTCGCCAATGTCGAACTCGCGGCGAATGACATAGTCCCGGGTGCGCGTGTTGCCGACGATGTCGATCCGCTCGATGTAGACCTTGGGCCCGTTGTCGACCGAGAACGAGATCGCGATCGTATGATTGACGGTGTCGCGGTCGCCGTGCGGACGCGCCTCCGAGAATGCGTAGCCTTGCCGCGCGACATCGCGGGTGATCGCCTCGACCGACTTGTCGACAGCGCTCGCGTCGTAGACGTCGCCTTGTCTCAAGGACGCGAAATGGGCGAGCGCGGGCCCATCGACCTTGGGAATGTTCGAGACCACGTTGACGCTCGAAACGTGGTATTGCGGACCCTCGTCCATCGTGATCGTGATGATGTAGCCGGGCGGATTTTCCTGGTAGGTGACGTCGGTGCTGACGATCCGGAAGTCGGCATAGCCGTTCTTCATGTAATAGCGGCGAATCGCCTCCTCGTCGGAGGCCAGACGATCCGGGTCGTAGACGTCGGTGCTCTTGATGAACGACAGCAAGTTCATTGTGCTGGTCTGCATCAGGCCGCCGAGGCGGTAGTTCGAAACAGCGTGGTTGCCGACAAACTTGATCTCGCGGATGCCCGTCTTGCCGCCTTCGTCGATGGTGAAGACGAGGTCCACCCGCCCGTTCGGCAATTGGACCAGCCTCTTCGTCACCTTCGCTTCGTTCCGGCCGTACTTCTTGTAGGCGTCCTTGATTCGGCCGACGTCGCCGACGGCGGTCTCCTCGTTGTAGGCGGTGTGCGGTTTTGACTGGACTTCGACTTCGAGCTGCTTGGTTTCGATCTGCTTGTTGCCCTCGAACGCAACTCTGTTGATGATCTGCGAGCCGCCGGCGAGACTGACCACGATCTTGCCGTCGACGAGATGGGCGCTGACGTTGGAGTAGATGCCCGTCGCCTCGAGGTCTTCGACGCCACGCTGGATCGACGCCGGATCGGTTCCGCTAAAATATGGCTTGAGCGTCGCGGGATCGACGTTGGCGCCCTGAACGACAATCTGCTGCGCACTCGCCGGTGTCGTCCAGGTCAAACCGCAAAGACCAAGGATGACCGCGAGAAGGACGCCGCCAACAAACCCGCGTATCCAATCCATATGGCCCGATGCCCCTCTCCGCGCCAGCGCGGCGTCCGCCTCGACGGCGCCGCTTCGGCGTGATCCTGCCTGTGCGCCCCTGTCCCGCGCCTTCCGGCGCCGATCGCGGGCGACGCCGCAGTCGCGACGCAGCGCTCGATCCCCGCCAAGCCGGGCGACGATCGGGACGATTAACGGCGTTTTACAATTTTTGCTCGCGCGTGCAAACCGTTATTGACCGAGCCTACACCATTTCTCGCGAGCGTTGCGCCCAGGACACGCAATATGGTCGATCGTTGGTTAATTGCCGTTCGTGACCAAGCGTATGATGTCGTGCGAAGTGGTGAAAACCACCAGAAGCGCGACCAGGGCGATCCCGATTCTCAGCCCGATTTCCTGCGCCCGCTCGCTCAGCGGGCGTCCCCGCAAGGCCTCGAACGCGTAAAACGCGAGATGGCCGCCGTCCAGCAGCGGCACGGGCAGCAGGTTCATCAGGCCAACCGACACTGAGAACCACGCGGCGAGGCTGAACAGCTCCCAAAAGCTGATTTTCGCCATCTCTCCAGCCATTTGCGCCGCACCGATTAATCCCGACATTTGATCTGTTGATTCCCGCCCGGCGAAAATCCCGACGATATAGGCGCCAGTCGCCTTGACGATGAACCATTCTTGGGCCGCGCCCCAGGCGGCGCAGCTCATAGGCCCGCAGTGCTCGATCTTGGCGTCGTTCCGATCCGCGGAAGAGGCAAGGCCAAGATGGCCCATGCGACGCTTGCCGAACACGCCCTGGTCGACAACGGTGACCTTCGGCGTCGCCGTGAGATCGACATCGCGGCCCTGCCGGTCGACGACGAAGCTCATCGGCAAGCCGGTGCTCATGAGCGTCGAATTCCTGAAGCAATTCAAAGCTCTCGATCGGCATGCCGTTGATCGACTTCACGAGGTCGCCGGCCTGGAATCCGGCCGCGGCCGCCGGACTGTTCGGCTCGAACTCGGCCAATTCGGGCCAGATGCTCCACCCGGCCAAAGGCCATGAACATCCCGGTAAATATCACGAAAGCGAGCAGGAAATTTGCGATCGGCCCTGCGGCGACAATCGCCGCGCGGTTGCGCAGCGGCTGGCCGGCGAGGGTGAGCGAGCGGTCGACCGACGGATCCCCCGCACCGCCGTCCGAGACGCTTGCGACATTCGCGTCGCCGTGGAACTTGACGTATCCGCCAAGCGGAAGGGCGCCGATGCGCCAGCGCGTGCCGCGCGAATCGATCCGCGCAAACAGCTCGGGACCGAACCCGAGGGAAAACGCGTCGATCTTAACCCCGCACCATCGCCCGACCAGATAGTGCCCGAGCTCGTGGATGAAGACGATGAGGCTCAGAATCAGGATGAAGGGAACGACGTACCACCCGAGCCACGCCAGAAGGTCGGCGATCTGATTCACTACCGCCATCCACGCCCTCCGGCTCCGCCAGCCGCCACAGGGCCGCTGAAAGATGGTTACTGAACGGTTATAGAGTGACGCAAGTCCGCGCTCACGCCAATAGGTCTGTCGTCCTATCTAGCGCGATATGGTGAATCTTCAGCGCTTCCGCAACGTCGGCAGGCGCGCCCAATTCGCCCGCCGCGCTCATCGCGGCGAGCGTTTTCGCCACGATGCGGGCGATGTCGCCGAAGCCGATTCGGCGGCTGAGAAACGCCGCAACGGCGATCTCGTTGGCGGCGTTGAGGGCGGTCGGCGCGCCGCCGCCCGAGCGCAGCGCGTCAATCGCCAGCCCGAGCGCGGGAAAACGCGCGAGGTCAGCGCGCTCGAAGGTCAATCGGCCGAGCGCGGCTAGGTCGGGCGGGCGCACTCCCGAAGCGATTCGGTCCGGATAGCCGAGGCAATGGGCGATCGGGGTGCGCATGTCCGGGGACGCCATGCCGGCGATCAGGGATCCGTCGGCGAAGGCGATGAAGCCGTGAACGATCGACTGCGGGTGCACGACGACGTCGAGCCGGTCGGCGGGCAGGCCGAACAGATGGTGGGCCTCGATCAGCTCGAGCCCCTTGTTCATCAGGCCAGCCGAATCGACCGTGACCTTCGGCCCCATCACCCAGTTGGGATGAGTAAGCGCCTGTTCGCGCGTGGCCGACGAGATGCGCTCGGCGCTCCATTCACGGAACGGTCCGCCGGATGCCGTGATGGTCATGGTCTCGATCGTCTCAGGGTCGCGCGCTCCGATCGCCTGAAACAGCGCGTTATGCTCGGAGTCCATCGGCAACACCGTCGAGCCGACGCGCCGCGCCGTGTCCATGACGGCTGCGCCGGCGCATACCAGGGTTTCCTTGTTGGCGAGCGCGACGGTGCGCCCGGCGGCGATCGCGGCGAAGGTCGGCTCCAATCCTGCGGCGCCGACGATAGCGGCGACCACCAGATCGGCGCCGCGCAACGCTGCTTCCTTGACCGCTTCCGGGCCGGCGGCGATTTCGACCTTGAACCCCGCGAGTCCCGCCTTCAGCTCCGGATACCCGGCTGGGTCCGCGAGGGCGGCGAATTCGGCGTTAAGCTCGATTGCGCATTTCGCCAGCGCCGCGCCGTTGCGGCCGCCCGCGACGGAAACGACCGAGAACATCTCCGGCGCGACGGCGATGACTTGCGCGCACGAGCGTCCGATCGAACCCGTCGCTCCGAGAATCGCGAGCCGTTTGGGGGGCGAGGGTGTCGGACGTGGCGTTCGTTTGCGCGAACGGAGCGGCGCGGCGGGAACGACTTCGGAAGCGCTCACCATTGAAACAGTCCGCTCGCGAGATAGTCGCCCCTGGGATGAAGTATGGCCACCACTGCCGCGAATAAGGAGGCCGCGGTGAAGGCGTCGAGCCGATCCATCAACCCGCCGTGGCCTGGAATGAGACCACTCGAGTCCTTCACGGCGAAACGCCGCTTGACCGCGGATTCGAACAAGTCGCCAAGTTCCGAGACGATCGCCGTCGCCAGCCCGAGCCAGAACAGCGCCGCGAGGCGGTTCGTCCACGCCGACAGCAAGAGGCCGAGGACCGCGCCGGCGAGCGCGCCGGCGATCGCCCCGGCCCAGGTTTTGCCCGGCGAGACGCTTGGCCAAAGCCGCGGCCCCCCGATAAGCCGTCCGGCGAAATAGGCCGCGACGTCCGCTCCCCAGACCACGGCAAAAAGCCATAGGATCGCGGCGGCGCCGAAGCTTGGAGAGGCCCGGAGCAACCCGACGCTGGCGAGAAGCGCCCCGGCGTAGAGCACGCCCGAGGCCGCCCACGAACCCTCCCGCCGTCCGGCGATCCAACCGACCGCGGCCGTGCCGAGAAGGAGCGCCGCCACGACGCCGAGGATCGAATTGTGCAGCGCGGCGAGCGCCGCGACCGCGAGCGCGAGCGCGCCGGCGGCAATCCTTTCGATAAGCCGCGCGCCGCCGACCAGACGCTGCCACTCCCACAAGACGACAATTGACGCGAGCCACCAGAACGCGATGAACACGAACCCGCCGATCCATGCCGCCGCGAGCGCCACAGTCCCCATCACCATCGCGGCCGCGACCCGCAGCCGCAGATCCTCTCCGAATCGCGCGCCCGGAGTTTTGGGCGGCGATCCCGCTCCTCGGCCCCCCCCGCTCACCGCCATCCGCGTTCACTCATGACGCGGACTTGACGGCGGCGGGTTCGACGACGGCCCCGAATCGTCGCTCGCGCGCCGCATACTGATCGAGCGCAGAGACGAAAGCCGCATCGTCGAAATCGGGCCACAAGACCGGGAGAAATACGAGTTCGGCGTAGGCCGTCTGCCAGAGCAGGAAGTTCGACAGGCGCATCTCGCCAGAGGTGCGGATGATGAGGTCGGGATCGGGCACGCCAACCGTATCGAGCCGGTCCGCCAAGTCGTCCTGACTGATCGCCTCGGCGTCGAGCCGCCCGTCGCGAACGTCGATCGCCAGCCGCCGCGCCGCCTCGACGATCTCTTGCCGCGCGCCATAGTTGAACGCCACCGTGAGCATGAGCCCATGATTGTCGGCCGTCAGGGTTTCGGCCTCGACGATAAGCGCCACGATGTCGGGCGCGAGATTGTCCCGTTCGCCGATGATCCGCACCTTGACGCCGTTGGCGCTGAGCTCGGCGAGGTCGTTGCGGATGAAGCGCTTGAGCAGGCCCATCAGCATCGCTACTTCTTCCGGCGGACGGCTCCAGTTCTCCGAGGAAAAACTATAGATCGTCAGGAACTGCACATTGTGTTCGATTGCCGAGCGCACCGCCCGGCGCACCGCCTCGACGCCCCGCCGATGGCCTTCGAAGCGCGGCAGGCCGCGCGCCTGCGCCCAGCGGCCGTTGCCATCCATGATGATCGCCACGTGAGCCGGCGTGCGAGCCGTTCGTGGAGCGAGAGTGGAGCGGGGATAGTGCATGAGGGCCTCGGACAACGAGAGCGATCGCCTAGACCTGCATGATCTCCTTTTCCTTCGCGCTAAGGGAGGCGTCGATCTCGTGAATGGCCTGATCGGTCGCCTTCTGCACTTCAGCCTCCTGGTGCTTTTCGTCATCCTCGCTGATCGCGTGCTCCTTGAGGAGCTTCTTGAGGACGTCCAGACCGTCGCGGCGGACATGCCGCACGGCGACGCGCGCATCCTCACTATATTTGTGCGCTATCTTGACCATTTCCCTGCGTCGCTGCTCGTTCAGCTCGGGAATGCGGATGCGCAAGACTGAGCCCTCGACGGACGGGCTCAGGCCCAGGTTGGCGTCCCGGATCGCCTTGTCCACGGCCTGCACCATGCTCTTGTCCCATACGGAAACGGAAAGCGCCCGCGCCTCGGGAACGCTGATCGTCGCCACTTGATTGATCGGCATGCGCTGGCCATAGGCCTCGACGTTTACCGGCTCGAGAAGGCTTGCGCTCGCCCGCCCGGTGCGCAGTCCGCCAAGTTCGTGCTTGAGCGTCGCGTGGGCGGCCTGCATGCGTCGTTTGAGTTCGGAAAGGTCGAATTGAGGCAATTGCGCCATGTGCGTCCTATAAATTCAAGGCCGAACCGCATCGGCGGTGCGGCCAAAGGGCGAGTCGACGGCGATATTCCGCGCCCGTCGCCTCAATAGCATAGCTTGCGGCCCCTGACAGGCCCAATCCGGTGGAGCTGTCCAAGGCCACACCGCTGAACGTGGGCGGAAGGCGCCCGTCCGGGCTAACGCCGGCGATCGCCAGGGGCCAACAATCGCGCTGTCGTCGAAGTCGAGCGCGCCCCCTTGTTTGGACCGACTCATGAAGGCGCGGGCGACGGGTCAGCCGTTCTGGGCGCGATACCAGTTCCAGGTCTCTTCCAATCCGGCGCGAAGCGAGTAGGCCGGCTCAAACCCGATGTCGCGAAGCTTCGTCAGGTCATAGGCTCGATAGGCCTGGCCGTTGGGTTTTGACGCGTCCCATTCAATTCGTCCCTTCATTCCGGTCAGATCGCTCAGGGCGTCGACAACATCCATTATGCGATAGACTTTGCCGCTCCCCATATTGATCGGTCCATCGATCTTGCTCATCACCCCGAGAGCGGCCCGCGCCGCGTCCTTGACGTAGAGGATGTCGCGCTGGGCGGAACCGTCGCCCCAGACCACCACCTTCCCGCCGCTGGCCTTGGCGTCGTAGAATTTCTTGATGAGAGAGGGAACGACGTGGCCGAATTCCACGTCGAACTTGTCACGCGGGCCAAAAAGATTGGCCGATACGATGTACGCCCATTGCATACCGTAGGTCTCTTCGTAGGCTTCGAGCATGGCGAGCGTCGCGCGCTTGGCGTTGGCATAGCCGGCGTTGCCCGGATAGGGACGGCCAAGGAAAATCATGTCCTCCTTGAGCGGCAGGCCCGGCGAAGGAAAGGGATAGACCGCTCCGGTGCCCATGACGGTGACTTTCCGCGCCCCTGCGCGCCGCGACGCCTCGACGACATTGGTGTTAATCATTATGTTTTCGTAGAAAGACGACCCCTGATGCTTCATGCTTCCCATGAGCCCGTAGACGCGCGCGGCGGCGTGAAAGACGTGATCGGGGCGGCGACGTTCGAACTCTGCAAATGTCGCGGAGGTGTCGAGAAGGTCGCAGTCGGCTCGACGCAAACCGACGACGTGCTCATAACCTTGTTCGCCCAGGTGATCGACCAGCGCCGATCCCACCAGGCCCCCGGCGCCGGTGACGATAATCCTATCGCGCTTGTTCAAGAGACAGCCTCTCCGTGCTGGAATTTGAGTTCGGGCCGCAGGCGGCGACGCCACGCGCTGGCGCGCTGGCGAACAGGCCGCGCATGGAGTTCAGTCAGAATATTCGATTTTCCCGTTCAGCCCGACGCGGATGACGATCGCGCGGACGCGCTGAATCGCTTGCCCGCCTTCAACTCCTGGAAAGCATCTTGGGGCAAGCTCGCGCGGCCGGCTGCCCGACCGAATTGCGACTCATTTTGCGCCGTTCGAAACTCGATCGCCGTTTTATTGGCGAGATGATCGAAAATCTGCTCGGCGCGCCGCTGCCATGAATGATGTTCGCGCACGAGCGCGCTCGCGGCCTCGACCGCACGTTGATTGTCGGGATTGCTGCGGTCCGCATCGAGGCGTTCGGCAAGATCCGAGCCGTCGGGCGACACCTGACAGAATGCGTCCGTGGGCAGAATCCTCTGGTAGTCGCCGCTCCGGGGCAAAACGCCGAGCAGCCGCGTCCCCGCGGCGAGCCCTTCAAAATAGCGCATGACGAGAGGACTGAATCCGCCCGTGCGCTTGGGGTTGTCCAGATCGGGCGGCGTGGCGACGAAATACTGTGCGCTCGACGCAAGCTGCCCCAACTCCTCGGTCGACGCCCGGCCGTCCTTGAAATAGACGTATTTGAGACCCCGCGCTTCGCAATACGCGAGCAGCGCCCGATGCAGGGGCTCGTGGCGGCGACCCATCCAAAAGGCGAAAATCGATTTTGGCTCCTTGCGAGGGTAAAAAATGTCGGTGTGCGCGGCGAGGGGCAGCCAAACGAATTTCGACCAGGGAAATCGACGCTGAAGCTGCTCCGTTGCCTCGCGATAGGCGACGAAACATGGATCGAGGCGATCAAGAGTCGCGGCGATGCCGATCTTCGTTACGGAAGGCTCAAACGCGTCGAGGACGAAATTGGATCGGCGGGCGCGCACATTCATGTATGAGGCAAGGTGGATCGCGCCCGCCGGGCGCGAGGTCAGTTGCACCCAAAAGAGGACGTCGCGATCCTTCATCTCGGACCGGACTTCCGCCCATTGCTTTCTGTGCTCCCAGGCGACCGGCGGAGGGGAGATGATCCGAACGCCCGGCTGGCGGGCCAGCCCGGAGAAAAGCGGCGGCAGGAGCGTCGTCCAATAGACGCTCGGATTAAGCGCATCGTTGGAAAGCAGGCCGAGTTCCATCACACCCCCACGAGCCTCTACCGCAAACGTGCCTCCCTGATGGAAAAGGTCGCGACGCCGCGCAGCCGCCCGTAGGTTAACTCTGCCCGACTTCAGCGACTTTGGCAAACCGCCGATGGCGTTCTGTCCGGCTTCGTGAACGCTACGACCGGCCGCGCGCCGCGGATCGAAAGCAAGTCCGGCGCTGGACATTCGCCTTCATCGCCACTTCCGGGCGGGTCCCGGTTTGTCGCGCGGCGCTCATTTCCCCGCATTAATGGGAGACTTGCATCATTACTTGGAGGTTGGGACGAAATTTATTTTATAATCCTCCTTTTCGATGTTGTTCGGCATGTCCAAGCTGCCAGGCAGGGTGGATACGAGTTCGTCCTCCACCCCATACGCCGTAAACGTACATTCTATAGTCAACGGCGTACCTTTGTCGTTGAGAACGACGAAGTTATTGCAATGCGTGTGAACGAGCGCCAGTGGAAATCTTGATACAAAGTCTCGCAGCCTATCAAGATGCAAATCCACATCGTGAAACTCGATCGCCAATCCAGTCAACAGACCAGCGTTGTCGATGAGCTGGTCGAGTATTCTGTATTCCCAGCCTTCAATATCGATCTTGAGGAATATTCTCGATCGGTCGTCAAGCTTGGCTCGCTCGACGATCGCCGAAAGAGAAATATACCCGGGCTCGTTGCTCAATCCAACAAGCTTTTCCTCGTGCTTCCGGTCGCCGCTAAAAAACTCAGTATAATCTCTGATCGTCCGAAAGCGCGACAAGGCCTTTCCTGGTTTATTCACCTGCGCGAGCGCCTTGATAAATCGCTTTGTCAGGACCGACTTGCTAACCGTGCCATCGTAAGCAATGACCGGCACGTTTCTCAGCGAGTAAAAGTCATTTTCGAAGCTCCAATCATCATTTATTCCAAGCCCAATCAACAAATCGGAACTTTCAACGCTCCTGAAATCGACTACGTAGCCTCCATCATTGGGCCTTCCAATGCGCTTGAGGCTGTCAATTTTTTTAGGTTGAAGAAATTGTGGAAGATAAGCTTCATATGTCATCATCACCCCGCCTTTTACTGCGTCGTCGGCGCATCATTCCTTGCGACGCAAAGCCGCAAGCCGTGGCCGTCGCTCGATGTCTGGATTTTTTTGCGCCATGTATCAAGGAACGCGCCTTCGCGTCGATGATTGGCGCTTGCCGACTCGCCGGCGCTTGTGGTGCTCCCGCCAGTCGCGCAGCACAACGGCTGCTTTCCAGCGATGTTATCATGCTGACCCCAAATTCACCAGTTGGCGGGCCTGGCGGGGCCGGCGCCCCTATTCGACCGTCACCGATTTCGCCAGGTTGCGCGGCTGGTCGGCGTCCTTCCCCATGATGACGGCGGTGTGATAGGCGAGCAGCTGGATCGGCGCGGCATAGACAATCGGCGCGAAGTTGGCGCGCATGTCGGGCATGGCCAGGAAATGCTCGATCTTGACGGCGGCCTCTTCCGCCGCGCGTTTTTCGCCGATGAGCATGATGCGGCCGCCGCGCGCTGCGACCTCCTGCATGTTGGAGACGATTTTCTCGAACACCCCATCGCGGGGCGCAATGACGATCACCGGCATCGTTTCGTCGATGAGCGCGATTGGACCGTGCTTCAGTTCGCCGGCTGCGTAGCCCTCGGCGTGGATGTAGCTCAGCTCCTTGAGTTTGAGCGCCCCTTCGAGCGCCAGGGGATAGGCGGCGCCGCGGCCAAGGTAGAGCACGTCCCGCGCGCGGGCGACCGCCTGGGCGAGCTTCTCGGTTGCGGCTTCCAGCTTCAACGCCTCGGCAAGGAGGCCCGGGGTTGCGACGAGTTCGCTGATAAGCGCCGTCTCGGCAGCCTCGTCGATCGCCCCGCGCGCTCGCCCCAGGCCGATGGCGAGCGCCGCCAACGCGGCAAGCTGGCAGGTGAAGGCCTTGGTCGAGGCGACGCCGATCTCGGGGCCGGCGAGCGTCGGCGCGAGCGCGTCGCTCAGGCGGGCCACGCTCGAATCCGGGACGTTGACGACGCCGACCGTCTTCGAGCCCCTGTCTTTCACATAGCGCAACGAAGCCAGCGTATCGGCCGTCTCGCCGGACTGCGAGACGACGATCGTCAGCCCGCCGACATCGACCGGCGCCTCGCGGTAGCGGTATTCCGAGGCGACGTCGATCTCGACCGGCAGGCGGGCGAACCGTTCGATCCAATATTTCGCCGTGAGCCCAGCCATATAGGCGGTGCCGCAGGCGACGATCGTGACCCGCGTGAGCGTCTTCGGGTCGACCGGCCAGCCGAACGGCTTGAGGCGCATCGCCGCCATGTCGACATAGTGCGCGATGGTATGCCCAACGACTTCGGGCTGCTCGTGGATCTCCTTGGCCATGAAGTGCCGATAGGCGCCCTTCTCCGCGAGCAGGCTTCCGGCCGGACTGCGCTGGATCGGGCGCTTGATCTGCTTGCCGACGCTGTCGCGAATGTCTGCCCCTTCGCGCTTCAGCACCACCCAGTCGCCCTCCTCGAGATAGCTGATGCGCTCGGTGAAGGGGGCGAGCGCGAGCGCGTCGGAACCCAGAAACATCTCTCCGTCGCCATACCCGATTGCGAGCGGCGCGCCTTGCCGCGCGCCGATCAAGAGGTCGTCCTCGCCTTCGAAGAGATAGACGAGCGCGAACGCGCCGCGGAGCCGTCGAAGCGCGGCCTCGACGGCTTCCTCGGGCGTTTTGCCTTTGACCAGCTCATCCTCGACCGCGAACGCCGCGATCTCGGAATCGGTCTCGGTGGCGAAATGGTGTCCCTTGGCGAGCAGCTCCTCGCGCAGCTCCCTGAAATTCTCGATGATGCCATTGTGAACGACGGCGAGCCGAGGGGTCGCGTGCGGATGGGCGTTGGCGACGGTCGGCTTGCCGTGGGTCGCCCAGCGGGTGTGGCCGATGCCTATCGCGCCGCCGAGAGGCTCAGCGGCCAGTATGGCCTCGAGGTTCTTGAGTTTACCCTCGGCGCGCCGCCGCTCCAGGCGGCCGTTTTCGAGCGTCGCCACGCCAGCGGAATCGTAGCCGCGATATTCGAGGCGTTTGAGGGCGTCAATGATCGGCCCGGCGACCGGACCGCGGCCCAAGACGCCGACAATGCCGCACATTGCGAAATGTCCCCTTTACGTCCGAATCGAACCGATCAAGCGTTAGGACACGGCTCAACCGGCGCACAAGTCACTTTCAATGAAGGATTGTTTCGGAACGGATATGCGTTTCGAACCAGAGGGAATTGCGGCGATGCAGGCGTTCGGATATCAATAAGCGCATCGGAGGGTGTTCTGGTGAGCTGGGCTGGCCGGAAATCGGCGCTTGGGATGCGATCCGGACGGCGGGGCCTTGGGTCGCTTCGCTCGCCGCTGACCACGCTGATCGTCGCTCTGTCGCTCTTCCTCCAGCTTATCGCCGCCGCGACCCCGCCCGCCCTCGCTGCCCCGGCCTTCGCCGGCGCCGACGATGCGGCGATCACAGCCGAGCTCAAGGCGGTCTTCGGCGATGCGGCGGCGCTTTGCGCCCATATCGCCAAGGACGGCGTCCCCGGCCAGCACGCCCCGATCCGACATTGCTGCGATCAATGTCCGCTCTGCCCCTTCGCCGCTCAGGCCGTGGCGTTTGCCCCGCCCGATGCTCCTGCCTTGCCGGAGCGGCTCGAGAGCGACGCGCACGCGATCCGCGCGCCGCCCGGCCGCGACGCCGTTCCCGCCTATCCCGCCCAGCCGAATTCCGCCCGGGCCCCTCCCCTCGCCGTCTGACGATTGTTCGCCGCGCCGCTTGCAAGCGGGAGCGCAGCTTTCCTTCAGACCCGAGGTCTTTTTCCATGTCGTCCTCAGATATTCGCCCGGCCGTCGCGGCGCTTGCGAGCGTCGCCGCGGGCCTGTGGCTTGAACCCGCCTACCCTCACGCCGTGTGCGGCGACCGCATCTTCCCCGCCACCCTCGCCATCGACGATCCGGGCGTCACCGACGAACTGACGGCGCCAACAGTTCAGTGGCTGCCGCAGAACTCAGACGGCGTCGGGGAGCTCGACGTAAGCGGCAGCTGGGCCAAGACGATCTTTCCCAACCTCGCCATCTCTGCGGGTGTCGGTCCGACCTGGCTGCACGGTCCCGGCGGCTTCGGCTGGGACGCGCTCGACACCGAGCTGAAATATCAATTCATGTGCATCCCTCAGCTCGAGTTCATGGCCTCATTGGGCTTCGACGTGAGCTGGGGCGGGACGGCGACCGGCGCCCAGGTCGGCTCGCCGAACATGTACTCGCCAGTGCTCGATGTTGGCTTGGGCTTCGGCGCGCTGCCTACGAGCATGAACCTTCTACGGCCGTTCGCAGTCACCGGCGAGGTCAGCACGTCGACGCCCGGACAAGCGATGTGGAACGGCGACCCGTTCGCGACATCGTTCAACTGGGGCTTCACGCTGCAATACAGCCTGCCCTACCTCAATTCACACGTCGGGGCGATCGACAACGACCTCTTCAAGCACCTCATCCCGACGGTCGAATTCGCTTTCTCCACGCCAACCGCCAACGCCGCGTCGGGGACCTGGGGCACGACCGGAAACATCCAACCGGGCGTCGTTTATATGGCCGACAAATGGCAACTCGCTGTTGAAGCCGTGATCCCGGTCAATGCGGCGAGCGGTCACGGGGTCGGCGTCGTGGCCAGCCTCGATCTCTTCATGGATGACATCTTCCCCAACTCGCTTGGCAAACCAATCTTTTCGCAAAGCCTGCCGATGTTCACAGGAGCCCGACAATGACGCGCATTTCTTCAATCGCCGCTTCGCTCGCTCTCGTGTGCGCGGCCACAACCGCCTTTGCGCACGCCCAGCTCGAGAAGTCGACGCCGCCGGTCGGCGGCACGGTCGCCTCGGCGAGCGAGATCCGGCTTGAGTTTAGCGAAGGCGTCGAGCCGAAATTCACCAAGGTCACGCTGACCGGCCCCGGCGGCGCCGTGCCGCTGGGAGCCGCGACGACCGCAGCCGGCAACCAGTCGGTGCTGATCGCGCCGATCACGAAACCCCTTCCCGCCGGCGAATACACCGTGCGCTGGCAGGCGGTGTCGGTCGACACGCATCACACTCAGGGAACATTCGAATTCACCGTGAAGCCATGACTGGAAAGGACAGACAATGAGAACTCTCTTCTCTTTTCCCCCTTACGCTGGCTTTTGCCCTCGGCGCCGCGCCCGCGTCGGCGCAGGAATTCAAGGCCGGCGACATCGTCGTTGAAAAGCCTTGGGCGCGCGCGACGCCGAAAGGCGCCGAGGTCGCCGGCGCCTACGCCACCATCCTCAACAACGGCGCTGCGGCTGACCGGCTGACGGGCGCATCAGCCGATTTCGCCGCCGTCGAGATCCATGAGACGAAGTCGGTGAACGGCGTCATGCAGATGCGCGAGGTCGCAGGCGGAGTCGAAATCCCCGCGCACGGCTCGGTAGGGTTCGCGCCGGGCGGCTATCACATCATGCTCACGCACCTCGCTCATCCGCTGGCGAAGGGCGACATCGTCAAGGCGACGCTCAATTTCGAGCATGCCGGCCCAATCGCAGTCGAGTTCAAGGTGCTCGGCGTCGGGGCGTCTGGGAACGGCGGGGCGATGGGAGGCGCCATGAAGGGCATGAAGATGTAGGCGCTGCGTCCTGATCGCGCTTTCGCGTGACCGCCCTCGTCCTCTGCCGCTTCACCCACTTCCTCGCCGGGATGCTGATTTTCGGCGCCAGCGCCTATCTCTGGCTTTGCGCGCCGCGGCGGCTGGCTCGCGCGCTGTCGCCGGCCATCCGGCGACTGACGTTTGCGGGCAGCGTCGTCGTCTTTCTCACCGCCATTCTATGGGTCGCGATCGAATCGGCCTCGATGGCGGACGACTGGAGCGCCGCCGTCGACCCCGAGATGATCGGCGCGGTTCTCACCGCCACCGCCTTCGGCCGTGCGTGGGCGGCGCATCTCGTCCTGGCTGCGGGACTCCTCGCGGTCGTTGTCCTGAGCCCCCGCGACCGCTGGGCGGCCACGGCCATCGCCTCGGCGGCGCTGCTGGCGAGCCTCGGCCTTGTCGGGCACGCGGCGATGCAGACCGGCGCCGAAGGGATCCTGCATCGGCTCAACCACGGGGTCCATCTGGTGATGACCGGGGCCTGGATCGGCGGCCTCATTCCCTTCGCGATGTGTCTCGGGGCCTTCGAGCAGGGCGATCTGAGACGGGATGCGGTCAAGGCCATGACCAGTTTTTCCTTCTTGGGCCAATTCAGCGTCGCCGCGATCGTTCTGACCGGCGTCGTCAATATTGCGCTGACCTCCGGCCGTCCGCCGATTCCGCCGGATACGCCCTACCGCATGCTCCTGGATGCGAAAATCGCCGTCGTCGCGATCATGATCCTGTCCGCGCTCTTCAATCGCTTCGTTCTCGCGCCGCAGCTCAAGACGAGCGCGCGGGCGCTCGCTGTTCTCCGCGCCGCCAGCATGGCCGAGCTCGCGCTCGGCGCCGTCGCGATCGCCCTCGTCAGCGTCTTCGCGCTGCTCGACCCGGCGTAATGCGCGAGCGCGGCCGAGGTCGAGGTGCGCGGCGGCCTGGCTTGGCTTAAGTCGCGCGACCGCCCGGCCGTTTTCCGGGTCGGTATTTTTGCGATCTTGCGGGGCGGGCGGAATTAGCGCAGCTTCTGCCGGGGGATTGGAAGAAGCAGGGTAGTTCCGCCTCAAGGGCTCGTTCGGCGGTTGGGAGGGGCCGATGAATGCGACGCTCGCCGATCGCCTCCTCGCCGGGTTCGCACGGCTGACCGGCGCGCTTGCCCCCTGGCACAAATGGCCGTTTCCAATCGCCATGCCCACGCTCGCCGGCATCCGCGTGATCATGCGCGAGCGCAATCTCTTCGACACCGAAACCACTCCGCGGACATTGACCCCGCCGGACGACAACGTCACCGATCACAGAGCCGCCGACGGCTCCTTCAACGCCCTGGACACGCCTTGGATGGGCATGGCCGGGGCCCGGTTTGGCCGCAACGTGCCGATCAACGAGACCTTCAGCGCCCCGGCGCCGGCGCTCTACGAGCCCAATCCGCGACGCGTCAGCAACGAACTTCTCGCGCGGCGCGATTTCATAGCGGTCCCCTATCTCAACGTGCTGGTCTCGGGCTGGCTCCAGTTCATGGTCCACGACTGGCTAAGCCACGGCGAGAACGATCCCGCAAACCCGCACGAGGTGCCGATCGAGCCCGGCGACGACTGGCCGCAGAAGCCGATGACCATCCTTCGCTCGACGCCCGCTCCGGCAACCCCTGCCGACGCTGGCCGGCCGGCGGCCTATCGGAACAACGTCACCCACTGGTGGGACGGATCGCAGATCTACGGCTCGGATCTGAAGCGCCAGCTCAAGATCCGCGGCGATCCCGAAAGCGGCCGTCTGCTGCCCGACGGCAAGATCGGCCTCGATGCCGCCGGCCATCTGCCGATCGAGCCGATGCGGGATGAGACGCCGGACGCCGAGGGCGCCAGGTTCCCTGACCTCGAGCTTACCGGCGTCAACGGCAATTGGTGGCTCGGCCTCTCGGCCATGCACACGCTGTTCGCCCGCGAGCACAACGCTGTGATCGACCGCCTGAAGATCGATTTCCCCTCGGCCGAGGGCGAGTGGCTGTTCCAGAAGGCGCGGCTCGTCGTCACCGCGCTGATCGCCAAGATCCACACCACCGAGTGGACGCCGGCATTGATGAACTCGCCGGAAGGACGCTTCGCCATGCGCGGAAACTGGTGGGGCGTCATGGGCGAGCATTATTGGCGGGGCTATGGCCGCCTCGACGACAACGAAGAGGATTCCGGCATTCCCGGTTCGACCGGCGGGCAGGACGGCGCGCCCTATGCGATGACCGAGGAGTTCACCGCCTGCTACCGCATGCACCCTCTGCTGCCCGACGAATTCTCGCTGCGCAGCCACGTTGACAATCATGAAATCAGGAAGGCCTCGCTCATCGAGATCGCGCACGGCGCGCCAGCGCGCATCTATCGGGAGATCGCCTTCGACGATGTGATGTACTCGCTCGCCACCAGCAATCCCGGAGCGCTGGTCCTGCACAACTACCCCAACAGCCTGCGCCGGATACCGGAGAAGCCGGAGCAAGGCCTGTACACCGATCTCGCCGCGACCGACATCCTGCGCGATCGCGAGCGCGGGGTGCCGCGCTATTGCCAGTTCCGCCGCCTGCTTGGAATGCCGGCGCCGAAGAGCTTCGAGGAGTTGACGACCGATCCCAAATGGCGCGAGGAGGTCAAGGCGGTCTATAAGACCGTCGAGGACGTCGATCTCCTGGTCGGCACGCTGTGCGAGGCCAGGGCGGAGCCCGGAACGCCGCCCGGCTTTGGGTTCTCCGATACTGTCTTCCGCATATTCATCCTCATGGCGTCGCGACGGCTGCGCAGCGACCGCTTCTACACCACCGACTTCACGCCCGAGATTTACACGCCCGCCGGCTTCCAATGGGTCGCCGACAACAGCCTGCGTACGGTTCTCGCGCGCCATTGCCCCACGCTTGCGCCTTTGTTCGCCGGGGGCGCGCAACGTCTTCTTTCCCTGGAGCTTGGCCGCGCGATGAAGAGGCTGCGCATTCCCGCGCTCGTCGATCTTTTGCAGGTCAGCGATCCCGGCCTGATCGCCAACCTGGCGGACGACGCCCGGCTCGACCGCGAATACGCAAGCCGAGGCCCGCTCTTCAACCGGATCGTGACCGGCCGCATACGCAAAGTCCTGAGCTTGAACGGAAAGCCGCTGCCGTCGGTCGCGCGGCGCGGAAGTCAACGGCCAACGCCGGCGCAGGCGGAGTTGGAAGCCCGGCTCGCTCCGATCGCCGCGACGCTCGGGCCGAGCGATCCATCCGTTCAAGCGCTGGCGCGCTATGTGCGCGGCGAGGGGCCGGGGGCAGCCGCCGGGCCGTTGGCGCAGGAGGCGGTCGGGCGGCTGTTCGCGCCCGAATTCAAGGGCGACGCGGAAAGCTGGGCCGCCGCCCAGGTGCTCGATCAGGCGCCGCGGACGTTCAATCTTTTTCTCCTTCTCCGATGGGGCCTGACCGGCGCGGTCGCCAAGGCCAAACGCCTGCTCTCGGACAAGGTCGGCCACGATCCCTCCGGCGTCCACGGCGTCGGCGTCGCTGTGCATAATTTCCCGCCCGCCTTTTCGCGCATGCGCGCGCTCTGGGCCGACCCGGGCGCCAGGGCGCGCCTCACGCCGGAGGCCGCCGCGGCGCAATGTCTCGTCGCGCCGCAGCAGGTCGTCCGGCAGCCGACCAGGGCTGGCGCTTCGCTCGCGGGAGAGTTGGGCGACGGCACGCTGGTCCTCTTGCAGCTCAACGCGGCCAATGCCCGCGCGCCGAGCCCCGAGATGGCGTTCATGACTGGGACTTGGGCGCGCTGCCCGGCGCACGCGTGGGTTCCAGCGTTGCTGGCGGCGGTGTGGCGCGCGGCGCAGGGGTGAGCGCATGGATAACGATCCGATCTTCGCCCCGCTCAAGTTCCGCAACCTAACGGTGAAGAACCGGATCTTCCGCTCGAACATTTCCGGCCGCTTCGACAACGAGGACGGCTCGCTGACCCAGACCCGGATCAATTGGGAATCGAAGTTCGCCGCCGGCGGGGTCGGCGCGATCATTTCCTCCTATGTGCCGGTGTTGATGGAAGGGCGGATCATCGCCGGCTACGCGACGGTGCACCGGGACGATTTCATTCCGCTTTGGGCCAAGCTCGGCGAGGCGATTCACAGCTTCGACGCCAGGTTCATCATGCAGCTCAGCCACTCGGGCCGGCAGATGGATCTTGCCGGGCGTCCACAATCAGGCGCGGCGCGCCCCGAGTTCCACCAGCCGCCCGGAATCGATGCACGGATTCCTGTGTCAGGCGATGAGCAAGGCGGAGATCGACCACACGATCGCGGCCTTCGCCAGGGGCGCCTGGCGCGCGCGCGAGGCTGGACTCGATGGCGTCGAGCTGCATTCGGCGAACGGCTATCTCTTCAGCCAGTTCATGTCATCGGGCATCAACGACCGGACCGACGAATACGGCGGATCGCTCGAGAACCGCGCCCGGTTCCTTCTGAACGTGATCGAGGCCATCCGCGGCGCGGTCGGCCGCGATTTCCACCTGCAGGTCAAGCTCAGCGCGGTCGACCACAACAATGTCATTCCGTGGGAAAAGCCCGGCAATACGCTGCCCGAGACGGTGACGATCGCCAAATGGGCCGAGGCCGCCGGCGCCGACGCCATCCATGTGTCGCAAGGCTCGCTCTTTCCGCACCCGCTCAACCCGCCCGGCGATCTCTCGCTCGAGACCCTCACCACCACCTATGACGCGATGATCTCGTCGGGCGTGCACGGAATGCGCAACTACCTCTTGTTCCGCTATCCCCTGCTCAGGCCGATCTTCCACTGGGTTTGGTTCCGGATGAAGAAGGGCCAGCCGATAGAGGGCGTGAACCTGGAGGAGGCGCGCGTCATCAAGAAGGCGGTCAGCGTCCCTGTCATCTGCACCGGCGGCTTCCAGACCGCCTCGTTCATCCGCGAGGCGATCGGTTCGGGCGGGATCGACGGCGTTTCGATCGCCCGCTCGCTGGTCGCCAACAACGATCTCGTCCGTCAATGGGCCGCCGGCGCCGACCGTCCCGAGAAGCCGTGCACGTACTGCAACCGCTGCCTGGTCAGCGCAATGAAGAATCCGATGGGTTGCTACGACGTGTCCCGCTACCCGAACCGCGAGGCGATGATCGACGCCGTCATGTCGGTTTACCGCGTTCACGGCGAGATGGTGACGCCGACCGACGTGGTGATGTCGCGATGAGCGACATCAACGCGCCGTTCACCGCCGTCCAGATCGCACTGCGCAAGCGCATGTGGCTGCTCGCGCTTGCAGCGATCCTCGCCGCCGCGCTGGCGCTGGTCGGACTGGCCGCGGTCGCGCTCGGCGGCGTCGCGCTGGTCAGGTTCGGCGGAAACGCGACTCCGGCCTATGGCGACGACGCCGCCCACTTCATGTACGGCTCGATCGGCGCCGAGACCCATAGCGGCCTGCCCTACTGGATGTGGAAGACGCTGCCCAGCCTCTTCCCGGCGGAGTTCGAAGGCCGCAACGACTATTCGGCTTTCGGGTTTCAATATGAAAAGGACGCCGACGGAAAGCCGCTCGACCTGCCGGTCGGCATTTCGCGCCGCGAGGTGAGCGGGATCGACGTCGTCTGGTTCAATTGCGGCACATGCCATGTGGGGACCTGGCGCGAAACGCCCGACGGCTCTCCGCACCTCGTCGCCGGCATGCCGGCGAACAATCTCGACCTCTACCGCTTCATCCGCTTCGTCCTTGATCTCGCGACCGACGAGCGGGTGTCGCCCGATACGCTGATCCCGGCGATGGAAGGCCAAGGCGCGCGCTTCGATTGGATCGACAGGCTCGCCTGGCGCTACGCGGTGCTGCCGCGGGTGCGGGAGGGCCTTATCGACCACCGTTCGCGCCTCCTGCCGCTCGTCGAGAAGCAGCCCTCGTGGGGCCCCGGACGCGTCGACACGTTCAATCCCTATAAGCTGCTGCTCGAATTGCCGCTCGGCGCGCAGGTCCCCGACGCGGAGCTGGTCGGAACCGCCGACTTCCCCGCGGTCTTCGATCAGCGCCCGCGCGAGGGAATGAAACTGCATTGGGACGGCAACAACGATTCGCTAGCCGAGCGCAATCTTTCGGCCGCGGTCGGCGCGGGCGTGACCCCGGATTCCGTCGATATCGCCGGAATCGAACGCAACGCCGCCTGGCTCATGGATTTGAAGCCGCCGCCCAGCCCCTACCACCCCGACCCGGCGGCGGCTCAGCGCGGCGAGACGATCTACATGCAGGCATGCGCGGCCTGTCATGGCTGGCAAGGTCGCGACGGCTATGTGTTCGAAGGCGCGAGGATAGGGAAGGTCGAGCCGAACGAGCGCCTCGGCGTCGACCCCAACCGACTCAACTCGTACACCAAGGGATTCCGCGACTGGCAGATCTCGACGATGTTCGCGGGCACGCCATACCGCTTCACCCATTTCGCCAAGACCGATGGTTACGCCAACATGCCGCTCGACGCCCTATGGCTGCGCGCGCCCTATCTGCACAACGGCTCCGTGCCGAACCTTGCCGCTCTGCTCACGCCGCCCGACCGCCGGCCGAAAGCCTTCGTGCGCGGCTCCGACGTGATCGATCCGGTCAACGGCGGCTTCGTTGCGCCGCCCTGCGCGCCGGGCGCGGACTCGAAATCCTTCTGCTTCGACACGACCGCGCGCGGCAACAGCGCCGCGGGACATGCCTACGGAACCGATCTGCCGGACGGCCAGAAGAGCGATCTTCTGGCCTATCTCATGACGTTCTGAGCGGAGGGGCCATGAGCGACGCGCTGACCATCGGCTGGAGCCAGGATCAGGCGAGGACGCGCAAGAGCGTGTATCGGAAGGCGCTCGGCTTCAACATGCTCCTGCACCTCCTGATCGGGCTTCTGTGCATGTTCGCGCCCTATTTCGTATCGGAGACGTTCGGCCTGCCGCCGCCGGTCCCGACAGGGTGGATTCGCGGCTGGGGCGCAACCCTCATTCTCGTCACCGCGCTTTACATTCCCGGTTTTCAGGACCCCTTGCGCTCGCGCTACCCCAACATCGTCGGCGTCATCGGGCGCCTTTGGATGGCGGCGGTCTGGTTCACGGTCGGCGGCGGCTTCTTCTGGTTCGGCCTGTTCGACTTCGGTTTCGCCATCGTCCTCGCCTGGCTTTTTTACCGCTATTGCATCGCGGAGCTGATGAGCCGGCCTTGACGCGCGCGGGGCAGTTCGCCCGAGCCCGCGCCGGCGATCGAGAACAGCCTGTTCGGCGGCGAGCGGCCCGAGGCCTGTTCGCCGCCTCCGGTCAGGCCTTCAGAATCCCGCTCTTCTGCGCCGTCCAGGTCGCCATGTAGTCCATGAGCCCCGGCGACAGGCAATCGTAAGGCTCGAGCCCGATCTCCTTGAAGCGGCCGCGTACGCCCTCCATCGCCGCGGGTTTGACCCCGCCTTCGATCGCTGACGAAACGAAGGCGGCGAACCCGGGTTCGGTCCAGCCCGCCTCGCGGAACCGTTCCGGATGGATGAACGAAAGCCCCTTGAAGGGATGGTCCCGCTCGACCGGCCCGTGCATGTGGACGCCGCAGCCGGTGCAGGCGTGCCGTTGGATGAGCGCGGCTGAATTGACGACCTTGAGCTTGTCGCCGTTCTTGGCGACCGTCACCTTCTCGCTCGGCGCCACCGCGACAATGGAAAAGGCCGCGCCAGCCGGCTTCCAGCACTGCGTGCAGCCGCAAGCGTGGTTGTGAGCGATGCCCCCGTCGACCTTGACCTCGACCGGCCGGTCCGTGCAGGCGCATACGAGGACGCCGCCCGCGAACGAGGATGAGCCCTTCTTGACCCCTTTGTCGAGGAGCGGATGGAGACCGACCGACTGCGCCATGGGTTCCTCCAGAGCCGGTTTTGTTGTTGGACTGGATGATCCGGCTGAATGTCATCCGCCCAGTTCCCTTAAGACGCCGTTTCGAAATCCGCTGTCAAGCAGGCCTCCCGCCGAAGCCTCGGCCTGCCCTGCCGGCAAAGGCGAAAACCAAGGTTCCCATCTCCAAAATCTTGGTTTACACTGATTGCATTCATGGCGGGCGGAACTCGGCGGAAAGCCGTAGCGCCTTCTCTTTGTTCTGCAACGCGCTGTTTGAAACAACAAAATTGCCGTAGAGGAATATTCAAATGGACACCATCATTTTTATTCCGGGTTTTGCCGGATCAAAACTGACCCTCAATGGCGTCGAGGTGTGGCCGCCGACCATTTTCGAATATGTATTCGGCTATCACCGGTTGGCGGAGCTGACCGACCCGAACACCCAGAAGAACGGGGTGATCGACAGCGCTTTCTGCTTTCCAATCTATCAGCCCATCGACGACGACCTCAACACGATCGCCGCGGCTTTGGGCGCGACCAAGATCGATTTCGACTTTGACTGGCGCCAGGACATCTTGCAGTCGACGATGCCTCTCCTCGCCCAGACGATCGAAGCGCGCTATGCGAACGGCGCCCGCTCGATCGCCCTCGTGTGTCATTCGCTTGGCGGCGTTGTCGCCCGTCTGCTTCTGGAAAGCGGGACCTATGCGAACGAGCCTTGGCTCGGCGCCATCGAGCACTTCGTCGGCATCTGCAATCCGCACCATGGGGCTCCTCTGATACTGGGCGGAGCGCTCGGCGTGCTCGGCTTTCAGGGCATCGGCGCCAGCGACATGCCCGGCCTCGCCTCCGATCCGCGCTATCCGGCCAGCTACGAGGCTCTGCCGGCCCCCGGTTACAACCGGTTGCGGCGGCAGCCGGGAAACGTACCGATCAACATCTATACGACCGTGGTCGATGGCGAGTTTGGCTCGGGTTCGCCCAACATAAGGGCGGCGATACATTCGTTTTCGGCTCTCGACATCAACAACCGGCCCGCGACGGTCCAATATCATCTCATCGCGGGAAACCAGCACCTGACCATCGAGCAGATCGACGTCGCCAGTTCCGGGTTCTCCCAGGAGCAGGACAATCTCGGGGACGGGACGGTTCCCCTCTGGAGCGCGGCGCCGGGGCCGATGCCTGCGTTCGTCATACCCGGGGACCACATCGGCATTCTCAAGACCGACGCGTTCCGTCAGCGTCTCTTTCAGATCCTGACCGGGGGGACAGTCATGCCTCCGCCTTACGCGGCCAAGCCAGTGGTCGTCATCTCGTTGAACAAACAGATCTACGCGCCTGGCGAGGAGATGTCCGTGCTGATCATCCCCGACAAGCCGACACGCGGGATCAACGGCAAGCTGCGCATCAGCCGGGGCAAGGGCGACTCGGCCGCGGATTTTGAACGCTACGGCGACGATCTCCCCGTCAGCTATTCCGGCGCCGAGGCGACGCATCTTTTGATGCACATCAACGCGCCGTCCGACCCCGGCGCCTATCGCATGACGCTCGAAGACGGCAATTACGAGAGCACGCCCATCACGTCCGGGGGGTTCGCGGTCAGCCGCGCGGCCGCGCCGCATCCGGAGCGGCGGGCCAAGGGCCGATCCCGCGCCAAGACCTCCCGGAAACGCGCCCGATGAAATCGCGCTCCCTTGACGTAGGGTCCTCGCGCAGGGACTATCCGGCCATCATCAGCGACGGACCTCGGGGAAACGCCCCAGACGCAAACGCCGTTCGAGACAAGGGTAGAGAGCTCGGCTGAAATCATCCGCGCTCAACAAAGCGCCCAACCGGGCCGGGGGGCCATCATGCGCGTCGCGATCCTCGAACTCCTCCACGACCGGGGACCCGGCGGCGGCTTCAGCGACTATTTCCGCCAGCAGTTCATGAGCATCATGCCCCAGACGATCGCGGTCTGGTGCAGCGAGGCGGGGCATGACGTCCACTATCGGACCTACTGGGGGCAGGAAGAACCGCTGAAGCTCGTCCCCGACGACGTCGATATTCTGTTCGTCAGCTCCTACACCCAGTCGAGCGCGGTCGCCTACGCGGTCGCGACGGCGTTCCGGCGGCGCGGGACGCTGACGGTCATCGGCGGCCCGCACGCGCGGGCGTTCCCGACCGATTGCGCGCGCTTCTTCGACATCGTGGTCAAAGAATGCGACCGGGCGCTCATTGGCGACATCCTGGGCGGGCATGTCGATCCCCCGGCGATTGTCTCGAGCGGCCGCTCGCCGACCGAGTTTCCGAGCGTCGAAGAGCGGATGCCCTACATCAAGATCTCGGCTTTTCGCGGAGAGCGGCGGCGCGCGGCGAGCGCCGTGCCGCTGATGACCAGCATCGGATGCCCCTATGATTGCGGCTTTTGCGTCGACTGGAACTCGAAGTTCGTCGCGCTCGACCGCGATCGTCTGCTGGCCGATCTTCGCTTTCTTTCCGAGAACCATCCGAAGCTCATCATCCTTTTTCACGATCCGAATTTTGGCATCCGCTTCGACGAGACGATGGAGGTCATCGAGCAAATCCCCAAGGGCCGCCGCAATCGCTATGTGATGGAGGCCTCGCTCTCGGTGTTGAAGCCCGAACGGTTTCAGCGCCTCGCCGACACCAACTGCCTCTATGCGGCGCCGGGCGTCGAATCCTGGACCGAATATTCGGGCAAGGCCGGCACCGGAAAGCGCACCGGCCGCGAGAAGCTCGAAAAAATAATCGCCCAGTTCGACCTCCTCGGCCGATACGTCCCCGGCCTGCAGGCGAACTTCATATTCGGGTCGGACTCGGAAGAGGGAAGCGACTCGCTGACGCTCACCAAGGAGTTCATCCTCAGGACGCCGAACGTCTTTCCGACGGTCAACATTCCAACCCCCTACGGCGGAACGCCGCTATACGAACAGATGAGGCGCGAGGGCCGTATCCTCGAAGCGACGCCGTTCGCGTTCTATTACAACCCTTATCTCGCGATCACGCTCAAGCACTACGATCCCCTCACCTACTACAACAAGCTGATCGAAATGCACGAGGCGATGACGTCCCCCAGCATGGTGCTTCGCCGCCTGGCGACGGGAAAGTCGCGAACCATCCGCGCCGCCCATGCCCTGCGCTCGATGTACACGCGTCTCTTCATGCGCGACATGCGCGAGATCAGGAACGCGCTTGCGACGGACAAGCAGTTCCGCGCCTATCACGAGGGACGTTCCGCCGACCTGCCGCCGTTTTACAGCTGGCTCTTCGAGAAGCGCCTCGGCCGTTACGCGGAACTGGTGCCGCCCGCGATGCGCCGGCCGGTGCTGGACCCTCCAAAGGCCGCCGCGCCCGTCCGGTCCCGGACGGCGGCGATCTGAGGCGCGGAGGGCTCGCCGACGGAGGTCAGGCGGCCAAATCGGAGAGCGCGGCCTCGATGCGCGCGAGGATCGGGGACTCGCCGAACTGCGACGTGATTCGCTTCGCCTCGGTCAGATGCTCGATCGCCTTCGCCCGCTCTTTCCTCACCTTGCAAAGCCGTCCCAGGATCATCTCGCAGCGCGCGATGAAAATGCCGTTCGGGTCGTATTGCGGGCTCGACCTCACCTTCTCGACGAGCTCGACGATCTGCCCCGGCGCGGTCAATCTGACCTTCACGAGCGTCATGAAGTTTTTCATCAGCACCCGCGCCGACGCCTTCCCGCCGCCGGAGAGGAGCTGGAGATAGATCTCGCACAGGAACATCCGCGTCCAGTTGGCGGAGCCGTGATAGCCTTCGCTCTCGCGCCTGAGGATCGCCTCCTTCATATAGCGGAGGCCGTCGCCAACCTCGCCGCTCAGAATGAGCGCCACCCCCCAGAGATCGTCGAGGCCGCTATAGAGGAGCCCCCAGCCGTTTTGCGCGCATTTGTCCATGAACGCCCGCACCGAGTCCATCGCCTCCGGCCGCCTCAAGAGAACAAGGGCGGCGCTCCTCGCGCTGTTGGCGGTCTCCCGGTCGAAGGGAACCCGTGAAATGCCGATGGCTTCTTCCGCGAACTCAAGGGTCGCGGGATAATCGTCGCGGATCAGCGCGATCAGCGCCTTCAACGCGAGCGCATAACCCATGGACCTTGGGTCGCTCATTCGGCGGCCGGCGGTCAACATCTCGTCGGCCGCCGCGACGGCCTCGTTGATCAGCCCCCGATTCAGTTCATCCCAGCCGGCGGCCGCCAGAACGTTATGATGAAGATAGGCGTCCTCGGCGCTCTCGGCGATGGCGAGGGCCTCGCGACTCTCGGCCCTGACGGCGGCGACGGGCTTTGGCGCAACATGGGTCGAGACCAGGATCTCCGTGACGAGGGCATAGGCCCTCGACCTTGCGTCTCCGAGCCTGTTCGTCATCGCAATCAGCTCGCGCTGCGCCTCTTCCGCCTGCTTGAATCGCGACGACCAAAGGAGCGTCTGAACGTAGTGGTATTGGATCAGACTGCGCTGTTTGCTGTCGCCCAGCCGCTCGAGCCTCGGCCGGAAGCGCGTGGCGACGTCGATGATCTGCTTGAGTTTCAGCGAGATGTTGGAGCAGAGCGCATAGTTGGCGAGCATCTCGGCGAGCTCGGCGTCCGAAGCGCACTCCGGCTTTTTGTCGATCAGCGCCGTGGCGGCCGCGAAATACTGGTCCGCCTCATCGAGCGAATAGACCCCGAGGCTCTTTGCGCCTGCGAGCGAGAGATAGGCGAACGCCTTGTCGGCGCGATCCGTCCGGCTGTAGTGGTACGCGAGCACGTCGGCCACTTCGGTCAAACGGTTGCTGCTGCGCCGCTCGATTTCCTCGGCGATTTTCAGATGCAGCGCCGATCGCGGGCCCGTGAGCAGCCCCTGATAGACAGTGTCCCGGACGAGCGCATGTTTGAACGAATAGCTGTCAGACCTTGGGTAGACGAGGTCGAGAGCCGTCATTGTCGCGAGCCGCGCTTCGACCTCGGCCCCATCGTCCGCGACCGCTGCGAGCAGCGTCGGGTCGAATTGCCTGCCGATCGCCGCGGCGGCTTGCAGAAGCGTGCGGTCCCGCGGCGCCAGCCGATCGACGCGCGCCGACAGAAGACCCTGCAAGCTCGCGGGAAGGGTCGCCGCGACGGCGCCTGCGTCGAAGTCCACGCTCGCGCCATCCGCGCGCAATGCGCCGCGCTGACTGAGGAAGCTCAGGATCTCCTCGGCAAACAGGGCGTTGCCGTCGGCTCGCTCCGTGACGTGCTGGGCCAGGCCCTCAGGCAAGGCGCCGAGCCCAAGTCTCTCCTGAATGAGGCGCCGCACATCCGCCGCCGGAAGGCGGTCCAGGGTCAAGGTCTCGACCCCGGTCTTGCCGAGCCATGCCAGTTCGTATTCCGGCCGGCGGGTGTGGACGACGAGCAAGTGCAGTTCCGCGGCCTTCTCGACGATCTCGCCGAGCAATTCCTGCGACGCGCTGTCGATCCAATGGAGATCCTCGATCAGAAGCGCTACCTGCGAGCGGCGGCAGAGCGCTTCCAGCATCCGCAACAGGAGGCCGCGGGTGCGCAGGCCAATGAGCACGCCGTCAAGCCGCGCGAGCGCTCCGGCGGGCGGCGGCAGGCCGAGAAGATTGAGCAGCAGGCCGAGGTTCTCCGCGCTGTTCAACTCGATCGTTCCGAGCCCGGTCTCGAGCTTCTCCGTGACCACGGATTCGGCCTCTCCCGCCTTGACCCGGAACGAGTCCCGCACAACTTCGATGAAGGGGAGAAATGAGGCGTGCCGCCCCGCGGGCGAGCAGTTTCCGGAGATGATGACCGCATTGTTCGCGGCGGCCCGGCGGCGGAATTCATAGAGCAACCGCGACTTGCCCATTCCCGGCTCGGCCACGATATCGATCGCCCGGATACCCCCCCGGGCGGAAGCGAACCCACGCTGCAGGATGTCCAGTTCGCGCTCTCGCCCGACATAGGCGGTCAGTCCGTGCCTCACGGAAACATCGAACCTCGTCGCGCCCTGCCGAATCGAGTCGAGGCGCCAAACCTTCTGCGGCTCGGCTTTTCCCTTGACCATGTGAGAGCCGGCGAAGGTCGCCTCCACAAACCCTTCGACAAGGCTGAAAGTGGCTTCGCTCAGAAGCACGGAGTTGGGTTCCGCGAGCGCTTGCAGCCTGGAGGCGAGGTTGACCATGTCGCCCAACGCGGTCGGAGCGGCGGCGGTCCCGAAAAGCCTGGTGACTACGACGGGTCCCGAATTGATCGCGATCCGCACTGCCGGCCGCACGCCGTATTTGGCGATCAGCGTGGGGGCGATCGCGGCAAGCCGCTCGTGGATCAACAGCGCCGCGCGGCACGCAAGGAGCGGCCCATTCTCCAGCGCGTCGGGGACGCCGAACATCGCCATGATTCCGTCGCCGGCGAAGTCCTGGACTGAGCCGCTTTGCTCCCTGACCGCGCCAGCCATCGCTTCGAATACCGACTGGATCAGCGCGTAGGTTCCCTCTTCTCCGAGACGTTCGGAAATCGCGGTGAAGCCAACCATGTCTGCGAACAGCGCGGTCACCTGGCGCCGCTCGCCCGAAGGCGCGGCAGATGTTGACGATGTACCCAAATGGTCGCTCACTCGCACATTCCCATGCCGACCCGTGTTCGGAGGTCGGCGCCTCGCGCTAGCCTCAGGCCCGTGCGCACGCTACCACAGCGACATGATGGCCGCAGTCGCCAGTCCGCCATGATGGCGCGCACACTTCTAAAACTTTTAATCGAACTGCCTCTGTTATTCATTCGCGTCGAATGAACCAACCGCCTTTAGCCGCCAGGCGGCTCGACGGCCAGCGCCGTGGGGGCGATCCGCGCCATTTCATCGTGTGAATTCGGTTCTTCAATTCTTCTCGACAAATTCTTCCGAAAAATAGAAGGCCATGCTATGGTGCAGATTGTCATGATCCAACGATCGATTGTCCCTGTCAGCGAAGGTTCGAATTGCCCGGCGAAAGGCCGTCAAAAGGCATTCCACGTCCGTCATCTGAGGTTGGTTCCGCCACCCTTGGGCGCTGCATAAGAAAAACTGCCAGGGGGGTCCGCATAAGCTATTGAAAAGGCTCATTTCCGCGAAGAGAATCCAAGGAAATCAAAGCCTTTTCCTTTGATCGTTTTTGGTCAGTCTTGGCTGGATTTTGCTGGATTTTGCTGGATTTGGATTTGGCTTGGATGGCGGCGGCCTCCGCAAGGCGCCGCCAGGCCGCGCCCTACCCCTTCTCATGCCTCTGCCGGAACGCCTTCGCCCAGCCCGCCTTCGCCTTCTGCCGGCCGCGCGCCACCGCCAGCGCGTCCGGCTCGACCGATTTGGTGATGACCGAGCCCGAGCCGATATAGGCGCCCGCGCCGATCGTCACCGGCGCCACGAGGGCCGAGTTCGAACCGATGAACGCGCCCGCGCCGATGTCGGTCCTGTGCTTGGCGAAGCCATCGTAGTTGCAGGTGATGGTTCCGGCGCCGATGTTCGCGTTCGCCCCGACGCGGGCGTCCCCGATATAGGTGAGATGGTTGATCTTGGCGCCCTCCTCGACCGTCGCGGCTTTGATCTCGACGAAGTTGCCGATTCTGGCGTTCCCGGCGATGTCCGCGCCGGGCCGCAGCCGGGCGAATGGGCCAACGGAGGCGCCTCCCGCCACCCGCGCGCCCTCGAGATGCGAGAAGGCGCGGATCACCGCTCCGTCCGCGATCGTGACCCCCCGGCCGATCACGACATGGGGCTCGATGAGGACGTCGCGTCCTATTTTCGCGTCGAACGCCAGGAATACCGTTTCGGGGGCCACGAGCGTCGCGCCCTCAACCATGGCCCTTCGGCGCAGCCGGTCTTGCAGCGCGGCCTCCGCGGCGGCAAGCTGCGCCCGGTCGTTGACGCCTATCACCTCCTTCCCGTCGGCGATCAAGGCGCGGGCGACGAGGCCCCGCGCGCTGGCGATCTCCACGATGTCGGTGAGGTAATACTCGTTCTGGGCGTTGTTGGGCTTGACCGCGTCCAGGAGGTTCAGCGCTTCGGCTCCGCTGAAGGCGATTGGGCCGGCGTTGCACAGGCGCGAAGCCCTTTCTTCGGGGTTTGCGTCCTTGTGCTCGCGGATCGCCGTAATTCGTCCGTCGCGCTCGATCAGTCTGCCGTAGCCAGTCGGATCGGCGGCCTCAAACCCGAGCGCCGCCACATCCGCGCCCTGGGCCAGCTCGGCGAGCAGCGCCGCGAGCGTGGCGGGCGTGATGAGCGGGATATCGGCATAGAGGACGAGAACATCGTCATAGCCCCGCGCGATCTCGCTCCGCGCCGCCAGAACAGCGTCGGCAGTCCCCTTCCGCGCGGGCTGAATGAAGATTTTCGCCCCGGGCGCGGCCTTCAGCGCTTCGGCCACGACGTCGTCGCGACCCGGCCCGACGACGACGGCCACGTCCCCCGCCGCGCCCCCGACCGCAGACGAGAGCGTGTGCGCCAGCATCGAGCGGCCGGCGAGCTCGTGCAGGACCTTGGGCCGGGCGGAGCGCATGCGCACGCCCTCGCCAGCGGCAAGCACGATGGTCAGAGAGCGGCGGGCGCTGGCGGTCATGAATCGTTTGCTCTCTCTCTCATCAAGGCGTGGTCGGCGAGGCGTGGCTCGGAGGCGCCGAATCGCTCGCGGGATCAGCCGGGCTCGCGCAATATCGCCGCGGGCGGCCGCGGTTTCCAGCCACAACGCGGCGCACTATCGCCGCCGTTCCTCCGTTGAGGCAAAATGCGTCTCGCTGCGCCGCAAAAAACGATATACAACGAACCCGCCAAGGGCGGAACGCGCCGGGCTTGCGACGCGTTGTTCTCCCCCTCTGGGGCTGATTTTTCATTTGGGCTGGGAGCGACGCCGTGTCGAGCCGATCACTCGGTACGGCGGCGAACGAATGAAGAATAGGATGGCGGACAGGCAACGTCGCGAATTCTTGCAGATGACGGTGAGCGGAGCCGTCGCGGCTTCGCTCGCCTCGATCGGCTCGCAGCCCGTCGCGTCCGAGCCGCTGGGTCAGCCCGTTCCGTTCTCTGCAGACACCGTGGTGAAGATGGCGGTCGAACTGGCCTCGAAGCCTTTCAAGGAGCCAGAGGCGCCGCTGCCAAGCGCATTTTCCGGCCTCACATTCGAGCAGTACGCGTCGATTCGCCGCGCCCACGGCAATTCGATCTGGAGCGACGAGAAGCTAGGCTTCGCGCTTGAACCCCTGCATCGGGGCTTCGTCTACACAACCCCGATCGAGATCAACATCGTCGAGAACGGGCTAGCGCAAAAGGTGATCTACGACGCCGCCGAATTCGACTTCGGCCAGCTGCAGCCGCCGACTGTTCTTGGCGATCTCGGCTTTTCTGGCCTACGAATTCTCAAGGGGTCAGATCAGGGGTTCGAGGATGTGGCGATCTTCCAGGGCGCGAACTTCTATCGCGCGCGGGCGCACGGTCAGCCTTTCGGCGTCACCGCGCGCGGGCTCGCAATTCGCACCGGTGACGAACCCAGCGAGGAATTCCCTTTGTTTCGCGAGTTCTGGGTCGAGAAACCCAATCCCGCGACCAACACCCTGACCATTCATGCGCTGCTCGATTCGGCGAGTGTCACAGGCGCCTTTCGATTCACGCTGCGCCCGCTCGAAGCCACCATCATCGACACCGAGACGACACTGATCGCCAGGGTGGCGGTTGACAAACTGGGATTTGGAGCCATGGCCGCGGCCTATCTTTTCAGCCCGCTCGACCATCAACTCACGGACGACGTCCGCGCCGCCGTCTATGAAACGACGGGGCTGCAGATCCTGACGGGAAGCGGCGAATGGCTGTGGCGGCCGGTCTCCAACCGCGAGATCCTGCAAATCTCGGCATTCTCCGACCTCAATCCGCGCGGCTTTGGACTTCTGCAGCGCAGCCGCTCCTTCGACGCCTTCTACGACGATGACACGCATTGGGAGCTCAAGCCTTCGCTGTGGATCGAGCCGATCGGCGATTGGGGCGAAGGCGACCTCCGTCTCCTCGAGATCCCCGCCGCGGCGGAGACCAACGAGAACGTCATTGCGCAGTGGCGTCCCAAGGCCGGAATGGCCGCGGCGACGACCCAGAAGATCGCCTACCGGCAGTTCTGGTGCTGGTCGCCGCCTTCGAGGCCGCCGCTCGCATCCTGCGTATCGTCGCGCCGCGGCAAGGTCGGAAACCGGCAACGGTTCGCGGTCGAAATGGCCGGCGACCTGTTCGCCGACCCGGCGAAGGCCGCGGCGGCAAGCGCCGACATTCACGCAGCTCCGGGCAAAATCGTGTCCGTCCGGCTTTTTCCCTATAAAGACAGGCGTTCGGTGCGCGTCGTCTTCGACCTTGACCCCGGATCGGAAACCTATTCCGAGCTGCGTCTGACCTTGAGGGTCGACAACCAGGCGGCAAGCGAAACATGGCTCTACCGGTGGACAGCCTGACGCTTGCGGCCGAGGACGCGGGGCCGAGCGCGATGGGCGCCTCGCTCGGCTCCTCGATGCCGGGCTTTGCTCCGCTCGCCATGCCGGCGCAGTCGTTCAAGCGGTTCTCGCCCCGCGATCGCCGCCTATTGGCCGCGCCGGGCCTTGCCCGCGCGCCGATTCTGACCCGGCTCTTTGTCTTCGGCGGCGCCCTCGCCCTGACCGCCTATGGCGCCTACCAGATGTTCAAGGTTGTTGCGGTCGGCCCGGTCACCCCGCTCGAATGGGCGATGGTGGTGCTGTTCGTCGTCACATTTTCCTGGGTGACGCTCTCGCTCACGTCCGCCATCGTGGGGTTTGTCTGGCTTCTGGTTCATCGAGGCCGGCGCCCGCCGACGGCGCGCTTGCGCGAGCGAACGGCGGTCGTGATGCCGATCTACAACGAGGCGCCCTCGCGGGTGTTCGGGGCGATGCAGGCGATCTTCGAGGACGTGGAGCGCACTGGCCAGGCTCAGGCGTTCGACTTCTTCCTGCTCTCCGACACCACTGACGCCAACGTCTGGATCGCCGAGGAGCGCGCCTTTATCGCGATGCGCGCCCGCCTGCCGCAGGCGCGCCTCTATTATCGTCGTCGGCGCAAGAATTCAGGCCGGAAGGCCGGCAATATCGCCGATTTCGTCACCCACTGGGGCGGCCACTACCCGCATATGGTCGTCCTCGACGCCGACAGCCTGATGACCGGCGAGGCGATCGTCGGCCTTGCGGCGGCGATGGAGGCGGATCCCGACGCCGGCGTCGTGCAGAGCCTGCCTCTCATCATAAACCGCAACACGATGTTTGCGCGCCTGCAACAGTTTGCCGCCCGGATCGCTGGCCCGGTCGTCGGCGCGGGCTTGAGCGCGTGGATGGGGCGCGACGGCAATTACTGGGGCCACAACGCGATCATCCGCACCCGCGCTTTCGCCGATCATTGCGGCTTGCCGGACCTGCCGGGCAAGCCGCCCTTCGGCGGCCACATCCTCAGCCACGACTTCATCGAGGCCGCGCTCATGCGGCGGGCGGGCTTCACCGTCTACATGCTGCCCGACCTTGGCGGCTCCTACGAAGAGAGCCCGCCCTCGCTCATCGATCTTGCCGCCCGCGACCGGCGATGGTGCCAGGGCAATCTTCAGCACGCGCGGCTCATCACCGCCAAGGGTTTCACCCTGCCGACGCGGCAGCATCTGGCTCACGGCATCATGGGCTATCTCGCCTCGCCGCTATGGATGGCCCAGCTGCTGGTCGGCATCGTGCTGGTGCTGCAGTCCCACTATATCCGCCCCGAGTATTTCACCCGGGAATTCTCCCTGTTTCCGGCCTGGCCGCGGTTCGACTACGAGCGCGCCCTCCAGCTGTTCGAACTGACCATCGGCATCCTGCTCGCGCCAAAGTTTCTCGGTCTCGCGATCGCGCTCATCGACCCCAAGGCGCGCCGCGGCTCGGGCGGCGCACTCGGGCTTGTCGCCTCGACGATGGTCGAGATCATCCTGTCCGCCGCCGTCGCCCCAATCATGATGCTGATCCAGTCCGGATCGGTGGCGCAGATCCTGTCGGGACGGGACACCGGCTGGAACCCGCAGCGGCGCGACGACGGTTCGATCCCCTTTCGCAGCATTGCGCGCCGTCATCGCGCCCATGCCGTGCTCGGCGTCATCACGCTGTTCGCGGCGGCGCTCATCTCGCCCTCGCTCGTCGTCTGGATGTCGCCGACCATCGCCGGCCTCATCCTCTCCATTCCTCTCTCCTGGGCGAGCGGCAGTCTCCGCATAGGGCTGGCGATGCGGCGCATCGGGCTGTTCAGGACGCCGGAGGAGACCACGCCGCCGGCGGTCGTCGAGCGCGCCAACACGCTCGCAGCGGAACTCGTCCTGACCGGCGACGATCATGACGACGCGCTCCAGGCGATCGCGGCCGACCCGGAGCTCAGGGCCGTTCACGAGTCCTTCCTCGCCGAGGCGCCGAGGCGCCGGCGGGGCGATGTCGAGGTCGAGGTCGCCGTCGCCGCGGCCAAGCTCAACGACGCCCAGACCCTCGAGGACGCCCGCGCCTGGCTCACGCCGCGCGAGCGGGTCGCGGTGCTGGGCGACCGCGCGCTGATCGCGATGCTGGCGCGCCTGCCGACCGCCGCGGAGCGGCCAGACGCCGCCTGACGCGCTCCAAGCCGAATCCAAATCTGGCCAAATCCAGCAAAGCCCAGCCAAGACCGGCCAAAATCCAGCAAAGAAAACCGCTTGGATTTTCTTGGATTCTCTTCGCGGTTTTGAGCTTTTTCAACCGCTTACGCCGACCCCCTGGCCGGTTTTTCTTTATGACGCCGGCTGGGCGCCAATAAATCGCTCCTTGTGCCTGTGATATGCGCGGGACGGGCCGGCCGGAGCGGCGCCCAATTCATGCTCAACAACCGGATTCGTCATGGCAGAAACGACAATACCACAGTTTCTGTTTTTAGCAAGTGATGTTTCTGTTTTTTTGCGCCCGTTCGGAAGAAAGGCGTCCCTCTGGCGCCCTGGCTCAGGAGCCGCTCGGCAATGAGCGCGCCATGAGCCCGTTTGCGGGCTCGCGGGGGTCCAGGAGCCGTCTCGCCTGTTCCGCGCCAGTCACCGGCAACAACGCTGGGTCCAGGAGCCCAACCTGCGCCAGCAGCGACCCCTGATCCCAATAAATGTGCTCGTAGGCGACCCGGCCGGCGTCGTCGAAGCCCATGACGACGACATTCGGCAACACCACCTTGCGGCCGGTCGGGGCGACCCCCGGGAGATAGGTCTTCATTTCGCGGTCGTGGGTGAAACTGACGATAAGCTCGTCGACGACCCGGTTCGTGCCGACCGTGCGCGACAGCGACTTGACCTCGACGTCGTCGGGCCAGTGGCCGACAAAATAGTCGCGGTAGAAGCTCTCGACCTCCTTCCGCCCCGTTCCACCCGCGAGTGTCGGGACATGGGTCAAGTAGGGCTCCTCGACCATCGTCGCCATGGTCGCGGCGACGTCCTTGTCGACGAACTCGGCCCGCACATGCGCGTCGAAGACGGCGCCGAGGTCTTTGCTTGGCGGCCTCGAGTCCGTCATGGCAGGATCTCCTTTCGCCTCCCCCAATTCCGCTCCTGGTTCAGCCGCTCATGTCGGGCCATGCCCATGCGGGCTGCCGCGCCCCTCTCCGGTCCGCGACTGCGCGGCGCGGTTCAGCGCGGTGATCGAGAGAAACCCGCCGATCCAGGACCCGACCGCGGCGAACAGCACATAGACCCAGTTCGAAGTATAGCTGATGACGGCGAAGGCCGCGAGCAGGTACCAGGCGCTGCTCCACGACGCCGCGGCAAAACGGCGCCGCGCCGCGACGGCGGCGGTGAATTGCACATAGATGGCGTCGGTGAGCGCGGTCGTGAGGACCACCCCTCCGGCGATCAACGGATCGATGGTCGGCAGAACCATTTTGCCCCCCGTTCGGAACCGGCAGCCGACTGAGGCGGCCCATTGAGGCGATCGCGATCCGATTGGATCGGAAACCCGCCCTTGCTAAAGCTACATGAGAAAGAGGGTGACACCCATGGAAAAGCCAGGCGCGAGCCAAGGCCAATCGGCGTCGGAGCTCATTTCGCAAAGAATTGCCGAACTTGGGGACTGGCGCGGTCAAACCCTCGGCAGAATGCGCAAGCTCATCAAGGAGGCGGAGCCCGCCGTCGTCGAGGAGTGGAAATGGAGGGGCGTGCCGGTGTGGTCGCGCGACGGCATTGTCTGCACCGGCGAAAGCTACAAGAGCGTCGTCAAGCTCACCTTCGCCAAGGGCGCGTCCCTGACCGATCCGGCCCGCCTGTTCAACGCCAGTCTTGACGGAAACGCGCGCCGCGCGATCGACATCCACGAAGGCGAGGAGGTTGACGAGGCCGCCTTCAAGACGCTGGTCCGCCAAGCCGTCGCGCTCAACGCGTCCGGCAAGTCGAAGCCTTCGAAGAAAACCAAGACATAGGGCCAGGCTCGCGGAGAAACGCCTCGCGCGACGCGAACGCTTCGCCGGGCGTCACGTCGTTCTTCGGGCCAGCAGGGAAGCAGGCCTTCGCCGCCCCGCGATCAAATCTCCATCGGCGCGGTGTCGGGCGCAAGCCCGCCGGTCATCGGCGGGGGGCGGAAGGGGCGGTCGAACAGCGGGAACAGCACGAGCCCGGCGAAAAATCCGCCAAGATGCGCGACCCAGGCGACCGGCATGTCCGAAAAGCCGAACGTTTGCGCGCCCGCGCCGAAGATGAAGTTCGTCCCGAGCCAGATGCCGAGGAAGATCAGCGCCCGCCGGTCGGCGAACACGCCCCGCAGGCTTGCGGGCGGGATCGTTTCGATCTCGGGACGGTCGGTGGCCAAGGGTCCGAGCGGCGCTCCCGGCTGGAACATGAATCGCGCCGCAGCCCCCATCAGGCCGGAATCCGCCCCCGACGCGCCGATGAGCGGGGAGAAATCCATCGGCGCGCTCGCCCAATGCGCGAGCGCGCTGAAGACCGCCGTGACGGCCATGAACAGAAGGAACCTCGCCGAGCCGAACCGGCGCGCGATCGGCGGACCGAAGGCGATGAGCCAGATGCTGTTGAGAAGCACATGGGTCCATGATCCGTGCAGAAAGGCGTAGGTCAGAAGCGTCCAGGGCTTCGTTCCGCCGCCGAGAATCCGCAGTTCCCGGATCGCCCGCGCCTGCTGGAGCGCCGCGGGATCGGAATTGGCCCGCTGCAGCAGTTCGATCAGTCGCCGTGGCCAGATTGCGATGGTCAGCCGGCCGGGAACAAAGGCGAAGTCGCGGACGATTCCATTCTGAAAAGACTGGGGCGCCCAATTGAGGGCCGCCTGGATTGCGATGAGGATCGCGACGAGGCTCAGGACTACGAACGGCGCGTTGAACATCGGCTCGGGGCCGCGCGCGGCCCGGCGCTGCTCGGTAAGGTTCATACGCTCGCCAGCCTTCCGGTCACGAACCCCGACGCCCCTCGACGAAGCCGGGACCGACGCCGGGCGGGATACCCCGCCCAAACGCCAGTTTAGACTGGCGGCGCCGCTTTGGCGATATTGCCGCCGGCGACACACGGGGGCGCTCGCGCGCGAGCGTCGCGGCCGAGCCGCGCCTGCTCCTCATCGAGCAGCCAACCTGTGCCGAAATCGGACTGCGCGAACGGCGCCAGGGTTAGATTTGGGTGAATCGCGGGTCCCTCGGGCCGGCGGACGCCGGCGCAAATGCTGCCGCTGGGGAATGGCACGGTCCCTGCCTCATGTGATGACGGCGCCGAAGGTCGTCCCAATTCAGGACAGGCGCCAGGGAACAAGCAGCAGGGGCCCCGTGTGAAGCTCGCCGTCACCATGGAACTCTACGGGTACTGGAACCGCCTCCGGGGAGCGCGCAGCGCGCCCGAGCGCAACGACGTCGACCCGGGCGCCATCCGCGGCGTCCTGGCCGATACGTTCGTGCTCGATTTCGATGGCGAGCGCGGGTTTCCGTTCCGCATCGCCGGATCGAGAGTCAATGCGGTCTTCCTCAAGGAGCTGAGGGGCCTTTCCTTTCTCGATCTTTGGCGGGAGCCCGATCGCAAGGAGCTCGATTTGATTCTTCATTGCGTCGCCGACGAAGCGCAGCCGTTCCTCATCGGCGCCGAAGCCCGGCCCCCCGGTCTTGGGACCGTGGGCATCGAGGCCATTCTCCTGCCGCTGCGACATCACGGGTTGACCCATTCCCGCGTTCTCGGCGCCTTCGCCGTTCATGCGGCGCCGTCCTGGATCGGGCTCGTGAGCGCCGGACCGATCGCGATCACCTCGCTGCGCGCGCTCGAACCGCCCGCGCCGCCCGCCTCCGGGCGGGATGGGGCGGCGCCGTTGGGCTTCTCGCTCCGAAGCGCGCCCAAGCGGTACAAGCACCTCTTTGTCTATCCCGGCGAACGGCCCACGAACTGACCGGACGGAATGCCGGGCGCGTAAGAGCGCCTTAATGCCTGCCGGTTAAGGTTAGGGCGCGCGCTGCCGCTGCGAACGATCGGTCGCGGCATGGCCGCCCGCGGCCGGGATCTTGGAATCCGAGGAGCACGGCGCTTATGGGCGCTCTGGCATGGAGCATCGCGGAGCCGGCGCCAATGGAGCGGCGGCGCCACCAGCGGGTCAAAGTGCGCCTCGCGGGCCGTTTCATGCGCTCCGACCGCATGGAATTCGACTGCGAGTTGATCGACGCCTCCCCCGGCGGCATCGCGTTCTCCGCCGACGCCGGGGTTCATCAAGGCGAGCGCATCGTCGCCTATCTCAACCAGATCGGCCGGATCGAAGGCAGGGTCGCGCGGACTTTTCCCGGAGGGTTTGCGGTTCAGACGACTTTGCCGCCAGCCAAGCGCGAGAAGCTCGCCGACCAGCTGACGTGGCTCGCCAACCGCCAGTCGCTCGGGCTGCCCGAGGACCGCCGCCACGAGCGCATCACGCCGCGCGACCGCTACACGACGCTGAGGCTCGCGAACGGACGCGAGTTCACCGCGAGCCTGATCGACATCTCGATATCGGGGGCGGCGCTCAAGGTCGACTTCCAGCCTCCGATCGGCTGCCGCGTCGTCGTCGGCTCGACGGCGGCCCAGGTCGTACGCCACCTCGACCGCGCGATCGCGGTCGAGTTCATGCGCCCGTTCCCGCCCGAGGACTTCAGCGAGGAGACGACGCTCTGACTTTGGCGCGCGGCCCCTTGTCTATTCCTCGTCGTCGAGATCGACGTCGAGAATCGCCATTTGCAGGGTGAAGGTCGAGCCGGCGGGATCGTCGGCTGATGCGACGCCGAGAAAGTCGGGGCCGTTGTTGAGCTCGACCGAGTCGCTCTTCTTGAGCCGCCCGGCGATGGTGAGCTTGTCGTTCTCGAACAGGCGGCGAAGATAGTCCTGCAGCACCGGCCGGCCGACCGGAAGCTTCATCGCGAAAGCGAACGAGCGGTCGCCGTCCTCGTCGTCGACGGTGATCGTTCCGAGCTTGCGTTCGCCGATCGACACGTCCGCCGCCTCGGCGGATTTGGAATTGGGCGCGACCTGAAGCGTCGGCGCGCCGAACGAGCGGCGCAGGAACTCCCTCAGTTTCACGATCTCGGCTTTGTCCATGATGTCTCCCCGGCGCGAGAGCCGCGGCACGAGGCTCTGCCACGAAGGCGCGCCGGGTTGCAAGACGCGAATTCGCCCGCGCCCGTCGAGCGCCGTCCTAGGCCTCGATCGCCTTCTCGGCCAGGATCTGGTTCATGTCGCGTGACGGCTCGGCGCAACCCGCTTCGCCGACGATGCGGGCGGGCACGCCCGCGACCGTCTTGTTGTGCGGCACCGGCTGGAGCACGACCGAGCCCGCCGCCACCCGCGCGCAATAGCCGATCTCGATGTTGCCGAGGATTTTCGCCCCCGCGCCGATGAGCACGCCATGGCGGATCTTCGGGTGCCGGTCGCCGGTCTCCTTGCCGGTGCCGCCGAGGGTCACGCCCTGGAGGATCGAGACGTTGTCCTCGATCACCGTCGTCTCGCCGACCACGAGAGAGGTCGCGTGATCGAGGAATACGCCCTTGCCGATGCGCGCGGCCGGATTGATGTCGACGCCGAACGCCGCAGAGACGAGACTTTGCAGGCTGAGCGCGAAATCGCGCTTGCCGGACTTCAAAAGCCAATGGGACAGGCGATAGGCCTGAAGCGCCTGGAAGCCTTTGAAGTACAGCAACGGCTCCATCATCCTGACGCACGCAGGATCGCGATCGGCGACCGCCATGATGTCGGCGCGGAACGCCTCGCCGATCGTGGGGTCACGGGCGATCGCCTCCTCGAAGGTCTGGCGGATCAGCGCGGCGGGGAGGTCGCGATGATCGAGCCGCGAGGCGACGCGATGGGCGACCGCCCCTTCGAGCGTTTCGTGATTGAGAACGTTCACCGCCAGAAACAGCGCGAGCTCCGGCTCCCGCCGCACCGCTTCTTCCGCTTCCTGCCGGATGCGGGCGAAGAGCGGATCGTTGCCGGCGAGCCCGACGACCCGGGCGGTCAAACCTTGCGCCATGAGGCACTCCCAAACTCGGCCCGAAAGGCGATGGCCGGAGCGGCAGTCTAGCACGGATCAGCCGTCCGCGCGAAGACCGCCGCCCGCCGGAAGCGCTTCATCCCGAGCGAGACCCGGATTCCGGAATCCCGCCCCCGAAAGGGCGCTCCCTTCAGTCGGAACAATCCGTCGTCTGCCGCGTGACGCTCGCGCCCGTGTTGTTGTTTTGCGTGGTCGTCGTTCGGGTATTGCATGGAGCCGCAGGCGCGGGCGCGACGACGACCGGTCCCGGCGCGGGACCTGAAGCGGCGCCGCCAATAACGCCGCCCGCAACGCCGCCGACCGCGGCGCCGACCGGGCCGCCCACGACGGCGCCAGCCACCGCCCCGCCGGCCGCGCCGGTCAGCGCGCCATCGCCGTCGGCGAGGGCGACGGTCGGCAGGATGGCGATGGCCAAGGTTGATAGTCCGATGATCACGCCGCGCATGAGTTCCTCCTCGTTGAGAGGCCGAGCAACGCGTGGTCGAATGAATGGTTCCGCTCAGGCCAAGCGCCTTGGCCTGAGCGACGAAGAGCGCGGCTGCGGGCGGAACAATTGCGGCGGGTCAGGCGTTTCTAGCACGGTCGTCATCTCGGACGACGTGCGAGCATAGAAAAATGCGGCTCCTGATCGCTTTGATCATCATCGTCTATCTGGTCGGCGTCGGCGTCGTGCTGTCGCCGATCGTCCGGTCGAGCTGGAATAGCGCGCCTGCCTCCGTTCTCGCCGAAAGCGTCGTGCAGGCCCTGCCGGACGCTCTCGCCTGGCCAGTCAGGGCGGCGCACGCCGCCACCGGTTCCTAGCCTGCCGGTTCGGGCGACGATTGGGCGGTTTGCCCGGCCGGGCGAAATCCCGGCCACATGCGCGTCAAAATCGTGTCGCGCTTGATCGCTGCGTGCCACACGACCGCGCCGAGATGAGCCGCCAGCACAAAGGCGATCGTCCAGGCGAAGACATAGTGCGCCCAGGCGGTCGCCTCGGCGAGAGGTTTGTCCTTCGCCACGAGCCTCGGCAGGCTGAACAGCCCGAACCAGGGAAGCGGGGAGCCGCTGGCCGTCGACGTCAGATAGCCGCTGACCGGCATCGCGATCATCAGGGCGTAGAGCGCGACATGCGCGGAGCGCGCGGCGGCGTGGGTCAGCCTGCCCAGGGGCTCGGCGTAAGCCGGGGCGCCGGCGGCAAGACGCCAGATGATTCGGATGACGACCAACCCCAGGACGGTCACGCCAATCGACTTGTGGAAGAAGAGGACTTCCGAACGATGCGCGCCGCGGGGAAGGAGCGACGCCCATACGCCGAGCGCGAGCCCAATGAATATCAGCGCAGCCATGAGCCAATGAAGCGCTCTGAGGCCAGGAGCGTACACCGCGACCTCGCGCGGCGGCGGAAAGGCTTTCATCAATGCGACCTTCCAGGCTTTGCGCGACCCTTCGCCCGCGAAAGCGACAATCTCAAGGCCGGCGGCATGGACATCGTCACTCTTCGATGATCGCGACCGCCTATCCGCGCCGCGTCACCCGCGCCGAGCGGCGGGCGCTGCGGAACACGCTCGCCGCGAGCGCCGCCGGCAGCGCGAGGGTCAGGAGGACCCCGGCGAGCCAGGGCGGCAAGCCGGCGAAAGTCAGCGCCGCCGCCGCGCCGACCGTAACGAGGATCGCCGCCGCCAGAAGCTCGTCGTCGACGAAGAGACCAGTCAACAGCTTGATCATGCGAGCGCCGCCGGCTTCGGCCTGAGAGCCGCGATCAGCGCCGCCGCGACGGCGAGGAACATCGCCGCGAAGGCGAGGATCGCGGCGTCGCCGCCCGGCCATTCGACGCCGAAGGCTCTCCCCGGTCCAGAACAGGCCGAAGGCCGACAGCATGACGCCGACGACAAACTTGAGGGCGTTCTCCGGCACGCGCGCGAGCGGCCGATGGACGGCCGCGCCAAGAGCCGCAACCACGACACAGGCCGCCAAGGCGCCCGCGCTCGCCAGTCCGAGAAGGCCGCGCCCCGCGCCGACGGCGATGACGATGAACACGACCTCAACCCCCTCGAGGAGGACCGCCTTGAAAGAAGTCACGCCGCCGAGCCAGTCGAAGCCGGATGTCGCTCGTCGTCCGGCTTGGCTCAATTCGCTCGTTTCGTGCGCAAACGCCGCGTCCTCGTCGTGGAGCGCGACGATTCCGATCGCGCGCAGGATCGCCTTGCGCAGCCAGCGCAAGCCGAACAACAGAAGCAGCGCGCCCACGACGCCCTGCAACGCCCGGAGCGGAACGGCGCCCATCAGCGGCCCCAGCGCGGCGACGATCAGCGCGAGCACGGCGAGAGCGGCCGCTGCTCCAGTCAGCGCGGGCCGCCAGCCGCGCGTGAGCCCGACCGCGAGCACGATCGTCAGCGCCTCGACCGCCTCGACGAAGGAGGCCGCGAACGACGCTCCGGCAACCGAAACGAATGTCGTGAGATTTAACATTGGGCAGCGCGGCGCCGCTCGGCCGCCCCCGCCCTCAGCTCGTGCGTCTGGCGAGAGAGAGCCACAATCCGCCGCCGATGAGGACCGTTCCCGAGAGGCGCCCGAGCAGCTTCACCCTCGCGGGCTTCATGAACCACGCGCGCCCCATGCCCGCGGCGACCGCCCAGGCGCAATCCGAGACGCCCGCGATCAGCACGGAGACGACGCACATCGCCGCGAGCTGCGGTCCCGCCGGCAGGCGCGGGTCGATGAATTGCGGCAGGAAGGCGGTGAAGAAGACGATGGTCTTGGGGTTGGAGAGCGCAACCAGCAGTCCCCGCACGAAGCGGGTGCGGCCCGTCTCCGAGATTTTCTGGCCGCCCTCGCCCGCATGCCGCCACGCCTGCACGCCAAGCCAGATGAGATAGGCCGCGCCCGTCCAGCGCAACGCGTCGAACAAGAGATCCGCGTGCGCGTGGACCCAGTTCAGCCCGAGCGCGATCGCGGCCAGCAGGAGGGCGTTGCCGAGCGTCGTGCCGGCGACGGTCGTCAGCGCGGCGCGAACGCCCCGCGTCGCTCCGGTCGAAATGACGAGGGTCACGATCGGGCCTGGCGCGATGATGAGGACGATCGTGATGAGGATAAAGGCCGTGAAGAGTTCGATGTTCATGTTCGCTCCGCGATTGAGGCCCGCTTTACCCCTATGGGGCCCTCCAGAACAGCCCTATGGTCAGCGCGACGCCGATCGCGACCACGGCGAGCCTCAGCAGCTTCTCGTTGACGCGCCTCAGCATGAGCGCGCCGCTCCAGCCGCCGAATGAGGCGCCGACCGCGGTGACGAGCGCCTGCGGCCAATGCACGTCGTTGGAGAAGACGAAGATCGCGACCGCCGACGCGTTCGCCATTCCGGCGAGGATGTTCTTGAGCGCCCCGGCGTTGCGCACCGCAATGCCGGTCATGGCGAGCGCCGCCATCATCATGAAGCCGATGCCGCCGCCGAAATAGCCGCCGTAGACGGCGATGAAGAATTGAATGGTTCCCATGCCCCAGGGCGGCAGCTGCCCTTCGACCTCGTCCACCGACCGGTGAAAGAAACTGCCCCATGCGAACAGGGCCGTCGCGAACAGGACGAGCCACGGCACGAGCCGGGCGAACAGGCTTGGCGGCGTCGCCAACAGGATGAGGGCGCCGATCCCCCCGCCGACCAGGCTGATGAGGACGAGCGTGCGCATCGTGAGGCCCCGCGGGCTCCGGGCGTCAGCCCGCCCGGTGAAACCGGTCACGAGCTGGGCCGGAAACAGCGCCACGGTCGAGGTGATGTTGGCCGCGCGCGCGTCCATGCCGGTCAGCATCAGCGACGGCAGCGTGATGAACGAGCCGCCGCCGGCGAGCGCGTTCTGCGTTCCCGCCCACATCGAGGCGATGAAGAGGATGACGAGGGCGCTCATATGTCGTGGGCTCCCCGCATCAGGCGAAATCCCGCGCTGCGGCCTGGTGCTCGGCGATCAGCGCGCCGAGGTCGAGCCCGACCGGCTGGCCGTCGATGACCCGCCATTCGCCTGCGATCATCACCCGGTCGGCGCGATGCGCGCCGCAGAGGACAAGTGCGGCGAGCGGATCGTGCGCGCCGGAGAAGCGCGGCTCATCGAGCCTGAACAGAGCGAGATCCGCTTCATAACCCTCCTCGATACGGCCGATGTCGGAGCGGCCGAGGCAGCGCGCCGAGCCTTCCGTTCCCCAGCGCAGGACGTCGAGATGCGTGACCTTGTCGGCGCCGTAGCGCAGGCGGCCGATCATCAGCGCATGGCGCAAAGCCTCCATCATGTTGGAGGCGTCGTTTGACGCCGAGCCGTCGACGCCGAGGCCGAGCGGAGCGCCCGCCGCCTCGAGCTCGCAGGTCGGGCAGATCCCCGACGCCAGCACCATGTTCGAGGCCGCGCAATGGCTGACGCCGACGCCGGCCTTGCCGAGTCTCGCGATCTCATCCGCGTTGAAATGAATGCCGTGGGCGAGCCAGGCGCGGCGCGACATCCAGCCGGTTTCCTCGAGCAGGTCGACCGGTCTCAGGCCGTACAACTCGAGGCAGAAGCGCTCCTCGTCCACGGTCTCGCAGAGGTGGGTATGAAGCTGGCACTCGTAGCGCTCGGCCAAACGCGCGCTCTCGCTCATCAGGCGCTTCGAGATCGAAAACGGCGAACAGGGCGCGAGCGCAACCCGAATCCGAGCGCCCGGCTTCGGGTCGTGGAACAGCTTCAGCACCCGCTCGCTGTCGGCGAGGATCGTCTCTTCGTCCTGCACGACGTGGTCGGGCGGCAGGCCGCCGTCCTTTTCCGACAGGTTCATCGAGCCGCGCGAAACCGTCATGCGAACCCCGAGGTTCAGCGCCTCTTCGACCTCGATGTCGACCGCGTCCTCGAGCCCATCCGGATAGAGATAATGATGATCGGCGGCGGTCGTGCAGCCCGAGAGCATGAGCTCGGTCAGCGCAAGCCGCGTCGCGAGCCTCAGGTGCTTCGGCTTGAGCCGCGCCCAGATCGGATAGAGCGCGGTGAGCCAGGCGAACAGCGGCTTGTTGATGGCGGACGGATGGGCGCGGGTCAGCGTCTGGTAGAAATGGTGGTGCGTGTTGACGAGCCCGGGCAGCACGACACGGCGCGAGGCGTCGAAGGTCGCGTCAATGCGCTCCGGCGTCTCGCCCCGTCCGACCCGCGCGGCGATCCGCGTCCCCTCGACGACGAGGCCGCGCTCCGCGCCGTCGGCGAGGATGGCCAGCGGGTCCTTGATCCAAAGCCGCATCGCTCGCCCTGCCCCCTTCGCCGCTCGCCATCATTGGGAAGCGACTGAAGGCCGTGTCAACCATGCGGGGGGCGGCGCCTCGGTCTCACTCCTCAACCTGCTCGACGCGTCGGCGCCGCTTTTTCGAAGCCGGCCACGCGGTCAACGCGACATCGACGATCTCGTTCAACTGAGCCGCGTCAGCGCCGCTGGCTGCTTCGACCGCCATACCGCGCATCACGGCGACCAGGTAGCGCGCCAGGGCCGCGGGGTCGGCGCCCTGGGGCAAATCATCCTCGCGACGCGCGCGCTCCAGCCGCTCCTGGATCGCGTCGCGCAGACGGTTCCGGCGATTGCGAGTCTCGCGCCGCGGCGAACCGGCGGCGTCGGAACCCACGAGCGCGCCTTGAACCATCAGACACCCGGGCGGAATTCGCTGGGTTGCCGTGAAACTCCGCCGCCCCGCGCAAGAGCCCCACCGCGACTTCTCGCGCCGTCGGGGCGCGAATTCGAACCGGACAAGAAGTGAGCGGTTCGTTTGTCGTAGCGATCCAGGACCGCGCGGAACAATTGCTCCTTATTGCCAAATGCCGCGTAGAGGCTCGGCTTGGCGACGCCAAGCGACGCCGTCAGATCGGACATCGAGGCGCCTTCATAGCCTCTTCGCCAAAAGACCAGCATGGCCCTCTCAAGAGCCGTGTCGAGATCGAACTCGCGCGGTCGCCCGAGCGGCGCGGTTTCAGGCAGTTTCCTCGACGACTGCATGGCTTGACTCGGTCCCGGGACCATTCTATACCGATCGGTAGATAAAGTACATTGACGCAAACAATGTCAATTCAACTCGACGTGAGCGGAGGGACTTCGACAATGACGGCGATCAGCATGGACGGCACCGACCCGGCCGCCTGGGATCCGGCTCTCGACGGCGTGCTTGCCGCGCCCGAGAATCATGCTGTCCTCTACGAGGATGACGCGATCCGCGTCATCTCGGTAAGCATTGCCGCAGGCGCGATCGAGAAACCGCATCACCATCGGCTGCCCGCAGTTTTTGTCATCGACCGGCTTGTAAGGTTGCGCGATTTCAATGGCTCGACGGGCGAAGAAATCCCACTGCCGATTCCTGCGGAGGTGGAGTTTCCGATTACCCTCAAATTCTTGCCGCAACCGCTCCACTATGTCGAGAACCTCGACACCACACCGTTTCATGCCACTCGAATCGAATTCAAGCGAGGCTTCCCGATCGGCGTGTGATCGGGCGACAGGACACTGCGCCGACAAATATCCGAGGAGAGCGGCCAAGGCGGCCGAGGCCGTCTCAGGCCGGAACGAGGCCGTGGCGCAGCATGATCTCTTTCAGCCGCGCCGGATCGGGCTTGCCAGGGCCGCTCACAGCCGTCGCGATCTCCTCGAAATAGGCGCGCCCGATGCCCCCGGGATTGAGCACGAAGAGCGTGCGCGAAATCTCTCCGCCGAGATTCTCGTGGTGATGGACGGCGCCGCGACGGATGAACACGGAATCGCCGGGACGAACCTCGCGCTTGACGCCGTCGACCATCGTTGTCAGCACGCCCGCGAGGCCGTAGACGACTTCGTCGACCTCCCGATGGTAGTGCGGAACGGGCACCCGCGCATTCGGTTGCACGGTCATCTCGAAGATCACGAGGTCCCCCGAGCCCTGCGTCTCGTCGACCACGAAACGCAGCTCCATCCCCCCTATGCGAACGACGTCGGCAACTGCGCTTTCCATGGCGGCCTCCACGTTGTAAAATGTTTTTACACATCCGTCGTAAAATGTTTTTACAAACATGTCAACGCCCCGCGATCGTGGATTGCCAGACCCCGCCGCCGTCCCCGACGAAGGCCCGCCCTATGTCGGCGCGCTGCTGCGCCAGTGTCTCGAACACGTGCGCGGCCGCATGGAGGCGGACCTCAAGGCTGCGGGCTTCGCCGACTTGCAGCCCGCTCATTTCGCCGTCTTCACCTTTCCTCCGGCCGACGGGATACGCCCGTCGGACCTCGCGCGGCGGATTCGCATGTCGCGGCAGGCGACCAACCACATCGTCGGGCAGCTCGAAGCGCTGGGATATGTCGAGCGCCGACCGGAACGGAAGGGCGGGCGCCGGCGCATCTATTTCACCTCCCGCAGCTGGGCCATGGTCAAGATCCTCCACGCCACGCTGCTTGAGGTTCAGGCCGAATGGGCGGCCGAGATCGGGGCGGATCGATTCCGCGATTTCATGACGACGCTGCGCCGCTTCGCCGCGCGGGGGCGCGAGGCTGGCTGACGGCCTCAAGGCCCGGCGAAGATCGGCGGCGCGATTGTTCTGCTGCGCGGCAGCCTACATCGGCGGGGCGACGCCGTTCGTGCCGACGACGACGAAACCTGTGGCGAGCGCGCCGTCGTCGCCGCGTTGCGCCGGGACGAAGACCGTTGCGCCGGGCTTGAGGTCCGCTTCCGTGGCGGGTCCGAACGTGACGATCGGAATGCCGTCGGGGATGGAGATTTTCTTCTCCTTGCCGCCGCTATAGGAAAGGGTCAGCGACCGCCCGTCGACATCCTTGACCGCATTGGTGACGGTCGCATTGGTCATCGAGCTTTTGGGCTTGAGGTCCCAGGGGTAGCTCCCCTCGCCGGTCCCCTTGAGCGTGGGCGGAAAGACAAGGACTTCAACCGCGCCGTCGCCTCCCGACGCTGTCGGAAGAGAGGCGATCCCGACAAAATCTCCCGGCTTGATGTCCTCGACGGAAGCCTTGGCGACCCCGGTCACTTTCCAGCCGGGCTTGAGCGCCAGCGCCGCGTCGGAGCCTTCGCGCGTCTTCACCGTGAGGGTCGATCCGTCGAGACTGACGATCGTGCCGCGCACCCGCACGCTTTCCGCCGCTTGGGCGCCAGAGAGGCTCAGGAGACCAAGGAATGCAACGATAGCGCCCGACGCAAATTTGAGTTCCATCGCTTCAATTCTCCAAGTCGGCTGGTGAAAGCGCCCGGCGCTCCGCCCAGGTTCGGGCAGGAGCGTTGAACGCGCGGCGCCCCTCCTTTATTCGCCAGCTTCCGGCGACCTCGCGCTTTTGTGATCGCGCTGACGGAGCCCGCCGCGCCTGGTGCGGCTCGCGGGCTCGCGCCGATCCTGTGCTATCCTGGCGCTTCCCCAGAGGCGCCATGAACGAAAGCCGGAAAATCGCTGCGATCCTCGCCGCCGACATTGTCGGCTTCAGCCGACTTGCCGGGGCGGACGAAGACGGCACGCTGGCGCGCCTGCGCGCTTTGCGCAGCGACCTCACCGATCCGGCGGTCGCGGCGCATCGCGGCCGGGTTGTCAAGCGCACCGGCGACGGCCTCATCGTCGAGTTTCGCAGCGTGGTCGACGCCGTGCGACTGCGCGATCGAGATCCAGAACGGCATGGTCGAGCGCAACGCCGGCGTCGCCGCCGACAAGCGCATCGAATTCCGGATCGGCGTTCATCTCGGCGACGTCGTCGAGGAGGCGGACGGCGATCTCATGGGCGACGGCGTCAATATCGCGGCGCGGCTCGAGGGCATCGCCGATCCGGGCGGGATTTGCCTTTCGGACGACGCCTACCGGCAAGTTCGCGACAAGATTAAGCGGCATTTCTCCGATCTCGGCGAGAAGACGCTGAAGAACATCGCCCGGCCGGTGCGCGTCTACGCCGTGGCGCCTGAATTGGGGTCGGGGAGCGCGCTTCCCCCCGCCCCCGCCGCGGCGGTCGAACCGGCGCCCTCGTCGATCGCCGTGCTGCCGTTCGCCAACATGAGCGGCGACGCCGAGCAGGAATATTTCGCCGACGGCATCTCCGAGGACATCATCACCGCGCTGTCAAAACTCCCGCAGCTCTTCGTCATCGCCCGCAACTCTGCGTTCACTTTCAAGGGCAAGAACGTCAACGTCGGCGAAGTCGGCAAGAGCCTTGGAGTGCGCAACGTGCTCGAGGGCAGCGTGCGCAAGTCTGGCGGCCGGGTCAGGATCACCGCGCAGCTTATCGATGCGACAACCGGCGGCCACCTGTGGGCGGAAAAGTTCGACCGCGAGCTCACTGACATCTTCGCCGTTCAGGACGACGTGACGGGCCACATCGTCTCGGCGCTGGCGCTCAATCTCAGCCGCGGCGACCGGAAGAGCATCGCCGTCGAACGGACCGAAAATCAGGAAGCCTACGATTGCTTCCTGCGCGGGCGCGAACTTTGGTGGCGATTCTCGAGCGAGGCCAATCGCGAAGCCGAGCGCCTGCTCAGGCGCGCAACCGCGCTCGATCCCGAATTTGTCCCGGCGCTCGCGTTCCTCGCCGCGACGATGGCCAACGCCTATTCGAACGGATGGAGCGAAAAGCCCGTCGGGGCCCTCGAAGAGGCCGAGAAGGTGGCGCTAGAGGCGGTCAATCTCGACGAGCGGTACCCATACGCGCTGTGGTCGCTCGCGATGACCCTGTCGTGGAAACGGCGCAACGACGAAGCCCTGAACGCCGCGGAGCGGGCGATTGCGTTCAACCCGAATTTCGCCGAAGGGCACAGCATGGTCGGCGTGCTGCTGCACTTTGCCGGCCGGTCGGCGGAGGCGCTCGCATTCTTCGACCGCGCCATGGCGCTCGATCCTCATTTCAACAGCATCGTCCTCTATTTCCGCGCCCAGGCGGCCTACCAGTTGGAGCAATATGCCGATGCTGCGAGCCTGCTCAGGCGACGCATCCTGCGCAATCCCGAAACCGACACTTCGCGGGTGCTCTTGGCCGCGAGCCTGGGGCAGATGGGTCTCATCGACGAGGCCCACGCCGCATGGCAAGAATTGCTGCGCCTGAACCCAGCCTATTCGGTAGAGCAGCGCCGCAGCGTGCTTCCCTACAAGAATCCGGCCGATTTCGAGCGCATTGTCGAGGGCCTGCGCAAGGCGGGGCTGCCTGAGACATGACCCAGGGCATTGGTTGCGTCACTCCACCATCAGCTCCCGGTTGGTCGGTCCTCGCGCGGCGACGACATCCGCCTGACCGCTGCGAATGATCGCCATTTTCGCAACTCCGGTCATCCCCGAGCCGGCGTCGAGATTGAGGCGGAAACCGGCGATCTGGTCCTCGTGCGAGGCGTCGCGCCTGGCGTCGTTCGGCGTGTGGCCGTGCACGACGAACACCCCGCCAAAACCTGACGGCCCCGGCCGATGCTTCAGGAACGGCCAGCGCACCCAGGCCCAGTGACGCTCCTCATCAAGACGTGAGAGCGGCGTGTTCCAGGGCGCGGCGAGAAAGGCGTCAAGATCGAAGCGCGGATTGACGCCGGCGTGGACGAACAGGAGATCGCCCGAGCGCCAGCTCGCGCGCAGGCGCTCGAGCCAGGCGCGCACGCGCTCCGGAAGCGACGCGCGCGCCGCCGCCAAAAGCTCGTCGAGATCGCGGGCCCGCTCGCCCGCGTCGAGGAACTCGGCCAGCGTCCGGTCGCCGCCGTTGGCGATCCAGCCTTCGAGCGCCTCGATCGCGTCCTCCCACGGCGCGCCCGGATCCATCGCAAGCCGCATCATCGCCTCGTGGTTGCCCATGAGCGCGATCTCGTCGTCGGCGCCGACGCGCGCCTTGGCGCCGATAGCGAGATCGATCGCGCCGAGGCTGTCGGGCCCCCGATCGACAAGATCGCCGACAAAGACGATCGTGCGCTTCTCGCGCCGCCTCGGCTCGCGCGCGGCTACATCGATGAGGGCGGCGAGAAGGTCGCTCCGGCCGTGAATGTCGCCGATCGCGAAAATCTCCTCGTCCGCACTGGCGCCCCGCGGCAGCGCATATTCCCGACGCTCGACGGCTGCGGACATGGAACAGGACCCCGGGCGAAAGAGGGCGAGCCCGCGAGCATTGCACGCCGGCGCCGGCGCACGCTAGGATCGCCTCATGTTTCTCCAGTTCTTCGCCAACCTGCGTCAGGCGCATGTGCCGGCGACGCCGCGCGAATATCTCGACCTCATGCGGGCGCTTGAAAGCGATCTGGCTCACATGTCGGTCGACGAGTTCTATCGGCTGGCGCGTGCGCTCCTTGTCAAGGACGAGCGCAATCTCGACAGATTCGATGTGGTGTTCGCGGCGACCTTCAAGGGCGCGCTCACCCTCGCCGCGGCGGTCGAGGCCAGGGAGCTGCCCGAGGAATGGCTGCGCAGGATGGCCGAACGGTATCTCTCGCCCGAGGAGCGGGCGGAGATCGAGAAACTCGGTTTCGACAAGCTGATGGAGACGCTGCGCCAGCGCCTCGCCGAGCAGAAAGGGCGCCATGAGGGCGGCTCGAAATGGATCGGCACGGGCGGCAAATCGCCGTTCGGCGCCTATGGCGATCATCCCGAAGGCGTGCGCATCGGTCAGGACAAGGGCCGCCGCGGCAGCGCCGTCAAGGTCTGGGACCGGCGGGAGTTCAAGGACTTCGACGGCGACGCGGAGCTGGGCCCACGCAACATCAAGCTCGCGCTTCGGCGTCTGCGGCGATTCGCCCGCGAAGGCGCCGCCGAGGAGCTCGATCTCGACGGCACAATCCGCTCGACCGCCGACAAAGGCTATATCGACGTCATGCTGAGGCCGGAACGGCGCAACGCCGTCAAGGTGCTTCTCTTTCTCGATGTCGGCGGCTCGATGGACTGGCACGTGGAGGCGGCCGAGCAGCTGTTCTCCGCCGCCAAGAGCCAGTTCAAGCGCCTCGACCATTTCTACTTCCACAATTGCCTCTACGAGAACGTGTGGAGGAACAACCGCCGCCGGCACGACGAACGGACGCCGACGCGCGATCTCATCAATTCCTACCGGCGCGACTATCGCGTCGTGTTCGTCGGCGACGCCTCGATGAGCCCGCACGAAATCATGGCCCCGGGAGGTTCGGTCGAGCATCTCAATCCGGAGCCCGGAAGGGTGTGGCTCGAGCGGGCGATTCTCGCCTGGCCGCGCACGGTGTGGATCAATCCGACGCCGCCCAGCCAGTGGAATCATTCGCTGTCGACGACCATGATCGCCGAGATCTTCCAGCATCGGATGTTCCCGCTGACGCCCGACGGCGTCGAGGCGGCGATGCGGGCGCTCGCGGCCTGAGTCCGGCGGGGCGCCTTGCGCGCGCCCGATCGCCGCCCTGCCCGGCCGCCGCCTATTCCCTCACCACCAGCACCGAACATTGCGCATGGCGCACGATCGTTGTGGCGTTCGAGCCGAGCAGGTAGTCCGACATCACCGGACGGTGCGAGCCGACGACGATGAGGTCGGCGTTCCACTCGCCCGCCTCCTCCAGGAGCTCGTGATAGATCCCGCCCGCCCGCGTCGCCGCGCTCTTCCGCTCCGGCGGCAGATCGACGCCGGCGAGAATGGCCTCAAGCTCCGTCTTGGACCGCTTCTCCTGCTCGTCGTCGAAATCCACCGGGACATATTCCATGAACGTGGCCGGAATCACCGGCACGACATTGACCAGCCTGAGCTCCCCGCCCGCAGCCTTAGCGAGCTCGACCGCCTGGGGGAGCCCTTTTGCAGTCGAGTCCTGCTCGGCAATATCGACCGCAAGAACGATTTGCTTGTACATCACAACTCTCCTTCGGGATCGGAAGCCCCAGGTCGAACGCGTCCGGGGCCGGAACGTGAAGCCCTCTTTACCCTCTGGCAAGGCGGCCGAGGCAAAAAGCCTCAGCCTCGCCATCGGGTTGCGCCGGTTGCCGCGGGGCGCGCAGGGGAAGCCCGCGACGATAGTCATTGTTCCTTAGTCTACGGGTCGCTATAAGGCCGCGAAATTCCATGCGAAACAGGAATCGCCAATGAACGATGTCGCCGTTGAAAGCTATAGGCCGTCGGACGACGAACCGTTCATGAATGAGCGACAACGGGAGTATTTCCGCCGCAAACTGATCGCGTGGCGCGAATCAATTCTGGCCGAGAGCCGCGACACGCTCGCCGCCCTCCAGCAGGAAAGCGAGAATCATCCCGACTTCGCCGACCGCGCGTCCTCGGAGACCGACCGGGCGATCGAGCTGCGCGCCCGCGACCGCCAGCGCAAGCTGATCGCCAAGATCGAGGCCGCGCTGACGCGGATCGACGACGGCTCATACGGCTATTGCGTCGAGACCGGCGACCCCATCTCGCTCAGGCGCCTCGACGCGCGGCCGATCGCGACCCTCTCCGTCGAGGCGCAGGAACGCCACGAGCGACGAGAAAGAATCTATCGCGACGAATGACGGGTTCGCTCCCGCGACGCCTTTGCGCGCCGGGGCGACATCTGATTGCGAGAGCCGCGCCTTGCGCGGTTCGCTGACCCACCCGGCCGCGATCGCCGGGCGGCGGGCTATGCGCGCCGCGTCATCTGCCAGGCCGTCAGTTCAGTTTGTCGCGGCCGAGCAGGCGCGCCATTTCCGCTTCGAGCGAATTGAGGTCGGCGAACGGATCGTCGACTTTCGTCGGGGGTTTCACGCTTGACGCGCCATTCGCCTTCTCGCCAAGCGCGCGGGCTTCGCCCGGTTTCTGCGCCCCGTCGTAAGCCGGCGCGGGCGTCACCGTCTTCGCCGCCGGCCGCGCCTGTGCGGGCGCTGCGCTCGCCGCCGCCCCTAGCGGCGTTGGGCGCGGCTCCAGCGTCGCGGTTGCGGCGGCCGCATCCGCCTTCTCCGGACGCGGCGGCGCAGCAGGAGATGAGGCTGGCGCATTGCCGGCAAGCTGCGACGGCCTCGGGGGAACCCTTTCCGTCAGGCGCGTGACCGTCCCGCGATTGGGCGAAGCGCTCGCGGGGACGATCGGCGGAGGCATCCCGGAACGCGAGGGCTGCGAACTCGAGGGCGCCGGCCGGGCCGGCTCCGCCGATGGCGGGGCCGGGGGAGCGGCGGGGGGCCGCGCAGCCGGCTCCGGCTCGATCGGCTTCGCCGCCGGGGCAGCGACGGTCGCAGGGCTCGGGGCTGGCGCCTTAGGGGCCGGGGGAACCGGGACGGGCGGCGCCGCAATGGCGGGCGGCGCTTTGGCGGCCGCGGGAGCGGCCGCAGGCGGCGGGCTCGGGGCCGGCGCTTTGGGGGCCGCGGGAGCGGCCGCGGGCGGCGGGCTCGGAGGGGCTGGCGCTTTGGGCGACGCGAGCGGCGGGCTCGGAGCTGGGGCGGCGACCTTCGCGGGCGGCGCTTCGGCGACGACCGGCGCGGCGGCGACCGCCGTCTCGGTTCGGCGCGAAGGCGTTCCCGGAGCAAGCAGGGGCGAAGCCTGATTGTTCTCCCGCGCCGGCGTCAACGCGCGATTGATCTGCGATTCGACGAGGACGTCGTTCGGCCCGCCGATCATCACGAGGTGCTCGACATTGTCGCGCCGCACCAGCACGAGCTGCCTCTGCCCATCGAGGCTGAACGCATCCACGAGGCCAAGCCTCGGCTGTCGGGTCCGTCCCCCCGGGACGCGCAGCCGATGGGCGAACGCCAATCGGTAAATGATCGCCAGCACAATGAGAGCGGCGATCCCGCACGCCGCCAGGAAACCTATCTGAACGACCCGATTATCGGCGAACGGGAGCTGATCCAACCATTGCATGCCCAATTCAAGACTCCCGCCCCCGGCCGCGCGCCACCCTGTTCTTCAGCTTCGGCTCGAGCGACGGCTCGCCTCGCGCCCGATTAGCAAGATCGCCGGCGACCCAAGGACGAAGTTTGCGGGCCGCCCGCCTTCGCACGTCTCGCGCCGAATCCGGTCGGCGCTTGTATGACGTTAATAACAAAATGCGATCCCGTTGAAAACTGGGGCATTCACCCCACTTCGTCGCCCTGGCGTCAAGACATCGCACCCCGCGCATGGTAGCACACGCGCGGCCGCGATCGAACTCGGCGCGTTCGTCAACGCAATGTCCTTTCGGGGTTTGATCCACAAATGAAAGCGGCGCCGCCTCCTCCGGTGGACAGAATTGAGCGCACGGTCAATCCGATCGCGCTCGCGATTCTGGTCGTGTGCCTTGCCGGGGCTCTCCTGGCCGTCTGGCTCGCGCCAAGCGCCATCGGCGCGACGCTGATGACCTGGATGATCGTCATCCTCGCCATATGCGGCGGTTTCGGCCTGCTCCTGTTCGCTTTTGGCCTGCTCCAGCTCCCAACCCGGGCGGCGCGCCTCGACACCACCAAGGCGATCGCCGATTCCAGCCCGGACGGAATTCTGGTCACCGACCGCGAATTGCGAATCGTCTACGCCAATGACGCCTACCGCGCGCTCTCCGGCGCGCACGCCGCCGGCGACCTGCGTTCCGTCGAACGCCTGTTCACGGGGTCTCCCGACGTCTCCGAATTGGTCTATCGCCTGTCGCAGGCCGCCAAATCGGGCGGGCGGGCGAGCGAGGAGCTGCGTCTCTCGCCGCCGCCCAACGGCGAGGCCGAGGTCGCATGGTACCGCATTCGCGTTCGCCCTCTCGAGGGCGCGGCCAAGGACGGCATGATGACGTGGACGGTGTCGGACGAGACGCGCGATCACGACCGGCATGAAACCTTCTTCCAGGATCTCCAGCACGCGATCGACTATCTCGATCACGCGCCGGCCGGTTTTTTTTCCGCCGAGCCCGACGGCGCCATCGCCCACATGAACGCCACCCTCGCCGGTTGGCTCGACTATGATCTCGCCCAGTTCAGCGTCGGCCGGCTCAAGATCGACGACATCGTCGCCGGAGACGGCGGGGCCATGCTGGCGATGATGTCCGGCGGCCCGGGCGAAGTGACGACGCAGCAATTCGATGTCGACCTCAAGCCGCGTCAGGGCCGGGTTCTGCCGGTGCGCATATTGCACAAGGTGGCCTTTTCCGGCGACGGAACGCCCGGGCCCTCGCGCTCGGTGGTGATCAATCGCGCCCCCGGCGAGATCAAGGGCGAGGACCTGCGCGCCGCGGAAGTAAGGTTCGCGCGCATTTTCAATTCAACGCCGGTCGCGATCGCGGCGGTCGACGCCGCAGGCGCTGTGTTGCGTCCAAACGCCGCCTTCGCGCGGCTCGCCCAGGCCGCGCCGAGGACGGACGGCGCCAAGGGACGGCTGTCGATCTTCGACCTGGTCGCGGAGCGCGACCGCGCCGCCCTGAGCGCATCGATCGAGGCCGCGGCCCAGGGCAAGGGCGAGATCGCGCCCCTCGACGTATCGCTCGAGGGCGCAGGGACGGCGCGTTCAGCCCGTCTGTTCGTCTCTGCGGCCGATCCGAAAGGCGACGAGGGCGCGAGCGCCACCATCTTCGCCCTCGACACCACCGAGCAGCACACGCTGCAGCAGAATCTCGTCCAGAGCCAGAAGATGCAGGCGATCGGCCAGCTTGCCGGCGGCGTCGCGCATGATTTCAACAATGTGCTGACTGCGATCATAGGCTATTCCGATCTGCTCCTGGCCAATCACCGCCCGACCGATCCGTCCTTCCAGGACATCATGCAGATCAAGCAGAACGCCAACCGGGCGGCGGGACTGGTGCGGCAATTGCTCGCTTTCTCGCGCCGCCAGACGCTCCGTCCGCAAACGCTCCAGCTCAACGACGTCTTGTCGGAGCTGCAGATGCTCCTGCGCCGGCTGGTCGGCGAGACAATCCAGCTCGATGTCGTCTACGGGCGCGACCTGTGGCTGGTGAAGGCCGACCTGAACCAGTTCGAGCAGGTGATCGTGAATCTCGTCGTCAACGCTCGCGACGCCATCCGCGACGGCGGCAAGATCACGCTGCGCACCCGCAACTTTCCGGCGTCCGAATGCGGCGAGCTGAAGGAGATGGCCGTCGCGCCCGCCGACTATGTGCTGATCGAGGTCGAGGACACCGGCCACGGCATACCGCCCGAAGTCCGGGCCAAGATCTTCGAGCCCTTCTTCACCACCAAGGAGGTCGGCAAGGGTACGGGCCTCGGCCTGTCGATGGTCTACGGCATCATCAAGCAGACCGGCGGCTACGTGTTCTGCGACAGCGAGCCCGGCGCGGGCGCGACGTTTCGCATTCTCCTTCCCCGAGGCCAGGCCGACGACATCGAGGAGCCGGTCAAGAAGGAGGCTCCCAAACCAGCCGCGGATCTGACCGGCCGGGGAGCTATCCTGCTGGTCGAGGACGAGGAGGCGGTTCGCGCTTTCGCCTCGCGCGCGCTCGCCTCGCGCGGCTATACGGTCCTCGAGGCGGAGACCGGCCTCGACGCGCTCAGGGTCGCGGAGAGCGCGAAGGAGCCGATCGATCTCATCGTTTCGGATGTCATCATGCCGGAGATGGACGGGCCGACCATGCTGACCGAGTTGCGCCGGCGCGGATTGACCGCCAAGGTGATCTTCGTCTCCGGCTATGCCGACGACGCGTTCGCCCGCAACCTTCCGGAGGGCCAGGAATTCGTGTTCCTGCCCAAGCCCTTCTCGCTCAAGCAGCTCATCGAGACGGTCAAGGGCTTGATGAATTGACGAGTCCCGCCTCGTTCTGACAGATCTTGGCCAGAGACCTTCCCCGGGAGCCGACGTGACGCGTTTTCAAGGCACGGCCACCTATGTGGCGGGCGACGAACTCAAAACCGCGGTCAACGCCGCGATCGCGCTCGAGCGCCCGCTCCTTGTCAAGGGCGAGCCTGGCACCGGCAAGACGCTGCTCGCGCAGGAAATCGCGGGCGCGCTGCGAGCGCCGTTCATCGCCTGGCACGTCAAGTCGACGACGCGCGCCCAGCAGGGCCTCTACGAATATGACGCCGTGTCGCGCTTGCGCGATTCTCAGCTCGGCGACCCGCGCGTCTCCGAAATCGCCAACTATATCCGGCGCGGCAAGCTCTGGGAGGCTTTCGCCTCGCCCGAGCGGCCGGTGCTCCTGATCGACGAGATCGACAAGGCGGATATCGAGTTCCCCAACGATCTCCTGCTCGAACTCGACCAGATGGAGTTTCACGTCTACGAGACCGGAGAGACGGTGAAGGCGCGCCTGCGGCCGATCGTCATCATCACCTCCAACAACGAGAAGGAGCTGCCCGACGCCTTCCTGCGCCGCTGCTTCTTTCACTACATCCGCTTTCCCGACGCCGAGACGATGCGGCTCATCGTCGAATTGCATTATCCGTCGATCAAGCCTCGCCTGGTCGAGGAGGCGATGCGGTCGTTCTTCGCGCTGCGCGAGATGCCGGGACTGAAGAAGAAGCCGACCACGTCGGAGCTCCTCGACTGGCTGAAGCTCCTGCTCAACGAGGACATTTCGCCCGAGACTCTGCGCGAGCGCGACGCCAAGAAGCTGATCCCGCCCCTGCATGGCGCGCTGCTCAAGAACGAGCAGGACGTGCATCTGTTCGAAAAGCTCGCTTTTCTCAGCCGCCGGGAGCGGTAGGGCCTCGTTCCCGCGTTCGACTTTGAGCTCGGACACCGCATTGACGCGATGTGCGCGCCCGCCATAGGTTCGCGCTGCGACGGGCGCGTCAAGGATCTGCGCGCCGCCCCAAACACCAATACTGCTCGAGGAAACGATGCCGAGGATTGCCCGTCGTGTCGCCGCCGCCCTTTCGTTGTCCAGCCTCGGAATGGTCACCCTTCCGCTCTCCGCCGAAGCCGCGGGAGCGTGTACGGCCGAAGCGCTCTCGGGCCTGAATTGTTCCAAACTTCCGTCGTCGGCCAAGGCGGCCGTCCAGAAGGCCCCTTCCCCGCCCATTGCCTTGTCGAGGGAGCCGTCGCGACGGACGGCGATGGAGCGGGACAAATTCGGCCCGGCTTCGCGTCCAGCTCCCAGAAACATGGAACGGCAAGCTCGTCTTCTTCGGCGTCGGCGGCCTCGCCGGTTCACTCAATCCTTCGGCCAGCCCGCACGATTTCGTCTCGGCGCTGAGGCTCGGCTATGCGACCGCCATCACCGACACCGGCCACGTTGGCAAGAACCCGTTTGACGCCGACTGGATCCTGGATGCGTCAGGCAAGCCGAACGAGGCGAAGATCGTCGACTATTTCTACCGCGCGCCTCATCAGGCGACGCTCGCCGCAAAGGCGCTCGTGGCCGCATTCTACGGCGCTCCGAAAGTGTCCCGCGCCTATTTCGACGGATGCTCCTTCGGCGGCCACATGGGCCTCATGGAGGCCATGCGCTATCCCGGCGATTACGACGGCGTCATCGCCGGCGCGCCCTATATGGACAATCACACCCAGCTATGGGGCTACAAGAACGCAAAGGCCTTCCTCAAGGCGCATGTCACGCCGGACGTCGTCGCCAAGGTCAACCAAGCCGTCCTCGCCAAATGCGACGCGGACGACGGCGCAAGGGATGGGTTGATCCAGAACCCGGGCAAATGCAGCTTCGATCCGCAGTCGCTCGTGCCGGCGACGCTCACACAGGCGCAGGCGGACGCGTTCAAGATCTTCATGCGCGCCGTGACCGATGCGCACGGGCGCACGATCTACCCAGGCTCGCCGATCGCGAGCCTCGCGGCAGCCGACGGGCCGGCCGGCGGATTTGTGGGCTGGGTCGTCACTCCGGCGCCGCCGGCCGATCCTGCGGCGGCTGAGCCGTGGGGCGCGGCGCCGCCGGTTCTGTGGGCAGCCGCCGAGGGTTTCACGAAGTACATGGATCTCCACGACCCGGCCGTCGACTTCAACAACAATTGGCCCGACAGACGGACAGATTGCCGAGGAGGCGCTGAGTCAGTTCGACGCGCGGCTCGGCGCCGGCGACGCCGACCAGCCGGAACGGCTCGCGCCGTTCTTCGCGCAGGGGAAGAAGCTCATTCTCTATCACGGCTACGGGGATACGGCGATTTCGCCGTTCCGTACGGTTTGGTTCTACGAAGATCTGGCGAAAACGTCGGGCGGCTACGACAAGGTTGGCGAGCATGCGCGGCTCTTCATGGCGCCTGGCATGCTTCACTGCTTCGGTGGCGATGGTCCCAGCGATTTCGATACGCTGAGCGCTCTCGACGCCTGGGTCGAGCAAGGAAAGGCGCCTGATGGAATCGTGGCGGCGAAGCTGCCCGGCGACAAGCCCGGCCAGAAGCCCGAGCGCACAATGCCGCTCTGCGCCTTTCCCGAGCAGGCGCGATACAGCGGAACCGGCGACGTCAATTCGGCCGAAAACTGGTCCTGCGTCCATGGCGACACGTCCCAGCTCGACGTCGGGCCCGCGGGTGTAGCGGCAGGCTTGGGCGAGGGTCGGAAGTAGCCGGCCGAAACGCTCAGGGCGGCCCGGCTGCCAAAGGCGGATGAAAACGAGAGCGCGCGGGCTCGCCTGATCTGGAAATCTCATCGTCGTCGCCTATATGCGGGCTCGAACGCGCTGCGTCGGCTATGAACGGCCCTTGGCGGCGCCCCGCACGGCGAACGCCCGCGGCGCACCCCCTGCCGCTGGCCCACCGCTGAGGGCTACGTCACCGGCTCGCTAACCCCCTTGCGAGCCGGTGACACATTTTCTCCACGCGCATACGCATGCCCTTGGTGGAGCGCGTCGTTCTAATCGACGGCGCTCGTGGCCTTTGGTCCAGCCATGCCTCGGCGACGAGATGGCTTCCGCGCTCCTCACTTTTTGGCGCGGCCCGACAGCCGGCCGGCCCTCATGTCGGCCGGGAAGTCTCCCGCGGCAGGAACTGCCCAAATCCCCGCCCCCCGACGATCTCGCCATCGTCGGCGACAAGTTCTCCCCGAAGCAGGGTCTTGACCGGCCAGCCGGTCACTTCGAAGCCTTCGTAGGGCGTGTAGTCGCTGCCGTGCTGCATGAGTTGCGTCGTCAGCGTCACCTTCTTGTCCGGGTCCCAGATCGCAATGTCGGCGTCGCCGCCGACCACAATTGAGCCCTTGCGCGGATGGAGCCCGTACATCTTGGCGTGGTTGGTCGAAGTCAGCGCGACGAATTCGGTGAGCGAGATGCGCCCTTTCTTGACCCCTTCGGAGAACAGAAGCGGCAGCCGTGCGGCGACGCCCGGGATGCCGTTCGGCACCCAGCGGAACGAGGTCCGCGCCTTTGGGCCGGTCTTGCCGGCGTCGTCATCGAAGCGGAACGGGCAATGGTCGGAGGAGAAGGTCTGGAACACACCGCCGATGAGCCCGCGCCAGATCGCATCCTGCGAGGCGCGGTCGCGCGGGGGCGGCGAGCAGACATATTTCGCCCCGCTCATGTCCATGTTGAGGCCTTTGAGGTCGTCGGCGGTCAGCAGCAGATATTGCGGGCAGGTCTCGGCGTAGATTTTCATCCCGCGCCCGCGCGCCCACTCGATCTGCTCCATCGACTCGCGGCCGGACACATGGACGATCATGATCGGGATGCCGATCAGTTCGGCGTGCGAGATCGCGCGGTGCGTCGCCTCGCGCTCGACCAGCTCGGGGCGCGAGACGGCATGAAAGTAAGGCTGGGTCTTGCCTTCGCGCTCGAGCCGGTCGGTCATGAACTTGATCTGGTCGTAACCTTCCGCGTGGACCATCACCAGCGCGCCGTGTTCGCGCGCAACCGAGAACACCTCCAGCATCTGCCGGTCGGTCAGGACCAGATCGTCATAGGTCATGAACACCTTGAACGACGGGTAGCCGGAGCTGACGAGCGCCGGCAGCTCCTGGCCGAGCACCGCCGGCGTCGGATCGGTGACGATGAGGTGGAACCCGTAGTCGACGTAGCTCAGGCCCCTCGCCTTCTGATGATAATCCTCGACGCTCTGGCGGAGCGACTGACCGCGCGGCTGGAGGGCGAACGAGATGACGGTGGTGTTGCCGCCGGCCGCGGCGCTGCGGGTGCCGCTCTCGAACCCGTCCGCCATCACGATGCCCGGCCCCATCGGCTGGTCGAAATGGACGTGGCTGTCGATGCCGCCGGGCAGAACCAGGAGGCCCGACGCGTCGATTTCGGAGGCGGCGCGCGGCAGATTGTCGGCCAAGGCGACGATGCGGCCGTCCTTGACGCCGATGTCGCATTTGCCGACGTCGGCGGCCGTGACCACGGTTCCGCCGCGAATGATGAGATCAAATTCCATTTTCCACGCCTCCGATGCCGAGCGCGGACGCAAGATCCATGCAATCCGCGCCATTTGCAAACCGCTATTGCAAAGCCGCGCTCGAGCCGGCTTAAACTTCCGGGCGAGTATCGCAGCCTTGATTCCACTCTGAGCCAGAACGGAGAGGCCCCCGTGCGGGATTTCCATCAGAACGGACGCAGCCCCGTCTATGCCGCAAACGGCATGGCGGCGACCTCGATGCCGATCGCCTCGCTGACCGCGATCGAGGTCCTGCGCGCCGGCGGCAACGCCGTCGACGCCGCTGTCGCGGCCTGCGCCGTGCTCGCAGTCGTCGAGCCGCAGTCGACCGGGATCGGCGGCGACTGCTTCTGCCTCTACGCCCCAGCGGGCGGGGGCGAGGTCGTCGCCGTCAACGGCTCCGGCCGGTCAGCCGCGGCAGCCTCGCTCGAGGCGATCGCGGCCCTGGGCGTTCCGCCCGACAATGTCTCGCCGCACGCGGTCACTATTCCGGGCGCCGTCTCCGGTTGGCAATTGCTGCTGAACGCCCATGGGACCAAGGGCTTCGACGAACTGCTCAAGCCCGCTATCCGCTGCGCCGAGGAAGGCTTTCCGGTGCACTCGCGCGTGGCGTGGGACTGGTCGATGCAGGAAGACAGGTTGCGCCGGGCCGGAAACCGGCTCTTCCTGCCCGGCGGCCGAGCGCCTCGCGAAGGCGACCGGTTCGTCCAGATTGGGCTCGCCGCGACGCTGCGCGCCATCGCCAAGCGCGGTGCGGACGCCTTCTACACTGGGCCGGTCGCGGCCGACATGGCGGCGACGCTTAAGGCGGCCGGCGGAGTGCAAACGGAAGAGGACTTCGCCGACGGGCGCAATGTGGGCGAGTTCGTCGAGCCGATCTCGCTGCGATGGCGAGGGCTCGACGTCTGGCAATGTCCGCCCAACGGGCCGGGTTTGGTCGCGCTCATGATGCTGGGCAAACTCGAAGCGCTCGGCGCTGCTCCGGACGGACCGGGCGGGGCGACGCGTTTCCACCGGCACATCGAGGCCGCGCGCCTCGCTCACCGCGACCGGTACGCCTTCCTCGCCGACCCCCATCAGAAGGAAACCCCGGTAAGCCGGCTCATTGCTCCCGACTACCTCGCGGCTCTGGCGCGGCTCATTGACGACAAGCGGGCGCTTCGCGAATTGCCTGCCCCGGGCCACAGCGCGCTTGTCACGAAGGGCGACACGGTTACGCTGTCGGTCGTCGATCGGGACGGCAACGCCTGCAGCCTGATCAACTCTCTCTATGATCCTTTCGGCAGTTGCATTGTCGGCGAAGCCTCCGGCGTCCTCATGCAGAGCCGAGGATTGTGCTTCGCCTTCGAGCGCGGCCATCCGAATGCTCTCGCGCCGAAGACGCGCCCTGCGCACACCATCATGCCCGGCATGGCGACGCGGGACGGCCGGCCCTGGATGTGCTTTGGCGTAATGGGCGAGTACTTTCAGCCAATGCATCAGGCCTGGGTTCTGAGCAATGTGATCGACTATGGAATGGACATTCAGGAGGCGCTCGATTTTCCGCGTGTGGGCGCGTACATGGGAAATGTCGAGGTCGAGCGCGGCGTTTCTCCGGCGGTGCGCGAAAAGCTAGCCGCGCTTGGGCACACGTTGATCGACGTCGTACGTCCGCTTGGCGGCGGACAGGCGGTCATGATCGACCACGAGCGCGGCGTGCTCATCGGCGGCTCGGACCCGCGCAAGGACGGCGCGGCGCTCGGGTATTAGATCGCTTTCGTCCTCGACCGTCCTGGAATGGTGCTGGCGCCGGTCAGACCCAAGCCCGGAGGAAGCCCAGCAAAGAATCCGGGAAGCCCAGCAAAGGAAACCGGAAGCGGGGCAAAGGATTTCGGAAAGGTATCAAAGGAAAACCTTTCCGCGAATTGGGCCTTTTCAATGGGTTACGACGATCCGCGGCAAAAACCGCTTCTCCCCGCTTCTCCCGGCGCCGCTCCTCGAGGCGGCGCGTTCGGCGACAGGACCACTCTATCCGTGGTTTCTGATAATCGCAAGAAAAAGTCGCCGCTGGCCGGCGGCTTGCCCGATCGCGCCCCTGGAGCCCCGGGCCATGACGCGCGAGTCAGCCGGTCGGTCGCGGCCCCTCACGTCATGTATACTCCGCCGGTCACATTGACGCCCTGCCCGGTCATGAATCGCGCTTGATCCGAGCACAGGAACACAACGACGTCCGCGACATCGTCAGGCGTTTCAAGCCGCCCAAGCGGCGTCTGCGCGACGTAATCGTCGACCACGCGTTGCGGCGAGACGTCGCGCAGGCGCGCCTCCCACTCGATCTCGCGCGCTTGCATGCCGGTCTTGACGAAGCCCGGGCACACCGCGTTGACGCGGATGCCGAGCGGAGCGAGTTCGCGCGCCAGCGCCTGCGTCCAACCGAGCACGGCGAATTTCGACGCCGAATAGTGGGCGAGCAGCGGCGCGCCGACCTTGGCGGCGAGCGAGGCGGTGTTGACGATGCAGCCTTTGCCCTGCGCCACGAAATGCCGGGCGGCAATCTGATTGGTGAGGAATATTCCGCGGGCGTTGACAGCGAAATTGTAGTCCCATTCCTTGTCGGTGAGCTCGAGCGCGCGCTGCATCGTCGAGACCCCGGCGTTGGCGATGAGGATCTCGCAGCCGCCGAGCTTTTCGAGCGCCTCGCCGAACGCGCGCTCAACCGAGGCGCGCTCGCGCACGTCGACTTCGAGCGCAACCGATCCGCCGCCGATCTCGTGCGCCGCCCGGCGGCCCGCCTCGACATCGATATCCGCAATCGCGACCCTGACCCCGCACCGCACGAGCGCGGCGGAAATGGCGCGGCCGATGCCTTGCGCGCCTCCGGTTACGAAGGCGCGCTTGCCCGCGAATTCGGAATCAGGCGGACTGACAGCCGGCATTTTCCCTCCAGAGTCTTCGCAGCGACCCATATCAAGATTATCGAAAGTCGCTAAGCCGCTTTTTTCCTTGATAATGTCGATTGTGGCGTTAGCTTCCGCGCTCCGCGCCGTTCAGACGAAATCACCACGCGCCGCATAGCGGCCTTCGCGCCTGGGGACCCCGTTCATGGTTTTTGATTTCCTCGGCGACAAGACGAAAGTCGTGATCGCGATGGCTCACATTGGCGCCTTGCCCGGCGCGCCGCTCTACGACGCCGACGGCGGTCTCGATAAGCTGATCGAAGGCGTGCTCAGAGACATCAAGAATTTGCAGGCGGGCGGGGTCGACGCGATCATGTTCGGCAATGAGAACGACCGTCCCTACGTCTTCAAGGCGCCGCCCGAAGGGCTGGCGGCTATGACAGCGGTCGTTCAGGCCGCCAAGCCGCATCTGAAAGTCCCGTTCGGCGTCAACTACCTGTGGGATCCAGTCGCCAGCGTCGCGATCGGCGCGACGACGGGGGCGAGCTTCGTGCGTGAAATATTCACCGGCCTGTTCTCTTCCGACATGGGGCTCTGGCAGGCCGATTGCGCCGGCGCCTTACGCCTGCGCCGCCATCTCGGCCGCGACGACATGAAGCTTCTCTTCAACATTAACGCCGAGTTCGCTCATTCGCTCGACGAGCGGCCGATCGCCTTGCGCGCCAGGAGCGCCGTCTTCTCCTCGCTGGCCGACGCGATCCTGGTTTCCGGGCCATTGACCGGAGAGCCCGTTGACCGCTCAAACCTCTTGAGTGTCCGCGAAGCCGTCCAAACCGTGCCGGTCTTCGCCAACACCGGCGTCACCATCGACAATATCCGCGAAATCCTGACGATCGCCGATGGCGTGGTGATCGGCACGCACTTCAAGGTCGACGGCCAAACCTGGAATCCGGTCGACGCCGGACGCGTCAAGCGCTTCATGGACGTCGTGGCGAAGCTGCGGTGACGGCCCTCAAAAGCATCGTGTCATACCCGCGAAGGCGGGAATCCCGGCCAGCCGCGGCCGCCAGCCGCAAATCTAGGCGCCCGCTCCCGCGGATATGACAATGGACTCGACCCGCCACCCGATACCCTGCGTGCTAGGCCTCGACATCGGCACAACCTCGACGATCGGCGTCCTCATTCGCCCGCCCGATCAGACGCTCGCCCTCGCCTCGCGGCCAGTCGCGCTGCGCTCCGACCACGTCGGCTGGGCGGAGGAAGACCCCGAGCAATGGTGGGGAAACGTCGGCGAGATCGTGCGCGAATTGCTGCGCACGAGCCGCATTTCTGCAGCCGGCATTGGGGCGGTCGGGGTAACCGGCATGCTGCCGGCGGTGGTGCTGCTCGACTCCTCAGGACGCCTGCTGCGTCCAAGCATTCAGCAGAGTGACGGGCGTTGCGGCGACGAGGTCGATGAGCTTCGGGCCGAGATCGACGAGAAGGCCTTTCTCGCCAGGGCCGGCAATGGGATCAATCAGCAGCTGGTCGCGGCCAAGCTCAGATGGATCGAGCGGCACGAACCCGAGGTGTTCGCTCGCATCGCCACCGTGTTCGGCTCCTACGATTACATCAACTGGCGCCTGACCGGAGAGCGCGCGGTCGAGCAGAACTGGGCGCTGGAAGCCGGGTTCCTCGATTTGAACGCGCGCGCGATCGACGATGCGCTCGTGGCGCTCGCCCATATTCCGCGCGCCGCCGTCCCCCGCGCGGTCGCTTCGCACGAGATCCTCGGAACTGTCTCCAACCGGGGCGCCGCGGAATCCGGCCTCGAGCCCTGCACCCCGGTCATTGGCGGGGCGGCCGACCATATCGCCTCAGCGTTAGGCGCGGGCGTGGCCAGCGCCGGCGACGTGCTGCTCAAATTCGGCGGCTCGGTTGACATCCTGACCGCGACCGACCATGCCCGGCCCGACGCGCGCCTGTTCCTGGACTATCACCTCAAGCCCGGGCTGTTCGTCCCGAATGGCTGCATGTCGACCGGCGGCTCCGCTCTCAACTGGTTCGCACGCCAGTTCGCCTCCGGCGAAGCCCAGGCGGCCCGCAAGGCTGGCGTCTCCATCCATCAATGGCTTGATCAGCTCGCCGGGCAGCGCCCCGCCGGGAGCGACGGGCTCGTGATTACGCCCTATTTTCTCGGCGAAAAGACGCCGATCCACGACCCGGGCGCGCGAGCAACCTTCGATGGGCTCACGCTCGCGCACGACGTCGGCCACCTCTGGCGGGCCTTGCTCGAGGCCTACGCTTACGCGATCGCGCATCATGTCGAGGTGCTAGAGGAAATCGGCTACCAAACCGAGCGCTTCACCGTTTCCGACGGTGGATCGACGAGTCGGGTCTGGATGCAGATCGTCGCCGACGTTCTGCAACGCCCTTTGCAGCGGCTTGCCGGACATCCCGGCTCCTGCGTCGGCGCCGCCTGGACGGCTGCGATCGGCGCTGGCCTTGCGTCCGACTGGTCGGCGATCTCCGCGTTCGTGCGCCAAGCCGATCGGATCGCCCCGCGGCCCGAAGTCGCTGGTATTTACCGCCTCGGCTATCGCCGCTATCGCGACATCTATCGCCGCCTCGCGCAGCGGCCCGAACGGATTGCCTCGTGAGCATCTTTCGCGCTGTCGCCTGGGACGTTGACGGCACGCTCATCGACAGCGAGGGCTTGCACCTGCGTTCATTGATCGAAACGGGCGCCGGCTTCAGCGTCGACCTCTCCGATCTTCCGGACGAGGCCTTCCGCGGCGTTCACATGCGCGACGTGTGGGCCGCTCTTAAGCCGCGATTTCCGAATTGGGTCGACCGAAAGACGTGGATCGCCGCAATCGAGCGCTTCTATATTGCTCGCGCGCCTTCGCTCGCCCCAATTCCCGGTGCGATCGAGACGGTTCGCGCCCTCGCCGCGGCGGGCGTCGCACAGGCTTGCGTTTCGAACTCCGGCCGCGCGATCGTTGACGCCAACCTCGACGCGCTCCGACTTCGCCAAACCATGGCTTTCTCGATCAGTCTCGATGACGTTTCCGCAGGCAAACCCGATCCTGCGCCCTTTCGCGAGGCGGCGCGCCGCTTCGCGTTGCCGCCCCAATCCATCGTCGCGGTCGAGGACAGCGGCGCGGGCGCTCGCTCTGCGCGGGCGGCGGGACTCTACGTCGTCGGCTATTCGCCTTCGGGCGCGGCCTTCGTCGGCGCCGATCGATCGGTCGCAAGGCTCAAGGAAGTGGCGGCTCTGTTCGAGCACCAAGGCGCCCCGCACAGCGAACCGGGCCTCAGTTCACCCCCTGCGTCAGCCCCTGCACGAAATAGCGGTTGAGCGCAATCATCATCACGACAATGGGCAGCGTCGAGAAATGGGCGAGCGCGCCCAACGTTCCCCACGAAATGTCCTTTGTCCCGTAAGCCGAGAGAAGGGCGACCGAGATCGTCTTGGTATCAGCCCTGGTGAGGAACATGGCGTAGAGAAAGTCGTTCCAGGAGAACATCACGCAGAAAATAGCGCTGGCGATCAGACCCGGGACCACCGTCGGCAGCGCGATCCGGACGAAGGCGCCGAAGTCCGAGCAGCCATCAATCAGCGCCGCTTCCTCGATCGCGACCGGCGCGGCGCGAAAGAATGAGAACATCATCCAGACAACGAAGGCGCTGTTGAGCGCGGAATTGAGGATGATCACGGCCCACCAGGTGCCCAAAAGGCCGACATCGCGCATGAAGAGGTAGAACGGGATCAACGTCGCGATTGCTGGCACGGTGCGAATGATGAGAAAGAAATACGCGAGCCAGATCGCGCGCGGGCTCGTTGAGCGCGCGAGCGCGTAGCCCGCCGGCACGCCGATGAGGAGCGAGAGCGCGGTCGATCCCAGGGCGATGATGAAGCTCGAACTCGAGCAGCCTGCCGAGATTGAAGTAGCGGAAGACGCTCGCGAAATTATCCCAGGTCGGCGAAAAGAAAAGGGTCGGCGGAGAGGCGAAGATGTCGCTCGTCGGCTTATAGGCGATCGAGAACAGCCAGAGAACCGGCGCAAGCGCGACCACGAGGACGGCTGAGATCGCGACGCGGCGCGCGAGGAGGGTCAACCGGGCGCGATCAAGCATGCCGGTTCCTCGCCGGCTTGAGCACGCCAATGAGGGCCGCCGCCATGACGAGGATACAGGCGACGATCAGGGTCGAGACGGCGGAGGCGGCGCCGATATTGAAGAACTCGAGCCCTTGTTTGACGCCATAAATCATCAGGGTATTTGTCGCGTCCGCCGGCCCGCCGCTGGTGGTGACGAAGATGATGTCGAACACCCGGAAGGCGTCCATCATGCGCAGGATGAGCGCGAGAAAGGCGGCAGGCAGCAGGAGCGGCAGGATGATGAACCAGAGTCGCTGCGACCCGGTGGCGCCGTCGACTTTGGCGGCTTCGAGGATGTCAGTCGGCAGCGTTTTCAGTCCAGCAAGCAGGATGAGCGCCATCAGCGGCGTCCATTCCCAGGCGTCGATCGCGATCAAGGTTGCGAGCGCACGCTCTGGCTCGGCGAGCAGACCGCGAGGACCGGACAGGCCCAATTCGGCTAAGGGATAGCCGAGCATCCCGTATTCAGGACTGAGGAGCGCCTTGAACACGAGCCCGACCACAAGCGGCGTCACCGTCGCCGGCACGAGCAGAAGCCCGAGCGCGACCCGGTTGAAGAGGTCGTCGCGCCAGAGGAGAAGCGCGACCCCGAGCCCAAGCACGAATTCGATCATCACCGCGCCGAACGCGAAGACGAAGGTGTTGATCACCGCACTGCGCGCAGTCGAATCGCGCCAGAGGGCGAAATAATTGTCGAGCCCGACGAAATGGCGCGAACCGGGCCGGATCAGGTTGTAACTCTCGAACGAGTAGAGAAAACCCTGGATCATCGGCCCGACGGCGACGGCCAGGATGTAGATGAACGCGGGCATGGCGAGCGCCACGAGGAAGAGTTGGCGCTTGCGGGCGTAGGTGAGGACGTCCAGACCCGTCATCGCGAGCGCAGCGAACAAATCCGGAGAACGTAACGCGCCCCACGTTCGCCGCGATTGCTTCGTCGCCATAGCCGGTCAAAGGACGAGCGTCTTGAGCGCCCTATGGCTCCTCGCAATGACGGTTGCACGAAAACGCAACTCGCCTCAGCGCTTCTCGCCCGCACGCTCAATGGCCCCACGCCCGAGACGTTCTCCCCGGTTCAGACGCCTCGTTCCGACGTCATTTGAACAAAGCCTCCGCCTTGCTCTGGATGCCGTCCATCGCCGCCTTCGGATCGGCCTGGCCGACCAGCACTGCATTGATGGCGGAGCCGATCAGGTCCTGCAACTCAGGATATTGCGGAATGCGCGGCCGGAAGTCGCCGTCGCCATGCTCGAACGAGGTCGCGATCACCGGCAGGAATGGGTATTTGGCGAGCAGATCGGGATCGGTCATTTCGCTCTTGCGCAGATAGCTTCCCGCCCCGCGCAGGTTGAGCTCCTTATGCACCGCGGGGCTCGTCGCCCATTTGATGAACCCCCAGGCGGCCTCCTGCTTCTTGGGATCGATGTCCTTGTTGATTCCGAGCGCCCAGCCGCCGATGCCATATTCCTGCGGCGCTCCCTCGGCCGAGGGCGTCAGCACGATCCCCGCCTTGCCGGCGATCTTCGAAACCTTCGGATTGTCGTAATCGGCGGCGCCGATCGACCAGGTCTGCATGTTGGCGACCAGACCCTGTCGGAAGCTCTCCTCACGTCCGCCCCAATCGTAGTCCGCAGCGCCTGGGGGCGCGGCCTCGTCGAATAGTTTCTTGTACGCGACGACGCTGGCGATGTTGGCGGGCGAGTTGAGCGCCGGCTTGCCGTCCTTGTCGAGAATCGAGCCCCCGAACTGGCGATTGTATTGCATCCAGTCCTGCGCCACCGCCGGGCCCTTCTGGCCATTGGCGACGAAACCGTAGACCTTCTTGCTCTTGTCGGTCAGCTTCACGGCGTCCGCGACAAATTCCTCCATTGTCGCTGGCGGCTTCAAGCCCGCGGCGTCGTAGAGGTCCTTGCGATAGGCCAAGACGTTGGCGTAGCCGGCGAACGGAAACGCGACCTGTTTGCCCTTGTAGCCGCCGAGCGACGCCATCAGGGAGGGGTAGATGTCATCGACCTTGATCTCGGAGGCGTCGCGCTTGATCCAGTCGGTGAGATCGACAGTGTAGCCGGCCTCGGCGAACTGACCCGACCAGACGATGTCGACGGTCGCAAGGTCATAGCCCTTGGTGTGGCCAACGTAGTCGGCGGTAATCTTGGTCAGGAGTTCGGGATAGCTCATGATGTCGACATTGACCTTGGCGCCAGTCTGCGCCTCGAATTCAGGTGCGATCGCGGCCAAGACCGCGGCGAACTGATCGTTCTGCGAGGCGAGGTTGAGCGTCACGCCCTGGTACGGCTTGTCCGCCGCGACGGCGCCCGAAGCGCCGGCCATCACCGCCGCGGCGATCCAAAGCGCCGAGCGCCGCCCGATCAACGGTTTCATGCCGCTCTTCTCCCTTTTTGGTGATCCATCAACGCTAGCACCCAGATTTTGCCAAGATCAATCAAATTGTGCCCCGATCGCGTCGAAAGCGGGCGGTCGCGCGTTCCCGCCCCGTTCAGGACGCTTTTCAACCCACAGCGGATCGGATAGCAACGCAATTGGCACCTTGGAGGATCCAATGAGAGCGGCGTCGGCGCGCGCCATCTCTTCACATCGGAACCCTGCAACGCGGCATGGACTCGAGCGGGCGGTCGCGTGGTCCCGCCAGTGGAGCGCCGAATTCCCGTTCTTTCTCGCTAACCACTTGCCGATGGTGCTCGTCGCGCTCCATCGCATGGGCGCGAGCGACGAACGGCTCGAAGCCTATTGCCAGATCTACCATCGGCAGAACGGGCTCGTTCCCGTTCCCGAGCCGACGAGCAAGATCACCCGAGACAATTGGCGAGACTTCCTCGGCGAGCGCGAGCGCGAAGGCGACTACCGGGCGTTCTTCGCCGGCGAGGTCGCGCGGCTCGGCGCAACCCCTGCGGCCGTCCATTACCTGCCTCAGCTAATGCCCGGCATTGCGGCCAGCGCGCTTCATGCGTTCATGCGGATGGCCTACGCGACCATGACCTTGAGCGATGAGGAAACTGGCGTCGCACTCGGCTATTGGGCTGCGACCCATCTATCGCTCGGCGGTTCACAAGGCCGCGCGCCGACAACCGACGATCCAGTTCAGGTTTTCGCCTTCATGTCAGGGCCGCCGACCTTCCGGCAGGTGGAGACGGAGCGGGACCTTTTGTGGCATTTCATGCGCGCAATCGCGCTCAAGCCCGAATTCGGGCCCGTCGTCGACCTCCTGGCGATCGGGCCCGAAACTCATGACCGGGTCGCGCGCTGCTCACTTGCGCTCTATGCCGCGACGCTCGATTTTTGTGCTCTCCACGCGGTGACCGGAACCCATTGGCTGAGGCTGATCGCGCCCCGCACGCCAGATCGCGCTGCGCCGCTCCGCTATTTCTGGCAGGCGATTGCGTCGCTGGTTCCCAAGATCGGCTTTCCCGTTCTCCCAAGCGAGGATCAGCTTGAGGCGTTGCGGCGCATGCCCCTACCCGACTGGCCCGAGATCCATCGCGAGGCGATCAAACGCGACGATGAGCATGATCTGAGCCTGAGCTTCTCGGCGGGCGAGGAATTCAAGCACTATGGCGACCCGCTCTACACATACTCGGCGGCGAAGCGTCTGAATCTCGTCTGATGATCCTGGCCAACGCGCACCTTCCCGGCGGTAAGTCCGCCGATGTCGAAATCGCTGACGGCCTGATTGCGGCGCTCCATCCGCCCGGAAGCGCGCCTGATCGCGGCGAGCGCCTCGATCTCGCGGGTGGCCTCCTCCTCCCCGCGTTCGTCGATGGTCACATCCATCTCGACAAGACGCATTGGGGCGCGCCGCGCCTGCCTCACGTCGAAGGACGCGGCGTACGCGAACGCATTGCTATCGAACGTGTCCACCGTCATCGCGTCGCGTTGCCTATCGAAGCCCGCGCCTCGGCGCTCATCCGCGCGCTGATCGCCAACGGCACCACACGCGTCCGCAGCCACGTCGACATCGACAACGACGTCGGCCTTGGTAACCTCGAAGCCGTGATGCGCGTGCGCGACGCCTTCCGGGAGTGGCTCGACATTCAGCTCGTCGCTTTCCCACAAAGCGGCGTGACGACGGAGAAAGGGGCGCCTGACCTGCTCGCCTCAGCGCTCGCGGCAGGCGCCGACCTGGTCGGCGGCCTGGACCCGGCCGGTTTCGACGGAGACGTCAAAGGTCAGCTCGACATCATTTTCGGGCTCGCTGAACGGTTCGGCAAGGGAATCGACATTCACCTGCACGACGGCGGCGAGACCGGGGCAGCCGAGATTCACGACATCGCCGAACGAACGGTCGCCGCCGGCATGCACGGGCGCGTCGCGGTTAGCCACGCGTTCGCGCTCGGGACCATTCCGCCGGGCCTTTTCGAACAGACCGCCGATGACCTGGCGCGCGCCGAAATCGCGATCATGACCTCGTGCCCGCCCTCCGCGCCCGTCCCGCCGGTGAAGGCGCTCCGCGCCCGCGGCGTGACGGTGTTCGCCGGCTCCGACAATATTCGCGACTGCTGGTCGCCTTACGGCAATGGCGACATGCTGGACCGCGTCGCGATCATCGCGCAGCGTCACGAGATGTACACGAACCGTGAACTCGATGAGGCTTTCGCGCTCGCGACCAGCGAAGCGGACAAGGCGCTCGGCGACCCGCGTCGCGCGCTCCACGCCGGCTCGGCAGCGGATTTGGTCATGGTCGATGCCGCGAGCGTCTCTGACGCAGTCGCCGACCGGCCGCCGCGATTGCTGGTCCTGCGGGCGGGGCGCATCGCCGCCGAACGAGGCGTTCCGGCCCCAGAGCTGGCTTCGATCCAGGTCTCTGGCTCGTCGGACTCCTCCGAAACCGTAACCGATGTTCAGATGAGGGCGGTCGAACAGGCGCTTCGGGAGCAGCTTAGTCAGCGCGGGGTGAAATGACCGCGCCGGGGCGCCCGTTTGAGAGTGTGGTTAGAAAGACCTAGCGCCGAGGCCGCCATGCGGCGCGGCCTTGAGCTTGAGCGTGCGCCGAGGCAGGGCGCTGCGCAATCCCCCACCGGCTCCGCGCCCCGCCTCGGCTTCCGCCTCAGCTATGACGCCAACTGTCAGATTAAGTCTTAAATACTACACACCAGCGCCTGTCGTCTCGTCCCCCGCGGCGATCAGCGTTCCTCGGGCCCTGCGCCGAGGGGCGCCAGATGGGCCGCGGCCTGCACCGGTTGGACGACGGGCTGCGGGCCGACGGAGCCGACCAGATAGACAAAAAACCACAAAGCGACCATCGTCGCCAATGCGATCGTCACCGGGATCAAGCTACGATCTGCGGGCACGAACGCCCGGTAGAACGCGGCATGTTTGTCGATCCCACCCATCACCGTCTCCATAACGACCTACGTTCCCTTCGTCCTTTGTCGATTCGGCCAGTTCCAAAAATTATTCTCTAGGCCGAGGCCCTTTAATCATGACCCCTCCTCCGGCGCTGTGATCCGCATCACACTTCGCGATTGACGGTCGGCCCGTCCGCCGGGCTGGATCTCTTTTCGGGCCCCAGCAACGGGCTACGCGTGCGTACGACCTGCCTCAGCCTTTGGCGAAGGGGCTCTGGTCGAGCGGAAGGGGGCTCCGGCTCTGCTCCGCACGCTTCTTCGGCGGTCACGCGTTGGAACAACTCGAGAAGCCACTCACAGGGCGCACCGTTTCGACCACCGGAAACAACAAACCCCTCAGAAAAATCCTTGCGCCGCAAATTCAGTCACTGTTCACGACCCAGCACACCAAACTCGACAGGAGTCTTGACGTAAAATAGATGCACACCTTCCGCTTTCAGCCTGTCGAACAACCGCGTCGCCTCCTCTGTCGTTGCAGCGATCAGCACCTCAACGGGTTGGTCAGTAAGTTCGAAGAAATGCGCCGAATGCACCCGGCCCCCGCGCGCGAAACTCACGCCTCCCGCATGCAAGCTCGCGCCCCGTAGTCCCAGCTCCTCGACCAGCTGCATCAACCAATCACCGACCTGCTTGCCCTTGAAGCGCCGATTCTGTTGGGTAAAGAAAGTGATCTGGTAGCCATTCATGGCTTGTCCCTCACTGGGGCCTGAGCAACTGCCAAGTCGCGATTCCGGCCAGCGTCATCGCCAGAGAGCCGACCACGTGGATTGCGATGGCGCCCGCCGCCCAGAGCCACTCGCCCTGCTGCAAGTTGGCGACGACTTCAGCGGAAAACGTGGAAAAGGTGGTCAATCCGCCGCAAAAACCGGTGATGATGAATAAGCGCCATTCTGGTGCAAGGTGTGGCGCCTGTGCAAGGTACGCGATCGTAAAGCCAATGATGTAACCGCCAATCAGATTCGCAGTCAAAGTGCCCGGAGGCAAGGCGGGGAAAAAGCTGTTGAGTTGTAGGCCCAGTTGCCAACGAAGCAGCGCTCCGCCGGCTGCACCGAGCGAAACGGCCAGGACGGGACTCCAGATCATTCTCAGGCGCGCTCCTGCTGTCGTCGATATGCGACCGAGCCTTTGCTATCCGGGAGTACGATTAAGGATCAACACCCAATCACCTCGCGCCCGACCGAAGTCCACGCCGCGTCGGTGCGAGCGCATGCGCGACCGCCAGATCTGCGTTGCGATCGACAAGCATGATCTCCTAACCGACACGGCATCATTGTGGAATAGGCTGCGGCGGCCCCGACCTGTCCGGCCCCGACAATGCCGGTCTTCACGGCGCCCTCGAGATCGGGTTCGAATCCCGAAACGGCGACGAAGCCGTCCTCAAAGCGAGACGAAACCTTTCTTCAACAGCCTGCTGGACGTGCCGAACTCAATAGGCTCGAATTTCCCTTGTGCTCGGGGTAGTCTAGCGGGTCGTGCTTGAATACTCATGGTCGGCTGGGAACCATCGGCATGCGCAAGACAAGGGCGAAACACGAACCGACGAGAGACCCCCGGCCCGCCCCGGACGCGTACATATCGGCGGACGAGCGGCGCCTGGCCGGGAAAGCGCTGCGCGATGCGACGCCGCGCGCCGCGCATGGCGGCTGGAAACCGCCCAAGGATCGGCGCGATCCGATCGAGCTTCTGGGCGAGTCCAACGAAGGCCGCATCCCAGAACTGATTCCGATCCGCTTCGGTCGCATGTCCCAATCGCCTTTCGCCTTCTATCGCGGCGCAGCCGCGGTTATGGCGGCCGATCTGGCGTCGACACCGGCCTCCGGCCCTCGCGTGCAGGCCTGCGGCGACGCTCACCTCATGAATTTCGGCGGTTTCGCCACGCCAGAGCGCAACATTTTCTTCGACATCAACGATTTTGACGAAACGCTGCCCGCTCCTTGGGAGTGGGACGTCAAGCGACTAGCAGCCAGCATCGTGATCGCAGCGCGCCATCTCGATTTCCTCGACAGCGATGCGGCGAAGGCGGCAACTCAGGCCGTGTGCGCTTACCGTGAACGAATGACCGATTATGCCTCGATGCGCGCGCTGGATGTCTGGTACGATCGCATCGACCTCGACCGCGTTCTCAAGGTTCTGCCATCCGGAGCGGAGGTGGAGCGGGTGAGGCAAAGAGTTCGAGCAGGCGCGCCGGAAAAGCTTGCCCGAAAGCCTTTTCCCGAAACTGGTCGAGCATTTCGGATCGGCGCCGAGAATCAAGGACGTGCCGCCGCTGATCTTTCATCCAACAGACGAGCAGGCCCCGGGAGTGAGAACGGGGTATGCCGAGGCGCTGGAGGGATACAGGAAGTCGTTGCCCGAGCATATTCGCGTGCTGTTCGACCGGTTTCAGCTGTTCGACCTCGCTATCAAGGTCGTCGGCGTGGGCAGCGTCGGCACCTATTGCGCGCTCGGGCTGTTCATGGCGGCCGATGACGATCCAATTTTCCTACAGGTCAAGGAAGCTCGGAGGTCCGTACTCGAGCCTTACGCCGGCAGGTCCCTATACAAGAACCATGGGGAGCGGGTGGTGGCGGGCCAGCGTCTTATGCAGGCGGCGAGTGATATTTTCCTGGGCTGGACCCGCGGAGTGATTGGCCGCGACTACTACTTCCGCCAACTTCGGGATGCGAAGATCTCAGCGGTTCTGGAAGATTGGGATCTCACGACTTTGCAGGATTTTGGCAAGCTCTGCGCCTGGGCGCTTGCAAGGGCCCACGCTCGCTCCGGCGACCCCGCGAAGATTGCCGGGTATATGGGCTCCAATGCGACGTTCGACGACGCGGTGTGCGAGTTCGCGGTTGAATACGCCGACCAGAACCTTCGCGACTATCGTGGCTTCGTCAAAGGGATCCGAGAGGGCCGAATCCCGGTAGCTTCCGAAGATTGAGATCAGCCCGTGGATTTGGCGACCCACGGGGGAGCCAAGCCTTGTATTTGCTGGTTGCGCGGCCGGTAACTCATGAGGCGGAATACTGGAACAATCTTGTCGGGTGGACCCCTCGCGCTCGGTACGTTCGCGTTTGCGAAGGCCGGGCAGCTCGCCTTGGCGCAGGCTCACCCTGGCCTGATGTATGAACACGGCTACGGGGCGCCGAGAGACCCCGTGATCGCCCGCATGTGGCTCAACTTGGCCGTGTCGAGGGCGCCATCGCTCTCCATGGCGGTGAAACTTCGCCGAGAAGTGGCAGCCAAAATGACGCGGCGCAAATCGCCGAGGCGAAACGGTTGGCGGAGGAATGGGGACCCAATTGAACCCGCGTCGGCCGCGCGCGAGCGACAGGTTCTCGCGGACCGCTATCGACTGCTCAGGTCGCGTCCGAATGCAGCCGCGACAACCCGATCCCCTGCCGGTCCTCTTGGCGCGCCATCCTCTTGTCCTCGGCGTCAAGTGGCGAGGCTTCGATGACGAGGTCGAGGCGCTCGATATATCGTCGGACCGCCTCCGCCCGTTCTTGGCTCGGCAGCGAGGCCGCGAGGCCGACCAGAGCGGACCTCATCCGCCGCATCACTTGAACGGAACTCGAGCCGAAGTGCCTGATCTCATCGAATGCGAGAGTGAGATAGTCCTCCCAGGTAGGCGTCGGGAAGACCAGCCGGAGAGCGCCGCTCTCGTCCACGACACGGCCACCGTCGAGTCCGACCGCGCCAAGACGGCGCAAGAGGTCCTCGAGCTGGTCGATGGTCTGGACCGCCGTCGTCGGATCGTTGATCGCCGGCGACAACGCCTTAATTGCGATATCGACAAGGAGCCGGATCGGATATTTTGGGTCCTGCTCGAAGGTTCTTTCGCGCTCAAGTCGAACAGCTCGTCTGAGTGCGTCTTCCGGAAGCGGCGTCCCGGAGCCATGAACATCGAGAAGAGCAGCGCCCTCGACCAGCGTGTCGCCGACCGCGCACGCCATCACGATCGTTCCGCCTGCGCGCTGCGCCAGCACGACGAGAGACTCGACGTCGACCTTGGCGATAGTCCGGGGCTTGCCGAAATACACTACCGCCTGCGTCGGGCGCCCGAACTGCGGCATGCGCGCTGCGCCTTCCGGAACGCGGGGGACGGCGGACGCATCGTCCAGGCGCCGGAACATCTCGCCGATCACGGCGCGTCCCCGGTCGCCGACCAGGTGAAGCACGTTGCCGATCTGAAGGTCGCCGAGGCGCTGCATCAACCGCGCAAACATGAACACGCTAACGATGATCATGATCCCAACGAGAAGCATCGAGAACACCGGGACCTTTGCCGAGCCGCCGCGATCCACCCAGGCGAGCGTGAACAGGGCATAGACAAAAGTCGCTGTGAACGCGCCGAGTGCATGAAACAGCATCCGGTCACGCGCGAACCAAAGCACGAGCCGCGGGGAATAGGCGATGGCGCTGAACTGGACCATCACGAAGGCCATGGCGAACACGATCCCGGTCAGCGCCATCATGCCCGAAGCCGCAGCCGAAAGGAGGGCCTGGGCCGAGGCAACCGAAAGGGCAAGGGTGTAGCTTGAGAGATAAGCCTGCTCGAATCGTGGCAGCGCGAGACCGCCGAGCACGGCCCCACTCACATAGAACATCGGAATGAACCAGGGCTGCATCGCGGGCCGATCCTTCCGTCATGGCTTCGATTGTCGCCCATTTCCCGGGCGATCCCGGCAGTCTATGAGGGCGATGACGAGAAGAGACAAGGATCGAGCGTTCTTGGCTTGGCGACTTGCGCGCGATCCAGCGACGCCCCGCCCGCGTCGGAGGAGCGTAGGGCAATTCCGGCCGGGTCCAAGGCGATGCCGCTCGGGTCGCGTTTGGTTGGTTCGACAGATCCCGAAGGAGTGAGGAAAATGAGCCAAGCCGAAGGTCTCACCGATGCGGGATTGAGAACCCCGAGGGCCGCCGCGGTCGCCGGTGTCGTTTTTTCGTTGCTTACCCTAACGAGCTTCGGATTGCTGTGGGGCGCGATTCCCGCCGATCCGCAGGCGTCGGGCGGGTGGCTCGCCACGAACACGGCCGAGGTCGCGCTGGCGCTCAACCTCATCCCGTTCGCCGGGATTGCCTTTCTGTGGTTCATCGGCGTCGTTCGCGACCGGCTCGGACAGCGGGAGGACCGTTTCTTTGCGACCGTATTCTTGGGAAGCGGCCTCCTGTTCCTAGGCATGTTGTTCGTCGCCGCGGCGGTCGTTGGCGCCATGCTGGTCGCGTTCAAAGACGATCCCGCTGCGTTCAATTCGACGGCGTTTCGTTTTGCGAGGGCGCTTTTGTACAACCTCGTCAACGTCTACATGGTCAGGATGGCCGGCGTATTCATGATTTCCACCTCGACGGTTGCAATGTGGACTCATTTCGCGCCTCGCTGGCTGGCCGTGCTCGGCTATCTGCTGGCGCTCTTGCTGCTGCTCGGCAGTCCTTTCTTGCGCTGGAGTTTCGCACTGTTTCCGCTCTGGGTCCTTCTGTTAAGCATCCATATCCTGGCGAGCAGTTTTGGCCGAGGCCCGAAGGGCTGAAGATCGGGTGGCGGCGGCGGGCAAGCTTGGTCACTCTCCGGCTTGCGGCGCGTTCGGCAGGAATTCGCTTTGAAAGGTTTCCGACCCGGCGCCGCACCGCCTTAGGCAACCAATAGCCGCCGCGAGCGGGACGCTGGCCGGGCGGATGCTGTCGGCGGCGACGAGAAAGACCGAACCCAACATTGGGTTCGGAGAATTGGCGACGAAGACCGCGACCAAGCCGCCCCCGACCACACCGGTCTGGACGCCGATCCGCCACGCGCCGCCCAGTCGGGCAAGCACGACCGGATGATCGGCCATTTCGCCAAGCCCCATCGCGCTCGCGCCTGCCTGTTTCAAATACTCGTAGGCAGGAACCTTGAAAGAGAGGCGCACGGGAGTCGGCGCGCGTTCCCCGCCGCGGCTCCCGCCCCGGTCCATCGCCGCGTCATCGCTCAGAGCCGCGGTCTGATCCGGTGGGATCCCTACTGGATCGTCTCTACTGGCAAGCGTCCCAAAATCCGTGCTGCCGAAACAGCGCGTTCTTGAAATGGCGCTGCCAGCTCATTGCTCTAACCCTTCTCTAGTCGGGACAGAACACGCATTGATCTGCCTCAGCGGCAGGGTGCGTGGCCGGCGCTTGACCCGAAAATGTCACGTCGCGCTTCCCGCAAGCACGGCGTCGATGGTGGGGAGCAAATCCGTTGCAATGGATCGCTTGAGGACAAATCCGTTGGCTCCCGCTTCAATAGCCGCAAACTCCGCATTCTTTTCCTCGTGGACGCTGAGAGCGATCAGCTTCAGCTGCGGGAAATGACTCCGGATTCGTCGGACTAATCCCAGCCCGTCTCCGCGTCGCAGCGAGAGATCGACCACGGCCATAGCGACGTGGAGCTGACGCACACTCTCGAAGAGCGAAACTTCATCCCCCACCACCACAACCGCCTCAAATTCTGTTTCAAGGAGGCCGCGTACGCCTTCCATCAAGCCCAGATGCCGATCTGCCAAAAGCGCGCAACCTCTCTCTTTTGCAGGCATCTCTTCATTTCGCGTTCGCCGCCCGGGGGCGTCCCGACTTTTGAGCAAACCTTGGACCTAGAACGCGTCAACATGACCTCGAAAATTTACTAGCTCTCGGGATGAAAAATTACGGGGCGCGCCCATCGGGTAGATGCAGCCAGTGGGCCGACAAGGCTGTCTTGTCGGGACGCCCTTCGCCGAGTCCCTGATCCGTGTGTTCCTTGACAACGGCGCCAAGTTCTCGGGTAGTGGCGCGATCTAGTCCCGATGATTTCGGGCAAATGGTGTTGATGGCCCGAGTATCCCATGGGATGGGCGCGCAACGCGTGGATGGCAATCACTCTGCTGGCTTTCGTCGCAGGGAACGCGACGGCTGCGGAGCCTAAGCGCGTGCTGTTGTTGCACTCGTTCGGCTGGAATTTTCAGGCCGAGGATGCCTTCGGAGATTATCTGCGGACCGATTTGGCTGAGAAATCGCCTTATCCGCTGGACCGCTATGAAGTGTTGTTGGAGATCGCGCGCTTCAGCGACGGCGAGCGGGACGAAGCGTTCGTGCACTATCTGCGAGCCCTTTTCCCGACCAATCCTCCCGATTTGATCGTTACGATGATCAGTCCTGCGGCTCGCTTCATTCAACGCCATCGACAAGATCTCTTTCCCTCGACGCCGGTCATTTTTGGCGCCCTCGACGCGAGAGCAATAGGAGATGGGGCGCTCACCGCCAACGACACGATGGTCGCGGTCTCGATTGACCAGCGCGCGTTCATTGAAAACATCTTGCGCACGTTGCCGGGTACGACCACCGTCGCGGTGGTGGCCGGCGATGCTCCGATCGAGAGGTTTTGGGTGAAAGAACTTCATCGAGTTCATCCAGCCGTTCCAGAACCGGATCAATTTTATTTTCCTCAACGAACTGTCATTCGGAGACATGCTGACGCGCGTCGCGGCGCTCCCCCCCATTCGGCAATCTATTTCGGGGACTTGATCGTTGACGCGCAAGGTATCCCGCACAGGCAGGAGGAGGTTCTGTCCCGGCTGCACGCCGTAGCCAACGCGCCGATATTCAGCCAGTACGACTATCAGCTGGGCGCCGGCATTGTGGGGGGACCTCTCCTCTCTATCCACGCACTGAGCCTGAAGACCGCAGAGGTCGCCGCGCGGATTCTTGGGGGAGCGTCGCCGGGCGATATCAAGACCCCGCTACAGAAGCTTGCGGAGCCCGAGTTTGACTGGCGGGAGTTGCGGCGTTGGGGAATACGACAGGTCGATCTTCCACCCCACAGCACGATCAGCTTCAGGGAGCCGACGCTGTGGGAGCAATACAGGTGGTATATTCTTGCGGCCGCGGCCTTCTCCCTGCTTCAGGCGATCCTTATCGTCGGTCTTCTGTTCAACCGGCTGCGGCTGCGGCGTGCGCATGACCAACTGAGGACAAGCGAAGAGGGCATGAGCCTGGCCGCGATCGCCGCCAAGCTGCGCTTCTGGGTTTGGGACATTCCGCGAGACGAAGTGCGGGCGAGCGAGAGCGACTGGAGCTCTGGAAACTGGCGCTCGGCGCGTCCCGTCCAGTTTGACCAGTTCATCGACGTTGTGCATCCCGACGACCGCGCGTCGCTACGCCAGGCAGTCGGTCACGCGCTCGAAGGCGACGGCCAATACGAAACGGAATATCGAGTGACGTCGCCGGATTCGACCGTGCGTTGGATCGCCGCACGCGGCCGGATCGAATTTGACCACAAGGGCAAGCCCTGGCAATTGCGTGCTATATCGATCGATATCACCGAACGTCGGCGCGCTGAGGACGAAGCTCGCGACCTGAACGGCCGCCTGATCACCGCTCACGAGGATGAACGCGCCCGGCTGGCGCACGCGCTGCACGATGACGTCACCCAGCGGCTGGCTTTGCTCGCGATCGATGCGGGATCTAAGGAGAAGGGCCTGAGCGATACGATCGCCGCCCAGGCAATGCGCTCGATGCGACGCGACCTGGTCCAACTCAGTGAGGACGTGCACGCGCTCTCCTACGCGCTGCATCCTGCTATCCTGGAGGACCTCGGATTGATCGAGGCGCTGAAGGCCGAGTGCGCGCGGTTCGGCGCAGTAGAGGGAATTCCAACGAGCTTCAAAGCTACTGACGACGTCGACCAACCGACCCCGGCCCTGTCCCTTTGTCTGTACAGGGTCGCGCAGGAGGCGCTTCGCAACGTCGCGCGACATTCAGGCGCCGGCTCGGTCCAGATCGCGCTTCGCGCGATCGGCGGCTGTCTTGAGCTTGCCGTGCGTGACAATGGCGTCGGCTTCGATCCAAGCCGAAAACAAAGCCGGCCGAGCCTCGGGCTCGCTGGAATGAGACAGCGCCTCGCGCTGGTCGACGGCGAACTCCTGATCAAGAGTGGGCCGGGCGGTGGGACGAGCATTGTGGCTCGGGCGCCATTGAAACCAGGAGGCCCGCCGTGAGTCGTCCCCGTGTATTGCTGGCTGACGACCATCGCATGATGGCCGAAGGCCTCAAGGCGCTCCTCCCCGATGAGTTTGAGCTCGTCGGAATTGTTGAAGATGGGCGCGCAATGATCGAGGCCGCGGAAAGGCTGCGTCCAGACGTCATCGTCGCCGATGTCGCCATGCCAAACCTCAACGGGTTCGAGGCGTTTGCTCGGCTGAGGAAGTCCCACCCGAAAATCAAGGTCGTTTTCCTGACAATGCATCAGAACGCGGCGTACGCGCGCCGCGCGCTGGACGCGGGCGCTTCCGGGTTCGTGGTCAAGCATTCGGCCCCGGAGGAATTGGTGGTGGCCATCCACGCGGCCTTGAAAGGAAAGACATACATCACCCCTTCGTTGACGAAACAGCTGTTAGAGGAAGCCGAGAGCGGCGCTCGAGGCGGTAGCGAAGGCGCGAAGCTGCTCACGCCACGCCAGCGGGAGATTCTGAAATTGCTCGCGGAAGGGCTCTCGGCCAAGCAAATTGCGAGCGATCTCGCGATTTCCGCGCGAACTGTTGAATTCCACAAATACCAGATCATGGAAATGAACGGACTTCACAGCAGCGCTGAGCTTATTCACTTCGCGATCAAGAACGGGATCGCGACGATCTGATATGGGCATCGTCGCCACGTGGCTTGATTTCCCCACACGCGCAACCTCGTAATTTTTCAGGGCGTGGCCTCGTAATTCTACGAGGTTACGCTCGGCCGCAGTTTTCGTACGCTTGCGAACGTTGCTTACGAGCCATCCTCAGCGCGCGCGCAGTGGCATGGCTAAGGGAAGGTAAGTCCGCGGCCCAACGCGGGTGAGTAACAGGGAGGCTGGAGATGAAGCAAGAAATCGGCATGGAAACAATTTCGCGGCGAAAAGCGCTTTCTCTGCTTGGACTCGGGGCGGCGCTAGGCTTCACGCTATCCTCGGCGCTCGAGCCGTTGGAGGCCGAAGCACAGGAGGCCGCCACGCCGGCCGCACCCGCTGCGGCCACGGGAACCCACGGGACGCAACGCCGACAAGGACGGCGCACCCATCGCAGTGAACGACGCCAGGGCCGCCATGAGCGACGCCACGGGCGACGAACGGGCGAGACGCCCGCGGCGGCGCCTGCCGGGACAGAGCCTGCGAAACAATAGTCCGTCTGCTCCCGAACGCCTGACTGCGAGTCGGCGAACTCCGAATCAAATTCGCGTCTGTCGGGTTGACCGATGAGCGAGACCGCGGGCGAAAAATTTAGGAGGAAACGAAAGTCGCGCGTTCCAGCGGGCGAAGACCTTGTGATGGGCGAATTGTCGAGACGCGGATTCGAGGCGCAGTTCTCGGATCGCAAAGAGCACGTCCTGCTCGTTCGGGCGGGCGGCTCAGCGCCGAAGCCGGTTCAAGTCAAAACCGCGCACTCGTCGCCATGGTACGTGCGCCGTGCAAGTTTCGATGGAAGGCTCGCGAACCAAGTGACGGTCTACGTCCTTTTGGGCCTCGAACGAGGCGCAAAGTCCGCTCGTTTCTTTGTCGCCAGAAACCGTGATCTGGCGGCCCGGTTTCGCCGACCGCCGACTTCCAACCCCATTGGGTTCATCGACGCCCAATCGATGGAGCCATACGAAGATAACTGGGAGATCTTAGTAGAGAGCCGGTGCTAGTCATCAAACTGAAGGGAGAAGCGACATGAAGACGGCATTCTATGCGTTCACGCTCGGCGCGGCGCTGATTATCGCGGCGTCAACGGGATCGGTTCGGGCGGAGGACCGGGATTGCACGGTCGATCTTAAGGCCGTATGCGCGGGCATTGCGCCAGGCGAGGGACACATTCGCGCGTGCTTAGAGGCGCACATGAGCGAACTCTCGGTCGGCTGCTCGTCAAGGCTATCGAAGGCTGCATGGGTCTTCTCGGAATGCAAAGGGGACATCCAGCATTTCTGCCCACAGGCCACCTACGGCAATATCGCCGACTGCATGAGGCCGCATCTTGGCGAGACCAGCGATCAATGCCGGGGAGCGATCGCGTTCATCGCCTCCCCCGCCGGCGACTAGTCATCAGCTGACTCTCAGCGCGACGCCAACTGTCGACCTGATTTGCGCAAACAAAGCCTTAGTCGACCACATCCAGCGGCGCCTCGCCGCTGGATACGATCTCGGCGCCGAGACAATCGAGCGACGACGGCAGCCAATCTCGAGGGCGGAACAATGATCACATTCGGAGGAATACCCCGCTTAGGAACTATCGGGCTCGTCAGCAGCACGGCTCTGCTGATCATTCGCGAACGCGCCTGTCCGGGCGCAAACTGCGGAGGAGCAGGAGCGGAGCTATCGCCGCGAGGTGATGGAGCAGGCCCTTCAGACGAAGGAGCACTTCGACCTCTATGGCCTGCACTTCGACAGCGACAAGGCGACGATTCAGCCTGACTCGAAAGCGCTCCTTGTCGACATATCAGACGCGCTCAAGAACTTCCCCGATTGGCGCTTGCGAATCGTCGGACACACCAATTCGACCGCCGATCCGCAGCACAACCTTCACCTTTCGGTGGACCGCGCTCTCGCCATCAAGGCGGCGCTTGTGGCCCTAGGAGTTGACCCTCAAAGGCTCGATGCGTCAGGTGTCGGAGAGAATCTCCCCATTGCCAGCAACGCGACACCCGATGGGCGTGCTCTCAACCGCAGGGTTGAACTCGACCGGGTCACCGACTCGGCCGAAGCGAAGAGATTGCTCAAGGCGATGTCGGATTTCCTGGGCGCGCAGAAAGCGCTGTCGGTCAGATTCAACAGCGATTTCGAAGTGGTGACGCCTACCGACCAGAAATTGGGTCTTGCAAGCTCGGGAACCACAACGCTCTCCCGGCCGGACAAAATTCGCTTCGCGCGGTCGGGCGGATTTGCCGACTACGAGGTCCTCTATGACGGCAAGACGCTCACGCTTCTGGGGAAGAACGCCAATCTCTTCACCCAGATCGCAGCTCCGGGCACGGTCGATCAGCTGATCGAAACCCTCCAGGACAAATACAACTTACCCGCGCCCGGCGCCGATCTCTTGATGACCAACTCCTATGACGAACTGATGCAGGACGTCTATGATTTAAAGGATCTCGGCAGCGGCGTGATCAATGGGGTCGAGTGCGACAGTCTGGCGTTTCGCAAAAATGACGTCGACTGGCAGATCTGGATCGCTCAAGGCGACCACCCGTATCCCTGCAAGTTTGTCATAACCTCCAAATTGGAACGCGGCGACCCCCAATACACCATTCAATTCGGCGACTGGAAATTCGGCAGTGACGTCGCGGCCGATGACTTTGCGTTCAAGAATGCGACGGGGGCAAAGCCGGTCGAGCTGGTGGGCATCAAAGCTGCGGTCGGCGATCTGCCGGACAACTTCAAGCTAGGAGATGCAAAATGACAAAGCTCAAGAGGCTTGGGTTCTCCCTCGGCGTCGCGGCGTTGGGCATGACTTCTGATTGGGGTCGGCGATCGTCTCTCGGTCCCCGGGATCAGTGGTTACGTGGCGACTGCTGAGGCGCGTGTGGGTCGTCCACTGACGCCCGTCAGCGTCGCCGGCGCGGCGCGAAGGACGACGCGCCGTTGCGCGACCGGCGTTTACAATTGCTGAGGCGGCGGGAGCCTCTGCGCAGAACTCTCGCGATCAACTGACGAGCCGCGCTGTCGCCATTTCGGATGACAGCGCGGGTTTTCCGGTGTTCGACTCCCCATTCTTCTGCCTTCCGCCACCTGCCGGATCGAGGGCGCGTCAAAAGGGGAAGGTGGGCTCAAGGTGAGCGCCGACTGTGAGGACTCGATCAGCTATATGGCCCGGAGCGTGATGATCGCGCTCCGCTCCGCCACCGAACTCATCCACAGCGCTTCCGGCGATCCGGCGCTCGCCACAACCCTGAAGAAATGTTCGCGGTAAAAGGGAGAGATTGACGCTGTGACCGCTCTGCCCCGTTTCGAACCGGACCGGCCGGGGACAAGCGGACTGGCGCCGAAGTCGAACCATGTGCATGATGCCAAGCGATTCCTGCGGTATCTTTTCGACTGCTCGCGCGGCCAGAAGCAAAATAGGCCCACAGCAACACATTCATTCACTGAGGAAAACATCAAGGAAGGGCCAACGCAATGTCGAGTGAATCCAAAACGCAGGACTGGTCGAAGCCGGCCGCGATGGCGATCCCCAAGGGCGGGTACTTCCAGGACAAGGTGGAGCAGGGGCGCTACGGTCCCATCTTTCCCAAGACCCCGGCCTGCTACGGCTTCTCGGTCCTCGCGAAAATAATCCCAGGCCGCGAGGAAGTCTTCTACAAATACGCAAGAGAGATCGAGGCAACGATCGCGGCCGAGCCTGACGCCCTCGCCGTCCTGCAATTGCATTATCTGCGCTGGGTGCTCTTTCCCATCAAGGGGGACACCTATTTCATGTATCAGGGTATTTTCGACACCGACTTCGACAAGTATACCGAAGACGCAATTGGGATATTTACAGCAACTGGTCTCAAAACGGTGTTCGAGAATCTCGAGGGGTTCCCGACCGACTGGCAGACAAACGCTGCGGCCTTCATCAAGTTTGTCAGGGACCATCAATGCCCGAGCTTCCTCGAATACTCTGAATATCCGTTTGTGAGCGCCACCGAAATCAAAAAAGCCCTCAAACTGAAGGCCGCGTTCTCAACCATGCTGGATCAGATGCAATGATTTCCGGGACAAGATTGTCGCTCGAACGGACAAGATAGGCGATGCGTTGACTAGGACTGGAGGATGATCGTGGCGGAGAAACCCCCTACGGAAATTCAGACCCTAATCGACAATCACATAAACGCTTTCAACACCCAGAATAACGAACTGTTTTTTCGTGTCTTCGGGGAAACAGCCATCATTATTGACGGCATCGCGCCATATCGCTGGCTGAATCCGAACGCCCCGGCCAATTGGCTTGCTGACGTAGCAAAGTGGCGTGAGGACCTCGGAGTCTCTTACGAACACTTATCCTACGAAATGGGGTTCTGGAACGTGGAGGGCTCTAGTGCGTACGCCGTCATAGCGGGGACGCTCACAGTCACCATCAAGGGCCAAACCGCCGCGCGGACCGGTACGCTCGCATACACGTTTTCAAAGCACGGCGATGAGTGGAAGATCGATGCACAAGCGTGGGGGCGAACGTAGTGAGGCCATCAAATCGCTAAACAAGAAAGGTCGCGATGCTCGAATTCGACGATATCCAGCATATCCTGCTGACGCGCGCGCCCGCGCTCACAGCCCGATACGAATTTCTGTCGTTTCGCGACGGGGCCGGCGCCCGCGCCTGGGTGTCGGCGATCAAAGAGACGATTCATTCGGCCGCCTCGATGCGTATGGGCGTCGAGAAGGACAAGCGCTGGGTGACAGCGGCTTTCACCTGGAACGGCCTTCGTGCGCTCGGGCTGGATGACGCTTCGCTCGCGTCTTTTCCGGAGGAGTTCAAGCAGGGCATGGCGGCGCGGGCGGAGATCCTCGGCGACTCCGGCACGAACGCTCCCGAACACTGGGTCGGCGGGCTTGCGAGCCCCGATCTGCACGCAATCGTCATTCTCTTTGCGCGGGACGAGGCGGAGCACGACCGGTGCGTCTCGGAGCACGCGAAGCTCGTCGCCGGCTGCCACGGCGTCGAGGTCCTTTCCGTGCTCGACCTTCACGCCATTCCGCCGTACGGATACGCGCACGAGCATTTCGGCTATCGTGACCGATTGTCGGAGCCGGCCATCGAGGGGAACGGCGTCGAGCCGACGCCGGGAACGGGCGAGCCTTTGAAGGCGGGCGAGTTCATCCTTGGCTACCCCGACGAAAACGGCGTCATAGCCGATGGTCCACGGCCCGAAACTCTCGCGCGGAACGGCAGTTACATGGCGTACCGGCGGCTTGAGGAGCATGTCGGGAAGTTTCGCGATTTCCTCCGGCAACACGGCGACACGGAGGAGGAGCAGGAACTGGTCGCGGCCAAGCTGATGGGGCGCTGGCGCAGTGGCGCGCCGCTGGTGCTCGCGCCCGAAAAAGACGATCCGGCCTTGGGCGCCGACATGCAGCGCAACAACGACTTCAAGTACAAGGACGCGGACCCGCACGGCTACGCGGTCCCGCTTGGTTCGCACATCCGTCGGATGAATCCTCGCGACACCGCGCACAACATGAATCGCCGCCGGATGATCCGCCGCGGGGCGCCGTACGGGCCTCCTCTGCCGGAAGGCGCGCCCGACGACGGGGTCGAGCGCGGGATCGCCGCCTTCGTCATCTGCGCGAGCCTCATCCGACAGTTCGAGTTCGCGCAAAACGTCTGGACAAACGACCGGAACTTCAACGAACTGGGCAACGAACGTGATCCAATCATCGGCGCCCACGACGGGACGTTGGAGTACAAGATACCCAAGCGGCCCATTCGCAAGAAAATCATTGGCCTGCCGGCCTTCACCACGGTCAGGGGTGGCGCGTACTTTTTTCTCCCCGGTCTTAAGGCGCTTGGCTATCTCGCGTCACTGAACGGAGAGGGCCGCGCCTGAGCCGCCAAGACGAAACAAGGGAGTTTCTTCATGCCAGCGCCTGCTTCCGCCCGGACCTACAATCAGGATCACGTTCCGCGCAAATACACGCGGGGCAAGCGGCGCGTGAGCATCTACTGGACATGGAGCTACCCGTGGGAGTCCCAGCGCGACCTTCAGGAGCTGGACAATCGGTTTTCGACCATGACGGAAGTTCGCCGCGTCGCCTGGCCTGCCTATGAGACGCCGGAATGGAGCGCCGCGCAGTTCCTCCAGGGCATCGCGGGAACACTCGAGCTGTTCCACCGCTCGACCCTCGATTTCCAGAAGATCGCCGGCGAAACGACCGGCCATCCGGTCGCGGTCTTCCAGCGCATCGACCAGGCCGGCTACAAGCTGCCGATCGACGAGCGCGTTCTTGCCGACGCCGACACGCTGATGGTGTTCGGGCTCGACCATATCGCCTCCGAACAGGAGGCGGGGCCGGAAGAGATCGCCGCCATCCGTGAATGGCTGAAGCGGGACGGCTCGTGTCTCCTGCTTGCGCCCCACCACGATGTCGGCGCCGCCAGCGACATGAAGCAGCGGCAGATGGAATATCTGCACCACGGCGACCCACTCGTGCCTCGCCAGCAGCGATTTGGGCAGTATACGCGGTCGCTAATGAAGGGGCTTGGCGTTCCCGTACACAACACCTACGGCCTGCGGCCCGCGCTGGTGAAAGGCACGAACGAAATTGCGCCGCTCACGGCATTTCACGACCTTGACAGTCTTGGCCTCTTGCGGAACGTCCCGACCCTCAATTTCCATCCGCACCTGCCGCACTACGAACTGAAGGGAGGGGCAAGCTCCGTCCAAGTGCTCGCGCGGCAGCCGATCGACCTCGAGCGCCCGCATCCTTTCACCGAGAACGGCGCCAGGGAGTTCAACTGTCTCGTATGGATGCCGCCGGACGAGCAAAGGGCCGGCGACATCGTTCTAGTCGATCTGACCAATTTCACCACGCTCTTCGGCGGCATGACCAGCCTCCAGACCTTCTGGCGAAATCTCGCGGCGATGAGGTGAGCGGCGGTAGTGGCGGCGGGGCTCTCAAAGCTGGCGCGCGCTTGGTACGCGCAAGAGAGACGGTCACTTCGCACTATTGCGCGCTGCGCTTCTGTCGCCGGCACTCTGTGCGTGGTGGGCCCTGTTCTTGCCGGCTCGGATTCCCCTGACGTCACAAATGGTACGGGTGACGATCCAACTCAACCGTTAGGCAAGATCGAGCTTCTTGACCGCTATACCGAAGCCCCCGGTCCAGGCGTCGAGGAGGGAACGACCAAAACAATCCAAACCAACACGCCGTTCGTCCGGATCGAGGCGCCGCCGTTGAGCCTCGCGCCGCAATGGGAGCTGAACTTCCGAGCTGAACTTCCGGCCGTGTGGACGAATGGGGTGACGCCCACGAATCCAACCGGCGCGACCGTGTCCGGCTTCGGCAACGTGCTTGGTCAGGCGTGGGTCGTGCACGACCTTGATCAACGCTGGGCGGTCGCGCTCGGCGGGCAACTGATCGCGCCAACCTCGACCAACGGAGTGGCGTCGGACGCCTGGGAAGAGGTCACCATTCTGACTGTCCGCACCATGCTTCCGGAGATCAGTCCGGGCAGCTATTTCGCTCCGCAGGTGCGTTATGGGGTCGATTTCGAGGGCAACGACGACGGCCGCTTGTTGCGGCAATTGCGCTTCGCCCCGGCCCTCAACATCAATCTGCCGCACAACCTGTTCTTCACGCTCTACCCAAGCCCCGACATTCGTCTGAACTACGGGACGCCGGTCTGGAATCAAACAGGCAGATTGTTTCTGCCGCTTAACTTCATGGTCGGCTGGAAGCCGACCGAGCACACCGTAATTTCGGCCGAATTCGGCATTCCGATCATCAGGGATTTTCCCGTCTACACTTTCAAGACCCAATTGAGAGTGGGTTATTTGTTTTAGCATCAGTTCTCGAAGACCCGACGCGCTGGGCCTGGCGCAACTGATGCGCACCGGCTGGTTCCGCCAGGCGTATGTGAAGACCGACGGGGCCTACCGGCTGAAGCTTCTTTTGACCCATCGCCGCAACCTGAAGCGGAAGTTCCTCGACCTCGAGAACGCCATTCGCCACTCGCCGGAGAGCTTCGGCGTCCGGCTCAACAAGGTCGGTCGCGGCGGCTTCGAGCGGAGGGTCCGCAAGGCGTGCGCCGGCGACCCGTTCACCGCCGAACTGATGCAGCGGACGCTGACGGCGCGCGCCGCGCTCTGGCGGCAATATCTCAAGCTGGACTGGGCTGGTCGCGCGCGACGAGCTGTGCCGGCGCCTCGTGGCTCCGAGCGCTGGCAGTCGGGCGCCTCGATCGAGGTGCAGGAGGGCCATCAAAGTCGGTGCGCCGACCATCACTCCCGTCGCCTCGCTCGACGCGATTCTCAAAGGGGACGAGCCACAGGTCACAGCCGATCACAACGTGGACTGATTTGTGGACTTAAGGTCGTCATTGCGATGTAAGTCTCTAAAATACAATGAGTAATCTATCAGAATTGGCGGAGACGGAGGGATTCGAACCCTCGATAGAGCTTTACAACCCTATAACGGTTTAGCAAACCGCCGCCTTCAGCCTCTCGGCCACATCTCCTCGCGCAAGGCGCGCCGCGACATATGCCCGACGCCTCCCGCCATTGCAAGCGTTCGGTGCTCAACCTTGGCGCGCGCCGGCCCGGCGAGGCTGCGCTCGGCTCGTCGTTGACGAAAGGGGATTGTGTTGCACGGGATGACGCGCCGAAACGGCGGAGCCAAGCTCAAACCAAACAGGCGCTCCGGCCCTACGCCGCGCGCGACTTGCGCCTATTCTTCATCTTTCGACTCCACCAGCGGCCTTGCTCCAACGGCGGGGCCGCCACGAATTCCAGCGTCAATCACAAAAGTGCTGATCGGGCGAGGCCGAACCGTCGGCGGCCGCGCCCAATCAGCTGGTCCGCAGATACGTGAGACGATCAGGCTTGCGGCATGTCCGAGGATGCTGGAGGCATTCCCGAGGCCAGCTTCTTGCGCACGGCCTTCTTCACCACGGCCCTTCTCACGGCCTTCTTCACCACGGCCCTGCGCACGGCCTTCTTCACCGCGGCCCTTCTCACGGCCTTCTTCACCACGGCCCTGCGCACGGCCTTCTTAGCCACAACCTTTCGCACGGCCTTTTTTGCGGCGCCCTTTTTCGCGGGCTTCTTCTTGGCGGCGGACTTCTTCGCCGTCTTCTTAGCAGCTTTCGGCATGTATCGCGTCCCTCTCAATCGCCTGCGACGAGCGCGCACTAGCGCGCCACGCAGATGCACGCGCCAAAGTACATTCGTTTTGATTCGACGCAAGAGTTGCGCGCACGGGAGACACGCGCCTAGCGCGGTCACTATCGAATAATCGCGCGCAGTCGAGCTCTTTGTCATCCATTGAGGAAAGCGCCCGCGCTCTGCGCGGAGTCGCGTCGCAAAGCCGACGAACGACCTCCCGCGATGTGCGCGTCCGGCGACGGCGCACGCACGTTGCATCTCGCTCTACCCATATTTTGTGCGTCTCTCCGAGGATCGTGGCGCTCGCGCGCGCATCGCCTCCAGTGTTGCGCGAACTGCTCTCGGGCCAGTCAGTCAGCGGCGCGGGCACGGCGCTCGGCCGAAGCCAGCGTCTCAAATCGACACGACGCGGGCGCTCGTCGCGATCGAATTTTTCTTCATCGACAGCATCACATTTTTGTCGTTCGGGCGTTGCAAACGCGGGCCTGCCCGCTCGAATCGCGCCGCGAATCAAGCGATTCGCTGCGAGTGATTCGACTCAGAAGTCAGACGCCGAGCCGCTTCTTCAGCGCCTCGCTCACCGCTTGCGGATTGGCTTTGCCGCCGGTCGACTTCATCACTTGACCGACGAACCAGCCCAGCATCCCAGGCTTCATTCTGGCCTGCTCCGCCTTGTCGGGATTGGCTGCGATCACGGCGTCGACGGCGCTGCCGATTACCCCTGCGTCGGTCACCTGGCGCAGACCGCGCGCCTCGACGAGCGCGCGCGGATCAACGCCGCGATCCTCCGCGAATAGCCGCGGCAGGAGGTCCTTGGCGATCTTGCCCGAGATCACGCCCTCGCCGATGAGATCGACGAGGCTCGCCAGATGAGCTGGGCTCAAGCCCGCGTCCGCCACCGACACGCCCTGCGCATTCGCTTGCGCCGCGACGTCGCCCATCAGCCAGTTGGCGACTGCCTTGGCGTCGCGCTTCCCGTCCCCGTGCTTGAGCGCGCTCTCGAAGAATTCCGCCGTCTCCCGCTCGGCGACGAGGATCGAGGCGTCGTAGGCCGAGAGGCCGTAGTCCGCAATGAAGCGTGCACGCTTGGCGTCCGGCAATTCCGGCAGATCGGCGGCGAGCGAGGCGACGAAGGCCTCGTCGAACTCGAGCGGCAGCAGGTCCGGGTCGGGAAAATATCGGTAGTCGTGCGCTTCCTCCTTCGAGCGCATCGAGCGTGTCTCGCCGCGAGCCGGATCGAATAGCCGCGTCTCCTGCTCGACCTTGCCGCCGTCCTCGATGACCGCGATCTGGCGCCGCGCCTCGGCCTCGATCGCCTGGCCGATGAAGCGGATGGAGTTGACGTTCTTGATCTCGCAGCGGGTGCCCAGCGTTTCTCCGGGACGGCGCACCGAGACATTGACGTCAGCGCGCAGATTGCCCTTCTCCATATCCCCGTCGCTGGAGCCGATGTAGCGCAGAATGGTGCGCAGCTTGCCGACATAGGCCTTCGCCTCCTCGGCCGAGCGCATGTCCGGTTTGGAGACGATTTCCATTAAACCGACTCCAGAGCGGTTGAGGTCGACGAAGCTCATCGTCGGCGACTGGTCGTGCAGGGACTTGCCAGCGTCCTGCTCAAGATGCAGCCGCTCGATCCCAACCCTGATGGAATGGTCGGGGGTGAGGTCGACATGGATTTCCCCCTCGCCGACGATCGGGCTCTTGTACTGGGAAATCTGGTAACCCTGAGGCAGGTCGGGATAGAAGTAGTTCTTCCTGTCGAAGGTCGAACGGCGATTGATCGTGGCCTTGAGTTCGAGGCCGGTGCGGACCGCCTGAGCCACACATTCGCCGTTGATGACCGGCAGCATGCCCGGCATCGCGGCGTCGATGAGCGAGACATGCGTGTTGGGCTCGCCGCCGAACTCGGTCGAAGCGCCGGAGAACAGCTTCGAGCGCGAAGTCACCTGGGCGTGGACTTCCAGACCGATGATCACCTCCCAATCGCCGGTCGCGCCTTTGATAAGGTTCGCACCTCTCCGCTCTGCCGGCATATCTATGACCCTCGTCTCTATCCCAACCGGTTTGGGCGCGAGCCCCTCATTCCCACCACGGCTCGGGAAGCGTCATTCGGCCCGCGGACCGCTCGATCGTCTCGCCGAGCGCAAACAGCGTCTCCTCGTCGAACGGACGGCCGATGAGCTGCAGTCCGAGCGGCAGACCGTCTGCCGACAGGCCCGCGGGCGCGACAAGTCCCGGTAGGCCGGCCATATTGACCGTCACGGTGAAGACGTCGTTGAGGTACATCTCGACCGGGTTTTCCGACCCCTTCTCGCCAATCCCGAACGCCGCGGACGGTGTGGCCGGGGTAAGAATCGCGTCGACGCCGCTGGCGAAAGCGCGCTCAAAATCACGCTTGATGAGGGTGCGGATTTTCTGCGCGCGCACATAATAGGCGTCGTAATAGCCGGCGGAGAGGACGTAGGTGCCGATCATCAGACGCCGGCGCACCTCCGCCCCAAATCCCTTGGCGCGCGTCCTCTCGTAAAGCCCGACAATGTCGGCGGCCGGCTCGCGCAAGCCGTAACGCACGCCGTCGTAGCGCGCGAGGTTGCTCGAGGCTTCCGCCGGCGCAACTATATAATAAGCGGGCAGCGCGTAGGGCGTGTGCGGCAAGCTAACCTCGACGACGCTCGCCCCGGCGGCGCGAAGCCATTCCGCCCCGCGCGCCCAGAGCGCCTCGATTTCGCCGTTCATCCCCTCGAGGCGGTATTCCTTCGGCACCCCGATCTTCATGCCCCTCACCGAGCGGCCGACGGCTGCCTCGTAGTCGGGAACCGGAGCCGGCGAGCAGGTGGAATCCTTGGCGTCGGGCCCAGCCATCGACCGCAGCATGATCGCAGCATCGCGCACCGTGCGCGCCAGCGGTCCCGCCTGATCGAGCGAGGACGCGAAGGCGACCATCCCATACCGTGAGCACCGGCCATAGGTCGGCTTGATCCCGACCGTGCCGGTGAATGCCGCGGGCTGGCGGATCGAGCCGCCCGTGTCGCTTGCGGTCGCGGCGAGGCAGAGGCGCGCGGCCACGGCGGACGCCGAGCCCCCCGACGAGCCGCCCGGAGTGAGAAGGCCGCGCTTGCCGGAAAGCAGCGCCGCGCGCGCCCTGTCGCGGCTCCAGTTCGGCGGGAGCCAAGGCGAGGCGACGGGCCCGTAGTAAGACGTCTCATTCGACGAGCCCATCGCGAACTCGTCCATGTTCAGCTTGCCGAGCATGACCGCGCCATCGCGCCACAAGTTGGCGGTAACAGTCGATTCATAAGGCGGTTTGAAGCCGTCGAGGATATGGCTGCAAGCCTGCGTATGCACGCCTCTGGTGGCGTAAAGATCCTTGACGCCGATCGGCAGCCCCTCGAGCGGACCCCCTTCCCCCTTAGCGAGGCGGGCGTCGCTCGCTTCCGCCATTTGCAGCGCCTTGTCCGCGGTCGTCGCGACAAACGCGTTGAGCGGCTCTGCGCGCTCGATCGCCTCGAGATGGGCTCTGGTCATCTCGAGGCTCGAAATCGCCCGAGATTTGAGGCGATCACGCGCCTCGGCGAGCGTCAGGGAGGTCAGGTCGGTCAAATTGAATCCTTGAAGCCGGGCGCCGCGCCTCGGCGAGTTATTCGATCACTTTTGGAACGACGAAGAAGCCGTCCTCGGTCACCGGCGCATTGGCGAGCACGAGCGGCTGAATGCCGCCGTCCGTGATCGTATCCTCGCGCATCGGGAGTTGCATGGGAATCACGGAAGTCATGGGCTCGACTCCGTCGATATCGACAGCGTCAAGGGCCTCGACAAACTTGAGAATGGCGTTGATCTCGCCTTGCAGATGCGGCGTCTCCGCTTCGGTCACGTCGATCCGCGCGAGATGCGCGATGCGGCGGACGGCTTTGAGATCGACGGACATCCAGAGCTCCAAAAATACGGCCCGAACTCAAACGCGACCCTATACATCGCCTCTATTTTGCTGGCAAACGACAACGCCGGTTCGGCGCGCGGCCAAATGAATCCGCCGCTGTTCGACTTGCACGCCGCGGCGTGATAGCCGCTTGCGGCCATGCGCGGCCCGACCACCATCGAAGACCTCGCTCCCCGCCTTCCCGCCAAAGCGCGCTTGATCGGCGTCGATCTTGGAACAAAGACGATTGGGCTCGCGATCTCCGATGTCGAGCGACGGCTTGCTTCCCCATTGAAGACCCTGGCGCGCAGCGCATTTGCGCGCGACGCCGAAGCGCTGGCCGGGATCTTCGTCGAGTTCGATATCGCCGCGGTGGTCGTTGGGCTACCCCTCGATCTTGACGGGCGGGACAATCCGCGCGCTCAATCGACACGGGCCTTCGCGCGTAACCTGTCGAACCGGACCGATTTGCCCGTCGTATTCTGGGACGAGAGGTTCTCGACGGCCGTTGTGACCCGGTCGCTCATCGCAAATGACGTATCGCGCGCCCGGCGGGCAAAAGTCGTCGATAAAATGGCGGCCGCCTATATTTTGCAGGGCGCCCTGGACCGCCTCGCGGGTCTCGCGCTGCCTCGCGGCTGACCATTTATTGCGTATCTCAACATTATTGTGGAGCCGGCCGCCCACATTGTTGTCGAGAATGACTTGTCTTTAAAGCGGAAATGGGCGCCTTATACACTGTCAACAAGGGGCAAGCCCGAATCGTCGTGACAATGGCGTCGAAGAGGGGTCGTTTCCGCGCAAGCGGCGAAACGGAGGGTGACTGCCTCTCTCCTCCGGATGGACTGTCTGACTCTATGGCCGAGGAATTGGGTTTTCCGCAACGGAAGCGGAGCGAACATGGGAGAGGCGGAAAAAGCGCTCCGGCGAGGCCGCTAAAGAGGGCTGACGATCCTTCTCATGGGGTCGTGACGCGAGAGGCTCTCGACATCGCTCGCTATATCACGGACATGACCGCACAGCTCGAAGCCATGGCGGTCGCGGCGCGCCTTGAGTTGCTCGCATATTTCCTCGGGATGGCGAAAGCGGAAAGCGAACTCTTTGTTCGCACAAGCGCTGTCGCCGAGGACGAGAGCGAAGAGTCCCATCCGGACGACGCCAATGAGTGCGAGCCTCACCTGAACAATTCGTTCGACTGAAGGCCCATTCGCCTCAGGCTTTGTTCGCGGTCGCCCGCAAGGCGACGCGCTCACCGGAATATTCGATCCGTCCGGCCAACTCGAGTTCGAGCAAAGCAACGCGCACCGCGCGCGCCGAAGCCTCCGCCGCCCGGCCAAGCTCGTCGAGCGTTGTCGGCGAAGGGCCGAGCAGCGCGATGATCCGGTCGCGCGCGGCTTCGGCGTCGTCGCCGCTCCGATAGGCCGCCCCGCCAGCGTCGTCGAATTCGTCGCCTGCCTGGGTTCGCGGCGTCGAATCCGGATCGACGCCGAAGAGCGACTGCTCCCCCCATAGCGGCTCGCTGGTCTCGCCGCCGGTTTCGCGCATGGCGCCAAGGTCGTTCGAGCGCATCGGCTCGAGCGCCGTCAGCACGTCATCGGCGCAGGTGCAGATCGACGCGCCCTGTTTGAGGAGATCGTTGGTTCCCTCGGCGCGAGGGTCGAGGGGAGAGCCCGGCACGGCGAACACCTGACGGTTCTGTTCGACCGCGAATCTGGCGGTGATGAGCGAGCCGGAGCCCCGCGCCGCCTCCACGACCACGGTCGCCAAACCGAGCCCTGACACAATCCGGTTGCGGCGCGGAAAGTCACGCCCCCGCGGCTCCCACTCGATCGGCATCTCGGACACGACCGCGCCACTTTCGACCATGCGCTCCATCAGCGGCACAGCGTCGCCCGGATAGGGTTTGCCATGTCCGCCGGCGAGCACGCCGACGGCCCCAGTCTCCAGGCTCGCGACATGGGCGCGCTGGTCGATCCCGCGCGCCAGCCCCGACACGACCACGTAGCCGGCGCCGCCCAGACCCCGCGCCAGCCGTTCGGTGAATGTGAGCCCTGCGGCGGACGCGTTGCGGGAGCCGACGATCGCCACCCCCGCCCTCTGCAGCGGCTCAGCCTGTCCGCGCAGGGCGAGAATCGGCGGAGCCGAATCGATCTGGCGCAACAGCGGCGGGTAGTCCGCCTCTCCAAGCGCAACGAAGCGCACCCCAAGCTTGCGCGCGGCGAGAAGCTCGCGTTCGATATCTTCGGCCGCGGCGACGCGAATGGGGCGCGTCGCGCCGCCACGCCGAGCAAGATCCGGCAGCGCCTTGAGCGCCGCCCGCGCCCCGCCGAAATTGTTGATCAGCGCCCGGAAGGTCCGCGGGCCGACGTTCTCCGACCGGACGAGACGTAGCCAATCGAAGCGCTGCTCGTCGGTAAGGCGCGACTCGGGCTTGTTCGCCATCAGCTTCAGGTTTTCTGCCCGATTTTCGACTCGGAGCCCTGGACCAGGCGGGCAATATTGGCGCTGTGCTTGAACCAGATCAGCGCCGAGAGCGCAGCGAAGACGACCGCCGCGCCGCCCTCCCCGATCGCAACCATCGCGATCGGGGACGCGAGCGTCGCAGCCAGGGCCGCCGCGGAGGAATAGCGCGTGAGTCCCGCGACCGCGAGCCAGACAGCGACGAACGCAAGCGCGGCCGGCCAGGCGAGGCCGATCAGCCCCCCGAGATAGGTCGCCACGCCCTTGCCGCCCCTGAATTTAAGCCAGACCGGGTACATGTGGCCGAGAATCGCGCCCGCCGCCGCTGCGACCGCCGTCGGCGGCCCGAACGCCAACCAGGCCACCACGACCGCAAGCGTCGCCTTGAGCGCGTCAAGCAGGAGCGTCGCAGCCGCGAGCCCCCTGCGTCCGGTGCGCAGCACGTTGGTCGCGCCGATGTTGCCCGAGCCGATCGAACGCAGATCTCCCGCCCCGGCAAGCTTCGTCAGCAAGAGCCCGAAGGGAATCGACCCGAGGCAATAGCCGAGCGCCAGCGCCAGGATACCGCCGTAAGACAACCCGACCATGCGCGGTTCCAGCCGACATCGGTTGAGGATGAGTTTTTTGCGGCAGACTATTCGTGCGCGACCCGGCCGGCAACCAGGGTCATCTTTACCCGCCCTTCGAGCCGGGCGGCGTCAAAGGGCGTGTTGCGGCAGCGCGAATGGAGCGAGGCCGGATCGAGCACATAAGGCTCGTCCGGATCGAAGCGGATGACATCGGCCGGCGCGCCGACCGAGAGCCTGCCGACGGGCAACCTCAGGATCTCGGCCGGTCGCGCGGTCATCGCGCGGATGAGGCGCGGCAGCGTCACTTGCCCGCCCACGACCAGCCGCAGGCTCGCCGACAACATCGTCTCGACGCCGATCGCGCCGGCGGCGGCTTCGGCGAACGGCAGCCGCTTGGTCTCGACATCTTGCGGATCGTGGTCGGAGCAGATGATGTCGACGAGGCCTGAGGCGAGGGCCTCGACCAGGGCGGAGCGCTCGTCCTCGTCCCGCAGCGGCGGCATGAGCTTCAGAAACGTGCGGTAGTCGCCGACATCGAGCTCGTTCAAGGTCAGGTGATTGATCGAGACGCCGCAGGTCGCGGGCAAACCGGCGTCACGCGCCCGCGCCATGGCCTCGAGGGACAGACGGTTCGAGATGAGCGCGGCGTGATAGCGCGCGCCGGTCAGCGCAACCAGACGCAGATCGCGCTCGAGCACGATCGTCTCGGCTTCGCGGGGCACGCCTGTCAGGCCAAGCCAGCTCGCGCGCAAACCCTCCGCCATCACCCCTTCGCGGCTCAGCGACCGGTCCTCGCAGACCGGCGCGACAAGCGCATCGTAGTCGCGGGCATAGGTCATTACGCGACGCATGATCCGCGCGTCGGCGACGGACTGTGTCCCATCGCAGAAGGCGATAGCGCCGGCTTCCGCGAGCAAACCAATTTCCGCGATCTCCACCCCGCCGAGCCCCTTGGTCAAGGCGGCGGCGGGATGGACACGAACTTTTGCGTCATCGCGCGCGCGGCGCAGGATAAAGTCGACCACCGCGGGGTCGTCGACCGGCGGACTGGTGTCCGCCCTGGTGACGACAGTGGTCACGCCTCCGGCGGCGGCGGCGGCGCTGGCGCTGGCGATGGTCTCGCGATGCTCGGCGCCAGGCTCGCCGACGAAGACGCGCATGTCGACGAGGCCAGGCGAAACGACATCGCCCCCGCAGTCGACGACCCGCGCCTCGGCCGGAAGTTGGTCGCGGGTGACCTTGGCGCCGACGCCAGCGATGGCGCCGTCCATGACGATGAGTCCGCCGTGACTCTCAGTCTCCGCGACCGGGTCGACGAGACGCGCATTGATGAAGGCGATCGGCGGAACTGATGACATGGATGGCCGGTGACTACCGGCCGGCGCCGGTCAGCGCAAGCGCCCGGCGAGGCGCTCCGAGGCGGTGCGGCGCAAAGGAGGATCCGAGGCCGCGGCGGGCGGGACCCGCTCACTGGCGATTGGCTCTTGCCCGCCCGAGCAAAAGCGGCTAGAGCCCGCCGTCGCTTACCGGGGCCGGTTTCGCCACCCCAAAACAACCTTAGCGCCCGTAGCTCAGCTGGATAGAGCACCAGACTACGAATCTGGGGGTCGGGAGTTCGAATCTCTCCGGGCGCGCCAGCAATTTCAGTATGTTACGCTAGCGACCGCCGTTCTAGATAGATCGTTAGAACGGCGTTTAGAACGGCGGTTTCAGGTCCGGGTACGAAGCGAGCGATACAGTGCTGGCGAGTTCCGCACTCCGCCTTGTTCGGTTTGGGGCAGTGCGAGGTGTCGGCAAGGACGTGAGGTAACCCCTCCTAGCCACCACCTATGCTGCCCCGGCTTCGTAGTTGAACGAGGGAACCTCCGCGAACCTGGGCGGATCAATACTGTCAACGCTTTCCTGACAGTTGTACAAACCACCGACTCCTCGAACCGGCTCGCCCTTCTGAAGCGGAAAATTGCGCGGATTCTCAAACGGATCTCGCTGCAGCCAATCAAGAAGACGACAAAACCCCTGCTCATGGCTACAATGCGCTTTGCCCGCGCATCGTCAGCAAAGAAGTTTAGTTGAAGACAATCCGCGTAGAGAATCAGAACTACCTGATCCTGAGGGCCCAGAAACGGAACAGCTAGCCAAGATCTTGCAACTGCCTCTGGTAGGATCTTGTCCTTCGCAAAAGCTTCGTTGAGTTCATCAACGTCCTGGAAGCGCTTGGTACGCCAAACTCTGCCATTAGGCCGCCCCAATAATCCCCGTGTCTACGGCAAAGAATTGTCCGACTTTCCCTCGCCAGTCGCCGCCTGCCTCACGCAAGTACGCGCAAACCTGTTGCAGATACCCGCGTCCTTTCCGGCTCATGGCACGCTGGACGGTAATACGAAGGCCGGGAACGTCGCCATCCTCGCGCAAATACCCATCAACCGCGGCCAAAAATGGCAACACAGCTAACTATGAAGCGGGGGGAACTGGTTCGGGATTGCCGTATGGGTTGAATTCGGTCATCGCTGAGTCCTTTGCTGTGTCGTCGGAAGTGCGCCCGGCCTCCAGAGGCGAACGGCGCTTTGAGCCTGCATACGCAACATCTCATCCAGGCGCGCATCAACGTGTTCATGATCGGTGATCATACCCCTAAGATGCTCTCTTGTGTTAATAAGTGTCCGAGCACATCGCCGACCGGCGCGATGCCCCGAGAGTCTCCCCTTCGATTACTCCGGCACGCCTCCCATTGAAGGTACCCGACGCTTGAATATCGGTTCATCCCGTACCGAGCTTTGACTCGGTCACGAAAGGTATAGTCTTTGGCCGGATTCCGGATCGAAGAAGTGTGCTTGCGCGGTGTCGAACGAGAGCTTCACAGTTTCGCCCTCATAGATCCGCATCCGCTCCTTTAACACCGCCACGATTTCAGTCTCGCCCGCATGCGCGATTAGATGGGTCTCCGAGCCTGTTGGTTCGACGAGAGAAACGACGGACTCAAGCTCTGCTTCCGGATCAAACCGGACCGCCTCTGGCCGAATGCCGAACACGACCTTGCGTCCGGCCCACGCTGCTGGCGTTGACCCTATCGTGGCCGAATGTCCGTCAGGCAGCATGAGCCGCGTTCCGGCGCCATCAATCGTCCCCTCGATCAGATTCATCGCGGGCGAACCGAGAAAGGTCGCGACGAACCGATTTGCGGGATGGTCATAGAGGTCTAGAGGCGCGCCAATCTGCTCGACGCGTCCGCCGTTGAGGACCACGATTTTATCGCCCATCGTCATCGCCTCGACTTGATCATGGGTGACGTAGATCGTCGTCGTTTTCAGGCGGCGTTGGAGCTCCTTGATCTCGCCCCTTACCTGAACCCGGAGTTTCGCGTCGAGATTGGATAGCGGCTCGTCAAACAGGAATACCTTCGGATCGCGCACGATCGCGCGCCCCATGGCCACGCGCTGTCGCTGACCGCCGGACAATTGCCTCGGATAGCGGCCGAGTAGCGGTTCGAGCCCGAGCGAGGCAGCGGCCGCTGCGACTTTCCGCTTTATCTCGTCCTTGCCCAGCCGGGCTAGTTCCAGAGCGAAGCCGAGATTTTGCGCTACCGTCATCTGCGGATAGAGCGCATAGTTCTGAAACACCATGGCAATGTCGCGCTCTTTCGGTTCGAGCTTGTTGACCACACGGCCATCGATTGCGATTTCGCCAGCGGTGATTGTTTCAAGGCCCGCGACCATGCGCAGCAGAGTCGACTTGCCGCAGCCGGAGGGCCCGACGAGCACGACGAACTCTCCATCGGCGATGTCGACGGTCACGCCTTGAATGATCGGCACGGCGCCGAAGGATTTGCGGACGTCACGGATCTGAACGGACGACATTGGGACGAAGTCCTCCTGTTGTCGCCTTATCGCCCTGCGGGTCGCGCGGGGCGGATGCGTATGGCTCGGTAGGGCTTGGGCTGCATTTCGACCGCGAAGGCCGCGATTGGTTTCGACTCGGTCAGTGCCCCCCCACGCTGCCGCAGCCGCGGATAGACCGGACATGGGACGCGCTTGGCCGGCTCGATCGTCATGTTCCATGCGTCGATGACGTCGACGTCATAGTCGCGATCGTCCTTCGGCAAGCCGGCGGCCCAGAGGGCCGGTTGATGCTCCCCGAAATATATAAGCCGGTATCCGCCCTCGCCTGCGCAGGAGACGCGCTGCCAAGGCCATTCGTCAGTTGGCGCCGGGGTGAGACCGGTGACCACGTCCGCCTCGATGATCGAGCGTAGGAAGGCAACGCGCTTCCAGCTCTCTCCGCGCAGTACGCCGCCTTTTGCCCACCAGAGCAGGTCTTGAGGATGGGCGTAGCATTCACCGTGTCCGGCGTAGCCACCGCGCGTCATTGTGACCCAGAACCGGTGGGTCAGTTCCTGCGGGGTCAGATCGCCCCAGGCGAGACTGATGTCGCCCTCGTATTCAAGTTCGTCGTTGACAATCGGCTTGCCCCATTCGCGCCGCCAGTCTGCGGTGCGTTTGACGTTCCAATTCTGTATGCAGACGTGATCAATCCACGGCTTGCGGTGATCGAAATTCATCGTCTCTTCGCCGTTGTGGATCGACTTAAGATGCCGCGCCGGATCGTTCTCCTCGATGATATGGAAGAAGCGGTCCCAGCGCGCCACGGGCTTAACGTCGATCAGGAAGTCGTACTCGTTGGCGAGCGACCACCAGACATTGGGAAACGCGCCAAGGCGGGCGACGAGATAGCTTACGTAGCGGTCGTCCTGGTCGGGCGTCATCGCGCAATAGCCCCAGCGATCGTAGGGGTGGAAAATGATGATGTCGGCCTCGACGCCCATGTCGCCCAGCGCTGCGACCTGCGCCTCGAAGTGACGGAAGGCGACGACATTCGGCCGGTCGAAATCGAGTTCTCCGGCCTCGCGTCGCTCGTAGACGTCGTAGAGGGGCTCGTTCTCGTTGAAGATGTAATGCTTCGGAAACACCGCCATCCGCAGCTTGTTGAAGCCGGAGTTGCGCATCGTTTCCAGCGTCTGGCGCTGCATGTCGAGGGGTTGGTGGGTCCAGGCGTAGCAGGTCGTTCCGAAGGGAAAGTAAGGCTTTCCATCGGCGTAGGCGAAGTGGTGGCGGTTGCGCACCCGGACAGGCCCGTGATTGCCTTCGCGCGGCGGTCCGCAGCGAAACCTTCCGCTCAGTCCGTCGAGCGCGGATGCCTTCGAGCGCGTGCGATAGGTCCACTCGCCCTCTGTGTCGGGCATGAAGCGGATGCGATAGACGCCGTCGCCGTCATAGAAGCCGGGCGTGGGGACGTTTCGAGCGCCGAGGGCGAAATCGACCTCGAGCGTCACGTCGACGAACGGATTGCCGCCTTTGGGACCCGAAAGCACGGCCTCGAACAGTCCCCATTTCTCGACTTCGGCAGTCATTCCTTACTCCTTGATCGCGCCACTCGTGAGACCCGAGACAAAGTAGCGCTGGAAGATGAGGTAGACGATCGTCGCCGGCAGAACGGTCATCACGATCGCCGCGTTGAGCTGGCCGTAGTCGCTCTGGAACTGGCTCTGGAAGGACATGAGGCCGAGCGGCAGCGTCCAGGTACTGTTGTCCTGGAGTATGACCAGGGCCATGGCGAACTCGTTCCAGGTGGCGACAAAATCGAGGATGAGAAGCGCCGCCAGAACAGGGAGCGAGATCGGAAGAAAGATGCGACGGAAGATGGTGAAGTGCGACGCGCCGTCGACGAGCGCGGCCTCGCTCAGTTCTTTCGGCACTTCGCTGAAGAAACCGTGCAGGATGAAGACCTGATACGGTACGCCGAAAGCGAGGTAGGGCAAAATGATGCCGACCTTGGTGTTGATGAGCCCGAATGAGTTGACCAGGGTGAACAGCGGCGCGAGCATCACCTGGAACGGCAGCATTGTTCCGAACAGCACGAGGAGAAAAATCGCCCGCCCTGCCGGCAGTCGGATGCGGCTCAAGGCATAGGCCGCCATTGCCGAGATAAGGAGGCCGAGCGGAACCTTGATTGTCGTGATGACGGCGCTGTTGAACACTGTCGTGCTGAAGTGCCCACGGGCCCAGGCGCCGCCGAAGTTGCGCCATTCGAGGCTCGTCGGTGGGGCGAATGCGCTCGACCCCATGACCGTCGAATTGGCCTTGAGCGACGTGAAAACGATGAATACGAACGGCGCGATCCAGACAATCGCAATCACGATGAGCGCAACCCAGAGGGTCACGAGGATCGGGTCGACTCGATCGAGGCCGGGCTGTCGGAAGGCTCGCGCAAAGCCGTTCATGGCTTGGTCTCCCTGTGCGTGCGAGACCAACGCAAATAGGGAATGACTATCGAAATGGTGATCAGGAGCAGCACCACGGAGATAGCCGCGCCGTGCCCAAAGTCGCCGAGTTGCATCGCCTGGGTGAAGGCCCAGAGCGCCAGCATCTGGGTGGACTGCGCAGGACCGCCGCCCGTCATGCCGTAGACGATATCGAAGGCCTTCAGGGAATTGATGATCGAGAGGATCAGGACGATGGTGATCGAAGGACGCAGCGCGGGAAGCGTGACATAGCGGAACACCTCGAACCGCCCGGCGCCGTCGATCCGGGACGCTTCGATCAGCGTCTGCGAGACGTTTTGTAAACCGGCGAGAAACAGGACCAGCGAAAAGCCGACGGTCTGCCAGACGGAGGCGATGAACATCGCATAGAGCGCGACGTTCCGGTCGCCAAGCCAGTCCTGAATAAGCCCCTGAAGGCCGAGTGCCGTTAGCGTCGCATTGAAGAGGCCGAAGAACGGGTCATACATCCATCGCCAGATGGTTGCGACGGCGATCGGCGCGATGATGACCGGCAAATAGAACAACGCCCGCAGCGGGCTTCGGCCGGGAATGTTCTGGTTGAGCGCGAGCGCCAGCGCGAAGCCGATCGCGGGCGGAAAGATGACCGACATCACGGTCCATAAGACGGTGTTGCGAACCGCCTGCCAGAAGACCGGATCCTGGGTAAAAACCTGTACGTAGTTGGCGAGCCCGACGAACTGCTTGTTCGGCGAAAGCCCGTTCCATTTCATGAAGCTCAACGCGGCGACGTCGAGCATTGGGTACACCGCGAAAACGCAATAGACGAGAAGAGCCGGCGCCAGAAGGACGAGGCCCTGAGTCGGCGCCGATACGCGAATACTCATGCGCCACCTCCCTTATTCGCGCCCAAATTCGGAGACTGCTGCGCGGAAAAAAGTGGATCGAGCCTCGTGAGAGGCCGACCCAGTGGGAGGAAACGCTATTTCGCGTTCGCGATGAACTTCTGCAGTTCGCCCGCGGCCGCTTTCGGATCGAGACTGTCGGTCGCAACCTGGTTGATGATCCGCCAGTACTCGGTCGTGACATTCAGCGGGAACGCCTGATCGCCGTTCACGAACGTGCCGTCATAGCCGCCAAAGATTCCGCGCCATGCGACTTCGAGCGGCTCGGTGCTGGTATACTTGACGTCCTTGTTGACCGAGATCGTGCCGAAATCGCCGAGATGCGCCTGCTGGACGGGAGTCGACTCCAGGTAGTCGAGGAATTTCGCCGCGACATCCGGATTCTTGCTCTTCGAGCTGATGTAGTTGTACTCGGCGAAGCCATAGAGCCGCTTCCCTCCCGTTGGGAACGGAAAGACTGCGAAGTCCGCGAGCCTGTTCGCGCCCTTAAGTTGTCCGACGAGCCAGTCGCCCTCGAGCATCATCGCGGCGCGGCCGGCGAGGAACAGGTTGAAGGACTGCGACTGGTCGATCCCCATAAACGGCTTCAGGAAGTATTTGGAAGTCCAGCGATGGAGTTCGTCGAACGCCTTTGTGGCGCACGGCTCTTCGGCCCAATTGGACTTCATCGTCATGAGCGCGTCGTGCTTCTCGGCGCCGCACTCGGTCTCCAGGATTTCATCCATGAGGCGCATGACGTGCCAGTTGACCGTTCCGCCGAAGGTAAAGGCGGGAATTCCGGCCTTGGCGAGCTTGTCCGCGGCGGCGACGAGTTCGTCGTAAGTCTTCGGCTCGGACGTGACGCCTGCCTTCTGGAAAAGGGCCTTGTTGTAATAGATCGCCTCGCCGTGAAAGGTATATGGTACGCCAAACTGGCCGCCCGGATATTGCTTCGAGAAGCTGAGCGCGACGGGAAGGAAGCGGTCGTCCCACTTGTATTCCGTGTAGTACTTGTCCATTGGCAGCGCGAGGCCTGACTTCACGAACTCGCCGCCAAGTCCCAGGCCCGCCCAACTGAAGAAGATGTCAGGTCCCTGGTCGGAGCCGGCCGCGACGCGGAGCGCGGACTTGTGCTCGTCGACGCCGCGGTTCTCGACCTTAACGGTCACACCAGGATTGGCATCCTGAAACTGCTTGATGATCGACTGGAACGCCTGATTGGCGGAATCATTGGCGAAGTTCAGCGTCCAGAGCTTAATTTCCTGCGCCTGGGCGGACATGGCTCCGCCCAGGACCAATGCCGCCGCCGATGCAAAACGCAACCAGTCATGTAGGAACGCGCATTTCGATTCCTCCCATTTCGTTTTTCAACGCCGCCAACGACTTCGTTTGACTGTCGTTTGCTATCGATTTCTAGAGCATTTTTGCGATCACAAGTCAATAGCAACCCTCGGTGGCGTTGAGGTTTCACTTCGATGAATTGCAACCTGCTGTTTTCGCGAGGGAAACTCCGCTCCGGCGACGAATCGCGGGTGTCGCCAATCGGCGCAACGAAAGGCGCGAGGATTGACTGAGTTTGTTTTCGATTAGTCTCGTTTTCTGCGAGGACCGGTGTACGGTATCAATCGATCGAAGAAGGCGCCTCACTCCGCGATAATCATCTTGATCCCGCGGTTCTCGAATGCGCGAGCATCCTCGTCGCGAATGCCGTCGTCGGTGATGAAAGACTGAATCACGTCGAGCGTCCCCAACCTTGTGAATGACGAGCGGTTGATCTTGGTCGAGTTGGCGACGAGATAGACATGTGCCGCGGCGCGGATCATGGCCTGTTTGAGCTGCAAGTCTGCAAAACTCGGATAGGTTAGCCCGGAATCGAGGGCGACTCCGGCTGTCGCTAAGAACAGCTTGCCCGCAAGCACGTCCTGAAAATACTCCGCCGCCTTGTCCCCGCTCAGCGACAAGGTCGGGGCCTTGAACTGGCCTCCCGGCATGTGGACCGCGTAGCCCGGCACCGCTCCGAGCATCAAAGCGATGTTGAGTGCGTTGGTGATGACCGTGAGGGAATTGCGCCCGAGGAGATTATGGGCGATTTCGGTCGTCGTCGAGCCAGCGTCCAGGATGATCGTTTCTCCGGCCCCGATTAGGCTCGCCGCCTTAAGCCCGATCTTTCGTTTCTTTTCAATATTTTCCATGTGTTGAAGCGACAGGGTTTCGACCTGTTTCGGCATCGTGCGAAGGAACGCGCCACCGTGCTGTCGGACGATGTGACCCTCGGACTCCATTTTCTCGAGGTCCTGCCGGATTGTCGCCTCCGAGACCCCGAACGCCGCGCTGAGGTCCCGCACCCGCGCGCTCCCTTCCTCCTGCAGCCAATCGAGAATCTTCATCCGCCGAGGCTCTGCGAGCAATCCGTTGAAGTCCGGATTGGGTGGCGCAACGATCGCGGGTCGCTCAGTTCCGGTCGTCCTCGAAGTCCTCGACTTGCCCTTGGGCGGCGCCAATTCGGCACGTTGTCGCATTTGCGGATTTCCTGAGAAGGTTTTACGAATCTCTTTGAATTATCTCACGAACGGAATGCTGAACAACAGCCGTTTTTTCCTCTCGTTCGAACGCACTTTTCAGGCCAGTTGCGCAATCTGCTGCAGGGCGACTCGTTGCTGAAGCTTTCGCTGCGCCTGGTCGACCACGACGGCGGCGATGATCACCACACCCTTGATCACCATCTGCCAGAACGAACTGACACCCATCATGACGAGGCCATCGGAGAGGATGCCGATCACGAACGCGCCGATGATTGTGCCGCCGATCGTCCCGCGGCCTCCCGACATTGAAGTGCCGCCGAGCACGGCTGCGGCAATCGCATTTAGTTCGAAGGTCTCGCCGGTCGCCGGGTGAGCAGCCATCAGTTCCGATGAAATGATCAGTCCGACGATCGCCGCGCAAAAGCCCGAAAACATGTAGACGAACAGTTTGACTTGGTTGACGCGGATGCCGGACAGGGCTGCGGCCCGCTCATTGCCGCCGACCGCGAATATGTGTCGTCCGAGCGGCGTCGATCGCGCGATATAGGCCGCGGCGAGAGCAACGACGATCAGAATCCAGATCGACACCGGAAGGTGAAAGATGATCCCCGCTCCCAGGAAAGCGTAGCCCGTTGTCCCGAACGCCGGATTTCCTTCGAGGTTCGGGAAGGTCGCGCCATCGGAAAACAAAAGCGCCGTACCTCGGGCGACGTAAAGCGTCCCGAGCGTCGCGATGAACGGCGCGACATTTAAGCGCGTAATAAGAAGCCCGTTGATGAGGCCAATCACGACACCGAGCGCGAGCGTGATTAGGATGATCTCCGGAATGTTGAAGAACAGCGTGTAGCCAAATCTCAGATCGATTCCGTGCAGAATTAGGCCGCCCGCAACCATTCCGCACAGGCCCACCATAGAGCCGACCGAGAGGTCGATCCCCCCTGTGATGATAACGAATGTCATGCCAATGGCGAGAAAGGCGTTGAGCGCGACGTGCTTCGACATCAGCACAAGATTGGCCGCCGACAGGAAGTTGGGAGCCACAAACGAGAAAAACAGCACGACGGCGAAAAGTGCGATGAAGGTGCGCAGCCTCATCAGGTTGAGCGTGAGGGAGCCGCCCACCGGCGATTGCGCAGCGGCGCTCATTGAAGCACCTTCCTCTGCTCAGACGTCCGGTTAGGTCCGTGACCGATTGACGACGCCGCGACGATTTTGGCTTCCGTTGCGTCCGCGCGATCTAGCAGCGCAGTAAGGCGGCCATTGCTCATCACCGCTATTCGGTCGGACAGCGCGAGGACTTCGTCGAGGTCGGACGTGACGAAGACGATTCCGAGCCCCTGCGCCGCGAGACCACGCATGATGCGGAAGACATCCGCTTTGGCTCCAATGTCTATTCCCCGGCTTGGTTCGTCCATAAGTAGGACCTTGGGAGAAGTGAGCAGCGCCTTGCCGATCACCACCTTCTGCTGATTTCCGCCCGAGAGGGACGAGACCGGCAACCTGGGATTGGTGACCTTGATCGACAGCTCTTTGATTTCGCGTCGCACCTCGTCGGCCTCGGCGCGCGCCTGAATGTGAAAGCCCCTGGTCAGCTTGCGCAAGCTCGCCATCGTCAGATTCTCGGCGACCGACAGAATTGGCACGAGCCCGTCGCGTTGGCGATCCTCGGGGATGAGCGCGAGCCCGCGGGCTATTCGACCACCGACGTCCCGTTCGCGGACAGGTTTGCCCTCGACGAATAGGCGGCCGGACGCCAGCGGATGGCGACCCATCACGCATTCTAGAAACTCACTTCGTCCGGCGCCCATCAACCCGTAGACGCCAACGATCTCGCCCGCGCGAACAGTAAGCGACACGTGGTCGACTGCATAGCCGCCGGTTATGCGCGGCAGGCAGATGTCGTCCGCGCGGAGCGCCTCCCCTCCAAACCCATGATCACCAGGGGTCGCGAAGTCCTTGGCGTCGGAGCCAATCATCTGATGCACGATCCAATGGACGTCGACATCCTTCATCTCTTGGTTTCCAGTGACTCGGCCGTCGCGAAGAACCGTGATGTAGTCGCCAATCCTGACTAATTCCTCTAGCCGATGTGAAATATAAACGATCGCCACGCCCTTGGCTTTGAGATCGGCAATGACACGAAACAAGACTTCGACTTCTGGTGCGCTCAAAGCCGACGTCGGCTCGTCCATAATGAGAATGCGCGCATCGCGGGCCACAGCCTTTGCAATTTCGACCAGCTGTTGCTGCCCGATCATCAAGTCCTCGACCTTGGCGCGCGGATCGACCGCCGTTTGCAGACGGTCGAGGAGAGTGCCCGCCTGGCGTTCCTGCTCGGCGTGGTCGATCCGTCCGCGGCGCATGATCTCGCGGTTGGCGAAAATGTTTTCCGCGACGGAAAGGTTGCCGAATAGGTTCAGTTCCTGGAAGACCATGCCGATTCCGTGAGCCATCGCGTCGGCGGTATCCTTGAAATGCACCGGATCGCCGTCGAGCAGAATTCTTCCCAGAGTAGGCTGCTCGACGCCGGCGATCATTTTGACCAGAGTTGATTTGCCCGCGCCGTTTTCGCCAACCAACACGTTGACGGCACCGCTGCGAACCTCGAAGTCCGCATGCTTCACGGCGACCGTCCCAGAATAGACCTTCGAGACTCCTTCCAAACGAAGGACTACCGGTTGACCGGCGACCGACACGTGTAACTCGGTCATGACTTCGGTCCGATGCTGATTTCAACCGGGGTCACGAGTGGAGTTTCGGCCGGGGAGACGAGTGGATAGGCGCCCAGCACAGTCACCTTCCGCCCAACCAGGGCGTCTCGAGGCAGCTTCTCGAGCGTCGCATGATTGACGTAGGTGTTGAACGCTTTGCCATAGCGGGCGAAGTCGATCTGGTTGGTGAAATCGTTGAATGAGACGAAGTCGAGCGCATCGCGGATCGCGGTGCCGCGCATCGCTGGGCCGATCTGCACGATCGCGTCAGCCTTGCCCTGTCCAGAAGCGTCGACGCTGATGGTGGACGCGCGCGAACTTGGTGTCCGCTGCGATGATCACGCCGTCCAGCTTCACCATGAGCGTCCATGGAGTGTCCTCGGACTTCGCGCGGTACCCATATTTTGCCCCGGCCTCATCGGGCGATTTGGCCGCGACATCGCGCACTTCGACAAATGGACCCGCTTTTTTCTCGATGTAGGGCACGACCTTGGTCGACCAGATCGAGGCCACCATCTTGTCGGGATCGAAGCCGCCGGCGCCGTTTGGAGCGCTGGCATTCGCCAACGCCGTTACGTCGGCGGTGGCGATGAGCCGACAAGAGGTGAGCAAAAGCCCTGCGACAATGGCGGCTGCGTAGCCAACCCAACGCATGAGAGAAGCGCTCCTTAGCGAAGAGGAAACGCGCGGACGAAGCCGCCCGCGCGTCGCGTAGCGCGCGCTTATGGCTTGAGCGCGAAGGTCTCGAGCTTGTCGGCGTTCGACGCATTGATCAGGACACAGTCCATCAACTGCTTCTCCGTCTTCGGCGCGGTCTTCGTCTTGATGTAGGCATCGGCCTGCTCAACGGCGAGCTGTGCCTCTCGGTAAGCGGGCTGGAGCACCGTCGCTTTGATGCCGCCCTGTTTGATCGAATCGCGCACATCGTTCGAGCCGTCGAACCCGACGACAATCACATCCGAACGCCCAGCCGCCTTCAGTGCAGCTTCCGCGCCCATCGCCATCGTGTCGTTGCCCGAGATTACTCCCTTGATGTTCGGATTCGCCTGAAGAATTGTTTCCATCTTCGTGTAGGCTTCGGGTTGGCTCCAGTTGGCCGATTGGCGGGAGACCAGTTTGAGACCCGGATACTCGTCGATTACATCGTGGTAACCTTTCGAGCGGATACCGGCGTTGGTGTCGGACTCCTTGCCCACGAGCTCAACGTAGTTGCCCTTTTCGCCCATGAGCTTGATGAATTCCTGAGCGCCAAGCTGGGCGCCCTGATAGTTGTTCGAAACAATTTGGGCGAGGGCGACGCCGGTCGCATTGATCTCACGGTCGATCAGGAAGGACGGAATACCCGCCTCTTTTGCTTTCTTAACCGAGGCGACGGTCGCGTCGGCGCCGGCGTTGTCGAGAATGATGGCTTTAGCGCCGCGCGCAATTGCGGTGTCGATAAGCTCTGACTGCTTGTTTGCGTCGTCATCGTGAACCAGGGAGATGACGTCGTAGCCAAGTTCCTTAGCCTTGGCCTCCGCACCCTCAGCTTCGGCTTTGAAGAACGGATTATCGTGCGAGGGTGTAATGACCGCTATCAGGTCCGCTGCGTACGCGGAATGGCCGATCATGGCGGCGCTGGCGAGCATCATGCCGGCCAAAGCGTAACGTAATTTCATTGCCTACCTCCCATTTCACTCAGAAGCATCGGAAAAGCCCCTTCCGAGCGGACGCTCAGAAAAGACGCTGCGTTGGATGCTGACAACGCACACAGGACTTCCGGAAATTCGAGTTGAGGCAGAGTGGACGATCGCGCGACCCCGGCCCGGCTGGGCCTGCCTGTCGGTCTCGTCGAGGAGCGCCTCCCTTTCCAATTATTGACGTTTAGTCTCGATATTCGAGCAATAATTTTATTTCCTGTCAAGATGCAAAATTATCACTGGTAAAATGGGCCGAGTTGCTCGCATTCGGGGCGCAGCTGGGCAAACCGTCGCAGCCGCCCCCTTTACAAATCGCAAAAAGAGATATTAAGTGCGATAAATCATAGGTAATCGAAAGAAGAACGGCAGGGAGGGTCGGCCCGAACAGTGGCCGGGCCGCCTGTGAAAGCAGGTCGGAAAACCATGAATCAGCGCAATCTTCGCCCTATCAAACTCGGATTGGTGGTTGGCAGCCGGGAATTTTTCAACGGCGCGCCGGCCCTTCAGACGCGCGCAGAGCTGCTGAGACAGCTCGATCGAATGAATGTCGCCTCCGCCATATTGCCTGTCGATGCGACCAAAAACGGAGCGGTGCAATCGCGCGAGGACGCCCGGCGCTATGCGGCCTTTTTTCGCGAGCAGCGCGAGACCATCGACGGCGTCGTCATTTGTCTACCGAATTTCGGCGACGAGATCGCAATTTTGGAGCTCGTCAATGAGGCGCGTCTGAACATGCCGATCCTCCTACAGGCGAGCAACGACGAGATTGACAAAGTCGACATCAAGAGCCGCCGGGACGCATTCTGCGGCAAGTTTTCCGTCGCAAACAATTTCTACCAGTATGGCGTCCCTTTCACCGACACCACGAGCCACACTTCTGACGTCGACGGCGCCGAGTTCGCCGCGGATCTCGACCGGTTTGTCAGAATTTGTCGTGTCGTCCGCGGGCTCAAGCACGCACGGATCGGCTCGATCGGCGCCCGCACCGGGGCGTTCCAGACTATGCGCTTCAGCGAGAAGCTGCTGCAGGCGTCCGGGCTGACCGTCATCACGGTCGATCTTTCCGAAATCATCTTCGCGGCTAACGCGGTCTCCGACGACGCGCCGGAGGTCAGGGCGAAGCTCGAGGAAATCGGCGCCTACGGCCGGATCCCGGCACACATCAAGCCAGACAAGATCGTTCGGCAGGCCAAGTGGACGCTCGCAGTAGACCGGTGGATCGAGGAGAACGAATGCGACGCCAGCGCCATCCAGTGCTGGCGCAGCCTGCAGGACAATTTCGGCTGCGCGACCTGCGTGACCATGAGCATGATGGGCGAAAAGCTGATGCCGAGCGCCTGCGAGGTCGACGTCATGGGCGCGATCTCAATGTATGCGCTCGCGCTCGCAGCGGAAGCGCCGTCAGCGATCCTCGACTGGAACAACAATTACGGCCGCGAGGCCGACAAGTGCGTCTGCACCCACTGCGGCAACTTCCCGAAGAGCTTCATCGGCGAGGCTCCGGAGATCTCGGAGCTCGATGTTCTGGGGAGCGTGCTCGGCAAGGAAAACTGCTTCGGGGCTGTCAAGGGCAAGGTGCAGCCAGGACCGATGACATTCTTCCGCGCCTCCACGGATGATCGGCTCGGGACCATCAAGGCCTATGTCGGCGAGGGGGAGTTCACCGCCGATCCCTTCGGCATGGACGGCGGCATTGCAGTGACGAAAGTGGGTAGGCTTCGGCCGTTGCTCGGCTTCATCGCGCGCAACGGCTTCGAGCACCATGTCGCGATGGTGCGCGGCCATCATGCGGGCGCCGTTTACGAGGCGGTTACGCGCTATCTGGACTGGCCGATCTACCGCCACCAAGTCGAGCCAGTTAGCGAGGCGTTCGCTTCTTCCATTTTCAGGGGGTGAGGCAATGACTTTCCAATCTGCGACAAACGAAGCTCCAGCCCGAGGAGATCTCGTCGCGGGAATTCGGGCGCGGGCCAGCGCAATCCGAAGGGACGCGCTGAAAATGGTGTTCGAGGCGCGGCAGGGTCATCCAGGGGGCGACATGTCGGTCGCGGACATTCTGGCGACGCTGTACTTCGGGGTGTTGCGGGTCGATCCCAAAGCGCCGCGCGCGCCAGGCCGGGACCGACTTATCCTGAGCAAGGGCCACGCGAGTGGCGCGCTCTACGCGACTCTGGCGGAAGCGGGCTTTCTTCCGGCCGAGATGCTTCGGACGTATATGAAGCCGTTGTCGATGTTGAACGGGCATCCGAACCGTAACTACGTCCCTGGCGTCGAGGCCAATACTGGCCCACTTGGTCACGGCCTGCCGATCGCTGTCGGTGTCGCGCTAGCCGGCAAAATTGACCGGGCGGCCTATCGCGTCTTTGTCATCACCGGCGACGGCGAATTGCAGGAGGGCAGCAACTGGGAGGCCGCCATGGCGGCGGGTCACCACACGCTCGCCAATCTGACTCTCATTATCGATCGCAATACGCTTCAGCAGGGCGCACGGGTCGCCGAGACTAATGACGTCGAGCCGCTCCTCGACAAGTTCCGCGCCTTTCGTTGGGACGTGGTCGATGTCGACGGTCACGACCCGGCGGCGCTCCTCGACGCGTTCGCGCCGCGCGCCGATCGGACAAAGCCGCTCTGCATGATCGCCCATACGGTCAAAGGCAAGGGCGTTTCTTACATGGAAGATGAGGTCGGCTGGCATCATGGCGTCCCGACGCAAGCGCAGCTGGATCAAGCCATGGAAGAATTGAGCCGCACATGAGCGCAGCGCTACCTCCCTCATCCAACCTGTTCGATTGCCGCGACGCCTTCGCCGCCGCGCTCGAACAGGTTGCCGAGCGCGACAACCGGATTGTGATCGTGGTCAACGACAGCATTGGATCGTCCAAGCTCGGCGGCTTCCGCAAGCGGTGGCCAGAACGCACGATCAATGTCGGCATCGCCGAGCAGAACATGGTCGGCGTCGGCTCCGGGCTTGCCAATGGCGGCAAAGTCCCGTTTGTGAGCGCCGCCGCGTGCTTCCTCACCGCGCGCGCCCTAGAGCAGATCAAGGCGGACGTGGCTTACACGAATGCGAACGTCAAGCTCGTCGGGCAGTCACCTGGCGTCGGCTACGGAGAACTTGGACCTACCCACCACTCGATCGAGGACATGGCCTGGCTGAGACTCTTGCCCAATCTCGCGGTGGTCGCGCCCTCCGATCCCTGGGAGACCGCTCAGGCCGTGGAGGCAGCTGCAGCACATGAGGGGCCGGTGTTCCTCCGCATCAGCCGATTTGGCGTTCCGAAGTTGCCGCGCCCCGACAACGCCCGGTTCGAAATCGGCAAAGCCGAGACGCTTCGTGAAGGGGGCGACGTCGCCATCATCGCTTGCGGGGTCATGGTCGCGCGGGCGCTGGAGGCTGCCGACCGCCTCGCTGAGAGCGGCGTGAGCGCCCGGGTCGTCAATATGGCCTCGATCGCTCCGCTCGACGAAGCGGTCATCCGGGCCGCCGCGGATCTCGGAGCGATCGTCACGGTCGAGGAGCATTCGGTGCGAGGGGGTCTCGGAGGCGCAGTGGCGGAGGTCGTCGTTGGCTATCGGCCCTGCCCGATTCGCATCCTCGGTTTTCCCGGGTTCATGCCAACCGGATCTCCAAAGTTTCTTTTCGAAAAGTTCGGACTCACGTCGGAGGGGATCGAGAAGGCGGCGCGTGAAGCGATTTCCCTGCGGTCGTCGTGAATGAGCGCCTTCGTCCTCGCCCTTGACCAGGGCACGACCAACACCAAGGCGCTGGCACTGGGCGCGGACGGCCGCATTGTAGCACGCCATTCCGTTCCCACGCCGATCGCGTATCCGCGTCCCGGCTGGGTCGAGCAGTCGGGCGACGAAATCTGGAACGCTACGACTGCTGCAATTGACGGCTGCCTCTCGGCCCTGCCGGAGCCGGTGATCATCGCCGCGATCGGCATCTCCAATCAGCGCGAAACCGTTCTTCTGTGGCGGCGTTCGACCGGCGAGACGATCGGCCCATGCGTGACCTGGCAATGCCGCCGGTCTTCGGATCGCATCGATGCTCTCCGCACGCCGGCGATCGAGGCGGCGGTCGAGTTCAAAGACGGGGCTGGGCCTCGACCCGCTCTTTCCCGCCGCCAAGATCGGTTGGCTTATGGAGGCCTATCCCGAGACTCGTTCGCTCTCGGATCGGCACGACCTCTGCGCGGGAACCGTCGACTCCTGGCTTCTGTTCAAACTAACCGGCGGCGCGATTCACGCGACCGACGCCGGCAACGCTTCGCGGACGGAACTGTTCGACATTCACGAGCAGGGCTGGAGCGACGAGCTTTGCTCGCTGTTCGGCGTGCCGAAGTCGATCCTTCCTCGCGTCGAAGATTCAAACGCCAAGTTCGGTGCGGTGAAGACTGTTCATCGAGCGATCGAAGGGATTCCTGTCCACGCGATTATGGGGGATTCTCACGCGGCGTTGTTCGGCCACGGTATACGGTCTCCCGGAGCGGTCAAAGCGACCTATGGAACCGGCTCGTCGCTGATGACGCTGACCGAGACGCCGATTAGATCCCGGTCCGGCCTTTCCACGACCGTCGCCTGGCGGCGCTCAAAGAAAGTGTCCTACGCGCTTGAGGGCAACATTTCGGTATCCGCTCAGGCGGCCGCGTGGATGGCCGAACTCATGGGCCTGCCCGACGTCGCGGCGCTGACGGAGCTGGCGAAGAAGGCCAAGGGCGATGACAACGTATCCTTCGTTCCCGCGCTCGCCGGGCTTGGCGCACCTTATTGGAAAGACCGCGCACGCGCAGCGCTGACCGGCATGTCGCTCGCGACATCGCGCGCTGACGTTGCCCGAGCCACGTTGGAGGCGATCGCCTTGCAGATCTGCGACGTGTTCACAGCGATGGAGCGCGACCTCGGCGCGCCGCTGGCCCGGCTTTCTGTGGATGGCGGAGCGACGCAAAACGATCTTCTCATGCAATACCAGGCGGACCTGCTTGGTCGCCCCGTCCAACGGCTCAAGGTCCACGAGCTCAGCGCTTTCGGGGCGGGCGTGCTCGCCGGCGCGACTTCGGGATTGATGGACGAAGTCAGGATCGAGGCGTTGCTCAGTCGCGCAAGCGACCAGATCGACCCTTGCCCCGATCCGGAAGCGCGCCACGCGAAGATCCGCGCGTGGAACACGGCAGTGACCTCGGTAATCAGCCACGTCGAAGCACGTTGAGAGGCGCAGAGCTATGCCTGCGGGTTTGCGGGTTCGAGCCGTCTCCGCGCTCGCGCTCAGAATGGGGGGCCGGTCAACGAGCGTGCTCGACCCTGACAAAGTTCTCGCCTTCATCCAGCTACGTCCGCTTCAGGCGCACCCCCACCGCAGCGCTTTCGCCCGCATAATTAACGCTAACCTGCCGTCCCCATCGCTCCCCTGGACGACAGCAAAGCGGCGAGAGCAGCTCAACGAATGAGTCCTTTCCGCGCGCCGCAGTATCCCGGACGCCAAACGACTTTTCTCGGCTATTGCAGTCGGCATCGGAAGCGATCCTGATCTTAGGCCGCCATGAACGCGACCAAGATCCTCTGGGGCCAAGTGCTCGTCGTCAGCGCCGTAACGCTCGCCTTCGTCTGGGGAGCAACGGAGTGGGTCGCTTGGCACCTAGCTTTCCAAACCCAGCTCGGTCGGCCGTGGTTCGAATTCCTCGGCTGGCCAGTCTATCAACCGCCTGCCTTCTTTTGGTGGTGGTTCGCCTACGACGCGTATGCGCGCGACATCTTCGTCGAGGGCGCGTACATCGCCGCCTCCGGCGGGATCGCGGCCGTCGCCGTGGCGATCTCCATGTCGGTATGGAGGGCCCGGGAGGCAAAACGCGCCACCACTTATGGCTCTGCCCGATGGGCCGAAGCCCGGGAAGTTCGAGAGGCCGGCCTCACTGGCCATGATGGAGCGCTGATCGGGCGATGGCGAGACCACTATCTGCGCCACGACGGTCCGGAGCATGTGCTGTGTTTCGCACCGACCCGATCAGGCAAGGGGGTCGGGCTTGTCGTCCCGACGCTGCTAACCTGGTCCGGCTCCGCGATCGTCCACGACATCAAGGGCGAAAACTGGACGCTTACCGCCGGCTGGCGGGCGAGGTTCGGCCGCGTGCTGCTGTTCGATCCGACCAACGCGGCGAGCGCTGCTTACAATCCGCTGCTCGAAGTCCGGCGGGGCGAGTGGGAAGTCCGCGACGTCCAGAACATCGCTGACGTCCTCGTCGACCCCGAGGGCGCCTTGGAGCGTCGCAACCACTGGGAGAAGACCAGCCATTCGCTGCTGGTCGGCGCGATCTTGCACGTGCTCTATGCGGAGCCCGACAAGACGCTCGCCGGCGTCGCCAATTTCCTCTCCGATCCGCGTCGCCCGATCGAGACGACACTGCGAGCGATGATGACGATGGCACACCTCGGTGAACGCGGCGTCCATCCGGTCATCGCCAGCTCGGCCCGCGAGCTTTTGAACAAGAGCGACAACGAGCGCTCGGGCGTCCTATCGACCGCGATGTCGTTCCTCGGTCTCTACCGCGATCCGGTCGTAGCTACGGTGACCCGTCGATGCGATTGGCGCATACGCGACCTGGTGGAGGGCGCCGCGCCGGCCACGCTCTATCTGGTGGTGCCGCCGTCGGACATCAGCCGCACCAAGCCGCTCGTGCGCTTGATCCTCAACCAGATCGGCCGACGTCTGACCGAGGAGCTTGAACCTAAGCGGCGACGGCATCGCCTATTGCTGATGCTCGACGAATTCCCGGCTCTAGGCCGGCTCGACTTCTTCGAGAGCGCGCTCGCCTTCATGGCGGGCTATGGCCTGAAGAGCTTTCTGATCGCCCAGTCCTTGAATCAGATCGAGAAGGCCTACGGCCAGAACAACTCGATCCTCGACAATTGCCATGTGCGCGTGAGTTTCGCCACCAACGACGAGCGGACGGCCAAGCGCGTGTCGGATGCCCTTGGCACGGCGACCGAGATGCGCGCCATGAAGAACTACGCTGGACATCGGCTCAGCCCCTGGCTTGGGCACTTGATGGTGTCACGGCAAGAGACCGCGCGGCCATTGCTGACGCCGGGCGAGGTGATGCAGCTCCCGCATGATGACGAACTTGTGCTGGTCTCCGGCTGCCAGCCGATCCGCGCGAAGAAGGCGCGGTATTACGAGGATGCCGAGCTGAAAGCGCGGATCCTCCCGCCGCCGACCCTGTGCGGTCATATCCTCGTGTCTGACCCGAAACGCTTAGAAGCCAGACCTGAAGGCGATTGGGTCAACGCCATCGTGGCGACGTCGGCAGCGGCGTTCGTCGAGGATCCGGCAAACGCTGGCATCAGACGCGAGCCCGAGCTTCCCAAGCATGAAGAGATAGCGCCAGAGCCTCGCAGGGCGATCAACGAGTTCGAGCCGAGCGAAGATGATGACGACGAACCCCAGCGCCGGCGAATGATGCGGCGGACGATGGGCGCGGTCGCCCGGCAGATTTCGCTCGACACGGCCGACGACATGCAGATGTGACGCCGATGCGGACCAAGCACACGTTTCGCCTGCCTTCCGACCTGATGACTCAAGCTAGCCGATTACGCGGCGCGCAAGGGCGTGACGCAGTCCCTCGTCCTGGAGGCGGCGCTCGCGTCCCACCTCTCGCCGGACGGCGCCGATCGACTGGAGGCGGCGCTGGCCCGCCGGCTCGATCGCATGACCCGGCAGATGGAACGCATCGAACGGCATGTCGATATCTCGAACGAGGCTCTCGCCGTTTTCGTGCGCTTCTGGCTGACCAGCACGCCCCCATTGCCCGACGCGGCTCTGCCCGCCGCCCAAGCCAAGGGCCGTGAGCGCTACGAAGGTTACATCGAAGCGGTTGGCCGGCGTCTCGCCCGTGGGCGCAAGCTCGCTGACGAGATCGTGCGAGATGTTGGCGGAGATGAGGGGGAGCCAAATTCAGGCGGCGGCCCGTCCTGACTTGAGGGAGCGCCATCCCTGCCGCCTGTAATTCTATCCGGCGCCCCTACGCCTACCTCAACGTTGTTGCTTCGCCGCAGTTATGGCTCTTTCTAATCGACCCCGCTGACATCCGCCTCCGGACCGAGGCGACGTAGCGGGGCGTGACCATGACGACGATCTCCTTCCGATCCGAAGCTTTCGCCCGTGGCGCACGCATGCTGCGCACGGCGCTGGGGCCGTCGATCTCCGGCTACCTGGAAGATCCGAGCATCGTCGAGGTGATGCTCAATCCCGACGGTCGACTATGGATCGACCGGCTGTCGGGCGGCCTCGAGGACACCCGCCTTCGCGTCACGCCCGCCGACGCTGAGCGCATCGTACGGCTCGTCGCCCATCATGTCGGGGTCGAGGTTCACGCTGGATCGCCCCGCGTCTCCGCCGAACTGCCGGAAAGAGGGGAGCGTTTCGAGGGCCTGGTTCCGACCAGAAGGCGATCGCCGAGATCGTCGCCGCTCGGCCACGCGAAGGCTTCGCCGCAGCGTGGCTCAAGCGCAAGGGCCTTGATTGGGCGGCGGACATGATCGCCACGCAAACTCAGGAGACCGCGCAATGACCAGCCTTCGAATTCGATTGGCCGTCGCGACCGGCGTCGCCGCCCTCGCCATCGCGAATGCGCCCGCCCGTGCGCAGTGGATCGTCTTCGACCCCACAAACTATGCCCAGAACGTGCTGACGGCGGCGCGCGAGCTGCAGCAGGTCAATAATGAGATCCAGACCCTGCAAAACCAGGCGACCTCCCTGATCAACCAGGCCAAGAATCTCGCGAGCCTGCCCTATTCCTCGCTCGCCCAGCTCCAGCAGTCGATCAACCAGACCGAGCAACTCCTCACCCAGGCGCAGCGGATCGCCTACAGCGTCACCGCCGTCAATCAGGCCTTCACCCAGTCCTACCCGCAGGCCTATTCGAGTTCGACCTCCGCGCAGCAGCTGCTAGCAGGTGCGCAGACCCGCTGGCAGAACGCGCTCGCCGGATTCCAGGACGCGATGCGCGTACAAGCCGGCGTGGTGCAGAACCTCTCCACCACCCGAACCCAGATCGCTGGGCTCGTCTCTTCGAGCCAAGGGGCCTCAGGCGCCCTCCAGGCGGCGCAATCCGGCAACCAGCTTGTCGCTCTTCAGACGACGCAGCTCGCCGACCTCACCGCGGTGATGGCGGCGATCGCGCGCGCCCAGAGCCTGGAGGGCGCGCGCAATGTCGCGAACCAAGCCCAGGCGCAGCAGCAGCTGACCAATTTCTTGAGCTACGGGCCGGGCTACCAGCCGGGCGCCGCGCAGATGTTCCACTGATGCCCGCGGACCCGCTCAACCTCGGCGCCTGGGCTCGCGCGCTCGGCCTCGTCGCGGTGACGATCGCGACGGTCATGGCGAGCGTTCACTTTCGAGACAATGACTCCGGCATCGTTGCGGCCGCAAAACTTGGCTTCCCGCCTCATGAGACCGACCCGCTGGCCGATGAGCTTGCTCGCTGCCGCGCGATCGGCATGGCGGCGATCGAGGACGCCGCATGCAAGGCCGCCTGGGCCGAGAACCGGCGCCGCTTCTTCGCCGCCGGATCGACAGCCGATCACACGACCGCTCCGACCGCGCCGCCTGAAGGCAAATAGAGACGATGGGCGGCACGGGCGTCATCGATCGTTTTCTGGGCGTCTTCACCCAGTACATCGACTCAGGCTTTGGCCTCGTCCAGGGCGATGTCCGCTGGCTCGCCGGCGTGCTCATCGCCATCGACATCACGCTTGCCGGTCTCTTCTGGGTATTGGCGCCTGACGAGGACGTGATCGCCCGGCTGATCAGGAAAACGCTCTACATCGGCGTCTTCGCCTACATCATCGCCAACTACAACAATCTCGCTCAGATCATTTACAACTCGTTCGCTGGCTTGGGTATCAAGGCCGGCGGCGGCACGCTGAGCTCGGCGCAGCTTCTTCAGCCGGGACGCGTCGCCCAGGTCGGCATCGACGCCGGACAACCCATCCTGACCTCCATCTCCGGTCTCATGGGTTTCGCCAGCTTCTTCGACAATTTCATCCAGATCGCCATCCTCATGATCGCCTGGCTGATCGTCGTCATCAGCTTCTTCGTCATGGCGATCCAGCTCTTTGTCAGCCTGATCGAGTTCAAGCTGACCACCTTGGCCGGATTCGTCCTGGTTCCGTTCGGCCTCTTTGGCCGCACCGCCTTCCTCGCTGAGAAGGTGCTCGGCAATGTCGTCTCGTCGGGGGTGAAGATCCTCGTGCTCGCCGTGATCATCGGCATCGGCTCGACGATCTTCGGCCAGTTCACCGGCGGCTTCAACAATCCGCCGACCATCAACGACGCTCTCACTCTGATTCTCGCCGCGCTCGCCATGCTTGCGCTTTCGATCTTCGGGCCGGGCATCGCCAACGGCTTGATCGCCGGCGGCCCGCAGCTCGGCGCGGGCGCGGCCGTCGGAACTGGCCTCGCGGTCGCCGGCATCGGCGCCGCCGGCGCCGGTCTTGCCGCGGGCGGGCTCGGCGCTGCTGGCGGCTTGATCGGCGGGACGGCGCGTGGGGCCGCGAGCGTCGCCGGCGGCGCCAGCGCGGCCTTTCGCGCGAGTGGGCCGGCAGGAGTAGCGGAAGCCGCCGCCGCGGCCGTCTCGAGCCCTCTGCGTCGCGCCGCGTCCACTCTCCAAGACAGCTTTGCGGGCGGCGCGAGCGCTGCGACGGGAGCAGCGAGCCCCGCCGCATCGGCTCAAGGGACCGCCTCGGCGCCTCCTACCTGGATGTCTCGGGCGACTCGCAGCCCGATGGTCAGCCGAGCCGCCTCCGTCGCCGATCACGCCATCCGCTCCGGCGATCGTCCGAGCGGCGGCGCGTCCGTCGATCTCTCAGAAGGAGAATAGCCCATGTTTCGGCGGCCAGCAGTCCGTTACGGCAAGACGCCCGAGCCTGAGACGCCCTATCAACGGGCCGGCCAGGTCTGGGACGAGCGGATCGGATCCGCACGAGTCCAGGCGAGGAACTGGCGGCTCGCCTTCTTCGGAACACTGGTCCTGAGCGGCGGCCTCGCGGCCGGCCTGGTCTGGCATTCCGCCCGCGGCACGATCACGCCTTGGGTCGTGCAGGTCGACAAACTCGGCCAGGCCCAGGCGGTTGCGCCGGCGCTGGCCGACTATCGGCCGACGGACCCTCAGATCGCGTGGCATCTCTCACGCTTCATTGACGAAGTGCGGGGCATTCCCGCTGACCCGATCGTGCTGCGGCAGAACTGGCTCGAGGCCTACAACTACGTCACCGACAAGGGCGCGCTGGCCCTGAATGATTATGCGCGCGCCAGCGACCCCTTCTCCAAGGTCGGCAAGATCCAGGTCTCCGTCGAGGTTTCGAGCGTCATACGCGCCTCCGAGGACAGCTTCCGCGTCTCCTGGACCGAGCGCCGCTATGTCGATGAGGCGCTCGCCGCGACCGAGCGCTGGAGCGCCATCCTCACCATCGTCCTTGAGACGCCGACCGACGCCGATCGGCTGAAGAAGAATCCCCTCGGCGTCTACATCCATGCCCTCAACTGGTCGAAGGAGCTCGGCTGATGCGCGTCCTTGTCCCTACAGCCCTCCTGCTCGCCTCGGTCTCACTCGGGGCATGCTCGACGACCTGGAAACCGCCGGAAATCAGCTACGATGACACGCCTCGTAAAGCTGCTCCTTTCGCCCGATCCGCCGAAGCCCGTTCGGATCGTCGAGATTCCAAAGCTCCTGCCCCTGCCCGGGCAGCTCAAACCGATCCCAGGCGCGAAGACCGAAGAGGCGGAGACGGCGGATCCCCGCGCTCGGGTCGAGCAGGCGAACGGCGAAGCGCGCGTGCAGCCGACACGCGCGGGATACATCAACGCCATCCAGGTCTATCCCTTTTCGGACGGGGCGCTCTACCAGGTCTATGCCGCCCCCGGCGAGATCACCGACATCGCGCTCGAAGCCGGAGAGCAGCTTGGAGAGTTGGCCGACCGAGGTACCCATGCGAGCAAGATCCAACCAGTGATTCCGAAGTAATCCCGGCCAGACTAAGGGATAACGGATCAGGAGTTAATCGTGTTGGATAAGTGCGATGAAGTTGATGCGGGGACTTTACACGCCTCTTTTCGAAGACCGTCGCCCGCTTTTTCCATTCAGAATCTGAGCTACGCTCTCGCAGCTGCGGACTATGGTAGCTTTCGTCGCGCCGCGGAAGCCTTGCTCCTTCGGCAGTCGACGCTCAGCCGTTGTGTCCGTCAGCTCGAAGAATCGATCGGCATGGCCGTGTTCGAAAGGTCGAGCGGAGGCGTTCGAGCAACCCAAGCGGGCCGTCAGTTCCTCCGCAGCGCGCGCTCAATTTTGGAGCAGGTGGAAGCGCTCGCGGCGAGAACGCAGAGCACGGGCCGCGGCGAGGCCGGCAGGCTTACGGTCGGGTTCTACACGTCCCTCGCCGCCGGGAATCTTCGCGCTACGCTGATCGACGTTTCCCAACGATTCCCGCAGCTCGAGCTCGAAATGTTCGAGAGCTCGCGCTCCCGCCTCGTCACGGGGCTACGAAACGGAGTGGTAGACATTGCGATTATTCCGGGGGCCACGGCGCTGCCCCAATCGAAAACAATGTCGCTGTGGAGCGAGCGCGTTCTCGTCGGGGTGCCCGAAGGTCATCCCCTCGCCGAGCGGGAACCTGTGCATTGGATCGATTTGCGGGAGGAGAAAATCCTACTCAGCCGCCGGGATCCGGGTCCAGAGCTGGGTGACCTCCTGATTGCGAAGGTGACCTCACCTTGCGATCGCCCGAAGATTGTGCGCCATCGCGCTGGTCTTGCGAACCTCAAGAATTTGGTCGGCGCCGGCTTCGGGGTCACTGTGCTGACCGAGGCCTGCGCCGGCGCCAGTTTCCCCGGTGTGATCTATCGCGAGCTGCGCGACGGCGCCGAACCCGCCCGCATCGGCTATTCCGCGTATTGGCGGGCGGACAATAAAAATCCGGCCCTCGCGAACATCCTGAGGATCCTCGGCGAGCGTTATCTGTTGCCAGTCCCCAACGCCTAAGTGATCCGCCTCGCCTTGGCGAAGGCGCGCGCTCGCCGGAAGCCAGTGAACATTCGCGCGGCCAGTCTAGGTCACCGACTCATAAACCTGAACCATATTCGGATGGCGGCGAGTTTGACGAGGGCGAGGTAGTTGGCGTCGTGTTTTTCGTAGCGTGTCGCGACGGCTCGGAAATGTTTGAGTTTGTTGAAGAAGCATTCGACGAGATTTCGAAAGCGGTAGAGGTAGCGGCTGAAGGAGGGGACGTTCACCCGATGGGGCATCGGCTTGATGTTGCCCCATGCGCCTTGTCTTGCGAGGCGCGCCCGCAGCGCGTCGCTGTCGTAGCCGCGGTCGGCGAGGAGGATTTGGCCTTCGCCGAGACCGGCGAGCATGTCGGCCGCGCTTCGCCCGTCATGAGCTTGTCCGGCCGTCAGCTTGAGCAGAATGGGCAGGCCGTTGGCGTCGACGAGGGCATGGATCTTGGTGGTCAGTCCGCCTCGCGAGCGCCCCATGCAGCGGGCTCCAGCGAGGTCCCGAGCGGGGGATGACGTTTCTTCAGACCCCCTTTTTTGCCGTTGGCGCCATGCTGGTGGACGCGGATCGAGGAACTGTCGATCATCTGCAAATCGCCATCGTAGGCTTTTGAGATCGCTTCGAATATCCGATCCCAGACGCCGATCCTGGCCCAGCGGACGAAACGGTTGTAGCAGGTCGTCGATGGTCCGTAGCGCTCGGGAATTTCGGCCCAGGGCGAACCGGTGCGCAGCCGCCAGTAAATGCCGTTGAGCACCTTGCGATCGTCCGAACGCGGCACGCCGCGCGGCTTGTTCGGCAAGAGAGGCTCGATGATCGACCACTCGAAATCAGATAGCTCGTACCGGCGTGGCGTCATGTTCGCTCCCCCTCACGGAGCTTGAATCACGCCGCGCCCAAAAAAGGAATCCTCTTTATGAGTTTGTGACCTAGCCTAGGAGGGTGTCAACGAAACCGGGGAGAGGCCAGTCGTGCTTGCGTGGAGAGAGATAAGGAACCGCTGACCCGCGCGAAAAGACGCAAATGGGAACCGAACGACGGACATTTGGGAAAGCGGACTCGACAGGGGCCGCGAAATTTCTGCTCAAAAGTATGTCCATATATATCAATTATTTAGCCGGCAAGATCGATTCCGCTCCTGATCAAACTTTCCCGGGCCTTTGAGAATCAACAGCGACTGCCGTAGCGCTAGGACCGGAACTGAACTATCGATGTCGGTCGGTTCCGACCAGAAGACTTGGGCGGCATGCCCGGAAGGTTCTCAAGGCAGGCTTCTCCCCAACAAAATGGACCAAATGGCGATGAAATGGACCACAAAGAACGTCCTCGTGACGGGGGGCGCGTCATTCATAGGCTCGCATCTTGTCGACGCTCTTGTTGAACGTGGGGCGCACATTCGAGTTGTCGACAATCTCAGCAGCGGTTTGCTCGAGAATATCCAAACTCCATTGGGGAACGGGTCGATAGAGTTCAAACAAGCAGACCTGCTCGATCCGGAAGTCGCCGATGAAATGGTTCGGGATATTGATGTCGTATTCCACAACGCCGCCGATCACGGGGGGCGGGGATACATCGACCTCCATCAGGTGAATTGCTCCACCAACATGATCCTTGATGGGACGGTGTTTCGCGCGGCCGACCGCGCCGGAGTCGAGAAGGTCATCTTCGCATCCTCCGGATGCGTCTATCCCGAGAACCTGCAGACCGATCCCGCGAAGATACTTTATCTCACCGAAGACCAAGTCGGCCCGCCCTACAATTGCGACAATCTCTACGGCTGGGCGAAGCTCATGGGCGAGAAGACCCTGCAAGCCTATTGCGCGGAGGGCCGCCTGAAAGCGGCGTCGCTGCGCTACTTTACCGCCTACGGTCCCAGGTGCCCCGAAAGCCACGCAGTGATGGCGATGATCGCGCGAGCGTTCATCGGTCAGAGCCCCTTTCAGATCTGGGGCACAGGCGAACAGATCCGCAACTGGACCCACGTCAGCGACATCGTCGAGGGCACGATCCGCGCCGCGGAACGCATCGACAATGGCGTCGCGATCAACCTTGGAACCATGGAGCGCACGAGAGTCCTCGACTGCGCAAAGCAGGTGCTGACCTATATGAAGAAGGATGTCGAGTTCGCGCTCGATCCTTCGAAGCCGACCGGACCCTACAATCGCGTCTCGGATGACAAACTTTGTCGCGAGCTGCTCGAGTGGGCGCCGGAAGTGCCCTTCAGCAAAGGTTTGCAGGCGACCATTGATTGGTACGTGAGGACGCACGACGCATCGACGGTGCGTGGTTCTCTTGAGCATGCGCTTACTGAGCGAACCCATAAGCGATCACCGTCAGACGCGGTCCCTCACAAAGCTGCCGTCAGCGAGACCGATATGATCGGTTCGTAGGTTTGACGATGAGCGCTGAACGCGCAACGACAGGCGCAAGCGGAGTTTTGCCGGGATGGTTCGGCGACGCTCTGCAGTTGTTCAACAAAAAGAACCGACTGATCAGGAAGGTCGCGGCTCGCAAGCGCTCCAGGGCTGCCGCGGCTCGCGTCTATACCGACAGTCCAGTGATGTCGCTCGTGATCCAATCGTTCAATCACCGCGACAACATCGAACCGATCGTGGGCCGTCTCCGGCAGACGGTCGCCGACGAATTGATCGTCTGCGAGGACGGCTCGGTCGACGGGTCGGAGAAAGCCTGGCGAAGACTGTTGACGCGGCCGAACGACTTGCTCGTTCAGTCGAACGACCTTCATGAAATCCGCACCTACAATCGGGCCATCAGCCTGGCTCGCGGCGAGTTCGTTTGCGTACTGCAAGACGACGATATTCCGCCGGCAAATCCTGGCTGGGTGGCGGACGCCATTGTGCTTTTCCGGACATATCCGAAACTGGCAATTCTCGGCTGCTGGAATGGTTGGGCCTTCGACTTCGGCGATTTCGAGACTTCCATCGGTTCGCCCGTGGGGCCAGGGGTGCATGGCGCAGATAGCGACGTCTCGTTTGTGGATCAAAAATCGACGCTGCCTTTCCAGTTCGTCGAAGCCGTAGGTATCGGGCCCATGTTCTTCAGGCGGGCAGATTTTCTCGAGCTCGGCGGCTTTGATCTTCGATTGAGCGGACCTGGCGAGCCAGGTATCTGGCTCGATTACGACATTTGCCTCAGGGCCTGGTGCGCCGGGAGGCAGGTTGGCGCTTTTGAATCCGACCCGTTCGACAGGCACGTCGGAGGTCAGGGGACGATGATGTTCGCCGGTTCAAAGCTGTACGACAATTACCGCAGAAATCTAAAACATGTCGAGCGGACCTTCGCTCATAAGAGCCATTCAATTCGACGCATGGTCGATGAATTGAATGGCGGCCTCGCCCCCAGACTGAAGCGCCCCAGCCGCGCGCACGCCGGAGAGCCGCTGTGCGGCTGATTGATGCTGATGCTGGCGCGGCCTTCGGCCGGATTTCGTAGATCCCCTGCCGTGCGCATGGATCATTCCCCATCGATTCATACCTTCGTGATATCCTGGGTCGGAAAACATGATAACGCCGAGAGGATAGCAAAGGCGGTCGCTTCGACCTCAGATTTCGTAACCGTCGTCTTCTCCGATCCCGACCGCAATCTCACCCCGGATTTTTCATGCGCGGTGATGAGGAGATCAAACGATCTCTTTTTTGGCGATAAATTTCGCGCGTGCATCGATTCCTGCGAAGCGGACGTCTTGTTGCTCATACACGCCGATTGCGACTGCGATCGTTGGTCGGCGGTTCCTGAGCATTGCAGGCGGGCGGTCGAGCAGAATTCCAATATCGGCGTATGGGCCCCCCTTATCGATTTCACGGACTGGGGTCTGGACAGGACTGAAATTGATAAGATACCCAACTCGCCGTTTAGCATCGTTGCGCAAACCGACGCGGTCGTATTCGGATTGACCGGAAAGATCGTCGACCGGATGCGCAGCGCGAATTTGGACGGGAATGTTTATGGGTGGGGGACCGATCACATGTATAATTATTACGCGTATAGTATTGGCCTGATCTCAGTCGTCGACAGGAGCATATTCGTTCGACATCCGCACGGCACTCAGTATTCGTACGCTGACGCCGGCGCCATGCAGATAGAGTTTTTGAAACAACTGACGCCGACTGAGAGGGAGCAATCGCGCTTGCTTGAGGGGATTGTCCGCGTCCGGGACAGGATCAATGAGGCTGGGGCTCAGGATTCGCCCCTTGCAGCGGCCGCCAGGCAAGAGCTTGCGCTTTTGAGGCAACGAATTCTGGGGGGCGAGAAGCGAGTGGAGGGTTCGTCGCTGACGCCTGCCCCCGGGGCGGCGCGCGTCAGGAATTTCGATGTGGGGGGCAGCAGGCGCGGTCGCCGCCACCCCAAGTTTCTGCTCAAGGACTTCTGGGCTTACCTTCGCCGCCCATCGATGCCGAACGAGTAGGAATCTGCGTCTTTTGGGCAATCCGATGCGCGAGACTCTCGACGGCGGACGCCGGGTCTTCGTCGCGGCCCAGGGCCCCCAAGGGAGCGAGAAGCGTTGAGTTCCGCCCCCACAAGGTCTGGTCGAACAGGAATCTGTGTGGTGACGGGCGGCGCCGGATTTGTGGGCTGCGCGATTTCCTCCGGCCTGTGCGAAAGATACGAACGGGTCATCGCGGTCGATGTGCTGCATCCGCAGATCCATCCGGAGCGTCGGCGCCCTGACGCGCTTGACCCGAATGTAGAGCTGGTCACAGGCGATATCGCCGATCCCGCGGTCTGGCGCGCCTTGCTGGATGGCGCCAATCCGGACACCATCGTTCATCTTGCGGCGGAGACCGGCACCGGCCAGTCGCTGACCGAGAGCACCCGGCACGCCTATGCAAATGTGACGGGGACTGCGACGATGCTCGACGCCCTGGCGCAGGCGGGGCGGGTTCCCGAGCAGTTTCTGCTCGCGAGCAGCCGGGCCGTCTACGGCGAGGGCCCGTGGCGGCCGGTCAATGGAGGCCCGCCGATCTATCCAGGTCAAAGAAGCCGAGAGCAGCTCGCCTCGGGGACGTGGGACTTTCCCGGACTCAAGGTGACGAAAACTGAGGCCAAGGCCACGGAGCCGCATCCCGTCAGCGTCTACGGAGCCACCAAGCTGGCCCAGGAGCACATTCTCTCCGCCTGGTCGTCGGCCTTTGGGGCAAAGGTCAAGACGCTTCGCCTCCAGAACGTCTATGGCCCCGGTCAGGCTCTCGACAACGCCTATACGGGCATTGTTTTGCTGTTCTGCCGGATTGCTCGCCGGGGGGAAGCCATCCCCCTCTACGAGGACGGCGAGATGTTGCGCGATTTCATTCTGATCGATGACGTCGCCGAGGCCATTCTCGCGGCGCTGGATCATCCGGATGCGGCCGGAAGAACGCTCGACATCGGCGCCGGAACCGCGACGCCGATCTCCGAACTCGCTCGGATCATAGCTCGCCATTACGGCGCGCCCGCGCCAATGGTCTGCGGCCGATACCGTTTCGGCGATGTTCGTCACGCGATCTGCGACGTGACGACGACCGCGGAAGTGCTGAATTGGTCGGCGCGGCGCGATTTGGCCAGCGGCGTTCGGGATCTGGCGGCCTGGATCGAGACTCAGCCGCGATAGGGCGCGATGTCAGGGACTTCACCATTATGAACGATTCTGCAAAGAAATATCTCATCATAACAATCAATCATTGTAACGCAGGCTTTTTTGCTTATGTAAATTTTGTAATCAATCAATTGATCTATGCAGAACGGAACAACATGCATCCCGTTGTATTCTTCGGTCACTGGTCAGGAAATGGAGAAAACCCCTACTTTTCGGCGGAGCGCGGCGACAACATGTGGGACTATTATTTTGAACCGGTCGCCGGGCTTACGTACTCCGATTTGATGAAGAAGGTGATGGATCGGAACGATCCGACGTCCGAGGCCGACCTGACAACACTGAGCTCGGACGAAATGTGGCATCTCCATGGCTACGATCCCGAGAGCGCCTATGTGTACCCGCACGGCAGCGAAATGGTGCGATACGAACAGGTTGATCAAGCCGAGTGGTATGAGACCCAGAGAGCGCGCGCGCGTCGAATCGTAGAACGCTACATCCGCGTAAAGCCGCACATTGCGCAGAAGGTCGATCAGTTTGTTCGCACTCGTTTCGGGGACGGAAACGTGATCGGCCTCCATATGAGAGGAACAGACAAAGGGTCAGCAAGCTTGCCGCGGCACCTGATGAGGATTGTAAAACCGCCCGAATATTTCAAATACATCGATGACTATATGCGCGCGAACGGCTCAGCAAATATATTTGTCGCCACGGATCAACAGCAGTTCCTGTCACAGATAAGAAATAGATATCGAGAGCGCGTCCTGAGTTTTGATTCCAACCGCGCCACCGGTCTCCTAAATCCGTTTCAAATCAGGGGAGACGGATACAAGAAGGGCGAAGACGTGCTTATCGACTGCCTTCTTTTGTCTCGGACGAACTTCCTGCTCAAATGCACGTCTGCGGTCGGTGAGTTCGCATTTTATTTCAACCCGGCGCTCTCGGGTATCGACCTGAACGAGCAGACTCGATCATTGTCGAAATTGCAGCTGACGGCGCTCGAAATGCGGCACAGGCTGTGGCTCAGATATCTGCGCTACAAAAAGCGAATCTGACTTCGCGAACGCAGCGGCCACGTCTGCGGAAGTAGCCGTATCGTCATCGCTCGCGACTGACCCGCCAGGCTTCGCCGCGGAAAATCAGCGATTCTCACAATTGTCGGCGTCCCAGGTGTTGTGCTTGTAGCCGAGCCTTCGAGCGGCCGCCCGCTCATTTTCGCTGAGTTCGCCCCATGCCTTCGAGCTGGACGGCGGGGGTGTGCTTGGCGCCTCCGAATCCCACATTTGCCAGCTCCAGCCGAGAGTCTCCCAGTCCTTCTTCTCCGCCTCCGACATGTCTCGCCAACCCACGTCGTTCCAGCTGCAGACGTCGGACGGCGCAATAATCCTTTCGGAGGCTCGAGCGTCCGTCGAGAAGATATTGGCCCACGAAGGCGGTGAATCGCGAGCGACGATCAATCCGCCAAACGGCAGGAGAAGCGAGGCGACCACGCCAGCAACGTTCATTCGCTTTTGCATTCGCAGGTGACTCCGCCATTCGTTAATGTTGGATCCCAGAATACTGAGCATATCTGACGTAGTTAATTCAACGAACGGCGGAGTCACCTGTCGTTTCTTTAGACAGGTAAGGTTAAAAAGGGATGGAGATTTACTCTTCATTTATAAAATAAATAATGCGACTCGCGGTGATAGCAGCAGTCGGATCAAGGATTGTTGCCGGAGGCGAGGACTCTGGTAATGTCAGGCGAATGGCAAAGGTTTAAACCCTGGAAGGACGTATCTCGGGCAGAATTCGAAGACTCGGCTTGGCAGGACAAGAATGCGGTCATTCGTGTCACCCAACTCGCGGCGGCGCTCGGCGAGCTGATTTCCCCCGGTTCGCTGCGCGACATCGAAACCGGCCTGCTGAAGGCCGGAATGTCCATTCGGCTTAATCCTTACATCATCTCGCTCATAGACTGGCCGAACGTCGAAGCCGACCCTATCCGGCGCCAGTTCCTGCCGATGGCGTCCGAACTCGAAGACGATCATCCCTGTCTCGTGATCGATTCGCTCGAGGAATCGAGCCAGTCCCCCGTACCCGGCCTCGTGCATCGCTATCCCGACAAGGCCCTCTTCCTGGTCACCTCCGTGTGTCCCGTTTACTGCCAGTATTGCACGCGCAGCTATGCGGTAGGATCAGACACGCAGCTGATCCAAAAAGAATATGTGGCGAGCGCCAAGAATTGGGCCGCGGCCCTCGACTACATCCGCTCGCACCCGCAGATCGAAGACATCGTCGTTTCCGGCGGAGACGTGTCGCGCCTCAAGGCTGCGAATCTCAGAGAGCTGGGCAACGCGCTTCTCGAGATTCCAAATGTCAGGCGAATCCGCTTGGCGACCAAGGCGCTATCCGTCCAGCCGATGAAATTCCTGAGCGACGGTGATTGGACGGACTCTGTTTTGAATTTGATCGCCAGGGGTCGTGAGCTCTTCAAGGACGTGTGCATTCACACCCATTTCAATCATCCGCGGGAAGTTACTCCGCTTGTCGAAAAAGCGATGCGCCGCTTTCATGCGCAGGGCGTTCTCGTCCGCAACCAGTCCGTACTGCTTCGCGGCGTCAACGACGACGCCGCAACATTGCGGTCTCTCTACAAGGCGTTGGGCGCCGTCAACATCCATCCCTATTATCTCTACCTCTGCGACATGGTGAAGGGAACGGAGCATTTCCGGGTCTCGCTCGCAACGGCGCAGCGGCTCGAGAAGGAAGTCCGCGGCGCCACAGCGGGATTCAACACCCCGCTCGTCATCGTCGATACGCCGGCGGGCAAGCGCGACGTCCACAGCGCCGAGTTCCATGATCGCCAATACGGCGTCTCGAGTTTCATCGCGCCGATCGTGGCGCCCGGCCGAGAATTCAAATATTTCGACCCGCTTCGCACATTGGGGCCGAGCGGCAAGCGCGCATGGAGTACGATGTCGCTTGTCGACATCATGGCCGACGTTGGCTTCGGCGCGGGCGGTCACGGCTTTCCGCAGCGCCGGAGGACGGACCCGGCGAACATTCAGCCGACCGCGCACTGAAGGTCGCCATGTTCGACGCCCCGGAAGTCCTGTCGCCGCCCCGGCATGGAAGGGTCGATCGTTTCGGAGAGCGAGAGTCTGGCGCCCCGAACGCGGTCAGCATCCAGAACCAATCAGACGATCCGTCTTCCAGCGACGCACGGGGGTCGATCACTTGGCCCATGGGCTGCCTGCATCAGATATTCGAGGCGCAGTCCAGCACGTGCGGCGAAGCTCCCGCGATCATCTGTGGCGAGCTTGTCCTCTCCTATTGCGAGGTCGAAGCGGCGTCGAACCGGCTCGCGCGCCATCTGCGGTCGCTCGGCGCGGCGCGGGGCAGTCTGATCGGCCTTTGTCTCAATCGTTCCGAAAGGCCGATCATCGCAATTCTCGCCTGCCTGAAAGCCGGCGCGGCCTATGTGCCAATCGACCCGGCGCACCCGGATGACCGCGTGCGCTACATGATCGAAGAAGCCGAAGTCTCCATCGTCATCTCCGAGGACGCGCTCGTCGAGCGCATCCGGCCCGTATTCGACGGCGCGGTCGTTTCGCTCGACGGGGACGCAGCAAAGATCGCGGTCCAGTCGCCGGAGCGATTGGCGCGAAACGAGACCGCCGTCGCTCCCGCCGATCTCTGCTACGTCATTTATACCTCGGGGACGACCGGGCGCCCAAAAGGCGTCATGACCGAGCACCGCAACGCTTTTCACTTCGTCCAGGCTTTCAACGCGGTTTGCGAGACGACCTCATCGGACCGCGTCTACCAAGGCTTTTCGCTGGGCTTTGACGGCTCGGTCGAGGAAATCTGGATGGCCTTCTCAAACGGGGCCGCTCTCGTCGTCGGCGCCAAGGACACGCCGCGATTCGGCAATGACCTGTCGCAATATCTCGCGCGCGCCGGCGTGACCTATTTTTCCACGGTCCCGACCATGCTGTCGACGATGACCGACGACATTCCGAGCCTGCGGCAGCTCGTGGTCAGCGGCGAGGCTTGCCCGCCGGAGCTCGTGGCGCGGTGGTCGCGTCCTGGCCGTTCGATCCTCAATGTCTACGGACCGACCGAAGCGACGGTCAACACCACCGCAAAACTATGCCGTCCCGGAGAGGTCATCACCATCGGTCATCCGCTCCCGGGATATTCGACGCTCGTTCTCGACAGCGGCATGCGGCCGCTGCCTCGGGGGACAAGGGGCGAGCTCTGTATCGGCGGGCCGGGCGTTTGCCGCGGCTATCTCAAGCAGTCGGAATTGACAGCCCGCCACTTCGCGTCCCTGGCTCTCGACGGCGAGCGGATTTACCGAACGGGCGATCTGGCGGCGATCAACGACCGCCACGAGGTCGAGTTCTTCGGCCGCATCGATGACCAGATCAAAATCCGAGGCTACCGGATTGAGCCGTCGGAAATCGCATCGGTGCTGCTCGAACAAGACAATGTCGCGTCCGCGGTCGTCATAGCGCATGATCGCGCAGGCGTTCTGACCCTGGCGGCCTATGTCGTAGCCGGAAATCCGAAGAGAAAGCTCGATCGCGCCGCAGTTCTTGTCGCTCTGAAGGCGAAGCTGCCGGTGTACATGATCCCGACTTATCTTGACGTTGTCGACGAGCTGCCGATGCTCGCCACAGGTAAGGTCGACCGCAAGCGCCTGCCTGCTCCGGCGCTGCCGCTGGTTGACGAAGCGAATGTCGGCGCGCCGCCGGCAAATGAGCTTGAGGCCAAAATCGCCGGCGCTTGGGCGGCGATCTTCGGCCTCGGCGCCGTCGGCGTCGAACAGGATTTCTTTCTCGGTCTCGGCGGACATTCCCTGCTCGCCGCGCAGACGGTGGCGCTGCTGCGCAGCAGGGCCGACGTGCGGATCGCAATTCGCGACCTTTACGCCTTTCCCACCGTCCGCAAGTTGGCCGCGCATCTGACCGACGCGCCGGCGCCCGTCCCGTTGGCAAGTCCCGAGAAAGAGGCGCGGCAACCTCTTCGCCGCGCGCCGGGCTTTGGGGTCGGCGCGGTCCAGGCGTCGCTGCTGGTCGTCTCCTGGTACGCCCTCTCGATCCCGAGCTTCGTCGTGGTGCCGATCGCCGACGATCTCCTGCGGGGCCGTTGGTCGATCCTGGCAACTGCGATCGTCCTCGGCTTGTTCTATCTCGCGCTCTGGCCGATCATGATCGCGCTCGGCATCGGCGCGAAATGGCTGATCATCGGACGGTACAAGCCGGGCGTCTATCCCTTGTGGGGCAGCTATTATATCCGCTGGTGGCTGGCGAGCGGGCTGCAGCGGCTCTTCGACGCGGGCGGCTTTGTCGGCACGCCGCTGATGCCGGTCTACTACCGTCTCATGGGGGCCAAGGTCGGACGCGGATGCGCGCTCGATTCGGCGCTCGTTTCGGCCTGGGACCTTGTCTCGATCGGGGATCACACCAGCATCGGACCCGACACCCAATTGCACGGCGCCCGAGTCGAAAACGGCTATCTCGTCATCGGGCGGGTCGACGTCGGCAGCCGATGTTTCGTGGGCGCCCATTCGGCCCTTGGCCTGGACGTGCGCATGAGCGACGATTCCCGGCTGGACGACCAGTCCCTGCTGCCGGACGGCGCAACCCTCGCGGCCGGGGAGCAGCGAAGCGGCTCGCCTGCCAAGCCCTCGCGCGTGGACGCGCCCGAAGGGCCGATCTATGAAGCCTCGCTACGACGGCAATTCGCCTTCGTCGCGCTTTCATGGCTCATCGACGGCCTGGTCCGCCTGGCCTCGTGGGCGCCGGGCCTCGCCGTACTCTGGCTCTGGCTGCTGGCCTTCCGGCACGGTTTGATCTGGCTCGCCATCTGGGCGACGGCCGCTCTCGCGCCGGTTTTCGTGGTCGTCACATGCCTCTGGATCGCCGGGTTGAAAGCGATCCTGTTGCGCCGCGCGAAGCCCGGCGTCTACCCGCTCTACTCCTTCTACTATCTGCGGAACTGGCTCGCCTATGGGCTCATGCGGTCGAGTTCGCGCGATGTTGCTGCCGATCTTCACGACGATCTATCTGCCGCCCTGGATGCGTCTCCTTGGAGCCAAGGTCGGCAAGCACGCCGAGATGTCGACCGTATGGAGCTTCATGCCGGAACTGCTCGACGCCGGCGACTCGGCGTTCTTCGCCGACGGCTGCATGCTCGGGGGACGCCGCGTATTCGGCGGCCGGTTTCAGATCGCGATCAACCGCGTGGGCAACCGGAGCTTTGTCGGCAATGGCGCAATCTTGCCGACCGGCGCTGGCCTTGGCGACGGCTGCCTTCTCGGCGTGCTCTCGACCACGCCGTCTTCCGCGCCGACGACGCCCGACGGCACCGACTGGCTCGGTTCGCCGGCATTTCAATTGCCCAATCGCCAGAAGGTTCAGGGCTTCAGCGACGCCGCCACCTATCAGCCGAGCCGCAAGCTCTACGCCCAGCGCGCCGTGGTCGACGCGCTGCGCATCCTCATCCCCTCCTACACCGGCTTCCTCCTCGGCCTCTCGGGATTGGCGGCGGTTCTCTACGGTTATGAAGTCTACGGCATGGCGGTCACTTTCGCGCTTCTGCCGGCGCTCGGAATCCTGGCCGCCGCGGTCGCCGTCGGGATCGTGGTCGGGCTCAAATGGGCGGTCATGGGCCGCTTCAGGCCGGTAATCACGCCGCTGTGGTCGCCCTATGTCTGGTTCAACGAGATGGTCAACGGAGCCTATGAATCGATCATGGCTCCCGTCGTCACAACCTTCTTCGGGACGCCCTTCGCCGCGCCGCTCCTGCGCCTGCTCGGCTGCAAGATCGGTCGCCACTGCTATATCGCCTCCGGCCTCTTCTCCGAGTTCGACCTCGTTCGGATCGGCGACCATGTCGCGCTCAATCCTGGCGTCGTCATCCAGAGCCACCTGTTCGAGGATCGCATCATGAAATCATCCGACCTGACGATCGAAGATGGCTGCTCGATCGGCAATATGAGCGTGGTGCTCTACGATTCACGAATGGGCGAAGGGTCGACCCTCGGGCCAATGTCGCTGCTCATGAAGGCAGAGGTCATGCCCGCGGGCAGTCGCTGGCATGGCATTCCGACAGTGCAGGGTTGAAAGCGCGCCGAGCGGGCGAGCCGCCCGGCTGCGACTGGAACAACGATCGAAGGGCTCAGACCCGTCCCTCGCCCGTTACCCGCCAGATCACGTCGCCGACATCGTCGGCGACCAGAAGCGAGCCGTCGTGGCCGAGCGCAACCCCGACCGGGCGGCCGTAGGACGACCGCTCGTCCGGCGACAGGAACCCGGAAAGAATATCGCGCGGCGGTCCGGCCGGGCGCCCGTCGGCGAAGGGCACGAACACGACCTTGTAGCCGGCGAGCGTGCTGCGGTTCCACGAGCCGTGCTGGCCGATCGCCATGCCCTCGGGAAATCCGGGCAGCGCGCCGGCCGGCAGCCAGCAGAGTCCGAGCGAGGCGGTGTGCCCGCCGAGCGCATAGTCGGGGGTAATCGCCTTGGCGACCATATCCGCATCCTGGGGCACGCGGTCGTCGACCGTCCGTCCCCAGTAGCAATAGGGCCAGCCATAGAAGCCCCCCTCGCGAACCGAAGTCAGATAGTCGGGCGGCGTCTCGTCGCCGAGGCCGTCGCGCTCGTTGACCGCCGTCCATAGCGCGCCGGTCCGGGGCTCCCAGGCGAGGCCGACAGGGTTGCGCAGGCCGCCGGCGAAGATCCGACTCCCGCCGCTCTTGAGATCGAGCTCGTAGATCGCCGCCCTGCCCTCCTCGACGGCCATGCCGTCGTCGGCGATGTTGGTGAGCGATCCGACGCCGGCGTAGAGCTTGGCGCCGTCGGGGCTGGCGAGCAGGCTGCGCGTCCAGTGTCCATCGGTCTTGAATGTGATCAGCTTGCGCCCCGGCGCCGCGATGCGATTTGCGCCCGCCGCATAAGGGAACGCGACCACGCCGTCGGTGTTGCCGACGTAAAACGTGTCGCCGACGAGCGCCATCCCGAAGGGCTGGTTCAGCCCGTCGAGGAACACGTTGCGGATCTCGGCGACGCCATCGCCGTCCTTGTCGCTGAGAAGCGTGATCCGGTTCGGGCTCGGTCCGACGGCCGCGGCGCGCTTGAGCGTGCTGAACATCGCATAGTCGAAAAAACTCTTGACCGGGACCGCCGTCATCAGCGCCTCGGCGACCAGCACCTCGCCGCCCGGCAGGACATGGATCCAGCGCGGGTGCTTGAGGCCCCTCGCAAAAGCGTTGACCTTGAGCCCTGGCGCGGCGGTCGGCGTCAGCCCTTGCGGCCAACCCTTGGCGGTCGGCATCTTGAGGGTCGGAATGGCCCCTTGCGGCCTTGCCGGAGGGATCGCAGGCGCTGCGCCGAAACTCGGCGTCGGCCGGCCCTGCGACTGCCGCAGCCGGATTGCCGCGGCTCCAACCAGTTCAGCCAGCCGCGCGACAACGTCGGACAAACCCATCGTATTCTCTCCCGAGTCTCGCGTATCTAGCCCGCCGCGGGTTCGGACGACAACGCGCTCGCGCCCGCGACCCCTGAAGCCTCACCGACGCGCGGCGGCAAGCGTCCGGAAGGTGATCGAATAGCGGTGGCGGTCGAGCGCGGGAATGCTGTGCTCCCAAACCGTCCGCGACGGCCCGGAAAGCAGATAGGCGGAGCGCGGCTCGACGGCGAGCGAAATCCGATCCCAAGCGTTTCCCGATTTCCGCCGGAAGCGGAATGTGCAGGGCGCGAGGAGCGACACGCCGACGACCTCGTCGAACTGGGCCTTGTCGCGGTGCCAGCCGATGCCGGCGCCGGGGCGATATTCGTTGATCAGCACTTGCTCAAAGGCTTCCGCCGGGCGGTCGAAGGCTGCGGCGATCTTTTGCCGCAAGGGATCGAGAAACGACGGAAGCGGCGGCGCCTCGACCACCTGCCGGGCGCCATAGTCATAGCGAAAGCCAAACCCGACAACCTGGCGGTTGGCCTGGTAGCCGTGAAAATCGAACGGCTTGAACGGAAGAGCGGCGAGCTCTCGCGCGAGGCCTTCCTCTTCCTCGGGCGTCAGGAGGTCCGTCTCGTAGCGAAAGCCCTCCGGCGCCCGGCCGGCGCGGCCAAACAGATCCTCCGGGCCGGCCGCTGACCGGGGCGGAGCCTTGCGGCGCGTCACAACATTCATCGCCGACGCTAGATAGGCGCTCCGGCACGCCCGACAATCCCTGAACTCGCCGGCCTCCGGCGGCGATCGACCGCCGCTCGCCGCGCTCGCTGCGTGCGCCATCGACGCCCCGCCGCCACGACGCCCGAGAGATCCTTACGGTCCCCGGGTTGCTCGCCGACCAACATAAGCTCTGCGTCTGACGGACCTTCTCCGAACACGGTCTGGGTCGCGTTCCTCTACAAGGGACAGGCGCGGCAGGACGCTGCTTCGCGACGCAAGCTTTCGAGATCAATCCCTTCGGCTGTCATCGCGTTCGTCAGGAAGATCGTCGAAGAGACTCAACAGGGCCGCCACGTCCAGCGGGGCGCCGCGTATCCGGGGCGCAGGGCGCCGCGGCTTTTCGGGCTTCGGTTCGCCGGGAGCAATGCCCGTTTGCTCCTCCGGCGCCTTGAGGAGGCCGCCTGCATAGTCGTCGAGCTCCGCGGCGTAGGGCTGTCGAGTGTGCCTCTCCGCGCCGTGCGGCAGGCCCTGGACGGCGTCGGGATGCGGTGGACGATATTTGCTCATTTTCGCGCTCCAGGGATGACCGACCGGCGTTTTCGCGATTGGGGCGTTGAGGAAAATCTCAGGCCTTGCGGCCAAACAATTCGCGCAACTGCGTTTTCGCGGCTTCCAGCGTTCGCCTTCGGCCGGGAGGCAAATTCCGGCCAGCGCGGTTGATGTACATGGTCAGCATCGACATCGCCGACCGAAACGCGCTCGTCTTTCGCCGGTCGCTCGCCTCGGCGGAACGCTTGAGCGAGCGGGCAATTTCGCCGGGACTTTCCTTGGCGAAGACGTAGGGCTCAAGGTCGAGCGCGTCGGAATGCGCCGTCGCCTCGGCCGACCAATTCCTCTTCGGACTGGACCTGGCCATCGGCTGCTCCTCGATCTCGCTTCTTTCAGCCCTGACAACGCGAATGTGGGTGACGAGTTCCCGAACCGGCGCGAACAAGCATCGCAATCAAAATATTAGGAACGAGGCCGAGGCCAATGAAATGATTTGATAAGACGAGTTCCATCGGGTTCGGCCGCAGCCGCAACTCGCCGACCCCCGGCAGTTTTCGCTTGGCCGTTGTGATGCTCGCGGTCCAGAATTTCCCCTGCCGGCGCCCCTTGAACGCCGCCAGGCCTGAAGCTTTGCGGACCCCGACATGAGACTGCGCTCGCTCCTCTTCGTTCCCGGCAATTCGGAGCGGAAGTTCGCGCGCGCCGCCGACTGCGGCGCGGACGCCCTGATCCTCGATCTCGAGGATTCCGTCGCGCCGGCGAACAAGGCCGGCGCCCGCGCCCTGGCCGGCGGGCTCATCGACGCAAATCCGGCTCGCCCGTGGTCGCTTATTCGTCCGCGTAAACGCGCTCGACACCGGGCTCATGCCTGACGACCTCGCGGCGGTCGTCAAGCCCGGCCTGGACGCCCTCATGATCCCCAAGACCAATAGCGCCGCCGATCTCGAGGCGATCGGGGCGCGCCTCGACCAGCTCGAGGCTGGGGCGGGCATGAGCCAGGGCTCGGTGAAACTCGTCAGCGTGGCTACGGAAACCCCCAGGGCGATGTTCGCGCTCGGCTCCTACGCGCCCCCGCATCCCCGGCTCCTCGCGCTCACCTGGGGCGCCGAGGATCTCGCCGCGGCTCTTGGCGCGACCGACAACAAGGAGCCCGACGGCTCGTGGACCTTTCCCTATGAGCTGGCCCGCGCGCAGTGCCTCTTCGCCGCGGCCGCGGCTGAAGTCGCCGGCCTCGACACTGTCTTCACCAATTTTCGCGACGTCGAGGGGCTCGAACGGGATTGCCGGCGCTCGCGGCGCGACGGTTTTGCTGGCCGCCTCGCCATTCACCCTGATCAGGTCGCGATCATCAACCGCGCCTATGCGCCGTCCGAAGCCGAGATCACGCACGCGCGGAAGATCGTCGCCGCGTTCGAGGCCAATCCCGGCGCAGGCACGCTCGGCGTCGATGGCGTGATGGTCGACATTCCGCATCTGAAGGCGGCGCGAAAGACGCTCGCCTCGATCTGACGCGCTGCGCGACCGTTCCTGCCTCCACAGGCGGAAGCGATCTTCGTTCTTGCTTCGTTCCGATCCATGGTGTATGTGGCGCTCAATCCGCCTCCGCGCCCGATCCGAGGATTCTGACGCGAGCCCCGCGCTCTCATGAATGTCCGTCGATCGAGCGCCGGCGGGGTTTGACCAGAGGCCTGAGGGTTCGAAGCGCCCTCCCCAGGATCGAGGGTCGAACCTATATAGAGGCCATGTGCGGGCCGATCCTTTTCGCCGCTGATGAGCGCCGGGATGCGAACGGCCGTGAAGAGCTATTCGAGGAAACATTATGGCTGACGCGAATGCACTTTGGCGCCTTCTGGAGCAATCCGCCGACCCGTCGGTCGTCAAGGCCTTGGAAAAATCTGTGGAATCGGATCCTGACCGGGCCTTGAACCGGATCAATCCGCTTGCGTACGCCGCCGAGCATGGCCTCGACGAGGAGAAGGCGATCGGCGGTTTGGTTCACGCCGCGCGGCTAGGCTTGTTCGACATGTCGTGGAACATGCTGTGCCCGGGATGCGGCGGGGTGCTCGAGAGCGGCGCGGCGCTGAAGACGCTCAATCGCTCCCACTACTATTGCTCGCTCTGCGCCGCCGACTACGAGCCGACCCTCGATCAATTGGTCGAGGTCACCTTCACCGTCAATCCCAGGGTCCGGCGCATTGCCGCGCATGATCCCGATTCGCTTCCTTTTGCCGAATACATGCGCCAGATCTTCTGGAGCTCGAGCACCACCGTGCCTGAGGACGTCGAAGGCGTCGTTCAGAACACGACGCTCGACGTCATGGAGCTCGCGCCGGGCGAGAAGGCGGCGATGTCGCTCATCCTGCCGAAGGGATTTGCGATCGTGTTCGATCCGGTGACCCATTCGTCGCTGTTTCTCGAGGCCGAGGGCGAGGAGACGCATGAGCGGCGCAATCTGTCGCTCGTCTTCACCGACTCGCACGCGCATAGCGGCACCCAGAAGGTGCAACCGGGCCCGGTGCGCATTTCCTACGAGAACAAGGCCACGCGCCGGACGTTGCCGGGCGTTTGGATCCATACTGACGAGATGGACAAAATCACCAGCGGACGCCTGCCGTTTCTGACCGCCACGCGGCTCCTCAGCAACCAGGAGTTCCGCGACCTCTATCGGAGCGGCACGTTCGATCCCGAACAGCGCTTCAAGATCACCAGCCTCACGATCCTGTTCACCGACCTCAGAGGCTCGACGGCGCTCTATGACCGGATCGGCGACCTCGCCGCTTTCGATCTCGTGCGCAGCCACTTCGGGGCGCTTCTCGATGCGGTCGCGGCCGAAGGCGGCGCGGTGGTCAAGACCATCGGCGATGCGGTGATGGCGACCTTTCCGAGCTCCGACCGGGCGCTGCGCGCGGCCATGCGCATGCGCGAGGAAATGCGCAAGATCAACGAGGCGCGCGGCAGCGAGGATCTCGCGCTCAACATCGGCCTCCATTCGGGTCCGTGCCTCGCCGTCATGCTGGACGACCGGCAGGATTATTTCGGCCAGACGGTGAACATCGCCTCTCGTGTGCAAGGTCTTGCGGAGCCGGACGCGATCCTGGCGACGAAGCCGGTCATTGAAAGCTCGGAAGTGGCGCATCTCCTCGCCGAATCGAGCTATCGGACGACGCCGCGCCAGTCGACCCTGCGCGGAGTGAGCGAAGCTTTCGACATCTACGAGGTTCGCGAACGCGAGACCGTGGCGGCCGCGTGAGGCGGGAAAAGACCTGGAGGGAGGCGATGAGCACGGAACTGACGCTTAGCGAGCTTGACGAGCGCATCGCCGCCAAGCGCGAGAATATCCGCGAGCTGGTCGAGCAGGCCGCGGCCTATTCAGGCGCGGGGGACGAGGATCTGGCGGCCGATCGCATCGCCGAGCAGGAACAGGAGCTCGCCGAGTTGATCGACCTCCGCGCCGCCATGCTGCGGAAATAGGCGGCGCGGGCGCGCCGATCGCCCCGGCGCGCCGCCCCAAATCATCACGCGGTCATCGTCCGCGGCCCTCGGCCTGCGTTCGCCGGACAGTTTTCTCGCGCCCGAAGACTTCGTGGCCGTCGCGGTCGATGATCCGCAACGCGATCGTCTTGGGCGGCCAAGCCGCGATCGCCGCGGCGATGATCGCGGCGGACACGTCGGAAGCCCGGATCTCGACTTCCCTCAGGATCGATCGTTCTCGACCGCTTCCCGCTCCCATGAACTGGATCCGGAACGGCTGCGGACTAAGCACGCTTGGCTCCGGCCTTGGTTTTGGCTCGTCCTGCCAATCGAGATGGGACTCCCGAGCCTCGCCCGCCTCGCGGTCGAGCACGAAGAAGGTGTTCATCTCGAGCTGAGTGGAGAGGTTGAGGCCGATGCGACTGCCGGTCTTGAGCGCGATCGCCCGCGCCACATGCGCCCAATCGTCAGCGATTTCGTCCGCGCTCGCCTCGTGCTCCCTGCGGCGCGCCTCGTGATAGGCCCGATCGCCGAGTTCGCTGATCAGCGCCTCGGCCTCGGCCTCTATTCGTTCCATTCTCGCGCGCCGGCGAGGCGCCCAGGAGATCATGTCGGACCCCTCATGCCTCTACGTCAATTGGTGCACAAATTCGCGTCATGCGCAACCGTCGCGGTTGTGCGGCGCCCAAAGGGGCGGAGACAAACCGGCTATCGACGAATTGACCGGCCGGGCGTAGGGGTATGAGCGGCAAGCCGATTGCAAGGGAGATTTATGAGCATGGCCGCGTCAAGTCCGATCGAATTGGCTGCAGAAATGGTGGCGGCGTTCGTCTCGAATAACCCCTTGCCGAGGGGTGAACTGCCCTCGCTGTTTCACGCCATTCACGCAGCCGTGGTGAGGCTCGCCGCGGGGCCCGAGCACGCGGCCGCTCCAGTGGAAGCGAAGGCGCCGGCGGTCCCGATCCGCAAGTCGATCACCCCGGACTTCCTGATTTGTCTCGACGACGGCAAGCGATTCAAGTCTCTGCGCCGCCACCTCGCGGGGCTCGGCATGACGCCGGCGCAATATCGCGAGAAGTGGGGCCTGCCGTCCGACTATCCGATGGTCGCGCCCAACTACGCGGCGCAGCGCTCCGCGCTGGCGAAGAAAATCGGCCTTGGCCAGATTCCGCGCAAAGCGGGCCCCCGCAAGAGCGGCGGTCGGCCGAAGGCGGGGAAGGTCTGATCTTCGAAACGCGCCCGGCGGGGGCGCGGCGTTCCGGGCTTCACGTCGGCCGGCTCGGGAAAGTCACGGGCTCCGCGATCAGCGGCCGCTGGCCCGCTTTGGCGAGGAAGAGACGCGCGAGCGGCATGGCCAGCGCGGTGCAGACGAGCGCCATGAGGATCATGGCGGCGAAGATCCTGGGGGAAACGATCCGAGCGTCCAGGAGGATGGTCAGGACGATCAATTCCGTCAGGCCCTTCGCCTGCAGCAAAGACCCGAGGCCAAGACCGAACGACCACGTTTCGCCGAAGATCCGCGCGGCCAGCGCGGTTCCCCCGATGATGCCGATCGTCGCGACCGCGGTGGTGAGGAGAAACACTTCGAGCAATATTGGCGAACCCAGGTCGATGAAGGTCCGCATCCCGGTCAGGGTGAAGAAGAAGGGCAAAAGCAGCGCCACCGTCATGACCTGCAGGCGATCGAGGATCGGTTGACGCAGATCGACCGGCATGATCGCGCCGACCAGGAAGGCGCCGATGATGTAGTGCAGTCCCATGAGCTCGGTCGCGAGCGCGGAGGCGATCGTCGCGGCGCTGAGGACGATGAGAGCCGCCGTGTTGGCCTCGCCATCCCGCATCCGGGAGGCCAGCCTGCGGCCGAGCCAAGGCCGCGCCACCCAAACCATGAGAACAAGATAGAGCGGCACTGAGATCAGGAGATAGATCGGCGGCAGTCCGTGACCTTCTCCGGCATGCCCCGCCGCCGCGGCGGTGAGAAGGGCGCCCAACATGATCCACAGCGCAATGTCGTTGGCCCCGGCGACGCCGAGGGCGAGGTGGCCGATGCGGCGCCCGAGCAGGCCCATTTCGCCCAGGATCGCGGCCAGGACCGGAAGCGCTTTCATGCTGACGCAGATTCCGATCGCGGCGATGAATTCAACCGGGCTGACGCCGGGGAGAAGCTCATCGGGATGCCGGGTCAGAATCCAGTACCCGGCCGCCGCGCCCAACATTAAGGGCGCGGCGACATTGGCGGCGGCGACAGGCCAGAACGACCGTTCGTTGCCGCTGAATACGCCGGGATCGACATGCAGGCCGGAAATCAGGCCGAAGATCAGGACCCCGATTGTGGCCAGTCCCGACAGCGAGGACAGCGTCGCGGGGTTGGCGAAGATCTGAAAATAGCCGGGGGCCAGTCTGCCAAAGACCGAGGGGCCGAGCGCGATCCCGACCATGATCTGCATGACGACGAGCGGCATCATGCCTCTCAGGCCCGAGACGCGCAACAGGACCACCGGAACAGCGACAATCACAAACGCCTGAAGCAGGAAGATCGCGCTGGACGTCATGCGGTCGCACGCCTCTCATGCCGAGACGCGCCGTTGGCCGGTTTCAGCGGGGCTTGAGATAGCGCGCGCCCGCGACGCGTTGCAAGGCTGAAAGGCGGCTTCGAATTGCCGTTCCGCGGCCGCCAAGCGTTCCGCTTCTCGCTTCCAGCTAGGGGGATCTGGCCACTCGCATCTCCTCCGGAAGGCCGGTAATGCTCGGCATGGGTCGTTCGTTCCCGAGCGGCTCGGGCGCATATCGGACGAAATCAGCGATCGACCATGGCTTCACCGGACACTGGATCGAGGGAGCCCCCGTGGCGCGCCGGCCTTTTCCGGTCCGTTATTCTTGCCTGCCTTGCCTCGGTCTTGCTCTTTGCGCGGGGCGCGGGGGCGGCGGATCTGCCGACGCAGTTGGCCCCCTCCGCGCCGGCGACGCCTGCTGCGACGCCGTGCTTCGCGACCCTCTATGACTTCCTGAGCGCGGGTCCCGAGGATTGCCCGCTCGCCTGGCGCGGGATCACGCTCTACGGAAGGCTCGACTACGGCGCCGGCTATGAGACGCATGGCGCCCCATTCAATGGCAATTATCCCAATGGGGTCGACACGCTCATTAAGAGGAACAGCAATCAACCGCGCTATACGATCGCGCCGAACGGGCTCGGACAGTCGAATATCGGCGTCAAGGGCGTCGAGCCCATCGCCTCGGACTGGTCGCTCGTCTTCAAGTTCGAGAACGGCTTTGATCCCTTCACCCTGCAGCGAGCCAACGGGCCCAAGTCGCTGGTTCAAAACAACACGACTCCGCTCGGCGAGCAAACGGCGAACGGAGACTTCGAGCCGGGCCGGCCAGCTGTTCAACACCGAGGGTTATGCCGGTTTCAGCCATCCGACGCTCGGCACGCTGACCGCCGGCCGACAGAACTCCCTCATCTTGCAGGGCCTCGGCGACTACGACGCCATGGGCGCTGCGCCCGCCTTCTCGGTCATCGGAGTCTCGAACACTGCCGGCGGTGGCGGAGACACTGAAAACGCGCGCTACAACACATCGGTGAAATACGACGTTACAGCTGGTCCACTGCGCTTCGCGGCGCTCTACCAGTTCGGCGGCTTCGATCAAGGCAACGGTTCGAACGGCGCGTTCTCGACTGAGGTCGAGGCGCACTTCGGCGGCTTCTCGTTCGACGCCGTGGGCCAGAGGGTGAAAGACGCCGTTTCATTGTCCAACTTCGGTCAATATCCGCTTCCCCCCGGGGTGCCCCTGAATGGTCTCAAGGCGACCCTCTCGGACAAGGCCAGCGGCTTATTGACGTTGAAATACGAGTTCGACAGAGCGGCGATCTATTCCGGGTGGGAATACATTCTGTTCGCCAACCCGAGCGACGCCTATCCAAACGGCTTTACGGCTATCGGCAATTACCCCGTCCCGGCCGGTTATGTGAACGCCACGGCTTATACGGAGCACAAGATCCTGAGGATCTTCTGGATGGGCGCGAAATATGCGCTCAGGGACGACATCGACATCGCCGCCGCGTATTATCACTATTATCAGAACGACTACAACACGAGCCCCTGCACGGATGGCGGCCTTTCCGCGTCGAGCTGCCGCGGCGCGCTCAACGCCTACTCGGCCATGATCGACTATCGGCCTTCAAAGCGCGTCGAGACCTACGCCGGCTTCATGTGGTCGCAAGTGACCGGGGGACTGGCGAGCGGCTATCTCTATCGCGTCAATTTCGCCCCGACGGTCGGGGTGCGGATCGAGTTCTGAGACGAGCCGGAAGCGACATTCGGCGTCCGGCTTCACGACACGATTGATATCTAGCATCATCTTCTTGCTGTAACCGATTACACAGTCTCATTTCAAGTCAAGAGGAAAAAACAATCGATTGCCGAAAAACGGAATCCGTGGTAGCTTTGTTTCGAAATCGCCTGCGGCTTTCGGGTCGCGCCGGCCAACCGGACGGAAGCCGACGGCGCGGCTCGACACAATCGCCGGGTCGCCGGGAGGTCAGGCCGGAAGAAAGTGAGGATCAGGAATGTTTTTGGCCCCAGGGGGTCGCTGCAACCCATTGAAAAGTCTCGATCCCGAGAAGAGAATCCAAGGAAATCCAACCCTTTGTCTTTGATAGATTTTGCTGGGCTTTGGCTGGATTTGGCCAGATTTGGCAAAATTTGGAATTCGCTTGGAAAGCGCGCGCCAGACTTAGTTCTTCAACTTCGCCAATCATCAGATTGAAATCGCTGGACTTTCATCCTCGCTTGCTCACTCCCGCATCAGCTTCTCGACCAGTTGCTCGACGCCCGCCTCGACGCGCCTGGCCCGCAGCCGCTCGGCGGTGACGATCGCCACCACGTCGCGATAGGCGCGCTGGAGGTCGTCATTGACGATCACGTACTGGTAATTGCGCCAGCGCCCGATCTCCTGCCTGGCGGCTTCGAGGCGGGTCCCGATCGAGGCCGCCGAGTCCTCCGCCCGCCGCTCGAGGCGCGCCCTGAGTTCGCGCAGGGACGGCGGCAGGACGAAGACGCTGACCACATCGTCGCCGAGCCGCTCGCGCATCTGGTTCGCGCCCTGCCAGTCGATGTCGAACAGCATGTCGCGCCCCTGCCGGAGCACCTTCTCCACCGGCTCGCGCGGCGTTCCGTAGGCGTTGCCGTGGACCTCCGCCCACTCCAGGAGATCGCCGGCCTTTCTCATCCGGTCGAACTCGCGCCGGTCGATGAAGCGGTAGTGGATGCCGTCGACTTCGGACGACCGTCGCGGCCGTGTGGTCACCGAGACCGAGAGCGTGAGATCGAGCGCCTTGTCCTGCATCAGCATCCGGGTCAGCGTCGTCTTGCCGGCCCCCGACGGCGAGGACAGAATCAGGATCATGCCTCGCCGGCTCGCCGCCATCGCCTCGAATCTCACTCGACGTTCTGCACCTGCTCGCGGAATTGCTCGATTTGCGCCCTCAGTTCAAGTCCCTGCGCGGTGAGGCTCACGTCATTGGCCTTGGCGCTCAAGGTGCTTGCCTCCCTCGCCAGCTCCTGGGCCAGGAAATCGAGCCGCCGTCCGATCGGCCCGCCCTCGTCGATCAGCGTCCGGGCAGCGGCGACATGGGTTTTGAGCCGGTCGAGCTCCTCGCGGATGTCGGCCTTGGCCGCAAGCAGGATCGCCTCCTGATAAAGGCGGTTCTCGTCGAGGCCGCGCGCGGACGTCATCAGCGCCGCGACGCTCTGGGCGAGGCGCTCGCGCACCGCCTCGGCCCGGCGGGCCGGATTGGAGTCCGCGGCCTCGACGATCCCGGCGATCGCCCAGAGCATATCCTTTAATACCGAGGCGAGCGCTGCTCCTTCCCACCGGCGCGCGGCGGTGAGCGCGGCGATCGCCTCATTGAGGCTCGCCAGCGCGCCCGCGCAGGCCGCATTCACGGCCGCCTCGTCGTCCTCGATGTCAGCCGCCTCGAGCACCCCGCGCAGCGCCAGCAGTCCGTCCATGGTCGGGGGTGCGAGCCCGGCCTTGACCGCCGCCGCGCGGGCGGCGACGGCGATCGATTCGAGCGCCGCCAGATCGATCCGCGCCGCGGTCGTCGCCCCCTCACGCTGTGCGGACAGGGTGGCGAAGCAAGTCCCGCGCGCCAGCGCCTTGGCGAGCCGTGTGCGCGCCTCCCCTTCCGCCCGGTCGAAGGGCGCGGGCATGCGCAACCGGATGTCGAGCCCCTTGGCGTTGACGGTCTTGAGTTCGAACGTCCAGCGCCACGTGCCGCCGCTGCCTGCGGCGCGGGCGAACCCCGTCATGCTACTCACCGCCATCGCCCGAACGCCCCGTCTTTCCAGCCCAATCGCCATTCGAAGCGTACATCAACGCCGCGGCCAGGCGAATTGGCCGACCGGCGCGATAGCGCGGTTCAGAGGTCGGGACCGCCGAAATCGGCGCCTCGCCAGCGGTAGTTCATGTTGAGTTCAGGCGGCGCGCCCTATCGGCTCCATATCCCCGCTGGGGTTCCCCAAACTGCAGGAAAACTTCCCATGATCAAGTCCCTTGCCATCGCCGCCGTGCTCTCGCTCGGCCTCGCTGGCTACGCGCTCGCGCAAGAACCCGCTCCTGCGCCCGCTGCTCCGATGGCGCATGAAATGCATCATCACCACCACCATCATCACGTCTATCATCATCACCATCACCACCACCACATGCACCACGAGATGGCCCCGGCCCCGGCGGAAGCGCCCAAGTCGTAAATCGACCGCGGCGCGCTCGCGCCGTTTGTCGGCCGCGGCTTTCGGCTCTCCGGGCGGCGAACCTGTCCGGAGAGCCCTTTTTGTCAGGCCTGCCCGCTCGAGTCCCGACGACCTCAGTTGACGGGCCTGTTCTGGCGCGCCCGCTTGCGGGTCTTGACCTCGACGCGCGGCCCTTCCACCAGCCGGACCATCGCCCCCCAAAGCGTGCGCACGTCCTGTTGGGTAAGCTCCATGCGATGGAAGATATTGCGCAGATTGCGCCGCATGCCGGGCTTCTTGGTCACGGGGCGGAAAAAGCCGTTCTCGTCGAGCTTGCCCTCGAGATAGTCGAAGAAGGCGAGGAGCATCTCGCGCTGCGCCGGCGGCGATATGGGGCGGGGAATGGTCGAGGGCGGCGGCTTGTCGCCGTGGGCGGCCTTGAACCACTCGTAGCCGCAGATCAGAACCGCCTGCGAGAGATTGAGCGAGGCGTAGCTCGGGCTGGAGGGAAAGGTGATGATCGAATTGGCGAGCGCCACCTCGTCATTGTCGAGCCCCGTGCGCTCCGGCCCGAACAGAACGCCATGCTTCTCGCCCATGGCCGCCGCGCTCGCGCCCATCGCAACGCTCGGGCTGAGGACCGCCTTCATCTGGCCCCGTTCTCGCGCCGTCGTCGCGTAGACGGCGTTGAGATCGCTGATCGCCGCCTCGACGCTCGAAAAGACGCGCGCGGCGTCCAGGAGATCGGTCGCGCCCGCCGCCGCGGCATAGGCGATTTCGCGATAGTCGTCGGTGCGCGGCCAGCCTTCGCGCGGGTTGACCAGACGCAGGTCGTCGAGGCCGAAGTTGGCCATCGCCCGCGCGCACATGCCGATGTTCACCGCAAGCTGCGGCCGAACCAGAATGACCGCAGGACCGCCTCCGAGTTGCGGCTTGGTCTTGTCCGTGCCCGCTCCAACCATCGCGGGCGGGCTATAGCACGGTCGGGCCGAAGGCAATCGGCTCATGAGCGGCGATCGGGGCGCGCGGCGAAACCGGCCGGTCAGAGACCGAGTTCTCCCGGCGTCCGGCCGGCGAAAGCCTGCGCGAGCGCCACAACGCGCCCGTGGAAGGCTTCCTCGATCAGCGCCTGATCGGCGGCGCTGGGGGAGTAAGCGGCGACCGCCCGCAGGGGTGTTTGGGCCGGTAGTCCGGCGTGCGGCCCGGCGACAATCAGGACGCCCTGAATAGAGTCCTGGGACGCGCCGCTCGCCCCGCCACGGCCGCCGCTCTGACCGAAATTGACGTCTTGAATCCGCGCCAGCAAGGTTGCGCCGTTGCGCTGAGCCGGCGCCAAATAGGGGGACAAGGCCCGGGCCAGATCGTCGGGAAGCGCCTGCTCGACCCAGTCGGCCGTCGGGTCGCCGGCGCGAGCCCGGAGCGGCGAAGCGTCGATCCTGATCTCGCGGAACCGGACGCCCGGATCCGCCGCCGCCCGCCGGACCACGCTCATCGAAAGAAAAGCGCCTAGACTTCCGACCGCTGCGCGGCGGGTCAGCGGGCCGAACGGCATCCCTTTTCCCCTGGAGCAGGCGGCGTCAAAGCCCCGCGCGCCATGCGGAGACGCCGCAGCAAATCCCTACGCCTATAGTCCAAGCTCCCTCGGGGCCCAGCCCGCGAAGGCCTGAGCCAGGGCTACGACGCGCCAGTAGTTGGATTCGACGCGCATCGGCTGATCCACAGGCGACGGGTGATAGAACGTGATCGCCCGAATGGGCGCGTTCCTGGCAATCCCGCCACGCGGGCCCCTGATGAAGAGCGTCCCGTTGATCGTGTCCTGCGAGGCGCCCCACGGGCCGGTTCCGCCGCTGTTCGGCCCAAGGTAGAGGTCGTCGATCCGCGCCACCAGGGTCGCGCCGCCACGGTCGCCGGGCGCCATATGGCCGGCGAGGGCCTGCGCAAGCGCGCCCGGAAGCTCTTTTTGCACCCACGCCGCCGTCGGATCGCCGACGCTGGCGCGCAGCGGCGAAACGTCGACCACAATGTCGCGGAACCGCAGATTGGGCTGGGCCGCCGCGCCTCGAATGGCGAGCATCGACGAAGCCGCGACGCTGGCGAGGCCGGCAAGCGCGGCGCGGCGGGTCAGGGGAAGCGCAGGCATCGTTGACACCTTTCGCGGCGCCCGGATGCGCCGATGATTTCAGCCCTTCCTGCTATATAAAAGCCACCTTGACGATTTCATAGCTCTTGCCGCCGCCAGGCGTGTTCACTTCCACGCTGTCCCCGGCCTTCTTGCCGATCAGCGCCCGCCCGGTCGGCGATGTGACCGACACCTTGCCCGACTTCACGTCGGCCTCGGTTTCGCCGACGATCTGAAACACCCTCTCCGTCTCGGTGTCCTCGTCGATCAACGTCACTGTGGCGCCGAACTTGATCGTCGCGCCATTCAGCTTCGTCACGTCGATCACTTCAGCCCGCTGCAGCAGGTCCTCGAGCTCGACGAGGCGGCCCTCATTATGCGACTGAGCCTCCTTGGCGGAATGATATTCGGCATTTTCCGACAGGTCGCCGTGCGACCGCGCTTCCGAGATCGCCGCGACGATGCGCGGCCGCTCGACCTGCTGGCGGTGAAGAAACTCGGCCTCCAAGGCTGCGTGGCCCGCGGCGGTGATCGGTAGCTTGTCCATGGGTCATCCGTACAAATAAACGCCGCCGCGACGGCGCCATTTCGCGCCGTCACGCCAGATAGTCTTGCAACGCCCTGACTTCGAGTTCGCCTGCCGCCACGGCGCGTATGCCTTCGGCAGCCGCGATGGCGCCTGAAATTGTGGTGTAGTAGGGCGTCTTTTGCAAGAGGGCGGCGCGGCGCAGCGGCTTGGAATCGGCGAGCGAGGTGGCGCCCTCGGTGGTGTTGAACATCAGCTGCACCGCCCCGTTGCGCACCGCGTCGGCGGCGTGGGGGCGGCCTTCCGAGACTTTGTTGACCCTCTCCGCCTTGAGCCCGCGGGCGGTCAGGAACCGCTGGGTGCCGGCGGTGGCCAGGATCTTGAACCCGAGCGCCTGAAGCTTGCGCAAAGGCTCGACGATTTTCTCCTTGTCGGCGTCGCGCACGGAGACGAACACAGCGCCCGACGTCGGCGGCCGCGATCCCGCCCCGAGCTGGCTCTTGGCGAAGGCGACTTCGAACGAGCGGTCGATGCCCATGACCTCGCCGGTCGAGCGCATTTCCGGCCCCAGGACCGTGTCGACCCCAGGGAAACGGGCGAAGGGAAAGACCGCCTCCTTGACGCCGACGTGATTGAGCTTGCCGACCGAAAGGTCGAACGAGGCGAGCTTCTCCCCCGCCATAACGCGCGCGGCGATCGCGGCGATCGGCTTGCCGATGACCTTGGCGACGAAGGGCACCGTGCGCGAGGCGCGCGGATTGACCTCGAGAACATAGATCTCGTTGTCCTTCAGCGCGTATTGCACGTTCATGAGCCCGCCGACCTTGAGCGCGCGGGCGAGCTTCTTCGTCTGCTCCTCGAGACTCGCGATCGTGTCGGGCTTGAGCGACCGCGGGGGCAGCGAGCAGGCGCTGTCGCCGGAATGAATCCCGGCCTCCTCGATATGCTCCATGATGCCGGCGATCGCCGCGGTCGAGGCGTCGCATACCGCATCGACGTCGATTTCGATCGCATCAGCGAGGTAACGGTCGAACAGAAGCGGATTCTTGCCCAATACGGTGTTGATTTGGCCGGTCTTGTCGTTCGGGTAGCGCGCCTTGACGTCGGACGGCACGAGGCTCGGCAGCACGCCGAGGAGATAGTCGTCGAGCGAGGCGGGATCGTGGATGATCGCCATCGCCCGCCCGCCGAGCACGTAGGAGGGCCGAACGACCAGCGGCAGCCCGAGATCGGCGGCGATGAGGCGCGCCTGTTCCACCGAATAGGCGATCCCGTTCTTCGGCTGCTTCAGGTCGAGCCGGTCGAGCAGCCGCTTGAAGCGGTCGCGGTCCTCCGCCAGATCAATCGAGTCGACCGAGGTGCCAAGGATCGGCGCGCCCGACTGCTCGATCGCATGGGCGAGCTTCAGCGGCGTCTGGCCCCCGAACTGCACGATGACGCCCTTGAGCGTCCCCCGCTCGCGCTCCTTGTCGAGAATGGCGAGCACGTCCTCGGCGGTCAGCGGCTCGAAGTAGAGCCGGTCCGACGTATCATAGTCGGTCGAGACCGTTTCCGGATTGCAGTTGATCATGATCGTTTCGTAGCCCGCCTTGCTCAGCGCGAACGAGGCGTGGCAGCAGCAATAGTCGAACTCGATCCCCTGCCCGATCCGGTTTGGGCCGCCGCCCAGAATGACGATTTTCTCGCGCTCGGTCGGGTCCGCTTCGCATTTCACCACGCCTGCGAACGGGGCCTCGTAGGTCGAATACATGTAGGCGGTGGGCGCGGCGAACTCGGCGGCGCAGGTGTCGATGCGCTTGAAGACCGGCTGGACGCCGAGCTTCCGCCGCGCGGCGGCGACATCGGCTTCCGCGAGACCGGCGAGGGCCGCAAGCCGCGCGTCCGAGAAGCCGGCGGCCTTCAGCGTCCTCAAATTGCCGGGGTCGGGCGGGAGCCCGTGCGCGCGCACCATCCCCTCGAGCTCGACGATGTCGGCGATGCGAGCGAGGAACCAGGGGTCGATCTTGGAGGCTACATGAACCTCATCGACGCTCATGCCCATGCGCATCGCCTGCGCCACCTTGAGCAGCCGGTCGGGCGTCGGCTCTCCGATCGCGGCGCGCAGCGCATTGCGATCGTCGCCCACTCCCAATCCGTCGATCTCGATCTCGTCGAGGCCGTCGAGGCCGGTTTCGAGCGAGCGCAGCGCCTTCTGCAGCGATTCGGGAAACGTGCGGCCGATCGCCATCGCCTCACCCACGGACTTCATGGCTGTCGTCAGCACCGGCGAGGCGCCGGGGAACTTCTCGAACGCGAAGCGTGGGATCTTGGTGACGACATAGTCGATCGTCGGCTCGAACGAGGCCGGCGTCGCGCCGCCGGTGATGTCGTTGGCGATTTCGTCGAGCGTGTAGCCGACGGCGAGCTTGGCGGCGACCTTGGCGATCGGAAAGCCGGTCGCCTTCGAGGCCAGCGCCGACGAGCGGGAGACGCGCGGGTTCATTTCGATCACCACCATGCGCCCGTCAGCCGGGTTGACCGCGAACTGCACGTTCGAGCCGCCGGTCTCGACGCCGATCTCGCGCAGGACCGCGATCGAGGCGTCGCGCATGATCTGGAATTCCTTGTCGGTGAGCGTCAGCGCCGGGGCGACGGTGATCGAGTCTCCGGTATGGACGCCCATAGGATCGACGTTTTCGATCGAGCAGACGATGATGCAGTTGTCCTTCTTGTCGCGGACGACCTCCATCTCGAATTCTTTCCAGCCGAGCACGCTTTCCTCGATCAGCACCTCGTCGGTCGGGGAAGCGTCGATGCCGCGCTCGACGATCTCGATGAGTTCGCTCCGGGTGTAGGCGATGCCCCCGCCGGTGCCGCCGAGAGTGAAGCTCGGGCGGATGATGGCGGGCAGTCCGATGTCGTCGAGCGCGGTCAGAGCCTGCGCCAGCGTCTTCACCTGACGCGAGCGCGGCGTCTTGAGGCCGATCTTGGTCATCGCCTCGCGGAACTGCTCGCGGTCCTCGGCCTTGTCGATCGCCTCGGCGGAGGCCCCGATCATCTCGACGCCATATTGCTTGAGCACGCCCATTTTGCGCAGGGAGAGCGCGCAGTTGAGCGCGGTCTGGCCGCCCATCGTCGGCAGAAGCGCGAAGCCGCCCGGAACGGCGTAGCGCTCCTTGGCGATGATCTTGGCGACGATCTCGGGCGTGATCGGCTCGATATAGGTCCGGTCCGCCATGTCGGGATCGGTCATGATCGTCGCCGGATTGGAATTGATGAGGACGATCCGGTAGCCTTCCGCGCGCAACGCCTTGCAGGCCTGCGTCCCCGAATAATCGAACTCGCAGGCCTGGCCGATGATGATCGGGCCCGCGCCGATGATGAGGATGGTCGAAATGTCGGTGCGCTTGGGCATGATATTCCTGGGCTCGTCGCTCGACGGGCGTAGGCGCAAGAAGATGCTCCTTCGCGGCCTAATGGACCGGAAGGGGCGTAACTCTCGGGCAACGAACGCGGGATCGGCCTTCCGCGCTCCCTAGCCGAAATCCGCGCTGTGCGGAAGGGCGCCAATGAAGGGGCCAATGCACGCGAGGACTGCATACTGAAGAACCTGGGATGGAGATTTTACAGCATGGCGAAGATCGTTTTCGGAATGAACCAGTCCCTGGATGGCTACGTCGACCACCAGGAATTTGCGCCCGGCCCGGGGCTTTTCCATCACTTCATCGAGCAAGCGCGCGGCCAGACCGGTAGTGTCTATGGCCGCCGCCTGTACGAGGTCATGCGCTATTGGGACGACGACCGTCCTGAGTGGACCCCGGAGCACCGCGACTTCGCGGCGGCCTGGCGGAGCCAACCGAAGTGGGTCGTGTCGCGCTCGTTGAAGTCGGTCGGCCCCAACGCCTCGCTTGTCGGGGATGACCTCGAAGCGGCGATACGCGGACTGAAGGCTCAACTCAGCGGGGAGATCCAACTTGGCGGACCGGACCTGGCGCGAAGCCTGACCGACCTTGGTCTTGTTGACGAATATCGACTCTACCTCCGCCCCGTCGTGCTTGGTCGCGGCAAGCCCTTTTTCGCCGGCCCCCGGCCGCCGCTCCGCCTTGCGGCGAGCGATCGCATTGGCGAGGACGCGATCAGGCTGACTTACGTTCCTGCTTGATCGGGCGCATGGCGCGGGCTTTTGGCGAAGAATACGGGAATACGGGGGAATACGGTGACACTTGCACATTTACCATTTTTGGTTGTGTAGCAGGCTAGTGGTAAAATATGCTTGTGTCACCGATATGCCACCGATATGCCCCCAAGAGGTCGCCGGGCTGCAACGGCGACCCTGGATCGCCACGCTTCGCTAGCGATGACGACGTTGGTCCCGTCTAAACGCACGGCGCTGCAATCAGAACTTATAGCCCACCCGCGCCCCGACCTGCGTCAGTCCCGGGTTGATGTGGGTGCACAGGCTCGCGTGCGAGATGTGCTCGATGTTGGCGATGATGTCCCAGTGCTCGTTGAACTGGTAGCCGAACCCGCCCGATTCGCGGAAATCCCAGCGGCAGCCGGTGTTGATGCGGCCCGGTTCGTCGCGCAAGGGCGAGGTGTTGACGGCGCCGCCGAACTCGCCTTCGAAAAAGAACCCCTTGTAGATCGGGATGCGCCAGGTGAGGCCGGTGAAGCCGTAGCTCGTCTTGCCGCCGGTGTTGATCATCGCGCCGACGTTGATGCGCGGATTGAAGAACCAGGAAAACCACGGGCCACCGATATTGTTGGCATAGCCGATCGGCGAGGTCAGGATTTCGCCCGACACGTCGACCGGCGAATTCTCGTCGTGAATCCAGTTGTGGGCGTAGACGCCGACGCGAACCTCATCGGGGAAGGCGATGTAGGTGCTCGGTCCGGGCTGGATTACGGGCGCGGGTGGCGGCGTTGTCTCGATGCCGAGGCTCGACATGTCGGCCGCCCCAGCCGGCGCGGCAACGAGGCCAGCCAAAGCAAGTCCAGAAAGAACGACCGTTAGCCGCCCCGCCCGCACACAAAACCTCGATTCCCGAGTCCCCGCCGCCGAGGTGTACCGGCGGTTGCAACCCGACGCAAGCGTCCGCGCCGGCGTCGCGCAGCGAGGGCCTTACAGCAGCCCCTGCGTGGGCGTAGCGTCGAGCTCGAAGCGTCTCCCGTTGGGTGGGGCAGCGGCCGCAGCTGGCGCGCCCGCGCGCCGCTCACGCCTTGACCGCGCCTGCGGTGAGGCCGGCGACGATATAGCGCTGGGCCATGAGGAACATGATGATCGCCGGCAGAATGGTGAGGGTGATGAAGGCGAGCACGAGCTGCCATTGGGTCGAATACTGGCCCTGGTAGGCCATGAGGCCGAGGGTCCAAGGGTATTTCGATTCGCTGTTGAGGACGATGAGCGGCAGGAGATAGCCGTTCCAGCTGTCGACGAAAGTGATGACCGCGACCGTCGCGAGAATCGGGCCCGAAAGCGGCAAGGATATGTAGAAGAAGTAACGGAAGTAGCCACAACCGTCCATCAATGCGGCATCCAGAAGCTCGGAAGGAAGCTGCTTGAACGCACTGCGGAGGAGGAGAAGGCTGAGCGCCAGCGAAAACGCGGCCTGCGGCAGGATGACCCCCCAATACGTATCGAGAAGGCCAAGGTCGCGGATCCTGATGAAAATCGGCGGGATGGCCGTCGCAAGGGGAAACATCAGTCCTAGCTGAATGTAACTCAGGAGAAATCGGTCGCCGAAAAAGCGCAGATGCGCGAAGGTGAAAGCAGCCATCGATGACAGGGCAAGGGTAAGGAATACGGTCAGGATCGTGATCAGCAGCGTATTGCCGAGCACCTGCCAATAGCGGGAGCCGGTCAGGATGTCCCAATAGTTTTGCCAGACCCAGACGCGGGGGAGGGAGAACGGACGCGACTGAAGGTCGCCGAGTTCCTTGAAGCCCCCCAGCGCGGTTGCGATGAGCGGTACGAGAACGATGCCGGCGAGCACGACAAGGGCGGCCAAGAGCGTGATGTTCGCCAGCGCTCCCGGACGTCGCCCGGAAGGCTCGTTCGCCGCCGCTGCGACGGCCGGCCGGATTCCGATCGACGTCTCAGTCATCGCGCATGAAGAGTCGTTGATAGCCGAAGGCGAACGTCACGCAGATCACGAATAGCACGATGCCGATCGCGGAGCTGTAGCCGAAACGCATCCGGGTGATGCCGAAATAGTAGAGGTAGGAGACCATCGTGTTGGTTGTTTCGAACGGCCCGCCTCCCGTTAATGGCGGGATGAAGTCGAAAAGTTTCAGCGAACCGATGACCGAGAAGAAGATGGCAAGCCGGATCATCGGCCCGAGAAGCGGGAGCGTGATGTGCCGGAAGCGCTGGAAAGCGCTCGCCCCGTCCATCTCGGCCGCCTCGAGCAGCGACTTGTCGATGCCCTGAAGGCCAGCGACATACAGCATCGTGTAGAAGCCGAAATATTTCCACAGGATCACGATCAGCACTGCGCTGAACGCCCAGGTCTTGTCGGCGAGCAGATAGTAGGGCTCGAGGCCGAGCGCGCCGGTAATCACGCTCGAGAGTCCAAAGCTGCCATCGAACATGAAATGCCAGATCAGTCCGGCAGCCACATCGGCAAGGACATAAGGGAGGAAGAAAATCATCCGGAACCAGGCGGCGCCCGTGACCCGCCCAGCCACCATCAGCGCCACGCCGAGCGCAAGGGGCTGCTGGGCGAGCAGTGAGACAGCGATGACGAGGCCGTTATTGATCAGCGAGCGGTTGAATGTCGCATTGCCGAACAGATAGCCGTAGTTCTTAAGCCCGATGAACTTCTCGGGCCTGCCATATCCGTCCCAGTTGAAGAAGCCGTACCAGCCGGCCTCCACGATCGGCAGGAAGACAAAAACTGTGAACAGGAGAAGGGCGGGCGGGAGAAAGATCACAACCACGGCCCAGCCGTTGAGGGTCATCCGCGGCGGTCGCTCGACGTGAGCCGGCGCGGCCGGCTGGGTTTCGGCGTAGGTCACTGCGGCCAAAACAACGAGCCTCCAGTCGCGTCGCGCGATTCGGCCTCGCCCGACGACCGAGCGAGGCCGAGAAGTAACATTCCGAGCGGATCCTTATTGCTGGTCGGCGGCCTCCTGGATTGCGGCGGCGGCCGCTTCCGGAGTCATCTGACCTGCGGCGACCGCGACGGATGCGTCGTTGATGACGCGCCCGACCGACGGCCCGAGGTCCTGGTCGAAATAGTTCTGATGGTATGTCGTCTTGGCGAGATCGTCAGCGAGACGCTTGAACTCCGGATCGGTGAAGGCGCTCTCCGAGCCCTTGACCACCGGGATGTAGGCGGCCTTGGACGCCGCTTCCTTCGCGTATTTCTCCTGGCTGAAGAATTTGAGGAAGTCGACGGCCTCGGGCGGAGCGGATTTGCTGACGAGCCAGCCGTTGACGCCGCCGAGCGTGTCCGTCGCCTTGCCCTTGCCGCCAGGCAGGACCGGAAACGAGAGAATGCCGATGTCCTCCTCGGCAAGACCTTTGCCGCCGGTCGAGTTCGGCCCCTGCATGCCAAGCAGCCATTGGCCCATCAGGTCCATCGCAGCCTTGCCATCGCCAAACATGCCGGCCGATTCCGCATGCTTTGTCGCGAGGTAACCCGGCTGGAAAGGCTCCAGAGCGCCGAGCTCGCGCAACCGCTTGCCAGCTTCGACGAAGGTCGCGTTCTTGAACCCGCCGTCCTTGCCTGCTTTTGCGTCCGCAAGCGCGTGCTCGCCGCCGATCCGCATCACGAGATAGGAATAGTAGAAGTGCATCGGCCATTTTTCCCCGGCGCCGACGACGAGCGGGGTAATGCCGGCCGCCTTGAGCTTCTTCACTGCGCCCAGAAAATCGTCCCAGGACTTGATGTCCTCGGCCTTGACGCCGGCCTTCTCGAACAGCTTTTTGTTATAGTAGAAGGCGACTTCACCCACTTCGAACGGCACGCCGACGGCCTTACCGTCAACCTTGAACGCATCGACCGCAGTCGGGGAGAGGTCCGAGTCCCACGCGCTGACGTCCTTGGTCACGTCCTTCAGAAACCCGGCTTTGTCCTGCGCCTGCATGACGCCGCCGCCCCAGCTGTAGAAGAGGTCCGGACGCAACTCGTCGGCCTGCAGCATGGTCGGCAACTTGGCCTTGAAGGCCTCGTTTTCGAGATATTTGAACTGGACGTTCACACCGGGGTGCGCGGCGTTGTAATCCTTCGCGATCTCATCCCATACCGCTCTCTGAGCGGCGTTCTCGCTGACATGAAGGACAGTAACGTTGGTTTCGGCGAAGGCCGGAGCGGTCAGCGCGGCGAGGCACCCCGCGGCGAACGCGAATTGGCGACAATTCATGTGTTTCCTCCGGAAGGAAGTGGGCTCGGCGGCATTGTTTTTTATCCGCGATGCGGATTAAATCTGTCCTGAGTTCTCGCGGCTGTCAAGACAAGTGGCCAGAAATGGCGAGAAAAAGGGAGCTTGGCGGTTGACAGTCCATCGCGGAACTGAAGATAATTCCGCCTCCCGCATAAAAACTGCGGCTCTCGCGGAAACGCCCAAGCGATGAAGACCGCCGATCCGGAATTGATGCGTGCAATCAACCGCTTCCACGTGATGGACGCGATCCGCCGCTTTGGCCCGGTGTCGCGGGTCGAGATCTCTCAACTCACCGACCTGAGCGCAACCACCGTTTCCGCCATCACTGCGGCGCTGCTCGACGACCGGCTCATCATTCCGTTGCAGGTCGGCGCAGTGCGCGACGCCGGGCGTGGCCGTCCCCGCGTCATGCTCAAGCTCAATCCGGACGCGGCCTATGTGGTGGGCGTCAAGCTGGCCCCGGACCAGATCACTGTTGCTGTGACCAATTTCTGCGCCGACGTCCTCCGCTCGCTGGCGCTCCCGGTCCGCATCGATCGGCAGACGGCCTCGGTCATCGCCGATCTGGTGGAGGACGGAGTGCGCCGCTGCGTCAGCGACGCAGGTCTCGATCTCGCAGAGATCTCGGGCGTCTGCGTCGGCCTGCCGGGCGTGGTCGAACGGGCGGCCGGCGTTTGTCGCCAGAGTCCGATTCTTCAGGAGCGCGACGTTCCATTCGGCGCCGATCTCACTCAGCGCCTCGGCGTGCCAGCTTCGATCGACAGCGACGTCAATCTGGTGACGCTGGCCGAGCACTGGTTTGGACAGGCGCGCGACCTGAACGACTTTCTGGTCGTCAACGTCGAGCGCAGCCTGGGTCTTGGCATTCTTCACAACGGCGAATTGTTTCGCGGCGCGAACGGACTTAGCCCCGACCTCGGCGACCTCATGGTCCGCCCGCCCGGCAGCGGCGGCGGCCGGCTCGCAGATATGGCTTCGGAGGCGTCCGTGCTCGTCGAGGCTGAGGCGGTGATGCGCGACCTTGAGTCGGACGGGACGCTGCAACCTGGACGGGCGATGGCCCAGCTCTTGCGCCGCGCGGCCGCGGGGGACAAGGGCTGCGTGCGCGTGCTCGCGGCCGCAGGCGAAGCGCTCGGCTTCGCCGTCGCAAATCTCATCACTCTCTTCGCGCCGCCGAAGGTCATCATCTCCGGCCGCGCAATGGGCACGAGTGACCATTTTATCGTGCCGCTGCGCAAAACGGTCGCCCGCCTTCTTCCGGCCAGCCTCGCCGACGTCTCGGACATCATCGTCCGTGAGTGGAGCGACGGGAACTGGCTGCAGGGCGCAGCGGCGATGACGCTTCGCGATCTCTATGGCGCGCCGTGGGGCACGACCGGGCCTGCGCCGATCCGTGAAGCGCTCGCGGCGCAGGTCGGAGAATTGTGATGAAGCCCGTCGGCATCGGCGTCATCGGCTGCGGCAACATCAGCGCCGCCTACCTCGCTGCGGCAAGACGCTTCCCGATCCTTGAGGTCATCGCGCTCGCCGACGCCAATCCCGCGTCGGCCGAAGCGCGCGCGGCCGAGTTCGGTCTCGCCGCCTGTCCGGTCGATACGCTGCTCGCGGATCCCGCAGTCGAGATCGTCCTCAATCTCACGGTTCCGAAGGCCCACGTCGACGTCGGCCTCAAAGCGATCGCCGCGGGCAAGCACGTCCACTCGGAAAAGCCGCTCGGCGTAAATATCGCCGAGGCGCGCCGGCTGATCGAGGCCGCCGCCGCGAGGGGGCTCAGGCTTGGCTGCGCGCCGGACACTTTTTTCGGCGGCGCGCACCAGACCGCGCGCCGCGAAATCGACGAGGGGCGGATCGGCCGGCCGGTCGGAGGCTCGGCCTTCTTCATGTGCCCAGGCCACGAGCGCTGGCATCCCAATCCGGGTTTCTACTACCTCGCCGGCGGCGGCCCGATGCTCGACATGGGGCCCTATTATCTCACCGACCTGGTCAACCTCCTCGGGCCGGTCGCAAGCGTGACTGGCGCGGCGACCCGGACCAGATCCGAGCGCGTCGTCACGAGCGCTCCGCTCGCTGGAACGCGCGTTCCAGTCGAGGTCGCCACGCATGTCACCGGAACGCTGATGTTCGCAAGCGGAGCGGCAGTGTCGATGACGATGAGCTTCGACGTCTCCCGGCACAGGCACGGTCCGATCGAGCTTTATGGCGAGACCGGCTCACTCGTCGTTCCCGACCCAAATCATTTCGGCGGCAAGGTCGAGTTCGCGACGGCTTCGGAGGATTGGCGCGAGATCCCGATCCAGGGCCCGTATGCCGACGGCAACTATCGCATCGTCGGCCTCGCCGACATGGCGCATGCGATCCGCTCCGGCAGGCCGCACCGCGCGAGCGGTGAAATCGCGTTCCATGTGCTCGAAGCGATGGAGGCGTTCCAGACGTCGGCCGAGACAGGCATGGCTGTCGCGATCTCGACCCGGCCGCAGCGGCCGGCGCCTTTGCCCCCTTCGCTGCGCGTCGGCGAGTTCGACTGAAAGAAACTGAACGGAGGAACGGATGCGCGAAGCGCTCATTGTCTGGGGAGGCTGGAGCGGCCACGAGCCGGAGCAGGGCGCGCATATCGTCGCCAAAATGCTCGAGGGACATGACTTCAAAGTCTACATCGAAAACACCACCGAGGCTTTCGCCGATCCGGCGATCGCCGACATGAGCCTCGTCGTGCCGATCGTCACGATGTCGAAGATCGAGAAGGAAGAGGTCGAGAACCTCACCGCCGCGGTGAGAGGCGGCGTCGGCCTTGCCGGATATCACGGTTGCATGTGCGACGCATTCCGCGAGAGCGTCGACTACCAGTTCATGTGCGGCGGTCAATGGGTCGCCCACCCTGGCAACGTCATCGACTACCGCGTCGACGTCACAAAGCCGGACGATCCGATCATGAAGGGGATCGCGAGCTTCCCCTATCGATCGGAGCAATATTACATGCACGTCGATCCCGCCAACGAGGTGCTGGCGACAACCACGTTCTCGGGCGAGCACGCGCCTTGGACGAAGGGCGTCGTGATGCCGGTCGTGTGGAAACGCAGGCATGGCGGCGGCCGCGTCTTCTACTCTTCCCTCGGCCACGTCACGGCCGAGTTCGATGTGCCGGAAATGAGAACGATTCTCGAGCGTGGCATGCTGTGGGCGGCGCGCTGACGCTTCTTCGGCCAATGCACCAAGAGCCCCAGCATGATCGCGCAACCCGATCCTTCCCGGCTTCAATCCGCCGATCCGTGACCCCGAGCCAGATTGCAGGGCGGCGCCCGACTTTTATTCGACCACCTCAACCTCGACGAAATCGGGTTGATGCAGGGCCAGCTGTCGCTGTGGCCGGGGCTCGCCGCGATGACGGCGCCGGGAGGCTACAGCAGCCAGTTTTGGCAGGCTGGCGAGGTGACCCGCCTTGGCATACCCGGCGTCCGCTTCACCGACGGGCCGCGCGGCGTCATTCTGCACGGAGGGACGACCTTTCCGGTCTCGATGGCGCGCGGAGCAGCCTGGGATCCAGGGGCTGCAGGAGCGCGTCGGCGAGGCCATCGGACGCGAAATCCCGCTCTCGTGCAATTTTGGCGGCTCTGCGGCAGCCGCTCGAACGCGCTTCCGCGCTCGATCTGCGCGGCGAGCCGCACTCCTGGGCGCATCTGGGCGCCTTGCTTTCACGCGGACGGCACAGTTCTGGCTTGTCTATACTTCGCCGTCAAGCGCTTCGACGGCAGCTTCAAGGACGCGCACAACTATTTCCCCGCGCCCGCGATCTACCTGCCCCACTTCAGGCGCCGTGGTCGAGACTCCCTCGGTGATGAGCGCCTATAACACGTCAACTCGAGTGGCTTCGACCCGATCGCTTTTTCACTGACGACGGCTGACGCAAATGGGTTCTCAACATGATCAGGGATTTCATCTTCGCGATCCGGACGCCAAGGGCGCCCATTCCGGAGCATCCAGGCCTTTTCGGCATCCTCCTCGCAGACGAATGGGTATCGAGCGCGGCGAGGTTCCGCTCGAACGCGTGAGACTCGGCTTTGGCATCTGCGCGCGCAGGTGCGTTTCGGCCAAGGCCGCGACCCTCAACTACGGTCTCGAGGTCGAGGGCCGCGCACCTCACCGGCGACTCGCTCGCGAAGCCGCGCAGAAGAGCATCGTGCTCTTGAAGAACGAGAGCGGGTTGTTGCCGCTTCGAAACGTCAGCGGCTCGCGGTCTTCGGCCGATCTGCCGACACGCCGAATACCGGCGAGGCGGCTCCAGCAATACCCGGCCGACTTACGCCATCACGCCCTTGGCTCGCCTCGCGCCGCCCTCGGCAATACGGTGGAGCTTGCCTACGACAGCGGCGAGATCCGAGCGCGCGTGGCCGCAACGGCTGAGGGCGCCGACGCAGCGCTCGTGGTGGTCGGCTACACGCACGCCGACGAAGGCGAGTACATCCCGCCGGATATATTCGCCGATTTCTTGCCGAGCTTCCCGCCGCCGGACGCGCAATATGCCGCGTTCGCCGAAGGTACTCAGGGCGGCGCTATGGACACCGGCATGCCGCTCGGCGGCGACCGCGAGCGGCTTTCGCTCAATCCCCGCGACGAGGCCCTAATCCGGGCGGTTTGCGCCGCCAATCCTCGCACAATTGTCGCCGTCATGGCGGGCAGCGCGGTGATCATGGAGGCCTGGGCCCATCAAGCGCAGGCGATTCTGATGCTGTGGTACCCGGGTCAGGAGGGTGGTCACGCATTTGCTGACTATCACAGAAGATCAGCCCGAGCGGAAACGTTGCCCTGCACGCGCCGGGCGTGGGCAGAGATCTCCCCTTCTTCGACCGGATGGCCGAAGTTCACCTACGACCTTTGTCACGGCTACCGGAAGCTGGAGCGCGACGGCGCGGCGCCCGCTTTCCCCTTCGGTTTCGGGTTGAGTTACACGACATTCGACTACGCCGGCCTCAAGCTCGCGCGAGCTGAAATCGACGCCTCGGCCGCGTTGGAGGCGACGGTCGAGTGACCAACGCCGGCCCTCCCGGGCTTGAAGTCGTTCACCTCTCGGGCGCGAGCCGCGATCCAGCGTGGAGCGACGCGGAAGGAGCTGAACGTCTGCTCGCGGGGGGCTCTCCCCGGCAGTGACGCCGTCCTGCGTCTGTCCCTTCCGGCCGCCGACCTCGCCTATTTCGACGCCGCAACCCGCCCGTGAGCCGATCCCATACACCCATTCTGGAACGCCACGCTCGGACGCCGGACTGCCTGCGCGGTTCCCAGTGATCTGATGAAGCGCACGGACCTCCGGCGTTGCTGGGCGAATATGGCGAGAAAAAGAAAAGGCACAAATCTGTTGCGATAATCGGAAGTCCGAGGTAATCTTGGCCGTGTCGTCTCGACGCGCCGCCCCGGCAGTCCGTGACATCGGCCGAGGCGCGACGGCAAACGGCTAGGGAGAAGCGCTGGAACGCAAAAGTGCATGGGTCGCGCGTGCGGCATGGAGCATGTTCCAGCCCTGTTATCTGGCGCTGGCGATGACGGAGCGGAGCGCGGCGAAGTCTTGAGCAGCGTCGAAAGTTCTGAAAGCGCCATAGATTTTGATTTTCGCCCGCACACATTCGCAGCGCTTGTTCGGCGAGGCTGTTACTAAAAGGGACGTCGAAGTCGACGAGGAAGCGCAGTACGTCGTCCTTGAACTGATGCAGCCGGCGCAACAGGTTATCTCCCGGCCGTCGCTTGGTCTTGCCTGTGGCGGCCTGGGGAAGGCGCGGCAGCTCGCGGTGGAAAGCGAGCCCTTCGCGCATTATGTCCCAGAAGCGGGTGTCGAAGCACTTGAGCAGGGCGGCGTCGAGCGCTCTTTCGCCCCGCGCTTTTGCTTCTCCGATCGCCCGGCTGGCGTCGATGCGGCGGTCGCGCATGGATGCCGCCCACGGCTCCTTGTCGAACTCGATCAGCGCCTTGAGTTCGCGCTAATTATGAGCGTTGCAGAGAGCGTGGCTCGCCCCGGCGAGGGCGCCATAGGATTTGAAGCCGTCGATGGACCACCGCGCCGCCGGCAAGCGTGCTCGGTCGTCGCCCCGCTTGTCCGAGACGCGGTAGAGCGTGAGGCTTTCGGTTGCGACGGTGTGCAGCCATTGCTTTTCGCCCGCTACGCGTAAGCCGGTTTCGTCGAGGCAGCGCACCCGCGCCGCGGCGACCAGCGCCCCGATCCGCCCGGCGATCGGCGCAAGCGCGCTGGCCTTTCTCCTCACCCATTCCATCACGCTCACCGGAGCGATGGAAGGAACGCCGAAGAGATCGGCGAGCGTCTCGCTGTCCTCCCTTCGGGGATCAACTGTTGCGCATGGAGATAGACCGCCGCCGCGCGCAGCCGCCCGCCATATTGCGCGGGCGCCTCCACGCCTTCGGGAAAGGCCGCCCCCGTGCGGGAGCCGCAGCCGGCGCAGGCTTAGACGTACCGTCGGTGCTCGGTGACTTCGATCAGCTTCGCCGTCAGGTCGAAGGCCTGCCGCGTCTCCGTCGTCCTGCGCCATCGACAGCTTCAGGCCGACGCCGCAATGGCGGCAGGCGCTAGCCTCGAGCCTGACGATCCGGTCCGGATCGGCGAGCCGCTTGAGCGGATCGCCCTTGTGGCCGGGCTGGCCCCCTCTCGCGCTTCGATTTCGCGCGCAACCCATTGAAAGATCTCGATCCGCGGAAATAAGAAATTTGGATTTCGCTTCCGCCGGCTTTGGATTTCCTTCCCTGGCATTTTGATTTTCCTTCCGCTGATTTGGGTTTCCCTTCTTCGAGGTCGGAAGGACTTTCCCGGCGCGGGCCCGTTCAGGCGACGATGGCCTCCTCGTAGGTCGTGACCTCGAAGCGCTTGAGGATTGGCTGGCCGAACGCGGTCGAGATGGCGACGTCGGCGGCGTCGCGCCCGCGCGCCATCACCACTCGCCCGATCCGCGGCGCGTTATGGCGGGCGTCGAACGTGTACCATCGCCCGTTGAGAAAGACCTCGAACCAGGCGGAAAAATCCATCGGCGCCGGGTCCGGCGGCACGCCGATGTCGCCGAGATAGCCGGTGCAATAGCGCGCCGGCACATTCATCGCCCGGCATAGCGCTGCCGCGAGATGGGCGAAATCGCGACAGACGCCGACCCCCTCGCGAAAACCGTCCGAAGCCGTACGGCGCGGGTTCGCGGCTGCGTAATCGAAGCGAATACGAGAGTGGACGAAATCGCAGATCGCCTGCACCAGCCTCGTCCCCCCGCCAACGCCGCCAAACTGCGACCAGGCGAAGTCGCTCAAATTGTCGCTGTCGCAATAGCGGCTCGCGAGGAGGTAGACGAGCACCTCGCTCGGGAGCTTTGCGACCGGGGTCAGCGGCGCATCCTCGGGAGTCTCGTCGGGTGAGCCGCTGTCGCGTATGGTGAAATCATTGTGGAAAGTCACTACGCCGACTGGCGCTTCGACCCGCGTCACCTGATTGCCGAAGAGGTCGAGGTAACCTTCCGTCGGGCGGTTCGGCTCGGTCCGCACGACATCCGGCGAGATGAGATCGCCGGCCCGCGACGGATGGATATTGAGGTGCAATATCATCGGCGTCACAGCGGCGCACTCGAAGGCGATCGAATATCCTGCGCGAATGATCATGACTACCATCCCTCGGATCGGAAGGCCTACTCGCCAGCGAGGATGACTCGCTCGGTTTGTTTTGGCTGCGTCACTTCGACAGAAACTCTCATGCCCAATTCGTCGCTTGGATCGCCGAAATATGCGCCGGTGAGCGGCGCCGCCTGGGCGGGATCGCGCGCCACCGCGACACGGATAAGGTCCTTGCCGCCGACCAGCCCATTGGTTGGATCAAATTCGATCCATCCGGCGCCAGGCAGATAAATCTGGCACCACGCATGCGTCGCCCCTCCGCCCAGACGGACCGGCTCGCCGTCGTCGCGCGGGACATACACATACCCAGAGACAAAACGCGCAGCGATTCCGAGCGCGCGCGCCGCCTCCATCATCAAGACCGCGAAGTCGCGGCAGGAGCCGCGCCGCCGCTCCAGCGTATGGCGCGGCGACTGTACGCCTGGCGCCTCGCGCCGCTCGTAGGAGAACCCTTCCTTGATCGCATAGGTCAGAGTCATCAGCAAATGGCTGGTCAGCGTCGTCGCCCCCGCCGCCACGAATTGGCGCACCCAGCGGTCGAGGTCTCCGGCAGGATCGCTGTAGAGGCGCTCAATCGCCCGAGCGATGTCGGGCAGTTCTTCCGGGGCGTAGGAAAAGGGGAAGAACTGCGCCCTCGGGTCGATCTCGCCGCCCGGCTGATCGTCGACGATGCGCTCGACCGTGAATCGGTTCTCGACGGTGAGCGAGGTTGAGGCGCCGGAGAATGACGCGATGGCGACGCAATTGTCGAAGGTGTCATAAAGCCAGCGCAGCCGCCTCGGTTCCGGCTCGATCGCAAGTTCCGAGGACAGGAGCCGCTGATCGTGCCCGTCGCGCGGACGCATCATCATGCGATGGTCGCCGAATTCGACCGGCCGCGCATAGCGGTACAAGGTCAGATGGCGAACGTTCAGAATGGCCCTGGCGGGCTGCACTTCAATTCCCACGGGTAGCGACGCAGCGGCTCCTTATTGTCATTCTCCTCCCCGTTTTTGCGGTGCGTCAAGACGGCCAGGCGCTTTTGCCGCTCCTGTAGATTCTGCGTGAACAATGCTCCCCATTATGGTTAGGCGCGCTTGACTTTTCTCCGGCTGCTGCCTCGATAGCTGGAAAAGAGCTGGTCGGCCAGCACCGAAGCTCCAGCAACCAGCGAAGACGCCGCACGTATTCGTCATCTCTGATTGAGACGGGACGGCGTCGATTTGGGGAGGGTCAAATCATGCCTACAAAACTTGCTTTCAGAACAGCGGCTGGCGCTGGCGCCAACGGAGACTTGGGAACAGTCGACGTCAGTCCGTTCGCCAATATTCGGGTGGTCGCCGACGAACGTGGAACAAGTCCGCGTTGCCGGCGCTTCGAGATTGATGACGCGCGCCATGCGCGAGCGCCCCGGTGTGTAAGGCAGCCACGCAACAGAGCCGTGGTCAAGCGCGCTGGCTGGCGCTTGACTTTTCGCCGGCCGGGAGCCTCGATGGGCGTGATCGAAATCGCCACGCCGATCAATTGCCGGGACCTATGAGCGGGACCCGCAGGCGAGATGAAGGGCTCGGGCTTGCGTATTGGCGCAGCCGGGCGGTCGGCGCGAGAAAATCGCCCAAGGGAGGAAACTGACATGCGCAAACCCACAAGTCTAGCCGTGGCCGCGGGGCTCGCCCTGGCCTTCGCGGCGCACGGCGCCGCCGCGGAAAAACTCAAGATCGGCTTCTTGCCGGGGGTCGTCGATCCCTTCTACCAGGTCATGCAGCTTGGGGTGGAGGCGGCTGCGAAGGACATCGGCGCCGAGGTCGTGACGCAAATTCCTCCGACCTGGGGCGTCGCGGTGCAGACGCCGATCCTTGACTCGATGGTCGCGCGCGGGGATCTGAAGTACATCATCACCGCGCCAACCGATAAGGATCAGATGGTCGGGCCGCTGAAAGCCGCCACCGACGCCGGCATCAAGGTGATCACCGTCGACACGTTCCTCGGCGATGGCGACTACATCAACGGCCCGGTGAAGTTCCCGATCAGCTACATCGGTTCCGATAACACCGAGGGCGGCCGCATCGCCGCGCGCGGATTGGCGAAGGCGATTGGCGGCAAGGGAACCGTCTACATCAACTCGACCAACCCGAACGTGAGCTCGGTCGAGGGCCGCGAGAAGGGCTTCAAGGAAGCGATCGCGAAAGAGTTCCCGGACATCAAGGTGCTGGGTCCTGACTACAATCTTGACGACCCCAACAAGGCGACGCAGCAGACGGCGGCGGCGCTGGCGCGCGAACCCAACCTCGCAGGGGTGTTCGGCACCAACGTGTTCAGCGCCCAAGGGGCGGGGACCGCGGTGGTCAACGCCGGCCTCGGCGGCCACGTCCAGGTAGTCGCCTACGACGCGACGAAGCAGGCGATCGAACTGATGGACAAGGGCGTCGTCAGCCTGGTGCTGGCGCAGAAGCCGTTCGACATGGGCTACATGGCGGTCATGTTCGCCGCCGCTGACGCCGCCGGCGTCACCAGCCTGCCGCGCCGCGTCGAAACCGGCTTCGCAATTATCGACAAGGAGAACGTGAAGGATCCAGCGATCGCACGCTTCATTTATTCGGTTCCAGGAAAGTAACACTGACTGCTTTCTTGAAGCGCGCCGACCCTCGCGCTCGACTTCTCCCGTCCAGGCGAGAAGGCGGCGCCGCAGGACGTCCAGCAGGAAGCCCCTCCTTCCGGACTGGCTTCGGACGTGGGATGAGGGTTGGTGGATGAGGGGCCGGTGAGCGAGCGCGCCTCGAGGCTGATCCTTGCCCGCGCTTCCGCCGCGCCGTCGGGAATTCGAACGCCCGCGCAGCGCGTCATCCTGTTCTTGAGCCGCATCTGGGCGTGGCTCTTTCTTGGGCTCCTCGTCCTGTTCTTCGTTGTCGCGGTGCCGCTGACCACCGGCGGCTCGGTCAATTTCCTCACGGTTCGCAACTCCCAGAACATCCTGGTCGCCATCATACCCGTGCTGCTGCTCGGCCTCGGTCAGACCTTTGTGATCATCGGCGCGGGAATCGACCTCTCGGTCGGCTGGGTGATGAGCCTCGCCTCGGTCCTTTCGGCGCTGGCCCTGCGCGCCGCGTTCAATGGCGGCGCGCCGCTCTTTCCCGCGGTCATCGCCGGCCTCATCGCAGGCGTCGGCGGAGCGGCGGCGGTCGGGTTCGTCAACGGCGTCATCATCGCCAAACTGAAGGTGCCGGCGTTCATCGTCACGCTCGGGACCTCGTTCATCGTCCGCGGCGTCGCCTACCTCATGAGCGAGAACACGACCGTCATCGGCCTGCCGGACGGCGTCCGCGCCTACGGCAATGATGCGCTCATTTACTACATCTCCGGCGAGGGCGGCGGGCTCCATTTCCTCCATCGACCCGAGGTCCGCGGCGAGCTTCTGCGCCGGATGGACATCATCCTGCCCTATCCGGTCGTCGTGACCGCGTTCGTCGTCGCCTGGGCGATCTTCCTCCTCCATAAGACCCAATTCGGGCGCCACACCTACGCCATCGGCGGCTCCATGGACGCGGCGGTGCGCAGCGGCATTCCCGTCGATCGCCACGTCATTCTTGTCTATGTGCTCTCGGCCGCAACCTCCGGCGTCGCCGGATTCCTGTCGACGCTCCGCTTCACCGCTGGCTCGGCCGTGATCGGCGATCCGCTGCTCCTAAGCTCGATCGCCGCGGTCATCATCGGCGGGGTGAGCATGTTCGGCGGCGCCGGAACGGTAATCGGCACGGTGATCGGCGCGCTCATCATCGCCGTGCTGACGACCGGACTCGTGATGCTCAATGTCGACGCCTTCTGGCAGTTCATCGTCGTCGGGACGGTGGTCATCGTGGCGGTGCTGATCGACCAGTCGCGCGATTTGATCATGGGCCGAGCGCCGGGAGGAGCGGGCCGATGAGCGAGCCCATTCTCTCGATCCGGGGCGTGACGAAGATCTTCGGCGGCCTCGTCGCGGTCGATAACGTGAGCTTCGATGTCGCGCGCGGCGAGGTCGTTGGCCTCCTCGGCGACAACGGCGCCGGCAAGTCGACGCTGATCAAATGCATATCCGGCGTCCATGCTCCGGAAGACGGCGAGATCGTGTTCGACGGCGCGCCGGTTGCGTTCTCAAGCCCGATGGAGGCGCGCCGCGCGGGGATCGAGACGATCTATCAGGACCTTGCTCTCGCCAACAATCTCGATGTCGGGGCCAATATCTTTCTCGGCCGTGAGGTCAAGACGCGCCGCCTCGGCGGCCTCATCCAGACCCTCGACGACAAGCATATGCGCGAGGAATCGCGGCAGACCCTCGATTCGCTGCAGATCCGTTTTCCCACTTTGACCGAGCCGATCGAAAAAATGTCCGGGGGGCAGCGCCAGGCTGTGGCGATCGCCCGCGCGGTCTACTGGGACGCCAGGCTCATGATCATGGACGAGCCGACCAACAATCTTGGCGTGCCCGAGCAGCATAAGGTTCTCGATCTCATCCGCACCCTCAAAGCCCGTGGCGCGCCAGTGATCCTCATCACCCACGTCCTGCCCGACGCCTTCGCCGTCACGGACCGCGTCGTCGTCATGCATCGCGGACGCAAAGTCGCCGAGAAGATCACCGCTCGCACCAGCGCGGAAGAACTGGTGCAGTATATGGTGGGCGCCCGGGATGATGCGGCCGCGTGATTGGAAACGTCATTTGGAGCGCCCGGACCTCAGCGCCGCCCTCGAGCGGCGGCGCATTGATTGAGCTCGGCCTGAATTGGCGCGTTCCGCCTACCTCATGCGCAACGCCAGGGCGATCTGGACGATGGCGGCGATCAATTCGAGCACGATGAGCACCACGATCGCCGCTTCGAGCCGGGTCGCGCGATCGGCGTCGATGATGTCGGTCAAGGCCTGCGCCGTGTCGCCGATGACGTCGAGCTTGCGCTTGAGCACGTCGCCGCGCTCGCTGAGCTCGTATTCGTCGGCGAGGCGGGCGTAGAGACGTTCGAGCTCGGGGTGGTCCCAAAGCACGTCGGGCTTCTCCTCGACCGCGACCCGGCCCGACACCCGATGCTGCGCGAGCAGCGCCTGGCCGATCAGCTTGAGCATCTCGCGGCGGCGGAACGGCGGCCGGCCGCTTGCCGCGAGTTTGGCCGCGAACGGTTCGATGACGTCGAAGACCGCGTTGACCTCGCGCTCGTCGCGCGCCAGCGCCACCGTCTTGGCGAGCGCATCGGCGATCACCAGAAAGCGTGGGGGCGACAGGTTCTTGATCTGGATCGGCCCGCTCGAAGACTTCTGCTCGTCGCCATCGGGCGCGATTTCGAGGACCGCCGTTTCGTCGTCGCCGCGGGCCCTCGCGCCTGTGACCCGTGAGGCAAGCTTCATCAGCGTGTCTTCTTCCTCGAGCGGGGTTAACCCCACCATGACCGCGACGCCGAACCGGAACAGCGCCACCATGCCCCTTTCGCCTACGCGGAAGGCTAGCGGCAGCGACGAGACCATGTCCGGTCGCTCAAGCCCCGCGGTGTCGATGCGTTCGCCAACGATCAGCGCCCGCGCTGTCAGGCGTGTTGGAGCCGTCACGGGCGAGAGCTCGGTCATCCCCTGTTTTACGGCGCCGCGTGCGCCATCGCCAGCCGCTGTTCGACCCGCGCTTTTGGCGATAGACTGCGCGCAATTCCGCGTTTCTCGTGAGCCTCGAGCTCGCGGACGCGCATTGGGGAGACCCGCCATGGACGATCGCAACCAGGCGCGCTGGCGTCTCGACGGGGTTCGAATCGTTCATTCGGACGAACTCGACCTCAACACCCCGCAGACCGAGGGCATGACCCGCGCCGCGGCCATCACGCACGCCCGCGCTGGCGCGGAGAAGCTGTGGGCCGGAACGGTCGTCATCCGGCCGATGGCGAAGACGGGAGCGCACCATCACGGGGCCGTCGAGAGCGTCATCTATGTGGTGAGCGGGCGCGCTCGCATGAGGTGGGGCGACCGGCTCGAATTCGTGGCCGACGCCGGCCCTGGCGACTTCATCTACGTGCCGCCTTACGTCCCCCATCAGGAGATCAATGCGAACGACGATGAGCCTCTCTCTTGCGTTGTTGTGCGCAGCGGCCAGGAGGCGGTGGTCGTCAATCTCGATCTGCCCAGCGTCGAGCCGAACCCTGAGCCTGTCGAGTGGGTCGACGACCTTCATCCGCCTCGGCGTGGATGAATTTCGGCCGAAGCCAAGCTGCCGCCATCCCCGCGTCTCGTGCGCGCGTGTCCTACAAGGCCGAGCCCGGCGAACCCGAGCAACAACATCGCCCAAGTCGAGGGTTCCGGGGCAGCCGGGATACCGGCTACGAGTGAAACGGCTCTCGTAAGGTCATACTGAGAGGTATTCAGCGTGACGATATCAAAGCCTCCCACCACGTCGACCTGATATGCCGAAAACGTGGTAAACAAGATATGGAGCGTCTCTGTAAGACCAGACCCCGTATCAGCTATGGAATAATTAGATATAGAATCTCCATCTAAATCTAATTCTTCATATAAATTCTGTTTTGACGCCGTATCTCCGTGAAAAACACTGATGATTGCATCGAAATTTTCTTTTGGAAATGGCGGCAATATTGCCGGCGTAGCTAATATTATCTCGGCGGACGTCTTCGACAAAACGATATCACTGACGTAGACAGGCTTCGTCAGTATTGTAGAGCTAAATTCGATTACATCGGCTCGCGCCGGCGCGGGGGTCGCCGTCAGAATCAGGCACAGGATTGGCGGCGCAAGAGCGGCGCTGGCTGCGGATCGAGCGACGTCAATGAAACGCATGGAACCATCTCCTGATGTTCGCAAATAGGTCCAATCCATGACCTGAACAGCGGAGCGCAAAAACCTGGGACGCGCCTAATTCAAACACATGCGATGAGCGAACTGGTCGCGCCGCGTCGCAGGCGTCTCCGGGACCCAACTGGACCCTGCCTGCACTCTGGTGCCGTCCGGGATCGGCGGCAAGTAACAAACGCGGTATTTATGCGACGCGGCGATGCGCCGTTGTTCGCCGGGCGGCGTGATCATTGCTGCGCTCGCCGCTCTTCCCAATCAGCGCCGCAAGACCGGATGCGCCGCGCGCCCCTGCCAGCCGGCGCGTTCCAGCTCCGGGATCAAATGCTGCTCCCGCGGCCACCCGACACACAAATAACCGACCAACGCCCACGATCGCGGAACGTCTAGCGTGTCCGCGATCGTCGTCGGGTCGAGGATGGAAACCCAGCCCACGCCTATGCCGCGAACGCGCGCGGCGAGCCAGAACGTGTGCAAGGCGCACACGGTCGAATAGCGGCGCGCCTCCGGCATGGTGCGGGCGCCGAGGCCGTGGCCCTGCTCCGTCGCCTCGTCGCAGAACACGGCGACCTGGACCGGCGCATCGCGCAAACCCTCGAGCTTGAGCCTGGCGTAGAGTTCGGCCCGTTCGCCGCGGTAAGCCGTGAGCGCCTCCCGGTTGGCGGCCTCGAAATTGGCTCGGATCGCCGAGCGGCGCGCTTCGTCATCCACCCTGACAAACCGGGTCGGCTGGCAATTGCCGACCGAAGGCGCGAGGGACGCGAGATCGAAGAGCTCCGCAAGCGTCCGTTCGTCGAGCGCTTCGCCGCGGCGGAAATGCCGCACGTCGCGCCGCCAAGCGAGAAGCTCGGCGAAGGAGGCGCGGAAGTCGGCGTCGAACCGGGGCGCTACGGTCGAGGCATAAGCCGGTTCTCCCATCGCCGCTCCCGGTCGCCGCACGCTCGTCCCCGACCGGAATGGCATAGCGCGCAACCGGCGCCGTCCGCAAAGACATTATCGCGCTTCGAGCCTCTCATTATGCGCCGGTCGGACCGCAGGCGGGGGCGGGACGGCGACGCGCCTCCCGGCGAAACGGCCGCACGGATTGGCCGTCATTCGACAGTTTTGGAAAGGCCCTATTCTCAAGAACCGCCCTCCTTGACATCGAGCAGCCGTTGAGGTCGCGTTGCTTGGCGGCGGTCGGACGGCGGAACCGGGGTTCGGAATTGCGTCTTCTTCGTCATCCGGCAGGGTTCGCGGGGCTCTCGCCAGACGCCCGGCGGCGGGTCGCGATCGGGATCGCGTTCGGACTGGCGACGGTCTGTCTCGTTCAAGCGGCCGACGCCGAATTCAGCCGAGCCGGGCGCGGCGACGCCCGCGTCCCCTACAACTGAGTCGCCGGACCAGCCCGCGACGACGCCCGGCGCCGCGACGGCCCCCGAGCGCGGCGCGCCGTTCGGGTTCTTGAGCCCTTCGTGGCAGAATCAGAACCTGCTTGGCGACATGGGCGGGCTTCGGCCAGCGCTCGGCAAATACGGCCTCACGCTGATCATCCTCGAGAACATCGAGACGTTCGGCAACCTCAGCGGCGGCTCTCAGCAGGGCTTCGAGGCCAACGGGCTCACCACGGTCACCTTGCAAATGGACACCGAGAAGGCGTTCGGGCTCAAAGGCGGCACGTTCAACGTGAGCGGCCTCCAGGTTTGGGGCGGCGATCTCACCGCGAACAACCTGCTCGTGTGGCAGACCCTCACCGACGTCGAGGGCCCCGTTGGCGTTCGGCTTTGGGAGCTCTGGTACCAGCAGAAGTTCGGGGACAAGTTCGACATCAAGGTGGGCGAGCAGAGCCTCGACGAGGAATTCATCATCGCCCCAAGCGGAAACTCCCTCTTCGTAAACGGGGTGTCCGGCTGGCCAGCGCTTCCAACGACAAATTTGCCGGGCGGCGGCCCCGCCTATCCGCTCGCGGGCTTAGGCGTTCGCGGACGGGCGCAACTGACCGACGCCGTGACCGTGCTTGCGGCCATAGTCAACGGAAGCCCGATCCCGCGGGATTCGCCGAGTTCGCTGACGAGCAACCCTCACGGCGTGAGCTTCCCGCTCGACACCGGGACCCTGGCGATTGCGGAACTGCAATACGCCTATGGTTCGAGCGCGTCAGGGAAGCCGAACCCCGATGGCCCGCTGCCGGGCGTCTACAAGCTCGGCGCCTGGTACGACAGCTACAAATTCGACGATCAGCAGTACGACACCGTCGGCGTCCCCCTCGCCAGTCCCTTGAGCAACGGGGCGCCCGCTCAGCGCCACGGCGACTTTTCACTCTACGGGGTCGTCGACCAGATGATCTGGCGATCGAAGGACGACACGAATCGCAGCTTGAACCTCTTCGTCCGTCCGATGTTCACGCCCTACCAGGACCGCAACCTCGTGAGCGCCAGCATCAACGCGGGCGCCGCCCTCAGGGCGCCGCTGCCGACGCGCGACAACGACGTCTTCGGGATCGAAATGGGCACGGCTTGGGCCAGCGGCGGCGCGTCCGGCTTCGACCGGCAAATGCAGTTCTACCAGCCCTCGCTCTACACGCCGATTCGCAGCAGCGAGACGTTTCTCGAGGCGACGTACCAGGCTCAGGTTCTGCCGTCGTGGCAGGTTCAGCCCGACGTCCAATATTTCATCAATCCCAGCGCGGGAATCGCCAATCCGAACCAACCGGCGCAGAGAATCAGGAACGAGCTGGTGATCGGCCTGCGCACGAACATCACGTTCTGACGCGGAGCGGGCGCGCTCAAAAGAGGATAATGGGCGTCGAGGTGATCGTCATGCCTGGGGTCGAGATCTGATATTCCGAATCGAAATCGAACAAGGCGACGCCGTTGTAGCTGTCGAAGATGAAGGCTGCGATCAGTTCGAACAGAACTGACGCACCGCCGGAAACGGAGACCTGATCGTTGGAAATATCGAAAATCGAGTTGACGGGCGCCGAGTTGAAGTCGCCGGTCCAAAATGACTCCGCGTGCAGGTCGAGAACTGGAATGACCGGAGTTTGCAGTGAGGGAGCGCCATTGCTCTCGTCCTCATCTTCCGGCTGATAAATGTCCATGTAAGCTCTGATATGCGCGTTGCTCACTCGCAATCCCGGCAACCATCCGCCTTCGGCGGTCACCGAGCAGTAGCCAATGAATGCGAGCGACGTATCGACGTCGAGACCGACTGCGTAATCATTCGGATTCGTCCACAAATACCAAAAGCTGACGTAATCGCCGCCGCCGTCGCTGCCTGTCTAAATCATGACGCGCGCCAAGTTGTCGTCTGTCGCCAGATTCGAATCCGTGAGGATGTTGGCCGGGTTCGCCCAGATGAAGAAGGGCTGTATCGTCTCGGTGACCGAGGGCGGGTTGAACGCGGCGATTGCCGGCGCTGAAACTGCGACGCCTCGGCGCGCGCCTGCCCGAGCCCTCATCCTCTTGACGACATTCCCCTTCATCCACGCATGGCGCTTGACGGCGTCCGCGGTTGGCTTGCGAGGCGCATAGGCTTTGTTCTGTTTCAGGATTTTTTCGAACGCGCCGACATCCAGCCCGGCCTTCTCCATAACGGGGGCCAGGAATTTTTTGATCTCCTGCTCATCGGCCGATGATTCCCGCCGGCTTTGCGGGATCAGGCGCGGATCCGGGCCGCGCGCCTTTTTGGCCGCGATCAGGTTCGCCTTGATCCGATCGATATCGATTTCCGCCATGCCGGTCCCCACGAATTGCGACGACCCGCCGTTTCGCCGCGATGGTTCTGTTCCGAAAGCGGGGCGACCTTGTCGCCTCTGGAGGCCAGCGCTCAGCTCACCCCCAGCTTGCGCTGGAGGCTGGTCGAGGACGTCGTGTACTGGAAGGTCAGCTTCTTGTCCGGATAGACGTAGCGATGCGCGCGCTGCGCGGCGAGCGTGGCCTCGTGGAAGCCGGACAGGATGAGCTTGAGCTTGCCCGGATAGGTGTTGATGTCGCCGATGGCGAAAATGCCCGGAAGGCTCGTTTCGTACTTCGCTGTATCGACGGGGATAAGATTCTCGTGCAGGTTGATCCCCCAATTGGCGATCGGCCCGAGCTTCATGGTCAGGCCGAAAAACGGCATCATATCGTCGCAGGGATGGTCGTAGTGCTCGCCGTTCTCGCGCCGTATCGTGACCGCCGAGAGCTGCCCGTTCTCACCCTTGACCGCCGTCACCTGGCCGAGCACGAATTCCATGTCGCCCGAATTCACGAGCTCCCGCATCGCATTGACCGAGTGGGGCGCGGCGCGAAACGCGTCGCGGCGATGAACCAGCGTAATGCGGTCGGCGACGGGATGCAGGTTGAGCGCCCAGTCGAGCGCGGAATCGCCGCCGCCTACGATGACCACTCGCCTCCCCTTGAAATGCTCCATCTTGCGAACCGAATAGAAGACGCTTTTGCCCTCATAGGCGTCGAGGCCCGGGATCGGCGGCCTCTTCGGCTGGAATGATCCCCCGCCTGCGGCGATGAACACCGACTTCGCTTCGATCGTCTTTTCGTTGTCTGTCCCGACGTGAAACAGCGGCTTCTCCGGCGTCCCGAGAACCTCCATCTCCTCAACCATCTCGCCGAGGTGAAACTTCGGCCCGAACGGATGGATCTGCTTCATGAGATTGTCGACCAGTTCCTGGCCCGAGATCACCGGGAAGCCCGGGATGTCGTAGATCGGCTTCTCGGGGTAGAGCTCCGCGCATTGACCTCCCGCTTTCGGCAGGATGTCGATCAGATGACACCGGATGTCGAGAAGCCCGAGCTCGAACACGGCAAAGAGACCGATCGGCCCGGCGCCGATGATCGCGACGTCAGTAGACAGCACTTCCTTCATGCGGGTTCCTTCAATTCCTATCCTTGTTTGGCTGGGGTGCTCACGACGAGGCCGTCCAGCGCTTCGCTGACCTTGATCTGGCAGGAGAGCCTCGAGTTGGGACGCACCTCGAAGGCGAAATCGAGCATGTCCTCCTCCATCTGCGACGCCTTGCCCACCGCCGCGGTCCACTCCTCGGCGACATAGACGTGGCAGGTCGCGCAGGCGCAGGCCCCGCCGCACTCCGCTTCAATGCCAGGAATGGAATTGCGCAAGGCGGTCTCCATCACGGTCGAGCCGACCTGCGCCTCAACGGAACGCGACTGCCCCGACGCGTCAATGAATGTCACCTTGGTCATGGAAACGAGTATTTCCTCAGGGAGAAAGACGTCCCGCGCTGTAACGCGGGAATGGCCTCAGGCCTTGCCGGGCGCCTTCATAAAGCAAGCGCGGCGGCGCCGAAAGGGCGTTTGGAGCCGTGTTTCGTCGCCCCGGCAGGACGCCGCCCGGCGGGACGACGAGACTTATCCCCAACTGTCGTTTCGGGGGACGGCTCTCGGGCGATCTAGCTGCGAATCCGCTCGATTTCGGCCACAACCTCCGCTACGGCGGACAGGAGGGCCGCGATCGCCTGGGCCTCGTCAGAGCGCTCGTCGGCGTCAGGCGGCCACTGGCGGGGAGCGGCCGCGGCGAGCTCCTCGAAGCGCCAAGCCGCGCTGGCGACCCGTCCGGCGCCCACCGCAAGCGCGGAGCCGCGCAGCTTGTGCGCAATTTTCGCCTTTGATTCCAATGACAAGAGCGAAGGATCGGCGAGTTGCGCGGTCAACGCCGGCGCCTGCAGCCGGAACAATCCCAGCAATTCAGCCTCGAGGTCGTGATCGCCCAAACATTGACGCGCGAGATGGACAAGATCGAGGGGTGGATCGAAACCTCGCGGCGCCGGTTCGTGCTGATTTGAACCGGTCTCAGCCAACCTCGAGGCTCCCCTACTCCCAAACATGGCCCCTCGCTCGTCCGCGACCCCGGCGGAAATGACGCGGCGGCGAACGCCCGCGGCGGATAATCGGCTGAAGACTATGGAAAAACATGGTAACCGAAGCGTTAACGACGTTTGCAAGATGGACGCCGGGCTCGGTTTTAATCTTTGGGGCTCGGCGGTAAACTGCAACGTGGTTAATTCACAGCGTTTGGTGCGGCCAAGGCAGGCCGGGGAACGTTGGCGTGCGGCCCGGTCCCTCCAGCGACCGGCGCCGATGGAGTGAGGCGCACACGATGGCAAAACAAAATCCGGCCACGGATCCTGTCTCCGCGGCGATGTCCGCGATCGAAAGCGCACTGAATCTCACCGAAGACGACGAGGCCTTCACGGTCGAGAACGCTTCCTCGCCTCAACTCGTCCCCGCGAAGGCCACCACAGCGACGCCGGTTCTCAAGCCGAGCCCGCTTCCGGCGGAAGCTTCGACCCTGCTCCGCCCCGGCCCCTCGACCGCGAACGCTTCCGAGAGCGACGCCAAACCGGCGATTCCCACCACCGCGCCGGCAAACGACGACCGTGAGACGGTGGGGGCCATCCTGCAGGCGATGAATCCGCAGCCGGCGAGCCGGACCCCGTTCGTCCTCGCCTTGATCGGTTCGCTCCTGTGGGCGGCGATCTGCGCGCTTTACGCCTATGTCGCGCTGTGGCCCTCGGTCCCAAGGCGCTTCGACGAGGCGCTGCTCCGACCGGAGACGCCGCTCTTCCTTCTGGCGGCGCTGGCGCCGATCTTCTGCATGTTCGGCTTCGCCGCCCTTTCGCGACGCCTCCGCGAGCTCAGGCAATCCGCCCGCGCGATCTCGCAGGTTGCCGTACGCTTGGCCGAACCCGAGACGATGGCGGGCGACCACATGGTGAATCTGTCCCAGGCCATCCGGCGTGAACTCACTTCGATGGGAGACGGCGTCGAACGCGCGCTGGCGCGCGCCGCGGAACTCGAGACCCGAGTGCGGTCCGAGGTTTCGACGCTCGAGCGGTCTTATTCCGACAACGAGCGAAGGATTCGTCTCCTGATCGCCGAAATGGCCGATCAGCGCGAATCCATCATCACCAGCGGAACGCGAATCCGCGATGCGATTGCGACCGCCCACGACGGCGTCAGCGCGGATATCAATACCGCCGGCGCCAATCTTGGCGAACGCCTGACTGAAACCGGCCAGCGGCTGGCTGCATCGCTCGCGGCGACGTCGGAAGAGATCGCGCTGGGCCTGGATCGCGCCGGGTCCGCGACCCTCGAACGCATTGCCGCGGAAGGCGCGCGCATGAGCGTATCGATCAGCGGGATCGGCGATAGCCTCGCCGAGCGCCTCGGAGAGACCAGCCAGAAAGCCGCGGGCGACATCCTCGCGCGGGTCGGGGAGGTCGACAACCGCTTCAGGACGGTCGGCGACAACCTGCTGTCGCGCCTCGGCGAGCGGGGCGACAATCTCATCGAACGAATTCAGACTTCGCAGGAATCGGTCGTGGAGGCCATCGACGCCCACGGCGATCGGGTGGCGACGCGGCTTGCGGATGCGGCCGAATTCGCGCGAAGCGCCGTCGGCGCCCATGCCGACGAGGTCGTTGGCCGCATCAGCGGCAGCAGCGCCCGGGCCGTCGAAGCGATCAAGGGACACGGCGACGCGGTCACCGATCAGCTTGCCGGAGCGTCGCTCGCGCTGTCGGGCGCGTTCGGCGCGCACACCGACGACGTCGTCGGTCGTATCAATGCAAGCAGCGCTGAGGTCCTTGACGCCATTCGCGCCCACGGCGATTCAGTCGCCGGGGCCCTCTCGGAGGCCGCCGCCACCGCGAGCAACGCCATCGGCGACCACGCGGACACGGTCGTGAGCCGCATTTCGTCCAGCAGCGCCGACGCCGCGCGGACGCTGCAAACCCATGGCGACATCATCGCATCGCGGCTGTCGGAGGCCGCCGAGATCGTCAACACGCATGGGGAAGCCGTCGCGATCCAGCTCACTGGCGCATCAGCCGTGATGAGCGGCGCCGTCGGCGCCTATGCGGACGAGATTGTCGGGCGCGTCAGCGCGAGCGGCGCGCAAACCATCGAGGCCATACGCGCTCAAGGCGATTCTGTCGCCAGCCAGCTCGAACAGGCCTCGGCGGCGACAGGCAGCGCCGTCACCGAATACGCCGACGAAATTGTCGGGCGCGTCAATGCGAGCGGGATGCAGACTGTCGATGCGATCCGCCTTCATGGCGATGGCGTGGCCGACCGGCTTCTCGAAACCGCAGGGGCGATGCGAAGCGCGGTCGGCGCCCACGCCGACGATGTCGTCGCCCGCTTAAGCGCGAGCGGCCTGCAGGCCGCCGAGGCGATCCAGGCCCAGGGCGACATGATCGCCGACCAGCTCGCCCATGCCTCCGCGACGACGCGGAGCGCTGTCGACGCCTACGCGGACGATGTCGTGACACGGGTCAGCGGGAGCGGCTCGCAGGCGGTCGAAGCGATCCGCGCCCAGGGCGACGCGGTGGTCGGCCGGCTTGGCCTGTCGAGCGATGCGGTCGCCAGCGATTTCAGCGCCCGGTCAAATGCGCTGATCGAGCGGCTCGAATCCGGCGGCGCGCGGCTCTCCGACACCATCGTTGTCCACGGCGACAACCTCGTCGTACGCCTGAACGACGCCGCCGACCGTCTGCACGAAACCGTCGTCGTCCGAGGTCAGGCCCTGGAAGAACGGCTGACCGGATCGAGCGAGCGAATGACCTCGCTCATCCATGATCGCGCGGAAGACGCGGCCGCGATCCTCGACGCGGCGGGCGCTCGCTGGGGCGAGCAATTCGAGGCCCGCGAAACCCAGTTGCGGGGCGCGATCGTAGCCCAGAACGACGCGCTCGAGACCTTATTCGATGAATCGACGCGCCGCCTTGTCAGCGCAATCTCGGCGGAGGGCGCCGTCGCCCAGGCGCAGATCGATGCGTCGACGACGCAATCGCTCGCCAGGATGGGCGAGGAGACCGCGCAAATCAATGAACGTTTCGCCGCGCTCGCCAGCGACGCCGCCGCCGCGGCGGCCAACGGCGCAGGCAGCGTGCACGACATCCTGAGCGAGCAGATCGCGGCCTTCGACGGCATCGTCAATCACCGCGGCGCGCGTCTCGTGGACGCGGTGTCGCAACAGACCGACCGCATGCGCGATTATCTCGCGGCCCTCGATGGCCTCGTCGGCGAAAGCGGGCATAGCGTCATCGACCGCCTGGGCTCCCATTCCGACGAACTCAACGCCCGCATCTCCGGACACCTCGACGCGCTTGATGTGATGATGAACGCCCGCCGCGACGATTTCGACAAACGGTTCGTCGACTACACGGATCAGCTGGCGTCGAATTCGACGATGCGCGCGGAGCAGTTCGAGACCGCTACGGCCGCCCATCAGAATGCGGTCGAATTCGCGCTCACTTCCCACTCGCGCCGCATGGAGACATCGCTCGGCGACAGCCTCGCGCGATTCGAGGGCGCAATCGACGGGCGCGGCCGCGATCTCGTCGACCAAATCGACGACCGGTCGGCCGCTCTCGCCGCCGATCTCGGGGCGAAGCTCGCCGCAATCGAGGACACCCTCGTCAACCGGGGCGGCGCGATCGACGAGAAACTCGCCCGGCGCAACGACGAGGCGGCCGCGCTGTTCGATTCCCGGCTGCAAGCCGTGGATGAGCGCGCCGGAGCGAAACTTCGCGACGTCTCGACGACGCTCGAAAGCTTGCTCATGCGGATCGAAGACGCGCTCGCCCAGCGCGGCCGCGCGCTCACCGAAATGCTCGCCCGCAACACCCTCGAAACCGCCAAGACGCTCGGCGACGGCGGTCGCGAGCTTACCCAAGGCATGGACGCCAAATCGGCCGAAATCGGCGAAACCCTCCGAAGACGGGCTGAAGACCTGACGCAGAACTCTGTCAACAGTCGCCCGGGACATCAATGCGACCTTGACCGGCCGGGTCGAGGATGTTTCCCGCTCGCTTGGCGTCAGCGTCGAGCAATTCAGGGAGCAGGTCGTCGCGCCCATGCAGGAACTGGGCCGGCGCTTCGATTCGAGCCGGGCGGAGCTCGAAGACAAGGTCGGCGAGCACGCCGAACGCGTCACCGGCATGCTCGACGCGCACAAGGCTTCGCTCGGCGCCACATTCGACTCGCACCGTGTCGTCGTCGGCGACGCCACGAGGCAAAGCGCTGAGATTTTCGACGCGCGCCTGGCCGCGCTCTCCGAGGCCGCGGATCAAAGCGCGCGGATCATCGATTCGCGCCTGGCCGACCTGGTCGAGGCGGCCAACCGCAACGCCGAGAGCATCGACGAGCGTCTGTCGGGACGCATTCAGGCGATGAGCGAGGTCATGGCGAGAACGGCGTCGGACGCCGATTCGACCTGGGCGGCGCGAGGGGCGAGCGTCGCCGGAGCGATCAGGGCCAGGGTCGACGATCTGCGCGAGGTGATTGAAGGCAGGGGCGCGGACCTCGTGGCCGCGCTCGGCGAGCGCGGCGAGGACGTGACGGCGAGGATCGCCGGCGTCGGCGAGCGCGCGATGCAGACGCTCGATCAGCAGATGGCGAGCCTCTCGGCTTTGCTGACCCGGCGCACGGACGAGCTCATCGCCGCCGTCAACGGAAGCGCGGCGGACCCGGTGCGCGCATTGAGCGCACTGACCGGACAGTTGCGTTCCGAAGTGGCCGATTCGAGCGAAGCGCTCCGCACTGTCGCCGCGGACGCAGCCCACCGCTCGGCCGAGACGATCGACGCATTGTTGAGACGCCTGACCGAGCAGGTGGAGACGTCCAGCGCCTCCCTGGCCGAGGCCGTCGCGCGCAGCGCGGAAAATTCGGTCGGGGCTCTCACCGAGACTGGCGGCCGCTTGCGCAACGAGCTGACCTCGGTGATCGAAAATCTCGGTCAGACCAGCGTCGTCATCGATCGGGCGATCGGGTCGGCCGGCGACCGGCTCGCCTCGGTTCAGAGCGGGCTCGACGCGCGGGTCGACGAATTCCAGCACGCGCTCGGGGCGATCGCCTCGCAGGTCGCGACGCTGGGACGGCTCTCGGCCTCGACCCAATCCGACGCGAGCGCGCTCGCCGGACAGCTCGCGCAGCATGCCGAGACGCTGGCTGCGGTGGGGCGGGATCTCAGCCAACAGCAGCATTCGCTGGACCGCGCCCTCGAACATCGTCAAGGCAGCTTGCAGGCGCTCATCGGCGATCTTTCCGGCCGCAGCGAGGCCTTTGAGGCGACGCTCGCGCGGTTCGCGGCCAATGTCGAGGATAGTTTCACGAGAGCGCAGGCGCGCGCGCAGGAGATCAGCGCCACCCTGGCCTCGGCCACCAGGGGCGCGTCGATCGCCGTCGCTGGCCAGTTCGAAACCATTCGCGACTCGGCGGCCAAGGAGCGCGAGCGAACCGCGCAGACGCTGCAAGCGACGGTCGAGCAGACCAATGCGCAACTTTCCGGCGCGCTCGACCAGGCCGCCGACCGGTTCCGTCAATCGGTCGCCGAAGTGAAGGAGATGGCGAGCCAGGTTCAGCGCGAGCTCGACCAGACCCGGCAGGAGCTCCGCCGTGGCGTGCTCGATCTGCCGCAGGAGACAAGCGAAACCGCCGAAGCGATGCGGCGGGTGGTCTCCGACCAGATCCGGGCGCTCAAGGAGCTCGCCGCGCTGGTCTCGGAATCTGGCGGCGCTTATGACGTCGCCGAACCGGCGGCGCTCGCCGCCCCGGCGACGGCCGTCGCGGGAGCGCGCTTTGAGAAGCTGCCTCGCGTCTCCGACGCGATTGCTGCGCCGCCCGCGATCGAGGGTCCGGGTCCGGCGCCGGGGCAGGCTTCCGTTGCGGAGCCGAGCCCGTCGCGCGAGCGCGGCCCGCCGCAGCTCTGGCCGACATCGCCCGCCCCCTCGCTCCCTCAGCCGGGCGCGACGCCGGCGCCCTTCGCGCCGGGCTCACCCTCCGATCGCGGGCAGGCCGGATGGCTCTCGAACCTTCTCGCGGCCGCCTCCCGTGATGAGCCGGAGGCGGCTCAGCCCAAAGGGTCGGAGACCCTCGAGGGACTCACGCTGGAAATTGCCGGGCTGATCGACAATGCGGCGGCGGTCGAGATGTGGGATCGATGGCGGCGAGGCGACACCGCCGCCGTCTCCCGCCGCCTCTATACCGAGGCCGGCCAGCAGGCGTTCGACGAAATCCGGCGCCGCTATCGCGGCGACCCGCTCTTCCGCGACGCGACAACCCGCTACATGCAGGAATTCGAGCGCCTGTTGGCAAAGGTCAGCCAGAACGACCGCGACGGGTCGCAGTGGCGCGCCTATCTCCTCTCCAACACCGGCAAGGTCTACACCATGCTCGCCCACGCTTCCGGCCGGCTTGGCTAGGCGCGGTCCGCCTCTTCGTCCTGAGGAGCGCCGCCGGCTCAGGACGCGGTTTGCTTAAACGCGGTAGATGTCCTTATAGGCCTCGCGCAGCGCGGCCTTCTGCACTTTGCCCATCGCGTTCCGCGGCAGCGATTCGACGATGAAGACGCGCTTCGGCGTCTTGAACTTGGCGAGCCGCCCGCCGAGCGCCGCCAGGATCGCCGTCTCGTTCAGCCCGGCTCCCGGGCGCGCGACGACAGCCGCGGTCACGCCCTCGCCAAAATCCGCATGGGCCACGCCGAACACCGCGCTCTCGATCACGCCCTCGATCGCATCGATCTCGCTCTCGACTTCCTTGGGATAGACATTGAAGCCGCCGGAGATCACCAGGTCCTTCGCGCGCCCGACGATGTGGATATAACCGTCCCCATCGACGCGGGCCAGATCGCCGGTGATGAAATAACCATTGGGGCGAAACTCCTGCGCGGTCTTCTCGGGCATCCGCCAATAACCGGCGAACACGTTCGGCCCCTTGACCTCGATGACGCCAACTTCCCCCGCGCCCACCGGCGCTCCGCCCTCCGGACTGGCGATCCGCACGCTGACTCCCGGCAGCGCGAAGCCCACCGTCCCCGGCCGGCGTTCGCCGTCATAAGGGTTCGACGCGATCATGTTGGTTTCAGTCATCCCGTAGCGCTCGAGGATGGCGAAGCCGGTCCGCTCCCGCCAGGCGCGATGGGTCTCGGCGAGCAGCGGCGCCGAGCCCGAGACGAAGAGACGCATGTTGGCGCAGATCTCGCGGCTAAGGCGCGGATGGTCGAGCAGGCGGGTGTAGAAGGTCGGCACGCCCATCATCGTCGTCGCACGAGGCATCGCCGCGATCACCGCGTCGGAGTCGAACCGGTTCATGAAGACCATCGTCGCTCCCGCGATGAGCGCGACATTGACCGCAACGAACAGCCCGTGAGTATGAAAAACGGGCAGCGCATGAATGAGCCGGTCCGCGGAAGTGAAGCGCCAGCAATCGACGAGGGTAAGCGCGTTCGAGGCCAGGTTCTCATGCGTCAGCATCGCCCCCTTCGAGCGGCCGGTCGTGCCCGAGGTGTAGAGGATCGCGGCAAGATCGCTGCTCGTGCGCGGAACCGTCTCGAAGCCGAGCGGCGCGGCTGCGATGGCTTCAGCGAAGGTTCCATCGCGCTTGACGCCGAGGCTCTCGACCCGTGGCAGCCCGAGCTTGAGCGCGAGCGCCCGGACCGGCTCGAGCTGCTCGGGCCGACAGAGCGTGAGCGCGGGCTCCGCGTCGCCGAGGAAATATTCAAGCTCGGCCAGCGTGTAGGCGGTGTTCAGCGGCAAGAGCGCCGCGCCGGCGCGAAGGCACGCCAGCGCCACCACGATCACGTCGGTCGATTTCTCAATCTGCGCCGCGACCCGGTCCCCGGGCCGCACCCCGAGCGCGACCAGCGCATGAGCCGCCTGCGCGGAGCGCGCGAAAAGCTCGCCGTAAGTCAGCGCCGTAGCGTCGCCGGTTTCGAGCGCGAGCTTGCCCGGCTCCGGCGCGCGCGCGGCGATGAGATCGAAAAGATTGGCGGAATGGGTTCGCGACACCGGGCCTCCTTGGACGCAAGCCGCCAGACCGGGTCACTACAGGCGAAGGCGTCCCTTGGGTGAGAATTCTCTACTGCAGATCAATCGCGCCGGACATCATGAGCTTGCACTTGCCGCCAATGAACGTCCGGGTCACCACGCCGTCAGCCTTTTCCGCGACCGCCCGCATCCGGCTCGGCCGTCCCAGATCGACGCCCTGTCCAATGGCGGCCTCGAGCCGCAAGGATGGTTCGGGCCGCAGATGGGCAAGGAGCCCGATAAGCGCGACATTTGCGCTGCCGGTTGCGGGGTCTTCGAAGACCCCATGCAGCGGCGCGAACATTCGCGATTGAAAGTCAGCGCCCTCTTCGTCATCCTCGACATAGAGATGGATTCCGGTCGCATCGTCCCGCGGCAAGCGCGCGAGAAAGACATCCATGCGCGGCTGTGCCCGACGCAGCGCGGCGCGATCACGCAGTTCGGCAAGAACGAATGGCGCGCCGCAACTCGCGAGGCAGGGCGGATGCCTGCGCGTCTCAAGGTCCGCCGGGTCGAGCGAGCAGGCTTGCGCGATCGTCGCGACATCGAGATTGCGCATGATCCGAAATTGCTGGGGCGCCGCCAGCGCCGCACCGGCGACCACGCTATCGTCGGTGTCGATCGTCATGCGGACAAGTCCGGCTATTTCCTCGAAGATCATGTTCTCACGATCGAAAGTCTTGCCGCAGACCTTGTCCTGGCGCGCCAGGACAAATGCAGTGCCTACGTTTGGATGACCAGCGAACGGCATCTCGGCGCGCGGCGTGAAAATGCGTACGCGAGCCGTGTTCGCGGGATCGTCCGGAGGCAAGACGAACGTCGTCTCGGCCAGATTGAACTCGTTGGCGATGGCCTGCATTTGAGCGTCCGAAAGGCCGCGCGCGTCGTGAATCACCGCCAAAGGGTTGCCGCCGAACTGGCGATCGGTGAAGACATCGACCGTTTCAAATTGCACTTTCATAAGCGATATGTTCCCCCGAGTAGGCCGTTGGTCGCGCCATTGAGCGCTTTGCGCCAATCTTTTAGGCGCCTGCGCGCCGGCGAACAATTCCTTTCGCTTGAAAGGGCGGGTGCGGGGTTCGAGCTTGGTCAACCGCCGAGTTGGCGCTGTTAACTTCACGCGGCCGTCCGGCGCATGTGATACGCCGCTTGATTTCCCGGCCGATCCGCCGTCAAAAGCGCTTTCACGCGCTGGGTGCGGCTGAGCGAAAGCGGGAACATGGCGGCGAACGAGAAGGCTCTGCGCGCATCGATCATCGCCCACGGCGCGAGCATGGTGGCCGCCGGGCTCGGCGGCGCGCAGACCGGCGACATTTCGGCCCGCTCCGAGGATTCGCTCCTCATCACCCCAAGCGGCGCGAGCTATGCGAGCCTCCGCCCCGCCATGATCGCGCGCATGGCGCTGGTCGGCGAATACGGATCGTGGAAGGGCCCGCTGAAGCCCTCGGCCGAATGGCGCATTCACCTCGACATCGCCCGCGCGCGTCCCGATATCGGCGCGATCGTGCGCTTCCAGTCGCCTTACGCGACCGCGCTCGCGATGGCGCGCAGGGACATCCCCGCGGCGCATGTGATGATCGCCCTCTTCGGCGGTCCGCTCGTGCGCTGCGCGAAATATGCGCCCTCCGGGACGACCGAGCTCGCCGGACTCACGCTCGAAGCGCTCGGCCAAGGCCACGCCGTCCTGCTCAGCAATTACTGCGCGCTGACCACCGGCGCGACGCTCCAGGCCGCGCTCGTCCGCGCGCGCGAGCTTGAGACGCTCGCCCGCCTCTACACGATCGCCCTTTCGGCCGGCCGCCCGGCCATTCTTTCCGATGAGGAAGTCGGGCGCATCGCCGAGCGGGCGAAATCGAACGGGTCCGACGTCGAGGCGCGCATCGGCCCGCCAATCAAGCGAAGGACAAAAGCCAAGCCGCCCGCCAAGAGGAAGCGCATCGCCCGCAAGCGCGGTTCGAAGTAGGAGCGCCTCCGGCGGAAGACAACGGCGAGCCCCCTCTCGACCGAGGCATGAGCCCGGAGGCTTTGGCGCGAACGGGTTGGCGGCGGCGAGAAGGGTTCGCCGGCGCGGGCTCAGGGGCCGATCCTTGAACGAAACGATCCCTCACAAGAACTGATAGTTTTTCCTTTGCGAAAATCAGAACCCGTGCTACTTTCCCTGGTCGATGGATCAGGCGCCGGAGTGGCTTCAGCCAATAGCCGGGAAAGGAGCGGGAAAAGAAGTTTTCGCCCCCGGGGGGTCGCTACAAGCCATTGAAACGGCTCAATCCGGCGAAGGAAATCCAAGGAAATCCAAGCCTTTGTCTTTGATTTATTTTGCTCGGTCTTTGCTCGATTTTGCTGGATTTGGCTAGATTTGGCTGCAATTTTGGCGACCGTCCGGATATACTACATGGATCTGGCCAAAGACGGTGGCGGCGCGGCTGGCCTCCACGCCACGCCGCCTCGCATTGGCTCGCCCGCGGGCCTATATGGATTGGGCGTTTGTAACGGAACGCGCCGACGCGGGAGGCCGCGTCCCGCGCAAGCCGTCTATCGGGAGCGACCGACATGAAAGACCCCGCGAAGAAGCCGCCAGACGCTCGACGAGCGACGGTCGAGGAGAAGCTCGACGAGGAGATCGAAGAGTCGTTCCCCGCCAGCGATCCGCCAGCCAACACGCCCACCTCCGCCGGCGGCCCAGAACGGCCGCAGGCGAAGCGGACGCCAAAAGCGAAGCCGCGGCGCGGCGCCTGATCGGCGATGCGCCCCGCCGCCAGATCACTCGTGAAATGAAACGGGAGGCGCACTTGAAGCTGGAAGAGGTGCTCGACATCGTCAGAAGAAAGCGGCTCGCCGTGGTGTCGACGGTCAATAGCTCCGGCGCCCCCGAGGCGGCGCTGGTGGGCTTCGCGCTGACCGATAGGAACGAGGTCGTGTTCGATACCTTGGGGTCGAGCCGCAAGGCAGCGAACCTCGCCCGCCGGCCCGCAGCCGCTCTGGTGATCGGATGGGACAATGACATCACCGTGCAGATCGAAGGCGACGGCCGCCGACCGCAAGGCGACGATCTGGCCTACGCGAAAGCCGCCTATTACCGCGAGTGGCCCGATGGCCGCGCGAGAGAGAATTGGCCCGATATCGCCTATATCGTCGTGAAGCCGCGATGGTTCCGCTACGCGAACTATGCCGGCGCGCCCGTCATCGAGGAGTTCTCGGTCTAGCTGCGAAGGCTGGCGACAACGCCATTGCCCCCGACGGGGCCCGCGTCTATATCCAGGTCGTTCAATCGCTTACGCCGATTGGTATCGGCGAGTGAGCTTGAGGAGCTTTCATGGTTCGCGTCACGTTTCCCGACGGCGCCGAGCGCGCCTATGAGTCCGGCGTGTCGGCCCTGGACGTCGCCAAATCCATTTCGCCTTCTCTCGCCAAGCGCGCCGTGGCGGCGGTCCGCGATGGCGAGATTGTCGATCTTGCCGACCCCATCGATAGAGACGCTGCGCTCGAGTTCATTTCCCGCGACGATCCGCGCGCGCTTGCGCTCATCCGCCACGACGCCGCGCATGTGCTGGCGGAAGCCGTGCAGTCGCTCTGGCCAGGGACGCAGGTCACGATCGGACCGGTGATCGAGAATGGCTTCTACTACGACTTTTTTCGAAACGAGCCGTTCACGCCCGAGGATTTTCCGGCGATCGAGAAGCGGATGCGGGAGATTATCGCCCGCGACAAGCCGTTCAAGAAGTTCGTAGTCTCGCGCCAAGAGGCCAAAAGCTTCTTCGAGAAAAAAGGCGAAGCGTTCAAGATCGAACTCGTCGACGCCATTCCCGACGATCAGGAGGTGAAGCTCTACAGCCAGGGCGAATGGACGGACCTTTGCCGCGGCCCGCACATGAGTTCGACCGGCAAGGTCGGCGAGGCCTTCAGGCTGATGAAGGTCGCCGGCGCCTATTGGCGGGGCGATTCCACAAGGCCGATGCTGTCGCGCATCTATGCGACTGCGTTCGCAAAGAAGGAAGATCTCGACGCCTATCTCAAGCAGCTCGAGGAGGCCGAGCGGCGGGATCATCGCAAGCTCGCGCGCGAGATGGACCTGTTCCATACCCAGGAGGAAGGGCCGGGCTCGATCTTCTGGCACCCCAAGGGCTGGACTTTGTTCCAGACGCTGGTCGCCTATATGCGCCGACGCCTTGCCGCCGACTATCAGGAGGTCAATGCTCCGCAAGTGCTTGACAAGCGCCTCTGGGAAATCTCCGGCCACTGGGGTTGGTATCGCGAAAGCATGTTCATGTGCCGTCCCGCCGGCGACGAAGCGGAAACCGAGGATCTCCGCGTCTACGCGCTGAAGCCCATGAACTGCCCCGGGCACGTGCAGATCTTCAAGCACGGCCTGCGCTCCTACCGCGAATTGCCGCTGCGCTTCGCCGAGTTCGGCGCCGTCAATCGCTACGAGCCTTCGGGAGCGCTGCATGGGCTCATGCGCGTGCGCTCCTTCACCCAGGACGACGCTCACATCTTCTGCACCGAGGAGCAGCTCGCCGACGAGTGCCACAAGATCAACGAGCTGATCTTATCGGTCTACGGCCACTTCGGCTTCGACAAGATCGTGGTGAAGCTGTCGACCCGACCCGAGAAACGGGTGGGAACCGACGCCATGTGGGATCACGCCGAGGCCGTGATGACCCGGGTGTTGGACGAGATTCGACTGCGTCACGGCAACATCGTCACGACTGAGCTCAATCCCGGCGAGGGCGCCTTTTACGGGCCGAAGTTTGAATACGTATTGCGCGATGCGATCGGGCGTGACTGGCAATGCGGGACGACGCAGGTGGACTTCAACCTGCCCGAGCGCTTCGGCGCGTTCTACATTGCCGGCAACAGCGAGAAGACGACGCCGGTGATGATCCATCGCGCCATTTGCGGATCGATAGAGCGCTTCATCGGCATCCTGCTCGAACATCACGCCGGCCATCTGCCGCTCTGGCTCGCGCCAACGCAGGTCGTTGTTTGCACGATCACAAGTGAGGCAGACGAAGTCGCGCTGCGTTTCGCCGCCGCGGCGAAGGAGCGAGGCCTGAGGGTGGATACTGACCTTCGCAACGAAAAGATCAATTACAAGGTGCGCGAGCACTCATTGGCCAAGATTCCGGTTCTCGTCGCTCTCGGCCGCAGGGAGGCGAGCGAGAACACGATCTCTTTGCGCCGCCTCGGATCGAATGCGCAGTCCACGATGCAGGTCGAGGAGGCCCTCGAGGCGTTGGGGCGCGAGGCCGTGCCGCCGGACCTTCGTGGATGACCTCGCACTTCTCTACGGCGGCTTTCGTTTTGCCAACAAAAGCTTCATGATTGCACAGAGTTCAAGGAAGCGATGATGTCGTCTGTGGCCAAACCGACCGGCGGGCGCGACGCGGTTCGTTTTCGTTTCCGCGGCGCAGAGGTAGCGCTGAGGCAGTTCTCACCCCGCGCGACTGTTCTCGACTGGCTGCGTGAGGAAGCTGGGGCGAAGGGGACGAAGGAAGGCTGCGCCGAGGGCGACTGCGGGGCGTGCACTGTCGTGCTGGCGCGGCTTAAAGGCGGCCGACTTCGCTACGAGCCGTTCAATGCCTGCATTCTGCTTTTGGGTCAGCTCGATGGCGCGGAACTCGTTACGATCGAGGATCTTGCCCTCGGCGGCGAGCTTCATCCGATCCAGCAGGCGATGGTCGATCACCACGCCTCTCAGTGCGGGTTCTGCACGCCTGGGATCGTCATGAGTCTGTTCGCCGCCTATCGCCTAGGCGCGCCTCAGACTTACAGCGGACTTTGCGATCAACTCGCGGGCAATCTTTGCCGATGCACCGGCTATCGGCCGATCATCGCGGCCGCGCTCGAGACCTGCAATGGAGACCCCGCTGATCAGTTTGTGGCGACGGAGGGAGCGCGCGCCGCGGCGGTCAGCTCCCTTGCCGACGATAAGGACGTGTTCGTCGGTGATCAGGCCAAGTTCTTCGCGGCTCCTGCGAGCCTCGATTCGCTCGCCGCGCTCTATGGGCGATTTCCCGACGCCACCCTTGTCGGCGGGGCCACCGACGTTGGGCTCTGGATCACCAAGCAATTGCGAGAGCTTGAGCGCGTCATCTGGCTTGGCAGGGTTGCCGGCTTGGATCGCATCGAGAAAGGCGCCGACGGCGCGTTGTCAATCGGCGCCGGCGTGACCCTTGAGGACGCACAGGCCCTTCTCACGCTGATTCATCCGGATCTGAGTGAGTTGCTTCGCCGGTTTGGCTCTAAACAGGTGCGCGCGAGCGGAACCGTTGGCGGCAATATCGCGAACGGCTCGCCGATCGGCGATCTCGCGCCGGCGCTGATCGCGCTGGGCGCTACGGTGGTCCTGCGTCAAGGCGACAGAAGCCGCGTCCTGCCCCTCGAAGACTTCTTCATTGCTTACGGCAAACAGGATCGGGCGCCTGGCGAGTTCGTCACAGCGGTCAACACGCCTCGGCTCTCCGCTCACCAACGCTACCGCGCCTTCAAGGTTTCGAAGCGCACTGATGAGGACATTTCCGCCGTCATGTTTGCGGCGCGCTTTGATCTCGACGGCCGTCGTATCGTAGGCGCGCGCGTGGCTTATGGCGGCATGGCGGGGACGCCAAAGCGTGCTTCGAGCGCAGAAGCGGCGCTCGCAGGCGCGAGCCTCGACGATCCAGCGAGCTGGCGCGCGGCGCGCGAGACGCTTGCACGAGACTTCGCCCCGCTAACCGACCAAAGGGCGACGGCAGGCTATCGCATGACGGTCGCGGCCAACCTCCTCGACAAGGCGCTGTTGGAGATCTCCGGCGCGGACGCGCCAACTCGCATCGGAGCTCTCTATGCCGCCGAATGAGGTCGCCCTCGCTCCTCCCCCCGCGGTCGTCCACAAGCCGCTGCCACACGATTCGGCGGTCCTTCACGTCCGAGGCGCCGCGACCTATGTCGACGACATTCGCGAACCGGAAGGCGCCCTGCATATCGCGGTCGGCATGGCGAACAAGGCTCGCGGCAAGCTGAAGGCGCTCAGCCTCGAGGCGGTCCGCGCCGCGCCAGGCGTCGTGACCGTTCTCGCAGCGGGGGATATTCCGGGCAAAAACGACGTCGCCCCGGTATTCGCCGACGAGCCGCTGTTCGCCGACCGGGAAGTCATTTTCCACGGCCAGGCGCTGTTTGCTGTCGTCGCCCGCACGCGTGACGAGGCCCGCCGGGCCGCGCGTCTCGCAAAGATCGACATCGAGCCGAAGACCCCGGCGGTGACGATTGCAGATGCGCTTGTCGCCGGCGCGCGCGTGCAGGACGATTACGCATTCGGGCGCGGCGACGCGGTCGCGGCCATCGGAAAGGCGGCCCATCGACTGGACGGGCAGTTTTCCATCGGCGGACAGGAGCATTTCTATCTCGAGGGTCAGGCGTCGTTCGCTTTTCCCGGCGAGGGCGACGAGATGACCGTCCACGCTTCGACCCAAGATCCGACCGAGGTTCAGCACATCGTCGCGCGCATCCTTGGCGTCCCTGACGCCTTTGTCACCGTCGAGACGCGTCGGATGGGCGGCGGCTTCGGCGGCAAGGAGAGCCAGGCCTGCGCCTGGGCGGCGATCGCCGCCCTCGCCGCGCGCGTGACCGGGCGCCCTTGCAAAATCCGCCTCGACCGCGACGACGACTTCATGCTGACCGGCAAGCGCCATGATTTCCGCGCCGATTGGCAAGTGGGATACAACGATCAGGGCGTTGTGGTCGGTTACGACGTGGCGCTCAATGCGCGCTGCGGCTGCTCGGCGGACCTGTCGCCCGGCGTCTGCGACCGGGCGATGTTTCACGCCGGGAACGGCTATTGGCTTCCCGACGTCTCGATCGCCACTCGCCGCCTCAAGACTAACACCGTGTCCAACACCGCCTTTCGCGGCTTCGGCGGCCCCCAGGGCATGATCGCGATCGAGCGTGTCATGGATGCGATCGCGCGCGAGCGCGGCCTCGATCCGCTCGATGTGCGCAAAGCCAACCTGTTGCGGGCGGGCGCAGAACGCACGCCCTACGATCAGACGGTCGAGGACTACGAAACCCAACGCACGATCATCGAGGACCTCGAGGTCTCGAGCGACTACCGCTCCCGCCGCAAACAGGTCGCCGCCTTCAATGCGTCGAGTCCGATCATCAAGCGAGGCATTGCGCTGACGCCGGTGATGTTCGGGATTTCGTTCACCCTCATCCCGCTCAACCAAGCCGGAGCGCTCGTGCATGTCTATTCAGACGGCTCGATCCACCTCAATCACGGCGGGACCGAGATGGGGCAAGGGCTGTTCACCAAGGTGGCCCAGATCGTCGCGGAGGAGTTCGGCGTGCCGATGCATTTCGTGCGCATCACCGCAACCAATACCGCCAAAGTTCCCAACGCTTCCCCGACCGCCGCCTCGTCCGGGACCGATCTTAATGGCATGGCGGCAAAGATCGCCGCCGGTGCGATCAGGGCGAGAATGACCTCTTTTGCCGCCGAGGCTTGGAACGTCGAGCCCGAGGCGATCGAGTTCCGCGACGCGCGCGTCTTCGCCGGCAACATCTCCATGAGCTTCGGCGAGCTCGCCAAGGCCTGCCGTCTTGCGCGCGTGCAGCTGTCGCACGCCGGCTATTACAAGACGCCGGAGATCCATTGGGACCGTCTCAAAGCGAAAGGGCGGCCGTTTCTCTACTTCGCCTATGGCGCCGCCTGCGCCGAAGTCGCGATCGACACGCTGACGGGAGAGATGCGGGTCATGCGCGCGGACCTCCTTCATGACGTCGGCGCCTCGATCAACCCGGGCATCGACATGGGGCAGGTCGAAGGCGCATTCATCCAGGGCATGGGCTGGCTGACCACCGAGGAGCTGGTTTACGACGCCGCGGGGCGGCTGACGACGCATGCGCCCGCGACTTACAAGATTCCCGTCGCCTCCGACGTACCGCCGATCTTCAATACCCGGCTCTATACTCGACCCAACCCGACCCCTAGCATCTACCGCTCGAAGGCCGTCGGCGAGCCGCCCTTGATGCTTGGAATTTCAGTCTATTCCGCGATCCTCGACGCTGTGCACTCAACCAACCCCAAAGGCCAGCCGAAGCTGGACGCCCCCTGCACGCCGGAATCGATCCTCAACGCGATCGCCTCGCTGAACCGGGCGCATTGAGAGCATGCGAGCCTTTCGCCGCCTCATCGATGCGATTGAAGCCGAAGGCTCGGCGGCGCTGGTGACGCTTGCGCGGGTCGAGGGATCAAGCCCACGCGAGGCGGGCGCACGCATCATCGTCAGGCCTTCCGGCGGCTTCCACGGCACGATTGGCGGCGGGGCGCTGGAATTCGCGGCGCTCGAGGCGGCGCAGGCCGCGCTGAGAGCAGGCCGCGGCCCCGCGTTCCGCCGCTCGCTGGCGCTCGGGCCGGAGCTTGGGCAATGCTGCGGCGGCCGGGTCGAATGGCGGGTCGAGACATTTGACGCCCGCGATCTTGACGACCTTTCGACGCTGGCGATCGCCGAAAGCGCGGGCTCGGCGACGCTGAGCGCGCGTCTTGGGCCGGACGGCCGGGTTGAACGGACATTGGGAGCAGGCGCGGCGGGCCGGTCGAATCGTCCGCACGGCGACGGGGTCTGGATCGAGCCGATCGGAACGAGCGTGCGCCCGGTCTATCTCTTCGGCGCCGGTCACGTCGGACGGGCGCTCGCGCTCGCTCTCGCGCCGCTGCCGTTCGCGGTGCGCTGGATCGATTCGCGGCGCGACGCGTTTCCGCCCGTTGCTCCGGCCAACGTCGCCCTCGTCTTTGCGCCGGATCCGGCCGCGGAGCTCGCCGGCGCGCCCGACGATGCGCTGATCGTCGTGATGACCCATTCGCACGGCATCGACCTCGAGATTGTCGCCGCGGCGCTCAGCGCCGAGCGCTTCGGCTTCGTCGGGCTGATCGGCTCGTCGACAAAGCGGGCGCGCTTCCTGAGCCAGATGCGGGCGGCCGGCTTCAGTGAGCCTGCGCTCGCCCGCCTCGTCTGCCCGATCGGAACGCCCGGCCTCGAATCCAAGGACCCCGCAGTGATCGCCGCCTCAACCGCCGTGCAGCTCCTGGTCGTCGGCGAGAGGCAGGCGGCGGAGGGTCGCGGCTCCGAGGGCGAAGGACCCCGCCAAAAAGCGTCCGTGAGAGCGCCCGGCTGACTTGGGGGGTGTTTCACGGGAAACAGAAAATACCATCTGTTGACGTTTTTTATCCAAGCCGAATCCAAATCCAGCCAAATCTAGCCAAATCCAGCAAAGGCCGAGCCAAATCGAGCAAAGGAATGGGCTTGCGTTTCCTTGGATTTCCTTGGTTTGGTATCGTTGACACCACATGCCTCAAGTCCTAGTGTCGGCGCTGTCGCCGAAGCGAAAGCTGAAGCGGCTGGCGCGCCCGACGAAATTGAGATTAGGGACGAGATGCTCGACGCGGGGGCAAAGAAGCTGCGGGTCAACATTCTCATGGATCTGTTGGATGGAGGTCTAAGTCCCAGGGAGGTGGCGGAGGACGTTTTTCGCGCAATGCTATCAATATATCGCGGGTGCGATCCGTAACTATTTTGCATTGAATGATATTGTGAGCAATTGCCCTAAGTCTATCTGGCGGGAATGTCTCAGAAACTATTTCGTCACCTCGAACTCATCTTGTCCTTCTCTCGAATTGAGGCTGCAATCGGTATGCCATTAAGCTGTCCCCATGTGCCATGCAAGATGAAATTCCGGTCAAGCCGATGTCGTTCAATGACATCAAGCGTGTCTTGGAATTGGTGGCGGAAATTAGGCTTGCCTCCTTCTCGGGATGGTAGCTCGGGAATATGTCGTTCGCTTAGGCGATAAAGTATATTGATCAACCAAACAGCGGCCTGTTTTTCCGTTAAGGCTCGGCCGTCTTCGATTGAAAGCCCCGTCATAACCCATATCAGGTCGTGCATACTTGCTTCTAGCTTGGCCCATTCGACGGAAACACGACCAATCAAACGCTCCGTACTCAAACTTATCTCTGGCCAGAGTCGTGTCGCTTGAACTAAATATCTTGTGCGGCGGTTTCTCTGGCCGAGGAGTTCGTTTCCGTTTTGGTTGCTCATCCGTCATCTGAGTCCGACACAGACAGCGCGTTCGACGGCGAGGAAAGCAAACGCCGATTTAAGGCCGCGTTACGCGGTGCGAGCGCCGCATCTTCGCACCCAATGAGGGAGTTCATTGGAAAGAAGAAACCTGCCGACGAGTTCGCACAAGAGTTCAGTCAAAAAGACCGATCAAGCAAAGCCAAAATAGCGCGGAGCTTCGCAACTCCGCGCCGCATATCGATTGCGGGCTATCAAATCATTGATATGTGAGCCGCTTCCCTGCGGCGCCAGCGACAGCGCGGCGAGCGCGCTCTTTGTCGTCAACGCCAAGTTTCGACTCTGTTTGCTATATCGAAAATCGAACTCTGCTAGGTAACGATGAAGATGCTGCTCGCCGCAATGCTGGTACACGCCCTTCATGCCCCGTTTGAAGATCGAGTAGTAGCCTTCGACGGTGTTCGTGTTGATCTTTGCGCCAGTTTTGCGGTCTCTGTATCCATACTCTCCGCGTGAATGGTCAACGGCGCGTCTGAGCGCAAACTCGCCACCAAGGCGCTCGTATCGGCGAGCTTCGTCCGTCATCACATGGCGTCTCGCGCGCGATGTTCTCGCGAACAATCGGGACGATGTTCTCTTTCGTCGCCTCGTCGATATGGAACGAACGCGCTGCGCCGCCGCGTTCAACGAGCGTGAGCACGGCGTGCTTGTGATGAACCCAGCCGGGCCGCGCTTCAATGCCGCGGCTTTCGACCGATATAGGACTCGTCAATCTCGACCGTTCGAGCCGTCGCCGCCCAAGGGAGCGAGACCGCCTGCGCGCATCGCCTCCCTGATACGATGCCACATGAACCATGCGGATCGATAGGTGATGCCGAGCGATCGATGCACCTGATGCGCGCTCATGCCCTTTTTGCTTGAGCACATGAGATAGAAGCCCTGTAGCCACTTGTGCAAGGCAATATGGCTCCGTTCCATCACGGTCCGCATCGTAACGGTAAAGTCCTTCCGGCACGCTTTTTCCGCGCAACGGTACACGCCAGCGCGCTTCGTCTCATAGGCATGATTGATCACGCCGCAATGTGGACAAACCGGGCCATGCGGCCAGAGCAAATCTTCGAGGAACTTGCGGGCCGCTTCGTCGTCGCGGAAGTGGGGAGCGGAGAAAGTGTCTGTCATTGTCGCCACCGAGCTCTATGGTGACAACTCTACATCATGTTACATGTGGTGTCAACGATATAATCGCCATTTCCTTCGCCGAATCAAGCATTCTCAATGAGTTGTCGCGACCCCCTGGCACGTAAAACTCTTGTCTGCCTCTTCTCCTCGGATCTGATCCACACCGAAGCGGCGCAATAGCGTCGGCGAACGAGTCAACTTACCATATTTTCTGATTTCCGTAAAGACAATTCGCGCTCTTATCGCGTTGGCTGTTGTGGGGAAGGAATTGGGAGCATGGCGGAGGTGGCGGACGGCGCCATCAAGGCGTCATGGCCGGGCTTGTCCCGGCCATCCACGAAGGCCCAGCGCATCTACGCAGGCAAGCGCGAAAAGCCTTGCGACCGTCCGCCTTCCTGCCCGTCGCGCCGAGGCGGGGCTCGTTCTTGCGGCGGCCCGGCGTGGATGGCCGGGACAAGCCCGGCCATGACGGCAAGGGTTCGACGAACGAACAGCAAACCGGTCGACCAACAGATAACGCCATAAGAGCCATATTGCGGCTCTTATAGCGTTATCTGTTGATTGGTTTACGGTGGCTCGGATCGAGGGAGCGATTCGATGAAGGCTGAGGATTTTGCGGCTTGGCTATCGGCGATTTCGGGGATGAGCGAGGGGCAGCGCCGGGAGGCGATGGCGGCGCTTGAGAAGGCGAGCGTGGTTGGCGGCGCGCCGGGAGCGTCTGCGAAGAAGGGCGGCAAGCGCAGCCGCCAGGAGGACGCGCTGGGAAGGACCGGCGTCGAGCGCGTCGCGGCTCAGGGCTGTCCCCATTGCGCGGGCCGCGAGGTCGTCGGCTGGGGCCGCTCGGATGGGCTTTTGCGGTTTCGCTGCAAAGCTTGCGGGCGCACCTTCAATGCGCTGACCAAGACGCCGATGGCGCATCTGCGCAAGAAGGAAAAATGGCTTGAGCACGCGCGCGCGATGATCGAGGGCAAAAGCCTGGCGAAGACCGCGGCGCTGTGCGGCGTCCATCCGACGACGGCCTTCCGCTGGCGGCATCGGTTTCTGCGCGCCCCTGCAAGCGACAAGCCCCGAGGCTTAAGAGGGATCGTCGAAGCGGACAAAACCTTCATCCTCGAATCCTTCAAGGGGCGCTGGTCCGACCTGCCGAGAAAGGCGCGAAAGCGCGGCGGAACGGCCAGGCATCCGGGCCTTTATCAGGACAACATTCCCATCCTTGTCGCGCGCGACCGGAACGGCGCCACCTTCGATGCAATCCTGCCTCAGGTCGACGGCGCTTCGGTAAGCCTCGCCCTGGCGGGAATTGTCACGCCGGGCAATCATCTCATCGGCGATGGCGGCAAGGCGATCGCCACTTTCGCCCGCAGAGCCGGGATTCCCTTCCACGCCGTGCCGGCGCCGGGAAAGCCGACACCCGCGGCGCCTCATCTGCACATCAACAACGTCAACGCCTACCACAGCCGTCTCAAGCAATGGCTCAACCGCTTCAACGGCGTCGCCACCAAGAACCTGCCCAATTATCTCGGTTGGCGCCGCGCTCTCGAAGCCTGGGGCGACAAACTCGAACCGCCAAGCTGGATCAAAGGCGCTATCGGAGACGGACCTTACCAACAGATAACGCTATAAGAGCCAAAATGCGCGCTCTTATCGCCTTGGCTGTTGTGGGGAAGGAATTGGGAGCGTGGCGGAGGTGGCGGACGGCGCCATCAAGGCGTCATGGCCGGGCTTTCCCGGCCATCCACGAAGGCCCAGCGCATCTACGCAGGCAAGCGCGAAAAGCCTTGCGACCGTCCGCCTTCCTGCCGGTCGCGCCGAGGCGGGACTGTTCTGCGGCGGCCCGGCGTGGATGGCCGGGACAAGCCCGGCCATGACGGCAAGGGTTCGACGAACGAACAGCAACCGGTCGACCAACAGATAACGCCATAAAAGCCAAAATTCGCGCTCTTATCGCCTTGGCTGTTGTGGGGAAGGAATCGGGAGCATGGCGGAGGTGGCGGACGGCGCCATCAAGGCGTCATGGCCGGGCTTGTCCCGGCCATCCACGAAGGCCCAGCGCATCTACGCAGGCAAGCGCGAAAAGCCTTGCGACCGTCCGCCTTCCTGCCGGTCGCGCCGAGGCGGGACTCGTTCTTGCGGCGGCCCGGCGTGGATGGCCGGGACAAGCCCGGCCATGACGGCAAGGGTTCGACGAACGAACAGTAAACCGGTCGACCAACACATAACGCCATAAGAGCCACAATTCGCAGGTGGTTGCGAGAAGCCGCGAAATCTGAAAGCGTCGCCTCCATCGCGCGTCAATCTTATAAATCAGCGCGAGGGAGAATCCGGGCGGATCGATAAGCGAAGACGAAACGATCCGTGACCCGGGCGCGGGAGGGAAACATGAGCCCCATTTACGCCGCTCAGGCTGGACAAGGCGGGCCGGTGAGCATCGCCTGCATCAACAAAGCGACTGTCGATCTCGGCGTTCCGTTCGATAAGCTCACGGCGACGCTGCAAAAATGCTTCGATCAGTATTTTCTGCCGATCTGGGGCTACCCGGTAAAGCTCTACAACACGGACGCGGCGAAGCCGTCGGATTGGCAGTTCATCTATTTTGACGACGCGGATACGGCGGGCGCGCTCGGCTATCACGACCTGACGGTCAAGGGGCAGCCCATCTCCAAGATCTTCGTCAAGACAACGATCGCCGACAAGGAACTGGTCAGCGTAACCGCCTGCCATGAGTTGTTCGAGATGGTGATCGACCCCGTCGCGAACCTATGGGCGCAAGCGGCGGACGGAACGGAATACGCTTATGAAATGTGCGACGCGGTCGAAGAGGACACGTTTCCTGTCGATGGGATTCAAATGTCCAATTTTCTCCATCCCTCGTGGTTCGAGCCTTTCAAGCACCCGCCCGGCACGAAGTTCGATCACCTCGGCCTGCTCAAGAAGCCCTACACGATGACCAAGGGCGGTTACATGATCATCAAGAAGGCGGGCAAGGTGAAGGAGGTCTTCGGCTCCAAGGCCAAAGAAAAGCGCTTCGCCCACGAGGATCGACTTGGCCATCGCAGCGAGTTCCGCAAAGCACGGGGACGGCTCACGAAGCCGCGCGCGAAACGATAGGGCGACAGGCGCCGTCGCTCGCAGGCGAACCGGAACGAGGGCAGACCCCGGCGAGAGGGCTCCCGCGCTCACTCGACTGCATCCGGAAGCGCAAGGCCCACGGGTCATAGCTAGACGCGGGAGCCCTACGATAGACGCCTCCCATGGACTGTTCTATTTTGCCGTTATGCCCGCGAAGACCACGCTCTATGACCGCGATTTTTTTGCCTGGAGCCTTGAGCAGGCGAAGCTGTTGCGCGCCGGGAAGCTCGCCGAGGCCGACATCGAGCATATCGCCGAGGAAATCGACAGCATGGGCCGGACGGAAAAGCGCGAGCTCATAAGCCGCCTGAGCGTCCTGCTTCTGCATCTGCTGAAATGGCGATATCAGCCGGAAAAGCGCAGCCCAAGCTGGGAAGCGAGCATTCGCGTCCAGCGCAACCGCCTCGCCGATCACCTGGACGACAACCCCAGCCTCAAGTCGCTGCTGCCGCAGGCCCTGGCCTCGGCTTATCGCGATGCGGCGCTGGAGGCGGTGGCGGAGACGGGGCTGGCGGGCGCGGCGTTCCCTGCCGCGTGTCCGTGGACGGTGGAGCAGGTTTTGGACCGCGGGTTCTGGCCGGGGTACTCACCCTTCCCCCCTTCCGCAGATGTCTGTCTGCTACGCGCTACTCACGCCGTCGACACGCTCGTCTCATGCACTTTTGTCGCGTACACTGGCTCGCGTCGACGCGCCGCAATTGGCCACCATCGTGGCGTCCACCCACTCCCGGCCACCCTCCTGCTGGGTGGCGCAGGCTTAGGCGGATTGGCCCTGCCGGCCCGTCCCGGATGGGCCCACTTGTCCCCTGACCCTCTCGGAGGCGCCTGCCGGTCCGCCCAGCATTTCCCTCCCCGCTTTTGTCGCTCCGCGTATATCGATCAAGCCGCTCGCATCCCATCTCGACGTTGTCATCCATCTTTCCTCGATCAGGTCTATGATCGCGAATGCGGTCTTACGGTCGCTGCGACGTTCGCCGTATCGGCCATTCAGGCTTTGAGCTTTTCCTTTTGTCTGGTGCTGCCATGCCGGCCGCGCGCGTCTGGTCCGTCGGCAGCCATCTGCTCCGGACCGCGCACGTCGCTGCGGACTTTGTTGGCGCGCACGGCCGCACCGCCTTGCTGCATCCGCTTGGATGCACGCGCCCGTCATGAGCGCCTGTCGACGCCGTGCGGAGCGTGTTTCAAACTCGTTGATCGTTAGAGCCGTCGTACACTGCACGCGAGTGTAGTCGTCGTCACCGCCAATCCGCCGTCACGATCCGTACATACGTGATGCTGCAACACTGTGTCCGCTTGCATCGTTCTTGGATTCCGCCCGTAATAGACGCATCAGATTCGGATGTGATGCCGCGGTCCATATTTCCTCCCAGAAAGATTTATAGGCGTCCGTAGCTTGAGCTCGGCTTTGTCGTCGAGAGGCCAACGTCTGCGTCGAGTTCACCCCAACCACAACGTCGTCGTTTTGTAGGCATCAATGAATGTGTCGAGCCTCGTCGCATCGGCATGGATCCCCGTCTTTTCTGACCGACACATCAAGATCTCGGCTGCATCGAACAACGGCCGTAACGTTTCGGGGTCTTTTCGGCGGCGTTGACGATGGCGTCGATCCAGTCATGACTTGGTCTTGCCAAGCATGCGCGGCTTTCTGGTGTCGTTGTGGATGATCATCGCGTATTTTCTGCTTTCGCCCCTCGCTCTGCTGCCCTGCGGAGGCGAGAGTAAGCTGGTCGAGGCCGCGGGATAGTCTCGACAGTGTTCCAGCTTTCACAGAACGCGGTCCCGACTGAGCGCCGCTGGTCCGGCCTGCGAGGCGTCTTGTCCAGAGCCGACACTCGACAATCAATTCCTGCGCGGATCGGTCTCGTCGAACGCCGAAAAGTCGTCCCCGCCACATAGCCACTGGATAGGTAGAAGCTCAGTGAAGGCCGGCGCTTGGGTTTGAACAATAGCTCGCGCCGTCAGAGGTCTCCTCATAACCTCGGGCTGGAGATAAAGAGATGGCGTGCGTGACCTGAAGGAACGCCATGTCTTCACCAACCCGCAGTCATCGATCTGTCGGCGATTGTCCTTGTCACGTCATTCAGCGTTGTAACGAAACGGACGCTGCCAAATCGCCTCATCGTCGACCAACAACACCTGCGATTTGAGACCTCTGCGCCTCATAAGCAATAAGCTTCGAGATGCGGCTGCTTCTGCGACGATCACGATCTTGCGCCGAAGCTCGCTCGGTCAGTTTCCCCGCAGTTTCATGATGTCCAGCACAAGAACTCGTCCTCTCGATAACTCCGCAATCGGCGCTCAACGAGAACGGTTGGCGACAACGTCTTGTGCCTTTGTCAAACTAGCGCGAGTCGACCCCTCGTCAACGCTGCGCAAGCCCCACAACGCGCGGTCTTCCCAGAACGAATTTCCGGCATGACGGGGTCTCCCTTGACTTATTTGCCTCCAAATCCCCATACCCAGACACACGCGGCCACCTGACCGACGAATACGAGCTCAACAGCCACGACACCCAACCAAACACCAAACCCACCCCACACCACCCCCACCCACAACCAACAAACCCAACAACCACAACACAAAAACAACACAACCAACAACGGAACGTTTCGCCGACGGCGCTCCGACTTAGCCCAGCTGACAGGGCTCCGCTTACCCCGCCTAATCATTGCGCTCGCCCTACCCCTTCTTCCCCGCGATCTTCGCGATCTCGCGCATCACCCCCAGCGTCCCCGCCAGCCGGTCCTCGAGCTTCTCGAACTCGTCGGCGACGACGATGCGCATGTCGGGGCGGACGCGGGCGCGCTCGCCTTGCGCCGCGACCCATCTGACCAAAGCCCCAGGGTTGGCGAAGGACTTTCCGCGGAAGGCGAGGGTCAGGCCCTTGGGACCGGCCTCCAGCTTTTCGACATTGGCCCGGCGGCAGAGGGCCTTGATCTGGACCAGGCTCAATAGCAGCCCGACTTCCGGCGGCGGCGGGCCGAAGCGATCGACGATTTCGGCCCCCATGGCGTCGATCTCGCCCTCGTCCTCGAGCGCCGAGAGGCGGCGGTAGAGCGCGAGCCGCGTCGGCAGGTCGGGGATATAGGCTTCGGGGATCGTCACCGGCGCGCCGAGCTGGATGGTCGGCGACCACATATCCTCGGCCGGCGCGTCCTCGCCCGACTTGATGCGCTCGACCGCCTCGCGCACCATCTGCTGATAGAGCTCGTAGCCGACCTCCTTGATATGGCCGGACTGCTCTTCGCCGAGCAGATTGCCGGCGCCGCGCAGATCGAGGTCGTGGCTCGCGAGCTGGAAGCCGGCCCCGAGCGTATCGAGCGATTGCAGCACCTGGAGCCGCTTCTCGGCCTGCGGCGTGATCTTGGCCTTGGCCGGGGTGGTGAAATAGGCGTAGGCGCGCACTTTCGAGCGGCCGACCCGGCCGCGCAGCTGATAGAGCTGGGCGAGGCCGAACATGTCGGCGCGATGGACGATCATGGTGTTGGCGCGCGGAATGTCGAGCCCGGATTCGACGATCGCGGTCGAGAGCAGAATGTCGTACTTGCCGTCGTAGAAGGCGCCGATCTTGTCCTCGAGCTCGCGCGCCGCCATCTGCCCGTGAGCGACGACGAATTTGCACTCGGGCGCGTTCTGGCGCAGGAACGCCGCCGCTTCGTCGAGGTCCTCGATCCGCGGGCAGACGTAGAAGGATTGCCCGCCGCGATAACGCTCGCGCAACAGAGCCTCGCGGACAATCAGCGCGTCGAAGGGCGAGACGAAAGTACGCACCGCAAGCCGGTCGATCGGCGGGGTGGCGATGATCGACATCTCGCGCACGCCGGTCATCGCGAGTTGCAGCGTGCGCGGAATGGGCGTCGCCGACAAGGTGAGCACGTGGACTTCGGCGCGCAATTCCTTGAGCCGCTCCTTGTGGCCGACGCCGAAATGCTGCTCCTCGTCGACGACGACGAGGCCGAGGTCCTTGAAGCTCACGGTCTTGCCGAGCACCGCGTGGGTGCCGACGACAATGTCGATTGCGCCTTCGGCGGCCCCCTTCTTCACCTCGCGGGTCTCCGCCGCGCCGACCATGCGCGAGAGCTGGCCGATGCCGACCGGCAGCCCGGCGAAGCGGTCGCGGAAATTCTTGGTGTGCTGGCGCGCGAGCAGCGTCGTCGGCGCGATGATCACGGTCTGCTTGCCGTTGATCGCGGCGGCGAAGGCGGCGCGCAGCGCAACCTCCGTCTTGCCGAAACCGACATCGCCGCACACCAGCCGGTCCATCGGCCGGCCGGCGGCGAGATCGTCGAGCGTCGCCTGGATGGCGCTCTCCTGGTCCGGCGTCTCCTCGTAGGGAAAGCGGGCGCAGAATTCGTCGTAGAGGCCTTCCGGAACGGTGAGGCGCGGCGCGGCGTGCATCATGCGCTGGGCGGCGACGCGGATGAGCTCGCCCGCCATCTCGCGGACGCGCTTCTTCAAGCGGGCCTTGCGCGACTGCCAGCCCGCCCCGCCGAGCCGGTCGAGTTCGCCGGTCTCCGAGCCGTACCGCGACAGGAGCTCGAGATTCTCGACCGGCAGGAACAACCTGTCGCCGCCGGCGTAGTGGATCTCGAGGCAGTCGTGCGGCGCGCCTGCCGCTTCGATCGTCTGCAAGCCCACGAACCGGCCGACGCCATGATCGATGTGAACCACGAGGTCGCCGGCGGTCAGCGCGCTCGCTTCGGCCAGGACGTCCTGCGCCCGGCGCCGGCGCCGCGACTGGCGGATGAGCCGGTCGCCCAGAATGTCCTGCTCGCCGATGACGGCGAAATCCGGCGCCTCGAATCCCTGTTCGAGCGCGATGACTGCGAGGGGCAGAGCGCCGTCGCGCGTCGTCTTCGCTTGATGGTAGGATGAGACGAATTCGAGCGCCTTGAGGCCATGCTCGGCCAACACATGGCTCAGCCGCTCGCGAGAACCATCGCTCCAGCCGGCGACGATGACGTTCAAGCCCTGCCCCCGCAGGGCCTTCACATGCGCGACCGCGGCGTCGAACACGTTGGCGTTTTCGTTCTGCCGCTCGGGAGCGAAGTTTCGCCCGGTCCGTCCGCCGCAGTCGATCACTTCGCGGGCGTCGGGAGGCGGTTCGAACGGAGCGAGCCGCGCAAGCGGCTTGCCCGCGAGCCGCTCTTTCCACTCGCCTTCGCTCATATAGAGCCGGGTCGGAGGCAGCGGCTTGTAGTCCGCCTTGACGGGATCCTCGGCGTAGGCCGCGCGCCGAGCGGCGTAATTGTCGGCGATGAGAGCGATGCGCTCGTGCGCGGCGTCCTCCGCGCGCGCGTCGAGGACGAAGGGAGCGCCTCCGGCATAATCGAACACCGTGTCGAGGCTCTCGTAGAGAAGCGGCAGCCAGTGCTCGAGGCCGATCGCGCGGCGGCCCTCGCTGACCGCTGTATAGAGGTCGTCGTCGCGGGTCGGCGCGCCGAACTCCAGCGCGTAGGCCTGGCGAAAGCGGCGGATCGAGTCGGTCGTCAGCCGCGCCTCGCTCACCGGCACGAGATCGATCGACCTGAGTTGCGCGGTCGAGCGCTGCGTCTCCGGATCGAAGGCGCGGATCGATTCAAGCGTGTCGCCGAAGAAATCGAGCCGGATCGGCGCCGTCATGCCGGGCGGATAGAGGTCGAGGATGCCGCCGCGCGAGGCGTAATCGCCGACGTCGCGAACGGTGCTCGCCCGGGCGTAGCCGTTCGCCTCGAGCCAATGCGCCAGATCCTCCATCCGCACGCTGTTGCCCGGCGCGGCCGAAAACGCGGCCTCCGCGATATAGGCGAGCGGGGGCACGCGCTGGGTCAGCGCATTGACGGAGACGACGAGAATGCGCGGCCGCTCGACGGCGCCTCTTGTGCGCGCGAGACGCGCCAACACCGTCATCCGCTCGGCCGAAATCGCGGCGTTGGGCGAGACGCGATCGTAGGGCTGGCAATCCCACGACGGAAAATGCAGCGCCTCGATCTCGGGCGCGGCGAAGGCGAGCGCGTCGATGAAGGCCTGCGCCCGCAGGCCGTCGCGAGCGACGAAGACGAGCGTGACCGCGCGCTCGGCGCCGGCCTTGGCGAGGGCGCGCGTGAGATCGGCGACGACGAACGCGTCGTAGCCCTCCGGCGCGCGCGCCAGCGTGACGGCGCCGCCCTCCTCGAGGCGGCGAATGGCGGCGGAAGGGAGGTTCACGGCGTCTCGTCGGCGCGCGTTCTCGCTTCGCACAGACGTGCGAGCAGCGGGGTGTCGAATTCGCGCGGCGGCCGCTCGCCGCCGATGATCCAGGCGAAGATTTCCGGGTCGGGAACGTCGAGCAGCCGCTCGAACTCGGAGAGCTCGGCCTCGGTCATGGTCGGCAAGTGCGCATCCGCGAACCGGCCCATGATGAGATCCATCTCCCGCACGCCGCGGCGCCAGGCGCGAAACAGAATCCGCCGCCGCCGCTCATCGAGCGCGGAACTGCTCAAAGTCGAGCCGGACATGTGGGGCCTTTCCATGACGAGACGGGAGCCGCCATGGTGCGGCTTCATCCAGTCGTCCGTGTGGGCTGCAGCAACGGGCTTATAGCCCGCAAAGGCGGACATGTCAGCGCTTTGTCTTCGAAGGCAGACTGATTTCGGCAAGACCGAGCCACCTGGCGAGCGCGGCGAGCTCCTCGGAAATCGCGTCCATGGCGTCCCGAGGCGCATGCGGCTCGAAATGGACCGCATGGACGAGCAATCGTCCGGCTTGGCGGTCCGCTTTCAGATCGAGCCGCGCCACAAGACGGTCGCCGAGCAGGAACGGGAGGACATAATATCCGTGCTGGCGCTTCTCGGCCGGCGTATAAATCTCGATCCGGTAGTGAAAGTCGAAGAGCCGCAAGGTTCGGGAGCGCTCCCAGACGAGCGGATCGAACGGCGCCAACAGCGCTCGTGCGGAGACGCGGCGCGGCCTGCGGGCGTCGCGGTGAAGATAGGCGAGGTGGGCCCAGCCGGGAACCTCGACCGGCACGAGAAGGCCCTTCTCGACCAGCGAGTCGATCGCCTGCCGCGCGTCGTGCGGGCCGAGACGGAAATAGTCGCGCAATTCCTGCGCGGTGGCGATTCCGAGCGCTCGAGCTGAGCGCTCGATGAGGACGCGGTGCGCCTCGTTCTCGTCAGGGGTTGGCAGCGCGAGGATCTCGGCCGGAATGACGCGCTCCGTCAGGTCGTAGACCCGCTCGAAGCTGCCGCGCCGCGTCGCTGTCGTGATGTGGCCGGCCCAGAACAGCCATTCGAGCGCCTGCTTGGCGTCGCTCCATTCCCACCAGCCCGATCGGCCGCGTTTTTCGTCAAAATCCGAGGCCCCTCCCGGTCCCTCGTTGCGGATGCGGTTGAGAAGGGCTTCCGCCTCGGCCCGGCGCTCCTTCGCGAATAGCCGCAGGCCCTTCCAGCCGATCTCCCCGCGATCCGCGCGGGCCATCCGCCAGCGCAGCAGGGGGTGCAGCGCCAGGGGCAGAAGCGACGCCTCATGCGCCCAATATTCGAACAGCCGGCGCCTCTTCCGGCTTCCCCAGGCGGCGTTGTCGATCAGCGTGCGGTCGTAGGGTCCCAGTCGAGAGAAGGCGGGCAGATAATGCGCCCGGACCAGGACGTTTACGCTGTCGATCTGGTGAAGGGAGAGCTGGTCGATGGTCTTGAGCCATCGCGCGGCCGTGGCCTTCTCAGGGCGCGGGCCGCCAAAGCCTTGGGCCGCGAGAGCGATCCGCCGGGCTTCGGCGAGCGAGAGTTTTTCGACTTTCGTCACCTTGTTTCGCAGCGCTGGGGAGCCCGTTCATGCAGCCTCCGAGGGCCGGCGCGGATCATCCGTCACACCTGCTCGATCTCGATCAGCGTCCCGGCGAAGTCCTTAGGGTGCAGAAACAGGACGGGCTTGCCGTGAGCGCCGATTTTCGGGTCGCCGTCGCCGAGCACGCGCGCGCCGGCGGCTTTGAGCTGGTCGCGCGCGGCGACGATGTCCTCAACCTCGTAGCAGAGATGATGCATGCCGCCTTCAGGATTGCGCTCGAGGAATTTGGCGATCGGGGAGCTCGGACCCAAAGGATGCAGCAATTCGATCTTGGCGTTGGGCAGTTCGACGAACACCACCGTCACGCCGTGGTCGGGCTCAGGCCTGGGGGCGGAGACGCGCGCGCCGAGCGTCTCGCGATAGGTGCGAGCAGCCTTCTCGAGATCGGGAACGGCGACGGCGACGTGGTTCAATCTCCCGATCATCTGTCCTCAGCTGAAGTGGCATGACGTGGCGCCGCGGCCGGCGAATCGCTCAGCGGCGCGGTTCGCGCCCCCGAATCCGGTCGAATCCCTGCTTGATCGCAGCGAAACGGCCTTCGATCAGCGGCTCGAACTCGACGTCGGTGAAAATGTAGGGCCAGTCGTTTTCGATGCCTTCGCGTACAAGGTCGCCGACATAGGAAGGATCGACCCCATGCGAAACGCGATCCTGAACGAATTTGTACATCTCTGAAGACCGCATCGCAGCCAATCTGTCCTCGGAAGGGCGATCGAAACGCGCCGGGAGATTGCGCAGGGAGTCCATGATCTGGGTTTGGACGAACCCGGGACAAAGCACCGAGACGCCGATCCCACGCTGAGCAAGCTCACCGCGCAGGCCCTCCGAAAGAGCGACGACACCATATTTGGATACGTTGTACGTGATGTTTCCGCCATTGGAGATCAGCCCCGCGATGGAAGCCGTGGACACAATGTGTCCACCCTCGCCGTGCTGTTCGATCAGCGGACCGAAAATCTCGATACCCCAAATCGCCGCCATCAGATTGACGCCGAGGGTCCAATTCCATCCGGCCTCGGTCCACGAGGCATAGGATCCCCCGCCACCCACGCCGGCATTGTTGACGAGGATGTGCACCTTGCCATAACGGGCGATTGTGGCGTCGGCCGCCGCCGCGAGCTCGGGCTTGAGCGAGACGTCCGCCTTTGCGCTATCAACATCGGCGTTGGTGCGCTTGAGGCCTTCGACCGCCTTCGCGAGCGCTGCTTCCTCGATGTCGCAGAGCATGACCTTCACGCCGGCTTGCGCGAGGGCGCCGGCAATGCCGAGTCCAATTCCAGACGCCGCGCCGGTGACGAACGCTGTCTTCCCCGCGAGGTCTTTCATTGCGAAATTCCCAGTTCAAAGGCGCTCGATGCAATGTCGCCCGAGACCTATCGCGGTCTTCCCTGAATGACAACCGCGCATCGGGTTCGAATTCGGCAGACCTCCAGGCTACACTTCGACAACCAGGACATGCACCTGCGGCTTCTTGCCCCAGACCGCGTTGACCGAAGCGCGCACCGCGCGCTCGATGGCGCTGGAGACAACCTCGGCGTCGCGCCGCTTGCCCTGCGGCAGACTTTCGAAGGCCTCGAAGATCGCGTCGTCAATCAACGCGTCGATCGCCGCGCCGTCCTTCGTGCGCTCAGGGAGGCCCGCGATCATCACGTCCGGGTCGCCCGCCATTTCGCCCTTCGGGGTCAAGGCGAGCGCGATCGAAACGACGCCTGCAAAAGCGAGCCGCCGTCGCTGACCCACGCATTCCTGATCCGCGGGCAGGAGAATCGCGCCGTCCTTCAGCCGCCGGCCGGCCGCGACCTTGCCTAGCCTCGAAACGTCGCCCGGCGCGAACCGGATGAGATCGCCGTCGAAGGCGCGCAAGACCTGCGGCGTCCCCTGCGCCCTCGCGAACGCGGCATGTTCGCTGAGGTGCAGGGGCTCGCCGTGTGCGGGAACGGCGATTCTGGGGCGAACCCACGCGTACATTTTCGCCATCTCGGCCCTGCGCGGATGGCCTGAGACATGTACGAGAGCGGTCCGGTCAGTGATGACCTCAACGCCTGAGGTCACGAACGCGTTGATGATCTTGCCGACCGCCTTTTCATTGCCGGGAATGGTGCGCGAGGAAAAGATGACCGTGTCGCCTGCGCTCAATTCCGCCGACGGATGCTCGTCCCCCGCTATGCGCGCGAGAGCCGCGCGCGGCTCGCCTTGGCTTCCGGTGGCGAGCGCCAGGATCTTGTCCCGCGGCAGGCGGTCGAACGCATCCATTCCGAGGAAGGGCGGCACGCCGTCGAGCATGCCGCATTCGCGCGCGACGGCGACGACCCGCTCGATCGCGCGCCCAAGGATGCAGACCTGCCGTCCGGATGCGAATCCGGCCTCCGCCGCCGAGCGCAGGCGCGCGACATTGGAGGCGAAGGTGGTGACGACCACCCTGCCCTTCGCCTCGCCGATGAGCCAGGCCAGCGTCTTGGCGACATCGCGTTCCGACGGGCTCTCGCCTTCGCGCAGCACGTTGGTCGAATCACACACGAGCGCCAGCACGCCCTCGTCGCCGAGAGCCCTGAAGCGCGCCTCATTGGTCGGAGCGCCGATGATCGGCGTCGGATCGATTTTCCAGTCGGCGGTATGGACCACGAGTCCGGCAGGGGTGCGGATCGCCAGCGCCGAGCTTTCGGGTATGGAGTGGGCGACGTTGACGAACTCGACGACGAACGGCCCGATGGCGAGTCTCTCGCCCTGGGCGACGATCTTCAATGTGATTTTAGGCGCGCCGGGCTCACCAAGCCGGCGAGCCTCCGCGAGTCCGGCCGCGAAGCGGGTCATATAGACCGGCGCCCCAAGGCTCGGCCACAACTCGGCGAGCGCGCCGATGTGGTCCTCGTGCGCGTGTGTGATGACAATGCCGACCAGGTTCTTCTTCACCCTCTCGATAAAGCCGAGATCCGGCATGATGAGATCGACGCCAGGCAAGTCTTCCCCTGCAAAGGCGACGCCGAGATCGACCATCAGCCATTGGCGCGCGCGCTCGGGCCCATAGCCGTAAAGGGCGCAATTCATCCCGATCTCGCCCAGGCCGCCGAGCGGGGCGAACACGAACTCGCTATCGTCGGTCATCTAGGCTCGGCCCTCTGGCGCGCTCGAAGCCGACAAAGCCGCCGGGGGCGGACCGCTCGCGCCCGCTCGCGGCGACAGCCTGAGATCCGCGGCCTCGATGGTCTCGAGCCCTCGCTCGGAGCGCATCAGAAGGCGACCGTGCGCATCGATCCCTTCGAAGACACCCTCGCGCCTGCGGGCCCCGCCTTCGATCGCGACGCGCGCGCCAAGACCGGCGGCGCAGTCAAGCCAAGCCGCGCGAATGCGGTCGAACGCCTGACCGGCGCGCCATGAATCAAGCGCCTCGTCAAACCGCTCCGCGAGGCGTTCGAACAATTCGCCCGCGGCGACCGCCCCGCCGCCTGCGCGGCGGAGACATGAGGTCGCGTAGCCAAGGCCTTCCGGCGCGCGGGCGCAATTGACGCCGATCCCGACCGCATAGGCGGCGCGGCGGCCTTCGAGGCCGACGCCCTCGACCAGGACGCCCGCGCATTTGGCTCCCTTCTGCATGAGGTCGTTTGGCCATTTGAGACCGACGCTTGTCGCGGCGAGGTCCTTGGCGGCGCGCGCCAGCGCCACGCCGGCGACAAAGCCAAGCTGTGGGGCCAACGCCGGCGGGCAGGGATCGATCAGCAACGCGCTGGCATGGAGATTGCCCGCTGGGGATATCCATGCCCGGCCCCGGCGGCCTCGCCCGGCGGTTTGCTCACCAGCGACTATCCACAAGCGGTCTCTTTCGCCAGCAAGCGCGCGACGGCGCGCCTCCTCATTGGTTGAGTCGACGACGCCAAATCGAACGACGCGCCAAGTCTTTGCCGTGATGTCCGGGCTGTCGGCGTCGGTCAAAAGAGCGACTGTGCGGCCGCCATCGCGGCGTTGGTGATCGGCGACGGCGCGAACACGAAGAGGAGGATCGAAAGCGCCGAAAGGGCGAGCACCACGCGGGCGACAGTCCCAGGACGATCGAAGGCGGGCGCAGGCTCGTCGAAATACATCAGCTTGACGATCCTGAGGTAATAATAGGCGGCGACGCAACTCGCCAGCACGCCAATGACCGATAGGCCATAGAGACCCGCCTTGATTGCGGCCGCAAAGACATAGAACTTGGCGAAAAAGCCGGCGAGCGGTGGAACGCCCGCGAGCGAGAACATCATCGTCGCCAAAAAGAAGGCCATCGTCGGATTGGTCCGCGCCAGGCCCGCGAGGTCGGCCATCGTCTCGACCGCGCGGCCTTCACGCCGCATGGACAGAATGGCGGCGAAGGTTCCAAGCGTCATCACGACGTAGATCGCCATGTAAATGACGACGCTCTGCGCGCCCTCGACCGTGCCTGCGGCGAGGCCAACCAGCGCGTATCCCATGTGGCCGATCGACGAATAGGCCATCAGCCGCTTGAAGTTGCGCTGGTTGATGGCCGCGAAGGCGCCGAGCACCATGGAGGCGATCGAGACAAAGGTGAGGATCTGGCGCCAGTCGTTGGCGATGCCCGGAAAGGCGGTGACCATGACCCGAATCAGCACCGCCATCGCAGCGACCTTGGGCGCGGAGGCGAAGAACGTCGTCACCGGCGTCGGCGCTCCCTCGTAGACGTCGGGCGTCCACATATGGAACGGCACGACGGAAATCTTGAACGCCAGCCCAGTCAGCAGAAACACCAGGCCGAACAGGACGCCGATGCTCCCGTGATCATGGACCGCGTTCGCCACCGCGCTAAAGGCGACCGAGCCGGAATAGCCGTAAACGAGCGAGATCCCGTACAGCATCATCCCCGAGGACAAGGCGCCGAGGACAAAATACTTGAGGCCGGCCTCCGTCGCGCGCGCGTCATGCCGCCGGTAGGCCGCGATCACGTAAAGCGCCAGGCTCATCAGTTCGAAGCCGAGGTAGAGCGCTATGAAGTCATTGGCCGCGATCAGCATCAGCATGCCAAGGGTGGAGATGAGAATCAGCACCGGGAATTCGAACCCGCCAACCCGCTCCTGGCGCATGAACTCGACGGACAGCAGAACCGTCACCAGGGAGCCGACCAGCGTGACCGCGCCCATGAAGCGGGTAAAGGCGTCGTCGGCGAAGGAGCCATAGAACGTAACGCCCATCGGGCGGTTCTTGGCCACCATCAGAATCAATACGAGGCCGAGCAGACCGACGGCGATCTCGTTCACGAGATTCGACCCCCGCTCGCCGCGCAGCGCCCCGTAAAGCACGAGCGCCAAAGTCCCAGCCGCCAGCACCGCTTCCGGCAGGACTACGGGGAGAGAAATGGCCGTCTCGTGCATGGCTATCGCTCGTTCAGAAGACAAACAATCGGCGGCGCAAACCCCGGAGCGCCATCACAGGCCCGCTGTCTTGGTCGCTGACACCGCGTGCTGGAAGCCCTGGATGATCTGGTCGATCGAGGCCGCGCTGGCGTCGATGATCGGCTGCGGGTGCACGCCGTAGAAGAGCATCAGGAGCCCCAGCGGCAGAAGGGTTACGATCTCGCGGCCCGTGAGGTCGGCGATGCCCATCAGGCTCGGCTTCTCGATCACGCCGAAGATGACCCGGCGATAGAGATAGAGCGCATAGCAAGCCGACAGGATTATGCCGAAGGTGGCCAGAAACGCGACCCAATTGTTGGTCTGAAACGTGCCGATCAGGGTCAGGAATTCGCCTATGAAGCCCGTGGTCCCCGGCAGCCCGACATTGCCCAGAGTGAACACCATGAAGGCGACCGCATAAAGGGGCATTCGCTGCACGAGACCGCCATAGGCGGCGATATCATAGGTGTGCATGCGGTCGTAAACGACACCGACACAAAGGAAGAGGGCGCCGGAGATGAGCCCGTGGCTCACCATTTGATAGACGGCGCCCTGTAGGCCCTGCGTGTTCGCGGCGAAAATTCCCATCGTCACGAAACCCATATGGGCGACCGACGAGTAGGCGATCAGCTTCTTCATGCTCTCCTGCGCCAGCGCGACCAGGGAGGTGTAGATGATCGCGATCACCGACAGGGCGAAAATGAGCGGGGTGAAATAAAGCGAGGCGTCCGGGAACATCGGAAGCGAAAACCGGATGAAGCCGTACCCGCCCATCTTCAGGAGAATGGCGGCCAGCATGACCGATCCCGCAGTCGGGGCCTCGACATGCGCATCGGGCAGCCACGTATGGACCGGCCACATCGGCATTTTGACCGCGAACGAGGCGAAGAACCCAAGCCATAGCCATGTCTGCATGTTCACCGGGAAGTGCGTCTTGAGCAGCACCGTGATGTCGGTCGTGCCGGCAGTCCAGTACATGGCCATGATCGCAAGCAACATCAGGACCGACCCGGTGAAGGTGTAAAGGAAGAACTTGAAGGCCGCGTACACGCGGTTTCCGTGACCCCAGACGCCGATGATGATGAACATCGGGATGAGGCCGCCCTCGAAGAACAGATAGAAGAGCACGAGGTCGAGCGCGACGAAGACGCCGACCATCAGGGTCTCCATCACCAGGAAGGTGATCATGTATTCTTTCACGCGGGTCTGAATCGGCGTCCAGGACGCAACAATGCAGATCGGCATGAGGAAGGCGGTGAGCAGCACGAACGGCATCGAAACGCCATCGACGCCGAGCTTGTAGAGAATCGCGTGCGAGAACCAATCGCTCTCCTCGACAAGCTGAAAGCCGGGCTGAGCCGGGTCGAAGCGCGACCAGGCCACGAGGGTGAGGGCGAAGGTGATCAGGGTCGTGAACAGCGCAATCCAGCGCGCGTTTCGCTTGGTCGCCTCGCTGTCGCCCGGGAGCAAGAGGATGAACAGCGCGCCGACAAGCGGCAGCGCCAGGATGCCGGAGAGAATCCAGGAACCGTTCATCGCATGGCCCCGTTGAACAGATACCAAGTCGTCAGCGCGGCGGCGCCCAGCAGCATCGCGAAAGCGTAGTGGTAGACGTAGCCGGTCTGGAGCCGGACTGCATTGCGAGCGACGTCGAGGACGCGCGCGGAGACGCCGTCGGGCCCAAGCCCGTCGATGATCGCGCCGTCGCCTCCTTTCCAGAACGCCCGGCCGATGGCGAATGCCGGGCGGACGAACAGGAAGTCATAAAGCTCGTCGAAGTACCACTTGTGGAGCAGGAAACGGTAAGTTGCGGGGAAGGCGTTCGCCAGCCGCTGCGGCGCGGTGCGATCGACCAGGTACATGTAATAGGCGAGCGCAATCCCGGCCAGCATGAAAAGGCTCGGCGACAGTGAGACCAGCGCCGGAGCGTGCTCGATTTCCTCGAGGATGCGATTCTCCTGTCCAAGGAACAGGGAATTGCGCCAAAACAACTCGTAGCCTCCGCCGATGAAAAGATAGCGGAAGGCGACGCCGGCAAAAGTGGCGCCGACGGCCAGCACGATGAGCGGAACAAGCATGACCAACGGAGATTCGTGCGCGGGATGATCCCCGTGGTCATGATCGCCCGGAGCGTGCTCGCCGTGCGCGCTCGGCAGGCTGGCTGACCAGTCGCCGCGCTTGCCGAAGAAAGTCATGAACATGAGGCGCCAAGTGTAGAACGCGGTCAGTCCGGCCGCGATGTCGGCGCACCAGAACGCGTATGTCGCGCCGAAGCGATGAGAGACGAAGGCCGCCTCGATGATCGGGTCTTTCGACACAAACCCGGCAAAGCCAATCGGCGTGAAGGGGATGCCGACGGCGCTCAGCGCCAGCGCGCCGGCCATCATCGTCCAGAAGGTGATTGGCAGCTCCTTTCGGAGCCCACCCATCGCGCGCATGTCCTGCTCGTGATGCATCGCGGTGATAACCGAACCGCAGCAGAGAAATAAAAGGCCCTTAAAGAAGGCGTGAGTGAACAGATGGAAAATGCCAAGGCTATAGCCGCCTACGCCGAGGCCGACAAACATGTAGCCGAGCTGCGAGCACGTCGAATAGGCGACGACCTTCTTGATGTCCATCTGAACGCCGGCCACGGTGGCGGCGAAGAAAGCGGTCGTGCCCCCGACGATGGTGACCACGCTGAGCGCAGCCGGAGAGAACTCGAACAAGGGCGACAAACGCGCCACCATGAACACGCCCGCCGTGACCATGGTCGCCGCATGAATAAGGGCGGAGACCGGAGTCGGGCCTTCCATGGCGTCAGGAAGCCAGGTGTGGAGAAGAAACTGCGCGGACTTGCCCATTGCGCCCATGAACAAGAGCAGGCAGGCGAGCGTCACCGCGTCCCAATCGAAGCCGATAAAATGCACCGTCTTACCGACAAGACCAGGCGCCGCGGCGAAAATCTGATCGAAAGCGACTGAGCCCGTCAGGTAGTAGGTGAGAAAGATCCCGAGCGAAAAACCGAAGTCGCCGACCCGGTTGACGACGAACGCCTTGATCGCCGCTGCGTTAGGCGCAGGCTTCTCGTACCAGAAGCCGACCAGCAGGTAGGACATCAGACCGACGCCCTCCCAGCCGAAGAAGAGCTGAACCAGATTGTCCGACGTCACCAGCATCAGCATGGCGAAGGTGAAGAGTGAAAGGTAGGCGAAAAACCGTGGTCGTGACGGGTCCTCCGACATGTAGCCGATGGAATAGATGTGGACGAGGAACGAAACCGTCGTCACCACAACGAGCATGACCGCGGTCAGCGTGTCGATGCGAAGAGCCCACGTAGCGACGAGCTTGCCGGAGGTGAACCAGTTGCCGAGAACAATGTGAGCGTCGGCTCCGCCCGCGACCATCACGAACGCGATCCATGCGAGAACGAAGGAAACGCCAAGCAGGCCGGTCGTGACATATTCGGCGCCGCGCGCGCCGATCCAAGGCCCGAAAACGCCAGCGATCAGGAACCCGAGAAGCGGCAGGAAGACGATCAGCTCATACATGAATTGGCCTCAGCCCTTCAGCGAATTGATGTCTTCGACCGCGATCGAACCACGGTTGCGGTAGTAGGCTACAAGAATCGCGAGGCCGATCGCCGACTCCGCGGCGGCGACCGTGAGGATGAAGAGGGCGAACGCTTGGCCTGTCAGATCGCCCGAATAGGCCGAAAAGGCCACGAGGTTGATGTTCACGGATAGAAGAATGAGCTCAACCGACATGAGGATAATGATGATGTTCTTGTGGTTGAGGATGATGCCGGCAATACCGACCGTGAACACGATCGCGGCGAGGGTGAGATAGTTGGTGAGGCCGATTCCCATGCCCGTGATCCTTCATATGCCAGCGCGCGAGGGGACCTTGCGCACCTCGACCGCTGTCTCGGGAGTCCGCGCGACCTGGGCGCCGACGTCCTGCCGCTTCACGCCCGCCTTGTGCTGAAGGGTCAGAACAATCGCGCCGATCATCGCGGTGAGCAGGATCATTCCGGACGCCTGGAAGAAGTAGAAGTAGCGGGTGTACAGAACCTCGCCGAGCGCAGCGGTGTTGCTGAGCGTGCCCACCGGCGTCGCTGCGCTCGCCGCCCTCGACGAGGGGCCAATGCCGGAGACGACGTAGATGAGCTCGATCGCGACCACCAGTGCGATCAAGAGCCCTTGCGGCAGATATTCGACGAAGCCCTGCCTCAGCCGGGCGAAGTCCACGTCGAGCAGCATGACGACGAACAGGAACAGCACCGCGACTGCCCCGACATAGACGATGATCAGGATCATCGCCAAAAACTCTGCGCCCATCAGAAGGAACAGGCCGGCAGCGCAAACAAAGGAAAGAATGAGGAACAGCACCGAATGGACCGGGTTCCTGGCCATAATGACGGCGAAGGCCGACACGACCAGGACCGTCGCAAAAACCCAGAAGAACAGAGCATCGGCCTGCATCGCCCGCCTCTCATCAAAAGCCCATCACCGGCGGGCCATTGTCGTCATCCATCCTCCCTAGGGAAGACGGCCGCTATCGATGCGGGGCGTTGAGCGCGATATTGCGCGCCAACTCCCGCTCCCAGCGATCACCATTCGCCAGCAATCGTTGCTTGTCGTAGTAAAGCTCTTCGCGCGTCTCGGTCGCGAATTCGAAGTTCGGCCCTTCGACGATCGCGTCGACCGGACACGCTTCCTGGCACAGGCCGCAATAGATGCACTTGACCATGTCAATGTCATAGCGCGTCGTGCGCCGCGTGCCGTCATTGCGCCTCGGGCCCGCCTCGATAGTGATCGCCTGGGCGGGACAAATCGCCTCGCACAGCTTGCAAGCGATGCAGCGCTCCTCCCCGTTGGGATAGCGGCGCAGCGCATGTTCGCCGCGGAAGCGCGGGCTGAGCTGCGACTTTTCATGCGGATAGTTCAGCGTCGCCTTCGGCTTGAACATGTATCGGATCGACAGCGCAAGCGCTGCAAAAAATTCCCCCAGGAACAGCGACCGAGTTGCTTGAGCGAGCCTGAGAGCCATGGTCTTCCCCTCCTCCGTCAGCCAAGGGGACCGGAGGCGTTCGCGCCGAACCCAGTGAATTCGAGCACGCCGGCCACGACGACCACCATCACCAACGAGATCGGCAAGAACACTTTCCAGCCGAGCCGCATCAATTGATCGTAACGATAGCGCGGCACGAAAGCCTTCACCATCGAGAACATGAACACGACCGACCATGCCTTCAGCAGGAACCAGATCAGCCCCGGCACCCAGGTGAACGGCGGGAAAGGCAGCGGCGAGAGCCATCCGCCCAGGAATAGCACCGCGGTCATAGCCGACATGGTCAATATGGCGACAAGTTCGGTGAGGTACTGCAGGAGGAAGAGCGAAGCGGAATACTCGACCGAATAGCCGGCGACGAGCTCGGATTCGGCTTCCGTCAGATCGAACGGGGGCCGGTTCGTTTCGGCGAGCGCGGAAACAAAGAAAATGACGAACATCGGCAAGAGCGGCAACCAATACCAGCCGAGGATTCCGAATTGCGTGTCCTGCGCGCGCACGATGTCCGAGAGGTTGAGCGAGCCCGCGCACATCACCACAGTGACAATGACGAAGCCGATCGACACTTCGTACGACACCATTTGCGCTGCCGAGCGCAAAGCTGACAGCAGCGGGTACTTCGAATTGGACGCCCAGCCCGCCATGATGATTCCGTACACCCCGAGCGACGAGACGGCGAAGAGATAGAGGACGCCAACATTGATATTGCTGATCGACCAGCCGTCGGCGACAGGGATCACCGCCCACGCGGAAAAGGCCAGCACGACGGAAACGATAGGCGCCAGGATGAATACGCCCTTGTTGGCGGCCGCCGGTATGATCGGTTCTTTGACTATGAACTTGAGAAAATCCGCGAAAGGCTGCAGCACGCCCCAGGGTCCGACCACGTTGGGCCCACGCCGCAATTGGACGGAACCCCAGATTTTGCGTTCGATGTAGATGAACGCCGCGGTGGAGAGGAGGAGACAGACAAGGAGCAGCAGACTTTCCAGCACGTGCCTCAGCAACGAGCCGAAATCGCTCTCGTGCATCCATTCGCCGATCGCCGCCAATGTGCCGCTTTCGACCAGAAGCCACAAAAGCGCGACGATCGCGACGATGACAAGCGCGCCAATCGCAAGGATCGCGCCCCAGGGCGAAGAACCGGAACGGGAGGGCGTCGCGGTGCTCATTCTGGAATCGCCCTATTCCGCCGCGGCGCGCTGAGCGCCACGGGCCAAAGCCGAACACTCGGCCATGACGCGCGAGGCGCGAGCGATTGGATTGGAGAGGTAGAAGTCGGCGACGGCCGGGACGAACGGCGACTTTTCGATCTCGCCGCCGAGCGCGGCGATCTGGCCGAAGACGGCTGCATCCGCAGACGCGGGAGCGTCGAAACGCACGAGGAAGGGATAGGCGCCAGCGAGCGCCGCCCGCAACTGGGTAAGCGAATCGAAGGGCAGCCTCGCGCCAATCGCGTCCGACAACGCGCGCAAAATCGACCAATCCTCGCGAGCGTCGCCAGGCGGGAACACCGCACGCTCCGCAAACTGCGGCCGTCCCTCGGTGTTGACATAAATGCCGGTCTTCTCTGTGTAGGCCGCGCCCGGCAGGATGACGTCGGCCCTGTGCGCCCCGCGATCGCCATGCGTGCCGATGTAGACCACGAAAGCGCCAGGCTCAATGCCGATCTCGTCCGCGCCCAGATTGACAAGCACGTCGACCGCGCCGGCCTTCGTCATCGCCAAGGCGTCAAGCGCGCCTTCGCCGGGAACAAGGCCGAGATCAAGCCCGCCGACGCGTGAGGCCGCGCTGTGCAGGATATTGAAGCCGTTCCACCCCTCCTTCACCACGCCGAGCGACAGCGCGGTCTTGGCGGCGAGCGAAAGAACCGCCTGCCCATCCGGCCGCGCGAAGGCTCCGGCGCCAAGGATGAGCATCGGCTTGGCCTTGTTGGCAGGCGGGTGGTCCGCGAAAACGGCAAGCGATTCTGGGCCAGCGCCGAGGTAATTGTAGTTGTAAGTGAGGTCGGCCTTCTCGCCGAGGAGCCCTGTCAGCACGCCGCCGGTGAGCCAGCGCTTACGGATTCGCGCATTGAGCACCGGCGCTTCGTGGCGCGGATTCGAGCCGATGACGAGAATGGCGTCGGCCTGGTCGATGCCGGCGATCGTCGAGTTGAAAAGATAGGACGCGCGGCCGAACTTCGGATGCAGTCTCGAGCCGTCCTGGCGGCAATCTATGTTCGGCGAGCCGAGCTTGGCGACGAGCGCCTTGAGCGCGAACATTTCCTCGACCGTCGCCAAATCGCCGACGATCGCGCCGATCCGGGACGGCGACGTCCCCTTGACCTTGCTGGCGATGGCGGCGAAAGCCTGCGCCCAGCTTGCAGGTTTGAGCGAGCCGCCGACGCGCACGTACGGGCGGTCGAGCCGTTGCGTCTTAAGCCCGTCAACAATGTGCCGGGACTTGTCGGAGATCCACTCTTCGTTGATTGCATCGTTGACGCGCGGAAGGATGCGGACGATCTCGCGGCCGCGGGAATCGAGCCTAATTGAGGAGCCCAGCGCATCCATGACGTCGACCGACTCGGTCTTGACGTACTCCCATGGGCGCGCGTGGAAGGCGGTCGGTTTCGATGTCAGGGCTCCAACGGGACAAAGGTCGACCACATTGCCTTGCAACTCCGACGTCAGCGCCCGCTCGAGATAGGACGTGATCTCCATATCTTCGCCCCGCCCGATCGCGCCGAGTTCTGGAACGCCTGCGACCTCGGTCACAAAGCGCACGCAGCGCGTGCATTGGATGCAGCGGTTCATTGAGGTTTTGACCAGCGGGCCGATGAACTTGTCCTCGACGGCGCGCTTGTTCTCGGCGAACCGCGACGTGTCGGCGCCGTAGCCCATCGCCTGATCCTGCAGATCGCATTCGCCGCCCTGGTCGCAGATCGGGCAGTCGAGCGGATGATTGATGAGCAGGAACTCCATCACCCCTTTGCGCGCCTTGCGCGCCATCGGCGAATTCGTGAACACGACGGGCGGTTCGCCATTCGGGCCTGGGCGGAAATCCTTCACCGCCATCGCGCAGGACGCTGTCGGCTTCGGCGGTCCGCCTTTCACCTCGACCAGGCACATCCTGCAATTGCCCGCGATCGACAGTCTTTCATGAAAGCAGAACCGCGGCACCTCCGCGCCGGCGGCCTCGCAGGCTTGGAGCAGCGTATAGTCGCCGGGAACGTCGATTTCCTTGCCGTCGATGTTGATCTTGGTCATTGGCCATTCGCCCCATGGCCTGCGCGCCAATAGGCAAGCATCTCGACGACGGCGACCCCATCGATCGTGGCGCCTGCGAGCTCGGCATTGGCGATCGAAGCGCCCGCGAGGTTGGCGCCCTCGATCCTCAGCCCCGCCAGGTTCGCGTTCTGAACCCGCCAGCCCGACATGTTGAGATCCTCAAACGAGCATCCCGACAAGTTGATGTCGTGGAAGGCGCAACCGGACAGGTTCACGTCGTCGAAGCGCGATCCGGAGAGATCCGCGTGCTGAACCTCGAGCTGCTGCTTCGCGCATTCGATCTTCATAGGCCTCGCCCGTCCCGGCTCATCCGCATTTCCGGCTCATCCATAGCTTGATATGCGGAAGGTGGCTCCAGCCGAAAGCAAAGTCGCTGTCGCCATGCGCGGCCAAATGAGCGAGCCGCGTCATTGCTTCGTCGAGGTCCGGGATATGCCCCGCCTCTATCGGCCATAAAACGAAGTGCGGCTTGGACAAGGGTTCAAACCATTCGGCCTTGCGATTGTAGAATTGCTTGTGGACCGTCGCCCAGACGAAGCGCTCGAGCGCATCGACACTCTCCCAAACGGAGAGGTTGACGGCCGTCGTTGGATCGTTGTCCGGACGGATCGCGGTTGCGTTGTTGCTATCGTCCTTGAGTTGCCAGACGAAGCCCTCGCTTCGCTCGGCGAGGGCGTTGATACGGTCGAGATTGTCCATGAACGGGGCCATGCGCGGATCATCCGTCGCATGGCGGAAGCGGCCAATGTTGAGCTGGGCGATATGATTCATCATGCGCTACTCCGCCGCCGCCCGCAGCGGCTCAGTGTGCGGGTTGGCCGCGTATTGGTCGATGCGCCGCTCGATCTCCGGGCGGAAGTGAGCGATAAGCCCCTGGATCGGCCACGCCGCCGCGTCGCCGAGCGCACAGATCGTATGCCCTTCGACCTGCTTGGTCACGTCGAGCAGCATGTCGATTTCACGCTTCTGCGCGCGTCCCTGGACCATGCGCTCCATGACCCGCCACATCCATCCCGCCCCTTCGCGGCACGGCGTGCACTGGCCGCAGCTTTCGTGCTTGTAGAAAGCAGACAGGCGCGCAATCGCGCGGATGATGTCGGTCGACTTGTCCATCACGATCGCCGCGGCGGTGCCGAGGCCGGACTTGAGCTTGGCGAGCGAATCGAAGTCCATCGGACAGTCGATGATCTGAGCGGCGGGAAGCAGACGCACCGACGCTCCGCCAGGAATGACCGCGAGCAGGTTGTCCCAGCCGCCGCGCACCCCGCCGCAGTGCTTGTCGATCAACTCGCGGAACGGGATCGACATCGCTTCCTCGACGTTGCACGGCCTATTGACGTGACCCGAGACGCTGAAGATTTTGGTGCCGAAATTGTTGGGGGCGCCGAAACTCGTGAACCACGATGCGCCGCGCCGCAAAATCGTCGGCGAGACGGCGATAGACTCGACGTTGTTGACCGTCGTCGGACTGCCGTAGAGTCCCATGCCGGCGGGAAAGGGCGGCTTCATGCGAGGCATCCCCTTCTTGCCCTCGAGCGATTCGAGCATCGCCGTCTCCTCGCCGCAGATATAAGCCCCGGCGCCATGATGGACGTAGAGATCGAACGGCCAGCCGTGAATGTTATCTTTGCCGATGAGCCGCGCGTCATAGGCCTCGGCGACCGCAGCCTCGAGATGATGGCGCTCCTTTATGAATTCGCCGCGTACATAGATGTAACAGGCGTGGGCGCCCATCGCGAATGACGCGATCAGCGCGCCCTCGACCAGCGTATGCGGGTCGTTGCGCATGATCTCCCGGTCCTTGCAGGTTCCCGGCTCGGATTCGTCGGCGTTGATGACCAGATAGTGCGGGCGCTTGGGATCGACGGTCTTCGGCATGAACGACCATTTGAGGCCCGTCGGAAAGCCCGCGCCCCCGCGCCCGCGCAGGCCGGAGGCCTTCATTTCCGCGATGATCCAGTCGCGCCCCTTGTCGATGATCGTTTTGGTCCCGTCCCAATTGCCGCGCGCCCGCGCGCCCTCGAGGCCGCGGTCGCCAAGCCCGTAAAGATTGGTGAAGATACGATCCTTGTCTTCCAGCATCGTTAGTTCCCGGTCTTCCCGATCGGAAGATGTGCGTGGGTTTCCTCGTCTTTCGGTCCGTGACCGCCGGCGGCGAGTTTTGCCGCCTGGGAAACCCACTGCTCTCGATCGATGCGGCCCGGAAACGAGAGATAGGTAGCAACCCAGCGAATCTCGCTTCTCACCCACGCGGCGATTTGGTCGAAGTGAAAGATCCCGAGCGCGTGCAGGTGTTTCTCGTTGACCGGACCTACGCCCTTGATCCTCTGGAGATCGTCGGGGCCGCCCCCGCGCGGGGCCTCGAGCGCGATGGGCGGATGGCCGACCGCATCGGCCTTCTGCCGAGGGGTCGCATCCGTTGGCATGGCCGCGAGCGCCGCCTGGATATGATCGGCTTCCGCCTGCGCGTGGGCGTGGGCGGCGGCCTCGTCGAGTGGCGGCGGCGGCGCGGGCGTTTGATCATTTGCAGGCGCTGGGGCGCTGGGCGCGCCGCGCCCGTCGACGCCATAGAGCGTCGTCAGCGCGGTCAAGCCCCCAACCGGCTCAGACGAGACGCGTCCGGTTTGCGAACCCGTCTTGACCGGCCGGCCCGACGCCAGATCATCGAGCAGCTTGGCGAAATTCTCGGGCGTCAGGTCCTCGTAATAGTCCTCGTTGATTTGGACCATGGGCGCGTTGCAGCAGGCGCCGAGGCACTCGACCTCGGTCCAGGAAAACAGGCGGTCGGAAGTCACGTGGCCCTGCTCGCCAATGCGCTCGCGGCAGATCGCTTTGAGGTCTTCGGCCCCGCGCAGCATGCAGGGCGTTGTGCCGCAAAGTTGGACGTAATGACGCCCGACGGGCGACAGATTGAACATTGTGTAAAAAGTCGCGACCTCGAGCACGCGGATATTGGGCATCTCGAGCATCGTGGCGACTTTTTCGATGGCCGGTCTCGGGAGCCAGTAGCCGTTTTGCTTCTGCGCCCGCCACAGCAGCGCGAGCACCGCCGACGCCTGCCGGCCGGGAGGATATTTGGCGAGCTCCTTCTCAGCCCACGCCTTGTTCTCAGGCGTGAACTCGAAGCTAACCGGCTGTTCGTCGGCGAGGCGGCGTACAGACATCGGTCAAATCGTCCTCGAATGCGCGAACAGCTTCGCTTCGGTCATCGGTCGACCTCTCCAAACACAATGTCGAGCGAGCCGAGGATGGCGCTGACGTCGGCGAGCATGTGCTTGCGGCAGATGAAATCCATCGCCTGAAGATGCGCGAACCCCGGCGCGCGGAGCTTCACGCGATAGGGTTTGTTCGAACCGTCGGACACCAGATACACGCCAAATTCGCCCTTCGGCGCCTCGACCGCAGCATAGACTTCACCGGCCGGCACCTTGTAGCCCTCCGTATAGAGCTTAAAGTGATGGATGAGCGCCTCCATCGACTGTTTCATGACGGCGCGCCGCGGAGGCGCAACTTTACCGTCGTCTGTCACGACCGGTCCCTCGCCGCCGACGGAATTGAGCTTTTCACAGCACTGTCTCATGATCTTCACCGACTGCCGCATTTCCTCCATCCGGATCACATAGCGATCGTAACAGTCTCCGTTTTTGCCGACGGGAATGTCGAACTCCATTTCCTCGTAACATTCGTAAGGCTGGGCTTTGCGCAAGTCCCATGGCGCGCCGGAGCCGCGCACCATTACGCCCGAAAACCCCCATGCCCAGGCGTCCGAGAGCTTGACAACCCCGATGTCGACGTTGCGCTGCTTGAAGATGCGATTGCCAGTGAGCAGAGTTTCCAGATCGTCGCAGACGACAAGGAAGGGATCGCAAAACGCCTCGATGTCGTCGACAAGATTGCGCGGCAGATCCTCATGGACGCCCCCTGGACGGAAATAGGCGGCGTGCATGCGCGCCCCGCTGGCGCGCTCGTAGAACACCATCAGCTTTTCGCGCTCCTCGAACCCCCAGAGCGGAGGGGTGAGGGCGCCGACATCCATCGCCTGAGTCGTGATCTGCAGCAGATGCGACAAGAGACGGCCGATCTCGCAAAAGAGCACCCGAATGAGCTGGGCGCGGCGGGGAACCGAAATGCCAAGCAGCCGCTCGACCGCCAGCGCGTAGGCGTGCTCCTGGTTCATCGGCGCGACATAATCGAGCCGGTCGAGATAGCCCACGTTCTGAAGATAGGTGCGCGCCTCCATCAATTTCTCAGTGCCGCGATGCAGGAGGCCAATATGCGGGTCGACGCGCTCGACCACCTCGCCGTCGAGCTCGAGCACAAGGCGCAATACGCCGTGCGCCGCTGGATGCTGCGGCCCAAAGTTGATCGAGAAATTGCGAAGGTTTTGGTCGGTCACTGCCTATTCCCTATTGCCCTTTCGCCTTCTCATCCCCGGGCAACGGCGCGCCTTCCCATGGGCTCAGAAAATCGAAGTGACGGAATTCCTGATTGAGTTGCACCGGCTCGTAGCGCACGCGCTTTTCCTCGTCGTCATAGCGCACTTCAACGAAGCCGGTCATCGGGAAGTCCTTGCGCAACGGATGGCCGTCGAAGCCGTAGTCGGTGAGGATCCGCCGCAAGTCCGGATGACCGTCGAAGAGCACGCCGTAGAGGTCGTAGATCTCGCGTTCGTACCATTCTGCGCCAAGATAAACGGCCGTCGCGCTCGCAACCGGCGTATCCTCATCCGTGGCGACCTTGACCCTGATCCGTCGGTTCAGCCTGGGCGACAGCAGATGATAGACAACGTCGAAGCGCTTCTCGCGCTCAGGATAGTCGGCCCCGGAGATGTCGATGATCGATATGAACTGAGCTTCGGAATCGTCGCGCAGGAACCGCAGCGTCTCAGTGATTCGCGCAATGTCGACGGTCAGCGTCAGCTCGCCGAATGCGAAAGCAGATTCCAGCAACGCGCCGGGGGCTGCGGCGGCGAGTTTCGTTGCGATGGTCTCAAGTTGGTCGTCCATTCGCCTCGACTCCGGCCGTGTCCACCGCTCCCACGTTTCTTCAGCGCTCGATTGTGCCCGTGCGGCGGATCTTCTTTTGCAGCATCAGGACTTCGTAGAGCAGCGCTTCGGCTGTCGGGGGGCAGCCAGGCACATATATGTCGACGGGCACGATGCGGTCGCAGCCGCGCACCACCGAATAGGAATAGTGATAATAGCCGCCGCCGTTGGCGCACGAGCCCATCGAGATGACGTAGCGCGGTTCCGGCATCTGGTCGTAGACCTTGCGCAGCGCCGGCGCCATCTTATTGGTTAGCGTTCCCGCGACGATCATCACGTCCGACTGCCGCGGAGTTGCCCGCGGCGCAAAGCCGAACCGCTCGACATCGAAGCGGGGCATGGACAGCTGCATCATCTCGACCGCGCAGCATGCAAGGCCGAAGGTCATCCACATCAGCGAGCCTGTGCGCGCCCATTGGATCAAGTCGTCGGTGGTGGTGACGAGAAAGCCCTTATCGGCGAGTTCATCGCTGATCGCGCCAAAGTATCTGTCCTCGGGTCGGAGCGGCTTGCCAGTCAGCGGGTCGAGGAGATCCGTTCCGCCAAGCGCGACGGTCGAGCTGCCGCTCAGTCCCATTCCAGCGCTCCCTTGTTCCATTCATAGACGAATCCGATGGTCAGCACCGCTAGGAACATGATCATCGACCAAAACCCGAGCGCGCCGAGGTCGTGAAAGACGATCGCCCACGGAAAGAGGAACGCCACCTCAAGATCGAAGATAATGAACAAGAGCGAGACGAGGTAGAAGCGGGCGTTGAAGCGCATGCGAGCGTCGTCAAACGGTGGAAAGCCGCACTCATAAGGCGAGAGTTTCTCGGCGTCAGGAGCTCGGTAGGCAACGAGGAAAGGCGCGATCGCCAGCGCGCCGGCGATCAGCGCCCCGATGACAATGAAAACGACCAGCGGCAAATAGTCCGAAATAAGACTCGGCATCGCCTTGCTCTTCAGGTTCGACCAAGCGCGGCGAGGGGGCGTGTTATCCAACCGGTAGACGCTCCGCGCGTGTTCAAGGCGTATCGCAGCGCAGCGAAGCATGCAAGGCGAAAGGGTTGGTATCGATCAAAGGTCGTCGCGCGGATGCCTACGCGGCGCCAAGCAGCGCCCGCGGATCGACGTCCGACGGCGCGGTCCACGCAATTGTCCTAAACGGGAAAATGGCGAGAGAGACGGGACTTGAACCCGCGACCTCCGGCGTGACAGGCCGGCGCTCTAACCAACTGAGCTACTCCCCCGCGGGGAGGCTGCCGGATAAGCCAGGCACGCGGCCAAGTCAAGGATCGTACGCCAGCGGATCTCGACAACAGGCGGCGAAACCGAAGGATTTCGAGTTCATCGCCCAGCGCCGCATAGCTCCCCTTTGCGGAGCCTAGAATTGGCTCGTCGCCAATGCCCAGCGTCGCATTTCGTCGCGCGAAAGCACATGGACCGTGTCGGGGGGCAGCGACTCGGCCGTCCGCACGAGCGCAGGGTTGACGCCCATTCGACGCGCGTAGCGCCCGAGCACCGCGACCATCGGCGGATCGGCGAAACTGCGCGTCACCTGCGGCGGCCGCAAGAAGCCACCCCCCTGGCTCTCGATGATCGACATCCGATGCAGCCCGACCTCGCTGCCAGGGGGAGCGATACGGCGCACCGCGCCCATCAGCGCATAGACGCAGGCCGACAGGCACTCTCCAACGAACGGACCCGGATCGTTTCCCGCCTGGAACCTTCCGACGACGCCTGCGATGCGCAGCCCCCGCAAAATATGGCCGAAGACCATGGAGGCGACGACATTGCCGCCTCGGGAATTGAAAAATACGATGCGTCGCAACTTGGTGTCGGCACTGCCCGATTTCAGGAAATCGACAAAGGCTTGAGGCGTCTCAGCCTCGATGACCCCGTCGGCGACGATGACATCGGGACAATGCCTGCCGCAGTCCCCCGATTCCAGCGGCGCAACACGGAAACTCATTGGTTCGCCGCGTTCCTGGGCCGCGGCGGACGCGAACGCCATCGCAATGAGCGCGAACGCCGCCGCCGGCCCCAGCAGGACCCTACGCCGCCCGCGGCTGGTGGGCGGTGACGGGCTCGAACCGCCGACCCTCTCGGTGTAAACGAGATGCTCTACCAACTGAGCTAACCGCCCTTGTCGCCGCCGCGGTCCTGGCCCGGCACGCCGCGACACTACAGGCTCGCAGCAACCCCGCCAAGCGCATGTGGGCGCTGCTGGTCAATAACGCGCGCAGATGGCGGCGTAGCCCCGAATGACCGCGCTGCTTTTGCGGCGCAGAAGCCTCGCAGACGTCAAGCGGATCGATTATTTCTTCGCTGATTTTTTGTTGAGGCTCGCCTTCAGGGCCGCGCCGGGCTTGAAGCGCGCGTTCCTCGAGGCGGCGATTTTGATTTCCTTGCCGGTCGCCGGATTACGCCCCTTTCCGGCCGCCCGCTCGCGCACAGAGAAGGTGCCGAATCCCACCAGACGGACTTCCTCACCCTTCTTCAGGGTCTTTTCGATACCCTCCAGCACGGCCTCAAGCGCGGCGGCGGCGGCGACCTTGGTCAATTCCGCTTCCGTAGCGATATGATCGACGAGCTCAAGTTTGTTCATTGTGGCCTCTCCGTTCGAATGTGGCGCTCAGTTGTTAGGCGCCGGTTTTGAAGTTCCGCGCTTTCAGCGCCTTTGCGACGCGGCGCCTCGCACCGCGCTTACTCGTCCCTCCTTCTCGAAGGCGCCTGCCGCCTCGAGCGAATCGACAGCAGGGTTCGATCCATAGCTCGCTGTTTCGCCCAGGGAACGCAAGCGTTCGCCGGGATTGCCAGCAAAAAAAAGCAGCATTTTTGCCGGCTAAAAGCGCCACGCGCTCAAAAAAGCCGCGAATTCCGAAGAATTCGCGGCGCTTCCGATAAGGGCGGCCCTCGGCCGCCGGAAACATTTGGCCCCCGAGGAAAGGGTAAGAGGCGTCAGTGGGCGACGAGACCCTGGCCGTCCTCTTCGGGCGGACTCGTAGTCGCCGCAGTGGCGACATCCCCCTCCCAGGCGATCGGAATCGGCTGGCGGAGAAGAGCGTTCGCGAGCACCTGTTCCATGCGCGACACAGGCACGATTTCTAGCCCGTTCTTCACCGAGCTCGGTATCTCCGACAGATCCTTGGCGTTGTCTTCCGGAATGAGAACCTTCTTGATTCCGCCTCTCAGCGCCGCGAGCAGCTTTTCCTTGAGGCCGCCGATCGGGAGCACGCGCCCGCGGAGCGTGATCTCGCCCGTCATCGCGATGTCCCGGCGCACCGGAATTCCGGTAAGCATCGAGACAATGACTGTCGCCATGGCGACGCCCGCGGACGGTCCATCCTTGGGGGTCGCGCCTTCAGGCACGTGGACATGGATGTCGCGCTTGTCGAAGAGCGGCGGCTCAATGCCGAAATCGACGGCGCGCGAGCGCACATAGGACGCGGCGGCCGAAATCGACTCCTTCATTACATCCTTGAGATTGCCGGTCACCGTCATGCGGCCCTTGCCAGGCATCATGACCCCTTCGATCGTCAGCAATTCGCCGCCGACCTCGGTCCAGGCAAGCCCAGTCACCAGCCCGACCTGATCGTCGGCCTCGATTTCGCCGTAGCGGAACTTTGGCGGGCCCAGGAACTCGGCGACGTTATCGCCAGAGACGACAATCGTCTTGCTTTTATTGGTGAGGATCTCCTTCACCGCTTTGCGCGCAAGATTGGAAATCTCACGCTCGAGGTTGCGGACCCCGGCTTCTCGGGTGTAGCGCCGGATGAGCTCCATGATCGCGCTGTCTTCAACCACCCATTCCTTGGCGTCGAGACCATGCTTGGTCATCGAATTGGGCAGGAGGTGCCGCTTGGCGATCTCAAGCTTTTCGTCCTCGGTGTAACCGGCTATCCGAATGATCTCCATCCGGTCCATGAGCGCCGGCGGAATGTTGAGCGTGTTGGCGGTGGTCACGAACATCACGCCGGATAGGTCATAGTCGACCTCCAGATAGTGATCGTTGAAGGTCGAGTTCTGTTCTGGATCCAACACTTCGAGCAGCGCCGACGACGGATCGCCACGAAAATCCATCCCCATCTTGTCGATTTCGTCGAGTAGGAACAGCGGATTCGACGTCTTGGCCTTGCGCATAGACTGGATCACTTTGCCCGGCATCGAACCGATGTAGGTGCGCCGATGCCCGCGGATCTCCGCCTCGTCGCGCACGCCGCCGAGCGACATACGGACGAATTCTCGCCCAGTGGCCCTCGCGATCGACTTGCCGAGCGAGGTCTTGCCGACACCCGGGGGGCCAACAAGGCATAAAATTGGTCCGGTCAACTTGTTGGCGCGCTGCTGGACAGCAAGGTACTCGACGATGCGCTCTTTGACCTTGTCGAGGCCGAAGTGATCTGCGTCGAGGATTGTCTGCGCAGCCGGCAGGTCCTTCTTGATCTTCGAGCGCTTTTGCCACGGGATCGACAGCAGCCAATCGAGGTAGTTGCGCACGACGGTCGCCTCCGCGGACATCGGAGACATCTGCCGGAGTTTCTTGACCTCGCCCAGCGCCTTTTCGCGCGCTTCCTTTGTAAGCCTCGTCGACTTGATGCGCTCCTCAAGCTCGGACATTTCGTCCCTGCCCTCCTCGTCGCCGAGCTCCTTCTGAATCGCCTTCATCTGCTCGTTGAGATAGTATTCGCGCTGGGTCTTCTCCATTTGCCGTTTGACGCGGGTGCGGATCCGCTTTTCGACCTGCAGGACCGAGATCTCGCTCTCCATCAGAGCCAAGCATTTCTCGAACCGCTTGGCGATCGAACGCATCTCGAGGATCGCCTGCTTGTCGGATAGCTTGACCGCCAGATGCGAGGCTATGGTGTCGGCGAGCTTGCCGTAGTCGTCGATCTGATTGACCGCGCTCACAACCTCCGGCGAAATCTTCTTGTTCAGCTTCACATAGCTCTCGAACTCGGAGACGACCGAGCGCGAGAGGGCTTCACCCTCGATTTTTTCGATCGGCTCGTCGGCTGTCGCCCTTGCCTCGGCCTGAAAAAAACCATCGCCAGGCAGAAACCGCGTCACTTGCGCGCGGGTGGAGCCTTCGACCAGGACCTTGACCGTGCCGTCAGGCAGTTTGAGCAATTGAAGGACGCTGGCCAGCGTCCCAGTTGAGAAAATGGCTTCGGGCGCGGGATCGTCGTCCGCCGCGTTCTTTTGGGTCGCTAAAAGGATCGGTTTGTCTGACTTCATCACCTCTTCGAGCGCGCGAATTGACTTTTCGCGGCCAACGAACAGCGGGACGATCATGTGCGGGAAAACGACGATGTCGCGGAGCGGTAGGACCGGATAGACGTCGAGAGTTCCAGTGACGATGGACTTGCGTTGGTTGGTCATGACTGTCCTGAATTCCGGGAGCGGGCATTCCCGCCTGCTCCGCATCTTCTTCGCTAGCAGACGCTCGGCAACAAGAGCGCCCCGATTGTCGAACTGCCCCGCTAGCGCTTCCCGACACAAGTTTCATGCCGGAACAGCCTCGCGAGAATCACACGACTGCGCACGAAAGATGGGCGTCTAACGCGTGACTTTCAAGCAGCGCGGAGCGCAGACACAAGATTAGCTCGCACGCTCGGCGCGCTCCGCATAGATGTAGAGGGGCCGAGCCTTGCCTTCGACCACCTCAGGACCGATTACGACCTGCTCCACGCCGTCGAGCCCGGGCAGCTCAAACATCGTGTCGAGCAAAATGCTCTCCATGATCGAACGCAGGCCACGGGCCCCGGTGCGCCGCTCGATCGCCTTCTTGGCGACGACGCTCAGCGCCTCCTCCTGGATGGTGAGGTCGGTGTTCTCCATTTCAAACAGCCGCTGGTATTGCTTGACGAGCGCATTCTTCGGCTCGGTCAGAATCTTCTTCAGCGCGTCCTCGTCGAGGTCTTCGAGCGTCGCGATCACGGGCAGACGGCCGACGAATTCAGGAATGAGGCCGAACTTGAGCAGGTCCTCGGGCTCCACCTCCCGGAACACTTCCCCCGTGCGCCGATCGTCAGGCGACTGAACCTTGGCGGAAAATCCGATCGAGGTGCCTTTGCCGCGCGCGGAAATGATTCGCTCAAGACCGGAAAACGCGCCGCCGCAAATGAACAGGATATTGGTCGTGTCGACCTGCAGAAACTCCTGCTGGGGATGCTTGCGCCCGCCCTGCGGCGGAACGCTCGCAATCGTACCCTCCATGATCTTGAGCAGGGCTTGCTGCACTCCTTCGCCGGAGACATCGCGGGTGATCGACGGGTTGTCGGATTTGCGACTGATCTTGTCGATTTCGTCGATGTAGACGATGCCGCGCTGCGCCCGCTCCACATTATAGTCGGAAGCCTGCAACAGCTTCAGAATGATGTTCTCGACGTCCTCGCCGACGTAGCCAGCTTCGGTCAGAGTTGTCGCGTCCGCCATCGTGAAAGGCACATCGAGGATGCGCGCCAGCGTTTGCGCGAGAAGCGTCTTGCCGGAGCCGGTCGGGCCGATCAGCAGGATGTTGGATTTCGCCAGCTCGACGTCGCCGTGCTTGGTCGCATGATTGAGACGCTTGTAGTGATTGTGGACGGCGACCGACAGCACCCGTTTGGCCTGGGGCTGACCGATGACGTAGTCATCGAGAACCTTGCAGATTTCGCGCGGGGTCGGGATGCCGTCTTTGCTCTTGACGAGCGCGGTCTTGCTCTCCTCGCGAATGATGTCCATGCACAATTCGACACATTCATCGCAAATGAACACGGTCGGCCCGGCGATAAGCTTGCGGACTTCATGCTGGCTCTTGCCGCAAAATGAGCAATAGAGCGTATTTTTGGCGTCGCCTTCGGCCTTGGCCATCGCTTTTCTCCATTTAGGCCGCTTCCGCCGAAGCGAGTCGTCAACGCCCGACCATGCAGCCTAACCAAACCACCCTAACGAAACGTAGCCTTCGACCCTGCCTCGCCGCCCCCAACTTCAGCCCGCGACCGTTGCGTCAGTCCGGGATTTGACAAGCAACCACCAAATTGCACGCAAAATCAAGCCCAAGCCGCAAAAATCAAAGCGGAATCGAAAATCCGCCATCCCTATCATGATCTGGGCGAGCTAAGCTTTGACCTCTTCGAGCTCGATGGCCCGCTTGGTGGTGACTTCGTCCACGATCCCGAACGCCTTCGCCTCTTCAGCCGACATGAAATGATCGCGATCCAACGTTCTTTCAATGGCTTCATAGGACTGGCCGGTGTGGTGGACATAGATCTCGTTGAGGCGCCGCTTGACCTTGAGAATATCCTCGGCGTGTCGCTGGATGTCGGACGCCTGACCCTGGAAACCGCCCGAAGGCTGGTGGACCATAATGCGGGAATTTGGCAAAGCGAATCGCGACCCTTTCTCGCCCGCCGCGAGCAGAAGCGAACCCATCGACGCTGCCTGTCCGATGCACATCGTCGTGACCTTGGGCCGAATGAACTGCATCGTATCGTAAATCGAGAGCCCCGCAGTCACAATGCCGCCCGGGGAATTGACGTAAAGCGCGATTTCTTTCTTCGGATTATCCGCTTCAAGAAAGAGCAGTTGCGCAACCACCAGCGAAGCCGAGAGGTCATCAACCGGCCCAATCATGAAAATGATGCGTTCGCGCAATAACCGCGAGAAAATATCGAAAGAGCGCTCGCCGCGCGCCGACTGCTCAATCACGATAGGAACGAGATTGTTGGTGTAGTAGTCGACGGGATCGCGCATCGGAGCTTTCTTTCGCAAATCTGGCCGCCACGGGCTGTGGCCTGAAGCGCAAGATAAGCGCTCAAGGCCGTCCCGAAAAGGGTCGGTGCTCTCGTGCCCGCATCTCGTCGGACCGAGGGGTCGGACCCGACGCCGCTTTCCCACTAGGCCAACGGCGGTTTGTTTTCGACCGATGGCTCGCCAGGCAACTCGTCGTCGATTGGCTTGAGGAGTTCGTCCCTCGTCACCTTGCGGTCCTCGACCTTGGCGAGACCGAGGATGTGGTCGACGACTTTCTCTTCATAAATCGGGGCGCGCAATTCAGCCAGCGCCTGGCTGTTGTTGCGATAGAAGTCCCAGACCTGCTTTTCCTGGCCCGGGAAAGACCGCGCCCGAGCGATCAAAGCCTGAGTCATCTCATCGTCCGAAATCTTCACCTCCGCCCTTGTTCCAACCTCGGCGAGCAGAAGTCCAAGGCGCACCCGCCGCTCGGCGATCTTGCGGTAATCGGCGCGCACCGCCTCCTCCGTGGTGTTCTCATCCGCAAAACTGCGGCCGGCGGCCTGTTGCTCGCGCGTCACTTGGGTCCAGATCGAGTTCGAACTCCTGGTTCACGAGACCCTCGGGCAACTCGAAAGAATAGAGTTGATCGAGCTTGTCGAGCAGATGGCGCTTGACCTTGTCACGCGAGGCGCGCCCGTATTCAGCCGTGAGGCGGCCGCCGATCATCTCCTTGAGCTTGTCGAGGCTTTCAAAGCCGACGCTTTTGGCGAATTCGTCGTCGATGGCGAGCGGGTCGCGCGCGGCGACGGACTTCACCGTCACCACGAAATCCCCCGTTTTGCCGGCGAGCGCGCGCACGGCGTAGAGCTCCGGGAAAGTCCCTTTGATCGCGCGTCTTTCTCCAGCCGCGACGCCCAAGAGCTGTTCCTCGAACCCCGGAATGAATGTGTTTGAGCCCAGCGCGACCTGAATGTCCCTGCCCTCGCCCCCCTCGAACGGAACGCCATTGATCGTTCCATCGAAGTCAACGGTCACACGATCGTGGTTCTCCGCCTTCGCGCCTGCGGGCTTCTCGGTGTAGGTGCGACGCTCCTCCGCCAACCTGTCCAACGCGCGCTCGACGTCCTCAGGCTCAACATCGGCAGTGGGACGCTCCAGCGAAATCTGCGAGAAATCGCCAATCTCGAAAACCGGCAGCACCTCGAGCGCAACCTTGAAGTTGAGGTCGCCTTTGGCCTCGAGGGCGGCGTCGATCGTGGACTGATCGGTCGGCAGCTCGACCTTCGGCTCACGGGCCAGACGCAAGTGATTGTCGTCCACGATCTTCTTGTTAGCGCTGGCGATAGCCTCCTGTACGACCTCGGCCATTACCGACTTGCCGTATACCTTGCGCAAATGCTCGACTGGCACTTTGCCTGGCCGGAAACCGTTAATACGGACCTTGGCCTTCAGTTCGGCCAACTGCCCATCGAGCTTCGCCGCGAGGTCGCTCGCCGGGAGCGAAATGTTGTACTCGCGCTTGAGCCCATCGCTCAGCGTCTCGGTCACCTGCATCTTGCGTTCCGCCTTGTCGTGGTCGCGGCGATGGCCGCGACTGGCCGATAGCTTTCTGTCGTCCAATCGTCACTTGGTCCGGGCCGCTCGCCGGCGCGAAAGAAATGGTGCGGGCGGAGGGACTTGAACCCCCACGACTTGCGTCACCGGAACCTAAATCCGGCGCGTCTACCAATTCCGCCACGCCCGCCGCAAGCGCCGGCTTGACGAGGCCGCATTGCTTCGGGCGCGCTCTATATCAGCTTGCCCGGCGCGCGCCATAGAAAAAAGCGGGCTACCGGCCCTTTGCCCGCTCATTTGCCGACCACAGCAGCGATGGCGATGGTGAACAGCCCAGCCCCGACGAGAAGGCCTGTTGCGCCGTTCGCACGCTCCGGTAAGAACGGCGCTGCGAACGCAAGCTGCGCGAGCGCGGCACAAACCGTTGCAAAACCTAAGAATGCCACGAGCTTACGCATGGTTACACACTCCTCACCGACCGAGGCGCAAGTCTCGGGCCAGCCGCGGCGTGCCAAAATGGCGCAGCGAGCCTCAGGCCCCACCCGGCGTGCGATTCTGGGCGGCGGACTGGCTGCGACGGCTTGGGGTCTCACCGGCATGGCCGGGGCCGACAATTCCGTCACATTCGAGGCGGCGCCGGCGCGGCTTCAACTGGCTCCGTCCGCAGCCGAAGCCGCGGCGGCTTACGCCTACGGCGGGACAATTCCCGGCCCGCTCCTCAAAGTCAGGCTTGGCACGCCCCTGAAGCTAAGGTTCGTCAACCAACTCGCCGAACCGACCACGCTGAGCTTTCCGGGCTTGCGAGCGGCGAATGCGAGCGCTGGCGCCGGCGGCCTTACGCAGGAGCCCGTCCAACCTGGCGCGAGTTCCGAAATCCGGATCGTCGCGCCCGACGCCGGCTTCAATCTCTACCTGCCGCGCGCGGGCTTGTCCGACGCCGCGCAGCAGGGGCGCGGGCTGTTCGGGCCAATCCTCATCCAGGAGGCCGCTAAGCCGGATGTCGATCTTGACGCTGCGGTCGTGCTGTCGGATTGGAACCTCGACGCCAACGGGCGGATCAAGGACGACTTCTCCGATCCTGGCTTCGGGCGGGGAACCGGGCGCCGAGGCGGCCTCGTCTTCGCCAACGGCGCGGCCGCGCCGTTGAAACTCAGCGCCCGGCCCGGAGCGCGGGTGCGGCTTCGCCTTGGCAACGCCGCAACGGCGCGGCTGGCGATCGTGGCGATCGAGGGCGCGAAAACGCTCATCGTCGCCGTCGACGGCCAGCCGAGCGAGCCGTTCGAGCCGCTGAACAATAAGTTCCCAATGGGGCCTGGCGCCCGTTTCGAGCTGATGTTCGACATGCCGCGCGACCTAGGCGTCAGCGTCCGCCTCGTCTTGCGCGGCGATACGGAGGAGGTTGACCGCCCGTTCATCGCGATCGCAACGGAGGGCGAACCGGTGGCGGCGCGCTCCGAGCCTCAGCGCCTTGTCCCCAATCCCTTACTCCCGGTGGAAATCGCCCTCGAATCCGCGCGACGTTGCGACTTTGTCATAAGCGGCGGCGGATCGGCGCCGTTCGCGGTCAACGGGGCGACTTTCGTCGACTGGTCCGCGAAGCCGGCGTATGCGCTGCCGCGCGGCGCGCCAACCGTGTTCTCTCTTGCCAACAAGACCGCGTTCGTCCAGGCGATGCGGCTTTGGGGTCATGTCGGGCGCCTCTTGCATTCGATGGACGACGGCTGGGAACCCTATTGGCGCGACACCGTCCTCATCCAGCCGGGCCGGACCGCGCACATCGCCTTCGTCGCTGACAATCCGGGCAAATGGCCAATCGAGTCGGCGATCCCCGAACACCGCGCCGCAGGCGTCGGGGCCTGGTTTCAGGTGCAGTGAAGCGCCCGATTCTGAACCCGACCTCGCCCTGCGCTTTACAAGGCCGCTTCAGGAGACCGCACGGTAGCGACGGATCAGCAGATAGACGACGCCCGCCGCGAGCAGGCAAAATATTGAGGCGTATAGACTTCCGTAATCCGAGTCGCCGAACGGCAGGCGTCACATGACTTTCGAAAGGATGCAGCCGGCCGCCCGACGGATGGGCGACGCGCCTGCCGCGCTCAAAGCCACTTCTTCCAGCGGAAGAAGAGATACGGCAGCACCGCCGCGCAGACCATGAGAAGAAGAGCCAGCGGGTAGCCATATTTCCACTCGAGCTCGGGCATCGCTTTGAAATTCATGCCGTAGATCGAAGCGATCACGGTCGGCGGCATGAAGATGACCGCGAGCACCGAGAAGAGCTTGATGATGTCGTTCTGCGCGAGGTTGATGAGGCCGAGCGTCGCATCGAGCAGGAACTGCACCTTTTGCGCCTTGAAGCTCGCGTCCTGCTCCAACGACTGCAGGTCGCGGAGCGTCGCCTTTGTCGCTTCGCGCACCGGCTTTGGCGCGGCGGCCGAGCGTCCCTCCGACAACAGGAACAGCAGCAGCCGCTCGACCGACACGAGGCTTTCGCGCAGGTTCGAGATCTTCTCGTCCTCCCGCCCAAGCGCATCGAGGGTCGCGGAATAGATCTTGCTCCGCGCGGCCTGGTCGCCTCTTGCTCGGAAGACCGCACTCGCGATCGAGTTCGAGCTCGAGGCCCACCTTGTCCAGCGCTCGGGCCGACCGATTAACGATGGTGTTGACCAAGCCGACGGCGATCCCGTCAGGCTGCGGCGTCTGGACGCCCGACCTACAGAGTTTCTGCCCGAAGAGCTCAAACGCGTCGCCGGGATCGTAGCGCACAGTGACCAGTGTATTCGGGGTGAGAATGAAGGTGGCGCTGGTGACGTCCGGCGTGTCTTCATGCTCGCTGACGAAGCTGCCGCGCAGGTAGCGCACCCCGCTCTCGGCGTAATAGGACTCGAGCGGTTCGGCGAAATCGGGGTCGGCGCGCGACGGCACTTTGCAACCGAGATAGAGCTCGACCTTCTGATCCTCGCCAACGGTCGGCTCGACCATGTCGAGCCACACCGCGCCAGGCGGGATCGGCTCGGCCGGGTCCAGAACCCTCCTCGCAACCGGCGTGAAACCCCCGCTTTCCCCGGTCGGACCGGCCTTCGCCGTAAAGTGCGCAATGATCACGCAAGGCTCCCGCGAAACCCGCCCAGGTAGGGCCCCTGCCGAAAATTACACAAATTCCTGTCGCTCCGGCGATGTCCCACGCAATCGTAAACCATCCCGGAACGCAGCAATCCGCTTGGATCTTCTTTTCGGAAACGAGGATTTTCAACGGGTTGCAACGACCCCCCGGGGCGAAAAATCTTTGTTCTTTGTTTTTTCTCGCCGAGGTCGACTCTCCGAGCGCCCCCGCCTGGCGACCCGAGACGAAGGATCTAGCATCAATTCCGATTTTCGTCAATAAATTGCCTGATAGGGTTGTGCGGCATGATTTTCAGAATGTATGGCGGACCGTTTTCCCCAGGGCGCCTCGCCGTGCAGCTCCAGAGGCAATGCATTGAAACTGTTCATAAATCTTCCCACAATCAGAACATAACAAGAACAAATGCTTGCGCTTTCACGCCCGTCGCGTCATAGTGGCGCAAGTTCGAGAGATGCGGCCCGGCCGCCCCGACTTTCCTCCCTTCCCCGCCGAACGCTTCCCCCCGCCTGCCCCGCGGCGGCGTGCGCCCCAGTGCGCTTCACTCTAACCATTGCCTCGAGGCGCATATGAGCGATGCGAACCCATCGACCGAACCCAGATCTTCTTCGGCAACCCGCCATAAAGGGGACCGGGCGCGCCTCTTGCGAAAGCGCGACGCGGTCGCGGCCAGCCTCAAGTCGGAAGCGCCGTAGGAATGAGCCGCAAACCGGCGACGGCGCCCGGGGCGCCGGTCGCGCGACGGAAGCGCTCCCGACTCCTTCCCGGGGCCAAGATCAGTCGGTTCGACCACATTCTCCAGCTCAACACAGGCGACCGCGTCCGTCTGTTGGAGACAATGTCGTCGATCGAATGCGCCCAATTGTTTCATGACTGGGAGTTCTGGGCGCGTTCCGATCAGGCGCCGCCTCCCGGCGACTGGATCGTCTGGCTCATTCTCGCCGGCCGCGGGTCTGGCAAGACCAGAGCAGGCGCCGAGGCCGTGCGCCACTGGGTCGAGACCTACCCGATCGTCAACCTCATCGGCGCGACGGTCGCCGACGTGCGCGACACGATGATCACCGGCGAATCAGGAATTTTGGCTTGCTGCCGGCCCGAGGAGCGGCCGCGCTTTTTAGCCGCCGACTTGCGACTCGAATGGCCGAATGGCGCGGTGAGCTGGCTCTTCTCCGCCGAAGAGCCCGACCGGCTTAGGGGCAAGCAGCACATGAAGCTGTGGTGCGACGAGCTCGCGGCCTGGCGGCGGCCCGACGCCTTCGATCAGGCGCTGCTCGGACTAAGGCTTGGGGACAAGCCGCAGGCGGTCGTCACCACCACGCCGCGCCCAAGCAAGATCATCAAGACGCTGGCCGCCGACAAGGAGACCATCGTCACTCGCGGCTCGACCTTCGATAACAGGGCCCATCTCGCGCGAGCGTTTTTCGAGCGCATCACCGCACGCTATCAGGGCCGGCCGATCGGCCGGCAGGAGCTTCTGGCCGAAATCGTCGACGAGACGCCAGGCGCCTTGTGGACGCGGGCGCTGATCGAGCGCCAGCGGATTCAGCCGGAGGCGGCGCCGAAGGAGTTCGCCGAAATCGTCGTCGCGGTTGATCCGCCGGCGCGCTCGTCGGCCAAATCCGATGAATGCGGGCTCATCGTCGCCGCACGGGCTGAAAGCGGGCTCTTCTATGTGCTCGCCGATCTCACCAGCCGAGGCGATACGCCAGGCGTGTGGGCGGCGCAAGTCGCCGCGGCCTATCGCGGCTTCAAGGCCAACCGCGTGGTCGCCGAAATCAACAATGGCGGCGATATGGTCGCGGAGGTCTTGCGCCAAAGCGAGCCGAGCCTGCCGGTGCGCGCGGTTCACGCGACGCGCGGCAAGTTCTTGCGCGCCGAACCGATCGCGGCGGCCTACGAACGGGGGCTCATCTTTCACGCCGGCGCGTTCAGCAAGCTCGAGGACCAGCTCTGCGCGCTCACTCCCGACTTCGACCGCAGCGCCGCTGGATATTCGCCCGACCGCGCCGACGCGCTGGTGTGGGCGCTCGCTGACCTGTTGGGGTTCGGAAGGGGGAGCGCGCGGGGGATGATCGAATACTGGTCGGCGAAGGAGGGCGGGTAGTCGTATCAATGCCGGGGCTCGGCGCCCGCCCCCTGCGACGCGGGGTCCCTAGAGGCTCCTCGCGCGGCTCCATCGCCGGCTACCGTCGCGGCGGGAACTCCCCGGCGAGCACGGGGTGTAGCGTCGCGCCGAGCTTGCGGTTGAACGCCTCGGCCTCGAACTGGGCGTTGACGGCCTCGGTCTTGTCCTCGCGCGGCAGCGGGCATTGCGCGTCGGCGCGCGCGCCCGTCCGCTCGATCATGGCCTTGAATGCGTTCTCGAGCTGCTCACGGTCGCGGTCGGCGGCGAAGACATCGGTAATCCAAACGTCGCCGCCGCTTTTCGACGCGGCGACACAGAACGTCCAGCGCGGCTCGCCGCCGGCGAGCGCAGGGGAACCAACGATGATCGCGAGCAGCAGCGCTATCGATCGCCGCATGACGTCTCCTGTCCGCGCTCAGGGCGATCGGACCAGCTAGCCTGACAATCCCTAACGGAAGGCAAAGGCAGGCGTCATTCGGCGCCGGACCCTCACCCTAGTCCCTCTCCCGCATGGGAGAGGGGAACCACCAAGGAACCGATCTCATGTCGGACGACGCCCTCAGACGGCCCTTACCCCCAAGCGTTTTCGCCCGCCTTGCCCAGGCGACCCGCTACGCCATCACCGGCGTGTCGCCGGACACCTGGTTTGGACCGCTGCAGCCGCTCGCGCCAATGGCGCCGCCGGAGGTCAAGGGGCGGCAGTTCGACTATCCGTTCGGCTTGAACCTCAACTATATCCCGCGCTCGAACGACGGGATTTCGTTCGCTGAATTGCGCGGCCTCGCCGACGCGCTGCCTCTCCTGCGGGCGGTGATCGAGACCCGCAAGGACCAGATCGCCGGCCAAAGCTATGCGGTGCGTGCGCGCTCGCGCGCCGACACGTCCGACGTTTCGAAGAGCATCGACGCGGTTTCGCGCTTTCTCGCCCGCCCCGACCGGCGCCATTCGTTCGCCGACTGGCTGAGAATGCTGGTCGAGGAAATGCTGGTCATCGACGCGGCGACCATCTATCCGCGCTACGCCCGAGGCGGCGCGCTCTATTCGCTCGACATCATCGATGGAGCAACGATCAAGCCGCTGATCGGCGAGGACGGGCGCGCGCCGGAAGCGCCCGACCCCGCCTATCAGCAGATCCTCAAGGGCGTGCCGGCGGCGGATTTCTCGGCCGACGAGCTCATCTACCTGCCGCGCAACGTCCGCTCGCACCGGCTTTACGGCATGAGCCCGGTCGAGCAGATCGCGCTCACCGTCAACATCGCGCTGAGGCGCGACGCGGCGACCCTCGACTATTACCGCACAGGCTCGACCCCGGACGCTTTCGCGACGCTCCCCAAGGAATGGACCGCCGACCAGATCCGCTCGTTCCAGGATTATTTCGACGCGCTGATGAGCGGCAATCTGGCGCGACGGCGGCAGACCAAGTTCATGCCCGCCGACTTCAAGCTGATCGAAACTCGCCAGCCGCCGCTGAAAGACCAGTACGACGAGTGGCTGGCGCGCATCATCTGCTACGCCTTCTCGGTCCCGGCCTCGGCCTTCGTGTCGCAGGTCAACCGCGCGACGAGCGAGACTCTGCGCATGCAGGCGACGCAGGAAGGGCTGGTGCCGCTCAAGAACTGGATCAAGAGCGCGCTCGACCGGGTGATCCAGGAGTGCATGAACGAGCCCGGCCTCGAGTTCGTTTGGGTCGGCGACGACGCGGTCGATCCGCTCGAGCAGGCGCAGACGCTGCAGATCCTGGTCGGCGCCGGCATCAAGACGCGCGAGGAAGCGCGCGCGGATTTGGGGCTCCGGCAGGCGAGCGGCGGCGCGCCGGGCAAGCCGCAGGCAAACTTGGGGAAGCTCAATCCGCATCACGACGAGCAAGGCAGGTTCGCGACGGCGGATAATGCGGCCGGACCTGTCGGGCAGCCCGACACGCAAGCCGCGGCCAACCCGCGTGCAGGTCGCGAGCAGCGAGGCGGTGAGGTCGGATGCAACCGTCGGACCCGGCCGAGGCACTGCGGATAAAGCCGCGGTTCGCAGATCAGTCCCGTCGCGAGCACGGATAGAACGCCAACGGCCGACCAATTCTCCACACGAACGAAAGCTGCGGCGACCCTGGATCGGGGAAGCCGACAGTCCGAGCAAGACCTAAAGCCTATCTATGACGTACCTGATGACGCAGTTTCATACACGACGAGTGACGGAACGCAACTTTACGCTCCGCCAGACGCCGATTTCCGTAAGGTATACGCAGCGGGCCAAGCCAATGGACAAGATATACTAGCCACCAATTCCGCAGTTGGGATATTTGGAACTTTGATTTTCAACGAAGAAACGGACATTTTTATCAAGCTTATAGCGACGCATCCAACTATGCCGTGGGTGTATATATGGCAGGTGCAGGTTATTCCTATTTCGACACGCTCGCAGCAGGCACGGGTTATTCGCTAAGTCATTCTTCGAATTGGGATGCGGGTCTCCCTTACCACATTAAATGGTGGACAAAGGGATGGACCGATGCGACAGATGGTTCTTGGCCGGTTTCCCACCCCTGAACGCAACCTCAAGCCCATGAGCGCCTCGCGTATTTCAAGAAATGGCGCCATCGTCTTTTTGGTCGTCGGGAACCTCTTAGCCATCCCGCTTTTTCTTTATTTCTCATCGCAATTTTGGACTCCGCTCATAAAGAGAATGGCCCGGGGAGAGCTCCAAGAGATGCGTCATTGTGGGGGTGCCTTGCCTTTCCTTGGTTAGCCAGCTGGCGCAATGATCAAATATTGTTATTATTACCTAAAGTAATTACTGAGATTCTTTGATCGCAAGAGACCTTCGGAATATCTGTTTATCTGGTGCGCATGTTCTTCTTACATTCTTATTAGCATAGTGTATGACGGATCTCGGAACCTAGAGACTATCTTACAGCTATGACGGTTCCTCCTCGGACAATCAAGTCATAGGCCAGCAATAAAGTAGCCCCTCGCAGGCTAGCGGCCCCGTCACGCGCTTTCTCGCCCGCCCCGACCGGCGCCATTCGTTCGCCGACTGGCTGAGAATGCTGGTCGAGGAGATGCTGGTCATCGACGCGGCGACCATCTATCCGCGCTACGCCCGAGGCGGCGCGCTCTATTCGCTCGACATCATCGATGGGGCAACGATCAAGCCGCTGATCGGCGAGGACGGGCGCGCGCCGGAAGCGCCCGACCCCGCCTATCAGCAGATCCTCAAGGGCGTGCCGGCGGCGGATTTCTCGGCCGACGAACTCATCTACCTGCCGCGCAACGTCCGCTCGCACCGGCTTTACGGCATGAGCCCGGTCGAGCAGATCGCGCTCACCGTCAATATCGCGCTGAGGCGCGACGCGGCCACCCTCGACTATTACCGCACAGGCTCGACCCCGGACGCTTTCGCGACGCTCCCCAAGGAATGGACCGCCGACCAGATCCGCTCGTTCCAGGATTATTTCGACGCGCTGATGAGCGGCAATCTGGCGCGACGGCGGCAGACCAAGTTCATGCCCGCCGACTTCAAGCTGATCGAAACTCGCCAGCCGCCGCTGAAAGACCAGTACGACGAGTGGCTGGCGCGCATCATCTGCTACGCCTTCTCGGTCCCGGCCTCGGCCTTCGTGTCGCAGGTCAACCGCGCGACGAGCGAGACTCTGCGCATGCAGGCGACGCTGGAAGGGCTGGTGCCGCTCAAGAACTGGATCAAGAGCGCGCTCGACCGGGTGATCCAGGAGTGCATCAGACACCCGCCGACCCCAGTGATTCCGGGCATAAGAACAAAACACGAACATTTTCTTGACCGCTTACTCCGGTCGTGACATAGTTGCCTACAGTGGGAGATTGGCGCCGGCGGCGATGAGGCCGCGGCGGGCCGCTCCGGCTTTCCAGAGATTCCGCCCTTAAGACGCGCCCGCCAACCAGGCGCGGCGCGCGCATGTTTTCCGGAGCCTGCATGTCCCGACTTGATCTCTTCCTGCCGCTCGCCAAGGTGGACCTCGACCAGCGTCTCGTTACCGGCGTCGCGACGGCCGAGACGCCAGACCGCGCGGGCGAGATCTTCGACTACGCGTCGAGCAAGCCCTATTTCGAGCAATGGTCGGCGGACGCGCTTGCGGCGAGCGGCGGCAAATCGTTCGGCGCTGTCCGCGCCATGCATGCGCCGATCGCCGCCGGCAAGCTGACCGATATCGCTTTCGACGACGACGCCAAGCGAATCACCGTCGCGGCGAAGATCGTAGACGACGAGGAATGGCGAAAGGTCCAGGAGGGCGTCTATACCGGCTTCAGTCAGGGGGGCCGCTATGTGAAGCGCTGGGCCGACCCCGACACCGGCCTCGTCCGCTACACCGCCGAGCCGCATGAAATCTCACTCGTCGATCTGCCCTGCGTGCCCGACGCGACATTCGACGTCGTCAAGAACGGAATCGCCCAGAAGCGCGCCTTCGCCGCGCGCCCTTTTTCCGCCGCGCTCAACACCTCTCTCGATAGCCAGAAGCATGAGCTTTCAGCCGCGGAGCGGGAGGAGGACGCGGAAGCGGGCGTCGCCATGCCCGACGGCTCCTATCCGATCCGGTCTGCAAAAGACGTCGAGAACGCGATCCGGGACTATGACCGCAGCGGACAGAACGTAGACGTCAAAGCGCATATCATTGCCCGGGCCAAGGCGATCGGAGCCGAGACGGCGCTGCCCGAGGACTGGAGAGAGCCGGCCGACAAGGCCGCGCCCCGCTCCCTTCCGGCCAACGCATCGCAAGCGCCCGAAGCGCTCGCCAAGGCCGCCGCCGCTCTGACCCATGCGGCGCTCAAGCTCGAGCGCGCGGCGCAGGAGAACGCGGGCCTGCGCAAAACCCTCAACGATCTCTCGCCCGAGCTCGACGATCTCAGGAAGCGCGTGGCGGCGATCGAGGCCCAGCCGCTGCCGGCCAAGGCTGCGTTGCGCGCGGTCGCCAAGACCGCCGACGGCGCGGATGAGGCGCAGGTCAGCGCCGACGACGCCGTCAGGCGCCTGGCCTCGCTGCCAGATCACGAGCGCGCGCTCGCGCTGACCAAGCTCAGCCTCGCCAACCCGATGACCCGGCGCGTCTGAGCACGACGCCGCCTCAACCCTTAGTCGCCAGCCTCTCAAACTCCAAAAGTCCGCAGCGGCGAAATGGCTCGCGGCGGACCTGAGAATCGCCGACGCCGCGGCGTGCGGCGAGGCGGCGGCCGAAGCTCGACGGACCATCGCCTCGCTCACGGCGGCGATCGGCCAACCGCGCGCAACTTCGGCCGCCGCGCATTTTTTATCGAACCATCGAGCCGCTCGCGTCGCTGGGCAGTCGCATCCGGTCGTCAACGCACGCTCCCATCCCGCCAACACTTATCCAATCCAAAGGACTGATCTCATGAACATTACCCAGGCTACGCAGGAAACCCTCGGGTTGATGAAGGAATCGCTCACCAAGAATGTCACGATCTCGACCGGCCTCACGGCCTATGACCTGCAGGCGCCGGCGAAGAATCTTTACCCGACGATTACTCCGCTCAGAAACGCGCTGCCGCGAGTCGGGCGGATCAATCCGGGCGACGCAGCCCGCTGGCGCGCGATCACGACGGTCACCGGCTCAGGCTTCGACGCGATGGGGTGGGTGCCGGAAGGCCAGCGCACGGCGAGCATGAGCTATCAGGCCGTCCTTAACGTCGCGCCCTACGTGACGCTCGGCGAAGAAGACACGGTGACCTTCGAAGCTGAGGCGGCTTCGCAGGGATTCGAAGACGTCAACGCCACAGCTACATTGCGCATTCTGCAGAAGACGATGCGCAAGGAGGAAACCGCGCTGCTCGGCGGCAATAGCTCGCTTGCCCTCGGCACTCCCGGAACGCCGACCCTGACCGCCTCGGGCACGGGCGCGACTCTCCCCTCTGCGACCTATTCGGTCATCGTGGCCGGTTTGACCTTTGAAGGCTACCGCAACTCGTCCGTTTCGGGCGGCGTCGCAACAACCAAGACCATCACCGGCAATGACGGCAACACCTACACTTTGAACGGCGGATCCTCGATGCGGAGCGCCAACGTCACGCAAGCCGTGACTCTTGGACAGACGCTGTTCGCAACTGCCCCGATCATCAACGCTGCCGTCGCTTACGCATGGTATGTCGGGCCTGCCGGCTCAGAGACGCTGCAAGCGATCACGACAATCAACAGCGCCTCTTTTGGCGCGCCGCTTGCTTCCGGTCAGCAGGCGGCGAGCGTCATCACCGCGGACAATTCGCGCAACCAGACGCTCGCCTTCGATGGATTTCTGACGGATGGCTTCAACCCCGCGACCTCCTCGTTCGTTCAGGCATTGCCGAGCGGCACGGCAGGAACCGGCTCGTTCCTTACATCCTCTGGCCGAGGCTCGATCCTCGAAATAGACAATATGCTGATGCAGATGTGGAACAGCTATCGGCTGTCGCCGACGGTGATCTATGTCAACGCTCAGGAGCAGAAAAACATCACGGCGAAGTGCCTGTCCAATGCTTCAGGGCCGCTCGTTCGCTATAATGTCGACGCCTCTCAGTCGGCTCCCTACGAGTTCACCGCCTCCGGCGTCGTCCGCTGGTATTACAATCCCTTCACTGGCGTCGAGATCCCAATGCCGGTGCATCCCGATCTGCCGCCCGGCACGATTCTCGCTTACTGCGAGCGACTGCCGGCGTGGTATCAATCGAACGAGACGCCCAATGTCGCGGAGGTTCTGACACGTCGCGACTATTATCGCGTCGATTGGCCTGTCCGCACCCGTCGTCGCGAATTTGGCGTCTACACCGAAGAGGTCTTGGCGATATACGCCTCATTCGGCATCGGCATCCTCACCAACATCGGCAACGGCTGAATCTCGCCGAGCACGGCTAAAGCCGCGCGGCCTTATCGCCCTTGGGTCCGTCTTTGCGAGCGCTGCATGTCGCCTTTCGATCTGACCAACCTCGCTGCGCTCAAGGCCTGGCTTGGACTTCCCCCGACAGCCGGCCCGAACGATGCGACGCTTACCGCCATCATTACGGCGGCCAGTCGCTCGATCTACGCCGCGTTGAGCCGCCCCAGCCTCCTGCCGCAATCATACACCGAGAGGATCGATCTCGAGACGCGGCGCGTCACACTCAGGCAATGGCCGGTGGTGGGAGTCACGTCGGTGACGTGGCGGGGGATTGCGGTGCCGCCCGACCAGAACGCCGACCTCGAGGCCTCGGTCGGCTACGCGCTTGAGACGGGAGACGGCATTCCGCCAGGCCGGCCACAGGCGCTTGATTTGTTTGGCCGCCAATATCAGCCTGGGCGCCAAAGTCTGGTGGTGACTTACAACGCCGGATATGCGGTGCAAAACGAGGCGCAGACGGTTCCCGCCGCCCCTCCCCAACAGCTCGCCGCGTTCGCGCCCTATGGACCGTGGGGGTCGGATCTGGGCGTGACTTACGCCTCGACTGGGACGCCGCTAACGCCGGTCCAGGCCGCGCCAGGCGCGGGGCAATATTCGGTTAGCGCCGGCGCCTACGTGTTCTCAGCGGCGGACGCGGGGCAGTCGGTTTCGTTCTCCTACGGCTACGTGCCGCAGGACATCATGCAGGCCGCGCTCGAACTGTCCGCCGAGCGCTTTCGCGCCGCGGAGCGGATTGGCCTTAGGTCGAAGTCTGTGGGCGGCCAGGAGACGATCGCCTACGACATGGACCCCATGTCGGCGCCGATCCTCTCGATGCTACGGCCTTATAAGCGAGTCGCGTTCTGATGGTCGCGGTCACCCCTGAGGGCCTCGAAGAAGCCAGCGCGCGACTCGACGCCTATCCGGCCGCGCTAGCGGCGGCGCTCAACGCCAAGGCGGCGGATTTATCGGCGGCGCTCGTCGACCTGATCCGCAACGACAAGCTCTCCGGCGCGGTCTTGAACGTGGGCTCCAGCGCCCTGCGCGATTCGATTGTAGCCAGCATCTCGGCCGACGCAGACGGGGTCGTCGCTTCGGTCAACTCAGTGGGCGACCTGAAATATGCGGCGATCCAGGAATACGGCGGCAAAACGGGCGCCCATGAGATCCTGCCGGTCAAGGCCCAAGCGCTTGCATTCATCGCCGGTGGCGCGCAGCGCTTCGCCCGCAGGGTCGAACATCCAGGCTCGCTGATTCCCGAGCGGTCCTACCTGCGCTCGTCGCTCGATGAGATGAAAGAAGAAATCCTCGATGCGCTTTCCGAGGCGGCAGCTGAGGCATGGGACCACGCATGACCCGCGAAGCGGCCTTCTCAGCCCTTTTTGCCGCCGTTTCCTCGGCCTATCCATGGGGCCTTGCATCGCGACGGATGAAGCTGTGGAGTGAAGTTCCCGCCGCCCTGCGCCCCGCATTCTTCCAACTCGAAAGTGGACCGGAGACCTACCAGTGGGCCTCGCCCGCCGCGCCGAGGCGAACGCTCGAGGCCAAGCTCTTCCTCTATTTCGACGCCCGCGACCCGGCGACCCCCGGCGCGACCGCGATCAACAACGCCCTCGATGCAATCGACGCGGCGCTTGCGCCGGCTGGCCAAGACCTCAACCTCGGCCGCCAGACCCTCGGCGGCGCGGTATACGACTGCAAGATCATCGGCGTACCCGTGCGCGACACGGGCGACCTCGACGGCGACGGGCTCGCGGTGGTCACGGCGCGGCTGATGGCGCCGTGAAACTGCAGCGCCTCTCTCTAATCGACGGTCCAGCGCCGACGTCGGGCGCCTTTCACATCAATTCCTAACTGGAGTTCACTCTTATGTTCGTATTCGGCTCAGGCGTGCTGACCGGCACGCAACTGAACGTCCCAACTCCGACCCCAATCAACTTCGGGCTGGTGCAGAAGGTCAGCGTCAACACGTCGGTCAGCGTCAAGGAGCTCTACGGCCAGTACGCGTTCCCGGTCGCGGTCGGATCCGGCACGCGCAAGGTTTCTTGCAAGGCCTCCCTGGCGCGCTTCAGCGGCCAAGCTCTCGGGCGGTTGTTCTACAATCAGACCCCGGCCGCCGGTTCGACAATATCTCAGTTCGCCGAGGTGCACAGCGTTCCCGCCTCCAGCCCGTACACCGTCACGGTCACCAACGCCTCTCATTTCGTCGCCGACCAGGGCGTCATCTATGCGGCGACCGGCCTTCCGCTGCTCAACGTCGCCACGTTGACGGCCGCTGGGCAGTACACGTTCAATGCGTCGACCGGCGTCTACACCTTTTACTTGGGTGATGCGGGTGCAAGCGTACTGATTTCCTATACCTACAGCTCCACGGCGACGACGAGTCAGAACCTGACGATCGCCAACCCGCTGATCGGTCCCACCTCGACCTTCACCGCGACGCTGTTCGCGACCGACCCGACGACGAACGCGCAGTTCTCGGTGACGCTCAATCAGTGCGTCGCCAGCAAGTTCTCGTTCGACACCAATATCGAGGACTTCGCCAAGCCTGACTTCGAGTTCCAGGCGTTCGCCAATGCCGCCGGTCAGGTGATGACCTTCAACTTCGGAGACGCGGCATGAGCGACGAGGCGTTCGCCGTATCCCTCGGCGGAAAGAGCTGGTCGGTTCCGCACCTGCCCTTCCGCGCCATCAAGGCGATACAGCCGGCGCTGTTCGATGTCTATGTCGCCGCCGGCGGCGCGTCGATGTCGGGAGGCACCGTCGCTCGGCTCAGCGAGGCTGAATTGGATCGCCTCGCCGAAGCGACATGGCGGGCGGTCTCTTTTGTCGAGCCGGAGCTCTCGTTCGCGGACTTCCTCGATCTGCAGTTTTCAGTTGGCGACCTGATCCAGGCCTTCCCCTCGGTCGCCAGAGCGGCTGGGCTCCGCCCGGGTCGACTTGAAGACCAAGCTCAGCCAAAGCCGGCGACGCCGGAGGCGTCGCAAGACTTGGGAAAGTTGATTTCGACGCCCTGATCGCTCAGGTCGTCAGCAATACTGGCTGGACTTGGGACCAGGCGCTGGATCAGCTGACTATGCCGCGCTTTCTGGCGCTCATGGCCGAATGGCGCCGTAACCCGCCCATGCACTGGCTCGCCGCCGCCGCCCTCAAATATCGTGCGCCAAACGATAGTCCGCCGCCGCGTCAGCCGACCATTGCGGAACTGAAAGCGGCGTTCCCGAGCGGCGCGCTATGAAACTATGCGCCTGAGACTAAGGATCAGCGATGGCCGACGCCAATGTCTCCGTCAGCTTTAGCGCTTCGATCGCCGACTTTGTCGACGGAGTTGGCGAGGCGAAGGAGGCGCTGCAGAGCTTTTCGGCGCCGTTCGGCGACATCAACGCCCAACTCGCCTCGCTCGGCCGCGCTTCGTCCGAGGCCTTCAGCGCCGACCGCCTGCAACCCTATCGCGACGCACTGGCTGCAACCCAATCGCTTGAGCAGTCGTTTGCCACCGACAGCGTTCGCGCCGCAGCAGCGTTGCGCGCCGGCGACGACGAATCGTATGCCGACGCGACCCGGGCGGCCCAGCTCGCGACTTCCGAAGAATTGAAGATCCTCGCCGACGCGCTGAAGCAGAAACTCGCCCTCTATGCGGAGGAGGCGCGCTTTTACCAGATCACCCAGCAGCAAAAGCTGGCGCTCTCGCAGCAGGCTCTCGACGAGGAATACGCGGACGAGTTGGCCGCCCTGCAGAAGCGCGAAGCGCTCGGCGAACAGTCGCTGGCGATGAAACAACGCATCGACGACATGATCATCGAAGCGACGCGCCGCCGCGACGATGAAACGGCGGCGCTGACCCGTTCGGCCTTGCAGGACCAGGAGCGCGATTATCAAGCGTTCGCCAATACAGTCATCGGGGCTTTCAATTCACAATTGCGCGGACTGCTCTCTGGCACAGAGAACTGGCATACAGCGTTCAAGAGCGTGCTCGACGATTTGCTGATCAAATTCATCGAGTTCTGTGAGACGACCGTCGAGCACTACGCCCTCGCGGAAGCGATGAAGACGGCCGCGACGACAACAGGCGTCGCCGCGCGAACCAGCGCGGAGGACGCCGGCGCCGCGGCCTCGATGAGCGCGCAGGGCGCGGCGATGATCCAGTCGATCCTCTCTTCGGCCGCCGAGACATTCGCCGGCGTTTTCGGATTTCTTTCACCGCTGATGGGCCCGTTCGCAGCCGGCCCCGCCGCAGCAGCTCAGGCCACGGTCGCCGGCATGGCGGGCGCCGTCGCCTCGGCCGACATCGGGATGTGGCAGGCCCCGAAGGATATGCTCACCCTGGTCCATCACAACGAGCTCATCATGCCGCAAGCGGAAGCGGGCGCGTTTCGATCTTTTCTGACCGCATCGGCCAGCGGGGCCCCGCCCGGTGCATCCGTCGCCATTCATCCGACCACAAACATCAGCGTCTCGGCGATGGACGGCGCGTCGGTCTCGTCCTGGATGCGCAGCAACGGCCCCGGCATGGCGAAGGCGCTCGATGAGGCGGTGCGGCATGGCGCTGCGCTCGGCTTGAAACGCCTGCGCAGCTAATGGCGTCGGTCAAGCTCGTGGGAGTTCACCTGCTTCCTTCGACCGGCGAGTGGGCCTATGACACGACGCCTTACTCGGCGGCGCAATATGACATTTCGAAAGGCAGGATTGAAGCCGTCGTCCCGGTAAATACTTACCATGCGCCGGGCGGCCAGAAGACGGATTATTCCTATTCGATCGACCAGTTGCAGGCTGAGCATCCCGAATGCACGACGGTCTCGGTCGTCGTCGCCTGGTTCTTCGGCTCGACGGACGCGAGCGCTTGCGCCATCTTCCCGTCGACGATCTATCTGCTCGGCGATGTCTACGAGAACGGCGTCACACCGACGCATTGGTTCTGCTCGGGCCTGACCGAGCAGGACTTCCCGGGGATTATCCCTATCCCCCAGACCGCCAACGGTTCTTACGTCTACGGCGGCACGCCGAGCGACCCGTCAGTCGTCCGCTGCATCCGTGACCTGAAATCCAGAGGTTTCAAGGTCGTCTTCTACCCGTTCCTTCTCGGGACGAGCTCGGGCTTCCCGTGGCGCGGGCGCATCACCTCGCCGGGCGATCTTACGTCGACCGCTACGAATGACTGCAATACCTTCATGGGGAACGCCTCAGTGGGCGATTTCACCCGCGATTCGGTCAATCTGACAGTCGCGTATTCCGGCGACCTGTTCGATTGGACCTATCGGCGGATGATCCTGCACTATGCGAATCTTTGCGTCATCGCGGGCGGCGTCAACCTCTTCGTGATCGGCTCTGAACTCCGCGGGCTCGAAATTCTCCGCGGACCCGCCTGGACGAAGGCCGGAACCACTGACGGTTCGGGCAATGCGGTTTGGGACTATCCATTCGTCGCGAACCTGATCACGCTTGCGAATGACGTTCGATCGGTCTTCGACAATGCGAGCCTGCCGAAAAACCTCTCGACCCTCGAAAACCTCGTTACCTATTCGGCCGATTGGTCGAGTTGGATGGGTTGGCAGCACGCTGGCGAGGACGGCCAGTGGCCTCATCTCGATCAACTCTACGCCAGCGCCAACATCGATTTCGTGTCGTTCGACAATTACCTGCCGCTCACCGACTGGACGACCGCCGTCAACGGCGGCCTGGACGGAGATTCATGGCTGACCCCGGCTTACGCCGGTACGTGGCCGCCGCCCTCGAATGAACTCAACGGCCTTGGGCTTACCGGGCCGCCAACGATCTATTACAACCCATATCTCAAGGCGGGGATCGAGGGCGGTCAATATTTCTCCTGGTTCTATAACGACGGCGTGAATGGGACGGGAGGCTCGCGCGGCCTCGACCCGAACGGCTCCGACTTGGAAGTGTCACTGCCGGCCGGCGACAGGCTCGTCCAGGCGCGCAGTCCCTATTTTCCCGGGCAGGAAATCCTTGCTCCGAAGCAATTGCGGTGGTGGTGGAACAATCTTCACCGGGCAATCTATGACCTCGGGCTTGGAGCCGGCTGGACGCCGAATGGGCCGCAAACCGAATGGATTGCGAACTCGAAATCAGTACTGATGCTTGAGTACGGCTTTGCCGCTTGCGACAAGTCGACCAACCAGCCGAACGTCTTCTTTGATCCGAAATCGACCGAGAGCTTCACCGCCTTCTGGTCGATTTGGGACCCGACGAGTTTCGGGAACTATCTCCCGCGCCGCGACGACACGTTGCAGGCTCTCGCGCTCGAGGCAGTGTACGAATTTTGGAATGTCGACGGAAACAATATGACCGTCGGCGGCCTCCCAATGCTTCAGTGGACGTTCTGCTGCGTGTGGAATTGGGACGCGCGGCCCTTTCCGACCTTCCCGATCGAGAGCCAGAATTGGGGCGATACGGGGAATTGGGAACAAGGTTTTTGGGTCAATGGCCTGCGGGAAACGCTGCCGCCGCCGGCGCCAACCCCTCCGCCGGCGCCCGGAGCCTACCCGACCTTTCCGGCGCTCGCGACGCTCGGCTGGCAACTCCAATTCACGCCGAAATTCTCGACCCTGATCGCGCCGCATGTCTCGGGGCGCGAGACGCGAAGCCAGTCTTACGCGAATCCCATTTTTGAGATCGAGTTGACTTATGAGGCGCTTCGGTCGGATCTAGCCTACGCGGAATTGCAGGCGATCGCTGGGTTCTTCGAGGAAGTCGGCGGGCAAGACCTCCCGTTCTGGTTCGCCCCGCCAGGCCTCGCAGGAGCAAATGGGCAAGCAATCGGGATAGGAGACGGCTCGACCACCGTCTTCCCCCTCATTGCGGGCCTCGGCGGGTACGCTGGGCCGGTCTACGGGACATCGGGAATCGCCGCCGTCTATCTCAACGGCTTGGCCCAGGAGAGCGGCTGGACGGCCGGCAGTGGCTATCTGCCAGCGATCACGTTCACGACCCCGCCAGCGTCCGGCGTGGCGGTCAGCGCCGACTTCGGCATCCTCTGGCTCTGCCGCTTCGCGGAGGACGCTCTGAACCTCGAGGAGTTCATGGCGATGCTGTTCGAGCTTCAAACTCTCCGGCTCGTAACGGTGCGGCCATGAGCGCGCCGCCGTCCTTCCCGACGCTTCCCGGCCTCGGCTGGAGCGTACACAAAATGCCGCTGTTCTCGACCATCGTTGCGTCGCATGTCTCCGGCCGCGAGGTCCGGGACCTCCTTTATCAAAATCCGATCTGGCAGTTCGAACTGACCTTCGACGCTCTCGAACTCCACGACATCGACCTATCCGGGGCTCAGCGCGAACTCGCTACAAAGCCTGATGGGCTTTTTCCTCCAGTGCCAGGGGCAGTACGGGACGTTTCTCTATTCCGATCCGACCAACTCCGCAGCGAATGACGTCGCGTTCGCGACCGGGGATGGATCAACCACGATGTTCACCTTCTCCCGATTCATGGGTGCGTTCCTCGAGCCAGTCGGCTGGGTGACGAGCGTGTCGAATGTCTATCTCGACGGCGTCAACCAGACGTCCGGATGGTCCCTTTCGACGCCCAATTTGCTGGCGTTCACTAGTGCGCCCGGCTCAGGCGCCACGATCGCAGCGACCTTTTCTTACGCCTTTCAATGCCGGTTCGACTCCGACGAGATGGACTTCGAACAATTCATGTCGGCGCTATGGAAGGTCGACAGCGTCAAATTCAAATCGCTGAGGACCTCATGATGGCTGACGACTGGCGCCCAATCAGCGAGCCGCCGCCGATCGGCGAACCAATCCTCCTGGTCTGCATGCCGCAGGACGGCTCAGCGCCGACCTACAGCCATTACACGCTCGGATGGCTCTATGCGCCGGGAGATTGGACGCTGATGCGGGTTCCGAACGGCTGGCCAGCGACGCACTGGAAGCTTCCAAGCGCGCCGGCAGGTTGCGACGAGTCAATCTTACATTCTGTTTAGGACGCCTGAAATGACCACCGCCGTTGTCGTCAAGGCCAGCCAGTACAGCGCCGCGCGCGTGAGCTTCAAATGCGCTGATAGTCAGGAAGCGCGCCCGCACGCTTTTCGCACCTTGACGGCGGGCGCCGAGGAGACCTTCTACGTTCACCCCGGCGCCGACCTCGTCGTTCAAGAGATGCACCTCAACGAAGGCAAATTCCTGCGCAATAAACGCGGCGCGCCAGCAAGGTCGTCCTAATGCGAGCCCGTGAGCACTCGTTCCCGCTCGCGAAGTTGCGGCGGCGTCCGTTTTCATTTGCCCGCGCCGGAAGAGCGTTTGGCCGTGAAAGCGACCACGGCCGCCGTCATCGACCTCATCAACGCAGCGCGCGCGGCGCCAGATGCGCCGATCGCCTTCGCCGAGTGCTTCACCTTCATTACCACGACGGGCGCGCAATATACTTGGACCACAGTCGACTATCCAGTCACGTACAACGGCTACACATTCAGTGCCAGCGGCCCCCTCGTCTCGGGGCTCAAATACAAAGGATCGGTAGGCCTCGAGGTCGACAAGCAACAGATCACGATTGCTGCGCGGCCGACCGATACAATCAACGGCGCGCCCTTCCTGATCGCTCTCCGCAATGGCGCCTTTGACGGAGCTCCGGTCTACCGCGATCGCGTCTTCCTTGCCGAACCAATGGGCTCCGTCGTTGGCGGCGTCCGAATGTTTCAGGGACGCGTCTCTACAGTTGAAAGCGTAGGTCGAACGCAAGCCGTTTTGACCATCGCCAGCGATCTCGTGATCCTCGACTACGACATGCCGAGGAACCTGTTTTCGCCGACCTGTTTGCACACGCTCTATGACACTGGCTGCGGCGTGATTCGCGGCACGTACAGCGTCAACGGGACGGCAGGAGCCGGATCGACGTCGAGCGAGATCCTGTTCTCCGGCGCGTTGGCCGAGCATGCGCAAGGCTCACTGGTTTGGACGTCGGGCGCCAACGCCAACGTGCGGCAGACGATTCGTCAGGTCGCGGTCGGCTCCGGACTCTACCCGCTCTATCCGTCGCCATTTGCGCCGACTCCGGGGGACGCCTTCACGGTCGCCGCCGGTTGCGATCACACGCAAGCGACCTGCCAGAGCCGGTTTAGCAATCTCCCAAACTTTCGCGGATTCCCCTACGTGCCGCCGCCGCAGATGGCTTACTAGCAGCGAAATTCAGAGGCGGGTTTCTCGCGAATAGCCCGTCAAAGAATGAGCGCTCTTCCGAACGGCTACGGCTCGGACCACGGTCCGCTCTGCGAGCTTCGCCCGAAGCCGATGCCCGCGGGCCTTGTTTCCGGACCGAGAGATTGATCACGAAAATGAAGTCTGAGGGCGCAGAACGCGTCGCGGTCGTCGCGGCCGCACGGTCATGGCTCGGGACGCCCTACCACCACGCGGCCGACGTCAAGGGCCGTAAAGGCGGCGTCGACTGCGCCATGCTGCTCGTGCGCGTCTATTGCGACTTGGGCCTCGTCGAGCCGTTTGACCCCCGCCCTTACACTCGCGATTGGTTCCTGCACCGCAATGAGGAGCGCTATCTCGGCTTCCTACTCGCACGCTCGCGCGAGGTGCGCGAGCCAGGGATCGGCGATGTAATGCTCTTCCGAGTTGGCAGGTGTTTGGCTCACGGCGGGATCGTCACGAGGTCCGATCCACTGACCATCGTCCACGCGTTTGCCAACGCGAGGTGCGTTATCGAGGACGAGATTGCGCGCAACGCCGAGCTCGTCGCGCGGCTCGGCCAGGCGAAATTCGCCAGCTATTGGAGTCGATGAATTGGGCTTCCTTCGCCGACGCGACAACGCCAAGCCTGACTACACCGCGCTGCAAATCCAAACCTCGACCTCAATCCTGCCAATCCCGATCGTGTGGGGGCAGAACCGGGTCGCGCCCAATCTCATCTGGTACGCCAACTTCCAGGCTGTCGCCGGCGGCGGCGGCAAGGGTATCGGTGGAAAGGGCGGCCTGGTAGGAGGTGGAGCGGCATCAAGTTCGGACTATACCTACACAGCCGACCTCATGATGGCGCTTTGCGAAGGCCCCATCAACGATATCGGCCTCGTCTGGAACAATCTTTCGATCTACGCCCTGGCCGAGCTCGGACTTGGCTCGTACAACGGCACAACGCCTCAGGCGACATGGCCATATCTAGCTGAGTTCTACCCTTCCAACGCGCTCGCCTATCAGGGGACCGCCTACCTCTGGGGCGCTGGCTACGATCTCGGCGACTCGGCGTCGATTGGCAATCTCAACGTCGAGCTCTACGGCATCCTCTCCGGCTCGGGCGTCAATGGCGTCGACGCCAATCCGGCTCTGGTTATCCAGGATTTCCTGACCAACGCTCAATACGGCGTCGGATTCAATCCGGCGAGCATCGACGCCGGCTCGCTGTTCACCAATCCCAATTCTCTGCAGGCCTATTGCAGGGCGATGGGCTACGCCTTCTCTCCGGTCCTGATCAGCCAAGAGCCGGCGTCGAGCATCTTGACCCGCTGGCTGCAGTTGCTCACCGTTGCGGCCGTCTGGAGTGGCGGCCTACTCAAGTTCATTCCTTACGCCGACACTGCGATCGTTGAGGGAAATCAGCAGACTTTCGCCACGCAGCTCTCCATTCCGACGCCAATCCCCGCTTCAACGGGCGTCACGCTGCCTGCGCTGGTCACAGTTGCTTCCGCGTCCGCGTTCGTCTCCGACGGCGGCGTGGCCTACGCCTCCTCAGGCATACCCTTCACATTCATCGGCGAATTGGTCCCGAGCGCAGCTGGCGAATACGGGATGGTGACGCCAGGCACTTACATTTTCGGCCCTCAAGATGAGGGAAAACCGGTCGTCATCACCTATACGGCCTCGGCAGCAGGGAGCTACACCCCGAATCTCTCGCCCACGTACAATCTGACCGACCTCGATTTCGTTGACGAGAAGGGCGGCAAGGACCCGCTTCAGGTCGAACGGGTCGACGTATTCTCACTACCGACGATCCAGCGCGTCGAAGTTCTGTCGCGCGGCAATCAGTACAGCGCGCTACCGGTTGAGGCCCGCGACCAGAGCCAGATCGAGATCTTCGGCCCGCGGGTCGGAACGGTCATTCAAGCGCACGAGATTTGCGACGAGTTCGTGATGGGGCCGCTCATCGCGCAGACGATCCTGCAACGCGAGCTCTACGTCCGAGCGAAGTTCAGTTTTAAACTGTCCTGGGAATATTGCCTGCTCGACCCGATGGATATCGTCACCGTCACCGATGTGAACCTCGGGCTGTCAAATTATCCGGTCCGCATCATTCAGATCGAAGAGGACGACAAAGGTCTGCTCTCCTTTACCTGCGAGGAGCTGGTAAGCGGGATTTCGACCCCGCAATATTACCCAAGCGCTTCGCCGGCGGGCGCCTATCAGGCGAATTGGGGCGTTCCCGCGGTTCCTGTCAACACGCCACTCATCGTCTCTCCGCCGTCGTCACTGACCGGAGGCGCGGCGCAGGTCTGGATCGGGGCGTCCGGGATTGACGGCGGAGGGGGCACCCAATGGGGCGGGGCCAACGTCTACGTATCGGTCGACAATGTGACCTATTCCCAGGTCGCCGTCCTCACTGGACCACTGCGTCAGGGCTTTCTCACCGCGGCCCTACCTGCGGCGGCTGGCTGGGATTCGGTTGACACACTCTCGGTCAATCTCGCCGAGAGCGGGGGCGCGCTGGCGGGAACGAGCCAGGCGGCCGCGCAGCAGGGAGCGACGCTATCGCTCGTCGACAACGAATTTCTCGCCTACGAGACCGCGACCCTCGTGTCAGGCAACGCCTACAACCTGACTGGCCTCGCACGCGGGCAGGGCGGATCGCAGGCGACGGCACATTCGTCGGGTGCGCCTTTCGCGCGCATCGATGGCGCCGTGGTCCGCTACACGCTGCCCGCGAACTTCGGCGGTCAGATGCTCTACTTCAAATTTCAGAGCTTCAACGTGTTCGCCGGCGGCGCCGAAGATCTCTCGACTTGCGCCGTCTACACCTTCACGCCTTCGATCTCGACGACCAATCCGGTCTTCGCGCAACTGCAGACCGGGTTCGCGCTTGATCTCGGCCAGGTCACGGATGGCCCGACACTCGCTGACGATTTCGGGTCAGTAACGGAGGCGGCGGCCTCAACGCTCGATCTCGGCCCGATCGCGATCATAGTCACTCATCCGATCGCGCTCCAGCTCTTGAGCCTCACCCCGCTGGACCTCGGGGCGACGACGGCCGCGATCACGATTTCGGATGACTTCGGTTCAACGAATGACGCCGTGGTGGACGTCATAGATTTAGGGACAGTTCCTTGAGCGAGCAGCTTCAACTTCGCCGCGGCACATCTACCCAAGTCGCGGCCTTCACGGGCGCACTGGGTGAGGCGGTCATGGACACGACCAGCAACCGGCTGGTGATAAATGACGGGACGACGGCAGGCGGATGGCCGGCGGCAAAACTCGCGGAAGTCATCACCAACACGCGCACAACCGTTGCCGACTCTGGCTATACCGTTCTCCCGACGGATCGGCTCGTGGCGTATTCAACGCTCACTGCCGCACGCGTCGTTACGCTGGCCGCCGCGAGCGCGTACCCGACGGGGACCCGCCTCCTTATCGCGGACGAGACGGGCAATTGCTCAACAACTAAGACGCTTACCCTTGCTGCCGCGGGAACCGATACCATCGATGGGGCGGCAACCACGATTGTCAACGTGGCCTATGGCTACATCGGCGTTGAAAGCAACGGCGTGGGCGCCTGGACTGTCGTCGACCAGGGCTTCATGCCGGCGCTCCTACCGATCGCCGCGGCCGCGCATGGAGCGAATGTCCAGATCGGCGTCCTCGAGACGCTCGTCACGCTATCCGGCACGTCCACCAACGCCTCGCTCCAGATCCCCGCAAACTGTATTGTGCTCGCGGTTGGCGCGCGCGTAGTCACCGCCATCACCGGCTCGGGCGTCACGGCCTACGAGGTCGGCGTTTCCGGCAACCTGTCTCAATTCGGCTCCGGGCTAAGCATCGCCGCCGGCTCGGCCAACTACGGTCTCATCGGCCCAACCGCGTTCTACTCGGCAACGACTTTAGTCTTAACCGCGACTGGCGGTAGCTTCAGCGCTGGTCAGGTCAGACTGTCGATCGCGTACATATTGGCCAATCCCTCCGCGGCGTAACGCCAATCTTCCTCTCAATCGAGGCTTCTCAGATGAATCGCATAGCTCTCGCCGCCATGTTGGCGGCTGGCCTCGTGCTGCCCGCGCAAGCGCAAACATATCAGGATTTTGGCGGCACCATCATCCCTGGCGTTGTGCCAATCCAGCCAGGCGTCGGGCCGCTGTTCACGTCAGCCAATCCCGGCAAGATATCGGGTTCGTTTTCAGCTTCGCTGAGCGGCTTCCAGCCGACACCCTCCTACGCGTCGCTTTCTGTTGGGGCAACGTCCAGCCGCGTTGCATTGCCCAGCGGGGCGGTGATCGTCGTCTACAACACTGGACCGAATGCAGCTTATGTCACCATTGGCGGCGCGAGCGTCACGGCGACTATATCCGATGACTTCGTGCCCGCTGGCGGCTGGATGGCCTTCGCCGTTGGCCCCAACGCATATCTCGCGGCTATCGAATCCGCCGGCACGACAACGCTGAACCTTTCTGGCGGGTCTGGCCTGCCGACCGGCGCCTGCTGCGCGGCCAGCGGCGCCGGCGGCGGCTCGAACGCCTCCGTCGGTTCGACTGGGTCGGCTGTCCCCGGATCAGCGACACTCAGCGGCATGAGCGTCGGTGGAACTATGACCTCCATGGCCGGAACTTCGAACGGCCTCAAGGTCGATGGTTCGGCGGTGACGCAGCCTGTTTCGGCGGCGAGCCTGCCGCTGCCTTCGGGAGCGGCTACGGCGGCCAATCAGACGGCGGTGACCGGCGCCACGGGTTCGACGACCCCGGCTAGCGCGCAATATCTCGGCGCAAGAGCTGAGACAGCCGAGCCGACGCCGACATCGAACGGCGCCCTCACCGGCCTCGCGGTCGGCCTAGAGGGCAAACTCATCAACTTACCCTACGCCAATAAGGAAAACATGCTCCGGGGCAGCGCGAGTCAGGCGGGCGCCAGCGCCACAACTTTGATCGGAGCGCAGGGAGCAGGCGTAAAAATCTACGTTACCGGCGTCCAGTGCAAGAACACATCGACGTCGGTCAACACTTTCGTGACCTTGAACGACTCAGCGTCAAGTGTGCTGCTCGCTGCCGAACTCGGCGGCGACAATGAGGTCTTCACGACACCCCTTGTTGTCGCCGCGAACACGGCGCTCACCTTCACACCGAACGCCTCCGCGTCGACGATTTACTGCAATGCGCAGGGATACGCGGGCTCCTAGACTAGCGCATCAACCGGTTCTCTCGATCCAGCAAGGCAGAAAATGACGCGCAGTTTCCTGTTCCTTCTCGCCTTCCTAATCGCCGGGCGCGCGCTCGCCACGACGTTCATCACGTTGACCGGCGCTGGGGCGGGCGGCGTGCAGATTGGCGCCGGGACTCTAACTCCGCCTTCGATCACGCCACAGGTGTCCGCGGCCTTCGACGCCAATACTGAGATTGGCTATGGCAATGGCGGCCTCAAGGTCAACGGAGGCACCGGCGCCGCTGGGCCGTTCGAGTATCCGCCGACGCCAACCAATTCGGAGTTCGTCTATTTCGAAGGCAAGATGAGCCCAGCCTATGGCAACCAATCGCCAAGCCTCGAATATATGTTCTCCGGGGCCGATTTCACATCTCAGCAACTCGGCGTGCCTGCGCTGCTCTTCCAGCCCGCCTACGATGGAACGGCGTTCAATTGGTGGAGGGGCCTGACCGGCGTTCAAATGCAGTCGATAACGCCTGTGGTGGGTGCGGGAGGCTCAGGGTACAATGCGGGGGTCTATCAGTGGACCGGCGTGGGCGGCGGCTGTCAGCGCGAGCCGACCGGGACGTGGGTTCCGAACGCCGCCACGGTCATCACCGTCGATCCTGGCTTCGGATGCAACGTCGCGCCCGTTGCGCTGACATCGACAATCCCAGGGATCGGGACGAAGCAGAGCACAAACGCGACCTCAACCTGTGTCGCCAATTCGCCTGTTACGGGTCAGGAAACGGTGACGGTCAGCGTAGGAGTCGCGCACGGCGTCTATCCAGGCATGTCTTTTGTTCTCGCCGGCTACACGCCATCGAGCTTCAGCGGGACTTACACCGCGATTGCGGGCACTTCGGGCACGACGCTGGTCGGCCAAAATACCGGGACGTGCTCTGGCGGAACGTCGGTATCGATTGAGGGCACGGCGCTCAGCGGAGCCAATGGGACGCTGAACATCCCGCTCTATGCGTTGAGCCCATTTACCGGTGGCGATTTAGGGACCGGAATTACAGCTCAGCCGGGCACGAAATTTTGCGCAATTGTCGGTGAGTACGGCGCCGATTCGCTGACGCCGGGCGTGCAGTTTTGGCGCCTGATCGACGAAAACGGGAACGATCTCAGCGGTTCGCCCGCCATCCCGCCGATCCTCAACCAGGGCGCGATCAACTTCACCGGATACACCGTCGCCGGGACGCAGGACACGACCGCGGCGATGACGGCTTCCTTCACCGGGTCGGTTATGACGGTCACGACCATCACCGGCGCCCCGCTGGTTGTCGGGACCGTTGTCACGGGTCCGTCGATCGCCCCCAATACTACGATTTCGTCTTTTGCAGGGGGCTCTGGCGGGACCGGGACATACAATATGTCCACGTCCAACACGCTGCCCTCCTCGACGCTCGACGCCTACCACAACTATGTCCCGGCGCTCACCGTCACGTCGATGAACTCGTATTCGATTACGGGGGCGACATGGGCGAGCGCCGGCAACGGGCAGGCGACGTTCACGACGGGCGCGGCGCATGGCTTTGCGCCCGGCGCGGTGTTCACCGTCACCGGCATGACCCCGAGCGGCTACAACGGCGAATATGTCGCGCTAGCGGGCACGACGGGATCGACTCTGATTGGCGGCCTCTACACGCCGGGTACCGGTCCCTCGACGCTAGCCAGCCCAGGCTCGTTCTCATCGGGCGGATCGATGACCGGCGTCATCATGCCGGGCATGCAGATTATCGGGACGACGGGGAGCGCCATCATCGCGCCTTACGGTCACCTTGGCGGGACGGGGAGTGGAGGTGTCGGCACCTACGCGCTTTCGGTCAATCAGGCTACGTTCACCGCCAACACCACGAGCATGAGTTCCGGCGTGATGACCGTTGGCGCGGCTCCGGGTACACTCCTTGCCGTCGGCGAGGGTGTCGTCAGCAGCACCGGAACCGGCAGCATCGCGGCGGGAACCGTGATCTCGTCGCTGGGAACTGGCGCCGGGGGCACTGGAACTTACAATCTCAGCAGTTCGATCACGGTGACTTCGGGCACGGTTACGTTTGCCGGGACGCTCGGAACGACAAGTTCGCCGGTCAACCTGTACGCCTCCAATCCCTACTATTGGAGCGCAGCGCCTTCACCAACTGCGGCTGGAGGCGCAACGCTCGCCACGCATACTCAGGCAAATTTCGGTGATTTGTTCCAGATGATCGGCACGAAGTCGAATGCATCTGCGGCGGGCGGCCTCAACAATGGCGCGTGGGGCGGCAACCTCGCGAACTTCGGGATGCATTGGGGGGTCTTCCCGCAAGATTCTTCGGGCAATCCGTCGAAGACCTCTCTCGCTTCGCTGTGCAACAAGACGACGGACTTTCTCGCCTTTGACAGCGCGATCAGCGCCACGACACGCTCGCTCTACCGGCTGAACGACCCCGGCATTTGGGCGGATTCCGGCATAGCGCAATTCAATGGCTCGATCTCCGGGACGTCGCTGACCATCAACAGCACACAAAGCGGATCGACGACCGTGCTTGCCGGTGGCGACGTGATCGCGGGAGTCGGCGTCACCGGCTGTCCTTCCGCATGCCCGACAATCGCGAGCGGATCGGGTGCGTCCTACACCCTCAACAAGTCAGGCGGAACGGTCAGCGCAGAATCGATGACGGCGGGGCTTTATAAGCCTGCGCTTCCTATCGCGAGCGCCGTGGTCAATGGCTACCTGACGGCCTCGGGCGGCTCGGGCGTGTGCGCGTCCGGTCCGTGCCTGAATGTGAGCAGCTATCAGACCGGCTCGATCGCCTCGGCCTTCACCGGAACGCTGAACGGAACGACTTCTGACGACAACTGGCGCGACAGGCACGATCGCAATCGGGCAAGTCATCACGGATGGCGGAGCCAGCATCACCGGCGCGCCTCTCGTCATCACCGGCGGGTCCGGTTCGACGTGGACCGTTGGCGCGAACTACTATGGCGCGATCACCAGCGACGCCGCGATGGTCGGCACTGGCAGCACCCTGATCCCTGGCCAATACATCTACGCGACCGGGATCACCACGCCGGTCATGATCACGGGCTACGGAGCGCTCACCCCCTGCGCGACGACGGGCGCTCTCGGCTGCGGGACATATCCGATCTCGACCGCGGCGAATGGCAGCGTTGGTTCGTCCGGCTCGCCGGTTGCGATCACCACGTCGGGCGTCACCGGCGGCGGGGCCATCGAGCCTGGCCCAGCGCTCACGATCAAGGACGTTTCCGGCACCGGCACGATGTACGCGATCGACAACTATCCGAGCGCATCGCCAACCGCGACAGTTCCGCTCTCGGGGACTTACAACACATCCGCGCTTGGCGGGACGCCTTCGGCAATCCAGGCGCAGATTTCCCTTGCCGCTGGCGGCCCTGCAATCTCGGGCTTCTCGTGGGCGAATTTGTCCTCGGGGGTTGTCAGCGGCGGCAATTGGTCGGGCAAGATCCTTCACGTCCCCGCGGGCGGCCCGTATTGGGTTTCGATCCGCGCAGCGAACGGGACGGCCTACGCCACCCTTCCGAGCTCGATCAAAGTCGGCGCTGTCTTCCCGACCTATGGCGAGGGCGTCATAGGCGCGATCACGGCGCAGATCAGCGGTTCGGGCGGCAATGCGTCCTATTCGACCGGGCTCTATTCAGCGGTGACTCAGTACGGAACCACGCCGTTCCTGCCGGGGCCGCCGATCATCGGAAACTACTCACCTGGGCACTATGAGGCCCTTCCGAACAATCGCCTGATGCAGCTCGCGGCCGGCGGCGCGCCCTTTTCCGAAGCGGTTTCGGACCTGGCGCAGGGCTTCTGGAACGCGACGAACACGCCGTTCGGATGGGTTTACGAAATTGCCGATGGCGTCGGCTCTGTTCTCGCGACGAGTGGCAATGCCCTGCAGACCCAAACGCTCGGCATAGGTGATGGCGCGACGGCGACGTTCTGTTCGAGTTCGTCTTATTGCGGCGCCAGCAACAACGGGTCCAGCGCGAATGGCCTGCTCGCGTACACTGCCTCCTCGCTCAGCGGCGGGACGATCAATGGGACCATCACCGCCTCGGGCGGAAGCGGGGTTTGCAGCGCGAACCCATGCCTGACCGTCAACAAGATGTATCTGGGCGCGATCTCACCGGGTCTTGTGCTGACGGGGGCCGGGTTCTCGACTTCGCCGACGCTTTCCGCATGCGTGAGCGGCTGCAATTACACCGGGCCGTCCAGTCAGGTGTCTTCGGTTTGGCTGCTCAGTGCGAACCCAGGGGCAGTCACCGAGACGATGAACGCTGCGCCGTCAGGGGGCGCGGCATGGCCGCAAGCGGGAATCCCGCAATACCTGTTTCCGTTCTCTGAGAATGCGCAGGGCTTCGGTTATCAGGCGATCAAGATTGGCTCGTTCACCCTCAAGGTGAACGGAACCACCGTCTGCACGGACACGGCGACCTTCGCCTATGATGTTTTCGGCGGCCAATGCACCGGCGCGGGGATCGCGAGTTCATGGATCAACTATGCGTCGGGCGCGTACTCAATCACGTTCAACACCGCGCCTGCCGCCAACGCCATCGTCAATGCGACGTGGACCTACCTTTCGACATGGAATCAGACAGGCGGCGGTAGCTCGGGCGCTGTTGAGCAGTTGGACTATGTCGGGGACGGCACTCCGACGAGCGGCCCGTGGTCGGCATTGCTAACCCCCCTGCCCAATGGCCTGTCGGGCAACATCTTCGGCGTCTGCTGCTCCGACACGACTCCGTTCATCGCCTCCGGTTATGCGGTGGGCGCGATCGGCTACTCGCAGGAGATCGGCTGGCTCTATGGGACGCGGGTGGGAGGCTTCCCGAATAACAGGCCCGGGCCAGTCTTGATCCTCGACTGGATCAGAGGATTTGGCATCAATGGCATGTCGACTGGCGGATTTGCCGGGACGCAGGGCGGGCAGCAATGGAGCCAGGATGTCGCGGTTCCCTCGCACTTCACCGGAAACATCACCGGGGCTCCGAGCGCGCCGATCCTGACCCTCACAGCGACGACCACAGACCCGATGTGGGAAGGCGAGGTCATCGGCTGCAACCCCTACAGCACGTCTTGCCCAATTCAACTCGGCACGCAGATCGCCGGGCTTGTCAGCGGCACATGGGGCGTGAACGGATCGACCTATAGTCTGATTGCGCCTCCGGTCGGTGGAGGCACGTCGTCGAGTGCGGCGAACGTCGTGAATGTCTCGACACAAGCGATGTTGAATGAAGTCGCGTTGAACAGCACGCCGGGCGGTGCTGGTCAGCCGGCGCTTTCGCTACAGCCTCAGATCGACGTTGCGGCCGAGAACGGTGGTCTCCCGGGCCTTGGCGGACATTCCTATCACACGCTGAACGGAGTGAATGGCGGCCGTCGAGTAGGCACGCGCGCTGGCATCCTCGCGGCTGCACAGCTCAGCAACAATCCGACGCTTGCGGAGCCACCGACGCTCAACCGCTTGACGATCTCCGGTTGCGATGTGGGGGCCATCCAGTCGCCGTGCTTCGACATAGGCAATACCTATGCGGCGACGGCGACCGACACGGCGATCAGCGGTTCGGTGCTGACGTTCAACGGGCTTGCCGCGAATGCGCGCCCGATCGTCGTCGGGCAGGCTGTCTCGTGCTCCGGCTGCAACACCGGCCTTGTCGTTACGGCGATCTCCAATCCGCCGACACAATCAACCGTCGCAGGCGCAGGGCAGATCGGCTCGGCCAATAATGGCTTCACGGTCACGTTGAACGCCGCGCCGGGCGTCAGTGGCTCAGGCAACGCCTTCACCTTCGGGTGCAGCGGAACATCGGGAACCGGCTCGAATTGCGTTGATGTCGCCTGGACGATCAACACGGCCGGAACTTACGGGACCGCAGCAGCGCTGGCGACATGCGGGGTGAACAACATCCAGGGCTCGCCCTCGACTTTCCCGATCACCGCCAGCATCTCGGGAACGTCGCTCGTCGTGACGGCCACGAGCTACCCGATCGGAGCGTACACACAGATCGCTGGATCGGGCGTAACGACTGGCGTTTATGTCAGCACGGCAGCGGCGACGGGGCTCACCGGCACGTACACCCTCAACGCGAGCGGAGGAACAGTCGGCTCCGAGTTCGATGACGGCGACGACATACCTCCCGGCGAGCGGGGTGTGCGTCAATTCGGGAATTGGTGGGCTCGTGAAAACTTTCCGTATCGGCCCAAATCAGAACATGGGTGCGGGCATCGCAACCGTGTTTGGGCAGGTCTATGACGACGGCTACGATCCGTTCGCGGGCTTCGCCCAAAACTCGGCCTTCACTTGCAACATCGTCGCGGCGACAGTCGTCCAATGCGTGCAAGGCGCGCGGCCTACTCGAGCGGCGTCGTTCTCGGCCATTGGCCAGTGGTCGAGCGGCGCAACCTTCATCTCCTATGGCGACTCGCAGTTGGGGACCGGGCGCGAGGGCTCGATGGGCGGCCCCGTCGGCGGGACATCGTTCCCCTTCACCGCAGGGTCCGGTTATACGCCGGGCACGTACACGCTTTCGGCAGTCTGTTCGCCGCTGGCGACCGTAAACCTCGAGCCCAAGTTCGACGTCGTGGTTGGCTCCGGCGGGGGCATCATCGATGTCTATCCGTCCTCGACGACCTCGACGGTTTCGCCTGGCTATGGGCTGGGCGGAGGTTGCACGGTCGCGCTGACGGGCATGGGCTCGGGGAGCGGCGGCGCGGTGGCGGCGATCCCCGCCGGGCCGAATGAAGGACAGGGTGGGGTGCTCAGCTTCGCTACCGACAACAACATGACCGGCGCCCTGCTCTACGACAACTCGGGACTGCCTGGGAACCCACTGAACAGCGTGTTCGCTGGGCCGACATCGAGCAATTATTTCGAGCCCGGTATCCCTGCCGCGCCGTTTGGCCTGGCGCTGGGCGCAAAGGTGAGTGGGTAGCCGGTGTCAACCGGAGCAAATGGTCCCATTTGCAAATACGAGCGCGTCCGCCGGTTCCGCTGTCTTTTCCCGCCTCAATTGGGAAATCGTGCCCCAAATATCTTCTCAGATGGACCCGAAGCAGCTCATGGCAACTCCCCGCCTCACTTTTCTGTCACACTTCGTCATGTGTCTCGCCTGCCTGGGCCTGGCGTTTTTCGCCTGGGCTAACGACGCGCCGCAGACAATCTGGGCGAACGATATGAGCATGATGACGAGCGTTGTGGGCGTCCTGTTTCTGGGGACCGCGGGATGGCTTGGATGGCAAGCTTGGAAGGTGGACGATCAGGCGCTGGGCGCCGACGATCGAGGCAACGATCTCGTAAGGGACGACCGAGCCCCGTCATCGGACTTCGGCCATCTTGCCGAGCGGCTCGCGGTCATGGCCGGATTTGTCGGCACGGCGATTGGCCTGTCACTGCAGGCAAAGTCGCTCGCCGGCGGCGCGACCTCGTTCGTCGCGCTCGCGACCTCACTGTTCACCACTGCCACCGGCGGCACTGCCGCCGCGCTCATCGCCATCATGACATTTAACCTCGAGAGTGGAATCCGTCGGGTGCGACGCCGAACGACTTCGCGGTGAACGTCACGCTCAATTCCGCAGGGCAGACGGCCAATGCAGAGACCTTCGATCTCTCGCCTCCAGTGCTTTCGCGATCGCGCTGCCGCCACTCGAGCCGCTGACCACGACCCATTCGAAGAGCGTCGGCCATGAGTCCGTTTTCCAACTTTGCAATCTCCCTTGGCCTGTTTCTTGTGTTGACGACGACCATCGCGGCATGGCTGTTCCGCTTGGCGACGGCCCCACTGGCGATGAAGCTTATCGTTCCCGCCATGCTCATCGTGGTCGCCTGCGCAACGCCGTGGCAGGCTCGGCCGCTAATGGGTTTCCCCTATCCTTTGCCCTTCGCCTCTCTGCCGCGCAGCGCCGAACTCATCGCCTTTGTGACCCATGACGAGGAGTCATGCGTCGATCTCTGGCTCAGGGAAGGCGACGCGCCGCCCCGCGCCTATGAGACGGCTTTGGATGATGGCATGAAAAAAACCCTGCGGGCCGCCCATGACCGGTTGGAGCAGGGGCATCGTGTCATGTTGACCAAGGAAGCGCATGACTCGAAACGTAGCCATTTCAACCGTGGTGTGAATTCCAACGACAACGCGCCCTATGAGTTAGAGGATTCTGCCTTTTCTCTGCCGCCAAAGGACTAACCCCACGCCTCGAGGGAGCTATCATGTTGCGCGCGATTGCCCTGTCTCTCGTCTTCGCCTTGAGTTGCTCGGATGCGGTGCTTGCGGCGGACAATGCGCCGAAGGCTACATGCAAGCCGCTCGCGAAACTAAAGGCCGATTTCGACGCCAAGACACATTTCGTCGTGCTAACGCCAGGACAATTCCACTTCGCAGAGGGAGTTTACGTCGGCAGTCCGACCACCCCAGACGGGTTACCGCCGGGCGATGGCGCGCTGCTGGTCAGCCACGACGGTGAAAAGGACGGCATCATCGTGTGGACCCGTGGCGCTCTCGCCTGTGCGCCGACGCCGGTCAATGAAAAGCTCATCAACCTTATCGCCGGCATCAAGACCGGCCAGCTCGACGGCGACGGGTACGAGCTATGATCTTCGTCGCTCTCCGTTTGGGAGTTCACCATCCCGGTCATGGGCTAATTCATCTATGAGCTCACGAAAACGATTTAACTCCATGTCCGCCTCCACCTGCTCGGTTGCAACCGTCTTCGACGGGTGCGCGAGGCGAACCTGAGGTTTCCGGCCGAAGATTCGGCCTGTTCTATTCGCTGAGAGAATCTTGAGGCGCGACCGCGCCAATAGTGGCCTTCCGTAGAACCGCCCTTCAGGTTCTTCAAGGGGGAGAGCTCTCGGCCGGACGTCCTCCCCGAGGGGCCAATTATGGAAATATTGTATGTTGTCACTTGCGTCGCGAACCCGCTACGCTGGCAAAGGCGCATTGCGCTCGCGCGCGCCGCGATCGCGGAATGGCTCAAAGAGCCGAACGTCCACGTCACGATCGCTGAATGCGCCTATGGGAGCCGCAATTACGAGTTCGCTGACGAGGCAAGCGAGCGGTTAGCGCATGTCCCGTTGCGCGCAACAACGATGGCGTGGTCGAAAGAGAACCTGCTCAACATCGCGATCTCTCGGCTGCCGCCGGCGGCGCAGAAAATCGCCGCGCTCGACGCTGACGTCACCTTCAGACGCGTCGGCTGGGCCACGGAGACTCTCGCGGCTCTCGACCTCTATCCAGTCATCCAACCCTGGTCCACGGCCTACGACCTCGGGCCTCACGACGAGCACCTACAGACCTTCCAAAGCTTCGCCAGCACCTATCATTCCGGCAAGCCCGTAATCCCCGTAGCTGACAAGTTCTGGTCGTTCAACGGAGGCGCCTACGCTTATCCCCATCCTGGGTTTGCCTGGGCTTGGTCGCGCCGGACGCTGGACCGCATCGGCGGCCTGTTCGAGCTCGCGGGGATGGGGTCGGGAGACCATCATATGGCGCTCGGCATGGTCGGAAAATACGAGGCGTCACTGCCCGGAGGCGTGAGCCTCGGCTATCGCAACGCCGTCTCTGCCTGGGCGACGCGAGCCGTCGCTGAGATCAACTACAAGCTCGGCTTTGCCCACGGCACAGTCGAGCATCTGTTCCACGGCCGCAAGAACGACCGCGGTTATCAGTCGCGATGGAGGATCTTCCTCGACACTGGCTTCGATCCAGCGACCGATCTCAAGCGCAATTCGTTCGGCGTGATTGAGTTCGCTGGTAACAAGCCAGACCTTGAGCGCGCGTTCGACCGCTATCTTCGCGCTCGCGAAGAAGACGTCAATACGCTGAGCTGACCAGCGCGCTCTACCTTTTACTCGAGGGTACATGGCTCTCCGCGATCCTGCGGCGTTCTTCGCGAGCGCACGCGCAGCGCTCTTCCACGGCGCAATGGTCCAGGGGCAGGTCGCGGGCATCAACGCGATCAACACCGCCTGGGACAAATGGGTTGCGAAGTCCGACCTTCGCTTCGTTGCCTATTCGCTGGCGACCACGTTTCATGAGACTGCGCAAAGCATGCTCCCAATCGAGGAGTACGGTCACGGGCGCGGGCGCGCTTACGGGGTTCCGGCTGGCCCGTGGCGTCAGGTCTACTACGGCCGCGGTGATGTCCAGCTCACCTGGGAGGCCAACTACGTACACGCCACGGTCTTGCTTCGTCGGCGTGGCATTCTTACCGCCGACCAGGATCTTGCCCGGACCCCTGAGCTCGCTTCGAACCCCCATATCGCTGCACCGATCATGATCTTCGGGATGATGGAAGGTTGGTTTACCGGCAAGAAGCTGGTCGATTTCCTAAACGAGCGCGGCTCCAATTGGGTTGAGGCGCGCCGCATCATCAACGGCCTCGACTGCGCGGGCGCGGTCGCCGGCTATGGCGAGCACTTCTTTCAAGCACTCAATGAAGGCGGCTGGTCGTGATCCTCGGTCTGATCCCCTCTGTAGCCCATGGCGATCGTCGTAAAAGATGCGCCCTGACTGCCGGTCACCGCCCAGCGTCTTCGGACACGCGTCGCCTTGATTGTGCTCCCGCGTTCGCCAGCGGCTCACGCTCGCTGCGCTGACGCCGAACCTGTCCGCCGCCTCACGGTGCGGCCTGAACCGCCGTCAAAACCCAAATCCGAAGATCAAGCGACAGCGCCTTCGACACGCCTGCAGGCCTCCGACCCGGCAGGAAGCTTGAATCACAACGCCCGCCTCGGCGGAATCCCCTCGATTCATTCAGCTCGGGTTCCGCTCTAATGCCTTGCCGCGTGATCCCGCTGCCCGCGCCGATAATTGACTCACCCGAGATTTATTGCCCGTGCGGGGCGGCCTCCCGCCTAAAGCTCAAGGAAAATCTAATGACTGACGCAAGTGCCTCAGTGTCGGCGGCTCCGCTCGTCGCCGACCTAGAGCCCTATGTGAGCGCTGCTGTCGCGGCCGTTGTCGGCGGTTTGATTGCGCTTGCCCTCGCTCTATTGCGAAAATTGACGGGGATCGTTATTCAGCAAGCCTTCGTCGAACAGATCGAACGTGCTGCCGCGACCGAGGCCGGTAAGGCTGTCGCCGCAGCCGCCGACAACCTTGCTAATACCCAAATTAATGTCGGCTCGAAACTAGTGGCCGACGCGGCAAACAGGATCATGACGAGCGCAACGCTCAAAAGCGCAATTGACGAAACCGGCATGACGCCGGACCGACTGGCGGCAATTGTCGCTGGAGAGATTGGCAAGTTGCAGGCGGCCATGACAGCGGCGCCAACCGCCTCGCAGGTTATTCCCAAGGCGTCACCTGCACATCGCTAACTGAGGCAACTCTCGGCTCTTTCATCGTACCGTAGCCGCATAAAAAAATAAGCGGATTGTTGCTCGTTGCTCTCGTTCATTCGAACGAACATCCGCATCGTCGCCCTTCATCCAAGCCACATTCCCTTTATCCGCGCGCAGTGGCTTCCGCGCACTTTGTCAATAGGAGCAGACCAATGAGCAATATCGCGTCTTCCATCACCTCTCTTGCTTCTCAGCTCGCCGCTAATCCCGCGCTCGGCACAGCGCTTTCGTCTATCGCCGCCAACGCTTCAACCTCATCCGCCGCCGCCACCACCGCCAAAGCCTACCTGGCCACCTACATGAATGCGCTTAGCGCGACGCCCCCGGACATGGCCTCAGCCACGATGGCGATGATGATGTTGAACGCTTCTGCCGCCCAGCTCCCTTCGGGCGTCGCCCCGCTTTTGGCTGAACTGTCGAGCCCGACGTTCCAGGGCTCGGACATCAGCTCCAAGATCGCCCGCGAACAGATCACAGAGCAGATCAACGCTCTCCTCGCCACGGCGTCCTCGGGTTTGAGCCTCAGCTCCCTCGTAAGCAAGCTCGGCCTCTGAAATGGCCACGGCTTGCGTCGCCGACGTCGAGCTGCTCCTCCGTATTGCCAGCAAGATCGACTGGTTATCGATCGCGGAAGCAATCGTGAGCGGCTTCGCGGACAAGTCCACCCAAACAAGCCTCGATCAGCTTGCAAAGGAACTTGCGCCGCTCTTCGCACCCGCACTTATCTCTGCAGTGGGCGCGTCCGCTGTTCCAATCCTGGGGCAGCTTATGCCTTTGCTCGCGCCGGCGATCGCCACAGCAGTGCTAGATTATAGGGGCGGCGATCCTGACCCCATGCATGACGCACAGATCACACACAATCCGAACCCCGGCGATCCTGCTGCGCGTTTGTGACCAGCAAGAAACGACGGGCTCCTCGCAATTGGGAAGGCGAGAGCCAATCCAAACCCGGTGACGGCTATCCTACTAAACGACGCTACACGGCGCTCTGAAGGGGGTGCTTCACAAATGCCGAAGGATTGTCTCGGAGCACTTGCGCAATCATCGAAGCGCGCGAGCCGCGACCAACGGCGCTGCGAAAGACAGGTGACCTGCCCACCGATGATCTCGGCGAGGTGCCGACAGCAAATCTCGAGGAGGACTGTATGAATTCATCAGAAAGCCCCCCTTGGGGCTTTCTTCAATGGGCAGTCGCCGGACTAGCATCAATCGGGGCGAGTGCTGCCGCATTTCTGTGGCGATTAATGACACGGCTCCGCACTCTCGAGATTGTTGCTCGCCAGCATCAACACGATTTGGACGTGTCGCAATCAGCCAACGAATCTGCGCTCTTGCGTCTTGCCGAACGGCTAGCGTTGCTGCACGATGATCACTATCGCCTGCGCGAGACTATCGGCGCGCTTCCCAGCCGGTCAGACATTCATGATCTGGAGCTTCGATTGGGGGAACGCATGGATTCCCTCGTCGTTCGTTTTGACCGAGCTTTCGATTCCCGTCGTTCGTGACTATGTCAGGACGAATGGTATGCACATTTGTGCGGCGCGACGAAAACAAATAGACGCGCGGGGCTCTGACCCAGGAGGCGCAAGAGGAAGGCCCCGACAATCGACCCTCTCACTGGGATCCCTACGACACACGCCGAACGCCTGTGATAAGTGGCGACGCCCGCCTCGACTGCCGAGCGGCAAGTGAAATTGCTTTTCGGCCTGACAAACTTAAGGCGAAATGAGGTGATCTGAATTTCGGGACGTCGTAGGCAACTGATGCGAATCGTGTTCATGGGGACGCCGGAATTCGCGGTTCCGACGCTGCTGGAACTGATAAAGAATGGTCACGTGCTTGTCGCGGCCTATACACGTGCGCCTGCGCGTGGCGGCCGTCGCGGACTGAAGTGGAAAAAGACACCGGTTCATCTCGCCGCGGATTCATTTGGTGTTCCAGTCTTCACACCAGCGACCTTGCGTGACATCGAAGCGCAAAAAGTCTTTCGTGGTCTTGCTGCTGAACTCGCCGTTGTGATTGCGTACGGTCTCCTGTTGCCGGTCCCTATTCTTGAGGCGCCCAGGTTAGGCTGTATAAACTTGCATGCTTCATTGCTCCCGCGATGGCGCGGAGCAGCACCAATACAACGAGCAATCATGGCAGGTGACGCGCAAACGGGCGTCGACGTCATGCGTATGGATGCCGGACTGGATACGGGGCCGATCGCGATGCGCGCAACCGTCTCGATACTTCGCGAGGAGACGGCGGGGGATCTGACTACTCGTCTAGCCCCGATCGCAGCTGAACTAGCGATAAGCGCCCTGCAAGCATTGAATGCTGGCCGACTTGAGTTTCGGGAGCAATCGGATCTTGGGGTTTGCTACGCTCGCAAGATTGAAAAAAGTGAGGCGGAGATCGATTGGGCGCAGGGAGCCGAAAATGTTCGAAACAAGATCAATGGCTTGTCCCCCACGCCAGGCGCGTATTCCAAAGTCTTGATTGGAAATCGCGAGGAGGCCATCAAAATCTTGCGAGCGGAGCTGGCTATTGGGCGCGGGTCGCCGGGAACGCTCCTTTCTGAAGATATGTGCATTGCATGCGGAACGGGCGCGATACGAGTTCTTCAGGGGCAACGGCCCGGCAAGACGGTGGTAAGCGGCCGCGAATTGATCCGAGGCGCGCAGCTCGCCCAAGGCAAGGTCTTCATGCCGTCCGGCGCGCCTTCATCCGTTCGCCGAGCTTCAGTTTGAGTTCCTCGCCATAGCCTCCGGCAGCTCCCAAGACATCGCTAACTTCCGCCCGAGGCCCGATAATTGGTCGTCCGTGAACCATTCAGGTCACCTGATTTTTGAGGCGTTTCCGGGGATCGGAAAGTCATTGCATTTGCAAGAAAGCGAGGTCTGTCGGCTTGATTTCTTGCAAATTGATCGGGGCGTTCGGTCGTGATTTTGTTGCTCCGCCGCCTGCTCGAATGGCTGGCCGCCCTTTGCCGCGTCTTCGTCATGGCGATCCTCGCCACCGCCCGGGACCCTCCCACCCCCGCGCAAGACTGCCCTTGAGGTTCATCCAAACGTACCGTCGCGATAATATATAAACGCGCCGTTCTTCACAGGCGCCGATTGGTTTCGCGGGCGATTGCCCGCCAGCCAATATCTCGCCGGCAGAATCCCGCTGGCCATCTTATCCGATCGACGGCCGCATACGCTCGTTTACGCGCTTCAGCAACGTTGCTGCCGAGGGCGGTGATTGTTAACACACGCCCGCCATCAGCCAATATATCGCCGTCAACTTCGCGCGTGCCGCCATGGAAGACGACGACACCGGGTTCAGCCTCAGCGTCTTCGATCCCGCCGATTTGGGAGCCCCGAACGGGATCGCCCGGATACCCTTGCGCTGCCATTACAACTGACAGCGCCGCATCCGAACAAAACCTCGGGATATCGCGCCGCAGAGTCCCATTCGCACAATCAACAAGAAGGGGCAGCAAGTCGTCCTTCAGACGCGACAAGATAACTTCCGCCTCGGGATCGCCAAACCGGACATTGAATTCAATGACCTTCGGACCGTTGTTGTCGATCATCAAGCCTGCAAATAAGACCCCTCGAAAGGGCGTTCCTCTTCGCTTCATTCCGCTCAAAGTTGGCGCGACAATCTCGCGCATAACGCGTTCACTCAGTTCCGGAGTCATTATCGGAGGGGGAGAATAAGCGCCCATCCCGCCGGTGTTTGGTCCCGTATCCCCATCACCTACGCGCTTGTGATCCTGCGCGCTTGCAAAAGGCATCGCGTTTGCACCGTCGCACAGGGCGAAGAATGACACCTCCTCGCCTTCTAGGAACTCCTCGACGACGATCGGCGTTACGGCCACCAACCCGAGAGCGTCGGACAAGAACGTGTCGACTGCCTCCTCCGCCTCCTCTAGCGTCTTCGCGATGACGACCCCCTTACCCGCGGCAAGTCCGTCAGCCTTTACAACGATGGGCGCCCCGCGCTCACGGATATGCGCCTTCGCCTCGTCTGCTTCCCAAAATCGCTGATAAGCCCCAATCGGAATGCCAAACTCGCGGCAGAAATCCTTTGCATATCCCTTCGACCCCTCCAGCAGGGCAGCCCCTTTCGTCGGTCCGAAGCAAGCTATGCCTGCGGCCGCGAGGACGTCCGCTATTCCAGACACCAATGGGCCCTCCGGGCCCACGACCACCAGGTCAATCGATTGCCTTCGGCAAAAACCAACTATCTCCTCATGATCGGTTAAGCTCAGCGGCACTGTCCGCGCGACCCGGGCGCAACCAGGATTGCCCGGAGCAACGAACAGGTCCCCAATTAGCGACGACTTGGCGCACGTCCTGGCCAAAGCGTGCTCCCGAGCGCCAGACCCAAGAATAAGTACATTCATCGTTCGGTCTCGCATTATTCCAGCCCGCTGGGCGCACAAGTTTTGGGCGCATACTACAGACTAGGACAGCCCATCATGACCATACTCGTCGCCATATTGACTCCCCGGTTCCCAGAATGGTGAAGGAACAGTGGTGAAGGAACAGTATTGCGGCGCGGCTGGCGCACGGATTGTATCCGATGTGTAATTCCGCGGCATCGTCCGAACCAACAGCAATGACACTTCACTTATCTTCAAGGCACGCCATGCTTCGGCTCAAAGGCTTGGCCGCGACGACTCTAACGTACGAAATCCGCACATTTTTCCGTGCCGTTCTCTCCCGCGCCCCAAGGCTGAATGGGCACCGTCGAAGTCGAGTTTTTCGGCGAGCCTTCGATCAGTTTATCGCTAAATGTCATATACACCAAAATATTACGTCTGGTGTCGCACCCTCTCACAATCTGCATCCTCTTAAACAAGAGCGACCGGCGCTCACTGAAGACGAGATCGCCTTGAACGAAGCTCCCCTTGAATTTAATTGGACCGTATTGTCGACACGCCAGCGAAACATCCGACGTCTGCTCGGCTAAGCCGAGAGCGCCCGAGAGTCCACCCTTTTCGGGCATTGTGTAGTGGCATGCCACGCCATCTATTAACGGATCGTCGATACCATAGACGGCCAGTTTGTCATTCGGAGTCAGCAGTTTAAACGTGGTCGATTTGCGGAAAATCAAATCCGGATCGGAGGGATCCGCGCTCGCAACACAAAACGTTACGACAGTAACAATCAACACCGCCGGGATTTGCCAGATACGATTCATCCCTTGTGCCTCAAAACGCGGAGAGCCCTCAAGCGCGAAATCGGTCCTTTCACATGGACGTTACGCGCGCAAGGTTTAGGTCGCGAGCGTCACGGCAGCTGGAGTTCTCGGGGAGTGATTATTCGGCTTTTTTCGATCCCGCTGGCTTGGCGTCTCGACAGCAGGCATACTCGGTTCGGCCCTTCTCGGAAACAGCGCCTCGAGTCGCGGACCACGGAACGATGGGGCTTGCTTGCCAGGACGACGAATCTCTTCGGCCGCGGCCGACAAGGCCCCCGCGATAGAACGATTTGAGGCTTGGACCCGCAACTATGCGCCGCTTCCAGGCATTCCGGACGAATTCATCGACGCGGATGGGCTGAGCCGTCCGCACTGGCGGCGGATGCTGTGCGCCCTCGCGGAGTATGAGGCGAACGAAATTCAACAGAGCTTTGCAACAGCCGATCGACGTATTCGAAATCGGGGGCTGTCATATCGCGTCGCGGGCGAAAAAGACGAACGAGTCTGGCCGATTGGTCGAATGCCTTTGCTGCTGACAGAGGACGAGTGGCGCGGAATCGCAACGGGGGTCGCGCAGCGCGCCGAGTTGCTCGAGCGAGTCCTCACAGACGTTTACGGGGACGGTCGTCTAATCGCGGAAGGCGCGCTCCCACCCGCTGCTCTGACCGGCTCAAAGGATTACATCGCGGCTATGCGCGGCGTGAAACCGCCCGGCGGGCGGTGGCTTCGTCTTTACGCGGTAGACATTGGTCGAGGGCCGGACGGTTCGTGGTGGGCCTTGAGTGACCGAGCGCAAGCGCCATCAGGCTGTGGATATGCCCTGGAGAACCGGCTCGTCGTCTCCCAGGCATTTCCAGATCTTTATGCTCATCTCAACGTAGAACGGCTGGCGCCCTTTTTCGATCCTTGAGCGCTGGTCTGAAATCCGCGGGGGAGAGAGCAGAGCCCCGCATCGGCATCCTAACCCCTGGTCCTTTGGCCCTAACTTATTTCGAGCAAGCTTATCTGGCGCGCTACCTTGGCTTTCTACTGGTGGAAGGCGAAGATCTTGTCGTACGCGACGGGCGCGTTTTCGTGCGCACGATCGCCGGCCTCAAACAGTGCGATGTGATTTGGCGCCATATTGACGCCGACTGGTGCGATCCCCTTGAGCTAAATGCCTCCTCTCGCATCGGCGTGCCGGGCCTCCTCGAGGCGTTACGGAAGGGCGGTGTCGCGGTCGAAAACATGCCGGGCACAGGGCTCGTAGAGTCGCGCGCGTTTCTCGCGTTCTTGCCTATGCTCGCGAGGCGCCTGATGGACCAAGACTTGCTTATTCCCAACATCGCGACTTGGTGGTGCGGACAAACGCAAGAGCGGGAGAGGGTGCTCGATGAGTTCGACAGAATTTCGATTGCTGCGGCGTTCGGAAACGACCTGCCCGGAATGGGCAACCAATCGGGCGTAATAACGGCTGAAATATCGGCGAGTGAGCGCAACCGACTGCGCGATGCGATTTCCGCTCGCGGGATCGACTATGTTGGGCAAGATATTGTTCGCCTCTCAACAACACCACGCTGGACGCAAGGTAAACTCGAACCGCGGCCGTTCGTATTGCGTGTCTATTGCACCGCAGCGGCCGACGGTTGGCGCGTAATGCCAGGCGGATTCTGCCGTATTTCCGATCGCGCCGACGCACGCGCTGTCGCAATGGGCGACGGCGTCGAATCTGCCGATGTTTGGGTGCTCGCCGAAAATCCTGTCGAAGTCTCAAGCCTCCTTCCGTCTCGGGAAAACGTCCGAATTACACGTCTGTTGGGAAACCTCCCAAGTCGTGCGGCGGACAGTCTCTTCTGGTTCGGCCGCTACCTCGAAAGAGCCGAAGCGACGTTGCGCGTCGTGCGCTGTCTGAGCGCACGGTCCGTAGATCCGGACGCGCCGATGCTGGTTGGCCGCCAGTCGCTCGATCGTCTTATGGACGTTCTGGTTGGCTGGGGCGCGATCGATCCGACGACACCTGCGAAGGGAGCAGTGGCGGCGAGCGAGCAGGGTCTGCGCAGCGCCGCCAACTACGGCTCCGCGTTGTCGCTCGCCCGTTCGGCCCGCAACGCGGCTTCGGTTATTCGAGAGAGGCTTACGCATCAGACCTGGGCTTTGACAGGCCGCCTTGAGACGGCGCTCAAGCCAGCGCGAGACCGGCGTGCTTCTGCCGGAGAAGTTGTCGATCGTGCTGATGAAGCGCTGACGACCATTGCCGCGCTGTCCGGATTGTTCGACGAAAACTTCAACCGCGGGGCAGGCTGGGTTTTCTACGTAATGGGGCGATGTGTCGAACGAGCAGCAAACACGTGTCGCTTATCGAGGCAATTTGCGGCCCAAGACGCAACCGAGCACTCACTGGGCGTGATGCTCGACCTTATCAATTCGCAGATCACCTACCGCTCAAGATATCTCGTCGGCATAGGGCTGGCGCCGGTGCGAGACATGGCCTTGCTCGACCCGTTTAACCCTCGATCCGTTGCGTTTCAAATCAATCGTATCGACGAAGGAATAAGCACACTTCCAATTCTACGACGCGATGGAATGCTCGAGGAGCCGAGACGGCTAACGACGCTCCTGCGGGCTGAGCTGAGCGCTGAACAAGCCGAATCGCTCAATGACGCGCGTATTCTAGCGATCGAGCACGAACTGCTCACTTTGGCGAATGCGATCGCCGCCCGATACTTCCTCCAGGGAGCTTCTCAGGGCCGCGCGGAAAAGGTTACGGGATTCGAGTGATCTACGAGATCACTCACCTCACGCGCTATAGCTACGGCGCAAGCGTCGAACTTACAACCGGGGTGTTGCGACTTGCGCCTCGTTCCGGCGACGGACAAGAACTCCAACGCTTTAGCATCGTTACGGATCCAATCGCGCAACCCCTGACAGAACGGCTGGACCCGTTCGGCAACCGTGTCGCGAGCCTACGGATCGAGAAACCTCACCGACGGCTGTCGATCATGGCGTCGTCACGCGTACGCGTCAATCGAACCCCTGCGCCGCCGCGAAGTCCTACTTGGGAGGTTGTTGCCGCGGAGGCGCTCACGATATCCTCACTTGAATCGGACCGCCCCGCAATCGCGCTCTATCCATCACGTCGAGTTGCGCTTTTTGAAGAAGCGACCGCTTACGCAAAAAAGAGCTTCGCGCCAGGGCGTCCGATTCTTGATGCGGCGAGCGAGTTGGCGCGACGCATTCATTCCGACTTCGTCTATGATCCAGAGGCCACTGAAGTCAGCACTCCGCCGGAAGAGGCGTTCGATCGTCGACGAGGCGTTTGCCAGGATTTCGCCCACATCATGATCGCCGCGGTGCGGGGCATGGCGTTGCCGGCGCTCTACGTTAGCGGATACATTCGAACGGTTCCGCCACCAGGAAAAGAACGCCTTGCGGGGGTAGACGCAACTCATGCGTGGGTATCGGTTTGGTGCGGCACAGCTCTGGGTTGGAGAGACCTTGATCCCACCAACGCTACATCCATCCAAAACGACCACATCGTCGTCGCTCGGGGGCGAGACTATTCTGATGTTTCGCCGATCGAAAGCATGGTTCTTTCATCAGGGCGCCATCGGCTCGAAGTAGAAGTCGATGTAATCCCTACCGGGTCCTCAGATCATTGACCTCCTCTGATCCGGTTCCGATCGCAATTCTTCCCCAACTCGATAACCATTTGCGAAATATATTCACATAATCGCATGTACAGATCTATCAGGTGCCAGGCTTCATTTTTTCAACTCCGCTGTTCGGAGGGGCCCAGAAATCTTCGCTTGGCGCTAGCGTGACCATTTCGAACGTGCTCTAAGGTCCCTCGACAAGGAGGCCTTCGCAATGGCGGATCGCTCCATCCCTCATTTCCACAATGATCTCGGCCTCGCTTCGATCACGGTCGGAGTCAAACAGTTCATGTGCATGGGTGCGAAACCGCCCTTTGACCACCCTCACATATTCATCGACATGGGCTCGGACGTCGAAGCAATCTGTTCCTATTGCTCAACCCAGTTCATGTACAAGAGTGAGCTGAATGCAGCTTGCTCGCCCGTCGAGTGTGAGTATAGCGACGTAGCGTGACGCTTGGTGCGGCGTGCGATTATCGCTGGCGCGGGAATCGGCGGACTTGCCACGGCAATAGCGTTGTCGCAGGCGGGCTTCAAAGTTGCGATCTACGAGAGAGCACAGAATTTCGAAGAATTCGGAGCCGGACTGCAACTGACTCCAAACGCGACCCGCATTTTGTCTCGACTTGGAGTGATCGAGCGAGTGCGGCGATTTGCGTCGGCCCCGCGCGCCATTGTCGTGTTGCGGGGTCTAGATAATGCCAAATTGACGCGTCTGCCCCTGGATGACGCTGAGCGCCGGTGGGCGGCCGAATATCTGGTCATTCATCGGGCCGACTTGCAGAAGGTATTAGTCGAAGCAGTCATTCATCGACCCGACGTCGACTTGCTGCTCGGAACGACCGTAATCGGATTTGCGAGCGAGACCGACGGTATTTCAGTCCGATTGCAACACGGTCTGACCATGGTGCGCGACGATGCGGATCTCTTGATTGGCGCTGACGGATTACGCTCTCGGGTACGCGACGGGTTGGGCTTCGGGGCGCCGGATCAAGCCGACTTTACAGGACGGATCGCTTATCGCGCTATTGTCCGCGGCGAGGACACCGATCCCCGGTGGGCACGAAGTGAAATTATTCTGCGCCTCGGACCTGACGCGCATCTTGTCCAATATCCTTTGCGCGGCGGATCAATCGTCAATTTGGTTGCGACAATCAGGTCCGCTCGGCGAGTGAGCACCGCTGAACATGATTGGGACGGCGCGGGCGACCGATCAACGCTTGAGCGCGGGTTCGCAGGATGGTCAAGCGAATCGCGCGCGCTTATCGCGGCGCCGATGCAATGGCGAGTCTGGCCAATCTATTGCCGGCCACCCATTCCCTCTTTTTCGCTTGGGCGCACGGCGCTGGTCGGTGACGCGGCTCATCCGATGGTCCCGTTCCTCGCACAGGGCGCTGCTCAGGCAATAGAGGATGCGGGCGCGCTCGGTCGCATATTCGCTTCGGTACGTGACATCCCCGTTGCGCTCGCAATGTATTCGCGGGACCGTGTCGCCAGAGCCAGTCGAGTTCAGCGCGAAGCGCACAAACAAGGCCGCATTTATCATCTGAATGGTGTATCGGCCTTTGCTCGCGACATGACGATGAGAATGTTTGCGCCGCATTGGCTAATCGCACGCTATGATTGGCTCTACGGCGCTTGACGCCTGCTCGCGACCTTGATGGCGCTTCGCACGGCTTTGCCTTTGTGCGATCCGAGATTGTCGAGCATGACGATGTGGCTGGGCTTGAGGGTCGGGACCAGGAACTGTTCAACGTAGGCGAGAAAGCGCTCGCCGTTGATCGGGCCGTAGGTAACCCTCCGGTGGCGGCCGCCTGTACGGGATGGAGCGGGCGGTGATAGTGGGCCTACGTCCGCGACGACCGGCCTTTCGGCGGCAAGGACCCTCCGGCGGCGCTGTTCTACGCCTCGCGCGATCGGAGAGGCGAGCATCCTGAGCGGCATCTGGCCGGTTACGCCGGCATTCTGCAAGCCGACGCCTACGACGGCTACAATCGCCTCTACCTTCCGGACCGGAGTCCCGGTCCGATCGTCGAGGCGCTGTGCTGGAGCCATGCGCGGCGGAAGTTCTTCGAGCTTGCCGACATCGCGGCGAACGCCCGACGGAGCAAGACGGCCACGCCGATCTCGCCGATCGCGCTGGAGGAGGTCAAACGCATCGATGCCGTCTTCGACATCGAGCGCGAGATCAACGGCCTCCCCGCCCCCGAGCGCCTTGCCGCGCGCCGGGAAAGGAGCGTTCCGCTGGTCGGCGCGCTCGAAGCGTGGATGCGCGCCGAGCGCCCAAGGCTCTCGCGCCACGCCGCCGTCGCCAAGGCGATCGACTGCATGCTCACGCGCTGGCCGTTCCTTCGTCCGCTTCCTCGACGACGGCCGCATTCGCCTCAGCAACAACGCGGCGGAGCGCGCGCTGCGCGGCCTGGCTCTCGGAAGGAAGTCATGGTTATTCGCCGGGTCGGAGCGTGGGGCCGAACGAGCGGCGCTGATGGTCACGCTCATCGGGACCGCAAAGCTCAACGAGATTGACCCACAGGCCTGGCTCGCTGACGTTCTCGCCCGGATCGCCGATCATCCTGTGCATCGTCTCGCCGAACTCCTGCCCTGGAACTGGGCGGTCGAACGCCAGCGTCGTAATCTCGCCACATGACTGCCGCCGTTCTCCGTCTCAAAGTCACCCTCAACGACGTCGAGCCCAAGGTTCTGCGGCGAATCGAGGTTCCCGCCGACATCAAGCTCGACCGGTTGCACCTGACGCTGCAGGCGGCGCTGGGCTGGACGAACAGCCATCTCTTCGAGGTTCGCGCCCGCGACGTCGGCTGGGGCCAGCCGTCTCCTGACTGGCCCGGCGGACCGCTCGACGCACGCAAGGCGAGCCTGATCGACGTGCTCGAAGACGCCGGGACCAAGACGCTGCGTTATCTCTACGACTACGGCGACGGCTGGGAGCACACGATCAAGGTCGAGCGCATGGCGCCTCCCGAACCCGACGTCCTCTATCCGCGCCTGATCGAGGCGTCCGGCCGCTGTCCGCCCGAAGACGTCGGCGGCCCTTGGGGTTATGGCGAGATGCTCGAAGCGCTTGAAGATCCCGGCCACGAGCGCCATGCCGAAACCCTGGATTGGCTGGGCGCGGACTTCGATCCCAACGCCTTCGACGCCGAGCCACTGAAAGCTGACGTCGCTGCTCTCGCCAAACGCTGGTCGAAAAAACCCGCCGCCAAGAAGCCGCGACCCGCCTGACCCGCCGCCTTCACCGGGGGGTTACGGCCGTAGAACACGCAGGGCGCATCAATACGGTCGTTGCGCAGCGCAGCCAGGAATGTCGCCGTCTTCCAATGGCCGTGCGGGATCTTGGCGACGAGCCTGCGCCCGCGCGGCGCCCAACCGTAAAGGCGCGTCATGTTGGTCTTGGTCCAAAGCCTGCCCCCGCGCAGGCGGGGAAGGCGCGGGGCCTCCACTTATCTTGCTCGCCGCCCGCGAACCGCTCCGTTCCAAGCGCCGCACCCACGACCGCGTCGATCACATTGTCCCGCAAATCCTGAGGATAGGCTCCGGCCATCCCTGCTGGCCTCCCTCCAGCCAGCAGGTTGACTCAGAACAACGCCAATTCGGGAATCCAACCCGATTCAAATTAGCGACAGCTCGCTCTAGCAACCGTGCCGACGACCCTACGCGAGGTCCGCGAGCGATCGAAGCGTCGGACGTCCAGCGCATCGCCGGTCAAACTCACCGCGCAGTCGTTGGAAGGAGTCACGATGAGCTATCACAAGTTTGCGTCGATACCCACCGATCGACGTAGGCTCAATACAGGATCTGGCTCAGGAACAGCTTTGTGCGTTCATGTTGTGGGCGGTCGAAGAATGGCCCCGGCGCGTTCACTTCGACCACCTCGCCCCTGTCCATGAACACGACGCGATCGGCGACCTGCCGCGCGAAACCCATCTCGTGCGTTACGACAATCATCGTCATGCCTTCCTGCGCCAGCCCGGTCATCGTGTCGAGCACTTCCTTGACCATCTCCGGATCAAGCGAAGAAGTCGGCTCATCGAACAGCATGATCTTCGGCGTCATGCACAACGCGCGCGCTATCGCCGCGCGCTGTTGCTGGCCGCCAGAGAGCTGGCCGGGATATTTCTGGGCCTGATCCACGATCTTGACCCGCGCTAGCAAGTCCATCGCCATTTCGTGGGCATCGCGTTTGGGCATCTTGCGCACCCAAATCGGCGCCAAAGCGCAATTCTCGAGAATGGTCAGATGCGGAAAGAGGTTGAAGCTCTGGAACACCATCCCAACCTCCCGCCGCACCTCGTCGATCCGTTTGACGTTGTCGGTCAGCTCCACTCCGTCAACCACAATGGTTCCGCGCTGATGCTCTTCAAGCCGGTTGACGCATCTGATCAGCGTCGACTTGCCGGAGCCCGATGGACCGCAAACCACGATGCGTTCACCCCGGCTGACCGTTAGGTTTATGTTCCGCAAGACGTGAAAGGGACCATACCATTTGTGGACTCCCGTAAATTGGATTGCGGGGCCGTCTCGTCCGGAGCCTGCCGACGCGTCGACGGCCGACACTACTTTCGCCCCTTGGCGAGGATTCCCTCGATATGCGCCGAGTAGCGAGACATTCCAAAACAAAAACAGAAATAGAATATCCCGGCAAAGACGTAACCCGTAACCAGGATAGTCGGGCCCGCCCAGACCGGATCCTTGATCGCGTTGTTCATCGCTTCCAGGAAGTCGGTCACGCCGACGACCGAGACGAGGGTCGTGTCCATGAATAAGCCGATGAAGTTGTTGACAATGCCAGGTATCACCAATGTCAGGGCCTGGGGCAACACGATCAGGGCCATCATGCGAGGATAGTTCAGGCCCAGCGCCATAGCGGCTTCATACTGACCCTTACCCAATAACTGAAGACCGCCGCGCACCTCTTCCGCCATATAGGCCGCCGAAAATATGACGATGCCAGCCAGCGGGCGCAACAATCGATCGGGTGCCCGCGTCTCGGGTAAAAAGAGGGGCACCAAATTGTTGGCCATGAACAGGATCGTGATGAATGGCACGCCGCGGACAAACTCGATGAACACGACGCTGGCAACCCTGACGACAGGAAGCGGCGAGCGGCGGCCAAGCGCAAGCAGCACTCCGAGGGGCAAGGAGAAAACGATTCCCACCACGGCCGTGATCAACGAGACGAATATGCCGCCCCATAGCAGCGTATCAACGACGGGCAGACCGAGCAGGGATGAGCCGCGCAGAAGAACGAGCGCCAGGACCGGATAGACGACAAAAAACAGGAGAGCGCCCCAAGCCCGCCGCGGCGCGTTCGTCCACAGCAACCAAACGATCAGAACGGCGCCGATCGCCTCAACCGCGTCAACCCGCCAACGCTCCGCGACCGGGTAAGAGCCGAAGCGCAGGTAGTCCCATTTGGCGATGACGAACGCCCAGCAGGCGCCGTCTTGATATTGGCGGCAAGCGGCTCCGTCCGTCGCGGTCCAGATCGCGCGAGTCGTCGCCCATTCGACGAGGGGCGGCAGCAGATAGATGATAAGCGCGAGAAATCCGGTGGTGATGAGAGTGGAGCCGGCCGAAGAGAAAAGGTTCGCGCGCGCCCAGGCGAGCGCGTCGCCGGTCAGGGTCGGCGGCGGATCTTCCGGCTCCGGCGCATCTCGGACATAAGCCAGCGGCTCCAAGCTCAACTCTCCTTCAGTGCGTAGCGCGCATTGAAAAGGTTAAGCGCCAGGGCAACGGCGAGCGAAATGAACAAGTAGACGGCCATCGTGATCGCCATCACCTGCACCGCCGCCTGTGTCTGGTTGAGCACCGTGCCGGCGAAAATCTGCACCAGGTCCGGATAGCCGATGAAGACAGCTAGCGACGAGTTCTTGACGACGTTCAGGTACTGCGACGTGAGAGGCGGGATAATGAGTTGCATCGCCTGCGGAATGACGACCAGGTTCGTCGCCAATCCGCGGTGCAAGCCAAGCGCAGCGGCGGCCTCGCTCTGGCCATGCGGCACCGCGAGAAGGCCGGCGCGGACGATCTCCGCGATGAACGCCGCAGTGAATGTGACGAGACCGAAAACGAGCGCGGCCATTTCAGGAATGACCTGGAGGCCGCCCTTCATATTGAAGCCGGAGAGTTTCGCGATATCGAACGCGAACGGCGCCCCGCTTGCCGCCGATGCGAGCGTGGGTAAACCAATGATCAGCCCGACAGCGACGAGTGCGGTCGGCGCTTGCGCGCCAGTGCGCTCCTGGCGGCGACGCGCCCATTCGTGAAATCCAACTGCAAGGATCAAGGCCGCAGCGATGGCGCCTGCGAACCAGACGACCTGGTCCTGAGGGACAGGCATCGGCAGATAGAGGCCGCGGTTGTTGAGAAATACTACGTCGCCCACGCTGATCGACTGCCGGGGTCCAGGCAGGGATTTCAGAACCGCATTGTACCAGAACAGCAACAGGAGCAGCAGCGGGATGTTGCGCAGGACGCTGGTGTAGACGAGCGCAAGACGCGACATGAGCCAGTTCGGCGATAACCGGGCGACGCCGATCGCAAAACCCAGGAGCGTTGCAAGGGGAATACAGATGACCGCAATCAGAAGGGTATTGAGGAGTCCGACCCAGAACGCTCGGCCATATGTGGAGAGGTTGGTGTAGCTGATCAGGTGGAGATTGATGTCAAAGCCGGCGACCTGGTTCCAGAACCCGAAGCCCATGGGCATGCCGCGGGCGCGCATATTGGTCAGCGCGTTGTAGGCTGCGCCCCAGGCCAAAACCCCGACGCACACAAGTAGCAGTATCTGGTAGATTCGCCCGCGCACCCGCTGGTCGTTGAGCCAAGTCGACAGCTTGGCGCCCCTCGCCGGGTCCATTTCTCAGGTCCTCGGGTCCTCAAAGCCCTTGCTCAGGACAATCAACGGCGATGATGGATGGCGCCGCGGGCCGGTGCAAGTCCGGCTCCGCCCCTCACCACATGTCGAGCGCGACGCGCGCCTCGTCGGACATTCGGCTCTGATCCCACGGCGGATCGAACACCATATTCACCTTCGCGCCAGCGACGCCGGGGACGGCGCCGACCGCATTCTCGACCCAGGTCGGCATTTCACCCGCCACTGGGCAAGCAGGCGCGGTCAACGTCATTTCGATAGTGACGAAGCGGCTATCGTCTATATCGACGTTGTAAATAAGCCCAAGTTCGTAGATATCCGCCGGAATCTCGGGATCAAAGACGGTTTTCAGAGCCGCAACGATGGCGTCGGTCAACTGGCCCAGCTCCTCGGGCGCCATCTCGGACGGCGGGTTGATGACCGCATTCCTGGCGACGGGACCCGCCGGAGTTTCGGCGTCATTCGCGTGGCTTTGGGTCTCGTCCATGCCCATCTCCCTACTGGAAGAGCTTTCGGGCGCGGATCAGTGCTTCCGCGAGCGCCTCGACCTCGGCGACGGTATTGTAGAGCGCAAACGAGGCCCGGCAGGTGGAGGTCACTCCAAATCGCTGCAACAACGGCATCGCGCAATGCGTTCCGGCCCTGACGGCGACGCCCGACCGATCGATCAGGGTTGCGATGTCATGCGCGTGCGCGCCTTCCATAGTGAACGAGACGATAGGACCCTTGCCTACCGCCGCGCCGATGATGCGCACCGAATTGATCGAGGACAGCAGCTCGTGCGCGTAAGCGCAAAGCGCTTCCTCGTGGGCGCGAATCCGCGCGCGCCCGATCCCCTCCACGTAATCCAGCGCAGCCCCGAGCCCAATCGCCTCGACGATCGGCGGGGTGCCAGCCTCGAAGCGATGCGGCGGATGGTTATAGGTGACGGCGTCCCTGGTCACCTCCTCGATCATCTCGCCGCCTCCCTGGTAAGGCGGCAAGCTTTCGAGCAGATCGTGCTTGGCGTAAAGCACCCCAATTCCGGTGGGGCCATAAACCTTGTGCCCGGTGAAAACGTAGAAGTCCGCATCCAGGTCGCGCACATCGACATCAAGGTGGACCGCGCCCTGCGAACCGTCGACCAGAACCGGAATGCCGCGCGCGTGCGCGAGCTTGATTATATCCTTGATTGGCGGCGCGGTGCCAAGGACATTAGACATCTGCGTTATCGCAACGATCTTAGTTCTATCGCTCAACGTCCGTTCGAACGCTTTGAGCGGAAAAGACCCGTCGTCGCCGACATCGACCCAGCGCAGAAGAGCGCCCTTGCGCTCGCGATGGAAGTGCCAGGGGACGATGTTGGAGTGATGTTCCATCACGCTCAAGACGATCTCGTCGCCGGAGCCGATGCGCGCGAGGCCAAAGCTGGACGCAACAAGATTGATCGCCTCAGTCGCCGAACGTGTGAATACGATCTCCTCGTGCGAGGCGGCGTTGACGAACCGTCGCACCGTTTCTCGCGCCGCCTCATAGGCCTCCGTGGCTGCATTGGCGAGATAGTGCAGTCCGCGATGCACATTCGCGTACTCATGCTCGTAGGCGTACGACACCCGGTCAATGACCCGCCTCGGCTTCTGGGCCGAAGCCGCATTGTCCAGATAGACGAGCGGCTTCCCGTATGGACGCTCGGAAAGAATTGGGAAATCCGCGCGTATCGACTCGACATCGTAAGCGTCGGGCGCCGCTTGAACGATGCTGTTCACGCTTTCGCCTCCGCGATTCGGCGCTGCTCACGCGAGTTCAAGCCGAATGTAACCCGCACCAAAATCCTCATTTCCGTGACCCGAGCCACGCGCTGAGCCGGTCGTGCAGGGCGCCGACGAGCTGTTCGTCCTCGAGACGGTCGATCGACTCCCCTCCGAATGCCTCAAGCAGCATCGCCTTCGCGTCGTTCTCCGTGATGCCGCGCGATCGCAGATAGAACAGCTGCTCGGGATCGAGAGATGCGACCGTCGCTCCGTGTCCGCAGACAACATCATCGGCGAAGATCTCAAGTTCCGGCTTCTCGTTCATCTGCGCCCGGGGCGACAACAAAACGGCTTGCGATTTCATCGCCCCATCGGTCTTTTGCGCGGCTCGCTCGACGATGATCTTTCCCTGAAAGACGCCAATTGCGTCATCGTCGATAATGGCGCGATAGAATTCGCGGCTCGTCCCGCACGGCGCGGCATGCACGACCTGCAGCGTCGTGTCAGCGCGCCGGTCACCCGCGACAAGCGCAAGACCCCCGAGCGAGACCTTGGCCTGCTCCCCGGCCATCTTTACAAAAATCTGCCGGCGGCTGAGTTCGCCGCCGAAGACCAGACCAAAAGCGCCCAGTCTCGCGGCTTCCGCCAACTCGCAGATCTGGGTTTCGATATGCAGCCCAGCCTCATCCCCAACCACCGCGACGTGCTTTGCCTCGGCGGCCTTGCCCAGCGACATCATCGTTACCGTGTTGCGCTGGATGCTTGTATGGGCGCCCTCAAACGCTTCAACGAACGAGGCTCGCGCTCCAGCGCCGACCACAATGGCCGTCCGCGAGTAGACAGAACAGGCGGATGTCCCGTTCGTCAGATGGAGGAGCGTGACCGGCTCGGCGACCGCAACCCCGCTCGCCACCGAAATTGTACAGCCGGCGGGACCTAAAGCCTCGTTGAGAGCGGTGAGCGGGTCGTCGACTTGCCCTCCGGCCGCGACTCCCTCCGTGACCGTGACGCCAGCCGGCAGACGGTCGGAAAGCTCCTCGACATAGCGTCCGCCGAGCAAGACGAGCTGCGCGCCGACCACGAACCGCTCACGGGTCTTGAGCCAACTGCGCGCCAACTCAACGTCGGCCGGAGTGGGCGGGGCGAGAACGGGCGCCGCATCCGCCATCGCAGCACGCAAATCCGTATAGTGCCAAGCCTCGACTCGCCGGGTCGGCAGGCCGGCTTCGAAGAAGCGGGCGAACGCGGCGGCGCGGGCCGGCGACGGCTCGCGCCGCTGGCTCTCGGCGAATTGCCTGGCAAGGGTCCTTTCGGCGGTCGATCGATTGACGACGTGGGCGGTCATCGGCGGCTCACGCAGCCTCCTCCGCATAGTCGCGATAGCCGTTGCGCTCAAGCTCGAGCGCAAGCTCCGGACCGCCGGTGGCGACAATCCGGCCCCTCGACATCACATGTACGACATCCGGTTTGATGTGGTCGAGCAGCCGCTGGTAGTGGGTAATGACGAGAAAGGCGCGGGCGGGATCGCGAAGCGCGTTCACGCCCTCCGCAACGATCCGCAGCGCGTCGATATCGAGGCCAGAGTCGGTTTCATCGAGGACGCTGATGCGGGGCCCCAGCAGCGCCATCTGCAGGACCTCAAACCTTTTCTTCTCACCGCCGGAAAAACCGACGTTGAGCGGCCGCCGCAGCATCTCCTGATCGATTTTCAGCGCCTGCGCTGCGTCGCGGACGCGCCGCATGAAATCGGGTGTGGTGAGATCGGCCTCTCCTCGCGCTCGACGCTGCGCATTCAGCGCCGCCTTGAGAAAGGTCATCCCGCCGACGCCCGGAATCTCCGTGGGGTACTGGAATGCGAGGAAAACCCCCTTCAGCGCACGCTCGTTGGGATCGAGGTCAAGCAGGTTTTCGCCGTCAAGAAGAACCTCGCCCGAGGCGACCTCGTAACCCGGCTTTCCCGCGATCACATAGGCAAGCGTCGACTTGCCGGAGCCGTTCGGTCCCATGATCGCCGCAACTTCGCCCGCGTTGACGCTCAGGCTGAGGTTGTCGAGGATCAGCTTGTCCTGAATCGAGACGCTGAGATTCCTGATCTCGAGCATTGCGCGGCGATCCTCACCCTTGGCGCGAGCCAGAGATCACCCCACGCTCCCTTCGAGGCTGATCGTGATGAGCTTTTGCGCTTCGACCGCAAACTCCATCGGCAGTTGCTGAAGCACGTCGCGAACAAAACCATTGACGATCAGCGCCGTCGCCTCCTCGGCCGACAGCCCGCGCTGGAGGCAGTAGAACATCTGCTCTTCGGAAACCTTCGACGTCGTCGCCTCATGCTCGATCACCGCGGAGGAATTCTTCGCTTCAATATAGGGGACTGTGTGGGCGCCGCATTCCTGACCAATAAGGAGCGAATCGCAGTTGGTGAAATTGCGCGCTCCAGTCGCCAGACGGTGCGCCGAGACTTGCCCGCGGTAGGTGTTCTGCGACTTGCCGGCGGCCACGCCCTTCGAGATGATCCGGCTCGTGGTGTTGCGGCCGAGATGGATCATCTTGGTGCCGCTGTCGACCTGCTGGTGGCCGTTCGAAATCGCGATCGAATAGAACTCTCCGCGCGAAGCCTCGCCGCGCAATACGCAAGACGGATACTTCCAGGTGATCGCAGAACCGGTTTCGACCTGCGTCCAGGAGATTTTCGACCGCGCGCCGCGGCAATCGCCACGCTTGGTCACGAAATTGTAGATGCCGCCGCGGCCCTGGGCGTCGCCCGGATACCAGTTCTGCACTGTCGAATATTTGATCTCCGCATCATCGAGCGTGATCAACTCGACGACCGCGGCGTGAAGCTGGTTCTCGTCCCGTTTGGGCGCCGTGCAGCCCTCAAGGTAGCTGACATAGGATCCCTTGTCGGCGATGATCAGAGTGCGCTCGAACTGACCGGTGTTGCGTTCATTGATGCGGAAATAGGTCGAAAGCTCCATCGGGCAGCGCACCCCCGGCGGCACGTAAACGAACGACCCGTCGGAGAACACCGCAGAATTGAGCGTCGCATAGAAATTGTCGGTCGCCGGGACAACCGTGCCCAGGTAGCGGCGAACAAGGTCTGGGTGATTTCGTACCGCTTCGGAGAACGAGCAGAATATGACGCCCGCCTTGGCGAGCTCCGCCTTGAAGGTCGTGGCGATGGAGACCGAATCGAAAACGGCGTCGACCGCGACCCTGGGCCGCTCGACCCCCGCTAAAATCTCCTGCTCCACCAGCGGGATGCCGAGCTTGGCGTAGGTGCGCAGCAGCTCTGGATCGACTTCGTCAAGCGACCTCGGCGCCGGCGAGGATTTGGGCGCGGCGAAATAGTAGATGTCCTGATAGTCGATCGGCGGATAGCTGACGCGAGCCCATTTCGGCTCGTCCATCGTCAGCCAGCGACGGAAAGCCTCGAGCCGCCATTCCAGCAGCCACTCGGGCTCTTCCTTCTTTGCCGAAATGAACCGGACCGTGTCTTCGCTCAGCCCCTTGGGGGCCATGTCCGAACTCGATCGGGCTGACAAAGCCATATTTGTACGCCTCGACGTCAATCGAGCGCACGCGATCGACGGTCTCCTGGTCGGCCGCCATAAGTGACATCTCCTCGCCTTGACGGTTTCAAGGACCGCCGGTGGGGGTCGTGATCGCCCCCGTTCGAAGAGCCTGGCTTCATCTGGGGGAAAGACGCCACGTCTATATGGCGTTCAGGCGCGCCAATTGCAAATTTCCAGTTGGCGCGCCACTCCGCGAACAATTCTTACGGCTGCTCTTACGGCTGCCGATATATTACATAATACATATGCCATACAAGTGCGCTCGATTACCCCGCCTCGCCACGCAATTGCGCCGCTAGCCGCCTCAAATCGATCGGCTCAGCATCGCGCTCGCCGGGATTGGCGATTTGGCGGTCGTCGGAGGGCCTGGATATGTCTTCGAACTTCATCCGCATTGGCGTCGCGATCGCCTCGCCGAACGCAATTGCCTCTCGGTCGGCGATCGAGGACAGGAAGGCGACCGTGCTGCTCGCCGAAGCCCCGGCCGCCGCGCGGATGATCCCCTTGTCGAGCTCGTTGGCGAGCCTCATGGCGAACAGCGTGGAGCACTGCGAAAGCACGGTCGCATCGAGTTCCGAGGGACGTTGCGACACGACACCAAGTGAAGCGCCGTACTTTCGCCCTTCCTTCGCGATCCGCCCGATCGCCTGCCTGGCCGGGCCAAAGGTCTGCCTGCTGTCAGCGGGGATATAGCGGTGCGCCTCTTCGCACAAAACATTGATTTCATAAGTCCCCGAGCACCAGAATGCGATCTCGAACGCGAGCCGCGCGAGTACCGAGACGACCGAGTTGATGACTTCGTTGGGTAGGCCAGCGAGCCGTACGACGGTGATCGGAAGGCCTCGGGTCGGGATGCGAAACAGACGGGATATCACCTTGCCGATATCGTCCTCGACCACCAGCCTGCCGAACATAAACCGAAACCGCGGATCGCGATTGAGCCCTTCGAGTTTATAGCGCAAGGCCCTCAGATCGGAACGGGGGAAGCGCTGATCAAGCATGCCGAGCCAGTCTTCGATGAGGGCGATCGCGTCGATGATGCGAAAGGGCGACGGCGTATCCGCGGTCACCGAAATCCCTTCAGAGACGGGCTGCCGGCGCACGGCGCTGGCGCCGGTCGACGAACCCAGATCGGCCAAGTACTTCGCCCTTGCAGCGCGGATGAGCTCGTATAGCGCGTCCCGTTCGTCCGCACGGGGCTGACGGCCGCTGAACACGACATCGGCCAGTTCATCGAATCGAAACATCCAGAACGGCAACTCAAGACTATCCGAATCGATGATCTGCGCCAGACCTGGAAAATGCGCTGCATATTCGTTGTGCGGATCGAAGATGATGACGCGCAGCTTCGGTCGTGCCGCCACTGACTTCCGCAGCAGGAGGCTGACGGAAGTCGTCTTGCCGACGCCGGTCGAGCCCAAAACGGCGAAATGGCGGCTGATCAATTCGCCGACGTCTATTTCCGCGGGGATCGCCTCGTTCTGGCTCAATCTTCCGATTTCGACCCCCTCCCGTCCCCGAAACGCATAAATTGCCCGAAGGTCGTCGGCCCGGATGCAGTGCGCGGGCGCGCCAAGAGACGGAAACGAGCTCACGCCGCGATGAAAGAACGGCGCGCCGGAGGGATCGTCGACAATCTCACCGGCCAACTCGATCGTAACGCGAGCGGTGTTGACGTCTGTCGCCGACCATCGGCCGTCCTGCGTCTCGACGTCGCACACTGCGCCGACCAGGCGCGCGGTCTTATGGACGATTGTGATCAGATGGCCGACGGACCAGCCCTCTTCGCTTGTCTGGAGCGGACAACTGATGACGCCCTGGGTTCCGTTCAAAGCCACCAGGCGCCCGATCACGCGCGGCGGTTCGACTTCCCGGCGATCGAATACGAAGTCGCTCCCGGCGCCTGCATGTTCGACTTCGCGCCCCTCCGCCACGGCAGGCGCTGGCGACCTCACAGCGCGCGAATCCGCACCCTGACCGAGGCGCTGGATAGAATCGCGAAAAAGTCGGCTGTCCGTCTGAAATGGGTGCATGTCTCATCAGTCGTTGGCCCAAGCGCATCAGGGCGGGCGAACGACAAGCTTGAAGGCGAGCGGGTAAAGATTCCGTTCGGCGCATCGATGCAAAGCGGGGCGTGTTTCGACCCGGGACAAGCGACGAGCTGCTGGCCTCTAGACCGGCGGGCGGCGTTTGTCGTTGCGTCAGCCAGGCGCACTCTCGTCTCAATCCGACGTCCGGACATCCACATCGCCGCCGATGAGGCGTGCGAACTGTCGCATGCGCGATTGCAGCCGTTCGCTGTTCAGCGGGGCAAGCGCTGTCGGCAACGTAAGGATGACTTGACCCTTTTCGCAGATCATCGGCGCGCGCGGAAGGACTCCAGGCATCGCCGCCGAAATGTTGTAGGCGACCCGCATCGCTGCGCCGAGTATGCGCGCGCGATCGAGTTGGCGCGCCGTCACCAGAGCTCGGGACTGAGGCGAGACAATATCCTCGCTCGACATATGCCGGTAAGAGGCCGCCAATGCGAGGAAGGCGCGCGAGGGATGATCAACGCCAATGAAAGCGGCGTTCGCCACCAGATCGTAAGCCTGGGCGCCGCGATAATCGGGATGGGCGCGCCAAGCGATATCGGACAGAAGGCACGCGGCGTGTCGCAGACGCTCGTCTTCCTCGTCCTCCTCGAGATGGGTTGAAGCGATCAGGCGGCCTGTCCAAGCAAAGAGCTCTTCTCCGTGTTTCGGGTCCCGCGAGCGCAACTCGTTGAATTCATGCGCCGAAACGATGAGAGGATCCTCCGCTTGTTCCGCCGGCGATAGCCGTGAGTAGATGAGGCCCTCACGCACGCCGAGCGCGGAAATGACGATCTCTTTCGGATTGGCCTGGCGGATGATCTCCTCCAGCACCGCGGCTCCGTAAGCCAGGAGCGGTCGGCGCGCCGAGGAGACCGACTCGATCGACAGAAGCGCGTCGGCCTCGATCCGCTCCACCAGCCGCGCGAATTCGAGCGCATCGCGGGTCGGGATAACGTAGTTGTGCATCACGTTCATCGGATACTGCCGTTGGCGCATATGCAGGCGGGCAAGAGCCCGCCAGGTGCCCCCAACCGCATAGAACGTTCGCCCGGCGAGCCCCTGCAGCGCTCTAAGGGGCGCGAGCGTGTCGCGGACGATTTTGGCCGCCTTTTTCGGGGAGCGCTCCGAAAGGTCCATCAGCGACAGGCCCCCTAGCGGCAGCGAGATCCCCTGCGCGCACCGGCCATCCTTGACGTCCGTGAGTTCGAGCGAGCCGCCGCCAAGATCGCCGACGACACCGTCGGCCTTGTAGATCGAACTCACGACGCCGAGCGCCGACAGCCTCGCCTCCCGCTGGCCGCTCAAGAGTTCGATTTTGCAACCGATCGCGCGTTGGGCCGAATTCGAGAAATTGCGGCCCGTTCGCTGCGTCCCGCACGGCGGCCGTCGCGACGCCCCGGACGTCGCGTATTCCCATGGTGTCACAGAGAACACGAAAGCGCTTGAGCGCAGCCAGCGCCTTGGCGATTGCATCCTCGGGAAGGAGTTCCGCTCATCGCGACGCCGCGCCCGAGACCGCACAACGCCTTTTCATTGAACGTCGGCGTCGGCGCGCGCGACTGCGACTGATACGATACCAGGCGAACCGAATTCGAGCCAATGTCCACGATCGCCAAGGGGCCACCCGGCCGACGTCCGGACCCTGAGTTGTCGGGCATTGATGATCCTGCTGAAGGCGTCGCGCCGAGAGACACGGGCGTCTATCAGGCGCGCCTTCGCAGCGCCATCGGAAAGGACTCCATCAGAGCCTTGCCGCGACCCGACAAGCTCGGATTGGTCATGAAATACTTGTGCGCGTTGAACGGTTCTTCGCCGTCGGCCGGCGCAATCCTCTCGCTCGAGCCGTCCGGCAGGATGCGAAAACTCTGCTCATTGTCCATCAAATTGGCTTGCATGATCTGTTCGAGCACCTGCTCGTGGACCGTGGGATTGAGCAGCGGGACGAGCGCTTCGACCCGCCGATCCAGGTTGCGCTGCATAAGGTCGGCGGACGAAATGAACGCGCGCGCCTTAGGGTTTGGCAGCCCATGGCCCGCGCCAAAGGCATAGATCCGCGCATGCTCCAGAAATCGGCCGATCAGCGACTTCACGCGAATATTGTCGGAGAGGCCGGGCACGCCGGGCCGCAAGCAGCAGATGCCGCGGATCACGATGTCGATCTGCACCCCGGCGCGGCTTGCTTCATAAAGTGCGTCGATGATCTGCGGATCGACGAGCGCATTGCATTTGATCCAGATCTGCGCCGGTCGGCCGAGCCGGGCGTAATCGATCTCGTCAGCAATATTTCGCAATAGCGTTTTCTTGAGCGTTATCGGAGAAATCGACATCTGCTCAAGACCGTCCGGCTCCGCATAGCCGGTGATGAAATTGAAAATGCGCGCCACGTCTCGTCCGATGGCCGCCTCAGCGGTGAAAAGGGAAATGTCCGCGTAAATCCGGGCAGTGACGGGGTGATAGTTGCCCGTGCCGAGATGGCAATAGTTGACAAGCGCGCCGCCCTCGCGCCGGACCACCATCGAGAGCTTGGCGTGCGTCTTGAGCTCGATAAAGCCATAGACGACCTGGGCGCCCGCGCGCTCGAGATCTCGCGCCCAGCGGATGTTCGCCTCTTCGTCGAAGCGCGCCTTCAACTCGACGAGCGCGGTGACCGATTTTCCGGCCTCTGCAGCTTCGATCAGGGCTCTGACGATCGGGCTATCCGCGGAGGTGCGGTAGAGCGTCTGCTTGATGGCGACGACGTTTGGATCGTGCGCGGCCTGGTTGAGGAATTGGACGACGACGTCAAATGATTCGTAGGGGTGGTGGACGACGAGATCCTTTTGCCGGATCGCAGCGAAGCAATCGCCGCCGAGTTCCTTGACCCGCTCGGGAAACCGAGGGTTGTAAGGCGGAAACTTGAGGTCGGGACGATCGATCGCCACGAGCTGCGACAAATCGTTGAGCGCGAGCATCCCTTCGACCAATACGATCCCGGACGACACGACATCGACGTCGCCGGCGACAAACGAACGAAGCGATTCGGGAGTGCTGGCCTCGATCTCAAGCCGGATGACCGAGCCACGCCGCCGCCGCTTGAGCGCGCTTTCGTAGAGGCGAACGAGATCCTCCGCCTCTTCCTCGACTTCAATATCGCTGTCGCGAATGACGCGGAACGCGCCCTCGCCCAGCACTTCGTGGCCCGGAAACAGCAGTCCGATGAAGGCGACGATCAGGCGGTCGAGCATGACGAAACGCGCGGCTCCCCCGAGCGGGCCATCTGGCAACCTGATGAAGCGCTCGACGCTTCCGGGTATGCGGACGAGCGCGCTCATCGTCTTGCCCTCACGCGGATTTAAGAGTTCGAGCGCGAGCGTAAATCCAAGGTTGGGAATGAACGGGAACGGATGCGCCGGGTCGACGGCAAGGGGCGTCAAAATCGGGAAGACGTGTGAGAGGAAATAGTCCTGTAGCCACTCTCGTTCGCGACGGGTGAGGTCGCCAACCTCCAGGATCACGACGCCGTTCGCTGCGAGCTCGGACCTGAGCATCTTCCAGCGTGACTGCTGCGAGGCGACCAGCGAGGCGACACGCTCGCTGATGCGCTCGAGCTGCTCGGCTGGCGTGCGTCCGTCGTCGGAAATCTCCACGACGCCCGAAAGCACCTGGCCAACGAGGCCGGCGACACGGACCATGAAAAACTCGTCGAGGTTGTTCGCCGAGATGGACAGGAATCGAAGCCGTTCCAGCAACGGATGGTTGGGATTGGCCGCTTCCTCCAACACCCTTCGGTTGAACTCGAGCCACGACAATTCGCGGTTTATGAACCGCTCGGGCGACGACAACAACGGCGGCGCATCGTCGCTCGGCGCAGCCAGGGTCGGCGGAAAACTCTTCTCACTCGTCGCAACGGCGGGGGCCAAACAAAACTCCTTATGACGCTATATTGATCCAATCTCCGCGCGACGCCAAGCACGACCGGCGCGTTTGCTTTACGGCGAGGCCGCGGCGGCCGGACCAACGTGCTCAGCTCACATTACCCGGCGGATTTCTTGCTGGCTCGCAGCGAACGGGCGATCGCGTTCAGAGCCTCCGGATAGATCCGGTGCTCCTCTTTCAGAACCCGCGCCGCGAGGGCCGCGACGTCGTCGCCGGGCAGTACCGGCACCCGCGCCTGCGCGACGATGGGTCCGGCGTCGAGCTCCGCGGTCACGAAATGGACAGTGCATCCATGCTCGGCGAGACCCTGGGCGAGCGCCCTCTCATGGGTATTGAGCCCGCGAAGGTTCGGCAGCAGCGAGGGGTGAATATTAAGCAAGCGCCCCTTCCATCGCTCGACGAGCGACGGACTCAGCACCCGCATGAACCCGGCAAGGCAGACGATTTCAACGCGAGCGTCGTGAAGCCGCGCCTCGAGCCCCGCTTCGAAGGCCGCCTTCCCGGCATAGGCTCGAAAGTCGACCGCTTCCGCCCGAACTCCCGCCTCGCGCGCGATCCGAAGACCGGGCGCCGCCGGCTCGTCCGACAGTACAAGCACGATCTCAGCCGAATAATCCGGCGAATGCTGAGCTTCGATCAGCGCGCTCATGTTTGAACCGCGACCGGAGATGAGGACAGCCGTTGGCGCCCGATCGCTCACAGCCTGAGCCTTCCCTCTGCGAATAGGCGCCCGCCGGCGGCGGGAACAAGTTCTCCGATCCGGACCGGGGACAACCCGGCGCCGGTCAGCGCTTGGCGGGCCTCCTCATCGTGGGCGGCGGAGACGAACGCGACCATGCCGAATCCGCAGTTGAAGGTCCGCAGCATCTCCCCCTGATCGAGACCTCCGACCGCAGCAAGCCAGGAAAACACCGGCGGCGGGGCGAAGGCGTCCAGATTGAGCGAGACGGCGAGGCCCTCGTCGAGCACGCGCGGCAGGTTGTCGGGGAAGCCGCCGCCGGTCACGTGGGCAAGGGCGTATATGCCTTGCGTTCGCCCAAGCGCCTGAAGCAGCGGTCGCACGTAGAGACGCGTTGGAGTCAGCAACGCTGCCGCAAGCGAGCGCGACCGATCGAATGGCGCGGGAGCGTCCCATCCGAGGCCGGACCGGGCGACGATGCGCCGTACGAGCGAAAATCCGTTTGAATGGACGCCCGACGAAGGCAGACCATAGACCGGGTCGCCTGCCTTCAGTCCCGGTCGCGGCAGCAACGTTCCACGCTCGGCGGCGCCGACGGCGAAGCCTGCGATATCGAAATCGGCGGGGGCGTAGAGGCTGGGCATCTCCGCCGTCTCTCCGCCGATCAGCGCGCAGCCGGATTGGGCGCATCCGTCGGCAATGCCCCGCACGACCGCCGACACGATCTCTTCATCTAGCTTCCCGGATGCGAAATAGTCCAAGAAAAACAGTGGTTCAGCGCCTTGGACGACAATGTCGTTCACGCACATTGCGACGAGGTCGACGCCAATCGTGTCATAGATCCCACTCTCGATGGCGATCTTCACCTTGGTGCCAACTCCGTCGTTGGCGGCGACCAGGATAGGGTCGACAAAGCCCGCCCCGCGGAGATCGAACAGCCCGCCAAATCCGCCAAGCTCTGCGCCCGCCCCCGGCCGGCGCGTGGCGCGAGCCAGCGGGCGTATGCGATCAACGATCCGGTTGCCGGCGTCGATGTCAACTCCGGAATCGGCGTAAGTGAGAGGCTTTCGGCTTTCGGACATCGAGCCCCCGGAGGCGTTCGGCTGCGATCCGGCCTAATTGCCCGCTGCGAAACGCGCAAGGTCGCGGGATGGACCCCGTCTCCCACGGCGCGGCAATTCATGATAGTCACCGTGCTGTCAATCCGCTCCAGCGGCGGGATGCAGCGGGAGATAAGCGGGGCGATGACGCCGGGGGCGTCAACACTCGATGAATATCGGCCAAATTCTCAATAATTCACCGAATCTGATCACGCTGGCGCGGATGCTCATGACGCCGTTGGCCGTCATGATGATCATCTCGCAGCGATTCCTTCCCGCGTTTCTGATTTTCGTCCTTGCCGGCGTCTCAGACGCAATCGACGGCTTTATCGCCAAAAACTTCGAGCTGCGCAGCGAGCTGGGCGCTTATCTTGATCCTCTGGCGGATAAGGCGCTCCTGATTTCGATATATGTTTCCCTCGCCATCTATGCCGGCTTACCCGCCTGGGTCGCCGTCACCGTTGTCTCGCGGGACGTCATGATCCTCGTCGCTGTGCTGGTCTCCTGGCTGCTCGACAAGCCAGTCGAGATTCGCCCCCTCTGGGTGTCGAAACTCAATACGGTCGCACAGATCGCGCTTGCCGGCTTTGCATTGGGGGTTCGCGCCTACGGCCTCGATCCCCGACCCTTGCAGACCGGCCTCGAGTGGGTGGTCGCTGGGACGACCCTGGCCTCGGGCGGGGTCTATATCGCCCAGTGGCTGAATCATATGAACCGTTAGCGCTAGCGATGCTCGAGCGTCTCGCCGCCGTCACCGTGCTTGTCCCCAGTTATGACGAGGGTCTGGCCTTTTTTCGCGACACGCTCGGCTTAGCGGTTCTCGAGGACACGCCGCTCGGGGACAAACGCTGGGTCGTGGTTGCCCCCCGACGGGGCGAGGGCGCGGCGCTGGTGCTGGCGGTTCCGATAGACGACCGACAACGGGCACGCCTTGGCGATCAGACCGGCGGACGGGTCGGCTTTTTTCTTCACACCTCGAACTTCTGGAGCGATTTCGAAACCCTGCGCACCCGTGGCGTCAGATTTCTTGAAACGCCCCGCCGCGAGCCCTACGGTACAGTCGCAGTGTTCGTGGATCCTTGGGGCGGCAAATGGGACCTGCTGCAGCTCTCTGAAAGACCGGGTGGAATCCCATGAGGCTGGGGCGGTGAGCCTGGAGCGCCAAGTTCCGATGTGGGCCCTCGGAGTGGTGGCGCTCTTCTTCGTCGTGCACTTGCTCGGCTCGACGATAACGCCCTTTGCCGCCGGCATCGCGCTCGGCTATCTTCTTGATCCCGTCGCGGTCAAGCTTCAAAAATTCGGATTGAGCCGCCTCGGCGCCTCGCTTCTCATTCTGATCGCCTTCGCCTTGGCCGTCGTTCTGATCCTGATACTCGTCGTCCCGGTGCTGGGCAGTCAATTCGTCGCGTTTGCTCAGCACCTGCCTGGCTACGCCATGCGCTTGCAGGAGCTGGCGGTGGACGAAGGCAACGCGTTGATCGCGAAATACGGGGGAAGCTGGATCGAGGCCCTCGGAATCCCCCGCCAATTGTCGAGCGCGCAGATTCAGAAATCGGTCGGCGATTTCGTTACGCAAAGCGCTCAATGGCTGCTCGACGCCTTCAAGTCGCTAGCGTCCGGCGGCGCGGCCGTGTTCAATTTCTTTTCGCTCTTGATCATCACCCCTGTCGTCGCCTTCTATATTCTCGTCGATTGGAGCAGGATGGTCGATGAGATCGAACTCTTGGCTGCCGCTCGATCACCGCGACACTCTGCGAAGAATCGCCTCGGAGATAAACCACGCCTTGGCGGGTTTCATCCGCGGCCAGTCCTTGGTCTGTCTCTTCCTCGGATTATGGTACAGCGCCGGATTGACGCTGATCGGTCTCGAATCCGGTTTCCTGATCGGCGTGCTGGGCGGCATCTTGAGCTTCGTCCCTTACGTTGGGTCGCTGACTGCGCTGGTGCTCTCGCTCGGAGTCTCGCTTGTTCAGGGCTGGCCAAGTCTCCAGCTTTTCTTCCTGGCGCTTGCCGTTGTCGGCGCCGGCCAGTTTCTCGAAGGATATGTGCTGTCGCCCAAACTGGTCGGCGAATCGGTTGGGCTTCACCCAGTCTGGCTGATGTTTGCGTTGCTGGCCTTTGGGCAATTGTTTGGCTTCCTCGGGCTCATCATCGCTGTTCCCGCCGCCGCGGTGATCGGGGTCATGGCCCGCCATCTCCTCGCCGTTTACCTGGCCAGCTCGCTTTATCGGGGTCGCTCGGCGCCGGAGAGCCCATGATTTCCCAGCCTCGTCAACTGACTTTTCGCTGGCCGCACGCAACAAGCTTCGCGCGCGAGGACTTTCTATCGGCGCCTTCGAACCGCGAAGCGCTGACCGCAGTCGAGCTCTGGCCGAACTGGGGAGGGCGGATGTTGGCGCTTGTCGGGCCGGAAGGCGCGGGAAAGAGCCACCTGGGAGCGATCTGGGCTCGAGCCTCGGGCGCCGCCATTCTGCGTGGAGAGGCGTTGAGCGAAGAGGACATCGCGGCGTGTAGTCAAGCGTGTGCAGTGCTGTTTGAAGATGCAGACCATGCGACGCAGGCGGAAGGGCTCTTTTTTCACCTCGTCAACATTACTCTTCAAAACGACGTGTGGGTCCTGCTGACTTCTCGCGCGGCGCCGGACGCGTGGGGAATCAACACCCCGGACCTGTTGTCGCGACTTCGATTGGCGCCAGTGGTGCGGCTCGCAGCGCCGGATATTGAATTGACCGAGGCGGTTCTCTTCAAGCTGTTCAGCGATCGCCAGCTTCAGGTGGAGCCCCACGTGATCGCGCACATCGCTATGCGGATCGAACGTTCGCTCGGAGCCGCCCGGGAGATTGTCGCCACGCTTGACACCGAAGCCTTGACGCAAGGTCGGCGAGTAACTCGCGCGATGGCGAACGACGCGTTGCGCGAGATGGCTTCGAAGAGCGAAGCGCCTTAGCCGGGCCACAAATTCATGTTAACGTTTCATTAATTGGCGCCGCGCGCGTGGGAGATGCGCGTTGCCTGGCGGCGAAATTTGAACCGAGAATGGCGGAGGAGACGATGCGGAAGTCCCTCATTTTTGCTCTCACCGCAATCGGAGGCGGCGCGAGCTACGCGGCGGGAGTGACCGAGGTCGCTACGGGCCCCGGCATGGACGATCCGTCCACTTGGCGCTGGCAGGTGGCTTCGATTCTGGCTGACCAGAAGGGGACGACCTCTCGATCCATCGAGACCGTCGGAATACTCGACGCCGACGCGTTCAACCAACGCTACGAGCGCTATACCCCGTTGGGGCTCCCGCAGACGCCGGGGGATTTGCGCTAGCGCACGGTCGAGAACGAAGTAGGCTGGAGTATCGAGTTCGAGAAAGTCTCGACGATCGGTCCGTCCTTCTCGCTCGCGTCTCGCGCGGCGAGCCACTCGGGATCGCTGACGAAGGCGCTCCACTTCTTCTCGCGCTCGGCGAGGGATTCCCACGCCAGCAGGTAGGTGAGCTCCTGATTGGACTCGCCGATCACCGTCGTCCAGAAGCCGGCCTGACGGATCCCGTGCTTCTCCCATATTCGCAACGTCGCCGTTTCGAAGCGCTTCAAGAGCGCCGGCATTCGGTTCGGAAGGCAACGATAAATGCGAAGTTCGTAAATCATGAGGCGGCCCTCGCGCCGTTGGCCGAAGCGCGGCTGAGCTGCGGGCGAATTTCGCCGACTTTCTCGCCGTGCCGTATTTCAGTGCCGAGAACCTTGAGGCACTCGCGCATGAATGCGGCGAGCGCCGTCCAGCCCTTCGCCGACACCATGGTACCGTCGACCAGCGCTTCGGTCGGCGACAAGTCGACATAGGTCCCGCCGGCGAGCGTGATCTCGGGCTCGCAGGCCGCCAGCGCGCCAACCCGCTTTCCGCGAACCACGCCGTCGACCGCGACCAGAATCTGGACGCCGTGGCAGATGGTGAAGATCGGCTTCTCCTTCTCGTGAAAGTGACGCACGATCGCTTGCACGCGCTTGTCGGTGCGAATGTATTCCGGGCCTCGTCCGCCGGCGCAATAGACCGCGTCGTAGTCCGCCGGCCGCGCCTCGGCGAAGGTCTTGTTCAAGACGAAATTGTGGCCGGGCTTTTCCGTGTAGGTCTGGTGGCCTTCGAAATCGTGCAGGGAGGTGGCGATGACCTGCCCCGCCTTCTTGTCCGGACAGACGACATCAACAACGTGTCCGACCGCCTCCATCGCCTGCTGGAAGACGAAAATCTCGTATTCCTCGGTGAACTCGCCGACCAGCATCAGGATTTTTCTGCCAGGCATTCCCACTCCCCAGATCTGACGTCCCCAGCGCACCATGGCACGTTCTCTGCGCGGCCGACAATACGGGGAGTGGAAATGGAGCCTGCGTCCGGACGCCCGCGTCGCGCAAGCGACTTAAAGAGGCGGCTTGCCCGTCCGGCGCCGGGTCGTGCGGCGCGTCGCCTTCAAGAGTCTCGGCGGGGCGCACACGAGCGGCCCAAGCGTGCGGCAAAGCCCGTCGTATTCGACGCGCCAGCGGTCATACTCGGCCCGCAACATTCCGGCCGAGCGAATGGCTTCGGCCACGGGCAGCCCGTCAGCCGTCAAAGCGTCGATCGTCTGTAGCCTCTGGACGATTTCCCTCGGGCTGAGTTTCGGTCTCGTCATCGCGCCCTCCGCAAACGGCCATTTCATGCCGTGAGCGAGCGACCGCATCGAGCGGTCATGGGCACACCATTGCGCTTCCGCGCCTATCCGCGATTTGGCCGGCGCATTAAGCTTTCTCAATGAAGCAAATTGCACGAAAAGCCCCGAGAACTCTGGCGACTCCGCGACTTTAAACCGAATCGGACCGCCCGGCGAAGGGGAACGGCGCGCGCACGAATCAGCAAAGCGGCTGCCGCTGGCTGCGATGCGCTTCGATGAACAAAAGTTAATCTGTTGGCCAGCGCGACGTGAGGCGGCGCGTGCCTAGAATCTGCCAGGGCGTGGGTACGCCTTTGGGAGGTTTTGCGTATTGGCGTAGTCGCGCTTCCACATACAAACGGAGAAGCTCTATGCGAATGTTTGCCACCGCCGCCTTGGCGGCTGTTGTGTTCGGCGCGGCGTCGGTCGCCTACGCCGCTGACGCCACCGGCACGATCAAGAGCCTGGACATGTCCAAGGACATGATCACCCTCGACAATGGCGCGTCTTACGTGGCGCCCAAGAGCGCGAAGCTCTCCGACTTCAAGGTCGGCGAAAAGGTGACGGTGAGTTACACCAAGGCCGGCGACAGGATGGACGCTACCTCGATCAAGCCTGCAACCTGACGACGATCGCTTTCGTTGAATGCGAGCCGCCGGCCAAAACCGGCGGCTTAGCTTGGCCACTCTCCCGCTTCAATTCCAATCCGGGAAATTTAACCAAACGCAATGAATGATGGCGCCCCGATTCGAACCGCGCGAAGGCGCATCGCGGCGGAACATCGATCGAGAGCGGCGCATGACCTCATGTGCCGCATAACTGCCCGCGCGCCGCGACGCATCGCCGATGTGTACAGCGGCCAGGGGTCTATGAGCCCGCTGCTGGCCCGGCAGTTTCCCGACGCGGAGATCGAGGCCATCGACCTCTCGCAAACAGGCGATCAGGTCGGGGACAGGCGCCTCGAACAGTTTCTTGGCCGAGGTTCGCGTGATCGCTTTCCGACTGGGCAAAATAAATTCGACCTCATCTCCGCCAGCGGCTCGCTGGACCTGCTGCCGTCGCTGCCGCGCCTGTTGCCCAGACTGGTCGGGATGCTCGCGGCGGGCGGCGGGCTCGCGGTTCACATTCCCAATGACCTCTATGAGCCGAGCCGGGCGCTGGTGCGCATGATCGCCGCCGATGGACCATGGGCCAGAAAGCTTCTGCCGATCGCCAAGACACGGCCGTTCAACGAGTTGATGGAAGGTCTCTACGCACTGCTCAGCCCGATTTGCGTCGCCGTGGATATATGGGAGGCGACTTACCTCCACGTCGCGAGCAGCGTCGCAGCCATCGTCGAATTGATGGAGGCGACCAGCCTCGCGCCCTTTCTCGCCGCACTCGACGACAAAGATCGGCGCGCGTTTCTCGCTCGCTACGCAGCCGAACTCGATGACGCTTATCCGCGCGCGCCCGACGGCAGCGTGCTCATCAGGCTCCGGCGGCTGTTCGTTCTCGCCGAGATTTGAAGGGGCGCCCCTTATCCCCTCGGTTTCGCCTTCATAGCGCGGGCGAAGAGCGCTTCCTCCATCCGCTCGGCGATCTCGCGCAAGTAGGGGTTGCGCGCCTCGCGCCCCGCTCGACCCGAATCGAGGTCGCTCTGAAAGCCGTCGCGTTGCGGCCAATGTTCGCCGAGGAGCTCGAAGCCCGCGTCCTCGATCGTCTCGACCGCCCTGGCGAATTGGGTCTCCGAGCGGCCGACCTTCGACAGGACAAGCACAAGGCGCCCTTCCGCGCCGCGCCGCGCGAGCTTTCGGGCGAGCGAGAGCGTTGGCCTCAGATCGTCGCCCGTGACCCCGGTCGGCAGGAACACGACGTCGCTGTCCTCGGCGATCTCGGTGGTGAGGTCGTCGGCCAGGCCGCGCGTGTCAGCGACGATGAAATCGGCGACGCCGTCCTCCCGGCGCAGTTTCTTGAGGCTCTTGAACGCGCGCGCGTCGACTTCCGGCTCGAGCCCGGCGCGCAGCCGCAGCGCCCCCCATTCGACACATGTCAACTGATCGAGATCGAAGTCGGCGAGCAGCGTCTTGCGTCCGCGATTGAGCGCGCCGACCGCGAGCAGTCGCGCGAGCGCGCTTTTGCCGACGCCCCCCTTCTGGCTGACGAATGCAGCAGTCGTCGGACCCTTGGACTTTGTCATTCTCGCGCCCTCTTGATCGCGCGTCCTCGAGGCGATCGCCGGTCATGCGCTTGGCAAGCAGGCGGGCCTTTCTTGATTCACATGCTAGCGGCCTCAGCGCCGATGGCAAGCGACAGCGGGCCACCGACGTCCCGCTCACCGGTCGATCGTCTCCATCATCCAATCGGGATAGCGCGGGCCGGCGATTTTCCCGGGGCCCAGAGCCTCGTCGAGCGCCTCCATGTCGGCGGGGTCGAGCGGGATAGCGTCGGCGGCGACGTTTTCCTCGAGATAAAGGCGTCGCTTGGTTCCCGGGATTGGCGCGATGTCGTCGCCCTTGCGCAGGAGCCAGGCGAGCGCGATCTGACCTGGCTTCGCCTGTTTCGCCGCCGCGACCTCGCGCACGACCGCCGCGGCGCGCTGGTTGGCGTCGAAATTCTCGCCCTGGTAGCGGGGATCGTTCCGCCGGTAGTCGCCCTCCGGATAGTCCTCCGCGCGCTTCGCGTCGCCGGTCAGAAAGCCCCGGCCGAGGGGCGAAAACGGAACCAGTCCGATCCCCAGCTCACGCAGCGCCGGAATGACGTCGGCTTCGAGATTGCGCTCCCAAAGCGAATATTCGCTCTGCACCGCGGAGACCGGATGCTCGGCGTGGGCGCGGCGGATATTGGCGACCCCGGCCTCGGAGAGGCCAAAGAACAGCGCCTTGCCCTCCTTGATCAATTCCCCCACGGTTCCCGCGACATCTTCGATGGGAACCGCCCGGTCGATTCGATGCTGGTAGATGAGATCGATGTGATCGGTCTTGAGCCGGGTGAGCGATCCCTCGACGGCCTTGCGGATCGTCCGTGGCCGGCTGTCGCGTTCGGCGCCGACCTGCTTGCCGCCCTCGAACCGGAAGCCGAATTTGGTCGCGATCGTCACCTGATCGCGCCGTCCTTTGAGCGCGCGCCCGATGAGCTCCTCGTTCTTGTAGGGGCCGTAACCTTCGGCGGTGTCGAGAAAGGTGCAGCCAAGCTCGATCGCGCGATGGAGGGTCGCGATCGACTCAGCTTCGTCCGCCGGGCCATAGGACTGGCTCATCCCCATGCAGCCAAGGCCGATCGCCGAGACCTCGAGACCTTGCCGGCCGAGTTTGCGTTTGCTCAACATCGTCGAAGCGTCCCTGTGCAGATTTCCGTGGGCTCGGCATGATATAGACACGGCCCGGCGCCGCGTCACGCGGCGGGTGAAGCATGCAGAACGACAGCGAGCAAAGAGCGCCAGGCGCGGAACTTGCCGCCGCAATCGCGGCGCGCGTGACCGGATGCGCGCCCAAGGCCGTCGCGCGGTTTAAGACCGGCGCGCGCCACTATGTTTATGAGGCGACGTTCGCCGATCGTCAGCCGATCGTCGTGCGAATGGGAAGCATGTCTTCTCATGCGGAGATCGCGGGGGCTGTTCACCTGTCGAAATTGTTGCGGCCGCGGGGCGTCCCGCTGCCCGCGATAATCGCCGAGGATGTGCGATCCGCCTTTCCGTGGATGGTCCTCGAGCGGTTGCCCGGCGCGGATCTCGGCGCCGTGATCGAGAGACTGACCGAGGCCGAACTCGACCGGATTGCTCTCAATGTCGCGCGCGCGCAGGCAGACGCATCGCGGACCGGTTCAGCCGGCCGCTACGGCTACGCGGTCCGGCCTGAGGACGCGCCGCATTCCGCCTGGTCGCAGGTGCTGGGCGCTCATCTCGACCGATCGCGGCAGAGGATCGCATCCGCCGGCCTGTTCGACGTCGCTTCCGTCGACATCGTGCGAAGCGAACTCGACCCCATGCGAGAGGAGGTCGATTCGATTCCGCCGACGCCGTTTCTGCACGACACCACGACGAGGAACGTGATCGTTAGCGACGAGGGCGGGTTTTCCGGCATCGTTGACGTGGACGACCTCTGCTTTGGCGATCCGCGCTATCCCGCGGCGTTGACCTTGGCCGTGCTGACCGCGCAAGGCGGTCCTGTCCGCTACGTGTCGGCGTGGCTGCGCCACGCGGGACTGCGCGACGACAAGCTTTTCCAAATCTACGTCTTGATCTATCTTTTGGACCTGATGTCCGAGCATGGACAGGTTTTCAACGGCAACCAGCAGCGCGTCCTCGCCCGAAGGGCGCGCGGCGCTTCAACAGGCCTTTGACCGCCGTGTCGCGTTGATCCGACCCTGATACGCTGCGGCCGACGCGATGATCGACCAAGACGCGTTCAGTTGAAGTCCCCCATCTCGAACATCTCGCGGATCTCGATGACCGAAGGCCCCGGCATCGGGTTGGGGCAACGCCTGACCCACTCGATCGCCTCGTCGAGATCCTTGACCTTCCAGATCCAATAGCCCGCGGCGAGCTCGCTGACGTTCGGGAATGGCCCTTTGGTCACGGTCCGATCCTTGCCGGAAAAGGCCACGCGCGCGCCCTTGCGGGTTTCCTTGAGCCCGCCCGCGTCAACGAAGAGGCCAGCGTCGATCAGCGCCTGGTTGAAGGCGCCCATGTCCGCCAGAAGTTCGGCGGGCGGCATGCCGCCGACCTCGGAGGCTTCGGTCGCCTTCACAATCACCATGACGCGCATCGTGCTCTCCGGCCGGCTGGAGTTAGGGCCGCGCTAGTACGCGAGCTTCGGATACCAGTCCACCCCCCGCCCTTCCGGCGTCGTGTCCAGCACCATCCATAGAGGCGCGGGATCGGGCGCGCCGCGCGGGTCCTGCCCGGGATCTGAGGTCCCAGACATCTCGTCCGACCAGAAGTGGCGGATGGTTCCGTCGCGGCGGGTGAACACGTTCAGGGCAGGCTCGTCCGAGCCGTCGGCCGCGATGGCGCGAAAATCCCGCGAATAGGCGCCGTTGAGGTCGCTGAAGAGCCGAAGATTGCGCCAGCCGCGCTCCTTTTTCCAGGCGACCAGGCGCTCGATCGGGGAGCGCGCCACGACGGCGAGCGAGACTTTTTGCCCGATGTCAGCGGCATTGCCCTCCCACGCGCCCAACAGATTGGTGCACATCGGACAGGGACGCTCGCGCTGCGGCCCAAACATGTAGCTGTACACGACGAGGGTCTCCTGGCCGCGGAACAGTCCAGCGAAGTCGGTCGGTCCGTCTTCGCCCTGAAACCGATAGTCGCCGGTCACCGGGCCGCCCGGCGGCAGCGCCCGCCGCTGCGCCGCGACGCGCTCGATATGGCGGCGCAATTCGATCTCTTCGGCGAGCAATGCCGTTCGGGCGGCGCGATATTCCGCGCTCTCATTGGGTATCCTCGTGGGGGCGGCGCGGGCGACCTCAGCTGCGGGTCTTGGAACTTGAGTTTGCACGGTCATCAGCCGATCTCCTGACAAGGTGAAAAATGCCGCGCCGACGGACCGCGCTTTTCGAGCCGCCGCCGACGCCTCAAGCTGAAACGGAATGACTGCCGCTATTTCTTCGGGGCGACCAGCGCGAACATCGCGCCTTGCGGATCAAGGCCCTGCATGACCCAGCTTCCGCCGGGAACCTGCATCGGGCCGTTGATGACCTTGCCGCCCGCCGACTTCACCCGCTCGACCGCCGCGTCGATGGCGTCGACGGTGATGTAGTAGGCCCAGTGCGAAGCTGGCTCCTCGGCCATCTTCTTCATCATCCCGCCGCTCTGCTGACCCTTGGTGGTGAAGATCTGGTAGGTCCCGACGGGCCCCATGTTGATCGCTTCGCCCTTGGTCCAGCCGAACAGTCCGGAATAGAAGGCGAAGGACTTTTCCGGATCGCCGCCGTGCAGTTCGTGCCACCCGATATGGCCGGGCTTCGTCGGATCCTGGACCGGCCCCTGGTCGCCATTGCCCTTGAACAGAAGGAACCCGGCGCCGCTCGGATCGCCGGCGATCGCGAACGTGCCGACGTTCGGGATCTCGGTTGGCGGGCGATGGATGGCGCCGCCGGCGGCTTTGACCTTGTCGGCGTAGGCCTTGACGTCGTCGACCGCGATATAGCCCATCCAGGCCGGGCGTGCGCCCATCTTGGCCGCCTCTTCGGGAATCGGCATCAGCCCGCCGACCGTCGCGTCGCCGGCCTTGAGCAGCGAATAGCGCTGGGCGTTCATGGTGTTGGGAGCGATCGTCCAGCCGACGACCTTGGAATAGAACTTCTCGGCGCCGGGGAGGTCGTTCGACATCTGGTCGTACCAGATGAATTTGCCTAGATCGGTCGATGTCGCTGGATTGGCCATGGCTTTCCTCCTTGAGTTGAGCGCGAACGATGTGAAGTCAGTGCGGCGAACCCGCGTTGCGCATTTGGGCAATATCGAGCTTGTCCATTGTCATGACCGCGCGCATGACGCGGTCTGTACGCTCGGGGTCCTCGCCGCTCAGGAGCTCGGGCAGCGCGCGCGGGACGATTTGCCATGAGACGCCGAATTTGTCCGTGAGCCAGCCGCACTGCTGGTGTTCGCCGTCTTCGGCAAGCTTCCGCCAGAGCGCGTCGATTTCAGCCTGATCGTCGCAGTTCACCATGAGCGACAGCGCCGGCGTGAACTTGAATTGCGGCCCGCCATTCAGCGCCAAAAGACGCTGGCCATCGATCTCGAAGAAAATCGTCATCACCGCCCCTTTCCGATCGGCGGCGAACTCGCCATAACGCGTGGTCGAAATGATCCGGCTGTTCGGGAAGATCGCGAGATAGTGCGCGACCGCTTCCTCGGCGCTGAAATCGAACCAGAGACAGGGCGTGATTTTCTGTTCGGTCATGGTCGTCTCCTCTTTGGTCAACGTGTCAGAGCGCGGCCTGTTCCGGGCGGCGAATGGGCAGGAGCATCTCGAAATAGCGCTTGAGATGATCGAGGCAGTCGGCGGCGACTTTCGGGCCGTGCCTAGCCTTGGCGAGAATGAAGGCGCCCTGGAGGACAGCTTGTGAATAAAGCGCGGCGCTTTCTGGCGTCCACGCGGCGCCCGGCGCGTAGCGCGCCTTGGCCTCGGCGATGTCGGCGGCGAGCCGCCCGGCGTGCTCGCTGATGTAGCGGTCGCAAGCCGCGCGGATCGCCGGATGAGAATCGTATGCCTCCTGAACCATCGTGCCGAGAAGGCAGGTGAACTGCGGCAGCTCGCCCTGAAGGATGGCCTTGCGGAAATCGACGTAGCCGAGCACGCGGGCTCGCGGATCGGGCAGGAAGCTGTAAGGCGCCGCGTCGAACAGCGCGTCGGCGTTGGCGGCGAAATGCGCCGCGGCGGCGATCGCGCAATCCTCCTTGCTGGCGAAATGGTGGAAGAAGGCGCCCTTGGTCAACTCCGCCTCGGCGCAGATGTCCTCGACGCGCGCGGCCGAATAGCCCTTCGAACGGATCAGGTGGACCGCGGCGTCGAGAAGCCTCTGGCGGGCCGGCGCGACCCCGCTCGGGACGGTGCGCGAAGCGCCGGATCGACGTTCCCTGGTTTCGCTCTTGCGCTCGGCCGTCGCCTTGTTGCTCGAGGTCATCGGCGGGGTCCTGGCGACCCTTCGGCGGCGCGGGAACAGCAAGGCGCGGCAATAGGCGCGGCGGCATATTCATCGTGCCGGCGCCACCAGCTTGACGGATCGGCGAGGCCCTCCTCGGCTCTGCCCTTCGGCAACAAGTCGATGTACATGTAGGCCGTCATCATCATCTCGTCGCCGCGCCCGAATGTCGAATAGGTGTGAAAGATCCCGCCTGAGGGATCACGGAGAAAAGCGCTGACTCCGGATAGGTCCGAGATTTCGAAAGTCAGCGGCGCATAATTGTAGACTGCTCGCTCAGCCTCGATGTCGCTCTCACGAAACGATACACAAAAATCGTAGTTGAACTCGCACGCGCCCGAGGACACCCATTCGAACTTCCAGCCCATCCGCTCCTTGTATCGCAGGAGCTTTTCCAGCGGCGCGCGCGACACGGCGACGAAGCTCGCGTCGCGAGCCTGGATATGAGGGATCGCGCCGTCCACATGATCCGAACTGAACGAGCAGCCGACGCAGCCCTCATCCCAATCCGGGGCGAACATGAAATGCTGCACGATCAGCTGTCTGCGCCCGGCGAACAGATCCGCCAGCGATTTCGGCCCGGTGGACGAATCGAACACATAGCTCTTCTCGACCCGCGTCCAAGGCAGCTCGCGCCGCTTGCAGGCGAGCGCGTCGCGGGCCTTGGTGAACGCCTTCTCCTCGAGGAGGAACGCCTTGCGGGCGGCGAAGGCCTCAGCCGGCGAAACGACTTTCGGATGATCCATGCGGCGGCTGCTCCTTGGGTTGGCCGGCATCCGCGAATGCGTCCTCGCCTTCTTGACATAGACATACCGACTGGTTGGTATGTTGTCAAGCGCGCCTGAGGCGGGCCGGCGCCGCCCGTCGATTTGCCGGAGGACCGGGCGACCCGCGTCGCCTGATCCGAAGCGCGAGAAACCCGCACGCCGGCGTCCCCGCGCTCTCAGCACTCGAACTCGCGCGAGATCGACATTGACCTTGCAATGCTCGACGATCGAATGGACGGCGCGGACGAAATCCGGATCGGCCTCAAGCCTCCTCGCATTCATGCCGGCGACAGCGGCGCGCGAGGGCGAGGCAAATTCCAACGTCATGACAACGAGATTGAGCGCAAGCAGCAAACCCGCAACGACCGCAGCGACCTTAAGCGACATCTCATGCTCCCATCGGCTCGTGATCCGGCCTTAAGGCCGGCCCGGCAGGCTAGAGCAATGCGTACCGATGGCCAATCGGCGCGAGCGCGCAGGGCGACGCGTCTAGCCGTTTTTGCCGCCGCAGATGGTCGCCACCGCGTCATCGATGATCGGCATGATTTCGGCCTTCGGGATCCGGGCGCGGGCGCGGATCGAGAGCGTATGGATGGTCGCCCCGGCCATGCGCGCGAGCCGGCGCGGATCGGCGCCGGACGGCAATTCGCCCGTCTGGCGCGCGTCCGCGAACAGGCGGCCGAACGCGCGGTCCGTCGAATCGATCGCATCGACGACGAGGGCGCGAATCTCCGGATCGGCGATCGCGTCCGAGGACGAGGTCAATACGGTGAAGCAGCCGCGCGGCCCCTCTTCGCCGCTCAGGTAAAGTTCGAGCGCAGCGAGGAAGATCCGCTTCAGCTTCATCCGCAGCGGCGCCCGGGCCTGGAACAGCGGCGCGAATTCCTCGCTCACCCGCTTGCGGTACTGGCGGTAAGCCTGAACGTAGAGCGCACGCTTGTCGCCGAAGGCGCCGTAGAGACTTGGCCGGTTGAGCCCGGTGGCGGCGCTGAGCGCATCGAGCGACGTGGCGGCGAATCCGCCCTGCCAGAAGACGTCCATCGCCTGGGTCAGGGCCGCCTCGGTCTCGAACGCGCGCGGGCGCCCGCGTCGTCGTGGAGCGGGCTCAGAAGGCGCGCGCACAGATTTTTGTACCATCTCGAATAAAACTCTTGACGGCGTTCATTCTATGCGAAAGAGTACATAAATTGCAATGGAGGACCCCATGGAGCTGTTCTTTTCCCCGCTCGCCTGTTCGATGTCGGCTCGAATCGCCTTCGCCGAAGCCGGAGCCGCCGTCAATCTTGTCGAGGTCGATCCCGTTTCGAAGCGCGTCCTGGCGACGGACGAGGATTATCGGGCGATCAACCCGCTCGGTTACGTTCCGGCGCTGAGGCTCGACGATGGAACGGTGCTGACCGAGAACGCCGCGATCCTTCAGTTCATCGCTGACGCCCATCCGGCCGCCGCGCTGGCGCCGCCCGAGTCCGATCGCGTGGCGCGGGCGAAACTGCGCCAGTGGCTGAGCTTCATCGGGACCGAATTGCACAAAGGGCTGATGCTGCCGTTGCTCGGAAGCGAGACGCCGCCCGAGGTCAAGGCCTGGACGGTGCGCAAATACGCCTCCCGCCTCGCCTATCTCGACAAGAAGCTGACGGCGCGCGAATTCCTGCTCGATCGGTTCAGCGTCGCCGACGCCTATCTGGCGACCGTCCTGAACTGGACGCGGGCGACGCCGGAGATCGACCTTGCCTCCTACCCGAACGTCAAGGCCTATCTCGACCGCATTCGCCAGCGCCCGAGCGTCGCCGCGGCGCTGAAACTCGAGGTTCCGCTGTACCAGGCGGAGATCGCGCGCCGGAAGGCGGCCTGAGAGCCGCCTCGGCGGTCGCCGCTGCCGAATTCCGGTCGGGAACCAACCGCTCCGAGTTGCGTTGGCTTGCATAACGCAGCTCAGGAGCAACGTTTATGGACATCGATCATGAAACCACAGCGCTCATTGCGGCCAGCAAGGTGCAGGGCACGGAGGTCTACAACAGCGCGGGCGAGTCGATAGGCTCGATCCATGACCTGATGATCGACAAGAGATCGGGCGCCGTCGCCTACGCCATCATGTCGTTCGGCGGGTTTCTTGGCATCGGCAACAGCTATCATCCGCTTCCGTGGTCCCTGCTGCAATACGACACGCGGAAAGGCGGATATGTCGTCGATCTCGACAAGACCCAGCTGGAGGGAGCGCCCTCCTACGACGTGGGTGTCGAACCCTCGTGGGACGATCCCGAATACGAAACCGAAATTCACGACTATTACGGCGTCGGCCCTTATTGGGGCGCGCCTCGGTCAACTCACCCGGCCAGTCCGTTGCCCTGAGCGAGGCCGCGCGGAGTCTGCAAAGCGATGGTCAATCGCCTTCCTCCGGGACGGCGCGCTTCATCAGCGCAAGCGCGGCGGCTATGAGACAGCCCGCAACGATGCCGGTCGTGAGATCCCTGACGAGGGTCAGGCCGAAAGTGGAGAGCAGCACGGCTGCGGTGCGCCAATCGCCGAGCAGCCGATAGAACTCGGCCTTCTCGGCCATGCTCCAGCAGACGGTGACGAGCACGCCGGCCAGGGCCGCCAGCGGCGCGTAGCTCGCGAGCGGCGCGGCGACGAGCATGAACACCAGCAGAAATCCGGCGTGCAGCATACCGGCCACCGGGCTGCGGCCGCCCGCGCGGATATTTGTCGCGGTCCGGGCGATCGTGCCGGTGACGCTGATCCCGCCGAATATGGCCGACGCGATGTTGGCCAAGCCCTGGCCGACAAGCTCCATGTTCGAACGGTGTCGCCGCCCGGTCATCGCGTCGGCGACCTTGGCCGAAAGAAGGCTTTCCACGCCGCCGAGCAGCGTGAACGAGAGGGCCGTCGGCAGGATTTGCAGAACGCGTTGGAAACTGATGTCCGGCATTTTCGGCGAAGGCAGGGTGTGCGGGATGCCGCCAAAACGGCTGCCTATGGTTTCGACGCGGAGGTGAAGCAGGACAGCGGCGACCGAGACGACCGCAAGCGCGATCAGCATGCCCGGCCAATTGGGCCGCAGGCGCCTCAAGCCGAAAATCAGCGCGGCCGTGCCGAGGCCGACAGCGAGCGCTGCGGGATTGAGCGTCGCTCCCGCGGCGGCGAGCGCGCCAAGCTTGGGCAGCAACTCGCCCGGCTCCGGCCCGTTCAGCGCAAGGCCGCCGAGGTCTTTAAGCTGACTGGCGAGGATGGTCACGGCGATGCCGCAGGTGAAGCCGACCGTAACCGCGTGGGGGATGTGGCGGATCAGCGAGCCGAGCCTAAGCGCTCCCGCCAGGGTCAGCATGACGCCGGAAAGAAGGACCGCCAGCAGCAGGCCCTCGATCCCGAATTTCGAGGCCGCCGCCGCGACCAATACGATGAACGCCCCGGCGGGGCCGCCGATCTGGAAACGGCTTCCGCTGAGCGCCGATACGACAAAGCCGCCGACGATCGCGGTGTAGAGACCCCGGTCGGGCGACACGCCCGAACCGACCGCGATCGCCATGGAAAGAGGCAACGCCACGATGGCGACCGTGAGCCCAGCCACGGCGTCGCGACGAAGCTCGCCAAGCCCGTAGCCCTCGCGCAGGACGGTGGCGAGTTTCGGCCGATAGAGATGGGCCGTCGCGGTCCCGTCTGGCATCCCGTACCCCCTTCCCGACGGCGAGCAGCGGAGGTCGAGTCCGCCTGCCCGCGCAGCCAATTTCCCCGTCCTCCAAGCCCCCAAAGACAGCGCAAAACCGGACTGGCTCGCGCGCCGCTCGCTCCGGCGCTCGATCCTCCATGGCGCCCCAAGGGTCTTGGCTAGGCTTCTTCCCCAACAGCGACTTGCGCGAATCCGAGTCGCGCCGCCGCCGAAGTGTTGCGGCTAGCACATGGCCGATCGCTGGGCTACTCCCCGCTGTCGCGCCTTAAACTTCGGTTAGCGCGCTTGTCCGCGACGAGGGAAATGTTCGCCGCGCCGACGCTCAATTGCGAATCCGCCGACGGGACCGTATTCGCGGCGATCGCTCGTCAGGGCGTTGAGCGCCGCTAAGGCGGCTCTGCCGGCTGTCGCGCTGCAGTCTAGGGTCCGCCAGAATCGCGAACCGGCGTTGATGCTCCGCCGCGCTCTGCTTCACTCTTCGCGCAAGGCCAGCGCCGAGCCCCGGCCCATGCTTGACGTTTGGCTTGTTTGCCAATATGACTACTGTAGTCATTTGGTGGGAACGCATGCGGGAGATACAGCTCAAAGACGCCAAGGCGCGGCTCTCGGGTGTCGTTGACGACGCAATTCGCGGCGAAGAGTTCGTTATTACACGCCACGGCCACAAGGAAGCGGTGGTTGTATCCTGGGCGACATGGCGCCGGCTGTCGAACGTTCCAAGCTTCGGCCGTCTGCTGGCGGCGGCCCCGCTCGACGATGAGGATATTGCGCCGCGCGATCGGTCGCGTCCGCGCCGCGCCGGACTTTGAAATATCTGGTCGACACGAACGTCATATCGGCGGTCGCGCCGACGAAGGCCAGCCGCCCGGCCGGGCTGGTCGAGTGGATGGATCGCCGCTCACGCGACCTGTTTCTCTCTGTCATCACGGCGGCCGAGATCCGCGCCGGCATCGCCAAATCGGCGCGCCAAGGGGCGGCGCGCAAAGCCGAAACTCTCGCGTTGTGGTGGGAGACGGTCGAGCATCTCTACGGCGACCGCATCCTGGCGTTTGATCTCAAGGCGGCGACCTTCGCCGGCGCGCTCTCGGATGCGGCGGCGGCGCAAGGACTTCACGCCCGGCTTCGCCGACATCGCCATCGCGTCGATCGCGCAAGCGAACGGGCTCGCCCTGCTGACGCGAAACCTGCGGGACTTCCGCGCGATCTGCGAGCACGCGATCGATCCGTTCACGGCCCTGCCCGACTGAACGCCAGGGCCGCCCGTTCTTTCCGTATCCCAAGCGACTACTCCGTCGCGCTTCGGCGCGCTTTCCCCTTCCGCGCCAGCACCGGCTTGAGGTACTGGCCGGTCTAGCTCTTTGGGTCGCAGGCGATCTGCTCGGGCGCCTCTGCCAGCCGCGCGAAGTCTCGCGCGGAGCGGCTGAGCTCTGGCCCATGACGCCCGCAAAAAAGCCAAACAAATTATTTCGGAAAACAGAAATCTGTGATACTCTCCTGAATAGTCGCAAGACCGATCTCGCTCTTATCGCGTTGGCTGTTGTCGGGAAGGAATCGGGAGCGTGGCGGAGGTGGCGGACGGCGCCATCAAGGCGTCATGGCCGGGCTTGTCCCGGCCATCCACGAAGGCCCAGCGCATCGACGCAGGCAAGCGCGAAAAGCCTTGCGACCGTCCGCCTTCCTGCCGGTCGCGCCGAGGCGGGAACTCGTTCTTGCGGCGGCCCGGCGTGGATGGCCGGGACAAGCCCGGCCATGACGGCAAGGGTTCGACGAACGAACAGTAAACCGGTCGACCAACACATAACGCCATAAGAGCCACCGATCTCCGAGACGGGCGGCGGGCGAAAGCAGGGGAAGAAAATGATTTAAATTGCGCGCAACCTATTGAAAAGGCCCGATTCCGAAAAATAAAAGAAAAGGAAAAACAGCGGTTTTGTTTTCGTATGTTTTTGCCGGCTCGTGGCTTTTTCTGTGGCCCTCATCGCGCGAGAAGTCACATGACGACTACTCAGCCGCCCTTCGTCCGCCCTTTCCCTTCCGCGCCAGCACCGGCTTCAGGTACTGGCCGGTGTAGCTCTCACGCGTGCGGGCGATCTGCTCTGGCGTTCCCTGGGCGACGACCTCGCCGCCGGCGTCGCCGCCTTCCGGGCCCATGTCGATGATCCAGTCGGCGGTCTTCACCACTTCGAGATTGTGCTCGATGACGATCATCGTATTGCCCTGGTCGACCAGTTCGTGCAGCACGTCGAGCAATTGCGCGACGTCGTGGAAATGCAAGCCCGTCGTCGGCTCGTCGAGGATGTAGAGCGTGCGCCCGGTCGAGCGGCGCGACAGCTCCTTGGCGAGCTTGACCCGCTGCGCCTCGCCGCCCGAGAGCGTCGTCGCCTGCTGTCCCACCTTGACGTAGCCCAAGCCAACGCGCTTCAGCGTCTCCATCTTGTCGCGGATTGACGGCACCGCCTTGAACAATTCCGCCGCCTCCTCGACCGTCATGTCGAGCACGTCGGCGATCGACCTGTCCCGGTAGCGGACCTCGAGCGTCTCGCGGTCGTAGCGCTTGCCCTTGCAGACGTCGCAGGTGACATAGACGTCGGGCAGGAAGTGCATCTCGATCTTGATCACGCCGTCGCCCTGGCACGCCTCGCACCGCCCGCCCTTGACGTTGAACGAGAACCGCCCCGGCAGATAGCCGCGCGCCTTCGCCTCCGGCAGCCCCGCGAACCAGTCGCGGATCGGGGTGAAGGCGCCGGTGTAGGTGGCCGGGTTCGAGCGCGGCGTGCGCCCGATCGGCGACTGATCGATGTCGATCACCTTGTCGATCTGGTCGAGGCCGTCGATGCGGTCGTGCGGCGCCGGCGGCTCGCTCGCGCCGTTGAGCGCGCGCGCGGCGGCCTTGTAGAGGGTGTCGATGACCAGGGTCGATTTTCCCCCGCCCGAGACGCCGGTGACGCAGGTGAAGAGCCCGAGCGGAATCGTCGCTGTCACATTCTTCAGATTGTTGCCGCGCGCGCCGACGATCGTCAGCTCCCGCCCCGGCTCCGCCGCCCGGCGTCTCGACGGGATCGCGACCGTCCGCTCGCCCGACGAGGAACTGGCCGGTCAGCGAATTGGGATTGGCGGCGATCTCGGCCGGCGTCCCCTTGGCGACGATCTCGCCGCCATGCACGCCGGCGCCGGGGCCGACGTCGACGACATAGTCGGCGGCCCAGATCGCGTCCTCGTCGTGCTCGACCACGATCACCGTATTGCCCAGGCCCCGCAGGCGCCTCAGCGTGTCGAGAAGCCGCGCGTTGTCGCGCTGATGCAGCCCGATCGACGGCTCGTCGAGCACATAGAGCACGCCGGTCAGGCCCGAGCCGATCTGCGAGGCGAGGCGGATGCGCTGGCTCTCGCCGCCCGAGAGCGTGCCCGAAGCCCGCGACAGCGTCAGATAGTCGAGCCCGACATCACGCAGGAACGTGAGGCGGTCGACGATCTCCTTCAGGATGCGGTCGGCGATCTCGTTGCGCTTGGGGTCGAGCTTCGCCGGCAGGCCCTTGGCCCAGTCGATCGCGGCGCTGACCGAGAGCAGGCTCACCTCGCCGATGTGCTGGCCGTCGATCTTGACCGCCAGCGCCTCGGGCTTGAGGCGAAAGCCATGACAGGCCTCGCAGGGCGTCGCGGTCATGTAGCGCTGGATCTCCTCGCGCGACCACTCGCTTTCGGTCTCGCGGTAGCGGCGGTCGAGATTGGCGACCACGCCCTCGAACGGCTTCTTCACCTCGTAGGAGCGCAGGCCGTCGTCATAGCCGAAGCGGATCTCTTCCGCGCCCGAGCCGTGCAGGATCACCCGTCTCGCCTCAGCCGGCAATTCGCTCCACGGGCGGTCGAGACGGAACCTATAGTGCCGCGCCAGCGCCTCGAGCGTCTGCACGTAATAGGGCGAACTCGACTTGGCCCAGGGCGCGATCGCGCCCTGGCGCAACGTGAGCCTCGGGTTGGGGACGACGAGGGAGTCGTCGACCCTGAGTTCCGAGCCCAAGCCGCCGCAGACCGGACAGGCGCCGAACGGATTGTTGAACGAGAACAGCCTGGGCTCGATCTCGGCGATGGTGAAGCCCGAGACCGGACAGGCGAACTTCGACGAGAACAGGATCCGCCGCGGCTCACTTTCCCGCCTCCCCTCTCCCTCGGGGAGAGGGGCCGGGGGTGAGGGATCGGCGAATTCGACCACCGCCAGTCCGTCGGCGAGCTCGAGCGCCGTCTCGAAGCTTTCGGCCAGACGCGCCGCCATGTCGGGCCTGACCACGATGCGGTCGACCACCACTTCGACGTCGTGCTTGAGCTTCTTGTCGAGCGCGGGCGCGTCGGCGATCTCAGTGAACTGGCCGTCGATCTTCAGCCGCAGGAAGCCGCGCTTCATCAAGTCGGCGATTTCCTTGCGGTATTCGCCCTTCCGGCCCCGAACGACCGGCGCGAGCAGATAAAGCCGCGTCCGCTCCGGCAAGGCCAGCACGCGGTCGACCATCTGGCTCACCGTCTGGCTCTCGATCGGTAAGCCGGTCGCGGGCGAATAGGGAATGCCGACCCGCGCCCAGAGCAGGCGCATGTAGTCGTGGATTTCGGTCACAGTTCCGACGGTCGAGCGGGGATTCTTCGAGGTCGTCTTCTGCTCGATGGCGATGGCCGGCGAGAGGCCGTCGATCTGGTCGACGTCCGGCTTCTGCATCATTTCGAGGAACTGGCGCGCATAGGCCGAAAGCGACTCGACATAGCGGCGCTGACCCTCGGCGTAGATGGTGTCGAAGGCGAGCGAGGACTTGCCCGAGCCTGAGAGCCCGGTGAACACCACCAGCTTGTCGCGCGGGATGGCGAGATCGACGTTCTTGAGGTTGTGCTCGCGCGCGCCGCGGACGACGATCGCGCGGCCGCCGAACAGGGCTTCGACCGGCTCGAAGTCCTTGGGCGCGTGACGCGGGCGTCCTTCTGAATTGGGTCCGGCCATGGCGGCTCCTGGAAGCAGTCTCATTAACGGCAAGGCGGGATCGCGCGCGAATCGCGCTTGCACGGGATGCCCGCGAATGCTAGAACAGAACAAGAACACGGGGAAGACGCCTCGGCGAGCGACGCGCCCCGAGATTTATGGTTAATGTAGTTGCGACAGCGCCGGTTCCCAAGCGGCCGTCGCGGCGAAGTGTGGATAAGCGCCTGGGGCGCGCGATCGGGCGCAACGGCGCGAGCGCTTTGGGCTAAGGATGTCGCGTGAGCGGTGAGGAGAGGATCATGGCGGGTAGCGTCAACAAAGTCATTCTTATCGGCAATCTGGGCAAGGACCCCGAAGTCCGGCGGCTCAATTCCGGCGATCAGGTCGTCAATTTCACTCTCGCCACCTCCGAGAGCTGGCGCGACAAGAACTCGGGCGAGCGCAAGGAAAAGACCGAGTGGCACAACATCGTGATTTTCAATGAAAATATCGGCAAGGTGGTTGAGCAATATTGCAAGAAGGGCTCGAAGGTCTATGTCGAGGGCCAGTTGCAGACCCGCAAGTGGCAGGACAAGGACGGCGCCGATCGCTATACGACCGAGATCGTGCTGCAGCGCTTCCGAGGCGAACTGACCCTGCTCAACTCGCGCGGCGGCGGCGACCGCCAGAGCTTCCCCGACGAGGAGCGCGGCGAGCGTCCGAGCTTGGGCCGATCCTCAGGCGCCGACCGCCGCCCGGCCATGTCCGGCGGCGGGGGCGCGGGCCCGATCGACGACGACATCCCGTTTTGATGGGCAATTCGAACGATTGTGTTCCAACGCGCTCGTGGATGACCTCGAGCGCGTCAGCGCGGCCGCGCGCCTCAGTAGTGCAGGCAGCGCAACGTCCCGTTGGGCATGCGGGTGGCTCGATGTCCGGTTGTTCGCAGGCACCAGTCCTCGTTCTGGCCGCCCCAGACGCACTGACCCCAGCCATTGCGATGGCGGTTGGGGCCGCAGCCGCCCAGCGCGAATGCGGGCGAAACCGCCGATGACAGGGTCGCGGAAATAATCACAACTCCGAGCAGTTTCATCGAAAGCTTCTTCATCGTCTCCTCCACTTCTGAAGAACGGGCGAATTTTTCGCGCAACGGGAGTGAACGAAAAATGAATGAAGCGACGGGGCGCTTCAAGCAGGGTCGCTACTCCCTCCAAATTCGCACTCTCTGCGAGGGTTGCGCGGCTGAGGCGCCCTTGGCCTTCACCAGCGCGGCGTGATCCTTGATCGTCTGCTCGACATAGGCCATGGCGAAGGACGCAAGCGCGTCGTCGAACGCCCCATTCCTTCCCATGTAGCCGGCGATCACCGCCGGGTCGCCGGAGCGGGCGTGGGAGCGGGCGAGCGTTCGGCCGCATAGGCGCGCATATTCGGAAAGCGCCGCCTGCTCGGCAAGCTCGCTGACCCCGCCGAGCCGGCGGTTCTTCAGGGTGCGAACATAGAATTGCCGCTTCAACCTCTCGTCCGAGCTCCACCCAAGAAGAAGGTCGCTGGCGGCCTGCATCATTCGTTGCCCCTCGACGACGCGCCGCCCCTGCGGGCCTCGGTAGGCGAGCTTTTTCGAAAGCCGCTCCAGAACCGAATTTTGCGCCTCCTTCGCCTGAAGGAAGAGCGGTTCGCCGTCCTTGCTGAGGAAGAGCCCAACCACGCAGATCGTGCCGACCGACCCGACGCCAACCGCCTTGAAGGCGATGTCTCTCAAGCGATAGCGCTCGAGAAGAACGGCTCGATCCGGCGTGAGGCTCTCTCGGTAAAGCTCGAACCCACGGGCGAAGTCGGCGCTGCTTGCCCCGACGGTCTTCTCACTGACGTGGAAGATCGTCGGCGGTTTGTCGGCGATCCTGGGTTTGTCGGCGGTGACGAGATGGGGAAAGTTGTCGTCCTCATCGAGACCGTGGGCGCGAGCCTGTCGGATCAGCGCTGAAATGCTTCTCCGCATTTCCGGGCTCTCGATATGCTTGAGCTGTTGTTCGAGATCGATCCGGCTGTGCCACACCTGCAAGGGCGAAAGCCCCATGAGAGCGAACATGTGCTCGCGATAGGCCGTCACGGCGCCCGCCGCGAGGCTGCGGGCTCGCCGGCCGGGCATGTTCGCAGCGTTGGCGGCGACGGCGACGCTCGCCGCGAGACGCTTGACGTCGACGGTGAAATCGACCCCCGGCAGGGTCTCATCGAAATCGTTGATGTCGAACAGGATGTTGTCTTCGGGCGAGTTGAAGGCGCCAAAGTTCATCAGGTGACAGTCGCCGCAGGCTTGAACCGGAGCTCCCGCAATCGGCTCATGCGCGAGATCAGCCGCCATCACGGCGGCCGCGCCGCGAAGGAACCCGAACGGGTTTGCGGTCATTCTCTGGTAGCGCAGGGGCAGGAGCAGCGGGATCCGCCCCACGTCCGTTTCCGCAAGAATGGCGACGGCGTCCCGGTCGCGAGGGCCGTGCAGCTCGGCGTGGGCTTCGCGCGGGGTGCGCGCTCGCAGCGCTCTGCCGTGCTTGAACTGGTCCGCGCGGCTCTTCAAGGCAGGGGCCATGGCCAAATCCCTGGCAAAGACAACGAGGGTCAGCGCAGCGAGCGAGCCATCCGCCGCCGGCTCGGATCCCGCGACGGCCAACCCTGGCCTGCAAAAATACAGCTTTAAACCCGGAGTCGGCAACCTTCACGCAGTTTGGAGTGGTTTCTTGAGTTCGCTGGTCGCGCGAGCTAAAGCTCGCTCGAGACCCGCTCGGCCAACGAGTTTTGTTTGCCCCTTCCCGCCGCCACCGCCCTCACGACCATTGACGGCAAAGCCCAGACGCTCAACGACTTCGATGGGCTTGCGCTGCTCATCGTCAACGTCGCGAGCCAATGCGGCTTCACGCCGCAATACGAGGGGCTCGAGGCGCTGCATCGGCGTTTTCGCGACCGGGGCTTCGCCGTGCTCGGCTTCCCTTGCGACCAGTTCGGGCATCAGGAGCCGGGCGACGAGGCCGAAATCAAAAGCTTCTGCACCGACAAATACGACGTCACGTTCCCGATGTTCGCCAAGATCAACGTCAACGGCGACGCCGCGCATCCGCTTTTCAAGGCTCTGAAGGCCGACGCTCCGGGCCTGCTCGGCACGCAGGCCGTCAAATGGAATTTCACCAAGTTCCTGATCGACCGGCAGCGCCGCGTCGTGCGCCGCTATGGGCCGACCGACAAGCCGGAGAAAATCGCCCCCGACATAGAGGCCGTGCTTGCCTGACCCATCGTCGGGCGTGGCAAGCAGCGCCTTCGCCCACCCTCGTTGAGGCCCTTGATGCCCGCCAAGAACCTTCTCGTCACCGGCGGCTCGCGCGGCATCGGCCGGGCCTGCGCGCTCATCGCCGCAAGGCATGGCTGGTCGGTCGGCGTCAATTATCGCGAGGACGCGAAATCGGCCGACGCCGTGGTTGAGACCATCGCCAAGGGCGGCGGCCGCGCGGTCGCATTGAAGGGCGATGTCGCGCTCGAGGCCGATACGGTCGCGATGTTCGACGCTGCGATCAACGCGCTCGGCCCCTTGACCGCCGTCATCGCCAACGCCGGTATTATCGCGCCGACAGCGAAGCTCGCCGAGATGGGCGCCGAGCGCATGCGTCGCGTGTTCGAGGTCAACACGCTGGGCGCCTTTCTCACCGCGCGCGAAGCCGCGCGGCGAATGTCGACGTCGCTCGGCGGCGCCGGCGGATCGATCGTGCTGATGTCGTCGGCCGCGTCACGGCTCGGCTCGCCGAACCTTTATATCGACTACGCCGCATCCAAGGGCGCCGTCGACACGTTGACCCTGGGTCTCGCAAAGGAGCTGGGACCGGAAGGAGTCAGGGTCAACGCCATCCGCCCGGGTCTCATCGACACGGAAATCCACGCAAGCGGCGGCGAGCCCGAGCGGGCGCATCTCTTGGGAGCGACCGCTCCGATCGGGCGCCCAGGCAGAGCGGACGAAATCGCCGAGGCGGCCATATGGCTGATCAGCGACGCCGCCTCCTACGTGACCGGCGCGCTCCTCGACGTCTCCGGCGGACGCTGAGCCGAAGCGGCCGGTTCGCGACATTACCGGAACAGCGGAGAGACGAAGATCGCCAGAGCGACGAACTGGGCGACGATGAAGGCCGCCGAACGCAGGGGTTGCCGGTCAGCGAGATAGGCCGCCAAGTGTCCGATGCGCAGAAGGACGTAGATGACCGCAAGGACATCCACAATCCGGCTCGGTCCCCCGACCATATGCGCCACGATCACCGCCGCGGCGAACCACGGAAAGGTCTCGAGGCCGTTGAGGTGGGCGCCATACGCCCGACCGGACTGGTCCGCCAGGTCGCCGACGCCATGGCGCGGCTGGTTCGGATCGACGCCCTTGACGAAACTGAAGGCGACGTAAGGCAGGATCAGCGCGACGAGAATGCACCAGATCGCGACTGTCATGGAAGCCTCCCCCGCCCCGCGCGCTTGAGGCCTGAAGACTGGCGTCGGACCCGGAGCCCGGTCAACGCGCGCGCCCTTTTGACTACGGGTTTTTCACCCCGCTCCCGGCCGCGTCAAGGCCGCCTTCAGGACCTCCGTTCTCCTGACGCGAGCGGCGTTAGCTAACACATTGAAATGTCCACAGAATATATTGGCGGGCAAGGCTCGCCCGGCTATGGCGCGCGGCATTGAAATCGGCTAAACCCCAGCGACGCGATTTGCGTTAAGGACCCCTTCCCGTTGCCCGACACTCTTGACGAACGGCCTGCTCCCGGGGGGCCGGCCGACATCAAACCCGTCTCGATCCTCGACGAAATGAAACGCAGCTATCTCGATTACGCGATGAGCGTGATCGTGAGCCGCGCGTTGCCCGACGTTCGCGACGGTCTGAAGCCGGTGCATCGGCGCATCCTCTACGCGATGTACGAGCTCAATTTCACTCCCGACCGCGCTTACAACAAGTCCTCGCGGACGGTCGGCGACACGATGGGCAAGTACCATCCCCACGGGGATCTGGCGATCTATGACGCACTGGTGCGAATGGCGCAGGACTTCTCGATGCGCGCCCCGCTTGTCGATGGCCAGGGCAACTTCGGCTCCGTCGACGGCGATCCGCCGGCGGCCTCGCGCTACACCGAAGCCAGGCTCGATCGTCTCGCCATCGCGCTCCTCGACGATCTCGACAAGAACACCGTCGACTTCAAGCCCAACTACGACGAAAAAGAGCAGGAGCCAGTCGTCCTGCCCGCGCGCTTCCCCAACCTTCTCGTCAACGGCGCGGGCGGCATCGCCGTCGGCATGGCGACCAACATCCCGCCCCACAATCTCGGCGAAACGATCGACGGCCTGCTCGCGATGATGGAGCGGCCGGACATCACCCTCGACGAACTCATGGAGCTCATTCCAGGACCCGACTTTCCGACCGGGGCGGCGATCTTGGGGCGCGGTGGGATTCGCGCCGCCTACGCGACCGGCCGCGGCTCGATCGTCATGCGAGCCACGGTCGCGGTCGAGGAGCTGCGCAAGGATCGCGAGGCCTTGATTGTCAGCGAAATCCCCTACCAGGTCAACAAGGCGACGCTGATCGAGCGGATCGCCGAGCTGGTGCGCGAGAAGCGCATCGAAGGAATCTCGGATCTCCGCGACGAATCCGACCGCGACGGCATGCGCGTCGTCATCGAGCTCAGGCGGGACGCGGTCGCCGAGGTGGTGCTCAATCAGCTCTGGCGCTTCACCGCGCTGCAATCGAGCTTCGGCGCCAACATGATTGCGCTGAACAGCGGCCGGCCGGAAATGCTGACGCTGGCCGACATGCTCCGCGCGTTCCTCGATTTTCGCGAGGACGTGGTCACGCGGCGGACCAAATACCTGCTCATGAAGGCGCGAGACAACGCGCATCTGCAGGTCGGCCTTGCGATCGCGGTCGCCAATATCGACGAAGTCATCCGCCTGATCCGCACCTCGCCCGACTCCGGCGCCGCGCGCGCGTCGCTGATGGAGCGGCTGTGGCCGGCGCGCGATATGGCGCCGCTGATCGCGTTGATCGCCGATCCCCGCCACGCGCTCGATGCGGATGGCGCCATTCGCCTTTCGGAAGCACAGGCGCGCGCGATCCTAGAATTGCGCCTCGCCCGCCTGACCGCGCTTGGCCGCGACGAGATCGCCGAGGCCCTCACCCGCCTCGCGACGGAAATCGCCGACTATCTCGATATCTTGGGCTCGCGCGCGCGCCTGATGGGCATCATCCGCGATGAGCTCGTCAAGGTGAAGACCGACTTCACCACCCCGCGCCGCACGATCATTCTCGACAGCGACGCCGACATGGAGGACGAAGATCTCATCCAGCGCGAAGACATGGTCGTGCTGGTGAGCCATGGCGGCTACATCAAGCGCGCGCCCCTTTCGACCTATCGTGCGCAACGTCGCGGCGGCAAGGGACGCGGGGCGATGGCGACACGCGACGAGGATTTCGTCGCAAGGCTCTTCGTCGCCTCGACCCATCAGCCGGTGCTGTTCTTCTCGTCGACGGGACAAGTCTACAAGGAGAAGGTCTGGCGGCTGCCGCTCGCGACGCCGCAGTCGCGCGGCAAGGCGCTGATCAATCTTCTGCCGCTCGAGACCGGCGAGCGCATCACGACCATCATGCCGCTGCCGGAGGACGAAGCGAGCTGGGAGGCGCTCGACGTGATGTTCGCGACCACGCGCGGCACCGTCCGGCGCAACAAGCTCTCCGACTTCGCCCAGGTCAACCGCGCCGGCAAGATCGCCATGCGGCTCGACGAGGGCGAGCGCATCGTCGACGTCCAGATCTGTTCCGACGCGGACGACGTTCTGCTGACCACCGCGCGCGGACAATGCATCCGCTTTCCCGTCGACGACGTCCGGGTGTTCAAGGGCCGCGATTCGATGGGGGTGCGCGGAATCGCCCTTGCCGAGGGCGACCAGGTCATATCGCTTGCGATCCTCAAATCCTTCGACGCCAGCCCGGCCGAGCGCTCGACCTATCTCAAGCAGCGCCGCGCGCTCGCTGGCGAAGCGGTCGAGGAGGCAGGCGAAGCGGAAGGGGAGAGCGAGAACGGCGTCGAGACGAACGGCTCGACCCTGACGCCGGAGCGTTTCAGGGAAATGCAGGACGCCGAACAGGTGATCCTGACGATCTCGGAGAACGGCTACGGGAAACGAACGTCCTCGTTCGAGTATCGGGTCACCGGGCGCGGCGGCAAGGGCGTGGTCGCCATGGCCGTCAACGACCGCAACGGCTCGCTCGTGGCCTCCTTTCCGGTCGCCGACGGCGACGAGATCATGCTGGTGACCGACGCCGGTCAACTCATTCGCGTCCCCGTCGAGGGCATCCGCATCGCCGGCCGCGCGACCCAGGGCGTGATCGTGTTCGACACCGCGGAGGAGGAGCACGTGGTGTCGGTCGACCGGATCGGGGAGCCGGAAGGGGAGGAGGGGGACGAGTAGCCGCTTCGAGAGCCCGGCTATCCGCGGCTCCTGTTTTGGACTTTTCGGCGCGCCGGCAGATCAGAGGACGGCGACGGCCCCTCGGCGGCGCGAAGCGTAACCGGCCCCGCTAAGGCCGATAAATCCGGCAAGCATCAGCGCCCAGGTCGAAGGTTCCGGAATCGCCGTGAACGTAATGGTCGCATCCTCTCCGCCCGAACTCCCAAACCACGCCAGCCGTGGGCCAAAGTTGCTTGGGGTGGCGTTCACGTAGTCGTAGAGACGAAAATTGTAGTTGGTTCCCGCATTCGTCGTGGTCAGGCCAAGTCCGCAGCAATCGCCAACGCCGCCAAATGAGGTCGAGAAGTAATCGGGCGTCGTAAAGAACTTGTTGTCGACCGCAAAATCAGGCCCGCCGGAGCTCAGGCCGAGCGTCACCGGGCCATTGAACAATGACGAACCGCCGTCAAAGCCGCTGGCTGTGCCGGTGAACGACTGCACGACGTTGGTCGTCGTATCCACCGTCAAGATACCGGTTATCTCCTCCCCGCCAGCAATGGCGGTAAAGTCATAAGCCTGGAGCGCAGCCGAAGCGGGCGCCGCCAGCGCCGCCCCGCCAATTGCGATCGCAAGCGCTAAAGCCTTAGCTCTCATGAAGCACCCCCGAATTGGGCGATCTGGCGGTCAGCCGCCGCGAATGTTGCCCGGCACCAATCTGTAAGAACATTCGGGTGCGAGTCAACACCGCTCAGCGGACGAAGGCCGCTCGTCCGCAGTCGACGCGATCATCGATCGCGTCTAGAGAGCGGGCAGGAGAGACCCGCCCATGACCCGACGCGCGCGCGACGTTCTGCTCGACATCCTGCGCGACGAGGGCGTGACGCATGTCTTCGGCAATCCCGGCTCGACCGAGATGCCGCTCATGGACGCGCTCGTCGACGCGCCGGACATCCGCTACATCCTCGGCCTGCAGGAAGCGACCGCGGTCGGCATGGCCGACGGCTGGGCGCTGGCCTCGGGACGCGCCGCCTTCGTGAACCTCCACGCGATGGGAGGCCTGGGCAACGCCATGGGCGTGCTGGTCGCCTCCAAGGCGAGCGAGACGCCGCTTGTCGTCACCGCCGGCCAGCAGGACACCCGCCATCTGATGACGGAGCCGTGGCTCTCGGGCGATCTCGTCGCCCTCGCCGAGCCGGTGACCAAATGGGCGAAGGAGCTCAGGCGCGGCGACGATATCGGCCAGGCGTTGCGCCGCGCATTCGAGGTCTGCCGCACGCCTCCCTGCGGGCCGGTCTTTCTGTCGCTGCCGATGGACATCCTCGACCAGGAGGTGGCCCATACAACCCCGCGCGCGTCCGCGCCGCCGCGCCTTGGGCCTTCGCCCGACGCGGCGCGCCTCGCGGAGGCGCTCGCCGGTCTCGATCCGGACCGGGTCGTCGTCCTGCTCGGCGACGACCTGCCGGCCGCCGCCAGCGCCGGATTGGTCGCCTTCGCGGAGGCTGGCGGCTATCCGGTCTGGGGAACCCAGCTGACTTCCCGCACCGCCTTTCCCTCGGCGCATCCCTGCTGGGCGGGGGTGCTGAAGCCCGATTTCGCCGACATGCGCGCCCATTTCACGGCGTCGCAAGCGATTGTGCTCGTCGGCGGGCGGGCCTTTGTGGCTTACGCCTATCACGACGCTGAGCCCGTGCCCGAGGGCGTCGCGATCCTGCATGTCGCCGACAACCCGGAGGCGTTCGGCCGCGAACAACCTGCCGACATGGCGCTCCTTGGCGACATCGGGCTGACCCTGAGCGCGGCGGCCGCGCGTCTGAGAGCCCTCACCGACCAGGACCAGGTTGCGGCGCGGCTCGTTGCGCGCGCGGCGCACACGCGCGAGGCGAGGCAGGCGACGCGCCTCGATATTCTGGCCGAAAGCGTCAATCCGCCGCTGACCGCCGACGCGGCGGTGCTGGCGGTGCTCGACACGCTGCCGCAGGATACGCTGATCGCCAACGATTCCGCCGCGACCTTCGGCCGGGTGCAGGATTTGCTGACGACCCAGCCCGGCCGCTACTTCTTCGCTCGCGGCGGCGTGCTCGGATGCAGCATGCCGGCGGCGGTCGGAGCGGCGCTCGCGACCCGGGGCTGGGTCGCCTCGTTCGTCGGCGACGGCGGGGCGATGTATTCGCCGCAGGCGCTGTGGAGCGCCGCCCGCTATCGCGCGAGGGTCATCTTCTTCGTGTTCAACAATCGCCGCTACGGCGTCTTGCAGAACATCGCCCGCCAACTCGGATACGCCAACGCCGTCGCGGGACGGTTCGTCGGCATGGAGGTCACGGATCCGGCGATCGACTTTCAGGCGCTTGCCGCCTCGATGGGCGTGCCCGCAGCCCGGGCGGACGACCGCCATGCGATCTCCGCGGCGATTCACAAGGCGCTGGGCCGCGCCGGCCCGTCGCTGATCGAGATCCCGATCCGGTGATCTCCCTCACTCCCCCTTACGCTCCGACCAATCGAACTTGAGCGGCGCCTCCCGGAAGGCGAAGCGATCGAGGTGGCTCGCAACCACGCCTTTCAGGCGCTCGACCGTTTCGCTCGCTTCAGCTTCGAGCGTGACCAGAAGCGCATCGGCGCCCGCCTCGAGCGTCGCGACCCCATCGGGAAACTTCACCACGCCCTTCTGGTCCGCGAGGTCGACCTCGAGCCGGTGGCTCCAATGTTTGCAAAGCTGCTGGATATACTTGGCGGAGCTGGCGGTGGGTACGCTGGCTTTGGCGATCGGCATTTTTGAGGGTCTTTCGGTTCTGAAACGGCTTGCCGCGCCCTGCCAGGTCGCGCAAGGCGAGCGCCGCGCGGACTCGACGATCGCCCGTCGAGCGGCTTGCCGGCGATTTTAGCCCGAACCCGGGGCCAACTCAAGCAGCCCCGGACCCGCTGGGCGCTTGTCGCCGCCGCCGCGGCGCGATAACGCTGGACGCATGACCCGCGTCGGCTTCTTTTCCGGCTCTTTCGATCCGATGACCAACGGCCATCTCGACGTCATCGAGCATGCTGCGGCGCTCTGCGACCGGCTGGTGGTCGGCGTCGGCTCGAACCCGAACAAGGCCGGGCTGTTCACCGTCGAGGAGCGGCTGAAGCTCATCGGCGAGGCGGCGGCGCCGATCATGAAGAAGGCGCATTGCAAGCTCGAGGTGGTCGAATTCACCGGGCTTGCGGTCGAGGCGGCGCGCAAGGCCGGGGCGACGCTGATCGTGCGGGGCTTACGCAACTCGACCGACTTCGACTACGAGATGCAGATGGCGGGCATGAACGGCGCGATGGCGCCGGAAATCCGCACCGTCTTCCTGCCCGCCTCCTCGCCGGTCAGGCCGATCACCGCGACGCTCGTGCGCCAGATCGCCTCGATGGGCGGCGACGCCTCCCCCTTCGCGCCGCCCAACGTCGTCAAGGCGCTGAAGGCGAAATTCGCCGGGGCCAACTAAAGCGTCACCCCTCGCCCCTCTCCTTCCTCAGCCGCGCCCAGTACTCGAGCCGCTTCCTGATGTCGCGCTCGAAGCCGCGTTCGACCGGCTCGTAGAGCGTGTGGCGGCCGACTTTCTCGGGCCAGTAGTTCTGCCCGCTGAAGGCGTCGGGCGCGTCGTGGTCATATTCGTAGTCCGCGCCGTAGCCCTCGCGCTTCATCAAGCGGGTTGGGGCGTTGAGGACGGTCTTTGGCGGCGCCGGAGAGCCGTGCGCCCTGGCGAGCGCCTGCGCGGCCCCGAACGCCTTGTAGACCGCGTTCGATTTCGGCGCCGTCGCGACATAGACCACGGCTTCCGCGATCGCCAGTTCTCCCTCGGGCGAACCGAGAAAATCATAAGTCTCCTTGGCGGCGTTGGCGACGACCAGCGCCTGCGGATCGGCCAGGCCGATGTCCTCCGACGCCATGCGCACCACGCGCCTTGCGATGAAAAGCGGGTCCTCGCCGGCGTCGAACATCCGCGCGAGATAATAGAGCGCGGCGTCGGGATCGGAGCCGCGCACGCACTTATGCAGGGCCGAGATCAGGTTGTAGTGCCCGTCCTGCGCCTTGTCGTAGATCGGCGCGCGCCTCTGCACGACCTCGACCAGGCGCGCCGGGTCCAGCGTCTCGCCCGGTCGCACGGCGCGCCAGACTTCCTCGGCCAGCGTCAGCACGGCGCGGCCGTCGCCGTCGGCCATGCCGATGAGCGCCTCGCGCGCTTCGGGCGTGAGCGGCAACGGCTTCCCGACAAGCCGCTCGGCGCGTTCGAGCAGCGCTTCGAGCGCTTCGGGCGCGAGCGGGCGAAAGACGAGCACCCGCGCGCGCGACAGCAGCGACGCGTTGAGCTCGAACGACGGATTCTCGGTCGTCGCCCCGATCAGCGTGATCGAGCCATCCTCCATCACGGGCAGGAAGGAATCCTGCTGGGCGCGATTGAAGCGATGAATCTCATCGACGAACAGGAGCGTGCCCTGTCCCTGCGCGCGCCGCCCGCGCGCGGCGTCGAAGATCTTCTTCAGTTCGGCCACGCCCGAATGGATCGCCGAGACCTGCACGAACGTGTCGCTGCGCGAGGCCCCGATCAGCCGCGCGACCGTTGTCTTGCCGCTGCCAGGCGGTCCCCAGAAGATCATCGAGCCGAGCGACGGCGCCGCGAGCAGCCGGGTCAGCGCTCCGTCCGGCCCGGTCAGGTGCTCCTGGCCCGAAACCTCGGCGAGCGTCCTCGGCCGCAGCCGCTCGGCGAGCGGCGCCGGCGGCGGCTCGGCTTTCGGGCCGGCATCCTCGACCAGGCTCATGGCGTGTTGTCCTGCACGCGCGGCCCGCTGTCCAGCCTGAGGTTGCTGGCCCTATTGCGCACGGATACATGTCTGCAAGCTCGCCGCCGCCGAAGGGAGAACGCCATGACCGACACCCTCGCCCGGACCTTCGCCGGCTTGCCGACGGCCGAGCCGGACGAAATCGGTCTTTCGCGCTCCGGGCTGAAGCGGCTGACGGCGGTCATGGAGCGCGAGATCGCCGCCGGACGGGCCCCGGGGCTCTCGATGCTGATCGCGCGCAACGGCAAGGTCGGCTTCACCAGGACGCTGGGCGCCCTCGAGCCGGGCGGGCGAGCGATGCCGCCCGACGCCATCTTCCGCATCTATTCGATGACCAAGCCGATCGTCTCGGTCGCCGCGATGATGCTGGTCGAGGAGGGGCGCCTCCTCATCACCGATCCCGTCTCGAAATTCATCCCCGCTTTCGCGAACACGAAAGTCGGAATCGTCAACGGCGACAAGCTCGACCTTGCGCCGCTCAAGCGGCCAATCACGGTCCAGGATCTCATGCGGCACACATCGGGGCTGACCTATGGCTTCACCGGGGACTCGCCAGTCCAGAAGCTGATGGAGGCGGCGGACGTCATGAATGCGAACCGATCTTTGGCGGAAAATGTCGAGGCGATGGCTGCGCTTCCGCTCATGCATCAGCCCGGCGAGGCCTGGGAGTACGGCGTGTCCACTGACGTGCTCGGCCGCGTGATCGAGGTCATCGAAGGCGCTTCGCTGGGCGAGGTTTTTCAGCAGCGCCTGTTCGGCCCGCTCGGCATGGTCGACACCGCCTTTTTCATCCCTCCCTCAAAGCTTCCGCGCGAGGCGAAGCCGATGTCGCCACAAGTCTACACAAATCTCGGCCTCGATCCCAACCCCATGACCGAGCCGCCGCGATTCGAGTCCGGCGGCAGCGGCCTCTTGTCTACGATCGGCGACTATGCGCGTTTCCTCGCGATGCTGGGCAGCGGCGGCGCGCTCGACGGCCAGCGCATCCTTGGCCCGCGGACCATCAGGTTCATGGCGAGCGATCATCTCGGACCGGACGTGGACCGGAGTAGCGAAGTGCTCCCGCCGGGTCACGGCTTTGGCCTCGGCTTCGGCGTGCGCCTGCAATATGGACTTGCGCCGACGCCAGGATCGGTCGGCGACTATTTCTGGGGCGGCTGGGCGGGAACGACCTTTCGGATCTCGCCTCAGGACTCGCTGTTCGCGATCCTCATGGTGCAGGCGCCCGACTATCGAGTCCATCTCAACCAGACGTTCGCGAATCTCTACAACGCCGCGATTCTCTGAGTCGCCGCTTGGCGCCCACGCCGCATCGATATCAAAATCCATCCAAAATGAGGGCGAAGGCGAATATACGCCCCTTTCGTCCAGGAGCGGCTAGCCGATGATCGAACGCCATCTTTCCTGCCTCGGGCCGTCTGGCTTTCACCGGGTCGTCTATAGCGAATACCCGGGGCCGGCCGGCGCGCCGACGCTCCTCTGCGTTCATGGCCTGACCCGCAATGGCAAGGATTTCGACGCCATCGCCGAGACACTGTCGGCGCGCTATCGCGTTATCTGTCCGGACATGCCCGGGCGCGGACGCAGCGAATGGCTCAAGAATCCGGCCGAATACGCCTACCCGCTCTATGTCCAGGACTGCGCTGCGCTGATCGCGAGGCTCGACGTCGACAGCGTCGATTGGTTGGGAACATCGATGGGCGGCATCATCGGCATGATCGTCGCATCGCAGCCCGGAACTCCAATCCGCAAGCTCGTTCTCAATGACATCGGCCCCTTCCTGGCCAAGGCCGGTCTCGAGAGGATCGCGAGCTATGTCGGACTCGACCCGACGTTTCCCTCGCTCGAGGCGTTCGAGGAGGCGATCCGGAAACTCGCCGCTTCGTTTGGTCCTCTCACGGATGACCAATGGCGAAAGATGGCGAGCGACACGGCGCAACGAAAGCCCGGAGGGGGATGGGGCTTCGCCTACGATCCCGCCATCGCCGACGCGTTCAAGGCCGGGCCGATCAAGGACGTGGACATGTGGCCGATGTGGGACGCCATCCAGTCCCCGACGCTGGTCCTGCGCGGGGCCGAGTTCGATCTCCTGACCCACGAAGCCGCAGCAGAGATGACCCGCCGCGGCCCGAAAGCAAAGCTCACCGAATTACCGGGAATTGGCCACGCGCCCGCGCTGCTCAGCGAAGATCAGATCGGCCTCGTGCGCGACTTTCTTCTGGCGTGAGCGAGGGGGCGTCGGCCCTCACCACACTCCGGTGTTGGCCATCGACGCCCACGGCTCCGCCGGCGGCTTTGACTCGCCCTTCTGGATGAGCTCGATCGAGATATTGTCCGGCGTCCGGATGAAGGCCATATGGCCGTCGCGCGGCGGCCGGTTGATGGTGACGCCCGCCTTCTGCAGCTTGGCGCAAAGCGCATAGATGTCGTCGACGGCATAGGCGAGATGGCCGAAATTGCGCCCGCCTTTGTAGTCCTCCGGGTCCCAGTTGTAGGTGAGCTCGACCGTTGGCTTGCGGCTCGCCTTCGCCTGCTCGGCGTCATCGGGGGCGGCGAGAAAGACGAGCGTGTAGCGGCCCTTCTCGTTCTCGATGCGGCGCGTCTCGACAAAGCCCATGAGCTCGAAAAATGCGACCGTCGCCTTGATGTCGGTCACGCGGATCATCGTATGCAAATATTCCATAGGCTCCTCATCCGGGTTTGCTTCGTTAATGGCTTCGGAGCATAACGCCTCCGGCATCAAGGGGAAGCCCCTCGACACATGGACGACTCGGTTTGGGAACAAAGCCGCGCCATCCGGGCGACGACCACTCAACGTTAAAACAGCGCGCCGCGCTGGCTTCGATCGCCGCCAGCACTGTGCTCGCGGTCGTCAAGCTGGCGGCCGGCTTTGCTTCCGGTTCGCTGGCGCTCCTGTCCGAAGGCGCACACAATACGCTCGATATCGGCGCGAGCGCGATCACCTTCTTCGCCGTGCGCGAAGCCGACAAGCCCGCCGACGCCGAGCATCCCTTCGGCCACGCCAAGATCGAAGCGGTGGCGGCGCTGGCCGAGACCGGCTTTCTCGCCGCGCTCGCGATCGGCGTCGCGGTTGAGGCTATCGGGCGCATCCGCGACGGCGGCGCCGCGGTCGACGCGAACGCCTTCGCCATCGGCGCGGTCCTGCTTTCGATCGTCGTCGACGTTTTCCGCTGGCGTGCGCTGACCCATGTGGCGCGGTCGACTTCGAGCCACGCGCTCGCCGCCGACGCGCTGCATTATTCGAGCGACCTTGTCTCGTCGGCGCTGGTGCTGATCGGCCTCGCCGCGACCCGGGCCGGCTATGCGCATGCCGACGCGCTGGCGGCGATCGGCGTCGCCTTCTTCATCGCCGCGGCCGGCTGGCGCCTGGGCCGGGCGACAATCGACGCCCTCGTCGACCGCGCCCCGGCCGGGCTCACCGAGGCGGTCCGCTCCCTCGTCATCGCCGTCGACGGGGTCGCCGGAATCGAGGCGATCCGGCTGCGGCCGACCGGCGCGGGCATCGCCGGCGACGTCATCGTATCCGTTTCGCGCACCTTGCCGCTCGAGCGCGTCGCGGCGATCAAAGCCGCGCTCCAGGCCCGCATCGCGCGGCGATGGCCCGAGGCCGAACTCACCATCACCGCCAACCCGCTCAAGCTCGACGACGAAACGATCCTCGAGCGCGTCCTGGTGATCGCGGCGCTGCGAGGCATGCCGGTGCACCATGTCACCATTCAGGAGATCGAAGGGCGGAAGTCCGTCGCCCTCGACCTCGAGGTCGACCGGGCGATGCCGCTCGGCGACGCGCACGCGCTCGCCTCCGAGCTCGAGGACGCGATCGCGGAGGAGATCGGCGAGGGCGTCGAGGTCGAGACCCACATCGAGCCGGCGGAGCCGGAGGCGCGCGGGCGACTGGCGGAGCCCGATCTCGCGCGCCGCATCGAGGCTTCGCTCGCCGCGACCGCCGCGGCGCAGGGGCGATTGCGCGACATCCACAACGTCCGGGTGCGCGCGACGCCCGACGGCGTCATCGTGCTCTTCCATTGCCGGGTCGATCCGGCGACGCCGGTCGAGACGGTCCACGACGCGGTCGATGCGCTCGAGCGCTCGGTGCGCCGGGCCTTTCCCGAGGCGCGGCGGGTGATCGGCCACGCCGAACCGGCGGGCGACGAGGCCCGGTGATTTGGCGGTGAGCTGTGCTAGGCTCGCTGCCCTATGTCTCACTCAACCAATAACGCTTCTCCCCAAACGGCGGAGCCCCCCGAACGCTGGACGAGGCGCTGGCTCTTCCCGATTCTGCGCATCCTCCTCCTCGTCCTCGCGGCCTGGCTCGTCTGGTACATCGCCGGACATTGGGACCGCTGGACCGGCGCTGCGCGGTTCGAGTCGACCGACGACGCCTTCGTATCGGGGGATGTCACCCCGCTTTCCGCCCGGGTGTCGGGAAACATCACCGAAATGCCGGTCAACGATTTCCAGATCGTGCGCAAGGGCGATCTCATCGCGGTGATCGACCCGTCCGACTATCAGGCCCAGCTCGACCTCGCCAAGGCCAATCTCGCCGCAGCCGAGGCGACGCTCGCCAATCTCGCCAATCAGCGCGTGGTCCAGCAGGCGCTTGTCGAACAGGCTCAGGCGACGATCGACGCCACCGAGGCCGACGTCTTGCGCTACCAGCTCGAGGACAAGCGCCAGCGCGACCTCCTGCGAACGGGAATCACCGGCACCCAGCAGGCGGTCGAGCAAGCCGACGACAACGCCAAGCGATCCATCGCGCAGCGGCGGCTCAACGAGGCCCAGCTTGAGCAGCAAAAAGCCGCGCTCGCCGCCATCGACATCCAGGAGAAGCAGCTCAAGGCGCAGATCAAGGCCGCCGAGGCTCAGGTCGCGCTCGCTTCCGACAATCTGGGCTATACGCGCATCCTGTCGCCGGCCGACGGTCTGGTCGGCCAGCGGCAGGTGCGGCGCGGCCAGTTCGTCAATGTCGGAACGCAGGTGATCGCCGTCGTGCCCTTACCCAACATCTGGGTGATCGCCAACTTCAAGGAAACCCAGATGACCAACGTCCGGCTCGGCCAGCCGGCCCAGGTCTCCGTCGACGCCTTCCCTGACCTCAAGCTCACCGGTCATGTCGACAGCTGGTCGCCGGGGACCGGAAGCACGTTCGCGCTTCTGCCGCCCGACAACGCCACCGGCAACTTCACCAAAGTCGTGCAGCGGGTTCCGGTGAAGATCGTTCTCGACAAGAACGAGTCGCTGGGATCGCTGGTTCGGCCCGGGATGTCGGTCGAAGCGACGATCGACACCGGTGCGCCGACGGGTCAGAACGGGGCCGCCGCAAGCGCAGCTCCCCGCCCGTGACGGCGGTCCCCGCCCCGCTCGCCCGGGAAAGCGCCGCGCCGCTTGCGCCCGCGCCGCGCCGATCACCTGCGCCGGCATCGCCGCCCACGAGCGCGGCATCCGATACATCCGGCTCGACCCCGACACGCTCAGGCCCTATGTCGGCATTCTCGGCGTTCTCATCGGCGCGATCCTGTCGTTCACCGGGAGCCGCATCACGACCTTCGGGCTCGCCGACCTGCGCGGCGGGCTGCACCTGGGGTTCGACGAAGGCGCGTGGATGACGACGACCTTCGGCGTCGGCCAGATGATCGTCGGCGTCGCCTGTCCCTATCTCGGCGCCATCTTCAGCGTCCGGCGCATCCTCCTGTACGGGATGGCGCTCCTGTTCATAGCGAGCCTGCTCGGCCCCTTGTCGCCGAACCTCTCGGCCTTGCTCACCGCGCAATTTCTCGCCGGCGTCGGCACCGGCACGTTCATCCCGCTCACCATCGGCTTCATCGTCCGCAATCTGCCGCAGCGCCTCGTCGTCTACGGCCTCGCCGTCTACGCGATGAACTCGGAATTGTCGCAGAACGTCTCAGCCTCGCTCGAGGGCTGGTATACGGACAATTTCTCCTGGCGCTGGATCCAGTGGCAATTTTGCCTCGCGGTGCCCGTCATGTTCGCGTGCATCTGGTACGGAGCGCCGCGCGAGAAGATCAACCTCGGCCTGTTGCGCGACCTCGACTGGCCCGGACTCGCTTATGCCGGGCTCGGTTTCTCCCTGCTTTACGCCGGCCTCGACCAGGGCAACCGCCTCGACTGGGTCAACAACGGTCTCGTCAACGGGCTCCTGCTCTCGGGAACTCTGCTCACGCTCGCCTTTGTCGCGCGGGAGCTCATCGTCGAAAAGCCGTTCCTCAACCTCCGGCTCTTGGCGAGGGAGGGGATCGTGCCGATCCTTTTGATCCTCGCCGGCTTCCGCTTCATCATCCTCTCGACCGCCTACATCATTCCCACCTATCTCCAGGTCGTCCAGGACTACCGCGAGCTGCAGGTCGGCTCGGTTCTGCTCTGGATCGCCCTGCCGCAGTTTTTGATCGTCCTCCCGCTCGGCTGGCTTTTGACCCGCGTGGACGCGCGCTGGATCCTCGGCGCCGGCGCGATTCTCATTGGCGTCGCCTGCCTCCTCGCGAACTCTCCTCACCCAGGACTGGGCGACCGACGATTTCCTGCCCTCGCAGATCCTGCAGGCGCTCGGCCAATCCTTCGCGCTGACCGCGGTCGTCGTGCTCGCGGTGAAATCGATGAATCCCGCCGACGTCTTGACGATCGGCACGCTGTTCCAGACCGTTCGCCTGTTCGGCGGCGAGATCGGAACCGCCTTCATGCAGACCTTCGTGCGGGTGCGCGAGCAGGTCCATTCCAACCTTATCGGCCTGCATGTCGACAGCCTCGGCGGCCTGACCGCCGATCGGCTCTCGGCCTATCGCAACGCCATGACCGTCCACACGAGCGACGTCGGCGTCGCGGCCGCAAGGGCGACGAGCCTGCTCGGCTCCGCCGTGGCGAAGCAGGCGGCGGTTCTCTCCTATATCGACGGATTTCTCGCCGCCGCCGTCGGCGCCTTCATCTGCCTCCTGTTCACCGCGCTCCTGCGGCGGCACTGACGTCGCTTGAGGACATGTGGGGCCTGACGCTTCCGACAGTCCAGCGGTCTATTGCGTCGCTCCCGGATCCCGGCTTTGGCGCAGTTCCTTCTTTAGTTGTTCCACTTCCCCTTCCAAGCGTTCGATGCGATCGAGAGTGTAGTCAAGGCTGGTGGATTCCATCGTTTGCAACCAGGCGAAGACGGCCGCCAGCGCGCGCCGAAATTTCCCCTGCTCCGGGACGGCATGGTTCGCTGTGTGTGTCATCAGAGGCTCCTCCGAAGGTGGTCGCGAGGTTCGGCCCTATGCCGCCGACGTGTCGAATTCAGAGCTGCGACCAACCTCCATCAACCGGCAGTTCGGCGCCGGTCGTGAAGGTCGCGTCGAACGCGAGGAAGAGGACGGCCTCGGCGATCTCTTCCGACGTCCCCCAGCGCTTCATGGGAACCATGCCCTTCATCTGCTCCTTGATCTGGCCCGCCATATCGCCAAACGCTTTGCCGATGATCGGCGTGTCGGTGGGACCGGGTGACACCGCGTTGACGCGAATCTCCAGAGGTAGAAGCTCAGCGGCGAGCACCCGAGCGAAGGATCGCAACGCAGCCTTGGCGGCTCCGTATGTGGCGTTGCCGGCCATTCCCTTGACGTTCGCGATCGAGGTCGTGAGCACGACTGAGCCCCCCGATTGATCAGCGGCGCGAGCTTCTGCACCGCGAAAAACGGTCCCTTGGCGTTCAGGTTGAACATCTCGTCGTAGATGGCCTCGGTCACGCTCTCGAGGGGCGCTCGAGTGCTGAACCCGGCGTTGACGAACAGCAGGTCGAAGGTGTCGAACTCGGTCTTCACCCGAGAGGCGAGGGCGTCGATGTCCGTCAACGACCGTGCGTCGCTCGAAACCACGATGGCGTCATTCCCAAGCTCTTGCTGCGCCGAATCCAGGCCGGCCTGCGAGCGGCCGGTCACCAGAACGCGCGCGCCCCCGTCGAGGAGCATCTTCGCCGTCGCGAGCCCCATGCCGCTCGTGCCGCCGATAATCACTGCTATTTTATTTTGGTATCGTTCCATGCGTACTCTCCTTGCGACGCCAGGGGCGTCTAGTTGTTTTTGAACTGTTTTGTATGATAATGAGATGCAGAGGCGGCGGTCAAGGGGCTTTTGCACTATTTATTTCAAAATGCCTTTGGACCCTGTGGGCGTAAGGATGCCGGGTTGGACAAGTCGACGCCGGAGACCTTGACGACGGCCTGCCACGCGGCTTCCTGGCTGGCGCGATCGTGGAGGTGTGGGTGGCGCTGCGCCTCAATTGGGCCTGAGAACTTCCCTTGAGCCGAGGCGAAGAATTGCCCTGAGACGTCGGTTCCGAACTCCGACGCCTGGAGATACCGACGGGCCGCGGTCTCCGGCGTCTGATTCATGCCGGGAATGAGGTTCGCAATTGGGATAAACAGATACTTCAACATCGGGCCAGCGTTTCGCACCACCTTGGTGGCGGTCGCCCCACCGGGCGAGACAGCGTATGCGGCCATGCCGGAGGGTAGCCGGCGCGCCAGCGCCGCGACCCACCAAGCGACAATAAGCTTCGCGTCGGCATACGCATTGTTGGGCACGTACTTCACGTTCGGCCCGTTGCGAATCAGGGCTTCCACAGCGGCGGTTCGGTCACCCTGGTGGTATTTGGCCGCGAAGGCTGGCGCGTCGGTGTACTTGAACATCGGGACGCCCCCGCGGGCTGGCTCCGCGCCGGCGATAACAATCCGCGCGTTGGGGCTCATGAGGTTGGCGCGGAGCAACCCGACAGTCAGTTGATGATGGCCGATCAGCGGGGCCTGAGACGCCTCGACGCCGGCCGCAGTGATCACGCGCTTCTTGGTTGGGACCAATCCGGCATTGAGCAGTAGGAAATCGACCGCCCGACCTTGTTTGACCAGCTCGGCGAGCGCGGAATCGACGCTGGCCGGCGTGTCCAACTCCAGCTCCAGCGGCGTGAAGACCTGTCTTTTGGTTTCCGCTGCGAGTTGAGCGGCCGCTTCCTTAGCCCGAGCCAGGCTGCGTCCGGTGATGATGATCTCGTCCCAGCCCTCTTCGGCAAGAGAGCGGGCTGCAGCATATCCGAGCCCGGAGGTGGCGCCAGTGACGAAAGCCATCGAATGTTCCATGGGCGGCTCCCTGCTGTAGGGTAAGGTCGAGGGAGCCCCGCGAGGCTGGGCCGCCTTGTTCTTGTTATTTTAGAACTGTCCAGTTATATATTTGGCGTCAAGGTCCCGGTCAAGGAGTTTAGAACTAAATGTTTCAGAATGGTGAGAGGCCCCGTGGACGCCCACGTAGCTTCGACGAGAGGGACGCGCTGGAAAAGGCGACCCGGGTGTTCCGGTCGAAAGGCTACGACGGAGTGACGGTCGACGATCTCGTCGCAGGCATGGGTGTGGGACGGCCAAGCCTGTATTCCGTCTTCGGGGATAAGCGGACGTTATTCTTGCGCGTGCTTAGGGCGTACGCAGAGAAAAAGGGCGCTCGTGCTGCGAAGGCGCTCTTCTCGCCGCCGACTCTTCGCGCCTCGCTCGCCGGCTTCCTGAGGCACGCCGTAGAAGCTGCGACCGAGGAAGGATCAGCCCCGGGGTGTCTTCTGGTGTGCGTTGCGCCGCTCATAAGTGATGCTGAGGTCCGGCAGTTCCTGCAGGACGCCGTAGCTGCCGGCTTGGCGCTCGTGGAACGCCGATTCTGCGACGCGATCAGCGCGGGAGAGCTACCGTCTGACTTTCCCGTAGCCGCGCGCGCGAGCCAGGTCCTCGACCTGTCGCGTGGCCTGACCGTGCGTGCGCAGATGGGCGTGCCGCGCAAGACGCTCCTGAAAGACGCCGAGGAAGCGGCCGACCTGGTGCTCCTGCCGCGGCGTGGAAACGCGACGCCAGAAGGTTGATGCTGGAAACCGGCGCCACATGGGGAAACGGGGGGAACCGGAAACCGGTGACACATGCATACTTACAAAGTTTTGGGCCCATGTGGGGTCTCGGTTTTTCGTGCTCCCTAGCCGCCCCCCGCCCGCAAATCTTAAATATGCATGTGTCACCGTTATCAGGCCACGCAAAATTTTCGAGCAATTTTTTGCGAAATTCAGAATTATGTGCTATACCTTCGCTCACTCGGGAGATCAAGCCTGACTTAGGGACGTCCCACGACCAAGCGAAAACGAGAGGGGAGTTTTTATTGGAATCCGTCGTAACCCATTGAAAAGTCCGGATTCGAAAAAACAAAAGAAAGCAAAAGAAAGCAATTTCGTTTTCATGAGCTTTCGTCGGCTTTTTCTTGCTTGCGGCTGTTTGCTCGGCTGGCCGAACCCGCGACCGCGCCAGATCGGCTTGTGGGGGGCGACAGTGGCGGTTCCTTCAAACGCTGTTGCGCTCTAAGTCTCCCCGCTCGTGCGTTGGGCCCCTGACGAGCCGGACGCCCGAGGCTAACGAACTCAGGACTTCATGCGAACCGCCTATTGCTTCACGCCGGACCGCGCGTTCTTCGCCCCGGCCTTGCGCGCCATCGCCTCCCTCATCGAGGCCGAGCCGGAGGCAACCCATGAGATCGTCCTCGTCTGCGAGCCCGGCGACATTCCGCCCGGATTCGACAAGCTCGCGCCTCCGTTGCGCGATCGCATCGAGCTCCTGCCGACCGCCTTCGCCCGCTTCGACAAAAACCTCAAGGCGAGCGGGCGCTTTTCGCGCGCGGTCTTTCGCCGCCTCTTCCTCGACGAGGTGCTGCCGCCCCGCTTCGAGCGCATCGTCTCGATCGATTCCGACATGCTCATCGTCCGGCCCGGGCCTGAAACGGCTTGAAAGCTTCGATCTCGGCGGAAGACCGCTCGCCGCGGCTTACGACATGATCTTTCTCATGGACTTCAAGGGCGACGCGCTCGCCAACGGTTCCAGCGCTCTCGCCGCTCGCTCGGTCTTGCGCTCGACACCCCTTATTTCAACGCCGGCCTCATGGCGATCGACCGCGCCGAATGGCGCGGCCGCGCGCTCGCCGAGCGGGTGGCGCGAGCGCTTGGCGATTCGCCGGAGCGCTTCCCGTTCAACGAGCAGGACGCGCTCAACGCGACGCTTCGCGGCGATTTCGCGCCGCTGTCGCCGCGCTACAATTTCATGGGCGACTTCTTCCTGCTCGACCTCGAGCGCAAGCTCGAACCGATCGTGCTGCATTTCGTGAACGCGCCGAAGCCCTGGGAGCTCGACCTCTGGCGCGGCGAGGCCCGATTCGCCGAAAACTACCGCGACTGGTTCGCAGCCTCCCCCTGGCCGGAACTCGCCCGCGCGCCGCCCAATCCGCCATGGCGACGGACACGGCCGCCGCAGACGCGCGTGCGCAAGGAGTTCGCCAGGCGCCTGTCGCAGTTCATCGGCCGGACGCGCTACATCGACACGAAACTGGCCTTGCCGGACTGAGTTGGTCGATCCGGCCGCGAACCGCTTTTCAGCGGCGCGCCGCCGACCGGCGTTACGAATGCTTCGTCTTGGGAGAGGGATTTGAAGGTGCAATTCTGGCTCATTGCGATGGCCTGCGGCTGCATCCAGGTGCTGCAGGCCATGGCCAACGGCGGCGCGGCCAGGTCGGGAATCAACCCGATCTGGGTCGGCGCGATGTCCGCTTCCCTATCGACGTTGACGCTCCTTCTGACCGCCGTCGTCATCTGCCGCCTTCCTCTCCCCGAAAGCGGCCTTCTCGTGGCTCATGGGCCCAAAGTCATTTTCGGCGGCCTGGCGGGAGCGTTTCTCGTCGCCGCCCTCGCCCTTGTCACGCCAAGGCTTGGGCCCACCCAGACTTTCATTCTCTATTTCTTCGCCATCGCCGCGACTTCGGCGGCCGTCGACAGCCTCGGTCTCCTGGGGACAGAGGCGAGTCCGCCGACGGCGCGACAGCTCGCCGGCGTGCTGCTCGCGGGCCTCGGCCTCCTGCTCGCCCGCTCCTGAACGAGGAGAGCTAGCCAGACACGCCAGCCGGCAAGACTTGGCCCCGCGCCCCATCGTTGTTGTCGACAGGACGATATATATTGATAGAAATTGGACAGATAAAGTATTGTATGGATAAAAAATTGTTACAGTTAAATAATCATTAAGTATTACCCTCCAGACTTTCCTCAAGCGCCGCCCTATCTCGCGTCGGCGCGGCGATTCTGGGGTGGCCGATGAAGGTTCTTAAGTCTCTTGCTTGCGCCGGGCTGACCGTGGCGGCGGCGCGCCGGCCGCGGCCGCCGATCTGCTCGGAACCGCTCCGCCGCTGTCGATGCCCGCGAGCCAGGCCCCGACCGCGTTCGAGGTCGGCTCAAACTGGTACATTCGCGGCGACCTCGGGATCAGCTTCGACGACGCGCCGACGATCTCGCTCGCGCCTATCTCCGCGCCGGCGCCGCCGGGCTATTACGGTCCGACGCTCCCTCTTGCGTCCGACCGCCAGTCGCACGCCACCGACTTCACCGGCGGGGTCGGCGTCGGCTACCGCTTCAACGACTACCTGCGCTTCGACGCGACCTGGGACTATCGCTTTGGTTCGGGCGCAACACGACAGACGACCGTCGTCTGTCCCTACGGGCTCACCGGCGTGACCCAGGCCTCGACCGGCCTGCCCGCGGGATATCTCTACAGCGCGTCCGACACCTGCGGCGGGGTAAGCCAGCTCAAGCAGTACAACAATACGTTCCTCGCCAACGGCTATGTCGATCTCGGAACCTATAGCGGCTTCACGCCCTATGTCGGCGGCGGGCTCGGCTTCAACATGAACGTGATGACCGGGAGCCTCAATTACTACCAGCCCAACGGCCAGCCCTATGCGGCGAACCTCACCCCGACCATTGCGGGCATGCCGAATGTCTGGGTCGACCCCAACGGCGTGGCCATCGCTCCCCAGCCGAACATCCCGTTCGCGCCGCAGACATGGAGCCGGTCGATCAGTTCGACCGCCTACACTTTCGCCTGGGCGCTCTCGGGCGGAATCGGATTCCAGCTCAATCCCAGCACGACCCTCGACATCGGCTATCGCTACCTCAACGCCGGCGAGGTTACGCGCCTGGTCAATCCGCAGACCGGCATGACGATCAAGCAGAACAACACGTCGCAGCAAATATTCTTCGGCATTCGCTACGCGCTGCAGTAAGGTCTCTTCGCCCGTTTACCAGCCGTCGCGCCTGAGCTACGGTGGGTGCAGAGGCCGCGGGCGAGAGGCCGCTCGATGAGCGCAACCGCAAAGATCGGCGCGGCGCCGCAGGCGACGCACTCGCAGAAGACGGGGCGGGCGCTGGGCCCCGCTGCGCTCGCCTGCATGGGCGTGGTGTTCGGCGACATCGGCACGAGCCCGCTCTATACGCTCAATGTCGCGGCGAGGTCCGCCAGTCCCTCAGGACAGATCGCGCCGGAAGCCGTGCTCGGCATCGTGTCGCTGATCTTCTGGTCGCTCATCGTCGTCATCTCGTTCAAATACGCCATCCTGATCATGCGCGCCGACAATCACGGCGAAGGCGGCATACTCGCGCTACTCGCCCTGGTTAGTCCGCGTCGCGCCAAGCAAAACCGCTGGCGCGCGGCGATGGTCGTCATCGGGCTCATCGGCGCGACTCTGCTCTACGGGGATGGCACGATAACGCCCGCGATTTCGGTCTTGAGCGCGATCGAGGGCCTCAAGATCTATGCGCCGCAGATGGATCGCGCGGTCGTCCCGCTGACCGTCGTCATCCTCGCCGTCCTGTTTCTCATCCAGCGCAACGGCACGTCCTGGATCGGCGGGATATTCGGGCCGGTGATGCTGGTCTGGTTCATTGTCGCCGGCGCGCTTGGCGCGATCGGAATCGCGAGATCGCCCGCAGTGCTCGCGGCGCTCAATCCATTCGCCGCCATCACCTATCTCTGGCACGCCGGACCGCTGGCCCTGGTGGTGATCGGCGGCGCTTTTCTGGCCGTGACCGGAGGGGAGGCGTTCTACGCCGACATGGGTCATTTCGGCCCGCTGCCGATCCGCGTGGCCTGGTTTGGCGTCGCGCTGCCGGCGCTGACCCTCAACTATTTCGGCCAGGGTGGCCTGCTGCTTGCCGAGCCAAACTCGCCTGATGTCCTCGACAGCCCCTTCTACGCCCTCGCCCCGCAATGGGCTCATTTTCCGCTCATCGTTCTGGCGACCATAGCGACCGTCATCGCCTCGCAGTCGATCATCTCCGGCGCCTATTCGATGACCCAGCAGGCGATCTCTCTCGGGTTCCTGCCGCGGATGAAAGTCGTTCATACGGAAGGCCGGGAAATCGGCCAGATCTATGTCCCGTTCGTCAATTGGGCGCTCGCCATAGGCACCCTGACCGCGGTCATCGGCTTTCGCTCCTCGGATGCTCTTGCCGGCGCCTTCGGCATCGCCGTCTCTCTCTTGATGGTGATCACGACGCTCATGGCCACTTTCGTGGCCCTGCACTGGAAGCACAATCGCTTCGTCGTCTACACGGTCAATGGGAGCCTGCTCGCTCTCGATCTCCTGTTCTTCGCATCGACCTCGACCAAACTCTTCGACGGCGGCTGGTTCCCACTACTCATCGCCTTCGTCATCTCGTTCCTCATGCTGACGTGGCGCAAGGGCGAGGAGGTCATGGACGCCGTGCGGGTCGAGATTCGTGAGCGGAGTTCGGATTTCGTCGCTCGCCTCCGCCGCGATCCGCCGCTGCGCATCCCTGGAATCGCCATTGTCCTCGGGCGCATGGCGAAAGGCGTGCCGCTCGCGCTCTCCCACAATGTGAAGTGCAACCACGTCCTGCACGAACGGGTGCTGCTGGTGGCGGCGAACATGACCGAGGCTCCGCGGGCGCCGGAGGACGATCGATTCGTGGTGGCGCCGATCGCCGAGGGCATAACCCGCCTCGAGTTGCGCTTCGGCTTCATGGAGGAGCCAAACATCCCCGATCGGCTGGCCGAGGCGATGGCGACCGGGAGGATCGAGGCATTCGATCTCACGCGCGTCATCTACTACACCGGGCACGAGACGATTATTCCCTCCGGCCGCCGGCCGGGGCTGCCGCGATGGCGCGAGGCTCTGTTCGCCTTCATGCACCACAACGCCCAGCGCCCCGGAGCGTTCTTCAAGATCCCCGGCTCCCAGATCATGGAAATCGGCGTCGAATTCGAGATTTGAGGCTCCGCCAGAGAAATGCGGTCCGGGCTTTGCGCCCGACGGCCAAGTGAGGCAAGGGCGCGGGTCGCCGCAGAGGTTTGTCGTAAACGCCCGACGGGCCTATCGTCGCGCGCGGCTTCAAGAACGGATCGAGCCGCAACGCCCAGGACGGCCAAAATGTCGGACAAAGAGGTCGACTTCAGTCTTCTCGTCGGACCGGAGGTTCCGACCCGCGATTTCTCCAAGGGACAAACGATCTTCCTGGAGGGCGATCGCGGCGACGAGTTTTTCGTCGTCGTGCGCGGCTCGGTTGAGATCCGAAGCGGCAACCGGCAGCTTGAGACGCTGGGCCAGAACAGCATCTTCGGCGAGATGGCGCTAATCGACGACAGTCCGCGCAGCGCCACCGTCGTCGCCCTCACTAACGTCACCGTGGCGCCGATCAAGGAAAAGCAGTTTCTGTTCCTGGTTAAGCACACCCCGTTCTTCGCGCTGAGGGTCATGCGCGTTCTCGCCTCGCGGCTCAGAGCCCAGAACAAGGCGGTCTGATCGGCGAGCGCGCACGAAAACGGCCCCGCTGCGGCGCAGCGAGGCCGGACACGATGGAAGGACGCGCAAAAAGCTTACATCGGGGTCAGTACGCCGTGGCCCTTCGGGGTCTTCATGTCTTCGCAGGCGCCCTTGGCGACATATTTCCAGTGGTGCGGGTCGTAGTCGACGGTTGAAGTGCCGGCGCAGGTGGTGCCGGCCCCGGCGGCGCAATCATTCTTGCCGGCGAGCGCGACGCCGTAACACTTGTCGGCGCCCGGCTGGGCGGGAGCGGGCCCCGCCTTGGCGGCGGTGGCGAGGGCGCCGGCCAACGAGGCTGCGAGCGCGGCGGCGGTGAGCGCGGTTCTGGCGTTCATGCAAAAATCCTCCAGTGAAACAATCGGTTGGTTCGACCGTGGCGGGGGGTTCCGTCCGATCGGCGGCGCCCCTCTGCCTCGCAGGAACCTTTACGCCCTCAACGAGATGAGGTTACGCGACGAACTGATCACGAATCTGTGATCGCTTGAACGCCCTTTGCCGATCGCCACATACGCGGCGTCGCCAGAGAGATCGCCACGATGACCGAGCCCCTCCATACCGTCTGCCCCCATTGTTCGGCGGTCAACCGCGTCCCAGCCGAGCGTCCGGCCGCCGAGGCGGTCTGCGGCGTCTGCAAGTCGCGTCTCTTTACCGGCGCGCCGACCGTGTTGACGTCGAAGACCTTCGACAAGACGATCGAGCGCAACGATGCGCCGGTCATCGTCGACTTCTGGGCGCCATGGTGCGGGCCGTGCCGGGCGATGGCGCCGATCTTCGATCGCGCGGCAAAAGAGCTCGAACCCCGCGCCCGCTTCGCCAAGGTCAATGTCGACGAGGAGCCGGCGATCGCCGCGCGTTACGGCATTCGCGGCATTCCGACCCTGATCGCGTTCGAAAAGGGCAAGGTCGTCAAACAGCACGCCGGGCTCGTCGACCTCGAATTCCTGCGTCGCCTGGCGCACTAGAGGCGGAGCGTCCGGCTCCGCCGAGCCCGTATTTCGACCAGCTATTGCTTGCCCTTTTTGCAGGCCTGAGGCCATAAGGCGCGGGACCGAGCGTCGCCGTCGCGCCTGATTCGATCCCTATGAGCCAGATATGCGTCTTTCCCGTTATTTCCTGCCGATTCTCAAGGAGACGCCGAAGGAGGCGGAGATCGTCTCGCACCGGCTCATGCTGCGCGCCGGCATGATCCGCCAGGAGGCGGCGGGCAGCTACGCCTGGCTGCCGCTCGGCGTCAGGGTCCTGCACAAGATCTGCGCCATCGTTCGCGAGGAGCAGAATCGCGCCGGTGCAATCGAGGTGCTGATGCCGACCATCCAGTCGGCCGATCTCTGGCGCGAATCCGGGCGCTACGACGATTACGGCAAGGAGATGCTGCGCATCCGCGACCGGCACGACCGCGACATGCTGTACGGGCCGACCAACGAGGAGATGATCACCGAGATCTTCCGCGCCTCGGTTCGCTCCTACAAGGATCTGCCGCTCAATCTCTATCACATCCAGTGGAAGTTCCGCGACGAGGTGAGGCCGCGCTTCGGCGTGATGCGCTCGCGCGAATTCCTGATGAAGGACGCCTATTCCTTCGACCTCGATCAGGCGGGCGCGCGCCACTCCTACAACAAGATGTTCACCGCCTACCTGCGCACATTCGCGCGGCTCGGCCTGACCGCCATTCCGATGCGCGCCGAATCCGGCCCGATCGGCGGCGACCTCAGCCACGAGTTCGTCATTCTCGCGTCGACCGGCGAGAGCGAGGTGTTCTGCCATCGCGACTATCTCTCGTTTCCGACGCCGCCCGAGAACATCGATTTCGACAGCCCCGAGACGATGCAGGCCGTGGTCGACAAGTGGACCTCGCTCTACGCCGCGACCTCTGAGAAGCACGATCCAGCCGCGTTCGACGGGCTCGATCCGAAAGACCGGATATCCGCCCGCGGGATCGAGGTCGGCCATATTTTCTACTTCGGGACCAAGTATTCAGCGCCCATGAAGGCGGTCGTCAATGGTCCGGACGGCAAGGAGCACGCCGTGCACATGGGCTCGTATGGCATCGGTCCGACCCGGCTCGCGGCCGCGCTGATCGAGGCCAACCACGACGAGAACGGTCCCATCTGGCCGGAGGCCGTCGCGCCGTTCCGGGTTGGGCTCATCAATCTCAAGGTCGGCGACGCCGCATGCGACGCGGCTTGCGCGCGCATTTACGCCTCGCTTGGCAAAGCCGGAGTTGATGTCCTTTACGACGATCGCGACGAGCGTCCCGGGGCGAAATTCGCCGCGATGGATCTGGTCGGCGCGCCGCGCCAGGCCATCGTTGGCCCCAAGAGCCTTGGCGAAGGCAAGGTTGAAGTAAAGACCCGCCGCGGCGGGGAGCGCGAGTTGATGAGCGTCGATGCCGCGATCGCCCTGCTCGTCGGGAAGGCTGGGCCGTGACAGCAATTGCGGTCGAGGCGGCCGCTCCCGCAACGGCGCCGGCGACGCGGGCCTTTGCGGCATTCGAGTGGATGGTGGCCTTTCGCTATCTCCGCGCCCGCAACGCCCAGCGTTCGATCTCGGTCATTGCCGGTTTCTCATTCCTTGGCATCGTCCTTGGCGTTGCGGCGCTGATCGTTGTCATGTCGGTAATGAACGGCTTCCGCCATGACCTGATGAACAAGATGATCGGCCTCAACGGTCACATGTTCCTGCAGGGGGTCGAAACGCCGCTGACGGATTACGATGCGGTGGCAGAGAGGGTGAGCAAAGTTCCGGGCGTCACTTTGGCGTTGCCATTGGTCGAGGGACAGGCGTTCGCCAGTTCCCCCTATGGCTCATCGGGCGCGCTGGTGCGGGGCGTTCGCGGACGGGATCTCGAGCGTCTCCCGGGCGTCGCCGGCCACGTGACCCAGGGCTCGCTCGACGGATTTGATTCCGGGCGCGGCGTGGCTGTCGGCGCCAAGCTCGCGGAACACTTGAGCCTCAGGGTCGGCGACAAGGTGACCATCATCGCTCCGCATGGCGCCGAAACGCCATTCGGCGTCACGCCGCGCATGAAGTCCTATACGGTTGCGGCCATTTTCCAGATCGGCATGACGACCTTCGACAACACCTTCATCTTCATGCCGCTCGCCGAAGCGCAAACCTTCTTCAACCAGGATGGCCAGGCCAGCGTAATCGAAGTCTACGTCGCCGATCCCGACGACATGGACGCGATGCGGCGTAGAATCGAGCCTGCGCAGCAGCGGCCGATGATCGACACCGACTGGCGCCAACTCAACCGCAGCTTCTTCGACGTGCTGGCGGTGGAAAGCAACGTGATGTTCGCCATTCTGACGCTGATCGTGCTGGTTGCGTCGCTCAACATCATCTCCGGCCTGATCATGCTCGTGCAGGACAAGGCGCGCGCGGTCGCCGTTCTGCGCACGATGGGCGCGACGCGCGGCTCGATCATGCGGATCTTTCTCATCACCGGCGCGACGATCGGGTTCGTCGGCACGGTGGTCGGCCTCGCGCTTGGCCTCCTCGTCGCGCATAATGTCGAACCGATCCGGCAAGGCCTGAGCTGGCTCACCGGCGCCAACCTCTTCCCGTCCGAATTCTACTTCCTGTCGCAATTGCCTTCGCGGGTTGAAGCGACCGACGTCTTTGCGGTCGTAGCCATGGCGCTGATTCTATCGCTCGCGGCGACGATCTATCCGTCCTGGCGTGCGGCCAAGCTCGATCCGGTTGAAGCGCTGCGCTATGAATGAGGCCGCACGCGTCGCCGCGCTCGCCCTCGACGGAGTGGAGCGCCGATATGGGCGGGCCGAAACGACGGTCGAGGTCCTGAACGGCGCGAGTTCTCGAGCTCTCGCCCGGTCAGTCAGTGGCGCTGATCGCGCCGTCCGGCGCTGGAAAATCGACCCTGCTGCATCTGGCGGGCCTGCTCGAGCGGCCCGATGCGGGCGAAGTGCAGGATCGGCGGCGCGGCGACTTCGACGATGAGCGATGACAAGCGGACGGCGCTGCGGCGCACCGAAATCGGCTTCGTCTATCAGTTTCACCACCTGCTGCCGGAATTCTCGGCGCTGGAGAATCTCGTGCTGCCCCAGATGATCGCAGGTCTCCCGCGCGCCCAGGCGGCGACGCGAGCTCGCGAACTGCTCGCCTATCTCGGACTAGGGCAGCGTGAGAGCCACCGCCCAGCGGAATTGTCCGGCGGCGAGCAGCAGCGGGTGGCTATTGCCCGCGCGGTCGCCAATGGCCCGCGGGTGCTGCTCGCGGACGAGCCGACCGGCAATCTCGACCCGAAGACCGCCGATCATGTCTTCACGACGCTAGCGGCGCTGGTCAAGGCGAGCGGCCTCGCCGCCCTCGTCGCCACGCACAACATGGATCTCGCCGCCCGCATGGATCGCCGCGTCACCATCCGCGACGGGCAGGTGAGAGAGATGGAGTAGGAACCCTCGGCCGGGATCCACACGGTCAGCAGCTATGACGCCGCGGTCGCAGCTGTGTCCGTCAAAAGCTTGGATGGACCGCGGTTTCGTTTGAATGTGGCCGCAGCGCCGCGATCACCGCGGCCTCGGGCCCGATTTCGCCGACCTCGACAATCGAGTCGGCTGGTATGCCGAGCCGCTGCGCGGCCGCCCGGATCGCCTCGGGACTTACCGCCTCGTAGAGGCAAAACGTCTTTCGCTTGTCGGCGCTGAGGAACGAAAATAGCCACTGCACCCCAATCTCGTCGTTGACCAGCTTGATCGCCGCCATCGATTCCGGATCGGTGGGCACGAGATCGGCGAAGGTTCGTTCGATCAGAAACAGGGGCATGGCGGCTTCCTACGTTCCGGCTTGCGCCGGAGTGTTGAGCGGAATCATCAACCTCGTCAATCAGCACGCCTCTTGCCCCTTCAACAATCCTATTTCCGACGGCTCCGACCTTGCGCGCCCAACGCAATCGAGGCAGTTTCGGCGTCATTCGCCGTCGGGAGGCGGTCATTCAGACGCCCGTCAAGAATCTCGTCGGACGCCCAGAGGAAACCTTCGTCGGGCGAGAGCGCGAGTTAGCGGCGCTGCGCGGGGCGCTGGAGCAGGCGCTATCCGGACGCGGGGGCGGCGTCGTGATCGCCGGGGAGCCAGGAATTGGCAAGACCCGGACGGCCCAGGAATTTTCCCAAGACGCCGCAAAGCGGGGGGCGAGCGTGCTGTGGGGCCGCTGCCACGAACAAGCGGGCGCTCCGCCCTATTGGCCCTGGGTCCAGATCATCCGCTCGTTGTTGCAGTCGCGCGCTCCCGAGGTTCCGCTCGGCGATCTCGGCCCGGGCGCCGCCGATATCGCGGACCTGACCCCGGAAATACGCGACCATCTGCCGAGGTCGAGCTCGGGCGCCCGGCTGAGGGATACCGCGGAGGCGCGCTTCCGCATGTTTGAAGCGATTCGCCGGCTGCTTGCCGGGGCGTGCGAGCACCAGCCGCTCGTTTTGGTGCTCGATGACCTGCATTGGGCCGATGCGCCGTCGCTGCGCCTCCTCGAGTTCCTGGCGCCCGAGATCGCCGATATTCCTCTGCTGCTGGTCGGAACATATCGGGCCACCGACCTGTCGCGCCAGCATCCGCTATCGAACACGCTGGGCGGTCTGGCGCGGGTGAGGCACATCACCCGAGTCAATTTGCTTGGCTTGAGCGCAGAAGAGACGCAGGCCTTCGTCACCGCTGCCGCTGGAGGGACGCCGCCGGCGTGGTTCACCCTGTCCCTGCATCGGCAGACCGAGGGCAACCCCCTGTTTCTCCGTGAAATCGTGCGGTTTTTAGAACAGCAAGGCGTCCTCAACGCCGAAATCGAAGCGCCAGACGCGGCGCTGCCGCGCGTCATCCGGGTTCCCGAAGGGTTGAAGGAGGTGATCGGCCGTCGCCTCAACCTTCTCTCCCCGGCTTGCAATGAGGTTCTGGCGCTTGCCTCGGTAATCGGCCGCAGTTTCTCGCTCGAGCTGCTGGTGCGAACGGCCGCTCCACTTGGCGCCGATGAGGTGATCGAGGCGTTGGACGAAGCGCTGGCCGCTCATATCATCAATGGGGCAGGCGATCGGCGCTACCAGTTCATTCATAACCTGGTTCGGGTCACGCTTTACGATGAACTGGGCGCCAGCGCGCGACGCCGGATGCATCGAGCAGTGGGGAGCGCTCTCGAGGCGCTCGGCGGCGGCGATCGACGCGCGCTTCTGCCGGAACTGGCGCACCACTTCAGCGCCAGCGGCGACCTCGATCGGGGAATAGACTACGCGACCCGGGCCGGCCAGAGCGCCGAGGCATTGCTCGCCGTCGAGGACGCCGCGCAGTTCTTCCAAATGGCGCTCGACGCCTTGGCTCTGCGCCCCGCCGCTGACGAGGCGATGCGTTGCAGCTTGCTGTTCCAGCTTGGCGAAGCGCAACGTATGTCCGGTGATTTCCCACGCGCTCAAAAAACTCTTCGCGAGGCGGCGGAGGCGGCGCTGCGTTTTGACCTGTACGAGCCGCTAGCCAAGTCGGCATTGGCGTACGAATGGGTTTCATGGCGTGTGGGGCGGGCTGCGGACGCCCCGCCAGAGGGACTGCTGGCGGACGCGCTGCGGATTGTTCCTGAATCCGAAATCAAATTGCGGGTCGAGCTGACCGGCGGCCTGGCGCGGTCATTGCTCTACGCAGGATCGGAGAAAGAAGCGAGAGAGCGGCTGGATTTCGCGATCGCAACTGCAAGGCGGCTCGGAGACCCGGCGCTTCTGGCGAGCACCCTCGAGTATCTCTTCGACTTCCCCTGGGGACCCGACGGCACACGGAATCTGCTCGCGCTTGCCAGCGAGGCGCTAGAGGCGGCCATGCTCTCCGGAAGCGGCGAGATCGCCTTCATGGCGCGCGTCCGAAGACTGGCGTGTTGTCTCGAACTCGGTGACTTTGCCGCAGTCGAGGATGAGATTGTTCATCTCGGGCGAGCTAACGCCAGACTGGGCCGCCGAGATACCGCGCTCGGCCTGATTGGTCTGCGCGCCGCAATAGCGCTCATGCGAGGCGAACTCGACGCAGCAGCCCGACTTTCGGCCGAAGCAAATTCGCGGATGTCAGGCGCGGACACGACAGAACGCGAAAGCCAAATGGCCTTTCTCAGCGTGCAGGTCTTCACTCTGCGCCGCGAGCAGGGACGGCTCAAAGAGCTGGCGCCGGCAGTGACTCATTTCATGCGCACCGCTTCGGCGACGTCAGTATGGGGGCCGGGGCTCACAGTCCTCTACGTCGAACTCGATCAGTTGGACGAGGCGCGCACTGAATTCGAGCGTCTGGCGACGCGAGACTTCGACGATTTGCCGCGCGACGGAAGGTGGGCGACATGCCTGGCCTACCTTGCTGAGGTGTGCGCGGCGCTCAATGACCCCCGTCGGGCGGCGATGCTCTATCGTTTGCTCCTGCCCTACGCCGACCGCGCGCTCGTGCTGGGCGGCGGCTTCGTGTGCAGCGGCGCGAGCGGGCGCCACCTGGGGATGCTGGCGGCGACCACGTCCGACTGGTCGGCGTCGGAGCGCCATTTCGAGGACGCTCTGGCGATGAACACGCGGATTGGCGCTTTCCTTCCACTCGCCCACACCCGCCATGACTATGCCGCGATGTTGCTTGCCCGCGGCGAACCGGGCGACCGCGAGCAAGCCCGCGCCCTGTTGCGATCGAGCCTCTCGAGCGCCGAGAAAATGGGCGCGCGCGCGCTCGAGCAGCGGGCCGGCGCCCGATTGAGGGAACTGGAAGCAACAGCGCCGTCAAGCCTGGGCGAAGACGATTTGACCCCCCGCGAGGCGGAGGTGCTGCGCCTGATCGCGATCGGCCGCACCAACGCCGACATCGCGACGGCCCTGTCGATCAGCCTCAACACGGTGGCGACGCATGTCCGCAGCATCCTCGCCAAAACCGGCTGCTCCAACCGCACGGAGGCGGCCGCCCATGCGATGCGGCGGGGGTTGGCGCCTCGCGTAGATCACTGAGAGTCATAGCGCCGAGCCCCTTTCCATTCGGCTAGGGGTCGCTTCTCATCATTTCTGATGACTGCCGCCAGCGTCGTCGCCCGCCGGGGCGTCAACTGGGCTCATTCGATCCAACGATTTACCGGCCTCGGCCTTTCCCGCAATCCTTCGCCAACGGGGCGAAGCATCGAGTGCGCTGCGACCGGCAGGCGAGAGGAGATTGAGATGAACAACGAAGCCATTTCGAATTTTGCGCAGAGCCTTCGCGGCTCCGTTCTCGGCCGCGGTCATCCCGAATATGACGAGGCCCGCAAGCTTTATAACGCCATGATCGACAAACGGCCGCACCTGATCGCGCGCTGCGCCGACTCGGCCGACGTGATCGCCGCGGTGAATTTCGGCCGCGAACACAAATTGCCGATCGCCATTCGCGGCGGTGGGCACAATGGGCCGGGGTTCGGCAGCGTCGACGACGGGCTCGTCATTGATCTTTCCGTGATGAAAGGCGTCCGGGTCGATCCAGCGGCAAAGACGGTGCGGGTCGGCGGAGGCTGCACGACCGGCGAGGTCGATCACGCGACCCACGCGTTCGGGCTCGCCGTGCCTTTCGGCGTCGTCTCGACCACCGGCGTCGCCGGCCTCACGCTTTCCGGCGGCCACGGGTATCTCAGCCGTCAATACGGGCTCGCCGTCGACTCCCTGATCGAGGCCGACGTCGTGCTCGCGGACGGGAAGTTCGTCACCGCGAGCGAGAGCGCCGATCCCGACCTCTTCTGGGCGCTCCGCGGCGGCGGCGGCAATTTCGGGGTGGTGACGAGCTTTCTGTTCAAGGCTCATCCCGCGAGCATGGTCTACGGCGGGCCGATCATCTGGGAGCTCAAGGACGCGGCGACGGTCATGCGCTGGTACCGCGAATTTTCAGCGTCCGGTCCGAACGAGGCGTTCGGCAGCTTCCTTGGGCTGCAAACCGTCCCGCCCGGCGACCCATTCCCCAAGGAGCATTGGGCGAAGAAGATGTGCGCGCTGGTCTTCGCTCATAACGGGACGGCGGCCGAGGGCGAAAAAGCCGTCAACGCGGTCCGCGCGGCGCTGCCGCCGCCGATCATCGATTGGGCTGGCCCGATGCCGTACCCGGCCTTGCAGAGCCTGTTCGACGGGCTCCTGCCCAAGGGGCTGCAATGGTACTGGAAGGGCGATTTCGTCAAGACGCTGCCCGACGCGGCGATCGAGGCGCATGTCGTCAACGCCGCCAAGCTGCCGAGCCTGCTCTCAGGCATGCACCTCTATCCGATCGACGGCGCGGTCCATCGGCCGAAAAAGGACGCGACGGCCTGGAGCTGCCGTGATGCGGCCTGGTCGATGGTCATTTTCGGCGTCGATCCCGATCCGAAGAACGCGCCTGCGATTACGAAATGGGCGCGGGATTACTGGGCAGCCGTCCACCCGTTCAACCTTGCCGGCGCCTATGCGAACTTCATGATGGACGACGAGGGCGAGTCGCGCGTCAAGGCGGCCTATGGCGAGAACTACGATCGCCTCGCCGCGCTCAAGAAGAAGTATGACCCGGCCAACCTGTTCAGGGTGAATCAGAACATCCGGCCGGCGCCCTGAGCCAAGAACGAAGAGGAGCCCGCGCATCCGGCGAGCGTCTGCTTCCTGTTCGCCAGGATAGCAAATGGTGCGGTCAAGAGGACTCGAACCTCCACTCCGGTTAAAGAACTAGCACCTCAAGCTAGCGCGTCTACCAGTTCCGCCATGACCGCACTTTTCGCTTCAAACCGGCGGGCGCGAAGCGAAGGCGGTCGTCTAACAAATCGCCTCCCCGAAGACAAGCGTGGGCGCGCCGGTCGAAGCTCAGCCGCCCGTGCGGTCGTCGCGGGTCTCGCGCATGCTCAAGATGGCGAGGAAGCTGATCAGAGCGGCGGCGGCGATATAGTATCCGACCCAGGCGATGCCGCCCGCCGCCTCGAGCACTTGCGCCAGCGACGGCGCGAGCGACGCGCCGAGGATGCCCCCCAGATTATAGGCGCTCGCCGCGCCCGTGTAGCGCAGTTCGGTCGGGAACAGTTCCGGCAGCAACGCCCCGAGCGGAGCGAAGGTCAGGCCCATGACGCCAAGCGCCGCGCAGAGGAAGACGAGCACGCCGCCGGTTCCTTGCGCGAGCAGCGACGGCATCATGAGGCCGACCGCGCCGGCGACGACGGCGGAAGCGAGCAGCACCGGACGGCGGCCGAACCGATCGGCGAGCGCCGCCGAGACGGGCGTCGCCACCGCCATGAACACGACCGCCACACACAGCATCTCAAGCAGGCTTATCCGCGCAATGCCGAGCGATCTTACCCCGTAACCCAGCATGTAGACGGTTGCGATGTAGAACAGCGCATAGCAGACGACGATCGCGAGCGAGCCCTGGATCAGCGGCCGCCAGTGGTCGCGCAGCACCGCCCTGAGCGGGACGGCGATCCGCTTGTCGAGCGCCATCGCCGCCTTGAACGCCGGCGTCTCCTCGAGCGCGACGCGCACGTAGAGGCCGATCGCGACCAGGACCGCGCTCGCGAGGAACGGCACGCGCCAGGCCCAGTCGACGAAGGCGGCCTCGCCAAATCCGAGAAGCAGCGCGAGAAAAAGGCTGGTCGCGATGAAGAAGCCGACCGGCGGGCCGAGCTGGGGGAACATGCCGTACCAGGCGCGCCGCCCCTCGGGCGCGTTCTCGGTCGCGATCAGCGCCGCCCCGCCCCACTCGCCGCCAAGCCCCACGCCCTGAAGGAAGCGCAACGCGGCGAGCAGCCAGGGCGCGATCACGCCCGCGCTCGCGTATCCCGGAAGCGCCCCGATCAGGGTTGTCGCAAGGCCCATCATCAGCATGGTCGCGACGAGCGCCGACTTGCGGCCGACCCGGTCGCCGAAATGCCCGAACAGGAATGCGCCGACGGGCCGCGCGAGAAAGGCGATGCCGAAGGTGAGATAGGCGTTGAGCGCCTGAGTCTCCGGCGCGGACTTCGGGAAGAACATCGGCCCGAAGACCAGCGCGGCGGCAGTGCCGAAAATGTAGAAGTCGTAGAATTCGATGGTCGTGCCGATGAGGCTCGCGAGCAGGATCTTGCCCATGCCCCCGCGCTCCGCGCCTGCCTCCGCCACTCCCTGGATCGCCGCCATCGTCTCTTCTCTCTTCCGCAAGCCGAATCCAAATTTAGCCAAATCCAGCAAAATCCAGCAAAGGCCGAGCCAAAACCATCAAAGGAAAAGGCTTGGATTTTCTTGGATTCTCTTCGCCGAAATGAGCGTATTCAAGAGCTTGCGCCGACCCCCTGGGGGCTTTTTTCTTATGCGCGCCGAAGGGTGGAAGCGATCGCTCTGACGCACCCCCATAATTCCGCTTCCGCGTTCCCGGCTTCTCATTCGCATGAAGGGGACAATAGCATGACTTTCGATTTTCAGAAAGACAATGTTCGCTCTTATCGCGTTGGCTGTTGTGGGCGAAGGAATCGGGAGCATGGCGGAGGTGGCGGACGGCGCCATCAAGGCGTCATGGCCGGGCTTGTCCCGGCCATCCACGAAGGCCCAGCGCATCGACGCAGGCAAGCGCGAAAAGCCTTGCGACCGTCCGCCTTCCTGCCGGTCGCGCCGAGGCGGAACTCGTTCTTGCGGCGGCCCGGCGTGGATGGCCGGGACAAGCCCGGCCATGACGGCACGGGTTCGACGAACGAACAGCAAACCGGTCGACCAACAGATAACGCCATAAGAGCCACAATGTTCGAGAAGGTTTGGCGGGCGGCGGTCTGCTCACGTCCGCGCCCCGCAAGCACCCGCTGATCTTGGAGCGGGACGCTTATTGAAGCGCTCAAGCCCACGATGAGCGGCGGCGGCAAATTCTGTTCGATGTCGAGGACAAGGCTCATTGGGCGCCGCCTAGGCGGCCCAAGGCCGCGTCACCACGCTGGCGGCCCTCCGTAGGGGCCGGGATAGGCGCCGGGCGGGTCTCCGTAGGGTCCGGCCGGCCCGGGTCCATACGGATCGTAATAGCCATACCCGCCCGCCCCGGCGTCGGCGCGCATCTGCTCCCCCTCCTGCAGCACAATCACCGGCGTTCCGACCGGGACGCGGTTGTAGAGATCGATGATGTCGTGGTTGAAGAGGCGGATGCAGCCGCTCGACACCTTGGTGCCGATCGTCTCCGGTTCAATGGTTCCGTGCAGGCGGAAGTCGGTGTCCTGATTGCCGCGATAGAGATAGAGAGCGCGCGCGCCGAGCGGATTGTCGATGCCGCCCGGCAATCCGCTGGCGTAGTGCGCATAGATCGGCATCCGCCGGATCATGTCCGCGGTCGGCGTCCAGTGCGGCCATTCGGCCTTTCTGGCGATGACGGCCGAACCGCGAAAATTGAGCGCTTCCTCGCGGCCGACGCCGACCGCGTAGCGCATTGCGGTACCGCCCGGCTGAACGAGATAGAGGCGCCGTTCGCCGATGTTGACGACGATCGTCCCCGGCCGGTACGGGCCGGAAAACGCGACCTGCTGGCGGAGCAGGCCCGGATCGATCCGGGTGAGATCGAGCGCGGGAATCTCATGCCCATGGTCATTGATCGCGCCATAGGCGGCCGCATTCTGGAATGGGTAGAAGCCGGACCCGAACGGAACCCCGCCCCGGGTCGCGCAGCCGCCCAGCAGAACCGCAATTCCCGCCAGGACGCCGCGCCGGTCGACACGCGCAGTCATTGTGCAAACATCCTCATCGCCCCTCGTCATGGAGATCCGTCCAAATCCAGCAGGCGGAACATTCAAGGCCCCGCGAGCGCGCAGCCGCCCGCGCCGGGCGGACGGAAAGCGTCAGCCGCCGGAATCTTGGCGAGGACCGCAAGGTAGTCCCAAGGGCCTTTGGATTCCGACGGCGTCTTCACCTTCATGAGATAGCGGTCGTAGAGCACCCGGCCGTCGGCGCGCACCGTCCCGTTGGCGGTGAAGACGTCGTCGATCGGCGCCGCCCGCATCGCCTTCATCACCGCGCCGGAGTCGTCGGTCCCGGCCCTGGCGACCGCTTCGAGATAGTGGCGCATCGAGGAATAGAGCGCGACCTGGTTGTCGTTGGGCATCCGCCCGCGCCTGGCGTAGAAGCGCTTGGCGAAGGCGCGGGTCTCATCGTTCAGGTCCCAGTACCAGGATTGCATGAACGTGAGGCCGTGCGCGACGTCGAGGCCAAGCGCGTTGACGTCGCTCAGATAGGTGATCGGCGTCGCCAGATATTGCGCCGGCGCGAGATTGAACTCGTTGGCCTGCTTGAGCGCATTGGAGAGATCGGCGCCGGTGATCGCGAACACCACGACCTTGGCCTTCGACGCCTGGGCCGCGATCAGAAATGAGCTGAAATCGGCGGTGTTGAGCGGCGAGCGCACGGCGCCAAGCACGGTTCCGCCGGCCTTGGCGATGGCGTCGCGCGCATCCGCCTCGAGCGAGGCGCCGAAGGCGTAGTCGGCGGTGATGAAGAAGAAACTGTCGAGTCCCTGTTTGATCAGGAGACGCATCAGCGCGACCCCGTTCGACCAATTGTCGGCGTTCCACTGGACCCCGTTCGGCGAGCATGCCTTGGCGGTGAGGTCGGACGACGAGGCCGAGTCGAAGATGACGATCCGGTCGCGCGCCTTGGCGAGATCCTGGATCGCCAGCGCCACGCCCGAATTGGTGATGTCGAAGATCGCCCTGACCCCGCGCTCGTCGTACCATTGGCGGGCGACGGCGAGGCCGACGTCGACCTTGTTCTGGTGATCGGCGACGAGAAGCTCGATCGGCTTGCCGAGCACTGACCCGCCGAAATCCGCGATCGCCATCCGCGCCATTTCGACCGAGCCCGGCCCGGCAAGATCGGCATAGGGGCCGGACTGGTCATTCATGACGCCGATCGTGAAGCTGTCGGCGGCGCGCGCAGGATGAGCCGGGGCGGCGAAGCCCAATAGAAGGCAGAGGGCGAAGCGCCATTTCATCGCGCGGCTCCGGGTGACGGCGAATTCACTCAAGCCTCGCCGAACTTTCCAACGTTAGCAATCGCGGCGCGAAACCCCGCCGCTCCGCCCGCCGCAAGGCGGCGACCGGGAAGCAGTCTACGAGAGCCTTCCGCCGGACTGGCGGCGGGCGCCAGTCTCTCGGCTCACATGGTCATGGCGTCCTTGGTGCACTTCTTGACGAACGAGGTCATCGCCGCGCCATGCAGGCTCTTGTCCTTGGCCTGGCCCTCGCAAGACGTCCTTTCGCATTTCGTCATGAAGCTGGTCTTGGCGGCGCCGGCCAGTTTCTTGTCCATCGCCTGGGTCATGCAGGCGTCATCGGCGTAAGCGAGCGCGGGCGCGCCGGCGATGCCGAAGGCGAGCGCGAAGAGCGCAAGCGTCTTGATCATGGTGTCTTTCTCCCGAATCAGGCCGCCCCTTTGCGGCCGCTTTCCAACCATAAAGGCGCGGGCGGGCGCTGGCGAGGGGGCGCGGCGGGGCCGAGACGCAAGCCGGCGGGCGGCTCATTTCAATCTCTGGCGAAATGTTGCAAAAGGCCGGCGGGGTCCTGCCCGAACTTAAGGAGACCGATGAGGCGGTTTATCAACTGGCTGTTGTTTCTGCTTGCGCTCGCGCTCGCCGCGGCCGGCGTGGCGGCGCAGCTCGGGCTTATTCGCGCGCCATTCCCCCCGCTTGCCTTCGGCGCGGCCGCAGCCGTATTCGCGCTTCTCCTTATCATTCGACTGCTGCCGCTCGGGGCCAAGCGCCCGGTCGTGTTCGTGGTCGTGCTGGCGCTCCTCGCCGCGCTGACCGGCGGGCTCGCCTATTTCCAGTTCGTCATCAAGCCGGTGATGGTCAAGGGCTTCATCACCGCCGCGTTCGCGCCAAAGCCGACCACCGTCACGGCCGAGGCGGCGCGGGTCGAAAAATGGCGCCCCGAACTGACCGCGATCGGCACGTTGCGCGCGACCCAGGGCGTCGCGATCGCGCCGCAAGCGGCCGGCGACGTCACGGCGATCCATTTTAATTCGGGCGACGATGTCGATGCCGGCGCATTGCTCATCAACATCGACGACTCGGTCGAGCAGGCGGACCTCGCCAACGGCCTCGCGCAGCTCAAGAACGCCGATTCCACGCTGGCGCGCCAGAAGACGCTCGTCGTTCAGGGCAACACACCCCAATCGACCGTCGATACGGCGCTCGCGACCCGCGACTCGGCGGCAGCGACCGTCGAGCGGACGCGCGCCGTGATCGCCCAGAAGGCGATCAGGGCCCCGTTCGCCGGCAGGCTCGGCCTGCGCAACGTCGATCTCGGGCAATATGTCGCAGTGGGGACGAGCCTTGTCACGCTGCAGCAGCTCGACCCGATCTACGCCGACTTTCCCGTGCCCGAGGAGGCGCTTAGCTCGCTCGCGACCGGTCAGGCGGTCAGCATGACGGTGGAACTCCTTCCCCGGCCGCAGTTTCGAGGGCAAGATCGAGGCGATCGACGCGCGGGTCAGCGCCGATTCGCGCAACGTCACCGCGCGTGCGACCTTCGCCAACCCCGACCGCAAGCTTCTGCCAGGCATGTTCGCCAATCTCACGGTCGCCACCGGCGAGCCCGCGGACACGCTGACGCTCCCGCGCACCGCGATCGTCTATAGTCTCTATGGCGACAATGTCTTTGTCGTCACGGCGGCGCCGCATGCGCGCGAGCAAGGCGGCGTAAGCGAAGGCGCGAGCGGCCTCATCGTCGAGCGGCGCTTCGTGCGCGTCGGCCCGGCGCGCGGCGAGAGGGTTGCGATCGTGGACGGGGTGAGGGCGGGCGAGCGCGTGGTGACTGCCGGCCAGATCAAGCTCCAGGCCTATACGCCAGTCATTGTCGACGAAACGGCCGCGCTGCCGGCGCCGGCCGAGACGCCCCGGCCGTGATCGCGCCCGCATGAACGCCTTCACCGATCTCTTCATCCGCCGGCCGGTGCTGGCGAGCGTGGTCAGCCTCCTCATTCTCCTGATCGGCGGCATGGCCGCGCTGCGACTGCAGGTGCGGCAGTTCCCGGAGACCTCGAACACCACGATCACCATCACGACGACCTACCCGGGCGCCGCGGCGGACGTGATCAAGGGCTTCATCACCACGCCGATCGAACAGGCGGTCGCCAGCTCCGAGGGCATCGACACGCTGGTTTCGACCTCACAGCAGAACGTCTCGACGGTCACCCTCAATCTGCGTCTCGACGCCAACCCGGACCGGGCGATGGCCGACACGCTCTCCAAGGTCAATCAGGTGCGCGGGCTCCTGCCCCGCGACGCGCTCGATCCGGTGGTGGTGAAGCAGACCGGCCAGGGCTTCGCGCTCATGTACCTGTCGTTCAACTCGGACGTGATGACCTCGTCCCAGATCACCGACTATCTGACCCGGGTCGTGCAGCCGCGCCTGCAGACGGTCGGCGGCGTCGCCAACGCCCAGATCCTCGGCGGACAGACCTTCGCCATGCGCATCTGGCTCGATCCGACGCGGATGGCGTCCCTGGGCGTGACGGCGAACGACGTGCGGGCCGCGCTCGCCGCCAACAACTTCACCACCGCGGCCGGCGAGGTCAAAAGCGACTATACCCAGATCAGCGTCAATGCGCTGACCTCGCTCGACAGCGCCAAGGCGTTCGGCCAGCTCGTCATCGCCGCCCACGGCGATGCGCTGGTGCGCCTCGGCGACGTTTCGAAGATCGAGCTCGGCCCGCAAGGCGTCGACAGCTCTTCGGTGTTCGATGGCCTCAAGGCCGTGTTCGTCGGCATCTACGGGACGCCGGAAGCCAATCCGCTGAGCGTGATCGACGGCGTTCGAGAGATCATGCCGAGCATTCAGACCCAGTTGCCGGCGGGCTTGAGGGCGACGATCGCGTTTGATTCGACCGTCTTCATCCGCGCGTCGATCTACGAAGTCGCCAAGACGCTCATCGAGGCCGCGGCGATCGTCATCGTTGTGATCTTCCTGTTTCTGGGGAATTTGCGCTCGACCTTCATTCCCATCGTCACCATTCCGCTGTCGCTGATCGGCGTGATGATCGCGCTGATGGCGCTTGGCTATTCGATCAACCTCCTGACCCTCCTCGCGCTCGTGCTCGGGATCGGCCTCGTAGTGGACGACGCGATCGTCGTCGTCGAGAACATTCATCGCCACATCGAGGAGGGCATGACGCCGTTCGACGCGGCGATCCGGGGCGCGCACGAAATCGCGCTGCCGATCATCGCCATGACGATCACGCTCGCGGCCGTCTATGCGCCGATTGGTTTCGTCTCCGGCGTGACCGGCGTCCTCTTTCGCGAATTCGCCTTCACGCTGGCGGGCGCGGTCGTCGTTTCCGGCTTCATCGCGCTCACGCTGTCGCCGATGATGTGCTCGAAGCTGCTCAGCCACGAAAAGAGCGAGAGCCGGTTCGCCCGCATGCTCGACCAGTCGTTCCTTGCGCTTCGCCGCGCCTATAAGCGGCGCCTCCACAGCACGCTCAACTTCCGCGCGCTGACCCTTCTGATCCTGGTCGGGGTGCTGGCGCTGACCGGCGTCATGTACGCCTCGACCCCGCGCGAACTTGCTCCCGAGGAGGATCAGGGGATTCTGCTCTCGCTCATCAAGGCGCCGCAGGTCGGCAACCTCGACTACACCACCCAGGCGACCGACACGCTCTATGCGCAGATCAAGAGCGTCCCTGAAGTCTCGCATGTCTTCACCATCAACGGCTTCCCCAATGTCCGCAGCGCCTTCGCCGGCTTTCTGCTCTCGCCCTGGGACCAACGGACCAAGAGTCAGAAGCAGGTGCTGACCGAACTCGGACCGAAATTCCTCGCCGTGCCGCAGGCTCAGGTGCAGGCGTTCTCGCCCCCCGCCCTGCCCGGTTCGACCGGAGGCTATCCGATGCAGTTTGTGATCAGGACGACCGGCGACTACGCCACCCTCGCCGACGTGGCGCTCAAGATGCAGCAGGCGGCGCGGGAAAGCGGGTTGTTCCTGTTCACCGACGTCGACCTCAAATTCGACACGCCGCAATACGTGTTCAAGGTGGACGCCGACAAGGCCAACCGCATCGGCGTCAACATGGCCGACGTGGGAACGGCGCTGGCGACGATGCTCGGCGGCAACTACGTCAATCTGTTCAGTCTGTACGGGCGCAGCTATCAGGTCATTCCGCAGGCTCCGCGCGAGTTTCGCCTGACGCCCGACTGGCTGACCCGTTACCAGTTGAAGACCAGCAACGGCGAACTTGTGCCGCTGTCGGCGGTGGCGAGCGTCTCCGACCAGGTGCAGCCGAACGCGCTGACCAGCTTCCAGCAGCTCAATTCCGCCACCCTCTCGGGCGTGCCTTTCCCCGGCCGGACCCTTGGCGAGGCGCTCGACTTTCTCAAGGCGAAATCGGCGGAGATTTTTCCCGAGGGCTATTCTTACGACTTTCAAGGCGATTCGCGCCAGTTCGAGCAGGAAGGCAACGCGCTCGTCTATGTGTTCATCTTCGCGCTGATCGTCATCTATCTCGTGTTGGCGGCGCAATACGAGAGCTTCCGTGATCCGCTCATCATTCTCATCGCTCTGCCGACGGCGCTTTTCGGCGCGCTCCTGCCTCTCAACATCGGCGGCTTCCTCGGCTTCGCCAGCATCAACATCTATTCGCAGATCGGCCTCGTCACGCTGATCGGGCTCATCTCCAAGCATGGCATCCTGATGGTCGATTTCGCCAACCGGCTGCAGGAGACTGGAGGCCACACCCGGCGGAGCGCGATCGAGGAAGCGGCGGCGGTCCGCTTGAGGCCGATCCTCATGACGACCGGGGCGATGGTCGTCGGGATGATCCCGCTCATCCTCGCCTCGGGCGCGGGCGCACGCTCCCGCTTCGCCATCGGCATCACCATCTTCGCCGGAATGGCGATCGGCACGCTCTTCACGCTCTTCGTCACCCCAGCGGTCTACACCTTCCTGGCGCGCGACCACGCCGCGCAGATGGCGAGAGAAAGGGCGCTTGGACATCTGGCGAAGGAGGAGGCGGAGGCGCTTTGACGCGCGCAGCCGTCTGATGCGGCCCGTCTTCGTCCGGCCGCCCGCGAAGCCCAACAGCCGGTATTGCCGGCCGAGCGCGATGCGGCGTCAATGTCTCCCGTCAGCCGACGCGGGTCGAGCGCTTGGTCAAGCGTCGAAAGCGCTCAGGATGATCGGGCTCTCGGCTAGAGCGGATCGGCGCCGATCGCGACGAGCGCCGCCCGCGCGCATTCCATGTCCTGGGTATAGTGCCCGCCGCTCAGGCCGATCGCGCCGACGATTTCGCCTTTGAGCGTGATCGGAAACCCGCCGCCGAACACGGTGAGGCGTGGCGTGTGGGTGATGCCGTGGAGGAGCGGGGGATCGTTCTTGATAAAGTCGAACCAGGAGTGGGTCGGCATCGAAAACGAGGCGGCGGTATAGGCCTTGTTCTGGGCGATATCGATCGAGAGCTTGGGCGCCCCGTCCATCCGGAGGAAGGCTTTGAGATCGCCCGCTTCGTCAGAGACCGCGATGCACATGCGCAGCTTCAACTCGGCCGCCTTTTTGGCGGCCGCGGCGGTCGCCTTCTCGGCGGTCTCGGCGTCAATTGAGTGCTTGACGATGGTCATGCGGTTTCCTCCCCTGTGCGGCGATGGATTCGGCGCGTTTCGGCCCGAGGACCATGATTTGGTCCTGGGCGGCCGTCAACTTGGTCCTTCGCGCGCAAGGGCTCCCTGGCGCAAACGCTCGGGCGCGCCCATCTTCAGCTTCGCCGGGATGAACCGGCTGATGGGGTTTGAGGACATATGGGCGTTCGACAAGGCGCATGCGGAGATTTGAACAAACCCGAGCCCTCACCCGCGCGGCTCCGCGGTGAACAAATATTCGACGCTGTCGAATGAGTTCGACCGGGAACCCGTAGAAGAGGCGAAGGAGGTCATCGCCCGTCTGCCGGATACCGTGTTCGGCCATGCCTGGAATGAAAACCGCGCTTCCCGCGCTCACGTTGATTTCGCGGCCGTCGAGGCTCACGATTCCGGCGCCCGCGAACACGTAATAGATTTCCGGGGGCGCGTGGCGGTGCAGACCCAGCCAGTCGCCGCGCCCGAGTTCGGTCACGCCGCAGGTCATTCCCGAGGTCGGGGTCAATCCCTGGGAGAACAGGGTGCGCCACCGAAGCCGGCCGCGCACGGGATCGTCCCAGCCGTCCTGCGGGGCGTCCGCTTCTTTCACGGCGAGCGGCTGAGCCCCGGCGGCCTGGTCGTTCATTGAGGCGTCCTCCTTCCGCCGCGGACTTGAGGCCACGCGCGCGCAATCCCTATTCCGCCTGCCGCGCCAGGCTCAATAGGTCCGGCCTGCCGGCCTGATCGCCGTCGGCGAAGTCCATCGCCTCGATCCGCTCGCCGCGGCGCGCGATCCGCACGGCGGCGGCGCCGACGCCGGCGAGATCCTCCTGCGTCTGGCGGAAATGCGTTTCGAGCTTCGCCGCCCGTTCGACAACGAGCCGGACATCATTCAGGAGCTTGCCAACTTCGGCCTGGATTTCATGCGCTTCATCGCGCATCCGCGCATCGCGCAGGATCCCCTGGGCGACGCTGATCGCCATCATCATGAGCGTCGGCGAGACGATGACCACGCGGGCCCGGTGGGCCTTCTGCACCAGCTCGTCGAAATGCTCGACGAGGTCCGAATAGATCGCCTCCGACGGCACGAACATCAGGGCGACGTCATGGGTCTCGCCAGGCAAAAGATAGCGCTCGGCGATATCCTTGACGTGCTTGCCGACGTCGGCGCGGACCCGAGCGTACGCTGTCTTGCGCGCCTCGTCATCGCGCGCCGCCCGATAGGCGGAAAACCCTTCGAGCGGGAACTTGGCGTCGACCGCGAGCGGGCGGGGATCGCCCGGCAGGCGAATGACGCAGTCGGGCCGAGTGCGGTTCGACAGGGTGAACTGGAAATCATAGGCGCCGGCCGGCAGGCCATCGCGTACGATCGCCTCCATCCGGCCCTGGCCGAACGCGCCGCGGGACTGCTTGTTGGAGAGGATGTCCTTGAGCGACACGACTTCGCGGGTCATTTCGCTCATGCGCGACTGGGCCGCGTCGATCACGGCCAGACGCTCGTTCAGCTTGCCCAGACTTTCGCCGGTCGTCTGGGCGTGATTTTCAAGCCCGGCGCCGAGCCGCGCCCCGACCGAATCAAGCCGATCGGCGACGACCCGGGCGAGGTCCGTCTGCCGCGAGCCCAGCCATTCCGCCATTCCCGCGATCCGGCCGTTGAGTTCGGCGCTCGATTGAGCGAGCGCGGCGAAGCGCTCCTCGATCGCCTGCTGTCGCTCTTGGGCCATCCGCCGCTCCCGACGGATGGCGGATGAGCGCCAGAACGCGGCGAGCAGAACGAGGGCGAGCGTCGCCGCGACAAGCGCCTGCGGCAGGAAAATCGCGACCCCGCCGATGACGGCGATCGGAGAAGCGGAAGTCATCAAGACTTGGGCCCGAAAAGAGCGATCGGAACAAAATAAGAACACGTTTGACCGCGCCTGTCCAGGCGCTTATCAGTCCCGGCGCTCCCTGCCTGAAAACAAGCTCGCCGCATGGCCCTCAGACCGATCATCACCCTCCCCGACACAAAACTGCGCCTCGTCAGCAAAAGGATCGAGCGCGTCGACGAGGGACTGCGCCGGCTGATCGACGACATGATCGAGACGATGCATGACGCGCCCGGCGTGGGGCTGGCGGCGATCCAGGTCGCCGAGCCGATCCGTCTGCTCGTGGTCGACGTGGCGAAAAAGGAGGAAGAACCCCAGCCTCAGGTGTTCATCAATCCCGAGATCGTGTGGTCGTCCGACGAGCGCTCGACCTACGAGGAGGGATGCCTTGAGCATTCCGGAATATTACGCCGAGGTCGAGCGGCCCGGGTCCGTGCGCGCCCGCGCGCTCGACCGCGAGGGCAAGCTCCGGGAAGTCCTCGCCGAGGGCCTCCTGGCGACCGTGCTGCAGCATGAGATCGACCACCTCGACGGCGTCCTGTTCATCGATCACATCTCCAAGCTCAAGCGCGACCGGGTGATCAAGAAATTCCAGAAAGCCGCCAAGCGCGCCGGCGACGGTTCGCACGTGCTGTAAGAGCTGAGGCGAATTCTCATCTTTCAAGGAGCATCGACATGCAACGCGTTGCGATTCTTGGTCTCGGCATCATGGGCGGCGGCATGGCCGCCAACTGGCTGGCCAAGGGCTTTGAGGTCACGGTCTGGAACCGCACGGCCGCCAAGGCCCAAGCGCTGGCCGGCAAGGGCGCCAAGGTCGCGGCCACGCCTCGCGAAGCCGCTCAAGGCGCGGACTTCGTCTTCGCCATGGTCGCGGACGACGACGCCTCGCGCTCCGTCTGGCTTGGCGCAGATGGCGCGCTTGCCGGAGCGAAGAGCGGCGCGATCGGCGTTGAATCCAGCACGTTGACCCCAGACTGGATCCGCGAGCTTGGCCGCCACGCTGAAGCCAAGGGCGTCGGCTTCCTCGATGCGCCGGTCGGCGGCAGCCGCGCCGCGGCGGAGGGCGGCGAACTGAGGTTCTTTGTCGGCGGCGACGCCAAAACCTACGAGGCGGCGCGCCCCGCGCTTGAGGCTGTGGGGACCAAGATGGATCTGCTCGGGCCCCTCGGCGCGGGCGCGACCTGGAAGCTCATCAACAACCAGCTCGCCGCGGGTCAGATCGCGGCGCTCGCGGAGGCGCTCGAGGTCGCCAGGAAGGCCGGCTTCAGAGATGAGCAAATCTCCGAACTCATCCTGGGCGGCGCCCCGGCGAGCCCGATCGTGAAACTCAAGCTGCCGCGCATGCTCGCGCAAGATTTCGAGCCGGCGGATTTCGCGCTCAGTCTCATGTTGAAGGACGCCCGCTACGCCGCGGCGCTGGCCCAGTCGTTGGGGGCGCCGGCCGACATGATCCTGGGCGCGGCCAAGGCCTTCGCGCGCGCCGAGGCGAAAGGACTCGGCGCGAAGGATATCGCCGCGGTGGTGGGGTGAACGGGCGGCCGGGTCCGATGGCGGAGGACGAGCCCGCCACACGCTCCCCGGACATGCCGACGCCCGACCCACGCAGAGACCTTCAGGATCTCCGTGGTCTGCCGCGTTCCGCCTTCCTCGCAATCGGGCGGAAGCACGCGCAACCCGGGACGTTGAGGCCGAGGGCCAGAGCTGCGCGGCCGGCGCAACACCCGAATCTCGCCGCCTTCGCACCCCATCGGCTGTGGCGATGGCTGACGGAGTATGGGCGATTTCGATTCGGCCGCCGGCATCGATTCCAGACCTACGAAGGAGCGCACGGAGACAATGGCGTCTACCGGCTGCGCGGCGGTTCCGACGGGACGCGTATCGCACTGGCTGGAGATTGGGGAACGGGCACCGACGAAGCGTTCCACGTCGCCTCGCACATGAGGGCTTTCAGGCCGCACTATACGATCCATCTCGGCGACGTCTATTACGTCGGCGATCCAGCGGAGGTGGCGGCGAATTTCCTCGGCGTGGCCAACCCGCGCCTGCCCTACAAGCCGTGCAAGTGGCCAACCGGATCGGAAGGCGCTTTCGCCCTCAATGGCAACCACGAGATGCTGGCGCGCGGATTTGGCTATTTCGATCATATCCTGCCGAAGCTCGGCATGCGCGGCAGCCCGAACGGCCAGCGAGCGAGCTATTTTTGCCTCGAGAACGACCATTGGCGCATCCTCGCGCTCGATACCGGCTTCAACTCCGTCGGCGCCCCGATCATCGAGCATTTCTTCGAGCCCGATTGCGCGCTGCCGGATGAACTCCTCGACTGGCTGCGCGAGGTCGTCCGGCCGGAGCCCGACGATCCGCGTGGAATCGTGATCTTGACCCACCATCAGTATGTGTCGCGCTTCGATCATTGCTACCCACGGCCAGCGCAGCAATTGGCGGAGTTTTTCTCGCGCCCAGTCTTATGGTTGTGGGGACATGAGCATCGGCTCGCGATCTACGACGAGGCCGCAATGCCGGGCGGCGTCAAGGCGTTTGGACGCTGCATCGGCCACGGCGGCATGCCGGTCGATCTGCCGCCGGCGGAGCCGCTCCACGATTACACGGTCGAATTCATGGATGAGCGCGTCTATCCCAACGACGAAAATCTCACGGTCGGCTTCAACGGGTTCGCGCAAATGACCTTGCGGGAGAACGAGCTGAGGCTGGATTATGTCGATCTGCGCGGAACGCGCGTCTTCCACGAAGCCTGGGCAGTTGACCAGGGCCAGCTCATCCGCATGGCGGGGGCGTAATGCGGGACAATCTCGCGGTCGCGGAACGCGCCTGGCATGCGGAGCCAGCCGAATCCGCGCTCGCGCTCTGCCGCTCCTCCGCGCAAGGATTGACGTCCGTCGAGGCCGCCGAGCGGCTAGAGGCGAGCGGACCGAACCGCCTGCCGGCCGGCAAGCGGCGATCGCTTGCGTCGCGGCTTTTCGCCCAGGTCAACAACCTCCTGATCTATGTCCTGCTTGCGTCGGCGCTGATCGCCTTCCTGCTCGGTCACGGCGTCGACGCCATCGTCATTCTCGGCGTCGTCGTCATCAATGCGACCATTGGCTTCATTCAGGAGGGCCGCGCCGAAAAGGCGCTCGACGCCATCCGCGGCATGCTGACGCGCGAGACCTCTGTCCTGCGCGATGGACGCCGCCTCACCGTTCCGGTCGAGAGCCTCGTCGTCGGAGACGTTGTATTGACCGAGGCAGGCGACCGCATTCCCGCCGACCTCAGGCTTCTGCGCGCAACCAACCTCAGGATCGAGGAAGCGGTGTTGACCGGCGAGTCGGCGCCGGCGGACAAGGGAACGGAGACGGTCGCCCCCGACGCTCCGCTCGGCGACCGCGCCTCGATTGCCTACTCCGGCACCCTGGTCGCGGGGGGCCAAGGCGCGGGCCTCGTCGTCGCGACCGGCGCGCTCACGGAACTCGGGCGCATCAGCGCCATGGTCGGGGGCGTCGAATCGCTGACAACGCCCCTTTTGCGCCAGATGGACGCTTTCGCCAGGCGGCTTACGATCGTCATTCTATCGGCGGCCGCCTGCGTCTGCGCATTCGCCGCGCTGGTCCGCGGCTACGAGATCGAGCACGCGTTCATGGCGGCGGTCGGAGTCGCGGTCGCCGCCATTCCCGAAGGGCTTCCCGCGGTCATGACGATCACGCTCGCGATTGGCGTCCGGCGAATGGCGGAGCGCAACGCGATCATCCGCCGCCTTCCCGCGGTCGAGACGCTGGGAGCCGTATCGACGATCTGCTCCGACAAGACCGGCACGCTGACCTTGAACCAAATGACGGCGAGCAGGCTTGTGACCGGGTCGGGCGCGTTCGAGGCAACCGGGGCGGGCTACGAGCCGCGCGGCGCGCTCACTCTCAGCGGCGTTGCGATTGACCCCGCTCACTATCCTTCGCTCCGCGAGATCGCGCTCGCTGCGCTCATCTGCAACGACGCCTCGTTGCGCGAGACCGAATCAGGCTGGATCGTCGACGGCGATCCGATGGAGGGCGCGCTGATCGCGTTGGCGATCAAGGCCGGCATCGACGCCGAGGCGACGCGGCGCGACTTCGCCCGCCTCGCCGAGATCCCTTTCGACGCCCGCCACCGCTTCATGGCGACGCTCAATCGCTCCGCCGCGGGCATGCTGGTCACTGTCAAGGGGGCGCCCGAACGGCTGCTCGAACTCTGCAACAGCCAGCGCTCGGCGTCCGGCGAGGAACCGCTGGACGCGTCGATGTGGCGCGGCGTGATCGACAACCTCGCCGCCAAAGGCCAGCGCGTTATCGGCTTTGCCCGGATGCCCGCGGCGCCTGACGCTAGGGGCCTCACTTTCGCCGACGTCGAGCGCGGGAACTTGACTCTGCTCGGCCTCGTCGGGCTCATCGATCCGCCGCGGCCCGAAGCGGTTCGCGCAATCGCCGACTGCCGGACGGCGGGCATCGGCGTCAAGATGATCACCGGCGACCACGCGGCGACTGCAGCCGCGATCGCGCGCCAGCTCGGGCTGGGCGAGGGCTCTGTCGACGCCCTGACTGGACGGGCGATCGACGCGATGGACGAGGCCGAATTGCGCGCCGCGTTGCCCACGACCGCGGTGTTCGCGCGCACCAGTCCCGAGCACAAATTGAGGCTGGTCGAGGCGCTGCAGGCGGACGGCGCGGTGGTGTCGATGACCGGCGACGGCGTCAATGATGCGCCCGCGCTCAAGCGCGCAGACGTTGGCGTCGCCATGGGCCGCAAAGGCACGGAAGCAGCCAAGGAAGCGGCCGAAATGGTGCTGGCGGACGACAATTTCGCCACCATCGCCGCCGCCGTGCGCGAAGGGCGGATTGTTTACGACAACCTGGTCAAGGTGCTCGGCTGGACCCTGCCGACCAACGGGGGCCAGGCGATGGCGATCGTCGCCGCGATCCTTGCCGGCGTCACCCTGCCGATGACGCCAGCGCAGATCCTTTGGGTCAACATGGTGACCGGCGTGACGCTCGGGCTGGCTTTCGCCTTCGATCCCGCCGAGCCCGGCGTAATGCAGCGCCCCCCGCGCGATCCCAAGGCGCCGATCCTCTCCGCCCTCCTCGTGTGGCGGACGGCGCTTGTTTCAGCTCTGTTCTGCGTGGTCGTTTTCGCGGTTTTCTTCTGGGCGCTCAGGCGCGGCGAAGAGCTCGAACACGCCCAGACCTTCGCCGTCAACGCGATGGTCGGGCTCGAGGTCGCCTATCTGTTCAGCGTCCGCCTGAGGCATAGCGCCCCGTTCGACTTCCGCGCCATCAAGGTGACGCGCGCGCTCGCCATCGGCATCGCCGCCGTGGTCGTGCTGCAGATCTTCTTCACCTACCTGCCGCCGCTCGAATTCCTCTACGACACGAGGCCGATCGACTGGCCCGACATGCTGGTCGTCGTGGCGGCGGCCGTCGGCCTCATCCTGATCCTCGAACTGGAAAAGGCGATCCGCGTCGGGTTGTTCGGGGCGCGGCAGGCGTGAGGCAAGCCGGCGGCGGCCGGGTCGGCGCTGTCCGGAAGCCGAGGCGCTCCTTGCGCTCGCGCCGTGCCCGGTGCTATGCGCCTCGCCCTCGCCCTTCTCACGAAGCGCGAGCAGGAGGGGTGGCCGAGCGGCTGAAGGCGCACGCCTGGAAAGTGTGTATACGGGAAACCGTATCGCGGGTTCGAATCCCGCCCCCTCCGCCAGAAGCCCGTTGACAGCGAGGCTGAATCATCCAGCTCGATTCGACGATCCGTGGAGCGAGTGCAGCAACGGCTGGATATCGACGGCGATGATCTCATACTCGCTGACGTTGCGCTCGAAGGGTTCAGCCTCGCTCTTGATGCGATAGACGCGCGGCTTCAACTCGTCGTCCGCCGGCAGGACACGAAGGACCTGGTAAGGTCCCTTGGTTCTCGGCGTCGGCTCGGTCCTGGTATCGAAGTCGACGAGTTGGCCGATGGCGAACTTTTGCGGCGTCATGATATCGAACCCGCTGGCTGGGCAGAAAAAAGGGCCAGGAAACATCCTGACCCCTTCCCAACGTCCGACGAAGACCGGACCTTTCGCCGCCGCCGCCGGTACATCCGCGGTCGACGGGCGGCGCGGTCCGCGTTTTCGCTCAGACAGCCTGGAGCTTGTCGGCGGACATCTTCCCCGAGCGCTTGTCGGTCACCAGCTCAAAGCTGATCTTCTGACCTTCGCGCAAATCGTTCATCCCGGCGCGTTCGACGGCGCTGATATGAACGAAAGCGTCCTTGCCGCCGTCGTCGGGTTGGATGAAGCCGAAGCCTTTTTGCGGGTTGAACCACTTTACTGTGCCAATTGGCATGACGATCCCTTTCGGATGCGAGCATTCGGACGCGACGCCAACCATCGGCGCCGCGATCCTGTTTCGATTTTTCGAGGGAGTTCGTCAGAACGAGCAAACATTATCCGCTCGTAACAAGAGTTGTCCGGCCGAATTTCGATCATCGTACCTAAGGCGATCAGCGGATATTGTCAATAGCCGGCGAACCCCGGCCTCGCACCGAGGCGCGGGGCGAACGTCGGGCGGAGGCTCTTGGCTATTGCCCGCCCTGCTGCACCTTCTTCACAAAGGCGTCGACCGCATCGACAACCTTCTTGTCGGGATTGGCCTTGCAGTAGACGATGACCTCGTGAATGCCATCCTTGGCGCGAGCGATATTGATGGAATGTCTCTTCAGGTGACCGTTCCACCAGCCGCTGTACCAGGCGCCGAGGAAATTGGCGTCTTCCTGGTAGGTGTTGGCGAGCTGCGCGCAGGTCAATGAGCGCACGTTGAGATAGCCCTTGGCGTCGGTATAGGTCGTCAAGTCGACCTGCGCCTGAGACGCCGAGACCGATGCGATGAGAGTCCCCGCCGCGACGAGGGCGGGGCCTAGATTCAAGGTGACCATTGTTTTCCACTCTTTCTGAAAAAGAATTCATGCCGCGGAGACGAGTCGCAACCGGCGCGCGCTGGGCGCCGGCTATTTCTCGTCGTTCACCTTGATGCCGAGCTCTTTGCGCATCTGCTTGATGTTGATATCCATCGCGGTGATGACCTTCTTGTCGGGATTGGCCTTGCAATAGACGATGACGCGATGCTCGAGCTCCTTGGCGCGATCGACCTTAAGCTTGCTGTAGTTGGCCAGGCCATTGTACCAGCCGCTGTACCAGACGGTCATGAAGTCGGCGTCCTCCTGGAAGGTGTTCGCCAATTGCGCGCAGGTCAGCTTCTGAACGTCGAGATCGCCCTTGGCGTCGGCGTACGTGCTGAGGTCAACCTGGGCTTGCGCCGCGCCGGCGCTCAACATCATCGCCGCGCAAAGCGGCACTATGAGCTTCATTGTTTCACTCCCTGCCATTTCGCCGATACGCGCTTGCCGGATCAGCGAACCGGTCACGGTCATGCAACGCCGGCGGCCCCAAGGAAAGCCTCGTCAGACGAGGTTCAGCAGTCTTCCCCCGAAATTTGTGGCGCGACCCCTCAGGAAGAAGCGGCGACGAGGCGGCGCAGGGAAGCAGGAAGCCGCACCGGGCGGCCATCGCGAATTGCCGCGGCCAGCACCAAAGCCGTGACCAGTTCCTTCTCGCCGCGCAGGACCCGTTGCCGGAACTCGATCGACGCTCCCCGTGCGGCGACGACGCTGGTCTCGACCCGCAACAGATCGTCCATCAGCGCCGCCGCCAGATACTCGATCTTTAGCGAACGCACGGCGAAGGCGACGCCCGAAGCCTCCGCCAGCTCGCGGTTTCCGACCCCGCGCGCACGCAGCCACTCGGTCCGGCCGCGCTCGAGGAAGCGCAAATAGGAAGCGTGATAGACGCGGCCGGAAAAATCGGTGTCTTCATAATAGACGCGTACGACGAGCGCGTCCGTCGGGGTATACGACACGGCATTGACTCCTGCGAAAGCGAGAAGAAAAGGCGTCGCTGCGGCTTTGCGTCAACTGATGTTCCCTCGAGGGCTCAAGGCCGCGTCGATCCATCCGAAAGTCACCGGCGCGCTGGCGCGACGCCGCCGCTACCCGACAATTTGCCTGACGCTCTCATTCGCGTGCGCTCCTGTGGCCGTCTGCGCCTTCGGGAGGGAGATTGATCACCTTTTGCTGTGGGGCTAAGAGGGCGGCCCGAGAGCGTGGGAGGGACACATGGCCAATCGAGCTGACTTTGGCGTCTTCGGACTGGCGGTCATGGGCGCAAACCTGGCGCGAAACGCGGCGAGACATGGGTTCGCGGTCGCCGTCTTCAACCGGAACCATGAACGGACGGACGAACTGATCGCCGAGCATGGCGGCGAAGGGCGCTTTCTTCCGGCCAGAACCCTCCCCGAATTCATCGCCAGCATCGCCAAGCCCCGCCCGATTCTGATCATGGTCAAAGCCGGGGCGCCTGTCGACGAAGTGATCGACGAGCTCATGCCCCATCTCGAGGAGGGCGACATTATCATCGACGGCGGCAATTCGCTGTTCACCGACACCGCCCGCCGGCATCAGACGTGCGAAGGGAAAAAGATTCGCTTCGTCGGCATGGGCGTTTCCGGCGGCGAAGAGGGCGCGCTCGAGGGCCCGAGCATGATGCCTGGCGGCGATCGCGAAGCCTGGGACCGGATTGCCCCGATGCTGACGAAAATGGCCGCCCAGGTCGATGGCGTTCCCTGCTGCGTCTATGTCGGCCCGCAAGGCGCGGGGCACTACGTCAAAATGGTGCATAACGGGATCGAGTATGCCGATATGCAGCTGATCGCCGAAGCCTACGACCTCATGAAGAGCGTCTACGGCCTCGGCGCGCCGGCGATGGCGGACATCTTCCTCAACTGGAAGCAAGGCGATCTCGACAGCTATCTGATCGAGATCGCCGCCGCCGTCCTGCACAAGACCGACAGCGCCGGAAAGCCCCTGGTGGACGCCATTCTCGACGAGGCGGAGCAGAAGGGAACGGGTCGCTGGACCGCCCAGAACGCGCTCGAGCTCGGGGTGCCGCTCACCGCGATCACGGAAGCCGTCTATGCCCGCGTGCTCTCCGCTAACCGCGCAATGCGTCTGACGATGGAAAAGAAGACGCCACATCCCCAGCTTAAGCCGCGCAAGCCGGAACAGGCCGAAATCGACGCCATCCGCGACGCGCTCTACGCCTCCAAGATCGTCGCCTACGCTCAGGGCTTCGAGCAAATGTCGGTCGCCTCCGCGCAATTCAAATGGGATCTCAAGCTTGGCGACATGGCGACCATCTGGCGCGGCGGATGCATCATCCGCGCCAAATTCCTGGATCGGATCAAGGAGGCCTACGATAGGAATCCAAAGCTCCCCAATCTGCTCCTCGACGACTATTTCCTCAGCGCGGTGACGAGAACTGAAGGAGCCTGGCGGAAGGTGATTCGGCTCGCGGTCGAAAGCGGGGTTCCGACGCCGGCATTTTCGTCGTCGCTCGCCTATTACGACGGCCTCAGGCGCGGGCGCGGGCCGGCGAACCTGCTGCAGGGTCTGCGCGATTATTTCGGCGCCCATACCTACCGCCGCCTCGACAAGGAAGGCAGCTTCCATACCCGCTGGAGCCAGGACGGCAGCGAAGTGAAGGTCTGAGCAACGGGTTCACGGCGGCGATGCGGGTCCCCGTCCCCGCGTCCAACTCCCGATTGACATGCCGGGGTTGGGCGCCAAGCATGCGTCTTGGAAATATCACTTTCGGTCCCTAGCGTCGTTCCTCCGCTCTTGGCGCCGATCAAACTGGTCTTGGCGCCGATCAAACTGGTCAAACCTGACGCGCCCGTCGATTCTTTGGGAGATCCGGAATGCCGTCATCGAAATTCACCGCCGTCGCCGCGTTCGTCCTTGCCCTCTCGCCAGCCTTCGCTCAAAACGCGCCGATCGCCTCGGCGCGGGCGACCATCGAGACCGTCAGCGCCGACGGCGCCAGCCTCGGCGTCAAAACGCGGGCAGGCGAGGAACGAACCATCCGACTCAGCCCCAAGACCCGCTTCGCTTTAGTGGTTCCAGCGACCCTCGCCGACGTGAAGCCGGGATCCTTTGTCGGCGTGGCCGCGATGCCGGGCGACGGAGACGAGCTCAAGGCGATGGAAGTGCACATCTTTCCCGAAGCCATGCGGGGGAGCGGCGAGGGCTACCGTCCGTTCGACCTTGGGCCCGGCAGCAGCATGACCAATGGCAATATCACCGCGCGGGTGGACGCCACGAGCGGCCCCAAGCTCACCGTGACCTACAAGGGCGGCGAGAAGGCCATCGTCGTCGATCCCAAAACACCCATCGTCGCTCTTGCGCCGGGCGCGCAGACGGATCTCAAGCCCGGCGCGGCGATCATCGCCCGCGGGGCCAAGCAGGATGACGGCTCAATCGACGCGGCCTTCGTCCTCGTCGGCAAGGACGGACTCGTCCCCCCGATGTAGCCTCTCCCCGATCGACGTTCAGGAGCGGCGATTTGCCCGAGCGAGCGGTCCCGTGGTACCGGTGCGCGACTCCGAAGGGATGCGCCGCAATCGAGGCGCACGGGTGAGATCAAACCGGGGCGCAGCCAACTTTGAGCGAAAACGACTCGTTATTCACTTTCGTCCTCGTCAAGCCGACCCATTACGACGATGACGGCTATCCGATTCAATGGTATCGCTCGGCGCTGCCGTCCAACACGCTGGCCTGCATGTACAGCCTGGTCGAGGACGCGCGGAAGCGTGAGGCGCTAGGTCCGGGAATTGAATTCGTCGTCGAGACTTATGACGAGACGAACCGGCGGGTCCATCCGAAACGGATCATCAGCGACCTGAAACGCCGTGGCGGCCGCGCGCTGATCGGCATTGTCGGGGTGCAGTCGAATCAATATCCGCGCGCCATGGACCTTGCGCGCGAGTTCCGCGCCGCAGGCCTGCAGGTGTGCATCGGCGGATTCCACGTCTCGGGCTGCATCGCCATGCTGCCGGAAATGCCCGCGGAGCTCAAAGAGGCGCAGGCGCTCGGAATCGCGCTCTTCGCGGGCGAAGCGGAGGAGCATCGGCTTGACGACGTGCTCCGCGACGCGTGGCGCGGGGAGATGAAGCCGCTCTATAATTTCATGGACAAGCTCCCGTCGCTCGAAGGCGAGCCGGCGCCGATCTTGCCGCGCAAGCATCTCGCGCGCACGACCGGCCACTATTCGTCGATCGATCTTGGGCGCGGCTGCCCGTATCAGTGCTCGTTCTGCACCATCATCAACGTCCAAGGGCGCAAGAGCCGCTTCCGCACGCCTGACGATCTGGAACAGATCATTCGCGAGAACAGGAAGCAGGGCATCGACCGGTTCTTCATTACAGACGACAATTTCGCTCGCAACAGCGACTGGGAGATCCTGCTCGACCGGGTGATCAAGCTTCAGGGCGAGGGCATCCACTGCGGCTTCACGATCCAGGTCGATACGCTCTGCCACAAGATCCCGAATTTCATCGAGAAGGCGACCAAGGCGGGAGCGCGGCGCATCTTCATCGGGCTTGAGAACATCAACCCCGAGAATCTCATCACCGCCAAGAAGCGGCAGAACAAGATCACCGAATATCGCGTCATGCTGCAGAAGTGGCGGGCGCACGGGGCGCTCACCTTCGCCGGCTACATCCTCGGCTTCCCGGCGGACACCAAGGAATCAATCCTGCGCGACATCGAGATCATCAAGCGCGAGCTGCCGCTCGATATCCTCGAGTTCTTCTTCCTGACGCCGCTGCCGGGCTCGGAGGACCACAAGACGCTGTTGAAGAAGGGCGTCTGGATGGACCCCGACATCAACAAATACGACCTCGACCATCGTGTCGCCCATCATTCGAAGATGACCGACCAGGAGTGGGAGGAGGCCTACCGCGCCGCCTGGGCCACGTACTATACGCCCGAGCACATTCGCACGATCCTCAAGCGCGCCGCCCAGATCCCCAACGGCCGGCCGAAGCCGATCACAAGCACGATCATGTGGTTCAAACTGATGATCGAGCAGGAGGGGGTCCATCCGCTCGAAGGCGGCGCCTTCCGCCTCAAATACCGCCGCGACCGCCGGCGCAGCCTGCCGCTCGAATCGCCCTTTGTCTTCTATCCGCGCTACTGGGGCGGAATCGCACTCAAGGCGTGGCACTACTCGCGATTCTTCCTCCGGACGCGGCGTATCCTCAACGAGGTCCTGAACGCGCCCGACCGTTACACCTATACCGACCTCGCCATCGCCCCGCCGCGCGACGACGAGTTCGAGCAGCTCTCGCTCTACCATGCGACTTCCGGCGGCGAAGCGGCGCTGGCGCGCAAGGCGCTCGGCGACAGCATCCGCGATGCGACGACACACGCTCCCGCCGCCACGGTTTCGGCCGCGCCGGCGGAATGATCCGAGCCCGATGACCGAACCTGCCCAGGTCAGAGCCGCGCGCGCTCTCATCGGCTGGTCGCAGGCGGAGCTCGCCAATGCAGCCGACATAGCGGTTTCGGTCGTCGACCGTTTCGAAACCGGGCAGCCCGACAGCATCCCGGCCGAGACAGTCGCCAAGATGCGCACGGCGCTCGAGTCGGCGGGCGTCGCGTTCATCCCGAAAAACGGGGGCGGCGCAGGCGTCCGCCTTCGCAAGGGCGGCGAGGCCAAATACCTGGGCTGGGACGACCTTAACGCCTCGAACGACGAGTGAGGCCGATTACGATCTTGCTTTGAGGTCCGTCGCCTTCGCCGCAACGCGAGGTGAACGCTCCCGACGAACACTCACTTCTGCGGGGCGTCTTGTAGGAATCCGCCAGGCGGCGCCGGATGCGGCAGGGACCAGCCGAAATAGACCTCAGCTTCGACGATTTTCGCTCCGCGAATTGTGAGCACCTCCGTATTTCGGAAGCGTCGGCCAGCGTCTGAACGGCCGATATAGGTCACATAGACGCGGTCATTATTGGGAACGACGTCGATGAACTCGAAATCGGCGATCGATTGGCAGTTCGGCCAGCAGCGGTCGAAATAGGTCTTTCGATCGAGACGATTGTCGAGCGGGCTCGTGAAATGGAAATCCTCGGCGAGGAGCTGCTCCATAGCCGCGCGATCCTTGTGGACATAAGCGAGATAGCTCTGCTTCGCGAGTTCCGCCAATTCGCTGTCCGTACCGGACAGTTTGGGCGCGCTCATACCGACCTCCTGTCTCCTGGCCTTCCTCCCGCGCCTCTGCGTCACGTTAGGGCCGCAGCGACGCGCCGAGCTTGTCGAGAAGCTCCGCCGTCCCGCGTTGCCGCGACCCCGCGTCGTCGTAGCCGTCCAAGAAGGCCCCCTGCTCGTCGACCAGGAGCCTCGTCCGGCGCTGACCCTCGGACTTGATCTGCAGGGTGGCGAGGGAGACGGAGATCTTGCGTTCGTCGAGATGCATCTCATAGGCGTAGACGATCCGTTCGCGCGGCAGGATGTCGTGATAGACGGCGTCGAAGGTCGTCGTCACGCCGCCTTCGAAACCGCCCTTGACCCGCTCGCGGCCGCCGACCCGAAAGTCCATAGTGCGCTCAATGAGCCGCCACCCCACGGGCCCGAAGAACCAGCGGCCCTTGGCCTCCTGATCGGACAGGGCCCGGTACACTTGTTCCGGCGTCGCGTCGTATGCGCGCTCAAGATGAAAGGCGCCGTGGATGACTGAGCGGGCGATGGCGCCGTGGATCCGGGCGACCTCGGCCTCGAGCTTGTCAAGCGTCTGGCGCCAGCCTTCCGGCGCGCCCTTCAGCATCTGCTCCGCCTGGGCCGCGCCGCTAGCCGAATAGGTCTGCAAGACTTCCATCAGCGTTCCACCACCGGCCGCGTCGCTGAAAGTTACTTGCGTGACGGCGCTGAACAGCGGACCGCCGCCGCAGGGGTCGATCACGTGGTGATCGATTGTCAGGCGCTCGGGGGCGGCGACTTCGGTAAACGTCCCTTTCGTCCAGTGGTCGACGCCCTCGGGCGAGCGCATGCAGACCTCGAACGCTCCGCCGACGCGCATTTCGACCACGGCCTCGGGAACCGAATAGCCATCCGGGCAGAACCATTGCTTGATGTGATCGGCCGAGCTCCAGGCCTTGAACACGGTCTCCCGCGGGACTGCGAAGCTGCGCGAAACGCGCACCGCGCTCGGTTCGGCCTTGAGCCTCACGCTATGGATCCTGGTCATTGTTCTCTCCGTCGGCGTTTAGCGATTCGAGGTACTCGCCGAGCCGGTCGAGGCGGCGCTCCCACTCCAGGCGCCTCTCAGCGATCCATCGCTCGGCTTCGGTCAGCGCCGGTAGATTTACGCGGCAGGTGCGCACCCGCCCCGCCTTCTGCGAGACGACGAGTCCTGAAGTCTCGAGCACCGCGAGGTGCTGCATCACAGCCGGGAGCGACATCGCGAGCGGCCGCTTCAGTTCGCCGACCGACGCAGGCCCCCGTGTCAGCCGTTCGACCATCGCACGCCGTGTCGGGTCGGCGAGCGCCTGAAAGGCGCGGTCGAGGGGCGTCAAATGGTTAAGCATATGCCTTAGTATCAATGTTCCAACAGATAAGCAAACACTTTAGTATTGCGCTCGCCAAAAAAAGCGCGCTGTTGGGCGGCGCTACCTGAACTGCACGAAAAGGCGCGAGCAAAATGGGTTATGGCGCACATTTCGCTGCTGCATGGCGATGAGCTCCCAACCTTGACAGTGATCACGCGATTGTGAGGGATGCCTGCGCGAGTATGATTGCGCCGCCCCCTCCGCTAGCTCTCCTTTCTGAGCCATATGAGTTTTGCGCGTCGCGCCCGCTGTCGGCCGCGCGTTGATGCCCTAGATACCCGGAGCCCAGTGAATGAGCAGTTCGTCCGACTACACGCCGCCGAAGGTCTGGACCTGGGACAAGCCGAACGGGGGCCAGTTTGCGTCCATCAACCGCCCGATCGCCGGCGCGACCCATGAGAAGGACTTGCCGGTCGGCCGCCATCCGATCCAGCTCTACTCGCTCGCGACGCCGAACGGCCAGAAGGTCACCATCATGCTCGAGGAACTCTTGGCGCTCGGCAAGAAGGGCGCGGAGTACGACGCCTGGCTGATCCGGATCAACAACGGAGATCAGTTCGGAAGCGGCTTCGTCGCAATCAATCCCAATTCCAAAATTCCGGCAATGGTCGATCGCAGCGGTCCGAAGCCGATCCGTATCTTCGAATTGGGCGCGATCCTCATCCATCTCGCGGAAAAGTTCGGAGCCTTTCTGCCGACCGAACCCGCAGAGCGCGCCGAATGCCTGTCCTGGCTCTTCTGGCAGATGGGAAGCACGCCCTATATCGGCGGCGGGTTTGGCCACTTCTATGCTTACGCGCCGACGAAGATCGAATATGCGATCGATCGTTTCGCCATGGAGACGAAGCGCCTGCTCGACGTGCTCGACCGGCGCCTCGCGGAGAGCGAGTATGTTGCAGGCGGCAACTATACGATCGCCGACATCGCAATTTGGCCTTGGTACGGCGGCCTGGCTCGGGCCAACAGCTATGGCGGGGCCGAATTCCTAAGCGTTCATGAGTACAAGAACCTTCTGCGCTGGGCGGACGCCGTCGCAGCCCGTCCTGCCGTCAAACGGGGACGCATGGTCAACCGGACCTCCGGCGAGCCTTCGACCCAATTGCATGAGCGCCACGACGCCAGCGACTTTGAAACGAAGACGCAGGACAAACTCACCGCCGCGAGCGCGTAGCGTACCGGCCCGCGCCTTGCATTTGTCCAGCGGCGCGTTCTTGGCCGGCTTGCTGGCAAGCACGGGCGAATTGGCGGCATGACTGTCTCCGACGCCCTCCTCGCGCCGCGTGAGCCGCCGGCCCGCGGTCGAAGCGGGCGATCGCCTCAGCCGGCGCGAGTAATTTGAAGCGATCGTTCCAGTCTCTACAGCCGGCGAGCTTGCCCATGAGCGCGCAATGCCTTCTAAACTCGGCCGCGCGCGATCGGACGGAATCTCAGGATCAAATCGATCGTTTTCTGCCCGCGGGCGGCCCGAACCGGATATGTCGCGGCAAGCGCGCTCGATTCGCACCGAGGAGCCCGACGTGAACGCGCCCGCACGGGTTCCGACCCCAACAACCTCCTTCAATATCCACGGTGTCGGCTTTACCCTTTTTCTCGCCGCGCTCACCGCCCTGCCGCCGCTGTCGATCGATATGGCGCTCCCGAGCCTGGGGCTGATCCAAGCCGACCTCCACGCGCCGCAGACGAAAGCAGCGGCGGCGATCGCGATCTTCATTGCCGGCTTCTCGACCGCCCCGATCGTTGTCGGCCCGCTCGCCGACCGGTATGGCCGCAAGGCGGTGATGCTGGCTGGGCTCGCCCTGTTCACGCTTACCGCGGCGGGTTCTGCGCTCGCACCCTCGATCGACGCGCTGCTCGCCTTTCGCCTCGTGCAGGGCGCAAGCGCCGGCGCGGTTGGCATCCTGCCGCGGGCGATCATCCGCGATCTGTTCGACGGCCGGGAGGCGCGCCTGCATCTCGCAGCTGTCTCGCTCGTGTTCAGCGCGGCGCCGCTCATCGCGCCAACGCTCGGGGCCGGAATTCTGTTTGTCGGCTCCTGGCGGTTGATCTTTATCGTGCTGACCGGCGTCGGCGCCATGGTTTCAATTGCCGCGCTCCTCCTGTTCGACGAGTTGCACGCGGCCGAGAACCGCCGGAATTTAAGACCCTCCACGGTCCTCGCCGGTTACCGCAGAGCGCTGACTAACCCCGCGTGCGCCGGCTTTTCTCTGCTTGGCGGCCTCCTCTTTGCCGGCCTTTTTGCTTACGTCAACGTCTCGCCGCTCCTCTTCATGCAAGGCTATGGCGTGTCGAGGGCCGGCTTCGGCGGACTGTTCGCGATTACGGCGTCAGGCGTGATCGTCGGGTCGACGATGAATGCTTGGCTCCTGAACCGCCACGCCAAGCCGAGGTCGGTGGTCGACGCCGCAGTCGCGGTCGAATGTCTCGCCGGGCTCGCGCTGTTGGCGGTCGGTCTCGCCGGCGCCGGCTCGGCCCTGATCGTCGCCGCATTGGTGATGGTCTATATTTCGGCGTTCGGCCTCATCTATCCCAACGCCGCGCATGAGGCCGTCCATCCCCTGCCCGAGATCGCGGGCCTCGCCTCGGCCGTCCTCATGACCGTTCAGATGCTGTTCGGCGCGCTGGGCGGCGTCGCCGCCGCGGCGCTCTATCACGACGCCTCGCCGCTTGCGCTCGGCGCAATCATGAGCGCCGCCGCCCTTGGCGCGGCGGGGCTCTACGCGTTCTGGCTGAGAGGGAAGGTCGGCGGGTGAAGGACGCCCCACGTCGAGGACGGGCGTTCTTCCGAACGCCCTTATCGCTCCTCGCAAGCCCGGAGGAAGCCCAGCAAAGAATGCGGGAAGCCCAGCAAAGGAAACCGGAAGCGGGGCAAAGGAATCCGGAAAGGTATCAAAGGAAAACCCTTCCGCGAATTGGGCCTTTTCAATGGGTTACGACGATCCGGCGCAAAAACCCGCTTCTCCCCTCCCGGCGCCGCTTCCTCGAGGCGGCTCTCGGCGACAGGACCACTCTATCCGTGGCTTCTGATAATCGCAAGAAAAAGTCGCGCTCTTATCGCGTTTGCTGTTGTTCGTCGAACCGGTATGGCGGGCTGCCATGGCGGAAGGTGGCGGCGGAGCGGACGCCATTCGCGGGCGTCATGGCCGGGCTTGTGCCCGGCCATCCGCGATGGCCGCCGCCGCCATCTACGCAAGCAAGCGCGAATTAGCTCTTGCGACCGTCCGGCGCTTGTCCCGCCGCGTCGCGCCGACGGCGGAGGACTCGCTTGCCTTGCGTCGAGCGCTGGGCCTTCGTGGATGGCCGGGACAAGCCCGGCCATGACGCCTTGATGCGCCGTCCGCCACCTCCGCCATGCCCCGATTCCTTCCCCACAACAGCCAACGCGATAAGAGCGAAAAGTCGGCGCCAGTTGCTCTAGCGGGAATCGGATCCGCCGCGCAAAAGGCGCGGCGCTATGCCGCGGGCGGCCAGCTGGCCTCGAGCGCGGAGGCGCCCGCGCCGCATCGCCTGAGGCAGTTGAGGGCGACGGCGAGCTTGATGCCGGCAGGGCGAAGGATCTCGGTCGAAAAGAAAAAGACCGACCCGGAATGCGGGTTCGGCGCGCCGGGGACGAAGATCGCGACGAGGCCGCCGCTCAGCGTTTCGATCTGGACGCCGAGCTGCCATCCCCCTTCCATCGGCACGAAGAAGACGGGGAGCTCCGCGATCTCGGCGACCCCCAGCGCGCTTGCGCCCTCCTGCTTCAGGTATTCGTAGCCGGGGATCTTCGACAGCAACGACGATTCCAATGCGTCGACAAGGCCTCGGGCGGCCGCGGTGTCGGCGACCAGCCCGGCCAGCAGGCAGAGGAGCGCAATGATGACGACCGAAAGCGCAGTCGCCGCGCCGCCGCTCAACTCCACTACGCCCGGAAATCGACCCAGAATGACGTCCAGGAACTTCTTCGCGAAGTCGAACGCCTTGGCGAGGATGACGATGAGCACAACGATCGGCGCCAGGAAAAAGAGGCCGCCGACAATCGTGGTCCGCAAGAATTGAGCGATCGTTTTCATGGATGAACTTCCTCTCCGTTCGTCGCCCGTCGCGCGGCTGGCTCGGAGAGGAGCCCCGCGCCCGCCGCGCGATCAAGGGTAGCGCAGAGTGACGTGGACGACAGAGCCCTCGCGCCTCGTCTCCATCGCGAGGCCGCTGCGCTCGAACACATTCAGCATGGGGACATTTTCCGACAGGACCTCGGCGACGAGCTCGCGCAGGCCCGCTTCACGCCCGAGGACTGCGAGATGGCGCATCAATGCTGAACCGACGCCGAGGCCCTGGAAGGCGTCGATGATCGCGAATGCGACTTCGGCCTGACCGGGCTTGACGACGACATACCGCCCGCCGCCGACAATCGTCGGCTTGCCGGCGTCGTCGGCCACCGCCACCAGGGCGACGTGGCCGACGAAGTCGACGTCGAGGAAATAGTCGGTCTCCTTGTCCGAAAATTCGCGCCTGACGGCGAAGAAGCGGCGGTAGAGCGACGTCGAGCTCAGGCGCGCGATCCCCTCGTGCATGGCTTCGCGATCCTGGGGACGCTGCGCGCGGATCTCGACCGTGCGCCCGTCACGCAAGGTCTCGGTCGCGGAATATTTGGCGGCGTCGATCATGAGCCAAGCACCCGTCGAACTCGCAGCAGCCTAGGCTGCTGGGTTCAACCCGCGAGTTGGGGTTCTACCACGGCCGGCGAAAGGGCGAACAGGGGCGGCGCGGTCGCCTAAGCGAGCTTGAGCGCGCCAGCCGTCTCGGCGGCGACCTCGTAGGTCCAGACCCGGAAGGACTTGAGGACGTGGGGACCGAACGAATTGATGAGCGGGATATCCGCCGCGTCGCGGCCTCGCGCGACAACGATCCGCCCGATCCGCGGCATATTGTTGCGAGGATCGAACGTCCACCACGCCCCGCCGAGATACACCTCAATCCAGGCGCTGAAATCCATCGGGTCGACGACGGGTACGCCAATGTCGCCAAGATGGCCGTTGACGTAACGAGCCGGGATGTTGAGGCATCGACAGAGCGTCACAGCGAGATGGGCGAAATCGCGGCACACTCCAATGCGCTCGTTGAACGTTTCAAACGCCGTTCGGGTCGATCGCGCCTGCAGATAGTCGAACTTGATGTGCTGGTGAACGAAATCGCACACCGCCTGCACGCGCCCCCAGCCGGCGGGGATTTTCCCGAAGTAGTCCCAAGCCGTCTGGCTCAGCCTGTCCGTTTCGCAATATCGGCTTCCCATCAGATAGAGCAGGCATGAATTGGGCAGCTCCGCGACAGGGACTTCAACCGCGGCAAAGTCCGCCGGGTCGATCTTGCCGTCGTCTTCGATCGTGGCGTCGCCCCAAATTGCGAAGTCGCCGGCCGGCGCGACCAGTCTGCGGCAACGATTGCCAAACGAGTCGAGATAGGTGGTCGTCGGGATGATCGGGGTCGTAAAGACCCTCTCCGCGACGCGTATGTCGGCTTTCCGATCTTCGCTCACCGACAGGAGGCAGACCATCGCGGTCGGCTCCGCGCATGTGACGGTGATTTCATAGCCGTAGCGGATCAGCATCGGTCGCAAGCTCCCAAGACAGGTCTCAAGGCGCGACGAAAAGGCCTCCTCAGCGCAAAGCCGCGAAACGTATACTCATCGATGACAGGCGGTCGGGGCGAGCGTCGCGCCGACCGCCGATCTGGGCTTCGTCCTATCGGGCGGTCAGTAGTCCATTCCGCCCATGCCGCCCATTCCGCCGCCACCCGGCATCGCCGGAGCGTCGGCCTTGGGCCGGTCAGCGATCATCGCTTCGGTCGTAATCATGAGGCCGGCGATCGAAGCGGCGTCCTGCAGCGCGACCCGCACGACCTTGGCCGGATCGACGATGCCGGCGTTGAGCATGTCGACATATTGCTCGGTCTGGGCGTCGAAGCCAAAGGTCTGCGACTTGTTCTCGAGAACCTTGCCGACGACGATCGAACCCTCCACGCCCGAGTTCTCGGCGATCTGCCGGATCGGCGCTTCGAGCGCCCTGAGCACGATGTTGATGCCCGACTGGACGTCTTCGTTGTCGTTGGTGAGCTTGCCGATCGCGGCCTTCGCGCGCAGCAGCGCGACGCCGCCGCCGGCGACAATGCCTTCCTCGACCGCCGCCTTGGTCGCATGCATGGCGTCATCGACGCGATCCTTCTTCTCCTTGACTTCGACCTCGGTCGAGCCGCCGACGCGAATGATCGCAACGCCGCCGGCGAGCTTGGCCAGCCGCTCCTGCAGCTTCTCCTTGTCGTAGTCGGAGGTCGTCTCCTCGATCTGCGCCTTGATCTGGGCGATCCGGCCCTCGATGTCGACCTTCTTGCCGGCGCCGTCGATGATCGTGGTGTTCTCCTTCTCGATCCGGACCCGCTTGGCCTTGCCGAGCATCTGAAGGGTCACGTTCTCGAGCTTGATGCCGAGGTCCTCGGCGATCATCGTGCCCGCGGTGAGGACGGCGATGTCCTCGAGCATCGCCTTGCGGCGGTCGCCGAAGCCCGGCGCCTTGACCGCCGCGACCTTCAGGCCGCCGCGCAGCTTGTTGACGACCAGCGTCGCCAGCGCCTCGCCCTCGATGTCCTCGGCGATGATGAGGAGCGGCTTGCCAGCTTGCACGACCGCTTCGAGGACGGGCAGCATGGGCTGGAGCGAGGAGAGCTTCTTCTCGTGGATGAGAATGTAGGGGTCCTCGAGTTCGGCGACCATCTTCTCCGCATTGGTGACGAAATAGGGCGAGAGATAGCCGCGATCGAACTGCATGCCCTCGACGACGTCGAGTTCGGTCTCGGCGGTCTTGGCTTCCTCGACCGTGATGACGCCCTCGTTGCCGACCTTCTTCATGGCGTCGGAAATCATCTTGCCGATCGTCTTGTCGCCGTTGGCGGCGATGGTCCCGATCTGCGCGATCTCTTCCGACGACTGCACCTTCTTGGCGCGCTTTTCGATGTCCTTGACGACCGCCGTCACCGCGATGTCGATGCCGCGCTTGAGATCCATCGGGTTCATGCCGGCGGCGACGAGCTTGAGGCCCTCTTTCATGATCGAGGCGGCGAGCACGGTCGCGGTGGTGGTGCCGTCGCCGGCAAGATCGTTGGTCTTCGAGGCGACCTCGCGCACCATCTGCGCGCCCATGTTCTCGAACTTGTCGGAAAGCTCGATCTCCTTGGCGACGGTCACGCCATCCTTGGTGATGCGCGGCGCCCCATAGGACTTGTCGAGGATCACGTTACGGCCCTTAGGGCCAAGCGTCACTTTAACCGCATTGTTGAGGGTGTCGACGCCGCGCAGCATTCGGTCGCGGGCGTCAGAGGAGAAGCGTACATCTTTGGCTGACATGAGTTTTGATCCTTCAATTGTCGGAAAAAATCTTGTTTAGGCGGCCTTCTTCTTGGAGGCGGTCACGCCCTCAATCACGCCCATGACGTCCGTCTCCTTCATGATCAGGAGTTCCTCGCCGTCGATCTTGACTTCCGTGCCCGACCACTTGCCGAACAGGACCCGCTCGCCCGGCTTGAGTTCGATGGGCGTGATCTTGCCGCTCTCATCGCGGCCGCCGGGTCCGACCGCGACGACCTCGCCCTCCTGCGGCTTCTCTTTGACGGTGTCGGGAATGATGATGCCGCCCTTCGTCCTGTCCTCGCCCTCAATGCGGCGGATGACGACGCGGTCGTGCAACGGGCGAAATTTCATGGGATTCACTTTCAGCGGGTCTGCCTGGCCGGCTCACGAGCACTTGCTCCAGCTCTCGGCGGCAGTCGACGACAGAGCTAACATGGCGGTTATTGGCACTCATTGCAAGGGAGTGCTAACATTTCCCGCCCGGCCAGCCTCCGCGCCGCGTCCGGATCGTGCGTGGGCAGATAGATCGTAGGCTGCGCGGCCGCGAACGCGCGGATCGCGGCGAGCGTCGCCGCCGCCTGGCCCTCGTCGTCGCTGACGCCATCGATTGTCCCATCAAGCATCGTCGCCTGGCTGTAGGAGGCGTCGCCGGCGATGAAGATGGCCTTGTCTCCATCCTCGACGATGACGGAAAGATGGTCGGGCGTATGGCCGGGCGTGGCCACGGCGACGACCGCGCCGTCCGCGGTCAGACGCTTCGAGCGCGCGAACGGGCCATAGGCGCCGCTGTCGAGGACGAGCGGTTTCGGATCGAAGCCTTTCGGCCATCGTTGGGGCAGATAGCCGTTAAGCCGGCCAGCGAGCCCGGACGCGCGCCTGAGTTCGCCCGGAGCGACCAACATTTCGCTCGTCGGAAACGCCGCGAGGCCGCCGTCGTGGTCGATGTGCAGATGGGTCATGACGACGCGCCTGACGTCGCCGGGACCAATGCCGATCGCCCCGAGTTGCGGCCCCGCTTCCTCTTCCGGTTCGATGGCGAAGCGAACCGCATTCCGGAAATAAGGATGCCAGCGCGGCAGGCTTTTGACAGCCGCGGAGACGCCGGTGTCGACCAGGATCACGCCCTCGCGATGCTCGATCGCATAGGCGAGGATCGGCGCCCAGGGCGACCACTCGCTGTCGATCAGCGGCGCGAGGCGGCGTCGGAGCCCGTGGCCCCGCCCGACGATCTGGCTCGCCTTGATCTGGACCCGGCCGGTCTGAACGGCGTGAACGCGCATGGGATCGCTCAGTTCTTTCCGAGGCGGTCGAGATGAGTGTCGCGGAAGCCGCTCGCGTATTTGAGGCCGTAGCCGAGCGCCCGGTCCATGCCGATATGGGCGATCCAGATGAGGCCCAGAGCCGAGGCGAGCGGCGAGGCGAGCCAGAAGCCAACGAGCGCGAGCGGGAGGGCGAGCACATAGGTGTGAGCGAGGTTGTAGGCCGCCGCGCCCACCCGCGGACCAATGAGATAGGGAAGCATCGCGAGGTCCGGCGCGAGGATGAGGAGGGCGAACAGCGGCCAGGAGAAGCCGCCATGGGCGTAGAGCGCGACCGCCGCGCCGAATGCCGCCGCGCCCTCGAGGCGCAGAATCGCCTTGACGCCGGCCGGCGACCACGAGGAGGCGGCGCCTCGCATGGCGGGCGCGGGCTGGCTCAGATCGGCAAAGCGAGCGACGATCGCGGTCATTGGTCCACTCCTCATTGCCGGCGTCAGCCTAAAAGCTGCTGGACCGGCGACCTAAGGCTGCTGGACCGACGGCCTCGTCCTGAGGGTCAGGCGCCGCGCCTCAAGGAGGGTGTACTCCGCGCTCCCTCAGTACGGAATTGCATATTTATCTTGAACGGTTATACATTTTCGTATGAGCCGCCGCGAGCCCGCCTGGGACGAACTGCGCACCTTCCTCGAAGTCTCGCGCGACTTGAGCCTCAGCGGCGCCGCGCGGCGCCTCGGACTCACCCAGCCGACAGTTGGGCGGCATATCGACGCGCTCGAAGAGGCTCTCGGCACGACTCTGTTCACCCGCTCACCCCGCGGGCTTACCCCCACCGCAGCCGCGAACGCGCTCGCGCCCCATGCGGAAGCCATGGGAGCGGCGGCGGCCACGCTTGCGCGGTCCGCCTCGTCGGCCGCTTCCATCGATCGCGGCGTCGTCAGAGTGACCGCGAGCGAGATCATCGGCTGCGAGGCGCTTCCGCCGATCTTCGCAGGCTTTCGCGCCCGCAATCCGGGAATCGCCATCGAGCTTGCGCTCACCAACCGCAACCAGGATCTCGCCCGTGGCGACGCCGACATTGCCGTGCGCATGATCCGGCCGACCCAAAGCGGGCTTGTCGCGCGCCGGATCGGCGCGACGCGCATCCGGCTCTACGCGCATCGCGCCTATCTCGCCCGCTTCGGCGAACCGCGCTCCCTCGCCGAGCTCAAGGATCATCGCCTCATCGGCTTCGACCGCGACAATGCGACGTTTCGCTCCGCGGGCGCATTGGGCAAGTCTCTGACGCGGGAGGATTTCGGCTTTCGCTGCGACAGCGATCTCGCCCAGCTCGCGGCGCTGCGCGCCGGCGTCGGCGTCGGCGGCTGCCAGGACGTGATCGCCCGGCGCACGCCCGAGCTTATCCCGGTTTTGCCCAACGCCTTCCATATGACGCTCGAAGTCTGGCTCGTCATGCACCGCGATCTGAAGACTGCGCCGCGCGTGCGCCTTCTTTTCGATTGGCTCGCGCCGACTCTCGCCGACTATCTCAGGGGAAAGAGCCGCGCCGCTGGCGCGTGAGGCCGAGAGTTCGCCCCGGCTCCATGAGCGCGCCGGGCCGAAGCGCTCAGATCGAATCGATCAGCCGTCCGGCCCGTAGGTCAGCGAACGCCTCAAGGATCTCCTCGCGCGTATTCATGACGAATGGCCCGCCCATCGCCACCGGTTCGTCGATGGTGGGACTGGCGAAAATGAGAAGCCGCGACGCCGCTTCCCCCTGCGCGATCAACACGTCAAATCCGTCGCCGCCCGGCGAAACCGCCGCCCAGGCGACATCCCCGGCCTTCGCCCGCCGTTTCTCGGCCCCAAGCGCGATCTCGCCTTCGAGAACAAGGGCGAAGCAACGCTCGCCGGCGGGAACGGGCGCCTCGAAGGCCGCGCCGGCCTCAAGCTTCACATCGATCAGGGTCATCGGCCAGGTCGAGGCGAAGGGAGCGTTCAACGCGCCGAGCCTGCCGGCATAGAGGCGCGCCTCGACGCCCTTCTCCTGCTGGGCCGACGCGTCCTTTCGCAGGACGTTCTGATAGCGCGCCTTGACGCGTTTCAGCCGGGCCGGGAGATTGAGCCAGAGCTGCAGCGTCTGCACGCCTCCCCGGCCGGGCATTTCGCTGTGCATGACGCCGCCGCCCGCGGTCATGAACTGGACGTCGCCCGCGCTGAGATGACCCGTCCCCCCGGTGTGGTCGGCATGGATGAGCTCGCCGGCGAGGACGAAGGTCACCGTCTCGATTCCCCGGTGCGGATGAGTCGGGAAACCGGCGGGGGGCGCAAACCAGTCCTCGGCCATCAGAAGAAAGGGGCTGTGGTCGGCCACATGCTCGGGCGGGATGACAAGGCGCGCGCTATGGCCAGGACCCCGCGCCTCGGGCGATCCGGCGGGCTCGATCGAGTGAATCGAAAGCTTCATCGGTTAGTCTCCTCCAGCCGAACGGAAACCCCGGAAACCTTGCCCGAATTCGTGGCCGACGCCAACCGGCGCCGGCCGCGTTCGCTTGTCCTTGATTCGGCCGGCGCCTCCGAGCCAGACTGAGCTCCGGCGGATCCGGTTCTCGTCCGCCGGAGAATCGAGGGAACCCGTCCGGCCGCAACAGGTCATGCTCCGCCATGCCCAGCCTTCGCCAGATCAGGCTCGCGACCGGCCTCGTTCTCTTCGCCTATGTGACGCTGCATTTCGCCAATCATGCGCTCGGCAACATCTCTGCCGAAGCGCTGGAAAGCGGCCTTTTCATTCAGAAGGCGATCTGGCAGTCGGCGCCCGGCGCGGCGATCCTCTATCTCTCGCTCTTCACCCACATGAGCCTCGGCTTCTGGGCGCTCTATGCGCGACGCCGTTTCCGCTGGACCCGGCTCGAAGCGACCCAGCTCGTGCTTGGCCTTTGGATTCCTTTCCTCCTCGCCGATCATTTGACCGGCACGCGCGTGGCGCTCAGCCAGTTTGGGCTCGAGAAGGGATACTCGCAGGAGTTGCTGAAGTTCTGGGTCAACTCTCCCTTCTCCGGCGCGCTGCAGGCGATCCTCATGATGATCGTCTGGATTCACGGTTGCCTCGGTCTGCATTTCTGGCTGCGGCTCAAGCCATACTATCCGCGGGTCAAAGAGCTGCTTCTGGCTTTCGCCGTGCTCCTCCCGACGCTTGCGCTGCTCGGCTATTACCAGGGCGGCGAGCGCACGCTCCAATCCGCTCAGGACCCTGCATGGCTGGCGCGCGTCACCGCGCCGGAACATGTCGGAACAACGGCCCAGAACGAAGCTCTGTTCAACGACCGCATGGGCATCATCGCCTTTCTGGGCGCGGCGCTGGCTGCGACGCTCTTCGCCAGGAGCTTCCGCCGGTGGCGTGAACGCCGCGTCGATTCGATCAGGCTGACCTATCCCGACCGCACGATCCGCGCGCCCCTCGGCTTCAGCGTGCTGGAGGCGAGCCTGATCAACAATATCCCGCACGCGCATGTGTGCGGCGGACGCGGGCGCTGCTCGACCTGCCGCATCCGCGTGCTCAGCGAGCTCAGCGCTCTGCCCGCCCCGAGCGCGGCGGAGCGCGCGGTGCTCGAACGGGTGCAGGCGGGCCCCGCGGTCAGGCTCGCTTGCCAGCTTCGCCCAACGAGCGACATCGCCTTCGTGCCGATGCTCTCCCCCGACGCGACAACCGTCGACGCCAGCCGGTCCGGATCGGCTTATTCAGGCGTTGAGCGCTACATCGTGATCATGTTCGTCGACATGCGCGGATCGAGCCGTCTCGCGGAGGGACGGCTGCCTTTCGACACCGTGTTCGTCATCAACCAGTTTCTCAATGCGGTGAGCAGCGCGGTACTGAGCGCCGGCGGGGAGCCGAACCAGATCCTCGGCGACGGACTCCTGGCGCTATTCGGCATGGGCGCCCGGCCCGAAGTTGCGTGCCGGCAGGCGATCGCCGCCTGCGCCGCCATCGCGGCGAGGGTCGAGACGTTGAACAGCGCGCTCGCTTATGCTCTGCTCGAGCCAATTCGCTTTGGCATCGGCATCCACGCCGGCGTGACCATCGCCGGAAATATCGGCTACGAGCGGCACGCTCAGTTCACCGTGATCGGCGATGCGGTCAACGTCGCCGCGCGCCTCGAGGAGTTGACCAAGTCCTTCGGCTGCGAAGTCATGATGTCGGAGGAGGTCTACGAACGCGCGGGCTTCGGCGCCGACGACATGCCAGCGCACGACGTCGACCCGCGAGGCCGGGAAAAGGGCCTGAAGGCTCGCAGCGTCGCCCGCGCGGCCGACCTTGTCGCCTTGATCGCGGCGCAAGCGTCAGCGGCTTCGTGACGGAAATCGACGAGGGGCCGCCTACTCGACCGTCACCCGCGTCGTCACCGAGTTCGCGATGAAGCAGATCTCGTGAGCCTGATGATGGAGCTGATCCAGCCGTTCTTTCTCCGGGACCGAACCCGTCCACTCGATCCGCGGATGCAAGACAACTTTTGTGACGGCCTGCTTTCCCGGCGCGATCGTCTCTACGCTGCCTTCGGCGTGATCGCTGTAGGCGGCGACGGCAAAGCCCGCCAGGCGAGCAACGTGCAAGAACGAAAGCATGTGGCAGCTCGATAGAGCGGCCACCAACATCTCCTCGGGGTCGACCGCGGCCTCGACGGCCCATTTGCCGACAACGTGCGGAGAAGCGGACGCCGGGACTTGAACGCCGCCGTCGAAGCTCACCTCATGACCACGGCTAAAGCGGCCTTTCAAGACATCGTCGCCGTCCTTCAGCGCCCATTTTATGTCTGCGGTATGCGTCGTCATCCCGTCCTCGTTGCTATGAGCGCGCAGTCCGTCCGTCACGCTGTCGGCGGCTCGGTCGCGCCAGGCCCCAGTGAGCGCTGCACCATCACCGTGTCCGTCCAGCGGCCGAATTTGTAGCCGACCGCGGGCAGAGAGCCGACCTGACGGAAGCCAAAGCCTTCGTGCAGTTTAAGCGAGGCGACATTGGCGGCGTCGATATAGCCGATCATCTGGCGAAAGCCGGACGCCGCGCAGGCGTCGATGAGCGCGCCCATGAGCCGGCGTCCGATCCCCGCGTGCAGCCGGTCGCTGCGCACGTAGATCGAATGCTTGATGGTGTAGCGATAAGCCGGACGCTTGCGGAACGGCACGGCGTAGGCGTAGCCGACCACGGTTCCTGCTTCCTCTGCGACCAGGTGGGGCATCTTGCGGCGGTTCATCGACTTGCGGCGGCGCTTGAGGTCGTCGGCGTCCGGCGTCTCGAACTCGCCAGCGTCGACGCCCGGGTCGACGCCGCGGCGGATGTGGTGCAGGTAGATGGCGAGCATCGCCGGCACGTCGCCGTCGCGCGAGTTGCGCACTATGATCGGTCGCGCGGCTTCGCCGCCGCTTTGGCCGGCGTCAGCGTGCGAATTCGACTTGGCGTCCATCCCTCTCGCTTACCACGTCATTCCCGGACCACATAGGTATGGAACCGAATCGCGCCCGTTGCGTCCACTTCGCGGTATAGGCCCTGGATCTCAGCTTCGAAGCCTGGGAAAACATTGGCGCTGCGCTCGAACATCTTGAGATATTCGATCATCGGCTGCGCGCGCTCGCTCAGCCGTTCGCCGGGAACGATCGTCGCGATGCCCGGCGGGTAGACGACGAACAGCGTCGTCGCGACGCGGCCTTCGAGCGCCTCGAGCGGCAGAAAGTCGACATTGTTGCGCACCAGATGGCGCGAGGCCTCGCGCGGCGTCATGGCGATCTCCGGCAGGTGCTTGGCGGCGAACTGCGCCTGCTGCAACCGGCTGGCGCCGGCGTCGCGGAAGAAGGCGTGCATGTCCCCGCACAGGTCCTTGAGCCGCTTGCCCCGATAGCGCGCCGGGCGCTTGGCGACGAACTCGGGCATGACGTCTTCGAGCGGAGCGTTGTCGTCGTGCAGCCGCTTGAAGGCGACCAGAGCGGAAACGAGCGTGCCCGCCTTGCTCGAACTCGACGCCCGGCGTCAACAGAAACAGCAGCGAGTTGAGATCGTTCTTCTCCGCAACCACGCGATTCTCGCGCAGATATTGCGCCACCACCGGCGCGGGAACGCCATGCGCCTCGTAGGCGCCGGTCGCGCGGTCGAAACCCGGAGTGAGCAGCGTGAGCTTCGCCGGATCGGTCATCGCGAAGCCCTGTTCGAGCGACGTGAAGCCGTGCCATGTTTCGCCCGGCGCCAGCGCCCAGTAGCGGGCGTCGCGGGCGAGGAGATCGGTCGATATGTGCTCCCACGGAACTTCGTGGGTCGCCCCCTCGAGCGCCGCGTCGCGGATCGAGACCCGCTGCGGGACGAAGGGGTCGAAGAACCAGCGCCGCGCCGGGTCCCTCTCCTTCTCCTCGAATTCGCGCCTGACCGCACGCAGCTTCTTGCGCAATTCGATCCCGAGCCGGATCGTGTCGTCCCACAAGACTTCGCCCGACCGGCCCTTCATCATCTGCGCGCCGACGTCGAGCGAAGCGAACAGCGGATAGAACGGCGAGGTCGAGGCGAACTGCATGAAGCCTTCGTTGAAGCGGCGATGCTCGACCCGGCGGCGCTGGCCCTTGATGTGCCGGTCGCGCACATGGATCTGCGAGGCCTGCGAGAAGCTCGCGAGCTGCTTATGCGCCGACTGGGTGGCGACAATGCCGGGCGAAGCTTCGCTCAAGTTCCGCAAGCCCATCGCGAACCGGCGCTCGTAGAGCGGATGGAACTTCATGAAGCCCGCCCAGGCTTCGTCGAACATGATGTATTCGCAAAGCGGGCCGATGCGCTCGACGATGCGCTGCGCGTCGTAAATCGTGCCGTCATAGGTGCATTGCTCGATGACCGCGACCCGGAACGGCCGCTCGCGCTTCCATGCGTCCTTGTCCGTGACCAGCGGGTGATTGCGGATGCGCTCGCGGATCGCCGTCTCGTCGAGCTCTTCGGGCCGGATTGGCCCGATCAGTCCGTAGGCGTTGCGGTCGGTCGAGAGGTAGACCGGGATCCCGCCGCTCATGAGCAGCGCGCCCTGATGCGCGGCCTTGTGGTTGTTGCGGTCGAACAGCACCAGGTCGCCCTCGGCGACGAGGTTGGTCAGTACGATCTTGTTCGAGGACGAGGTGCCGTTGAGGACGAAATAGGTCTTCTCCGCGCCGAAGATCGCGGCGGCCTCTTTCTGCGCCTGCAGCGCCGGGCCCTCGTGGGTCAGGAGATCGCCAAGCTCGAGGATTGAATTGTCGAGGTCGTCGCGAAAGACTGCTTCGCCCAGATGCTCGACGAAGATGCGGCCGATCGGGCTGCGGCTATAGAAGACCCCGCCATTGTGGCCCGGGCAGGTCCAGAGCTGGTTGCCCTCTTCCTGATAGTCGACGAGCGCGCCGAAGAACGGGGTCTTCAGCGTGTCGGCATATTGCTTGAGGCGCGAGACAAGGTTCCGGGCGATGAATTCGGGCGTCTCCTCGGCCAGGAACACGTAGCCGTCGATGAAGTCGAGCACTTCGACCGGGATGTCCTCGAAGCGCTTGCGTCGCACCAGGACGACGATCGGCATGTCGAGGCCGCGCTTTCTCATCAGATTGATGAGCGAGGCGGCCTTGCCCTCGATGCCCTTCTTGCCCCAGTCGACCACCATGCAGCCGATCGCGGCGTCGGTCTGCACCGCGATCTCGGCGTCTTCGACGCGACGCGCCTTGATCACCTGAAAGCCAAGCCGCTCGATGGCGGTGATGATCTGGCTGACTTCTCAGGCCCTCGAGATCATCGGCGTCGAACACCGGCGCAGAGAACAGAAACGTCAGACGCTGGGAAAAGTTCATCGCCGCTTTCGCCCGTCGCAAGACGGGCGTCCTTCCTGACGCCCCAATGATCCCGGCGGCTCGGTCTCAGACCACGTCCCCGATGACAGGTTAGGACATTACGCAGGTGACGGAATCATGACTCGCTTGGTGCGACGCCGCAACCCATGGCGGCTCTGTTCGTCGGCCGCCAGGCGGTGGGCGGGAGCGATGCACTCCCTGCCAGGTGGAGCGATGGGGGCGCGCCGCCCGGATGCTCAACGAATTCCGCCCCGGGGCGCCGCTAGCCGTACGCCGCCCCAGCTGCTATGAATTCCAGCATTCGTCGCGCGGGCGTGAGCGACGGAGCCGGCGCCGGGGACAGGCGCCGGCTATGCCAACGAGCCGGGCCGAAACTGTCGAGCCCGGCTCGCTTCTCGCGGAAAGCGCGGCTTGGCGCCGGTCGCCATGGCGGAGTGGCGCATTTGGCTTCCGTGATCCTGACGCTCAACGCCGGCTCATCGTCGCTCAAATTCGCCGCGTTCAATTTCGACGGTTCCTCGGAGCTCGCGCCGCTGGCCTCGGGCGAGATCGAGGGACTTGGCACGCCCGCAACCAAGGGGCGAGTGAAGACGGCGGGGGGCGAGACGACGGAGATCGGATCGGCGCAATCCGGCGTCGACCACGACGCGGCGATGGCGGCGATTCTCGACTGGCTGAAAACATCCGGTCACGACCGCTCGGTCGCGGCGATCGGCCATCGCATCGTCCACGGCGGACTTGCCCTTGTCGAGCCGACGCTGATCGACGATCGGGCGCTGGCGAAGATGCGAAGTCTCATCCCGCTCGCCCCGCTTCACCAGCCGCATAACATTGCCGGGATCGAAGCGGCGATGAAGGCCTTCCCCTCGACGCCGCAGGTCGCCTGCTTCGACACCGCCTTCCATCGCAGCCATCCGTTCGTCTCCGACGCCTTTGGATTGCCCCGCTCGTATTACGACGAGGGCGTGCGCCGGTATGGCTTCCACGGAATCTCCTACGAGTACATCACCCGCAAGCTGAGGAGCGTCGCGCCGGGCATCGCGCTTGGAAACGTGATCATCGCCCATCTCGGCAACGGCGCCTCGATGTGCGCGGTCAAGGCCGGGCGGTCGATCGCTTCCACGATGAGTTTCACCGCCCTCGACGGCCTGGCGATGGGAACGCGCTGCGGGCAGATCGACCCCGGAGTCCTGCTCTATCTCATGACCGAGAAGGCGATGAACGCGGATCAGATTTCCGATCTTCTGTATAAGGACTCCGGCCTGAAGGGCATGTCCGGCCTCTCCCAGGACATGCGCGAACTGGAAACGTCCGACAGCCCGGCCGCGCGCGACGCCATCGCTTATTTCGTCGCCCGAGCGAAGCACGAGCTCGGCGGATTGGCCGCGACCCTCAATGGCGCCGACGCCATCGTCTTCACCGCCGGCATCGGCGAGCACGCCTGGCGCGTGCGCGAATCCATCCTCGCCGGCATGGAATGGATGGGAGTCCATCTCGACATCGAAGCGAACCGCGCCAACGCCCAGATCATCGCCTCCCGGTCGTCGCGAACCGCCGTCTTCGTCATCCCGACCGACGAAGAGCGGATGATCGCGGAGCACACGGTGGCTACGGCCAGTCTGGCGAAATCAGGCGGCGCAGCCGAGTCGGCCTGAACGGGACGAAACCCCGCCGCGTATCCCGTCAGCGCTGCTCGCGCTCCTCGAATCCCCGGGCCTCGCGCCAGCGCGCTTCGAGCGCGGCGATGTCGGCGTTGTCGAGCGGCGCCAGGCGTTCGAATACGACGGCGTTCACGCCCTTTTCCAGATGAAAGACCTCGCCGGTGCGGCGGAACTTCGTTCCAATCCCCTGCCCTGTCAGCATCTCGCGCGACGGCACGACAACCGTCTGCTGATCGTCGGGGTTGAGATGAGTTTGGACCGGATCGCCGACGATGATGACTGCGCAATCCTTGAGCGTTGCCGGAGGGGGTCCATCGACTTCGTCGACGTCCGGCATCTGAACGCCCGTCTTCGCCTTCGGCCAGGTCTCGCGCTCAGGATGCAGTTGCCATAGCTCATCGATCAGCTGGCCGCTGAACGTATAGCTCGAGCCGAGGCCGCAGACTTTGGCGTCCGGCCGCGCGCGCGCGTCGACCCAATCCTTGAGGCGTTCGAGTTCACCGAGGTCGGCGCGCGGCGGGCGCGGCAGCGCCGCGATCGGCGCAAGCCCGAACGGATTGAGCGTCGCCGCCAAGGGCGAGAGCGTGACCGCCGCCAGCCCGGCCAAGGCCGCCAGGGCGGCGCGCGGCGTCCGCGCGAAGACCAGCATGAATGACGCCGCGATCGGCGCGGCGATTGCCGGCGCGATCAGATCGAGGTGGTGGATATAGGGCGTCTGGATGCGGAGGAAGAACGCGGCCGCGATCGCGGCGCTTCCGAGCGTGAGCCGCAAAAGGCGCCGATCATGCGATCGGATCCAGAGCAGCGCCGCCCCGCCTGAGGCGGCGAGGGCGGGCAGGAATCCCACCCAGTCGCCGAGCTGGCGGAGGAAGACGTCCGGCGGCTTGCGATAGGCGGCGTATGATCGGGCGTAGTCATGCGCGCCCAGGTTCGGCAGCCAGTCGGCGATGACCGGGCTCGAGAGCCCCAGCATGGCGAGAACGCCGAGCGCGACGACGACGAAGGCTTCCCTCCACCGGAACCGCGCGGGCCGGGCGAGCGCATTTGACGCGACTTCGACCGCGAGCATGAGCGCTATTCCCGCCGCAGCGAACGCGTACCAGCGGCGGAAGGCGAACATCGCGAACAGGCTCAGCGCCAACGCCAGGGCGGCGCGGCGCGTCATCGGCGCGACCCGCGCGTCGTGGCCTTGCCCGAGCGCGAGCAGGCGGGCGAGGCGGTCGGCCGATAGAAGGGCGCAGACAGTGAGCGCCAGCCCGCCGATATCCGGCATCCCATGCGCCGTGACCGCGATCGCGGCCGGAAAGGCGACGAACGCGGCGGCGACGCCGAGCGCAAGGGCGCCCTCACCCGGGGTTGAGCGGGGTAGACCCGCGCGGCAGGCGAGGCCGCGCGCCAGGATCGCCAGCGCGATGAGCGACGGCGCGGCGTAGAGCGCAAGCAGCGCAAAACTATAGATCGCCCGCGACGCCGGCTCGGTCGCCGCCAGCACGAGGCCCGGGATGAGCGCGGGTCCCCAGGCATAGTCCTGCGTGATCGACTGGGCGGCGGCCGACACGATGAGCGGCCAGTTTCCCGCCTCGGCCAGTCGGGCGATCATGATCGAGATGCCGCGATAGGTCATGAAGTCGGCGATCATCAAGTCCCGCGAGACGAGCACGAGATAGGTCGCATGGGCGCAGAGGACGGCGAGCGTCGCTGCGTAAATTGCCGCCAGCCGCAACGAAACATGCGGTCGCTTTTGCGCTGTTCGCGCGAGCCAAAGGACGAGCGCCGCACCGAACGCTACGGAAGCGAAACTGAATAGTCTGAGCCGCGTCTCAGAATCCGCGAAAGCGCCAAGGACCAGGAGGCCAGAGCCCGCCAGAACGCCCCGCGTCAGTTTCGGCAGGGCGGCGTCCTCTAGCGTCAGTGCGAGCGCGCCCACCGAAAGTCCAGCGAGGCCGGCGCAGGCGAGCGGGATGATCGACGACGCTTCGAGCGCGGCGCGGCGAAGCATGAACGCCGTCGCGGTCATGACCGCGAAGCCCGAGAGAGCGCCTATCAGACGCCTCCCGGGGAGGTCCAAGGGCGCAAGCGCGCGCTGCTCGACGATTGCCATCGTGAGAGCAATAGTGGAAGACGATTAAAGCTTTGACGGCGCCGGCGGCTATCGCCCCGCCAGCCGGTCGGCGAACAGCGCGACGGTCTTGGCGTAAATCTCGGCCGAGTTCCATTGCAGGATGGCGGCGAAATTCGGCTCGCCTTCGTCCCACCCCTGCCCGGGCTGCCAGCCATGTCCCTTGAGGAAGGCGGCGGTCGAAGCGAGGGCGTCGGCGGAATTGTGGATGAGGTCGGGCGTTCCGCTCCCGTCCGGCGTCGTCGCAAACATCAGATAGGCCGAGGGCATGAGCTGCGTCTGGCCGATCTCGCCCGCCCAGGCGCCGCGCAATTCCCTCGGATGTTGCACGATGCCGCGCTCCACCAGCATCAGGGCGTCGACAAGCTCGGCGCGATACCGCTCGGCGCGGCGGCAGTCCCAGGCGAGAGTTGCGAGCGCGCTGTATGTTGGAAAGGAGCCGCTGTCGCCGCCGAAGCTCGTCTCCTGGCCCCAGATCGCCACCAACACCGGACCCGGCACGCCGAAGCGCTGCTCGATCTGGGCGAGCGGGCCAGCGTATCGCTTCAGCTCCGCCTTGCCCCGCGCGACCATTCCGGGGGTCACGTGGCTCGCGGCGAATCCAGCGAAGTTGTGCCCGAACATCTTGACGCCGCCGTCGTGGCGCTTGACCGCTGGGTCATAGGAAACGCCGTCGAGAGCAGCGTTGGCCGCCGAGGCCGAGACGCCGTTTCCCTGCGCCACCTGCTTAAACGAGTTCACCCACTGGCTGAACCCCTCCGGACCATGGCCGCAATCCTCGGCGCGCGCGCCCGCGGCGCAGAGCGCGGCCGAAACGACCGCGAGGGCCGCGGCTCCAGCGACGCGTTTGAAAGCAGCGCGGCAATATCTGTCCACAGCGCGCAATGTCAGCCTCCCGGCGGTTCGGGCCATGGTCTCGCCTCCCCTGCCCGCAGCGCCTCGAAGGCGCGGGCGACAGCCAGTACGCCGACATCGTCGAACCGGCGCCCGACGATCTGCAGCCCGATCGGCAGGCCTTCGGCGTCATAGCCGCAATTGACGGTCGCCGCCGGCTGCTCGGACATATTATAGGCGACGGTGAAGCCGATGTGCGGAAATGGATTGAGCGGATCGCGGCTGGGCGAGGCCCACTCGGCCGGAAAGGCGGTGATCGGCGCGGTCGGCGACAGCACGAAGTCGAACTTGGCGGTCGCCTCGACCGCAGCCTTGCGCATCTCCGGAATCTGGTCGAAGCCGCGAAACACCTCGAGGCCCGAAAAGCTGGCGGCCGAACTCCGCCCACTCCCGGATGAAGGGCAGAACGAGGGCTCGCCGTTCCGCGGGCAATTGTCCGATGTCGTTGAACGCTCTCGCGCGCCAGAAACGGTCGAGACCGTCGAGCATGTCCTGGGTCAGGAACGGCTTCATGGGCTCGACATGCGCGCCCGCGGCCTCGAAATCACGCGCGGCCCGCTCAATCGCAGCCTTGACCTCGGCGGTGGGCGCGGCGCCGCAGCCGGCATCGAGCAGGACGCCGAGCTTGAGGCCTTTCAGCGGCGCGGGCTCGACTGCCCAATCCAGCGTCTCATATTTAAGGCTCGAGTAGTCGCGGTTGTCGGGGAGCGACAACGTCGCCATCATCAGCGCGGCGTCGGCCGCGTCGCGGGTCATCGGGCCGGCGACGCGGCCGACGTAGGGCGGATCGATCGGAACTCGGCCGCCGCTGGGCTTGAGCCCGACGAGGCCGCACCAGCCGGCCGGCAGTCGAATCGAGCCGCCGATGTCGGTGCCAAGATGAAGCGGGCCGTAGAGCGCCGCGCCCGCGGCGCCCGCGCCCGCCGACGAGCCGCCCGGATTGCGGTCGAGCTTCCAGGGATTGCGCGCCAGCGCATGGAAGCTCGAAAGTCCCGACGACAGCATGCCGTAGTCGGGCATGGTCGTCTTGGCGAAGATGATGGCGCCGGCCTCGCGCAGCCGCGCCGCGGGCGGGGCGTCCGCGGGCTGCGGCGTCATGTCCTCCGCGGCCGTGCCGACCGGCTTCGGGTCGCCGCGGGTGGCGATATTGTCCTTGACCGTGACCGGCACGCCGTCGAGCGGTCCGAGCGGCTTGCCTTTCGCCCAACGCGCTTCCGACGCGCGCGCCTCCTTCAGCGCCCGCTCCGGATCGAAAAGCCAGGTCGCATGAATATGCGGCTCGTAGGCTTCGACGCGCTCGATGACGGACGCCATCGCCTCGACCGGCGACAGCGCGCGCTTTCGATAGGCGCCGAGCAGCGCGAGCGCCGACATCCGGAACGGCTGCATGCTCAGGCCTTCGGAACGGTCGCTCGCTGTCTCATTGCTGCCAGGATAGCGCCGCGACGTCGGTAGCCGACAAAGGCGCGTTCTTCCACAGGCCCTTCAGTTTGGCGTTCGCCACCGTGACGTCCGGATACTGGAACAGGAACACATTGACGCTGTCCTCGGCGATCTTTTTTTGCGCCTCGCCGAGCGCCGCCTTGAGCGCGTCAAGGCTCGGCGCCGAGGCGATCTTCGCGTTAATGTCGCGAAACGCCTGGCTGTCGTACTGGAAATAATAGTCCGGATTGGCGTAGATGCCGATGTCGAGCGGCTCGACATGGCTGATGATGGTCAGGTCATAGTTCTTGTCCTTGTAGACGCCGCTCAGCCACTGCGCCCACTCCACCTCCTGGATCTTGGCGTTGATGCCGACCTCGGCGAGCTCGGCGGCGATAATCTGACCGCCCTGACGCGCGTAGGCGGGCGGCGGCAGTATGAGGCTGAGCTCGAGCGGCAGCTTGACGCCCGCCTCCTTCAACAGCGCCTTCGCTTTCTCGGGATCGTGCGGATACATGCCGGTGAGGTCGACATAGCCCGGATCGTTGGGAGTGAGGTGGCTGCCAATCGGCGCGCCGAGGCCGTCCATCGCCCCATCGATGACCGCCTTGCGGTCGACCGCATAGGCGATCGCCTGCCGGACCTTCAAATCGTCGAGAGGTTTCTTCTTGTTGTTCATGGCGAGGATCGTCTTGCCCTCGGTGCCGCCGACCAGCACCTGGAAGCGCGGATCGTTCTTGAACTGGCCGAGCGCCTGGACGTTCTGCAGGTTCGCCATCACGTCGATGTCGCCGGCAAGCAGGGCCGCCACTTCCGCCGACGGATCGGAGATGAAGCGGAAGGTCGCATGCGCCAGCGGGACTTTGGCCGCGTCACGGAAGCCGTCCCACTTGTCGAGCGTCAGCGAGGAGCCCTTGGTCCAGGAGGAGAGCTTATAGGGACCGGTGCCGACCGGGTTCGTCGCCTCGTCCGCCGCGCTCTTCTCGTCGAGGATGACCGCGGTCTCGTTGCCGAGGTGAAACAGCGCCTGAAAACTCGGCTCCTTGAAATGGAGTACGACCGTCAGCGGGTCGGGGGTTTCGATCGATTCGATCGAGGCGAAGAACGCCTTGTCCTTGTTGGTGGAGTCCTTGGCGCCGAAGCGCTCGAATGAGAACTTGACGTCCTTCGAGGAGAAAGGCTCGCCGTCCTGGAACTTGACGTCGGGCTTCAGCTTGAAGGTCAGCGTCTTAAGATCGGGCGAAAAATTCCACGAGTTCGGCGAGGAGCGGGGTCACCGAGAAGTCCTCGTTGATCTTGGTCAGCCCCTCGAAGATCGTATAGTGGGTGACCTGCCCTATCGCCGCCGCCGGCGCGGCGGTCGGATCGAGCCCGGGCGGCTCGAGCACGGTGCCGATCGTGACGCTGTCCTTGGCGAAGGCGAATCCGGCTGAAGCGATGAGGGCGAGACTGGCGGAAACGAACAGGCGAGAGGCGCGGCGCATCAAACGCTCCAGGATGTGGGAATGGCCAGCCGACCATACCATCGGGGAAGCGCCGAACGTCAAGAAAGAAAAATCCCCTATTTCGATAGAAATAGGGGATTTCCTGCTTTACCGTAGACCAAAGCGCGAGACCTCTAGCTCGTCTGTCCGCCCCCATTGGCCGGGCGGGGGCGGCGTTCGGCCATGAAGCGTTCGAACTCCTCGCGGTCCTTGGCGCGGCGGATTGCGTCGGAATATTCGGCGAACTCGCGCTGCGCCTCGTCGAGCTTGCGGCGCTCTTCGTCGAGCCGAGCCAGTTCCGCCGTGCGCCATTCGTCGAACGCGGCGTTGCCGCTCCGGGACGCATAGTAGCGACGCGCGCGCGACGCGCCGCCGCACGCCCAACCGGAATTCGAGCCCATCATCGCGCGCGCATCGCCCCACTTGTTGGTTGCGAGCGTTTGCAGATCAGGGCCGCCGTAGCGGCGCTGCCAGAGCTTGTAGCCAAGGATCGCGAGGCCAATCGGCCAGAACACGATGAAGCCGAGAATCATCGCGATGATCTCAAACGCCGTCCAATGGGAAGCGCCGCGCCGCCAGCCGGCGCCCGCCCACTCGCTCGGGCCGAATTCCCGCGCTCCGTACGAACCACCCATCGTATTATCAGCCGTGCCCATTACGAGCCTCCGTAGTCATCATGCCAGCGACGCCTGCTGAACAGTCGCTTGCGCGCGTTTGAGATCGGGAGCCGCCAGGCGGCGCGCAAGAGCCATTCAATGTAAAAAAGCATTACATTAATGTCAACGTCCCTGACCTAAGCGAGAGGATAGTGGCACGCGACCTCTCGGCTTCCATCTCCCTTCGACTCAAGAATTGGCGCCTCGTCCCGGCAGCGCGCCCGGGCGAACGGGCAGCGCGCGGTATAAGGACAGCCCTCGGAGTCGGAGCGGCTGCTCTGGATCGCCGCGTCCCCCCGGGCCAAGACCCGGGGGTCCTCGCGATCACGAGCCTCGACCGGCGCGACGCGCGACGGCTGGTCGAGGCGCGGCGTCGCATCGACCAGCTCGCGCGTATAGGGGTGCGCCGGGCGCGCGAACAGGTCCTCGGTATTGCCGATCTCGACAATGCGCCCGCGGTACATCACCGCCGTCGTCTCGCAGATATGGGCGACGACGGCGAGATCGTGGCTGATCAGGAGAAAGGTCACGCCGGACTCGCGCTCGAGATCGCTCATCAGGTTCAGCGCCTGCGCCTGCACCGACACGTCGAGCGCGGACACCGGCTCGTCGGCGACGACGAGTTTCGGCCGCGTGATGAGCGCCCGCGCGATGGCGATGCGCTGGCGCTGGCCGCCCGAGAACTCATGGGGATGCTTCAACGCGTCCGAAGCCTCGAGGCCGACCGCTTCGAGCGAGGCTCGTACGCGGGCGCGGCGCTCGGCGCCCCCTGCTCCGCCGAGCGCCGCCAGGGGCTCGGCGACGATCTTCTCGACCCGCTGGCGCGGATCGAGCGAACCGTAGGGGTCCTGGAAGACCATCTGCATATGCGCCCGCGCCGCGCGCAATTCGCGCCGCGGCAATTCGAACAGCGAGCGTCCCTCGAGGCGCACCGCGCCCGAATCCGGCCGGTCGAGGGCAAGAGCGATCCGCGCCAGCGTCGATTTGCCGGAGCCCGATTCGCCGACGATCCCGAATGAGCGCCCCCGCTCGATGGCGAAGCTCACGCCCGCCAGCGCTGGCCGGGCGTTTTTGCGCGCAAAGGGCCCCCCGCCCCCAACGCGATAGGTCTTCACGACCGAAGAGACTTCGAGCAGCGGCGGGTCGCTCATCTCGCGATGCCCACCTCGGCCGCCCGATGGCAGCGCAACTCATGGCCTGCGCCGAATGCGGCCTGAGGCGGGGGCGTCGTCCAGCACTTTTCGACGGTGAGCGCGCAGCGGCCGGCGAACGGGCACCCCGCGCGATCGCGGAGTTCGTCCGGCGGCGCGCCCGGAATGGTCGCAAGCCGCGCGCCGCGCGGCGCTCCCGGCCGCGGCCTCGCCTCGAGCAACGCCAGCGTATAGGGATTCCTCGGCTGGCGGAGAACCGCATCGACCGGCCCGATCTCCATGACGACGCCCGCGTACATCACCATGACGCGGTCGCAATGTCCGGCGATCACCGCGAGGTCATGGCTTACAAGCAGGACCGCCATCCCTGATTCGGCTCTGAGCGCGTCGATGAGGGCGAGAATGCGCGCCTGCACGGTGACGTCGAGCGCCGTCGTCGGCTCGTCGGCGATGATGAGGCGCGGCGAACAGCCAATCGCCATCGCGATCATCGCGCGCTGACGCTCCCCGCCGGAGAGCGCGAACGGATAGGAGCGGGCGGCGCGTTCCGGCTCCGCAAGGCGCACACGCTCGAGCAACGCAACCGCGCGCCGGCGCGCCTCGCTCTTGCCCAGTCCGCGATGCAGCATGAGCGGCTCGGCGACCTGGGCGCCGACGCTATGGAGCGGATTGAGCGCCGTCATCGGCTCCTGGAAGATCATGGCGATGCGGTCGCCGCGCAATTGCCGCATCGCCTCTTCGCCGAGGCCGACGAGCTCCCGCTCCTCGAAACGGATCGAGCCCGAGACGCGCGCGCCCTCAGGCGCAAGAGCCATCAGGGCGAGCGCGGTCATCGTCTTGCCTGACCCGGATTCCCCGACCACCCCCAAACTCTCGCCTTCGGCGAGCGAAAAGGACGTCCGGTCGACGACCCGCCGCAGACCCCCGGACGAGGGCAGATCGACAGCGAGCTCGGCGACTTCGAGCAGCACCCTAAGCCCGCGACTTGAGTTTCGGATCGAGCGCGTCGCGCAACCCGTCGCCGAAGAGATTGAGTCCGAGCACGCTGAGCCCGATCGCGAGGCCAGGATAGAGCGCGAGTCCCGGCGCGTTGTAGAGAACGTTCTGGGCGTCGGCGAGCATCTTGCCCCACGACGTCTGCGGCGGCTGGGCGCCGAGGCCGAGGTAGGAGAGCGCCGCCTCGGCCAGGATGGCGATGGCGAATTGAATCGTCGCCTGCACGATCAGCGCCGGCGCGATATTTGGCAGGACGTGATCGAAGGCGATCGCGATCGGCCCCCGGCCGGCGGCGCGGGCGGCCAGGGCGTATTCGCGCGAAAGGACGCCGTTCGCGGTCGCGCGGGTGAGCTTGGCGATCACCGGCACGTTGTAGATCCCGATGGCGACGATGGCGTTGACGACGCCCGGGCCGAAGGTCGACGTCAGCATGATCGCCGTCAGCAGCGCTGGAAAAGCGAACACGAAGTCGCTGAGCTTCATGATCGCGTCTTCAAGAAGGCCCTTGGAGAAAGCGGCCAAAAGGCCCAGGGCGACCCCGAACGCCAGCCCGATGCTGACGGCGACGACGCCCACGAGGATCGAGACGCGCGAGCCGGCGAGGATTTGCGAGGCGACGTCGCGACCGAGATTGTCGGTCCCGAACCAGTGCGCGGCCGAGGGCGGCGCGAGCCGGTGAGGGACGTCGATCGCGGCCGGCGGATAGGGCGTCCAGACGAGCGACAAGGCCGCGGCGGCTACGAGGGCGGCGACCATTGCCCCGCCAAGCCATAGGCCTGCTCCGCCGCGCGGGCGAAACGGGAATGCGAGGCTCACGCGGCGGTCGCCCGGAGTTGCGGATCGATCGCGGCGCATGCAATGTCGACGGCAAGATTCAATCCGATCACGATCAGCGCCAGCAGCATCACTCCGTTCTCGACCACCAGCGTGTCGCGGTTGGAGATCGATTGCAGCAAAAGCCGGCCGAGGCCGGGCAGGACGAACACGTTCTCGACCACGATCGCGCCTGCGATCAGATTGGCGAATTGCAGCCCCATGATGGTGAGGATCGGGGTTAGCGAATTGGGGAGCGCATGGCGCCAGAGCGCCGCGCGCCGCGACAGACCCTTGGCGCGCGCCGTGCGCATGAAGTCCTCGTTCAAGGCCTCGATGAGCGCCGAGCGGGTGACGCGGGTCAGGATCGCCGCCTGCACGGCGCCCAGCGCGATCGCCGGCAGGATAAGAGCCCCGAAGGCCCGCGACGGCTCCTGCCAGCCCGGAAATCCACCGGCCGGAACGAGCCTCAGCGTCACCGCAAAGACGATCACGAGCAGGATGGCGAGCCAGAAGTTCGGCGTCGCGATGCCGATCTGGCTGATCCCCATGACGATCGCGTCGCCTGCCCGGCCACGCCGGTCCGCGGCGTAGACGCCGGCCGCAAGCCCGACCGCCGCGGCAAAGGCCATCGCCATCAGCGCCAACGGCGCGCTGACCGCAAGGCTGGACGCAATCAGCGGGCCGATCGGCGAGCCATAGGCGTAGGAAAGTCCGAGATCGCCCCGCAGCGCGCCGCTGATCCAGTTCCAGTAGCGAACGGGCGCGGGGTGATCGAGGCCGAGCTTGTGCGAGAGCGCGGCGACCGTCTCGGGCGTCGCGGTCGGCCCGAGCATCGTTTGCGCGGCGTCGCCCGGCAGAATGTTCATGACGGCGAACACGATCATCGAAGCGATGACCAGCGTCGCCGCGAACAGGACGATCCGTTGAACCGCGTAGGCGACCATCGTCCTAAGCTAGCGCAAAAGCGCGAAGGCGCGAGTGAGCCTCACGAGCTTTTCGCGGCCAGCCCCGCCGCGACGCGCTGCGAGATTTCCAGCGAAAGGGCGCGGGCAAGGCGAATCTCGGCGTCGCGCGCGGCGCGCAAGTCGTTGTACCGCTGCTGCGAGCGGTCGTAGGCGGCGGCCGCGACGGCGTTGCCCTTCAGGACTTCCGCTCCGCCATCGACCTTGTTCAGCGTGAACTGGGCTTCGCCGGTGACTGTCGCCGAAGTGGCGACGTTGATCAGCGAATTGACCGTCGGCGTCGCCGTGTTGGTGGACACCGTCACCGTCAGACGATATTTCGGCGCCGGCGTCTGGCCGGTCCCGTTGAGGTCGGTTGTGAGGTTGTCGGCCAGGTAATGGCCGATCCGGTCCTTGATCGGCGCGACTTCAATCGCCCGAATGTCGGCGACCAGACCCGGGTGCGCCGATTCGCTGTACAGGGGCTGGAAGCAACCCGCCAGTCCGCCGGCAAGCGCAAGCGCCGCGATGGCGCAAAGACCTCTAGACCACGACATTGACGATCCTCATCGGCACGATGATCACTTTACGGGCAGGCTTGTTATTCATCGCCCGGACGACCGCGTCGAGTGCGAGCGCCTCGCTCTCGATCCGCTTCGGATCGGCGTTCCGCCCGACCGTCACCTCGCCCCGCTTCTTGCCATTGACCTGGACGACGTAGGTGACATGGTCCGAGACGAGGAGGCTCCGGTCGGCGACCGGCCAACGGCTCTGGGCGACGAATCCCTTGTGGCCGAGCGCCTCCCAGCATTCTTCCGCGAGATGGGGCATCATCGGCGCGAAGCAATGGACAAGAATGTCGCCAGCCTCGGCGAAGGCGGCGCGCAGATCGTCGCCGACCGGCGTCTCGTCGATTGCTCCCACCGCCTGGGCGAGCTCATTGGCCAGCTCGTAGATCGCAGCGATGCAGACATTGAACCTGAGCCTCTCGATCTCGTCCTCGATCCTGGCCAGCGCCCCATGGGCGATGCGACGGATGCGCTGCGCTTCATCGCCGTAACGCGCTGGCGGCGCCGGACGCTCGGGGCCGACGATCCGTTCGATCTCGCACGTCAGGCGCCAGAGGCGCTGGATCTGCTTGTACGCGCCCTGGACGCCCGCTTCCGTCCAGATGACGTCCCGCTCGGGCGGCGAGTCCGAGAGCATGAACCATCGCGCCGTGTCGGCGCCGTATGTCGAGATGATTTCGTCCGGATCGATGGTGTTGCGCTTCGATTTCGACATCTTCTCGGTCGGGCCGATTTCGACCGGCTCGTCGTCGCCGAGAAGAAAGGCGCGACGCGTGTCTCCGTCCGTTTCGACACGAATTTCGGACGGCGCGAGCCATTGTCCGTCGGCGTCGCGATAGGTCTCGTGCACCACCATGCCCTGGGTGAAAAGGCCGGCGAAAGGTTCATCGATGTCGAGATAGCCGCACTTGCGCATCGCGCGGGTGAAGAAGCGCGAGTAGAGAAGATGCAGGATCGCGTGCTCGACGCCGCCGATATATTGGTCGACCGCGAGCCAGTGATCGGCCGTCTTGGGATCGGTCGCGGCGGTGGCGTTGGCAGGATCGGTGAAGCGCACGAAATACCAGGACGAATCGACGAACGTGTCCATCGTATCCGTTTCGCGCGTCGCCGGCCCGCCGCATTGCGGACAGGCGACGTGCTTCCAGGTCGGATGGTGGTCGAGCGGATTGCCGGGCTGACCGAAGGTCACGTCCTCCGGCAGCACGACAGGCAAGTCGGCGGCCGGGACGGGGACCACTCCGCATTTCTCGCAATGGAGGATCGGGATCGGGCAACCCCAATAGCGCTGGCGTGACACGCCCCAGTCGCGGAGCTTGTAGTTGACCTGCCGCCTGGCCTGCGGTTTCCCGTCGAGCGTGATCTGCTCGAGCCGGCGCGCGACTTCCTCCTTCGCCTGCTCGACCGTCATCCCGTCGAGAAAGCGCGAATTGATCATCACCCCATTGCCGTCATAGGCGGTCCGATCGATCGTGAAGTTGGCGGGATCGAGCTCGGGCGGACATACGACAGGGGTCACGCCAAGGCCATAAGCGCGGACAAAGTCGAGATCGCGCTGGTCGTGCGCGGGACAACCGAAAATGGCGCCCGCGCCGTATTCCATCAGCACGAAATTCGCGACATAGACCGGCAGGCGCCAGCCGGGGTCGAACGGGTGGAGGACCTTGAGGCCGGTGTCGTAGCCCCGCTTCTCCGCGGTCTCGATCGCGGCGACCGAGGTGCCCAACCGATGGCATTCGTCGATGAACGCCGCGAGCGCGGGATCGTGCTTCGCCGCCGCGCCCGCCAGCGGGTGATCGGGCGCGATCGCCATGAACTTCGCGCCAAAGAGCGTGTCCGGCCTTGTGGTGTAGATCTCGAGCTCGCTCGCGCCCGGCCCGCCCGCAAGCGGACCGAGCGTCGCCTTGTCGACAACGAAGCGAATGAGGAGCCCCTCCGAGCGCCCGATCCAGTTCTTCTGCATGAGGCGGACCTTCTCGGGCCAGCGGTCGAGCCGGTCGAGGCTGGCGAGCAGATCGTCCGAATAGTCGGTGATCTTGAGGAACCATTGCGTAAGTTCCCGTTGCTCGACGACCGCTCCCGAACGCCAGCCGCGGCCGTCGATCACCTGCTCGTTCGCGAGCACCGTCTGATCGACGGGGTCCCAATTGACCCTCGACTTCTTGCGCGCGACGAGGCCCGCGGCGAGAAAATCGAGGAACAGCTTCTGCTGATGCTTGTAATAGCTCGGATCGCAGGTCGCGATCTCGCGCGACCAGTCGAGCGACAGGCCCATCGACTGCAACTGCGCCCGCATCGCCGCGATATTGGCGTAGGTCCATTCCGCCGGATTGGTGTTGTTCTGCATCGCGGCGTTCTCCGCCGGCAACCCGAAAGCGTCCCAGCCCATCGGATGCAGGACATTGAACCCTCGCGCGCGCCGATAGCGCGCCACCACGTCGCCCATCGCGTAATTGCGCACATGTCCCATGTGGATGCGCCCGGAAGGATAGGGAAACATCTCGAGCACGTAATATTTCGGACGCGGATCGTCGTTGTGCGTCTTGAAGATTTGCGCGTCCGACCAGGCCTTGCGCCACTTGGCCTCGGATTCGCGCACGTTGTAACGTTCGGGCCGCATTACCGGAAATTCTCGCGGGACTATGGGGATCATGGCGTGCGGCGCGACAAAACACGATTTGCCGGGAGGGTCAATCGACGTGGCCAGCGACGCCTTCGCGAAAAAATAACACCGTCAACTCAGCGGGGAGATGATGCGATCGCCATAAGAGGTTGTAGAACGGGCGGCCAATACCGTCGATGCGAAGGATGGCGGCTGCGTTGAGCCCCAGGAAGATCTCGAGAACGGGCAGCTCGAGTCAAGAAACGCTGGTCGAAGCCCTCCTCGAGGGGATGGGGGAAGGCTTCTTCGCGTTTGGCCGCGACTGGCGTTTCACCGCTTTCAATAGCGCGGCGGAGGAAATCTTCGGCGTCCCGCGCACCGATGTCGTCGGCAGAATGCTTTGGGAGGTCTCGCCCCGGATCGTGGGGACGGAATTCGAACGGCGTTATCGCCGGGTCATGGAGGAGCGCACCCGGGAGGAATTCGAGAGCTATTCGGCGATGCGCCCCGACCGGTATCACGAAGTGCGGGCCTTTCCGTTCGGCGAGGGCGTTGGCGTCGCGTTCCGCGACATCACCGATCGCAAAAAAGTCACACAGGCCCTGCGTGACCGCGAACTGGAGCTTGCGCGGGTTCAGCGCATCGGCGGCGTCGGCGGATTGGAGGTCGACCTCGCGCATGGCTTCCGCAGTCACCGCTCGCCGGAATATCTCCACCTCCACGGCCTCCCCCCGAGCTCCCTCACCGAAACCCACGAGCAATGGGTCGCGCGCGTTCATCCAGAGGACAGAGAGCGGGTCGAGAAGTACTTTCTGGCCGCCGTCGCCGGCCCCGACACCGACTACAAAGCCGAATACCGGATCATTCGACCGAGCGACGGCGAGACACGGTGGATCCGAGTGGTCGCGGAAATCGAACGCGACAGTCAGGGTCGCCCGCTGAAGCTTGTCGGCGCCCACCTGGACATCACCGATCGAAAGCTTGCGGAAGAGGCCATGCAGGAAAGCGAAGGGCGGCTTCGCGCGATCGCCGACGCCCTTCCGCTGCTCATCTCCTACGTCGACAACAATCAGATTTTTCGTTTCATCAACAAGCCTTACGAGGCATGGTTCGATCGCCCTCTGAGCGAGATCATCGGCCGCCGCGTGAGGGAAGTGATGGGACCGGCGATGTATGAGGCTCGCCGGCCCTTCATCGAACGCGCGCTCGCGGGCGAGAGCCTGTCCTATGAGGCCGATTTCCCTCGATCGGGAGGAACGGCCCACACCGAGATCGTCCACGTCCCGCATCGAGATCAGGCCGGGCGCACCGTCGGTATGTACACGGTGGTGTTGGATATAACGGCGCGCAAACTCGCCGGAAAGGCTTTGGCGGAGAGCGAGGAGCGTTTCCGATCGATCGCGAACAGCGCCCCGGAGCCGATATGGGTCAGCCGGCTCGACGGTCTTCGCGAATTCGTCAACCGCGCCTATCACGATTTTCTGGGCGTTCCGATGATCGACGCCATGAATTTCGATTGGCGCAAGGCGCTTCATCCCGGCGATCTCGAGCGAATATTGCGCGAACAGCGAGTCGGTGAGGCTTCGCTGAAGCCTTTCACGCTCGAGGCGCGCTATCGGCGCCACGACGGCCAATGGCGCTGGCTGCGCTCGGAGTCGCAGCCGCGCTGGGGTCCTGGCGGCGAGCATATCGGCTTCATCGGGGTCGCGCATGACGTTACGGCGTCGAAAGAAGCCGAGCGCGCGCTGAACGAACTCAACGAGACCTTGGAACGGCGAATTGACGAGCGCACCCGGCAATTGGCGGCTTCGGAAGCGCTCATCCAGACATTTTTCAATCACTCCTCGGAATGCCACGCCGTTCTGGTCGAAGAGGGCGACGGCAATTTCCGCTACGCGGAGGTCAATCCTGCCACCCTGCGGCTTTATGGGAAGACGCGAGAGGAAGTCATCGGTCACACCATCGAGGCGGTCTTTGGCGCCGAACGCGCGGCGGAAATCGGCGGGCATCTTGCCGCCTGCCTCCGCGAGGGAGCGCCCCACCGATACGAGAGGAGGCAGGGCGACGCGATGATCGAGGCGATCGTCACGCCGGCGCCGCACGAACCTGGCGCGGCTCGCCGCCTCGTCGTCAGCGCCCACGACGTGACCGAGCGGCGTCGTCTCGAGCAGCGGTTGCAGCAGTCTCAAAAGATGGAAGCCGTCGGACAGCTGACGGGAGGCGTCGCGCATGACTTCAACAATCTCCTGACGCTGGTCATGGGCGGCCTCGACATCATCAGCCGTCAGATGGAGAACCTGCCCGCTCCGCTCGCTCAGGCGCGAATGGAGCGCGGAAGGGACATGGCGATACAGGGCGCAAGGCGCGCCATCGCGCTGACAACGCGTCTGCTTGCCTTTTCGCGATTGCAGCCGCTCGCGCCGCAAGCGCTGGACGCCAACAAACTGGTGGCTGAGGTTTGTGAGCTCTTGCGCCGCACTTTGGGCGAGTCGATCGTTCTCGACGCGGTTTTGGGAGACGGCTTGTGGCTCACATACGCCGACCCCAATCAACTCGAAAACGCGTTGCTCAATCTGGGCCTCAACGCGCGCGACGCAATGCCCGACGGCGGCAAGCTCACAATCGAAACCGCGAACGCCGGCCTGGACAAAGCCTATACCTCCTCGCTCAGCGAGAGCGTCGAGCCGGGAGAATTCGTGATGATCGCCGTCACGGACACCGGAACCGGCATGGACAGGGCGACACAGGAGCGGGCGTTCGACCCGTTCTTCACGACCAAGGAGGTCGGCAAAGGCACGGGGCTCGGATTGAGCCAAGTCTATGGATTCGCCCGGCAGTCGGCGGGGCATGTCAAGATCTACAGCGAAATCGGCGAAGGAACGACGGTCAAGATCTATCTGCCTCGGAGCGTGGGCGAGACGCAGAAGCCATTTGCGGCCGAAGCGAACGACGCCTCCCGATGGACCGGCGCGGAGACGATTCTCGTCGTGGAAGACGACGAGGCGTTGAGAGAATACGCGAAGGATATACTGGAGGAGCTTGGCTATCATGTCTTGAGCGCGAGCGATGGCGCGGCGGCGCTGGAGACTGTGCTTAAAGGGGAACGGGTCGATCTTTTGCTGACCGATGTGGTGATGCCTGGCGAACTCAATGGCCGCCAGCTCGCCGACGCGGCGGTCAGCCGTCGGCCCGATCTCAGGGTTCTCTACATGACCGGCTATACACGCAACGCGATCGTCCATCATGGACGCCTCGACGCCGGAATCAACATGATCAGCAAGCCGTTCACGTTCGAAGAGCTGGCCGCAGCGGTTCGCGAACGGCTGGATGCTCCCGACTGACGGAACGGCTCGCGCCAAGAGGAGCGACTCGGCCCGAAAGCGATCGACAATTTCTTGACAAATCGACCAGCTCGTCGTTCTCTGTTTGTTCACGTTGCGGCGCGTGAGCAGCCTCCCCCGGGCCGAGGTTGAGCAGCGCTTCGCTGCGGATCGCGGAGCGCCCGCACTTGCGGACGCGTGGCGCTTCGAGGGTCGGAGCGAAAACGGCGCGGCTTTGGAAGAATGATTTGAGGAAATCGATCTAATATTTTGAAATATATGAGATTACCGTGGTTATGAAAAATTTGGATTTCCTTCCGTTTTCTTTGATTCCTTTCCGCGATTCTTTGATTGCCTTCCGCCTTTCCTTTGATTCCCTTCCCGTGGTTTTGGAACACGCGCCTCCGATCGGTCAGGGCGGCGACCGGGTCCGGGGCGAATCTCTACCCCGCGAGCAGCAGGCGGCGCGCCTCGTCGTAGACCGCCCGGTCGCTGGCGGCGATGATGCGGCCTCCCTCGGCGGCGTCCTCCCCGTCCCAGGTCGAGATGAGACCGCCCGCCCCTTCGATGATCGGCGCGAGCGCGACGACGTCGTGAGGCTTGAGATTGGTTTCGACGACGAGATCGACGAACCCCGCCGCAAGCGCGCAATAGGCGTAGCAGTCGCCGCCGAATCGAGTGAGGCGGACCTCGTTTTCGACCCGGGCATAGGCGGCGCGGTCGGCCGGGTCTCGAATCAGGAGAGGACTCGTCGTCATCAGCGTCGCCTCGCGCAAGGACGCGCAGGAGCGCGTCCGCAAAGCCCGCGTCGTCCATTCCGACGGCGGCGCTTCACCGCGGGTGGGCGAAAGGGTGCGAAGCTTCGCGCGCTTGCCGTCGCCGTAGAACCGCTCTCGGGTGAACGGCTGCGCCATCATGCCATAGACCGCCCGGCCCCGATGCATGAGGCCGATCAGGGTGCCCCAGGTCGGCAGGCCGGAAATGAAGCTCTTCGTTCCGTCGATCGGATCGAGCACCCAGACGTATTCCGCGTCAGGGCGGTCGCGACCGTATTCCTCGCCGATCACGCCATGGGCCGGAAACGTCTGCGCGATCAGCCGCCTCATGGCCGCTTCCGCGCCGCGGTCGGCCTCGGTGACCGGATCGAAGACCCCGCCGCGAGATTTGTCCTCGGCGCCGATCGCGGTGCGAAAAAACGGGAGAATCACTTCCCCGGACACCTGCGCGAGTCGGTCAACGAAGGCGGCAAAGTCGACGGCGGTCATGCAAAGTCCTCACAAATGCGACAAAAGTCATGCCCATTCTGCATATCTGCTATCTCATCATGTGGGAGCTTGGCGCCCGCCGAACCGAGCTATATCGTTATAGGTCATTGTTATAATGAAATTTATTGGAGTTTGCACACCAGCGAAGGGCCGGAACCCGATTGCCACAGTCCCCCGAATTCAGTGGGCGGCTGCTCATTGGCTGAAGAAAAGTCTTGCAACCGGCGGGGCCAGCGACGATATTGTTGCGGTGCGGCATGACCTGCCGCATATGCCCTCCTTGGGCGTTTCCTCCCTAAACTCAAGGCCGCCGTGGCAACATGGCGGCCTCCTTTTTTGTCTGACGCTGTTTCTGAGGGTTGCCCGCCCCGGAGTTTGTGCGCCGCACCCTCGGCGCATTGCGGTGCAGGAAGCAGCGGCGCTCGCCCCCGCGCCTCCCCTCACTCCGCGGCGAGCGGCCCCGCTTCCGTTTCCCCGCCGAGTTCGTGCGCCAGCGCCTTCGCCGCGGCGAACAGGTCCTCTTGAAGCGCGGTCCACCGTTCCGTCCTGACGATCCGCCGCTCGTCGAGATAGAGCGCCCGGGCGATTTCGATCTGAACCGCATGCACGCCTTGGGCGGGCGCGCCGAAATGCTCGGTGATGAACCCGCCGGCGAACGGCTTGTTGCGGCGCACCCGGTAGCCCGCGCTCCTCAGGCTCGCCTCGAGCGTGTCGACTACGGCCGGCGCCGCGCTCGCCCCGTAGCGGTCGCCGAGCACGATGTCGAGGCCGCTGACGTCGGCGGCGTTCGAGGGCATGGAGTGGCAGTCCAGCAGGACCGCGACCCCGAACCACCCCCGCGCCCGCTCGATCAGGGCCTTCAGTTGCGCATGATAGGGCTTGTAGAGGGTGTCGATCCGGTTGAGGGCGTCGGCGATCGAGATCGGCCTCTTGTAGATGGGCTGGGCGTCGCCGACCACGCGTGGAATGGTGCCGAGGCCGACGGCCACTCTGAGCGAGCGCGTGTTGGCGAACTCGGGAAGGCGCCCGTCGAAAATCTGCGGGTCAAGCTCATAGGGTTCGCGGTTCACGTCGAGATAGGCGCGCGGGAAGAGCGCCCGCAGGAGCGGCGCGCCGAGGGCGACGCACGGCAGAAACATTTCATCGACAAAGGCGTCTTCAGAGCGGCGCAGCGTCAACGGGTCGAGCCGGGAAGCGGCGAGGAAGCGCGGCGGATAGGTCGAGCCCGAATGGGGAGAACTGAAGACGAGCGGCGAAGCCAACCGCGCCGGCTCGATCGTCTCGAACGGACGATCGAAGTCCTGGAGTGCGATTCGCTCGATCTGTTCCATCGGCCCTCCGAGAAGCGGCTTGCCTCAAGCGCGCGGTTCGGCTTTATCATAGTCCTGAAAGCTGGCGCGACGCGAGCCTCGCCCCACGGTTCAAGAAATCTTTACTGGGGCGCCGCAAGGTAGCAAGCCTCGCCAGGGGAGAGTGATGCAGACGCCGGTCGAGATTTCCGCTAAGATCTTGCTTGCCGAAGATGATAACGACATGCGCCGCTTCCTAGTCAAGGCGCTGCAGAACGCGGGCTATGCCGTGGCCTCTTTCGACAATGGGCTTTCTGCTTACAATCGGTTGCGCGAGGAGCCGTTCGAGCTCTTGTTGACCGATATTGTGATGCCGGAAATGGACGGCATCGAACTCGCCCGCCGCGCCACCGAGCTCGACCCCGAGATCAAGGTCATGTTCATCACCGGCTTCGCGGCGGTCGCGCTAAACCCAGAAAATTCTGCGCCGAAGGAAGCGCGCATTCTCTCCAAGCCTTTTCATCTTCGCGATTTGGTGAATGAGGTGGAGCGCCTGCTGCGGGCGGCGTGACGCGCCGGATGCGCTCGGAGGCTTGAGCCCATGCGCGCGTTGGCCGGGCTCGTCGCAGCGCTTTTGACCGCGATCGCCGCACCGGCGTCGGCCGACGGCTCGAGCCTCGACGCCATCCTCAAGCGCCATGAATTGCGGGTGGGCACGACCGGCGACTACCGGCCTTTCGCCACGCTCGACAAGACCAGCGGCGAATATTCCGGCTTCGACATCGACATGGCCCTTGCGCTCGCCAAGGCGCTCGGCGTTTCACTCGTTTTCGCGCCCACGACCTGGAGCACTCTCGCCAAGGATCTCGCGGAAGGCGACTTCGACATCGCCATGGGCGGGGTTTCCGTCACTCTCGATAGGCAGAAGACCGGCTTCTTCTCAGCGCCCTACCTGCGTGACGGCAAGACCCCGATCGCGCGCTGCCCGGATCAGCAAAAGTTTCAGACCCTGGCCGAGATTGATCGCCCGGGGGTCAAGGTCATCGTCAATCCTGGAGGGACCAACGAGCGTTTCGACCGCGCGCGCCTGCGGGCGGCCGACATCGTTCTCTATCCGGACAATCTGACGATTTTCGATCAGTTAGCCGAGGGAAACGCGGATCTGATGATCACCGACGCCTCGGAAACCCGCTTCCAGGAGAAGCTGCATCCGGGCGTGCTTTGCGCGATTCATCCCGATCAGCCCTTCGATTTCGCGGAGAAAGCCTATTGGATGGCCCCCGATCCGGCCCTGAAGGCTTTCGTTGACCAGTGGCTGCATCTGGCGAAGGAAGACGGCGATTTTGACGCTCTCTTCGCCAAGTGGTTTCGCTGATGGCGCGCCACCGCGCCGGCCGGCCTACGAGTTCCCAGAAGTAGGTCACGCCACTCTTTGGCGCCACGCGGGCCCTCCCACAGGCGAAGCCAAAAATCGAGCGGCCCAAAGGCCGCCCGAAGCCGAGCGCGAGAGAGCGGTATGTTAGCGGAAATGTCCCCCGCCGCCGAAGCCGCCCATGTGGCCGCCGCCGAAGCCGCCCATGTGGCCGCCGCCGAAGCCGCCCATATGGCCGCCGCCAAAACCGCCCATGTGGCCGAAGTTGCCGCCGCCGAAGGCGCCCATGTGGCCGAAGTTCCCGCCGGCGAATCGACCGCCTCCGCCGTGGAAACGACCGGCGAAGCCTCGACCAAAGCCACCGCCGCCATAGCCGCCATACCCGCCATAGTATGGGCCGTAGCCGTAGCCGTAGTACGGCCCGTAATCGCCCCCCCAACCGTAGTCGTCGTAGCCGCAACCGCCGTACGGCCCGTTATAATAATAGTCGCAGGAGTAGGGGTATCCTCCGACCAGTCCGCCAAGAACGCCGCCAATCACGCCGGCCGCGGCGGCCGCGCCCGGATTGTAGCCGTAGCCATAACCGTAACGATGCGCGTAGCCGTGAGCGTAATGATGGACGTTGTGATGAGCGTAGAGGCGTCCGTGGACATGCGCGACCCGTCCATGAATCCCATGTGCGGGATGATGAACGGTCGCTGCGCTCGCGGCGGAAAGTGGGGATAGGAACCCAAAAGCGGCTGCACCAAGGGCAACGGCCGAAACGCAAAAAGCGCGAGGGGTCATGACGACTTCCCTTTCATGTTGTGCGACGCAGCGCGCCGCCTGGAACGCCCCCTTTGCTCGTTGACATAGATCCACATTGCTCAATCACAAGGTCTCGTCCGTTCACAATTTCTCGCGTTATTCGAGATCTCAGTAATCAATGCCGAAGGCGGCGAATAGTTTCCTTAAAATAATGTTTACCATGCTGACCTTCTGGCGAGAAAACTTCCGACGGGGACGATGCAAGCGGTGACGGCGCGAACCGATCCTGCGCTGTTGTCGAGCACGATCGATCGCGCGGAGGGGTTTATTGCCCAAACGTGTAGAAGCGGGTCAGCTCGATGAGGGCCGCAAACAGCCTCGCTCTGCCCTTGACTGCGACGCGGGCCGCTCCTATCTCACCGTCGCTAGCACTCATCCGTCTCGAGTGCCAGCAGATGGCTGCGCCCCGCATGGGCGATTTCGAAAGAGGAAACATTCATGAAATTCCGTCCCCTGCATGACCGCGTCGTCGTCCGCCGCCTCGAAGGCGAGGAAAAGACGAAGGGCGGCATCATCATTCCGGACACCGCCAAGGAGAAGCCGCAGGAAGGCGAAATCATCGCCGCAGGCCCGGGCGCCCGGGACGAAAACGGCAAGCTCATCCCCCTGGACGTCAAGGCCGGCGACAAGGTGCTGTTCGGCAAGTGGAGCGGCACCGAGGTCAAGATCGACGGCGAGGAGCTCCTCATCATGAAGGAGTCCGACATCATGGGCGTGATCGAAGGCACGGCCTCATCCAAGAAAGCCGCCTAAGATCAAAATCTTCCCACGAATCTTTAAGGACTGACATCAATGGCTGCCAAGGACGTACGCTTTTCTTCCGATGCGCGCGACAAGATGCTGCGCGGCGTCGACATTCTCGCCAACGCCGTCAAGGTGACGCTGGGCCCCAAGGGCCGCAACGTCATTCTCGACAAGTCGTTCGGCGCTCCCCGCATCACCAAGGACGGCGTCACCGTCGCCAAGGAGATCGAGCTCGAAGACAAATTCGAGAACATGGGCGCCCAGATGGTGCGCGAAGTGGCCTCGAAGACCAATGACACCGCGGGCGACGGCACCACCACCGCCACCGTTCTCGCCCAGGCGATCGTGCGCGAAGGCGCCAAGCTCGTCGCCGCCGGCATGAACCCGATGGATCTCAAGCGCGGCGTCGATCACGCGGTTGCCGAAGCGGTCAAGGACATCGCCAAGCGGTCGAAGAAGATCAAGGAATCCTCTGAGGTCGCCCAGGTCGGCTCGATTGCCGCCAACGGCGACAAGTCGATCGGCAAGATGATCGCCGATGCGATGCAGAAGGTCGGCAACGAGGGCGTGATCACGGTCGAGGAGGCCAAGAGCCTCGAGACCGAGCTCGACGTCGTCGAGGGGATGCAGTTCGACCGCGGCTATCTCTCGCCTTATTTCATCACCAACGCCGAGAAGATGCTGGCCGAACTCGAGGATCCCTATATCCTCATCCACGAGAAGAAGCTCTCGTCGCTGCAGCCGATGCTGCCGGTGCTCGAGGCCGTCGTCCAGACCGGCAAGCCTCTCCTCATCATCGCCGAGGACATCGAGGGCGAGGCGCTGGCGACGCTGGTCGTCAACAAGCTGCGCGGCGGCCTGAAGGTCGCGGCGGTCAAGGCGCCAGGCTTCGGCGATCGCCGCAAGGCGATGCTCGAGGACATCGCGATCCTCACCGGCGGCACGATGATCGCCGAGGATCTCGGCATCAAGCTCGAGAACGTGACGCTTCAGATGCTCGGCAAGGCGAAGCGGGTCCGGATCGAGAAGGAGAACACCACGATCATCAACGGCGCCGGCAAGAAAGCCGACATCGAGGGCCGCATCGGCCAGATCAAGGCCCAGATCGAGGAGACCACCTCCGACTACGACAAGGAGAAGCTGCAGGAGCGGCTGGCCAAGCTCGCGGGCGGCGTCGCGGTGATCCGCGTCGGCGGCGCGACCGAGGTCGAGGTCAAGGAGAAGAAGGACCGCGTGGACGACGCCCTCAACGCCACCCGCGCGGCGGTCGAGGAAGGCATTGTCGCCGGCGGCGGCGTCGCGCTCCTGCGCGCCAAGGCCGCGGTCGCCAAGCTCAAGAGCGAGAACGCCGACGAGCAGGCCGGCATCAGCATCGTGCTGAAGGCGCTCGAAGCGCCGATCCGTCAGATCGCCGAGAACTCGGGGGCGGAAGGCTCGATCGTGGTCGGCAAGGTGAGCGAGCACAAGTCCCCGAACTGGGGCTTCAACGCCCAGACCGAGGAATATGTCGACATGATCGAAGCCGGCATCGTCGATCCGGCCAAGGTCGTGCGCACCGCGCTCCAGGACGCGGCCTCCGTGGCCGGCCTCCTGATCACCACCGAGGCGATGATCGGCGACAAGCCGAAGAAGGAATCGGCGGCGCCGGCGATGCCTGGCGGCGGCGGCATGGGCGGCATGGACTTCTGAGGTCCAGCTTCCAGCACCTTACGAGCGGAAAGGGCGGCTTCGGCCGCCCTTTCTTATCGAGCCTCGCCACGCGTGTCAGCCGGCCGCGCGGAACACCTGCCAAGCATCGGGAATACCCTTCAGGGTATGCGCGCCGAAGTCCTCGAATTTGATTCCGGAGCCGGCCACCAAGTCCTTCACGGTGCGCGAGACAAGCACATCGTCGGCGCCGCCAAGCTGCGCCACGCGGGCAGCAATATGCACCGCAATACCGCGCACGTCCCTCTCCGCCAACTCGACCTCGCCGGTATGCACGCCGATACGCACCGGAAGGTCGAGCCTGCGCAGAGAGTCACGAATGGCGCCGGCGCAGTGGATTGCCCGCGCCGGGCCGTCGAACGTCGCCAAGAAGCCGTCTCCCAAGGACTTCACCTCTTTTCCTCTGAACCGCGAAAGCTCATGGCGCACCGCTCTGTCATGCGCGTTGAGCAGATCGCGCCAACCCTGGTCGCCCTTCGCCTGCGCCCGCCTGGTCGAATCGACAATGTCCTCGAAGACCACGGTCGCGAGCACTCGATCGACCACCGGAGCCGATCGCGCCCCCGTCAGAAACTCTTCGATCTCCGCGAGGACCCTGTCGTTGGTGTCGTCGTCGAGAAAGAAAAGGTGATCGGCGCCCGGAACCTCAACCAGTCGGGCGCCGGGAATGCCCGCGGCCAGTTCGCGGCCGCCTTCGACGTTGACCAACGCGTCCTCCGTCCGATGGATAACCAGCGTCGGAACATTTATGGAGCGGAGGATTCCCGATATGTCGATCTCGCGATTCATCGTCATCAACGCAATCGCGGCGGACGGGCTCGCGCCAAGCCGCTCGAATTTGCCCCACCATTGCTGAATTGCGGGATCGTCCGCTTTCGACGGGGCGAAGGCGGGCAAGCTTTTGCCGCTGCCCCAGGCCTCATCCATGTATTTCATCAACCCGTCCCACGCTTCGTCGGTCGCGATCCAGTGGCGAAACCGCGCAAAGGAGCCATAGAGCACGAGTGATTGGGTTCGTTCGGGGTGGCTGGCGGCGAAAAGCGCCGCAAGCGAGCCGCCCTCTGAGATCCCCATCAGCGATGCGCGCTCGATGCCGACCGCGTCCATGACCGCGCGGAGGTCGTCCATGCGCTCGTCCAAATGCGGCAAGTGCGCAACGCGGTCAGAGAGCCCGGTCCCGCGCTTGTCGAACAGGACGACGCGAAAGAAGCCGCTAAGCTTGTTCAACGAGCGCGCGAAATGCGGCTCGTCCCAGTAATTCTCGATGTGAGAGACGAAGCCCGGCGCCACAACGAGGTCAGGCCCCTCGCCGAAGACCTGGTAGGCGATGTGGACGTCGCCGCTCTTCGCGTAGCGCGTGACGGGCTGCATGCCGAAGGTCCCTCCGGTCGTTGCTTCGATCACACGGCTCGGCGACCGGGCGGAGGCTCTGTCGATCAATTCCCCTGGCTCGGCCGTGCGGGGCGCGATCGGGACGAGAGCGACCCACGCTGTCACAAGCGCCGCTTCTTGTCCACGTCGGGAACGCTGATTGGCCTGGGCTACGCGAGGAAACCGCCTTGAAATTTGACCAGCCTTGGCAATCGGCAGAGCGGAGATCCTGCGCAATTGCTCGGGGCCGCGCGGCGGCGGACGTTCCGGTCCGCCGCCGCGTGATAGCGGCAGAAATGGCGCCGTAATTGTATACAACTGGCGCCCAATTTAGCGGCTGGACTGCGGCCCGCCGGTCGCTGAAATCGGCCGAAATCACCTTCCGCGCAATTGTTTGCTCAACGCCTGCGCCGGAGCCGCCGCTGGCACGAGCGTTGCAGACCACACACCTGCGGACGGATCGCTCAGTCGTGAGGTGGTGTTGGAGCCGACGGACCTCGAACTTATTCATCTGACCAAGCGCTATGGCGCCGCGACCGCGGTCGATTCGATCGATCTCAGGGTTCCGGCTGGCGCCTATTGCTGCCTGCTCGGACCGTCGGGCTGCGGCAAGACCTCGACGCTCAGAATGATCGCCGGGCATGAGAGCGCGACCGAGGGCGATATCCTGATCGGCGCGACCAATGTCACCGAATTGCCGCCGGCCAAACGCGGCACGGCGATGATGTTCCAGAGCTATGCGCTCTTTCCCCACCTCTCCTGCGTCGACAACGTCGCCTTCTCGCTCAAGATGAAGGGTGTCGATAAGGCCACGCGACGCAACAAGGCGATGGAGTTCCTTGAACTCGTCGCCATGACCCAGTACGCCCAGCGCGTTCCGGCGCAATTGTCGGGCGGCCAGCAGCAGCGCGTCGCGCTCGCCAGGGCGCTGGTCACCAATCCCCAGATTCTGCTGCTGGACGAGCCATTGTCGGCGCTCGACCCGTTCTTGAGGGTCAGGATGCGGGCCGAGCTTCGCCGGTTCCAGAAGCAACTTAACATCCCCTTCATTCACGTCACGCACGGCCAGGACGAGGCCCTCGCGCTCGCCGATCAGGTCGTGGTGATGAACAAGGGGCGCATCGAGCAGATCGCGACGCCGCGGGAACTGTTCGAAAGGCCGGCGACCGAGTTCATCGCCAGATTTCTCGGCGGTCACAACGTGATCGAGACCCCGGGCGGGCCGGTCGCGGTCCGCGCCGACCGGATCACCCTCCGCCGCAACGCCAACGGCGCCGGCGCCAATGACGCGCGGCTCGTCGCCGCGGTGCGGGCGATCGAGTACCAGGGCGCGCATTATCAGGTCGCGCTCGATCATCCGGGCCATTCCGAACTCACCGCCCTCATCAGCGACGAAAATTTCGCCGGCGAGCCGTTGAGCGTCGGCGACAATGTGTCTGTCCTCTGGGCCGACAAGGACGTGCACGCGCTCGCCCCGGGGCCGTGAACCCACAGGAAATCAGGAGGAGAAAGCGATGTCGAAGAAGCATGTAAAGACGGCCAATGGCGTGAGCCGCCGCACCCTGCTCAAAGGAGCCGCGGGCCTCGCCGGCGCCGCAGCCGGTTCGGGAGCGATCACCGGCTTCCCATATGTCTGGTCGCAAGAAGAGAAGGTGCTGCGTTATCTCGGCACCGCGGTGAACCAGTCCGATGACATCACCAAGAAGGTGAAGGAGGAGACCGGGATCACCATCCAGAACATCGTCGCCACCACCGACGACGTGACCAAGCGGGTCATCACGCAACCGAACTCGTTCGATATTCTGGACACCGAGTACTTCAGTCTGAAGAAGCTCGTGCCGTCGGGCAACATCCTGCCGATGGACGCCAAGAAGATCAAGGAATTCGACAATATCACGCCTGTCTTCACCAAGGGCCAATTGCCCAACGGCAAGGTGATCGGCGACCAGGGCACCGCGCCCAAGAAAGTGATGTTCCTCGAAGGCGAGCATTCGACCAAGTTCTCGGCGACGCCGACCGAGTGGGTGACGCTGATTCCGACCGTCTACAACGCGGATACGCTCGGCATCCGGCCGGATCTCATCAAGCGGCCGATCCAGAACTGGTCCGAATTGCTCAACCCGGAATTCAAGGGCAAGGCGGCGATCCTCAACATCCCCTCGATCGGCATCATGGACGCCGCGATGGTGGTCGAATTGATCGGCAAGTATAAATATCCCGACAAGGGCAACATGACGAAGCCCGAGATCGACATGACGATGGCCGTCCTGACCGAGGCGAAGAAGGCCGGCCAGTTCCGCGCGTTCTGGAAGGACTTCAACGAGAGCGTCAACCTGATGGCGTCGGGCGAGACGGTGATCCAGTCGATGTGGTCGCCGGCGGTGACGGCTGTGCGCACCAAGGGCATCCCCTGCATCTTCCAGCCGCTGAAAGAGGGCTACCGCTCCTGGGCGTCCGGTTTCTGCATGTCCAAGGGCGTGACGCCGAAGCAGGCCGACATGGTCTACGAATTCGTCAACTGGTACCTGTCGGGATGGGCGGGCGCCTATCTCAACCGCCAGGGCTATTATTCCGCCGTCCTTTCCACCGCCAAGGCCAATATGGCGCCCTACGAATGGGCCTATTGGATGGAAGGCAAGCCCGCCGAACAGGACATCAAGGGACCCGACGGATCGCTGCTCGAAAAAGCCGGCGCGACCCGGGACGGCGGCTCGTACGATGACCGCATGGGCAACGTCGCCTGCTGGAACGCGGTCATGGACGAGAATGACTACATGGTCCGCAAATGGAATGAGTTCATCGCCGCGTGAGCTCGGCGTCCGCTCCTGTCACCCCCGCGAAAGCGGGGGTCCAGCTCCGCGCGCTGGATGCCCGCCTTCGCGGGCATGACACGGCCGGCGGCGCTTTCGTCCATCTTCAAACGCCGGCCTTCCGATGACGATAGCAGCGGCCAATGCGACAACGGCAAAGACCGCGCCCCCGAATGTGGGCGCGGTCAGGACGGGCATTGACCGGATCGGCGTGCCCGGATGGATCCAGGCCATGCCATTCGGCCTGGTGTTCCTGTTCTTTTTTGTCGTCCCCCTGATCCTCGTCGTCATCGTCAGTTTCTGGGACTACAACGATTACGAAATGCTGCCGTCTTTAACGACGCGCAGCTACACCGAGACCTTCGAGGGCTGCCTCACGCAATTGCCGGATCTCTGCACGATCCTGAAGACCTATGTCTCGACGGCGAAATTCTGCTTCATCGTCTGGCTGTCGACGCTCATCATCGGCTTCACAATCGCCTATTTTCTCGCCTTTCACGTCCGCACCGTGACCATGCAAATGGTGCTCTTTCTCGTGTGCACGATTCCGTTCTGGACTTCGAACGTGATCCGCATGATCTCGTGGATTCCACTCCTCGGCCGCAACGGCCTCGTAAACCTCGCGCTTGAGCGCGCCGGTTTCATCGACAAGCCGGTCGAATGGCTGCTCTATTCTCCATTCTCGGTCGGCCTCGCCTTCACCCACCTCTTCACCTTCTTCATGGTGGTGCCGATCTTCAATTCGATGATGCGCATCGACCGGACGCTTATCGAGGCTGCTTACGATTCCGGCGCCTCAGCCTGGCAGACGCTTTGGAACCTGATCGTTCCGTTGGCAAAACCCGGCATCGTCATCGGCTCAATCTTCGTCGTCACCATCGTGATGGGCGATTTCATCACCTTCGACGTCATGGGCGGCGAGCAGATCGCTTCCGCCGGCAAGGTCGTGGAGACGCGGCTGAACGCGCTCCAGTTCCCACCCGCGGCGGCGAACGCGGTCATACTGCTCGCGGTCACGCTCATGATCATCGTCGGCCTGAACCGCATCGTCGACGTGCGCAAGGAGCTCTAACCTTTGAGCCTCAATCGCGGCGGCGCCGCCCCCACCCCCATGCTTCGCATGGTCCCCCTCCCCCGCTTTGCTGGGGAGGATTGGCAGATTGCGCCGTTTGGCGTGCGCATTCCTCCCTTGCCGCGAAGCGGCGGGGGAGGGGGACCGGCCGGAGGCCGGTGGAGGGGGCGCTTGTTCGGTCGCCCTTCGAATTTCGGAGCGCTCTGAGATGGGCGAGGGCCGCTCCACGGCGTTCTACTGGCTCGCGGCCTTTTTCGCCGCCTTCGTGCTCTTTCTCTATGGGCCGATGATCGTCATCTTCATCCTGTCGTTCCAGGGCCCGACCGGCGGCCTCACCTTCCCCCTGAACGGCCTCTCGACCCACTGGTTCGAGCGTCTGTGGCACGGCGGCGGCATCGTCGACATCAGCGGCGCATTCGAGCGCTCGCTCAAGCTCGGCCTCGTGGTGATGATCCTCACCGTCCTCCTGTCCCTTACCGCCGGCCTTGCCTTCCGCAAGCGGTTCAAGGGCTCGGACCTCTTGTTCTTCGTCGCGGTCGCAAGCCTCATCGTGCCCTCGATCGTCACCTCGCTCGGCATCGCGCTCGAGTTCCGCCTCCTCGACGACTTTCTCAAAAACCACGGGCCGGCGTGGCTCACCGGGGATTTGAAGACCACGATGGGGACGTTCACCTCCGGCCTCGGCGCCCACCTCACCTGGACGCTGCCGTTCGGGCTCCTCGTCATGTTCGCCATCTTCAACCGCTTCGACGCGCGTTACGAAGAGGCCGCGCGCGACCTCGGGGCGACGCCTTGGCAGACGCTGCGCTACGTCATCCTGCCGATCATCCTGCCCTCTGTCATCGGCGTGGGGCTGTTCGGCTTCACGCTCTCCTGGGACGAGATCGCACGGTCTAGCCAGGCCATGGGCGAGCACAACACCCTGCCGATGGAGCTCCAGGCGCTGACGACGACCGTGACGACGCCGGAAATCTATGCGCTTGGCACCGCGACGACTGGCGTATCGTTCGCCGTCATCGCGCTCGCCCTATTCACAATCACCGTCATCCGCGCCCGCCAGGCCCGCTACGGCTCCGACGCGGGCCAGGCTTAAGGCTGGAGGAGGGCGGCTCCCCGGAAAATCGGCTTGACGGACCGAGCGGATCGGGCACTTTCCCAATAAGCCGGGAGAGCGCTCGATGCCCAGCGGATCAGCCGATTCACCCAAGCCGATCATTTTCATCAGCTACGCCCATGCGGACGAGCCGGAGAAGCCGGGCGACCAAGAGGTCCAGTGGCTGAGCTTCGTCATGAAATTCCTGCGGCCTGCGGTAAAGTACGGCGAGTTCCGGATTTGGGTCGACCCTCAAATTCCGGCCGGCACTCCGTGGGACCCCGACATCGGGCGTCACCTGCAAGCCTGCAGCGTCTTTGTCCTGCTCGTCTCCGCCAATTCGATGGCTTCGGACTACATCATCGACAAGGAGCTTGCGATCGCTCGCGAGCGCCAGGCGACCGGCGCGCTGGAGATCTACCCATTGCTGATCGAAGCGACGCCGAAAGCAGGACTAGCCAGAGTGAGCGACCTCACTGTGCGTCCTCCGGGCCTGAAGCCCCTGCAAAGCTATTCGCTCGCTGACCGCAACCAGCACATGTCCGACGCCGCCGACGAGATCGGCGACATGGCCAGCGCTATGGCCAAAAGGCTGACCGCGGCGGCCGATTTGAAGATGCCCGATCTGCTCACCCCGGAGATCGCTGGAATTGCGGAGGCGATCGAAGGCAGGCAGGGTATTGTCGGGCCGGCGACCAAGGGCGAACTGAGGCCCCAAAGGCCGGCCGTTCTGGACATCGGCGCCCTCCCCGAGACCGGCTACGAGCGGCTGGTCGGGCGCGACGTGGAACTGAAGCGCCTGGACGATGCGTGGAGCGACGGCAAGACCAACGTCATCTCGCTCATCGCCGAGGGCGGGGCGGGAAAATCGGCTCTGGTCAACGAATGGCTGAGCCGGCTGCAAGCCGACAACTATCGCGGCGCGACGGTCGTGCTCGGCTGGTCATTCTTCAGCCAGGGCTCGAAGGAGCGTGCGACCTCGGCCGATGAGTTTCTCAACTGGGCGCTCACGAAACTGAGCGTGACGCTCACGACGACCAGCGCCTCCGCCAAGGGCGAGGCGATCGCCGAGGCCATGCTGGCGCGTCGCGCGCTCTTGGTCCTCGACGGCGTCGAGCCGTTGCAGCACGGCCCCGGTCCGCAGGCTGGCCAGCTCAAGGACCAGGGTCTGCGTGCGCTCTTGCGCCGGTGCGCGTCCGCGTCCGCGGTGGCGGACCACAGCCTGATCGTGCTGACCAGCCGCGTCGCGGTCGCCGATATTCAACGCTTCAAGGACGGCGCGGCCCCGATCGTCGACGTCGGGAAGCTGTCGGAGGCGGCGGGGGCGGAACTCCTGCGCGACAACGACGTCTGGGGCATCGAGGCCGACCTGCGTTCGGCTTCGCGCGATTTCGCCGGGCATCCGCTCGCGCTGACGCTGCTGGCGAGCTTCTTGAAGGAAACCCAGAACGGCGACGTGCGCCGTCGCGATCATCTGCGCGGCATCCTCGCCGACGTCGACAATCCGCGCCATGATCAGGCTCGGCGGGTGATGGAATCGTACGAGAAGGAATGGCTCGCCGATCAGCCGATCCTGCTCGCCGTCCTCCATTGCGTCGGCCTGTTCGACCGCCCGGCGAGCGGCGACTGCCTCGAGGCGCTGCGCGCAACTAGCATTGATGGACTGACCGACGCGATCGTTGATTTGAGCGCCGAGCAATGGCGGCGCGCCGCCGCGCGTCTACGCGAAGTTCGGCTGCTCGCGCCCGTCGACCCATCCGATCCGGAAGCGCTCGACGCTCATCCGCTGGTGCGCGAGTGGTTCGGCGAGCGGCTCAAGCGGACCAACGAAACGGCATGGAAGGCCGCGCACAGTCGCCTTTACGACCACCTGCGCGACACGACCCACGAAGGCGAAAAGCCAACGCTCGCGGAACTCGCGCCACTTTTTCACGCAATCGCCCACGGCTGCCGCGCCGGCCGACACAAGGAGGCGCTCGAAGAAGTGTACTCTGACCGCGTCTGCCGCCGCCATCCGGACGGCGCCCCCTACTTCTACGCGAGCCAGACATTGGGCGCCCAGGGCAGCAATCTCGCGGCGATCTCCTGGTTCTTCGACAAGCCCTACGAAACCCCCAGCGTCAAGCTGACGCCGCCGGACCGCGCCTGGATCCTCAGCGTCGCCAGCTTCGGGTTGCGCACTCAAGGACGACTCCGTGAGGCGCTCTCCGGGATGCGCGCAGGTCTGCAAATGGAGGAGGCGGCGCAGGATTGGTTGAACGCGGCAATATCCGCCTCGAACCGGAGCCGGACAGAACTTCTCGTCGGAGATATTGCCGCCGCCACGGTGTCAGCGGAAAAGTCGGTCGCGCATGCAGACCGTAGCGGCAATACCTGGCAGATGCTGGCCAGGCGCGCGCACCAGGCCGAAGCGCTCCTGGCGGCGGGCAACTACGAAAAGGCCGGGGATCTGTTTGCCGATGCCGAGCATCGGCTGCGGAAGTGGAACCCGGAAAATCCGTTGCTTAACTCGGTGCGGGGTTATCAATACTGCGATCTGCTGCTCTCGCAACGCCGAGCGGCCGAGGCGCGGGATCGGGCGGCGCGGACTTTGCAATGGGCGCGCCAGTTTGGCGGACCCCTTGAAGTCGGGCTCGACACTTTGATGCTCGGTCGCGCTCACCGCGCCCTTTCATCGCCGAGCCTGGCGCAAGCGCCTTCGTCCGAGCAGGCGCAAGCCTACATGAGCGACATGCGCGCTTGGCTCGGCGAGGCTATCGAGAGCCTGCGCTCCTCGGGACAAAATGACTATGTTGCTTGCGGGCTCCTCGCCCGGGCCGCGTTCCGGCGCGCCGTCGGCGACTGGGACGGCGCGGCGCGCGATCTCGACGAGGCCCAGGAGATCGCCGAGCCGGGCCCGATGCGGCTCTACCTCTGCGACATCGCGCTTGAGCGCGCGCGGCTCGCCTTGACGCAGCGCGAAGCCCTCTCTCCTCTCGCCGGCTTCCTCGAGCCGAACCCGCCGCTGGCCGCCCTGCCCGACGCCGCTGAGGCTAACGCGTTCGCCGAGAGGGCGCGTGCGGAACTGGACGTAGCCCGCAAGCTCATCACGGATTGCGGCTACCACCGCCGCGACGAAGAGCTCGCCGAACTCGACGACGTCATGGCCGGCCGCCGCCCCTTTGCCGATCTGCCGCCGCGCGTTTGAGCCGACGCTGGGATCAGGAAAAACCGACCATCACCTTATTGTGGCGAATTGTCTTGGCTAAAATCAGAAAGTCGTGGTAGCGTTGTTTTGTCGCCGGCTGAAGCGCCCGGGCTTAGGAACGTCAAGGCGAAGAAGAGAGCAGAGAAACAGTTTTTGGCCCTGGGGGGTCGCCATAACCCTATGAAAAGACACGATTCGGACAAGGGAATCCAAGGAATTCCAAGCCTTTTCCTTTGATCGATTTTGCTCGGTTTAGCCCGAGCTTGGCTGGATTTTGAAAAATTTGGAACGGGCTTGGAAGATCGAACGTAAACACGCTGCGGAAGCGGCAGGCTGGCTTAACGCCAACATTGCCGAGATTTCATCCCCGCCGCCGCCCGCAGCCCTCGTAAAGCCCCAGCCTGTCTGCTAGGGCGCTTTTCGCCGTTTCCGCCCCCGCTCAAGGTCCCCGCCCCATGCGCCTCGTAAGCCTCGCCGTTTTCGCAGCCGTCGCGCTCGTCGTCGGCGCCTACGAAGAGGACAGCATGACGCTCCTGATTGGCGGGGCGTCAGCGCTAGCCGCGTTCGCGTCCCTGCCGCGGTTCAGGAGTTCGATCTTTCTCTCGATCCTCTCCGATCTCTTCGCGGTCGAAACGGTCCTGTTCGGTCTCGCCGACATTATCGTCCTGATCGGCTACTGGCCGAAAGCGTTCGAAGACTACCAGCTGCCGAGCTATCTGCCGCTCGCGACGGCGCTGTTCGGCGTCGTCATCTTCGCGGTCTCGTACATTCCTTTCGTCCAGAGGATGTTGAGGATCACCGATCCGTTCTTCGCCGCACGCACGCCGATCACGATCCGTCCCTGGCCCTTGTCCCCGATCGCGCTCAGGCAAAGCCTCTACGCCCGCATCAACGTCTTCTTCCTGATCCTCATCAACCAGTTCCAGGTGGCGCTCGGGGTTCGGATCAACTTCTTCTACAGGGCGTTCGGCAACGCCATCCAGGTGCCCGACGCAGCGCACATGAGCGAGTTCTGGCATCAGCTGCTGTGGGTCTTCACCCCGCTGGTGACGATCTCGATCCTGGCGTTTCTGGTCGAGTTTTACGTTGCGCTGAACTTCGTCCTGCAATGGCGGCGCTGGATGACCGCGTCCTACACGTCCCGCTGGCTCCTTAACTCGATGCACTATCAGCTGGCCGTGAGAGGCGGCGAGACTGACAACCCCGACCAGCGCATCTCCGAGGATATCGGCGGATTCATCAGCGGAGAGGGCGGCCGCGGAACCTACATGAACGTCGGCATCTACAACTACACCATTCAGGCGATGTCGACCGCGACCAACCTGGTGGCGTTCTCGATCATCCTGTGGGGAATCTCCGGCGCCATGGATCCGACGATCTTCGGCGTTACGATTCATCGGATTCTTATTTTGGGTCGCCGTCCTCTACGCCTGTTTCGCCACCGGCATGATGCATCTCATCGGCCGATCGCTGTCGGGGCTCATGTTCCGCCAGCAGGCGGTCGAGGCGAATTTCCGCTTCGATCTCGCGCGCGTCCGCGAGTTCAGCGAGCAGATCGCCCTCCTGAAGGGCGAGGACCGGGAGATCGACCGGGCGGGCCGGGTGTTCAACGACGTGTTCACCACCGTCCAGCGCATCATCCGCGTGCGCACTTTCCTGAACTCGTTCCTCCAGTTCTATTCGCAGATCTCGTCGATCATTCCTTATGTCTTCGTCGCGCCCTTCTATTTCGTGGTGAAGAAGGTGGACTTCGGCACCTTCAACCAGGCGGCCGACGCTTTCTCGAACGTCAATTCGGCGATGAACTTCTTCGTCAATCAATATACCGGGCTAGCCGCCTTCAGCGCCACGATCCAGCGTCTGAGCTCTTTCGAGGACGCCTTCGCGCGCGCACGCGCCGACGAGCAGAAGCAGCCCCGGATCGAAACCGCCGCAGGGAGCGGCCCGATCCTGTCGATCCCCGACCTCGATCTTGCCCTGCCCGACGGGCGCAAGCTCGCCCATGTCGGCGACCTCGCCTTGATCCCGCAGGAGTCGACGCTCGTCCTCGGCCCCTCGGGCGTCGGCAAGTCGACGCTCTTCCGCGCGATCGCCGGCATCTGGTCCTTCGGCAAGGGCGAAATCCATCAGCCGGCCTACGCCAAGCTCATGCTCTTGCCGCAACGCCCCTACATCCCCAACGGACTGCTTCGCGACGCGCTCGCCTACCCTGGCGCAAGTTCGAGTTTCTCCGACGAGCAACTGAGCGACGCGCTGATCAAGGTCGGCCTTCCAGCGCTTGCGAACCGGCTTGACGAAAGCGAGACTTGGCAGATGAGGCTATCGGGCGGCGAGCAGCAGCGGCTGGCGATCGCGCGCGCGCTGCTGGCCAAGCCTGACTGGCTGTTCCTCGACGAATCGACCGCTTCTCTGGACGAGAAGAGCGAGGCGGATATCTATCGCGCCATCGCCCAGACGCTGCCCGGCACGACGCTGGTCTCGATCGGCCATCGCTCGACCCTCAACGCGTTCCACAAGCGTCGGATCAATTTCGTGACCAACGGCGACGGAGCGCCGGCCACGCTCGCCGGGGCGCCCGCGCCGGCGGCGTGATCGCGGGTCCGCCCTCAAAGCGAGCGGGCGAGCCGCATCGATCCGCGCGGCCCCTTGATCACCAGGTCGCCGTTGACCAGGTCCCATTCGGGGCTGCCGAGAAGCCCGGTCAGGAAGCCCGCCTCGAGCGCCATGACATCCTTGGGGCATTGCTTCTTGGTCAGCGCATAGGGACCGACGGCGAGATGCTGATCCTTGACCGGATACATCGTCGCCGACCACGAGTTGCAGCCGGTGTAGCCGGAGCCGCGCAGCGTGCCGTCGATCTTCAGGCTGACATCGACTCCGGCCGGCACCGGCTTGCCGTTGAGCTCGCGCAGCGACCAGGTCTCGTCGAGCGGAAAGTTCTTCTGCAGAGGCGGCAGCGGCTTTGGCGGCGCGTCCTTGTCTTCGGTTTGCGGGCCGCCGCCAGCAAAGGCCGCGGCGGCGAAACAGACAACTGCGGCGACGACAGCGAATCGCGAAAGTGACTTGAACATGTGTCTCAGACCTCAAACTTCGGAGGCTTCGGCCCCTCTTCGGGACCCCTTATGCGGCTTCCTCACCAGCGCCCGGCGAATCGCCAGGCCGCGGCTTCGTCTGGCCGCAGAGCGTGCATTTTTTGTGGCGAAGGCAAGCGCCTGCCCTTGAATTTCCGCCCTTGGAGCCAAAAATTGTTGCTGCGGGGCCCGTCGGGCCCGCAACGGCGAGCGCCGCCAAGCAGTGGGGCTTTCGCCGTCATATCGCTCAATGAAGAGGATGTGCTCATGTTGAATTACGATCTTTCACCGTTCTATCGGTCCACCGTCGGCTTCGACCGTCTGCTCTCGATGCTCGACAAGGTTGCGGGGGCGGAGCCGAATTCTCCCGCCTATCCCCCTTATAACATCGAGCGGACCAGCGAAAACGCCTATCGCATAACGCTCGCGGTCGCCGGATTCGGGGAACATGAGCTTACCGTCGAGACGCGCGACAACACGTTGACCGTGCGAGGATCCAAGGAGACTGGCGCGAAGGACGACGCCAAACGCGAAGTCCTCTATCAAGGCATTGCGGCGCGCGCCTTCGAGCGCCGATTCCAGCTCGCCGACCATGTCGTCGTGACCGGCGCGAGCAGCGAGAATGGCCTGCTCCACATCGATCTGGTCCGGGAGGTGCCGGAGGCTCAGAAGCCACGCACCATTGCGATCAACAAAGGCGGCAGAACGATCGAAGCCGTCAAGACGACCACCGCACAGGCTGCGTAAGTCGATCGCGACAGATTGAACGCGAAACGGGGCGCTCCGACAGGGGCGCCCTTTTCGTCTATTCGGACACGACAGCGGGGACGATGCTGACCTTCGATTTCTCGCTCAACTCGGCGGATGAGGCGGGAGCGGGTGGCGGGCCGGCCGGCGGCGTCTGCGTCTCACGCTGAGGCTCGACCTTCGCCGCCTCCGGCTTCGGTTCGGGCGCGAGCGAACTCGCAGTTGAAGCGTCCTCAGTCTCGCTCGGAGGGGAAACGATCTTCAGTTCCGGCGCGGCCGCTTGCGGCGGCGCCGATTCGGCCGGCTCCGTCGTCGAGGCGTGCTCGACATCTCCCGGAGAGGAATCGATTTTCGGCTCCGGCGCGGCTGCTGGCGGCGGCGATTTGTCCGGCTTCACCGCTTCGCGTGGAGGAGCGGGAGGCGGTAGCGGCGGGGAGGCGGTCGGGGGCGCGCCCTTTGTCGATGGAATCAGGCGGCCGGTTGGAGCCGACTTCGATTTGGGCCGCATTGAGGACGGCGCGAGCTGCGAGCCGAACGGGCTGACGGCGCTCGGAATACGCACATTTGCGGGCCCGCTGTATGCGGATTTTGCCGACGGAGCGCCGGAGAATCCGGGACCGGGCGTTGGCTGTACGGCGCCCAGCGGCGCGGGACTGGCGAATCCATCATTGCCGACGGCGAATTCCGGACCAAAGCTTCGCGGCGGTGGAGTGAAGCGCTCCAGGATGTCTCCGCTCCTCGCATCGATCACCAGGCGCTGATAGCCTGCGGGGCCAGCGCGCACGTCGGCGAGATAGATCCCGGGTCGCCTTTGGAGAGGCGCCATCAGCCTATAGCCTTGCGCTGCAAGCCGTCGTTGAATGTCGCCGGGCGGACCGGCGGCCCCCCAGGGCGGCGACCATTGGGCCATCGGCGCAGGAGCCGGCCAGGGCGACAGCCACTGAGCCATCACGGGATGAACCCCAGCGAATACGATGAACCCGCCGAGCGCCAAACCCGCCAGGCAGTTGGGCAATGCTCCTATCGTCCTTCCCGTCATCGTTTCCAGCTCCCGGCTTACCGACGGCGATTTGGGTTAACAAATGCGGCGTGGTTACGGCGCGGCCGAGGCGGAGGTCGGGACACCAGCGCGAATGCCCACCAGACGGTCAATTTCACTTGATGCGGTTTCGAACGAAGTCACCAGTCTCACCAGCATTTCGCCCCTGCGCGGCGCACGCTCCTCAGCAAGCGATCGCGTGCTCCAGTCATGAAGTCGGGCGCCCGCGGCGCGCCATCGCTCGACTAACGCATTGGGCGCGACGATGAAGACCTCGTTGGCCTCGGTCGGCCAGGCAAGCCGCACCCCTGGCGTCGCTGAAAGGGCTTGCGCAAGTCTGCGGGCGGAATTGTTCGCGCGCTCGGCCAGTCGCAACCATAGCCGGTCGGCGAGATAGGCCTCCATCTGCGCGCCGAGGAAGCGCCCCTTGGAAAGCGTCTGGCCGCCGCGCTTACGCTGGAACGCGAAATTCTGCGCCTGGCCGGGATCGAAAAACAGGACCGCCTCGCAAGCGAGCGCGCCGTTTTTCGTCGCCCCGAGCGTGAGGATGTCTACTCCGGCGCGCCAGGTCATGTCAGCGGGCGTCGCCTTCGCCGAAACAAGCGCATTGGCAAAACGGGCGCCGTCCATATGCACACCGATCCCATGCTGGCGAGCAATCGAGCTGAGCTCCGAGACTTCGCTCACGCTGTAGATCGTCCCGGCTTCGGTAGCCTGGGACAAGGAGAGGGCGCCGGGCTGCGACGACTTGACGAGCCCGCGCGGAAACCGTTCCAGCGTCTCCTGCAGGCCGTCCGGTGTGATTTTCCCACCCTCTCCAGCGATCCCGACCAGCTTGGCTCCGCCAGAGAACAACTCGGGCGCGCCGCATTCGTCGTCGTGGACATGCGCCTCCTCGTGACAGAACACGGCGTCCCAGGGCTTGACGAGCGCCGAAAGCGCAAGTGCGTTGGCCGCCGTGCCCGTCGCGACCAGGAAGGCGGCGACCTTGGTCTCGAAAACGTCGCTCAAGCGCGCTTGAGCCCGCGCGGTGTAGTCATCGGCGCCATAGGCCGGCGCGTTTACACGTGATGAGACTACGATCGCGTCCAGAATCTCTGGCGCCACGCCGGCCCCGTTATCGCTGGCGAAATTCATTCTTGCTCCCTTTGGACCACCAGTCGATAATTTGCGTCAATTCGCGCCGCCCTGGCAATTCGGCCGGGGGCCGGAGCCACACGGAAAAAATTGCGCGCCGACGGCTTGTGCCGACGATCCGTTTCTGTCATGGTCCAGGAATAGGACAGTTGTACTGACCATTTTTTGTGCGGCGAGGCTAATGCTTCGGCGCCGGCAGGAGAGCGGGACTCAAGCGTTGTCGGATCGAACGACAAAGACGGATCGAATAAAATCCGACGCGTGACGCCCTCGAGCTGCGCGTTACGCAGCCGCCTTTGTCCATGATACGCCTTAAAATTTGGAATGACGGTCGCACCAGGTCCGCGACTGCGCGGGGAGCGGAGAGATGAACGCCACAACCCAACCGATGCTCGGCGAGACCGGTAACGCGCACACGGCTCGTATCGGTCTGGACCCCCTGACGCCGCCCGCTCAAGCCCTCTACGATCCGGCGAGGGAGCACGATTCCTGCGGTGTCGGCTTTGTTGCTGACATGAAGAACCGCAAATCGCACGACATTCTCGAAAAGGGCCTGCAAATCCTGGTCAACCTCGACCATCGCGGCGCGGTGGGAGCGGATCCTTCGCTTGGCGACGGTTGTGGCGTGCTGACCCAGATTCCGCACGGGTTCTTCGCCCCCGAATGCGCCAAGCTCGGCTTCGAGCTGCCGGCGCCGGGCCATTATGCGATCGGCCAATTTTTCATGCCCCGCGACGCCGCAGCTCGTCGTCAGGCGCGCGAGATCGTCGAGGAAGCTGTCGCGGCCGAAGGACTGAGCGTGCTCGGCTGGCGCGACGTGCCTGTCGACAATTCCGGCCTCGGCGAACGCGTGAAGGCCGTTGAGCCGGTGATGCAGCAAATCTTCATCGCCCGTCCCGCCGATCTTAGCAGCGAAGACGATTTTGAGCGCCGCCTGTTCGTCGCCCGCAAGGTGGTCTCCACCCGCGTCTACGCCATCGGCAGCCGCGAGATCCTGGAATATTACCCGGTCTCGATGTCCGCCCGCACTGTCGTCTACAAGGGCATGGTGCTGGTCCGGCAGCTCGCGCCATACTATCGAGATCTCCTGGATCCGCGATATGAGACCGCGCTGGCGCTGGTCCATCAGCGGTTCGCGACCAACACATTTCCGTCGTGGCGCCTCGCGCACCCCTATCGCATGGTCGCCCACAACGGCGAAATCAATACGCTGCGCGGCAACGTCAACTGGATGGCGGCGCGTCAGGCCAGCGTCGATTCCGAACTGTTCGGCGCCGATATCTCGAAGCTGTGGCCGATCTCTTACGAGGGCCAGTCGGACACCGCCTGCTTTGACAACGCACTCGAGTTTCTCGTTCAGGGAGGTTATTCGCTCAGCCATGCGATGATGACGCTCATCCCGGAGGCCTGGGCCGGCAATCCGCTGATGGATGAGGAGCGGCGCGCTTTCTACGAATATCATGCTGCGCTGATGGAGCCCTGGGACGGCCCGGCCGCGATGGCGTTTACCGACGGCCGCCAGATCGGCGCGACGCTCGACCGTAATGGCCTCAGGCCGGCCCGGTATTTCGTCACCGACGATGACCTCGTCGTGCTCGCCTCCGAAATGGGCGTGCTTCCGGTGCCTGAGGAGAAGATCATCGCCAAGTGGCGCCTGCAGCCGGGCAAGATGCTGCTGGTCGATCTCGAGCAGCACCGCATCGTGTCGGACGCCGACATAAAGCAGACGCTCTCGCGCGCAAGGCCCTATAGCGCCTGGCTCCACGAAAGCCAGATCGTGCTGGAGGACCTCAATCCTGTCGAGCCGCGCGCCTTGCGCACCGACGTTTCGCTGCTCGATCGCCAGCAGGCCTTCGGCTACACGCAAGAAGATCTAGCGATCCTGCTCGCGCCGATGGCGACGACCGGCCAGGAGGCGGTCGGCTCGATGGGAACGGACACGCCGATATCGGCTCTCTCATCGAAGTCGAAGCCGCTTTACACCTATTTCAAGCAGAACTTCGCTCAGGTGACCAACCCGCCGATCGATCCGATTCGCGAAGAGCTGGTGATGAGCCTCGTCTCCTTCATCGGACCGCGGCCCAATCTGTTCGACCTTGACGGCGCCGCGCGACGCAAGCGCCTCGAGGTGCGCCAGCCGATCCTGACGAACGAGGATCTCGAGAAGATTCGCAGCATCGGCCAACTCGAGGATTCGTTCGACACCCGAACTCTCGATATCACTTATCCAGTCAAGAAGGGCGCAGCCGGTATGAGCGATGCGCTGCTGCGCGTTTGCGAGCGCGCGGAATTGGCGGTCCACGGTCGCTACAACATTATCGTCCTTTCCGATCGCATGGTCGGTCCGGACCGAATCCCTATCCCCGCCCTTCTGGCGACTGCGGCCGTTCATCACCACCTCATCCGCAAGGGGCTTCGCACCTCCGTCGGCCTCGTAGTCGAGACCGGCGAAGCGCGTGAGATCCATCATTTCGCCTGTCTCGCCGGCTACGGCGCCGAAGCGATCAATCCGTATCTGGCGTTCGAGACGCTGACGGCGATGGCCAAGGACCTGCCGGAGCCGATCAGCGGCTATGAAGCGGTCAAGCGCTTCATCAAGTCGGTCGACAAGGGACTCCTCAAGGTCATGTCCAAGATGGGCATTTCGACCTATCAGTCTTATTGCGGCGCGCAGATATTCGATGCTGTCGGCCTCTCGCGCGCGTTCATCGACGAGTTCTTCTTCGGCACTGCAACTTCGATCGAGGGCGCGGGCCTGGCCGAGATCGCCCAGGAGACCCAGCGCAGGCACGCCGACGCATTTGGCGCTTCACCGGTCTTGAGCACGGCGCTCGAAGTCGGCGGCGAATACGCCTATCGCGTGCGCGGGGAGACTCACAATTGGACGCCGGAGACGGTCTCGCTTCTCCAGCACGCCGTTCGCGGCAACGCCCGCGAGCGCTACGACGCCTTCGCCAAACTCCTGAACGAGCAGAGCGCGCAGCTATTGACGGTCCGCGGCCTCTTCCGCGTCAAGACGGCCGAGGAAGACGGACGAGCGCCCGTGCCGCTCGACGAGGTTGAGCCGGCAGTATCGATCGTCAAGCGCTTCTCCACCGGGGCGATGTCATACGGTTCGATCTCGCGCGAGGCCCACACCACGCTCGCCATCGCGATGAACCGGATCGGCGGCAAGTCCAATACCGGCGAGGGAGGCGAGGAGTCCGACCGATATAAGCGCATGGCCAACGGCGACTCGATGCGCAGCGCGATCAAGCAAGTCGCCTCGGGCCGGTTCGGCGTCACAGCGGAATATCTCGTCAACTCCGACATGATGCAGATCAAGATGGCGCAAGGCGCAAAGCCTGGCGAAGGCGGGCAGTTGCCCGGCCATAAGGTCGATGCGGTGATCGCCAAGGTGCGTCACTCAACCCAAGGCGTAGGCCTCATTTCCCCGCCGCCGCATCACGATATCTATTCGATCGAGGACTTGAAGCAACTGGTCTACGATCTCAAGAACGTCAATCCACAGGCGCTGGTTTCGGTCAAACTCGTCTCCGAGGTCGGCGTCGGCACAGTCGCCGCCGGGGTGGCGAAGTGCAAGGCCGACCACGTCACGATCTCCGGCTTTGAGGGTGGCACCGGCGCATCGCCGCTTACCTCGATCAAGCATGCCGGAAGCCCGTGGGAGATCGGCCTCGCGGAGACGCATCAGACGCTGGTGATGAACGGCCTGAGATCCCGCATCGCGGTGCAGGTCGATGGTGGAGTCAGAACCGGCCGTGACGTGGTGATCGGCGCGCTTCTCGGCGCAGACGAATTCGGCTTCGCGACCGCGCCATTGATCGCTGCCGGCTGCATCATGATGCGCAAGTGCCACCTGAACACCTGCCCTGTGGGCGTCGCGACTCAGGACCCGGTGCTGCGCAAGCGCTTCGTTGGCAAGCCGGAACACGTCATCAATTACTTCTTCTTCGTCGCCGAAGAGGTGCGCGCATTGATGGCTGAACTTGGCTACCGCACGTTCGATGAGATGATCGGCCAGCGGCAGATGCTGGACAGGGACAATCTCATTCAAAACGCGAAGGCGCGGGGTCTCGACTTCTCGAAGCTGTTCTTCAAGCCGAAGCCATGGCCGGAGGACACGATCCACCACAGCGTCGCGCAGGACCACGGGCTCGAAAATGTGCTTGACCGCCGTCTGATCGCCGACGCCAAGGAGGCGATCGAGCGCGGCAAGCACGTTCGCCTGGACCTTGCAATCCGCAACTCGGACCGTTCTACCGGCGCAATGCTGTCGGGCGCCATCGCGGCCCGATACGGGCAGGCGGGCCTCCGTGACGAGGCGATCCATATCAAGCTCAAGGGCGCCGCGGGCCAAAGCTTCGGCGCCTTCCTCGCTAAGGGCGTGACTCTCGAACTCGAGGGCGAGGCCAATGACTATGTCGGCAAGGGCCTGTCGGGCGGGCGCATCGTCGTCTACCCGCCGCAAGAGGCTAAGAAGCTCACGCCGGAAGCCTCGATCATCGTCGGCAATACCGTTCTCTATGGCGCAACCGCTGGCGAGTGCTACTTCCGCGGTGTGGCCGGCGAGCGGTTCGGAGTTCCGCAATTCCGGCGCGATCGCAGTCGTCGAGGGGACGGGCGACCACGGTTGCGAATATATGACCGGCGGGATCATCGTGGTCATCGGCGAGACGGGCCGCAATTTCGCCGCCGGAATGTCGGGCGGCATCGCCTATGTACTCGACGAGGCAGGAACTTTCGCCCAGCGCTGCAATCTGTCGATGGTTGACCTCGAGCCGGTCGCCGCCGAGGAGGAAGTTATGCAGAGGCATCTGCATTCGGGCGGCGATCTCGAGCATCACGGGCGGGTCGACGTAATGCGCGACATGAGCCGGTTCGACGCCGAGCGCCTGCATCAATTGATCGCCAACCACGCACGCTACACCGGTTCGACCCGGGGGCGCCGGATTCTCGAGGACTGGGACGCCTTTCTGCCGAAGTTTCGCAAAGTCATGCCGGTCGAATATCGGCGCGCGCTCGCTGAGCTTGCAGCGCAAAGCGGACCGCCGATGCTGGCCGCCGGGGAGTGAAGAAAGTCGGAGAGGGGACTCGCAAAAGGCCTCGGAACGGCTGAGCCCTGTCATTTCCGGCGTGCGTCAACTGTGGGCCGCGGCCGGCGGAGACCCGACCGGCAAAGTTCTTGCAAGTTGAAGCTGGCGCTTTATTGAAGCGGACCGGAACTCGGCCCGCGCGATCGGGCAGCGGCGACGCGGCTCAAAGGTAGCAGCATGGGTAAGGTCACGGGGTTTATGGAGATCGACCGCGCGGACCGGCGCTATGCGCCGGCCTCGGATCGAATCCGCCACTATCGCGAGTTCGTGCTCCCTCTGAGCGAGGAGGCGACGCGCAATCAGGCGGCGCGCTGCATGAATTGCGGCATCCCCTATTGTCACATCGGCTGTCCGGTCAACAACCAGATCCCGGACTGGAACGACCTCGCCTATCGCGGCGATTGGCGGGAGGCGGCGCGCAATCTGCTCTCGACCAACAACTTTCCTGAATTCACCGGCCGGATTTGCCCCGCGCCGTGCGAGGCGTCGTGCACGCTCAACATTCAGGATGCGCCGGTGACGATCAAGACCATCGAATGCGCAATCATCGACCGCGCCTTCGCGGAGGGCTGGGTCATCCCCGAGCCCGCAGGTCGCAAGACCGGCAGGAAAATCGCCGTCATCGGGTCCGGCCCGGCGGGACTCGCCTGCGCCCAGCAGCTGGCCCGCGCCGGTCATGAAGTCCACGTCTATGAGAAGCAGGCCAAGGCGGGCGGCTTGTTGCGATACGGCATTCCCGACTTCAAGCTTGAGAAACGCCATGTTGACCGTCGCATCGACCAGATGGCGGCGGAAGGCGTCATCTTCCACTATAATGCCCATGCCGGAGTCACGGTCAGCGCCCAGAGCCTCCTCGACTCCCATGACGCCATAGCGCTGGCCGGTGGCGCCGAAACTTCGCGCGATTTGCCTGTTCCCGGCCGCGACCTGACGGGCGTTCATTTCGCGATGGACTTCCTGCCCCAGCAAAATCGGCGCGTGTCCGGCGAGCCGGTCGGCACCAACGAGCCGATCCTCGCCAGCGGCAAGCATGTCGTCGTGATCGGCGGCGGCGACACCGGGTCCGACTGCATCGGCACGTCCATTCGGCAAGGGGCGCTGAAAGTCACGCAGCTCGAGATCATGCCGATGCCGCCGAAGACGGAGGACAAGCTTCTCACTTGGCCGAACTGGCCGCTGAAGCTCCGCACCTCGTCCAGCCACGAGGAGGGCGCCGAACGGGATTTCGCTGTCAACACGATCGCCTTCGAGGGCGAGAATGGCGCGGTCACCGGCCTCAAATGCGTGCGCGTCGACGACAAGTTCAAGCCGATCGAGGGATCGGAGTTCACTCTGAAGGCCGACCTCGTGCTGTTGGCGATGGGTTTCGTCTCGCCGGTCAAGGAAGGCCTGCTGGCGGAGCTTGGCGTCACCTTGGACAAGCGCGGCAATGTCGCCGCCGACATCAGTCGCTACGCCTCGTCGCGCGCCAAGGTCTATGCTTGCGGCGACATGCGGCGCGGCCAGTCGCTGGTGGTCTGGGCGATTCGCGAAGGCCGTCAATGCGCGGCTTCGATAGACGAGGCGCTGATGGGCGCAACGGTCCTCCCGCGCTAGATCAGTCGACGCGCGTTCGGGGGCTCGTCTCCGCGGCCAAGTAGCCCGAAGCAAAACCAAACTGCAGCAGAGCTAACGCAGATAAACAGAGTCTTTCGCAGGAGGTTTTACCCTTTCTGCTCGCGTCACCGTTGCGCTCGGCGCGACCAGCGCAAAACAGGAGCGACTATCGCCAACGCGCCGTCCTCGCAGGTACAAAGGATTGATGTTGGGGAGGCGATAGTCTAAACGAAACGTAAAGGCGACCTTCGCCGATGATTTTAAAAATTGTCTGTGACATTCTCGCCACTTGTCCTATCAGTTGCCTTCGGCTAAAGTGAAGCGCGTTCTCGACTGGATGCGTTTGGCGCTCAACAAGCGTTGTGGCAAGAAGAAATGGCGGTCCATAAGTGTTAAATGGGCTGCCGCGACGGAAGAAGGTTGGTTCACTAAACGAATTCAGGGCCGGGCAAATATAAGTTCCTCAGCTTAGGATCGGCTTTGCCGAGCTGGCCATGAAAGTCGGGGCGATCATGGGTGCAGAATTCAACGAGCGAGCGGAGAATTCGAATGGCTAGGCAACTGTTTGAGATCGTAGCGGGGGGAGAAGGACCCGAACACAATCTGTTCGGAACCGAACATATCATCGGAATTGCGGCTGCTGGTCCGACTTTGGGCGGGGAAACCGGCGACTATGGGATCTGGACATCCTCGTCCGGGCCGTCGCCGTTGGAGCTCGACGAGGCTCCGCACAAGAAGAAAGCCGCCTGAGCGACGCACGCCCCGGCGAGCCGCTCAACCGGGCGCTTCTCAGATCGTCACTTGTTCGGCCCCGCTCCCGAGATGCGTCCGCATCGTCGGAAGCTGGGGCCGATACTCGTTCAAACGATCCCGCAGCAGCCCGAGACGCGGTAAAAGCCGAGGCGGAGCCAGGTGCTTGACGGCGGAAATCGCGCGGTGATGCGCCGCATCCCATACATTTATTCCGTGATATCGGTAGATATAGCACCATCCCACGCCATGCAGGCGCGAAACTCGAAACGCGTTCGAGGCCTCGGCCCGAAACAGGGCATGAGTTTGGAGCGTATCCTCGGCTCGGCCGAGATTCGGGTAAGGCGGCATCACTTCACGACGCGCAAGTATCGTCCCCTGGATGACGTTCATCGGATAGGGCTCGCCAGCCCAGTCGTCCCAGAAGATAGCGTTGTCGGCCTGAAACCAGTGCAGCTGATCGACCAAATAGTTCACCGCCGCCCGTTCGGACTGAGCATGCTCCCATTGCAGCCTCAGGCGATCAGGATGATAGCGGTCATCGTCATCCCATTGACAAATCCACTCGCCGCGCGCCCGGGCGACGGCGATATTGCGCAATTCCCCAAGCTTCGGACCGGGCGCAACGCGCTCGATGCGGATCGGCGCGCCCGCGTGCGCGGCTGCAATCGCGCTCACTGCGGCATGAATCGCATCGTCGCCGTCATGAAGAAGCACCAGTTCGCGGTCCGAGAAGGTTTGTCGGAGAAAATCCGAGACCGCCTCGGACAGAAGTGCGGAACGATCGCCACGAGTAATGCAAAGGCAGCTGATCATTCCCGGTCCGATGCGCGAGGGCGATAGAGGCGAAGAAATTGCAGGCGACGTCCTACATCATAACTTATCGAGCAACGGACGATCCAGCGCGGCGGGCAAATCTGGAAACCGTGCTGGCGTGGCTTAAGCTTCAACCCCTCGCCCAGGTGATCTTGGTCGAGCAGGATATCGCGCCCACGCTCGGGGACCTGCCGTCTTTTCCCGGTCTGCGCAGCCTCTTTGCCTATAATCCGGGCCCTTTCAACAAGAGCTGGGGCTTTAACGTCGGCGTCCGCGCCAGCAAGGGGTCCGTGCTCGCCTTCGGCGACGCCGATTTTCTCTGCCGCGGGTTGCCGGTGGCCGTTGCCGCAGCGCGGTCCGGCTCGCCGGTCGTTCGAGCGTTTTCAAAGTTCATCGATCTCGACGATGCCGACTCGGACATGCTGCGCGCCGACCTCTCCTGTCTCGGCGATCCGAGTTTCGGCGCGACCGCGCCCGACCGCACTCAGTCGGGCGAATTCCCGCCGTTGTGCTGCGGGCTCGTCCTGTTTCAGCGTCAAACCCTCGCGCTGCTTGGCGGGTGGGACGAACGGTTTCTCGGCTGGGGCTTCGAGGACGACGCGATGGATGTCAAGGTGCAGCGGGCCGGGCTGCGCGGGATGGCGCTGAAGGACAGCCCCGGCCTTCATCTCGTGCATCGCCGGTTGGTCTCGACCATTACGAAGGATCCGCTCTTCCACAACAATCGCGCCCTTCTGCAACAATTGCGCGCGATGCCCGACGAGGCGCTGCGCCGGATGTGCGAAGTGACGCGGCAGCTCGCCGGCAACCCCAACATGCATCGCCCCGTGGAAAAATCGGCTTGACCCGCCCGCCGAAATCCACTCGCAGGTCCACCGCACCGGCGGCCGCGGCCAACCGCACAATCCTCGCCGAATGCAACATCTTGATTGGCACACCCGCCTACGGCGGCATGGTGCATATCGATTACTTGCGGCGCCTGTTCGAATATACAAAAGCGGACATCCAGTTCCAGCTCGACACGATCGGAAACGAAAGCCTGATCACCCGCGCCCGCAACGCCATTCTCGCCACCTTCCATATCCGCCGCGAGCTGACGCATCTCCTGTTTCTGGACGCTGATGTAAGTCTGCCGGCAGCGGGACTCGTTCGAATGCTCAACGCCCGGGCGCCCGTGATTGGCGCGCCGGTCGCGCTCAAGGGATTCGATGCCGACGGCGCCCGCATGTGGAGTGTCGGCCGTTGCGTCGGCGTCGCCGGCTCGCTGCTCAAGGTGGAGAACGTCAGTACGGGAGCCCTGCTGCTGTCGCGCGCAGCCTGCGACGCGCTGGTTCAAGACGCGATCGAGCACGGACACACCTACGCGCGCATGAACACGCTTGTGGGCAACACTGACACGTCGGTGCATTACGACGTGTTTCGCGTCGGGGTGCAGGCCAACGAGTATCTGTCGGAGGACTATTGGGTCTGTCGCCGCTTGCGGACGCTCGGGTTCGACATTCTGATCGATCCGACCATCGTCACCACCCACTATGGCGTGATGCCGGTCTGAACATGAGCAGCAAGGGCGCAATCGAATACATCTCCTACGCCAACGCCGTGGGTTACGGGACCGCCGCCGTCGGCTATGTGCGCCTGCTGGTCGAAGCTGGGCTCGATGTCCATTGGATGCCCTACCCGGGCGACGCTATCGGGCCCGGCCGGGCCGGAGAGGGGATTCGCGACGCCGATCTCGGCCGCGGCCGCGCAAGCCTGATCGCCCGGGGCGTGGCGGGCGCCGATAGCCGCCTCAAGCCGCTGGTCGAAGCGACGTCGCGGCCGGTCGACGCCCGCATTCGCATCATCCACCTCGTGCCGGGCCACTGGCTCGAACATCTCAGCCCAAAGACCGGGGTGCGCCACATCGGCTTCGGCACTTGGGAGACCGACAGGATCATCCAAAGATGGGTTCCAGCGCTTGCCCGCATGGATCATCTCTGCGTGCCGTCCACGCACAACGAGGCGGTGCTGCGCGCGGCGCCGGAACGTCTCCCCGCCGCGACGGTGGTTCCGCATCTCTGTCGCGAGACGCTGTACCCGCCGCCGCCCGCGCGCCTCGCCGGACTTGCGAAATTCCTCGGCATCCGCCCGGACGACACCGTGTTCTACACCATCAACGCCTGGGCTCCCCGCAAGCGCCTCGGCGAACTTGTCGACGGCTTTGTGCGCAGCTTCACGCAGGACGACCGCGTCGCGCTCATCATCAAGACCAGCCGCGAAATCCCATACGACGATCCGGCGTCTCCGGTGCCCGACCGCAACGCAAGTCGCGTCGTCGAGGCGATCATCACCCGCGCCGCCGGCGAACTCGGACGGCCGCCACCCCGCATCGGCGTGATCGCCGAAGAGGATCTGCCCGACAATTTCATCGACGGACTGCATACGCTCGGGCATTGCTTTGTTTCATTATCGCGCTCCGAGGGTTTCGGGCTTGGCGGGTTCGACGCAGCCACGCATGGGCGCCCGGTCATCACGGTCGATTATGGCGGACCAGTCGACTATCTCGGCGCCGATTGGCGCGGGCGCGTGCCCTACAGGATGGCGCCTGCCGAAAACACTTCGGGGTATGACTGGTTCGATCATGGCCATTCCTGGCCCGAACCCGACGACGCCGCGGCCTTTGGGTTGATGCAAGGATTTGCGGCAGACCCTGCCCCATTCCGGGCCGAGGCCGAAGCCATCTCCGCGCGCATCCGTAAAGAGTTCGGCGCGAAAGCGGTCACGGCGCGCCTCTTGGCCGCGCTGGACACCGTAGGATGAGTGTAAAAACCTAACCATGGCGCTGGTCAAGGCGGCGTCGCGCACCGATGCGCATTGCGCTCGGCTGGATCCACGCCCGGATTGGTTACGCCGTGATGCGATCGTCGCTCGGCGCGGGCTCCCGCAGCACGTACCCACGGCCCCACACCGTCTCGATATAGTTGCGGCCGCTCGACGCCGTCGCCAGCTTCTTTCGCAGTTTGCAGATGAAGACGTCGATGATCTTGAGCTCCGGCTCGTCCATGCCGCCATAGAGATGATTGAGAAACATCTCTTTGGTGAGCGTGGTGCCCTTGCGCAGCGAGAGCAGCTCCAGCATCTGATATTCCTTGCCGGTCAGGTGCACGCGCGCACCGTCAACTTCGACAGTCTTCTGGTCGAGGTTGACGACAAGATCCCCGGTGATAATCACCGACTGGGCATGTCCCTTCGAGCGCCGCACGATGGCGTGGATCCGGGCGACCAGCTCGTCCTTGTGGAACGGCTTAGTGAGGTAATCGTCGGCGCCGTGGCCGAGCCCCTTGACCTTGTCCTCGATGCCCGCCATCCCGGAAAGAATCAGAATGGGGGTCTTGATCTTGGTCACGCGGAGCGAGCGCAGCACCTCATAACCGGACATATCGGGCAGGTTGAGGTCAAGCAGGATGATGTCGTAATCATAGAGCTTGCCGAGATCGATACCCTCTTCCCCGAGATCGGTGACGTAAACATTGAAGTTTTCCGACTTTAGCATCAGTTCGATGCTTTGCGCGGTCGCCGAATTGTCTTCGATCAAAAGTACCCGCATATTAGGCTCCCCGCCTCGCCCATCGCTTCTTGACCGCGGTTATGTACATCGCGTCCCCGCCCAACCCTCGCCGCGCGCAGTACGGAGTTCGGACTGATTCGAACGAAGACTGACGACCATTGGTTAACAAACCATGATTCCTTCGCGCAAGCCCCCCGCACGCCTTGCCGTCTACGTTAGTATGACTTTGATAATAAAAGCTTTTTTGATTCGGAAGAAATTAATGCATTACTTTAGCTAACAGATCTAATGGATTCATCGGACTCATGGTTCCGCGGCTGCTTGATAGGCGAGGTCGCGCTGTTGATTGCGCGAAGATTATTTTTCATCTCTCCATTCGACGTCGAGCTCCGATTGTTTACGACCCGCGTAAATGAAGTGCTAACGCTGTTGGCGCGCTTCAATCCAAGTCGCCAGTCCCGACACCCTGCCGGACTCGGCGATCATGCCGATCGAACGTGCGGTCCCCTGACGTAAGAAAAGAGAAACCTTCATCGTGCATCGTCTCGCCGTCTCGTAGTTTTGAGCCGAGGGCGGTGACGTCCTCTCGCGTTACGTTGTTGAGGAGTGTGCCGGAATGAAGTCGCGGGACACGGTTGTTCGGCTGAAGCGCTTTCAACTTGAGGAAAAGCGCCGCCGAGTTCGGCAGATCGAGATGATGCTGGCCGAGTTCTCCCGTATGATCGGTGATCTCGATCGCGAGATCGCTAACGAAGAGAGACGCGCAGGCATCGCCGATCCCGCCCATTTCGCCTATCCGACCTATGCCCGCGCGACTTCGGTCCGACGCGACAACCTCAAGAGTTCCATTGCCGAGCTCCTCGGACAGGTCGAGGAGGCAAAAACGGCGCAGGAGGAGGCGGAGGCGGAACTCCTCAAGTTCGAGACGCTCGAAGTGCGCGACAAGTCCAACGATCATTTGATCGAAGCCGCCGCCCGCGCCTGACGCGTCCGCAATCGTCGGCGCTGCGTCACGTGGCGCACCTGGCCGCTCCCTTCGCTATTAGCTTTTGTAGGCGCCAAGTCGCGCGCGCGACGGAAGTTTCTCCCGCGGTGGCCGCGCGTTGCGACCCCAAGGCCGATGCTCTAAGGCTGTTGCGCCAGCGCGACATCGGCTGCCGCATTGAGCGCCAACGCGCAGCCGAACGAACGCTCGTCGCGCCAGACGTCAAAAATCTTGAGGATGGGTTCATGCTGATAGCAGCGCCGGGGGAGACGGATCCGGGGGAAACGCGCGTCGCAGCGACCCCGGAGACGCTCAAGAAATTCGCTGCTCTGGGGATGGACGTCGCTGTCGAACACGGCGCGGGCGACAAAGCCGGATTCCCCGACGCCGACTATCACTCAGCGGGCGCGCAGCTTGTCTCAGCGGATGAAGCGCTCGCCGCCGATGTCGTATTGAAGGTTCGTCGGCCGAGCGCCCAGGAAATCGCCCGTCTCAAACCCGGCGCCCTTGTCATCGCGATCATGGACCCTTACGGCCATCGGGAGGCGATCGAGGCGATGGCGAAGGCCAATGTCGCAGCCTTTGCAATGGAGCTTCTGCCGCGAATAACCCGCGCCCAGGTGATGGACGTGCTGTCGAGTCAGGCCAATCTTGCCGGCTATCGGGCGGTGATAGATGCGGCGGCCGAATATGGGCGAGCGATGCCGATGATGATGACGCCGGCGGGCACGGTCACCGGCGCAAGGCTGTTCGTCATGGGGGTCGGCGTCGCCGGGCTGCAGGCGATCGCCACAGGCCGGCGACTCGGCGCCGTGGTCACCGCGACCGACGTCCGCCCCGCGACCAAAGAGCAGGTCGAATCTCTCGGCGCGAAATTCGTCGCCGTCGAGGACGAAGAATTCAAGCAGGCCGAAACCGCCGGCGGCTACGCAAAAGAAATGTCGGACGGCTACAAGGCCAAGCAGGCCGCCCTCATCGCTTCGCATATCGCCAAGCAGGACATCGTCATCACGACGGCGCTGATCCCCGGCCGCCCGGCGCCCCGCCTCATCAGCGCGGACATGGTCAAGTCGATGCGCGCAGGCTCGGTCATCGTCGATCTTGCCGTCGAACGCGGGGGGAACTGCGAGCTGTCCAAGCCGGGCGAACTCGCGACCAGCGATAATGGCGTCAAGATCGTCGGCTATTCCAACGTCACCCGGATCGCCGCCTCCGCCTCGGCGCTGTACGCGCGCAATCTCTACGCCTTCGCCGAGACTCTGATCGATAAGACCACGAAGTCGCTCGCGGTCAACTGGGACGACGAATTGGTGAAGGCGACGTGCCTGACCCGCGGCGGAGCGATTGTTCACCCCAGCTTCATGCCCCAATAGACCGTTCACCCCCTGCCCGCCCCAAGCGCCGGAGAACCGCATGGACAATCTCGACGCCGCGATTGAGAAACTCAGAGCCGCCGCCGCCGCCGCACGCGACGCGGCCCAGGCCGCACAGGCTTATAGCGACCAGCTCGCAGCCGCCGGCCAGGCCGCCTCGGGCGGCGCCATCGATCCGTTCGTTTTCAGGCTGGCGATTTTCGCTTTGGCCGTGTTCGTCGGCTATTACGTCGTCTGGTCGGTGACGCCGGCGCTGCATACGCCGCTGATGTCGGAGACCAACGCCATTTCCTCGGTCATCGTCGTCGGCGCCTTGCTCTCGGTCGGCGTCGCCGCGGTCGACAGCGGTTCGGTGTTCGCGCGCTTCGTCGGTTTCATCGCGCTCATCCTCGCCTCGGTCAACATTTTCGGCGGCTTCCTCGTCACCGAGCGCATGCTGGCGATGTACAAAAAGAAGGGCTGAGGCCGCATGAACGCCAACCTCGCCGCCCTGCTCTATCTCGCCTCCGGCATCCTGTTCATCCTGGCGCTGCGCGGGCTCTCCTCGCCCGCTACCTCCCGCCAGGGCAATCGCTTCGGCATGATCGGCATGGCGATCGCGGTGCTGACGACGCTGGCGCTGCGCCCACCGTCGAGCGCCCTCTCCTGGCTGCTCATCATCCTCGGCTTCGCCATCGGCGGCGGCATCGGGGCCTGGCGCGCCCGGACCATCCAGATGACGGCGATGCCGCAGCTCGTGGCGATGTTCCATTCGCTGGTCGGCCTGGCGGCGGTGCTCGTCGCCGCAGGCGCGTTCTACGCTCCCGAGGCGTTCGGCATCGAAGAGGGCGACATCATTCACCCCGTGAGCACGATCGAGATGTCGCTCGGGCTCGCGATCGGCGCGGTGACCTTCACCGGCTCGATCATCGCCTTCCTGAAGCTCGACGGACGGATGTCCGGGACGCCGATCCTTTTGCCCCAGCGTCACGTCGTCAACGGCGGACTCGGCGTCGCGCTCATCATCCTGATCGGGCTGTTTTATGCCACCCAATCGCCGGCGTTCTTCTGGCTCATCGCCCTCGTGTCGCTCGCGCTCGGCGTCCTGCTGATCATTCCGATCGGCGGCGCGGACATGCCGGTCGTGATCTCGATGCTCAACTCCTATTCGGGCTGGGCGGCGGCGGGCATCGGCTTCACCCTCGGGAATCTGGCGCTCATCATCACCGGCGCGCTGGTCGGCTCATCGGGCGCGATCCTCTCCTACATCATGTGCAAGGGCATGAACCGGTCGTTCGTTTCGGTCATCCTCGGCGGTTGGGGCGGCGAGGTCGCCGCCTCCTCGCATGCCGCGGAGACGAGGCCCGTGAAGCAGGGGTCGGCCGAGGATGCGGCCTTCATGATGAAGAACGCGTCGAAGGTGATCATCGTGCCCGGTTATGGCATGGCGGTCGCGCAGGCGCAGCATTCGTTGCGCGAAATGGCGGACCTTCTGAAGAAGAACGGTGTCGAGGTCAAATACGCGATCCATCCGGTTGCCGGACGGATGCCCGGGCACATGAACGTGCTGCTCGCCGAAGCGAACGTCCCTTACGACGAAGTGTTCGAGCTCGAGGACATCAACTCCGAGTTCCCGCAAGCCGACGTGGCCTATGTCATCGGCGCCAACGATGTCACCAACCCGGCCGCCAAGACCGACCCCAAGTCGCCGATCTACGGCATGCCGGTCCTCGACGTCGACAAGGCGAAGACGGTCTTGTTCGTCAAGCGCGGGATGGGCTCGGGCTACGCCGGGGTCGAAAACGAGCTCTTCTTCCGCGACAACACGCTGATGCTGTTCGGCGACGCCAAGAAGATGACGGATTCGATTGTGAAGGCGCTGCAGCACTGAGCGCAACGGAAGTCATCGCAGGGCCGTGGTCGCCGTGCTGATCGCGCTCGCGGTCTTCGCCGGGCTTTACGCCGTCGTCTTCGTCGCCCTTTTCTTCGGCCAGCGCAAGATCCTGTTTCGGTGCGACGCAGCGCAGGTCGACCCGGCGACGCTCGGACTGAAGGCCGAGACGGTCCGTCTTAAAACCGAAGACGGGGAGAGTCTGGTCGCGTGGAGCATCCCTCCCGCGCTGGACCAGCCGCTGATCCTCTATTTTCATGGCAATGCAGGCGGAGTGGACCTCCGCGTCGAGCGTTTTCGCGCCATGGCCAAGGCTGGCATGGGCGTTCTCGCGATCGAATATCGCGGCTATGCCAGCTCGACCGGATCTCCAAGCGAACGTGGACTTAAGCTCGACGGCGAAGCAGCTTATGCTTCGGCGATCCTGAGCGGCGTCAAGCCGGAGCGCATCGTCGCCTTCGGGGAATTGCTCGGTTCCGCCGTCGCGGTCGCGATCGCCGCGCGCCACAAGGTTGGCGCGCTCGTACTCGACTCGCCCTTTTCGTCGATCGCCGACGTCGCGGCGGCCGCGTACTGGTTCGTGCCGGTCCGGGCGCTGCTGCGCGACCCGTTCCATAACGATGCGCTCATAGCCAAGGTGAACGCGCCAACGCTCATGGTGCATGGGACGAAAGACCCGGTTGTGCCCATCCGCTTCGGCGAGAAACTGTTCGCGCTCGCCAATTCGCCGAAGACATTCTGGCGTGTCGAGGGGGCAGGCCACCTGGCGCTGGGCGAGCGCCTGGCCGAGACCCTCGACTGGATCGCTCGAACGGTTGGATGACGGCGGTCCGCCGGCGCGGAACGCCACGGTCGGCCATACGTACTGATCCCAAGTTGCTCCCGTCGCGCACTTCCGCTATGCCGCTGCCCCCTCTTTTCAGGACCAGCCGATCATGCGCGCCGCGGCGCCGCCAACAACCGCGACACCCGCTACGGGCTGGCTCAGGCGAGAGCTCGGCGCGACCTTTGCGCTGAGCTGGCCGATCGTTCTCGCCAATGTCGCGATCAACGTGATGACGGTGACCGATTTCATCATGCTCGGCTGGCTCTCGCCGCGCGCGCTCGCCGCGGGGGCGCTCGGATTCAACCTCTATCTGCCTCCGTTCCTGCTCGGCGCCGGCGTCGTCGCAGCGCTCTCGCCGATCGCCGCTTCGAAGATCGGCGCCGGCGAAGGCGCGGAGGCGTTGCGCCGGGCGACGCACCAGGCGCTTCTCTCCGCGCTCGTGATTGCGCTCGTCACATGGCTCGCGCTCTCGCAAACCACGAGCATCCTCAAGGCGATCGGCGAGGAGCCCGATCTCGCCCAGGACGCCGGAGCCTACATGCTGGGATTCCAGTGGAGCCTAGCGCCGAGCCTGCTGTTCTTCGCCGCGCGCTCGGTCTTTTTCGCCCTCGAGCGGCCCCGCCCCACTCTGATCGTGGGGCTGGCGGCGGTTGCGGTCAACGCGCTCGCCAATTACGCGCTCATCTTCGGCCGGCTCGGAATGCCGGCGCTGGGGATTTTCGGGTCGGGACTCGCAACCACGCTCTCCCAGACGCTGATGGTGCTGGCTCTCGTCGCCGCCTCGCACATCGACCCGCGCATGCGCCGCTTCCGCCTGTTCGCCTTGCCGTGGCGACCGGCGCGGCGCGAGTTGATGGCTCTGTGGCGGCTTGGTCTGCCGATCGGCGCGACGATCGCAGCCGAGGTCGGCGTCTTTTCTTCGTCAACCCTGCTCGTCGGCCTCATCGACAGGGCGGCGCTCGAGGCGCACACGATCGCGCTGCAGATCGCTTCGCTCGCCTTCATGGTCCCGCTCGGCCTCGGGCAGGCGGCGACGGTGAGGGTCGGCCATGCCTACGGCGCCCGCGATGCGGTCGGGCTCAGGCGCGCGGGCTGGTCCGCCTTCGGCCTTACCCTCATCTTCGCGCTTCTGTCGGCGACCGTAATGCTCGCGGCCCCCCGTCTTCTGATTGCGCCCTTCATGAACGTCGATGCGCCGGAAAACGCCGCCGCGGTTGGAATCGCGGTCGCGCTCCTGCAGATCGCGGCGCTGTTCCAGATCTTCGACGCCAGCCAGGCGACGCTCGCCAACATGTTGCGCGGCGTCCACGATTCGCGCATTCCCCTCGTCATTGCGCTCGTCGGCTACTGGGCGATCGGCGCGCCTGTCGGCGTTGCGCTGGGATTCGGAACCGCGCTCGGCGCGGTCGGGGTGTGGATCGGCCTCGCGCTTGGTCTCGCCGTTGTCGCCATTCTCCTGTTGTCGCGCTGGGTGAGCAAGGAGCGGCTGGGCTTTCGGCTTTGACGCGGGGTCTCGCGTCCGGCCACAATGCTCCGGCCGTTGACCGCAATCAGTCCTGATCGACAAAAGCCGTCGGGGAGAACGCCGCCATGTCCGAGCCCTTCGTCATCGACGTCGACACCGGGATCGACGACGCGCTCGCCCTGCTCTACGCCTGCGCGCACGAAGAGGCGCAAATCCTCGGCGTCTCAACTGTTGTCGGCAACGTCCCGCTGAGCCCAGCGACCCGCAACACGCGAGCCGTGCTTCGCCTCGCAGGCCGAGGCGACATCCCGGTATGGCCCGGGGCGGCGACGGCCTTGTCCATTTCGGTCAGGGACGCGAGCGAGGTCCACGGCAAGACCGGCCTTGGCCATGCGATCCTGCCCGACCCCGAGGAGCCGCCGGACGTCTTGCATGCGGCGGATTTCAATCATCGGCGCGGCGCGCGCGCATCCGGGCCGCCTCATTCTCTGCGCCACCGGTCCCTTGACCAATATCGCGCTCGCGGTCATGCGCGAACCCGAGCTGCCGCGCCTCGTGAAGCGGTTCGTCATCATGGGCGGCGCCTATGCCGAGCCGGGCAATGTGACTCCTTCCGCCGAGTTCAACATCTGGCACGATCCCGAGGCGGCGCGCATAGTCTTTCGCTCGTTTGGCGGCGTCGGCGCCGCACCGGTCATTGCGGTTGGTCTCGACGTCACGCGCAAGACGATCATTGACGAACGCGACATTGCGGCGATCGCCGCGCGCATCGCGGATAAGCCGCACGGGGCTACGTTGACCCGCTTCCTCGAAGACGCCTCGCGCTTCTACTTCGAGCGCATGGAGAAGATACTGGGCAAGCGGATCTTCACCATGCACGATCCGCTCGCCGTCGCGGTCGCCCTCGATCCGACGCTGGTCGAGACGCGCCGCGCCGCCGTCGACGTCGAGACAACGGGCCGGCTCACGACCGGCGCGACCATCGTCGACTGGCGCGGCCAGTGGGGCCGCCTCGCCAACGCCGAGGTCGCCGTCGGCGTCGACGCTGAGCGCTTCCGCGGCCTGTTTTTCGAGGCGATGGCTCGCCTCGCCGACCGGGCCTAAACCACGCCGTCGATCCGGTCGATGACGCTCCCATGGCGCCGGTCAGACCCAAGCCTGGGGGAAGCCCAGCAAAGAACTCCGGGAAGCCCAGCAAAGGAAACCGGAAGCGGGGCAAAGGAATCCGGAAAGGTATCAAAGGAAAACCCTTCCGCGAATTGGGCCTTTTCAATGGGTTACGACGATCCGGCGGCAAAAACCCGCTTCTCCCCGCTTCGCTTCCCGGCGCCGCTCCTCGAGGCGGCGCGTTCGGCGACAGGACCACTCTATCCGTGGTTTCTGATAATCGCAAGAAAAAGTCGCGCTCTTATGGCGTTATGTGTTGGTCGACCGGTTTGCTGTTCGTTCGTCGAACCCTTGCCGTCATGGCCGGGCTTGTCCCGGCCATCCACGCCGGGCCGCCGCAAGAACGAGTCCCGCCTCGGCGCGACCGGCAGGAAGGCGGACGGTCGCAAGGCTTTTCGCGCTTGCCTGCGTCGATGCGCTGGGCCTTCGGGGATGGCCGGGACAAGCCCGGCCATGACGCCTTGATGGCGCCGTCCGCCACCTCCGCCATGCTCCCGATTCCTTCCCCACAACAGCCAACGCGATAAGAGCGCGAATTTTGGCTCTTATGGCGTTATCTGTTGGTCGACCGGTTTGCTGTTCGTTCGTCGAACCCTTGCCGTCATGGCCGGGCTTGTCCCGGCCATCCACGCCGGGCCGCCGCAAGAACAAGTCCCGCCTCGGCGCGACCGGCAGGAAGGCGGACGGTCGCAAGGCTTTTCGCGCTTGCCTGCGTCGATGCGCTGGGCCTTCGTGGATGGCCGGGACAAGCCCGGCCATGACGCCTTGATGGCGCGCGATCCGCCATTCGTTTGGAACCTTGCTCATGGCCGGGCTTGTCCTCCACGCCGGCCTCCGCCATGCTCCCGATTCCTTGCCCACAACAGCCAACGCGATAAGAGCGAAAAGTCGTCGCGCTCGGCCGGCGGCCTGCCCGACCGCGCCCCGGAGCCCCGGCCATGACGCGCGAGAGCATGTTGCATTGGGTGGGACCAGACTCGTCATTCGCGAACATGAGCCGAAGCAATCCTGCGCCGTTGGTTGGATGGCTGTCGTTCGCCATCAGCCCGTCGAGACGGGCGTTGCTTCGACGCCGCCATAGCCCGTCGAAGACGGGCGTTCTTCCGAACGCCCCATAGCCCGTCGAAGACGGGCGTTCTTCCGAACGCCCTCACGCTCCTCGCGAATGACGATTCCGCTGAACTGCAACTTGCGCTAGGCTTGCCAGGGCCCGCAGGGGGACAGGAATTGCCCGAAGCTTCCCGACCGACTCCGCGTAACGCCATCGGATCGCTCGCGCTGATCGCTGGCGTGGTGGCCTTCGTCGCCGCCACCTTCTCCTATACCGCCGGATGGTTCTCGCCGGAGCGTCTGACGCCGCAGAAGCTCGTCGACGGCTTCACCGGGCCATCCGGCCCGCCGCTTGGCCACCGGCGCAATCACGCCAAAGGAATTTGCTTCACCGGCGTCTTCGAGTTCGAACGGCGCCGGATCCGAGCTGTCGCTGGCCCAGGTCTTCGCGAAGGGCCAGCATCCAGTCGTCGGGCGCTTCAATCTCGGCACGCCGAACCCGAACGCCGATGACGCCAAGGAGCGGGTGCGAGGATTGGGCCTCATGATCTCGACGCCGGACGGTCAGGAATGGCGAATGGCGATGATCGACCCGCCGTTCTTCCCCGTCTCGACGCCGGAGGCCTTCCACGCGCTCCAGATCGCCTCGGCGAGCAAGGAAGCGGACGCGATGGCGAAGTTCGCCGCGGCCCATCCCGAGATCGCGGCATTCGGCGGCTGGGCCCAAAACGCGCCCTGGACCGGCAGCTACGCCGAGGAGCGCTACAATAGCCTCGACAGCTTCATTTTCACCGACGCGTCCGGAAACGACCACGCCGTGCGCTGGTCGCTCGCGCCGGCGGCGCAGGCAGTCCCGGTCCCGCCCGAGGAGCTCGCAAAGCGCGGGCCTGACTTCCTCGAAACCGAGATTGCCGAGCGCATCAAGAACGGCCCGCTGCGCTGGACGATGCAGGTCACCGTCGCGAACCCGGGCGATCAGACCGCGGACCCGGCCAAGGCGTGGCCGGAGGACCGTCGCAGCGTCGCGGTTGGCGCGCTGGTCGTGCAGGCGATCGTCGCCGAAGCGGATGGCCCATGTCGCGACATCAACTTCGATCCGACCGTCCTGCCGAACGGCATACGCACGTCCGACGATCCGTTCCCGGCCGCGCGGTCGGCGGCCTACAGGGTCTCGTACGACCGCCGAACGGCCGAGGAAAAAGACTACCCGCGAACGGCGACGGGGTCAGCCAAATGACCAACATTCAGCGCTTCACCCCCCTCCAGCGAACGCTGCACTGGCTCATGGCCGTCTGCATCCTGGCGATGCTGTTCATCGGCGTCGGCATGGTGACCACGGTCGGGCGAAAATATCTCGCGCTCGTCGCCGCTCACGAGCGGCTCGGAATCGCGATTCTCATTCTCGCGCTGATCCGCCTCGTCGTGCGCCTGCGCTACGGCGCCCCGCCCCTGCCCGCTGACCTGCCCGAACCGATGAAGCTTGCGGCCTATCTCTCGCACTATGCGCTCTACGCGCTCATGATCGCGATGCCGCTCATCGGCTGGGCGATGCTCTCGGCCGCGCAATATCCCGTCACCCTCTGGCCAAACGTCTGGCTACCGCAAATCGTCCCACAAAGCGCGACCCTGCATACGGCGCTGTGGAACGCGCATTTCTATCTCGCCTTCCTTTTTTTCGCGCTGATCCTCATGCACCTTGCGGCGGCGCTCTTCCATGCGTTGATCCGGCGGGACGGCGTCTTCGACGCCATGGGCCCCGCGCTCACACACGACGAAGTCGCGCCCGCCGAGTGAGGCCGAGCGCTAGCGTAGCGCGCCAGTTGGAGTCGCCATGCTGCCCCACGTCACTCTGGTCCGTCATGGCGAAACCGAATGGAGCGCGAGCGGCAAGCACACCGGCCGCACCGACATTCCGCTCAACGAGGTGGGCGAGCGCAAGGCGCGAGCGCTCAAGGAGCGTTTCAAGGGCGCAACTTTTGACAGGGTGTTCACGAGCCCGCTTCAGCGCGCGGCGCGCACCTGCGCTCTCGCCGGGTTCGGCGACGAGGCCAAGGTCGATCCCGACCTTCTCGAATGGAATTACGGCGACTACGAAGGCCGCAAGACCAGCGAAATCCTCGCGGACCGTCCCGGTTGGCTCCTGTTCCGCGACGGATGTCCGAACGGCGAGCAGCCCCTCGACGTGGCCATGCGCGCCGATCGGGTCATCGCCCGTCTTCGCGCGGCGGATGACCGCGCGATCGTGTTTTCGAGCGGCCATATCCTGAGGGTGCTGGCCGCGCGCTGGCTCGGACTCGAACCCGCGGCGGGGCGCCTCCTGGTCCTCGCGACCGCAAGCGTCAGCATCCTCGGTTATGAGCATGACAAGGGCGAGCCAGCCCTGGTCCTCTGGAACGAAGTTTGAGCACGGGGTAGCGATCGCGGGGCTGGCTTGCCTCGGAATCGCGGCGGGGTTTTGGTTGGCGGCCGGGAAATGAATTGGCCTGACGGCCATCGCCAGAAACGCGTCCAAAAAGGGGGGCAAAACTGATGCTTTACGCAATTGAGTTTCTCGCCGGCGTCGCAGCCGGTTCGCGAGTTTTCGTCGCGCTCGCCGCCACGAGTTGGGCGGCGAGGCTCGGCTACCTTGCTCTCGGCGGCTCTTGGCTCGCCTTCATGGGCTACGCCTGGACGCCCTGGATCTTTACCCTGCTCGCGGTCGTCGAAATGGTCACAGACCAGCTACCCTCGACGCCGAGCCGAAAGGTCCCGATGCAGTTCGGCGCGCGGATCGTGAGCGGCGCCCTCTCGGGCGCGACGCTGGGCGCGTCGGGCGGCTCGTGGATCGTTGGCCTCATAGCCGGCGTGATTGGCGCCGTGATCGGAACCTACGGCGGCGCCGAGCTGCGGGCGCGCATGGCGGAAGCCTTCGGAAGCGATACTCCGGCGGCTTTCATCGAGGACGCCGGCGCGATCATCCTCGGCTTGATCGTCGTCGGCGCGCTCCGATGAACCGCCGTTTCGACGCCGTCGTGATCGGCGCCGGCCAGGCCGGTCCGCCGATGGTCGGCCGGCTTGCGGCGGCTGGACAGAAGGTCGCGCTCGTCGAGCGCAAGCTCATCGGCGGCACCTGCGTCAACACCGGCTGCACGCCGACCAAGGCGATGGTCGCCAGCGCCTATGCCGCGCATCTCGCGAGACGCGGCGCCGATTTCGGCGTGAACGTCGGACAGGTCAGTGTCGACTTCGCCGCCGTCATGGCGCGCAAGAACACGATCGTCGGCAATTCTCGCTCGCGCCTTACCGCCTGGCTGCAGGGCATGGCGAACTGCACCCTCCTCGAGGGACAGGCGCGCTTCCTGTCGCCCGCCGCGATCCGGGTCGGCGACGATACGCTCGAAGCCGAGCGCTTCTTCATCAATGTGGGTTGCCGCGCGGCGGCGCCTGATTTTCCTGGTCGCGATCAGGTGAAGACGCTGACAAACACGACGCTGCTCGAACTCGACGCCCTGCCCCAACGCCTCGTCATCGTCGGAGGAAGCTACATCGGGCTCGAATTCGCGCAAATATTCCGGCGCTTCGGCTCCGCAGTGACGGTCGTGGAAAAAATGCCGCGCCTGATTGCCCGCGAGGATCAGGACGTCTCCCAGGCGATCCGCGAAGCGCTCGAAGCGGAGGGGATCAAAGTCCGCCTCGAATTTGAATGCATCCGCTTCGCGCCGCGGGGCGCCGATATCGCGGTTGGCGTCAACTGCGCGTCGGGAGAACCGGAGGAGGTCGGCTCTCATGTATTGCTCGCGGTCGGGCGGACGCCAAACACCGGCGACCTCGGGCTCGAGGCTGCGGGCGTCAAGATGGACGCGCACGGCTTTATCCTCGTCGATGACGGATTGAGGACCAGCGCTCCACACATCTGGGCGCTCGGCGACTGCAATGGCCGGGGCGCCTTCACGCATACCTCGTACAACGACTACGAAATCGCCGCCGCGAACCTGCTCGACGGCGCGCAGCGGAAGGTGAGCGACCGCATTCCGGTCTACGCGCTCTACGTCGACCCGCCGCTCGGGCGGGTTGGACTGACCGAAGCCGAGGCGCGCGCGAAAGGACATAACGTGCGGATTGGCGTTCGGCCGATGACGCGGGTCGGGCGCGCGGTCGAGAAAGGCGAAACGCGCGGCTTCATCAAGGTCGTTGCCGACCGCGACTCCGACGCGATCCTTGGGGCGGCGATCCTGGGAGTGGGCGGCGACGAGGCGATTCATGGCGTGATCGAAGCGATGGCGGCGGGCGTCACAGCGACGGCCTATACCCGCGTAGTCGCGATCCATCCGACGGTTTCGGAGCTTGTGCCGACCGCCTTCGGCGAACTTTCGCCCTGACCCGATTGAGCGCGCGAAGGGACGTAATTCCCCCGCGCCCTTCCGGGTGTATAAGAGCCGCGAAGAGGAGCCCGCGCGCCATGAACAAGCCGTCCCGCGTCGCCGCGTCCCATCGCCTCGACCTCACCCACCGCCCGCGCCGCAATCGCAAGGCGGACTGGACGCGGCGGCTCGTGGCTGAGAACGTGCTGTCGGCGGGCGACCTCATCTGGCCGCTCTTCCTCATCGATGGCGACAAACGCCGCGTCCCGGTCAACGCGATGCCCGGCGTCGACCGCCTGACCGTGGAAGAAGCGGTGCGCGAGGCCGAGCGGGCGGTCAACCTCAAGATTCCGGCGATTGCGTTCTTCCCCTATACCGAGGTTGCGCTCAAGGACGCCGAGGGAAGCGAAGCGCTGAACGAGGGCAATCTCGTCTGCCGCGCCTGCCGCGCGATCAAGCGCGAATTTCCGGAGCTTGGCCTCGTCACCGACGTCGCCCTCGACCCCTACACCAGCCACGGCCACGACGGGCTCGTGCGCGAGACCGCGTCAGGCCGTCTCACCATTCTCAACGATGAGACGGTCGAAGTTCTCGCGCGCCAGGCGCTGACCCAGGCGCGCGCCGGCGCCGACGTCATCGCGCCCTCCGACATGATGGACGGGCGGGTCGGGGCGATCCGCGAGGCGCTCGACGCCGAAGGCTTTCTCGACGTCCAGATCATGGCCTATGCGGCCAAATACGCTTCCGCCTTCTACGGCCCGTTCCGCGACGCGCTTGGCTCCGCTGGCGCGCTGAAAGGGGACAAGCGAACCTACCAGATGGACCCCGCCAACAGCGACGAGGCGCTGCGCGAGGTCGAGCTCGACCTCGACGAGGGCGCCGACATGGTGATGGTCAAGCCCGGCATGCCCTATCTCGACATCATCCGCCGGGTGAAGGACGCGTTCGGCGCGCCCACATTCGCCTATCAGGTGAGCGGCGAATATTCGATGATCATGGCCGCGGCCAACAACGGCTGGATCGACGGCGACAAGGCGATGATGGAGAGCCTCATCGGCTTCAAGCGCGCCGGCGCCGACGGGGTGCTCACCTACTTCGCGCCACGCGCGGCGGAGAGTTTGCGCGTTCGATGAGATTCCGCCCGCTATTGATCGCCCCGGCGTCGGCCGCAGTCATTGCTCTCCCGCTCGCGGCTTTCGCTCAGCAGACCGGCGGCACGGCCGACGAGGCCAGGGCCATGCTGATGAAAGCGATCGCCGCCGTGCAAGCGGATGAGAGCAAGGCGCTCGACATGTTCAACAAGGGAGAAGGCGGATTCCGGGACCGAGACCTCTACGTGTATTGCGCGAACGCCAGCGACGGCACGCTGGTCGCCACTGGCAATCCCAACCTTAAGCTGGCGCTCGGCATGGACATACGCGCCGCTCAGAACGCCACCGGCGAGGCGTTTGGCGCGGAAATCTACGCCGCGATGCAGAAGCCTGAGGGTCAAATCACCGAGGTCAGCTCCATAGCCCCGAAGCCCGGCGCCGACGATGCGCTCGCGCCGAAGGTCAGCCTTGTCGCCAGGGCCGACGCCAATGTCGGCTGCGGCGTCGGCTACTATAAGTGAGGGGCGCCGCCACTCACGAGAGGTTGCAGAAACACGGCCTTCAGATTTACCATCCATAGTTGGGGAGGACGCCGCGGCAGCGTGGGGAACGCGGGACCGAACTGGAGGTAGCCATGCCGACGGTCTGCGAGCGCCGCGGCGGTTTCGTATTTTACGGCGCGGCTTTGGGACTCCGCCTGCTGGCGGTCCAGGGCGCGCCCCCGGCCTATGGGGCCGAGTACGAGGCGTGCAAATATTTCAGCCAGCTGCCGGACGATTGCGCCGGCGCGGAACACCGAAAATTCGATAACCTGCGCGACTATCGCTACGAGGAGATTGACCTCTTCGCCAGGGACCCGCTCAAGAAGGTGCTCTATGTCAGCACCTACAACACGACGGGCCAGAACGCGGGCGAGGACTCACAGGACTCGGCGCCGAAGGCGCTCGCGCAAAGCGTGGACCCGAAGCATGTCGCCAAACAATATCAGGCGCTCCTGGCATGGGTCAGTCCGCCACGCTACTGGACGCTGGACTGGCTCTCGGACCGGGTCGGCGCGGTGCGCAATTTTGACGGTCTCGACGCCGTATGGATGGGAAACAGCCTCGCGCCCAGCGCGGCGGCGTCCGCCAAGGGGGGATCGCCGGCCTATCACACCGTGCTGGTGGCGAGATCGGCCTTGGAGGGCTTCAAGAAGGGGTCGGAGATCTATCTGCTCGATGATCCGAAGGGCAGGACCTGGGTCATGGTGGCCTATACGGACAAGGACGTTCCCGGCCAGACGATCGCGAAGCTCGATTCCCTGGGCGAACTCATGAAACTGCCGCCGGGCTGGAAATTCCGCACCGCGACGCTCGCGAAGGAGCTCATTCTGGAGCCCAAGGCCGGCATCACCGCCGTCCTCCAGGACGACAAGGAGGACATCTACCATTTGACCGGTCCGGGGCAGAGCAACTTCGTTCCGTGACCGCTTCGGGCGCAATATTGGCGTCATCGGCAGGTCACGGTGGGCGCTGCCGGCGCGACGCCGCGTTCGCCTGCGAGAATGTCAGCGCCGCAACCGGGGTCACGAGCGACGGCGGCTACGCCACGCACATGATCGCCCATGTCTCCGCGGTCGCCCACGCTTACCGACCCGCCAGCAACACCGGCTTTCCATGGGGCGTTCTGAGGTATGCGGCGCGCCAGTCCTCGACACGGCGCTCGATCTCGCCCGCCTCGAGCCCGCCCCGCGCGACGAGGACGCTCATGAGCGCTTCGACCAGCGCGGCGTAGTAGGCTTCGCTGGTGTCCGCTTCGCCGCGGCCAGCGGCCTTGCGAAGCGCCGCGCCGAAGACCGAGGGCCACTCGGACGCGGCGATCCGGCCGGACTCGATCAGCGTCTGGGCCATCGCATAGGCCTCGGCCTGCCACGGCTCGGCGAAGCCGGGCTCGCCGTCCTCCCGCTGTCTAGGCGGGTTCAAGATAGCGCTCCCAGAGTTCGAGCGAGACTTTGTCGGGCGAGCCCGCCCGCTCCGGGAAGAGATCGGCGAGCATGAAGGTCACGGTATAGAGCGGCTCCGCGACCTCGCGTCCTTCCGCGCTCTCGTCGGGAACGATATGAGCGCCGTGAAAGCTCCGAACGAGGCCTGCGTGGCCGCGGACGTAACGGGGAACCCGAGTGTGGCCGGGCGAGGCAGAAAGGCGCGCGCGCACGCGCCGCCCAATGTCGTAGCGCGGCGCGCCCTCGTATGGCCGATCGAAGCGGACCGATACGTTGCCGAGCTTGTCGACGCTCGCGGCGCTCATCGGCGTCAGCGACGGCGGCGCGCGCGCGGCGCTCTTTCCGCTCGAGAGCTCGTCAACCGTCGCAAGTCCGGAGCCGGCCAGCATCGCGGCGTAGGCGGCGTACCATTGGTCGAAATACGGGCGGGCCAGGTATTCGACCGGTTGCAAAAGCTCGCGCGTGAACCGGAACTTGTCGAGGTTCCACCCCGGCGGCCGGGCGATGGCGCGCGCGATCGCCCACATCCGCCATTCCCAGTCATCGTGGAAAGGCGCGTCATCGTCGGAGACTTCTATGGCCCCATGGCCCTGCTGGCCGCCGAGATCGTGGACGCCGTCCATCACCTAGCCTCCCGCGGCGGGACGCAGCGCGCGCTCGACGCCGATCATGCTGTCGCGGGTCACGATCTTCGCCAGCGCTGCTTCGTCCCAGCCGTCGGTTCCCGCCGGGCGCTGCGGCAGAACGAGATATCTGAGTTCGGCCGTGCTGTCCCAGACCTCGACCGCGACGTCGTCCGGAAGGTCGACGCCGAACTCCTTCAGCACGCGTCGCGGCTCCCGAACCGCGCGCGACCGGTAGGCCGCCTTCTTGTACCAGGCGGGCGACATCCCGAGCACGGCGTGCGGATAGCAGCTGCACAGCGTGCAGACGACCAGGTTGTGAACCCTCTCGGTGTTCTCGACGACCTTCAGATGGCCGACCGCGTATCCATCGACCCCAAGCTCCTTGATTCCCGCCGCGCCGTCGGCGAGGAGGCGCGCCTTGTAATCCCGGTCGCTCCACGCGTGCGCGACCACACGAGCGCCGACTTTCGGGCCGACCTTGTCGCGATAGATCTCGATCCATGCGTCCATGGCCGCCGGGTCGAGCATTCCCTTCTCGACCAGCAGGCTTTCGAGGGCTTTCACCCGCAAGGCGGGCTCGCTTGGGACATGCGAATGGATGTCCTCATGCAGCTCGGCCGCCTTCGACGGGTCGTATTCGTGCATGGCTCCGATCCGGCATGGCGAATTGCGCCTTCGGCACTATGTCATGCCTTGTCGGCAGCGCAAAAAGCGCGGCCGGAGGATGAGCTTCGTCAAACGAGTGAGCTTTCCTGACCATGAGCTCAAGCAAGAAGGCCTGGATTTGGCTCGGCGCGCTCGCGCTCGTCATGGGCGCGATCATCTTCGGCGCGGCCGGCGATCTTCGGTTCTGGCAGGCATGGGTGTTCCTCGCCGTCTATTTCGGCGCGTCGGCGCTCGTCACGCGCGACCTGATCGCCAATGACCCCGCCCTCCTCGAGCGCCGGCTGAAGGGCGGGCCGACCGCGGAGAAGGAGCCCGCGCAACGGCTCATCATGGTCTTCATGCTCTTCGGCTTCGTCGCGCTCATCGTCGTTCCGGGACTCGATCACCGGTTCGGCTGGTCGCAGGCGCCGGCCATCGTCGCGCTCGCGGGCGACGCGCTGGTCGCGGCCGGCTTCTACTTCGTCCATCTGGTTTTCAGAGCGAACTCGTTCGCCTCCGCCACGGTCGGCGTGGCGGAGGGTCAGACCGTCATCTCGACCGGGCCCTACGCCATTGTCCGCCATCCGATGTACGCGGGCGCACTCATCCTTCTCGTCGGCATGCCGCTCGCGCTCGGCTCCTATTGGGGACTTCTGGCGCTGGCGCTGATGACGCCGATCCTGATCTGGCGCCTCGTCGATGAGGAGCGCGTTCTCGAAGAGCGCCTGCCAGGCTATGCCGACTATAAGCGGAAGGTCCCCTATCGGCTTTTGCCCGGCCTCTATTGAACGCGGGCGCCCGATCACGCCCTCGGTTCGATCGCATGGACCAGCCGGCGGATGCTATCGTGAAACGGTCAGCGGCGAGGCATAGGACTGGACCCGCGTTTGTCCGGCGCGCGGGCGCCAACCTCGATCGACGACGCCGCATCGCCGCCACGGGTTTTTCCCGCTTTTCCCTGCTGGCGACATAATTGCTCCATGCGCCAGTCGCATTCTCGCTCGAAGCGGACGGAGCCCCGGGCGATCGATCCGGCGATGGCGGGAGAAGCAAGCGATGGAGCGGAAAAAGGCGTCGGATTTCCCCCAGGAGCTTTTGAACCTTTTCGACGCCTATGTTCACGGCGGGATGAGCCGGCGGGCGTTCCTAGACGGGGCGCAGAAGTTCGCGGGCGGCGGCGTGGGCGCGGCGGCGCTGTTCGAGATGCTGAGGCCCAACTACGCCTGGGCGATCCAGGTTCCGCCGGACGACAGCCGGATCACCGCCAAATTCGTGACAGTCCCGTCGCCGGAGGGCAACGGCGCCATCAAGGGCTACCTCGTTCGCCCCGCCAACGCGGACAAATTGCCGGTTGTGCTGGTCGTCCACGAGAATCGCGGCCTCAACCCCTACATCGAAGACGTCGCCCGCCGCCTCGCGATCGCCAATTTCATCGCCTTCGCCCCTGATGGGCTGACCTCGCTCGGAGGCTACCCCGGCGACGACGAGAAAGGCGCCGAGCTCTTCCGCCGGATCGACCCGGTCAAGATGCAGGAGGATTTCGCCGCCGCCGCGCGATGGCTCAGGTCCCTGCCCAATTCCACCGGCAAGCTCGGCGCGATCGGCTTCTGTTTCGGCGGCGGGGTGGTCAATCAGCTCGCCGTGCGCATGGGTCCCGATCTCAGCGCCGCGGTTCCCTTCTACGGCCTTCAGCCGGACGCCGCGACCGCGGCAAAAATCAAGACGCCGATCAACGCGCAATATGGCGAGCTCGATCAGCGCATCACCGGCGGCTGGCCGGCGTTCGACGCCGCGCTCACCGAGGCGGGCGTCCCGCACGAGGGTCATATCTACAAAGGCGCCAACCACGGCTTCCATAACGACACGACGCCGCGCTACGATCAGGCCGCCGCGGAAGAAGCCTGGAAGCGGACGATCGACTGGCTCAACAAATATCTGCGCGCCTGAGGCGAAGAAGCGGCCCCACATGCCTTGGCTCGTCGGCGCCTTGCGCAGGCTCTTATTGCGCGCCGCGTCTGGACAACATTTGACGCCCAACGGGCGCTGATTTAGCCTTTCCCGCCGAGTTGACCGCTGTGCGTCTGGTCAATTTCGATCGCCGCCAAGAACGGCGCGCTCGATAGCGCGAGGAGGGAATCATGCGCTTCCCAGCAAAATCCGTGGCCTCGATTATTCTCGCCAGCACTATCTTTTCGGGGATCGCGACACAATGCATCGCCCAAACTGTGCATTGCTGGTCGGAAAAGGACGATCAGGATTGCACAACAATGGCGGGATCTCGGTCAGCGTAAAGTCCTTCTTCCTTAAGGATGGCAAAGAGACGAATATTATATGCGGAACGTTCCATTGTGGCCGCGGCGGCAGACCGGTCTGTCCAAGTGCGACAACGCCTGCCCCTGACAGCCTTGCGCGCTGGCGGCGGAGTCGTCGACCGCCCGCCCGCGCGCATCGACTGAATCAGCAAACGCCTGGGGACGCGAGGCCCGGGCGGGCATGCGTTCCGCCAACGCTCGCGGGCCTGAAGCGCTCGCCTGCGACTTGCGATAGCCGGCCCAGCCGAGTCCGGCGAAGCCCGCGAGCATCATCGCCCAAGTCGAGGGTTCAGGGACGGACTGGGTAATCGCGAACTCGAAATCGCTGGGCGACGTTCCGAACACCACGCTGGTGTAGGTTTGGCCCTTGGGCAGCACGATCGAAAGCAGATAACCCGGGCTCTGGCAGTTGCAGACGCCAGTGAAATCCGCATAGAGATCGCCAGCCTCTATCGTGCCGATTGGGTTCGCCCCGTTGTAGAAACTGACGTAATTGTCGTCGCCATAGGCGGGGCTTCCCTCCGAGCCATTGTTGGGCGATCCCCAGACCATATCCAAAGTGTCGCCCGAGAGATCGAACGTCACGGCGCCAGAACTCGACGTTCCACCAGGTGTGCGTATTATCCGGCGCATATCCGGGAGCCTGTCCGTAAGGATCCCATCCGGGATTGCCGAGTTCCGGAGGATTGAACCCGTTCGCGGCGTCGGGCTGGCCCAACTGAATTTGCGCCGCGCCTCCGCCCGAGATTGTTCCGGAGGGCTGCGCATAAACCGGGGCGGCGGAATCGACCTCGCCGTAGTCGGTCACCGTGAGGCCGTCGATAATGACGACCTGCGACGCATGCGCGGGTATGCATGCCAGGGCAGCCAGCGCGCACGCCAGCAGATACGTCTTTCCAGATTGCAAGATCATTAGCATCCCCCCGTGGACGGCCGAGCCGCCGCGAGATAGACGCCGCATCGCGATCGATTAGGGATTTATTTACCGCGAAGTCAAAGCTAAATTCTCCCTATTGTAAACGGCGCCGCCAGGCCGACGCGCCCGGGATTTGACCCGAAAATGGAGGCGGCGGAGATCTGTGAGCCGGATCTTCCTGGCGGGCGCGGCCGGCGTCATCGGCCTCCGGACTAGGACCAGAACTGAGAAGCTGCCGGGTGGTCATGCTGAAACTCGGCCACTTCGGTCACCACGCCCTTGTCCAGCTTGAAAACAAGCACCGCCTTGGTGTCCTGCGTCTTCCCCTTCCGCGTGCCGGTAATCCGTTCCAAAACGAATACGTGGTCGCCGGACGCGGCCATTGTCTGCGGTTCGACGCGCATCGTGCCGCCGGTCTCGTGACCGATCTTGCCAAAGAACTCCAGGATGGCCTGAGCGCCCCGGTAATTTCCGGGCAATATGCCGGTTCCGACCGCATGCCAGTTCGCGTTCGCCGCGAAGAGCGTCTTCAGCGTCGCGATATCGCCTTTCGCGAAGGCTTCGAAGCCGCGCCGGATGACAGCGATGTTTTGGGTTTCGGTTGCGCCTGTCACGCTCGTCCCTCCCTGATGATCTCGCCGAGAACTGTCAAATTCGACGCTCGGTTCAACCGAGGCTAGCCGGTAATTTTGCGTGACGCAATCCTAAGCAGGCGAGTTCGCCCGTCCGTCTGCCTGAGCCCAGAATGGCCCGGGTCTCGGCAATCCGGCCTTTTTCTCACCCCCTGTCGAAACGGGCGCCCGTCAATCGTCTTTGCCTTGAGCGTGGCGTCGGCGCCGCGCCATCAAAGGAGAGAACCGATGGAATACCTTTTGCTGATTCACGAGGACGAGAAGCAGATGCAGGGGGTGACGCCCGAGCAGAACGGCGCCCGGCTCGCCGCTTACGGCGCCTATATGAAGGCGATGGGCGACGCCGGCGTGATCAAGGGCGGTCAGCGACTGCATCCGAGCTCAACCGCGACCACGGTCCGGGTGAAGAACGGCAAGACATCGGTGGTGAACGGCCCTTACGCCGAGATCAAGGAGCAGCTCGGCGGGTTTTTCCTCATCAATGCGCCCGATCTCGACTCCGCGATCTCCTGGGCTGCCCGCTGCCCGGGGGCCGAATATGGGGCGATGGAGGTGCGGCCGATCTGGCAGATGTAGGCGCGCGGAAGGTCATGACCGGGCCAGACGCCCATGAGCGGGATCGAGAAACAGGCGGCCTTCTACCGCGGATATCTCGTCGACGATCGCGGTCTGGCCGCGCTGACGACGGCGTTGGCGACGATTGTCGGCCTCTGGCTTCTCGTCTACGTTGTCGGCGCCATCGCCCCGCTGGCCGGACCGCACATGGGCGAGCGCGCAGGGCAAGCGTCCTCCCTCGCGTCCCGGACCCCGTGACCGTCACGGCGTTCGGAGCGCGGCGGAGCATGGCGCTTACCTTGGCCTTGATATAGATCAAATGGTTGAGATAAAAACATAATCAAATACTTGAAGATTGCCCTATCGCGGCGTCCGCGACCTTGCCCAGCGGGCGCCCCGCAAGTGTCAGAAAAAGGCGCCCAAGTCATTGAAATGACCGTACTGGAGACAAAACTGCGCTCCCCGCCAGACCTGAGACGCCTCGGCGAACTCCGAGCGCCCGGCTGCGGCGAGACGGAGGCCCGCGCGGCCGCGGCGCGGGTCGCCCGCGAAAGCTACGGCAAGCTCGTGGCCTATCTCGCGGCCGGCTCGCGCGACGTGCCGGGCGCCGAGGACGCGCTCGCCGACGCCTTCGCGCCGCGCTCGCCGTCTGGCCGGTCAAGGGCGTGCCCGTGAACCCGGAGGGCTGGCTGGCGACCGCGGCGCGGCGGCGCCTGATCGACGCCGCCCGCCGGCGCCGCAGCGCTGAAGCGGCTTCGGACGCGCTGGTTCTCATCGACGCCGATCTCAAGGAGGCGGCGGAAGGCGACGCTTCGATCCCCGATCGGCGCCTCGCGCTGATGTTCGCCTGCGCTCATCCGGCGATCGAGGAATCCATCCGCGCGCCCTTGATGCTGCAGACAATTCTCGGCCTCGACGCGGCGGCGATCGCGTCCGCTTTCCTGGTTTCGCCGGCGGCGATGGGCCAGCGGCTCACCCGCGCCAAAGCAAAAATCCGCCTCGCCGGCGTGCCCTTCAAGATCCCGGAGCGCGAGGATTTGCCGGAGCGGCTCGGGGTCGCGCTCGAGGCGATCTACGCCGCCTTTTCGCACGGCTGGGCGGAAGCGTTCTCCGACGACCCGCGCGGGCGCAACCTCGCCGAGGAGGCGATCTGGCTCGGCCGCGTCGTCGTCTCCCTCGCCCCAAGCGAGCCCGAGGCGATGGGGCTCATGGCGCTGATGCTCTACGCCCATGCCCGGCGCGAGGCGCGCCGCGACGCCAAGGGGCGCTACGTGCCCTTGAGCGAGCAGGACACCGGGTCGTGGGACCAGGCGGCGATCGCGGAGGCCGAAGGGCTGCTGCGCTCCGCGGGCGCCTTGGGCGCGCCGGGCCGTTTCCAGCTCGAGGCGGCCGTCCAATCGGTCCACGCCGCCCGCCGGCTGACCGGAACGACCGACTGGGCGGCGATCGCCGTCCTCTATGACGCGCTCTTCGCCCTGACTGCTTCTCCGGTCGTCGCCGTCAACCGCGCGGCGGCGATTTCCCATGCGCGGGGGGCCGCGGCGGGGCTCAAGTTGCTGGACGAGGTCGGAGCGCAGGGCGGCCTCGACGGCTTCGAGCCCTATTGGGTCGCGCGAGCCGACCTTTGCGCGAGGCTCGGCGAGGTCGAGGAAGCGCGGCGCGCCTATGGCCTCGCGATCGGCCTCCAGACCGACCCGGCGGCGCGCGCGTTTCTCATCGAGCGGCTGGCGGCGCTGGTGTGAGGCGAGTTGGCTGACTTCCACGCCGGAAGAGCAAGGCATGGATTCGGCGGCGCTCGCCAAGCTTGTCGCCTATGGGGCAAGCCACGACTTCGACAGCCTCCTCGTCGTGCGTCACGGGCGGATCGTCACCGAGGCCTATTACGCGCCCTACACGGGGGATCTTCAGCACCAGATCTTCTCTTCGACAAAAGCGGTCATCGGCACCCTCCTCGGGATCGCCTACAAGGACGGCCTGCTCGACCGTCTCGACCATCCCGTGCTCGATTTTTTCACCGATCGCCATGTTGCGAATGTCGACGACCGGAAGAAGGCGATCACGGTCCAAAATCTCTTGGACATGACCTCCGGGCTCGATTGGGACGCAGGGATTCCAGGGCGAAGCGGAGATAACGCCCCACGAAATGTATCGAAGCTCCAATTGGACCGCAGTTCATTCTCGATCGTCCCATGGCGCATGCGCCTGGAGAGATTTTCAATTACACCAACGGCAACCCGGATCTGGTTTCCGCGATCATCACCCGGTTGACCGGTAAGCTCGCTGAGGATTACGCGCGGGAAAAGCTGTTCGAGCCCTTAGGCATCACCGATTGGCACTGGGAGCGCGAACCCGAAGGCCTCTATCGGCGAGCGGGATGCTGGCCCTGCTGCCGCGCGACATGGCGAAGATCGGCTATTTGTATCTGCGCCATGGGCAATGGGAGGGAAAGCAACTGCTTCCACCCGGCTGGGCGGATGTCTTGAGTCACACGCTCATGAACACGCATGCGTCGAAGGATCCCAATCTGAGCTATTCGAATTTCATGTGGGTATTCCCAGACAAACACGCTTTCATGGCGAATGGCCTGCATGGCCAGTTGATCACGGTGTTTCCCGATCTCGATGTTGTGGCGGTGACGACCGCCAGAGAATATGTCCAGCTGCAGCGACCCTGATCGATGGCGTTGCTGCGGCGGTCAAGTCCGACTGCGGCGCTGCCGCCGAATCCGGACGGCCGCCGAACGGCTTGCCCATGCGATCAAGGACGCTCTCACTCGATAAGGCGCCAGAGACCCGGGTAGGAGCGGACGAACCCGTTCGGCGCGATTTCCAGGAGCGCCCGATACGGAACCGTCGGCGCCTCGTACCAGTAGGCTGCGTCCCCGCGCCGTTCGTAGGTTTGCGGCAATTCGGTCAGCGCCACGCTGTCCAGATCGAGCCACGCGACCGGAACCTCGGCCTTCCCGCCCAGAGGAAGCGACATCCGCATGAGTTGCAGGACGTTGGTCGCCGGGGTGAAGCCAAAGTCGAGATCGAGCAGATGCTCCATGCCCTGGACCGGGACGCCGTTCAGCCGCCAGCCGTTCTCGTCGCGCAGGATTTCGTGCCGAACCATCGCATCGCCGAGGAAACCGCTTAGCGCTCCCCGCGTGGTCTCCAAGCGCGCGTCGACCCGCACCTGGTAGGCGACGCACGGCCGACCCAAGTTCGTGCTCGAACGCGGCTGCGCCCCGAAGCAGCCAGCCGCCGTCGCCCTCGGCCCGCAACAGCGCAGCATCGCGGCCCGGCAGATCAAGCCGCCTCCAGGCCGCAAATTCGCTCACGTGCAGCTTCCCGCCACCGGATAGGGCGCGCCTTCGAACCGCTCGGCGTGGTAGCCCTTCGCGCCGATCTCTCGCGCGAGCGGCCCGCGAATGTCGCCGGTCTCGCTCAGGCGCTCGACGATCGCGGCGAAATCCCATTTCGGCCGCCAGCCAAGGTCCCGGCGCGCCAGCGCGTTATCGTAGACGCGGTCGATGCTCGGGAACATGCGCCAGCCGCGCCGCGCGTATTCTTCCCCCCACCCCGGCGCACGCAGGCTGACAACGCGCAGGCGCGTCGGCGCGCAGGAGGGCGCAATCCTCGCGCAGGAACGGCGTCGTCGCGCTGATGATGTATCTCCCGAATCCGATCGCGGGCGCGCGCTCGGCCGCGAGAAGATGCGCGTCGGCGACATCCTCGATCGCGACCCGGCGGAACAGATATTCGTTCGTCTTGGCGTTATCGTCGGCGTAAGCAGCGCCGGCCTCGGGATCGTCGTCCTCCTCGGGAAAGAAGCGCGAGGTCCTGAGCACAATCGCCGGCCAGTCCCTCATTGCGATGGAAGAGCTGGCAGAGGTCTTCGGCCGCCCTCTTGGTGACGCCGTAGATGTTCTTCGGGACGGGCGTGACCCGTTCGTCGATCCACGCCGCCGGCGCGCCCGGCGGGGGCTTCAGCGCGTCGCCAAAGGCGCTCGTGGTCGAAGTCATGACGAAGGCGCGGACGCGCACGCGCGCCGCTGCCTCGAGCAGAACCAGCGTTCCGGCGATATTGGTCTCGACGAAGGCAGCGCGCGCATGCGTCGCGACATGGGGCTTGTGCAGCGTCGCGGCGTGAAGGACCGTGTCCACGCCCTGCATGCAGCGCGCCACGCAAGCGGGGTCGGCGATCGACCCGACCTCGTCGGTGAAAGGCCCGGGAACGATGTCGAGCCCCAGCGCGGCGCGGCCCGACGCGCGCAGCACGCGCATGAGCGCTTCGCCGAGATGGCCTGAACTGCCGGTCACGAGCACGGTCATTCTTGCGCCGATCGGTCGAAATTCCCCCTGCCTTTTAGGTCGGAGAGTTCGGCGCATCAACGAGATCGGCGCATGCTCTTCGGGTCGGGCGCAGTCCAGGCGCGCGTGAAGAACGGACGATGACCAGAGAGTGCTGCCGCGAAAGCTCAGGCGCTTGGGCAACCAGCCGTCATTCGCAACGGCGCGTGGGTCAAATCGACCCGACCGGGAAGACATGGCCCCATCGCAAGGCGAATTTTCGCCGCCAACGAATTTGGCCGAGCGCAAGGAGCGAAACAGGGAATGGGTAGGGTAGAAGGCCGGGCGCTACCCCGGCCTCTGCAGCGCTACTTCTGCGATGAGCTTTTCGCGTGAGCCGCCTCGGTGGCTCCGCTGGCGACCTTGGAGTGCTTCTGAGCCTCCATCGCGTGCTCATTACCCTTCATGTGGTCGTTCTTGCCGTGAAACTCCGCGGCGGCGCGATGTGACTTGGCTGCGCTCTCGTGATGTTCGGCCGCTTTTGTGTGTGCTTGATTGGGCATGTGGGTCTCCCGTTGTCCGGGGAAATTCCCGGTTCAACACCAGCGGCCCCAATAGTGTTCACAGCAAGTGCGTTTGTTGTTTTTATTGAGTGGAATTGACGAGTGAGTCAGCTTTGTGGGCGCAAAGGAAAATTTCTCTGGCAAAGCAGCCGAAATTGGTGCATAATAGAACGATGATGGATAGCGTCATATTTACCACCTACGTCGTAAAAGATATTGGGAATCCCAATCGCTTTCGCTGGAATATTTACGACAATGAGAAGGTTCGAGACAAATCCTTCTACTCCTTTGCGACAAAGCGCGAAGCCCAGGCCGATGCGGATAAGTTCGTCGAAAAGCTCAACGCGGTTTGGTCGCGCCGGAATTCCTGATCTTCCTCGATGACGGCAAACGATTCAAGTCCATGCGACGTCACTTGGCGGGGCTGGGCCTGACGCCGGATCAATATCGCGAGAAATGGAGCCTTCCGGCTGACTATCCCATGGTCGCGCCCAACTACGCGGCGCGGAGGTCGGCCATGGCGAAAGAGATCGGACTCGGCCGGAGGCATCCGGCGCGCACAGTCAGCTCATAGGCATCCCGCATTCTCTTCAGCGCACGCAGCGCGCTCGCGATCAAGCCGCGGCGCGCGGCGGCCGCATCTTCAGAGTTGCTCGAAGCCGATCTTTCCGTCCGCGCCTTTCTTCCAGACGTACCAGACATAGTCGACGGTGGTGCGGTCGCCCTTCTTGTCGTAGGCGATGTCCCCGATCACGGTGTGGAACGGCATGCCCGAATGCATGACCGCCGCGACCTTCTTCGGATCGAGCGAGTTCGCCTTTTCCGCCGCCTGCTTGATGATCTGGACCGCGGCGTAGGAATAGAGCGTATAGCCCTGCGGGTCGAAGCCCTTGGCCTTGAACGAGGCGACCGCGTCCTTGGCGTTCGGGTTGTTGCGCGGCTCCGGCCCAAAGGTCATCAGCGTGCCCTCGACGCCCGGTCCGCCGATCGCCGCGAACTCGCTATCCGTGATGCCGTCGCCGGAAATCATGACCGTGCTCATGCCCTGGTCGCGCATCTGGCGGACGATGAGCCCGCCCTCGGTGTGGAGTCCGCCCCACATGAGATAGTCGGCGTTCGCTTCCTTGATCTTGGAGACGATCGCCGAATAGTCCTTTTCGCCGGTGTTCACGCCTTCGTAGAGGACTTCCTTGACGCCCATCTTGTGCATGTTGTCGAGCGCGGCGTCGGCGAGGCCCTTGCCGTAGGTCGTCTTGTCATGGACGACGGCGATCTTCTTGCCCTTGAGCTTGTCGCGGGCGAGCTCGGCCCAGACCATGCCTTGCTGATCGTCGCGGCCGCAGGTGCGGAAGGCGTCCCAGAGCTGCCGGTCGGTGACTTTGGGATTTGTGGCCGAGGGCGTGATAAACAGGACGCCGTTCTCGGAATAGACATCGGAGGCCGGGATCGTCACGCCGGAATTGAAATGGCCGACGACGAACTTGACCCCGTCGCCGACGAACTTGTTGGCGACCGACACGCCCTGCTTCGGATCGGAGACGTCGTCGCCCGGCTCGACTTCGAGCTTCTGCCCGAGAATGCCCCCGGCCTTGTTGATGTCCTCCGCCGCCTGGTTGACGCCCTGGCTCAGTTGCGCGCCGAACGCGGCGTTGGCGCCGGTGATCGGCCCGGCGACGCCAATCTTGATTTGGGCCTGCGCCGCGCCCGCAAGCCAGAGCGACAACGCGACCGGAACCGCCTTCAGAATGATCCTTCGCATAATAACCTCCCATTTGCGGTTGAAGGGTTAGCTTGCGGAGACTAGCTAGAGTGACTTAACCTGTAAAGATCATAATGACGGTTATAACTCTCGATCTCCCTCCATCGCGCGCCGGTTCGCTTCCGTTGATCGCCGACAACGTCGCGCTCGATTTCGCCAACACCGAATCCGGCCGCGGCTTTCCCTCACACGTGGACCATCTCCGCGAGGCGCGGCACGTTGCGCAATGGCTCGAGCACGCCAAGGCGCTGCCGGCGGAAGAGGCCGGCTGGCTCGAGGACGAGGTTTCAACGCGCGCGGATCTGGCCGCTGACTTGCTCTCGCGGGCGCTCGGCCTGCGCGAGGCGATACACGACATCGGCGCCGCCCTCGGACGTGGCGCGAAGCCCGCCGAGGCTCCGCTCGCGGCTCTTTCGGCCTTTCACGCGCGATGCGTCGCCGAGGCCGAGCTCGCGCCGGGCGTCCTCGCCTGCCGCTGGCGTTGGAGCGTGCGCGCCGAACCGGTCGAGGCGGCGCTCGGCCCGATTGCGCTCGCGGCGGTGAGGCTCTTCACCGAGGGCGATCTTCATCGCATCCGGGAATGCGGCGGACATGCTTGCGGCTGGCTCTTCTATGATCGCAGCAAGAACAATCGCCGCCGGTGGTGCGAAATGGAGGTTTGCGGCAATCGCGCCAAGCAGCGGCGCCTTCAGGCGCGGAGGCGCGGGGATTGAGCCGCCGCCTGGCCGTATTCGCCGTCCTTGCCGCCGCCGCTGCGTCCCTCGCCGGCTGCTCGCCCACGCTGGAGACGGACCAGGCGAGGCTCTGCCGCATGGCGCTGCCGGCCCTGATGCCAGAGGGGGCGCGGATTGGCATCCTCTCGCAAAAGCCCGACGCGGACGGGCGCGGCCTGAAGGTCGCCTTCACCGCCGAGACGCCCGGCGAAGACCCGCGCAATCATCTCGTCTCCTGCCGGTTTCGCGAGCCCGGACAGCCGCGCGAATCCCGCGATCTCACGTCGCTGACGCTCGACGGCCGCGCCCTGTCGGACGCGCGGCTCCTCTTTCTCGTCCGCTATTGGCTGGCGACGCCGGAGGGCCGCGCCGCCGATCCGGCCCCGCTCGGCGACGTGAGCGCCCTCCCCATCGTGCCGCGCCCGTTCGCCTATGGGTTGCAAATGGCGCTGGACGGGCTACCGCTCGCGGCCATCTACGCGCTGCTCGCGGCGGGCTATTCGCTCATCTACGGCCTGATCGGACGGATCAATTTCGCCTTCGGCGAAATGGCGGCGGCCGGCGGCTACGCGGCGGCGATGACCGCCCTCGCTTTGGTCGGCTGGCCGCCCGCCCCTCTCTTGGCCGCGGCCTTCGCGCTCGCCGCGGCGGTCGCGTGCGGTTGGGGCTTCGCCGCCGCGCGCACGGTCTTCATCCCGCTGCGCCAGGCGCGCGGCCAGCAGGCGCTTGTTGCGACGGTGGGACTCGCGCTCTTCCTCCGCGAGCTGTTGCGCCTGGCGCAGGGCGACCGGAGCTGGATGAGCCCCGAGCTCAATCAGCCGTTCGCGCTCGCGCGCGGGGGCGACTTCGTCACCGTCGCCACGCCGATGGTGTTCCTCGCCAGCGGGGTCGCACTCGCCGCCGGTCTCGCCCTCATGCTCATCTTTCGCTTCAGCCGGATCGGGCGCGAATGGCGCGCCTATGCCGACGATCCCCTGGCCGCGGAGCTGATGGGCGTCAGTCCGGCCGCGATAACCGCGCGCGCCTTTGCGCTCTCAGGGGCGCTTGCCGGCCTTGCCGGCGCGACCATGACCGCGACCTTCGGCGCGGTCGGCTACGGCCTCTCGGCGACGCTGACCCTGAAGGCGCTGGCCGCGGCGATCGTGGGGGGCATCGGCTCGCTGCCCGGCGCGTTCCTCGGCGGGCTCATCGTCGGCGCCGCCGAGACCGGCTGGTCGGCCTTGTTCCCGATCGACTATCGCGACATCGCGGTCTACGCGCTCCTGACGATTTTCATCGCGCTGCGGCCCTCCGGCCTGCTCGGCCAGCGCGACAGCGTCACGCACAACCTGTTTCCGCGCCGGTCTTGACTTGGCGCCGGCGTCTCCCACATCCTTGACCGCGTTGGCCTTAGTCCGCGCACGGAGGCTGAAATGTCCAATATCTACGCCGCAACGCCGACGAAGGTGATGCGCGCCGATGCGCTCTCCGGCGTGCGCACCCGGCGAATCCTGGCGGTTTGCCTGGACTTCGTGCTGGTCAGCCTATTGGTCGCGCTGCTGTGGGTCGCGTCGATCGCGCTGACCTTTGGCCTTGCGCTGTTCTTCCTGCCGCCGCTCTTCCCGTTCGTGGCCTTTTTCTACAACGGCGTCAGCGTCTCGGGCCGCAACATGGCGACGCCCGGCATGCGGGCGCTCGATCTCGAGATGCGCATGCACGACAGCGGCGGGCGGGTCCCGTTCATCAACGCCGCGGTTCAGGCGGTGCTCTTCTATGTCAGCTGGTTCTTTCCGCCGATCCTTCTGGTGTCGCTGGTCGACGCCGAGAAGCGATGCCTGCATGACATCATCGCCGGGGTCGTGATCGTCAGGAGGCTGTGATCCATCGCTCGCACGCCATTCGTGAGGATTGCCGGCCCGCGCCCGCTCGCGCGGACGGAGAGTGGGAGATGGCGTGACCAGGGAAGCGCGCGACGCCCCGCAGTTCTATCTCACCGCCCCGTCGGCATGCCCCTACCTGCCTGGGCAGCAGGAGCGGAAAATCTTCACCCATCTTGTCGGCAAGCGCGCCGCCGCGCTCAACGACCTCCTGACGCAGACCGGGTTCCGCCGCTCGCAGACGATCGCCTACCGACCGGCGTGCGAGAGCTGCCGGGCTTGCGTATCCGTCAGGGTGCTGGTCGACGATTTTCGTCCCTCCGCCAGCCAGCGCCGGGCGATGCGGGCCAACGCCGATCTGCTCGGCAGCTTCGTCGCGCCGAAGCCGACCAACGAGCACTACATCCTCTTCCGTTCCTATCTCGACGCCCGGCATCCTGAGGGCGGCATGGCGGACATGTCGTCGCTCGACTTCGCGATGATGGTCGAGGACACGCATATCGACACCGTGCTCACCGAATATCGCCCGCGGAGCGGGACGGGCGAGGCCGACGCATCGGGTCCCCTTCTCGCCGTCTGCCTCACCGATCGCCTCGCCGACGGCCTGTCGCTCGTCTATTCGTTCTATGACCCGGACATCGCGCGCCGGTCGCTCGGCAGCTTCGTCATTCTCGACCACATCGAGAAGGCGCGGCGCCTCGGCCTGCCCCATGTCTATCTCGGCTATTGGGTCGAGGGCTCGAGGAAGATGGGCTACAAGGCGAGCTATCTGCCGCAGGAGCGCCTCGGTCTGCATGGGTGGGCGCGGGTAGAGAGGTAGTCTACCGCCAGAACCTCTCGCTCGCGATGCGTGCGCCCTGCGTGAGCGCGGCGAATTTCGCCCAGACGATGTCCGGGTCGACGGCCGCCTGGCCGACCCAGGTGCCGTAGCCGCAATCGCTGCCGGCGATCACATTCTCCCGGCCGACCAGCTTGGCGTAGTTGCCGATCCGGTTGGCGATCACCTCCGGATGCTCGATGAAGTTCGACTTCGATTCGATCACGCCTGGGATCAGCACTTTGCCGTCCGGCAGCTTCGTCGTCTCGAACACGGCCCATTCATGCGCGTGGCGCGGGTTGGCGGCTTCGAGCGAGAGCGCCGCCGGCTTCGCCGCCAGCACGACGTCGACGATCTCGGCGAGCGGAACGTCGCAATGATGCGGGCCTTCATAGTTGCCCCAGCAGAGATGCATGCGGACCCGCTCCGCCGGAATGTCGGCCAGCGCTCCGTTTAGCGCTTCGACATGTTCGCCGGCCCGTTTGCGAAACTCCTTGACCTCGAGATTCGCATATTGGATGTGCCGGCCCATCGCGAGATCCGGACAATCGATCTGAAGGTCGAAGCCCGCCGCCACGATCGCCTCGTATTCGGGCCGCATCGCATCCGAGATCGCCGCCAGATAGGCGCTCTCGCTCGCATAGTGGTCGTTGCGGAAGAAAAGCGAGATGACGCCGGGCGAGGCGGCGGTCATGAAGGGGCGCTGCACTCCGCCCTCCCCGACCGCGAGCTTCAGATTGTCGACGTCGCGCCGGACCGCGTCGGGATCGGCGACGGCGATCTCCCCGTTGCAGGCCGGCGTCTTCCGCCGCGACCGGCCGGGATCGCCGAACACCCGCTTCGCCATGTTCGGAAACTCGACCAGGTCCTGGTAGACGAACGAGTTGCTCGTCCCGCCAAAGCCGGCGAGGCGGTCCTTCACATAGGTCGCGTAGCTCGGCTTCGACATTTCTCCGTCATTGACGATGTCGAGCCCCGCCTTGCGCTGCTTGCCGACCACTTCGGCGACGGCGCTCCGGATGCGCTGGGCCAAGGCCTCGCGATCGACGGGCTTCCCCTCCTCCTTGGCGTACATCATCGGATGAGGTCGTCCGGACGCGGCAGGCTTCCGGTGTGGGTGGTCAGAAAACGATCGACGCTACGGGGCATTGGCTTCACCTACAGGCATTCTCAATCGGAAGCTCTCCCCGCATCAATATCGCCCCTCAGCCGTCCATCCCAGCGGCCAGAGGCCTCGCCCTCAGCACTCGACAAAATTCACCGCGAGCCCCCCCAAACTCGTCTCCTTGTACTTCGACTGCATGTCGGCGCCGGTCTGGCGCATGGTGGCGACGACGCTGTCGAGCGAGACGCGGTGCGTCCCGTCGCCGTGCAGCGCGAGCGAGGCGGCGGCGATCGCCTTGACGGCGCCGAAGGCGTTGCGCTCGATGCACGGGATCTGGACGAGGCCGCCGATCGGGTCGCAGGTCATGCCGAGGTGATGCTCCATCGCGATCTCGGCCGCGTTCTCGATCTGCTCGTTCGAGCCGCCAAGCGCGGCGCTTAAGCCCGCGGCGGCCATCGACGAGGCGACCCCGACTTCGCCCTGGCAGCCGACCTCCGCCCCTGAAATCGAGGCGTTGAGCTTGAAGAGCGACCCGATCGCGGTTGCGGTCAAAAGGAAATCCGCCAGCCCCTCGCGGGTCGAACCTTCGCAATGATCGCGGTAATAGCGCATGACCGCCGGAATGACCCCGGCCGCGCCGTTGGTCGGCGCGGTCACCACCCGCCCGCCGGCCGCGTTCTCCTCGTTGACCGCCATCGCGTAGACGCCGACGAAATCCATGATCTCGTGGGCGGGATGAAAATTGCGCCTGGACGCTTCGATCAGGCGGTCGTGGATCGCCTTTGCGCGACGCATGACCTTCAAGCCCCCCGGCAGCGGACCCGATTGCGCAAGGCCCCGGTCGACGCAGGCGAACATGACGCCGATGACACGCGCGGCGTGGGCGTCGACCTCGCTTTCGGGCCTGAGCGCCGTTTCGTTGGCGCGCACCAGCCCGGCGATCGAGAGCCCCGCCTCGCGCCCGCGCGCCAGGAGCTCGGCCCCGGAGCGGAACGGATAGGGCAAGCGGGCGTCGGTTGCGGACTTGTCCTCGGCCACGCCGTCGCGGACGACGAAGCCGCCGCCGATCGAGAGCCAGGTCTCGTCGGCGAGGACGCCGCCTTCCGCATCGCGGGCGACGAGCCGCATCGTGTTGGGATGGCGAGGCGCGGGCGTCACGATGTCGAAAGCAATCGCCGTCGCTGGATCGAAGGCGATGGCGCGCCGCCCGGCAAGCTTGACGCGCTTCGTTGATCGCACTTCGCCTGCAAGCGCTTCGGCCGCGTCCGGTTCGATGTTCTCGGGCCGGCAGCCGCTGAGTTCGAGAATGACCGCCTTGTCCGTCGCGTGGCCTTTGCCCGTGAAGGCGAGCGAGCCGAGAAGCGAGACCGCGACCGAGGCGACCCTGTCGATCGCGCCGGTCGCGATGAGCCCGTCGGCGAATGCGGCAGCCGCCTTCATCGGCCCGACCGTATGCGACGACGACGGGCCGACGCCGATCTTGAAAAGCTCGAAGACGCTGAACATCGCTCGGCCTCGGGCGGCCGGCGACTATCGCTCGCTTTGTCGGCCGCTCTCGACAGTAGAGCGGAACGCGGCGTAACGGAACCGCCCGTCTTGGCGCGCCCGGCCTAAGCCGGAACGAACGTCACAGCGCCGCCCGCTCACGCGCGGACGGCGCTGCAATCTGAGTATTGCCAAGCGCTATTGCGGGCCGCACGCGGTGAACCACCACCCGCCATAGATGTCCGTCCGGTACATGTGGCAATCCGAAGAAAGCGGCACGAACGCGGTCGCGCCGGCAAAGCGCGACCTGTCAAAATGCCCATTCAAGAGGACCCCTGGGGGATAGACCTCTCCCTGGGCAACAAAGCCCGGCACATAGTCAGGGTACTGGTTCGCTTCATTTGGATGCATCTGGGCCTGTTCCCTCAGGCCGTTAGCGTCACTGCCAATCGCGGCCGCAGGGGTGACGCTGGCGAAAGCGCAAACCGTAATCGCCGCTAGTATAGACGAGAACATAGATCTCATAGCGAACCTCCACAGTGAATTTGTGACCCCAAGACCACCTCATGACGATCAAGTGATCCCTTAGTACTTCTTACTCGCGGCAGCATCACGCGTTAGTCTTGATCATAATATTCAGGCAAATTCATGACATGACTGTGTAAATTTATTTTTACTAAGAGCAACTCAACGATAAACAAATCTTTACTATCAACGTTTGGGTGGATTGACTCCCGATCTCCTGTGATCTTCGGCCATCCCGGGGTGATCTTGGAGCCGGGATGACCGTCGTGGTTCTATTGGGTGCCGCGATCCGCTGCGACCGCTAGTTTTGCGTCGAAGGCTGGACACGAATTGTCCGGACCGCCATTCCATTTGCGAAAATCAGAATTCCGTGCTATAGGATTGATCTCGCACCGGCTGACGCCCGCGTCCGCCGAGGCGCCGAGTGGCAAGGCGCGAATCTAGGCGAAGAGCTTTGTGAGGAGTTGGCTGTAAAATACTGAAAAATAAGACTAGCCAAAATAAAACCAAGCGATCGGAAATTTGGATTTCGTTGTGCCTGGCTTGGATTTCCTTGCGCCCGGCTTTGATTTCCTTGTGGCTGCCTTGGATTTCCTGGGGTCTGGCTTGGATTTCCTTGGGCGGAGCCAACCGCGAAGCCGGAATCCGCGGCCTCGGAGGGCTCGCCCGCCGTCGTCGGCAATTTCTTGCGCTTATGGTCCGGCGCGCTTATCTACCGGAGGTTCAGGAATTCAGCTCATGTTCATTCAGACCGAAGCGACCCCCAATCCCGCAACCCTCAAGTTCCTGCCTGGGCGGGCGGTAATGGACGAGGGCACGTTCGAGGCCCGTGATCTTGCTGCGGCCGAACGCTCGCCTCTGGCCCGCGCGCTGATGGAGTTGCCAGGCGTGAGCGGCGTTTTCTTCGCCAACGACTTCATTTCCGTCACCAAGTCGGAGGGCGAGTGGCAGCATCTGCGTCCGGCGGTTCTGGGGGTTGTGACGGAATTCTTCCTCTCCGGCGCGCCCCTGATTGAGACCGGCGGCGCCGACGCAGCCGCGACTGGCGAGTTCTTCGACGCCAAGGACGCCGAGACTGTCGAGGCGATCAAGGAACTGATCGAGACCCGGGTCCGGCCTGCCGTCGCTGGCGACGGCGGGGACATCATCTTCAGGGGATTCCGCAACGGCGTCGTTTATTTGAAGATGAAGGGCGCGTGCTCCGGCTGCCCGTCTTCAACCGCGACACTCAGAAGCGGAATACAGAATCTTCTCAAACACTTCCTGCCTGATGTTCAGGCGGTGGAGCAGATCGAGGCCTGACCTTCGGCGACGGCGAGCGCCGTCAGGCCGGCTCGGCGACTCCCAGCACGAGGTCCGCCAGCCGCTCGGCGGCGTCGGGGACCCCGGCCGACTTCGCCGCCGCCGCCGCCTGAGCAAGCTTCTCGGGCGCGGCGAGCGCTCCCCTCAAGATCGCGGCGAGTCGCTCGGGGGTGAATTCAGGCTGCGCCACAACGACTGCGCCGCCCGATGCGGCAAGCGCCGCCGCATTCGCGGCCTGATCCTGGTCGAGCGCATGCGGGAACGGCACAAGGACCGAGGCGCGGCCAATGACCGCGAGCTCGGAGACGGTCGAAGCGCCGGCGCGGCCGATGATGAGATGCGCTGCGGCGATCCGCGCCGGCAGGTCGACGAAGAATTCGGCGATCTCGACCGGAAAACTCATCCGCGCGCAAGCCGCCGCGACGCGCGAGGAGTCCTCCCCGCGCGCTTGCTGGGTGAGGCGAATCCACTGGCGCTCGTCCGCCGTTAGCAGCGCCAGCGCCGCCGGCACGACGTCGGCCATGACGCGCGCCCCCTGCGACCCGCCGGTCACAAGGATGTTCAGGCGTTGTCCGACCTGTTGGGGATAGGGAGTCGCCGCGGCGGCGATTACAGACGGCCGAACCGGATTCCCGGTCGTCCGCGTCTTGGCCGCGATCGCGGAATCCACGCCCTTCAGCGGAAACCCGCAGGCGATGAGGTTCACGCGGGCGCTCAAAAAGCGATTGGCGCGGCCCATCACCGCGTTCTGCTCGTGCAGAATGCTCGGAACCCTGAGCAGCGAAGCGGCGATGAGCGGCGGCACGGTCGGGTAGCCGCCAAAACCAACCACCGCGCGCGGCTTGATGCGCCTGAGCTTGACGAGCGCAGCTGCGAGCCCGGCGCTCAAGGTGAGCGCGGCGCGCGCCTTGGCCAACGCGCCGGCATCAGTCGTCGTCGCCGCTGGAAACGCGTGGACGGCGCGAGCGGGAAAATCGCCGCCGTATTTGAGCGCCCGGCTATCGGTCGCGAGCTCGACTTCGGCTCCGCGCCTGGCCAGCGCCGCCGCGAGCGCCGCCGCGGGAAAAAGATGCCCGCCCGTGCCGCCGGCGGCGAGCAGGATCGGGCGCGCTACGCTCATTCGTCCGTCGGGCCGGGGAGTTCGAGATCCGCGGCTGGACGGCTGCGCGTCGCGGCGATGAGAAAGCCCATGCCCAGGCCAAGCGCCAGCAGCGACGACCCGCCGTAGGAGATGAAGGGCAAGGTCATGCCCTTGGCCGGCATGGCGCGCAAGTTGACCGCCATGTTGATCCAGCTCTGCACTCCGAACATCACCGTGAGGCCAGCGGCCGCAAGCCGGCAGAAAGGGTCGGGATTGCGCGCGGCCAGATAGAGCGCGCGCAGTACGATGAAGGCGAAGAAGACGATCAGCGCCATGCACGCGATCATGCCGAATTCCTCGCCTGTCACGGCAAAGACGAAGTCGGTATGCGCGTCGGGCAGGATCCGCTTGTAGACGCCCTCGCCGGGCCCGCGTCCAAACCAGCCGCCAGACAGGATACTCTGCAGGGCAGTGTCGACCTGAAAGGTGTCGACGAGGCCGCCCGTCGAATCCGGATCGAGAAAGCGCAGCACCCGCTCGTGCACGTGCGGCGATAATTTGAAGACCGCGAAGCCGCCCGCCATACCCATCCCGCCGACGGCCACGACCCAGAACCAGTGCAGGCCGGCGAGGAAGAAGAGCGCCGTCCAGACGATCGCGACCAGCATCGTCTGACCGAAGTCCGGCTCGAGGATGAGCGGCACGATGGCGAGCGGCAACAGGACGAACGACAGGATCCTCGCAGGAATTGCCGTCGGGCCCGTCCGCCCACCTTCAGTGAAGGCCCAGGCGGCGAGAACGACGAAGGCGGGCTTGATGAACTCCGACGGCTGGAGGCCGAAGATCCAGCGCCGCGCTCCCTTGACCTCCGCCCCGAACATCAGGGCGAGTATGATGAGCACAAGCGATAGGGCGAACGTGACAAGGGCCGCGCGCCGCATGTGACGCGGCGACAGGAACGAAGTCGCGATCATCAGCGCCGCGGTCGGGATCAGCATCAGCGCCTGGCGGTCGACGAAGTGAAACGTCGAAAGGTTGAGCCGCTCGGCGACCGCCGGACTGGCGGCAAGCGCCATGACGAGCCCGATCACCATCAGCGCCCCGAACGATCCGATCAGCCAACGGTCGGCAGTGCGCATCCAGTCGGCAAGCGGGCCGCGTTCGACTCTCGAAACCATGGGCTCTAGGCCTCCTTCTTTTCGCGCGTACGACTGGCCGCCCTGCGCTTGAGCCATTCAGCGACGGAAGCGCGAAAGGCGTCGCCGCGCGCCTCGAAATTCGCGAACTGATCGAACGACGCGCAGGCGGGCGAGAGCAGCACCGCGGGCTCGCTTGCCTCTGATCGCGCCGCGTCCTCGGCCGCCTCTTCGACCGCCGCGCTCAGGGTCTCGGATCGGACAAAAGGAACGTCGCCGCCAAGCGTGCGTGCGAAATCGTCAGCGGCCTCGCCGATCAAATAGGCTTTGGCGACGCGCGGGAACAACCGCCGGAGCGTCTCGACGCCGCCCGCCTTCGCCCTCCCGCCGAGAATCCAGTGGATGTCCCGAAATGACATCAGCGCCTTCTCGGCCGCATCCGCGTTGGTCGCCTTCGAGTCGTTGATGAACAGCGCTCGGCCAAGCCGGCCGACCTCCTCCATGCGATGCGCGAGCCCCGGAAAGATCTCGAACGCGCGCGCGATCGCTTCGCGCTCGACGCCGAGCGCGCTTGCGGCGCCGTAAGCGAACGCCGCGTTCTGCCCGTTGTGCGCTCCGCGAAGCGCGCGGGCCGAAGCAAGATCGACCCCGAAGGCGGTCTCTCCCCGGACCATCACCCGATGCCCGCTTACCCAGATGTCGGCGAGCGGGGATTCCTTCCCGGAGACCGCGATGGTCCGAGGCGCTCCCGCCCGCGCCTTCAACCGCGCATAGATTTCGCGGCAAGGCTCGTCGTCTACGCCAACGAGCGCGACATCGGAGTGGGCGACCAGGCGCTCCTTGATCGCCGCATACCTGGCTAGATCGCCATGCCGGTCTAGGTGGTCGGGCGTGATGTTGATCAGAAGGCCGACGCTGGGCGCGAGCGATGGCGCGAGATCGATCTGATAGGACGAGCATTCGACGACATGCGTCCGGCCGGCGGCGGGCGGCGGCAGGTCGAGAACCGGCACGCCAATATTTCCACCCATCGCGACGTCGCGCCCGGCTTCCCTCAACACATGAGCTATGAGCGCAGTCGTGGTCGATTTGCCGTTGGTGCCGGTGATGGCGACGAACGGCGCGTCGGGCGCTCCCGCACCGCGTTCGCGGGCGAAGAGCTCGATATCCCCGACGATCGGAACCCCAGCCTCATCCGCGAGGTTGACGGTCCAGTGCGGCGCCGGGTGGGTCAACGGCACGCCTGGCGCGAGCACGAAGAGCTTGAAACGGCGCCAATCAGCGCTGGCGAGATCGACCAGCGTGAAACCCGCCGCCGCAGCGCGTTCCCGGGCAGCGGGGCTCTCGTCCCAGGCGGCCACTTCCGCGCCGCCGTCAACCAGCGCCCTCGCTGTCGATAGGCCGGAGCCGCCGAGGCCGAAAAGGGCGACGCTCTGTCCGCGCAGGGTCTCGACCGGCGTCATCGTCACCTCAACTTGAGCGAGGCGAGACCGACCATCGCAAGCACGAAGGCGATGATCCAGAACCGCATGACGATCTGCGGCTCGGACCACCCAAGCTGCTCGAAATGGTGATGGATCGGCGCCATGCGGAACACCCGCTTGCCGGTGAGCTTGAATGACGCCACCTGCACCACGACAGAGGCCGCCTCCATCACGAACAACCCCCCGATCACCGCGAGCACGACCTCGTGCTTGATCGCGACCGCGGTCGCGCCGAGGAGGCCGCCAAGCGCCAGCGAGCCCGTGTCGCCCATGAAAATCTGAGCCGGGGGAGCATTGAACCACAGGAATCCGACGCCGGCGCCGATGAGAGCCCCGCAGACCACCATCAGGTCGCCGGCGAACGGCACGTGGTTGATCAGGAGATAGTGCGAGTACAAGAGATTGCCGGCGAAATAGGCGATCAAGCCGAGCGTTGCGGCGGCGATCATCACCGGCACGATGGCGAGCCCGTCCAGCCCGTCGGTCAGATTGACCGCATTGCCAAAGGCGACGATCACGAACGGGCCAAACAGCAGGAAGGCCCAACCGAAATCGAAAACGAACCCGGTGAAGAACGGCACCGCGAGCGCAGTTGCGCCATTCGCGCCGACCAGCATCATCGCGTAGCAGGCGAGCGCGGCGATGATGTATTCGCCAATCAGACGGGCGCGGCCGGAGAAGCCGCGATCCGATTGCTTGGTCACCTTCAGATAGTCGTCGTAAAAGCCGATCACGGCGAAGCCGGCGGTTACGAATAGAACGATCCACACATATGGGCTTTCGAGATTGGCCCACAGCAAGGCCGAGACGAAGAGGCCGAACAGGATCATGAGGCCGCCCATCGTCGGCGTCCCCTTCTTGCTCAAGAGATGCGAAGCTGGTCCGTCGAGGCGAATCGGCTGCCCCTTGCCCTGCTTTAGGCGCAGTGCGGAGATGATCGTCGGGCCGAAGAAGAAGACGAGAAAAAGTCCGGTCCCCGCAGCCCCGAGCGTGCGAAAAGTGAGATAGCGGAAGAGGTGAAATACGCCGGGAAGCTCAGACAGCCATGTCAGCATCGGTGTCCTAGCCTCCCGCGCCGCGGGCGAAATGGTCGCGGAGCGCCGCGACCAGCGGACCCATGCGGCTGCCGTTGGAGCCTTTGATCATCGCGATGTCGCCGCCCCGCAAGGCGCGCGCGACTTCATCTGTCAGCTCGTTCGACCGCTCGGCCCACGCCGCTCGCATCGAGACCGGGGCCGCGTCATAGAGTGCGCGCGTAAGCGGGCCCGCGCCGAACAGAAGATCGACGCGATTGGCGGTGAGATCGGCGGCGAGCTCGGCGTGCATCGCCTCCGCCTTCGGCCCAAGCTCGAGCATGTCGCCGATAACGGCGATGCGTCGCCCTTTCGGCCCCGGGTTGGCGGCGGCCAGCAGCGCCAGCGCCGCGCGCATCGAGGCTGGATTGGCGTTATAGCTTTCATCGATAATGATCGCCGGACCGTCAGCGGTGGAGACCGAGAAGCGCGCGCCCCTGCCCTGCTGAGGCGAGAAGCGGCTGAGCGCGGCGGCGCAAGCGTCAAGGTCCGCGCCGAGAGCCTCTGCCGCGAGCAGCGCGCCGAGCGCGTTTTCGGCCATATGGGCGCCGGGCGCACCGACCACGAACGTCAACTCCCGACCAAGAATGCGCGACTTAACATGCGAACCGCTACCGATCGGCTCGACCTCGATCAGCCGCGCGTCGCAATCGCCGCCGCGGCCAAAACTCAGGACGCGCGCGCCACGCCCTCTTGCCGCTTTCGCGAGCCGTTCGAACTGTGGCGCCTCGCGGTTAAGCGCCGCGGCGCCGCCAGGTTCGAGGCCAAGGAAGATCTCCGCCTTCGCGTCGGCGATCGCTTCGATCGAGCCTAGGTATTCGATGTGGACGGGGGCAATCGTCGTCACCAAGGCCGCGTGCGGTCTTACCATGCACGTGAGCGGGCCAATTTCGCCCGCGTGATTCATGCCGATCTCGAATACGCCATAGCGCGCATTGGCCGGCATGCGCGCGAGCGTCAGCGGAACGCCCCAGTGATTGTTGTAGGAAGCTGTCGAGGCGTGGGCCGCGCCGCAAGCCGAAAGCATCGTCCGCAGCATCTCCTTGACTGTCGTCTTGCCGACCGAACCGGTCACCGCGACGATCCGCGCCTTCGACCGCGCGCGGGCGGCGGCTCCAAGCTGCTCCATCGCGTTGAGCGTATCGTCGACCGCGAACACTGGGCCGAGGATGGCGAGCCCGGCCGCCCGCTCGCGCGACACGACCGCCGCGACCGCGCCGGATTCGAAGGCGCGAGCGACATGATCGTGGCCGTTATGGGAGGCGCCCTTGATGGCCAAGAAGAGGTCGCCGGATTCGAGTGTTCGGCTGTCGATCGAGACGCCGCCGACCACCGCGCTCAACGACGCGCTCGGGCCCGCGCCGAAGACGGCCGTCAGTTCACGCTCGCTCCACAGCGCGGTCACGCCGCCTCCTTCAGCGCCGCGCGCGCTTCGTCGGCGTCGGAGAATGGCAGGGTAGTCGCGCCGACGATCTGACCGGTCTCGTGACCCTTGCCGGCGATGATGAGCGCGTCGCCGTCGGCGAGCATGGCGATCCCAGCCCGAATGGCCGCGCCCCGATCGCCGATTTCGATCGCCGAAGGCGCGGCGGCGAGGATCTCGGCGCGAATGAGCGCGGGATTCTCGGAGCGCGGATTGTCGTCGGTGACGATCGTCATATCGGCAAGGCGCGTCGCGATTTCACCCATGAGCGGCCGCTTGCCCGCATCGCGGTCGCCGCCGCAGCCGAACACAAGAACGAGGCGCCCGCGCACGAAGGGCCGCAGAGCGGCGAGCGCTTTTTCGAGCGCGTCGGGCTTATGCGCGTAATCGACGAACACCGCCGCGCCGCGAAGTTCACCGACGCGCTCCAGGCGCCCGGGCGCCCCGCGCAGGTTTTGCACAGCATGAAACACAGCGTCGGCCTCGCCGCCGGTGACGATGCAGAGCCCGGCGGCGACCAGCGCGTTGGAAATCTGGAAGTCGCCGGGCAAGGGAAACTTCAGGCGACGGCGGCGGCCGCCGAACTCCAGGTCCAGAATTGACGAGAAACGGCTACGCTTGATTGTGGCGAGCCGGATCGTCTCGCCCTTCTCGCCGACCGTGACCGCATCGAGCCCGCGCGCCCGGGCGACCGCAATCACTCGGGAAGCGACGGCGCTGTCAGCATCGATGACCGCGGGCGCGCCGTCGGGCAGGAGGTCGTGGAACAGCCTGAGTTTGGCTGCAAAATAGTCCTCGACCGTCGGATGATAGTCCATATGGTCACGCGTGAGATTGGTGAACGCGCCCGCGGCGAGGCGCACGCCGTCGAGTTGCTTCTGGTCGAGGCCATGCGAGGAGGCCTCCATCGCAAGGTGGGTAACGCCGCTCCGCGCGAGCCGGTCGAGGAGTTCGTGCAGCGCAATCGGGTCAGGGGTAGTCAGGGACCCGTAAACGGTCACCGAACGCGAGACGACGCCTAACGTTCCGAGCGAGGCCGCCTCGCGCTCAAGCTCCTGCCAGATCTGGCGCACAAAGGCGGCGACCGAGGTCTTTCCGCTGGTGCCGGTCACGGCGACGATGATCTCGGGCTGGCGCGGATAGAACCGCGCGGCGGCGCGAGCAAGCGCTGCGCGCGCGTCGGCGACCGCGATGAAGGCGGCGTCGGGGATTTCGATCCAGCGTTCGGCGACGACCGCCGCCGCGCCTTTGGCCAAAGCCTCCCCGACATGCGCGTAGCCGTTGTCCTTCGCGCCGGAAAGAGCGAAGAATATATCGCCGGGCGAGGTCTTCCGGCTGTCAAACGCAAGTCCTCCGACTGCCCGCGAAGCGAGTGGGCCGTCGGCGTCCTTGAGCTCGAGGATGTCGCCAAGCCGTCTCATCGCCGACGCGTCACTCCTTGCTGGTCTTGTCCGCGTCGGCTCCATACCCCAGTCGGGCGATGATGGGGAACGGCAGATTTGGCGGCTCTTTCATGGGCGCCACCCCCATGAGCGGCTGGACGCGACGGATCAACTCGCCGGCGACCCGGCCCGCATTGTAGGCGGCGGTATGGAATCCATGGTCCTCGGGCGCCGCCTGCGGATCATCGTAAATCGTCAGATAAAGATACTTCGGTTTGTCGGCCGGGGTGATCGCCATGAAAGTGGTGAAGACCTTGTTCTGCGAATAGCGACCGTGGATGATCTTGTCAGCCGTCCCGGTCTTTCCGCCGACATAGTAGCCGGGAATATTGGCGAAACTGGCGGATCCATGGGTCGCGTTGGAGCGCATCAGGTAGCGCATGGACTCCGAAGTCTGCTCGCTTATCACACGATGGCTGACTTTTGCGGCCTCGTCTTCGGTGCGCGGCAGAAAGGTCGGCGTCATCATCGTGCCGCCATTCGCCAGCGCGCACACCGCCATCACCGCCTGAATGGGCGCGACATTGAGGCCCTGGCCGAAGGCGATGGTCATCGTGTTGAGAAGGGCCCAGTGCCTCGGCACCAGGGGCTCCGCGCTCTCCGGCAACTCCGTGCGCAGCCGGTCGAGCTGGCCCATCTTCTTCAAGAAGGCTTTGTGGCCTTCAACGCCAACCATCAGCGCCAGCCGCGCCGCGCCGATGTTCGAAGAATGAGTGAACACTTCAGGTACGGTCAGCACGCGATGGGTGGCGTGAAAATCGTGAATCGTGAACCGCCCGTAGCGCAAGCTGTCGCGCGCGTCGACATGCGAGCCGAGATTGACCTTGCCGGATTCGAGCGCCATTGCGAGCGAAAGCGCTTTGAAGGTCGAACCCATCTCGTAGACGCCGACGCTGATACGATTGATCTTCGTCGGATCGCGGACGTCTCCGGGATCATTGGGATCGAAGTCGGGCAGGGATTCGAGCGCCAAAACCTCGCCGGTGTTGACATCGACGATCATGCCGGCCGCCGCCTTGGCGTGGAAGCGGTCCAAACCGCCGACAAGCTCGTCGCGCAGCGCGTGCGTCGCCTTGAGGTCTAGCGACAGCCGGACGGGCTTCAGGCTCTCGGGATCGACGGTAAAACCGGCGACATGCGGGTCGGTCAGGCTTTGTTCGTCGAGATATTTCTCCATGCCGGCGATGCCGACGTTGTCCTTGTCGACGAACCCGATCACGTGCGCGCCGATCGGGCCATTGGGGTAGACGCGCTTGTTCTCCGGCAGGAAGCCGACGCCGGGCAGGCCGAGGTGAAAGATTTCGGCCTGCTCCTTTGGAGTGATCTGCCGCTTGACCCAGATGAAGCCTTTCTTCGAGCTCAATCGCTCGCGCAGCTGCTTCGCATCGACGTCGGGAAGCACTGCGGTGATCAGCTCGACCGCCTCGTCCTTGTCGATGATGCGGTTCGGCTCGGCGAACACCGACATCGTCCTGACGTCGGTGGCGAGGATGGCGCCGTTGCGGTCGGTGAGGTCGGGTCTCGCGCCGGAGACCGCGTCATCCGCCGCGGCTTTCAGTGTCTGCGGCGGATCGTGCGAGAGGCCGAGCACCAGGAGCTTTGAGCCGATCGCGGCATAAGCCACCAACAGCCCAAGCGCGAGGGTGCGAATACGCGCTCCCGAGCGGTCGAGCCTCGTCGACAGGAGCCCGCTGGCAAAAGTCTTAAGCTTCGCATGCGTCTTGCCCGCCGCGAGCGATTGAGACGCTGCCCGAGCGGCCGGCGGTTCGAGATCGACGCCGAAATTCTTCGGCAGAGCGCGGCGCAACCGGGCGATCGCGGCGTCGGACAACGCGTCCGCGAGATTACGCCGCCGCCGCAGACCAGCGTTGGCTTTCGCTCTCATGTCGTTCGGGGCCTCGGCCATCCCTCACCACCTCACCGGCGGGGTCGAGTTGGCGGCGGTGACGGCCGGCGTCGAGTTGTCGGCGGTAAAGCCCAGTGATTCGAGGGTGCGGCCGATCGAGTTGACCTTGGGCTGGGCCTCCGGCAATTCGTCGACAGTCGCGATCTGGCTCAGCGCCAGCGGCTGCAGCCCTAGCTTCGACGCCGCTAGCGCCTGAATGCGGTCGGGCCGGGCGAGATGGGCGAATTCAGCTCGCAGCAGACTGATCGCGTCTTTCTCCTTGTCGATGAGATGGCGAGTCTTTACCAGCTGCTCTGAGGCGTAGATCGTGCGGTACTTGACGACATAGACGTAGGCAGCCGACGCGATGAGCGCGGCGATCGCCGCCGCGTGCATGAAACGCCACATTCATCTCCCCCTTCGCGCGGGCAGCCGCGCCAGCGCCTCGATCGTTCGGTCCACGCCGCGCAGCGGCGCATTCGTGCGCAAGCCGAAACGCAGCCTGGCCGAGCGCGAGCGCGGATTTGCCGCCGCTTCGGCGTCGCTCGGCCCGATCGGCTGGCCGCGCGGAACTTCGAAACTTGGCTCGGCCTCGACGGGCTCGCCCGGCAATCGGCGCGAAGCGGCCTGTCCGCGGCCCGAGCGGCCGGCGAAGAACTGCTTGACGATGCGGTCCTCGAGCGAGTGGAACGTCACCGTCGCGAGGCGGCCCCCCGGCTTGAGAAGTCGTTCGGCGGCTGCGAGGCCGCGCACCAGCTCGCCGAGCTCGTCGTTGACCGCAATGCGCAGCGCCTGGAAGGCGCGCGTGGCGGGATGAGTCATCTCTCCGCGCCGCGCCGGCGCAACCCGGGCTATGAGCCCGGCGAGCTCGAGCGTGGAGGTGAATGGCTTCGCCGTCCGGTCGGCGACGATGGCTCGGGCGATTCGGCGGGCGGCCCGCTCCTCGCCGAAATGAAACAGGATGTCGGCGATCGTCCCCTCGTCCTCGTCGCGGAGGATGTCGGCGGCCGACCGCCCCTGCGCTTCCATCCGCATGTCGATGGGAGCGTCGAATCGCAGCGAGAAGCCGCGCGCCGCCTCATCGAGTTGCATCGACGAAACCCCGATATCGAGCACAACCCCATCGGCAGCCTCGACGCCGAGGCGCTTTGCGACCATATCGAGCTCGCCGAAGCGGGCTTCCGCGAGCTGAAGGCGGCCGCCGGACGCAGTTGCGAGAGCGGCGCCGGCGCGAACCGCCGATGGGTCGCGGTCGATCGCGATCACCCGCGCGCCGCGATCGAGAAGGGCGCGCGCATAGCCGCCGGCGCCGAACGTGGCGTCGACATAGACGCCGCCGGCGCGGGGCTTGAGCGCGGCCATCGCCTCGTGAAGCAGGACGGGAAGGTGGCCGAGTTCGGCCGGGGCGGCGCGGCTCATCGCGGCGTCTCGCCGGGCGCAAGCGCCCCCCGCTCTGCACGCAATCGCCGGACCCGCGCCCGCAACTCCTCGAGGTGGGTTTGGAACCGCGCCGGCTCCCAGATCTGGAACTTGTGCCCCTGCCCGACGAACACCGCCTCGCCGTTGAGCCCCAACGCCGACTTGAGCCGCTCCTCGAAAAAGACCCGGCCCTCCGGGTCCAAGCGCAAGACCTCGCTCATTCCAAGAAGCGCAGTCGCGAAGGCGTCGCGGGCGGGCGAGTAGGGCGGCATCGTCTGCAGCAAAGCGTCGATCTCGGCGATGAGCGCGTTGCCGCCACAATCGAGCGCCGGCGCATCCAGCGACGGATAGGCGTAGACCCCGGCGAAGCCGTCCTTCGCCAGCACCTGCCGGAACGTTGAGGGAATCGAGATCCGGCTCTTTGCGTCGAAGCGATGAGTGAAGTGGGAAAGAAATCGATCCACCACACGGTCCTTCGGGGCGCGAACGGGCCTGCGCCGGGCGCTCTTCAGCGCTCGTCGACGGCGCATATGCGCGGTCAGTTGACGGGATGGCGTGGGATAGCATGGGAGCCCATGGGCGTCAACAAATCCAAGGGACTCCCGCCCGCGGGACCGCCCCCTCTCGCCATTAGGGGTTGTTAAGGTTAATCTTCCGTTAGGGCGCGGGTATTTCGCCCGCCTCAGCTCGAGCGATCCACTCCAGATAGGCCCCCACCGTGTCCCACGCGCCGCGCCGGGCGGTCATCGCCACATAGCCGTCGGGCCGCACGAGCCAAATGCCGTCGTCCGCGAACGGAGCTCGGGTCTCGGGCTCCAGCAGATCGCCGCGCTGGGCGATCAGGGCGTCGCTGCCGCTGTCCGCGACCGCGAACAGAGCGAATCGCGGCCGACCACCCGAGCCGACGCGACGGCCCACGGCGCTGAGCGGCGCCCGGGCTCCCGCTGCTGGCCCGGAATGGACGTGTCCATCCGCCCTGCTCAACGGGGAATTCGGATAGCCAATCGACAGTTCTGACATCTGATTGGTCATCGCGCGCATGACCGGCGAGAGGCCGAAGAGAAGCTGGGCGAGATGATTGCGGATGCTCTGCGCGACGGCGCCCCGCATCAGCGCGATCGTGGTCAGGCGGCCAGCGTTCGCGAGCACTTCCCGGCCGACCTCGCTGCGTTCGGCGCTGTAGCTTCCGAGCAGCGGCTCAGGATTCGCCGATCCACGGCAGACGAGCGCCAGCTTCCATGCAAGGTTCATCGCGTCCTGCATGCCGGTGTTCATGCCCTGCCCTCCGGCGGGGCTGTGGACATGGGCAGCGTCGCCGGCGAGGAACACGCGGTCTGCGCGATAATCCGCCACCTTGCGCTCATTGATGGTGAAACCCGAGAGCCAGATCGGATCGACCGCCTTGACGCCCGCAGGTCCGCGCTGATCGAGGAGCGACTGCACCTCCTTGAGCGTCGGATCGGGCGGGTGCTCGCCGGCCTTGACGTCGCCGACATCGGCAATCACCCGATGGCGTCCCGGAGTGATCGGAAACAGGGCCAGTATGCCGTCCGCATGCCAGTAGATCTCGATCTCGTCCAGCGGCGCCGGGCCGGTGAGGTGAAGGTCGGCGAGGATCCAGTGGCTGACCAACGTATCGCCTTCGAACTCCATGCCAAGGCCATGGCGCACGATGCTGTGCGCGCCATCACAGCCAATCATCCAGTCGACGTCGAGTGTTTCCTCGCTCCCGTCAGGGCGCCGCAGGAAGGCTGTCACCGCATCTTCGTCGGTGACGAACCGGGTCAATTCGACCCGCCGCTCGACCTCGACGCCGAACGAATTCAGATGCTGCTCCATCAGCCGCTCGGTCTCGCTCTGGGGCAGCATCAACCCGTAAGGGTGCGGCGTCTCGAGACCATCGAAGCCAATGTGCGCGATCCCTGTCGCGCCGGCGATGATGTTGGCCCCGCGCGCCTTGAGCCCTGCCTCGACAAAAGACGCGCCGCAACCCATTCGGTCGATGAGTTCGAGGGTGCGACTCCAGAGCACGAGCGCCTTCGACTTGTCGGTTCGCGCCGGCGACTTGTCGACGATCCGGACGGTGACGCCGAAGCGCGCGAGTTCAGCCGCCATGGTCAGCCCGACCGGGCCAGCGCCGACAACGAGCACCTTAGGTTGCATCGACGAGGCTCCGCGCGGAGGGAGAGAACCTGACCTTACCCTATCACCGGAATGAAACGCTCGCCTATCGCACGCGGCTCGACACGCGGCAGGCAATCCCCCATGTTCGAGGCTTAAGGGGAAGCGCGATGGACGGGTTTGAAGGTAAAACCGCGCTCGTCAGCGGGGGTGCAGGCGGCATCGGGTCCGAGGTCTGCCAAGCGCTGCTGGAGAGCGGATGCCGCGTCGTCCTGCACGACCTTCCTGCTTCCGATGGCGCAGCGAAGGCGCGTTCGTTTTCGCAAAAATTCGGCGAGGGACGCGCGATCTTTGCCTCTGGCGACCTGAGCGACTTGCCGCGCCTCAAACACGAGACTGAAAAGCTCGCGGCGGCCGTCGGCGGGTTCGATTTTCTCGTGAACAACGCGGCGATCGATCCCGTCGCGCCGATCGAGGCCTACTCGATCGAAGAGTTTCTCGCGGTCCAGACGATCAACGCGCACGCCGCATTCATCCTGTGCCAGATGCTTGCGCCGCGCATGAAGCGAAAGGGCGGAGGCAGCATCGTCAATATCATGAGCGTCATTCTCTCCGGAGGCTGGTCCGAGAAGGTGCCTTATGCGATGTCGAAGGGAGCTCTCCTCGGCCTCACGCGATCCTTGGCTCGCGAGCTTGGGCCGCACAACATCCGGGTCAACGCAGTGAGCCCAGGCGCCATTCCGACCCAGCTGGAGAACAAGCATTATGGCGACGGCCGCGCGGCCTTCGATCAACGGACGATCAAGATGCAATCGTTGCCGTTCCGGTCGGACATCCGGGACGTCGCCGACGCGGTCGTCTACCTGCTCGCACCCTTGAGCCGGTTCATCACCGGGCAGGAGTTGCACGTCAACGGCGGGATGTACATGGGATGAAGTGGAGAATACGCAAAGGCGCCCATGGACAGGCGATTACGGTTCGCTCATTCTCACGTCTTCCGCAGGGAGCGGATAATAATCGGTTGGGGAAATCTGCCATGAAAACGTTTGTCGGAATCGCACTAGGAGCGGTCGTCGCCCTCTCGCCGCTTGCCGCATTGGCCCAGTCGGACGGGACGGCTCAGCCCATGCAAGTGGCCCAGGCTGCGCCCGCGGCCAGCTCGGCCCACGCCGGCGGCGGCGGATCGCACAGCAGGCACATGCGCCACCAGTCAAACCAGAGCAAGGAGAGGGCGCGCGCGGGGGCGCAACATATGCACCATATGCGCACGGGAACCGCGCCCAAGACCTGAGCGCCGAGCGCCTTGGCCGGCGCGCGAAAACCGCGCGCCGGTCCCTGCCGCCCGTCGCTTAAGCGACCGGACGCGGCGTCACGCCCCAGATCTCGTCGGCGTATTGCCGGATCGTGCGGTCACTGGAGAATTTGTCCGAACCGGCGATGTCGAGCGCGCTCGGACGCGCCACAGAGCCGAGGCCGTACTGGTCGAGGCCCTTGGCGGAATCGAGTGAGCCTCGCTCAACCTTGTCGAAAGCCCTCGGTTTTTCTTCCATCGCTCCGCCCTCGCAGCTCAGCCGCCGCTCGGATATTGCGGCGATCGGTTCGCAACCCTTCGACGGCGCCTGAGAAGCGGGAACGAAACCAACTCGCGCGATCGATTTCCCCAAAAAACCGACGCGCTTCACGGAGCCCAGGCGGCTATTGATAGCGGTCGGCAATGACGCTTTGGCGACGGCGGCCCGACGAAATGGGCGGCGACCCTAGACGTTGTCGCCCTCGGTCGAGCCCGCGCCTCGGGCGCCGCTGTCTCCCCAGGTCCAGTTCTTGATCTCCGGCATGTCGTCGCCGTAGCGCCGGATATATTCGCGATGGTCGATCAGCCTGTCGCGAATTTCCTGCTTCGCGTACGCGGCGCGCTCGCCGAGTTTCGGCACGCGGTCAACCACATCGCCAACCAGATGGAAACGATCGAGATCGTTGATCACGCACATGTCGAAGGGCGTGGTCGTCGTGCCTTCTTCCTTGTAGCCGCGCACGTGAATGTTGTCGTGGCCCTTTCGGCGATATGTCAGGCGATGGATGAGCCAAGGATAGCCGTGAAAGGCGAAGATGATCGGCTTGTCGACCGTGAAAAGCGCATCAAAGTCGTGGTCGGGAAGCCCGTGCGGGTGCTCGGTCGTAGGCTGAAGCGTCATCAGATCGACGACGTTGACAACTCGTACCTTCAGGTCGGGCGCGTGCTGGCGAAGGAGTTTGACCGCGGCCAGGGTCTCGAGCGTCGGCACATCGCCGCAGCAGGCCATCACGACGTCCGGCTCGCCGCCGCGGTCGTTGCTTGCCCATGGCCAGATGCCAAGGCCGGCTTCGCAATGCTTTACCGCCTCGTCCATGGTGAGCCATTGCGGCGCCGGTTGCTTCCCGGCGACTACGACATTCACGTAGTTGCGACTGCGCAGGCAATGGTCCGTGACCGACAGGAGACAATTCGCGTCGGGCGGCAGATAGATTCGAACCACCTCCGCCTTCTTGTTCATGACATGGTCGATGAAGCCGGGGTCCTGGTGTGAGAAGCCGTTGTGATCCTGACGCCAGACATGGCTGGACAATAGATAATTCAGCGACGCAACCGGCCGCCGCCACGGGATGTGGCCACAGACCTTCAGCCACTTCGCATGCTGATTGAACATGGAATTGATGATGTGGATGAAGGCCTCGTAGCACGAGAAGAATCCGTGCCGGCCGGTCAAAAGATAGCCTTCGAGCCATCCCTGGCACTGATGCTCGCTTAGCATCTCCATCACCCGGCCGTCGGGCGCGAGATGGTCGTCGTAAGGGAGGGTCTCTGCGGCCCAGGCGCGGTTCGTGACCTCGAGCACATCCTGCCAACGATTGGAGTTGTTTTCGTCCGGGCTGAACAGGCGGAAGTTGCGCGAGTTGAGATTGAGCTTCATCACATCGCGCAGGAATTCGCCCATAACCCGGGTCGCCTCCGCGGTCACGGCCCCCGGCGACGGCACCTTGACCGCATAGTCGCGGAAGTGCGGAAGCCTCAGGTCGCGCAAGAGCAACCCGCCGTTGGCGTGCGGATTTGCGCTCATCCGGCGGGTTCCCTCCGGGGCAAGCCCCGCGACTTCCTTTTTCAGGCGGCCCGTCTTGTCGAACAACTCCTCGGGGCGATAGCTCTTCATCCATTGCTCGAGGATGCGCACGTGGCCGGGGTTCCCCCGTATCGCGCTCATCGGCACCTGGTGCGAACGCCAGTATCCCTCTTCCCGCTTGCCGTCGATCTCCTTGGGACAGGTCCAGCCTTTGGGCGTGCGCATGACGATCATCGGCCAGGCGGGGCGCTTGGAAAAACCGTTGCGCCGCGCGTCCGCCTGGATGCGGCGGATGTCGTCAACGACCGCCTCGAGCGTCTTCGCCATCAGCTGATGCATCTTCGCCGGATCATCGCCCTCGACAAAATGGGGCGTATAGCCGTAGCCGCGCATGAGGTGGTCAAGCTCGTCGTGGGAAATCCGCGCCAGCACGGTCGGATTGGCGATCTTGTAGCCGTTGAGGTGCAGGATCGGCAGCACGGCGCCGTCGCGCGCCGGGTTCAGAAACTTGTTGGAATGCCAGCTTGTCGCGAGCGGCCCAGTCTCCGCTTCGCCGTCGCCCACAACCGCAGCGACGATGAGATCGGGGTTGTCGAAAGCCGCGCCAAAGGCGTGAGAAAGCGCATAGCCGAGTTCGCCGCCCTCGTGGATGGAGCCGGGCGTCTCGGGCGCCACATGACTCGGAATTCCGCCGGGAAAGGAGAACTGGGTGAACAGCCGCTTCATCCCCTCCTCGTCCTGCGAGATGTTTGGATAGACCTCGCTGTAGGTCCCTTCGAGATAGGCGTTGGCGACCAGTCCCGGGCCGCCGTGTCCGGGGCCGGTGACGTAGATCATGTCAAGGTCGTGCTTCTTGATGAGGCGATTGAGGTGCGCGTAGATGAAATTGAGGCCGGGCGTCGTTCCCCAATGTCCGAGCAGGCGCGGCTTGACGTGCTCCTCCTTGAGAGGCTCACGCAGCAACGGATTGTCGAAGAGGTAGATCTGGCCGACCGAGAGATAGTTGGCCGCGCGCCAGTAGGCGTCGACGAGCGCGCTCTCGGTTTTCGTCAGCGTGCTTTCGGTCTTTGACGATGCCTTGGCCATTAAAACCTCCCGCCGTTCCCTGCACCGCTTAGATTGTGCCCGCCTTATGACACTTAGACAACACCGCGCCCATGTTCGCCCTGCTCCCCAGGGAGCATCTGTCCGGTCTCGGCACGACACTAGCCGCACTCCGGACGGCGCAGTAGACTTGATCCCTCGGCTCGAGATCAGCGAAATCCGCCAAAAGACAAAACATGGATGCGCAAGCTATTCCACTGCGGACGACCGGAATCCGATTCGTCCGGGCGGTCAGGAATTTTGCGCAATCGGAAGTTGGCTGGAAGGCCAAGGTCATTTTTGCCGCACTGGTCCTGCTCCTCTGCGCGTCGAATGCACTCAACGTCATCAACAGCTATGTCGGCCGCAATTTCATGACGGCGATCGCCGACCACGACATGTCCGGCTTCGTCACCCAGGCTTTCCTGTATGTCGGCGTTTTCGCCGCCTTGACCATTGTCGGAGTGATCGCTCGCTTCGGCGAGGAGCGGCTCGGGCTTTTGTGGCGCGACACGATGACCCGCGCGATCTTGCGTGGCTACCTTGCTGATGGGACCTACCAACGCCTCAACGCCTCGGGAGCGATCGCCAATCCTGACCAGCGCATCTCCGAAGACGTTCGCGCCTTCACGGTCACGACGCTTTCCTTCGCGCTCATGGCGCTCAACAGCGTCTTCACGATCGTCGCTTTCTCAGGGGTTCTGTGGACCATCAGCCCGCTCCTCTTCGGCGTCGCCGTGCTTTACGCGGCGGTCGGCTCGCTCTTCACCTTCATGTTTGGACGCCCTCTGATCAGGCTGAACTATGACCAGCTCGACAAGGAGGCGAGCTTTCGCTCTGGGCTCATTGATGTCCGAAACAACGCCGACGCCATTATGACGGCGCAAGACGAAGACTCGCAAATGGCTCAGCTGCTTGGCCGGCTCGACGACCTCGTCAACAATTTTCGTAGGATTACCTCTATCAACCGCAATGTTGGTTTCTTCACCACCGGCTACAATTGGATGATCCAGATTATCCCGGCGCTCATCATTGCTCCGGCCTTCATCGAAGGGAAAATCGAGTTCGGCGTCATTACTCAGTCGGCGGTCGCCTTCGCGACTCTTGTCGCCGCATTCTCTCTCATTGTGAGCCAGTTCCAGTCGCTGTCGAGCTACGCTGCGGTCGTGGCGCGCCTGAGCGCGCTCGCCATGGCCGTCGAACAGCCAGGCGCTGCCGTAGTGGGAGGGGCGCAGTTGCCGGGCCGATGAACCGAAGACCCGCAGCGTCCGCGCCTGCCCATTGCGCCGACCTGAGAACTTCGCTCAACTGGGCCCCGGCCGGCGCGAAAGAACCAACCGCGCCGGCGGCCGGAACCGGCGTTGGACGACACCGAACGAAGGTAGCCGGCCCAAGGGAGGAACAACGATGTTTTCACGACGCGCGTTCACCGCCTGCGCCTTGTGCGCGGCGACGGGTTTTTTCGCGACAGGGGTCGAGGCGCAAACCCCGGGCTTGAAGCGCACCCTCCTCAAGCAGACCGACGGCCCCGTCGACGGCTACATCACGGTCGAGATGCGGGTCGATATCGACCCGGACGCGTCCATTGCCCGTCACACCCATCCGGGGATCGAAACTGGGTATGTGGCGGAGGGCGGAACGGAGCTGACGATCGACGGCCAAGGCACGCTCGCCCTGGCGCCAGGCAGCGGATTTCAGGTTCCGACGGGCGTTCCGCACGGCGGAAAGAACGGGCCTGCCAAGACCGTCGTGATTTCCACCTACGTGGTGGAGAAGGGCAAACCGCTCGCTTCGCCCGCCTGAGTCCACAAAGGGACCGCCATGTCCTCCGCCGCGCCGCTCCACGCCGACAACGCCGCCCAGTCCGAGTATTGGAATCGGGTCGCCGGACCGCGATGGACGGACCGGCAGGAGGAGCAAGACCTGGTGCTGCGCCCGGTCTCCGAGCGGCTCATGGCGGTCGCCAACCCTAAACCCGGCCAACGAATCGTGGACATCGGCTGCGGCTGCGGCGACACGACGATCGATTTCGCCGCCCGGGTCACGCCGGGAGGCGAGGTGCTGGGGCTCGACATTTCGGAGCCGATGCTGGCGCGCGCTCGCGAGCGCGCGTCTCGCGACCTCCCCGTCCGCTTCGTCCTCGCCGACGCCACCGTCTATGAGTTTGAGCCTGCCCGGGCCGACCTCGCGGCGTCGCGATTCGGCGTCATGTTCTTTGCCGATCCGGCGCGCTCTTTCGCCAATCTGCGCAAAGGCCTCAAGCCCGGCGCTCGGCTCGCCTTCGCCTGCTGGCGCGAGGCCAAACAAAACCCTTGGATGATGCTCCCGCTGCGCGAGGCGAAAAAGCACGCCCCGCCCCTGCCCGAGACGAACCCTGAGGATCCCGGCCCATTCGCCTTCGCAGACGATACGCGCGTGCGCCGCGTCTTGAGCGCCGCCGGCTTCGCCGACATCGTCGTGACCCCGGTCGATCTCGATCTCGACCTCGCCATCGGCCGGGGCCTTGACGCCGCCGTCGCCGGCGCGCTCGGCATCGGGCCGACCAGCCGCATCCTCGACGGCCAGCCTGAAGCCGTTCGCGCCGCCGCAGCCGCCGACATCCGTAAGGCGCTGGCTGAGCGCGCCAAAGGCGACAGCGTTCCGCTCGGCGCGGCGATCTGGATGGTGACGGCGGTCAACCCGGGCGAGTGAGGCTATCGGGCCGTCTGGGCGCGCAGCCTCGCCGCGCCCGGTGTCCCGCGTCCATACAATCCGGGGCCGCCGCGCCTCGAAGCTGGCCCGGGCAGCGGCTGCGACCGACGCCGCGTTGTGATAGCGGCTAGTCCCACTTCCTGTGCGCCCACATCCATTGCTCCGGGGCCTCGCGGATGAAAGCCTCGTACTGGAGTTGCAGCGTTTGCGTCGCCGCAAGCGCATCCGCCGCTCTGTCGCTCGTCTGCGGCATAAAAATGGGCGCGATGCGGATGCTGAAACGCGCGCCCGGACGGCGAAACGCGGCGCCGGCGTAAAGCGGCACGCCCATTGTGCGAGCGAGGAGGGCGGGAAAGACGTTCGAACGTGCGGGTTTGCCAAAGAAGGGGACAAGCGCTCCTCGATCGTCCCGAAGATCGGCAAGGAAGCATGGGCAGGCTCCAGCCTTGATGGCGCGCAAAAGGGCGCGCGCGGTCATGGGAGTCTTCGACATCAAACCTGCTTTGTAGAGCGGCTCGCGCATGCTGCGCAGCAGTGCTTCGACATGAGGGTTGGATAGGCGCTGATAGACGCCGATAAGGGAAACACCGAGCCGCGGGCCGCCGTGCGCCAAGATCTCCCAGTTTCCCAGATGAAGTCCGCAGACAATGAAGGGCTTCGGTCCACGCGCCGCTTCGTCGAAACCTTCCGCTGGCTCGAAGACGATGCGGTTGCCCTTCGTTAGCGCCTTGATGTGCAGGCTCTCAGCAAAGGTTCGCCCAAGATTCTCCCACATTGCGGCGGCGATCGCCTTACGCTCGCCCGGGGACTTTTCGGGGAACGCCAATTCAAGATTCGCGAGGGCGCGCTTCTGTCGACCCAGATGCGGGGCGATGAGGCGCCAGAGGTTTCCAGAGAGCCATGAAGCCGTCTGCACAGGCATGGCGCGCGCCATGCCAATCGCCGCCCAGAGCGCTGCAAGTTCAACGCGAAGACGCAAAATCCTGAGGAACTTCATGAGACGGCCGGCGGTCCTCGAAAGGACGGCGACTCCGGCCCTGCGGGTTCACTTGCTATTGTGTTCGCGGGTTTTTCGCAACCGTGAGCAAGACAGTTTGGGGGTGGCGTCGATTGAACGCGAGGTGGCGGGTCCGAATCGCCTCAACGGGATTCAGGCCCTCCGACCAGAAGAGACATTGCGCTCTTGAGGCGGAGAGGTTCGCCGCCTGTTCGCGTTGCGGAGCGGCGTGACCGGTGGGGAATCTGTCCATCCGGCCCGTCCTCAACTGCCCTGCCCGCGCAAGAATGCCCGCATGGTGAAAGCCGCCTGCTCCTCGCCATAGGCGTGTTCGGCGCCGACCGGGCAGGAGCGCCGCGCCTTGCACCCCAAACGAATGCAGTCGGCTCCGGCCAGGCTTCTCAGGTGGCCGGCGCAAGCGGCGACATCGTAGCGGGCGGCTGAAAACGCGCCGACGGGACATGTTTTCAGGCACCAGCGTCCCTCGCAGGACTCGCACGGACTTGGCGCCGCCGCGGGTTCCGGAAAGTCGAGCGCTTCGCGGAACCCGAGCGCCCCGCGGTAGCTGTGCCAGAGTCCGTACCGCGGATGGATGAGGAGGCCGATTGGCGATGGGTGCACGGCCTCCGCGCGGCGCGCCCATTGCTGGAAGGGCCAGAACGGCGGCCCGCCGAAGGGGAAGAACGCGTTCGCGTCAAGCTCTCGCGCCAGAGTTGCGATAACGCGCCCGCTCCAGCGGTCGAGAGGATGATCCAAGCCGTCCCCCGCCTCGGCGCTGGCCTTGAAGGCGCCCCAGCCGTCACGGCCCGCGAAACCGGCGAGCACGATTGTGTGAACCCCGGTCAGGTCGCCGACCCGCTCGTGATCGTCGAGCCGCAGCGCGCCGCGCGCTACGAAGCCGGCGCGCTCGATCGCGGAAGATACACTCTCGAGCGCTGCGCCCCTCATCAGGATCGTCTCGCACGTTGGCCGTCACGGGTCATTGATCCTACTCATAACGATATTAGTTTAGATAAGAACCATCCTGCTTGGAACGTCCTTCGAGCGCAGAACTCGACGGCGGCGAGCGAGGGCGAGAGCGGAGGCTTCTGATGGACGCAGCCTATAGCGAATTTAAGGAGGGCGTCTTTCGCGCGAGCGCCCTTACCCGCGGCCCATGGCATCCCGACCATCAGCACGCGGGTCCGCCCTCGGCGCTGATCTCGCGGGCGATCGAGCGCGCGGCCGCCAACGAGGGCATGACCCATCTGGGGCGGCTCACCGTCAATCTGCTCAGACCTGCGCCGATCGGCGACTGCCGAGTGGAAACGAAGCAAGATTATCTCGGCCGCAACGCGGGCCACTATTCGGGCCGCCTTGTCGCGGGGGACAAGGAGATCGCTCGCTTCACCGCTCTCATGCAGCGTGAGGACGACTTGCCGATTCCAACCGCCACGCTGGGCCATCCTCCTCCGCAAGCGCCCAAAGCCTGGGACAAAAGCGCGGCGGTCGGTTTTCCCTTCCCTGGCGCTCAAATCGGCTATGCGAACCTGGTCGAGAACCGGATCGCTGAAGGAAAGTTCTTCAACGGGCCCTGCGCCGCCTGGTTCCGGATGAAGCATCCGCTGATCGAAGGCGAGACGCCAAGCCCCTATCAGCGCGTCGCGGTCGCAGCAGACTCGGGAAACGGCGTCAGCGCCGTGCTGGACTTCGGCAAATATGTCTTCGTCAACTGCGATCTGACGATCAACCTCTTCCGCCGCCCGGAAGGCGAGTGGATTTGCCTCGAGGCGCGGAGCCTCTTCGGGGGCAACGGTTGCGGACTGGCCGAGTCCGCTCTCTATGACGAAAGAGGCCTGATCGGCCGGGCGACGCAAAGCCTCGCGGTCAGGCGGCGCTCGCCGTAGGTTCAAGAGCATTCGCTCGCAGGACGTGGAGGAAGGCGGCTTTGACGGCTAGATTCTCGCTCGCGCACCTGACGGTGCTGGGCCTGGCGCCTCCAGAGGTGGTCGAGGTGGCCGCACGCACTGGATACCAGACAGTGGGGCTCCGTTTGATCCGCGGGGCGGAGACGACGCCGGGCTATCCTCTGATGGACGATAAGCCAATGATGCGGGCCACCAAGACCGCGATGGCGGCCACCGGAATCGGGGTGCTCGACATCGAGCTCGTCAGGATCACCCCCGATATCGACGTCGCCTCGCTCGAGCCCTTTCTTGCCGCAGGCGCGGAGCTGGGTGCGAGATACGTGATTACGTCTCCTTACGATTCCAACTTGGCGCGCTTGGCTGATCGATTGGCCGCGATCAGCGACCTGGCCTCACGTCACGGACTTCGCGCCGTCCTGGAGTTCTTTCCGTGGACGGAAGTCCCGGATCTCGCCTCCGCGCTGAGGATAGTGGACGCGGCGCAACGGACCGAACTCGGAATTCTGGTGGACACGCTTCACTTCAACCGGTCAGCCAGCCGGCTTGACGAGCTCGATCGCATTCCTCCGGCGCGACTGCCCTTCGTCCACGTATCCGACGCTCCGGTGCGGGGGAGCTACACGACCGAAGAGCTTCTGCACACGGCGCGCATGGAGCGGCTGCCGCCCGGCGAGGGCGGCATTGATATCAAGAATATTCTGACCCACATGCCGCGCGATATCCCGCTAGCGCTGGAAGTGCCGATGACGTCCCTGAGCGCTGTCGTGGGCCCCGAGGCGGTTGCGCTCAGGGTGCGTAAGGCGGCCGAGCGGTTGCTCGCGCCCTGACCGGCGCCGGCCTCTACTTCATCCTCAGCGCCTCGACGCCCGGCAGCGCCTTGCCTTCCATCCATTCGAGGAAGGCGCCGCCTGCGGCCGAGACGTAGGTGAAGTCGTCGGCGACCTTGGCGTCGTTGAGCGCGGCGACTGTGTCGCCGCCGCCAGCCACCGACTTCAATTTGCCCGCTTTCGTCAGCGACGCGGCGGTTTTGGCGATCGCCATCGTGGCCGTGTCGAAGGGCGGCGTCTCGAAGGCGCCAAACGGGCCGTTCCACACCAGCGTCTTGATCCCGTTCAGGACGTCCGCGACGGCGGCGATCGACTTCGGACCAATGTCGAGGATCATCTCATTCTCGGGAACATGGTCGATGTCGACGACATGCGCGTGAGTATGAGCCTTGAGCTCCTTGGCCACCGTCGCGTCGACCGGCAGCAATATTCGGCACTTGGCCTTGGCCGCCGCCGCCACGATCGAACGCGCGGTGTCGGCGAGATCCTTCTCGCACAGCGACTTGCCGATCCCCTTGCCTTGGGCGAACAGGAAGGTGTTCGCCATCCCGCCGCCGATGATGAGGATATCGACCTTGTTAACGAGGTTGCCGAGCAATTCGAGCTTCGTCGACACCTTGGCCCCGCCGACGATCGCCGCAACCGGCCGCTCCGGATTGCCGAGCGCAAGCGACAAAGCCTCGAGCTCCTTCTGCATCGCCCGCCCGGCGTGGGCCGGCAGTTTCCGCGCGAGCCCCTCGGTCGAGGCGTGGGCGCGGTGGGCGGCGGAGAACGCGTCGTTGACGTAGATGTCGCCGAGCTTGGCGAGCTCGTCGACATGAGCTGGATCGTTCTTTTCCTCACCCTTATGGAAGCGGGTGTTTTCGAGGAGCGAGAATGTCGCCGTTCCGCATCGTCCCGATGGCGTCGGCGGCCATTTCGCCTATGCAGTCGCCGACGAAGCCAACCGGCCGACCGATGACCTCGGCGACCGCTTCCGCGACCGGCCGCAGCGAATTGGCTTCGTCCGGACCGCCCTTTGGGCGCCCGAAATGAGCGAGCAGGATGACCTTGCCGCCCTTGTCGGCGATCTCCTTCATTGTCTCCGCGACACGCTCGATGCGTGTCTTGTCGGTGACGCGGCCGTTCTCGGTCGGAACGTTGAGGTCGACGCGCAGAAGCACGCGCTTGCCGGCGACGTCGGCGTCATCGAGGGTGCGGAACGGCTTGGTCATGGTCAGCGCCTCAAGAAATGACTCCAACTTCCCTCATCCTGAAGCGGCCTCGAAGGATGCTCGCGTGAGCGCCGGGTCGGCGGACCCTCAGAATCATCCTCCAAGACGCGAGGCTTCGCCTCGCCTTCAGAATGGGGGCGGGGTCTCGACTTCTCAGATCAGCTTCGCCATCGCGACCGCGGTATCGGCCATGCGGTTGGAGAAGCCCCATTCGTTGTCGTACCAGGAGAGCACCCGGACGAAATTGCCGTCGATCACCTTGGTCTGGTCCAGAGCGAAGATCGACGACCGGTCGTCGTGGTTGAAGTCGCTCGAGACGTTGGGCTCATCGGTATAGCCGAGGATGCCCTTGAGCGGCCCATTGCCGTCCGCGGTCGCCTTGATCGCGTTGTTGATCTCGTCCTTGTTGGTGTCGCGCTTGGCGACGAACTTGAGGTCGACTACCGAAACATTCGGGGTCGGCACTCGGATCGACGAACCGTCAAGCTTGCCTTTGAGCTCCGGCAGCACGAGGCCGACCGCTTTCGCCGCCCCGGTCGTGGTGGGGATCATCGACAAAGCCGCCCCGCGGGCGCGATAGAGGTCCTTGTGCAGCGTGTCGAGGGTCGGCTGATCGCCGGTGTAGGAATGGATGGTGGTCATGAAGCCGTGGTCGACGCCAATGGTGTCGTTGAGCACTTTCACGACCGGCACGAGACAGTTCGTCGTGCAGGAAGCGTTCGAGACGATGAGGTGCTCCTTGGTCAGCTTGTCGTTGTTGACGCCATAGACGACGGTGAGATCGGCGCCTTCCGCCGGGGCTGAAATGAGCACCCGCTTCGCGCCCGCCTTGAGGTGGGCCGCCGCCTTCTCGCGGGCGGTGAAGATCCCCGTGCATTCGAGCGCGACGGCCACCCCCAGCGCCTTGTGCGGCAGCTCGGCCGGATCCTTGATTGCCGTGACCTTGATCTTGTGGCCGTCGATGATCAGCGTATCGCCCTCGACCCCGACCTTATGGGGAAAGCGCCCGTGGACGCTGTCGAAGCGCAAAAGATGAGCGTTGGTTTCGATTGGGCCCAGATCGTTGATCGCGACGACCTCGATGTCCTTGCGGCCCGATTCCAGGATTCCCCGCAGCACCAGCCGCCCGATCCGGCCGAAGCCATTGATCGCTACCTTCGCAACCATCGCAAAATCTCCTCTCACGCCCGGCCAGCCGCGCGGCGGCCGACGTTCGCAATTCAAGCGCTGAAGGTGCGCTTAATGTCCGATCCTCATTCGAAAGTCTAGGCGAATCGAAGCCGGTGACGTCGCCCTAGGCGACCGCCCAAACCTGGGCCATCCGGGGAAGCGCGACCAGCGTCGAGGGGTCCCGAGCGAACGCCTCGAGCCTTTGCGTGACCGAGTTCGATCTCGGCTACCTCCGCGAGACCGTAGCGCAGCAGCGATCCGCGGATCATGTCCATCGTGACGGCGGTCAAGCGCTTCTCGGGCCCGGCGGCGTGGACAGGTTGGTACACCCGCCAGCGCGCCTGAAGCCCGGCCGCGAGCGCGACCGCAGGCAGCCGGCGGCCGAGGTTGGCGTCGCCTCCGCCGCGCCGCACCGCCTCGGTATAGAGCGCCTGGTACCGGTCCTGCGCCGCGTCGGACGGAAAGCAATAGGCGCCGGACATGTCGATGTCCTCGACCGCGATCCGTCCGCCGGGCGCGAGCATCGCCTTCAGCCGGCCGAACACCGCGTCCGGCTCGCTGACGTGCGAAAGCAGGAAGCGCGCGTGGATGAAAGAGAATGGGCCGCCGTCGAACGTATGCGCGTCGGCGGTCTCGAATTCGACCGTCCGGGCGCCGGCCTTCCGCGCGTCCTCGCGCGCAAGCTCGAGCACATGCGGATCGAAGTCGATGCCGAGAACGTGACCCTTGGATCCGACGATCCGCGCCATATCCAGCGCGACGTGACCGCCGCCGCAGCCGACGTCGAGGACCCGGTCGCCCCGCTTAAGCCCAGCGTCTTCGAGGAGCCGCAGGGTCGTCGCGCGCATAATGTCGGAGAGAAGGTCGAGCCGGCGCTTTCCGTCCTCGCCGCCGGCAATCGCGTATGAGTGCGGCGCGGCCCCGATCCGACTGACCAAGCTCCGGCTCCTCTAAAATAACGCCAGCCCGCGGGCGGAAACCCGCGCCGGGCGGCGCCTACGTGCGGGCGCGCTCATGCCTTGAGACGGGTGAGCGCCGCCTCCACCACCGCCTCGGGGGTGATGCCGAAATGCTGAAACACCGCCTTGTACGGCCCGCTTTCGCCAAAGCTGTGCATCCCGATGAAAGGCCCGTCGCCGATGATCGCGTCCCAGCCGAACCTCACCGCCGCCTCGACGCCAACCTTGACCTTGGCCGTGCCGATCACCGAGCGGCGGTAGTCCTCCGGCTGCTCGAAGAACGCCGGGAAGCAGGGTATCGACACGACTCGGGCGGCGACTCCCTTCGTCTTCAGTTGCGCCTGCGCGGCCACCGCGAGGGATACCTCCGACCCCGAGGAGAAGATCGACACCTGGGCGTCGCCCGAAGCCGGCGAAATCTCATAGGCGCCGCGCGCGCACAAGTTTTCCTCCACATGCTTGGTCCTGAGCGCCGGCAGTCCCTGGCGGGTCAAGGCCAAGATCGAAGGCGAATGCTCGCGCTTGAGCGCCGCCTGCCAGCACTCGACGGTCTCGACGCTGTCGGCGGGCCGCCAGATATAGAAATTCGGCATCGCTCGCATCGCCGCCAGATGCTCGACGGGCTGATGGGTGGGGCCGTCCTCGCCAAGGCCGATCGAGTTGTGGGTGAACACATGCGTCACCCGTATTTTCATCAGCGCCGCGATCCTGAGCGAGGGGCGGCAATAATCGGTGAAGCAGAAGAACGACGCCCCAGATGGGATGAAGCCGCCGTGCACGGCGATGCCGTTGCACGCCGCCGCCATGCCGTGCTCGCGAATGCCGAAGTGGATATAGCGGCCGGAGAAGTCGTCGGGCCTGATTTCCTGCTCGTCCTTGAACTTGGTGTTGTTGGACGGCGTCAGATCGGCTGAGCTCGTGATGAGTTCGGGCAAGGCAGCCCCGATCACATCGAGCGCCGCCTGGCCCGCCTTGCGGGTCGCGAGTTCCGGTTTCTCGTCGGCGAGCTTGCGCTTATAGGCGTCGATGACCTTGTCGAGGTCCTTCGGCAGTTCGCCCCGCTGGCGCCGCTCGAACTCCGCGCGCTGGTCGGGCGGGAGCGCGGCGAGCGCAGCACGCCATTGGTCGCTCTTGGTTTTCCCCTTCGGCCCGACCGCGCGCCACGCCGCCAGGATTTCGTCCGGGATGACGAACGGATCATATGGCCAGTTCAGCGCCTTGCGCGCGCCGGCCACCTCGGAGGCCCCCTGCGCGTCGCTGTGCGCCTTCTGGGTTCCCGCGTGGGTTGGCAGGCCAAAGCCGATCGTCGTCTTGCAGGCGATCATCGTTGGCCGGTCGGACTTCTGCGCCGCATGGATCGCATCGAGGACTGCCTTCGGGTCGTGACCGTCGATGTGGACCGAACTCCAACCGGCCGATTGGAAGCGGGCGACCTGGTCGATATTGTCGGCGAGGACAGGGATCTGCCCGTCGATCGAGATCCCGTTATTGTCCCAAAGCACGATCAGCTTCGAGAGTTTGAGATGGCCCGCGATGCCGATCGCCTCCTGGCTCACGCCCTCCATCAAATCGCCGTCCGAAGCGATCACATAAGTATGGTGGTCGACGACGGTGGGGAAGCGCGCCGCCAGCATCCGCTCAGCGATGGCCATGCCGACCGCGGTCGAAATCCCCTGCCCGAGCGGGCCGGTCGTTGTCTCGACCCCTGGCGCGCACCAGTATTCGGGATGCCCCGGCGTCCTCGACCCGACCTGCCGGAACTGCTTGATGTCGTCGATGCTGATTGCCTTGTCGCCGCCGACTCCGGTCAGATAGAGCAGGCTGTAGAGCAGCATGCAGCCGTGACCTCCGGACAGCACGAACCTGTCGCGATCGGGCCAATGCGCGTCTGCTGAGTCGAACTTCAGGACGTCACGCCAGAGAACTGTCGCAACGTCGGCCATGCCCATCGGCAGGCCCGGGTGGCCGCTCTTGGCCTTCTCCACCGCGTCGAGGGAGAGAAAGCGTATGGCGTTCGCCATCGCGTCATGAGTCACGCTCGCAACCATCGGGCCCTCCTTCAATATATCGGCGCCGCCTCCCCGCTTTCCCGGTCGCAGGCCGTGGGACCGCCCTCGATCAGGCGGCGCCGCCTCAGTTAGGGACCGGGGCAGGAACCTGTCAATTACTTGAACGTCGATTGCGACGGCGCGTTGACGCCCCGTTCAAGCATCGCGTAAACAAGCCTTGGCAATGGACGGAAGCAAAACCTCCTTGGAAGCTGTTGAGTTATCGCTCAAACGGCTCGCCTCTGCGGTCGAAGCGCTCGAGCGGGCGGCCGATCGGCGCATGCGTCACGACGAAGCGCGCGCGACCGAGCAGGAGGAATTCGCGCTGATGCAGGACGACCGCTCGCGACTTGCGGTCGAACTGGACGCCGCCGTCGACCGATCGCGGGCGCTCGAATCCGCCAACAGCGAAGCGGCCAAGCGCCTTGCGCAAGCCGCGCGCGCGATCGAGCGCGTTCTCGGCGGGGGGACGCCGGAGACGGGGGCTTAGGCTCGTCTGACATGGAAAAGGCGGGCGGCATGGCCCAGGTTTCGCTGACGATCGACGGCCGCAAGTACCGAGTCGCCTGCAGTGAGGGCGAGGAGACCCGGCTCGAGACGCTTGCCGGTGTAATCGACGAGAAGATCGGCGAAATGCGCAAGGCGTTCGGCGAGATCGGCGATCAACGTCTCGTGATCATGGCCGCCCTGACGATCGCCGACAATATGACTGAGGCCCGCGACGAAGCTGCGGCCGCGCGCAAACGCTCCGAGGCGGCGGAGCAGCGGACCCAGGCCATCGCCTCGAGCCTGGACGAATTGGGTGCGAGGCTCGAGGCGCTTGTCGCACGCCTTTCGGGCGGGGCGGAGGCCTGATTCCTTCATCCCACTGTTCGCTCACCTAGAGGGAATTGCCCTGCTATCGATTGCAATCGGGCGCGGGTTGAAAACCGGGCATGCCTTGCCAATCCCAGAGCCGTCGCGCAATCTTCCCCCATGCGCCGCCTGTTCCTCATCCGTCACGCCAAGACCGAGCCGCACGTCAGCCGCGGCGATTTTGAGCGCAGGCTGACCGATCGCGGCCGCGCGGACGCCCGTCTGGTCGCCGGAGCGCTCGCCGAGCGCAAGATGATCCCCGAGGTTCTCATTCATTCCGGCGCCGCGCGCGCCAAGGAAACGGCGGAGATTTTCGCCGCCGAATGGAAACGCAAGACCGAACTCAGACAAGAGCTCGGCCTTTACGACGCCAGCGTGGCGAGCCTCCTCGCTCTTGCGCGTGCCCTTTCGAACGACCAAAAGCGCGTCGGTCTCGTCGGCCACAACCCGGGACTCGGCGAGCTTGCGGCGGCGTTGACCGGCTCAGGCGACGAGCTCGAGGTGCGCCGCCTCGCCGCTAAATACCCGACCGGCGCCGTCGCGGCGCTCGATTTTTCGTTTCGCCGCTGGGAGCGCCTTGAGCGCGGCTCTGGGACGCTGGCGCTCTATCTGACGCCTTCGGAGCTCGGGGCGGGCGCCGACTAAAAAGCGGGCGCGAGACGCCGCGGGCCGGAGAACGACCAGCACTCTCGCGAGGACGACAGCAGATGCAACAATACGACGGAAAGCGGGCGGTCATCACCGGCGGCACGAGCGGCATCGGGCTCGCGACCGCGAAGCTGCTCATCGCCCAGGGAGGCCGCGTTCTCGTCACCGGGCGGGCCAAGGCGGCGCTTGATTCGGCCCGTGAAGAATTGGGCAAGAACGCGATCGTGATCGAAAGCAACGCTGCCTCGCTCGCCGACATCGACCGGCTCGCCGATCGTGTGAAGTCTGAATTCGGAACTCTTGACCTGCTGTTTGCGAACGCCGGCGTCACGCGCTTCGTACCGTTCGAGAGCATGACCGAGGCCGCGTACGATGACCTTCTCACAATCAACGCCAAGGGCGCGTATTTCGTGGTGCAGAAACTTGCCCCGCTGATGACCAAGGGAAGCGCCGTCGTTCTCACCACGTCGATCGCGGATGTGAAAGGCCTTCCCCTGGCCAGCGCCTACTCCGCCAGCAAGGCGGCGCTCCGCTCGATGGCGCGCTCCATGGCGCGGGAGCTTCTGCCGCGCGGCATCCGCGTCAACGCGGTGAGCCCGGGGCCGGTCGACACGCCGATTTTCGACAAGGCTACGGCAAAGGATCTGGCCGATGAGATCAAGCGTCAGTTGCGAGAGGGCAATCCGATGAAGCGCTTCGGTCTTCCGGAGGAGGTCGCCAAGGCGGTCCTATTCCTCGCCTTCGAGGCGACTTACACGACCGGAGCCGAGCTTGCCGTCGACGGGGGCCTCTCCCAGCTTTGAAACGAAAGGTCGTTCCGAACGCTTGAGGCCGATCCTGGGACCTGCTCCGCGAAGGCGGGGTGAGCTTAGGCGGGGCGATCTCGAGACCTGAGACGGGAGCGCAGGGTCCACTGTCCAAACCGCCCGGCGCCGCCTAAATAGGCTCGCCGGTTCGCCCGTTCGGAATCTCCATTGCCAGGTTTCAGCGACTTCGTGTTCGAGGCGGGGCTCGTCGCCCGCTCGATCGGCGATTTTTTTTCCGGCGGGGCGCTGCGCCTCGGCGTGACGGGCCTGTCGCGCTCCGGCAAGACGGTCTTCCTCACCGCGCTCGTCAACAATCTGATCGCAGGCGCGCGCCTGCCGGTGCTGGCCGCCTCCGCCGAGGGCCGGATCATGCGCGCGCGGCTCGAGCCGCAGCCGGACGACGCCGTGCCGCGGTTCGCCTATGAGGAGCATCTCGAGAGCCTTTCGGGGGCCGATCGGCGCTGGCCGGATTCGACCCGCCGCATCGCCCAGCTCAGGCTTACGATCGAGTTCGAGAGCGCGGTCGGCTGGAGCTCCGGAAGCTCGAGCCTCAAGCTCGATCTGGTCGATTATCCCGGCGAATGGCTGCTCGACCTCCCGCTCCTCGACAAGAGCTACGCGGAATGGTCGCGCGAGACGCTCGCCGCGAGCCAGACGCCCGCCCGCGCGCCGCTGTCGGAAAAATGGCGCGCCGCGCTCGTCGGGCTCGACCCTCAGGCGCAAGCCAGCGAGGACGCGGCGCGGCGGGTCGCCGAACTCTTCACTGCCTATCTCAAGCGGGCGCGCGACGACGTCTATGCGCTCTCGACCCTGCCGCCCGGGCGGTTTCTGATGCCGGGCGATCTCGAGGGCTCGCCTGCCCTGACCTTCGCGCCGATCGCGCTCGGCGACGATGCGGCGATCGCTTCCGGCTCGCTCGCCGCGATGATGGCCCGCCGCTACGAGGCCTATAAGGCGCATGTGGTGAAACCGTTCTTTCGCGATCATTTCGCCCGGCTCGACCGGCAGATCGTGCTCGTTGACGCGCTTTCGGCGCTGAACTCAGGCCCCGCCGCGGTCGCCGATCTCGAGAATGCGCTCACCGACGTCATGCGCGCCTTCCGCGCCGGCCGCTCGTCCTATCTCGCCTCGATCTTCCGCCCTCGCATCGACCGGATTCTGTTCGCTGCGACCAAGGCCGACCATCTGCACCATACGAACCACGACCGGCTCGAGGCGATCCTGCGCGCGCTCACGGCAAAGGCGATCGCGCGCGCCGAGGGGGTCGGCGCCGAGATCGACGTCATTGCGCTCGCCGCGATCCGCGCCACCCGCGAGGCCGAGATCAAGACCGGCGGTGAGACGCTCGACGCCATTATCGGCGTGCCCGAAAAGGGCGAGACGATCGGCGGCCAGGTTTTCGACGGCGTCGCCGAGGCGGCCGTCTTTCCCGGCGAATTGCCGGCCGACCCGGACGCCATCTTCAAGGGCGACGGGATCGCGCTGCCCGAGGCCGACAACGACTGGCGGTTCGTCCGCTTCCGCCCGCCGCTGACCCAGCGGGGCGAGCCGGCGCCGCAGATAAGGCTCGACCGGGCGCTGCAATTCCTGATCGGGGACCGACTCGCATGAGAGAGCGCCCGCCCCGCCCGCGCGCGTTTCGTCTCGACGATCGCCGCGTCGCGCTCGACGACCAGCCCGCCCCTTACGCGCCAGCAGCGGTCATTCGCTCGACGAACGAGCCGATTCCTGCGGCCGTCGCGCCGGCGCCAATCGACGAAGCCGAGCTCGAGATCGAGGCGGCGCAGAAATCGGGCCTCATCGCCCGCTCGCGCTTCTCGCTCGCCCGCCTCGCCTGGACGGGGCTCGGCGGCCTCGTCTCGCTCGCGCTAGGCTTGTGGGCGACGAATCTCATCGAGGGGCTGTTCGCCAGAGCGGAATTGCTCGGGATCATCGGGCTTGTCTTCGGCCTCGTGTTCCTGGCCGGCCTCATCGGCGTCGTCGCGCGGGAGATCATCGCGGTCGGGCGGCAGACGCGGATCGCCGAGACGCACGTCGCTTTGGCCAAGGCGCGCGCCGATGACGATCGCCCCGCGGCGCGCCGCCTCGTCGGCCAGCTCATCGCCCTCTACCGCGACCGGCCGGAGACGGCGCGGGCGCGTGCCGAGGTCGAGGATGCGATGCGGGCGATCATCGACGGACGCGACCTCATCGACGTGGCCGAGCGCGCGCTTCTGAGGCCGCTCGACGAGAAGGCGGAAAGCGAGATCGCCGCCGCCGCCAAGCGCGTCTCGCTGGTGACGGCGATCAGCCCTCGCGCGTTTCTCGACGTCATCTTCGTCGTCGCCCAGATCATCCGCCTGGTAAGGCGCATCGCCGAGATCTACGGCGGAAGGCCCGGCCTCCTCGGCCTCATCAAGCTCGCGCGCTCGATCGGCGCCCATATCGCCATCACCGGCGGCATGGCGGTCGGCGACAGCCTGCTGCAGCAGCTGGTCGGCCACGGCATCGCCTCGCGCATCTCGGCCCGCATGGGCGAAGGCGTGCTCAACGGGCTGCTCACGGCGCGCGTTGGGCTCTCCGCCCTCGCCGTCTGCCGCCCCATGCCATTTTCGGTCGACAAGGCGCCGGGCGTGTCAGAAGTCGCGCCGTTCCTGTTCAGCAAGGGGGAATAGCCGCCCATTCGCCTCGGTGGAATTCGAGCAAGAGACTTGTCCGAGTTCGTGGTATAGGGTTCCGACTTGAGTTTCCTACCTAAGGTCAAGGCCGCAGTGTGGTCTGAGACGCTCACTCGACCGGTTCGAGTCCCTCCGGCCCGACTTGCGCCAGCACGCCGGTGTGGACGTCGAACCAGTAGCCCTGCAGCACGAGCCGCCCCGCGCCGACCGGCTCGGCGATCCATGGATAGGTCATGAGGTTTGCGAGCGAGAGGCGCACCACCTCGGCCTCGATCCGCTCGAGCCGGCCCTCCGGCTTGTCGCCTGCGGCGCGAACCGCCGGCTCGCCGATCTCGACCCACGAGGCGATGAAATCGCGCGCCTGCGGCGGCGCGCCATAGGCCATCGCCTTCACGCCCCCGCACTGCCCGTGCCCGAGCACGACCAGCCGGGGGATCTTGAGCACTCTCACGCCAAATTCGAGCGCCGCGCTCGTGCCGTGATGACCGGGGTCGGGGCTATAGCGCGGGACGAGCGCGGCAACGTTGCGGACGACGAACAATTCGCCGGGAACGGCGCCGAATATGGTCTGCGGATCGACGCGCGAATCCGAGCAGGCGATGACCATCGCCTCCGGGCTCTGGCCCCAATGCGCCAGCGCCTCGTAACGCGCCCGCTCGGCCGGCCAGATGTCGGCGCGAAAGCGGCGATAGCCATCGATGAGCGGGTCCATGGGTCGAGGCCTCGCAGCGGGGTAGGTCGATTGCTGCGCTGCGATACGGCGCCGGCTGATGCGGCGCAAGGGCAGGCTCGGCCAGCCTTCGCCGGCCGCCTGCCCGCTCAGTCGCCTCTCAGTCGACGACCCCGGGCCCGCTCCCGGCGCTCGGCGCGGGGAGCTGAGTCCTTGAGCGCGGCGCGATCAGCGCGCGTAGAGGCGTCCCCGCATCGCGGCGACCTTGGCCAGCTTGTCGCGTCTGTCCTGGTCCCGCTTCGCCAACTTCGGCGCGCGGTTTCGAATTGTGTTTTCCTGCTTGGCGTGGGTCTTCATTTTCGTCATCCCGTTGTCGATCCACTCGCGAATGCTCTTGCCGCTGGCAGGCCCGAGGTTGACGAGCTGCGGAGGCTTGCTCGGATCGACGAAAAGAATCTGCTCCCATTCATCCGTCTGCAGATTGACGAAGGAGACATAGCCGCCAGGCAGGATCTGCCTCGGCGCCTTGACCGCGCCCGTGAAGCTGTAGCGCGTGCCCGGCGTGACGACCGGATCGTAGAAGTGCGGGGTAATGAAATCCGACACGACAACGCCGAGCACGGTATAGCCGCAATCGTTCGCCTCGCATGGATCGCAAGCCTCGACCAAATAATTGAACTGACCGGTGCCATCCACGATCTTGTTCGCCCTTGATCTCAATTGCGAACGAGGACTGCACCCTGTTGCCGGACGGGTCGACGAGCATCTCGATCGTTTCGTGACTGGCGTCTATCGTCCAGCTGTCGTCTTTCGGCCCGGCGATGACCTTCGCATAAGGCTGGTTGTGCTTGTCGAGATGGAAGCCGCCTTCTCCGGGCGGGAGACTCTTGACCAGTTGGACCGGCCACACGCCGGCGGGAATTTTGTGAGGGTCCGGCAGGTAGCGGACCGTCGCCTGCACGTTCCAGAACTGCGGCAGGTCGCGCATGACCTGCAAATTGAGTGCAGCCGCGGCGCCCTGCACCAGCTCGGGATTGACGCTGCCCGTGGTGTCCACAAGTCCGACTTGAATGACTGACATTTCCAATCCCTCCCTCAATCTTTTTAAAAAACACGATGTGTTTCATGCGCGCTCTTCATCACCGCGTCTCGTTTTTGACACAATCCGGTCACGGTTGCTGTGATCCAGATCACAATTCGCAAGGCTCGCGGTCGGACGCGTCTTCGTGAGATGGCAGCGACCGAGCTGCGGCGGGTTAAGGCCGCAGGAAGTTTTGGGTTGACGAACAGACCCCGGGACGGCACAGAAGCAGGCAACCTCCGCCGGCGGCGGGGGTGGGGAATACGCGCGTTGGCCCATGCGCCGCGCGTTTTCTCAGGCGACAGGAGAGCGGAATCGTTCTCGTTCTCGCGAATAACATCTGATGACTTGACATGATTCGGCAGGGCACGACGCAATGAAACACGCAATGCTGACGCTGGATTATTTCGCCCTGTCGAAAGAGGCAAAGAGCCTCAAAACGTCGAGCGCGGCCAAGGTCATCCGCATCGCCCTGCTCGCCGACTGCGCCACCCAGCATCTGGCGACGATCATGCGCGCGATCGCGGCCAGAAATAACGTGCTGGCTGAGGTCTACGAGGGAAATTACGACGGCGTCGACCTCGAAATCCTCGATCCGAATTCGGCTCTATACACGTTCAACCCGCAATACGTCGTCGTCCTGCTGTCGAGCGAGAAACTGAAAGCGCGTCTCTACGCCAGCGGCGATCGGCGGAAGTTCGCCGACGAGACGATCGACAGGCTTGACAGCTTGTGGACCGCGTTCCGGGCGCACAGCCAGGCGACGATCGTTCAGAGCACCTTCGTCCTGCCGAGCGAGCGCGCGTTCGGCAATTACGAATTGAAGGTCGCCGATTCCGTCGGCTCCATTTTCACCGAGATCAACTACCGGCTGGCGCTGAAGGCGCGCGAAGCCAAAAACGTGCTGCTCAACGACATCGATTTTCTCGCCGCTTCGGTCGGCCGGGCGCAATGGCTCGACGCGCGGATGTGGAACATGGCGAAGACCCCCTGCCGGCTGGAGCATGTGCCGCTGCTGGCGCAGTCGCTGCTCGACACCATATTCGCCGCTTCGGGTCTCATCACCAAATGTGTCGTCCTCGACCTCGACAACACGCTCTGGGGCGGCGTGATCGGCGACGACGGGCTCGAGGGCATCGCGCTCGGAGAGTTCGATGAGGGCGAGGCGTTCGTCGGATTCCAGAAGTTCATCCGAGAGCTGAAACGGCGCGGAATCCTTCTCGCCGTGGTCAGCAAGAACGAGCATGCCGCGGCCGTCCTGCCGTTCCGCGAACATCCCCACATGGCGCTCAAGGAAGAGGATATTTCCGTCTTCGTCGCCAACTGGGACAACAAGGCCGACAATATCCGCCTCATCCAGAAGACGTTGAACATCGGTTTCAATTCGCTGGTCTTCCTCGACGACAATCCGTTCGAGCGCAATATCGTGCGCGAGTTCCTGCCCGAAGTCGTGGTGCCGGAACTGCCAGAGGACCCGTCCTTGTTCTTGCAGACACTGGCGGGACTGAACCTGTTCGAGACCGCGTCCTTCTCCTCGGCGGATCTGCAGCGCGCCGACCAGTACCGGGAGGAGGCTCAGCGCGAGCTGACCAAGACCCACTTCACCAACATCAACGACTACCTGACTTCGCTCGCCATGGAGATCAGGCTCGAGCGCTTCAACGCGTTCAATCTGCCGCGCATCGCCCAACTCATCCAGCGCAGCAACCAGTTCAATCTCATGACCCGCCGATACGGCGAGGCGGCGTGCGAAGCGATGATGAAGGACCCTGCCCTCGCGCCGCTCACGCTGAGGCTTGCCGACAAATTCGGCGATTACGGCCTGATCTCGGTCGTCATTCTCAAACATGCGGGCGAAGAGCTCGAAATCGACGAATATCTGATGAGCTGCCGCGTGCTCCAGCGCGGGGTCGAAAGTTTCGCCATGAACAACATCTTCGCCTACGCCGCGCGGCTCGGCGCGAAGCGGGTCGTCGGCCATTACATTCCGACCGCCAAGAACGAAATGGTGAAGGGCTTTTTCCAAGGCTTCGGCTTCGAGAAGGTCGCGGACGGCGACGGCGGCGCCTCGCAATGGGCGCTGGCCGTCGACGCCTATCAGCCGCGCGAGGTGTTTATGACGCCGGTCGTCAACGAGCTTTAGGACGAGGATCGGACCGCCCGGCGAACGCGAGCTGCCGGCTAACGCCGCATTTCAGGCGGCGCGCCGCCAATAGAAGCACCCCTTATCGACCTGGATCATCGGCTCGGCAATTCCGCGGGCGCCGCGGTAGTCGTCGACCGCCTTCCGGCAATAGGTCCAGGAATCTTCACCGTAGTCGTCAATGATGGCGTAACCGCCAACCGCGAGCTTATCGTAGAGGTTGGTCAAAGCGTCCATAGTAGACTCGTAGTAATCCCCATCGAGCCGCAAGATTGCAAGCGTTTCGATTGGCGCGCCAGGCAGCGTATCCTTGAACCATCCCTTCAAAAATTTTACCTTGTCGTCGAGCATCCGGTATGCCTTGAAGTTAGCGCGCACCTCATCCAGCCCGACCGCCAACCGATTGTAAACCTTATTCATCGCTGACCCTTGGTGGAATTCAGCCTCGAGCGGAAATTTGTCTGCATCAGGCTCGGGCAAGCCTTCAAACGAGTCGGCGGCCCAAACAGTCCGGTCTGTGACGTCGAGCGCCTTGAGCATGGCTCGCATGAAGATTGTGGCTCCCCCTCGCCAAACTCCTGTTTCAATGAAATCGCCCGGCACGCCGGCGGCCACAACATCGGCTATACAAGCTTGCAGATTGTCAAATCTGGCGACCGGCAGCATGGAGACGGCGGGCCCTTTGATATAGTGTTCAATAAAGTCGCGCCAAAATGTCATTTCGCTTTCATTGTTAACATCAGGTTCTGCGCCGTACAAAGTTCCGGTCAGCGACCTCTTAAGCAAATCTAAGTACAGGTCGAGCGGGATACTGCCGTTTCCGTTGCCGGTCATTCTAAATCCTTTCAGAGCGGTTGGCAGGTTGAGCGGTCGCCGGCGGGCCTTACCCGGGGGCGCCGGATCGAAATGCAGGATGCCGCGGGTCCGTGAAGGAGATTCACCGGAATAGCGATACTGTTCGAAGCGCAGATGAAACGAGCGACCCCAAAAACCGGAAATTGGCGAGACAACATCGACCGCGGCGCGCGTCGAGCCCCAACAGGAAGGCTCGCCCGTTCCACGAACCAACCCTTGACTTTCGGCGCGACAGGGGTTGAAAGGGTCCGGTCGTCCGAAGGCGATAACATGCGTGAGGAACGCACGCTATTATTCTGTCCTGACCAACGGCGCAATAACTCTAAACATGACTGACGGCAGACTCGGTGATGCGCGTCGCAAGCCTAGTTGGTTGCGGCGGCGGGGAGGGCTTTGTCAAGCGCCCCGGCTTCGGAAGGACCGCCCAAGGCCATCACCCTGTGCGGCCTTGCCGGCGCCGGCCTTCAACCAGTTGTGAGGATCAAGCGGGGTCGCAATGGAGAACAGTGAAATCGTCTCACGGTTGACGCCGATTTTTCGTGACGTCTTCAACGACGACGCCCTCGTCGTCAGCGAGGGCATGACGGCGGCGGACGTCCCGACCTGGGATTCACTCTCGAATATCAACATGATCATCGCCGTGGAAAAAGCCTTCGGCGTCAAATTCAGCATCAAGGACGTCCGCTCGCTCAAGAATGTCGGCGAGCTCCTGCTCCTGATCAAGAAAAAGGCGGCGTAGTGAGTTTCACCTCACCGCTTTTCTTTTTGGCCCTCGTTCCGTTGGTGGCGGCGTTTTACCTCCTCCCCGGCCAGTGGCGGGCGATTTATCTTCTGGCGCTGTCCTATGCGTTTTACGCCCTTTCGAGCCGGGTCTATCTGGTTCTGCTCATCGTCGCCTCGGCCGGCGTCTATGCGCTGGGGCTGGCGATCGCGAAGAGCGGCGGCGAACGGGCGAAGACCGCGTTGATGTGGGTCGGGGTCGCGGCCGTTGTCGCCCTGATCGTCGTGTTCAAGGCGGCGGGAGCGTGGCGCGGCCTGCTGTTGCCGCTCGGCGTCTCCTATTACTCGTTCAAACTGATCTCCTACCTGATCGAAGTCTACTGGGACGACGAGGCGGTCGAGCGCGATCCGGTCGTCTTCCTCCTGTTTCCGGCGTTCTTTCCGCAAATCGTCAGCGGGCCGATTCAGAGGCCGGAACCGTTCTTCACCCAGATGCGCGATGTCATGGGCAGGACGCTCAGCGCCGAACAGGTCGAAACGGGATTCCGCTACATCCTTGGCGGCCTGATGATGAAGACGCTGGTCGGCGACCGCCTTGCCGCCTTCATCGAGGTCGTCGACAAGTCGCACGCCGATTTCACTTACCCGGTCATTCTGACCCTGCTTGCCTGCTATACGCTGCAGCTCTACGCGGACTTCTCGGGATATACCAACATCGCGCTCGGCATCGGCCGGCTGTTCGGCATCGAAGGTCCGCCTAACTTCAATGCGCCTTTCGCCGCCGCGAACATCCAGGAGATGTGGCGCCGCTGGCACATGAGTTTGACTCTGTGGCTCACCGACTATCTGTTCACACCCATGTCGATGGCCTTGCGCGACTTTGGCCAAGTGGGATTGATCGCCTCCGTCTGCCTTAACATGATCATCATAGGGGTCTGGCACGGCTTTACCCGCAATTTTCTGGTGTTCGGCGTGCTTCAAGCCGTTTTCCTCAGCGCGACCGTGTTGATCCTCGGGGCTCGCGCCCGCCGCAAGCGCGCCGCCGGAAAGGCGAATGGGGCAGCAACTTCGGCTTGGCGCGCGCAGCCCTATGTCTTGGGTTTCCTCGGGGCGCTCTTGACCTTCGCTTTCATGAGCTTCTCCCTGATCTTTTTCCATGCCTCGACATGGGCCGAGGCCACTTCAGTTCTCCGACAGGTGCTTGGGGTCACGCCGAGCGGGCCGACCGGCTGGTCGGATCTGCCGGCCTATCTCACAGTTCCCACCGCGATCTGCATGGCGATCTCGCTCTTTGACGGCGCGGGCGCGCCCGGCGTCCGAAGGTTTGCTCGGTCGGTCAGCACGGTCGCGCCTCGATGGCTGCAATATGGTGTTTGCATTTTCCTTCTGACCGTGTTGTCGACCGCGGGGACCGGACAATTCATCTATGGACAGTTCTAGCGCTCGCGCCGCGGGCGCGCCGCCCGCCATTGGAGCCGGGGCCAAGGCGGCGCCGGCGCAGTCCGAGGCCTCCGGGGGACGGATGGCCGGACTGAGACTTCTTGGCGTTCTGTGCGCGGCGGTCGCCGTGGCGCTTGCGCTCAGTGCGGCCGTCTGCCTTCTGCCGGAGAACCGCTACCAGCGATGGCAGCTCATGGACTCGAGCTTGGATGGCCGGCTGCGCTGGATCTACGAGCGGATCCACGACGACCCGCGGCCGATCGACGTTGCGATCCTCGGCGCGTCCCGCGCCCAGCTCGGCCTCGGCGCCGCCGCGATCGAGCAGCAGCTCGCGGAGCACGGCAAACACGCCAACGTCGTGAACTTCAGTCTCGAAGGGTCAGGCCGCAACATCCAATGGGCGATCCTCGACGAGATTTACAAGGCGAAATCCCCGAAGGCGATCGTTCTCGAAGTCGACCAGCAGCCTTTTCCTGTCGGCCATTTCGCTTTCAAATATGTCGCCCCGGCGGATGCGATTGTGCTCGCCGCCGACGCCGTTCCTGCATAACTATCTCTACGACCTCGCCTATCTGCCGATCCGCAAGGTCAGGCTGTTCGGCGCCAACCTCTTCCCGGGCCTCTTCGGGCTCACCAAGCAATTCGACCCCGAACTCTACGCCCGCCGCCGCACGGACTACACCACGAGCTTCCCCGGCGAGTTCGGGAAGATTGTCGACATGGAGCATGCCGTTCCCCGCGCGGTCCTCCTTGCGGAGCCGCGCGAGCCTCTGCCGCAAACCTCGCTCGTGCGCGCCATCTCCCGTATCAACGGCGGCGAAGACCACCTCTATCTCCGCAAGATCGCGGAAGCGGCGAAAGCCCACGGCACAAAGCTGATCTTCGTCTATCTGCCCATGTTCAACAACTCCGGGACGATCAGCGACGTGGACTTTCTCAAGTCGTATGGGCTCGTCGTGGACAACGGCGACCTCGCGCAGCGGGACGAATTGTATGAGAACTGGTCGCATCTGAACCACGCCGGCTCGGTGACGGCGAGCGCTCGGGTCGCGGACGCTCTCAATGATCTCGGCCTGTGAAACGGCCTCGGACCTCGCGGCTCGCTTCGATCGCAGCGACTGGGAATTTGAGCTAGGATTTCACCCGGCCCCCACGAGCGCCTTCCCGAACGTTTTCGCCTGACGGGAAAGGGTCGAGCGATGCCCGATTACACATATCCCGGCGTCTTCATCCAGGAGCTCGCCAGCGGTCCCAACCCGATCGCCGGCGTCCCCACCTCGATCGCCGCCTTCATCGGCTGGTCCAATCAGGGGCCGGTCGGCAAAGCGGTGATGGTGACGAGTTTCGCGGAGTACGAGAAGCTGTTCGGCGGCCTGATCGCCCGAGTTCCGCTCGCCTACGCGGTCAATCACTTCTTCCTCAACGGAGGGACGCAGGCCTATATCGTCCGCCTCTACGACAACGCCGGCGCGGCGACATCGGCGAAATGGGCCTCGAATACGATCGCCGGCCTGACCCTCTACGCGAGCAATCCCGGCAGATGGGCCAACGCGCTTTGCGTCGCGGTCTCGAACGTCGTCGCCGCGGCGGGCGGGCATGCTTCGTTCGATCTTCGCGTCTCGCGGCTCGCGCCGGCCGGCGCGCCGTCCGCGGTTGAGAACTACTCGAGCCTATCGACGGATCCGGCGAATCCGCAGTGGGCCGTCGCGGCCGTCGATGGGAATTCGACCCTCGTGACGTTCACGCAGCCGGGCGGCGCGGCGCCCGGCTCGCTGCCGGCGCCGTCGGCGACGCCGGATGTGTGGATCGCGGCGGGCTCGCTCACCTCGAGCGCGATCTTCACCCCTTCCGAGGCGGTGACGCAAGCAGGTTCGGGAGCGAGCGCGACGATTCTCGGCACGGTCAATGGCTCCTTCATGATCCTCAGCGCCTTGCCGGCGGCGGCGATCAGCGGTTCGGGCGTCTGGACCGGCTCGAACAGCCACGCGACCTTCGCCCCGACGATGGCGCCAATCCCCCTCTCGGCGGCGCCGCTGGCCCTCGACGGATCGCCGACCGCCGGGGCCGACGGTCCAACGCTCGAACCCAATCAGGCTCCCTTCGAAGCCCAGTTGCTGAACACGTCAAATTCCGCTCCAGCGACCGGTTTCGCGCTCCTGGCCGATACGCCGATCTTCAATCTCCTGTGCGCGCCGGGAGAGAATTCCGCCGTGGCCGTGTCCGCCATGCAGCAGTTCTGCTTCGAGAACCGCGCGTTTCTCATCGTCGACGCGGCGCCGAACGCCGCGCCGTCCGGACCTGTTCCGCCGGGCCTCGGGGCCGGCCCGGCCGACTCGAACGGGGTCAGCCTCTCGGGCCCCCACGCGGGAAACTCCGCATTCTATTTTCCGTGGGTGAGCGCTCCCGATCCGCTGGCGAACAACAGCCCGACGCTGTTTCCTCCCTGCGGCTTTGTCGCCGGGATCTACGCCGCCACCGATACGAACCGAGGCGTGTCCAGGGCGCCCGCGGGAGTCGGCGCAACCCTCAGCGGCGCGCTTGGCCTCCAATATGACCTGACGGACATTCAGAATGGCGCCTTGAACCCGCTTGCCGTCAATTGCCTCAGGCAATTCCCGGCGCTCGGGACGGTCGTATGGGGCGCGCGCACCATCGCCGGCGCCGACGCGCTCGGATCGCAATGGAAATACGTTCCGGTGCGGCGGCTAGCGCTCTACATCGAATCGAGCCTCTACGCGGGAATGAAGTGGGCGGTCTTCGAGCCCAACGGCGAGGCGCTCTGGAGCCAGGTCAGGCTCAGCGTCGGCTCCTTCCTGCATGGACTTTTCCTGCAAGGCGCCTTTGCCGGCTCGACGCCCGAGAAGGCCTATTTCGTGAAGTGCGACAGCGCGAACAACACCGAGGCGACCGCCGCGCTCGGCGTCCTCAACGTCGCCGTCGGCTTCGCGCCGCTCTATCCGGCCGAGTTCGAGGTGATCCAAATCCAGCAGATGGTGAGCCAGGCCTGAACTCGGCGCGGCCGGCGGCGGCGCGGCCAACGAAGGCGATGACGCGGCTCCCGAAGCGGAGCTTTTCGCTGGCGAAAGACGACCGGCCGAGGCTATCCTGACGCCGGCGCCCGGGAGTTGGTCGCCGCAGGAGAGATAAACAATGATCCGCGTAGTCGCCGTGATAACCGCAAAACCGGGCCGACGCGAAGAGGTTCTCGCCGCGTTTCTCGCCAACGTCCCGGCGGTGCGGGCGGAAAAGGGATGCATCGAATATGCGGCGCATGTCGACGCCGCGGGCATCGGACCGTTTCAGGCGAAGTTCGGACCGGATACTTTTGTCGTTCTCGAAACCTGGGAGAACGGCGAGGCCCTGGGGGCTCATGCGGCCGCCCCGCACATGGCGGAATATGGACGCAAGACCAAGGAGCTGATCGCCAATCGCGCCATCCACGTGCTGTCGGCCGCCGATTGAAAGCCCTTCTGGTTTCAAGCGCTCCGAATTGAGAAAAGAGAGCGCTCCGGTCTTCCCGACGAGCTTTGCGAAGCGGCGCGGGCCCGAACGCGGTTTTCGCTCTTGATCCAGCAATCAACTCGATCAAAGTCCCAGTTTCATCGATCGCGTGAGCTTCCGGCGGCAAATCGACGAGGGTCAACCGTCATCGCGAAGATCGCGTCGCCTGGAACTTGACCTCGCCAGTCCGTCGGGTAACGTCTGGCGCGTTGATGAGCGGATAGGGGGCGTTCCGGATGACGTTTACCGTCCCCGCACGGCGACTGAACGATTCGCCTGCGGGCCGATTGCGACTGCGCGATTGGATCGCTTTGTCGGCGATATGTGTCCTCGCGGTTGCGATACGCGCAAGCGTGATGACCATGCTCCCCAGCATACTCCATCCCGACGAGCGCATGTGGCTCGATGCTGCGAACCACGTCGTCAATCATCAAGGATTGATCACCTGGGATTTTCAGGTCGGTGAGCGGAACTGGCTTTGGCCCGGAATGATGGCCGTCTTCATGGCGTTGGGGCAGCTGTTCGGCTCGCCGCCCGCCGCCGCTCTCGGCGGCGTCTCCGCGCTCATGTGCATCATATCGCTGGCGCCGGTAATTTGCGGGTTTCTCTGGGGCCGCAACGTCGCTGGCTTCCCGGGCGCCGTAACAGCGGGTCTTTTAAACGCGGTCTGGTTCGAACTGGTTTATTTCTACACCCATCCGCTTTCCGAAACCGCCGCCGGCGCAGCGCTCGTGGTGAGCCTCTATCTACTCTATTCTGGTCTCGGCGTTCCGTCCGAACGACGAATATTCATTGGCGCCGCGATGTCAGGCGTCGCGCTGGTTCTGCGCCCGCAGCTTCTCCCGGCCATCGCTGTCATCGTCATCGCAACGGGCGGGATTCGTGAGCGAGCGCATTACCCGGCCCTGCTCGGCGGCCTTGCGCTCACGACCCTGCTAAGCGGGCTCCTCGATTGGATCACTTGGGGTTGGCCGTTTCATGCCCTGGTCATGTATGTCTATTACCAATCGATCGGCCTTGGCTCGTTTTTCGGCCATAACCCGGTCTACTCCTACATCGGCTGGGAAACGGTTTCCTGGGGCCTCTTTGGCGTCGTGATCGTGCTTTGCGCACTCTATGGCGCCTTGAGGTTACCCCTCTTGTTTTGGGTGGCCGCGACCATTTTTGTGGTCCATTCGGCGGTCAGCCACAAGGAGTATCGGTATATCTCTCCAGCGCTGCCGCTCGTCATGACACTGGCCGCCGTGGGCTCGACGATGGCCGCCGACTGGCTGGCTGACCGGCTTGGCCGACCACAGGTCCGCAAGGCGCTGATCGTCGCCGTGCCGCTCGTGTGGACGATTGCATCGCTTGTTCTCGCGGCATCGCCCAACCGCATTTGGTTTTGGGTTCGATCTCGCGGCTCGATCCTTGCGATGCGCGAGGTCAACGCAGACAAAGAAGCCTGCGGTATTGGCATTTACCCCGGCGGCGATTGGTGGCGCGCCGCTGGCTATGCGGATTTGCGTCCTAATATTCCTCTCTTCAACGCGGGAGAAGGGGCAGAAGCTAGCGCTCCTAAGGCCTATAACTATGTGCTTAGCCTCCAGAAACGGAGCCCTGAGCTGAAACATCCTGTCGACCTTCCCGTCGACTTCACCAGCCTTGGCTACCAACAAGTGCAGTGCTGGACCGACCCCTATGATCGAACGATGCTTGTCGAGCGCATGTGCCTGTGGCGACGTCCGGGCGGCTGCGACGCCCAATCGGGGACTCCGCTAACTCCGGAAGTCGGCGAAGCGTTTGAGGACGCATTCTCTCACTAGCATGGATGCGTTCAGTGGAACGGCGGTCGCGACGGTCAGCAAAGTCGGCGCGCTGTGTCC